>NZ_CP179750.1:730000-5695000 GCF_058628105.1 Rhodococcus sp. G6(2025)
GGTGTGGATGGGTAGGGGAGCGTCGTGTGGCCATGGAAGCGGCGGGGTGACCCAGCCGTGGAGGCCACACGAGTGAGAATGCAGGCATGAGTAGCGAAAGACGAGTGAGAAACTCGTCCGCCGAATGACCAAGGGTTCCTGGGCCAGGTTAATCCGCCCAGGGTGAGTCGGGACCTAAGACGAGGCCGACAGGCGTAGCCGATGGACAACGGGTTGATATTCCCGTACCCGTGTGAACGCGCCCCTGGTGAATCAGTGATACTAACCATCCTGAAGCGTCCTTACGCCCCTTCGGGGGCCCTGGATGTGGATGCATGGGACCTGATCTGGTAGTAGCCAAGCGATGGGGTGACGCAGGAAGGTAGCTGAGCCAGTCAGTGGTAATACTGGTGTAAGCCTGTAGGGCGAATGGTAGGCAAATCCGCCATTCACACAGCCTGAGAGGTGACGCATAGCCGAATGAGGCGAATTCAGTGATCCTATGCTGCCGAGAAAAGCCTCTAGCGAGCTTTCACACGGCCCGTACCCCAAACCGACACAGGTGGTCAGGTAGAGAATACTAAGGCGATCGAGATAACTATGGTTAAGGAACTCGGCAAAATGCCCCCGTAACTTCGGGAGAAGGGGGGCCTCGTCCGGTGATCACTCTTGCAGTGTGAGCTGGGTGGGGCCGCAGAGACCAGTGAGAAGCGACTGTTTACTAAAAACACAGGTCCGTGCGAAGTCGTAAGACGATGTATACGGACTGACGCCTGCCCGGTGCTGGAAGGTTAAGAGGACCGGTTAGCCACTTCGGTGGCGAAGCTGAGAATTTAAGCCCCAGTAAACGGCGGTGGTAACTATAACCATCCTAAGGTAGCGAAATTCCTTGTCGGGTAAGTTCCGACCTGCACGAATGGCGTAACGACTTCTCAGCTGTCTCAACCATAGACTCGGCGAAATTGCATTACGAGTAAAGATGCTCGTTACGCGCGGCAGGACGAAAAGACCCCGGGACCTTCACTACAGCTTGGTATTGGTGTTCGGTTCGGTTTGTGTAGGATAGGTGGGAGACTGTGAAGCGCTCACGCCAGTGAGTGTGGAGTCGTTGTTGAAATACCACTCTGATCGTATTGGACCTCTAACCTCGGACCATGATCTGGTTCAGGGACAGTGCCTGGTGGGTAGTTTAACTGGGGCGGTTGCCTCCCAAAATGTAACGGAGGCGCCCAAAGGTTCCCTCAGCCTGGTTGGCAATCAGGTGTCGAGTGCAAGTGCACAAGGGAGCTTGACTGTGAGACTGACAGGTCGAGCAGGGACGAAAGTCGGGACTAGTGATCCGGCACCGGCAAGTGGAAGCGGTGTCGCTCAACGGATAAAAGGTACCCCGGGGATAACAGGCTGATCTTCCCCAAGAGTCCATATCGACGGGATGGTTTGGCACCTCGATGTCGGCTCGTCGCATCCTGGGGCTGGAGTAGGTCCCAAGGGTTGGGCTGTTCGCCCATTAAAGCGGCACGCGAGCTGGGTTTAGAACGTCGTGAGACAGTTCGGTCTCTATCCGCCGCGCGCGTTAGAAACTTGAGGAAGGCTGTCCCTAGTACGAGAGGACCGGGACGGACGAACCTCTGGTGTGCCAGTTGTTCCACCAGGAGCACCGCTGGTTAGCTACGTTCGGAAGGGATAACCGCTGAAAGCATCTAAGCGGGAAGCCTGTTCCAAGATGAGGTTTCTCACCCCCTCGAGGGGGTAAGGCCCCCGGCAGACCACCGGGTTGATAGGCCAGAACTGGAAGTCCGGTAACGGATGCAGGTGACTGGTACTAATAGGCCGAGGACTTACCACAAAGAAGCTACGCGTCCACTGTGCAGTATCTGAAACAACACACACGTTTCAGAACAGAAGAAAGAAGAACACCACCAACAACACTGTTTGTTGTGTGTTTCTTCGCTGATGTTCCGTGTGACAGTTTCATAGAGTTACGGCGGCCATAGCGGAGGGGAAACGCCCGGTCCCATTCCGAACCCGGAAGCTAAGCCCTCCAGCGCCGATGGTACTGCACCCGACAGGGTGTGGGAGAGTAGGACACCGCCGAACATCCGTTACCGAAAGCCCCCCAACCTTGTTGGGGGGCTTTCGGCATTCCCGGGGACATTCGCCGACCGCATTTGATAACGCTGCGGTAACGTCCCCCCGGTTCCCCTATGGCAGGTCCTTCGCCTGCGTAACGTGGCCCGGGCAGATCCGTTGGGATCGTGCCGTGCGGTGCGCGTCCTCCCGGATCACCCGAGGTGACGAAGGGAATCTGTGGTGACGAGCACGATGTCGAAACAACGTCCGGCAGTCAGGGCGGCTGTCGCCTTCGCAGGCATGATGGTGGCCGCCGGCTCCCTGGCGGGGTGCACGAAGACCGACACGACCAGCGGCGGATCGCTCCTCCAGCAGCTGCAGGACAGCGGAACGGTGACCGTCGGCTTCGCCGGCGAGGCCCCGTACAGCTTCGAGCAGGACGGCCAGCTGACCGGCGCGACCGTGGCCCTGCACCGCGAGATCTTCAAGAACCTGGGCATCGACAACGTCGAGGGCGTGAGTACCGACTTCGGGGCGCTCATTCCCGGCCTGCAGGCCCGCCGCTTCGACGTCGTCAGCGCCGGAATGTCGATCCTGCCGCAGCGGTGCGAGCAGGCAGCGTTCAGCGAGCCGGAATTCAACTACACGACCGCGCTGATGGTGCCCAAGGGGAATCCCGCGAAGCTCACCGACATGCAGTCGGTGCAGCAGAGCGGGGTGCGGATGGCCGCGATGACCGGGGCGATCGAATCGGACTACGCGCAGCAACTCGGGATCGATGCGATGCAGGTGGCGTCGCCGCAGGACGGAATGGACGCCGTCGCCAACGGGCGAGCCGATGTCTTTGCGCTCACCGGAATCTCACTGAACTGGCTGGCGCAGAACAACCCGCAGGCCCCGGTGGAAGTGACCAGCTCGTTCGTCGCCGAGATCGACGGGGTACCCCAGGTCGGTGCCGGCGGCACGGTCTTCCGCAAGGAAGACACCGAGTTGCGCGACGCCTACAACGCCGAGCTGGCCAAGATCACCTCCGACAAGGACAAGTACCTGTCCATCGTCGGACCGTTCGGATTCACCGCGGAGGAACTGCCCGATCCGAACCTGACCACCGCCAAACTCTGCGGCGGGGCCGGCTGATCGTCGGAGAGGTCTGCTGCCTGTGAAGGAGAACATCGACGCCTTTCTGGACGCGTGGCCGAGCATCCAGGAAGGGATCGTTGTCACGCTCCAACTGACGGCGGGCGGTGCCCTCCTCGCGTTCGTCCTCGCGCTCGCGCTCGGGCTGGCCGCCCGTGCGCACAACATCGTGATCAGGGGATCGGCGCGCGCGTTCATCGAATTCTTCCGGGGCACTTCGCTGTTGGTGCAGCTGTTCTGGTTGTTCTACGTGGTTCCGCTGTTCGGCTACCTCATCGACCCGGTGCTCTGCGGGATCCTCGCGCTCGGGCTGAACTACGGCGCCTACGGAGCCGAGGTGGTTCGGGGCGCGATCAACTCGGTGCCGCAATCGCAATGGGAGGCGGCGACAGCGCTGGACTTCAGTCACTGGCAGCGGTTGCGCCGGGTGGTCTTCCCGCAGGCCTGGGCCGAGATGATTCCTCCGTTGACCAACCTCCTGATCCAGCTCCTCAAGGGCACAGCGCTCGCGAGCTATATCCTTCTGCAGGACTTGACCTTCGAGATCGACCAACTCCGGCAGACGACCGGAAACACGCTCTTCGCGTTCGGCGTCGGGCTCGTCATCTACTTCGTCATCGGCTACGTGCTGACACTGGTGATGAACGCGCTGGAGGTGCGGGCGAAGAATCGCCTCGGCACTGGACCGTCGCTGCGTGAGATCTTCAGCCTCGCACCCACCGACCCACGGGGACTGGAGGCCGCGAAGCAATGAGCGTCCAGTGGAGTTGGGACCGAGCGTTCGAGGCACTGCCCGTGCTGCTCGAGGGTTTCAAGATCACCCTCATCGCCACCGTTCTCGGGTTCCTGATCTCCGTCGTTCTCGGTCTCGTCATCGCCTTGATCCGGCAGGCCGCGCCGCGATGGGTGAGTGTCCCGGTCCGCGCGATCAGTGAATTCATCCGGCTGACCCCGCTCGTCGTGCAACTGCTGTTCGTGTACTACACGTTCACGGGACTGTCGCCGCTGCAGATCGGTGTCGTCGTACTCGGAATCCACTATTCGACGTACATGGCCGAGGTGTACCGGGCGGGAATTGAAGCGGTGCCCGTCGGCCAGTGGGAGGCGGCGCGGGCGTTGTCCATCGCGCCCACCCGGACGTGGCGTGCGATCATCCTGCCGCAGGCCATCCGTCGCGTCGTCCCGGCGCTGGGCAACTACGCGGTGTCGATGTTCAAGGACACCCCGTTCCTCTTCGCCATCACGGTGGTGGAGATGGTGACGGCCGCGCAGCAGTTCGGCGCCCGGCATTTCCAGTACCTCGAACCGTTGACGCTGGCGGGTGTGATCTTCCTGGTCGCCAGCTACCCGACGTCCCTGCTCATACGGCGATTGGAGAGACGTCTTGCCCGATGACGCGAGCGCAGCAACCCCGATGATCCGATTCGACGACGTCGTGAAGCAGTTCGGCGACCACGTCGTGCTCGACCACCTGGACTTCCAGGTCGCGCGCGGTGACCGGGTGACCCTGATCGGTCCGAGCGGATCGGGGAAGACGACCATCCTGCGACTACTCATGACCCTCGAGAAGGTGAACGAGGGCGTCATCTGGGTGGACGGGGTACCTCTGACGCACGAGGAGAAGGGAAGCAAACTCGTGCCGGCGTCGGAGAAGTACGTGCGCCGGATACGACGCCGGATCGGCATGGTCTTCCAGCAGTTCAACCTGTTCCCCAACATGAACGTCATCGAGAACATCACCGAAGCGCCGATCCACGTGCTCGGACTGGACAAGGCCGCGGCCGTGACGAGGGCACGCGAGTTGCTCGAGACGGTCGGTCTGTCGGACAAGGAGACCGCGCACCCGACGCAACTGTCCGGTGGCCAGCAGCAGCGAGTCGCGATCGCGAGAGCGCTCGCCATGGACCCCGACATTCTGCTGCTCGACGAGGTCACGTCGGCGCTGGATCCCGAGTTGGTGGCGGACGTCCTCGACGTGCTGAGGAACGTCGCGCGCACCACCGACATCACGATGCTGATCGTCACGCACGAGATGCAGTTCGCGCGGGACGTGTCGAACCGGGTGATGATGTTCGACGCCGGGCGGGTCGTGGAAGAAGGCGACCCGGCGACGATCTTCACCGCGCCGAAGAACGAGCGCACCAAGACCTTCCTGAAGGCCGTACTGGCCGAATGATTCCCGGCTAGCTCGAACTGGTCGCGAGTTCCGTCTCCTCGGTGGCGGCGCGTCGGGCCAGCCGGCCCGCCATCCACGCGCATACCAGCAACTGCAGTTGGTGGAACAGCATGAGCGGCAGCACGATCAGGCCGATCGGCTGGCTCGCGAACAGGACGGTGGCCATCGGAAGTCCGGTGGCGAGGCTCTTCTTCGAACCGCAGAACGTGATCGTGATCTGGTCGGCGCGGTCGAAGCCGAGTCGCTTCGACCCGAACCACGTGACGGACAGGACCACGGCGAGCAGCACCGCGCACACCGCGAGCAGAGCGAGGAGCCGGCCGACGGACAGTGTGCCCCAGATGCCCTCGTTCATTCCCTCACTGAATGCGACGTAGACGACCAGCAGGATCGATCCCCGGTCGACGAGCTTGAGCGGTGCGCCGTGCTTCTTCACCCAGGGACCGATCCACCGCCGCACCGCCTGGCCGGCGATGAACGGCAGCAGGAGCATGACGAGAATGCCGATCGCGGAGGACGCGTCGAAGCCTGCCCCCTCGCTCGTCATCAGCAATGCCACGAGGAGCGGTGTCACGAAGATGCCGAGGATGTTGGAGAACGAGGCGCTGACGATGGCGCCGGGCACGTTGCCCCGGGCGATCGACACGAAGGCGATCGACGACTGGACGGTCGACGGCAGCAGGCAGACGTAGAGGAGGCCCAGGTACAGCGGTTGGGTCAGGATAGTCGGGACCAGCACGCGCGCAGCGATTCCGAGTAGCGGGAAGATCACGAACGTCGCGGCGAGGATGGTGACGTGGAGACGCCAGTGACGCAGGCCGTGCAGCGCCTCCTGCGTGGACAGTCGGGCGCCGTAGAGGAAGAACAGAATTCCGACGGCAACCTTCGTGGCCCACGTGAACGCGGTCAGGGCCGTGCCGTCCGCGGGGATCAGGCTGGCGATCCCGACGGTGATCAGGATGCCGAGAATGAACGGATCGAGTCTTCTGAGCAGCGGGATCTTCGTCAGCATGGTTCGACCGTAAGCAACGCGCGGATATTTCGAAAGACGATAGTCGCGTTTACTGTAATGCCGAACTGTGATAACAATGGGTGATGTTCGATCCCGTTCATCTGCGGAGCTTTCTCGCGGTCGCGCGCACCCGCAGTTTCACGGCCGCGGCCCGGCGCCTGAACCTGCGGCAGTCGACGGTCAGCCAGCACGTGGGAAAGCTGGAACTGGCCGCCGGGCGCCGCCTGTTTCTGCGGGACACGCATTCGGTCGAACTGACCGCGGACGGCTCGGTGATGGTCGGTTTCGCGACGTCGATACTCGAGCGGCACTCGGACGCCGAGCGCTACTTCACCCAGTCCGGTGTGCGGGGACGCGTCCGGTTCGGGGCGTCCGAAGATCTGGTTCTGCACGAGCTACCTCATATTCTGGGCGAGTTCCGCCGCAGCCATCCGCTCGTCGATCTCGAACTCACAGTGGCGTTGAGTGAAGTGTTGTTCCGGCAACTGCACGAAGGCCGGCTGGACCTGGTGTTCGGGAAGCGGCGCAGAGGAGACCGGCACGGCGAACTGGTGTGGACCGACCGGTTGGCGTTCTTCGCGGCCCCCGACTTCGTTCCGGATGCAGAGGGGCCGGTGCCGCTGGTGACGTATCCGCCGCCGTCGATCACGAGGGAAGCGGCGCTCGACGTCCTGGAGAAGTCCGGGCGCGGTGCGCGGGTGGCCTGCGTGACGGACAGTTTGAACGGGTTGCGGGCCGCGTGTCTTGCGGGTCTCGGCGTCGTGTTTCACGCGGAGACCCTGCCGCCCGCAGGACTGGCGCCGGTGCGGATGCGTTCGCGCGACGAGTGGGGACCCGCCGTCGACGTCGAATTCGTGCTGGAGGCCCGCCGGAGTGTTCTCAGCGAACCGGAGCAGGCGCTGCGCGCCGCCATCCTCGAGAATGCGGATCGACTGCGCGCGTGACCTCGGCGGGAAAATCGCCCCCACCGAGGCCGTCGAACTGTCAGAAGATGAGCACGGACAGCGCGGTGGACAGCACCAGGCCGGACACCACGGGCACGAAACACTTCCTGGCGAGTTCGAGGACGGGCACACGGGCGAAGCCGGCCACCGCGATCAACGACGACCAGGCGACGAGCGTTCCACCGCCGGACCAGATGTTCCCCATCTGACCGATCGCGGCCAGAGTTGCGGGGTCCATCCCGACGGCAGGCCCGAGCGCGCCCGCGAGTGAACCGGTGAGCGGCAGCCCGGTGAATCCGGAGCCCTCGAGGCCCGCGATCATGCCGATGGCGAGGATGCCGAACGACGTGACGAACGCGTTCTGCGGCAGGTGGGACTGCGCGGCGTTCACCAGGTCGAAGAGCAGCGTCGGGCCGGTCGCATCCGCAGGAAGCCCGAGAATGGCGGCGGAGAAGTCACCGTTGCCGATGAAGAAGAATCCGGCGATCGGGATCACGATGCCCATGGCCTTGAATGCGAAGACCAGACCGTCGATCAGGTGCTCGGACGTCGTCTCGAGGAAACCCTTCTTGTCGTTGGTCGCGGCCGCGGCGAAGAGGATGAGCGCGGCGATGCCGCCGACCATCGCCGCCGCGTCGCCGCCCTTGAGGTCGGGCACCAGATCGGTGAACTTGCCGACCATGAGGTAGACGATGAACGCCAGATACGCGGTGGGCACCAGTACTGCGAAAGTCTTTGCGGCGCGGATGCTCTTGAACGTGTCGTCGATGACCTGCCGGGCGGAGGCCGTGACGGGTTCGGCGAGGACCGCCGTCGACGTCGGGGGAGCGGCACTCGTCGCCGCTTCGGCCGGTGCACGATCGATCGCGCCGCCGCCGGTGGGGGTAGCACCGGCCTCGGGGGCGTCGCCGCCGGGCTTGCCGAAGTCGCTCTCCGCGCGTGCCTCCCAGTCGGTGAGCAGTTCCGGTGCGGGGCGGCGCATGTGCCTGCGCTGCGTGAAGTAGGCGATGAGGAGTGCGGTGAGACCGACTATCAGGGACATCACCAGGGCGCGGTCCGCGACGACGTCCGGATCGACTCCTGCCGACTTTGCCGACAGGCCCGGCGCCACCTTGATGATGTAGTCGGACGACAGCGCCATGCCCTGCCCGCAGATCGCGATCGCCATGCCGACCGCCATCGGGGGAAGGCCGGCGCGGATGGCGACGGGGATGAGGACGGCTCCGATCAACGGAACCGCGGGGGTTGGCCAGAAGAACAGCGAGATCGTGTAGGTGACGATGGCCAGGACGATGAAGCTGCTGGTGCCGCCGCGCATGACGCGCCGGAACGGGGCGACCATCAACCGGTCGGCTCCCATCTGCCGGAGGGCGCCGAGCATCGCCGTCACCAGCGAGATGATGAGGAAGATGTTGAACAGCTCGCGGGCGGCCACGAGGCTCGCGTTGAAAATCGACGCGAGACCGGTGACGAGGCTGTCGGAGAACACGAAGGCGGTCAGGAACGTGCCGATGACGGCGGGGACGACGATGTTCTTCCGCATGAGCATCGTCCCGAGGATGACGATGATTCCTCCGAGATACACCCAATGTGCGGCGGTGAGACTTACATCCACGGTGCGCCCCTTCGAAATAGGTACAGACTAGTGGCACTAGTCACAGTGCAGTGATACTGCGCGGGGCGTTTTCCAGGGTCAACGTCCAGAGTGCACATCGATAACCAGCGTATTTGTGCATTGTGCCCGGCATTTTTCGCCGGGATTGCTTGTTGTCACGCGCAAGTAAAGGAATGCTCGGCAGAAGCCGTTTCACGGAATCCTGTGTTCATAATTAGGCTTGCCTAACCAAACTTGGCGAGCGGGCCGCGGTAAGGGATTCCGGCGAGAACTGGCATCGCCGGAACGCGAATTCTCGGATGAAAGTGGACTCTATGAACACGGCGGTCGGTCAGGCTCAGAGTGCAACCGCGGGTGACGAATGCGGACCCGGCACGTCGCCCGCGCTGGCGGCGCTGCTCGCCGGAACGTTCGTCGGCACGGTCAGCAACAACATCGTCAACGTCCCGTTGAACGCGATCCTCACCGACTTCGACGCCGGTCTCGGCAGCGGCATCTTCGTCGTCGTCGGATTCCTCCTCACCTTCGCTGCGACGATGCCGCTGGCCGGGTGGATCGGAGACCGGTTCGGGCGCAGGCGCGTGTACTGCGCCGCCCTACTGGGAACTGCGGCCTGTTCGCTCGGTGCGGCGCTCGCACCGTCCCTGCCCGTGCTCGTGCTGTGGCGGTCGCTCGGCGGGATCGCCGCGGCCGCGTTCGCGCCCGCGGTCATGGGCCTGATCGCGTGGTTGTTCGGGCCCGCACGGCGAGCGCGCGCCGTCGGCGCCTGGGCTGCGGTGAACGGGATCGGGCAGGCCGTAGGCCCGTCCATGGGTGGAATCGTCAGCGACTGGTGCGGCTGGCGGTGGGCGTTCGTGCCACTGGTGCCGGTCGCCCTGATCGGGTACGCCGCGACCCTCCGCTACATCCCGCGCTACCCCGGCAAGAAGATGCGGCTCGACGTGATCGGAGCGTCCACCGTCACACTCGGCGCGGTCCTGCTGATCCTCGGCCTCACGACCGTCTCGATGGAGCAGGTACCCGCCTGGGTCAGCATCACGACCATCGGCGCCGGAGTCGTCGTCACGGCCGGGTTCGTGCTCCACTGCCGGCGGGCGGCGAACCCGTTCGTGCCCATCGACCTGGTGATCGAATCGCGGTTCCTGCGTAGTGCGCTCGCTGCCTTCACCCAGATGTTCGCGCTGGGAGCCCTGCTGCTCGCGCTTCCGCTCTACCTGACGGGCACGGGCAGTTCGACCACGCAGGCGGGGCTGATGCTCTTCGTGCTACCGGTCGTCATGACGTGCGTGGCGCCCGTCGTCGGGCGTCTCGTCGACAGGATCGGGGCCCGGGTGGTGATGCGAACCGGTCTGGCGGTGTTGGTCAGTAGTCAAGTGGCCCTGGCGATCACGTTGTCCGCGGACGTCCGGAACCCGGTCGCCGTCGGCGCCGTGCTCCTCGTCGCCGGAGTGGGGATCGGCATGGTCCAGACACCCGCCGCGGCCGGTTCGACCCGATCGCCCGCCGGGGCCGTCGGAACCGGCCTGGGACTGTTCAACCTCATCCGCTTCGGTGGCTCGGCCGTGGGCGCCGCCTGGGTGGGCGTGGCCGCGCACCTGTCGGCCGATCCGTACGGACTGCTGTTCGCCGTGGCGGCCGTCGTCGTGCTCGCCGGACTGGCCGGGACGTTCGCCGGCGAGAACCCGGGGGCCGGCTGAGGGCTAGCGGGTCACGATCTCGTGGTTGACGGTGTCCTGCACCTGGGAGAGCAGATCGAGACGAAGAGCCAGCCACAGCGTGAACTGGTTCTCGGGTTCCCGGATATCCATGCCGATGAGCCGAGACGTGCGATCGAGCTTGGCGATCATCGTGTTCCGGTGGATCCGGAGGCGCCGTGCGGCGGCGTTGATGTTGCCGCCCTCCTCGAGGTAGGCGAACAGCAACTCCTCGGTGTCGGCATGCGAACTCGACGCCCGAAGGGGACCGAGAACGTCACGGATGAGCCGTCGGCTCTCGTCGGTGTCGGTGGCGCGGGCGAGCACACTGAACCCGCGAAGGTCGTTGTAGGCCACCGAACCGGACAGTCCGAGCCGCTGGGCGATGCCCAGGGTGATGCGGGCCTCGCGGTAGCTTTCCCCGACATCGCGGGCACCCGCCGCGGGACGTCCGTGGGCCACCGGAATCCGCTGACCCAAACGGGTTTCGAGATCGAGCGACATGGCGTGGGCGTACTCGCTGATCTCGGATTCGACACCCGGCGTGTCGACGGAGCTCAACGATCGGATCACCACGAGCACGTCGCCGATGACGGTGACGTGCGAACGTACGCCCGGACGCGGCAGGACGCCGGCGGCGTACCGTGCCAGCCGGACCATGCTCGCGCCGGGTCGTCCCGACGCCCGGTCGACGAGACCGGGGGCGACGAACACGATGTAGTGCAGGTCCAGATCGATCTCGTGCAGCGCGGCCCGGGTGCGCAGGTCGTGGTCGTTGGCGAAGTTTCCGTGCACGAGGGCCTGGACGAAGTCTCCGCGCGCCCGCTCCTCGGCCTCGTCCACGCTCCGCTGCCGGAGCATCTCGGTGCCGATGATCGTTCCGGCCTGTTCGACGACCACCCGGTGCTGTGCGATGTCGTGTCTGCGGGGGTTCGCCCCGGGGACGACGACCACGATCCAGCCCTCGTAGCGGCCGGCGAGTTGCATGGCCCCGGCGACTGCCGTCGTGGGCGCGAACAGTCCCTCCGGATGCTCCAGGCGGAACACGTGAACGTTGTGCATCCGTGCCGGTGGTGATTCCTCGAGGCGCGGCAGGGCGTCCGCGAGAGCCTCCAGCAGGGCGACGGTGCCCGCGTCCTCGACGTCCGGGAGGCCGGCGTGCGCGAGGAGGCGTCCGCGGACGTCCAGGGCGACGGCGACGTCCGAGGTCAGCGTCGCGACCTCACGGATCAGCATCGGCAGGCCCGCGCCGCGGTGCAGCAACCCCGCAAGCGACTGGTGCACGGTGAGGGCGTAGCGCATCACGTGCGCTTCCTGGGTGAGTGCGCGCTCGGCGAGGAGCCGGTTGAGTGCGGTGAACCCGACGGGAAAACCCAGCTCCACGACCGTGAGTCCGGTCGGCCAGACCGTGCCCACGGGCGCCGACCCGTCGACGAGAAGGACCCCGGCGCCCCGCGCCACCAGCGACTCGAGTTCACGTCCGTGCGCGGACAGCGTCTCGGGCCGGGTGTACACAGCGACCTCGGCGAGGGAATCGGGCCTGCTCAGCACCTCACCCCACGGCAGGCACCACGTCACCGGACCGCTCAGGGCGTCCGTGCCGGACAGCAGCCGGGCCGACGCGAGCAGGGGCTCTTCCAGCAGGCCGCGTAACGACAGTCGCTCGTCCTCTGCGGCCGGTGTCGTGGTGTCGTCCACTGCGGACCCTCCTCGGGTGGTCGAGAAGTGCAGTATGGCGGAGCGCACGCCTGCACTGCCTATGCACTATGCCCTGATTTCGCCGAGAGTGCCGGATAGTTTGACCATGGTTCCTCCGGCGATGCCGGTGATAGAAATCGGTGCATCACTTCCTCCCGAATACGCAACGGAGAAGACAATGCATCAGGTTCACCGAATCACCCTCGACGACGCACTCCCACTGCTCGCCGCGGGACGCGCGAAGGCCGAGGAAATCGGCGTCAAGCAGACCCTGTGCGTCTGCGACGACGGCGGCAACGTGCTGGCTCTGCACCGACTGCCGGGAGCGCGCCTCACCGGCGTCGACATCGCGATCGCCAAAGCGTTCACCGCCGCCGGCCACGAGCGGGCAACGCACCTGTTCAACGAGGCTCCCGACGGTCCCGCGTTGCCCGGGAACGAGGCATTCGGCATCAGCCAGATGCTGCCGGGCAAGTTCGCGGTGTTCGTCGGCGGATTTCCCCTCGTCTTCGACGGCCAGATCGTCGGCGGCATCGGCATCAGCGGCGGAAACGGCAAGCAGGACAAGGCGGTCGGTGCGGCGATGCTGGCCGAGTTCGAAGCCCTCGCCGCAGTACCCAGCTGAACGTCCACGATGTGCCGACAACGTGCACATCGAAACCCTTCCAACGCAGTCACTTCGACCGTGGTCGGGCAGACCGGGAGTCGATAACGTCGAGTTCACTCCAGTCGGAGCATCCCCAACCAATCTCATACTCGAGGAAGACGAGGCACATCATGACCGAACTTCTAGGCAGGGACGATTTCCGCGCAGCTCTGGAGAACGCGATCAAGGGCCGCGAGGCGAAGAACGCGTCGTTCAGCAAGGCGTGGGCCGAGGGCAAGCTCGAGAAGCACCATTTCGCGCGGTGGGCGGAGAACCACTACCACTACGTCGGACCCTTCGCCGACTACCTCGCGAACATCTACTCGAACACCCCCGACACCTTCACCAATGCAAAGGATTTCACCCTCCAGAACATGTACGAGGAGGAACTGGCCGACATCCGGCACACCGACCTCCTCATCAAGTTCGCCGAGGCGTGCGGCACCACGAAGGAACGCGTCGAGGACCCGTCGAACATGAACGCGATCACCCGCGGTCTGCAGTCCTGGTGCTACGCGGTGTCGCAGCGTGAGCACTTCGTCGTGGCCACCGCCGCACTCGTCG
Organism: Rhodococcus sp. G6(2025); assembly: GCF_058628105.1. NCBI lineage: Bacteria > Bacillati > Actinomycetota > Actinomycetes > Mycobacteriales > Nocardiaceae > Rhodococcus > Rhodococcus sp. G6(2025). The sequence goes on from NZ_CP179750.1 coordinate 743,536, forward strand.
TCGGACTCGAGTCGCAGGTACCGAGCATCTACAAGAAGCAGATCGTTCCTCTGCGTGAGGTGTACGGGTTCACCGAGGACGAGATCGAATTCTTCGACCTGCACATCACGTCGGACGTCGTGCACGGTGAGCGTGGATACCAGATCGTGCTCGACCACGCAGATACCCCGCAGCTGCAGCAGCGTTGCCTGCAACTCGTGCAGTGGGGAGCCGAGATGCGCTTCTCGTACACGAAGGGGCTCTACGACACGTACGTGGCAACCGACCTCGAGCTCGCGACCGCCTGACCGTGCGCAGGGAGGGGCCCGCATCGGGCCCCTCCCGACGCAGGCATCTCGCCCGACAGGAGAGAACGATGGAGACGAACTGGACCCGGCTGGTCACCGTCCGTGAGCTCGGCCGCCGCCGGAAGCTTCGCGTCGAGGTCGGCGACACCGCGGTCGCCCTGTTCCAGGCCGACGACCGGATCTACGCCTTTCGTGATCTGTGCATCCATCAGGATCGGTCACTGGCGAAAGGCACCCTGCTGCACGGGCGGGTCATCTGCCCAGGCCACCAGTGGGCGTTCGACCTCGACACCGGCTACGAGGAAGACCAGGACCTGTGCCAGCCGACCTACGCGGTGAAGGTCGAGGACGACGTCGTCTACGTGGATCTCACCCGCAGCCCCGATTACGCCGAGACCGCGACTTCGCCGGCCGAAGTCGACTGAGAGAGCGAGTGACCCCATGACGTTGAACACCATCGTCACCATCGGCGCCGGCCAGACCGCTGCCGTCGCGGCGCGCACCCTGCGACGCCGAGGATTCGACGGCAGGATCCTCCTCGTCGGCGACGAGTCGCACGCGCCGTATCAGCGGCCACCGCTGTCCAAGGAATTCCTTGCCGGGCAAGAGGATCGCGAATCGTTGATGCTGCTTCCCGACGCGTGGCGAGACAAACAGAACGTCGAACTCCTCACCGGCACGACGGTGACCCGGATCGACGCGAGCGGTGGTTCGGTCGAACTGTCCGACGGGCGAAGCATCGCGGCCGACGCGGTACTGATCGCGACCGGCGGCAGACCGCGCACGATGCCGGTGAACGGGCCTGCGCCCGAACGGGTGCACTACCTGAGGACGATCGACGACGCCGAACGGCTCGCCGCCCACCTTCGTCCCGGCGTCGGTCTGGTGCTGATCGGCGGAGGCTTCGTCGGACTCGAAATTGCCGCCACTGCGACAGCCCTGGGCGCCGAGGTGACCGTCCTCGAAGCGGACCAGGTGCCACTCGCTCGAATCCTCGGACCCGAGATGGGCGACGTCTGCACTCGATTGCAACGGGAGAACGGAGTCACCGTCCGCGGCGGCGTCCGGGTCGACACCGTGACGACCCAGCCGGACGGCGTGCTCATCGCGCTCGAGGGCGGAGAGGTGATTTCGGCCGACGTCGTGGTGGTGGGCATCGGGATCGTCCCCAACGTCGAGGTCGCGCGGGCCTCCGGACTTGCCGTCGACGGCGGAATCCTCGTGGACGCGCAGGGGCGGACCTCGACTCCACACGTCTACGCCGCCGGCGACGTGGCAGCGCGATTCTCCGACGCGGCAGGCAGGCACGTTCGCGTCGAACACTTCGACAACGCGAGCAAGCAGGGGGCGGCGACCGCGAACCTCATGCTCGGACGCGTCGGGGTGGTGGACCCCGCGCACTGGTTCTGGTCCGATCAGTTCGGCAAGAACATCCAGTTCACCGGCGCGGCCCGCTACACCGACCTGGTATTTCGCGGCAGCGCCGACGACGGCGAGTTCACCGCCTTCTATCTGGACAGCGGTGTTCTGCGCGGCGCCTTCACGCTCGACCGCGGCGACGAGATCAGCGCGGCCCGAGAACTGATCGGCCGGTCGATCGCGCCTGCCCGGTTGGCGGACGAGGACGTCGACCTGTTCGACCTGATGGACGATGACGAGGAATTGGTGACGGTGTCATGATCGAGGGACTCAATCTCATTGACGGGCAGTGGGTCCCGTCGTCTTCCGGCGCGACGTTCGAGCGGCGCAATCCCGCGGATCACGACGACGTGATCGGCGTGTTCCCGGATTCCACGGAGGCCGACGTGGATGCCGCCGTCAGCGCGGTGGCCAAGGCGGCGCCGCAGTGGGCCGCGACGCCCCCGGAACGCCGCGCGGCAATCCTGGAAGCGGCGGCCGCGCACCTCGAGGCGCGGGCAGGCGACCTCGTCGACGAACTCGTCCGCGAGGAGGGCAAGACCCGGACGGAGGCGACCATGGAAGTCGGTCGCACACCGATGAACCTGCGCTTTTACGCGGGCGAGGCGCTCCGCACCACCGGCAGCACGTACCCCACCCCGGGGGAGGGACTCGTCATCACCCTGCGCGAACCTGTCGGAATCGTCGGGGCGATCACCCCCTGGAATTTCCCGCTCAACATTCCGTCGCGCAAACTCGGACCGGCGCTGGCCGCCGGAAACGTCGTGGTGTTCAAACCATCCGAACTCACCCCGCTGATGGGACAGCGGCTGGTCGAGGCGCTGCTGGCCGGGGGGCTTCCGGCCGGTGCCCTCGCCCTGGTCCAGGGTTCCGGTCGCGCCGGCGGCGCGGTCGCGGCGGACGAGCGCGTCGATGCCGTGACGTTCACCGGCTCCACCCACGTGGGCCGTGCGATCCACGCGGCGGTGGGTCCGTCTCGCCGCAGCCAGCTCGAGATGGGCGGCAAGAACCCCGTCGTGGTCCTCGGCGACGCCGACGTGGACAAGGCGGCCGCACTGATCGTCAAGGGCGCCTTCGGATTGTCCGGGCAGGCGTGCACGGGCACCAGCCGGGTGATCGCGGTGGACGAGATCCACGACCGGTTGCTGGACCGCGTGGTGGAACTCGCCGAAGGGATCACCGTCGGCCCGGGCGCCGAACCGGGTGTGGGCATGGGAGCTCTCGCGAGCAAGGCGCAGCTCGCCAAGTTCCTCGAGTACGTGCAGATCGGCCGCGACGAAGGAGCCGAACTGGTTTGCGGCGGAGCAAGTCTCGACAGGGGGAACGGCTATTTCGCTGCTCCGACCGTGTTCGCCGGTGGCAGCCCTGACATGCGGGTGGTCACGGACGAAGTGTTCGGACCACTGCTGGTCTTCCTGCGGGCGTCCGGCTTCGACGATGCCGTCGCGCTCGCGAACGACACCGAATTCGGGCTCAGCGCGGGAATCGTCACCAACGACGTAACGAAGGCGCTTGCGTTCGCGGGCCGTTCCGAATCGGGCCTGGTGAAGATCAACCAGCCCACCACCGGCATGAGCATGAACGCTCCGTTCGGCGGATACAAGGCCTCGAGCACGCAGACCCACAAGGAGCAGGCGGGTGACTCGATGATGCAGTTCTACCAAGCCGAAAAGACCGTCTACCTCAGCCCTTCGGCCTGAGACCTACCTGTCGACAGAGGGAGAAGACCATGGAATTCACTCGCGTTGCGCGCTCCGGACAGGTTTCCGAAGGCATCGTGCGCCGCTTCTTCGCCGGTGAACACGAGTTCGCCGTGGCCCGCCTGAACGGGAAGGCCTACGCCACGTCCAACTACTGCACACACCTGGACTGCCTGCTCTCGTCCGGGAAACTCGTCGACGACGGTATCGGATGCTCCTGCCACGGAAGCGTGTTCGATCTGGAGACCGGGGAACCCGTGTGCCCACCGGCGACGGTGGCCATCAAGACCTACCCGGTCGAGGAACGTGACGGCGAGATCTTCGTCGGCGTCGACCCCGACGACACCAGTTCCATCCCGCGCCGGCGGGCCGCGCGGGGGTGCATGAAGTGAACCCCCGACCGTCCACTCTCTCCGCCGACGGCATGGTCTCGTCCAGTCATCCCGCGGCGAGCACGGTAGGTGCCCGCGTTCTGGCCGACGGAGGCAACGCCATCGACGCGACGCTGGCCATGGCCGCGATGACCTGGCTGACGTTGCCGGGGCAATGCGGAATCGGCGGTGACGCGTTCGCCGTCGTCCGCGAACCGGACGGATCGGTGTGGACGGTCGGGGGCAGCGGCTTCGGGCCCGACGGCGGTGACGTGGACTTCTACACCGAACGTGGGCTGCGGTCGATTCCCCTCGACGGGGCGCTGGCGGTGGCGGTTCCCGGGGCGCCGGCCGCCCTCGGCGCGTTGCACGCGGGTGGCGCCACCCGCTCGCTGATGGACCTCTGGGCACCGGCGGTGTGCGCGGCGGAGAAGGGGCTTCCCTGCTCGGCCAAGACCCGCGACGACGTGCGAGAGGCGCAGACCGCGATCGCCGCCGACCCCGGACTGCGTGCGGTGTACCTCCCGGACGGCCGGTTGCCGCAGGTCGGGGAGCGGCTGCCGCAGCGCGACCTGGCCCGGACCATCGAGGCACTGGCGCGCGACGTGCACGGTTTCTACACCGGCCCGTTCGCTCAGCAGGCGGTTGAGGCGCTCCGCGCCGGTGGGGCGCCGTTCGGCGGGGACGAGTGGGCGGCAGGCGCCGACGTGCGACGGGAGTTCGCGATCAGCGGGCACTACGCCGGCGCGGTCGTTCACCAGACGCCCCTGCCCACCCCCGGATGGATGGTGCTGCAGCAGGCGGCGCTGAACGACGGCGTCGTCGGCTTCTCGCCGTGGCTCACCGCTCCGGCCGTCGATCGCATGGCGCGAGCGGCCCGTCTGGCCTTCGAGGATCGGTTCGCGACCTGCGGCGCCGGCAACGACGGGTGGCGGGCCGTGCTCGAGCCGACCGCGATCGGGGCGGCGAGAGACAGGCTGGACGGCCGCCGGGCGTCGTCGGGCGCCTTCAGCGTGAGCGCCGGTGACACCACCTCGACCGTCGCGGTGGACTCCGACGGCCGCGCGGTCAGTTTCATCCACTCGCTCGCCTTCACGTTCGGCGCCAAGATGACCGTCCCCGGCACCGGAGTGGTGCTGAACAACCGATTCGGCCGCGGGGCCTATCTGATCCCGGGGCATCCCAACGCCGCGGCGCCGCGGCGTAAACCGCTGCACACCCTCAACGCGTGGGTGATCACCGATACGTCCGGGAATCTCCTGCACGTCGGGAACACCCCGGGCGGGGACGGGCAGGTGCAATGGAACATGCAACTGATCTCGCACCTGCTCGATCACGGACTCGACCCGGCGGAGGCCGTCGCGGCGCCCCGCTTCACGGTCTTCCCGGGCAGTGACGCCGATGTGGTCGGCCGCCCGGCGGAACTGCGGTGCGAGTCCCGCATTCCGGAGGAGGTGCGCACGGAGTTGGAGAGCCTGGGTCACGACGTCGCACTGCAGGGTCCGTGGGCCGCCGGTGGGAGCGCGCAGATCATCTCCCTCGACGCAGCGCGCGGCCTGCTGTCCGGCGCCGCCGACCCCCGCCAGGAAGGAATAGCACTCGGTGTCTGAGCAGGAATCCGTCGCCGCCGCCCCACGGCCCCAGGGCCGCTACATTCCCGCGGTCGTGCACGACGGGATCGCGTACAGCGCCGGGATGACGCCACGCCGCGACGGTGTGCTCACGGTTACCGGCGTCGTCGGACGGGACCTGGACATCCCGCGGGCCCGGGAGGCGGCCGGGTTGGCGGCGAGGAACGCGATCACCGCGATAGCCTCGGCCGTCGGCGGCACGGCGGCGATCTCCCGGTGCCTGCGCATGAGCGTCTTCGTCGCCTGTACCCCGGACTTCCGTGAGCTGTCCGCGGTGGCCGACGGCGCGTCGGACGTGCTGGTCGAATGCCTGGGGGCCGACGCTCTGCCGGTGCGCAGCGCGATCGGCGTGTACGCCCTGCCGTCCGGCGCACCCGTGGAGATAGAGCTCACAGTGGCTGTCCGTGCATAGACCCGCACCCGGCTCCAGGTGTTAAATACTTCTTGTGTCTATGTTGTATTCCGCCGCGGAGCAGGCCTATCGCGAGGTCAAGGAGCTCATCCTGTCGGGCGGTCTGCCCGGCGGTGAGCTGATCAGCGAGGGCGAGATCGCCGGGCGCATGGGGCTCAGTCGTACCCCGGTGCGCGAAGCCTTCCTCCGGCTCGAGTCCGAGGGCTGGATGCGGCTGTACCCGAAGCGGGGCGCGCTCATCGTGCCCGTCGCGGACGGCGAGGCGGAGCACGTGGTCGACGCCCGGCAACTCGTCGAGACGCACAGCGTCCGGGTGCTGGCCGACCAGCCACACGCCCGCGAACTCCTCGTCGCCCGCCTGCGCGAGAACCTCGTCGAGCAGCGGGAGATCGCCGAGCGCGGCGACGTCGCCGCCTTCAGCGCCGCCGACGCCGACTTCCATCGGATGATCGTCGAGGCGGGCGAGAATCCGCTGCTCGCGACGTTCTACTCCAGCATCCGCGAGCGTCAGCGACGCATGACGGCACACTCGATCACCCGTGACCCGGGACAGCTGCCCAGGATCATCGCCGACCACGAGCAGCTGACCGAACTCGTCGAAGCGGGTGACGCCGCCGGGTTCGACGCCGCGGTGCTCGTCCACATGCGCCAGGTCCACGCCCTCAACCCGAGAGGAGTTGCGCGATGACCGTCGTCCGCGAATCCCCGATCGAGGTGCCGGAGACCCTCGCGTCGCCGCGCGCCTGGCTGCTGGTGGCCGCGACCATGTTCGCGGTCGCGTGGGGCGGCAACGAATTCACGCCGCTCCTCGGCATGTACCGCGCCGATCACGGTTTCTCGCCGGTCACGGTCGATCTGTTCCTGTTTGCCTACGTTGTCGGAATCGTGCCCGCCCTCCTCCTCGGCGGACCACTGTCCGACCGGCTGGGCAGACGGCCGATCCTGCTCCCGGCACCGTTCCTGACGATCGCCGGCTCCGCGCTCCTGGCCCTCGGCGCCGACTCTGCGGCCATGCTCATCGTCGGCCGCGTCCTGTGCGGGGTCGCGCTCGGCCTCGGCATGGCCGTCGGCGGCAGCTGGGTGAAGGAACTGTCGACCGCGCCGTGGGATCCCGCGGCCACGGACGGTGCCGGTGCGCGACGGGCAGCGATGAGCCTGACCGGCGGATTCGGTCTCGGCGCGGGCGTCGCCGGCGTCCTCGCGCAGTGGGCGCCGCTGCCGAGTGTCCTGTCGTACGTTGTGCACAGCGCGATCGCCGTCGCCGCTGCCGTCGCACTGTGGCGAGCCCCGGAGACCCGCGCGGCCCAGCCGGTCTCCGAACGAGTCTCGCTCGCCCGCGACCTCGCGATCCCGTCCGCCGCCCACAAGCGATTCCTGTTCGTGATCGCGCCGCTCGCACCCTGGGTGTTCGGCACTGCGGCCGCCGCCTACGCGGTCCTGCCGTCGCTGATGTCCGGGAACACCGGTGGGCTGCCGCTCGCGTTCTCGGCGCTCATGTGCATGGTCGGCCTCGGGGCGGGATTCGCGATCCAGGCGCTCGGACGCAAGATCGACACCCCCCGCAACGCGCGTGCCGTCGTGGTGTCACTCGTCGTCGTCCTCGTCGGAATGGGCGTCGCCGCCGTCGCCGCGTCGGCGCTGACCGTTCCGCTCGCGCTCGCCGCCGCCGTCGTGCTCGGCTGCGGATACGGCATGGCCATGGTGTCGGGACTGCAGGAGATTCAGCGGATCGCGGGCCCGAACGACCTCGCCGGACTGACCGCCGTCTTCTACTCGCTCACGTACCTGGGATTCGGGACGCCGGCCGTGATGGCCTACCTGTCCGAGACGTTCCCAGCGGTGACGTACCCGAGAATGTTCCTCTTCGGGACGATCGCGGCCGCCGGCTGTCTTGCGCTCGCACTCACCAAGTGGCGCGCGCACCTGCCGAACCCGGAGTGACCGCAACTCACATCGGCGGCAGAGTCTTCTCGCCGAGCCAGGAATCCCACAGCAGGCGCAGCGGCTCGTCGGTGTAGTGGGTGGCCAGGTCGGTGAACTGCTCGCTCGTGACGGTGGAGTGGCGATGGGCCAGGGTCCACTGCCGCAGCAGCCCGAAGAACTTGTCGTCGCCGAGCCGTCGTCGCAACGCGTGGAGCGTCAGCGCGCCGCGCTTGTAGACGCGGTCGTCGAACATCAGCTGCGGTCCCGGATCGGCGATCACCAGGTCCTGCGGCTTGCGGGCCAGGCCCTGATGCGCCTGCTGTGCGAGCTGGTGCGCCGAAGGGCCGCCCGAGTTCTCCGACCAGATCCACTCCGCGTAACAGGCGAAACCTTCGTGCAGCCAGATGTCCCGCCACTGACCGAGTGTCAGGCTGTTGCCGAACCACTGGTGGGCGAGTTCGTGCGCCACCAGACGTTCGTATCCGCGCCGGCCCGTGCAATGGTTGGCACCGAAAATCGACAGTCCCTGCGCCTCGAGCGGGATCTCCAGCTCGTCGTCCGTCACGACCACCGTGTAGTCGGCGAACGGGTACGGGCCGAACAGTCGGGAGAACACGTCCATCATCTGAGGCTGCCGGCCGAAGTCCACGTCGAACGTCGGACGCAGCCGCGGCGGGTGGACGGCGAACATGGGGACTCCGGCGGAACCGAGGCTTCGGCGTTCGTACGGCCCGATCTGGATGGTGGCCAGATAACTCGCCATCGGCTCGGTCTGCTCGTACACCCACGTCGTCTGGCTGGCCCGCGTCTGCCTGCTCACCAGCGCACCGTTGGCCACCGTGTAGTACGGCGAATCGGTCGTGATCGCGATGCGGTAACTGGCCTTCGAACTCGGGTGGTCGTCGCACGGGAACCAGGACGCCGCCCCGTTGGGCTGGCTGGCAACCAGCGCGCCCTCGGACAACTCCTCCCAGCCGACCTCACCCCACACACTGCGGATCGGTTTCGGCGAACCCCCGTACTGGACGGTGAGCACGAGGGCGCCGCCCGCGGGGATCGCCTGCGCGGGCGTGACGACCAGCTTGCCGTTCCGATGCAACCACTTCGTGTTGCGGGAACCGTTGGTCGCGACCTTCGTGACGTGCAGATTGGACGCCAGATCCAGGGCGAACCGGGAGCGGGCCTCGGTGGTGACCGCGGTGATCGTGGCCTTGCCTGCCAGCCGGTTGCTGTGAACCTTGTAGGTGAGGTCGAGTTCGTACCGGGTCACCCGGTATCCGCGGTTTCCGTTCTGGGGGAGATACGGGTCGACCGGCTCGTCGATCCCCTTGTCAGCCTTCACGTGGCCGCCCAGGGGGCGATCGGATTTCCCTGCCACCGCGTGGACGGCGGCACGGTGTCGCCGCGCATGACGAGCGAGGCCGGGCCGACCGTGGCGCCTTCGCCGATCCGGGCGGCGGGCAGCGCGACACAGTGCGGGCCGAGGGTGGCGCCGGCTCCGAGGATGACGGTGTCCATGGACATGATCCGATCATGGAACAGGTGAGTCTGCACGACACACCCCCGTTCCACGGTCGCGCCGTCGCCCAGCGTCACGAGATCCGCCTCGGGCAGCCAATAGGTTTCACACCACACACCCTTGCCGATGGTGGCTCCGAGGCCCCGCAACCAGACGTTGAGGACGGCGGTGCCGGTGGCGGCACGGGCGAACCAGGGTGCGGCGACCGTTTCCACGAAGGCGTCCGACACCTCGTTCCGCCACACGAACGAACTCCACAACGGGTGCTCGATCTTCCCGATCCGACCCACCACCAGCCACTTCGCGATCACGGAGATCAGCCCGGCGACCGCGCCCGCGACGAGGAGGACGACACCGCTCGCCAGCGCCGCGAGCCAGAAGCCGATGTGGTGAGCCAGCACCTGCAGCGCGAACAGCACGCCGAGGCCGATTCCGAACGTCACCGTCACCGGGATGAGGCGGCACGTCTCCACGACCGCGCGGGCGATCTTGAGCCGGACCGGGGGACGGAACGTGCGGGAGGCGTCGGTGTCGCCGGGCGCCCTGCGGAGGCGGACCGGGGGACTGCCCAGCCAGGAGGAACCGGATTTCGCCTTCGACGGCGTGGCCGAGAGCACCGCGACGAGACCGTTCTTGGGCACGCGCCGACCCGGACCGGTCATCCCGGAGTTGCCGAGGAAGGCGCGCTTGCCGACCTTCGCGTGTTCGATGTGCATCCAGCCGCCGCCGAGTTCGTAACTCGCGATCATCGTGTCGTCGGCGAGGAATGCGCCGTCCGCCACGGTGGTGAACTTCGGCAGCATGAGCACGGTCGACGCTTCCACGTTCTTGCCGATCCGGGCGCCGAGCAACCGCAGCCATCCCGGCGTCAGGAGACTCGCATACAGCGGGAACAGGAACGTGCGGGCGGAGTCCATGAGTCGTTCGGTGGCCCACACCTGCCAGCCGATGCGACTGCGGACCGGGTGGTAGCCCTCACGCAGCCCGATGGACAGCAGCCGGACGGACACGACCGTGAGGACGGCGAATACGGCGAGGCTGACGAGCGTCGCGACGGGAAGGATCACCAGCGACTGGAGTACGGCGGATCCGATCGTGCCGGCGTCGCGGATCCACCAGCCGATGACCACGATGCCGGCGACGAGGGCGAAGATCGGCAGCCCGGCGATGAGCATCGACGTCACGCCGAACGCGGGAACCCAGTAGGCCGCGCGGCGTGGAGTCTCCTCGGGCCACGGGTGGACGGCCTTGCCGACCTTGACCGCCGGTGAACCCGCCCAGTGCTGATTGGCCTTGACGCGTCCGAACACGGCGGAACCGGCCTCGACCTCGGCGTTTCGCCCGATGGTGGCGCCGGGAATCAACGTGGACCGGGCGCCCACCGACGCACCCGGACCGATCTTGATCGCACCGATGTGGACGACGTCGCCGTCCACCCAGTGCCCGGACAGGTCGACCTCGGGTTCGATGGAGCAACCGTCGCCGAGTTCGAGCATGCCGGTGACCGGCGGGAGCGTGTGCAGGTCGACCCCCTTGCCGACCTTCGCGCCGAGCGCCCGCGCGTAGTAGAGCATCCACGGCGCGCCAGACAGGTTCGCGGCGCCGCTGGCCTCGGTCAGGCGCAGCGCCACCCACAGTCGCAGGTGTTCGCTGCCGCCTCGGGGATACGTTCCCGGCTCGAGTCCGCGCAGCAGGATCCGTGAGCCGATCACCGAGATCGCCATCCGGCCGACCGGGCTGATGAACGCGAAGAACGCGAGCAGAATCCACCACCACGACACCGTGGGCGCCCACGACACCGTCGTGAACCACGAGAAGGCGTTGTTCGCGATGGCCAGCCACGTGACCCACTGCAGGCCGGTGAGCGTGGTGAGCGGAACCGTGGCCGCGATCTGCGCGAGCTGGCTCCGTCGCGGAGTCGGCGTGACGATGCGGGGTTCGGCGGCGTCGATCGGCGCCAGCTCGTCGAGGTATTCCGCGAGCGAACCGAGCCGCGGATGGTCGTAGAGTTGCGCGACCGTCACCTCGGGGAACCGTTCGCGCAGCGCCGTGACCAGCTGGGCTGCCGAGAGGGATCCGCCGCCGAGCTCGAAGAAGTCGTCGTCGGGGCCCGTGATCTCGGCGCCGAGAATCGCCGTCCACAGCCCCGCGACCCAGGCCTGCGTGCCCTCGAGACCCAGTTTCTCCGCGGCGTCGTCGATACCCGGCGGGGGCCAGGGCAGGGCGTTCCGGTCGACCTTGCCCGACGTGCGGGTGGGCAGTTCGTCGACCAGGACCAACCGGGGAACCAGCGCCGCCGGCAGCTGCTCGGTGAGCGCCGCGTGCGCCGCCTTGAGGTCGAAGTCGGGGTTGGTGCTGACAAGGTAGCCGACGAGTACCTGGTGACCGGCTCCGGTCCGGCGGACGGCAGCGGCGGCGCCGCCGACGCCGGGAAGGTTCTGCAGGGCGTTGTCGACCTCGCCCAGTTCGATCCGCCTGCCACCGAGTTTCACCTGATCGTCTGCGCGACCCTGGAACAGAAGTCCGCGGCGGTCGAGGCGGACGAGGTCGCCACTGCGGTACGCGCGATCCCAGCCGAGTGTCGGCATCGGTGCGTACTTCTCGGCGTCTTTCTGCGGGTCGAGGTACCGGGCCAGGCCGACACCGCCGATGACCAGTTCGCCCACCTCGCCCTCGGGGACGGGTTCACCGGTCGCGTCGACCACTGCGAGGTCCCAGCCGTCGAGCGGGAGGCCGATACTGACCGGACTCTTGCCGTCCATCAGGGCGCCGCACGCCACGACGGTCGCCTCGGTGGGCCCGTACGTATTCCATACCTCGCGTCCGTCGACGGCGAGACGCTCCGCCAGTTCGGGTGGGCAGGCCTCGCCGCCGAAGATCAGCAGGCGCACGGCCTCGAGGGCCTCGGCAGGCCACAGCGACGCGAGGGTCGGCACCGTCGAGACGATGCTGACGTCGCGCGCGACGAGCCACGGGCCGAGGTCCATGCCGCTGCGCACCAGGGATCGGGGCGCGGGAACGAGGCAGGCGCCGTGACGCCACGCGAGCCACATCTCCTCGCAGGACGCGTCGAACGCGACGGACAGTCCGGCCAGCACCCGATCGCCGGGCCGGATCGGGTCTTCCTGCAGAAACATCCGGGCTTCGGCATCCACGAACGCCGCCGCATTGCGATGGTTCACCGCGACACCCTTGGGGGTGCCGGTGGAACCGGAGGTGAAGATGATCCACGCGTCGTCGTCGACGGTCGGCGGACGGGCGCTCGGCGACTCGGCCCTGTCGGGGGCGGTACCTGCGGTGATCCCGGTGCCGGTGATCACGCACCGGACCTGCGCCTCACCGAACACGAGTTCGGCGCGTTCCTCGGGGTCGTCCGCGTCGACCGGCACGTAGGCGGCGCCGACGGCGAGCGTCGCCAGGATTGCGACGTAGAGCGAGCAGGATCCGGACGGCATTCGGATTCCGACGCGATCGCCGGCCCCGACTCCCGATTCGGCCAGGACCTCCGCGGTCTGCCGGATCTCCTCGAGCAGTTCCTGGTAGGTGAGCGACGTCGAGCCGTCGTCGATCGCCGGGGCTTCGGGGTTCGCCTCGGCCGTCGCGAACAGGATGTCGACGAGTGTGCGCGGCGCCGGTGCGAATTCACGGCGGAGGAATTCCCGGGGTATACGGAGCGACAGGTCCGAATCCGTCGGCGACTGGAGAGACAATCCAGAATTCCTTCTCTGAGCGGGTGGTGGTGCGTACGGCTCGTTATCTCACGATCAAGTGGCCAGATGGTGAACAGTTGGTGGTTCGTAGGGCTTCGTCGTCCATTCTTCACCCGCAGGTGCCGGTTCTCTCACCGCACGTGTCGAAGTTCGTCCCTCTTCTTCGTCGTCTGGTCAGAAGGAGCGCCCGAGTTCCTTCTTTTCGAGGAAGGATGACCCCATGTACTACCTGGCATTGCTGGCGGACGAGAAGAACGCCACCGAATGGGCACCGGACAGTCCGGAGTTTGCGGTGGCCGTTGCGCGCCACCAGGCGTTCACGGAGAGAGCGGGCTCCGCGATCGTCGGAGGTGGTGCCTTGTATCCGAGCGCGGAGGCGGCGACCATCCGGAACGAGGGCGGCCGGGCGCTGATCACGGACGGTCCGTTCGCGGAGACCGCGGAGGTGATCGGTGGTTTCTACGTCCTCGAGGGGCCGGACCTGGACGAGGTGCTGAATGTGGCGCGGCATATCCCGGAGGCGATCATCGAGCTGTGGCCGATGTTCGAGTGGATGCCCGTGACCGATCAGACAGGCTGCTGGATGGCGCTGCTCCGCGAACCGGTGGCGGCGGCGGTGGCGCCGGGCACACCCCAGTGGGACGAGGGAATGGCCGAGCACGAGAAGTTCGGTCGGCTCGCCGGGTCCGCGGTGCGTGGCGGCGGGGCCCTCTATCCGCCGGACTCCGCGACGACGATCCGCGTTCGCGACGGGGAACTCCTTCTCACCGACGGCCCCTTCGCCGAGACAGCCGAGGTCGCGAACGGTCTGTACGTGCTCGCAGCCGAGGACCGGGAGAGTGCGATCGCGTTGTCGGCGAAGATCCCGGTGACGCCGAAGGGCTGCGTCGAACTCCGGCAGATCGTCGCCTACGCCGAGTAATGGACGGCGACACGCTGAGCCGCGTCTTCCGGGAGGAGTCCGGTCGGGCGCTGGCGACCGTGGCACGGATGGTCGGCGACCTGTCCCTCGCGGAAGATGCGGTGCAGGAGGCGTTCGCCGAGGCGATCCGCAGCTGGCCGGAGGCGGGACTGCCCGAGAACCCGGGAGCCTGGATCACGACCGTCGCCCGCAACCGGGCACTGGACCGGTTGCGCCGGGAGTCGTTGCGCGGCGACAAGGAGCACGATGCGGCGCGGCTCGTTCCCCCTCCGGACGAGGAAGAGGTGTGGCCGGTGCGTGACGACCAGTTGCGGCTCATGTTCACGTGCTGCCATCCCGCGCTGTCCCCGGAGTCGCAGGTCGCGTTGACTCTCCGCCTGGTGGCCGGGCTGAGGCCGGCGGAGATCGCCCGGTTGTTCCTCGCCCCGGAACCGACCGTGTCCCAACGGCTCAGCCGAGCGAAGTCGAAGATCCGGACCGCCGGTATCCCCTTCCGGGTCCCGCCCGACCATCTGCTGCCCGAGCGCACCCCGCAGGTACTCGCCTGCATCTATCTGGTGTTCACCGAGGGCTATTCGGCGACGTCGGGCGACACCGCGATCCGCGACGAACTCTGCGAGGAGGCGCTGCGGCTCGGCCGGTTGCTGTGCGAGCTGATGCCGGACGAGGGTGAGGCGTGGGCGCTGATGGCGCTCATGCTGTTTCACGACAGCAGGCGTGCTCAGCGAACGGACGACGCGGGTGATCTCGTCTCACTCGAGGAGCAGGACCGTCGGCGTTGGGACCGGGCGAAGATCGCGGAAGGCGTCGTGTGCCTGCGGGCCGCACGGCGCAGGGGAAGCGGTCCGTACAGCGCGCAGGCCGCGATCGCGGCCGCCCACGCGACGGCGCCGAACTGGACGGCGACCGACTGGAACGCCGTCGTCGCCGGATACGACGAACTCGGCACGTACGGTGACTCGCCCGCCGCCCGTCTCAATCGCGCTGTCGCAGTGAGCTTCCGGGACGGCCCCGACGCCGGCCTCGCCGAGTTGGACGCACTCGCCGGGGAGCCGAGGCTGGCGCGGACGCACACCGTGCACGCGACCCGCGCCGACCTGCTGCGCCGAGCGGGCAGGCCCGCCGAGGCGAGCGCGGAGTACCGCGCCGCGATCGGTCTGGCGGCGAACGACCCGACCCGGCGATTCCTGGCGAGGCGGCTCGCGGAAGTGGACAGCGAGAACAGTGCCCGCTAGATCCGCCCGCGAGGCTGGTGCTGGGTGATGCAGTGGATGCCGCCGCCCCGCGCGAAGATCTGCCGGGCATCGACCGTGACGACGCGGCGACCGGGGTAGACGCTCGACAGGATGTCGCGGGCGAGGGCATCGTGAGGGTCGTCGAAGCCGCATGCGATGACGCCGCCGTTGACGACGAGATGATTGATGTAGCTGTAGTCGACCCAGCCCTCCTCGTCACGCAGGACCGTCGGGGCAGGCACCTCGACGATCCGCCACGGCGCACCTGAACGGTCACGGCTGTCGGACAGAACTTTCAGGATCTCGGCGGACACCTCGTGGTCGGGGTGGGATCGGTCGCGCTGGGAGTGCACGAGAGCCACCCCGGGTGCGGGTAGCGCCGCGACGATGTCGACGTGCCCCTTGGTGCCGAACTTCTCGGAATCTCGCGTGAGGCCGCGGGGGAGCCAGACGACGTGCTCGGCGCCGATCGTGCGCGCGAGTTCCGCCTCGACTCCCGCCGCGTCCAGGCCGGGGTTGCGCAGCGGGTCCAGTTGCACGGTCTCGGTGACGAGCACGGTTCCGCGACCGTCGACCTGGATCCCGCCGCCCTCGTTGACCATCGACGACGGGACCGGCTGCGCACCGGACCACCGGGTGACGGCCGCGCCGATCGACCGGTCGCGATCCCAGGTCGCCCACTCCTGTTGTCCCCAGCCGTTGAACGTCCAGTCGACGGCACCGAGGCGGTCGTCCTCGTCGAGGACGAACGTGGGTCCGATGTCGCGCATCCAGGCGTCGTCGAGGGGAACCTCGACCACATCGATGTCCGCGGACAAGTACTGCCGGGCGACATCCCGATCCGCCGGATCGACGACCATGGTGACCGGCTCGAATTCGGCGATCGTGTGGGCGACGGCCGTCCACGCGGTTCGCGCCTCGTGCGCGTCGTCCGCGGTCGCGGTCATCGAGGCCCCGAGGGGCGGGAACGCCATCCACACCCGTTCCTGCGGTTCGGTCTCGCTCGGCATCCGCCAGGTCATGACCGGGTCTCCGCGGCCGATACCGTCGTCGGAAGTCCGTAGGGGTGCTCGTGGTCCACGGGATCCGTCAGCCGGGTGTACGTGTCCGGCCTGCGGGTGGTCAGGAACGGGAAGAGATCGAGCCAGTCCTTCCGCTGATCGAGGTCGAGATCGGCCACCAGGACCGCCTCCTCGTCGCGGGGAGCAGACACGAGCACGCGGCCGTACGGGTCGGAGATGAACGAGGAACCGTAGAAGTCGATGCCGCCCTCGTTGCCGCAGCGGTTCGGGACCACCATGAATGTGCCACTGGTGATGCCGTTTCCGACGATCACGTGCTGCCAGATCGGCTGGGTGTCGAAGGACGGGGCGCTCGGCTCCGACCCGATAGCGGTGGGGTAGACGAGGATCTCGGCGCCGCCGAGCGAATACATCCGCGCGACTTCGGGGAACCATTCGTCCCAGCACGTCGGCAAACCGAGTGCGGCACCGTCCAGTTCGCCCGGGCGGTAGACGGGGTAGGCGTCGTCGGCGGGACCGCCGCGGAAGTAGGTGTCCTCGTAGTAGCCGGCGCTGACCGGGATGTGCAGCTTGCGGGTCCGGGAGAGCAATTCACCGGACGGGGCGACGAGGATCGCGGTGTTGAAACCGAGACCGTCGGGGCCGTCGGCTCGTTCGTAGAGGGAAGCGTGGACGCAGACCCCGTGCCGGGCAGCGGCGGCGGCCGCGAAACTGTACGTGGGGCCGGTCGTGAGGTGCTCGGCGTCGCGGCCGGGGGCCCCGGTCGCGCGGGTGTCGGCGGGGTACTTCGACAACGTGAGTTCCGGCAGGAACACCACCGTAGCGCCAAGTGCGGCTGCCTCGCCGATCGCGTCGGTCAACGCGGTGCGCAGTGCGTCCGCATCGGGTCGCCAGCGGTGCTGTACCAGTCCGACCCGCAGCGGTGTGCGGGCGGATTCGGTGAAGCGCGCCGGTGAGGACGGTGCGGGCAGTGCGGTGATCGTGCGAATGGTCATGGTTATTCCTTCGGTGTGGGTGTGACGGGGGTGTCGGCAATGTGGTGGGTGGGCTCGGACATCACGACGTCGATCGCGCCGAGCAGATGGGAGCGGGCGTCCTCGGTGGAGATCTCCTTGCAGAGCCACCGCCCGGACAGACCCTCGACGAGGGCCGTCATCGTGATCGCGGTGGGCTGGGGGTCGAGCGAGCGGGAGATCTCGCCGGTGACCTGCGCCTGGGCGATCGCGTCGGCGATCTCCGACACCCACGCCGCGGTGGTCCGCGCGAGGGGCTCCCGCAGCGCCTCCTCGTACACAGCGGAGGCGCGTAACTCGTTCCAGGCCAACGAGTTCTCTACGACCTCGGGACGGTCCTGGATCTCCCCGAGGAGGGAGCGGGTGAGGCGGTCGCGAGCGGAGTCGCCGGATCCCTCACCCTCGCTGCGGTAGGCGCGGGCACGGTCGTTGATGTAGTTCAGGGCGGCCTCGAGGAGGCCGATGCGATCCTTGAAGTGGTAGTACAGCAGTCCCGGCGACACGCCCGCGACCTCCGCGACATCGTTGACGCGAAGCCCGCGAATGCCTCGTTGGGCAATGGCCGTCGCGCTGGCCTTCAGAATCGCATCGCGTCGCTCGCTCATCGGTGAATCTCCTTCGGTTCGTGCCGCCCTAGGACCTCGGCGCCTCGACCGGGGCCACATGTTCGGGCCACAGTCGCAGCGCGGCGAGGTAGCCGGCCACGGCGATGGCCGACGATCCGACAAGACTGACATCGACACCGTGCGCGATGTCGGCAAGGGGCCCGGAGTACAGCGACGTGTCGACGGCGAGGACGCCGAACACGGATCCGGCCGCCCACGGGATGACGGCGCGCAGGTTCCAGCCGCCGGTGAACCAGTAGCGCCCACCCCTGCGGCCCAGATTGAAGACCTGGAGGTCGACGGCGTCGTACTGCCCTCGCCGCGCAACCAGGAAGCCGGCGACGTTGATCGCCACCCACGGCGCGGCGAAACCGTTGAGCACCAAGGTCATCGCGGTGATCGAATCGACGGCGTCGACGACGAACACGCCGATGTAGAGCAGGGCGACCGCGAGCGCCGACGTGATCAGCGTGGTGTGGACGCGGCGCAACCGGGGGATCAGCGCTTCCAGATCGAGACCGCTGGCGTAGACGTTGAGGACGCCCTGGCCGAGTCCTCCTGCGAGGGCGACGAGGACGATCGGCAGCACGTACCAACCGGGCGCCTCCGCCACCAGGTCGGCAACGTAGGAGTCGCTCAGCGTGGTGAACGTCGACGCGGTGAACGATCCGAAAGCCGCGGTCAGGAACAGCCCGAAGAAGATGCCTGCCATGGTGGCCGCGACGATCGTACGGTCGCTGAACCGCACCCGGGAGATCCGCCTGCTGTAGTCGCCGAGTGTCGGGGCGTACGACAGCGGACCGCCGACGGCGAGCACCACGGCCAGAATCCAGGTGGGCCAGAACCCGCCGAGGAGATAGTCGCCGCTGCCCGACCCGCCGTCGAAGCGACCCCCGAACGCGAACACACCGAGCAGGAGCAGCGCGGCAACGACGGGCAGCACGAACTTCTGGAGCGCGACCACCGTGCCGTGGCCGAACAGCGCGACGGCCACGATCTCGGCGGCGATGATGCCGTAGCCGAGGGCGAGCATGCCGTTGTCGACCGGTGTGCCGAGCAGGCGGTGGGCGGCGGCGATCAGCGCGTCACCCGAGGTCCAGACCGCGATCGCGGCGTACGCGAGGGCGAAGAGCAGGGTGAGCCCCGAGCCGATCATCCGTCCGCTCACTCCGAAGTGCGCACCACTCGACACGGTGTTGTTCGTGCCGGTGCGCGGGCCCAGGAGTGACAGGGGAGCGATGAGGAGCGTGCCGAGTCCGATGCCGACCGCGCTGGCCGCGATCGCGCTGCCGAACCCGAGTCCGAACGTGATGGGGAGCCAGCCGAACACGATCACCGAGAACGCCAGGTTGCCGCCGAAGAACACGGCGAGCATGTTGAGCGGTCGCGAATCGCGTTCCGATTCGGGGATGTATTCCACGCCGATCGTCTCGACGTGTCCGAAGCGGTCCTCCGGCGGGGAGGGGGCGGTGTCGTCGAGGGGCGTCGTCGGGTCGAGATTCGTGGACACTGCGGACCTCACATTTCGGGGCGGAGGTGACTGTCATCACGTCCTGTTGGGAACCGAAGATATTCCAAACTGAAAATTCAGTCAAGACCGTCGAGTGACGTGCGCCACCGAGGGTGGTTCGGAGTTTGCGCTGCTACGGCGACCGGACTAGATATATGTGTGACCGCTTGTCTCACGTATCCCACTGTCATCGGAGTGCCTGTGTCTGCCGCCGCCATCAACAGTCATTTCGCGAACCGGTGCCTGCCAGCCGCAGCGGGGACGGCGTTCGGGCGACGCGACATCGAGGGTCGACGGTGAGGTCGCCGCTCGTCCGGTGGCAGCTGATCGGCTTCGTTCTCGTGGCTCTCACGGGCCTCGTCTACGTGGGTGCCAACTATGTGCGCCTGGGCAATCTCCTCGGGTTCGGCGAATACACCGTGCACCTCGAATCGGAGACGTCGGGCGGCATCTTCACCAATGCGGAAGTCGCCTACCGCGGCGTGCCGGTCGGCCGCGTCGGGGACATGTCCCTGACCCCGGACGGCGTCGTCGTCGAACTGAGGATCGACACGAGCGCGCCCGACATTCCCGCCTCCGCGAAAGCCGTCGTGGCCAACAGGTCGGCGATCGGCGAGCAGTACGTCGACCTTCGGCCCGCCACCGATCGGGGGCCGTTCCTCGCGGACGGGTCCCGAATCGCCGCCGCCGACACGTCGACGCCGGTGCCCGTCGAAGAATTGCTCGCCAGCACACGGGGATTGACGGAATCCGTGCCGATCGACGCGCTCCACACCGTCGTGACGGAACTCGGTGCGGCATTCGACGGCAAGGGCAAAGACCTTCAGTCGCTCGCGGATTCGTTGTCCGGGCTGTCGGGGTCGGGCTCCGAATCGCTCGATCGGACAATGGCTTTGGTGCGCGACGGTCGCACTGTACTGGATACGCAGTCCGAACAGTCCTCGGCGATCAAGGATTTCAGTGCCGACCTGGACTCGCTCGCGGATCGTCTGCGCAGCAGCGACCCGGACGTCCGGCGGCTGATCGACAACGGAAATCCGGCGAGCGATCTACTGGGGCAACTCGTCTCGGAGGCCGGACCCGGTGCCACGACGAACCTCGCCAACCTGTCCGTCACGGCGAAGGCGATCTCGGTGCAAGCCACCGCCCTGCAGACCCTGTTCGTGTACCTGCCGGGGGTGGCGGCAGCGTCGTCGACCATTGCGCCCGACGACGGAACCGTGCACCTGGGCCTGGTGGCCGAGACCAACAATCCGCCGTCGTGCACCGTCGGCTACGAGGGCACCCAGGCGATCCTCCAGGAGATGAAGCGGAACGACCCGAACTTCGACGACACGCAGCAGGACTTCCCGCAGAACACCGCCGCGTCCTGCGAAGCCCCACAGGGCAGTCTCACCGGCGTCCGCAGTGCGAACCGGATCGTGTTCGGCGACCCCGCCACCGTTCAGCCGTGGGACTCCACGCCCAAGAAGGACCCGAACAGGCTGGACCTCAACCCGATTGCGAATCAGCTCGCCCCGCTCCTCGGGGTGACTCCCAACTGACGCGAGTTCTCGGTCCCGGATCCGGGACCCTCCGGGTTTCGGGTTGACAACAGCGCGTCGATCCTGCAATCTTCGAAACAGGTCACGAGTACCAGCGTCAAGCCCCGGCTAGCTGGTCGGCAACCCTCCACCGCGGCGGGGTGCTCCGGGTGACGACCAGGCTGAGGTCCATACCGGACCCGGCAAGCGCGGACTCCGAGAGGGCACCGACCCTGCGACGAGTCCCTGACTACGAGGGATGTCGTGATGACTGCTGTACTGACCGCTGACGTGTGTGTTGCCCCCTTGGCCCAGGTTTCGGGCTCCGACCTGCGGGTTCCGCTCGTTCAGGGCGGCGACTGCGCCTACGTCAACTTCGACTACGCCGCCAGTGCGCCGGCGTTGGCGCAGGTGACCGACCGGATCGGGGCACTGCTACCGACGTACTCCAGCGTGCACCGCGGCGCCGGCTACGCGTCGCGGGTCTCGACCGAGTGCTACGAGAACGCCCGCGACTCTGTCGCCCGGTTCGTCGGAGCGGGGGAGGACCAGGTGGTGGTCTTCACCCGGAACACGACCGACTCGCTGAATCTGCTGGCCGGCTGCGTCCCCGGCAGCACCGTCGTCCTCGACATCGAGCATCATGCGAACCTGCTGCCGTGGAAGAACTCTCGCGTCGTGAGGGCGGCGGACACGCTGGAGGAGACGGTCCGCCTGCTCGTCGCAGAACTGTGCTCCAAGCCCACCGCCCTGCTCGCGGTGACGGGTGCATCCAACGTGACCGGCGAGGTTCTGCCGATCGCCGCCCTCGCCGAGGTGGCGCATCGTTGCGGCGCACGGATTCTCGTCGACGCCGCTCAGCTCGCGCCGCACCGGCGCATCGACGTCGAGGAGTGGGGCGTCGACTACCTCGCGTTCTCCGGGCACAAGCTGTATGCCCCCTTCGGCGCCGGTGTGCTGGTGGGCCGCCGGGACTGGCTGGACGCCGCCGAGCCCTATCTCGCAGGCGGCGGGGCGGTCCGGAACGTGACCGTCGAATCGACCCAGTGGGCGCCCGCCCCTGCCCGGCACGAGGCCGGAACCCCCAACGTGCTCGGCGCGGCGGCGCTCGCCGCCGCGTGCGATGCACTGTCCGAGCTGGACTTCGGCACGGTGGCCGCACACGAGGCGGCACTCACCGGCCGGCTCCTCGACGGCCTCGGCTCCGTCGACGGCCTGGAGTTCCTGCGGCTGTGGTCGGACGCCCCCGACACCGTGGGGATCGTGACGTTCACGATCGACGGGTTCGAGCCGGGAGAGATCGCCGCCTACCTCTCCGCCGAACATGGAATCGGAGTTCGCGACGGGCGGTTCTGCGCCCATCCTCTGCTGGGCCGCCTCGGCAGGCCCGACGGCGCCGTGCGGGTGAGTGTGGGTCTCGGAAGCTGCTCCGAGGACGTGGATCGGCTGGTCGACGCGGTGCGCACCCTGGTGGCGGGCCGCCGGAGCTGGACCTACGCCAAGGAGAGCGGCCAGTGGAATCCGGTGCCGGAGACGCGTTTTTCGCGGGACGCGCTAGTATGACCGCATGGCATCGCAGGCTGGGAGCACAATGATTGCTCACTGGTGCCGTCGGCATGTCGATCTGTGCCGAACCGCCTCGGGTATGTGTTCGAGCTGACCGTTCTTCCAGCTCCGTTTCATTCACACGTCATTCCCGAGGAACCCCTATGTCTCGAGACAATGCCTTCGTATCCCGTCCACTTCGCGTCGCCGTCGAACTGACCGGCTCCGGCCACCACCCGGCGGCCGAGGGTGCCACCGGCACGCGGCCGATCAACGGCGCGGACTACTGGGTGGACCTGACCGCCGATTCGACGGATCAGCTCGACCTCACGTCGTTCCCGCCGAACGTCGTCCGGATCCGGGCGTCCGATCTGCGTGAGGCGCAGCAGGAACGCGCACGGATCCGCGCCGAACTCGTCGCCGACGGTCGCGACCCCGACAGCGTCACCGTCCTGGTGGACCTCGAGGTGCTCATCGCCGTGGAGGCCCGCGCCGCCCGCAAGGAGCTGGCCCTCCTCGACAGCGCCCTGGCGACGCCCCGTGCTCCGGTGTCGTTGCAGTACATCGGAACTCCGGTCGGCCTCGCCGGACTCATCGCCGACATCCAGGCGGCAGGCGTCGCCGACGGTGTGACCGTGCTGCCGCTGTCGCTGCCCAGGGTTCTGGAGCAGCTCGTCGACGGCACCCTCCCGTGGCTGGAGGAGCGAGGTCTCGTCACCTCCGCCGACGCCGTCGACGAGGCGCTGCGTCGCTTCGACCTCCCCCTCCGCGAGCGGGTACTGGCGTCCTGACCTGGTCAGTTGCCGTTGTTCGCTGAACCGAGCGGAGTGGGCCGGTAGTACCGGCCCTCGTGATACAGCAGGGGAGCCGAAGCGGAGTCGTCGTCTGCCTCGGCATGAACGCGGGTGACGAGGCCGATGACGAGCGTGTGATCGCCGACGGGAATCAGCTGGTCCACGATCACCCGCAACCAGCTGGGAGTTCCGTGGAGGACCGGTTCGCCGGTGTCGAGTCGCGCCCAGAGCGACTCGTCGGAGAACCGCTGGTCGGCGCTTCGGGAGAATCGCTGAGCCAGGTGCTGCTGGTGCTCGCCGAGGAGGTGAATCACCAGCGAATCCGCGGAATGAAGTGCATCGATGCTGGACGACGTGTTCGCGATGTTGAACGACACCAACGGCGGGTCCAGTGAAACCGAGGAGAACGAGGACGCGGTGAAGCCGACCGGGCCGGACCCCGAATCGAGGGTCACGATGGTGACGCCCGCCGGGTGCCGACGCAGGGCTGCGCGGTAATCCTCGGCGCAGATTCCGGGGGCGAGTCGATGGTCGCGGGGGAGGTCCGAACCATCGACGGTTTCGGCGTTCTCGGCTCTGTCGGACAAATCATTCTCCGGGTCGGCCCGTGCGGGCACTGTGTCATTCTCGTTCACGAGATCTGACGTCAACTATAGGGGCGTCAACCGCCCGGGATTCAGTCGACGTCGATCGCCAGGCCCGCGGTGATCCGCACCAACTCGGAGAACGACGTGCGGAAGACCGTGTCCGGGTGCCCGGCGGCCGCCCACAGTTCCGCGTACTCCGACAGGGCGTTGTCGACGTACGTCGGAAGGTTCGTGGGATGTCCGAGCGGGGCAATACCCCCGATCGGCTGTCCGGTCGCGATCCGCACCATGTCGAGGGGTGCCCGGGTCAGATTTCCCTGCAGTCGTTTGCCCGTGTTCGCCAGATCCACCTCGTGCGCCCCCGACACGAGGAGCAGGATCGGATCGTCGTCCAGGAGGAATACCAGCGACTTGGTGATGGCGCCGATATCGACCCCCAGAGACTCCGCCGCCTCGGCCGCGGAGTGGGTGGAGTCGGGCTGGGTCACGATCACCCCATGGTGTCCTCGCGCGATCAGAGTCTCGGCGACATGCGCGGCGTGGGGGTGCAGGGGCGTCGGCATGAACCAAGAGTAGGTCCATTCCTCCGGTACGACATCAAGAAGCGTCG
This sequence comes from Rhodococcus sp. G6(2025), assembly GCF_058628105.1. Lineage (NCBI taxonomy): Bacteria > Bacillati > Actinomycetota > Actinomycetes > Mycobacteriales > Nocardiaceae > Rhodococcus > Rhodococcus sp. G6(2025). The sequence goes on from NZ_CP179750.1 coordinate 767,874, forward strand.
TCCGACACGACATCGGAACGGGGCGTAGTCGATTCCGGCTTCCGGAGGCGCCGGGCGGTGAACCCGAACAGCAGTCCGAGCCCGACCACGGAATAGAGCGCGAGGGCGAGCGCGGGCTGTCCGAGCCCCACGTCGTCGAAGTACACGATGCTTCGAATTCCCTCGGTGCCGGCGCCCGGGGTGATCCAGCGTCCGATGGCCGCGTAGAAGGCGGGAATGACGTTCGAACCGAACGCACCGCCGGCGCTGGGATTGCCGAGAATGACGAAGACGGCGATCGCGAGGGGCACCGCAAGGATGCCGACCGAGGCGCGCAACCCCAGCGTGAACACGGCGGTGCCGAAGACGACACCTGTTCCGAGTAGCCACAGCGGGAACCAATGGCCTGCGAACGTGCCGAGCACGTGAGTGGTGATCAGGGCGCCGAGGGCGCCGGACACCACGGCGTAGCCGAACAGGACAGCCGTGTGCACGGTCGCCTGACGGAGGCTTCGCGGGGCGCCGATGAACAGGCCGATCGCCGCCGCGAGCAGGTAGCCGCCGACCACCCACCCGACCGCGAGATAGAAGCCGGACAGTCCGCGGTTGTCGTGTGCGCCGACCGGAATTTCGTCGCGGACCGTGAACTGGCGACCCTGGCTGTTCTCCACCTGGGCGAAGACCGATTCGAGCGCGCTGGAGATGGAGCTGCCGCCCGCGCTCGCCGTGATCAGGGTGTCGGGGCCGACGGGGTTCATGACGAACGCACCCTGGATCTCGCGGTCGTGGAGGAGCCGCCGGGCTTCCGCGGTGTCCGAGACGACACGGGCCCGCAGCGGCCTGCCGTCGATCGCGTCGAGCCGGTCGGCGACCTGCTGGTCCGTGCCTGCGGGCAGTCCCTCCGCTGCGACGACGCCGATCTCGATGTCGCGGGGCGTGGGCTGATGGAACGCGGCCACGTAGCTGAGGATGAAGCCGAGCTGGAGGAGCAGAACGCCGAAGACCAGCGCGACCATCACCCTGGGCGCGCCGTACTTCGACACCGGACTGTCGTGGTGCACGGGAGCCGGGGTGGTGGATTCGCTGTCGGTCATGGTCATCGGACGTCCTCGATCCTTGTCGATACCGTGGGTATTGAATACCCTAGGTATCGTGACTGCAGATCGTCAACCGGACAGTCGTCACACCGAATGGGCGCCCACGACGCGTCCCGGTCGTGACGTCGTGCGTCAGCGCCTCCTCGACGCCGCGGCGGAGGAATTCGCCGAGCGCGGCTTCAGTGCGGCCAGGCTCGCCGAGGTGGCACGCCGGGCCGGATTCACCAAGGGGGCGGTCTACTCGAACTTCGAGTCGAAGCAGGACCTGTTCGCCGAACTCTTCGCCGCGCGCTCACTCGAACTGGCGGGACGGGTCCTCGCCGAGATCGCCGGCATGAACCCCTCGGATGCCGCGGGCAAAGGCGGCGAGGCGATCGCGTCGTGGATGGTGCGCGAGCCGGGGTGGTCGCTGCTGGTACTCGAATTCGGCGTGCTCGCGGCACGTGACCCGCAGATCGCCCAGGCCTACCTGCGGGAGCGGCGGCAACTGCGGGGAAAGCTCGTCGAATTGATCGGCGAACGCGCGCGGGAGTGGGGGGTCGACGACACGTTCGACGTCCGCACCACGGCCATCTCGCTGATGGCCCTCATCTCAGGTCTCGTGCTCGAGCACTCCGTGGACCCCGAGGAAGTGGATCAGGCGACGATGGGCGCCGCGGTCACCGCGCTGTTCGCGGGCGCCGTCGCGAGGGCCGGGCTGACCTGATCTCAGGCAGTGTGGGCGACGACCCCGTCGAGGAATCCGTCGATGTGCGCCCACGTGGAGTCCTTGGCCTTCGGGCCCGCGACGAGCCCGAGGTGGCTGCCCGGCGCGGACTCGAACCGCACCGACGGAGAACCGGTGAACACGTCCGTCGCCGCCCGGACCGACGGGATCGGGGCGATGACGTCCTCGGTGCCGCCGATCGCGAGAACCGGCACCGCGAGATCGGCCAGCGCGATCGCGCCGTTCCGGGTCTGGAAACTCCCCGCGGCGAGCGCGTTCCCGAGGATCAGCTGGGTGCAGACCTGGCGGAAGAACCGGGCCGGATAACCCGGCATGTCGGCCATGAACCGGTCGATGGACTCCATGCGCGCGAGGGTCTCGGTGTCGTGCAGGTTCCGGGCGATGAACCACGGCTTGGTGAGCTCGCGCTGAAGCGCGGTGAAGCGGTAGCTCGCCTGGACCAGCGGCGCGGGGAGTCCGCCCATCGCCGAAGTCGCGGTGGTGAGGGGGCGATCGCCGGTGAACCGGCCGACCATCCGCAGCGGCGCGATCATGGTCACCGACTCGTAGTCGATCGGCGTGCCGATCGCCGTCACGGAACCGATCGGCAGATAGTTCCGGCCCGCCGCCGTGAGCAGCGACATCGTTCCCCCGAGGCTCCAGCCGATCAGGTCGACGGGTGCACCGCCGTGGAGTCGGGACACCCGCTCGACCGCCGCCGGGATGAAGTCGTCGATCCAGTCCTCGAACCCGAGGCCGCGGTCGGAATAGCCCATGGTGCCGTAGTCGACGAGATACGCCGCCTTGCCGGAACCGGCCAGGTGCGCGGCCAGGCTCTGGCCCGGCCGGAGGTCGAAGCAGTGTGCGGGCGCGGCGAGCGGAGGCACGAGAAGGACGGGCCGGCCGCCGTCGGTCTCGGTGCTGTCGAATCGGTACAGGTCCTGATGGGGCGCCTCGTGGATGCGCGTCGACGGGGTTCGCTGGACCGGTGCGATTCCGCCGCCGAAGGACAGTCGCCAGGCGTTGCGGGTCAGCGTGTTCAGCGTCGGGTTCCAGGCGATGTCGAGCACGGATTTCCTCTCGTGGCGGCGCAGACCCTTCAGGTATCTGTGACGCAAACATACAGGTAATCTGGCGGTCGCCCGTCAGCGGGAGGCAAGCAGAACCCGCAGCACCGTCGCGGGCCGGAGCAGCACCCCCGGGCGGTCGAGCAGATGCGTCACCCGGAGGAACGCGGACCCCACGGCCGGGTCGACGGACGCCGCCCGATCGAGCCGGGACGTGTACGCATTGACCAACCGGACCCGCGCCGACCGCCGACCGGGCACGGCCGGGATCCGGAGGTCGTTGTCTACCGTGAGCGTCCACGCGGCATCGATACACCGGTTCGCCCCGCGGAGGAACCGGCGAGCGAGATGGGCGCGCCCCGACCGCAGACAGTCCCGCAGGATCGTCGCCTCCACCGCGGCGACGCTCATGCCCTGGCCGTAGATCGGGTTGAACGAGCAGATGGCGTCCGCGAACGGCAGGTAATTCGACGGCAGATCGTCCGCGGAATAGTGCCGGCGGACGGTCGTCGGGATTCGGTATCGCACGCCGTCGTCCACCGGCTCGGCCGTGCGCAGCGCGTCGTACATGTCGGGGGCGGGAAACGACTTCACGAAGTCGAGGAAGCCGTCCGGATCCAGTGGCGGCACGTCGTCCCCGTACCCGGCGAGAGTGACGATCCAGGTGCCGTCCTCCTGCACGCCCATGAATCCGCTGCGCGGACTCGACGGTCCCGGCGCCATCCCGATGCCGGAATCCCCGTCCAGATGCGGCGGGTCGAGCCGGAAGTGCCTCGTCGCGTAGCTGACGTCCACGGCCAGCTGCGACTCGGCCGGCGGCGCGAACCCCAGCTCGCCGAGCCGGGCGACAGTCTGCCAACTGCGGCCGGACGAGTCCACGACGAGATCGGTCTCGACGACCTCCGGCGGGACGCCGCCCCGGTGCTGCACGGTCACACCGGTCACCTGTCCGCCGTCGACGGTGAGACCCGTGACGTCGGAGCGGTCCCGTATCCGCACGTTCGGCAGGGCCTCGACCCGGTTGCGCATCTGCCACTCGACGAGCGGTCTGCTCGCGAGAATACCGGGGACGCCACTGATCTCGCGCGCCATCCGATGCCCGTCGACGATCCACCGGATGTCGCCCAGTGCGTCGCCCGCGGTGGCGCCGAGGGCCAGGAGCTCGGACACGAACCCCGGAAGGAGGTCCTCCATCGCGGCCTGCCCGCCTGCGAGAAGCGCGTGCACGTGCCGGGCCTGCGGCACGCACCTGCGCGCGACGGCTGTGTCGGGCAGGATGTCGCGGTCGAGGACGACGACGCTCCGGAACGAGCCGGCGAGAGCCGCCGCGGCAAGCAGTCCCCCCATTCCGGCGCCGACGACTACGGCGTTGCCGGCCGGGGTCGTCCGGTGCGTCATGGCGGCTGTCCGTTCACAAGACGGTGCAGAGACCTCCAGGGTATTTCTCCTGACCTCGAAGAGCGGTGGTTACTCTGGAGTAATGACCGAACAGAAGACCTGGAATGCGTTCACCGTCGAGCGCAAGGATCACGTCGCGCAGGTGACGCTCATCGGACCCGGAAAGGGCAACGCGATGGGCCCGGATTTCTGGAGCGAGCTCCCCGAGATCTTCGGGGAACTCGACACCGATCCGGACGTGCGGGCCGTGGTGATCGCCGGCTCCGGCAAGAACTTCTCCTTCGGTCTGGATCTGCCCGCCATGAGCGGCAGCTTCGGGTCCGTCCTCGCCGACAAGGCGCAGGCCGGCCCGCGTACCGCGTTCCACGACATGATCAAGCGGATGCAGTCCGGCATCAACGCGGTCGCCGACTGCCGCAAGCCGGTGGTCGCGGCCGTCCAGGGCTGGTGCATCGGCGGCGGCGTCGACCTGATCTCCGCGTGCGACATTCGCTACGCCAGCACCGACGCGAAGTTCAGCATCCGTGAGGTCAAAGTCGCGATCGTCGCGGACATGGGCAGCTTCGCCAGGCTGCCCGCCATCATCGGCGACGGCCACCTGCGGGAACTCGCGCTCACCGGTAAGGACATCGACTCCGGGCGCGCCGAGAAGATCGGTCTCGTCAACGGTGTCTTCGCGGACGTCGACGCCGTCCTCGCCGCCGCGCACGCGACCGCGGCCGAGATCGCGGCGAACCCGCCGCTCGTCGTGCACGGCATCAAGGACGTCCTCGACCACTCCCGCGCGGCCGCCGTCGACGACAGCCTCCGCTACGTCGCCGCGTGGAACGCCGCGTTCCTGCCGTCGCAGGACCTGACCGAGGCGATCACCGCCGTCTTCGAGAAGCGCGCCCCCGAATTCACGGGCGAATAGTCCGTCCGCCGACGCGGCCGTACCTCCGGGACGGGGTGCGGCTGTGTCGTAGTCGCTTATCCGCAGGTAAAGCCCAGTTCATCAGTTGCCCGAAACCTCGCCGCCCTCGCATACTTGCGGACTACAAGTAAACGACAGCGCAGCGAGGAAACAGTGTCGAACTCGGTCGAAACGCCGGTGGCCTACACCCACCGGCAGATCCTGGCTGTACTCAGTGGGTTGATGCTCGGCATGTTCCTCGCCGCGCTCGACCAGACGATCGTGGCGACGGCGATCCGGACCATCGCCGACGACCTCGACGGGTATTCGCTGCAGGCGTGGGCCACCACCGCATACCTCGTCACCGCCACCCTGGCGACGCCGCTCTACGGCAAACTGTCCGACATCTACGGCCGCAAACCGTTCTTCATGTTCGCGATCACGGTGTTCGTGATCGGCTCGGTCATGTGCACCTTCTCGACGTCGATGTACATGCTCGCGGCCTTCCGTGCAGTGCAGGGACTCGGCGCGGGCGGTCTGTTCTCGTTGGCGCTCACCATCATCGGCGACATCGTCTCCCCGCGTGAACGGGCCAAATACCAGGGCTACTTCCTGGCCGTGTTCGGCACCTCCAGCGTCCTCGGCCCCGTCCTCGGCGGAGTGTTCGCCGGGCAGGACGTGATCCTCGGAATCGACGGCTGGCGTTGGGTTTTCCTCGTCAACGTGCCGGTGGGACTGGTCGCGCTCACGGTCGTCTCCCGCGTGCTGCACCTGCCGCGACGACCGAGCGGAAGCCGGCGGATCGACTGGTGGGGCGCGATCGCCCTCGCGGTGGGTGTGGTGCCGCTGCTCGTGGTCGCCGAACAGGGGCACAGCTGGGGATGGGACAGCTCGAAGTCGTTGGCGTGCTACGTGATCGGCGTCATCGGTGTGCTCGCCTTCGTGTCGGTGGAACTGGCGATGAAGGACGACGCACTCATCCCGATGCGCTTCTTCCGCAACAGCACCTTCGCGCTCGGTGTCGTGATCAGCCTCGTCGTGGGCGCCGTCATGTTCGGCGGTATCACCCTGCTGCCGCAGTACTTACAGGTGGTGAAGGGCTCGAGCCCCACCCTGGCCGGGTTCCAGATTCTGCCGATGGTCCTCGGCCTCATGGCCGGCTCGGTGGTCAGCGGTCAGATGATCTCGCGGACCGGGCGGTACCGGTACTTCCCGATCCTGGGCACCGCCCTGATCGGGATCGGCGCGTTCCTGCTGCACACGCTGGCCGCCGACACCCCGATGCCCGTCGTGATGGTGTTCATGCTGATCCTCGGACTCGGTCTCGGAAACCTGATGCAGCCCCTCACCCTCGCCATTCAGAACGCACTGCCCCCGCAGGACATGGGGGTGTCGACCGGAGCGGCCACGTTCTTCCGGCAGATCGGCGGCACCGCAGGCGTCGCAATCTTCCTGTCGATCCTCTTCTCCCGCCTCACCCCGGCCATCGGCGAACGCGTGACAGCCGCCGCCGGCACAGCCGACTTCCGTCGAGCCGTGGCCGCGGCCGCACAGAGCAACGACCCCGCGGAGGCCGCCATGGGCCAAGGGATCCTCAGCCCCGACCACGCCGGCGTCAGCGGAGTCCTCACGGACAGCTCGGTGATCGGAAAACTCGACGACGTGCTGGCCCTACCCTTCCGCGAAGGATTCGCCGACGCCATCGGATCCGTCTTCCTCAGCGTGTCGATGCTCGCCGTCGTCGCCTTCGTCCTCACTCTGCTGTGGAAGGAAGTGCCACTCCGCAGCGAGTCCGGCCTCCAGGCCGCGGCGCGGGGAGACGCGCAGGAGTGAGACGCCAACGGCGCCCACCCCCGCGGGGGTGGGCGCCGTTGCCGTAAATATCGGGAGGCTCAGTGCCAGACGATTCGCCGCCGGCTCAGTGCCCGACGATTCGCCGCCGGCTCAGTGCCCGCCGTTGTCCTTCAGACGCTTGAACGAGGCCTCGACCTCGGCCTTCGCCTCGGCCACCCCGACCCAGTCGGCGGCCTCGACGTGCTTGCCCGGCTCGAGGTCCTTGTAGTGGACGAAGAAGTGCTTGATGGCATCCAGTTCGAACTGCGGAACGTCGCCGATGTCCTGGATGTGATCCCAGCGCGGGTCGCCGGCCGGCACACACAGCACCTTGTCGTCGCCGCCGGCCTCGTCGACCATCTTGAACATGCCGACCGGACGTGCCTCGACGATGACGCCGGGGAACACGGACTCGGGGAGCAGGACCAGCGCGTCCAGCGGGTCGCCGTCCTCGCCGAGCGTGCTCTCGATGAAGCCGTAGTCGGCCGGGTAGCCGAACGCGGTGTAGAGGTAGCGGTCCAGCTTCACGCGACCGGTCACGTGGTCGACCTCGTACTTGTTTCGCTGACCCTTGGGGATCTCGATGGTGACGTCGAACTCCACGCCGATTCCTCGCTGTCGTGTCGATGATGATTCGGGGAGAGGATATCGGGTCGAGGATAAGGTTGGTTGTCTGACCACCCACGAATCACAGTGAAGACGGAGGCGCGTTGCCGAGCCAGGGAAAGAAGAAGATGGGCTCGTTGGCGGGACGCCACCGTCGGAACATGCGAATTCTGTTCGCGTCGGTCGTCGTCGTGGTGCTCGCGATGGCGGCTGTTCTGGTGGTCGCGGTGACCGCGCACAACGCGTCGGCGGGTCGCGGTGAACTGACGATCGCGCCCGAACCGGCACCGATCACGGCGGCCCCGCAGGTCACGCCGGTGCCGGACGACGCCCCGATGCCGACGGCGCAGGGGATCGCCGCCGCAGTCGGTCCGGCCGCCGCCAACCCCGACCTCGGCAAGTTCAGCGGAACGGTCGCCGACGCGGTCACCGGTCAGGTCCTGTGGAGCGTCAACCCGCAGACCCCGATGACCCCGGCGTCGACCACCAAGGTCCTCACCGCGGGATCCGCGTTGCTGGCGTTGCCGTCCGACCGTCGCGTGACGACGAAGGTGGTGCAGGGGGCGACTCCCGGCGAGATCGTCCTCGTTGCCGGCGGTGATCCCACACTCACCGCGAAACCGGTCGGGGAGAACGGCTATTACCCGGGTGCGGCGCACATCTCGCAACTGGTCGATCAGATCCGGAACGCGGGCATCCAGGTGACGAGCATCGTGGTCGACACCAGCATCTACTCGGGCGACACCATGGCGCAGGGGTGGTTCCCGACGGACGTCGGCGCCGGATTCATCACCCCCACCGAACCGATCATGATCGACGGCGGACGGGCCGACCCGCTCGTGGACGAGTCGCCGCGCAGTGCGACACCCGCGCTCGACGCCGGGCGGACGCTCGCCGGTGCGCTCGGCGTCGCCCCGTCGGCGGTCACGTCGGGGGTCGCGGCGCCCGGTGCGGCTACCGTGGCGAGCGTGCAGTCCGCGCCGCTGCGCGACCGGTTGCGGCAGATGATGGAACACTCGGACAATGTGCTTGCCGAAGCGATCGGGCGGGAGGTTGCCATGAATGCCGGCGCGGAAGCATCGTTCGACGGCGCCGTCGCGACCATCGGCCAGACCCTGACCGCGGCCGGCTTCGATCTGTCGGGGTTCACCCTGCACGACGCCAGCGGGTTGTCCGTCGACGACCGCATCGCCCCGCACACGCTCGACCAGGTCCTCACGGCCGCCGCGGGCGACGGCAATCCGGCCCTGCGCCCGATGCTCGACTACCTGCCGGTGGCCGGTGCCACGGGCAGCCTGTCGGACCGGTACGCGTCGGGGAACCGCACGGGCGCCGGATGGGTGCGGGCGAAGACCGGCACCCTGTCCACGGCCAGCGCGCTCGCCGGCTACGTGGTGGACCAGAACGGGCGTGTCCTCACGTTCGCGCTGATGTCCAACGACCGCCCGCCGGAGGTCAGCCGTCCCGCACTCGACGCACTGGCGGCCGCGCTCCGCACGTGCGGGTGCCAGTGATGGCCGCCGAGGGAAATGCCTTCAGCGGCGCCGTCGACTGGAAGCTGGCAGCCAGGACGGGGGTGAAACTCGCGCGCAGCGGACCGGTGACATCGCGGTACACCGCCGAAACCGTGGTCGCGGAACTGGCCGACGCGTCGATGCGCGCGGAACTGCCCGTCCGGGAAGTCACCGGCCTCGCCGACGGACTTCCGGTGCCGACCGCCCAGATCCTCGACCGGGCCGGGTGGATCCACGCCGCCGCGCACTCGATGTCGCAACTCACGGGCGGCGACGCCGCTCCCGGCACGCTGGTCGGCAAGCCGGCAGGCATTCAGGCCGGGGCAATGCTCGCGTACCTGTCGTCGGCGATCCTCGGCCAGTACGACCCGTTCACCGGCGACAACGGAACCCTCCTGCTCGTGGCGCCCAACGTGGTGTCCGTCGAGCGCACGTTGCGGGTGCGGCCCAGCGACTTCCGGCTCTGGGTGTGCCTCCACGAGGTGACGCACCGGGTGCAGTTCTCGTCCTCACCGTGGCTCACCGGATACATGCAGGAGTCGGTGGAGACCCTCGGATCCGCCGAAGACGAGTCCCTCACCGACATGGTCGGCCGGTTGTCCTCCGCGCTGCGCGCCCGCGGGCGCACGGAGCCGGACGACTCGGGCGCACCGGGCGGCATCGTCGGACTGCTGCGCGCGACCCAGGCCGAGCCGCAACGTGAGGCGCTCGACCGCCTGCTGGTGCTCGGCACCCTCCTCGAGGGACATGCGGACCACGTGATGGACGCCGTCGGCCCCGCGGTCGTGCCGTCGGTGGCCGCGATCCGGGCAGCGTTCGATCAGCGGCGCCGCCGCAAGAGCAATCCTGTGCAGCGTCTCATCCGGGCACTGCTCGGAATGGACGCCAAGATGGCGCAGTACGTGCGCGGCAAGGCGTTCGTCGACGCCGTCGTGGACAAGGTCGGGATGGACCGGTTCAACGTCGTGTGGACCGGCCCCGACACGTTGCCCCGGCTCGCGGAGATCGACGCGCCGGACGTCTGGGTGTCCCGGGTTCTGGGCTGATTCGAGAAGGGCTGAGCCGGTGATGGTGCTTCCCGAGGAGCCGGCGATCCTCGAGGTTCGTCACGCCCTGCGGCGCTGGATCGCGGCGCACGCCCCGGACGGTGAGATCGCGGTCGCGTTGTCGGGTGGCGCCGACTCACTGGCACTGACCGCGGCGGCCGCCGTCGAGGCACGGTCGGTGTGTGCCCTCGTCGTCGATCATCGGCTGCAGCCGGGTTCCGCCGACGTGGCCGACGAGGCGGCAGCCCGTGCCCGAGCGCTCGGCTGCGCGTCCGCCGAGGTGCTTCCCGTCGATGTGACCGGGTCGGGCGGGCTCGAGGCGGCCGCCCGACAGGCCCGTTACCGCGCCCTCGACTCGGCGCGCGGAACCCGCCCGGTGCTGCTGGGGCACACCCTCGACGACCAGGCCGAAACGGTGTTGCTGGGGTTGTCGCGCGGTTCGGGCGGTCGATCCATCTGGGGGATGAGCGCGTACGACAGCCCGTGGGGGCGTCCGCTGCTGGACGTGCGCCGCGCGGTGACCCGGCAGGCCTGCGCGGAACTGGGACTGAGCCCGTACGAGGACCCGCACAACGCCTCACCCGACTTCGTGCGGGTGCGGCTGCGCACCGAGGTGCTGCCGCTGCTCGAGGACGTGCTGGGCGGCGGCGTCGCCGGAGCCCTCGCCCGCACCGGGGAACACCTGCGCGAGGAAGGAGCGGTCCTCGACACGCTGGCCGCCGACGCCCAAGCAAAAGTCGTGGTGGACGGCGAAATCGACACCGCCCTGCTCGCACTGTCGGCGCCACCCGTCCGCAGGCGGGTGCTGCGCAGCTGGCTCCTCGCGGCCGGTGCGCGCGGTCTCGGAGACACCCAGCTGCGGGCCGTGGACGACCTCGTCGCACGGTGGCGGGGACAGGGGCAGGTGGCGATCGGGGGCGGAACACCGGACGCGAGGTTGGTGGTCCGCCGACGACGTGGCAGGCTGAACGTCGGATTGGACGACCGACGAAGGGTTTGATCGCGTGTACGAAGGCGACATCGCATCGGTACTGATCTCCGAGGACGAGATCCGTCGACGTACCGTCGAACTGGCCGAGGAGATCGCCAAGCGCTACCCGGAGGGCGCCCCGGAAGGGGATCTGCTCCTGGTGGGTGTCCTCAAGGGCGCTATCTTCTTCATGACCGACTTCGCGCGGGCCCTCCCCATCCCCACCCAGATGGAGTTCATGGCCGTCAGCTCCTACGGGTCGTCCACGTCGTCCTCCGGCGTCGTGCGCATCCTCAAGGACCTCGACAAAGACATCGCGGGCCGGCACGTGCTGATCGTCGAGGACATCATCGACTCCGGTCTGACGCTGTCCTGGCTGATGCGCAACCTGTCGAGCCGCAACCCCGCGTCGCTCGAGGTCGTCACGCTGCTGCGCAAGCCCGACGCCATCAAGGTCGACGTCAACGTCGCGAACGTCGGCTTCGACATTCCCAACGAATTCGTCGTCGGGTACGGCCTCGACTACGCCGAGCGCTACCGCGACCTGCCGTACATCGGGACTCTCGAGCCTTCCGTCTACGGCGGCTGATCTCCGCGCCGCCCGTCAGCGGACGGATTCGTGGGACACGGCGAGCTCCAGCGCCCGCAGGTCCTGTTCCAGTTGCCGGAACAGCCAGTACACGCCGACGAACGCGAAGATGCCGCCGACGCACAGGATGCGGACCGCGATGATCACCAGCGTGATCTCGTCGGGCGACAGGAACGTCACCCCGGCCACACCGGCCAGCGGAACCGAGGCGGCCACCGCGAGATACAGCGTGCTCCGGCGGTCGAGACCCCGCAGTTTGTGCGCGTCGGCGCTGCTGGCGATGTCCTGAGGCAGCAGGGTCGGGTAGATGCAGCGCACCGCGAAGAACGCCACCACGAAGAACGGGTACGCCACCGACACGGCACCGCACACGATCAGTGATGCGATGAAGTGCACGTACGCGCCCGGCGGCACGTTCCCCGCCGCGAGTTGCAGGGAAATCGGATAGGCGATGCCCGCGATGACCCACAACCCGAACACCACCAGCACGACGCGGTCGCCGAGCAGCAGCGTGTCGGTGCGGGCCCGGGCCAGTGTCTGGCGGTCGTACGTTTTCCCCTTGCGCAGACCCCGCGGAACGAGTAGCGGATATCGGCACCAGTAGAGCAGCATGATCGCGCCCAACGGGAACGCGATCGAATTGATCACCAATTGGATCGATTCGAACGAGTGCTGGGCCTCCGGCGTCAGATTGCTGATGATCAGCATCTTGTTGTGGTGATAGTTGTAGGCGCCCGCGAGGGCATTCGGCACCGCGATACCGATCACCAGGATCGGGAGGGCGAATCGGCGCAGCCGCATGCGCCAACTGTTCGGCGGCGGATCGACGAGGTCCCGGGCCCGCGGATTCAGGCACAGGTCGAATTGCTGGGCCAGTTCGGCACCGGACGACCACCGGTCCTCCGGCTTCGGTGCCAGACACGTCAGCAGCACCCGTCGCAGCGACGGCGGGCAGTCGTAGGGCAACTGGTCCAGGAACTCCGGGTCGATGTCGCGGCTGCGGCGGTCCAGCATCGCTTCAAGTGCGACGAGCGACTCGCTCGACACATCCTCGTCCTCGAACGGACGCCGTCCGCACATCAGCTCCCACAACATCACGCCGAGCGCGAAGATGTCGCTGCGGGTGTCGAGGTCCGCCGCCGTCCCCGGCATACCGCGGTGACACGCCTCGAGTTGCTCGGGCGACATGTACGCCAGGGACCCGCCGAAGTAGGCGAGCGGTGACGCCCCGGTGACGGTGTCGCTGAAACTGATGTTGAAATCGGCGAGCTTCGGCACCCCCTCGGCCGTCAGCAGGATGTTCGCGGGTTTGATGTCGCGGTGCAGGACGCCGCGCTTGCCGGCGTAGTCGAGGGCGTCCGCCAGTCGCCGCCCCAGCCACGCGATCGTCTCCGGCCAGGTCAGCGATGCGATCTCGTCCCGCACACTCGAGTCGGTGGGCCTGATCTCGCCCTTCTCCCGCATCTCCTCGTCGACCACGTCCAGCAGCAGGCTGCCCGTCCGGTCCTGTTCCGGGGTCACACGCACGCGCCGCAGAACCCGCAGCAGGGTGCCGCCCGGCAGGTACTGCATGTAGAGCAGGCGCAGCTGGCGGTCTTCGAGCAACCGCTGGTCGAACACGCGGACGATGTAGTTGTGGTCGAGTTTTGCGAGGGTCTGCGGCTCGTTCCCCTTGTCGTGCGAGATCTTCACCGCGACGAGTCGCTGCATCGACCGCTGGCGTGCCAGAAACACCCGGCCGAACGCGCCGCTGCCCAGACTCATCAGCAGATCGAAGTCGTCGACCTGCTGCCCGACCTCCACATCGTCGAGAGCCGCATTGTTCGGCGGCTTGGTGATGAGCGTGTCCGGCTGCCTGGCGGTCACGGTCGGACCGGCGGCCGCGGTCTGTTCGGCGGCGGCGGTTTGTTCGGCGGCGGCGGTTTGTTCGGCGGCGGCGGTTTGTTCGGCGGCGGCGGTTCGTTCGGCGGCGGCGGTTTGTTCGGCGGTCATCGTCCGTGCGGACACGGTGTGCGCAGCAACCACCGTCGACGGTCCGGCCGCGACCGTCGCTTCGCTGCTCTCGTGTTCGGAGTTCGTGACTCCGACGGTCCGTTCGGCAGAGTCCGATCCAGCGGCCGATCCGTCTCTGCCCGACCCGTTTCCTCTGGTCATTGCACATCGAGGGTTCTACTGGGCGGGTTCTCTGGGCACATCGAGGTTGTCTGGAGCGGTGTGAAGAGTCCCATCCAGGGACAAGCGAATGGTAACCCCACAGACCTACCGTATCCAGCGCGAATACTCGAAATGACTGCTTCTCTGCACCATATACTCGGGTAATGGGGGACTCCCCGTTCACCTCAGCCGTCGTCGTCGCCGAGCAGGTTCGCTCGGGCGTCTCGAGCCCGATGGAGCATGTCGAGGCCGCGCTCGCGGCCATCGAAGAGCGTGAACCGAAGATTCAGGCGTTCGTCACCGTCCTCGCCGAACAGGCCCGAGCCGACGCGCTCGCCCTCTCCCGCCGGCCGGATCTGTCCACACTTCCGCTGGCAGGAGTGCCCGTCGCGATCAAAGACGTCATTTCGGTGGCCGGACTGCCGATGCGCGAGGGATCGGGTGCGACCAGTGCGGAACCGAAGATTGCCGATCACCCGGTCGTCGCGCGACTGCGGGCGGCGGGAGCGGTGGTCGTGGGCCTGACCACCCTCCCCGAACTGGCGGTGTGGGGTACCACCGACGCGCCCGGCCACATCACCCGCAATCCGTGGAATCCTTCCCTGACCTGTGGGGGTTCGTCCGGGGGAGCGGCCGCCGCCGTCGCCGCGGGGATGGTGCCCCTGGCTCACGGGACCGACGGTCTGGGGTCGATCCGCATCCCTTCGGCGAACTGCGGGGTGTTCGGCATCAAACCGGGCAGGGGTGTCGTGCCGTCCGAACTCGGCGCCACCTCGTGGTTCGGCATGGCCGAGAACGGGCCCATCGCCACGACCGTCGACGACGCCGCCCTGATGCTGTCCGTCCTCGCCGACCGACCCGAACTCGCGCGGATCGGCGCATCGGAACCGTTGCGGATCGCGGTGGCGGCAGGGTCGCCGACGTTCCTGGCCACGGTCGATCCGCAGTGGCGGGACGCGGCCGTGCGCGCGGGCACGGAACTGACCGGCTCGGGTCACGACGTCGAGCCTGCGACGTTGCCGTACCCGGTCAACCTGCTTCCCGTTCTCGCCCGCTGGACCGCGGGAACGGCCGCCGACGCGAAGGGACTCGATCTGCGGCGACTGCAGCCGCGGACCCGCAGACACGTCGCGGTGGGCCGCGCGCTGGGCCGGTTCGTCCGCCCGGAGCAGGTGGGCAGGCTCGAAGAGTCGCTACGCGCATTCTTCGAGAACTACGACGTGGTGATCACACCCGCTCTCGCGCAGCCGCCGCTCGCGGCGACGACGTGGAGCGAGCGGTCGTGGCTGTCGAACATCGTGGCCAACGTGCGGTACGCCCCGCTCAGCGCGCTGTGGAATCTCGTCGGGTGGCCTGCGGCGAGTGTGCCCGTCGGCACGCACTCGCATTCGGGCACCCCGCTGGCCGTGCAGATCGCGGCGCCGCCCGGGGGAGAGGCCAGGATCCTGGCCCTGGCCGCTCACATCGAGCGGGTGGGCGGCGGCTGGCCGAGGGTCGCGCCCGTGCGGTGAACTCCCGCACATTCGGACCCGGATCGAGTCCGAGGGAACCGATGGGCAACCGCGTGCGTTGAAAGAAAAGAGACCGCTCCCAACGGCGGTTGGCTGCTACCTGGAGTCGCCGGGGTGCCTTCGCGGTAACCTGGTTTGTCCGGTTGGCAGCCGGAAGGCGCACCCGGAAGACCCGCACTCTCGAAAGGACCGGCCATATCGGCCGACCTGTATGAACCGTAAGACTGTGTTTCGAAACCTGGCGATAGTTGCCGGCATCCTGCTGGTGATCTACGCCTTCAGCTACTTCGGCAACGACACGCGCGGATTCCAGGGTGTCGACACCTCCGTGGCGATCGCGCAGCTCGACGCGAACAACGTCGACAAGGCGCAGATCGACGACCGGGAGCAGCAGGTGCGCCTGTGGCTGAAGGACGGCAACGACGCCACCGACGGCAAGACCGAGATCCTCGCGAAGTATCCGGCGTCGGCGTCCGAGCAGATCTTCAACGAGATCTCCGACAAGGGCCTGCAGAGCTACAACACCACGGTCACGCAGGAGAGCTGGCTCACGTCCATCCTGCTGTTCGTCCTGCCGATGGTGATCCTGCTCGGCATCTTCTTCTTCGTGATGAGTCGCATGCAGGGTGGCGGTCGCGGCGGCGTCATGGGCTTCGGCAAGTCGAAGGCCAAGCAGCTCAACAAGGACATGCCGAAGACCACGTTCGCCGACGTCGCGGGTGCGGACGAGGCCGTCGAAGAGCTGTACGAGATCAAGGACTTCCTGCAGAACCCGATGCGCTACCAGTCGCTGGGCGCGAAGATCCCGCGCGGCGTGCTGCTGTACGGGCCGCCCGGAACCGGTAAGACCCTCCTCGCCCGCGCGGTGGCAGGCGAGGCCGGCGTCCCGTTCTTCACGATCTCCGGTTCGGACTTCGTCGAGATGTTCGTCGGTGTGGGCGCGTCCCGCGTACGCGACATGTTCGACCAGGCCAAGCAGAACAGCCCCTGCATCATCTTCGTCGACGAGATCGACGCCGTCGGACGCCAGCGTGGCGCCGGCCTCGGCGGCGGTCACGACGAGCGTGAGCAGACCCTCAACCAGTTGCTGGTCGAGATGGACGGTTTCGGTGACCGCACCGGCGTCATCCTCATCGCCGCCACCAACCGCCCCGACATCCTCGACCCGGCGTTGCTGCGCCCGGGCCGCTTCGACCGGCAGATCCCGGTCGGCGCCCCCGACCTCGCCGGTCGTCGCGCCATCCTGAAGGTCCACTCGCAGGGCAAGCCGATCGATCAGCACGCCGACCTCGAGGGCCTGGCCAAGCGCACCGTCGGAATGTCGGGTGCCGATCTGGCCAACGTCATCAACGAGGCCGCGCTGCTCACGGCTCGCGAGAACGGCACCGTCATCACGGAGGCCGCGCTCGAGGAGTCCGTCGACCGTGTTGTCGGCGGTCCCCGCCGCAAGAGCCGCATCATCAGCGAGCACGAGAAGAAGATCACCGCGTACCACGAGGGCGGGCACACGCTCGCCGCGTGGGCGATGCCCGACATCGAGCCCGTCTACAAGGTCACCATCCTCGCCCGTGGCCGCACCGGCGGTCACGCGATGACGGTGCCCGAGGACGACAAGGGCCTGATGACACGGTCCGAGATGATCGCCCGACTCGTCATGGCGATGGGTGGCCGCGCGGCCGAGGAACTCGTGTTCCACGAGCCGACCACCGGTGCGTCCTCCGACATCGACATGGCGACGAAGATCGCCCGGTCGATGGTCACCGAGTACGGCATGAGCGCCAAGCTGGGTGCGGTGCGGTACGGCCAGGAGGGCGGAGATCCGTTCCTGGGCCGGTCGATGGGTCAGCAGTCCGACTACTCCCATGAGGTCGCGCGCGAGATCGACGAAGAGGTCCGCAACCTCATCGAGGCCGCGCACACCGAGGCGTGGGCGATCCTCAACGAGTACCGCGACGTGCTGGACATCCTGGCTACCGAGCTGCTCGAACGCGAGACGCTTACCCGCAAGGATCTCGAGAAGATCTTCCACAGTGTCGAGAAGCGCCCGCGCATCACGGCGTTCAACGACTTCGGCCACCGGACGCCGTCCGACAAGCCGCCGGTCAAGACGCCGCGGGAACTCGCTGTCGAGCGCGGCGAGCCGTGGCCTCAGCAGCCCGAGCCGGTGTTCGCCCAGCAGCAGTCGCAGCAGGCTCCGCAGCAGCAGCAGTACCCGCAGCCGGCGCCCGCCAACGGTTACTCGCAGCCGGCACCGGCCAGGCCGCAGGGTGGGATGACGCAGCCGCGTCCGGACTACGGCGCCCCCGCGGGTTGGTCGGCTCCGGGCTGGCCGCCTCGCGACCCGGGGAACCAGAACAACCCCGAGGGTCAGTACCCCGGTAACCAGGGTCCGGGTAACCAGTGGAACCCGCCGCACGAGCAGCGTGGCACCGGCGACGACGCGCAGACGAGGGCCTGGAAAGGACCGGACGGATCGAACTGATCCGCCCGACACTAGGCTGTTGCTTCGGGACGATCGGTCCCGGTACTGGAGGAGTTTCGGTTGTCGGTGAATCATCTCGGTAGTGAGCCCGTGGCACTCGAGACAGGCCGGGTGTTCGATCAGCCGCGTGCCGAAGCCGCGGTGCGCGAACTGCTGATCGCGATCGGTGAAAACCCGGACCGTCCCGGACTCCGGGATACGCCCGCCCGCGTGGCGCGGTCGTACCGTGAGGTCTTCGCGGGCCTCTACACCGACCCGGACACCGTGCTGAACACGACGTTCGACGAGGGGCACCAGGAGCTGGTGCTCGTTCGCGACATTCCGCTGTACTCCACGTGTGAGCACCATCTCGTGTCGTTCCACGGGGTCGCCCACGTCGGGTACATCCCCGGTAAGACGGGCAAGGTGACCGGACTGTCGAAGTTGGCGCGCGTCGTCGACCTGTACGCCAAGCGTCCGCAGGTCCAGGAACGTCTGACCAGCCAGATCGCCGACGCCGTCATGCGCAAGCTCGACCCGCGCGGTGCGATCGTGGTCATCGAGGCCGAGCACCTGTGCATGGCGATGCGGGGGATCCGCAAGCCTGGTGCGAGTACCACCACCTCCGCGGTGCGTGGTCTGCTCCAGTCCAGCGCGGCCTCACGTTCCGAGGCTCTGGACCTTATTCTGCGGAAGTGACCGTGATCGAGTTGCCCGCGCCAGGCCGAACCGTGGTGATGGGCGTCCTGAACGTCACCACCGATTCCTTTTCCGACGGCGGACGCTTCCTCGATCGTGACGCCGCACTCGCGCGGGGTCTCGAACTGAAGCGGCTCGGCGTCGACATCGTCGACGTCGGTGGTGAGTCCACCCGGCCGGGCGCGGCGCGGGTCGATCCCGACGTCGAAGCCGGTCGCGTCGCACCCGTGATCGCGGATCTGGTGGGCGAGGGCATCTGCGTCAGCGTCGACACGATGCGGGCGTCCGTCGCGGAGGCCGCGATCGAGGCGGGTGCGTCGATCATCAACGACGTCGCCGGTGGCCGCGCGGATGCCGCGATGGCCTCGGTGGTCGCGGACGCCGGAGTGCCGTGGATCCTGATGCACTGGCGTTCGGCTGCCGACTACGTGCACCGCGGCACCGCCGATCACTACGACGACGTGGTCCGTGAGGTTCGGGACGAACTGATGACCCAGGTCGACCTGGCCGTGAAGGCCGGGGTGGATCCGGGTTCCCTGGTGCTGGATCCGGGTCTCGGTTTCGCGAAGAACGCCGACCACAACTGGGCTCTGCTGAAGGCGCTGCCCGAGTTCAACGCGCTGGGATTCCCCGTCCTCATCGGCGCGTCCCGCAAGCGGTTCCTGGGTTCGCTGCTGGCGGATGCGGACGGGGAACCGCGGCCGCCCGCCGGACGGGAGATCGCGACCGCCGTCGTTTCGGCGCTCGCCGCGACCCACGGGGCGTGGGGAGTGCGCGTGCACGACGCGCAGGGTTCCCTTGACGCCATTGCGGTCGCCGAGGCCTGGGCAAAGGGTGCAGCCGGACGTGAGTGATCGAATCGAGTTGCGCGGCTTGAAGGTTCGTGGCAATCACGGCGTCTTCGAACACGAGAAGCGGGACGGTCAGGACTTCTACGTCGACATCACCGTGTGGATGGACCTCGCCCCGGCGGCCGCATCGGACGACCTCGACGACACCCTCGACTACGGCGGACTGGCCGAGCGCGCGGCCGCGATCGTCGCGGGACCCCCACGGGACCTCATCGAGACCGTTGCCGCGGAGATCGCGGACGGGGTGATGACCGACCCTCGCGTCCGGCGCACCGAGGTGGTGTTGCACAAGCCGTCCGCGCCGATCCCGTTGACGTTCGCGGACGTCGCGGTGGTCGCGCACAGGTCACGACCATGAGTCGCGCGGTGTTGTCGATCGGATCGAACGTCGGCGACAGTCTTGCCCATCTGCAGTCCGTTCTCGACGGGCTGGGTGACGCGGTCGTGGCGGTCTCTCCGGTGTATTCGACGGCGCCGTGGGGCGGTGTGGAGCAGCAGGACTTCCTCAACGCGGTTCTCGTCGTCGACGATCCCGCCCTCGACGGTTACGGCTGGTTGCGGCGCGGGCAGGAACTCGAGGCCGCCGCCGACCGGGTACGGATCGAACGGTGGGGCCCGCGCACGCTCGACGTCGACGTCGTCACGTGCGACGACGTCCGCAGCGACGACCCCGAACTGACGTTGCCGCACCCGAGAGCACACGAGCGTGCGTTCGTGCTGATTCCGTGGCTGGACGTCGAACCCGACGCCGTGTTGCCGGTCGACGGGAGGACGACCCGAGTGGACGCGCTGCTGCCACTGCTGGACGACGAGGAACGGGCCGGTGTGCACCGGACGCAGTTCGTTCTGGACCGGCGGTCGCGATGAAGCCGGAACCGACGGGCACGATGAAACCCACCCGGATCTGGGATCTGCTGTTCCTGGCCGCTCTCGCCGTCGCCGCCACCTGGATCCTGGTCCGCGTGTTCTACGGCTCGTTTCCGCCGATTCCCGTATACGCCGGGGCGTCGCTGTACCCGGTCGCGCTGATCGAGGTCGTGCTCGCGTTCATGGTGCGATCCCGGGTCAGCAATCATCAGGTGGGCGACGGACCGCGTCAGCTTCACCCGATCACCGCCGCCCGAGTGGCGGCGCTCGCCAAGGCGTCCGCGCTCGTAGGTGCCGCGACGGCGGGAGTGTGGGGCGGCTTCCTGCTGTACCTGCTTCCGCAGCGGTCGGTGCTCCGGGCCGCGGTCTCGGACACCCCCGGCGCGTGGGTGGGTCTCGTCGCTGCGCTCGCCCTCGTCGGCGCGGCGCTGTGGTTGGAACACTGCTGCCGCACCCCCGACGACCCCTCGGACGAGCCGGCGCATTAGGGGCATGGGGGATCGCCGCAGGTCCGATGGAATGCGCGGCGCACCCTTCACGGCCAAGTACCCTGGCACCATGACGAATCCTGGTCGCCTCAAGTCTGCGCGCCGCAACAGGCGCAGCGCGAGCCAGATGATCGTTGCGGGGTTGCTCGCCCTCGCGGTGATCGCGTCCCTCTTCCTGATCTTCAGCGACAGCGTCCAACTCCTGCGGGTGGGCCTGGTGGCCGCACTGTGGGCCGCCACTGTCGGTGCCATCGCCATGACGAAGTACCGGCGCGAGTCGGCGCTCGACAAGGCGAAGGTCAACGACTTGCAGACCGTCTACGAGTTGCAGCTCGAGCGGGAGATCTCGGCACGGCGCGAATACGAGCTCACCGTCGAGAAGCGGGTACGCAGCGAGGTGCGCGCCGACGCCGAAGAACTCGCCGCGCTGCGTGCCGAACTCTCGTCGCTCCGCAAGAATCTCGAGGCCCTGTTCGACGGCGCGATGCCGACCGAACGGATCG
This sequence comes from Rhodococcus sp. G6(2025), assembly GCF_058628105.1. Classification (NCBI taxonomy): domain Bacteria; kingdom Bacillati; phylum Actinomycetota; class Actinomycetes; order Mycobacteriales; family Nocardiaceae; genus Rhodococcus; species Rhodococcus sp. G6(2025). Next base: position 789,105 of record NZ_CP179750.1, read on the forward strand.
CGCTGCGGGCGGATTCGACGCGTGTGCAGGAACTTGCCGGCGGGTCGTACAGCAGCTACCAGCCTGCTGCGTCGGGCCTGTACATCCCGGGAGCGGGACATGCCGCCGGGGCGGGGCATCAGAGCGGTTCCGCCCAGTCGTCGCACCATTTCGCGAATCCGGACGACGACCCGGTCACCGCCGAGACGTCCATCGTCGAGCCCGCCTATGCCGGATCCACCGAACCCGAGATCGAGGTCGAGCCGGAACCGGAGCCCGAGCAGGGTGCCGAGACCCGGCAGGCACCCGAGCCGGAGCCGGTCGCGGAGGTCGAGCCCGAACCTGTCGCGAAGCCCGAGCCCGAGCCCGACTCCGAGGCAGAGGCAGAGGCAGAGGCCGAGGCTGAGCCCGAAGCGCGGCCGGGCCGCCGACGGGCGCCCGAGGACGACGAACCGTCTGGTGCACACTCCAACGGGCGGTCCGTCGCCGAGATCATGGCCAACATGCAGTCGGCATCCGGGGCCGCCCAGAGCACCGGAGGCAGGCGCCGCCGGGCCGAATAAGGCCGGACGCGCCCGAGGATCAACCCGCATCGTGTGAGGCATATATCACTCTGCCAGCGCATGGCGGGGTGTGTTCGAGCCGGGCTATCCTCACCCTGGAACGTCTGGTACCCGCCGAGCGGGACTGGAACGAACGAGAGGACGAAGGTGACCTCTTTCGGGATCACTAATGGCCCTGCGCCTGCGAGGTTGACGGTAGGAATCGTTTCCGCCGGCCGGGTCGGTACAGCAATCGGTGCCGCGTTGGAGCGGGCAGGTCACGTCGTCGTCGCCTGCTCGGCCGTTTCCGACGCGTCACGTCACCGGGCACGGACCCGGCTTCCCGAGACCGAGATTCTGCCGGTGGCAGAGGTCGCGGCCCGCTCCGAACTGCTCGTTCTCGCCGTCCCCGACGCCGAACTGCCGTCGCTGATCGCGGGGCTGGCCTCCACCCGTGCGGTGCCGAGTCGCGCGATCGTGGCCCACACGTCCGGCGCGAACGGCATCGGGATCCTCGACCCCCTCACCGAGCAGGGCGTCGTACCGCTCGCGATTCACCCCGCGATGACGTTCACCGGGCACGACGAGGACACCGTCCGTCTCGCGTCCGCCTGTTTCGGCATCACCGCCGCCGACGACATCGGTTACGCCATCGCGCAGTCGCTGGTCCTCGAGATCGGCGGCGAGCCCGTCCGGGTCCGCGAGGACATGCGACCGCTGTACCACGCCGCTCTCGCCCACGGCAGCAACCACCTGGTGACGCTCGTCGTCGACGCCGTGGCCGCGCTGCGCGTCGCCCTCGAAGGCCAGGAACTGCTCGGCCAGGAGTTGATCGGCGACGATCCGAACGGCCTGGCCGAACGGGTACTCCAGCCGCTGCTGTCCGCGGCGCTCGACAACGCCCTGCGGCGCGGGCCGTCGGCGCTGACCGGGCCGGTCGCGCGGGGCGATTCGGAAGCGGTCGCCACGCATCTGCGGGTACTCGAAGAGGTCGATCCGCGGATCGCGGCCGGCTACCGCGCCCTGTCCCTGAGGTCGGCGCAACGCGCCGGTGCGACACCTGAACTGCTGGAAATCCTGGAAGACCGGAGGTGAGTTCCGTGAGCGATCTGCAGGGCGGATACAAGCGCGGCGAACTGACCGTGCACCACGACCCGAGCGTGCTGACCCGGGTCTCGAAGGCGCTGCGCGGTGTCGGCCGCCAGGTCGCGCTCGTGCCGACGATGGGGGCCCTCCACACGGGTCACCTGGAGCTGGTGCGGCAGGCCAAGCTCACCGGCGCGGTGGTGATCGTCTCGATCTTCGTCAACCCGCTGCAGTTCGGCGCCGGCGAAGACCTCGACGCCTACCCGCGCACCCTCGACGCCGATCTCGAACTGCTGCGCGAGGCCGGAGTCGAGCTGGCGTTCGTGCCCACCGCAGCCACCATGTACCCGGCAGGACCGCGGACCACGATCCATCCCGGACCGCTGGGCGCCGAGCTGGAGGGCGCGTCCAGGCCGACGCACTTCGCGGGCATGCTCACCGTCGTCGCCAAGCTGCTGCAGATCGCGGCGCCCAACGTCGCGTATTTCGGTGAGAAGGACTACCAGCAGCTGACGTTGATCCGGCAGATGGTGACCGACCTGAATTTCGACGTCCGGATCTTCGGCGTGCCCACGGTGCGTGAGCACGACGGACTGGCACTGTCTTCGCGCAACCGCTACCTCGACGAGGCGCAGCGCGGCGCGGCGACGGCACTGTCCGCGGCTCTGATCGCCGGCGCCCACGCCGCCGCCGGTGGCGCCGAGGCGATCCTCGCCACTGCGCGCGAGGTGCTGGCGTCCGTCCCGGAGGTCGAGGTCGACTACCTCGAAGTGCGAGGCGTCGATCTCGGCCCCGCCCCCGAGCGCGGCGACGGCAGGCTGCTCGTCGCCGCCAAGCTCGGGACCACCCGCCTGATCGACAACGTCGGTGTCGCCGTCGGCACCGGTTTCCTCGAACGCGACGCCGAACCACCGTCGGACGCGTCGGCCGCAGACGAACTTCTTTCCCGCTAGAAGAGTAAGGACCACAACATGTTTCGCACCATGATGAAGTCGAAGATCCATCGCGCCACCGTCACGCACGCCGACCTGCACTACGTGGGCTCGGTGACGGTCGACCAGGATCTGATGGACGCCGCCGACCTTCTCGAGGGCGAGCAGGTGTGCATCGTCGACATCGACAACGGCGCGCGGCTCGAAACCTATGTGATCGCAGGCGAGCGGGGAAGTGGCGTCATCGGGATCAACGGTGCGGCAGCACATCTGGTCAAGCCCGGTGACCTCGTCATCCTCATCGCGTACGGCGTCATGAACGAGCAGGAGGTGCGCGACTACGAGCCGCGTGTCGTGTTCGTCGACGCCGCCAACTCGCCGATCGAGCTCGGCGCCGACCCGGCGCACGCGCCGGAGGGCTCCGGTCTCATCACCCCGCGCATGCTGTCGACGCTCGACGCCGAGCGCGAATCCAGTTTGGTGTAACCCATGCTCCTCACCGTCGACGTCCGGAACACGAACATCGTTCTCGGACTGTTCACCGGTTCCGGTGAACACTCGAAGTTGGTGCAGGACTGGCGGATGCGCACCGATGCGAGGATGACGGCGGACGAACTGGCCCTCATCTTCCGGGGGCTCCTCGGCACGCACACCGATCAGATCACCGGTGTGTCCGCGCTGTCGACGGTGCCGTCGGTGCTGCGGGAGATCCGCGTGATGCTGACGCGGTACTGGGGGCACGTCCCGCACGTGCTGGTGGAACCCGGGGTGCGAACCGGTGTTCCGCTGCTCGTCGACAACCCCAAGGAGGTGGGCGCCGACCGGATCGTGAACAGTCTTGCGGCGCATCACCTCTACGACGCACCGTGCATCGTGGTCGACTTCGGGACGTCCACGTGTGTCGACGTCGTGTCCGCCAAGGGCGAGTTTCTCGGCGGCGCCATCGCGCCCGGCCTCGAGATCTCCTCGGACGCACTCGCGTCGCAGTCGGCGGCGCTGCGCAAGGTCGAACTGGTGCGGCCCCGCTCCGTCGTCGGCAAGAACACCGTCGAGTGCATGCAGTCGGGTGCGGTGTTCGGTTTCGCCGGCCTCGTCGACGGGCTGGTCCGCCGCGTGCGCAAGGAACTGCCCGCCTTCTCCGGTTCCGACGTGGTGGTGATCGCGACCGGTGACCGCGCGCCGCTGATCATGCCCGAGACGGAAACCGTCGACGAGCACGAACCGGATCTCACGCTCGAAGGGCTGCGCCTGGTCTACGAGCGGAATCAGGCTCGCCGGGGTGCGCGTCGCAGCCCGCTCGAGTGACGGGTTCCCTCTTCGCGGAAGTTATGTCAGAATGGTCCCCGTGAATCTCTGCACGAGTGCTCAGGAGTGTTGTCGAGGCTGAACGCTGCCTTGACCAATTCACACTTCTGGGAGTCTCTCTCGTGCTCGCAACGTATTCTTCTGCATCTGTACCTACCCGTCTTCGCCCGGCTGACCTGCTGCGCATCACCGATCAGGGTGCATCCGAGGTACTCGACGGCCGCCACGACGTCCTGCTCCCGCAGAGCTGGCCCACCGACGAGCGCTGGTCGACCCGGCTCTACTCGGACGACGACGTCGACGTCTGGCTGATCAGCTGGGTTCCCGACCGGAACACCGAATTGCACGACCACGCAGGCTCTTTCGGCGCGCTCACTGTTCTCAGCGGCGCACTGTCCGAGTTCCGTTGGGCGGGTGACCGACTGCGTCACCGCATCCTCGACGCCGGCGATCAGGCCTCGTTCCCGCTCGGCTGGGTCCACGACGTCGCGCGGGCGCCGGACGCACCCGGGGCGGAGGTGGTGACGCCGACGCTGAGCGTGCACGCCTACTCACCGCCACTATCGGCCATGTCCTATTACGAGGTCACCGACCACGGCACTCTGCGCCGTACCCGGACCGAGCTCACCGATCTCCCCGAGGGTGGTTCGAAGTGAACATCGACCAGATGCTCGAAGAGGCCCGCACCCAGATCGACCGCATGTACGCATTCGAGCTGCCCGAGGCCGTGGCGCGTGGCGCGATCGTCGTGGACATCCGCCCGCAGGCGCAGCGGGCAATCGAGGGAACGCTGCCCGGCGCACTCGCCATCGAACGCAACGTCCTCGAGTGGCGTTGCGATCCCACCAGCTCGGCGCACCTGGCACTCGCGGTGGACCACGACGTCGAGTGGATCATCGTCTGCTCCGAGGGCTACACGTCGAGCCTCGCCGCGGCGGCGCTGCAGCAGCTGGGTCTGCACAAGGCGACCGATCTCGTCGGCGGGTACAAGGCGATCAAGGCTGCGGGTTTGCTGGGCTCGCTCATCGCCACGCAGCACTGCGTGCGGGAGCTGGCCACCGTCTCGGCTCACTGACCTCTGAATAGGGGCACGCGCGGGCGTCGATTAGGCTGGTGACCCGTGAGTGAAGTAGCAGCCCAGCCAGTCGACGACACCCCCGAGCAGCTTCGCATCCGCCAGGAGAAGCGTGAGCGCATCCTCGCGGAGGGACGCGAGGCGTACCCGGTGTCGGTGGCGCGCACCCACTCGCTGGCGGAGATCCGGGCCAAGTACCCGGAACTCGAGCCCGACACGGCCACCGGTGACCAGGTCGGTGTCGTCGGCCGGGTGATCTTCGTGCGCAACACGGGCAAGTTGTGCTTCGCGACGCTGCAGGAAGGCGACGGCACCCAGCTGCAGGCGATGATCAGTCTCGCCGCTGTCGGCGAGGATGCTCTCGCGTTGTGGAAGGCCGATGTCGACCTCGGTGACTTCGTGTTCGTGCACGGCGAGGTGATCAGTTCCCGCCGCGGTGAGCTGAGTGTGATGGCCGATTCGTGGCAGATCGCGTCCAAGTCGCTCCGGCCCCTGCCCGTTGCGCACAAGGAGATGAACGAGGAGTCGCGGGTCCGGCAGCGCTACGCCGATCTGATCGTGCGCTCCGAGGCACGGGAGAACGCGCGTAAGCGGGTGGCTGTCGTCCGTGAGCTCCGGAACGCGCTCGAGCGTCGCGGGTTCCTCGAGGTCGAGACGCCGATGCTGCAGACGGTGGCGGGTGGCGCCGCGGCCCGCCCGTTCATCACTCATTCCAATGCCCTCGATATCGACCTCTATCTCCGTATCGCGCCCGAACTGTTCCTGAAGCGGTGCGTCGTCGGCGGTATCGAGAAGGTCTTCGAGATCAACCGGAATTTCCGCAACGAGGGTGTCGATTCGACGCACTCGCCGGAATTCGCGATGCTCGAGACATATGAGGCGTACGGCACGTACGACGATTCCGCCGTGATGATCCGCGAACTCGTCCAGGAAGTGGCGCAGGCCGCTTTCGGTTCGCAGGTCGTCACTCTCGCCGACGGCACCGAATACGACCTCAGTGGTGAATGGAAGACCCTCGAGATGTACCCGTCGCTGTCGCAGGCGATCGGTGTCGAGGTCACTCCGGATACCACCGTCGAGGAATTACTGGCGCTCGCCGAGAAGGTGGGCCTGGAGGTCCCCAAGGACAAGGGTTACGGGCACGGGAAGCTCGTCGAGGAACTGTGGGAGCACCAGTGCGGCGACCAGTTGTTCGAGCCGACGTTCGTCCGTGATTTCCCGGTCGAGACGTCACCGCTGACTCGTGACCACCGCAGCAAGGCCGGGGTGACCGAGAAGTGGGACCTCTACATCCGCGGCTTCGAGTTGGCTACGGGCTATTCGGAATTGGTCGATCCGGTCATCCAGCGTGAGCGGTTCGTCGATCAGGCGCGTCTCGCGTCGGCCGGTGACGACGAGGCGATGGCCCTCGACGAAGAATTCCTCGCCGCAATGGAGCAGGGAATGCCGCCGACCACCGGCACCGGAATGGGAATCGACCGTCTGCTCATGGCTTTGACGGGATTGGGAATCCGCGAAACAATCCTCTTTCCCATTGTTCGGCCTTCTTCTCGCTGATTCACCAGGGTGAATTCGCGCGGATAAATTCGATCCATTCCTCGTATTCCGAATCGGAAGAACAGGGGTATGGTTACCTCCGGGTCGTAGCTCACGTTGACGATGAGACGTCGCTTCATTCGAGAGGAATTTCATCCCATGGCTAAGAAGGTCACTGTCACCCTGATCGACGATGTCGATCAAGAGGCGTCTGCCGACGAGACGGTCGAGTTCGGACTCGACGGTGTTCAGTACGAGATCGACCTTTCCTCGGAGAATGCGGCGAAATTGCGCGAGCAGCTCGACGTGTGGGTTTCCCACGCGCGCAAGGTGAGCTCGCGCAAGCGCGGCAAGGCCGTGGCGGCTCCGGCCGCCACCAAGTCCCGAGTTTCGGTCGATCGGGAACAGAGCGCCGCTATCCGGGAATGGGCGCGCAAGAACAACAAAAAGGTTTCTGCGCGCGGACGTATCTCCGCGGAAATTATCGACGCCTACAACAAGGCGAACTGAAAGTTAGCTGGGGACAGAATTCGCTGATTCGCTCCGCGACGTGACCTGGACTGTTACCGTCCCGCACTGATCCGTTAATCGGGAAGTTCGGGGGGGTAGCTGTGCGGCGCTGCGTGACCGTTTCAGGGATTCTGTTCCTGGCGTTCGTGATGTGGTCCGGGGTGGCGTCCGCAGCGCCGACCTATCCGGTGCCGGATTCCTTCCTCGCCGGAGTGCCCCTCGAATTGGGAAATCCGGGCGGTTCGGCCCCGGGTTCGAACGACTGGTCCTGCGTGCCGAGTGACGCGCATCCCGAACCGGTGGTCCTCGTCCACGGCACGGGAGGCGCACGCCAGACCAACTGGGCGGTGTACGCACCGCTCCTCGCCAACGAGGGCTACTGCGTGTATTCCCTCACCTACGGTAACTTCCCCGAACTGCCGTGGCCGCTCGATGCTATCGGCGGGATGACTCCCATCGACACCGGCACCGCTCAGATCGCCACGTTCGTCGATCAGGTGCTGTCGAGCACGGGGGCCTCGAAAGTCGATCTCGTCGGACATTCCCAGGGCACCCTGCAGGCGAACAACTACGTGAAGTTCTTCGGCGGCGCAGACAAGGTCTCGAAGATCGTGTCACTGGCACCGCCGTGGCACGGCACGTACGGCACCGATCAGATCAGCGTCGGGCGGTCCATGCGGGCGCTCGGTATCGACGACGAGGTGGCGGCAGGTTTCCCCGTCTGTGGGGCCTGTCCCGAGATGTTCCAGGGGTCCGCGTTCATCGACCGCATGCGGGCGGACGGGGTCTACGTTCCCGGCATCGAGTACACGAACATCGCCACCCGCTACGACGAACTGGTCGTCCCGTACACGAGCGGCATCGAGCCGGGCCCGAACACCACGAACATCGTCGTCCAGGACGGTTGCGAGCAGGACTACTCCGACCACGTCGCCGTCGCCGGTTCGGCACGGGCTGCCGGATTCGTGCTCAACGCGCTCGATCCCGCCCACCCGCGAGACGTGCCGTGCCGTTTCGTCGCCCCCGTCGCGGGGTAGCCCTTTCTCGCCTCGTCGCCGGTTACCGGGGGGAGTCCTGAGCAACCCGCTGGGTATCGCCGCCGACGCCGGCGGAAAGGTATGGGTGGCGAACTCACAGCTCATCGACATACCCTGTCCGGACACGCAGGTCTCGCTTCCTTCGGGGAACGGGTCGCGAACTACGCGGGCAAGAGGTTGTCGCATTTCTGCGACACCGCGGTCACGACGTGCCCGCAGGGTCCCGTCCAGGAACGTCTGGATGGTGAACAACTGGAAAGAAGTGTCCATTCGAGCCAGTCCCGGTGGCTACGAAATGGTGGTCCACATCGGCATCGCGGAACCTGTTCGCTCCAGGCGTACAGCGAAGGGGAAACGATTGCCGGAGCTGGGGCGTTAAATACGGGTAAGCAGGCCTGCTCTTCCACCTAAAGGGGTGGAGGGGCAGCAGGTCGATCGGCAGCCAACTAGAGTAATAGCTGGGGTCGTGGAACCTTCGTCGGTTCGGGGCTTCTGCCCTCCGAGCAGGCGCTGGCGATCTGCTTGTAGTGCCGGAGCGAAACGCGGCGAACAGGGACGAGACACCCGGTCTCGTGACTGCACGTCGGAAAGTGTGAGGGAGAGCGATGTTCGAGAGGTTCACCGATCGCGCACGGCGCGTTGTTGTCCTGGCTCAAGAAGAAGCCAGGATGCTCAACCACAACTACATCGGTACGGAGCACATCCTGCTCGGCCTCATTCATGAGGGCGAAGGTGTCGCTGCCAAGTCGCTGGAGTCGTTGGGCATCTCCCTCGAAGGAGTGCGCAGCCAGGTCGAGGAGATCATCGGCCAGGGCCAGCAGGCCCCGTCCGGCCACATCCCCTTCACCCCGCGTGCCAAAAAAGTCCTGGAGCTCAGCCTGCGCGAGGCACTGCAGCTCGGACACAACTACATCGGCACGGAGCACATCCTGCTCGGCCTCATCCGCGAGGGTGAAGGCGTCGCAGCGCAGGTGCTGGTCAAGCTCGGTGCCGACCTCAACCGGGTGCGTCAGCAGGTCATCCAGCTGCTCTCCGGCTACCAGGGCAAGGAGCCGGCCGAGGCCGGCGGCACTCGCGGCGAGGCGGGCACTCCGTCCACGTCGCTGGTGCTCGACCAGTTCGGTCGCAACCTCACCCAGGCCGCCCTCGAAGGCAAGCTCGACCCCGTCATCGGCCGCTCGAAGGAAATCGAGCGCGTCATGCAGGTGCTGTCGCGCCGTACCAAGAACAACCCGGTGCTGATCGGCGAGCCCGGTGTCGGTAAGACCGCCGTCGTCGAGGGTCTCGCTCAGGCCATCGTCAACGGCGAGGTCCCCGAGACGCTCAAGGACAAGCAGCTGTACACGCTTGACCTCGGGTCGCTCGTGGCAGGCAGCCGCTACCGCGGTGACTTCGAAGAGCGCCTGAAGAAGGTCCTCAAGGAGATCAACACCCGCGGCGACATCATCCTGTTCATCGACGAGCTGCACACCCTCGTGGGTGCAGGCGCGGCCGAGGGCGCCATCGACGCGGCCTCGATCCTCAAGCCGAAGCTCGCCCGCGGTGAGCTGCAGACCATCGGTGCCACCACCCTCGACGAGTACCGCAAGTACATCGAGAAGGACGCCGCACTCGAGCGCCGCTTCCAGCCGGTGCAGGTCGGCGAGCCGACGGTGGAACACACCATCGAGATCCTCAAGGGTCTTCGCGACCGTTACGAGGCGCACCACCGCGTGTCCATCACAGACGGTGCACTCGTCGCCGCGGCCACCCTGGCCGATCGCTACATCAACGACCGCTTCCTGCCGGACAAGGCCATCGACCTCATCGACGAGGCCGGAGCCCGGATGCGCATCCGCCGGATGACCGCACCGCCGGACCTCCGGGAGTTCGACGACAAGATCGCCGACGCCCGCCGCGAGAAGGAGTCCGCGATCGACGCGCAGGACTTCGAGAAGGCCGCGAACCTGCGCGACAAGGAGAAGACCCTCGTCGCTCAGCGTGCGGAGCGGGAGAAGCAGTGGCGTTCCGGTGACCTGGACGTCATCGCCGAGGTCGACGACGAGCAGATCGCCGAGGTCCTGGGTAACTGGACCGGCATCCCCGTGTTCAAGCTCACCGAGGAGGAGACCACGCGTCTGCTCCGCATGGAGGAGGAGCTGCACAAGCGGATCATCGGTCAGGAAGACGCGGTCAAGGCTGTCGCCAAGGCCATCCGTCGTACCCGTGCCGGCCTGAAGGACCCGAAGCGTCCGTCCGGTTCGTTCATCTTCGCCGGCCCGTCCGGTGTCGGTAAGACCGAGCTGGCCAAGTCGCTCGCCAACTTCCTGTTCGGTGAGGACGACGCTCTCATCCAGATCGACATGGGTGAGTTCCACGACCGCTTCACCGCGTCGCGGCTGTTCGGTGCCCCTCCCGGCTACGTCGGCTACGAAGAGGGCGGCCAGCTCACCGAGAAGGTGCGCCGCAAGCCGTTCAGCGTGGTGCTGTTCGACGAGATCGAGAAGGCACACCAGGAGATCTACAACACCCTCCTGCAGGTGCTGGAAGACGGCCGTCTCACCGACGGTCAGGGCCGGACCGTGGACTTCAAGAACACGGTGCTCATCTTCACCTCGAACCTCGGTACCTCGGACATCTCCAAGGCTGTGGGTCTCGGCTTCACGTCCGGTAAGGGCGACGAGTCGAACTACGAGCGGATGAAGCTCAAGGTGCACGACGAGCTGAAGAAGCACTTCCGTCCCGAGTTCCTCAACCGCATCGACGACATCGTCGTGTTCCACCAGCTCACCACCGAGCAGATCGTTCAGATGGTGGACCTGATGGTGGCACGCGTCGAGGTGGCCTTGAAGAACAAGGACATGACGATGGAGGTCACCGACAAGGCCAAGTCGCTGCTGGCCAAGCGTGGCTTCGATCCGGTCCTGGGTGCGCGGCCGCTGCGTCGCACCATCCAGCGCGAGATCGAGGACCAGCTGTCGGAGAAGATCCTCTTCGGCGAGGTCGGCCCCGGTCAGATCGTGTACGTCGACGTCGAGAACTGGGACGGCGAAGGCGCGGGCGAGGACGCGAAGTTCACGTTCCGTGGCGAGACGAAGCCGGTCACGGTGCCCGACGAGGTTCCGGTCGACCTGGCGAAGTCCGGCGCAGCCGACTCGGAGTAGACAGGCAGTAACCGAACGACAACGGGCCGCCGGTGGTTTTCCACCGGCGGCCCGTTCGTGTGTGCGGGTCAGATGCTCTTGCGTCCCGACCAGTTGGCGAGGCGCTCGGTGGGTCCGGCGGTGGGGTGCGGTTCGACTACGTCCGCGAACGGCACGTGGCCGCCGCGCGTCTCCGCCGGGATCGCGTGCCGTGCGACGGCGAGCATGGCCTCGGCGATTTCCGGGCGGGTTTCGGAGGGTTGGCCGGTGGCGACGGCCAGGTCCCACCCGTGCACGAGGGTCTCGTTGATGTAGCCCCAGATCGCGGCGCGGCCGGGGACGGTGCCCCACGGCGCGGTCACCGTCGCGTCGAGCCGGCTGTCGTCGGTCCAGACGGGCCACATGCGGTCCGCGGCGGAGCGGTAGGCGTGTGCGTAGCCATCGTCGGGGGTGTCGGTGACGACGAGCGGAACGGTGCCCGGGTCGCCGCCCTCACCGATCACGCGGGCACGCTCCACGGTGGCGACGAGGTGGCCGAGCAGGGTGCGGACGTCGAAGTCGGCGCAAGGAGTGGATGCCGTCAGCTGGTCGTCGCGGACCTTCTCGATGAGGGCGGTGGTCCAGGAGAGGGCTTCGCGGTACAGGGGCCGGGGGTCGGTCGTGTTGTGTGTCATGAGGCAACTATCGCCGTGAAACATGACATCTCCTGTCATGTATTTCTGCCAGACTTTCCGCATGCGCGCCGACCGCCTGCTCTCGCTCGTCCTCCTGCTTCGTAACCGCGGGCGTATGTCGGCGTCGGCGCTGGCCCGCGAACTCGAGGTGTCCCCGCGCACCGTGCTGCGGGACATCGACGCACTGTCGACGGCGGGGATACCGGTGTATGCCGAACGCGGTCGTGACGGCGGCTTCGAGTTGCTGCCGGGCTTCACCACCGACCTCACAGGCCTGACCGTCGACGAGGCCAAGGCTCTGCTGGCGGCAGGGTCGGCGATGACGTCGGAATCGCTGGGCATGGCGGCGTTCGCGTCGGCGATGCGCAAGGTGGTGGCGGCGATGCCGGACGCGCACCGGGCGGCGGCGACCAAGGTGGCGGAGCGGGTGTTCGTCACCCAGGGATCGTGGCTGACCGATCCGGAACCGGTGGACGATCATCTCGGGCTGATCCAGCAGGCGGTGTTCGTGGGCCGGCGGCTGAGCATCCTGTACCCGTCGCGGGGCAACGATGCGGTGTGGCGCGTCATCGACCCACAGGGGCTCATCCATGCGGCGGGACGGTGGTATCTGGTGGCGACGGACGCCGGCCGCGATCGGACGTACCGGCTCGAGCGCATCGAGGACGTCCGCGAACTCGACGAGCCGGCGCAGCGATCGGCCGACATCGACCTCGCCGCGATCTGGGAGCGTCGCCGTTCTGAGTTCCGGGCGCGCGGGACGCCGGTGGTCGCCGACGTTCTCGTGCGCCGTGAGCGACGCGACGACCTGGTGGAGCGTGCCTACGCCGTCCGCTCCGAGCAGTCGGTCGACGACGACCGGGTGCGCCTGGAAGTGGTGTTCGGCGACGACTCCCACGCACGCGGGGTTCTGTGGGCGTTCGGTGAGGACGCGGAAGTGCTGGCACCGGACGCTCTGCGGGCGGCCCTGCGTTCCCGCGCGCTGCGGATGGCCGCCCGGTACGAGTAGGTTCGACACGTAAACCGAAGAACCACGAGAGGATGTGGCATGCCGACACGTACCGCACGGACCGCTTGGAACGGATCGCTCGAACAGGGAAGCGGCCAGGTGGAACTCACCAGTTCCGGTGTCGCGACCTTCGACGTCTCGTTCCCGAAGCGGGCGGCCGAAGAGGCTGGTGGAACCACCAGCCCGGAGGAGCTGATCGCCGCGGCGCATTCCTCCTGCTATGCGATGCAGCTGTCCGCGCTCATCGCGGAGGCAGGCGGCACCCCGCAGAGCCTCGAGGTGAAGGCGGATGTCTCACTCGGACCGGACAACCCGGGGTTCAAGCTCACCGGCATCAAGCTGACGGTCCGCGGCGAGGTGGACGGTCTCGACGCCGACGGGTTCGCGAAGGCAGCTCAGGCCGCCAAGGAGTCGTGCCCCGTGAGCAAGGCGCTCACCGGAGTCGAGATCACGCTGGACGCGGCACTCGAATCCTGAGTGCAGCCGGCTACTGACGGTTGAACCGTGCCCGCACTTCCTCCATCTTCGCCTCGAGTTCGTCCGGGCTGATGACGCCCTTGTCCATCAACGCGTGAGCGGTGGCGACGACGGACCGGGAGCGGACGGGGAAGTCGCGGTAGATGGTTTCGCCCAGTTGGTCCTCGGTGTGGCGCCTGTCGAGATTGTCCCAGGCGCCACGCCAGGACAGGCATTCCGCGGTGGCCTGCATGCTCGATTCCCACGGGTCGGGTTTGCGGTCGAGGTCCGGTAGCGTGACGTCGTCGCGGGTCGTCTCCGGCGTCAGCGTGTTCAGGATGACGTCGTAGGCCTTGTCCGTCATCATCGCGCGGTTCCTCCGTTGTCCGAGGGTGGTGTGGTCGCGGTCCAGTCGACCTGCGGTACGGCGACACCGATCATCGTGTCGCGGGTGACGATCGACGCCAGTTGTTCCTCACTCCACCCCTCGGTGCCCTCCGGGCGCATCGGCATCACCATGAATCGTGATTTCTGGTTCGAATCATGCACGCGCACTTCGACATCCGACGGGAAGTGCAAGCCGAATTCGGCGATCACCTCGCGGGGCCAGCGCACCAACCGGCGGCGATAGTTGGGGGTGCGGTACCAGTCCGGAGACATACCGAGAACGGGCCGCGGATAGCACGAACACAATGTGCAGACGATGACGTTGTGGACTTTCGGGGTGTTCTCCAGCACGTAGAAGTACGTGTAGTCGCTCGGGGTGCCCGATCCGGTCGGATCGCGCCAGTCGATCCCCACTTCCTTGCAGGTTTCGGTGCCGTCGGCCAGCAGTCGCTTCTTGAACTCCGGGTCGACCCACGCCTTCGCGACCAATTTCGAACCACCCGACGGCCCTACCGATTCGGCCCATTCGGAGAAGCGGCGGTGATCCTCGCGGGAGAACAGGCCGTGCTCGATGGACAGTTCCCGAATGGCGGTCTCCAGGATCTCGAACTCGCTGACCTCCTCCGAGGCCTGGATCGGGGCGTGATCGTCGTGCGAATGCGTCATGTGTCCGCCTCTCCTGCCGGCTCGAGCCAGCGCTCGGAGCACTCGGTTTCCAACGTGTCGATCTCGAATCCGGTGTAGCGGGGCCACAGGTCGGTCTGCCGGAAGCGGACGACGTAGAACGGCTCGGTCCGGCCGTCTTCCACGCGTCCCCACGCCTCGTCCTCGGGAATCACCCACTCCGGGCGGTGTTCGACGACCACGCCGGTGTGCCCGCGGATGAATGCCTGGGTTCGGGTGTGGAACATCGACGTCGCGTCCTTGACGGTGACCCGGTCGCCGATCTCGAACTTCGTCATGACTGGCCTCCAGTCGCGTTCCCGCCACCCGAACGGGCCCGGACTTCGTCGATTTTGGCGGACAGTTCGTCGGGCGTGATCAGGCCCTTGTTGATGAGCGTCTTGGCGGCCACCGTGATCCACCGCGCGTAGTACGGCAACCCGAAGTAGAGCGTGGCGCCCAGGTCGTTCTCGGCGCGGCGGCGCTCCTCGGAGTTCCACACACCGCGCCACCCGAGGCATTCGCACGTGACGTATGTGCTCATCTCCCAGTCTTCTTCGACCTTCTCCTCGTACTTGACGGGAAGGGCGTTCTGGCCGCCGACGTCGTGGAGAACGTGCCGCAACGCGTCGAACGCGGAATTGGACAGGTAATACGGCGAATCCATCTCGACGTGATGGACCGGGCCGTACTCCGCGACCCTGTTCGCCTGTGCTTCGAAATCTGCTGGAGAGTTCATCGCGTGCTCCGTCGTGGTGGAACTAGTGACAGGGAACTCCCAGGAGGTGGCGGCCGTCGTGCATCAATTCGTGCAGGTACATGCCACTTCGGGAGATCGCACCCTGGTCGAATCCGACCAGGTAGAGGGTGAGCAGAGCGAGCAGGACGACTCCGACGGCGATCAGCACGATTCCGAGTGACTCGACGGACTTGCTCGGTGAGGAGACGTAAACCATGGCTACTCCTGGAGGAGTTCGGGTTCCACGATCTTCGGGTTTTACGATCATCGAACCGCCGATTGTCCGGGCATCGCGACGAGCGCCCCTTGCTCAGCGGCACGATCGATACGACGTTACTCCCGCCGTGTCGATCCCATCACCGTACCGTTCGGTCGAATCCGGCGTGCGGAAATGCAGCGCGGCGAACCAAGACAAACACCTGTCGAACCTGGCGGAACAGAATGCGCCAGCGATTCGTTCCACTGAACTGTGACGACACAGCAGAACACCGACGGCGACATCGAGATCGAGATCTGGTCCGACGTCGCCTGCCCCTGGTGCTACATCGGCAAGCACCGTTTCCTGTCGGCCCTCGCGGAGTTCGAGGGGCGCGACCGGGTGAACGTGGTGTGGCGGTCGTATCAGCTGTCGCCGGAGACGCCGGTGGGGGAACGGCGCAGTGAACTCGACGCCCTGGTGGAGAGCAAGGGTATGCCTGCCGAGCAGGTCCGTCAGATGTTCGGTCACGTTGCGCGCACGGCGGCCGACGAAGGCCTGAGTCTCGACTTCGACACCGTGATCGCCGCCAATACCTTCGACGCCCACCGGTTGATCCACTTGGCGGGAGATCAGCGAGATACCGTGGTGGAGGCACTGTTCCGCGCCCACTTCGGTGAGGGGGCCGTGATCGACGACCGTGAGGTGCTCGTCGACATCGGGTCGCGTGCCGGGCTCGACGCCCACACCGTGCGCGCCGAACTCGAGTCCGATGCTGGTGCGGACGCGGTCCGCGCCGACCTCGAGGTCGCCCGTCGCCTGCAGGTGTCGGCGGTGCCGTTCTTCGTCGCCAACCGCCGCGTCGCCGTGTCCGGCGCGCAACCGAAGGACGTGTTCCTGCAGCTTCTGACGCAGGCGAGCGCGGCGCCGGTGAACTAGCGGCGCGTGAAGTACGGGTTGGCGTCGGGCCGGAACATGAGTGCCACCGCCGCGATCACCGCCACGAGATGGGTGAGCCGGGCGGTCGCGATCACCGCGACGTCGAGGGTCAGGCCGGAGACGGCGGACATCGAGTCGTTGCCGGCCCACATCCAGGCGATCGGTTCCATCACGAGCGAAGCGACACCGAACACGCCGAGACCGATCGCGAGGGTGTTCCGCGCCCACGCCCGGCCACTGCGGAATCGGGTCATGACGAACAGCACCGCGCCGTAGACGACGACGCGGACCACGAGTTGTCGGGCGAGGCTGCCGACGTCGGCGTCGGGGCCCTCCAATGCCGTCGACGTGTGTGCGATGGCCTCGACCACGCCGGCGGACAGGGCGAGGCCGAGCAGCCAGTACGCGTGCTCGACCGGCTGCGGGACCGAGGGTGCAGTACGAGTGGTCATGTCCCCATGCTGGTATCGGCGACGTCGCGGCACATCACCCCGGAGAGTGGAGTCCACCCCTACCCGGGTATCGGTGCGACACGCTTGCCATCACCCCGCACCAGGGGCACATTGAAATGCACGTCGTCGGCAGGGAGGCACTGTGCGTGAGCAGACACGATCAGGAGATGCGTGGCCGGCGTTGAAGGTGGACGACTGGACGTCGACGCGGAACACCCTGCACATGTGGACGCAGATCGTCGGGAAGATCCGCTTGGCCCACGCACCGCTGATCAACCACTGGTGGCAGGTCCCGCTGTACGTGAGCCCCCGCGGTCTCACGACGTCGACGATTCCGTACGGCACCGACTGTTTCGACATCGAATTCGACTTCGCCGATCATCGACTGGTGATCCGCACCAGCACGGGCGGTACCGGGACGGTTGCCCTCGAACCGAAGTCGGTGGCCGAATTCTATGCGGAGACGATGGACACGCTGGCCGAGCTGGGTGTGGCGACGACCATTCTGGCCCGGCCCAACGAGGTGGACCCCGCCGTCCCGTTCGCGGAGGACACGCAGCACTGTTCGTACGACGGTGAGTCGGTGCACCAGTTCTGGCGGCAGCTTGTGCAGGCCGACCGCGTCCTGCACGAGTTCCGTTCCCATTTCATCGGGAAGGTCAGTCCCGTGCACTTCTTCTGGGGTGCGCTCGACCTGGCCTGTACGCGGTTCTCCGGACGAACAGCACCGACTCACCCTGGGGGAGCGCCGAACTGCGGAGACTGGGTGATGGTCGAGGGGTACTCGCACGAGCTGAGCAGTTGCGGTTTCTGGCCCGGCGGTGGGGTCGAAGGTGCGTTCTACGCGTACGCCTACCCGGAGCCGGACGGGTTCGCCGACTACCCGGTCGGGCCCGACGGAGCCTTCTACAGCAAGGAGAACGGGCAGTTCCTGCTGCCGTACGAGACTGTCCGCACCGCAGACGATCCCGATGCCGCACTGCTGAAGTTCCTGCACAGCACGTACGACGCGGCCGCCGAGCGGGGTGCCTGGGACCGGGCCGCCCTGGAGGCGGACCCGGCCCGATGGGACAAATCCCGCTGACGCCCTGTGGGTCAGGCGGCGTTCGCCGGCGCGGGCGCCGTGGCCCGGGTGGCGCGCTCCGTGAGGAACGCGAATGCCAGTCCGAGAACCAGCCACAACGTGGCCTGCGTCGCGAGGGACGACAGCCGGAACTGCCACAGCAGCACTGCGGGGAAGTCGTCGCCCACTTCGTTGACGGTGGGCAGCACGAGGTAGCCGATGGTCACCACCACGAGGAAGGCGAGAACCGGCGCCGCGATTCGCACCGACAGGAATTCCTGCGCTGCGACGGCCTTCGCCGCGAAGACGGAGGCCACCACCGCGAGCAGACCCAGGACGACGGCGGCGAGCCACAGCCAGGTGCGCTGAGTGATCGTTTCGGGGTCTCCGACAGCCGGCGGGTTGGCGGGGTACTTGAAGAACGGCACCGCCTCGATTGCCAACCAGCCCAATGTGGCCAATGTCAGACCGAGCAGCGGTCCGGACAGCGTCGTCACTCGACGTGCGTAATTCGCGACGACGGCGAAGATCGCTCCCAGAGCCAGGCCCGCGAGGGACGTGGCGAGGAACAGCCCGAAGCGCTGTCCGTCACGGCTGACCAGTGCGTCTTCCTCGTCGTGCGAGTGCCCGGCCGGCTCGGCTGCCTGAGTGGCGTCGTGCGAGTGGACTTCGGCTTCGGCAGCGCTGTTCGACTCTTCGATCGCGATGGCCGCATCGATGTGCGACTCACCGAGGACGAACGCGACGCCACCGGCCAGGATGCCTGCGATCAGGCCGGCCAGCAGACCGCGGATGAGGAGTTTCGCGAAGGAATCGGTCAGTGGCATGGCAGACCCAGGAGGTGGCGGCCGTCGTGCATCAGTTCATGCATGTACATGCCACTGCGCGAAATCGCGCCCTGGTCGAAACCAACGAGGTAAAGAGCGAGCATCGCGAACAGAACGATCGCGAAAGAGATGACGGCGAGACGGGTCGTGTCGACCGACGAGCCGGGTGCGTAGGCGAGTGCCATAGTTCCTCCTGGGATTTCGCGTCCCCTAGGTCCAGGCGATGGCCGCAGTATCTGGCTGTCGAGGTGGCTCCCGTGAAGGACTACTCCGATTTACAGTGGCGCGACCGCTCCGGGATTGCACCGGATTCCTGCCGAACCATCGCTTTGTCCTGCGAACTTTTGCACCCGGCGGGCCGTCGTGTCAATCCTCCCGCTCGGCCCCGTCTCTCAGCCCTTGTTCGCTGCCGCGACGTCGAGAACGACCTCGAACTCGAGCAGCGAAGCTCCGGACGCCACCGGCTTCTTCTGCTCACCCGCGTGCGCTTCTCTGGCCGGACCGTCGCGCCACGCCGCGAATGCCTCTTCGCTCTCCCACTGGGTGACGACGAAGTAGCGGTTCTCGCCCTTGACGGGGCGCAGAAGCTGGAATCCGAGGAAGCCGGGGGAGTTCTCCACGGCGTGCGCGCGCGCTGCGAAGCGCTTCTCGAGTTCGGGGCCTGCACCCTCGGGGATTTCGATTGCGTTGATCTTCACCACTGCCATGCGGGCGAGATTACTCCGCTAGCGTCGGAGGGGTGGCAGGTGAGAGTGCGTTGCACGACGAGGGTGGAACGGGACAGCCGATTCTGCTACTGCACGGGCTGATGGGCAGCGCGCGGACCTGGGGGCGGCACGTGCCGTGGTTGCGTGAGCACGGCCACGTCTTCACGTTCGACGCCGCAGGTCACGGCAGGCCCGCACCGTCGCGGTTGACGACGGAAGCGTTCGTGGAAGACCTGGCCGCCGCACTCGCGCCCTTCGCCGAGCCGTGGGTGGTGATCGGCCATTCGATGGGCGCCCTGCACGCGTGGTGCCTTGCGGCCGAACACCCCGAGAAGGTATCGGCGCTCGTGCTCGAAGACATGGCCCCCGACTTCCGGGGCCGGACCGCCGCGGACTGGGCGGCGATGATCTCGAACTGGCCGCAGCCGTTCGCGACCCGGGAGGACCTGTTCGAGTTCTTCGGTCCGGTTGCCGGACAGTACTTCCTGGACTCGTTCGAGAAACGCGCCGATGGCTGGTATCTGCACGGGGACGTCGACACGTTCCGTGACATCTCCGAGGAGTGGGGTGGCAGGCACTTCTGGGACCAGTGGGCGTCGATCACCGTTCCGGCCCTGCTGATCGAAGGGGAGTTCACGATCACCCCCGACGGTCAGATGCGGACCATGGCGGAGCGGCATCCCGGCGCCGAGTACGTCCGCATCGAGCAGGCCGGGCACCTCGTCCACGACGACCAGCCGGAGCAGTACCGGAAAGTGGTCGAGGAGTTCCTCGACGGGCTGGGCTGAGAGACACCTCGTCCGCTGCGCAGGAGAGTGTGTTCGTTTTTTCGCTTTATGGTTGGGGTATGGCCGCTCTGATGAACCACACGGTGTTGCCGCCGGGCGCCGACGATGGGACCTACTCACCGCGTTAAAGTATGTTATCGCTGGTCAGGATGATGTGACGATCTCGACTCCGGAGGGTTCGGCGCCGTTGCCGGACAGTGTCCGGAGGCTGCTCGTCGACGCGGTCACGGCTCTGGATCGGGGGCAGGTGGTGACGGTGGAGCCGCATCGGACGGTGTTGACGACGCAGGAGGCCGCGGAACTGCTGGGCATTACCCCCCGACGTTGGTGCGGTTGCTGGAGGCCGGGAAGATTTCCTACTCGTCGCCGAGCAGGCACCAGCGGGTGGAGTTGGCGGACGTGCTGGCCTTTCGACAACACGAGCGCGCGCGACGCGGTCAGGTGTTCGAGGAGATGGCGCACGAGGAAACCCCAGACCCCGGCGACGCGTCTGACACCCTGCCCCTCGACCCGCGGATCGAGGGGCAGGGCAACCGGTGGCTGCCTGTCGGGTGGTTCTCGACGCGTGCGTCTGGCTTCCCCAGACCCTGAACAACCTGCTGCTGACGCTGGCCGATGCCGAGTTGTTCCGCCCTTCCGGAGCTGACCGACGAGCAGATCGACTCGTTGCCGCCCGAGGTGCGGCAGACGTACCGGCAGCCTCGTGCGGTGGATCCGGCCGAACTGGTGCGGTTCCTCGGGCATACAGATCTGGTGAATGCGGCGTGGGCATTCCTGATGCCGGTGTATGTGGACCGGGATCTGCTGTCGGTATGGCCGAACGTGGATCCCGACTTCCAGGCGGTACTCGCGCAGAAGTGGGTGCGTGACAACCACTATCAGATGACTGTTGACGGTTGGAATGGTGAGGCGGTTGAGGCGGCCCTCGCCGGGCCGCCGGATCATCCGCTGTGGGTGCATCTCGAGCGCGTGCATGTGCGGTCGTTTCGGGCGATGCTGCCAGATCCGGCGACGTGGGGAATCGGTTCAGCCACCAGGGTGGTCGCCCCGGGAGTCGAGGCGCTCTACGTACTCGAAGCCTCGGCGCTGGAGGGCGGTCTGTGGCAGCCGCACGATCCCCGGTACGTGTGCCCGGTCCTCATGCATCTCGTCGACAGGCGTTGGCTGGTGCGAAATCTGGGGTCGGAATCGGACCCTGCGATTACCACCTGAACCTACGTGGTGCGGGCGGGGGTGGATGGTTGCCAGCCCCTGGGTATCTATCGCGCGACGCGGTGAAACCTCACGCTGGTTGAACTCCCGGGAGTCCGGGAGTTCCACGTACTTGCTGTACTCCACGACCTATTCGAAGGCGCACATGTATTTCGACTTCCGTGACAAGCCCGACCGTCTCTGTGTCAAAGAAATGGTTCATGGCTACAACATATCCAGCTGCTTGTTCGTAGCCGTCGAGCTGGAGCTCGCCGATCTGCTGGCGGGGGGCCCAATGGCGCTTGCCGACCTCGCACAACGAAGCGGCACTGATCCCGATGCGCTGAAGCGGATCCTCCGCCTACTCATGAGCGCGGGGATCTTCTCCGTGGACGAGCAGGACAGATGCGCACTCACCCCGCGAGCCGAATTCTTGCGCAGGGATAATCCGGAATCGATCGCAAGCGAGGTGGAGCTCTTTGCCGGCGCAGAAACGTACCTGGCCTGGAGCGAGCTGCTCCAATGCGCACGTACGGGACAGACAGGATTCGGCCAGTTCTTCGGCAAATCCCTCTTCGAGTACCTGGCCGAGCACCCCGACTCCGCCCAGCGCTTCCATCTGGGCTGGCACGAGATCTCGGTCCGCGCCGGTCTCGAGACCGCGGAAGCGATCGATTTCACGGACAATCGGCACGTCGTCGATGTCGGCGGTGGCTACGGCATCGTGACCGCCCAGCTGTTGCGCAAACACGATCATCTGCGGGGCACGATTTACGACCTGGAGTTCTCGCTGGCCAGGGCCGGTCACACCTTGCGGGAATATGGCGTCGATGAGCGGTGTGGCATTGTGCCCGGCGACGGTTTCACAGAGGTGCCTGGCGGGGGCGATGTCCACCTGCTCAAGAGCGTTCTCCACACGATGAACGACGACGACTCGGTACGCGTCCTCACCAATTGCGCGAACGCACTCGCGCCCGGCGGCAGGATCCTGGTCCTGGAGCGGGTGATCAGCGGGGACGGCGAATACGTCTGGGGAAATGTGGTGGACGTCGCCATGCTGGTCATGACGGGCGGCCGGGAGCGCACGATTCAGGACTACGCGCGCCTATACGAGCGCGCAGGCCTCGGACTCACCGGCAGTACGCTCCTGCCCTGCGGCTTCAGCGTAATCGAGGGCCGGAAGTGAGACCGGCCGGACGAGCGAGACCTCCGGGAATCAGCGGACCTCGAGGAGCTGGGTCGGCATGGCTCACATTTTGATCGTCGGCGGACATGACGAGACTTTCCGAATGATCGAAGATCTACCGGTCGAGCTGACTGTGTTTCAGAATTCCGAATCGGTCACCGCGCGGCAGGCCAGGCGCGCCCACCGGCTGTGCGTATTCGACTACCGCAACCAGGCAGAGGCGCTCAGCATGGCGCAGGAGCTGCACGAGGTTGAACCCGTCGATGCCGTCGTGTCATTCACCGAGCACGGCCTCATGCCGGCCGCCGTGATCAAAGAGGCATTGGGCATCAAGGGCAATGCGCGGGAAGCCGTCCGGTTGACCCGCGACAAGATCGCCATGCGCGAGCACCTGGCCGGCCGTGATCTCGGAGCTGTGCTGACCCGAAGCTGCGATTCGGCCTCCGAGGTACGGAGCTTTCTTCAGTCAGTTGGCGGCCCGATCATCGTCAAGCCGGCTGAAGGTGCCGGCAGCTCCGGTGTTCTTCGCGTCTCCAGCCTTGACCAGGTCGAATCCGCATTCGCCTGCTCTCGCGGCGAGTACCCCGGGCCGACCCTGGTCGAAGAGTTCATCGACGGCCCCGAATACAGCGTCGAATCCTTCACCACGGATGGCCGGCACGACATCATCGCGGTGACCGCAAAAACCACCACCGGCCCGCCACGGTATATCGAAACCGGTCATCTGATGCCGGCCGTGCTCGCGGCATCGGCCCTTGCCGAGCTCCGCGGTCTCGTCACCGATTTCCTCAGTTCGATCGGTCATTCCTTTGGGCCGGCCCATACCGAAGTGCGTATCGGTTCGGCCGGGCCACGGATCATCGAGGGCAATACCCGTCCTGGAGGCGATTTCATTTGGGAGCTGGTGCACCGTGCGATGGGTCGCGATCTGGTCCGGGAGTCGATCTGTCATCTTGCCGGGCTGCCGCCGCAATCGCGAGCACCCGGGCGCGGTGCAGGCTGCGTCGCATTCTTTGGTTACGAGAATGTGGTGATCGAACGCGTGCAGGGCATCGAAGCCGCGCGTCAGGCCGAGGGGGTCATCCGGTTGCAGTGTTCTCTCGAACCAGGGCAACACCTCGGTCCGCTCCGGTCCTCTGCGGATCGTCAAGGTGTCATAGTCGCGGTCGGCACTGATCTCGTGGACGCCGAGCGCCGGTTGGCTGAGGCACAGGATCGGATTCGGGTGGAGACGAGCGCGCTCCCGCACTGACCGGGCAGATTCACGTTCTGCCCGGTCAGCCAGGTGTGGGGCATTGCGTGGGCTGCTCAATCGGTACGACTTGCACGGTCGTCAGGATTTCGCGAATGAGTGAAGTCACTTCAGAGCTCGACCGGCCGGCGACGATGCCGCTGACGGGCAATTCGAAATCGAAATAGCTCACGGTCTCCGGAAGAGAAGCGCCCGCGTCCAGCTCCTTCCATCGGACAACGTCTGGGTGGGCCTGAAACCGTTCTCCACCCGATATCGCGCAATACCGCGACGGAAGCAGGTGACCCGGGAACATGAAATCCCCGTAGACCGTACTGCTCGCCGTACTTTCGAACCACCGTTTCAGTGGATTGATTTCGAGAGGTGACCAATCGAGGTTGCAGGCCAAACCGGCCGCGACCAAGTCGATGCCTGTGGCAAGCCGGAATGTCTCCTTGATATGTCCGCCGCCAGGGCGGGCGCCGACCTCCAGGAAAACCATTCCATCTGCGGCCTCGATCATTTCGAGATGGAATGGGCCATTGTCGATACCCACGGCCCGAAGGTACTCGACCGCTACCTTGCAACGCCCACCGTCGTCGTCGACTTGAATCGATCCCTGCGGAACTCCCTGGGCAAACTCGAGGCAAGTGCCCAGATATCTGCTGGCGACGATCGCCACCGGCGCACCGGCAAGCATCACGCCATCGAAGTGGAAGATCGGCCCCTCCACATATTCTTCGAGCTGGAAGCGTTCCGGATCCCAGTCCTCCAGACCTGTAGGGTGGTTGAGAATCGCAGTGCCGGCGTCAGCGTAGGTGGCGAAAACGAAAACATCCTTGCTGGCGGTTCCATCGAGTGGTTTGAGCACCGTCTTCCCAGCCCAGGGAGTGACATCGGCGGACGAAGCGGTGAGCGCTTCATCGCAGCGAACAAATCTGGGCACGCGAAGTCCGCATCCTGCGACTGCGGCTTTCATCGCTACCTTGTCGTTCACGATGTGGACCTGCTCCGGTGATACTCCTTCTATTCCGAGGCTCCGTCTTATCTGCGCTGCCTCCATCATCTCGTACTGGGAGACGCTGATGACTCGGTCGAAGACATCGTCGGGGGAGAACAGGGTGCGAACTTCCTCGGCCAGACCTGCTCGACCCGGGCGTTCAACCCTCGTGCAAGGAAGGTCGGGCGGCACGGTCGCAAGTTGCGCGCTCGAGCCCACGTAGACGACATCGTGAATTCCATGGTCGATTACACGATGGTATTCGATGAAGGAATACGGAACGCGATGGAGAATGAGCAGTTTCATTCAGAAGACCCCGCTGGATGGAATATCGTTCGGCGAAATGGACTTTCACCTTCCAGTACTATCCCGGGCCGACGGCCGTGAAGCTAGGAACCCTGGGGGGAAGGATGACCCACCTTGCTTGGTCGTCATCGGATCGCGGACCGGCCGTTGGTCAAGTGCCGATACTCGGTTGCAATCGCATCGACCACTGCGGACTTCGCATACCGGATCTCGTCGATGCCGGAAACCTCCATGATTTCGATCGCAGTCCCGCACAGAAATGCGGCGTCGAACGATCCGATCTCGCCGTAGGCGATGTCGCGTTCCGTTACCGAGAGCTTCAGTCGCGGACACAGCTCATCGATTATCACCCTTCGGGTAATCCCGTCGAGGGCCAATTCGGCAGTCGGCGTGAACAATGCGTTTCCCTTGACGAAGAACACGTTCGAGCCGCTCGACTCGCACACAGCGTCGGCTGTCGAGAGGAAGAGCACATCATCGTAGCCGTCGGCCCGCCCGCGGTGGCTCAAGTAGCTCAACGCGTAGGTAGACGACGTTTTCGCCTGATACGGGTGGCACGAGGCGGGTGCACGCCGCCACGTTGCCGTCGAGAGCCGATATTGCTCCGCGGCCGAATTCGAAGGAAAGGGCAGGGCAAACAGGACCACCTTGCTGGAAGAGCCCTGCGCCTTGAAACTCACATCGGTGTCGTCATAGAAGACCAAGCACTTGATGTACGCATCGGCCAGATCGTTGGCCCTCACCAATTCGTGGCAGGCGTCGGCCAAGTCCGCATTCGAATAGTGCACGGTGTGCCCGAACAACTCGGCGGACCGCCGCAACCTCGCTATGTGGTCGTCGCATTTGAAGATGCTGCCGCCGTACGTGCGGATACCGTCGAACACCGACGTGGCATACGACAACCCATGGGTGGCAGGTGACAGGATCACCTCGTCGAATCGCACGCATCTTCCATCTGCCCAGGCTATTTCGCTGATCATCTCAGTCTCCATGTCGCGATCTCGCGTAGTTCTGCATCGCCTGTGTACGCTGTGTGTTGACCGGAATCAGCCAGTTGTCCAGGTTGACAATGTGAATTGCGCCCACCCGGACCTTCGCGTCGATGGCGCCTCGGCCGAGACAGACGTCCGCGAAACCCAGCCGGTCCGCGAAATGATACATTTGGTAGTAGTCGGCGATATACAGATTCAACCCACGCGGAATTCGGTCATGATCCAGTCCCCGAACGAGTTTCGTAAACACGCCACGGTGATCGTCGGCGTAGCTCAGTGATCCGGCCAACGGAGTATTCGAATACTTGTCGTAGTCCAGCTTCACGAAGTATTTCTCACCTTCGGACGAGCGTGCCAGCATACGCAGCACATCGCTCGTATAGAGGTTCTTGGCGTGTCCGTACTTGGCCACATTCATGGCCTGAAGGCAGGCGAAATCGCGCAGGACCCGATTGTCTTCTGCCACGTCCGAGAGACGGTGTATCTCGGTTGTGCACGCCGCTTCGGCCTTCCTCGTGATCCTGACGATTGATTTGTATTGGCTGGGTCCTACCGCGGTTCGCAGGGCGAGGTCCACACTTCGCGAAGACCGGAAGAATGCAGCCTTCATGAATGGAACTGCAATGACGTCGGCGCGCCGACGGCGATCGGATCTGCGAAGGGAAGGGACCAACAACCAGTCGGCGGTTGACGCCAGGCTCGACAACTCCGCCAATGTCCGATCGTCGGGCTCGTCACACACGGGCATGTAGAAGTATCCGGGTGCGACGTACGCTCGCTCGTGATGCAGGGTGTCATTGCTGCTCACGCTGCCCTGGAGTACCGCGTTCCAGTGCGCGATGTTCCGCAGCGGAAGTTGTGGCCGTGGAACGTTGTGACTGTTACAGAACGCATCGCGTTGGGGCAGCCATTCCATGGTCTTCCTCCTTTCCATTCCAGTTCCGATCGGCTGTCGTGTGCGACTGGCCAGAATTCTCGAGGAGGCGTCGCTCGCCGTTGAAGTGGAAGACTCGGTTGGCAAGTTCGGTCAGCCCGGGATTGTGCGTGATGATGAAGAAGAGCGTGTCCGGCAAGGCAGAGATCACGGCCTGCAATATCGAGATCTCCGCTGTTGTACTCAACTCGGAAGTCGCTTCGTCGAGAATTGCGACCGCCGGGCGATTGATCAACAGGTCGAGGAGCGCCAGCCGCTGCAGTTCCGTCTTGCTCAGATTCAACTGACCGGTGGCAGGGACGGGCTCGTCGAATCCGGACGGTAGTCGCCCGACGACGTCTGCCACGTCGAGATAGTCGACGACGCGAGCCAATTCGAGCGGTAACGGGCTGTTGAAGTGTTCGATCAATCTGCCTGGCTTGAAGATCGGACTCGACGTCAGGAGGAGGATGTCTTCGGCGTGGGAATTCGAGACGTATCCCGTCGTCCGGCCCAATGTAGAGAGGACGCCTGTTGTCGGCTGCAGTCTGCCCACAACCAGCTTCGCAAATGTCGACTTACCGACCCCGCTCGGGCCCATGACGACCACGACGTCTCGGCTGGCAAAGGACTCGGAAAGCTCTTCCAGTAGCACCGCCCCGGTGTGCGGCGCGACGTACGTTACCTCCGAAAATGATACGAGCGCTGCGTCTTCAACTGCTGAGCCGGTCCAGCACGGCGCCGGGCAGGTCGGAGGCGTGAGGAGACGATCCGCGCTGTCGAGAACCTGTCTGAGGTCCACCAGGCAACGGCCCACTCGGGCGAAAACAGCGATGAGGCTGTACGAGAGACTGAGCGCGAGAACACCGCTGAGGCCGGGTCCGCCGCCGGCCTGGACAAACACGCTTGAACCGACGACGACCGACAGGAAGAGCACACCCATCAAATCGAGCTTGTAATTGAACCAGCGGCGCGCGCCCGCATTGTCCATCGAAGCGAAGGCGCGATTCATCAAACTCTTGTTCAGCCAATTGACGAGGGCCGAATTGTCGCGTGCCAAGTCGAATCTCGCTGAGCTCCAGGTAATGGCCTCGACCCGCTCCAACACGGTCGACGTCGTCCCGATCTCTCTATCGTTGAAGTCCTGCAGTCGCCTTCCCGATCGCTTCGAACTGTGCCAGTAGGCGAAGCACATCCCGACAAGGGGCAGCAGGACGAAAATGTTCTTGCTCAAAACGAAGGCGGCGGTCGTGAGCAGCAATGTAACCGCACCCAGCGTATTCAGAAGTACTTCTGGCAGAAGTTCGTCGATACGTCGTTGATCCCAAGTCAGTTTGCTCTGATAGTCCTGATCGACCTCGTCGAAGGCCGGCCTGGAGGGCTTTGGACTCATGACGGTCGAGAAGTAATTCCGACAGTTTCGGGATGCCGCCACGATGCTGCGTTTGACTATGAACAGGGAGGTGAAAATCGACAGGAGGGCCCCGGCGGACAGTGCGGCGATGAGGGTTGTCGCTGCTGTCCGCGCATTCGTGGTCGAAATTCCGCTGGCAGCTGTGTAGTCACCGACAATCGTCAGAACGTCGCGGCACGCAAACAGGACGCACGCGACAACCGCGACCTTCGCGACGCCCAGGCTCATCAGACTGCGGCGTGACGAAGTCGAGAACTCCGCTCGGTCCACGCCCTGGGAAGAGCCAGCGACCGAACGATCCTCCTGAGCGAGATACCTTTTGCGTTCTCGAGCAGGATTTGCCGCACGTGGTGTGAGGTTTCGCATCACCTCCACGACTTCGCCTCCGGCCACTACCCATATCTCGTCTGCAGCATCTTTTTCATCGGGCTTGTCCGTTGCATAAATGACCGTGGTGTCGTGCCACGGCCCGCGCAGAAGGGAGGCCAACAGCCCATTCGCCAGGTCGTCGTCCAGCCCTGCTGTGGGCTGATCCAGGTAAACGAACTTCGGTTCGGCCAATATTGCCCGTGCCAGTTCCAGCCGCTTCCCCTGCCCGCGGGACACGTTCCAGCCCTCGTTCCGGTCGCGTGACTTGCTCGAGAGGTAGTCGCCGTAGAAGGTTCCGGGAAGTCGGGACAGTGTCAAGGCTCGACGGGCCTCGTCGTCGGTAAATTCGCTTCGATAGAGACACAAATTCTCGTAGAGCCCGCCAGGGAATATCCACGGTTCATCCGGTACGAAGAACGTTTTGCTGTTCACCTGGCTGCTGTGGCGTGCACCGATTTTCAGAACGGATGTCTTGCCACTGCCTGCGGCGCCGACGACGGCGATGTGCTTCGCCGTTGTTGCCGGTAGGCGCGTTGCGGTCGTATCGGTGTCCAGCGAGTGCGGACTGGATAGGTACTTCGCAACGTTGGTGTGCCCGACAATGCCCTGGGACAGACTCTGAACAATGAAGGGGATATTGTTGGCGACGGATTTCAAGCCTCCGACCAGCGCCATTGTGGACAGCAGGCCTGCTGGATCGACGTAACCAACGTGGGCCAGCTGGGTGAACACCGCGGCAAGCATGGCAACGATCGGAGTGAGTGTCGATATGAGGTTGATCCGCGCGATGAGACGCGCCGCTTTCAGGAGCGCGCGCTCCTCGCCATCTCGCTTGTCGGCATAGCGCCGAAACAGTTCGTCGTTCCAGTTCTTGAGCCACGCGAGCAGGCGATTGTTCAGCGAAAACAGGCCGACTTCGATGCGATCTGCCGCCGTCACCGTCAGTGCAGCGTGCGCGGCATTCAATTGTTTGGCGTTCCAGTAGATCACCGCGGAACTGACGAGAATCACCGACAGTGCCGCCAGAGCGCTCAGTCCCAACGCCACGAAGAAGTACGCGGAGGTAAAGGTGATAGTTGCGAGTGCCAGAATGATGAAAATGAGTCCCGACCACGCATTTTCGACGCGTGCTGCCTCCCGGTCCAGAAGCGTGACCAGGTCGGCCGGTTGGTCGGAAGGGGCAATGCTGCGTTTCTTGTGCAGCAGCCTTTGTTCGATGTATGTCCGGGCTCCGATGCCTACCACGTCGGCTTGCATGAAGGTGTGATTCAATGCAAGCCACGCCAAGTAGGTCAGCACGATGCAGGTGATACCAAGCGTGAGGTTCGTCGTGAGTGCTGAATCGCCGGTGACGAGGTGCTGGATCAGCGATTTCAGCGTGATCGCAGCACCAAAGGCGCATCCTGCATTGACCGCGATGGCCACGAGCCCGAGCATGATGTCACGACGAAGTCCGCCGAAGACGGATCTGCTCAGTCGCTCGCCTCGGAGCGCGTTAACGCTGTCCCGCTGCGCCGCGTCACACCACCGCTGCCATCTGGCAAGGTGCGAGGCGTTGGGCACAGGGTCGAGTCG
Organism: Rhodococcus sp. G6(2025); assembly: GCF_058628105.1. NCBI lineage: Bacteria > Bacillati > Actinomycetota > Actinomycetes > Mycobacteriales > Nocardiaceae > Rhodococcus > Rhodococcus sp. G6(2025). The sequence goes on from NZ_CP179750.1 coordinate 819,306, forward strand.
AGTTCGGGGTTTGGGAACCTCGAACCAGACGACTTTCCTGAGGACGCTCAGCATGTGGAGTACGTGGGGACCGCCGTGTCGGCCAGGGCGAGCGACGCGATTCTGTCGCACAATTGCGTGATCATCTTCCATCCCTCGGCGAGTGCTTCGCGGAGTTCTCGAATCTCGGCCGGCGTTGCGCGATCGAGCAGATCGATCCCCATACTCACGTGCTGGCCGTCGTCTTCTCCGTGTTCTTGGAAGTGCGGAATTGCCGGAAACACTCGCGCCGCTTCCCGGTGCCAGATTTCGCCACTACCTTCAAGCACCACATGCATCAGCAGAGTGCGCACCATGTCGCTCCGGTACAGCATTTGATGCCTGAACCACTCCATTGTCGATACGAACGTCTCATCGGTGACCGGCACGTGCGCTGATCCCCGTTGGTTGCGCAGGTTGTCGTTATGGCCCAGTTCCTCGACCAGATGGTCGAGCGCCACCTGCTTGTGCGCCGTATCGGTAGTCATCGCGACACGCAGGTGCAGCAGGTCCTGAAACACGTCCGACCAGGTCTGCTGGCAGTCGAGCAGCCGTTCCCGAACGTGGGGGTCGTCGAACGAGGGGTCATCGATCAGCCGCAACAGGCTGCTGGTACCAAATTGCTGCAGGTACTTCTCGTTGTCCGCCAGGAGCACAGCCGCCCGATTCGGTACCTCGCCTGCAAACACCGCGTTGGGCTTCGCGGCGTCCTCGTAGAGTGCCTTGCCGTTGAACTGGATCGAGAGCGCCCAGAAACCGTCCCGGGTTCCTTCGAAGCCGTGCCAGGAGTCGCCGGGGACGAGGATCATGTCTCCCGCACCGACCTCCTGCTCAGCACTGCCCATCGTTCGTCCGGAACCCTCGCAGATCAGGATCAGACTGGGCTCCGGGTGCTTGTGCACCGCCAGCACCTCACCGCACTCCAACCTGACCCAGCTGATCGCCAAATTGCTGGAAGCAGGAACGAATTGCGCCAACTGAGGGTGTTGGCTGAATATCTTGACGACACCCAGGTTGTGGACGCTCCCGCCGACAACGGCTTCGTTGATCGTCTCGAGTGCGCTTCTGGCGATTATGTGCATAGATTTCTTCCTTCTGTGGGATCGACCTGCCTCGAGTTCTGTATCGCTCCCAATCCTGGGCACGTGCCTGCGGGCGGAACAGGCACCCCAGGGTTGAAAACGTCACCCCCCCAGCGGAAAGGGTGTCGAGAAGTCTCCCTAGGGTGTCTATCCGCATTCGCCACGCGTCGTTGAAGCTAGCTGAACACCGCAGTACGGATGAGAGGCGAGTTTCGCATTGATTTCCGAAACGATGCTCGAAGCCGAGCAGAAATTTGTTCGTTCCGGCGTGATCGGCGTCGGAGGCGCGTGCCTTCAGGCTGCTGAAGCGACGACCGATGAATTGTCTGGACGCAATATCGAGAATGCGCTCCGACAATGGGAGGCGGGACACGCGGAGTTTCCCCATGCGGCTGTCGCGGCCCATTATCAGACGGTCGGGCGTAACGGGGTCCGGCCCCACCTGGTCGCCATGCTGCAAAACTTCCATGACAACAACCGTGCGCATCATGTTCTCGGTGCCTGGCTACCGATGACATTCGATGCTCAGAATGGCGACTATCTGTCATATGTCGGGCTCGACTATTTCGACCAGGTCGTCCGGTCCGATGACGCGCAGCGCGTGGACGCCTTCGTTGCTGCCGCGGCCATGGACCTCGCGTTGCTGGAGGCGCGAGCACTCGGGAGGTCGGCACACGCCCCCCAGGTGGTCCGGACGCGCGCAGTGACACGGGTCGTGACCCAACTCGACAGGCTCGCACCCGATTTCTCGCTCGATCCTTCCGTCGTTGCGGCCGGTCTTGCGGCGCTGGCTCAGCCGGGCGCCGACTACAGTTCGTTTGCTTCACACGCCGCGCCGGCGCTGAACGGCGTCCCCGAAGAGATCGGAAGTGCAGTTCGGCTGACGTTGTTGCCGACGACGCGCCTGCACGACGAGCAGATGTTCATCCGCTGCATCCAGATCTTCGAAGGTCTGTATCGGCAAGTCGCGACAGCGATTTCGATGGCGATCCGTGACCTGCGCCACGGTCTGGCTGCAGCGGCAAAGAGTCGCCTCGACCGGGCGTCGATCCGCCTCGAAGCGGTGCCTGCGCTCTTCCGGGTTCTCACGACGATGCCGGTTGACGCCTTCTCGATTATTCGCGGCTTCACCCATGGGCGGAGCGCGGTGCAGTCGCGCGCGTTTCGTGAGGTCGAGTTCGCCTGCGCTCCACTCGATCCCCGTGACTTCGAGCATGTTGGGAAGGTCGATGTCGGGGACACTACGTTGCAGGACGTGTATCTCTCGATGCGGAAGACGCATCCGGATGCACTCGTTCTCGAGGAGGCGATGCGGCGCCTGGACCGTGCGTGGGTTGCGATGAAGCGCGGCCACTGGGGCATCACCCTGAAAGTCATCGGAACGGTACCTGGCACCGGCGGTACGGCAGGCGCGTCGTATTTGAAAAATGCTGCGATGATGTCACTCTTCCCGCGGCTGTCCGAGGTGGCGTGAACATGAGCGATGTCAACCACCGAGTGAGAAAACAAATCATGGGATACATCGTTTCCCAATCTATTTCAGCCGTCTGTGAACTGGGTGTGCCCGACCGATTGGCGGACGGTGCGTGCTTGCTCGGCGATCTCGCGGCGAGTGTGGGCGCCGACGCCGACGCACTCGGTCGATTCCTGCGGGTCCTCGTCGCGGAAGGCTTGTTTGCGGAAGTCGGTGGAGGGCGATTTGCGTTGACGGAGGCCGGTGAGCTTCTGCGGGCAGACGCTCCGGGCTCGCTACGTCACTTGGTCGGCTTGATGTCGAACGAGGCCTACCTCGTGTGGGGGCACGCAGCGCATTCGATCCGGACGGGGAAGGAATCGTTTTCAACGGCGTTCGGAAAGCCGTACTTCGAATGGTTGTCCGAGAATCCGTCGGCAGCCGATGAGTTCGCACGGGGCCAAGCAGGGCTGGTCGAGTTGCGTTTGCTGCCTTTGCTCGACCACGACTGGTCTGACGTGGGAACGGTCGTCGACGTCGGTGGCGGGACCGGCGCGCTGATCACCCGGTTGCTCGATCGGCACGCGCATCTACGCGGAGTCTTGTTCGATCTGCCTCATGTGGTCGCGGAAGCGCCGTCGACGTTTGGTTCGGCGGGCATCGGTGAACGAACGACAGTCGTGGGCGGAAGCTTCTTCGACGACGTCCCAGGCAATGGTGACGTGTACGTGCTGTCTCAGATTCTCCACGACTGGGATGACGCGTCCGCCGGCAAGATCCTCAGCAGTTGCCGGCAAGCGATCCCGCCAGGTGGACGATTGATGATTGTCGAGCAGGTCCTGCCGGAATCGGCGACAACCCACCCTATGGCTCTGCTGGATCTCCACATGCTGGTTCTCCTGGGAGGTCGCGAGCGCACGATCACCGAATGGCGCCGACTGTTGACCGACCACGGATTCACGCTGGATTTGATCACGCAAGGTCCCCGGTCATCCGTTATCGAAGCGGTTCCGGTGTGAGCTAGCTGCCCTCGCCCGCGAGGGCGAAGAGTCCGTCGTCGGTCTGCTCGACCAGTCCGTCGATCAGCAGGGAGTGGAGGGCGCGGTCGCGTTGGCCCGGATCGCCCGGCCACACCTGGTCGAGCCGCACGCGTTCGACCGGGGCGGAGCTTTCACGGAGCACGGCCATGAGCTTGCCGCGCACCTGACGGTCGGTGCCGGCGAATTTCTGGACCTTCCGGCGCTCACCGGTGTGCGCGGGACGTCCGGCATCCACCCAGGCGCAGCTGGGGAGCGGGCAGCGGGCGCATTCGGGGGAGCGTGCGGTGCACACGGTGGCCCCGAGTTCCATCAGGGCCGCGGAGAACGTGGCGGCCCGCGCGCGGGTGCGGGGGAGCAGCGCGGACACGTCGGCGAGGTCACGCGTCGTCGAGGGATTTCCCGGCTCGGCGCGTCCGTGCACTGCCCTGGCGACCACTCGCCGGACGTTCGTGTCGACGACGGGGACCCGCTGTCCGTAGGCGAAGCAGGCGACGGCGCGCGCTGTGTAGGCGCCGATACCCGGCAGGCCGAGGAGAGTGTCGACGTCGCCGGGAACCACGTCGCCGTGTTCGGCGGCCAGCACGCCTGCGCACTCGTGGAGCCTCAGCGCGCGACGCGGGTAGCCGAGTTTGCCCCATGCGCGCAGTACGTCGGCCTGGCTCGACGCGGCCATGCGGGACGGGACGGGCCAGCGCCGCACCCATTCCTCCCAGATCGGGGCCACTCGGACGACGGGCGTCTGCTGCAGCATGATTTCGCTCATCAGGATGTGCCAGGCGGTGACGCCGTCGCGGCGCCACGGCAGATCCCGGGCCTGTACGTCGTACCAGTTGATCAGCGCGGAGGAGTCAACGGCCACTTCGTCCTCACAAGTCCCTTCGTTCACGGGGGAAACAGATTTTCCGCGGTCGTCACACTCCCGCCGCGACGGTGCGACACGCCCGGTGCACAATGATCCCATGCCTAATTCCAACCCCGTGTCCGCGTGGAAGGCCCTGCGTCAGGGTAACGACAGATTCGTGAGCGGTACCTCGCTCCATCCCAGCCAGGGCATCGCCGATCGCGCGAAGCTCGTGGGCGGCCAGCACCCCACGGCCGTCCTGTTCGGATGCGGAGACTCCCGCGTCGCCGCCGAGATCATCTTCGACCAGGGTCTGGGCGACATGTTCGTCGTCCGCACCGCCGGTCACGTGATCGACGACGCCGTGCTCGGGTCCATCGAGTACGCCGTCGGCGTGCTGAACGTGCCGCTCATCGTCGTGCTCGGTCACGACAGCTGCGGTGCCGTCAAGGCGACGCTCGACGCCCTCGACGACGGCAACGTGCCGCCCGGATTCATCCGCAGCATCGTGGAACGGGTCGCGCCGTCGATCCTCATGGGACGCCGAGAGGGACTCAGCACCGTCGACGAACTCGAGGGCCGCCACGTGGTGGAGACCGGGGCCCTGCTCATGCAGCGGTCGCGCATCATCGCGGAGAAGGTGGAGAGCGGCGCGTGCGCCATCGCGGGTGTCACGTACAAGCTGTCCGACGGTCGCACCCACCTGCAGGGCGCCGTCGGTGACATCGGTGAGCTCACGGACTGACCGCGACACGCCGCACCCGCTGAGCCGTTGCCGCGCGACGCCGAACTACCGTTGACGTCGTGCTGGAACCGAATGGACCGTTGCCCCCCGAGATTTACTGGCGCCGCAGGGCGCTGGCGATCGGCGGCGCCATCGTCGTGTTGCTGCTCGTGGTGTGGTTGATCAACTCACTTCGTGGTGGCAGTGACTCCGAGACGGATCCGGCGGCAGCGAGTTCCTCGTTGACCACTCCTGTGTCGATTTCCCCGACAGCCTCGGGTTCGTCCACGTCCAGTGGCGGATCAGGCGGTTCCGGTGGCGGCGGCGGTGGCGCCGCTGCCGCCGGCGGGGAGGCCTCCTCGGGCACGTCCGGTTCGTCCGGGGCGTCGAGCAGCGGTGCCTCGAGCAGCGCTGCTCCGAGCGGTCAGCCGGTCGCTGCGGGACAGTGCCCGGACCAGTCGCTGGCCATCAAGGTGGCCGCCGACAAGCCGACGTACCTGGCGGGTGAGGAGCCGAGCTTCACGACGGTCGTCACCAACATCGGCACCACACCGTGCGAACGTGATCTGGGCAGCAGCCTCCAGCAGGTGCTCGTCTACACGATCGACGGTGCCGTGCGGCTGTGGTCCAACATCGATTGCTTCCCGCAGTCCGCGGCCGACGTTCGGACCCTCGCGCCCGGCGAGCAAGCTCAGTTCACCGTGAAGTGGTCGGCCAAGACGTCCGCTCCCGACTGCCTGACGCAACCGGAACCCCAGCGCGATCCGGTGGGGCCCGGTGCGTACACCGTGGTCGGCCAGCTCGGTCAGCTCCGCAGCGCGCCGGAGCCGTTCAACCTCAGCTGATCCTCGGTGCGGGGTCGATGCGTGAGCGTCGATCGAATTCCTTGTCGAGGTCGGTGTGCTCGGGGTCGGTGAGCAGCGCCGCGAGGAGGATGCGGGCCTGACCTGCTCTGAGGTCGGTGGAGAACAGTGCACCCGCCGAGACGAGGTCGTGCCCGCCGCCCCCACCGCCGTATGTGGCGGAGGTCGGGCCGTTCGGCACGCGGGTGGTGACCACGACCGGGATCCCGGCGGACGCGCAGTCCCGCACCGCCTCGACGATCGCCGGGTTCGCGTTTCCGGATCCGAGCCCGTCGAGCACCAGCCCCTGGGCCCCGGCGGCTCGGCACGCGTCGATCTGGACGCGGTCGGCCCCTGGATAGGCGGCGACGATGTCGACGCGGGTTCCGGAGATCGGATGCCACGGCAGTGGATCGAGACTTCGCCGCGGGGTGGCACCGGCGGGGTGGACGGATCGAAACGCGTCGAGGGATGTCGTGTCGACCTTCCGCGTACCCGACGCCCGGTGCAGGGCGCCTCCGAACGCGATGATCACACCCGCTCCGCGCAGAGCGGGGTCCGATCCCGCGGCGACCGCGTCGGCCAGATTGGCCTGGGCATCGGATTCCGGGTGGTCGAACGTGCGTTGCGCACCCGTGAACACCACCGGCCGCGGGTCGGCGTGGTGAAGGTCGACCAGGAAAGCGGTCTCCTCCATGGTGTCGGTTCCGTGGAGCACGACCACCGCGTCGAGATCGGGATCGCGCAATTCCGCGGTGACGGCGTCGCGCACCCGGTCCATATCGGCGAACGTGATGCTCGAACTGTCCTTCGACATCACGTCGACGACACGGAGTTCCGTCCCGGTCCACGCACTGCCCAGCAGGTCCGGGCCGGTGACCACCGGCCTGCTGACACCCTGCCCGTCCCGCCTGCTGGCGATGGTGCCTCCGGTGGTGACGATGGCGACTTTCGGCACTGTTGTCCTCTCTCGCTATCCGGTCGGGCGGTCCGAGGCCAGGGTGCGGATGCGGTTCCGCGCGCCGAACCAGCCGATCACCAACAGTGGAGCGATGATCGCGATGGACCCGACGGTCCAGGTTCCGACGGGGTGATCGAACGCCATCAGTATGACGACGCACGCGAGGAAGGCCAGCGTCAGGAGCCCGGTGTAGGGGGCGCCGAACATCCGGAAACCGGGCCGGGTGAGTTTCCCTTCCTTGGCGAATTTCCACAGTTTCAACTGGCACAGCACGATCACGGCCCAGGCGCTGATGATTCCGAGCGCGGCGAGGTTCAGCACGATCTCGAACGCCTGCGCGGGGACGACGGCGTTGAGTCCGACGCCGAGCAGGATGACGAATCCGGTGAGGGCGATGCCGCCGTACGGCACTCCTGCCTTGTTCATCCGGGCGGCGAACGAGGGCGCCGATCCGGCCATGGCCATCGAGTGCAGAATTCGGCCGGTGGAATACAGGCCCGCGTTGAGCGAGGACAGCGCGGCCGTGAGCACCACGAGGTTCATGATCGCGTCGGCGCCCTGCACGTTGATGGAGCCGAAGAACGTGACGAACGGGCTCTCGCCGGCGTGGTACTCGGTATAGGGGAGCAGCAGCGACAGCAGCAGGACGGACCCGACGTAGAAGACCAGGATCCGGATGATGACCGTGTTGATCGCCTTGGGGATGACCTTCTGTGGGTTCTTCGTCTCGCCCGCAGTGGTTCCCACGAGTTCGATCGAGGCATAGGCGAAGACGACGCCCTGGATCACCACGACGGCGGGCAGGATTCCGTTGGGGAAGAGTCCTCCGTTGTCGGTGATCATGCTGAAGCCCGACGAATGTCCTTCGAGCGGCGTTCCGAACAGTACGAAGTAGATGCCGAAGCCGAGGAACGCGGCGAGGGCGACGACCTTGATGAGGGCGAACCAGAACTCCAGTTCACCGAACACCTTGACGGAGACGAGATTCAGCCCGAGGACCAGTACGACTGCGGCGAGGGCGAAGACCCATTGGTCGACGTTCCCGAGCGGTGCCCAGTACTTCTTGAAGAAGTTCATGTACAGCGCGACGGCGGTGACGTCGACGACTGCCGTCATCGCCCAGTTCATCCAGTACAGCCAGCCTGCGGCGAAGGCCATCTTCTCGCCGAAGAATTCGCGCGAGTACGACACGAACGACCCGGAGGTGGGGCGGTGCATGACGAGTTCGCCCAGCGCCCGCAGGATCAGGAAGGCGAAGAAGCCGCAGAGGGCGTAGACGAGCACGAGTGCGGGGCCGGCTTGCTGGAGGCGTCCGCCCGCGCCCATGAACAGGCCGGTACCGATCGCTCCGCCGATCGCGATCATCTGGATTTGTCTGGGGCCGAGCGCTTTCCGGTAGCCGAGGTCTTCCTCGACGAAGATGTCGGCGCCGGAGGTGTCGTCCTTCTCGATCGTCACGAGACCACCTCCGCGGCAGCGGCGACGGATGTCTGCCGTGGCGAACCGGTCGCTCTCAGGTTGGCGAGATGCTCGGGGCTGAGGAGGCGGTCGAGTTCTTCACGGTCGAGCAGACCGGCCTCGATCACGAGGTCGGCGACCCGGCGGCCGGAGACCAGCGCTTCCTGCGCGATCCGGGTCGAGGCGGTGTAGCCGATGTACGGGTTGAGCGCGGTGACGAGTCCGATGGAGTCCTCGACCCGGGCACGCAGCAGATCGGTGTTGGCCGTGATGCCGAGAACGCAGCGGTCGGCCAGGATCCGGCAGGCGGCGCCGAGGTGGCGCATCCCCTCGGACAGGGAGTGCACGATGATCGGTTCGAACGCATTGAGCTGGAGCTGCCCGGATTCGGCGGCCATCGTGATGGTGACGTCGTTGCCGATGACCTCGTAGGCCACCTGGTTGAGGACTTCCGGGATCACCGGATTGACCTTGCCGGGCATGATCGACGAACCGGCCTGTACCGGTGGAAGATTGATCTCGTTCAGGCCCGCGCGCGGCCCCGACGACAGCAGGCGGAGGTCGTTGCACACCTTCGACAACTTGACCGCGATCCGCTTGAGTACCCCCGAGAGGTGGACGAACTGACCGACGTCCTGGGTTGCCTCGACCAGGTCCGTGGCCAGGACGAGGGGGAATCCGGTGAGTTCCCGCAGCGTGTCGCACGCTGCCTCGGCGTAGCCGGCGGGTGCGTTCAGGCCTGTGCCGATCGCGGTGGCGCCGAGGTTGATCTCGTGGACGAGGAGAGCGGCCTCGTCGAGGCGGGTGCGGTCCTCGTCGATCATCACCGAGTAGGTGGCGAACTCCTGGCCGAGCGTCATCGGCACCGCGTCCTGGAGTTGGGTGCGCCCCATCTTCACGGTGTCGGTGAACTCGACCGCCTTGGTCGCGAAGGCCTCCTGCAGGACGCGCATCGCGTCGAGCAGGTCGTCGATCGCGAAGATCGTCGCGATGTTGACCGCGGTGGGGTAGACGTCGTTGGTCGACTGGCTGAGGTTCACGTGCTCGTTGGGATGGAGCTCCGCGTACTCCCCGCGCCCGTGGCCGAGGATCTCGAGTGCCCGGTTGGCGATCACCTCGTTGGCGTTCATGTTGGTCGACGTCCCGGCGCCGCCCTGGATGACGTCGACGACGAACTGCTCGTGCCAGCGGCCGTCGACGATCTCCCGGCACGCCTGCCCGATCGCGTCGGCCCGGCGGTGGTCGAGGATCCCGAGCTTCTCGTTCGCGGTTGCCGCGGCCCATTTGACGTAGGCGAGCCCGCGGATCAGATACGGGTTGGTGGAGATCGGCCGGCCGGTGATGGGGAAGTTCTCCACGGCCCGCAGCGTGTGGATTCCCCAGTAGGAATCCGCAGGCACTTGGCGGTCGCCGAGCAGATCGTGTTCTGTTCGCGTTTCGAGCACTTGATCATTCCTCACGGGGATTCGCGCGAGCCGTTGCTCTGCACGGATGCGGTGGACGGAGTCTGCTGCTCGAAGAGGTAGATTTCTCGGTCGAGCCACCCGGCTATCCACCTGCCAGGCTGTCAGACAGGTGTAATTGTTACCTCGCTCACTTGCAGGCGTCAACCCCGGGGTGTCCCGTATTGACGCTGCGGGTGGGGCGTGAGCAGAATATCCCCATGAACCTGTCAGACAGCTGGGCAGCCAGGCGTCCTGTGACGGCGCGGGTCAGCGCCGCGGAGGCGGTGCTCGCGGATCTTCGTGACGCGATCACGTCGGGTGAGCTGTCGGTCGGTGAACGACTTCCGTCCGAGGCATCCCTCGCGGCGCGGCACGGGGTCAGCCGGTCGGTGATCCGGGAGGCGTTGCGGTCGTGCCATGCGCTCGGGCTCACGGAGACGAAGTCGGGCCTCGGGACGTTCGTCGTCAGCGATTCGATCGCCCGCGACCTCGACTTCGGGAACTACGCGGCCAACGAACTCGTCGAGGCGCGCCCGCACGTGGAGATTCCCGCCGCCGGATGGGCGGCGCAGCGGCACACCGCCGAAGACCTGGCCGCCCTGCGCGGCCTCGTGGAGCAGATGCGGGACGAGGACGATCCCCTCGTGTGGGTGTCCCTGGATGCGCAGTTCCACGCGTTCATCGCCAGGACGAGCCGGAACCGCGTGTTCGAATCCGTGATCGTCGACATCCGCGAGGCCCTCACCCGGCAGTCCGAGACGCTGAATCTCGTTGCGGGGCGGCAGCAGAAGTCGAACGACGAGCACGACCGGATCGTGGAGGGCATCGCCTCCGGAAGCTACGACAAGGCCGCCCGCGCCATGGCCGAACACCTGGACGCCGTCCGGGTCGCACTGGAATCCGTGGTCGGAGAAGCAGGCCCGGACCGCCGGTAAGGACGGAGACAAGCCCTAGTCGTACGGCCCCGAGATCGACGTCTCGGCGAGCCGGGACAGGCCCTCGCGGATGTGCCGGGCCCACAGCCCGCCGATCCCCTCCACCGACTGCAGGTCGGCGGCGGTTGCGGCGAGCAGTGACTGCAGCGTCCCGAACGAGCCGACGAGCCGGTGAATCTGGTTGAACTGCAGTCGGGGAACGCGGGTGAGGACGCGGTAGCCGCGAGGACTCATCGGCGCCTCGAGCGCTTCGATGGTGCCCGGATAGCCGAACGCCCGGGCCAGCGTCGTGAGGTCGAGAAGGTCTGCGTCCGTGATCCTGTCGAGCGCGGAGAGCGACTTCGCGACATCCTCGGCGGGCGCCGGGCCGGTGCCGGCCAGGTAGTCGCGCACGATGAGTTCCCTCGCCACGTCGTTGTCGCCGACGAGTTCCTCGAGTTGCAGGGCGAGCTGACGCCCGTCCGTGCCGAGTTCGAGCACGTCCTGCTCGATCTCGACGGACACCCGCCGCACCATCTCCAGTCGCTGCACCACGGTCAGGGCGTCGCGGAGCGTGACGAAATCCTCGATCTCGACCACCGACAGCTGGCGGGTCACCTCGTCGAGCCGCGCCTTGTACCGCTCGAGGGTGGCCACCGCCTGATTGGCACGGGACAGGATCGTGGCGGACCCGTCGATGACGTGCCGGATGCCACCGACGTACACGCTGACGATGCTCATCGACTGGCTGACCGACACCACGGGGTACCCGGTCTGCATGGCAGTCCGCTCGGCGGCGCGGTGACGCGTGCCGGACTCGACGGTCGGGATCTTGTGGTCGGGGACCAGCTGGACGTTGGCGCGCACGATGCGGGACCCGTCGGTGGACAGGACCACGGCGCCGTCCATCTTCGACAGCTCACGCAGGCGGGTCGGCGCGAACTCCACGTCGAGCTCGAAGCCGCCGTCGCAGATCTCTTCCATCTGCTCGTCGTAGCCGAGGACGATCAGTGCGCCCGTGCGACCGCGCAGAATGCGCTCCAGGCCGTCGCGAAGTGCCGTTCCGGGAGCCAGCCGGGCTATCGTTTCGCGCAGCGCAGACGACGACTCGGCATCGTTCATCGCGCAATACTCCCGCTGAGGTAGACGTCATTGTCGGGGACCGCCGCGGAAACACGTCCGGACCCGCGTTTAGATTACCTATCCATGAGTAGTACCTGGACTTTGCCCGACGACCTGACCCTGCCCGCACCGGTCGGCAGCTTCCCCGCCGCAGGTCAGCCCGTGCCGCAGCACTGGTCACGGTGCTTCGGGTGCGGCGACCAGTCGCCTGCCGGGATGTCGATGAGCTTCACAGCCGGGGAGGGGCTCGACGTGTGGGGCCGGCTCGAGGTGGCACCCCGCTACCAGGGCGGTCCGGGAGTGATCCACGGGGGCATCCTCTCGACCGCATTCGACGAGGCGCTGGGCATGGTGTGCCGATCGATCGTCGACGGTCCGGTGGTCACGGGTCATCTCGAGATCGACTTCGCCAGGCCCATCCCGCTGGGTTCGGTCCTCGAATTCCACGCGAACATCGACGGATCGATCCGCCGCAAGGTGTATGCGAGCGCCGAGGCGCGCATCGTCGAGGGGCCGACGGCCGACCCCGACGTGGTGGTGGCGACGTCGCGGGGGCTGTTCCTCACCGTCACCGCCGAGCACTTCGAGAAGACCAAGGATTTCGTGGACGGCGTGCCGGAGCGCCCGTTCGGCACGTCGTCGATCTGAACGACACCTCGATCCGACCGTCACCGCAGTGACGCGATGGCGGCCCCCAGGTTCCCGACCTCGGTGACCTTCATGCCCTTCGGGGCCGCCCCGGAGTCGAGGGGAACGATGGCGCGGGTGAATCCGAGGCGGAATGCCTCCGCGAGCCTGCGCCCGACGCCGGGTACCCGGCGGACCTCGCCGGCCAGTCCCACTTCGCCGAGGATCACCAGTCCATCCGGAACGGGCTTGTCCTTCACCGCGGACGCGACGGCGAGGGCCAGCGCGAGATCGGCGGACGGCTCGGTCATCCGCATTCCGCCGACGGTGGCCGCGTAGACGTCGTTCTTCGCGATCGGCACCCCGCACCGGCGGTCGAGCACGGCCAGGACCATGGCCACGCGGGCGCTGTCGAGCCCGCTCACGGCACGCCGGGGTGCGGGCATGGACGTGGCGGCCACGAGGGCCTGCACCTCGCCGAGGAGGGGACGTTTGCCGTCCATCATGACGGTGACGGCGGTTCCGGGAACGGCCTCGGCACGGTGGTGGAGGAACAGTCCGGACGGGTCGCTGATGCCGGCGATGCCGTCTTCCCGCAGTTCGAAGCAACCGACCTCGTCGGCGGCGCCGAAACGGTTCTTGACGCCGCGCACCATCCGCAGCGTGGAGTGCTTGTCGCCCTCGAAGTGCAGCACCACGTCGACGAGATGCTCGAGCGACCGTGGTCCGGCGACCGCGCCGTCCTTGGTGACGTGGCCGATGAGGAGCACCGGCACGCCGCTTGCCTTCGCGAGGGAGGTGAGGGCGCTGGTGACCGCCTTCACCTGGGTGACTCCGCCGACCACGCCGTCGACGTCCGCGGCCAGCATGGTCTGCACCGAGTCGACGATCAGCAGGGTGGGACGCACCTGCTCGACGTGGCCGAGGATGGTCGCGAGGTCGGATTCGGCGGCGAGGTAGACCCGCTCGTGGACGGCGCCGGTGCGGTCGGCGCGCAGTCGCACCTGCCCGGCGGATTCCTCACCGGTGACGTAGAGGGAACGGTCGTCCGGGCCGCGGCGGGCCCACTGATGGACCACCTCGAGGAGGAGGGTGGACTTGCCGACGCCGGGTTCGCCGGCGAGGAGAACGACGGAACCGGGCACCACGCCGCCGCCGAGAACACGGTCCAGTTCGTCGATGCCCGTGGGCTTGGCGCGGGTGGACGTGCTGTCGATCCGCGTGATCGGAGTGGCCGGGGTGGACGGAAGTACCGCTCCGGCCCCGGCTTTCGCGAGCGAGGCGCCGGGGCGGCTCGCGACGGACGCGACGATCGGGGCCTCGTCCATCGATCCCCAGCTACCGCACTCGGGGCACCGGCCGACCCATTTGGGAACCGTGCACTGGCACGACGAGCAGCGGAAGCTGGTTTTGAGTTTGGCCACCGGGCCAGCCTAGGTATCGGGTCCGACAGCGGACCCGATCCGGCTGCTAGTGTCCGCCGCCCTCGGCTTCGGATCCGGGCGACGTGTCGGAGACGTGGCGCTCGGTCTCGTGGCCCGCGTCGACGGGAACGGACACGGTGACGTCGCCGGCCTTCTCGAACGCGAACGTGACGGGGAAGGTGAGGCCCGGGCGGACGCCCTCCTTCAGACCGTCCAGGGTGACGAGGACGACGTCGGCCGGTGCGTCGGCACTGGCGTCCTTCTGGCCCGCGGCCTCGGCGCCCTCAGCGGCTTCCTCGCCCGGCAGTCCGGCGACGAGCGCGGTCTGCGGAGCGATCTCCAGGCCGCCCGCCTTGTCGCCGAGGGTGACGGACTGCGCGAAGTCGGTGCTGATCCGGGTCAGCTTGTCCGGGGTGTCCTCGTTGTTGTTGATCGCGGTGAACGCGAGGACGGCATTGCCGCCCGGCTCGAGGCTGTACTCGGCGGAGTTGGGGTAGACCACGTGCACGTTCCGCAGGGCGATCGACCCGACGTCCGCGCTGTTGCCGTTGACCGCGGCGACCTGACTCGACGTCTGAGTGATCTGGCCCGCGCTGCAGGCGGACAGCACGAGTGCTGCGCCGGCAGCGAGAGCGACGGCGGTAGCGACTCGGCGAGTCGACTTGTCGAGAGCAGTCACGAGTTGTCCTCCGGTGTCAGGTTCGCACTTCAACTAGGCAGAGTAGTAGTTCGTCCGCGTGGCCTGCTCGCTGGGTACTCACAATGGTTGTCTGCGTGCGGTTTCGGCGCTGGAGAACCGCCCGATCGGGGTGTCCGGAATGCACGTATCGGGGACCCTGTCAACCCCTACGGTCAGGCCATGATGCCCCTGACCTGCACCGTTGATGCGACCAGCTTCCGGACACGTGTTAAACTCGAATGATCGAAAGGGGCACGGGACAGATGATTTTTAAGGTCGGAGACACCGTCGTATACCCCCATCACGGTGCGGCGCTGATCGAAGCAATTGAAACCCGCACCATCAAGGGTGAGCAGAAGGAATATCTCGTTCTCAAGGTTGCTCAGGGCGATCTCACCGTACGGGTTCCCGCAGACAACGCAGAGTACGTGGGCGTACGCGACGTCGTCGGCCAGGAAGGTCTCGACAAGGTCTTCCAGGTACTGCGGGCACCGCACACCGAAGAACCCACCAACTGGTCACGCCGCTACAAGGCGAATCTCGAAAAGCTCGCGTCAGGTGACGTCAACAAGGTCGCCGAGGTCGTTCGGGACCTGTGGCGTCGTGAGCAGGATCGCGGCCTGTCCGCAGGAGAGAAGCGCATGCTCGCGAAGGCGCGGCAGATTCTTGTCGGCGAGCTTGCACTGGCCGAAGGCACCGACAGCGACAAGGCCGAGACCATCCTCGACGAGGTCCTCGCGGCCGCGTCCTAGACAGTCGCGATACCCACAGTGGCCGAGGGAAAAGGTCCTGTAGTCGCGCTGGTTCCCGCCGCAGGTCAGGGAGTGCGTTTGGGCGAGAACAAGCCCAAGGCATTCGTTGATCTGGGTGGGACGACCATGCTGACACGCGCGGTCGACGGGCTCCTGCAGTCGGGGGCTGTCGACCGCGTCGTCGTGATCGTTCCGGAGGAGCTCGTCGAGTCGACGCGAACCCTCCTTCCCGGTGAGGTCACCGTCGTGGCCGGCGGCAGTGAGCGGACCGATTCGGTTCGCGCCGGACTCGCCGTCGCGGACGACGCAGAATATGTGCTCGTCCACGACGCCGCCCGCGCGCTCACGCCACCGTCGCTCATCGCGCGGGTGGTCGCGGAGCTGCGGTGCGGCCGCAACGCGGTCATCCCCGTCCTGCCGGTGACGGACACCATCAAGACCGTCGACGTTCTCGGCGCGGTCACCGGCACCCCCGAACGGTCCGAACTGCGGGCCGTGCAGACGCCGCAGGGTTTCACCGCGGAACTGCTCCGGCGCGCCTACGCCGCCGCCGACGGCATCGCCACCGACGACGCCGGCCTGGTGGAGCGCCTCGGGGAACGGGTGCGCAGCATCGTCGGAGAACCCACAGCATTCAAGATCACCACGCCGCTGGACCTCGTGCTGGCCCGCGCGCTGGTGGAAGAGGGAGCGCACTAGTGCGAGTCGGAATCGGGACGGACGTCCACCCGATCGAGCAGGGACGGCCGTGCTGGATGGCCGGCCTGCTGTTCGAGGACGAGAACGGCTGCGCGGGTCACTCCGACGGCGACGTGGCCGTTCACGCACTCTGCGACGCTCTGCTCTCCGCCGCCGGACTCGGCGATCTCGGCTCCGTCTTCGGAACCGGGCGGCCCGAGTGGTCCGGGGTGAGCGGTGCCGCGATGCTCGCCGAGGTACGCCGTCTCCTCGACGAGGACGACTTCGACGTCGCCAACGCCGCGGTCCAGGTGATCGGGAACCGGCCGAAGATCGGCCCACGCCGAAACGAGGCGCAGAAGGTGCTGAGCGACATTCTGGGCGCGCCGGTTTCGGTGTCCGCGACCACCACGGACGGGCTCGGGCTCACCGGGCGCGGCGAGGGGATCGCCGCCATGGCCACCGCGTTGGTCATTCCCGGTCGAAGCGCCAGGTAGGATCGCTGGTCGTGACCCTGCGCCTATTCGACACCGAGACGCGGGCCTTGCGTGACTTCGTTCCGCTGGCCCCTGGACACGCATCGGTGTACCTGTGTGGCGCCACGGTGCAGGGCGACCCCCATATCGGCCACGTACGCAGCGGCGTCGCATTCGACGTGCTGCGGCGGTGGCTGCTCGCCCACGACTACGACGTGGCGTTCGTCCGCAACGTCACGGACATCGAAGACAAGATCCTGAACAAGGCTGCGGAGGCGGGCAGGCCGTGGTGGGAGTGGGCCGCCACGTTCGAGCGGTCCTTCACCTGGGCTTATCAGCAGCTGGGCGTGCTGCCGCCGTCCATCGAGCCGCGGGCCACCGGGCACGTCACGCAGATGGTCGAGATGATGCAGCGCCTCATCGACAACGGCCACGCGTACGCGGCGGGCGGGGACGTCTACTTCGACGTCCGCAGCTACCCCCGGTACGGCAGCCTGTCGGGGCACAAGCTCGACGACGTCCACCAGGGCGAGAGCGCAGGCGAATGCAAGCGCGATCCCCGCGACTTCACGCTGTGGAAGGCGGAGAAGCCGGGCGAGCCGTCGTGGCCGACGCCGTGGGGCCGGGGCCGTCCGGGTTGGCACCTCGAATGCTCCGCGATGGCCGAGTTCTACCTCGGCGCCGCGTTCGACATCCACTGCGGTGGTCTGGACCTGGTGTTCCCGCACCACGAGAACGAGATCGCGCAGGCCAAGTGCGCCGGCGACGACTTCGCGCAGTACTGGCTGCACAACGGCTGGGTCACCATGGGTGGCGAGAAGATGTCGAAGTCGCTCGGCAACGTTCTCTCGGTGCCGAACGTGCTGAAAAAGGTTCGCCCGCAAGAGCTTCGCTACTACCTGGGCAGTGCCCACTACCGGTCGATGCTCGAATACTCCGACACCGCGCTCGACGAGGGGGCCGCGGCGTTCCGTCGGATCGAGTCGTTCGTCCTGCGTACGCAGGAGCGTGCCGGGGAGGTTCCGGTCGGCCTGTGGACCGAGGCGTTCGCTCGCGCGCTCGACGACGACCTCGCCGTCCCCGCCGCGCTCGCCGAGGTGCACGGCAAGGTCCGCGAGGGCAACATCGCGCTCGATGGTGGAGACCTCGAGGGTGCGCGCGAGATCGCGTCGCAGGTCCGGGCCATGCTCGGAATCCTCGGCGTCGACCCGCTGGACGAGCACTGGACTCAGGAGACCGCGGACGCGTCCGCGGCAACCGATGCCCTGGACGTTCTGGTCCGGGCCGAACTCGAGCGCAGGCAGAGTGCCCGCGCCGAGAAGAACTGGGCTGTGGCCGACGAGGTGCGTGACCGTCTCATCCGGGCGGGCATCGAGGTCACCGATACCCCCAACGGGCCCGAGTGGTCTCTCAAGGCAGGACAGTAGTAATGGCTGGAAATTCGAGTAGGCGCGGAGCCATCCGCAAGGCCGGTACCAAGAAGGGGCAGGTCGCCGGTTCCGGTGGCCAGCGCCGCAAGGGGCTGGAAGGTCGCGGCGCCACCCCGCCCGCGGAGGCCCGCACCAAGCATCCCGCCGCCAAGCGCGCCGCCCGCGCAGCCAGGGACGCCGACAAGCAGCCCGGCCGCGGTCGTCAGACCGCCGGGCGCAAGGTGCTCGACGGCCCGGAGAACGTGCTGGGCCGCAACCCCGTCGTCGAGTGCCTGCGCGCCGGCGTCCCCGCGACCGCGCTGTACGTCGCGGTCGGGACCGAGAGCGACGATCGCCTGAAGGAATCCGTTCAGCGGGCGGCCGACGCGGGCATCTCCATCCTCGAGGTTCCCCGGACCGATCTCGACCGGCTCAGCGCCAACGGCATGCACCAGGGCATCGCGTTGCAGGTGCCGCCGTACCGCTACGCGCATCCCGACGACCTGATCGCGGAAGCGCGCAAGCACCAGGAGGCGCCGCTGCTCGTGGCCCTCGACAACATCACCGATCCCCGCAACCTCGGTGCCGTCGTGCGCTCGGTGGCCGCGTTCGGCGGTCACGGTGTGGTGATCCCGGAGCGTCGTAGTGCGTCGGTCACCGCGGTCGCGTGGCGGACGAGCGCCGGTGCGGCAGCCCGTCTGCCGATCGCCCGCGCCACCAATCTCACTCGCACGCTGAAGGATTGGGCGTCCAAGGGCGTTCAGGTGGTCGGTCTCGATGCGGGTGGCGACACCACACTCGACGAGTTCGACGGCAGCGGCCCCGTGGTAGTCGTGGTCGGCTCCGAGGGCAAGGGGTTGTCGCGTCTCGTCCGCGAGAATTGCGACGCCATCCTCAGCATCCCGATGGCAGGCCCCGTCGAATCGCTCAACGCGTCCGTCGCCGCGGGTGTCGTGCTCGCCGACATCGCCCGCCGTCGCCGCGGCTAGGCTGCGGAACCGCGAACAGCACGGCGTCCTCGGGGAAGCCCGCACAACCGGTACTGGTCCGAGAGCGTCGCTGTCGACGCTGTTGGCACCTACCGTAGACCTACAGTGTTGACAGGCTGGTACCAGCGGCGTTCACTGAGATCATCAGTGGCCGCGAGGTTGGAGGCCGGTCATGGCAATCACCGATATCAAGGAGTACGCGCACCTCACCCAGCAGGACGTCGAGGCGCTCGGATTCGAACTCGACGCACTTCGCCGCGACGTCGCGGAGTCCCTCGGGGAGAAAGACGCGACGTACATCCGCCGCACCATCGCGTTCCAGCGCGTGCTCGACGGACTCGCGCGACTGGTCATCCACGGAAGCCGGACGACCACGGGCGTGGTTCTCGGTACGACGGCACTGGGTACGGCCAAGAGCATCGAGAACATGGAGATCAGCCACAACGTCTCGCACGGCCAGTGGGACTGGATGAACGATCCCGAGATCCACTCGAGCACCTGGGAGTGGGATCAGGTGGGGCCGTCGTCGCAGTGGAAGTATGCGCACAACTTCCGTCATCACAAGTACACCAACGTGCTCGGAATGGACGAGGACGTCGGTTTCGGCGTCATGCGGGTCACTCGTGATCAGGAGTGGCGTCCGATCCACCTGCTGCAGCCGATTCAGAATCTCCTGCTCGCGGCGTCGTTCGAATGGGGCATCGCGCTCCACGATCTGCTTCCGCCCAGTGCCGAAGACAGGGCGAGTCGGCGTCTGCGTCCACCGGTGCGAGATCTGCTCGGCAAGATCGCGCGGCAGATGGGCAAGGACTACGTGCTGTTCCCCGTTCTCAGTGGGCGGCGGTGGCGACGAACGCTGAAGGCGAATCTCGTCGCCAACCTCCTGCGGAACGTGTGGTCGTACGTCGTGATCTTCTGCGGGCACTTCCCCGACGGAGCGGAGAAGTTCACGCTCGCGGAACTCGAGCACGAAAGCCGGGCCGAGTGGTATCTCCGCCAGATGCTCGGCACCGCGAACTTCCGGGCCGGCGCCGTCATGGCCTTCATGAGCGGCAACCTGTGCTATCAGATCGAGCACCACCTCTTCCCCGACCTTCCCAGCAATCGGTACGCCGAGATCTCGACCGCGGTGCGCGGCCTGTGCGAGAAGTACGACTTGCCGTACACCACTGGTTCGCTTGCGCGGCAGTACCTTCTGACGCTGCGCACCATTCACAAACTGGCGCTGCCCAACCGGTTCCTCCGGGCGACGTCCGACGACGCGCCGGAGACGGCCTCGGAAGTGAAGTTCCGTGGGCGGTCAACGCTCGGCGCCGATCCCGTGACCGGACGCCTTCGCGGGCTCCGGACCGCCCTGGCCGCGAGATAGACCGTCACCGCGGAATAGTCGACGCCACCGTTCGGTGGAAGCGGACCCGGTGCCCGGGCCGCAACTGCGCGGCCACCGGCAGATCGGCCTCGGCCACCACGGCGATCACCGGATAGCCGCCGGTCACCGGATGATCGGCCAGGAACAGGATGGGCCGACCGTTGGGCGGCACCTGCAACGCCCCCGCCACCATCGCCTCGCTCGGCATCTCTTCCGTCACGGCGCGGTGTAGCGGTCCCGGACCCTCGAGCCGCGCTCCCACACGATTGGTGTCGGAGCTGACCGTCCACGTCTCGCGGAGAAGGGCCGCGACGGACGCTTGTGTGAACCAGTCGTCCCGCGGTCCGAGCCGGACACGCATCATCAGGGGATCCTCGGGAGCGACGGGTGGGGGGATGATCTCGTCCGCAGGCCAGTCGCCGGCATCCGCACCGACCAGCAGCCGATCACCCTCGGCGACGGGATCGGGGCCGATCCCCGACAGAGTGTCGGTGGACCGGCTCCCCATCACCGCGGGCACGTCGAAACCTCCGCGCACCGCCACGTAGCTGCGAAGTCCCTCCGACGCGAACGCGATCTCCAGCAGGTCGCCGGTAGCCAGGTGCAGCATCGTGTAGTCGGGCCGGGGTTCGGAGTTGACGGTGACGGGGCTGCGGGCGCCCGTGACGGCGACGGAGACGGTCCCGGCCGCACGCACCGCGAGCCCGCCCAGTGTGACCTCCAGCGTGGCTGCGCCGGAGTGGTTGCCCACCAACCTGTTTGCGCTGTCGTGTGCGTCTCGGTCGGCGGCACCCGACTCGCCGACCCCAATCGACGCGTAACCGGGGCGGCCCCGATCCTGCACGGTGGTGAAGGGTCCGGTGCGCACGACCTCGAGCCAAGCCATCGTTCGATTGTCCCGCATCCGCAGGTCTGCTGGATACGCTCTCGTCGGATCAGTCGCTCAGGAGACTGCGGTGTAGCCGTGCGCGGCAGCGACTTCGGTGGACAGCAGCTGTCCGTCGTGGGTGGACAGTCCTGCGGCGAGTCCGGGGACGGTCGCGGTGGCTTCCTTCCAGCCCTTGTCGGCGAGCGCGACGACGTAGGGGAGGGTGGCGTTGGTGAGGGCGTAGGTGGAGGTGCGGGGGACGGCGCCGGGCATGTTGGCGACGCAGTAGAAGACGGAGTCGTGGACCTGGTAGGTGGGTTCGGCGTGGGTGGTGGGTCGTGAGTCCTCGAAGCAGCCGCCCTGGTCGATGGCGATGTCGACGAGCACCGAGCCGGGCTTCATCCGCGAGACGAGGTTGTTGGAGACGAGGGTGGGGGCCTTGGCACCGGGGACGAGGACGGCGCCGATGACCAGGTCGGCGTCGAGGACGGCCTGCTCGAGTTCGAGGCTGTTGGACGTGATGGTCTTGACCTGGCCCTGGTAGAGCGCGTCGATCTCGCGGAGGCGGGCGATGGACAAGTCCAGGACGGTGACGTCGGCCTGCATGCCGTAGGCGATCGCGATCGCGTTCTTGCCGGAGACGCCGGCGCCGATGACGACGACCTTGGCGGGGCGCACACCGGGGACGCCGCCCATCAGGACGCCGCGGCCGCCGCCGTGGCGCATGAGGTGGTAGGCGCCGGCCTGTGGGGCGAGGCGTCCGGCGACCTCGCTCATCGGGGCGAGCAGTGGGAGGGAGCCGTCGGCGCCGACGACGGTTTCGTAGGCGATGGAGGTGGTCTTCGACGCGAGCAGGGCGTCGGTGCAGTCCTTCGAGGCGGCCAGGTGCAGGTAGGTGAACAGCACCTTGTCCTGGCGCAGGCGGGCGTATTCCTCGGCGATGGGTTCCTTGACCTTCAGGAGGAGGTCGGCGGTGTCCCATACCTGGTCGGCGGCCTGGAGGATCTGGGCGCCTGCGGCTTTGAAGTCTTCGTCGGCGAAGGACGAGCCGATGCCTGCGCCGGATTCGATGACGACTTCGTGGCCGCGTTCGCTGAGTTCGTGGACACCGGCGGGGCTGATGGCCACGCGGTATTCGTGGTTCTTGATTTCGCGGGGGATGCCGATCTTCATGAGAGCTCCGTGCTGTCGAAAATTCGATTGGTAGGTGCCAATAGTGAAGAAAACGACCATTCATGCCAAGAGTTGTGAAGATAATTCTCAACATCGGGGTACTGATTCTTGACTATTCGAATGCGGGCACCCTGAGCCGGTCCTCGTCGAACGATGTTCGGAGTGTGGCTCCGCCCCGTGAGTACTTATCAACCGCCCGACGTTAAGAAGTACTCACGGGTGGCGGAGCCGCAGGATCAGCATGGCCGTGTGCAGCGACGTCCGGGACTCGGCGTCGTCGAGGTCGACACCGAGCAGTCGCTGGATCGTGGCCAGTTTCGCGTACAGCGTGGGGCGAGAGAGGTGAAGCTGTTTCGCGAGTTCCGTCTTGTTGCCACCGAGTTCGAGGAAGCTGCGCAGGACGTCGACGCTGTCGCCGCCGTGCCGCGCCTGATGCTCCAGCAGGCCGCGGAGTTCGGTCTCGGCGAAGGCCTGCACCCGCGGATCGGTCCGGATGAGGGCGAGGAGACCGCGCAACCGGATGTCGGCTGCACGGTGAAAGACCTTGTCGCCCGGTGGCAACGACAGCGCGACCTCGGCGATGTGAGCGGATTCCGTCAGGCCGCCCGCGGCGTCCAGGAGCCGGGTCGACTCGGGACCGACGCCGATCGTGCACTGCAGGACGCCGTCGAGCCGGGCGAGCGCGGCACGGATCGCCGCGCAGAGTTCGGGCAGCGCGTCGGGTGTGGACGCCGGTGGATGGGACAGGAGCACGTCGATCTGTCCGGCGCGGGTGTTCGCGGTGAGTGCGGTTTGCCGCGACGTCCGGACCGCGTGGCGGACGGCGTCCAGCATGTTCACTCGGCGTCGCTGCGCGAGAACCTGGTCGGCGCTGAGGGTTTCGCTGACCCGGACGGTCATCGGCAGGTATGTTAGTGCCGGCCGGAGGCCGAGCGCATGGGCGCGCGCGGTCGCCTCGGCCTCGTCCTGGATGCGTCCGCGGCGGAGTTCGTCGACGAGCCCGCTCTGGGCCTGCTGCTCGAGTGCGGTCCGGTCCTGCTCGACCATGCGGTTCAGTGCGAGCGCCTGCGCGGCACGCTCGAGGGTCATCCGCGCCCGACCTTCGGCGGCGACGGGGCGAGGGGCGACGAGTCGTCCCCACTCCTGCCGATGTGCGCCGACGGGCGTCGTCGTCCACGACTCCGGGCCGTCGATCGCGGTCTGGTGCGACACGGGCGTCAGCCGCGACCGACGTTCCCACTCGGCGAGGAGGTCCGCCGCCGTGGTTCCCTGCGCCGCGAACGCCAGTACCTGCCGGTTGAGGTCCTCGAGGACGATCGGGGCGCCGAGCATGCCGGCTGCGGCGTCGACGATCTCACCGAGTGACGCCCGCTTCATGCTCAGGTCGGTGAAGACTTCGTGCGCGTGCCGTGCGAAGGCGACCTCGTCGTACTGCTCCGCGACGATCGAGCGGTGTACTTCCTCGGTGACCTCGACGAACCGGATCTGACGGTGCAGTGCGATGACCGGAAACGACAGTCTGTCGGCGGCGCGCGCAACCCCGTCCGGCACGGTGTCGACGTGAACGCCGAGTTCGACGACGAGTCCGGCTGCGCCCGCCGCGGCCAGTCCCTCCAGGTACGCCACGCTCGACGAGTCGTCCGCGAGCGGCTGGCCGGTGGTGAGGACGAGTTCTCCACCCTGGAGGAGGTTCGACAGATCGGGTAGATCGCTGACGTGCACCCATCGGACCGGTCTGTTGAGCGGTCCGCCGCCGATCACCTCGGGTGTTCCCGCCTGCACGACCGGGAGCGCCAGGATGTCGACGATGGTGGGCTGCATTTACGCAGTGTAAATCAGAAGTCGGGATTCCTTACAGATCGTCGGGCTCCAGTGCCTGGTTGACGGACCAGAGTGAAGACATCGCACTTCGCGCGGAGTTTCCGCGTATCGGCTCTCTCGGTAAGGACACCCATGACACACAGCGACGGCGCAGCGCAGGCCCGGACCATCCAGCACTGGTTCGACAACAAGAGTTTCACGGGCACGAGCGGCAACACCGCCCCGGTGACGAACCCGGCGACCGGTGCCGTGACCGGTCAGGTCGCCCTCGCCAGCGTCGAGGACGCCCGCGCCGTCATCGACGCCGCCGCCGCCGCGTTCCCCGCCTGGCGCGACACCTCCCTCGCCAAGCGCACCCAGGTGATCTTCACATTCCGGGAACTGCTCAACGCCCGCAAGGGCGAACTCGCCGAAATCATCACCGCCGAGCACGGCAAGGTCGTCTCCGACGCCCTCGGCGAAGTGTCCCGCGGCCAGGAAGTCGTCGAATTCGCCTGCGGCATCGCCCACCTGCTCAAAGGCGGCATGACCGAAAACGCCTCCACCAACATCGACGTCTCCTCCCTCCGCCAACCCGTCGGCCCGGTCGGGATCATCTCCCCGTTCAACTTCCCCGCCATGGTCCCGATGTGGTTCTTCCCCATCGCCATCGCCGCCGGCAACACCGTGGTGTTGAAGCCGTCCGAGAAGGACCCCACCGCCGCGATCTGGATGGCCGAACTCTGGGCCGAAGCCGGACTCCCGGCCGGGGTGTTCAACGTCCTGCAGGGCGACAAGACCGCCGTCGACGAACTCCTCACCCACCCCGCCATCAAGGCCATCAGCTTCGTCGGCTCCACCCCCATCGCCCAGTACGTCTACGCCACCGGCACCGCCCACGGCAAACGCGTCCAAGCGTTGGGTGGGGCGAAGAACCACGCCATCGTCCTGCCCGACGCCGACCTCGACCTCGCCGCCGACGCCATGGTCAACGCCGGCTTCGGGTCCGCCGGGGAACGCTGCATGGCCATCAGTGCCCTGGTCGCGGTCGGCGACATCGCCGACGAACTCGTCGCCAAGATCAAAGAGCGCACCGACACGTTGAAGATCGGCGACGGCACCAAAGATTCCGACATGGGCCCGCTGGTGACCAAGGTGCACCGCGACAAGGTCGCCTCCTACATCGACGCCGGCGAAAACGACGGGGCCACCATCGTCGTCGACGGGCGCACCGTGCAGGCGAATGGCGGCAAGGACGGGTTCTGGCTCGGACCCACCCTGATCGACCACGTCACCACCGACATGTCCGTGTACACCGACGAAATCTTCGGACCCGTCCTCTCCGTCATCCGCGTCGACTCCTACGACGAGGCCCTGGAACTGGTGAACTCGAGCCAGTTCGGCAACGGCACCGCCATCTTCACCAACGACGGCGGCGCCGCCCGACGGTTCCAGAACGAGGTCGAGGTCGGCATGGTCGGCATCAACGTCCCCATCCCCGTCCCCATGGCGTACTACTCCTTCGGGGGCTGGAAGAACTCCCTCTTCGGCGACACCCACGCCCACGGCACCGAAGGCGTCCACTTCTTCACCCGCGGCAAGGTCGTCACCACCCGCTGGCTCGACCCCAGCCACGGCGGCATCAACCTCGGCTTCCCCCAGAACAACTGAGCCGGAAAGGACCTACGGTCATGACGACGACAGTCTCCCAGGAACTTTTGCCTACCGGTCAGTCCCTCGACGCGGCCCGTGTCGAAGGGGAGCGCGCGTATGCCCTCGACCGGGCGCACGTGTTCCACTCGTGGTCCGCGCAGGAGCAGATCACCCCGATGACGATCCTCGCGTCCGAGGGTTCGTATGTGTGGGACGGTGCCGGGAACCGCATGCTCGACTTCTCGTCCCAGCTCGTCAACACGAACATCGGGCACCAGCACCCCAAAGTCGTTGCCGCCATCCAGGACCAGGCCGCGAAGCTGTGCACCATCGCACCGCAGTACGCGAACGACGCCCGCTCCGAGGCCGCCCGGCTGATCGCCGAGCGGACCCCGGGTGACCTGAACAAGGTGTTCTTCACCAACGGCGGCGCCGACGCCAACGAGCACGCTGTGCGGATGGCTCGGTTGCACACCGGCCGTTACAAGGTGCTGTCGCGGTACCGCTCGTACCACGGGGGCACGGACACCGCGATCAACCTCACCGGCGACCCGCGCCGGTGGCCCAACGACTACGGCAACAGCGGAGTCGTCCACTTCCACGGACCGTTCCGGTACCGGTCGCAGTTCCACTCGGAGAACGAGCAGCAGGAAACCGAGCGCGCGCTCGAGCACCTCGACCAGCTGATCCGCCTCGAGGGGCCGAACTCGATCGCAGCGATCGTGCTCGAATCGGTTCCCGGGACCGCGGGAATCATGGTGCCCCCGCCCGGTTACATGGCAGGTGTGCGCGAGATCTGCGACCGCTACGGCATCGTGTTCATCGCCGACGAGGTGATGTCCGGGTTCGGCCGGACCGGAAAGTGGTTCGCGATCGACCATTTCGGTGTCGTCCCCGACCTGATCACGTTCGCGAAGGGGGTCAACTCCGGATACGTCCCGCTCGGTGGTGTCGCGATCAGCGAGAAGATCGCGGCGACGTTCGCCAACCGGCCGTACCCCGGCGGACTCACCTACTCGGGGCACCCGCTCGCCACCGCAGCCGCCGTCGCGACGATCAACGCGATGGAGGACGAGCGGATCGTCGAGAACGCGGCCCGGATCGGCAGCGAGATCCTCGGTCCCGGACTGCGTGGCCTCGCAGACCGGCACCCGTCGATCGGTGAAGTCCGCGGACTCGGCGTGTTCTGGGCGATCGAACTCGTCGCCGACCGTGCCACGAAGGAACCGCTCGCTCCGTACGGGGCCTCCAGTCCGGCGATGAACGAGGTGATTGCGGCGTGCAAGGCCGGAGGATTGCTGCCGTTCGCCAACTTCAATCGCGTTCACGCTGTGCCGCCGTGCACCGTCACCGAGGCCGAGGCCCGCGAAGGACTCGCGATCCTCGACACGGTTCTCGACATCGCGGACGCACACCGCAACTCCTGACACCCGTCTGCCACACATCCGTGTCCTGACACTCGATCCGTCCCGCGGTCAATGGCGCCCGCGGGACGGATCTTTCTCGTTTCCACGACAACACACGGCGCCCGGATCTCAACGGAGAGAATCTATGAGCTCGACCACGTCCACGCTCGCACTGTCCCTGCCGGAAGGCTATGTCGAAGAACGGGATCGGCCGCCAGTTCCCGACGTCGCCATCCTCGACCGCTTGACCACCGACGCATTCGACCTGCACGTCCACACCGTCGGACCGAACGAGAACCGGCAACTGCGGGTCACGCTCTACAGCGGAGGCTCGACCGTGTCGCTCGAACGGGTGCTGCGGCTTCTCGGGAGCCTCGACCTCGAGGTCGAGGGTCAGCGGACGTCGGTGTTCCGCCGCGCCGACGGACTGGTGTGCCGGCTCTACGACTTCCGGGTGTCCGCGGGACCGCTCGTCACGTCCGCGGTGGCGTCGGGATCCGTCGAACCCGAGGCCGTCCTGGAGACGTTTCGCGCGATGTGGTCGGGTTGCGCGGAGGCGGATCGGTTCAACGTGCTGGTGCTCGCTGCCGGCCTGGACTGGCGGGAGGTCGTGCTCCTGCGCGCGTACGCACGCTTCCTGCGGCAGAGTGCTCTGCCCTACGACCAGGGCCGGATCGAGGCGGTCCTGCTGTCGCGTCCCGAGTTCGCGTCCGCGCTCGTGGAGCTGTTCCACGCGCATTTCGATCCATCCCGTCCCGGTGGCGGCACGTCTCGCGACGACGACGTCGAACAGTGTGCGCGCCGGGTCGAATTGCTGCTCGCAGACGTGGAGGGCCTCGACGCCGACCGTATCCTGCGCGCCTACTCGGGCCTCGTCGCGGCGACGGCCCGCACCAACTTCTATCGGGACGGAGCGCTCGGCCCCGCTCGTCCTCAGTTGTCGCTGAAGTTCCGCTCCGGCGAGATCGACGAACTTCCGCGGCCACGGCCGTTCTACGAGGTCTTCGTGTATTCACCGGACATGGAGGGCGTGCACCTGCGATACGGACCCGTCGCGCGCGGCGGGCTCCGCTGGTCCGACCGCCTCGACGACTACCGCACCGAGATCCTCGGACTCGTCAAGGCGCAGGCAGTGAAGAACGCCGTCATCGTGCCCGCGGGCGCCAAGGGCGGATTCGTCGTGCGCAACCCGTCGTCCACCGGCCAGGACTGCTACCGCCAGTTCATCTCCGGGCTGCTCGACGTCACCGACAACCGTTTGGGCACAGACGAATCGGTACATCCTGACCGGGTCGTCTGCCGGGACGGCGACGACCCCTACCTCGTGGTGGCGGCGGACAAGGGCACTGCCACGTTCTCCGACGCCGCCAACGACGTGGCCCGGACGTACGACTTCTGGCTCGGTGACGCCTTCGCGTCCGGCGGTTCGGTCGGCTACGACCACAAGAAGATGGGCATCACCGCGAAGGGTGCGTGGGTGAGCGTCACCCGGCATTTGGCCGAACTCGGAATCGATGTCGACCGTGACAGTTTCACGGTCACGGGGATCGGCGACATGAGCGGCGACGTCTTCGGGAACGCCATGCTGGCGAGTGCCGGCATCGGGCTGGTCGCCGCGTTCGACCACCGCCACATCTTCGTCGACCCCACCCCCGGCAGGGAGCAGGCCTGGCAGGAACGCCGCCGGCTGTTCGAGCTGCCGCGGTCGTCGTGGGCCGACTACGACCGGACCCTCATCAGTGAAGGCGGCGGCGTCTGGTCGCGTGAGAGCAAATCGATTCCGGTGAGCAGCCAGATGCGGACGGCGCTCGGTCTCGCCTCGTCGGTGACGACGTTGACGCCGCCGGAGATGATCCGCGCCATCCTCGCCGCCCCGGTGGATCTCCTGTTCAACGGCGGCGTCGGGACGTACGTCAAGGCCTCGTCGGAGTCGCACACGGACGCGGGCGACAAAGCGAACGACACCGTCCGGATCGATGCACGCCGGCTGCGTGCACGCGCTGTCGCCGAGGGCGGCAACCTGGGCATGACGCCGCTCGCCCGCATCGAGTTCGCCCGGACGGGTGGGCTCGTCAACACGGATGCACTGGACAACTCGGCCGGAGTGGACTGCTCCGATCACGAGGTGAACATCAAGATCCTGCTCGACTCGCTGCCCGTCGACCGGCGGCTGGACCCGGTGCGGCGCTCGGACCTGCTCGGGGCGCTCACCGACGACGTGTCCGAACTCGTACTCGCCAACAACCGTGCGCAGAACCGGGTACTCGGCGACGCCCGGTCGAACGCCCACCGGATGGTGGACGTGCACTCGAGGATGGTGAACGACCTGGTCGACAAGCGCGGTCTGGACTGCGACCTGGAGGCGCTTCCGAACCCCGAGGGTTTCGCCGAACTGTCGGAGGCAGGCCTCGGGCTGAGCTCGCCGGAACTGGCGACCCTCCTCGCCCACGCCAAGCTGGATCTGAAAGCGGAACTCGAGGATACGGACGTCTTCTCCGACGGGTACTTCTCCGAGCGGCTCGGCGCGTACTTCCCGGCCGCGCTGCGCACCGTCCTTCCCGTCGACGCGCACCCCCTCCGCCAGGAGATCCTCGCCACCGAGATCGTGAACGACATCTTCGCCCGCGGCGGACTCACGTACGCGTACCGGCTGCGTGAGGAGACTGGGGCCGGGCCCGCGGATGTGGTGCGCGCGTTCGCCATCACGTCGGAAGTGTTCGGGCTTGCGCAACTCTGGTCCGACATCGCCGCGGCGAAACTACCACCGGCGACGGAGTACGAACTGGTCGTCGAGGCCCGCCGGCTGCTCGACCGGGCGTCGCGGTGGTTCCTCGCCAACCGTCGGCAGCCGCTGTCGGTGGACGCCGAGATCGACAATTTCCGGCGCCACGTCCACACGCATTCCGGCGACGTCGGCGGATGGCTCCGCGGCGCGGAGGTGCTGGCGATGGAGGACACGCGTCGCTCCTACGACGAGGCGGGCGTCGAGACGTCCATCGCCCGTCGTATCGCGGACGGCCTCTACCGGTTCAGCCTGCTCGACATAGTGGACGTCGCCCGCGAACTGGAGCACGACGTCCCCGAGGTGGCGCCGCTCTACTTCGCCCTCTCCGATCACCTCGGCGTGGATCGATGGCTCATCAAGGTGTCGGCGCTTCCGCGGGGCGGGCGGTGGCACACCCTCGCCCGGGTGGCGCTGCGGGACGACCTGTACCGCTCCGTCCGCCTCCTGACCCGGGACGTACTGTCGTCGGGGGCGCCCGGTGACGAACCGGACTCCCGGATTCTGCTGTGGGAGAGTACGAACCGGGCGAGAATCGAGCGTGCTCGCCGGACGCTGTCGGAGATCGACGCCGCGTCCACCCACGATCTCGCGTCACTGTCGGTCGCGGCCAATGCGCTTCGCGCCTGTGAGTACTTATTAACGTCGGGGGGGCTGTTTCAAATTTCCGGGTCGGGGTGTCCGCGTGCCGCGGCGCCCCGACCTGATGTTTCTTGGATAATGTGTTGGTGGCCAAGGGGTATCGACCGGTGAATCGTGATCAGCAGTTTTTGTTGCCACCGGACATGCGGGAGTGGGTGCCGCCCACGCATCCGGTGTGGACGGTGATCGAGATCGTCGACACCCATCTCGACACCAGCGCTTTTCACGGCTCTCGCCGCACCGGGGGTGCCGGGCGCGCCGGGTACGACCCGGACATGCTGGTGACCCTGCTGATCTGGGCGTGGTCGCGGGGGGTGCGGTCGTCGCGGCAGATCGAGCGGGCCTGCTCGGAGGTGGTGTCCTACCGGGTGATCTGCGCCGGCGACACCCCCGATCACGTGACGATCTCACGGTTCCGCAAGGACAACCACACCGCCTGCGAGGCCCTGTTCACGCAGGTCCTGATCCTGGCCGCACGGTTGGGTCTGGGCCGACTCGAGACGATCGCGTTGGACGGGGTGAAGATCGCCTCGAACGCATCGAAGGACGCCAACCGCACCGAGGACGGGCTGCGCCGGGCAGCCGAGGCCGAGGCCGCGCGGATCGCCGCCGCCGCGGTGGCCGCGCACGCCGCCACCGATGACGCCGATGACGACCTCTACGGCGAGGACGATCCGGGCCCGGGACAGGTGCCGGCGGAGTTGGCCGATCCCAGCACCCGCTCGGCCCGGATCGCCGAGGCATTGGCCCAGCTCGACGCGGAGAAGGACGCCGAACGGTGCGAGCGGGACCAGAAGGCGCAGGACTATCTGGCCCGGCTCGACGCGGGCCAGACGGTGATGGGCCGGGTGCCGGTCGGGGCCGAGGTCGCCGCCGCCGAGCGGCGTCTGGCCGAGGCGGTCGCCGCCCAGCACGCGGTGATCGAGCGGTTCCAGGGTGGCACCGAGGCCGGGGGCGGGGGCACCCGGTTCGCACCGAAGCCGGTCGAGAAGCACCACCTGGTCCGGCGCCGGCGCACCGAACTCGACACCGCCCTCCGCAAACAGGGTGAGCGCGCCGCCGCCGCCGGGCAGCGGCGCCGCAACACCACCGATCCCGATTCGCGGTTGCAGCCGCTGCGCGGCGGCGGCTGGGTGCAGGGCTACAACTGTCAGGCCTTCACCAGCGAGGACGGGTTGATCCTGGCCACCGGGGTCGGGACCGGCCCGGCGGACTACGACTATTTCCCCGAGATGGTCGACAAGGCCGGGGCGGCCGCGCACCTGATCGACACCACCCGACGTGGGAAGGAACCGACCGGCACGAGCCCGGAGGAGCTGATCGGGGTGATGCTCTTCGACGCCGGCTACTGCTCCCGCGAGAACCTCACCGCGCCGGGCCCGGACCGGTTGATCGCCACCGGCAAATCCCGTCACCTCGAGGCCGCCGCCACCGCTGATCCGGTTACCGGACCGCGACCGCCGCAAGCGGATCCGATCCAGGCCATGACCCACCGGCTGCGCACCGAGGCCGGTATCGCCACCTACCGCAAACGCTCACCCATCGCCGAAACCGTGTTCGGGCACGCCAAACACAACCTCGGATTCCGCCGCTTCACCAGCCGCGGACTCGACCGCGCCCGCAGCGAATGGGCGTTCCACGCCGCCGTGCACAACCTCGGCAAGATCCTCACCCACCTGACCGGCGGCACCCCGCTCCCGGCCACCCCCTGACCCGGCGGGGGCCACCCCCGCACCGGCACCCACCTCGGCACGAGACACCCGCACCCGGACCGCCCTCACTCAATTCCGCAACAGCCCCCGGGCGGTTAACAAGTACTCACGGGCGCGAAGCGCACGACGACGCCGGGGCGCAGGAGGGCGGGGGGAGTGCGTTCGGCATCCCAGATCGGTTCGTCGGTGGTGCCGATGAGTTGCCAGCCGCCGGGCGAGCTGCGGGGATAGATTCCCGTGAACTCCCCGCCCAGAGCCACGGTCCCGGCGGGGACGGAGGTCCGAGGCGTCGAGCGGCGCGGCACGTGCAGCTCGGGTGCGCCGCCGGTGAGGTAACCGAAACCCGGGGCGAAGCCGCAGAACGCCACCGTCCAGGGTGTTCCGGTGTGTGCGGCGACGACGCCGTCGACACCGAGACCGGTCAGCTCGGCCACGTCCTCGAGGTCGGGACCGTCGTAGCGCACCGCTATCCGGATCTCGTCCGGGGGATCCTCGGCGACCGTCTCCTCCGGTTCCGTGGTCCGCACCCACTTGGCGACGCGGTCGCGGCTGGTCGCGCCGTGGTCGAACCGCACCAGGATGGTGCGCGCCGCCGGGATCACCTCGACGACCCCGGGTGGCCGGGAGTCGTCCAGCGCACGAAAATACGCGAGCACGGTGCCGAGGTCCTCGAATTCGGCGAGGACCGCGCTTTCTCCGACGTCGAGCATGCGCATCACACGAACGGCTCCACCGTGATGCCCTCGGTGTCGAGCAACGACCGGATGGCGGTGGCCATCTCGACGGCTGCGGGCGTATCGCCGTGGACGCAGACGGATTCGGCGGTGACCGCGAGGACCGTGCCGTCGACCGCTTCGAGGGTGTGATCGACGACGAGTCTGCGGACCCGTTCGGCCACCACCGCGGGATCGTGCAGGACGGCCCCGTCCGTCGTGCGTGGCACCAGCGTCCCCTCGGGCGTGTACGCGCGGTCGGCGAACGCCTCGGTGACCGTCCGCAGTCCGGCCTTCTCGGCCTCCTCGAGGAACACGGAACCGGGCAGACCGAGGACGGGCAGCGTCGGGTCGTATGAGTGGACCGCCGCGACCACCGCGCGGGCTTGCTCGCGGTGGTGGACGATCGCGTTGTACAGCGCGCCGTGCGGTTTCACGTACGCCACCGCGGAGCCGGAAACCTGGGCGAGACCGTCGAGGGCGCCGATCTGATAGACGATGTCGGCCGTCAGGTCACGCGGCGCGACGTCGATGAACCGGCGCCCGAACCCGGCGAGATCGTGGTAGCCGACCTGCGCGCCGATCCGGACCGTCAGCTCGGACGCCGCCGAACAGGTGGCCGACAGGGTCGTCGGATCGCCCGCATGAAAACCGCAGGCCACGTTGGCGCTGGTCACGAGCTTCAGCATCGCCAGGTCGTCGCCGAGGGTCCAGGCGCCGTAGCTCTCGCCGAGGTCGCTGTTCAGATCGATTGCCGGCACATATTCGATACTAGGGTTCCGAGTGCCGTCTTGTAGATTCTCTCGCGGGGGAGGGCGGAACCGGTGAGGGTCCTGCTGCGTCAGTACAATTGACCGTGCGTGGTGGACTGCGCGCCATCGGAGGGGGAAACGTGACCGACCCGGCATACATCAAGGATCCCGAGAACTTTCACTCGGATCAGTGGGATCATGCGAGGATCGCGAGCGCCGTCGCCGGCATGAATGTCGAGAACGTCAGCGGCATCGCACGAGCCTGGGCCGAACTGGGGACGACGGCCCACGATGCGATCGTCGAGTTCAGCGACGCGATCAAGAAGACGATCAGCGGGAGCTGGCACGGTGCTGCCGCGTCGGCGGCCTACGGCGAGACCGAACGGTACTCGACCTCCGCGCCGCAGGCGCAGCAGCAACTTCACGGCGTGGCGGACGCGCTGACGCCGCTGGCGGAGACGGTCGCGTCGCTTCGGTCGCAGGTTCCCGAAACCATCGGCACCGGACTGTGGGACAAGTTGACGCCCTGGGACACGGACACCGAAGACGAGTACTACCGGCGCGAGGGCGAAGCGCGCGAGAAGATGGCCACGATCTACAACCCCGGACTCGCGACGTCGGACGGCAACGTCCCGTCGTTCACGAAACCGGAGAGCATCGTCGACGTTCCCTCGGGTCCGGCCGGGCCCGGTGGCGACTACCCGAGCGGCGCCCCGAGTTCGAGCGACCGGCTCGGCGGACCGAGCGCCGGGCAGCCCTCTCTTGGCGACGTGCCCGTGAGCGACCCTTCCGCCGAGCCCGGAGTGGACGGCGCGCCCGCTGCGGACGGCACGCAGCAGAATGCGGCCACCGCGCCGTCGGCTGCCACCACACCGGCGACGACGGCCCCTGCCTCGGCGTCGGGGGATCAGGCGCAGAGCCGGACGGGCATGCCTTCCACCGCCGATTCGTCCTCGGGTGCCGGCTCGCGATCCGCAGGTGTGGGTGGGGCTTCCGGTGGCGGCGGACTGGGAGTCGGCGGACTCGGCGGTGGCGTCGGTGCCGGGAATCAGCCGGGGGCCGTGGCCCGGCCCGGCACCGCACCCGGGGTTCCGGGGGCCAACGCCGGAGGTCGCGCGGGTGCCGGGATGCGGGGCACCGGCCCGATGGGCGGGGGAATGATGGGCGGCGGAGGAGCTGCCAAGGGCGGCGGCGAGGACAAGGAACACAAGACGCCCGACTACCTGATCACCCTCGACAACGGCAACGAATTGATCGGCAAACTGCCCCTCGTCTCGCCGCCGGTGATCGGCGCATGAACATGCGCAATTGGCGGCTGCGTCCCGAACTGTTCGACGCCCTGTGGGCCGGCACCGGGCAGGATCGCATCCCGTACCCGTTCCGGATCGTGAGCGCGCACCCCGGGCTCAATGCGTATGTCGCCGAGCAGAACCGGATACGCGAAGCGTTCGCGGGAGCCGAGCACGACGATGTGAGGTCGGCGTTGGGTGTGCTCGCCGACCCCGACGTGTATGTCGAGATCTCCGGTTCGGCCGCCGACGAGATCCCGATCCGCATCATCGGTGCGCAGCACCGGCAGTGGGTGGTGATCGCGTCGCAACTCCCCGGCCGGGCACCGCAGATCGGTGGCGACGTGGTGATCGGCGCCGGTGCGGCCGGGCGGCTGGGCGCCCAACTGATCGGGCTGATCCCGCAGAACGCCGCCGGCCGCCACCGGTTCCAGCGGCGCGACGAACAGGACACCCACTTCTCTCAGGGAATCCTGCAGGAGGTCAATCGGGCGGCCCCCGCCCCGCGACTCGAATCCGCCGTACAGAAGGGATACGCGGGACGCGGGAAGATCCGCGTCTTCCGCGGCCCCCGCTACGGCACCGGCAGGGACGTCGGCGTCATTCACTGGATCGACATCGCCGGCGACGGACGCTACGCGATCGGCCCGCACGACCCATCCGCTGCGCACCCGGCAGGCCCCGAACAATTCGTATCCTCGCTCGACACCCTGATCAGGGTCGGTACCACTCCTCGAGCGGGGTCGGTCGGTGCCCGCGGTTGGTAGATTGCCACGCGCCGGCGATTGCACAGGTGGGGACACAGCACGACACACGGAGGGGGCACCGACATGGCGGGGCCAGAAGCACCGGAAGCCGGATGGAAGGCTTTCACCGAGAACATCACCGGGGGAGGCAGGCTAGAACTCGACCCCGCAGGCATAGAGCAGTGCATCAAGCTGTGCGATGACCACGCGCGGCGCATGGGGGAACTCGCAAACCGGGCGCGCCACGAACTGCGCGCAACGGACTTGGGTATCGGTGAGAAAGACATCGAGTCCGCGCGGGAGTTGGCGCGCAAATTCGACGAGAAAGCAATCGGGGGAGGCGGCATCGGCACAGCGAACACTGCGGTCGGATTGCTCACCGCGCATCAGTCGTACGTGAAGGATATGAAATCGATGTTCGAAGCAGTTCTCGCCAGCTATACCGCGCAGGATGATGCCATCGCTGCAAGCCTCGGAACCGCAGGATCTGAGCTGTGAATACTCGCGTACGGCGCTTCGCATGGCCGTTCGTAATTGCCATGGGCGTATTGGTCGCTGGTGGCTGTGCGGAGCCGGTCGGCGGACAGGCGGACGAGACGCCAGTTCCTGAGATCACATTCCATCCGTGCGACGGATTCTCTTCGGAAGCCCTCGCGGCTGTCCGCCTGGATGCCCGGCCACCCGACCGCATGCCGGATCGCGACAATCCACAGAACTTCGGCTGCGGATTTCAGTCGCAAGATTCGTATTCAGGGGTCGTCGTTTCGGCAATTGGTGAAGGGCCCGCCAGCGTGAAGAGCGACGACCGCTTCGACGTCCTGAGTGAGACCGAGATCGGCGGGCGGCGTGCTCTGGTGTCGGATTTCCGCGGCGGTAGTGCGTGCACGGTGTCGGTGGCGATCGAGCCGGGGATTCTGGAGTTCATGATCGGGTACAGCGAGTTGGAGGATTTCACGACCGTCGACGCGGCGTGCGATCAGGCGACGAAGGTGGCTACGGCGTTGGCGCCGTATTTCCCCGACCACCTGTAGGGCGGCTCAGTGCGTGTGTGCGTGGGTGGGGGTGATGCGTCCCGCGTTCTTGCGTCGTGAGGATCCGCTGAGCCGGCACACGAGGTAGATGACGAACGAGATCGTGGTGACGAAGCTCGATACGGGCACTCCGGGTGCGAGGGACAGCAGGATGCCGCCGACGGCGGCGAGTTCGGCGAACACGATCGACAGGATCGTCGCCTTGAGTGGGCTGGCGGTGACGTAGGCGGCGGCCGCGGCCGGGGTGATGAGCAGCGCCATCACCAGCAGTGCCCCGACGATCTGGACGCCGAGGGCGGCCGTGATGCCGACGAGGACGGCGAACACGATCGACAGCGCACGGACGGGGACGCCGCGGGCTTCGGCGACGTCGGGGTCGGTGCTCGCGAACAGGAGGGGGCGGTAGATGAGGCCGAGGACCCCGATGACCAGGACGGCGCAGAGCAGCAGTAGCTGGAGGCCGCTGTCTCCGGGCGCCACGATCTGACCGATCAGCAGGGAGAAGCTGGTGCCGGTGCGCCCTTGGTACGACCAGATGAACAGCACCGACAGACCGAGCCCGAAGGCCATGATCACGCCGATAACCGAGTCACGGTCGCGGGCCTTCGCGCCGAGCAACCCGAACAGGACCGCCGCGACCACCGACCCGGCGATAGCGCCGGCCCCGACGCTGACTCCGATGAGCAGGGCCGCCGACGCGCCGGTCAGCGACAGCTCGCTCGTGCCGTGCACGGCGAACGACATCTGCCTGCTGACGATCAGCGGGCCGATGGCTCCTGCCAACAGGCCGAGGATGGCACCTGCGATCAGCGCTTGCTGGACGAAGTCGTACTGCAGGAGGTCGACGGTGGCCGAGACGTCGAACATGTGCGACATCGCGTCGGTGAACTTGTTGCTCATGCGTGTCCCTCGTCCGTGTGGTGCACACCCTCACCGGGGCGGAGGCCGCCCGCGCTGCCGAGCGCGTCGATGGCGTCGCCGGTGCCGATGACGACGAGGCGGCCGCGTACGTGCAGCACCTCGACGTCGGTGCGGTACAGCTCGGACAGCACCTCCGACGTCATGACCTCTTCGGGTTTGCCGATGCGGAACTGTCCGTCGACGAGGTAGAGCACGCGGTCGACGAGGGGGAGGATCGGGTTGATCTCGTGGGTGACGAACAGCACCGCGGTGTCGTGGGTGCGGCGCCGCCGGTCGATGAGTCCCGACACGAGATTCTGGTTGGCCAGGTCGAGGCTGAGCAGCGGTTCGTCGCACAGCAGGATCTGGGGGTTGCCGACGAGGGCCTGCGCGATACGCAGTCGTTGCTGCTCACCGCCGGACATGGAACCGATCGGGGCGTCCGCGTAGTTCTGGGCGCCGACTTCGCTGATGGCCGCGTCGACGATCGCCCGGCGCCGGCCTCGCCGGAGGATGCCGGTTCCCCACTGGTGGCCGTCGACGCCGAGGCCGACGAGGTCGCGGCCCCGCAGCGGCAGCCCGTCGTCGAGCGACTTCTGCTGGGGGATGTACCCGACGTGCGAATTGCCCTTCCGCGCCGGGGATCCGGCGATGCGCGCGGTACCGGAGCTGAGGGCGAGCTGGCCGAGCAGCACCTTCAGCAGCGACGTCTTGCCCGACCCGTTGGGTCCGAGGACGGCGACGAATTCGCCGGGTTCCACGGTGAGGTCGAGGTCCTGCCAGAGTGTGCGTTCGCCGAAGGACAGTCGCGCCCCCGTCAATTCCAGTGCGGGGACGCGACCGTTGCCGGCGTTCTTCGAAGTGGGTTCTGTCACAAGCCGATCAGTTCTATTGCAGAGCCGCAGCAAGCGACTCGGCGGTGTTGGTCTGCCACTGAATGTAGTCCAGGCCTTCGGGCAGGGTTTCGGTCACCTCGACGACGGGGATGCCCGCAGACTCGGCCGTGGCCCGCACGTCCTGGGTGACCCGGTCCTGCGTCTGCACGTTGTAGACGAGGGCCTGCACCTGCTTGTCGGTGAGCAGCTGTCGTGTCGCGGCGATGGCGGCGGGTGCGGGGTCGTTGCCGTTCTCGATGGCGCTCGTGAAGTCGGGCGGGGTGACGTCCTTCAGGCCCGCGGACTGCAGCAGGTAGTAGGCGATCGGTTCGGTCTGGGCGACGGGTGCGTCCTTGTGCGCTGCCGCGATGCCGTCGGTGATCGCGGAGATCTGCTCGAGCTGACCGTGGAAGGTGGCGGCGTTGGCCTTGTAGGCGTCGGCGTTGTCGGGGTCGAGTTGGCCGAGCTTGTCCGCGATGGACTGCGCGGTGGCGTCGACGGTGTCGACGTCGAACCAGACGTGCTCGTTCACGTTGCCGTGGTCGTGGCCCTCGTGCGAGTCGCCGCCCTCGGAATGTTCGTCCTCGCCTGCGTGCGCGCCGCCCTCGAGGAGGTCGAACGCGTTGACGGTGAGCTGGTCGCTGTTGCCGGTGCCGATGATGTCGTCGACGAAGTGGTCGTACCCGCCGCCGTTGTAGACGATCAGGGAGGCGTCGGTGAGCTTGGCGGCGTCGGTGGGGCTCGCCTCGAACGAGTGCGGGTCGGACGACGGTTCGGTGATGATCGAGGTGACGTCCACCTTGTCGCCGGCGACGGCCTGCGCGACGCTGCCCCACACGTTCGTCGACGCGACGACGGTCAGCGTGCCGTCACCGGTCGTGTCGGAGCCGCACGCGGTGAGGGTGAGGGCCGCGGCGAACGACAGCCCGACGGCCGCCGTGGCGGCACGAAAACCTGAGGAAGCGCGCACAGAAAACTCCTGACCGAAGACGAACGCTAAACGCTATTGGAAACCGTTACCGTTGCACTTTAGCGGATAGGTCCTGGTAGTGCACTTTCGGTGCAGCCCCGACGCGCCCGAACGCGGGCCAGGTACTAACGTCCCCCTATGCCCAGGTCTCGACAGCCTCGTCGCCAAGCCACGCTGGCGTCGCTCGCGGCCGAGCTCAATATTTCGCGAACGACGGTGTCCAACGCGTACAACCGGCCGGATCAACTCTCCGCGGAACTCCGCGAGCGGGTGCTGCAGGCGGCCAAGCGCCGCGGCTATCCCGGCCCGGACCCGGTGGCACGATCCCTGCGCACCCGCAAGGCCGGTGCCGTGGGACTGCTGCTCACCGAGGCTCTCAGCTATTCCTTCCGCGACCCCGCCGCGATGAGCTTTCTGTCCGGATTGGCCGAGTCGTGCGAGGCGGCCGGGCAGGGTCTGTTGCTGATTCCGGCGGGCCCGGGTCGCGAGGAGGCGGACGCCGCCGCGGTCGTGCAGCAGGCGGGCGTCGACGGGTTCGTCGTGTACTCGGTGGCGGACGACGACCCCTACCTCGCGGCGGTGTGCGAGCGTCACCTGCCGATGGTCGTGTGCGATCAGCCGCGGGAAATCCCGGGGGCGTCGCTCGTCGGGATCGACGACCGCGGCGCGATGCGGGGCCTCGCCGACTATCTGATCGGGCTCGGCCACCGCGACATCGGCGTGCTGAGTATGAGGCTGGGGCGCGACCGCTCGGACGGGGTCGCCGACGCCGAGCGTCTGCGCTCACCGAACTTCCACGTCCAGCGCGAACGCATCGAGGGAGTGCGCGACGCCATGTCCGACGCCGGCCTGGACCCTCGGACGCTGACCGTCGTCGAGCGGTTCGAGCACACCGGGAAGTCGGGGCACGCCGCTGCCGCGCAGGCGCTCGGCGTGAATCCGCGGATCACCGCACTCGTGTGCACCACCGACGTCCTCGCGCTCGGCGCGCTGGACTGGGCGCGCTGGCAGGGCATCGACGTGCCCGGCCGGCTGTCGATCACCGGATTCGACGGAGTCGACGACGCACTGCGTGAGGGCCTGACCACCGTGCGGCAACCGCAGGAGGAGAAGGGTCGCCGGGCAGGTGCCCTGCTCATGTCCCCGTCGCACTCCGGTGTCGCGACCGTCGAGATGCTCGAGACCGAACTGCTGCGGGGTTCGACGGCCGGGCCCGCCAAGCGCTGACCCGGCCATCCCATACGCGCTAGGCCAGGAGCTGAGCGCAGCGCAGCAGTCCCAGGTGGCTGTACGCCTGGGGGTGGTTGCCCAGCGACCGCTCGGCGACGGGGTCGTACTCCTCGCTGAGCAGTCCGGTCGGGCCGGCGGCGTCGACCAGTTGCGCGAACAACGCCTCCGCTTGCGACCGCTGACCGATCAGCAGGTACGCCTCGACCAGCCACGCAGCGCAGAGGTGGAACCCGCCCTCGGTGCCGGGCAGCCCGTCGTCGTGGTGGTACCGGTACACGGTCGAGCCGCTGCGCAGTTCCGCCTCGGTGGCCGTGACGGTGGCGGCGAACTTCTCGTCCGACGGGTCGATCAGCCCGGACAGTCCGATGTACAGGGTGGCGGCGTCGAGGTCGGTGCCGTCGTAGGCGGCGGTGTACGAGCGGACCTCGTCCTTCCAGCCCTTCTCGCGCACCTCCTCGGCGATCTTGTCGCGCAACGACGTCCAGCCGGGCTCGACGTCGCGGCCGAAGTGCTCGGCCAGCGCCACTGCACGGTCGACGGTGACCCAGCCCATCACCTTGGAGTACACGTGGTGACGCGGGTTGTCGCGGATCTCCCAGATGCCGTGGTCGGGTTCGAACCAGCGGCGTTCGACGGCCTCGACCATGGCGCAGACCAGTTCCCAGTCGCGGTCGTTGAGCGCCACCTCGACGCCCTGCTTCTCGCGGGCGTGGGACAGGTCGTGGATGAGTTCGACGATGGGTCCGAACACGTCGAGTTGCACCTGCTGGTTGGCCGCGTTGCCGATGCGGACCGGCCGCGAGCCCGCGTAGCCGGGCAGCGAGTCGATGACGGCCTCGGGCGGCAGACCGCCACCGTGCAGCGTGTAGAGGGGGTGCAGGCGTTCGGGGCCGGGCAGCGTCTCGAGGACGTCGTGCACCCAGTCGAGGTAGCCCTCGGCCTCGCTCAGCGAGCCGAGGCTGACGAGCGCGGACGCGGTGAGCGCCGCGTCGCGCAGCCAGCAGTAGCGGTAGTCCCAGTTGCGGACGCCGCCGATCTCCTCGGGCAGCGAGGTGGTGGCGGCCGCCATGATCGCTCCGGAGTCGACGTGCACCAGACCGCGGAGGGTGAGGGCGGAGCGCTTCATCAGGTCAGGTTTGAGCGTGGGCAGGGTGAGGCTCTTCGCCCAGTCCGACCAATACGATTCGGCCAGCGCGCGACGCTCCTCCTCGGGAGTCTCCGACGGTCCGAGTTCTTCGGTGCCGCACCGCAATTCCAGGACGACGTCGCCGCCGGACGGGTCGACGACGGCATGCGCGGTCTGCTGGTTGCCGTCGGACGTGACGTTCCACTGCACGCCGGGGGAGCGCAGCACGATCGGCTCGTTGGTGCCGTGCACCCGCAGTCCCTCGGAGACCGCCTCCAGGATGACCTGGCCCTGCCCGAATTCGGGCCGCGGTGCGAACGTCACGACGGCGGCGGCCTGCCCGCTGATCACCCGGGTCAGGTCGGTGCGGCCCTGGCGGACGTCGTGCGGCAGGTAGTCGGTGACGGAGAGGCTGGCCCACCGTGTCTGCACGGTCATGGTGCTGTCGATGTACCGCTGGCTCAGCGGCAGTGCGCTGCGGTGCGGGCCGACGCTGAAGTGGCCGGCTTCCGGTCCGCCGAGCAGATGCGCGAACACGGACGCCGAGTCGGGTTCGGGATGACACAGCCACGTGAGGGTCGCGTCGGGGGTGACGAGGGCGACGGTCCGCGGGCTGGCGAGCATGGTGAGGCGCTCGATCGGCGGGGCGTGTGCCCCGGACAGCCAGGTGCGGCGCTCCTCGAGCAGGAACGCGAGGGCCGCGGCCACGTCTTCGGTGGTCGACACCCGGAACTCGGCGAGGCTGTCGCCGGGGCCCACCTTCACGCCGAGGTCGGGGCCTTGGAGACGCGCGAATGCCTTCTCGTCGGTGACGTCGTCGCCGACGAAGACGGCTGCCGTCGCACCGTCCTGGTGGCGGATCAGGTCGAGCGCGTGGCCCTTGTCGGTGGCGACGACGGCCAGTTCGATGACGGACTTGCCCTCGGTGATTTGCACGCCCACGCGCTGTCCGGCATCGGCGCGCACCGCGGCCAGGGCCAGGGCGCCTTCCTCGGCGTCGGCGTTGCGGACGTGGAGGGCGACGCTCGCCGGTTTCGCCTCCACCGACGTACCGGCGTGCAGCGTGGCGATCCGGGTGAGTTCCTCGGTGATCTCACCGAGAAGTTTCTTGGCGTCGGCGTCGATCGCATGGATGAATCCGATGTCGAATTCCGAGCCGTGGCTGCCGACCAGTTGCACCTCGGCGGGCAGCCGCGACAGCGCGGCGAGGTCCTTGAGTGCGCGGCCCGAGATCACGGCCGCCGTCGTTCCGGCGAGGCTGGCCAGGGCGCGGAGAGCGCGCACCGATTCGGCGTGGGGGAACGCCTTCTCGGGGTCGGAGACGATGGGGGCCATCGTGCCGTCGTAATCGGAAGCGACGAGCAGGCGAGGGGTCCGCGCAACCCTCGAGAGGGCACGACGAAGTTCGATGGGCAGATCATGGGCGCTCACATGTTCAAATCTAGGGGATGTGACGGCTGTGAGCGCGTTGTCGGCCGGGGCTGTGCCCCGATCGCGTCCTACTCGGGTCTGCGGCTTCCGTCACCGAGCAGCAGTTCGACGGTG
The DNA here is from genome assembly GCF_058628105.1 of Rhodococcus sp. G6(2025). Classification (NCBI taxonomy): domain Bacteria; kingdom Bacillati; phylum Actinomycetota; class Actinomycetes; order Mycobacteriales; family Nocardiaceae; genus Rhodococcus; species Rhodococcus sp. G6(2025). The sequence continues at coordinate 862,822 of NZ_CP179750.1, forward strand.
AGTTCGAGGCGATTCGCGACATCGGTCGCGGACGAGCGGCGGGTGAGCCAGGCCACCAGGTTCGACAGCCACACGTCGGAGATGACGCGGGCGACCGCCAACTGGTCTTCGGTGGGCTCGGTGTCCGTCATCGCGCGGGCGAACAGGCGGTCCATCAGCTTGCCCACCTGATCGACCTCGGCGGCGGCAGACGCGTCGGCGAACATGAAGGCACGCGTCATGGCCTCGGTCAGCAGTGGGTCGCGCTGCATGGCCCGGGTGATCTGGCTGAGGATCAGCTGCATCCGCTCGAGCGGGTTCCGGCCCGGCGGGTTCTTTCCCCGCGAGTCGATCCGCTCGAACTCGCGGGCGAGCGCCGACACCAGCAGGTGCACCTTGGACGGGAAGTAGCGGTACAGCGTCCCCACGGCGACGTCGGCGCGTTCGGCGACGGCCCGCATCTGCACGGCTTCGTATCCGCCCTTGGAGGCCAGGGCCAGGGTCGCGTCGAGGATCCGCTTGCGCCGTTCCTTCTGCGCGTTGGAACTGAGATCGTCCTCGCCCAGCGTCGCCGCAGCGACCGTCGTGGACCGTGATCGAGAGCTGGTCGTCATTACCTGTTTTCCTTCGCGCCTTGACTCATGGCCAGGTGTCATATTAGAACACGTTCTAGACGAATGTGTCATTCAGGAGAGGCGGATACCCGTTGTGACAATCGCCACCACCGAAGAACAGAAGGCTGCAGCGGGTTCGATCCAGGCTTGGGCGCGGTCCACGGACCCGCTGGTCACAGTACGGCAAGGACCAGCAGATTCGTGGCGGACGTCGTGGCCGTCCTTCGCCTCGCTCGGAATTTTCTCGGTCGCCGTGCCCGACGAGGTCGGTGGGTCGGGAGCGGAGATCGTCGATCTCGCCGCGATGCTCGAACAGGCCGCGACCGAACTCGTCCCGGGTCCTGTTCTCTCGACCGCTCTCGCCGCTCTCATCGTCGGCCGAAGCTCCGGCGCCGCCGCGAAACGGTGGTCCGAGGAACTCGCGGACGGCGCGATGCCGTGCGCGGTGGCTCTCGGCAGCAACTCCCCGGTGAACGCGACGCTCGGGGCCGACGGCGGGCTGACGGTCACCGGCGACGCGGGCTTCGTGATCGGCGGTGACACGGGTGTGTCCGTGCTGCTTCCCGCCGACGCGGGCGACGGCGTCGTGTGGTGTCTGATCGACAGCGAAGCCGACGGCCTGGACATCACGGTCGCCGACACGATCGACAAGAGCCGACCTCTCGCGCGGGTGCGCTGCGAGGGTGTGGCGGTGGCGGCCGACCGCGTGGTCACCGGCGTGCGGGACGGGCTCGTGCCCGACCTCGCGGCGACTCTCGCCGCCGCGGAGGCATCCGGGATCGCGGCCTGGTGTCTGCGAACGGCGGTGGAGTACGCCAAGATTCGCGAGCAGTTCGGCAAACCGATCGGATCGTTCCAGGCGATCAAGCATCTGTGCGCGGAGATGCTGTGCCGCGTCGAACAAGCCGGTGCGGCGGCGTGGGATGCGGCCGTGGCGGCGGAGGACGCGTGGGACGCGGACGGCGGGGAGCTGCCGATCGCGGCCGCGGTCGCGGCGTCGCTCACGCTCGACGCCGCCGTCGAGACCGCCAAGGACTGCATCCAGGTGCTCGGCGGGATCGGCTTCACCTGGGAACACGACGCGCACTTCTACCTGCGCCGGGCGACGTCGCTGCGGCAGCTGCTCGGCGGCTCCGCCCGCTGGCGGGCGCGGGTCACCGAACTGACGCGCGCCGGTGCTCGCAGGCACCTGTCGATCGACCTGTCTGGGCTCGACGACGAACGGGCGCGGATCCGCGCCGAAATCGCCGAGCTGGTGGCGCGGCCGGAGTCGGAGCGACGCGCGGCCCTCGCGGAATCGGGCTACCTGGCCCCGCACTGGCCCGCACCCTACGGGCGGGGTGCGCGGGCCGCGGAACAGATCCTGATCGAGGAGGAGCTGGCGGCCGCCGGGATCGGCAGGCCCGACCTCGTGATCGGCTGGTGGGCCGTGCCCACGATCCTCGAGCACGGCAGCGCCGAGCAGATCGAGCGCTTCGCCACCCCGACGTTGCGCGGCGAGATCATCTGGTGCCAGCTGTTCAGCGAACCCGGCGCCGGCTCCGACCTGGCGGCGCTGCGGACGTCCGCGGAGAAGGTGGACGGCGGGTGGCGGCTGAACGGTCAGAAGGTCTGGACGTCGAGGGCGCAGGAAGCGGACTGGGCAATCTGCCTGGCCCGCACCGACCGGGACGCGCCCAAACACAAGGGCATCAGCTACTTCCTCGTCGACATGACGAGCCCCGGCATCACCATCTCGCCGCTGCGCGAGATCACCGGCGACGCCCTGTTCAACGAGGTGTATATCGAGGACGTGTTCGTACCGGACGAGCTGGTGGTCGGGAATCTCGGCGACGGCTGGAAGCTGGCCCGAACCACGTTGGCGAACGAGCGGGTCGCGATGGGCGGAGGCTCCTCGCTCGGTGCGGCGATGGAGGAACTGCTCGCGCTCGCGGGGGACGGCGACCCCGTGACCGAGGACAGGCTCGGGCATCTCATCGGCAATGCGCTCGTCGGCTCGCAGCTCGAACTGCGCACCACCCTCCGGCAGCTGGACGGTCAGGACCCCGGACCGGAATCGAGTGTCCGCAAGCTGGTCGGTGTCCGCCAGCGGCAGGCGGTCGCGGAATTCGCGATGGAACTCGGTGGCGTGGACGGATGGGTGGAGGGTCCGCTGGCGCGGGAGTTCCTCAACACACGTTGCCTGTCGATTGCGGGCGGAACGACGCAGATCCTGCTGACGGTCGCGGCCGAGCGGATTCTCGGGCTGCCGCGGGGCTGAGCCGCGTCGCGATGGACTTTCGCGAGGTCCGGGATGGTGATACAACTAGAACACGTTCTAAATTGAAAGTGGGATTGTCAGCGTGGACTTCACTCGAGACGAAACCCAGGAGGCCGTGGCCCAGGTCGCGGCCGGACTGCTGGCCCGCGACCTCGACGACGACGCCCTCTGGGCCGCGTTCGCCGACGCCGACCTGCTGACCCTCGCACTGCCGGAACGCCTCGGCGGTGAAGGGCTCTCGGTCACCGACGTCGGTGCGCTGCTCACCGAGGTCGGGCGGAAGGCGGCGCGGGTCCCGGCCCTCGCAACGCTCGGATTCGGTGTGCTGCCCATCGTCGCGCTGGGCGACGACGCCCAACAGGACGCACTGCTCACCGGCCTCGCCGACGGCCGCACGTTCACCGCGGCGCTCGCCGAACCCGGGGCGCAGTTCCCGGCACGGCCCTCGGTGACCGCGGTCGCGGACGGGGACGGCTACTCCGTCAACGGGCGCGTGCTCGCGGTTCCGTTCGCTGAGCGGGCACATCGGATTCTCGTGCCCACGGACACCGGGGTGGTGCTGGTGGATCCGGGCGCGGACGGCGTCACGCTCACGCCGACACCCTCGGCGTCGGGGAGCCCCGAATTCGCGATCACGTTCGACGGCGCGCGGGGTGAACTGCTCGCCGCCGGCGACGATGCGGTGCAGACGCTGTACCGCATCGCCCTGGCGTCGATCGGGGCGGTCGCGGACGGACTGCTTTCGGGCGCAACGGTTCTCGCAGGGGAGCACCTCGCGACGCGCCACCAGTTCGGTAAGCCGCTCGCCACGTTCCAGGCCGTGTCGCAGCAGATCGCCGACGTCTACGTCACGTCCCGCACGCTCCACGTGTCGGCGCTCGCGGCGTCGTGGCGGGTGTCCGAAGGCCTGGACGCCCAGGACGATCTGGACGTGATGGCGTACTGGATCGCCGCCGAAGTGCCTGCCGCCATGCAGGTTCTGCACCACTTGCACGGCGGGATCGGCGTCGACGTCACGTACCCGCTGCACCGTTATTACTCGACCGCCAAAGACCTGGCCCGCCTCGTGGGCGGCGCCTCGTACCGACTCGACCTCGTGGGGGCCCGGTGTTCATCGATCTGACCGACGAGCAGCGTGAGCTGCAAGCGGAACTCCGGCGCTACTTCTCCGGGCTGATCTCGCCGGCCGAGGCCGAGGTGATGCGCACGGAGCGCCACGGCAGCACCTACCGCGAGGTCATCCGCCGGATGGGCAAGGACGGCTGGCTCGGAGTGGGCTGGCCGGTGGAGTTCGGGGGCCGCGGCTTCGGTGAGATCGAGCAGCAGATCTTCGTCAACGAGGCGACCCGCGCCGACGTTCCGCTGCCCGCGGTCACGTTGCAGACGGTGGGTCCGACGCTGCAGAAGTACGGGACCGAGGAGCAGAAGCGCAAGTTCCTTCCCGCGATCCTGGCCGGCGAGGTGCACTTCGCGATCGGATACACCGAACCGGAAGCGGGCACCGACCTCGCGGCGCTGCGGACCACGGCCGTGCGCGTGGGTGACGAGTACGTCGTCAACGGGCAGAAGATCTTCACCACCGGCGGTCACGACGCCGACTACCTGTGGCTCGCCGTCCGGACGGGCTCGGCGGATTCGCGTCACCGCGGAATCTCCATCCTGATCATGGACACCAAGGACCCGGGCTACAGCTGGACGCCGATCATCACGTGCGACGGTGCGCATCACGTGAACGCCACCTACTACTCCGACGTCCGGGTTCCCGCGGACATGCTGGTCGGTGAGGAGAATCAGGGCTGGCGACTGATCACCACCCAGCTCAACCACGAACGCGTCATGCTCGGACCGGCCGGCCGGGTGGGCGGTCTCTACGACCGCATCCGCAACTGGGCCGTCGCGCACGACCTGCTCGACGAGCCGGACGTGCGGCGCGCGCTCGGCGAGATCCACGCGACGTTCCGGCTCAACGAACTACTCAACTGGCAGGTGGCGTCGAGTGAGGCGGACGCCGTCGACATCGCCGACGCGTCCGCGACGAAAGTGTTCGCCACCGAACGTATTCAGCGCATCGGCAGGCTCGTCGAGGAGATCGTCGGACGCTACGGCGACCCGTCCGAGCCGGAGACCGCCGACCTCATGAGGTGGCTCGACATGCAGGTGAAGCGCAACCTCGTCATCACGTTCGGTGGCGGTGTCAACGAGGTGATGCGTGAGCTGATCGCGACAGCCGGTCTGAAACTTCCCCGAGTCCCGCGATAGGAGCGCCGCGCGAAATGAGTTCCGAACAGATTCTCGCTGCCGCGGACGAGGTCCGGTCGGCGGGCCCGAGCGCTCCCCGCCCCGGGCGTGACCCGATCAATCTGCCGATGATCCGCAACTGGGTGGAGGCGATCGGCGACCGGAATCCGATCTACGTCGACGAGGCGGCGGCGCGGGCAGCGGGACACGACGGCATCGTGGCCCCGCCCGCGATGGCGCAGGTGTGGACGATGCAGGGGCTGAACGCCGTTCGGCAACCCGACGACCCACTCGGCCGCATGACGACGATCCTCGACGAGGCCGGGTTCACGTCCGTCGTCGCCACCAACTGCGATCAGATCTACCACCGCTACCTGAGGGTCGGTGAGGAGGTCACCATCACCACGACCCTCGAGGATCTCGTGGGTCCGAAGAAGACGGGCCTCGGTGAGGGGTGGTTCTTCACCACCCGCAGCCTGTGGCGGGTCGCCGGCGACGACGGCACCGGCGAGGTTGTCGCCGAGATGCTGTTCCGCATCCTGAAGTTCGCGCCCAAATCCGCTGAACCGGCGTCACAGTCGGCGAACGGTCAGGGGGCATCTTTCGACGATCTGGACCCCACGAAGCTGATGCGGCCCAGCGCCTCGCAGGACACCCAGTTCTTCTGGGACGGGGTGGCCGCGCACGAGTTGCGGATCCAGCAGCGTGAGGACGGATCGCTGCAGCACCCACCGGTGCCCGCGCTGTGGAAGGACAAGACGGAGACGACGGACTACGTCGTCGCGTCGGGCCGCGGCACCGTGTTCAGTTACGTGGTCCACCACGCGCCGAAGGTGCCGGGACGCTCGCTGCCGTTCGTGGTGGCGCTGGTCGAACTGGATGAAGGCGTCCGCATGCTCGGTGAGCTGCGCGGCGTCGACCCCGCCGAGGTGACGGTCGGGATGCCGGTGGAGGCGATCTACCTCGACTTCCCGGGCGACGACGAGACGGGCGGCACGCCGTGGACCCTGTACGCGTGGCAGCGCGGAGCGAAGGAGCAGTCATGACGTCCACACTCGATGTCGCGGTGGGAACGACGCTTCCGGAATTGACCGTGACCGGCGACCCGACGTTCGTCGTCTCGGCCGCATTGGCGACACGCGACTTCCAGGACGTCCACCACGACCGCGACCTGGCGCAGCAACGCGGGTCGAAGGACATCTTCGTCAACATCCTCACCGACACGGGTCTGGTGCAGCGGTTCGTCACCGACTGGGCGGGGCCGAACGCGGTGATCAAGTCGATCGCGTTGCGCCTCGGCGTTCCGTGGTACGCATACGACACCCTCACCCTGAGCGGCACGGTGGCGGCGATGGACGACGGCGTCGTCACGCTGGACGTCGTCGGGAAGAACGGTCTCGGCGACCACATCACGTCGAAGGTGACCCTCGTCCTGGACGGACGCACGAACGGAGCGGGTGCATGAGCGGGCTGTCGGGCAAGGCTGCCATCGCCGGTATCGGCGCCACGGACTTCTCGAAGAATTCGCGCCGCAGCGAATTGCGGCTGGCGGCAGAGGCGGTCACGGCGGCGCTCGACGATGCCGGGCTGACCCCCGCGGACGTCGACGGCCTGACGTCCTTCACGATGGACACCAACACCGAAGCGGCCGTGGCCCGTTCGGTCGGCATTCCGGACCTGAAGTTCTTCAGCCGCATCCACTACGGCGGGGGCGCGGCGTGCGCGACCGTGCAGCAGGCGGCGATGGCCGTGGCCACCGGTGTCGCCGACGTGGTGGTGGCGTACCGGGCGTTCAACGAGCGGTCGGGGATGCGGTTCGGGCAGGTGAACTCCGGTCTGGTGCAGCAGGTGAACTCGTCGGGTACCGACAACGCGTTCTCCTACCCGCACGGCCTGTCGACGCCCGCGGCGTTCGTCGCGATGGTCGCCCAGCGGTACATGCACGAATACGGCGCCACGAGCAAGGATTTCGGACGGGTCGCGGTCACCGACCGCAAGCACGCCGCCACCAATCCGAACGCCTTCTTCTACGGCAAGCCGATCACCCTCGAGGACCACCAGAACTCCCGATTCATCGCCGAGCCCCTGCACCTGCTCGACTGCTGCCAGGAGTCCGACGGCGGCATCGCGATCGTGGTCACGTCACCGGAGCGGGCGAAGGATCTGAAGCAGAAACCGGCCGTGATCGCCGCGGCGGCCCAGGGGAGCGGCAGCGACCAGTACATCATGACCAGCTACTACCGCCCGGAGCTCGCGGGACTGCCCGAGATGGAGCTGGTCGGCAGGCAGCTGTGGGATCAGGCCGGGCTCGGACCGCAGGACATGGATCTGGCCGTCCTCTACGACCACTTCACCCCATACGTATTGATGCAGCTCGAAGAACTCGGCTTCTGCGGCCGCGGCGAGGCCAAGGACTTCATCGCCGACGGTGCCATCGACCTCGACGGCAGTCTGCCGCTCAACACCCACGGAGGCCAGCTCGGCGAGGCCTACATCCACGGGATGAACGGCATCGCCGAGGGTGTGCGTCAGATCCGCGGCACGTCCGTGAATCAGGTCTCCGGCGTGCAGAACGTCCTCGTCACCGCCGGGACCGGTGTGCCTACGTCAGGGTTGGTGCTGACGGCCTGAGTCCGACCCGAGTCTGTCTGCGCGCAATGTGTTTCGCGACATACCCGGCATCCCTACCCACCCCGCCGGTGAGCATCGAGGCGAACGCCTGCAGGAACGGCAGCCCCACGAAATACAGTCCCGGATGGTCCGGCGACACTCCGCGGGACTGCTCGGGCCACCCGTCCGATCCGGTGACGGGGATCTGGATCCACGACGTGTCCTTGCGGAACCCGGTGCACCAGATGACGTTGCGGACGTCGAGTGCGGTGCCGTCGTCGAGGACCGGTCTGCCGTCGTGGACACCGGTGACCTTCGCGGGGAAGTGCTCCACCCCGGCGGCGGCCAGGTCGGCCCGTTTGACCCGCAGGAGTGGTCCGCCACCCGAACGGACGTGGGTGCGCATCTTTCGGCCGACGGGTGTGCGTTCCGTCAGAACGTGATTGGCCATGAACCACATGATCGGGATCGCGATGTGGGCGAGGCGCCCCTCGAGGTCGAACGGCACCTCCCCGCGGACGGGCCCGCAGATCGTGGTGCGATGCGAACGGGAGACTTCCAGTGCGATGTCCGCGCCGGAGTGGCTGCACCCGACCACCAGCACCGGCCCGTCCTGCAGTTGGGACGGATTGCGGTAGTCGCTCGAATGCAGTTGCCGGATCCGGGGGTCGAGGCGCTCGGCGAGGTCCGGGATGACCGGGGACTGCCACGTTCCGGAGGCGACGACGACGTTGTCGGCCTCGAATCGGTCCGTCCCGGCCGTGACGACGTAACGGTCGCCGGCACGGGACAGGTCGTCGACGGTGGTGCCGGTCCGGATCGGCAGTGCGAATCGCTGCGCGTACGCCTCGAAGTAGTCGGCGACCTCGTCCTTCCCGGGCCAGGACCAAGCCGGGGCGGGAATTCCCCAGCCTGGCAGGCCGTCGTACCGGGCGGGACTGTAGAGCCGAAGCGAGTCGAATCGCTCCCGCCACACGTCCCCGACGCGGTCGTGGGCGTCGAGGATCACGAATCGCTGCCCGCATCGTGTGAGGTGGTATCCGGTGGCGAGGCCGGCCTGTCCGGCGCCGATCACGATCGTGTCGAAGCGTTCTGTGGACATCGTCTGTCTTCTTCCCTCGGGTGATCGGTGGTCGTGCTCAACGCTATGACCGGGCCGATCTCGGCGCGTCGGGAGAATGGCGCAGATACGTACGACCGTATGGGTACTTTCATGTAGGTGGCCCGACGAGGCGATGCTCGTAGGCATAGGCCGTGGCCGCGGACCGCGACGAGATCCCCAGCTTGAGGAAGATGTTGCTCAGGTGCCGCGCGACCGTCTTCTCGCTGAGGAACAGTTCCGTCGCCACCGCCCGGTTGCTCTTGCCTGCCGCCACGAGGCGGAGCACGCACACTTCACGCGGAGTCAGGGGAGTGCTGACCGTCGGGTCGGGGCGGAACTCCGCCCGCAGTCGCTCGAGGTCCGGGACCGCACCCAGTTGCCGGTAGGTGGCGGACGCGAGGTCGTGCTCCATCTGCGCGGTGTCGTCGTCACCCAGGTCGCGGCACACCAGCGCGACCGACTCCCGGACCCGCGCACACTCGTAGGGCGCGCCGATGTCCTGCCAGCGCCGCCACGCGTCGCGCAGAACGGTCAGCGCGTCGCTACCCCGTCCTTCGGCGTGCAGCACCGACCCCGACGCCTGAGCGGACAGAGCACACAGGTAGGGGATCGCGAATCGTGTTGCGATCGAGTCGAGTTCGTCGGCTGCGGTGCGAGCCGCCGGGACGTCGCCGGCGGCGAGCAGGATGTCCACGCAGGCGGGCAGCAGCCGGGCGCGTTCCACTGCGCCGGTGGACTCGTCCACCGCGCAGCGGATCGAGGCGACCGCGCTGCCGACCCGCCCCTGCGCCATCCGCAGCAGCGCGAGTCCGGGCTGCGGCCGCCTGCCCCAGCGGTTCGCCTCCAGAAACAACTTCTCGGCCTGGGCGACCTCGCCGCGCAGGCGGTGGAGGTCGGCCATCACGTAGGCGGCGGACCCGGCCGCGGCATGCGAGGCGAGCCGCTCGTACGCCCGCCGCGCCGAATCCATCGCCGTGGGCCACTCGCCCTGCAGTTGCAGGATCTCGGCGCGGTGGACGAGGCACTGACCGCGGTAGGGGACGAGGTCGGGTTGCGAAGAGCACCACTCCTCCAGCGCCACAGTCCATTCCCGGGACCGGCGGAGATCGCACATGTTCTGGCACTGCTCGATCACGGCGCAGTACACGATCCCCGCCACCACCGGGGACACCTCGTCGGACGTCACCCCGACCATCGCCTCGTCGAACGCCGACACCGCGTTGGCAACGTCCCCCAGCAGGACGAGCGAATGGCCGGTGCCCAGCACCCCGAGCGTCGTCAGATCCGGGTCGGCGAACCGGGTGCCTGCCTCCGTGATCGCACGGAAGATGTCGTGGGCGGCCTTGCCGTCACCGGCGTCGATCCGTTGCAGTCCCTGCGGCACCAGCAGGTAGCCCCGCTCGGCGCAATCGACGCCCGCGGTGTCCAGCAGTCGCTGGGCCTTGCTCAGCCAGCCGCCACCGCGCGCCTGCTCGCCCCGCATGATCAGGACGAACGAGAGCCAGAACGCGCACCGCGCGGAGCGCACCGGCCGACCCGCGCGGGCCCACTCGTGCACCGCCCGTTCCCACCATTCGGTGCTGGCGTCGTCGTCACCGAGAAGGTAGGCGGCGGTGGCGACCAGTTCGAGGTCGTCACCGGACAGCGGGGTCTGCCGGTCGGCGCCCGACAGTCGTGCGTAGGTAGCGCGCCAGTCTCGTCGTTCGAAGGCCGCACGGCCCGTCCGGAGTTCCGACGTCGCGTCGGACATCACTGTCTCCTGCCGAAGATCTGCGCGCTGACCTGCTCGAATTTTCAGACTACCGCCGCACCGGGCCTGCCGGGAACGTCGAATATTCCTCGCAACCTGTCGGTGCCTCGAGTCACACTGGGTCCACACGCCAACGGATGGGAACTTCTGATGGTCGATGCGATAACGGCAGAGGGTCTGGTCAAGAAGTACGGCAAGGTCACGGCACTGGACGGGGTCGACCTCGCGGTCCCGTCGGGAACGGTGATGGCGCTGCTCGGCCCGAACGGCGCCGGCAAGACGACGGCGGTCCGGGTCTTCACCACGCTTCTCGTCCCGGACGCAGGCCGGGCGGAGGTGGCCGGTCTCGACGTCGTCCACGATGCGCGGGTGCTCCGATCCCGGATCGGCGCGTCGGGGCAGTATGCGGCGGTCGACGAGTACCTCACCGGTTTCGAGAACCTCGAGATGGTCGGGCGGCTCTACCACCTCGGGGGCAAACGCAGTAAGGCGCGCGCCCGTGAACTGCTCGAACAGTTCGATCTGGTCGAGGCGGGAGATCGTCCCGTGAAGGGCTACTCGGGTGGCATGCGCCGGCGTCTCGATCTCGCGGGAGCGCTCGTGGCCGAGCCGGAAGTGTTGTTCCTGGACGAACCGACCACCGGGCTCGACCCCCGCGCCCGGCTGGCTCTCTGGGACGTCATCGACAATCTCGTCGCCAGGGGCACCACGCTGCTCCTGACCACCCAGTACATGGAAGAGGCCGAGCGCCTCGCCGACCAGATCGCGGTGATCGACCACGGTTCGGTCATCGCCCGCGGAACCGCCGACGAATTGAAGGACCGTGTGGGCGGTGAGCGCATCGAGCTGAGCGTCCGGGAGGGCTTCGAGCTCTCCGTCGTGCGCGACGAACTGGCCCCGCTCGCCGCAGGCGACATTCTGGTCGAAGAAAACGTCCGCCGGGTGACGGTGCCGGTGACCGGCGGTGCGGACGCCCTCGTCGAGGCGCTGGGCCGCCTTTCCAATCGAGGAGTGAAGGTGTTCGACGTAGGCCTGCGCAGACCGACCCTGGACGACGTCTTCCTCACCCTGACCGGACACGAAGCCGAAGAGGAGCACGTCTCATGAGCGCCCCACAGACGGCGTCCGTACACACCGCGCTCGCGGACGGGCTCACGATCGCCAAGCGCAACATGATCAAGATCAAGCGCGTCCCCGACCTCATCGTGTTCACCACGTTGTCGCCGATCATGTTCGTGCTGCTGTTCGCGTACGTGTTCGGTAGTGCCATTCAGGTTCCCGGGATGTCCTACCGGGAGTTCCTGATCGCCGGGATCTTCACGCAAACAGTCATCTTCGGGGCCACGTGGACGGGTCTCGGGATGGTCGAGGATCTGCAGAAGGGGATCATCGACCGGTTCCGGTCGCTGCCGATGGCCCCGTCCGCCGTCCTCCTCGGCCGCACCTCCACCGACGTCCTGATCAACATCGTCAGCCTCATCGTGATGTCACTGACGGGTCTGATCATCGGGTGGCGCATCCACTCGAGTCTCGGCGAAGCGCTGCTCGGCTACCTGCTCCTGCTGTTGTTCGCCTACGCGCTGTCGTGGGTGATGGCGGTGGTCGGCCTGTGGATCCGGACACCGGAGGTGTTCAACAACGCCAGCTTCATCGTCATCTTTCCGCTCTCGTTCATCGCGAACACGTTCGTCGAGACCACCAACCTGCCCGGTCCGCTGAAGGTGATCGCGGAGTGGAATCCGGTGTCCGCGGTGACGCAGGCCGTGCGGGAACTGTTCGGAAACACCAACCCGGACATGACCGTTCCCGACGCGTGGCCGTTGCAGCACCCGATCATCGCCTCACTGGCATGGTCGGCGGTGCTGCTGGTGATCTTCGTGCCGTTCGCGATCCGGCGCTACAAGAAGGCCGTCAGCCGCTGAGGGCGACGGTCACCGCCCCGCGGCAGGGATCACCCCCAACTGCTGGAGCATGGCGAGGACGTCCTTGTCCGACCACTTCTCCGCAATCCGCCCGTTTTCGATGCGGTGGATGACGGTGGCGGTCATTTCCATGCGGTTCCCCGTCGCGGGAATTCCGGGCAGATCACCCGTCTGCGTTCCGGCGCACAGCAGCCGGGTGACGACCTTGTCGCCCTCGGCCACCTGATCCTCGATCAGGTGCGTCCCCGGTGTGGCCTCCCAGAACAACCGGAACACCTGTTTCAGTCCCTCGCGCCCCGGTGCTTCGAGGCCGGGAAACGGCGGCGGTGAATGGTCGAGGTAATTCTCGTCGACGAGTTCGTCCAGTGCGTCGATGTTGCCTGCGTCGATCTCGGTGTAGAAACGCCGGATCAATTCCTTGTTCGTTTCCAGTGACATGACTCCATTGTCTGCCGATCACGTCGCGGCGTATACCCACCTCCGCCGGGCCAACGGGACGCTCGTTGCGTCAGATCGAACGAGCGTCCCGTTCGTCCAGAGGGCTAGGGGAGTTCGCGCGGTGAATCGACGTCGCATCCCGACCCCAGGTCGGAGCAGTCGACCGTCTCGGCGCCGTGTGCCCCGAGGTACGTGCGTGCACCGGAGTCGCCGGTGAGGCTGCGCCGCAACGGGAGCCAGTGGTCCCGGCCGATCAGCACGGGGTGGCCCGGACGGCCGGCGTAGTGAGCCTGACGCAGCGACGCTCGGGCGTCGCCGGGCGGCACCGACGCCACCCGCCGGATTGCGTCGGCGCCGAGGTCGGGGAGGTCGACGAGGGTGATGACGACGGCATCGACGTCGTCGAACGTTGCCGCGACCTCCAGCCCCCGGCGCAGGGAGGCGGACAGCCCCGACTGCCAGTCCTCCGCGATCCCGACGGTGACGGGGACACCGCCCGGCAGTAGGTCCTCGGCCTCCTCGGCGCGGGCACCGAGCACCACGACGGTGGGCTCACATCCCGCCTCCGACAGCACTCGCACTCCGCGCGCGAGCCACGGTTCTCCGTCCGCGCCGACGACGAGAGCCTTGGGCATGCCCATGCGCGAACCGGCCCCGGCGGCGAGCAGCACGCCCCCGATCGTCATCGTGGTCTCACCGGTCCGCGCTGCATGCGTTCAACATACTTTTCCTCGGCGAAGTTCGCGTCGACGCGCTGGTAGAGGTAGTCCTCGGCGGTGATGCCGGGGTACTTGCCCGCCGGCCCGGCGATGACGACGTCGCGGTCGATCCATGCTTCGCTCCCACGTCGCGAACTGCACCGTAGACTGGCCGGTGGCCTCGACACGCCAACAGTCGGAACGGACGGACACATGGTGGATCCGAACAGAGTCGGCGAACCTTCCCGGCAGGAGTTCGCGCAGCAGTGGGGCGGCTCCGGCAGCGTCGTCGACCTCGACGGTCCCGTCCACTGGGTCGAATACGGTGCCGACACCGGATCTCCTCCCGTGGTGATGGTTCACGGACTCGGCGGCTCGCATCTCAACTGGGTCCGGATCGCACCGGTCCTTGCGGAGCGCACCCGGGTGCTGACCGTGGATCTCCCCGGCTTCGGGCTCAGTCCGTCCGGGCGCCGCCGGACGGGGGTGGGCGCCAATGCGAAGGTGCTGCATCGCTTCCTCCGTGACGTCGTCGGCGGTCCCGTGATCCTGATGGGCAACTCGATGGGCGGCATGATCTCGCTGTTCGAGACGGCGGCGCACCCCGAGATGGTCTCGGCGCTGGTTCTCGTCGATCCCGCACTGCCTGTCGCGCAACGGATCCCGGACCCGCGGATCGCCGCGCAGTTCGCGATGTACTTCACGCCGTTCGTGGGGGAGCGGTTCCTGCAGTACTCGAGCAGGAAGTTGACGGACCGGCAGTTGGTCCAGCGGATGATCGACCTGTGCTTCGCCGAGCCGAGCCGGGCATCGGAAGATTCCCTCGACGCCGCAGCGGCTCTCGCGGGATACCGGCGCGGGCTGCCGTCCGAGGATGCGGCGTTCCTTCAGGCCAGCCGGTCCCTCATGCGGGTCCTGGCTCGCCCGCGCCGATACCTCGACACCATGCGGTCGATCGCACAACCCGTTCTCCTGCTCCACGGCGACCGCGACCGACTGGTCCCGGTCGCGGCCGCCCGCAAGGTGGCAACGGCAAACCCGCGGTGGGACAGCGTGATTCTCGGCAACGTGGGGCACACCCCGCAGCTCGAGGTTCCCGACACGATGCTCGACCACGTGCTCACGTGGGTGGACCGGCACGGACTGATCGACGCCTAGGTTTCGGCCGATCCACGGGACCCGGCGATCGACTGGGCGAGCGCGCGGAACAGGTGAGTGAGTTCGGGTCTCGTCGCCGTTCCGCTCCGGACGACCCCGCACACCGGGATGCGCAGTCGGTCGTCCGCCTCGCGCAGGAAGCTCAGCCCGCGGCGGGGAGTCGCATCGGCGGTGTCCGCGTACAGCACCGTCCACGACCGCGGGGTCGTCAGCACGTCGAGGGTGGCGGTGTGGTCGCTGGGGATCGACGGTCCGAGCATGACCCGCTGCCCGACCTGCCGGAACGCGTCCTCGACCACGGTGTGGATCAGGATCTGACTGCTGCGTGGCGGTAGCAGTAGGGGGTACGGCGCCAGTTCGCTCAGGTCGACGGTCGAGACCCCCGCCAACGGGTGTTTGCTCGATGTGACGATCACCAGGTCTTCGAGCCCGAATTCCACGGTTTCGAGCCCCGGCCGGTCGACGCCGCCGCGAATGAGCGCGAGATCGGCGTCCCCCGACGCGACGGCGGTCATCCGGTCGGTGAAGTCCTTGATGACGAATTCGATGTCGAGCTGTGGGAAGTCCTCGCGGACAGCTGATATCGCCTCGAGGCTCTGTGTCGCGAAGCTCATGCTCGCGCTGATGCGGAGCCGGTTGCGGGGATCGAGTCCCACCGACAGCGCGCGGGCCTCGAGGCCCATCATCTCGGCCGCGATGGGCATCAGCCGTTCGCCGGCCGCGGTCAGCCGCGTGGCGCGCGTCGACCGCTCCAGGAGGGTGGTGCCCAACTCGTGTTCGAGCTTCGCGATCTGGTGGCTGATCGCGGACTGGGAGATGAAGCAGCGTTGCGCCGCGCGCGAGAAACTGCCCTCCTCGCCGACCGCGAGGAAGTAGCGAAGCTGTCTGAACTCCATGACCTGAGGTTACGTCCTTCCGTGAAGACTTATGAGCAATCGAGATAACACAATTTCGATTTCCCCAGCTTACTGGCGATTAACAATGGTCGATCCCTAATGTGGAGCTCATACGCGGCGCTAAGTAGACGCCAGAAGCAGTAGGAGGTTTTCGGTGGATCGCACACAGGTCGTCATCGTGGGATCGGGGTTCGGCGCCCTCGCGGCGGCGAAGAAGCTCGGCAAGGCAGGCACGCCTTTCGTGCTGATTTCCGAGACCACCGAGCATCTGTTCCAGCCCCTTCTGTACCAGGTGGCCACCGGTGTCATCTCGCCCGGCGAGATCGCCCCGTCCATCCGCGCGATCCTCGCGAAGTACCCCAGCGGTGACGTCCGGCTCGGCCGCGTCGTCGACGTCGACCCGGACAAGAAGCAGGTCGTCTACGAGGCCGGCGGGGTGAGCCACACGATCGGTTACGACAGCCTGATCGCCGCGACCGGCGCCCGGCAGGCCTACTTCGGCCACGACGAGTTCGCCGAGGTCACGTACGCGCTCAAGACCGTCGCCGACGCCGACCGGCTGCGCAGGCAGATCGTCCGCTGCTTCGAGGAGGCGCACACTACCTCGGACCCGGAGCGTCGCCGCGACCTGCTGCACTTCATCGTGATCGGTGCCGGTCCGACCGGTGTCGAACTGGCAGGTCAGATCAAGGAACTGGCGGGCCGCTACTTCGAGAAGTCGCTCCGCGACATCACGTCCGAAGACGTCACCGTCACCCTCGTCGAGGGTGCGGGGGAGACGCTGCCCGTGTTCGGCGGCAAGCTCAGCAAGTACACCCAGGATTCGCTCGAACGGGCCGGAGTCGAGGTGGTGCTGGGCACGATGGTGACCGACATCGACGAACACGGCGCCACCCTGTCGTCGCCGAGCACCGGCTTCGAGAAGCGCCTCACGGCGGACACCATCATCTGGTCGGCAGGCATCCAGGCCAACGACTTCGCAGCGGTGCTCGCGGACCGAACCGGCTGCGAGACCGGCCGCGGCGGCCGTCTCCTGGTCGACGAGGACCTCACGGTGGGTCGCTACGACGACATCTACGCGATCGGCGACATGGCGTCGCTGAACAATCTGCCCGCACAGTCGCCGTTCGCGATGCAGGGTGGACGGCACGTCGCGGCCATCATCACCGGGAAACGCGCCCTCGGAACGCCGTTCACGTACCGCGACAAGGGCAGCATGGCGATCATCAACCGGTTCCGTGCGATCACCCGCGTCGGCAAGATCGAGCTGACCGGTGTGCTCGCCTGGTTCCTGTGGCTCGCCGTGCACCTCGTCTACCTGGTCGGATTCCGCAACCGGTACGTCGCGGTGATGTCGTGGTGCGGTTCGTTCCTCGGACACCGCCGCCCGCACTTCCACTACGCCCAGGAAATCGAACCTGCCGAGCTGCGCGACCAGCGAGAGGATGCCGCAGCCTAACCTGGGTCCATGACCGTCACCAGCGCTGGAGTGCTCCTGTATCGCACCGACGATGCGGGGGTGCTCCAGTTGTGGATCGTGCACATGGGTGGCCCGTTCTGGGCGCGTAAGGACGAGGCCGCGTGGTCGATCCCCAAGGGTGAGTACGTCGAGGGCGAGGACCCCTACAAGGCCGCGCTGCGTGAGTTCGAGGAAGAGATCGGCGCGCCGCCGCCGGCCGTCGAGTACGAGCTGCTCGGCGAATTCCGGCAGCCCTCACGCAAGCTGATCACCGTCTACGCGGCCGAGGTGAGCGAGGACGTCACGTTCGTGAAGAGCAACACGTTCGAACTGGAGTGGCCGCCGCGGTCGGGGAAGCGTCAACAGTTCCCCGAGGTCGACGACGCCCGCTGGTTCCCGGCGAGCGTCGCCGAGACGAAACTGGTCAAGGGGCAGCGTCCGCTCATTGGAGCGCTGCATATGCGGCTTCGCCGCCCGTGAGTACTTATTAACCGCGGGACGTTAATAAGTACTCACGGGCGCGGGAGCGCACGCCAGACGGCGGCGGGGGTCATCGGGATCCGCCGAAGCCGGGCGCCGGTGGCGTCCGCGATCGCATTGGCCAGGGCGGGGGCGACCGGGTTGTACGGTGACTCGCTCATCGACTTGGCGCCGTGCGGGCCCAGTTCGTCGTAGGTGTCCGCGAAGTAGACCTCGGTGTCCGGCACGTCCACGAGCTGCGGAAGGTGATAATTCCGGAGCTGCGGGTTGAGCACGGTCCCGGCGCCGTCGAGCAGGATCTCCTCGTACAGTGCGCTGCCGATCGCCTGCGCGACACCGCCCTCGACCTGCCCGCGGCACTGCTGCGGGTTGATGACCGTGCCGGCATCCGCCGCCTGGACGGACTGCAGGAGCCGGACCTCCCCGGTGACGGTGTCGACCGCCACCCGGAACGCGTGCACGTTGAACACCACCGAACGGGGGGTGCCGTCGTGCCTGCCCTCGGCGCGGATCGGTCCCTCGGGCACCAGCTTGTCGAGTTCGACGACCCGCCCGGCGACCTCGACCGCGTCGGGTGTCAGCGCGCAGTCGGCGTCCTCGGCGGCACCCGCCACGCGGCGAGCGACCTCGAACAGCTGTTCCCGCAACCGGGTTCCCGCAAGATGCACCGCCTTCCCGGCGACCACCGTGCCCGCCGAACCGAACGCGCCGGTGTCGTGCCCGGCGACGTCGGTGTCGGATTGCAGCACGGTGATCCGGTCGGCGGTGGTGCCCAACGCGGACGCGGCGAGCTGGGCGTGGACGGTGGTGGTGCCGTTGCCGAACTCCGCGGTGCCCACCCGAAGTTCGTACCGGCCGCCCTCGACGAGGGTGCAGGACACGTCCGCGAAGTGCCCCCGCGGCGGAATGGTCGCGATCATCGACGCCGCCATGCCCTCACCGACCCGCCACTGCGGGCCGTCCGGCGGGGGCACGTCGTTGCCGCGGCGCAGTGCGGCCTCCGCCAGGTCGAGGCATTGGTCGAGTCCGTAACTGCCGTACGTGAGGTCGCCGCGCTCCACCTCGGCATCGACGAAGTCGTCACCCGGGACGACCACGTTGCGGCGGCGCAGTTCGAACGGATCGACGCCCAGCTGCGTCGCCAGCTGATCGAGCGCGGACTCCACCGCGAAGATGACCTGGCCCAGACCGTAGCCGCGGAACGCCCCGGACGGCAGGTTGTTGGTGTAGACGGCCTGGGCGTCCACCCGCTTGTTCGGCGATCGATACAGCGCAACGGATTCGCTGCAGCCGTGGAACATCACGCCCACCGAATGATTGCCGTACGCACCGGCGTCCGAGAGCACGTCGACGGCGAGCGCCGTCAGCTTTCCGTCGCCGTCGGCCCCGACCTTCACCGACACGCGCATGGGATGCCGGCACGGGGCGATAGTGAACTGGTCGGAGCGGGTGAACTCGTACTGCACCGGTCTGCCGGTGCGCAGAACGGCGAGGGCGACGAGATCCTCGACCAGCATTTCCTGTTTGGCGCCGAAGCCGCCCCCGATGCGGGCGGTGAACACCCGGACCTGTGAGCGGTCGAGCGAGAACAGGTGGGCGAGTTCGTCGCGGACGAGGAAGGGCACCTGGGTGCTGCTGCGGAGGGTGAGCCGCCCGTCGGAGTCGAGCCAGCCGATGGCCGAGTGGGTTTCGAGATGCGCGTGCTGCACGCGTTGCGTCTGCCACGTGCCCTCCACCACGGCGCCCGTGTCCCGCGCCGCCGCGAGCCCGGCGGCGAGGTCGCCGACTTCGCCGTGGACCTCGGCCACCAGGTTCCGGGCCGGGTCCGCGATCCGGGCATCGGCGCCCTTGTCGCCGTGCAGCACGGGGGCGCCGGGGCGGCGTGCCAGGTCGGGATCGAAGACCGGTTCCAATACTTCGTACTCCACGTCGATCAATTCCACTGCGCGCCGGGCGATGTCGACGGAGTCGGCGACGACGGCCGCGACCCGTTGCCCCCGGAACCGGAGGATGGTGTCGAACACGTAGGTGTCGTCGGGGTCGTCGGTGCGGAACTCGTGGCGGGCCGTGGAGAAGGCGACGTCGGGACTGTCGCGGTGGGTGAGCACCGCGTGGACGCCGGGCAGCCTCTCCGCGGCGGACGTGTCGAGTCGGGTGATGCGGGCGTGCGCATGCGGGCTGCCGAGGATCTGGATGTGCGTCAGGCCCTCGACGGCCAGATCCAGTGTGAAGGGCTCGGCGCCGCACACCACCCGGGCGGCGGCGGGCGCGGGAATGGAGCGGCCGAACGACTCACCGGCACTGTCCGATTCGGTGGTGCACACGCCGCCGACGGCGTCGCGAATGGCGCGATAGCCGGTGCAGCGGCACAGATTCCCCTTCAGTGAGCGCGGCAGGTCGGCGCGTTGGCTGGAGTCCAGCGCGGACGCGGTCACCACCATCCCGGGGGTGCAGAACCCGCACTGGAAGCCGGCCGCGTCGACGAACCGCTGCTGCACGGGGTGGAGTCGATCGGGACTGCCGAGACCGGCCGCGGTCGTCACCTCGCGGTTCTCGGCGCGGTGCGCCGGCACCACACACGAGTGCACCGGGGCGCCGTCGAGCAGTACGGAACAGGCGCCGCAATCGCCGGCGTCGCAGCCCTTCTTGACCGCGAACCGCTGCTGCTCCCGCAGGAAGGTGCGCAGGCACTGACCAGGCCGTGGGTCTGCATCCACCGACTGTCCGTCGACCGTCAACTTCATTCCAGCTCCCTCCTGATCTCCTCGGCGAGGACTCCCGTGACGTGCCGACGCCAGTCTGCGGCGCCGTGCGCGTCGGTCAGGTAGTCGTCGGGGGAGATCCGTTCCGACAGAGACTCGCTCAACACGTCGGGACCGGGAACGGTGGGGAAGCGGAGGACGAACGGGCGGACGGTCGACGCGGTGACGGTCAACGCGAAACCGTCCACGTCGACCCGTCCGGCCAGCAGGGCGCCGGACCGTCCGAGCGGCGAGTACGCGATCTTGCGCAGCGACGTGCGGCCCCGCAACGCGGCGGCGGGGAGGTGGATGCTGCGGATCAGGTCACCGGCTCCGAGCACCGTGTGACCGGCATCGGTGACGAACCGGTCGACCGGAACCCGGCGTTCACCCCCGTCGGCGGTCCAGATCAGGAGTTCGGCGTCGAGGGCGCAACACAGGGTGATCATCGCCCCGGCCGGGAGCGCCAGCGCCAGGTTGCCGCCGACGGTCGCGGTGTGCCAGATCTTCCACGACGCGACCAGGGACTCGGCGCACGGCCGGAACAGGCTCGCCGCCGTCCACTCCGCGGGAAGCGGTGCGTTGCAGAGGGTCTCGATGGTGCACGTCGCGGCGAGCTCGAGTCCGTCGTCGTGGACGGTGATCGCAGGCCAGTCGAGGGTGGTCAGGTCCACCAGCCGGGTGACCGTCGGCTGCGGTTCCGAGTACAGCCAGGTGCCGCCCGCCAGGAATGCCGTTCCGGGTTCCGGGGCGGGTAGGTCGTCACGGCTGCGCGGGGCCGAGAGTTCCGTCACGAACGACAGATCCATCGACTCACCCCGCCTTACGCACCAGGGCCCGGTGGGCCTGCTCGACCTCCGCGGCGACGTTCTCCTCGTTCACGGTGATCACTCTCCCACGCTCGACGACGGCTCGCCCGTTCACCAGAAGCAACTCCAGCGGCGGTGTGACTCCGAGTACGAGCGCCGCCACCGGATCGGTGATGCCGGAATGTGCGAGGGTGTCGACCCGCCACAATGCGAGGTCGGCCAGTTTGCCGGGCTCGAGAGTGCCGAGTTCGTCCTCCCTGCCGAGTACCCGGGCCCCGCCGCGCGTGGCGAGTTCGAGGGCGGTGCGCACCGTCATTTCTCCGGGGCCGCCGCGGGCTCGTGCGAACAGCACGGCGTGCCGGGCCTCCTCGAGCATGTTGCACGCCTCGTTGCTGGCGGCGCCGTCGACGCCGAGCCCCAGAGGAACTCCCGCCGCGTGGAGGTCCTTGGCGCGGGCGATCCCGGCGCCGAGGCGGGCATTGGACGTGGGGCAGTGGGCTGCCCCGGTGCCGGTGCCTGCCATCGCGGCGATCGCGACGTCGTCCAGGTGGACGGCATGCGCGTACCAGACGTCGGGGCCCACCCAGCCGAGTTGCTCCATGTACTGCACCGGGGTGCAGCCGAACCGCTCGTGGCAGAAGTATTGCTCGTCAAGGGTTTCCGCGAGATGGGTATGCAGCCGCACGCCTGCCGAACGGGCGAGGGCCGCGGCCTCGGTCAGGAGGTCGGCGGTGACGGAGAACGGCGAGCAGGGGGCCACCGCGATTCTCAGCATCGAGTCGGGAGCCGGGTCGTGCCAGCGGTCGATGACGTCCTGGGTGCCCTTCAGGACGTCCTCGAGACGCTCCACCACCGAATCCGGTGGCAGTCCGCCCTGGCTGTGGCCGAGGTCCATCGACCCTCGGCTGGGGTGGAAACGGAGCCCGACGATCTGCGCGGCCTCGATCTCGGCGCCGAACACGTCGCCGCCGTCGCGTGGCACGACGTAGTGGTGGTCCGTCGTGGTCGTGCAGCCGTGCTTCGCCAGCCAGGCGAGACCGCCGGTGGCCGCGGTCCGGACGGCGTCGGCGTCGATGCCCGCCCAGACTGGGTAGAGGGTGGTCAGCCAGCCGAACAGGGTGTCGTCGGCGGCGAGCCCACGGGTGATCCACTGGTACAGGTGATGGTGCGTGTTCACCAGCCCGGGGGTGAGCAGGCAACCCCGTCCGTCGACCACCCGCGCACCGTCGATCACGGGCGCGGGACCGGCACCGATGTCGACGATGCGATTGCCCCGCACGACGACATATCCGTCCGGGTACTCCGTGCCCGCCGCGTCGACAGTGGCGACGTACGCGCCGGAGACGACGACGGTGCCCGAGCCGGCATTCATCAGCTGAGCCAGCCCGCGTACGCCGACCATGCGGGCCCGGCGTCCGGGGCATCGGACCGCTGCACCGTCGCCTGGATCAGGCCGTAGGGGCGGTCGGCGGCGTGGAAGACCTCGTTGTCGTTCTCCACACCGAAGCGGGCGAGGTCGTGGGCGAAGTGATGCTTGTTGGGCGCGGACAGGCGCACTTCCGCGAGCACAGGGTAGCGCTCGAGGATCGCCTTGCCGATCTCGTACAGCGTCTGCTGGAGGGCGAGCGAGTGGACGGTTGCGAACGTCGCGACGATCTGCTCCTTGATGCCGGCGTAGACACCGTTCCAGTCCACGTCGGTGGTGACGAACCGCCATTGCACGACAAGCGAAGTCGCCATCACCCGATCGTGGGTCTCCTCGAGGATCGTGTACTCGTCCTTCAGGAATCCGAAGAACTCGCTGCCAGTGGACTTGAGGATCACCAGATCCTTCAGCCCGCCGACCACCCACGTGCCGTCGGCGTCGACGGTGATCGCCGCGGTGCGCACCTCTTCACCCTTGCGCACCCAGGTGTGGTCGTGCTCCGCTCCGTCGACCACCGCGCGCTGCCAGGCGTATTCCTCGATCTCGATGCGGGCGCCCTCGACCGGGGCCACGTCGTCCACGAAGTGCCGTGCCAGCGTCAGCCCGTACTCCTCGATGGAGTCGAGTCCCTTCTCCTTCGCGTAGGAGTACGCCGTCTGCTTCTGGGTGTCGGTGGGCAGCACCGAACTCTGGTCGCCGGCGAGATGCGCCGCCGAGAAGTCGCCTCGTAGGCAGGTCGACACACTCACGTCCCGGATCTCGTGCCGGGGGGTGTCGCGGTAGATCCGCACGATGCGGTTCTCGGCTTTGCCGTACTGGTTGTCGCCCAGGACGATAGCGCCGGTGAGGTCGGTCATTCTTCAGCTCCCGCGGTAGGTGGAATAGGCGAAGGGGGACAACAGCAACGGGACGTGGTAACCGCGCTGCGGGTCGTCGAGGACGAACGTGACGCACACCTCCGGGTAGAACGTCTCCTGGCCGCGGGCGGCGAAGTACTCGCCGGTCTCGAAGACCAGCGAATAGGTGGCCGCGATCAGACCCTCGGGCGCGATTTCGGCGATCCGGCCGTCCGCATCGGTCGACGCGCTCGCGATGACGTCGCGTTCAGGTGACAGCAGGTGAACGAACATCCCGGCCGCGGGTGTGCCGTCGGTGGCGTCGAGCACGTGGGTGCTGAGGATCTTGGACATCAGGGTGCCGTGTCTCCGATCTCGCCGAGAAGGCGTTCGAGGCGTATCCGGTTGATGGCGGCCAGCTCGGTCCGCAGGATCTTGCGCTCCGTGGCCCTGTCGTTGCCGAGGCGGTCGCGCAGCACGTCCAGTAGTTCCTGCGCCGACCGGCCGGACGCGCATACCAGGTAGACGTGCCCGAACTTCTGCTCGTACTCCTCGTTACCGGTCCGCAGGCGCGCGCGGACCTCGTCGTCGGCGGACGCGACCGCCGACTGTTCGCGAGCAGACGACGGGTTGTCGGCCCGGTCCCCGATCCTCGGGTGGCCGGCCAGAGCCGCGTCGATCTCGGACTCCGTCAGGTCGTAGAGAACGTTGTCGGCGGCGGTGTACAGCGAGTCGGCGGACGGGAACGGGCGGCCGGCGGCCATCCGCTGCGCCCACACCGTCGACGAGCAGCACTGCACGAGCAGATCGGCGGCCCGCGCGTCGCTCAGTGCGTTGAACGCGATCAGGCCGGGCGGTTCGGTCATGAGGGCTCCTCGCTCGTGCGCCTTTTCGGTACCTCTGGCTACCACTATGGCGCACCGGTGGCGGTCAATTCGGCGATAAGCCCCGCTTCGTCGACCCTGGTGCTGTGTCCGTCCCGGATCAGTACTTCGCCGTCGACCAGGACGGTGTCGACGATCTGCCGGCTCCCGGTGGTCAACAGTGTTGCCCCCGGGTCGCGGACCGGCAGGCAACCGAAGTCGCGCTCGAAGCGGATCAGGGTCAGGTCGGCTGCGCCGCCGACGGCCACACCGTCCGGGCGGGACGCGAAACCGAGATTCCCGTTCGCGCCGTTCGTCGCGAGGTCCATCATGGCGTCGAATCCGAACAGGTCGGCCGTCTTGCGGTGGGCCCGCTGCACGTAGGCGCCCATGCGCAGCGTTTCGAGCATGTCCTGGGTGTCGTTGCTGGCGGCGCCGTCGACGCCGAGCCCGACCGCGATGCCCGCCTCGAGCATCTCCGGGACGGGGGCGACGCCGCTGCCGAGACGCATGTTGCTCATCGGGTTGTACGAGACGGCCACACCGCGGCGGGCCAGCACCGCGTGCCCGTGGGCATCGAGTTCGCAGCAGTGCACGGCGAGCAATCGGTCCCACAGGAACCCGTTCGTGTCGAGATAGTCGACCGCGCCTGCGCCGGCATGCTCACGGCACATCACGTCGTCGGTGGGCGTCTCCAGCAGGTGGATCGACACCGTCATATCGCGTTCGCCGGCGAATTGCCGCACCGCTGCCATCCCCTCCGGGGTCAGCGATCGGGGATTCGGGACGGCCAGACCGACCGCGACGCGTGTGCCGTCGGCCTGCTTGACCAGCTGGTCGGTGTGCTCGAGCACCCCGGCCAGCGGCTGCAGCAGGCGCGGGTCGACGCCCCACTTGCGCGTTACGTCCGCCCGGTCCGCGACTCCGCGACCGAGGAGCGCCCGCACCCCGGTGTCCTCCAGGGCGCGCAGCACCGCGTCGTGCACGTCCGCAGACGGATGTGGCCACATGTGCTCGACCAGCGCCGTGGTGCCGCTGCGCAGGGCGTCGAGGCTCGCGGCGACCGCGGCCAGATACGCCCGCTCGGGGGTGATGATCGCGGATTCCTCACCGACGGTCAGTAGCCAGCTGAGCAGCGGCTGCCCCTCGCCGATGCCGCGCATCAACGACTGCTGCAGGTGGGTGTGGGTGTTGACGAATCCGGGCATCAGATATGCCCCCGCACCGTCGACGGCCGTGGCCCCCGACGGTGCCGGAGCGGTCGGGCGGATCTCGGTGATCAGACCGTCGGCGATCAGGACGTCGCGGTGCGGCAGCCAGCTGCCGTTGGAGTAGACGGTGACATCGGAAATCAGATCGGCATGCATCCGCATCCTCCATGGGTTCTCGGGAGTGCGGCTGGTTCGCGCCCGCCGGACACGGGTTCGCACATTGCTCGTTTCAGCCATGGGCAATGTGCCCCGAAATA
This sequence comes from Rhodococcus sp. G6(2025), assembly GCF_058628105.1. Lineage (NCBI taxonomy): Bacteria > Bacillati > Actinomycetota > Actinomycetes > Mycobacteriales > Nocardiaceae > Rhodococcus > Rhodococcus sp. G6(2025). The sequence goes on from NZ_CP179750.1 coordinate 888,569, forward strand.
TAGCGGAATCGTGTTTCCATCAGATTTCCTGTGCAGAAACAGGTCTCGCGACAACCGAGGCGCAGAAGTCGACGAGTGCCGTGACCAGGGCCCCGCGCGCCGACAGTTGCGGGGCGTGATCGCTGTCCAGCGTCACCACCCGCGCGCCCGGCACCCGGTCCTGCATCGCACGCTGCGTCACGAGCGGCACCGAACGGTCGAGCGTCGCCTCCACGTACAGGCGGGGGACGGAGCCGAACCGCTCCGGCGTCCACGTCGGGGCCATGAGACGTGCAGTCTCGAGTTGCGGCAGCAGCTTTCGGGCAGCAGTGATCGCATCACCGGCCGACGCTTCGTGAAAGAACACGGCGGCCGCGGCTTCCGGCGGCACAATGGTCCCGGATCCGTCGGGGGTGGACTCCAGCCAGGCCGAGATCCCGACCGGTTCCGGCAGACGCAGGTCTGCGCAGAGGTCGCCGAAGTTGATTCCCGAGGGCAGCATCATTCCGGCGACGTACGCCACACCCGCGATCCGGTGCGGAAGGCGCTCGGCCACCTGGGTGGCCACGATGCCTCCTCCGGAGTGGCCGACCACGAACACGGGCCCGTCCAGCGAATCGATGTGTGCCACCGCCACATCCGTGACGTCATCCAGATCGGTTCGCGCGCCGTCCGGCCAGCTCCCCACGCCGGGAAGGGTGAGCGGGTGCGGCTCGTACCCGGTGTCGCGCAACGGCTCCAGAAGTGTGTCCCACACCCAGCTGCCCGCCCACGCGCCGTGAATCAATACGACGTGCCCACGGTTCACCGGGCGGCCGCCCGTTCTGCGGCGGCGAGAACCCGCTCGGTCTCCCGCCCCGCTGCGGTGTTCTTCTTGCCGTGACGGGAACCCGCCAGTTTCGCCTTGATGTGCTCACGGACCGTCACCGGCGCGTACCCGTCGTCGGCGTTTTCGCACAGTCCCGGCAGGGTCGCGATCACCGCGTCGACGTTGCCGTCGTGGAAGAACGCCGCCGATCGGCGGCGCGTGATCGTTCCGTCGACGACGGGCGGAGTAACCCGGTGCAGCGTCGACATCCACCGGTCGTTCGTGAGCCGGGCGGTGAGGTCGCCGAGGTTGACGAGCAGTGCGCCTTCCGCGGGGCTCACATCGTGCCAGCGCTCGTCGCGTCCGAGGACCTGCAGCCCGGCCACCCGGTCGGCCCACAGCACCGTGACCAGTCCGAAGTCGGTGTGCTCACCCATGCCGGTCAGTTCGCCGTCCAGGGTGACACTGCCTTCCGGCAGCGCGTAGTTGTTCATGCGGAGGACGTCGATGGAATGGTCGGTCAGGGCGGTGAAGAAACCCGGATCGAGCCCAAGGGCGTCGGCGAAGATCCGCGTCAGGGTGCGGGCGACGCGTTCGCCGTGCGCGTAGTACTCCTGGACGGAGTCGGTGAAGGAGGGCACCTCGGGCCACACGTTCAGTCCGTAGTCGGCCTCGGACAGGTCCAGGTCCGGGAACGACCGGGCCTCCGTTCCGACGTTGTAGGCCTCGAAGAAGTCGTTCATCCGGGTGGCCGATTCGACGCCCAGACTCAGGCTGAGCGACTCGCTCTTCGGCGGGCTGTACCCGCGGTTGGCGCCCTCCACGCGATACGTCTTCTTCGTCTCCAGGGGCAGCGCGAAGAAGTCGTCGACGGCGCCGGCGAGTCCCGCGATCACCGGTTCGGGGATGCCGTGACCGAGGATCTGGATGAATCCGACGGTGGCGCAGGCCGAGTCGATTTCGCGCGCCACCCGGGCGCGTTCCGTGTCGGACCCGCCGGTCACGTACGGGGTGATGTCGATGACGGGGACGTCGAACGGCTCAGGCACGGGCGGCAACATGCGGCTCCTCGGAGGTCGGGGGAACGGGGTCGGCCGCAATGACGGGTGCGGAGGCGGCGCGCGCGGCGGCGCCGATCCGGGTGTGGTTGAACAGCAGGTTCAGGGAGAACGCGGAGATGGCGGCGAGTGTGATGCCGCTGCCGAGCAGGATCTGGGCGGACGAGTTGAAGTGCTCGAACATGCCCTCGGCGAACTCGGGGAGCAGGCCGATGCCCACCGACACCGCGACGATGGTGGTGTTGATCCGGTCGCTGAGATCCACCTTGCGGAGGGTGTTCATCCCCACCACCGCGACCGTCGAGAACAGGATGATGCCGACACCGCCGACGACCGGCGCGGGCAGGGCCGCGACGACGGTGCCCATCTTCGGGATCAGTCCGAGGACGATCAGGATCGCACCGCTGGTGGCCGTCACGTACCGGCTGTGGACGCGGGTGGTGGCGACGGCTCCGACGTTCTGCGTGAAGATCGTGTCGACGAACGCGTTGAAGATGCCGCCGAGTACGCCGGACAGCGCATCGCCGACGAGGCCGCGGGCCACGTCGCCCTTGGTGAGCGGCTTTCCGGTGATCTCGCCGAGGGCCAGCATGCTCGCCGTCGACTCCGCGAACACCACGGCCATCACGATGCTCATCGCCACCACCGCCGTGATCGGGAACTCCGGTGCCCGAAGTGGAACGGGGCGGTGATGCCGAACCAGGGGCTGCCGGAGACGCCGCCCAAGTCGATCAGGCCCATCGGAATCGCGACGAGCGTGCCGATCACGAGGGCGAGGAGCACGCCGAGTTGGGTCCAGATCCCGCGGCCGAGGCAGAGGAAGGCGATCGCGACGAGCACGACGACACCGGCGAGCATGATGTTGCCGGGATCTGCGAAAGTGTCTGCCGTCGGATCGTTTCCGACGATCAGGCCGGCGGCGACGCCGATCAGGGAGATGCCGACGACGGTCAGGACGACACCGGTGACCAGCGGTGGGAAGAACCGGATCAGCCGCGCGAAGGGTACGGCGAGGGCGAGTCCGACGAGGCCGCCTGCGAGCATCGAGCCGTACACCGCCTGCAGTCCGTATTCCTCGGCGATGAGGATCATCGGAGTCAGCCCGGCGAACGTGGCGCCGCAGACGATCGGCAGCCGTGCGCCCGCCAGCTTCCCCACTCCGAGGCTCTGGATGATCGTGATGATGCCGGCGATCAGAAGGTCGGCGCTGATCAGCAACGCGACGGTGGACTTGTCGAGTCCTACTGCGGCACCGAAGACCAGCGGAACGGTGATGCAGCCGGTGTACATGATGAGCACGTGCTGCAGACCGAAGGCCGCCTGCCGCACCAAGGGCAGGCGCTGGTCGACTGCGTGGAAGGACATGGGTCGATCTCCGTCCGAGTGAAGGGAGCGTTCGAGTTCACGTTCTATTGAGCACGCCAATCTTTACTAAGCAGGGTCAATTTCGTTTCGTCCGTGTTATCAGTCGCGGATTCCGCGAAACACGGTGCTAGCGTTCGCCTCATGGACGAGGATCAACACCTACTGGCCGTCGCCATCGGCACCGCGATCAGATCGGCCCGGCGAGACGCGGGACTGACCCTGCGCGATGTGGCGGCCAAAACGGGACTGTCGCAGCCGTTCCTGAGTCAGGCCGAGAACGGCCACTCGGTGCCGAGCGTCATGAATCTGCACCGGGTGGCCCAGGTGCTGGGAACCACGGCACACGCCCTGCTCGAACAGGGCGCGCGGACGCCGACCAGCCTCGTGCGCAGCCGCGAGGGCAGACGCTTCGCGCTGTCGGACGGCGCCGTGCTCCGCTTCTGCTCCACGGGCGTGCGCGCGATGGAACCGAACGAGGTGACAGCGCAACCGGGTTCGCAGGCCGGCGAGCACACCGAACACGCCGGCGAGGAGTTCATCTACGTCATCGACGGCAGCGTGCGCGTGGAAGTGGGCGTCGAGGAGAGTTACGTGCTCGACAAGGGAGACACTCTGTACTACCCGGCCACCGTGCCGCACCGGTGGTTCAACGACGCCGCGGAACCGGCACGGTTCCTCATCACGAGCACCCCGCCGTCCTTCTGACCGTCAGCGGCCGAAACCCTCGAGCAGTCCGGTGTACTTCTTGGGCAGGGGAGCCGCGAACTCTCCGCCCGCGCCGGTTCGCAAACCGAGCGTCACGAGGGACTGCACCATGAGGGTGGCCGCCGCCACGCCGTCGACGACCGGCACCCCGAGTTCCGCTGAGATGACGGCGCACAGGTCCGCCATGCCTGCGCACCCCAGCACGATCCCGTCCGAACCGTCCCGGTCGAGGGCGACGCGGCAGGCCTCGGTGATCACCTTCACCGCGTCCGGATCGCGGTCGAGGTCGAGGACGGCGATCTCGCACGCGTGCACACCGAGGCAGAAGCGTTGCATCCCATACCGTTCGGCCAGTTCCCAGGCCCGGCCCCGGGTTCGTCCCAGCGTCGTGACGACGCTGAACCCGCGGCCGAGGAAGCTCGCGGCGTGCATGGCCGCCTCGGCGATCCCGAGGACGGGCCCGGAGGCCAGCTCACGGGCGGCGTCGAGGCCGGGGTCGCCGAAGCAGGCGATCACGTAGCCGTCCACGCCGGCCGCCTCGCCACGTGCGATCTCCTCGAGAAGCCCGGGGACGCTGAGTGCTTCGTCGTAATGGCTCTCGATCGACGCGGGACCCATCTGCGGGCTCACCGCCTCGACGAGCGTCCCCGGCCCCGCGACGGAGCGCGCGCAGTCGCCGATCTTGTCGGTCATCGACTGGGTGGTATTGGGATTGATGATCTTGATGTGCACGTTCGTCGACCTACGCTTCGATCGGGGCCGTGCGATTCGCACGGCGGGCGCCGGCGGACAACCCGAGGTAGCAGACGAATCCGACACCCATGCCGAGGAACCACGAGTACTGGGCCGCACCCGCCATGCCCCAGACGTCGAGTCCGAACGGCTGGGCCTTGAGGATCACGGGAATCATCGCGACCAGGGCTCCGATGACGGTGGAGATGATCGCCGCCGGGTTGTAACCCTTCTTGTACCAGTATGTTCCGCTCTCGGACATGGTGAACATGTCGTCCAGGATCACCCGCTGCCTGCGCACCAGGTAGTAGTCCGCGATGAGGATTCCGAACAGCGGTCCGATGAATGCCCCCAGCGTCTCGAGCGTGTAGTGGATCACCTCGGGGTTGTTGTACAGGTTCCACGGTGTGATCAGGACGGATCCGACGGCGGCGATCATTCCGCCCGTACGCCAGCTGATGCGCTGCGGGCTGACGTGGGAGAAGTCGAAGGCCGGGGAGACGAAGTTGGCGACGATGTTGATCCCGATGGTGGCGACGATGAAGGTGAGGAGGCCGAGGACGACGGCGAACAGGTTGTCCATCTGCGCGACCGTCTCGACGGGATCGGTGATCAGACGGCCGTACACGGGCAGGGTCGCGGAGGCGGTGACGACGGTGAGGATCGAGAAGAACAGGAAGTTCACCGGGAGGCCGAGGAAGTTGCCGCGCTTGACCGCGCCGAACGTCTTGCCGTACCGGGAGAAGTCGCCGAAGTTGAGCATCGGGCCCGAGAAGTACGACACGACAAGGGCGATCGCGCCCAGCACCACAGGCACAGCGGACCAGCCGGTGTAGTTCACCTCGCCGAGGTTCAGGCTGATGTTCGACCATCCGGCCTCGCTGATCAGATAGATCGCGAGCATCAGCATCACCACGTAGACCGCGGGACCGCAGAAGTCGATGAACTTGCGGATGCTCTCCATGCCGCGCCAGAAGACCAGCGCCTGCAGCACCCACATCGTCATGAACCCGGCCCAGCCGAGCGCCGACAGTCCCAGGAATCCGTGCTCGTGCACGTCCGCCCAGGGCGCCAGACCCGGCCAGATCTTCAGGCCGAGGATCACGAACGCATGCGACGCCAGGTACGTCTGGATTCCGTACCAGGCCACCGCGATGAGGCCGCGGATGATGGCCGGGACGTTGGCGCCGAGAACGCCGAAGGCGCTGCGGCACATGACCGGGTAGGGGACACCGGTGACCTGGCTGGGCTTGGCCACCAGGTTCGCGAACACGTTGACGATCGCGATGCCGACCACCAGCGCGACGAGGACCTGCCAGCTGGTCAGCCCGAGCGCGAACAGGCTGCCCGCGGTGACGTAGCCGCCGACGCTGTGCACGTCGGACATCCAGAACGCGAAGATGTTGTAGGACGACCACGACTGCGTCTTCAGCGGCGCGAGATCGTCGTTGGTGAGTCTCGGGTGATAGCCGGGCTTGATCAGCCCGGCGCCGGCCAGGTGTGCACCGGGGACGGTTTCCCCCTCGTTGGAGGGCGCTGTCTGAGTCATCGTTTTGCTCCCTGGTGCAGTACGGACACGACTGCGTCGACGTAAGGGTGCCTCGGTGAAAAGCACACCACCGAAGTGCTGGGAGCAAAAGTAGTTTTCGGATATTTCCTGCCTGTGACGGCGAAGATATATTCTCGCCGGCGCCGGTGCGAGCTGAGAATATATCTTGCCGGACGGCTTACCCGGGCGTGTCCCGGAAGATTCCGGTGTCCGTGGGGAGGGCGGCGATCACCGTGTCGAGTTGTTCGTTGTGCCGGTCGGTGGCCGCCTTCAACGCGGCGGCGTCGCGGGCGAGGAACGCCGCCAGCATGTCCCGGTGCCCGAGGTGGAGCTGCAGCCGCGCCGGCGTCCCGACCTGCGACATCGGCTGCACCGGCTCGGTGATGTTCCACGCCGATTCGAACATGTGCAGCAGTCGCTGCATCCGGCAGGGCGACGCCAGGGCCAGGTGGAAGTTGCGGCTCTCCCGGTGGTACGCGGTCAGATCGTCCTCGAGAACCGAGCGGTCGAGTGCCGCGTACGTCTCCCGGGCCCGGGCGTCGTCGGCCTCGTCGGCGAGGGTGATCGCCACGGAGTGCGCCGCCGACTCGAGGACGCCCCGCACCAGGTAGAGCTCCTCGAGTTCGTCGACGGTCAGCCGGGCGACCGTGTACCCGGCGTTGGCCCGGTGGTCGACGAGCCCCTCGCCGATCAGCGTCTTCAGCGACTCCCGGATCGGGATACGGCTGACGCCGAAGTGCTCGGCCACCTCGTCCACCGGGATCGGGGTGCCGGGCGGGGCGCCGCCGCTGAGGATCACCCGGCGCAACTCCTCCAGGATCACGGTCTGAGAGCTGCCGGGATCTCGGTTGGCCAGGTTCGTGACCAGCATCGACGGTCGTCGCGGGGGCATCGGTCCGTCCTCAGGCGGGGTGTACGGCGCGCCAGTGGCGGGCGATCTCGATGCGCCGGGCGACCCACACGTCGTCGTGGGACTGCACGTGATCGAGGAAACGCTCCAGCGCCGCGGTGCGGGCGGGCCTGCCGACGATGCGGCAGTGCAGACCCACGGACAGCATCTTCGGCGCCCCGGCCGTTCCCTCCGCGTACAGGACGTCGAAGGCGTCCCGCAGGTGCGCGAAGAACTGCTCGCCGCTCGGGAAACCGCCGGGCGACGCGAACCGCATGTCGTTGGTGTCGAGGGTGTACGGCACCACCAGGTGGTCGACGAGGCCCTTCCCGGGGGCATCGACCTTTACCCAGTACGGGAGGTCGTCGGCGTAAGAATCGGAGTCGTACTCGAAGCCGCCGTGCTCGACGACCAGCTGCCGGGTGAGCGGGGAGTCGCGGCCGGTGTACCAGCCCAGCGGTGCCTCGCCGGTGAGGTCGCGCAGGATCTCCACGGCCTCGGCCAGGTCCTTGCGCTCGGCGTCCTCGTCGGAGAGTTGGTACGACTTCCACCACAGACCGTGGCAGGCGATCTCGTGTCCGAGTTCGCGAAAGGCACTGACGGCCTCGGGGTTCCGCTGCATCGCCTTCGCCACCGCGAAGATCGTGAGTGGAAGCCCTCGTCGCTCGAACGCCCGGAGCACGCGCCACAGTCCGGCGCGGGACCCGTATTCGTAGATCGATTCCATGCTCATGTGCCGGTTCGGGAACGGCTGGGCCCCGACCATCTCGGACAGGAACGTCTCCGACGCCTCGTCGCCGTGGAGCACGTTGTTCTCGGCGCCCTCCTCGTAGTTGAGGACGAACTGGACGGCGATCTTCGCGCCGCCCGGCCACTGCGGATCGGGCGGGTGCTGCCCGTATCCGACCAGGTCGCGTGGGTAGCTGGAGTCGAAACCGTGGGTCATGATGCCAAGCCTGCCCGACCGGCCTCGGTCAGGGAACCCCACAGGCGTAACCGCGCCGTGCCGCCGTCCCGTTCGCGGACGCTCGCCTCGCCCGGGGGCGGACTGTGGAACCTGGGCGCGGTCAAGGTGTTCGGGCTCACGGGTGCGGCTACCTCCTGATCGGCGTGGGGGCAAGTGTAGGGCGTCGGAGTGGGTGCTGCGGGCGGTCCTCGTGCGCGGCGAGGTGCTCAGCTCCGCGGAACCACCGCCCGGGTGAGGAGGTCGCGCAGGGTGTCCACCGTGCATCCGGGGGCCTGCGCGCGGACGGCGTCCTCGTCGAACGCGCCGCACGCCAGTCCCCGCAGGATCACCGTCGCGAGGGCCTGTGCGGTCGCCGGTTCGTCCATCACCCCGCCACCCTGGCGGTCGAGGTACGCCTGCACGCGGGTGGCCGCGGCGGGCAGCGCGGCGCGGTAGAAGTCGAACGTCGCGAGCCAGCGGGTGATCAGGTGCCCGGGATGCATGTCCCATCCCTGGTAGTACCCGCGTTCGAGCGAGCGGGTGACGAGTCGGTAGTGCCGGGCCAGCGCGGCGCGGATCTCCTCGTCGCTGCCCTGCGGGATGACCTGGGTGGATCCGTCGCACACCCACACCCCGGTCTGGGCCGCCGCCACCAGCATCACGGACTTGGCGTGGTCGGCCACCGGGTGCTCGAGCGACTGGAACCGGGACGCGATTCCGCAGGCCGCGCTGTAGTCGTAAGTGCCGTAGTGCAATCCGGTGCAGCGCCCGTCCGCGAGGTGTATGGCCTTCGCGACGGTCACGGTGCCGTCGGGTCCGAGCACGGCCTGCGGGCTCTCGATCTGCAACTCGAAGAGCAGCGACCTGTCAGGGAGCCCGTACGCGCGCTCGAGTTCCTCGCACAACGCGACGACGGCGGTGACCTGCTGGGCCGCACGCAGTTTCGGCACCGTGAACACGAAACCGTCGGGAACCCCACCCGCGCCTTCGAGGACGAGTTCGAGCGTCCGGATCCCGCGGCGGCGCTCGTGCGGGGCCAGACCCTTCGCGCGGATGCCCAGCGACCGCGGGCCGGACGGGTCGGACGAGAGCAGTCGCAGCGTGCGCCCTGCCTCCAGTGCGGCCGCGTCCTCGACGTCGTCGCTCCGCCAGCCGTAGCCGTCCTCGAAATCGATCCGCAGATCCATGATCGGACGGTGCTCGAGCATCGTGCGGACGTCGGGAAGCGCACCGGTCGTTCCGATTTCGGACAGCGCATTCGAGTGCCTGTCCAGCAGTTCGACAGCCTGCTCACCCCACACCCTCGGGGTGTCCGGTCCGGCGTCCGCCGCACTCACGTAGACGGTGTGGACTGGCTGCGGTTGCTGCCGATCACCCGGAAAGGCGTCCGCGAGGTCGGTGTCGACGGGATCGAGGAGTGCGTCGACGCGGTCGAAACCGCTGTCGGGGAGACGGCTGAGGTACTGGGGGTTCACGCCACGATCTTGGCAGAAACGCGGGATCCTCGTCGTCCGCACCGTGCCGGGTGGCATTCCTTCAGGACGTCACACCACGCAGATACGATTCGACGGCGTGGGCCAGCTGTCGCACGCTGCGTTCGGTGCCGGGCTCGATGCCGTCGAGTGACCGGGCTCCTGCGAAACGGTCGAAGACCAGGCCTTCGACGACGCTGACGAAGTCCGCGCCCGCGTTCTCGGGGTCGGCGACGCCGAGGGCGTCGAACAATTCGGTGGCGCGGGCACGGGAGAACAGGCACGTCGCGAGGAGTGCGTGCAGTTCGGCGTCGCCGGACAGTTCGACGGTCAGCGCGTGCCGCGCGACGACGTCGTCGTGGCGGGTGTGCAGCAGCCGGTCCAGCGACCGGGCCACGCCCTCGGCGACGGATGCGAGGTCGAGTGGTGGGGCCGTCGTGGTCGCGAATTCCTGCCGCGAGCGTTCGGCGAGCCGGCGCACGGCGGATTCGATCAGGGCTCGCCGGGTGCGGAAGTAGTAGGACGTGGACCCGCCCGGCAGATCCAGTGCGCGGTCGACGGCCCGATGCGTCAGCGCGCGGATGCCCTCGCGCGCGATGATCGTGATCGCCGCGTCGGCTATCTGCTCACGCCGCTCGGGCACGGTGTCTTCCTCCTCACATCGGCTTGTCGCCCGAGACTCTACATTCGTAGTGTTTCCTCTGTGGATGTAGAGGTTCTGTTGGACGACGCGCAGCGCGCGGCCGCGGCCGTCCTGCACGAGACCGCCGAGGGCCTGGGGCAGGGGAAGCCCGGAGTTCGCGGCGTGTACCTGTGGGGGCCCGTCGGACGTGGCAAGACGTGGTTGATGGACCGTTTCTACGGGTCGGCCGCGGTCCCGAAGCGGCGCGTGCACTTTCACTCGTTCTTCCGCCGACTCCACGCCGACGCGCACGCGCTGAGGTCCATCGACCTCGCGATCGACGCGGCACTCGGGGATGTCCGGCTGCTGTGCTTCGACGAGTTCCACCTGCACGACGTCGGGGACGCGATGCTGGTCGCGCGACTGCTGAAGGTCCTGTTCACCCGCGGGATCACGCTGGTCGCCACATCGAACTATCCACCGGACGGGCTGTTGCCGAATCCGCTGTTCCATCACCTGTTCGCGCCGTCGATCGCCGTGCTGGAACAGAATCTGACCGTCGTGCGGGTGGCCGGTCCCGTCGACTACCGCACCGTGGCCACGGCGGACGCCGGGTTCGCTTCCGGACGTTTCGTCCGTGCCTCCGACACCGAGCCTCCGGCACTGTCCGAGCGCGTCGCCTTGACCGTCGGGACCCGCACGGTGACGGCCTCCGCGGTGCGGGACCGCACGGTCTGGTTCGAGTTCGTGGTGCTGTGCGGCACCCCGACCGCACCCGCCGACTACCTCGACCTGTCCGAGCGGTTCGGATGCTGGGTGGTCACCGGTGTGCCCCGATTGCGGGAGGCAGGCGTGGAGACCGTGCGGCGGTTCGCGAACGTCGTCGACGTGCTGTACGACCGGGGAACCGCGCTGACCCTGGTGGCCGAAGCCTCGTGGGACGACGTGTTCGCCGGGCTCGACGACACCCTCGACTTCGACCGGCTGGTGAGCAGGCTGTCGACGCTGAGCCGGTGACCACCGAGGCAGACCCGTACGTGGGTCTGCCTCGGTGAATCGATCAGACGTACCGGCTGTACGCGGGGAGGTCCAGCTGGCCGTTGCCGGACAGTCCGATGACCACGACCTCCGGCTCGGTGACCGTGCGGGCGTGCTCGATGGCCGCGGCCACGGCGTGCGTGGATTCCGGCGCCGGGATGATGCCTTCCGCGCGGGCGAAGAGCAGGCCCGCGGCGAGTGCGTCGTCCTGTTCGATCGCGGTCGCCTCCATCAGCCCGAGGGCGACGGCGTGCGAGACCATCGGCGACATGCCGTGGTACCGCAGGCCACCCGCGTGGATGGCGGGCGGAACGAAGTCGTTGCCCAGCGTGTACATCTTCAACAGCGGCGTCAGACCGGCGACGTCGCCGAAGTCGTAGCGGTATTCGCCCTGCGTCAGCGACGGGCACGCCGCAGGCTCGCAGGCGACGAGGCGGGTGGTGGTGCCCTCGCGCAGATTGCGACCCAGGAACGGGAAGGTCAGGCCCGCGAGATTGGAACCGCCGCCGGCGCAACCGAATACCGTGTGCGCGACAGGCTCACCCGCCTCCTCCAGCTGGACCATCGCTTCCTGGCCGATCACGGTCTGGTGGAGCATGACGTGGTTGAGGACGCTGCCCAGCGAGTAGTGCGCGCCGGGATCGTTGGCGGCCACCTCGACGGCCTCGCTGATCGCCATGCCCAGCGAACCCGTGGTGTCGGGATGCTCGGCCAGGATGGCCCGGCCGGCTTCGGTGAGGTCGGACGGCGACGGATGACAGATGCCGCCGTAGGCCTCCATCTGGAGTCGACGGTACGGCTTGGCGTCGAACGAGGCGCGAACCTGCCAGACCTCCACCTCGAGGCCGAGCAGGGCGCCGGCGAACGACAGCGACGCGCCCCACTGACCCGCGCCGGTCTCGGTGGTGAGCTTGGTGGTGCCCTCGAGTGCGTTGTAATAGGCCTGTGCCACAGCCGTGTTCGGCTTGTGCGATCCGACCGGGCTGACACCCTCGTACTTGTAGTAGATCCGTGCCGGTGTGCCGAGCACCCGCTCGAGGCGGCGTGCGCGCACCAGCGGCGACGGCCGCCACATGCCGTAGATCTCGCGGACCGTCTCGGGGATCTCGATGTACCGTTCCGTCGCGACCTCCTGCTCGATCAGGCTCGCGGGGAACAGTGGTGCCAGGTCTTCCGGTCCGAGCGGCTCACGTGTGCCGGGATGCAGATGCGGCGGAACGGGTTCCGGAAGATCGGCAGCAAGGTTGTACCAGTGCGTGGGTACGGCCGAGGGGACCGCAACCCCCAAAGGTTCCAGCGATCGCGCCAGGTCGGCTCCGGTTACCGGGGACGTGGTCAAGTAAAACTCCTTCGTGGATGGATACGTCCCGAACATGCTGCGCTGTCCGCCGCCGTGAACGGGTGATTTTCCCGGTCCCCGCGTGTCACGATGGAGGGGCAACTCGGGAGTGAGGATGCCGGACCGTCGCGTGCGAAGCAGGGTCGTCCACACGGTCGCCCTGCTGGCGGCCGTCGTGACGGTCACCCTTGCCGTCCGGGTGGTCCCCGCGCCTGACACCCCCGCGACACCGTCGGAGCCGGGCGCAGGTGCGACGCGCGCTCTCATCATCCTCTCGGCGATCGCCGTCGTCGTCGCCGCGGTGGCGCTGGCGTCCGCCTTTCGCAGCGGCCGGCCGCGGGTCGCCCCCGACCCGCCGCCGGCAGGGCTCACCGGAAACACCGGGTCCTCGGTCTCGCGCCGGCACATTCTCGGATGGGCGGCGTTCGCCACGCTTCTCGTGACCGCGACGTTCCTCCTCGGGTCCGTCGGCGGTGACGAGCCGCTCGACCGTCAGCGGTCGACGGCGAGCCCGATCACCGACGACGGGGCCGACCGAACCGACGCGTCCGTGCCCGCCGACACACGCCCACCGCCCGACATGGTGGACGAGGCCCGCGAGGACCTGACGGAATTGTGGACCGCGGCAGCGATTGTCGGTCCGCTACTGGTGACCGTGCTGATCCTCGGCGCCGTGGCCCGGCGCCCCCTCCGGGCCCGGGTCGGCGGCTGGACCGCGGCGAGTTCCCCCGACGGTCCGGCTGCCTCGCAGTCGCTGGCCCGGGCGGCGGAGGAAGGTCTCGCCGTGGTCGTGGCCCCGAGCCTGCCGCCGCGGGAGGCCATCATCGCCAGTTACGCCGCCATGGAGGATGCGCTGCGCGAGGCGCCGGGCGCCGAACCGCGGGAGTCGGACACCCCGTCCGAAGTGCTGGCTCGCGCAGTGCAACTCGGAGCGCTGCGCTTCGAGGCGGCGGCGCCGCTGGTGCGGCTGTTCTCCGAGGCGCGGTTCAGCCTGCATCCGATGGGCGAACAGCACCGTGACGAGGCCGCCGATCTGCTCCGGCACGTGCTCGACGACCTGGGGAGCGACGCGTGCTCGCCGTCGCCGTAGCCGGTGTCGGGGCCGTGCTGGCCGTGGAGGTGCCGCTGGTGGCCGCCGGCCGGTACAGCGCGGCCGTGCTGGTCGCGGGAGCGGTGACCGCGCTGGTGCTCTTCGAGATTCGACGACGCATGGCACCCGGGGACGTCGACGACCAGCCGCCGGGCCTGGAGGCCGAACGGGCCGAGGCGACGGCCCGCTGGATGGCGCGGACGGAATCACTGATCAGCTGGGCGGACGGCACGCGCGGCGACTGGGATCACCATCTGCGTCCGCTCCTGGCGCGCGAGTTCCAGCAGTCCACCGGACACCGGCAGGGACTCGACCCCGCCGACACCGCGGCCGCGGGTGAGGTGTTCTTCGGCGACTTGTGGCAGTGGGTCGATCCCGAATGCGTGCAGCGCTCCGACAGGGCCGCACCCGGTCCGGGCCGGGACGTGCTCGACCGGATCCTGCAACGGCTGGAGCAGCTGTGACGATGCCCGCCGAGGTCACCACCGCGCGCGCCCACGCGGTGCTGGCGGAGGTCGAACGGGCGGTGGTCGGCAAGCACGACGAACTCACGTCGATCCTGCTCGCGGTACTCGCCGGCGGGCACGTGCTCATCGAGGACTTGCCCGGGCTCGGAAAGACTTTGGTGGCACGATCGTTCGCTGCCGCGCTCGGACTGGACTTCACGCGGGTCCAGTTCACCCCCGACCTGCTGCCCGCCGACCTGCTCGGCGCCACCATCTACGACATGCCGTCGGGTCGCTTCGAGTTTCGTCCGGGCCCGATCTTCACCAACCTGCTCCTCGCCGACGAGATCAACCGCACCCCGCCCAAGACCCAGGCCGCACTGCTCGAGGCGATGGCGGAGGGGCAGGTCAGCGTCGACGGCACCACCCGGATCCTGCCGCGTCCCTTCATCGTGCTCGCCACCGACAACCCCATCGAGTACGAGGGCACCTACCCGCTACCCGAGGCGCAGCTGGACCGGTTCGCGCTCCGCCTGCGACTGGGGTACCTCACCGAGACCGATGAGCACGAGATGCTGCGCCGGCGCCTCGACCGGGGATCCGCCGCCGTCGTCGTCGAGCAGGTGGTCGATGCGGCCGACCTCCTGGCGATGCGCGAATCGCTCGAGCAGGTCAGTGTTCATCACGACGTCCTCGGGTATGTCGTCGCGCTCGCGAATGCCACCCGGCATCACCCGCAGGTCGAGGTCGGGGCCAGCCCCCGCGCGGAACTCGACCTCGTACAGCTGGCACGGGCGCGCGCCCTGCTCTCGGGCCGCGACTTCGTCATACCCGAGGACATCAAAGCCCTCGCCGTTCCCGCTGTCGCGCACCGCATCAGCCTGCGCCCGGAGATGTGGGTGCGCCGCATCCGCAGCGACGACGTCCTCGCGGAACTGCTGCGCCGTCTCCCCGCGCCGAGGGCACGATGACGGAGCACCAGTTGACGTGGCGGGCGTCGCCGGCAGCCCTCGCACTGACGACCTGCGCGGCCGTGGCGCTGACGGCGGGTGTCGTGGGGCGGTGGTGGGAACTGATCGTGTTCGCCGCCCCGATGCTGGGAGCGCTCGGCACGGTGACGTGGTTGCCCCGCCCGGCCACCGGCATCCGCGTCGAGGCGTCGGCTCGCATGCTGCGGTGTTTCGAATCCGAGTCCGTGCACTTCTCGGTGGACGTGACGGTCTGCGGTGGTGCGGCGGAACTCGAGGTGGCACCTACGCCGTCCGACGGCTACACGGTCGAGCAGATCGACGACGGCGACTACGTGGTATCGGCGGACCGGTGGGGCCGGTACGAACCCGCACTGACGGTCACGGCACGTGCAGGCGGCGGCCTGCTCACGGCGTCGCTGCCGGTTCCCGTCGCGGAACTGCGAGTGTTCCCGTTGGCGCCGCCGATGCCGACTCCGTTGCCCCACGCCACACTTCCGGACCGGATCGGCGCGCACCGCACCCGCCGATTCGGTTCGGGCGTCGAGTTCGGGGACATCCGGCCGCACGCGCCGGGGGATCCGTTGCGCAGCGTCAACTGGCCGGTGAGTGCCCGGCGCGGCCGGCTCCACGTGACCGAACGGATCATGGACCGCGCCGCGGACGTCGTCGCTGTACTCGACACCACCCCGCAGGCACCGGGCCCGGCGTCGCAGAGCCTGCACCGGACCGTGCGCGGGGCCACGCAGGTGGTGCAGACGGCCCTGCAGCGCGGCGACCGCGCCGGGGTCGTCGCCCATGGGCTCCGGCTGCGATGGCTCGGCGCCGACATCGGACGCAGGCAGTTCTACCGAATCCTCGACACCGTCCTCGACTCCGACTCCGACGCCGGCGCCGCCGAAGGCACACTCGTCCCGCGGGTCGCGTTGCCGCCGCGGGCGGTGGTCATCGCGTTCTCCACCATGCTGGACACCAACTTCGCGCTGTCGTTGCTGGAGTTGAGGCGTCGCGGTCACGTCGTCGTGGCAGTCGACGTGCTGCGCGGCCCGCCGTTCGAGTACGAACTCGACGCGATGACCGGCAGGATGTGGCGGCTCGAGCGGCGGAACATGTACCGGAACATGGGTGTTCTCGGTGTTCCGGTGGTGGCGTGGGACGACGATTCCGCACTGGATCTGGCGCTGGCCCTCGCCGATCGTGCCCGCCGGCCGTCGGGGGCACTCCGATGAGATGGATTGCGGTGGTCGCGGTGCAGGCAGCGTTGATCGCGCTCGTCCTGGGCGACGCGTCGGCGCTCGCGGCCGCCGCCGCGGGGGTCGCCGCGACGGCACTGCTGCTCGTCGCGTACACCGGCCTCGCACCGGGAATCTCGACGCTACTGCTGGGCGCGGTCGTCACGGCGGCCGCCGCCGGTCTGGCAGCGACACTGCCGGACGGCCCGGCGTGGGCGTCTCTGCTCGGGCCGGTTGCGGTGGTGGTGCTGTTCCTCGTCGCGGTGTGGCCGTACGTCGGCAGACGCACGCCCACGACCGAGGGTCAGAACCGGCGGATGCTGTAGATGTGGAACTGCGACAGCGGCGCCAGACCTACCGGGACGCCGCGTCCGTACGCATTGAAGACCTGACCGAAGCCCGCGTAGATACCGATGTGCGACGCGTCCGGGTTGAGCACCACGATGTCGCCGGGAGCCAGCGCCCACAGCGGAATGGGTGCGCCGACCTCGGCCTGCTCCCACGTGGTGCGTGGCAGATTCACCCCCGTCTGCCGGAATGCCCACTGCACCAGCCCCGAGCAGTCCCACGCGTCCGGACCCGTCCCACCCCACAGATAGGGCTTGCCCGTCTGGGTCGTCGCGGCCGCGAGCGCGGCCAGCCCGGTCGGGGTGGGAATGGGTGTCGGGAGAACGGACGAACCCATCGAACTGCCGCCGGTGCTGCCGCTGTCGGAACTGCCCGCCACAGGCGCGGCGTTCGCGGGGAAAGCGACGAGGGCGGTCGCGCAGAACGCGAGAGCACCGGCAACGGCAGCGCGCCGCACGGGACGGAGATGTCTGCGCTGGGACACGAGGTCCCCCCCTTTGTTCGCTACTGCTCGTGGAGAGCCGTGGAACCGCCCCGACCATCGGTTGACACGCCTCGATGAGGTCACGGAAAGCGTACAAAGTGTTGCGGCATCGTGCCTGATATTCGCGAATATCCGTCCGAACTGGGCACATTCGGTCAAATGTCGGTAACTGTCACCCCTGGGCCAGGGTCAGCACCACGTCGGCCAGGGCCGGAGCATGATCACGCTCGGGAACCGTGGCCGAGATGAGGAGCCTGCCCTCGTCCCGCCAGATCCGCGTGTGCAGCGTCTCGCCGGGAAAAACTACGCCCGCGAACCGCCCTCGGAAGCCCGCGACCTGCGACGCGTCCGAGTCGAGCACTGCGTCGACGGCCGCTTTGCACACCATTCCGTAGGTGCACAGGCCGTGCAGGATCGGGGCGGGAAACCCTGCGGCGGAAGCGAACTTCGGGTCGGAATGCAGGGGGTTGCGGTCGCCGCACATCCGGTATATCAGCGCCTGCTGCGGAAGGACGGGCGTGTCGACCTCGACGTCGGCAGGCCGGTCGGGTAGTTCGACGGACTGGGACGGCCCGCGCTCACCGCCGAAACCGCCTTCACCGCGGGCGAAGATGGACGACCGCCCGGTCCACAGGGGGGTGCCGTCGAGGTCGGTGGTCGTCGACTCCTGCACGATGACGGCGGCCTTGCCCTTGTCCCACACCTCGGCGATGCGGGTGGTGGTGCGGGCCTTGCCCTCCGGGGGAATCGGCTGGTGCACGGTCACTTCCTGGCTGCCGTGGACCACCTTGGCGAGGTCGATCTCGACGCCCGGGAACGACACTCGCGGGGCTTCGGTGGCGTGGAAAGTCGCGGCCACCGTGGCGAACGTGGGGAGCACCTGCGGCTTACCGTCGGTCAGGTACCGCAACTCCCTCTCGTCCAGCGGACGGGATCCGGCACCGAGAGCGAGGTGGTAGTGCTGCACGTCGGAACTGGTCCAGGAGAACTCCTGAACGGGCAGTTCGGCTCCGATGGCGATGTTCGGATCAATGGGCATTGGTGGTGTCTCCGGTGAGTGACGTCGGGGAATCGGCCTGCGAGGTCTTGTCGAGGATATCGAGTACCGCGAGATAGCCGAACGTCATCGCCGGGCCGATGGTTGCGCCGGGTCCGGCGTAGGTGTGGCCCATCACCGGGCCGCTGGCATTGCCCACCGCGTAGAGGTTCTCGATGGTGCTGCCGTCCTCCCGCAGCACGCGGGCGTTGCGGTCGGTGCGGAGACCGCCCTTGGTGCCGAGGTCGCCCGGGACCATCTTGACGGCGAAGAACGGCGCCTTCTCGAGCGCCCCGAGGCTCGGGTTGGGCTTGTTGCGGGGATCCCCGTAGTAGTGGTCGTACCCGCTCTCACCACGGCCGAAGTCCTCGTCCTTGCCGTTGCGGGCGAAAGTGTTGAAACGTGAGACCGTTTCGGTGAGCGCGTCGACCGGCACGCCGATCTTCCCGGCCAGCTCGGCGACGGTGCCCGCCTTGACGATGACACCGGCCTTCAGCCAGCGACCGGGGAACGGGGACCGCGGGGTGACTCCGGCGAACGCGTACCGGTCGCGGTAACGCTGGTCGAGGACGAGCCAGCACGGAACGTTCTCGCCCGGTCCGTCGCCCTGGCCGTGCGTGCCGCCGTACATCGCGTGCGTCGCCTCGACGTACGGCGCGGATTCGTTGACGAAGCGTTTGCCGGATTCGTTGATCATGATGCAGCCCGGCAGGCTCCGCTCGGACAGCGCGAACCACGGGCCGCCGGTGAGCGGGATGGACGGTCCCCACCAGGCGTCTTCCATCAGATCGAGCGCGGCACCGAGCTTTTCGCCCGCCCAGATCCCGTCGCCGGTGTTGGCCTTCGCGCCGACGGTCCATTCGGTGCCGATCGGTGCTCGCTGGTACTTCTTGCGGGCCTCGTCGTTGTGCTCGAAACCGCCCGACGCGATCACCACGCCGCGGCGTGCCCGGAACACCTGCGGCTGTCCGTCGACCGTGGCGTTGACGCCCTTGACCACGCCGTCCTCCACATACAGGTCGGTGAGCGGGGTGTCGAGCAGGATCGGGACGCCGGCGGCCTTCAGCCCGGCCTGCAGTCCCGCGACGAGCGCCTGACCGCGGACGAGCAGCCGCTTCCCGGTGAGCTTGGCGCCGAGGAAGCGGAGGCCGACCCGGGCTGCGCGCAGCGGACCGCGCGGGTTGCGCATCAGCAGGTTCAGCCAGCGGTAATCGGCCTGGGTGATCACGAAATTCGACGGCGCCTTGACGTAATCGGGTTCGAGCTTGGCGAGGTCGGCGCCGAGTTTCCTGCCGTCGAACGGTGTCGGCTCGACGGACCGTCCGCCGAGCCGTCCGCCGGGGGCCTCGGGGTAGTAGTCGGAGTATTCGGGCACCCACTGCAGTTTCAGTGGGCTGTTCTTCAGCACGAACGACAGCATCTCGGGGCCGCGGTCGATGTAGGCGTCGATCCGGTCCTTCGGGACGACGTCGCCGATGATGCTGTGCAGGTAGGTCCGCGCGGCGTCCGTGGTGTCCTCGACCCCCGCGGCGATCAGTGCCTCGTTGTTCGGGATCCACACGCCACCGCCGGAGCGCGCGGTGGAGCCGCCGAAGTGCGGCGCCTTTTCGAGGATGACGACGCTGAGTCCGTTGTGGGCCGCGGTGAGGGCCGCGGTCATTCCACCGGCACCGCTACCGACGACCACGATGTCGTATTCGTGCTTGCTCATGTAGAACACGTTATAGAATGATGGGGTTGTCAGTCCATCCTTTCTGCCAGGAAGTATTACTGACGCCAACAAACAAGAACGAAACACGTTGCAGTGGAAACCGGTGGGCGTGCGCACGCAAACGAACTTCAGGGAAGGTCCTCAACCATGCTCTCGACGCAACTACGCACCGAGTTGGCGAATCAGCTCGACGCCGCGGAACGTGGCCGCGCTCCCATCGGCCCCCTGACCGCGGACCATCCCGACATCGACGTCGTCGACGCCTACGAGATCCAGCTGATCAACATCCGCCGCCGGTTGCAGGACGGCGCGAAGGTCGTCGGGCACAAGGTCGGCCTGTCGTCCCTCGCCATGCAGCAGATGATGGGCGTCGACGAACCCGACTACGGCCACCTGCTCGCCGACATGGAGGTCTTCGAGGACCAGCCCGTCGACACGGCGCGGTTCTGCTTCCCGCGCGTCGAGGTCGAGGTCGCATTCGTGCTGGGCGCCGACCTCCCCGGCGCAGGCTGCACCGAGCAGGACGTCCTGGACGCCACCGTGGCGTTCGCACCGTCCATCGAGCTGATCGACAGCCGGATCACCGACTGGAAGATCACGCTGCCCGACACGATCGCGGACAACGCCTCGTCCGCCGGGTTCGTGCTCGGCAAGAACCGGGTGCGGCCCGAGGACATCGACATCAAGTCCATCGACGCCGTTCTGACCAGTAACGGCGAGACCAAGGCCGAGGGACGCAGCGACGCCGTGCTCGGCAACCCGGTGACGGCCGTCGCCTGGCTCGCGCAGAAGGTCGAGAGCTTCGGCGTCCGGTTGAAGGCCGGCGACATCGTGCTGCCCGGCTCGTGCACCCGCGCCATCGACGCGCACCCGGGCGATCACTTCCGCGCCGAGTTCAGTGGGCTCGGCTCCGTATCCCTGCAGTTCAAGTAGGAGTTTGTTCATGACCAAGGCAAGTGTGGCGATCGTCGGTTCGGGCAACATCAGCACCGACCTGCTCTACAAGCTGCAGCGATCCGAGTGGCTCGAACCCCGGTGGATGATCGGGATCGACCCCGAGAGCGAAGGCCTGGCGCGGGCCCGCAAGTTGGGACTGGAAACGTCTGCCGAGGGTGTCGACTGGTTGCTGAACCAGCCGGAGAAACCCGATCTCGTCTTCGAGGCCACGTCCGCGTACGTGCATCGGGAGGCAGCACCGCGGTACGAGGCCGCCGGCATCCGCGCCGTCGACCTGACACCCGCCGCCGTCGGACCCGCCGTGGTCCCGCCGGCGAACCTGCGCGAACACCTCGGCGCCCCCAACGTCAACATGATCACGTGCGGAGGGCAGGCCACGATCCCGATCGTGTACGCCGTCTCCCGCGTCGTCGACGTGCCGTACGCCGAGATCGTCGCGTCGGTGGCGTCCGTCTCCGCAGGCCCGGGCACCCGCGCCAACATCGACGAGTTCACCAAGACCACCAGCCGCGGCATCGAGACCATCGGCGGAGCGCAGCGCGGCAAGGCCATCATCATCCTCAACCCGGCCGACCCGCCGATGATCATGCGCGACACGATCTTCTGCGCGGTCCCCGAGGACGCCGACCGCGCCGCCATCACCGATTCCATCCACCGCGTCGTCGCGGACATCCAGCAGTACGTCCCCGGCTACCGGCTGCTCAACGAACCGCAGTTCGACGACCCGAGCGTCGTGTCCGGCGGGCAGGCGACGGTCACCACGTTCGTCGAGGTCGAGGGCGCAGGCGACTTCCTGCCGCCGTACGCGGGCAACCTCGACATCATGACCGCAGCGGCAACCAAGGTGGGCGAGGAGATCGCCCAGAAGCTCCTGAGTGTGGAGGCATGAGAACTATGGTCGATTTCGACGGGGCGAGCGGAGCGACGGGAAATATGAGCAGCAGCTGGGACATCCGTGTCACCGACACTTCCCTGCGGGACGGTTCGCACCACAAGCGGCACCAGTTCACCGGTGAGGAGGTCCGGGCCATCGTCGGTGCGCTCGACAACGCCGGGGTCCCGGTCATCGAGGTGACGCACGGCGACGGACTGGGTGGGTCCTCGTTCAACTACGGGTTCTCCAAGGTCCCGGAGCAGGAACTCATCTCGATCGCCGTCGACACGGCGAAGAACGCGAAGATCGCCTTCCTCATGCTGCCGGGGCTCGGCATCAAGGACGACATCATCGTCGCCCAGGACAACGGCGCCTCGATCTGCCGCATCGCGACGCACTGCACCGAGGCGGACGTGTCCATCCAGCACTTCGGGCTGGCCCGCGACCGCGGTCTCGAGACCGTCGGTTTTCTGATGATGGCGCATTCGATCGCACCGGAAAAGCTCGCCAAGCAGGCCCGCATCATGGCCGACGCGGGCTGCCAGTGCGTGTACGTCGTCGACTCCGCAGGTGCGCTCGTGCTCGAGCAGGTGTCGGACCGCGTCGAGGCGCTGGTGCAGGAACTCGGCTCGGACGCCCAGGTGGGTTTCCACGGTCACGAGAACCTCGGACTCGGTGTGGCCAACTCGATCGCCGCCGTCCGGGCGGGTGCCAAGCAGATCGACGGCAGCACAAGACGATTCGGCGCCGGTGCCGGTAACGCGCCGGTCGAGGCGTTCGTCGGCGTGTGCGACAAGATCGGCGTCAAGACAGGGATCGACTTCTTCGCGATTGCCGACGCCGCCGAGGACGTGGTGCGTCCGGCGATGCCCGCCGAATGCCTCCTCGACCGCCAGGCGCTGATGATGGGGTACGCCGGCGTCTACTCGAGCTTCCTCAAGCACGCGGAACGTCAGGCCGAGCGGTACGGCGTCTCGTCCGCCGAACTCCTCGTCCGCGCCGGCAAGCGCAAGCTCGTCGGCGGCCAGGAAGACCAGCTCATCGACATCGCCCTCGAACTGCAGCGCGAGCGGGCTGCGGCTGCGCCGCCCGTGAGTACTTCTTAACGTCGGGCGGTTGATAAGTACTCACGGGTCAGCGGGCGGTCTCCCACAGCCCGACGACGTTGCCCTCGGAGTCGGTGAAGTACGCGGCGAATCCCATGTTCCCGACGGGGGTCCTGCCGGTGACGGTCTTGCCACCGAGGGATTCGATCCTTTCGAGGGCGGATTCGATGCTCTCGACGTCGACGGTGACCACGGGAGTGGTCACCTCCCCGCGCTGCATCATGCCGCCGTTGATGTAACCGGGTTCGTCGGGCATGCCGCTCTCACCGACGGGTCCGGTGGTGACCATGCTGTAGTCCATGTCGGGGATCTCGGCGATGGCCCACCCGAATGCGTCCCGATAGAACGCTCGTGCGCGGTCACCGTCGTCGAAGGGGATCTCGAAGTGCACGATTCGGCCTGTCATGGCACGCCTCCGGTTCGGCTGGAACCGCCGAATCCGACGGCACATCCAGCCTAAGCGCCCAATGTGACATTCGTGCAGCCTGACTGCACGAATGTCACATCGGGCGACGCATCCGCCGCAGCGGTACCGACGACTATTCGACGCGATCTCGCACGTCGATGAACCCCTCCATCACCGCGTGGTTGATGCTGTCCCACAGTCGCGGGCACCCCTCGCGGAGCGCGGTGGACTGTCCCTCGCCGACGGCGTCCCGGAACGTCGGGCACGTCTTCGCAGGGTCGTCCGTCCACTGGACGCTCGTGTGCTTGAGGCTGTTCTTGCGCACCAGCACACAGGTTCCGCACGTACGGCACTCGACTTCGTTCATGCCGTCGTCGAGGTAATTGGCCTTGTCGGCCAACGTCTGCGCATGAATGGCCTCGAGCCGAGCAGGCTGCCCGGCGAAGTCGGGAGCTTTGGCCCATTCGATCGAGGCACTCATGATCAGACCTGCGCTTCCTTGCTCTCGGACCGCTCCGCCGCCTCGCGTTCGGCCTTCTGACGGGCCAGGTTCTCCTCGACCTCGTGTTGCCAGGCCTCGTTGGCCTTGGTGGTGTCGACTTCGAACTCGAAACGCTGCGTCATCTTGTCGGTGACGTCGGCGACGTCGACGTAGAACTGGTCGTACCAGCGTCGCAGCTGGTAGACCGGACCATCCTCGTCGCA
Organism: Rhodococcus sp. G6(2025); assembly: GCF_058628105.1. Taxonomy (NCBI): domain Bacteria; kingdom Bacillati; phylum Actinomycetota; class Actinomycetes; order Mycobacteriales; family Nocardiaceae; genus Rhodococcus; species Rhodococcus sp. G6(2025). The sequence goes on from NZ_CP179750.1 coordinate 912,434, forward strand.
GAGCAGGGGGTTGTCGATCTTGGTCTTGTTCTTCCAGATCTCGACGTCCTGCAGGAATCCCTCGGCGATGCCCTCGGTGAACTTCGCGGCCAGTTTGTCGGCTGTTTCGTCGTCGATGCCGGTCGGCTTCTTGACGGTGACGCCGTACTGGAGCATGAACGAATTGTTGGTCACCGGATAGTGGCAGTTGATGAGGACGCTCTCGACCTCGTACCCGCCGTAGCTGTTCCACAGCGGATTGATCATGTAGGACGGCCCGTAGTACGCGGCCTCGGAGCGCAGCAGCGATTCCATGCCGTACTGCGTCGCCATCCCGACGTCGGGGCGACCCTTCGTGTTGAGGTACTGCGTTGCGATGTGGCCTTCGAAGACGTTCTTGAAGTACGTCGGGAATGCGTAGTGGATGTAGAAGAAGTGCGCCATGTCGACGACGTTGTCGATGATCTCGCGGCAGTTGGACCCTTCGATCAGCATCGAGTTCCAGGTCCAGTCGGTCCACTCGTCGCTGTAGGCGCCTTCGATGCGGGGGATGGTCACGTTCTCCGGCGGGGGATTGCCCTCCGGGTCGTTCCAGACGAACAGCTGACCGTTCTGCTCGAGGGTGAGCCATGCCCGGGTGCGGGCGATCGGGGGAACCCGGCGTGCGTAGGGAATGCTGGTGCACTTGCCGTTGCCACCCCAGCGCCAGTCGTGGAACGGGCAGGCCACGGAGTCGCCCTTCACGGTGCCCTGAGACAGGTCGCCGCCCATGTGCCGGCAATACGCGTCCAGAACCTTCAGTTCGCCCTTGCTGTCGGCGAAGACGACGAGTTTGGTGCCGAATGCCTCGATCGAATGCGGTTTGCCGTCCTTGAACGTCTTGGTCAAACCGAGGCAGTGCCAACCACGCGCGAAGCGGGTCTGGACCGTGCCCACATCGATCTCGCGAATCTGCGCCATTGTGCCCTCACATCCCTTCATGCTGTTAGTAGAACACGTTATAGAACTTCGGCACGATCCGCCAGATTTCCGGGGGCTTTCTTCCAGACCCGGGCCGTCAAACAGCGCCTTTGCCGGTATCTCGACATAAATGGGAACGTGTTCTAGTCTCAGAAGATAAGTGAACCATCGAACGAGACAGGAGCGTCCTGTGGGTGACCATGACAGTCACGAGGTGATGCAGCGGCTCGACGCACTACTGCCGACGCTGCGAGAGCGTGCGCAGGAGACCGAGGATCTACGTCGTATCCCCGACGATTCCATGAAGGCGCTCCAGGAGACCGGATTCTTTCGGTTGCTCCAGCCCGAACAGTGGGGTGGTTACCAGGCGGATCCGGTGTTGTTCTACTCCGCGGTGCGGAAGATCGCGAGCGCCTGCGGTTCCACCGGCTGGGTCTCGTCGATCATCGGTGTCCACAACTGGCACCTCGCCCTGTTCTCGCAGCAGGCTCAGGAAGACGTGTGGGGCAACGACACCGACGTCCGGATCTCGTCGTCGTACGCGCCGATGGGTGCCGGGCAGGTCGTCGACGGCGGATACACGGTCAACGGTGCCTGGGCCTGGTCTTCCGGCTGTGATCACGCCAGCTGGGCGGTGCTCGGTGGGCCCGTCATCAAGGACGGTCGCCCGGTCGACTTCGTCAGTTTCCTCATCCCGCGCGAGGACTACCGGATCGACGACGTGTGGAATGTGGTGGGACTCCGCGGAACCGGCAGTAACACCGTGGTGGTGGAGGACGTCTTCGTCCCGACGCACCGCGTTCTCAGCTTCAAGGCGATGAGCAACCTCACCGCACCCGGGCTCGAGCGCAACACCGCACCCGTCTACAAGATGCCCTGGGGAACAATCCATCCCACCACCATCTCCGCGCCGATCGTCGGGATGGCCTACGGCGCCTACGACGCGCACGTCGAACATCAGGGAAAGCGCGTCCGCGCGGCGTTCGCCGGCGAGAAGGCGAAGGACGACCCGTTCGCCAAGGTTCGCATCGCCGAGGCCTCGAGTGACATCGACGCCGCCTGGCGCCAGCTGTCCGGGAACGTCGCCGACGAATACGCACTGCTCGTCGCCGGTGAGGAAGTCCCGTTCGAGCTGCGGCTGCGGGCTCGCCGCGACCAGGTGCGCGCCACGGGCCGCGCCATTTCGTCCATCGACAAACTGTTCGAGAGCTCGGGGGCCACCGCGCTGGCCAATGGCACGCCGCTGCAGCGTTTCTGGCGGGACGCGCACGCCGGACGCGTCCACGCGGCCAACGATCCCGAGCGCGCCTACGTCATGTACGGCACAGGCGAATTTGGTCTGCCCATCACCGACACGATGGTCTAGGAGAACACGTGACGACTACCGAAGAGGCCCTCACGTTCGAGTCCACCTCGAAGTTCGCGCAGGTCCGGCCCGACCTGAAGTTGCACTACCACGAGGCCGGGGTCGGCAACGACACCACGATCGTGCTGCTGCACGGCGGCGGACCGGGCGCTTCGTCGTGGTCGAACTTCGCCAGGAACATCCCGGTTCTCGCCGAGAAGTTCCACGTGCTCGCCGTCGATCAGCCGGGATACGGGTTGTCGGACAAGCCGACCGAGCACCCGCAGTACTTCGTGCACAGCGCGTCCGCGCTGAAGGACCTGCTCGACACCCTCGGCGTCGGCGGACGTGTCCACCTGCTCGGCAACTCGCTCGGTGGCGGTGCCGCGGTGCGTTTTGCGCTGGACTACCCCGACCGCGCGGGCCGGCTGGTGCTCATGGGCCCGGGCGGGCTGAGCGTCAACCTGTTCGCCCCGGACCCGACCGAGGGCGTCAAGAACCTCGGCAAGTTCGGCTACCAGCCCACCCGGGAGAATCTCGAGGCGTTCCTGCGCATCATGGTGTTCGACCAGAAGTTGATCACCGACGAACTGATCGACGAACGTTTCGCCGCGGCGAGCACACCCGAGTCGCTCGCGGCCGCCAAGGCGATGGGAAAGTCGTTCTCCTCGGCCGATTTCGAGCTGGGAATGCTGTGGCGCGACGCGTACAAGCTGCGCCAGCGGGTGCTGCTGATCTGGGGTCGCGAAGACCGGGTCAACCCGCTCGACGGTGCGCTGGTGGCGCTGAAGATGATTCCGCGGGCGCAGTTGCACGTCTTCGGCGGGTGCGGACACTGGGCGCAGCTGGAGAAGTTCGACGAGTTCAACCGCCTGGCCACCGATTTCCTTCTGGACGGGGGTAAGTGATGAGTATTCGTTCACTGGCATACATGCGCATCGAGGCCACCGACATGGCCGCGTGGCGCGAATACGGTCTCAAGGTGCTCGGCATGGTCGAGGGCAAGGGCTCCGACCCGGACGCCCTGTATCTGCGGATGGACGACTTCCCGGCTCGCCTCGTGATCTTCCCGGGGGAGCAGGACCGGCTGTCGGTGTCGGGCTGGGAGACGGCCAATGCCGCGGAGTTGCAGGAGGTCCGGGACAACCTGTCGGCGGCCGGCGTCGCGTTCAAGGAGGGGACGGCCGAGCAGCTGCAGGACCGCAGGGTCGACGAGCTGATCACGTTCGAGGACCCGTCGGGTAACACGCTCGAGGCGTTTCACGGCGCGGCCCTGGAGCACCGGCGTGTGGTCAGCCCGTACGGGCACAAGTTCGTCACCGGTGAGCAGGGCCTCGGGCACGTCGTGCTCTCGACCACGGACGACGAGGCGTCGCTGCGCTTCTACCGCGACGTCCTCGGTTTCCGCCTGCGCGATTCGATGCGGTTGCCCCCGCAAATGGTCGGGCGGCCGGCGGACGGCAAGCCGGCGTGGTTGCGGTTCTTCGGCTGCAACCCGCGGCATCACAGTCTCGCGTTCCTGCCGATGCCGACGCCGAGCGGCATCGTGCACCTGATGATCGAGGTCGAGAACTCCGACGACGTCGGATTGTGCCTCGACCGCGCGCTCCGCAAGAAGGTCAAGATGTCGGCCACGCTCGGCCGCCACGTCAACGACCTGATGCTGTCGTTCTACATGAAGACCCCCGGCGGCTTCGACATCGAACTCGGTTGCGAGGGACGTCAGGTGGAGGACGAGAGCTGGATCGCGAGGGAGAGCACGGCCGTCAGCCTGTGGGGTCACGACTTCAGCGTCGGGATGCAGCCGTGAGCGAGGTGACCGGGGACGGGGCCGTCGCGGCCGAGGCGATCGATCCGCGACGGTTCCGGACGGTGCTCGGCCAGTTCTGCACCGGCGTCACCATCATCACGACGATCGACGACGGCGTGCCCGTGGGGTTCGCATGCCAGTCGTTCGCCGCGCTGTCGCTCGAACCCCCGCTCGTGCTGTTCTGCCCGACCAAGACGTCGCGGTCGTGGGCGGCGATCGAGCGCAGCGGCATCTTCTGCGTCAACGTGCTCGCCGAGGAACAACAGTCGACGTGCGCCCGCTTCGGTTCCCGCGACCCGGACAAATTCGCCGGGATCGACTGGACGGAGTCGCCGCTGGGCTCGCCGATCCTCACCGGCTCGCTCGCCCACATCGACTGCTCGCTCGAGAGCGTGCACGACGGCGGCGACCACTGGGTCGCGTTCGGCCGGGTCTCCTCCCTGAGCGAGATCAGGGAGGAGCGACCGTTGCTGTTCTACCGCGGGCAGTACACCGGCATCGAGCCGGACAAGACGGTGCCTGCGCCGTGGCGCGACGACCTCGAGGCGTTCCTCACGACGTCGTCGGAAGACACCTGGCTCTAGTTCCTAGACGGCGACGCCGATGTACTTGGTCTCGAGGAATTCGTCGATGCCGGTGGTTCCGCCTTCGCGCCCGAGCCCGGATTCCTTCACGCCGCCGAACGGCGCGGCCGGATTCGACACCACACCCTGGTTGAGGCCGACCATGCCCGACTCCAGCGCCTCGCACACGCGGATGCCGCGCTTGAGGCTCTCGGTGTACACGTAGGCCACCAGCCCGTACGGGGTGTCGTTGGCCCGCTCGACGGCCTCGGCCTCGGTCTCGAACGTGCTGATCGCGGCCACCGGGCCGAAGATCTCGTTGTGGCACATCTCGGCGTCGTCGGGCACACCCGTCAGGACCGTCGCCGGGTAGAAGTTGCCCGGGCGGTCGAGTGCCTCGCCGCCGGTGAGCACCGAGGCGCCGCGGTCGACCGCGTCCGCGACGAGACTGCTCACCTTCGCGACGGCCGCCTCGTCGATCAGCGGTCCGACCACGACGCCGTCCTCCGTGCCGCGCCCGACGGGCAGGGCCTCCATCCGCTGCGTGAGTTTGCGCGTGAATTCCTCGGCGACCGAACTGTGCACGAGAATCCGGTTGGCAGCCGTGCAGGCCTGGCCGATGTTGCGCATCTTCGCCGCCATGGCCCCGTCGACGGCGTCGTCGAGATTCGCGTCGTCGAAGACGAGGAACGGCGCGTTGCCGCCCAATTCCATGGATGTGCGCATCACCGTGCGCGCGCACAGTTCGAGCAGATGCTTCCCGACCTTGGTCGAACCGGTGAACGACAGCTTGCGGGCCCTGCCGTCGAGGATGAGGGGAGTGATGACCTCGTCGGGGCTGGACGTGGTGACGACGTTGACGACGCCGTCCGGCAGCCCGGCCTCGGTGAGGATATCGGCGAGCGCCAGAATCGACAGCGGCGTCTGGGCCGCCGGCTTGATGACGGACGTGCACCCGGCGGCGATCGCGGGCCCGATCTTCCGGGTACCCATCGCCATCGGGAAGTTCCACGGGGTGATGAGCAGGCTCGTCCCCACGGGCTGACGGGTCACGAGGAACCGCGACCCGCCGCCGGGCGCCGTCATGTAGCCGCCGTCGATGCGGACGGCCTCCTCCGCGAACCAGCGGAAGAACTCCGCGGCGTAGGCGATTTCACCCCGCGCCTCGGTGAGTGGCTTGCCCATCTCGAGCGTCATGACCAGCGCCAGCCGGTCGACGTTCTCGAGCAGGAGTCGGTGTGCGTTCATGAGGATGGTGCTGCGTTCGCGGGGTGTCGTGGCCGCCCACGACGGTTGCGCCGCCACCGCCGCGTCGAGCGCCTCGCGGGCCTCCGCGGCGTCGGCGTCGGCGACCGTGCACAGGATCTGTCCGGTGGACGGGTCGTGGACCGGCATGGTGCGGGCGCTGTCGCGCCACTTGCCGCCGATGAACAGGCCGGTCTGCACCGATGCGATTGCTGCTTCCTCGAGCATGATTTTTCCCCATTCTCCATTGCCGAAGGGACGCTCCCCATGTTATACAGATTGTCAACAATCTGACAATGCACTTGCCGACATTCGCCGGCATCTACGCGTGGGAGGGTTCTCGTGACTCGGCTATCTCCACTGCTCGCACAGGCCACACCCGTGACGGTCGATCACGGTGAAGGGTGCTACCTCTACGGCACCGACGGCAGGCGCTATCTCGACTTCACCGCGGGCATCGGCGTCACCAGCACCGGGCACTGCCACCCGCACGTCGTGGAAGCCGCGCGCAGGCAGGTCGGCTCCCTGATCCACGGCCAGTACACGACGGTCATGCACCAGCCGATGCTCGACTTGGTCGATCGGCTGGGGTCGGTGCTGCCCCCGGGGCTCGACTCGCTGTTCTTCGCGAACTCGGGGAGTGAGGCCGTCGAGGCGTCGCTGCGACTGTCGCGGCAGGCGACCGGCCGCCCCAACGTGATCGTCTTCCACGGCGGATTCCACGGGCGCACGGTCGCGACGGCGACGATGACCACGTCCGGCACCCGGTTCTCGGCCGGCTTCAGCCCGCTGATGGGCGGGGTGCACGTGGCACCGTTCCCCAACGCCTACCGCTACGGCTGGTCCGAGGAGGAGGCGACCGCGTTCGCGCTGAAGGAACTCGACTACATCTTCGCGACGCTCACTGCGCCGAACGAGACGGCGGCGTTCGTCGTCGAGCCCGTCCTCGGCGAGGGCGGATACGTGCCCGGCAACACCGCGTTCTTCCAGGGGCTCCGCGAGCGCGCCGACCGGTACGGCATCCTGCTCGTCATCGACGAGATCCAGACCGGTTTCGGTCGCACCGGCAAGTTCTTCGGGCACCAGCATTTCGACGTCCGGCCCGACATCATCACCATCGCCAAGGGTCTGGCCAGTGGTTTCCCGTTGTCGGGCATCGCGGCGTCCGAGGAGCTCATGGCCAAGGGCTGGCCGGGGTCGCAGGGTGGAACGTACGGCGGCAACGCCGTGTCCTGCGCGGCCGCGGTCGCGACGCTCGAGGTGATCGAGAAGGAAGATCTCGTGGCCAACGCCGCCGCGCGGGGCGTCCAGTTGCTCGACGGTGCGCGCGCCCGCGCCATCGACGGGATCGGTGACGTCCGTGGTCTCGGACTGCTCGTGGGTAGCGAGTTCACGGCCGCCGACGGCAGTGCGGACCGTGCGAAAGCGGCTGCGGCGCAGCAGCTGGCCGCGAAGAAGGGGCTGCTGCTCCTGACCTGCGGCGCCTACATGAACGTGGTACGGATGATTCCACCGCTCATCGTGACGGCGGAACAGATCGAGGACGCCCTGAAGATCTGGTCCGAAGTACTCGACGAAGTGTGACAAGCACCCGTGAGTACTTGTTAACCGCCCGCGGTTAACAAGTACTCACGGGCTCCGAAGGAGGACCTGTGGCTCGCTACATCACTATCAGCCTGGACAAGCGCGGCGTGACCTGCCGTGCCCGGCTTCTCGACGAGGATGCACCACTCACGTGCGACGCGGTGTGGAACGTGCTTCCGCAGAGCGGCGACGCGTACCACGCCAAGTACGCGCGCAACGAGGTGTACACGCTGATCCCGCGGATCACCGCGGCGCCGCGGCGGGAAAATCCCACCGTCACACCGATTCCCGGTGACGTGTGCCTGTTCGACTTCGAGCCCTGGGAGATCGGCAACTCCGCCTACGGGTACGAGCCGGGCTCGGAGGCGCACGCCGCGCAGGGCGCCACCGACCTCGCGATCTTCTACGGCCGCAACAACCTCCTGCTCAACGGCGACGTCGGCTGGGTGCCGGGCAACGTGTTCGCCGCCATCGAGGAGGGGCTGCCGGAATTGGCGGCCGCGTGCAACGACCTGTGGATGCGCGGCGTCGAAGGCGAGACGATGAGCTTCGCGCGGGCCTGACGCAGGCTGGACCGGTCCAGAGTGTGTGCGATGGCCCTCGACGGGCGCCGGACCGTCCACCACCATCGGACGCTATGAAGCTGGACATCTATCAGATCGACGCATTCGCCGCCGGGCCCTTCGAGGGCAACCCGGCGGCGGTTATGCCGCTGACCGCCGACTGGCTGGACGATTCGGTGCTTCAGCAACTCGCCGAAGAGAACAACCTGTCCGAGACGGCGTTCTACACCGCTCAGCTTCCCGTGGATGCGGGGCCCCACGACCCGGAACACCCGGCGTATCACCTGCGGTGGTTCACCCCTGCCGTCGAGGTGGACCTGTGCGGCCATGCCACCCTCGCCACCGCCGCACAGATCTTCGAGGACGTGCACCCAGACGCCGACCGCATCCAATTCTGGACGCGCAGCGGCTGGCTGCATGTCGACCGTGGACCGGACGCGACGCTGGTGATGGATTTCCCGGCGGAGCCGCCGGCACCGACCGCGGCCGATCCCCGGATCGTCGCCGCACTCGGGATTCCGGTGCGGGAGTGCCTGAAGGCCACCGACCTCGTGTTCGTCGCGGAATCCGAACGCGACATCGCGTCGATGGCACCCGACTTCGCCGTGATCAGCCCGCTGGAGGTGCGGGGAATCGTCGTCACCGCAGCATCCGACGTCGAGGGACTTGATTTCGTGTCGCGATGGTTCGGCGCCGCGGCCGGCGTTCAGGAGGATCCGGTGACGGGGTCCGCGCACTCGCAGATCGCGCCGTACTGGGCTGACGTCCTGGGCCGAGACAGCCTTGTCGGACGACAACTGTCGGCGCGGGGAGGAACGGTGCACTGCGAGGTGCGCGGCGACCGCGTCCACCTGTCCGGGGCTTACCGGCGGTACCTCAGGGGTACCGTCGAGTTCTAGCGCTGGCTGAAGACCTCCGAATACAGCGTCTCGATCTGGCCGGCGGTGGGCACGACCGGATTGTTGCCGGGCGATCCGGACGCCAGCGCCTGCTCTGCCATCAACGGAATGAGGCCGTCCCAGGCGTCGCGGTCGATCCCGTAGGCGAGCGGCGTCGGAACCTTCAGGTCGTGACACAGCGTGCTCAGGGTTTCGACGAGGAACTGCGCGGCGACGGAATCGCCCGCCGATTCCGGTGCCGCGCCGAACGCACGCGCGCAGTCGGCGTAGCGGCTCTCCGCTCCCTTCACAGAGAACGCCGTGATCGCCGGAAGTAGCATGGCATTCGACAGTCCGTGTGCGACATGGAAATGCGCACCGATCGGCCTGCTCATCCCGTGCACCAACGCCACGCTCGAGTTGGAGAACGCCATACCGGCCTGCATGGACGCGACCATCATCGCTTCTCTCGCGGTGCGGTCTTCACCGTCCGCGTACGCCGTGCCGATGTGCTTACCAATCGTGCGGATCGCGGAGAGCGCGAGTCCATCGGTGAACGGCTGGGCCTTCTTGCTGACGTACGCCTCGATGGCGTGGGTGAGCGCATCGATTCCGGTGTCGGCGGTCAACCGCGGCGGCATCGACATCGTGAGTTCGAAATCCACGATCGCGGCGATCGGCAGGAAGGAGAGTCCCGGGCACAGCATCTTCTCGTCGGAAGCGCTGTCGCTGATGACGGTGAATTGCGTCGCCTCCGAGCCGCTTCCGGCGGTGGTCGGTACCGCGATGATCGGCAGCGCCTTCCCGGTGTACACGTGAGGCGCCTTGTACGACCGCATCTCGCCGCCGTTCGCGGACAGCACGGCCAATGCCTTCGCGGTGTCCATCGGACTACCGCCGCCGAACCCGATCACCGAATCCGCGTTGTGCTCGGCGACGATCCTCAGCCCCTCCTCCAGGGAATCGGTGGTGGGGTCGGGCACGGTGCCGGAGAACAGTGCCGGCTCCTTGCCCGCGGACCTGAGGAGGCTCATGATCCGGTCGGCCGCGCCGGTGCCGGTCAGATAGGAGTCGGTGACGAGAACCGGCCTCTGCAAGCCCAGTTGGTCGACAACCGAGCCGATCTCGTCGACTGCTCCGGCCCCGATCCTGGCGAAACGGGGGAGTGAGAGATGTGCGGTCATGGGAGAGGTTCCTTAGTTGTTCTGGGGGAAGCCGAGGTTGAGTCCGCCGTGGCTGGGGTCGAGCCAGCGGGTGGTGACGACCTTGCCGCGGGTGAAGAAGTGCACGCCTTCGGTGCCGTGGGCGTGGCTGTCGCCGAACAGGGAGCTCTTCCAGCCCCCGAAGGAGTAGTACGCCATCGGGACGGGGATGGGGACGTTGATGCCGACCATGCCGACCTCGACCTCGTTCTGGAACCGTCGGGCGGCGCCGCCGTCGTTGGTGAAGATGGCGGTGCCGTTCCCGAACTGGCTCGAGTTCACCAGTTCCAGGGCCTCGTCGTAGGAGTCGACCCGGATGACGGACAGGACGGGCCCGAAGATTTCGTCGGTGTACACGCTCATGTCGGTGGTGACGTGGTCGATCAGGGTCGGTCCGAGCCAGAACCCGTCCTTGCCGCCGTTTGCCTGCACGGTGCGCCCGTCGACGACGATGGTGGCCCCGTCCTTTTCGCCGGCGTCGATGTAGGAGGCGACCTTGTCGCGGTGCACCTTGGTCACCAGCGGTCCCATGTCGGAATCCTGGGTGCCGTCGCCGATCTTCAACGTGTCGGTGCGGTCCTTGATCTTGGCGACCAGTTCGTCGGCGATGTCGCCGACCGCGACCAGGGCGCTGATGGCCATGCAGCGTTCCCCGGCGGAGCCGAAGCCGGCGTTGACCATGGCGTCGGCGGCGAGGTCGAGGTCGGCGTCCGGCAGGACGATGGCGTGGTTCTTCGCCCCACCCAATGCTTGGACGCGTTTGCCGTGGGCGGTGCCGGTGGCGTAGACGTACTGGGCGATGGGGGTGGAGCCGACGAAACTGATGGCCTTGATCGCGGGGTGGGTGAGCAGTTCGTCGACGGCGGTCTTGTCGCCCTGCAGGACGTTGAAGACCCCGGCCGGGAGTCCGGCTTCGGCCCAGAGTTCGGCCATCCAGATCGCGGCGGTGGGGTCCTTCTCGGACGGTTTGAGGACGACGGTGTTGCCGGCGGCGATGGCGATGGGGAAGAACCACATCGGGACCATGGCGGGGAAGTTGAACGGGGAGATGATCGCGACCGGGCCGACGGGTTGGCGGATGGAGGAGACGTCGATGTTGGTGGAGGCGTTTTCGGTCATGCCGCCTTTGAGCAGGTGGGCGATGCCGCAGGCGAATTCGACGACTTCCTGGCCGCGGGAGACTTCGCCGAGGGCGTCGGAGACGACCTTGCCGTGCTCGGCGGTGATGATTTCGGCGAGTTCGCGCTTGCGGGCGTTGAGCAGTTCCCGGAATGTGAAGATCACCTGGGTGCGCTTGGCGAGGGAGGTGTCGCGCCAGGCGGGGAACGCGGCGGCGGCGGCGTCGATGACGGCGCGGGCGTCCTCGACGCTGGCGAGGGCGACCTGACCGGTGACGGCACCGGTGGCCGGATTCGTCACCGGAGCGGTATCGACGCGCGTTCCGGGGTAGGACTTGTTGTTGAGCCAATGCGAGATGACGGCCATGGGTTCACTCCTGGGAAAGGTGGGGTGCACACGAGTCTGCTGGGCAACAATGCCTGCGTCAACGAGTAAAATGGCACTTCGGACTGCACTTTTGCACGAGGGATGAGGGCGATGTTCACCGCAGACAACATGCGTTACCTCCTCGAGTTGTCGAGAACCGGCCGCCTCGCCGATGCGGCGAAGCGGCTCGGTGTCGATCACACGACCGTCTCGCGGAGAATCACCCGGCTCGAGAAAGACACGGGCACGAGACTTTTCGATCGTGGCGTGTCGGGGTGGCAGCTCACCGAGGCGGGCCGGCGACTGGTTCCCCACGCGGAGGCGGTGGAATCCGCGGTGCTCGCCGCTCTCGACGAAACGTCGTCCCTGGGCGGGCTGACGGGCACCGTCCGCATCATCACTCCCGACGGTTTCGGGTCGTTCGTGCTGGTGCCGGGGTTGGCCGCTCTGCGGTCCGAGCACCCCGACCTGTTCACCGAACTGGTCACGTCGACCACCCACGACCTGCTGACCGGGCGCGACTTCGACATCGCGGTCACCCTCGAGCGTCCGTCGCCGCGGTCCGTCGTGGTCCGCAAACTGGCCGAGTACGACCTTCGTCTGTACGCGTCGCGGCGCTACCTGGACACACACGACCCCATCACGTCACTCGAGGATCTCCGGCACCACACGCTCATCTGGTACGTGGATGCGTTCCTGGACGTCGAGCCGCTGCGGATCCTCGACGCGCTGATTCCGGACTTCCAGGCCCAGATCCAGACCAACAACATCGCGGGCCACTACCAGGCCGTGAAGCACGGAGTCGGGATCGCTCCGCTGCCGAGTTACATCGGCGCGCTGGACGAGGATCTGGTGCCGGTTCTCCGCGACGACTTCATCGCCCACCGCACCTACTGGCTGGTGGTACCGCGGGAACTGACGCGACTCGCGCGGGTGAAGGCGATCACCGAGGCGCTCTACTCCATCGTCGACGGCAATCCCGAACTGCGTGGCGCAGCAGGGTAACTTACCGGTCCGCGGGGACGGGTCCGGCGCTCGCGCGGACGACGAGCTCGGTGGGGAGTGTGATTTCCCGTCCCGCTCCGCCGCCGATGATGTCGAGCAGCAGCTGCGCGGCCTCGCGGCCCTTGTCGACGAGTGGTTGCCGGACCGTCGTCAGTCCGGCGGCCCGGGCCGCGGGAATGTCGTCGAAACCGACCACCGACAGATCCTGCGGCACCCGGAGACCACGTTCGTGTGCGACGTCGATGGCCGCGAGCGCCAGCAGGTCGGAGGCGGCGATGACGGCGGTCACGGGACCGGCATCGAGCAACGTCTCGACGGCGGTGCGCGACAGTTCGTAGTCGAACCCGCCTGCTTCGACGACCACGGTGGACGACCACGGCACCGTGTATTTGCGGCAGGCGGACGCGTATCCGGCGAGGCGTTCCTTCATCACGTGATCTCGTGCGGCCCGGGTGCGGGCGGCGTCGACGGGCCCACCCTTGCCGTCGGGGACGAGCCGGTCGACGAGAAACCCGACACGGCGGTGCCCGAGCGACAGCACGTGCTCCGCGATCTCCTTGGCGGCCTGCCGATCCCGGATTCCGACCCGCGGGAGTCCGCCAGGATTGGGACCGTCGATCACGACTATCGGCAGCCGGCGGCTCATCGCCGTCTGCATTCCGGGGTGGCCGTCCGGCATCGCGTACGCGAGGAAGCCGTCCACAGCGCCCCGCACGAGCACGCCGGAACCCTCGGCCACCCGGGTCGACTCGAGTGGGCAGGGCAGCAGGGTCAGCGCGACCTCGGCGAGTTCACCAACCTCCGATATGCCTTTCAGCAACTGCGCGGTGGCCGGGTCGTCGAAGGCGTAGCGCAACGAGTCGGTGATCATCAGCCCCAGCGCACCGACCTGCCCGGTGCGGAGATTGCGTCCCGCGGGGTTGGGGCCGGCGTAGCCGAGTTCCGCGGCCACCTGGAAGATGTGGGCGCGCCGGGCTGCCGACAGCTTGTGGGGCTGGTTGTACGCGTACGAGACCGCGGCCTGGGACACGCCTGCCGCTCGGGCGACGTCGTGCATCGTGGTCACGAATGCCGATCCTCTCCGTCGCACGTTACCGAGCCCAGCTTATCGGCCGGACCGTGCGCGTCCCCCGGGTGTCAGCTCGCTCTGGCGACAACGGTGTCATCGTCGTCCTCACCCCGGTCGAGGAGAACGAGTGTGCCCATGACGTTGCGTGCCACCACCTGTTGGTCGGTGACCGTCATCTGTCCCCGCCACGACCCGAGGAAGGTCCACGTCCACGACATGAGCGTGGACAGCCGGCTCCGGAACCCGACGACGTAGACGACGTGGACGGCCAGCCACAGGATCCACGCCAACAGGCCCGCGAGTTCGATACCCCCGACCTTCACGACCGCGTTGAACCTCGAGATCGTGGCCATCGACCCCTTGTCCCGGTACCGGAAGGGAACGCGGTCGGGTGACGAGTCACGTCCTCGGGCGCCGGCCGAGATTTGCCGCGCCGCGTAGCGGCCACCCTGGATCGCGACCTGCGCCACCCCGGGAAGGCGGTCGCGCGCCATCATGTCTCCGATCACGAACACCTCGGGGTGTCCCGGCACCGTCAGGTCCTCGCGGACGGCGATCCGCCCGGCGCGGTCGAGTTCGGCGTCCGACTGCTCGGCCAGCTGCCTGGCCAGCGGGCTGGCTTCGACACCCGCCGACCACACCTTGCACGCGGATTCGATGCGGACGGTCTCGCCTCGCCCGTCCTTGATCGTCACGCCGTCCGCGTCGACGTCGGTGACGGCTGCCCCGAGCCGCACCTCGACACCGATCTTCTCGAGACGCTCGGCGGCGGTGGACCCGAGCCGGTCACCGAACGGCGGCAACACTGCGGACGCGGCGTCGAGCAGGACGATCCGGGCGTCGCGGGTGTCGATGTTCCGGTACGCGCCGACGAGGGTTCGGTGGGCCAGTTCTGCTATCTGACCGGCCATCTCCACCCCGGTGGGTCCCGCGCCGACCACCACGAACGTCAGGAGGCGGGCCCGCTCCTCGGGGTCGGTGGACAGCTCGGCGCGTTCGAACGCGCCCAGGATCCGGCCGCGGAGTTCGAGTGCGTCGTCGATGGTCTTCATGCCGGGGGCGTGTTCGGCGAAGTGGTCGTTACCGAAGTACGACTGCCGGGCCCCGGCCGAGACGATCAGACTGTCGTACTCGGTGGTGGTGGTTCCGCCCTGGTGGGTCGAGGTGATCCTGCGCGCGGTCAGGTCGATGTCGGTGACGTCTCCCAGTATCACCGAGGCGTTCGACTGTTTCCTCAGCACCATCCGCGTCGACGGTGCGATTTCTCCCTCGGACAGGATTCCGGTCGCCACCTGGTACAGCAGCGGCTGGAACAGGTGGTGGCTGGTGCGGTCGACGACGAGCACGTCGACGTCGGCGCGGCGTAACGCCTTCGCGGCGAACAGGCCGCCGAATCCGGAACCGATGATCACCACGCGATGACGTGCCTCGGTGCGGGCAGGAGTATTCATGACACGCTCTTCCCGGATCGCGTCTATCGCCATCCGCAGTACTGGTAGGGGTGAAGCGTGCCGCCCGACACGGGGTGTCGGGCGGCACAGTGGACACGACGCACCGGAGACTCGAATGTCGGTTCAGGATCCGGCGTGTCGCGAGATCACCTGCAGGACCGGCGACGCCGTTGTCAGCTGCCCTGGATGCGGGTGATCAGATCTGTGAGGTAGGTGTAGCTCTTCTTCGCGGCGTCGAGGCCACCGCATTCGACCGACAGGACGACGTCGTGGTCGGCGTCGTGCAGGGTCTTCACGATGCGTTCCCAGTCGATGACGCCGTCGCCGCAGGCGCAGCCGAGCATGCCGCGGACCTTGCCGCGCAGCCGTTTCGCGTCCTCGATACCGATGTCCTTGGCGTGCAGGTGCGTGACGCCGCCGACGATCTGCTCCAGCCACTCGTGCGGGTCGTTCTCACTGAGGTAGCTGTTGCCGGTGTCGAGGTTGATCGTCAGCGCCGGGCTGTCGATCAGCGTCATGATCTTCTCGAGCCGCTCCGGGGTCGCTGTGTACTCGCCGTGCGTCTCGATCGCAATCTTGATGCCGCGCGGTTCGGCCACCTTCGCCGCCTCCTGCAGTGTGTACCGCATCAGCGTGTAGTTCTCCGCCTCGGTGGTCCACGTCGGCAGCGGCCCGTCGTCGACCATGATCATCGGCGAACCGACCTCGGCCGCGTAGCGGATCGACTGCTTCAGATAGTCGACGCTCACGTCCGGCTTGGCCAGCGGCGCATGACTGGACAGCGAGGAGATGCTCAGCCCGCGTGATTCGGCGGCGTCCCGCATGATGAGCGGGTCGTCGAGCATCGACCGGGTGTGGAAGTACCCGGCCGTGCTCAGCAACTCGCGGCCCCAGTAGACCATCGGCTCCACGTACTTGTAGCCGATCTCCGCGGCCTGGTCCATGGCCCAGTCGAACGACCCGTTCTCGAATCGGGCGAACTCCAGGTTCAGGCCGAGCTTGATCTCTCCCATGCCGGTCTCCGATCAGAATCCGCGTTGCGCGACGTAGTCGTCGCGGACCTCGCCGTGGTAGGCGGGAACGGTGATGTCCCACCAGCCGGTCGGGTGCATCTCGGTCCACGGCAGCTCGTGGGCGCTCATCGCCTCGATGATCACCGGGCCGGGTGTCGCGAAGGCGCGCTCGATGGCGTCGGCCAGCTTCTCCGGGTCCTCGACGCGCTCGGCGCTGCAGCCGAGTGACTGAGCGAACCGGGTGATGTCGGCGAAATACGGTGTCCCGTCGAGGTTTTTCCACCCGGAGATGATTTCGCGTTCCTCACCGAACAGGCTGATCTGGAGGTCCTTGATCGCCTCCCAGCCGCCGTTGTTGAGCACGACGATCACTAGCGGCACTCCGAGCATCGCGGCGGTCGCGATCTCGGTGCCGGTCTGGAGGAAACTGCCGTCGCCGACCATCGCCAGGACCGGGGTGTCCGGGGCGCCGATCTGCGCGCCGATCGCGGCGGGCACACCGAATCCGATGCCGGAGAAGCCGCCGGCCACGATGTTGGTCTTCGGGCCGTAGATCGGGAACTCGTTGAACGCCTGGTTCGCGGGGTTGGACGAGTCGGTGACCAGAATGCCCTCGCGCGGAAGGGCCTTGCGGATCTCGACCATCGCCCGCGAGTTGGTCATCGGGAGGTAGTCGGTGGTCCGCATCGGCCGCAGGTGCTCTTCCCACTGCGCCTTGAGATCCTGCAGTTCGGCGAAGTAGTCGGTGCTGCGGTAGTCGAGGGCAGGCCCGAGGTCGGCGAGCACGTCGCGCAGCGCGGCGAGGGACGTTTTCGCGTCGCCGACGACGCCGACCTCGACCGGGTAGTTGCGGCCGATCTCGAAGCCGTCGATGTCGATCTGCACGAGTTTGGTGTTCGGGATGTCGAACGTGACGCCGGGGCGGTACGACGACGTGATGCGGTCGCTGAACCGGCAGCCGACGGCGAGGATCACGTCGGCGGTGCGGGTCACGCCGTTGCCGGGGATCGAACCCATGTCGCCGCACGGCCACGCGTAGAGGTCGTGGTCGGCGGGGAACGCGCCCTTGCCCTGGAACGAATGGGTCACGGGTGCGCCGAGGTGCTCGGCGACGGCCATCAGTTCGGCGGCGGCCTCGGCGTGGATGACGCCGCCACCGGCCACGATGACGGGACGTTTCGCACCGGCGAGCAGGCGGGCGGCCTCGGCGATCACGGCCGGGTCGCCGGTCGCGCGGGTGGCGGGACGGCGGGCACCGGTGTCGGGGGTGTAGTCGCCGTACTCGGCCTGCAGGTCCTGCGGGATGTCGACGAGCACGGGTCCGCGCCTGCCCTCGTGCATGGTGTTGAACGCCTGGGCGAGCGCCACCGGCAGCTGTTCGAGGCGGCCGGGCTGCCACCAGCGCTTGACCACCGGCTCCACCATGCGGGGAAAGTTGTTGCCGTGCGGGCGGTCGATCTCCTGAAGCACCCCGCGGTTCTCCATGTAGGTGTGCACGGCACCGGTGATCAGCAGCATCGGCATCGAGTCGGCGAAGGCCGTCGCGAGCCCGGTGAGGGTGTTGGTCGCACCCGGTCCGATGGAGGTACAGATCGCGGCGATCTTGCCGGAGGCCCGGTAGTAGCCGTCGGCCATGTGGGCGGCGCCCTGTTCGTGCATGGCCGGCACCAGTTCGATCTCGTCGGCTCGGTCGACGAACGCGTCGAGGAGGGCGGTGTTGCCGTGTCCGGGGATCGCGAAGACCTTCTCGACTCCCTCGCGGATGAGGAAGTCGACGACCATCTGTCCGCCGGTGAATTTCTGTGTTGTCATCGAAGAGGCTTTCTGGGTGTGGTGGGGGCGAAGCGTCACAGGGACGCGGACTGGGCCGGGGTGTCGTGGGAACGGGTCTTGCCGATTCGGTCGGCGATGCTCTCGGCGACGCGGAAGGCGTTGGCCGCGATGGACAGGGCAGGGTTCATCACGGGCAGGGACGGGAAGAACGACGAGTCGACGACGTACAGGTTGCCGACGTCGTGGGCGCGGCAGTCGGCGTCGAGCACGGAGGTCGCGGGGTCGGTTCCGGCCCGCACGGTGCCGGCCTGGTGGGAGTTGACCTCGATGCCGGTGCCCTGGCTGAAGACGAACGGATAGCCGATCTTCCGGAGGATCTTCCGCACCTCGCTGACGAGTACCTCGTGGGCGCGAGTGTTGTTGGGGGTCCACGCGATCTGGATGTTGCCGTCGTCGGTGAGGGTGACGCGGTTGTCCGGATCGGGCAGATCCTCGGTGAACAGCCACCAGTCCATGCTGCGGGCGGTGGCGTGGCTCAGTGCCCACTTGGGGATCAGCGGCCGTTGGCCCTTGATCATCTCACCCTGCAACTTGCCGATGAGTTGCACGTGTCCCAGCGGGTAGGGGTGGTCGGCGGTGCCGTGAGTGTAGAAATCGTTGATGTACAACGTCTTCTGGAACTCGGACGTGTTCTTCTTCAGCGGGTTGACGCCGACCATGATGGAGTTGTTGTGCACCATGTAGTTTCGTCCGACCATGCCGGAGGAGTTGGCGAGACCGTCCGGGTGTGCGGCGTTCGCCGACCGGAGCAGCAGTGCCGCGGAGTTGACGGCGCCACAGGACACCACCACGGTGCGTGCATCGACGACGAGTTCGGTGCCGCGGTGCCGGATCTGCACGCCGGTGGCCAGGTGCCCGGTCTCGTCGGTGAGCACGCGCTCGGCGTACGCGTTGGTCAGCAGTTCCACCGAGCCGGACGCGATGGCAGGCCGGACGCAGCACACATCCGCGTCCGACTTCGCCAGCACCCGGCAGGGGAACCCGTCGCAGGTCCGGCATCGGATACATCCTCCGCCGTCGCGCAGGTCGATGCCCAGTGGGATGTTCGACGGCGTGTACCCGAGGCGCCGCAGTGCGTCGGCCGCCTCCTGTACCGGTGGCTCGTGTCCGATCGCCGGGTAGGGGAAGGGTTCGTCGCGGGGGAGCGTCGGGTCGTCGGTGTGATCGCCGTGGACCCGGTACACCTGTTCTGCCCGTGCGTAATACGAGGCGAAGTCGTCGTACGAGAAGGGCCACTCGGGAGATACGCCGGCCTCGTGTTGCGTCGACTGGAAGTCTTCACGCCGGAACCGCACCAGCGACGAGCCGTACAGCTTCGTGTTCCCGCCGACGTAGTAGTACGTGCCGGGGCTGAACGGCCTGCCCTCGGTGTCGTACCACTGCTCGGCGTTCGCGTACCGGTGACCTTCGAAGACTTCTTGCGGGTCCCAGTTCTGCTTCTCCTGCGGCAGGAAGTCGCCGCGCTCGATCAGAAGCACATCGACTCCCGAGTCGGCGAGCGCGTAGGCGAGCGTTCCGCCGCCCATTCCGCTGCCGACGATGACGACGTCGTAGCTGTGTTTGCTCGGGCCTGTGGGCTCCCCCACGGATGCGTCTCTCATGGGTCCTGCTCCTCGGTCGTAGAGAGTGGTGTCACGGATCTGCCGGGCGGGTCGACGTGAACCGACAGTCGGTGAAATGGTTATACGTATAACTAAAGGTTAGCGGCAGTGTCGGGGATGTCAACCCCGCACGAGCAGCTCATCCCGGCGGGATGAGCTGCTCGCGGCGGTCAGGGCACGAGCGGTCGAGTGAGGTTCTCCGGCCGCAGCACGTCGTCGAGTTGCTCGCGACTGAGCAGACCCCGCTCGAGCACGAGCGCGGCGACGGTGCGCCCGGTCGCGAGTGCGTCGGCGGCGATCGCGGTGGCCGCGGTGTACCCGATGTGCGGGTTGAGGGCCGTGACCACGCCGATGGACGCGTCCACCATGTTCTTCAGATGGTCGATGTTCGCGCCGATGCCGACCACGCAGCGTTCCCGCAGGACGGTGCATCCGCGCGTGAGCAGTTCGATCGTCTCGAACAGGCTGTGCGCGATCACCGGCTCGAAGGCATTGAGCTGAAGCTGCCCACCCTCGGCCGCCATCGTCACCGTCAGGTCGTTGCCGACCACCCGGAAGGCGATCTGGTTCACCACCTCCGGGATCACCGGGTTCACCTTGCCCGGCATGATCGACGATCCTGCCTGCACGGGCGGCAACGTGATCTCACCGAAACCGGCACGCGGCCCCGACGACAGGAGCCGAAGGTCGTTGCAGATCTTGGACAGCTTCACCGCGGTGCGTTTGAGCACCCCGGACAGCTGGACGAATGCCCCGACGTCCTGCGTGGCTTCGATCAGGTCGGACGCCGTCGTCACCTCGATTCCGGTGATCGCGGCAAGATGTTCGCGCACCCGCCATGCGTACTCGTGGTGCGCGTTGAGACCGGTCCCGATAGCCGTTCCACCCAGATTGATCTCGGAGATGAGCGTCGCCGCCTCCCTGAGCCGCTGGGAATCCTCGTCGATCATGAGAGCGAACGTCGCGATCTCCTGGCCCAGAGTCATCGGAACCGCATCCTGCAACTGGGTGCGGCCGACCTTGAGGACGTCGGAGAACTCCGTCGACTTCACCGCGAACTCCGCCGCCAAGTCCCGCATGGCCGCCCGCAGCCTGGTCAGGGCGGTTTGCAGGCCGGCCTTGATTGCGGTGGGGTAGACGTCGTTCGTGCTCTGGCTCATGTTCACGTGCTCGAGCGGATGGAGATACTCGTAGCTGCCGCGCCGGTGACCGAGCAATTCCAGAGCCCGGTTGGCCACCACCTCGTTCGCGTTCATGTTCGTCGACGTGCCGGCGCCGCCCTGGATGACGTCCACGACGAACTGGTCGCGCAGGGCACCGGCCCGGATCTCCTCGCAGGCCGCCACGATGGCGTCCGCTTCGGGCCGCGGCAGCAGGCCGAGGCTCGCATTGGTCTGCGCCGCAGCCTGCTTGACGGACGCCAGCGCCGACACGAGGTCGGGATGGCTGGCCAGCGGAATGCCGGTGATCGGGAAGTTCTCCGTCGCCCGCAAAGTGTGGATGCCGTAGTAGGCGTCGTCGGGGACCTCGCGGTCGCCGAGGAGGTCGTGTTCGGTGCGGGTCATCGTTCGGACGTCACCCGGGTCGGGAGGTCGCCCCACGGGAGCGGGGCGCTGCCGAACTTGGCGGCGCGAAGGTCGCCGGAGCGGGCGTGCCCCTCGAACTTCTCCAGCCGCGACAGGCGGCCGCACACCTCGCCGAGCTTCGCGCTGCTGCCGAGGTCGCGCACCTCCTGGTAGGTGAGCGTCTTGAGGAACTTGCCCACCCACAGACCGCCCGTGTAGCGGGCCGCACCGAGCGTCGGGAGAACGTGGTTGGTGCCGATCAGCTTGTCGCCGTAGGGAACACACGTGCCTTCGCCGAGGAACAGGGCGCCGTAGTTCCGCATGGAGGTCAGGGCCTGGCGGGGGTCCTCGGTGAGGATCTGGACGTGCTCCGACGCGAAGACGTCGGCGAGCCGGTACGCCTCGTCGAGCGTGTCCACCACGTGGATCTGACCGTGATCACGCCACGCGGGGCCGGCGATGGCGTTGGTGACCAAGCCGGGGAGCAAGGCGTCGATATGGTCGATCACCGCCCGTCCCACGGACTCCGACGTGGTGATGAGCACGCACGGCGAATCGGGGCCGTGCTCGGCCTGGCTCAGCAGGTCGACGGCGATGGTGAACGGGTCGGCCAGATCGTCCGCGACGATGAGCGTTTCGGTCGGCCCGGCGAAGAGGTCGATCCCGACCTCGCCGAACAGCTGGCGCTTCGCCTCGGCCACGTAGGCGTTGCCGGGGCCGGTGAGGATGGACACCGGGTCGATGGTCTCGGTGCCCAGTGCGAGTGCGGCGACCGCCTGTACTCCGCCGAGAACGAAGATCTCGTCGGCGCCGGCAAGGTGCATCGCCGCGACACTGATCTGCGGCGGCTCGCCGGCATTCGGGGGCGTCGTCGCGGCGACGCGTTCGACACCCGCGACCTTCGCGGTGAGCACCGTCATGTGCGCGGACGCGGTCAGCGGGTAGCGCCCGCCGGGGACGTAGGCGGCAGCCGCGTCGATCGGGACGTTGCGGTGCCCGAGGAACACGCCCGGCAGGGTCTCGACCTCGAGGTCCTGGATGGAGTCCCGCTGCGCCTGCGCGAAGTCGCGAATCTGGCGCTGCGCGAATCGCAGATCGTCGAGGACGGTCTCGGGAACGGACTTCACGATCTCCGCCACCCGGTCCTCGCTCAGCCGGAACGATTCGGGGGACCAGCCGTCGAACTTCTCGGAGTACTTCCGGACGGCCTCGTCGCCGTTCGCGCGGACATCGGCGATGACGGCGGCGACGGTGTCGACCACGGCGGGGTTGCTCGCCCGCTGCGCTGGTTCACCGACGGCGGCCTTGAGAACGAATGACATGGGATGCTTCCTTCGGATGAGCGAGGGGCTGGATCTGTTGCCACTCAGCATCGCGGTGCCGCACACGTTTTCGACAGTTGCATTGTGGGAACTATTTGCGTCGGTTCATGCACGTTCTGTGTACCATTGAGCATGGTCTTCACCGTCGCCGACGCTCTCGACATCGATCTCCTGAAAGACGCGGGAGCCCGTGTCCTGACCGGATCGGACAGCCTCGACCGTGAGGTCCGCTGGGTGCATTCGTCGGAGATCTCGGATATCGCCCGCTTCCTGCGGGGTGGAGAATTACTCCTGACCGCCGGGCTCGGAATGGGCAGCACGGGCGCCCTTCAACAGGTGTTCGTCCGCGCAGCCGCTCGTGCCGGGGCCGCCGCTCTCGTCATCGAGGAGTCGGGACGGATGTTCGACCGCGTACCGGATGCAGTGGTCGCCGAAGGGCAGGCCTGCGGCCTGCCGATCATCGCCCTTGCCCGCGAGGTGTCGTTCGCCGGTGTCTCGTCGCAGGTGCACGAGATCCTGACCGACAAGCGCCTGCAGGCGCTCACCCACGAACGGGAAGTCGAGTCCACGTTCTCGAACCTCCTCCTGGACGGCGCCGACTACCTCTCGATCGTGCAGACGCTGGCCGAACTCACCGACGGCACGGTGGTACTCGAGAACATCGCACATCGCGTGATGGCGTACGTCGGCGAATTCGACGAGGAAGCCGGCATCGAGGACTGGGACCGGCACGCGCGAGGCCTCCACAGCGACGACAGCGGATGCGTCCGCAGACCGGTCCTGATGCGTGGTCAGCCGTGGGGCTGGATTCACGTCTTCACCGACCGGCCCGCGACCGAACGGTCCACCGCGGCCTTCGCGACCGAACGTGCCGCCGCGGCCGTCGCGATCTCGTTGCTGACCGACCGGAGCCGCGAAGCGAGGGACGATCAGCGGAGCACGGCGCTGATCACGCGACTGCTGATCGGCGATCTCTCCGGGGCCGAATTCGTCGACCAGGCAGGCAGACTCGGGTACCAGCTGGGGTCGGGACAGATCGTCGTCGTCATCGCGAACAAGGATGCCCGCGACGAGTCGTCCGGTCCGCGCGCCGGCCGTCAGATCGACACGGGTGCGATCAGCGCCGACATGGGCGACTACGTCGTGGCTGTGGCGGCGGAGTCCGGCCGGACCCGCGCCGAGCTCGCGGGTCTGCTCGGGAAAATGGAGCACGGCGGCGGCATGAGCCGCGCAGTGCCCGCATCGATGCTGCAGGTTGCGGTCACACAGGCGAAGAGTGCCGCCGCGGTGTCGCGCTCCCTGCCTGCCTCACCCATGCTGCATTTCGACGACCTCGGCGTCGAACGTCTGCTCGTGACGTTGGCGCAGGGGCCCGAGCTCGCCAGCTTCGTCGAGGACGAGCTCGGCCCATTGCTCACGAAGGATGCGCAGTCCACGACCCCGTTGTTGCCGACACTGCGAGCATTCCTCGCCGTCGACGGCCGCAAGACCGAAGCGGCGGAGAAACTCTTCATCCAGCGCCGGACCTTGTACAACCGGCTCGACCGCATCGCCGCGATCCTGGGCAAATCCCTGGACGACGCCGCCACCCGCCAAAGTCTGCTGCTCGCGGTGAAGGGGCTGGATCTGCTCGAGGGGTCGTCCATCGTGGCTCGACGGGGCGGACGGCAATGACGCTGTCGTCGGCTTCTCATTCTGTGCAGTCTGCACGCAGGAGGTACACGGTCTGTACCTGTTGTGCGGCGCGTCACCTTCGTAGTGTTTTCACCAAGATTCCGGCCATCCAGTCGGCGTTGATCGAAAGTTCACGCACTCGCTACTCGCTGAACGGACGCCTACCCCCGTAGGCGCCCGCGGCGGTCCGAGACCTACCGCAAGGACGAAATCATGGCAACACATGGAGCAGGCACCGCTCCCGTGCTCGACCATACACGCGTGCGTAAGGCGCGAATCGCGACATTCTTCGGCTTCTTCCAGCTGGGCGCCGTGATGTTGATGTGGTCGACGAGCACCACCTCGTTGCGTAGTCACCTCGGGTGGGAAGGCGACGGCGGCGACTCCCAGTTCGGCCTCCTCGCGCTGTCGATCGGTATCGGCGCCGCTGTCGGCTGTTTCGCCATCGGCCCCTTCATCGATCGGTACGGTCCGAGAAACACGGCCATGCCCACGATGGTCGTCTACCCCCTCTGTTACATCCCCCTCGCGTTCCTCGACGGACTGGTCGGAGCGATGGTGATCGGCGTGCTCATCGGACTGCTTCGCGGTGCCTTCGACACGGCGTTCAACACTCACGGTGTGCAGGTCGAGCGGTACTACGGGCGGCCCATCATGTCTGCGTTCCACGCCGCCTACCCGGCGGGTGGCTTCGTTCTCGGACTTGTCGGCAGCGCTCTGGCCCGGCACTTCACCGACAGCCCGGCCGTCGCCTACATCTCGATCGGCGTGGTCCTGTCGGTACTCGGTGTCGTCTTCGGTAAGTGGCTTCTCTCCCTTGACGAGTTGCTGCCTCCGGACCAGGACGAGATTCCGGGCGCCGCCGACCCCGCGCACCCGGGGAAGCGTTCGGCCACCACGGCGACACTTCTCGTGATGATCGGATTCGGTGTGCTCCTGCTCGGATCGATGTTGAGCGAGGGCGCGGTCCTGGACTGGGGTCAGGAATTCGTGCGCCGCGCAGTCGGCACCACGGCAGGCCTGGCAGCGACGGCTGTCACGCTCTACTCGGGAGCGCAGTTCGTCGGCCGGTTGTTCGGCGACAAGCTGGCCGAGTACTTCGGCGCTCGACTCATCGTCGGTGCGAGCGGTGTCATCGGCGCCGCCGGTGCGCTGCTCGCGATGCTGGGTGGCTCGGCGCCGCTCGCCCTCACCGGTTTCGTGCTGCTGGGACTCGGCCTGGCGTGCATGGCACCGCTCATGCTGTCGGCGGCCGGGCGACGAGATCCCGAGAACGCGGGACGGAACATCGGTCTGGTCAACGCGATCGGCTACGTGGGCATGCTCGTCGGGCCTGCCGCGATCACCGTCGTCGTCGACAACCTCGGTATCGAATGGATGCCGCTGCTGCCGGCCATCCTCCTCGCGCTGATCGCGATCGGCGGTCCCGCGCTGATGCGCCTGGTGCCGCGCTACCACAAGCCGGCATCGGAGACGAGCAGGCACGAGGTCGCGACCGGGTAGGTCGTCCGGCACTTCCGGTTCCTGCGGTCCGGTACCTCTTCCGAGGTGCCGGACCGCCTTTCGTGTCGTTACCCGGTGATACGATTAACCATCCCCCGAGACGAACAGGAGACAGCTGTGCCTACCCAGAGTCCGCCGTTGAAGCGCGGTGAGCGCGGCTGGAAAGCAGCAACTTTCGTCATCTTCGTCGGAACGGGGATCACCTATGCGTCCTGGGTGACCCGCACCCCGGCCATTCGCTCGTCCCTCGGAGTCGGCACGGGCGACATGGGGCTGATCATTCTCGGTCTGTCGATCGGATCGATGGCGGGGCTGCTGCTCGCCGGTCCCGTCGTCGCCCGGATCGGCGCCCGTCACGTCATCACGGCCGCGGCCACGGTCGCGAGCCTCGGCCTGTTCACGGTGGGGCTCGGTTCGGGTGTCGCGATCGCGGCCCTGGTCGGTCTGGGACTCGCGTTCACCGGTGCGGGATTCGGCATGTGCGAGGTGGCCCTCAACGTCGAGGGTGCAGCGATCGAGAAGCGCATGGGACGCAGCTTCCTTCCGTCGCTGCACGGTGCGTTCAGTCTCGGAACGCTCGCCGGCGCCGGCCTCGGGGCGATCGCCGAACTGTTCGACGTTCCGGTGCCGGTGCATCTCGGGGTGCTGGCCGTCGTGGTCCTCGGGTCGAGCGTGAGCGTCGTGGCGCTACTCCCTCCGGCCACCGGACGAGAGGCCGGGCGCACCCGCCGTCGATCCGGCACGTCCGGCGGTCCGACCATCTGGCGGGACACCCGGATCGTTCTCCTCGGCCTGATCGCACTGGGCATGGCATTCGCCGAAGGTAGTGCCAACGACTGGCTGCCACTGGGAATCGTCGACGGGTACGGCGTCGGATCGGCCACCGGCGCCGCGTTCTACGTCGTGTTCGTGGCCGCGATGACGTCGGCCCGCCTGCTCGGCGGGCGCGTCGTCGACCGGTACGGCCGCGCTGCGACCGTCCGCTGGTCCGCGGCGCTCGCGGTGGCGGGGGTCCTGATCGTGATCCTGGCGGGGAACCTGGTACTCCCCGCGTTCGGCTGTGCGTTGTGGGGTGTCGGTGTCGCTCTCGGATTTCCGCTCGCGCTGTCCGCGGCGGCCGACTCGCGGGCCGACGCCGCGCGACGCGTCAGCGCGGTGTCGACGCTCGGGTACATGGCATTTCTGGTCGGTCCGCCGCTCCTCGGGCTGCTCGGGGAACAGTTCGGACTCCTGCAGGCCTTCTACGTCGTCCTGGCCGGCGCCGTCCTCGCCGGGCTCGTGGCGAGCGCGGCCGGGGAAACCCGTGAGACCGAGGAGTCTCCGCTCGCCCGCGTGAGGTGAGAGCGGCTCGAGGTGAGCACGCGATCGCCCGGCCTCTGAGAACGAGGCCGGGCGAACCGTGGTCGGATCACATCACACTGCGGCAGAAGCGATCTCCGGCGCCACGCGCAGCGCGTTGGCCGCGATGGTCAACGCGGGATTGAGCGCCGCCGACGACGGGAAGAACGAGCCGTCCACGACCCACAGATTGTCGACGTCGTGACTGCGACAGTGGGGGTCGAGGACACTCGCCGCCGGATCGGTACCCGCGACCGCGGTTCCGCACATGTGCGAGTTCGTCGCGATCCCCATCCGCTCGGTGAGGATGATCGGATACCCCGCCTTGCGGACCGCCGCGGAGACGCGGCGAACCAGTTCACTGTGCGGTGCCGTGTTGTTGGGAGTCCAGTCGACGATGATCCGGTCGCCGTCGATCCGGACCCGGTTGTTCCGCGTCGGCAGATCCTCGGTGGTGAGGTAGATGTCGAGGCTGCGATCCACCACCGCCTTCAGCGCCCACATCGGAGCCCAGGGCCGCGCCCCCTTCACGTGCGCGGCCTGCAGTTTGCCGAGCATCTGCAGATTGCCGAGCGGGTACTCGTTGTTCGGGCCCGCGACGTACCAGTCGTTGATTCCCAGCGTCTTCTGCCACGCAGTCGTGTTCGTCCGGAAGGGGTTGACGCCCATGAAGAACGTGCTGTTGTGCACCATGTAGTTCCGGCCCAGCAGCCCTGACGAGTTGCCGAGGCCGTCCGGATTCCGTTCGTCGGCCGATCGGAGCAGCAGTGCCGCGGTGTTGACCGCCCCTGCCGAGACCACGAACTGGTTGGCCGTGATCCGGATCGTGCGACCACGGAACTCGGCCTCCGCGGCGACGATTCGCGTGCCCTTCGCATCGGTGAGCAGACGCGTCACCTTGGCTTCGGTGAGCAGGCGCACCCGGTCCGACTCGAGAGCGGGCCGCAGCGCGCGGTTCTCCGCCTCACTCTTGTGATCGGTCTGCGACGGGGTGCCGTCCGACGCCGTCGACTGCCTGCGATGCTCCTGCGTGGTCAGGTTCATGCCGTTCGGTGTGTGGAACGGGTGCAGGCCCTGCTGACGAAGCGAGGACGCGAAACGCTCGATCGTCGGCTCGTGCGGCAGCGGTGGCAACGGGTACGGAGACGACCGCGGCGGTTCAGTCGGATCCTCGCCGTCGATGCCGTGCACCTGGTAGAGACGCTCCGCCGCGGCGTAGAACGGTTCGAGATCGGCGTAGCCGAACGGCCACTTCGGTGAGATGCCGTCGTAGTGCTGCGTCTCCTCGAAATCCGTGACGCGGAAGCGGGGGAGGCTGCCGCCGTAGAACTTGGTGTTACCGCCCACCCAGTAGTACACGCCGGGCTGGAACGGTTCACCGTTGCTGCCGTCGAACCACGGTTCCGCGGTCTTGTACCGGCCCTCGAGGAACATTTCCGCGGCCTGCGAGTTCTCCACCTCGCGGGGGAGGAACCGCCCGCGCTCGACGACCAGGACGTCGACGTCCCGATCGCGGAGCGCCCACGCCAGCGTCGAACCACCCATCCCGGATCCGACGACCACGACATCGGCGGTGACCGTGTCGGAGTCGCCCACATCGACCACCGCGCCTTCGCGCAGCGGTGAATACGCGTCGATCTGATCGTGTCCGGACGTTCTCACAGGTGCTGTTCCTTGGCTCGGGTCGCCCAGTACTCGTCCTGACGCTCGTCCTCGATGTACGCGGGAACGGGGAAGTCCCACCAACCGGGAACCCACGGTCCCGCCGCATCACGATCGGTCGGGATTTCGATCAGCGCAGGCGCTTTCGAGTCGAAGGCCTTCCGGTAGGTGCTCTCGAGGTCGGCCGGGTCGTCCACCCGGAACGATTCGAGTCCGAACGACTGGCCGAGTGCCTTGAAGTCGGGGCTGTACGGGGTGCCGTCGGGGCGATTGAACTCGGTGCCGATGTGCCGGCTGGTCTGCTTGCGCTGCCCACCGCGGATGGACATGAAGCCCGCGTTGTCCTGGACCACGAAGACCACCGGAATGTCGTGCTGCACGCAGACACCGATCTCCTGCGACGTCATGAGGAAGTCGCCGTCACCGAGCACGCACGCCACCTGCCGGTCAGGGGCGGCGAGCTTGGCGCCGATCGCGGCGGGCACGGCCCAGCCCATTGACGAGAATCCGCCGGACGTCAGGTGGGTGCGCGGGTGATACACCGGGAACGTCTGCTTCACGGCGCCCTGGGTGTTGCCGGAGCCGGCGACGATGATGCCGTCCCGTTCCATCACCGACCGCAGACCGCCGAGGGGGCGCTGGGAGGTGAACGGGAACCGGTCGGAATCGCGCCGGCCTGCGAGCTTGGTCTCCCACTCGGCCTTCAGCTGCTCGAGTTCGGCGAGGTATTCGGACCGGTCGGCGCTGCTGCGGGGGAGGGAGGCGACGATCGCGGCGACGGTTGGCTTGGCGTCGGCGACTATGCCGACCTCGGCCGGGTAGTTCTTGCCGATCTCGTGCGGATCGATGTCGATGTGGATGAGCTTGGCAGGCGGAATCGAGAACGTGACTCCCTGCGCGTAGCTGGAGGAAGACCAGTCGGTGAACCGGCATCCGATGGAGATCACCACGTCGGCGCGAGAGGCGACGGCGTTGCCCACGATCGTTCCTGTTTGGCCGACGCTGCCCGCGAACAGGGCGTGGTCCTCGGGGAACGCGCCCTTGCCGTTCCACGTGGTGACCACGGGGATCTGCCACGCCTCGGCGAGGGCGAGCACCTCGTCGGCCGAGTCGGACGTGATGGCGCCGCCGCCGACGACGATCACCGGCCGGCGTGAGTCACGGAGCACGTCGACGGCCTTGTCGATCGCCAACGGGTCGGGCTGCTGGAGCCCGACCGGCAGCCGCCGTGCGAGGTCGTGAAGGGAGACGTCGGCGGCCTCGGCCTGCACGTCCATCGGCACCTCGATGTGCGCGGGCCCCGGGCGACCGGTCAGCATGGTGCTGAACGCACGGTGCATGATGAACGGCAGTTCCTCCACGCGGGTGGCGACCCAGCTGCGCTTCGACACTGCGTCGGTGACCTGCGGAAAGCCGTTGTCGGTGTGCCGCTCCAGTTCCTGGAGTAGACCACGCCCGCGCATGTGAGTGGGCGGCCCGCCGGTGATGCACAGCAGACTCGTCGAGTCGCTGTACGCGGTCGCGAGACCGAGCACGGTGTTCGCCGCGCCCGCCCCGATCGACGCCACCGCGGCCATCGGCTTCCCGGACACCCGGTAGTACCCGTCCGCGAGGTGCGTGGCGCTCTGCTCGTGGTAGACCTGGATGAACGGGATCTCGGACCCCTTCTCCAGGAACGCATCGGTGAGCGACCAGATCCCGTGGCCGGGAATCCCGGTCACGTACTCGACGCCGTACTGCTTCAGGACCTGGGCGACCACCTGCCCGCCGGTCAATTTCGCCATGATCGTTTCTCCTTGCTGTGTCAGTTCGCTACGCGGGCGGCGTAGCGCAGTCCCTGCTTGGTCAGTCGGCGCACGTTCGGCTCCGACAGGTCTGCCGGCGTGTGGCCGATCGAGTGGTAGAAGACCCGGCCGGCGCCCCACTGGCGCACCCACGCCACCGGGCTGCGCAGGCCCTCCAGCCAGGGCAGGTGCTCGCCGCTGAACTCGGTCTCCGCGAGCACCCGGTTGTTCGGGTCGACGTGCATGTAGTACTGCTCGGACGCCACCGCGAAGTCCTCGACACCGGCGGTCACCTCGTGCTCGCGGTCGGTGATGCTCACCTTGTACGGCTGCGGGAAGGCCTCTCCCGCAGGATGTTCGACGAAGTCGCCGCCGAGGAGGAAGTGGTACTTCAGGCTCGCCCGGAACGCGGCGGCGGCGCCGTGCCACGCCGCGACCCCGGTTCCGGCCGCGACGGCGTCGAGCAGGTTCTTCTCCTGCGAATCGCTCAGGTCTTCGGTGGTGAGCGCGTTGTTCCAGCCGAGCACGATCAGGTCGTATCCGGTCAGGTCGCGATCGAGGGTGAAGATGTCCTGCGACTCCTCGACCTGGTAGTTCAGCTCGGAAAACAGTTCGCGTGCCCATGCGGCGATGTCGTACGGATGGTGGCCGGGCCAGCCGCCGTAGAGGTAGAGGACCTTGGTCATGAGTGCTCCCATGGATGGTGAAACCGGAAATGGTGAAACGATTAACTTATGGTGGTGAATCGTATCACCGGCTGGAGAGCTGTCAATGGCTGATGCCGAGGGGAACGTGGGACGCGTCCGGACGCGGACTAGGATCGGGCTTTGCCATTTGTGCGCTCCGGTGCGCAACGGCCGGTTGCGGCCGATGATCGCCGACGAGGGAGCACCATTTGGTCACGATGAAAGACGTCGCCCGAGCGGCCGGAGTATCGGTCGCCACCGTCTCCTACGCTTTCAGCAAATCGTCGAAGGTCTCTGCGACACAACGGGAACGCATCTATTCCGTCGCCGCGGAACTCGGCTACGCCGGGCCGAACATCGCCGGGAGCAGTCTGCGGTCGGGACGGATCGGCGCGGTCGGGGTGATCGTGCCCGATTCC
This sequence comes from Rhodococcus sp. G6(2025), assembly GCF_058628105.1. Taxonomy (NCBI): domain Bacteria; kingdom Bacillati; phylum Actinomycetota; class Actinomycetes; order Mycobacteriales; family Nocardiaceae; genus Rhodococcus; species Rhodococcus sp. G6(2025). The sequence goes on from NZ_CP179750.1 coordinate 943,973, forward strand.
CCGGTTCAAGCGCTCGAGGATCCGTCCGTGACCCTGCTGATGAAGGGCATCGCGGAGATCGGGAACTCGGCCGACATCGCCCTCACCCTGTTTCCGGCCTCACGTGGTGGCTCCCCGGATTCACCACCGAACTCGCTGGTTCTCCGTGGACTCGTGGACGGCGTGGTCATCCACAACGTCCCCGACGGTCATCCCCTGGTCGAGGCGATCATCGCGCGCGGTATCCCGGCCGTCGTCGTCGATTCGCCCAGAAGCGCGGGACTGCCGTTCGTGGCCATCGACGACCGCCACGGCGCCTACCTGCAGATGGACCACATCCTGAGCCTGGGCCATCGACGCATCGGGATCATCGTCGACAAGCTCGGTCAGGATTCCGACTGCCGGATGGTCACGGCGGACGACGTCGGCGCGGCGACCGAACGCAACGCGCGGGAGCGGCTCGCCGGCTACTTCGCCGCGGCCCGCGACCACCACCTCCCGGTGGAGGAACTGTCGATCGTCGTGGCGGGCAACATCGATCGCGCCGCGGGCGACGAGGCCACCCGGATCCTGCTCGACGCGGCTCGGCCGACCGCTCTGGTGGCGACGTCCGACGTGCACGCGGTGGCGGCGTGGCAGGTGTTACGCGAGCGCGGCCTGACGGTGCCCGACGACATGTCCGTCATCGGCTTCGACGACGCACCCGTCGCAGAGCTTCTCGGTCTCAGCACAATTCATCAACCGATCGTCGAGAAGGGCCGCGCGGCCGCGACGATCCTGCTCGATCGGCTGGGCGGCGGCACCCGCACACGATCGTTGATGAAGACGTCGCTGGTCGTCCGCGCGAGCACCGCGCCGCCGCGCGAATCCAGCACCGCGCCGCCACGCGAATGATGGCGATGCTCCGCGACGGCCGGGTGTCATCCTCCATGATGGATCGATGACGACTGCGGTGCCGCGACTGGGCGTGACGTTCATCCCGACGATCGAACCCGAGAAGTTGAAGGACTTCGCGCGGGTGGCCGAGGACAGTGGCCTCGACGAGATCTGGTTGTGGGAAGACTGTTTCAAGGAGAGCGGCGTGGCTGCGGCGGCCGCGGCACTCGCGTGGACGGAGCGAATCCACGTCGGCTCTGTCGCCGCCTCTGATAACACGACAGCGGGTGTCGTCTGCCGTTGGTGGGCGAGCTTGCCCTCCCATTCCCCGGGATTTGCGCAGTTCCCGGCGATCAGATGAGAGGAGGCCCGCCCATTGCACCCGCCAGCGGGGTCACGGTAACTCGCTGCCATTGCCTGACCCTGTCCGGTGACCGGTGAGTTCGACGTTCTCGTCCCCTGCACCATCGAGGGTGGGCAGGAACCATCCCGTGACGATTCCGAGCACTGTACCGGCGGCGATCCCCGTGATCGCGGCGAGCGCGGCGACCGCCACTGTGGGCCAGCCACTTTCCGGAGTCGTCGCACCGATGAAGATCACGGCCATCGTGGGTGGCCAGGCAATGGTGTTGGCTAGCACCCAGCGCGTCGGACGAGGAACGAGACGGCGCACCGTCATCGCTTGAGCGGCACCGAGGACCGCACCCATCACCGCACCCAGACCGAGCGCGCCGGCCACCACGACGAGAAGTGCCGGCTCCGCATCACCGCCACTGTCACCGGAGAACACCCCCGGAGCCGAGGCGGCTGCCCAGCCCAACCCCGCCACCGCCGCCGTGACCACGAGCCATCGGCGCCGATTCAGCCGTGGGATCAGCCGCTGCAATCCACTCGCCTGAAACGCACCGAGCGCCACCCCTTCGACCAGCCCACCTGCCACCACCAGAAGTAGCGCGAGCGTCGCATCCCAACCCCTCGGCTGACCGCCGAGAACATACTGGGACAGCTTCGCTGCAACGGCGGCAGCGGTCATGCCGACGGCCTCGGCACTCGCGCACAACGCAATCCAGCGCCTTCCCGACAACCCACGGGCACAACCTTCTAACGGTGTGCGGTCGGTTCGCTGTCGACCCCACCCAAATGCCGTCATCGTCGCTCACCTCGGGGAGCATCCGCGCGGATGGCGCCGGCCCATCGGTCGATATCGGGCCAGTCGCGGGCGTCGCATTGTCCGTTGTGAATAGCACTACCGGGCACAACCTCGTGGTCATTCACTTCGGCCATGTCGGCGCAGGAGTGCAGACCCACATCATGACCGGCCGAGTCGAGCCCCGCCGCGATGCGTTCGGCGATCCCTCGTGCCGAACCCATCGCGCGCGCGTGCCCGTCGAGTATCTTCATCGTCTCGTCCTTTGCATGGTGTGCCGCAACGAAGTTGCGGGCTTGCCCAGTGCGCCAGTAGCCGATCTGGTCATGTGCTTTCTCTGGAGCGTGCGGGGGAGGGCGGTGGTGATCGCGTCGCCGCCACCGAACGCAATGTCCCATCACGGTCACCAGCAGGGGAGCCCTATCGCTGGTCGCCTGCCAGCCGGGGCAGGGTCATTCGTCGCCCGGTGACGTGCTCGATGTCGAGGACGAGGTAGCAGTCCGAGGACCGGATCGTCCACGGGGAGGGACCGGAGTGGTCGAACCCGGACAGATACTCCGAGCCCGTGGCGGTACGGGCATGGCCGAGAACGACCACACTCCACCCGTCGCGGGTTCCCGACTCGACATGCCCGGCCTCGAACGCGACGAACGTCCGATCGAAGCGGCCGAACCAGGACTCGTTGCAGGTCGCGATGATGATCTCGGCGCGGGGGGCGGCGAAGGTCACCAGCCGGACCGCGGGCAGGGCGTCCTCGGTGTAGAGCAGACGACCCGTGGGCACCGACCGCAACGCGTGGACGCATTCGGTCGGGGTCAGGGTGCCGTCACGGCCGGAGGTACGCATCGCGTGGTCTTCTTTCCAGGCGCGACGGTCGGGTGCGTGCCTCTACCTTCTCCAGCATGAGCGTTTGTTCCCCTCGTGGTTAGAGTCCTAAGTCGTTCGCCTGCCGCGGCCGGGAACCCACCAGGAGGATCGCCCACCCGTCGCGGGGTTTGACGTCGACGACAAGGGGATATCCTCGGGGTGTACGCGTCGCCGTCGGCTACGTCGCCCGCGCCTGTACGGCGGGCGAGTCGGGAAGCGGCGCAGAAAGCTGGTAGACGATGCCAGGAGACGACGAATCGCTCCTGCTCGACACTCTCTCGCAGTTACGGCTACGGCAAATGCTGACCGAACGGCAGGACCGCATCGAGCAGATGACCGCCTCCCGGGAACACTTCGACGGCCTACTCGAGGCGATGCTCACCGTCTCGTCCGGCCTCGACCTCGCTGCGACCCTGCGGCGGATCGTCGACGCGGCCATCAGGCTGGTCGACTGCCGATACGGAGCCCTCGGCGTGCTCAACCACAGCGGAGACCGATTGCAGGAATTCGTCTACGCGGGCGTCGACGACGAGACTCGCCACCTGATCGGGAAGTTGCCGACCGGGCATGGCCTTCTCGGCCTGCTCATCGACCGTCCCGCACCGCTACGCCTGGACGACATCACCGGGCACCCCGCGTCTGCGGGGTTTCCCGCACGTCACCCGCCGATGCGCACCTTCCTCGGTGTGCCGGTCCGCGTCCGCGGGCAGGTCTACGGCAACCTCTACCTCACCGACAAAGCCGCAGGCCAGTCCTTCACCGAGGACGACGAAGACCTCATCCAGGCCCTCGCGGCCGCGGCCGGGATCGCCATCGACAACGCCCGTTTGTTCGAACAAGCCCGTCAGCGCCAGCAGTGGCAGCAGGCCACCAGCGAGATCCGCGGCGAACTGCTCGCCGCCATCGACCCCAGCGAGGTGCTCGACCTGATCGCTCGCCGGGCCCGCCACCTGGCCGGCGCCGACCACGTCCTGATCGCCCGACCGGACGACCTCGACCAAGTTTCCGCCGACGTCACCGCCCTCACCGTCACCGCGTACGCCGGAAGCGATCCGAGCGTGCCCGGCATGCGGATCGGTGTCGACGACACCGCTACCGGGCGGGTCTACCGCACCGGGAACCTGATCCGGGAGCCGGAGATCAGCGACACCGGCCCGCACGGTCCGGCTTTGCTGCTGCCGTTGCGGGTGTCCGCGGACTCGGTGACCGGGGTCCTCGCCCTTATCCGCAGCCGCGGCAGGGAACCGTTCGACGACCGCCAACTGCCCCTGGCCGCGGCGTTCGCCGACCAGGCCGCCCTCGCGTTGAAACTGGCCGATGATCAACGCCAACTGACCGCCCTGTCGCTGATCGCCGAGCGGGACCGGATTGCCCGGGATCTGCACGACCACGTCATCCAACGGTTGTTCGCGCACGGACTGCACCTGCAAAGCGCCCAGGCCCGCAGCCGCGTCCCCGAGGCCCGGCAACGGTTGTCGGAGATGATCGACGACGTTCAAGACATCATCACCGACGTCCGCACCGCCATCTTCGACCTGCACGGCGGAGGGAACGACGGGTTCGCGCTGCGCCCGGCGCTGACCGCGATCATCACCGAACAAACCGGTGAGAGCGGATTACACACCACGATGCGCCTGACCGGACCGCTGAGTGTGGTCACCGGACCCCTCGCCGACCATGCCGAAGCAGTGCTGCGGGAAGCACTGAGCAACGTCGTACACCACGCCCACGCCCACCAGGTGGATGTCACCGTCTCCGTCGGCGACGACCTCACCATCTGTGTCACCGACGACGGCATCGGCATCGCCCCGGCCGTCACGCGCAGCGGCCTGCACAACCTCACCGCCCGCGCCGAGGAGGCCGGCGGCACCTGCACCCTTGCCACCCCTACCACCGGCGGAACCCGCCTGACCTGGACCGCACCACTGCCGGAAGTCTCAGGAGCAGGCTAATTTTCAGTGGTCAATTTCAGTTACACCGCCTGACAAGTGACCCGAGATCATCCCAGAAGCGCGGCTGCTCCGACGATTACGGATTCGCCGCCAGAGGCCACGTCGGCACCACCTACGACCTCGCGTTCACAGCCACACTCGCGCCGGCGGCGGGCGCGGACGGACGGCGTCGATCCCGGCTTCGAGGACGCGCGCGAGGCCGGTCCAGATGGCCCGTTCCCCGGAGTGAGAGCCACTCAGGTTGACTGGTCGAGGTCGTCCACATAATCGTCGCACCCGACAGTTCCGCGGTCCGCTGACAGTCGTCCAACTCCCCATGCCGGGCGGTCGTTTCCGTGGGACGGTGGACGGGTAGCCGACCGTGCGGCGGAGCAGACGAGATGACGACGGAGGACCATGAACCCCGAGATCCATCACGAGCCCAGCGAGATCAGCTACGACGAGCAGTTCTACCCGGCGCGCCCTCGGCCGTTGAAACCGTCGGTCCGCCGTGCGACCAGGGTCGATGCGCAGTCGGGCGAGCCCGTGCCGGACAACCCGAACTATGTGGAGTGGCTGATCAATCAGTCGATCCTGCACGATGCGAAGTTGATCGCGGAGCAGTTGTCCGGCAAGGGCAGCATGTGGCAGAACCCGTATGCCGACCCGAATCCGCGCGCCGCGGTTGAGCGGGGATCGGTGTGGTTCACGGCGTACCCGATTTCGATCATCACGGCTCCGGGCGCGAGTTTCCTGAGTTCGCTCGGCGACGAGTCCCTGTGGCAGGCGTTCTCCGAGATCGGGGTGACGGCCGTCCACACCGGGCCGGTGAAGCAGGCGGGCGGGATCAACGGGTGGCGGGCCACGCCGTCGGTGGACGGCCATTTCGATCGCATCAGTATGCAGATCGACTCGGCCTTCGGGACCGAGGAGGAGTTCCGCAAGCTCTGCGTCGTCGCCGCCGCGTACGACGGCATCGTCATCGACGACATCGTCCCCGGTCACACCGGCAAGGGTGCAGACTTCCGGCTCGCCGAGATGGCGTACGCCGACTACCCCGGCATCTATCACATGGTGGAGATCGAACAACAGGATTGGCACTTGCTTCCCCGCGTGCCGGAAGGCCGGGACTCGGTCAACATCGACGCCGACACCGAGGCGCAACTCGCCCGGGCCGGGTACATCATCGGTCAACTCCAGCGCGTCATCTTCTACGAACTCGGTGTCAAGGAAACCAACTGGAGTGTCACCCCCGTGGTGAAGGGGGTGGACGGCATCGAGCGGAGGTGGGTGTACCTGCACTATTTCAAGGCCGGGCAGCCCTCCATCAACTGGCTGGATCCGTCGTTCGCGGGCATGCGCCTCGTCATCGGGGATGCCTGCCACTCCATCGCGGACCTCGGTGCGGGTGCACTTCGACTGGATGCCAACGGATTCCTCGGGGTCGAACGCCGGACCGAGGGACTGCCCGGCTGGTCGGAGGGGCATCCACTGTCGGAGGCGGCGAATCACCTGATCGCCAGCATCGTTCGGAAGATGGGGGGATTCACGTTCCAGGAACTGAACCTCACCATCGACGACATCAAGGCGATGGGCACGACCGGAGCCGACCTGTCCTACGACTTCATCAATCGCCCCGCCTACCATCACGCCCTCGTCATGGGGAACACCGAATTTCTCCGGCTCACCATGAACCTCGCCCGCGATCATGGTGTCGACGCCGCGTCGCTCGTCCATGCCCTGCAGAACCACGACGAGCTGACATTCGAACTGGTCCACTTCGCGACGCTGCACAAGGACGACGAGTTCGCCTACGGCGGCGAGTCGATCAAGGGGTCGGATCTCGGTGACCGTATCCGTAAGGACTTGTGCGAGCGGCTCACCGGACGCTGGGCCCCGTACAACCGCACGTTCACGACGAACGGGATCGCCTGCACGACCGCCAGCGTCATCACCGCGGCGCTCGGCATCCGTGACCTCGACAGGATGGATGCCGCGGACATCGACACCGTCAAGCAGGCGCATCTGCTCCTGGCGATGTTCAACGCGCTCCAGCCCGGCGTCTTCGCCCTGTCGGGCTGGGATCTGTGCGGGCTGCTGCCCGTGCCGTCCGAGGACGTCGCCGACCTTCTCGCCGAAGGCGACACCCGGTGGATCAACCGCGGTGCGCACGACCTGATGGGGGTCAATCCCGAAGCCGCCCGGTCGGAGTCGGGCATTCCCCGGGGCACCAGCCTGTACGGAAGTCTGCCGGTGCAACTGCAGGATCCGGCGTCCTTCGCTCGCGGTCTCGCCCGCATCATCGACATCCGAAACCGGTTCGGCATCGCCACCGCGGTCCAGCTCGACGTGCCCACCGTGTCGCACAAGGGGCTGCTCGTCATGGTCCACGAACTGGCGGACTCGAGTCTCGAAGTCACCGTTCTCAACTTCACGTCCGAGGAGATCGCCGCGACCGTGCAGTCCCAGTTCCTGCCGGCCGGATCGCCCGCCGTCAACCTGTTCACCGACGAACAGATCGGCACCGTCGACGAACTCCACAGCTTCCCGATCTCCCTCGCGCCCTATGAGGGAGTTCCGGTTGTCGTGCGACCGGGCAGGACCGACGACGCGGGCTGAAAAGGGGCACGATTCGGGCTCCCTGTTGCCCCGGACCTCGACCTCGGCGAAGACTGATCTCATGGCCCGCACACAGAGCGACGCCGAGTTCCACCAGCTACGGACTCCACGGGCCGCGGCCGTCGCCGGTGTCGTCTTCGGTGTCCTGTTCGCCTCCAGCATCGTTCTGCTGCGTAGCGCGCTGCCCGGCGCAGCCGCGACCCCGTGGTTACACCACCAACGGCAGATCACGGCAGCCCTTATACTCGCACCCTTCGCGGGCATCGCGTTCCTGTGGTTCATCGGTGTCATCCGCGACCGGCTCGGGAACCTCGAAGACCGATTCTTCTCGACCGTCTTCCTCGGCAGTGGGCTGCTGTTTCTCGCCATGACGTTCGTGTCGACGGCAATCGCCGGCGGGCTCCTCGCCGTGTCCCGGCTCTCCGGCGTTCCGCAGACCGACCTCGTCTTCTTCGGGCGCGAGGTGATGTTGCATGTGAACAACGTCTACGGGGTTCGCATGGCCGGGGTGTTCATGATCTCGCTGGGAACCATCTGGCTGCGCACCGGACTGATGCCGCGATGGCTGGCTGTCACAACCTACCTGCTGTCACTCACCCTGCTGGTGGTCGTGAGTTTCAGTCTCTGGGTGACGCTGGTCTTCCCGGCGTGGGTGACGGTGATCAGCGTGTACATCCTCGCCGTGGATCGACCGCCGTCGATCCCCCCGGACTGACCGCCGGTACTCGGACACGAGGTTCTCACCCGGTACGGGTGATGTGGCGCGGGCGCACCGCGAGCAACGTCAGGACTGCGATTCCCCCGATGATGCGAGGAGAGACAGATGACGGACGCGAAACCCAACATCCTGGTCATTTGGGGCGACGACATCGGTATCACCAATCTCAGCTGCTACAGCGACGGACTGATGGGGTACCGGACACCGAACATCGACCGTCTGGCCGAGGAGGGCATGAAGTTCACCGACTCCTACGGTGAGCAGAGTTGCACTGCCGGTCGCGCGTCGTTCATCACGGGGCAGAGCGTGTATCGCACCGGCATGAGCAAGGTCGGAATCCCGGGAGTCGACGTCGGATTGTCGCCCGAAGACCCCACCATCGCCGAACTGCTCAAGCCCCTCGGATACGCCACCGGGCAGTTCGGGAAGAACCATCTCGGCGACCTGAACAAGTATCTGCCGACCGCTCACGGGTTCGACGAGTTCTTCGGCAACCTTTATCACCTCAACGCCGAGGAAGAACCGGAGCTTCCCGACTACCCGAGCGCAGAGGACTACCCGAAACTGCACGAGGTGATGCTGCCGCGCGGTGTTCTTCATTGCTGGGCCACCGAGGAGGACGCCGGCGAGGTCGATGAGCGGTACGGGCCGCTCGGGAAGCAACGCATCGAGGACACCGGTCCGCTGAGCAAGAAGCGGATGGAGACCATCGACGACGAGACGGTCTCCGCGGCAATCGACTTCATCACGCGGCAGAAGGAAGCGGAGACACCGTTCTTCGTGTGGATGAACACGACGCACATGCACCTGCGGACCCACACGAAGCCGGAAAGCGTCGGCCAAGCCGGGCACTGGCAGTCGCCGTACCACGACACCATGATCGATCACGACAAGCACGTCGGCCAACTGCTCGACGCGGTCGACGAGCTGGGTCTCGCCGAGAACACCATCGTCATCTACAGCACCGACAACGGTCCCCACGCGAACACCTGGCCGGACGGCGCGACCACCCCGTTCCGCAGTGAGAAGGACACCAACTGGGAGGGTGCGTTCCGCGTCCCCGAGGTGATCCGCTGGCCGGGCAGGATCCCCGCGGGCAGCGTGTCCAACGAGATCGTGCAGCACCACGACTGGCTTCCCACCTTCCTCGCCGCCGCGGGTGCACCGGACGTGGTGGAGCAACTGAAGACCGGGCACACGATCGGCGAGAAGACGTTCAAGGTGCACATCGACGGCTACAACCTGCTCCCGTACCTCACCGGTGAGGTAGAGACGTCGCCGCGCCGGGGAATGGTGTACTTCTCCGACGACTGCGACGTGCTGGGCATCCGTTTCGACAATTGGAAGATCGTGTTCATGGAGCAGCGGGCGCAGGGCACCCTCGGCCTGTGGGCGGAGCCGTTCACCCAACTGCGGTTGCCGAAACTGTTCAACCTGCGCACCGATCCGTTCGAGCGGGCCGACATCACGTCGAACACCTATTGGGATTGGTTCCTCGACCACGACTACATCGCCATCTACGGAACATTCATCACGACCCAATTCCTCGAGACGTTCAAGGAGTTCCCCCCGAGGCAGGAGCCGGCGAGCTTCACGATCGACCACGCGGTGGCGAAGCTGCACGCCTTCCTGGCGAAGGACTGACCGACGTGGGGGCCGGGCTGGGTGGTTCCTGGGCGGACGGATCGACGCGGTCCGCGATCGAGGACTTCGTCGGGCGGGTGACGACACGGGGACCGGACTTCGTCGAGCCCGCCGACCGGGTGGCCGTATTCGACAACGACGGCACACTTTGGTGCGAGAAGCCGATGCCCATCCAGCTCGACTTCACCATCCGGCGCTTCGCCGAGATGGCCGCGAAGGATCCCGGCCTCCAGCAGACGCAACCGTGGAAGGCGGCCCACGAGCACGACCTTCAGTGGCTCGGTGCGGCGATGGTCAAGCACTACCAGGGCGACGACGGCGACCTGAAACTGTTGATGGGCGCAGTCACCGAGGCATTCGATTCGATCACCGTCGAGAATTACGACGCAAGGGTGCGGGCCTTCTTCGACGACGCGGATCACCCGACGCTCGGCCGCCCGTACGCCGGCTGCGGATACGCGCCGATGGTCGAGTTGCTGCGCTATCTCGAGGCGAACGAATTCACGATCTACATCGCGTCCGGCGGTGACCGGGACTTCATGCGCCCGGTCGCCGGACGGCTCTACGGGATTCCGCCGGAACGCGTCATCGGCAGTGCCCTCGGACTCTCGTACCGTGAAGGGGCGGAGACGAGCGACCTGCTCTACAAGGCCGCGATGGACTTTTTCGACGACGGGCCGGAGAAACCGGTCCGAATCTGGAGTCGGATCGGGCGACGGCCGATCCTGTCGGTCGGCAACTCCAACGGCGACCTGCCGATGCTCGCGTTCTCCGGGCTACCCGACCGCCCGTCGCTTCGGGTGCTGATCCTGCACGACGACGCCGATCGCGAATTCGACTACGTCGCGGGCGCGGAGCAGGCTCTCGAACACGCACGAGAAGAGAACTGGACCGTGGTAAGCATGAGGAACGATTGGACGAGCGTCTTCTCGCCGGCCGTCACCTGATCAGGTAGAAGGGAAGGCGTGTGGATACCCAGACCGTCTCCGAAGTCCGGCACATCCCCGCTCAGACCTTCACGATGGGCTCGGATCGGCACTACCCGGAAGAAGGTCCGGCGCATCGGGTCGCGGTCGACGCCTTCGCCATCGAGGCCCACCAGGTCACCACCGCGCAGTACGCCGCGTTCGTCCGGGACACCGGTTATGTGACCGTCGCCGAGCGGCCGCTGGACCCCGCCGACTTCCCCGGTGCTCCCGCCGAGAATCTGCAACCGGGATCGATGGTGTTCACCCCCACTCGGGGCCCGGTCGATCTCCGTCACCTCAGTCAGTGGTGGACCTGGACCGTCGGCGCGTCCTGGCGGCACCCCACGGGGCCGGCATCGACGATCACCGGCCGCGAACGGCATCCCGTCGTTCACGTCGCCCACGAGGATGCGGCAGCGTACGCGGAGTGGGCAGGGCGGTCCCTCCCCACCGAGGCGCAATGGGAGGCCGCGGCGCGCGGCGGACTCGACCACGCCGAATTCACCTGGGGTGACACCGCCGAGAGTGAATCCCCTCCGCTGGCGAATTACTGGCACGGGGAGTTTCCGTGGCGCGCGGCCACCGGGTACGGCACCACGACCGCCGTCGGTAGCTATCCGCCCAACGACTACGGTCTGTTCGACATGGCAGGCAACGTGTGGGAATGGACCGCCGACTGGTACTCGGATCGGCACGCCGACACGGCGGAGTCGTGCTGCGCGCCACGCAATCCGCGTGGGCCCGGCATGTCGGAGAGCTTCGACGCCCGGCAGCCCCAATTCCGGGTGCCCCGGCGGGTGATCAAGGGTGGGTCGTTCCTGTGTGCGGACAGTTACTGCCGGCGGTATCGGCCCGCGGCCCGGCGGCCGCAGATGGTCGACACCGGGATGAGCCACATCGGATTCCGCTGCGTCACGGCCCTGCCCGGGTCAGAGTAGGACCACCACGGCGAGGAGCGCGAGCAGTGTGACGATGCTGGAGGTGACCACGGCGGTGAACGTCGCCGGCGCGAATTCCCCGGATTCGATCTGCCGGCTGATGACCCGATAGCGGAGGGTGCCGTACGCGGAGACCAGTAGTCCCGCGCCGATCAGGATCAATCCGGCTGCCACGGCGTGGCCGCCGCGGTGCGGCGCGAACTTCGCGACCGCCACACCGAGCGCGGCGACGCTGATGCCGGTGCGATGCCAGGCGAGGTAGGTCCGCTCGTTGGCGAGATGGTCGCGCGCGGTGCTTCCCTCGTTCGGCTGCGTGGGGCCGAAGATGTTGCGGCTCATGCGCCGCGACCCAGGAAGCCGATCTCCGACAGGCGCGACTGGAACCCGGACTCGCCGCCGGACAGTCCCGATATCCAGACGAGGACCCGGTCGGTGGGTGCGGGCGTCCGGGCCACGATCTGGGTGACCCCGTCGCCGAGCGTGGCGCTGCCGATCAGCTGGGTGCGATCGATGCTCGCCCACGCGACGGGCGCGGTCCGGATCTCGACCGTGGTGCCCGGTGTCGGGGAGTCGATCCAGACGGTCCGCAGATCGACGGGCCCGGGAAACGACACGATCAGACCCATTCCCTGCTTCGTCGCCGACAGTTGCTGCGGGTAACGGTCGGTCGCCCAGGACGTCGCGGGGTTCGCGTCGACGGCGAGGGAGGCAGTGGCACCGTTGTCGGGGAAGCGCAGCGGGGAGTAGGCGGCCGCGGACGACGGGGTGAGCGGCGCCTGACGGGGGTCCGGTACCGGCGCGATCTGGCTGAGCATGTTGTCTGCGACGGCGGCCGGGGGAGCGTCCGACGAGCTGAATGTGGCGCCCGCCGCCCACCCGGCGGCGCCGAGCGCGACGATAAGGGCGAGTGCGCCGCTCAACGCGGGAAGCGGCGCGTTCGGCCGGGGTACCCGGTTGGCGGGTGCCGGGCGGGCCCTCTTCGTGGTCGGAGCGAATGCGGATGCCGAGCGGGCCCGCGCGTCCGCCAGGATGCGGTCGAGGGCGTCGACGACCGCCTGCGCGGTGGACATCCCGGGTCGCCGAGCAAGGGCGTTCATGGCCACGTCGGACAGGCGTCGTGGAATCGCGGGCCGCACACGATGTGGCGGGACGACGGAACCGTCACCGCGCCTGCCGGCCGGGGGCAGCCCGGCTGCCCGGGTCGCGCCGGACGAGGACAACGGCCACGTGCCGAGCAACAGGGCGTACAGCAGCGCACCGAGTCCTGCGACGTCGTCGGCCGCGCTGCCGTCGGCAAGGGTGGCGGGGAAGGCGAGGACCGCGAGTCCGTCGTGGGAGATCCGCACCCGGTTGGGATGATCAAGTGAGATGCGGGCACCGAAATGGTGTGCGTCTGCGGTCGCGGCGGCCAGGTGCCGCACGGTGCGAGCGGCATCCAACGGCCGTGGGACCGTGTGCGCGACATCCGCGACACGCCACCCCGGCGTCCATTCCGCGACCACGGCGATCCGGTCGCCGACTGCCGCGATGTCGTAGACCTGCGCGATCCGGCCCTCGTGGCTGAAGCTGGTTCCGGTGGTGTTCCGGCAGAAGCGCGCCACCGGATCCGGACGCGTGTCGGTGGCGCGGACGTGCGCCGAGTCGACGAGGCTGAGCGAGACGTCCCGGCACAGTTCGGTGTCGTGTGCGTGCCACCACTGCACCCAGTCGGGTCCGGCGAACCGTCCCAGGAGCCGGTATCGGGTGGCGACGAGCATGCCCGGGGCGAGCGGATCCCGGCCCTGCGGCGAATGCGGCAGGCCCCCGAACACCGGCGTCGCTGTCATCTACTCTCCCGGGCTCTCCCCGACCCCGAAAATCCCTGTCAGGCAACTGTCACCCGGGCAGCAGCGCAGACGTTCGCACAGCACCGGGCCTACTGCTGATCATCCTCGGATGACGAGCGAACCGTGTGCTTTTCGGCCGACCTAGCCGAGGACGTGCTCCGCGTATCGCGCGACCGCGAGTACCAGGTCGTCCGAGTGGCGGGGGCCGATGATCTGCAGACCCACCGGCAGACCCGCTGCGGTGCGGCCGACGGGGATGCTGATCGCCGGCTGCTGCGTCAGGTTGAACGGGTAGGTGAACGGGGTCCACTGCGGCCAGCTCGTGAGATCGCTGCCCGGCGGCACGTCGTAACCGGCCTCGAAAGCCGGAATCGGGACGGTGGGTGTGAGCAGGACGTTGTGCGTCAGGTGGAATTTGCCCATCCTGATGCCGATGTCCGCGGCGACCGCGCGAGCATCGAGATAGTCGACGGCGCTGAACTTCTCGCCCCGCTCCCAGATCTTGCCGAGCCCCGGGTCGACCTTGTCGCGCGCACCCTCCGGGAAGTTCTTCAGCATGGCCGCGGCCCCGGACGCCCACAGCAGCTCGAAGGCCTCGATCGGATCGCTGAAGCCGGGGTCGGCGGTGGTGACCGGTAGACCCGCGGCGTCGAGGGCCTGCACGGCTCGATCGACGATCGCCCGGACCTCCGGATCGACGGTCACATAGCCGAGCGTGGGGGAGTACGCGACGCCGAGTCCGACCACATCTCGGCCGATCTCGCCGCGGAACGTGGTCGGGAACGGGGCGAGCGAGGTCGGGTCGCGCGGGTCCGGCAGCGACAGGATGTCCATCAGCAGTGCCGCATCCTCGACCGTGCGGGTGAGGGGGCCGGCATGCGCCAGCGGTCCGAACGGGCTCGCCGGGAACAGCGGGATGCGACCGTGGGTGGGTTTGAACCCGACGACGCCGCAGAACGAGGCGGGGATGCGCACACTGCCGCCGCCGTCCGTGCCGACGGAGCAGGGACCGAGACCCGCCGCGACCGCGGCGGCGCTGCCGCCCGAAGATCCACCGGCCGTCTTGGTCGGGTCCGCCGGGTTGCGGGTGATCCCGCACAGGGCACTGTCGGTCACGGCCTTCCACGCGATCTCGGGCGTCGTGGTCTTGCCGAGGAACACCATCCCGTCCTCGCGAAGCCGGGCGGCCACGGGACTGTCGACGTTCCACGGCTGGTCCTCGTCGACGGCCTGTGAACCCCGGAGTGTCGGCCAGCCGTCGGTGAGGAAGATGTCCTTGATCGAGATCGGAACGCCGTCGAGCAGCCCCTTGGAGTAACCGGTGGTCCAGCGCTCCTCGGACTTCCGGGCCTGCGCGAGCGCCCGCTCCTCGTCGACGAGGCAGTAGGAATTGATGGTGCGGTCACGCTCGGTGATGGCGTCGAGCATCGCCTGCGTCGCTTCCACCGGCGAAAGTTCTCCGGACGAGTAGGCCGTGACCAGTTCGACGGCGGTCATGTCGGTGGGATTCATGAGAACTCCTTCAGCCTGGACGTTCGGGCCCTGTCTTCATCGGCTCGGTACGTACCCGAGGTGCTTGTCAACTACGTTCTCGAGCGGGTACCCCGCAACCCAGCGTTCGAAATTGTCGGTGAACACGGTTACGAGGTCATCTCGCCAGCCGGCGAAGTCGCCCGAATTGTGGGGCGTGATCGAGACGTTCGGCATGTCCCAGAGTGGATGGCCTGCGGGGAGCGGTTCCGTGTCGAACACGTCGAGCGCGGCGCCCGCGATCGTCCCCGCCCGGAGCGCGGCGACGAGGTCGTCGGTGCGGACGAGCTCACCGCGTCCGACGTTCACGAACCGGGCTCCCGGCTTCATCGCGGCGAACGTCGAGTCGCGGAACAGGTGGCGGGTCTGCTCGGTGAGCGGTGCCACCGCGATCACGTAATCGGCGACGGCGAGCTGCTCCGGGAGATCCTCCGTTGCGGAAACCGTTCCGAAGTCGGGGTCGGCGTTGCGTGCGGTGCGGCCCGACCCGCTGACCTTCATGCCCGCTGCGCGGAGAAGCCGTGCAATCGCGCGGCCGATGGGACCGGTGCCGACGATCAGGGCGGTGCGGCCCGCGATCCGCTCGGATTCGCGGTGCTGCCACGTGTGGGACTGCTGCAGGCGCAGCGAGCCCGGCAGATCCTTCGCGAACGAGAGGATCTGGGCGAGCACGTACTCGGCGATCGCCCCGTCGAACACGCCCCGTGAGTTGGTGATCGTGACGTCGCTGTCACGGGCCTCGGGGAACATCACGGGGTCGACGCCCGCCGCGGCGATGTGCAGCCACTGCAGGGAACCGGCGGCGTGCCAGGCTCCCGGCACCGCGTCGGTGAGGAAGTCGTAGAGGAACAGCACGTCCGCGCCGTCGAGGGCCTCGCTCAGCCCCGCCTTGCCGGTGTAGCGAACTTCGGCACGGGTCGCGACGGGTGCCATGAGTTCGTCGCTCGGCAGGACGTGGGCATGTAGCACCGCGACGATCGGGTTCCGACTCACGTTGACACCGTATGAGTAACTCGTATGATTGTCAACAATCTGATAATGCTCGGGCGCGGCCGAAACGAAGGTGAGGCCTGGTGTTGGAACTGAACATTCCCGAATTCGAGGGGCCTATCGCGCAACGGGGAATCGGCATCATCGCCCCGTTCGACCTGGCGCTCGAACGAGAACTGTGGCGATGGGCTCCCCTCGAGGTGAGCCTCCATCTGGCGCGCACGCCGTACGAACCCGTGCCCGTCAGCCTGGAGATGGCCGAACTCGTGTCCGAGCGAAGACACCTCATGGCGGCGACGCGCGACGTCCTGCACGTCGAGCCCGAGGTCGTGGCCTATCTGTGCACGTCGGGAAGTTTCATCAAGGGCCTCGAATACGAGCGAACCCTGTGCGACGCGATCTGCGAGGCCGGCGCCCAGCACGCGATCACCACGTCCGGTGCGCTGGTCGAGGCGATCGAACACCTCGAGCTGAGCAGGCTGTCGGTGATCACGCCGTACGACGCCCCGCTGACCGAACGGCTGCACGCGTTCCTGAACGAGGCGGGCACCGAGGTGGTGCGCTCCGATCATCTCGGGCTCGGCGGTGGCATCTGGAAGGTCAACTACCGCACGATCGCCGAGCGGATCATTGCCGCGGACGACCCCAGGTCGGAGGCGATCTTCGTCAGCTGTACGAATCTGCCGACCTACGACGTCATCGCCCCGCTCGAGCAGGAGCTCGGGAAACCGGTCCTCACCGCCAACCAGCTCACGATCTGGGCATGTCTCGGCCGGATGAAACTCCCCATGACGGGCCCCGGCAAGTGGCTCCGCAATGTCTTCTGACATCACCCTCACGACACGGAAAAGAGGAGAACGTATGACGAGCACGCCGACCCCCACTGTGGGATTCATCTACCCCGATCACGCCGCCGAGGACGACTACCCCTTCGCCGCGGAGATGCTCGGAGTGGATCTGCCGGTCGTGCACATCTACGGCACCGACTTGCACGCCGTGCCCGAACTGCTCGACCTGGGGAGCCCCGAGAAGCTCGCAGGCGGGGCCGCACTCCTCGCCGAGGAGAAGCCGGACGCCGTCGTGTGGGCGTGCACCTCGGGCAGCTTCGTCTACGGCCCCGACGGGGCGAAGCAGCAGGCCGAGACGCTCGCCGCGGCCACCGGTGTACCCACGTCCAGCACCAGCTTCGCGTTCGTCCACGCCCTGCACGCGCTGGGAATCACCCGCGTCGCGGTGGCCGCCAGCTACCCGGAGGACGTCGCGAAGCTGTTCGTCGAGTTCCTCGCCGCCGCCGGTATCGAGGTGCTGTCGATGTCGAGTGCGGGAATCGACACCGCGGCCGAGGTCGGTCTCCTCAGCCCGGAATCCGTGGTGGAACTCGCGGTGGAGAACGACCACCCGGACGCCGAAGCCCTGCTCATCCCCGACACGGCCATGAGGACGCTGGGTGCGCTGAGTACTCTCGAGCAGCGCCTCGGCAAGCCGGTCCTCACGGCAAACCAGGTGACCATCTGGGAAGGCCTGCGTCTTGCGGGCCACACGGCGGTGCACCCGTCGTTAGGAACCTTGTTCGAGAAAGGCCACAGTCATGGCTCTGACTGACCTGGAACCCGTCAGTCGTCAATCGACTGCCGAATTCATCGCGGACCGCCTGCGGGTCGCCATCATGAAGGGTGCGCTCGAACCGGGTGCACAGCTGGGCGAGGCGGAACTGGCCGCGCATTTCCAGGTCTCGCGCGGGCCCCTGCGCGAAGCCATGCAGAGGCTCGTGTCCGAGGGCATACTGCACAGCATCCGTCATCGCGGGATCTTCGTGACGGAACTGACCCTCGACGACGTCGTCGACGTGTACCGCAGCCGCTCGGTCATCGAGCGCGGGGCGCTCGAAATGATTCTCGACGACGGCCGCCGGGAAGCCACCTACCTGGCGCTCGAACCCACCGTGCTCGTGATGCAGGCCGCGGCCGAACGCGGCGACGCCGCCGCCGTCTCGGACGCCGACCAGCAGTTCCATCAGATCCTGGTGGAGAGTTCGCAGAGCCCGCGGCTCATTCGGGCGGCGAGGACGCTGCTGATCGAGACCAGGATGTGCCTGGGTGCGTTGCAGACCACCTACGACGACATCCGCGAGCAGGCGCAGGAACATGCCACCCTGCGCGAGGCGATCCGGTCGGGTACAGCTGGAGAGGTGCAGAAACTGCTCGCCGAACACCTGGACGACGCCGTCCAGCGGCTCCGCGCCGACCAGAAGACTCTGTCGTCGTAGCGACGGAGAAGCAGAGGTAAGTGCCGAGGAGGGACAATGACTCAGGTAGCTGAGGTTCATGGACACACCAACCGCCACGATCGCTACCCCACCCGGATCGCCGCCGAGCCGTCGATGCTCCAACGAAGCGAACCCGCCGTGTGGGGCAGACCCGCCCACGGGCCGTTCGATTCGTCGGCCCTCGCCGGACACGAGTCACGCGGCTTCACCATCATCGACAAGGTCCTGAACGCGAGCGAAGTGATGTCGTGCCGGGAGGAACTCGACCGGCTGTCCCGGGACCCCGCGATGCGTGACAGTGGGCGCGTCATCTGCGAACGCGGCACCGACGAGGTTCGTTCCGTCTTCGACGTGCACCGGCGCGGTGACGTGGTTGCCGAGCTGATCCGCGACGGCAGGATCCTCGACCGCGCGCGACAACTCCTCGGCTCCGACGTCTACATCCATCAGAGCCGGATCAACTCGATGCCCGGTTTCAAGGGCACCGGTTTCTACTGGCACTCGGACTTCGAGACCTGGCACGCCGAGGACGGTCTTCCCGTCCCACGGGCCGTCAGCTGCTCGATCACGCTCACCGAGAACTACCCGTTCAACGGGTCGCTGATGGTGATGCCCGGTTCGCACAAGCGATTCGTCCAGTGCGTCGGCGCCACCCCCGACGACAACTACACGTCGTCCCTCGTCTCGCAAGAGGTCGGGGTTCCGCGTCGGGAGGACGTGACGCGGATGGCGGCGGAGTTCGGGATCGACCAGTTCACCGGTGCCGCAGGCACCGCGCTGTGGTTCGACTCGAACCTCATGCACGGGTCGGGGAACAACATCACGCCCTACCCGCGGTCGAACCTGTTCCTCGTGTTCAACAGTGTCGAGAACACCCTCGTCGAGCCGTTCGCCGCGGCGCGTCCGCGGCCGGAGTACATCGCGTCACGCGACTTCACTCCGCTGTCCTGACGTGAGTGGCAAGGAGTGCTCCGGCACGCCTTGCCACTCACCTATGCGGGGACCTCGTGCAGGGCTCGGGCGAGGTGGGCGAGCTCGGGAATGTCGGCGGCCCGGTCGAGCGCCGCTTCCAGTGTGGCGTCGTGGGTGGGACGGGCCTCGTCCAGCGCCGCCCGCCCGGCCGGTGTGAGCTCGGTGTAGATGCCGCGGCGGTCGTCGTCGCACAGAATGCGGGTGAGCAGTCCGCGGTTCTCCAGACGGTTCACCAGCCTGGTGGTGGCGCTGCTGCTCAGCGCTGCCGCGCGGGCGAGTTGCGCCATGCGCATGTGCCAGCCGTCCTGACGGCTGAGGGCGTCGAGCACCGTGTACTCGACCACCGAGAGATCGTGCCCGCGCTGTAGGGCGCGCTCGAGCTCCGCCTCGAGCAGCCCGTGCAGGGCCGCGAGCGTGCGCCATCCCTGCGACCGGATCTCGACGGCGTCGTCGGCGACTGCCATTGCCCACCTCCTGTGGATACGACTGCCAGGCCAGAATACCAGCTTGCGCACATATCAGGCGTGTGCAACTATTTATGGCGCGCCTGCAGCTAATGCAGACGCGGTATTCGAGCTAGCGCTCTTATCTCCCAGTCTGTACGAAAGGAGTGGCTGCGATGCCACTGGGTCTGCTCGCCCTCGCAATGGGCGGCTTCGGGATCGGTCTCACCGAATTCGTCATCATGGGGTTGCTGCCGGAGGTGTCGGCCGATTTCCAGGTAAGCGAGTCGGTGGCCGGCTACCTCATCTCCGGCTACGCCCTCTCCGTCGCCATCGGGGCGATCGTCATCACCGCAGCCGTCACCCGCTTCGACCGCAAACGTGTGCTCCAGGCGCTGATGGTGCTGTTCATCGGCGGCAATCTGCTGTCGGCGCTGGCCCCGACGTACGAGGTCATGATGGGCGGACGCGTCCTCGCAGCCCTGTGCCACGGCGCGTTCTTCGGCATCGGCTCGGTCCTCGCCGCCGACCTCGTGCCCGCGAGCAAGCGGGCAGGCGCGATCGCGACGATGTTCGCTGGACTGACCATCGCCAACGTTCTCGGCGTCCCGTTCGGCACGTTCCTCGGCCAGCAGTTCGGCTGGCGTTCCACGTTCTGGGCCATCACCGTCATCGGCGTCGTGGCGTTGATCGGCATCGCAACGCTGGTGCCGTCCGTGTCCCGTCCGGCGGACGCACCGGAATCCGGCGGTCTGCGTACCGAACTGCGGGCGTTCCGGTCTCCGCAGGTGTGGTTCTCGATCGCCGTCACCATCCTCGGATTCGGCGGCATGTTCGGTGCGTTCACGTACATCGCATTCACCCTCACCGAGGTCGGCGGATTCGCGTCGACCAGCGTCCCCTGGCTCCTCGTGCTCTTCGGCGGCGGTCTGTTCGTCGGCAACGTTCTCGGTGGACGTGCCGCCGACAAGGCACTCACCCGCACGCTGATCACGGTCCTCGCCGTGCTCACCGTCGTGCTCGTCGTGTTCGCGCTCACCGCGGGGAGCAAGCCGATGACGATCGTGGCCCTGTTCTTCATGGGCGCCTTCGGTTTCGCGACCGTCCCCGGGCTGCAGATGCGGATCATGAACTACGCGGCACAGGCGCCGACGATGGCGTCCGGCGCGAACATCGCCGCCTTCAACGTGGGCAATGCACTCGGGGCCTGGCTCGGCGGCATCACCATCGCCGCGGGACTCGGCTTCACGTCCCCGATCTGGATGGGTGCCGCGCTGACCGTCGGTGCGCTCGCCGTTCTCGTCCTCGCCACCGCAGTCGACCGGCGGTCGAAAGATCAGTCGGTGGAGGAGGATCCGGCGGTGGTGTCGGTCTAGTGTCAGCGCGGCGGCGTCGCGTCGCCCGGTGCGCGCGTGAGGGTGGCGATCGTGTTGTCGTTCTGGCTGGTGGCGTAGGCCTTCGCGCCGTCGGCGGAGACCGCGACGCCACCGGCACTGTCGCCGACGGCGAGCGACGTCACCTCGGCGTTGGTGCCCGGATCGAACACCGTGACGGCGCCGCCCTCGGAGTCGACGACGTACAGCGTGTGTCCGTCCCCGGTCACCGCGGCGCCGCCCATCGTCCCGTCGACGCCGAACGTGGCGGTCACCGTGTTGGTGGTCGCGTCGATCACCGACATTTCCGCGCCGCTCCGCACGTAGGCCCGGTCGTTCGTGGCCGTCACGGCACTGGGGTGGGAGGCGACGGGAATCGTGTCGACGACACTCGTCGTGGCCGTGTCGATCACCGTCACCGTGTTGTCGGAGGAGTTGGTGACGTACACGTGCGTGCCGTTGGCCGCGATCTGGATGGGGAAGGCGCCGACCGGAACCGTGGCGGTCACCGTGTTCGTGGCGGTGTCGATCACGGAGACAGTGCTCTCGACGCCGTTCGTGACATAGGCGTGGGCGCCGTCGGCGGAAACCGCAACCGCCAAGGCGAACTCGCCGACCGGGATCGTGGCCGCCACCGTATTGGTGGCGGTGTCGATCACGGACACCGTCCGGTCGGCGGTGTTCACGACGAACACCCGCGCACCGTTCGGGGTGACGGCGATCCCGGTGGGTCCGCCGCCCACCGGGACGGTGGCGGTGACGGCGTTCGTTGCGGTGTCGATGACGGACACGCTATTGGCCCCGGAGTTCGTGGCGTATGTGACGGCGCCGCTGGGTGCGACCGCCACCTGCATCGGCGTCAACCCGACGGGAACGGTGGCGATGACGGCGTACGTCGGCGCCGCACCGGCGGTGGTGGCCAGGAGGCCGAGCGTGGCGACGCCTATTGTCAGGACAGTCGAAGTGCGGGCGAACATCACCGTCGTAGTGTCTCCCGCACCCAGGCTGTAGTCGGGGATGTCCGCAAGATCACGTGGCAGGGTCGGCGAGTCCCCCCGAGTTCGCGGTCTCGCGGGTTCGCTGGGCCAGCTCGCTGAGGCGGCGAGCGCGGGCGATCTCGGCCGGCGTGAACGGCTCGTCCACCGGCCGCACGAAGACGAGCGGCTCACCCTCGCCCGACGGGATCGCGACCGACGCCGCCGTGGCCGGATGGTCGCTCACGAGCGAATCGACATACTGGGCGCCGAGCAGCTCCGCGATCGACAGGGGCAGTTCGGACGGATCGGCCGCCACCCGCGACGCCAACGTCAGCGCCTTCGTCTGGCCGTCGATGAGCGCGAGCGCCGAAGCCGGCCAGATGCCCACACTGCGGCCGCCTCCGGCCCGGACGGCATGGGCGAGCGCCTCTTGCGACGTCTCGCGGCCCGCGCCGACGATCAACTCGTCGAGCGAACCGCCGTCCAGGTGATGGACGTGCACGGTCAGGATGTTGGCATCCAGCTTCGCGAGGTTGCGGGCCAGCGACTCGAGCTGTCCCGGTTGGTCGTTCACCCGGACACGGATACGCCAGAGTGACTGTCCGGTCGAGAGATGGCCGTGCCTGCCGTCGGGCGGACCGTGCAGCCAGCCGCCGAGCAGTCTCATCGCCGACGGCTCCACCACCCAGATCACCAGCACCGTGGTGCTGACGGTCAGGACCGTGACGGTCATCAGATAGGAGACGTGGAAATGAATGACCAAGGCATGAAGCCCTAGTTCGACGGGAAAGACGGCGCACAGTTTCGCAAGCGCCAGACGGAGACGGCGGGGGTGCGGAAGCCGACCGCACGCCTCGCACGCGTTGACATGAACTCCGGGTTCTCTCTCGGCATCGTTCATGCACCCACTGTCGTCCGGAAGTATTGCCGGGCAGTTTCATCGCACGGTCGGTGGTGTGACGGATGGTCGTGAAATACGTTGGGGTGCAACGCCGATGTGGTGGGCGAGACACCGCGTCGCCGCGTGTGATCGGGGGCACGTCGAGAGCTATCCGACCTCGAATTCGTTCGACGTCCCGGCGAACGCGGTGATCGTGCCTGCCGCGTCGCGGCTGTTGCCGAAGTGCTGCACACGGTAGCGCCCGGCGGGAGTTCCGGCCGGGACGTCCCACGTGATCTGCGCGACAGACCGGTTCGCCCCGGTGCGCGTCCAGCGGTACTTGGTCGACCAGTCGCCGTCGTCGGCGTGACGCACCCAGCCGTCGCCGCCCCGGCGCTGGATCTCGAGGAACGTGCCACGCCGGCGCGGGTCGTTCCGGGGGTGGCCGGTGACGAACTCGACCGCGATCTGTTCGCCCGCCGACACTTTCGCGGCAGGTTGGGTCAGTACGTCGCCGAAGACGCGGCCTGCCGGTGGTTCGTCGCGGTCGACGCCCGGACCGACGTACGGCTGGAACTGCGACAGGTCACGGGGCGCCGGGCCGCGGGGAATGTCGTTGCCGGTGCGCACAGCGTCGGCGAGCGCCGCGAATCCCTGCCGGTACGCGGGCAGCGTGTAGCGGCCGAAGAGGGTCGAGCCGCCCTCGTACTGCTGCGCGTCGTACTCCTGCGGGGTGGTGCAGTAACTCGCGTACGAGTTCGCGTAGCCCTGGAAGATCACGTTCTCCAGCGGCACACCGAGTCTGTCGGCGACGGTGCGGCGGATCCGCAGCCCGGACACGATCGTGAATTCCGCCGGGCCGCCCACGACATACACGTCGCCGATGCGGAGGATCTGAATCTTCAGCACGTGCGGAACCCACCCGTCGGGTGGGAGCAGACCGACGGCCACGAGCACGAGTTTCGGTGCTTGCGCGTCCTGCAGCCACTGCGGGATCGGCGCGTCCATCCCGCCGAGTGCGTCGACGAGCGGGTTGGTGGTGCCTTCCGGGAAGATCGGGATGGCCGGACCGTCCTCGGTGCTGCCCGCGCTCATGGCGGCCCCGACACACGCGGGGGACGTCCGGTAGGTGCGGCCGTCGGGGGTGAATTCGCCGCCGACCTCCTGATTCGCCATGTCGAGGTACATGATTCGGCTGTCCACACCGCCGGTGAGGGTCTCCGACGCCGACTCCCACGCCGTGCGTGCGGCCGCGACCTGCCGCTGCCCGATGATGCGTGTGTTCTCGAACTCGTCGTCGGTGGGACCGTGGCCGGGCCGGAGGTCGAGGTTGGGAGACATGTCGCCGGTGTTCGTCTGCGGGAACGCGGCGACGAAGTTCGGCTTCTGGTCGTCGAGGTAACGGACACCCTCGTGGTCGTGTTCCCAGAAGTAGGCGGCCGCGCCCTTGTTGTCACCGGAGATCAGATGGTTCGTGTTGGTGAGCGAAGCACCGTGGGTCGGGAACCAGTTGATCGCCCCGACGTCTCTGCCGCCCTGCGTGATTCGCAGAACCCGCATCGAGGTGTCGATGCCAAGGGGGTAGTAGTCCCGGTCCTCGGCGGGGTTGCGGTCGAAGGCGATCCGCGAACGGTTGACGCTGGCATCGGTGAGTTCGCTGCGGCCGTACGACACCGAACCGGGGGCGAGGGAATCGTGCGCGGCGGTGATCGCCTCGACGATGCCACCGACCTCGGCGTCGAACACCTGACGATTGTGGCCGAGCACGGCGAGGTTGTAGGCGTAGTCGTGGGACGCGCCGCCGCACGCCGCGTGGGAGTGCACCGCCGTGAGCATGACGTTCCGCTCCGTGTACAGGTCGCCGTGGAGTTCCGCGAGCCGGGCCAGCACTGCGTCGTGCACGGACTGGAAGATCATGCACACGTCGACGCACACGTAGACCACGCGCTGCCGGCCGGACTCGGCGAACACGAACGCCCGCGCACGGGTCCGCTGATGCAGTCCCTCGGCGCGCTGCTCGAAGCTGGAGTACCCCATCATCCCGACGTCGGCGACCGGCCCGGTGGCGTCGGAAATGCCGACGCCGACGAGGAATTCGGAGTTCTGGTCGGGATTAGCGGCCGCCGTCCCGGAGCCGAGCGCGGCGAGCGCCGGAGTCAGGGCCGCCCCCGCGAGCACGCTGCGTCGTCTGATCTGCACTATCGATCGTCCTTTCGGCGGTCGTCCCTCTGGGGCGCCACGAATTGGTCAAGCGTCCAGAAGCGTCGCCGGTATTGGACCCCAGTTCGGTAATCGGCGCAACCCCCACGTGAGTGGCGAAGTGTGCCCGCGCACACTTCGCCACTCACGTGCGGTCAGATCGGCTGCGCGTCCCCGAACGTCATCTTCAATTCGGGGATCGAGGACGTGACGAGCGCCCGTTTCGGAAGTCCCAGCGACCGCAGTTCGTCCGCGATCGGGTGGCTGCCCAGTTTCAGCTCCGCGCCTCCGGGCCGGGAGCGGATCCCGGTCGGGTTCATGTCCCAAGTGGTGAACCGGGTGAGCCCGTCGAGGTGCGAATAGGCGGCCAGCGACGTGCCTGCGCCCGAACCCGGCACCGCAATACCCGGTTTGACGCTCAACTGGGCGATCAGCCGGCCGCCCTCGCTCACCGAACCGCGCCTGACGGAACCGGTGTGGTCGACATCGAAATCGGCCAGGAACTTCGGGAAGCCCCAGATGCCGCGGCCGGCGGCCAGAGTGAAGTCGCCGTCGACGGGCAGCTGATGAATCAGCGCACCCGCCCGGCCCCGGGCCAGCGCCTTCAGGTCCTGGGGGACCGAGGTGCTGTCGGCCCGGTGGTCGCGGACGAGGAACGCCACCCCGAATTCGTTATACGGGCCGAGATCGCCGTCCACGTAGTCGACGAACACGAGGACGCAGATGCCACGTCCCGGCCGGAACTGCAGGATCTCGAGGCCGGTGTAGTCGATCAGCGACTGGGCGGCGGCGGTCGGCACCGAATACATCGCCATGAACGCCGACGCGGCCCGGATCTCCACGGGCATGTCGACCTGCTTACCGAGAATCTGATGCGACGTCACAGCGCGACCACCCCGCGCAGACCGTCGGCGCCGAACATGGGCTCGAACATCGACGTGAAGTCGGGTCCGCGACGCAACATCTGGCCGCCGTCGACGTTGATGATCTGCCCCGTGATCCAGGTGGAGTCGGGGCCGAGGAGGAACTTGGCGAGCGCGGCGATGTCGGTGACCTCGCCGACCCGTGCGATCGGGGTGTTGGCCAGGTAGTCGTCCAGGACGGGTCCGCCGTCGGTGATGAGCGCGACGAGGTCGGTGCGGGTCAGTCCGGGGCGGATGCAGTTGACGCGGACGTTGCTCGCCCCGAGTTCGTCGGCGGCGAGTTGCGTCAGGTTGTCGACACCTGCCTTGGACGGACCGTATGCGCCGAACCAGCGGTGCGTGTTGCTGCTCGCGATCGAGGAGATTGTGACGATGGAACCGCCGCCCCCGGCGACGAGCGCCCGCGCGGAATGCTTGATCGTCAGCATGGTGCCGGTGACGTTCAGGTCCACGGTCCGCCGCCACGCGTCCACGTCGAGTTGGGTCACGGGTCCCACCGTTTCGTTCCCGCCTGCGCACGTGACGACGCCGTCGAGCTGCCCGGTGCGCCCGGCCGCTGTGGCGACCGCGCGGATGATGTCGTCCTCGTTCGTGACGTCGGCGGTGACCGTGTCGACGGTCCCCGCGGGATCACCGGCGGTGATCTGCTCCGCTGCGCGTACCAGTTTCTCCTCGTTGCGACCGCAGATCGTGACGTGGACGCCGTCGGCCGCGAGGGCGGTGGCGACGCCCAGTCCGATGCCACTGCTGCCGCCGGTGACGAGTACGGACGTCTTCGCGAGCCCGCTGCTGCCGTCGTTGGTAACCACGTACACCTCCAGGTAATAGAACTCGTGTCAATTATCGAGCCGAGGATCTGTGAAACTTGCCGCTATACCACTGCGTCATAGTAGGAACACGTTCTATTATCGGGGCACGATCGGCGGGATTCAATGCGGAGGAGTACCTCGATGACGAACAGGCCGGATTTCGATCTGATCGACGGACGGTTCTACTCGGGCGAACTCGGCGACCCGCGGGAGGCCTACGCATGGATGCGCGCCCACGAACCGGTGTATCGCGCGGACGGAATTCTCGGCGCCGCGTCGTACGAGGCCGTCCTGGCGGCCGAACGCGACCCGGAGTTGTTCTCGAACGCGGGCGGAATCCGCCCCGGGGTGGGCCCGCTGCCGCAGATGATCGACATGGATGACCCGCAGCACCTGCAACACCGTCGCCTCGTCAACGCCGGCTTCACCCGTAAACAGGTGGAAGCGAAGACCGACCGGATCCGGGAGATCTGCGATCACCTCATCGACGCCGCGTGTGACAAGGACGAAGTGGACTTCGTGCGCGATCTGGCGGCGCCGCTCCCCATGGCCGTCGTCGGTGACATGCTCGGCGTGCGGCCCGAGGAACGCGACACGTTCCTGCACTGGTCCGACGACCTGATGAACGCACTCGGCAGCAACGCCACCCCGGAGGAACTCCAGGCCCAGGCCAACGCGTACCTGGCATTCAACGAATTCACGCTCCGCACCATCGCGGAGCGGCGGCAGAATCCGACGGACGACCTCACCAGCATCCTCGTGCACAGCGAGATCGACGGTCACCGGCTCAGCGACCCGGACATCGTCGGCGAAACCCTGCTGATCCTGATCGGCGGCGACGAGACCACCCGGCACGTTCTCAGCGGCGGCATGGAACAACTGCTGCGGCACCCCGACCAGCAACAGCGGCTCGTGAACGACCCGGACGGCATCCCGGCGGCGGTCGAGGAGATGCTGCGCTGGTCGTCGCCGATCAAGAACATGTGCCGCACCGTCACCCGCGACGTCGAATTCTTCGGAACCGACCTGCGCGAGGGCGAGAAGATGATGCTGCTCTTCGAATCCGCCAACTTCGACGAGGCCGTGTTCGAGCATCCCGAGGTGTTCGACATCGAACGGTCGCCGAACCCGCACGTCGCATTCGGTTTCGGCACCCACTTCTGCCTCGGTAACCAACTCGCCCGGCTCGAAGCGAAGATCATGTTCGAGCAACTGCTGTCGCGGCTGCCGGACATGGTGCTCGTCGACGACGGCCCACTGCGGCGTCGTCCCGCCAACTTCGTGTCCGGGCTCGAGGAGATGCCGGTGAAGCTCTAGGCGCTCCGCGCCCGTGCGCCTTTTTGGCTGTTCCAGCAACCAAAAAGGCGCACGGGTGGCGGAGCCGCCTACTCCGGGGCGCCGATGTTCAACTCGTCCGGGTGGGCTCCGACACGGGTGCCGTCGTCCATCGTCTCGATCTCGCTGAGGTCCTGCTCGCTGAGCTCGAAATCGAACACGTCGATGTTCTCGCGGATCCGCGACTCGTGGACCGACTTGGGGATGACGATCAGTCCGCTCTGCAGATGCCAGCGGATCAGCACCTGGGCCGGGCTCTTGCTGTGCCGGTCGCCGATGCGGGTGATGATCGGGTCGGTGAGCAGCGTGTTCGGCTTCGAGTTGTCGCCCCACCCCGAATTGCTGGTGCCGCCGAGCGGGCTCCACGATTCGACGGCGATGCCGTGGTCGACGGCGAACGTCCGGATCTCCTGCTGCGCCAGATGCGGATGCAACTCCACCTGATCGACCGCCGGAACGACGCCGCCCCGGTCGATCAGCAACTGCAGGTGACGCGGTTCGAAATTGCACACACCGATCGCCTTCGCGCGACCCGACTCGGCGATCTTCTCCAGCGCATCCCACGTGCGGAGGATGCGGTCGTCGTCCTGCAGCGGCCAATGGATCAGGTACAGGTCGACATAGTCGACGCCGAGACGTCCGAGGCTGGCGTCGAACGCCTTCAACGCCGGCTCGTAACCCTGATCGGCGTTCCACAACTTGGTGGTGAGAAAAATGTCTTCGCGGGCGACACCCGAGTTCGCGATGCCACGGCCCACCCCTTCCTCATTGCCGTATGCGGCGGCGGTGTCGATGTGCCGGTAGCCCGCCTCGTCCAGGGCGAACCCGACGGCGTGTTCGGTCTCGTCGTTGTCCGCCTGCCAGACTCCCAGGCCGAGCTGCGGGAGGATGGTTCCGGAATTCAGCACGATGCTGGGTACTCGAGGACTCATGCTGTCCAGGCTATCGACTGTGGTGGGGTCGTGAGGGGTACATGCGCTGCCTGGCATCATGCGGAGGTGACGCAAATTCGGCTGTTGGCGACGGACCTCGACGGCACCCTGCTGCGGTCG
The DNA here is from genome assembly GCF_058628105.1 of Rhodococcus sp. G6(2025). Classification (NCBI taxonomy): domain Bacteria; kingdom Bacillati; phylum Actinomycetota; class Actinomycetes; order Mycobacteriales; family Nocardiaceae; genus Rhodococcus; species Rhodococcus sp. G6(2025). The sequence continues at coordinate 973,235 of NZ_CP179750.1, forward strand.
GACCGCACGATCTCCCCTCGCACCGCGCAGGCCATGGAAGATGCGCGACTGTCGGGGGTCGAGGTGGTGTGGGCAACGGCCCGCGCCCGGCACTCGGTGCACGAGCTGGCGCAGTCGTGCGGATTCCGGGGCAAGGCGATCTGCGCGAACGGGGCGGTGGTCCTCGACCTGGCCGACGGAACCCCGGTGATCACGGCGACGACGACCATCGCGATGGCGTCGGCTGCGGCGGCGATGGACCGAGTGCGGACGTTGATGCCCGGTGTCGTGTTCGCGAACATCGGCCCGACGCGCTTCGTCGCCGAACCGGCGTACGCGGCCTTGTGCGAGTTCGCCGACCACCACCGGCACCCGCACGAGATGATGCTGTCGGAACTGCTGCCGGACATCGACGAGCCGATGGTGAAGATCGTCGCCCGGCACCCCGAGGTTCCCAGCGCGGAGCTGTACCGGGCGGCGGTGGCGGCCGGCGTCGACGGCGTCGAACTGACGCACTCCGGCGCGCCGTACGTCGAGATGGCGGCGTCCGGCGTGTCCAAGGCGAGCGCGCTCGCCGAGCTGTGCGCGGTCGACGGGATCTCGACGGAGGAGGTCGCCGTGGCCGGGGACGCCATCAACGACGTCCCGATGCTGACATGGGCAGGCACGGCTCTCTGCCCGTCCAACGCGCTGCCGGAAGTCCTCGCCCTCGCCGACCACGTCCTGCCCAGCAACGACGAAGACGGGGTCGCCAGCTACCTGGAGGGGCTGCGCCCGTGAGCCTTTTTGGTTGTTCCAGCTACCAGAAAGGCGCACGGGCGGCGAAGCCGCCTACAGTCCGGCGGCGGTAGCCAGTTGCGGCAGGTACTCCCGCGGCTGCCCGAACAGCTGTGCACTCCCGTGTGCACGTTTGAAGTACAGCTGCGCGTCGTGTTCCCACGTGATCGCGATGCCGCCGTGCAACTGGATGGCCTCCGCCGCGACGTGCTGCAGTGCCTCCGAGCAGTACACCTTCGCGATGACGGCGTCCTCGTGCGTCCCCGACAGCGCCGCGGCGTACGACATGGAGCGGGCCGTCTCGACGAGGGCGTACATGTCGGCCATGCGGTGTTTGAGCGCCTGGAACGACCCGATTGCCCGGCCGAACTGCTTTCGCGACTTCGCGTACTCGACCGTCTGCTCCAGCGCCGCGGACGCCGCACCCACCTGTTCCGCCGACAACGCGACCAGTGCGACCGTGCGCACCTGGTCGACGAGGTCGGTGGGGGAGACGAGCCTCCGCGCCGCGACCCCGTCGAACACGACCTCCGACAGCGGACGCGTCGGGTCCATCGCCGGGACGCGACGACGCGTCACGCCGTCCGCCGACGGGTCCACCTCGAACAGGCCTTCGGACGTGAGAACCAGCAGCACGTCCGCGACGTCACCGCCGAGCACGTACGACGCCGTCCCCGACAGCGTCTCGCCCGACGCGGTGACCCCGAATCCGGACCAGCCGCCCGCACCTGCCCAGCACAGCGCGGCCACCGAACCCGCCGCGATGCCGGGCAGCAGTCGGGCGCACGCGTCGTCGTCCCCCGACAGCACCAGCGCCTGCGCGGCCAGCACGGCGCTGCCCAGCATAGGTGACGGCGTCAGCGTGCGGCCCAGTTCTTCTTGCACCACATGCACTTCCAGCAGCGAGGCCCCCACTCCGTCGTATTTCTCCGGAACGGCCAACGCGGCGACGCCGATCTGCTCGCATAGCTTCGACCACAGGGCGTCGTCGTAGCCGTGGTCGGTGGTGATCGCCCGGCGGACGGCGGCCGAGTCGGAATGCTTACCCAGCAGATCCCGGACCGACGACCGGAGCGCCGCCCGCTCCTCGTTGTCGAAACTCATGACGCCTCCACGAGCGAGTCGACGACGCGGCCGCGGTGGAACGCCGGCGTGCCCCAGGCGGTGACCAGTGCCCGGACCTTGGTGAGCCACAGCGACAGGTCGTGTTCCTGGGTGTAGCCGATGGCGCCGTGCACCTGCAGCGCCACCCGCGCCGCCCGGTACGCGGCATCCCCGCACGCGACCTTCGCCGCCGAGACGTCCCGGGAACTGTCGGCGGACCCGTCCCGCACGGACAGTGCTGCACCGTGCAGCAGCGGCCGCGACATCTCCAGCCCGACCGCGACCTCGGCCAGGTGATGTTTGATGGCCTGGAACTGTCCGATCACCTTGCCGAACTGCTTGCGCTGCTTGGCGTAGTCGGTGGTCACGTCCAGCAGGGTCTGTCCGAGTCCCTGCAGTTGGGCGGCGGTGGCCAGGGCGCCGAGATCGAACGCGGGCGCGAAGTCGGCGTCGCCGAGGGCGTCGCCGGCGGTCAGTGGGAACAGCCGTCGCGACTGATCCACCGAGGTCTGCACCGCCCCGGCGTTTCCGAGGCTCACCGTGGCGCCGTCGACGAGCAGGACGAGGTCGGCCGAGTCGGCATCGACGGCGAACGGGACGTGCGGTGCGGCCGCGACCGTGGCGAGTGAACCGGAAGCCAACGCGGCCAACCGGTCCGGGGTCACCTGCGCGAGTAGGGCGGGTGCGACCGCGACGGTTTCGGCCACCGGACCGGGAACGGCATGGCGTCCGAGTTGTTCGACGGCCACGACGAGGTCGACGGCGTCGGCGCCCAGGCCGTCGTGCTCATCCGCGATGAGCAGTCCGGTGACGCCGGTCTCGGCGAGGCGCTGCCACACCTTCATGCCCGGACCCGTGTCGCCGGTGTTCCACGACCGGATCACCGCCGGCATGTCCGCCTTCGACAGCAGCGCGTCGATGCTGGACGCGAAGTCCTGATGGGAGGAGTCGAGTGTGAATCTCATCGATCCGCCTTCGGTAGGCCGAGCAGCCGCTCGGCGATCACGTTCTTCTGAATCTCGTTGGTGCCGGCATAGATCGGGCCGGACAGGGAGAACAGGTAACCGTCCATCCAGTTGTCCGCGAGCTCCGCCGAGGCGCCCTGCAGTTCGAGTGCGGTCTCGTGGGTGACGATGTCCCATTCCGACCAGAACACCTTGTTGATCGACGATTCGGCGCCCAGCTGCCCGCCATCGGTGAGCCGGGTGACGGTGCCGAACGTGTTCAGCTGGTAGGCGCGGGCACCGATCCAGGCGTCGGCGACCTTGTTCCGCAGGGCCGTGTCGTCGGTGTGGCCGCTGTCCCGGAACAGTTCGACCAGCCGGTCGACGGTCGCGAGGAAACGGCCCGGGCTGCGCAGCGACAGTCCGCGTTCGTTGGACGCGGTGCTCATCGCCACGCGCCAGCCCTCGTTCACGCCGCCGATCACTCCGGACTCGCCGGGGTTCGCGGGGTCGTCCGGGACGAAGACGTCCTCGAGGAAGATTTCCGCGAAACCGGGTTCACCGTCCAGCTGATCGATCGGGCGCACGGTGACACCCTTCGAGCGCAGGTCGAACATGAAGTAGGTGATGCCCTTGTGTCGCTGGGCGTCCGGGTCGGACCGGAACAGTCCGAAGCCCCAGTCCGCGAAGCTCGCCCGCGAACTCCACGTCTTCTGCCCGTTCAGCACCCAGCCGCCGTCGACGCGCCGGGCGGTGGAACGGAGCGACGCGAGGTCGCTACCCGACTCCGGCTCCGACCAGGCCTGCGCCCAGATGTCGTCGGCGCGGGCCATCCGCGGCATGATGCGGGCCAACTGCTCGGCGTTCGCGTGCTCGAACAGTGTCGGGGCGAGCAGGAAGATGCCGTTCTGGCTGACGCGTCCGGGCGCACCCGATCGGTAGTACTCCTCCTCGAACACCACCCATTCCAGCAGCGACGCGTCCCGTCCGCCCAGTTCCTCCGGCCACGACACCACCGACAGCCGGGCGTCGGCGAGAGTGCGTTCCCACTCGCGGTGCGCTTCGAAACCCTCCGCGGTGTCCATCGACGGCAGCGGTTCGGCGGGAACGTTGTCGCGCAGGAAGGTTCGCACCTCCTCGCGGAAGGCGACGGTGGCGTCGTCGAACTCGAGATCCACTTACTTCGCCCCTTCGTTCGAGTTGCGCGCACTGGCCGCCATCGACTTGGCATCCATGCCGCCGAGCGGATCGGTGTCGATCTCGGCGTTGTGCGCGTGCGCGAAGTGGTGGAGGCCGAAGACGGAGTCCATGCCGTTCCGCATGCCCATCTGGTCCTCGCACTGGTTGACGGCCTTCTTGGTGAGCGCGAGCCCGAACCGGGGCATGGCGGCGATGCGTCCGGCGATGGCGAGGGTCTCCTGCTCCAGGTCCTCGCGGGGCACGACGCGGTTGACCATGCCCACCTCGTACGCGCGCTGCGCGGTGAACCGGTCGCCGGTGAAGAGGATTTCCTTCGCGAACCGCGGTCCGAGCATCCACGGGTGCGCGAAGTACTCGACCCCCGGAATGCCCATACGTACGACCGGATCGGAGAAGAACGCGTCGTCCGACGCCACGATGAGGTCGCACACCCACGCCAGCATCAGGCCGCCGGCGATGCACGCGCCCTGGATCATCGCGATGGTCGGCTTCGGGATCTCGCGCCAGCGACGGCACATCCCGAGGTAGACCTCCATCTCGCGGGCGAACCGCTGGTCGCCACCCGGCTTGTCGACGTGGTCCCACCACATGACGGCCTTGTTGTCGTAGCGCACGTGATGGTCCCGGCCCGGGGTCCCGATGTCGTGCCCGGCGCTGAAGTGCTTCCCGTTGCCTGCGAGGACGATCACCTTCACGTCGTCGTCCTCGACCGCGCGCTCGAACGCGGCGTCGAGGGCGTACGTCATCACCGAGTTCTGGGCGTTACGGTAGTCGGGGCGGTTGAGCGTCACGACTGCGACACCGTCACGTACCTCGTAGGTGACGACGTCACCCTCGTCCGGAACCGTCATTTCTTCTCCTCACGCAGAACGTTTTTCATGACCTTCCCGGAGGGGTTCCGGGGGAGGGAGTCGACGAAGCGCACCGATCGGGGCACCTTGAAGTTGGCGAGTCGCTCCTTGCAGAACGCGACCACGTCGTCCTCGGCGAGCGTGACGCCCGGCTTGGCGACCACGTAGGCCCGCCCGACCTCGCCCATCCGCTGGTCGGGTACGCCGATGACGGCAGACTCCGCGACGCCGTCGAGTCGGGCAAGAGCGTTCTCCACCTCAGCGGGATACACGTTGAAACCGCCGGAAATGTACATGTCCTTGAGGCGGTCGGTGATGTCGACGTAACCGCGGTCGTCCAGGGTGCCGACGTCGCCGGTGTGCAGCCAGCCGTCCGCATCGATGGTCTTGGCGGTCGATTCGGGGTCGTCGAGGTAGCCGAGCATCACGTTCTCGCCGCGCACCAGGATCTCGCCCTGGTCGCCGATCCGGACCTCCATCCCGGGGATGGCGCGACCCGACGTCGTCGACACGGTCACCGGGTCGTCGTCGGTCCGGCACATCGTGACCACCACCGCCTCCGTCTGGCCGTAGGCGGTGAGGACGGCGTCGAAGCTCAGCTCCGACTGCATCCGTTCGACCAGTGCGACCGGAACCGCGGCCGCGCCCGTGATCGCGACCCGCAGGCTGGACAGGTCGTACTTCGGGCGGTCGGGGTGGTCGAGGATCGACTGGAAGATCGTGGGGGCGCCGGGGAGCACGGTGATCTGCTCGTCGTGCACGGTCGCCATCACCTTCGGCACGTCGAACACCGCCATCGGGACCACCGTCGCCCCGTTCAGCAGGCACACCAGGAACCCCGCCTTGTACCCGAAGGTGTGGAAGAACGGATTGATGATCAGGTAGTTGTCGTCGGAGGTCACCTCGGCGCACTCGCCCCACGCCTGCGCGATGCCCACCGACTGCCGGTGCGCACTCATCACGCCCTTGCTGCGGCCCGTCGTGCCCGACGTGAACATGACGTCGGAGACGTCGTTGGGGGAGACGGCGGCCGCGCGGGCGTCGGCCTCGGCGCGCGTGTCCTCGTCGGCGAGGGCGAGGAAGTCGTCGAAGTCGAAGACTCCGGGAACCTCGGCGTCGCCGCCGTCGACCGGAACCCGGACGACGGTCGGCAGGTCGAGGGTGCTCGACTCGTCGCGCAGCGCCGCGTACCGGTCGGTGCCGAGGAATTTGCCCGCGACCACCAGCGCGGTGGTCTTGGTGCGCTCGAGAATGTCGAGGGCCTCGGTGGCCGTGTACCGGGTGTTGATCGGGACGAGAGTCGCGCCGGCGTAGTGGATGCCGAGCGCCGCGACCACCCAGTGATACGTGTTGGGCGACCACACCGCGACGTGATCGCCGGGCCGCACGTCCTGTGAGCTGAGTGCGGCGGCGAAATCGCGGACACGGTCGTGCAGTTGTGTGAAGGTCAGACGGACGTCGCCGTCCGCCACGGCTGTGAGCTCGCCGAATTCGCGTGCGGCCCGATTCAGGGCGGACGGGGTGGTTGTCGGTTGTTCGGTCACTGGGCTCCCTACCTACCTAGCAAGTGCTTGGTAGGTTATCTTACAGACGTGGACCAGAGCGAGAGCCCGGACGGGCTGATCACCGACGACGACTTTGCGCAGACCGTCAGGACGTGGCTGAACGACAACCTCACCGGCGAGTTCGCCCGGCTGAAAGGCAAGGGCGGCCCCGGCAGCGAGCACGAGTTCTTCGAGGAACGGCTCGCGTGGGACCGTCATCTCGCCGCGGCGGGATGGACCTGCCTCGGCTGGCCGAAGGAGCACGGCGGGCGCGGAGCCACCCTGGCGCAGCAGGTGGTGTTCCATCAGGAGTACGCGAAGTCGGGGGCGCCGGCGCGGGTCAGCCACGTCGGCGAGGAACTGCTCGGCCCGACGCTCATCGCGTTCGGCACCGAGGAACAGAAGCGTCGCTTCCTTCCCGGCATCAACACCGTGACCGAACTGTGGGCGCAGGGCTACTCCGAACCGGGCGCCGGTTCCGACCTCGCCAACGTCGCCACCACCGCGCGCCGCGACGGCGACAAGTGGGTGATCAACGGGCAGAAGGTCTGGACGTCCCTCGCGCACGTCGCCCAGTGGGCGTTCGTCCTCTGCCGCACCGAACCGGGATCCAAGCGGCACCAGGGCCTGAGCTTCCTGCTCGTCCCGCTCGACCAGCCCGGCGTCACGGTCCGGCCCATCCAGCAGTTGACCGGCACGTCCGAGTTCAACGAGGTGTTCTTCGACGACGCCGTCACCGACGCGGATCTGGTGGTCGGGGAGCCCGGCGACGGCTGGCGGGTCGCGATGGGTCTGCTCACCTTCGAGCGCGGCGTGTCCACGCTCGGGCAGCAGATCGGTTTCGCCCGCGAACTGCAGGGCGTCGTCGACCTCGCGAAGGCCAACGGTGCGGCGACCGACCCCAGCATCCGCGAGAAGATCGCCCGCGCGTGGGTCGGGCTGCGGGTGATGCGGGCACACGCCCTGCGCACCCTGGAAGCGGTCGACGCCGGGACCTCCGGCGCGGAGGCGTCCGTCGCGAAGCTGCTCTGGGCCAACTGGCACCGCGACCTCGGACAGCTGGCCATGGAAGTGCAGGGCCCGGCGTCGCTGCTCGCCCCGGCCGATCCGTCGTCCGTCGTCACGGACCCCGAACATCTGGAACTGGGCGACTGGCAGAGGCTCTTCCTCTTCACCCGCGCCGACACGATCTACGGCGGATCCAACGAGATCCAGCGCAACATCATCTCCGAGCGCGTGCTCGGACTTCCCCGAGAGGCCCGTTCATGACTACTGCTCCGCTCGCCACCGCGCCCGTCGAGACTCCGGGCCACGACCTGCTGAAAGGCAAGAAGGTCGTCGTCACCGCCGCGGCGGGCACCGGCATCGGATTCGCGTCCGCGCGACGCGCCCTGCTCGAGGGCGCCGACGTGCTGGTGTCCGACTGGCACGAGCGTCGCCTCCTCGAGACCAAGGAGAAACTCGCCGCCGAGTTCCCTGGGCAGGCGGTCGAGGCGCTGACGTGTGACGTGTCCAGTACGGAACAGGTGGACGCCTTGATCGCCGGCGCCGCCGAACGACTCGGCAGGATCGACGTGCTCGTCAACAACGCCGGACTCGGCGGCGAGACCCCGCTCGTCGACATGACGGACGAGGAGTGGGACCGCGTCCTCGACATCACGCTGAACGGAACGTTCCGGGCCACCCGCGCCGCACTGCGCTACTTCAAGGAGGCCCCGCACAACGGCGTACTGGTCAACAACGCGTCCGTCCTCGGGTGGCGGGCGCAGCACTCGCAGGCGCACTACGCGGCGGCGAAGGCCGGAGTCATGGCGCTGACCCGGTGCAGCGCGATCGAGGCCGCCGAGTACGGCGTCCGGATCAACGCCGTCGCGCCGTCCATCGCGAGGCACGCGTTTCTCGCGAAGGTGACCAGCGAGGAACTCCTCGACAAGCTGGCGTCCGACGAGGCGTTCGGTCGTGCCGCCGAGGTGTGGGAAATCGCCGCCACCATCGCCATGCTCGCCAGCGACTACACCACCTACCTCACCGGCGAGGTCGTGTCGATCTCGTCGCAGAGGGCGTAGCCGCTCTGTGCGCCTTTTTGGTAGCTCCAGCAACCAGAAAGGCGCACGGGGCCGAAGGCCCTAACAAGCGCTTGGTTGATAGGATGTGACGATGACGCCACCCCCCGCCGACGACACGTCCGGCAAGTCCGGACGCCGGACCGAACTCCTCGACATCGCGGCCACCCTGTTCGCCGAACGCGGCCTGCGGGCCACCACCGTGCGCGACATCGCCGACGCCGCGGGCATCCTGTCGGGCAGCCTGTACCACCACTTCGACTCGAAGGAGTCGATGGTCGACGAGATTCTACGGGGCTTCCTCGACGACCTGTTCGGCAAGTACCGCGAGATCGTCGCGTCCGGACTCGACAGTCGCGCGACCCTCGAAGCACTGGTCACCACGTCGTACGAGGCGATCGACGCGTCGCATTCCGCGGTCGCGATCTACCAGGACGAGGTGAAGCACCTCGTCGCCAACGAGCGTTTCGGGTACCTGTCCGAACTGAACACCGAATTCCGCGAGCTGTGGATGGGTGTGCTCGAGGCGGGTGTGAAGGACGGCAGCTTCCGGTCCGACATCGACGTCGAGCTCGCCTTTCGATTCCTCCGCGACACCGCCTGGGTCGCCGTCCGCTGGTACCGGCCCGGTGGCTCCGTCACGGTCGACACCGTGGCCAAGCAATACCTTTCGATCGTCCTCGACGGACTTGCGAGTCCCCACCACTGACTAGGAGTTTCACATGACCGAGGCCTACATCGTCGACGCCGTCCGCACACCGATCGGCAAGAAGAACGGCGGCCTGTCCGGCGTGCATCCCGCCGACCTGGGTGCGCACGTCATCAAGGCCCTCGTCGAGCGCACGGGCATCGACCCGGCCGGTGTCGACGACGTCGTCTTCGGTTGCGTCGACGCGATCGGCGGGCAGGCGGGCAACATCGCCCGCACCGCGTGGCTGGCTGCCGGCTACCCGGAAGAGGTCCCGGGCGTCACGGTGGACCGGCAGTGCGGGTCGAGTCAGCAGGCCGTGCACTTCGGTGCGCAGGCGATCCTGAGCGGCACCGCCGACCTGATCGTCGCAGGCGGTGTGCAGAACATGAGCCAGATCCCGATCGCCTCGGCGATGATGGTCGGTCAGCAGTACGGATTCGACACCCCGTTCGGCGGATCGACGGGCTGGACGGAACGCTACGGCGACCAGGAAGTGTCGCAGTTCAACGGCGCCGAACTGATCGCGGACAAGTGGGACATCAGCCGCGAGGAACTCGAGCGCTGGGCGTTGCAGAGCCACGAGCGGGCGCGGACGGCCATCGCCGAAGGTCGCTTCGACCGCGAGATCGTCCCGTTCGGTGACGTGACGACGGACGAGGGTCCCCGCGAGACCAGCCTCGAGAAGATGGCGGCGCTGAAGACCCTCACCGACGGGGGACGTCTCACGGCCGCAGTCGCGAGCCAGATCTCCGACGGTGCGAGTGCGGTGCTGCTGGCCTCACCGGAAGCGGTCGAGAGGTACGGCCTGACTCCCCGTGCCCGCATCCACCATCTCAGCGCCCGGGGCGCCGACCCGATCTTCATGCTCAGCGCCCCGATCCCGGCCACGCGTTACGCGCTGGAAAAGACGGGCCTGAGCATCGACGACATCGACCTGATCGAGATCAACGAGGCCTTCGCGCCGGTCGTCCTCGCATGGATCAAGGAGATCGGTGCCGACCCGGCGAAGGTCAACGTCAACGGCGGCGCGATCGCCCTCGGCCACCCACTCGGCGCGACCGGCACGAAGCTGATGGCCACCCTCCTCAACGAACTCGAGCGCACCGGAGGCCGCTACGGTCTGCAGACCATCTGCGAAGGCGGCGGCACTGCCAACGCCACCATCATCGAACGCCTGTGAGTACTTGTTAACCGCGGGCGGTTAACAAGTACTCACAGGTCAGGTGCGGGCGTGACCGGCGATGTCCTCCGTGAACGCCTGCATCATCTCGGCGGTGAGGGTGGGACGCACCGTGCCGATCACGTCCAGGTAGTCCTGGGTGCCGGCATGGCAGCGTCCACCCGAGTCGACGCTGCACTCGAACGTCGCCTGCGCAACGGTCCGTGCCGCGTGCGCGACGTCGGCGGGCGTGTAGCCCTCGGTCGCGGCAACGAGGGCGGACACGTCGACCTGCTCGTTGCCGAGGTAGCGCTCCCACAGGGCGTGCCGGGCCTCCGCGTCGGGCGCGCCGATCGGCAGCACGTAGTCGAAACGTCCGTGACGTAGGAACGCATCATCCAGTGCGCGAACGGAATTGGTGGCGCACACCAGCAACCGTCCGCCGCGTTCACGGAAGTGGACGATCGACTTCAGCAGTTCGTTCACCACCCCTACGGACTGCGATCCGGGCCTGCGCCGCGCCGCCACCTCCTCCACCTCGTCGATGAAGACGACGACGTGCTCGAGTTCGCCCATCGACGTGAACGCCTCCCCGAGACCGGCGGCGAGACCATTCTCGCCGGCCGCGAGCCGCGACGGGAACAGCTCGACGAACGGCCAGCCGAGCCGGCTGGCGATGGCACGCGCGAACGTCGTCTTCCCGGTTCCCGGTGGTCCGAACAGGACCACGGCGCGCGGCGGTGCCACGCCGTGGTCGGCGGCCAGCGCGGGCCGCGACAGCGGGAGCACGATCTTGCGTTCGATCAGCGATTTCTCCCGCGTCATGCCGGCGACCTGTTTCCACAGTCCGGCGGGCGGTACCGCGCCGCCGAGCGTCGCCAGGACCCCGGCCGTGCGGGGCGACACCGTCCCGAGTTTCTCGTAGTACGTGACTCCGCTGCGGGCGGTGAATCCGGAATTGCTCAGCGCGGTGGCACCGGTCTCCCCTTCGGGGAGGAGGGCGGCCACCCGTCGCACTCCTCTGGCGAGGAGCCGGTGCTCGAGCTGCGACAACAGGGCGCTGCCGAGCCCTTGCCCACGCCATTCGGGATCGAGGGAGATCCGCATGACCCAGGCGCGGTCCTCATCGACGCGAGCGACCGCCGTCCCGATGATGTGCCCGTCCCTCGTCGCGACGACCGCGGGGTGACGGTTCAACAGACTCCCCACCACGTCCGAGAGTGCGAACAGGGGCAGTTGGTCCGTGGTGGTGGAACTGCTGTCCATGCGCACGACAGCCTCGAGATCCTCCGGTTCGAAGTCTCGGATGGTCCAGGCGTCCATGCGCCCTCCCTGAAGTGGATGGCGGATCCTCAGACTACGTCTGCCGTGAGTACTTATTAACCGCGGGCGGTTAATAAGTACTCACGGGCGCGAAGCGCTACGCTCGAATCCACAGGTGACGAGTCCTGAACGGGGCCGTGATGCACGAGTTGGCAATCACCCAGAGCGTCGTCGACGCCGTCTGCGAGACCGCCGCGGGACGGACGGTCCACAGTGTGCGCGTACAGGTGGGGGCGTTGACGGCCGTGGTCGCCGATTCGATGCAGTTCTGTTTCGAACTGGTCACCGAAGGGACCGTCGCGCACGGTGCCCGCCTCGACATCGACCACACTCCGGGCGGTGCGCACTGCCGTGAGTGCGGCGAGGATTTCGCGCTCACGGACCTGGTGTTGCTGTGCCCGTGCGGAAGTGCGGACGTGGAGGTCACGTCGGGTCGGGAACTACGAATCCTCTCTATGGAAGTGAGCTGACGCAAATGTGTGCCACCTGTGGATGCGGAGACGAGACCGGAACCAGGATCACGGTGCCCCACGAGCACCCGCACGACCACGACCACCCGCACGACCACGACCACCCGCACGACCACGATCACCCGCATGACCACGAGCACCCGCATACTCACGAACACCCCCACGAGCAGGCAACCGAGACGGTGACCCTCGAGCAGAAGGTGCTGGCGAAGAACGACCTCACTGCGGAGCGCAACCGGGGCTGGCTGGCCGGACGCGGGGTGCTCGCGCTGAACGTGATGAGCTCGCCGGGATCGGGGAAGACGACGCTGCTCGAACGCACCATCGCCGACATTGGTGGGCAGCGACGCGTCTCGGTGGTGGAGGGTGACCAGGAGACGATGCTCGATGCCAACCGCATCAAGGCGACGGGATGTGCTGTGGTGCAGGTGAACACGGGCGCCGGGTGTCATCTCGACGCCGAGATGATGCGGGACGCGCTGACCGCCCTCGACCCCGAGCCGAACTCGCTGCTGTTCATCGAGAACGTGGGGAACCTCGTCTGTCCGGCACTGTTCGATCTCGGTGAGAAGAGCCGGGTGGTGGTGATCTCGGTGACCGAGGGGACGGACAAGCCGCTCAAGTATCCGCACATGTTCGCGGCGGCGAACCTGGTGATCGTGAACAAGGCGGACCTGTTGCCGTACGTGGACTTCGACGTCGATCTCTGCACGAAATACGCCCGGTCGGTGAACCCCGACCTGCAGGTGATCACGTTGTCGGCGACGACGGGCCGGGGCATTGCGCAGTGGTACGACTGGATTGCGAAGCAATGACGCCCCTACACGACGGGGTCGAACTGCCCGGTGCGACGCGCCGAGGACCGTTGACATCCGCTCGGCGGCGGAGCTAAATAAATATCAGCGCCACACAGGTGGGCCGACGGTCGACTCCGGTGGCGACAGGAGTTGTGTTCACTCCGGAAAGCGACCTGATATGCCGACACAGGAAGCAATCAACGCCGAGGACACCCTGATTCACGTGCTGTGGATCAATGCGGGACTCAGTTGCGACGGCGATTCGGTGGCCTTGACGGCTGCGACGCAGCCCAGTGTCGAGGAGATTGCTCTGGGAGCCCTGCCGGGCCTGCCCAAAGTGGCCGTTCACTGGCCGCTGATCGACTTCGAGAACGGCCCCGAGGGCGGCGCCGACGACTTCCTGGAGTGGTTCTGGAAGGCGGATCGCGGCGAACTCGAACCGTTCGTCCTGGTGGTGGAGGGTTCCATCCCGAACGAGCAACTTCACGACGAGGGCTACTGGTGCGGTTTCGGCAACAATCCCGAGACCGGTCAGCCGGTGACGACGAGTGAATGGCTCGATCGTCTCGCTCCGAAGGCGACGGCGATCGTCGCGGCCGGGACGTGCGCCACATACGGCGGTATCCACGCGATGGCGGGGAATCCGACCGGTGCGATGGGCGTTCCCGACTATCTCGGCTGGGATTGGAAGTCGAAGGCGGGCATCCCGATCGTCTGTGTACCCGGCTGCCCGATCCAACCGGACAATCTGTCGGAGACGCTGACGTATCTCCTCTACATGGCCACCGAGCAGGCGCCCATGATTCCGCTCGACGACGCTCTGCGTCCGCAGTGGCTGTTCGGGGCCACGGTGCACGAGGGCTGCGACCGCGCCGGCTACTACGAGCAGGGTGATTTCGCCACCGAGTACGGCTCGCCCAAGTGCATCGTGAAGCTGGGGTGCTGGGGTCCGGTCGTCAAGTGCAACGTCCCGAAGCGGGGCTGGATCAACGGTGTCGGTGGGTGCCCGAATGTGGGCGGTATCTGCATCGGGTGCACGATGCCGGGATTCCCGGACAAGTTCATGCCGTTCATGGACGAACCGCCGGGCGGCAAGATCTCCACTGCGGCGTCCGGACTGTACGGATCCGCCATTCGGAGTCTCCGCAAGATCACCAAGACCACCTTGGACAAAGAGCCGCACTGGCGCAGTCGCGGTACGAAACTGACCACGGGCGCCACACGCACCTGGTAGTCCCGCTCGGGGTCTCGGGCGGTAGTCCGACGGCCTCGAACACTGAGAGGTACGTCGATGACAACGATCATTCCGGAACCTTCGCACAAGTCGGAATCCGACGGCCTGGTCGAGATGGCGTGGGATCCGATCACGCGCATCGTGGGCAGCCTGGGCATCTACACGAAGATCGATTTCAAGCAGAAGGAAGTCGTGGAGTGCCACAGCACCTCGTCGATCTTCCGCGGCTATTCGATCTTCATGAAGGGTAAGGACCCGCGCGACGCCCACTTCATCACCAGCCGCATCTGCGGCATCTGTGGTGACAACCATGCGACGTGTTCGTGTTACACCCAGAACATGGCCTACGGCGTGCAGCCCCCGCACATCGGCGAGTGGATCGTCAACCTCGGCGAGGCCGCGGAATACATGTTCGACCACAACATCTTCCAGGAGAACCTCGTCGGTGTGGACTTCTGCGAGAAGATGGTCTCCGAGACCAATCCGGGGGTGCTCGCGCAGGCCGAGAAGACGGAGGCGCCGCACGCCGGCGAGCACGGCTACAAGACCATCGCCGACATCATGCGTTCGCTCAACCCGTTCACCGGCGAGTTCTATCGGGAGGCGTTGCAGGTCAGCCGGTGGACGCGAGAGATGTTCTGCCTCATGGAAGGTCGGCACGTCCATCCGTCCACCCTGTATCCGGGTGGCGTGGGCACGGTCGCGACGATCCAGTTGATGACCGATTACACGACGCGTCTGATGCGCTACGTGGAGTTCATGAAGAAGGTCGTCCCCATGCACGACGACCTGTTCGACTTCTTCTACGAGGCGATGCCCGGCTACGAGAAGGTCGGCCTGCGCCGGACGCTCCTCGGCTGCTGGGGGTCGTTCCAGGATCCCGCGGTGTGCAACTTCTCCTACAAGGACATGGAGAAGTGGGGACGGGCCATGTTCGTCACGCCCGGCATCGTGGTGGACGGCAAACTGATCACGACGTCCCTCGTCGACATCAATCTGGGTATCCGAATCCTGCTGGGCAGTTCGTATTACGACGACTGGACCGACCAGGAGATGTTCGTGAAGAACGATCCGCTCGGGAACCCGGTCGACCGCAGGCATCCGTGGAACCAGCACACCAACCCGCACCCGCAGAAACGCGACATGGAAGACAAGTACAGCTGGGTGATGTCGCCGCGGTGGTTCGACGGCACCGACCATCTCGCGCTGGACACCGGCGGCGGGCCGCTGGCCCGACTCTGGAGTACCGCCCTCGCGGGCCTCGTCGACATCGGGTACGTGCAGTCGACCGGTCACAGCGTGAAGATCAACCTGCCGAAGACCGCGCTGAAGGGCCCGGTCGAGTTCGAATGGAAGATCCCGCAGTACGGCAGCAACACGATCGAGCGTGACCGGGCGCGGACCTACTTCCAAGCGTACGCGGCGGCGTGTGCGCTGCACTTCGCGGAGAAGGCGCTCGCCGAGATCCGGGCCGGGCACACGAAGACGTGGGAGAAGTTCGAGGTCCCCGACGAGGGCATCGGCTGCGGCTTCACGGAGGCGGTGCGCGGAGTCCTGTCGCACCACATGGTCATTCGCGATGGCAAGATCGCGAACTACCACCCGTATCCGCCGACCCCATGGAACGCCAATCCCCGCGACAGCTTCGGTACGCCGGGGCCGTACGAGGACGCGGTGCAGGGTCAGCCGATCTTCGAGGAGAACGATCGGGAGCACTTCAAGGGCATCGACATCATGCGGACCGTCCGCAGTTTCGATCCCTGCCTGCCCTGTGGCGTGCACATGTATCTCGGCGAGGGAAAGACGCTGGAGAAGCTGCATTCGCCCACCCAGTCCGTGACCGGCGAGTGACGAGGTACGCATGGAGAGTGGCGGATCGGAGACGTGGGGGAGTGACGAAGTAGGAGACGACCCCGATCGGTGGCGGACAGCCGGCGAGAGGATCGACAGCCTGTTGGACGCGAGTTCGACAGGTGGCTCGGTGGCACGTGAGCGCGCCGAGCAACTGGTCCGCGAGGTGGTCGAACTCTACGGCGCCGGGCTGCAGCGTGTCCTCGAGATCATCGGCGACCGCGACGACGATCTCGTCGAACGACTCGCCGGCGACGAACTCGTGGCCAGTCTGCTGCTGGTGAACGGACTCCATCCGCACGACGTCGAGACGAGGGTCGCGACAGCACTCGACAGTGTGCGCCCCTATCTGGGCTCCCACGGCGGCGACGTCGAACTGCTCGGCGTGGTGGCGGGTGTGGTGCGGCTTCGGCTGACCGGCAGTTGTCAGAGCTGTCCGTCCTCGGCGGTGACATTGGAACTCGCCGTCAAGGACGCCGTGCTGGCCGCCGCACCGGAGACCGTGGACATCGAGGTGGTGGGTGCCACCCCCGCGGCCGGGTCCGGGCTGATTGCCGCGGAATCGCTGTTCTCCCATGTTCATCCGGACGGGTCTGACGGATCGAGTGGCACCGGGACGTGGGTGTCGGTGCCCGAACTCGAGGACCTCGCGCCCGGTGAGGTGGCCGGATTCTCCGTGGCCGGGCTCCCGATTCTGGTGTGCCGGATCGGGGAGCAGTTGTTCGCCTACCGCGACCGCTGCGCCGCCTGCACCAACTCGCTGGCCGGGGCCACGCTGCAACGGAAGGCGGGTGGGCAGGTGGGTGACGCGGTGCTGCGCTGTCCGTCGTGCCGGGCACACTTCGACCCGCGCCGGGCGGGCCTCCGCCTGGACGGTGACGCCGATGCCGAACCGCTGTCGCCGCTGCCGGTCCTCGTGCGTGACGGGGTCGTGTCCGTCGCGGTGCCCGCCGCGGAGGTGGCGTGATGAGCCCGTCGGGGAACGGGCTGCGCATCCTGCAGCGCATCGCGTCCGAGCGGCCCGCACCGGTGGTCGGGGAACGGTGCGACATGTGCGCCGTGCCGATCGCGGACGCGCATCAGCACGTCGTGAACGTTCAGGATCGGCAACTGATGTGCGTGTGCCGTGGGTGCTACCTGCTGTTCACCGACGAGAGCGCCGAACTGCGCTTCCGGGCCGTCCCGGAACGCTACCTGTCGTTTCCCGACTTCGAACTCGCACCGGGCCGCTGGGACGAACTGGAGATCCCCGTCGGGCTCGCCTTCGTGTTCCGGAACTCGCTGCTGGCCAAGACCGTCGCCTTCTATCCCGGTCCGGCAGGCGCCACCGAATCGGAGTTGCCCCTCGACGCCTGGGACGGCGTCCTCGCCGCCAACCCGGCCCTCGGCCGGCTGTCCGCCGACACGGAAGCGTTGCTGCTGCGGGTCCCCGAGCACGGTGGCGGCGACCCCGAGTGCTACCTCGTCCCCATCGACGCCTGCTACCAGCTGGTGGGCGAATTGCGGCAGGTGTGGAGGGGATTCGACGGCGGCCAGGACGCCCGCCGGGTCATCGACACGTTCTTCGAGACGGTGCGTGCACGCAGTCGCGTCGCGAAGGAGCCGACGTGACCGAATTGTCGTTCCACGTGGAGGACGTGTTCCCGGAACCGTTCGCGGTTGCGCCGAATCTCACCGCGCGAGTAGAGGTGACGGAGTCCAGCGGTGCCGCCGTGCACGCGATGGCCGTCCGGTGCCAGGTCCGCATCGACCCGCAACGCCGCCGCTACACGGACGGTGAGGCGGAGGGCCTCCTCGATCTGTTCGGGCCCCGTGAGCGGTGGACGGCCACGCTCAAACCCTTCCAATGGATGCAGACCAGCACCGTGGCCCAGGGGTTCACCGGGTCGAGTGTGGTGGAGTTGCCGCTGCCGTGCACGTACGACTTCGAGGTGACGGCATCGAAGTATCTGCACGCCCTGGACGAGGCCGGGTCGACGGTGCCGCTGGTGTTCCTGTTCAGCGGGACGGTCTTCACCCGCGGGGTCGCCGGTTTCGGGGTGGAACGGATCCCGTGGGACCGCGAGTCGACCTACGACCTGCCGGTCGGCGTGTGGCGCGAACTGGTTCGGGCGCACTACCCGAACACGGGGTGGGTGCGCCTCGACCACGACACGCTCGCCGCGCTGGCGCGCTACAAGGCGGCGCACGGTCTGATCGGACTGGACGTCGCCATTTCGGACCTGCTGCAGGGAGCCGGGGAGGTGATCGCATGATCTCCCCGGCGTCCCTGCAGCGAGTACGTGCCGTGGCCGACGCGGTCCTGTACGAGGGCTACCTGCTGTATCCGTATCGTGCGAGTTCGTCGAAGAATCAGTCGCGGTGGCAGTTCGGCGTCCTCGGACCGTCGGGTGCGGCGGAGTCGGGGGTCGGCGAGGAACCGCGCATGTCCTGTCAGACCCTGATGCAGGCAGGCGACGGAGCGGGGGTGAACGTCACCCTCCGCTTCCTGCAACTCCAGGTGCGAAGCATCGAACGCGCGGTGGCGGACTCGGCGGAGTTCGTTCCCGTCGACGAGCTGACCGTCGCGGGCGCGAGCTGGCTCAGCTGGGACGAGGCGGTGGAGCGCGAATTCGATCTCGGCACCCTGCGCCCCGCGGAGTGGCCGGGCGAACGCAACCTCGACGTCCACATCGACGGCGGCACGGACGTGGAGGAACTGCGGGGCGAGGACGGATCCCTCGCCGGCCGCGTGGTGCGCACCCGGTGGCCCGCACACGCGGTCGTGACGGTGGGCAGCGACGGCGTCGACGGGCTGAACCGGGTGCGGGTGTCGGTCGAGAACGTGACCACCGCGCAAGACGCCGCCGGCTGGGACAAGGACTGGGCGATCCGACAGTCGCTGATCGGCGCCCATCTGATCCTGGCGGCCGAGAACACCGAGTTCGTCTCACTCCTCGAACCTCCCGCGGAGGCGGAGCAACTCGCGGGCACGTGCGCGCACGAACGGTGCTACCCGGTGCTGGCCGGGCTGCCGGGGGAGACGGACCTCGTCCTGGTGTCGCCGATCATCCTGTACGACCACCCCGAGGTGGCCGAGCAGAGCGACGGGGCACTGTTCGACGCCACCGAGATCGACGAGATCCTCACACTGCGCGTCATGACCCTCACCGAGGAGGAGAAGCGGCAGGCCCGCGCCACCGACCCGCTGGCCGCCCAGATCATCGACCGGTGCGACCAGATGTCGCCGGCGACGCTCGCCCAGATGCACGGCATCCTCCGAGATCCGCACCTCCCGGACCCGCACCTCCCGGACCCGGGCCTCCCCGACATGGGTCTCGTCCCGGAACTGACCGACGACACGCCGTGGTGGGATCCGGACGCCGACACAGCCGTTCGGCCCGACGTCGACGGCGTGATCGTGAACGGCGTCCGGGTGGCGAAGGGCACTGTCGTGCGGATCCACCCGTCGCGGCGCGCCGACGCCCAGGACCTGTTCTTCGCGGGACAGCTGGCTCGCGTGGTGACCGTGCACGCCGACGTCGACGGTGGCACCCACGTCGGCGTCGTGCTGGAGGACGACCCTGCGTCGGAGTTGCACGAGTGGTACGGACGGTATCTGTACTTCGCCCCGGACGAGGTGGAGCCGGTCTCGGCAGACACCGGAAAGGATGGACAGCCATGAAGATTCTCGGAGAGATGACCACCGCGGCTCTGGCGTTGGTTGCGGTCGCGGGTGTCGCGATCGCCGTCATCGCGATACCCGACATCAGGCGATATCTGCGTATCCGGAAAATGTGAGACGCACGTGACGGTGGGCAGGCGGGTTCTGGTTGCCGGTGTGGGCAACATCTTCTTCGGCGACGACGGTTTCGGACCCGAGGTGCTGCGCGGGGTCGCGACGAGGTCGCTGCCGCCGGGCGTCCGCGCCGTCGACTTCGGCATTCGTGGAACGCATCTGGCCTACGAGTTGCTCGACGGGTGGGGCGCCCTGCTGCTGGTGGATGCGGTGCCCGGCCGCGGAGAGCCCGGTGCGCTGAGGGCGTTCGAGGTGGGACCCGATTCCGTCCCGGTTGCGCCGCTGGACGCGCACAGCATGGATCCGGGGGCGGTGTTCGGGAGTCTGCGCGCGCTCGGCGGAACCCTGCCGCGGACCGTGGTCCTCGGCTGCCAGGTGGCGAACACCGGCGAGGGAATCGGGCTCTCACCGCGGGTCGAGGCCGCCGTAGGACCGGCCGTCGACATGGTGTTCGAAATCGTGGGTCAACTGCTGGAGTCCGACTCCGCGGCAACGCTGCAACCGGACGGGACGGAGGGCTGAATCATGTGTCTCGGTATTCCCGGTCAGGTGGTGCGCATGCTGGAGGGCTACGGCAACCAACTCGCGCTCGTCGACGTCGTCGGCGAACAGCGCAAGGTGAACGTCGGCATGCTGCCCGAGGACGTCCGCCTGGAACCGGGCGACTGGATCGTCATCCACATGGGCTTCGCCATGGAGAAGGTGGACCAGGCGGGCGCCGAGAAGGCGATGGCCGGGCTGGAGATGATGGGGCGGTCGCGGACGGCCGACGACGACTGACGGCCCAGATCACCGCATCCCGGCCTCACGGACGTCCGGTGGTCCGGCGACGAAGTCGCGTGCCCGGTTCCAGCGGGCGTGGTAGCGCTCGCCGAATCGTGACCGGGCACGGGCCATCCGGCGCGGTTTGTTCGGGTAGCGGCGCATCGCCCACCAGGAGTCGGGTTTGGCGAGGCGGATGGCGCCGATGATCGCCACCGGCTGGAACACGATCCCCACGATCCCGGTGACAAACTTGCCCTTGAGCATGCAGATCACCGAGATGGCGAGAGAGATGGCCAGATAGCCGATCGACGACCACCACTCCGGGGTGCCGATCCGGCCGGTTACGAGTTCGGCGCCTCCGATCATCAGACCGGTGATCATGAGCGCACAGAAGATCGCGTCCACCGACTTCCGGCCGGACGTGCTCCAGTACACGTCGTCGAGGTGCACCCACAGCGCGAACTCGTCGAAGGTGAGCGCGAGGCCCACTCCGAAGAGGGCGGCGAACACGTTGAGCGCGGTGCCCTCCGGGGTGGTGGCGATCAGTGCCAGCCCGGCCAGCGTCATGAACAGGATCCCGAAAACCTGGTGGTGCAGGTGCACGCCGCCGACGGTGATGTCGTTGATCAGCCCGCCCCCCGACTCCGCGCCGTCGTCCGTGGGCGCCGCTCCCGACCGCGACCGGATACGGCGGGTGATGGTCCGGGTGACGACGAACGTGACCAGGACCGCGAAGAACAACCACATCATGGGAAACAGGACCACTACCCGGCTGTCGCCTTCGGTGTCCACGACGATCTCGGCGAGAAGGGCCATCTCGACACTCCGTCAGGTGGGGGAAATCATCCTCTATCCGGGTATACACCCCGCTCGCGGACGGCGGACGAAGACTGGGTGTTCGTCCCTGGACTCGTCGACGGACGTCACGCCGGGAAGTGGTCCAAAGGACCGTGACCGACGGTCGCAGCCGTGGCGGTCCACAGGCGGGTGGGGTCGTACCAGTGGTCGCGGCCGATCAGGTCGAGATGTCGTTCGGTGAGACCGTGCCGGGCGCCGACGGTCACCGCGTCGTCGAAGGTGAGACTCGTGGCGGGCAAACGGAGGCGGCCCGAGTCCGCGAGTGCCTGCCCGAGTTTGCGGACGGTCACCGGGTCGCGGTGGCAGGCGTGGAACACCTCGCCGTTGCGTGCGGGGTACTGCGCGGCGAGGGCGGCGAGGAGTCGGGCGAGGTCGTTCACCGCGATGATCGAGATCCGGGATCGTCCCTCGTCGACCCAGGCCCCCAACGTCTCAACGATCCGGATGAAGCCGGGGACGAACCAGCGGTCGCCGGGGCCGTGGACGAAGCCGGGCCGGACGACGCAACCACCCCGTTCGAGGACGCGGTATTCGGCGGCCAGCCTGCTCGCGCTCAGCGCCGAGACGGGTGCGGGCGTGGCCTCGTACTCGCCGATTCCGCTGTGCGGCCCGGACCCGTACACGCCGATGGTGCTGACGTAGATCACCCGGCTGATGCCGTTCCGGGCCGCGGCGGCAAGCAGATTCTCGGTGCCCGCGACGTTGACGGCGACGCAGTGCGCCGGGTCGTTCCCAGTATAGGAGGCGGCATGGATCACGACATCGGCGCCGGTGAGCGCTGTTTCGAGGCTCGCCGGATCGGTCAGATCCGTCCGGGCCGACACGACGCCCGGAATGTCGGTGTGTGGAGGTGTGCGCGCCACCGCGGTGCAGTGGATTCCGGCCGACTCCAGTGCCGTCACGGTGGCCGATCCGACGAAGCCCGTGGCCCCCACCACCGCGACACGGACCGGCGTGGAACGTGTTCGACCGCGGGCGGTCGCGGTCGACGCTGGTACCGTCTCTCCGGGCGCTGGGCGCGTAGTCCGTGCTTTCATCGTCATCGTTCTTCTCTCGTGCGGCAGGGAAAGGTGTGAACGTGGTTCAGCAGGCGCGTGCTGCGGCGACCCGACAGCAGATCGTCCGCGGGGCGGCGGAGATGTTCGAGAAGTCGGGGTTCGAAGGAGCCAGACTCGGCAACATCGTCGAGAACGCCGGAATCACGAAGGGGGCCTTGTACTTCCATTTCCGCTCCAAAGAGGACCTGGCGCGGTTCATCATCGGCGAGCAACACCGGATCTCCATCGCCTCCGTCGAGGCGATCGGCCGCGAGCAGGTGTCGGCGATCGAGCAGATCGTGATGCTCTGTCACGAGATGGCCCGGCAGATCGTGAACGATCCGATCGTGCGGGCCGGTATCCGGATCACCCTCGAACTCAGCGCCGACGACCAGGGCCCCGCCGACCCCTATCTCGACTGGATCAACAGTTGCGAGATGCTCGCCACGCGGGCCGTCGAGCAGGGAGATCTCCTCCCGGACATCGACCCGCCGAGGCTGGCGCGGTTCGTCATCGGCGCCTTCACCGGCGTCCAGACCGTGTCCCAGGTGTTGACGCAGCGCACGGATCTCGAACAACGTGTCGACGACATGTGGGGTTTCCTGCTCCCCGGGATCATGCCCGCGACCCGGCATCAGGACATCGCCCGGATCCGCCGGGCCCGCTGGACACCCGACGACGCCGACTAGCGCGCGCATGCGCTCACCGCGGTAGGCGCCAGCGCCGCGGTCCCTCGCACGACCGCCACTCCGCCCTGTACCAACGATCCGCGGATCGACAGCGCGCCGTCGTCCACCACGTCCAGCCGGATCGTGGCCCGCTCGTCGAGTTCGGCGAAACGGTGGAACGTGGCGCCCAGCGAAACGAGGTGTGCTTCCGGGACGTCGAGCCGGGCGCAGGCGGCCTGCCGGAATACCTCGAGCATCAGCATCCCGGGAATGTGATCACACGGATGGTCGAACAGCACGGGGTGCGCGTCGTCGATCCGCAACTCCCACTCGTTCTCGGAACACCGGGGACCCAGGACGACGTGCGCGTCGTCGACGTGACCGACCAGCCCCGCCGGGGCGGGTGCGGGACTCCACGGCGCCCCGATCGACCGCGGTCCGTGCTCACCCCACCGGGCCCGCGAGTACGCGGCCGGCGGAAACACTGCCGCGTGACCCGTTGCAGTGCCGGCGTCCTGTCCGCCGAGCCGGAACCGCATGTCCACGCGGAAGGCGGACAGCGCCCCACCGCGGTAGACGTGCTCGGACACAGCGACCTCGACGATCACGTCGGCGGCCGCGGCGCCCACCTCGAGCGCGCCGGGCACCGCCTGCACCCGGAGGTGCTGCATGACGAACCGGTTCGGCAGCGGAACGGAGAAGCGGGTATGTCCCAGGTAGATCGCGGTCTGCCGGAGCGTTTCCGCCAGCAGCATCGTGTCGTAGCGCCCACCCCGGGCGCGGTAGAAGCCGTGCAGGCGGGGCCACTGCGCGGCGACCACGAACCGATCCGGTCCCGGTAGCGACACACAGTCGGTGAGGAAGACCTCGGCCACGGACTGGCGATGGACGTACCTGCGCGGCACGGTCCGCTCGAACGACATCGGGGGAAGCGCATCGGGCACCGGACGGGAAACTCGCGCCACAACCCCATCTCCCCACAGAACCGGTCGGCCCGATGCCGCGGACCCGCCGAACTATAGAACACAGACCGCGCGGTCTGTGATGTGGGGAGTGCGTCGTTACCGGCCCTTCAAGCTTCCGATCCGAAGCGACCCCGCGCTGCTGTCCTCGTCGAGTTCCTCCTCGACCTCCCGGACGTACTCCTGCGGATCTTTGTCCGAGGTGTCCACATCCTTCGTGGAACGGTGAACGAGGAAGTATTCGGCGAAGCGCCGCCCGAGCGACTCGCGAAGATCCCCCGATGCGCTCCGGAAGTCAGCGAGGCCCTCGCGTTCCTCCTCGGCCATGTGCTCGTCGTTGGCCCGGCGCGTTCGGCCGACTTCCGCCCACCACTCCTCGGAGAGGATGGGGTATCCCGCCGCGGCTCGGACACCGTCGCGGATGTCGTTGTGGTCCCCGATCGCGTCGAGGGTTTCTTCCTCGGCGTCCTCCTCGCCGATGCGGAGAAGCTGGGGATAGAAGATTTCCTCTTCGGCTGCAGCGTGCAGATCCAGGCGTTTCGCCAACGGGGTCCACACCGCCTCGACGGCAGTGATGTCCACCCGGCGTCGAGCCTTCAGTTCGTCCAGTGCGGCGAACTGTCGTCGGAACCACTCGTGGTCGTCGAAAATCAACTCGATGATGTCAGGCATGATGCGATCCATCGTCGCACATCGGACTTACCGCTTGTCCTTCTTCGCTTGCCGCCGAGCGCCTGCGGCGATGGTGGATGCTTCGAACTTCTTGCGGCCGGAGGATTTCCGGGTGGCGTCGACGCGCGCCTTGCCGGACGAGCCGACCTTGCCGTCGCTGTCGCCGAGCCCGCTGAAGGACGGGGCGTCGCTCCGGGCGCGGGCGAGTCGCGCGTCCTTCAGGTCGCGTGCGCTTGCACGGGCAGCCGTCGCCAACTGGCCGCTCACCCTGCTCAGCGCTGCCTCGAAGACTTCCACCTTGTCGGCATTGCGCTTGTTGGCCGCCTTACCGGCTCCGCGCGCGCCCTTGTCCGCGACCTTCGCCGCGCCTTCCTGGCGGTACAGCTTCACATGCTTGTTGCGGGCACGGCGGACGCGGGTGTGCAATTTGATCAGCTTGTCCTCGTCCAAGTCGGCCATCTGAGCCTTCTTGGTCTCGCGGATCAGGACGAACTCTTCTTCGGACAGCGAGTTCAGAATCTTCTTCATGTCGGCTCCGATCCGGCCACAGGCCGTGGGTTCCAGTCATGGTAGCTGGGAAACGTTCGTGTCGGTCCGTTTCCGCGAGGACGGGGTCGCCTGCCGAAGCAGACGCTGATTGGTCTGTGCAAGTTGCCATTCCGTCTGCTCGCGCAACCGGTCCACCCGATCGGGGGCGAGACGGTCGCACACGAAATCCCAGTGCACCGCCACCTGGTCGCCCACGGTGAGGTCGTTCACGAAAGCCCCCTCGGGCACGCGGTAGTCGGCCGGGTCGTCCTGCTCGGCCCCGAGCGACAGCCGGGTGCCGTCCCACGACAGGCGGCGCGACCGGACGACGGCACGATCGTGATCGAGACCGACCACCTCACCCCAGCGGATGCGGCACGAGTCGAGAACCTGCAGCGGCTGCGGCATCCCGGTGTCCAGTAGTCGCGACCACGGGTACACGCCGAACACGTGAAAGTTGTGGGTGGGGGCCGCCTCCCCGAGCAGGTCCTCGGTGAGGTGCTTCCAGTAGTGGCCGGCCTGCGACGCGAGGCGGGCGAGCAGTGCCGCGCCGAACTCCGCGCGATCGATGCGGCCCGAGAGTTCGTCCGAGGTCCAGTAGGCTCGAACAACCCTCTCGTCCAAGGGGTCCGGGATTCCGGCGAGCTTGGCGATCACCTCCTGGTACGGCCAGGCACCGCTGAACTGCTTCGCCAGCGCCACCACGTCGGTGTCCGGCGCCCCACCGCACGCGACCGCCTGTAGTCGCTCAGAGCCGGGAGGGCCGCAGTAGCCCAGGGCATTCGGGGCGTGCGCGTATTGCGCGAACACACGGTGCCCGGACGGCATCGTGTGTTCGCGCGGCATCACCGGTCAGCCTCGCTGACCCAGCAATTGCGCCGTCTCGCGGTGGAGCCGGCCGAAGTTGTAGTACGCGGCGCACGCGCCCTCGGGGGACACCATGCACGTGCCGATCGGCGTCTCCGGAGTGCACGCCGTCCCGAACACCTTGCATTCCCACGGTTTGATGACGCCCTTGAGGACCTCACCGCACTGGCACGCCTTCGGATCCGCCACCCGCACACCCGGCATCGAGAACTTCTCCTCGGCGTCGAACTCGGCGTAGTTGCGGTGGACCTTGAGCGCGCTCTGCGAAATGAAACCGAGCCCACGCCATTCGAAGTGCGGCCGCAGTTCGAACGTCTCGGCCATCAGTTTCAGTGCCTGCACGTTGCCCTCCGCGCGCACCACCCTCTTGTACTGGTTCTCGATCTCGCAGCGGCCCTCCCGGATCTGCTGGAGCAGCATGTGCACCGACGCGAGGATGTCGAGTGGCTCGAAGCCCGCGACCACCATCGGTTTGCCGTACACCTCGGACACGAACCGGTACGGCCGCAGTCCCACCACGGTGGACACGTGGCCCGGGCCGAGGAAGCCCGACAACCGCAGGTCGGGGGACTCGAGGATGGCCTTGATCGGCGGCACGATCGTGACGTGATTGCAGAACACACTGAAGTTCTTCACGCCCAGCGCCCGCGCGCGCACCAACGTCACCGCGGTGGACGGCGCCGTCGTCTCGAACCCGACGGCGAAGAACACCACCTGGTGGTCGGGATTGTCGAGCGCCACCTTCAGCGCGTCCAGCGGCGAGTACACGAAGCGGACGTCCGCGCCGCGGGCCTTGGCCTCGATGAGATTGCCCTTGGATCCGGGCACCCGCATCATGTCGCCGAACGTGGTGAAGATGACGCCGGGCTGTTCGGCCAGCCACATGGCGTCGTCGACACGGCCCATGGGGATGACGCAGACCGGACATCCCGGTCCGTGCACCAGTTCAACCGATTCCGGCAGGAGATGCTCGATGCCGTGACGGTAGATGGTGTGGGTGTGCCCGCCGCACACCTCCATGAACTTGAACTCGTCGCCACGGGCCAGTTCGGTGATGGATTTGACCAGGGCGCGAGCTGCCGCCGGGTCCCGGAATTCGTCGACGAACTTCATCCCTGTTACCTCGTTCTTGCTGTAGTCACGCGATTTCGGACGAGTTGAACGCGTCGATCTCGTTCACGTAGTCGGCGCCCATCTTCTGCACCTGATCCAGCGTCAGCTGCGCCTCGATCTCGTCGATCTTCGCCATCGCGAAACCGACGTGCACGAGCACCCAGTCACCGACGACGAGACCTTCTTCGGCGAGCAGTCGCACACTGATCGTTCTCTGGACGCCGTTCACGTCCACCTTGGCCAGATGCTGTTCGGCGTCGACGATGTCGACCACCTGACCGGGTATCCCCAGACACATCGTGGTTCTCCTTCTCGGGCTGTTCTTCAGCAGATTCGGGGGAGCGGGTCACCGACGAGCATGTCGACGATCCGGCTGCCGCCGAACGAGGTTCGCAGTGCGACGATGCCGGGCGGTTCGGCCAGGATCTCGCCGACCACGGTGGCATCGGCTCCCCGCGGGTGGGCTCGCATCGCCGCGACGGCCGCATCCGCCTCGTCCGCCGCGACGACGGCGACGAACTTCCCCTCGTTCGCGACGTACAGCGGGTCGATGCCGAGCATGTCGCAGGCGCCCAGCACCTGCGGCTCGATGGGCAGGGACTGCTCGTCCACGATCACGGCGAGCTGGCAGGCGTGAGCGAGTTCGTTGCACACGGTGCCGACGCCGCCACGGGTGGCGTCCCGCATCCACCGCGTCGACGGGGCCGCCTTCAGAAGCGTCTCCACCAGCGCGTTCACCGGGGCGGTGTCGGAGGCGATGTCGGCCTCGATGGCGAGGTCACCGCGGGCGAGCATGACCGCCATGCCGTGGGCGCCGATGGTTCCCGACAACAGAACCTTGTCGCCGGCGCGCACGAGATCGGCCGACAGCCGCCTGCCCTCCGGGATGACACCGACACCGGCGGTGGAGATGTAGACGCCGTCGGCGGCGCCCTTGCCGACGACCTTGGTGTCGCCGGTGACGATCTGCACGCCGGACAGGACGGCCGCCTCGCTCATGTCGGCGACGATCTCCCGTAGTTCTGCGATCGGGAAACCCTCCTCGATGACGAACGCCGCGGACAACCACTGCGGGCGCGCACCGGACACGGCGAGATCGTTGACGGTCCCGTGCACCGCGAGATGCCCGATGGAACCGCCGGGAAAACGCAGTGGCTGAACCACGTACGAGTCGGTGGAGAACGCGAGCCGCTCACCCGAGGGCATGGTGAGCGCGGCCGCGTCACCGAGTTGCTCGAGTTCCTCGTTGCGGAACGCCTCGACGAACACCGCGTCGACGAGGGCCGCCGACGACTTCCCGCCCGCACCGTGAGCGAGGGTCACCACCTCGTCCAGCAGCCGCGGCCGGCGTTGCCGGAACTTGTCGATCCGCTCGAGGACCCGGTCTTCGCGTTCCGCCGAGGTGGCCGGTTCGGTGGTGCTCATGAAGCCTCCACGGAGTTGGGAGCGGGCCGCGTCATGTGTTCCTGGGCCACCGACCACAGCCGGTACCCGAGCATCGCGTGGCTCTCCTGGATCCGGTGGATGCTCTGCGAGTGGACGGTGTAGCAGAAGTCGAGTTCGCCGGCGGACGCCATCGCCGCCATCCGGCCGCCCTCGTGCCCGGCGAACCCGATGGTCAGCAGCCCCCGCTGTTTCGCCTCGGTGAGCGCGGTCATCAGGTCGTCGGAATTGCCCGACGTCGACAGTGCGATCGCGACGTCCCGGTCGCGGGCGTGCGCGATGATCTGCCGCTTGAAGATCAGATCGAAACCGACGTCGTTGCCGAGCGCCGTCACCACGGCCTGATCGGCGGCGAGCGACCACGCCGCCACCGGGCGTCCGCGGGCGGGACGGCTGAACAGCGATGCCAGGGTGGCGGCGTCGGTGGAGCTGCCACCGTTGCCGAACGTGTAGAGCCGGCCGCCGCGACGGAACCTGTCGGCCATGTCGATGCCGGCAGCGATCAGGCCGTCGCCGTACTCGTCGAGGGACTCCTTCTGCAGGCGAGCGCTCTCGGCGGCCTTCCCCCGCGCGGAGGCGGCGAGGTCGTCGAGGAGGCTCTGGGCGTCGGTTTCCTCCGAGTCGATGAACGGGTAGAGGAAGCTGGTGCTCTCCGAGTCGTGTGTCGTCATCGGTTCGCCTCCTGACCGGCGTCGTCGAGTCGCGTGATCGCAGCACCCGCGTGCACCAGGACGAGGTCGTTGGGCTGGACGTCGCCGAGGACGCTGACGTCCACCCACTCCTCACCCGCGGCGGTGCGGACCAGGGCGGGTCCGAGCGGTTCGGCCGGCTCGATCACCACCTCACCGAGACGCCCCTCGTCGCTGCACGTGACGCAGACCGTCTCGTCGCACTCCTCGGCGTCGGGCTTCAGCAGTCCCGAGTGCTCGAAGCAGACGTGGGTGAGTTCCCACAGCAGGTGGTACATGAGGACGAACCGCCCGGTGGCCGGCACCATCGGATCCTCCGAGTCGACCCAGAGGATGTGGTTCGCCGCACCGGCCGGAGGTCGGGGGCCTGCCCCGATCCACAGCGTCATCGCGCCCCACGCCGGTGCGCGGCGCATCGCGTCGACGACGGCGGGTTCGTTCGCCGACGCCACGGCCAGCAGGATGTCGCCGGGCCTGCTCGCCACCCGGGCCTGCGCCACCGGATCGGGTTCGACGAGTGCCACCGACGGCAGCGCCCGTTTGCCCATGATCACGGGATGCACGAATTCGACGGCGACGTGATGGGCGTGCGGTTCCCACTGGGGTGAGATCACCCAGAGCGTCGCGCCGTCATGGAATCTGCGGGCGAGTGACAATGCTGCGGCGGCGAGATCCGCAGACAGGTCCGTGTCGACAAGGTGCCCGCCCGCCTCTGCGGTGGTGGTCATTCACTAGCTCCCGTCCCGGACCGGCCGGTCGGGGGCTGCCGACGTCACGGTCCGCGCATGGTTGCCGCGGCACCGATCACCGCCTGGCCGAGGGAGAGTCCTCCGTCGTTGGGAGGCACCCGGTGGTGGGTGAGGACTCGATAACCGCTGCTCTCCCAGTGTGCTCTCACCAGTGCGAGGAATAAACGGTTTTGAAAGACTCCTCCGGTGAGTCCGATCGTCGACGCGCCGGTCGCGGTGGCGGCCCGGTCGACGAGGCCGGCGGTGGCGGCGGCGAGGGCATGGTGGAAGCCCAGTGCGAGCGCAGCGGGCGGGGTCCCGTCGCGGAGTCCGGCGACCAGTCCGGACACCAGAAGAGGCAGCCTGAGCTGGTCGTTCTCCACGTCCATGGCCAGGGGAGCCGGGTGGAGGGCGGTCCGGGCGAGGGCCTCGAGTTCGATGGCCGCCTGCGCCTCGTAGGTGACCCGGTGCCGGACCCCGAGCAGCGACGCGACGCCGTCGAACAGGCGGCCCGCGCTGGTCGTCCTGACACAACCGAGACCCGACCCCAGTTGCGACTCCACGGCCGCGCGTTCCGCGGTGGGGATCGCCTCCACGCACGGCAACCCGTCGACGTCGGTGATCCCGCACTCGTGCAGCAGAGCCAGCGCCACCCGCACCGGATTCCGGACGGCGGCGTCACCGCCCGGCAACGAGACGGGCTGGATGTGCCCCACCCGCCTCGTGTCGAGGATGTTCGGGCCGACGAGGAGGAGTTCGCCGCCCCACACGGTGGTGTCGCAGCCGTACCCGGTCCCGTCGAACGCGACACCGAGCACCGTCGTCCCGACCAGTCCGTGTTCGGCCATCAGCGACGCGACGTGCGCGTGGTGGTGCTGCACGGTGAGCAGGGGGACGCCGGTCCTGTCGCTGTAGCGCCGGGCCCAGTGGTGCGTCGAGTAGCCGGGGTGCCGGTCGGCGACCACCGCCTCCGGGGTGATGCCGTGCAGATGCGTCAACTGCCGCACCGACGTCTCGAAGGCGCGCTGACTTTCCAGGCTGCCCATGTCGCCGAGGTGCGCCGAGCAGAACGCGTAGTCCTGCCGGGTCAGGCAGAAGGTGTTCTTGATCTCCGCGCCCACCGCGAGGATCTCCGGGCCGTGCGCGGGGAGCACGACGGGCAGCGGTGCGAATCCGCGCGAGCGGCGGATCGGCAGCACCGCCCCGGCCTCGACCGCGAGCACGGAATCCTCGCAGGGCACCGCGATGCGGCGGTCGTGCATCAGGAACACGTCGGCGATGTCGGCCAGTCGAGTGCGGGCGTCGTCGTTGTCGAAACAGAGGGGTTCGCCGCTCAGGTTGCCGGACGTCATGACCAGCACCCGTGGTGGGTCGACGTCGCTGCCGGGGGTTCGGGTGAACAGGAGATGGTGCAGCGGGGTGTAGGGGAGCATCACGCCGAGGTCGTCGATCCCGGGCGCGATGCCGTCGGCAACCGACGCTGTGTTCTTCTTGTGCAGCAACAGGATCGGCCGGGCCGCGTGTCGCAGCAGTGCGCTCTCGGGCTCGGAGATCTCGCACAACTCGGCGGCGGCGGACAGGTCCGCGGTCATCACCGCGAACGGCTTGTCCGGGCGGTGCTTGCGCGCCCGCAGAGTCTCGACGGCGGTGGGGTCGGCGGCATCGCAGACGAGGTGGAATCCGCCGAGGCCCTTGACCGCCACGATCCGGCCGTCCCGCAACGCCCCCTGCACCGCGGTGAGGACGGCGTCGTCCCCGTCGATCCGGTGCCCGTCGACCTCGGCGAACAGGTGCGGACCGCAGTCGGGGCAGCACACCGGCTGGGCGTGGAACCGTCGATCCGCGGGGTCGCGGTACTCGGCGAGGCACGCGGCGCACAGCGGAAACTCGGCCATCGTGGTGTTGGGCCGGTCGTAGGGCAGGTCGGTGATCACCGTGAACCGGGGCCCGCAGTTGGTGCAGTTGACGAACGGATGGCGAAACCGCCGATCGTGCGGATCGGCCAGTTCGCGAAGACAATCCGCGCACGTCGCCACGTCCGGCGACACCAGCGTCCGCGCGCCGGGGACGTGCCGGCTGTCGATGATCCGGAACGACTCGTCGCCGCGCACCGGAACGGGCTGAGTGGTCGCGTCGACGATCACGGCCATCGGCGGCGCGTCCGTGCGGAGCCGGCGCACGAACTCGGACACCGACGCGGACTTGCCCTCTATCTCGATGAACACGCTGACGTCGTCGTTGCCGCAGTGGCCGTGCAGTCCCAGGTCGTCGGCCAGTCGCGCGACGAACGGGCGGAAGCCGACCCCCTGCACGACCCCGTGGACCGTGATGCGCGATCGTTCGACCGTCATCCTCGGATGATTCCCCCGTCGAGGTGCGGGGCGCAAGAGCCTGCCCGTGCACGTCCGGCGGCACAGACGCACCCTTTCTCGGTTCGCGCACTCGAAATTGCGCCTGAATTCGTGCGCGGGAGCCGAAAAGGAGTGCGGCTGCCGGATTACTCGCCGTCGGCGGAGCGTGCGCCGGTGACGGCGTCGATCAGCCCGTAGTCGCGCGCCTCGTCGGCGGTGAGGATCCGGTGGTCCCGCATGTCGCCGATCACCGTGTCGACGGGACGCCCGCAGGAGTCGGCGATCCGCTGCTGCAGCCTCCGGAGCTGCTGCTCGTGGTGTTCGGCGGCGATGGCGACGTCCGACGCCGGACCGGTGCAGGACGTCTGCGGTTCCCGGAGATGGAACGTGGCGTGCGACGCCGACGTCCGGCGGTCGGCGGGCGCGAGGAGGGCGATCGCCATTCCCCGGACGTCGCCGCGGCAGTGGACGTGCAGCGGGACGCCCATCAGATCGAGGGTGTCGAGGAGGACCGCGGCCGCGTCGATGTCGGCGTCGACGCCGTGCAGCCACAGCTGGACCTCCCCGTCGTCCGAGGCGTCGAGCAGTGCCAGCGACGCCGCCGCGCGGTTGGTGGCCTCGGCGTCGAGCCTGCCGGTCAGCGACACGATCCGTTTGTCGAACAGGCGCTCGGCCAGCCAGTCGGGACCGGGAGCGGGAGCGGGCACGGACGTGACGGGCATCGGGGCGGGCGGCTGCCGGGGGTCCGGCTGCCAGGGGGTGTGAAACGGCGGGACCTGTGGTGGGGTGGGTGGTGGCCAGATCATGGTGATGACTCCCGGTGCGCTGAGATCGTCCAGTCGACCGTCCGGCCCACGGCCTCCGCATACCGTTCGAGCGTCGACAGGCGGGGGTCGACGTCGCCGCGTTCGAGCCGTGCCACGGCCGATTGCGACGTGCCCATGTGGGCGGCGATCTCCGTCTGCGTCAGGCCGCGCTCGCGGCGAGTGGTGACGAGCTCGTCCAGCAGCGCTCGACGCCGATCGGACAGGTGCTCCAGTCCGGGAAAAGACGTGCGTCGAGGGGTGGTCGACATACCATCGATGGTATCTCGAAAATGGTATATACGGAGGGGTGCTCATGGCGAAGGTTCGTGCCGCCGTCATCGGCGGCGGCATCATCGGTCTGGCGGTCGCCCGGGAACTTCTGCACCGCATGGACGCCGTCGAGGCGACGCTGTTCGAAAAGGAGACCCGGGTCGCGGCCCACCAGACCGGACACAACAGCGGCGTCGTCCACGCCGGCCTGTACTACCCGCCGGGCAGCCTCAAAGCGCGCCTGTGCCGCCGTGGTGTCACCCTCCTGCAGCAGTACGCGGAGGACAAGGGTGTGGCCTACGAGGAATGCGGCAAAGTGGTGGTCGCCCACGACTCGTCCGAAGTGGCGCGGATGGACGCCATCTTCGACAGAGCGGTCGCCAACGGGGTCCCCGGCATCCGCAAGGTCGCGGGGGAGGAGATCCCCGAGATCGAACCGCACGCACGGGGAGTCGCCGCCGTGCACTCGCCGCACACCGCGATCATCGATTACGTGGCGGTCGCGGAGGCTCTCGCCGCGGACATCGCCGCCGCGGGTGGACGCGTGCTCCTCGGCCGGGAGGTCGTGGGCCTGGACAGCCGGACCGCGGAAACGGTGGTCACCACCCGGAACGGCAGCGAGGCCTTCGACCTGGTGGTCACATGCGCGGGACTGCAGTCCGACCGGGTGGCACTGATGTCGGGTGAACCGCGATCGCCTCGCGTGGTGCCCTTCTTCGGCGACTACTTCCTGCTCGAGCCCGAGCGGTCCTCGCTCGTGAAGGGGCTGATCTACCCGGTTCCGGATCCGCGGTACCCGTTCCTCGGGGTCCACCTCACCAAGCGGATCGACGGGCGAATCATGCTCGGACCGAACGCCTTTCTCGCCTTCGGGCGGGAGGCGTACGACCGTCGGGGGTGGTCGGCGGCGGACGTGGTGTCGGCGGTCGGGTTTCCCGGGTTCTGGCGGTTCGCCGTGCACAACACCGCGGCGGCGGTCCGCGAGGCCCGCACCGTCCTCAGCACGGGCCAGTTCGTGAAGGAGGCGCAGAAGTACGTGCCCGACGTGTGCCGCTCCGACGTCACCCGCGGACCCCGGGGCATCCGCGCTCAGGCGATGAACGCCGACGGCAGCCTCGAGGACGACTTCGTCATCACCGGGTCGGAACGCGTCGTTCACGTCCGGAACGCGCCCTCACCGGGTGCGACGTCGTCCCTCGCCATCGCCGAACACGTCGTGACGGAAGTTCTGGCCCGCCGGGTCTAGCGCCTGCGGAGCTGGAGCGTGAAGCCCTCGGGCATGAGGGTGAGGCGCTCGGCGACCTTCAGTCGATAGTCCGGGTCGCCCACGATGTCGTAGCGCCGCAGGATCGTGCCGAGAACCAGGACCGCCTCGTGGAGGGCGAACTGTCGTCCGATGCAGGCGCGCTCGCCGGTCCCGAACGGCTTGTACACGTGCGCGGGCCGGGACCGGATGCGCTCGGGGAGGAAATGGTCGGGGTCGAACGCCTCGGGATCGTCACCCCACACGGGGTCGCGGTGCAGGGCGGGGATGAGGACGAGCACCCAGTCGCCGACCTTCATCGGGTACTTGCCGACGAGGGTCGTGTCGACGGTCGCCTCCCTGCCGTACGCGGGGGCCGTCGGCCACAGCCGCAACGATTCGTCGAGCACCCGGCGCACGTAGCGGAGCTTCGCGATCTGCTCGAACGCGGGCTCTTCGTCGCCCCAGACCGCATCGACCTCCGCCTGCGCCTTTGCGAGGACGTCGGGATGACGCGACAGGTAGTACAGGGCGAACGACAGTGCCCCGGAGGTGGTCTCGTGTCCCGCGACCAGGAACGTCACCACCTGGTGCCGGATGTTCAACTCGTCGATCCGATGGGGGTCATTCTCCCGGGCGGCCCGCAGCATGAGTTCGAGCAGGTCCTCGGGGCCGTCCTCGGTGCTGTCGCGGCGGGCACGAATCACCTCGTCGACGACCTCGGCCATGTGTTCCAGGTTGGCGACGTTGCGTCGATCCGACCGTCGCGTCAGCAGGCGTCCGAGCGCGCTGGACTTCACGAACGTGGTGCGCTGCGAATGGCTCAGCGCACCGACCATCGCCTGCACGAACGGGTGCGGCCGGTCCCGTCTGAAGGAGTCGAAGGAATAGCTGAAACCGGTGCGGCCGATGGTCTCGAGCGTCAGCTTCGTCATGTCGGAGGACACGTCGACGGGGGAGCCGTTCACCCGCTCGTCCCAGTGCTCCGTCAGTTCGCCTGCGACATCCAGCATCGTGCGGTGATACGACCGCATCGCGGATTTCGTGAACGCCGGGGCGAGGAGGTTGTGCGCTTTGCTCCAGTTCGGCTCATGGTTGTAGGCGGTGAACAACCCGTCGCCGCCGACCTCGCGCAGCGACGCGACGCCGGGTGCCAGGTGTTTCGCGAACCGGGATTCGTCGGAGAGTTCCGCGACCATGTCGGCACCGGAGGCGAACACGAACCGATTGCCGAGGACGTTGCGCTCGAAGATGGGCCCGAGTTTTCTGCCGATCTCCATCGAATTCTGCACCGGAGTGCGGATGCTGATCCCGAAGACGTCGCCGACGACGGGAAGCCGCCATCGAGGATGCGGGATGGTCGCCTCCGCCGTGGTGTGCAGTGATTCGACGCTCATGTCGACCCCCGTGTCGATGTGGCCTGCGTTACTGAATTGATGTCTAGTACGCAAGGTACGCCTTACTGAACCGGTGTCAAGCAGTACGGTGACTGGCATGACCAGCGCCCGTCGACGACTCGCCCCGGAGCAGCGCCGGGCGCAGTTGCTCGACATCGGCGCGCGGCTGTTCGCGGACCGCCCCTACGAGGATGTGTGGATCGAGGAGGTCGCGGAACTCGCCGAGGTGTCGCGCGGATTGATGTACCACTACTTCCCGACGAAGCGGGATTTCTTCGCCGCAATCGTCGAACGCGAATCCGAACGACTGCTCGACGTGACGGCCCCCGACTCCACCCTCCCCGTCGAGGAACAGGTCGCGGCCGGCCTCGACGCGTACTTCGAGCATGTTGCGAGCCACCGGCACGGAGTCCGGGCCATCAACCACGGCGCGCTGTCGGCCGACGCCGACATCCGGGCCATCGTCGAGCGGGAACTCGATGCCCAGCAGCGCCGCATCGTCGACGCGCTCGATCCCCCCGCCAGTGAGAGGGAACTCGTCGGCGTCGCGGTGCGCGGATGGATCGCCTTCGTCCGTGCCGTCTGCATGGACTGGCTCGACCACCCGTCGATCGCCGAGGGCGAGCTACGTGAACTCTGCCTGCGCTCCCTGCGGGGCATGCTGGGCGGGCGGCTCGACTGAGCCGAGGGCTGGCACTTAAATAAATCAGTTGATATATTTAAGCCGAAATCCCTTCGGTGATCAAGGAGATCCCGCATGAGTGCACCCACCGTTACGTCGCAGGGCCGAACGGGCCCGGCGAAGACCGAGGCGGAACTGCGTCGTGAACTCGCGGCGGTGTACCGCCTGCTCGCGCATTTCAAGATGACCGACCTCATCTTCACGCACGTCTCGGTCCGGATTCCCGGGCCCGAACATCATTTCCTCATCAACCCGTACGGCCTGCTCTTCGAGGAGATCACCGCCTCCAACCTGGTGAAGATCGGACTCGACGGCGAACTCGTCGAACCGTCCGAATATCAGGTCAACCCTGCGGGATTCGTGATCCACGGCGCGATTCACGAGGCCCGGCCGGACGCGCAGTGCGTGCTGCACACCCACACGAAGGCCGGGTGTGCGGTGGCCGCGCAGGAGCATGGACTGCTGCCGCTGAACCAGATCTCGATGGAGTTTTACAACCGGGTCGGCTACCACGACTACGAGGGCATCGCCCTCAACACGGCCGAACGCGTGCGGTTGGTCGAGGACCTCCGCGATCATCCCGCGATGATCCTGCGCAATCACGGACTGCTCACCGTGGGCGAATCCGCTGCCGAGGCGTTTCTGCGAATGTTCTATCTGGAGAAGGCGTGTGACATCCAGATCGCCGCTCAGGCGTCGGGTGAACTGCGCGTTCCGTCGCCCGAGATCGCCGAGCACACCGCGCGACAGTTCGCCGGCGAGGCCACGGACGACTACACCGACGATCAGGCCTACGAGATGGCGTGGGCGGCGCTGCTGCGGATGCTGGACCGGACCGCCCCCGATTACAAGGACTGACAGCGGCCTGCCGAGACTGGCAGGGCGATCACATCCCCGGTGCGGCGACGACGCCCACCGGGGATGTGCCCGTCAGGACCGCCGCGACATTGCGGGCCGACTGCTGCGCCAGGGTGCGCGCGACCTGCGGTGAGTACCACGCGGCGTGCGGGGTGATCACGAGGTTCGGGATATGCAGGATCGGATCGTCCTGTGCGGGAGGTTCGTTCGGAAGGACATCGACGGCCGCACCCGCGAGGTGTCCACTGCGTAGTGCTGCGCCAAGTGCGTCGTGGTCGACGAGTCCGCCGCGGGAGACGTTCACCAGATACCCGCCGCGCTTCATCGTCGACAGCGCACGCTCGTCGATCAGACCCCGCGTCTCGGAAGTCAGGGGGACGTGCAGGCTCAGCACGTCGGAGCGGCGCAGCAGTTCCTCGAACCCGACCACCTCGATGCCCGCGGCCGCCAGTTCCCCGGCGCGGTCGCCCAGCCCGCGGCCGCTGACGAGGACGGTCATCCCGAGGGCTCGGGCGCGCAGTGCGAAAGCGGCGGCGATCCGGCCGAAACCGTAGAGGCCCAGCACGGTTCCCGCGATCCGCCGCGGCGGTGCGGCGGTGACGTCCCACCCGCCCGCACGCACGGAGCGGTCGAGGGCGTGGGTGGATCGGAGCAGTCCGAGGGTGAGCGCGAGCGCGTGGTCTGCGACCTCCTCGGTGCAGTAGTCCACCGCGCGCGTGACCCAGAGGCCGCGTTCGTGGGCCGCCGACACCGGCAGGTGGTCGTACCCGGCGGACGTCGCCGACAGCAGTCGCAGGTCCGGAAGATCCGACAGGTGACGGGGCTGAAGGCCGGTGTTCTCCGGACCCACGAGCAGGGCGATGACGCCAGGGCCGGACGGGAACTCGGACTGGTGCACGACGTCCGCGGAAATACCTGCGGCGGCAAGCGAATCGGACAGTTCTTCGGCCGGAATGAAGTCGTCGAGGACGACGACGCGGTCGGTCATCTGCCTACTGCTCCCGCTTCTTCGGTGGTCCGTCGTACGGCGGCGTCCACGCAGCGGGCGGCTGCGTCCTCCGCGCTGATCGCCTCCATGACAACGGGATCCAGGATGGCCTGCAATGCAAGACCGTCGGTCAGCGCCACCAGCGCGACGGTGACGGCGTCCGCGTCGAGGTCGGTGGAGACGGTGCCCTCCCGCTGTGCGGCGACGACCGACTCGCGCACGACGCCCCGCCAGCGGGCGAGGAAGGCCGCGATCTCACCGCGCGCCGTTTCCTCGGCCGCACCCTCCGCGTAGAAGAACAGGAACACACGGGTCATCGCCAGCCGCCGTTCGTCGAGCGGCAGGATGCTGGCGGTGATGTTCCGCAGCTTCTCGATCGGGCCTGCGCCCTCCTCGTCGAGGATCGTGCGGTACCGGTCGCCCTGGATGTCGCCGGCCCGGCGCAGCGCCGCGAGGAGCAATTCGTGCCGGGACCCGAAGTAGTGGTTCAACACTCCGGTCGACCACCCGCTCTCCTCCGCCACCGCTCGCGTGGTGACGGCGGAGATCCCCTCCCTGGCGATCAACGCGAGAACGGCGTCGGCGAGCGCCAGTCTCCGCTCGTCGTGGTCGACGATCTTCGGCACGATCATTCCTCCCGCTCGTGCGCACTCACTTTCGTGCGCTGATGCCACTCAGGCTATCGGTGCCGGGACCGGAACCGGGTCTTCCTCGGGCTTTCCCGACACTCGCGCGTTCCACACGGACATCACGTTCGCCGGGGTGGGTTCGGTGAATAGGCTGGTGGCCACGAACACGACCAGAGCGCTGACGAGTCCGACGTACACCGGCTCGTTCGCCAGGACGTCGCCGACGACGAACATCGTCGCGATGGTCGCCACGGTGCCCACCGCCATGGCCGCCATGGCCGCGGTTCCGGTGGCGCGCCTCCAGACCAGTCCACCGAGGATCGGGACGAGGAGCCCGCCGACCAGGATGTCGTAGGCGATCGTGAGCGCGGAGACGATGTCGTTGATGAGCGCGGCGATCACGATGCTGACGAGGCCGATCACGATCACGTAGAGGCGGTTGCCGCGCACGTCGGCTTCCGGATCGGACGTGTCCAGTTCGGGTCGTGTGCGGCCGAAGATCTGGGCGACCAGCGGAAGGACGTCCTGCCGGGCGACGGTGGCGGTGGCGATCAGCGCGCCGGACGCGGTCGACATCATCGCGGCCACCGCGGCGGCGAGGACGATGCCGCTGAGACCGACGGGCAGGACGTGGACGGCGACGTCGGCGTACACGTCGTCGGACGACCCGATGTCGGGCATGAGGGCCGACGCGGCCAGACCGATCAGTGCGCCCGCGACGCCGTACAGCAGGCAGTAAATGCCGGCGGTGACGCCGCCCCATCGTGCGACCTCCGGCGACTTCGCGGTGAACACCCGCTGCCAGATGTCCTGTCCGATGAGGATGCCGAGGGTGTAGACGACGAAGAACGTGACGATGGTGCCGGTGCCGATGGTGCCGAGCCCGAGTGCCTGTTCGCCGACGCGCTCCTTGATGCCGGCGTACCCGCCCGCCTTGCTCCACGTGAACGGGAGGAGCAGGGCGAAGACGCCGATGGTCTTGATGACGAACTGGACGACGTCGGTGAGCGTGATCGACCACATGCCGCCCATCGCCGAGTAGGCCACGACGATGAGGCCGCCGAGGACCACCGACAGGGTCCGGTCGAAGCCGAACAGCACGTTGAAGATGGTGGCGTAGGCGATCGTGGAGGTGACGGTGAGCATGAGGGTGTAGGCCATCATCACGAGACCGGACGCCCCGGTGGCGTCGATGCCGTACCGGAGTTTGAGCATCCCGGAGACGGTGTAGACCTTGAGGCGCTGGATCCGTGCGGCGAAGAGCAGGCTGAGCAGGAGGACACCGGCGGCGATCGATACGACCAGCCACATTCCGGAGATGCCGTACTTGTAGCCGAGGCCGACGCCGCCGACGGTGGAGGCGCCGCCGATGACGACCGCCGCCATCGTGCTGGTGTAGAGGAATCCGCCGAGTCGGCGGCCGGCGACGAGGTATTCGCTGGAGTTGCTCGCCCGGCGTTTGCCCCACCAGCCGAACGCGAGCATCGCGCCCAGATAGATCAGGATGATGGTGATGTCCATGGTGCGTCCTTCACGTGTCCTAGCGGATCGGTGATGACGGGCGTGGTGGTCCCGTCGGTGCCGGTCTCGTCAGACCGTTGCCCTAGACGGTAGGAGAACATTGACGTGAAATAAATCAGTTGATACAAATAATCACTTCAGAAAATCGTGAAGTAATGGTGCGAGCCAGCTCACACCCTGTTTTCGACCCCGCCGGAGGAGTGCGATGCGCAGCTCGCTGCCCGATCTGAAGCTCCTCCAGATCTTCGCGGCCGTCGTCCGTCACCAGGGGTTCGCGCCCGCGCAGCAGGAACTCGGACTGTCCGCCTCCGCGATCAGCACCTACATGAGCCAGCTCGAACGGCACCTCGGCATCGTCCTGTGTCACCGCGGGCGGGGCGGATTCGGTCTCACCAGCAAGGGCGAGCTCTACCACAAGGAATGCCTGCGCATCCTCGGCGAACTCGAGGGGTTCGAACGCTACGGCGCCGCGCTGCAGGGGGAGCTCCGGGGAACCCTCACCATCGGGGTTCTCGATTCCACCGTCACCGACGCCACGCTGCCGCTCGCCGACGTGATCGGCGTGTTCAGCAAGGACCACCCCGCCGTCTACCTCGACCTGAAGATCCAGACCCCGCACGAACTGCAGGTCGGCGTGCTCGACGACCGGATCGACGTCGCGGTCGGCGCGTTCGCCTCACCGATGAACGGCCTCGTCTCCCAGGCGCTGCACCGGGAGCAGCACTGGCTGTACTGCAGCGACAAGCACCCGCTGTTCGGCAGGAAGCGGGTGCCGCCGGAGGTCATCACGCAACAGCGGATGGTGACCCGCGGCTACTGGTCCGAGCAGGAACTCGCCCGCCAGGGGTTCCCGCAACCCTCGGCGACGGTGGAGAACATGGAAGCGCAGCTCATCCTCGTGCTGTCCGGCGCGTACATCGGATACCTACCCGAGCACTACGCGGAGTACTGGGTGGACCGGAACCGGCTCCGTCCGATCCTGCCGGCGTCGTTCGGTTATCAGGCGCCGTTCTCGCTGATCTACCGGCGGGGCCGGGCCCGCGAACCGATGGTCCTCACGTTCCGCGAATTCGTCCGGACCAGCATGGGCAGCTGACCGCCGCTCACCGGGTCGGGGAGCCCAGTTCGGTCGACAGCGCACGGCAACGCTCGACGAGAACGAGACCGTGCTGCGCGCAGAGTGCGTCGTCGAGACGGAACGTCGGCCCGATGATGCTGAGCGCGCCCACGATCCGCCCCACCGCGTCGTAGATCGGGGCCGCCACACCCGTCGACTGGTCCTCGATGGTGTCGTGGGCGATCGCGTATCCCTCACTCTGCAGGTCACCCCGCAGCGCGGCGCCGACGGCCGTGCCCTCGAGCGGCACCGTCTGCCCCACCCATCCCATGTGCCGGATCGCGTGGGTGCCCTCGATCTGCGCGAGATACAGGGCGGTGCCCTTCGGGCCGTGGGTCGACAGGTACGTGGATTCGCGGGTTCCCTCCGCGATCGCGACCATCGCGGGCCGGGCCCGGGACAGCAGCTGGTTGTCGCTGATCGCCCGGGCGCCGATCTGGAGAAGTCGCGGCCCGGCCCGGTAGACGTTGTCGTCGCCGCGGACCAGGAACTCGCTCTGCTCCATGCTGCGGATCAGGCGCAGCGCGGTACTCGTGGCGAGGCCTGCGGCTTTCGCGGCATCGCCGAGCGTCAACCCGCCCTGCTCGGTGATCGCGCCGAGCAGTTCGAAGGTGCGGCTCGCGCTGCGGGTCACATCTCCGGGGGCCATGGGTTCTCTCCTGACGGTCGCGGGTGTCGGCGTGAATCTACCGCGACGCGATCTCGGACAGCAGGGGCTGCCGGTGTTCGTCGAGCAGCGGGC
Organism: Rhodococcus sp. G6(2025); assembly: GCF_058628105.1. Taxonomy (NCBI): domain Bacteria; kingdom Bacillati; phylum Actinomycetota; class Actinomycetes; order Mycobacteriales; family Nocardiaceae; genus Rhodococcus; species Rhodococcus sp. G6(2025). The sequence goes on from NZ_CP179750.1 coordinate 1,015,934, forward strand.
TGCGGCGAACCCCGGGGCGCGCGCTGTCGCCGAACACGACCGGCTGCCGGACGTAGTCGATCGTTCCCGCGACCGGATGATCGAACGACTCCACGAGTCCCCGGTGCCTGCTCTGCTCGGACGACAACGCCTGTTCCACGTTCCAGATCTCGGAGCTCGCCAGTCCGGCCGCGCCGAGGACCGCGACCACCTCGGCGACCGTCTTGTCCTTCGCCCAGATCTCGATCTCCGCGCGCAGCGCCGGTTCGTGATCGGTGCGGGACGTGTCGTCGGCGAAACGGTTGTCGCCGAGAAGGTCTGCGCGATCCATGGTGTGGGCGAGCTTCTCGAATCCGGACTGGCTGGCGACGGCCAGGACGAACAGGCCGTCCGACGCCCGGTACGTGTCGAACGGGGTCGAGACGGGATGGCGATTGCCCACTCCCGCCGGCGCGACCCCCGATGCCTGCAACTGGCTGTGCGCGGTGGGGAGCATGGCCAGCATGCTGTCGAACATGGCGACGTCGAGGTGTTGTCCCACACCCGATTCCCGGGTGCCGACCAGGGCGGAGCTGATGCCCCACGCCGCGAACAGTCCCGCGACGAGGTCGCCGAACGATTCGCCGAGCCGGGTCGGCCCGGATTCGGGGAAACCGGTGATGCTCATGATCCCCGACAGCGCCTGCACGACGAGGTCGTAGGCGGCCGAACCCGCGAGCGGCCCGTCCTGCCCGAAACCGGAGATGGACGCGTAGACGAGCCGGGGATTGCGGGCGTGGACGGTGTCGTAGTCGATGCCGAGGCGGGCGGTCACGCCGGGCCGAAAATTCTCGACGAGAACATCCGCCGTGTCGAGCAGGTCGAACAGCACCTTCCGGTCCGCGTCGTCCTTGAGATTCAGTGCCAGCGAGCGTTTTCCGCGGTTCAGCACGTTGAAATAGATGCTCTCGCCGTCGCGGAACGGGCCCAGGTGCCGCGAATCCTCGCCGGCAGCGGGCTCGATCTTGACGACGTCGGCGCCGGCGTCTGCGAGCAGCGCCGTGCAATACGGTCCGGCCAGGACGCGCGAGAGATCGACGACGCGGATGCCGTCCAGGGGAGGAAGGGTAGGCATGACGGGCCCTCTCAGAATTCGGTCGAGTGCGGGGACGGGGCGTTGGAGGCGATGGTGAGCAGCTGGATCTGCGAGGTGCCCTCGAAGATCCGGAGGATCCGGCAGTCGCGGTAGAGGCGTTCGATCTCGGATTCGCGCATGAAACCGGCGCCGCCGTGAATCTGCACGGTCTGGTCGACGATCGAGAAGCAGGCCTCCGTGGCCACGTACTTCGACACGGACGCGGCGCGGCGCAGGTCGACCCCGGCATCCTTCACGTCCGCCGCCCAGTCCGCGGTGACGCGGGAGGCTACGAGCTGCGCGTCGCACGCGCCCAGCAGCAGCTGAATCGCCTGGAATTCGGCGATGGGGTGTCCGAACTGTTTGCGCTCGGCCGCGTAGGAGCGTCCCAGTTCCCACGCGCGCAGGGCGATTCCGTTGGCCATCGCCGCCACGTCGACGCGGGCGCGGTTGAGGGCGGTGAGCGCGATGTTGCCGCCGCGGCCCTCCGTTCCCACCACGGCGTCGTGGGGAAGCACCACGTCGTCGAGGTACACGGTGTAGGTGGGCGCGGACCGGATGCCCAGCTTGTCCTGGGGCTCCGAGTAACTCACGCCGGGAGTGCCCTGGGGGAGGACGAACGCGGTGATGCCGCGGAAGCCTGCGGACGGATCGGTCTTGGCGAAGGCGACGACCAGGTCGGCCTCCTTGGCGTTGGAGATGTACGTCTTCGAACCGGACAGGTGCCACCCGTCGTCCTCGCGCCGCGCCGTCGTGCGCATCGAGGCGATGTCGGAGCCGGCGTCCGGTTCGGTGAGGGCGAACCCGGCGAGCAGTTCACCGGACGCGAGCCGGGGCAGCCACCGGCGCTTCTGCTCCTCGGTTCCGCCGACGAGGATCGGCTCGAGCCCCAGGTAGTGCGCGGTATAGATCGAGGCGAGGGCGGCGTCGGTGCGGGCCACCTCCTCGATCGCGATCAGCTGTGTCCTGGTGGACAGGCCCAGTCCGCCGAACTCCTCGGGCACCGAGATGCCCATCAGGTCCTGTTCGCCCAGTCGCTTCACCAACTCCGCCGGGAACTCCCGCGTCTCGTCACGGAACGCCGCGCCGGGGTGGATCTCACGGTTGGCGAATGCACGCACTGCGCCGCGGAACTCGGCGGCATCGAGCAGCTGATCGGTCACGGAAACTCCTGTCGGAAGATCGAAATTGCCACCTAGTGAAATGACAATGCCACTTGGTGGCATATCGACTATGAAGGAGACCGGCGAATTTGTCCAGGGGTGCCGGTGTCCACGGACACGGGAGCGGGTACTCGACCACGGACGCACAGCGCACACTCCGTGCGGCATTGCAGAGGGAGGCTTCATGCGCACGATCACACGAGGGATCGTCACCGCGGGAACGATGATCGGCGCGGTTCTCGCCGGCGCGGGGACGGGCGTGGCGGAACCCGCCGTGCCGTCCGGCACCTATCAGGGAACGACCACCGCGCCGGCGGGTGAGTTGATCTGGAAGGGCAAGACGTTCCAGGGCGGCACGGTCGTCAACAACTTCGCGTTCGGTCTGACCGGGCTCGCGGGCACGACCTCGCAGGACGGGAACGGAAACACCGTCATCGACTACAGCCCATCGGGTCTGGGGTTCCTGACCGACAGGATGACCCCCAACGCAGACGGGACCTACACCGGGGCCGTGTACGTGGGCGGCAACCAGGTGGGAAGCTTCGGCCTCGCGAGATAGCTGTCCCGGGGCCTACTACGACGATGACGAGGCCGCACCGCTCGGGTGCGACCTCGTCGTCACAGTGTCATCGGGGCGTCGGTCAGACGGCCCGGACATTCTGGGCCTGCGGGCCCTTCTGGCCCTGTCCGACCTCGAATTCCACCCGCTGGTTCTCCTCCAGCGACTTGTAGCCGCTGCCCGAGATCTCGGAGTAGTGAACGAACACGTCCGCGCTGCCGTCGTCCGGCGCTATGAATCCGAAGCCCTTCTCGCTGTTGAACCACTTCACAACACCCTGCGCCATACCGTTCACTCCCTGCAGTTGCCGCCCGGGACCTCACATCGAGATCCCGTTCGCGTGGATATCATCCTGTCATCAAGGCGCGCGTCCTTCCAGTGGTACGCCCACGATTCCTGCGAATCCTGGGCGCTGTACCAGGTCTGCGGAAGAAATTTCCCCCCTCGACCGATGATTCTGCCCCTCGGGCGCGGTCCTACCTGCGACCGAGAATTACCACCTCGAACGAGGAGAACCGATGAATTCCACATCGACCGCCACCGCCGACGCCCGGATCCTCGACGTTCCCGGTGCCAGGCTGTACTACGAGGTGCAGGGCGCGGGTCCCGTCGTGGTGCTCGTCGGCGCCCCCATGGACGCCGACTCCTTCGCGCCGGCGGCGGATCTGCTCTCGTCCGACTACACCGTGCTCACGACGGACCCGCGGGGCATCCACCGCAGTCCGGTCGACGACCGGGATCGCGATTCGACCCCGGAGATGCGCGCCGACGACCTCGCCCGGCTCCTGATGCACCTCGACGCGGGCCCTGCCGTGGTGTTCGGCTCCAGCGGCGGCGCCGTCAGTGCGCTCGCGCTGGTGCAGGCGCACCCCGAGCTGGTCCACACCGTGATCGCTCACGAGCCGCCGCTGGACGAGTTACTCGACGACCGCGAGCAACTGCGCGTGAAGACCGACGAGATCATCGACACCCACCTGACCGGGGATGTCGTGGGGGCGTGGAGGAAGTTCCTGGCCCTGGCGAACATCCACCTGCCCGAGGAAGCGTTCCAGCAGATGTTCGCGGGCGAACGGGATGCGCAGACCGAGGCGGACGACTACTTCCAGCACGCGCACATGCTGCGCCCGACCACCCGCTGGTGCCCGGACGTCACCGCCCTGCGCTCGGCGCCCAGCCGCGTCGTGGTCGGGATCGGCGAGGAGTCGGGTGGGCAACTCTGCGACCGTACGTCGCGGGCGCTCGCCGCCGAACTGGGCGTCGAGCCCACTATGTTCCCCGGCGACCACATCGGCTTCGCCCACGACCCCGCCGCGTTCGTCACCCGGCTGCGCGCAGTGCTGCGGGAGGTCTGAGCGGACGCTCCCGACTGACCTCACACCGCGATCGGGATGCGTTTCGTGACGATCCGATGGATCAACCGGGCGGCGGTGCGGGCCGTGCGGTTGTCGATGTCGAACGACGGATTGAGCTCGGCCACATCGCACACCGCGAGTTTTCCGCTGGCGGCGACGGCGTCGCACACGAATTGGATCGTCTCCGCCGGAACGCCGTACGCGGCGGGAGCGCTCACTCCCGGCGCGACCGCGGCGGGAAGGACGTCGAGGTCGATGGTGAGGTACACGAGATCGACGTCCGACAGGAACTCGCTGACGAAGACGGCCACCCGGTGCCGGTCGGAGACCGAGCAGTCGTCGTCCAGGAGGTAGCGGACGTCGTATCCGCGTGCGGTGTCGAACAGTGCGGTGGTGTTGCTCGGCTGGCTGATGCCGAGCACGGAGTACTGCAAGGCGGTGCCTGACGCATGCTCCTGTTCGAGGATCTGCCGGAACGGTGTGCCCGAACTCGGGACCGGATCGGACCGCAGGTCGAAGTGGGCGTCCAGGTTCAGGATCCCGATCCGACGCCTGGGTGTGCGGACGGCTGCCTGTGCCAGACCGAGGTACGTCCCGTAGGCCACCTCGTGGCCGCCGCCGAGGACCACCGGGAACTGGCCGGCGTCGAGCGTCGCGGCGACCACGGAGCCGAGCGCCATCTGCCCGGCCTCGAGACGATTGTCGGTGACCGCGACGGTGCCGGCGTCGTAGACGCGGAGCGGCTCGGCGAGCGCCATCGACGACAGCGCGCCCCGCAGCGCGTCCGGGCCGCGCGCCGCCCCGCGGCGGCCCTTGTTCCGCTCCACGCCCTCGTCGCTCGAGAAGCCGATCAGCACGCAGGCGCCGGGCTCGGCGCCGTCGTGCAGAGGCGTCACGGCCTGGTGCCAGCGGAGGTGGTGACTCGACGTGCCGTCCACCCTGCCGACCCAGGGGGGCGGGGGAATCAACAGGTTCTCCATCATCGCAGGGCCCTCGCTTTCTCGTGACCGGTGTGCGCGGACCAGGCGAGTTCGCCGCCCCGCCACACATCGCTGACCAGGGGGACGCCGGGCCGGTAGGCCAAGTGTAGGTACGACGGCGCGTCCAGCGCGAGGGCATCGGCCCGCGCGCCGGGACGCAGGACCCCGACGTCGGCACGTTGCAGCGCGCGGGCACCGCCCGCCGTGGCCGCCCAGATGGCTTCGTCCGGGGTCATGTGCATGTCCCGCACCGCGATCGCGATGCAGAACGGCAGGCTGGTGGTGTAGCTGGTGCCGGGGTTGCAATCCGCACCGAGCGCCACCGTGACACCTGCGTCGAGCAGGGCCCGGGCGTCCGGGTACTTGTTCCGGGTCGAGAAGTCCGCGCCGGGCAGGAGCGTGGCCACCGTCGAACTCTGCGCCAGCGCATCGATGTCGGCCTGCGTGGTGTAGCAGACGTGGTCGACGGACGCGGCCCCCAGTTCGACGGCGAGCTGGACTCCGGGTCCCTCGCGGAGTTGGTTGCCGTGGACGCGGGGGATCAGCCCCTTCGCCATCCCGGCGGTGAGAACGGCATGTGCCTGATCGCGGTCGAACGCGCCGGTCTCACAGAACACGTCGATCCACTTCGCTTGCGGTGCACAGGCGTCGATCATCTCGGAGCACACCATGGCGACGTAGTCGTCGGCCCGCCCCGCGTATTCCGGCGGCGGAACGTGAGCGGCGAGCAGCGTCACCTCGTCGGTGAGGGACGCCGCGATCCTCGTGCTGCGCAGTTCGTGCGCGACCGTCTGCCCGTACCCGGTCTTGCACTCCACGGTGGTGCTGCCCGACCGCAGGGACTCGTCCAGCAGTCGCCGCGTGTTCGCCTGCAGTTGTTCGTCGGTCGCGTTCCGTGTCGCCTCGATCGTGTTGCGGATGCCACCCGCCGCGTACGGCTGTCCCGCCATGCGCGCCGCGAATTCCTCCGCCCGTTCCCCACCGAACACCAGGTGCGAGTGGCTCTCCACGAAGCCCGGCAGCACCGCCCGGCCGTCGAGATCGTGCCCGACGTCCCCGGCCGGCGCCGAGTCGGCGCGGCCGACCCAGGCCACCACGCCGCCGTCGAAGACGACGGCGGCGTCGCGGATCAGCCCGAGCGGACCTTCCCCCACTGTCGGGTCGTTGGTCACCAGGGTGCCGATGCCGGTCAGCACTGTGGAGCGGGAGGTGTTCGCTGTCACTGCTGTTCCTTCCAGTGGTTCGAAAATGCGGTCGCTCGGGCCTGCGGTCATCCTTCGGACATCGGCACGCGGACGCCGCGCTCCTTGGCGACGTCGATCGCGTGGTCGTATCCGGCGTCGACGTGCCGGATGACGCCCATGCCGGGATCGTTGGTCAGGACCCGCTCCAGCTTCTCGGCGGCCAGGTCGGTGCCGTCCGCGATGCACACCTGACCGGCGTGGATGGACCGTCCCATGCCGACGCCGCCGCCCTGGTGGATGGACACCCACGACGCCCCCGACGCGGTGTTGACGAGTGCGTTGAGCAGCGGCCAGTCGGCGATCGCGTCGGAGCCGTCGAGCATCGACTCGGTCTCGCGGTACGGGGAGGCGACGGAGCCGGAATCGAGGTGGTCGCGGCCGATGGCGACGGGCGCGGACAGTTCGCCGGACGCCACCATCTCGTTGAACTTCAGGCCGGCCTTGTGCCGTTCGCCGTAGCCGAGCCAGCAGATCCGGGCGGGGAGACCCTCGAACGCCACCTTCTCGCCGGCCATCGTGATCCAGCGCTTGAGGTGCTCGTTCTCGGGGAACAGTTCGAGGATCGCCTTGTCGGTGGCGGCGATGTCCTTCGGGTCACCCGACAGCGCGGCCCAGCGGAACGGGCCGAGGCCCTCCTCGAACAGCGGACGGATGTAGGCGGGCACGAATCCGGGGAAGTCGAACGCGCGGTAGTAGCCGGCCTTGCGGGCCTCGTCACGGATGGAGTTGCCGTAGTCGAACACCTCGGCGCCCTTGTCGAGGAAGCCGACCATCGCGGCGACGTGCCGTGCCATCGACGCGCGGGAGTCCTCGGTGAACTTCACCGGGTCCTTGTCGGCCATCGCCTTCATGTCGGCGAATTCGATCCCGAGCGGCAGGTACGACAGCGGGTCGTGTGCCGACGTCTGGTCGGTGACGATGTCGATGGGGGCGTTCATGGCGAGCAGTTCGGGGAAGATCTCCGCGGCGTTGCCTTCGAGGCCGATCGACAGCGGGCGCTTCGCGTCGCGGGCCTCGATCGCGAGACGCAGGGCGTCGTGGATGTCGGTGGCCTTGGTGTCGAGGTACTTGTGCGCGATCCGGCGGTCGATGCGGGTGACGTCGCAGTCGACGCAGATCGCGACGCCGTCGTTCATCGTCACGGCGAGGGGCTGGGCGCCGCCCATGCCGCCGAGTCCGGCCGTCAGCGTGATGGTGCCGGCGAGCGAACCGCCGAAGCGCTTCCGGCCCACGGCGCCGAACGTCTCGTACGTGCCCTGCAGGATGCCCTGCGTGCCGATGTAGATCCACGACCCGGCCGTCATCTGCCCGTACATGATCAGGCCGAGGGCGTCGAGCTTGCGGAACTCCTCCCAGTTGGCCCAGTCACCCACCAGGTTCGAGTTCGCGAGGAGGACGCGGGGCGCCCACTCGCTGGTGCGGAACACGCCGACCGGCTTGCCGGACTGCACCAGCATCGTCTCGTCCGACTTCAGGGTCTTCAACGTCCGGACCATCGCGTCGAACGCCTCCCAGCTGCGCGCGGCCTTGCCGGTGCCGCCGTAGACGACGAGGGAGTCGGGATGCTCGGCGACCTCGGGGTCGAGGTTGTTCATCAGCATGCGCAGGGCGCCTTCTTGCTGCCAGCCGAGTGTCGTCAGTTCGGTGCCGCGGGGCGCCGACACGTGGCGGGGTCCGGAAACCGGAGGCGTCGTGGTGGTCATGTCGTGTACTCCTTGATGGTCGAACGAGGAAGAGGGAAAAGTCTGGGTGTCAGCGTGATTCACAGTCGCGAATCCGCCATGGCGGTGTGTGCGGGGTAGATCATGGCCGCGGGTGGGTTGCTGTTGCGCCGCGCGAGCGGGTAGTAGATGGCGCCGGTGAAGACGATGCCGACGATCCACGAGATGTCCGCGCCGCCCAGCATGTCCGTGACCGGTCCCGTGTAGAGCTTCTGGGCGAGGAACGGGATCTGCGCGAGAACGCCGACGGTGTAACAGATCATCGCCGTCTTGTTCCAGCGGCCGTAGCGGGCCTCCGGGTCGTACAGCGCCGGGATGTCCACGCGCTCCTTGGAGATGAGGTAGTAGTCGATCAGGTTGATGGCACTCCACGGGGTGAACACCATCAGCAGGACGAGGACGAAGTTCTTGAAGTTGTTGAGGAAGTCGGCGCTGGCACCGATCGCGATCAGCATCGACACGGCGACGAACCCGATGATGTACAGGGTGCGGGCCCGCGACGAGATGCGGGACTGCCCGTTGAACGCCGTCACCGTGGTGAGGATCGACATGAATCCGCCGTAGGCGTTGAGGCAGTTGATCGTGAGCTTCCCGACCAGGATCACCAGGTAGATCATCAGGGCGATCACAGCCGGTCCGGCGAGGCCTCCGATCCACCCGACCTGGTCGCTGAGGAACGCGTCGCCGGCGACGGCGGCGACGAGTGCACCGAACGTCATCGACCACTGCGAGCCGATCACGCTGCCCGCGAACGTCGACCAGAAGGTCGTCCGCTCGCTCGTCGAGCGCGGCAGATAGCGGGAGTAGTCCGCGACGTACGGGCCGAACGTGAGCTGCCAGCCGGCGCCGAGCGAGATCGCGAGGAGGAACGTGACGATGTCGAAGCCCTTGATCCCGACGAACGAGGCCACGTCGTACTCGGCGAACAACCGGATCGCGAGGTAGGTGAAGCCGAGGATGCCGACAACGGTCGCGATCTTGCCGACGACGTGGATGAGTTTGTATCCGGTCACCGCGACGAATGCGGTCATCGCGCCGAAGATCAGGATTCCGACGGTGGGGTTGTCGATGTGGAGGATCTCGTTCACGGCCTGACCTGCGAGGACGCTGCCGGTCGCGGCGAAACCGAGGTACATCAGGACGACGAGGACCAACGGGAGCACGGCACCCAGAACACCGAACTGCGCTCGGCTCGAGATCATCTGCGGCAGTCCGAGGCGCGGTCCCTGAGCGGAGTGCAGCGCCATCACGGCGCCGCCGAAGAGATTGCCGATCAGCAGGCCCACGATGGCCCACAGCGCGTCGGCGCCGAAGACGACCGCGAGGGCGCCGTCGACGATCGCGGTGATCTGCATGTTGGCGCCGAACCAGAGTGTGAACTGGCTGCGCGGAGATCCGTGGCGCTCGTCGTCCGGGACGACGTCGATGGTGCGACGCTCCGGCGCGAGGCTGATCTCGGGAGGTCCCTCGTGTGTCATAGGCCTTGTCTCTCTGTGACGAGTCCGGCAGCTGGTCGGTCCCGGGTGCTCTGTCCCATGTCCTGAATCCAGTGTGCTCTGACTCACGTTTTTTATCGCCTTAGATGTATAGTCCTGTATAGACAACCCCCTGTCAAGCGTTCTCCAAGGACCCAGCCGAGAGGCGTGCCGGCCCACCACTGCACCAGTCGGGAGTGTCGATGCTTCCGACGGAAGGTACTGACATGAGAGTAATTTCGACGTCCTCACATTCGCTCGACCGCGATGAACAGCAGTTTTCCGCTCCGGAAGCGCCCGAGCGTTTCCGCGACCTCTACCTCCGCACCGCCGGTCATCCCTCCGCCGACGGCGCAGATCCGCAGGCGCGTGATCGCATCGCGAACACGCATCTCGAGACCGGGTGGAACCGGAACCCCGGGACCGCGGTGGTGCGCGGAATCGACGCCGCAGACCCCAGCGGGATCGGGCCCGCGGTGCAGATCGTCACCGACGACATGGCCCTGCTCGTCGAATCGGTACTGCTGACCGCGGCCAGGGTCGGCGCCCCGATCGAGGAGGTTCTGCATCCGGTCCTCGTCGCCCGCCGCTCGGAGTCGGGCACCCTCACCGACCTTCTGCCGATCTCCGACTCCGGGACGGCGGAGTCGTGGATTCACGTGGGTCTGCGCTCCGACACCGCGAACTCCGTCGTCGCCGCACTTGTCGCGGCGCTGCACACCGTTCTCGCCGACGTGCGCCGGGTGGACCGGGATCTGGCGCGCATGCGCGAACTGCAGATCCAGGTCTCCGACCAACTCGACTCGCAGACCGGGCAGGACTCGCTGTCCGAAGAACTCCGCGAGGCCGCCGACTTCCTGCGCTGGTGCGAGGCGGGCAACTTCACCGTCCTCGGATACGCGCGGTACGGCGACGACGGTGCACCCGAGGAGAGTCTCGGCGTGCTCCACGACCGGGAGGGCGATCGGGCGCCGGCCGCGGAACCCGGCCCCGTCCTGGCGATCGGGCAGGCGGCGCTTCCGGTGTCCGTGCACCGGTCGTCGTACCCGTCGGTGGTCGGAGTTAGGGCCGGAGGAGTGGAGCACCGCTTCGTCGGCGCGTTCACCCCCGCGGGCAGGCACGAGAACGTCCTGGACATCCCGGGTGCGGGACGCCGGGTGCGGGCCCTGCTCGACCGTGCCGGTTTCGACATCGACTCCTTCTCCGGGCAGGCCGTCCTGCAGGTCGTGCAGGCGCTGCCGCTGACCGAGTTGTTCGCGGCGAGCCCGGATTCGCTGCATTCGGCCCTCACCGAGGTCGCCGGCATCACCGCGCGCGAGCACATTCACCTCTTCCTGCGCACGGACGTCCCGGGCGAGAGCATGTCGGCGCTGGTGTTCATTCCCCGCGATCGGTACAACACGCGGACGCGCCTGGCGGCCCAGCGCGTCCTGCTGGACGAACTGGACGGCACCGCAGTCGAATACACCACGAACGTGTCCGAGTACCCGCTCGCGATGGTGCACTTCACGATGCGGGTCCCGGCGGACACCGAGGTGACGGACACCCGGCGACTGGAGATTCAGCGTCGAATCTCCCGGTCCTGCCGGACCTGGGACGACCGGTTCCGCGACGAACTCGACACAGCCGAACGCGAACTCCTCGCCCATTATTCGGAGCATTTCCCGGAGGTGTACAAGCACGATTTCGACGCCCGGCGCGCCCACGCCGATCTGGTGGTGTTCGAGAGACTGACGGACGGCGCGATCGATACCCGGCTCGACGCGAACGCGGCGGACTGGCGCTTCACCTTCTTCGTCGGCGGTGCATCCGCCTCCCTCAGCGATGTTCTCCCGATCCTGCAGAGCATGGGCGTCGCGGTCCTCGACGAGCGCCCGTACACGGTCGCGAACAGTCGCGGAACGGTGTGCTGGATGTACGAGTTCGGGATCCGCTACGCGTCACCGGGGCCGGTGGACGACGCGCTGCCGCGCCGCTTCACGGAGACGTTCGCCGCGGCCTGGGCATCTCGCGCCGAGACGGACAGCTTCAACGAACTCGTACTCCGCGCGGGCCTGGACTGGCGTGAAGTGGAGGTGCTGCGGGCATACGCGCGGTACCTCCGTCAGGGTGGATTCCCGTACAGCCAGAACCACATCGCCACGGTCCTCGGTGATCATCCGGAGATCTCCCAGGCACTGATCCGGCTGTTCGCCGCGAGGTTCGATCCGGACGGCACTGATCCGGACGGCGCTGAGGAGTGCGGTGAACTGATCGCGTCGCTGGAAACGGCGATCGGCGACGTCCTCGGCCTGGACGCCGACCGCATCCTGCGCGCCTACCTGAACGTGGTCCTGGCGACGCTGCGCACCAACCGCTACGCCCCCTCGGGCCGGGAACGTCAGGTCCTGTCGTTCAAGTTCGATCCGCAGCGCATCCCGGAACTGCCGCAGCCGCGGCCCCGCTTCGAGATCTACGTCTACTCGCCGTGGGTCGAGGGCGTGCACATGCGGTTCGGCGCCGTGGCACGGGGAGGCCTGCGATGGTCCGACCGCAAGGAGGACTTCCGCACCGAGGTGCTCGGCCTGGTGAAGGCGCAGGCGGTCAAGAACTCGGTGATCGTGCCCGTCGGCGCGAAGGGCGGGTTCGTCGTCGCGCGCCCGCCCGCTCCCACCGGCGACCCGCTGCGCGATCGCGACGCCCAGCGCGCGGAGGGGGTTCGCTGCTACCGCAGCTTCATCAGCGGACTGCTGGACGTCACCGACAACGTGGACCTCGCGACCGGTGCCGTGATCCCGGCGCCGCGGGTGGTGCGGCACGACGGCGACGACACGTACCTTGTCGTCGCCGCGGACAAGGGCACCGCGACGTTCTCCGACATCGCCAACGACGTTGCAGCACAGTACGGGTTCTGGCTGGGTGACGCATTCGCATCGGGCGGATCCGTCGGCTACGACCACAAGGCGCTCGGCATCACCGCCCGGGGTGCGTGGGAGAGCGTGAAGCGGCACTTCCGCGAAATGGGTGTCGACACCCAGTCGCAGGAGTTCACGGCCGTCGGGATCGGCGACATGAGCGGCGACGTGTTCGGCAACGGAATGCTCGCGAGCCCGCACATCCGGCTCGTCGCCGCATTCGACCACCGGCACGTGTTCCTCGACCCGAACCCCGACGCGGACACATCCTTCGCGGAGCGGGAACGACTCTTCGCGCTGCCGAGGTCGTCGTGGGCGGACTATGCGCCCGGTCTGATCAGCGCAGGCGGCGGTGTGTGGGAACGGTCGAGGAAGAGTGTTCCGATCAGCGAGGAGGCGCGGCGCGCACTCGGACTGAGCCCCGGGACCACCGAACTGTCCCCACCCGACCTCGTCCGCGCGATCCTGCGGGCACCGGTGGACCTGCTGTGGAACGGCGGCATCGGAACATACGTGAAGTCGGGCACCGAAACCCATCTCGACGTGGGGGACAAGGGTAACGACGGCGTCCGCGTCGACGGTGCCGACGTCCGGGCCCGGGTGGTCGGTGAGGGCGGCAACCTCGGCTTCACCCAGCTGGGACGCATCGAATTCTCCCGCTCCGGAGGGCGGATCAACACGGACGCTCTCGACAACTCGGCGGGCGTCGACTGCTCCGACCACGAGGTCAACATCAAGGTCCTGCTCGACGCCCTGGTCAGCGGCGGCCGTCTCGCCGCCGACGACCGCGCCGGTCTGCTCGCCGACATGTCCGGGGAGGTGTCGCGTCTCGTGCTCTCCGACAACGTCGCCCAGAACGACGTGCTGGGCACGTGCCGGGCCGACGCCGCCGCGTCCCTCACGGTGCACGGACGGCTCATCGGCCATCTGGAAGGCCGCTACGGCCTGGACCGCGCCATCGAGGTGCTGCCGTCCAGGAAGGAGATCGCCGCCCGGGAGCGCGCGGAGGCGGGACTCACCTCGCCCGAACTCGCGACCCTCATGGCGCACGTGAAGCTGGCGCTGAAGTCGGACCTGCTGGCCGGCGACCTGCCCGACAGCCCGGCATTCGCGGACGCACTCGCCGGGTACTTCCCGCGCAGGCTCCGGGAATCCTTCGGCGACGCCATCGGCGACCATCCGCTGCGCCGGGAGATCGTCGCGACGGTCCTCACCAACGACGTCGTCGACAACGGCGGTATCACCTACGCCTTCCGGCTGGGGGAGGAGGCCGGGGCGAGCAGCGCCGACGCCGTGCGGGCCTTCGCGGTGGTGTCGGCCGTGTTCGACCTGCCGTCCCTCCGGCGCGACATCCGGGACGCCGACCTCGACGCCGCGCTCTCGGACGACCTCACGCTGTTCACCCGGCGGCTGCTCGACCGGGCGTCGCGATGGATGCTCACCCGCAGACCCCAGCCGCTCGCGGTCGGGGCGGAGATCGCCCGATTCCGTGACCGCGTCGCGGACCTGACACCGCACGTCGCGGGCTGGCTCTGCGGTGAGGACGCGGAGAACCTCCGGAGTCGCACGGCCGCGCTGGTGGCCCGCGGTGTCCCCGCGGACCTGGCCGGGCGGGTGCAACTGCTCCTGGACCGGTTCGCGCTGCTGGACATCGTCGAGATCGCCGACATCACCCAACGCGATCCCCGCGAAGTGGCCGAGGTGTACTACCGGCTCGGGGAGTGCCTCGGGTTGGTGCACCTCCTGGTGGGGGTCTCGCAGCTGGGACGGGGAACCCGGTGGAACGCGCTGGCCCGGTTGTCGTTGCGCGACGAGTTGTACGACACGGTCCGGGCACTGTGCCTCGATGTGATCTCGGGCAGTGAAGCCGTGGACACGGCGGAACAGAAGATCGGGGAGTGGGAGGACCGCAACGCCGCCCGGCTGGCGCGCGCCCGCCACACGCTCGATGCCGTCACGGAATCGGGGGAGCACGACCTGGCGGCCCTCTCCGTCGCAACCAGGCAACTGCGCAGCATGGTGAGGTGACACGAGGCGCACCGCGCGATGAGGGTTTACCCGTGCAGTCGGCCGATAGACTGCAACGGCCGACTGCACGGGAAGTTCATCGGTGTTGCAGAGGGATGGGTGTCAGTGGTGGTGGAGATCGCAGTAGTCGACGCGGAGCTTGCTGCGTTGTACAACGGACCGGGGACGGAGTCGGCCCCGGCGTACGAACGCGTCAAGCAGCTGATCGTGTCGCAGATCAATGCCGGCCGCTGGCAGGAGGGCGATCAGCTGCCCTCGGAGAATCAGCTCGTCGGCGCTCTCGGCCTCTCCCGCATGACCATCAACCGCGCGCTGCGCGAACTCAGCGCCGAGGGGCTCGTGGTGCGCCTGATGGGTGTGGGGACGTTCGTGGCGGCCACGAAGACGGCGTCGCCGCTGTTCGAGGTCAAGAACATCGCGGACGAGATCCAGCAACGCGGACACCGCCATCGAACCGAAGTGGTGTACGTGCGTGAGGAAGACGCCGATCCGGCGAACGCCTTCATCCGGGATTCGATCCGCGGCAAGGTGTTCCACTCGCTGATGATCCACTACGAGGACGACACACCGATCCAGCTCGAAGACCGGTTCGTCAATCCCGCCGAGGCTCCCGGGTATCTCGATCAGGACTTCACCCAGCAAACGCCCAATCACTATCTGAGCGTGGAGGCTCCCCTGACGAGGGGCGAGCACGTCGTCGAAGCGATCCTCGCGTCGCCCGAGGAATGCCGGCTCCTCCACATCGAGCGCGCCGAACCGTGCCTGATGATCCGGCGCCGCACGTGGTCCTCGCGGGGGCTCGTCAGCGCCGCGCGTCTCGTCCATCCCGGATCGCGGAACCGGCTCGAAGGGACGTT
Source organism: Rhodococcus sp. G6(2025) (assembly GCF_058628105.1). Taxonomy (NCBI): domain Bacteria; kingdom Bacillati; phylum Actinomycetota; class Actinomycetes; order Mycobacteriales; family Nocardiaceae; genus Rhodococcus; species Rhodococcus sp. G6(2025). The sequence continues at coordinate 1,031,300 of NZ_CP179750.1, forward strand.
CGGGACCGGCTGACCGGGGTAGATGCCGAATCGGGGGCTCACGGCCGCGTGTCCTTCGTCTGCGATGCGGGCCAGGTGAGATGGCCCGCGTGGATGTCGGAGATCGTCGACGCGATCCAGGCGAGTTCGCCCCGCGCCGCGTGGAGTGTGTAGTCCGCTTCGACGACGAACAGCGCGGGCACTCCGCCATCGAGCGCTCGGGTGAGCCCTGCCTCGTCGGATTCGATTCTCGCGGTGAGTCGTTCGGCGCGTTCGGTGAGCGCGTCGACGGCGCCCTCGCGTCCCAGCGCGCCGAGGTAGCTGATCGCCGCGAAGAACGGGGAGAACTCTCGTGCGGCACTGCGGATCTGGAGGTCGAGCCGGCTCACGAGTTCCGCGTGCCCGGCCTCGGTGAGGGCGTAGACGGTGCGGGCGGGCCGACCTTCCCGTTGCGCACGTTCGTGTTCCTCGATCCAGCCCGCCGAGGCGAGGGCCGCGACCACATTGTTCAGCGAGCCGCGATTGAGCGGCCACTGGCCCTCCTCGCTGCGCTCGCGCAGCGTGACCTCCAACTGGTACGGGTGCATCGGCGATTCGAGGAGCAGGCCGAGCACCGGCAGGACGAGGGGATTGTCGAGGACGCGTGCAGGCATGGTTGAAATATATCAGTCTAAATAAACTATGACAAGGCGCGCGGTTCGGGCACCGCGACCTCGCCTTTGTCACGATTGGGTCACGGCCCGCTACGGTGGATCGTTGACCACGACGCCGATCATGAAAGAACAAATTCTTGTTACAGAGTGAATCGAAGTTCAGGGCTTATCGTCTCCACGCCGTCACGCTCCTCGTGGGCGTCCTCTCCTTGGGGGCGGTGGCCTACCGAGAGTTCGATGCGGCGACGGGCTACCTGATGGACCTCTCCGTGTTCCGCGACGCCGGCTACGCCTTCGTCAGCGGCCTGCCGCTCTACTCCGCGGACTTCCCGAGCAGCTCCGGGTTCAGGTTCATCTACGCACCCTTCGCGGCGATCCTCTTCGCGCCGATGGCGGAGATCGACCCAGCGGTCCTGCAGGCGCTGTGGTGCGCCCTCAACCTCGGGCTCGTGTGGTGGATGGTCAAGGCGGCGCTGTCGAAGCTCGACGTCGCACGCCCCGAACTTCTCGCTCTGCTGTCGATGGGCCCGGTACTTCTCCTCGAACCGATGCGCTCGAACTTCGACTTCGGTCAGATCAACATCATCCTGATGGCACTGGTGGTCGCCGACTGCACCGGTGCGATCCCGAAGAGGTTCCGCGGAGTCGCGATCGGTCTCGCCGCGGCCGTCAAGATCACTCCGGCGGCCTTTCTCCTGGTCCTGCTCGTCCGCCGCGACTTCCGCGCGATCGGACGATCCCTCGCCACGATCCTGGTCACCGTCGGCCTCGGCTTCTGGCTGCTACCGCAGTCGTCGGTGTGGTTCTGGACCACCGAATTCTTCGCCACCGGCCGTGCGGGCGCGCCCGACTTCTTCCGCAACCAGGCCGTCACCGGCGTCATCGCGCGGCTCGGGGCGGAAGGCCGGCTGGCCAGCATTCTCTGGGTGCTCAGCGCGGCCGTCATCGTGTCCGCCGCGGCGTGGTCGGCGTACCGCTTCACCCGTTCCGGTGAGCACCTGATCGCGCTGGCGATCGTCGCCCTGGCATCGCTGCTCGCCGCGCCGTTCGCCGTCACCCACCACTGGGCGTACAGCATCCTGCTGATCCCGATCCTGATCGCACCGCAGTACCGCAGCTGGCGACCCCTGATCGGCGCCGCGACCCTGATCTTCCTGATCGGCCCGAACTTCGTCCTGCAGTCCTCGTCGTCGGGCTGGGTGGAGGCGGCCGTGCGTGAGGTGATCGGAAGCTCGCAGTGCCTCATCGCGCTGGTCCTGCTCGGCGCGGCCGTCGTGGCCGCACGGTCCCGCACCCCGCTCCCGGACGTCGAGACGGACGTCGTGCCCGCGGACGAAGACGCGCTGGAGCCCGCCCGCAGCTGAGGCAGCGCCACCCCGGCGGGCGAATGTACCTTCCGGCGCCTCAGGTGCGCCCAAAGGTACATTCGCCCAGCGCCGAGGAGCCGCGGAGACGGCCGGGCGGCGCTATCGTCGAGTCATGTGCCGAAACATCACCGAGCTGCGCGGACTCGAACCGGCGGCCACCGCGGAGGAGATCGAGGCGGCGGCGCGGCAGTACGTCCGGAAGGTCAGCGGGATACAGAAGCTGTCGGACGCCAACCGTGAGCCCTTCGAGGAGGCGGTAGCCGTCGTCACCGAGGCCACCACGAAGCTGCTCGCGGCACTGCCGCCGCGGAAGCAGCCGCCGCAGACGGTGCCCCCGCTGCGCCGGCCGGAGGTCCGGGCGCGCATCGCGGCGAAGGCCGCGTCATCCAGCTGAGCGCGGCAAAGGCCGCCGCCTCTTAGCCGGACGACCGGGACGCTCGTTGTGTCAGATCGAACGAGCGTCCCGTTGGTTCAGGCGCGGAGGGCGCCGAGTGTGTCGATGCGTTTGATGGCGTCGGCGATTATGCCGTCGATGAGGTCCTTGCAGGTGGGTAGGTCGTCGAGTAGTCCGACGACCTGTCCGGAGGCGAGGACGCCGGCGTGGGTGTTGCCGTCGACGAGCCCGGCTTTGAGCAGCATCGGGGTGTTGGCGGCCATGATGATCTGCTGCCAGGTGCGGTCGCTGGACTTTTTCATGGCGAGGCCGTCTTTGACGAGTGTCGACCATGTCATGCCGGTCATGGTCTTGAATTTGGATGCGTTGCGGGCGGCGGCGGCGAGGCCGCGGATGTTGCCGGAGTGTTCGAGGCTGTTGACGAGGTCGGTGTTGAGGACCCGGTGGGGCATGCCGTCGACCTTGCGGGAGACGGTGGTGTCCTGCAGTCCCCGGGCGAGGTATTGCTGTTTGACGGAGTCGGGGACCGTGGATTCCTGGGTGAGTAGGAAGCGGGTGCCCATCGCGATGCCGGCGGCGCCGTAGGCGAGGGCGGCGGCGAGTCCGCGTCCGTCGTAGAAGCCGCCGGCGGCGATGACGGGGATGTCGACGGCGTCGAGCACCGAGGGCAGCAGCAGGGTGGTGGCCACGGGGCCGGTGTGCCCGCCGCCCTCGCCGCCTTGCACGATCACGGCGTCGGCGCCCCACGAGGCGACCTTCGTGGCGTGTTTGGCGGCGCCGATCGACGGGATGACGACCACGCCGGCGGTTTTGAGCTTCGCGATCAGTTCCTGTTTCGGTGCCAGCGCGAACGACGCGACGCGCACGTTCTCCCGGATGAGCAGGTCGATGCGTTGCGGGGCGTCGGTGGCGTCGGCGCGGATGTTGACCCCGAACGGTTGGTCGGTGAGGGTCTTGGTCTTCGTGATCGCCGATGCGAGTTCGGTGTAGGTCATCGTCGCCGATGCCAGGATGCCGAGGCCGCCGGCGTTGGCGGTGCCGGCGACGAGTCGTGGTCCGGCCACCCAGCCCATCCCGGTCTGGACCACCGGGTGTTGCACGCCGACCAGCTCGGTCAGCGCGGTGCGGAGGGTGCTCATGCCGATACCTCCCGGTCGCGCAGGTTGCGGGGGTCGAGGACCTCGCGGATCAGCTGTAGTTCGTCGTCGGTGGGTGCGCGGGTGGTGCCGGCGTCGGCGAGTCCTGCCACCTCGAACGAGGTGTTCTCGGTGACCTGGTCGGCGGTGACGCCGGGGTGCAGCGACAGCGCCCGGAAGGTGTGGTCGGGTCCGCCGAAGTCGAACACCCCGAGGTTGCTCACCACCCGGTGCAGGTGGTGGAAGCGGTAGGCGGGGTTTTCCGGGTCGATCTGGTCGTAGCCGACGCCCGAGACGATGTCGACCTTGTCGCAGAACACCCGCGGGGTGTGTTTGCCCACCCAGTAGCTGGTGGGGTGGTTGATCGTGTTGCCGGGGGCGCCGCGGACGCCGAACATCTGCCGTGTCGGCTGCTGCAGCGGACCGAACGCCGACAGGTTCTGGTTGCCGTGTCGGTCGATCTGGTTGGCGCCCATCACCACGTGGCGGCGGCCGGAGGCGACGACGTCGAAGACCTTCCGGAACGGCATCCAGCCCTCGATGGGGGCCTTCGCGCCGACGGCGGGGGTGTCGGCGAAGATCAGGGCCTCGCCGTCGGTGATCAGCAGGTCGGGTTCGGTGGTCAGTCGCGCGAGGCGGGCGCCGATCAGGGGCAGGGTTGCCATCGGGCTGGCCATGATCTCGCCTGCCCCGGAGAAGATGTCGGCGCACGCGATCGCGCAGTACTCGGCGCGGGTGACGTCGGTGGTCGTCTCGCTCATGCCTGCTCCTCGGCAAATTTTTTCACGGCGGCCTGGTAGTGGTCTTCGCTGCCGGACAGGTAGGTGTCGACGAACTGCTGCCACGCCTTCGGGGTCTTCGCCGATTCGGCGTAGTGGCGCTGGAATTTCTCGTCGCGGCCGTAGCTGTCGCCGGCGAGGGTGAAGTGGGCGCCGTGCGGGGCCTCGATCACGCCGTCGACCATCATGCGGTTGAGGATGAGGTTTTGCAGTGGAACGGTTTTCACCAGTTCCTCGGTTTCCACCACCCGTTCGACGGAGACGAATCGCTTCTCGGCGGCCGCGCAGTACAGGTCGTCGAAGTAGGGGTCGACTCCGGTGTAGGCGGCGTTGCCGTGCTTGTCGCCGAGGTTCAGGTGGACCAGGGCCGCATCGAGATTGAGGGCGGGCATCGCGATCAGCGTCTCGGGCGTGCCGGACGCGTCGGGGTAGGGGGAGGTGACGGTGCGCAGTTCCTCGCCCCAGAAAGCCCGGACGTCGGAGCCGAGCCCGGCGCGGATCGGCAGGAACGGCAGCCGGGCGGCGGCGGCCTCGAGGCCGCACTTGACCATGCCCTCGTCCATTTCGCGGACCTCGATCGCACCCGCGGTGCGGGCCTTCGCGAACCACGGGTCGTAGAACGGGGCCGAATCGAGGGACACGAAACCGTAGTACGCCTTCCTGACTTTGCCCGCCGAGCACAGCAACCCCAGGTCGGGGCCGCCGTAGGTGACGACGGTGAGGTCGGTGAGATCCGAGCGCAGCAGCGCCCGGATCAGTGCCATCGGTTTGCGGCGCGAACCCCAGCCGCCGATGCCGATGGTCATTCCGCTGCGCAGTTGCCCGACCGCGTCGTCGAGCGAGATCCTCTTGTCGCGTTTGCTCGCCATCGATGTCAGCCTTTCCTGGTGTTCGAGTTCGAGCGGGGCTTGCCGGTTTCGACGAACTCGTCGCGGTGCTCGTCGGAGACGCCGGCCAGGTTGAGTTCGAAGGTGTAGCCCTGCTCGAGGCGGTAACTGGTCTTCACGTCGACGGGGTCGATGCCGTTGATGGCTTCCTTGGCGCAGCGGATGACCCGGGTGTCCTTGGCCGCGATCGTGGCGGCGATGTCGCGGGCGGTGTCGTCGAGTTTTTCGCGCGGCACCACCTCGTACACCGATCCGAAGTGCTGGAGTTGCTGGGCGGTGACGTTCTGCGCCGTGTAGTACAGCGTGCGCATCATGTGCTGGGGGACGAGTCGGGCGAGGTGGGTGGCGGCGCCGAGTGCGCCGCGGTCGACCTCGGGTAGTCCGAAGACGGCGTCGTCGGACGCGACGATCACGTCGGCGTTCCCGACCAGGCCGATGCCGCCGCCGACGCAGAATCCGTTGACCGCGACCACGACGGGCACGGCGCAGTCGTAGACGGCGGCGAACGCGGCCGCGCAGCCGCGGTTGGCGTCGACCAGCGCGCCGTAACCGTCGGTGGCCTGCATTTCCTTGATGTCGACGCCGGCGTTGAACCCGCGTCCCTCCGCTCGCAGGATCACCACGTGGGTGTCCGGATTCCGGCCCGCGTCGAGTACGGCGTCGGCCAACTCGAACCAGCCCCGGGACGGGATGGCGTTCACGGGCGGGTAGTCGACGGTGACCGTGGTGATGCCCCCGGTCTCATTTTCAGTCCGGATCCCCATTTTCTTTTCTCCTCCACGCCGCGACTTCACTCACCAAGCAATTGCTTGGTAGGGTAGCACGATGGAAACAGGTTCTAACATGACCGGAAGTGTCGTGCTGGTGACCGGCGGTGTTCGCGGGGTGGGCGCCGGCATCAGCCGCACGTTCCTGCGGGCGGGCGCGACGGTGGTGGCCTGCGCCCGCCGGCCGGGGGAGGCGCCGGTGGAGGTGGACGGCCGGGTGGTCGAATTCCTGCCGTGCGACATCCGTGATCCGGGGCAGGTGCAGGGTCTCGTCGACCGGATCGTCGAGCGGCACGGCCGGCTCGATGTCCTGGTCAACAATGCCGGCGGCGCACCGTTCGCGCTCGCGGCGGAGGCGAGTCCGAAGTTCCACTCCAAGATCGTCGAGCTGAATCTGCTCGCCCCGCTGCTGGTGTCGCAGGTCGCGAATGCGGTGATGCAGAAGCAGGATTCCGGTGGTGCGATCGTGAACATCTCCAGCGTCAGCGGCTCGCGACCGTCGCCCGGCACCGCGGCATACGGTGCGGCGAAGGCGGGGGTCGACAGTCTCACCGGCAGTCTCGCGGTCGAGTGGGCGCCCAAGGTGCGGGTCAACTCGGTGGTCGTCGGCCTGGTCCGCACCGAACTCGCGCATCTGCACTACGGCGACGAGGCGGGGATCGCGGCGGTCGGGGACACGGTCCCGCTGGGCCGGATGGCCTGCCCCGAGGACATCGGCAACTGCGCGGTGTTCCTGGCTTCACCGCTGGCGGCGTACGTCAGCGGTTCGACACTGACCGTCCACGGCGGCGGAGAACGTCCCGCCTTCCTGGCGGCAGCGACAGCATCTACAGCGACAGCATCTACAGAGGAGAAGGCATGAGTGGAGTGGTCGACGGTCGCGTCGTCATCGTGACGGGCGCCGGACGCGGAATCGGACGCGCCCACGCGCTGGCGTTCGCCGCCGAGGGCGCCAAGGTGGTGGTCAACGACATCGGAGCCGGCATCGACGGTTCCGCGACCGGGGAGAGTCCGGCCGAACGGGTGGTCGCGGAGATCGTCGCCGCGGGCGGCGAGGCCGTCGTCAACGGTGACGACGTCGCGGACTGGGCCGGCGCCGAGAACCTGATCAACACCGCCATCGGCACGTACGGACGCCTGGACGTGCTGGTGAACAATGCCGGGTTCCTGCGCGACCGCATGCTCGTCGGGATGAGCGAGCAGGAGTGGGACGCCGTCGTGCGCGTGCATCTGAAGGGGCATTTCGCGACGCTGCGCCACGCCGCCGCGTACTGGCGGGCCGAGGCGAAGGCGGGCAACCCGGTCGACGCCCGGATCGTCAACACCAGTTCCGGTGCCGGACTGCAGGGTTCGATCGGGCAGGGCAATTACGCCGCCGCGAAGGCGGGGATCGCGGAGATGACCATTCAGGCGGCCGCGGAACTGAACAACTACGGCGTCACCGTCAACGCGATCGCCCCGGCCGCACGCACCCGGATGACCGTCGGCGCGGGCGGCGCGATGGCGGAGGCGATGGCCGCGCCCGAGGGGGGGTTCGACGCGATGGCGCCGGAGAACATCTCCCCGCTCGTCGTGTGGCTGGGCAGCACGGAGTCGAAGGACGTCACCGGACGCGTGTTCGAGGTGGAGGGAGGCAAGATCACCGTCGCCGAGGGCTGGCGGCACGGCCCCACCCAGGACAAGGGTGCGCGCTGGGAACCGAAGGAGATCGGGCCCGTCGTCGCCGACCTCCTCGCCAAGGCCGAAACCCCGCTCCCGGTCTACGGCGCCTGAGCAGGTGAGTGGCGAAGTGTGCTGGGGCACGCATTGCCACTCACCTGCACCGGACGAACGGGACGCCCGTCGCCTCAGGTCGAACGAGCGTCCCGTTCGTCCGGCTGCGTGGAGAACTGGAGAGTTGTTTGGACACATTGATAAACAGGTGTCCAGAAGTTAGTGTGCAAGAAGGAAAAGGATCACGGCCAAGGAGAATTCGTGAAATTCGGCATTACGTTGTTTACGAGTGACCGCGGGATCGGGCCGGCCTCGGCTGCGAGGGGTGCAGAGGCAAACGGATTCGACTCGTTCTACGTGCCCGAGCACACGCACATTCCGGTGAAACGCGATGCGGCGCATCCTCAGACAGGCGACGCGTCGCTGCCCGACGACCGCTACATGCGCACCCTCGACCCGTGGGTGGCGCTGGCGTCGGCGTCGGCGGTCACGGAGCGGATCGAACTGGGGACGTCGGTGGCGCTGCCGGTCGAGCACGACCCGATCACGCTGGCCAAGACGATCGCCTCCCTCGACCACCTCAGCGGCGGACGGGTCATCCTCGGCGTGGGGTACGGGTGGAATCTCGACGAGCTCACCGATCACAACGTTCCGCCCGGACGACGCCGGACGATGCTGCGCGAGTACCTCGAGGCGATGCGTGCGCTGTGGACGCAGGACGAGGCGTCCTACGACGGCGAGTTCGTGAGCTTCGGTCCGAGCTGGGCGTGGCCCAAGCCGTCCCGGGTGCCTCCGGTGATCGTCGGCGCCGCCGGCAACGACAAGAACTTCCGATGGATCGTGAAATCGGCCGACGGGTGGATGACCACTCCGATCGAGCAGGACATCGACGACCGCGTCGCCACGCTACAGCGGATGTGGCGGGAGGCCGGCCGGGACGGCGAACCGCGGATCGTCGTGCTCGACGGCAAGCCGGACATGGACAAACTGCGGCGGTGGAAGGACCTCGGCGTCACCGAGGTCGTGTACGGACTGCCCGACCGGAGCGAGGAAGACGTCCTGGCGTACTTGGGGCGCCTGGCCGGAAAACTCGAGGGATTGCGCGAGTCGACCGCGGTGGGGTGAGTGAGTGCGGTTGGATGGGATGAGGGCACACCCGAGTAGGAACGTGTTCTAGTATTGCTTGCCAACTGCTCGAGGAGAGGCCGAAGTCCGTGCGCATCGCACTCTTGTCGTATCGAAGCAAGCCCCACTGTGGTGGGCAGGGTGTGTACGTACGCCATCTCAGCCGTGAGCTGGTCGAACTCGGCCATCAGGTCGAGGTGTTCTCGGGGCAGCCGTACCCGGACGTCGACCCGCGGGTGACGCTGACGAAGGTCCCCAGCCTCGACCTGTATCGCGAGCCGGATCCGTTCAGAACGCCGCACCCGCGCGAGTTCCGCGACGCCGTCGACGTGCTCGAGGTCGCGACCATGTGGACGGCCGGGTTCCCGGAGCCGCTCACGTTCAGCCTCCGCGCTGCGCGACTGCTGAAGGAGCGCGCCGACGAGTTCGACGTGGTGCACGACAACCAGTGCCTCGGCTACGGGCTGCTGCAACTCCAGAAGGCCGGACTCCCCGTCGTCGCCACCATCCATCATCCGATCACCCGCGACCGCGAGCTGGACCTGGCGTCGGCGAAGTGGTGGCGCCAGGTGACGGTCCGGCGCTGGTACGGATTTCTGCGGATGCAGAAGCGGGTGGCGCGTGCCATCCCCGCACTGCTGACGGTGTCGCAGTCCTCCGCCGACGACATCAGCGCGGCCTTCGACGTTCCCGCCGACAACCTGCAGACCATCCCGCTGGGTGTGGACACCGAGGTCTTCCGACCCCCGGCCGCCGCCCGGGTTCCGGGCCGCGTCGTGTGCGTCGCCAGCGCCGACATGCCCCTCAAGGGGGTGTCGACGCTCCTCGAGGCGGTCGCGAAGGTGCACACCGAGCGCACCGTCGAACTGGTGCTGGTCACCAAGCTCGCACCCGGGGGAGTGACGGAGAAGCTCATCGAGGAGCTGGCCATCGGCGACGTCGTGCGGACGGTGTCGGGTATCGACGACGCCGAACTGGCGTCGCTGCTGGCATCGGCCGACGTCGCGTGCGTTCCGTCGCTGTACGAGGGCTTCTCGCTGCCTGCCGTCGAGGCGATGGCGTGTGGCACCCCGCTGGTGGCGAGCCGCGCCGGCGCCATTCCCGAGGTGGTGGGAACGGACGAGGAGGCGTGTGTGCTCGTGACGCCCGGCGACCCCCAGGAACTCGCGGACGTGCTGGGCGCGTTACTCGATGATCCGCAGCGCCGGGCCCGGCTCGGTGACGGTGGCCGTCGACGCGTGCTCGAGCGCTACAGCTGGGCCGCCGTGGCCGCGAAAACCGCGCAGACCTATGCCGATGCGATAGCGCAGACCCGTCAAGGAGGCCGACCGTGCTGACCGTGGACTTCGACCGGCTGGGTGTGAAGCCCGGCGACAAGGTGATCGACATCGGGGCGGGCGCCGGACGGCACTCGTTCGAGCTGTATCGACGCGGCGCCGACGTCATCGCCTTCGACCAGAACGCCGACGAACTCGCGGACGTCGAGAAGATGTTCGTGGCGATGGCCGAGGTCGGTGAGGTCCCGGCGGGAGCCGCGGCTCGGGTGGAGGTCGGCGACGCGCTGAACCTGCCGTACGAGGATGCGACGTTCGACGTGGTCCTCATCTCCGAGGTCCTCGAACACGTGCCCCGCGACGGCCGGGCCATCGCCGAGCTGGCCCGCATTCTCAAGCCGGGTGGTGTTGCGGCGGTGACGGTTCCGCGGTGGCTGCCGGAGAAGATCTGCTGGGCGCTGTCCGACGCGTACCACGAGGTGGAGGGTGGCCACGTCCGCATCTATCGCGCCGACGAGCTGGCGGAGAAGCTGACGGCCGCCGGCCTGCAGGTCCGGGGACGGGATCACGCCCACGCCCTGCATTCACCGTACTGGTGGCTCAAGTGCGCGGTGGGGGTGGAGAACAACGACAACCCCTTCGCGAAGGCGTACCACCAGGTTCTGGTGTGGGACATGATGAAAGCCCCCTGGCTCACGCGCACCGCCGAGAAGGTCCTCAACCCTGTGGTCGGCAAGAGCGTCGTGTTCTACCTCGAGAAGCCGAGGGAACCGAGCGTGGTGAAGGCGCCGCGGTGAGAGCCGCCGGCGTCCCGTCGGTTCCGAACGTGTTGTCGGAGAGCCAGGTCAGGCAGACGGCACGGTCGATCGCGGCAGCGCAGGAGTCGTCGGGGGCGCTGCCGTGGTTTCCCGGTGGGCACACCGACCCGTGGGATCACGTCGAATCCGCCATGGCACTCACCGTCGCCGGCCTGACCGACGAGGCGGAGGGCGCGTACGAGTGGTCGCGGCGCACGCAACGACCGGACGGTTCGTGGCCGATGAAGTTCCGCGACGGGGCTGTGGAGAATCACGATTCCGACAGCAACTTCTGCGCCTACCTCGCGGTGGGGGTGTGGCACCACTACCTCGTCACCGGTGACCGGAATTTCGTCGACGCCCTGTGGCCGTCCGTGCAGGGCGGTCTCGATTTCGTCGTCGACATGCAGTCGTCGAGCGGCGAAATCTGGTGGGCCCGCGGCGAGAACGGACAGGACTGCCCCGAGGCGCTGCTGACCGGGAACTCCAGCATTCACCACAGCCTGCACTGCGGGCTGCTCCTCGCGCGGCTGGTCGACGACCCGCAGCCGGAATGGGAGTTCGCGAAATACACCCTGGGTCACGCGATCAGGCAGCACCCGGAGTCGTTCGCGATCAAGGACGAATACTCGATGGACTGGTACTACCCGATCCTCGGGGGTGCAGTCCGCGGTGAGGTCGCGTCGGACCGCATCGCGTCGCGGTGGGACGACTTCGTGGTCGAGGGGCTCGGCATCCGCTGCGTGGACCACCGGCCGTGGGTGACCGGCGCCGAAACGTGTGAACTGGTGCTGGCGCTCGACGCGATGGGGGAACACAGCCGCGCGCTCGCGCAGTTCACCGCCATGCAGCACCTGCGGGATCCGGACGGCTCGTACTGGACGGGGCTCGTCTACAGCGACGGCAAGCGGTGGCCGGTCGAGCAGACCACGTGGACGGGCGGGGCGATGATCCTCGCCGCGGACGCGTTGTCCCGCACCACGCCCGGACACGGGATCTTCCGGGACGCGGCGCTGCCCGTGGGACTACCGATCGGCCTCGACCGCTGCGGCGACTACTGTCACGCCAGCGGTTCGCCTGTCTGACCGCCCACCCGCTCGAGAACGCGCAGCGAACCGGTGACGGACGTCTCCTTGAATTGTCCTGTCGCCAGGGCACGTTCGTAGATCTCGAACGGCGGGCGTCCGCCGTCCGCCGGGTCCGGGAACACGTCGTGGATCACCAGGGCGCCGCCGACGTTCACCCACGGCGCCCACCCCTCGAGATCCGCCGACGCCGCCTCCGACGTGTGGCCGCCGTCGATGAACACGAAGTTCACGGGAGTGCGCCAGAACGTCGCCACCGTCGACGACCGGCCCAGCACACCCACGACGTAGTCCTCGAGCCCCGAGTCGGCCATCGTGTGCCGGAACCGGCCGACCGTGTCGAGCAGACCGGTATGTGGGTCGATGAACGCCGGTTCGTGATATTCCCAGCCGGGCTGATGCTCCTCGGAACCGTGGTGGTGATCGATCGTGACGATGCGGGCGGCCCGTGCCCTCGCCGCCGCCCCGAGATAGATCGTCGAACGACCACAGTACGTGCCGATCTCGACGCCCACCCCGCCGGGAGACAGGTACTGCATCGCGGCCTCGTGCAGGGCCGTCCCCTCGTCCTCCGGCATGAAGCCGGGGGTCGAGTCGGCGAGTCGGAGAAGCTCTGGTGTCAGGTATTCGGTGCTCATGTGGCCTCTGCGTCCGGGGCGGCCGCTCTGGCCGCTTTCTTCCGCTTGTGTAGCACCCCGCCGATCATCGAGTCGAGTTTCGTTCCCAACGGCCAGCCCACGTAGTGGCACAGGAACAGCGCGATCTCCCGGAGTTGGTCCTCGTCCAGTTCCTCGTTGTGCAGGGCCGCCCCCACCTGGATCTCGGCGACGTCGACGAGCCCCTGCGCGGTGAGCGCACCGAGGAGGAGAAGCCGGCGGTCGCGGATGCTCAGCCCGGGCCGCGACCAGATGTCGGCGAACAGGTGGTCGGCGGTGACGGCGAAATGCGCGCCGGGCCCGTCCTGCATCTCGAATCCGTAGACCTTCTCCATCATGGCCAGGCCACGGGTGCGGGTGTCGTCGGTCATGGTTGCTCCTTCTTGTCCACGGTGCTGTCGACGCCGAGTCCAGGACCCAGGCCCGTGAGCGCGAGCCGGGCGAGCGGCAGCGCGACGTCGAGTCGTTCGCCGAGCCCGATCGCCAGCGACAGGTCCTTCTCCCCGAGATCGCGGACGTGGGTCATGATCGGGTACCAGTTGTCGGTCTCGTCGAGCGCGTCGGTGGTGTCGCGGAGCATGATCGCTCCGGCGCCACCGGTGATCGCGTCGGTGTGCCGGACGACCTTCCCGAGTTCGGTGATGTCGAGACCGGCGGCCTCGGCGAGCCGCTGCGCCTCGGCGGCGGCCGTGAACGAGACGAAGTGCAGCAGGTTGCGGGCCAGCTTCATCCGCGTTCCCGCGCCCACGTCTCCGGCGTGCACGACGAGTTCGGCCCAGTGCCCGAACGGCTCCCGCACTTTCTCGAACGCGTCGTCGCTCGCCCCGACCATCACTGCGAGCTTCCCCTTGTGGGCGCCGGGTGCGCCGCCACTCACGGGCGCGTCGATCAGGTCGACGCCGTGCGCACGGCAACGGTCGGCGAGTTCGACGGCGGTGACGTCGCTGATGGTGGAATGCACTGCCACGACGGTGCCCGGCCGCGCGGTGTCGAGGAGCTGTGTGACGACCGCGCGCACCTGCTCGTCGTTCAGCACGGTCACGGAGATGACGTCCGCGTTCTCCGCCACCTCCCGCGGACTCGACGTCACCTTCGCGCCCGCCTTGCCGAACGGTTCCAGTGCCTCCGGCCGGGTGTCGCACACGATGAGCCCGCCGGGGCGGTCCAGCAGCCGCTTGGCCATGGGCGCACCCATGTTCCCGAGGCCGATGTAGCCGACGGATACCTGCTCGGTCGTGGTCATGCGCGGAAGATCTGTCCGCCGTCGACGTTGAAGATCTGCCCGGTGATCCAGCTCGCCTCGTCGGAGAGCAGGAACAGGCAGGCACCGACGAGGTCGTCGGGGGTGCCCATTCGCTTCAGCGGCAACGTCTTGACCATGTCTGCCACCATATTTCCCGGCGTGACGGTGCGGGTGGCTTCGGTGTCGATCGGTCCGGGCGCGATGGCGTTGACCCGGATGTTCATGCCACCCACCTCGTGGGCGAGTTGTTGGGTGAGGCCGTTGATCCCGACCTTCGCGAGTCCGTAGAAACCCGAGTACAGCCAGGCGGCCGTGGACGACTGGTTGACGATCGACCCGCCACCGCCGCTGTTCATGTGCGGCCACACCGCGCGGGTCACGTTGAGGGCGCCGTCGAAGTTCACGGCCATGAACTTCTTGTAGTAGTCCCACGGCACGGTGATGAGGAGATCGAGCTTCATGCCGCCGTAGATCGCGGCATTGTTCACGAGATGGTCGATGCCGCCGAACTTCTCGACCGTGAACTCGGCGAGTTGCTTCGCCGAGTCCTCGTCGGCGACGTCGACATCCTTGAACACCGCAGTCCCGCCGTCCGCGCTGATCTGCTTGGCCACCGTCTGGCCGAGCTCCGCATTGAGATCGGCCACCACCACGTTCGCGCCCTCGCGGGCGAGGGCGCGCGCGTAGCCCTCGCCGATGCCCTGCGCGGCGCCAGTGACGATGGCGGTCTTCCCGTCGAAACGTCCCATATCGATTGACTCCTGTGTTGTCGGGCCGGCTCGCCGGCGTACTATTGGGCCGGTTCCGCGACCAGCTTGGTTTCCAGGTATTCCTCGAATCCGGCCACACCCATCTCGCGGCCGATTCCGGACTGCTTGTAACCGCCGAACGGGGCGTCGGCGGAATACCAGACGCCGCCGTTGACGCTGAGTGTTCCGGTGCGCACGCCGTCGACCACTCGCTTCACGCGTGCGGGGTCCGTGCCCCACACCGACCCGGACAGCCCGTACGGCGAGTCGTTGGCGATGCTGATCGCGTCCTCGTCGCCGTCGTGGGGAATGATCACCAGCACGGGTCCGAAGATCTCTTCCCGAGCCACCCGGGCGGTGTTGTCGAGGCCGGTGATCAGGGTGGGTTCGACGAAGAATCCACGGTCCTGATCGGCCGGTCGGCCGCCACCGACCACGATCGTGCCGCCTTCCTCCCGCGCGAGCCGCAGGTAGTCCTCGACGCGGGCGCGTTGCCGCGCGGAGATGAGGGGACCGCAGATGGTGCCGGGCTTCCTGGGATCGCCCGCCTGCAATCCGCCCAGGGTCCGGGCCGTGGCCTCGACCGCCTCGTCGTACTTGTCGCGGGGAACGAGCAGCCGGGTGGTGATGGCGCAGCCCTGGCCCGCGTGGGTGGACACTGTGAACGCGGCGACCCCGCACGCACCCGCGAGGTCGGCGTCGTCGAGCACGATGAACGCCGATTTGCCGCCGAGTTCGAGGAAGACCTTCTTCAGCGACTCGGACGCCGCTGCCATGACGGCCTTGCCCGTGGCAGTCGAACCGGTGAACGACACGAGGTCGACGCGGGGGTCGGTGGAGAGCTGAGCGCCGAGGGAATGGTCGCTCGACGTGACGATGTTGACCACGCCGGCCGGGAGGTCGGTCTCCTCGGCGATCAGGTGCCCGACGAGGGCGGCGCACCAGGGAGTGTCGGGCGCGGGCTTGAGGACCACCGTGTTGCCGGCCGCGAGTGCGGGGCCGATCTTGGCGAAGTTGATCTGGTGCGGGAAGTTCCACGGCGTGATGGCCCCGACCACGCCGACGGCCTCCTTGAGGACGCGTCGGCGGGTCTTGATGCCCATCGGCTCGGCGATGCCCAGATCCTGTTCCCAGGAATAGCTTTCGGCGAGGTCTGCAAAATACCCGAGGTCGGCGACCGGGCCTTCGAGTTGCGGTCCGCTGGTGAGGAAGGCGGGGGCGCCGACCTCGGCGATGGTGATGTCGCGCAGTTCCTCGATGTGGGACTGCAGTACGTCGCGCAGCTGCCGCAGGCAGCGGGCGCGGAAGGCGTGGTCGCGGGACCACGTGGTGTCGTCGAAGGCTCGCCGGGCCGCGGCGATCGCGGCGTCCATGTCGGACGCGGTGGCGTCGGCGGCCCTCCCGAGTACCTCCTCGGTGGCCGGGTTGATCACCTCGAACGTGCCGCCGGAACCGGGAATCAGTTTGCCGTCGATCAGGAGAGCAGAGCTGTCGGTGGGGCGCAGAGTCATGGATTTTCGCTTCCGAATCGGGTGAGTGTCACAGCGATCTCCGAAAACTGGACATGTGTCTGGACTATAGTTTGAACAACTGGATGCCGCAATGACGAGTTCGACGGAGGCGCGATGAATTCACGCGAGGAGAGACGGCTGGACGGGCGAGGCGCCGTCGTCACCGGCTCGAGCCGGGGGATCGGCCGGGCCGTCGCGCACGCGCTCGCGGCGGAGGGAGCCGGCGTGGTGGTCAACGGCCGTGATCCCGATGCGGCGGAGAAGGTGGCCGGCGAGATCGTGCTCGGCGGTGACCGGGCGATCGCGGTGGCTGGTTCGGCCGCCGCCGACGGCGTCGCGGAGGCGCTGGTCGACGCCGCGGAATGTGCATTCGGCCAGGTGGACGTGCTGATCAACTGCGCCGGCGTCGCGGAGCCTGCCGGGTCGTCCATCCTCACCGTCACCGACGAGCAGTGGCGCGAACTCGTCGATGCGCACCTGACGGCGACGTTCCGCACGTGCCGGGCCGTGGCGCCCCTGATGGCCGAACGGGGGCGCGGAGCGATCGTGAACACGAGTTCGTTCGCGTTCCTCGGCGACTACGGCGGAACCGGATATCCCGCCGGCAAGGGGGCGGTCAACAGCCTGACCCTCGCGATCGCGGCCGAACTGGCCGAGTCCGGCGTCCGGGCCAACGTCGTGTGCCCCGGTGCGAAGACCCGGTTGTCCGGGGGAGCGGAGTACGAGCAGCACATCGAGGAACTGCACGGGCGCGGGATGCTCGACGACGCAACGCGCTACGGCTCGCTGCATCCGGCACCCGCCGACTACGTCGCCCAGCTGTACGCGTTCCTGGCCAGCGATCTCGCCGCCGGCATCACCGGCGGGATCTTCGCCGGATCAGGGTGCTTCGTCGGCAGATTCGACCGGCCGGCTCCGACGGTCCTGGCCTACCGCGACCACGAGACCGAGCCGCCGTGGTCGCTCGACGAGCTGGCGGCGTTGGTGGGTTCCGCTCACGGTGAGCGGTGAGTGAATTGTCCGGCATCACAGGGGCCCACGACTTCGTCGTAGGCGGCCGGCGACGTGTCCCGGAATGATCATCCCTACGTCCCGTAGGGATAAGTCTTTCGGATTCCGTGCCGCTACTATGGAATGCATCACGCCGCGGGAACTCGACGCCTACATCGGCAGAACCCGCGTCCCGCACGGGCGAGTGAAATCGTCCCGCCGTACGCGGCGGGCGACACCGCGTACGAATCAAGGTCGAAAATAACACGAGCGCAATGATTTTCGGTAATCACTTCGCCCTGGCGGCGGATAGCGGCTCGTGGAATCGACTTGTGCCTGGGCGAAAGCGGCCCAATGAAGCTGACGCAGAGGCCCGCGGATAACCGAGCACTTTGTGTCGGAATTACGCACGGAGAGAATGTATGTTGTTTTGCACCAAAATTGTTCGACAGTGTCCTCCCGGTGAATGTGCTGGTGACGGACGATCGCGGGCAACAATAATTCGACGATCTGGCCGACGATCGACGTTGCCTCCACCGTTCGGTCTGGCACGGTTCGATGTGTTGGTCCGCTGGGTGAGACGGAGGTGGGCGTCGGCAGGGCCGGGTAGGGACAGGCGACGGTCGGACCCGAACACCGCGCTGGGCTATTTGGAGCAGCTTCCGGCGCTGAGGTTGCTCGAGCGGCTTCCGGTTCCCGCCCTCGCTGTCGATGAAGAGGGGGTGATTGTGCATGCCAACCCGGCACTCGAGCGGATGCTGGGGTACCCCGAGCACTGGTTCGCCGGGTGCTCGGTCGCGGACGTGGTCGTTCCGGCGTCGTCGCCGGGCGGCCCCGCATCGGTGGCGTTGCTGCGGGACTGTGCGGGAAAGGTAATCGAACTCGCCCATCGTGAAGGTTTCGTTGTGCGTGCAGCGGTGAGCAGGTCGGTGTTGCGCAGGAAGGATGACCCCGTCACGTTCGTGTGCTTCCAGGACCTCACAGAGCAGTTGTGGGGCGGTGGGCGGGCCCCCGAATTCGAGTGATGTCGTCGCCCGGTTTCCTCGCAGTACCGAGGGTGAGCATGCGTGGCCAGTTCAGGTGGGCGGCGACTCCGAGTCGGTGCCGTCCGAGCCGGAATTGGCGAACATCGCCTCGATTCGGTTCGTTTACTTTCGGTGCGCAGTTGTGGACCGAGCGGAGCGGCCGGGGCGCGCGAGGGATTCGCGGCAACCGAACGGTCTCGCCGGCTGTGTCGGGTGGCCTCCTCGGCCGGAGCAATCCGATTCCAGGTGGGTCGGAAACCCCGCGGTTTCGACGCGAACGCACATCGGATCGGCGGACAATGAATGCACCCGGCAGTGGGTTGCGGCGAGGAAGGGGCGTCATGTCCGAAGGTTCGTCGGTCAAACAGGGCGTCGCGGCGGGGACCGCGATGGGTGCAGCGGTCATCATGGTCACCGTCGGACTCCTGCAGTTCTTCCAAGGGCTCGCCGCGGTCTATGAGAACGAGGAGTTCGTGGTGGGGGTGGAGTACCTCTACAAGTTCGACTTCACGGTCTGGGGCTGGATCCATCTCGTGCTGGGTGCGTTGGTCGCGGTGACCGGCCTCGCGTTGTTCACCGGCGCCGCGTGGGCCCGGGTGTCGGCGATCGTGATCGCCGCGATCTCGATCGTGGCCAATTTCCTATGGCTGCCGCACTACCCGTGGTGGTCGGTGCTCATCATCGCGCTCGACGTGGTGGTGATCTGGGCGATCTCGGCGTGGCGGCCGAACCCTTCTGACGCCTGGGCCTGAGAACGGCAACAATAGGGGTGGTGGCCTTTCAGGACGGGGTGTGCGTTCGCTCCGGCCACCCGACGCTGGACAGTGCTCCCCGCAGCACGGATTCGTAGATCGAGTCCAGGTCCAGCTCGTCGCCGAGGAAGTCGGTGTTCACGAGCATGACGAAACCGTGCATGGCGGCGAAGATGCTCACGGCCGCGTCGAGGGTGTCCTCGGGCGGCAGTCCGCACGATGCCAGCATCGTGCGCAGCGCCGTGTTGGCGTCCAGTGCGGCGGAGATGAAAGCGTCCCGGTCCACCGGGCTGGTGGTCAGCGTCTGATACCGATGCGGATGCTCGGTCGCCCAGACGCGGTGCGCGTCGACGAGCGCGCGGAGGCCGTCGGGTCCGCTTCGGCCCATCGCGATCTCGCGCAGGTGAGCACCCAGCTCCGCCATGGTGCGCACCTGAACCGCACCGCGGATGTCTTCGAGGTTGCGGACGTGGTTGTAGAGCGACGCGGTGACGACGTTCAGCCGGGCGGAGAGACTCGTCATCGACAGTGACTCCCAGCCGAGTTCGTCGATGATCTCGATCGCGGCATCCACGACCTTGTCTCGCGTGAGTGTGCGACGTCGGATCGGTCCGTTCTGCCCTTTCACCATGGGCCCAGCATAAGGGCTTCCATTATAAATGAAAGTGTGTAGTTTAAGACGCATCCCATTCGTTTATCGATCGAGGAGCAGTGTATGACCGCGTCTCGGATTGATCTCAAGTCCCCCGACGTCTACGCGGAAGGGGTCCCCTACGCGTTCTTCGACCACCTGCGGGCGAGCGAACCCGTCTATTGGCAGCCCGAGGAGAACGGCACCGGGTTCTGGGCGGTGACGAAGCACGCCGACGTCGTCGCCGTGTCCCGCGACAGCGCGACGTTCTCGTCGGCGGTGGGCACCACTCAGATCGACGATTTCGACGAGCAGACCCGCGCGAAGCAGGCCGCCATGCTCGTCAACCTCGACCCGCCCGATCACACCCGGCTGCGGCAGCTCGTCAGCCGCGGATTCACCCCGCGCACAGTCAAAGTGCTCGAGGGTCACATCCGTGACATCTGTGCCCGGATCGTCGATCGGCTGCTCGACGCACGCGACGTCGACTTCGTTCCCCAGGCAGCGGCGCCGTTGCCGCTCGAGGTCATCGCGGCGCTGCTGGGTGCGCCCGCCGGGGACGTGGACAAGCTCTACGACTGGTCCAACCGGATGATCGGCTTCGACGATCCCGAGTACGGCACCACCCAGGCGGACGGCGAGATGGCCGCGGCCGAGATCTTCCTGTACGCCAACGAGCTTGCGGCGCAACGCCGCATCGAGCCTCGCGACGACATCGTCACCAAGCTCGTGCAGCCGGACGAGAACGGCGACACGCTCACCGAGATGGAATTCAACATGTTCTTCGTCCTGCTCGTGGTGGCGGGGAACGAAACGACGCGCAACGCGACCGCCGGTGGGATGCAGGCCTTCATCGACCATCCCGACCAGTGGCGACGACTGCAGTCCGAACCGGAACTGGCTGCGAGCGCGGTGGAGGAGATCCTGCGGTGGGTGACCCCGGTGATGGACTTCCGCCGCACCGCCACCCGGGACGCCTACATCGGCGATCGGTTGGTCAGGGCCGGCGACAAGGTGGTGATCTACTACCCGAGCGCCAACCGGGACGAGGACGTCTTCGACGAGCCGTATCGGTTCGACATCGGCCGGAGCCCCAACCCGCAGATCGCGTTCGGCGGTAGCGGGGTGCACTTCTGCCTCGGCGCCCACCTGGCGCGGCTCGAATTGAAGATCCTGTTCGAGACCCTCGCCGCGCGGATCGACCGCGTGGAACCCACCGGGCCGGTCGTCCGGCTGCGGTCGAATTTCATCAGCGGCATCAAGACGATGCCCGTGCGAATTCACCCGCGCAGTCCCGTGTGAGAGTCCGATTTTCGTTGCCAGCCGACGGTAACTGTAGTAGCGTCCAGACACGTGTCCAGTAGTATGAATTTCGAGTCCACCCGCCGCCGTCTGACCGAGAAGCAGGCCGACACCGTCGACCGCCTCACCAAAGCGGCAGTCGAAGTACTGCGCGAAGAGGGATTCGCGGGACTCACGGTCCGCTCGGTGGCCGGCATCGCCGGGGTCGCGCCCGCGACGGCCTACACGTACTTCTCGTCCAAGGAGCACCTCGTCGCCGAGGTCTTCTGGCGGCGCCTCGCCGCCTCACCGCAGCCGGTGGACAAGGGACTCGATCGCACCGGACGTGTGGTCGCCGTGCTCCGCCACATCGCTCTCCTGGTGGCGGACGAACCCGAACTCGCCGGAGCCGTCACCAACGCGCTGCTCGGCCGCGACCCCGACGTGGAACACCTCCGCGCCCGCATCGGGCTGGAGATCCGCGACCGCCTCGCCACCGCACTGGGCGAGGGCCACGATCCCGACGTCCTCGAGGCGCTGGAGCTGCTGTACGCCGGCGGCCTGGTCCGCGCCGGAATGGGATACGGGTCCTACGCCCAATTCGCCGATCGACTCGAAACTTCCGCCAAGCTGATTCTGGAGTAGATGCCATGACCGCAGCCTCGATGCCCGGGGTGTCACACAATCCGGTGACGTTCAACCCGTACGACTATGGCTTCCACGAAGATCCGTACGTCACGTATCGAAGACTGCGGGAAGAAGCACCCCTCTACTACAACGAGGAACTCGACTTCTGGGCGTTGTCCCGGCACGAGGACGTCGTCGCGGCGTTCCGCGACAACCAGCGCCTGTCGAGCGCGAACGGGGTGTCGCTCGACCCGGCGGCCTACGGCCCGCACGCCCACAAGACGATGTCCTTTCTCGCGCTGGACGATCCGCGGCACATGCGGATGCGGCAGCTGGTGTCCCGCGGTTTCACCCCGAGGCGGGTGAACGAACTCGAGGGGCGGATCCTGGATCTGACCCGGCAATACCTCGACCCGGCGCTCGCGGCGAGTGAGTTCGACTGGATCGGCGAGTTCGCCGGCAAGCTTCCGATGGACGTGATCTCGGAGCTGATGGGGGTTCCGGAGGCCGACCGCGTCGAACTCCGGCGGCTCGCCGACCTGGTGGTGCACCGCGAGGAGGGCGTCCTCGACGTGCCCCACGCCGCGATGGAGGCGTCGCTCTACCTCGTCGGCTACTACGCCGACATGCTGGCCGAGCGCCGCAGGAAGCCGACCGAGGACCTCACGTCTGCCCTGCTCGAAGCGGAGATCGACGGCGACCGGCTCACCGACGACGAGATCATCGCGTTCATGTTCCTGATGGTGGTGGCGGGCAACGAGACCACCACCAAACTCCTCGGCAACGCACTGTACTGGGGTTTTCGCTATCCGGGCGAGGCCAGGCACGTGTTCGAGGATGCAAGCCGGGTGCCGGAGTGGGTGGAGGAGACCCTGCGCTTCGACACGTCCAGTCAGATGGTCGCGCGAACGGCGTCCGTCGACCTGGACTTCCACGACCGGACGATTCCCGCCGGCGACAAGGTGCTGATCCTCATCGGCTCCGCGAACCGCGACTCGGCGGTGTTCGAGAACGCCGACGAATACCGGATCGGCAGGGACACGTCCAACAAGCTCGCGAGCTTCGGCGGCGGCACCCACTTCTGCCTGGGCGCCCACATGGCGCGGCTCGAAGCGCGGATCGCACTCACCGAACTCGTCTCCCGCATCGACGACTACGACATCGACGAGGCGAACAGTGTGCGCGTCCACTCGACCAACGTGCGCGGTTTCGCCACCCTTCCCATGAAAGTGCAGGTCCGCGATGCCTAGGTTCGAGCCCAACCCGCAGCGTCGCCCGTCGATCGTCGCCGGGGCCTCGTCGGGAATCGGCACGGCGACGGCCTATGCGCTGGCCGAGGCCGGTCACCCCGTCGCGCTCGGTGCCCGCCGGGTGGCCGAATGCGAGGAGATCGCGGAGAAGATCCGCAGCAACGGCGGAGAAGCGTTCGCGCACTACCTCGACGTCACCGACACCGCATCCGTCGACGAATTCGTCACCGCGGCGGAGAAGGCGCTCGGCCCCACCGAGATCGCGTTGTCGGGGGCCGGCGACCTGGAGTTCTCCGTCGCCCACGAGATGGACCCCGACCAGTTCCTGGGACAGGTCAACGTCCACCTGGTCGGTGCGCAGCGTCTCGCGCACCGCCTCCTTCCCGGCATGATCGAACGCAGGCGCGGAGACTTCGTCCTGATCGGATCCGATTGCGCCGACAGCCCCCGGCCCCGGATGGGCGCCTACAACGCCGCGAAGGCCGGCGTCGAGATGATGGGCCGGCAGATGCGAATGGAACTGGAAGGCACCGGCGTCCGGGCGTCGGTCGTGCGTCCGGGACCCACGCAGACGTCCATGGGGATGAACACCACCGAGGAGGTCATCGGACCCGTCCTCGAAGACTGGGCGAAATGGGGATTCGCCCGGCACTCGTACTTCCTGCGCGCCTCCGCGATCGCGGACGCCGTCGTCGCCGCCGTCAGTGCGCCCCGCGGCGCACACATGGTGCTGATCGAGGTGCAGCCCGAGGCGCCCCTGCGAAAGGATGGAGAATGAACCCGGCTACCCCGCAACGTGTGTCCGGCGGTGAGCACGAGCACGGACATCTCGAAGAATTGCGCACCGACCCGATCGCGCTGATGCGCCGTGTCCGGGAGGAGTGCGGCAACGTCGGTGTGTTCCAGCTCGCCGACAAGAAGGTGGTGCTGCTGTCCGGCGCCGAGGCCAACGAATTCTTCTTCCGCTCCACCGACGAGGATCTCGACCAGCAGGCCGCCTACCCGTTCATGAAGCCGATCTTCGGCGAGGGAGTCGTGTTCGACGCGAGCCCCGAGCGCCGCAAGGAGATGCTGCACAACCAGGCGTTGCGCGGCGAGCAGATGAAGGGGCACGCCGCGACGATCGCCCACGAGGTCGACCGCATGGTGGCGCAGTGGGGCGACGAGGGGGAGATCGACCTCCTCGAATTCTTCGCGGAGCTGACCATCTACACGTCCTCGGCCTGTCTGATCGGTAAGAAGTTCCGGGAGCAGCTCGACGGCCGGTTCGCGCACCTGTACCACGAGCTCGAGCAGGGCACCGACCCCATCGCGTACGTCGACGCCTACGCCCCGATCGAGAGCTTCCGCCGGCGGGACGAGGCGAGGGTGCAGTTGGTGGCACTCGTCCAGGAGATCATGAACGGGCGCATCGAGAACCCTCCTCAGGGCAAGGAGGATCGGGACATGCTCGACGTGCTCGTCTCGATCAAGGACGAGGACGGCAACGAGCGCTTCACGGCGGACGAGATCACCGGCATGTTCATCTCGATGATGTTCGCCGGGCACCACACCACGTCCGGCACCGCGGCCTGGACCCTGATCGAGCTGCTGCGGCACCCGGACTACGCCAAGCAGGTGGTCGCCGAACTCGACGACCTCTATTCGGACGGCTCCGACATCAGCTTCGGGGCACTCAGGCAGATCCCGAAACTGGAAGCGGTGCTGAAGGAGACGCTCCGGATGCACCCGCCGCTGATCATCCTGTTGCGCGTCGCGCGGGCCGAGTTCGAAGTCGGGGGCTACCGGATCGCCGAGAACGACCTCGTGGCGGCCACACCGGCGATCTCCAACCGCATCGCGGAGGACTTCCCGAACCCGGACACGTTCGATCCCGAACGCTACCTCGACCCCAACCAGGAAGACATCGTCAACCGCTGGACGTGGATTCCGTTCGGCGCCGGCAGGCACCGCTGCGTCGGGGCCGCGTTCGCGCTGATGCAGTTGAAGGCGATCTTCTCGATTCTCCTGCAGGACTGGGAGTTCGAGATGGCGCAACCCTCCGAGACGTACCGCAACGATCACAGCAAGATGGTGGTGCAGCTGCAGCAGCCGTGCACCGTGAGGTACCGGAAGCGAAGCATGTGATGAAAGTCGAAGCCGATCTCGACCTGTGTCAGGGTCATGCCGTGTGCGAGATGGAGGCACCCGATGTCTTCGTCGTCCCGAAGCACGGCAAGGTCGAGATCCTCGACACCGACCCACCCGAGAACCTGCGCGCCGAAGTCGAGAGCGCCGTGCGTTTCTGCCCGACCCAGGCCCTGCGGATCCTCGCGGACGACGACTCTGAAGGAGATAGCTGATGGTGCAGTTCGATCGAAGGATCGGCCCGGCGGTGCAGTTCGATCGTGCGGAGCTCGACGAGATGGTGCAGCGCTGGGTGGACGAGAACAAGCGGTGCGAATCGCTCGGCGACTGGAAGCCGCTGGCCGAGATGTACACCGAGGACGCCACGTACGGATGGAACTACGGGCCGAAGGACGACTTCATGGCCGTCGGCCGGGACGAGATCCGCGACCTGGCGCTCGGCCAGGAAATGGACGGGCTCGAGGGCTGGGAGTACCCGTACCAGCAGTTCGTCATCGACGATCGCAGCGGCGACGTCATCGGATTCTGGAAGCAGGTGTCCGAACGCACCCGCGACGACGGCACGCACTATCAGGTCACCGGAATCGGCGGCAGCTGGTTCCGGTACGGCGGAAACTTCCAATGGTCCTGGCAGCGTGACTTCTTCGACTTCGGCAACGTCTCGAGCCTGTTCCTCGAGATGATCACGAACAACGCGATGTCCGACGGCATGAACGCGCGGATCCAGCGCGCGACGTCCGGTCGGCTGCCGGGGTGGTATCCGGTCGGCAAGGCCCCGGTCCCGCTGTGGTGAGTACGGTGAAGGTTCCGTCGTCGTTCGCCGATCTGTCCCGCGAGGATCTCGCGATTCTCGTTCCGGAACTGCTCCTGTGCGGTCATCTCATCGATCGCTCCGGTATGCCGCACCTGATCGGGGCGTTCGGTCGCGAGGGCATGACGCAGGTCGCGATCGAGGAGTGGATGGCGTCGAGCCCCCTCTACACGCGGCGGATGCAACGCGCGCTGGGATTCGAGGGCGACGGGGTCGTGACGATCTTCAAGGGTCTGCAACTCGACATCGGTGCGCCGCCCCAGTTCATGGACTTCCGGTACCGCGTCACCGATCACGATCACGGCGAATTCTGGCTGGATCACTGCGGGGCGTTGATGGACGTCGAACCGATGGGCGACGAGTACGTCACGGCGATGTGCCACGACATCGAGGACCCGACGTTCGACGCCACCGCATTGGCCACCAACCCGCACGCGCAGGTGCGTCCGGTGCACCGTCCGCCCCGCAGGCCGGCGGACCGGACACCGCACTGCCTCTGGACGGTCACCATCGACGACACAAACGTGCCACCTCCGATTCCGGAAGGGCTGGTGACGGTGGGGAAGTCGCGTGCGGCGACGGTCGAGTTGTCGCCGATCGACACCGGCGGGCCGGGACAGCACGACTACGCGGGCGCGCTCCTCGACGATCTGCGGTTCCCGGACTTCTCCCATTCGGCTCTGACCCGGATCTCGGAGGAGGTGTGCCTGCAGCAGCACCTGCTGACCCTCGGTTTCCTGCTCGCGGTGCGGGCCCGCACCGATGCCGAAGCCGCACTCGACATCGCGCGCAAGCAACTCACCGGCATCGCCGGCCTCACGTCGGAACGGATCCGGAACGCGCTCGGGCTGCCTGCCGATCTCGAGGGTCTCGCCGTCGTCCTCGCCGTGCATCCGGCGTTCAATCCCCGTCAGTACGTGGACGTCACGATCACCCTCGGCGACCGCATGCTGCTGACCCTCGGCCGGGACTGCGGAGCCGGGGAGGACGGGGCGTGGCCGTCCATGATCGACGGTGAGCACCTCGGGCCGTTGACTGCGCTCGTGCGCGGGGTGTCGCCGCGGTTCGCGGTGCAGGTGGTCGAGGAGACGGATGCGGCGCTGACCGTGGAGATCGTGATCGGAGAGCCGCCCGCCAAGGAGGCACCCGAGGTGGCGCTCACCCGGTTCAGCACGGGAGCCGACTTCGCGTTCACCGATCGAGGAATACCCCTACCACTCACAGTCGTCTGAGAGAGGACGCCCCCGTGGCCTACAACCTTGCAGACCTCTTCGAGCATTCCGTCGACGCGATGCCGGAACGGGTGGCGCTGATCTGCGGCGCCCGTCGCGTCACCTACCGCGAACTGGAGGACCGCGCCAACAGGCTGGCCCACCACTTCCTGGAGGTCGGGCTGACCGCCGGCTCGCACATCGGCGTGCACCTGCACAACTCCATCGAGACCATGGAGACGTTGCTGGCGGCGTACAAGATTCGTGCGGTCCCGGTCAACATCAACTACCGCTACACCAGCGACGAACTCGCCTACGTCTACGGCAACGCGGAACTCGACGCCGTGGTCCATCATCGGATCTACTCGCCGCGCATCGCGGAGGTCCTGCCCTCGCTGCCGAGGATCCGGCACACCGTTGTCGTCGAGGACGATCTCGGCGGCGCCGGTGTGCCCAGCGACTCGGTGCCGTACGAGGAGGCGCTGTCCGGCAGTGGCGACCGGGACTTCGGTGAACGCAGCTCCGAAGACCTGTTCATCATGTACACCGGCGGCACCACCGGACGTCCCAAGGGGGTCGTGTGGACGCACGAGGCGATCTGGCGCGTCCTCGCGGGCGGTCTCGACTTCTACACCGGTGACGCGATCGAGGACGAGTACCAGCAGTCGCGGGTGGGATCGCAGGGTGAGCCGACCCTGTGGTTCGCGTTGCCGCCGCTGATCCACGCGGCCGCGATGATGCCGACGTTCACCGCGCTGTTCAGCGGAAACACCGTTCTGCTGGAATCGAAGTTCGACGCCCACCGGACGTGGGAGCTCGTCGAGCGGCACAAGGTGCAGATCCTCATCATCACCGGCGACGCGATGGGACGGCCGCTGATCGAGGCGCATCAGCCGTCGCGCACCGACACGTCGAGCCTGGGTGTCGTGGCATCCGGGGCCGCGCTGTTCTCACCGGTGATCAAGGACGCCTTCCTCGACGCATTCCCGGGACTGCTGGTGTCCGATTCGATCGGCGCGTCGGAAACAGGCTTCGGCGGAATCGGTTTCGCGACCAAGGGGGAGAAGCAGGTGGGTGGACCCCGGGTGCCCCCTGGCCGGTACGCCCTGGTGATCGACGAGGACGACGTTCCCGTCGAGCCGGGGTCCGGGAAGGACGGCTGGTTCGCGAAGGGCGGATACGTCCCGCTGGGTTACTACAACGACCCGGAGAAGACCCGGGAGATCTTCCGGGAGGTCGACGGGCGACCCGTCGTCGTCACCGGCGACCGCGCGCGGATCGAGGCCGACGGATCGATCACCCTGCTCGGCCGCGGCAACATGGTGATCAACACCGGCGGCGAGAAGGTGTTCGCCGAAGAGGTCGAGAGCACGGTGAAGGCGTACCGAGACGTCTACGACGCCATCGTGGTCGGCGTCCCCGACGAACGGTGGGGGCACCGGGTCTCCGCGGTCGTGCAGGCGCGCGACGGTCGGGGCGTCGACTTCGCCGGACTCGAGGAACACGTGCGGCAGAGCCTGGCCGGCTACAAGATCCCGCGTCTGGTGTGGGTGGAAGACACCGTCCAGCGCACACCGAGCGGCAAGCCCGACTACCGCTGGGCTCAGGGCGTCACCAAACAGCGCGACCCCGACCACCGCACGTGAGTGGCGAAGTGTGCTCCCGCACGCTTCGCCACTCACGTGCGGGTCAGGCAGGAGCGCGGACGACCAGGACCGTTCCCGGGAACTCCGCGGCAAGCTCCTGACGGCTGTGCTTCACGGCCGCGGTGCCGTAGCCCTTCTTCCGGGCGTCGGGGGCGATCCAGATGGCGACGTCGACCTCGCGTCCCGACAGTTCACCGAACACCATGCCGACGGCCGTGTTCTCCGCGGTGTCCTCACACACGAACCATGCGGCGGACTCGTCGTCGACACGGCTCAGGCCTTCCGTGCGTTCCTTCTCGACCCGCTCCGCGGACCACTGCGTGCCCGCGTCGTCGACCTGCTCGCCGCAGCGGCGCCGGAACAGTTCGGCGTCTTCCTCGGTTTCGGTGAATGGCCGGAGGCGGAAGTTTCGCCCGGTGCTCGCCGGCCGGTCCGTCGACGTCCATTCGAGGGTGGCGTCGAGGTCCTTCAGTTCCGTCTGGATGCGGAGCCGTTCGACCTTGGTGAGGCGGCGGAACGTCAGGTTGAGGACGGCTTCCGCGTACGCCTCGGAGGTGTCGAGGAGCCCGGCGACGGTGGTGAGGGCCTCGGCGTGATCCTCGCTGTCGACGATGGCGTCGAGCACCTCGTGGCGCTGTTCGAGCGCACGCAGCAGGACCGCGGTGAGCTCTCGACGGTCGTGTATCCGATCTTGAACCTGTGTACTCATGTCTGCAATTCCTCGCCCTCGGCCGTCGTACAAGTCCGTACGCGTCAATACTGCAAGAAGTCCCCCGACATGGCACCCGTTACTCGGCGGTACATACAAACGCTATCGAGGTGTGCAGACCACGACGGGGATCGTGCGGTCGGTCCAGGCCTGGTAGTTGTCGAAATCCGGATACATGGCGACGAGCCGCGGCCACAGGCGCGCGCGTTCCTCGGGGTCCGCCACGTGGGCGGACATCGGCCGGACCCGCGACTTCACCTGGACGGTCACGTCGGGGTCCGCGCGCAGGTTGAGGTACCACATCGGGTGCTTCGGGAGGCCGCCCTGCGAGGCGACGAGGATGATGCGGTCGCCGTCCTCGAGGAACAGCAGCGGGCTGATCCGCGGCTCGCCGCTCTTCCGTCCGGTGGTGGTGAGCAGGCAGACGGGCAACCCGCGGGGGAAGGCGCTGCCCACCCGCCACTTGCTGCCCAGTCGCCCGCCCGTCCGCCGGTACAGCACGACGTTGATCTTCGACATCCACTTGATGAAGGAGACCGTCCACTTCGAGTCGAGGCCGGGCGGTCGGGCGGGGGCGGGTGCGTTCATCGGCAGATCCTAGATCCGCTCGATGATGGTGCCGGTGGCGAGCGCGCCGCCGGCACACATCGTGATCAGTGCCGTCGACCCGTCGGTGCGCTCGAGTTCGTGCAGCGCGGTGGTGATGAGTCGAGAGCCGGTGCTGCCCACGGGATGTCCGAGTGCGAGCGCACCGCCGTTGACGTTGACCCTGTCCATGTCGGGCTCGTGCACCGACGCCCACGACAGCAGCACCGAGGCGAACGCCTCGTTCACCTCGAACAGGTCGAGGTCGCCGATCTTCATGCCGCTGCGTTCGAGGACGCGCGCCGTGGCCTGGACGGGTCCGTCGAGGTGGAATTCGGGTTCGGAGCCGACGAGCGCCTGGGAGATGATGCGGGCCCGGGGCTTCAGGCCGAGGGCGCGCGCCCTGGATTCGTCCATCAGCATGACGGCGGCGGCGCCGTCGGAGATCTGCGAGGACGTGCCCGCCGTGTGGATGCCGCCCTCGAGTACGGGCTTCAGCTTGGCGAGCGACTCGGCGGTGGTGTCGCGCAGACCCTGATCGCGCGTCACCACCCGGGTCTCACCGGTGAGGTTACCGTCCTTGTCGACGACGGGTGCGGTCACCTGCAGCACTTCCCGGTCGAAACGCCCTTCGTCCCAGGCCTGCTTGGCGCGTGCCTGCGAGCGGACTCCGAGCGCCTCGACGTCGGCGCGGGTGATTCCGCGGCGACGGGCGATGCGCTCGGCGGCCTCGAACTGGTTGGGCATGTCGATGTCCCAGTCGGCGGGCCTGCGTGGTCCGGCGTTCTCGCCGACGTTCGCGCCGAGCGGCACCTGGCTCATCGCTTCGATACCGCAGGCGATTCCGACATCGATCGCGTCCGTGGCGATCAGACCGGCGATGAGGTGGTTGGCCTGCTGGGCGGAGCCGCACTGGCAGTCGATCGTGGTGGCGCCGACCTGCCAGGGCAGTCCGGCGTGCAGCCACGCGGTCCGGGTGATGTTGTTCGACTGCGCACCGGCCTGGGTGACGCAACCACCGATCACCTGCTCCACCAGTTCGGGGTCGATGCCGGAGCGGTCGAGGATGCCCCGCTGAGCGGTGCCGAGGATCTCGGCGGCGTGCAATCCGGACAGCCAGCCACCGCGCTTTCCGATCGGGGTGCGTACTGCCTCGACGATTACTGGTGTGCCCACGGTGGGCTCCTTTCCTTGTCCTCAGAAAATAGAACAGGTTCTGCTATCCGGGCAAGGTCTGAATGAGCTTTCCTTTGCTAGTCGCCCGGCTTGTGCTTCAATGCTAGTAGAACGTGTTCCACATCACGGAGTGGTGTATGGCTTAGGGCAGGAGACAGCAGTGGCGCAGCCCAATCTTCCAGAGGGTTTCGACTTCACCGACCCGGACATCTACGCAGAGCGCATCCCCTATCAGGAATTCGCCGAACTGCGGAAGACTGCCCCGATCTGGTGGAACCCGCAGCCGCCGGAGATCGGTGGCTTCCACGACGACGGCTACTGGGTCGTCAGCAAGCTCGAGGACGTCAAGGAGGTGTCGCGGCGCAGCGACGTCTTCTCCACACACGAGAACACCGCGATCGTGCGCTTCGCCGACGACATTCCGCGCGAGAACATCGAGATGCAGCGCTTCATCCTCATCAACAAGGACGCTCCCGAGCACACCAAGCTCCGCAAACTCGTCTCCCGCGGCTTCACGCCCCGCGCGATCAACAGCCTGCGCGAAGAACTCACCGAACGCGCCGAGAAGATCGTGAAGGAGGCCGCCGAATCGGGGGCCGGCGACTTCGTCACCCAGGTGGCGTGTGAACTTCCGCTGCAGGCGATCGCCGAACTGCTCGGTGTGCCGCAGGAGGATCGCCTGAAGGTCTTCGACTGGTCCAACCAGATGACGGGCTACGACGACCCCGAACTGGACATCGACCCGCAGGCCGCGTCGATGGAGATCCTCGGCTACGCGTACCAGATGGCGGACGAGCGCAAGAAGTGCCCCGCCGACGACATCGTCACGACGCTGATCGAAGCGGACATCGATGGAAATGAGCTGTCTCCCGAGGAATTCGGTTTCTTCGTGATCCTGCTGGCGGTCGCCGGCAACGAGACCACCCGCAATGCCATCACACACGGCATGATGGCGTTCCTGGACCATCCCGATCAGTGGGAGCTCTACAAGAAGGAGCGCCCCAAGACGACGGCGGACGAGATCGTCCGGTGGGCGACCCCGGTCAACTCGTTCCAGCGCACCGCACTGGAAGACACCGAACTCGGCGGAGTGCAGATCAAGAAGGGCCAGCGAGTCGTAATGCTGTACGGCTCCGCGAACTTCGACGAGGATGCGTTCGAGAACCCGGAGAAGTTCGACATCATGCGGGAGAACAACCCGCACGTCGGATTCGGCGGGACTGGCGCCCACTTCTGCCTCGGCGCCAACCTGGCGCGACTCGAGATCGATCTGATCTTCAATGCGATTGCGGATCACCTGCCCGATATCAGTAAGCTGGGAGATCCGCGGCGGTTGCGCTCGGGCTGGCTCAACGGTATCAAGGAGTTTCAGGTCGATTACAAGACTGCGTCAGGCGGTTGCCCGGTCAGACACTGACCCCCTGATTCAGCGGCGTCGGAGGGCACCCTCATCCTCTCCGACGCCGCTGTTCTCTTTCGCCGGCGTGGTGTCCGAGGGAAAGCGGGAGCCACCATGACTGTGCGGTCCGTCGTCGAAGAGGCGGGCGCCGTCTTCTCGGAGCCGGGAGACCCGACCGTCACCGCTGCCCTCGGCGCATTCCTCCGTCGCCTGGACTCCGCACCCCGCCTCCTCGGGTTCGGCGAGCCCATGCACGGGGAGGAGAGTTTTCTGTTGCTCCGCAATCAGATGTTCCGGTTCCTCGTCGAACACGAGGGCTATCGCTCCATCGCGATCGAAAGCAGTTGCTTGAAAGGGATACTCGTCGACTCGTTCGTGCGGGGTGCGGACCACCTGCCGCTCGACGACGTCATGGAGCACGGTTTCAGTCACGGCTTCGGTGAGTCCAGGGCGAACCGCGACCTGGTCGGATGGATGGCCGAATACAACCGTCGGCACGATCCGG
The DNA here is from genome assembly GCF_058628105.1 of Rhodococcus sp. G6(2025). Lineage (NCBI taxonomy): Bacteria > Bacillati > Actinomycetota > Actinomycetes > Mycobacteriales > Nocardiaceae > Rhodococcus > Rhodococcus sp. G6(2025). The sequence continues at coordinate 1,064,140 of NZ_CP179750.1, forward strand.
GCGAGCAACTAAGGTTCTTCGGATTCGACGGCCCCATCGAGATGACGTCCGCGGACAGCCCGAGGCAGGCCCTGACCTTCCTCGACACCTACCTGCGGACCCACCTCGACGAGCAGGATCTGCCCTGCGCTCCGGACCGGATCTCCGCACTGATCGGCGACGACGACCGCTGGAGCAACCCGGCCGTCGCCATGGACCCGACCCAGGCCGTCGGCGCCACCCCCGAGGCCGCCGAGTTGCGTCTCATCGCCGACGACCTGATGACGCTACTCGCGTCGCAGGCGCCTCACCTCGTCGCCGAAGGCACGCGGGACGAATTGTGGGAGGCCGAGCTTCACGGTCGCGTCGCCACCCGCCTGCTCAGCTATCACGCAGGAATGGCGGAGAACTCTCCACGCCGCATCACAAGGCTCCTGGGAATCCGCGACACCCTCATGGCGGACAACCTGTCCGCGCTGGTGCAGCGGGAGGCCGACCGAGGCCCGACATTCGTCTTCGCTCACAACGGCCATCTGTCGAAAGGGCAAACCCACTGGGATCTCGCCGGACTGCATCTGCACTGGTGGTGCGCCGGTGCCCACCTGGGCCTGCGGCTCGGCGATGCCTACACGGTCATCGGTGGGGCCGTCGGGGAGGCGCCCGGCCACGGCATCGGGACGCCGCCACCCGACACCGTCGAGGGCCGGCTGTTCGCCGTGGGGGAGAGCTGTCTCGTGCCGGCCGCGCCGGTGGCCCGCAGGATCGGAGACGTGGAGAAGCGTGCCGACCCGTCGGGCAACTCCACGTACTTCCCGCTGGACCCCGCGGGCCTCGGCGAACTCGACGCGATCCTCTTCGTCCGGCACATCGACGACGCCGGCACGTGATTGGGGGCGTTCAGGTCTTGCGCAGTGTCTTCATCGCCCGCTCGACCTCCCAGAAGGCCCGCAGGGACGTGATCTTGCCGTCCTCGTTCACGCGGTAGATGAACACGCCCTCGGCGTCGATCTGCGATCCCGCCACCGTGGACCGGATGGTCCCGATGTTCACGTTCTCATTCCCGCACACCAGTGAGTCGGTGATGAGGAACTCGAGCGATTCGGTGGTCGCGATCGTCATGTCGTAGAACCGCGAGATCGCGTCGAGGCCGCGGTGACCCTTGCCTTCCGGGTCGAAACCCGAAGGGCCGACCGGGTCTTCGACAACCGCTTCCTCGGCGAACAGGGCCAGCCACTCGTCCTTGCGCCTGCCGCTGGCCGCCTCGCGGGACGCCTGCCCGGCGAGGCGGGCGGGATGGTCCGTCGTCGTCATGTCCACACCCCTATCCGATGTACTGGTCGGCGAACTTGCGCAACGAGTCCTGCTTGGCCTCGAGCGGTCCGTCGAAGCCGATGCCGTCGAAAACCCACGGGACGACGATCGTGTCGGTCACTCCGGCGTCCGCCAATTCGGCGTAGCCGTCCTTGCCGAATCGGTCGATGCACACGGTCTGGATCTCGTAGGGCAGATCGGCTCGGCCATACTCCTCCCGGAGTTCCCGCAATCGCGCGATGACCTGAACGAGATCGTCGAACTTGATCATCGCGGACGTCCAGCCGTCGCCCACCCGGGCGGCGCGTCGCAGCGCGACGTCGGTGTGTCCGCCGACGTAGAACGGCACCGGCTTCGTCGGCGCCGGGCTCATCTGTAGCCGGTCGAAGTCGAAGAATTCGCCGTGGTACTCGACCATGCCGCCGCCGAGGATCAGCTTGATGACGTCGATCATCTCGTCGACGCGCGCACCGCGCTTCTTGTACGGCACGCCGCACCATTCGAACTCCTCCGGTGCCCAGCCGATCCCGACGCCGAACCCGAAACGGTTGCCGATGAGGTTGGCGACGGAACCCACCTGGCGGGCGAGGAGGACCGGGTTGCGGGATCCCAGTTTGAGGACCTGGGTGTAGAACTCGATCTTCGACGTCACCGCGCCCATGGCGGCCGCCGCGATCAGCGGATCCACCCACGGGGTTTCCTCGTTCCACATCCGCGAGCCGTCCGGTGTGTACGGGTAGTCGGCGCTCTGCTTCTCCATGAAGAACAGTGAGTCAGGGAGGGCGATGGACGAGAACCCGCACTCCTCGGCTGTTTTCGCCAGAGCAGGCAGTTGGTCGAGGGGATTCATGGCGATGCCGACGGTGAACTTCATGGTGATGTCCCGCTCCTAATTGTTCGGCCGGTCGGAACCGACCACCCACATCGAGAAGTACTGCGAACCGCCGCCGTAGGCGTGGCCGAGTGCCTTGCGCGCGTCCTTCACCTGATGATCGCCGGCGCGGTGCATGACCTGCATCGCCGACTCGGCGAACCGGATCATGCCCGAGGCGCCGATGGGGTTGGACGACAGGACGCCGCCGGACGCGTTGAGCGGAAGCCGGCCGCCGATCGCGGTCTCGCCCGCCTCGGTGAGTTTCCAGCCCTCACCCTCGGAGACGAAGCCCAGATTCTCGAGCCACATCGGTTCGAACCAGGAGAAGGGGACGTAGATTTCGGCCACGTCGATCTCGTCGAGCGGGTCCTTGATGCCCGCGGCCTTCCACAGCGCGGCCGCGGCGTCCCGGCCGGCCTGCGGATTCACCTGGTCTCGTCCCGCGAACGTGGTGGGCTCGGTGCGCATCGCGGTGGCGTGGATCCAGGCCACCTCACGACCGTCCGCCGTGACCTGCTCGGCCGCCTCCTCGTTGCCGATCACCATCGCGCAGGCGCCGTCCGAGGACGGACACGTCTCGTCGTAGCGGATGGGATCCCACAGCATCTGCGAGGCCTGTACGGATTCGAGCGTGATGTCGGGTTGCTTGAGGTGGGCGTACGGGTTGAGGCTGCCGTTCAGCCGGTCCTTCACCGCCACCATCGCGCCGATGTGATCGGGTGCGCCCGACCGCCGGATGTACGAGCGGACGTGCGGGGCGAAGTAGCCGCCCGCGCCAGCGCCGACCGGCATGTGGAACGGAATGGGGGTGGACAGCGCCCACATGGCGTTCGACTCGGACTGCTTCTCCCACGCCACCGTCAGTACCCGCTTGTGCACGCCGGACTTCACGAGGCTCGACGCCACCACCGCGGTCGAACCGCCGACCGAGCCTGCGGTGTGCACACGCAGGAGTGGTTTGCCGTTGGCGCCCAGCGCGTCCGACATCGCGAGCTCCGGCATCATCGACCCCTCGAAGAGGTCGGGGGCCTTCCCGATCACGACCGCGTCGATGTCGTCCCAGCCCACCCGGGCGTCTTCCATCGCGCGGTCGATCGCCTCGCGAACCAGCCCCGCCATGGACACGTCGTGCCGTTTCGCGACGTAATGCGTCTGACCGGTGCCGAGCACCGCGGCCAATTGATTCGCCATCAGTTGCGTCCCTCCAAGACTGCGACCAGATTCTGTTGCAGCACAGCACCACTCGTAGCGTGCGCCAGCGTGCGTCCGGCGTTGCCGTCCATGATGGCCTTGGCTGCGTAACCTATGCGTTCCAGACCCGCGGAGAACATCGGGTTCCCGCTCAGCGGGCCGCCCGACGGGTTGATCGCCGTCGCATCGGACAGTCCGATGGCCTCGCGGAGGATCAGTTCCTGATGGGTGAACGGTCCGTGCAGTTCGGCCACGTCGATTCCGCCGACGTCCCCTCCGGTGGCGGCGCGGGCGGACGCCGTCGTCGACGGTGAGACCGTCAGGTCGCGGGCGCCGAAGTTCGGGGAATCGATCCGATGCTCGATCCCGGTGATCCACGCAGGCCGCTCGCACAGCTCACGGGCACGATCGCCCGCGGCGAGCACGACAGCGGCGGCGCCGTCCGTGATCGGTGCGCAGTCGTGGGCGCGCAACGGGTCCGCGACGAACGGGCTGGCGAGCAGCGCGTTGATGTCGACGTGCCCCGACAGCTGGGTGTTCGGATTGCTCTCGGCGGCGGCCCGGCTGCGCGCGGCCACGGCCGCCATCTCCTCGGCCGTCCACTTCCCGGCATCGAGTCCGAGGCGGGCCTGCAGTCCGGCCAGCGACACGGAGTCGAGCGCGAGCGGGGTGACCAGGTAGGGGTCGAGTTGCATCGACAGGATCTTGCGGAGGTTGCCCGCCGACGACTTCCCGAAGCCGTAGACGAGGGCGGTGTCGACCTCGCCGGTCATGATCTTGATCCAGGCCTCGTAGAACGCCCACGCCGCATCCATCTCGACGTGCGACTCGTTGATCGGCGGCACCGCACCGATCGAGTCGACGGCGGAGATGAAGGAGAACGAACGGCCGGCCAGGTAGTCCGACGATCCGGAACACCAGAAACCGATGTCGGACTTGGTGATTCCGAGGTCCTCGTACAGCTGCTGGAAGCAGGGAACCAGCATCTCGACGCCGTTGGTGGTGCCGGTGGTCTCGCGCACGTGTGGTGCGTGCGCGAACCCGACGACTGCGATATCTGTCATTGTGCCGCGCCCTTACAGGTGGTGTTTGTAGGTGTCGTACTCGGCGTCGGGCTCGCCCGTCGGCCTGAAGTACTCGATGTTCTCGAGGGTGTAACCCCACTCCTCGCGCGGCTTCCACTTGGCCTCCACGCGCATGCCCATCCGCACGTCGGCGGCGTCGCAGTCGAGGATCAGGTGCAGGAACGCGATGTCCGCGCCGTCGAGCAGCACGTAGGCAGCGACGTACGGCGGCTTGATCCGCTGTCCGAGGAAGGGGACGTTCACGATGCAGAACGTGGTGACGGTGCCCCTGTCCGGCAGTTCCACCTGCTCCTTCGTCGGGATGCCGTCGGTGGGGTTGGCGCTGCGCGGCGGGATGTACACCTTGCCGTCCGGTCCGGTGCGGCCACCGATCAGCTTGCCCGCCTTCAACCCTCGGAGGTAGTAGCTCTCCTCTGCGGAGGCGGAGTGCATGTAGTCGAGATCGATCGGCGTCGTGACCATCGTGACCGGTTCCGACTCCGCGGACGGGCCGGGCTCGCCCGTCGACTCCCCGGGCTCGAAGCACACGATGTCCTGGATGCGCCCGACCCGCTCCTGCGCCCACCGTGCCCGGACCCGCATACCCGTGCTCATTGCGGCGGGGGAGCCGACGTCCACGGCGTGCACCAGGGACGTGTCGGCGCCGTCCAGCTTGATCAGCGCCCACGCGAAGGGGGTGCTGAGTGGCTGTCCGGCAATCGGTTCCGGCATCCACGTCCAGCTCACCACGGTCCCGGCGTCGGAAACCCCGACGAAGTCGGTGAGAGGTTCGGCGGTGTTCGGATCGAATTCGGGCGGTGGCACGTAGACGCGTCCGTCCGAACCGCGGGCGCCGATGACCTTGCGGTCGCGCAGCGCGGTCACGAAGGCTCCGATGGTCGGACCCACCGATCGGGTGTAGTCGAATTGAAGTTTCAGCGGGGCGCTCAACGGTTCGTTCGAGAATTTTTCGGCCACCGCGCTCTTTCCCATGCTCACAACTTCGAGTAGAACAGGTTCTAGTGTTTGTGGCAAGGGTCACTTCTGACGACGGTCGATGTGGAGGCACACGATGAAGCTCGGGTTGCAACTGGGATACTGGGGCGCACAGCCGCCGGCGAATGTCCCGGAGTTGATCGCCGCGGCCGAAGCCGAGGGATTCGACGCCGTCTTCGCTGCCGAATCGTGGGGATCCGACGCCTTCACCCCCCTCGCCTGGTGGGGTTCGAGCACCGAACGCGTCCGCCTGGGCACGTCCGTCGTCCAGATCTCCGCCCGCACACCCACCAGCACCGCCATGCACGCACTCACCCTCGACCACCTCAGCGGCGGCCGGGCGATCCTCGGGCTCGGCGTGTCCGGGCCGCAGGTCGTCGAAGGGTGGTACGGGCAGCCGTTCACGAAGCCGCTCGCCCGCACCCGCGAATACGTCTCCATCATCCGGAAAGTCCTGTCGCGGGAGGAACACGTCACCAGCGACGGCCCGCACTTCCCGCTGCCCTACACCGGGCCCGGCAGTACCGGCCTCGGGAAACCGCTCAAGCCGATCACCCACCCGTTGCGTTCCGACATCCCCATCTGGCTCGGCGCCGAAGGTCCGAAGAACGTCGCGCTCACCGCCGAGATCGCCGACGGCTGGCTCGCCATCTACTACTCGCCGCGCCTCGCACCCATGTACAACGAATGGCTCGACGAGGGTTTCGCCCGCCCCGGCGCCCGTCGCAGCCGCGAAGACTTCGAAGTCGCGGCCACCTGTCAGGTGATCGTCACCGACGACCGCGCCGCCGCCATCGCCGGCCTCAAACCGATCACCGCCCTGTACGTCGGCGGCATGGGTGCCCCCGAACTCAACTTCCACGCCCAGGTCTACACCCGCATGGGCTACGGCGAGCAGGTCGAGGAAATCGGGCGCCTCTTCCGCGCCGGCCGCAAAGACGAAGCGGCCGCCGTCGTCCCCGACGAGATGGTCACCGAGACCATGATCATCGGCAACGTCGACGAAGTCCGCGCCGACGTCAAACGCTGGGCCGACGCCGGCGTCACCATGCTCCTCGTCTCCTGCCGCGACGCCGACCACGTCCGCGAACTGTCCGCGGCGGTCCTCGGCTGACCTCCCCCTTCCTCCTCCCGCCGCTCCCTTTCCTCCTCCCGCCGCTCCCTTCCGGACGAACGGGACGCTCGTTGCGTCAGATCGAACGAGCGTCCCGTTCGTTCGAGGGGGGAAGGTGAGTTATCCACAGGCGCGCAGATTCGGCCTGTCGTGACGGGCGGACCGCTGGCAGCATGAGCTGATGCGACGGGGGATTTGGGGACAGCGGCCGGAGTTGCTCGATCAGGTGGGAGTGGCCGGCGTCGTCCGGGCGTCGGACCTGGAACGTCTCGGTCTGGCTCGATCGACGATCTCTGCGCGATGCCGGTCCGGTGGGCCGTGGCAGCGGCTTCTGCCGGGAATCGTTCTACTCCAGAACGGGCAGCCGTCGTTCCAGCACCGAGTGCTCGCAGCTCGTCTGTTCTGCGGTCGCGACTCGCTCGTCACAGGACGCTCGGCACTGCGGTGCCACGGCTTCGGGAGCTACTCCGGTGACGTGGACGTGCTCGTCGCAGTCGATCGCCGCGTGCAGTCGACGGGCTTCGTCAAGGTCGAGCGCACGTCGCGCATGCCCGACGCCGACGTGCGCGGAGATGTCGCGTGCGCACCGTTGCCGAGGGCACTGCTCGACGCGGCGCGCAGGTGCACGACCGTCGACGCGGCGCGGGCAACGATCGCGGAAGTCGTCCAGCGCGGAGCGGTCACCGCGGAAGAACTCGTCGTCGAACTCGAGGCGGGCAGTGGTCGCGGATCCGCGATCCCCCGGATCGTGCTGCGGGAAATGACGGCCAACGTCCACTCCGTCTCCGAGGCGCATGCGCGTCGGTTGTGGCTGCGCAGTGGGCTTCCCGAGATGATGTTCAACAGGAAGATCGCCGATGTCGGCGGACGGTTCATCGCGATGCCGGACGGTTGGATCGACGAGGTCGCGTTCGCCTGGGACATCGACTCGCTCGATTGGCACCTTGCGCCTCAGCAGTACAAGCACACGGTGGAGCGTCGGACGCGGATGCAGAACGCCGGCATCATCGTGCTGCCGACACTGCCGAGCGCTGTTCGTGATCAGCCGGAGCGGGTGATCGCCGACCTCCGGGCCCACTTCGAGCTCGCCGCGTCGCGTCCGAGGCCGAATGTTCGGATGCTGCTCTAGCCGTGCCTGGACGAACGGGACGCTCGTTCGATCTGACGCAACGAGCGTCCCGTTCGTCCGGAAAGGGGAGGGGACCGCCGGGGTCAGCGGCCCTCGAATTTCGGCGCGCGCTTTTCGGAGAAGGCGCGGGGGCCTTCCTTCGCGTCGGCGCTCTTGAAGACCTCGGTGCCGAGGGCGGCGTCGACTTGAAATGCCTCCTCCTCGTGCATGCCTTCGGTGTCGCGGATGGTCTTCAGGATCGCCTGGACGGCGAGGGGTCCGTTGGCGGAGATGAGGTCGGCGAGTTCGAGGGCCTTGTCGAGGGCCTGACCGTCGGGGACGACGTGTCCGATGAGGCCGATCTCCTTGGCCTCGGGGGCCTTGATGTGACGTCCGGTCAGCAGGATGTCCGCGGCGACGGTGTACGGGATCTGCCGGACGAGGCGCACGGCGGAGCCGCCGAGGGGGAAGAGTCCCCATTTGGCTTCGGAGACACCGAATTTGGCGCTCTCCCCGGCGACCCGGATGTCGGTGCCCTGCAGGATTTCGGTGCCGCCGGCGATGGCGGGACCCTCGACTGCGGCGATGAGGGGCTTGGTGAGGCGCCGTCCCTTGAGGAGCGCCTCGATCTTCGACAGGTCCCAGCCGCCGCCCGAGAACGAGTCGCCGGGGTGCTGTGACGTCATGGCCTTGAGGTCGGCGCCCGCGCAGAACGCGCCGCCTGCGCCGGTGAGGATGGCGACCCGGATGTCCGGGTCGGAGTCGACCTGATCCCACGCGTCCCGCATGATCGCCATCATTTCGCCGGACAGCGCGTTCTTCGCCTCGGGGCGGTTCATCGTGACGATCAGGACGTGCCCGCGCTTCTCCACGAGGCAGTGCGGCGACTGTGCCGAAATGTCGGATTTCTCGGTCGTTGTAGAGGACACTGAAGTCTCCCGAAGGGTGTGTGAGCTGGCTCTCAAATTGGGTCTTGCCAGAAACGGTAACACGTTCTACTTTGTTGACGTGGCCCTTAATATCGCAGACCTCGTAGAGCACGCAATCGACCTCGTTCCGGACCGCGTCGCGTTGGTGTCCGACGACCGGGAAGTGACGTACGCGCAGATGGAGGAGAGGGCCAATCGCCTCGGCCACTACCTGCGCGAACAGGGTGTCCAGCCCGGCGACAAAGTGGGCATCTACTGCCGGAACACGATCGAGGCGATCGAGGCCATGGTGGCGGTCTTCAAGATCCGTGCCGTGATGGTGAACGTCAACTACCGGTACATCGAGAACGAGTTGCAATACATCTTCGACAATTCGGACATGGTCGCGCTCGTTCACGAGCGCCGCTACTCCGACAAGGTGGCGAACGTGCTCCCCGAGACGCCGCTCCTGAAGACCACCGTCGTGGTCGAGGACGGCACCGATCTCGACTACGAGGGCATCGAATACGAGGCCGCACTGGCGCAGGGTTCCCCCGACCGCGACTTCGGCGAGCGCACTGGCGACGACCTGTACATGCTCTACACCGGTGGCACCACCGGCAAACCCAAGGGCGTCATGTGGCGTCACGAGGACGTCTGGCGGGTGCTCGGCGGCGGCATCAACTTCATGACCGGTGAATACGTCGAGGACGAGTGGGACCTCGCGAAGCTGGGCGCCGAGAGCCCCGGCATGACCCGCTTCCCGATCCCGCCGATGATCCACGGCGGCAGCCAGTGGGCGGTGTTCCAGAGTCTGTTCGGCGGCGGAAAGTGCGTGATGCACCCCGAATTCGACGGCCACGACGTGTGGCGGATCGTCGATCAGCACAAGGTCAACCTCATCTTCATCACCGGCGACGCGATGGCACGACCGATGCTCGACGCGCTGGTGGAGGGCGACAAGGCGAGCGGCGAGCCCTACGACCTGTCGTCGCTGTTCTTGATGGCGAGTTCGGCGGCGCTGTTCTCGCCCAGCATCAAGGAGAAGTACCTCGAACTGCTGCCCAACCGGATGATCACCGACTCCATCGGTTCGTCCGAGACCGGTTTCGGCGGCCTCAGCGTGGTCGCGAAGGGTGACTCGCACGGCGGCGGCCCGACGGTGAAGATCGACGCGTCCACCTCCGTCCTCGGCGAGGACGGCAACCCGGTCGAACCCGGCTCCGGCGTGATCGGCATCCTGGCGCGCAAGGGGCACATCCCCATCGGCTACTACAAGGACGAAGAGAAGACCAAAGCCACGTTCAAGGAGATCAACGGCATCCGCTACTCCATCCCCGGCGACTTCGCGCAGGTGGAGGCGGACGGCACGGTGACGATGCTCGGCCGCGGGTCGGTGTCCATCAACAGCGGCGGCGAGAAGATCTTCCCCGAGGAGGTCGAGGGCGCGCTCAAGTCGCATCCGGACGTTTTCGACGCCATCGTGGTCGGCATCCCCGACGAACGGTTCGGCCAGCGGGTCGCCGCCGTCATCCAGGCCCGAGGTGGGGCGCGCCCGAGCCTGCACGAGATCGCCGACGCGGCACGCAAGGAGATTGCCGGATACAAGGTTCCGCGCAGCCTCTGGTTCGTCGACGAGATCAAGCGCTCGCCGGCGGGTAAGCCCGACTACCGCTGGGCCAAGGAACAGACCGAGACCCGACCGGCCGACGACCACAACGGCAACGGCTCGCCCGAAAGCAAAGGCGCGTAAATGCACACCAGTTTGAGCGAGAAGTTCGGCATCGAGTACCCGGTCTTCGGGTTCACTCCCTCCGAGCACGTGGCCGCGGCGATCTCCCGGGCCGGCGGTCTGGGTGTGCTCGGTTGCGTCCGGTTCAACGACCCCGAGGAACTCGAGGCCGTCCTGTCGTGGATGGACGAGAACACCGACGGCAAGCCGTACGGTGTCGACATCGTGATGCCTGCGAAGGTTCCCACCGAGGGCACATCGGTGGACCTCGAGTCGCTGATCCCCGCGGAACACCGCGCGTTCGTCGACCGGACCCTGGCCGAGCTGGGGGTGCCGCCACTGGATTCGGGCGCCGAACACGCGACCGGTGTGCTCGGGTGGCTGCACTCGGTGGCGCGCTCGCATGTGGACGTCGCGCTGAACCATCGAATTGCGTTGATCGCCAACGCTCTCGGTTCGCCGCCGAAGGATGTCATCGACCAGGCCCACGAGAAGGGCGTTCCGGTGGCCGCGCTGGCCGGCGCCGTGGAGCACGCGCGCAGGCACGTCGCGAACGGTGTCGACATCGTCATCGCGCAGGGGTACGAGGCCGGTGGGCACACCGGTGAGATCGCGTCGATGGTGCTGGTTCCCGAGATCGTCGATGCCATCGGTGATTCCGCCGCGGTCCTCGCGGCCGGTGGTATCGGCAGCGGACGTCAGGTCGCCGCTGCGCTGTCGCTGGGGGCGGCGGGGGTGTGGATGGGGTCGTACTGGCTCACCACCTCCGAGTACAAACTCGGCAGCGCGTCGTCCGAGGGGCCGTCGGCGATCCAGCGCGCCCTGCTCGGTGCGACGTCCGCCGACACGGTGCGGTCCCGGATCTACTCGGGCAAGCCCGCGCGCCTGCTCAAGACCAAGTGGACCGACGCCTGGTCGAAGCCGGATGCACCGGCGCCGCTGCCGATGCCGCTGCAGAATCTGCTGGTCAGCGAGGCACATCAGCGGATCGCCGCGTCGGAGAACCCGGATGTCGTCGCGATGCCGGTGGGACAGATCGTCGGCCGGATGAACGAGATCCGTCCGGTGGCCGAGGTGATGGACGAACTCGTCAAGGGCTTCGACTCGGCGGTGTCCCGCCTCGACAGCTTCCGGTAGCCGATGTGAGTGGCAAAGTATGCGTCAGCACACTTTGCCACTCACCTGGGGGAGTAGCCGGTTCCGTCGCGGACCCACACCGGATCGGTGCACTCGGCGGCCTCGACGCTCAATACGCGGGTGAGGACCTTGAATGTGGCGGTCCGCGGGAACTCGGCACACACCCGGATCAGACTCGGGCGCTGCTTCGGACCCAGATCGGACTGCGCGTCGAGGAAGCGTGTGAAGGCCACGGGATCGAAGTCACGCGTCGGGACGACGGCCGCCATCACCCGGTCCCCGACGTCGGGATCGGGCACCGCGTACACCGACACCTGGGCGAAGCCGTCGTACCGCATCAGGATGCGTTCGATGGGCGCCGAACCGATGTTCTCGCCGTCGACGCGCAACCATCCGGAACTACGTCCCGCGAAGTACCCGAACCCGTCGGCGTCCCGGTACGCGAGGTCGCCGCTCCAGTACTTGCCGTCGCGGATCCGCTCGGCGTCGGCCTCGGGATTGTTGTAGTAGCCCGCGAACGCCCCCGATCCCGCGACGTTGACGAGTTCGCCGGTCGCGGCCTCGGCATTGAGCACCCGGCCGGCGGAATCGAATTCGGCCGGGGGACAGGGGCTGCCGGTCTCGGGGTCGAGGATCGCGATGCCCTCGGGGAGCTTGCCCAGAGAACCTGCCGGCGCCTCGGGGCTGCCGGAGATGGCGACACCGCCCTCGGTGGAGCCGAATCCGTCGACCACCGCGGTGCCGAAGCGGCGCGAGAACGCCGCGACCGCGGGCGCGGACCCCTCGTTGCCGTACATCACCCGAAGGGTGTTGTCGGCGTCGTCGGACATTTCCGGGGTAGCCAGCACATACGACAGCGGCTTTCCGACGTAGTTGGCGTACGTGACGCCGAATTTCCGCACGTCGGACAGGAAGTTCGACGCGGAGAACTTGCGCCGCAATGCAATCGAGCTGTGTCCCGCGAGCGCCACGGACCACGCCGCCATCATGGCGTTGGAATGGAACATGGGCATCGACATGTAAACGACGTCGTCCGGGGTCAGGCCGAAGCGTTCGGCGAGCATGATGCCGGGGCCGGTGATCTTCGCGTGGGTGCAGCGCACCGCCTTCGGATCGCCGCTCGTGCCCGACGTGAAGATGAGCATGAACAGGTCTTCGGCCGCGGCGGCCCTCGGCGTGAATTCGGGGCGCTCGCCGGCGAGCAGGGCATACCAGTCCGGTGAATCCACGTTGACGACGGGAACGCAGGGGTCGAGACCGTCCAGCAGCGCGGACCGCCCGGATTCGGTGAAGACCACCTGGCAGTCGGCCAGCGCGATGTCGCGGGCCAGTGCCGCCCCGCGTCGAGTGGTGTTGAGCCCCACGAGGACGGCGCCGGACAGCGCCGCCGCTCCGGCGAGGAGCGAGAACTCGGGGACGTTGTCCATCAGCACACCGAAGTGCCGGGGCCGCTGTGCATCGAGCAGGTCGTCGAGGACAGCCGCGCGCCGCAGGCTCGCGCGTACGTGTTCGGACCACGACAGGAACCGGTCCTCGAAGTACAGGCCCTGGGCGTCGGACTTCGAGACGCCCAGGAGCAGGTCCGATACCGTGCGCGCAAGCGTGGCGGTCATGCCGGGACGGTGGCCAGTTCGGCGCCGAGGATCCGCAACTGCTGCGTGGCCGAACCGAGCCGGAATTCGAGTGCCTTGGCCGCGAGGAAGTACCGATGCACGGGGTGGTCCTCGTCGAGTCCGACGCCACCGTGGACGTGGACGAGGGTATGGGCCACCCGGTGTCCGGCGTCGGACGCCCAGAAGTTGGCGGTCTGGATGTCGCCTTCGCTGGGCAGGCCCTCGCTGAGCCGCCACGCCGCCTGCCACAGCGTGAGCCGGACGCCCTTCACGTCGATGTAGCCGTCGGCGAGTCGCTGGGCCACGGCCTGGAAACTGCCGATGGGCCGACCGAACTGCACCCGCTCGCGGGCGTAGGCCGCAGTGAGTTTGAGGGCTTCGTCGAGGACGCCGTACTGGTACGCGCAGGCGCCGAGCGAGCCGCGCTCGACGAGCCAGTCCACGATCTCGCCGCCCTGGTCGGCGGCGCCGAGCACGCGGTCCTCGGCCAGCGACACTCCGTGGAGGGTCACCTCACCGGTGCTGGCCAGGTCGACGGTCTGCTGGCGGGTGACGGTCACTCCGGCGTCGTCGGGGCGGACGAGGAAGACGGCTACACCGTCCGGGGTAGTTGCCGGGACCAGGAAGAGGTCGGCGGACGGCGCCGCGTCGACGACGATCTTGGTGCCGTCGAGGGTCCAGCCGTCCGCGCCGCGTTCGGCACGCGTGACGGGCGCACCCGGAGTGTCGTTGAGTTCCTCGTCGAGGGCGACGGTGAGGATCTTCTCTCCACGCGCTGCCGGAGTACCCCAGTCGGAACGCTGCCGTTCGGTTCCGAACTTCGCGATCGCCCCTGCCGCCATCACGATCGACGACAGATAGGGCACCGGCGCGACGGCGCGGCCCAGTTCGACGAGGATGCTGCACTGCTCGAGGACGCCGAAACCGTCGCCGCCCACCGACTCCGGCAGCGCGGCGCTCAGGACACCGGACGACGCGAGCGCGGACCACAGGCGGCGATCGAGGCGGTCCTCCGCGTTGTCGAGTTCGCGCAGCCGGTCGTTGGTGACGAGGTCCGAGACGATTCCTCGGGTGAGGCCGGCCAGGTCCTGCTGGGCCTCGGTGGGGGTGAAGTCCATTGTCGTAGTCCTAACGCTTCGCGGGGGGCAGGCCGAGGGCGGTCATGGCGATGATGTCGCGCTGCACCTCGTTTGTTCCGCCGCCGAACGTGAGGATCAGCGACGACCGGTGCATCCGTTCGAGTCGCCCGCGGAGCAGGACCCCGGGGGAGTTCTGCCGCAGCGTGGCCGAAGGTCCGAGGATCTCCATCAGCAGCCGGTACGCCTCCGTGGCGAACTCCGTGCCGTAGACCTTGTTGGCCGACGCCGCCTCCGGGCCCGGCGCGTGGTCGGTGGACGAGGCGATCTCCCAGTTCATCAACTTGAGGTACTCGGCCTTGGCGTGGACCCGGGCCAGATTGATCTGCACCCATTCCTGGTCGATGACGCGGCGCCCGTCCGGCAACTTGGTGTTCTGCGCCCATTCGCGCACTTCACGCTGGGCGGTGAGGACCGGCCCGGCGGAGGTCAGGGCGACGCGCTCGTGGTTGAGCTGATTGGTGATCAGTGCCCAGCCGCCGTGTTCGGGGCCGACCAGCGCGGACGACGGAACCCGAACGTCCTGGTAGTAGGTGGCGCTCGTGTCCGGACCCGCCATCGTGTGGACCGGGGTGTACGAGAAGCCGTCGGCGGTGGTCGGGACGATCAGCATGCTGATGCCCTTGTGCTTCTTGGCTTCGGGATCGGTGCGGCACGCCAGCCACACGTAATCGGCGTAGGCGATCAGGCTCGTCCACATCTTCTGGCCGTTGATGACGTAGTCGTCGCCGTCCTTGACGGCGGTGGTCCGGAGGCTGGCGAGGTCGGTGCCCGCTTCGGGCTCGGAGTAGCCGATGGAGAAGTGCAGTTCGCCGGCCGAGATCTTGGGCAGGAAGAACGCCTTCTGCTCGGGGGTGCCGAAGTGCATGATCGTCGGCGCCACCGAGTTGATGGTGAGGAAGGGGACCGGGGCGCCGGCGATGGCGGCCTCGTCCGTGAAGATCAGCTGCTCCATGGCCGACCGTTCCTGGCCGCCGTACTCCTTGGGCCACCCGAGCGTCAGCCAGCCGTCCTTGCCCATCTGAGCGACGACGTCGCGGTAGACGTTGCCCTCGCCGTATTCGCCGGTGGTGGCGGCCAGTGCCTCTCGACGCTCCGGCGTCATCAGCTTCGCGAAGTACGCGCGCAGCTCTTCCCGCAGCTGCTGCTGCTGCGGTGTGTAGGTGATGTGCATCGAAATACCTCTCCAGTCCGAGAGCGGAAGCAGCTGAAATCTGGCACAGGTTCCAGTCTCTGCGGTGCATTCGCGGAGTCGGCCCCGGCCGGCCCCGGAGCGTGCCCGGTAGGCGTGCTCGCAGTCGTGGAACGAATCATTGCACACGACTGGAACAGGTTCTAGTGTTATCGCAGGAACGGAGTGCGCCGCAGCCCGGCGGCACCCGGATCCGCGAGTGACGAGACGAGGAGAAGTGAGGGTTGCCATGGAGGTCAGAGTCGATTTCGACCGTTGCGAGGCCAATGGTGTGTGCGTGGGGATCGCACCCGACATCTTCGAGCTCGACGACGACGATCAGCTGCACATTTCGAGTGCCGTTCCTCCCGCTGACCGGGAGGAAGACGTGCGTACGGCGATCGCCCAGTGTCCGAGGGCCGCGCTCACCGAGCACCCCTGAGGATTGTTGCCCGGAATGAGAACACGTTCTACAGTGACGTCGACCTACCGCCGTGTCGTGGTTCGCGACCTGCGGCGAGTGCACAGAACCAGGAGAGCGTGTTCATGAATGCTGTGGCTGACCGCGATGTGAACGTGGACGGCAAGGTCGCCGTCGTGACCGGCGCCGGATCCGGCCTCGGGAAGTACGAGGCGATCGCACTGGCCCGCGCGGGTGCGTCCGTCGTCGTCAACGACCTGGTTGCGAACGACGCCGTGGAGGCCACGCTCGAGGAGATCCGGGGCCTGGGCGCGAAGGTCGAGTTCGTGGCCGGCGACATCGGGGAACGGTCCACCGCCGACGCGATCATGGAGGCGGCGCAGAGCCGGCTCGGCAGCCTCGACATCCTGGTGAACAATGCGGGCATCACGCGGGATCGCATGCTGTTCAACATGTCCGACGAGGACTGGGACCTGGTGCTGAAGGTTCATCTGCGCGGCCACTTCCTGCTGTGCCGCGCAGCCGCGTCGTACTGGCGGGGCAAGTCCAAGGAGGCCGGTGCGCCGGTATACGGGCGCATCGTCAACACCTCGTCCGAGGCGGGACTGCTCGGCCCCGAGGGGCAGGCGAACTACGGCGCCGCCAAAGCAGGCATCACGGCGCTCACGCTGTCGGCGGCCCGTGGGCTGTCCCGGTACGGCGTCCGAGCCAACGCGATCTGCCCCCGCGCCCGCACGTCGATGACGGAGAACGTCTTCGGAGAGGCGCCGGCCGAGGGGGTCGACCCGTTGTCGCCCGAGCATGTGGCCGCGCTCGTCGCGTACCTCGCATCGCCCGCCGCCGACTCCGTGAACGGCCAGGTCTTCGTCGTCTACGGCCCGATGGTTGCGTTGATGGCGGCACCGGTCGTGGAGCGGCGTTTCGACGCCGCGGACGGTCGGTGGACACCCGGCGCGCTCGCGGCGGAGCTCGGGAACTACTTCGGGGATCGGGATCCTGCCGCGATGTTCTCGGCCTCCGCGGCGCTACGCGAACTGGGCTGATCTGCGTCCTGGGGCCGAAGAACCGACACGAAGGTTGTTTCCGTATCGTTTCCGCAGGTAATGCCTCCGCGATGGGCGATACTGAAGGCAACTGAAGAGCGGCGGAACGGGGGGCCGGGTGACCGTGGAGGGTGTTCGAGTGGTGTGCCGGATATGACTAGATCGTGTTCTAGTTCTGCTGTCGTCGAGCAGTTCGATCGAGCGTGCCCAGCTGGTCCGGCGACTCCCTGGGCCGGCCCCCTCACGCGGTCGCCCGGAACCGAGGCCGGCGACGATTTCGACGGTCGTCGGTACGTGACGAAATTCGCTCAAAGTTCTTGTGCTATAACCTCTTAAGTCCACGCCTCGGCCTTCTCGCTCGGCGCGAATCGTCGGATCCGATCGGGCGGAGACACGCCCGGCGTTTCGGTCGAATTCGGCCCTCGGGACGTGCTGAATGTGGGACGATTCATGCTGATGAGCGACCACCTTTGACAGGTGAACACGTTCTAGTTAATATGACCTGAGTCACAGACCGCTGGGGGGCTGGGCTCGAACTGACAGTCGGTGCTGGGCGAGATCATGGACGAGGAGGACGGATGGTAGACCTCCTCGAGGTGCCGTTGCGTGCGGTCGGCGGGTTCTTCACGATGTCGGGCGAAACGTTGAGGGCAGTCTTTTCGAGGCCCTTCCAGCGTCGCGAGTTCGTGGACCAGGCGTGGTTCGTCGCCCGGGTCTCGATGGTGCCCACCGTGCTGGTGGCCATCCCGTTCACCGTCCTGGTGAGCTTCACGATCAACATCCTCCTCCGCGAGATCGGCGCCGCCGACCTCAGTGGCGCCGGCGCCGCTCTCGGCACCGTCACCCAGGTCGGCCCCATCGTCACCGTGCTCATCGTGGCGGGTGCAGGCGCCACCGCCATCTGCGCAGACCTCTCCGCCCGCACCATCCGCGAAGAGATCGACGCGATGCGGGTGCTGGGCATCAATCCGATCCACCGCCTGGTCGTGCCACGAGTGCTGGCGTCGACCGCCGTGGCGCTCCTGCTCAACGGGCTGGTCTGCACCATCGGCATCCTCGGCGGCTTCGTCTTCTCGGTCTACATCCAGGACGTCAACCCGGGTGCGTTCGTCAACGGCATCACCCTGCTCACCGGATTCGGGGAGCTCGTGATCTCGGAAGTCAAAGCCGGTCTGTTCGGCATGATCGCCGGTCTCGTCGCCGCCTACCTCGGCCTGAACGTCAGGGGTGGCGCGAAGAGCGTCGGTGACGCCGTCAACCAGACCGTCGTGTTCTCGTTCATGGCCCTGTTCGTGGTCAACGTTCTCGTCACCGCCGTCGGCATCAAGCTGACGGCAGGGTGATCGACATGGTGGTGGAGTAGATGGCACTAGCGGCGGCCGGGCGCTTTCCCCGAACTCGCAAACGGTTCGCGTCGGCGTCCCGCTCGATCGACCGGCTCGGTGAGCAGGCGCTGTTCTTCGCGCGTGCCATCGGATGGGCTCCCCGCGCCCTGATGCACTACCCGAAGGAGACGCTGCGGCTCATCGCCGAGATCAGCATGGGCACGGGTGCGCTCGCGGTAATCGGCGGAACGGTCGTCATCGTCGGCTTCCTGACCCTGTTCACCGGCGGCACCATCGCGGTACAGGGCTACAGCTCGCTCGGCAACATCGGCGTCGAGGCCCTCACCGGCTTCTTCGCGGCCTTCATCAACGTGCGTATCGCGGCGCCGGTCATCGCGGGCATCGGGCTGGCGGCCACCATCGGCGCCGGCTCCACCGCCCAGCTCGGCGCCATGCGCGTCTCGGAGGAGATCGACGCGCTGGAGACGATGGCGATCCCGTCGATCCCGTACCTGGTCAGCACACGTGTGATGGCGGGGATGATCGCCATCATCCCGCTGTACGCCCTGGCGGTGATCGCGTCGTTCATGGCCAGCCGGTTCGCGACGGTGGTGCTGTACGACCAGTCGTCCGGCGTGTACGACCACTACTTCTCGACGTTCTTGATACCCACGGACATCCTGTGGTCGTTCGCGCAGGCCATCGTCATGGCGATCGCGATCATGCTCATCCACACCTACTACGGTTTCAACGCCTCGGGCGGTCCGGTCGGCGTCGGTGTGGCCGTCGGCAACGCGGTGCGCTCCTCGCTGATCGCCGTCGTCACCGTCACCCTGCTCATCTCGCTCGCCATCTACGGCGGGTCCGGCAACTTCAACCTTTCGGGATAGGAGTGCCGGTAGATGACTGATTCGGGTGGGAAGAAGAAGCTCGCGGCACTCGTCCTCGTGGTGAGTCTTCTCGCGATCATCGGTGTGTCACTGGCCATGTTCAACGGAACCTTCAGCGAGACCACGCCCGTCACCGTCACGTCGGATCGCTCCGGGCTGGTGATGGAACCCGACGCCAAGGTCAAGCTCCTCGGTGTCGAGGTCGGCCGCGTCGGCTCCATCGAACACGTGACGGACGGCGCCGAGCTGAAACTGGCGATGTATCCCGACATGATGTCGCTGATTCCCTCCAACGCCACCGTGGAGATCAAGTCCACCACCGTGTTCGGCGCCAAGTACGTCAACTTCGTGATGCCGGACAACCCGTCGTCCACCCCTCTGCAGGCAGGGGACGTGATCGCGTCCGACAACGTCACCGTCGAGTTCAACACGGTCTTCCAGCACCTGTCCGACGTGCTGGCCCAGGTACAGCCGGAGAAGCTCAACGCCACCCTCGGGGCCATCTCGTCGGCGCTGCGCGGACGCGGCGAGGAACTCGGCGCCCTGCTCGAGCAGAGCGACAGCTACCTGGCGAAGATGAATCCGAGTCTGCCTCAGCTGCAGGAAGATTTCGCAAAGGCCGCGCAGGTCACCGACGTGTACGCCGACACCGCACCGGATCTGCTGCGAGTGCTCGACAACGCGACGGCCACCAGCGGCACGGTCGTCGACGAACAGGACAACCTGGATGCCGTGCTGCTCAACGTCACCGGGCTGGCCGACACGGCCAACACCGTACTGACCGAGAACGAGCAGAACCTGAACTCCTCCCTCGACCTGTTGCTCCCGACGACGGATCTGCTGGCCGAGTACTCGCCCGAGATCTCCTGCTTCATCGTCGGCCTGAACAATGTGATCCCCCTCGCCGAACAGCTCATCGGTGGCAATCAGCCGGGCATCGCGCTGAGCGCCAGCTTCATGTACGGGCAGGAGCCGTACACCTATCCGAAGGACCTGCCGAAAGTGAATGCGACAGGTGGGCCGAACTGCCACGGCCTTCCCAATCCTGATCTCAGCAAGCATGCGAACTTCGTCGTGGCCGACACCGGAACGGTGCCGTTCGTGCCGTCGACGGAAGTCCAGGTGCACCTGCCCAAGGTGTTCCAGCTGCTGTTCGCGGGTGTGTACCCCGGGCAGGGTGGGCAGTGACAGTGCGAGCGACCACGGTCAAGCTGATGATCTTCGCGACGGTGATGTCGGTGATCTTCGCCGGACTCGCCCTGGTGTTCAGCCAGTATCGGTTCAGCAGCTCCGACGGCTACCACGCCACGTTCACGGACGTGTCCGGCCTCAAGCCCGGCGACAAGGTGCGCATCGCCGGCGTTCCGGTCGGAGCCGTCGAGAAGGTGAGCATCGACGACGACAATCTCGCCGACGTCGATTTCACCGTCGACACCAAGTACTCGCTGTTCGACGGGACCAAGGCCACGGTGCGGTACGAGAATCTCGTCGGCGACCGGTACATGGAACTTCTCGAAGGCGCCGGATCGGTGGAACCCCTGCCGGACGGTGGATCCATCCCCGTTGAGAACACCTCTCCCGCACTCGATCTCGACCTTCTGCTGGGTGGGTTCAAACCGTTGCTGCGGGCACTGGACCCTCAGCAGGTCAACGATCTGTCCCAGGCGCTGGTCCAGGTGTTCCAGGGGCAGGGCGGAACGCTCGTCTCGCTCCTCGGCAGCACGAGTTCGTTCACGAACACCCTCGCCGACCGGGACCAGTTGATCGGTGAGGTGATCACGAACCTCAACCAGGTGCTCGGCACCATCAACGACCGCGGCGATCAGTTCCGGTCGACGCTCGACCAGTTGCAGCAGCTGGTCAGCGGGCTGTCCCAGGACCGCGATCAGATCGGTGACGCCATTCCCCGCATCGCCGGGGCGACGGGGGATCTCGCGAATCTGCTCGAAGGTGTGCGGCCACCGTTGCAGAGCACGATCGCCGAGGCCAATCGCACCGCAACTCAGCTCCAGGCGGGGGAGGACGACCTCGACTGGGTGCTCCAGAATCTGCCCGACGCCTACCGGCGGCTCATCCGCATCGGCACGTACGGCAGCTTCTTCCAGATGTACGTCTGCACGGTCAAGTTCAAGTTCTCCGGCCCGGACGGATCGGATCTGCTCCTCAACATGCCGGGCGGTCAGACGGCAGGGAGGTGTGCACCGTAGCCATGAAACGCGAACGTAATCCCGTACAGGTGGGAATCATCGGTGTCGCCATCGCGAGCATGATCGTGATCGCGACCCTGCAATACGATCAGCTGCAATTCCTTTCGGGCGGAACGCAGTACTCCGCCTACTTCGAGGACGCGGGTGGGCTGATGACCGGCGACGCGGTGACGCTCGCCGGCGTCGACGTCGGGAAGGTCGCCGACGTCGAACTCGATGAGCAGCACGTGCTCGTCAGGTTCACGATCGAGGACGGCATCGTCCTGGGCGACGCCACCGAGGCGAACATCAAGACCAACACCGTTCTCGGGCGCAAGTCGCTGGCCGTCACCCCGCTCGGGTACGAGACGATGCCGGTGGGGTCGACGATTCCGTTGGAACGCACCAACTCTCCGTACTCCCTCAACGACGCGCTCGGCGACCTGTCGAACACCGTGTCCGAGCTCGACACCGACGAGGTCAACAACGCGTTGAACGCGATGTCCGGCGCTCTCGAGAACACACCGCCCGAGCTGCGCACCGCACTGGACGGCCTGACCCGGTTGTCGGAGAGCATCAATTCGCGGGACGAGACGCTGCGACAGCTGCTCTCGCGTGCCGAGAACGTGACCGGAATCCTCGCCGAGCGCAGCGGGCAGATCAACTCGCTGATCGTCGACGGGAACCAGCTGTTCGGCGAGCTCGACCGTCGCCGCACGGCGATCAGCCAGCTGATCGTGAACATTTCCGCGGTGTCCCGGCAGCTCACGGGATTGGTCCAGGACAACGAGGAGCAGATGAAACCGACGCTCGACAAACTGAACTCGGTGGTCGACGTCCTGCAGCGGAACAAGGACAACATCTCGCAGGCTCTCGACGGCCTCGCGCCGTACGCCACTCAGCTCGGGGAATCGGTCGGTAGCGGGCCGTTCTTCATGGCGTACGTCTACAACATCGGCATCGGCAACCTGTTCCAGGGGCTCAGCGACGCGGTGACGTGGCCGGAGCACCTCCCCAACGACCTCCAGGCCTACCTGCAGACAGGTCCGTCCATCGAGCTGAGGGAACCGCCGCGATGACGACGAACCCGGAAATCACCAACACGCGGAAGAAGTGGCTGATCCGCGGCGGCGTCGCCGCGGTCGTCGTGGTGCTGATCGTGGGCGCCGCAGTGATGTTCGTGCCCAAGCTCTTCCAGAACACGATCACCGCGTACTTCCCGACGACCACCGGGCTGTATTCGGGCGACGACGTCCGCGTCCTCGGTGTGAAGGTGGGGACGATCGACTCGATCGAGCCCGGTGCCGATTTCGCACGGGTCACGATGAACGTGCAGAAGAGCGTCGACATCCCGGCGGACGCGAAGGCCGTCATCGTCGCACCCAGCCTGGTGTCGGGACGGTTCGTGCAGCTGACACCCGTCTACGCGGGTGGGCCGACGATGGGCGACGGCGCGAGCATCCCCGTGGAGCGCACCGCCGTCCCGGTGGAGTGGGACGAGATCAAGACCGAGCTGAACAAGCTGTCGGAGGCGCTCGGACCGCAGGGCGCCGACCCGCAGGGCTCGCTCGGCACGTTCATCGACACCGCCGCCGACAATCTCGACGGCAACGGAGAGTCGTTGCGGAACACGCTGCGGGAACTGTCGGAGACCATGCGGACCCTGTCCGACGGCCGGACCGACCTGTTCTCCACCATCCGCAACCTGCAGACGTTCGTGGCCGCACTGTCGTCGAGCAACGAGCAGATCGTCCAGTTCGAGGGCAGGCTTGCGTCGGTGTCGAACATGCTCGCCACCAACTCCGACGAACTCGGAACCGCGCTGAACGATCTCGACCTCGCGCTCGGCGACGTCAACCGGTTCGTCGTGGAGAACCGGGCAAGCCTCAGCGAGCAGGTCGGCCGCCTGGCCGACGCCACCCAGGTGCTCGCCGACAAGAGGCCGCAGATCGAGCAGGTGCTCCACGTCGCGCCCACGGCGCTGGCCAACTTCAGCAACATCTACAAGCCGGCGCAGGGATCACTGGTCGGTGCGGTCGCGATGGCGAACTTCGGGAACCCCGTGAACTTCATGTGCGGTGCCATCCAGAGCCTGCAGGCCAATGAGGCGAACCGCAGCGCGGACCTGTGCACGCAGTACCTGTCGCCGGTCCTGAACTCGCTGACGGCGAACTACCTGCCCATCCTCACCAACCCGACGACGGGGGTGAACGCATTCCCCGACCAGATCGAATTCACGCCGCCGAGCCTCGGGGCCTCCGTACCCCCGCGGTCCGCGCCGCCGATGACCGGGGCCCTCGCCGGGATGCCGACCGTCGCCGTGCCCAAGGACCTCAACGATCTGCTGCAGCCGGGAGGTGGGCGATGACGAAGCGCACACGGGTGCGTCGCGGCGCCATCGCGGCTGTGGCGATCACGTTGTCCCTCACCCTGACCGGGTGCGAGTGGGAAGGGCTGAACTCGCTTCCCCTGCCGGGCACCGAGGGACAGGGCGACGACGCGTACACGGTCGAGATCCAGATGCCCAATGTCACGACGCTGTCGCAGAACTCGCCGGTCCGCGTGAACGACGTGACGGTGGGTTCGGTGACGGGCATCGACGTGCAGGACTGGCATGCACTGGTCACCGTCTCGATCAACGGCGACGTCCAACTGCCTGCCAATGCGACGGCCAAGATCGGCCAGACCAGCCTCCTCGGCTCGCAGCACCTCGAACTGGCTCCGCCGACCGACGCCGAGCCCGAAGGCCGGCTCGAGAACGGCGACGTGATCCCCATCGAGCGGGCGGGCGCCTACCCGACCACCGAGCAGACGTTGTCGTCACTGTCGGTGGTGCTCAACGGTGGCGGCATCGCCCAGATCCACGACATCACCCAGGAACTCAACGCCGCACTGGGTGGCCGGGAGGACTCGATCCGGGATCTTCTCCCGCAGCTCGACCAGCTCGTCACGAGCCTGGATCAGCAGCGCGGCGACATCATCGGCGCGATGGAGGGACTCGACCGGTTGGCGGGCACCGTCAACGAGCAGAAGGCCACCCTGGACGCGGCGCTGGACGGCATCCCGCCCGCGCTGGAAGTGCTCGTCACCCAACGGCAGAACCTCACCACCGCGCTGGTCGAGGTGGGCAAGCTCAGCGACACCGCTTCCCGTCTCGTGGAGAACAGCGGCGAGGAACTGAAAGCGAACCTGGCAAACCTGACACCGGTGCTGCGTGAACTCGCCAACTCGGGTAGCGCGCTGACCGAGGTGCTGACCCTGATGCTCACGTACCCGTTCCCGATGAAGACGATGGACAAGGCGATTCAGGGTGATTACGCGAACCTCATGATGACGATCGACATGACCAACGAACGCGTCGACAGCAACTTCCTGACCGGAACCGGCCTCGGCGGATCGCTCGGCGGCGTCGAGGGCGCCGTGGGATCGCTCGCCGGGGTTGCCGGGCAGTCGGGCGATCCCCTGCAGGCACCCCTGCAGCCGGCTCCGAAGCCGGCACCCGCACCGCCGATGATTCCGGGTCTTCCACAGATACCCGGACTGCCGCAGATCCCGGGCCTTCCGCCGCAATTGGGAGGGGCGCCGACACCATGAGAATGACGAGATTCGTTCGCATTCAGCTGATCATCTTCTCGATTCTCACCGTCATCGGGCTCGTGGTGATGTCGATCCAGTACGTGAAGGTGCCGGTGCTGTTCGGCGTCGGGCGCTACGAAGTCAGCGTCCGACTGCCGTCCACCGGTGGGCTCTACTCGCACGCCAATGTCGCTTACCGCGGCACCAACATCGGTGTCGTCGAGAACGTGACGCTCACCGGCGACGGTGTGGAAGCGAAGATGTCACTCGACAGCGACTACAAGATTCCGGCCGACGTCGACGCGGCAGTCAAGAGCGTGTCGGCGGTCGGCGAGCAGTACGTCGATCTGATTCCCCGGGACGGCGCCGCCGAGGCCGACGGCCCGTACCTCGCGAACGGCGACGTGATCCCGTTGGACCGGGCCACCATTCCGCAGGACGTCGGCGAAATGCTCGACCAGGCCGACGAACTGCTCGCCAGCATTTCGGACACCAGGCTGCAGACGGTGATCGACGAGGCGTTCACGGCGTTCAACGGATCGGGCCCCGACCTGCAGCGGCTCATCGACTCGGCCCGGTTGTTCGTCGAGGAGGCCGATGCGAACAGCGACGCGACGAAGGCCCTGATCGACCAGGTCGGCCCACTGCTCGACACCCAGGTGGTCAGCAGCGACGCCATCCGGTCGTGGACCCAGGACCTGGTGACGTTCACCGACCAGTTGCGGGCGAGCGACCCGAGCCTGCGGTCGGTGCTGGAGAAGGGCCCGGGAACGGCGCAGGAAGCCACCCGGCTGTTCCAGGACCTGCAGCCGACACTGCCGATTCTGCTGCGGAATCTGGTGAGCGTCGGCCAGGTCGGGGTGATCTACAACAAGAGCATCGAACAGGTGCTGGTCATCTACCCACCCCTGACCGCGGCGCTCGTGACGGCCGCGACCGGCGGGCCGGTGGAGGACGGCGCGATCGTCGACTTCGCCCTGCAACTGCACGACCCGCCGGCCTGCACGACCGGATTCCTGCCCCCGGAGCAACGCCGGTCGGGAGATCAGACCGACCCGATCGCGACACCGAACGACCTGTACTGCAAGGCCGCTCCGGACGATCCGGCCGTGGTGCGCGGCGCGCGGAACCTGCCGTGCATGGAGTTCCCGGGACGTCGCGCGCCGACGGTCGAGGCGTGCCGCGAGGGCTGGGAGGCGTCGGGCAACAACCCGCCGTACGGGCCGATCATGCCGCCGGATGTACCCTCGTACACAGCCGTTCCGAGTTCCTACGAAGGCGCCGCGGGTGCACCGGTCGCGGCCGTGCCCTACGACCCGGCCACCGGTAGCTTCATTGGTTCGGATGGAAAGACGTACACCCAACCGGATCTGGCGGTGCAGGGAAAGGACTCGACGTGGCAGACGATGATGACAGGTCAGCAGATTTGAGTTCCAGCACAGACGAGCGCGCAACCGACTCCGCGGAGCAGGCGACCGAGCAGAGCTCCGCGGCGAAGGACCGGAGCAGGCGCAGGGCGGTCCGGCACGCCGGCCCGCCGGTGGGGGAGACCGAGGCCCCGAAGCCGGTGGTCCTGGCCAAGCCGACAGACGCGAACGCCGCGCCCGAGGCGGAAAAGGTGTCGACGGCGAAGGTCGCGTCCCCGGACGCTCCGGCGCCCGACGCGCCGAAGCAGCGTCGTCCCCTGAAGTCGTTGCTCGCGTGGGGTGTTACCGCGGTGGTCGTCGTCGCACTGGTCGTCGCGGCGGTGGTCCTGCTGCTCGACCAACAGTCCGCACGGGAACGGGACGACCGCCGTCAGGCCTTCGTCGACACGGCCCGGCAGACGGTGCTCAACCTGACAACCATCCATCCCGAGACCGCGAAGGAAGACGTCGACCGGATCATCGCCGGCGCGTCGGGTCAGTTCCTCGAAGAGTTCCAGGGCCGTGAGGATCCGTTCGTCGGCGTCGTGCGGGATGCGAATGTGACTACCGAGGGCCAGGTTGTCGAGGCCGGTGTCGAGAACGGGAGCGAGACCTCGATCTCGGCGAACGTTCTGGTGGCCGCGCGGACGATGGTCAGCAGCAAGGAACAGCCCGAACCCTCACCGCGCGACTTCCGAATGCGAGTGACCGTCAGCGACGTCGACGGAAAGTTGACCGCATCGAAGGTGGAGTTCGTCCCATGACCGACAACAACGAAGACAAGCGAAAGTTCGCCGTCACCAAGCAGACAGCGCTGAAGATCGCGGCCGCGGTCGTGGTGGTCGCCCTCGCGGTGGTGGCGGGTTTCCTCTGGTACGACCACCGGCAGGACCAACTCGCGGAGCAGGCGCGCACCGAGGCCGTCGACGCCGCGGGCAAGCAGGCCGTCGCGATGCTGGCGTACGACTTCGCCGACGTCGACAACCAGTTGGCGGCTGCCGCAGACGGACTCACCGGTTCTTTCCGCGACGACTACACCACGCTCGTGCAGGAAACGATCGCGCCGGGCGCCAAGGAGAAGCAACTCACCGTGCAGGTGTCGGTGCAGGCCGCGGCGCCCGTGTCGACCACACCCGACGAGGCGGTGGTTCTGCTGTACCTCAACCAGACGACGACGAGCGCCGACGCTCCCGACGCCCGGACGTCGGGCAGCCGCGTGCGGGTGTCGCTGCAGAAGGTCGACGACGACTGGCTCGTCGATCAGCTGACCCCGGTGTAGCGGTGCCGGACTCCACGCCGACCGTGGCGGAACTCCTTGCTGTCGTGGGGCGTTCACCGTCCGCGGTCGCGGTGCACGACCGCGCCGCGTGGGTCGGGCTGTTCTCGGACGGCGCTCGGGTCAACGACCCGGTGGGCTCGCGGCCACACGTCGGCACGAAGGCGATCGAACGGTTCTACGACACGTTCATCGCCCCCAATTCGATCACATTCCATGTGAAGCGGGACGTGGTGTGCGGAATGACCGTGGTCCGCGACCTCGACCTCGAGACCCGGATGTCGACGGGAGTGGTGCTGACGGTGCCGATGCACCTGCGCTACGACCTGGTGGCGGAGTCGGGTGTCGTGGCCGTCGACGGGTTGTATGCGCACTGGGAACTGTCCGTGATGATCGCCCAGTTGGCCGCGGCGGGGTGGCGGGGCGCGGCGGCGTCGGTGAAGCTGGCGCCGCAACTTCTCGCGAATCAGGGCGTTCTCGGTGTAACAGGTTTCATGCGAGGCCTGCGGACCGTCGGGCGTCCGGGCAGGAATGCCGCCATCGGATTTCTGGTCGCCGTCCGCCGTCAGGACGCGGCCGCAATGTCGGAGAGACTTGCTCCCGGTGCGGTTCTCGAACTGTCACCGGATGCCCCGCTCTCGCCCACTCACTTCGCGGACAGTCTCCGTGACCTGCAGTGGAGCAAGATGATCGTGGCGGGGCGTGCCGTGACCGCATCCGTGCGCGCTGCCGGGTGGGAGGGTGTGGCCCTGCTGGAGTTCGCACACCGATCCCACGAGATCGCACGAGTGCGGATGTTCGTCGAGGCAGTCACCCCCTTCACAAAATGAAACAAGTTCTAGTACTGTCGGGGTCTCCTGGCCGATTGCCGACGCACGACGCTGCGTTGCCTGGCCACAACCGAACGGGGAGTCGTCGATGAAGGTTGCAGTAACCGGCGCCGCGGGATTCGTGGGCAACAATCTGCTGAATCTGCTGGTCGAGGCGGGGCACGAGGTGACCGCAATCGACCGCGTGCGTTCCCGGTACGCACCCGAATACGGGGTCACGTGGGTGAATGCCGATGTACTCGACGTCGAATCCATGAAACGGGCGCTGGACGGCGCCGAGGTGGTCTACCACCTGGTCGCGATGATCACCCTCGCCCAGAAGGACGACCTGGCCTGGACCGTCAACACCAAGGGCGTGCGTACCGTCGCCGAAGCCGCTCTCGCAGTGGGTGTTCGGCGGATGGTGCATTGCAGTTCGGTGCACTCCTTCGATCAGAGCAATTGCGGCGGAACGCTCGACGAGAACTCACCCCGGTCCGTCGACGCGTCGATCCCGGTGTACGACAGGTCCAAATGGGCGGGCGAGATCGAACTCAGTGAGGTGGTCGAGGCCGGGCTCGATGCGGTGATCTGCAATCCCACCGGGGTGTACGGGCCCGTCGACTACGGACTGTCGCGGGTGAACGCATTGCTGCGCAACGCCGCTCGCGGCCGGGTTCCCGCGGCGGTGCAGGGCGGTTTCGACTTCGTCGACGTCCGCGACGTCGCCGCCGGACTGATCGCCGCCGGGGAAAAGGGCCGGACCGGTGAGAACTACCTGATCTCGGGGCACATGCTCGGCATGCACGATGCCGTGAGGAGGGCTGCGCGTGCGGCGGGTCGTCGGGGGCCGCTGTACTCGTTCCCACTCAGCGTCATCGAACGCGTGCTGCCGATCGCCGAACCGA
Source organism: Rhodococcus sp. G6(2025) (assembly GCF_058628105.1). Lineage (NCBI taxonomy): Bacteria > Bacillati > Actinomycetota > Actinomycetes > Mycobacteriales > Nocardiaceae > Rhodococcus > Rhodococcus sp. G6(2025). The sequence continues at coordinate 1,093,314 of NZ_CP179750.1, forward strand.
TCGGGGCCCGGTTCGGATCCGACGTTCTGTCACGGTCGGCGATGTCGGCGCTGCTCGCGGCGCCCGTCATCGACGGCTCCAAGGCGCGGTCCGAACTCGGCTACGTTCCGCGTCCCGCCGACGAGACGATCCGCGACTTCGTCGGCTTCCTGGTGACGTCCGGTCAGCTGAGCCGGGGAGGTCAGTTCTCCCCGGTCGCGTCCTCGTTGTAGTCGGACTCGGAAGCCTCGGCGGGCGCGATCAGCGCGGGGCCGGCGGCGCCGCCGTGAGCGAGGGCGTCGAGGAAGGACCTGGCCCACCGGTCGACGTCGTGTGCGAGGACCTGCCTGCGCAGGGCCCGCATGTGGCGTCGGCCGTCCTCCTTCGGCTGGCCCAGGGCCTGCTCCATCGCGTCCTTGACACTGTCGAGATCGTGCGGATTGCACAGGAACGCCTGACGCAGTTCGGCGGCCGCGCCGGTGAACTCGCTGAGCAGCAGTGCGCCGCCGAGATCACTGCGGCACGCCACGTACTCCTTGGCGACGAGGTTCATGCCGTCACGCAGCGGAGTCACCAGCATCACGTCGGCGGCGACGAAGAACGCGATCAGCTCCTCGCGGGGGATCGGCCGGTGCAGGTAGTGCACCACCGGCCTGCCGACCTCGCTGTACTCGCCGTTGATCCGCGACACCTTGCGTTCGATGTCGTCGCGCATCTGCACGTAGCTGTCGACCCGCTCGCGGCTCGGCGTGGCCAGCTGCACCATCACCGTGTCGGCCGGGTCGATGCGCTGCTCGTCGAGCAACTCGTGCAGCGCGGCGAGGCGGACGTCGATGCCCTTCGTGTAATCGAGGCGGTCGACGCCGAGCATGATGTGTTTGGGATTGCCCAGTTCCTTGCGGATCTTCTTGGCGCGGTCCCGGATCGACTTGGATCGGGACTGTTCGTCCAGCTGCCCCGAATCGATGGAGATCGGAAACGCGCCGACGCGCACCGTGCGGAATCCCACCTGCACGACGCCGAGCTTGGAGCGCACGCCCACGTTGCCGCGGGACGTCTGCTGACCGGCGAGTTTGCGGGCCAGGTAGAGGAAGTTCTGGGCACCGCCCGGGAGGTGGAACCCGATCAGGTCGGCGCCGAGCAGGCCCTCGATGATCTCGGTGCGCCACGGCATCTGCATGAACAGTTCCACCGGCGGGAACGGAATGTGCAGGAAGAATCCGATGGTGAGGTCGGGGCGAAGCATGCGCAGCATCTTCGGAACGAGCTGCAGCTGATAGTCCTGGATCCATACCGTGGCGCCGTGCGCGGCCGCCTTCGACGTGGCCTCCGCGAAGCGCCGGTTGACCTCGACGTACGCGTTCCACCAGTCGCGGTTGTACTCGGGCTTGACGATGACGTCGTGGTACAGCGGCCAGAGGGTGGCGTTGGAGAAGCCCTCGTAGTAGTCGGCGATCTCCGCGGCGCTCAGCGGAACCGGGTAGAGCTCCAGGTCGTCCTCGACGACGGGATCGAGCTCGGCGTCCGCGACCCCCGCCCAGCCGACCCATGCGCCCTTGTTGCGGCGCAGGATCGGCTCGAGCGCGGTGACGAGGCCACCGGGGCTGCGCTTCCAGCGTGTGGTGCCGTCCGGAAGGCGTTCGAGGTCGACGGGGAGTCGGTTCGCGACGACGACGAAGTCGGCTTGCCCGGAAACAGGATCAGAAGTCGAGCGTGATGACGATGCTGACGATTCCGAACTGGCAGCCACGGGCTTCCTTCGCAGTCGAAGTGGATGAAATTCTCAGTCGAGCTTGCTGGTGGGTCCGATTCCGAGCATGGAGAGCAGCATCCTGCACTCGTCGGCATCTTCGGCGTATGCAGCGACAACGCGCTGCGCCTGGCGGGCGGTCTCGTCGGCTAGGGGTTCGAGATCCTCGTCCGCGATGTCGTTTTCGGCGGTCGTCTTCGCGGCCATCTTTGTCCTCTCGGGCTTGCTGCTGCGTCACGCGCAGTAGTTCGTATCGGCGACTCTATGAGAACCGGGCATGTCAACGCTAGTTGCCCATCGATTAGGGTTCATCTAGTTAGGGTCTGCTTACTTCGTTGGTGGGTGGGGAAGCGTCGGCGTTGGGAGTTACGCGCGTGAAGACTGGTGGCACCGCAATTCTGCTTCGCACGCTGGTGCGGAATCGTGTTCGGCTGGGGATCGGCACCGTGCTCGTCTGCCTGCATCAGGTGGCGGAGACACTGGTCCCGATCTCGATCGGCGTGATCGTGGATCGGGCCGTCGCGACCGGAGACGTGTTCGCTCTCGCGGTGTGGCTGTGCGCCCTGGCGCTGCTGTTCCTGGTGCTCACCGCGGCGTGGCGGTTCGGTGCGCGGTTCATCGTCGTGGCGATGCAGAACGAGGCCCACCAGCTGCGGATGGAGGTCGCGCACCGCATCCTCGACCCGCGGGGAGCGCGCACCGACCTGCGGGCCGGTGAGCTGCTGTCCGTGTCGACGTCGGACGCCGACCGCGCGGCCTGGATCGCGGACATCACACCGCGGGCCGCGGCGGCCCTTACCGCGGCGATCGGGTCCGCCGTCGCACTGCTGCTGATCGACGTTCCCCTCGGACTCGCCGTTCTGATCGGCACCCCCGTCATCCTCGGTCTCCTCCAACTCGCGGCGCCGCTGATCACCCGCCGGGCCACCGATCAGCAGGCCGCCGTCGCGCGGGCGTCCGCCATGGCCACCGACCTCGTGAGCGGGCTCCGGCCCCTGCGCGGGATCGGCGCCGAGGTGTCGGCGTCGCGGCGATACCGGACGGCCAGCCGCGACGCGCTCGGCGCCACCCTGCACACGGCGAAGAGTTCCGCCGTGTTCGCCGGGGTGTCGATGACCGTCAGCGCCCTCCTCGCCGTCGGTGTCGCGGGTGTCGCCGGCTGGTTCGCCCTCGAGGGACGCATCACCATCGGCGAACTGATCACCGTCGTCGGACTGTCCCAGTTCTTCATCGAACCGCTCGGCGTTCTGGCCGGCCTGCCCGGGTTCCTCGCCCTCGCCCGCGCGTCGGCGGACCGTCTCGCCCTGGTCCTGGACGCGGAACCCCTGCTGCCCGCCGGGTCCGGCCGGACACTCGACGGCAGCGAACTCAGCCTGAGCGGCGTGTCCTACCGGTCCCTGAGCGCGCTGGATCTCCGGGTCACCCCCGGCGAACTGCTCGGCGTCGTCGCGTACCGCCCGCAGGACGCGGAGGCGCTGGCCGCGCTGCTGTCCGGGCAGGTTCCGCCCGATCGGTACGACGGCGAACTGACGGTGGGCGGAGTGCAGTTGTCGGACGCGGATCTCGCGCAGGCCCGCCGGGCGCTGCTCGTCGAGCCGCACAACGGCGACCTGTTCTCCGGAACCGTCGCGTCGAACGTGACCGCGGGCAGGCCCGGCGCCACGGCGTCCGAGGTGCAGGCGGCGCTCTCCGCGTCCGCGGCGGTGGACGTCGTCGAAGCACACCCCGAGGGCCTCGACCACGAGGTCGCCGACCGTGGGTCCTCGCTGTCCGGTGGTCAGCGGCAGCGGGTCGCCCTCGCGCGTGCACTGGTGGCGCAGTCGCCGGTGATGGTGCTGCACGATCCGACGACCGCGGTGGACGCGGTCACCGAACACACGATCGCGGGCGGCATCGCGGACCTGCGGCATCGCGACTCCGAGGACCGGCAGACGACGATCCTCATCACGAGCAGCCCCGCGCTGCTGTCCGTGACCGACCGCGTCGTCGTACTCGACGACGGAACGGTGGTCGGCGAGGGCACGCACTCGCAATTGGCGACCGAGAACGCGAACTACCGTCAGGCGGTCCTGCGATGAGTGAACTTCTGCCCATCGCGAACGCACGCGACACGTGGGCGTGGCTGAAGTCCGAACTGGGACGCCGCCGCGGCCGGAGCGTCTTTACCCTGCTGGTCGCCGCCGTCGCGGCCGGTATGGCGCTGGTTCCCGTCTACGTCTTCGGCGTCCTCGTCGACCGGGTGCAGGACGGTGCGCCGCCGTCCACCATCGGGTGGGTGGTTGCGGTGATCGCGTCCGCCGCCGTGATCGGCGGCGTGTGCGCCGGGTTCGCGTCGTTCCTGATCCGCAGCCTCGGCGAGGGAATCCTGGCGGATCTGCGCGAACGCACCGTCGACCGGGCGCTCCGGCTGCCGATCCAGACGGTCGAACGCGTCGGCAAGGGCGACCTGCTGTCGCGGGTCGGCGACGACGTCGCGGTGATCGGCAAGGCCGTCACCGACGTGGTCCCCAACCTCGTCACGGCTGTCCTGCTGGTGGTGCTGAGTATGGTCACGATGCTCGGCATCGACTGGCGGCTCGGGCTCGCAGGCATGGTCGCGCTGCCGATGTACGCGCTGGCGATGCGCTGGTACCTGCCGCGGTCCGCACCGGTGTACGCCGCCGAACGCGTGGCGATGGGAGAGCGTTCGCAGGCCCTGATCAGCAGCATGCAGGGTGCCCGGACGGTGCGCGCCTACGGTCTGGAAGACAGCCATCTGGCGCAGATCAACGGTGCGTCGGAACAGGCCCGCGACCTGTCCGTCGGCGTCTTCGCACTGTTCACCCGGTTCGCTGGGCGCGGCAACCGGGCCGAGTTCGTGGGGCTCGCCACCATCCTCGCCGCCGGATTCGCCCTGGTGAACGCGGACATCGTCACCGTCGGCCAAACCACAACCGCGGCACTGCTCTTCCACCGGTTGTTCAATCCGATCGGCATGCTGATGTACACGTTCGACGAGGTGCAGTCGGCGGGTGCGAGCCTGGCCCGGCTCGTCGGCGTCGTCGACCTCGACGACGAGTCGGGCACCGGGACCGCCGCCGTCCGGGAGGCCGCCGATTCGACGCTCGAACTCGCCGACGTCCGGCACACCTACGACGGCACCCACGAAGTGGTGCACGGCATCAGCCTGCACGTGAAGTCCGGTGAACGTGTCGCCCTCGTCGGCTCGACCGGAGCGGGCAAGACGACGGTCGCGGCGATCGCGGCCGGTTCGATCGTCCCGACGTCCGGGTCGGTGCGCATCGGCGGCACCGCGCTGCCCGATCTGGAGCCGGGTGGTCTCCGCCGCCGGGTCGCCATCGTCAGCCAGGAAGTCCACGTGTTCGCCGGACCGCTGATCGACGACCTTCGGCTCGCCGCACCCGACGCCTCCGAGGAAGACGCGGCGATGGCACTGAAGGCCGTCGGCGCCGACGGCTGGGTGAACGCACTGGACGACGGCGTCCAGACCGTGGTCGGGGAGGGCGGCCACGAGCTGACCGCCGCCCAGGCACAGCAATTGGCTCTGGCGCGACTCGTCCTCGCGAACCCGTCGGTCGCGATCCTGGACGAGGCGACCGCCGAAGCAGGCAGCGCGGGTGCGCGGGAACTCGAGGCGTCGGCCGAGGCCGCGACCCGTGGTCGCACGACGCTGGTGGTGGCCCACCGGTTGACGCAGGCGGCTGCCGCCGATCGGGTCGTCGTCCTCGAACACGGCCGGATCGTCGAGCAGGGTCCACATGCCGATCTCGTCGCCGCGGGTGGGCGCTACGCCGAACTCTGGTCGGCGTGGGAGGGGCGGTAGGGCGTTCCGCCCCGTGCGCCTTTCTGGTAGCTCCCGCTACCAGAAAGGCGCACGGGCGTCAGCTGAGGTAGCCGCCGCCGTGGGGGAAGAATTCGGTGCCGGCGAGTTCGGTGCCGTCGTCGAGCCGGACGCGCTGGATCTTGAGGCCCTTGTTCTGACCCGTGCGAGCGTCGGGCCCGGCGACGATGACCATTCCGTCGCCTTCGTGGATGAAGACACGCCCGGGCGTTCCACCGTAATTTCCTTCGGACACGGCGGCCTTCAGAACCCGGACACGCTGTCCCTTGTAATGGGTGAAGGCGTTCGGGTACGGGTCGGACTGCGCGCGGACGAGTCGTTCGATCGCGTCGGCGGGCCACGTCCAGTCGATGAGGCTGTCCTCGGGGGCACGCTTGTGGAAGAACGTGGCCTGCGAGCGGTCCTGCGGCGTCCAGTCCGTGCGACCGGACGCGATCAGCTCGAGTGCGTCGAGGGTGATCGGGCCGATCATGTCGACGGTGCGGTGGAACAGATCGGTGACGGTGTCCGTCGGCCCGACGGGCGTCGACCTCTGCAAAACGATGTCGCCGGCGTCGAGTTCCTCGTCCATCAGGTGCGCGGTGAGGCCTACTTCTTCTTCACCGTTGATGAGCGCCCAGATGAGCGGGGAGAATCCTGTGTACTTGGGCAGGAGCGAGTCGTGAATATTGAGGGTGCCGTAGCGGGGAGAGTCGAAGACGTCCCGTGGCAGCCAGGTGCGCCAGTTGTTGGCGACGACGATGTCGGGGTCGGCCTGCTTCAGCGCGGACTTGAAGTTTTCGTCCGGCTTGGTGGCGATGTGCACGGGCACCCCGTGCTCGGTGGCCAGGTCGGCGACGGAGTCCGCCCACATCTGTTCGTAGACGTGGTCGCTCTTGGGGTGGGTGATCGCGAGGACGACCTCATGGTCGGACTGGAGCAGGGCCTGCAGGGTACGGTGACCCCAGGTTTGATATCCGAGTGTGGCGACTCTCAACGCGGTCCTCCTGGACGAGCTTGTCGGTCAGTGCCGCATGCAAGCGGCCGCCAAGCCAGCTTAGGCTATCCAATCTAAAACGGTGAGACCGCCCATGGAAGGAAGGCAACATGACGATCGCCACGATCAACGGGATCCCCCTGAATTACCAGGTCAAGGGATCCGGCGATTTAGTGGTGCTCATCATGGGAACCGGCAGCCCGGGACGGGTGTGGGATCTGCATCAGACCCCTGCGCTCATCGACGCCGGCTACCGCGTCTGCACGTTCGACAACCGAGGCATCGCGCCGTCCGGTGAGAGCGTCGACGGGATCACCATGGACGACCTCGTCGCCGACACTGCGGGACTGATCGAGCACCTCGGCGGCGGACCGGCCCGTGTCGTCGGCACCTCGATGGGTGCCCGCGTCGCGCAGGAACTGGCCCTGACCCGGCCCGACCTCGTGCACAAGGCGGCGTTCCTCGCCGGTCACGCCCGCATGGACTACTTCCAGCAAACCCTCACCGAGGGCGAGCGCGCCCTCCACGACAGTGGTGTCGAACTCCCGGCCAAGTACCGGGCCGCGGTGACTGCCGTGATGAATCTGTCGCCCGCGTCGCTCGTCGACCCGCACACGGCCCGCGACTGGCTCGACCTGTTCGAGTTCAGCGGCGGCCGGACGTCGGACGGCGTGCGCGCGCAGATGGAGATGGACCGCAGCTTCGATCGCAGGCAGGCCTACCGGGCAATCACGACACCGTGCCTGTCCATCGGGTTCGCCGACGACAGGATGATCCCGCCGTATCTCTCGCGTGAGGTGGCCGAGGCGATCCCGTCGGCCCGGTACTACGAGATCCCCGACGTGGGGCATTACGGCTACCTCGAACAGCCCGAAGTGGTGAACAAGGTGCTGCTCGAGTTCCTCGCCAACTGACAATTCCGAGCGGCTGGGGCGATCACGGTGACGGCGAGGTTCTGATGGCGTTGGGTATTCCGCGCCTCGGGGTGGGCATCGTCCGGTACGACGTCGTGAACGGGGCCTTGTGGTGGGATGAAAAGGCCGCCGCCATCTTCGAGGACGACGGTTCCCGGCCACCGCTCGAATTGTGGCGGGAGCGGGTCCATTCCGAAGACATCGGCGCGGTGCGTCGCATGTTCGGTGACACCGCCGGGTCCGTCGGCGCGGAATGCGTGTTCCGCATCGTGCTGGCGGATCGGTCGACCCGGTACATCCTCACCCGCAGCATCGACGTCACCACCGACGCGTCCGGTGCCCCTGTCGAGCTGACGGGAGTGGTCATCGAACTCGGACACGTGGCCGGCCGGGACGTGCAGCTCTCGTCGTTGCTCGACCGGGTGGGCCTGGGGTTCATGGCGCTCGACGAGGACCTGCGGATCATCTACGTCAATTCCGGCTGCCTGCGGCACGTGCGGCGGTCACGGGACGAACTGCTCGGCCGTGTCGTCACCGAGGTTCTTCCCGAAACGCAGGGCAGCTACTTCGACGCACTGTGCCGCAAGGTTCTCGCCACGGGTCGCGAGCAGCAGACCCGGGTGGACTCGCTGTACTCGCCGGGGATGACGATCGAGGTGACCGCCGCAGCCGATTCCGGCGCGCTGGTCGTGCATTTCCGGGACGTCACCGCGGAGGTCACCGCTCAGCAGCAGGCGGAGGAGGCGCACGCGCTTCTTCTGCACGCTGCCACGTACGACAGTCTCACCGGACTGCTCAATCGTGCCGCTATCACGGAGCATCTGCAGCGTCTGTTCGAGCGTGGCGCGGGACCTGCTGTCGCGTTGTTCCTCGACGTCGACGGTTTCAAGGACGTCAACGACACCCGTGGGCATCGCGTCGGAGATCGCATCCTGCAGGGGGTGTCAGAGCATTTGCGCCTCGCGATGCGCGCGCCGGCCGCGGTCGGCAGGCTCGGCGGCGACGAGTTCGTCGCCATCCTTCCCGACGTCGACGAATACGACGTCGACGACGTGGTGACCCGGATGCTCGCGTCGATCACGACACCGATCGACGTCGGCGACGAACTCCTCGTCGTGACCCTCAGCGTGGGGATGGCGCGCAGCACGTCGGCGCGCACGGTCGACGAACTGCTCCATCATGCGGACATCGCCCTCTACGCCGCCAAGCGTCGCGGTGGGAACACGGCGGTCTGGCACCACTAGGTTGCTGGCCGGCTGCCCCCGGCGGTCGCCGCCACCACCAGCGTGCCGAACCCGCGAACGCGCGGTATGTTTACGCGGTCGAAGGCGACGTCGGGACCGCTTCGGCGGGGTGAATGCCGGCGGCGGTGCGGGGGACACGCGTTCGTGGTGATTGAACTCGAATTGCCGCTGTGATAACTGGCACCTGTGAACTTGCCGGCAACCGGCTTGTTGCTGGTGGGTAGCCTAACCTAAACTCCCTCGGGTGCCCGTCGTTGGACGGGCGCTCTCGACGGACGATCGGATCACCATGTCTCCGGACCACTCGGCGGCTGCTCGCCCCCAGCGCACTTCGGCTGAGCGCACTTCTTCCTCGGCTCGCGTCGGTTCGGCGCCTGTCGCGTTGCCGGTGACGGCCGCGCAGTCCGAGGTGTGGGTCGGGCAGCAGTTGAACCCGGGCAGCCCGGTCTACAACCTCTCGCTCGTCGTCGAGGTCGCCGGCCGGATCGACCTGGACCGTGCCGCCGAGACGATCCGGAAGACCGTCGAACGGGCCGAAGCCCTGCACGTGCGTTTCGAGCGAGGCGACGGCAACGAACTGCTGCAGGTGCCGACAGCCCCCGACGGGTGGACCCTTGCGGTCGTGGACCTGCGCGGCGACGAGGATCCCGAAGCACGTGCGCGCGTGTGGATGGACCGCGACATGGAGACCGTGGTCGACGTCGAGGGCGACGAACCGCTGTTCCGGCACGCCCTGCTGCGCATCGGGGACGAGTCGGTGATCTGGTACCAGCGCTACCACCACAGCCTCATCGACGGATACGGCATCACTCTGCTCGTGGCCGACGTCGTCGATCGATACGAACACCCGGAACTCGAGACGTCCACGGCACCGTGGCCCCTCGACACGCTCGTGGCGTCCGACCGCGACTACCGTGCGTCGACGCGCTTCGCGTCCGACCGCGACTTCTGGATCGAGCAGGTGATCGATGCGCCGGAGCCGCCTCGGCTGCTCCCGCAGGTCGTCGACCACACCGGGGCGCCGATCTCCGCCGTCGTCGAGATCGACGGGGACGACGCCGACGCGATCTACACCTTCGCCTCCGACGCCGGGATCAGGCGCACCCGGCTGCCGCTCGCCGCGATCGTGGCGTACATCCACCGGTTCACCGGCCGCCGCGACCTCACGTTGTCGCTGCCGATGACGGCGCGGGTCGGACGCGAACTGCGCCGCATCCCCGGAATGTGCTCGACGATCCTGCCGCTCCGGGTGCAGGTGGATCCCGAGATGACGGTGGGTGAGCTCGCCACCCGCATCGACACGGCGCTGATCTCGGTGCTGCGGCACGGGCGTTACCGCGGCGAGGACCTCGCCCGCGACCTGCGGTCGATCGATCCGGACCGTCAGATCTTCGGTCCCGGAATCAATTCCATGATGTTCGAGCATTCGCTGACGTTCGGCGGGTTCCCGGCGTGGGTGCGGGGTTCGGCCACCGGACCGGTCCGCGACCTCGATTTCTCCATCCGCGGTGGGCAGGATTCGGAGCCCATCCAGATCGATCTCCGGGCCCCGGCCGGTCTCGGCGCCGAGCTCGAGGAACATCGTCGCAGGCTCGAGCACTTCGTCGGGCAGTTCGTCGCCGACCCGTCGCAGCCCATCGCCTCGCTCGATCCGATGACCGAGGCCGAGCGCAGGCAGTTGCTGGTGGAGTTCAACGACACGGCGTCCCCGCAGGAATCGGTGACGGTTCCCGACCTCTTCCACGCTCAGGTCTCGCGGACGCCGGATGCCGAGGCCCTGATCGCCGGCGACACCCGGCTCACCTACCGCGAACTCGGGGAACGCGTGGCGCAGCTGTCCCATCACCTGCGCGCCCGCGGTGTCGAGGCGGAAACAGTTGTGGCGGTCGGTCTTCCGCGATCGGCGGACATGGTCATCGGCCTGCTCGCCGTCATGTGTGCGGGTGGGGCGTTCGTGCCCCTCGACCCGTCGTGGCCGGAGGACCGCCGGACGTCGGTCCTCGCCGACGCCGGGGCCGCGCTCGTGCTCACCGGGCCCGGTGGAGTTGCCGACGCGGGGGAGCGGGCCGTGCCGGTCGACCTCGCGGCGTGGGCGTACGCCGAGGAGCCCACCGAGCCGCCCGCGGTGACCGTGCAGGGTTCGCGGCTGGCGTATGTCATCTTCACGTCGGGTTCCACGGGCAGGCCCAAGGGCGCCATGATCCGTCACGAGGCCGTCTGCGCGCGACTGCTGTGGCAGCGCGACGAGATCCTGGGCTTCGGGCCCGCGGACGCGTCGCTGTTCAAGGCGCCGCTGTCGTTCGACATCTCCGTGAACGAGATTCTGCTGCCTCTGGTGGCGGGTGGCCGGCTGGTGGTGGCCGAGCCCGGCGGGGAGCGGGACCCGCAGTACCTGCTGGACCTGATCGCCGGCGAGTCGGTGACGTTCGTCTACCTCGTGTCGTCGATGCTGGACGTGCTGCTCGACCTGTCGCGGGGCACGGATCGGCTGGCGGCGCTGAAGCACGTGTGGTGTGGCGGTGAGGTTCTCACGCCGCGCCTGTTCGAGAGGTTCCGGTCGCAGCTCGCCATCACGCTGTACCACGGCTACGGCCCGGCGGAGGCGACGATCGGGGTGTCGCACGTGATCTATCGGGAGGATGCGGCGCGGATCGCGACGTCGATCGGTCGCCCGAACCCCAACACCCAGCTGTACGTGCTGGACGAACACCTGAACCCGGTGCCGCTCGGCACCGGCGGTGAGCTGTACGCCGGCGGATTCCTCCTCGGCCGCGGTTACGTGGACGCTCCAGGGCTGACGGCGTCCCGTTTCGTCGCCAACCCGTTCGCGAACGACGGCTCCCGGTTGTATCGAACCGGTGACCTCGCGCGGTGGGCGCCGGACGGGTCCCTCGACTTCCTCGGCCGCGCCGACAATCAGGTGAAGATCCGGGGCATGCGACTCGAACTCGAGGACGTCGAGGCGGGCATCGTGTCGCATCCCGACGTTCGGCACAGTGCCGTCGTCGTTCGGGAGACGCCGTCGGGGGCAAAGTATCTCGCGGCCTACGTCGTGGCGAAGCAAGATTCGGTTCCGGACGTCGCCGAACTGCGGGTCTGGGCGTCGTCGAAGCTGCCGGAGTACATGGTGCCGTCGTCGTTCGTCGTCCTCGATCGGTTCCCGCTCACCCCCAACGGAAAGTTGGATAGGCGTGCGCTGCCCGAGCCGGACCTCGGCGCGGCCGGCGAGAACGTCGCGCCCCGCACCGCTGCCGAGGAAACCCTGTGTGCGCTGATGGCGGGTGTCCTCGGGGTGGAGTCGGTGGGCGTCACCGACGACTTCTTCGCGTTGGGTGGCGACAGTATCGTCGCGATCCAGCTGGTCAACCATGCTCGGCGGGAGGGTCTTTCGATCAGCCCGCGGGAGATCTTCCAGCTCCGCACCGCCGAGGCGCTCGCCCGGGTCCAGGACGGCCGGACCGCGGCCGCCGTGGACTCCGACGACGTCGCCGTCGGTGAGGTCCGCAGCACCCCGATCGTCGCCCGCATCGCGGAGCGGGGTGGTGAGATCGCCGCGTTCCACCAGTCGGTGCTCGTGCAGACTCCGGCCGCCCTCGACGAGCATGCCGCGAAGGCGGCACTCGCCGCGGTGCTCGAGCGGCACGACGCCCTGCGCGCGACGCTCGTCCGTGGTAACGGAAGCGGCCTCCGCCGCGGGGGCGACCGCTGGACGCTGTCCGTGCCGGAACCGTCCCCGGCGACGCTCGACGGAATCCTGCGGGTCGTCGAATTCGACGGCAGCGCCGAGCAACTCGACATCGAGGCACGGGCGGCCGTCGGAAGGCTCGACCCGGATGCGGGCACCATGGTGCAGGCCGTCCTCTTCTCCGCGGCCGAGGGTCCCGGCCGGTTGCTGCTGATCGGACACCACTTGGTGGTCGACGGGGTGTCCTGGCGCATCATCCTCGAAGACCTCGCCCGCGCGGGCACAGCCGTGGCGGCCGGGGGCGTCCCCGAACTCGCTCCGGTCGGGACGTCGCTGCGCCGCTGGTCCGAGCTGCTCGACGAGCAGACGCGGTCGGGTGCCTTCGACCACGAACTGTCCTTCTGGGTGGACGCGGCGACCACAGAAGACCCGCTCCTCGGTTCGCGTGCGCTCGATCCGGCCCTCGACCTCGCTGGCGACGCCGAAACCCTCACGGTGACATTGCCTACGGAGTTCACCCGACCGCTGCTCTCCACCGTGCCCGCGGCGTTCCACGGACACGTCAACGACGCGCTCCTCACCGGTGTCGCGGTGGCGTTGCAGAGGTGGCGAGACGGAGGGCCGGGCCCGGTGCTCCTCGACCTCGAGGGGCACGGACGCGAGGAAGACCTCGTGCGCCGCAGCGACGGACCCGCCCTCGACCTCTCCCGGACCGTCGGCTGGTTCACCACCGTCTATCCGGTGGTGCTCGACCCCGGCGCAGCGGCGGACGAGGCGGGAATCGCCGACGCGCTGAAGGCGGTGAAGGACCAGCTGCGCCGCATCCCGGGTTCCGGGTTCGGCTACGGCGCGTTGCGCTACCTCGGTGTCCCGAAGCCGGAACTCGCGCTCGCGCCGACCCCGCAGGTGCTGTTCAACTACCTCGGACGGGTGACGTCCGCGGAGGGCGTCGACTGGCTGCCCCGCGCCATGGGCGGCGCGGACGACCCGCGGATGCCGCTCGGACACGCCCTGGCGTTCGACGTGATCGCCGAGGACGGCGCGGACGGCCCCGTCCTGCGCACGACGCTGACGTGGGCGCCCGGTGTGCTCACCCGTGACGCCGTCGTGGCGCTCGCCGACGAGTGGACCGCGGTGCTGCGGGTGCTGGCCGGAATCGACCGTCTCGGCGGTCACACGCCGTCGGACTTCCCACTTGTGTCGCTGACACAGCCGGACGTGGACGCGCTGGCGGGGGCGGCCGACGTGCTTCCGTTGACACCGCTGCAGGAAGGCATCTACTTCCAGTCGGCATTCGAGGACACCGGCACGGACCCGTACGTGGTGCAGCAGGTGATGGAACTGACCGGGCCCGTCGACGCGGCGGCGTTGCACCGCGGGCTGCAGGCGGTCGTCGACCGGCACGCGGCCCTCCGCGTCGGAGTGCGGGCGGTATCGGACGGCCGGGTCGTGCAGGTGGTCGGCGAAAACGTCCAGGTGCCGATGGAGGTGCTCGATCTCACCGGTGTCGCGGATCCGGAGCAGCGCGTGGAACAGGTGCTGGCGGCAGATCGGGCCCGGGGCTTCGATTTCGAGCGTGGCCCCCTGCTGCGCTACACGCTCGCGCGGGTGAAACACCAAAAGTTTCTTCTGCTGCAGTCGATTCACCACATCGTCGCCGACGGGTGGTCGGTGCCGGTGATGTTGCGGGAATTGATGAACCTGTACAGCGTCGAGGGGAAGCCGCTGGCGCTGCCGACGCCCACGTCGTACCGGAGCTACCTCGAATGGCTGGGGGCGCGCGACCGTCAGGCGTCGCTCGCCGTGTGGCGGGAGGCGCTCGCCGATAGCCCCGAGCCGGTGGACCTGCCGACGCCGTCGTCGACGGGGGAGTCCGGGATCCGCAGTGTCCGGGCGACACTGCCGTCGGACGCCACCGTCGCGCTGTCCGCGGTCGGCCGGTCCCGCGGATTGACGCTCAGCACGCTCGTGCACGGCACGTGGGGTCTGGTCCTCGGCCGACTCACCGGCCGGGAGGACGTGGTGTTCGGTTCGACGGTGTCGGGCCGCGGCGGCGACCTGCCCGGAATCGAGACCATGGTGGGCCTGTTCATCAACACCGTGCCCACCCGGCTGCGGTACCGGCCCACCGACACGGTGGCCGAGACCCTCGCCCGGTGGCAGCACGAGCAGTCGACGCTGCTCGACCACCAGTATCTCGGCCTGCCCGAGCTGCGCCGGGAAGCGGGACTGCAGAACCTGTTCGAGACGCTCGTCGTGTTCGAGAATTATCCGCTCGGCGACGGCGCGGTGGCGGATCCCACCGGTGCGGTGCAGTTGACCGACATCAGGTTCGACGAGCACCCGCCGTACCCGATGACGCTGATCGTCGTGCCCGGTGACGCGCTGACACTCGAGCTGAAATACGACGCCGCCCGCATCGATGCGGCGACCGCGACCCGATTCGCGGAGTCGACGGTGGCGTATCTCGCGGAGCTGACCCGGGACGTCGACCAGAACGTGTCTTCCGTCGCGCTGGCGTCGCGCGAGCCGATCGACGCGGCACTGCGCGACGTCGAGGTGGAGTTCCCCGAGACGACGGTGACGGCGCTGCTCGAGGAGCAGGCCGCGCGGACACCCGACACGGTGGCCGTCGTGTTCGAGGACGAACACCTCACCTACGCCGAATTGCATGCGCGCGCGAACCGCCTCGCCCGACTGCTCGTCGACCGCGGGGTGGCACCCGAGTCGAAGGTGGCGGTGGCACTGCCCCGTTCGCTGGACCTGATGGTGGCGCTCCTCGCGGTCGGGAAGGCGGGCGGCGCCTACGTTCCGCTCGACACCGGTTACCCCGCAGACCGGCTGGCGTACATGCTGGAGGACGCGGAACCGGTGTGCGTTCTCACCGACGGCACCGTGCCGTTCGCCGGGTCCGGCGTTCCGCAGGTCCGGGTATCCGACGCCGACGCGTTCTCGCCCGAGCCGCTGACCGGTGTCGCGCTCGCGCCGCAACACCCTGCATACGTGATCTACACGTCGGGCTCGACGGGACGGCCCAAGGGGGTCGTGGTGCCGCACGCCGGCATCGTCAACCGACTGCTGTGGGTTCAGTGGTTCCGGCCGATCACCCCTACGGACAACGTATTCCAGAAGACTCCGTCCAGCTTCGACGTGTCGGTGCTGGAGTTCTTCGGACCGCTCCTCGCCGGGGCGACCCTCGTGCTGGCGCGGCCGGACGGACACAAGGACCCGGCGTACCTCGCCGACGTCATCGTCCGGCGGTCGATCACCCGCGTGCATTTCGTGCCCTCGATGCTCGAGGTGTTCCTCGCCGAGCCCGCCGCCGCCCGGTGCACCGGACTCCGGATCATCTCGTGCAGTGGTGAGGCGCTTCCCGTGGCCTCCGCCCGGCGCGTCGCCGAACTCCTGCCGGGAGTGGAACTCGACAACCTCTACGGTCCGACCGAGGCGTCGGTCGACGTCAGCTACGCCGCGTCGGTGCAGGGGATCGAACTGTCCGCGCCGTCCGTGCCGATCGGCCTGCCGACGTCCAATACCGGCCTCTACGTGCTCGATCGGTACCTGCAGCCGGTGCCCGCGGGCGCTGCCGGTGAGCTGTATTTGTCGGGACCACAGCTGGCCCGCGGCTACCTGGGCAGGCCCGGGTTGAGCGCAGAGCGGTTCGTCGCCGATCCGTTCTCCCACAGCGGATCCCGCATGTACCGCACCGGTGACGTCGCTCGCGTCAACACCGACGGTGCTGTCGAGTATCTCGGCCGGGTCGACGATCAGGTGAAGTTGCGCGGTTTCCGCATCGAACTGGGCGAGATCGAAGCGCAGATGGCGGCGTGCCCCGGAGTGCGGCAGGCCGCCGCCGTCGTGCGCACGGACCGGCCCGGTCGGCAACAACTGGTCGGGTACGTCGTCGGGGACGCCGACGTCGACGACGTCCGTGCGCGCCTGACTGCGGCCCTGCCGGAGTTCATGGTGCCCGTCGCGTTCGTGACCGTGCCCGAGTTCCCGGTCGGCCCCAGCGGGAAGCTGGACCGCACAGCGCTTCCCGCGCCGGACTTCTCCGCGCACACGAGTTCGGGGCAGGCGACGTCAGCGCCGGTCCTCGAGAGCGGACCGGCAGCGGTGCTGGCCGCCCACTACGCCGAGGTTCTCGGTGTCGGGACCGTCGGGGTGGACGACGACTTCTTCGCGCTCGGTGGCGACAGCATCCTCGCCATCCGCCTGGTGAATCTCGCTCGCCGGGAGGGGATCACCGTCACCCCGCGGCAGATCTTCGAACAGCGGACGCCGGCCGCGCTCGCGCGACTCGTCGCGGCCACCGTCGTCGCGCCGGCCCCGCGCGTGGAGGAGTCGGGCACCGGCGTCCTGTCGCCCCTGCCGGTGGTCCATCGGCTGTCCGAATGGAGTGGCGGAAAGAATCGCTTCAACCAGGCCGTTCTGCTCCACACACCGGCGGGCACCAGCGCCACCGTCCTGACGGCCGCCCTGCACTCGGTGATCGGTCACCACGACGGCCTGCGGCAGAAGCTCACCCGGCACGCGCCGGGTGTGTGGTCGCTCGAGATCACCGAATCCGCAGACCTGGAACTGCGTCGCGTCGACGTCACCGGACTCGACGCCGCCGCGCTGCGCGAAATCGTGGCAGCAGAATCCGACGCCGCGACCGACCGGCTCGACCCCGACGACGGCGCCATGCTGTCGGCGGTGTGGTTCGACGCCGGCCCGCAGGAGCTGGGCAGGCTCCTCCTCGTCGCGCATCATCTGGTGATCGACGGGGTGTCGTGGCGGACGCTGATCGAAGATCTGGCCATGGCGTGGGTGGCGGCCGACAGCGGCCAGGACGCGGCGCTCGACCCGGTGCCCACGTCGCTGCGCGGATTCGCCCGCATCGTCACCGAGCAGGCGCAGGCCCCTGCCCGGCTCGCCGAACTCGACCACTGGTTGCGCGTCACCGAACCCGGTGCCGATCTGGTGCCCGGCACCGACGGGCACGCGGTCGTGAGCAGCGGCGCACGACGGACGGTGCTGCTGGACCCGCAACTCACGACGGCGCTGCTGACCACCGTTCCCGCCGTGGTCGGCGCCGACGTCACCGATGTGCTGCTGGCGGCCCTGCGGCTGTCGGCCGATCGGTGGCTCGCCGGCCGTGGGCGCGAGAACGACCTGCTGGTGGACCTCGAGCGGCACGGCCGCGAAGAACTCGCCGAGGGTGTGGATCTGTCCCGGACCGTCGGCTGGATCACCAACGTCACCCCCGTCCGGTTGCGCAGCCGGACGGGCGCACTCGAGACGCTCAAGGACGTCAAGGAGCAGCTGCGCGGCGCCCCCGACGGCGGCATCGGCTACGGCATGCTGCGGTACGTCAATGCGCGCACCGCGGGTCTTCTGGCGGCACGGGCGGAATCGCAGGTGCTGTTCAACTACCTGGGGCGCATGCCGCACGCGGTGCCCGGACCCTGGACACCCGCCGTCGAATCCGACTCGCTGGCAACCGATCCCGATGCCGATCTCGGTGGCCCGTACCGGCTGGTGATCAACGCCCTGTGCGAGGAGTCCGAGCGGGGCACCGAACTGCAGGCCGTCTTCGCCTGGTCGGACGCCGACCTGAGCGAGGCCGACGTCCTCGCGTTGAGCGACGGCTGGGTGGCCGCACTGCGTGAACTGGCCGACGCCGCAGGAGAGCACGACGGACCGGCGATGATCACCCCGTCCGACCTTCCCCTCGTGGCGTTGACGCAGGAGGAGATCGACCGGATCGTCGAGGCGAGCCCGAGCGGGGTCGACACAGTGCTGCCGCTGTCGCCGCTGCAGGAGGGCCTCTACTTCCAGGCCGGGTTCGACTCCGGCGCCGACATCTACACGGCACAGTTCTCACTCGACTTCGCGCACCGCCTCGACACCGACAGGCTCGCCGCCGCGCTCCGCACCCTGCAGCGACGCAATCCCACGCTGCGAGCGGGATTCGTCAGTGCAGGCCTGCCCGCGCCGGTGCAGTTCTTCGGCGCCGGACTGGACGTGCCCATCGCCGAGTTCGACCTCAGGGAACTCGACGAGCCCGAACGCGCGGCCTACGCCGAACAGCTGACCGCGCAGGACCGGCTGACACCGTTCGACCTCACCTCCCCGCCGCTGTGGCGGGCAATGGTGTTGCGGCTCGGCGACTCCCACGACCGACTGGTGATCAACCGGCAGTTCCTGCTGTGGGACGGATGGTCCAACGGCCTCGTCGTCAGCCAGCTGCTCGCCCTCTACGAAACGGGTGGCGACGACTCCGGATTCGCCGCCCCGGAAGGATCTTTCGAGGACTACCTACAGTGGCTGGCCACGCGGGACGCGGATGCCGCGCAGTCGGCGTGGACCGACGCGCTCGGCGGGCTCGACGAACCGACCCTGCTCGCCGCGACGGTCGCGGGGGAGCCGCAGCCGCCGCAGCGCCGGGACGCGGTGCTGTCCGAGGAACTGAGCGAACGGCTCCGTGCAGGTGCCCGCGGCGCCGGTGTCACGTTCAACGCGGTGCTCAACGCCGCGCTGGCCGTCGTACTCGGAATCGAGACCGGGCGCCGGGACCTCGTGTTCGGCACCACCGTGGCCGGACGCCCACCGGAAGTCCCGGGCATCGACGCGGTGGCCGGAATGTTCCTCAACACCGTCCCCGTCCGGACGACGCTGCGGGCCGATGAGACCGTCACCGACCTGCTCCGGCGAATCCAGTCGGAGCGGCTGGCGCTGACCCCGTACGACTACCTCGGGCTCGCCTCCATCCAGCGGGTGTCCGAGCACCGGCAGCTGTTCGACGTGCTGTACGTGCTGCAGAACTTCGTCGACGAGAAGCAGGTGTCGGCGCTCAATGCGGCGCACGACATCAGCGGCGGCGACAGCATCGATCACACGCACTACCCGGTCACGGTCGTCGTGACCCCGGGCGCGAGCGTGAAGGTGAAGTTCGAGTTCCACCCCGAGAAGATCTCGAAGTCGCGGGTCGAACGCATGCTGTCGCGGTACCTGACCGTGCTCGAGGAGTGGTCCACCGACCTGTCCGGTGTGGTCGGGGGAATCGCCGGTGCCGCAATGCCCGTGCCGGTCGAGCGGAAGGCCCTGCCCGACAGAACCATCGCCGATCTGTTCGCCGACGCGGCCCGCGGCCGGCCCGAAGACACGGCCCTGGTGTTCGGCGACCGCACCGTGAGCTACGCCGAACTCGACGCCGACGTGAACCGGATGGCCCGGGTCCTGCTCGGCCAGGGCGCGGGCCCGGAGCGGATCGTCGCGCTCGCACTGCCGCGGACGGTGGAGATGGTGGTCGCGCTGTTCGCCGTGCTGCGCACCGGATCCGCGTACCTGCCGCTCGAACTGGACCACCCCGCCGAGCGACTCGTCGCGATGCTCGACGACGCGCGTCCGACGGTCCTGGTCACCATGTCGGAGGTCGCCGGAACGCTCGCCGCTGCGATGGTCGACACGCTGGTCGTCGACACCGTGGACTTCGGCGCGGTCGCGTCCGGACCGCTGTCGGAGGCCGAACTCGGCGGATTCGCGCCCGGAACCCCCGGGCGCCTGGACCATCCGGCGTACGTCATCTACACGTCCGGGTCCACGGGCAAGCCGAAGGGCGTCGTCACCCCGTACCGCGGTCTGACCAACATGCAGTTCAACCATCGTGAGGCGATCTTCGAACCCGTCGTGACCGCCGCGGGCGGTCGGCGGCTGCGCATCGCGCACACCGTGTCCTTCGCGTTCGACATGTCGTGGGAGGAACTGCTGTGGCTGGTGGAAGGCCACGAGGTCCACATCTGCGACGAGAACCTGCGGCGTGATGCCGAGGCGCTCGTGGCCTACTGCGACGCCCACGCGATCGACGTCGTCAACGTGACGCCGACGTACGCGCAGCACCTCGTCGAAGAGGGTCTGCTCGACGACGGTCCGGGGCGGCACCGGCCGCCACTCGTACTCCTCGGCGGCGAGGCAGTGTCGGATTCGGTATGGAACCGGTTGCGCGATAAGGACGGAACGGTCGGGTACAACCTGTACGGTCCCACCGAGTACACGATCAACACCCTCGGCGCCGGTACTGCCGACAGCGTGACACCCACCGTCGGCACCCCGATCTGGAACACGTCCGCCTACGTGCTGGACGCGTGGTTGCGTCCGGTTCCGGACGGCGTTCCCGGCGAGCTGTACATCTCCGGGGTCGGGTTGGCGCGCGGCTACCTCGACCGGTTCGCGCTGACGGCGGAACGTTTCGTCGCCGACCCGTTCGATGAATCCGTACGTATGTATCGGACGGGCGATCTCGTCCGGAGACGTGAGGACGGGAACCTCGACTTCCTCGGCCGGACCGACGATCAGGTGAAGATCCGCGGTCACCGGGTGGAACTCGGCGAAATCGCGTCCGCGCTCGAAGCTCTGGACGACGTCCGTCAGGCCGCCGTCGTCGTCGATTCGGGCCCGGGTGGGTTCAAGCGGCTCGTCGGCTACGCCGTACCCGTGAGTACTTATCAACCGCGGGACGTTAACAAGTACTCACAGGCGCTGCGCGCAACGTTGCCGGACTACATGGTGCCCGCCGCGGTCATCGAGGTCGACAGCCTGCCGATGACGGTCAACGGCAAACTCGACGTCAAGGCGCTGCCGTCGGCGGACGACGTGCTCGGCCGCAGCGGCGGCGCGCGCACGGAACCCCGCACCGACACCGAACGGGTGCTGTCCGCCTTGTTCGGGGAGATCCTCGGCGTCCCCGCCCCCGGGGTCGACGACGACTTCTTCGACCTCGGCGGTCACTCGCTGCTGGCCACCAGGCTGATCAGCCGGGCGCGGGCCGCGCTCGACACCGACCTCACCCTGCGCGACCTGTTCGAAGCACCGACGGTCGCCGAACTCGCCGCCCGGATCGGCGACGACACCGGTTCGACCCGTCCGGTGCTGGTTGCCAGGCCGCGGCCCGAGCATCTGCCGCTCTCCGCTGCGCAGCAACGTCTGTGGCTCCTGCAGCAGATGGAAGGCACCTCGGTTCGGGATGGGGCGGGCCCCGCCGTCGCCTACAACTTCCCGATCGTCCTCCGACTGCAGGGTGCACTGGACCCCGGGGTGTTCGAGCAGGCGCTGACCGACGTCGTGTCGCGGCACGAATCGCTGCGAACGGTGTTCGGGGAGCACGACGGCGAACCGGTGCAGGTGATCCTCGAAGACGCCCGGCCCGACGTCGCGGTGCTGGACGGCACCGAGGCCGATCTGGTGCGGCTCGTCACCGAGACCGTCGGCCGCCCGTTCGACCTGGCGACGGAGATCCCGGTGCGCGCGAGCCTCATCCGGGTCGCGGACCAGCAGGTGCTGGCCATCGTGCTGCACCACATCGCCACCGACGAATGGTCGGACCGCCCGTTCCTGCGGGACCTGATGACGGCGTACGCCGCTCGCGTCCAGGGCTCGGCGCCGGCGTGGGAACCGCTCGACGTGCAGTACGCCGACTACACGCTGTGGCAGCGCGACGTCCTTGGTGATCCACAGGACCCGTCCAGCCTCGTCAGCCGTCAACTCGACTACTGGGCGAAGACTCTCGACGGGGCGCCGGAGGAGCTGGTGCTCCCCACCGACCGCACCCGTCCCGCGCGGCCCAGCTTCGCCGGCGGTGCGATCGAGACGACGCTCGACGCCGCGACGACGCGGGCCCTGCGTGCGCTCGCCCGGACGTCGGGAACCAGCATGTTCATGGTGCTGCACGCGGCGTCGGCGGCGTTGCTGCACCGTCTCGGTGCGGGCGACGACCTGCCGATCGGCGCGCCGGTCGCCGGCCGCAGCGAACAGGGTCTCGACGACCTGATCGGGTTCTTCGTCAACACCGTGGTGCTGCGGACGGACGTGTCGGGCAACCCCACGTTCGACCAGCTGCTGGCACGGGTCCGTGACACCGACCTGGCGGCCTTCTCGCATGCGGACGTTCCGTTCGAAACCGTTGTGGAGAAGGTGAATCCGGCGCGAACCCTGGCCCGGAACCCGCTGTTCCAGGTGATGGTCGGCTATCACAGCCGGACGTCCGATTCGGCGCTCGCACCCGGCTCGGCCCTCACCCCGGTGGCGTTCGAGGAACGCACCGCCAAGTTCGACCTGGTGTTCAACTTCACGGAGTACCTCGACGACGACCGGGTCGACCTGCGCCTCGAGTACGGCTCCGACCTGTTCGACCGGGCCACCGCGGAGAAGATCGCGCGCAGGCAGGTCGTGGTGCTGGACGCCCTCGCATCCGACTCGGGCCGCGCGGTCGGCGACCTCGACGTGTTCCTCGGCGACGAACGCGAACTCGTGGTGCACGGGTTCAACGACACGTCACAGCCGGTGGCGGAGGAGACGTTCTACGAGGCGTTCGCGCGCCACGTGGCGGCGACCCCCGACGCCGTGGCCGTCGTCGACGGCCACGGCGAGGTGACGTACGCGGACCTGAGTGTGCGCGCCGACCGAGTCGCCGCACTGCTGCATCGTCGCGGCGTCTCCGTCGAAGACGTTGTGGGACTGGCGGTACCGAGATCGGCGCAGATGGTCGTGGTCGTGCTCGGGGTGCTGAAGCTCGGGGCGGCATACCTTCCGCTCGACCTGAACCACCCGTCCGACCGCATCTCCTACATGCTCGCCGACTCCGCCGCGCGGGTGCTGGTGACCACGGTGGGGGAGAGCCCGCGCATCGCGGACGTCGACGGCCTCACTCGCGTTCTCCTCGACGACGAGTCCGTCGTCACGGAACTCGAGACCGGCCCCGCCCTGCAGGTGCCGCGGCCCCCGCAGGGCCTGGACCACGCCGCGTACGTCATCTACACGTCAGGCTCCACCGGTAAACCCAAGGGCGCGATCCTCACTCACGACGGGATTCCCAGCCTCGTCGCGACCGCCGAACAGCGGATGAAGCTCGTCCCCGGTTCGGTGGTGATGCAGTTCGCGTCGATCGGATTCGACGTCGCGGTCTTCGAGTTGTCGATGGCACTGTGCACGGGGTCCCGCCTGGTCATCGTGCCCGACGAGTCCCGCGTCGCCGGACCGGAACTCACCGATTTCATGGCCGCACACGCCGTGACGCACGCGATCATTCCGCCGTCCCTGCTGGCGGCGCTGCCGTCGGGTTGCGACGTCCCCGAGGGCTGCACCGTGCTGGTGGGCACCGAGACCGTGCCGCCGGAACTGATCGGACGCTGGGCGGAACGGCTCAACCTGCTGGCCGCGTACGGTCTCACCGAGGCCACCGTCAACAACACGCTGTGGCAGGCACAGCCCGGATGGAACTCGGCTGTGCCGATCGGCATCCCCGATCCCAACGAGCAGGCGTACGTCCTCGACGACCGCCTGCAGCCGGTGCCGCCGGGGGTGGCGGGCGAGTTGTACATCGCCGGACGCGGACTGGCCCGCGGATACCTCGGCCGGCCCGACCTCACGTCAGCCCGGTTCGTGCCCAGCCCCTTCGGCGACGCGGGCTCCCGGATGTACCGGACCGGTGACCGGGCGCGCTGGCGGGAAGACGGCAACATCGACTTCCTCGGACGCGTCGACGACCAGGTGAAGATCCGTGGATTCCGCATCGAACTCGGCGAGATCATCGCGGCCCTTGGAAGTCATCCTGCGGTGAAGCAGTCGGCGGTCGTCGCGGACCGGTCCGGCGACATCGTCCGGCTCGTGGGCTATGTGACACCGGCCGACGGTCACGCAGCCGGGCGGATCGATCCGCAGGCCGTGCGGGAACACGCCGCCGCGCGGCTGCCCGACTACATGGTGCCGACTCGCGTGGTCGTGCTGGACGGGGATCTCCCGTTGACACCCAACGGCAAACTCGACCGCAAGGCGCTGCCACTGCCGGATTGGTCGGCCCTGACCGGGGACGGCACGCCGCAGACGCCGGAGCAGAAGGAGATCGCCGCAGCGTTCGCCGACATCCTGCATCTGCCGTCGGTGGGCATCCACGACAACTTCTTCGACCTCGGCGGCAACTCCATGGCATCGATGCGGTTGGTGGGACGGATCCGCGGGCGGTTCGCCGTCGACATCGGTATCCGGGACGTGTTCGACAGTTCCACGGTGGCCGAACTCGCCGCGATGGTCGCGGGGGCCTCGTCCATCGGCAGGCCGGTGCTGACGGCGGCGGACCCGAGACCGGGGGTGCTGCCGCTGTCCGGGCCGCAACGCCGGTTCTGGAAGCAGTTCCGGGCGGCAGGCGCCGAGGCGCGGGCCAGTCACGCACTGTCGCTGCAGCTTCGCGACGCCGTCGACCCCGAGATCCTGGCGCAGGCCCTCGACGACGTCACGTCCCGGCACGAACCGTTGCGGACCGTGTACGTGGAGGCCGGGGACGGCGTCGTCGCGCAGGAAGCGGTGCGGCCCGCCCTCGAACTCGTCGACGTCGGGGACGGAGACGTCCACCGCACGGTCTTCGAATTGGCGCAGGAGCCCCTCGATCTCACCGAGCACGCACCGCTCCGGGTGCATCTCGTGACCGGCGGCGACGGCACCCAGGCACTGCTTCTCGCGATGCACTACATCGCCGTCGACGAGTGGTCCGTGGTGCCGTTGCTCGGTGATCTGATGGGCGCATACGCCGCGCGCGCGCACGGCGAGGAACCCGCATGGGAACCGCTGCCCGTCGGATACGCCGACTACGTCGTGTGGTCGCAGGCGCTCGTCGGCGATCCCGCGGACCCGGACAGCCGTCGGTCGCGTCAGCTCGACTACTGGCGGGAGACGCTGGACGGCATGCCGTCCCGGCTCGAACTGCCCGCCCCGGCCGTGCGCGGACCGCGGACGGCGGAGATCGTGCCGGTCGAGATCGACGCGGAACTCCACAGCGCGGCCCGGAAGTTCGCGAGCGAGACGGGCACCAGCCTGTTCATGGTGTTGCAGGCCGCACTCGCCACCGTGTTGACACGGCACGGCGCCGGCACGGACATTCCGCTGGGGTCGCTCGTCGCGGGACGCACGGAGGAGGCGCTGGACGCACTGGTCGGCTGCTTCTTCAATATCGTTCTGTTGCGAACGGATACGAGCGGTGATCCCGGTCCCGTGGAGTTGCTGCGGCGTATCCGCACCGCGAATCTCGACGCGCTGGACAACCAGGACGTGGCGTTCGCCGACGTCGTGGAGGCGGTCGGCGAGACGCCGGTGCTCCGTCCGCAGGTCATGCTCGTTCATCACGAGCAGGCCAGGCTCGGTCATCTCGACGCGCTGGGTGGGTTGATGCCGGTGCCGGTGGGGGTTCCGGATTCGGACCTGACGCTGAGCTTCTACGAGCCGATCGGTGACGGACCTGTCCACGCGTATTTCTCGTTCTCCTCGGATGTGCTGGGCGCCGAGGAGGTCCGTGGCTGGGCGTCGGAG
Organism: Rhodococcus sp. G6(2025); assembly: GCF_058628105.1. Taxonomy (NCBI): domain Bacteria; kingdom Bacillati; phylum Actinomycetota; class Actinomycetes; order Mycobacteriales; family Nocardiaceae; genus Rhodococcus; species Rhodococcus sp. G6(2025). The sequence goes on from NZ_CP179750.1 coordinate 1,119,041, forward strand.
TTGTCGTCGCTGGTCACCGCATGGGCGGAAGGAGCCCGATGATCAAGAGTGATCTAGATCGCAGTTCCGGGGCGGAGTTCGCCGCCGCGAGGGCCGGAAGTACTTGGTACTGTGCTGGAAATAAGGATAGGCTTCACTATCTTTTCGGAAGGCAGACGGCGGCTGGGTCGGGTGCGGCGTGGCGTCGAGGACGGACAACGAGCTATGAGTGAATCGCCGGAAACGGTCGGTACAGATCTCCCAGTGCGAGATGTCGTGGGTGTCGGATTCGGTCCCGCTAACCTCGCCCTGGCCATTGCCATCGAGGAACACAATGCGGAGTGCCCCCCGCGTGAGCGGATCAGCGCGCAGTTCTTCGAGAAGCAGGATCGATTCGGCTGGCATCCCGGGATGCTTCTCGACGGCGCGACGATGCAGATCGCGTTTCCGAAGGACCTGGTGACGTTCCGGAATCCGCGTAGCGCATTCACCTTCTTCAATTACCTCTTCGATCAGGGTCGCCTCGTCGACTTCGTCAATCACCAGACCTTCTTTCCCACTCGCCACGAGTTTCACGACTACCTGCAGTGGGCCGCACGCCGAGTGGACGCCGCCGTGCGATACGGCACCGCAGTGGAGACCGTACGCGGAATCCGCGGCGACGACGGGGTGATCGACCGTTTCGAGGTCCGCACCGCCGACGGCAGCACGGTCATCGCGCGCAACGTCGTGATGGGCGCCGGTCTGCGGGAGCGAATCCCGGAGTGGGCCAACCCCTCTGCGCGGTGCTTCCACAACCACCAGTTCCTGTTCCGGCTCGGCGAGATGCCGGCCCCGGTCCACCATCGGTTCGTCGTCCTCGGGGCAGGCCAGAGCGCCGCCGAGATCGTGCAGTACCTGCACGGAAACTACCCCGAAGCCGAAGTCCACAGCGTCTTCTCGCGGTACGGGTACAGCCCGGCCGACGACAGTCCGTACGCCAACCGCATCTTCGATCCGGAGGCAGTGGACGATCTGCACGGTGCCCCGGAGGCGGAGCGTCTGCGATTGCTGGATGTCCATAGGAGTACTAACTATTCGGTGGTCGACATCGAGCTCATCAACGAGCTCTACGCGACCGAATACCAGGAACGCGTGCGTGGACGTCGCCGCCTGTTCATGCGCCGCGCGTCGGAGATCATTGCCGTCGACGAGACTTCGGACGGAATCGAGGTGGCTGTCCGCAGCGGGGTGGACGGCCTCACCGACACCCTCGCTTGCGACGCACTGATTCTGGCCACCGGTTTCACCCCCGCACCCCTCGAGCCTCTGCTCGGCGATCTCGCGCCGAAAACCCACCCGCCGCGCGAAGTGGGCCGAGATTACAGATTGGCGGTTTCACCGGACGTCGCAGCGGGAATCTATCTGCAGGGCGGCACGGAGAAAACGCACGGAATCACGTCGTCGCTCCTGTCGAATGTTGCCGTGCGGGCGGGAGAGATCGTTACATCTGTCGTAACAAGGCGTGGCCGCAACGGCACGCTTGCTAGTGTGAACGCACAGGACACGTATGCGACAAGCGAGGCGAGATGAGCACCAATCCATTCGATGACGAAGAAGGCCGCTTCTACGTGCTGGTGAACGATGAGGACCAGCACTCACTGTGGCCCACGTTCTCTGAGGTGCCGGCAGGCTGGCGCGTAGTTTTCGGCGAGGAAAGCCGGGCCGCGTGCCTCGAGTACGTGGAGAAGAACTGGACCGACATGCGGCCGAAGAGCCTGCGTGAGGCCATGGAGGCCGACGAGAAGTCGGGCGGACGGCACAGCGTCGACAAGAGCTGACCTCCCCGGCGCCGCGTTTCGGCGACGATGTGCCGGGACGACCGTCCGGTGAGACAGCGGCGGTCGTGCCCGGCAGACGGCCGAGAGGCCGTCACCTGAAACTGCCTCAGGCCGCCTTCTGTGTGTGTGTTTCGACCGGCTTCCGCCGCCTCGTCTTGAAGACGGGGCGGCGGATGTCGTCTGTGCGACGCAGGATGCGCGGCCTCCGCATGGTCCGGGCGATCCATTCGCCGAGCGTGACGCCCGCCGCGAGCGCGCAACCGATACCGAACGCCGCCAGCAGCGAGCTCAGTCCGATCACCACTTCGTTGTTGAGCAGGGCGTACAGACCCCGGTACAGAGACAGACCCGGCAGCAGTGGCGTGATACCCGCCACCACGACGACCAGCGGCGGCGTGAGCGCGCGGCGGGCCATCAGACCACCGGCGAACCCGACCACGGTGGCCGCGAGTGCCGAACCGATGATGGGGCCGATGCCGAACTGGTGCGCCACCATGTAGACCAGGGCGCCGGCCGCGCCACCGAACCACGCGGCCGTGAGCGCGCGCTGCTCGGCGTAACAGGCCAGCGCATAGAACATCGACGCGAACGCGCCCGACATCACCAGCACGGGTAGTTGCACGAGTTCCGTGATCTCGACGTTGACGGGTGGCAGCGTCGAACCCAGCACGCCGGTCAGACGCAACGAGATGGCCACACCGGCGATGATGCCGCCGGTCATCATGACCACTTCGAAGAATCGCGCCGCCGCCGTGATCGGTGCCCCCGTGATGGCGTCCTGCACCGAACCGACCAGCGACAGCCCGGACAACAGCACCACCACACCGGCCGAAATGATCTGCGAGGGTCTGATCTCGACACCCAGCTGATCCTGGAACGTGTAGAGCGTCGCCGCCGGGGTCGCGGCCACCAGACCACCGGCCACCTGCTGGAAGAAGAACGGCAGGCCGATGCGGTTGAGGACGCGGTTGACCCGGTAGATCACCATCGTCGTCAGGAAGGCGACCGATGCGACCAGCACCCCACCGCCCATCAACACGGAGACCGACGCGGCCATGGACGCCCAGGCGAGCGTCGCGATCCAGCGGTTGTACGGGTGCGGCGCCGTGGTGACCGCGGTCAGGGCCTCGTGCGCCTCGCTGGGGGTGACGGCCTCACGGCGGATCCGCCGCGTGAGCCGGTCCACCGCCGCGAGACGGGTGAAGTCCATCGAGCGGTAGTGCACTATCCGCATCGTGCTCGCCGGCGGGAGGGTCGGCCCGCGGTACGCGGACAGCACGATGGAGTTGTACGTGACATCCACATCGCACTGGGCGAGGCCGTACGTGGCGGCGATGAACTGCACCTGCTCGGCGGTGTCCATCGCACCGGTGCCCGACGCGAGGAGCACTTCACCGACACGCACGGCGAGGTCGAGTACTTCGGCGACCACCGCATCGTCGGTGAGGTCGATCGGCTGCAGCGGTGTGGGTGCAGCGGTGACCGCATCGACCGTTGCGCGACGGTCGCCTGTGAGACGTTGGAGGGTTTCTGTGAGCTTGGCCATACTACGTGTCGGAGACAAGGTCTTTCTCGGTCAAATCGGTAGCGGAGAGTGCAGACTCGAGTGTCTCGTGGCGGAACGTGGAGATGACCTGATCGTGGACGACACGGAATGCAGAGGCCAGGATACGCGTCTCCTCGGGGTCCGCCCACGTGGCCTGCTGTTCGACCACCAGCACCCCGTCGTAGTAATACATTCGCTGCGGAATCAGCGTGATGCCCGCGGTAGACGCCCATTCCCGCAGCGCCGCCAGGCCCTGGGTGGCGCCTTTCGGCCCACCCATCTCGATGTCGTCGCTCGACAGCGACAGCAGAGTGTCGATGTCGCCGGAGTTGAGGGCGTCGTGCCAAGCGAGGACAGTGGCGATCTCCGAGGTACTCATGGCTCCAACGCTATCCAATGTGGGCGGAAGTGGCCGACGTTCCTGCAATGGATATGATGGGCGCGCGTGTCCGCCTCCTTAGCTCAGTGGTAGAGCACTCGCCTTGTAAGCGAGCGGTCGTCAGTTCAATCCTGACAGGAGGCTCCACCGCGGAATTACCTCCGCACACCGAGGGCCACCTTCCCCCGGGAAGGTGGCCCTCGGACTTTCATGCACGTGAATTCGTGCAGGTCGGCGGCCTCTGATCGGACCGCGTCCTCACGTGCCGATCGGCTGACCGAGCAGGCTCGCGATCGTGTCGCCGACGATCGACGACCACACCGGCCACGTCGCCTGGTCGAGGGCCATCGATCCCACGTCGTGGGTGCTGCATCCGGTCTCGGCCGGGACCCCGGCGAACCGGTCCCGCAGCCACATCAGGGCGCTCGCCGCCGCGACCGGTTCGAGGGACAAGTGCTCGCTGGCGTGGTCGCGGGTGTACGTCACCCGGGCGTTCGGGTCCTGACAGTAGGTGTCCACCAGTGCGTCGACGGGCCCGACCGGCACCAGCCAGTCCGGGTTCGCCTGGTACATGAACATCGGGACGTCCGGGACCCGGTGACCCATCTTCGTCCGGTCGAGTACCGACTCGACCACCGGATCGCGGAGTGGGTCGCCGCTCGGGCTGTCGAACAGGCCCCTCAGGTTCGCGAACGGCAGCAGCGCCGACTGGTAGCTGACGCAGAGGTTGCTCTTGGCGGCCAGGAGCTGTTTGCCGAGTGGATTCAGGTGCGTGTCGAGATACTCCGCGAGTTCGGGATAGTCACGGCTCACGCCGAACACGCCGCCCAGCACGATTCCGGCGCCCAGGTTGTTGTCGGCCAGATCGACGAGGGCGCCGAGATCGGCCGGGATGCCGCCCTCGGCAGCACCGACGATGTTCAGGTCCGGTGCGTAGCTCGCATGGAGTTCGGCGGCGTGACCCGTCGCGATCGCGCCTCCGGAATAGCCCATCAACCCGACAGGGGTCTGCCTGCCTGTCAGGCCCAGGGGTTCGAAGTTCTCCGCCGCCCGGATCCCGTCCAGGGTGATGCGGCCCGCGAGGGGCCCGGCCGCATACGCGGCGTTCGGACCCTGGTGATCCGGTATCACGACGGCCCATCCCTGGGCGAGGGCGGCCTGCGCCTCGAGGAACTGCAGCGGCGCGACGACCTGACCGGTCAGCGGCGCGGGGACGGACCACTGCTGCAGTGCGTACGAGGCGGCGCAGTACTTGCCGAGGGAGTCTTCCGCCGGCTGGAGCGAGAGCAGATTGCGGACGCCGTCGATCGTGCCCCGGGGCTTGACGACAGTCGCGACCGCCGGGATCGGCTCGTCCCGCGAGTTGGTGGAGCGATACGACAGCTGCCACGCGTCGACGTTCACCGGAAGCACCGACAGGTTCGCCAGGTGTACTTCGCGGGCGGCGATGATCTCGCCCGGCTCGGCCGCCGCGACCACGGAGGCCGGTGGTTCGTAGAAGCCCCGGTCGGCCTCGGGCCAGGCGGGGACGGTAGGGGCCGGCTGCACGTCGACCGGCGTTCCGTCGTCGGCGGGAGCCCCGATGGACGGCGCGGCGACGGCGAGCTGTGCGCCCACCACCATCGCTCCCACCAGCAGCATTCGGCGTCGTCGTGCTCTCGGTCCGATCATGTGGTCCTCCCCGGCCGAAGTGAGACGTCTATGTCTCACTTTGTGAGCAGACCTTAGAACAGGTGTGACGGGTATCGCAATACTCGCGAGTAAGTTCGGTTCAGGTCTGATCGGTGACCAGCGCGATGAGCATCGTGCTCAGGACGTCCACCAGCACCGACGCGGACGGCCGGGGGGAGGCGGTGCTCCAGTGGTGGGCGAGATCGTTGACCGCCCCGATGAAGGCGATCGACACCATCGCGAACCGCTCGGGCGGGTCGACGATGCCGCCGTCGATCGTGCGGGTGACGGTTTCGAAGAGTTGCGCCCACTGCGTGCGGCGCGCGAGGCGATACTGCTCGACCCGGGGGCCCGCCCCGACCACCTCCACGAAGATGATCCTGGCCCGCCGCTCGTCCGTGCCGACCGATTCGATGTACGCCGTCATGACGGTGCCGGCGACAGTCCGGGGATCCCGCGAGGGAGCCCGGTCGTTCGCGGCGAGCACCGCGTCCCGGGCCTCGTCCTGAATCGTGTCGTAGAGCGCGAGGAGGATGTCCTCGCGGCTGCCGAACTCCTCGTAGAACTGGCGACGTGACAGTCCGGCGTGGGCACAGATGTCGCTGATCGAACTGTGGGCGTACGTCTTCTCCGCGAAGACCGACAGGGCGGAGTCGAGGAACCGCGCCCGGCGGGCTACGCGACGTTCCGCAACCGGTTGGCCGCTGTACGTCCGATTCGACTCTGCTCGGGACACGATCTCAGCCTACGGTGACGGGAGGTCGGGGCCCGCCGGGGCTCACATCAGTTCCCGCATCCGCTCGTGCAGGATGATGCGCCCCGCGGCCTCGATCAGTGCGAGGTGGGAGAACGCCTGCGGGAAATTGCCGAGATGACGGCCGGTGCTCGTGTCGAACTCCTCGGCGTACAACCCCAGGGGCGAGGACACGCTGAGCAACCGCTCCATCAAATCGGTTGCCTCCTGTACCTGTTCGACCACGGTCAGTGCCGACACCAGCCAGAAGGAGCAGATCAGGAAACTGCCCTCCTTCCCCGACAGTCCGTCGTCGGTTTCGCCGGTGCGGTAGCGCAGGACGAATCCGTCTTCGGTGAGATCGGTTGCGATGGCGTCGACCGTGGCACGCAGGAGCTGGTCCCCGCGGGGAAGGAATCCGAAGACCGCGGCGAGCAGGGTCGACGCGTCCAGCGCCTCGGTGTCGTAGTGCTGGCGCAGCACCCCGTTCTTCACCCCGTGCTCGAGGATGTCGGCGCGGATCTCTTCGGCTGTGGCACGCCAGGTTTCCTCGGCCGAGCGATCGCCGCGGATACCCGCGATCTTCGACGCCCGGTCGAGTGCCACCCAGCACATCAGCTTCGACGACACGTAGTGCTGCGGTGCGCCGCGGGCCTCCCAGATCCCCTGATCGGGGTTGCGCCACACCGCGGACGCGCACGTCGCCTGCTGCTGCACGAGCGGCCACAGCCGGCGGGGGAGGCGCTTGCTGCGCACGGTGTGCAACAGGATCGAGTCGAGGACGGCGCCGAACACGTCGTTCTGCCGCTGGTCGAACGCTCCGTTGCCGATGCGCACCGGTCGCGCGCCCGCGTAGCCGGACAGGTCGTCGCGGGTCGACTCCGTCAGGTCGCGGGTGCCGTCGATTCCGTACATGATCTGCAGTGCGCCATCGCCGTTCGACTCGAGATCGGCGATGAACTGCATGAACTCGTCGGCCTCCCAGTCCAGGTTCAGATAGTGCAGAGCCTGCAGGGTGAACGTGGAGTCCCGCATCCAGGTGTACCGGTAGTCCCAATTACGTTCGCCGCCGGGAGTTTCCGGCAGCGATGTGGTGAGGGCTGCGACGGTGGCGCCGGTCGGCATGTACGTGAGTCCCTTGATGGTCAGGGCGGACCGCTGGATCGCCTCCCGCCACCGGTGGTCGGGAAACCGTGCGTGGCTGAACCAGCGCCGCCAGAACGTCGAGGTTGCATCGAGTTGCGCGACGGCCTCTTCCGCCGTTTCCGGTGCGGCGAGCTCCGCCGCCCAGGACAGTGCGCAGTAGAGGGTTTCACCCTTCTCCAGCACGTGGCGGGCGCGAACCCGCCCACCCTCGATGCCGAGCGCCATGTCCGTCCGCAGTCGGAGGGTCCGACCCGCGCCGCTCGCGTCGGCGGTGTGCCGATCGCCGTCCACCAGAACCCACTCCGCCGGTGTGCGCCCGTAGTCGAACACGGGCTCGCACACCAACTCCACCTCCACACTGCCGTCGAGGCAGGTGACCGTGCGGACCAGCATGTGATCGGCGTCCTCGTCTGCCGGCGGCCGTGTGTGGGGCGTGACGGTGTCCTCGCCGCGGCTCGGACCCATCGTCAGCGCGCTGCGCACGGTCACCCAGCCGGTCGGCGTGTTCCACACCGCCGAGATGGTGTTGCTTCCCGGCTCGTACTGCCGGGACGCCGGAACGTTGAGCCCGAACGGGCCGATCCGGAACATCCCCGCTTCGCGGTCGAGGAGGGACCCGAACACGCTGGGTGAGTCGAACCGGGGCACGCACAGCCAGTCGACGGAACCGTCCGGCGCGATCAGCGCCCCCGTGTGGCAGTTCGAGAGGAAGGCGTAGTCGGCGATCGGCGGGAACGGGGACGGCGCGGCCGCGCTCTGGGGTGGGGCATCGTCGTCCGAGGCAGTAGTCACGTTCGCGCCCCTCTCCCGGCAGTGTCGACCACCTCCATGCTGGGGGTCGGGGCGCGCAGGGTCATCACCCTGTACGGGTGACCGGCGTCCCGTCAGTCATCGAGAACCGCGAGATCGAGTCGGCGGACCCGATCGGGTTCTGCGATGACGTCGATCTCGGTGATCCTGCCGTCCGCGATCGTGAACGCCAACACCAGGTGCAGCCGACCGTGGAGAGCCATCACGAGCCCGGCTGCCCCGTTCACCAGGGCGACCTGCGTGGACCGGGCCCGTTCCGAGGAGGCGAGCGCGCCCCTGGCCACGACCCGGGCGCCCCGGATCAGGAGAGGTGCCGGGGTGGGTCCGACCGCCGGATCCGCCCGGAGCACCACGTCCGGATCGAGCAGGGCGACCAGAGCGTCGAAGTCGCCGCCGCGGGTCGCGGCCAGATAGGCGTCGACGACACGGCGCTGGCGGTCCAGATCCGCAGTGTCCGGCGCCGGGGAGGCTCCTTTCACCCGTCGGCGGGCGCGGCTGGCGAGTTGCCGCACCGCTGGGGAGGAGCGGCCCACGATGGGGGCGACGTCGTCGAAGGGCACGTCGAACATGTCGTGCAGGACGAACGCGAGCCGCTCGGCCGGGGTCAGCGTGTCGAGCACCACGAGCAGTGCCAGGCCGACCGAGTCCGCCAGCATCGCTTCGTGTTCGGGGTCGCCGCCGTCTTCGTGAGCGATGACCGGGTCGTGTGCCTGGACGTCGAGAGGTTCCTCGCGCCGCTGCTCGCGTGAGCGCAGCACGTTCAGGCACACCCGCGACACCACCGTGATCAGCCACGCCTCGAGATTGTCCACGTCGTCGGTGTCGGCGCGGCTCATGCGCAGCCACGCCTCCTGGACGGCGTCGTCGGCCTCGCTCACCGAGCCCAGCATCCGGTACGCGACAGCCCGCAGCCGGGGCCGGTGTTCCTCGAAACGCTCCGTCAGCCGATCGCGGTCGTCCACCGTGTCACATTCCTTCCTCGCCGCGTGTCTTAGCAGTAGATCCACCGAAAACCAGCTGTCGAGACCGGGAAACCGAGTCCCGCACCCAACGAATCTGGAGAGATCATGACATCACCCATTCTGATCACCGGCGGCACGGGCACGCTCGGACGTCAGGTCGTCCCACTGCTGCGGGCGGCGGGACGGGACGTGCGCGTTCTCAGCCGGCACGGCCGCGAGCCGGTCGACGGCGTCGAGTATCTGGCCGGTGACCTGTTCGAGGGCAAGGGAATAGAGCCCGCGCTGGAGCGGGTCGAGACCGTTCTGCACCTGGCGGGCGGACCCAAGGGTGACGAGGTCGCGACGCGGAACCTGGTGGAGGCCGCCTCGCGCGCCAGGGTGCAGCACCTGGTGTACATCTCGGTGATCGGCGCCGACGGAGTTCCGCTCGGCTGGTTCGGATCCAAGCTGGCCGCGGAACGAGCGGTGGCCGACTCGGGTGTGCCGTGGACGACGCTGCGCGCGGCCCAGTTCCACGACCTGGTGCTGACCATGCTGCAGAAGATGGTGAAACTGCCGGTGATTCCGGTTCCGGGCGGACTGCGGTTCCAGCCGGTCGACTCGGCGGAGGTCGCGGCGCGTCTGGTGGAACTGACCCTCGGGGCGCCGGCCGGCCTGGTGCCCGACCTGCCCGGACCGACCGTGTACGGGATGGCCGAGCTGATGCGCGGATACCTGAAGGCGACCGGAAGGCATCGGCTGATGATGCCGGTGCGGATGCCGGGAAAGGCCGGCCGCGCGTACCGGGAGGGCGCGAACCTGTCACTCGACGTCGCAGCGACGGGCAAGCGGACGTGGGAGGACTTCCTCGCCGCCTACGAGAGCATCTGACCGCCCACGTCGGTGAGTTTCCCGCGCAGGTCCGCCAGCGTCTTGGTCAGGAGCCGGGACACCTGCATCTGCGAGACACCCACCCGCGCGGCGATCTGCGACTGGGTCATGTTGCCGAAGAAGCGCAGGACCAGCACGGTGCGTTCGAGGTCGGGAAGTGATTCCAGCAGTGGTGCGAGGACCACGTGGTCCTCGACGTGGGCGAGGGCCGGGTCGACGTCGCCGATCGTCTCCGACAGCGGGCGTTCGTTCTCGCCGAGCGGGAAATCGGTGGAGAGGGTGCTGTATGCGTCGGCGACCCGGAGCCCCTGCACTACTTCGTCCTTGTCGATCCCGACGGCCTCGGCCAGTTCGCTCGCCGTCGGGGCGCGTCCGAGTGTGGTGGTCAGTTCGGTCGTCGCGTTGGTGAGGGAGAGGTGCAGTTCCTGCATGCTGCGCGGGACGCGCATGGCCCACCCCGTGTCACGGAAGTGCCTGCGGACTTCGCCGGTGATGGTCGGGACGGCGTAGGACACGAAGTTCGCTCCGCAGCGGGCGTCGAAGCGGTCGACGGCCTTGACCAGTCCGAGGCGGGCGACCTGGATCAGGTCGTCGAGTGGTTCTCCGCGACCGTGGAAACGCCGGGCGATGTGTTCGGCGAGCGGCAGGCAACGTTCGATCAGCCGTTGGCGCAACACTTCGCGGCGGGGGTCGGAGGCGGCGAGCCGGCCGATGGCCTCGCACTGCGCGGGCACGTCGCGGTACTGGTCGCGCTCGCGTCGCGCGGGCTCCGGGCGTTCCCGCCGTCGGTCGTCTGTTGCGACCTCTGCCGCAGGCTTCGTGCGATGCGTCGGCGTCGTCCTGGAGGGGATGCGACGGATTTCGCAGGATGGTGCGACGAGCTGGGTGGACACGTTCATGGCTCTGCCCTTCTCTGACCTGCCGGCATCGGCGATGGCGTCACTATTCGACGAGTGCGGGGGAGGTGTCGGTGGCCTCGTCGGCGAACATCGCCTCGATCCGGGCCTTGATTTCCTCGGTGCTCATCGTTGCTCCGCCTCGCGAGGCAGTAGTGGTGGCGGAAGCGTGGGATGTGGAGCTGGCGGGCATGAGCGCTGTGTCCTGTCGGGTGTGAAGGGTCGGTGTGGAAAGGGTGGGGCGGCCAGGCCGTCAGGTCGGCAGGGAGGAGAGGAGAGTGAGCGCGCTGAGGGCCAGCGTGGCGATCAGGCCGCCGGCGATCGCTCCGCCGCTGCCTGCGCCGAGAACGAGGACATCTCCGTCGTGGGGAGCGTTCTGCGGGTTGTGTGTGGTCATCGGTTCTCCTTGGTGCCCACCTCGTGGTGAGAACTTATCTGCGTTCAAGAATATAGATTTGTTCTACAGTCATGGGGCAGGAAGTTCAAGCGGAATGAGCAAGATTGCTGCTCGAGAGGGCGAGCGCGGACGGAGAACCGAACCGGGAAGGAATCAGATGAGGCAGGGTGGACCGCGGGGCTACCGGGAACTGCGATGCAGGAGCGCGGAAGCGCGGTCCGCGAAGGTCAGAGCGAACCTGCACCCCCTGCGGCACATTGTGTCTTCCGGACCTTGATAGGATTGATGCGCCCTGAGAAGAAGGGAGATCCGGTGACGTCCTCTCATGTGCCGCTTCGATCGCAGCGGGGTGTGTACGGGATCTCGGTAACGTCGGAGCTGACGGGTATCGGCCCGCAGACGCTGCGCTTGTACGAGCGGCGAGGGTTGATCACACCGACTCGCACGGGCGGTGGAACACGCCGGTACAGCGAGGACGATGTCGCGCGCCTCCAGAAGATCACCGAACTCGTCGCGGCCGGTGTCAATCTGATTGGAATCGGTCAGATTCTTCAGCTCGAAGCCGAGAACGCGATCCTGGCGGCCCGCAACGCCGAGCTGGAGCAGCTCGTGAAGTCCGAGGTCCCGGGTCGGGCCTGAGTCGCGCCTACCGGCTCAGCTGGTGGACTGGTCGTTAGTGGAGTTGAACGCGTCGAACGAGGCGTCGGCCGACTGCCATTTGCCCTCGGCACGGATATCGGCGAACGCGAGGTCGAACGCGTCGACGAGCCATGCGTGCTCGGCGGCTGCCAGCAGTTCGTCCGAAGTTCCGTCGGTGACTCCCTGATAGAGGCTCACCCGCCATTCGGACGTGTCCTCGGCGGCGTCGGTCAGTCCGTCGGCAGCGTTGGACGCGAGAAGGTAGCGGTTGTACTCGAAATCGACCCGGATCGCATAGCCCGCCCCGGTGTTGACCACATTTGCCGGTCGCTGGGTAGCCGCCGCGAGCGCAGTGAGGGCGTCGCGGTAACGATCTGCGTGTTCCTGAGTGCGGGGCACCGTCTTCTCGTCTCTGGCGCAGCGGCCGTGGCACTCGCGGCCACGACACCTCCGCGAACCCTGCCCGGGCGGCCTCGGTTCGCGTTCGGTTCGGCTCCGAGATTACGTCACCCTGCCCTGGCTCTCGCCGCAGCCGAGGGTGCATGCTGAGTGGAATATGCAAAATCTATATCTGGTGTTGCAGATTGATTTCATCGGTTTGTTAACATCGGGTGTTCCTTAAGCAGAAGGGAGCCTGTTGTGACCATCGACGCCTTACCCCGCTCGTGTCGCGGGGTCTACGGAATTGCGGTGACGTCGGAGTTGACGGGCATCGGCCCGCAGACCCTGCGGTTGTACGAGCGTCGCGGATTGCTGACCCCTGCACGGACAAGCGGCGGCACCCGTAGATACAGCGACGACGATCTGGTCAGGTTGGCGCGCATAGCGCAGCTCATGGACGACGGAGTGAACGTCCCGGGCATTCAGAGGATCCTCGCGCTCGAATCCGAGAACGCGGATCTGGCGTCACGGTTGGAAGGGTCAGAAAGTGGCGCAGCCGGAGGGTGATCGGGTTGCCAGGATTCGACCGATCGTCGGGTTGAGGGCGGTGTCCGCCCCCGGTCTTCTCGCGCACTGAAGATTCTGTGTGTGTGTCATCTGTGCTGGTCCCGGCGGTTTTTGGTGCCGCCATCCCGGGTTCGGCCGATTCTCTTGCTCGGATGGGTTGAACTTTACTGCCAAGTAGATAAGATGAAATCTGTATCAGCCAGAGCAGATAAGTTGACGATCCGAACGAGCCGCACGCATTCGAGCATGTGACGTTGCGGTAGGGAGAGAACACGCAATGGCCGAACCCGACACTGCCCGTGCAGTCGATGTCGTCAGCGAACTGACGCTGTAAATCGCGAAACCCGGGATCTGCATGAAGGCGCCGACAGCGTCGTCCGGCGAACGCCCCCTCGTGTGGTCCCGACTCTGGTCCGCATTCGACTCCAGACGGGAAATCGAACCATGACCCTTGCCCACAATGCACTCCGCGCAAGCACACCCCGGCACGCGAAGAACCAGCAAGACGAGCCCGACCGTCGTTTCTCGCTCGGGACCGCTCTCGTCGCTGCGCTCGTCGCCGCCGTGCCCGCGATGTCCGTGACCGGATCGGCGGTCCTCGCGGCCGTCACCGCCGCGGCCGTTCTCGCCGGCGTCCTACTCGCGGCGTATCTCATCTCCAGCCTGATCTGACCGCACGCCTGATCTGACCGCACCCAAGAACGGGAAAGGACACAACATGACCGTCCCCACACTGATCACCCAGCTGCACGCCGTACTCGATCTGACCAACACCGAGATCCAGGTCGCCGAAACCCGCGTCGCGCAAGCGCGCACCGAGGCCGTGCGCCGAGAGCTCACCGAGAACGCCGAGAACGGACGCCTCCGCGCAGAGGCGGTCGAACGCGCCATCCGCGATCTCGGGGGAGTGCCCGAGATCGTCGGCCCGCTGTTCAGCAGGCTGGCAGCGGCGCTGAAGGCGATGGCGGAGCAGGCGCAGCCGTTCGACGAGGCCCTGCTCGGCGACCTCGCCCTCGAACACCAGTTGCTCGACCGGGCGCGGTACGTGAAGGCCCTCGCGACCGCGGCCGGGAAGCAGGACGTCGTCCGGTTGGCCGATCGACTGGTCACCGCGCACGCCGCGACCGTCGACTGGTTGACCACGGTGCTCGCGGAGGAGGCGCTCGGTGGGCCGGCGGCCCTGCGACGCACCCCGTTCCAGGCGGCGACCGGTGCCACGATCCGGCTGATCAACGTCCCGGTCTCGTGGTCCGCGCGTGGCATCGACCGTGCTCTCGACACGGCCCGCACCACCCCGCCGATGCTGAGCGCGTTGCTCGGTCGAGGCGCCCACGCGGGCGATGTCGCCGTGAAGACGCTTGCCGCCTCGCGTGATGCCGCCCTCGAAACGGCGGAGCAGGTCACTCGCAACGAAGGCGCCGACGGAATCGCCGACGCGATCCATTCCGCACGCGCCGCCGGTGGCGTCCTGGAGGCGGACGAACTCCCGATCGCCGACTACGACGACCTCAACGTGTCCCAGGCGGTCGCCGCGGTCAAGGAACTGACCGATCCCTCCGACGTGCGCACCGTCGTCGCCTACGAGGAAGCCCACAAGGATCGCCAGGGCGTGGTCTCCGCGGCCCAGACGCGACTGGCCGGTATCGCCCAGGAGGTTGCCGGTATCGGCAACTGACGCAACGCCGTCGACGAACCGCCGGACCCCCCGCCCGGGCCGGTGGTTCGTCGTATCGCGCTCAGCGGAGTCCGGCGAAGAACTCCCGGATGTCCGCGGTCAGGGTCTCGGGCTCTTCGAGTGCGGCGAAGTGACCGCCACTGTCCTCGACGTCGGTCCACCGCGTGATCGCGTGTTCCTGTTCGGCGTAGCGGCGGATGCCGACGTCATGGGCGAAGACGATGACCGCGGTCGGAACTCCGGACGCGGATTTGGCGGCACCCCAGGATGATTCCTGCGTGTAGCCGACATACGCGGACGAAGAAGCGGTCCCGGTGAGCCAGTACAGCATGACGTTGGTGAGAAGTCGGTCGATGCCGACGACGTCGTGGGGGAGCGCCTCGCGGGGATGTGTCCACTCGCGGAACTTGTCGACGATCCACGCGAGCTGGCCCACCGGCGAATCGGCAAGGGCGGCTCCGAGAGTCGCGGGCCTGGTGGACTGGATGGCGATGTAGCCGAACTCCTCGGACATGAACCGTGACACCCGGTCGCGTCGGTCCTGTTCCAGCGGTGACAGGCTCGCCTGCTCCGCCTCGTCCAGCTCGTGGAACGGAACCCCGACGTTGCCGTTGAGATGCACCCCGACCACCGCGTCCGGGGCGATGCGGGCGACCTCGGGTGAGACGTCCGCACCGATGTCCCCGCCCTGGACCCCGTAGCGGTGGTAGCCGAGCCGGGTCATCAGCTCTGCCCACGCCGCGGCGATACGGGTAGTGTCCCAGCCCGATTCGCGGACCGGTCCGGAGAATCCGAATCCGGGCAGCGACGGCACGACCACATCGAACGCGTCGGCGGGGTCGCCCCCGTGCGCTGCGGGGTCGGTGAGCGGGCCGATCACGTCGAGGAACTCGACGAACGAACCCGGCCAGCCATGGGTGAGGACGAGGGGCAGTGCGTTCGGTTCGGGGGAGCGCACGTGGAGGAAGTGGATGTTCTGCCCGTCGATCTCGGTGACGAACTGCGGGATGGTGTTGAGCGATTTCTCCTGCGCCCGCCAGTCGAACTCGTCGCGCCAGTACGTGACGAGTTCGACCAGGTAGGACGTGGGCACACCGCTCGCCCAGTCGTCACCCGGAAGGGGTGTGCCGAACCGGGTGCGTGCGAGACGATCGGCAAGATCGTCGAGTTGCTCCTGCGCGATGTCGAGGCGAAACGGACGGATGGACTTCGTCGTGTCGGTCATACCGGGCACGCTACGAAGAATTGAGGACAGTTTCGGTCCTCGATTGCGAATCCGGGTCAGCAGGCCCCGGTCTTGGCGGCGTCGTAGGCCTGGATCATCTGATCCTTGCGCTCCTGCGGAGCATCCTTCCACTCCGGCGTCTCGGCCGACTGGGTGAAGAGGTCGTCGAGGGCCTTCGTACGGTCGAACGTCTCGCCGCTCTGCTGCGCGCGAGCCTCCGCTCCGTTCGTGTACTGGAGCAGGCCCTTGCACAGGTCCGCGACAGCGGGCAGGTCTGCGGAGGATGCCTCGGTGGCCTCGGTCGTTGCGCTCGCCGGGGACTCGGCCTCGGTGGTGGTCGATTCGGAACTGCACGCCCCGAGCAGCAGGGCGGCAGGGATCAACAGCGCAACGATGGTTCGTGTCATGCGAAATACATACCAGAGGCACGGGTCGGGGGCTGTCGGCCGGTCGTCCTATGCGCGAAGTGGCAACCGTGTCGCGAGCTGCCGGGCCACCTCGCCCGGCCGCTCACCCAGTTCGCTCACGACGACATGATCGGCGCCGGCCGCGAGGTGGCTGTGTACCCGCGCGACGATCGCGTGCGCGTCACCCCAGGCGACCAGGTCGTCGACGAGCCGGTCGCTCAGCCCCGAGATGTCGTCGGCGCCGAAACCCATCCGCTCGAAATTCGTGGCATAGCCGCCCACCCCGGACAGGAATCGGAGCGGAGCGCGGGCGGTGGCGCGGGCCCGCGCGGCGTCGGTGCCGAGCACCGTCATCAGCGAGACGACCAGCGTGGCGTCCGGGCCGAGGATGCGCCGCGCCTCGGCGGTGTAGTCGGGGGTGACGAGGAGCACGACGGCCCCCGCGGTCCTGTCCCGCGCGAGTTCCAGCTTGCGTGGGCCCAGCGCGGCCAGAATCCGTCGCTCCGCAGGCACCGGCGGATCGGACCGGTCGAGCCTGTCGAGATACTCGTTCAACGCCCGGAGCGGCCGGGGGACCTGCGGGCCGCCCAGCCCGACGACGAACCGGTCCGGCGCCGTGGTCTGCAGATCCGCAAAGAGCTGAGCGACGGCGTCCGAGTCGTACACGCCGACCGGGATGATGCCGGTCGCGACGGGGATCGAGTCGGTCGCCCGGACGACGGCCGAGATCCGGTCCAGGCTGTCGATCTGACCGCCCCGCAGCCAGATCGCCGAATAGCCGAGGGATTCCAGCCGGGCCGCGTCGTCGAGGTACGTCTCGTCCGGTGAGATGTTCAGGGTGATGCCGACAGGTCCGAGGCCTTCGATGCGAGTCATGACCCGACCGTAAAACCTCGAGTTGCGTTCAGGTCAAGTGTCAGGCGGGCCCGAGTGTGTAGTCGACGCCCGGGCGGTCGCCCTTGCCCTTGAGCCAGCGTCCCGGCAACTTGCCGGCGAGGTCGCCGAGCGGCCCGACCGCGGCGCTGAGAATGCCCACCGTTTCCTGCAACAAGTCGATGCTGGCGCTCATCCGCTCGAGGTTGGGCGCCAGGGCCGTCAACGTCTCGGACAGCGCCACGATCTGGTCGAGCGGGCCACCCTCGGCGATGAGCCGTTCGAACGCGCCGCCCTCCGACAGCAGGGTCTCGAGGATGCCGTTCTCGGCGAGCGCCCGGTCCACGATTCCGCCCGGCGCCGTGAGCCGCTCGACAGCACCGTCCCGCGCGGTCAGCCGTTCGAGTGGCCCCTGCTCCGCGGTGAGGCGGTCGAGCAGACCGTCCTTCGCGAGAAGCCGTTCCAGGGTGCCGTCCTCGGCGAGCACCCGGTCGAGCGGGCCGTCCTTGGCGAGCACCCGCTCGAGCGGGCCGCCCGGCTCGAGCAGGCGTTCGAGGGTGCCGCCCTCCGACGTGAGACGGTCGACGGGACCGCCCGGAGCGAGGAGGCGGTCGAGCGGACCACCCGGCTGGAGGGCCTGCCCGAGCGGGCGGTCGTTGGCCGCGAGCGACGACAGCTGGCTGATCACCTGCAACGGGCTGCCCTGGGTGCCCATCCCCGTGACGACACCGGTCCCGGCGACCGCCGTCCGGACGGTCATCAGGCTGGCTTCGGCGATTCCGAGACCGACATCGGCCGCCGCGAGGCCGACGCGCACCGGGAGGGTCATCAACGACACCAGGTTCATGGAATTACTGTAACCCGCGACACACAAGCATCGAGTGTCACGATCCGGTCAGTGGAGGACCTTCAGCCCGACGACGCATCCCACGATGCCCAGGATCAGCAGGATCTTCACCAGTGAGGAACTCTCGGAGCCGGTCACCATCGCGAACCCGACCGTGAGGGCTGCGCCGATGCCGACCCAGACCGCGTACGACGTTCCGATGGGGAGACTGCGCATCGCGAACGCCAGACCCGCCATGCTGAGAATCAACGCGACGCCGAATACGACACTGGGTCCGAGTTTGGTGAACCCTTCCGATCGGCCGAGGGCGGTGGCCCAGACGGCCTCCAGGATTCCCGACAGCACAAGCACGATCCACGCCATGACAAACCTCCGGGCACCGTCTTGTCGCTGGCCGGGTACGGTGCGCTCGTCCGGATGTCGTGTCGACGATTTCCACGGTACCCAACGGGGCGCTCCGCGCCTGTGAGTGGTGAGCGAGTACACACTCCTCGAACGCGCACGGGTCGCGAATGCGCCGATTATCTCGCAGATCGAGGTCGTCTCATTTATTGTCGAGCGAAACAGTGAATTCTGTGCATATACCACGGAAGATAACGAGGCACATCATGATGCTCGGACTGCTCGCCGCAATCAACAGCGCTTTCACCCTCGGACTCGCCAACACGATCGGGACGTTCGGTGGAGTGGTTTTCAACCTGAACGTCGTAGCCTGAACTTCCTGCCTGTCAAGACAACTCCGCTCCCGCAACCCCGCTGTCGGATCGACGGCGGGGTTGTCTCGTGTGCGACGGCCGGAGGCGCCGGCACGCGGAGCGCAACTTTCCCATCCTTGCTCATGTACCGAGAATTTCCCCCTTTTTTCGGTAAAGAAGAATGGGTGATTTTATTCAGCGAGTTTGCTTGCGTGTGTCGCCGCGAATTCTTCCGAGTTGACCTAGTGTCATCCGCAACGCGCACGGACAGCGCGCAACTACCCCTTCCCCAGGGGCGACGATGGAGGTCATGATGCTCGGACTGCTCGGGGCACTCAACAGCGGTGTCACCCTCGGATTGGCCAACACGATCCTGACGTTCGGCGGAGTAGTACTCAACCTCAACATCGTGGTGAACTGACGACCGGAATCCCACCCGCACAAGCAGGCGGTACCGGCTCACAGCAATCTCCCAGGAAACGTACAGCGACGATCCAGCGTCACGAGTGATGATGGGTTGCGTGAATGAGAAGCCTGTCGAAGCCCGCGTCCTCGTCGTCGACGACGAACCGAACATCGTCGAGTTGCTCTCCGTGAGCCTGCGTTTTCAGGGATTCGAGGTGGCGACGGCGTCGACCGGGGCCGAGGGACTCGACACGGCGCGCACGTTCCGCCCCGACGCCGTCATTCTCGACGTCATGATGCCGGGAATGGACGGGTTCGGCCTGCTCAAGCGGCTGCGCGCCGACGGTGTGGACGTTCCGGTGCTGTTCCTCACCGCGAAGGATGCGGTGGAGGACAAGATCAGCGGCCTCACCCTCGGTGCGGACGACTACGTCACCAAGCCGTTCAGCCTCGAAGAAGTGGTGACCCGGCTGCGCGTCATCCTGCGGCGGGCAGGCAAGGTGTCGGTGGACGAGCAGTCCGCCCGCATCAAGTTCGCCGACATCGAACTCGACGACGACACGCGGGAGGTCTGGAAGGCGGGCGACCTGGTGTCGCTGTCGCCGACGGAGTTCACCCTGCTGCGGTACTTCATGGTCAACGCCGGCACCGTGCTGAGCAAGCCGCGGATCCTCGACCACGTCTGGAACTACGACTTCGGCGGTGAGGTCGGGGTGGTCGAGTCGTACGTGTCCTACCTCCGCCGGAAGGTCGACACGGGCGAGACGCCGCTGATCCACACCCTCCGCGGAGTCGGCTACGTGATGCGAGAACCGCGGCGATGACCGCGCCTGCGGCTCCGCGGGAGCCGGCCGAGGCGGTCGCCGCTGTCCCGAACGGGCCTGCGCGACGGTGGATTCGCGCGATGCCGCTGCGCATCACCCTCGTCGGCGCCGTGCTTCTGCTCTCTTCGCTCGGACTCCTCGCGTCCGGTGTCGCGGTGACGTCGGCGCTGGAGAATTCGCTGACCAACCGTGTCGATCACCAGCTGCACGACGCGGCTCAGGGGTGGGCGAAGCCCGGCAAATTGCGCCCGCTGCCGCCGCCGGTCGAACCGAACCTCGGCCGCCCACCGAGCCCGTTCTACGTCCGCACGACGCTGCCGAACGGAACGGTCCTGCGTGAGATCAACGACGAATCCGCCTCCCCCGCACTGCCCGAGGACCCCGCGTCGGGACCCGAGACGGTCGGCTCGACCGACAACTCCGACGTGCGGTGGCGGGTGCTGACGACGACCGCGCCGGACGGAACCGAGACCACCGTCGCGATGACACTCACCGAGAACGACGAAACGGTGAACCGGCTGATCGTGCTGCAACTCATCATCGGTGTGGTGGTGTTGATCGCGCTGGGGGTGGTCGCGTACTTCGTGGTCCGGCGCAGTCTGCGTCCCCTCGTCGAAGTGGAGGAGACCGCCGCGGCGATCGCGTCGGGTGACTTGCACCGGCGTGTCCCGGAACGGGACGAGCGTACCGAGATCGGTCGACTGTCCGTGGCGCTCAACGGAATGCTCGCCCAGATCCAGCACGCGTTCGCCGCCACCGAGGCATCGGAGGAATCGGCGCGCCGCTCCGAGGAGAAGATGCGGCGATTCGTCGCCGACGCGAGCCACGAGTTACGCACCCCGCTCACCACGATTCGCGGCTTCGCCGAGCTGTATCGACAAGGCGCGATGACCGACACGGAAACCCTGATGAGTCGCATCGAAGGCGAGGCGTCGCGGATGGGGCTCCTCGTCGAGGATCTCCTCATGCTCGCCCGGCTCGATGCCCAGCGTCCCCTCGAGACCCGGCCCGTCGACCTGCTGTCGGTGGCGTCGGACGCCGTGCACGGGGCACGCGCCGTCGCCCCCGATCGGTCCATCGCACTCGACGTCCGCCCCGGACCCGGGACGCCCGAGGTGATCGGTGACGAGGCCCGGCTGCGGCAGGTCCTCGGCAACCTGCTCGCCAACGCCGTCAAACACACCCCCGCCACCGCGGACGTGACGGTGCGGCTGAGCACCACCGAACACAGCGTCGTGCTCGAGGTGGCCGATACCGGACCGGGACTCAGTGAGGAGGACGCGGCCCGGGTGTTCGAGAGGTTCTACCGCACCGACGCGTCCCGCACCCGGGAGAGTGGTGGCAGCGGCCTCGGCCTGTCGATCGTGGCGGCCTTGGTCGCCGCCCACCGCGGGTCGGTGACCGTCGACAGCCGGCCCGGCGAGGGCGCCACGTTCCGGGTGGAACTGCCGCGGTCGAACTGACCGTCAGTCGGGGACGTTCTCCCCGTGACCGAGTTCGCGCAGCGCAGCCTTGAGCTTCGCCTGCGCCTCGTCGAGCGATTCCTGGGACGGGTTCTGCTCGGCGTTACTGATGTTGAAATCGCCGAGGTCGTAGGCCGGGAAGACATGCACGTGCAGGTGCGGCACCTCGAGGCCCGCGATCAGCAGTCCTGCCCGCGGTGCGTCGAAAGCGGGGCGGACGGCCTGCCCGATCGTGCGGGCGACGTCCATGACCTTCGCCCAGATCTCACCGTCGACGTCCTGCCACTGGTCCACCTCCTTGCGGGGTACGACGAGCGCATGGCCCTGGGTGACCGGGGCGATGGTGAGGAACGCGACGACGTCCTCGTCCTCCCACACGAAACGTCCGGGCAGATCTCCGTTGATGATGGCGCTGAATACAGATCCCATGGCCGCCATTATGCGGCTTCGCCCCCCGTGAGTACTTATTAACCTCCCGCGGTTAATAAGTACTCACGGGGGCGAAGCGCACAGGAAACTCCCAGCCTCCGTCCAGAGTCATCGGAGCGTACGGGCCGAATCTAAGACGCATGACGACGAATTCCCTCTCCCGCGCACCGGGCGCCATGGGACGACTCGAGACCCCCGAAACCGCCGAGACCGCGCCCGTGCTCGACGTTGTCGTGCCGGTCTACAACGAGGAAGCCGGACTCGAACGTTGCGTGCGCCGGCTGCGGCGGCACCTCGACGAGAACGTTCCCTACTCCGCCCGGATCACCATCGCCGACAATGCCAGCGTCGACGCCACCCTCGCAGTGGCGCACCGGCTGGCCGCCGAGATCGACGGCGTCCACGTCGTGCACCTCGACGAGAAGGGGCGAGGCCGCGCTCTGCGTGCGGTGTGGAGTGCCTCCGACGCCGAGGTGGTGGCGTACATGGACGTCGACCTGTCGACGGACCTCAACGCCCTGATGCCGCTCATCGCGCCCTTGCTGTCGGGACACTCGGACCTCGCGATCGGCTCCCGCCTCGCCCGCTCGTCGCGGGTGGTCCGGGGACCGAAGCGCGAGTTCATCTCCCGCAGCTACAACCTCATCCTCCGCAGCGCACTGCACGCGCGGTTCTCCGACGCGCAGTGCGGGTTCAAGGCGATGCGGGCGGACGTCGCGCAGCGCCTGCTGCCGCTGGTCGAGGACACCGGGTGGTTCTTCGACACCGAGTTGCTGGTGCTCGCGGAACGCGCAGGCCTCCGCATCCACGAGGTCCCCGTCGACTGGGTCGACGACCCGGACAGTCGCGTCGACATCGTCGCGACCGCCGTCGCCGACCTCGAGGGCGTGTGGCGGGTGGGCCGGGCCCTGTCCACCGGATCGCTGCCGATCGGCAGCCTCCGTGACAGTTTCGGCCGCGAGCCGCTGGTGCCCGGAGTTCCCCGCGGCATGGTCGGGCAGCTGGCCCGGTTCGCCGTGATCGGCGTCGCGTCGACCGTCGCGTACGCGCTGCTCTACCTGATCCTGCATCCGATCATGGGCGCGCAGTGGGCCAACGCCGTCTCACTGCTCGTCACCGCCGTGCTCAACACGGCCGCGAACCGCGCGTTCACCTTCGGTGTCCGCGGGTCCGAGGGTGCCGCCCGGCATCAGATGCAGGGCCTGCTCGTGTTCGCCTTCGGGCTGCTGCTCACCAGCGGTTCGCTGTACGTCCTCCACTCGGCGGCCCCGGACGTGTCCAAGCACGTCGAACTCGCCGTCCTCGTCCTCGCCAATCTCGTTGCCACCATCAGTCGTTTCATAGCCCTTCGCTGGGTGTTCAGGAACGCACGCCCCGAAGGAGCTCACGCATGACGACGACCCTCGAACAACCGAAGGTCGACGCGGCCGAACCACCTCCCGCCCGCAGGCGGTGGGAGCCGTGGGCGCTCGCCGCACTCCTGGTCGGGACCGCGGTCGCGTACATCTGGGGGCTCGGCGCCTCCGGCTGGGCCAACTCGTTCTACGCAGCCGCGGTCCAGGCGGGGTCGGAGTCGTGGAAGGCGTTCTTCTTCGGATCCTCCGACGCCGCCAACTCCATCACCGTCGACAAGCCTCCGATGTCGCTGTGGCTGATGGCGTTGTCGGTCCGGGTCTTCGGGCTCAGCTCATGGGCGATGCTGGTACCGCAGGCTCTGCTCGGGGTCGGTTCCGTCGCGCTGCTGTACGCCACGGTGAAGCGGTGGTTCGGCGCCCCGGCGGGTCTGCTCGCGGGTCTCGTGCTGTCGCTGACGCCGATCGCGGTGCTGATGTTCCGGTTCAACAACCCCGACGCCCTGCTGGTGCTGCTGATGATCGCCTCCGTGTGGGCGATGCTGCGGGCCGTGGAGGACGGACGCACCCGGTGGATGGTGCTGACCGGCGTGTTCGTCGGTCTGGGGTTCCTGACCAAGCAGCTTCAGGTGATGCTCGTCGTCCCGCCGCTCGCTCTGACCTATCTCGTCGCGGGACCGCCGAAGTTCGGCAAACGCCTCGCCCAGTGCTTCGCGGCGCTCGGCGCGATGATCGTCTCCGCGGGCTGGTGGTTGCTGATCGTCGAACTGTGGCCGGCGTCGTCGCGGCCCTGGATCGGCGGTTCGCAGAACAATTCGATCCTCGAACTCACGCTGGGCTACAACGGTCTCGGCCGGTTGAACGGTGAGGAGACCGGCAGTGTCACGCCCGGCGGCGGTGGTCGTGGGGACGCCGCAGCGGCCATGGGCGGTGCCGGCGAGGCCATGGCGGGCGGCGGCTTCCCCGGAGGAGGCGCCCCCGGCGGTGGCGGTATGTGGGGTAGCACCGGCATCATGCGGATGTTCGAGGCGGCACAGGGCGGTCAGATCGCCTGGCTCATCCCGGCCGCACTGATCCTGCTGGCCGCCGGTCTCGCACTGCGCGGCAGGGCACCTCGCGTCGACACCCAGCGTGCGTCGTTCCTCGTGTGGGGTCTGTGGCTGCTCGTGACCGGACTGACGTTCAGCTTCATGGCGGGCATCTTCCACGCGTACTACACCGTGGCACTCGCACCGGCCGTGGCCGCGCTGGTGGCGATCGGCTCGGTGACGCTGTGGCGTCGACGGGACACGCTGTGGGTGCGGGCGGTTCTCGCGGTGACACTGCTGGCCACCGCTGCCATGTCCTGGGTTCTGCTCGGACGCAGCGCGTCGTTCGTGCCGTGGCTGAAGTGGGCCGTGGTCGTTTTCGGCGTCGTCGCCGCGGTTGCCGTGCTGATCCCGGCGCTGACCCGCGGCCGGATCGCTGCCGTGGTCACGCTGGCCGCGCTGTTCACCGGGCTCGCCGGTCCGACGGCCTACGCCGTCGACACCATCGCGACGCCGCACACCGGTTCGATCGTCTCGGCCGGACCCAACGTCGAAGGCGCCCGCGGAGGCCCCGGCGCAATGGGTGGCCCCGCCGGCGTGGACGGTGCGGGACGCATGGGCGGCCGCACCGACGGTGCCGCGGCGCCCACCTTGCCGGGCGGTGCCGTTGCCGGCGCAACGGACGGCGCGGCGGCAGGAGCCACCGACGGCATGGGCGGTATGGGTGCCATGGGCGGCGGCGCCGCCGGGGGACTGCTCTCCGGTAGCGATCCGGGCGCGGAACTGGTGGCATTGCTCGAACAGGATTCCGGCAACTACACCTGGGTCGCGGCGGCCATCGGATCCAACAGTGCATCCGGCTACCAGCTGGCCACCGAGGACCCGGTCATGCCGATCGGCGGATTCAACGGCAGCGATCCGTCACCCACGCTGGAGCAGTTCCAGCAGTACGTGGCGGACGGCAAGATCCACTACTTCATCGCCGGCGGTCGAGGCGGAATGGGTGGAGACGGAACGGCATCGGAGATCTCCACCTGGGTGCAGGAGAACTTCACCGCCGCCACCGTCGACGGCGTGACCCTGTACGACCTCACGTCCTGACCGACACCGGCTGTGAGTACTTGTTAACCGCCCACGGTTAACAAGTACTCACAGCTGTTTCAGAGGGGGAACGAGATCTCGGGTGTGCGGCAGATCAGCAACCTCCGTACGCGGCCCGAACCGTCGAGCTGTGCCGACGTGTTGAACGAGGCCTCGAAATCGCCGTTCCGTGTGGTGCGTCCCAGCGCCAGCTCGACCTCTCCCACACGAGATCCCGCGAGGATTTCGTGTACGAGCACACTCTTCTCGCGTTGCTGCAGGTACTCGACGAGTCCGGCGCGATCCCCGACGAATTCGGCGGCATTCCCACCGCCGGTGGAGAATTGAACCGACATCCGGAAATCGTCGGTGATCATGTTCAGGACGCGATCGGGATCGTCCGAATCCATGATCGCGAACCACGCGATCAGCACGGGAGTCGGAGAGGCCGTCTCGGTCAGGTCAGTCACGCTTCCCATGGGCCAACTCCTTTGTGAGAATGCTGAATTCCGTGTCGAAGGACACCTCGTACGCGTCGATGGCGCCATCGCTGTCGAGGTGCATCGCGGCGAGGAAGTAGCCGGTTGTCTTCACGTCGTTCTCGACGACGGAGCCGTAGGCGAACTGGACGTCGCCGGCGCTGCTCGTTCGGAGAAGCACGTGTCGTCGATCGACCGAGGGCCGTCCCCTCAGGTAGTCGAGCATGTCGGAGCGGCTGTACCCCCTGCGGACGGTACCCGGGAGGACTATGGCGAACTCGATCGATTCGTCGAGCAGGGCAACTGCATCGTCGATCCGGCCGCTGTCGAGGATCGCGTAGTACCGCTCGATCACGAGTGCATCGGTCATGAAATGAACTTAGTTCAACCCAACGCCGCTTGTCGAGAGTGCTTGCCGCGACGGCTTCGGCGAAACTAAACTGAACTCACGTCAATTTGAGGAGAGTTCCATGCCGACCCCCCATTCCCATCCCTGGCCCGAGACCGAACCCCCGGCGATGACGCCTGTCGCCGAGCACGACGACATCCGGGCGGTGGTCCGCCAATTGCTGGATCGGCACTCGACGCTCGAGGCCGGCAGACTCGCCGCCGAGTCGGAAATCGGATATTCCCCCGAGTTGTGGTCGCTTCTCGTCAAGGAGATGAACGTCGCCGCCCTGACGGTGCCGGAGGATCGTGGCGGCCTGGGTTACGGCGTGGTCGAACTCGGGATCGTTCTCGAAGAATGCGGGCGCGCGCTGGTCAGCGAACCCGTACTCACGTCGGCGATGCTGGGAGTGCACGCCCTGCTCGCCGCCGACAGGTGCCCGCAGGTCGACGAACTGCTGGGGCGAGTCGTCCAGGGCGAACTCGTCGCAACCGTGACAGCTCTGAGCGCGGAGACCGATTTCGTCGACGCCACCCGAACCGGAGACCGCTGGTCGGTGTCCGGCCGCTCGACCAATGTCGTGCAGGGCGGCGCGGCCGATATCGTCGTGCTACTCGGACGCGGTGACGAGGGGCCCGGCCTCTATGCGGTCGATCTGCGTACCGCCCCGGTGCGGCGCACGGAGCTTCCGGTCATAGATCCCAGTCGGCGGCAGGCGAATCTGCTCTTCGACGACGCGGCCGCGGTGCGTCTCGTCGGACCCGGCGACGCACTGCGGACGGCCGCATCACTGCACAGCCTGGGAGTGATCGGGCTGGCCTGCGAACATGTGGGAATCGTCGATCGTTTACTCGAAAGCACAACGGAATACACGACGCAGCGCCACCAGTTCGGGCGAGCGATCGGCTCCTTCCAGGCCGTCAAGCATCGATTGGCGAACACTTTGGTCGAGTTGGAGAAGGCTCGATCGGCGGCGCGGTATGCCGCCGCCGTGTTCTCGGAAGACCCGGAATCCGCGGCGCTCCCGGCCGCGGTCGCGGGGGCGATCTGCACCGAGGCGGCGATCGGTACCGCCCTCGAGGCCGTGCAATTGCATGGCGGTGTCGGTTTCACCTGGGAACATGCGGCGCATTCCTACGTTCGCCGCGCGCTCGGCGACGAACCGCTTCTCGGTGATTCACGGGCACACCGCAGTCGCGTCGCGGATCTCGTCGGGCTCTGAATCCTGGCGCCTGCCCGCGGCTGAATCGAAACCTCTTGCCCCGGCCTATTGACGGACCATCTCCCACCCAGTAGAACTGAAGTGAATCCAGTTCAGTTTCTCCCCTCGAAAGGACACCGACATGGTGGACACCGACCACATCGTGCTCGAGAAGGACGGCGACGTCGCCCGTGTGTGGCTCAACCGCCCGCACAAGAAGAACGCGGTCACCGTCGAGCTGCTGCATCGCCTCGACGAGATCATCGTGGAGGTCGACAACGACCCCAGCCTCAAGGTGCTCGTCCTGCGTGGACGTGACGGCACCTTCTGCTCGGGCTTCGATCTCGACGAACTGCGGGAGAAGTACGTCGGCTCCACCACCGCGATGGACGTCGCCGTGCTGTCCGCCAAGGTCTGCGACCGCCTGTACTCGATGAACACACCGTCCGTCGCGGTTCTCGAAGGCTTCGTCACCGCAGGCGGTTTCGAGCTCATGATCTCCTGCGACTTCGCCATCGCCGCCGAGGACGCCCGGATCGGCGACTTCCACATCCGTCGCGCGCTGTTCGGTGGGGCAGGCCCGATCTACCGGCTCCCGCGGATGATCGGAATTCGAAAGACCAAGGAGCTCATGCTGACCGGCAAACTCCTGACCGGCAAGGAGGCGGAGGCCTTCGACCTGATCAACGCGTCGGCGCCGGCCGAAGACCTCGACAAGCTTCTCGCCGAGTTCATCGCCCCGATCGTCGACAAGAGCCCGTTCATGATGAAGCTCACCAAGATGTGCATCGACCGCGGTCTCGACGCAGACATCCAGTCGCTGATGGTGATGGAGCACCTCGCCGTCGGCAACGCGCTGCAGTCCGAGGACGCACGAGAAGGCGTGAACGCCTTCCTCGAAAAGCGTGAGCCGGTCTGGGTCGGTCGCTGATCCGACGCCGACGACGAATCCCGAGGAGAGAATGAGGATGGGCGAGACACATACCGCGCCTGCGCTCGGCGCGAGCCGGTGCTCCCACTGCTCGACTGTCGCGTTCCCGGCCACCGGCCTGTGCTCGCAGTGCTCACGACCGGCGATGTCGCCGTTCACCCTGAGCGCACGCGGAACGGTCTGGGCGTACACGGTCCAGCGGTTCGCCCCGAAATCCCCGCCGTACGTGCCGCCGCCGAACGGTTTCGCGCCGTTCGCCGTCGGATACGTCGAACTCCCCGAGGGAATCAAGATCGAAGCCGTGCTCGAATGCCACGACTTCGACGAGTTGGACGACGGGGCGCCGGTGACCTTGATCGCCACGGCGCCGGTGCCCCGGTTCGCCACCGATGCCTATCTGAAGGAGATCCGCTGATGTCCACCGTGTCGATCATCGGGGCCGGACTGTCGAAGTTCGGACGTCAGCCGGGCAGGAGTGGTCGCCGGCTGGCGCTGGATGCGATCGCGTCCGCGTTGACGGACGCCGGCATCGGGTGGACCGATGTTCAGGTCGCATTCGGTGGCAGTGACGGTTCCGGGCTCGCCGACACCCTCGTCGCCGAACTCGGGCTCACGGGAATACCCTTCACCAACGTCAAGAACGGTTGCGCGACCGGCGGTAGCGCGCTGGTGTCGGCCGTCAACGCGATTCGTGCGGGTGCCGCCGACATCGCACTCGCGGTCGGATTCGACAAACATCCGCGCGGCGCCTTCGACCCGGCACCGGAGGATTGGGGTCTGCCCGTCGGCTACGGCGAGGCGGGCCTGATGGTCACCACCCAGTTCTTCGGCATCAAGATCGCGCGGTACATGCGCGAGCACGCAATCAGTGCACCGACTCTGGCCGCCGTGGCGGAGAAGGCGTACCGCAACGGCTCGCTGAACCCGAATGCCTGGCGCCGCGAACCGATGTCCGCCGAGGCAATCGCCGCAGCGGACATGGTCAACGACCCGCTGACGCGATACATGTTCTGCTCTCCCGGTGAGGGCGGTGCCGCCGTCGTCGTGGCGAGTGAAGCCGCCGCCCGGCGCCTCGGCGGAAGGCCGGTGCACTTGCGCGGAATCTCGGCGGGCACCCGCCGGTTCGGTTCCTTCGAGGTGTTCGGTCCGTCGATACAGGGCCGGGGAACCCCACCCAGCGTGAGCACGTCCACCGCCGCCGCCGCATTCGAGCAGGCCGGACTCGGTCCCTCGGATGTGGACGTCGCGCAACTCCAGGACACGGAGAGCGGTGCCGAGATCATGCACATGGCCGAGTGCGGATTCTGTGAGCACGGCGAACAGGAGAAACTGATCGCGACCGGCGAGACGGAGATCGGCGGCCGGATCCCGATCAACACCGACGGCGGATGCATCGCCAACGGGGAACCGATCGGCGCCTCCGGCCTCCGGCAGATACACGAGATCGTCACGCAGTTACGCGGGGAGGCCGGTGCCCGACAGGTTCCCGGACACCCGCGCATCGGATTCACCCATGTCTACGGTGCGCCCGGAATCAGCGCCTGCACCGTCCTGTCCGTCTGAGGAAGAGCCATGAATCAAGCAACGATGCCCGACCTGGACCAGTTCGTGGATGAAGCGCGGGCATGGTTGAGAACTGTCGCCGAACCGCGCACCCAGATCAAATGGGGAGTGGGATCCGACTCGGTCGCCGTCTTCGAGAATTGGACAGCGGAGCAGGAGCGCGACGAGACCGACCATATCCGCGCGTACGAGCAGACGAAGTTCGACGCCGGCTGGGGCTCGATGAACTGGCCGGCCGAGTACGGTGGCCGCGGCCTGCCGATGTCCTACGTCCTCGCGTTCCGGCGGGAGGAGAACGCATTCGACGTGCCGCGCCGGACCGAAATGTTCTCGGTGACTCAGCAACTGGTAGCCCCGGCGATCGCCCAGTGGGGAACACCGGAACAGTGCGAGCGGTATGTGCGCGCGATGCTCCGGACCGATATCATTGCCTGTCAGCTTTTTTCGGAGACCGAAGCCGGATCCGACCTTGCCGCCGTCCGGACGAGGGCAGTCGAACGGAATGGCCGCTGGACGATCACCGGGCACAAGGTCTGGACGTCCGGCGCCCGCGTCGCCGACGTGGGGGTGGCGGTGTGCCGCACCGACCCCGACGCGCCCAAACACGCAGGCCTCACGGTGTTCCTGGTCCCGATGGATGCTCCCGGGGTCACCGTCCGCCCGATCCGCCAGATGACCGGGGGCAGTTCCTTCAATGAGGTCTATCTGGACGGTGTCGAACTGTCGGACGACCACCGGTTGGGGCCCGTGGGGCAGGGGTGGCCGGTCGCCTTGACCGTGCTGGCGGCCGAACGACTCGACGCCGGGAACCTGGGTCTGGCCAACGCCGATCACGCCGTCGAACTCGCCCGTCACCTCGACCGGCCGCTCACCGAGATCGAGCGTGACAAGGTCGCGGACCTGGTGACCCGCAGCTATGTCCAGCGCGTGACCGGAATGCGGGTGGCCGCGGCAGTGGTCGCCGACAAGGACCCCGGCCCCGAGGCTTCGGTGGGCAAGTTGCTTGCCACGGACACCATGGCGCGCACGTCGGAGGTGGTCCGGCTGTTGCTGGGACGCGATCTGATTGCCGACTCGGGCGAGTGGGGAACGTTCGCGTGGACGGAGCATGTGCTCGGCGCACCCGGGTACCGGATCGCGGGCGGCACCGACGAGATCCAGCGCAACATCCTCGCCGAGCGTGTTCTCGGTCTGCCGAGGGAGCCGCGCCGATGACCACGAACAGCGCGCTCGGCGTCCGGGTGGCCCAGCGCCTGCGCGAGCAGAGCCCCGGCCTCGATGTCGGCGCACTCGAGCCGCTCCTCGGTGGGCATTCCGGGCTGACGTACAAAGTGCCGACCAGCGACGGCGACCTCGTGGTCAAGGCGGTTCCCGAGGGGCAACGCCCCATCGGGCGGCACGACATGGTGCGTCAGGCGCGGATCATGGAAACACTCGGTGCGACAGAGGTTCCCGTTCCTCGGATCGTCGCCGTCGACGAGGACGGGCCGGCGTGGTTCGCGATGGAGTGCGTGGCCGGGGAATCACTCGAGCCGGTGCTCGATTCCCCTCCGGTCGAACCGGCCGTCGCGGCGGCGCGGATGCGCCGTGCGGCCGCGGTGCTGCCGCGGCTGCACGCGGTGCCGGTCGACACGATCCCGGCTGCCGGGGAGCCGTTGTCACCCGCTGCGGAGCTGGCGCGGTGGAAACGAACCCTGGACGCCGTTCCCCCCGACCTCGTCAGCGGCGGTGACGAACTCCTGCGCCTCCTCGCCGCCGATCTCCCCGACGCGCTGCCACCGACGTTGGTGCACGGGGACTACCGGCTCGGCAACATCATCGCGCGTGACACCGAGCCGGCGGCGTTGATCGACTGGGAGATCTGGAGCCTGGGCGATCCGCGGGTCGAATTGGGCTGGTTCCTCGTATTCGCCGACGGTGCGAACTTTCCCGGGGTGGGACGCGCCGTGCCGGACCTGCCGTCCGCGGACGAACTGATCGACCTCTACACCGGGGACCACCCGGCGCTGCCGGACATGAACTGGTTCAACGCGCTCGGCCGTCTGAAGATGGCGGCGATCATGGGCCACAACCTGCGCCGGCACCGTGAGGGCCGCCACCACGACCCCGACCAGGAACGGCTGCCCGACACCATCTCGCAGCTCATCCGCAGCGGAACCGCGCTACTTGCCTGATCAACCTCCGATCACCGCGTGACGCGATGACGGAACAGAGAGGACCTCACGTGGACTTCGAATACTCCGCGCGCACCGAGCGACTGCTCGAGCAGCTGCGGAACTTCATGGAAGAGCACGTCTATCCGGCCGAGGCCGTGTACGACGAGCAGATCAAGTCGAACGACAACCCACACGAGCAGCCCAAGGTCATGCTGGACCTGCAGGCGAAGGCGCGCGAGCTCGGACTGTGGAATCTCTTCATGACGCACGGCGAGTGGGGCGCCGGTCTCACCAACCTCGAGTACGCCCCGCTCGCCGAGCTGGTCGGACGCTCGGTGATCGGCAACGAAGCCATCAACTGTTCGGCACCCGACACCGGCAACATGGAGATCCTCGCCATGTACGGCACCGAGCAACAGCAGTCCCGGTGGCTCGCGCCGCTCCTCGACTGCACGATCCGGTCGGCGTTCGCCATGACGGAACCGGATGTGGCGAGCTCGGACGCCACCAATATCACGTCGACCATCCGCCGGGACGGCGACGAATACGTCCTGAACGGCCGGAAGTGGTACACCTCAGGCATTCTCGACCCCGACTGCAAGCTCATCATCTTCATGGGAAAGTCCGATCCCGACGCTCCGACCTACCGGCAGCAGAGCATGATCCTGGTGCCCGCGGATTCTCCCGGTATCGAGGTCCTACGCGATCTGCCCATGTTCGGGTACCGCGACCGGCTCGGTCACGGCGAGGTCCAGTTCACGGACGTCCGGGTGCCTGCCGATCACATGCTCGGCGCCGAGGGCGACGGTTTCGCGATAGCGCAGGGCAGGCTGGGGCCGGGGCGCATGCACTACGCGATGCGCGCGATCGGCATGGCCGAGCGCGCCCTCGAGCTGATGTGCCGACGAGCTCTGCAGCGCAATGCCTTCGGTGCGCCGCTCGCCGACCGCGGTGTGGTACGGGAGTGGATCGCGCGCAGCCGGATGGAGATCGACCAGATCCGGCTGCTGGTTCTCCAGTCGTCGTGGCTGATGGACACCCGGGGCAACGCCGCGGCCCGCTCGGAAGTCGCCGCGATCAAGGTCGCGGCCATGGAGGTCGCTCATCGGGTGGTCGACCATGCCGTCCAGACCTACGGCGCGGCAGGGGTGAGTGACGACACGATCCTGGCCCGGCTGTATGCGATCACCCGGGCACTGCAGATCGCCGACGGTCCGAACGAAGTCCATCTGCGCACCATCGCGCGCCTCGAACTGAAGAAGTACGCATGAACGCACCGCGAGAACTGACAGGCAAGGTCGCACTCGTCACGGGGGCCACCCGAGGGCTCGGATACGCCATCGCCAGCGGGCTGGCCGCCGCGGGAGCCACCGTGATCGTGTCGAGTCGCAAGGAGGACGCATGCATCTCCGCGGCCCTCGCGATCACGAGGGACACCGGTGGCATCGCCGAACCGCTCGCACTGCACGTCGGGAAGTGGGACGCGATCGAACTCGCCGTCGACCACATTCTCGCGCAGTTCGGGAGCCTCGACATCGTAGTCAACAACGCCGGCATCGCGCCGCTGTCGCCGAGCCTCGAGTCGGTCTCCGAGTCGCTCTTCGACAAGACGATCGAGGTCAACCTCAAGGGCCCGTTCCGGCTCATGGCGGTGGCCGGCGCCAGGATGAGCGCGGCCGGAGGCGGTTCGATCATCAACATCTCGAGCATCGGCGCACTGCGGCCCAGCCCGCCGGAGGCGATGTACGCGGCATCGAAGAACGGCCTCAACGCGCTGACGATGGCCTTCGCTCAGGAATACGCGCCCCGGGTTCGGGTGAACTGCATCATGCCGGGCGGATTCGCGACAGACATGGCGGCGGACTGGGACGACGAGTTCGTCGGCAAGATCATCGACCGACTCCCTGCCGGGCGCCTGGGGAATCCGGACGAAATCGCCGGTCTCGTCGTGCATCTGGCGGGGGACCGTGCCGGTTACACCACGGGTGCCGTCATCCCGGTCGACGGCGGACGCACCGCCGTCTACTGACGCGCGCGTGCCACGAACACGAGTAGGAGCCAACCACATGCAGGTACCCGAGCTGTTCCAGTTGAGCGGTCGCGTCGCCGTCGTCACGGGTGCGTCGTCCGGACTGGGAATGGGATTCGCGCGGACACTGGCGTCGGCGGGCGCGACGGTCTTCGCGGCCGCCCGCCGTGTCGAGCGGCTCGCGGCGCTGGCAGGCGAGGTCGACGGCGTCGTCCCCGTCGAGTGCGACATCACCGTGGACGCGGACCGGCGCTCGCTCGTGGATCGGGCACTCGCGCAGGCCGGGCGGATCGACGTCCTCGTCAACAACGCGGGCAGACCCGGCAGGCCGAACGCCGAGGACGAGAGCCCGGAGGAATTCTCCTCGATTCTCGACGTCAATCTGGCCGCGGGATTTCATCTCGCCACGTCCGTAGCCTCGACCACACCGGCAGGCGAGGCCGCGTCGATCATCAATATCTCCTCGGTCGTCGGGCTCGTGTCGACGGCACCTATCGGCGGGGCGAGCTACGCGGCATCGAAAGCCGGCGTGCTCGGGCTGACCCGTGAGCTGGCCGGGCAGTGGGGCAGACGTGGGATCCGCGTGAACGCCATCGTGCCGGGCTGGTTCGACACGGAAATGACCGATGGATTGTTCAGCAACCAGCGTTCGGCGGACTGGGTGCGCCGCAACACGATGCTCGCCCGCGGTGGACGTCCCGGCGAAGTGGACGGCGCCGTGCTCTTTCTGGCGTCGGACGCGTCGTCCTACGTCACAGGCCAGACTCTGGTGGTCGATGGCGGCTGGACCGCCCGGTAGGCAAAGGTGACACTCATGGCAGTTCCGACAATGCGCGCAGTACGCCTGACCGGCTGGGGCGACGGTGCACGAGTTGTGCGCATCCCGGTTCCCGAACCACAGGGGCATCAGCTGCTCCTCCGAGTCGAGGCCGCCGGGCTGTGCAGATCCGATCTGCACGTGATGGACGCACCCGCGGGAGTATTCGACTATCCCCTCCCGTTCACGCTCGGGCACGAGGTAGCGGGAACCGTCGTCGGTGCGGGCCCGTCGGCGGACACGTCCTGGATCGGCGAGTCCGTCGTCGTCCATGGTGTCTGGTCGTGCGGGCAATGCCGCAACTGCCGCCGAAACCGTGAGAACTATTGCTTCGAACTGAGCGCACGCGAGGACGGCCGTCTCACCGCGATCGGCAACGGCATCGGCCATGACGGCGGTCTGGCCGACACCATGATCGTTCCATCGGAGCGGTGCCTGGTCCGTACCCACGGACTCGCCCCCGAGAGCGCCGCCCCACTCGCCGACGCCGCCCTGACGGCCTATCACGCAATCCGTACCAACCGTGATCTCGTCGACGCCGACTCCGTTTCCGTGGTGGTCGGTGTCGGGGGACTGGGCCACATCGCGATCCAGGTTCTTCGCGCACTGGGCGCGGGAACGATCATCGCGGTCGATCCGCGTGAGAGTTCGCGCGACCTCGCGCGTCGACTGGGGGCGGACGTGGCGGTGTCGGACATCGCGGAGGTTGCGGCCTCTCGGTCCGGTGTCGCCCGGCGTCACTGCGCTGATGTGGTCTTCGATTTCGTGGGAGCGCCGGACACGATGGAATCGGCGGCGCAGTTGCTCGCCCCCGGCGGCCGACTGGTCACCGTCGGCAGCGCCGGCGGTCGGCTCACGGTGGGCAAAGACGTGGGACTCGCGACGGGGTGGCAGGTGACTGCGCCGTTCTGGGGAACGCGAGCAGACCTCGAGGCCGTGGTCGACCTCGCGAACCGAGGCCTGCTGGCCGTCGAAGCGACCGCGTACCCGTTGGACGACGTTCTCGACGTGTATTCGAAGTTGCGACGCGGCGAGATCACCGGGAGGGCCGTCGTGATCCCGTAACGGACGAAAAGCTGGGTGCGGTGCGCGTTGTAGTCAATAATGAAACTAGTTCACTTCAATGAAAGGTCGGCGGAATGTGGGAGCTGGCACGCGAATTCGTTGCTCGCGCAGCGAATTCTCCGGATGACATCGCAGTCGTCGATGCAACGGGGGAGCACACGGTGGCGGAGGTTGTCGCGGCGGCAACCGGGCTCGCCGCCCAGCTGGACGCCGCGACGGGTGGCTCACCGACGGTGCTGGTGCAGGCTGACAACACGTGGCGCACACTCGCCGCGGCCATCGCCGTCGGACTGCGCGGCGGCCTGATCGCGGTGTTCAGCCGACATGCCACCCCGTCGGAGTTCGCCGTGGCCCTGAACGACATCGCACCCGACGTGGTGATCGCCGACCGGCAGTCGCTCTCGCACTGGGGTGTACCGGAGGACCGGTTCTGCGAGGAGGCGGTCGCGACGGCAGGCTGGGTGATGCGCTGGTCGCGATCACCGGTCAGCGACATCGAGCGGTGGAACGGCGGGATCGCGATCGCGATGACGTCCGGGTCGACCGGACATCCCAAGTGCGTGGTGCAGTCCGAATCTGCAATCCGGTACGCCTGCCGGTGCACGATCGAGGCGGTCGGCCTCGAACCCGGAGATCCTGTCGCGGCGTTCGTGCCACTGTCGTCGGTAGCGGCATTCTGCTTCGGGCTCTATCTCCCCGCCGTGCTGGCCGCGCCGATGGTCTGCATGGACGGCTGGAAGCCTGCGACCGCCCTCCAGATCGTCCGGGAACACCGGGTCGCGTGGACGATGCTCGTCCCGACCATGGCGCTTCAGCTGGCCGTCGCGCCGGACGCTGCGGGAGCGCTGACGTCGCTGCGCGCAATGACCGTCGGCGGCGGTCCCATGGATGCCGGCGCGCTCGGCCGCGCCGAGCAGACCCTCGGCACCACATTCCTGCGTGTGTTCGGTATGTCCGAGTGTCTCGGGCACACGACCCCGCTGCCCGCGGACGAACCGGACGTTCGCCTGGGGCGGGACGGTCGTCCCTTCCCCGGGACCGTCGTCCGGGCGGTCGACGCACACGGCGCTACTCTGCCACCGGGCCGCGTGGGCGATGCCCAGGTCAAGGGGCCTTCCCTCTTCGTCGGCTATGCACGGGCAGGGGTTCCCGCACCCCCGGAACTCACCGCGGACGGATTCCTGCCCACCGGCGACCTCGTCGAAGTCGCCGAAGACGGCAGCATCCGGGTCATGGGGCGCCAGAAGCAGATCATCATTCGCGGGGGCCGCAACATCGACATCAACGAGGTCGAGGCCGCGATCGCACGCATCCCGACCGTGTCCCAGGTGTGTGTGGTCCCCGTTCCGGACGAGCTACTCGGTGAACGTGCCGCGGCCCTGGTCGTGAGTACCGGCGATCCGATCACCCTCGACGAGGTCGTCGCATATCTCGGAGACATCGAGTTCCCGAAGTTCAAGTGGCCGGAGTTCGTCTTCACGATCGACGATCTGCCGCAGAATCGGGTGGGGAAGCTGTCTCGACCGGATGCGGTAGATCTTGCAACACGCCTGCTCGCGGGTACCGACAGCCACTCATATTGACCCGACTTCACCTCAGTTCAGGTAGTCTCTGAGGTACCGACCCGAACAAACAGATGGATGGGGGACCCGTGTCCGTAGAAGCCATGACGCTCCGCGATGGTCCGCGTTCGAAGCGCGGGCTCATTCTGACGGCCGCGATCGAACGCTTCGGGGAGGTCGGCTTCGAGCACACGAAGTGGGCGTCGATTGCCGACGAGGTGGGCATCGGCCAGACGGCGCTCTATCACTATTTCGAGTCGAAGGGTCACTGCCTGCTGACCATCATGCGTCTCGAACTGGCGCAGTCGCTCGAGCGATTCACCGCCGCGATCGAGGGCATCGACGACCCGGTCGAGGCGTTGAGTGCCGCCGTCACCAGCGCTCTGGAAGCGACCCCGCGGGACGCCCTTCAGCGGCGCATCCTCCAAAGCCACATGGATCTGCTCGCCACTCCCCGCCAATCGGAGAAGGAAGAGGCCGAGCGTCAGACCTCGCGCGCGCTGGTGAACTCGATCGAAGAAGAGTGGTCTCTTCTCATTGCGCGGGGGATGGGTGCGGGCGTATTCGCCGACAGTGATCCACGATTGATGGCCCGGCTGATTCTCGGTCTCGTCGTCAGTGTGTGGCGGTGGTATCGACCGGGCGGGGACATGACCCTCGACCAGCTCAACCAGCACGTTCGCGACGCCACCCTGCGCATCGTCCGCGCGTGACGCGGGCGTGTGCGGAGGGGTGGTTTTTCTTACTCTCGATATTTGAACTAAATTCAGGTCAGTTATGGAGTGATGATGTACAACTTGATCGTCTTGGCCGCTCGTCCGCACGACTGGAGCCATGAGCAGTTCATCGAGTGGTGGCGCGGTGAACATGCCGACGTGACCTACCCGCTGCCGGGCCTGCGGCGCTGGCAGCACACCGAGGTGCTCGACGCCATGGACGACCGGTCCCGGGAATGGGACGGCGTCTCGATTCTGAGCTTCGACTCCCGCGAGGACCTCGATGCCGCACTCGCCAGCCCGGAATGGCAAGCCGCAGTGGACAACGTCGGCCAGATGCGTGGAAAGCGCATCCTCGTCATGGGGGAGGAGAAAACGATGGTCGAAGTGGGCAGCGGTGAATCATGAGGGCGCACTGGATGGAACCGGGCTGCTTCGAGGTGGCGCCCGGTGTGCACCGAGTGCCCCTCCAGATGCCTGGCGACGGCCTCGGAGCAGTGAACGTCTACGCCCTCGAGACCGAGGAGGGACTGGCCCTCATCGACGGTGGCTGGCGAGTCGACACGACCTTCGACGAGATGGAGCGCGCACTGCTTCGGATCGGGCACAGCACCGAGCAGATTCACGACATCTATGTCACCCACGTGCACCGCGATCACTACACGTTCGCGATCGAACTCCGCCGCCGTCACGGCTCCCGCGTCCACCTCGGGATCGCCGAGGCTGACGGATTGGCAGCCGTCAGTGCACTCGGCAGTAACGTGCCGACGGATTCGCTGCACGAACTCCGCCGCGCCGGTGCCACCCTCCTTGCGGACACGGTCGAGGTTCTGACCGCCGCGGAGCCGTTCCACCCCTCGGACTGGGAACAGCCCGACCACTGGCTCACCGCAGGTCCGGTCCGGATCGGACGGCGCACACTCGACGTGGTGCACACGCCCGGCCACACAAAGGGGCACATGGTCTTTCACGACGAAGAGCAAGGGGTGCTCTTCAGTGGCGACCACGTCCTGCCCACGATCACACCGTCGATCGGCTTCGAACTCGGCGACTGGGATCTGCCGTTGGGGCGCTACCTCGAGTCGCTGACCCGTATGCTCGAACGCCCCGACTCGCAACTGCTCCCGGCGCACGGAGATCCGACACCGAGCGTGCACCTGCGCGTCGAGGAACTTCTCGCGCATCACGACCGGCGCTTCATAGCCATGCGCGATGCGCTGGTCTCGCTCGGGCCCGCGACCGCGATTGCCGTCGCAGGCGCGGTCACGTGGACCCGTCGCGAGAGGCCGTTCTCCACCCTCGACCCGTTCAATCAAATGATCGCGACCTGTGAGACCCTCGCCCACCTCGACACGTTGGTCGATCGCGGCCGGCTCACAGTCCGAAGACGAGACGACCGCGACGTCTTCTCCATCGTCTGAGTGCGGAAGGATTCCCATGCAGAGTCATGAGCTGAAACTGGCGCACCATCCCCGGGGGAAGGTCCGGCCGTCGGATTTCCACCTCGACGTGGTGACGGTTCCGGAAGAACTGGCGCCCGGTGACATTCTCGTGCGCAACTCGTGGTCGTCGATCGACCCGTCTGTCAGGATGCGTCTCGGCCCCACCGGCCCCGCGGGCTACCTCCCACCGTTCCGCATCGGGGAGACACTGACCGGGTTGGCTGTCGGCGAGGTACTCGAGTCCCGTGACCCCGGCTTCGAGAAGGGCGACACGGTTCTGCACATCAAGGGTTTTCGCGAGTTCGCGGTGGTCCGGCAGGGCAGCGAAACCTTGGCCGGGGCAGGCGGCGTGACACGCCTCGACACGAGCGTGCACCCGCCGCAATCCTATCTCGGAGCGCTGGGCAGTTCCGGGCTCACGGCGTACGTGGGATTGCAGTGCATCGGTGGACTCACGAGCGGAGACGCCGTGTGGATTTCGTCGGCCGCGGGTGCGGTCGGCAGCCTCGCCGCGCAGATTGCAAAACTCAGAGGTCACTACGTGGTCGGCAGTACCGGTTCCGGCGAGAAGGTCAGGTTCCTGCTGGACGAACTGAAACTCGATGCCGCATTCGACTACCACAGCCCGGACCTGGCCGGAGCGCTCGCAAGCGCGGCACCCGACGGCATCGACCTGTATTTCGACAACGTGGGAGGAGCGCACCTCGAGGCCGCCCTGTATCACCTCCGGCCAGGCGGCCGGGTGGCCATGGCGGGCGCCGTCGCCTCCTATGACGCGGACACGGCGGCACCGAGTCCGGGCAATCTCTTTCAGATCGTCGCGAAGAACCTGACGGTGCAGGGTTTCCGGGCTGGAGCGTACGACCATCTGCTCGGCGACATGCGGGCCGAGGTCGGGAGCTACCTCCGCGACGGTCGCCTCGTAGTCGAGGAGACCGTGTTCGACGGCCTCGGGTCGGCGCCGGACGCCATCGTCGCGATGCTGCACGGCCGCACCGTGGGAAAGACGCTGTGCCGCCTACGCTGATGCTCCGACGGCTACACCGACGAACATGGCCTCCGCATCACGCGGAGGCCATGTTCGTCTGCGCAGCTCAGGCCGCCGTCCACCCACCGTCGGCGTAGATCTCCGAGCCGGTGACGAAGGTGGAGTCGTCACCGGCCAGGAAGGCGACGACGGCCGCAATCTCCTCACCCCGCCCGAGACGACCCATCGGGGTGCCGGCCAGCATCTCGCGGTGACGCTCGCTGCCCTCCCAGCGCTCGAGTAGTGGGGGCGTACCGATGAATCCCGGGTGCAGAGAGTTGACGCGCACCCCCGCTTTCGCCCAGTGCAGGGCAGCGTTCTTGGTCATCGTGCGGACTGCGCCTTTGGCGGCTGCGTAGGCAACGCTGTTGCCCAGGCCGCCCACCGTTCCCAGTATCGAGCACATGTTCACGATGGAACCGCCGCCGCTCCGCTCGATCAGCGGCCCGGCGTGTTTCATACCCAGCCACGTGCCGGTCTGGCCGACCCCGATCACCCGGTCCCATTGTGATCGGGTTTCCTCGTCGACTGTGGCGACGCTGCCGATGGCAGCGTTGTTGACCAAGGCGTGCAGCGCGCCGAACGTGCTCTCGGTTGCTGCCACGACGTCTTCCCACTGTTCCTCGGAGGAGACGTCGAGGGCGAGCGCCGCATGTCGCTCGGGCTGGGTGAGGGTATCGAGCAAGTCCTGGCAGACCGATTTCCCGAGATCGGTCAGGACGACGTGAGCGCCCTCTTCGGCGAGCCTTCGGACGATCTCCGCGCCGATACCACCGGTCGCACCCGTCAGTAGGACGACCTTGTCGCGAAGTCGGTCAGGGCCGACAGTCATCTGGACTCCTTGTCACTTGTTCGGCTCGGGCAGGGAAGGTCGATATCAGAGGTTGCTCAACACGTTTCGGCCACCGACGAGCATCGCGACCACGACACCGATGCTGGTTACCGCGGTCATGAGAAGAGCCATCGCGGCCACCAGCGGGTAGGAGCCGTTCTCCCACAGGTCGAACAGCAGCGTCCCCATCACCTGTGTCGTGGCGGCACGGACGAGCAGTGAGGCGGCGAACTCGTGGGTCAGCAGGATGAACATCAAGGCGACGGAACTGAGCACGGTCGGTCTCATCAGCGGCAGAATCACCCGCACATTGGTGACGAACGGGCTCGCGCCGCTCGTTGCCGACGCCTCGGCGTAGGTCTCTCCGAGCGACAGCATCGCCGTCATTTGCATCCGGGTGGAGAAGGGCACCATCAGCACGATGTAGACGAGGATGATGACCGCTTTGGTCCCGTAGAGGATCAGCGGAGGCTGGGTGTACGTGAGCAGGAACCCGACGCCGAAGATCACCGCTGGAATACCCAGGGGGAGAGCGGTGATGATGTCACCGATGGTTCCCAGGACTCTGTGTTTGCGGCCTCGTACGAGCAGCGTGGCGGTGAGGTAACCGATCGGCACGCAGACGGCGACCGCCACCACGGAGGTGAGGAGACTCGTGTACACCGAGTCGACGATGCTCGCCGTCCGGAACAGCGCCCGGAAGTTGTCGAGTGTGAAGAGATTCCAGGACAGTGTCTCCGACCAATAGGGAGACACGGCCACGATGGCGAGTCCGATCAGCGGAACGACGAGTGCGAGCATCGCATACGCGGAGATGCACACGGCGGCCCACGCCGAGCGTCCGGTGTTCGGTGCGAATGCCTTTCCGCCGTGCGTGACGAAGCGTGACTGATTGCCGAGAAGCATCTTCTGCGCCAGCACGACGACGACGCCGAAGATGACGAGCGGCGAGCCCGCCGCGGCTGCAGCGGCGAAGTCCGCCGGTGACTCGGACACCCGCCGATACATTTCGGTGGTGAGAACCTTCACGCCGGTGTTCTGTCCCAACAGGAGTGGTCCGGTGAACTGGCCCAATCCGAGAAGCAGCGCGATGCCACCGCCGTAAACCAGGGAGGGGCGAAGCAGCGGGAGCACTACACGAAAGAACACGCCGAGCGTCGACGAACCGCTGATCTGTGCTGCCTCGAGGTGCTCGGAACTGATGTTCTGCATTCCCGCGCTGACGAAGAGGTAGACGAAGGACGTGAGTCCGAAGCCCGTGAGAATGATGATCCACGGTGTGCTGTAGACATCGATGGGTCCGGAGTCGACGTGGTTCCACCAGGGGAGTTTCCGCAGGAGCGCGTTCAGGTACCCGGGGCCGGGGGAGAGGAGGAACGCCCACCCGACCACGTTGGCCACCGCGGGCATCACGATGGGGAGGATGGGGACGATCCTGAGGAAGCTCAGCCGGCGTGGCAGCCTGGTCGCCGCGAACGCAAGGATCGTTCCGAGGACCATGGCGATGGCGAGCGACGAGACAGCGAGGGCGATCGTGGTCCGGATGGTCTGACCGATGTCGTATCGGCCGTACTGGGCTTGATATCCGCGACCGCCGTCCTCGAACGCCAGCGACTGCAAGCGGAAGAGCGGGAGCACGACGAGATACGCCAGAACCGCCAGCAGTGCGCCGTA
This sequence comes from Rhodococcus sp. G6(2025), assembly GCF_058628105.1. NCBI lineage: Bacteria > Bacillati > Actinomycetota > Actinomycetes > Mycobacteriales > Nocardiaceae > Rhodococcus > Rhodococcus sp. G6(2025). Next base: position 1,162,022 of record NZ_CP179750.1, read on the forward strand.
CCCGAGTCGGGTACGCCACACCGTACTGACGACGAACGGACGTGCGCCGCGACTCACCGCAACCGTAGCCATCACGCCTCCGATCGGGCGGCCTGGGCGAGCACGGGAACCTGGAGATCCACGTGACCGTCCGGGTGCGGAAACACTCGCAGCTTGGTGGGCGAGAAGCTCACCACCAGAGGAGATCCGATGGTGGCAGCACGCAACCAGCGTCCGTGTCGTTCCGCGTCCGCGCGGACGAACAACTGCTCGCCTCCGGCATCGACCGTCACGTCGAAATAGCGGCCTCCGTACTCGGAGGTGACGAGTTCGCCGACGAAGCCGACGTCACCCGCACGGACCTCGTCGAGTGAATGATGAAGTGCGAGGTCTTCGGGCCGGAGTCGTCCCACAGCCGTATCGCCGCTGATGTAGTCGCCCTGGACGCCCGCCGCGTCGAGATCGACGGGAGCCCCCGCTCGCGTGGTCCACCCCTCGTGCCGGCGGACGAGTTCGAGCCGGTTCGCCATCCCGATGAACGCGGCGACATAGTCGGAGGACGGGGTCTGGTAGACCCGCTCCGGGGTGTCGTACTGTTCGATCTTGCCCGCCTTCATGATGGCGAGTCGGTCACCGAGCGCAAATGCCTCGGCCTGATCGTGGGTGACGAATACGGCAGTGAAGCCCAGTCGTTGGTGTAGTTGATGAATCTGGGACCGCACCTGATCGCGCAGCCGTGCGTCGAGATTGCTCAGGGGCTCGTCGAACAGCACCAGGTCGGGTTGGGCGACCAGGCCGCGGGCCACGGCGACTCGCTGTTGCTGTCCACCGCTGAGCTGGGACGGATACCGGTCGAGCAGGGCTCCGCAATCGACCATGTCTGCGGCGGTCTCGACCTGTCCGGCGGCGATGGCGCTCTTCATCCGTCGAACCTTCAAGGGGTACCGGATGTTTTCTCGCACTGTCATGTTGGGCCACAGCGCGTAGGACTGGAAGACCATGCCGATGTTGCGCTTGTAGGCCGGAACGTTGATGCGGGTCGGCGCATCGAAGACGGTGTGGTCCTTGAACGTGATCGACCCGCCCTCGGGTGTCTCGAGACCGGCGATGCATCGTAGGGTCGTCGTCTTCCCGCAACCGCTGGGGCCGAGTAGGACGAGAAATTCACCGTCCTGAATGTCGAGGTCGAGTTGATCGACGATGGTGTTGGACCCGAAGGTCTTGGTCAGGTTGGAAACCCTGAATTGTGATGTCACCTTGGCACCTGCTTGGTTGCGAGTGGTTTGTCGAGGAAAAATAAAGTGAAGTCAGTTCATCTCATGACTGCGTCGGGCGCTTCGGAGTCCTGGCGCCCGCGGAGGTTCCGCCGTCGATCATGAGATCGGAGCCCGTGATGTAACTGCTGTCCTCGCACGCGAGGAACAGGATGGCCTTCGCCACCTCGAGCGGTAGACCTCGGCGTTGCAGCGGAATGCTTTTCACATACGCGTCCATGTCGTCGTCGGCGAAGTCGGCGCCGGCGGTAATTGCCGTTTCAATGCTGCCCGGGCACACGGCGTTGACCCGGATATTCGATTCCGCGAACTCCAACGCCGCGACTCGGGTCAGGGCGCGAACGCCGAACTTCGACGCGCCGTATGCACCGAGCTCGGCCGTCGCGAGGACGCCACGCAGCGAGGACAGGTTGACGACGGATCCGCCCGTGGTCATGGCGGCGCCTGCGGCCTGCAGGCCGAGGAAAGTCCCCACAAGGTTGAGGTCGATCATGCGTCGTAGGTCGGCGAGCGACGTCTGCATGATGGACGCTTTGGATGCGGCGCCCGCGGAGTTGACGAGAACACGCATCGGATGCCCGCGATCCGCCATCTCGGTGGTGACGCGCGTCCACTGAGATTCGTCGGTGACGTCGAGGTGCCGGTAGTGCGCTCGCGCACCGATTTTCGCCGCGACACGTTCACCCACCTCGTCGTCGACGTCGCCCAGGTAGACCGTGGCGCCGTGGGCGTGGAAGAGTTCTGCGGTCGCGGCACCTATCCCTCGTGCAGCACCGGTGACGAGAGCGCAGGTGTCGCGCAGTCGCGCGTCGTCGGTCGTCACTGGATGAATCTCTTTTCCCAATCGGACTGGTACTCGGTGAGCGATTCGGGTGTCAGGTCGGACGGGTTGGGCAGCGCGATGTCCTGCGCCTGTGCGACGCTTCCTTCGATGCCGGGGAGTGCGCTCGCGTAACCGAGTGACAACGCCTTCTGGCCGGCGGGGGTGACCATGAAGTTCGCCAGCACCTGTGCGGCATTCGGGTGCGGCGCCGCGGACAGTGCGTGCGTGAACCACGGGGTTCCCCACGGGGGCGAGGGCAGTGCCCAGTCCACCGGTGCTCCCGATTCCTTCTCTCGCACAAGCGGTTGCACTACCGGGGTTGCGACGATCTCGCCCGAGGTCAAGGCCTGCGCGACCCCCAGTGAACTCGGGTAGATCCGCGGCTTCAGCTCCGCGAGCTTCTGGAGGTAGTCGGCGCCGAAGTTCTTCTCGAAGAATCGGTAGAAGTCGACGTACGAGGCGATACCGGACGGGTTGACGATTCCGATCTTGCCCTTCAACGCCGGGTCGAGGAGGTCTGCCGGCTTCTGCAGACCTCCCGGAAGTGCTGTCGTGTTCCAGCCGAGAGCGAACACCGCCGCGCTGGTCAGGAAGAACTTGTCGGAAATGATGCTCTTCTGCGGTTCGTACTCCGGCGCATCGAATGCCGGGCCGACGAGATCGGTCGAGTAGGTGCCCGACTCGGCGGCAGTCTCGATCCAGGCGGCGTCGGTCATCATGTGCACATCAGCCGTTCCCCGTTTCGTCTGATTCTCGACCTCGACCTTCGGGTTGATGTCGGCGTCGGTGCCCCGGACGTATTCGAGGGAGATCTCGGGATACTCCTGCTCGAACGCCACTTTGAGAGCTTCGAGATTGGCGGGGTTCTGGCTCGAGTACAGCAGGACACTGCCTTCGCCCTTGGCTGCGGCGACGACGTCGTCCCACGTGCCGGACACGGGACCGGTGGAACCGGAACCGCCGGATCCACAAGCGGCGGAGGCGAAAGCGGCGACCACTGCGACGGCCATCAGCTTTATCGGCATACTTCTCATGGCATGAAAGCCCTTCCGGTATCGGTTCGCCGAATGCGAACCCGTGTATTCGGTGACGGATGGAGGAGTCGGATGAGGCCTACGGCGCGAGACCGTTGAGCAGCGCGGCAACGCGATCGGGAATCGTGACCATGGCCATGTGGCCGGATTCGAGGAACGCGGTGTCGCCGCCGACGAGGGCAGCAGATCTTTCCTGGAGTTCGGGTGGATAGCAGGTGTCCTTGGTCAAACGTACGTATGTACGGGGTATATCGGCGCGGAGACCGGACAGGTCGACGGACTCCGTGAGTAGCGCGCCGCAATCGTCGACCAACTGGGCGATCATCCAGTCGGTCTGTTCCGCGTCCATGTCGTTGCAGAGCATCGCGGCGGCGCCCATCGGATCCTGGCGGTACACACCATCTTCTATCGAGGCTTCCACCGCGGCGCGGACGTCCGGATCGATCTGATCGATCACTCGCGTCCCGTCGGGCGGGACGACGGCGGACAGGAAGACCACGTGCCGTAGTCGGTGTGCGAGTGCCTGCATGACCCGAGGGGCCGTCACTCCCGCGAAAGAGTGTGCGACGAGGACGACGTCCTCGAGGTTCGCCGCCTCCACGTCGCCGATGACTGCGGCGGCGCAGTCGTCGAGGGTGACGGACCGCGGGTCGACGGAGTGCCGCCGTCCCCGTCCCGGGAGATCGACTGCGAGAGTGTCACCTTCGAGCAAGGGGAGGAGAGGCGCCCAGCACGAGGCGCCCATTCCTGCGCCGTGGACGAGAACGAACGACATGTTGCTCCTCGCTAAATTGAACTGATATCAGTTTGAATCTAAGGAAGTCGCCTTATGATGTCAATCACCTGATAATGTGAAGTGAATCCAGTTCACTTAGGAGGTCCGTGTGACGACTCCACGTGCAGCGCGGCCGCTGCAGCTCGGTTCACTTCGGTTGGCAAACCGGCTCGTCGGTACGCCGCACGCGTCGGGTGCCGTCGCCGGCGGCCTCCCCTCACGCGGCGACGACGACTACTGGCGACGCTGCGCGGCCGGCGGTGCCGCAATGCTCATCGTCGGCGGCACGGTGGTGTCGCCCGGTTCGACCAACCGCAACGGCAACATCACCGAGGCCTGGCGTCCTGAAGTCCTCGCGGGCCTGGAGGCTCGGGCGCGGGCGATCACCGAGGAAGGAGCCATCGCGGCCTGCCAGCTGGTGCACCTCGGACGCGAAACTCTGGGCGCCGAGATGTGGAGTCACCCCGTCGCGCCGTCCGCTGTCCGCTCGCCCCGCGAACCGACGCGACCGCGCGCCCTCTCGGGCGCCGACGTCGACGCGGTCGTCGACGCATTCCGCACATCCGCGGTCCACGCGTGGTCGGCCGGCTTCCCGGTCGTCGAACTGCATGCAGCCCACGGATATCTACTTTCGCAATTCCTCTCGCCGAACACTAACCTCGGCCGAGACGCTGCGACGGGTGCTCAGCGTGTGCGGATCCTCGACCGCATCGCCTCCGCGGTCCGCGACGCCTGCCCCGGTGTCGTACTCGGAGTCCGCGTCTCTTCCGACGGCGGCGACGAGGCAGGTCTGAGCATGGACGGTCTCTGCGACCTACTACCGCACCTCTCCGATTTCGACTACGTCAACGTCACGGTCGGCGTACGCACCACCTACGTCCGGGACATGGCCGTAACCGACCCGCCGCTGCTCGGTTCGGTCGGACAATTACGCGCCGCCGCAGTGACCCCGCTGCTGGTGTCGCAGTCGTTCCGGACCGGTGCGTCCATCGACACTGCATTGCAATCGGGAGCCGACCTCGTCGGTGTGGCACGACCGCTGATCGCCGACCCGAACTTCCCGCGGAAGATACTGACCGGCCGCGAGGCGTCGATCCGCCCGTGCGTGTCCTGCAACGAGGACTGCCGAGCGTTCGACCCCGTCCTACTGTGCTCGGTCAATCCCGACCTCGCGCCGCCGGGTCATTCCGCACGTCCCGCGTACCCGCTGACGCTGGGGCCCACGCGCGGGTCGAGAGTGCGGAGACGGATCGCCGTCGTCGGTGCAGGCCCCGCCGGGCTCGAGTGCGCGATGCGGCTCGGACCCGACCACGACGTCACACTCTTCGAACAACGAGAGCGAATCGGAGGCCAGCTTGCGACAGCGGCAGACGCGCCGCATCGCAGCGGCTGGCGTCGCCTCCTCGACTACTACTCCGACAACATGCCGAAGGTGGCAATCCGTCTGGCGCACCACGTCAATGCCGACGACCTGGCGGACTTCGATGACGTAGTCCTGGCCGTCGGTGCCGTGGAAGAACTTCCCCAGGAATTGGCGGGAACGTCGTCCATGCTCACCTCTCAGGCGTTGCTCGATGGGGGAGGAGCTCTTCGCGGCGCCGGCCACGTCGTGGTGGTCGACGACGGATTCGGGCTCTGGCCCGCAGCGAGCACGGTCGAAGCGGCGCTCGCCGCGGGTGCCGACCACGTCACGGTCCTGACGCCCGCCGCGGCCTTCGCGTCGGGTCTTCCCGCGGAGGGCCGGGTGCAGTACCTGCGTCGGCTGTCGGGGGAACCGGTCGACGTGCGCGTGCTGTCGTCGCTCGTCGCGGTCTCCGACGGCTCGGTCGAGTTCGAGAACACGCTGTCGGGGGAGAGGACGCGCCTCGACGTCGACCGGGTGGTCGTGGCCGGTGAGCGGCGCCCGCGCGACTGGTCGCAACTCGCACCGGAAAGCGCACGCGTGCACATCATCGGCGACGCGCTCGTACCGCGCAAAGTCGCGCACGCCGTCTCCGAAGCCCGTGCTGTCGCCCGTGAGTACTTATTAACCGCGGGCGGTTAACAAGTACTCACAGGGGGTGTTCCCCGACATCCGCGGCGGCGAGGGTGATGACCAGCAACGGCACCACCTTCGCCGCCGCGATGCGGTAGTGGTTCCTCGACTCCTGCTCGACGATGCGTGCCCCGCCGAGGACGCGCAGGTGGTGGTAGAGCTGACCGGGCGAGGACAGCCCGACCGCGGTCTGCAACTCGGCCGCGCCGGCGGGACCGCGCAGCAGGGTGCGGACGATCTCGAGGCGGGTCGGATGTCCCAGCGCGGCGAGCACGTTCGACACGGCGGTGGGGGACAGGTCGAGGGTGGCGCCGGCGTCGTAGCGGATCGTCCACTGGATCTCGCCGCCCAGGTCGACGGTGCCCTGATATCCGATCTGCCCGATGCTCTCGCCGACGTCGGGTGTCGGGGATTCGGCGGGCCGGGCCGATTCGAGGGCGTGGACGCGCGCCTCGACGTCGGCGAGCCGGGCGTCGTACTCGTCGTTCACACGGCACAACTTAGCTGCGACATTAGCGGGATCGGTCATCGCCTCGGTGACCACACCGGGAAGGTTGCCGCCCTTGAAACCCAGCCCGTCCAGCCCGGGCGGGGCGGGCTGCCATTCAGGGTGGGGACCTCGAGGTCGTCCCAGCCGGCCTGCGCGGCGGCGTCGCCGAGTCGGTCGCGTAGATAGTCGGGGACGGCGTTGTCGCTCTCCTGGATCATCGCGGTCACCATCTGCTCGAGCGTGACGGTGTCGTCGGGTTCGGTGACACCGAGCCGCTGCAGAGCCTTCGGGTGGGCGCCGCCGTCGGTGTTCGGGAGGTACCAGCGTTCCCACTCGGACAGCGGTACCGGCTCGGCCGGGTCGAGTTCACCCGACGCGACGGCCCGGGCGTAGGTGGCCAGGTGCACCACCTTGATCGTGGACGCCAGCGGAACGGTGTCGCCGGCGCGGTGCTCGACCGTTCGGCCGCGACCGTCGTCGACGACGAAGGCGACGTCGTCGGGGTGGGAGCCGACGACTGCTGCTGCTGTGAGCGCGCCCAGTTTGCTGGTCATCGAGAAGATCCCTTTACCTGTGGAAATTCGATAATTCGGAATTACGGAATTCTAGAAGTATGGTAACGCGAACCGGTAGGACTGTCGAGACCGCACGCTCCGAACGTCCCGTTCGGAGCGGCCCGTAGGCTGACACCCGTGCGCGTACTCGTTATCGGCTCCGGAGCCCGTGAACATGCCCTCCTTCTCGCCCTCGCTCGCGATCCGGGTGTCAGTGCCCTGATGTGCGCGCCCGGCAACGCCGGGATCGGCAAGATCGCCGAGCAGCACCCCGTCGACATCGCGTCCGGGGAGGCGGTGGCCGCCCTCGCGAAGAAGCTCGACGCCGACCTCGTCGTGGTCGGCCCCGAGGTCCCGCTGGTGCTGGGTGTCGCGGACGCCGTCCGCGCGGCAGGCATCGCCTGCTTCGGCCCGTCGGCCGACGCCGCGCGCATTGAGGGTTCCAAGGCGTTCGCCAAGGACGTCATGGCCGCCGCCGGTGTGAAGACCGCGCACAGCGAGATCGTCGACTCGCCCGCCAAGCTGGACGAGGCACTCGACCGCTTCGGGCCCAACTGGGTGGTCAAGGACGACGGCCTCGCGGCAGGCAAGGGTGTCGTGGTCACCACCGATCGGGACGCCGCCCGCGATCACGCGGCCGAACTGCTCGAGAACGGTCACCCCGTTCTCCTCGAATCCTTCCTCGACGGTCCCGAGGTGTCGCTGTTCTGCGTCGTCGACGGCGAGACCGTCGTGCCGCTGCTGCCTGCCCAGGACCACAAGCGCGTCGGCGACGGCGACACCGGACCCAACACCGGCGGCATGGGCGCCTACACGCCGCTGCCGTGGCTGCCCGAGCAGACCGTGACGCAGATCGTCGACGACGTCGTGAAGCCGGTCGCGGCCGAGCTCGTCGCCCGGGGCAGCGCCTTCAGCGGCCTACTGTATGCCGGGCTGGCGATCGGCAAGGACGGCCCCGCCGTGGTCGAGTTCAACTGCCGCTTCGGCGACCCCGAGACGCAGGCGGTCCTCGCGCTGCTGAAGAGTCCGCTCGGCGAACTGCTGAACGCGGCGGCCACCGGAACGCTCGATCAGGTCGCGCCACTCGAATGGCAGGACGGGTCGGCGGTGACCGTGGTGGTCGCGGCCGAGCACTACCCGGCCACCCCGCGCACCGGCGACGTGATCACCGGCGCCGACGGTGACGGCGTCCTGCACGCAGGCACGAAGCTCGTCGACGATCAGGTGATCTCCGCCGGCGGACGCGTGCTCAGCGTGGTCGGAGTCGGAGCGGACCTCGACGCGGCGCGCGCGGATGCGTACTCCAAGATCTCCGCGATCAAGCTGCCGGGAAGCCACTTCCGCAAGGACATCGGACTGGCCGCTGTCGAGGGACGCATCGCCATTCCCTGAGGTCGAGGCCTCCCACGGCTGAGAGGCGTGCACCCCCGGAACAACCGGGGGTGCACGCCTTTTTCGTCACGTCACCGGGCGGTCCATCCTCCGTCGATCGTGTAGGAGGCGCCGGTGACCATGCCTGCGTCGGCGGACGCGAGCCACGCGACGAGGGACGCCACCTCCGCCGGTTCGACCAGTCGCTTGATCGCGCTCTCGGTGAGCATCACCTTCTCGATCACGTCGGACTCGCTGATGCCGTGCACCTGTGCCTGATCCGCGATCTGCTTCTGCACCAACGGTGTCAGCACGTAACCGGGGTTGACGCAGTTGCTGGTGACGCCGTGCGGGCCGCCCTCGAGCGCCGTCACCTTCGACAGTCCCTCGAGTCCGTGCTTGGCGGTGACGTATGCGGCCTTGAACGCCGATGCGCGGAGCCCGTGCACGGACGACACGTTGATAATGCGCCCGAATCCCGTGGAATACATGTGCGGCAGGGCGGCACGGATCAGCAGGAACGGCGCCTCGACCATCAGCGTCTGGATGCGCCGGAAGTCCTCGGGGCGGAATTCCTCGATGGGGCTGATGGTTTGGATCCCGGCGTTGTTGACGAGGATGTCGGTCTCGAGTCGCAGCTCGGTGAGCGGATCGGCGTCGAGGAGGTCGACGTGCCACGCGGTTCCGTCGATCTCGTCGGCGAGGCTCTTGGCGGCCACGTCGTCGAGGTCGGCGACCGTGACGTGGGCTCCGCGTGCGGCGAGCGTCCGGGCGCAGGCTGCGCCGATTCCGCTGGCGCCGCCGGTGACGAGGGCGGTGCGTCCGGTCAGGTTCTGCTCGGTCATGCGGGGACCCCGTTCTTCGCGCCGGCAGCCTTCTCGTCCGCCAGGATCTGGGCGTCCGCCTCGTCGATCGATTCGAGCGAGATGCCCTTGGTCTCCCGGGCGACGATCACGGCGACGACGGTGACGAGGCACGCGATCGCCAGGTAGATCGCAATCGGAACGGACGAGTCGTACTTGCTGAGCAGGCTGGCCGCGATGATCGGCGCCAGCGAACCGGCCACGATCGACGTCACCTGGTAGCCGAGGGAGACACCCGAATACCGCATGCGCGTCGGGAACATCTCGGCCATGATCGCCGGCTGACCGGCGTACATGAAGGCGTGGAACACCAGGCCGATGATGATCGCTCCGAGGATGACGGCGTTGTGCCCACTGTTCATCATCGGGAAGGCGAAGAAGCCCCACGTGCCCGCGGTCACCGCGCCGATCATGTAGACGGGGCGCCGGCCGATGGTGTCGGAGAGCCGCCCGACGAGCGGGATCACCGCGAAGTGCACCGCATGCGCGATCAGCATCCACCAGAGGATCTGCGCGGTGTCCGTGTGGACGACCACCTTGAGGTAGGTGATCGAGAACGTGACCACCAGGTAGTACATGACGTTCTCACCGAAACGCAGGCCCATCGCCGTCAGCACGCCGCGGGGGTAGCGCCTGAGCACCTCGAAGACGCTGAACGACGTCTCCTTGATGTGCTCCGCTTCCTTCTGCGCCTGGATGAAGATCGGGGCGTCCGTGACCTTCGTGCGGATGTAGTAGCCGACGAGGACGATCACGGCCGACAGCCAGAACGCCACGCGCCAGCCCCAGCTGAGGAACGCCGCATCGGACAGCGTCGTCGTCAGGATCAGCAGGACGACGGTCGCGACGAGGTTGCCCGCAGGCACGCCGGCCTGCGGCCACGACGACCAGAAGCCGCGGGACTTGTTCGGGCTGTGCTCGGCCACCAGCAGCACCGCGCCACCCCACTCGCCGCCGACGGCGAATCCCTGGATGAAGCGGAGAGTGACGAGCAGGGCCGGGGCCCAGTACCCGATCTGGCCGTACGTGGGCAGGCAGCCCATCAGGAACGTGGCCGCGCCGACGAGGAGGAGGCTGAACTGGAGCAGTTGCTTGCGGCCGAACTTGTCGCCGAAGTGACCGAAGACGATGCCGCCGAGAGGCCGGGCGACGAAGCCGACGGCGTACGTGACGAACGCCGCGATGATCGCGTCGAGTTCGTTGCCGCCGGCCGCGAAGAAGACCTTGCTGAACACGAGCGTCGCCGCGGTCCCGTAGAGGAAGAACTCGTACCACTCGACGACGGTGCCGGCCATGGACGCGCCGACCACCTTCTTCAGCCCGGACGGCGGGGCTTCCTTCGCGTGCGCTGTTTCGTCGACGCTCATCTGTCGCTCCTCGTTACACTCCGCACCCCGTTGTGACTGGGGACACAGTTCATTGGTCCTGCCGAGTATTGATGCATATTTGTGCGCACACAATGACGCAACCTGCAGGCGGCATGTGCAAATATGCAGAAGTGACCTCCGGAACAGCCCTGCCCAGCGCCGACGACCTGCTCGTACTGCTGGCAGTGGGGCGGACCGGCCGCTTCAACACCGCCGCCGACGACCTGGGCGTCAACCACACGACCATCTCGCGCAGGATCGCGAGTCTGGAGAAAAGCCTCGGCGGCCGGGTACTCGTGAAGGCCGCGGGCGGGTGGGAACTCACCGACCTCGGGCGGCAGGCGCTGACCGCGGCCGAACGCGTGGAGGCCGCCGTCCACGGACTCGTCGCCGAACCCGGCCGCGCCGACCACCTGCAGGGCGTGGTCCGGGTGTCGGCGACCGACGGGTTCAGCGCCTACATCGCGGCACCCGCCGGCGCGCTGATCCGCAGCAGGCACCCCGAGGTGTCCGTGGAGATCGTCGCGATCACCCGCCGGGCCTCACAGCATCGCTCGGGGCTCGACATCGAGATCGTCGTGGGCAAGCCGCAGGTGCACAGGGCGGAGGCGCTGTGGCTGGCCGACTACACCCTCGGCCTGTACGGCGCGAAGGCGTACCTGTCCGAACACGGCACCCCGAGGCAGGTGGGTGATCTGGCCGATCACTCACTCGTCTACTTCATCGACTCGATGCTGCAGGTCGACGAACTCGACCTCGCGCGCCGCCTCACCGTCTCGATGCGCGAATCGGTGACGTCGACCAACGTGTTCGTGCACGTCGAGGCCACCCGGGCGTCGGCGGGCATCGGATTGCTGCCGTGCTTCATGGCCGACCGCCACGACGACCTCGTGCGGGTGCTGCCCGGGCAGGTCGAGGCCACGCTGGCGTACTGGCTCGTGGCGCGACCCGAGTCGTTGCGCCGACCGGAGGTCGCGGCGGTGGTGGGCGCGATCCGGGAGACGGTGGAGGCGCAGCGGGACGCGTTGGCCGGGCAGTGAGCGCGTCACGCTAGCGTCAAGGGGTGCGTCCCGAATCCCAGCGGTCCAACATCCAGACCTTCCACGTGATGGACGTGTGGAAGGCCGCCACCGAACGTCAGCGCACCCACGGTGACGTGCTGACGCTCGCAGCGGGACAGCCGTCCACTCCCGCTCCGCAGCCGGTTCTCCGCGCGACGCGGGAAGTGCTCGACGGACACCTGCTCGGCTACACCGAGACGTTCGGCATTCTGCCGCTGCGGGAGGCGATCGCCGGATACCACTCCGCCAGGTCCGGTATCGACGTCGACGCCGAGGACGTCGTCGTGACCACCGGATCCTCGGGTGCGTTCACGCTGCTGTTCCTCGCCGCGTTCGACGTCGGCGACACCGTCGTGGTGGCCCGCCCCGGCTACCCGGCCTACCGGAACACGCTCGCCGCGCTCGGCTGCACCGTCATCGAGATCGACTGCGGAGCAGACACCCGGTTCCAGCCGACGGTCGCGATGCTCGACGCCCTGCCCGAGCCGCCTGCCGGACTGATCGTCGCCAGCCCCGCCAACCCCACGGGCACCGTCATCGACCCCGGCGAATTGGCCGCCCTCGCCCGCTGGTGCGACGAGCACGGGACGCTGCTGATCTCCGACGAGATCTATCACGGCATCGGATACGGCGAGCAGGCGATGACCAGCTCGTGGGAGACGTCGCGCGAATCCGTCGTCGTCGGATCGGTGTCGAAGTACTTCTCGATGACGGGCTGGCGGCTGGGCTGGATGCTGGTGCCCGAGGGGCTGCGTCGCCCGTTGCAGCGGCTCGCGTCGAACATGACGGTATGCCCGCCCGCCATCTCCCAGTACGCGGCGATCGCCGCGTTCACCGAGGAATCGAGGGCCGAGCTCGACGGCCACGTCCAGCGCTACGCCGTCAACCGGGAGCTGCTGCTCACCGGACTCCCGGAACTGGGTATCACCGACCTGGCGCCCGCCGACGGCGCGTTCTACGTGTACGCCGACATCGGGCACCTGCTCGGCGGGTCCCACGGCGCGACGTCGACGGAATGGTGCTCGCGACTGCTGCAGGACACCGGTCTGGCGCTGGCCCCGGGCATCGATTTCGACACCGTCCACGGCGACCGGACGGTCCGGCTGTCGTTCGCCGGATCCACAGCCGAGGTCCGGGAATCGCTGGTGCGACTGGGTCGCTGGCTGTAGCCGGAGTTTCCCGGCCACGCCTCTTGCGGCGCCGCCGCAGCAGTTGTTCGATGGACTTGGGCGCACTGCGTGTTCGGGCGTGCCAGGCAAGGAGAACGGCGATGCTGTACATCGCGTTGTTCGCATTCGTGTTGTGGGTCCTGTGCTTCGCCGACGCCATCACCACCGACGACGACCAGTTCCGGAACCTCTCGAAGGAGGGCTGGCTGGTGATCGTGCTGCTGCTTCCGCTCGTCGGCTCGGTGTTGTGGCTCCTCGTCGGACGGCCGCAGAGGGACCAGGGAGGTCAGCTGCCCGCCGACCCGGAGGAAGCCGAGTTCGTGCGGCGGTGCCGGGAACGGGCGGAGGAGCAGCGCCGGGAAGGTTTCCACGGGCGCGACCAGGAGTAGAAGGCCTACACTGTGGCTAGGATTACAGTGTTACACACCGGCCCTGAGGCGACGACATGAGCGACATCAGTCATCCACAGCCACCCGTTCCCGGCGGAGTCCGCATCGGGACCGTGGAACGGGAGCAAGCCGCGGCGGCACTCGCCGAACATTTCGCAGCCGGACGGCTCGAGACCGACGAGTTCGACGCGAGGGTCCGCCAGGCGTACCTCGCCAAGACCGCCGCCGACCTCACGCCGCTCTTCGCGGACCTCCCGGACAAACAGCGCTTCGTGCCCGAACCCGATCGCGTGCGCCGCGATCCGGGACGGGAGGCCGCGGCGCTGCGGACACTCGTGTTCGTGGTGGCCGTGCTCGCCGCGATCCTGTGGGTCGCCCTGGTCCGCGTCCCCCCGCTCGTCTTCCTGCCCATCGTCTGGCTCGTGCTGGCCCGGCGCGGCTTCGGCAGGCGGTCGTGCCGGGCGTGGTGACGGGCTGACCCGGACCGGCGAGAACTGCGGAAAACTACCGCGAGGTCGGTTGTCGCTCCCGTACTCTGACAGGCAGGTCCACGCCGTCGAGCGATCGAGGAGCCACGATGACCACCAGAATTGTGCGATGTGCGAGCCTGATCCCGGTTGTTGCGGCCTCCGCGCTGCTGCTGGGTGGGTGCGGTTCCGACAGCAGTGACACCTCGTCGACCTCTGCCAGTGCCACGGCGTCGGCCACGGCCACGACGACGGCGCCCACAACGACGGGCACGGCGGTGGCATCCGCGGTCACCAAGCAGCAGGCGGAGCAGATCGCCGTCGCGACGGTCCCGGGTGGCACGGTCGTTAACTCCGAGGAACAACAGCGGGACGGTAAGACGGTGTGGCACGTCCACATCCGCGACACACGGGGCTACGACTACGACGTGAATGTCGATGCGGCGACCGGCGCGGTGGTGCCCGACAGTCAGAACAGGGAGACCACCGCGACGCCCGCACCCGCGCCCCCCGCCGGCGGGGTGGTCACCCAGCAGCAGGCGGAGCAGATCGCGGTCGCGACGGTCCCGGGTGGCACGGTCGCGAACGCCGAGCAGCAGCAGCGGGATGGTACGGCGGTGTGGCACATTCACATCCGCGACGCCAAGGGCTGGGATTACGACGTGAACGTCGACGCGGCGACCGGAGCCGTCCTTCCCGACAACTGACCGCAGTGGGTGGAACGACCCATGTTCCGCCCGGGGCGGGATGGGTGAATTTCCCGATGCCCGGGTGGTGACGTCGCTCTAGCGTCGAAGGCATGGTCAACACGTCAGTTCTCGTGTCGCGCTCCGACTTCCAGCGGTGGGCCGCCCGTGCGGGCGCAGCGGGACCGCTGGTGTTCACCGCGGGGTTCGTCGCCCAGGAGGCAGTCCTCCGGGACGACTACAGCCCGATCGCCGACCCGATCAGCGCTCTCGAGGCGGACCCGAGTGGGTGGATCCAGCAGCTGAACTTCCTGGCGTTCGCCGTGCTACTGCTGATCTTCGCGGCCGGACTGCACCGCGGCATCGCGGCGACACGCTTCGGCTGGGCGGGACCGGCCCTGCTCGGCGCGGCAGCGGTGGGGCTGACCCTCGCCGCCGGGTTCCCGTTGCGTGAGGACGCGACCGGGAACGCCTACGACCCCGGCCACCATGTGATCGCGGGGATCACATTCTTCTCCTGCAGCGCGCTGTCGCTGCTGGTGCTGTCGCGCCGGTTCGCCGCCGATCCGCGGTGGCGCGGCCTGGCGCGGTACACCGCGGTCGCCGGGGTCCTCGGACTGGGATGCTTCGTGATGCTGGGCCGGTTCGCGATGCCGGAGGGTGCCCCGCTGCACGACGTCGCCGGACTTCTCCAGCGGTTCACGCTTCTCGCGGTGACGTTCCCCGCGCTGGTGACGATCGCCCTGCGGCTCCGTCGCCTCGCCTGCCGGCCCCCGGATCTCATCCGGTCGTGAAGGCCGGCATCTGTACTCGCGCGAGGCAACTCGTGTGGTAGCCGCCGGCCGGGTTCTCGAGGAAGCCGACCGTGACGGCCGGGGCACAATCCGAGGACTGCAGTACGTCGTGACCGAGCCCGGGGAACTCGAGGACCTCGGACCGCGACAGGGTTTCGGCCGCGGTCCGCGCCTGCGATCCGCACCGACACCCGCATGGTCCCGACGCTACGCGGGCGGGCTCCACCGCCCACATACTTCGCGGTCTGTCGTCCAATTTGCCCTGGTGCGGCACCCGCGGCTGGCAGGATGAATTGGTGTCATCTGCGGCAACTCCGAAGGGCGAACGGCGCCGACAGGCGCTGGTCGAGGCTGCCGCCGATCTGCTGCTCGAGGGCGGATTCGATGCTGTCCGGCACCGCTCGGTGGCCACCCGGGCCGACCTTCCGCTCGCGTCGACCACCTACTATTTCGAGTCGCTGGACGACCTGATCGCGAAGGCCGTCGAATGCAACGGCAACCGCGATCTCGCGGTCATGCGCAGCCGCGTCGACGACGTCACGCACCGGCGCCGCGGCCGCGAATCCACCGTCGACCTCCTCCTCGAGCTACTCGTCGGACCGGCACTGATCAGTGAGGACTGCCGCGAGAGGCTGATCTCCCGGTACGAGCGGTTCACGGCCTGCGCGCGTCGCCCCGAACTGCGCGAGGTGCAGTTGCGGTTGCGCGCGCAACTCGACGACATACTCACCGAGGCCCTGCGACGCTCCGACCGCGACGTCCGGCAGGAGCAGCTCCGGCGGCTCGTCGCCGTCGTCGACGGAGCTCTGGTGACCGCGCTCGGCGAACACGACCCCGACCTGCGTGCCCTAGCCCGGGCCATGCTGCTCGACGTCGTCGACGTCGTCGCGCCGGCCCTCGACCGGCCGGACCACGTCGAGCTGTAGCACCGCCGTAAACTGAGGACTCGTGAGCCGCATCCCGAACGTCCTTGCCAACCGTTACGCCAGCCCCGAACTCGTCGAGTTGTGGTCGCCCGAGCACAAGATCGTCCTCGAGCGTCAGCTGTGGCTCGCCGTGCTGCGTGCCCAGGCGGAACTCGGGATCGACGTGCCGGCCGAGGCGCTCGCCGACTACGAGCGGGTGCTCGAGCAGGTGGACCTCGACTCCATCGCCGACCGCGAGCGCGTCACGCGCCACGACGTGAAGGCCCGCATCGAGGAATTCAACGCACTCGCCGGGCACGAGCAGGTTCACAAGGGTCTGACCAGCCGCGACCTCACCGAGAACGTCGAGCAGCTGCAGATCCTGCGGTCGCTCGAGCACGTCCACGCGCACGGTGTCGCGGTCGCCGCCCGGCTGGCCGAGCGGGCCGCCGAGTACGGCAGCCTCGTCATGGCAGGCCGGTCGCACAACGTCGCGGCGCAGGCCACCACACTGGGCAAGCGGTTCGCGTCCGCCGCCGACGAACTGCTCGTCGCGCTCACCCGGCTGCGCGAGTTGATCGACCGCTACCCGCTGCGCGGCATCAAGGGGCCCATGGGCACCGCGCAGGACATGCTCGACCTCCTCGACGGCGACGCGTCCAAGCTGGAGGCGCTGGAGCAGAAGGTCGCCGAGCACCTCGGCTTCTCCCACGTGTTCACGAGCGTCGGCCAGGTGTACCCGCGGTCGCTGGACCACGACGTGCTGTCGGCGCTGGTGCAGGTGGCGGCCGGGCCGTCGTCGTTCGCGCACACCATCCGCCTGATGGCCGGCCACGAACTGGTCACCGAGGGCTTCCAGCCCGGCCAGGTCGGCTCGTCCGCGATGCCGCACAAGATGAACACCCGCTCCTGCGAGCGCGTCAACGGACTGCAGGTCGTGCTGCGCGGGTACGCGACCATGGCCGCCGAGCTCGCGGGCGCGCAGTGGAACGAGGGCGACGTGTTCTGCTCGGTGGTGCGCCGCGTCGCGCTGCCGGACGCGTTCTTCGCGATCGACGGACTGATCGAGACGTTCCTGACCGTGCTCGCCGAATTCGGCGCCTACCCCGCCGTCATCGAGAAGGAACTCACCCGGTACCTGCCGTTCCTCGCCACCACCAAGGTCCTGATGGCCCTGGTGCGGGCCGGAGTGGGCCGGGAGACGGCGCACGAGGTCATCAAGGAACACGCCGTCGCCGTCGCGCTGGCGATGCGCGAGGAGGGCAGGGAACCCGACCTCCTCGACCGTCTGGCCGCCGACGACCGCCTGCCCCTCGACCGGGCCGCCCTCGACGAGGCCCTCGCCGACAAGAAG
This sequence comes from Rhodococcus sp. G6(2025), assembly GCF_058628105.1. NCBI lineage: Bacteria > Bacillati > Actinomycetota > Actinomycetes > Mycobacteriales > Nocardiaceae > Rhodococcus > Rhodococcus sp. G6(2025). Next base: position 1,179,412 of record NZ_CP179750.1, read on the forward strand.
GCGTTCATCGGTGCCGCCGAGTCGCAGGTCGCCACGGTCGTCGCGCAGGTGCAGAAGCTCGTCGACGCCAACCCTGAGGCAGCCGCCTACCAGCCGTCCCCGATCCTGTAGGCGCGTAGCGCCCGTGCGCCTTTTTGGTAGCGGGGACTACCGAAAAGGCGCACAAGCACCGGAGGTGCCTACCCGTGAACTGCATTTTCTGCGAGATCGTGTCGGGCCGATCCGACGCCAGCGTCGTGCACGAGGACGACGACGTGATGGCGTTCATGGACATCCGGCCGTGGACCTCCGGACACCTGCTGGTGGTCCCGAAGCGGCACGCGAGCGGGCTCGCCGACCTCGACCCGGGCGACGGCGCGGCGGTGTTCGCGGTGGGACAGCGCATCGCGACCGCGCTGCGTCACGGGCCGATGCGTGCCCAGGGCGTCAACTTGTTCCTCGCCGACGGGATCGCCGCCGGCCAGGAGGTCTTCCACGTCCACCTGCACGTCGTTCCCCGGACGGCCGGTGACGGGTTCGGGCTGCGCGGAATGCCGAAGTCGCCGAGCAGGATCGCGCTCGATCAGACGGCGGGCGTCATCCGTTCCTCCCTCACCTGACGTGAGTGGCAAAGCGTGCGGGAGCACACTTTGTCACTCACGTGCGGGGAAGCGGACCTCGCCGGTGGGGCCGTTCTCGTCGAACCGTCGTTCGGTGATGTCGAAGGTGCCGTCCGGCCGGACCCGCAGCAGTGTCGACGCCCGCGTCCCGTAGTCGCCGTAGTGAATGAAGCGGGACGACAGGGCGCGCTCGAGTTCGGGTTCGATGCCCGTGTCGGGCAGTGAGTCCCACGGTGCGGGGTCGCTGTCGGCGAGCACGTCGAAGTATGCCCCTGGGTCGGCCTCGGGGCTGCCGTCGTCGGCTGCGAGGGCGGCGGCGAATGCCTGCTTGCCGCCGGTCACCTTCGGCCACGGCGTGTCGAGTTCGGCGTTGGACAGGCCGTGGACGCCGGGTTCCACCCGCTGCCGCCTGCCGTGGGGCCGGTTGGTGGCCCACCACAGTTCCGTGGGGTCGCCGACGAGCAGGTTGAAACTGCCGTACTCGGCGCCGGTCGCGGCCACCTGTTCGGCGTAGTCGGCGGGTGACAGCCCGCCGCGGAGGTAGTCGACGGGCAGGGCGCCGCGGGACCGCGCCCCGGTCGAGGGGGCGCCGTTGCGGACGTTGGTGACGGCCGCGAATCGCTGGGAGTCGGCAATTCCCATCCAGGTGCCGCCGGCGAGCAGATCGCGGCCCGCGAGGAACCCGTCGTCCCACCTGCTCAGCGGTTCGGTGGGCCGGGCGTAGAACTCGTCGCGGTTGGCCGCGACGACGAGGGGGAGGTCGGGGCGGGTATGCCAGGCGAACAGGACCAGGCACATGCAGACGTCTCCTCGTCACCTCGATCATCCGAACTCGCTTGTGCATGCCCGAGCGTAGCCGCCCTCGTAATACCTCTGAAACAGAGCTATATTGATGTCATGGCACAGAACGAGTCGCCTGCCGAACAGCTCTTCGCCGCAATCGGATTGCTGCGCCGGCACACGCGCCGTCGAGTCGGGCGGCCGTGGCCGGAGACCCCGTTGACGGGGTCACAGGTGGAGTTGGTGCGTCTGCTCCGTCGCAGGCCCGGCACGTCCGTCGCGGAGGCCGCGGCGGCCCTGGGCCTCGCCGCGAACACGGTCTCCACCCTCGTGCGGCAACTGACCGACGCCGGGCTGGTCGAACGGGTGCGGGACGAGTCCGACCGCCGCGTCGCCCGCCTGGCGCTCACCGACGACGCACGGGCCCAGGTCGAACGGTGGCGCGACCGCCGCAACATCGAGGTCGCCGCCGCATTCGACGGACTGAGTGCCGAGGACCGGAAGGCCATCGAATCCGCCGTACCCGCCATCACCCGCCTCGCCGGAGCGCTCCACCCGGATCAGGCCGGGCCGAGCGATCAGGAGGTTGCCAGATGATGTTTCGCAGGGCGCGGACCGCCGCACGACAGCGGCCGTCCCACGACGCGCTGGCACTGTCGCACGTGACCTACTCGTTCGGGGACTACACCGCGGTGAAGGACCTGAGCCTCGTGATCGAGGCGGGGGAGTGCTTCGGCCTTCTCGGCCCCAACGGGGCGGGGAAGACCACCACGATCCGACTGCTCAACACGCTGCTTCCGCTGCAGGACGGCGACGTGAGCATCTTCGGGTACGACGTGCGCACCCAGGCCATGGCCGTTCGACGGCTGCTCGGGTATGTGCCGCAACAGTTGTCGATCGAAGGCGCGCTCACCGCCCGTGAGAACGTGTCCTGGTTCGCCCGCCTCTACGATGTGCCCCGGTCCGAACGCCGGCGCCGGGTGGACGAGGTGCTGGAGATGGTGGATCTCGCCGACGTCGCAGACCGGGTGGCGTCGAGTTTCTCGGGCGGCATGGTCCGGCGCCTCGAACTCGCGCAGGCGTTGGTCAACCGGCCGTCGTTGCTGGTGCTCGACGAGCCGACGGTTGGGCTGGATCCGGTTGCGCGGGATTCGGTGTGGACCCGCGTCACCGAGATGCAGAAGCAGTACGGGATGACGGTCCTGCTCACCACCCACTACATGGAAGAGGCCGAGGCGCTGTGTGATCGGGTCGCGTTGATGCACCGCGGCGAACTGCGGGCGGTCGGTTCCCCATCGGGGCTCGTCGCCGAACTGGGGCCCGACGCGACGCTCGACGACGTCTTCCGCCACTTCACCGGTGACAGTCTCACCGCCGACGAGAAGGGAGGGCTCCGGGATGTCCGTAGCGCCCGCCGCACTGCCCGCCGTCTGGGCTGAACCGCCGACCCGGGGTGTGCTCCGGTTGTTGTCGCGGATCGTCACGTTCTGTCTGGTCGAGCTGCAGAAGCTCCGCCACGACCGGACGGAGTTGGTGACCCGCGCGATCCAGCCGATTCTGTGGCTCGTCATCTTCGGGGAGACGTTCAGCCGCATCCGTGCGATCCCGACCGGCGGCGTCCCCTACCTGGACTATCTGGCGCCGGGCATCATCGCCCAGTCGGCGCTCTTCGTGGCGATCTTCTACGGCATCCAGATCATCTGGGAACGCGACGCCGGGGTCCTGACCAAACTGCTCGTGACACCCACTCCGCGTGCGGCTCTCGTCACGGGTAAGGCGTTCGCGGCCGGTGTTCGCGCGGTGGCCCAGGCCGTGGTCGTCGTGGTCGTGGCGGCGCTGCTCGGCGTCGGAATGACGTGGAATCCGGTGCGACTTCTGGGTGTCGTCGCGGTCGTGGTGCTGGGAGCGGCGTTCTTCTCGTGCCTGTCGGTGGCCATCGCCGGGGTGGTGCTCAAACGCGACCGGCTGATGGGGATCGGGCAGGCGATCACGATGCCGCTGTTCTTCGCGTCGAACGCGCTGTACCCGGTGGAATTGATGCCGGGGTGGGTCCAGGCGATCAGCCGCGTCAACCCCCTGAGTTACGAGGTGTCCGCACTCAGGGGGCTGCTGATCGGCCAGCCGACGAACTACTGGCTGGACTTCGGGGTGCTCGTGGCGGCCGCGGTGCTCGGGATCGCCGTCGCGTCCGCGCTGCTGGGGAGACTGTCCCGATAGCCGGGTGGGGTCACGAAGTCACGAACGTCTTCTCCAGTGCCCGCCGCAGGTCGGACTTGCTGATCTTGCCGACGCCGGTGACCGGGAACTCGTCGACGAACACGACCTTGTCCGGCACCTTGTATTCGGCGAGTCCGCGGCCGCGGACGAACTTCTTGAGTTCGACGGCCTTCGGCTGCTCGCCCTGGACCACGACGAACGCGCAACTCCGTTCACCGAGATACGGGTCGGGCATCGACACCACCGCGACGTCGGCGACGGCGGGGTGTGCGAGCAGATGGTTCTCGACCTCTTCCGCGGCCACCTTCTCGCCGCCGCGGTTGATCTGGTCCTTCGCGCGGCCCTCGACGACGAGGTAGCCGTCGTCCGTGAGCCGGACGATGTCGCCGGTGCGGTAGAAGCCGTCCTCGGTGAACGCCGTCGAATTGTGTTCGGGAGCCCGGTAATACCCGCGGATGGTGTACGGGCCGCGGGTGAGCAGATGACCGGACGTGCCGTTCGGGACGGGCTCGCCCCGGTCGTCGACGACCCGGACCTCGTCGTCGGGGCTGATCGGTCTGCCCTGGGTGGTGACGATCGTGTCTTCCGGGTCGTCGAGCCGCGTGTAGTTGACCAGGCCCTCCGCCATCCCGAAGACCTGCTGCAGCGTGCACCCGAGTTCGGGACGGACCCGCTTCGCGGCCTCGGCGCTGAATTTGGCACCGCCCACCTGCAGCGCCTCGAGGCTCGAGAGGTCGCGTTCCGTGCGACCACTGGCGGCGAGCCACGCCAACGCGAGCGGCGGCACCAGCGACGCGATCGTGACGCCCTCCTTCTCGATGAGCGCGAACGCGGTGTCGGGACTCGGATCCGGCGCGAGCACCACGCGACCACCGGCGTGCAGCACACCGAGGATGCCCGGTGAGCTCATCGGAAAATTGTGCGCCGCAGGCAGAACGACGAGCATGCGGGTGCTCTCGTCGACACCGCAGATGCGGTCCGACTCGCGCACCGAGTACAGGTAGTCGGTGTGCGTGCGCGGGATCAGCTTCGACACCCCGGTGGTTCCGCCCGAGAGCTGCAGGAATGCCACGGATTCCGGACCCACCGCCGGCCCGTCCGAGATCGGTTCCGCCGCCCGCAGTTCGTCGAGTGACGTGAACTCCTCCGCGTCCCCGGCCACGATGATTCGGGGCGGATTCTCGGCCGAGGCCACCACGTCGCGGGCAAGGGTGCGGTAGTCGAATCCTGCGTGCGTATCGGTGACGACGTAGGCCGCGGCGTCGGTGAAGCTGCAGAAGTAGGAGATCTCCTGGGCGCGGTGCGCGGGAAGCGCGAACACCGGCAGTGCGCCGAGCCGGAAGACCGCGAAGATCACCTCGACGTACTCGACGACATTCGGCAACTGCACCACCACCCGGTCGCCGGGCTGCACCCCCGACGACTGCAGCCCGGCGGCGAGCCGGTCGGCGCGGTCGGACAGTTGCCGGTAGGTGAGGGCACGGTCGACCCCGGACGCGTCCGGCCCGGTCACGGCGATCGCGTCCCCGAATTGCTCGGCGCGGGCGCCCAGGAACTGCTGGAACGTCTCGTCCGTCCAGTACCCGGCGTCACGGTAGCGCGCGGCGAGGTCGGCGGGGTAGCCGACGGTGGTCTCCAGGGGAGCGCGAACGCTCGTGGTCATCGAAAGTCCTTTCACGGGCATGGCTGTTCGGGGTCGTCAGGCTCGGAGGGTAGCGCCGCCGTCGACGTAGAGCGCCTGCATGGTGATGTGACGTGCCCGCTCCGACAGCAGGAACTCGACGGAGTCCGCGATGTCGGCGGCGTCGGCGATACGGCCCAGCGGGATACCGACCTTGAACGTGCCCAGGTCTCCGTCGATCGCCCCGCGCGCTCCGGTGTCGTCGGCGGGGTCCGACCACAGCGATCGCTGCATCGCGGTGTCCGTCGAGCCGGGGGCGACGATGTTGGCGCGGATCCCGTATTCGGCCAGCTCGAGACCGAGTACCCGGACGATCATCGAGACGGCGGCCTTGGACGCGCCGTACGCGCCCATGCCGGTGCGGGGGACGCCCGCGGCGTTGGAGCCGACCACGACGATGGAACCGGCTGCACGCTCGCGCATTCCGGTGCCGACCGCCCGCAGCACGTTGACGAGGCCGGTGACGTTGACGTCGAACACCCGCTGCCAGCTCTCGGGGTCGGTATCGAGCACCGATCCGGTCTCGAGCACACCCGCCACGTGCGCGAGTGCGGTGATGGGTCCGTGCTCGTCCTCGATCCGGCGGACGGTGTCGGTGACGGCGGCGGTGTCGCGGATGTCGGTGACGGCGGTGCCGAGCGGCGGGGTGTCGAGTAGTGCCGCGGTGGCGGCGAGGCCGTCGGCATCACGATCGAGCAGTACCAGGCGGTGGCCGGACCGCGACAGTGTGACGGCCGTGGCCCGCCCGATGCCCTGTGCCGCCCCGACGACCAGTGTCGTGCCGCTCATCGGGGAAGTCCCAGTGCGGCGAGGACTGTGCCCAGTTTGGTTGTGGTCTCGGCGAGTTCGTCGTCCGGTTCGGAGGCGGCGACGATGCCGCCGCCGGCGTACGCCGTGACGGTGGTGCGGTCGGCGTCGATCTGCGCGCACCGGATGGTGACCATCCATTCGCCGTCACCGTCGGCGTCGGCCCAGCCCACGGCGCCGGCGTAGAAGCCGCGGTCGCCCTCGAGTTCGCCGATCAGCGCACGCGCGGCGTCGGTGGGGGTGCCGCACACGGCCGGGGTCGGGTGCACGGCGACGGCGAGGTCCAGTGCGGTCACCGAGCGGTCCCGCAGCCGTCCCGACACGGGCGTGCCGAGATGCCACAGTTGCGGTGTGCTGGTGAGGGTGGGCCGGTCGGGGATGTCGAGCTCGGTGCAGAACGGTTCGAGGCTCGCACGCAGCGCCTCGACGACGAGGGCGTGTTCGCGCAGATTCTTCTCCGACGACGCGAGGTTTTCCGCGGTCAGCCGGTCGATCTCGGGATCGGTGTGCCGGGGAGCGGATCCGGCGAGAGGATGGCAGGTCACGGTGTCGCCGTGGCGACGGATGAGCACCTCGGGACTCGAGCCGACGAGGTGCCGTCCCGACCAGCCTGTGCCTGCGGCGCTCAGATCGACGCTGAAGCCGTTGCCGCCGAGGTCGTTCGCCACAAGTTGCGCGAGCAGTGCGTGCGGATGCAGCGGTTCGTCGGCGTGCAGGACGACCGATCGGGCGAGCACCACCTTGTGCAGTGCGGCCTCGGGTTCCCGCAGCACGTGAATGGCGGCGGCGACCCGGGAAATGTGCTCGTCCTCCGCGGGAATCGACGCACCGGCGCGCACGCGCGGAAGGGCCTGCAGTCGAGGGGACCAGCTTCCCGGGTGATGACGCAGCGTCTGTGGTGCGATCAGCGCGGCGGGATGTGACGGGTCGAAGGCGAGCGCGCCGACCACCGACGTCGCGGTGCCGCTCCGCAGGGCCGCCGCGGCGTCGTGGGCGGAGTCGTAACCGGTGCGGATGCCGTCGGCGATCACGGTGCCGTGCGGTCGGGAGAGAATGAACGGCGCGCCCGGCGGGAGGTCCGCCGAAGTCTCTGCGGACTCGGCAACGGCCGTCGACTGCATATGCGATCACCTTTCGTAGCGGACAACTGCGGTGCGCGTGGCGATGCGCACCGTCACGTCACGACCATATACGGTTAGCCTAACCTTTGGTGGTTCAGCTTGTCCGTCTGCGGTCCCGTTTCGACACGTATTCCGTTGCAGACCAGCGATTTCGAGTCACGACGTGGGGCGCGATATCAGCCGCAAACAGCATCTGGATTCTCGCCACCCCCGACTGGCCTAACATCGCATGCACACGTTGCATGGAGGGCAGGCGGCTGCAATGACCGAACGCAGGTTTTCGCTCGATCAGCGGATCGTCGCCGCCCTCCAGGTCGACGGGCGGTGCTCCTGGAGCCGCATCGCCCAGGCGCTCGGCGAACCCGAACGGAACGTCACCCGGCACGGCATCGCGCTCCTCGAGTCCGGCCGGGTGGCCGTCACCGCCGTCGCGAACAGCGGCGGCACCGCGATCGTCCGCCTCCAGTGCTCCCCGGGAACGGTTCGGGTGGCGGCGAGCGCCCTCGCCCAGCGCAGCGACTGCATCTTCGTGTACATCCTCACCGGCACCGCCGACTGTGTGGCCGAGATCCACGTGTCCCGGGACCGCCTCCCGAAGCTCGTCATGGACGAACTGCCCGCGACGATGGGCGTGGTCCGAAGCTGGACCGACCCCGTGCTGCGATACTTCCGCACGGTCCGCGAGTGGGAGGCCGGGGTGCTGACCCCCGCCGAGAAGGAAGCGATCGGCGGGGTGTCGCCTCCGGCGACCTTCCTCACGGACCTGGAACGCGGCACCCGGGATCCCGTCGACCGGACGATCATCCGCGAGCTGATGCAGAACGGGCGGGTGGGCACCACGGCGCTCGCCCGGACCGCGGGCGTGTCCGAGGCGACGGCCCGGCGACGCGTCCAGTCGCTGCTCGCCGAGGGTGCGATCAGCCTCCGGGTGGTGGTGGATCCGGCCCTGTTCGGGCTGCGTGCCGAGGCGATGCTGTTCATCAAGACTCAGCGCAACCGGATCGAACCGCTTGTGCGGGGGATGCTCGAGATGCCGTACGTGCGGTACGCCGCCGGCACGGCGGGCGAGTACCAGGTGGTCGCCAACATCGCCGCGCCCGACGAGTCGGTGCTCTACGACTACATCACCACCGCGCCGTGGGTGGCGGACGCGGCGGCCCTGGAAACCAACATGGTGGTGCAGGCGGTCAAACGCAGCGGGCGGGCAATGTGACGGATTTCGACATCTGGCGGCCCCTCCGGCACACCTGATTGCGATCTCCGACAGGCTGGTGGCCGATTTCGCCGAACCTCGTCCAGCTGTTGAGTGCTGTGATCCGCACCACGCATGCTTCCTCTACTCCCCGGATGGAAGAAGGAACAGCATGCAACGAGACGCCATTCTCGGGGCGATCGAGGATTCGCCGCAGCGCCGCTGGCTGCTGCTCGTCCCGGTCGCCCCGGTGCTCGCACTCGTCACCGCCGTGTGGCTGCCGTTTGTGAACACCGCCGACCTGTGGCTGGGGATGCCCCGGCTGCTCGTCTGGTGCTCGGCCTGGGTGCTCCTGCTGCTGCCCGCCCTGGCGGCGGTGGAGTTCGGCCTCGTCCGGCCGCACGAGGAGCGGCGCGACGACCGCCAGTTCGAGGAGGCGACGCTATGACGAACTCAGCTCTGTGGATCACCCTGGCCGGCATGATCGGATTGGCCGTGATCGCGGTCGGTGGACGCCGGAAACGCGCTCAGAACCTGAGCGAGTGGACGGTCGGCACGCGGAACTTCGGTGTGGTCACCAGTTTCTTCCTGCAGGCCGGTGAATCGTTCACCACGTTCACGTTCCTCGGTGTCGCCGGTATCGCGTTCACCGCGGGCATCGGCGCCACCTACGCCATCCCGTACATCCCACTCGGCTACGTGGCCCTGTATTTCATCGGACCGCGAATCTGGAAACTCAGCAAGGACCGCGGATACATCACCCAGGCCGACTTCTTCGCGGACCGGTACCGCAGCCCGCTCCTCGGCCGGCTCGTCGCCCTGTGCGGCATCATCTTCCTGCTGCCGTACCTGCAGCTGCAGATCACCGGCCTCGGTCTGATCGTCCGTCTCGTCACGGGCAGCGCGAGTTCGGGCACGCTGAGCATGATCGTCGCGACCGTCCTCGTCGTCGGATTCGTGCTGTGGGCCGGCATTCACGGCCTCGCGCGCACCGCCTACGTCAAGGACGTCCTGATCCTGCTCGCCGTCGTGGTGCTGTCCATCGTGATCCCGTTGCATTTCGCCGGTGGCATCGGCGACGTGTTCGGCCAGATCGCCCAGACCCACAGCGAGATGCTGACCGTGAACCCCGGCGACTACGACAAGGTCTGGTGGACCACGAGCCTGCTGATCTCCGCGATCGGCTGCGGATTCCTCACCACCCCGCACCTCTGGCCGCCACTGCTGGCCGCGAAGAACGGTCGAGTGATCCGCTCCAACAACACTTTTCTGCCGATGTACCAGGTGGTCATGATTCTCCCGATCATGCTGGGCTTCGTCGGGATCCTCGCGCTGAATCCCAACACCAGCAGCAACGCCGTCCTGCTCACGCTGGCCGGGGGAGCCCTGCCGAACTGGGCGCTCGGACTGATCGCGATCGCCGCGGCCTCCGCCGCGATGCTGCCTGCCGGCGCCATCTGCATCGGCATCTCGACGCTGGCGTCGCACAACCTGGTGAAGATCGAAAGCGAGCGCACGAAGCTCCGGTTCAACCACCTGGTCGTGATCGCGGCTGCCACCACGGCTCTCGTACTCGGCCTGACGCGCCCCGATCTGCTGGCCAACCTGTTGCTGCTCACGTTCGGCGGTCTCAGCCAGCTCGCTCCCGGTCTGGCGCTGGCTCTGCCCGAGAAGCCATTGCTCGCCAAGCAATCCGTGTTCGCCGGACTCGTCGTGGGCATGCTCACCGTCATCGTGATGACCGTCTTCGAACTGAACCTCGCCAACATCGACGCCGGCATCTGCGGCCTGGTCCTCAACCTCGCGGTAATCGCCGTCGTGGAGGCCGTCGTCCGCGCCACCCGTCCCCGCACCCCGACCTCCGCGTCGTCGGAAGACCTTCCGGCCGCCACCCCGATCCTGGAGACCACGTAATGACCATCGATCACTACTCGACCGCGCGAGAGATGCTCGCCGCACTGCGTAGCAAGGACATCTCGGCCCGCGAGCTGCTCCACCTGCACACGGACCGGATCACGCAGGTGAATCCGACGGTCAACGCGCTCGTCAGTCTCGACCTCGACCGCGCGCACGCCACCGCCGCCGCCGCGGACGCGCAGACTGCGGCCGGGACCCCGGTGGGGCCGCTGCACGGACTGCCGTTCGCGTTCAAGGACACTCACGACGTCGCCGGATTCCCGACGGTGGCGGGCTCACCGCTCCTCGTCGACAACGTGCCAGAGACCAGTGAGCTGATCGCCGAACGCGTCATCGCGGCCGGGGCCGTCACGATCGGCAAGACCAACGTCCCCGAATTCGCCGCAGGCTCGCACACGTTCAACCCCGTCTTCGGGACCACCACCAACCCGTACGACCCCACCAAGAGCGCGGGTGGCTCGAGCGGCGGCGCCGCGGCGGCGCTCGGTGCGGGACTCGTCCCGCTGGCCGACGGCAGCGACATGGGCGGTTCGCTGCGAAACCCGGCGTCGTTCTGCAACGTCGTCGGATTGCGCCCCACCCCCGGCCGTGTTCCGTGCTGGCCCAACAGCGCGCCCTGGGACTCACTCGTGACGCAGGGGCCGATGGCCCGGAACGTCGACGACCTGGAACTGTTGCTGTCGGTGATCTCCGGACCCGACGCGCGGATCCGCAGTTCTCTCAGCGCCGACGCCGTCGCGCCGCGTCTCGGTGTCGCCGGCCTGCAGGGTCTGCGCGTCGCGGTGTCCGCGGATCTGAACGGCATCTTCCCCGTGGACGCGCCGGTCCGCGAGATTCACGACCGGCAGTCGTCGATCTTCGCCGCCGCGGGTGCCGTGGTGGCCGAGGACGCGCCGTCGATTCCCGACGCCGAGTGGGTGTTCCGCACACTGCGGGCATGGCGGTTCAAGATCGACCTCGGTGACCGCGCCGACGCCACCCCCGAACTGCTGAAGCCGTCGCTGCTCGACAACATCCGGCAGGCAGACCGGCTCTCCGCCGACGACGTCGCGAAAGCCATGGTGGCGCAGGCGGAGATCCAGCAGCGCGCCGTCGAGTTCTTCACCCACCACGACATCCTGGTGATGCCCGTGTCGCAGGTGCTCCCGTTCGACGCCGAGCTCGAGTACCCGGCGGCGGTCGACGGCCGTCGCTGCGACGACTACCTCGACTGGATGACGTCCGCGTTGACCGTGACGGTGCTGGGTTGCCCCGCGATCTCGGTTCCCGCCGGCTTCAGCGCCGACGGTCTGCCCGTCGGCGTGCAGATCGTCGCCGCCCCGGGCAACGACCTGTTCCTGCTCGACGTGGCACGGGCCTACGAGCAGCTCAACCCCGTCGGGGCCACGCGTCCGCACCTTCTCCAGAGGGCGGCAGCGTCTACTTCGTGAAGTCGTCCTCGCCGACCCGGTGGACGTGGATGAGGTTGGTGGATCCGACGGTGTGTGGGGGTGAGCCGGCGACGATGACGACGAGGTCGCCGCGCCGGTAGCGGCCCAGTCGGAGGAGGGCGGTGTCGACCTGGCGGATCATCTCGTCGGTCGATTCGACCGGGTCGACGAGGAAGGTTTCGGTGCCCCAGGTGAGGGCGAGTTCGTTGCGCACCTGGGGTACCGGGGTGAATGCCAGCAGCGGCAGCGGGGTGTGGAGCCGGGCGAGTCGTCGCACGGTGTCCCCGGACTGGGTGAACGCCACCAGCGCTGCGGCGTCCAGGCGTTCGCCGATGTCGCGGGCGGCGAACGAGATCACCCCGCCGTGGGTGCGGGGAGTGTGGGTGAGGGCGGGGACGGTGGTGGACTGGTGTTCGACGGCGGAGAGGATCCGCGCCATCGTCGCGACCGTCTCGGTCGGGTAGGCGCCGACGGAGGTTTCACCGGACAGCATCACCGCGTCGGCGCCGTCGAGGACCGCGTTGGCGACATCCGACGCCTCGGCCCGGGTGGGGCGGGAGTTGTCGATCATCGACTCGAGCATCTGGGTGGCGACGATCACCGGTCGGGCGTTCTCCCGGGCGATCTGCACGATGCGTTTCTGCACCAGCGGCACCTGTTCGAGGGGGAGTTCCACCCCGAGGTCGCCGCGCGCGACCATGACGGCGTCGAAGGCGCGCACGATCGCCTCGATGTCGTCGACGGCCTCGGGTTTCTCGATCTTCGCGATGACCGGCACCCGACGGCCGATCCGGTCCATCACGTCGTGGACCCGGTCGATGTCGGTGGGGGCGCGCACGAACGACAGGGCGATCAGGTCGACGCCGAGCCGCAGGGCGAATTCGAGGTCGTCGATGTCCTTGTCCGACAGCGCCGGGACGGAGACGTCCATTCCGGGGAGGGAGACGCCCTTGTTGTTGCTGATCGGGCCGCCCTCGGTCACCCGGCACACGACGTCGTTGCCGTCGACGTCGAGGACGGTCAGCGCGATCTTGCCGTCGTCGACCAGCAGTCGGTCACCGGGCCGCGCGTCCTGGGTGAGGTGGGTGTAGGTGGTCGAGACCCGGTGGTGGGTGCCCGCGCAGTCCTCGACGGTGATCCGGACCTGTTCGCCGGTCGCCCATACCGCCCCGCCGTCGGCGAAGCGGCCGAGGCGGATCTTCGGTCCCTGTAGGTCCGCGAGGATTCCGACGGCTCGGCCGGTGTTGTCGGCTGCGGCGCGGACGCGGCGGTAGTTGGCTTCGTGGTCGGTGTGGTCGCCGTGACTGAAATTCAGTCGGGCGATGTCCATCCCGGTTTCGACGAGACTGCGGGTGCGCTCGTCCGTGGCGGTGGCCGGCCCGAGCGTGCAGACGATCTTCGCCCTCCGCGGCGACAGCAGCGACGCCGCGCCGACATCGGCGGCGAGTGGCGAGGGGATGTCGGTGAGAGTCATCGTGGTCCTTCGTTGTGGAGAAGTGAGCTGCGGCCGATGTCGCACCCGATACGGGTGAGGAGTTCGCCGGTCAGCTCCGGGTCGGTGGCCGTGTTCCGGTCGGTGTAGTCGCCGAGGGCATGGATGTATTCGAAACCGGTGGGTGCCCAACGGTTCCGGGAGAGCGTGTTGCGGCCGGCGACGGCGATCACCGGGACCGGGTGGGCGCGGCGGGCGAGGACGGCGAGGAGTTTGCCGTGTTCGGTCTGCTCGTCGATGCTGCCCTCGCCGGTGATCACCAGGTCCATTCCTGCGAGGTAGCCGTCGAAATCGAGCAGGTCGAGGAAGTACTCGGCACCCGAGACCATGCGTGCTCCGAGCATCATGGCGGCGAATCCGATGCCGCCGGCGCTGCCGGCGCCGGGGGAGTTCGCGACCGTACGCGCCTGCGGGTGGCCGCTGCGGGTGAACGCGTCGACGAGGTTGTCGAGGCCGGCGTCGAGTTCGCGCACGGTTGCGGGGTCGGCGCCCTTCTGGGGGCCGTACACGGCGGCGGCGCCGTTCGGTCCGGTCAGTGGGTTGGTGACGTCGCCGGCGATCACGATCTCGATTCCGGAGAGATTCACTGCGCGGGAGGAATCGACCGTGTGGACCTGGTGCAGGGTCCGGCCGCAGGCCCGCAGTTGCCGGCCGTCGGCGTCGGCGAACGTGAATCCCAACGCGGCGAGCATGCCCATTCCGCCGTCGGTGCCGGCGGACCCGCCCAGGGCGAGGACCAACCGGCGGGGTCGAAACCGCAACGCCTTCGAGATCGCTTGTCCCATACCGAGGCTGGAGGCGTCGAGCGGAGCGCGGCGGCCGCCTGGGAGGGTGGCCAGACCGCAGGTGTTGGCGACTTCGATCACCGCTGTGGTGCCGTTGACTGCGATACGACCGCGCTGGGGTGTTCCGGTGGCGCCTGCGACGGTGACCGGGTGTGGAGTGAACCCGACGGCCACCGCCGCGTCGACGCTGCCGTCGCCGCCGTCGGCGAGGGGAAGCTGTGTGCTCTCGATTCCCGCCGAGGCGAGTCCGGCAGAGAGGTGTTCGGCGACATCGGCTGCGGAGAGCGAGCCCTTGAACTTGTCCGGGGCAACCAGAACCCTCATCGGCCTTCCTTTCTCGCGTGCGGTGCGGAGTGCGGTCATCGCTGTGCGCAGTGCGTGGGCGCCGTCGCGGGGTCGAGCCTTTCGTGGTCGACGCGGACCGCGTCCGGTTCCTTGATCATGTGGTGATGCTTGTCCCGTGGTTCCTGTTCCAGGATCTCCATGTCGAAGTCGTTCTCGACGTCACCGTCGGGCGGGGGAAGTACTTCGCCGGAGAAGACGCGGCGGGCGCGGTCGACGTCGAGTTCGTGGTTCCATTTGGCGACGAACAGGGTGGCGACGGCGTTGCCGATGAAGTTCACCAGGGCGCGGCATTCGGACATGAACTTGTCGATACCGAAGATGAGCATGATGCCGGCTGCGGGGATGGTGCCGAGTGTGCTCAATGTTGCTGTCAGCGCGATGAATCCGCCTCCGGCGACGCCTGCGGCGCCCTTGGACGTCAACAACATGACGCCGAGGAGGCCGAGCTGCTGCGGAATCGACAGGTCGGTGTTGGTGGCCTGCGCGATGTACAGCGCCGCGAGAGAGAGGTAGATGGCGGCCCCGTCGAGGTTGAAACTGTAGCCGGTGGGCACCACGAGTCCCACCGTGGGCTTCTTGACGCCGGCGTACTCCAGCTTCCGCATCAGGCCGGGCAGCGCGGGCTCGGCGGTGGAGGTTCCGAGAATGAGCAGGAGTTCTTCCTTGAAGAAGCCGAGCATCCGGAAGATGTTGAGCCGCAGGTACGCCATGACCGATCCGAGGACCACGAAGACGAAGAACGCGGACGTGACGTAGAACAGCAGGATCAGGCTGCCGAGGCTGGTGAGGGTGGAGACACCGTACTTGCCGATGGCGAAGGCCATGGCGCCGAACGCACCGAGGGGTGCGAGTTTCATGATGAAGCTCAGGACCTTGAAGACCACCGCGGTGAGGCGTTCGACGGCGTCCCGGATCGGTGCGGCGATCTGTCCTACCGCGTTGATGGCGACACCGAAGATGACGGCGAGGAAGATGACCTGGAGGATGTCGCCCTCGACGAACGGGCCGAACACACTGTCCGGGACCAGGTGGGTGATGAACTCCCACCACTGTTTCTCTTCACCGGTCTGAATCAGCTTGTTGGCGGAGTCGGTCGTTTCCAGCGAGGCGGCGTCGGCGTTCACCCCGTCCCCGAGGCGGAAGATGTTGATCGCGACGAGGCCGGTGAGCAGCGCAAGGATCGTTCCGACCTGGAAGTAGGTCAGCGCCTTGATTCCGGTCAGCCCGACCTTCTTCAGGTCCGCGACACTCGCGATGCCGCCGACGATCGTCAGGAACACGATCGGGCAGATCAGCATCTTCATCGCGGTGATGAAGGTGGTGCCGATCGGCTCCATCGCCTCGCCGGTGTCCGGCCAGAGCCACCCGACCAGGATGCCGAGCACGATCGCGATGAGAACCCAGAAGTACAGTTGCCTGTACCACGGTTTCTTCACAGTCGCCGGTTGGTAAGTCGCTGCGCTGCTGGGTATTTCCATGACGTTCACCTCGGGTGAGAGTGTTCGGGTGTGAAGACGGGGTGGCCGAGAGTTACCGACCGTTCGAGGGGTGAGGGCCCGGCTCGGCAGATCCTGCCGAGCCGGGCCGGCTGTGCAGATGGAAGGCGGTCAGGCCGGGGTCAGCGCAGTCTGCAGGGCGTGCACGATCGCCTCGGTGACGGCGTCGGTGTCCGACGAGCCGCCGATGTCGCGGGTCAGTGCTCCGCTCGCGGTGGCGGCCTCGATGGCGGCTTCGACGCGGCGTGCCTCGTCGTGCAGTCCGAAGTGGTCGAGCATCAGGGCGGCGCTGGCGATCGCGCCGATCGGGTTGCTGATGCCCTGGCCCGCGATGTCGGGTGCGGAACCGTGCACGGGTTCGAACATGCTCGGGAAGCGGCGTTCCGGGTTGAGGTTCGCGCTCGCCGCGACACCGAGGCTTCCCGCCAGCGCGGAGCCGAGGTCGGAGAGGATGTCGGCGTTGAGATTCGACGCCACCACCACCGACAGGTCCTCCGGGTGCAGGATGAACTTGGCGCTCATGGCGTCGACGAGAACGCTTTCGGTCGCGACGTCGGGGTAGTCGAGGGCGACGCGGTTGAAGACCTCGTCCCACAGGACCATGCCGTACTGCTGGGCGTTGGACTTGGTGACGCTGGACACCTTCTTCACGGTGCGGGTGCGAGCCAGGTCGAACGCGAACCGCATGATGCGCTCGCAGCCCTTCTCGGTGAACAGCGCGGTCTGCAGTGCGACCTCGTTGCCCGGTCCGCGGCCGCTGAGGTTACGTCCGCCGAGGCCCGCGTACTCGCCCTCGCTGTTCTCCCGGACGACGACCCAGTCGAGTTCGGTGTCGTCGGCCTTGCGCAGCGGGGACTGCACGCCGGGGAGGAACTTCACGGGTCGCACGTTGGCCCACTGGTCGAAGTTCTGGGTGATGTTGAGCCGCAGCCCCCAGAGGCTGATGTGGTCGGGGACGTTCTCCCAGCCGACCGCGCCGAAGTAGATGGCGTCGAATGCCTTCAGGGTGTCGAGGCCGTCGTCGGCCATCATCTTCCCGGTCTGCTCGTAGTACCCGCATCCCCAGGGAAATTCTTCCCACTCGAAGGCGAAACGCCCACCGGACTGTTCTGCGAGGACGTCGAGCACGCGCCGTCCGACAGCGACGACCTCCTTGCCGACGCCGTCGGCGGGGATCGATGCAATCTTGAACGTCTGCGGTGCCATGTCGTTGCCTCCATCGTGTTGTGCTCGTCACAGTGTGTGATGCATTCATTAACCCGTCACAATCGCGCAGCGTCCATGACCAAGAGTCGATCCGGCTTATAGGTTTGACCTAATCGAGCCGTGTTTTCGCAGGTAGAGTGAGTGTCCACGCCGCGGTCGCACTCCAGGGTTCGGCGCGGCTCGACGGGAATGAGGGGTTCGGATGGACGCGCGTCAGTTGAGGTACTTCCTGGCTGTGGTCGATCAGGGAGGCATCAACCGTGCGGCGGAAACACTGCTGATCGCGCAGCCCTCGCTGTCCCAGTCGATATCCGCGCTGGAGCGTGAACTCGGGGTACCGCTCTTTCACCGCGTCGGACGCCGGCTGGTGCTCAGTGACGCCGGCGAAACGCTCGTCGGCCCGGCCCGCGTGGTGTTGCGCGATCTCGAGGATGCGAAGGCGTCCGTCGATGCGCTGAAAGGGTTGCGCGCCGGGCGCGTGGACCTGATCACGATGCCGTCACCCGGGATCGAGCCCCTCACCACGATCCTCACCAGCTTCAGCCGTACCTATCCTTCGGTCACCGTCAATGCCGAGGCGGCGTTCACTCCCGAAGAGGTGCTGCACGCCGTGCGCACCGGCGTCTGCGAGATCGGGATCCTGGGTTCACCCGCCGCGGTGCGTGCTCCCGAACTCGACGTCGTCGCGCTCGAAAGCCAGCCGCTGATCCTCCTCTCCGGCCCGGGCGCCGAAACACCGGCCCGCCCGGAGATTCGGAGATCGGAACTGTCGGGCTTCCGCCTGATCGTCTCGCAGCGGGGGTCGTTGATGCGAACACTCGTCGACGAGGTCCTCGCCAGTGGCGTCGCCGCCACCATCGTCGCCGAGGTCGCCCACCGAACGTCGATCCTGCCGATGGTGCTCAGCGGATTCGGGCAGGCCGTCATGCCGTCGTCGTGGGCACCGTCGGCCCGTCAGGCAGGCGCCACCGTGCACCGCATCGTCCCCGAGTCCTACCTGCACGTCGCCGCCGTCTGCCGGCAAACCCACCTCACACCACCCGCGCGGGCGCTCATGGACGAGGCACGACAGTACGCCGGACGCACACCGGCCGCCTGGGAAGCGCCCGCAGCGGTAAACCCGCAAAACCTGTGAACGACAGTCGTGCCCACGACCCGTGCGGTGTCGAGGTGTTGGGGTTTCAGCCCAGGCTTGTCCCTTCGCCGGAGTTCTGTGGTGTCGGGTCCGGGATCCGCCTCATGCGGAACGAGTTGAACACCCCGATGAGGCCGGCGAGGATGGGGATGAGTAGAGCGATTTGAAGGGCGAGGGGTCGTGCGTCGGTGTTGATGCGGACGATCTCGTCCTGAATCTCCGGGGGTTGGTCGACGAGCAGTTGTTCGAGCTGGGTGTTGCTCATGACTTCGGCGTCGTCCTCGAGCACCTGCGCGACCTGTTGCTGCTCTGCCGGCGGGAGCACGGTGCTCGACTCCGCCATCGAGGTGAAGGTGAGGGACAGCGTTGCCAGCATGATGGCGCCGGCGAACGCCAGCCCGAACGAGAGCCCGAACGATCCCGCTGCGGAATTGACGCTGGCGGCCTCGCTGATCCGCTCCTCCTCGATCGGGGCGAGTGTGTAGTTGTTGAGCTGGGATACCAGCAATCCCAACCCGGATCCGGCGATCACCAACGGGATCACCAGGCCCCAGCCGAACTCGGCGCGCGGCACGATCGGGATCAGCGCCGCGATCCCGATCGTCAGAAGCACGAATCCCCACCGGATGATGCTGCTCGGGCGCCGGTCGCCCGCCTTCTTGCCCGCGAGCACCGCCACTGCGAACATGCTGAGCGAGAGAGGTGCGAGGGACAAGCCAGCCTGCATCGCGTTGTACTCGAGCACCATCTGCAGGTAGATCGGCAGCGCGATCATCGTGCCACCCAGGGCGATCTGCTGGAGCATCTGCCCCGAGATTCCCAGTCGGAAGACCTTGGAGCGGAACAGGTCCGGGTCCAGCAGTGCCGGCTTTCCTTGACGTTTGCGCCGCACGAGCCAGTACGCCAGCACGGCCATCGCAATCGCACCGATCACCAGGAGCGCACCAACCGACTCGCCACCCTCCTGCCACACCAGGATTCCCAGCACGATCCCGCCCATCCCCAGAACGGAGAGGACCGCGCCCACCAGATCGATCACCCGAGGCCCCGTGTACGGCACATCGCGGACCAGTTTGATGCCGGACAGGACGACCGCGATGATGACGACTTCGAGCACGAACCCGACGCGCCACGAGAGGTAGGTGGTGATGAAACCGCCGAGCAGCGGTCCGACGGCGGCGGCGATCGCGGCCGCCGCCCCGACCAGGGCGTAGACCTTCTTCTGAGCGGCGCCTTCGAAGTTGCCGTGGATGAGGGACTGCATGGCGGGCAAGAGGAGTGACGCGCCGATTCCACCGAGTACGGCCCAGAAGATGATGATCGCGGTCAGGCTCTGTGCGAGTGCCATCGCCGACGCACCGACTGCGTAGCCGAGCAGGCCCAGCACATACGCCCGTTTGCGCCCGATGAGATCGCCGACCTTGCCACCGATCAGGATGAACGCGGCGGATACCAGCGCCTCGAGTGCGATCGCCGCCTGGACGCCGCTGACGGTCGTGTCGAGGTCGCGAACCACCGACGAGATCGACACGTTCATCAGTGATGTGTCGACGACGAGCACGAACATCGCCATCGCCAGCAGCAGTCCGAGCAGGCGTTGAGGGCCCGCTACCCGCTTCGAATCACTGGAAGTCGGTTCTTCGGTCATCGGAGGCCCACCGTCCGTCCATCGCGCGCTGCACCGAGTGTCCCATGTGTGGGGACGACGAAGCTACATCTTCACTTTGTTCTCGGTTCGATCCGGCCACCGGTCTCGCGACAGTTACGGTGATGAGACACTGCACCGAGGTGAGGAGTCGCCGTGCCCAAACTGGAGATCAAGAGGAAGTCCGAGCTCTCCCGGAAAGAGGTGTCCGACCGGCTCATCGCGCTCGGACAGGCACTCGCGAGCGGCTCCGAGGTGGAACTGGGCTCCGGTGGCGACTCGATTTCCGTCGTCGTCGGCGACCGTGTCCAGTGGGAGCTCGAGATCGAGGTCGACGGCGACGAGACCGAGATCGAGATCGAAATCAGTTGGCGCGACGATCCGTCCGAAGAATCCACCGCCGACGCGGAACCGGAATCGGAGAACCCGCCGGTCAAGACTGCGCCTCCGGCCAAGACCACCGCGCGTCGTGGGCGGCCCCGCAAGAGCACCGCCAAGTGAGCTGTTCGAAGTCAGGCCGGTGAGATCGGTTCGAAGGGCCGGATTTCGTCGTCGCCCGGACGGACCACGCCGGCGGAGGATTCCGGCACTTCGTTCCACGCGCCTTCGAGGGCGCGGAGGGGTTCGGAGACCACGAAGCGGGTCTCCC
Source organism: Rhodococcus sp. G6(2025) (assembly GCF_058628105.1). NCBI lineage: Bacteria > Bacillati > Actinomycetota > Actinomycetes > Mycobacteriales > Nocardiaceae > Rhodococcus > Rhodococcus sp. G6(2025). The sequence goes on from NZ_CP179750.1 coordinate 1,199,909, forward strand.
CGCTCAATTCGCGCAGGACCTCGACCTCCGGGTGGAGTGCGCGCAGCTTCGCGACCTCGGTGGAGAAGAACAGCGACCTCGACTGCCGCTCACTCGAATAGCGGAAGATCCACAGCGATTCGCCGTCGGTGGTCGCGACGGTCATCTGCACCGGATGCTCGACCCCGTACGTCCGGCCGACGTCTTCGACGAAGCCGACCGCCCGGGCGACAGCGCCGAAGGGGTCGTCGGCGAGGCCGAACGTCAGTGCGAGGAAGAACAGGGCCTCGGAGTCCGTGGACCCCTCGATGTCGGAGAACAGCGTCGGGTCGACGGCCATCACCAGGTCGCGTCTGATCTCGTGGAAACCGCGGAGTGCGCCGTTGTGCACCCACAACCACCGGCCGTGCCGGAAGGGATGACAATTGCTGCGCTGCACCGGCGTCCCGGTCGAGGCCCGCACGTGCGCGAGCAACATCGGTGTTCGCACCTGACCGGCGATCTCCCGCAGATTGCTGTCGTTCCAGGCCGGTTCGATGCTCTTGTACACCGCCGGCTCACTGCCTTCGCCGTACCAGCCGATACCGAAGCCGTCACCATTCGTTGTGGTCGCCCCGAGCCGCGAGTGCAGACTCTGATCGATCAGCGAATGAACCGGTCGGAACAACAGCTCCTCGGCGAGGATCGGCTCACCCGAGTACGCCATCCACCGGCACATACATCAATTCAAGCAGAACGGCACCGCCGAGCCCACCCCTTTGCCGATGAACCTGCTGGTATTTGCCGCCAACGCCCTCCGGGCGGAGGAGAATGGGCAACCGACAAGCCATATCGCGTCGCTCGAGGAAGGCAGACAGCCATGTCCGAGGAATCTACGGCGGCCCGATGACGAACTCCGCGGAACACGACGACCGGGTGACCCATCCGAGCCGGGCCGAGCGCGCACAACGAGGGACGGCCGCCCGCCGAGACACTCCGCCGTCCGCGCTGGCCGAGCACGGTGTGGCCGATCGGCGCGACCCGGTGGGCCTCCTCGAGAAGCAGGCGACGGAGAGAGTCGCGGAACTCGTTCCGATCCGGTACGGACGCATGGCGGCGACGGCCTTCGCCTTCTACCGCGGCGGCGCCGCGATCATGGCCGACGACCTGTCCCACTCACCCACCACCGGCCTGCGCACGCAGCTCTGCGGCGACGCGCACCTGAGTAACTTCGGAATCTTCGCCACCCCGGAACGTCGGCTGGCATTCGACGTCAACGACTTCGACGAGACACATCCCGGTCCCTTCGAATGGGATGTCAAACGCCTGGTCTCGAGCCTCGCGATCGCGGCGCAGGAGAACGGATTCAGCGGCAAGAAGACCAGGAAGATCACCCGCGCGTGCGCCGCCGAATACCGCGAAACCATCGCCAGACAGGCGCAACTGGGAAACCTGGGCGTCTGGTACTCCCACATCGAGCCCACAGCGGAACTCGTGGGACTTCGAGACGAGCTGGACAAGTCGCAGAGGAAACGCGCCAGCACAGCTCTGGAGAAGGCGCGGCGCCGGGACAGCGTCCAAGCGCTCTCCAAGCTGACCGCCGTCGTCGACGGGGAGAGGCGGATCATCAGCAACCCGCCTCTGCTGGTCCCGGTCGAGGAGTTGTACGCGGGCGAAGACCTCGAATCGCTGTACCGAGACCTACGGCATCGCCTGAACGCGTATGTGCAGTCTCTGCGGTGGGACCACCGCGTCCTCTACGACCAGTTCCGGATGGTGCAGATTGCCCGCAAGGTGGTCGGGGTCGGCAGTGTGGGCACCCGCACCTGGATCATTCTGATGCTGGGAGCAGACGACGACGATCCGCTGTTTCTGCAGGTGAAGGAGGCGGGTCCGTCCGTCCTGTCGAGTTACGTCGACGGCCCGTCGTTCGCTGCGGAGGGCGAGCGAGTGGTCAGCGGACAGCGGCTGATGCAGGCCGCGAGCGACATCTTCCTGGGCTGGGAACGTGGCGCGGGCCCCGACGGCGTCGAGCGGGACTTCTACGTGCGCCAACTGAGGGACGGCAAGGGCTCGGCGGTGGTCGAATCCCAGACACCCGCCACCATGATGCTGTACGGGCGATTGTGTGCACGGGTCCTCGCCTATGCGCACGCGCGGGCCGGCGACCGGATCGCGATCGCCGCCTATCTCGGGGACGACACCGAATTCGATCATGCGATAGCAGAATTCGCCGAAACGTACGCAGAGCAGAACACCCGAGACCATGCGGCGTTGCTCGAGGCCGTCGCCGGGGGCCGCATCGTCGCAGCCACCGGTTTCTGAAGCAGCGACGCCGGTCGACTGGATTCGGCTTCGACAGTTGGCGCGGCTCAGAAGATCTGCATGAAGCGGTACCAGTCGGATTCGATGTGCTGATATCCGATCTCACCATCACGCTGGGGGCGCCCGATCTTGTCGGTCCCGTCCGGCAGACGAGCGACTCCGACAAGGTTGACCAGGCCGCCTTCGAGGAAGAAGTGGCAGCCGGTGTCCAGCGGCTCGACGCGCCAGGTGTCGTACAGGCCTATCCGCTGGTCCTCGGACGATGGTGTGCACGCCTGCGCGTACGCGGTCAGTGCGCCGACCGACAGCCGCCACCCGAGGTCGGACGGCACACCGAAGAATACGAGGGCCGCCGTCAGCGCCACCATGGCAGGCGCAAGGCAGATGCGTCGATCCCACCGGAACCGCCAGAGCTGCACGCCGGCGAGGATCAGCCACACGGCACCGAGAATGAGCAGGGCGAAACCGGCGAGCACGACGTACGGGAAGACCGGATCGATCGGAATCGTGATCACCAGCGTCGCAGCGCAGGCGAACGCGACGAGGGCGGTGAGGACGATTCCGGTCGCCAACCGCCACCACCGCGGCGTGTCCGTCCGGCGGCGGGGCCCGTGCTGGGCTGACTGTGCGTCGCGGCCGTCCATCAGGGTCTCCGTTCGCCCGGCGCTCTCCGAGAGGTGGTCAGGTCGGTAACCTCCGGTCAGGCTCGCATGGGCGGTGGGCCGCCGAAGCCGCGGAGGTCGCGGGCGGTGGCACCGGGTTCGAATGTGCTGCCGCCGGGCCCGAATCGTCCGATCACGGTGTGCCGGCTGTCCCAGAGCACCCCGCGGGTGGGAAGTGCCCAGCGGGTCGAGAAGGTGGACGCGTCGTCCTCGTCGTCCGTGGACGGGTCGTGCGCCGCGGCGATGTGCGCGGCGTAGGCGCGCAGCGCGACCGCGAAGGCGTTGGGTTCGCGGCCGGCGTCGAGGAAGTGCGCTCGGTCGCCGCACTGCGGGCAGTGCCACGACGCGCGGTCGCATCCGCCGGCGAGGCCGACAGCCGGTGGTTCGTCTCCGGGCGGACCGGCGGTGCGATACGCGTCGAACGGGTCGGGCTGCTCGATCCGATCGGGCGCCTGCCGTGCCGCCGCAACCATGTCCCGCCAGGCGGCGTGCACGTCGAAACCCCCGAGCATCAGCACCTCTTCGGGCATCGGGCCGATGAACGCCGAGCCCGCGCACAGCACCCGGCTGTGATCGCGGGCGTGGCTGTATTTCGGGTCGAGTGCCCGGGCGTGCCGCATCTGCTGCATGCGCTCGGTGATCGCGAGCCCGTGCCATTCGCGTCCACAGTGCGGGCAAGGGTCCTGGTTCACATTCGAGTCGTGCCCGGATCGGTTGTCGTGGTTCGCGAGTTGGTCGTGTACGAGCCGGTCGATCCGGTCGACGAGGTCACGGTCGGTCATGGTGGATACCCACGGTAGCGGCGGCGGCCGCTCTGTGCGGTCAGTATCCCGCGTCGAAGTCGAACTCGTTGATCAGCGCAGCGTCACCCGACAGGTAGCGTCCGAGATTCTCGACGAACAGATCCACGATCTTCCCGTTCTCGGACGGCACGTTGGCGGCGCTGTGCGGGCTGAGGATGACGTTGTCGGCCGTCCACAACGGCGAGTCCTCGCGGAGCGGTTCGGTGGAGGTGACGTCCAGAACCGCCCCGCCCAGCCTGCCAGTCGACAGTGCTTCTGCGAGAGCGTCTTCGTCGATGATCGGTCCCCGGCCGAGGTTGACGACCAGTGCGCCGTCGGGGAGGGCGGCGAGTTCGCGGCGTCCGATCAGTCCGCGAGTGTCGTCGGTGAGGGCGCAGGAGATCACGAGGATGTCCGCGGCGGGCAGGTGCTCGGCGATCCGGTCGGTGGTGGTCATGCTGTCGAAAGGCGCGCCTGCGGGGCGGGGGGTGCGGGCGACCCCGCTTGCGGTGACGGAGAAACACCGGAGGAGTTCCGCTGTGCGCGAGCCGATCTTGCCGGCGCCCACGATCAGCGCGTGGCGTCCTGCGAGCTCGGTCGTTTCCTGCTTGCGCCAGGTCCGGGTCTGCCGGTCGGCGATCAGCCGGGGGAGGCCGCGCGTGAAATGCAGAATGCCGGCGAGCGCGAACTCCGCCAGCGGATCGGCGTGGACTCCCGCGGCGGTCGTCACCGTGAGCGGCACGCGCGACAGCCCGAATTTCTCGATCAGCTGCCCGGCGCCCGCGGACGTCGCCTGAATCCAACGCAGATTCGGCGACTGTTCGAGGGTGCGTTCGGGGTGCCGCCAGTCGAAGTCGAACATCACGTCGGCGGTCCGCAACATCGACGACCACCGGTCGTGCTCGCCGGCCGTCAGATCACGCGGCACCCCGACGTGGTCGCTGTGCCATCGAGGCCGGGGGAGCAGTTCGGGTGCGTACGACACCCGTACCCGAGGGTCGCAGGCTGCGATCCTGTCGACCAGGTCCTGCTCGAGATACGAGGCGATCAGCACGTCGACGCACGGGTCGGGCACGGTCACTCCTTCACAGCCGGCGGTTCGGACGTCGGTGCGCTCGGCTCGACCTCCGGCGCGGAGGCGGACTTCGGCATCGCCGCCGCGGCGACGACGAGTACGACGGCCGCGCCGAGGGCGGCCACGAACACCAGATGCAGGGCGCCGGCCAGGTCGCCGGGGGCGGGGTTGTCGGCGCCGCCCAGTCGCGCGTTGACGAGGGCGCCGAACAGGGCGACCCCCACGGCGCTGCCGATGGACCGGGCGAACATGTTGGTCGAGGTGACGACGCCGCGCTCCGACCAGTCGACGCTCGACTGCGCCGCTATGAGGGTGGGGCTCGCGACGAGACCCATGCCGCCGCCGATGACGAAGCAGCAGATCGCCACCTGCCACACCGCCGAGTCGATGGACAGGCTCAACGTGAGAGCGGTGCCCGCCACGACCAGCAGACTCCCCGCGGTGGCGGTGACACGGAAGCCGAAGCGCAGGTACACGCGCCCGGACTGCGACGCGGCGATCGGCCAGCCGATGGTCAGGGTGGCCAGCGCGAACCCGGCCACCAGTGCGCCCGTCCCGAGGACGCCCTGGGTGAAGGTAGGCACGTAGGTGGTCAGGCCCAGGACGATCGCCCCGACCAGCAGTGACACGAGGCTGCTCGCCGCGAGAACCCGCCGGGTGAACACCCACAGCGGCAGCACCGGTTCGGCGGCGCGGCGTTCCACGAGGACGAAGACGATCAGGAACACGAATCCTGCCGCGAAGATGCCGAGGCTGATCGGGGATCTCCACGCCCAGGCCTGCCCGCCTTCGAGGAGTCCGAGGATGAGCAGTGTCGCCCCGACCGCCAGGATTCCGGCGCCGGCGTAGTCGATGGACCGCTGGGTGCGCGCCCGCTTCTCGTCGAAGTTGCGGATCAGCATCACGGCCGCGAGCAGGCAGAGGGGAATGTTGACGAAGAAGATCCACCGCCACGACAGGTACTCGGAGAACACCCCGCCGAGGGTCGGGCCGATCACCGCCGACATGCCCCACACGCTGGCCAGATAGCCCTGGGCCTTGGCGCGTTCGGCGAGGGTGTAGATGTCTCCGGCGATGGTCATGCTCATCGGCTGGACGGCCCCGGCGCCGAGACCCTGTACCGCGCGGAACGCGATCAGCGCGGGCATGCTCCACGCGATCCCGCACAGCACCGAGCCGACGCCGAACAGGGCGATGCCCAGGAGCATCACGGGCCTGCGGCCGAAGATGTCGGCCAGCTTGCCGTAGATCGGCACCGACACGGCCTGGGTGAGCAGGTAGATCGAGAACAGCCACGGGAACTGCGAGAAGCCGCCGAGGTCCCCGACGATGGTGAAGACGGCGGTGGAGATGATGGTCGCATCGAGCGCGACCAGTGACGTCGTGAGCATCAGTGACACGAGAATCGGTCCGCGTTCCGAACGGAACCCGACGTCGACCGGGGTCGTGTCCGTCGCCATTACCCACCTTCTCCGGTTACCGCGATCACAAGAGTTCCTGACCAACGGTAACGACAACGGGAGACGAAGTGTTCCGCGGCTGTGCCCCCCGACGCCGTTACGCGGTCGCCGAGGATCCCCGGAACGCCGCGCGGTACGAATGGGGGCTGGTGCCGACTACGCGCTTGAACCGGTCGCGGAACGCCGTCGGCGACCCGAAGCCCACCTGCGCGGCGATACGGTCGACGGAGTGCGTGGTGGTCTCCAGGAGGTACTGCGCCTGATGAATCCGGACGCGGTGAAGCCACTGCAACGGTGTGGTGCCGGTCTGCTCGCGGAATCTCCGATTGAGGGTGCGGGTGCTCGTCCCGGCTCGCCGGGCGAGGTCGTCGAGCGTCAGATCGTCGCGGCTGTTCTCGTGCATCCACCTCAGCAGCGGGTCGAGGCTCGTCATTTCCGCGGACGGTGGTCGTTCGTGAACGATGAACTGCGCCTGTCCGCCTTCGCGTTCCAACGGCATGACCGACAACCGGGCAGCGTCGGCGGCGACCGCCGACCCGTGATCCGAGCGGATCATGTGCAGACACAGATCGAGGCCTGCCGCGGCACCGGCCGAGGTCAGGAACTGGCCGTTGTCGACGTAGAGCACGGCCGGATCCACGTCCACCAGTGGGTGACGCGCGGCGAGGAGTTCGGCGGCCGCCCAATGCGTCGTCGCCCGTTTGCCGTCGAGTAGTCCGGTGGCGGCCAAGGTGAACGCCCCCACGCAGATCGACGCGATTCGGGTGCCACTGTCGGCGGCCCGGCGCAGCGCCTCGAGAATTTCGGGTGCAAGCGGAGCGGTGGGGTCGGCGAGCCCCGGCAGAATGATCGTGTCGGCCGCGTCCAGAATGCTCAGATCCCACGGCGCGCGGAGTGTGAATGCGCCGGCATCCACGTCACCGCCGAGGGCACACACCTTCACCCGGTAGGCCGCGCGCCCGTCCGGCAACCTGGTGCGGCCGAAGACCTCGATCGGGGTGGCGAGATCGAACGCGATGACACCGTCGAGTGCCAGGACTGCCACGGTGTGCATGGCTACAACCTACGCAGTCGATCGATTTCCGCCAAGGGCGAATAACGGCGGTAAATGGCGATGCGAAATGCAGAAATCTGCGGGGATGCCGTGGCGACAATCTGTTGGTATGTGGCGAAAATGCCAGTTCTCCGGTCTCGATCGGCTGGCTAACGTCACTAGCGGCCCGTGTACTCGGCACGAGGCAGACAGGGAAAGGCACCACGGATGCATGTCCAGATCGCGCTGTTCGACGGATTCGATCCGCTCGACGTCATCGCTCCCTTCGAGGTACTGCACGCGGGTGGCCTGTACGCCGACGGCGCGCTGACCGTCGAATTGGCCTCCGCCGAGGGCGTGCGTGAGGTCCCGAGCGGAACGGCGCCGCTGAGTCTGCGGGCCGCCGCCACGCTCGACGCGGGCCGGGCCGATGTGATCGTCGTGCCGGGTGCGTCGGGGCGCGTGGAGGAGCGCACCGAGGGCGACGACACCATCCCGAGAATTCTCGGACGGACCCTCGAGACGCGGCTCCCCGAAGTACTGCGGGAGGCCTGTGCCGACCCGGACCTGATCGTCGCCACCGTCTGCGGTGGGTCGCTCGTGCTCGCGATGGCAGGACTCGTCGAAGGCCGCCACGCCGTCACCCATCACCTGGGGATGGATCTGCTCGACGCCACCGGGGTGGTCGCCGTGGACGCCCGCGTCGTCGACGACGGTGACCTCGTCACCGCGGCCGGCGTCACCTCAGGTCTGGACCTCGGACTGTATTTACTCGAACGGGAACTGGGACCGCGCATCGCGCACGCGGTCGAGACATTGTTCGCCTACGAGCGCCGCGGCACCGTCTGGCGTGCCCGTGGGCTCGAACCCACCACCATCTGAGGAGCAGAGCCATGTCTGTCGACGGCACCTGGAACGTCGTGATCGCCACGCCCATCGGGAAGCAACGAGTCGAACTGACCTTCGTCACGCAGGACGGGGAACTCCGCGGCATCGCTCGCGGAGCCACCGAGGAAGTCCCGCTCACCGACCCGACACTCGACGGGAACCGGCTCACCTGGTCTCAGTCCATCACCAAGCCGCTGCGCCTCCACTTGCAGTTCGATGTCCTCGTCGAGGGCGATGAGATGACGGGGAAGTCGACGGCGGGACGTCTGCCCAGCTCGAAGGTCAGCGGCCGCCGGTCGGTGCCCGACCGATAGGCTGGGTCACCGTGCGCCCCTCACTCGATTCATACGCCCATCTGGCCGGTGGCAAGGTCCGCGACCTCTACACGATCGACGACGAGCACCTTCTGTTGGTCGCGAGCGACCGGATCTCCGCCTACGACCACGTCCTGAGCACCCCGATCCCGGACAAGGGGCGGGTGCTCACCGCGATGAGCGTCTTCTTCTTCGGCGTCCTCGGCGGCAACAACCATCTGGCCGGTGAACCCGACGACAGCCGGATCCCCGAAGAGGTCCTCGGCCGCGCGCTGGTGGTCCGGAAGCTGGACATGGTCCCCGTCGAGTGCGTGGCACGCGGCTACCTCACGGGGTCGGGACTGCTCGATTACAACGAGACCGGCGCGGTGTGCGGCGTCGCACTGCCCGAGGGCCTGGTGGAGGCGAGCCAGCTTCCCGACCCGATCTTCACGCCCGCCAGCAAGGCCGAGCTGGGCGAGCACGACGAGAACATCAGTTTCGAGGCCGTGGTCGAGAAGGTGGGCCAGGACCTGGCCGTGAAGCTGCGCGACGACACCCTCGACATCTACGGCCGGGCGTCCAACTTCGCCGCGGACCGGGGCATCATCCTCGCGGACACCAAGCTCGAGTTCGGACTGGACCCGCAGGGCAACCTGGTTCTCGCCGACGAGGTCCTCACCCCCGACTCGTCCCGGTACTGGCCGGCCGACGGGTACGAGGCCGGGAAGGTGCAGCCGAGCTTCGACAAGCAGTTCGTCCGCAACTGGCTCACCGGCCCCGAATCCGGCTGGGACCGCGCGTCCGACACTCCGCCGCCGCCGCTGCCCGCCGAGATCGTGGAAGCGACCCGCGAGCGGTACATCGAAGCGTACGAGCGGATCTCGGGTCTGTCGTTCGCGGACTGGGTGGGCTGAGACATGACCTCCGAAAGCGCGAAACTGACCCCGCCGGTCGCGAAGACGGTGCCCACCGAACGCGTCCACCACGGTCACACGTTCGTCGACGAGTACGAGTGGCTGCGCGACAAGGAAGACGCCGAAGTCGTCGCGTATCTCGAGGCCGAGAACGCGTACACCGAGCAGGAGACCGCGCATCTCGCGCCGCTGCGGGACCAGATCTTCCAGGAGATCAAGTCGCGCACGCAGGAGACCGACATGTCGGTTCCCACCCGGATGGGCGACTGGTGGTACTACGCCCGCACCATCGAGGGCAAGCAGTACGGCGTCCAGTGCCGGGCACCGATCGCCGGACCCGACGACTGGACCCCGCCGGAACTGGCTCCCGGTGTCGAACTGCCCGGTGAGCAGGTGCTGCTCGACGGCAACGCCGAGGCCGAGGGACACGACTTCTTCTCCATCGGCGCCTTCTCCCTCAGCCACGACGGCACGCTCCTCGCGTACTCGGTCGACGTGGTCGGCGACGAGCGCTACACGCTGCGCTTCAAGAACCTCGTGACCGGCGAACTGCTGCCCGACGAAATCCCCGAGACCGCACCCGGCGCCACCTGGGCCATCGACCACAGTCACGTCTTCTATCTCACCGTCGACGAGTCCTGGCGCCCCGACACCGTGTGGCGGCACAAGCTCGGCACCGACCGCGCGCAGGACGTCACCGTGTTCCACGAGCCGGACGAGCGGTTCTGGGTGTCGGTCGGGTCCACCCGGAGCGAGAAGTACCTCATGATCTGGGTGGGGTCGAAGATCACCAGCGAAGGCTGGGTGCTCGAATCGGAGAACCCCGAGGGCGAGTTCCGGGTGGTGCTGCCGCGACGCGAGGGCGTCGAATACGGCGTGGAGCACGCGGTGGTCGCGGGGGAAGACCGCTTCCTGATCATGCACAACGACGTCGTCGACGGTGAGAAGGCCGAGAACTTCGTGCTCGCCGACGCGCCGGTGTCCGACCCGACGTCGCAGACCATCCTCATTCCGCACCGCTCCGACGTGCGGTTGGAGGAGGTAGACGCGTTCGCCGACCACCTCGTGCTCGGCTACCGCCGGGAGGCGTTGACCCGGCTGGCGATCTGGCCGCTCGGTGAGGACGGCTACGGCGAGTTCACGGAGATCGAATTCGACGAGGAACTCTTCAGCGTCGGGCTCGGGGCCAATCCGGAATGGCGGCAGCCGACACTGCGGATGGCGTTCACCTCGTTCATCACGCCCGGCCAGGTCTACGACTACGTGCTGTCGACGGGCGAACTCGCCCTGCGCAAGTCGCAACCCGTGCTCGGCGAATTCGATGCCGGCAACTACGAGCAGCAACGCGACTGGGCCGTCGCCGAGGACGGGACGCGCATCCCGCTCTCGATCGTCCGGCGCAAGACGAACGGCGTCGACGACCCCGCCCCCACCCTCCTCTACGGGTACGGATCGTACGAGGCCAGCATGGATCCCGCGTTCTCCGTCGCGCGGCTGTCCCTGCTCGACCGCGGAGTGGTGTTCGTGGTCGCGCACGTGCGCGGCGGCGGCGAGATGGGCCGGCACTGGTACGAGACCGGCAAGACGCTCACCAAGAAGAACACCTTCACCGACTTCGTCTCGAGCGCACAGCATTTGATCGACACCGGACGCACCACGCCGCAGCAGATGATCGCCGACGGCGGCAGCGCAGGCGGCCTGCTGATGGGTGCGGTGGCCAACCTGGCACCCGAACTGTTCGCCGGAATCCTCGCCAACGTTCCCTTCGTGGACCCGCTGACGTCGATCCTCGACCCCTCACTGCCGCTGACCGTCATCGAATGGGACGAGTGGGGCAACCCGCTCGAAAACCCCGAGGTCTACGAATACATGCGCTCGTACAGTCCGTACGAGAACGTCGAGGCCAAGGACTACCCGGCGATCCTCGCGATCACCAGCATCAACGACACCAGGGTGCTCTACGTCGAACCGGCGAAGTGGGTCGCCAAACTGCGCGCCACCAAGACCGGCGACTCGCCGCTCCTCCTCAAGACGGAGATGAGCGCCGGGCACGGCGGCGTCAGCGGACGCTACGAGAAGTGGAAGGAAGTAGCGTTCGAATTCGCCTGGGTACTCGACACGATCGGCGAGGTCTGATCAGGTCGGGTCGCTCTGACCCTGCTCGACGACCCAGGCAGCAATCTGGGCGCGAGACGTGAACCCGAGCTTGACGAGTATGTGTTCGACGTGGCCCTGGGCGGTGCGTTGCGAGATGACCAGCGTGGTCGCGATCGCCTTGTTGGTGAGTCCCTCTGCGACGAGTTCGGCGACCTGCCGCTCGCGTCGGCTCAGGGCAGGATGGTCGTTGCGTGACTGCGCGATCGCTCGTGGCTGCTCGTTCAAGGCGAACGCGACGGCGTCCCCGAAGCCGAGGCCCGAGCCATGCCGGAACGCGGTGTCGAATGCCTTTCCGCCCAGGTCACGGCGGGTTCGACGTTCGCACTCGTCGTGATGGCCGGCGAGCTGGGGAAAGACCTCTGCCGGGCTGCCCACACCCTGCCACAGTGCTTCGGCCGCACCCATGAGGGTCGCGGCGCGTTCCGGTAGATGCTCGTCAGCGGCGATCCAGGCCAGGATCTGCATGCACCACGCAGAGTTGACGTGGTCGTCCGCCCGACGCGTCTGGCGCAATCCGTCCTGCAGGAAGTCGTTGGCGCGTTCGCGGTCCCCGCGTTGCCACATCGCCAGCGCCGCGGTCCACAGTGACCATCCGCGGTACACCGACTCGCCGTGTGCTTCGGTGATCTCCTGGATCTTCCGCTGGCAATCGACAGCTCGTGTGACGTCTCCGAGGTGTGCGCTCGCCAGGCCGAGTCCGAGGAGTGCCCAAATCTCCTGGAGGGAATCGCCTTCGGCGTGGAAGGCGTCTCGGGCGTTCTCGAAGCACGCGAGCGCGTGGGAGAGGTCGTCGCCACGGAAGAGGGATATGAATCCTTCGGCAGACGTGACGAGCGCCCGCATCGAGGTGTTCCCGGACCTGTCGGCGAGGACTCGCCCTTCCTCCACGAGCGCCTGTGCAGCCTCCAGATCTCCCTGAGCCCCAGCCAGCATGCCGGCGGCGTGCAAGGCGGCGATCCTCTCATCAAAGTCTGTGGTAGCCGTCGGAGTCAGTACACGATCGAACCAGTGCCTGCCTTCGTTCAGCAGCCCGAACGAGCGCCAGAACAGGTACATGGCGTTGGCGATACGGAGTGCGGACCCGTTCTCGGCGGTCTGTGTCACGGAGAATTCGAGTGCATCACGAAGGTTCGGTTGTTCACGATTCAGGCGGGCGACCCATTCCAGCTGCCGGGGGCCGATCCACCCGGACCGAGCGTCCGACGCGAGACGCTCGAACCAGTCGCGGTGCTTTCGCCTCACGCTGTCGTATTCACCTGATTCGCGCAGTCTTTCCAGGCCGTACTCGCGAAGGGTGTCGAGTAATCGAAAGCGGACGACGGCACCGGCCTCTTCACGGATCAGGATCGATTTGTCCACGAGCGACGCGATCACGTCGACCACCGCATCTGGGGCGTATTCACCTGCACACAGTCCTTCGGCCGAGTCCAGCTCGAACCCACCGGCGAAGACCGCCAGCCGACCCCACAGGTCACGTTCGTCCGAGGTACACAGGTCATAACTCCAGTCGACACACAGACGCAGTGTCTGCTGGCGAGAGGGAGCGCCTCGGGTGCTCAACGTGAGCAACGTGTATCGGTCGGTGAGTCGGTCGAGGATCTGTTGTTCAGTCATCGCCCGCAACCGCGCAGTCGCCAATTCGATCGGCAGCGGCAGTCCGTCCAGACGCTCACAAATTCTGCCCACCGTCGAGCCGTTGTCTTCTGTGATCGCGAAGCCGGGTACAGCCCTGGAAGCCCGTTCAGCGAACAGGACGACGGAGTCGTAGCGGGCGAGCCCCGCGGGAGGGGACGGCCGGCTCGAATCCGGAACCGGCAGCGGCGGGACACGGAGGGCCGCCTCGCCATCGACGCCGAGGGACTCGCGGCTCGTTGCGAGGATCCGGAGTTTCGGGCATGTCTTCAGCAGTGTCTCGGCCAGCGCCGCGACGGCATCCACCAGGTGTTCGCAGTTGTCCAGGACCAAGAGCAACTGTTGATCGAGAAGATGCCTCTGCAGGACCACCGACGTTCCCAGTGCCGACTGTTCCCGCACGCCGAGCGCGGTGGCAACGGCTTCTTCGACCAGTTCCGGAGCTTGCAGCTCACCGAGCCCGACGAGCCATACTCCGTCGGCGAACGCGCGGCGAGCATCGTCGGCGACCCGTAGCGCGAGCCGGGTCTTACCCACACCGCCGATGCCGGTCAGCGTTACCAGTCTCGACACGGACAGCAATCGTTTCGTCTCCGCCGCCTCACGGCGACGACCGACGAAGCTGGTCAGCTCACACGGCACATTTCCCAACTTGCGTTGTGCGGCGGACATGACAACTGTCGCTTTCCTCTCGTGGGCCCTCGAATAACCGTACTCGCTCGCCGAGATCTGCTCAGGGGAGAAGATGCGAGTAGTTTTGCCGCTCACCAGGCACTATGCTGATCGTGCCGCGTCAAGAGGTGATCGCATGTCCGGGAGACCCAGCGAGTGGTCCGACAGATTCCGCGCTAGTGGTGCGATCAGCCGATCCGGAAGTCGAGGCCGGCGATGGCCGAGTTCGATCCGCTAGCGACTCAGCGGGATGCGGGCGTCGATATCGCGACCGACTTGGAAGCCGAGGGGTTCGAGAATGCCCGGGTAGTGGGACGAGGTGGCTTCGGCACGGTGTATCGGCTCGACCAGCGCAACCTGAACCGGATCGTCGCGATCAAGGTTCTTCAGTCGGATGTCGATCGCGACAACCGTGAGCGCTTCCTTCGCGAGCAGCGGGCCATGGGTGCTTTGTCCGGGCATCCGAACATCGTCGCCATCCTCCACAGCGGGGTCACAGCGTCCGGGCATCCCTACCTTGTGATGCCGTACCACGCGAGCGGTTCGCTCGATGCGCGGATGCGCGATGACGGGCCCCTCGACTGGTCGGAAGTGGTCAGCATCGGAGTCAGACTGGCGGGTGCTCTCGAAGTTGCCCACCGGTCCGGCATTCTCCACCGTGACATCAAACCGTCGAATGTCCTGCTCACCGATTACGGAGAGCCGGCGCTGACCGATTTCGGGATCGCACGGATCGCGGGTGGATTCGAAACGTCCGAAAGCATGATCACAGGCTCTCCTGCCTTCACCGCTCCCGAGGTGCTCCACGGGCAGGCTCCTACAGCAGCATCGGACGTCTACTCGCTCGGAGCGACACTGTTCTGCCTCCTCACCGGCCATGCGGCATTCGAGCGCCGATCCGGCGAAAGTGTGGTCGCCCAGTTTCTTCGCATTGTGCGCCAGCCGGTCCCGGACCTGCGGTGCGAAGATGTTCCGGATGATCTGTGCGCCGCCATCGAGCACGCGATGGAACAGGATCCGGCCGACCGCCCGAGATCCGCTGTCGAATTCGGCGACGAACTCCGTCTCGTCCAGCGTCGACACTCGCTCACCATCGACGATATGGCCCTGCCGGGTGAGCGGGGGAGAAGGGCGGAGCGCCGGCCACGGTCGACTCCACCCACCCCTCGCACAAGGTACCGGCCGCCGACCGCCATCCGCCCGCTGGTCGACCGCAACCGGTTGATCGGGATTCTTCGCGCTGGCCAGGGACGGCGACTGACGGTGATCCACGGTCCCGCGGGATTCGGCAAGAGCACACTGGCCGCGCAATGGCGAAACCGGTTGAAGGAGGACGGAATTTCGGTCGCGTGGCTCGCCGTCGACCACGACGACAACAACGTGGTCTGGTTCCTCGCCCACCTGATCGAAGCGATCAGACAGGTCCGGTCGACCCTCGCCGAAGAATTGGTGCGAGTACTGGAAGAACACGGCGACGATGTCGAACGATTCGTCCTCGCGTCGTTGATCGACGAGATACACGAGGGGGGAGAGCGTCTGGCGATCGTGATCGATGACTGGCATCGAGTGACGGACACCGCCGCCGTCGCCGCAGTGGAATACCTCGTCGACAACGGCTGCCATCATCTACAGCTCATCGTGACGAGCAGAAACAAATCCGGGCTCCCGATGAGTCGGACCCGAGTTCGTGACGAGTTGGTCGAAATAGACTCCAGTGATTTGCGATTCGATGTCGAGGAATCGACCGAGTTTCTCGTGGAGTTGAGTGGACTGGCGCTCGGTCACGCACAGGTCGCCTCGATTGTGGGATCGACCGATGGATGGGTGGCCGCGCTTCAACTGGTATCGCTCTCGCTCCGCGGTCATGGCGACCCTGCTACGTTCATCGAGAAGTTGTCGGGGCGGCATCGCGCGCTCGGGGAATATCTCGTGGAGAATGTCCTGGATTCGCTCGAGTCGAAGACCTTGAACTTCCTACTGTCGATCTGTGTGCCCGAACGAATGTGCGGCGATCTCGCGTCGTCGCTCGTCCACAGCGAAAATGGTCGCGCGATGCTGGAGGAGGTCGAGGACAGGGACCTGTTCCTGTGCCGAGTCGACGACGAGGGGGACTGGTATCGGTTCAGTAGTGTCTTCGCGGAGTTTCTCCGTGCCCGGCTCGAACGGGACCAACCCGAACGGGTGAAAGATCTTCACCGGACCGCATTCCGGTGGTTCGCCGATCACGAACTGCTCAGCGAGGCGGTTGATCACGCCCTCGCCGCCTCCGAGATCGACGAAGCGGTCGAACTCGTGGAGACCCACGGAATGTTTCTGGTCTCGCACGGACAGCTGGCCACACTCCTCGGCCTGGTCGCGAAGCTTCCACAGAACGCGGTCCTGGCACGCCCGCGATTGCAGATTGCCGTCGCGTGGGCCAACGTTTCACTGCACCACTCTGACGCAGCGCAGTCGGCATTGACTCGTGCCGAGTACTGCCACACACAGAAATCGCTTCCCATGCCTGACGACGACCCGGTGCTGGAATCCGATCTCGTCCGTGCGGTCCTCGACGTCACCGCTGATCGCGTCGACAGGGTGGGCGAACTCGTGTCGGGGTGTCTGGCCGAGCCGGACACAGTGAGTCCGTGGTCCGTATCGGTGGCGGCGAATCTGGAATCTTTCGCGAGGATTTGCCGGTTCGAATTCGATGCGGCTCGAAATCTCCAGGATTGGGCCGCCGTGTATCACGAACAGTCCAGCGGCCCGTTCAGCGCGGTGTACGGATACTGTTACGCGGGATTGGCCGCCAATGAGCAGTTGGATGTCGTGGCTGCCGAGAAAACCTATCGAAAGGCTTTCCAGGTTGCCTGTGAATCGATGGGGACCCACTCCCACGCTGCACGCATGGCCGGTGCCTTACTCGGCGACATGATGTACGAGCAGAACAAACTCGACGAAGCCGAACGGCTTCTCGATGAGAGTCGCTCGCTCGGTTCGGAGATCGGTTTGGTCGACTTCATGATCGCGATCTATGCCACCGGGGCGCGAGTCAAGGTCCTGGCGGGAGACAGGGAATCTGCGACAACACTGTTGAACGAGGGCGACAGGATTGCGCGGCAAATGTCACTGCCGCGATTGGCGGCACGGATCGATGACGAGAGGATCCGGTTCGGACTCGCCGTGGCATCCGAAGTTGGAGAACCGCGACGAGGCCCGAAAACGGGCGCAGCGCCTTCGCCGGTAGAGATGCGTCAGGCACCTGCCGACAGCATCGAAACGATCACGGTGCACCTGAAGGAGTCCGGCGCCATCCGGCGATTGCTCGCCGAACGGTCGCCGGGTCAGGCCGACGCTGCGTGCACCAGGGCTTACGGCCTGGTGCACGTAGTTGCGGCTCAGAATCGGCCGCGGGCGTTATTGCAGGCGAGACTTCTGCTGACCGCCTGCCTGTCTGCGTCGGGCAGAGAGGCCGAAGCCATGGAAGAGCTTGTCCCACTTGCTGCGAAATGCGCTGAGTTGAATCTCCTTCGCCTGGTGTGTGATGCCGGACCGCTGGTGGTTGCGGTTGCCTCCCGACTTCTCGAGGAACAACTCGCTGGCCGATGGCGGGCGGAATGGCCTGCTGTTCCGCCCGGCTTCTTGAACACCGTCGTCACCGCTACGTGATGCAGGCCGGTGCGAGCTACAGTTTCGGAGGCGTCCACAGCACGGGATCGTCCGATGGTGCCATCTTCGCGAGGATCACCTCGTCGAAGACGTTGGCGGTACCCCACTGATCCTGTTCCTCGAGGCTGGTGCCCCACACCTTCGGAGTCCAGCCGTGCTCTTCGTCGATGACCTGGAGGGCGGTGGTGTACTCCATGACGAAGCCGCTCGACGGCTCCTGGAAGTACGAGTAGGTGTTGTCACCGGCGCCGTGGCGGCCGGGGCCCCACAGCGGCTGGTGTCCGGCCCGCATCATGCGGCCGGTGCCGCGCATGAACTCGTCGATTCCGTACAGTTCGAACGAGACGTGGTTCAGGCTGGTGTTCTTCGACTGGGCGAAGGCGATGATGTGGTGCCAGCGACCGGTGCGCATGAAGCAGAAGAAGTCCTGGAGCCAGTCGGAGATCTTGAAGCCGAGGATGTCGCCGTACCATGTGATCGTCTTCTGCAGGTTTGCGGTGTTGAACACGACGTGGCTGATGAACTTCGGTCGGGACTCGCCGGCTTCGACTTCGCGGAAGATTCGCTGGTCGACCTCGGCGGCGAGTTCGATGGCGCGCCCGTCGCAGTCGAAGAAGATGCATGAG
Source organism: Rhodococcus sp. G6(2025) (assembly GCF_058628105.1). Taxonomy (NCBI): domain Bacteria; kingdom Bacillati; phylum Actinomycetota; class Actinomycetes; order Mycobacteriales; family Nocardiaceae; genus Rhodococcus; species Rhodococcus sp. G6(2025). The sequence continues at coordinate 1,218,037 of NZ_CP179750.1, forward strand.
TAGCCGCCGCCGAAGTCGCCGCGGTCACCGGGTTCGCGGATGATCTGGGCTCCGCTGTCGGCGACCCGCTTGGCGAGGAAGTCGACGCCGGCGCGGTCGGTCACATTGAACGTGGTCAGTTCGATTCCGGCGACATCGTTTTCGCGGAGTTTGATGGCGTAGTTGTCGGCGCATCCGGTTCCGAAGTAGGCCTTGCCGTCATCTTTCGTGACTAGGTCGAGTTGCCAGAGGTCGCGGTAGAAGTTTGATGCGGTGGTGAGTTCTTCGACGGCGATGGTGACCGAGCGGACGTGCGTGATGGGATGGACTGGGGGAAAGGACATGTCTTCTCCTGGAGCTGAACTGGGAAATGAGTGGTGTCGTCACCAGTTGGTGGCGATGTACTTCGCTTCCATGAACTCGAGCAGGCCTTCGTGCGCGCCCTCGCGACCGAGTCCGCTCTGCTTGACGCCGCCGAACGGTGCCGCGGGGTCGGACACCAAACCACGATTGACGGCGACCATGCCGGCTTCCAATCGGCTCGCGACTGACAGGGCGCGCTGCAGATTTCCGCTGTAGACATAGGCCGCGAGCCCGAGGTCGGTGCTGTTGGCCGCGGCGACCGCCTCGTCGTCGGTATCGAAGGCGATCAACGACGCGACCGGTCCGAAGATCTCCTCGCGCACGATCGCCGATTGCGGGTCGACACCCACCAGGACGGTGGGAGAGTAGAAGGAGCCACTCGAGATCGGCCGCTGGCCGCCGGTCAGCACCGACGCACCGTCGGCGACGGCGGCGTCGACGAGTTGCTCCACCTTGTCGACGGCCTTGTCGTTGATCAGTGGTCCGCACTCCGAACGCTCGCTGGTACCGGCGCCGACGCGCAGTGTGCCCATGCGTTGTCCGAGGCGACCGGCCACCTCGTCGATGAGCGACCGGTGCACGTAGATGCGGTTGGCCGCGGTGCACGCCTGGCCACCATTGCGCATTTTCGCGAGCATCAGTCCGTCGACCGCCTCGTCGATGTCGGCGTCCTCGAGGATGAGGAACGGCGCGTTGCCCCCGAGTTCCATTGCCGTCTTGAGGATCGAATCCGACGACTCGCGTAGCAGTGTGCGGCCGACTTCGGTGGAGCCGGTGAACGACAACGCCCGTACGCGTGAGTCATGGAGCATCGCGGAGACGACCTGTCCCGCCCGTGAAGTCGTCACGACGTTGATGACGCCGTCCGGGACGCCGGCTTCACGGCAGATCGTCGCGATGAGCAGGCTGGTGAGTGGGGTCTCGGTCGCGGGTTTGAGTACCACAGTGCAACCGGCGGCCAGGGCGGGCGCGATCTTGCGTGTCGCCATCGCGGCCGGGAAGTTCCACGGGGTGACGAGCACTGCTACGCCGATCGGCTCGTACTCGACGAGTATGCGGTTGGCGCCGTTCGGGGAGGTGCTGAGCTGACCGACCGCGCGGACCGCTTCCTCGGAGTACCACCGGAAAAATTCGGCGGCGTATGCGGTTTCGGCCCGCGAATCGGCGAGCGTCTTCCCGTTCTCGGTGGAGATCAGTTCGGCGATGGACTCCGCGCGGTCGGTCATCAGTTCCCAGCATCGGCGGAGGATTTCCGCGCGTTCGCGCGGACTGGTGGCACGCCAGGCGGGCAGGGCGGCCGCCGCGGCGCCGACCGCGTCCAGTCCGTCCTCGATGGTGCCGTCCGGGACCGTGGCGATCAGCGCGCCCGTGGACGGATTCAGGACGTCGATCGACTCCCGGGTGCGTTCGATCGGGTGTGCGCCGATGACCAACTCCCGGGGCAGGGTGGCGGAGTTGAGCGACATGAGAAGTTCCTTCTTTTCTGAGTCCGGCCAGGGTCCGGTGGCTGTCGTGGGATGGATCGACGAGGGTTAGGCCGGGTTGCGGCCCACCAGGAATTCCTCGTCGAGTGAGGTGGTGACGTCGAGGCCGGCCGCGACCGCCCCGGCACGCAACTGCTTCATCTGCCCGTCGTTGATGCGGGCCTGAGGCGCTCGCAGCGGTCCACCGTTGAATCCGTTGAGCCACCCCTGGTACTTCCACAGGTACCGCGGCACCATCGCGGTGCCCGTGAGTGCCGGACCGACCACGGCCGCGTCGGATTCCCGGATCGGGTGGAGCTTCCAGTAGATCTCCATCGCGTCCTCGAACTTGCCGTCGCGCATCAGGTCGAAGTAGCGGGCGACCCACGGCCCGTAGGCCTCGTAGTTCGACGTGCCCATCCACTGCATGCCGTACGCGGCGTGCCAGGCGGGCGAGTTCGACTCGATCGGGTCCATCACGATCACGTCGTTGCGGTAGCGCTCGAAGATCTGCGCGATGCCGCCGACCCCCGGACCGCCGACTTCGGTCTTGACGGCCACGACGTTCGGAATTTCGTTGATCATCCGGCCGATCAGGTCCGGGGAGAAGTGGCTCGGGTGGAAGCGGCGGAAGTTCCACAGGTGCATCGCGAACAAGATGATTCCGAGGTTGGTGCTCTCGGCGATCGCGCGGGTGTATTCGAAGACTTCCTCTTCGGACTTCGGGTAGAAGGTGAGCGGGTAGGAGACCAGGACGATGTCCGCGCCCAGACGCTCGGACTCGCGCACGAGGGCGATGTTGTCTTCGAGGGTGGGCAGGACCGCGTGTACGACCGTCTGGAGACCGCCGGCAGCCTCGTCGACGGCGATTTCCGTCACCTGCAGCAACTCGTCGAAGGTCGTGCCGCACTCGGCCACCAGCAGTGCGCCCGAGATACCCAGCTCCCTCTCACGCGCGATGTCGTGTCGGATGGCGCGCTCGTTGATTCCCTTCAGATCACTGGTGAAGGTGGGCAGCAAGCATCCGCAGATGCCCTTCATGTTCGCGCGGGCCCAGGAGCGCGCGTCGGTTCGGGAGTAGCTCATGGATGTCCTTCGTTTGTGGGGGCAACGAATTCCTGCGCGGCTGGGGCAATTGCCCTGAGACCGCCCCGATCGTTCGGGCGCGAATGCGGCAGGCAGAAGATGTCTCACCCTCAACCATGTCCAATAAGTGGATATTGGAACCGATTAGTGGATATGGCGACGGTAACACTGACCCCGTGGCCCGTCAACGGTCGTTTCGGCGCTCCCCGTGGCCGGCTCGCGACCGGGTCCAGGTCGCGGTCATTGCGACACCGGTCCATTCGCGACGGGCCGACCCTCTGCGACCGTCCATGCGGAACGCGCCTAGCTGGGATTCGCGTGGCGCGTATGTCGTCCCGCTCGGCAACATCGAACACCCATCACGTGCCCGCCCCTCGACCGCGCAGCGGCGAACTTCGCATTGGGCCCGGCGTCGCATCGGCGGCCACGGCGCGTGTTGACAGTTTCCGTGTGGCGTTGTTAGCGTCATCACATCCACCTAACGGACTTTATATCCACTATATGGATACGCCGTCTCGAGGTGTTTCAATCCACTCCTGATAGGGGTCAACCAGATGACACGTGTTACCGCGGACATCACTCGCGTGAGCCGCCGTTCCTACTGGGGCCGAGACGAATTCGAGTCCGAGATGGAACGAATCTTCGGACGGTGCTGGCTGTTCGTCGCCCACGAGAGCGAGATTCCCTCCCCCGGCGATTACGTCACCCGAAAGCTGGGAGGCGAGGACGTCATCGTTGTCCGAGACGAGACCGGCGACGTCCGGGTCTTCCTGAATTCGTGCACACACCGGGGCAATCAATTGTGTCGTGCCGACATGGGCAACTCATCGCACTTTCGGTGCAGTTACCACGGCTGGACTTTCTCCAACAAGGGCACGCTACGCGGAGTGCCCGAGCGCAAGCAGGTCTTCGACGCGGATTTCGACAAGAGCGAGTACAGCCTGGTCGGACCGCCGAACGTCGACGTCTTCCACGGGCTGATCTTCGCCAGCTGGGACCCGGACGCACCCTCGTTGCTCGACGAACTCGGAGACATGGCCTGGTATCTCGAGGCCGTGCTCGACAAGGCCGGTGACCTGCAGGTCGTCGGCCCCCCGGCGCGCGCCCTGGTGCGAACCAACTGGAAGCTCGGCGCGGAAAACTTCGCCGGCGACGGCTATCACCTGGGCACGACGCACAAGAGCCCGATCGATCTGGGCACCTATCTGAACACCGAGGCTTTTCCGCAGCTCGACGACGTCTCGATGGACGCGATGCGTGGGCGATGCATCGTCGCCGGCAACGGGCATACGCTCCGGGTCCAGCACTACGGACTGGAGTCCGATGCCCCGGTGTTTCTCGGCTACCCGGAGAACCGCTGGTCCGACATCGCGGCCGGACTCGACCCCAGGCAGGCCGATCTGATGTCGAGAATGTCTGTGCTGCACGGCAATGTGTTCCCCAACCTGTCCTTCATCGACGCAGCAGCCCTTTCCTCCGGTGACGACACCCCGGCGGTGTCCTACGTGCAATTCCGCCAGTGGCAGCCGGTCGACGAGATGCACTGCGAGCTGATCATGTTCGCGTTGGTCCCGAAGTGGTACGACGAGCAGCAGCGCGAGCACTCGCAACGCGCGAACCTCCGCATGGTCGGTCTCGCCGGGATCTTCGACACCGACGACTTCCAGAACTGGACATCCATCGCCGACATGAGCCGCGGCCGGGTATCGCAGTCCACCGATTTCGTCTACGCCGGCGGAGTCGGTATCAAACCGGCCGACGATGTCGACTGGCCCGGCGCCGTCTACGAGGCCGATCACTCGGAGGTCAACCAGCGCGAGCTGTTCCGCAGGTGGTCCGAACTGCTCGGCGACGACAGCACCTGCACACGCACGGCGGGAAAGGCAGACCGATGCTGAGCGACGAACGTATCGACGCCGCGGATGCGGACGACGCCACCTTTACCAGCGTAAGCAGGTTCTACGGCCGGGAGACCGCGCTGCTCGACGCACACGACTACCCGCGGTGGATTCCGCTGCTCGAACCCGAATTCGTCTACCGGATTCCCGTCACCATCACCCGCGACGACCCGTCACAGCCACCTTTCGTGGCCGGCGCGTACCTGCTCGACGAGTCCCGCGACTCCCTGGCCAACCTCTGGGCGAGGCGCCTCGAACCCGAACACATCGACTTCTCCTGGGGGGAGGTCCCGCTCCAGCGGGTGCGGCGATTCGTGTCAATCCTCTCGGTCACCGACACTGAGCGCGCGAACGAAGTGTCGGTCGCGTCGAATGTTCTCATAACCGTTGTCCACCAATCGGATCCGGTGGTGATAACCCCGGCCGGACGACAGGACGTCCTGCGTCGCCGCGGCGACGGATGGGGCCTGGTGCAGCGGACGGTCCAGCTCGACGAGAGCGTGGTCCGGCTGCCGCACCTGCGAATGGTGATCTGATGTCGGCTCCCCGGACACACACGAAGGACGACTCGGCCGCGCCGAACGCCGGTGACGGAACCGTCGCCGTCGAATTCACCGTCGTCAACGAGTTCACCGCCGTGCGGGTGCGGAAGATCCTGACCCGCAACGGGCAACGGCTCGAGATCACCTCACTCCGGCTCGACCACCAGATCCGTCTCGACGCCCTCGCCCTCGAGGCACTGAGCTGGCAGAACGAGGACACCATCTCCGCCTACCTCGACCAGCCGTTCGGCCCCGAGGATCCCCCGACCACCGAAATCGGAAAAGAGAACAACTGATGCTGCTACTGACCGACGAGCACGTGCAAGCCCTCACCCAGATGCCCGACCTCGTCAGCGCCATCCGCGAGGGATACCGCACGCAGGCCCGCGGCGGTACACAACTGCCCGACCGCATCAACCTGGAGTCCACACCGGGATTCTTCCGGCTGATGCCCGGTGTGTCGGACGGCGCGGGCTTGATGGGCTTCAAGGTGTTCAACCAAGTCTCCGAAGGTGGGGTCCAATACCTGATCGGCCTGTTCGACGAGCGGACCGGTGAGTTGCTCGCTCAGTTGGACGGCGCATACCTCACCGCTGCCCGCACCGGAGCGACCACCGGAGTGGCAGCGGGGTTCCTGGCACCGCAGACCGGTGTCGAGATCGGGGTCATCGGATCCGGCCTGGAGGCCGAGACGAACCTCGAGGGAGTCTGCGCCGCCCTCGACGTCAAACGGGTCCGCGTCTACAGTCCGAACCCACAGCGGCGCACAGCATTCGTCAACCGAATGGCCGAACGCCTCGACGTGGACGTCGTCGCGGTGTCCGATCCGGCCGAGGCGGCCGCCGCACCGGTCGTCGTGGTCGCCACCAACACCGGCGCCGGAACCGGACGCGTCGCCCTCGAGGGCAAGTGGCTCACGCCCGGGACCACGGTCCTCTCCATCGGATCCACCATGCCCTCGCTACGGGAGATCGACACCGACGTCGTCGACCGCGCCGCACTCGTGGTCAGCGACGCCCCCGACCAGGCCCGCACCGAGTCCGGAGACCTGCTCGCCGCCGACGAGAAGGGGCTCCTCGACGGCAAACTCGTGGCACTGGCGGATCTAGCCGGGGGCAACGTGCCTGCCCTCGACGCCGGCGCGATCACCGTGTTCAAGTCGGTCGGCACCGCCTTGCAGGACCTGGTCGCGGCCAAGGTCGTCTACGACCGAGCCGTGCAGAACGGAATCGGGACGTCGGTGGATCTGCTGCGCACCAAGAAGCCCGCGGGAGCATGAGCGCCATGGCGAATTGGGCCGAACGCGTGGCCGTGGTGACCGGCGGCGGCAGCGGAATCGGACGCGCTGTCGCCACCCGCCTGGCCGACGACGGATACGCGGTCGCGGTGATCGATGCCAACGACGTGGCCGCGAAGCGTACCGCCGAGATCGTCTCCGGGACGGGCGGCCGCAGCATCGCCTACGCCGCGGACATCACCGACGAGGACCTCGTCCGTTCGGTGATCGGCGAGATCACCGGTGACCTGGGCGAGATCGACGTCCTGGTCAACGCCGCCGGAATCTTCGACCAGAACCTGACCTTCGACGAGCTCACCGCCGGCACCTGGGAAAGGGTCCTGCGGGTCAACGTCCTGGGTACCGCGAATGTGATGCGCGCGGTCGGAACGCTCATGGTCGAACGCGGCCGCGGCGCGATCGTCAACATCGCGTCGTCGGCCGGGCTGGTGCCCCGCGGCGGCGGGTCCGCCTACATCGCCTCGAAATACGCGGTCGTGGGCCTGACCCTGAAAATCGCTGCGGAGTACGCCGGTCGAGGTGTGCGCGTGAATGCCGTCGCCCCCGGGTGGATTCCCACCGACCTGTTCACCACCAGCGCGGCCGCACTCCGGCGAGCCGGGGGATCAGTCCCCGACGAACCCTCACCCGTCGGAGGCAACATCCCGATGAACCGACCCGGAGATGTACGCGAGGTAGCGGCCGGAGTGTCGTTCCTCGCCTCCGCCGAGGCCGGCTACATCACCGGTGTCGTCCTGCCGATCGACGGCGGATACCTCGTCGGCTGACTGCCCCTTGTGCCGTGCCACACGGCACCACTCGAGAAGGAACGAACAATGTCACAACCCCACTCCCACCCGCGGGCAATCGCGGCCGACCGCAACAGCGAGGTGTAGCCATGCACGTCACCGCCGATGCCGGCAAGTGCCGTGGTTACGGTAGCTGCATGCTCGAAGCCCCCGAGGTCTTCGACCTGGACGAAGACGAGAACAAGGTGATCCTGCTGCAGGAAAACCCGCCCGAATCTTTGCACACGAAGACCGACAGGGCGATTCGGTCCTGTCCCGCCAAGGCGTTGGGAACCCGCGATGAGTAGGTTTCAGCGCATCGTTGTGGTCGGCGGCTCCCTCGCCGGCATGAACGTGATCCAGGAACTGCGGCGCCTGGGATACCTCGGCGCCATCACCCTCGTCGGCGAAGAGGACGTGCGATCGCCCTACGACCGCACCGAACTGTCGAAGAAGTTACTCACGGGCACAAGAGATCCGGACGATCTCTTCCTGCTGACCGAGGAGGAGATAGGCGAACTCGACCTCGATCTTCGCCTCGGACGCCGGGCCACAGCGCTCTCGCCCGACCCTTCGCGGCACACACTCACCCTCGACGACGGCACGGTTCTCGAATTCGACGCGCTCGTCGTGGCCACGGGTTCGAGGGCGCGGCGCCCAGCTTTCATGGGTGACCTCGCGGGTGTCCACGTTCTCCGGACGCTGCCGGATGCTCTCGCACTCAGATCCGAATTGGACAGTGCCCGAGACATTGTCGTCGTCGGTGCCGGGTTCATCGGCGCCGAGGTGGCGGCGAGCGTGCGCGCTCGCGGGCAGTCGGTGACTCTCGTCGATCCGCAACCGACCCCCTTGGGCACCGTCCTCGGCCCCATCGTGGGCTCCCACTTCGCGGACCTGCACACCAGCCACGGGACCAAACTCGAACTCGGTGTGGGCGTCCAAGAACTGGTAGGTGACCGGCGCGTGACCGGGGTCAGGCTGACTGACGGACGACTTCTCCCCGCTGATCTGGTCGTCGTCGGAGTGGGCGGTTCCCCAGTGACCGAATGGCTCGACGGCTCCGGCGTCGAGGTGAACAACGGCGTCCTCTGCGACGATGGCGGGCACACCAATGTGCCCGGTATCTATGCCGTCGGCGACGCCGCCCGCTGGTACTCCGACTACTTCGGGGCACAGGTACGCAGCGAGCACTGGAACAACGCGACCCTCCAGGCGACGGTGGTGGCCGAGAACATCATTGCAGCCGAGAAGAAATCGACGTTGTGCGCCGTGCCCAGCTTCTGGTCGGACCAATACCGCAAACGCACCCAGATGGTTGGGTGTCCCCGACCCACGGACGAGGTGTGTTTCGTCAGCGGCGGACCGGGCGACGAACGATTCGTCGCCCTCTACGGTCGCGACGACCGTGTCACCGGCGTCGTTTCGTTCAACTCCCCACGTGGGTTGATCAAATACCAGCACCTGGTCGCCGAAGGAGCGTCGTGGTCCGCGTCCACTGCGCTCGAGAACATCATTTCAACTGATAGCGGCCATTGACGGCGGTCGGGTCCTTGCATCTCCCCAATTCCGTTGGGGAGAGATAGATTCGGACCAACCGGCAGAGACCTGAATCACAGTGTGGTGTGCGGCCGTGATGACCGTCGGATCACAGACCCTCAGGTGTGTCCTGTCGGATCTCGCAATCTCCCGCTCAGCTGGCTATCCGGCAGGCATGGGCACCGATGGAAGGAACCCCCTTGGCGACAATTGACGGTAGCGACGTCTACCAGGCCCGATGGCGAATGCTCGCCCTGCTCGTCCTCGGCTACATCAGCCTGACGTTGAACTGGTTCAACATCGCGTCGGCCTTCACACCCATCAGTGAGGACCTCGGCGTGAGCTTCGAGCAGCTCGCCCTGCTGATCGCGCTGTTCGTCCTCGGCTACGGGGTCGCCCACGTCCCGGGCGGCATCATCGCGGCCCGGCTCGGGATGAAACGCACGCTGGTCCTCGGAATGGTGCTGCAGGGGGCCGGTGCGGCGCTGTCGGGTGTCGCGGTCGGTTTTCTCGATCTCGCCCTGTACCGGGTGATCGCCGGTGTCGGCGCGTCCATCTTCATCGCCGTCGCTGTCGCCGCGGTCAGTGTGTGGTTCCGCGGCCACGAGATCAACCTCGCACTGGGCATCGCGTGCGGTGCGGCGTTCAGTACCGGTGTCGCCCTGGGTCTCTACGCGTGCATTTACCTGACCGACCTCGCGGGATGGCGCGGCATGCTTGCGATCTGCGGCATCGTCAATATCGTCCTGGCGGCGGCGGTTGCCCTGTGGTTCTACACCCCGCGCGGCGTCGATGGACTCCACGGCGGCCGGATCAGCCGCGCCGGCCTGGTTCGGGCGCTGGTCGACAAGCAGCTGTGGATCTACGGCATCGCGATGCTCGGCGTGTACGGCGCCTACTTCACAGCATCGCAGCTGTTCAGCGAATACGCGGTCGCGCAACGCGGCTTCACCCCCGGCCAGGGCGGTCTGCTCGCCGCGATCCTGGCCCTGGCGGGAATCCCCGGAAGTCTGGTCGGCGGCAAGGTCGCGGACCTCATCCGCAACTACCGAACCGTCATCGTCGTTCCCCTCCTTCTGATGGGGGCACTGATCGCCACGATCCCCGTCGCCCCCGATGCCCTGCTGTGGTTCATCTCCTTCGCGATCGGGTTCCTCTTCGTCTTCAGCTATCCGGCCTGGCTGGGTGTGCCCGCGGACCTGTCGAGGATCGATCCCGAACAGGTCGGCACTGCGGTCGGCGTGATGCTCACCCTCGCCGCGGTCGGCGGGTTCGTCGTCCCCGTGGTGTTCGGGAACATCGTCCCCGCTCACGGTTTCGCGGCCGGCTGGATTGCGGTCGGAGCGATCTCGGTGCTCACTGCCCTCGTGGGCCTGCTGGGCATGAAGCGCGCCGCCGAGCCGGTCGAGGAAGACCGGAAACTCACAGTCAGCTGACTGTGCACCTACCACCTCCACTGTCGCACTGTGAGATCCAGAGTGCGACCAATCGAGAGAAATGAGGAAGTAAGCAGATGAGCAGAATCATCGACATCTCCATGGTCACCGACGGTGACCCCACCCTGGAGGGCAAGGGAGTGGTGTTCGAGCCCCACGTCCTCGGGGCGCAGTACAACGAAGAGCACTACGACATCGATCCGAATCATTGGCCCACCCCTGGTGCCGCGTTCGCGGTCGAACATATCGACATGAACTCGCACACCGGCACACACATGGACGCACCGTGGCACTTCGGCCCGGTGATGGCGGATGGGTCGAAGCCGAAGACCATCGAGGAGTGGCCCCTCGAACGGTGCATGGGTGACGGGGTCGTCATCGACATCAGTGATGCCGAAGATGGCTCGGAGGTGTCCCTCGCGGAAATTCAGCAGAAGCTGAAGGACATGGACTACACGATCAAGCCGGGCGACATCGTCCTCACGATGACCGGAAACGACAAGTACTGGGGAAAGCCGGAGTACACCACCCGTGGTGGCGGACCCAGCCGTGAGGCGCTCAAATGGATCCTCGAGCAGGGCGTCACGGTCGTCGGAACGGATGCGTGGAGTTACGACCGTCCGTACGCCGCATGGGCCGCCGATTACCACAAGCACGGCAAGGACCCGAAGTACCTGTGGCCCTGCCACCTCCTCGGCCTCGAGATCGAGTACGCGCACATCGAGAAGCTCGCCAATCTCGACCAGTTGCCCCCACACGGGTTCAAGGTCATCGCGCTGCCCATCAAGATCGCCGGCGGCACGGCGGGATTCGTTCGCGCTGTCGCCATCGTCGACGAGGACTGACCGATGACCACAGTGAGCGACGACATGAAGTACGTGACCGTGCCCGGGCTACAAGCAGATGCTGCGTGGCATTGGGCGGCGGAAGCCGGGAATCTCGTCTTCACCTCGGGAGCGGTTCCCCACGACGAGTCCGGTGACATCGGCGAGGACCTCTCGGCCGCGGCTCAGGCGGACCGGGCGTTCGCGAACCTCGAGCGTGCCCTGCAGGCTGCGGGCAGTTCGATGGACCGCATCGTCAAGATCACCGGCTACCTCACCGACCCGGAGTCTCTGCCGGAGATTCGTACGATCCGCGACAAATGGATCCCGAACCGTCCGCCGTCGACGTTCGTCTACGTCGCCGGCCTGGTGGATCCGCGGATGCTGATCGAGTTCGAAGCGATCGCGGTCAAGAGCTAGACGATGCCGGTAGGTCTTTCTCTTCGGCGACACGGAGAAGGCCTACCGGTTCCGCCAGCCCATCAGCTGAGACAGGGACTGGGCGAGCCCGAGAACCTCGTGAAGCACGAGATCCCGCGGCGGCATCTGCTCGCGGTAATTGGCGATCGACACCGACGCCGTCACCTCGCCCGCCGCATTCCGGATCGGGGCCGCAATCCCACACGTGGCAGCGGTGACATCCCGGTCGCTGGAGGCATAGCCATCGGCCACGATCTGCTTCAGCTTGGCACGCAACTCGGCGGGATCTGTGATCGTGTACTCGGTGAATGAACGCAGCGGCCCCTGGACATAGGAGTCGATGAACTCGTCGGGGCAGTACGCGAGCAGAACCAATCCGCGGGCTCCCGTGTGGAGTGGATAGGCACGATACGTATTCGCGTAGGACAGGGTGGGAACGGGAATGCGAGGTTCGACGCTGGCAATGGCAACCGACGAATGCCCGTCACGCTCGGCGATCTGAACGAAACCGTTGATCCGATCGGCGGCCGTTCGCATCAGCGGTTCGCTCGTTGTGAACAGGGGATGATCGCCGAGGTAGGCGGAGCCGATGGCGAACATCCGACGACCGACGTAGTGCAGACCGGTTGTGTCGTCGCGCCTGACGAAGCCCTTGTCGCGAAGATAGGTCAGTGTGCGGTGCGCAGTTGCCCATTTCGCTCCGGTGGCTTCGGCCAGTTCTTTCGCCCGCATCGGCTGTTCCGCGAGCAATTCGAGCATGTGCATTCCACGATCCATGCTCTGCATCGTGGAATTCTCGGACTTTTTCTCGGGCTCGTGCGCGCTGCTCACGCCCAAAATATACCATGTCCCGGTTTCGAAATGGATTCCGGTTCAACCAGGCAGGGATTATTCGACGTCGTGAATTATTCCCATGGACCGCGGCGCTATATACGAGAAAAGGAAAAAGAATTGAAAACGGTACGCCGCACGGGGTTGGTCGCCCAGGTTGTCGATGGGTTCGAGGACGAGATCGTCTCGGGACGGTGGGCTGTCGGAAGCCGGATCCCACCCGAGTCGATGTTGGCCGAGATGGTGGGAGTCGGCCGAAACACCGTGCGGGAGGCAGTACAAGTCCTGGCGCATTCGGGGATGCTCGAGCGACGGCAGGGTTCGGGCACCTACGTGTTGTCGTCCCGGCGGTGCCTGCCGGTAACCACGACCGGACCGAGTGCGGTGCCTCCGGAGGACGTCCAGGAATTGAAACGTCTCCTCGTGTCCTCGGCGTGTATGGCGGTCGCGGTGCGCGGTGACGCGGAGGATATCGAGTCCATCCGGAAAAAGCACATCGAATGGGCGGCGTCCGCGGAAACCGCATATTCGGATCCGGACGCCGTCGACATACTTTCCCGGACAATTATTGTCAGTACCCGGAACCGGGCGGCCGAAAAGTTATTCGATGCATTGCCGTATATCTCCGATAGGAAACTGTGGAACACGAATGGGGATATCGAGCGCGCATTCCGAGGAATGCTGAAGGCCTTGTTCTCCGGGGACCGGATCGGGGTGGCGTTGGAAGGTGCGTCGTTGACGGTCCGCATCGCGACCCCCGGGCCGCACCCCGCCGACCGTCCGTGGCTTCGGTGACTGCTCACAGTTGCTCGGCCAGTCGGCGAACTTCGCGGCGAAGCCATCGGTGCCCGGGATCGTCGGAATGGCGTGGATGCCAGTACATCATCTCGGTGATCGGGGCCAGCGGGACCGGCGGCTCGAGCAGTCGAATGCCGGCACTGTCGCGGAGCGCTCGCGCCAGACGCTCGTACAGCACCGCGACCATCTCCGTTCCTTCCAGTAGGAACGGTGCGGCGACGTAACTGGTCGTCGACGCTTCGATACGTAAGGGCAATGAGATGGCGTCGAGCTGGGTCTCGGCGAAGGACGGAGGGATGCCACCGGTGGCGGACAGGTGGGGAAACGCGCTGAACTGCTCCCGCGACATCGTCTCACCCACAACGGGATGGTCCGCGGCGACGACACAGACGTGCCGGTCGGTGAAGAGGGGAGTGCCGGCGTAGGTGGTTCCCCCGTGACCGACGATCTCTCGCGGGATGATCACCACATCGGCCTGCGCCTCACGCAGTGGATCGAAGTAATTCGCCTGCGGGGGAGCGATATTGATCCGTACGTTCGGCGCTTGGTCGGCGGCCGTTCTGACGAACGAACGGAGTAGCACGAGAGTGACATAATCGCTTGCGTGGATCGTGAAGGTGCGGGTATCCGTGGCCGCGTCGAACGGTGCACGCACGGTCACCAGTGTCTCGATCGATCCGAGTATGTCGTGGACCAGGTACGTGAGGGACTCTGCGAGAGGTGTCAGCGTCATCGACGACCCGTCGCGCACGAGTAGGGGATCGTCGAAGAGTTTTCGCAATCGCGACAGTGTGCCACTCATCGCCGGTTGCCCGACCGAGAGTTGCTTCGCAGCGCGAGAGACGCTCCGCTCCGAGAGGAGGGCGTCCAGGCCGACGAGAAGGTTCAAGTCGATTCGGTTCAGTTTCGTCTGCAACTCTCGTCACCTCTCCCGCCGTCGCCGGCAGTCGATCATCATTCGAAATGATACCTGCCATCGGAAAGATGTGGCCAGCCTGATCTCGCTGAATGGGCTGTGTCTCGGTATCTTTGGGTCAATCAGGTGAGCTGATTCGCAGGCCGGATCACCACGATCTGTAGACGCCGTCCGTGGACCGGTCATCCAACCGGCCGGACGCGTCGTTCGCGACTTTCAATGGAGTTGTCATGACTGTAAGGGATGGTTGGGCGGTGCTCGACACCGCGACGGCGAATGCCGTCGGCGTGAGACGGGCGGGGGACGTCATCGATGCGGTAGGTCGGCGCTCGTATCTGCACGCCGGTCCGCAGGTGGAGCCCGGCGAAGTCGTCGGTCCGATGAGGGGCGCGATCCTCGGGGCGTTGGTGCTCGAGGGTGAGGTTCCCGATCTCGACGCGGCAGCCCAATTATTCGACGCCGGGAAGGTTGATCTGCGGCCGTGTCATTCGGCGTCCGCCGTGGGGGCGATGGCCGGTGTCGTCTCTCCGAGCACCCCGGTGGTGGTTGTCGAAGCGGAGAACGGTCACAAGGCATTCGCACCGCTCAACGAAGGACTCGGTCGGGCTCTTCGATTCGGTGCCAACGACGCCGGGGTCATCGAGCGCCTTCGGTGGATGAGTGTCGTTCTGGCACCGGTACTCGACGACGCTCTGAGGTCGATGGGCGGTATCGACATCACTGCGCTGCAGGCGGAGGGGCTTCGGCGGGGCGATGAATGCCACAATCGAAACGTCGCGTCCACGGCAGCGCTGACGATCAGGCTTGCACCCGGGGTGATCGAACATGCCCCGGACTCGAAGACCGCGGCGGCGATCATCGAGTTCCTCGGCGGCAATCCGCACTCCTTCCTGTCGTTCTCCATGGCGGGCGCGAAACTCGTCGCCGATGCCGCCCACCGCTGTGGAACAAGGGGATTGGTGACCGCGATCGCAGGGAACGGGCGACGGATGGGGATTCGCGTGAGCGGTCTCGACTCGTGGATCACGGCGCCCGCGCCGGTGGGAGATCCGAAGTTGTTCGATGGATTCACCTTTGATGATGCCTGTCCGATGATGGGTGATTCCCTCGTGACCGAGGTGATCGGTCTCGGTGCCTTCGCATTGTCCGCCGCGCCGGCAATCAGCTCCTACATCGGAGGCAATCCCAGCGCGCTGAAGGACTATGTGGCGGAGATGCGGCAGATCACCCGGGGCGGCAGTAGTCGCTTCCTCATCCCGGACGAGGAGTTTCGGGGCACGCCGATGGGAATCGACGTCGAAGCTGTCGCGCGAACAGGAATCGCTCCGGTCGTGAACAACGGATTTGCGCACCGGTCCGCAGGAATCGGGCAGGTCGGTGCGGGAATCACGAGACTTCCCATCGAACCCTTCGTCGCCGCGCACAACGCCCTGCTGGATCTGGGTGCGGGCGACTGGATGGCTTCAGCGGGAAGGCGGTGGGGTGAATGATCTGGGCGCGGCCTACGAACGCCCTGCGCCACGTCGAGAAGCTCGAGGCACGAGTCACTCGCATCGTTGCCGGCTTCGCGGCAAGCGACGTCTTCTGGTCGTCCGGTTGTGACCCGGGGCGGTTCCTCACCAATACATCGGGATCTCTGATCGTTCCGCACATGCTGTGGGAAGTGGACAGTGGAGACGTCATTGCGGTCGACGAAGTGGACGTCGGATACGGAGGAGCGGCGCCGAGCCGGGCGTTCACACTGCTCGGCGAGTTGGGCCTGAGTGATCCGGTGGCCCGAGGGATCGCCTATTCGCGAAGGTCGGTCACCCAACTGGGATGCGACGGCAGTACGGTGCTGCACTCCATCGCGCATGCTGATTGGCCGGGGTTTCAGCTCCACACTCCTACGAGGATCGGCGCATCCTGGGTCCTGCGTGTCACTTCGAACAATCTCCGGAACAGCGTTCTGCAGGCGGGAGCACCACCGCGACCCGGCGCGGGAAAGATCGGCCAGATGATTGCACGCGAACTGGACCGGGTCGATCTGCCCGACTGGGCGCACGGTCGTCGGACGGCGAGGCTGTTCGACGACTGCGGCGCCGCGCAGGACGCCGGCTTCGTCGACCGCTGTCCTCAGCGCTCACCGGTTCCGGATCGCCCACGGACCTATCGATTGATTGTGGAACAAGGACTGTTGCAACTGTGGTTCGAACTTCCGGAACCGGGAGAAGCCGGGGTGCTGTCCCGGGAAGCGCGAGATCTGATCGCGAACCTGGACATCTCGGATGGCCCGCGTTGATGCCCCAGACTGTGAAGAAAGGTCCTTGATGTCGGAGCCGTTGTACTACCACAGTGCGACCGAGCTGTCCCGGCTCATGCGTGCAGGTGAGCTGTCCGCCCGTGAAACCGTGTCAGCGCATCTTGCGCGGATCGAGGAGGTCAACCCTGCCGTCAATGCCGTCGTGACGTACATTCCCGACCTAGCGATGGCACAGGCGGCAGCTGCCGACGAACGCTTCGCGGCCGGGGGGTGGGACGGCCCTCTGCACGGCATTCCAGTGGCGCACAAGGACAACCACCTCACCAGGGGAGTGCGGACAACCTTCGGGTCGCGCATTCATGCGCAGCATGTTCCCGATCGTGACGATCTCGTCGTCGAACGGATGAAAGCGGCCGGAGTCGTGACACTGGGTAAGTCCAATGTTCCGGAATTCGTCGCCGGTGGGCATACCTTCAACGAACTCTTCGGCGCGACACGGAATCCGTACGATCTCGAGGTTACCGCGGGTGGTTCGTCCGGCGGCGCCGCAGCGGCACTCGCCGCCGGGATGCATCCGATCGCGGACGGCAACGACATGGGCGGATCACTTCGTCTGCCCGCCGGATATTGCAATGTGGTCGGGCTGCGACCCAGCGCAGGGCGTGTACCCACGTACCCGGCGGCGGACGGGTGGTGCGGGCTGTCCGTTCCAGGGCCGATGGCGCGCTGCGTCGACGACGTCGCGTTGTTGTTGTCCGTCCTCGCGGGCCCCGACCGCCGGTCACCCATCAGCCTGGAGGAGGACGGATCCCGGTTCGCCACCGTCGCCGAAGACGGTCTGCGCGGTCGAAGAATTGCGTTCTCCGTGGATCTGGGCGGTAGCGTCCCGGTGGAACCGGAGGTACGTCGAGTGGTCGAACAGGCCGCGCGCACGTGCCACGAGGCCGGAGCGGTCGTCGAGGAGGCATGCCCGAGCTTCGACGGGGCCGGAGAGTGCTTCCGAATCCTTCGGGCGTGGCAGTTCGAAGCGGCGTTCGGTGAACTCTTCGATGCGAACAAGGATCTGGTCCGGCCCAGCCTGTACGAGAACATGATCGCGGGCCGGCGGTTGGCCGGGCGCGACGTCGGCCGGGCGGCACTGCTCAGAACCGGACTCTTCCATCGCATGCGCGAATTCCTCGACACGTACGACGGACTGCTTCTCCCGGTGGCGCCACTGCCCGCGTTCGACGTCACGCTTCAGTACCCCGAGTCCGTGTGTGGCGTACCGCAGCCGGACTACCTCGGATGGATGGAGACGGCCTGCCACGTCACGGTGACCGGCCATCCCGTCATCGCGCTGCCGGCGGGCTTCGGCGAATCCGGGACCCCACTCGGAGTCCAGCTCGTCGGGCGACACCGCGCCGAGGACCAATTGCTCGGCATGGCCAAGGATTTCGAGCGGTGGACACAACACGCCTGGAACCGGCCGGCTCTTCCTGGGTCACGCCGGGTTGCCGAACAGCGGGAGGTCGTGTCCCAGGCGCAGTCGCTTCGCGTCGAGGTAGGGCAGGTTGTGGATGGTGGCGGTGGTGTGTAGCGGCACCCGCTCGGTCACGTCGATGCCGCAGTCGACGAGGCAGCGGGCCTTGTCGGGGTTGTTCGTCAGGAGCCGGGTGCTCATGATTCCGAGGTCGTCGAGGATGTGCGCGCCGGCGGTGTAGTCGCGGGCATCGACGGGGAGGCCGAGGCGGAGGTTGGCGTCGACGGTGTCGAGGCCGCCGTCCTGGAGGGCGTAGGCCCGGAGTTTGTCGACCAGTCCGATCCCACGGCCTTCGTGGCCGCGGAGATAGATCAGAACACCGCGACCCTCCTCGGCGACGAGGCGTAGCGCAGCGCTCAGTTGGTCGCCGCAGTCGCACCGGCAGGAGCGAAACACGTCACCGGTCAGGCATTCGGAGTGGACCCGGGTGAGGACGGACTGCCCGTTGCCGAGGTCTCCGTGGACCAATGCGAGGTGCTCGGCGCCGGTCACGACATCTCGGTAACCGAATGCAGTCATCTGCCCGAACTCGGTGGGGATCCGGGCAGTGGCCAGCCTCTGCACCGTCGGTTCGTGGCGCTTGCGGTACGCCACGAGGTCGGCGATCGAGATCAGCGCCAGCCCGTGTGCGTCGGCGAACTCCCGGCACCGCGGGCCTCGCTTGACGGTGCCGTCGTCGTCGACCAACTCACTGATCACGCCGACCGGGGGCAGCCCGGCGAGCCTGACCAGGTCGACCGCGGCCTCGGTGTGGCCGGGCCGCACCAGTACTCCGCCGTCGCGGGCGCGCAGCGGGAAGATGTGCCCGGGGCGGACGAGCTGATCCGCTTCGCTGTCCGGATCGGCGAGCATGCGGACGGTGTGGGCGCGGTCGTGCGCCGAGATGCCGGTGCTCACACCGTCGCGCGCATCAACGGATACGGTGAACGCGGTCCCCATGCGGTCGTGGTTGTCCGCGGTCATCAACGGGAGGGCGAGTCGGTCGAGTACCGCACCGTCGGCAGGTGCGCAGACGATGCCGCTGCTGTTGCGGATCGTCAAGGCCATCAGCTCCGGCGTCGCCATGCTTGCGGCGAACACGATGTCGCCCTCGTTCTCGCGGTCGTCGGCGTCGAGCACGACGACGGGGCGGCCTGCGGCGATGTCGTCGATCGCCCGCTCGATCGTATCGAGCCTCAGGGTGGTCATTGTTCGTTCCTGACCGAGGAGTGTGGCGCACAAGAGAGGTCGGAGCCGTCGAAGAACTCGCCCGCGCGGTAGACGAGCGCAGGTCGATCCGAGTAGTCGGCGCCCACGACCCGGGCGATGAACGCGGTGTGGGTGCCGAAGTCCAGTCGCTGACAGACTTCCGCCTCCATCCACGCGCAGCTGCCGGTGAGAACGGGTGACCCGTGCTCGGCCTGCTCCCAGGCAATGGTCGCGAACTTGTCGGCACCCTTGCTCGCGAACACTGCTGCCGTCGAACGTTGATCCGCGGCGAGGATGTTGATGCCCAAATGGGTGGAGTGCAACAGCGGGTCGTGAGTGGCGGAGGAGCGCTGGACGCAGACCATGACGAGCGGTGGGTCCAGGGAGATGCTGGTGAAGGCGTTGACCGCCAGGCCTTTCGGTGTGTCCTGGTCGGTGGTGGTGACGACGGTGACGCCAGTGACGAAGGTGCGGTGAACGCCGCGCATGGTGGTGTCGTCGACAGTGGGGGCGGGTTGGGTGATCATTTTCTGCTCCTGGGATGCGGGGGTGTTGCCGAGGGTGCGGGCGGGAAAGTCCCGGCCCGCACCCTCGGTGGGGGTCAGTCCCTCAGTGCGATCCAGACCGACTTCTCTTCGGTGAACTCGTCGAGTCCGGAACTGCTGAGCTCGCGACCCCAGCCGCTCTGCTTGGCGCCGCCCCACGGCATCGCGGGGTCGCACAGCGGCGACATGTTCACCCACACCATGCCGCTGCGGATGTCGGCGGCGAGACGGTGCGCGGTGGTGAGATCACGGGTCCAGATGCTCGCCCCGAGGCCGTAGGGGGTGTCATTGGCCCGGGTGACCGCTTCGTCGATGTCGTCGTAGGGCATCACTGACAGGACCGGGCCGAAGATTTCCTCCCGGGCAATGGTCATCTCGTCGGTGACGTCGGTGAACACCGTGGGCTGGAAGAAGTTTCCGCCGGCGAGGTCACCGCCGGGGCGTTCGCCGCCACCGACCAGGCGGGCGCCTTCGGCGATCCCCTTCTCGACGTACGCGGCGACCCGGTCAAGATGCGTCTTCGACACCAACGGTCCCAATACCGTCTGCTCCTGCAGTCCGGGGCCGATCGGCAACGTCGCGGCCGCCGCGGCGAGATGCTCGGCGAAGGTGTCGGCCATCTTCCGCGGAACGAAGAATCGGGTGTACGCAACACAGGTCTGGCCGCAGTTGACCAGACCTCCCTCGAGGTTCCCCGCGATCGCCGCTTCCAGATCCGCGGACTCGGTGACGATGCTCGGCGCCTTGCCGCCGAGTTCCATGCTCACTCGCTTGAGGTTGCCGCTGACCGCCCGCACGATCTCCTTACCGACCTGTGTGGACCCGGTGAACGAGACCTTGTCGACGTCCGGGTGCCGGACGAGGGCTTGGCCGACTTCGGGACCGCCGGTGAGGCAGTTGACCACGCCGTCGGGCACCCCGGCCTCGACGCAGATCCGGGCCAGTTCGAGGGTGGTCAGCGGGGTGTCCTCGGCAGGCTTGAGGATCACCGTGTTGCCGGTGGCGAGTGCGGCGGCGAGTTTCCACGACGCCAGCAGCAGCGGATAGTTCCACGGCGTGATCAGTGCACACACCCCGACCGGACCCCGGGTGGTGTAGGCGAGGACGTCGGGCGCCGAGACCGGCTTGACGCTGCCCTCGATCTTCGTGCACCAGCCGGCGTAGTAGCGGAAGGTCTCGACCGCGAACGGCACGCTGATACCTGCGGAGAAGCTGAGTGGCTGGCCCTGATCCAAGGTCTCCAGGCGAGCGAGACTGTCCGCGCGTTCCTCGATGAGGTCGGCGATCCGCCACAGCAACCGGGCCCGCTCGGTGGCGGGTAGGTGACGCCAGGATCCGTGGTCGAAAGCGGCGCGGGCCGCCACCACCGCCCTCGCGACGTCTTCGGTGCCGGCGTCCGCACAGACACCGATCGTCTCGGCCGTTGCCGGATCCAGGGTTGTGAACTCGGCGCCGGATGCGGAGGGAACCCATGAGTCCCCGATGAGAAGTTGTGACACGGTCATTGTCGCTCCAAATATTGTCGAAGTTGTTCGGGCAGTTGGTCAGTCGATGTCGTTGCCGCGCAGGCCGAGTCGCCGGGTGTCCCGGTCTGGCCTGGTGAAGACGGCGGCGCCGAGGCCACCTACGATCAGGAGAATCCCGGACCACAGGAAGGCGGTCCGGTAGCCGTCGGTCGGGGTTGCGGCGGCGTCGACGAGCAGCCCCGCGAGGAAGGGCGCGATCACGGCGCCGGCGGTGACCACCGAGTTGAAGCTGGCGAGCATGGCGCTGCGCTGACCGACCGGGCAAGCCTCGGCGACGAGGAGGTAGCCGATCGTGTACACGGTGTTGGCGAGCCCGAAGCCGACGAGCATCAACCACGCGGCCGCCGATCCGGTGCCGATGCTCATGGCCACCACAAGCAGCGAACCACTCAGGCACACCACAGCTCCGGTGTAGACGCCACGCGCCCAGCGGGTGGCGACCCCGCGCCGGACGAGAACCCCGCTGAGCCAGCTGAAGAACACGTGTCCGAACGCCGCGACGAGCCCGTAGACGGCGATCAGCCAGCCCATTGTGCCGGACGAGAAGCCGAGCCCGTTCACGAGATAGCTCGGTCCCCACACGCTGAAAAGCGCGAAGGCGCAGTACCCCGGGGCGAGTGCGAGGATCGGCGCCCACCACGACGATGCTGCGAAGAGCCGGCGATATGGGACTCGCACTTCGGTTGCGGACGTGCGCTCCGGGAGGTCGGCCGCGGAGTCGTAGGTTTCCAGGGGCCCTTCCCGGCCGATCAGCTTCCATCCGGCGGCCCACAGGAGACTGACACCGGCCAGGCACCAGATCGCGGACTGCCAACCGAAGTTGGTGATCAGGTAGGTCAGGAGCGGAGCCGCGAGAGCGACACCGAGCCCGGAGCCGAGAAATACCAATGACGTCGGCACCGATCGCCGGGATTCGGTAAACCATTTCTGCACGGCGTGCCCGGCCAGCGGTGCGGTCGGTCCTTCGGCGGCGCCGAGCAGGAGACGGTTGATCAGCAGACCGGCCAGCGACGGGACGAGCAGCAGCGGCAGCATCGACACCGACCACGCCAGCGCGAGCAGCAGAAGCAACCGCGTGCTGGTGAACCGGTTGCCGAGAAAGCCGACGGCGACTCCCGCGACGCCGAAGAGGAGGAAGAAGACACTGCCTGCGAGGCCGAACTGGCTCGGTGTGAGCCCGAGATCCTTCATCAGGGGCTCGGCCGCCAGGCCGAGGACGCTCTTGTCGGCGAAGTTGATCGCCATCATGACGCTCAGCATCACGGCGACGGCCCAGCCGCGGATCGTGGAGTGGGTGGATCGTGTGGGTGGTGCCGATGCCGCGTGTCGGACGGCGCCGACGTCAGAGTTGCGCGCTGCGGTGGACATCGAGGTGCTCCCTTCGCATTGTCATGTCGGACTCAGGTGAGAGCGCGCTTGAGGATCTTGCCGGTCGCATTCCGCGGGAGGTCGTCGCGGAACTCGACGTGACGTGGATACTTGTGGCTGCCCAGCCGGGTTCGGCACCAGGTGACCAGTTCGAGCTCACCGAGTGTCGAGCCGGGTTCACGGATGACGAAGACCTTGACTTCCTCCCCGTGCCGCGGATGCGGTACGCCGACGACCGCTGCGAGACTGACGTCGGGGTGGCCCATGACCACCTCCTCGACCTCACGGGGATAGACGTTGTAGCCGCCACGGATGATCAGGTCCTTCTTGCGGTCCACGATGTAGAGGTAGCCGTCGGCGTCGCGTCGCGCGATGTCGCCGGTGTGGAGCCAGCCGTCGCGAAGTGCGCTCGCCGTCTCGTCGGGTCGCCGGTAGTAGCCCTTCATGACACCGTGGCCGCGCACGAGCAATTCACCCGGATCGCCGGGGCCGACGTCGTTCCGCTCCTCGTCGACGATCCGTACCTCCACACCCCAGACCGGGAGTCCGACGGAGCCGGGACGGGACGGACGGTCGTGGCGGTTGAACGCGACGACCGGACTGGTCTCGGACAACCCGTACCCCTCGAGGACGGGCACACCGTACTTAGCCTCGAAACCCGTCAGCACCTCCATCGGCAGCGGAGCACCTCCGGCGACCGCGTAGCGCAGAGTGCTGCGGATCCGGTCGAGGTCGACGCCGGAATCGTCGGCGCCGAGGAGGTCCCAGTACATGGTGGGGACCCCGGCGAAGAAGGTGACGTCTTCGGCCTGCATCAGTCGCAACGTGTCGGCGGCGGTGAACCGCGGCTGGAGTACCAGGGTTGCGCGCTTGTAGAAGCCGGCATTCATCTGAATGGTCTGCGCGAACGTGTGGAACAGCGGCAGCGTCACCAGGTGCACGTCGTGGGGATGGTCGGCGTACATCACGTCGAACAGGCGGGCGTTGAGCACCAGGTTGGCGTGGGTCAGTTCGGCGCCCTTGGGTTTGCCGGTCGTGCCACTGGTGTAGAGGATGACTGCGGTATCCCCGGGCCGTGTTGCCTCGGTGTCGAAAGTCGGCGGTTGTGCCCGCAGCGCCTCGCCCAGCGATGTCACCCCGGGGAGTACCGAGTGTGCTGCCATCGGGTCTGCGGCTGCAGAGAAGAAGTGCGCACACTCGTCGACGTCCACGAACGCCTGGAGACCGTGTTCGCCGATCGGCAGTTCTTCGGACCCCTCGAAGCAGAAGAACGCCTTGGCTTCCGAATCCACCAGGTGGTAGGCGATCTCCTCGGACTTGAGGAGAATGTTGATCGGTACCACAACCGCGCCGGCTTTGAGGGCGCCGTAGTACACGGCCGGAAAGCTGGGCACGTTCGGGCAGGCGAGGACGATCTTGTCGCCGGGGCCGATGCCGAGGCCGGTCAGCAGGTTCGCGACGCGATTCGCCGCGGCGTCGAGATCTCTGTACGTCAGCCGGATGCCCCCGCACACAACCGCGTCACGCGCGGGGTGTTCGCGAGCGGAATCCTCCAGCAGAACAGCGAGGTTGAGCATGTTATTCCTCCGTCGAAGTGTCGTGGCGCGACGTCATGCGGCGGGTGGTGCGATCAGTTCGAGTTGGATGTTGTCGGGGTCGCGGAAGACCAGCACCGAGCCGTACGCAGTGTGCGCGATCGGAGCTTGAGTGAGCGGCTGATCGGCCGCATCCGTCTGCCGCACACCGAGTTCGGTGAGTCGGTCGCCCCACGCGGTCAGTTCGTCTTGACCGTCCACCCGGAAGCTCACATGGTCGAGTCCGCTGCGCGTCTCCGCGAACTGTGCGCCCGGGTTGTGGTCGTGGCGATGCAACCCGATGACGAGCCGGAAATCGCTGTCTGCCAGTACTGTGGCGGTTCCGCCGTCGTGCGGCACGTCGAGAACCTGCTGGATGCCGAACACCTGCTCGTACCACTCGACGCTCGCGTCGAGGTCGCTGACCGTCAGCGCGATGTGGTGGACGGCGGGAATCTGAACCATGGAAGCACTCCTCTGTGTGACCTGTCTCTCATCAACATGTCGATACGATACGGTTTCGTATTGATTTGGTCAACGACTCGTTTTTGATGACTGACTTCGCGATGATCGCAATAATTGCCATTGAGTGCGAGATCGTATTGCGATACGGTTTCGTATCGAAAGGAGTCGTGAACTCTGCGGTGCACGGCCGCAGACCAACGGCCCACGACCGCTAACGAAGGGGACAGAATGTCGACACCGACCCACGAACCGGAACTCCATTTCGGCTGGTTCATCCCGACCATGGGGGACACCACCGCATTCGGCGATCCGAATGCACGCACTGCACCGAGCCTGGAACTCTTCGAGCGAGTCGCCAAGTCCGCGGAAGCGGCGGGGTTCGAATATGCACTGGTGCCGGTCCAGACCGAGTGCTACGAGGCGTGGATCGCCTGCGCCATGGTCGCCGCCCGCACCGAACGCCTCACCCTGCTCGTGGCGGCTCGGCCGGGAGTGATCGCGCCGACCGTCGCCGCCAAGATGATCAGTACCTTCGACCAGCTCTCCGGCGGACGCGTCGCGATCAATCTCATCGCCGGCGGATCGCCGACGGAGGCGGCCGCCGACGGACTCTTTCACGGGCACGACGAGCGGTACCGGCTGATGGACGAGACCGTCGAGATCATGAAGCGGGTGTGGACCGAGGACGAGCCGGTCACATACCGCGGTGAACACTTCGCGGTAGAGGGTGCCGTCGTCAAGCCGCGCCCGCTCCAGAGACCCCATCCGGAATTCTTTCTCGGTGGGCTGTCCGAAGCGGCCGTCGACGTGTGTGCGAAACATGCTGATGTGTATCTCTTCTGGGGCGATCGGCCCGAGATGATCGCGCAGAAGATCGCCGAGGCGAGGGAACGAGCCGCACTGTACGGACGCGAAGGCGAACTCCGTTTCGGAATGCGCCTGCAGGTCATCGTCCGCGACACCGAGGCCGAGGCGTGGAGCGCGGCCGACGCGCTGATCTCCGGCACCGAGGACCAGGGATGGGGCGGTGCCTGGTCGGATTCGAATGCCCAGGCACGCATGCAGGAACTCATGCAAGCTGACGACTACCGGCTCGGTGACCACCTGTGGAGCGGCATCACCAAGGTTCGGCCCGGGGCGGGCGTCGCAGTGGTCGGAAACCCGCAGCAGGTCGCCGACACCTTGTCGGAGTTCGTCGACGTCGGCTGCACACACTTCTGCCTCTCCGGCTACCCGCACGACGACGAGGCGACCAGGTTCGGCCGGGACGTCATGCCACTCATGCGTGAGCGCGCAGCGGTACTGTCCGCGGGCTGACCGGGCGGAATGTCCGATTGCGGCGGAGGGGTTGCAGGCCTGGGATCCCTCGGCAGCATCGGTGAAGTGTTTCGTTACCGAGGCGTATCTCGAACGGGCGTCGTCGAATCTTCCCTGGCCGACTGTGCCTGCGGAACAATTCGTCTCACGGCACGAGGTAAGGCGCCTGTTAGAGTACGGACGAGTAATGGGTCCATGCCGAAAAGGTGGTGAGATGGCTGATTCGGGCAGCGCCACCCGGGCCGGCAGGCCGCGCAACAGCGACACCACGTCGGCGATTCTCGATGCGACGTTGGAACTGTGGATGGAACGCGGCTACAGCGCGGTCAGCATCGACGCGATCGCGGCCCGAGCAGGCGTCAGCAAACCCACCATCTATCGCCGCTGGTCCGGTAGGCAAGCGGTTCTCGTGGCAGCCATCGAACGCCTCGTCCCGCCGGGAGAGGTCCCCGACCTGGGTTCGTTCCGCGACGAGGTCATCGCGTTCCTGCGGGATCGAGCGGCGATGTACCGGACGAAGGGCGTCCGGCGCATCATGGCCGGCTCGGTCGCGGCAAGCGCCGAGGACGACGACTTCCAGCGAGACGTGCAGCCGTTCCTGGACAGATTTCCCGCCGGGATGCGCATCATCATCCAGCGGGGAATCGCTCGTGGCGACGTCCGTCCGGACGTCGACATCGAACTGCTCACCGCGATGATCAACGGATCCTTCTATTACCGCAGCATCATCGAACACAAGGGACTCGACGACCGGGCCGCCGAATTCGTAGCCGATATCGTCACCTCCGCGGTCGCTCCGTGAGCTGAGGCTGGAGGCGTTGAATGCGGGTGTCCCGACGCTGCGGGTAGGAACCGCGATACCCGTGCGTGGGTCAGATGCAGAAGCTGATGCTGGCCGACCCCAGTGGCAGGTTGAGGCAGACCGAGATCGAACCGGCTGCCGGGGTCGGTGCGGGAGCGAGCGGTGCGGCGACAGCTGCGGGGGCGGCGAGAGCGCCGAGTGACAGGGTCATTGCGATTGCGGCGAGTGTGGTGGCAATTCTGCTAGACATGTGAAGGTCCTTGACTGAGTTACTGCGAGCCGGAGGTGACTCCTCTACAATCGTCCACCGATGTGATGCAGGCCACAACCTCTAGATGAGGTTTTCTCGACTCGGCATGGGTGGGACTTGCGCCGTCAGGTCAATTCCGTTGCGCCGCAGTGGTAGTCGGATGTCAGTTGTAGGAGTCGAGCATCTCCTGCGGTAACGGCTGCTCCATTTCGACCCTGGACCCGTCCCAGGAGAAGGTGACGACCGCAGGTCCGCCCGACGGGCAGCAGTTGGCGTCCTGCTCGCCGAGCCACCTGTACTGCACCGAGACGGAGTCGTCGGTGGATCCGACCACGTCGGTGTAGGCATACGATTCGGCTGTTGCGGTGCCCAGATATGCGCCGTCGTGGAAGAACAGCACCTGGTTCGGCGAACTCACCGTCCCCATGGGCGTCTCCGCCGTGGCCCACAGCAGCGCGGGGCAGTCCTCGCCGGCGGCCTCGGACGCGGCTCCGGGTACCCACGGATCGCCACCTGGTGCGTTGCCGAGCGTCGCGAACGCGTCGGTGACCAGTGTGGAATCGAGGTCGAGGCACGGTCCGCTGCGTACTTCTGCGGCAGAAGCGGCCTGTGGGACCGGGGAGGCGGCGGATTCTGCCGCGTCGTCGCTTCCGGTGCACCCGGTGAGCGCGGTCGCGGCCGCGACGGTCAGAAATGCTGCCACGTGAGTCTTCATGTGCTCTCCCTGCATCGTCCCCGACAGGAATTACTTCGCCTCACTCACTGTCTCGCGTGGCGTGGCCGGTTCGTTACGGGGTCAGCGCAGCGCGTACCGAATCTGCGGGCGCCCCGCCCGGCCGTACTCGGTGTGCCGGGCGAGCACCCCGTCGTCGGCGAGGCGTTCGAGATACCGCCAGGCCGTGACCCGCGAGACCCCGATGCTGGCCGCCACCTCGGCCGCCGTCAGCGGTCCCGCAGCGTCACGGACGCAGGCGGAGACGTGGTCGAGTGTCTGTGGTGCAACGCCTTTCGGGGACGCCGCGCGCTCGTCGGAGGTGCGCAGCGCCGACATCGCCCGATCGATGTCGTGCTGACTCAACGCGTTGCTTCCGGCGGGCAGGGCGTCGCGGAATTCCCGGTACCGCTCGAGTTTGTCGCGGAACGCCGCGAACGTGAACGGCTTCAGGAGATACAACGCGATTCCGCGTGCAACGGCGGTGCGGACCATCTCGAGGTCGCGGGCCGAGGTCACCGCGATCACGTCGGGGCTCGGTCGCACGCCACTCAGTGCCGCCGCCACGTCGAGTCCGCTGGCATCCGGCAGGCCGATGTCGAGGAGGACGAGGTCGATGGGGTCGTCGCTGCCGTTCGCGGCGGCGACCGCGCGCATCGCGCTGTTACCGTCGTGAACGACCGTGTGGACCGAAAAACCCGGAATGCGTTCCACATACGCCCGATGCGCCTCGGCGATGAGTGGTTCGTCCTCGACGATCATCACACGGATCACGAGGCGTCACCCTCGATCGGGATCTCGACGACGATCATCGATCCGAGCGACGGCTCCGTGTGGATCGCCCCGCCGTGCCGCGCCACGACCTGGGCCACCAACGCCAGCCCGAGCCCGCGCTGACCTGACTTGGTGGAGTAGCCGCGCGTGACCGCCTTGTCGAGTTCGTCGGCGGGAATACCCGGGCCGCTGTCGGCCACCCGTACCACCATCATCGAATCCTCCTGACGGACGGTCACTTCCACCCACGCATCCTCTCCGGGGGACTCCGTCGCACCGCGGGCGGCGTCGATCGCATTGTCCACGAGATTACCCACCAGCGTGACGAGTTCACGCGCACTGAGCGACGCGACGGGTCCGAGTGCGGTGTCTTCGGTGACGGTCAGGTCGACTCCCCGTTCGGCGGCCACACCCACCTTGCCGAGCAGCAGTGCGGCCAGGGCGGGTTCGTGCACCGCCGTCATCAGGCGGTCGATCAGTTCCTGCGACAACCGCAGATCCTCGGTGGCGAACGCGATCGCGTCGTCGTAGCGGCCCAGTTCGACCATCGTGATGATCGTGTGCAGACGGTTCGCCGATTCGTGGGCCTGCGACCGCAGCGATTCCGCGAACCCGCGCACGGAGTCGAGTTCACCCATGATGCTTTGCAATTCGGTGCGATCGCGCAGTGTCAGCACCGTCCCCAGGCGCTGCCCCTCCCACGTCACGGGCTCCCGGCTGACGAGCAGCACGCGGTCGGGGGTCACGTGCACCTCGTCCCGGGAATCGTCGCCCTGCGTCTGCCGAAACGACTCCGGCAGCGCGGCCACCGGGACCGGGCCTTCCGGGAGATCGAGGAGCCGGCGCGCTTCGTCGTTCACCACCTCGGCCTTCGCGGTGTCACTGCTGTCGCGGCCGAGCACCACCAGGCCCTCGCCGATCGAGTGCAGGACGGCGTCGTGATGCTCGTACATCTGCCGCAGCTCGTCCGGCGCCATCCCCAGTGTCTGACGGCGCAGGCGCCTGCTGAGCAGGAACGAGCCGGCCGCCGACACCGCCAGACCGATCGCGGCGACCGCGAAGATGGTCGGCAGACTTGCGGCGAACTGGTCGCCGATCTTCTCACGCGTGACGCCGACGGACACGAGACCCGCGATCCGGTCGCCGTCGTACACCGGGGCCACGGCCCGGATCGACGGTCCCAGCGAGCCGGCATACGTCTCCGTGAACGTCTCCCCGCGGAGCGCGCGCTCGATGTTGCCGGAGAACACCCCGCCGATCAGCTCCGGATTGGTGTGGGTGAAGCGGATGCCGGCGGGCGTCATCACGACGATGAAATCGGTGCCGGTCGCGGCACGGATCCGCTCGGTCTGGGGCTGGAGAACCGCCGTCGGGTCGGGGGACCGCAAAGCCTCGACGGTGCCGTCCGACAGCGCGAGCGTGGTCGCGACGGCCGTGACGGCACGTCGGGTGGTCTCGTCGCTGTCGCGACGCTGGTCGACGATGGCCAGCGCGGTCCCGGCGCCGATGACCAGCACCAACACGACGAGCTGCAGGAGGAAGAGCTGCCTCGCGACGCTCATGGGCCGTCTCGGCGGATGGTGCGGCAATGCATTTCTCCTGAACGTAATGAACACAAACTTCTCCAGCCAAGCGATCGCTTAGAAGATTCTTCCAAGACGTGATCGCGGTCACTAACCGGCCTCACCGATCAGCTTGCCACTCGAATTGGAGGACAATCCCATGAGTACTGCGACAGGGAAGACCAAGAAGCGCGACCGGACACACTGGTTGTACATGGGGGTCATCGTCGCCGTCGTCGCGGGCGTCCTCGTCGGATGGCTGGCTCCGGGAGTCGGCAAATCGCTCGGCGTGCTCGGCACGATGTTCGTCGACCTCATCAAGATGATGATCAGCCCGGTCATCTTCTGCACGATCGTCCTCGGCATCGGATCGGTGAAGGCCGCCGCCAAGGTCGGCAAGGTCGGCGGACTCGCGCTCACCTACTTCATCGGCATGTCGACGGTCGCGCTCGGCATCGGCCTGCTGGTGGGCAACCTGCTCAACCCGGGCTCCGGCCTGAACATCAGCGCCGACACCGCGGGCACCGGAGCGGCGCTCGCCGAGAAGGCCCACGGCGCCGGCGGCACCATGGACTTCCTCCAGTCGATCATCCCCACGTCGCTGATGTCGGCGCTGACCGAGGGAAGCGTGCTGCAGACCCTGTTCGTCGCGCTGCTCGTCGGCTTCGGACTGCAGGCCCTCGGCAAGCAGGGTGAGCCGATCCTGCGCGCTGTCGGCTCCGTGCAGAAGCTCGTCTTCAAGATTCTGTCGATGATCCTGTGGCTCGCACCGATCGGTGCCTTCGGTGCCATCGCGAACGTCGTCGGCCAGACCGGTCTCGGCGCCGTCGTCCAGCTCGCCACCCTCATGCTCGGCTTCTACCTGACCTGCCTGATCTTCGTGTTCGGTGTCCTCGGATCCGTGCTCCGCGTCGTCGCAGGCGTCTCCATCTTCAAGCTGGTCCGGTACCTGGCCCGCGAGTACCTGCTGATCTTCGCCACCTCCTCGTCCGAGTCGGCCCTGCCCCGTCTGATCGCGAAGATGGAACACGTCGGCGTCGAGCGCACTACCGTCGGTGTCGTCGTCCCCACCGGCTACTCGTTCAACCTCGACGGCACGGCGATCTACCTGACCATGGCTTCGATCTTCATCGCCGACGCAATGGGCCAGCCGCTGTCCTTCCCCGAGCAGCTGTCGCTGCTGGTGTTCATGATCATCGCGTCCAAGGGTGCTGCCGGAGTCAGCGGCGCCGGGCTCGCCACCCTCGCAGGCGGCCTGCAGAGCCACCGTCCCGAACTGCTCGACGGCGTCGGCCTCATCGTCGGTATCGACCGGTTCATGTCCGAGGCCCGCGCGGTCACGAACTTCTCCGGCAACGCCGTCGCCACCCTGCTCGTCGGTTCCTGGACCAACACAATCGACAACGAGCGCGTCCGCACCGTCCTCGACGGCAAGCTCCCGTTCGACGAGTCGACGATGGTCGACGACGGCCACGGCGAGGTCGTCGAAGAGCAGGCCACCGAGACCCCTGCTGCCGACGAGCCGCGGGTCCTCGTGAAGAGCTGACACCCACTCCGAAGTAAACCTCTGTGCGCCCGGGCGATTCGAAGCCTGGGCGCACAGAGGTTTGTTGGCTACGTTGGTGCGCATGACGACACCTGTTCAGAACATCGGCATCAACACACTCGGCGGCACCCCGACCTCGCTCGGCGAATACGACGGTCGCGCCGTCCTCGTGGTGAACGTCGCCTCGAAGTGTGGACTGACCCCGCAGTACAAGGGCCTCGAGAAGCTCGCCACCGACTACGCCGACCGCGGACTGACCGTGATCGGCGTCCCGTGCAACCAGTTCATGGGCCAAGAGCCCGGCACCGCCGAAGAGATCGAGACCTTCTGCTCCACCACCTACGGCGTCACGTTCCCCCTGTTGGAGAAGATCGAGGTGAACGGCGAGAACCGGCACCCGCTCTACGAGGAACTGACCAAGGCCGCCGACGCCGAGGGCGCCGCGGGCGACATCCAGTGGAACTTCGAGAAGTTCCTCGTCGCACCCGACGGCACCGTGGTGAAGCGGTTCCGTCCCCGCACCGAGCCCGACGCCCCCGAGGTCGTCGAGGCCATCGAGGCGGTCCTGCCCAAATAGGCGGCTTCGCCGCTCGTGCGCCTTTTCGGTAGCTCCCACTACCGGAAAGGCGCACGAGCTTTGCTCGCTGTTCACGTTCACCTGTCACGCTGAGGACCATGACCGGACAGCTGATCGTGTCGGTGTCAGGAATCAAGGACGAGACGCGCGACTTCGCGGCCGCGTTCGCCGAGGAGATGGATGCGCGCGGCGTGCCGCTGTCGCTGCTCGTCGCCCCGCGCCTGAAAGACAAGTATCGACTGGTCAACGACCCTGTGACGCAGGACTGGGTCCGCGCGCGCCGATCCCGCGGCGACGCCGTCGTCCTCCACGGATACGACCAGGCCGCGACCAAACGCCGCCGGGCCGAGTTCGCCTCGCTTCCCGAACACGAGGCGCGGCTGCGGCTGCTCGCGGCGGACCGGGTGATGGAACAGACCGGACTGCGCACCAGACTGTTCGCTCCGCCCCGCTGGCTGGCGTCGCAGGGCGCCGTCGCGGCACTGCCGTCCGCCGGGTTCCGGCTGCTGGCCACGATGACCGCCATCCACGACCTCGAACGCGAGACGTCGGTGCGGTCGCGGGTGCTGGGGATAGGTGAGGGATTCCGCGCCGAACCGTGGTGGTGCCGGGCGCTCGTCCTCGGCTCCGGACGGACCGCCAGGCGTGGGGGCGTGGTGCGCCTCGCCGTCACCGCGAAGCAGTTGGGCACGTCGGGACCTCGGCAGGCGATGCTCGACGCCGTCGACCTCGCGCTCTACCACGACGCCCGGCCGCAGGTGTACCGCTGGGAGCCGCGGATCCCGCAGATCGGTGCCGCCTGACCCGTGAGTACTTGTTAACCGCGGGCGGTTGACAAGTACTCACGGGGCGTCAGGCCACCTCGATGCTCGACTCGCTCGGCATCGTGCGGAACTCGGTGCCCTCGGGCGCCATGTCCGAGTAGCGGCCGTAGAAGATGCCGGTGGCCTCGTTCGCGATGATCGCCTGGTGGATGGGCACCGCGACCCGCGGTGCGACGGCGCGCAGGTAGTCGATGGCCTCGGAGATCTTCAGCCACGGCGCCGCGGCGGGCAGCGCCAGCACGTCGACCTTCTGCTCCGGAACGAACAGTGAGTCGCCCGGGTGCATCAGCCGGGCGGGGTTGCCGGCGTCGCCGAGCAGGAACGCCGTGTTGTCGATCACCGGGATGTCGGGGTGGATCACCGCGTGCCTCCCACCGGTGCCGGTGACGTGCACGTCGCCGATGTCGAACTCGTCGCCGGCGTGCACCCCCGTCCACGCGCCGCCGAGCTGGGCCGCGGTCTGCGGGTCCGAGTACAGCGCCGCGCCGGGGTTCGCCTCGACGAGGGCGGGCAGTCGTTGCTGGTCGACGTGGTCGGGGTGCTGGTGGGTGACCAGGATCGCGTTCAGTCCGGTGATGCCCTCGAATCCGTGGGAGAAGTTGCCCGGATCGAAGAGGATGGTGGAACCGTTCAACTCGACGAGGACGCAGCTGTGGCCGAAGTGAGTCAGTCGCATGAATTCGAGTATGCGCCTGCATGCATGGCTCGTCCCGCTCGTCCGATGCGAACCGCAGGCAGGTAGCCCGGTAAACTTCCGGGTGCCCGGTGTTCCACTCTGGGCTCGCGCACTACTACAAGGAGCAGCACGTGGCCCGTGTCGTCGTCGAAGTCATGCCCAAGGCCGAGATTCTCGACCCCCAGGGGCAGGCCATTGTCGGAGCGCTGCCGCGGCTCGGCTTCGCTGGGGTTTCCGATGTCCGTCAGGGCAAGCGGTTCGAGCTCGAGGTCGACGGCAGTGTCGACGACGCTCAGCTCGAGAAGATCGCCGAGGCCCTGCTGGCCAACACGGTGATCGAGGACTGGACCGTGAGGCGCGTCGAAGCATGAGCGCCCGCGTCGGAGTCATCACTTTCCCCGGCACCCTCGACGACGTCGACGCCGCCCGCGCGGTGACCCTCGCCGGCGGCGAGGCCGTGAGCCTGTGGCACGGCGACGCCGACCTCAAGGGTGTCGACGCCGTCATCGTCCCCGGTGGCTTCTCCTACGGCGACTATCTGCGGTGCGGCGCCATCGCACGGTTCGCGCCCGTCATGGGCAAGGTCGTGCAGGCCGCGCAGGGCGGCATGCCCGTCCTCGGTATCTGCAACGGCTTCCAGGTTCTGTGCGAAGCGGGCCTCCTGCCCGGCGCGCTCACCCGCAACGAGGGCCTGCACTTCATCTGCCGCGACGAGTGGCTGAAGGTCGAGGCCACGTCGACGGCGTGGACGTCCCGCTACGAGTCGGGTGCCGAGATCCTGGTCCCGCTCAAGTCCGGCGAGGGCCGCTACCAGGCGTCGGAGAACGTCCTCGACGAACTCGAGGGCGAGGGCCGCGTCGTGTTCCGCTACGTCGGCGACAACCCGAACGGTTCGCAGCGCGGTATCGCAGGCATCTCCTCGGCCAACGGCCGCGTCGTGGGCCTCATGCCGCACCCCGAGCACGCCACCGAGGCCCTCACCGGCCCCAGCGACGACGGGCTCGGCATGTTCTACTCCGTCCTCGACAGCGTCATCTCCGCCTGAGCCGACCGGCACCGTGTGTGGCCGCAGGCCTGCACGGTGCCGGATCAGACGGCGACGGTTCCCTCGCCGTGCTGGGTGATCCCGCGGCGTTCGGACGCGGTGAGCCCGCCCCAGATTCCGAACGGTTCGGTCACGCTCAGGGCGTGGTCGCGGCATTCGACGAGAACGGGGCAGCGACGGCAGATCGCTTTCGCGCGACGTTCACGGTTGCTGCGGGCGTTACCCCGCTCGCCGTCGGGATGAAAGAACACGGACGATTCGACGCCGCGGCACAGGGCGTGGATCTGCCAGTCCCAGGCCTCGGTGTTGGGGCTGGGAAGGCGAGTGGATGACGGCATGTCGGCTCCCTCGGAGTGTCGTCGGCACTGAAAAGCGTTGTGGCACAATATCGATATCTACTTGACGGCGCGGATCACCACGATCTCTTCACGGGTCTGGCCGACCTCGATGAGCCCTCTCCGCTCGAGCATGCCTCTGCGTTCGACGAGGACCGGTCCGAAGGGGATCTCGGCGGTCGCGGCGATGTCGACCCGCATGTTCTGTTCCTCGAGCATCGTCAGAGTTTTCTCGACTCCGCTCAGGCTGGACTGCGCCAGCAGGAGGACGCCACCGGCGACGAGAACGTCGGGGGCCTGGCAGCAGATCCGATCGAGCAGTGCGCGACCGTTCTTGCCCGCGTCCCAGGCCCGCGCCGGACCGCGGTCGGGGACCGAGTCGACCAGTGCCGGCACGTATGGCGGGTTGGACACGACGACGTCGAACCGTTCCCCGCGAACCTGCTCGATGAGATCGCCGTGGATCACCCGGATCCGGTGCCCTCCGACAAGGGCATTGAGTCTGATGCTGATCGCCGCTCGCCTCGACACGTCCACCGCGGTTACCCGGCCCGCACCCGCGGCGGCGGCGCGCACGCTCAGCGCGCCGGTCCCCGCACAGAGGTCGAGCACCCGGGAATGGGGGCCGAGTGGCTCCGCCGCCAGGACGTCGGCCAGCAACTGCGTATCGTGTTGCGGGCGATAGACTCCGGGAAGACGTAGCAGCATCGAAGACTCCTC
Source organism: Rhodococcus sp. G6(2025) (assembly GCF_058628105.1). Taxonomy (NCBI): domain Bacteria; kingdom Bacillati; phylum Actinomycetota; class Actinomycetes; order Mycobacteriales; family Nocardiaceae; genus Rhodococcus; species Rhodococcus sp. G6(2025). Next base: position 1,253,763 of record NZ_CP179750.1, read on the forward strand.
GGTCGCCGGTCGCATCGTGGTGCGTCCACGGCATTCCCCTGCGGGCTCACCGTGGACGCCGTGCGTCTGATTACCTCACAGTTACCCCGGTCGACGCAGGGTCAATCACGCCGATGCGCTCCGACCGCGGTGGCACGGGTCGGAAGTCGCGCAGATTCCGGGGTGAGCTGGCACGATCGACGGGGTGACGTACACCGAGCAGTTGCGTGACCTCGCGGCCCGGCACGGGGTGGCGACGTCGTACCGGGGTTGGGATCAGCAGCGCCACGACGTCCGTGACGACACACTCCGCAGCGTCCTCGCAGCCCTGGACGTTCCCGCCGCATCGGAGGACGAGGTGCGGCGCGCCCTGTCCGAATGCGACGCGGCACCGTGGCGACGGATGCTGCCGCCCGTCGTCGTCGGCAGGGAAGGGTCCGAGACCCGTTTCGTGGTCCACGTTCCGCACGGCGAGGCGGTGGACGTCACGATCGACACGGAGTCCGGCGGGACGGTCCCGGCACGCCAACTCCAGGTGTGGGTCGATCCGCGGGAGGTCGACGGCGCCCTGGTCGGCCGCGCGACGTTCGTCGTTCCCTCCGACGTTCCGTGCGGGTGGCACGCGGTGCGGGTGTCCACCTCGCACACGTCGTCGTCGTGCACGCTCGTGGTGACGCCGGCACGATTGTCGACGTCCGACGCGCTGAGCGACCGCCGACGCTGGGGTGTGCTGACGCAGTTGTACTCGATCCGGTCGCGTCGGTCGTGGGGTGTCGGGGACTTCGGCGACCTCGCGGATCTCGCCTCGATCTTCGGGTCCGTTCACGGCGCCGACTACGTGCTGGTCAATCCGCTGCACGCCGCGCAGCCCCGGCCACCGATCGAGGCGTCGCCGTACCTGCCGACCACCCGCCGCTACGTCAACCCGATGTACATCCGTGTCGAGAACATCCCGGAGACTGCGTACCTCTCGACGCGACGCCATGCGCGGATGCGCGACGCCGCAGCGCGATTCGAGCGGGCGAACGACCGGTCCGACCGGATCGACCGCAACCCGTCGTACCGGGCCAAACTCCGGGTGCTCGAACAAGTCTTCCGGATCGAGCGCAGCCCGAGCAGGCAGCACGCGTTCGAGGAGTTCTGCCGCGTCGAGGGCGACGGACTGCGGGACTTCGCGACCTGGTGCGCGCTCACCGAGAAACTGCCGCCCGACGACCCGCGATGGACGACGAAGGCCGGTGCGCCCGACAGCGACTGGGTGCAGGCGCAGCGGCGCAAGCTCGCGCCGCGAATCGAATTCTACTCGTGGCTGCAATGGGTATGCGACGAGCAGCTTTCCGACGCCCAGGACGCGGCGAGGGCGGCAGGCATGGACATCGGGATCGTGCACGATCTGGCGGTCGGGGTCCAGCGCGGGGGTGCGGACGCGTGGTCGCTGGGAACGGCCCTGGCAGAGGGCATTACCGTCGGTGCGCCTCCCGACGACTTCAATCAGCAGGGTCAGCAATGGAATCAGCCGCCCTGGCGACCGGATCGGCTGGCCGAACTGGGGTACGCCCCGTACCGCGACATGCTGCGCACCGTGCTGAAGCACGCGGGTGGGTTGCGGGTCGATCACATCCTGGGGCTGTTCCGGCTGTGGTGGATCCCCGCCGACGCGGAGTCGCCTGCGGCCGGAACGTACGTCTCCTACGACCACGAGGCTCTCGTCGGGATCCTCGCGCTCGAGGCCGAGCGGGCGGGCGCCGTGGTGATCGGTGAGGACCTCGGGGTTTTCGAACCCGAGGTCCAGGACTACCTCGCCGAGCGCGGAATCCTGGGGACGTCGATCCTGTGGTTCGAGCACGACGGTGAGCGGCCGACACCGCCGGAGCAGTACCGGACCCTGTGCCTGACATCCGTTACCACGCACGATCTTCCGCCGACCGCCGGATACCTGGCCGGCGAACACATCGAATTGCGCTCGCGGCTCGGGCTCCTCGAACGCGACCTCGAACTCGAGAAGGAACACGACACAAGGCAGCGTGACGCCGTACTGCAATTGGCGCGCGACCGCGGACTGCTGGCCGACGACGCGTCGATACCCGACACCGTGAAGGCGCTTTACCGGCTGATCGACCGCAGCCCGTCGTTGCTGACGGGTGTCGCGCTCGCCGATCTGGTGGGGGAGTACCGCATCCAGAATCAGCCGGGCACCGACGAGACCCAGTATTCGAACTGGAAAATTCCCCTCGCCGACGCGTCGGGGCGTGCCGTCCACGTCGAGGACCTGGCGGACGGCGATTTCGGGTTCGTGAGCGGCGCCCGCTGATCCCGGCCGTCAGGGTGCGAGGGCGCGCATCGCCAGGTCGACGACGGCGTCCGCGTGGTCGTGGGTGAGGGGATGTGCTCCGCTCTGCCAGCGGTAGAACATCGGCGCCATGAACAACTCGAACGCGAGGGTGAGGTCGATGTCGGGCCGCACCTGCCCGGCGTCCTGCGCGGAGCGGAACCGCGCCGCGACGAACTCGAACTGCGGCCGGTAGATCCGCTCGACGATCTGTTCCTGCAGTTCGGGGTCCTGCAGCGATTCGATGGACAGCGCCCGGAACAGCGGTTCGAAGTCGGGTGAGGTGAACTCGTCGACCGTGGCCCGCAGGACCAGCCGCATGTCGGCGGCGAGGTCGCCGGTGTCTGGCAGGGCCATGGCCTCCTGTGCCCCGGCCGCGTTCTGTTCGTGGAGGGTGTCCACGACGAGTGCGCCCTTGGATCGCCACCACCGGTAGATGGTCTGTTTCCCGACCTTGGCGCGCGCGGCGATGCCTTCGATGCTGATCTTCCCGTAGGGCTGTTCGCGGATCAGTTCCTGCGTGGCCTGCAGGATCGCGGCGCGGGACCGTTCGGAACGGCGGGGAGTATCGGCGGACGGCATGAACGGATCGTAGACCAGACGAGACGTATCGTCTTGACTCGACTCGCGCCCCGTGTCACTCTTGAACGAGACGGACCGTTCCGTATTTGAGAGGATGAAGATGACCCGATCACACATCGCCATGGTCAGCATTCCGGCGCCCGGGCACGTCAACCCGAGCCTGGAGATTCTCCGCGAACTCGTCTCGCGCGGTCACCGCGTGACGTACGCCAACGACGCCGCCGTGAAGGACGTCGTCGAGAGCACCGGAGCGGAATTCAAGGAGTACACCTCGACGTTGCCGCGCGTGAACACTGCAGGTGCGACGGAGGAGTCCGAGAAGTCCTGGGACGGCGACACCATCGATCAGCTCACTCTGTTCCAGGCCGAGTACGAGTCGATGCTGCCCCAATTGCGGGGGCTGTACGAGGACGACCGCCCCGACCTGTTCCTGTACGACATCGCGGGAGGACCCGCCCGCGTCCTCGCCGAGGAATGGGGCGTGCCGATCGTGCAATTGTCGCCGACGTACGTGGCGTGGGAGGGCTACGAGGACGACATGAAGTCGTTCGTGGACACGATGCGGGCGGACCCACGCGGGGCGGCACTGTACGAGCGGCAGGGGAAGTTGCTGCGGGGCAACGGTGTCGAGACGGACCCGGACGAGTTCTACGGGCGCCCGGCTCGGGCGGTCGTGCTGATCGCGAAATCGATGCAGCCCAACGCCGATCGGGTGAACGAGGACGTCTACACGTTCGTCGGACCGGCTCTGCCCACCCGGCGGCCCGCCGACGGCCGGTGGCAGCGCCCGGCAGGCGCGGGGAAGGTGCTGCTCGTCTCGCTCGGCACCGCGTTCACCGATCACGCCGACTTCTACCGGCGCTGCATCGAGGCGTTCGGCGACCTCGACGGCTGGCACGTCGTCCTGCAGATCGGGCAGCACGTCGACGTCGCCGAACTCGGGACCGTGCCCGGCAACGTCGAGGTCCACCGGTGGGTGCCCCAATTCGACATCCTCGGGCAGGCCGACGCGTTCCTCACCCACGCCGGCATGGGCGGGTCCAGTGAGGGAATGTTCACGGGAACGCCGATGATCGCCGCGCCGCAGGCCACCGACCAGTTCGAGAACGCCGACGCGCTCGTCGCCGCGGGAGTCGCGGTGCGAGTGGACAGTTCGGACGTGTCGGCAGCCGAGTTGCGGGACGCCCTCGCGCACGTCGACGCCGAGCCGGTCCGGCGCCGCAGCGCGGAGCTTGCCGCCGAGTTGCGTTCTGCGGGTGGAGTGGACGCCGCCGTGAAGGTGATCGAGGAGTTCCTCTGAAGCCGCGAAACCTGTCGGTGGTCACGTCTACTCTGCGGGCATGGCACTCACACTCGGCATGATCACGTTCGACACCACGGATCCGGGGCCCCTCGCGAAATGGTGGGCGAAGCAGACGGCGGGCACGATCGAGCAGGAGAACGACGGCTGGTTCTACGTCGTCGCCCTTCCGGATTCTGCGCAGAAGCTGGCGTTCCAGAAGGTCGGCGACCCCACCCCGGGGAAGAACCGCATCCACCTCGACCTGGCGTCCGACGACCTCGACGGCGAGGTGGGCAGGCTCAGTGCCGAGGGTGCGACGGAGGTCGCGCAGCACGAGATGGGCGATTTCCGGTGGGTCACGCTCGCCGATCCCGACGGCAACCAGTTCTGCGTCTCGGGTCCCCACACGTGACAGCGGGTCCTGCATGATTGACCCCATGCCTTCCACTACGTGGGCCGACGCCCAGGGACTCTGCACCTTCGTCGATGCATCACCGTCGCCGTTCCATGTGTGCGCGACGGTGTCGATGTTGCTGACCGGCAACGGTTTCACCGAGTTGCACGAGACCGACTCGTGGCCCGGCGAGCCCGGCCGGTACTTCCTGGTGCGCGGCGGATCCCTGATCGCGTGGAGTACCGAAGGGCTGGGCCGGACGGCGCCGTTCCGCATCGTCGGCGGGCACACCGACAGCCCGAACCTGCGTGTCAAGCAGCACCCCGACCTGTCGTCGGCAGGGTGGCAGCTGGTGGGTCTCGAACCGTACGGCGGCGCGTGGCTCAACTCGTGGCTCGACCGCGACCTGGGTATCTCCGGGCGGCTGAGCGTGCGGGCCGGCAACGCGGTCGAGGAGAAACTCGTCCGCGTCGACGAACCGATCCTGCGCGTGCCGCAGCTGGCGATCCACTTGTCCGAGGACCGCAAGGGCGTCCACCTCGATCCGCAGCGCCACCTCAACGGGGTGTGGGGCGTGGGGTCCGAACGCCGCTCGTTCATCGACTTCGTGGCCGACCGGGCGGAGGTGCCCGCCGACGCGGTGCTCGGGTGGGAACTGATGACCCACGATCTCGCGCCCAGCGCCCTCGTCGGAACCGAACAGGACCTCGTCAGCGCGCCGCGACTCGACAACCAGGGCACCTGCTACGCGGGCACCCAGGCGTTGCTGGCGGCGGCCGAGAACCCCGGTGACCGGGTGCCGGTGCTCGCGCTGTTCGACCACGAGGAGGTGGGGAGCATGTCCGATCGGGGCGCGTTCTCCGATCTGCTGAGCACCGTGCTCGAGCGCATCGTCCTCGGCCGCGGCGGTGGTCGCGAAGAATTCCTGCAGACGATGGCCGGATCGATCTGCGCGTCCGGGGACATGGCGCACGCCACGCACCCCAACTACCCGGAGCGGCACGAGCCCGCACACCACATCGCCGTCAACGGGGGACCGGTGCTCAAGGTCAATCAGAACCTGCGCTACGCCACCGACGCGGCCGGAGCCGGCGCGTTCGCCCTCGCCTGCGACCAGGCCGGCGTGCCGCTGCAACGGTACGTGCACCGGGCCGATCTACCGTGCGGTTCGACCATCGGCCCGATCACCGCGTCCAGGACCGGGCTGAGCACCGTCGACGTGGGCGCCGCGCAGCTCGGAATGCATTCGTCGCGGGAGCTGATGGGCGCCCGCGACGTGCGTGCCTACTCCGACGCCCTTGCGGCCTTCCTCACACCGACGGCGTGAGGGAAGCGGGGCGAGGAGCGCCAGGTCGGTACCGGAACGAGCCGCCGGATAGACTGACGTACGGCTCGTCGCCACCCGGCTTGCGCCGACCGTGACTCCCGGCTTGCCTCTCTTGACTCCCGTAGGGAAGGGACCCCACCTCCAGTGTCAGCACACCCGGTCGACACCGTCACCGCCGCCACCGCGACCCCCGACGTCGCACAGCCCTTCAAGGAACTGGGGCTGAAGGACGACGAGTACGCCCGCATCAAGGAGATCCTGGGCCGCCGCCCCACCGAGGCCGAGCTCGCGATGTACTCGGTGATGTGGAGCGAGCACTGCTCCTACAAGTCGTCGAAGGTGCACCTGAAGTACTTCGGTGAGACCACGACCGACGAGATGCGTTCCTCGATGCTCGCGGGCATCGGCGAGAACGCCGGTGTCGTCGACATCGGCGACGGCTGGGCCGTCACGTTCAAGGTCGAGAGCCACAACCACCCCTCCTACGTGGAGCCCTACCAGGGTGCGGCCACCGGCGTCGGCGGCATCGTCCGCGACATCATGGCCATGGGTGCACGGCCCATCGCCGTCATGGACCAGCTGCGCTTCGGTGCGGCGGACGCCCCCGACACCCGACGCGTCGTCGACGGTGTGGTGCGCGGTGTCGGCGGCTACGGCAACTCGCTCGGCCTCCCCAACGTCGGCGGCGAGACCGTGTTCGACGCGTCGTACGCCGGTAACCCCCTGGTCAACGCCCTGTGCGCCGGCGCGATGCGCGTCGAGGACTTGCACCTCGCGTTCGCATCCGGCGCCGGCAACAAGATCATCCTGTTCGGTGCGCGCACCGGCCTCGACGGCATCGGCGGCGTGTCCGTCCTCGCGTCGGAGACGTTCGACGGTGACGAGAGTGGGGACGAACACGAAGCCGAAGGCGGAGCTGGAGCATCGAAAAGCCGTAAGAAGCTGCCCGCCGTGCAGGTGGGTGATCCGTTCACCGAGAAGGTGCTCATCGAGTGCTGTCTCGAGCTGTACGCCGCGAAGCTGGTGGTCGGTATCCAGGACCTCGGCGGCGCCGGCCTGTCCTGCGCCACGTCCGAGCTCGCCGCGGCCGGCGACGGCGGCATGCACATCAACCTCGAGCAGGTCCCGATGCGCGCCACCGGCATGACCGCGGCCGAGGTGCTGTCCAGCGAGTCCCAGGAACGCATGTGCGCGGTCGTCACCCCCGACAACGTCGACGCGTTCATGGAGGTCTGCAAGAAGTGGGACGTCCTCGCCACCGTCATCGGTGAGGTCACCGACGGCGAGCGGCTCACCATCTCCTGGCACGGCGAGACCGTCGTCGACGTGCCGCCGCGCACGGTCGCCCACGAGGGCCCGGTGTACGAGCGCCCCGTGCAGCGCCCCCCGAGCCAGGATGCCCTCGTCGCCAACACCACCGCCGGACTGAAGCGTCCCGAATCGGCCGACGAACTGAAGGCCACCCTGCTGAAGATGCTCGCGTCCCCGGCGCTGTGCAGCCGCAAGTGGATCACCGAGCAGTACGACCGCTACGTGCGCGGCAACACCGTCCTGGCCGAGAACGCCGACTCGGGCGTGATCCGCGTCGACGAGAAGACGGGCCGCGGCATCGCGCTCGCCACCGACGCGTCCGGCCGCTACACCGCGCTCGACCCGTACGCCGGCGCCCAGCTGGCGCTCGCCGAGGCCTTCCGCAACGTCGCCGTCACCGGCGCGACCCCGAAGGCCGTCAGCAACTGCCTGAACTTCGGGTCCCCCGAGGATCCCGGCGTCATGTGGCAGTTCCAGCAGGCCGTCCGCGGTCTGGCGGACGGCTGCGCGAAGCTCGGCATCCCCGTCACCGGCGGCAACGTCAGCTTCTACAACCAGACCGGGTCGACCCCGATCCTGCCCACCCCGGTGGTGGCCGTGCTCGGCGTCATCGACGACGTGCACCGTCGCATCCCTACCGGTCTCGGACTGGAACCGGGCGAAACGCTGATCCTGCTCGGCGACACCCGCGACGAGTTCGACGGGTCCATCTGGTCGCAGGTCGAGCACGGCCACCTCGGCGGCGTGCCACCGAAGGTCGACCTCGAGCGGGAGCAGTTGCTGGCCGACATCCTCCTCGCGGCGTCCCGCGACGGGCTGGTGTCCGCGGCGCACGACCTGTCCGAAGGCGGTCTCGCGCAGACCGTCGTCGAGGCCGCGCTGGCCGGGGAGACGGGCTGCCGCATCCTGCTTCCCGACGACGCCGATCCGTTCGTCACCCTGTTCTCCGAGTCGTCGGGCCGCGTGCTCGTCGCGGTCCCGCGCACCGAGGAAACTCGCTTTACCGGTATGTGCACGGCCCGTAATCTCCCGTGGGTGCGCATCGGTGTGGTGGACGAGGGGTCCGATTCCGTCGAGGTCCAGGGCCAGTTCTCGGTCTCGCTGGCCGAGCTGCGCACGACGTTCGAGGGAACTCTGCCGGCATTGTTCGGGTGATGGATGGTCGAATCGGGGGCATTGGAGAGGGTTGACCGGGGGCCGCGGGAATTCTCGCGGCTGGTTGATCCTGCACTCCTCCACGGTCCCCGACTCGACCGGACCTGGCGTTTCCTTCGGCTCGACTTTACCGGCATCGCGTTCGCGACGCTGTTCTTCTGCTGGTCGCTGACGCCGTCGCTGCTGCCCCGCGACTGGCTGTTCCAGGGGCTGATCGGCGGCATCAACGCCGCGATCGGTTACACGGTGGGAACGGCGATCGGCTGGCTGGTACGTCGCTACTTCCTGCGGCACCGGTCGTGGTGGCCGTTGCCGGAACCGTGGTCCACCGGCCTGCGCGTCGTCGTGACGGTGACGTGCGTGGTCGTGAGTCTCGTGATGCTCGCGTACTCCGCGGCATGGCAGCGTGAGATCGCCGCGCTGATGGGGGCGGAGGGCACCACCACCACCGGCTACATCCGCACGGGCGGTCTGAGTCTGCTCGTGGGCGCCGCGATCATCTCGGTGTGGCGGCTGCTGCGCGAACTGGTGCGGTGGATCGCGGCACGACTCATCCGGCGGTGGCACCTCGCGATCCCGACGGCCACCACCGTCGGCATCCTCATCGTGACGGTGTTGTTCTTCCTGCTCGTCGACGGTGTTCTGATGCGCGGCATCTACGCCGCCACGAATGCGGCGTTCAGCCTGCAGAATTCGACCACCCGCGACGGCGTCGAGCAACCACTCGACCCGGAGAAGTCGGGGAGCCCCGAGTCGCTGGCGCCCTGGGACACCCTCGGGTACGAGGGCCGGAACTTCGTGTCCCGAGGGCTCGACGCCGACGAGCTCACGGCGGCCAACGGCACCCCGGCCAAGGACCCCATCCGGGTCTACGCCGGACTGGAGACCGCCGAGGACCCGGACGCGCGCATGGACGTCGTCATCGACGAACTCGAGCGGACCGGCGCGTTCTCGCGCAAGGTCCTCGTCGTCGTCCCCACCACCGGCACCGGTTGGGTCAATCCGACTGCGGCGCAGGCGATCGAGTTGGTCCACAACGGTGACACGGCGCTGGTCGCCAGCCAGTATTCGTTCCTGCCGAGTTGGATCTCGTTCCTCGCCGACCGTGAGAAGGCCGCGGAGGCGGGGAAGAAACTGATCGATCGTGTGCACGAGCGGTGGTTGCAGGAACCCGAGGCGACGCGCCCCAAACTGCTGGTCTACGGCGAAAGTCTCGGCACCCAGGCGGGGGAGGGCGCCTTCGACACGCTGAGCGATATCCGGCAGACCGTCGACGGCGTGTTGTGGGTTGGGCCGCCCAACTCGAACCGGCTGTGGGGACAGCTGATCCAGCGCCGCGACCCCGGCACTCCCGAGGTCGCCCCCGAGTACTCGGCGGGTCTGGTGGTGCGGTTCGCCGACGACTCCGCCGACATGGTGGAGGAAACCGGCGAATGGCTGTCACCGCGCATCCTGTACGTGCAGCACCCGTCCGATCCCGTCGTGTGGTGGTCGCCCGACCTGGCGTTCACCCGCCCCGACTGGTTGAAGGAACCACCGGGCGAGGATCGTTCGCCGTCGATGAAATGGTTTCCGTTCGTGACGTTCTGGCAGGTCTCCGCCGACCTCACCAACGCCGCCGGCGTGCCGGACGGGCACGGCCACAATTACGGGACTCTCGTACTCGACGGCTGGATCACGGTCGCCCAGCCCGAGGGATGGACGCCCGTCGACACCGAACGCGTCCGGTCCACTCTCGAATCCCTCTCCGGGACAGAGGGCCCGGAGAAGTGAGCAGGATCGCCTCCGTTGCCGGCGCGGCGGCGGCCGTGCTGTGGAGCAACGTGGTGCTGCCCGGTTCGGGGCTCGGCCCGTACGGGCGGGCGGTCGCGGGAGGCGCGCTCGGGCTGTCGGTCGTGGGAGCAGCACGCGCCGCGGGCTATGGCGTCGACGAACTCGGCCTGTCCGCGTCGAAGGCCCGGTCCGGGTTGCGGTACGGCGCCCTGGCGTCGGTGATCCCGCTCGCCGGATACGCGATCACGCTGAGTGTGCCCGCACTGCGCAGGCGTGTGCCGACCGGCGACGGCGTCACCGATTTCGCCGGCCGGGTGGGGTTCCGGATTCCGGTGGGGACCGTGGCGCACGAGGAACTGCTGTTCCGCAGCGTCTTGTCCGCGATGCTGCGACGGGCCTGGACGCCTGCGACGGCCAACGTCCTGCACGCCGCCACGTTCGGGCTGTGGCACGTGCGCGCGGCCCGGATCGCCGGCGACGGCGTCGCCGCGAGCGTGCTGCTCACCGGCTCCTCCGCGTGGCTGTTCGAGTGGTTGCGTCGACGCAGCGGCAGCGTCGTAGCCCCTGCACTGCTGCACCTTTCGGTCAACGTCGGTGGGGCGGTGGCCGCCGAACTCGCGCGGGCCCGCACAGTAGATTGAGCGTATGCCGCCGCGCCGAGCCGTAGATCCCGCCGAACTGAGAGCCGCCGTACTCGAGGTCGGCCCGTGGCTGCGCGGCGATTCCGAGGAGAAACCGTCCCGCAGCCAGCTGGCCGCGGCGGTCCGGCTCAGCGCGCGGACGCTCGAGCAGGTCGCGCCCGGTTCGAGCGTGGAGGTGCGGGTTCCGCCGTTCGTCGCGGTCCAGTGCATCGAGGGGCCGCGGCACACCCGCGGCACCCCGCCCAACGTCGTGGAGACCGACCCCCGGACGTGGCTGCTGATGGTGACGGGACTGCTGGAGTTCGACAGTGCGACCGCCGACGGCGGAGTGTCGGTGTCGGGGAGTCGCGCCGGGGAGATCGCCCACTGGCTGCCGCTGCTGCGCGTGTAGTCAGCCCAGCCACAACGCGCGGGTGCGGGGCAGGCCGCTCGACCCGTCGTCGGACGGGCGTACGGCCAGCACCTGATGGATCGTCAGCCGGCCATTCTCCTCGAACCCCAGGGCGCTGGCCGCGAGGTACAGCAACCAGGTGCGGGCCCGCTCCGCGCCGGCGAGCCGGATCGCGGCGTCCCAGGAATCGCGGAGTCTGCCCACCCACGCCCGCAGGGTGAGTGCGTAGTACTCCCGGAGGGCCTCGACGTCGCGCACCTCGAGTCCGGCGCGCTCGAAGGCGTCGAGCGTTCTGCTCAGCGGCAGCACCTCGCCGTCCGGGAAGATGTAGTTCTCGATCAACCCCGACGAGTTGTCGGTGCCCGTAAGCGACCGGACCGAGGCGATCGCATGATTGAGCAGCCGGCCTTCGGGACGGAGAAGGTCGAGCAGGTGCTGCGCATACTCCGGCAGCGCGGAGTCGCCGACGTGTTCGGACATGCCGATGCTGGAGATCGCGTCGAACGGACCGTCGACGACGTCGCGGTAGTCCTGCACGCGGATCTCGATCAGATCCGACAGCCCGGCCTCGGAGACCCTCGCCTGTGCCCATTCGGCCTGTTCGTGGCTGAGGGTGACCCCGACGACGGACACGTCGTACTTCTCGGCGGCGTGGATCGCCAGCGACCCCCAACCGCAGCCCACGTCCAGCAGTCGCATGCCCGACTGGAGACCGAGCTTGCGGCAGACCAGGTCCAGCTTCTCGTTCTGCGCTTCTTCCAGCGTCCCGATCGCATCGCGGTCGTCGGATCGCTGGTCCCAGTAGCCGCATGAGTAGACCATCGTCGGACCGAGGAACAGGCGGTAGAAATCGTTGCCGACGTCGTAGTGATGTGAGACCGAGGACGCGTCGCGCGCCTTGCTGTGCTTGGCACCGCGGCGCCGGGCCACCTCCACCGACGGCGGTGTCGGCCGGAGTCCGAGGCCGCCGAGCCGGACGAACGTCGCCAGCGACTTCAGGACGGTGCCGCGGTCGGATCCGCGGACGCTGAGGGTGCCCAGCCGGTCGACGAGGTCCGGAAGCGTCAGCAGCCGGAAGGCGTCGCCCTCGATCTCGAGGTCACCGGACACGTAGGCCCGGACGAGACCGAGTTCGTTCGGCGACCACAGCACCCTCCGGACGGCCCGGCGGTTGCGGAAGACGACGGTGACGTCGGAGTCGGGGCCTGCCTCCGAGCCGTCCCAGCATCGGACGTGCACGGGAATGGGGATGCCCATCGCACCTTCGAACGCGCTGAGCAGGCGTTCTGCGGCGGTCGGTGCCGTGCTGCGGACGTTCATCGGACAAGCCCCCGCTCTGTGGTTCGAGGATGCTGATCGGTACCGAAACCAATCTATTTTCGGCTGTCCGTCCGGGAGTTGGGCCGGTCCGATCGGCACCGTGGGCGAAGCGGCGGCGCAGGGCACGTAGACTGACCTTGCCCCTCACACGCCCATCCCCAGGGAGCACCCCGGTGACCAGAGCCGATCTGTCGGTCCATAGTCCTAATCTTCTCTCTTCGAACCCGTCCGACGAGGACGAGAACGAGCCCCGCGAGGAATGCGGAGTCTTCGGCGTCTGGGCGCCGGGAGAGGATGTGGCGAAACTCACCTACTACGGACTTTATGCGCTGCAGCACCGTGGGCAGGAAGCGGCGGGCATCGCCGTCGCCGACGGTTCGCAGGTGCTGGTCTTCAAGGATCTCGGGTTGGTAAGCCAGGTGTTCGACGAGCAGACCCTGGCAGCGATGCCGGGCCACGTCGCCGTCGGTCACTGTCGCTACTCCACCACGGGCTCGACCACGTGGGAGAACGCGCAGCCGATCTTCCGCACCACCGCCGCGGGCAGCGGCATCGCCCTCGGGCACAACGGCAACCTGGTCAACACGGCGGAGCTGGCGCAGCGCGCCCGTGAAGCCGGACTGGTCAACGACAAGCGCCCCGGCGGCGCCACGTCCGACTCGGACGTCGTCGGCGCCCTCCTCGCGCACGCCGCCGCCGACAGCACCATCGAGCAGGCGGCCATGAAGCTCCTGCCGACACTGCGCGGCGCGTTCTGCCTCACTTTCATGGACGAGCACACGCTCTACGCGGCCCGAGACCCGCACGGCATCCGCCCGCTGTGCCTCGGACGCCTGGACCGCGGCTGGGTCGTCGCCAGCGAGACGGCCGCACTCGACATCGTCGGCGCGTCCTTCGTCCGCGACATCGAGCCCGGCGAACTGCTCGCCATCGACGCCGACGGCGTCCGCTCCTCCCGCTTCGCGAACCCCGAGCCCAAGGGCTGCGTGTTCGAGTACGTGTACCTGGCCCGTCCGGACAGTGTCATCGCCGGACGTTCGGTGCATTCCACCCGCGTCGAGATCGGTCGTCGCCTCGCCACCGAGCACCCCGCCGAGGGTGACCTCGTCATCCCGGTCCCCGAATCGGGCACTCCGGCCGCGGTCGGTTACGCGCAGGGGTCGGGCATTCCGTACGGCCAGGGTCTGATGAAGAACGCCTACGTGGGCCGCACCTTCATCCAGCCGTCGCAGACGATCCGCCAGCTCGGTATCCGCCTCAAGCTCAACCCGCTCAAGGAAGTCATCCGCGGCAAGCGCCTCGTGGTGGTGGACGATTCGATCGTCCGCGGCAACACCCAGCGCGCGCTCATCCGGATGCTTCGCGAGGCCGGCGCACTGGAGATCCATGTCCGGATCGCATCGCCGCCGGTCAAGTGGCCCTGCTTCTACGGCATCGACTTCGCCTCCCCGGCCGAGTTGATCGCCAACGGTGCGGGCGGCGGCGGCGAGCCCGGCAGCTTCGACGAGATGCTCGAAGGGGTGCGCCGCTCCATCGGCGCCGACACCCTCGGCTACATCTCCACCGAAGGCATGATCGCCGCCACCGAGCAGCCTGCGTCGCGACTGTGCGCGGCCTGCTTCGACGGCACGTACCCCATCGCGCTCCCCACGGAGACGTCGATCGGAAAGAACGTTCTCGAGGGAATGCTCGAGAGCGCGGCAGGCGGTCCCGCGACGCGGGAGAACGACAACGCGAACGCCCTCAGTCGGCCGTAGGCCGGGATATCGGGATCCGGCCGGAGAACGTACTCCGGTACCGTAAGGACGCAATCACAGCACTCGATTGCCCGACCGACACGATTTTGACGAGCAACAGAAGGCTGGAGTAACAACCACATGACCGAGGATCCGACAAGTCGCCCTGGCGCGTCCTACGCCGCCGCAGGAGTGGACATCGCCGCAGGCGATCGGGCGGTGGAACTCTTCGCTCCCTTGGCCAAGCGCGCCAGCCGTCCCGAGGTTCTCGGTGGTCTCGGTGGATTCGCGGGTCTGTTCTCGCTCAAGGGTGACTACAAGGAGCCGCTGCTCGCGGCGTCCACGGACGGGGTGGGCACCAAGCTCGCCGTCGCTCAGGCACTCGACAAGCACGACACCGTCGGCCTGGACCTGGTCGCGATGGTCGTCGACGACCTCGTCGTCTGTGGTGCCGAGCCGCTGTTCCTGCAGGACTACATCGCCGTCGGGCGGGTCGTCCCGGAGCGTGTCGCCGAACTCGTCAGCGGCATCGCCGAAGGCTGCATCCAGGCCGGTTGCGCGCTGCTCGGTGGCGAGACGGCGGAACACCCCGGTGTGATGGCGGACGGCGACTACGACCTGTCCGCGACCGGCGTCGGTGTGGTCGAAGCCGACCAGGTGCTGGGGCCCGACCGGGTCCGTCCCGGCGACGTCGTGATCGCCATGGGGTCGTCCGGACTGCATTCCAACGGTTACTCGCTGGCCCGCAAGGTTCTGCTCGAGATCGACCACATGAGCCTGACGGCGCACGTCGACGAGTTCGGCCGCACCCTGGGCGAGGAGATGCTCGAGCCCACGAAGATCTACGCCAAGGACTGCCTGGCCCTCGCCGCCGAGACGGACGTGCGCACCTTCTGCCACGTCACCGGCGGTGGACTGGCCAACAACCTCGCTCGGGTCATGCCGAAGGGTCTGGTCGCCGAACTCGACCGCGGCACGTGGAGCCCGGCTCCGATCTTCGCGATGATCGCGCAGCGCGGACGGGTGGAGCGGGCCGAGATGGAGCAGACGTTCAACATGGGCGTCGGCATGGTCGCGATCGTGGCGCCCGAGGACGTCGATCGTGCGCTGGCCGTCCTGACGGCGCGCCACATCGACTGCTGGACGCTGGGCAGCATCAAGAAGTCGCACGACGTGTCGGCCGAGCGCGCAATACTCGCCGGCGATCACCCGAGGTTCTAGGGTCGGACGCCGTCTGTCGGAACGGGGCGAGCTAGTGGCCCCGACCGGCTGAAGATGTGGAAATGAGGGGGAGCCGGTATCGGCTCCCCCTCATTTCGTTGTCTTTAGATCTCAGCGCCGCCAGTCGTCGTCGTCCTCCCGGGAGTGACCCTCCCTGTCGGCACGCTGGTCAGCGAAGACCTCGTCCCGATGCGAGTTGGACGACCCACCTGAGAGCTCTCGTTGCAGGCTGTCAAAATCCGTGGTCGGTACGCTGTACTTCAGCTCGCGTGCAACCTTGGTCTGCTTTGCCTTAGCCCGGCCGCGGCCCATGGCTGACCCCCTCGCGCTTTCGCGGGGCGGCCTGGGGAATTTGGCGGCCCCGTTTGAGTGTGTAAGTTCCTGCCCCACACTCTAGCGTGGAAAAGTCCCTCGCGCTTCCATCCACACCCCGAAGCGGTGTCGGTTTAGTCTCACCGGGCTCGCGAGCTGCCCCGATGCCGGTGTTTCGCCTTCAGAAGACTCCCGGAATTGCCCGGACCGTCCCCACCCGGACGCCGCCGCCGAGCACGGGCTGCGATGCGAGGGCCGCCAGATCCTCGGTCCACTCGGCGCCCATCCGGTGGAGAAGTGCTGCGGCGAGGGGTAACCGGGCCCGTTCGTGGCCGTCGTCGATCTTCAGCGCGAACGCCGAGCCGTCGGGGAGCGCGCCGGCGTAGACACCGTCTGCTCCGGCCTTCGTCATCAGCCCGGGCACGACCGGCATCAGCCGCGCGTCGTCCTTGCCGGTGCCCGAGACGAGGTAGGGGTGCTCGCGGACGGCGTCGGCGACGGCGAGCTCGGGGGAGTCGGGCTCGGCGGTGACGAGCCGGGCGAACGCCCGCGCCAGATGCGTCAGCGACAGCGGGACGATCGGCAGCCCGCATCCGTCGATGCCGAGTTCGGCGTCGACGTCGCCGCTGATCGACCCGAGCGTCTCGACGACCGCGAGTTGCAGCGGATGCGTCGGCTCGAGGTAGCTGTGCAACGGCCAGTCGTTGGCCAGGCACGTGGCGAGCATCGCCGCGTGCTTGCCGGAGCAGTTCATGTACACCGGGCGGGGGAGCTCACCGGCGGCCAGCAGTTCGGCCCGGGCGAGTTCGTTGGAGGGCAGATCGGCGGGGCAGCGGAGCTGGTCCTCGTCGAGGCCGTACCGGGCGAGCAGCCGCTCGACGAGTTCGATGTGGTCCGACTCGCCCTCGTGGGATGCGGTCGCGATCGCGAGCTCTTCGGAACTGGACGGTTCGAAGCCGTTCCGCAGCATCGTCACGGCCTGCCACGGCTTGTTCGACGACCGCGGGTAGATCGGCGTGTGTACCTCGCCGAGGGTGAGCGCGATCTCGCCGTCCGCGCGGAGGATCACCGCGGAACCGCGGTGGACGCACTCACGGAATCCGGAACGGACGACCTCGACCAGTTCGATGCTCAATACGTGACCTGCACTTCCAGTCCGGCGATCCGTCGGCTGGCCTTGTCGGCGACGGTCGGAGAGAGGTTCTCCTGCTGTTCGAGCAGCGCCACGAACCGTTCCGGGTCGCGGCCGGTGAACAGATCGCGCACGGTGACGCCGTGGTCGGGCACGTGGATGCGCTGGACGGTGTCGCCGGCGCTGACCGACCCCTCCGTCACCACCCGCAGGTACGCGCCCGTGTCACCGCGTTCGGAGAACCGCTTGACCCACCGGGGCTCGGCGGCCCAGACGCCGAACGTCCCGCACGGTGTCCGCGGGCTGGTCACCTCCAGTTCGGTGGTGCCGATCCGCCAGCGCTCGCCGATCACGGCGTCGGTCGCGGCGATCCCGTCGAGGCGGAGGTTCTCGCCGAACCATCCCGGGGGCAGTTCGCGGCCGAGCTCCGACGCCCAGCGCTGCGCCTCGTCCTCCTGGTAGGCGTAGACGGCCTTGAACGGGCCACCGTGGTACTCGGTGTCGCAGACCCGGTCGCCGACCAGTCCGGTGGTCGTGACGCGCACAGGGCCGTCGACGGGCCGCTTGTCGATCGCCGTCCGGGTCACCCGGCGGGTGCCGCTGTCCCGTTCGGTGTGCAGCACGCAGACGGCCAGCACCTCGCCGGCCGTCGCGGTCGCCTCGCTCACCGGCCCCGGAGCCGGTCGACGGCGGCGCGGCCCGCCTGGACCGTGTCGTCTGCAGGCACGGAGTCGGGGTCGATGGACGCGGCGCACGAGCCGGCCACCAACTCGGTGTCGGTGGGGATGGACCGTTTGACGAGGGCCAGCGCGATGGGTCCGAGCTCGTGGTGGTCGATCACCGTGCCGATCCGTCCGACCGCACGGCCTCCCGCCGTCACGGGGTCGCCCGGTTCGGGCCTGCCCTCGGCGCTGCCGTCGAGGTGCAGCAGGACGAGGTGACGGGGCGGTTTGCCGAGATTGTGGACGCGGGCCACCGTCTCCTGGCCGCGGTAGCAGCCCTTCTCGAGGTGGACGGCGCCGTGGTCGGCGGGACCGCCGATCCAGCGGACCTCGTGCGGGATGGTGCGATCGTCGGTGTCGAGTCCGATCCGGGGCCGTGCGGCGGCCACCCGCAGTGCCTCGAACGCCCACGTTCCCGCGGGTGCGGCGCCGGCGGCGGTGAGCCGGCCCCACCACGTCGCGAGTCCTTCCCGCGGGATCAGCAGGTCGAAGGACTCGGCGGCCGGCCACGGCATGCGGCGGACGAATCCGCCCCCGGGCACCGCGACGGCGGCGTACGGCTCGGCGGGTGCCACGACGCCGGCCGCGTCGAGGACCGTCACGGCGTCGGGGCCGAGCACGCTGAGGACCGCGAGCTCGTTGCCCTCGCGGGGCTCGGCCTTGGACCAGAACACCATCTTGGTGAGGAACGACAGGAGGTCGGGTCCGCGGTCGGCCTCGGTGTCGATCCAGGTGACGCCGTCCAGATCGGTCTGGACGAAGTGGTGCTCGACGCGGCCGTTGACGTCGAGGCTGAGGTTCTCGGCGCTCGCGCCGTCGGGGAGCGCGGCGACGTGCTGGCTCGAGATGGTGTGCAGCCAGGTGAGTCGTTCGGGTCCGCTGATCGCGATGACGAACCGGTGGGAACGGTCGACGACCGCCGCGGAACGTTCGGCGCTGCGTTGTTCGCCGAGTGGATCGCCGTGATGCCAGGCGACGCCGGCGTCGGGAGAGCCTTCGGGCGCAGGAACCGCGCCCGGGGCCGTGAGGAGTGGACTGGGTGAGACGGGCAGTTTGTCGACCACGAACCCAGTCTAGGGACCATGGACCACGGGTGGCGGTCAGCAGGGTCGATAGGCTGGGCGTCATGTCTGATCGAGTGCTGGTGACACTGGACCACGAGGTGCGGGACGCGGATGCCCCGCTGCTGCACGCGGACGATCTGGCGGTGGTGCGCGGCGACGGTGTCTTCGAGACGCTGTTGGTGCGTGGCGGTCGCGCACTGAAGGTCGAGGCCCACCTCACCCGTCTCGTCGCGTCGGCGCGCGCCCTCGGATTGCCCATTCAGGACCTGGACGAGTGGCGCCTGGCACTCGAGCTGGCCGTCGAGGAGTGGGGGTCCGAGCGGGAGGGTGCGATGCGACTCGTGCTCAGCCGCGGCCGCGAGTCCGGTGGCGACCCGACTGCTTTCGTCACCGTCGGGCCGGTGTCCGAGCGGATTCTGGAGGCGCGGCGCGACGGGGTGTCGGTACTCACATTGGCCCGGGGCTATTCGGTGGATCTGTCGGCGAGTGCGCCGTGGCAGCTGCTCGGGGCGAAGACCTTGTCGTATGCCACGAACATGGCGGCGCTGCGGTATGCGGCGACACTCGGTGCCGACGATGTGATCTTCGTCAGCAGCGAGGGCAATGTGTTGGAAGGGCCACGTTCCACGGTGGTCATCGCCCGCGACAAACACCTCCTCACGCCGCCGCCGGAGCACGGAATCCTGCCCGGAACGACGCAGCAGGCGCTGTACGAGGTGGCGTCCGGCAAGGGGTTCCGCTGCGAGTACGCGGCGCTGCGGCCGGCGGATCTCATTACGGCGGAAGGTGTTTGGCTCATCTCCAGTGTCACCATGGTCGCGCGGGTGCGCAAGATCGACGGACTTGCCCTGCCCGACGCACCGCTCGCCGACGAGATCGTGGAGCTGGTCGGCCTCGCGGTCGAGGCGGCGGGCACCGAGTCTGCGGAGGCTTGACAGGTCTACTACATTTCGTAGTAGCAAAGTCCTGCGGGGGAAACGACCCCGCAGTACGTTGTTTTCAAGGGTCGGGCGGAAGCCCACGCTCCGGCCCTGAAGCCTGTCCTACGGGCCCAGTTTCGGAGTAGCGATGGATGCCTTGGATGTCTCCCGGTGGCAGTTCGGCATAACCACCGTCTATCACTTCATCCTCGTTCCGCTGACGATCGGGCTCGCCCCGCTGATCGCCGTCATGCAGACGATGTGGGTGGTCACCGGAAAGGACCACTGGTATCGGCTCACCAAGTTCTTCGGGAAGCTGTTCCTGATCAACTTCGCGCTCGGCGTCGCCACCGGCATCGTGCAGGAATTCCAGTTCGGGATGAACTGGAGCGAGTACTCACGCTTCGTCGGTGACGTGTTCGGCGCACCCCTCGCCCTCGAGGGGCTGGTCGCCTTCTTCCTCGAGTCGACGTTCCTGGGCCTCTGGATCTTCGGCTGGGGACGGCTGCCCAAGCTCGTCCACCTCGCCACCATCTGGCTCGTCGCAATCGGTGTGAACGCGTCCGCGTACTTCATCATCACCGCCAACTCGTTCATGCAGCACCCGGTCGGGGCCATCTACAACCCCGAGACCGGACGCGCGGAACTCACCAGCATCTGGGAACTGCTCACCAACAACACGGCGCTCGCGGCCTTCCCACACGTCGTGGCCGGAGCGTTCCTCACGGCAGGGACGTTCGTGGCCGGCGTCGGCGGCTGGTGGATGGTGCGCAGCATGCGCAAGTCGAAGGAAGCCACCGAACCCGAAGTGGCGAAGAAGCACGAGGAAACCGCGAGGACGATGTTCCGCCCGGTCACCATCCTCGCGCTGTGGGTGATGGTCGCCGCGGGCATCGGACTCGCGATCACCGGCGACATCCAGGGCAAGCTGATGTTCGAACAGCAACCCATGAAGATGGCATCGGCCGAATCGCTGTGCCACACCGAAACCGGCGCCGACTTCTCCATCCTCACCGTCGGCACCCAGAACAACTGCGAGAGCATCACCCAGCTCATCAAGATCCCCGGCCTCACCTCGTTCCTGGCGGACGGCACGTTCGACTCCACCGTCGAGGGCGTCACCGAGATCCAGGCCCGCTACGAGGAGACGTACGGGCCCGGCAACTACAAGCCCAACCTGTTCGTCACCTACTGGACGTTCCGCGCGATGATCGGCTGGGCCGCCGGGTCGGCGCTGCTCGCCGTGGTCGGTCTGTGGATGACCCGCGGCGGCCGCGTCCCGGACAAGAAGTGGTTCGGCTGGTTGTCGATCGCCGTCATCCCGACACCGTTCCTCGGGAACAGCGCGGGCTGGGTATTCACCGAGATGGGTCGCCAACCGTGGGTCGTGGCACCCAACCCGACCGGTGTCGACATGATCAGACTGACTGTCGACCAGGGCGTCTCGAATCACTCCCCGTGGACCGTCTGGGTCTCGCTCATCACGTTCACGGTGGTCTACGGGGCGCTGGCCGTCGTGTGGTTCACGCTGATCCGCCGCTACACGGTCGAGGGACCACTCGAACACGACGCGCATCCACCGGGTGACGACCACGACGAGCCCGAAGAACCGGGCAAGCCCGAGCAACTCTCGTTCGCGTACTAGGGGAGACGGTCATGGGACTTCAAGAAGTGTGGTTCATCCTGATCGCGGTGCTCTTCATCGGGTACTTCGTCCTCGAGGGATTCGATTTCGGTGTCGGCATGCTGATGCCGGTGCTGGGCAGGCGCAAGGACCCGAACGGGGACACACGGCGGCGGGTGGTGCTCAACACCATCGGCCCCGTGTGGGACGGCAACGAGGTGTGGCTCATCACCGGTGGCGGCGCGTTGTTCGCCGCGTTCCCGGAGTGGTACGCCACGTTGTTCTCCGGCTTCTATCTGCCGCTGCTGATCATTCTCGTCGCGCTCATCGTCCGGATCTGCGCCATCGAGTACCGCGGCAAGATCGACGACGACACCTGGCGCAGGCGGTGCGACTGGGGCATCGTCTTCGGGTCCTGGGTGCCTGCCGTGCTGTGGGGTGTTGCGTTCGCGAACATCGTGCGGGGCGTCGACATCGACGCCGACAAGCAGGTCACCTCGAGCCTCTTCGATCTGCTCAATCCCTATGCGTTGCTGGGTGGTCTGACGACCGCACTCGTGTTCGCCCTGCACGGCGCGGTGTTCCTCGCCCTGAAGACGGCCGACGAAGTACGCACGGACGCCGTCGAACTGGCGTCCCGGCTGGCGATCCCGGCCGTTCCGGTGGCAGGCGCGTTCGTGCTGTGGACACAGCTGGCGCACGGCAAGGGCTGGACGTGGATTCTCGTCGCGATCGCCGCCGCCGCACTCCTCGGGGTGGTCGCGTTCACCCGCGCCGAACGGGAGGGCTGGGCGTTCCTGCTCACGTCGATCGCGGTCATCGCCACGGTGGCCCTGCTGTTCGGCTCGCTGTTCCCCAACGTCATGCCGTCCACACTGGACGCCGCGTACAACCTGACCATCGACAACGCCTCGTCGAGTCCGTACACGCTGAAGGTGATGACGTGGGCCGCCGCCTTCCTCACCCCGGTGGTGCTGATCTACCAGGGCTGGACGTACTGGGTGTTCCGCCAACGGATCTCGACCAAGCACATCCCGCCGTCGATCGGTCTCCCACTCGGGCGCAGATGAGCGCAGCGGTAGGCGACGCACCCCGCCCGGCCGACGAGCGCCCGGGCGCGGAGCGAGGTTCCCGGCGTCCCGTCGATCCCCGCCTCTGGCGATACTCCGCGGCGGCCCGCGGGTACCTCGTCCTCACGGTCGCGCTGTCGATCGTCAACGTCGCGATGGTCATCGTGTCGGCACTGATGATCGGCCGCGTGCTCGGCGGGGTCATCGTCGACGACGCCACCGACCTCGGGCGATGGTCCACCGAACTGGTGGTCCTCGCGACCGCGGTGGGCGTGCGGGTGCTCGGCACCTGGCTGCAGTCCCGGTTCGCGCACCGGTCCGCCACGCGGGTCGTGGCGGAGCTGAAGGGGGAGGTCCTCGGCGTCGCCACCCGTCTGCGACCGCGCGAACTCGACCCGCGGCGGGACGAGATCGCGACCGTGCTCACCCGCGGAATCGACGGTCTCGTGCCGTACCTCACCGGGTATCTACCGGCGCTGGTCCTCGCGGCGACGCTCACTCCGGCGACGCTCGCGGTCATCACGTTTCAGGATCTGACGTCGGCGGCGATCATCTTCGTCACACTTCCGCTCATCCCGATCTTCATGATCCTCATCGGTCTGCTCACCAGGGGCAAGGCCGCCAAGACGCTGACCGCGATGACCACACTGTCCTCCCAGCTGCTCGACCTCCTGGCCGGCCTGCCCACGCTCCGCGCGCTGGGCCGCGAACAGGGACCGGCGAGGCGGGTGCGTGAACTCGGCGACGCCCACCGCCGCACCACGATGTCGGCACTGCGGGTGGCGTTCCTGTCGTCGATGGTGCTGGAACTGCTGGCCACGCTGTGCGTCGCACTCGTCGCCGTGAGCATCGGACTGCGGCTGGTGTACGGGGGGATGGAACTCGAAGCCGGAATCGTCGCACTGATTCTCGCGCCCGAGGTGTACCTCCCGCTGCGGATGGTCGGAACTCAGTTCCACGCCGCCGAGGACGGGATGGCCGCCGCGAGCCGGGCCTTCGCCGTCATCGATACCGATCGTCCCGACGACGCCGCCGACGGTGCGGTTCTGGTCGACGCGGCCGGGGCGCGAATCGAATTCGACGGCATCGACGTCCCGTCCCGGCACGGCCCGGCACCGCGCGGCCTGACCGGCGCCCTCGAACCCGGTGCGGTGACCGTCCTGACCGGACCCAACGGTTCCGGGAAATCGACTGCGGTGCAAGCACTCCTCGGCCTCGTCGAACCCGAGCGCGGGGAGGTGCGGGTGGCGGGTACCGCCGTGAGTTCGCTCGACCGGTCCGCGTGGTGGGCGCAGGTGGCGTGGCTCCCGCAGCACCCCGTCCTCGTACCCGGCACCCTGGACGAGAACCTCCGGCTCATCGGCGAGGTCGTCGACCTCGAACAGTCCTGTGCCGCGACGGGTTTCGGCGAGGTCCTCGCCGAACTTCCCGACGGCTGGAACACGCGCGTCGGGTCCGGCGGAACGGGACTGTCGCTCGGTCAGCGGCAGCGGCTCGCGCTGACCCGCGTGCTGGCCACCCGGCGTCCCGTCCTGGTGCTCGACGAACCCACCGCGCACCTCGACGACGCGTCGGAGCGGACCGTGCTCGATTCGCTGCGAAGCCTGGCCGCCGCCGGCCGGACGGTCGTGGTGGTGGGGCACCGGCCGACCGTGCTCGCGGCCGCCGACCGGGTGATCGAGGTGAGCGCCGATGTCGCGTGACCCGCTGATCCGGGCATTGCCGCTCCTCGACCTGCAACCGGGGCGGGTAGTGCGCGCCGTCGCCGCCGGCGTGGCCACGCTGGGCAGTGCGCTCGCGCTGGCAGCGTTGTCGGCATGGTTGATCACGAGGGCGTGGCAGATGCCGCCCGTCCTGGACCTCAGCGTGGCCGTCGTGGCGGTGCGCGCGCTGGGCATCTCCCGCGGCGTCTTCCGGTACCTCGAGCGGCTCGCCACCCACGACACCGCGCTGCGCGGGACCACGTCCGCCCGCACCCAGCTGTACCAGCGGCTGGCCGACGGCGACCCCGCGGCCGCTGCCGGCCTGCGCCGCGGCGAACTGCTCGCCCGCACCGGGGCCGACGTCGACACCCTCGGTGACGTCGTCGTCCGCGCGATCGTCCCCATCGCCGTGTCCGTCGTCCTGGCCGTGGCCGCCGTCGGCATCCTCGCGGTGATCTCGCCCGCCTCCGCACTCGTGCTCGCCGTGGCGCTCTCGGTGTCGGGGGTCGCGGCGCCCTGGTTGTCCGCGCGGGCCGCCCGCCTCGCCGAGACGTCCGGGGCCGACGCGCGCGCCCGGTTCAGTGAGGACGCCGTCACCGCGCTCGATCACGCCGCGGAACTCCGCGTCGCGGGTCGCCTCGAGCGAACCGTGTCGCGGGCGGTCCGCTCCGAACACGCCGCGGTCGCGGCCACCGACCGCGCCGCCGCACCCAGCGCGTTCGCGGACGCCGCCACACCACTCGCGGTGGGCGTGAGCGTGATCGCGTCACTGCTCATCGGCATGGACCTGTATTCGTCGGGGACGATGAGCCCGATGGCGATGGGCATCGTCGTGCTCCTGCCGCTGTCCGCGTTCGAGGCCACGGCCGCGCTGCCCGCCGCGGCGGTCGCGCTGACCCGGGCCCGGATCGCGTCCCGCCGGATACTCGCCGTGCTCGACGCCGCCGTCGCGGATCCGCACCCCGGGGACCGGGAACTGGACGGGCCCGCGGAGGTCGTCGCGAAGCACCTGCGGTGCGGCTGGCCCGGAGGGCAGGTCACCGCCCCGCTCGACCTCGACCTACAGTCGGGCGCCCGGGTCGCGATCGTCGGCGGCAGCGGGTCCGGGAAGACGACCACCCTGATGACCCTGGCCGGGTTGCTCCCCCCGGTGTCGGGGACGGTCCAGGTCGACGGACTCGACCTCCACCGGGTCAGATCCGAGGCTCTCCGCCGGAACGTCGGATTCTTCGCGGAGGACGCGCACCTCTTCGACACGTCCGTGCTCGAGAATCTGCGGGTGGCGCGCGGCGACCTCCAGGTCGCGGAGGCGCTGACCGTCCTGGAGTCGGTCGGGCTCGGGGGATGGGTGTCGGGGCTGCCGGAGGGCGTGCACACGACCCTCGCGGGCGGTGCCAGGGCAGTGTCCGGTGGACAGCGTCGCCGACTGCTCCTCGCCAGGGCTCTGCTGTCGCCCGACCGGGTGCTCTTGCTCGACGAACCGACCGAGCACCTCGACGCCGACGCGGGCGCCGACCTGCTCCGGCGACTGCTCGCACGCGACGGCGGACTGGTGTCGTCGCAGCGCACCGTCGTGGTGGTCACCCACCAGCTGCCGGAGGATACCAGCGCTGACCTGGTGATACGGGTGGAGAAAGCTGAGAGCGAAAATGCGTTGCCGACTCCGTGAGTGCGGCGTACTTTCTTCAGTACACGAGGAAGGAGGTGGTCTGAAATTGTATGACAGACGGACACGTGAGGTGGCTGCCAGCTAGCCGCTACCGCTGACGGAATTCACTGACCGCGCGAGCGGCGAGCGAATCCCAGGCAGCTACCCGGCCCCCGAGCCCCCGGTCTGGTCCAGATCGGACCCGGTGCACACGCACCGGAAGGCTCGGGGGCCGTTGTGCGCTCCGCGCCCGTGAGTACTTCTTAACCGCCCGGGGGCTGTTTCAAATTTCCGGGTCGGGGTGTCCGCGTGCCGCGGCGCCCCGACCTGATGTTTCTTGGATAATGTGTTGGTGGCCAAGGGGTATCGACCGGTGAATCGTGATCAGCAGTTTTTGTTGCCACCGGACATGCGGGAGTGGGTGCCGCCCACGCATCCGGTGTGGACGGTGATCGAGATCGTCGACACCCATCTCGACACCAGCGCTTTTCACGGCTCTCGCCGCACCGGGGGTGCCGGGCGCGCCGGGTACGACCCGGACATGCTGGTGACCCTGCTGATCTGGGCGTGGTCGCGGGGGGTGCGGTCGTCGCGGCAGATCGAGCGGGCCTGCTCGGAGGTGGTGTCCTACCGGGTGATCTGCGCCGGCGACACCCCCGATCACGTGACGATCTCACGGTTCCGCAAGGACAACCACACCGCCTGCGAGGCCCTGTTCACGCAGGTCCTGATCCTGGCCGCACGGTTGGGTCTGGGCCGACTCGAGACGATCGCGTTGGACGGGGTGAAGATCGCCTCGAACGCATCGAAGGACGCCAACCGCACCGAGGACGGGCTGCGCCGGGCAGCCGAGGCCGAGGCCGCGCGGATCGCCGCCGCCGCGGTGGCCGCGCACGCCGCCACCGATGACGCCGAGGACGACCTCTACGGCGAGGACGATCCGGGCCCGGGACAGGTGCCGGCGGAGTTGGCCGATCCCAGCACCCGCTCGGCCCGGATCGCCGAGGCATTGGCCCAGCTCGACGCGGAGAAGGACGCCGAACGGTGCGAGCGGGACCAGAAGGCGCAGGACTATCTGGCCCGGCTCGACGCGGGCCAGACGGTGATGGGCCGGGTGCCGGTCGGGGCCGAGGTCGCCGCCGCCGAGCGGCGTCTGGCCGAGGCGGTCGCCGCCCAGCACGCGGTGATCGAGCGGTTCCAGGGTGGCACCGAGGCCGGGGGCGGGGGCACCCGGTTCGCACCGAAACCGGTCGAGAAGCACCACCTGGTCCGGCGCCGGCGCACCGAACTCGACACCGCCCTCCGCAAACAGGGTGAGCGCGCCGCCGCCGCCGGGCAGCGGCGCCGCAACACCACCGATCCCGATTCGCGGTTGCAGCCGCTGCGCGGCGGCGGCTGGGTGCAGGGCTACAACTGTCAGGCCTTCACCAGCGAGGACGGGTTGATCCTGGCCACCGGGGTCGGGACCGGCCCGGCGGACTACGACTATTTCCCCGAGATGGTCGACAAGGCCGGGGCGGCCGCGCACCTGATCGACACCACCCGACGTGGGAAGGAACCGACCGGCACGAGCCCGGAGGAGCTGATCGGGGTGATGCTCTTCGACGCCGGCTACTGCTCCCGCGAGAACCTCACCGCGCCGGGCCCGGACCGGTTGATCGCCACCGGCAAATCCCGTCACCTCGAGGCCGCCGCCACCGCTGATCCGGTCACCGGACCGCCACCGCCGCAAGCGGATCCGATCCAGGCCATGACCCACCGGCTGCGCACCGAGGCCGGTATCGCCACCTACCGCAAACGCTCACCCATCGCCGAAACCGTGTTCGGGCACGCCAAACACAACCTCGGATTCCGCCGCTTCACCAGCCGCGGCCTCGACCGCGCCCGCAGCGAATGGGCGTTCCACGCCGCCGTGCACAACCTCGGCAAGATCCTCACCCACCTGACCGGAGGCACCCCGCTCCCGGCCACCCCCTGACCCGGCGGGGGCCACCCCCGCACCGGCACCCACCGCGGCATGAGACACCCGCACCCGGACCGCCCTCACTCAATTCCGCAACAGCCCCCCCGACGTTAATAAGTACTCACGGCAGCGGGGGCACGGGTTCGGACCACTCCAGCCGCCCCGCTCGAGCACCGTCCGCACCTCGGCCGCGACGTCGCACGAGCGCCGCGTCACCTCCTCCCAGACCAGCGTCGCCTTGCCGGCGAGTTCCGCCGCGTTGCCGCGACGCCGATCTCGCAGGGCCACCGACCGCGACGAGTGATACCGCAGTCCGTCCAGCCGCACGAGGAGCGGAACGCCGCTTTCCGAATAGTCGACGTCCTCGTAGAGGGTTCGTCCGTCGACGAGAACAGGCGACTGTCGTCGAGCGGCCGGCAGTCCGTGCGCGAGTTCCACGTCGATCGCGTACCGGTGCTCGAGAATCGACTGGACTCCGCCGGACACGAACGTCAGAGCGTCGGTCAGAGCCTTGCGGTACCTGCGCGGTGGACGCTGCTCGATCCGTCGAAGCAACTCGTGGACCGGAATGTCGCTGCCGGTGACCGCCGACACGAGGACGCGTGCGGCCGCCACCGCCGACGGCTCCGCGACAGCGAGATCCACGACGGTGTCGGCCTGGGACGTTCGAGGCGGAAGCGTCGGGACGAGGATGTGGGCGTGCGCCCGGGATCGGTGCACCACGACCCCGGGATGCAGGAGATCCCCCTCGCGGGGAACGGGACGGTCGGATCGCCGGCCGGCCTTCCGATACGTCGGTCCCTGCGGCTCCGCAGACAATCCGTAGGGCACCGTGACGTGAATCGGCCCGTCAGGGTCGACGGGCATCAGCCCCCACTCCTCGGCCGCCGTCCGATGGCTGAGAATCGCTCGGGGACCGCCGAACAGCAGTGCCGTCCACAGCCTCATCGGCCGGTCGAGCGGACCGTTCGTGACGGCGTAGACGCCGTGCAGAACCGCCGACCACTGGCCGGACTCCACCATGTGCTGAATCTGCCGGGTCGAGATACCCAGTCCGCGCAGTTGGCGGGCCGTGACGAGGCCGTGCTGATAGTCGAGGACTGTTTGGAATTCGGGCCTGAAGTCGATCGTCGCAGTCGTCATGGACGCGACGGTGCGCACGCCGACCGACAGGATTCGTCCGAAACAGGCCGATCTCAACTGACCTGTGGATGAACCTCAGGTTGTGGATAACCCGAGCCGTGAGTACTTGTTAACCGCCCGTGGTTAATAAGTACTCACGGGCGCTAGCCAACGTAGCGGGACAGACGCGCGGAGAGGTGGGGACGCAGCTCACCGTCGGCGATGATGCGTTCCTCGACGTAGGCGAGGTCGCCGCCCTCGACGATGCCGTAGAGACGCTTGGCGCCGCCGACGAGAACACCGGAGGTGCTGCGGATCACGACGTCGGTCGCGAGTTCCCACGACGACTGGGTGAGGGCCTGACCGTAGAACAGTTCGACGATGCCGGAGCTGTGGGCGAGGAGGAGTTCGACGACTTCCTCGTTGGTGCTGCCGGGGATCCCGTCTCCGCTGATCCGCCAGAAGCCGGTTTCGTGGAGGTCGGGGCGCACGTATTCGCCGTCGGCGTCGAGGACCCAGGTCTGGGATTCCCACTTGAGGTAGTTGCCACCGTTGTGGGAGACGATGATCTGCTGCCCGAAGGGGTAGTCGCCTGTGTCGGGGTCGTGGCCTTCCCCTTCACCGCGCCACACACCCACGAGGGGCAGTACTGCGAGGAGTTCGTTGTTCAGATCCGGGCCGAGGCGCAGATTTGCGGTGTCCTCGGGCAGCGGAAGGTCCGGAAGCTGCGGGATGTTCCGCGACGCCGTCGTCTTGGAACGCTCGATGGCGTCCGCGACGGCTGCATCACCGCTACCACGACGCACGGCGGGGGTGTCCCCAGCGGGCGCGCTCGTAGTCGGGTGCTCGGAAGGCGGATCTGCGCCTGCGTCCGGGTTCTGACTCACGACTCGTCGGTGACCAGGCGGTAGATCGTGTAGAGCGAGAACCACGTGATCAACACGGCGGCAAGGACAAGAAGTACCTCGAAGAAGATAACCACGGGGACATCCTAAACCGAACCCGTCGAACGGTCGAAACGGGAGGCGACTTACCGTGACTGCGGCTACGGTTTCTCGAAGGCGACCACCCGGTCGGTTCCGAACATTCTCATGCGGTCGTCTCGTCTCCCGTCCCTCCCGGAGGTCCCATGCTTCGATCGAGTACTGCCGTCACCGGTCCGGTGCGGGCCGCGATCGCGGCGACGGTGCTGCTGCTGACCGCCACCGCGTTCGGTGCTCCCGGCCTTGCCGTCGCCGCGCCCGACACCGGGAGCGCAGACTCGGGAAGTGCAGATTCGGGGAGTGCCGACACGGACCGTGTCGATCCGAACAACTACGCCGCCGACTGCCCCGACGTGATGATCGTCGCCGTATCCGGCGCCACCGACTCGACGGCGGACCGCAACCCTCTGGCTGACGAGAATCGGCAGCTCTGGTCGAACTGGGTGGGCAACGTGACGGTGCCGACCGGCGAGGCCAACAAGGACGATCCGGGGACGGTGGGGTGGATGTACGTTCCCTACCCGTCCACGTACGGTCTGGGTCTGCTGCAACCTGTTCCGACATACCAGGATTCGATGGCTGCGGGTGTTGCGTCGACGAACAAGATTCTCGACGAGAACAAGGTGAAGTGCGGCGACGACACCAAGTACGTGCTACTCGGATACAGCGTCGGCGCCGAGGTGGTCGAAAGGGTGTCGCGTGAACTCGGCCACCGAGACGGCAACGCTCTGGTTACCGCCGACGACATCGCCGGCGTCGCGCTGATCGGCGACCCGTACCGTCCCGCGGGCACCCCCTCGATGGGCGAACCCGGCCCGCCCGGAGGCGGTTTCATGTCGTCCGAGCCGGCCGACTACGGCGCTCTCGACGGCAAGATCACCTACGCGTGCCGCCCCTACGACATCGCGTGCGACGCGCCGCAGGAGATCGCCGTTCTCGAACTGGCACTCGGGGTGCTGGGACAGATGCACTTCACCCTGCTGAACCCGGGCCAGACGGTCTCCGACTTCGCGAATGCGGTGACGAACATGGCGGCGCGGTCGATTGTGCACATCGTCACACACGAAGACTGGTTCGCCTCCGACGAGTCCTTCC
Source organism: Rhodococcus sp. G6(2025) (assembly GCF_058628105.1). Taxonomy (NCBI): domain Bacteria; kingdom Bacillati; phylum Actinomycetota; class Actinomycetes; order Mycobacteriales; family Nocardiaceae; genus Rhodococcus; species Rhodococcus sp. G6(2025). The sequence goes on from NZ_CP179750.1 coordinate 1,284,562, forward strand.
TCGACGTTCTCCGCAAGGTCGCCGACCGGACTTACGACCCAGACGGCCCGGACCGCAACATGCAGGTGTCCCAGGAGCAGATCGTCGAGGCGCTCAACTGGGCGATGGGTCCCGGTTCGGAGGTCGTGAAGGCGAAGCTCGCCGACGAGGGCCCGGGGTTCGTCGAGGACAACAGGGACGTCTTCGAACTGGTGATCAAGCCGTACATCTTCCTGGGCTTCATCCAGCACCTGTTCTACTGGAACAACAACCCGAACGACCCCTGGTACTGGGAGAGCGAGAAGGTCGTCGACTGGATCACCGCACTCGCGCAGTCGGAGAAGGGCGGCGAGACCATCCCAGCTGCACCGGGCAAGTAGAGTCCGCACGACGAGAAGGGCCCCGCTCCGAATCCGGAGCGGGGCCCTTCTGATGTCGTCAGCTGGTGACTACTCGCCGACCGTGACGTCGACGTTGTGCACGCCTGCGCTCGACGGGCTCACCGTCGAGGTGCCGTTGCCGGAGCTGGACAGTGCACGCACGGTCCACTCGCCGGGAGCGGCGAAGAAGCGGAAGTCTCCGGTGCCCGAGGCGACGACCTCGGCGGTGAACTCTCCGCCGCCGTCGAGGAGACGCACGAACGCTCCACCGATCGGCTGGCCGTCAGCGGCGAGAACGCGGCCGGTGATGACCGTTTCCTTCTCGACGTCGACGCCCGCGGGCAGGGTCTGGGTCTGTACAGGTGCTCCACACATGGCTCAGTGAACCTCCAACTCGATGGGTGCGCCGACGAGCGAGCCGTATTCGACCCAGCTGCCGTCGTAGTTCTTGACATCGGACTTGCCGAGGATCTCCTTGAGCACGAACCAGGTGTGGCTGGAGCGCTCGCCGATACGGCAGTACGCGATGGTGGGCTTGGACTCGTCGTAGCCCTTCTCCGAGTACAGCTTCTCCAGGTCGTCGTCCGACTTGAACGTGCCGTCCTCGTTTGCGGTGGTGCTCCACGGAATGTTGATGGCCGTGGGGACGTGTCCACGCTGCTGCGCCTGCTCCTGCGGCAGGTGCGCGGGAGCGAGGATCTTGCCGGAGAACTCGTCGGGCGAACGCACGTCGACGAGGTTCTTGCTGCCGATGGCGTCGATGACCTCGTCGCGGAACGCGCGGATCGACAGGTCGGGGGCCTCGGCCTTGTACTGGGTGGCCGCGCGGGTGACGGTCTCCTTGGAGAGGGGACGCCCGTCGAGCTCCCACTTCTTGCGGCCGCCGTCGATCAGCTTCACGTCCTGGTGGCCGTACAGCTTGAAGTACCAGTACGCGTACGCCGCGAACCAGTTGTTGTTGCCGCCGTAGAGAACGATGGTGTCGTCGTTGGCGACGCCCTTGGCGGACAGGAGGTCGGAGAACTGCTGCTGGTTCAGGAAGTCACGACGGACGCCGTCCTGCAGGTCCTTCCGCCAGTCGAGGCGGATGGCGCCTTCGATGTGGCCGCCGTCGTATGCGCTGGTGTCCTCATCCACCTCGACGAAAACGGTCTTGGGGGCGTTGAGGTTCTGCTCAGCCCAGTCGGCGGAGACTAGGACATCGGAGCGAGCCATGGTGTTCCTTTCGATGTGTACTTACTTGTGTCGGGTGGATCGTGCAGTGGTTCTCGGTGTGAAACTTTCAGGCCGCCGTGCGGAAGCGTGCGACGAGTGGATAGATCTGGCAGCCGAGGCAGATGCCGAACGCAGCGTTGAGAAACGCCGCGAACAGGGCGAATGCGGTGGCCACGGCGCCGACGACGCCGGAGCCGGCGAAGAAGCCGACGGTGCCGACGGCGGCGAAGACGAAGCCGACGAGCTGCGCGAAGCGAAGCGGTGCGACGGGTTCGCGTTCACTGACCGGGGCGAGTCGCGGCGCGACGAGGGTGCCGAAGATCCGGCCGTACGGGCTGCGCCGTGGCCCGGTGGCTGCGCCTGCCGCGAAGACGACCGCTTGCAGCGCCAGCAGAATTCCTGCTGCGACCAGCGAGAACGTCGACACGACGAGCACGGCGACGAGGACGGCGGTGGTGACCCAGGCGGCGAACCGGGGGCCACGAACGTCGACCTGCTCGAGCTCGAGTGTTGTGGACATGAGAAGTGCTCCTGCGGTGAGTCCTGAATGCTTGCCTGGCGCCGAACGACGACGGAAGACGTCGTCATCGGGGGTGAGATCACGTGCGCGGAATCCGCGGTGTCAGCAGAAAGCGACAGCCCTGGTGATCAGCAACAGGTACAGCAACAAGCCCCGAGGCGGCACAGGTCTACTGTGCGGCGACGGGTGAGCATGAGCTCGTGGCTGGATTGCACGACGACGAGTTTACCCGGTTCTTCAGGAATTTGAACCCGGGGGCCGGGTGAGGGGTCCCAGCGCGGCCCGCAGGTCGGTCGCGGCGGGTACTCCGGACACCCGGAAGCGTTGCTGCAGGTCGGCGTCGAGAATGAACGTCGTCGGCAACGACAGAACGCCGAGTTCCTTGGCGAGAGCGGGATACTCGTCGATGTCGACCTCCACTTCGACGGGAGGTTCCGGCTCGCCGGCGAGGTCCGCGACGACCTGTCCCACCACCCTGCGCACCGCCGCGCAGGGTCCGCACCAGTCGGCGGAGAAGTGGAGAACGGTGGCCCGTCGAGGGTGCTCGGGCGATGCCGGCCCGACGCCCGCCGCCTCGAGGAGCAGTCGTCGTCGGTCGGTCACGACCGCGGAAGTCTCGCCGGTGCTCCGGACGGTCCCCTGGCGGCGTTGCCAGACGAGCCCGAACACGACGGCGGCGAACAGTGCGATCAGTAACAGTGTGATTCCGGTCATCGGCTCTGCAGTTCGTTCAGGTCGATCGTGACGTTGTTGCCGACGCCCTCGATGACGATCTGCGAGCCTTCCGCGTAGACCTCCGTCGGCTGGACGCCGAACGGGAGTTCCCGGGGGTCGATCGTCCGGGTGAAGAGGCCGAGGATCGCGGGGGCGAGAGGTTCGGGGATGGTGAAGTCGGCGTGGCCTTCGGGCCCGAAGTAGAAGTCGCTGGCGACGATCTTCACCTGACCGCCGTCGAGAACCAGGTCGGCCTGGACGCTGACGGTGGTCTCGATGGGCCCGACGGGGACGGTGCCGGTGAGGACGACGCCGCCCGCGGTCGGCATCCCCGAGCCGCCGGAGCCCCCGGTGCCGTCCGACTTGCTGGCCGGCGGGGCCGAAACCTGCAGGTCAGGGATGTCGAGGAAGCGTCCCAGGTCGGTGGCGTCGATGAGCATGCGGCCGGAGAGGTGATCGACCGGAAGGGCCTTCACGGAGCCGTCGACGAGGTCGGACAGCGGCGCGGAGACACCCAGGAGGGTGGACTCGATAGTCACCTCACCCACCACGTCACTCTGTACTCCCTGGGCGCGGATCTCGATGTTCTCGTACTTTCCGTCCCACGCCTGGGTGAGGAACGGAAAGCCGTGAACCGTCACCTCGGGATCCGCTGTGAGGGACGCCCCTGCCCGCAGTTCCCGCGACACCCGGTACTCCGCGTAGGCCGCCGAACCGAAGTCGACGACGAGACCGAGAGCCACGAGGAAGACGATTCCGATGATGAGTTTCCGCACGGCCCCATTGTGACGGACACCGGTCGGGGGAGTGTCGGTGCAACCTCCGCGCCGGTCGGCCGGGGGTTCGGTGCAACGAACGCCGACGGCGGCGCGCTACTCTGTCACCGACAAAAGTGTCGATACCTTCAGTGTCGATCTACCTGGACCGGCGGATGAACGATTCCGTCTGCCGGCCGGGTACGACGGCGACGAGATGGGAGGCTGTGTGGAGCTACTGCTTCTTACCTCCGACCCCAACCCCGAGGCAGTGCTGCCTGCCCTAGCCCTGCTGGCGCATTCGGTGCGGCCTGCCCCGACGGAGGTGTCCTCTCTCCTGGAAGCGAGCTCCGCCGACATCGCCCTGGTGGATGCGCGCACCGATCTCGCGGCGGCTCGCGGCCTCTGCCGGCTGCTGGGCAGCACGGGTTCCGCGGTTCCCGTGGTGGCAGTCCTCACCGAGGGTGGCCTGGTGGCGGTCAATTCCGACTGGGGCCTCGACGACATCCTGCTACCGGGCACCGGACCGGCCGAGGTGGACGCCCGCCTCCGACTGCTGGTCGGACGCACCGGTGGCGTCGCCAGCCCGGAGGCTTCCGGCAAGATCACGCTGGGTGAACTGGTCATCGACGAGGGCACGTACACGGCCCGTCTGCGCGGCCGTCCCCTCGACCTCACCTACAAGGAGTTCGAACTCCTCAAGTACCTGGCACAGCACGCGGGTCGCGTCTTCACCCGCGCGCAGTTGCTGCAGGAGGTGTGGGGATACGACTTCTTCGGCGGTACCCGCACGGTCGACGTCCACGTGCGTCGTCTGCGCGCCAAGCTGGGCAGCGAGTACGAATCCTTGATCGGTACAGTCCGCAACGTCGGCTACAAGGCCGTCCGTCCCACCCGCAGCAAGTCGGGTGCGCCGGTGCCGCCCATCGACGACCTCGACGCCGAGGATGCGGACTTCGAATCCGCGGAAGGGCCGGCGATCCAGTGAGTGCTTCGGTTCAGTCCTGGACTGATCGACTCGACGGCAAGCAAGCTGCGGACGTGTCCGCACTGCTCGAACGCGCGACGGCAGCGGATGGAACCGCGCCGGTGTCGGAGCAGGGCGTGCACGCCGTGTCCGGCGCCGGTAGCGCCGGTGTCCGTCATCTCGTGGAGACCGACGCCGATCGGATCGTCGGGTATGCGCAGCTGCAGCCGGGTCACGGGGATCATCCCGCGATGGCCGAACTCGCCGTCGACCCCGAGGCCCGTGGCCGGGGGATCGGTGGCCGGTTGGTCACCGAGGTCCTGTCCGAGGGTGGTCCGGACGCCCGGGTGTGGGCGCACGGAAACCTGCCTGCGGCACAGGCGGTGGCGCAGCGCCTCGGGCTGACCGGTGCGCGCGAACTTCTGCAGCTCCGGCGTCCGCTCGCCGGTGCGGAACTCCCAGAACTCGTTGTGCCGGAAGATGTTTCACTCCGCGAGTACCGCGGCGTCGAGGACGATCCCGAGGTGCTGCGGGTCAACGCTGCCGCCTTCGCCTGGCATCCCGAGCAGGGGTCGTGGACCGAACGTGAAATGGCCGAGCGTCGTTCGGAGGCCTGGTTCGATCCGTCCGGACTGTTCATGGCGTTCGCCGCTTCGGACGAGCAGAGACTGCTCGGATTCCACTGGACCAAGGTGCACCCGAAGCAGGGCGACGAGCCGGCCATCGGTGAGGTCTACGTGGTGGCGATCGGCCCCGACGCCCAGGGGCGTGGTCTCGGCCGGTTGCTGACGCTCGCCGGACTGCACTACCTGCGTGACCGCGGGCTCGGTGCGGTGCTGCTCTACGTCGAAGGCGACAACGCGTCGGCGCTGCACACCTACGACCGGCTGGGGTTCGAGCGGTTCCACACCGACGTCGCGTACGCCCGCGCCTGAGGCGTTCCTCTACTGCCGCACCTGTTGTTCGTCTCGGAAATGTGGACAAATGCTCGGTCTGTTCACCTTCCGTTCACCGATCGTGGTCCAACTGGACATTAGCTACCCCTAGGTTTCTCCGTGGGCAGCGCCGTGTTGCCTGGTGCAGATTTCAAAGAAACGCACCTCATGTCGCCGCCCGATCGCGGGCGAGACGGTATTTCCGGAGGACTAGGTGAATCTCAAGCGCAATGGCGCCCTGCTCGGTGCAGTGGCCCTGGGTGCCATGACCTTGGCCGCGTGTGGCAGCGACAACAACGCGGCGTCGAGCGGCGTCGACGCAGCGGCGTCCAACGCGACGTGCGAGGGCAAGGCCAACCTCTCCTCGGCCGGTTCCTCGGCCCAGAAGAACGCCATGGACCAGTTCGTCTCCACCTACATCTCCGTCTGCCAGGAAAAGGGCAAGACCGTCAACCTGGCGTACAACCCCAGCGGTTCCGGCGACGGACGTACCCAGTTCATCGCGGGCCAGATCGACTTCGCCGGCTCCGACTCGGCGATCAAGGCCGAGCAGGCCGAGCAGGCCAAGGCCCGTTGCGTCGGCGGCGAGGCCTGGAACCTTCCGCTCGTCTTCGGACCCGTCGCTGTCGCCTACAACCTCGACGGCGTCGAGGACCTGGTGCTGAACGGCGAGGTGACCGCCAAGATCTTCAACGGCACCATCAAGAAGTGGAACGACCCGGCCATCGCCGCGCTCAACCCGGGCGCCACCCTGCCGGACCAGGACGTCACCGCGATCATCCGCTCGGATTCGTCGGGAACCACCGACAACTTCCAGCAGTACCTCACGGCCGCCTCCAACGGCGCCTGGACCACCGGTGCAGGCTCCGACTTCACCGGCGGAATCGGTGAGGGCGCCAAGGGTTCGGCCGGTGTCGCGCAGGCAGTGGCCTCCGCGCCGGGCTCGATCACCTACGTCGAGAAGTCCTACGCCGACCAGAACAAGCTGTCTGCCGCACAGATCGACACCGGCTCCGGCCCCGTCGCGCTGTCCGACGAGTCCGCGGCGAAGGCGATCGAGGGTGCGCAGTTCAAGGGTGAGGGTGTGGGCGATCTGACCCTCGACCTCGGCTCGATCTTCGGTACCAAGGAAGCGGGTGCGTACCCGTTGGTGCTCGCCACGTACGAGATCGTGTGCTCGAAGGGCTACGACGCCGACACCTCCGCAGCGGTCAAGTCGTTCCTGACCAGCGCGGCCAACGAGGGTCAGGACAACCTGGCCGAGCAGGGTTACGTGCCGCTGCCCGACTCCATGAAGGAGAAGCTGAACGCGTCGGTCGCCGCAATCGGCTGATCGTACCGTTAGTAGTTCGGACCCGCCCATGACTCGATATTCTGACCAGGAAAGATTGCGAGCGCAGATGAGTGAAGCGCACATCGAATCAGCACCTCGCGCCTCCGGCTCCGCTTCTGGCGGAGTCGGGGTGGGCGGTCCGAACGGCACCCCGGAGGCCGAGTTGAGTACCACCAAGGCCGAAGCCCCGACTCCGACAGGTGTACCGCGCGGCAAGTCCGTCGCGAGGCCGGGGGACCGGATCTTCAAGTCCCTCGCAACCACCTCGGCCGTCTTCATCTCCATTCTCATCGCCGCGATCGGCATCTTCCTGATCTGGCGCGCAGTTCCCGCGCTGAGCAGGAACCAGGTCAACTTCCTCACCAGCCGCGAGTGGGTCACTCAGAACATCAACGCCATGGCGTTCGGTGTTCTCGACCTGTTCCAGGTGACGGTGCTCGTCTCGCTGTTCGCTCTGATCCTCGCGATGCCCGTCGCACTCGGCATCGCGATCTTCCTCACCGAGTACTCGCCGAACTGGCTCAAACGTCCGCTGGCGTACGTGATCGACCTGCTGGCCGCCGTGCCGTCGATCGTCTACGGCCTCTGGGGCCTGCTGGTGTTCGCTCCCGCGATCAAACCGCTTGCCATGTGGCTCAACGAAAAGCTCGGCTGGTTCCCACTGTTCGCGACAGGAAGCGGTTCCATCACCGGCGGTGGCACCATCTTCACCGCAGGTATCGTCCTCGCCGTGATGATCCTTCCTGTCATCACCGCGGTGACCCGCGAGGTGTTCGTGCAGACGCCGACGCCCCAGATCGAGGCGGCGCTCGCGCTAGGTGCCACCCGCTGGGAAGTGGTGCGAACCACGATCATTCCGTTCGGCAAGTCGGGCTACATCAGCGGATCGATGCTCGGCCTCGGTCGCGCCCTCGGTGAGACCATGGCGCTATACCTGATCCTGCGCACCACGTCGCAGCCCTTCGGATGGTCACTGTTCGACGGCGGCGCCACCATCGCCTCCAAGATCGCTCTCGGCTACGCGGAGTTCAACAACAACATTCAGGCCGGCGCCTACATCGCCGCAGGTCTGGTGCTCTTCGTGCTCACCTTCGTCGTGAACGCCGCTGCCCGCGCCGTGATCGCAGGAAAGAAGGACTGACCCATGACCGCGACCCTCGACAAGCCGGTCAAGGCCCCCACCTTCCAGGGGGTCGGTGTCCGCCGACGCATCACCGACCTCACCGCCACCGTCCTCGTGACGCTGGCAGTGCTCGTGGCGCTGGTCCCACTGGTGTGGGTCCTGGTCACCGCTGTCATCAAGGGAATCCCTGCCCTGACGTCGGCCACCTGGTTCACCCACTCGCTCAGCGGACTGACTTCCTCGGCGGCGGGCGGCGGCATCTACCACGCGCTGATCGGCACGATTCTGCAGGGAATCGTCTGCGCGGTGCTGTCCATTCCGCTCGGACTGTTCGTTGCGATCTATCTCGTCGAGTACGCCGACCGGAAGTCGCGGCTCGCGAAGCTGACCACCTTCATGGTCGACATCCTGAGCGGTGTCCCGTCCATCGTGGCCGCCCTCTTCATCTACGCCTTGTGGATCGCGACGTTCGGTTTCCCCAAGTCCGGCTTCGCCGTTGCGCTCGCCCTGGTGCTGCTGATGGTTCCCGTCGTCGTCCGCAGCACGGAGGAGATGCTCCGCATCGTTCCGCAGGACTTGCGCGAGGCGTCGTACGCGCTGGGCGTTCCGAAGTGGAAGACGATCGCCAAGATCGTGCTGCCCACCGCACTGCCCGGCATCATCACGGGCGTCATGCTGGCGCTGGCCCGGGTGATGGGTGAGACTGCGCCGCTGCTGATCCTCGTGGGGTACGCACCCTTCATCAACTTCAACCTGTTCGGTGGCGAGATGGGCACGCTGCCCGGCGTCATGGTCGCCGAGATGAACAACCCGACCGATGCCGGTACCAACCGCATCTGGGGTGCGGCGCTGACGTTGATCCTCCTCATCGCCATCCTCAACATCCTGGCCAAGGTCATCGGCCACTTCTCACAGGTCCGCAGCAAGTGACACATACACTCGATTTCGAACACCAATCAGTAGGGAGCCGGTAATGGCCAAGCGTCTGGATCTCAAGGACGTCAACATCTACTACGGCAAATTCCACGCCGTCGCCGATGTCGGGCTGTCCGTCCCCCCGCGGAACGTGACCGCCTTCATCGGCCCCTCAGGCTGCGGCAAGTCGACGGTGCTGCGTTCGCTGAACCGCATGCACGAGGTGACTCCCGGTGCGCGCGTGGAGGGTTCGATCCTGCTCGACGGTGAGGACATCTACGGTTCCGGCATCGACCCGGTCGGCGTCCGCAAGACGATCGGCATGGTGTTCCAGCGTCCCAACCCGTTCCCGACGATGTCCATCAAGGACAACGTGGTGGCCGGACTGAAGCTGCAGGGCGAGCGCAGCAAGAAGCGTCTCGACGAGGTGGCCGAGCGGTCGCTGCGCGGCGCCAACCTGTGGACCGAGGTCAAGGACCGTCTCGACAAGCCGGGCGGCGGACTTTCCGGCGGTCAGCAGCAGCGTCTGTGCATCGCCCGGGCCATCGCGGTCTCGCCCGACGTCCTGCTGATGGACGAACCCTGCTCGGCGCTCGATCCGATCTCGACCCTCGCGATCGAGGACCTGATCACGGAGCTGAAGAAGGACTTCACCATCGTGATCGTCACCCACAACATGCAGCAGGCCGCGCGTGTGAGTGACCAGACGGCGTTCTTCAACCTCGAGGCCACCGGCAAGCCGGGTCGCCTCGTCGAGATCGACGACACCGAGAAGATCTTCTCCAACCCGACGCAGAAGGCCACCGAGGACTACATCTCGGGCCGCTTCGGATAGAGCGACACACACGAGAACGCCCCGGCCGGTACCGCGGTCGGGGCGTTCTCGCGTCTGCGGACGGCGACCTCGGGCGAACCTCGGCCGAACGAACGGGACGCTCGTACGGTCAGACCGTACGAGCGTCCCGTTCGCGCGAAAAGTGTTGGGGGAGTTCTACAGTTCGGGGTACGAGGTGAGGGTGTCGGCGTCGACGGCGGGCGTCTGGGTCTCGTCGGGCAGCTTGCCGGTGACGAGGAAGATCACCCGGCGGCCCACCTCGACCGCGTGGTCGGCGAAACGCTCGTAGAAGCGGCCGAGCAGGGTGACGTCGACCGCCGCGGCCACGCCGTGCTTCCACTCCCGGTCCATGAGGACGGTGAACAGGTGACGGTGGAGGTCGTCCATCGCCTCGTCCTCTTCACGCAGGCGCGCGGCCCGCTCGGGATCGCGCGTCTCGAGAACCTCGCGGGCAGCGGCGCCGATGGACACGGCGATGCGCCCCATCTCGGCGAAGTAGCCGTTGACCTCTTCGGGAAGCACGTGGTTGGGATGTCGGCGGCGCGCGATCTTGGCGACGTGGAGAGCCAGCGCACCCATGCGGTCGATGTCGGCGACGATCTGGATTCCGCTGACGACCGAGCGGAGGTCGCCGGCGACCGGCGCCTGCAGGGCGAGGAGGGCGAACGCCCGCTCCTCGCAGATGGTGCTGAGCTCGGTGATCTTGTCGTGCTCGCCGATCACCTGCTCGGCGAGGGAGAGATCTGCCTGGAGCAGCGACTGGGTGGCTCGCTCCATGGCGACCCCCGCAAGCCCCGCCATCTCACCGAGCAAGTCGGCAAGCTCGGTCATCTGTTCGTTGTAAGCCACGCGCATGAGGTCACAGCCTACGGTGCACGGGAAACCAAGTCACGATCACACGGTGAACGCGGGGTGAACGAGCGACCCGGCGGGCGCTCATTCGCAGGACGTGTCGCCCGCGTTCACAACCGCCAGGTCCGCGGGGATTTCCACGTCCTCGGGCTGACCCTCTCGCACGCCCGACATACTGAGCGGTGTGTCGATCGGGCTGGGCGTCTGGACGGTCCCGGAGAAGTTCGAACCGAGTGCGACCTCGACGACCGTCCCGAGTCCGGTGGTCGATTCGAGCACCGCACCCGGGAACGACGACGCCAGGGTCGCCGCCTCGGCTTCGTGGCCCGGCGAGAACCGGACGACGGTCTCGCCGCTGGTTCCGGTGTAGTTGCCGACGTTGTAGATCTGGAACCCCTCGGCGGCCAGCGAGTCGGCCACGGTCGCGGCCAGTCCCGACTCACCCGATGCGTTCGACACCTGCACGGTCACGCTGGACGGGTCGACGGCCTGGACCGACAACGGCGCCGGCGCTGCCTGGGGTTCGGGGGCGGAGGGCAGGGGTTCCGCACGCTTCTCGCCGGGCAGCGCCTCGTCGTCGATGATGGCGCGGAAGATGGCCTTGATGTCGTCGGTGCGCGGAATCTCGTTGCCCCACTCGGTGGTGCCCGCGGTGGGCACCGTCAGGAACGTGACCGCGCCCGCGTCGACGTTCTGCAGTGAACGCCCGAGCGTGACCAGCGACTTCGTGTCGATGTTCTCGACGAACGTGTCGCGGGTGAACGCGTTGATGAAGCCGTTCAGCTTGCCGGGATTGAGCAGCACCTGACTGGACAGGGCGCCCCGCAGCAGGGCGGACAGGAATCTCTGCTGACGGTTGATGCGGCCGTAGTCGCCGTTGCCTTCTGCCTCGACATGTCTGGCGCGGACGAAGTTCAGTGCGGTCTTGCCGTCGAGCATCTGGGTGCCGGCCTGCGGCAGCACGGTGCCGAGGACGCCGTCCTCGAGCGGCTGGGTGGTACAGACCTTGACCCCGCCGATCTCGTTGACCATCGACTCGAAGCCGGCGAAGTCCATGCCGACGAAGTGGCCGATCTTGAGACCTGACATCTTCTGGATCACCTTCACCAGGCACTTCGGTCCACCGAGTGCGTAGGTGGCGTTGAGTTTGTCGCCGTCGGCGGCGGGAAACGTCTCCTCGGTGTAGGTGCCGCTGGCGTTGTCCCAGCCCTCACAGACGGGCCGCTCGACGTCGAGGTCGCGGGGGAACGACACCGCGACCACCCGGCTCCGGTCGGCGGGGATGTTGACGAGCATCACCGTGTCGGCGCGGGATCCCTCGGCATCGTCGATGGTTCCGGCACCCACTTCGCCGCTCGCGCCGGCGCGGGTGTCGCTGCCGACGATGAGATAGGTCTCGTCACCGGTCTGCCCGACGGCGTCGACGATGTCGGTCGACTCCGTGTCGAGTGCCGCGATCTGGTCGAACTTGCCCTCGGTGGAGCGGAGGTAACCCCAGACGATGCCGGTTCCGGCGAGTGCGACCACCGCCACGAGTGCGACGACGGCGCGTCCTGCTGCACGGAGACGCTTGCGTTTGCGGGTCTTGCTGAGAGCCAGGCGGGTGGTACCCGGGTTGCCGACCACCTGCGGTACCGCGGTGGTCTCGGCGGAATCCGCGACCCATTCGGGCTCAGGTGTGCTCTGCGGCGGCTCCGGGGGCGACGGCGCCGGAGGGGTCTCCCGCGGCGGAACCCCGGGAGGCGGCGGCTGCCGCTCGTCGATCGGGGGAATGATCTCGGTCTTGTCCGGATCGTCCGGCGCGCTCGGTTCCTCCCCGGAGACCTTCTTCACCAGGTCTGCGACGGAGAGCGCTTCGGTGGGCCCACCCGCGGCCCGGCGGCCGATCCGGCCGCTGTCGTGGCGGGACGGTTCGGCGCGTTCTACCTGCGCCCGGTGCTCGGGCGGCGCGGTCCGTTCGGGTGGCGCGGTCTGCTCGGGAGGCCGCCGTTCGGGCGGTGGCTGACGCGGCGGGAGTCGCCGCGGCCGTCCGGACTGGGCTTCTCGGTAGCTGGGATCCGCGAGAGGACGCTCCCAGGGAGCACGGGATTCGGGAGTCGGTGAGTCCGAGCTGTGATCATCACCCACCGATGCAACCTGACCTCTCCGCCGACTCGGACCTCCGTCGGCCTCGACGGATTCCAGCCATAGTACTTATCGAACGTCGAGGCTCCACACATGTAGCGAGGTGACGCGCGTTCGTGGTGCTAACCACCAGAATGCATGAGGTCGGCGCCGGCGGGCACCAGGCAGTCGTCGGGGTCGTCGAGCCACCCCTCGGGGAGAGCGACCGTGCCGGGTGACCCCTGTCGTCCGCGCGGTCCCTCGGCGTCCTTGGGGAACGGGATGGTCGGATCGAGCTGGACGAGGAGGTCGTCGAGTTCGGTCAGGGTGCTGACGAGGGCCATCGCGACCCGCAGCTCGGACCCGGCGGGGAAGCCGCGCAGGTACCAGGACACGTGCTTGCGCAGTTCACGCAGGCCCTTGTCCTCGCCGTGATGATCGGCGAGGAGTTCCGCGTGCCGGCGGATGATCGTGGCCACCTCGCCGAGATTCGGCGGAGTGGGCTGCGGTTTTCCGTTCAGCGCCGCGCTCAGCTCCGCGAACAGCCACGGCCGGCCCAGGCATCCGCGGCCGACGACGACGCCGTCACAACCGGTCTGCTCCATCATGCGGGCAGCGTCCTCGGCGGCGAAGATGTCGCCGTTCCCGAGAACGGGCACGTCGGTGACGTGCTCCTTGAGCCGGGCGATCTCGTTCCAGTCGGCTGTGCCGGAGTACCGCTGCGACGCGGTACGCGCGTGCAGTGCGACCGCGGCCGCACCTTCGCCGGCGGCGATCCGGCCTGCGTCGAGATGCGTGTGGTGTTCGGCGTCGATACCGACGCGGAACTTGACGGTCACCGGGACGTCGGTGCCCTCGGTCGCCTTCACGGCGGCGGCGACGATCCGGCCGAACAGGGTGCGCTTGTACGGCAGCGCCGCGCCGCCACCCTTGCGGGTCACCTTGGGAACCGGGCAGCCGAAGTTCATGTCGATGTGGTCGGCCATGTTCTCGTCCACGATCATCTTGGCCGCGGCGTACGTGGTGTCGGGGTCGACGGTGTACAGCTGCAGCGACCGTGGTGTCTCGGTCGGTCCGAACGTCGTCATGTGCAGGGTCGCGGGCTGCCGCTCCACCAGAGCGCGCGCGGTCACCATCTCACAGACGTACAGGCCGGACGTGCTGCCCGCGCGTTCCGTCTCGAGCTCACGGCACAGCGTGCGGAACGCGACATTGGTGATCCCGGCCATGGGGGCCAGAACCACCGGACTGCGCAGCTCGAGCGATCCGATACGAAGGGATGACATTGACGACCTCTGCGAAAGTGCTGGAACAAAAACTGTGCCCGGTACCGAATCCGGTACCGGGCACAGGATAACTGTTTACGTCACGAAGCCTTCTGCTCGCGCTTCTTGGCCTCGCGGGCCAGCATGCGGTCGCGCTGCTCCTCGAACTTGGTGGCCTGGCCCTCGAGGTTCTCGAGGAACTTGCCGAGGCTCTCGCGGACCTCTTCGCCGCGGGCGGTGAAATCGGTCCGCTCGAAGATGTTCCACTTGCGCAGGACGGGCATCACGACCTCTTCGAGGTGCTGACGCAGGTCGTAGATGCCGTGCTTGGCCATGAGCACACCGTTGCGCCGGAAGTTCGGCATGCCGGCGCCCGGCATCTGGAAGTTCTGGACGATCATGTTGATGGCCTCGAGCGCCTGATCGGGCGCGAGGTCGAGGGCTGCGCCGCACATGTTGCGGTAGAAGATCATGTGCAGGTTCTCGTCGGCGGCGATGCGCTGCAGCATCTTGTCGGCGATCGGGTCCTTGCACGCCTTACCGGTGTTGCGGTGGCTGACGCGGGTGGCGAGTTCCTGGAACGTCACGTACGCGACGGAGTGGAGGAAGCCGGCGTCGACGTCGGCGGGGGAGGCGAAGCCGTTCGTCATGTGCTCCATGCGGAAACGCTCGAGCTGGACGGGGTCGACGGCGCGGGTCACGACGAGGTAATCGCGCATCACGATGCCGTGACGGTTCTCCTCCGCGGTCCAGCGACCGACCCACGTTCCCCACGCGCCGTCCTGCGAGAAGTTCTCGGCGATCTCGCGGTGATACGACGGCAGGTTGTCCTCGGTGAGGAGGTTCGTGATCATCGCGGCCTTGGCGACCTCGTCGAGCTGCGACTGCTCGGGATCCCAGTCGATGCCGCCCATCGCGGCGAAGTTGCGTCCTTCGTCCCACGGAACGTAGTCGTGGGGATGCCATTCCTTGGCCATGGAGATGTGGCGGTTGACGTTCTCTTCTGCAACCGGCGACAACTCCTGCAGCAGTTCGAGTTGGGTCAGATCCCTCGCCATGTGTAATGCCTCCAGTAGCTCAATTTGACTTTGTTCAGCCTACGGCACCGTAAGTAGGTTGGTAAACGCCGTCGGCGGCCCGGGAACCGTCCAAGTTACCGATCCGTAATGGATCTTCCGGGATGTGTCGCCGCCACGCGGCGAACCGTTACATGACAGTGTACTGATGAGCGTGCGTGTGCGGTGACCAGCGTAATCATCGCAGGGAGAGATCATCACAGCGACGCGCGGGCAGTTGTGGACGATCACAGATTTGTCGGTCTCCACAGATTCCCCGCCGTAACTCGAGCCGTGTCGGCGGTTGCGTGGGAGCCTGTTCGTCCGAGCTGTCGGTCTCCTGGTAATTCGATTCACCCCAGGTGTGAATATCGCCACCCGGGCCCAGTCCGCCGCCGGCACCCTTGCCGAGCAGGCCACCCAGGACGCCGCCGAGCCTGCCCGGAACCGCCGCGTGTCCGTTATGCCGGTTGCGGTGGGTCGGGGCGCTGCCGACAATCGTCACATGGGCAACAACATGAGCCGCCTGGAACAGATCGTCGCCGAGTTGCCCGAAGCCGTGCGGGTGGACGTCGCCCAATGGGACGGACACCCGACGTTCCGGGTGCGGGGGAAGAATTTCGTGTTCAGTGACGTGGAGGCCACCCGGTTGACGGTGAAGCTCAGCGTCGACGAGGCCGAAGCGGTCGTCGCAACGGAACCAGGGGCCGAGCCCGCGGGATACGGTCTCGGTAGACACGGCTGGATCGCAGTGGACGTCGCGGATGCGGACGAGCCCCGCTGGGAACAGCTCCGTGAGTGGATCAGGACGTCGTACACGCTCGTCGCCCCGAAGCGACTTGCCGAGCAGGTGCTGGACGAAGAACCGTTGCCGACGCAGGGAGACCAGTCATGACGACCGAGGACAGCGCATCCACTTCCACACCGGCGAAATCGGGCCTGCCGGCGTGGGCCAAGAAGGCCATCGGCATCGCAGTCCTGCTGGTGGTACTGGTCATCGCCTACTTCATCCTCGCGGCCTACCTCCCGCGGGCGTGGGCTCAGAACGTGGGTGGACTTGCGGGCGGCAGCTTCGGCGGCGGCATCCTGTGGGGACTGTTGTTCGGCACCCTGTGCACCCTGCTGCCGCTGCTGCTGGTCCGCGGAGCGTGGCGGCTGTTCCGCCGGCGCCGGTTCAAGCCGGTGCAGATCGTGTTGCTGATCCTCGGTGTCCTGGTGGTGCTGCCCAACCTGCTGACGCTCAGTGTGGTGCTCGGCGGCAACAGCGCAGCGCACGCGGGCGAACGGATCATGGACGTCGACGCACCCGGATTCCGCGGCGCGTCGCTCGCCGGCGCCATCATCGGAGTGGTGCTGTTCCTCGGCGTCGCCGGAGTCAGCTTCACGTACCGCAAGCGCGGCGAGGATCTCGCCGAGATGCGGAGAGAAACGAAAGCGAAGGACGGACAGGTGGGCGACGGGCCGCCGACCGGACCGTCACCTGCCACGCCCTAGCGAATTCACCACACGAGCACGGGCTTGATCACCGTGCCCGCGGCCTGATCGGCGACGGCGCGGTTGATGTCGTCGAATCGATACTCGGTGACGAGACGGTCATACGGGAACTTCCCGTCCGCGTGCAGCGCCAGCAACTGCGGAATGAACTGCTGCACCGAAGAATCGCCCTCGACGCAGCCGCGGAGGGTCTTGCCGCTCAGCATCAGATCCTGAATGTTCACCGCCACTTCGGGTGCGCCGAGGCCGACGACCACCGCGCTGCCGCGCGCCCGCAGGGACGACAACGCCTGGCCGATGACGGCGGGGATCCCCGTGGTGTCCAGGGTGTGGGTGGAGCCCCCACCGGTCGCCGCACGGATCGCGGCGACCACGTCCTGCGATCCGGGATCGATCGCAACCGCGCCGAACTCTTCCGCGAGCGCACGGCGTGCGGGGACCGGATCGACTGCGAGAAGCGTTGCGACGCCGGATGATCGGGCCGCGAGCAGGGCGGCGAACCCGACGCTGCCCGCGCCGAAGACGACCACACTCGATTCGCTGACCGGCCGGAGCACGTTCAGTACCGCGCCCGCACCCGTCTGGAAACCGCAGCCGAGCGGCGCCGCGGCGGCCAGGTCGACGGACTTGTCCACGACCACGACGTTGTCGGCAGTCGCGAGAACGTGTTCGGCGAAGCTGGACTGGCCGAAGAAGGCGGCGCGCACGGGTTCGCCGTTCTGGGTGACGGTGGCCGAACCGTCCGCGCGCCTGCCCGAACTGTTCAGCCGGTGCGCATCGACGCAGTATGCCGGACCAGCGCTTCGGCATTGGTCGCAGTTACCGCAGTGGCGGTAGCTGAGAATCACGTGATCACCGGGCGTCACCCCATTCACACGTGACCCGACGTGCACGACGATTCCGGCACCTTCGTGCCCGAGGACGGCGGGGTCGAGGGTGTGGGGGAGGGCCGCCTTGGTGAAGAGGTCCGTGTGGCACAGGCCGGTGGCGACGATGCGCACCAGTACCTCGTCCGCGCGGGGTTCGTCGAGTTCGACCGTCTCCAGCGTGAACGGGGAATCGGGTCCGCGTGAGAGCGCTGCTGTGACCTGCATTGGAACTCAGTCTCTTTCGAGCAGGAAGTAGTAGTGCCTGCCGTCGTCGAGGACCAGTGCGGACTTGCCGTTCATGATGCCCATCAGAGTGGAGTCGTCCACCTTCTTGAAGTGATCGAAGATGGGTGCGCCGTCGTACACCATGGTCGCGGTGACCTCGCCTCGGAACTCGATGTTCCACAGGCTGGCTTCGCCGTTGCCGGCCTTGACGTCGGAATAGAGGTTGCCGTCCGCGTCACGGCAGATCAACGGCTTCGCATCCTCGAGGGAGTGGAACGTCTTTCCGTGCCAGCGGCTCGCGAACAGCTTCTCGTGGAGGCGGTGGCCGGTGGCGAAGTCGTCGCCCTTCCAGCTGCCGAGGATGTCTTCGGCCCTGACTGTGTCGAGCGCCGCCCACACGGTGTCGAGTTCGTCGGGGGAGACGCCGCTCTCGCGCCCCCGGAGCTCGTGGAACGTGCTGCGGGCCTGATCGATGTCCATGAAGAGTTCCTTGGGGTGAGGGGTGCGAGGTTTACGAACCAAACTGTTCGTCAACCGCGCACGCTACGCCGAACCAGATGGTTCGGCAACGGGCAATTTAGGATGTCGGAATGCGAACAGCGGGAGAGGCCACGCGAGAACGGATCCTCGCCGCGGCCAAGGAGGAGTTCGCTCACCACGGAGTCGCCGGGGCTCGGATCAACCGCATCGCAGAGACGGCCCGAGCGAGCAAGGACCGTCTGTACGCGTACTTCGACAGCAAGGAAGCGCTGTTCGACGCCGTCATCGCGCAGTGGATCGCCGAGACGACCGAGCAGACGGCGCTGCGGGGAGACGATCTGCCGGGCTACGCGGGCCGGTTGTTCGACGACTACGTGGCGCACCCCGAGAACGCGAGGCTGCAGAAGTGGGCCGACCTGGAGATGCGCGAGCAGATCGCCGACAGCGATGCGCGGACCCTCGCGCTGCGGCCCAAGATCGCCGAGATCCGGCGAGGGCAGCAGGAGGGGTTCGTCGATCCGTCGTGGAACGCGGGCGAGCTGCTGCTCGTGATCACCGACATCGCCCTGTCGCTGGCCACCGCGCGTGGTGGACGCAAGCCGGAGGGGAAGTCGGGGGAGCGCACGGTGGCACAGCGGCGGCAGAGCGCTGTCGAGGCGGTTCGTCGTCTGATCGGGGCGCCTCCGACATCGGAAGCGCCGAGACGTGGGTGAGTGCTCGTGCCCCTTACCCGGCATGTGCCGGGTAAGGGGAGAGTGCCCCCAGTAGGGCTCGAACCTACGACCTGCGGATTAAAAGTCCGTAGCTCTACCAACTGAGCTATAGGGGCGCGGGGCCAGAGTCTAGTGCGCAGACGGTGACCGAGAAAACAGGGCCCCCGGCACGGCGCGCCGCGCGGGGGTGAAATGCGTCGGCTCGGGTGCGCACCCCCTGCAGCGCACCCGAGCCGACCCAAATTATACCACTTGGTGTGTTTTCGGCAGCGGTCCGGTTTCAACTCCATAAAGGTCTTCGGGTTGGTTTCTGAGAAGTTTCCATGATCTACAGACTGCTCTGTCGGTTCTTTCAAAACGGGGATACTGTTATGTATGGCTCCACGCTCGTCCCGGAAGGGCGAAAAGCGGGGTTACTACATCTGGGAGAGGGATTCACCGTCATGGCACGTCAGCAGGAGCGTGCGCGACGCACTCGCGCTGCGCTGGTGGAGTCGGCCGCGATCGAGTTCGCGAAGCGCGGCTATGCGGCGGCGTCGGTCAACACGATCCTCGAGGGCTCGAACGCCACCAAGGGGGCGATGTACTTCCACTTCCAATCGAAGGAGGAACTCGCCCGTGCCGTCCTTCAATCCGGAGTGGAGCAATTCACCGCCCTGACCGACAGGTGGACGAGTCGCACGGACATCGGGCCGTTCGAAGCCCTCCACGGTTTCGTGATCGACCTGGCGAAGCTCTTCCATTCCAGCGTCATCGTGCGGGCCGAGTTCCGGCTGATCGTCGAACCCGAGTTCTATCCGGACGTGCAGTCCGGCGGCTCGCAGGTGTGGGGGCGCGCCGCCCACGAGTTCGCGATCCGCGCTCAGCGCGACGGTCTGCTGCGCGCCGACGCCGACCCCGAGAAGTTCACCCGGGTCCTGGCGGCGTCTCTCGCCGGCCAGCGGTACATGTCCGACATGACGGCACTGGAGGGTGACCTCGGCGAGCGGTTCGCGGAATCGCTCGAAGTGATCCTCGAAGCGATGGCTTCACCCGAATGGTGGGAGAAGTTCGCGAGGGAAGGATGGCCGGATTCCGGTTCGGAACTGCCCGATTCGTAGTCTGACCTGGCGATTTGGGAAATTCTCGATCCGTGTCCTAAGCTATCCAAGCTCCCAACGGAACGCCGTTGAGGTACTGGTTCGGAGAAATCCGGCGGGCCCCCTTCGTCTAGCGGCCTAGGACGCCGCCCTTTCAAGGCGGTAGCGCGGGTTCGAATCCCGTAGGGGGTACGTTTGACCGGTGTCGAGCATGCGGTATGGTTCGACGGCAGTAAAAGTGACACGCAGTAACGCTTTACACTTGTAAAGCACAGCAGGACAAGCAAGGCCCTGTGGCGCAGTTGGTTAGCGCGCCGCCCTGTCACGGCGGAGGTCGCGGGTTCGAGTCCCGTCAGGGTCGCAAGTGTGTTGCCGATACCGAGTATCGGCAACACAATGCGATAGGCATTCGGTTCGGGTGCCGTCCGGCCAGGTAGCTCAGTTGGTACGAGCGTCCGCCTGAAAAGCGGAAGGTCGCCGGTTCGATCCCGGCCCTGGCCACCACGATTCACCGAAGCTCCGTTGTCGAGAACGTCGACAGCGGAGTTTTTTCGTTGTCCCTTATGGCTAGGGCGCGATCCGCAGTGTGTCGACGAGGCCGTCGCTGAGAACGAACTCGTACTTCAGTTCCACCGGGCTTCCGGGGAAATTACCGTCCACTGTGGTGGTGACCACGTAGCTGTCGTCGGCGACCGTCTCCGTTCCGGTCACCTCGACCGTGTAGGTGAACTTCGATTCGAGGTCCCTGCGCCATTGCCGGATGCCGTCGCGCCCTCGGACGGTCCGGCCTTCGTCGGTCACGGCCCCGTTTTCGGTGAAGCAGGCTGTGAGCGCATCGAGATCTCCTGCGTCGGCTGCCCGAAAGTAGCGCGAGACGATCTCGGGTGTCGTGGTGGTACTCATGGGGTTCTCCCTGTCCCTGCCGGGTGAGGCAGTACGGCTTGTATAGCAACGCTATAGAAGTAGCATAGCGGTGTGACAACAAGGAGTGTGGCCGGTAACGCCCGGGACCGTCTGCTGAAGGCGGCGGCCCAACTGCTCGACGAGGCCAAAGGCAAGCCCGTGTCCACCCGGGCCGTCTGCGACCTCGCCGGCGTCCAGGCCCCGACGCTGTACCACCACTTCGGCAGCAAACAGGGCCTGTTCGACGCGGTCGTGGAGTACGGGTTCGGCCAGTACATCCGGGGCACGAATCGGCGAGAGGACGACCCGGTCGACGATCTGCGGCACGGCTGGGACGATCACGTCCGCTACGGGCTCGACAATCCCTCGTTCTACGTTCTGTTGTACGGCCGGATCGCCCCGGGGGAGCCGTGTGCGGTGACCTCCGTCGCCGCGGCGAAGCTCCTCGAGTTGCTGACCGAGATCGCGCAGCAGGGCCGCCTGCGGGTGACGCCGGCAGTCGCCGCCGGACAATTCGTGGCGGCGAACGTCGGCATGACCCTGCACCTCATCGCTCAGCCGGAGGGCCGGGCCGACCTCTCCCTGTCAGGGGAACTGCGGGACAACGTGATCGCCGGGCTGATCCGGCCGGCACCCGACGCTGTGAGGTCGGAGGCCTCCCGAGAGGTGGTCGAGAAGGCGGACGCGCTCGCACGCGCCCTCGACGCCGACGCGGGGCGGTCCGGGTTGAGCGCCGGCGAACTCCTCGTGCTGCGGGAATGGCTCGACAAGCTGGCGGCAGCCACCTAGCCCTCCGAGCGCCGCCGAAGTGTGCCGAGGATCTCGCGGTAGTGCAGGTGAGCCATGAAATGGCCACCGGTGCGGATGTTCAGCGTGGCACCGGGAATTCGGCGGGCGAGCGCGGGCGGCCAGTGCGTGGGCACGAGTTCGTCGTCGCTTCCACCCCAGACGTCGACCGGCACGGTCAGATCCTCGGGCGCGAACCCCCACGGCCGCATCCACGCGCGGTAGTCCTCCACCATCCCGGGGGACGTCCGGAGTGCCTCACCGGACATGAGCGAGAAATTCCGGACCGGCTCGGAGCGGAGAACGGCCGCGTCCGCAGCACCGAGGTCGCGGGCACCGAGCCGCCGGAACAGCCGCGGAGCACGCAGCGCAACGGCGCCCATGACGCGAAAGCAGCTCCGCGCCACCAGCGGGGCGTGCTGGGACAGCCGGGTGAACGCGCGGTCCCCGGCGGGAAGCTGGGCGAACACCCCGGATTCGGTGAGGGGCAGGGCACCGGCGATCACCGCGACACTGGTCACGCGCGACGCGACCCTAGAGCCCACCGCGAGCGCGTACTGTCCGCCCATCGACCACCCCATGACACCGAAACGGCCGACACCGAGGTGATTCGCGAGGTCTTCGACGTCCCGGGCCCAGTCGAGGACCGTCCGGCCCGGCTGCGGATCCGACAGTCCGATCCCGGGACGGTCGGGGGACAGGAGACGGATGCCCGCGTCGCGAGCACTCCGGTCGGCGGGCGCGACGTCGAGGCGGCCGGCGAGTCCGCCGTGCGCGTTCACGACGGTGAATCCACCGGGGTCGCCGTACTCCGCGAAACCCATCAGGCGTCCGTCGCGCAGCCGGATCACACGATCCTCGGGTCCGACATGAACTCTGGGCACGGGAAACCTCCGGCGGTCGAGGCGAGTCTATCCGGGGGAGGCCTCACGCAATCCGGACATCGTGACGACCGGAACCGGTGCCGTCGCCGGACGACACCGAGGTGACTGTCGCTAGGCTGACGTCCATGAGCAGTGCTGAAGAGCCGCTGACAGCGGGCCGCGACGGACTACTGTCGTTGCTTCGCAACGGGCAGCTGCCCTCGCGGGGCGCCAAGGCCCCGCAGCGGGAGCGTTACCAGCGGATCGTCGCCGCGGCGATGGAACTCGCCTCCGAGGGCGGGTACGACGCCGTGCAGATGCGGGCCATCGCCGATCGGGCCGGAGTCGCGCTGGGCACCGTGTACCGCTACTTCCCGTCGAAGAACCACATGCTGGTGATGGGCCTGTTGATGGTGTTCGAGGGGATGCGGTCCCGGTTCGAGGACGTCGCGATCCCGGGGGACACGCCGTCCGAGCGGATCCTGTTCGTCCTCCGGAAGAACACGGAAGTCCTCGAGAAGGACCGGCCCCGATACGAGGCGCTGGTGCGGGCGTTCATGTTCGCGGACGCGTCGGCTTCGGCCGAACTGGATGCGTTCGGCGCCCTGATGACCGAGATGTTCGCCAAGACCATCGGCGTCGAGCAGATCTCCGACGACCAGCTGAACGCCATCCGCGTGATCGGCGACGTCTGGATGTCGAGCCTGGTGTCCTGGGTCGCCGGCCGCATCTCGGTGGACGAGGTGATGGCTCACCTCGGGCTCGCGGTCCGTCTCGTGTTCCGGCGCCTCGGCGGCTAGTTCGCGAGCTCAGCGGAACGACTGCCGGATCACCGGTTCTCGCCGCTCGAGGATGGTGGCGGTGTGCTGGCGCACCATGGCGTCGAGGTGCTCACCCTGCGGTGCGAGCCAGAAGTCGCCCCGATCGATGCCTGCGAAGACCAACTCGGCGAACGTGTCGGTGTCGAGTCCGTCGGTGCCCAGCAGTTCGCGCATCTGGGCGACCATCCGGTCGACGGCCGGATGGGAGATTGCCCCGAACGGGTTGTCGAACACGGACGTGACGACGGGCCCCGGCGCGAGCACGCTCGCGGACACGGGGGCGCCCACCATGCTCAACTCCATCTGCAGGCACTCGGTGATCGCGACGACCGCGAATTTCGATGCGCTGTACGGCGACATCATCGGACCGGGCGCGAATCCACCGACCGACGCCGTGTTGACGACGCGGCCGCCGCCCTGGTCGATCATGCGCGGAACGAACGCCCGGATCCCATTGACGACACCCGTGACGTTGACACCGAGGGCGGCGTCCCAGTCGGATTCGCCGAGTTGCCACAGGAACCCGGCGCGCATGATTCCGGCGTTGTTGAACAGCAGGTCCACCCGGCCGAACGAGTCGAACGCGAGATCGGCCAGGGCGTGGACGGACCCGGAGTCCGCTACGTCCGTTGCGCAGGTGAGGGCGGCTCCGCCCAGGTCCGCGGCCAGACGGTCCAGTGCGGCCGTGTCGATGTCGGCGAGCACCACGGTCATACCGCGGGCGTGCGCGTGCCGGGCGATTCCCGCCCCGATTCCCGAGGCCGCGCCGGTGACGACGACAACCTGCTTCTCACGTGTTTCCGGTTCCGTCACGGCTCGACCGTAGGGCCGTAGCCGGCCGAGTCGGCCCGGGTTTCTCTCTCAGCGGGAGGTATTCACGTGCCGCGACGCCACAGCGGTTCGAGGTCCGGGCCCTCCTCGCCCTGCTGTTGCGCGCCCCGGAAACGTGCCGCGAAGACGATCCAGCCGATGGCGGCCATGAGCAGGAAGCTGACCAGCCGGTAGACGACGATCGCGGATACCGCTTCGGCGCCGGTCATTCCGCTGGCGGTCAGTGCGGGGACGAGCACCGCGTCCATGACACCGAGTCCTGCGGGCAGGAGCGGGATGGCCGACCCCGCGGCGTTGCCGGCCGCGTACGCGACGGCGAGTCCGGCGAACCCGGGATGTGCGCCGACCGCGTAGCACGCGAAGGCGAGGCACGAGGCGTCGGCGATCCAGTTGAACAGCGACCACCCGAACGCGCGGGCCGTGTCGCGGCGATCCATCCGGACGGCGCTCATCTGGTTCACGATGTGCTTCCACTGGCGAACACCGTTCAGGGGAGGCTTCTTTCGAAGTCTGTTGAATCCGCGCAGCGCGGTGATGCCGACACCCTCGAGGGCGTCGGGTCGCGATGCGGCGTACTGGGCCACCACCAGGAACGCGCACAGGCCGCCGAACGTGAAGATCAGCGAGAACGGGTTGGTCTTCGCCCCTACGAGCAGTGCGCCCGCCAGTCCGACGAGCGCCAGGCCGATCGCCTGGAGGACGCCGGCCATCACCAGTTGCCACGTCGCGACCACCGGTGATGCACCCCAGAGGCGCGTCTGCCGGTACGTGAACGTCGTCGCCAGAACGGGGCCGCCGGGCAGTGTCACGCTCATCGAATTGGAGGCGAACGTCACCGCGAGGGACTGCCGCTGTCTGACGTGCACATCCGCGACCCCCAGCAGGCAGCGCTGGACGCGGGCGAAACTGGACATCGACGCCAGCGACGCCACGACGGCGGCGGCCACCCATCCCCAGTGGAGGTCGCCGAGGTTCTGGACGCTCTCCGAGAGGTCCGGCCAGATGAGGACGATCTCCACCGTGAGCACGACGACGAGGAGGCCGCCGATCACCCATTCGACACGACGCCTGCGGGGCGTCGGGCGGGTGTCTTCGGCGTCAGTCATACGCGTCCATTACACATGGCCGGTGATCACACCGTGTATCCGCCGTCGACGTCGAGCTTCTGTCCGGTGACGAACCCGGCCCGGTCGCTCGCGAGGAAACAGACCGCCTCGGCGACATCGACGGCGGTGCCGAATCGGCGTAACGGTATCCGGCTCGTGGCGGCGTCGAGTGCGCGCTGATCGAGTTCTTCGGAGCTGATCAGCCGCTCGGCCATGCCGTCGGTGAGCATTCCCGGGCCGACCGAGTTGAAGCGGACGCCGTAGCGGCCCTCCTCGGCGGCGAATCCTTTGACCAGCTGTTCGATCGCGCCCTTCGTGCCCGGCGACAGTCCGTCGCGCACCGGGAATCGGCTGGTGGCCGCGGTCGTGACCGCGACGACGGATCCGGACGCCTCCCGCAGCGCGGGCAGGGCGGCCTTGACGACGGTGAAGAAGGCGACGGCCTCCTGTTCGAGGTGTTCGGCGTAGTCCCGGGGAGCGACCTCGGACAGGTGGATCATCGGAATGTGCGGTCCCGCGGCGTGAACGAGGATGCCGATGCCGCCGAAGTGCTCGACGGTCTGCTTGACGACACTCGCGACGCGGGGCTGGTCGGTGAGGTCGGCGGAGAACGCCTGCGCTCCGACGCCGCGGCCTTCCAGTTCGCCGACGAGGTCCGCGGCGACGTCGGCATTGGATCGGTAGGTGATGGCCACGTCGTGGCCGAGGGCTGCGAGTTGCCGTGCGATGGCGGAGCCGATGCCGCCGGTGCCGCCCGTGACGAGTGCGGCGCAACGACGTCGGGGGGTGCTGGTGGCGGGTGTCGCCATGAGGAACTCCAAGCGTGTGAGGGACGAGCGTCCCTAACCTAGCAACTGCTTGGTTTCGGTGTGCGGGGAAACGGTTCACCCCGGCCGAGCGCAGCCTAGCCTGGCTATCCGACCAGGCCTTTTCGCCTTAGCCTGAACGCATGTCAGCAGAGAACGCCGAGCGGGCCGAGCCCTCGGGGCATCCCGACGAGCCGCACGCACCCAGTCTGGCGAGCCGCCTCAACTGGTTGCGGGCCGGTGTCCTCGGCGCCGACGACGGCATCGTGTCGACCGCCGGGCTGGTGGTCGGCGTGGCCGCGGCAACCACCGAGCGAGCGGCAATATTCACCGCCGGATTCGCGGGTCTCGCGGCCGGCGCGGTGTCGATGGCGCTGGGCGAATATGTCTCGGTGAGCACCCAGCGCGACACCGAACGCGCGCTGCTGTCGAAAGAACGGCGCGAACTCACCGAGACCCCCGACGCCGAATTCGAGGAACTCGTCGCGATGTACGAGGCCAAGGGGCTGAGTGACGACACCGCCCGGACGGTCGCGCGCGAACTCACCGATCACGATGCGTTCGCCGCCCACGTGGACGTCGAACTGGGCATCGACCCGGACGATCTGACCAACCCCTGGCAGGCCGCCGGGTCCTCGGCGCTGTCCTTCACGCTCGGCGCCCTCATCCCGTTGCTGGCGATTCTCCTACCGCCTGTGCACCTGCGCATTCCGGTGGCGTTCGTCGCGGTGCTGGTCGCGCTGGCGCTCACGGGCACCGTGAGCGCGGCTCTCGGCGGCGCACAGCGCACCCGGGCAGTGCTCCGCGTCGTGCTGGGCGGGGCACTCGCGATGATCGTCACGTACGGAATCGGCCAGCTGGTGGGGACGAGCATCGCCTAGCTTCGGGCGACAGTCACTCGCTCCGGCAGATCATGACCGGACATTTCGCGTGGTGGAGCAGATTCTGGCTCGTCGAGCCCATCAATGCGCCGAGCCACGGTCCCCGGCCGTGGCTGCCGACGACGATCAGCTGAGCGTCCCCCGCATGCCGCAGGAGGACGTCGGCTGCGGCGCCCTGCTCGGCCACCCTGGTCACAGACACGTCCGGGTATCGTTCCGATTCGCCCGCGAGGGCCTCGGAGAGCAGCGCCTCCTCTTCCTGCTTCACGGCGTCCCAGTCGACGAGCATGCCGGTGCCGCCCGCGCCGAGCGTGGGGGAGCCCTGCCACGTGTGGACGGCGCTCAGCGGCGCCTCGAAGAACGACGCGTACTCGAATGCGTGGGCCACCGCGTCGCGGCTGAGGTCGCTTCCGTCGACCCCGACGACCACCGGACGCTGGTCGGGTGTGGTGACTTCACCCCGGAGAACGGTCACCGGGCAGGGTGCGCGGTTGACGACGTGCAGCGCCGTCGAGCCGAGCAGCACCGAACGGATCGCTCCCGTTCCCGTGGATCCGAGCACGATCAACCGCGCCCAGTCGGCGGCCTCGAGCAGTGCGGTGCCCGCGGGACCGGGACTGATGGTCGTCTCGATTTCCAGACCGGGGAACTTCGGTCCCAGCAGCCGCTTCGCCGTCCCGATGATGGCCTCACCGTCCTCGCGCAGCTGACTGAGGAACTGCGACTCCAGCATGATCGCAGCGGGGCTGTACAGCGGACCGTCCTGTGGCAGTGCGTGCACGAGGGACAGCGTGGCACCCCACTTCGACGCGACTGCGGCGCCCCACAGGGCGGCGGCGGTGGAGGCGTCGGATCCGTCCAGGCCGACGACGACGGAATGACTGGCGGGTGTGCTCACGTCTGGCTCCCTTCGCTCACGCTGTTGGGTACTCCCCGACTGTGCCCTACTTCCAGACTTTTCGGGCCGCCTTCCTCGCGGTCTTCCACTCGGGTTTCACCAGCGGCGTCAGGGTGTCGCCGCGATCGAGCTCACGTTGCAAGAGCATTCCGAGGCCCAGGCTCGACTCGGCGGAGTGCTGATCCTCCGCGACCATCGCGAGGATGTGGTCCCGTGCGACGACCGCGTCCTGGTACTCGCCGAGCACGTCCTGAAAGCCCTTGAACTTCGTCTGAGCGCGGTCGGAGGCTTTCGGTGCCAGCGACCGCGTCGCCTCGATCGCATAGCGCATTCGTTTGGCGCGCTTGCGCGCTCGGTGTGTCAGTTCATCGCGCTCGGCCCGGGTGGTCGCGGCCGCAGTCTTCCGCACGCGCTTACGGACGGACTTCGACAAGGTGCGCAGGGATTTCGTCACGGCCTTCTTCGACGGGCCGCCGTCCCCGGACGCCTCGACGGCGACGAGGAATGTGTCGAGCCCGGCGAGCAGGTCGAGGTAGCGCTGGGAGTTGAGGGCGGCCAGGGCCGCGGGCCGGGCCGTCGCGGCGAGTCCCGAGAAGTATTCGTCGAGGCGCGCCCGCACGACCTCGCGGTCGGGTATTTCCTCGGCGCCGCCCAGCCGATCCACGAGCCGGCTCCACTGCACCTCGGTGTCCCGCGCCGAGCCGAGGGCCTGACCGACCCAGCGGAGTTCGACGATCAACTCGTCGACCGTTTCCTGGTCACGCAGGCTGGACCCGTACACCTGGAGGACACTCCGGATACGCCGGGCCGAGACCCGGAGGTCGTGGACGGACTCCTCGAGGTTGCGCCGCACGCCGAGGTCGGCCGTCACGAGAGAATCCTTCTGCGCCGCCAGATACTCCAGTAGCAGTGTCCGGGGAGTGGACCCCTTCTTCCTGCGCGCGGGGCGCGGGGTGCCGGTCACCGCGTCGCCGAGCGCCCGCCGCAACTTCGACGGCGCGTCCGACCGGGCTATCCCGGCGTCCGTCAGCCGGGAGTCGATGGCGTCGAACAGGTTTCGGTCTCCGGCCCCGAGCTCCACTTCGATCTCGCGCCACACCCGCTCGTCGGATCCGGTCCTCGTCTCGGGGACGGCGGCGATCACGACGTCCGAGACGACCTCGGCGAGCGTCGTCCCCGCCGCGTCCACGAGCCGCTGCCGTTCGCGGTCGGTGCTGATGAGCGCAACCGGGTTCAGGGCGGCGCCGCGGGTGACGGCCGTGAGCAGTTCCGCGAATTCCCGGGGCACTTCCGTCTCGGGGAGCTCGGCGTCGGGCGCCAGCTGCAGCTCGGTCCGCTCGTCCGCACCTGCCGGGATCTTCAGGTGCCAGCCGGCGTCGTCGCCGCCCTCCCGGCGGCGGAGGGTGATTCCGGCGCGGAGCAGCAGGAGTTCGCCCGTGTCGTAGTACAGGGCGGACAGCTGGATCGAGTCGAGCAGAGGTTCGCCGTCCACACCGGGCAGTCCCGAGAGGCTGGGTATCTGCTGCTCCGAACCGGCCTCGTACTTGCGTTCCACTTCGGAGACGGACGTCGCGGTACTCATGTCACCATCCTTCCGGCTGAGCGGGCCGGGGGAAAGAATCCGAGGTCAGCTCGGCCAGTCGAGGCTCCGGACGCTCGCGAAGCGTCGCGTGACGCCGGAGTAGGGGTCGACGAACTCGACGGACCGGGCCAGCAGCCGCAGCGGCGTCGAATAGTCGTCGGCGGCAACGTCGTAGAAGTCGGGATAGAAGTTGTCGCCGTGGATCGGGATACCCAGCGAACTCATGTGCAGCCGTAACTGGTGCGTCTTGCCGGTGTGCGGCAGCAGCCGGTACCGGGCCGCGTCGCCGTGGACCTCGAGGAGTTCGATGCGGCTCTCGCTGTTGGCGGGACCGTCCACCTCGTACGCCTTCAGGACGCCCCGCTCCTTGACGATTCGACTGCGGACGGTGGCGGGTAGCGGGAGATCGGGGTCGTAACGCGCGACCGCCTCGTATTCCTTGACCACCCGGCGCTGGTCGAACAGCGACTGGTAGTCGCGCCGGACCTCCCGCCGCACCGTGAAGATCAGCACCCCGGCGGTCAACCGGTCGAGCCGGTGCGCGGGTGTCAGTTCCGGGAGGTCGAGGTCTCGGCGCAACCGGACCAGCGCCGACTCGGCGATGTACGCGCCGCGCGGGGTGCTGGCCAGGAAGTGAGGCTTGTCCACGACGAGGAGATCCTCGTCGCGGTGCAGGATCTCGATCTCGAACGGGACCCGCTTCTCGACCGGCGGATCCCGGTACAGGTACACGAATCTGCGGGGGGCGAACGGGGTGTCCTCGGTGATCGGCTGCCCGCGCTCGTCGACGACTTCCGCTGTGGCGACCTTCTCGCGGAGGCGGGTCTCGTCGTGCGGAAAACGTGCGACCAGGTACTCGAGCACGGTGGGCCACACGCCGTCGTCCGGCATCCTCAGCCGCGTCGGGTTGAGGCCGTCGCGGACGGGAAGCGGGGCGTCGGGCACCTCGTCACGGTAGTCGACAGGCTGCGGAAATCCGCCGTTGACCGCCGGGGGACTCGAGGTTACTATCCGGTAAGTTTGTGACGCGGGCCACCCTGACTGGCCGCTGAGGCGCGTCATCGGGATTTCACGGGGGTTCGAAGTGATCGTGCGTCGATGGGCGTTTCGACCGGGTGCGGTGGCAGTCGCTCTGGCGATGGGGGTGGGGCTCGCGGTGGTGCCCACGGTGACGGCGTCGGCGGATCCGACGGGTGGGGCGGCCGGGGCCGCGTGGAACGCGGCGGTCGACGCGCCGCCCGAGTACCCGGTGATCGCGATCGACTGGGATGTCCCCATCACCATGAGCGACGGAACGGTGCTGAAGGCCAACGTCTATCGCCCCGCGGACGCCTCCGGCACGCCGATCGACACCAGGATGCCGTCGGTTCTCAATGTCACGCCGTACACGAAGCTGGTCGGCAACGTCGTCGATTCCGTGTTCGCGGTGCCGGGACTCGAGGACACCGTCGTCGACCTGGTGAACTCGTTCGATCTCGCCGGAACCCCGTTCGACGGTGTCGGCGAAGCGGCGAAGGTGCTCACCGGTGGCGGCATGCGCGTCTTCGGCATCAACCGCGACCTCGTCCGGAACGGGTACACCCAGGTGGTGGTCGATGCGCGGGGCACCGGCTTCTCCCAGGGGGAATGGCAGGCGCTCGGTCCGCTCGAGCAGCAGGACTCCGTCGAGATCATCGACTGGATGAGCAAGCAGGGATGGTCCGACGGCACGGTCGGCATGGCGGGGGTGTCCTATTCGGGAATCAACTCGCTGCAGGCCGCGGGGCATCAGCCGCCGGCGTTGAAGGCCATCTTCCCGACCGAACCGGGCAACGATCTGCTCCGCGACATCGTCGGAACGGGCGGTGGTCTCGGCGTGGGATTCATGCCGCTGTGGCTGTCGCTGGTCAACGGTCTCAAGTTCGTTCCCGACGTCCAGGCCATCGCGCAGGGACGCTTCGACCAGCAGTGGCTGCAGGATCGGTTGCGGGATCCGCTGACGCTCTTCCCCGCACTGATCGAGGCCATGACCGCGCCGGACATCAACGGTCTCGACCCCGGCACGCTGCGGGTGGCGCAGGACGGCCAGTTCTACGAGGAGCGGAAGGCGCAGGCCGCGAACATCGAGGTGCCGACGATGCTCTACGGCGCGTGGCACGACATCTTCGCGAACAGCGAGCCGCGGGTCTACAACGACATCCCACTGCCTGCCGGTGAGAAGCAGCTGATCATGAGCGACGCCTACCACATCTCGTTCGGTGGCGGCTTCGGCGAACAGGGTGCGCCGCCACGACTCGACGTCCTCGAACGCGCCTGGTTCGACAAGTGGCTGAAGGGCATCGACAACGGCATCGACGAGTACGGCCCGGTCACGCTGTATCAGCAGGGCAACGGCTGGACCACCACCGATCAGTTTCCGCGGGCCGGTGTCGACTACCAGCGGATGTACCTGTCGGGTGCCCCCAGTGGCACCGCCGGGCACGCCGCCCACGACGGCAGCCTGGTGTCGGCGAAACCCGGCGACGCAGCACGACTCACCGTCGCACCCGGCCTTCGTGGGCTCTGTTCCCGCGACGGAGCACAGGGCACCGCAGGCGCGGCCGTCGTCTTCGGATCGGTGTGCAGCAAGGACTCCCGGTTCGCCGAGGCCGAGGGACTGACGTTCACCAGCGCCCCCGTCGCGCAGCCGACCGAGCTGTCGGGTCCGGTCAATCTGCACCTCGAAACGGTGCTCGACGCCCCGGACGGATTCTGGGCGGTGACACTGAACGACGTCGCACCGGACGGCACGTCGACCCCGCTCACCAATGGTGCGCTCACCGCTTCCATGCGGGCCGTGGACGATTCGAAGAGCACCAAGTCGGCGAACGGAGACTACACCGAACCGCACCACTATCTGACGGTGGACGCGCGTCAGCCGCTGGTGCCGGGTGAAGTGACGCCAGTGGACATCAACTTCGTGCCCACCGACGCCGTCCTCGCGCCGGGGCACCGGCTGCGCGTCGACGTGTACGCGGGCAGCGTCCCCCGGTACCTGCCGCTCGGACCGATTCTGGCCGACAGCCAACTGAAGCCGCAGCACGTCGCGTTGTCCCCGGATCGGCCGAGTTTCCTCAATCTGCCGCTGGTCGGAGCGCAGGCGTGGTGAAACGTTCACGCCAACTCCCGAGATCCGTAGGGTTGACGCCATGACCAAGTGGACAGCTTCGGACATCGTCGATCAGAGCGGCCGCACGTTCGTCGTCACGGGCGCCAACAGTGGTCTCGGGGAGGTGGCCGCGCGAGCGCTGGGCAAGGCGGGGGCGCACGTCGTGCTGGCCTGCCGTAACACCCACAAGGGGGAGGTCGTCGCACGGTCGATCGGTGACAACGCCGAGGTGCGCCGCCTCGATCTGTCCGACCTCGCCTCGGTGCGCGAGTTCGCCGCCGGTGTCGAGTCCGTCGACGTGCTCGTGAACAACGCCGGCGTGATGGCGGTTCCGCAGCGTACGACCGCCGACGGATTCGAAATGCAGATCGGCACAAACCATCTCGGGCACTTCGCGTTGACCGGCCTGCTGCTCGACAAGATCACCGATCGGGTCGCCACGATGTCGAGTGCGGCACATCAGGCGGGAACGATTCACCTCGACGACCTCAACTGGGAACGCCGCAAGTACAACCGCTGGAGCGCCTACGGGCAGTCGAAACTCGCGAATCTGCTGTTCACGTACGAGTTGCAGCGCAGGCTGTCCGCGGCGGGGTCACCCGTGAAAGCGGTGGCCGCGCACCCCGGTTACGCATCGACCAATCTGCAGGCCCACACCGAGTCGGTGCAGGACAAGCTGATGGCCGTCGGCAACCGGATCTTCGCGCAGTCGGCGGAGATGGGGGCGCTGCCGATGCTGTACGCGGCAACGGCATCCGACGTGATCGGTGGCAGCTACATCGGGCCGGACGGCCTGTTCGAGCAGCGTGGCCATCCGAAGGTGGTGGGCTCCAACAAGAAGTCGCGGGACGAGCACACCGCGCGGGCGCTGTGGGCGCTGTCGGAGGACCTGACGGGCGTCGAGTTCACGTTCGGGTGACGCGACGCCCGTCAGGGTTGCTCAGTCTTCGGTGACCTCGAGGGTGACGTCGATGTTGCCGCGGGTGGCGTTGGAGTAGGGGCACACCTGGTGTGCCTTCTCGGTCAACTCGAGCGCCTCGGCGCGGGGCAGGTGGGGCAGGGAAACCTCGAGAGTGACGGCGAGACCGAATCCGCCGCTGTCCGTCGGGCCGATGCCGACGCGGGCGCCGACGGCCGAGTCGACGACGTTCGCCTTCGCCTGACGGCCGACCAACTGGAGCGCGGAGTGGAAGCACGCCGCGTATCCGGCGGCGAACAGCTGCTCGGGGTTGGTGCCGTCGCCGGACCCGCCCATCTCGGTGGGGATCGCGAGGTTCAGGTCGAGCTTGCCGTCGGACGTGCGGGCGTGGCCGTTGCGGCCTTCTCCGGTCGCGAGGGCTTCGGCGGTGTAGACGATCTTCATGGTTACTTCTCTCCTGTAGGGGTGGTGAAGCTGTGAAGTGACTCGGTGAGCCGCGACAGGGTGTCCCGGAGGGCGACGAGTTCGTCGATCTCCATTCCCGTCGAGTCGGCGAGTTCGGCGGGGATGCCCTCCGCGGCGGCGCGGAGGGCCGCACCCTTCTCGGTGAGGTGGATCCCGACCCGGCGCTCGTCGGCCGAGGAGCGCCGGCGTTCGACCAGTCCCAGGGTTTCGAGCCGCTTGAGCAGTGGAGACAGCGTGCCGGTGTCGAGGTCGAGGGCGTCGCAGATCTCACGTACTCCGCGGCCGTCCCGTTCCCAGAGCACCAACAGCACGAGGTACTGCGGGTAGGTCACTCCCAACGAGTCGAGCATCGACCGGTATCTCGCCGTCATGGCCCGGGAAGCCGAGTACAGGGCGAAGCACACCTGGCGGTCGAGGGTGAGGTTGTCGGTCACCACTGAATAGTTGCATACAACTAGGTTGTGCACAACCAAGAACTGGAATCGGTGATTGCGCTTACACTGTTGGCCAGTGACACGGGGTGCTGCCCGGCGACGAGCCGGACGGCTGAGAACAGACCCGTCGAACCTGAACTGGGTAATGCCGGCGAAGGGATGTCGCGGAGACGCCCGTATGCGCTCATCCGATGTCTCGTCGCCGACCGAACGGAAGGTGACAGCATGCAGCTCGACAAGCAGATCGTCCTGGTGACCGGCGGTGGGCGGGGCCTCGGCGCCGCCATCGTGCGGTCGTTCGCGGCGCAGAACGCGCGGGTGATCGTGAACTACCGGAACAGCCGGGACGCGGCCGAAGAACTCGCGGCGTCCCTGGGCGCGGACCGTGCGGTCGCGCTCCGGGCCGACGTCACCGATGCCGGACAGGTGGCGGCCCTGTTCTCCGCGG
The DNA here is from genome assembly GCF_058628105.1 of Rhodococcus sp. G6(2025). Lineage (NCBI taxonomy): Bacteria > Bacillati > Actinomycetota > Actinomycetes > Mycobacteriales > Nocardiaceae > Rhodococcus > Rhodococcus sp. G6(2025). The sequence continues at coordinate 1,319,238 of NZ_CP179750.1, forward strand.
CGGAGGAGCACTTCGGCTCCCCGGTGACCACGGTGATCAACAACGCGCTCGCCGACTTCTCCTTCAACGGCGACGCACGCGACAAGGCGGACGTCATCACGTGGGAGTCCTTCGACTCGCAGCTGCGTGGCAGCGTGAAGGCGACGCTGCACACGACGCAGGCCGCGCTGCCGGGCATGCGTACGCTCGGGTTCGGCCGGATCGTGAACATCGGCACCAACCTGTTCCAGAACCCCGTCGTCCCGTACCACGACTACACGGCCGCCAAGGCCGCCGCGCTGTCGCTGACCCGCACCCTCGCCGCCGACCTCGGTCCCGACGGCATCACCGTCAACATGGTCTCGGGCGGGCTGCTCCGCACCACCGACGCGAGCGCCGCCACTCCCGACGAGGTATTCGACCTCATCGCGGCGAGCACCCCGCTGCAGCGCGTCACCACCCCGGACGAATTCGCCGACGCGGTGCTGTTCTTCGCGTCCCCGTGGTCGCGGTCGGTGACCGGCCAGAACCTCGTCGTCGACGGCGGACTGGTCAAGGACTGACATGACCGACGTCCGGCAACTGCACTTCAACGCATTCCTCTACAGCTGCGGGCACCACGGCGCCGCGTGGCGGCACCCCTCGTCCCAGGTGGAGCGACTCTGCGACATCGCCTACTACGAGGAGTTGGCGCAGACCGCGGAGCGGGGCTGCCTCGACGCGGTGTTCTTCGCGGACGGGCATTCGGTGCGCGACCCCGCATCCGGAGGCATGTGGTTCCTGGAACCGCTCACCGCGCTGTCCGCGATGGCGCGGGCGACGGAGCGGGTCGGACTGGTGACGACGGTGTCCACCACGTTCTACACACCGTTCCACGCCGCCCGGATGCTGGCGTCGCTCGACCACATCAGCGGCGGCCGCGCCGGCTGGAACGTGGTGACGTCGATGTTCGACGCCGAAGCGCGCAACCACGGGCTCGAGGAGATGCCGCCGCACGACGAACGCTATTCGCGTGCCGCGGAATTCGTCGACGTGGCACTCGCCCTGTGGGATTCGTGGGCGCCCGACGCGCTCGTGCTCGACCGGGACGGCATCTTCGCGGACCCGGCCAAGGTGAAGCCGGTCGAGCATCGGGGAAAGCATTTCCTCGTGGACGGTCCGCTGAACGTGCCGCACTCGCCGCAGGGTCGTCCCGTGCTGTTCCAGGCGGGCGCGTCCGATCAGGGCCGCGACCTGGCCGCCCGGTGCGCCGAGGGCATCTACGCCGTCGCCTACGACCTCACGGCCGCGCAGAGCTACTACGACGACGTGAAGCGGCGCATCCGCGCGGCGGGCCGCGACGCCGACGCGGTGACCGTGATGCCCGGTCTCGTGACCTATGTCGGTTCGACCACCGAGGAGGCCCGGCGGAAGAAGGCGGAACTCGACGCGCTCCTGCCCGTCGAACAGTCTCTGGCGCAGTTGTCGATGTTCGTCCAGCAGGACTGCAGTGCCTGGGAACTGGACGCTCCCGTTCCCGCGCTGCCGCCGCTGTCGGAGTTCACCGGGCCGCAGGGCCGGTACGACACGATCCTGCGGATCATCGAGAAGGACCGTCCCACCGTGCGGTCGCTGCTGGGCACGTTGGCGGCCGGCGGTGGCCACTGCACCATGATCGGAACCCCGGAATCGATCGCCGACGAGATCGAAACGTGGTTCCGCCGCGGCGGGGCCGACGGCTTCAACCTGATGCCGCCGCTCTACCCGAACGGCCTCGCAGACTTCGTCGACGAGGTGATCCCCGTCCTGCAGAAGCGTGGGCTGTTCCGCGCGGAGTATGAGACAGAGACTCTGCGCGACCATCTCCGGGGGCGCCCGTAGTTGCCACCACAAAGAACACAACCTTCTCTAAGTACGCAACAGTGACTGTGAGCGTCCCTCCCCCCGACACTGGCTGTTATCGCGATCACACCACGACGCGAGTTCGGACGAGGAGTGGCAATGCTGGTAGCACTCGGCTTTCTGATGGTGGCCGTGTTCATGTTCTTGATCATGTCCAAACGGGCCACTCCCGTGGTCGGGTTGATCGCCGTCCCGGTCGCATTCGGGATCGCGGCCGGAGCGGGCCTCGGCATCGGCGACATGATCACCGACGGAATCAAGGCGCTGGCACCGACGGCCGCGTTGCTGTTCTTCGCGATCATCTTCTTCGGAATCATGATCGACGTCGGCCTGTTCGACCCGCTGGTGAAACTCATCCTCCGGCTCGTCCGCAACGACCCCATGCGGCTCGTCGTCGGCACCGCGGTGCTCGCGATGGTGGTGTCGCTGGACGGTGACGGATCCACGACATTCATCATCGTGACGTCCGCACTGTTGCCGCTGTACATGAAGCTGAAGGTCAGCCCCGTGGTCCTCACGGTGGTCGCCGGCCTGGCGAACGGCGCGATGAACATCGTCCCCTGGGGCGGACCGACGGTCCGGGCCGCCGCTGCGCTGGGTATCTCGCCGTCGGACGTGTTCGTCCCGATGATCCCGTCACTGGTGGTCGGACTGCTCGTCGTGCTGCTGTTCGCCGTGCAACTGGGCTACAGCGAACGCCGCCGCATCGGCACGCTCGAACTCACCGACGAGCGCCTCCTCGTCTCCGCGGGCTCCGGCCTCCGGCGGTCCGCGACCGGCTCCGGCTCCGGTGGCAACGGTGACGCACCCCGAACCGGTGGCGGCTCCGGCGACGCCGGATCGGACGACGGCCAGGGCTTCGTCGACGGTCTCGACCCCGAGCGGCCCACGCTGCGCCCGAAGCTGCTGTGGTTCAACGCGCTCGTGACCGTGGCGCTCCTCGTCGTGCTCGTGATGGACGTACTGCCGATTCCGGTCCTGTTCATGGTGGCCGCATCGATCGCGCTGACGGTGAACTTCCCGCGGGTCAAGGAACAGCAGGAAGCGATCACCCGCCACTCGTCGAGCATCGTCTCCGTGGTCGCGATGGTGTTCGCCGCCGCTGTCCTCACCGGCGTATTCCAGGGCACCGGAATGGTCGAGGCCATGGCGCAGTGGCTGCTCGAAATCATCCCGGCCTCGCTCGGACCGCACCTGGCCGTCATCACGGGCATCCTGAGCCTGCCGTTCACGTTCTTCATGAGCAACGACGCCTTCTACTTCGGCATCATGCCCGTGCTCGCCGAGACGGCGGCCACGTACGGCATCGAGCCGGTCGAGATGGCCCGCGCATCCATCACCGGCCAGACGTTCCACATGCAGAGCCCCCTCGTCCCGGCCATCCTCCTGCTCGTGACCCTGGCGGGTGTCCCGCTGGCGGATCATCACAAGAAGGTGCTGTGGCGCGCGGCGCTGGTGTCGCTGTCGATGCTGGTGATCGGTGTGGTCCTCGGACAGATCCCCTGGTGACCTAGTCCTCGGTGTCGGTGTCGGTGGCGGGCCCCTCAGGGGTCGCGCCGCCTTCGCCGCTCCAGTCGGCGCCCGAGCTCTTGTCGTCCTCGGCCGGATCGGACACCACGTCCTTGTCCGCGCCCGGGGCGCCGCTGTCGGTGGTCGTGGTCTTCGGTCCGGATGCATCCTTCGGTGTCATGTCCGACGGATACCCCGACAGCGGGGTGCTCCAATCAGGCGGACCCGGGTCAGCAGTTCGAAAACTCCGTCGGGGATTGGCAGGTGAACAATACTTCGACGTAGTGTTCCCCGGGTTATCGACGATGAAGGAGTGGAACTGTGGCGCGCAAAGTTGTTGTCGAACGCATCGACGACATCGACGGAACTCCGATCAAGAACGGTAAGGGGGAGACCATTCCGTTCTCTGTCGACGGCGTCGACTACGAGATCGATCTGAAGGTCAAGAACGCCAGGGAATTCCACAAGACTCTCGACTACTACATCGAGCATGCAACGCGGGTCGGTGGAAGGAAGCGTCGGTCGACTCCTGCAGTGGCACCGTCGCAGGGGCGTAGCCAGGCGAAGGAAATTCGAGAATGGGCGACGTCGCAGGGCTACGAGTTGTCCACGCGTGGACGTATTCCTGCCGAGATCGAGGAAGCGTACAACGCCGCTCACTGAGTCCACGATGCCGCGGGTGGTCGCCTGGTCCGTCGTCAGTACCGGCGCGCTGCGTGAAATGACATGGAGCTCATCGCTACTCGCGTGACCGGGCGTCCCGGAGCGGGTGCGTGGACGACCATGCGGTTTCCCGCGTAGATCGCCGCGTGCCCGCCCCCGTAGAAGAGGACGACGTCGCCGGGCTGCAGGTCGCACTCGTCCACGGCGGTCCCGTGTCGGAGTTGCTCGTAGGTGGTGCGCGGAACCGATATGCCGGCCTGTTTGTATGCCCATTGAACGAGGCCGGAGCTGTCGAAGGCCCGGTGGTCACCGGCGCCGCGGGTGCACGGGATTCCGATTCTGGACGCGGCGGCGTGCAGTGCATGGCGTCCCGGCCGTACCGGAGGCGGGCGGAACGTGTGAACCAGGTGATATCCGTGGTTCCCGGTGTGTGGGTTCATGCCGTCGTTGCTCCAGTGCACTCGGTGGTGTCGCGTCGTGGGGGACGCCCGTCTACAGAGTGGTCCCGGTGCGGTCCGGACACATCGGCCGAACTACCCGGGTACGTGCCTGTCTTCTCTGCCTCTGCCGCCCGGACTCGACGGCTGCCGGGTAAACCATTCGATCTGGTCGGTTTGGTACTCGCGAGTAGTGCACACCGCTCGTAACGTCGAGGAGTAATTGTCAGGTCAAAGGGAGTGGTCCGCTACGTCCCGTGGACTGGGATGAAGGAGCGGACGATGACGATCCGAGAATCGGCGAACTGTGCTTTCGGTGTCGCACGCTTGGCGTTCGATGCGGGAGCTGCCCTCCTGTCCGTTGCCGTGGCGGTACCCGTTGCCTTCGCCGCGGGCGAGGCGCGATCGATGGCACACGCGGCACGGGGCGACATCACGCCGGCCACCGGGCCGTCGGACAGCGAGCATGTGCACGACCTGGGAACCGTCGTCGAACTGATCTAGCCGGCGACCCGCTCGTCACCCGGTGCCGGAGTGAGCTCCGGTCATCAGGGCGGCGAGGTCGTCCGGTTCGAGGAACGACGGGGGCGGCGGCGGCCCCCAGGCGTACAGACCTTGCAGGCCGTGCAGCACTTCCGGGCTCCAGAGTTCGTCCTCGGGGACGGTGTCCATGTCGGAGTAGTACTCGGAGAAGTTCCCCGCCGGGTCCTTGAGGTACCAGAAGAAGTTCGCACCGGCGTAGTGCCGTCCGAGACCCCAGATGTGGCGTTCGGGGTTGTTCTCCAGCATCGTGTGGGCGCCGCGGCCGACCTCGTCGATGTCGTCGACCTGCCAGCTGGTGTGATGCATGAAGCTCACCGGTGCGGCCATGACGAGGACGTTGTGGTGCTCGACGGAGCAGCGCAGGAACGCGGCCTTGTCGCCCATGTAGTCGCTGACCTTGAATCCGAGACCGTCGGTGAAGAACCTCATCGTGGTCTCGAGGTCGGTGGACCCGAGCACCGCGTGCCCGAGTTTGCGGGGGCGCACCGGCTCGGTGCGGGTGAGGAACGGGGCCCGTCCCCAGCGGTCGATGCGCCCGGGCCCGTTGTAGGGGGTGGCCGCGACGGCGGGTTCGATGACGATCCGGGACCGGACCTGCGCCCGCACTCGCGTGCCGGTGACCGGTTCCACGGCACTGACGGACGTGCCGTTCTGACGGGTCGCCACACCGAGCCCGGCCAGCCGCGCACTGATGGAGGCGATGTCGTCGGGGTCGTCGGCGGCGACCGTCAACTCGACCAGTCGACGCGCGGGCGCGTGGACGATCTCGAGTTGTTCGCCGCCGTTGCGGGTGGCGAACACCCCGCCCTCGCGGTGTTCGAGGCCGAATTCGACGTAGTAGGCGATGGTCTCGTCGACGTTGGGAACGCCGAGGGTGACCTTGCCCAGTCCGTGCAGTGCCATGATCGCGTCCTCTACTTCGCGCCGGGATCGGCGACGAAACGCTGATGAAGTGTGCCGATGCCGTCGATCCAGCTGTCGAGCGTCTCACCGGCCTGCAGGAACCGCTGCGGATCGCGGCCGACGCCGACGCCGGCCGGAGTGCCGGTGAAGATCACATCCCCGGGGTAGAGGGTGACGGTGTGGGAGAGGGCGGCGACCAGCTTCGAGACCGGGAAGATCAGGTCGCGGGTGCGGCCCTTCTGCACTTCCTCGCCGTCGACGGTGCAGCCGAGTTCGAGGTCGTCGGGGTCGGCGAACTCGTCCGGGGTCACCAGCCACGGACCTTGCGGGGAGAACCCGGCGAAGGACTTGCCGAGACCGAATTGCGGTGCGGGACCGCGTAGCTGGGAGATGCGTTCGGAGATGTCCTGTCCGGCGGTGAGACCGGCGATGTGGGACCAGGCGTCGGCCTCGTCGATGTTGCTTGTTTCGCGGCCGATGACAACGACGAGTTCGATCTCCCAGTCGACGTTGCCACCGGCGGGAATCACGACGTCGGTGTCGGGGCCGGTGAAGCTGGACGCGTACTTGGTGAACACCGGCGGCAGTTGCGTGGGGGAGTCGAAGCCGGATTCGGCGGCGTGGGCGTGGTAGTTCAGCCCGACGGCGAACACCTGTCGGGGGGCCGGCGACGGTGCCCGGAGAAGGGACCGGTCGATCGGGACTCTGTTCCCCGTCAGCGCGTGGGTGTCCTGTTCCGCCACCCACCCGGTGACGTCGTCCCAAGCCTGGTAGACGGCGGGAAGTTCGGGGCCGAACCGGCCGCGGGAGGCGTGGGCGATGTCGACGGCCCGTTCGGAACCCTCGTCTCCGAAGACGAGAGCGGCACGGTTGTCGATGTTGGCGATACGCATGAAAGTGGTTCTCCTGGAGCGTTGTCTGTGGTGTGTGGTCAGAGGTCTGCGTTGACGGTGGCGGGCGTGGGCCTCGTATCGGAAGGGCCGGGGGTTACCTGCCTCGGTCCCCGCGGGGACGGCAGGGCCACGAAGGCGACGGCGCACAGCACCGTCAGCGCGGCGACGAGGTAGAGGACTGCGGTGTAGCTTCCTGTTCGGTCCACCACGGCACCGACCCACAGGGGCGCGATGCCGCCGCCGAGGACGAACGCCATGTAGGGGCCTGCATAAGCTTTTCCGAAGGCGGCGAGCCCGAAGTAGCGGGACGTGAAGTAGCCCACCATATCCAGCTCGGCGCCGAGCATGCACCCCAGCGTGAAGGCCAGGACGGGGGCGAACCCGACTCCGCCGACCGCGAACAGCACGACGCCGGTGGCACACAGCACGCAGAGCGAGGCCGCGACCGCGGTCGGCCGGAGGACGTCGATGAGCAGTCCGATCACCAGTCGGCTCAGGATGACCGCGAGTCCCATGATCGATGCGATCGATGCCGCACCGCCGACACTCATCCCGTACTGCCGAAGCATCGGGACCAGGTAGGGGATGAGGCCGGTGAAGGCGACCGACATCAGGCCGAATGTGAGGACCAACCGCCAGTAGAGGGGGTTCCGGCGGATGGTGGCGAAGTCGTCACCGTCGTCGGCCGCCAGTCCGGGCGTGCCCAGCGTGCTTACGCTTCGGGGTGCGACCTTCAGGAGGAAGAGGGTGGGGAGGGTTCCGGCGAGCGCGATGCAGGCCAACGTGAGGTAGCCGAGCCGCCATCCTTCGAGTTCGATGACGCGGCCGATGGCGACCGGAATGATGGCGCCGGAGAGTCCCATCCCCATCATCGTGATGCCGAGCGCGAGGCCCCTGGCGCGGTCGAACCAGCTGCTCACCGCCCGGGTGAAGGCAATCGGTCCGGAACTTGCACCGAAGAATCCGATCAACGCCATCGCTGTCATGTAGGCCGGCACCGAGTGCACGACCGTTCCCAGTGCGGCGAATCCGGTTGCCAGGCACAGTGCTCCGGCAATCGTCGGGGCCTTCACTCCGAACTTGTCGACGGCGTAGCCGACGACGGGGGCGGCGAGCGCCATCCCGAAGGTCAGCAAGGTGATGGACAGCCCGTACATCGCAGCGCTGAGGCCGATCTCCCTACCGAGATCGCTGGTGAACAGACCCGCCGAGTAGATGGCGAGCCCGGATACCCCAGTGCCGACACCCACGGCGGCCGCTGACAGAGTCGGCCACCCGCGCCGGAATTCGTCCCCGCGTGACATGGTCAATGCCTTGCTCCTTTGTTGCGGTGGTGATGACCATCACTGTTCCTGTTCTCGGGTTATCCGGGAAGCGGCAGTTCGTGATGGAGGGAATTCGTGCGGCGAATACACCCTGTTCGGGCGGGGTACGCGCCCACGAGTGCTAGCGGCCGGCGCGTCTTCCCAGAATCCGTCGTTGCGATGCCGCCGCCGCTTTCACGAGAGCGGACGGATCACACCCGAGCACGACTCCGCCGCGCTTGACGAATCGGCCGCCGATGAGCACCGAATCGACATTGCCCTCGTGAGCGGCGAGAACCACCGATGCCACCGGATCGAGTACGGGCACCAGGTTCAGGTCCGTTGCACGCACCAGGACGATATCGGCCTGCTTGCCGGGAGTGAGCGAGCCGATCCGGTCGTCGAGTCCGATCGCTCTCGCCCCCTCGATGGTGGCGAATGCCAGCACATCTTGCAGGAACAGCTGCGCACGGTCGGCCGCGACGGAGCTGTGCCCGCCGCCCATCCACGAACGGTGATAGCCGAAGAGCATTCGCATCTGCGTGAACATGTCTCCGCTGCATTTGGTCTCGGTATCCCCGCTGAGGCTCGGTCGTACACCCGCGGCGAGCATCCGGTCGAGCGGGATGTCGCCGATGCCTTGCGAGTTGAGTTCGCAGTGCACGCCGATCGACACGGTGGCACCGGCATCGGCGATCATCGCGAGTTCGGCGTCGGAGGAGCGGCAACAGTGCACGAACGTCAGGTCGTCGGCGAGGAGGCCCGCCTCGTCGTACTGGGCCACGGCGTGGACCGGTTCGTTGTGCGGGTACGCACCGGCATGCACCGACGTGCGGATGCCCAGGTCGCGCGCGAGGGCGAGGTCGGCCTGCCACACGCCGGGCGCCGCCATCTCGGGGCCCCTGGCCGCCATGGCCAACGTCACGAGTCCGCCCGGGTCGGAGAAGTGCTGCTTCTGCAGCCGTTCGATGTCGGCCGGGTGGGTGAGCATGCTGTTCTCGGTCCACCGGCCGTTGCCCTGCAGTGGCCATCCGTGGCCGAAGACGGCACGGATACCCGCCTCGCGCAGACCGGTGACCGCAGCGTCGGAATGCTCGGGTGAATTCTGGATGTGGGACCAATCGAAGAGGGTGGTCGTCCCGGCGCTCGACGCCGACACCGCGCCGAGGAGGTTTCCGATCCTGACGTCCTCGGGCTCGTACGCCGCTCCGATTCCCCTGAGCATTTCGTCGAAGTACTGGAGGGGATCGAGTTCGGCGTATCCGTGCCGCATGACGCTCTGCCAGGTATGGCGGTGAGTGTCGACGAATCCGGGAAGCGCGATCATTCCGTCGACGTCGACGACCTCGACGTCCGGCTCGACGTCGATCCGTGTGTCGATTCCTGCGATCAGATCGTCGCTGATCAAGATGTCGGCTCGGTCGAAGTTTCCGATGGCCGGATCGACGCTGACGACCGTTGCGCCCCGGAGCAGGGTGCGGCGTGGTGTGGCATGACTCGGGTCCATGAGTGTCCTGTTCGGAGAGAGGCAGAGTGTCTGCCTCAGTCTCATTTTCCCGCGGTTATTTGGGAACGCCGGGTTGCCTATAGTTTGTATCCATGAGCTCGATACAGCGGATCTCCGGCCATCGCGCCAAGCTGGACCTCAACCTCATCGTGTCTCTGGACGCGCTTCTGCGCGAGCGAAGCGTGAGCCGCGCGGCGATCGAAGTCGGTCTGAGTCAGCCGGCAATGAGTGCGGCGCTCGCGCGGCTTCGGAGGTACTTCGGCGACCCGCTACTGGCCCGGGTCGGCAACTCGTATCAGCTCACGCCGCTCGCCCGCAGCCTGGTCGAGCGCACGACGGTGGCGATCTCGGCGGTCGATCGAGTGCTCGACGCCGAGCCGGGTATCGAGATCGAACGGTCCAGCCGCGAGTTCACCCTGATCATGTCCGACTACATGCTCGCCGCCGTCGGGGACACGATCACCCGCGATCTGCTGGCGCAGGCTCCGCACCTGCGCATCAACTTCGTCCAGTTGCGACCGGAGATCGTCGACCGTGCATCGGACAGCCTCCGTACCGCTGATGCCCTGGTCGTACCCCGCGGCTTCGTCAGCGACCTGCCCTCGGTCGACCTCTTCTCCGACCGGTGGGTCTGTGTGGTGGCCGAGGACAACGAGCACATCGGGGACGCCGTACGGCTGGACCAGCTCACCGAATACCCGTGGGCTGTGTTTCAGACGCACCCCCACGCCGCGACGACACCGTTGCATCAGGTCCGGGCGCAGGGGGTCGAACCGTATGTGCAGGTTGTCGGCGAAAATTATCTGGCTCTGCCGTATTTCGTCGCCCACACCGATCGGATCGCGCTTCTGCCGGAGCGATTGGCGGCCCGGATGAGCGGCGGAATGGGAATTCGGTCGGTCGACTTCCCCTTGAATCTCGCCCCACTGAACCATGCCCTGTGGTGGCATCCGATGTACAACGCGGATCCCGAACACCGCTGGCTCCGAGCGCAACTCGTCAAGTCTCTGGAGTGAGTGCCGAACCCGGCGCGGGAGGGTCGTCTCGGGTACGCGCGAGACGACCCTCCCGGCATTTCAGTCGACGGCGAGGCACCGCTTGATCGCCAGCTGAGCATCTTCGCGCGCGGGGGCGTCGGCGCTGGCCCACGCGATGTATCCGTCGGGCCTGACCAGGAGGCTCGTGACCTCACCCAGCCCGGGGGGTGCGAGAACGATGTGGCCGGTGTGTGCGCGTACCGGCGCGCCCTGCAGTGCGAGGTCCGCGTAGGTGCCCGCCCCGGTGGCGTCGATGAGGACGAGTGCAGAATCGCGCAGCATTTCACCCATCCTGATCGGACCGGTCGCGGTGACGAGATCCAGGTCGGGGCAGCGGTATCCGACCATCGGATGGTGGTGTGACTCAGCAGGGTAGGGGAAGGACAGCCCGTTGAGTTCGAGCCCGATTCGGCGATTGACCTCCGGAATGGGCAACAGGTCGCGTTCGAACATCCGCTTGAATTCCACCCCCTCCGGTGTGAAGTCGAACTGGACCGAACACTGAGCCGCGACACTTCTCAGCAGCGCCTCGGCCACCGGGCGCCGTTCGGCCTCATAGGTTTCCAGGAGTGCCGGTCCCGCGTGTTCGTTGATCACCGCAGCGAGCTTCCACCCGAGGTTGAACGCATCCTGGATGCAGAAGTTCATCCCGACGCCGCTGGCCGGGTAGTGGATGCGAGCCGATTCGCCGACGAGGAACACTCGACCCTGCTGGAATTTCGTTGCGATTCTGAGCGAATCGGTGAAACGGGACGCCCACACCAGATCGTCGAACGGCAGGTCCTTCTCGAGGACATCGGTGAGGCATCGGCGAACCTCGTCGGCCGTGACCGGCTCCGCCGCAGGGGCGTGCCTGCGCTCGGCGTGCACGATGTTGAACCGGGTGATGGATTCGTTCTCGCCGAACGGAAACGAGGTGACCCACCCCTTGTCGTTGTCGATCATCCGCCGCGCTTCGGGCCAGGGCCGGTCCATCCTCAGGTCTGCCACGATTCCGGTGAATGTCGGCCCGTGGCCTTCGAAATCGAGACCGAGTTGCGATCGCACGATACTTCGCCCACCGTCGGCGCCGACCAGGTAGTCGGCTGACAGGCTCACGGGCCCGTCCTCGGCCGTCGCGGTCACGGTCACGGCGGTGGACTGCTGGACGACGGATTCGACGGTCACGCCGTGCCTGACGACGACTCCGAGACGGAGGGCTTCCTCGAGCAGCAGTTCCTCGGTGTGGTTCTGGGGAAGAACCAGCCGAAACCCGAACCTCGATTCGAGGTGGCGCCATTCCACGGGTTGCATCCCGGCCCAGATATGCACGGGAATCAGCGGATTGGAACGAATCGTCGCGGCCCTGTCGATGAACTTCTGCGCAAGGCCCCGAGAATCGAGGAGCTCGAGAACTCTCGGCAGAACGGTCCCGGCTCGTGACTGCACCGGCTGCGTTCGACGTTCGAGGACGACGACGTCGACTCCGGCCCGGGCCAGTTCGGTCGCGACCGTCAGACCCGACGGTCCGCCGCCGACAACTATTACTCGAGCGGTCATTTCGAATCAATCTCCTTGTTGTACGGCATCGTGGGAGGTGGGGGCGTGGGGCAGGACCGGTCCAGGTGTTCGTGTAGGAACGCGGCGACTTCGGCGATCGTGATGTCCGTGTCGAACGCGGGATCCTCGTGATTGGCACCTTCGAGAAGGCGCAGGCGCACCGTCTCCCCGCGGCGTCGAAGTTCCTGTGCCATCCGCCGGCTCTGCTGCACCGACGTGACCGAGTCGCGTGTTCCGTGGAGCAGGAAGACCGGCACGTGGATGTCATGCGCGTTCGCAAATGGGCTGATGGCGGCGAGGTCGCGATCGCTCACAGTCGACTCCTCGACTCCCAGCAATCGGGCCCTCAGGTAGCGAGACGACGGCGGTGCGGGGACCCCTGGCGGCCAGTCCTGCTCGAGGATCTCACGCGGTATCGGCGAGCCGGCGTCCGGACGGTCGAGGTCGCCCCGTGCGGTGAGGTCGTAACAGCCGAAGTAGCCGACAGCGGCCTGCACGGCTGGACCGGGCAGATCGTGCGGTGTCCGTGAAACCGCCGGAGTGGCGGTGGCCAGAAGCGCGAGATGGGCACCTGCCGATGCTCCCCAGAGCGCGACCCGAGTCGCGTCGACACCGAAGCCTTGCCCGGGACCTTTCAGCCACTCGAGCGCGGTCGCGATGTCGATGATCTGGGCGGGGAGGGGAGCGGCGGTGGAGGGGCGGTAGTCGATGCTCGCGACGGCAAATCCGTGCCGCGCGAGCCGTTCCGCCCGCGCAGCATGACTCTTGCGAGAGTCGATCATCCAACCACCGCCGTGCAGGTAGAGGACGACGGCGGGGGCGGCAACGTCGATCGGCAGAGTCAGATCCAGGCGGAGGATGTGCCCCCCGGGACGCCCGAATTCGATGTCGGGACAGGATTGGATCTCGTAACGGGCGGGCTGCCCGACCGGGGTTCTCACGTTGACGTCACCTCTTCGCCTGGTCGCGGGTCCACTCGGCGATGTGGCCCGTGGCTCAAGGGTGGCGGATCAGGGAGTATTCGGGAATCGGCAGTTCGATATGGCGGGAATCCACCGGGCGAATAGCTTCAGGTCGGGGTGTGATTCGATGCCGGCGGAGGGCAACAGCGCCGGGCGCGGCATACTCTGACTCGTCACCGCGCCTCCCCGCGCCGAAATCGTTGAAAGATGGTACTTACATGGCAGATTCACGGATCGCGTCCCTGACACCCGCCGAGCTGGACGTCGAGCAGAAGGCGTTGTACGACAGCATCGTGACGGGGCCGCGGGCTCAGGGACCTCAGCTGTTCGCGCTTCAGGATGACCACGGCAGGCTCAACGGGCCGTTCGGGTTGATGCTGCATGTGCCCGGGCTCGGCTCTGCGTTGCAAGAACTCGGAAGTGCGGTGCGCTATCGGACGGCGATGACCGCCCGGATCAGAGAAATCGCGATACTCGCTGTCGCGGCCGCAACGGAAAGCCAATTCGAACGTTACGCCCACGAACGGGTCGGACACGCCATCGGACTGAGCGACGAAGAGATGACGGCACTTCGGGGTGGCGACTTCGGTTCCGAAGACGCCACCGAACAGGCCGCGTACGACGTGTGCCGTCATCTGCTCGGGGGCGCCAACACCCTCGGAGACGAGGAATTCCGCCGATTCGAAGCCCACCTCGGTCACTCGGCGCTGCTCGAACTCGTGGTGCTCGTGGGCTATTACCGGACCCTGTCTCAGATGATGAACGTCTTCGACGTCGGGGCACCTGCGGGTCTCGAAGACGAGTAGAACACCGCAGCATCTGTTTCAGCGTCGGCGGGAACGGCGCAGCCGGAGCCGGCTGTAGGTGACGGCCGCAAGCACGCAACTGATGAGCACCAGCATGGCGATGCTGAGCAGCCACCACGATGCGGCATGCTGCCAGAGCGTATCGGGCTCGGTGCCCGTGGCGTTCGTGCGCAGGTCCACCGTCGAGGCGGCGGCCGCGAACCCCCAGCGGGACGGGAAGAGCCACGACACCTGTTCGAGCACGGCGCGTCCGGTGATCGTGATCAGTCCTCCGCACATCACCAACTGCACCATGATCGTGACCACCAGCATCGGCATCACCTGCTCGTTCGAGCGGGCCACCGACGACAACGCCAATCCGACCAGGACGCAGGAGCAGGTGGTGACGGCGATGTCCACGATCAATTCGACGGAGCCGGAGGGGATCGCACTGCCCCGGCCCGGAAAACCCTTGCCCACGAAAACGATCACCACCATGATCACCGACTGCACGATCGCGGCGGCGCAGAATACGACGATCTTCGCCGTCAGGTAGGCGGACGGGAGCAGGCCGGCGGCACGTTCGCGGTGATAGATCATGCGCTCTCCGACCAGATCGCGGATGGTCAGTGAGCAACCCATGAACGCGGCGCCGAGGATCAGCACGACCAGAATCTGGGTGAGTTCGCCGGATTCGTCGAGGCCCGACGGGCCGAATCCGGTGTCGCCGGGCACGAGCACGGCCAGGCCGCCGAGCACGAACGGGAGAAGGGACAGGAAGATCAGGTACCCACGGTCGGCGCGGATCAGCCGCGCCTGGCGGCGGACGACGGTGCTCAGCTGCTTGCGCCGCGACGTGTGCGCGGGACTGCCGAGAGGTCCGGGCGGGCTCGGTGGTGGCACCTCGACGGCGGGGCGGGTGGCGCGGTACTCGGCGAACACCCCGTCGGGGTCGGCCGCGACACGGGAGAAGATGTCGGCCCAATCGGTGCTGCCCAGCGCGGCCCCGACCCGGTCCGGCGGGCCCACGTAGGCGGTCTTGCCGCCCGGTGCGAGGAGCAGGACCTGATCGCACATCTCGAGATACGACAGCGAATGCGTGACGATGACGATGACGCGGCCAGAATCGGCGAGGCGGCGCAACGTCGCCATGATCTGCCGGTCGAGTGCAGGGTCGAGACCCGAGGTCGGTTCGTCGAGGATCAGCAGGGACGGGCCGGTGAGCAACTCCATTGCGACGGACGCGCGTTTGCGTTGTCCGCCGGACAGCCGGTCGACCCTCGTGTCGGCGTGTTCGGACAGCTGCAGTTCGTCGAGGACCGTCGCTATCACCTCCTCGCGGTCGACCCGGGTGGTGTCCGGCGGCAGCCTCAGCTCGGCGGCGTAGCCGAGCGCCTGCCGGATGGTCAGCTGCCGGTGCACGACGTCGTCCTGGGGGACCATCCCGATGCGGGAGCGGAGCACCTGGTATTCGGCGTGCACGCTGCGTCCCTCGAACTCGACCACACCCTCCGTGGGGCGTTCCGAACCGGAGATGATGGTGGCCACCGTGGTCTTTCCCGCGCCGGAGGGGCCGATCACCGCGGTGAGACTCCCCGGCTGGGCCGTGAACGTGACGTCCTCGAGCAGCCGCCGCCCGCCCTCGATGGTGAGCCCGACGCCGTCCACCCGCAGCCCGCCTGCGGTCGGAGCCACCACCTGCCGTGGAACCAGCCGGCCGTCCTTCACACTGAGGTCGGTGTTCCCGATCGTGACGACGTCGCCGTCGGTCAGCTGCGCGCGCGACACCCGGGCGCCGCCGACGAACGTGCCGTTGACGCTCCCCAGGTCGTCGATCTCGAGGCCGGACGGCACGTTGTGGACGATGGCGTGATGGCGTGAGGCCAGCACGTCCCGGACGACGATGTCGTTGTCGGGTGACCGTCCCACCGTGAGTGATCCCGTCGGGACCGCCTCGTGCGGTGTCGGGGGCGGGGCGCTCCAGGCCCCCACCTCGATCGTCGACTCGTCCCATCGACCGCCCACGTCCTGTCGCGTCGCGTCGGGATCCTCGACCGAGATCCGCACGACCGGCCCCTCGACCGCGTCGCCCAGCCGGACGAGGACGGGGTTCGTGACGGGAACCCTTTCTCTGCGCTCGCCGTCGACGAAGATCCCGTTCTTGCTATCGGAGTCGACGAGCTGCCATCCCTCGTCCCACGTCAGCCGTGCATGCTCGCGCGACACCACGGGATCGACGATCGTGATCTCCAATTGCGGATCCCGGCCGATACGGACGGCCTTGCCCGCGCGGTAGCTCGCCCGGCCGTGTTCGGTCTCGACCACGACCCGCGGGTGCGCTGTGTTCGCCCGGTCGTCCATCGCCACGGCCTCCGGTCAGCGTCATCGGGCGTAGAGCGTCGACTCCATCCATGGTCGCATGCACGCCCCGGGATTCGTCGGCATAACGCTCACTCTCGGTACCCCCGCGGCCAGGAAGTGAGGAACACTGAGCCGGGTGAGTACGTCCCTGGCGAATCCCGGTGTCGGACTGGCTGTGCTGTGCACCGTGATGGTCGTGTGCGCGGCGGTGGTCTACCGCTTCACCCACCTCGGTAGCCCACTCGTCGTGCCCGGTGCGGCGATTCGAGGTGCCGCCCAGCTCGCCGCGGTGTCCCTGATCCTGGCTGCGGCTCTCGCGCATCTGTGGTCGTCGATCCTCGTGCTCGTCGTGATGTTCGCGGCGGCGGTGGGAACGTCCGCTCGCCGTGCGAAAGCCGGGCGGTCCGCCGGGTGGCTGGCGCTGTCCCTCGCCGCGGGTGTCGGCATCGTGTTGCCGTTGATGCTGGTCAGCCAGGTGGTGCCGCTCGAAGGTGTCGCTCTCGTTCCCGTCGGCGGAATCGTGCTCGGTGGGGCGATGACGGCCACCTCACTCGCCGCGCGACGCGCGCTCGATGCGGTCGAACAACGGTGGGGTGAGGTGGAGGCGGGGCTCAGTCTCGGGCTCGACGTCCGTGATGCCCGCATGGAAGTGGTCCGGTCTGCCGCCTCGGATGCGTTGCTCCCGGGACTCGATCAGACCCGGACCGTCGGGCTGGTCACCCTGCCGGGGGCGTTCGTCGGGGTGCTGCTGGCAAGCGGTTCCGCCGTTCAGGCCGGGGCGGTCCAGATCCTCGTCCTGGTCGGGCTGCTGCTCGCGCAGACGTGTGCGGTGGCCGTCACGATCGAACTGGTGGCCCGGGAAGCCGTTCACCGGCCGAGACTCCACACCGCGCGGACATGAAGGATCCGGGTCTGGCCCGAACGCCGGTCAAGTGCATCGTCGGTCCCGCATACTGGTCGGTGGTCGGTCCCTGCTGACGAGGCGGTGTCTTGTGGTGCATCCCGAGGTATTGGTGGTCGGAGCTGGTCCGGTCGGTCTGACGGCGGCGATCGAACTGCGCAGGCGAGGCGTCGCCTGCCGCATCATCGATCCCCTGCTCGAGCCACCGCAGTACGCGAAGGCGGTGGGGATCCAACCGCGCAGCCTCGAGGTGTTCGAGAGCATGGGTGTGCTGCGGCACATCCTGGACGCGGCGATCCAGATGCGCGGGCAGATCGTGTACGTCAACGGCGACGAGGTGGCCCGTCTGGAATTGTCGCTACCGGCCGACGTCCCGTTCGAATTCATCGGGCTGCCGCAGTACGAGACCGAACGCATCCTCACCGAATACCTGGCCACGTTCGGCACCACGATCGAACGAGGAACGAGACTGACGGCGTTCGAACAGGACGACGACGGCGTCGTCGCCACGGTCACCGGCGCGGACGGCGACGAAACCGTCCGAACCCAGTACCTTTTCGGCTGCGACGGCGCCCACAGTGTGGTCCGCAAGGGACTCGGCCTCACCTTCGAGGGCGGTGCGTTCCTCGAGCAGTACATGCTCGGCGACGTCGAAGTCGACTGGTCGATGCCCCGCGGCTACGGGATCCGGTCGATGCATCAGACGGACGGCGAGACCGACGACCTGCTCGTGTGCATTCCGCTGCCCGGGCGCCGCCGCTACCGGATGTCGATGCTGGTGCCCAGCGACCTCGCCGGCACCGGCACCCCCGCGGCCGACAAGATCGCGCACGGTTTCGAGGCGGGACCGAAACCGGAGCTGAGCCACATCCAGGCCGTGCTCGACCGCCTGTCACCCGAGCCGACGCGGGCGTCGAACCTCCGCTGGTCGTCCATCTTCCGGATCAGCCACCGCATCGTCGACTCGTACGGGCGCGGGCGGGTGTTCGTCGCGGGCGACGCCGCCCACATTCATCCGCCGACCGGCGCGCAGGGTATGAACACCGGCATCCAGGACGCGCACAACCTGGCGTGGAAGGTCGCGCTGGCCGTGTCCGGCGCCGCGGCCCCCGACCTGCTGGACAGTTACGACGCCGAACGGCGACCCATCGGGGAGGAGGTGGTGGGACGCACCGTGCGCAGCGCCCGGGAGGGGATCGGGGCGGGGTCGTCGGATCCCGACTACGTGATCCGACGCGAGGCCCAACTCCTCATCAGCTACGCGGACAGTCCGATCGTCGCCCAACCGGAGTCGAATGCGGCGCTCGCGCCCGGCACCCGGGCGCCGGACGCCCGCGGGCTGACCCGTGCCGCGGTCGCGTTTCCCCTCCGGCTGTTCACTCTCCTCGCGGGACGGAACCACACGTTGCTGCTGTACGCCGACGAATCGGTCGACGCGCGCGGGCTGGAACTGCTCGAGGCCGCGGCGACGTCGGTGGGCGCGGCGACCCGGGGACTCGTCGACACGTACCTCGTCGCGTCGCCTTCCGCCGAGGTCGGGGAAACCGTGCTTCCCCTCGTCCGAGACCGTGACGGCGAGTTCGCGCACGCGTACGGCGCGGAGGGTTCCGCCGCGTTCGTCGTCCGCCCGGACGGCTATCTGGGGTTCCGGCAGAGTCCGGTCGCGGTCGACGGTCTCACGGAGTACCTGAAGTCGACTTTCCGCTGAGCTCGGGAGTGGTGGGCAGGCCGCGCCGGATGTCACCCGGCGCGGGCTTGCCGAGCGGCGCCCCGACGCGGGTGGCCGAATCGAGCAGCCACGGCACGCTCGTGACCATCACGCCGGACGTGAACAGCAACCTGCCCTTGAGGCGCAGCGCATTCTGGTTGTGCAGCAGGTGTTCCCACCAGCGACCGACCACGTACTCGGGGATGAAGATGGTGACGACGCCGTCCGGAATCCGTTTCCGGACGGATTTCACGTACCCCACGATGGGCCGGGTGACTTCACGGTAGGGCGATTCGAGGACTTTCAGCGGCACCGGAATTTCGTACTTCTCCCACTCCCGCTGCAGTTTTCCGGTGTTGTCGCCCAGCACGGTGACGGCTTCCAGGGTCGTCGGATGGGTGGCGCGGGCGTAGGCCAAGGCCCGGGCGGTGGGTTTGTTGAGCACGGACACCAGCACGATGGTGTGCACCTGGGAGGGGAGGGTGAAGCTGTCCTCGTCGACGACGAGGACGGCCGCGATCCGGTCGTAGTGCCGCCGCACCCCGCGCATCAGGAAGAACAGGATCGGCATGGCGATCACCACGAGGTAGGCGCCCTGGGTGAACTTCGTGATCGTGACGATGATCAGGACGGTGCCGGTGAGGACGGCGCCGGTGCCGTTGAGGGCCCGCCGGCCGTGGATTCGACGACGTTCTCGGGCGTCGGATTCGGTTGTCAGCACACGGTTCCAGTGCCGGACCATGCCCGCCTGGCTGAGGGTGAACGACGTGAACACGCCGAGGATGTACAGCTGGATGAGGTGGGTGACGGACGCGTCGAACAGGACGATCAATCCGCCCGCCGTCACGGCGAGGAGCACGATGCCGTTGCTGAACGCCAACCGGTCGCCGCGGGTGTTCAGCTGGACCGGGAGGTAGCGGTCACGGCCGAGCACCGAGGCGAGCAGCGGGAAACCGTTGTAGGCGGTGTTCGCGGCGAGCACGAGGATCAGCACGGTCGCGGCCTGGACATAGAAGAAGCCGATGTTGGTGGTGCCGCCGAACACGGCCGCCGAGATCTGGGCGATGACGGTGCGCTGCGGATCGGTCTCGCAGTTTCCGGCGAACCCGATCAGATCGCACGGGTTCACCGCGACGTGCACCTTGGCGACGATGGCCAGCGCGGTGATTCCCGCGAACATCACGATGGCCGTCGCGGCCATCGCCATGAGTGTCTTCGCGGCGTTGGCGCTCTTGGGTTTACGGAACGCAGGCACCCCGTTGGAGATCGCCTCGACACCCGTCAGCGCGGTACATCCGGAGGAGAACGCGCGCAGCGCGAAGAACACGAGGGCCAGACCGGTCAGCCCGGACAGTTCCGGTTCGATGGTGTACCCGGCGCTCTCGGCGACAGGTGTCGAACCGGCCGCGACGCGGACGAACCCCGTCACGATCAGGATCATCACCCCGGCGATGAACCCGTACGTCGGGAAGGCGAACATGGTCCCCGATTCGCGGATCCCGCGCAGGTTCATCACCGTCAGCAACACGACGAACGCCACGGCCAGCGCCACCCGGTGCGTGTTCAGCGCGGGCACGGCGGAGATGAGATTGTCGACGCCCGCCGACACCGACACCGCCACCGTCATGACGTAGTCGATGAGCAGTGCCGACGCCACCGTCAGACCCGCGGACGGACCGAGGTTCTTCGTCGCCACCTCGTACGAGCCGCCTCCGCTGGGGTAGGCGTACACCACCTGGCGGTACGACAGGGCGACCACGGCGAGAAGCACCACGACCCCGGCCGCCAGATACGGCGTCAGGTAGAAATAGGCGAGACCGCCCAGGGACAGGATCAGCAGGATCTCCTGCGTCGCGTATGCCACGGACGACAGAGGGTCGGAGGCGAAGATCGGCAGCGCCAGACGCTTGGTCAGCAACTGCTCCCCGAGGTCGTCACTGCGCAGCGGGCGTCCCAGAGCCAGCCGCCGGACCGCTCGAACGAGAGCCACCACCAGTTCAGCGTAGAACCAGGCGCTTCGCGCCCGTGCGCCTTTCCGGTTGTTCCTGCTACCGAAAAGGCGCACGGGTGCGGAGCGCCCGGTGCACCGTGGGATTGCTCCGGCTCGGCGCGTGGCGAACAGGCGGCGCCGCACGCGTTTCGGGAGGCCGGCCTGTCCGCGATGGTCGGCCGAGATGTCGGCGACGCCGCGACCGTGATCGACCGCACCGACCGGGACGAAGCGACGGGCGTGATTGCACTGTCCGAGACGGTGCGGGCCGCTCATGCGCTGGCGGACGATCTGGCGGTCGCGATGGCGGACCTGCCGGGCCGGCGACCGCTGGTGGTCGGAGGCGACTGCAGCATTCTGCTCGGGATCTTTCCCGCGCTGCGCAGGCACCTGGGTTCGGCGGGACTGTGGTTCGTCGACGGGCATCCGAATTATCTCGACGGACGGTCCTCGGACACGGGCGAGACGGCGGACATGGAGCTCGCGGTGCGGTGACGTACCCCCAGCCGGGAGGCCTCGACTGGGATCAACTCGCCGACGTCGTCGCACCACTGGCGCGGTCACCTCGACTCGTGGGGGGTCAGCGTCGCCGACTTCCGCCCCGGATCTCGATCCCACCGGCGACCAGGCGACCCGAGTGCTCGACTTTCTCGGACGCACCCTGCCGTGAGCGGGAAGATCCGGGTTCCTGTCGTCGTTGGACTGGGTCGGCACCTGCCGCGGGCTTTGTGACCGAGCTCACATCCACTCCCTCCGGGAATTGATCGCAGGCTTGGCACGTTAGTTGAGTGAGTAACGCTCAACTTATAGGAGGCTGAGGAATGCCAGCATTCTTCGGGCCGGAGGGCCCAGGTCGCATCGACATCAGTCGGCTCATGAGTCGCTCCACCCAGGAACTCATGGCTGCTGCTGCCCGCTTCGCCGCAGGTCGTGGCGACGCGGAACTCGATGCGCTCCACGTTCTGCGCGTCATGACAGAACACGAACCCGTCACCTCTCTGATGCGCCGCGCAGGCGCCGACACGTCGGCCGTCGCCGATGCCGTCGAACTGCGTCTGCCCCAGAGCCGTGACACGTCAGGCTTTGCAACACCCGCACTGAGCGGCGCGCTGAAGACGGCGCTGCTCGAGGCGCACCAACTCGCGCGCGCCCTCGGGTCCACCTACATCGATCCCGAGCACCTCTTCCTGGCGCTCGCCGCGGATCAGGACCACGCCGCCGGACGCCTGCTCGCGTCCGAGGGAATCACCCCGGAGCGCCTGCAGACCGCCGTGCAGGGTGGATCGGTGGAGGAGGAGTCCTCGAACTCGGGGACCCCCACGCTCGACAAGTACGGCTTCGACCTCACCGAACGCGCACGCGGCGGCGGAGTCGACCCGGTGATCGGGCGCGCCGACGAGATCGAGCAGACCATCGAAATTCTCTCGCGCCGCACCAAGAACAACCCCGTGCTGGTCGGTGAGGCCGGCGTCGGCAAGACGGCGGTCGTCGAGGGCCTCGCCCAGCGCATCGTCGACGGCGACGTCCCCGACCGCCTGACGGGCAAGCGCATCGTCCAGCTCGACCTGTCGAGCATGGTGTCGGGCACCCGCTACCGCGGTGACTTCGAGGAACGCCTCAACAAGGTGATCGACGAGATCTCGGCCCACTCGGACGAGCTGATCGTCTTCATCGACGAGGTCCACTCCATCGCCGGTGCCGGTGGCGGCGCCGACGGCGCGATGGATGCGGGCAACATCCTCAAGCCGAAGCTCGCCCGCGGTGAGCTGCACATCGTCGGTGCGACGACGCTCGACGAGTACCGCAAGCACATCGAGAAGGATCCGGCGCTCGAACGTCGTTTCCAGCCGGTGACGGTGGCGGAGCCGAGTGTGGAGGATGCGGTGGCGATCCTGTCCGGTCTGCGTGACCGGTACGAGGAGCACCACGGCGTCCGTTACACGGACGAGGCGATCACGGCGGCCGTCGAGCTGTCGGCCCGTTACATCGGTGACCGCTTCCTGCCGGACAAGGCGATCGACCTGATCGATCAGGCCGGGGCCCGGTTGCGGCTGCGGATGCCGAGCGTCGACGTCGAGGCTCTGCGGGCGAAGCTCGCGGAACTCGAGCAGGCCAAGGAACAGGCCGTCGCCGACGAGCAGTACGAGAAGGCGTCGCGACTGCGGGACGAGGCCATGGAGGTTCAGGCCCGGATCGACGGGAAGGCGGTCGGCACGAACGACGTGACGCCCGAGGTGACTGCCGAGCAGATCGCGGAGGTCGTGTCGCGGGCCACTGGAATCCCGGCCAGCCAGATGACCGAGGAGGAGAAGGAACGCCTCCGCCGGCTCGAGGACGAACTGCATCGTCGTGTCATCGGCCAGGACGACGCCGTGCGGGCCATCGCCCGGGCGGTGCGCCGCAGCCGCACCGGCATGAACGATCCGGATCGTCCCGTGGGCAGCTTCCTGTTCCTCGGACCGACCGGTGTCGGCAAGACCGAACTGGCGAAGGCGCTGGCCGCCACGCTGTTCGGTGACGAGAACAAGATGCTGCGACTCGACATGAGCGAGTTCGGTGAACGTCACACGGTCAGCCGACTCGTCGGTGCCCCTCCCGGCTACGTCGGATACGGGGAGGCGGGACAGCTCACCGAGCAGGTCCGCCGGAACCCGTACTCGGTGATCCTGCTCGACGAAATCGAGAAGGCGCACCCCGACGTGTTCAACACGCTGCTGCAGGTGCTCGATGACGGCCGGCTCACGGACGGTCAGGGCCGGACGGTGGATTTCAAGAACACCGTTCTGATCATGACCAGCAATCTGGGGTCCGACATCATCTCCAGCAAGTCGGGTGCGCTGGGCTTCAGCACCGGTGACGCGGAGGCTTCGGAGAAGCCGCTGCGGGATCGGGTGATGGGCCGGCTGCGTGAGTCGATGCGTCCGGAGTTCCTGAACCGGATCGACGAGATCGTGATCTTCCGCAAGCTCGACACCGAGCAGCTGCACCGGATCACCGACCTGCTGCTGGACGACAGCCGGAAGCGTCTGCAGTCCAAGGGCATCGAGATCTCGTTCAGTGAGGCCGCGGTCGATTGGATTGCCGAGCACGGACACCAGCCCGAGTTCGGGGCGCGTCCGTTGCGCCGGTCGATCCAGCGGGCCGTCGACGATCGGATCGCCGATCTGCTGCTCGACGACGTCCTCGTCGAGGGTGGCAGCATCGCGGTCGGAGTGTCCGACGACGAGTTGGATCTCGTAGTCGGCTGATCCCCGACGTGAGTGGCAGAGTGTGCTTCGGCACGCTCTGCCACTCACGTGTGTGGGTAGCCCCTTGCCCGCCCTCGCCGTCTCGGATCAGCACCCGGTGATGAGGTGTGCGTCGTGCACCGTCACCTGTGCGGTGTGCAGGGCTGCAATGTGATCCGGGTGTGTGCCCGGAGCGTTGCCCTCCACGCCGGAGAAGAGCCGAATTACCGTCGACTCGCGGTGTGTGCTCGCCTCCGAAACGGTTACCTACTACCCAGCCTGTTCAGTCGAGCAACTCGACTTCCCAATTCTCCTTCTGCACTTGCAGATCGATTTCCCGGATCTTCCGGGCGAGATCGTCTGCCGTCCGCCGCAGATCCCGGACGGGCAACGCCGCGACGAAGACGAGTTCGGAGCGGAGTTGCCTGCCGTATCGGTCCTGCTCACGACCGGAGGCGGCATCCGCGGCGGCCGACACCACCCGGTGCCGGATGCGCAGCATGTCCCGGCGGGCCAGTGCGTCCGTGATGCTCGCGTCGCCCAGTGGTGCAGCGGTATTCGTCCGATTGATTCTTCGGACGAGGACCTCCAGGCGGTCCAGGACCTCCTCGAGTTCGACGAGGAGCGCCGCGGCGTCCTCCGCCGGCGACTCGCCCTCCTGGTGTCGTGCGTTCGTGAGGATGCGCGACTTCAGGTGCTCCACCCGACGCGTCAGATCGCCCCGTTCGGCCAGTGCCTCAGCCAACTTCACGGTTACCTCCTTTCTCGAAGTCGTTGTAGCACAGCGTTAATGGTGAATGGAAAAGTGTCCGGCAGGGAGCGGACGGGTCGCGGCACCGTGAAGGGGGCGATCGAAGCGCGTCGAACGCGCGGGTGAATTCCCCGAACCATCGTGTCGGAGAGATATCTCGGTGGGCGCTCATGCGCCTTTCGTCGAGTCGAATTCGAGCATCTTCAATAGGTACCACATTCGCGCCCGTGTGGCGACAGTCGATTCGCCCCAGGTGAGTGCCGAAGTGTGTTCCGCCGTTCGTTGGCACTCACGTGCTGGTGGGGGCGACTATCCTCGAGGGCATGCGAGCGGAAGACGGCGAATTGACCTCCAAGCACCAACCGTTGCTGGTGCTGAGCAAGATCACGGAGATCCTCGATGCCTTCAGCCTGACGCGTCCGTCGATGACGCTGGGGGAGATCCACCAGGCGACGGGACTGCCGACGTCGACGGTCCAACGGCTGGTCAGCAACCTCGTGGCGCAGGAATTCCTCGACCGGTCCGGCGACCAGATCCGGATCGGCGTGAAGATGGCGTTCTGGGCCGCGACGGCCACCAAGGGACTCGACATCCTGGCTGTCGTCACGCCGGTGTTGAAGGAGATCCGCGACGCCACCGGCGAGACCGCCAGCTTCTTCCGGGTCGAGCAGGGCTACCGCGTGTGCGTGGCCATCGCGGAGACCGAGCACGCGCTGCGCCGGAACATGTACGTCGGAAAGATCGTCCCCCTGCCCGCGGGATCGGCGGGCCGGGTGTTGCTCGCCTGGAACCCGGACCTCACCGAACAGGTCCTCGCCGGCCCCATCGAGCCGATGACCGAGGGCACCGTCACCGACACCGCGGTGCTGCGTGAACTGATCCACCAGGCCAAGGCCGACGGATACGCCATCACCGCGGGCGAGCGGGAGGACAGCGCCTCGGGACTGGCTGCGCCCGTGTTCGATTCGTCCGCCGACGTGATCGGCGCTCTGGCGATCAGCGGGCCGACACTGCGCATGCCACGCGAACAGTGCGAGAAATGGGTGGATCTGCTCGTCGGCAGCGCCGAGCAGGTCACCCGGACGCTGGGTGGCCGCTACCCGTCATGAGCTGCGCCGCGATCGCGCGGCCGGCGTCGCGCATGGCCGCGGCGTCCGTGGCGACGAGGACGCCGGCGAACCGGGACCGGTAGTCGCCGAGATCGTCGCCGACGGAGCCGACGACGGCGTACACCGGGGCGGTGCCCGCGCGGGCGAGGATCGCGGAGATGATCTTGCCCGCTTTCGTCTGCCCGTCGAGCCTGCCCTCGCCGACGACGATCGCCGACGCGTCCGCGGTCAGGGTGTCGAAGCCGATCACGTCGAGGATGTAATCGGCGCCCGAGCGTAGTTCGGCGCCGTACCGCGCCCACATCCCGCCGGAGAACCCGCCCGCCGCACCGGTCCCGTCGACACTCGACGGGTCGCGGGGCAGGGCCCGCGCCTTCGCCTCGAGTTGCCGCGTGAGGACCTGCACGGCGCCCGAGTCGGCGCCCTTCTGTGGTCCGAACACCCTGGCGGCGTCGACATACCGGGTGGTGACGTCGGTCAGCACGGTGACGGCGGCGCCCCGGAGTCCGCCGCCCGCCTCGATGGCGGCGACGGCCCCGGTGCCTCCGTCCGTGGTCGCGGACCCGCCGGCCGCGACGACGATGTGCCGGGCACCGCGCCGGGCGGCGTCGGCGACGAGCATCCCGGTGCCGTACGTGGTGGCGGTGACCGGGTCACGGGGGCCGTCGTGCGGCGTGGTGATCCCGGAGGCTGCGGCGATCTCGATGACCGCGGTCCCGTCGTCGGACAGTCCGTACGTCGGCCGGCACGGGCTGCCCCACGGGTTGCGGGACCGGGTGGTGACCGGGCGCAATCCGAGGGGGACGGTGAGAACGTCGAGGGTGCCCTCGCCGCCGTCGGCGACCGGCAACCTGATCGCGGTACCGCCGGACGACTCGACCCCCGTCGCGACCGCGTCGGCGACCTCGCGGGCGGTGTAGGTGCCCTTGAAACTGTCGGGGGCGATCAGAACCGTCATGAGTTCCACGCTTCCGGGTTGACCGGATGCGGGGGAATCCGCTTCTGCGCCATGGCCACAGCGTTCTCGGCGCACAGCCTCGCCATCTCGGCGCGCACCGACACCGTGGCACTGCCGAGGTGGGGGAGCAGGACCGTGTTCGACAGTTCCGCGAGCCCCGGGGCGAGCGCGGGTTCGTCCTCGTAGACGTCCAGCCCGGCCCCGGCGATCTCCCCGGATTTCAGGGCGGCGACGAGGGCGGCTTCGTCGACGACGGGACCGCGGGCGGTGTTGATCAGGATCGCGGAGGGCTTCATCGCCGCCAGCACGCCCGCATCGACCAGGTGGCGGGTCTGCGCGTTGAGGGGCACGTGCAGCGACAGGTAGTCGCTGGTGGTGACGAGGGTGTCCCAGTCGGTGTGGGTGACGAGTCCGGCGAATTCGCCGAGTTCCTCGTCCGAGACCGGCCGGTCGCCGGGCGGCCGCGGGCAGAACAGCACCTGCATCCCGAAGGCCAGTGCCCGTTTCGCGGTCGCCCGCGCGATCCGGCCGAATCCGGCGAGACCGAGCGTGCGCCCCGAAACATCCTGGCCGAGGAGCAGATTCGGTTCCCATCCGGTGAACTGTCCGGCGCGGACGAACGTGTCGGCCTCCACGGCGCGGCGGGCGGTGGCCATGATCAGCAGCATCGCGACGTCGGCGGTGGCGTCGGTGAGCACACCGGGTGTGTTGCCGACGAGTATCGAGTTCGCGGTCGCCGCCCCGATGTCGACGTTGTTGAACCCGACCGCGTAGTTGGAGATACCGCGGATCTTCGCGGCGGCCAGGAGATCGGCGTCGAACGTGTCGCGAAGCTGGGACACCACCACGTCGTAGTCGCCGGACACGCAGACCTCCCGCAGCCGGGCGGCGTCCGGAAGCTCGTCGGGAACGTCGACGCTGCCCGCGGCGCGCAGCAGCGTGAGGGCGGGTTCGGGGATCGGGGTGGTGACGTAGAACCGCGCGGCGCTCACCGGCCGCCTCCGATGACCCACTCGAACGCGGTGGCATTGGAGCGTGCGCCCTGCGCGGCCTTGGACCGATTGGCTTCGCCGAGTTCGGCGAGGGTCTTCTCGGACAGTTCCACGAGGGAGCCGAACGTGGTGGGGTTCAGCCAGTCCGGGCGGGTGGCGAACAGCAGGTCCTCGCTGGCGGTGTTGCCGCTGGCGCCGGGTGCGAACGGGCAGCCGCCGAGTCCGCCGAGGGCGCCGTCGACGGTCATCGCGCCGGCCGCGACCGCGGCGAGACTGTTCGCGACCCCGAGACCCCAGGTGTCGTGGCCGTGGAAGACGATGCCGCGCTGCGGGGTTTCGAGCCGTACCCGGGAGACGAGCGAGTACACCTCGGCGGGGACGGCCTGGCCGAGGGTGTCGCAGACGACGACGTCGACGGCGCCGTGGGCGCGCGGGTCGTTGGCGATGTCGATGACCCGCTGCTCGGGCACCCGGCCCTCGAACGGGCAGGTGAACGACGTCGCGATGCACAGCTGGATGCTGCCGCCGACCTGCTGGGCGAGTTCGATCGCGGCGGGCATCGCGGCGAGGCTGTCCTCGGTGGAGCGACCGATGTTCGCCTGGTTGTGGGAATCGGAGGCGGAGAAGCAGTACTGGAAATGTCGTGCGCCGGCCGCGGCGGCCTTCTCCACGTGCCGGGGCGTCGCCACCCACACCCAGCAATGATCGAGTTCCTCCGGGGTCAGCTCCGAGATCACCTCGACGGTGTTCGCCATCGGCGGGACCAGGTCGGGGCGGGCCATCGACCCGATCTCGAGCGCGGGCACGCCGAGTTCGAGGAGCCGGCGGGCGATCTCGAGCTTCCGGGCGGTGGGCAGCATCTTGCCCGTCAACTGCAACCCGTCACGCAGGGTGACGTCGCGGAGCAGGGTGCGTGATTCGAAGGACTGCGTCATGAGAGGCCACCTACCGTGTCGTTGACGATGGAGTCGATCTGTTCCGGGGTCTTGCCGAGCACCGTTCCCAGGACCTCCCGGGTGTGCTCGCCGAGGTCCGGTCCGACGTTGCGGATGGGCAGCGACTTGCCGCCGATCACCGGGACGATGCCGGGGAACCCGACCTGCTTCGGCTCGGCCTCACCGGTGTCGACGGTGAACTGCTGAATCATGTTGCGGGCCGCGTACTGCTCGTCGCTGCAGATGTCGGCGGCGGTGTTGATCGGACCCGACGGCACCCCGGCCGCATCGAGGATCTTCAGCGCCTCGTCGCGCGAGTACTGGATCGTCCACTGGCCGATCGCGGTGTCGAGTTCGTCGCGGCGCGCCCACCGTCCGGCGTTGGTGGACAGGTCCGGGTCGGCGCCGAGGTCGGGACGGCCGATGGTGTCCATGTAGCGCTGGAAGATGGCGTCACCGTTGCCGGCGATGATGATGCTGTCACCGTCGCTGCAGATGTACGCGTTCGACGGGGCGATGCCCTCCATCCGGCCGCCGACGCGTTCGCGTTTGATGCCGTACGCGAGGTAGTCGGGGATCAGCGACTCCATCATCGACAGGATCGATTCGTTGAGGGCGACGTCGATGATCCGATGCGGCAGGGACGGACCCGGGGTTCCGGCGACCTTCGCGGCTTCGCGCTGGAACAGGGCCATCACCGCACCGAACGCTGCGTAGAGGCCGGCGATCGAGTCGCCGATCGACACCCCCACCCGCACCGGTGGCCGGTCCGGGTCGCCGACGAGTTCACGGAATCCGCCCGCGGCCTCCGCGACCGCGGCGAACCCCGGCCTCTGCGACATCGGCCCGGTCTGCCCGAACGCCGAGATGCGGGTGATCACCAGGTCCGGATTGGCCGCGTTCAACGCGTCCGGTCCGATGCCCCACTTCTCCAGGGTGCCGGGCCGGAAGTTCTCCAGCAGGATGTCGCACTTGGCGGCGAGGTCCAGGACGAGCTGCCTGCCTTCCTCGGTGCGCAGGTCCAGCACGATCGACTTCTTGTTGCGGTTGATCGTGCGGTACAGCATCGAGGTGTCGCCGGAGTAGAGCCGCCAGTTGCGCAGTTCGTCGCCGGTCTTCGGGCGCTCCACCTTGATGACCTCGGCCCCGAAGTCGGCGAGCATGCGGCCCGCGGTCGGAGCGGCGATGTAGTTACCGAGCTCGAGTACCCGAACCCCGTCGAGGGGCCGAATGGTGTTGTCGGAGAACATGGTGATCCTTAACTGATAGTGACGCTCAGAGAACGAGGCTCATGGGCAGGACGAGCAGTATTGCGACGACCGATGCCACCGATACTCCCACCGAACACGTCTTCAGCGTGCCTCGTGTGGTCTGACCCATCAAGGACTGCAGCAGCCAGAACGTGTTGCTGGTGACGTGCACCGCGAACAGGGAGCCGGCGCCGGCTGCGAGGGCGATGAGGACGGGGTCGAGGCCGAGGGTCGGGGCGATGGGGGCGAGGACGCCCGCGGCGGTGATCGCGGAGATGGTCACCGAGCCGACGGCGACGTGCAGGACGGCGGCGATCACCCACACCATCAGCAGCGGAGCGGCGTGATTGGCGGTGAAGTACTTGCCGAGGATGTCGCCGAGACCGGCCGCGGCGATGGTCGCGGCGAGGGACCCGCCGACGCCGGTGAGGATGAGAATCTGGCCGCTCTCGCTGAAACCGCTGGCGATCGCCTTCTGGACGCGGTGCTGGCCGACGGTGAGGCGTCCGACGAAGCTGGTGCCGATCAGTCCGATCAACAACGCGATGAGCGGTTCGGACATGAACGACACGACCGGATTGCTGATCTCGGCGATGTCCAGGATCGCGCCGGTCGCGATGAGCAGGAGGGAAACGAGCAGCGGAGCGAGGAGCAGGATGAGGGGGCGGTCGTGCGCCGCGCGCCCGGCCGTGACCTCGGTGACGGTCGCGGCGCGTTGCGCCTGGGCGACGCCGCCGCCGGCATCGGGCCGCGGGGTGGTCCCGCCGCTGCCGCCGTCGGTCCATTGGTCTTCTTCGTCGTCGACGACCGTCTGATGGAAGTGCTCTTCGTCCTTCTCCGGGTTCCACCAACCGCGGGTGAACAGGAAGGACATGATCGCGACCGAGATCGCCACGGTCGGGATCACCAGGATGAGTCCGAAGATCAGCATCTTGCCGAGCGGCACACCGAGTAGTCCGGCGAGGGCGAGGGCGCCGACACCGGGAACCATGAGCACGATGCCGCACTCGAGGCCGATGGCGAGGGCGGTGGCCATGCGTGCGGTCCCGACGCGGCCGACCTTCGGTGCGAGGTTGCGGGCGAGCGGGGCGGAGATGACGAGCAGGACGTCGAGGAAGATGGACTGCAGCAACGTCGCGATTGTCAGCGATAGCGCATAGGGCATTCGTTTCGGCCCGAACACGCGTAGAAGTGTCCCGACCAGGCGCTGGATCGCGCCCATTTCTTTCAGCATGGCGCCCATCAGGACGCCGAAGGCGATCAGAAGTCCCACTTCGGCCATGATGTCGCCGAAACCGGTGCTGATGACTTCCACCGTTTCGGCCGTGCCGAGTCCCGTCGTGAGTCCGAGGTAGGCGGATCCGACGACCAGTGACACCACTGGGTTGAACTTGAAACGCACGATCATCAGAACGACCGCCGCTACGGCGACCGTGGTGTTGATCAGGATTGCTACGTCTGACATGTGCGCGTCCTTATCGAGGAGGCGGGTAGTGACTGGTGTCACAGGTACACCCATATTATGAGCACACACTCACGATATAAGCAATGGGCCTCCGGCCCCGTGCGCCTTTCCGGTTGTTCCGGCAACCAGAAAGGCGCACGGGGGCCGAAGGCCCTGGAATACTCGACGCATGGTCGTGCTGGATCCGTTTGCGGTGGGACGGCCGACGGCCGCCGAGCGCAGAGCGTCGGAGGACTGGAGCGAGATCCAACTCTGGTCCGACCGCGTGTACATGCCCTATGTCGTGCGTCCGCTCGGTGCCGGGCTGTCACCCCGGTCGAGCATGTACTCCACGAAGATCGGCGACATCACCGTCACCCGGTTCTCCTACGGAATTCCCGTCTCGGTCGGCGACTTCTCGTCCGACGCCGGAAACGCGCTCGTTCTCACGACCATTCGGGGCAACGCCCGGCACCACCTCGACCACGACGCCACCGCGGACACACCGGTTGGTGACACGTTCGTCGCCGACTGCAGTCGCGTCGACTACCTCGTCGAGTTCTCGCCTGACCACGTCCAGCTCAATCTCACCGTTCCCCACACGCTGCTCGCTGACACGGCCGTGCGGTGGTGGGGATTCGACCCCGGAGATCTTCTCTGGCAACGCAAATGCGTCATCGGGGGCGGTGGATCCGGCTGGCAGGCGCTGCTCGGGTACGCCATGCGGACGACGGGAGAGCTACCCGGACACGCCACCGAGGGGCGCATCGGGCTCAACCTGCAGGAGTTGCTCGTCGGTCACCTGCTCACCGAATGGGCGGCCCGCACCGGAGTGGACCCGGACAGGTCCACCGGCCCGGCGGCGCCCGGCTATGTGCGGCACGCCGTCCAGTACATCCGGGAGTACGCCCGCGAACTGCCGACCGCCTCCGACATCGCCGACGCGGTGGGGGTCAGCGTCCGGACCCTGTCCGGGTCGTTCCGGAAGTACCTGGACACCACCCCGGCCGAATACGTGCGTGAGCAGCGGCTCCAGGGCATTCGGGAGGAACTGCTCACAGCGTCGCCGGGGGAGACCGTCGCCTCGATCGCCGGCGCGTGGGGATACGTCAACCTCGGCCTCTTCGCGGCCGCCTATCGTCGCCGGTTCGGCGAGAATCCGTCGCAGACCAGGGCCTTCGGCCCCGTGAGTGGTTGACGAGTCCAGAGACTCCTCAACCACTCACGGGCGGCGGAGCCGCCTACAGCTCCGCGCGGACCAGCTTCGCCGCGTCGACGAGGTTGCGCAGCGACGCCTCGACCTCGGCGGGACCGCGGGTCTTCAGGCCGCAGTCGGGGTTGACCCACAGCCGTTCCACCGGCACCGCCTTCAGCGCCTCCCGCAGCGACGCCGCGATCTCCTCGACACCGGGCACCCGCGGCGAGTGGATGTCGTACACGCCTGGGCCGACGCCGAGGTCGAAGCCGACGGCGTTGAGGTCGTCGAGGACCTCCATGTGCGAGCGCGCGGCCTCGATGGAGGTGACGTCGGCGTCGAGCCTCGCGATGGCCTCGATGACCTCACCGAACTCCGAGTAGCAGAGGTGGGTGTGGATCTGCGTCGAGTCCGAGACGCCCGACGTCGCGAGACGGAACGCCCCGACCGACCAGTCGAGGTACGCCGGCTGAGCCGCGGCCCGCAGGGGCAGCAGTTCGCGCAGCGCGGGCTCGTCCACCTGGACGATCCGGATGCCCGCGCCCTGCAGGTCCACCGTTTCGTCGCGGATGGCCAGCGCCACCTGGTTGGCGGAGTCGGCCAGCGGCTGGTCGTCGCGCACGAACGACCACGCCAGGATCGTCACCGGACCGGTGAGCATGCCCTTCACCGGACGCTGCGTCAGCGACTGCGCGTACGTGATCCATTCGACGGTCATCGGGTTGCTGCGGCGCACATCGCCGTACAGGATCGGCGGTCGAACGCAGCGGCTGCCGTACGACTGCACCCAGCCGTTGTCCGTCGCGAAGAACCCGTCCAGCTGTTCGGCGAAGTACTGCACCATGTCGTTGCGTTCCGGTTCGCCGTGCACCAGCACGTCGAGGTCCAGCTTCTCCTGCAGCGCAACCACATCCGCGACCTCGGCGCGCATCCGGTTCAGGTACTCGGCCTCGTCGATCTCACCCTTGCGCCGGGCCGCGCGCGCGACGCGGATCTGCGTCGTCTGCGGGTAGGAGCCGATCGTCGTGGTCGGCAGCACCGGAAGCGACAGCGCCGACTGGGCTTCCCGACGTTCCGCCGCGGGACTGCGCCCCGGATCGGACGCGGTGAGCGCGTCCAGCCGGGCACGGACAGTGGCGTCGTGCAGACGTGGGTCGGTGCTGCGGGTGGACGCCGCCGCGCGGGCGAGCGCGAACTCGTCGTCGACGGATTCGCGACCGCTGGTCAGTGCGGTCCCGAGTGTGACGACCTCGCGGACCTTCTCGGTGCCGAACGCCAGCCACGACCGCAGCGCCTTGTCGATGCCGGTCTCCGCGTCGAGCGTGTACGGGACGTGCAGCAGCGAGCATGACGTCGAGACGGCGAGCGAACCGGTGCTGCCCAGCAGGGTGCCGAGCGACGCCAGGGCCGCGTCCAGGTCGGTGCGCCAGATGTTGCGTCCGTCGACGACACCGGCGACGACGTGCTTGCGGGTCAGATCGGGAACCGTGGCGAGGGGGTCGGATCCGGCAACCAGGTCGATCGCGATCCCCTCGACACCGGTCGACGCGATCGCGGGAAGTGCGTCACCGAGGCTGCCGAAGTACGACGCGACGAGGATCGCCGGTCGCGACTCCAGCGCGGACAACCGGTCGTAGGCCCGCTTGGCCGCCGCGATCTCCCCCGGTGTGCGGTCGGCGACCAGCGCGGGTTCGTCGATCTGCACCCAGTCGGCGCCCGCGTCGGCGAGCCGACCGAGCAGGTCCGCATACAGCGGGACGAGTTCGTCGAGGCGGTCGAGGAGGGGTGCATCCGAGCCGACAGCCTTCGACAGCAGCAGGAACGTGACCGGACCCACCACCACCGGGCGGGCCGGAATGTCCAGGGCACGTGCCTCTTCGAGTTCGCGGAGCACCTTCGACGGGTCGAGGGCGAACGTCGTCGTCGGGGAGATCTCCGGCACCAGGTAGTGGTAGTTGGTGTCGAACCACTTGGTCATCTCGAGCGGGGCGACCGTGTCGTTGCCGCGGGCGGCGGCGAAGTAGCGGTCGAGGTCGCTCTCGATGCCGGCGACACGGTCGGGCAGTGCGCCGAGCATCGCCGCGGTGTCCAGCACATGGTCGTAGTACGAGAACGTGTTGACGGGCACGGAGTCGAGGCCGGCGTCGCGCAGGCTCGTCCAGGTCTGACGGCGCAGATCCCGGGCGAGCGCGTCGAGCGCTTCGGCGTCGAGGCGGCCGGCCCAGTACGACTCGACGGCCTTCTTCAGTTCGCGATTCGGACCGATGCGAGGTGAGCCCAGCACGGTCGCGGTGAAAGTGAATGTCACGGTATCTCCAGTTGCGTACGCGGTACGGCCACCGCCGGCACACGGGTACACCTCTCGAGCCCAGGGACGTGCTGCAGCGCGAGAAGGTCTACACGCCCAATCCACGAGGCGGTAACCGTCGGGCACGGCGTGCCCGACACAGTCGGCAGGTCTTCGGACTCACAGGCAGCCGGTGCGACATCGCACCGGACCTAGTGGCCGTCGCTTCCCAGGCGGTTGCCCAGTGCATGGTGACGGCGGTCGTTCCTGCTCACCGCTGCGGGACAGTCCCGGATTCTCACCGGGTTCCCTCTCACACGCGAACTCCGGGGAGTCCGACGTGCTTCGACGCCAGGTGCGGTCTTCGGGGCTCCTCACGACCGCGCCGGGCGAACCAGCTGCACCGGCCAGCATAGGCCTTCGGCCCGTGCGCCTTTTTTGTAGCCCCAACTACCAAAAAGGCGCACGGGCCCGGAGGGCCTACAGCCAGCCGTTCGACTCCGCAGCGCGGACGGCCTCGGCTCGGGTGCTGGCGCCGGTCTTGCCGATCGCCGAGGAGAGGTGATTGCGCACGGTACCTGCGGACAGGAACAGTGCGGCCGCGATGGAGGCGACCGGCGCACCGTCCCGCGCCGCCCGCAGCACGTCCGTCTCCCGGTCGGTGAGCGGCGATTCCCCGCTGACGAGACTGTCGGCGGCGAGCGCGGGGTCGACGACACGCAGTCCGGCATGGACGCGCCGGACGGCGTCGGCGAGCTGCCGGGCCGGGGTGTCCTTCACGACGAACCCCGACGCACCGGCCTGCAGTGCCTTGCGCAGGTACCCGGGACGACCGAACGTCGTCACGATCAGGACGCGGGTCTGCGGCATCTCGGCCCGCAGTGCCGCGGCCGCGGCGATTCCGTCCAGACCGGGCATTTCGACGTCGAGGAGCGCGACGTCGGGGGAGTGCTCGCGCGCCGCCGCGACGACCTCGTCGCCGCGCCCGACCTCCGCGACGACCGTGAGGTCCGCCTCCAGGTCGAGCAGGGCGGCGAGGGCACCGCGGACGAGTGCCTGATCGTCGGCGAGCAGCAGCCGGATCGTCACGAGGCCTCTTCCTTCAGCACGTGCAACGAGAACCCGCCGGGTTGCGGATGAGTGATGACGACCCGGGCTCCGGCGGCGGCGGCGCGCTCCCGAAGGCCCACCAGCCCGTTCCCGTGCACGGATTCACTACACCCGGCGCCGTCGTCGACGACGGTGACCTCGCGTTCGCCCACCGTGACCGAGCAGTACGTTGCGCCGCTGTGCCGGACCACGTTCGTGACACCCTCCCGGACGGTCCACGCGAACAACTCGCGCAGTCCGGTGGGTACCGACTCTGTGCTGTTCGGCAGCTCCGCCTCGATTCCGGCCGACCGCAACGCTTCCCCGGCCCGGGCGATCTCCACCGGAAGCGACAGCCCCCGGATTCCCTGCACGGCCTGCCGGACGTCCGCGAGCGCGTCGCGGGAAAGACGTTCCAGGTCCGCCACTTCGGTGCGGGCCCGGTCGATGTCGATGTCGAGGAGCCGGCCGACGAGTTCGGCCTTGACGGTGATGACGGTGAGGGAGTGCCCCAGGATGTCGTGGAGGTCGCGGGCCATCCGGGTGCGTTCCTCCTGCACTGCGAGCCGTTCGCTCGCTTCCCGTTCCCGGACCAGTTCGATGTTGCGGTTGATCAGCTTGGTCACGCCGAACATCGCGAACGCTGCCGCGCACACGCCCAGCGAGAGCCCGGTGCCCGACCCCCAGTCCAGCACCGTGGAGATCACTTCCACGAGAACTGCGACGGTCAGGGCGGTGATCCCGCCGAGCCACGCGGGGAACAGCATGACCGCGGAGACGGCGAGGAAGACGGCGGCGGACAGCCCCGACGACCCGACGGCGACCACCATGACGGCCGCGAGCCCGAACAGTGCCACCACGAGCGGCGCCGCCTGGTTCAGCGGTGGCCGAAACTCGTTGTGCGCGCGCCGGGTATGCGACCACCGGAACATCGCGAGGTACGTCACCGCGAATGCGAGCGTGGCGATCCACCCGATCCAGCCGCGGACGTGATCGCGGGCGGCCCAGCCGTCGAGGAACGGCTGGAACAGGAAGACCGTCCAGGCGGCGGCGAAAATGAATCCGAAACGGCCCCATCGTCTGGTCACGACGGGGCCGTCGGGGGTGGTCACGGCAGTCACGATACCGCCGTCACACTCGCTCGGTGTCGCGCTGGAACCGCCACGCCGCACCGCCGACGAAGATCGCCAGCCACACCGCGACGTTGAGGAGCCACGTCCACTGCATCGCGTCACCGGTGAGCGGCGCGTGCACCAGCTGACTCAGCCCGTACGTGGGCATGAACTGCGCGATCGACGCCCACACCGAACCGTCCTGCAGCGGCATGAACAGCCCGCCCGCGAAGCTGAGCACGGCGAGCCCGGGGCCGAGGATCTGCATGACGTTCTCGCTCGGCAGCAAGTACCCCATGAACAGGCCGAACGCGGCGAACACTGCGGATCCGAGCCAGGTGATCAGGGCCGTCGTGAACCACAGGGACGTGTCCATGTGGACCGACGTGAACGAGCCCACGAGGTAGACGACGCCGACGGCCCCGAGTCCGAGCATCATCGCGACGAGCACCTTGACGAAGATGTAGACCCCGGGGGACAGGGGGGTGAGCCGCAACTGCCGGCTCCACCCCGACGCCCGTTCCACCGACACCATCGCGCCGCCGCTCGTCGTCGCGATCATCGCGCCGTACAGCGCCATGCTGATCATCACGTACGCCGAGATGTTCCCGTTGCCTGCGCTCTCCCCCGAGTAGCTGGGGTTCAGACCGAAGATGAGGAAGAAGACGACCGGCATGACGAGAGTGATGATCATCGTGCGCCGATTGCGCAGCAGCCGGCGCAGTTCGAGCCCGAGAAGGGTGGTGTTGAGTCCGCCGAGCGGGGGAACGCGGCGGGGTGCGGTGAGGGTGGTCATCAGTTCGATCCTTCCGTGGCGGAGTCGTCGGAGGTGAGTGCGATGAACGCGTCTTCGAGTCCTCGGGAGACGATTTCGAGGTCGCAGGCAGGCGTCTGCGTGAGGAGGTGGCGGGCCACGGCGTCGGTGTCCGTCGAGTGGACGAGGACGCTGTCACCGCGCACCTCGATGCTGTCGGCGCCGGGAATCGCGAACAACTGTTCCCTGTCGGCGCCCGGGAAGTGGGCGCGAACCGTGCGTCCCGCGGCCAGTGCCTTCACCTCGGCGGCGGTGCCGTCGGCCACCACTTTTCCCTTGCGCACCAGCACGATCCGGTCGGCGTAGGCGTCGGCCTCCTCGAGATAGTGCGTCGCGAAGACCACCGTCCGGCCGCTGTCCGCGTCGGCGCGGATCGCCGACCAGAAGTCCCGCCTGCCCTCGACGTCCATGCCGGTGGTCGGCTCGTCGAGGATCAGCAACTCGGGATCGGAGAGCAATGCCATCGCGAACCGTAGTCGCTGCTGCTGACCACCGGAACACTTGCCCACCAACCGGTTTCCGAGATCGGCGATACCGGCCCGGGTGAGGACCTCGTCGACCGGCCGGGTGTCGGCGAACAGGCTCGCGGTGAGCCGGACGGTCTCCTCGACCGTCAGCTCCTTCAGGAGCCCGCCCGTCTGCATGACCGCCGAGACCAGCCCCTGCGCGATCGCGGTGCGCGGATCGGTGCCGAACACGGACACCACGCCGGCTGTGGGGCGGGACAATCCGAGGACCATGTCGACGGTGGTGGTCTTGCCGGCGCCGTTGGGTCCGAGGAACGCGACGATCTCGCCGGGCCGGATCTCGAGGTCCAGCCCCCGGACGGCGTGAACGTCACCGAAGTGCTTGTGGACGCCTCGCAGGCTGACTGCCGGAGCCGGCGACGCGGAGGCCTTCGTGGAGGTTTGGTGCTCTGTCGATGTCATGCATTCAGCGTGCGATCCGGACGGCCGCACACCCCCACACGTCCGTCACGACCTCACCGTGACAAATGTCAGGGGCCCGGGGTAGGTGTGGCGCCGATCGGGGGCAGCCGTTACTGTGGGCGCCATGCAGCGCGCATATTTCTGGTTTAGCAGGCCGGCCCCGGGTGGGCCGGTCGGCGTAACCACGCGCTGACTTCTTCCACCCCAGAGCCGGATTACAGACCGGCTCGCGGGAATCTCCACAGTCTTCGAGGGCCGGCCTGAGAACAGGAACCCGAACCCATGACTGTCACTCTCGACACCACTACCAGCAGTGATCGGCTGGACGACCAGCGCACCGTGAGCATCAGCCCGCTGGTGGCCCCGTCCGTGGTCCGTGCCGAGCATGCCCCCGACGACGTCGCGTCCGCGACCGTCCGCTCCGGCCGCGCCGACACGGTGAACGTGCTGAACGGCGACGACGATCGACTGCTCGTCGTGGTGGGCCCGTGCTCGGTGCACGACCCGGACGCCGCCATGGACTACGCCCGCCGGCTCGCCGCGAAGGCCGAGGAATTGCGCGACGACCTGCACATCGTCATGCGGGTCTACTTCGAGAAGCCGCGCACCACGCTCGGCTGGAAGGGTCTGCTCAACGACCCGCACCTCGACGGAACGTTCGACATCGACACCGGGATCCGCATGGGCCGCAAGCTGCTGCTCGACGTGTCCTCGCTCGGCCTGCCGGTCGGCTGCGAGTTCCTCGACCCGATCATGCCGCAGTACATCGCGGACCTCGTCACGTACGGCGCGATCGGTGCCCGCACCGCCGCCAGCCAGGTGCACCGCCAGCTGTGCAGCGCGCTGTCGATGCCGGTCGGGATCAAGAACTCGACGGAGGGCGACGTGCAGGTGGCGGTCGACGGCACCCGCGCCGCCGCGGCGAGCCACGTGTTCCCCGGCACCGACCTCGACGGGCAGGCCGCGCTGATCCGCACGGTCGGCAACCCCGACTGCCACGTCATCCTCCGCGGCGGCAGCGACGGACCGAACTACGACGCGGAGACGGTGGCGGACACGCTCGCCCGGCTGCGCAAGGGCGGTCTGTCGGAGCGGGTCGTCATCGACGCCAGCCACGGCAACAGCAGCAAGAACCACGAGAAGCAGGTCGACGTGCTGAACGACATCGCGGCCCGGCTCGAGGAGGGAGAGAAGGGGATCGTCGGTGTGATGGTGGAGAGCTTCATCGAAGCCGGTCGTCAGGACCTCACCCTCGGAAAGGCCGAGGACCTCACGTACGGCCAGTCCATCACCGACGCGTGCATCGACTGGAACACGACGGCGGCGCAGCTGGACCGTCTCGCCCAGGCAGTGGCCGCACGTCGGAAGTGATCACCGCACGCCTCTCGTGCGGAACTGCACGCTGATCCGCGGTCCGAGCGGGCGGGTGCTCTTCGGTACGCAATGCTCCCAGGTGCGCTGGCAGGAACCACCCATCACCAGCAGGTCGCCGTGGCCGAGCGAGTACCGGATCGAGTGCCCGCCGCCGCGCGGACGCAGCAGCAGCGGACGCGCGGCGCCGAGCGAGAGGATCGCGACCATGGTGTCTTCGGTGCGGCTCCGGCCGGTGTCGTCGCCGTGCCAGGCGACGCTGTCGGAACCGTCGCGGTAGAAGCACAGCCCGGAGGTGGCGAACTTCTCGCCCAATTCGGGTAGGTAGTGCCTGCTCAGGGCGTCGCGTGCCGCGACCAGCAGCGGGTCGGGGAGCCGCTCACCCTCCGGGTAGAACCGGACGAGGCGCGGGACGTCGACCACCCGGTCGTACATCTGGCGCCGCTCCGCCTTCCACGGCACCGTCTCCGCGAGGGTCGTGAACAGCTCGTCGGAACCGGTCAGCCACCCCGGACGCACGTCGACCCACGCTCCCGCCGTGAGCGTGCGACGCTGCACCGTCGACCCGAGCGCGCCCAGCTCGA
The DNA here is from genome assembly GCF_058628105.1 of Rhodococcus sp. G6(2025). NCBI lineage: Bacteria > Bacillati > Actinomycetota > Actinomycetes > Mycobacteriales > Nocardiaceae > Rhodococcus > Rhodococcus sp. G6(2025). The sequence goes on from NZ_CP179750.1 coordinate 1,360,187, forward strand.
CACCGAACGATGCGTCGTCGAACAGTGAAGCCTGGAGCGCATACCGCGCATCCGCGGAAGTCATGCCGCCATGCTACCCGATTTTCGAACGTATGTTCACACGATTTTTCTCGAGGCGGCAGTCGCCACTCAGACGCACCCCTTCTTGGTTCGCGCACTCCTTTTCGGGCCCTGGAAGGGGTGCGGCTGCGAAGAAGGGGTGCGTCTGCACGGAAGCCCGGGGAACGGCGGCGGTTATTACCGCGGCACCGCCGGCTCGCGGTCGTCGCCGGTGTCGACGGTCGTCTTCTGCCTGCTCGGCCACCAGAAGGCGCGACGTTCGAGTGCCGACAGGCTCGGTACCAGCATCGGGGCCATCGCGAAGGCGGCGATGGCGACGCCGATCGCGACGCCGAAGCCGAGTTCGGCGAGGTTGGCCAGTCCGGTGAGGGTGAGGGAAGCGAAGGTCAGTGCCAGGATCAGACCGGCGGCGGCGACGGTGGGGGCGTCGTTGGAGACGGCGATCCGCGCGGACTCACGCGGGGTGTACCCGTTGCGGAATTCCTCGCGCAGTCGCGAGGCCAGCAGGATGTTGTAGTCGGTGCCGATCGCGACGACGAACAGGTAGAGCACGATCGGAATCGAGAAGTCGATCCCGTCGTAGCCGAGGCCGTGCAGGAACAGGAGCACCACGGCGCCGAGTGTGGCGACGAACGTGAGTGCCACGCACACCAGCAGGTTGAGCGGGGCCAGCACGGCGAGCAGCAGCAGGGCGAGAATCAGCGCGATCGCGACTGCGGCGACGGGGAACACGAGGCGCGTATCCGCCGCGAGTTGCGCGCGGACGTCGACGAACGTGGACGTCTGCCCTCCCACAACGACTTCCGAGCCGGGGACCGCGCCGTGGGCGGCGTCGCGGATCGGTCCCTCGACGAGGTCGAGGGACGCGTTCGAGTACGGGTCGTCGGCGAGTACGACGTTGACGAGCGCGGCGCGACCGTCCTGACTGGGTCGCGGCGGGGCGACCGAGGACACGCCCGGCACCTGTGTCAGAGCGGTGACGAGCGGGGTCAGCGACGCGGGATCGAGCGGCCCGGGAGCCACGACGTACACCTGGGTCGGGCTCAGCGCACCCGCGGGGAAGGATTGATCGAGGGTGTCGAAGGCCTGCTGTGACGGCGTGTCGGAGGGCAGTTCCCCCAGCGTGTTGTACGTCGACTTGTAGCCGGACACGAAGGAGGCGAGCGCGATCAACACGACGCCGATCGCGATGGCGAACACGGCTGGGCGGTGCCCGATCGCGGCGCCGATCGACGCGAACGGGGTGTGAGGGCTGTCGTGCCCCGGTCCGAGCGGCCAAAACAGGTGGCGTCCCAGCACGGTGAACACGGCGGGGATGAGCGTCAACGCCGTCACCAGCATGAGGGCCACGGCGACGATGAGTCCCGGCGCGAGCGTGGTGAGCGAGCCGAGTTTCGCCAGCAGCAGGGCGGCGAACGCGACGATGACCGTGAGCGCCGACGACGCCACGACGCGCCCGACGACGTCGGTGGAGAACACGAGGGCTTCTCGATGCATGTCGGTGGTGGACCCAGCCGCGGCCTGCTGCCGGAGACGTTCGCGATAGCGGAACAACAGGAAGACGATGTAGTCGGTGCCGACACCGAAGAGGACGACCACGAGGATGGATTGCAGCGACGTGCTGACCTGGAAGTCGAACAGATCGGCGAGCACGGCGGTCAGTCCGGTGACCACCGACAGCACCACGCCGATCACGAGAACCGGCAGGACGGCGATGACGGGGCTGCGGAAGATCAGGCCGAGCAGGGCGAGGATGACGATCACCGTGGCGATCGTGATGACCTTGTCGGCGTTGTCGTAGGCGGCGGTGGTGTCGACCTGAATGGCCGCGTTCCCGGTCAGCCCGCTCACGAGGCCGGTGCCGTTCAGTTGCTGCTCTGCGTCGCCCCGGATGACCGGCACGGCGTCGTTGACCTGGTCGTCGCCGGGTTGTCCGTCGAACACCACCTGCAGTGCGGCAGCCTTCCCGTCGGCGGACAGCGACGCAGGCGACCCTTGCACGCTCACCACCCCTGGGATCGCCGAATTCTGCAGCGAGGTCGCGAGATTCAGTGCCGTCTGCTGGTCGGCGGGTGAGAGAGGGGCGGCGTCGGCACGGACCACCACCAGGCTGCCGGTGGCACCGGACAGGCTCGGGAAGTATTCGTTGCCGACGGCCTGCGCCTCGGAGGACTCGAAAGTGCTGGGCAGGAACGTCTGCTGGTTACCGGTGGTGTAGTCGTCGAGACTCGGTGCGAACAGGATGACGGCTATTGCGGCGACTACCCAGGTCGCGATGACCTGCCACGGGTGTGCGACGACGGTGCGCGCGATGTAGGCAAACATCATTCCCCGTTCCGGGAGATGAAGGTTCGGCCGGCGCCCGGCCGGGCGGTCGAACCGTGCCAAGCCATCGTCGCATGCAGGGCGGCGCGAAGGCTATGGGTTTCACGGCATCGACAGACCGCGGCCCCGCTCCGACATCAGGGAGCGGGGCCGCGGTACGTCATGGTGCTCGTTACCGCAAGGGGGTGAAATCCCGGCTGCCGAGGTAGTCGGGGCGCGGCGCGGGCGCCGAGAACGGATCCGTCAGGGTGTTCTCGACACTGTTGAACACGATGAAGAGGTTGGACCGCGCGAACGGCGTGATGTTGCCGTTCGACCCGTGCATGCAGTTGGAATCGAACACGGTGGCGGAGCCGGCCGGTCCGGTCATCGTGGCGATGCCGTACTCGTTCGCCATCCGGGTGAGCGTCGGCTGATCGGGCGACCCGGTGGGGGGAACGTAGCTGACCAGCGATTCCTTGTAGTAGTCCTCGGGGGTCTCGCCGGCGCAGGAGACGAACGCGCGGTGCGATCCGGGCATGATCATCAGCCCGCCGTTGTGCCCGTAGTTCTCGGTGAGCGCGATCGAGATACTCGCGGCGCGAGGAGTGGGCATGCCGTCCTCGGCGTGCCAGGTCTCGAAGTCGGAGTGCCAGTAGAACGGGCCGCCGGTGAAACCGGGCTTGAAATTGAGTCGCGACTGGTGGACGTAGACGTCCGAACCGAGGATCTGCCGGGCGATACCCACCACCTCGGGGCGGCGGATGATCTCGTCGACGACGTCGCTGAGGCGGTGGACGTCGAACACGGAACGGACGGCGCCGTCGCCGTTCTCCCGTACGACGCGGTCGTCGCCGCGCAGCGTGTCGGTCTCGGCGAGGCGGGTCATCTCGTCGACCAGGTTGAACACGTCGCGTGGTGGGATGATCGACTCGGCGGAGTGATACCCGCGTGCGTCGTAGACGGCAATCTGATTCGCGGTGAGCGGACCGGAGCGGGTATCACCCCGTTTCCCGTCCGACCAGGTGACCGGATCCTGGCGGACGGTCATCGTGCACTCGTTGCGGTCCCTCGTGGGGTAGTTGTCGGCTACGGCCGTACGCATAACTCGTGTTTCACCCTTTCGGATTGGACAACGCTTTACTCTTCCGACGTTCCCACTGGTCGTCGACGAATGCAACCCGGACACAGGTCCACCGAGGCCGGACTGGACCGCGACGGCGCGGCGCCGCGGTGGGATCGTCACGGGCATGATCGATTCGGCGGCGGTACTCGGAGTGGCGGCGATCGCCCTCGGCATGGTTCTCACACCGGGACCCAACATGGTGTATCTGGTCTCGCGCAGCATCACTCAGGGCAGGGCGGCGGGACTGGTCTCGCTGGCCGGTGTCGCTCTCGGATTCCTGTGCTATCTGGCTGCTGCGACACTGGGCATTTCGGCGGTGTTCTCCGCCGTCCCGCAGGCCTACACCGCGCTGAAGCTGGCGGGCGCGTGCTATCTGGGCTGGCTGGCCTGGAAGGCGTTGCGGCCCGGGGGGCACACGCCGTTCGCTCCGTCCCGGGCGCTGCCCCGGGATTCGTCCGCCCGGCTGTTCCTGATGGGACTCACGACCAACCTGCTCAATCCGAAGATCGCGGTGATGTACCTGGCGCTGATCCCGCAGTTCGTCCACCCCGGCGCCGGGCCCGTGTGGTTGCAGAGCCTGCTGCTGGGCACCGTGCAGATCGTGGTGGCGCTCACGGTGAACGCGTTGATCGTCTGCGTCGCAGGAACTCTCGCGGCGTTCCTGTCCGGACGCCCGGTGTGGCTGCGTGTGCAGAAGTTCGTGATGGGAAGCGTCCTCGGCGGCCTCGCCGTTCACCTCGCCCTCGACCGGACGCGGCCCGCGACGATCTGAATCGGCAGTGGCCTGAATCATGCACACCTGAGCATGTTTCGCGGGTACCGTCGGAAGCGATGACGACGAAGGGGCGAGAGATGACCGGGACCATGCGGGCGCAGCGATTCCACGCGGACACGAAAACCATTGCTGTGGAGGATATTCCGATTCCGGACCCCGGTCCCGGTGAAGTGCTCGTCAAAGTGGAGTTCTGCGGCATCTGCCATTCCGACCTGAGTCTGATCGACGGCACGTTCCCCGCGCTGCTGCCCGAGGTGACCCAGGGGCACGAAGCGTCGGGCACCATTGCGAAACTCGGTGCCGGAGTATCCGGCTGGTCCGAGGGAGACCGCGTCGTGCCGTCCGCGGGCAGGCCCTGCTTCGGGTGCCGAAACTGCCGCCGCGGGGACCTCACGAACTGCCTGAACATCCAGCTCATGGCGTTCGCCTACGACGGCGCCTGGGCCGAGTACACGGTGGCGCAGGCCGGGGGACTGACCCGTATCCCGGACAACGTTCCTTTCGAACAGGCGGCCATCCTCGCCGACGCGGTGTCGACGCCGTTCGGCGCGGTCGTGCGCACCGGCAAGGTGGTGGTCGGGGAGACCGTCGGAGTGTGGGGTGTGGGCGGAGTCGGCACCCACATCGTGCAGCTGGCACGTCTGGTCGGCGCTGTCCCGGTGATCGCGTTCGACATCAATCCCACTGTGCGGGAACGTGCCCTGGAGCTCGGGGCCGATTACGCGTTCGACTCCCGGGACGAGAACCTGAAGGAGAAGGTCGCCGAGGCGACGGGCGGCCGGATGCTGGACGTCGCGTTCGACGCGGCCGGACTGAAGGTGACGTTCGAGCAGGCACTCGACTGCCTGACGGTCGGTGGCCGACTCGTCGCGGTCGGGCTGAGCGCGCAGGAGGCATCGGTGGGAACCACCGCACAGTTCGGGCTGTCCCAGAAGCAGGTGCTCGGCCACCTCGGCTACAAGAACGTGGACATCGAAACCCTCGCCGAACTGGTGTCCCGTGGCCGGCTCGACCTGTCGCGGTCGATCAGCGAGATCGTCCCGCTCGAGGACGTCGCGAAGGGCATCGAGAAACTCGCGAACCACGAGGGTGATCCCATCCGGATCCTCGTCAAACCCTGAAACCGGCAGGTGCCGGGATTCGGCTGGCCGGGACCTGTCGGTGCCCCGCTGTACCGTCGGGCCATGGGATATGAATTTCAAGTCACAGTGGACTCGGAGAACCCGCATACCCTGGCCAAATGGTGGGCGCAGGCGCTCGGCTGGGAGGTGGAGCCGAGCAACGAGGAGTTCATCCGCGGGCTCGTCGAGGCCGGCCACGCGCAGGAGTCCGACACCATGGAGTTCGAGGGTGTCCTGGTCTGGCGGGAGGGTCAGGCGATCCGCGATCCGGAACACCCGGAGCGCCCGCGTGTGCTGTTCCAGCTGGTTCCCGAACGGAAGACGGTGAAGAACCGGCTCCACCTGGACATCAGGGTCGGGGACGCCCGCTACGAGGTCGCCGAGAAGCTGGAGCAGTCCGGCGCCACCGTGCTCCACCGCGGCCGGCAGGGGCCGAGCGAGTGGGTCACGATGGCAGACCCCGAGGGCAACGAGTTCTGCGTCAGCTGACGCGCTGTCACGCTCCGCGGTAGGAACTCGGGGTGCTGCCGGTCCAGCGTTTGAAGGCGCGACGGAACGCACTGGGCTCGGAGAAGCCGAGCCGCGCCGACAGGTCCTCCACGGTCTCGCCGCGTCGGAGCCCGGCCACGGCGGCGTCGCGGAGCACTTCCTCGCGCAGCTGATTCAACGACGTCCCCTCCTGCCGGAGCAGGCGGCGCAGGTGGGGGACGCTGATCGACAGCATCTCCGCGATGTCCTCGGCCGTCGACGTCCGGCCTTTCATGCCCAGCTCGAGGACCCGGCGCACCTGCGCCGACGCCGTGCTGTCGTAGTCACGCTCCGACATCAGCAGCGTCGGTGACTCCCGGAGGTAGTCCTCGAGCGTCTCCTCGGTCTGGATGATGGGCGCCCGCATCACCGCGTTGTCGAATTCGACTGCGGGAATATCGGAATCGAAAGTCACGGGGACGCCGAAGATGTGATCGTAGTTCTCGGCGAGCTGCGGCAGCGGCGCCGGATACGGCAGTTCCACCGCCAGCAACCGGACCCTCTTGCCCACGAGCCACGCCGCGAAACGATGAAGCAGGATCAGCAGGAAATCGGTGGTCACCCGCGTCGCCTCGAGCGACGACTGCACGTCCTCGGTGGACCGTTCGGCCGCGGCCGGGCGGATGTCGATGGTCATCCGGGTTCCGCCGTTGATACCGGGACCGATGTGCAGGGCGGGAAGTGACGGCAGGGCGCGCAGGATGTCGGCCATCCGGTCGAGGGCGGCGGACAGGTCCGCGGTGTGGATCAGGGCGAGGCAGACGAGCCGAAACGTGCCGCGGGGGACCGGGGCCGGCCCGAGGCCGAACAATTCGTCGCCCGTGATCTGCCAGACCGCCTGGGTGAACGCGGTGACCTGGGTGGGCGTCAACCGGGCCAGCGGATCCTCCAGCGACGCCGCCGTGATTCCCGCCGCCGACAGCGCGGGGGAGAGATCGACCCCACTGCGCGCCGACAGTTCGAGCGACCGCCGCACGAAGTCGGCGGGGATGGTGCGGGCAGTCACGATCCGGGCTCCCCGAGGGTCCGGAGCCGCCGCGCCGCCTCCTCGAGCACGTGGTCCTGCTTGCAGAACGCGAACCGCACCAGCGGGTTCCACGGCTGCGGATGGTCGGTGAACACGCTGACCGGCACCGCGGCCACGCCGATGCGCTCCGGAAGCCTGCGGCAGAAGTCGATGCCGTCGCGTTCACCGATCGCGGTGATGTCGGCGCACAGGTAGTACGTGCCGCCGCCCGAATGGACCTCCAGACCGGACGCGACGAGAGCGTCGTACAGCACGTCCCGCTTGGCCTGGAGACTGTCCCGCAGCTCTTTCACCCACTGCTGCTCGTGGCTCAGCGCATGCGCCACGGCGGGCTGGAACGGTCCGCCGCCGACGAACGACATGTACTGCTTCGCGGTCCGGACGGCGTCGATCAGTTCCGCCGGACCGCACGCCCAGCCGATCTTCCAGCCGGTGACGTTGAACGTCTTGGCGGCGCTCGACACCGAGACGGTCCGTTCGTACATTCCCGGCAGAGTGGCCAGGGCGGTGTGCGTCCGGCCGTCGAACACCAGGTGCTCGTACACCTCGTCGCTGAGAACCAGCAGGTCGTGCTCGCACGCCAGCTCCGCGACGGCGGCGATCTCCTCCGGGGTGAACACGGTGCCGGTCGGATTGTGCGGGGTGTTGATCACCAGCATCCGGGTCTTCGGCGTGATCGCGGCCCGCAGAGCGTCGAGGTCGACGACGAACTTCGTGCCGGAGCGGGCGAGCGGCACACTGCGGCGTACCGCCCCCGCCAGCGCGACAGACGCCGCGTAGGAGTCGTAGTACGGCTCGATCAGCACCACTTCCTCACCCGGTTCGACCAGCCCCAGAATGGCGGCGCTGATGGCCTCGGTGGCGCCGACGGTGACCAGCACCTCCGAGTCGGGGTCGTGGTCGAGCCCGTACCGGGCCAGGCGGTCGGCCGCGACCGCCTGGCGGAGCACGGGCATGCCGGGGCCGGGCGGGTACTGGTTGAGCCCGTCCGCGATGGCTCGGCGCGCGGCGTCGAGCATGGACGCGGGACCGTCGGTGTCGGGGAAACCCTGACCGAGGTTGATGGCGTCGTGGCGCACGGCGAGCGCGGTCATCTCGGCAAAGATGGTGGACGCGAACGGCTGCAAGCGCTGGACGGTGCGGTTGCGCGGCGTTGCGGGCATTACTGCAGCGTAGTCGGTGTGACGGCGAGGGTTGCACACGGCCGCGTCACGTTCTGCAGGGCTGTCTCGTCTTCTCTGTAGACGGCGCGCGAAGGGCGCCCGGTGACGATGGAGGACGCAATGCCCCGCATTCCCGCAGTGGCCCCGGCGGACGCGAGCCCGCTGGTGAAGGTCGCCTACAAATATGCTGCCCACAAGTTCGACGAGGTACCCGAACCGTTCACCGTGCTCGCCCATCACCGCAAGCTGTTCGTCGCGTCGGCCCGGCACGAGCTGGCGGTGCAGAAGGCGTCGACCGTGCTTCCCGCGAACGTGCGGGAGATCGCCGTCTACCGCGTGGCGTGGACGATCGGCTGCTCGTGGTGCGTGGACTTCGGCACGATGCTGCAACGCCTCGACGGCCTGGACGTGGAGCGGCTCCAGCACATCGCCGACTACGCCGACTCGCCCGCGTACAGCGAGGACGAGCGCGCGGCCATCGCATACGCCGACGCGATGACGGCGACGCCCACCACGGTCACCGACGAACAGGTGGCGGACCTCGAGCGCCGGTTCGGCCGGGCCGGTGTCGTCGAACTGTCCTACCAGATCGGCATCGAGAACATGCGCGCCCGGATGTACTCGGCGCTGGGCATCACGGAACAGGGTTTCGGCACCGATTCGTGCCGGGTGCCGTGGGCCGACGATGCGGCGGTCACGAAGAATGGTCCGGCAGCCTGATCCCGCCGAACTTCTCCGGATTGGCGATGTCGTACGCCGCGTAGACGAGTCCGTCCCGGACGGTGAACCCACCCACTCGCGGCGGCGAGCTGCGGTGGGCCTCGTCGCCGGTGAGTGCGGCACTGAAGAAGCCCAGCTGGCCGTTGACCAGGGCCGGCTGCATGACGGTGAACACCGCCGGCCCGTACCGCTTGATGAGGCCGAGGAAGAAGCGGGCGAACTTGTCCGCGCCGTGGATGACGTTGACGGCGGTGCTCGTGGTGCCGTTGGCGTCGCCGATGACGAGGGCGTCCGGGTGCAGCGCCGCGATCACCGCGTCGAGGTCGCCGGCGGCGAGTGCCTCGAGCAGTCGCTGCACGGCGACGGCATGCTCGTCGTCGGGAACGGCGGGTGTGGTTGCGGCAGCGGCCTTGCGGGCCCGCGACGCGAGCTGACGCGCCGCGGGCGTCTCGATGCCGAGAATCCCGGCAACCTCGTCGAACGGGACCCCGAAACCGTCGTGCAGCACGAACGCGACCCGTTGTGCAGGGGTGAGCGTGTCGAGCACGATCAGCGCGGCGAGGCGGTTGTCCTCGTCCCGGACGACCGCTTCCAGCGGGTCCGGCTCGGCCGACGGCGACAGTCCGGTGACGATGGGTTCCGGAAGCCATTGGCCGACATACTGTTCCCTCCGCACCGCCGCCGACCGCAACCGGTCGAGGCAGATCCGCCCGACCACCGTCGTGAGCCACGGCCGGAGGTCGCGGATGTTCGCGGCGTCCGCGTCGTCGAGTCGTAGCCAGGACTCCTGCACGGCGTCCTCCGCGTCGCTGACGCTTCCCGTCAGCCGGTACGCTACGGAGAGCAGATGCGGCCGGTGGGACTCGAATTCGTCTACCAGCGTGGCAGTGGGCATGCCGATATCCTACGTGCGGTCCAGACATAAAATCCGTCGTGTGCGTAACCGTTGACCCTGGTGGTGGGTCCGGACGTATGGTGTGGCGACCACACCACCTCCAGGGAGTCTGCCATGTTCCAGTGTTTCGGCTGTCGTAGCTGACCTGGCTTTTTCGCACCCCTTTTTCTTCTGCACGTCCTGCTCACCCGTCCGGCGACCGCCGGGCGGGGTTCGGGAGTGCGCTCGCACGACCCGCCGCTTCGCCGTGGGCGGGCAACACACACTAGGAAGACCTTCGATGATTCGTCCACGTTTCGCGCGGACTCTGGCCGCAGCGGCCGCCCTTCTCACATTCACCAGCCTTGCTGTCGCGTGCTCCAGTTCGGAGACGACCACGACAGCCGACGGGAAGACGGTACTTCGCTACGAGGGGACCACGGGACAGGTCTCGTTCCCGGAGCTCGCGGCCGACCTGGGCTACTACCAGAAGGTCGAACTGAACTGGATCGGCGACACCACCAGTGGGCCGCAGAGCATTCAGAATGCCGCCACCGGGCAGACCGACTTCGGTGGCGCGTTCAACGGTGCGGTGCTGAAGCTGGCCGCGGCCGACTCGCCGATCACGTCCGTCATCGGCTACTACGGCTCCGACAAGGAGACGTTCAACGGGTACTACGTGCTCGACGGAAGCCCGATCACGTCGGCACGTGACCTGATCGGCAAGAAGGTCGGCATGAACACGCTCGGCGCACACCACGAGTTCCTCGTGCGTGAGTGGCTGGCGCGGGAGGGGCTGACCCCGGACGAGATCAAGCAGGTCGAGCTGACCGTGGTGCCGCCGGTGAACACCGAACAGGCGCTGCGGCAGGGTCAGATCGACGTCGGCACGCTCGGGAGCGTGTTCCGCGACAAGGCAGTCGAACGCGGCGGCATCCGCCCGCTGTTCACCGACGAGTCCATCTTCGGTTCCTTCACCTACGGATCGCTGCTGTTCCGCAACGACTTCATCGCGAAGAACAAGGACGCCGTCGCTGACTTCGTGCAGGGCACGGCCCGCGCGATCCGCTGGACCCAGACGACTCCGCGCGACGACGTGATCGCGAAGTACAAGGACATCATCACCAAGCGCGGCCGCAACGAGACCACCGACCTCGTGGACTACTGGAAGTCGCCGGGTGTGGCGGGTCCCGGTGGCGTGATCACCGACAAGGAGATCGAGACCTGGATCGACTGGCTCGTCCGCAACGGGGAACTCGAGGACGGCAAGCTCACGCCCGCCGACGTCTACACCAACGAGTACAACCCGTACGCCAACGGCACGTACCCCGCCGACAGCGGCCCCGACGGACAAGCGCTGGCCGCCAAGTGAACTCCACCCCAGGTCCCCACGAGAAGAAAGTGATGTCGATGTCCCACTCCCGGTTCCGGCGAGGCGCCGTGCGCGCCCTCGCGGCGACCGCAGCACTGTTCACGTTGGCCTCGGGAGTGGCGGGGTGCGCCGGCTCGTCGGATACTGCCACCACCGAGGACGGGAAGACGGTCCTGCGCTACCAGGGGTGGGCCGGGGACGTGGGATTCCACGAACTCGCCGAGGACCTGGGGTATTACGACAAGATCAAGCTCGAATGGGTCGGCGACACCACCAGCGGCCCGCAGGACATCCAGTCGGCGGCCACCGGCGACATCGAGTTCGGCTCGGCATTCAACGGAGCCGTCGTCAAGCTCAATGCCGCGGGGGCACCGATCACGTCGGTGCTGAGTTCCTACGGTGCGGACGCCGGTGAGTACACGGGATACTTCGTGCTGGACGGCAGCCCCATCCGCTCGGCGCGCGACCTGATCGGCAAGAAGGTCGGGATGAACACGCTCGGTGCGCACCACGAGTTCCTGGTCCGGGAGTGGCTCGCCCAGCAGGGGTTGACCCAGGACGAGATCAAGCAGGTGGAGCTGACCGTCGTCCCGCCGGTGAACAACGAAACGGCCCTGCGCGAAGGTCAGATCGACGTGGCTGCCATCAACGACATCTTCCGCGAAACAGCCCAGGAGCGTGGGGGCATCCGGCCGCTGTTCACGGACCGGGATCTGTTCGGCGCCTTCAGCTACGGCACCTACGTGGTGCGCGACGACTTCCTGGCGAAGAACAAGGACGCCGTCGCGGACTTCGTGCAGGGCACGGCCCGGGCCATCCGATGGACCCAGGTCACTCCGCGTGAGGAGGTCGTCGCACGGTTCGAGAGCATCATCGACAAGCGTGGCCGCAACGAGAGCGACGAGGCCATCGGCTACTGGCGCAGCTCCGGGATTCCCGTCGCCGGGGCCGTGATCCAGGAGAAGGAGCTGCAGACCTGGGTCGATTGGCTCGTCCGCAACGGTGAGCTCGACGAGGGCAAGCTGACCGCAACCGACCTCTACACCAACGAATTCAACCCGTACGCCAACGGCACGTTCCAGCCCGAGAGCGGGCCCGACGGAGAAGTACTGGAAGGACAGAAATGAGCACCACCGCCTCGAACCCCGATCGGGTTCAGACGCCCAAGCTCCGCCTCGAGCACGTCACCAAACAGTTCGACGTGCGCGGGTCCAAGGACAAGTTCACCGCGATCGAGGACATCGACATCGATCTCGCGGACGGCGAATTCCTCGTCCTCGTCGGTCCGAGTGGTTGCGGAAAGTCCACGCTGCTCGACCTGCTCGGCGGACTCAGCACCCCCACATCGGGTCGGATCCTGCTCGACGGGCAGCCGGTGACCGGGCCCGGTCTCGACCGCGGAATCGTCTTCCAGCAGTACGCACTCCTGCCGTGGCGGACGGCCCGGCACAACATCGAGTTCGGGCTCGAGGCCAAGGGACTGCCCAAGAAGGAACGGCGCGAACTCGCCGAGCACTACCTCGAGCTCGTCGGCCTGAAGGGGTTCGGCGACCGGTACCCGCACGAGCTGTCGGGCGGCATGAAGCAGCGTGTCGCGATCGCCCGCAGCCTCGCGTTCGATCCCGAGGTGCTGCTGATGGACGAGCCGTTCGCGGCGCTCGACGCGCAGACCCGTGAGTCGCTGCAGGACGAACTGCTGCGCATCTGGAAGGCCACCGGCAAGACCATCCTGTTCATCACGCACGGCATCGACGAGGCCATCTACCTCGGGCAGCGGGTCGCGGTCCTGACGTCGCGGCCCGGCCGGGTGAAGACGTTCGTGGACATCGACATCGACCGCAGCGGCGAGGACGTCCGGTCCAACGAGCAGTTCCGGCACTACCGCCACCGCATCTGGACGCTGCTGCACGGCGAAGTGGAGCGTGCACAGGTAATCGAGAAGGAGGAAGCACATGTCTAGCGCACTCGCGTCACCGGAAGCTCCCGTTGCAATCGATCGGCCCGGGACGTCGGCTCCGTCGCCCGCTTCCACCCCACCGCAGCCGGGTGCCGTCCAGCGTGCCGGCGCGGCACTGCGTCCGATCGCCTGGCGGATCCTCAAGCCGTCCGTCGCGATCGTCGCCTTCCTGGCGCTGTGGGAGATCGCTCCCCGGGTCGGTCTCGTCGACGAGGTGTTCTTGCCCCCGTTCACCACGGTGGTCGAGGCGTTCTTCGACCTGGTGCAGAGCGGTGAGCTGTGGCAGCACGTGTCCGCCAGCCTCTCCCGCGCCCTGATCGGATTCTTCGTGGCGGTCGTGATCGCGATCCCGCTGGGCATCGCGATCGCCTGGTACCGCCCGGTGTCGGACTTCCTGAACCCGATCCTGGAGCTGTTCCGCAACACGGCGGCGCTGGCGTTACTCCCGGTCTTCATCCTGATCCTCGGCATCGGTGAGGAGTCCAAGATCGCCCTGGTGATCTACGCGTGCACCTTCCCGATCCTGCTGAACACGATCTCCGGTGTGCGCACCGTCGACCCGTTGCTGATCAAGTCGGCGTCGTCGCTGGGACTGTCGCCCGTGCGCCTGTTCCAGAAGGTCGTGCTTCCCGCCGCCGTTCCCACCATCTTCACCGGCATCCGCATGGCGGCGGCGTCGTCGATCCTCGTGCTGATCGCCGCCGAGATGGTTGGGGCCAAGGCCGGCCTCGGTTACCTGATCACGGCCTCCCAGTTCAACTTCCAGATCCCCAACATGTATGCGGGCATCGTCGCCATCTCGGTTCTCGGGCTGACGCTCAACGCCGTTCTCGTACTGATCGAACGCAGGCTGTCCCGCTGGCGGGTCTAGTCACTTACCGGAAAAGAAACTCCACATGTCACAGGATTCCCAGTTCCACCTCAACGCCTTTCTCATGGGTGTGGGACATCACGAGGCGGCGTGGCGCCATCCCCGCACCGAGGCGCACCGCGTTCTGGACGTCGCACACTTCCAGGAACTCGGCCGGATCGCGGAGCGGGGCAAGCTCGATTCGGTGTTCTTCGCGGACGGTCTCGCCGTCGGACCGCGGATCAAGCACAACACCCAGGCGATCTTCGAGCCCGTCACGTTGCTGTCGGCGATCGCCGTCGCCACCGAACACGTGGGACTGATTGCCACCGCGTCCACGAGTTACTCCGACCCGTACAACCTGGCGCGCAAGTTCACGTCGCTCGACCACATCAGCGGCGGCCGGGCGGGGTGGAACATCGTGACCTCGGCCGGTGCGGACGAGGCTGCGAACTTCGGCGTCGACGGCATCCCCGCACACAGCGGACGGTACGAGCGCGCAGAGGAATTCGTCGACGTCACGCTCGCCCTGTGGGACAGCTGGGAGGACGGCGCGGTGGTGCTCGACCCGGAGACCGGCGTGTTCGCCGACCCCGGCAAGGTTCACACCATCGACCACGACGGACCGCGGTTCCGGGTCAAGGGCCCGCTCAACTCGCCGAGGTCCGCCCAGGGGCGGCCGCTGCTGGTGCAGGCCGGCTCGTCCGAGAGCGGCAAGGAGTTCGCCGCGCGGTACGCCGAGGCCGTGTTCACCGCGCAGCGCACCCTGGAACAGGGTCAGGAGTTCTACCGCGACCTCAAGGCGCGTGTCGTCAAGCACGGCCGCAATGCGGGCGACCTGAAGGTGCTGCCCGGCATCGTGCCGTTCATCGCGGACACCGAGGAGGAGGCGAAGGCGCTCGAGCAGTCGTTCACCGACCTGATCTCGCCCGAGTACTCGCTGCGTCAGCTGTCCACGATGCTCGGTGTCGACCTCACCAAGCATTCCCTCGACGCCCCGCTTCCGCCGCTTCCGCCGCTGGACGAGATCCAGGGCAACAAGAGCCGCTACCAGCTGGTGAAGGACCTCGCGGCGGACGGTTCGCTCACCGTCCGGCAGCTGATCGGGCTGCTCGGCGGCGGACGTGGGCACCGCACGTTCGCCGGGACCCCCGAACAGGTCGCCGACGAGCTGCAGACGTGGTTCGAGCAGGGCGCGGCCGACGGTTTCAACATCATGCCGCCCTACCTGCCCGGCGGACTGGACGACTTCGTCGACCGTGTCGTCCCGATCCTGCAGCAGCGCGGACTGTTCCGGACGGAGTACACCGCGACCACCCTGCGCGGTCACTACGGTCTCACGGACGTCGGTAACCGGTTCGCGGGCGCGGTCGACGAAGCGAGCGCATGAGCGGCGAGACCGGTCTGAAACCTCTCGTCACCACCGTCTTCGTTCCCGCCGCGATCTTCGGCATCGGCCAGGGGGCCGCCGCCCCGGTCATGGCACTGACGGCCCGCGAACTGGGTGCGTCCGTGGCCGTGTCCGGGCTGATCGTCGCGGTCGTCGGGCTCGGCGCCGTCCTGGGCGACCTGCCCGCAGGCCGGATCGTCGCCAGGTTCGGGGAGCGGCGGTCCATCATCGGCGGCAGTACCGTCGGCGCCGCCGGAGTGCTGGTCTGTCTGCTCGCGCAGACACCCTGGATGCTGGGTGTGGGGGCACTGCTGACCGGGCTCGCCAACGCCGTGTGGGGGCTGGCCCGCCAGAGCTACCTGGCCGACGCCGTGCCGATCGGGCTGCGGGCCCGGGCGATGTCGTCGTTCGCGGCGATGTGGCGGCTCGGCTTCTTCGTGGGACCGCTGCTCGGCGCCGCCGTGATCCTGGTGGTCGGCGCCCGGGGCGGATTCATGGTGCAGTTCGTCGGCGTCGTCCTGTCCGGGTGGCTGATGTCGAGGGTCCCCGACCCGCCGCGGCGCCACGCAGGCACCGCCGGTACCCACGCGACGCTGCCGTCGATTCTGCGCCGGCACCGGAAGCTGCTGGCCACGCTCGGCGCCGGGTCGCTCCTGATGGGTGCGGCCCGCGCCTCGCGGGAGGCGGTGCTGCCGCTGTGGGCTGCCCATCTCGGACTCGACGCCGCCCAGGTCAGTCTCGTCTTCGGGGTCGGAGCGGCCGTCGATCTGCTGTGCTCGTATCCGGCCGGACACTTCATGGACCGGTACGGTCGCCGGTTCATCGCGGTGCCGTCGCTTCTGGTGATCGGGGTGTCCTACCTGGCGTTGCCGTTCTCGCACGATCTCCTGTCGATCGGGGTCGTCGCCGTCGTGATGGGCATCGGCAACGGGCTCGGCAACGGTGTGATCATGACGCTCGGCGCCGACATCGCCCCACCGGCGACCCGCGCCGAATTCCTCGCCGCCTGGCGGCTCACCCACGACACCGGCATGTTCGCCGGACCCTTCGGCGTCGGCGCGCTCGCCGCGGTCGTCCCGCTCGGGGCCGCCGTCGCCGCGATCGGGGGAGCGGCGCTGGTCGGCGCCGGCCTCCTGTTCCGGTTCATCCCGGTCTATTCCCCGTGGCCACCGCCGACCCCGCCGGAGCCCGATTCCTTACCGCTCGAAAAACAGGAAGCATAGGTACATTCGTTTCATGCGCTTCGGATTGTTCGTTCCTCAAGGTTGGCGTCTGGATCTCGTCGGAATCGATCCCGCGGATCAGTGGTCGGTGATGCGCGACTTCGCGTTGCGCGCCGATCAGGGTTCGTCCTGGGATTCCCTGTGGGTCTACGACCACTTCCATACCGTCCCGGCACCGACGGAGGAGGCCACGCACGAGGCGTGGACCCTCATGTCCGCGTTCGCGGCGGTCACCTCGCGGGTGCGTCTCGGCCAGATGTGTACGGCGATGAGCTACCGCAACCCGGCTTACCTCGCGAAGGTCGCCGCCACCACCGACCTCATCTCGGGCGGACGCGTCGAGATGGGTATCGGCGGCGGCTGGTACGAGCACGAGTGGCGGGCATACGGATACGGATTCCCCTCTGCCGGTGTGCGTCTCGGTCGCCTCGACGAGGGCGTGCAGATCATGCGTCAGGCCTGGGCCAACGGCATCGCGACCCTCGAAGGCAAGCACTACCAGGTCGACGGTGCCATCGTCCGCCCACTTCCGTTGCAGGAAGGCGGCATCCCGCTGTGGATCGCCGGTGGCGGCGAGAAGGTGACGTTGAAGATCGCGGCAAAGTACGCGCAGTACACCAACTTCGACGGCACACCCGAGGGCTTCGCGCAGAAGTCCGAGATCCTGCGGAAGCACTGCGACACCGTCGGCACCGACTTCGACGCCATCACCCGCTCGGCCAACTACAACGTCGCGATCGGCACCACCGAGGCGGAGGTCGAGCAGCGGTTGCTCACCCTGAAGGACCGGCTCACCCCCCACGTCGGCGCCGACGCCGCCGAGGGTGCCCTGGGAGCCTTCCGCGGAATGCCCGGTGTGGGAACGCCGGAGCAGATCGTCGAGAAACTGTCGGCGCTGAAGGAGCAGGGCATGTCCTACGGCATCTTCTACTTCCCCGAAGCCGCGTACGACACGTCGGGCATCGAACTGTTCGAGAAGGAAGTGCTGCCCGCGCTGCGTTGATCCATAGGCCGCCTCACCGGGCATAGAGTGGCGGGCATGTTCGTCGTCACCCTCGCCGCCGACACGCTGTGGCTGAGCCCGCCGGTCGTCACCGACGTCGACGAGATCTGCGCGGCATGCAGCGACGCGTCGATCGCCGAGTGGACGACGATGCCCGCGCCGTACGGCCGCTCGGACGCCGAGCAGTTCGTGCGGCAGACGGTGCCGTCCGGCTGGGCCGACCGCAGTCCCACGTGGGCGCTGCGCGAACGCGAGGACGGTCCCGTGCTGGGGATGATCGGTCTGATGGCGCGGGATGTGACGGCGGCGGAGATCGGATACTGGCTGTCGCCGGCGGCACGGTCGCGGGGCCTCATGACGACCGCGGTGAACCTGGTGTGCGATTTCGCGTTTCGGCCGGACGGTATGGGGCTCGAACGCATCGAATGGCGCGCGTTCGTCGGCAATCTCGACTCGGCGGCGGTCGCCCGCCGGGTGGGCTTCCGGTTCGAGGGCGTCCAGCGCGCCGGGCTCGTGCAGCGCGGCGTCCGGCGCGCTTCGTGGGTGGCCGCCCTGCTCGCCGGCGACCCGCGGCAACCGGCCGAAGGCTGGCCCGACTAGTTGCCGATCAGCGCAGGCCCTCCGGAAGGTCGTGCTCGGACACCGCGACTCGCTGCTCGGGGCTGGTCCGGATGTGCTCGGACTCGGGGATCCGGCTCTGCAGGAAATCCCATTCGACCTGATCGATGGCGTCTTCCGCGCGGGAACGCACCGCCGCGTCGCGGGTGCCCCACGCGATCGGCATCGGGCTGACCATCTCCCACGTGGCGGCGTCGTTGCGGGTGCTGCGGTCGTTCAGGAGTGCGACGGACGGCACCCTGTCGCCCACCCTCTGCTTCTGACCGGTCCGGATCGGAACGTTGCGAGTGACGAGGGCGTACGACGCCCGGCCCGCGGAGGGCTTCGCGACGTCGATCAGCGACAGCAGGGTGACCGCGCGGGGATGGACCTCCGAGACGACGGCAGGCACCAGCGGGCTCTTCGCGTACAACTCCTCGATGCTGCCGACCTTCTTCGGCACCCAGAACGCCACCCACACGGACGTCAGTGCGGCGATCGCCACGACGACACCGAGGATGATCGACCAGGGGTGGGCGAGCAGGATCAGACCGGCAGCGGCGGCCGCGAACAGCAGAGCCACCACGATCGCCGACACCTGCAGGCGTCGCATGTCGGCGAACGTCTGGTTGACAGACTTCGCGTAGGGCCGGTCGACGGTGAACTCGAAATGTCGCACGGCCCCAGCTTAGAGGCCCCGGTCCGGTGGCAGGCGGTCACCCGATGGCGGGGCCCAGCAGATCGTCGGCGTCGGTGATCCGGTACGCGTACCCCTGCTCGGCGAGGAAGCGCTGCCGGTGGGCGGCGTACTCGGCGTCGAGCGTGTCGCGTGCCACCACCGAGTAGAAGTGGGCCTGGCCGCCGTCGTGCTTGGGTCGCAGCAGGCGGCCCAGACGCTGAGCCTCCTCCTGGCGAGAACCGAACGTACCCGAAACCTGAACGGCGACAGACGCTTCCGGCAGGTCGATCGAGAAGTTCGCGACCTTGCTGACGACCAGCGTCTGGATCTCGCCCGCCCGGAAACGGTCGAACAGCTCCTCGCGCTCCTTGTTCTTGGTCGACCCCTTGATGACCGGGGCGTTCAACGCCTCACCCAGTTCGTCGAGCTGGTCGAGGTACGCGCCGATGATCAACGTCGGTGCATCGGTGTGCCGTTCCAGGATCGACTTCACCACCGCGATCTTGGTGTGCGCGGTGGAACACAGCTTGTACCGCTCGTCGGGTTCGGCGACCGCGTACGACATCCGTTCGGCGTCCGTCAGCGTCACCCGCACCTCGACGCAGTCGGCGGGCGCGATCCACCCCTGCGCCTCGATGTCCTTCCACGGCGCGTCGTACCGCTTGGGTCCGATCAGCGAGAACACGTCGCCCTCACGGCCGTCCTCGCGCACCAGGGTGGCGGTGAGGCCGAGGCGTCGACGGGACTGCAGGTCGGCGGTCATGCGGAACACCGGGGCGGGCAGGAGGTGCACCTCGTCGTAGATCACGAGACCCCAGTCGCGGGAATCGAAGAGCTCCAGATGCTTGTATTCGCCCTTGGTGCGCCGGGTGATCACCTGGTACGTGGCGATCGTGACCGGACGGATCTCCTTGCGCTCGCCCGAGTACTCGCCGATCTCCTCCTCGGTGAGCGACGTGCGCGCGATCAGCTCACGCTTCCACTGCCGTCCCGCGACCGTGTTCGTCACCAGGATCAACGTGGTGGCCTTCGCCTTGGCCATCGCCGCCGCACCGACCATCGTCTTACCCGCACCACACGGCAGGACGACGACACCGGACCCGCCCGCCCAGAACGAGTCGGCGGCCATCTCCTGATAGTCGCGCAGGTGCCACGTGCCGTCCGCGGACCCGGGGGACGTGCCGTCGAAGTCCAGGTCGATGGCGTGCGCCTCGCCGTCCACGTACCCGGCGAGGTCCTCCGCCGGCCAGCCGACCTTGAGCAGCAACTGCTTGAGACGACCGCGCTCGCTCGGGTGAACCACCACCGTGTCGTCGTCGACGCGCGCACCGAGCATCGGGGCGATCTTCTTGTGCCGGGTCACCTCGGTGAGGACCGCGCGGTCCAGGCTGACCAGCGTCAGACCGTGGGCCGGGTTCTTCACCAGCTGCAGGCGCCCGTACCGGGCCATCGTGTCGACGATGTCGACCAGCAGCGGCTGGGGCACCGCGTACCGGGAGAAGTTGACCAGTGCATCGACCACCTGCTCGGCGTCGTGTCCGGCGGCGCGCGCGTTCCACAGGGCCAGCGGGGTGATCCGGTAGGTGTGGACGTGTTCGGGCGCGCGCTCGAGTTCCGCGAACGGCGCGATCGCCTGACGGGCGTCGTTCGCGCGTTCGTGATCGACCTCCAACAGCAGGGTCTTGTCGGATTGGACGATCAACGGTCCGTCGGTCACGGAAGCCTCCTCGAAAATGCGGTGCCGGATGTAGCCAGCCTGTCCATTGTCCTGATCTGAGCGACACCGCGCCACGTCGCGGCCTTCGACGCGGCCCGATACCTGCACATCCGGGGCGGTCGGGGCCTAAATTGAGGGACAGCCGGATGGATCGACCCAGAGACGAGGCTCGCGATGACCCAGCCCCCCGACGACCCCAACCGTCCCGATCCGAACGTCCCCGGCGAACCGCCGAACAACCCGCAGCAACCGTACCCGCAGGGTCAGTACCCGCAGCAGCCGTACCCGCAGGGGCAGTACGCGCAGCAACCCGGCCAGTATCCGCCCGGCCAGTACGGGCAGCAGCCCGGCCAGTACCCGCCCGGCCAGTACGGGCAGCCGCCGAAGAAATCGCGGAAGGGGCTGTTCATCACCCTCGGCGTCGTCGCCGTCGTGATCCTCGCCGCTATCGCCGCGTTCGCTGTGTTCGCCGTGAAGAGCGCCGACAAGAACGCTCTCGACGTCGGCGACTGCCTCTTCTTCGAGTCCGCGTCGACGACCGCGGCCGACACCTCACACGAGAAGCGGGACTGCTCCGACAGCGAGGCCACGTACGAGGTGGCGCAGAAGAACGACGGCGACGTCCAGTGCGCGGAGGACTACTTCTCGTACACCCTCGTGAGCGAGGACGAGGACGTGCAGACCACGCTCTGCCTCGTTCCGAACATGCTCGAGGACTCCTGCTACCTACTCGAGGACGACGGCCGGATCGTGCCGTCCGACTGCACCGACATGCAGACCGTCAAGGTCGTGAGACGCGCGGACGGCCAGAACGACGAAACCCTGTGCAGCGAGTTCGACAACGCATTTCCCATCGCGTTCTCCGAACCCGAGCGCACGTACTGCATCGAGGTCAATCTGGGTGGCTAGCCCCCGTGAGTACTTATTAACCGCCCGTGGTTAACAAGTACTCACAGGGAGTTAAATTCACGGGAATCGAGTCCGTTGAACTGCACGTTCCCCTTCGATAGCGTTCGAGATCAACCGAAATCACTGCGCGCGGGGAAGGTGGGAACGATGGCGCGAACCGAGCCCGACACCCGGCGTGGTGCCGGCCGTTCCGGCGCCAGCGCGGGCACGGTGCTGCGCACCGTCCTCGACCACGGGCCGATCGCGCGCAGCACGATCGCGCGAGTCACCGGACTCTCACCCGCGACGGTGACCACCGCCAGTGCGCAGCTCGTCGAACGCGGTCTGCTGCGGGAACTGCCGGAGATCTCGGGTCCCACCGGTCTGGGACGGCCACACGTCCCGGTGGACCTCGACGACACCCGCTTCGTGGTCTACGGCATCCACCTGGCGATGACCCACGTGACCACCGCGTTGCTCGACCTGCGCGGGCAGGTGCTGGCCCGATCCCGTGATCCGCACTTCGGGCTCGGACCGGCCGAGATCCTGCGGAACGCCGTGACGACCCTCGAGGGGCTGGCCGCCCGACACGGTGACGTGTCTGTCCCGATCGGCGTCGGATTCGCGGCCGGTGGCTGGATCGACTCGGAATCGGGTGTGGTGCGTGAGCATCCGATCCCCGGGTGGAACGGGTACCCGGTCCGGGCGGATCTCGAGCACCGCACGGGTCTGGACGTGCGGATGGATTCGCACGCGCGCGCCCTCATCGACGCGGAGGTGTTGTTCGGGGAGCCGAGGGCACGGGACAGTGTGGTGCAGCTCTTCGTCGGGAACGTGGTGGACGCCGCGTTCGCGACCGGAGGCGTGGTCCACCACGGACCGCGCGCGGCGGCAGGCGCGGTGGCGCACGTGCCCGTCGAGAACAGCGTCGAGGAGTGCGCCTGCGGGCGTACCGGATGCGTGCAGGCCACCCTGTCGGATCGGGTGCTGGTGCGCAGGGCGATGCAACTCGGCATCATCGAGCGGCCGATTTTCGGCGACCTCCTCGACGCGGGTCGACGTCGGCAGCCGGCGGCTTTGGCACTGTTCGAGGAACGGGCGCACGGCGTGGGGGTGGTGGCTGCCCGGCTGCTCGATCTGTTCAATCCGGAGGTCCTGATCGTCTGCGACCAAGGTGTGAGCCAGATTCCGGGCACTCTCGACACGGTTCGGCGAGCAGTCGGGGAGTCGTCGGCGACATGTGACGACCCGTCACGGTCGGTGCTGTCCACCAGTTTTCCGGGGCGGGCACTGCCGGTATCCGCCGGTTCCGTGATCCTCGCGGAGCTCTACCGGGCGCCTCTCACCAGCTTCGTGCGGCCGTTGGCCGGCATATCGTGACATGTATCACAGGCCCCGAGTTAATTCGGTGGGAAGCAATGTTGACGTCGATTGCGCTGGATCGCAAGGATATTGGTGTGAACACCACCATGGCGGACAGTGTGCGTACATCCTCGTGTCGCTCCGAGTCCTGTTGTCGCCGCACGCGACCGGGTCGCATCTGACGCCTCCCCGCTGACTTCGGCGGACGCTCGAAACACCTTTCCGTTCTTCCTCTTCGCTCCTCTGTGGCACTCGACGACCGCGTCCGGTGTGCCCGACCGGAGATCACATCCTTCGAAGGATCAATCATGTCCAGTTCACTCGTGTCTTCCCCCGGGTATCGGCGCCTCACGCGCGTCGCCTTCGCCGGCGTCGTGGCGCTCGGGCTCGCGTCCTGCTCTTCCGGTTCCTCCGGCGGATTGTCACTCGATGACGCTGTCCCCGATCAGGTTCCGGACGGAACCTCGCTCAGCGTGTCGATCAAGACCACCCGGCT
Organism: Rhodococcus sp. G6(2025); assembly: GCF_058628105.1. Classification (NCBI taxonomy): domain Bacteria; kingdom Bacillati; phylum Actinomycetota; class Actinomycetes; order Mycobacteriales; family Nocardiaceae; genus Rhodococcus; species Rhodococcus sp. G6(2025). Next base: position 1,383,419 of record NZ_CP179750.1, read on the forward strand.
GCAGCTCGAGGCGACCGGCCAGCTCGCGGACCTCCCGTTCACCGTGTCGGACTGGCCGGACGTCAGTGCCGGTCCCGACGTGATCCAGGCCTTCCGGGGCAACGCGGTCGATCTGGCCACCAACGCCGCGATCCCGCCGATCCAGGCGCACGCCACCGGGCTCGACGCGAAGATCGTCGCGGTCCGGGAGAAGGAACAGCCGCAGTACCGGCTGGCCACCGCTCCCGGCTCGGACATCACGGAACTGCCGGACCTGCGGGGCAAGAAGATTGCGTTCTCACCCGGGCAGGCGCAGGGTGTGGTGATCCTGCGAACGCTGAAGGCGCAGGGTCTGACCACGAAGGACGTCCAGCTCGTCGAACTCCCCAGCCCGCAGTTCCTCACCGCGCTGCAGTCGAAGCAGGTGGACGTCGCGCCGCTGTCGGAGCCGACGGTGACGAAGTACCTGAACCAGTACGGGCCGGACGGAGCCAAGGCGCTGGCCACCGACGCCGTGGACGCGCTCACCGTGCTCTGGGCACCGGTGGAAGTTCTCCAGGACCCGGCCAAGGCCGCGGCGATCAAAGCGTTCATTCCGTTCTGGGCCCGCGGGGAGATCTGGGCGTGGGAGAACCAGGACGCCTGGATCCAGAAGTACTACGTGGAGAGCGAACAGGTATCGGCCGAGGACGGCAAGCGCATCGTCGCCTCCGTCGGGCAGCGCCCGGTCTACCCCGCCAACTGGGACGCCGCAGTCGAGTGGACGCAGGACACCGTCCAATTGCTCTCCGATGCAGGCTACTTCAGTGAGTTCGATGCCAACGAGTTGTTCGACCGGCGATTCGAGACGATCGCCGCCGACGCTGTTCCGGCCGAGTACCGGGGCGGTGTGCAGCGATGACCAGCACTCTCTCCGCGCCGGCACCGGCACGCAGTGTCGCCCCCGAGGCCCCGAGGCTCGGCGTCGCCGATCGGCAGATCCGCCGACTCGGGCTGCGTAAGGCGTTTCCGTTCTCCCGGCTGGCCGGTGTCCTGCTCCTCCTCGCGGTGTGGGCAGTGGGAAGTCTGACCGGCGTCATCGACGCGCGAAAGCTGTCCGCGCCGTGGACCGTGGTCACCACGGCCGTCGACCTGATCTCCACCGGCGTCCTGCAGGAACACGTCCTCGCGTCGTTGAGCCGCGCCGCCATCGGTTTCGCATTCGGCGTGGTGATCGGGACGGCCCTGGCCGTCGTCGCCGGTCTGACACGTTCCGGTGACGCCCTGATCGACGGGCCGATCCAGCTCAAACGCGCCATCCCGACGCTCGGCCTCATCCCACTGCTGATCCTCTGGCTCGGCATCGGCGAGACGTTCAAGATCGTGATCATCGCGCTCGGTGTCGTCGTCCACATGTACATCCAGACGCACAACTCGTTGACGTCGATCGACAACCGATACGTCGAACTCGCCGAGGTCCTCGGGTTGTCCCGGGCCACGTTCATCCGCAAGGTGGTACTGCCTGGTGCGATGCCGGGATTCTTTCTGGGACTGCGCCTCTCGGTGACCGGTGCCTGGCTCACTCTCATCGTCGTCGAGGGAATCAACGCGGTGACCGGTTTGGGAAAGATGATGTACAACGCACAGAACTACGGACAGTCCGACGTGATTCTCGTGGGGCTCGCGGTCTACGGCATCTTCGGTCTCCTGTCCGACTCCGTCCTCCGCTACATCGAAAGGCGGTCGCTGTCATGGCGCAAGACGCTCGCCGCCTAGAACCCGCCGCCGTGCAGGTGCGATCCCTCGTCCGCGGATTCGGCGACAAGACCGTACTCGACCGCCTGGACCTCGACATTCCCGACGGGCAGTTCGTGGCCCTGCTAGGAAAGAGCGGGTCGGGCAAGAGCACGCTGCTCCGCGCGCTCGCCGGTCTCGACTACGACGTCGAGGGCCGCGGCGGAACCCTCACGGTGCCCGAGGAGGTGTCGGTGGCATTCCAGGACTCACGACTGCTGCCGTGGCTGAGGGTGCTGGACAACGTGACGCTCGGACTGGGCCGCACCGGCACGAGCAAGGGAACGTCGGCGCTCGCGGAAGTCGGGCTCGCGGGCCGGGAGAAGGCGTGGCCCAGCGAACTGTCCGGCGGTGAACAGCAGCGGGTGGCGCTGGCCCGAGCGCTGGTCCGCGAGCCCCAACTGTTCCTGGCCGACGAGCCCTTCGGCGCTCTCGACGCGCTGACCCGGATCAAGATGCACGCCCTCCTGCAGGAGTTGATCCGCCGCCACCGCCCGACCGTCCTGCTCGTCACACACGACGTCGACGAAGCGATCGCGCTCGCCGACCGGGTGCTCGTTCTCGACCGCGGGCAGATCGTCGTCGACGAGAGCATCGACATCCCGAAGCCGAGAGCGCTCGGCGACAGCAAGTTCCACGAGTTTCGCAACACGCTGCTCGGCGCCCTCGGCGTCGAGGTAGCGGCACAGTAAGGGAGTTACACCATGAGTTCGTCACCCCAGCGCCGACTGCATCTCAACGCATTCCTGATGGCGATCGGACACCACGAGGCCGCCTGGCGCCTGCCCGAGAGCGATCCGAACGCCAATCTCGATATCAAGCACTACATCTCGTTGGCGCAGACCGCCGAACGGGGAAAATTCGACTCGGTGTTCCTCGCCGACAGCCCGGTGCTGTTCAGCAATCCGGAACGCAGGCCGAGCGGCAAGCTGGAGCCGACGATCATCCTCACGGCGATCTCCGCGGCCACCGAGAAGATCGGCCTGATCGCGACCGCGTCGACCAGCTACAACGAGCCGTACAACTTGGCGCGGCGGTTCGCGTCCCTCGACTTCGTCAGCGGTGGACGCGCCGGCTGGAACATCGTCACCACGGCCGGCGCCGATGCGGCGCAGAACTTCGGTCTCGACGACACCCCCGCGCACCGGAGCCGGTACGAGCGGGCCGCGGAGTTCGTGGAGGTGTCCACCAAGCTGTGGGACAGCTGGGAGGACGACGCCATCGTCGCGGACAAGGAGGTCGCGATCCATGCCGACTCCGCCAAGGTGCACGTCATCGAACACGAGGGCCGGTTCTTCACGGTGCGGGGACCCCTCAACGTGCCGCGGTCGCCGCAGGGATATCCCCTGCTCGTGCAGGCCGGGTCGTCCGAGGACGGAAAGGATTTCGCCGCCCGGTACTCGGAGGCCATCTTCACCGCCCAGCCCACTCTCGACGAGGGGAAGGCGTTCTACGCGGACGTCAAGGACCGTGTCGCGAAAGTGGGCCGGGACCCCGAGCAGGTACTGATCCTGCCCGGCATCGTGCCGGTCATCGCTGACACCGAAGAGGAGGCCCGCGAGCTCGAGGCCGAACTGGAGAGGTTGATCTCGCCGGAATACGCCCGCAAGCAGCTGGCGCAGCGGTTCAATCTCGAACCGGAGCAGCTCCCGCTCGACGAGGAACTTCCCGAGGACTTACCGTCCGAGGACGAGATCGAGGGTGCAAAGAGCCGGTACACGCTGATCGTGGACCTCGCCCGCCGCGAGAAGCTCACCGTCCGGCAGCTGATCGGGCGACTCGGTGGTGGTCGCGGTCACCGCACGTTCGCGGGCACCCCGCTTCAGGTGGCCGACACGATCGAGTACTGGTTCCGGAACGGCGCCGCAGACGGTTTCAACATCATGCCCGCGGTCCTTCCGTCCGGGTTGGAGAAGTTCGTCGACTCCGTGGTCCCGATTCTGCAGGAACGCGGACTCTTCCGCACCGACTACACCGAGACCACACTGCGCGGGCACTACGGTTTGCCGCGACCCGCCAATCAGTTTGCGGTCGAGAAGGATTCCACGCTGGTGTCTGCGCAGTGACGACGGGAGACTCGGAGGGGAACGCCGGCTGGCTGCGGTACCTGTTCGGATACTGTCTGCGCCAACGCCGCAATCTCGTTCTCGCGTACGGGGCGGCGGCCGTGGCGGCCGCCGCCACCGCCACCATTCCGCTGGCCGTCCGGCACGTGATCGACAATGCCGCAGTCGACACGAATCACGCACTGGCGCCGTGGATCGCGGTGCTCATCGCCCTCGCATCGCTCCGTTTCGCCGCCGCGTACACGCGACGGTACCGCTCCGGGCAGCTGTCCCTCGGAGTGCAGTACGACCTGCGGGGCGACGCCTTCCGGTCCCTACTGCGGCTGGACGGCGTCAAGCAGGACGGTCTGCAGACCGGGCAGGTGGTCAGCCGGTCGATCTCGGACATCACGCTGATCCAGATGCTCCTGCAGTTACTGCCGCACATGGCAGGGAACCTGCTGATGTTCGCGATCTCCCTGGCCGTGATGGCCGTGCTGTCGCCGATCCTCACCCTGGTCGCCCTGGCCGTCCTGCCTGCGTTGTGGTTCATCTCGATGCGCAGCCGCGTCGACCTGTTCCCCGCCAATTGGCATGCCCAGGAACAGGCGGCGATCGTGGCCGGGGGAGTCGAAGCCGCCGTCACGGGGGTGCGCGTCGTCAAGGGATTCGGCCAGGAAAGCCGCGAACTCGAAGACCTCGAGAAGCGGGCAGGGGACCTCTTCCGTTCCCGGCTGCGCGTCGCACGGCTGACCAGCCGGTACAACCCTGCACTGCAGGCGGTCCCGATGCTGGGGCAGGCACTCGTCCTGGCACTCGGAGGATGGCTGGCGCTGCACGGCACGCTGTCGCTCGGCACGTTCGTCGCCTTCACCACGTACCTGGCGTCGTTCGCCTCGCCCGTGCGTCAGCTCGCCACGCTGCTGACCGTGAGCCAACAGGGCCGGGCCAGCGTCGAGCGCGTCCGCGAGGTGATCGACAACGCCCCCGCCGTCACGACCCCACCCGGCGCCGTGGACTTGCCGCGCGGTCCCCTCGAGGTGGTGTTCGACGAGGTGGCCTTCGGATACGACCCGTCGAATCGCCTCCTCGACGGACTGTCCCTGCGGATCGCACCCGGCGAGACGGTGGCGGTGGTCGGCGCGGCCGGATCAGGGAAATCGACTCTGGCCATGCTTGTTCCGCGGTTGTACGACGTCGACGCGGGTGCGGTCACCGTCGGGGGGATCGACACCCGCCGGCTGTCGCTCGACTCGCTGCGCTCCGCGCTCGGCGTCGTCTTCGAAGACAGCTACCTGATGTCCGAAACGATCCGCGCCAACGTGTCCTACGGCCGGCCGGATGCCGACGAGGCACTGGTGCGTGAGGCGCTCCGCGTGGTGCAGGCGGAGGAATTCGTCGACGCACTGCCGGACGGCCTCGACACCGCCGTGGGGGAGCAGGGGGTGACGTTGTCGGGTGGGCAGCGGCAGCGGATCGCCCTCGCCCGGGCATTGGTGACCGATCCGCGGATCCTGGTGCTCGACGACGCGACATCGGCGGTCGACGCCCGCGTCGAGGCCGCCATCCACCACGAACTGTGCGTCGCGACCAGCGAACGGACCACGCTGATCATTGCGCATCGCCGGTCGACGCTCGCGTTGGCCGACCGCATCGCGGTCCTGGCGCACGGGCGCATCGTCGATGTGGGCACGAGCGCCGAACTCGACGAGCGGTGCCCCCTGTTCCGTGCGCTGCTGTCGAGCGCGGACGACGTGACCGCTCCGGACACGTCGAACGAGCCACCGGACGTCGACGGTGTCACCGCCGAACTGTGGCGCCGGGAGGACGGCGACGAGGCTTCCGGGGTGTTCGATGCCAGAGCCGCAGCGGCTTTCGCGACCGCAGCCGCGGGTGCCAGTGGGCCGTCGCGCGGAGGCGCGTCGGGCGGCATCCTCTCGTCGGCGCCGCCCAGCCCCGAAGTAATGGCTCGGCTCGACGACCTGCCGCCACTCACGGGAGACCCCGACGTCGCCGCGGACGAGGCCCGGGCCGCCGACCCGGCGTTCGGACTCCGCTCACTGCTGCGTCCGCTCCTCCTGCCGCTGGTCGCAGGCTTGGCGCTCGTCGGGCTGGACGCCGTCGCTCAGATCGCGGTGCCGGTGCTCGTCCGTACCGGGGTGGACCGGGGAGTGCTGCAAGGCGCCCGCGACCTGCTGCTCCTCGCGGCGGCCGCGACCATTCTGGTGGTGCTGCTGGACTGGGCCGTCAACATCGCCCAGGCGCGGGTGACCGGGCGGACGGGCGAACGGCTGCTGTACACGTTGCGGGTCAAGACGTTCGCGCAGCTGCAGCGGCTCGGGTTGCAGTACTACGAGCGAGAACTGGCCGGCCGGATCATGACACGCATGACCACCGATGTCGACAGCCTGTCCAACTTCCTGCAGACAGGTCTGGCGACGGCGGTGGTGAGCGGGTTGACGATTTCCGGTGTGCTGGTGGCACTCCTGGTGATCGACGCGGAACTGGCCCTCGTGCTGGTCCTCGTGGTGCCCGTCCTCGTCGCGGCCACGGTGGTGTTCCGCCGAAAGTCCGTGCCCGCCTACGCGGAGGCGCGTGATCGCGTCGGGATAGTCAACGCCTACCTGCAGGAGAACGTGACGAATATCCGCGTCACCCAGGCATTTCGGCGCGAGGATTACAACGCGGCCCAGTTCGCCCGGCGGGCCTGGGACTTCCGGGAGTCGCGGCTACGGGCCCAGCGGTACATGGCCCTGTACTTTCCGTTCGTCGAGTTCCTGTCGGTGGTCGCGACCGGGCTGGTGCTCGCGGCAGGGACGGCACGGATCCACGGCGGAACCCTCACCGTCGGCACCCTGATCGCCTTCGTGCTTTACGTCGAACTGTTCTTCGCCCCCGTACAACAGCTTTCGCAGGTGTTCGACGGCTACCAGCAGGCGGTGATCGGACTCGGTCGACTGCGGGGGCTGATGAGGACACCGACCACCACGCCCCAGGCGGGCGATCCGATCGTCCTCGACCGCCTCCAGGGCGGCATCGTGTTCGACGACGTCCACTTCGCGTACGAATCCGGCAAGGGAGAGGCGCTGCGAGGGGTGGCGCTTCGCATCGAACCGGGCGAAACGGTTGCCCTCGTCGGTCAAACCGGCGCGGGCAAGTCGACGGTGCTCAAGCTGCTCGCCCGGTTCTACGACCCCACGCAGGGTGCGGTGCGCGTCGACGGTATCGACACCCGGTCACTCGACCTCGCGTCGTTCCGGCAGCGACTCGGAGTCGTACCGCAGGAGCCGCACCTGTTCGGCGCCACCGCCCGCGACGCCGTCGCCTACGGGCGCCCGGACGCGACCGACGCGGAGGTCGAGGCCGCCAGCCGAGCCGTCGGGGCCCACGAGATGGTGTCCGGCCTCGCCCTCGGATACCTGCAGCCGATCGGGGAGCACGGGCGCAACCTGTCGGCCGGACAACGCCAGTTGCTGGCACTCGCCCGCGCCGAACTGGTGGACCCCGACATCCTGCTGCTGGACGAGGCCACGGCGTCACTGGACCTGGCCACCGAGGACCGCGTCCGGCTCGCAACCGAGAACCTGTCCCGGCGGCGCACCACCGTCGTCGTGGCGCACCGGTTGAGCACTGCGGCGCGAGCCGACCGGGTGGTGGTCCTCGACGGCGGACGGGTCGCGGAAGTCGGAACGCACGACGAGCTGCTCGACCGGGGCGGTGTCTACCGGGAACTCTGGGACGCCTATGCGGCTTCGCCGCCCGTGAGTACTTATTAACCGCGGGTGGTTAATAAGTACTCACGGGGCCGGAGGCCATGGTCAGGCGCCGATCGACGCCTTCATCATCGGCAGCATGGCCCACAGCTGGTCCTGCCAGTAGCCCCAGCTGTGGGTTCCCGTCGCCGGAAAGTCGTAGTGCGCGCCGATGCCGAGGGTGTCGAGCCGCACCTGGAAGGCACGGTTCTGGGCCAGCGCGATGGCCTCGAGACCCATGCCGGTTCCGACGTTGAAGACGTCGATGGCGGATTGCGGCTGATCGTGCGGGCCGGGGAGGCCGGCGCCCGCCGAGATCCACATCGGGAGCCCGCGCATGAGGGGCGCCGCGACGAACGGGTCGTTGCGCAGCCACGCCGGATCCCACGGCGGTCCCCACATGCAGTCGGCGTTGTAACCGCCGGAGTCGAGCATCGCGATACGGATCGCCTCACGCATGCCCGGGGCCGACAGGTTCAGGTACCCGGACATCGACCCGGCGAACGTGAACTGGTCGCGGTGGTATGCGGCGAGGATCAACGCCGCGTTGCCGCCCATCGACAGTCCGGCGATGGCGTTGCTGGTGCGGCTGATGCCGTAATTGTTCGCCAGGAAGTCGGGCAGGTTCTGGGTGAGGAACGACTCCCACTTGTACGTGTACGGCTGACCGTTGGTGTTGCTGGGCGCGTACCAGTCCGTGTAGAAGCTGGACTGTCCGCCGACCGGTTCGACGACGGTGATCCCGTGGTCGGACAGCCACGCGGCGTTGGTCTCGTGCTCCCACCCGCTGACGTCGTTGGTCGCGCGGAGGCCGTCGAGGAGGTAGAGGGCCTTGTTGCTGCCGTTGTTCGCGAGCCACATCCGCACCTTGATCTGCCCGACCCCGCCGGGTGCGTCGACCCAGTGCTCACGCAGACGGCTGTACGGGTCCGCCGAGGCCGTTCCGCCGCCGACGAGGACGAACGCCAGCGGCAGGATCACCACGGCAACCATCAGCCGGACGACGCCTCGTAACCAACTTTGTGACGGCTTCGTTGCTGTGACAATCACGGTTCTGCCTCCTGGTAGTCGTCCCCGGCCAGGTACATACCAGCATCACGGTATTGCGCGTCCCGGAATTCCTCGGCGTTTGCGCAGAATCGTTATCTGACCCGTGAGTACTTGTTAACCGCCCGTGGTTAACAAGTACTCACGGGTCAGTCGACGCGGGCGACGGACGTGATGCGGTGAAGGGTGAACCGCCGGACCGCGCCGCTCGCCGGGTCGAACGCGTCGAGCTGGCCGCCGCCGACGCTCACAGGATCGACGATGCGGTGCGTCGCCACACCCTGAGCGTCGACGTAACCGATGGTCACGCTGGTGCGTTCCCGCGCCGCCGCGTTGAGCAGGGCGATGGTCGCGGCGCTACTGGCCCGCGACCCGTCGGAGCGGATGCTGCCGGATCCCCGGGCCGACGCGGCCAGGTCGCCGGCGCGTAGGGTCCGGACGACCGCGTCGAGTTGGGCGTCCGTGGCGACGGCCGGGGTGCGGCCGGCGGGAGCCTTGCGCCGGGTCACGACCCGGGCGCCGCGGGGGCGCAGGTCGACCAGGGCGCCGGACGAGTCCTCGCCTGCGGGCGCGAAACCGGCCGCCCGCAGTTCGCCCAGTACTTCCCGGAGCGGTGCCTGCGACACCGCCACCGTCGGAGCCAACGCACGCAGGGCCAAAGTTGCGGCCACCGGCGACGCCAGGACCTCGGCGAGCAGGGTGGGGTCCTCGCAGCGGACGAAGGACGCCGCGACCCCGGCCCGGAGCCGCCCGTGCCGCCTCGCGACGTCGTCGATCAGATACGACAGCGACTGCGGGACGGGTGTGCGCGACCGGGTCGCGAAGAGGCTGTGCAGTTCGGCGGCCGTCATCCCGACGTCGAGGGCACGCCGGACGCTGTCTTCGCTGATCCGGTACATCGACGCCGCACCGGCGGACTCGATGTCCGCGACCAGGGTGATCTGCTCGAGCAGGTCCGAAGTCAGCCGTCCGGGGGCGACGACGGTGAGGTCGGCCTGGACGAGGACGTGGTCGACGGGTTCAGGCAGCGACGCGTGCATCTCGGCCTCGGCGTCGCCGCCGTGGAGCAGTGCGCGTCCGGGGGAGCTGAGCGCTCCGCGGGCGACGAGTCCGAGCGTCGCGGCCTCGTCGAGGGTGCGTTCGACCGCGTGGACCCGCAGCCGGGCACCCCAGCGGGGGCGGCGCCACGCCAGCAGCCGGCTGACCTCCGCCGGACCCGCGGAGTGGCCGCTGCCCAACTCCGCCAGCAGCCCGAGTATCGCCTGCCGGTCGCGCGGCGCGGACGGTGCGCGCACTTCCTCGGACAGCGCGGCGACCGGTTTGTCGTTGGCATCGCGCATGCCGATGAACCAGGCCATGCGCGGAAGTTCCAGCCACGCCGCGGCCAGGGCGTGCCACCGCCGGGCGACCGGCGAAGTGAGCCAGTTGTCGACCGCGGTGGTCGGGGCCCAGTAGTTCTCCCCGCTGTCCGACGTCGGCGCCGGGTCCGGGGTGCCGCTCGCGATCAGTCCCGCGGCCGAGAGCAGCTCGACGAGCAGGCTCAGCCGGTTCTCGTCGATGCCGGACGTCTTGGCGATGCGGCGCAGTTCGCGGACACCGAGCCCACCTGCCCGCAGCGCGGGCGCCGGGATCTCGCCGAGAGCCTTGACGACGTCCTCGCAGTGGCGAACCAGTTCGAGCGCCTCACCTGCCGCGGCGGCGTTGATGTCGGCCGGCTTGTGCTTGCGGCCCGTCACGGTGGGAGCGGCCAGCGACGTGGGGTCGAAGACGGCCTCCCCGCGCAGGACCTGCCGCACCTGATAGGGCAGTTCGACGGTTTCGTCGTCGATCCACCGCAGCAGCCCGGCGGCGAGGAGCCGCTGCACGGGACGGTCGGGGGGTGTTCCGGGGGCCGCGTCCCGGGTGCGTCCGATCGAACTCGACTTCGACAGGGTCTCCAGGATGTCCCGCTCGACGCTCTGCAGTCCGGCCAGCGCGGCGGTGATCCCGGGTTCGTCCAGCGTCTCGACGGGTTCGGCGCTGCGTCCGACCCGCCACGGGATGGTGGCCACGACAGCGGGAACGATGCGCAGCGACGTCTTGTCCCCCCAGACGATCCCCACGGACCGCAGGCCGTCCAGCGTGGCGTCGACGGTCTTCTTCGTCGCCCGCGACCCCACTGCGTCCTGCAGGGTGGCCCGCGGCACGGCGACCTCGTCGGCCCGTTCGAGCGCCAGCAGTTCGAGGATCCCGAAGTCCAGCGACGTCAGGTTGTCGGCCGCGCGGGCCACCGATGCCCGCTGTTCGGCGCGGCCGGCGAGGACGACGATCGTGGCAGGCGGTGGAACCGCCAGGTCGGGTCGCTTGCGGAGCAGATCCGTCAGTTCGGCGTCGCTGCGCGCGGCCAGCCAGTCCGCGAGGGTCGCGGCGCCGCGCGGGGAGGCAGCGGTGCCGTTGGTGCTCGCGGTGGCGTCGTCGGTGTCGGTCATCGACTATCAGATTAGAGACCTGGGCTGTACGTCGCCGAATGCTCCTGTCAAAATGGCACCGTGGCTAACAATTCGAAGAAGCAGTACGTGGATCCAGGGTGGCCCGAAACCGCCGATGGAGATAGCGCCGTGACCGAACTGTCGTCGAGCCGTGCGGGCGGATTGTCCCCGTTCGGCGAGGACACCGAGTTCCCGCTGCCGGCGGACTCGCTGCCGTACGCGCATCCGCACACCGTGATCAACCGCTGACCCGACGACACAAGAGGGGCCCTGCACCGGATCGGTGCAGGGCCCCTCTTGTGTGAATCGCGGGGGATTACTGCGGGAGCAGTCCCTTGTTCGCGTCGATGAGCTGCAGGATCTGGGGATCGATCGCGATGCCCTGAGCCTTGACGGCCTCGATCGCGTTGTCGACGACACCGGCGTACTGCGAGGTGCCGTTGGTGCTGGGGACGCCGCCCGTGAGGTCGGGGAGTGCCGGCGCCGCGGGGGCCTCGGGCACGGTTGCGGGGGCGGTGCGCTGGGTGGGTGCGCTGCTCAGGCCGAGGCTCGAGGAGCAGGACGGCCATGCGCCCCAGCCCTGGGAGTCGAGGACCTTCTCGGCGACGACGATCTGCTCTTCACGCGAGGCCTGGTTGGCGCTGGCCGCGTACTGGGTTCCACCGTGTGCGTTCCAGGTGCTCGGGGAGAACTGGAGTCCACCCTGGAAGCCGTTTCCGGTGTTGATTCCCCAGTTTCCGCCGGACTCGCACTGCGCGAGGCGGTCCCAGTCGGAGTCGGGTGCCGCGTTCGCGGTGCCCGAGAAGGCTGCTCCGGCGACGCCCATGATGGCGCCGGTGACGGCGACCTTGGCGACGGTGCGGCCGGTGGTGGTGGGCTTGCGATGGCGTCCGCTCATAGTGGTCGAGATCCTCTCCACACGCGCCTGCGAGGTCAGCTGTCGGGTTCGGGCTGAGAGGTCGCCCGGCCTCGCCTCTCCTGGCTGGAGAGGGTCTGGCTTCACCCCAAGATCCGAGTGTGCGAGGCACATTCGGGCCGGTGTCCGTCTGAGAACTTGCGTTCCCTGGAGGACTTTGGGTCCCCCGTCCTCGTCCCTGGAATGCTTCGTCGGGACTCCGGTACCCGCGGGACGAGGTTTGGCGCGGCGGGCCGGATGTGGCCGATGTTTCCTCGGCCGGTGACGACGGTAACGGGCCGAGGCCGCAGTGTCACCATTTGATAACGCGGAGTGTCTTCGCCTGTTGCGGGGCCCCATTGGGCGCGCAGGGACTCTTCCCAGCTAGTGGCGACAAGACGTGCGTATCGCCGAGCCGTTGCCCTTCCGTTACCGGGCCGTTATGTGAGTAAGCTCACATCACTGGGGAGCGTCGATGATGTCCTTGCCGAGGGGCATGAGCGAGATGGGGATCATCTTCAGATTTGCGACCGCGAGGGGGATCCCGATGATCGTGATCGCCATGGCGATTGCCGTCACGACGTGCCCGATCGCGAGCCACAGACCGGCGATGACGAACCAGATGACGTTGCCGATCAGCGAGGCCACACCTGCCGTCGGCTTGTCGACCACGGTCTTCCCGAACGGCCACAGCGCGTAGACGCCGACCCGGAACGACGCGATGCCGAACGGGATCGTGATGATCAGGATGCAGCACAGGATTCCGGCGACGAAGTACCCCAGCGCCAGCCACAGACCGCCGAAGATCAGCCAGATGATGTTGAGCAGAATTCTCATGATCGTCCCCTCGGTCGGTGGTCGGGTGTGTCAGCGCGAGCGTCTGCCCTGCCTCAGTGCCGCGACGATTCCGAGGAGGAATCCGATCGGGCACGCGAGGGCGATGAGATAGAGAACGAGGCCCGGTTCGGAATCGGAGAGCACCGGGGTCAGGAAGATCGCCACGATCGCGACGAAGCCGACCGCGAAGAGGGCGAGTGCGACGCGCAGGAGTCCGTCGCCCCTCCGGGGTGTCTGAGGAGTGCTCGAAGGAGTCGGTTCGTGGGCCACACCAGCAACGATAGTGCCTGGAAACCCGGATGCCGGAGGGGGTCTCTGCAAGGTAGACTGTGGGTACTGCGCGTCCCGCACCAGAGGTGGGGCGCGCTGTTTTGCATACCAAGTGCAACCAACTGCACTCCAAGTGATGAGCGGGTGAACGCGGTGCCGACCGGCAAGGTGAAGTGGTACGACGTCGAAAAGGGCTTCGGCTTTCTGTCGCAGGAAGAAGGGGAGGACGTCTACGTGCGTTCGTCCGCTCTTCCCGAGGGCGTCGAGGGCCTCAAGGCCGGTCAGCGCGTCGAGTTCGGCATGGCCGCCGGTCGACGCGGCCCCCAGGCTCTGAGCCTGAAGGTGCTCGACCCGGCGCCGTCGCTGCGTCAGAACGCCGCACGCAAGGAGCCGTCCGCCAAGAAGCACACGCCGGACGAACTCCACGGCATGGTCGAGGACATGATCACGCTGCTCGAGGCGAAGGTCCAGCCCGATCTGCGCAAGGGCAAGTACCCGGACCGCAAGACCGCCCAGCGCATCTCCGAGGTGGTCCGCGCCGTCGCGCGCGAGCTCGACAGCTGATTCGACGGACAACGGGAAGGCCCCTGCGCTTCGGCGCAGGGGCCTTCTTCGTGTGTCGTGTCAGGCGGTCTTGATCGACCAGGCTGCCCGGGCCTGCGTGAGCCCCTGCTCGTCGATGACGGCGGACGGCAGCTGGATCTCGACGCCGGCCAGCTGCAGGTCTTCCGAGGACGGCACGGTTACGGCGCGGGTCTCACCGGCGCGGTGAGCCTGTTCCTGGACGAGGACCTGCCCCGACGCGTCCTGGTAGACGACGAGCATGCGCCACGGCGCGTCGACGATCTCCTGTGGCAGCGACAGCTGCAGCGAGGAGCCGGGTGGCACGTCGAGTTCGGCGAGGTCGCCGGTTGTGCAGTCCTCGAGATACAGGTTGCAGTACGCCAGCGGGGGGATCTGCTCGGCCCGGTTGTGCGCGAAGGCGGTGATCTCGGGCAGGCGGGGCGAGGAGTTGCGGACCAGTGCGTACAGGACTCCGACGAAGGCCACCAGGACCACCATCAGGCCCACCACGATCAGTGCCAGGATCTTCTTGGTTCGCGCCTGCATTCTCACTTACGTCACATTTCCTGTCGATCGGTCGGCCCGGTGGGTCGAGTGGGGCTCGGTCACTTCTTGTTCGGCCAGGTCGGGGCGTTTTCCGCCGAGTCCGGGCAGAAGGGTGCTGCCGCGGTAGGTGAGGACGGTCTGGACGAGCCCGATGGTCATGACGGCGGACACGACCGAGAACCCGATCCAGTACTCGGTGGGCAGCAGTACGCCCAGCGCGCCGCCCACGACCCAGCTCAGCTGCAGAACCGTCTCGGATCTGCCGAATCCGGACGCGATCGATTCCTCGGGGAGGTCGTGCTGCAGCGACGCGTCCAGCGACACCTTGGCCAGGGCGCTGGCCGCCGACGCGACGAGGGTGGCCAGGGCGGCGGTCAGCAGATTGTCGGTGATCGCGGCGAGAACCGCGATGATCCACACGGCGCCCGTGCAGCGCAGCACGATGAGGGCGGGGCGGCCGAGTTTGATCCGGGCGCCCGCGGCGTTGCCTGCGAAGTTGCCGATGCCTGCGGCGGCGCCGACCAGGCCGAGCATGGCGGCCTGCACCAGCGGCTCGTGGTCGGTCTTCGACTTCGCGACGAACGCGATGTACAGCGTGAGGAACCCGGTGAGCACGCGGATGGTGCTGTTTCCCCACAGTCCGGTGATGACCGCGCGGCCCAGCGGTTGCCTGCGTTTACCGGATTTCGCGGTGGCCGCGGCTTCGGCCTGCAGCACGCGGGTGCGGCCCAGCACCTCGGTCGGGTGCTCGTCGCCGTGGTAGGTGAGGGTGGCGGGCACCTCGCCCTCGGTGACCTCCACCCACGACGGGATCCGCATGCTGAGGTACGCGCCGAGGGCGGTGATGACCGCCGCCAGCCACAGCGCGCCGACGGACCCGGTGGCCATCGCGAGACCACCCGCGAGGGCGCCGGCACCGATGGTTCCGCCGAGCAGTCCGAACACGGTGAGCCGGGAGTTGACCCGCACCAGGTCGATCTCCGGTGGCAGCACACGTGGTGTGACCGCACTCTTGAGCACCGAGAACGACTTGCTGAGCACCATCATTCCGAGCGCGGCCGGATACAGCACCCAGCTGTCGAAGTTGAAGACGAGAACGATTGCCAGGATTGTCCGGAGACCGAACGACGTGGCCAGCGCGACGCGACGGCCGTGCTGAAGCCGGTCGAGCATCGGACCGATCAGCGGAGCGATGACGGCGAACGGGGCGATGGTGATCAGTAGGTACAGCGCGACCTTCGTCTTGTCCTCGCCCGTCGCGGCCGAGAAGAACAGGGTGTTCGCCAGGGCGACGGCGATGGCCGCGTCGGTCGCGTTGTTGGCCATCACCGCGTAGGTCAGCGCGGTGAGCCCCGACTTGTCCGCGCCGTCCGCCTTGGCCGCGCGATGGAACGTCGCGATGCCCTTGTTGGTGAGTTCCCGGCTGCGCATCGCCGCGACCCGGGTGACGGTGAGCTTGCGCGGCATCGGCGGCGCTTTGGGGGCGTCGGCCCGTTCCTCGTCGGAACGGGGACGCTGCCCGCCGCCGACCGGATGGAGGGGAGGGAGCGGCGTGCGTCGACCTCCCGAGCGTGCGGCGGGCGGGTATTTGTCGTAGCCGGGATGAACGGGGGGCCCGGAATTCTCGTCAGGAGCCCGACCGCCGTCAGGCTCGTAGGGTTCGCGCGGTCCGGTCACTCCCTAATTCTGTCCTAGTCGGGAGACATGCGACCACAGCAACCCCGGCCAATGCTGGTCAGATCGGCCTGTCAGGGAACGAACCGCACCTCGAACATGCGCGGCCAGTACTTTCCGGTGACGAGGAAGCGGTCCGTTCCCGGGATCTGCGCGATGCCGTTGAGGACGTCGACGTCCCGCGGGCCGGGCGGGAGCGCGTCGCGGACGGCCGAGGCGTCGATCTCCGCGGTGACCCGCCCGTCCGAGGGATCGATGCGGACGAAGGTGTCGGTGGTCCAGACGTTGGCGTAGATGGCTGCGTCGTCCGCGCATTCGAGTTCGTTGAGGCGGCCCAGCAGGTTTCCGTCCCGCACCGCCTGCACGGTGCGCCGTGGTTCGAACGTGACCGGGTCGCGGAACGTGAGGGTGGGTGAGCCGTCGCTCGTGACCAGTGCGTCGGGCAAGGCGCAGATGCCCCACCCTTCGCCGTCGAACGGGACGCGCCGCTGTTCGGCGAGTGTCGCGCGATCGCGGGCGACGGCAACCCCGTCACGCCACGTCAGCTGCCAGACCGTGTCGCCGCTCACCGTGATGCCCTCGCCGAACAGGGGCGACGGCAGTTCCGCGCGCGTCCGGACGGTGCCGCTGTCGAGGTCGGTGGCCTGCACCCAGGACTCACCGGGCCGGCCGGTGCCCTCGAGCAATTCGGTGCCGTCGATCTCGAGTCCCTGGGTGAACGCATTCGGGTCGTGGTCGAGGGTGCGGACGATCTCCACACGAAGGTCCGCACCGGACGCGCCCGCCGCCACGGGACTCTGCGGGGAGCACGCGGTGACCATCCACGCCACCGCGAGCAGGGCTGGGACGAGGTGCCTCCGGCCGGTCATCGGACCAGCATGACAGCCCAGGTGGGCACGCACTTGCGGTGGTGCGGCAAACTGGTGGTGTGAGTGTTGCTTCTTCCGACGAGCGCGCAGTGGCGCGTCCCGTACTGACCGACGCCGTCGAGCTCGCCCGAACCGCCTTGGTCGAACTGCAGGAAGGGGGAGTCGGCGACTACCTGGGCGTCACGTCCGAGGACGCGTGCGCCGCGACTCACCGTTTCGTTGCGGACCTTCCGGGCTACCGGGGCTGGCAGTGGGCCGTGGTGGTGGCTGCCGATCCCGAAGCGGACCATGCCACCGTCAGCGAACTCGCCCTCCTCCCCGGACCCGATGCGCTGGTCGCACCCGAGTGGATCCCGTGGGACCAGCGCATTCGCCCCGGCGATCTGTCCGCGGGCGATCTGCTGGCACCGCCGGCCGGTGACCCCCGCCTCGTCCCGGGCTATGTGGCGACGGGTGACCCCGAGATCGACGAGACCGCCCTCGAACTCGGCCTGGGCCGCAAGCAGGTGATGAGCCTCGAAGGCCGCGTCGACGCTGCCGAACGCTGGCACGACGGCGACTACGGCCCCGATTCCGAGATGGCCAAGGCCGCGCCGTCGACGTGCGGGCTGTGCGGCTTCTACCTTCCGCTCGCCGGTTCGCTGCACGCGTCGTTCGGGGTGTGCGGCAACGAGATGGCCGCCGACGGGCACGTGGTCGACGCGGCCTACGGTTGCGGCGCCCACTCCGACACCCTGCTGCCGACGGGTGCCGGTTCGCCGCAATTCGACGCCTACGACGACGGCGCCGTCGAGGTAGTCGAGCGGGCCGTCGCCGAAACGGAGAACGAGCCCGAAGCTGCTGCCGAGGTCACCGAGGCCGAGGAATCCGCATCGACCAGCTAGCCGATCCTTTTGGCACCGCCGCCCTGAGGGATTCGACGCTTCTGGCGTGGCGAACGTCCCCGACCCGTCTGCGGGAGGATGCGGCGGCCGAATCCGATCTGGCCCGCGCCGGCTACCGCGACCGGCTCCTCACCGAGCTGGCGCAGAACGCGGCCGACGCCGCAGCTCGCGCCGAAGTGCCCGGCGAGCTGTCCGTGCAACTCGACGGACGCGTCCTGAGCGTGTCCAACACGGGCACGCCGCTGGACGAGCCGGGAGTCCAGGCGCTGGTCGCGTTGCGGGCGTCGAGCAAGTCCGGCACGACCGTCGGCCGGTACGGTGTCGGTTTCACGGCGGTGCTGTCGGTGAGCGACGAGGTCGAACTGCGGTCGACGTCCGGTTCGGTGCTGTTCTCCGCGGAACGGACGAGGTCGGAGCTGCGGGAACTCGACGGTGCGGACCCGGGAGCGGACGTGCCTGCCCTGCGGCTGGCGTGGCCGACGGAAACCCGCCCGGCCGCAGGCGCGGCGTCGGAAGTCGTGTTGAGGCTGCGCGAGGACGTGGACGGTGAATCGCTGCTCGCCTACATGGCCCGCGAGGCGCCCGACCTTCTGCTCGAACTGCCGGCGCTCGTCTCGATCACCGTGGGCGACAAGCAGTTCCGCCGCCGCGAACGGCCACTCGATTTCGGGTTGACCGAGGTCGCGATCGGCGACGACCGCTGGTGGCAGTACGAGTCCGGGCGCGCACGCTGGCTCGTCCCGGTCCGCGACGGCGTCGTCTCACCCGTCACGGAGGACGTCCTGCGCGCGCCCACCCGGTCGGACGAGGAACTGTCGATACCCGCGATCCTCGTCGCGGACATCGCCATGCAACCCGACCGCAGGCGCATCCTGCCCGGCGCCGCGATCGCCGAGTTGGCGTCCGGTTACGCCGAGTTCGTGGCCGCGGTGCCGCCCGGGCAGCGACTGTCGCTGGTTCCCGTTCCCGCGTTCGCGCGCAGCGAGGTGGACTCGGCGTTGCGGGACCATCTCGTCACCGAACTCCGGGAGCAGCCCTGGCTGCCGACCGTCGGCGGCACGAACAAGGCCCCGGTTCGGGCGTCCGTGGTCCCCGGGCTCACCGACGAACTCGCCGAACTCCTCACCGAGATCGTCGACGGCCTCGTCGTCCCGGATCTGTCCGGGCCGCGCTGGGCGCCCGCGCTGGCCGCCGTCGACGCCCACCGCCTCGGCCTGGCGCGCCTCACCGAACTTCTCAGTGGCATCGAACGGACACCGTCCTGGTGGCATCGCCTGTATGCGGCGCTCGAACCGCTGGCCGTCGACGCCCTCGCGGCGGAGGAACTGGCATCGATCCCGGTGCCGCTGTCCGACGGCCGCACGGTGACCGGTCCGCGAACGGTGTTGCTGGGCCACGACATCGACGGTGTCCTGGGGGTCGACTGGACGCGGCTCGTCCACCCGGATGCCGCGCACCCGCTGCTGTCGCGGCTCGGCGCGAAGACCGCCACCGCCGTCGACCTGCTCTCGGATCCGGCGTTGCGGGCCGAGATCGAGGACCTCGACCCCGACGACGCGGCGGCGGCCGAAGAACTGTCGACCGCGGTGCTCGCACTCGCCGGGCGCGTCGATCCCGGCACCTTGCCGTCGTGGCTCGGACAGCTGCCCCTCCCGGATGTCGACGGCGAGCTGCGCGGTGCGGACGAATTGCTGTTGCCCGGTGCGCCTCTCGCCGACGTCCTGGTGGACGATTCACCGTTCACGTCCGTGGACGCCGCGTTCGCGGAGCGGGTGGGGGAGGACGCCCTCCGCGCGGTGGGCGTCGGCTGGGGTTTCACCGTGCTCCGCGCCGAACTCCCCACCGGTCCCGATCACGACCTCGACGACGAGGACCGCTGGTGGGACACACTCGACGACGACCCCGACGAGATCGGGGCGGTGCGCGACCTGGACCTGGTGGACGAGGACCGCTGGCCGCAGGCGCTGACGATGCTCGCCCGGGACCAGTCGACGCGTCCGCTGCTCGCCGACCGCGCCGGGTACACGGCCTGGTGGCTGCGTCACAACGCAGAATTGGACGGTCAGGTGCTCGGTCTGCTCCGCGATCCGTCCGACTCGACGTTTGCCGGACTGCTCGACCCCGTCGAGCACCCGGAGTCCGCCGTATTCGCGGCGGCCCTGGCGCCGTCGACGGTCGACTCTCCCGAACTCGCACAGCTACTCCTGGATCGACTGGCCGACCCGGACCGTGAACCCAGTCCCGCGGTGATCGCGCGGGCACACAGCCTGCTCGCGGCCGCCGCGGCCGCACATCTTCTCGACCTCGAGGACCTTCACCTGCCCGAACACGTGCGCGGCCTGACGGGCGCCCTCGTCGACCCCGGCGACGCCCTGGTGCTGGACGCACCGTGGCTGGCCGCCGCGGTGCCGCGTGCGCGCCTGGTGGTCGGGAGCCTGGACACCGCTGAGGCACTCGCCGATCTGCTGGACCTCCCCCTCGCGTCCGCGGCGATCCGCGGCACCGTCACCGGTTCCGGCCGTGAATCCTCGTGGGATCGCGAACCCGCCGCCGTGCTCGCCTTCGCCGCACTCGGCCGCGACCTGCCGCACGGGCCCGTCGTCGTCCATCCCCGGCTCACGGTGAAGCTCACGGGCGCGGTCGACACCGAGATCGCGGTCCCGTGGTGGGTGGACGAGCAGGGGACCACCCATTGCTCCGAGTCGTGGGCCGAAGGCACGTGGGGCGCCGGTGTCGTTTGACCAGAGCGTGCTCGACAGCGCCGTCGGGGATCGCACACCGTGGTTGATCGACGTCGTCACCGTCGTCACGCACAGCGGCGGAACGGTCGCGGCCTGGATCGTGTCCACCGTCCTGACAACGACCCTCCTGCTCCAGGGCCGCCGGCGCGAAGCCGTCCTCGTGGCCGGCGCGATGCTGTCGGGTCTGGCCGTGATGACCACGCTCAAGAATCTGTTCGAGCGGCAACGCCCGCCGCTGCCCGATCGGCTGGTGGAGATCTCGACGTTCTCGTTCCCGTCCGGTCACGCGATGATGACCGCGATCCTCGCCAGCGTTCTCGTCGCCGTGACCCTCCGGGTCGTTCTGGTGGGGCACGTCCGGATCGCGCTGGTCTTCCTGCTGGTGCTGTACACGCTGGCAGTGGGGCTGTCGCGTGTCTACCTCGCCGCGCACTGGATGACCGACGTCCTCGCCGGGTGGACGTTCGGCGCGCTGTGGGCGGCGTTCTGGATCCTGCTGACCCGTACCCGGCCCCGCCGGGCCCTGACCTCGAGCGAGATCTAGAGCAGTCCCCGCTGCATCACTAGAGCAGTCCCTGCTGTATCACTAGAGCAGTCCCTGCTGTGCCCCGCGGCTGCCGCGCCGGGCCGCCCGCCGCTGCAACGCGAACAGTCCGTAGCCGAGGAATCCGACCACAACCCCCGCTATACACGTCGGAAGCGCATCCGACCACCGGTCGCCCGTGACGATCACCACGACGATCGCGACCGCCCACGCCAGCGTTCCCAGTATCAGCGCAGGTCGCGGGTCGGCGAGGCGCTGAGTGAGGGGTGGGCGATCTGCGGATTCGTTCACCGAATGAACGCTACCCTCGCCGTGGTGCCCTAATCTCCAAGGGCGACGCGCGACTTCTGGCGATGGGGACTGAACAATGGGTGCTGCTCCGAAACTGCTCGACAACTACTTCAAGATCACCGAGCGTGGTTCGACGGTAGGCGCGGAGATTCGCGGCGGAGTGGTGACGTTCGTCGCAATGGCATACATCGTGGTGCTGAACCCGCTCATCCTCGGCAGCTTCTCCGCCGACGACGCCGTCGCGAAGACCGACGTCCTCGGCAACATCCTCCCCGTCAACCAGGTGGCAGCGGTCACCGCCCTGGTGGCGGGACTGATGAGCATCGTGTTCGGGGTCGTCGCGAACTATCCCTTCGCGATCGCGGCGGGCCTCGGCATCAACAGTCTTCTCGCCGTCACCATCGCACCGCAGGTCACCTGGCCCGAGGCGATGGGCCTCGTGGTGATCGACGGTGTCATCATCGTCGTGTTGGCGCTCACCGGATTCCGGACGGCCGTCTTCAATGCCATTCCGGCCGAGCTCAAATCCGCCATCGCCGCCGGCATCGGCATGTTCATCGCGTTCATCGGTCTCGTCGACGCCGGGTTCGTGCGGCGCATCCCGGACGCCGCCGGCACGACCGTCCCCGTCGGCCTGGGCATCAACGGATCGATCTCCTCCTGGCCGACCGTGACGTTCGTGTTCGGTGTGCTGCTGATGGGTGTCCTGGTGGTGCGCAAGGTGCGCGGCGGTCTGCTGATCG
This sequence comes from Rhodococcus sp. G6(2025), assembly GCF_058628105.1. Lineage (NCBI taxonomy): Bacteria > Bacillati > Actinomycetota > Actinomycetes > Mycobacteriales > Nocardiaceae > Rhodococcus > Rhodococcus sp. G6(2025). The sequence continues at coordinate 1,405,341 of NZ_CP179750.1, forward strand.
GCATCGTCGTCACCACCGTGCTGGCCGCGATCATCGAGGCCGTCGCCGGTGTCGGACCGTCGCTGGGCGTGAACCCCTACGGCTGGAACCTCAGTGTCCCGGCCGCACCCGATGTGCTGGCGGAACTTCCGGATCTCAGCCTCGTCGGCGACGTCAGCATCTTCGGCGCGTTCACCCGCATCGGCGTACTCGCGGCCAGCTTGCTGGTGTTCACGCTGGTGCTCGCCAACTTCTTCGACGCCATGGGCACGATGACCGGGCTCGGCAAGGAGGCGGGCCTCACCGACGAGGACGGCAACCTGCCCAACATCGGACGGGCCCTGGTCGTCGAGGGCACCGGCGCCATCGTCGGTGGCGGCGCGTCGGCGTCGTCCAACACGGTGTTCGTGGAATCCGCTTCGGGTATCGCCGAGGGCGCCCGCACCGGACTCGCGAATGTGGTGACGGGACTGCTGTTCCTGGCCGCGATGTTCCTGACCCCGCTGTATTCGGTGGTGCCGATCGAGGCGGCCGCGCCGGCACTTGTCGTGGTGGGCGCGATGATGATCGGTCAGGTCCGCGACATCGATTTCACCCAGTTCTCGATCGCGCTGCCCGCGTTCCTCACCATCGCCGTCATGCCCTTCACGTACTCGATCGCCAACGGCATCGGCGTCGGATTCGTGTCGTGGGTCGTGCTCAATGCTGCGAGCGGTGGTATCAAGAAGATTCACCCGTTGATGTGGGTGGTGGCGCTTCTCTTCGTGGCCTACTTCGCGGTCGGTCCGATCACCGACGCAGTAACGTAAACGGCGGTCGATCGGTCCCGTATTGTCATTCCCGTGACCACGGATACGCGAGCACTCGCCAGTGACCTTTCCCTGGCTGTCGTGCGCCTCACGCGTCACCTGCGTGGGCGTCGCGTCGACGCCCAGGTATCGCTGACCCAGCTGTCGGCTCTGGCCACCCTTGCCCGCGACGGCGCCATGACGCCGGGCAATCTCGCGGCTCGGGAGAAGGTGCAGCCGCCGTCGATGACCCGGGTCATCGCTTCGCTGGTCGAACTGGGGCTGGTCGAGCGGGCACCGCATCCCACCGACGGACGGCAGATCATCGTCACGCTGTCGGATGCCGGTCACGCCCTGATCGCCGACGAGACCCACGCCCGCGAGGCGTGGATGAACGAGCGGCTGTCCGGGCTCGACGAGGCTCAGCTGAAGACCCTCCGCGACGCAGTCGGCATCATCACGTCCATCGTCGCCGACTCGGAGTAGCCCGAAGGCTGCCTGCAGTCCCCACCCGTACAACGGCATTCGACTGCCCGCACCCCGAGGTGCAGGGAAACCCGTTGCCGGAGAACGTAGCCGACATCCGGAAAGATCTCTCCCCAGGGCCGGTCGATGGCGCGCGGGGCCCGGGAGCAAGATGGATGTGTGCCGCCCGAATCCGAGTCCACTGCCTCAGCCCAGCCGAAGACCGGCATGTTCGTCGCTCTCCGCACCCGGAACTACCGGCTGTGGGCGTCGGGGCAGATCGTCTCCCTCGTCGGAACCTGGATGCAGCGGGTGGCGCAGGACTGGCTCGTCCTGACGTTGTCGAACGGCAATGCACTCGCGGTCGGCATCGTGATGGCACTGCAGTTCGGTCCGACCCTGTTCCTGTCCGTGTGGGGCGGCGTGCTCGCCGACCGGTACGACAAGCGGCGCATCCTGATCGCGACGCAGGTGTCGATGGCCTTGTGCGCACTGGTGCTCGGGCTGTTGGACGTCGCCGGGCTGGTGGCCCTGTGGCACGTCTACCTCATCGCGTTTCTGCTCGGCTGCGCGTCGGCGATCGACGCGCCGGCGCGGCAGTCGTTCACCATCGAGATGGTCGGCAAGGAGTCGCTGCCCAATGCCATCGCCCTGAACTCCATGACGTTCAACACCGCTCGCATCATCGGTCCGGCGATCTCGGGTGTGCTGATCACCCTCATCGGCACGGGGTGGGTGTTCCTGCTCAACGTGGGCACGTTCACCGGTGTGCTGATCGCCCTGCTGATGATGAACGCCCGCGAACTGTTCACGGCGCCGCAGGCGGAACGCGGGAAAGGGCAGGTCCGCGAGGGTTTCCGTTACGTGTGGGGGCGCACCGACCTGCGGGTGCTGATGGTGGCGGTGTTCATGGTGTCGACGTTCGGGCTGAACTTCCCGATCAGTCTCGCCGTTCTCGCCCGCAACACGTTCGATCGCGGCGCGGACGCCTACGGACTGCTGTCGACGACTCTCGCCGTGGGCACACTCGCCGGCGCCACGATCGCCGCGAGACGCAAGACCCCGCCGCGGCTGCGCACCTTCCTCGGGGCCGCGGCCGCATTCGGGGCCTTCGAGATCCTGGTGGGACTCATGCCCACCTACGTGCTGGTCGCGATCATGCTCGTCCCGACCGGCGCGCTGACGCTGACGTTCACGACGGCGGCGATGAACATCCTGCAGATGTCCGTGCCGTCCGAGATGCGCGGCCGGGTGATGGGCATCTACATGCTCTGTTTCCTCGGCGGCACCCCGCTGGGCAGTCCCGTTCTGGGATGGCTGGCCGACGTCCTGGACCCCCGCGCCCCGCTCGTGATCGGAGGCGCGATCTCCCTGGTCAGCGGCATCGGCGCAGCGCTGTACCTGATGCGGCACCAACGAGTGCGACTGAAAGTACGCAGACCGGACGCCGGACGCTACCTCCCGGTGATCGAACTGCACAACGTTCTCGAACCACACCCCGTGGTGGTCTGCGACGCCACCGAGCAGGCCGTGGAAGCGAGCCGCGACCCGCGGCCCTGACGGCTGCCGGAACCGTTCAGACGCCGACCGCCGTCGCCACGGCCCGCCGGGTCAGCACTCTCGCGAGGTGGCTGCGGTACTCGGCGTCGGCGTTGCCGTCGGTGACCGGGTCGGTGCCCTCGGCGGCGTGCTCGGCCGCCGCCCGGATCAGCTCGGGATCGGCGGCATTGCCGACGAGCGCGTCCTCGACGCCGCGAGCCCGCACCGGCACGGCCCCCATGTTGGTCAGCGCCACCCGGGCCTGCCGGATGATGCCGCCGTCGACCTGGATCGTCGCGGCCACCCCCACAATCGACCACGCCTCCGCGACCGTGTTGAACTTCTCGTACCGCGCCTCCCAGCCGGTGTGCTTGGGGAACCGGACGTCCACGAGGATCTCGTCCGGGCGCAGCGTGGTGGTGTAGTAGCCCTCGAAGAAGTCCGCGACCGGGATGCTCCGCCTGCCCGCGGTACCCACGGCGGTCAGGGTGGCGTCGAGTGCCAGCGCGGGCGCGCACAGGTCACCGGCCGGATCGGCATGCGCCAGAGCACCACCCAGCGTGCCGCGGTGCCGGATCTGCGGATCGGCGACGGTGCGGGTGGCCTCGACGAGCAGCAGCGCGTGCTCGTGGACGAGCGGGTCGCGGATCACGTCGTAGTACGTGGTCATCGCACCGATCACGATGCTGTCCCCGTCGTCACGGACGCCGCGCAACTCACCGATCCGGCCCAGGTCGACGAGGGTGCTCGGCGAAGACAACCGCAGCCGTAGCACCGGCAGCAGGCTCTGACCGCCCGCGAGTATCTTGGCGTCCTCCCCGGCCTCGGCGAGCGCCGCCACCGCCTGTTCGACGGAGGTCGGGGACACGTAATCGAAGCTCGACGGAATCACTGGGCACCTCCCTGAGCGGTGCGGATGGCATGCCAGACCCGCATCGGCGTACACGGCATCTCGACGTCACGCACCCCGAACTGGCGGACGGCGTCGAGGACGGCATTGACGACGGCCGGGGTGGACGCGATCGTCCCCGCTTCACCGACGCCCTTGACGCCGAGCGGATTACCGGTGGCGGGAGTCTCGGTGCGACCCGTGGTGAACGTCGGCAGGTCCGCCGCCGACGGCACGTGATATTCGGCGAAGGAACCCGAGAGGAGGGTGCCCGACTCGTCGTACACCGCCTCCTCGTACAGGGCCTGCGCGATGCCCTGGGCGAGTCCGCCGTGCACCTGACCCTCCACGATCAGCGGGTTGACCACGTGCCCGATGTCGTCGACGCACACGTAGGAGCGGATGCCGACCTTCCCGGTCTCGGTGTCCACCTCCACCGCACACAGGTGCGTGCCGTGCGGGAAAGAGAAGTTCTCCGGGTCGTACGCGGCCTCGGAATCCAGATTCGGTTCCACACCCTCCGGCAGGTCGTGCGCGGCGAACACGGCGAGCGCGACATCGGCGATGCCGACAGCCTTCTCGGTGCCCTTCACCCGGAACCGGCCCTCGGTGAACTCGAGATCGTCCTCGGCGCACTCCATCAGGTGCGCCGCGATGGGCCTGGCCTTCGCGATCACCTTCTCGGCGGCCTTCACCACCGCGATCGCCCCGACCGCCAAAGACCGGGAACCGTACGTGTCCATGCCTCGCGGCGACGTCTGGGTGTCGCCGTGCAGCACCTCGACGTCCTCGAACGGAACCCCGAGCTGATCTGCGACCACCTGGCTCCACGCGGTCTCGTGCCCCTGGCCGTGCGCCGAGGAACCGGTGACCACCTCGACCTTGCCGGTGGGCAGCATCCGGATCGCCGCGTGTTCCCACCCGCCGGCCCCGTAGGCCAGGGCGCCGAGGGTGCGCGACGGCGCCAGACCGCACATCTCGGTGAACGTGGACACCCCGATGCCGAGTTGCACCGGGTCCTTCCGCTCGCGGCGCTCCGCCTGTTCGCGTCGGAGGCCGTCGTAGTCGAACAGCTCCCGCGCGTGCGCGGTGGCAGCCTCGTAGTTACCGGAGTCGTACGTCAGGCCCGCGACGGTGTCGAACGGGAACTCCTCGTGGGTGATCCAGTTCTTCGCCCGCAATTCCAGCGGATCCATCGACAACTCGGTCGCGAGTTCGTCCATCATCCGCTCGATCGCGAACGTCGCCTCCGGGCGCCCCGCCCCGCGGTACGCGTCGGTGGGCACCTTGTTGGTGAACACGTTGGTGCACGTGAAGTGATACGCCGGGAACTTGTAGATGCCGTTGAACATGAACGCGCCCAGGATCGGCACCCCTGAGGTGACCAGCCGCAGGTACGCGCCCATGTCGGCGAGCAGTTCGACCTTCATCCCGGTGACGGTGCCATCGCGGCGGGCGGCCAGTGTCAGTTTCTGGATCTGGTCGCGTCCGTGATGCGCCGCGACCATCGATTCACTTCGCGACTCGGTGTACTTGACGGGCTTGCCGAGTCGCCGCGCGACGAGCAGCGCGATGACTTCCTCCGGCGTCACCTGAAGCTTGCCGCCGAAACCGCCGCCGACGTCCGGGGCGACGACGCGCAGTTTGTGCTCCGGTATGTCGAGCGTCATCGCCAGCATCAGCCGCAGGATGTGGGGGATCTGCGTGGCCGACCACATGGTGATCTGGGCGCCGGTCGGGTCGACCACCACTGAGCGGGGTTCCATGAACGCCGGGATCAGCCGCTGCTGCCGGAAGGTGCGCTCGACGAGTACCTCGGCGTCACGGATGGCCTGCTCGACGTCGCCTCCGGTACCGGCCTCCGCGGAGTCGAACGTCCAGGTGGCGCTGACGTTCGTCCCGAGATCCGGGTGCACGAGGTCGGCGCCGTCGGTGGCCGCGGCCGCGAGATCGAGCACGACCGGCAGGTCGTCGTACTCGACGTCGATCGCCTCGAGTGCGTCGTGCGCCTCGTACGCGCTGCGCGCGACCACGACAGCGACCGCCTCGCCCGCGAAATTGACGGCGTCGACCGCGAGGGACGGCGCGGGCGGCGACTTCATGTCCGGTGTGATCGGCCAGGCACACGGCAGGCTGCCCTGCTCGCCGGCGAGATCGGCGCCGGTGAGGACCGCGACGACACCGGGCATCTCGCGGGCGGCGGAGGCGTCGACACCGGTGATGCGGGCGTGGGCGAACGGGCTGCGCAGGATCGCCAGGTGCTGCATGCCCGGCAGCACCAGGTTGTCGGTCCAACGGGTGCGGCCCGTGACCAGATGCTCGTCTTCCTTGCGCTTCCGGGCCTTCCCGATTTCCGGTTCCGCGGTGGCGGTCATCGCACGCCTCCCTGCGCGGTGTCGGTCTTCGGCGCATCCGCCGTCGTCGGTGTTTCGGTGGTGCCGCCGCCGCGCAACCGCTGCGCCGCGTCCTGCACCGCGCTGACGATGTTCTGGTACCCGGTACAGCGGCACAGGTTGCCTTCCAACCCCAGCCGCACCGTCCGCTCGTCCGGGTCGGGTTCCTCGGCGAGCAGGTCGAGAGTCTGCATGATCATGCCGGGAGTGCAGTAGCCGCACTGCAAGGCGTGATTGTCGCGGAACGCCTGCTGCACGGGGTGCAACGTCCCGCTCCGGGACAGGCCCTCGACGGTGAGGACGTCGCCGCCGTCGGCCTGCACGGCGAGCACCGAGCAGGACTTGACGCTGTGACCGTTCAGATGAACGGTGCACGCCCCGCAGTTTCCGGTGTCGCAACCGATCACGGTGCCGACCTTGCCGAGCCGGTCCCGAAGATAGTGGACGAGGAGCAGTCGCGGTTCCACCTCGTCCGTGTATGCCGTTCCGTCGACGGTGACAGTGATGCGCATTGCGCCTCCAAAGCCGGGAGCGTCAGGTGATACGTCCTACTCTGCGCCGACGGAGCGCGAACAACACCCGAAATCGTGGAACCGGTTCAGGATCGGTCACGTTCGGCGTGCGACCTCGAGCAGTTCCTGCAGTGTCGCGAGACTGTGGCCGGCGAGCAGACGATCGACGAACGGCAGGGCGGCCGCGATCCCGGACTGCACCGGCTCGTATCCGTCAGCGCCGGCGTGCGGATTCACCCATAGCACGGTGCGCGCGAGCCGGCGCAGCTGAGCCATCTGCTCCGCGAGCAGGGCCGGGTCACCGCGCTCCCAGCCGTCGGAGAAGATCACCACGACGGCGCCGCGCGCGACGCCGCGCCTTCCCCAGCGGTCCAGGAACGCGCGCAGCGTCTCGCCGAGGCGGGTGCCGCCCGCCCAGTCCGGCACGGCCCGGCCCGCGGCGGCGAGCGCCACTTCCGGGTCGCGGACCCGCAGCGCCCGGGAGAGCCGCGTCAGCCGAGTGCCCAGTGAGAACACCTCGGTGCCTGCGGGGTTTCCGCGGGCGACGACGTGCGCGAAGCGCAGCAGCGCATCGGCGTACGGGCTCATCGATCCGGACACGTCGATCAGCAGCACCATCCGGCGTGGCCGGGTGGCCTTGCGGTGGTGGCTCGGCCGCACCGGTTCGCCACCCGCCGCGAGCATGCCCCGCACGGTGCGCCGCGGGTCCACGGCGCCCCGGCGGGCCGGGCGCATCCGGATGGCCGGGCGGGTCGGGGGCCGCGGGCGCAGGGCGGCGATCAGTTCGGCGAGGTGCGCGCGCTCGGCCGCGGTGAGGTCGGCGATGTCCCGGTGGCGCAACACCTCGGTGTCGTCCGCGGCGACCCGCAGATGCGGCGCGTTCCCACCGGTGTCGCCGCCGTCCGTCGTGGTCAGCGCCGCTGTTGCGGCGTGGCGCGGCTGCTCCCCGGACCGCGGCGTGCGCGCCGGGACGGTACCGCCGAACCAGGCCGAGAACGCCGAGTCGTACCGCGGGATGTCGTCGGGACCGCGGCACAGCGTCGCGCGACCCGCCCAGTACACCTGACTCGGATCGCCCACATCCACCTGGCGGAGGGCCCGTGCGAACGCGGCGACGGCGTCCGACGCGACCGACAGTCCCGCCGCCGCGAGGGCGTGCGCGAACCCGGCGATGCCCACGAGCGGGTCACCGATGTCCGGGTTCGTGGACATGCCTCTCATCCCGCCAGGAGCCGGTCCAGTCCGGCACGGGCCACCCGTTCGAGGTCCTCGCGGTACTTGAGGACCGCGCCGAGCGTCGCGGCGGCGGTCTCCGCGTCCAGCACGTCCCGATCGAGTTCCCGGAGTGCGCGGGCCCAGTCCAGCGACTCGGCCACCCCCGGCGGCTTGAGCAGTTCCATCTCGCGCAGGGAGTGGACGGCCCGGGCGACCTGGCCGGCGAGTTCGGCCCCGATGCCGGGGATGCGGCGGCGCAGGATCGCGACCTCCCGCGCCAGATCGGGGTGTTCGAGCCAGTGGTAGAGGCAGCGGCGTTTGAGGGCGTCGTGCACCTCGCGGGTGCGGTTGGAGGTGAGCACCACCAGCGGTGGTGTCGCCGCCCGCACCTCGCCCAGTTCGGGGATGGTGACGGCATTCTCGTCGAGCACCTGCAGCAGGAATGCCTCGAACTCGTCGTCGGCGCGGTCGATCTCGTCGACGAGCAGCACGCACGGGGCTTCGGTGAGCGCCCGCAGCAAGGGGCGCGCCAGCAGGAACCGCTCGGTGTACAGCGAACGTTCGACCGTGTCGGCCTCGAGCGTGCCGTCGCTCGCCGCCTCCAGCGTCCGCAGGTGCAGCAACTGCCGCGGGAAGTCCCAGTCGTACAGGGCCTGCGCGGCGTCGATGCCCTCATGGCATTGCAGGCGGATCAGCGGCAGACCGAACGCCTCCGACAACGCGGCCGCGAGCGACGTCTTGCCGGTGCCGGGTTCGCCCTCGCAGAACAGCGGACGTCCCATACGTATGGCGAGGAACGCGGCCATCGCGACGCCGTCGTCGGCGAGGTAGCCGGTGGCGTCGAGCGCCCGCGCCAGTTCCGCAGGCGAACCGACCGTCGGCGTGGAATCACTCACGCCCGCGAGCCTAGGTGAGTGCCCGCCCCCGGACACGCGACTCGGACAACCCCGCCGGCGGTCAACCGTCCGGCTCCACCCTGCCGCGGTCCTCGCTCAACCGCCGGAACATCGCGGCGGCGCCGAACCTCGCGGCCGCCCGTTCGACGAGTCCCGGCGCGATCTGCGCCAGCGCGAGCAGCGGGCGGATCGGCGCTCCGCTCTCGACGATCTCGGGCCGGTCACGCTGGATCGCCCGGATCACGGCGGCGGCGACCTTGTCGGTGCTGGTCTCGCCCGTGATCCGGCCGGCCCTGATTCCGCGTTCCGTCATCCGCTGGTACATGCCGTCGCCCGCGATGAATCCGGGGCACACGACGGAGAAACCGACGGGCGAGCCCGCGTACTCCGCGCGCAGCGACTGGGTGAGACCGATCAGCCCGGCCTTCGTCCGGCGTACGGCGCGCAGTACGCCGGACCGATCTTCGCGGCCAGCGACGAGATGAACACCACGTGACCACGACCGCGGCCCAGCATCCCGGGCACCACTCGGCGCGTGAGAAGCAGTGGCGCGGTGAGATTCACGTCGACCATCGCGGTGAGCTCGCCGGGGTCGAGTCGGGTGAAGGCCGAGACGTTCTCCACGCCGGCGTTGTTCACCAGCAGGTCGAGGGGGCCGACCGCCGTCTCGGCGCGTTCGATCAGCGAATCGAGCTGATCGAGTCGGTTCAGGTCCGCGGCCACGGCCTCGGCGCGCACACCCAACGCACGCAGTTCTCCGACGACTTCCGCGAGTCGGTCCTCACGCCGGCCGGACACCGCGACGGCGACGCCCTCCCGCGCGAGGGACCGGGCGACGACGCGGCCGAGACCGCCGGAGGCGCCGGTCACCAGAGCCGTGCGTCCCTGCAGTTGCTTCATTCCTCCGAGCTTTCGCGCTCGGTGGAGGGGAGTCAACGCTGTGACGCCCCGCATACGGCACGATGGACCGGTGGTACACGTCATCGACATAACAGATCCGGCCGACACCAGGCTGGACGACTTCCGCGATCTCAATTCCTCGGACCGGCGTCCCGACCTTCCCGAGGGCAAGGGCCTTGTGATCGCGGAGGGCGTGCTGGTGGCGCAGCGCCTGCTCACGTCCCGGTTCGACCCGATCGCGCTGCTCGGCGTCGACCGGCGGCTGGAGGAACTCACGGACGACCTCGCAGACGTGGACGTGCCGTTCTACCGGACGACGGCGGATGTCATGGCCGAGGTCGTCGGGTTCCACCTCAACCGGGGGGTGCTCGCGGCGGCGCGCCGCCCCGCGCCGCTCGACCTGCCGGACGTGCTCGAGCACGCCCGGACGGTCGCAGTGCTCGAGGGCGTCAACGATCACGAGAACCTGGGTTCGATGTTCCGCAACGCGGCGGGCCTCGGCGTCGACGCCGTGGTGTTCGGCAAGGGCTGCGCCGACCCGCTGTACCGCCGGGCGGTCCGGGTGTCGATGGGGCACGTTCTCCGGGTCCCGTTCGCGCACGTCACGAAGTGGCCGCATGACCTGGACGCCCTGCGGGAGCGGGGTTTCCAGCTGATCTCGTTGACCCCGAACCCCGAGGCGGTGACGCTCGCCGAGGCGATGACGGGGGAGAAGGTGGCGTTGCTGCTGGGTGCGGAAGGCCCCGGCCTCACCGAACACGCCATGCGGGCCACGGACATTCGTGCCCGCATCCCGATGGCACCCGGAACGGACTCGCTCAATGTCGCGACGGCGGCGGCGATGGCGTTCTACGAGCGCGTCCGCACGGGTCGGTGAGAATGCTGCACCCTCATTCCCCGTATCCGCAGCCGACGGGAACACCGTGGTTCACGGGACTTCTCGTGGCGGGGTTCGCCGCAGCCGTTGTGGCGGTCGCGATCATGGCCTTCGGCTCGCAGCTCGCCCGGATCAACCTCGTCCTGGCGGTGGTCCTCGAACTCGTCGTGGTCACCGGGGTCGCGCCGTCGGTGTGGCGGCTGCGCCGGACGCCGGTCTGGCGGTGGCTGGTCTACGGGGCTGCGACCGGAGTTGTCGCCGGCTGGACGGCGCTGCTCGTCGGTGCCGCCTGACTGCGCCTGACTCCGGCCGGAGTGGTCAGAAACCGAAGTAACGGCGGAGGAGTCCGCCTTTCCGGGCCGGCGGCGGAGCAGGCGTGGCCACCGGGCCGGGGACGGGTGCGGGGGCAGGTTGTTCCACCTCGGCTTGTTCCACCTCGGCGGGAGGCTCGATTTCGGGACCCTCGCCGGCCGGGTGAACGGTGAAGCCGAGCACGGTGAGCGTCTTCGGGTCGATCTCGGTGCCCTCGGGGGCGCCCGTGTACCGGAAGCCCAGCCATTCCCGGTTGGCGCCCTCGGCGAACTGCTGCGGGTGGAACGGCAGCGACTGCGGGTCGGGCAGGACACCCGCCGGATGTTTCAGCGGAAAGTCGCCCGCCCAGAACGGCCTCTCCCACACCAGGGGGAGGCCGAGGTCCTCGTGGATGTGGACCGGTGTCGCGCTGAACGATCGAGTCAGGTGCCCGTCCTCCCACATCGCGAACGAGCCCCACGCGATGTCGGGCTTGGACGCCACGTAGTACGTCTTCGCGAATTCGGTGGGCCGGACGCGTGTTTCGGGCAGCGTCGACGGTCGGGGGACGGCCAGATCGGGCCCGCACACGACGGTGACGCCGGGGTAGGAACCGATGTGCACGGTCCCGGCGGCGTCGAGCCGTGCGGCCTCGGCCAGCGGAACCGGGCCGGTGGGGGTGGCCACCAGGTCGGGATAGAGACGAGAGGCGAGCTGCTGCGCCGCGCCCGGATCAGGCTCCGGGTGGCCGCGCAGCACAGCCGCAGGGTCGGGGACTTCGACGTACCAGATCGTTGATACCTTGGCCCCCACGGTCATCCCTCTCTTCCGGTGTCTTCCTGAAAGAGTACGACCCCGACCGTGTTTCCGGCCTGCTCACCGCGCAGACGGTCAGCGTCCGCTGCTGCGGACACCGAGCAGGACGTCGTCCCAGGACGGGAGGGCGGGTTTGCCGCGCTTGTCCTTGTTGTTCGTCTGGTGCGGGGCGATCTTGGGTGCGGCGGGTTCCTCGGACGGGGCGGGCTCGTCCTCGGGTTCCTCGGTGACGTCGGCCTCGATGATCTCCTCGGGCTCGATCGTCGGCACCTCCACCTCGGTGGGGAACTCGGCGAGTTCGAGTTGCTCCGGCTCGTCGGACGCCACCGGCGCCAATCCGCGGAGCGGACGGCCGAAGTCGGGATCGATCAGGTCGAACGCGGTGTCGTCGAGCGCGACGATGGTGCCACCGTGCGCGTCCGGCTGGTACCGCCAGTGCGCCGCGTTGGTGGTCCGACCGGCCTGCCACTGCAGCTGGGCGACCCAGTGATTGTCCTCGTCGCGCCACGCGTCCCACGTGGCGTCGTCGATGTTGTGTCCCCGAGCACGGAACGCCTGCGTGACGATCTCGGCGAGAGTGGGAACGGCGGGGCCGTTGTCGCGGACCGGGTGTCCGCCCTGCGCCATCTCGGCCGCACGGGAACGTTCGAGCAGGACCGGATAGGCGAACCGCTCCACCTTCGCCAGGGGGATACCGGCCTCGTCGGCCACCTGTTCGACGGAGGCGCCGGCACGGATGCGGGCCTGGATTTCGCGGGGCCTGAGCTGACTGTCCATTTCGATCTCAATCTGGCCGAGTCGAGCGATGTCCCCGCGGGATGCGGCGCGGAGTTTGTCATCGGCGGGAAGCCGGAATTTTTCGCCGGTACTGGCATCTGCGCACACGACGTGCGATCCATCTGGCTCGAGACCGATCACTCGAAGCTCTCGCACGTTGACCTCCTTATCGCGCCGGCTCGCGACTTTGCACCTGGGCAACTGTAATTCATTCGTGACAGCCCGCGCGGCAGGACACGCGCGGGTAAATCCCGTCCCGGCGTCGCGTGCGCGTTACGCTTCCTCGTTTCGTGATCGGTCCTTCCTGCGGGGTGTGCGCTGCCTCGTGCGGGTGGCCTCGACCGGGTCGATCGCGGGTGCAGACCAGTGTTCGGCCAGCTCGAGGCTGGGTTCGCGGCCCGACGCGACGTGCCGGTACGCGATCTCGGCGGCGCGGTCGGCGTCGCCCGCCGCGATCGCGTCGTACAACTCGGCGTGCTCGTCACATTGCTGTCCGGGATCGCGTTCCTTGGTGAGGTGGAACAACCACTGCACGCGCGTCGCGAGCGGTTGCAGCATCGACTGCAGCAGGGGACTGCCGGACATCTCCACGATGACGGCGTGGAATGCGGCGTTCGCGGCGGCGATGGCGGGCTTGTCGTCGCGCGCTGTGGCCGAACGCGCCGCGGTGAGTTGGTCGCGCAGTGCCGTGAGATGGGAGTCGTCCGCTCGCTGCGCGGCGAGCCGGGCCGCGAGCACCTCGAGGCTTTCGCGGACGTCGAAGAGGTCGCGGACCTCGTCGACGCCGAACGGGGCGACGATCGCTCCGCGCCGCGGGACGATCACGACGAGTCCGTCGGTCTGGAGCTGTTGCAGGGCCTCGCGCAGCGGGATCCGGGACACCTGCAGTTCCGCGGCGAGGTCGCGTTCGATCAGGCGCTGGCCCGGCGCGAGCTGCAGGTTGACGATGCGCCTGCGCAGTTCTTCGTACGCGGTCTCGCGCAGTGACTTCGGCGCCGACGCGTCGGTTGCACCGTTCACCCGGTCTCCTGTCGTCGTGGTGGCCACGTCCGCCACCGTAGAACGCACCCATGCGCCGCCCTCGGGTGGATGCGGGTCCTTACGTCTGTGTAACACGGCGGAAATGCCGCGCCTCCAAGATTCAAATAACGGTATACCGCTAACTGTGGCGGTTCCTGAGTCAAGGAGTCCAGCGCGTGAACACGACCCTCTCCGCCCGAGCCCGAACCCTCGTCCCCGCGCTGTGCGCGGCCGCGGCTCTCGCGGCGACCCTGACGGCCTGTGGGTCGTCGGACGCAGGCACCGCCTCCGGTGACACCCTCCGCGTCGGAGTGTTCTTCCCCGGCTCCGTCTCCGACACGGGCTTCATGGAATCGGGATACCTCGGCTACCAACGTCTCGAGGAAACCCTCGGTGACCGGGTGGAACTGAGCTACGTCGAGCAGGTCGCCGCCGCCGACTACCAGCAGGCCCTGGTGCGGTTCGCGACCGCGAACGACCTCGTCGTGTCGCTCGGCGGTCAGACGGACGCCGACGTCCGCAAGGTCGCACCCCAGTTCCCCGACGTGAAGTTCGTCGAGATCGGCGGACCCGCCGACGCGTCCCCGCTGCCGAACCTCGCCTACTACGACCCGCAGCAGGCGGAGGCCGAGTTCCTCAGCGGAGCGGTCGCGGCGACGGCGTCCGAGACCCCGTCCGTGTCGTTCGTCGGCGGCGTCGAACTGCCCGCCATCGTGAACGCCGCGAAGGCCTTCGGTAACGGCGCCGAGTTCGCGCGGCCCGGCACCCAGGTGCTCACCCCGCAGTACCTGGGCGACTTCAACGACCCGGCCAAGGCGAAGCAGGCCGCGCTCGCCAACTACGGCGCCGGCGCAGGCGCGGTGGGGCAGATCGTGAACCTCGGCAAGTCCGGGCTGGAACAGGCCGCCGCGCAGTCGGGCGCGCTGATGGTGGGCGGCCCGATTCCCGGCGACTGCTCGAACCCCGCCTACGTCGGCTACGTGCACACCGACATCGGCAAGGAAGTGGAGTACGCCGTCCAGTCCACCCTGGACGGAACGTGGGAGGCCGAGAACGTGGCGTTCGGCCTGACGTCACCGAACGGCGGCACCGACTTCCTGCTCTGCAGCGCCGACCCCGCCGTCGCCGACGCACTCGGCAAGGCGAAGACCGCCCTGGCCACCGGTGCCGTCGAGCCCTACCGAGCGGGCTGACATGAGCACACCAGCACTGCAACTCACCGGAATCGGGAAGAGCTTCGGCGACGTCCTGGCCCTCCGCGGTGTCGACCTGTCGGTGCAACCCGGCACGGTGCACTGCATCCTCGGGGAGAACGGTGCCGGGAAGTCGACGCTCTGCAACGTGGTGTACGGCGGTCTGCGGCCGGACACCGGAACGATGACCCTGGCCGGTCGCCGATACGCGCCCGGTTCGCCCGCGGCCGCGATGGCGGACGGCGTGGCGATGGTGCACCAGCACTTCAGTCTCATCGGCACGATGACCGTCGCCGAGAACCTGCTGCTCACCGGACGGGGACTGCGACTGCGCCGCGCGGAACTGCGGACCCGCCTCGATCGACTCGCCGACGACTATCACCTGAGGATCGACCCGGACGCGCTGGTCTCCGCCATGCCGATCGGTGCGCGGCAGAAGGTCGAGATCGTGAAGGCCCTGCTCACCGACCCCGCGTTGATCCTGCTGGACGAGCCGACCGGGGTACTCGACCCCGGCGAGATCGACGCCCTGATCGAGACGTGCCAGGCCGTCGCGGCGGCGGGCAAGGCCGTCGTCCTCGTCACCCACAAACTCGGTGAGGTGGCCCGCGTCGCGGACGCCGCGACCGTATTGCGCGGGGGTGAGGTGGCAGGCGGGGGCCGCATGTCGGAGCTGACGATCCCCCAGCTGACGACGGCGATGGTCGGAAGACCGGTGTCCGAACTCGGTCCGGTGCTCGCCGCGGGAGTCGGCGCGGAGAGCGACGGCGGCGCGATGCCCGAGCGGCGGGCGACCGGCCCCGTCGTCCTCGGGCTCCGCGGCGTCCGCGCCACCCGGGCGGACGGCAGCGTCGCCCTGTCCGGCGTGGGGCTCGACGTGCGGGCCGGTGAGATCGTCGGGATCGCGGGCGTCGAGGGGAACGGGCAGAGCGAACTGGTCGCCGTGCTCTCCGGTGCCACCCGACCCGAGTCCGGCACGGTCACGCTCGGCGACGCCGACATCACGTCGGCGTCCCCGGCCCAACGCACCCGGCTCGGTCTCGGGCTGGTGCCGGAAGACCGCCACCGGGAGGCGATGGTGGCGGAACTGTCCCTGTCGGAGAACCTCTTCCTCGGCCGCCTGCACCGCTTCCGCAGGATGGGTCTGCTCGACCGCCGCCGGATGGATGCCGCGGCCCGCGACCTGATCGAGCAGTTCTCGGTACGGACACCCGGACCGGGAACCTCCATGGGTGCGTTATCGGGAGGCAATCAGCAGAAGGTCGTCCTCGCCCGCGAACTGTCGACGGAGAACCTGCAGTGTCTGGTCGCGGCGCAACCCACCCGCGGACTCGACATCGGGGCGGTCGAATTCGTTCTGAACCAACTCCGCGGCTGCGCGTCCGCGGGAAACGGAGTCCTGGTCGTGTCCAGCGAGATCCCCGAACTGCTCGCGCTCTGCGACCGCATCTTCGTCAGCTACCGCGGGGCCCTGCTCGGGCCCGTCGACACTGCGTCGGCCACTGCGGGGCAGCGCATCGGTGAACTGATGACGGGAACGGCGGCATGACTCGACGTCGAATCTGGGTGCATCACCCACTTCCGGTGGCAATCGCCGCGATCGCGGTCGCGGGACTCGTCGGACTGCTCCTCGCCGCGGCCGCGGGTGCCACCGTGCCCGAGACCGTCGAGGCGCTGTCCGAGGGGGTGTTCGGCAGCAGCTACGCGATCGGAGTCTCGCTCAACACTGCCGCGGTGCTGGCTCTCGTCGCGGCCGGGTTCACCGTCGCACACAGGGCCGGACTGGTGAACGTCGGTGGCGAGGGCCAGCTGTGCGTCGGGGGCATCGCCGCGACCGCGGTCGGCACCGCTCTCGGGGAGGACACCCCCGCCCCGATCGCCGTCACCGCGGTACTCCTCGCCGCGGCCGGCGCCGGGTGGGCATGGGCCGCGATCGCCGCGTACCTGCGGGTCCGCCGGGGCACGAGCGAGATCATCACGACGCTGCTGCTGAACTTCGTCGGCCTCGCGCTGGTGCTGCTGATGGTGCACGAGCCCAGCCTCCTCCGCCAGCCCGTCACGTCGTCGGAGACACTGCCGCAGTCCGCGCCGCTGATCGAAACCGCGCACCTGCCGTTGCTGGGGATCGAGCGTTCGCCGGGGACGATCGCGCTGTGGATCGCCGTGGTCGCGGTGCTGATCGTCGGCGTGATCCTGCGCCGGACGGCGGTCGGCGTGCGACTGCGCTCCGTCGGCCTGAACCCGGACGCGTCGGCGCGGCTGGGACTGCCGGTCGGAGGGCTGCGATTTCTCAGCCTGTCCTCGGCAGGCGCGTTCTCCGGGCTCGCGGGCGGGATCCTCGTCGCGACGGCGCCGTTCGTGCTCGTCGAAGGATTCTCCTCCGGCTACGGGTTCTCCGGTCTGGTCGTCGGACTCCTGGCGCGCGGTTCCATGCTCGCCGTCGGCGCCGTGTCGCTACTGCTCGGCTTCCTCGTGTCCGGTGGAATCAATCTTCAACTCGCAGCCGGTGTTCCGGCCTCGACCGTGTCGATCGTGGAATCGCTCATGATCATCCTGATCGCGGGAGCGGTGCTGTGGACCGCGACCGGCGGGAGATCGAGATCCGCGGCCGCGACGACGGCGAAGACCCACGACGTCCCCGACCTGGCTGGAGCGAAGCAATGATGAACACGGTGTCGGACATCGCCGTCAGCGGCGTGGGATTCGCACTCCCGATCCTGGTGGCCGCGAGCGGGGAACTGGTGAGCGAGCGGGCAGGCGTACTGAACCTCAGCCTCGAGGGCATGATGCTGACCGGGGCGTTCGCCAGCGTGCTCGGCGCCGTCGCCACCGGATCCGCGGTGGGCGGTCTCGCGGCCGGACTGGCGGCCGGGGTGCTGTTCGGACTGCTGCAGGCACTGCTGAGCGTCACGCTGCGGGCCGACCAGATCGTGGTGGGCATCGCGAGCAACGCCCTCGCGCTCGGTGCCACCACCTACGGCGCCCGGCTGCTGCTCGCGGACGGCAAGGGGCAGAATGCCCCAGGTTTCGCGGCACTCGAGATCCCGCTGCTGCACCGGATCCCGATCCTCGGACCGGCTCTCTTCTCCCAGACGGCTCTCGGCTACTTCTGCTTCGCGGTGGTCGGGCTGTTGGTCGTCACGCTGTCGCGCCGGACGCGGGCAGGTCTCGTCGTCGACGCGGTCGGGGAGGACGCGAAGTCGGCCGACTGGAGTGGACTGCCGGTGCGGAAGATCCGCTACCTGTGCGTGCTCGTCGCGGGACTGACGGCGGGATTGGCCGGCGCGCAGCTCGCGCTTTCCGAGGTGCGGTCGTTCAGCGACAACATGACCGCCGGAATCGGGTACCTGGCCGTCGTGGCCGTGATCGCGGGCAGGTGGCGCGCGCTCGGCGTGATCTGGGCGTCCGTGTTCTTCGGGATCGCGCAGGCGCTCCAGTTCGCGTTGCCCGCGCTCGGTGTCAGCGTCCCGTTCGCCCTGCTCGTCATGCTGCCCTACGTGATCGCGATCGTCGCGGTCAGTGGATTCATCCGCAACAGCCGCTCACCCGCAAACCTGACCGTCGCGTTCGCGCGCGCGTCCTGATCGATCTCAGCGAGGAAACCCTTGTGACACTGATCCTTTCCCATTCCGACGTGGCCGGCCTCATCGACCGCGCCGAGGTGTTCGCCGCTGTGGAACGGGCGCACGCCGACCTGGCCGCCGGGACGGCGTCCGCACCCGCCCCACCCGCCATGACCCTGCAGTCCGCGGCCTTCGTCCCGATGGTCGCGGCGGCTCAGTCGGCCGGCGCGGCCGCGGTGAAGATGCTCGTCGATCTTCCCGGCAACGCCGCCCGCGGTCTGCCCGTCCAACGCTCGGCCGTGCTCGTGACGTCCGCGGACACCGGCGAGTGCGAGGCCCTGCTCGACGGCCGCCTGATCACCGCCGTGCGCACCGCCGCCGCCAGCGCCGTGGCCACGAAACACCTCGCCCGCCGAGGCAGCCGGGTGCTGGGATTGGTGGGCGCCGGGACCCTCGCCGTCGAACACGCCCAGGCGATCACCCGGGTGTCGGACGTCGAGACGGTGCTGGTGTGGTCGCGCTCGGACGCGACGGTCGAGGAATTCCGCAGCCGAACAGAGGATCTCGGAATCTCGGTCAAGCCGATGGACTCGCCCGAGGCGGTCACCCGGTCTTCCGACGTCCTCTGCACACTCACGCCGTCGAGGGACCCGATCGTGCGGGGAGCCTGGTTCGGCGAAGGCTTGCACGTCAACGCCGTCGGTGCGCCCCCGCGCGCGGACCACCGGGAGATCGACGGCGAGGGCATGCGGCGTGCCCGGGTGGTCGTCGACTCGGTGGCCACCACCATGACCAAATCGGGGGAGACGCTGCTGGCGCTCGCCGAGGGAGCGATCACCGAGGACGACGTCGCGGTGGAGCTGGGCGACGTGATCGCGGGCCGCACCGTCGCCCGCACCTCCGATCGGGACATCACGCTGTACAACTCCGTCGGGATCGGCCTCCAGGACCTCGCCGCGGCGCGCATACTGATCGACAGAGCCCGGGAACGGGGCGTCGGAACAGAAGTGGATCTGAGTCGATGAGCCAGAGCGATGTCGACGACGCGGACCTTGCGCACCTGCGGCGAGCCATCGAACTCGCCGACGAGACGGGCGACGCGGGCAACAGACCGTTCGGTGCGGTGGCGGTCGGGGCCGACGGTCACGTGATCAGCGAGGGCGCCAACTCCGTCGCGACGTCCGCCGACGTCACCGAGCACGCGGAACTCGACGCGATCACCACCGCCTGCGGTGAGGGACGCACCGGCGACCTCGTCGGCGCCACCATGTATGCCAGCGGTGAGCCGTGCCCGATGTGCAGCGCGGCGATGGTGTGGGCCGGCATCACGCGGGTGGTCTACGCGGCGTCGTCCGCGGACTTCTCCCGGATACTCCCGGACGGTCCCCGGTTCACGCTGGGCTGCTCCGACGTGCTCGAATCCGCGAGCGTCGAGATCGAGGTCAGCGGACCGCATCTCGGCGACGAGGCGCTCGCACCGTTCCACCGTTTCCTCGACACGGACTGACCCCCGAACGCCGTCAGCCCCCGGCACCGAGGTGCCGGAGGCTGACGGACGTGGGTGCCGGGACTCAGCCGAGCTGCGAGACGACCCAGTCGATGCTCTTCGTGAGCTGCGAGACGTCCTCGGGATCGATCGCCGGGAACATTCCGACACGCAGCTGGTTGCGGCCCAGCTTGCGGTACGGCTCCGTGTCGACGACGCCGTTGGCGCGCAGGATCTTCGCCACCTGAGCCGCGTCGATCTTGTCGTCGAAGTCGATGGTGCCGACCACCTGCGAGCGGTGAGCGGGATCGGTGACGAACGGGGTGGCGTAGTCGCTGGCCTCGGCCCACTGGTACAGGCGCGAGGACGAATCGGCGGTACGCGAGGTGGCCCAGTCGAGGCCACCCTTTCCGTTCAGCCAGTCGATCTGGTTGGCGAGCAGCAGCAGCGTCGCGACCGCCGGGGTGTTGTACGTCTGGTCCTTGGAGCTGTTGTCCACGGCGATGGGCAGCGACAGGAAGTCGGGGGTCCAGCGACCCGAATCCTTGATCTCCGCGACGCGCTCGAGCGCCTTCGGGCTCATCAGCGCGATCCACAGTCCGCCGTCGGCGGCGAAGCACTTCTGCGGTGCGAAGTAGTACACGTCGGCGTCGGCGACGTTCACCGGCAGTCCGCCGGCGCCGGACGTGGCGTCGATGGCGATGAGCGCATTCTCCGAGCCCGCGGGACGCGAGACGGGGATCGCGACACCGGTGGACGTTTCGTTGTGCGCCCAGCCGATGAGGTCGACGGACGGATCCGAGACCGGCTCGGGCGCACTGCCCGGGTCGGCGGAGACGACGATCGGGTCGCCGATGAACGGGTTGTTCTTCGCGACCGACGCGAACTTGGAGCTGAACTCACCGTTCGTGAGGTGCAGCGACTTCTCCCGGATCAGGCCGAACGCGGCCGCATCCCAGAACGCGGTGGTGCCGCCGTTGCCGAGCACCACCTCGTAGCCCTCGGGCAGGGAGAACAGATCGGCGAGGCCGGACCGCACGCTGGCGACGACGTCCTTGACAGGCTTCTGGCGGTGGCTGGTGCCGAACACCGAGGAGCCCACCTCGACCAGCGACTGCAGCTGTTCGGGCCGAACCTTCGACGGTCCGCAGCCGAAACGTCCGTCGGCGGGCAGGAGGTCTGCGGGGATGATCGGTGTGGAGGTCATCGCTACTTTCTGTTCCTTACTGGTTCTGGCGGGGGAGACGGTCAGCTGGTGTGGGCGATCTGGTCCCAGCCCTCGACGGATTCGGGGGTGCGGGGTGCGGGTCCGGTGTAGATGGCGGCGGGGCGGACGAGCTTGCCGAGGCGCTTCTGCTCGAGGATGTGGGCGCACCAGCCGGCGGTGCGGCCGCAGGTGAACATCGCGGGCATCATGTGCGCGGGGACCTCGGCGAAGTCGAGGATGACCGCGGCCCAGAATTCGACGTTGGTTTCGATGGCCCGGTCGGGGCGGCGTTCACGCAGTTCGGCGAGGGCGGCCTGCTCGAGGGCGGCGGCGGCCTCGTAGCGGGGGGCGTTCAGGCGTTTGGCGGTGGCGCGGAGCACCCGGGCGCGGGGGTCTTCGGCGCGGTAGACGCGGTGCCCGAAGCCCATCAGCTTTTCCTTGCGGTCGAGGATGCCCTTGACCAGGGCGCGGGCGTCGCCGGACTTTTCGGTGTCCTCGATCATCGGCAGGACGCGGGCGGGGGCGCCGCCGTGCAGGGGGCCGGACATCGCGCCGATCGCCCCGGACAGGGAGGCGGCGACGTCGGCGCCGGTGGAGGCGATGACGCGGGCGGTGAAGGTGGAGGCGTTCATGCCGTGTTCGGCGGCGGAGACCCAGTAGGCGTCGATGGCGGCGACGTGGGCGGGGTCGGGGTCGCCTTTCCAGCGGACCATGAACCGTTCGGTGACGGTCTTGGCCTCGTCGATGCGTTTCTGCGGGACGGCGGGCTGGTAGATGCCGCGGGCGGACTGGGCGACGTAGGACAGGGCCATGACGGAGGCGCGGGCGAGTTGTTCGCGGGCGGTGTCGTCGTCGATGTCGAGGAGGGGCTGGTATCCCCAGATGGGGGCGAGCATGGCGAGGCCGGCCTGGACGTCGACGCGGACGTCGCCGGTGTGCACGGGCAGCGGGAACGGTTCGGCAGGGGGTAGTCCGGGGCCGAAGCGGCCGTCGACGAGCAGGGCCCACACGTTGCCGAACGTGACGTGCTTGGAGACGAGTTCTTCGATGTCGACGCCGCGGTAGCGCAGGGCGCCGCCGTCCTTGTCGGGTTCGGCGATGTCGCTGGTGAACGCGACCACGCCTTCCAGTCCGCTGACGAAATCGTCCGGTATTGCCGCGCTAGCTGACATAGCTCGTGGACTCTCCTCGTTCGAGTGCCCCCGGTCAGAGCGGCACTGTCTCGGCGTTCGACAATTGCGCTCGGCGTGCATGCGGGATGGGCAGGCACCTTCGTCCGCGCAATCGACTTCCCTTCCCCGGGCATCGCACGATCGCGGCTGCAATCCGAGGGGACGGGTTCGGTCCCCAAAACTTTAGCCGGTGTCACCGGAGAGTTGATCAGTGCATACCCGGGAGTAGCGTTCTCGGCTGTGTCTCCAGATGCAGAACAGCCGAAACCGGTGAACAAGAACCTCGCGGCCATGCGCGTCGGTTACGCACACCAGGGCGCTGACGGACGGTACGTCGACTCCGATCTGGACGCCGACCAGCTGAGCGACGGCTGGCTTCCCCTGATGCGCCTGTGGCTCGAGGACGCCGTGGAGGCCGGGGTTCCCGAACCCAACGCGATGACACTCGGAACCGTCGACGAGCACGGACATCCGTGCACCCGCACCGTCCTCTGCAAGGGATTGAGTGCCGACGGTGTGCTGTTCTTCACCAACTACGACTCGGACAAGGGCCGCCAGCTGGAGGCGGTGCCCTACGCGTCGGTGACGTTCACCTGGGTGCCCGTCGCCCGGCAGATCACCGTCCGCGGTCCAGTCGAGCGCGTGAGCGCCGAGGTCACGGACGAGTACTGGCACAGCAGGCCCCGCGGATCCCGGCTGGGGGCGTGGGCCTCCGAGCAGTCGAAGCCGATCGGTTCGCGGGCCGAACTGGACGCCGCGCTGCTGCACGCGGCGGAGCGTTTCCCCGTCGACGTCGACATCCCGGTCCGGCCGGACTGGGGGGGAATCCTGATCCGCCCCACGGTCGTGGAGTTCTGGCAGGGCCGCGCCAACCGGATGCACAACCGAATCCGGACGTCGCTGGTCGACGGCTCGTGGACGGTGGAGCGACTGCAGCCGTGACGGCCTGGGAATAGTGAGCATGGGAAACGAGCTAAGGGAAGAATGACCGAGACCGTCACCGAGAAGAAGAAGCGGCGGCTGCTCGCCGACACGGCGCCGCTGCAGAACCGGGACTACCGCCGCCTGTGGGCGGCCGGGATCGTGACGGTGATCGGCGGGCAGCTCAGTGTCGTCGCCGTGCCGCAGCAGGTGTACGAGATCACCCGCAGCTCGGCGTACGTGGGTCTGACCGGTGTCTTCGCGCTGGTACCGCTGATCGTGTTCGGGTTGTGGGGCGGCGCGCTGGCCGACGTCATGGACCGGCGGAAACTGCTGACGATCACCACCGTCGGACTCGGTGTGACGTCCGTGCTGTTCTGGGTGCAGGCGGCGCTGGGCCTGGACAACGTGTGGCTGGTGCTCGGACTGCTGGGGTTGCAACAGGCGTTCTTCGCGGTCAACCAGCCCACCCGCAGTGCGATCATCCCGCGGCTCATCCCCGCGGAACAGCTGGCCGCCGCCAACTCGCTCAACATGACGGTCATGCAGTTCGGCGCCATCGCCGGACCGCTGCTCGCCGGCGTGATGATTCCGACGGTCGGGCTGTCGACGCTGTATCTCGTCGATTCGATCGCCCTGCTGGCCACGCTGTGGGCGGTGCTCCGGCTGCCTGCCATTCCGCCGACGGGGGAGTCGCGCCGGGCCGGGCTGCGGGAGGTGTTCGACGGGTTCGCCTACCTCGCGACGCAGAAGGTCCTGCTCGCGTCGTTCGTCGTCGACATCATCGCCATGGTGTTCGGCATGCCGCGGGCATTGTTCCCGCAGATCGCGCACGACACGTTCGGCGACCCGGCATCGGGCGGTGTGGCGCTCGGACTGCTGTTCGCGGCGATGTCCTTCGGCGCGGTGGCCGGTGGGGTGTTCTCCGGTTGGCTGCCGAGGGTCCGGCGCCAGGGCCTCGCCGTGATCGTGTGCATCGTGTTGTGGGGTCTCGCGATGGTCGGCTTCGGCGTCGTGGTGGGGCTCGCGTCGCCCGGCGACAGTCCGGTCCTGTTGTGGATCGCTCTCGCGTTCCTCGCATTCGGTGGTGCCGTCGACATGGTCTCCGCCGCGTTCCGCAGCACCATGCTCCAGCAGGTCGCCACGGACGAGATGCGCGGACGACTCCAGGGCGTCTTCATCGTCGTCGTGGCCGGGGGCCCACGGATCGGTGACGTCGTGCACGGCGCGGCCGCGGCGGCGGTCGGGACGAGTGTGGCGGCCGCGGGCGGCGGCGTCCTCGTCGTCGTCGGTGTGGTGATCGCCGCGCTCGCGTTCCCGGCACTGGTGCGGTACAAGGTCACCCGCTAGGTTCCTGTGCGCCATCACATATCTCGTGCCCATCTCGGGCACACTGAAGTGCATGGGTGAACCGCAGTCTTCGAAGACGGACAGGCCTGCCACGGCCGGATTCGAGATCCGGGGAGGCGGCTACCGGGCCGGTATCGCGGCCACCGGCGCCGGACTACGGCTACTCGAATGGGACGGTCCGGACGGGCCGATGGCGCTCACCGAGACGTGGGACATCGGAACCCGGCCACCGTTGTCGGCGGGGTTGATCCTCGCCCCGTGGCCCAACCGGATCCGCGACGGCCAGTTCGTCTTCGACGGCATCGACCATCAGCTCGAGATCACGGAACCGACATTCGGCAATGCCAGTCACGGATTCGTCCGACGCCGGGACTGGCGTGTCGTGAATCACGCCGACGACCGCATCGAGTTGTCGATCGACGTCGGCCTGCACAAGGGGTGGCCGTACCCGCTGCGGCTCACCGTTGCCTACGTCGTGGGCGACGACGGCCTGACCGTGACGCACACCGCCACCAACACGGGAGCCATCCCGGCACCGTTCGGGATGGGCTTCCACTCCTACGTCCGCGCCGGCGACTTCCCGCTCGACGAGTGCACGCTGCGACTGTCCGCCGGCACCCGGCTGCCTCTCGACGAGCGCATGCTGCCGAGTGGGGGTTCGCAGCCCGTGGCAGGCACCGAATACGACTTCACCAGCCCGCGCACGTTGGCGGGCGTTGCGCTCGACACCCCGTTCAGTGCACTGGACGTCGACGCGGACGGCAGGTCGCGGCACGAATTGCGGGCGCCGGACGGCACCGGAACGATCCTGTGGGCGGCTCGTGAGTTCGGCTGGCTGCAGGCGTTCGTCGCGGATCCGGACGCCGGGAAGTCGTACCCGGGCCGCGGGCGGGCGCTGGCGCTCGAACCGATGACGTGCCCGCCGGACGCGTTCAACTCCGGGATCGATCAGTTGGTGCTCGCTCCGGGGCAGCAGTGGACGGGTGTGTGGGGCATGTCCGCGGTGGCGTAGCGGTTCAACTTTCGAGCATCGAGTGCCCACTTGGTGAGACGGTGTAACACCGGTCGCGGTCCGGCCGATACGTCGGGCGGGGGTTCTTCTGTCGCGGCTGCGGCGCTTTGTGTCACCCTCTGTTCTTCCCTCACCGCGTCGCGCATCGCGGTGTGCGTTCTCCGCAGTCTTCGGTATCTGTGCAGGTAACGCGGCCAGTCCAGTCTCGGGCAACTGGCCCTCACCGATTCCACTCCCGTGCCGTGCGGGCAAATCGGACACTCGCCGATCCCGTTCGGCGACCCTTCCCGGTGGTCGCCGCGCATCCCGCGGCGGACCCGGATCGCGGGCTCTGAGCGGACCCGCCTTCGGCACGCAGGCCAGAGTGGGACTAGTTTCTACCTGAATGAAGTTGTTACTCATTGGTTTGAGCTTGAGAGGGATGCTTCGTGCCTGACAATGACACAAAGCCCACGCTTACCTACCCTGGTGGTGAGCACACGATGTCCATTGCCAGGGCAACCGAGGGCAATGACGGTATCGAACTGGGCAAGCTGCTCGCCAGCACCGGGTACACCACCCTGGACCCGGGTTTCGTCAATACCGCCTCCACCAGCTCCGCGATCACCTACATCGACGGTGAGCACGGGATTCTCCGCTACCGCGGGTACCCGATCGAACAGCTGGCCGGGAAGTCGACCTTCATCGAGGTCAGCTATCTGCTGATCTACGGTGAGCTGCCCACCACGGCGCAGCTCGAGTCGTTCACCGACCGGATCCGGCGCCACACACTGCTGCACGAGGACCTCAAGAGGTTCTTCGACGGATTCCCGCGGAACGCACACCCGATGCCGGTCCTGTCCAGCGCCGTCAACGCGCTGTCCGCGTACTACCAGGACTCCCTGGACCCGGCCGACCCGGAACAGGTCGAGCTGTCGACCATCCGACTTCTCGCGAAGCTGCCGACCATCGCGGCCTACGCGTACAAGAAGTCCGTCGGGCAGCCGTTCCTGTACCCGGACAACTCCCTGAACCTGGTCGAGAACTTCCTCCGGATGACGTTCGGCTTCCCCGCGGAGCCCTACGAGATCGATCCCGAGATCGCCAAGGCTCTCGACATGCTGCTGATCCTGCACGCCGACCACGAGCAGAACTGCTCGACGTCGACGGTGCGGCTGGTCGGCTCGTCCGACGCCAACCTGTTCACCTCGATCTCCGGTGGCATCAACGCACTCTGGGGCCCGCTGCACGGCGGCGCCAACCAGGCCGTGCTGGAGATGCTCGACGAGATCAAGGCCAGCGGCAGCAACGCGGACGACTTCGTCCGCAAGGTCAAGAACAAGGAAGACGGTGTGAAGCTCATGGGCTTCGGGCACCGCGTCTACCGCAACTACGACCCGCGCGCGGCGATCGTCAAGCAGACGGCACACACCATCCTCGAGAAGCTCGGCGGCGACGACGAGCTGCTCGACATCGCGATGGCGCTCGAAGAGGCGGCGCTCACCGACGACTACTTCGTCGAGCGCAAGCTGTACCCGAACGTCGACTTCTACACGGGTCTGATCTACCGCGCGATGGGTTTCCCCACGCGCATGTTCACCGTTCTGTTCGCCATGGGCCGCTTGCCCGGGTGGATTGCACACTGGCGCGAGATGCACGAAGATCCCGCTACGAAGATCGGCCGTCCGCGCCAGATCTACACCGGTTACACCGAGCGTGACTACAAGGACGTCACAGGTCGCTGATCGCGAATTCCTGTGCCGAACCATAGAGGCCTCACCGAGGAGGACATATGACCAAGCCCGAGATCGAGTTCCAAGACGGACCTGCCCCGACCGACCTGGTCATCAAGGACGTGGTGGTCGGAGAGGGCGCCGAGGCCGTACCCGGGGGCACCGTCGAGGTGCACTACGTCGGCGTCGAGTTCGAGTCCGGCGAGGAGTTCGACTCTTCCTGGAGCCGCGGCGAGTCCATCCAGTTCCCGCTGCGCGGCCTCATCAAGGGCTGGCAGGACGGCATCCCCGGCATGAAGGTGGGCGGACGTCGTCAGCTCACGATCCCGCCGGAGCTGGCCTACGGTCCCGCCGGCGCCGGACATCAGCTGTCCGGTAAGACGCTGGTCTTCATGATCGACCTGCTGGACGTGAAGGAATAGTCTCCCCAGCACCGAAAGCCCCGCATCACCTCACGGTGACGCGGGGCTTTCCGCTTTTCCTGCTTCCGCTTTCGGGGGCTGGTGTGTGGTGTCGGTGTGGAGTTCGACGACGAGGCGCGCGCCACCGAGCGGGCTGACCTCGAAACGTGCGCTGCCGTTGTGCAGTGCCGCCTGCTGCGCGACGAGCGCGAGGCCGAGGCCCGACCCGCTCTTCGTTGCGTTGGAACCGCGGTGGAACCGTTCGAACACTACGGCCCGTTCGGCCTCGGGCACCCCCGACCCGTTGTCGTCGACGATGACGGTGGTGATGCCGTCGGCCGCTCTCAGCGTGATCGTCACCGCGGTGGCGCCGCCGTGCCGGACCGCGTTCTTGATGGCGTTGTCCAGGGTGAGCCGCAGCCCACCGGGCATGCCCCGAACCGTCACCGGGGTCGCGTCGACGGTCACCTGCAGTCCCGGATTGTGACGCATCGCCTCCTCGGCGGCGAGGTCGCTGATGTCGACGAGGTCGCAGTCCACGAAGTCCTTGTCGGTGGACAGTTCGCCGCGGGCGAGGCGTTCGAGATCGGACAGCGTCGATTCCACCCGGTCTTGTGAGCGGGCGAGGTCGCGGAGGATCTCGTGCTGCTGTTCCGGCGTCAGGTCGAGAGTGGTGAGGACCTCGAGGTCGGTGCGCATCGCGGTGAGCGGGGTCCGGAGTTCGTGTGCCGAGACGGCCGCGAAGTCGCGTGCGGTGGCGAGCGCGGCGGTGGTCGCGTCCTGCGCCTCCGCGACGTCGCGCAGCATCGATTCCGCGGCGGAGGCCAGTTCGTCCGCCTCCCGGACACCGGAGGTCGTGGGTGTCAGCTTCGGTTCGCGGCGCACGATGCGGCCGGTCAAGTCGACCAGCGGTCGCACGGCCCGACCGCCGAACAACCAGCCGAGACCGCTGGCCGCGGCGATGGCGAGCACTCCGACGAGGGCCACCTGTCGTTGCTGCTCCGACGTCACGTCCTGGGCTTCGGCGTACGGCACGGCCAGGGAGATCCGGGTGCCGAGGAGCGGAACGGTCGCGGTGTACGCCCGGTACTTCGTGTCACCGACCTCGACGGTCTGCTGGCCCGGGTCGAGTTCGGGCAGCTGGGTGGGGGTGCTGACGAGCACGGTGTCGCCGTCGGCCGAACGGATGGTGATGGCGAACGCACCCTTGTCGCCCAGTGCCCCGAGGAACAGTCCCGCGGTGGCCGCGTTGGGAACCAGGACGTCCGACGCCGTCTCCAGCCGCCGGTCGAGTTGCGACAGGTTGTTCCGATTGATCGCCAGCGACACCAGGATGCCGAGGGCCACGACGATGATCGTCGCCCCCAGTGCGGTCGCGGCGGCCACGCGGGTCCGGAGGGAGAACGACCGTTTCACGACGGTTCCCGGAGCACGAACCCGACTCCGCGGACCGTGTGCAGGATGCGCGGTTGACCACCGACTTCGAACTTGCGACGCAGGTAGCCGACGAACACGTCCACCACGTTGGTGTCGGCGACGAAGTCGTACCCCCACACCAGTTCGAGGAGTCGCTCACGGCTCAGGACGATGCCGACGTTGCGGGCGAGAACCTCGAGGAGTTCGAATTCCCGTTTGGTCAGCGTGACCTCCTCGCCCGCCATGAAGACCCTGCGTGCGGACGTCCGGATCTCCAGCGCACCGACGCGGATCGGTGGGGTCGCGGGCGAGTCGGCCGGCGCGGCGGCCGTCGTTCCGTGCCGCCGCAGCATCGCCCGGATCCGAGCGATCAGTTCGGCGAGGACGAACGGCTTGACCAGGTAGTCGTCGGCGCCCGACTCGAGGCCGGAGATGCGGTCGTCGACGGTGTCGCGGGCGCTGAGCACGCAGATCGGGATGTCGTTGTTCATCGCGCGCAGGGCGGTCACCACGCCGGTGCCGTCGATGACCGGCATGTTCATGTCGAGCACCATCGCGTCCGGACGTCGTTCGCTGACCACCCGGAGCGCGTCGGCGCCGTCGACGGCCGTGAGGACGGTGAATCCGGACAGCCGCAGGCCGCGTTCGAGGGACGTCCGCACGTCCTCGTCGTCGTCGACCACGAGGACACTGGCTGAGTCGGTGACGGTCACTCCTGCATTGTGCCGTGAGCGCGACCACTGAGCGTGCGGATGGCAGTTGTGAGAGCGTGTCTCGTCCGTACACTCGTTGGAGATGTTTTCTTCGCTGCAGGCATTCGAACTGACCGAAACCAACCGTGACTGGCTGATTCACCGCCCGGCCGAGATCGCGACCTACGTCGTCCTGGCGCTCGTGCTGCGTTTCGCGTTGCACCGGATGATCGACCGGATGACGCGGCCCCGGGAGCCTTCCGACAAACCGGCCATGCTCCGACCCCTGCGGGAACGCGCCCCGCGCGGCGTCAAGGAGGCAATGGTCAACGAGCGCCGCGCGCAACGCGCCCGGACGATCGGGTCCGTCCTCAAATCGACCGTGTCGATCGTGGTGCTCATCTGGGTGGTGCTCCAGGTCCTCGCCGTCCTCGGCGTCAACGTGGCCCCGTTCATCGCGTCGGCCGGTGTGATCGGTGTCGCACTCGGTTTCGGTGCGCAGAACCTCGTCCGGGACTTCCTGTCGGGCATCTTCATGCTGCTCGAGGACCAGTACGGGGTCGGGGACGTCGTGGACCTCGGCGAGGCCGTGGGAACGGTCGAGACGGTGGGTCTGCGGGTCACCACGATCCGCGACGTCAACGGCACCCTCTGGTACTGCCGCAACGGTGAGATCGTCCGCGTCGGCAACATGAGCCAGGGTTACGCGGTCGCGGTGGTCGATCTGCCGATCGCGCACGCCGCCAACGTGCAGCGGGCGTGCGAGGTGGCGCTGGAGGCCGTCACCGAGGCGGCGAAGGGTGACGCGATCGCGGCCGACGTACTCGAACCCCCGGAACTGCTGGGCGTCAACTCGGTGACCGCGGAATCGGTCACTCTGCGGATCACCGCGCGGACCAAGCCGGGTAGGCAGTGGGCGGTGCAGCGGGCGTTCGCCCGCGCGGCGCTGTCGGCGTTCGAGCACTACGACATCGACGCGCCGTACCTGTCGGTGCTGTCCTCGGCTCGCTCCATGAACTGATCGGCCCGCGTTTCGTTACCGTGGCAGGTATGGACACCGCACTCGTCTGGTTCCGGCGCGACCTCCGGCTCGGTGATCTGCCGACGCTCCACACGGTGGCCGAGTCGGGGGCGCGGGGGCTCGGGCTGTTCGTCCTCGACGACCGGCTGCTGAAAACATCGGGCGGTGCTCGCCGGGACTTCCTGTTCCGCAGTCTCGCCGCACTGGACGACCAACTCGACGGCCGGTTGCTGGTGGTGAAGGGCGATCCCGTCGACGTGGTTCCGAGGGTCGCGAAGAAGGTATCCGCTGAACAAGTGCACGTGAGCGCGGACTACGGGCCCTACGGTCGCGAGCGCGATGCCGCCGTCGCCGAGCATGTCGATCTGGTGGCCACCGGTTCGCCGTACGCGGTGGCGCCCGGCCGGGTGGCGAAGACGGACGGGGAGCCGTACCGGGTGTTCACCCCGTACTTCCGGCAGTGGCTCGAACACGGGTGGCGCGCGCCGATCGACACTGGGCCTGCGACGGTGGAGTGGGTCGACCCGGACGACGTGAAGGCGCGGCGGGTGACGATCCCCGAACCGGAATCCGACGGGTGCGCCGCGGGTGAGGCGGCGGCGCTGCAGCGGTGGGCGGAGTTCTGCGAGGACGACCTCGCCGGTTACGAGGATGCGCGGGATCGTCCCGGTCTCGACGCGACCAGTCGGATGTCGGTGTACCTGAAGTACGGCAACATTCATCCGCGGACGATGCTCCGCGATCTCGCGCGCCGCCGTAGCAAGAGCGCCGAGCAGTACCGGCGGCAGCTCGCGTGGCGGGACTTCTACGCCGACATCCTCTTCCAGCGTCCCGACAGCGCCCGCGGAAACTACGATCGCCGCTTCGACCACATCCGCTACGACAGCGGTCCCGACGCCGAGGAGGCGTACACGGCGTGGTGCGAGGGCCGCACAGGGTTCCCGATCGTCGACGCCGGGATGCGTCAGCTGAAGGCCGAAGCCTGGATGCACAATCGGGTGCGGATGATCGTCGCGTCGTTCTTCGTCAAGGATCTGCACCTGCCGTGGTGGCGGGGTGCCCGCTACTTCATGAACCAGCTCGTCGACGGGGATCTGGCGAACAATCAGCACGGCTGGCAGTGGACCGCGGGATCGGGGACGGACGCGTCGCCGTACTTCCGGGTGTTCAACCCGACGACGCAGGGGGAGAAGTTCGACCCCGACGGCGAGTACGTGCGGCGGTGGGTGCCCGAACTGCGTGGCATCCCCGGCAAGGCCGTTCACGCTCTGAAAGACGTTCGCCCCGAGGATTATCCGCCGCCGATCGTCGACCACGCCCATGAACGGCAGGAGGCCCTCGCCCGCTACGGCGAGATCAAGGCCCCGTGAGTACTTGTTAACCGCGGGCGGTTAACAAGTACTCACAGGCGCTTTGCGCATGAGGAGCCCGAGGAACGCTGCCGCGGCGAGGACGATGACGAGTCCGCCGTAGATGCGGGTGGTGTCGACGAGTCCGACCTTTCCGACGAGATATCCGGCGATCAGTGCCGGAACGCTGTTGGCGAGGTAGGCGATCACGTAGATGCTCGACAGCAGGCCCGCGCGCTCGTGCGGTTCGGCGAGCGGCATGACGGTGCGGATGGTGCCCTGGAAGCCGGCGCCGAACCCGATGCCCGCCACCGCCGTTCCCGCGAGAATCCACAGCGCCGAGGACGTTTCGGCGCCGATCAGGGTGACGGCGACGCCGGCGACGAGGGCGGACGCGCCGACGTACAGGATGCGGCGTGCCGCCACGTTACGCAGCAGGAACACCGCGAATGCGCCGGTCCCGGTGAGCGTCGCGACCATGACGGCGCCGATCAGCGACGTGTGGACGTCGAGCGCGTTGCGGGCGAGCGAAGGTCCGAGTGACAGGTAGAAGCCGCCCAGCGCCCACACGGCGACCAGGCAGGGTCCGGTGAGGACGAGCATGCCCAGTGCGGTGGACGGGACTGCGAGTGTCGGCCGCATCGATGCCAGAGCCCCCCTCTGCCGGACCGCTGTCTCGGGTGCGGCCCAGATGCCGAGGATCTCGAGGAGGAACAGCGCGAAGAACACCAGGAACACGGTGCTGGTGGGCCGGGGAAGGTGCTCGCTGATCAGGCTCGATCCGATGGCGCCCAGTGCGAGGCCGACGGTGGGCGCGATGCTGTTGACGGTGGCGCCGCGTCCGGGCGTGCGTTCGAGGTCGAGGAGTGTGGAACCGAGTGCGCTGATCGCGGCGCCGGTGGCGAAACCCTGCACGACCCGGGCGAACAGCAGGAGGCCGATGCCTTCGGCCGTCGCGAACATGATCATCGAGGCGGCTTCGACCACGAGTGCCGTGATCAGCACGGGCCGACGGCCGACGTAGTCCGAGAGCGACCCGACGGTGAGCAGCGCCAGCAGCAGACTCACGGCGTAGATGCCGAAGACCAGGGTCGACTGCAGCGACGAGAAACCCCAGTTCGACTGGTACACCTCGTACAGCGGGGTGGGTGCGGCAGACGCGCCGAGCAGGGTGGCGATCACGACCGCGACGAGCGTGAAGGCGGCTCCTCGGCGCAGTGCGGGTCGAGACGTCGGTGGTGCTTCGGGCGCGGCAAGCGTCGTCATGGCGTACTCCCGGAAACATTAATGCAAAAGGTTTGCGTTAGTGGACGCTACGCCGCCACCATTCTTAATGCAACGTCTTTGCGTTAGCATGGGGGCATGAGTCCGGCTCCAGGTCCGCGCCCCGGTGGTCGCAGCGCCCGCATCCAGCAGGCGGTGCACGCGTCCACGCGCAAACTTCTCGACGAGCGCGGCCGTGCGGACATCACCGTCCCGATGATCGCCGCCGACGCCGGGGTCACCCCGTCGACCATCTACCGGCGCTGGGGCGACATCACCGAATTGTTCGCGGACGTCGCGCTCGAACGTCTGCATCCCGACGCGTCCCCACGTGAAACCGGCAGTGTGCGAGGCGACCTCGTCGCCTGGGCGCAGGACTACCTCGAGGAGATGTCCTCGCCGGTGGGGCGGGCGGCACTGCGCGACGTCGTGATGAGCGCCGACACCCTCAGGTCCGAGGACGGCACCAATCAGTTCAAGTGCGCGACGTTCTGCCGCACCCAGATCGAGACGATCCTCGGACGCGGCGAACCCGTGCAGGGCGTGGTCGAGCACGTGATCGACCATGTCGTGGCGCCGATCATCTACCGCATCCTGTTCGACCTCGACCCCCTCGAACCGGACCGCGTCGAGGAACTGGTGGATCACGCACTCGACGCGGCCGTCCGGGTCTGAGAGGTCAGCCGCCCAGCTGCTTCTTCAGCGCGTCGAGCACGGCGACGTCCTCGATGGTGGAAGGCACCGTGTACTCCTCGTGGTCGGCGATCTGCCGCATCGTCTTGCGCAGGATCTTGCCCGAGCGGGTCTTGGGCAGCGCCTGCACGACCGTCACGTCGCGGAACGTGGCGACGGCGCCGATCTGCTCGCGCACCATCGCGACCAGTTCGTTGCGGAGTGTCTCCGGGTCGATCTCGACCCCGGCCTTGAGTACCACGTAACCGCTGGGCCGCTGGCCCTTGAGTTCGTCGCGGATCCCGACCACCGCGCACTCGGCGACCGCGGGGTGTCCCGCGACCACCGCCTCCATGCTGCCCGTCGAAAGACGATGTCCGGCAACGTTGATGACGTCGTCGCTGCGGCCGAGGACGAACACGTACCCGTCCTCGTCGATGTAACCGGAGTCGCCGGTCAGGTAGTAGCCGTCGAACGTGGCGAGATACGACCGTACGTACCGCTCCGGGTCGCGCCACAACCCGGCCAGAGTGCCCGGGGGCAGCGGCAGTCCGATCACGATGTTGCCCTCGGCCCCGGCGGGAACCGTGTTCCCTTCCGCGTCGACCACCTGGACCCGGTACCCGGGCACCGGGACGGTGGGGGAGCCGGCCTTCAGCGGCATCGGTTCGAGCCCGCGCAGGTTGGAGCAGATCGCCCAGCCGGTCTCGGTCTGCCACCAGTGGTCGACGACGGGCCGGCCGAGGACGCGGGTGGCCCACGCGTACGTGTCGGGGTCGAGGCGCTCGCCCGCCGCGAACAGCGTCTTCAGCGAGGAGATGTCGTACTTCTCGATCTCCTTCGCGTCGGGATCGGCCTTGCGGACGGCCCGGATCGCGGTCGGGGCGGTGAACAGTGCCGACACACCGTGATCGGAGATCACCCGCCAGAACGCGCCCGCATCCGGGGTCCCGACCGGCTTGCCCTCGTAGAGCACGGACGTGGCACCGGCCAGCAGCGGCCCGTAGACGATGTACGAGTGCCCGACCACCCAGCCCACGTCGGACGCGGTCCACCACACGTCGCCCGCGCCGATATCGTAGATGTTGCGCATCGACCACGTGAGCGCGACGGCGTGCCCGCCGTTGTCGCGGATCACGCCCTTCGGCTTCCCGGTGGTGCCGGACGTGTAGAGGATGTACAGCGGGTCCGTCGCGGTCACCGGAACCGGTTCCACGGGTGCCGCATCCGCCATCAGCGCGTCCCAGTCGAACCACGCAGCCCCGTCACCCCGGTAGTCGGCGGCCGAACCGGGGACCTGCTCCCGGTCCTTGACGATCACCGTGTGCGGAGGGGTTCCGGACAACTCCAGCGCCTTCGCCACCATCGGCAGGTAGTCGACGGTGCGCCCCGGCTCGAGGCCGCCCGACGCCGTCACCAGCACCACCGGCCCGGCGTCGTCGATGCGGGTCGCGAGTTCCTTCGCAGCGAAACCACCGAACACCACCGAGTGCACGGCGCCGATGCGGGCGCAGGCCAGCATCGCGATCGCCGCCTCGGGGATCATCGGCATGTAAACGATCACCCGGTCACCGGCCACCACACCCTGGTCCTTCAGGACGCCGGCGAACCGGGACACCTCGTCGAGAAGTTCTGCGTAGGTGTAGGTGCGAGACGCAGCGGGGGCCATCGCCGAGTCGTAGATCAACGCCGCCCGGTCCCCGTTGCCGTCCCGCACGTGCCGGTCGAGGGCGTTGAAGCAGGTGTTCAGCGTCGCGTCCGGAAACCACCGGTACATCGGGGCGGCGGAGTCGTCGAGCGCCTGCGTCGGCGGCGTCACCCACTCGACGGCCTCGGCGGCGGCGAGCCAGAAGTCCTCGGGACTGTCGGTGCTCCGGCGGTACACCTCGGCGTAGTTCTGGCCATGGTTGTCGCTCGAAGGCGGAGTCCCCGGGGAGCTCATCGATGCACATCCTCTCGTCGTCGTGTGACCCGCAACACCCTATGCGACGTCGGCGCGCGATGATGCGGTCAGAGGCCGAGGGAACCGGCGATCATCGGCCAGGAGTTGTGCAGGTCGTCCTGCCAGTAACCCCACGAGTGGGTGCCGGTGGGCCGGAAGTCGTACGTGGCCGGGATTCCCAGCGCGTTCAGTCTGTCGGCCAGCCGATGGGTGCACTCGTTGGTTCCGGCCTCGATGATGCCGCCGATGATCACCTGGTTAGCCAGCGTGCCCACATCTCCGTTGATGTCCGGGCCGTTGAGGTTCTCGTGGACGCCGGGCAGCCCGGTGGCGTTGCTGATGTACAGGTCGATGCCACGCAGCTTCTCGGCGTTGACGACGGGGTCGTTGGCCACCCACGCGGGGTCGTCGGGCGGTCCCCACATGTTCTCGACGTCGCCGCCTCGGAAGCTGACGACGAAGGTGACGTAGTCCCGGCCCGGTTTGGTGCTCGTCTCGGCGCACCCGCTGAACGCGCCGACGGCGCGATACAGCGACGGGGCCGCCTCGGCCAGGCTCAGGACGGATGTGCCCGACATCGACAGACCCGCGATGGCATTCTCACCGTTCGTTCCGAGTGTGGCGTCGACGATCGGGGGAAGTTCCTCGGTGAGGAAGGTGGTCCACTTGTTCACGCCGAGGACGGGATCGGGCTTCTCCCAGTCGGTGTAGTAGCTGTACGCCCCGCCGACGGGAGTGACGACGTTGACGTTCTTGTCGGCGAAGAAGTCGACCACGTCGGTCCTCGCCTGCCAGGTTGCCGAATCCTCGCCGCCGCCGGCGCCGTTGAGCAGATACAGGGTCGGCCGGGGCACGCTCGTGTCGGCGGGGCGGATCACCTCGAGGAGAATCACTTTCTCCATCGCCGCCGAGTAGACGTACATGTTCAGTTGACGGTCGTCGATCTCCTCGATGTGGTCGAGGACGGATCCGTCTGCCGACGCCGGCTTGTCGGCGGGAAGGGCCCGCCACTCGTCCGCCGACGCCGCTGCCACCTGACCGAACATGGCCGACGACGCAACGACGGCAACCGCCAGGAGTGCCCGACAGTGTCCGATCGCGCTCATAGCCGCTCCTCGTGCTTTTCTGCGGTGCCCGACAACCGTCCGGTGAATACTCAGAACATTGCCCCTTCACGGTAACCGGCAAACATTCCCCGGGGCGGCTGAACGGACACCGGACTTCGTCGCGACGTCGGCCCTATCGTGGAAGCATGACGCTGCTCGCCGAAGACCTGCTGTTGCTGCTGCTCGACGACACGTCGGGAAAGCCCGTCGTCGACGGGACCCGGATGCCGCGCGTCCTCGCCGGCGCCGTTCTTCTGGAACTGGCTCTGGGCGACGTCGTCACCCCGGCCGAACCCGGCGAGGACGTGAAGAAGGGGCGTCTCGTCGTCCGGGACGGAGCGTGGCCGCAGGATCCGCTGCTCGCGCGGGCCGTCGACCTCATCGGTACGTCCAAGCCGATGAAACCGGAAGCAGCCATCGAGAAGCTCGCCAAGAACCTGCGCGACGAACTCGTGAAGCGCATCGTCGACGCGGGAGGGGTCCGCGAGGAGAAGGGCAAGGTGCTGGGCATCTTCCCCACCACGCGGTGGCCGGAGGTCGACGGCAGCCACGAACGCGCGCTGCGGTCCGAACTGAGCGCCGCACTCCTCGACGGGGTCGCCCCCACTCCACGCACCGCCGCGCTCGTCTCGCTGCTGTCCGCCGTCGACGCGGCCCCGAAGCTGTTCCCGGACGCCGATCGTCGCGCCGTGAAGAAACGGGCGAAGGAGATCGCCGAAGGGGACTGGGCAGGCACTGCCGTGCGCAAGTCGGTCGAGGCCGTCAACGCCGCAATCATCGTCGCCGCCACCGTGCCTGTCATCGTGGCGGGGAGTGGCTAGGCGTTGGGCTATTCTTCGGGGTCTTGTGGAGCGCAAGGGATTTCGCTAGGGTAGAACACATGTTCGATACGGGGGTATTCGATCGGGGGGTTCGCGAGACAGTCTGCTGTCTCGTCGACGGGGAATCCGATGTGGGTCTGGTCGAGTTGATGACCGACCTGCATCGCAGTGAATCGGTGGTGGCCGAACGGAAGCTGGCGGTCATCGCCGAGCTTTTCGTGCGCCGCACTGCCGAGGTCGAGTCCGACGGGGCGTGGACGTCGACCGCGCACGAAGTCGTCGAGGCCGAGATCGGTGCCGCGCTCACCATGGGCCGTGCGGCGGCGGGTCGGCTGATCGGTCTGGGTATGTCGCTACGCACCCGGTTGCACGCCACACGCGAGGCCATGGCACGCGGTGATCTCGACATGTACCGGGTGCGCCTGATCGAGGACGCGACGGCAAACGTCAGCGATGACCAGATCGGCGAGGTCGAACATCAACTCCTCGAACAGGTTCTGGTCCCACCGCGCTCCGGTGGAACCGGGTTGACCGGCCGCAGGCTGACGAATGCCGCCAACCGCATCATCGCAAGGCTCGACCCGGCAGGGGTGCGGGCCAAGCGGGAGAAGGCGCAGGCAGACCGGTTCGTCCGAGTCAGCGCGGCCGAGGACGGCATGTGCCGAATCCTCGGATCCATCCCTGCGGCGCAGGGTCGCGCATTCGACGCGAGATTGCGTGAACTGGCAAACACTGTGTGCCCGAACGACCTTCGAACGTACGAACAGAGGCGGGCCGACGGATTGTCCGCGCTCATCGACGGGGTCGGGTTCGTGCACTGTGAATGCGGGCGGGTCGATTGCGGCCAGGACTCCCGCATCGCGACGACCGCGCGCAAGCCCCTCGTGCACCTGATCATGCTCGACTCCACACTTGCGGGCGACGACGAACCGGCCTACCTCGACGGCTACGGAATCGTCGACGCGGCGCACGCACGCGAGATCGCGGCCGTCGCGGAAGTCGAACCGGTGCGGGCACCGAGCTCTGTCGTCCCGACCACGTACCGTCCCGGCACCGTGCTCGACACCTGGATGCGGGTGGTGGCCGGCGGGTGCGAATGGTTGCACTGCGATGTAGCGGCCTGGAACACGGACCTCGATCATCATCGGCCGTTCGACCATTCCGATCCCGCGGCCGGAGGTCCGACAGTGGCCGGGAACATGACTGCTTACTGTCGAAATCACCACCGGCTCAAACATTCCGGTCACTGGAGGGTGACCGCTGGCGGTGGAATCGGGTTGGTCGCGCCCACCGGTCACCGATACCGACCGCGGCCGTCGGGGCTCCTGGGTGCCGGAAGTGACCCGGCCGCGGCCGCGAGTGGCCATGCCAAGACCGCGGCCCGCCGCCGCACCCGTGCGCAGAACACCGCTGCCCGGATTCGGGCGGAGCGCCGCCGACGGCAGGCACACCTGGATGCGGTGCGGCACCGGTCGCCCGGTGCACGTGCATCCGAGGCCTACGCGACCGACGAACCCGCGCCGTTCTGACCGGCGGTGCTCCGGGCCCACCGCCTGCGCGCCGAAAAGGGTTACCGTGGAATGTAGGTGGTTAGCAAGAGTAAAGAACTGTCAATGTGATTGCTACGGTTCCGACTCGGTTCGCCACCTCGCAACTGACCACGCGCTGAAGGAAGGCGCCAGCGACAGCCGGAGGAACACATGTGCGGAATCGCCGGATGGATCTCGTTCGAACGCGATCTACGCGTCGAACAGTCCACCGTGGATGTCATGGCCGAGACGATGAACTGCCGGGGGCCGGACGATCGCGGCACCTGGGTCGTCGAACACGCCGCGCTCGGGCATCGAAGGCTCGCGATCATCGATCTGCCGGGTGGGCATCAGCCGATGAGCGTGGACACCCCCGGCGGGACCGTTGCGATGGTCTACTCCGGTGAGGTGTACAACTTCGGTGAACTGCGCGAGGAGCTGTACGGGCGCGGTCACCGATTCGCCACCGACTCCGACACCGAGGTGGTGCTCCACGGATACCTGGAGTGGGGAGAGGCCGTCGCGGAGCGGCTCAACGGCATGTATGCCTTCGCCATCTGGGATTCGCGGACCGACACCCTCCTGATGATCCGCGACCGGATGGGCATCAAGCCGTTCTACTACTACGAGACCCGAGACGGTGTCCTGTTCGGTTCGGAACCCAAAGCGATCCTTGCCAATCCGATCGCCGAGTCGACCGTCACGATGGACGGGATCCGGGAACTGTTCGCGTTCGTGAAGACACCGGGACACGCCGTGTGGGACGGCATGCGTGAGGTGGAACCGGGCACGGTGGTCACCGTCTCGCGCACCGGACTGCGGGCGCACAGGTACTGGACCCTGCAGACCCGTCCGCACACCGACGACCGGGACACCTCCGTCGCGCACGTCCGTGAACTCCTCGACGACATCGTGCGCAGGCAACTGGTCGCCGACGTGCCGCGCTGCACCCTGCTGTCCGGTGGTCTCGACTCGTCCGCGATGACCGGCATCGCCGCCGAGCAGCTCGCCGAGGTCGGTGAGACGGTCCGCACGTTCGCCGTCGACTTCGTCGGTCAGACCGAACATTTCGTCGCCGACGAACTGCGGGGCACCCCGGACACTCCGTACGTGCACGACGTGGCCCGGCGGTCCCGGACCGCGCACCAGGACATCGTCCTCGACTCCGACGCACTCGCGGACCCCGCCGTGCGCGCGAAGGTCATCCGGGCACGCGACATCCCCATGGGCCTCGGCGACATGGACGCGTCGCTGTATCTGCTGTTCAAGGCGATCCGTCAGCACTCCACGGTGGCGCTGTCGGGTGAGTCGGCCGACGAGGTGTTCGGCGGATACAAGCAGTTCTTCGACCCGAAGGCGCAGCAAGCGAACACCTTCCCGTGGCTAGTGCAGTTCGCCGAGCACTTCGGCGACGAGAGCAACATCTTCACCCCGGAGGTCACGGCGGGGCTGAACATGGACGACTACGTGCAGGACTCGTACGACGCAGCCGTGTCCGGGATCGACCGGCTGGACGGCGAATCCGACTTCGAATGGCGCATGCGCAAGATCTGTCACCTCCATCTGACGCGATTCGTCCGCGTCCTGCTCGACCGCAAGGACCGCGCGAGCATGGCCGTCGGACTCGAGGTCCGGGTGCCGTTCTGCGATCACCGGCTGGTCGAGTATGTCTACAACACGCCGTGGTCGCTGAAGACGTTCGACGGCAAGGAGAAATCGTTGCTGCGGGCGGCGACCAGGGATGTGCTGCCGCAGTCGGTGATCGACCGGGTGAAGTCGCCGTACCCGTCCACCCAGGACCCGAAGTATGCGGTGGCGTTGCAGCAGCACGGCAAGGACCTGCTCAGCGATCCCTCGAACCCGGTGTTCGGCCTGGTCAGTGCGGACTGGCTGTCCCGGGCGGTCTCCGTCGACACCCCGCAGATCAATCAGGTGTCGCGTCGCGGACTCGAGCGCACGCTCGACCTCGCGCTGTGGATGGACATGTACAACCCGACGATCAAACTGTCTTAGTCCAGGCCGAGGTTCCGGTAGCGGGCGAGCCGGGCCGCGAAGCGTTCGCTCTCGGGAACCCCGGTCAGGGCACGGAGTTCCCGGGAGATGGCCTCGCCGACCCGCTTGGAGAAATCGACGGCCTCGTCGGCGGCGTCCGGATGCTCGGGGATGATGGCGTCGATGACGCCGTCGCGCAGCAGGTCGAGCGAACGGATGCCCTGCGCGGCCGCCATCTCGGGGGCGTGCGAGGTATCGCGGTGGACGATCGCGCTGGCGCCTTCGGGAGGAAGCGGGGCCAGCCACCCGTTCTGCGCGGCGAGCACCCGGTCGGCAGGGAGGAAGGCGAGCGCCCCGCCGCCCGTGCCCTGACCGAGCAGGACGGACACGGTCGGCGTCTTCAACGTCACGAGGTCGGAGATGCAGCGGGCGATCTCAGGGGCCAGGCCGCGTTCCTCCGCTTCCTGAGACAGCGCTGCACCGAGGGTGTCGATCACCAGGACCAGGGGGATCTGCAGCTCCTCGGCCAACCGCATGCCGCGGCGGGCCTCGCGGAGGGCGGCGGGCCCCATCGTGTTCAGGGCGGACTGCCCGGCGCGGTCCTGGCCCAGCAACACGCACGGTGCGCCCCGGAAACGAGCCAGCGACAGCAGCACCGTCCCCTCGGTTTCGCCCTGACCGGTGCCGCTGAGGGGCACCTGCTCGGTGGCCGCGTGCCGTAGCAGGTGTCGGATGCCGGGCCGGTCGGCGCGCCGCGACAGCATCACCGACTGCCACGCGGGCACGTCGGGAATGTCGACGTCCGGCGCCGGTTCGGTGACGGTGGCGGTCGACGTCGGCGGATCGATCAGCACCCGCAACGCCCGGTGGACGAGCCGGCGCAGGCGCGTGGCGGGGACGACGCCGTCGATGACGCCGTTGCGGTACAGGTTCTCGGACGTCTGCACGCCCTCGGGGAACTTCTCGCCGTAAAGGGCCTCGTAGACGCGGGGTCCGAGGAACCCCACGAGTGCACCGGGTTCGGCCACCGTGATGTGCCCGAGGGAACCCCAGGACGCGAACACGCCGCCGGTGGTCGGGTTCCGCAGGTACACCAGGTAGGGGAGATGGGCGGCCTTGTGAGTGGCGACGGCCGCCGCGATCTTCACCATCTGCACGAAGGCGACGGTGCCCTCCTGCATGCGCGTGCCGCCCGATGTGGGCGAGGCGAGCAGGGGGAGACCCTCACGGGTGGCGCGTTCGATGGCGGAGACGATCCGCTCGGCGGCGGCTACGCCGATCGAACCGGCCAGGAACGCGAACTCGCACGCGATCACCGCGACCGGGCGCCCGCGAACGGTGCCGACGCCGGTGATCACCGATTCGTCGACACCCGACTTCTCGGCGGCCTTCTGCAGGTCGGCGCGGTACTTCTCGTTCGGCCGCGCATCGACGGGTGTGGTGTCCCAGGAGACGAAGCTGCCTGCGTCCAGTACCAACTCGAGCACGTCGTGGGCGGAAATCTTGGCGGCCATGGCCCTGAGAGTAGCGGTCGGTCCGGGGCGGCAGATGTCTGCTACGGCGGGTGACGGTCGCCCACCCGGCCGCCCACACAGCCGGAACACCGCAAACAGCGCCCGGGTGGAACCCGGCAATTAACACCGAGACCGCTGTCGCGGTGTCTAAAGTCAGATGGGTTGACGCAGGTCGGGTACGAGAACGACGACACATTTCCCGAGTGGAGCAGTCATATGGACCTCAACACCATCACCGATGTCGTTCGGCGTCCAGCCGACCACCCGGGTGCGGCGTGGCGGGAAGGCGACGCGTGGCTGGCCGGGGGAACGTGGCTGTTCTCCGAGCCGCAGCCCGACCTGCGCCGTCTCGTCGATCTCACGACGCTCGGCTGGGAGACCCTGCTGCCGAGCGACGCGGGCCTCGAGATCGGCGCGACGTGCACGATCCGTGAGCTGTATGCGCTTGCGCCGCCGGACGACTGGAGAGCCGCCTCGCTGTTCGGAACGAGTTGCGAGGCCTTCCTGGCGTCGTTCAAGGTCTGGAATTCGGCGACGGTGGGCGGCAACATCTGCATGTCGCTTCCCGCGGGCCCGATGATCACGATGGCGGTCGCGCTCGAGGCGACGTACACACTGTGGGCCGCCGACGGGTCCGAGCGCACCGTCGACGCCGCCGACTTCGTCACGGGCAACCGCGAGAACGTGCTCACACCGGGTGAGATCCTGCGCCGCATCGACATCCCGATCGGTGCCCTCCGCAAGCGTCACACGCATCGGCGCTTCACCCTCACGCGCCTCGGCCGTTCGACGGTGTTCATGATCGGCACCCAGGCGCCCGGCGGCGACGACCTGCTGCTCACGATCACGGCGGGCACCACCCGTCCGATCCGGCTGGCCTTCGACGCCGTACCCGACGCCGGCTCGCTCCAGCAGAGCATCGACGCGATACCCGACGACGTGT
This sequence comes from Rhodococcus sp. G6(2025), assembly GCF_058628105.1. Taxonomy (NCBI): domain Bacteria; kingdom Bacillati; phylum Actinomycetota; class Actinomycetes; order Mycobacteriales; family Nocardiaceae; genus Rhodococcus; species Rhodococcus sp. G6(2025). Next base: position 1,448,975 of record NZ_CP179750.1, read on the forward strand.
GGTTCGACGATCCCAACGGCACCCCCGACCACCGTCGCCACCTGACGAAGCACTTCGCCGAGGAGATCCGGACCGAGTTCACCGCAGGAGACCGGCAATGACGTACACCGTGAACGGCAGGGCGTTCGACGAGGAACCGAATCCCGGGCAGTGTCTGCGCACGTTCGTGCGGTCGCTCGGTCATCACGGCGTCAAGAAGGGTTGCGACGCAGGCGATTGCGGAGCCTGCACGGTGTGGCTCGACGGCGATCCCGTGCACAGTTGCATCACGCCCGCGTTCCGCGCGGAGGGGCGGGAGGTGACCACCATCGAGGGCCTCGGTTCGCCGGACGACCTGCATCCGCTGCAGCGGCAGTTCCGTGACGCCCCCGGGTTCCAGTGCGGATTTTGCACCGCGGGCATGATCATGACGTCGGCGACGTTCACCGACGCCCAGAAGGAAGACCTGCCACGCGCGCTGAAGGGCAATCTCTGCCGCTGCACCGGCTATCGGGCCATCGAAGATGCCGTGAACGGTGTCGCCGCGGTGGAGGTCGCCGAGCCGGGGCGCGCGGTCGGCACCAGCGTCGGGGCACCCGCGGCCACCGATGTGGTGACCGGCCGCGCCGAGTTCACCATGGACACCGAGATCGAGGGCATGCTGCACCTCGAGGTGCTGCATTCTCCGCATGCGCACGCCCGCATCGTGTCGATCGACACGACGGCGGCGCTCGCCGTCCCCGGCGTGCACCGCGTGTACACGTGGGAGGACGTGCCCCGGAAGCGGTTCACGACCGCCATCCACACCGATCATCTCGTCGACCCCGACGACACGTACATCCTCGACGACACGGTCCGCTTCGCCGGTCAGCGGGTGGTCGCGGTGCTGGCCGACACGGTCGGCGCCGCGGAGGAGGGGTGTCGCAGGGTGGTGGTCGAATACGACGTGCTGCCCGCGGTGTTCGACCCGGAGGAGGCGATGGCCGACGGTGCACCGCAGTTGCACGGTTCGGACGACCCGTTCGTGCGGGATCCCGTGCACAACATCCTGCTCGAGCTCCACGGGGAGGTGGGTGACATCGAGGCGGGGTTCGCCGAGGCCGACGTGATCCACGAGGGCACCTACTTCACCCCGCGCGTGCAGCACGCTCATCTCGAGACGCACGGGTCGATCGCCTGGATGGAGGACGGCCGCCTGCACGTGCGCACGAGTTCGCAGTCGCCGTCGATCGCGAAGGTCAAGCTGGCTCACCTGTTCGACCTGCGCCCCGACCAGTTGCGCGTGTTCTGTATGCGCGTCGGGGGTGGTTTCGGCGGCAAACAGGAGGTGATCTCGGAGGATCTGGTCGCGCTCGCCACCCTCGACACGGGCAGGCCCGTCTGCTTCGAGTTCACTCGGGAGGAAGAGTTCACGACGGCGTCGCCGCGGCACCCGATGAAGCTGACGATCACGCTCGGCGCCCGGGCCGACGGCACACTCACGGCGTTCCGGGTGCGCAACGTGTCGAACACGGGCGCGTACGGCAACCACGGCGGCGAGACGTTGTTCGCCGCCGGTGCCGCCATCTCGGCGTACCGGTGTCTCAACAAGAAGTTCGATGGGTATTCCGTCTACACGAACAGCGTGCCCAGCGGAGCGCTGCGCGGGTACGGCATGACCCAGCCCGCCTTCGCGGTGGAGTCCGCCATGCACGAGCTGGCAGTCGCGCTCGACATCGACCCGCTCGAGTTGCGGCGCCGCAACATCGTCCGCCCCGGTGACTCACTCGTCGCGATCGACGACGGTCCCGACGACGTCGTGTTCGCGGAGGACGGGCTCGGGCAGTGCATCGACCTCGTCGACGCCGCACTGAGGCGGACCGCGAACGGGCAGGTGCTGGGCGACGACTGGCTCGTCGGCGAGGGCACCGCGAGCTCGCTGCACGAGACGGCGCCCCCGACCGAACATATCTCCGAGGCGTGGGCGACGCTCGGCGACGACGGCGTGTACGAACTCGCCGTCGGCACCGTCGAATTCGGTGAGGGGACGTCGACCGCACACGTGCAGATCGCGGCCACCCACCTCGGCACCACCCCGTCGCGGGTGCGTCTCGTGCAGTCCGACACCGACCGTACGGGCTTCGACACGGGGGCGTTCGCCAGCGCCGGCCTCTTCGTCGCGGGCAACGCCGTGTCGCGGGCGTCGGAGGCCCTGCGCGACCGCATCCTGGCCTTCGCCGCCGCGCACACCGGGGTCGACGTCGCGTCCTGCTCGATGGACGACGACGGGGTGCTCTGCGACGGCACGCGCGTGCCGCTGACCGAACTCCTCGACGCCGCCCGCCGGCGCGGCATCCGGTTCACCGAGGCGCGCAAGGCGTACGGGTCGCCGCGCAGCGTCGTCTCCAACACCCACGGTTTCCGCATCGCCGTCCACCGCGTGACGGGCGAGATCCGCATCCTCTACAGCGTCCACGCCACGGACGCCGGGGTAATCATCAACCCGGTGCAGGTCCGCGGCCAGATCGAGGGCGGCGTCGCCCAGGGCATCGGCTTCGCGCTGACCGAGAACTTCCACGTCGACGACAACGGCGTGATGATCAACCCCAGCCTGCGCAACTACCGCATCCCCACCTACGCCGACATTCCCCGCACCGAAGTGCTGCTGGTCGATTCGATGGATTCCGTCGGACCGATGCGTGCGAAGGGAATGGCGGAGTGCTGCATCAACCCGGTGGCGCCCGCGCTGGCCAACGCCCTGGAAAACGCGACGGGCGTGCGTTTTCGCGAGTTGCCGCTCACCCCCGAGCGGATCTACCACCGAATCGGCGAGAACCGATCGGTTCCGACGACCTGAGCCGTGAGGAGAGGGCGATGGACACCGAGAAGCCCACCGAGAAATCCACCGGCAACGCCGCGACGGTCATCATCGGCCAGAAGGTGCGCGCCGGAGCCGAGGAGGCGTTCGAGGCCTGGCAGCAGGACATGAACACCGCCGCGTCCCACTACCCCGGGTTCCTGGGCGCCGAGATCTCCGCGCCCACCGCCGTGCAACCCGACTGGGTCGTGGTCTACCGCTTCGACTCCGTCGCCCACGTGCAGGCCTGGATCAACAGCGCCACCCGGCAGCAGCGGCTGGACGAGGGGCAGCAGTACTTCGACGGCCCCGCCACCCAGCAGGTCATCAGCGGGGGCGCACGCGAGTCGGATCCGCTCGTGACGGTCGTCGTGACGCACCGTGTCGGCCCGGAGCACGTCGACGATTTCCTCGCGTGGCAGGATCGACTGCGATTGGAAGAGAGCAAGTTCGACGGCTTCCGCGGCAGCGAACTCTTCCGGCCCATCGAGGGAATCCAGGACGAGTGGACAGCGCTGTACCGCTACGACAACGCCGCCGACCTCGACAGGTGGCTCACCTCGGCGAAGCGTCAGGAACTTCTCGCCGAGGGGGAGAAGTTCCACGACTTCGAATTGCGCACCATCGACAACTCCTTCGGGAGCTGGTTCGCGTTCGACGAAAACGGCAACGAGGCGCCGCCGCCGTCCGAAACCAAGACGTCGATCGCGGTGTGGGTCGGTCTCTATCCCACCGTCGTGATTCTCACCCTCGCGTTGTCGCCGCTGAAGATGCCGCTGTGGCTCGGTCTGCTCGTCGGAAACCTGCTGTCCAGCTTCATCATGAGCTTCGTGACGATGCCGTACTACGTGAACCGGGTGCTGGGGCGCTGGCTGCGGCCACCCCCGGACGTTCCGGAAGCGACAACGAACCGTCGAGGGCTCGCGATCGTCGCCGGGGTTATGGTGTTCTGGGTCATCGTCTTCTACCTGATGACCCGCCAATTCTGGACCCTGCCCTGAGAAGAAAGAAATGGGTGCCCCATGTCAGCCTCGGAGATCCGCGTGAGCCGAACGATCGATGCGCCCGTCGGCGCGGTCTGGGCGGTCGTCACCGATCTGGACAACGCGGAATCGGTGCTGAGCGGTGTGGAGAAGCTCGAGAGGCTGGACTCGACGAAATACGAAGTCGGCACGCGGTGGCGCGAGACCCGGGTGCTGTTCGGCAAGTCGTCGACCGAGGAAATGTGGGTCACGGAGATCGACCCGGAGAAGCGCACCGTCGTGAAGGCGTCGTCCCACGGCGCGGACTACACGACGGTGTTCACCTTGGAGCCTGCCGGTGACGGCACCACCCTCACGTTCCACTTCTCAGCGGAAGCAACTGGGCTCGGCGCAGTGTCGAAGTTCATGATGAAAGTGTTCGGCTCCTTCGCGCTGAAGGCCACCACCAAGGCGATCCGGCGCGATCTCGACGACATCGCCGACGCCGCCGAGAAGCGGGCCGGCTGACCGACTGCACCTACCGCCCGCCGAGTGGCACGGACCCGTGCGCTGCGGGGAGGGCGGGGAGGGCGCCCAACGGCAGCGGCACCAGCGTGGTGGATTGGGGTTCGGCGCGGCCCAGTCCGAACTTGCGCACCTCGGTGCCGCCCGGCCCGGGGCCGCTGACGAGCAGGTCGGCGCCGCTTGTGGTGCTGGTGGTGGCCACCTGAACCCCGCTGCCGGGAGGGCCGCCGGCGAACGGTGCGAACGACGCGATCTGAGTGAACACGACGTCGCCGGAGTGGTGGTTCGGGCTCTCGAGATACATGGCCGGTTCACCGTCGAGGCGTGACCCACTCGACCACACACGAACGGTGCCGTCGCCGCCCAGCATGCCGGTGACGATGCTCTTCGCTCCGCCTTCGGCACCGGCCACCCATCCCGTCGAGAGTGAGACACCGCCGAGGTAGCTCTCGTCGAAGGCCAGGAACTCCGACGTCGTCCGCGGTCCGTCGGTGTGGCCGGCGTGCTCGTCCGCGGTGCCGTCGGCAGTCGCGGCGGCGGTCGGCTCGAACAGGTCGTAGCGGAACGTCTTCACACGAGGCGCTTCTCCCGGCCCGGGGGCGGTGACGATGCTTGCCCGGCCCGAGGCGGCGTCGACCAGGCCCGTCGCGACGGTGACCCCGGACTGCGACCCGGGGTAGGGGGTGAAGCTCGAGAAGACCTCGGGTGCCGTGCCCTTCTCCGTGGGCAGGGTTGACGAGAACACCTTCACCTGCGATTCGGTGCCGGGGCCGGTTCCGGCGATGATGTTGTCGGCCAGTGCGTTTCCGTCGATGTCCGCACCCGCGACGTTCACGCCCCCGCGGAAGCCGTCGTCGAACGGGGCGAACCGGGTCAGCTCGGCGGTGAACGGGCCGGAGCCGACATCGTTGCCGTCGTACGCGACGACCTCCGGCGACACACCCGCACCGGTCCCGGCGACGAGGTCGAGGATCATGTCGCCGTTGACGTCAGCCATCGCCACCGTCGGGGTGCCCTCGAACGACGGGAACGGTGCGACTGCGGCGATCACCTTGTCGCCGTTGCCGTCGTGGACCTGCACGGTCGCGGGGGTGCCCGCCGAACCCGGCACCGCCACCGCGTAAGTCGACATCTCGGGGATGACGTTGACGGTGGCCATCAGTCCGTTGTCCTCGTGGTTGAGGCGATGGCAGTGGATCACGAAAGTGCCCGTGTACTCGGTGAATTTCGTGCGCAGCGTCACCGATGCGGGCACGAGCGGGTTCTCGTTCGCGTCGGTGACGGGCGCCGGCACGTTCACGTTGTCCTCGCCCCACGGTTGCACCCCGGTCCGGGTGCCCGCGATCGGATCGACGATCTCCATCACCTGGAAGTCGTTGACGTGGATGTGCATCGGATGTTCGTCGTTGTTGAGGTTCGTGATCAACCATTCCTCGACCGAATTGAGGCGCGGCTGGATCAGCGGGATGTTCGGGAACGTGTTGTCGTCGAACTCGTAGGTGAAGGCCTTCGGGTCGCTGTTGCTGGCCTTCTCGTTGCCGAATCCGCCCGAGACCGTGAGGGTGCGCTTCACGTCCGGTGTCATCACCGACGTGTCCACGAACGATGTGTACGCGTCGAGGTTCTGACCGGGCTCGAACGGCGTGGTCCGGCCTTCACCGCTGTCGGGTGTGACGTGGAGGAGGGTCTGGGTGGGGAAGGTGAAGAAGCCGTCGGCGTAACTGATCACCGACGGGTCGACCGTCACCGTGCCCAGCTCGGCCGGCGGATTGTCGGTGCCGTTGTTGGTGTAGAGCACGCCGGGATTGGTGACGGGTTTCGCCCCGTCCAGCGGTGGCATGTCGAGCACCAGATCGCCGGTGTCCGGCATCGTCACGGCGATCGCGTACCGCGACCCCGGCGGGATGACGAGCCGGGTGCCGTCACCACCGACGGGCAACTGCACCTGGGTGAAGGGGTTTCCGTCCTGGCCGACGACGGCGAACTTCGGGTGGTTGCCCGTCGCGGTCTCGGTGAGCCTGAGCGGCATGTAGGCGAAATCGCTGATGTTCGCCAGCGACCAGATCTCCGTCTGGCCCGGCTTCAGTTTCAGCTCCGGCTGGAACTGCCCGTTGACGGTGTACTGCACGTCGCGTTCGTTGTCCGGCAGCGACGGGTCGGCGGGAATGTTCGTCGAATCACTGCTGAAGCTCTGGAGATTGCCCGGCACGAACTGGTTCTGCCCGCGATGATTCGCCGGCGACAGCGGCCCGGAATACCAGTTGGTGACGTACTGGGAGCCCTCCGTAGTTTCCGAGAAGTTCACGGGCGCCAGGCTCGGCTCGTACGTTCCGTCGGCGAGCTGAGTCCCCTCCGGCGGCTTCAATGTGCTCACGAACTGTGGCCAGTTCGGGTCGTTCAGCTGGTGGCCGTTGCCTTTACGGTCGAAGACGAAGTTGTACTGCAACGCCATGTCACGGATGGGAACGTCGTTCTGCGTCACCAGCGGAAGGTTGCCGTCGGACCTGCCGATCTCCAGCAGTCCCGCGAGCCCCGCATACGTCTGCTGCGCCGTCATCGTGTGACGGTGACTGTGGTACCAGTACAGGCCGTTCGGCATGTCCTTCGGCACCGCGTAGTCGTAGACGTTGCCCATCCCGGCGGGGATGTCGAGCAGCACGTTGTCGGCGTTGCCGTCCGGGCTCACGTGAAGACCGTGGGTGTGCAGGTTCAGCGGCGCCGAGTCGAGGGCCGGGGGATAGATCGGGACCTCCCCGCCCGCCGGCGTGAACGCGGGGTCGTAGAAGTCCTCGATCGTCAGGTTCCGGAGATCGTTGTCGTAGTGGATGATCAGGCGCTCACCCGGATCGACGCGCAACGTCGGTGCCGGGTAGACGTCGTCGCCCGTGGTCGAACCGTCCGAACTCGTGCCCCGCAGAACCTCGTATCCGAAGACCAGGAAGCCCGACACCGGCTCCGAGACGGTGTCGAGGTCGACCGTGCCCTGATGGGCCGACAGTCGAACCTCGAGCACCCCGTTCTCGCTCGACAGCTTCACCGGCTCCTGGTAGGCCACCGGGGTGCCGTCGGGGCCGGCGTTGCCACCGCGCGCAGTGGCCGGCTCGTCGGACGTGCAGGCCGTCAGCATCAACGTCATGGACGCGACCACGGCGACGGCGAGGGCGGCGATCGGCTTCCCGCGACGGACGACCATGGGTGTTCCCCGTTCCACGACGGCAGCTGAGCAGCATCGATCGACGATTCGAAGACTACACAGGGAACTTGGCCGTGCGCTGGGAATTCACTACCTGCCGAGCGCCTCCTTCCACGACACGACCTTGCCGATCCGCAGGATCGAGCGCTGGTAGATCTTCGCGGCCAGCACGCTGAGTGCGGCGGTCACCGCGAGCATCAGAGCGACCGTGACGACCACCTGGACCGGGGACGCCACGCCGGCGGCGATGCGCAGCGGCATCAGGATCGCCGAGAACGGCGGAATCCAGCTGAGGACGTTGCTGAGGGTGCCGTCCGGGTTGCTCACCGAGGAGAAGGCGCTGAAGAACATGATGACGATCAGCACCATCAGCGGTGACGCGGTGGCGTTGACGTCCTCCTGCCGCGACACCATCGACCCGGCCGCGGCGTAGAGGACCGCGAAGAACGCGAATCCGAGCACGAACCAGCCGAGCGTTCCGGCCAGCACCCCGATCGCCGTCCCCGTCACGGTGAGCACGCCCGTCGCGAGCCCGGCCGCGACACCGGCCACACCGTAGGCGGTCAACTGGACGAGACCGACCGCGCCGATGCCGATCACCTTGCCCCAGAGCAGTTGCAGCGGACGAAGGGTCGACAGGAGCAGTTCCACGACGCGGCTCGACTTCTCCTCCACCACACCCATCGCCACGTACATGCCGAACATCATGATCTGCATGTACAGCAGGACGACCACGGCGATGGAGAGGGCCACGCGCTGGCCCTTCTCCGGGTCGGGCGGATCGAGTGCGTCGACGGTGACCACCGCCCGGCCGGTCGCTTCGGCGAGTTGCGCGGGATCCACGCCCTGCGCGGCGAGCGCACCGGACTGAGCCTGCTGCACCACGGCCGCGTCGATCACGGTGCGAAGCCCGGAGCCGATCTCGGATTCGGTGACGGCCGTGACGGATCCGTTGGTGCCGGGAATCAGGGCGACGTCCAGGTCACCGTTCCCCACCTCGTCCCGCGCGGCCTGTTCGTCCGTGGTCGGGACGACGTCGACCGGCGTCCCGACCGCGTCACCGGTGGCGACGAGAGCCGGCGCGAGCGACTGGTCGCCGACGAGTCCGATGGTGGCGCGTTCGTCGTCGCCGCCCGAGAACAGCGAGTACGCGACGATGCCGCCCACGATGGCCAGCAGGATGATCACGTTGCTGATGACGAAGCTCTTCTTCGCCACCTGTGTCAGGAATTCGCGGCGGGCCACGAGGCCGATCGCGCGGGCGGGGCTCAGTGGGGCACTCATGCCGTGACCACCTCTCGGAACAGATCGGTCAGTGTCGGCCGGTGCAGCGAGAATTCGTGCACCGGTCCGGTCTTCAGGGCGGTGTGCAGGATCAGCTGGTCGTCCACGTCAGTGTCGAGCGACAGCAGGGTCCGGCCGTCGAGGTGACTGATCGTGGTGACGCCCTCGAGGTGATGGGCCCAGCCGACCGGCGCCTCCGGAGCGTGGACTTCGAGTTGGGCGTTGCCGCCGCCGCGGAGTTCGTCGACGGTGCCGATGGCACGCATCCGGCCGTGGCTGATGATGCCGACGCGGTGGCACAGGCGCTGGACGAGTTCGAGCTGATGGCTCGAGAAGATCACCGGCACCCCGGTGTTCGCCTTCTCCACCAGCACCTCGCTCATGACGTCCACCGCGACGGGGTCGAGCCCGGAGAAGGGTTCGTCGAGGACCAGCACCGCCGGATCGTGGACGAGCGCGGCGGCCAGCTGGACGCGTTGCTGATTGCCGAGCGAGAGTGCGTCGACGGTGTCGCCGACACGGTCCGCGATGCCGAGGCGTTCGGTCCAGCGGCCGACCGCCTCCCGCGCCGCCGAGCGGGAAATGCCGTGCAGCTCGGCGAGGTATTCGAGTTGCTTGCCCACCTTCATCTTCGGGTACAGCCCGCGTTCCTCCGGCATGTACCCGATGGTGCGCCGCACATCCAGGTCCACCGGCTTGCCGCCGAGCCGGACCTCACCGGAATCGGCGGACAGGACGCCCAGCGCGATGCGCATGGTGGTGGTCTTGCCGGCACCGTTGCTGCCGACGAAACCGAAGATTTCACCGGGGCGGACTTCGAAGGACAGGTCGTCGAGTGCGACGACCTCGCCGTACCGTTTGGAGATGCCGTCGATCGTGAGGGTGTGAGACATGGGTCCTTCCCGTTCTCGAGTGCGGGTGTTCCTACGAAGCGAGGTCGTCGGGGTCGGGATCGGGTTGCGTCCAGCCGAGGATCATGGCGGGCGTGCACCCCCCGACCATCAGCGCGGTGACGACGAGCAGTCCCGCGGCGTACGGCACGTTGCCGTGATCGCCGTCCAGCGCGCCGACGAAGATCAGGTAGAGCGCGGGAACGAGCGTCAGTAGCTGGGTGACCGTGAGTCCGATCGACCGGGCACTGTTGCGCTGCTGGATCTCCCACTCGTCGAGAGCGTCGCGCGGAGCGTCGCCCTGCCGCCCGGACACGATCTGGAGCATCGTCCACAGCGGGAAGAACAGCAGGCACGCGGGCAACCACAGCAGCGGCCCGACGACCATGTCGAAATGGCACACGATGCCGACGGCGGTCATGAACACGAACGTCACCCCGAGAGCGATCACCAGGATTCGTCTGCGGCTGCGCGTCCGCCACCTCGGTAGCCACGTCCGGTACCGGCGTTCGTTCTGGAGGAATCTGCGCGTCCGGAACCCCTGGTACCGCTCGATCAGATTGGTCTCAGGCATGGCTCTCCCCGTTTCCTGTCGTAGACGGCGGTCGGTCGGTGCGGTAGAGCTCGGTGGACAGGGGTCCGAACTCGGTGCGGGAGAAGATGGCCTCCACGGGCAGTTCGAACACCCACGAGATACGGAACGCCAGGTCGAGGCTGGGGTAGTGGTCGCCCCGTTCGAGCGCGCCGACGGTCTGGGGATTGACGTCGATGAGTCCCGCCAGCTGAGCCCGGCTCATCCCGCGTTCGGCGCGAAGGACGCCGATGCGGTTGTAGATGGGGAGGGCGTCCCCCCGCCGTACTGGGCTCATGCAACAAAGTGTTGTGAAAACCCAACAGTTTGTCAATGGGATACAACGGAGTGGGTGTCGCAGACCACCGTCCACCCCACTCGCCGCCGGCCGCACGCCGACAAGTTGACCTCGGGAAATTGAGTGGCAGAGTGGAGGCGATTCGCGCGGGACGGCAGGAAAGGACAGGATTACTGACGTGACCTACACCATCGCAGAGCCTTGTGTCGACGTTCTGGACAAGGCATGCATCGAAGAATGTCCTGTCGACTGCATTTACGAGGGCGGTCGGATGCTCTACATCCACCCCGACGAATGCGTCGATTGCGGCGCCTGTGAGCCGGTCTGCCCCGTCGAGGCGATCTTCTACGAGGACGACGTCCCGGACCAGTGGGTGGAGTACACCAAGGCGAACGCCGACTTCTTCGACGACCTCGGTTCCCCCGGAGGCGCGGCGAAGCTGGGCAAGGTCGACTACGACCCGCCGTTCGTCAAGGCGTTGCCGCCGATGGCCGAAGGCGACTGACTACTCCTCGGACAGCCGGCCGCCGTCCATCCGCCACCGGCGCGTGCTGCGAGTCGAATCCAGCATCCGCCGGTCGTGGGTGACGAGTAGCAGCGTGCCGTCGAAGTTCTCCATGGCCTGCTCGAGCTGTTCGATCGCGGGGAGGTCCAGGTGGTTGGTGGGCTCGTCGAGCACCAGCAGGTTGACGCCCCGCGCCTGCAGCAGGGCCAGGGCGGCGCGGGTGCGTTCGCCCGGTGACAGCGACGCCGCCGGCCGCAGCACGTGGTGTCCCTTGAGCCCGAACTTCGCGAGCAGTGTCCGCACGTCGGCGTCCGGCCAGTCCGGGATCTGCGCCGCGAACGCGTCGGCCGCCTTCTCGCCGCCCTCGAACAGGCCGCGGGCCTGATCGATCTCGCCGATCGCCACACCCGAACCGAGTGACGCGGTGCCCGCGTCCAGGGCGATCTTGCCGAGCAGCACCTTCAGCAGGGTCGTCTTGCCGGACCCGTTGGCGCCGGTGATGAGGATCCGGTCACCCCAGTCCACCTGAGTGGTGACCGGACCGAACGTGAATTCGCGGTCCCCGCCCCATGCGACGGTGGCACCGTTCGCCGTCGCCACGACCGATCCGCTGCGTGGGGCTGCTGCGATCTCCATCCGCAGCTCCCACTCCTTGCGCGGCTCCTCGACCACCTCGAGCCGCTCGATCCGGCGTTGCGTCTGCCGGGCCTTCGCGGCCTGCTTCTCGGTGGACTCGGTGCGCAGGCCCTTGCCGATCTTGTCGTTGTCCTTCGCCTTACGCCGCGCGTTCCGGACGCCGTGCTCCATCCAGTTCCGCTGCATCTGCGCGCGGTCCTCGAGGTCCGAACGGGTCCCCGCGTACTCCTCGTACGCCTCCCGCGCATGCCTGCGCGCGATCTCCCGTTCGGCGAGGTACGAGTCGTAGCTGCCGTCGTAGACCGCGATCTGCTGCTGTACCAGGTCGAGTTCCACGATGCCGGTCACGGTGCGCGCCAGGAATTCTCGATCGTGACTCACCACCACCATCGCAGCCCGGCTCTCGGCGACGAAACGCTCGAGCTGCTCGAGCCCCACGAGGTCGAGGTCGTTGGTCGGCTCGTCGAGCAGCAGCACGTCGTACCGGGACAGCAGCAGCGACGCCAATCCGGCGCGCGCGGCCTGCCCACCGGACAGCGACGTCATGTGCGCGTCGAGCGGCACTCCCAGCCCGAGTTCGCTCACGACCTTCTCCGCGCGCTCGGCGAGATCGGCGCCGCCCAGCGCCAGCCAGCGTTCCAGGGCGGGGGAGTAGAGATCCTCATCCGACTCGCCGAGCGTTTCCGCGGCCGCATTCATGGTGTGCTCGGCCTCGGTGACGCCGGTCCTGCGACCGAGGAAGTCGAGCACCGTCTCGCCGGAGATCCGGTCGGGTTCCTGGGCGAGGTAGCCGACGGCCGCGTCGGGCGGGCTCAGCACGATACTGCCCTCGACGTCCGCCGAGCCGACCCCCGCGAGCGCAGTCAACAGCGTCGACTTGCCGGCACCGTTCGCCCCCACGAGTCCGGTCACGTCGCCCGGTGCGACGGTCAGATCGAGGCCGGAGAAGAGGGTGCGCTCACCGCGCGAAGCCGACAGTCCGCTGATGCGCAGTGTTGCAGTCACCCGGCGATTATCCACTCAGCGCTTGACGAGGCGGAACCAGCGGGGGTCGGCCTTCTTGAGCGGTCCCGGCATGCCGGTCGTGTCCGCGTCGACGTCCGACACGAGTTTCCACTTCTCGAACGTCCGCTCCACGTCGGAGCGGGAGACCCCGCGCGGCAGCGGGCCGCGATGCCCCGGCCCGAACGCGAACATCAGCAGGGTGGCGTGCGGTTCGCTCACGGTCGTGACGTTCTCGGCGTACGCGACCCGGTCGTGGTCGCTGAGCCCGTGGTAGCACCCCACATCCAGGATCAGGTGGTACCCGCGACCGACGGCGTGCTCGAGGTCGGTGGCGTCCGCGTGCATGAAACGCACGTCGACGCCCGCCTTCCGCGCCTTGGACCGTGCCTTGTCGAGGGCCAGCTGGACGGTGTCGATCCCCGTCACCTGCCACCCCCGCCGGGCCATCTCGATGGCATGGTCGCCGGTGCCGCATCCGATGTCGAGGACCTCTCCCGGTGGGGCGTCGAAGGGATCGAGCAACGTCTCGATCTGGCTTCCGAACACGCGGCCCGCTTTCACCCAGGGCGTGATCTTGAACCGATAGGCCAATGTGTATCCGAGGCCCATGTCCGCCCCTTCCACCGGGCGCGTCACCACCTGAACGCCGATGCCGTCGGATTACCCGGTCGCACCGAAACGACACGCGAAAGTCCACATCCTGAGACGCGGGAACATCTGGTCCGGGTCCCCGGTTGGACAATCTCATGGGTTTCAACAATGCACAGAGTCCTGTACCTACGGTCACGCTCAACGACGGGAACAGCATTCCTGCCCTCGGCTTCGGCGTGTGGCAGGTGCCGGACGACGAGAGCCACGCCGCGGTCACCGAGGCGCTGAAGGCCGGGTACCGCAGCATCGACACCGCCAAGATCTACGAGAACGAAACCGGAGTGGGCCGCGCGCTCGCGGACTCCGGAATTGCCCGCGACGAGCTGTTCGTCACGACCAAGCTGTGGAACGAGGACCAGGGGTACGACTCCACGCTCCGCGCGTTCGACGCCAGCCTGAACCGCCTCGGGCTCGACTACGTCGACCTCTACCTCATCCACTGGCCGGTGCCGTCCGCGGACCGCTACGTGGACACGTTCAAGGCCTTCCAGAAGATCAAGGCCGACGGGCGTGCGCGGTCGATCGGTGTCTCCAACTTCACCCCCGAGACCCTCGACCGGCTGATCGCCGAGACGGGCGAGGTGCCCGCAATCAACCAGGTCGAGCTGCACCCGCGGTTCAACCAGGCCGACCTGCGCGCCTTCCACACCGGAAAGGGCATCGCGACCGAGGCATGGAGCCCGCTCGGGCAGGGCACCGTCCTCGAGGACGAGTCCATCGCGAAGATCGCTGCAGCGCACGGTAAGACGACCGCACAGGTGATCATTCGCTGGCACCTGCAGATCGGCAACGTGGTCATCCCCAAGTCGGTGACGCCGGAGCGCATCGCCGCCAACTTCGACGTCTTCGACTTCGAGCTGACCCCAGACGAGATCAACACGGTCGGGTCGCTGACCCGGGCCGACGGGCGCATCGGCCCCGACCCGGACACGCTGGGCTCGTAGGCGGCTCCGCCGCCCGTGCGCCTTTCTGGTTGCTGCAGCTACCAAAAAGGCGCACGGGCCCGGAGGGCCTAGAGCCGGAAGTCCGCGAAGTCGAAGCCCGGGGTGACGACGCAACTGACGAGAGTCGGTTCGTCGCCCTCGGGCTTCGCTCGTTGCCAGTGCCGCGGCGGGACCAGCAACTGTGGTTGCTGGCCCGCCGCGACGTCTGCGCCGAGGATCTGCGCGTCCGGATTCGCGGGTTCGCTTCCGTCCCCGCCGAGTTCGAGCCGCAGGGGGCTTCCCCGGTGGTACAGCCAGATCTCGGCGCTGCGCACGCTGTGCCATTCCGACTGCTGTCCGGGCATCAGCAGGAACAGGATTGCGGTACCGGCCGCCCTCGGTCCCGGGTAGTCGCCGGGCAGGCTCCCCTCCGGGATCGTGACGTCGCTGCGCCACGTCTCGCGGTACCAGCCGCCTTCGGGGTGCGGTGCGAGGTCGAGGGTGCGGGCCCATTCCGGCAATTCCGTCATGGCGGCCATTCTGCCGCCCCGGCGCCGCGTCCGGGGGTGCGGTTGCACCACCCTGGGGTGTCTTATCTCGGAGGGCCGGAGCCGCGAGAGTCGTAGGTGTTCAGAAAGCGGGGGCACGAAATCCCGCACACCAGCGACGAACAGGAGACAACATGCTCGGAATCATGCTCGGACTCGGCGGAGCCGCAATCGGACTCGGAATCGGCGTCATGGCCCTCGGGGTCGGACTCCTTCTCAGTGACGCGACGATCAAGCACGATGTCGGCGAACTCCCCGACTGACTCCATGTGGGTCGACACCCGTCGGGGGCGGGTGCGGGCGCGAACAGCGGCCCGTACCCGCCACCCGCTGGCGTGGTTTCACTCGGTTCTGACCCGCAAACGCGGTGTTGCCGTCCAGACGCCGCCTGCCAGTGCCGGGGAGGTGCTCGAACGCCTCGCCGACATGCCGGTCAGCGTCTGGACCTACGGTTTCGATCACGATTCGGTGCGGCACCTGGGCCCGATGGCGCAGGATTTCGCCACCGCATTCGGTCTCGGTTCCAACGACCGACGGATCGCGATGGTCGACGCGAACGGGGTGTGCATGGCGAGCATCCAGGCCCTGTACCGGCGGGTCATCGCGCTCGAAGCGGAAGTGGAACGCCTGCGGAGGTAGCGTCCCCGTCCGGTGCCGCATCCCGGCGTCCGCCCGGCCGCCACCAGTTGGCGTTGCCCAGCAGATACATCGTCGCGGGAACCAGCACCATCCGCACGATCGTCGCGTCGATGAGGACCGCCGTCGCGAGGCCGACGCCCATCATCTTCACGGTCACGTCGCCGTCGAGTGCGAACCCGGCGAACACCGCCACCATGATCGCCGCCGCGCTCGTGATCACCCGGCCCGTGGATGCCAGTCCCTCGACGACGCTCCGGTGCGAGTCGCCCGTGTCGAGCCAGCGCTCCCGTATCCGGGAGAGCAGGAACACCTCGTAGTCCATCGACAGTCCGAACAGGATGGTGAACATCAGGATCGGTACCCAACTCGACACGGGAAGCGCATGCGGAAGGCCGAGTAGCTGCGCGCCCCAACCCCATTGGAACACCATCACCATCACGCCGTAGGCGGCGGCCACCGACAGCAGGTTCATCACGGCCGCCTTCACCGCGACCACCGGCGCGCGGAACACGAACGTGAGCAGCACGACGGACAGTGCGACGACGAACGCGATCACCAGCCACAGCCGTTCGGCGAGGCGGGCGGAGATGTCGGCGAACGTCGCGGTGAGTCCGGTGACGTGGACGCCGTCGGCGGCGTCGGATCGGATCCGCTGCAGCAGTTCGGTGCTGCGGGGGTCGCTGGGACCGGTGGTCGGCTGCACCGAGATCAGCGCGGCCGTCGCGTCGGCGTTCGTCAGGACGGGCGTCACCGACGCCACCCCCGGTTCGGCTGCCAGTTCACGCGCGAGGGCCGGAAGTTCGGCTGCCGGAATCTTGTTCAGGTCGACCGCCACCATCAGGGGTCCGTTGGCGCCGGGCCCGAACTCGGTGTCGATCAGGTCGTACGCCTGACGGATCGTGTTGGCGGCCGGTGCGCTACCTGCGTCCTGCGGCCACGTCCGCATGCCCAGAACCGGAGCGGCCAGGAGCAGCAGCACGCCGAGCGCCGTCAGGGCCCACAGCCACGGGCGGCGGCTCACCCGGATCGCCCACCGTTCCGTCAGCGGCGACGTCGGGCGACGTTCGGCCCGGGCACGGGACCGCTTGCCCAGCACCCGCGTGCCCGCCAGCCCGCACAGTGCGGGCACCAGCGTGACCGAGGTGAGCATGACGATGCCGACCATCGCGAACGTGGCGTAGCCGAACGACGCGTACATCGGCAGCCCGGACAGTCGCAGCCCGAACAGGGAGACGAGGACTGTGGTGCCGGCGAAGATCACCGACGTCCCGGCCGTGGAGTTGGCCGCGGCGACGGCGTCCCGCACCGACATCCCGGACCGCAGGCCATCGGTGTACCGGGTGACGAGCAGCAACGCGTAGTCGATCCCGACGCCGATGCCGACCATCGTGGCGATGGTCGGGGCGATGGTGCTGATGCTGGTGAACCCGGCCATGATCGCGATGAGCCCCGACCCGATGCCCACGCCGACGAGCGCGACGGCCAGGGGCAGTCCGGCGGCCACCACGGAACCGAACGCGAACACCAGGATGATCAGCGCCAGGACCATGCCCACCGCCTCGGCGGTACCCGACGGCTTGGAGATGTTCTCCGGGACCTGCCCGCCCAGTTCCACCTGAAGTCCCTGCGCCTGAGTGTCGGCCACCGCGGCGTCGAGGGCGTCGACCCCTTCGCTGCCGTGGAAGTCGGTGACCGGGATGCGGTAGTTGAGGCTGATCACCGCGGTGTCGGAATCCTGGGACAGGCGGGGCGGCGACACGGAACTCACGCCGGTCACCTCCGCCAGCCTGGTGCCGAGATCGGCGAGGACCACGGGGTCGAGCGGGCCTTTCTCGGAGTGCACGACCACCCGCGCGTCCGCTCCCGACATCTCCGGGAATCGCTCGGTCAGCAGATTCGTCCCCTGCTGCGACGGCAGACCGGGCACGTTGTAGTCGTCGTGGTTGGTTCCGCCGAACGCGGACGCGGCGGCAAGCACCAGGACGAGCAGCGTCAGCCACGTGGCGATCACCCGCCAAGGACGGGTGGCGGCAGCCGAGCCGAGGCGCGCGAGCAGGGAACTCATGGGGGAGCCTCCAGGAAAGCCGGTTGGTTCTGTCGCCTCCGACTCTGCGCCCGGCGGCTAGTGGCCCACTTGGAACTCGCTTGGGCGGGTGGTCACCCGGGTGCGCGCGGCCTCCACCCACGCCGGGCAACCGCAGCGTTCGGCCAGTTCGAGTGCCGCCGCGTAGTGCCTGCGGGCGTCCTCGGGGCGGCCGAGGAGCATCTCGAGGTCGCCGAGAATGGTGTCGACGGGGCCGACCGCGAACGCCGCCGTGTCGCCGCCGCCGATCTGGCCGCTGTACGGGCTCAGCTCCGCGTGCACCGCGGCAGCCTCGTCCCGCTCACCCAGCCCCGCGACGACGATGCCCCGCAGCGACATCATCAGGGAATGGAAGAAGTCGCGGCGGACGGGGCGGAGGTGACGCCGGACCTGCCGCGCCCGGTCCGGTTTGCCGTTGCCGAGTAGTGCGAGGGCGTGCAGATCGGCGATCACGTCCATCGCGGCACTGTCGACGGTCTCGATCACAGCCTCCAGTTCTCCGGCGCGTCCCTCGGTGAGCCGGAGCGTGAACAGGGCGAGGGCGAAGACGCTGTCCGCGTCGAGGCCCGCCCGGGTCATCAACTCGTGGCCGCGCCCGTAGTGTCGTTCCGCCGTGGCCAGATCGCCGGTGAGGTGTGCGACCATTGCGCGGCTCATCTCCCGGGTCGCCTGCGCCTGCTGGAACTGATACCGGTCCGCCAGCTCCGACTGGATGCCCATGTGATGTTCGATCGCCGGGATGTCACCGTTGCCGGACGCGATCTCGGCCAGCAGGTGGTGGCCGAGCATGGTGAATACGGGAAGCTGCGTCCGGTCACCGATCCGGAGCAGCTCGTCGCCGATGACGTGGTGGCCGAGCGTGCTGGTCGGGGAACCGGTGCCGGCGTGGACGGCGCAGAGCACCAGCCCGAGCAGCACCGGATCGTCCAGGTCACGGGCGAGAGTCTCGGCCTCCCGGACCGCGGAACCGGTGCGCTCGTGGTCCTCCGCCCCGATCTCGTGGACGAGGGTGACCAGCAGCCGGCACCGCACCGCCGGTTCCAGTTCCTCGTCCCGCAGCAACGCCTCGATCTGATCGACGACGGCCGTGTCCACTTCGCCGTATCGCCGATTGATCCACGGCGTCGGGGTGTCGACGAACGCGAGCGCCCGGATCGCCAGGTCGGTGCGTCCCGCGTCCCGGGCGAGCGCGAGAGCCCGGTTCCGTGAGCGGGATCCCGCCAGTCCGATGCCGGCGGCGAGTTGCGTGCGACTCAGCTCGGTGAGGATTTCGACGCGCTCGTCCACGGACGCCGCCGCGTCCGGCGGCAACCGGTCGGCCGCTCGAAGGGCGTTGTCGAGGAAGCCGATCTCCGCGTCGTGGGCATAGCGGTCGGCGGCCTGCGCCGCGGCCGCGACATTGTGGTCGAGGGCCTGCCGTGCGGTGGCGGCGGACAGCGCCTCGGTGAAGTGGTGGGCGAGAGCCGCGACATCGTGCGGCCGCAACTCCGCGAGTGCCGTCCCGACCCGCGCGTGCCAGCGGCTCCTGCGCAGCCGGGTGAGGTCGGAGTAGAGCGTGTCGCGGACGAGGGCGTGCGTGAACCGGACCGTCCCGGCGCGCGGCTCGCCGAGAAGACCGGCGATCACGCCCGACTCGAGGGCGTCGAACACGGTGTCCTCGTCGACCTCGGCGGCGCGGGTGAGGACGTCGATGTCGGATTCGCGGCCCACGACCGCGGCCAGCCGCAGGACGGAGACGGCGAGTTCGGGGAGACGGGCGATCCGCCGGCGCAGGACGTCCCGGACCCCCTCCGGCACCTCCCACGTGGCCACCAGGTCGCCCTCGCTGGCCAGGAGCCGCGCGCTCTCCTGCAGGTAGAACGGGTTTCCGCCGGTCCGATCGGCGAGCGCGCGGAGGGTGTCGGGATCGGGGTCGCGTCCCGCCACCTGCCGGATCAGCTCCGCCGAATCGTCGGGTCCGAGTCCGCCGAGGCGGATGCGGGTCGGTTGCAGCGCCGCGAGATCGGCGAAGCAGCTCTCCAGGTTCGGGTCCACCTCGTCCGGGCGGAACGCGAGGAGCAGCAGGATCGGCGACCGCTGCTGCGCGAGCCGCACGAGGATCGACAGGGTGTCCTCGTCGGCGCGGTGGATGTCGTCGAGGACGACGGCGAGAGGGCCGTGCTCGCGGACGGTCCCGATGTAGTCGGCGACGGCGCGGTGCAGCAGGAACCGTCCGCTCGGATCGTCCGGTCGCGCCGCGTGCGAACGGTCGTCGGAGAGCAGGGGTGCCAGCGCGTCGGTCTCGGCGCCGGGGTCGACCGTTTCGCGCAGTGCGCGCAGGATCTCCACCCACGCCCAGGCGGGTGGGGCGCCGTCCACTTCGGGGCAGCGACCCACCGCCACCTGCCACCCCGCGTCGTGCAGTGTTCGACGGAACCGGCGCAGCAGGGACGACTTCCCGGATCCGGCGTCGCCTCCGAGGAGGACCACGGGGGTGCCGGGGTCGGTCATCAGGTCGGTCAGGGTCGCCAATTCCTCGCTGCGGCCGAGGAACCAGGGGTCCGGCGTCGTGTCGACCGGCCCGGCGGCGAGGGCGGGTGCGGGTGCGGCCGGGACGGTGCCGGTGAGGATCTGTCGTTCGAGTTCCGTCAGGGCGGGACCGGGGTCGAGGCCGAGTTCGTTCGCAAGCCGGCCGCGGGCCTCGCGCAACGCGGCCAGGGCGTCGGCCTGTCTCCCACTGCGGTGCAAGGCCAGGGCGAGCAATCGCCAGCCCTCTTCCCGGAGCGGGTGGTCCCGGGTGAGGGCCTGCGCGTCGAGCACGGCGCCGGCCGCATCCCCGCTCGCGACGGCCGCCGACACCAGACGTTCGCGCGCGACCACCCGCAGTTCCTCGAGCCGGGCGATCTCGGCGAGAGCCCAGTGCTCACCGGCCACCTCGGCGAATGCCGGTCCTCGCCACAGGCTCAGCGCGTGTTCGAGATCCGCGCGCCCGGTGTCGGCAGCCGACCGGATCAGGGTCTCGAACTCCCACGCGTCGACGCCGGACGGGGGCAGGACGAGCGCGTAACCCGGGGCCCGGCTCACCAGGACGGTGGAGTCCGCCCGGGGCGCGCGGTGCGGCTCCAGCGCCCGCCGCAGATTCGAAATGTATGCCTGAAGTGCACCGACCGCCCGCGGTGGGGGAGCGCCGTGCCAGAGGTCGTCGATGAGCCGATCCACCGGCACCACCTCGCCGTGCGCGACGAGCAGTAGCGCGAGCACGGCGCGCTGGCGGGGGCCGCCGAGGTCAACCGCCCCCGATTCGTCCTCCGCCTCGAACGTCCCGAGTACTCGAATACGCAGCATCGTGCAGCAAGCGTAAGCACTAGTGGCCTCCAAGTCCTCTCCAAGACGCCGAACCGACCCTGAATGCATGACTACGTCAACTGCTCACACAGTCCGTCCCGACACCCGCGAGATGGTGGTGGTCCACAACTGCTTCCGTCGGCAGTTCGCCGCGCTGCCCGTACTCGTCCGGGGCGTTCCCGCCCGAGACACCGCCCGTGCCGGGGAGGTGGTGACGTTCTTCGAGGAACTCGCCACCGCCCTCCACCACCATCACACGAGTGAGGACGACCTGCTGTGGCCGAAGCTGCTCGACCGCGCGCCCACCGACGCGGCGCTGGTGCTGCGGATGGAGGAACAGCACGAACGCCTCTCCGAACTGCTGTCGCGGGCGCAGTCGCAGGGCGCCGCGTTCACGGCGGATGCGGTGGACGGCGAACCGCTGGCGAAGACACTGACCGCGCTGTCCGCCGCGCTCGAGGAGCACCTCGGCGAGGAGGAACAGCGCATCCTCCCGATGGCGGAGCGGTTCATGACGCTCGCCGAGTGGCAGGAGATGGGCGACCGTGGCCGCGCGTCGATCCCCAAGGACCGGCTCCTGGTGTTCCTCGGCTTCATCCTCCAGGGTGCGACCCCCGAGGAACGCCGAATGTTCCTGTCCGAGATGCCCTTCGCGGCCCGAATGGCGTGGTCGATCCTGGGCCGCCGGGCATTCCGCAAGGACTACCGGCGGATCTACCGCACCGAACCGGCCGCCTTCTGACGCCGAATCACCCTGCGCCGCAGCCGGCCCCGGCTGGTGCGCTCCCAGAGGCTCGGCGGTGTGCGTTCGGGATCCATCAGTTCGTTCTCCGCGAGCGGACTGTCCTCGTCCTCGACCGTCTCCGGCTCGAACTTCTCGAGGGTCCGGCCACCGCCGCGCAGCGCCTCCACGGTGCCCAGGAACGACGACGTCTGTGCCAGCGTGTCCTCGAACAGTGTCGCCGGAACACCGAGGTGCTCGCAGACGAGCTGACGGCGAATACCGAGAATGGTCCGCCGCAGCTCGTCACCGTTCGTCGTGTCGGCGGTGACCTCGACTGCCAGATCGCACTCGGTGTCGAACCCCATCGACCGGTTGTTGAGGTTCGACGAACCCACGCGCAGGAGACGGTCGTCCATCACCAGCACCTTGGCGTGGACATAGATCGGCTCACCACCCGCCGTGACGGGGTAGTAGACGCCCAGCCGGTTCCCGGTATCGGCCTGCCACAACAGGTGCAGCAACCGGCGGCGGGCGCCGTCCATGGCCTTCTGCTCGAGCCAGCCGTCGGCATTGCGCGGCAGCACCAGCACGATCTCCGGTCCGTCCGGTTCGCGTAGTCGCTCGGCGATCGCCTCGGCGAGGGTGCGGGAGGCCAGGTACTGGCTCTCGATGTACAGCGACCGCTCGGCGCCCGCGATCGCAGCCAGATACAGGGCCTCGATCTCCCGGACCTCGTCCCGGTCGGACAGTTCCGGCAGCGTGCGCGCGATGCCCACGTCCACGGAGCGCATCGCCGGCTTCAGCCCCTCCGGCCACGGCGTCCTCCCCGCGATGTCGTCGACGGGCGCCAGATCCTGCCCCGTTGCCGCCTTCCACCGGGTGCGGGCGAGCTCGCCGATGGCCTTCGCCGCGTCCCCGTCGACGGCGGTCGTCGCGTCGTGCCACGGCCCGTACCGCCTGCCGTTCGGCTGCGTCCGGTAATGGTTGCGGTCCCGATGTTCCGGGGTGTCCCATCGGTCCACGGTCATGTCGATGCCGCCGCAGAACGCGAGCGCGTCGTCGATGACGACGATCTTCTGGTGGTGCGCCGAGCCGACAGGGTGGGCGGCGTCGAGTTCGAAGTGCAGGCGGCGGTCGGTCACCCAGTTGACCACGAAGATCGGCGTCATGCCACGCCCGATCGCGGTGAAGGCCCCGATGTTCCATTTGAGCAGGTAGATGTCGAGATCGGGGCGTTCCCGCGTCAGCCAGGCCAGGAACCGGCCGAGCTGGTTGGGGCCGTCGAGCGTCTTCTCGTCCGGCTCGAACTTGATCCTCGTGTCGAAGTCCCAGCCGATGAGAATGATGCGCCTGCGGGCCTGCAGCATCGCGGACTTGGCATGACGGAAGTAGTCCGCCGCGTCGACGATGCACGCGAGACGATCGGCGTGGGCAACCTGCCAGCACGTGTCGCCGGGAGTCAGGATCGTGCCGTCGTCGCTCATGTCTTTTCGGTTCTCCCCGTCTCGTTCGTCCGCCCGTCCCCTGCGGGTGGACGATTCACAGTACTGCGCCACCCCCACCCAGCTACCGTTGAGAGGTGCGGAGGTGGTGGCGCATCGTGGCGTTGCTCGCACTGGTCAGCGTGCTGTGGGCACCAACTGTCGGTGCGGATCCGCTGCGGGCCGGATCGAGCCCCGGCACGGTCGTCGCCTCGTCCGAATTGCCGGCGGAGCTCTGGCTCCGCGGAACCGGCAGTGCCTACCGGATGACGTACCTGACCACCGACCGGCACGGCATCACCCCGTGCACCGGAATGGTGTTCGTGCCGCCCGGTGCACCGCCCGCCGGGGGCTGGCCCGTCATCGCGTGGGCGCACGGAACGGTCGGGGACTCCGACGCCGACGCACCCTCCGTGACCGGGGTCGACAGGGAATCCTCCGACTACGTGAGCAGCTGGCTGCAACTCGGTTACGCCGTCGCCGCCACCGACTACGTGGGCCTGGGCACCCCGGGGGTGCCGCCCTACCTCGACGGGAAGGTCGCCGGGCGCAGCGTCGTGGACTCCGTGCGCGCCGCCCGCGAGGTCGACGCCGACCTCTCCGCCACGTGGATGGCGGTCGGGCTGTCCCAGGGCGGGCAGGCCGCGGTGTTCGCCGCACACGCCGCCACGTCGTACGCGCCGGAACTCGACTACCGCGGGGCAGTCGCGAACGGGGTGCCGTCGAACATCGAGATGGTGGCGAACTGGAGCGGTCCCTCGTTTCCGCCGCAGGGCCTCGCCGGACTCACCGTGTACATCTCGTACCTGATCGCCGGGGTCCGTGACGCGTATCCGGAGCTGGACATCGACAGCTATCTGACGCCGGTCGGGAAGCAGTTCGTGGACGCTGCTCCCGAAGTGCCGTTCCGGCAGTTCGCGGCCATGACCCGGAACGTGTCGGTGGCGCAGATGCTGTCGCGGGCACTCGACGTCCCGGCGCTGCAGGACGCGCTGCGCGAATATCTCGCGGTCCCGGTCGCGGGGTACGACCGTCCGCTGCTGCTCGTGCAGGGGGTCACCGACGCGTCGGTGCCGATCCCGCTGACGGAGAAGCTGGTTTCCGAGATGCATGGTGCAGGAACAGCTCTCGACTATCGGGTGTACTCGGGTGGTCACTTCGGCAGCATGTACCAGGCCGGCCCCGACCAAGCGGCGTTCATCGCCTCGCTGATCAGGTAGGGCGCGCCGATCCGGCCGGCACGCCGAGGTGCCGGGTGAGCTCGCGGGCCGCGGCCTGCCCGGCCCGGTTCGCGCCGATCGTCGACGACGACGGTCCGTAGCCCACGAGATGAATCCGCGGATCCGACGCCACCTGGGTGGCCAGGCGTCCCGTCATCGTGATCCCGCCGCCCGGCCCGCGCAGCCGCAGCGGGGCAAGATGATCGAGTGAACTGCGAAACCCGGTGCACCACAGGATCACATCGACCTCCAGTTCGCGGCCGTCGGACCACCGGACGCCGTCCGCGGTGATCTCGCTGAACATCGGCTGCCGCGCCAGCACCCCGCGTTCGCGGGCGGCGCGGATCGCAGGCGTCACGGGCAGGCCCGTCACCGACACCACCGAGCCCGGCGGCAGCCCGCGACGGACCCGGTCCTCGACGAGAGCGACGGCGGCGCGGCCGATCTCGGGCGTGAACGGCTCGTCCCGGAACTCCGGCGGGCGGCGCGTCACCCAGGTGGTGGTCGTGACGCGGGAGATCTCGTCCAGCAACTGCACCGCCGAGATGCCGCCGCCGACGACGAGCACGTGCTGTCCCGCGAAGTCCTGCGCCGAGGAGTAGTCCTTGGTGTGCACCTGGGGGCCGGCGAACGACTCGGCGCCGGGGTACCGGGGAATGAAGGGGCGTTCCCACGTACCCGTCGCGTTGATCAGACCGCGGGCCGATACGACGCCGCGGTCGGTCTCGATCCGCAGACGCTCGCCGCGGGCACACACCACCCGCGTGTGCACGGGACGGTGCACCGGCAGTTCGAACTGTTTCTCGTACGTCGCGAAGTACTGGGGAACCGCGGCCGCCGCATGCACCAGTGCGGCCTCCGGGTCGTTCGGGTCCACGCCGATCGTGTCGGCGAAGCCGAGCCCGGGAAGGTCGTGGACACCGTTGACGGTGCTCAGTGTCAATGACGGCCACCGGAACTGCCACGCGCCGCCGGGCCCCGGGGCGTGATCGAGCACCACGAA
Organism: Rhodococcus sp. G6(2025); assembly: GCF_058628105.1. Taxonomy (NCBI): domain Bacteria; kingdom Bacillati; phylum Actinomycetota; class Actinomycetes; order Mycobacteriales; family Nocardiaceae; genus Rhodococcus; species Rhodococcus sp. G6(2025). The sequence continues at coordinate 1,474,255 of NZ_CP179750.1, forward strand.
ACCGGATTCCGGTTCCACCCCGAACCTGCGCAGATAGTAGGCGGCAGACAGCCCCGCCTGCCCCGCGCCGATCACGGCCACGTCCACATCGCTGTTCATGTCGGTCCTCACCTCCACCCTCACAACTACCGGAGAGCCTCGTGTGTTCCGGCCGATTCGGTTGTGGTTGGCTGACAGACGTCCAGTCGGGTGGGCAGGGGAGAATTCGTCAGTGGACAGCAATCACGAAGAAAGCGAGTGGACATGATCGGGACGAGTCGTGACGGCGACGTCTTCACCCTCGAACTGCAACGCCCCGACCGTCGCAATGCGTTGAACACCGAGATCTGCGAACTCCTGCGGGAGGAAACCGAGAAGTCCGTCACCGACGGCGCGCGGGTGATCGTCCTCACAGGGCAGGGCAGCGCGTTCTGCGCCGGCGCCGACCTGTCGGGCGACGTGTACGCCGACGGATTCACGGACACCCTGCTCGAGATGCTGCACACCATCGACTCGGTGCCCGTCCCCGTCATCGCCGCGATCAACGGCCCCGCGATCGGCGCGGGCAGCCAGCTGGCGCTCGCCGCGGACCTGCGTGTGGTCGCTCCCGAGGCGCGCTTCGCCATCCCGGCCGCCAAGCTCGGCATCTCCGTGGACCGGTGGACGGTGCACCGTCTGGCCGCCCTGATCGGCGGCGGACCGGCACGAACGATCCTGCTCGGCGCGGAAGAGGTCGGTGCCGACGAGGCGCTCGCGCACGGCCTCGCCAACAAGCGCGGCGACCTCGCCGTCGCGCGGCAGTGGGCGCACTCGATCGCGCGCCTGGCGCCGCTGTCGCTGCAACACCTCAAGATGGTGCTCAACGACGACGGCACCCAGAGCCCGCCGCCGCCCGAGCAGCTCGCGGCGTTGCATGCGGCGTGGAAGAGCTACGACGCGCAGGAAGCGCGCGCCGCGCGCGCCGAGAAGCGTCCGCCGGTGTTCCGGGGTCAGTAGCCGCTCGCCGCACCTTTCCCGCACGCGTGGTTACAGTTGTCGGGGTGAAAGCGAAGAACGCTGTGACGACAGTTCTGGCCACCGCCGCCCTCGGGTGGCTGACGCGGGCCGCGTGGGGGCTTCCGTCTCAGATCGGTGCGTCGCGTGCCAAGGTGCGCCCGTACGCCGCGACGTCGCCGCGGTACCGCGACCGGCAGTTCCACAACACCGATCCGAGCAGCACGATGATGCCCGGATCGGAGACCGGGATCGTCAAGGCACTGATCACGCGGGGCAGCGCGGGCCGCCCGCGCAGGCCGATCCCGCTCGCCACACCCCTCGCGCCCGTCGAGGCCGCCGACGCAGCGGTCACCTGGTACGGCCATTCGAGCGTGCTCGTCGAGATCGACGGGTACCGGGTGCTGGCCGACCCGGTGTGGAGTCATCGCGTGTCGCCGTCCGCGATTCTCGGTCCGTCCCGCATGCACCCGACCCCGGTGCCGCTGGCCGACCTGCCCGTTCTGGACGCCATCGTCATCTCGCACGACCATTACGACCACCTCGACATGGCCACCGTGCAGCAACTCGCCGCCACCCAGAAGGCGCCGTTCGTCGTTCCGGTGGGGCTCGGCGCGCACCTGCGTCAGTGGCGGGTGCCGGAGGAGCGGATCGTGGAACTCGACTGGGACGAGTCGACCACACTCGGCGAACTCACGCTCACGTGCACCGAGGCCCGGCACTTCTCCGGCCGCGGGCTGGTGCGGAACACCACCCAGTGGGCGTCGTGGGTGCTCGCCGGACCCAACCGGAGGGTGTTCTTCGGCGGCGACAGCGGGTATACGCCGCGGTTCGCCGACCTGGGCCGCCGGTACGGACCGTTCGATCTCACACTCCTGCCTGTTGGCGCCTACGACACGCGGTGGGCCGACATCCACATGAACCCGGAGGAGGCGGTGCAGACCCACGCCGACCTCAACGGCGGCGACGGCACCCGTGGACTGCTGGTTCCGGTGCACTGGGCCACGTTCAATCTCGCGTTCCACTCGTGGTCCGAGCCAATCGTCCGGTTGCTCGCCGCCGCGCAGGACAAGGGCACCCCGGTGGCCGTCCCGATGCCCGGACAGCGCATCGACGCGTTGAAGCCGACGGCCCAGACACCGTGGTGGTCCGCGCTCGGCTGAGTCCGGCGCGCATCCCCTCGGAGCGAAGCCGCGTTGCGTAGCCTTTGACCATGGCATACGACGAAACGGGCACCGACTACGTTGCAGTCGTCGCAGTGGAGGGGCTGACGGCCGCCCAGGTGGCGGAGCGGGTGGCGGCCGGCAAGACCAACGACGTGCCCGATCGGGCCAGCCGATCGGTACGCGACATCGTGCGCGCCAACGTGTTCACCCGGATCAACGCGATCCTCGGTGTCCTCCTGATCATCGTGCTCGCCACCGGTTCGATCATCGACGGCATGTTCGGCCTGCTGATCATCGCCAACAGCGGGATCGGCATCATCCAGGAAGTGCGGGCCAAGCGGACCCTCGACAAACTTGCGATCGTCAGCCAGACCAAACCGGTGGTGCGCCGCGACGGGGCCGCCGTCGCGATGGCACCCCGGGAGGTCGTGCTCGACGACATCATCGAACTCGGCGCCGGCGACCAGATCGTCGTCGACGGTGTCGTGGTGGAGGCGATGTCCCTCGACATCGACGAATCCCTCCTCACCGGTGAGGCCGACCCCGTGCACAAGGACGCCGGCCAGCAGGTGCTGTCGGGAAGCTTCGTCGCGTCCGGCAGCGGCTGCTACCGCGCCACGAAGGTCGGAAGCGACGCGTACGCCGCCACACTCGCGGACGAGGCCAGCAAGTTCACGCTCGTGCACTCGGAGTTGCGCAGCGGCATCGACAAGATCCTGAAATTCATCACGTATCTGATGATTCCGGCCGGTCTGCTGATCATCTACAACCAGTTGTTCTCCAGCGGCGAATCGATCCGGCCGGCGCTGAGCGGGATGGTGGCCGCGCTGGTCCCGATGGTGCCCGAGGGACTGGTGCTGATGACGTCGATCGCGTTCGCGGTCGGGGTGGTCCGGCTCGGTCAGCGGCAGTGCCTCGTGCAGGAGCTGCCCGCCATCGAAGGTCTCGCGCGCGTCGACGTGGTGTGCGCCGACAAGACCGGAACGCTCACCGAGAACGGCATGCGGCTGTCCGAACTGCGTTGCGCCGACAGCGCCGACACCGCACCGTCCCGTGCGGCCCTCGCCGCGATGGCGGCGTCCGACCCGCGGCCGAACGCCAGTGTCCTCGCGATCAAGGAGGCGTTTCCCGACGACCCCGGGTGGGGTGACGCCACGGCGGACGCACCGTTTTCGTCGGCCAAGAAGTGGAGCGGACAGTCGTACGGCTCCCACGGCAACTGGGTCCTCGGTGCGCCGGACGTGCTGCTCGACCCCGGCAGCGACATGGCCCGGCAGGCCGAGGACGTGGGGTCCTCGGGACTGCGGGTGCTCCTGCTCGGCAGTTGTGACGTTCCGGTCGACCACCCCGCGGCGCCGGGCGCGATCACACCCCGGGCACTGGTGATCCTGGAGCAGCGGGTGCGTCCCGACGCCCGCGGCACCCTCGAGTACTTCGCGAGTCAGAACGTCACGGTGAAGGTCATCTCGGGGGACAACGCCGTGTCGGTCGGTGCGGTGGCCGGATCGCTCGGACTGCCCGGCGGCGACCGTCCCGTCGACGCCCGCGCACTGCCCGACGACCGCGACGCCCTCGCCGAGACCCTGGAGACGTCCACCACGTTCGGCCGCGTGCGCCCCGATCAGAAGCGGGAGATGGTGGGGGCCCTGCAATCTCGCGGGCACACCGTCGCGATGACGGGCGACGGTGTCAACGACGTGCTCGCCCTCAAGGACGCCGACATCGGGGTGTCGATGGGCTCGGGCAGCCCCGCCACCCGCGCGGTGGCGCAGATCGTGTTGCTGGACAACAAGTTCGCGACCCTGCCCTACGTGGTGGGTGAGGGCCGTCGGGTGATCGGCAACATCGAACGCGTCTCGAACCTGTTCCTCACCAAGACCGTGTACTCGGTGCTGCTGGCGTTCCTCATCGGCATTACCGGTGTGCTGTCGCAGATCTTCCACTTCGAGCCCGTGCCGTATCCGTTCCTGCCGCGGCACGTGACGATCGCCGCCTGGTTCACCATCGGCATTCCCGCGTTCATCCTGTCGCTGGCCCCGAACAACGAGCGGGCGCGCTCCGGTTTCGTGCCGCGCGTGATGCGTCTCGCCGTGCCGTCGGGCGTGATCATCGGTGTCACGACGTTCATTTCGTATCTTCTCGTCTACGCGGGACCGGATCAGACGGAGACGGAGAAGGTCCAGGCGGGCACGTCGGCACTGATCACGCTCATCATGATCGCGATGTGGGTGCTGGCGGTGGTCGCGCGGCCGTACGTGTGGTGGAAACTGGTGCTGATCTCCGGATCCGTAGCGGGATATCTCATCCTGTTCGCGTTGCCGTTCACACGGGAGTTCTTCAAACTCGATCCGACGAACGTCGGAGCCACCACGTCCGCTCTCGTCTGCGGGCTCGTGGGAGTGGTTCTCGTCGAAATCGGTTGGTGGGTGACGGGCCGCCTGCACGGTGAGCATCGCCGCCTGTTCGCCGCGCCGGAAGACCTGCCGGGCGTGCACTGACGCGAGTACCGCTCGCGACGATTCGAACGGTTGGCGTCGCCGAGTCAATGCTGTGAGACTGGTGGCACGGCGAGTGATCGAACTCGCGCGGACAGTGCGTGCGCATGCACCGGAGGAGGAAGAACGATGAGTTTCGTCGACACACTGAAGGGCCTGCTCGGCAAGGGGAGGGAAGCCGCTTCGCAGAACGCGGACAAGGTTCACGGCGCCATCGACAAGGCCGCCGACGTCGCGGACAGCAAGACCGGCGGCAAGTACAGCGACAAGATCGACAAGGCCGCCGACGCGGCGAAGAAGGCTGTTCCTCCGAAGGAGTGAACACTTCTCGTACAGACGCGCGTGGGCCCCGGTTCTCGGACCGGGGCCCACGCGCGTCTTCGGAGATGACCCGCACACGGCGGGCGGGCGCGGCAGAATCGGTGTCGTGAACGGCGTCCTCGTGCTCCTCGTCATCATCGCGGCCATTGCCGTGACGAGTTTCGCGAAGCGCCGCGACCTCCAGGCGCCGCTGGTCCTCGTCACCATCGGGTCGGTGGCGTCGTTCATCCCCGGGATGCCGCGGCTCGAACTGGACCCGGACGCGATCCTCGGTGTGGTGCTGCCGCCGCTGCTGTACTCCGCGGCGCTCAAGTTCTCGGTGGCCACGTTCCGGCGCCACCTCGCACCGATTCTCCGGCTGGGGATCTTCACCGTCCTGGCGACCGCCATCGGGGTGGCCTTCTTCGCCAACTGGCTGGTCCCCGAATTCACCCTCGGCGCCGCGCTGGTCCTCGGCGCCGTCGTCGCGCCGACGGACGCGGTCAGTGCCGTCGCGGTCGGCCGCAGGCTCGGCCTGCCGAACCGGGTGATCGCAATCCTCACCGGCGAGGGACTCGTCAACGACGCCACCGCGTTGACCCTGTTCACCGTCGCCGTCTCCGCCGTCGTCGGGGCGAAGATCCCGGTCCATCCCGTCGTGTTCTTCGGCTACGAGGTGGTCGGCGGGGTCCTGATCGGGCTGGTGCTCGCCAAGATCGTCGAGTGGGTGCGCCACCGCATGTACGACTCCCCGCTGGAAACGGTGCTGGGGCTGATGCTCCCGTTCGCCGCGTACCTCGCCGCCGAGGAGGTGCACGCGTCCGGTGTGCTGTCGGTGGTCGCCGCGGGGTTCCTGATGGGGCACAAGGCCACCGACGCCTCCGTGGCCACCCGCATCCAGGAACGGTCGCTGTGGGAGAGCGTCGATCTCCTGCTCGAGATGTTCGTGTTCGCCTACATGGGACTGCAACTGAAGTTCGTCATCGACGACGTCCGCGACCAGGGCCTACCGGTGCACCACGTCTTCTTCTACGGCTTCGCAGTCCTCGCCGTGGTCATGGCGATACGGCCGGCGTGGATCCTGCTGCACTGGCTCCGCCGCCGAGTCGGGCTGGCGATCGAGGCGCCCGGCGGCTCGGTGGAACTCGGGTGGCGGGAAAGCCTCGTCGTGTCCTGGGCGGGGATGCGCGGGGTCGTCACCCTCGCCGCCGCGTCCGGTGTGCCCGTGGTGATCGCGAGCGGACAGCCGTTTCCGGGACGCGAGGTGATCCAGGCGATCGCGTTCGTCGTGGCCGTCGGCACTCTACTGATCCAAGGTGCCACCATGCCGCTGCTGATCCGGAAACTCGATCTGGCGGATCCCGGCGAACGCGAGCGCGAGGAGGAACAGGTGAAACTGGCCCGCGCGATCTCCCGCGACGCAGGCGAACGGGCGCTCGTCGACTTCACCGAACACCCGCCGGAGGGAATCGACCGAGCCGACCTGACCGACATCCTCGAACGGGTGCGGCGGTCGATGCGGGCCAGGCTCCAGGCCGAGGAGGCGGAGGACGCCGCGGAGAAGCAGCGGGCCGGCGCACTGTTCGACCACTACCGTCGCGCCGCCCTGCGCGCGCAGCGCGAGGCGATCATCGCCGCCCGCGACGCGGGAACGCTCGACGACGAGGTGATGCGTAGCGTGTTGGAAGGCCTCGATGTGGAGGAGGCAGCAGCCGAGGAGCGGGTGCGGAGACGTCGCGAATGAGGTGCGAGGTGGGTGTGCGTCCGGTGCGAACCGCCGTGGTCGCCCTTACCGCTGTCGTGGCGCTGACCGCCTGCGCCACGGACGAGGTGTCCCCGAGCCCGTCTCCCACCACCTCGGTGGCCGCGGATTCCGGTCCTGCCGGCTCTTCGGCGCCGACCGGCGATCAGCGTGGCGCGCTCACCAGCCAGGAGCCGGTGCCCGATATCGATCCGGCGATCACCGCCCTCGGCGCGACCGCCACCCGGGTCGTCTACCGGTCGACGTCCGGTGTCGACGGCGGCGGCTCGGAGGTCGTGGGCACGGTGTTCACTCCGGCCGGCCCCGCGCCGGACGGCGGCAGGCCCGTGGTCACGGTCGGGCACGGCACCACGGGCGTCACAGACGAGTGCGCCCCCTCGTCGTCACCGACCCTGCTGGGCACGACGAACCTCGTCCGCCCGCTGCTGCAGCGGGGCTACGTCGTGACCGTCACCGACTACCAGGGACTCGGCACCGACGGCCCGCATCCCTACCTCGAACCCGACACCGCCGCCTACGACCTGATCGACGCGGTCCGGGCCGCGCGCAACGTGGTGCCGGAGGCGTCGACGCGCTGGGCGGCGATCGGGGTCTCGCAGGGCGGTCAGGCGTCGTGGTCCGCGGCCGAGCACGCCGAGAACTACGGCGACGGGCTCGAGTTCGTCGGCTCGGCGAACCTGTCACCCGCGGCCGATCTGTCGGGGATCGTCGCCGACGGGACCGTCGAACCACTGTCGTTGCCGCAGAAGATGTTCCTCCCGTACCTCCTCGAGGGACTGAAGGTGGTGCATCCCGAGCTGAATCCGGACGACTACATGCGCGGTGCCCTCGCCGCCGCACCCGACGTCACGCTGTCGTGCGTCGCCGCGAAACTCCCCGAGAAGTGGACGGTGGCAACCCAACTCACCCCGGCCGACACGGGACCGCGGACGGAGGCCGATGCCGAGCGCATGCGAGGATGGCTCGAGGACATCGCCGTGCCGAAGAACGGCGCGGGCGGGCCGATGCTCGTCGTGGTGGGGGAGCGGGACAACCTCATTCTGCCGCAATGGACTTCGCAGGCCGTCGACCGCGCGTGCGCACTCGGCGACATCGTCGAGTTCGACTCCCGGCCCGGGGAAGGGCACGCCGACGGGCGCTCCGTCCCCGGCGCGGTGCAGTGGATCGCCGACCGCTTCGCCGACGTGCCCGCCCCCGACACGTGTCCCGAGGGAGGAACCCCGTGAAGAAAGCCGACCTCGAACGGCTGCGGACGCTGTGCCTCGCCCTGCCCGAGGCGACGGAACGGGTCAGTCACGGCGAACCGGCGTGGTTCGTCCGCAAGGCGCCGCAGTTCGCGTCACTCGCCGACCGCCACCACGACGACCGGGTGGCGTTCTGGGCGGCGGCTCCGCCGGGCGCGCAGCAGGATTGGGTGCAGCGTGACCCCGGCAGGTTCTTCGTCCCGCCGTACGTCGGGGGACGCGGGTGGATCGGCGTCTATCTCGACGTCCCGCAGGACTGGGACGACGTCGCCGACATCGTCGAGGACGCCTACCGCGCCGTCGCCCCGAAAACCCTGATCGCCCGACTGGACGCCGGCGAATGACGGGAACCGTCGTCGCCGTCGTCGCGTTGCTCGTCCTCATTCCCGTCCTCGCGTTCACCGCCGTGTGGCTGCGCGCCCGGCGCGAGCTGACGACACCCACCGAACGGGCCGTTCACACGACCCTCCACACTGCGTCGCTGGCGGCGCGGCCGTTGCGGCGGGGGCTGGACGAGACGTCGGCGGAGGAGGCCGCGCCGCACCTTCGCCAGCTGACCGGCGCGCAGGCGCTGGGTGTCTTCGACGCCGGCGGTGACCTCCTCGCGTGGAGCGGACCGCACGAGGCCATGACCGAACAACTGCACGACGCGGCCGCCCGCGCCGTCGACGGGGAGCGTCGGGTGCTCGTCGCGTACGGCGGCCTCGTCCGGGGCGCGGGTGACAACGCGGTGCGAGGGTTGATCGCCCAGCCCCTGCTCATCGAGGCCATCGGCGTGGTCGGGGTCCTCGGCATCGTCACCACGGAAGACCCCGGCCCGGGCATGCTCGGCGCCGTCACGGAAGTCGCCCGGTACGCGTGCAGCCAGATCGAACTCGCCGACCTCGACGCGTCCCGCGCCCGACTCGACCGCGCCGAGGTCCGGGCGCTGCGCGCACAGATCAGCCCCCATTTCATATACAACGCGCTGAACACGGTGGCGTCGTTCGTCCGCACCGACCCCGATCGCGCCCGGGAGCTGATCCTCGAGTTCGCCGACTTCACGCGGTACTCGTTCCGTTCGGCGGGGGAATTCACCCTGCTCGCCGACGAACTGCGCAACATCGACCGGTACCTCACCCTCGAGCGCGCCCGGTTCGGCGACGCCCTCGCCGTGAAATTGCAGGTGGCGCCGGAGGTGCTGAACGTGGTGCTGCCGTTCCTCGCGCTGCAACCGCTGGTCGAGAACGCGGTGCGGCACGGAATCGCCGCCAAACCGGACGGCGGCACCGTCAGCATCGTCGCCGCCGACGAGGGCACCGACTGCGTGATCAGCGTCGAGGACGACGGCGTCGGCATGGATCCCGAACTGCTGCGGTCGGGGTCGCTGGACTCGGTGGCCGAGACGTCGGGGGTGAAGGAGGCGGCGCACGTCGGGCTCGCCAACGTCGACGACCGCCTGCGCGCCGCGTTCGGCGACGACTACGGACTCGTGGTGGAGACCGCCCCCGGTGCGGGCACCAAGGTGAGCATGCGCGTCCCGAAGTTCCGGCGGGGGATCTCGACATGAACAGGGAGGGTCCGTGCGACGATTGCTGTCGTTGTGAACCACACTGACGACAAGTCTCCGGACGCACCCCTCACCGTGCTGGCCGTCGACGACGAGAAACCCGCCCTCGACGAGCTGGCGTTCCTGCTGCGCGCCCAGGACGCGGTCGGGGACATCCGGACCGCGGGAGATGCCACCACGGCGCTGCGCATCCTCCGCGACGGCGAGATCGACGCCGTCTTCCTCGACATCAACATGCCCGGACTCGACGGACTCGAGCTGGCCGGGATCCTCGCGAATTTCGCGTCCCCACCGCAGGTGGTGTTCGTGACCGCCCACGACGACCGGGCCGTCGCCGCATTCGACCTCGGAGCCGTCGACTATCTCCTCAAACCCCTGCGCGAGGAGCGGCTGGCGGAATCCGTGCGCCGCATCGTCGAGGGGCGCCGCAGGCGGGTCGACGCGGGACCGGCCGCCCCCACCGACGAGGTGATCCCGGTCGAACTCGGCGGTATCACCACACTCGTGCACCGGTCCTCCGTCGAGTGGGTCGAAGCGGACGGCGACTACGCCCGACTGCACACCGCGGACGGCTCCCACCTCGTCCGCATCCCCATCTCGGCGCTCGAGACGCGCTGGGCGGACGCCGGGTTCCTGCGGGTCCACCGCTCGTACCTCGTCGCGTTGCCGCGGGTCACCGGAATCCGGACCGTCGGCAACGGTCTCGTCGTGTGCCTCCGCGCGCACGGCGACCACCCGCCCGTCGAACTGCCTGTCAGCCGCAGGCACACGCGCATGCTCAAGGACCGGCTGGTCCGGGCGCCGAAGCAAACCTGGACCGCGCGATGAGTTCGCCCGAGCGGGTGCGGGTCGTCCTCGCCCAGCGCCGCGGTGCGCGGATCGTCCGCACCCGCGTCGAGGTGCAGGAACAGACCGCGGTCGGGGACGCGATGATCCGGGGGCTCGTGCGCACCCAGCTCGTGCTGGCCGTCAGGCTCGCGCTCCTCGCGGCGTGCCTGCTGTGGGCGGTGCCGCTCGTGATGTTCCTGTTCCCGGCGTTGTCGGACGTGGCGGTGCTGGGGATCCGGCTGCCGTGGGTGGTGCTCGGGGCGCTCGTGTACCCGGTGCTCCTGACCACCGGCTGGATCTACGTGCGGCAGGCCGAGCGCAACGAACAGGAATTCGCCGACCTGGTGGACGACTGAGCATCCCGTGACCCCCGACCAACCCATTCCCTGGCTGACCCTGGCCGGGCTCGCCGCCGCCGCGATCGCGACGGTGGCCATCGGCATCTACGGAGTGCGGTTGGCGCGCACCACCTCCGACTTCCTCGTCGCGTCCCGCAGCGTCGGACCGCGGTGGAACGCCGCCGCCATCTCCGGCGAGTACCTCTCGGCCGCATCCTTTCTCGGCGTCGCCGGCCTCATCGCGAAATACGGTGCGGACGCCCTCTGGTACCCGATCGGGTTCACGGCCGGCTACCTCGGGCTGCTGCTGTTCGTCGCCGCACCGCTGCGACGCTCCGGCGCGTACACGGTGCCCGACTTCGCCGAGTTCCGGCTCGGCTCCCGCCGGCTCCGCACCCTCGCGATGCTCGTCGTCGCCGCCGTCTGCGCGCTGTACCTCGTCCCGCAACTCCAGGGCGCAGGGCTGACCCTGAACATCCTGCTCGGGGTGCCGACCTGGGTCGGGGCCGTCGTCGTCGGGCTCATCGTCATCGCCAACGTGGTGGGTGGCGGCATGCGGTCCATCACATTCGTCCAGGCCTTCCAGTACTGGCTGAAACTCACCGCGGTCGCGATCCCGGCGCTGGTGCTGTCGGTGTACTTCTTCGGCGACCACCACGAGCTGGGCGCGGCCGCACCCCCCACCGTGAGCGAACAGACCACCGTCGACATCACCACCGACGTCGTCGTGCAGGTGTCCGAACCGGTGACCGTCGGCGGGTCGGGGACGATCGACGGGGCCGCGGCGACCGGTGACGTTCTCCTCGAGCCGGGCGAGCATCACCTCGGCGAGGGCACGTCGATGACCCTCGAGGCGGGCGCCCCGGTGCCCGTGGTCGCGGGCGCTCCCGCCGACAACTCCGACTGGATCGCCCCCGGCTGGGGATTCGGCGGCGACCACCCGATGTACCAGGTGTACTCGCTGATTCTCGCCACGTTCCTCGGCACGCTCGGGCTGCCGCACGTGCTCGTCCGGTTCTACACCAACCCCGACGGGCGGGCCGCGCGGCTGACGTCGCTGGCCGTGGTCGGGCTGCTCGGAGTGTTCTACCTGTTCCCGACGCTGCTCGGGGTGTTCGCCCGGCTGTACGTGCCGCAGCTGCTCATCACCGGCACGTCCGACGCCGCGGTCCTGCTGCTGCCCGGCTCCGTGATCTCAGGGTGGGCCGGGCAACTCCTCGCCGCGCTGGTGGCCGCCGGGGCCATCGCGGCGTTCCTGTCCACGTCGTCCGGTCTGCTCGTCAGCATCGCCGGGGTGCTCAGCACCGACGTCCTGCGCGGACGGATCCGGGACTTCCGCATCGCCGCAGTCCTGGCCGGGGCGGTGCCGCTGGTGCTGTCGCTGGCGGTGACGTCGCTGGACCTGTCGCGCACGGTGGGGCTGGTGTTCGCGGTCGCGGCGTCGACCCTCTGCCCGCTGCTCGTGCTCGGCATCTGGTGGCGTGGTCTGACCGCCGCCGGGGCTGGTGCCGGGATGGTCGCAGGCGGGCTCGTCGCCGGCTGCGCCGCCGGGATCTCGGTGCTCGGCGGCTTCACCGTCGACGTCTGGAACGGCTGGCCCGCGGCGATGGTCGCGTACCCGGCGGCCGTCAGTGTTCCGCTGGCCTTCGTCACGATGGTGCTGATCAGCAAGGTGACGAAGCGTCAGATTCCCGCCGACCTCAGCCGGATCTTCACCCGCATGCACGCCCCCGAGCGCCTCGAGGTGGGCTCCGACCGCGAGAGGGAGCTCCGCTCCCCGTGAGCCTTTTTGGTAGCTCCCGCAACCAGAAAGGCGCACGGGTGGCGGAGCCGCTTGTCGCGGTCGGGTGACCGTTCGGCGCACAGTCCGGCAGCTCGCCGTGTGACAGGCACCACAACCTATTTCTGTGACTCAACTCTCACTAACGTCGGTAACCAGTTCACTTCACACGACCAAGGAGTCTGCAGTGACCACAGCCGATCTCAGTGAGGGCGCACCGCAGAAGCGGAGCGCTCCTGATGCGCAAGCCTTCGTAGACATGCAGGCGAGCCCCGAGTTCCAGGAGTTGCGACACCGCCTGCGTAGTTTCGTCTTCCCGATGACGGCGTTCTTCCTCGCCTGGTACGCGGCGTACGTCCTGCTGGCCACGTACGCGCCCGAGTTCATGGCCACCAAGGTGATCGGCAACATCAACCTCGGCATCATCCTCGGTCTCGGCCAGTTCGTGACCACGTTCGTGATCACCGCGCTGTACGTCAAGTTCGCCAACCGGGAACTCGACCCGCGCTCCGCCGCGATCCGCGACGAGCTGGAAGGACCCCTCAAGTGATCACCACGCTCGCAGTCGGCACCGACGTCGGCAACCCGCTCCTCAACATCGCCATCTTCGTGGCGTTCGTCGTGATCACGATGACCATCGTGATCCGGGCGAGCCGCACCACCAAGAAGGCCTCGGACTTCTACACCGGCGGCGGTCAGTTCTCCGGACCGCAGAACGGTTTCGCCATCGCCGGCGACTACCTGTCGGCCGCCTCGTTCCTCGGCATCGCCGGCGCCATCGCCGTGTACGGCTATGACGGCTTCCTGTACTCGGTCGGCTTCCTCGTCGCCTGGCTGGTGGCCCTGCTGCTGGTCGCGGAACTGCTCCGCAACACCGGCCGGTTCACGATGGCGGACGTGCTGAGCTTCCGCCTCAAGCAGCGTCCAGTGCGGATGGCCGCGGCGCTGTCCACACTGGTGGTCTCGTTGTTCTACCTGCTCGCGCAGATGGCAGGAGCCGGCGGACTCGTCGCCCTGCTGCTGAACATCGACGGCAAGGTCGGTCAGGGCGTCGTCGTCGCGGTCGTGGGTGTGCTGATGATCGTGTACGTGCTCGTCGGCGGCATGAAGGGCACCACCTACGTGCAGATGGTCAAGGCGGTGCTGTTGGTCGCCGGAGCCGGCATCATGTTCTTCCTCGTGCTGTTCGCGGTGCGCGGCAACTTCTCCCAGCTGCTGACCGACGCCCAGGCGACGGTCAGCACTTCCACGAACGAGGCCATCGCGGGCCGCGACATCCTCGCTCCCGGCGCCAAGTACGGCATCAGCTCGATGAGCAAGCTCGACTTCATCTCGCTCGGCATCGCCCTCGTCCTCGGCACCGCGGGTCTGCCGCACGTGCTGATGCGGTTCTACACCGTCCCCACCGCCAAGGAAGCCCGCCGCTCGGTCACCTGGGCGATCGGACTGATCGGCGCGTTCTACCTGTTCACGCTCGTCCTCGGCTACGGTGCCGCCAAGATGGTCGGCCCCGACGTCATCCTCGCAGCACCCGGCAAGGAGAACGCGGCGGCGCCGCTGCTCGCGTTCGAACTGGGCGGCACCATCTTCCTGGCGATCATCTCCGCGGTCGCGTTCGCAACGATCCTCGCGGTCGTGGCGGGGCTGGCGATCACGGCGTCCGCGTCGTTCGCCCACGACATCTACGCCAGCGTCATCAAGCGCGGACACGCGTCGGAAGAGTCCCAGGTGCGGGTTTCCCGGATCACGGTCGTCGTGATCGGTCTCGTGTCGATCGTCCTCGGCATCATGGCCATGGGCCAGAACATCGCGTTCCTGGTGGCGCTCGCCTTCGCGGTGGCTGCCTCGGCCAACCTGCCGACGCTGCTGTACTCGCTGTTCTGGAAGAAGTTCAACACCACCGGCGCCCTGTTCAGCATCTACGGCGGCCTGGTCAGCTGCCTCCTGCTGATCGCGTTCTCCCCGGCCGTGTCCGGCAAGCCGTCGTCGATGTTCCCGAACGCCGACTTCGACTACTTCCCGCTCGCCAACCCGGGCATCGTCTCCATCCCGCTGGCGTTCGTTCTCGGCATCGTCGGCACCTACATCGGCCGCGGCAAGGCGGAGGATCCCGCCAAGCAGGCCGAGATGGAGGTCCGCTCTCTCACCGGTGTCGGTGTGGAGAAGGCCGTCTCCCACTAATGCCTTCGGCCTGTGAGTACTTATTAACCGCCCGCGGTTAATAAGTACTCACAGGCCGTTAGGCTGCACCAATGGCGAAACTCACGGTCAAGACCGATGTTCCCCTCAGCCCCCAGGACACCTGGGACAAGGCCTCGAATCTGCAGGACTTCGACAAGTGGTTCGTGGTCCACGACGGCTGGCGCGGCGAACTTCCCGAGACCCTCACGGCCGGAACCGAGATCAGTTCCGTCGTGACGGTCAAGGGACTCCGCAACCGCGTGAAGTGGACGATCAAGGAGTACGACGCCCCGAACCGCATCGTTCTCAAGGGTGACGGCAAGGGCGGCGTGAAGCTCGGAATGGTGCTCGACGTCAAGGCGAAGGGCGACGCCTCCGAGGTGGCGTTCACCATCGAACTCGGTGGCGCACCGCTGTTCGGGCCCATCGGCTCGGGTGTCGCGAAGGCACTGAAGGGCGACATCGAGAAGTCCCTGAAGACGTTCGTCGACTTGTACGCCTGATCAGTCGAGGACGTGCGCGCCGCCGGTGTCGGTGATCCACTCGGCGGCAAGGGCGTCCAGCGTCCCGTCGGCGTAGAGCGAATCGACGGCCGCCGAGACGCACGCGGTGAGCGGGCTGTTCTTCTCCAGCACGAGGCCGAAGAATTCGGTGACGGCGTTGGGGCGCGGGAACTGTCCGACGAGGACACTGTCCTTCACCTCGTTGGCGGTGATCTGAAATCCGGTCGGGATGTCCACCACCAGCGCATCGATGTCGCCCGCGGCCAGGGCGGCCTTGGCGTCGTCGGTGGTGGTGAAACTGACCGGCGCCTGGCGGGGCTGCACGGTCTCGGTGATGGCGTCGAAACTAGTGGACCCCACCTGCGCCCCGAGACGGAACGGCGCGAGGTCGGCGAGCGATTTGGCTCTCGCGGCGGGAGAGTTCTTCAGCGCCAGCACCGACTGCGTGACGGCGTAATAGGGCGAACTGAAATCGACCGTCTCGCGCCGGGTGTCGACGATCGTGAACTGGTCGATGGCGAAGTCGAAGTTCTTCTCGCCGGGCGCCAGCGCGTCGTTGAACCCGACTGTCTCGAATTGCACCTGGTCCGGACCGTATCCCAGCTTCTCGACCACTTCCCGGGCGACGGCGCCCTCGTAGCCCTTGCCGTTGGACGGGTCACCGTCGACGAACCACGGCTGGTACGACGGACTGTCGGTGGCGATGGTGACGACGCCGTCCCGCGCGGTGACGCCGCTGCCGGGGGCGCAGTCGCCGACCGCGCGGGTGGACGGAAGTTTGGTGAACGCTTCGGGAATCGTCGAGGCTTCGGCCTGGGCGTCGACCTCCGACGTGGTGTCGGTGGAGCAGGATCCGGCGAGCAATGTCAGTGCAGCGGATATGGCGGCGACGGCTGTCTTGGGACCTCGGTGCACCCCGCCATCTTGCCTGGCGGGTAGCGATCCGGCCAGCGAAGCGGCCGCGCGGCGCACAATATGTATGTATTGGCGGAGGGAGGCGCGCGTGGCCACTGCGGGAACCCGGCAACTGACGGTCGACGGACATCGCCTGTCCCTGACCAATCTCGGCAAGGTCCTCTACCCGGAATCGGAAACGACGAAGGGCGAGGTCATCGACTATTACACGCGGATCGCGCCCGCCATGCTCCCGCACGTCGTCGACCGCCCCGCCACCCGGAAACGCTGGCCCAACGGGGTGGACAGCGAGCCGTTCTTCGAGAAGAACCTCGCGGCCTCCGCACCGGCGTGGTTGGAGCGCCGTGCGATCGAGCACTCGGATCGGTCCGTGCACTATCCGCTCCTGAACTCGGTCGCGGCCCTGGCGTGGGCGGGGCAGCAGGCCGCACTCGAACTGCACGTGCCGCAGTGGCGGTTCGACGGACCACATCGGGGTCCCGCCACCCGGATCGTCTTCGACCTCGACCCCGGCCCCGGTGTGGGCCTGGCCGAATGCGCGGAGGTGGCACGGGCCGTGCGCGACCTGGTCGCGAACCTCGGCTGGACCGCGTACCCGGTCACCAGCGGCAGCAAGGGTATTCACCTGTACGTGCCGCTCGACCGGAAGCTGGACGGTTCGGGCGCGTCGACCGTCGCGAAGCAGGTGGCGACGGGACTGGAGAAGCTGCGGCCCGAACTCGTCACCGCCACCATGGCCAAGGCGGTGCGCGCGGGAAAGGTCTTCGTCGACTGGAGCCAGAACAATCCGTCCAAGACCACCATCGCGCCGTATTCGCTGCGGGGGCGCGCCCAGCCGTATGTGGCGGCGCCGCGGAGCTGGGACGAACTCGACGACCCCGACCTACGACAGTTGCGGTTCGAGGAAGTGCTCGAACGGTGGGAGTCGGACGGCGACCTGCTCGCCGGACTCGATCCGCCGATCGAGGACGACGCCACCCTCGCCGAGTACCGCCGCAAGCGTGATCCCGGACGGACACCCGAGCCGATGCCGGACACGGTGCAGCCGGGGGCGGGCAACAGCTTCGTCATCCAGGAACACCACGCCCGGCGTCTGCATTACGACCTGCGGCTCGAACGCGACGGGGTGCTGGTGTCGTGGGCGGTGCCGAAGAACGTGCCGACGACGACGGGGGAGAACCGGCTCGCCGTGCACACCGAGGATCACCCGCTCGAATATCTCACGTTCTCCGGGACCATCCCGAAGGGCGAGTACGGCGGCGGCGAGATGACCATCTGGGACACGGGAACCTATGACACCGAGAAGTGGCGGGACGACGAGGTGATCGTCCAGTTGCACGGCGAGCAGGTGGAGGGCCGGTTCGCGCTGATCCGCACGAAGGGCGACCAGTGGCTGATGCATCTGATGAAGGATCAGACACCGGGTGGGTCGCACACCTCCGAATTGCCGCGCGGACTGTCGCCGATGCTCGCGAGCCCTGGCACCCTCGACGGACTGGACGCCGACGAGTGGGCGTTCGAAGGGAAGTGGGACGGGATCAGGGTGATCGCCGAGATCGGTGGCGGCGAGCTGAAGCTGACGAGCCGGGCGGGCAACGACAAGACCCGCGACTACGCCCGATTAGGTTGGCTGGCAGACGCTCTCGGCGACCACGAGGTGGTCCTCGACGGTGAAGTGGTCGCGTTCGACGAGCGGGGTGTCGCGAACTTCGGCCTCCTGCAGCAGGGCAACGAGCCGCACTTCCTTGCGTTCGACGTGCTGTATCTCGACGGAGTGTCGTTGTTACGCAAGAAGTACACCGACCGGCGCCGCGTCCTCGAAGCCCTGGCGGCCAAGGTGGACGACCTGGTCGTTCCGCCGCAACTGCACGGGTCCGCGCAGGACGCTCTGGACGAGAGCCGCGGCAAGGGCTGGGAAGGTGTCGTGGCCAAACGCCGCGAGTCCGTGTACTTGCCGGGCAAGCGGGGGTCGAGCTGGATCAAGGTGAAGAACTGGCGCACACAGGAAGCGGTGATCGGCGGGTGGCGCCGGGGTCAGGGCGGGCGGTCCACGGGAATCGGGTCGGTACTGCTCGGCGTCCCCGAGGACGGTGGGCTGCGCTACATCGGGCGCGTCGGAACCGGCTTCACCGAACGGGATCTGCAGGAACTCGCGTCCACCCTGGGGCCGCTCGAAACCGACACCAGCCCGTTCGTCGAAGACCTGCCCACCGCCGACCGCAAGGGGGCCGTGTGGGTCACCCCGACACTGGTGGCGGAGGTGCGGTTCATGGATTGGACCGGCTCGAAGAGACTGCGGCACCCCAGCTGGCGTGGGCTCAGGGACGACAAGGCACCCGAGGACGTCGAAGTGGAGGTCTCGTGATGACCGGTATCCGATTCCAATCGACCCCGGAGAACGAGATCCCCGTCTCCGTGCCGGTCGACACCGTGCTGGCCCGCACCGAGTCGCTCGTGCTGTGGCTGACCGACGTTCACGTGTACAGCTGTGGTGTCGAGTTCACGATCCAGGCACGCAGGCCCGAGTCCACGGTGCTGCTCGACATGTTCGGATTCGGCAAACCCGGGTCGGCGAAGAGCAGCGGGCCGTTTCTGTTCGGAATCGAGTACGCGGACGGCACTGTGTTCACGAACCTTCCCGGTGCCCGCATGACCGACGGCCTGCATGGCGGGGCAGGGCGCGGCGGACCGCTCACCGCGGACAAGACGTATTTTCTCCAGCCGCTCCCGCCGCCGAAACGCTGGTCGATGATCACGGCGTGGCCCTACTTCGGGGTTCCGGAATCTCGGACCGACCTCGATGCCGCCGTTTTCGCCGATGCCGCGGAGCGGGTCGAGACACTGTGGCCGGAACCGGTCCACGCGCTCGTCGAGGCACCGGACGACCGACAGCAGCCGCCGGAGCTCGAGCTACCGCCAGGGGGCTGGTTCGAATGGGCCGGCCGACGCGGTGTCGAATGACCCGGGCGGTTCCTGTGTCGGGGTGTGCAGCGCCGGCGGGGTGAAGACCGGCAGGGGCGTGGACGTCGTGTCCTCGTCCTGGTGCTGCTCGGTGACACTCACCTCGGCGGTCGGTGATGCCGTGCCGCTGGCGACGGCGATTCCGGCGGCTCCGACGACCGAGAGGACGAAGGCTGCGCCCCCGCCGATCGCGATGCGGGTCTTGGTGTGGGACATGGTGTGGATTTCCTCCGGTGATCAGGGGCCGACGACGGTTCCGCCGTCGACGGGGCCGACGCCGCCGGGTGACTGCGGGGCCGCGGGCGGGGCAGGCTTCGGGCCGCCGCCGACGGGGAACGGATTGGTTTCGGGTTCGAGAACGCCCGGCTCGACCTGGCCCGGTCCTTCGAACGGACCCTTCGGCGGGTGAACGGGGTCGACGACGACGGGCGGATCGACGACGACGGGCGGGTCCACCACGACGGGCGGCTGGGCGACGGGCGGCTGCGCAACCGGCGGCTGGGCGATGGGCTGCTGGACAATCGGCGGCTGGGCGATCGGTGCTCGGACGATGGGCGGTGCCGCCACGACGGGCGGAACGACACCCGGTCCCGGCGCCACCGTTTCGGTGTCGGCCGAATAGCCGGGCGCCGAGTACCCGGGATTCACCGAGTAGCCGGGGTCTGCGACGACGATCCGACTCGGGGCCGGCGCGATCGCCGGAGCCGGCTGCTGCTGCGAGACGGCCCCCTCCGAACTCGGGGTCGGAGCCCCGTCGGTATGTCCACCGGCAAGAACGATCACTGCGGCTCCTGCGAGGGAGAACGTGAGGGCGGCGGTTGCGCCGATCGCGATGCGAGTTGCGGTGTGGACGATGGGGTGCCTCCGGTGGTTTGGGGTGTCTAGCTGGGCTGATAGACCAAGCTTGCGCCGGGCGCGAGCGATTCGACAGGCACCCCAGGGTGCGCATCTCCCACCCCGCGGCGGAACCGCGGGCAAACCTGCACAGAATCTTCACAAGCTCTGACGGGGATCCGCACGTGCGCCCAATACAGTCGGGGAATGAGCCAGCGAAGAGTGCTCGTCGTCGACGACGAGGCGACGATCTGCGAGGCGGTCGCGGCGCGGTTGCGGGCGGAGGGCTTTGACGTCGTGACGGCGTCGGACGGTCCCTCCGCCGTTGCGGAGTGCGCGGCCTCGTCGCCCGACGTGCTGGTACTGGACGTGATGCTGCCGGGATTCGACGGCCTCGAGGTGTGCCGCCGCGTCCAGGCGTCGCGGCCGGTGCCGGTGCTGATGCTCACCGCGCGCGCCGACGAAACGGACATGCTGATCGGTCTCGGCGTGGGTGCCGACGACTACCTGAGCAAGCCGTTCAGCATGCGGGTGCTGGTGGCGCGGGTGCACGCGCTGCTGCGGCGGGCCGATCGTGCCCAGGAGACCGTGCCGGCCGAGCGGGACGGACTGTCCGTCGGCGACATCGAGGTGGACCTCGTGGAGCGTCGCGTCCGGCGCGGCGCCGACGAAATTCATCTGACACGAACCGAATTCGACCTGCTGGCCTACTTCGCCTCCCGGCCGCGCGCGGCGATCGCACGGGAGTCGCTCCTCGCGGAGGTGTGGGGGTGGGGTGACGGGGCGGGTAGCCGGACCGTCGACAGTCACGTCAAGGCGCTGCGCCGAAAACTCGGCGGCGACCTGATCCGCACCGTGCACGGCGTCGGCTACGCACTGGACGTGCAGCGGTGAGCGCGGGCCGGATCCTGGACCGGATGCCCCGACCTCTCGATCCGCTGCGGTCGTTCAAGGTGAAGACCGGTCTTCTCGTCGTGGCCGCGCTGTTCTTCGCGTCGCTGACGTTCTGGGTCACCGCTCGCTGGCCGTTCCGATACGCGCTGGTCCTGGCGTTGCTGGTGTCGTTGGCCGTGACCCAGATCCTCGCGCACGGCATGACGTCTCCGCTCCGCGCGATGACCGCCGCGGCCCGCGCGATGGCGACCGGCGACTATTCACGCCGGGTGCGGTCGACGTCGCGGGACGAGATCGGCGAACTGGCTCGCGCGTTCAACCAGATGGCCGAGGACCTCGAGGCCGCCGATCGGTATCGCCGCGAACTCATCGGCAACGTCTCGCACGAACTCCGCACACCGATCTCCGCTCTGCAGGCACTCCTCGAGAACGTCGTCGACGGGGTGGAGGAACCCGACCCCGCCCGGATGCGGGTGGCGCTCGACCAGACCGAGCGGCTCGGGCGCCTCGTCGCCGAGTTGCTGGACCTGTCGAGGGTGGAAGGCGGGGCGGTGCAACTCGAGCGGGAGAACTTTCCGGTCCGTGAGTTCCTCGAGGATGTGGTGCGGCAGTCGGAGGACCCGCGGCGACCGCGGCGGGTGACCGTCGACGTGCAACCGCCGCATTTGCGCGCCGACGCGGACACCGCACGCCTGCATCAGGTGGTGACGAATCTCGTGGACAACGCGTTTCGGCACGGCCCGGCGCGCACCCGCGTGGTCGTCCGTGCCAGACCGGACGCCGGCGGCGTGATCATCGAGGTGGAGGACGACGGCCCCGGTATCGCGCCCGGCGAGCGGTCGCGGGTGTTCGAGCGGTTCACCCGCGGCGGCTCCACCGACGGTGGGACCGGCCTCGGTCTCGCCATCGCACGCTGGGCGGTGGATCTCCACGACGGCCGCATCGAGGTCGTCGACACGGCCGAAGGCTGCTGTATCCGGGTGAGTCTGCCCGCCGCCTGATTACCGATCCACAACCGGGACGCGACGTCCCGCGATGACACCTGCCTTCATCCGGCAGCGACAACCAGGGAGGGAACAATGACCATCGCACCCCCACAACCCGCCGCGCCCACGTCGGGCGACTTCTGGCCGAGACGTGCCTGGCGCCGCGACCGGACGTCGATGGCTCCACGGCCGATCGTCCTCGCGGCCTTGGCGGCAGGCATGGTCGCGGCGCTGACGCTGCAGGTCACGGTGGTCGGCCTCGGCTACGTCGTCACCGGCACTGCGGTGGCCGTCGCGGTGTTCGCCACGCGCAGGACGATGCCGACGGCTGTTCAGTCTGTCGCGATCCTCGGTGCCCTCGCCCTGCTGGCCGTGCTCAGCGTCCGCGGTGCGGGGTGGCTGGCCGCGGTCTGTGTGGCGCTGAGCTGGGTGGTCGGGTCGTTCGCCCTCGTCGGCGGACGCACGTGGACGGGGTTGGCGGCGGGGTCGTTCGCGTTGTGGTTCACACCGCTGCGGGTGGCGCGGTGGACGCGTCGAGGTGCGAGGCGGTGGCATGCGAGCGGGAAGGTGCCGGTGGGCCGGGCTCTCGGTGTCGCGGCCGTGACGGCCGTGCTGCTCCTGGTCTTCGGTTCGCTGTTCGCCGGCGCGGATGCCGGTTTCGCCGCCTTGCTGGGCAGGGCCGCATCGACCGTCCACGTGTCGAATCCGTTCGGGCGGTTCGTGCTCGGTGTCCTGGTGTGCGGGGGCACGCTGGGGGCCGCGTACCTGCTGAGGCGGACGCCCCGCGTCGACGCACTCGCCCCCGGGCCGGGGCGCCCGGTTGCCCGGTGGGAGTGGGTGTTTCCGCTGGCACTGCTGGATCTGTTGTTCCTCGGATTCGTCGCGGTGCAGTTGACGGTGCTGTTCGGTGGGAGCACGCACGTGCTGACCACGGCTGACCTGACGTACGCCGAGTACGCGCGACAGGGTTTCTGGCAGTTGCTGGCGGTGACCGCGCTGACACTGGTGGTGATCGCCGTCGCGGTCCGGAAGGCGGCGCGAGTGGAAGTCGTGGATCGTGTCCTCGTGCGGGTGCTGCTCGGACTGCTCTGCGCGTTGACGCTCGTCGTCGTGGCCTCGGCGATCCACCGGATGTCGCTGTACGAGAACCAGTACGGGTACACGCGGTTGCGGGTGTCCGTGACGGTGACGGAACTGTGGCTGGGGTTGGTGTTCGTGTTGCTGATCGCGGCAGGCGTCCGGTTGTCGGGGCGGTGGTTGCCGCGTGCCGTCCTGGCGTCCGCGGTGGGTGGGGTGCTCCTCCTCGCCGCGATCGATCCGGACGCGTACGTCGCCAGGAAGAACGTGGAGCGGTTCGACGAGACCGGGCGGATCGACGTGAGCTACCTCGATTCGCTGTCCGTCGACGCCGTCCCCGCTCTGGATCGGCTGCCCGAACCGGAACGGTCGTGCGCCCTGTACCGACTCGACCGGCAGGTGAGGGGAGAGTCGCAGTGGTACGAGTACAATGCGGCACGCAGTCGCGCGAAGAAACTGCTGGCCGCGCATTCCGTCGGCTCGTGTGAGCGGGTGGGGTCGTAGCGGTTCTCGCGCCGTTTGCCGACGGATTTGCCGGAATCACAGGCAATTGCGTGGGAATCCGGCCAATGTCCGTGCGGCTGTGGCGCGCCGAGCGCGCGCCATACCCACCAGTGTGCACCGCGTCCGCGGTTATCCGACCGTCTCGGGCACCCGTGTCTGCGCGACCCACCGGCCGCGTTGCCGGGTGATCTCGATCGGGTGGTCGAAGCATTCGCTGATGTTGCCGGTGGTGAGGACGTCCGTGACGGGGCCCTGTGCGATCACCCGGCCCTCGCGGATGAGGACGGCGTGGGTGGTGGTGGTCGGGATTTCCTCGAGGTGGTGGGTGACGAGGATGCTGGCGAGGCTCGGGTACGTGACGCGCAGTTCGTCGAGTGCGGTGAGGAGTTGTTCTCGCGCAGCCAGATCCAGGCCGGTGGCGGGCTCGTCGAGCAGGAGGAGTTGCGGCTCGGCCATGAGGGCCCGCGCGATCAGGGCGCGTCCGCGTTCGCCCTGGGACAGGTTGGGCCACAGGGCGTCCGCGTGCTTCTGCATGCCGAGGGAGGCGATGAGTTCGTCGGCGCGGGCGACCTGGCCGGCGGTCGGTGCCCACCTCGGCACGAACTCGGGTGTGTTGGTGAGGCCGGTCAGCACGACGTCGCGCACCGTCAGCGGCGCGTCGATCCGGTGTCGCGGGTTCACGTGCCCGATGTGGGCGCGCAACTCCCGCATGTCGACCCGGCCCAGCTGATGGCCGAGGACGTGGACGGTGCCGTGGGTCGGATGCGCGAAGGCGCCGAGCATGCTCAGCAGCGTGCTCTTGCCCGCACCGTTCGCGCCGAGCAGCACCCAGTGCTGTCCGCGTTCGATGTGGAGGGTGATGTCGCTGAGCAGATATCGGCCGCTCCGCACGAGGTCGACGTGGTCGGTGCTGACGACCGAGTTCGGGGTGGTCACTGATGTTCGCCTTTCCGCAGAATCGACATGGTCGGATCGAGGTTGGCGGCGGTGGCGGCGACAGCCGCCCCTGCATCGCCTGCTTCCAGCGCGCGCACCAGGTCGTCGTGTGCGCAGCTGGTGTCGGGTCGGCCCGGTTCGTGGTCGACGAGTTCGGCGAGCGCGTCGACGAGCAGCGGCCGGATCGAATCGAACAGGGCGGACAGGATCGAGTTGCCTGCGATCTCCAGGATCGCGGCGTGGAAGTCGAGGTCGGCCGCGACGAAGACGGCGGTCGACTCGGTGGTGCTGTCGTGCCGGGCCGACAGCTGCTCTCGCAGTCGCCGAAGGTCCTCGGGGCGTGCGCGTTCCGCGGCGAGCCGGGCGGCCTCGATCTCGAGGGCGCGCCGCACCTCGTACACCTCGAGCAGGCGCGCGCGGCGCAGCAACTTCTCGAGTCCCGCACCGCCCGTGGGTGGTTTCGCGACGAACGTGCCGACGCCGTGCCGCACGTCGAGCAGGCCGTCGCGGGCGAGCAGCCGGACGGCCTCGCGGACGGAGGAGCGGCCGACGCCGAGTTCGGTGGCCAGTTCGGCCTCGCTGGGGATGCGGCTGCCGAGGGCCCACTTGCCTTCACGGATCCAGGCGGTGAGGAGTTCCTCGAGCTGGGGAACCAGCGGTCCGCTGCGGAGGGTGTGACGTCCGGCCATTCGGCGACGCTAACACAGTCCTCAGACGTCTGAGGACTGTGGTGGAGCCTATGGTGAACCGGAGAGAATCAACGCAGCAGAGGAGAGGTGCACCATGGCCATCGCCACCGCAGACCGTGTCACGCGGGAAGAGTTGCTCGACTTCGTCCGTCCGCGCCATCGCAGCGTGCTGATCACCCGGAAGCGCTCCGGCGGCCTGCAGATCTCCCCGGTCACGTCGGGACTCGACTCGGAAGGCCGGATCGTCGTCGCCACCTACCCGCAGCGCGCCAAGGCCGCGAACGTGCGACACGACCCCGCCGTGAGCGTCTGCGTGCTGTCCGACGAGTTCAACGGCGCCTACGTGCAGATCGACGGCACGGCCGAGGTACTGGACATGCCCGACGCACTCGAGCCGCTGGTTGAGTACTTCCGCGGCATCTCCGGCGAGCATCCCGACTGGGACGAGTACCGGGACGCCATGCGGAAGCAGAACAAGAGCCTCATCCGGATCACCATCGACGAGTGGGGACCCATCGCGACCGGCGGCTTCCCGCCGGACGCCGATCGCGGATAGGTCCCCGCCACCTACTCGACGGCACCCGCCGAGCGCAGCTGCTCGATGCCCGACGGGTCGTAACCGGCCTGCGCGAGGATCGCATCGGTGTCCTGCCCGGGCCGCGGGGCCGGCCGGGGAACGGTCGCCGGGGTGCGGCTGAAGCGCGGTGCCGGTGCGGGCTGGCGGATGCCGCCCACCTCGATGAACGTCTCCCGTTCCTTGTTGTGGGGGTGCTCGTGCGCCTCCCACGGCGACAGGACGGGCGACACGCACGCGTCGGAATCGGCGAAGACGGCTGCCCAGTCGTCCCGCGGCCGGGTCGCGAACACCTCGGCGAGACGCTTCTTCAGTTCCGGCGCCGCATCGAGGTCGTACTGCAACGGCAGATCCTCACCGCTCAACCCCAGCACGTCGAGGAGTTCACCGTAGAAGTGCGGTTCGACGCACCCGACCGCCACGTGCAGACCGTCGGCGCACTCGTAGGTGTCGTAGAACGCGGCGGCCCCGTCGAGGACGTTCCGCCCCCGACCCTCCTGCCACAGACCGGCGGCGTTCATGCCGTGGACGAACGCCGTCAGCAGCGCCGCGCCGTCGACCATGGACGCGTCCACCACCTGTCCGCGGCCCGACCGGGAACGCTCGTGCAGCGCGGCCAGGATCCCCATCGCCAACATCAGGCCGCCACCGCCGAAGTCGCCCAACAGGTTCAGCGGCGGCACCGGCCGCTCGCCGGCGCGCCCGATGGGTTCGAGCGCGCCCGCGAGCGCGATGTAGTTGATGTCGTGCCCGGCCCGCGGTGCGAGAGGTCCGTCCTGGCCCCAACCGGTCATGCGCCCGTAGATCAGTCCGCGGTTGCGGGACAGGCAGTCGTCGGGGCCGATGCCCAGGCGTTCCGCGACGCCGGGACGGAAACCCTCGACGAGGATGTCGGCTGTTTCGACGAGTGTCAGGACGGCCTCCAGCCCCTCAGGAGTCCGCAGGTTCACGGCGATCGATCGTCGTCCCCGGTCGAGTACACCCGACGGCGCCATCAGCCCACTGCCGCCGTCACCCGCCCGTTCGACGCGGATCACGTCCGCGCCGAGGTCGGCGAGGATCATGCACCCGAACGGGGCGGGCGCGAGGCTCGCGATCTCGACGACGGTCAGCCCGCTCAGCGGCCCGCCGGTCACGACACCCCCTGCGCGTCGCGGGGCAGTCCGAGCATGCGTTCCCCGATCACGTTGAGCTGCACCTCGGTGGTGCCGCCGTAGATGGTGGTGGCGCGGCCGGCGATCAACTGCTCCATCGCCTTGTCGCTCGGCTCCCCGGGAATGCTGACGGCGCCCGCTGCCCCCAGTTCGGCGACGACGAATTCGGCGATCGACTGCCCGAGGCCCATACCGAGCAGCTTCCCGACGCTGGACGTGGTGCTCACGTCCGCCCCCGACAGCTGCTTCAGCACGATCCGTGAACCGATCAGATCGATTGCCTGGCTCTCGGCCACCAGTTCGCCGACGCGGAAGCGTGCCAGCGGGCCGAGGTCGCGGCCGCGGGCGAACTGCAGCAGATCCTTGTCGGTGGCGTAGGCCTCCATCTTCTGGCTCAGGGCCACCCGCTCGCCGGCGAGGGTCGTGCGGGCCACGTTCCAGCCGTCGTTCACGTTCCCGACCACGTTCTCGTCCGGGATGAACACGTCGTCGAGGAAGACCTCGTTGAACAGGGCCGAGCCGGTCATCTCGCGCAGCGGCCGGACGGTGACCCCCGGCGTCGACATGTCCAGCACGAAGTACGTGATGCCCTCGTGTTTCGGCCTGGACGGGTCGGTGCGGGCGATCAGCATCGCCCAATCGGAGAACTGTGCCACCGTGGTCCAGATCTTCTGCCCGGTCACCGTCCAGCCGCCGTCGACCTTCTCGGCCTTGGTGGTCAGCGACGCCAGGTCGGAACCGGCCCCCGGTTCGCTGAACAGCTGGCACCACACGAGATCTCCGCGCAGCGTGGGGACGGCGAGATCCCGCTTCTGCGCGTCCGTGCCGTGGGCCACGACGGCCTGCACCGCCCAGCCGCCCATCAGCAGCTGCGGCATCGGGATTCCGGCGGCCTTGATCTCCTGGGCGATGACGATCTGCTCGAGCGGGGACGCGCTGCGCCCGTACGGTTTCGGCAGGTGCGGCTGCACCCAGCCGCCGTCGCCGAGTGCGATCAGCTGGTCGTCCTCGTCGAGGCCCACCAGCGGGGCGAGTTCCGCCCGCACCTCGGTCCGGATCGCCTCGGCTTCGTCCGGCAGTTCCAGTTCGGAGGTGCGGGCGGTGCCTGCGAGGGACTGGTCGGCCACCCGGGTGGCCCGCTCCTCGCGGGTGCCGAGGAGCCCCCGGATGGCCAGCGCCCGGCGGTAGAACAGGTGTGCGTCGTGCTCCCAGGTGAATCCGATGCCGCCGTGGACCTGGATGCAGTCCTGTGCGCACTGCACCGCGGCATCGGGAACGACCACGGCGGCGATGTCCGCGGCGAAATCGGCGGTGTCGTCGCCGTTGTCGAGGGCGGAGGCGGCATCCCACAGCACCGCGCGCGCCTTCTCCAGGGCGATGCCCATGTGGGCGCACTTGTGCTTGACGCCCTGGAACTGGCCGATCGGTCGCCCGAACTGCACCCGCGTCTTCGCGTACTCGGATGCGGTGGACACGCACCAGGACATCACGCCGATCGCCTCCGCACCGAGGACGACGGTGGCGACGGACCGGACGCGCTGCTCGCTCAGACCGTCGAGGATCCGGTCGGCGCCCACGTCGACGGCGTCGGCCGTGATCCGTGCGGAACCGCGGAGCACGTCGATGCTGTCCTGCACCGTGACGGTGACGTCCGCGGAATCGACAACGGCCCAGCGGATGTCGTCGCCGACGGTGATCGGGAGTAGCAGGATATCGGCGTGTTCGCCGCCGAGAACCGCGTCCGCGACCCCGGTGACGCGGTATCCGCCCTCGTGCGCCGATGCGTCGAGTGGGCGGCCCAACGCGACTGCGGCGGTGTGTGATCCGTCGAGAAGACCAGGCATCACCTCGATGCCGACCTTGGAATCCGCGGCCGCCACGAGCGCGGCGGACAGTGCGGTGGGGACGAACGGACCCGGGGCGGCGGTCCGCCCAAGCGCTTCGAGAGCCACCGCCAACGTGAGGAGCCCGGCGCCGTGACCGCCCTTGTCCTCGGGGACGTGCAGTCCCAGCAGGTCCTGGCCGACGAGTGCATCCCAGAACGGCGGAAACTTCTCCTCGCTCGTGGACTCGACCGCGGACCGGACATGATCGGAGGTGATGGTGTGTTCGGCGAAAGCGCGGACCGAGTCGGCGAGGGCCCGGTGTTCCTCGGTCAGCCCGAGCCCGAGCTCGTACGTGTTCTTGGCCATGTCGCGGCCCTTCAGCCGAGCCGGTCGGCGAGGTCGGCGACGGTCCACGGGCCGTCGCTCTCGATGGTCGTGACGTCGTGCCAGCCGGCGAGCTCGGAGATGGCACCGCCCTGCACGGCGAACACCTTGCCGGTGATCTTGCAGTTCGCGTCGGCGAGACGCGCGACGAGCGGAGAGATGTTGGTGGGGCTGAACGCGTCGAACTCGCCCTCCGGCACCTC
Organism: Rhodococcus sp. G6(2025); assembly: GCF_058628105.1. Lineage (NCBI taxonomy): Bacteria > Bacillati > Actinomycetota > Actinomycetes > Mycobacteriales > Nocardiaceae > Rhodococcus > Rhodococcus sp. G6(2025). The sequence goes on from NZ_CP179750.1 coordinate 1,503,310, forward strand.
CTCGGCGAACAGCGCGCCCATACCCGGGGTGGCCAGCGTGAGCCGGGTGCGGGCGATCGGGGCGATCGCGTTGACCCGGACGCCGTAGCGTTCGAGCTCGTCCGCCGCGACCAGGGTGAGTGCGGCGATGCCCGCCTTCGCGGCGCCGTAGTTGGCCTGGCCCGCATTGGGCATGAACGTGCCCGACGCCGACGCGGTGTTGATCACGGACGCGTTCACGGTCTCACCCGCCTTGGTCTGCGCCTTCCAGTACGCCGCCGCGTGATGCAGAGTGGCGGCGTGTCCCTTGAGATGCACGGCGATGACGGCGTCCCACTGGCTTTCGGTCATGCCCGCGATGAAGGCGTCCCGCAGGATGCCCGCGTTGTTGACGAGGACGTCGAGGCGGCCGAATTCGCTCACCGCTTGGCCGACGAGTCCTTCGGCGCCGTCCCAGGACGCGACGTTGTCGGTGTTCGCGACAGCCCTGCCGCCCGCGGCGACGATCTCGTCGACCACCTGCTGAGCCGGGCCCGCGTCCTCGCCGGTGCCGTCGTTCGCGCCGCCGAGGTCGTTGACGACCACGGCAGCGCCCTCACGGGCGAAGTGCAGTGCGTGTTCCCGGCCGATTCCGCGTCCGGCGCCGGTGACGATGGCCACCCGTCCGTCGAGTGTTCCCATGTGCGTACTCCTAGGTTTCTGTGTCCGCGATGACGGCGAGGCCGTCCTTGATGACGAGTTCGTTGCCGACGCTGGTCTCGTAGGCGTACGACGTTGTCCGGCTCGTGGACTCGCCGACCTGCCGGAACTGCGTGGCGATGTCCTGGCCGGGCAGGACGGGTTTCGCGAACCGCACCGCGAGCCGGCGGAGCCGTTCGACCCTGCCGTCGGCGAGTTCGGTGAGCGCCGCCCACGACGTGAACGCCATGGTGCACAGGCCGTGGTTGATGATTCCGGGAAGTCCGGACATCCGGGCGATCTCGTCGTCCAGGTGGATCGGCATCGGATCACCGGAGGCGGGGGAGTACCGGAACGTCTGGTTCTCGTCGATGTGCTGGGTGATCGACGCGACCGGGGCCTGTCCGCGGAGGGACTCGTCGAACCGGTGCGCGGGTGCCTGCTCGCCGAGTCCGGCTCCCGCGTCGACCTTCCGGAAGAACGCGGTCATCCACTGCTCGTTGACCAGTTCGCCGCCGTCCGTCGTGGTTTCGACGTAGACGACGACGGTGGAGCCGTTCTCCCGGCCCTCGAATCCGATCGGCTTCGCGCGGACCACGAGGTTGTCGCCGGGACGGATCGGACGGTGGAAGTGGAAATCCTGCTCCCCGTGCACGAGTTTCATGAGCAGTTCGACGGGGGCGACGGACAGTGCCGCCGGTGCCATCGACGTGAACGCGGGGACCACGGCGAACACCGGTGGTGCCACCTCGCCGGCGAGGTGGCGTTCGATGGGATCGTTGGTGGCCGCGGCGTAGTCGGCGATGCGCTCGGCGGTGACCTCGAACCGCTGCGGATCGGTCCACTCGCCGAGGCCGCTCGTGTCGAATTCGACTGTGGGGGTAGTCATGCGGATCAGCCCACCATGTCGGCGAACCCCGCCAGGGACGCCTCCAGATCCGCCTTGGCGTTCTTGGCGACGGCCTTGCCGATGGGGCCGACGATCATCGTGCCGGTGAAGCTCGCGTCGATGATCGCCGTGGATCCGGCGCCGTCCGGCTCGACCTTCAGCGTGAATTCGACGGTGACCCCCGCCATGCCGGTGCCGGAGATCTTCACCATCTCGGGCACCTGCACCTCGGTGACGGTCCACTCGATCTTGTTGGCCATGCCCATCACGGAGACGACCTCGGTGAACTTCGATCCGAGTGCCACCTCGGCGGGGATCTCGCTCTTCCACGACTGGTGGATGGTGAGCCACTCCTCCCAGCGGGACAGGTTGGAGAGCGCGTCCCACGCCTTGTCGGGGGAGGCGGGAAGGGACGCTGCGACGGAAACGGAAGCCATGGTGTACTCCTGGTGTTCGAGGTGGAAGGAATTGTGAGAGAGGCGGATCAGAGTGCGCGGTAGGCGGTGACGACGACGGCACCGCCGAGGCCGATGTTGTGCTGAAGGGCGACCGCGGCGCCGTCGACCTGGCGCTTGTCGGCCGTGCCGCGGAGTTGCCAGGTGAGTTCGCTGCACTGGGCGAGTCCGGTGGCGCCGAGGGGATGTCCCTTGGAGATGAGACCGCCGGACGGGTTGACCACCCAGCGCCCGCCGTACGTGGTGTCGTCGTTGTCGACGAGTTTGCCGCCCTCGCCCTGGCCGCACAGGCCGAGCGCCTCGTAGGTCAGCAGTTCGTTGGTGGAGAAGCAGTCGTGGAGTTCGATGACGTCGATGTCGTCCGGTCCGATGCCGGCCTGTTCGTACACGCGGGCCGCGGCCGTGCGGGTCATGTCCGCGCCGACCAGGCTGATCGCACTCCGGTCGTCGAATGTGCTCGGGAGGTCGGTGACCATGGACTGGCCGACGATCTCCACGGCCTGCCCGGCGAGGTCGTGCTTGTCGACGAACTCCTCGCTCACGACGATGACGGCGCCGGAGCCGTCGGAGGTGGGGGAGCACTGCAGTTTGGTGAGGGGCCCGTAGATCGGCTTCGAGCCGAGGATCTCGTCGAGTGTGTACTCGTCCTGGAACTGGGCGTACGGGTTGTTCTGTGAGTGGCGGTGGTTCTTCACGCCGATCTTGGCGAACTGTTCCGCCGTGGTCCCGAAGCGTTCCATGTGTTCCTTGCCCGCGGCGCCGAACATGTAGGGGGCCGGCGGCATCGCGAACTCCTGAAGTTCGGCGAGCGCGAGGAGATGGCGCATCATCGGCTGTTCCCGGTCGTCGTACGTGGACCCGAGCGAACCGGCCTGCATCTTCTCGAAGCCCAGCGCGAGCGTGCAGTCGACCTGACCGCTCCGGACGGCCTGCGTGGCGAGGAAGAGTGCGGTCGACCCCGTCGAACAGTTGTTGTTGACGTTCACGATGGGAATGCCGGTGAGGCCGAGTTCGTAGACGGCCCGCTGTCCCGACGTCGATTCGCCGTACACGTATCCGACGTACGCCTGCTCCACGAGCCCGTACTCGATTCCGGCGTCCGCGAGTGCCCTGCCGCCGGCCTCGCGCGCCATGTCGGGGTAGTCCCACTCGCGTGCACCCGGCTTCTCGAACTTCGTCATCCCGACGCCGACGACGAACACCCTGTTACCCATTGCGGCTCCCTAGAGTCCGGAGAAATGTGTGTGTGACACCCTGTCCCACCAAAGTATGTGAGACAGTCTGTCCAGTCAACAGTTGGATGGGTAACGTGTGCGTGATGCCGGACAAAGTGGAAACCGCCGCGTCGCCCCAGGGCGACGGCCGCGCCACGCGCTGGGAGGACCACAAGGCGGAACGCCGAAGCCGGATTCTCGAAGCCGCGATGGACGCCATCAACGAGGACGGCCCCGACGTGGGCGTCCAGCAGATCGCGAACCGCGCCGACGTGCCGCGGTCGGTGGTCTACCGGATCTTCACCGATCGTGGCGACCTCGACGAGCAGCTGCGCGGACGCATCATCGAACGACTGATGGCGGACCTCGCGCCCACGTTGACACCGGAGGGGACCGTCGGCGAGGCGATCGCGCGCGCCGTCGAGACGTACCTGCGGTGGATCGTGGAATATCCACGGCTCCACCAATTCCTCGGCACCGGATCGCCGAGCAGGCGCACCACCGGCTCGCGTGTGGTGACCGGAACGAAGACCGCGATCGCGCTCCAGCTGTCCGGTCTGCTCGCGACGGTCCTCGACACGGTGGCCGGCAATTCGGATCTCGCCGAGTCGCTGGCCTTCGGGTTGGTGGGACTCGTGGATGCCAGCGTCAACCGGTGGCTGAGCAACCCGCAGTCGGCGCTCGGCAGCGACGAGCTGGCCGAGTTCCTGGAGGTGTCGATCTGGCAAGTGCTGCACGGCAATCTGGCGCGGATCGGCGTCACCATCGACCCGTCGACCCCGGTGTCGGAACTGCAGTAGTCGGCCGGCTGTGGCCAGCTACCATGGCTTTCATGCCCTCCCGGCGAGGTTCACCGGCCGCTTCCGAGCAGGCCTGGGTGTCGGACACGGCGGTCGGCGACGCCGTCGCGCGCTTCACCAGTGCCTGGGAGTCCTCGTCGTCCGCGCCCGATCTGGTCGCCTACCTGCCCGTGTCTCCCGCGCTCCGCCGGGTCACGCTCATCGAACTCGTCAAGGTCGACCTCGAGAACCGCTGGCTGCGCGGCGACCACCCGAAGCGGCTCGACCAATACTGTGAGGAGCTGCCGGAACTGCGGCGGTGGCCGTTGCCGCCGGATCTGCTGTACGAGGAGTTCCACATCCGGCGGCGCAGCGGGGAGTCGGTCGAGGCGAGCGAATACACGCAGAATTTTCCGGGTCAGGCCGGTGAGCTCGACGAACTGCTCGGCACCGGCGAGTACCAGAGCACGGCGCTCCATCACGGGGAGACGACGCTGTCGGTGTCTCCGGGGAGCGGCGGAACGCTCGACGATCTGGAGGTGGGCCAGCGGATCGACGATTTCGATCTCGTGACCGGTCTCGGCAGGGGCGCGTTCGCGCGGGTGTTCCTGGCCCGGCAGCGGTCGCTGCAACGGATGGTCGCCGTCAAGATTTCCCTGGACCACGGCACCGAGCCACAGACCCTGGCCCAGTTCGACCACGACTACATCGTCCGGGTCTTCGATCAACGCCTCCTCGCGGGCCGTGACCTGAGACTGCTGTACATGCAGTACGTGCCGGGCGGCACCCTGCTCGACGTGGTCGGGCGGGTCCGTGAGACTCCGCCGGAAGCGCGCAGCGGCGCCGTGCTGCTGGACGCGATCGACCGGGCCCTGGTCGGGCGAGGCGAGATCCGGCCCAGCGAATCCGGGGTGCGCCGGGAGATCGCGACGCTGACCTGGCCCGAGACGGTCGCCTGGCTCGGCCGGCGGCTCGCGGAGGCACTCGACTACGCCGGACGCCACGGCGTCCTGCACCGCGACGTCAAACCGGCGAACGTGTTGCTGACGACGGAGGGCGTCCCCAAGCTCGCCGACTTCAACATCAGCTTCAGCCGAAACGTCGCCGGGTCGAGTCCGGTCGCGTACTTCGGCGGCTCGCTGGCCTACATGTCACCCGAACAGCTCGAGGCGATCCACCCGGACCGGCCGGGCGCACCCGGCGATCTCGACACCCGCAGCGACCTGTATTCGCTCGCGGTCGTCCTGTGGGAGTTGCTGACCGGCAGAAGACCTTTCGACGACAGCGACGCCGAACTGCACTCCCACCCGCCCGGCGACCGCACCACTCTCGACGCGATGCTCGCGCGGCGGCGCGGACCGGACGAACCGGCCGCCGACGCGCTGCCCGCCGACTGTCCGAACGCGCTGCGGCGAGTGTTGCTGAAATCGCTGGCGCCGGCACCGAAGGACCGGTTCTCCTCCGGTGCCGAACTAGCCCAGCAGCTCGACGTCTGCCTCGACGCGCACGCCCGAGATCTGGTCGATCCGCCGCCGGGAAGCTGGCGGCTGCGGATGCGGCGGTGGACGCACCCGATCATGTTCCTGGCCATCGCAGTTCCCAACCTGCTGGCGATCCTCTACAGCTACCAGCACAACAGCACCCTGATCATCAGCAAGCTGCCGCCCGCCGCGCAGGAGAACTTCGAGCGGATCACCCGGATCGACTACACGGTCGCGTTCCTCATCGGAGCCGTCGGCACGGTGTCGATGGTGATCTACCTGACGATGGTGGCCGGCGGGCTGCGCCGGGGGCGGGTCTACACCGGCGCCCAGCTCGCCCGGGCGCGCCGGGACACCCTGTTGCTCGGCCAGCGGTGTGCACTGCTCTGCCTCGGGCTGTGGATCGTCAGCGGCCTCGTTGTGCCGATCACGTTGGAGGTGAGCGGCAGTCAGGTTCCGTGGAACACGATCGTCCACTTCACCGCATCTCAGCTCGTGTGCGGAGCGATCGCGGTGGTCTACCCGTTCTTCTTCGTGAACTTCTACGCCGTCCGCTGCCTCTACCCGGTGTTTCTGAGGCACGGCGAGATCAGTGCGTCCGACGCCCGGATGTTGAAGCGGTTGGGGCGCCGCAGCACGTTCTTCCTCGCCGCGGCCGCCGCCGTGCCGCTGCTCGGGATCGCGGGAGCCACGTTCATTCCCCCGGAGGACCTGCCCCGGGTGATCGTCGCGCTCCGCGTCCTGTGCGTCGGCAGCGTCGTCGCGTTCGTGGCGGCCTACTGGATGTTCCGGATGCTGTCCGAGGACCTGCACGCGCTGGAGCGCGTCGTGTCAGGCGCGCCGCGGCACGAGTGATCAGGCCGAACCCGTGAACGTCAGCCACAGCAGCGAGACGTTGAGCACGACGATCAACGACGCCGCCACCCAGGCGGCGACCGTGGTGGCCGTCGCGTTGCGGTGGACGCCCATCAGGTCGCGGCTCGACGTCATCCGCACGAGTGGAATCACCGCGAACGGGATGCACAGGCTGAGAACGACCTGACTGAGGACGAGCGCGAACGTGGGATCGACGCCGATCGCCAGCACGACCAGTGCGGGAATCAGGGTGACCACCCGGCGCAGCAGCAGGGGGATGCGCATCGACAGCAGGCCGTACATGATCTCGGAGCCGGCGGCGCAGCCGATCGACGTGGACGCCAGGCCGGACGCCAGCAGTCCGACGGCGAAGACGACGGCGACCGTGGGGCCGAGCGAACTCTGGATGGCGGCGTGCGCGCCGTCGATCGAGTCGGTGCCCGGAATGCCGCGCAGGGCGGAGGCGGCGAGCAGCAGCATGCCGATGTTCACCGCGCCCGCCACGATCAGGGCACCGACCACGTCCCACTTCGTCACCCGCAGCAGTCGCGCGAGGCGGGGGCCTTCCAGGTCGTTCCCGTGCCGGTCGCGGGCGAGGGCGGAGTGGAGGTAGATCGCGTGCGGCATCACGGTGGCGCCGAGCATGCTCGCGGCGAGCAGGACCGTCTCGGTGCCCTCGAAACGCGGCACGAGTCCGGCGAGCGCGTCCGTACCCGACACGTCGGTGAACGCGAGCCCGGTGAGGAACCCGACGGTGATGATCGTCAGGAGTCCCATCACGACGAACTCGAACGTCCGCTGACCGCGGCGGCTCTGGATCGACAGGATGCCCATCGACACGACGCCCGTGATCAGCCCTCCGACGAAGAGGGGAACGCCGAACAGGAGATTGAGTGCGATCGCGCCGCCGATCACCTCGGCGAGGTCGGTCGCGATCGCCATCGCCTCCGCCTGCAGCCAGAACGCGCGACGGTTCCCGGTCCGCAGGCGGGTCCCCAGCATTTCGGGCAGTGATTTGCCGGTGACCAGCCCGAGTTTCGCAGACAGGTACTGCACCAGCACGGCCATGGCATTGGCGAGAACGAGGACCCAGACGAGTAGGTACCCGTACTTCGCGCCCGCGGTGAGGTTGGCGGCCACGTTTCCGGGGTCGACGTACGCGATGGCAGCCACGAAGGCGGGCCCGAGGAGCGCGACAGTTCGGATACTGCCCTTGCGGGGCGTGCGGCGCGGGAGGAGAGGGCGGGGTGCCTCGATGCTCACGGAGCTCCTGGTCGTGGTCTGCGGATCTACCTGCTGATTCGTATATCCGCACTATAGATTTAGGGATAACGAACTTTCAAGCGTGGGGTGCGGATCGACCCGGAATTGCCACCTCCGGCGCTATATTGACTAGAACGTGTTCTACTCGCGGTGGAAGGGAGTCCCGATGGGACAGGTTCTCGACAGAATCGACGGCGTCGCCGAGGAGATTCGCGGGCAGGCCGTCCGGTCGGAGGCGGATTGCCGGCTCACCGACACCGCCGCGGCCCTCCTGCGCGACTCCGGCGCGATCCGGTTGCTGCAGCCCAAGCTCTACGGCGGCTACGAGGTGCACCCCCGCGAGTTCGCCGAGACCGTCATGGGAGTCGCCGCACTCGACGGTGCGAGCGGATGGGTCACCGGGATCGTCGGCGTGCACCCGTGGGAACTGGCGTTCGCCGACCCGCAGGTGCAGGAGGAGATCTGGGGCGAGGACAACGACACGTGGATGGCGTCGCCGTATGCGCCCATGGGTGTCGCGACACCGGTCGACGGCGGGTACGTCCTGACGGGACGGTGGTCGTTCTCGTCCGGAACCGACCACTGTCAGTGGGCCTTCCTCGGGGCGATGGTCGGCGACGGCGAGGGTGGCATCGCGGTGCCGCCGTCGTCGCTGCACGTGATTCTGCCGCGCACCGACTATCAGATCGTCGAGGACACGTGGGACGTCATCGGCCTGCGCGGAACGGGAAGCAAGGACCTGATCGTCGACGGTGCCTTCGTCCCGGGCTACCGGACGTTGAACGCGGCGAAGGTGATGGACGGACGTGCGCAGAAGGAGGCGGGCAGGCCGGAGCCGTTGTTCAACATGCCGTACTCGTGCATGTTCCCGCTCGGCATCACCGCCGCCGTCATCGGCATCACCGAGGGCGCGCTGGCCTGTCACATCGCGGTGCAGAAGGACCGCGTCGCCATCACGGGCCAGAAGATCAAGGAGGATCCCTACGTGCTCAGTGCGATAGGAGAGTCCGCCGCCGAGATCAATGCGTCGCGGGTCTCCCTCATCGAGACCGCCGACCGGTTCTACGACAAGGTCGACGCGGGCAAGGAGATCACGTTCGAGGAGCGGGCGATCGGACGCCGCACCCAGATCGCCGCGGCCTGGCGTGCGGTGCGTGCCGTGGACGAGATCTTCGCGCGCGCCGGCGGCGGCGCGCTGCACTACAAGACGCCGATGCAACGGTTCTGGCGGGACGCGCACGCCGGCCTGGCCCACGCGGTTCACGTTCCCGGACCCACCAACCACGCGAGCGCGCTCACCCAGCTCGGCGGCGAACCGCAGGGGATGATGCGCGCCATGATCTGAAAGCGCCGGGAGGCCGAGGCGCGCGCCCCGGCCTCCCGGCATCGGATCAGAGTGCGGCTGCGGTGAATCCGGTCTCGAGGTCGGCGAGGATGTCGTCGATACCCTCGATGCCGACGGCCAGCCGGACCAGTCCGGGAGTCACACCGGCGGCGAGCTGCTCCTCCGGGGTGAGCTGCGAGTGCGTCGTCGACGCCGGGTGGATCACCAGCGAGCGCACGTCGCCGATGTTCGCGACGTGACTGTGCAGGGTGAGCGCGTTCACGAACTTCTTGCCGGCATCGACACCACCGGCCAGTTCGAACGTCACGATCGCACCCGGACCCTTCGGGGTGAGCTGCCGTGCGCGCTCGTGCCACTGCGAGGACGGCAGACCCGCGTACGCCACGGACGTGACCTCCGGGCGGGCCTCGAGGAACTCGGCCACCTTCTGGGCGTTGGCGACGTGCCGCTCCACGCGCAGGCTGAGGGTCTCGATGCCCTGCGCGATGAGGAACGCGTTGAACGGGGCGACCGCGGAACCCAGGTCGCGGAGCAACTGCACGCGCGCCTTCAGCGCGTAGGCCGGGGCGCCGAGGTCCGCGAAGACGACACCGTGGTAGCTCGGGTCCGGGGTGGTGAAGTTGCCGTGGCGGCCCTGGGTCCAGTCGAACGTGCCGCCGTCGACGATGACACCGGCGATCGCCGTGCCGTGACCACCGAGGTACTTGGTGGCCGAGTGCACCACGATGTCGGCGCCGTGCTTCAGCGGCTGCAGCAGATACGGTGTGGCCACCGTGTTGTCGACGATCAGCGGGATCCCGTTGTCGTGGCCGACCTTCGAGATTCCCGGGATGTCCAGGATGTGGTTCTTCGGGTTGGCAATCGTCTCGCCGTAGAACGCCTTGGTGTTCGGGCGGACGGCGCTGCGCCACTGCTCGAGGTCGTCGGGGTCCTCCACGAACGACACCTCGATGCCGAGCTTGGGCAGCGTGTAGTGGAAGAGGTTGTAGGTGCCGCCGTACAGGTACGGGCTGGAGACGATGTGGTCGCCCGCCTCCGCGAGGTTCAGCACCGCAAAGGTTTCCGCGGCCTGCCCGGAGGACAGAAGCAGTGCGGCGACGCCGCCCTCGAGGGCCGCGATGCGCTGCTCGACCGCGTCCTGCGTGGGGTTCATGATGCGGGTGTAGATGTTGCCCGGCTCGGCCAGACCGAACAGCGCGGCAGCGTGATCGGTGCTGTCGAACGTGTACGAGGTGGTCTGGTAGATCGGCAGCGCCCGCGCCTTGGTGGTCGCGTCGGACGTCTGCCCGGCGTGGATCTGCTTGGTCTCGAACGACCAGTTGACGGTGGGATCGATGCTCTCGGTCACGAGTGGTGTGCTCCAGATTCGGTGAGGTGGATGTGGTGAATCAGTTTTCGCCGGTGAGTGTTTCGACCACGGTGCGGACCGGGGTCTGATTGCGGGTCAGGTCGAGGACGGGGCAGTGCGCATCCACCGCCTCCTGCAGTTCGAGGTAGCGCTCCCGCGATTCCGGGCCGGTCAGCGTCACGACGACCCGCACCTCGCCGAACCCGGCACGGACGGCGTCGTCGAAGCCGAAGAACCCGCGTACGTCGAGGTCGCCCTCCGCCCGCGCCGAGATGTCGTCGACGCGGACACCGAGCTTCTCGGCCCAGAAGCGGTACGTGACCACCTGGCACGAGAGCAGCGACGCGAGGTAGTACTCCACGGGATTGGCCGCCGAATTGTCGCCGCCGAGCGCCGGAGGCTCGTCCACCTCGACGCTGTACTTGCCGAGCGTGACGGTGCTCGCGACGGCGTCGTGCGCCTGCGCGGAGGCGCGGAAGACGACGTGAGCGTTCGCGGAATCCTCGGACACGGCGTCGCGGCTGGCGCCGATGACCGACGCGAGATGCGAAACGGATGCAGTGGTCATGACAGTACGAATCCTTCGAAAACGAGGGTGTGCAGGAAGAACCCGGCGTGAAACGTCACGCCGGGACGGGTCCGATCAGGAGATCGGACACCTCGAGGTACACACCAGTGCGAAATCGACGTGGCGACGCCGCGTCAGCAGCTCACCTGAGTCGATCACGCCGGATTCGGTCACGGATCAGACTGTAACCGCACGACACGCATTCCGACCAGTCCCATAGGAAATTCTGCTCACGGAGTGGGCAGCGCGCGGCACAGGGCGTCGAGAGTGGCCGAGAAACGCGCGGACGACGGCGTGCTGTAGCCGACGACGAGTCCGTCGGACCGGTCCGCGCGACCGTCGGGATGACGGAACGTGCGCAGACCCTCCACTGCGAGACCGAGGGACGCGGCCCGGTCGACGGTGGCCGCCTCGGTCCCGTCGGGAAGTTCGAGTACGCCGTGCAAACCGGCCGCGATGCCGGTGACGTGCACGTGTGGTGCACGGGCGGCGAGGGTTTCGACGAGGGTGTCGCGCCGGCGACGGTAGAGGGTGCGCATCCTGCGGACGTGCCGATCGAATGCGCCCCTCTCGATGAAGTCTGCCAGGGTGAGCTGGTCCGTCGAGCTGACCCATCTCTCGTATCCGCCCTTGACTGCCAGAACACGGTCGATCAGGCGTTCCGGCAGCACCATCCAGCCCACGCGGATCGCGGGGGAGAGAGTTTTGCTCACCGTGCCCAGATAGGCCACCTCGTCCGGGGCCAGACCCTGCAGGGCGCCGACGGGTTGGCGGTCGTACCGGAACTCCCCGTCGTAATCGTCCTCGATCACGATCGCGCCCGCCGCACGTGCCCATTGCACGAAAGCCGTTCTCCTGCTCGGGTGGAGTGGCCCGCCGGTGGGGAATTGATGAGCCGGGGTGAGTAACGCTGCCGACAGTTGCCTGCCCGTCGCATCCGGGGGTTGCGCTCCGCGGTTGTCGAGGTGCAGGGGGACGGTGGACACGCCGGCATCGCCGAGCAGCTCGCGATGAAGGTGCAACCCATACCCTTCGACGGCGATCGGCCCCTTCACGGCGCGGGCGAGCAACCACAGTCCGTGCCCCGAGCTCGCACTGACCACGATGTGGTCGGGATCGGTGCGCACTCCTCGTGCACGAGAAAGGTATTCGGCGAGAGCGTGACGGAGCTCGGGACGTCCCCGCGGATCACCCGGTCCGAACGCGTCGTTGGGTGCCGCGGAGAGCGCGCGGCGGGCCGACGCCATCCAGGCGGCACGCGGAAATTCCCCGACGTCGGGAGAACCGGGCATCAGGCTCAACGCCGGTCGGGGCGCCACCGCGGAGCGGGTGTGCGGACGTCGGGCCGGCTCGCCTGCCCGATCGACGACCCGGGTCCCCGACCCCTGCCGGGCGGTGAGCCAGCCCTCGGCCACGAGTTCGGAGTACGCCTCGGCGACGGTGTTGCGGGCGATGCCGAGGTCGAGGGCCAGGGTGCGGGACGGCGGGAGGGTGGTGCCTGCGACGAGCCGTCCCGATCGAATCGACTCGCGCAGAGCGGAAACCAGGTTCGCGCGCACCCCCGGCGCCCGTCCGCCGCCGGACGCGGTGAGGTCGAGATGGAGGTCGCGGCCCAGACCCGAATTGGCCCAAGTTTCCATGCACGAATTGAACCATACAGATGGGCTATTTCGCGCTTACTGTTCTCGTATGACCACAACAGAGCGCAAGACCCGCGTCGACCTCGCCCGCAAGGCCCCCGCCGTCTACAAGGCGATGATCGCCCTCGACGCCGCGGCACGGCAGGGCCTCGACCCGGAGCTGGTCGAGCTGGTGCTCACCCGTTGCTCTCAGATCAATCACTGTGCGTGGTGCATCGACATGCACACCGCCGATGCCCGCAAGATCGGCATCAGCGAACAGAGGTTGTACCTGCTGGGCGCATGGGAGGAGGCGCACGGGCTGTACACCGACAAGGAGCGTGCCGCGTTCGCGCTCGCCGAGGCGATCACCGTGCTGACCGACGGCTTCGTCCCCGACTCGGTGTACGAGGAGGCGGAGGAGCACTTCGAGGAGACGGAACTGGCGCAGCTCATCTCGCTGGTGCTCACGATCAACGCGTGGAATCGCATCGCCGTGAGCACGCGGAAGACCCCGCGGGTGCGCTGATCCCGGGTAACGGACCCGCCGCCTCGCGCCCGCTGCACTGCCGCCCGCTCAGAAGTTTCCGCGGGCGGCTTGTTCGCGTTCGATGGCTTCGAAGAGGGCTTTGAAGTTGCCGATGCCGAAGCCGAGGGAGCCGTGGCGTTCGATGAGTTCGAAGAACACGGTGGGCCGGTCGACGAGGGGTTTGGTGAAGATCTGCAGCAGGTAGCCGTCCTCGTCGCGGTCGACGAGGATGCCGCGTTTCTGCAGTTCGGCGATCGGGGCGCGGACGTTGCCGATCCGGGCCCGCAGGTCGGGGTCCTCGTAGTAGGAGTCGGGGGTGGCCAGGAATTCGACGCCCTCGGCGGTCAGCTGGTCGACGGCGGTGAGGATGTCATTGGTGGCCAGCGCCAGGTGCTGGGCGCCGGGCCCGCGGTAGAAGTCGAGGTATTCGTCGATCTGCGAGCGTTTCTTGGCGAGGGCGGGTTCGTTGAGGGGGAACTTGACCCGGTGGTTGCCGTTGGAGACGACCTTGGACATCAGGGCGGAGTAGTCGGTGGCGATGTCCTCGCCGACGAACTCGGCCATGTTCGTAAAGCCCATGACTCGGTTGTAGAAGTCGACCCAGTGGTCCATCTTGCCGAGTTCGACGTTGCCGACGACGTGGTCGAGGGCCTGGAACAGGCGCTTGGGGGCCCCGTCCCGTTTGGTGTGCGACGACGCCCGCTCGATGTAGCCGGGCAGGTAGGGGCCGGTGTAGTTGCTGCGGTCGACGAGGGTGTGGCGGGTGTCGCCGTAGGTGGCGATCGCGGCGAGGCGGACGGTGCCGTGCTCGTCGGTCACCTCGTGCGGTTCGTCGAGGACGGTGGCGCCCTGGGCGCGGGCGTGGGCGATGCACTTGTCGACGTCGGGGACGGCGAGGGCGATGTCGACGACGCCGTCGCCGTGGGTGCGGTGGTGCTCGATCAGGGGGCTGTCCGGGTTCACGGCGCCTTTGATGACGAAGCGGACGGCGCCGGATTCGAGGACGAAACTGTGGTGGTCGCGGTTGCCGGTGGTGGGTCCGGAGTAGGCGACGAGGGTCATCCCGAACGCGGACTGGAAGTAGTGGGCGGTCTGGGTGGCGTTGCCGACCACCCAGACGACGGCGTCCCAGCCGCTGACCGGGAACGGGTCGCGGGTGCCGTCGTACTCGACGAGCCCGACCACTTGCTCGAGCTGGCCGAGGTCGAGACCTGCCAGGCGTTCCTTGTCGGTGAGAGTCTGCTCGATCGTCATGATGGTGCCTTTCCTTGCAAGGGTTTTCGGATACCGGGGATGTGCGTGCGACTGCGCACCGGGGGAGTGGCGAATGCCTGACACAGAGGTAACCGGGCCCCGATCCGGTCGTCAACCGACACCCGGACAACTAGCCGCATCGACGGATGCGGGTGGTCGCGCACCGGCTTTCCTATACAATCTGAATACTTCAATGGGGCAATAGAAATGGACTGCGATGGTTGCGCGGAGTGAGATCGGCGTCGGAGTGCTCGCCCGTGCGGTGGCGATCCTCGACGTCGTCGAGTCGAGCCCGATGGGCGCGAGCGACCTCGCCCGTGAACTCGACCTGTCCCTCTCGACCACGTACCGGCTGGCGACCGACATGGTCAAGCACGGCCTCCTGCGCAAGGATCAGGAAGGCCGATTCTATCTGGGGCAGCGATTCGTCACCACGGCGTTGAGCGACCTCGCGATCCCGGCGCTGCGGGAATTGAGTGAAACGACAGGGGAATCCGCGCAGTTGTGGGTTCGCCGGGGCGAATCCCGTCTCTGCGCCGCGAGCGTCGATTCCCAGCACGAACTGCGGGTGGCACTGCCAGTCGGAACGTTGGTCCCGCTACCGCAGGGGTCGAGCGGCCACGTGCTGTCCGGAGACTGGGAGGCCGACCCCGAAGCCGTGAAATCGGGTTGGTGGGTGTCGGTTTCGGAACGGACGCCGGGATCCGCGTCCATCAGTGCGCCGGTCCGCAGGCACGGCGAGATCGTAGCCGCCGTCTGCGTGTCGGGTCCCGAGGGGCGGATGGGGAAGAACCTGGGTGCGTCGATGGGCCGCGCGGTCGTCGCTGCCGCGCGGCAGATCGAGAAATCCGTCCCGGGCGACTGAGTCGCTCAGGCGATGTCGAACGTGGTGACGTCCGCCGACCGATGTTGCTGCGCCAGTTGACGGTAGACCGCGGCGTTGGCGGCGTTGTGGGCCACCTCGTCGTCGGTCAGTTCGCGACGCACCTTCGCGGGCACGCCGGCGACGAGTGAGCGCGGCGGAATTCGCGTGCCCTCGAGTACCAGCGCGCCGGCGGCGACCAGCGACTGCTCGCCGATCACCGCTCCGTTGAGGACGGTGGCCCCCATGCCCACGAGGGCGCCGTCTCCCACGGTGCAGCCGTGCAGGACGGCGTTGTGCCCCACACTGACGTCCCGGCCGACGACGACGGGGAAGCCCGGATCGACGTGAACGGCCACACCGTCCTGAATGTTGCTGCCCTCGCCGAGGGTGATGGAATCGCAATCGGCACGCAGCACCGCGCCGTACCAGACGCTGGTCTCCGCGCCGAGTGTTGCGGCGCCGATCACCGCGGCGGTCGGCGCGACCCACGTGGTCTTCTCCGCGCGCGGCGAACGTCCATCGATCGCAACGACGTGTGGTTCTCTCACCGTGTTCTCCTCCTGTCGAGCAGCGGATTCCTGCTGCATTTCGCAGCGTCCCGTCGTCCATTGTCGTGTGGCGCCGACTCCGGGCATTGCCAATTGTGACTGGTACCACTACCGTCGTTCTTATCAGACGGGAATCCAGCTGCCAAATAATGAGAATCAGCAGGTAGGAACCCAGTCGTCATCCAGTACAGATCGACGAGGGAGAACTCTCACATGCAGGTCCCAGAGAACGGCCCACTGCACGGCATCCGTGTGCTGGAACTCGGCAACTTCATCGCAGCCCCCATGGCGAGCCGCATCTTCGCCGACTTCGGCGCCGAGGTCGTCAAGATCGAGCGACCGGGCGTCGGCGACGAACTGCGGGGTTGGCGTCGCCGCCGCGGCGCGACGTCGATGATGTTCCGCACGATCGCGCGCAACAAGCGGTCCGTCACCCTCGACCTCCGGACCGACGAGGGCCGCGCGATGATTCTCGACCTCGCCGCGAAGTCGGATGTCGTCATCGAGAACTTCCGTCCCGGAACGCTCGAGCGGTGGGGAATCGGGCCCGACCAGCTGACGGCCGCCAACCCCGACATCGTGCTGGTCCGGATCTCCGGCTACGGGCAGACGGGCCCGTACCGGGAGCGCACCGGCTTCGGCGGCGTCGCCGAGGCCTTCGGCGGACTCCGGCACGTCACCGGCTATCCGGACCGTCAATCGGTCCGGGCGGCCGCCCCCATCGCCGACACGCTCGCCGGACTGCACGGCGCGATCGGCGCCCTGATGATGTTGCTGGCCAAGGCAAGGCAGGGCGATCACTCGACCCCGCGCGTCGCGGACGTGGCCCTCTACGAATCGGTGTTCATGGCGATGGAATCCCTCGTCCCCGACTACGACGCGTACGGCATGGTCCGAGAACGGACCGCGGGCAACCTGCCCGGCGTGGTGCCCAGCGGCGTCTATCCGTGCGACGGTGGATCCGTCATCATCGCCGGCAACTCGAGTGGCGTGTTCGGCCGGTTGATGCAGGCCGTGGGGCGCGGCGATCTGGCCGACGATCCCGAGCTCGCCGACGGTGATCAGCGATTCCGTCGGGAAGCCGAACTCGACGAGGCCATCTCGTCGTGGACGTCGGTGCGTCGCCCCCGCGACGTCGTCGCCGAACTCGGCGCCGCCGGTGTGCCCGTGGGCGAGGTGTACGACGCCGTGCAGATCGCCGACGACGAGCACTACAACGCCCGCGGCATGCTGCAGAGCCTGAAGGTGTCCGTCGACGGGGAACCCGAAGAGGTGCGCTTCCCCGGAGTGGTCCCGCAGCTCGACGGCGAACCCACGCAGATCCGCTGGGCCGGCCCCGAGCTGGGTGAGCACACCGACGAGATCCTCGGCGGATTGCTGAATCTGTCGGGTGATCAGCTCGACGACTACCGCGCCCGCAACGTCATCTGAACCGGAGGAAAGTGAAATGTCAGTCACCATAACGGATGTCGTGCTGCGAGACGGACTGCAGGACGAGGATGTCGTCGTCTCCACCGACCACAAGATCGCCGTCGCGGACGCCCTCGTCGCCGCCGGTGTGAAGCACATCGAAGCGGCATCGTTCGTCTCACCCACGCGTGTCCCGCAGATGGCGGACGCCGACGATGTCATCGCCCGGCTGCCCCGCACCGACCCGTCGGTCACGTACAGCGCTCTGGCACTCAACCCCCGCGGGGTGCACCGTGCGATCGCGACCGGCATCGACGAGATCCAGGTCGTGACGTCCGCCAGTGCGGGGCACAGCACGGCGAACACGGGCCGGAACCCGGACGAGGCGCTGCACGGACTTGCCGAGGCATTGCAGAAGTACCCGGACCGGAGTTTCCTCGGAGGTGTGTCGACCGCGTTCGTCTGTCCGTTCGAGGGCATCATCGCCCCCGCCACACTGGTACGGGTGGCCAGCGCGATGGCCGCAATGGGTGTGCGCCGGCTCGGGCTGGCCGACACGCTGGGGACGGCCACCACCGAGCAGGTGCTCGCATCGGCCGGGGCGGTACGCGACGCCCTCCCCGACATCGAACTGAGCCTGCACCTCCACAACGCGCACGGTCAGGCCCTGGGCACCGTGATCGCCGCGCACCGGCAGCTCGGCATCACGCACTTCGACAGCGCCATCGGCGGGTACGGTGGCTGCCCGTTCGCGCCCGGCGCCCACGGCAACCTCGCCACCGAGGAACTGGTCGCGCACCTGCACGCGCACGACATCGACACGGGTATCGATCAGCAGGCCCTCGGCCTCGCCGTCGACACCGTGAAACACGCTCTGGCCCAAGCTCGGCCCCTCACCGCAGTGTGATCTGCGAACTCACCTCGAAAGGCCGACCATGGTCTACACAATCTCCATCGTCGCTCTGATCGCGATCTTCACAGTGGCGACCCTCACCCCGATCAACATGGGCATCCTCGCGTTCGCCGGAGCGTTCGTCATCGGCGGCTGGGTGTCCGGGATCCCGGTCGAGGACATCATCGACGCCTTCCCCGGCAGCACGTTCATCATCGTCGGCGGCATCACGCTGCTGTTCGCCATAGCCAAGACGAACGGGACCATCGACCTCGTCATCGAGGCCTCGCTCCGACTCGTGCGCGGCAGGCGGTGGGCGATCCTGTGGATGATGTTCCTGCTGTCCGGACTGCTGATGGCCCTCGGGTCCGTCCTCGCGGTCGGGATGCTCGCCCCCATCGCGATGCCTCTCGCGGCCAAGAACAAGATCAACCCGTTCCTGATGGGTATGGTCATCAGCCACGGTGCCCTGGCCTGCGCGTTCTCACCCATCAATCTCTACGGCGCATTCATCAACGGACTGATGGACTCGACCGGCGTCGGATCGAATCCCCTGGTCCTGTTCGCTCTGCCGTTCGTGCTCAACCTGGCCATCGCGATCGTGCTGTTCCTGATCTACGGCCTCGACCTGATCGGTCGCCGCACTCCCCGCTTTGTCGAGGAGACGCCCGACGGCGGAGGATTCGGCGGTTCCTCGCGCCGGCCGTCCGGGGGCGTGACTCCGGGCAACGGCCCGGGCGGGAACACCGCGACCCTCACCGATCGCGAGGTCATCGAGGAGGCGCTGATCCACGAAGGCGTGAAGCCGGTGAAGATGAATCGGTACCGGTTCGCGACGCTCGCCGGCATCGGCTTTCTCGTCGTCGGGTCGGTCGCGTTCGGAATCGACGTCGGCGTCAGCTCGATCTGCATCAGTGCGGTGCTGCTGCTGATGGCGCCCAAGTCACACCCCAAGGTCATCGACAACGTGGCATGGCCGGCCGTGGTGCTCGTGTGCGGGATGCTCACCTACATGGCGGTCATGACGCAGAACGGCACGCTCGACTTCCTCGGCGATGCGGCGTCGGCTCTCGGATCGCCGTTGCTGACCGCGTTGATCCTCTGCTACGCGGTTGCGATCATCTCCGCGTTCGGATCGTCGATCGGTACCCTCGGCATCGCGTTGCCCCTCGCCGCGCCGATGCTCGCGATGGGAGAGGTCGGCGCCGTGGGATTCGTCGCGGCCCTGGCATTCTCCGCGACGGTGGTCGACGTCAGCCCGTTCTCGACGAACGGTGTGATGGTGCTCGCCAACGCGCAGGTCGAGGACAAGGGCCGTTTCCAGCGCAAGATGCTCGCCTACTGCGGTCTGATCGTGCTGTCGGCCCCGATGTTCGTCTGGGCACTGGTTGTCGTGCCCACGTCCGTCTAGATCCGACCGGCCGTGCCGGTCACCGTTTCCCTCGGTGACCGGCACGTCTCACAGTGTGAGAGCGGGCGACGTGAACTTTGTGAACTTTAAGCTTCATGTAATGGACTGTTGTCCAATAGTTTTCGATTCAACTGGGTGAAAAGTGCTGTTACAGTGACACATGCCACAAGACCCCGTCCGTTTCGGGCGTTTCGTCGTTCTCCGCCCGTAAGGTGTCGTCATGTCGATCCTCGAGAACGAGAAAGCACCCCCATCCGGTGCACCCGCCCCCGGACCGACCCTCGGCGAAAGGTTGCGAGATAACGCGCGATACGACCTACCCGCGTCGCTCGTCGTCTTCCTCGTCGCACTACCACTGTCGCTCGGTATCGCGATCGCGTCCGACGCCCCGATCATGGCGGGGCTCATCGCGGCGATCGTCGGCGGTGTTGTGGCGGGTTCCATCGGTGGCTCACCACTCCAGGTCAGCGGTCCTGCTGCCGGATTGACCGTGGTGGTAGCAGAATTGGTCGCCACGTTCGGCTGGAAGGCCACGTGCGCGATCACCGTCGCGGCCGGATTCCTCCAAATCATCTTCGGGCTCAGTAGAATTGCCCGTGCGGCCCTGGCCATCGCGCCGGTCGTGGTCCACGCCATGCTGGCCGGTATCGGAATCACGATCGCCCTCCAGCAGATTCACGTCCTACTCGGTGGTAGCTCGCACAGCTCGACCGTCGAGAACATCACTCAGCTCCCCGGCCAGCTGACGTCCGCCCGGTACGGCGACGTCCTCGTGGGATCGGTGGTCATCGCCGTCCTGCTGTTCTGGAAGAAGATCCCCGGCAAGCTGCAGGTGCTCCCCGGCCCGCTGGTCGCCGTCGTCGCCGCCACCGTTCTGTCCCTTGTCCTCCCACTCGACATCGATCGAATCACGTTGGACGGCTCCCTGTTCGACGCCGTGGCACTGCCTTCGATGCCGGACGGCCCGTGGCTCGCAGTGGCCACCGGTGTACTCACCGTCGCGCTGATCGCGAGCGTCGAGAGCCTGTTGTCCGCGGTCTCCGTCGACAAGATGCACGGCGGAACGCGTTCGGAGTTCAACCGTGAACTCGTCGGTCAGGGCTCGGCCAACATGCTCTCGGGTCTCATCGGCGGCCTGCCGGTCACCGGTGTGATCGTGCGCAGTTCCACCAACGTGGCCGCCGGGGCGCGCACCCGGGCGTCCGCCGTGCTGCACGGCGTGTGGATCCTCGTCTTCGCCGCGCTGCTCACCGGACTCGTCGAGCAGATCCCGATGGCAGCCCTGGCCGGCCTCCTGATCGTGATCGGCATCCAGCTCGTCAAGATGGCTCATCTGCGGACGGCCCGGCGCACCGGCGACCTGTGGGTGTACGGCGTGACCGTGGCCGGCGTGGTCTTCCTGAACCTGCTCGAGGGCGTGATCATCGGCCTCGCACTCGCGGTGGTCCTGCTGTTGTGGCGGGTCATCCACCCCAAGATGCGGGCCGAACCCGTCGGCTCCGAGGATTCCGGGCGGTGGCGCGTGACCGTCGAGGGGTCGTGCAGCTTCCTGTCCATGCCGGCGTTGACGGGGATCCTCGCGAAGGTGCCCGAGGGCGCGCACGTCACCGTGGAACTGGCGGTCGACTTCCTCGACCACGCCATGTTCGAGGCGATCGACGACTGGAAGCGTCACCACGAGCGGAACGGCGGAACGGTCGTGATCGACGCGCTCGGTCCCGTCGACATGGACGCCGTCGGCGCGTCGCCGCCCCGGCGCGGCATCGGCGTGGTGAGCCCCCGCGGGTTCGCCCCGTGGAAGAGCTGGCAGCCGCGGCACACCGACACCGAGAACTCCACCACCACACCGGCGGCACTCCGGCCGGTCCTCGCGGGAGTGTCGGAATATCACCGGCGGAACGCGGCTCAGCTGCAACCGCACCTCGACGAACTGCGGGACGGGCAGCGCCCCGACTCGTTGTTCCTCACCTGCTCCGATTCACGCATCGTGCCGAACGTGATCACCAGCAGCGGTCCGGGCGACCTGTTCACGGTGCGCAACGTGGGCAACCTCGTCCCGACCGGAAAGCAGGACGTCTCCGTCGAGGCCGGACTGGCCTTCGCCCTCGACGAACTCGAGGTCAGCTCGGTGATCGTGTGCGGCCACTCCGGCTGCGGCGCGATGAAGGCCGTGCTCGCGAGTGCACCGACCGAGACCGACGGGTCCGATCGCGACGCCGTCGAACAGTGGCTGACGTTCGCGCAGCCGAGCCGGAACGCGTTTCTCAGCGGTCATCCGGTGGCACGGGCAGCGGCCGAACTCGGATTCGACGAGGTCGATCAGCTGGGCATGGTGAACGTGGCGGTCCAGGTGCAAACGCTCGGGCGCCATCCCCTCGTCGGCGCGGCGGCGGCCGAGGGTCGAGTACGCGTCGCGGGAATGTTCTTCGACATTCCGTCCGCGCGCGTACTCGAGATCACCTCGACCGGTGTGTCCTACCTGGACCACGTCCCCACATGAGTCAGAGGAGATGGACCCTCTTGTAGAGGCGCTTGGACGGGCCGCCGACGAGGCCGACGCCATCGAGGAACTGCATCAACTTGGAACCGGACGTGCGAACGGTGTCCTTGTAGTGCTGGTTGTTCTTGGCCTCGGCGGCGGCCCGCTCCGGGTCGAGTCCGGCGTTCGCATACACGTCCTTGCGGATCATGCTCTTCATCACGAAGTACACGACCACCGCGGTGTTGAGGCGCTCGAACTGCAGTCGTGCCCAGCTGGCACCCTCGATGCGGCGGCCGACCTCTTCGCGGGCGAAGCGGATGTGGCGGGCCTCTTCGAGGACGTGGATCTTGCTCACCGTTCGGGTGACGGGCTGGACGCGCTCGTCCTTCATGAAGTCGCGCTGCATCATGTCGAGGATCTCCTCGGCGGCCATCACGCTGGCGTACGCGTTGGCGCCCCGGAATAAGCCGCCCCAGATGCGTCCGAGCTTGTGGATCGCGGGGTGCGGGCCGTAGCTCGGCATGTTGAGGCGTTCACCGGCGCGGGCGAACATCACCGAGTGGCGGCATTCGTCGGCCACCTCGGTGAGCGCGAACTGGACGTGGCGCGAGTGCTTGTCCCGGCCGTACACGTCGCGCAGCAGCATCTGCATGAGCAGGATCTCGAACCACAGTCCGACGCTGGAGACACTGGCGGCCTCGTGCTTGGTGAGCTCGATCTTCTGCTCTTCGGTCATCTCGTCCCAGAGGGCGGTGCCGTACAGCGTGCTCCACTCGGGGGTGAGACCGAACTTGTCGTCGGGGATCGGTGCTTCCCAGTCGACCTCGACCATCGGGTCGTAGGACTTGCGTGCCGACGACGCCAGCAAGCGCTGGGCGGTCTCTTCGCGGTCGGAGACGACGATCGATGCGGTCATCACTACCCCTTGTTCTGTGACTAGGCGGTCAACTAACTGTGACATTCAGTAACTGATACTGAACGATACAATGACGGCGGTCACAAGGGCAACGTCCGATCAGTCGACGTCGGCCAGTTCCTCGTCCTTCCGCGGCGCCG
Source organism: Rhodococcus sp. G6(2025) (assembly GCF_058628105.1). NCBI lineage: Bacteria > Bacillati > Actinomycetota > Actinomycetes > Mycobacteriales > Nocardiaceae > Rhodococcus > Rhodococcus sp. G6(2025). The sequence continues at coordinate 1,526,230 of NZ_CP179750.1, forward strand.
GAGACGACCCTTTCCGGCCCGGCGCCCACACCGCGAGCACCACCGCGGCCGCAAAGCACACGCAGGCCAGGGCGATGGACGCCTCGTCCATTCCCTCGAGGAACGCTTTCCGGGCGAAGCTCGCGAGCTGCTCGCCCTGCGGTCCCGCCGACTGGGCGACGTGCAGCGCGGCGGCCAGGGAACTCGACACGGGCTCCTTCGCGACGTCGGGGACGGCGTCGACGGCCGGCTGGACGTGCCTGCCGTACCCCGCGGCCAAGATGCTGCCTGCCAGTGCGACGCCGATCGCCGCCCCGATCTCGCGTGCCGTGTCGTTGACCGCGGACGCCACTCCCTGTTTCTCATCGGGAGTGTTCTGCACGATTGCGGTGGTGGCGGGTGCCGTGCACAGGCCGATGCCGAACGCGGCCACGACCAGCGGCAGAGCCACCTGGGGGTAACTCGAGTACTCGTCGAGCCGGACCATCAGCAGGATTCCGACACCGAGAATCGCGGCGCCGACGGACAGCAGCGGGCGGAGGCCGACATAGGGGAGGACGAACGGCATCCCCGCGGACAGCATCATCACGGGTACCGCGATGGGGGCGAGCGCGAGCGCCGACTCCAGCGGCGAGTAGCTCAGCACCAGTTGCAGGTACTGCACCGCGAAGAAGAAGAGCCCGAGGATGGCGAGGAACTGCATCAGCAACGACATCGACCCCGACCCGAAGGCGCGGTTGGCGAAGAGCCGGACGTCGAGGAGCGGATGCTCGCGGCGCAACTCGACGAGCGCGAACGCCACCGCGGCGGCGACGCCACCCGCCATGAGCCCGACGACGGCAGGGTCCAGCCAGCCGCGGTGCGGCGCCTCGATCGTGCCGAGCACGAACAGGCCCACCGCCGCCGCGATCGTCACGGTGCCGGGAAGGTCGAGCGGCGCCTGGTCGGTCTGGCGTGAGGAGGCGATGGTGAATCCGGTGAGGAAGAGGACGCCGGACACCACGGCGAGGCTCACGAAGATCGCCTTCCACGACCACTGTTCGAGCAGCAGTCCCGAGACCAGCAGTCCGGCGATCGCGCCCGACCCGGCGACACCCGACCAGATGCCGACGGCCCGGCCGCGCTGGGACAGTGGAAAACCGGCGGTGAGCAGCGACAGCGTCGCCGGCATCACGAAGGCCGCGCCGATGCCGGCGACCGCGCGGGACCCGATGATCCACTCCGGGCTGTCGTTCAGGATCGGAATGGCGGCACCCAGGCCGAAGATCAGCAGTCCGAACATGAGGAGGCCGCGGCGGCCGTAGCGGTCGCCGAGTGCGCCGGCGGGAAGCAGGAGTGCGGCGAGGGTGAGGGTGTAGCCGTCGACGATCCAGGTGAGCTGGCTCTGGCTGGCGCCGGTGTCGCGGGCGAGGTCGGGCAGGGCGGTGTTCAGTGCGGCCATCGCCGCAACGACGAGTGCGACCGCGCAGCACGCGACGGTCAGCATCCAGATCTGCCGAAGGGTCCAGCCGGTGGTGTTGCTCTGTTCGGTGTCCTGCGGTGGTGCGGAGTCCCGAGAGCGCACGATGTAATCCCTCCGTGGAAGTAACGAGACTGTCAGTATCGTTGGTAGACTGGTAGTTCACAAGAGGTGCGGCAGTGGCAGGAACGGGCGGTGCAGATGACCGAGCAGGATCCCCGCAGGCAGCGCTCTCGCGCGAGACTTCTCGACGCCGCGACAACTCTTCTCGCGAGGGGTGGCACCGACGCCGTGACGATCGACGCCGTCACCAAGCTGGCGAACGTGGCCCGGGCCACGCTCTACCGGCATTTCGGCAACGGCACCGAACTGGTCGCCGCGGCGTTCGGGCGGCTGCTCCCACCCGCGCCGACCGTGCCCGCCGACGGCGACCTCCGCGACCGGCTGGTCGAGCTGATGGTCAGTCAGGCGAAACTCATCGAGAGTGCCCCCATGAACGTGACGGCCATGTGCTGGCTCGGCATGGGCCCCGCGCTGGACGACTACTCGAGCGCGACCGCTGTCGAGTCGGACAAACCGGAACTGCGGACGCTGAGGCAGACCATCGTCGAGCAGTACCGGGCGGCATTCGACCAGGTCTTCGGCACACGGGAGGCGACCGAACGCCTCGGCGAATTCGACTACGACCTCGCTCTCGCCCAACTCATCGGACCGCTCGTCTTCACCCGGCTCGCGACCCTGACCCCGCTGGGACGGACCGCCTGTGAGCAGATCGTCGACGACTTCCTCGCCGCACGCGCCGCCCAGGTCGCCGCGGGTCCCGCGAAGCCGACGCTCCTCGAGATACCGCCTGCTCAGGCGTTGTGACGTCGACAGCTCCGCGCGTCGTCATTACCGTGGCACGTGCGCGCGGCACCGGATGCCGCGCGTATCGAATGAATGGTGTGGGAAGGTTTCTCGATGATCACTGATGCACTCAACTGGCTCCTCGGTGCTTGGGGCGGCGTCGCCGCCGGCAGCAGCGGATACTCCATCCCGCCCGGAACCCTTCCCTTCGGAAGCTGACGGTCGCTAGGCGTCCCGGTCTCGACGCAGCACGAACTGTTCGAGTCGTCGAATCCCTCGAACGCGTCGTGGACGTAGCTGCTTGAGGTAGTAACCGGGAGCGTCGGCGAGTTCGTGGGCGAGCGCCTCGTCGATCAGCACCGTGCCGGGACGCGCCGAACCGGTGAGTCGCGCCGCGGTGTTGACGACGGAGCCGTAGAGGTCGCCGAACCGGACGAGCACCGGACCCATCGCGAGTCCTACCCGCAGTTCGGGGTCCGCCTCGTCCGGCAAAACCTTCTCCTGCAGCTGCAGGGCGATCTCCGCCGCATCGGCCGGCGACTCGACGGCGAACATCACCTCGTCGCCGACCGTCTTCACCACCCACCCCTGATGCCGGCCGATGACCGACGTCGACGCCGACTCGAATCGTTCCAGAAGGTCGCTCAGTTCCCGGGCACCGAGCTGACGGGTCAGCGACGTGTACCCGACGATGTCCGCAAAGCCGACCACCAGTTTCCGGCTCGCGACCTCCTCGCCGGGGTTCCCGACATTGCGACCGGTGGTCGAGGCGATGTGCCTGCGCCACACGTACGCCTGCAACGACTCGACCGCTGGAAGGATCTCGGCGGTGAGTTCGCGCACCTGCTCCCGGATGGCCTGCTCGTCGCTGCCCGCGGACCCCGCGAGCTGATCGACGATGTGGGTGCTGATCAACGAGACCTGCCATTCGGCGAGCCGCGACATCGACTGGCCGAGAGCACGAGCCGCCGCCACCTCGCGTTCCGGCGAGATGATCCCCTGACCGACGAGCGACGCGATCGTGCGCAACGCGGCGGCGTCCCCCTCGGTGAACATGACGCCGTCCGGATCGGTGTCGACCGCGAAACCCATCGACACCCACAGGCGGTCGGCCCGTTCGAGGGACACCCCCGCGAAGTCGGCGATCTCGGCCCGCGTGTAGCGGCGGGGCCCGCCCAGAAGCGACTCCTCGAGATCGGCCTGGACGTCGCGGAGCAGGCTCGGTGAGATCTGCGTCGTCGTTGCGGTCTCGTCGCCGTTCTCCGGTGCTTCCGAGGTCACGTCGTTCCTCTCATTACGTTCGATCCGCCCGCACGATCGCCGGTGCGTCCGCCCTCTCAATCTGCCACTGTGCGAGCCCGTCCGATGCGGAACCGTCGGTGGGGTGTGCGAGAGTTGCGGTGCTCACGAGCGTAACCAGGAGACAGACCAGAAAGGACAGCGCATGCCGCCCCGTAGACGTTCCGGTGCCGCCGCACCGGATCACCTGACCGCGGAGAATCTCGAGACCCTCGCTGCCGCGATCGCGGAAGGTAAGCGGGCCACCGTGTATCTGCGCGAGGCGATGCCCAGCCTCGGGCTCGAGGCCGGAGCCTCGGCGAAAGTTATCTCGGTGCAAGGCAATACGCTCTTGATCCGACCCAAGGGCGTCGACGACGAGCTCCCCTTCGAAGCGGAGGAGCTTCTGATGAGACGAATTCCGGCACCCAAGCCTGCGCCCGCACCCGCCGCCCGCGCGACACCGGTCGTGCACCAGGAGATCGAACCCGGCCCGCCCCCCGCCCCCAAGACTGCAGCCCCCAAGGCACCCGCCGCCAAGACCGTCGCGACGCCTGCGCCCGCCGCTGCCGCGGTCCCGAAACCCGCCGCGGCACCGGCCAAACGCACCAGCAAGAAAGTGCCCGCGGGGGTCAGTGTCACCATCCACGCCGGCGCCGACAACGACTGGAGCGTCACCGTCGCGCACGGCGCCAAGCGCCCCGGCAAGGCCGTCCCCGTCTCTCCGGACGCCGTCGAACGCGCCGTCCGGGAACTCGGCGAGGAGACGGCGATCGAGGCCGTCGAGTCGATCATCGTGGCGGCACGCAACCTCGCGGCGGCCCGGGTGGACGAGCTGAGCCGGCAACTCGAGGACGCCCGCAAGGCACTGGAGGCACTCGGCGCCGTCGAGTAGCGTCCGGGTGAGTAACGGTCGCGGTCTCTACATCGGCATTCCCCCCACAGGTCTTGCGTGGGGTGGGATTCTTATGGGGAGACACGCGGCCGTCGGGGCTCATCCGGGAAGGTTCGAAAAATGTTGAAACGATTCGCGGCGGTTGTTGCGGCGACAGCGGGAATTCTGGGATTCGTTGCGGCGGGGTCCGCGACAGCAGCTCCGGCCGCCGTCTTGGGGGGCGGTTCGGGGATCGTGGTGAACGACGAACTCGTCTGCTCACTCACCACCATCGGACACGACAACGCGGGCAGGCTTGTCGGCCTGACGGCGGGTCACTGCGGTGAACCGGGCTCCTACGTGGTGCCCGAAGCCAGTCAGGACAGCGGCATCGTCGGAGAGTTCGTCGTCTCCAATCCCGCTCTCGACTACGCGGTGATCCAGTTCGACCCGGCGGAGGTCGTCCCGGTCAACCGGGTCGGCGGCGTCACCATCACCCACATCGGCGCACCGGCAGCCTTCCCGCAGGTGGCGTGCAAAGAAGGCCGCACCACGGGCAACACCTGCGGCATCGTCTACGGCGACCTCATGCAGACAGGGGAGACGTGGACCCAGGCCTGCGTGATCGAGGGTGACTCGGGCGCACCGATGGTCGTCGGCACCACCCTGGTGGCCATGGTCAACGCCTACCTCGCGGCACCGTGCATCGGCCCGGAGATCGGCACCAACCTCAACTCGATCATCGCCGACATGAACGCGAGCGGCGGTCCCGGCGCCGGGTTCCGGCCCATCTAGGCCCTCCGGGCCCGTGCGCCTTTTTGGTAGCCAGGACAACCAGAAAGGCGCACGGGCGCGAAGCGCCTACCCGCAGACGGCGCCGCCCGACGCGGAACCGACCAGCTTCGTGTACTTGGCCAGGACCCCGCGGGTGTAGCGCGGGGGCAGCGGCTCCCACCCGTTCTTGCGGCCGGCGAGTTCCTCTTCGTCGACGAGCAGTTCGAGGGTGCCCGTCCCGACGTCCAGCCGGATTTGGTCGCCGTCGCGGACGAACGCGATGGGACCACCGTCGACGGCCTCCGGTGCCACGTGGCCGACGCACAGGCCGGTGGTGCCGCCGGAGAATCGGCCGTCGGTGAGCAGGAGGACGTCCTTGCCCAGTCCGGCACCCTTGATCGCGCCGGTGATCGCGAGCATCTCGCGCATGCCGGGTCCGCCCTTGGGACCCTCGTAGCGGATGACCACGACGTCGCCGTTCGTGATGGTGCCGTCCTCGAGGGCGTCCATCGCGGCCCGTTCCCGTTCGAAGACGCGGGCGGTGCCGGTGAAGACGTCGGAGTCGAACCCGGCCGACTTCACCACCGCGCCGCCCGGGGCGAGGGACCCCTTGAGGATCGTGATCCCGCCGGTCGGGTGGATGGGCGAACTCATCGCGCGGAGCACCTTGCCGTCCGGGTCGGGAGGGGCGATTGCCGACAGGTTCTCGGCCATGGTCTTGCCGGTGACGGTGAGGCAGTCGCCGTGCAGCATCCCGGCGTCGAGCAGGGCCTTCATGATGACGGGGACGCCACCGATGTGGTCGACGTCCTTCATCACGTGCTTGCCGAACGGTTTGACGTCCGCGAGGTGCGGGACGCGGGCGCCGACGCGGGAGAAGTCGTCGAGGGTGAGTTCCACATCCGCTTCGCTCGCGATCGCCAGCAGGTGCAGGACGGCGTTGGTGGAACCGCCGAAGGCCATGACCACGGCGATGGCGTTCTCGAACGCCTCCTTGGTGAGGATGTCCCTGGCGGTGATGCCGCGGCGGAGCAGTTCGACGACGGCTTCACCGCTGCGCCTCGCGAATCCGTCGCGACGACGGTCGGTGGCGGGCGGGGAGGCGCTGCCGGGCAGTGACATGCCGAGCGCCTCGGCGGCGCTGGCCATCGTGTTCGCGGTGTACATTCCGCCGCACGCGCCCTCGCCGGGACAGATGGCACGTTCGATGGCGTCGACGTCCTCACGGCTCATCAGTCCGCGTGAACAGGCGCCGACTGCCTCGAACGCGTCGATGATGGTGACGTCGCGTTCGGTGCCGTCGGACAGTTTGGCGACACCCGGCAGGATCGAACCGGCGTAGAGGAACACGCTCGCGAGGTCGAGACGGGCCGCGGCCATCAGCATGCCGGGCAGGGACTTGTCGCAACCGGCGAGCAGCACCGACCCGTCGAGGCGTTCGGCCTGCATCACCGTTTCCACGCTGTCGGCGATCACCTCACGGGAGACGAGGGAGAAGTGCATGCCCTCGTGTCCCATCGAGATGCCGTCGGACACGGAGATGGTGCCGAACTCGAGGGGATATCCGCCTGCGGCGTGGACGCCGTCCTTGACGGCCTTCGCGAGCCGGTCGAGCGACAGGTTGCAGGGGGTGATCTCGTTCCAGGACGACGCCACGCCGATCTGGGATTTCCCCCAGTCGTCGTCGCCCATGCCCACCGCACGGAGCATTCCGCGCGCTGCGGTCTTCTCCAGTCCGTCGGTGACATCGCGGCTGCGGGGTTTGGGATCCGGGGTACTCATGTGTCCCAGCGTAGGCGGGACCCTCGGCGGCGGTTGGTTAAATGCGTTGCCGGGGATCGCGACCGGTCAGGGCGATCAGGCGGTCCTGCAGCGGCGCGTCGTCCGGAAGGTCGACGGGGTCGGCGAACAGTCCGCTCTCGGAGAGCATCTCGCGTTGGCCGTCGAGATCCGACCAGACGCCGGCGACGAGTTGCGGGTCGAGTGTGTCGTCGGATCCGGTGGCCTTGGCGAGGTCCCATGCGTGGATGGTGACGTCGGCGATCTGCTGCCGCAGATACGGCTCGAGTGGCACCGTCCCGTAGGACAGGTGGACCTTCGTCTGCGGGTCGGTCGACGACCACGCGTGGATGGCCGCGTCCGAATACCGCTGCCATTCCGAGCGCATGTCGCCGTGCAGCGGCTCGATGTCCGGGGTCGCTTCGCCGACCGTCTTCCCGGCAAGTAGTGGGGGAACCCACTGCTGTTCCTCGATGACGTGCCGCACCAGCTGGGTGACGTCCCATTCGCGGTCCGGGGTCGGCGCCGACCAGTCGGTGATCGCGGCGACCCGTGCACCGAACTCGCGGTGGGCGATGCGGGCGAGTTCGAACCAGTCGAATGCCATGCCTTCAGGGTAGAGGCAGCCGGGTCACGATCAGCGCGATTCCAAACGATGCACCTGTCGGGGTGCTCGGGAAGGATGGGGCGCATGACCAACATCCCCACCGTGCAGTTGTCCGAAGGCCTCACCGTCAGCGCGCAGGGCTACGGCGCCATGTCCGTCGCCCCCGTGTACGGCCCCGTCGATGCCGCGGAGGCGCTCGCGACCCTCCACCACGCCATCGACATCGGAGTGACGTTCATCGACACGGCCAACGTGTACGGAGACGGCGCGAGTGAGATCGCGGTGGGCACGGTGCTGAAGGAACGCCGCGACGAGGTGCAGCTGGCCACCAAGTTCGGTCTCGTCGGCAACATCGCGAACGGCCGGCGCAGCATCAACGGCAAGCCCGACTACGTGGCGCAGGCCCTCGACGAATCGCTGTCCCGGCTCGGCGTCGACACCGTCGATCTGTACTACCTGCACCGTGTCGACCCCGAGGTGCCCATCGAGGACACCGTCGGCGCGATCGCGGAACAGGTGAAGGCAGGCAAGGTCCGCAACATCGGACTGTCGGAGGCGACCGGCGACGAACTGCGTCGCGCGTCACAGGTGCACCCGATCGCCGCGATCCAGAGCGAGTGGAGCATCTGGAGTCGCGACGTCGAGAAGCACGTGGTTCCCGCGGCGGCCGAACTGGGCATCGGCTTCGTGCCGTACTCCCCGGTGGGCCGCGGCTTCCTCACCGGAACGTACGACCCGGCCACGCTGGGCGACAAGGATCTGCGCCGCCGGTTCCCGCGTTTCGGCGACGATGCGCTGCCCGCGAACCTCAAGGTGCTCGACGTCGTCCGCGAGGTCGCTGCCGAGCTCGACGCGACGCCCGCCCAGGTGTCGCTGGCGTGGCTGGACGCGAAGGGCCGCGAATTCGGGTTGCCGTCCGTGTCGATTCCCGGCACCCGGTTCGCGGCGCGCGTCACGGAGAACGCCGGCGCGCTCGCACTCACGCTGACCGAGGGGCAGATCGCGCGTCTGGACCTGCTCGCGGATCTCACCGTCGGCGAGCGCACGGCCGATCCGACCTGGGTGTCGCTGGGTCGCGAGTGACTTCACTCAGCGGGTAATGCCTGCTGGGGGGTAGTTTGATCTGCGATGAGCAGAGTGTGGTTGGTGTGGGGCGTCGGGGTTGTCGCTTATATCGTCGCCGTCCTGCACCGAACCTCGTTCGGTGTGTCGGGCCTCGCGGCGACGGAACGATTTTCGATCAGTCCGAGTGTGTTGTCGGGGTTCGTCGTACTCCAGATCGTGGTGTACGCGGGGATGCAGATCCCGGCCGGTGTGCTCCTCGACCGGTACGGGTCGCGGATCATGATTTCCGCGGGCGCCCTCATCATGGCCTCGGCGCAGATGCTCCTCGCGCTCACCGAATCGCTGCCGCTGGCGGTCGCCGCGCGCGTTCTCGTCGGCGTCGGCGACGCGATGACGTTCATCTCCGTGCTGCGCCTGGTGCCGCAGTGGTTCGCGCCGCGGCGGGTCCCGCTCGTGTCGCAGCTGACCGGAATCTTCGGTCAGATCGGTCAGATCCTGTCGGCGCTGCCGTTGATGCTGTTGCTGAACGGGCCGGGCTGGAGTTTCGCGTACGGCAGCGCGGCGTCGCTCGGTTTGCTGTCGTTCGTGCTCGCCGTCTCCGTCATCCGCAATGCGCCTCCCGGTCTGGAGGTGGTGGCCGCGCCCGCCGGACTGCGGGAGGTGGGTAGACAGATCCGCGCCGTGTGGGGCCGCCCCGGCACCCGGCTCGGGTTCTTCACGCACATGGGCACGCAGTTCTCGATGACCACGTTCGCCCTGCTGTGGGGTGTGCCGTACCTGAGGTCGGCGCAGGGGTTGTCGCCGGCGGAGGCCGGTTCGCTGCTGACGCTGTCGGTGATCTCGGCGATCGTGGCCGGGCCGATCATCGGCATCCTCAGCGGCCGCTTCCCGATGCGCCGCTCCTATCTGGTGCTGGCCATCATGATCAGCAACGCGGCGATCTGGACCGTCGTCCTGTCGCTGTCGGGTCCGGCGCCGATGTGGTTGCTGATCGTGCTGGTGATGGTGATCTCGGTGGGCGGCCCCGGTTCCATGATCGGCTTCGACTACGCCCGCATGTTCAATCCCAGCACCAGCATGGGAACGGCGCAGGGAATGGTCAACATCGGCGGCTTCCTGGCGTCGTTGCTGGTCATCCAGGCGATGGGTCTCATTCTCGACGCGATGGGCGGGTACTCGTTCGACGCGTTCCGGGTGGCCTGGCTCGTGCAGTACCCGGTCTGGATCGTGGCGATCACGGGTGTTCTGGTGACGCGGGGGAAGACGCGGAAGCAGATGGGGTTGGTGTTGCGGCCCATCCGTCAGGTGTGGCGGGAGCGGGGCGGTCGCTGAAAGGGCTAGTTACACTCTTACATGATATGTAACACTATAACGCATGAGCAATGAGCGATCGGAAGATCACGCCGTCCTGACGGCACCCCCGATGCAGTGGGACGCCTGGGGCGCGCCGGAAAAGCACAAGGTCCTCTCGGACGGCATCAAGGGACTGCTGCAGCAGGCCCTCGGCGTCACGATCAGGGAGCCCTCCGACCGGGCGGCCGACGACGTCGTTCTGGCTCCGAGCGCACTGTCCGACCAGCAGGTCGCCGCGCTCGCGGACATCGTCGGAGAACAGTTCTGCAGCACCGCGCACTCCGACCGGCTGCTGCGTTCCGGCGGCAAGAGCACGCTCGACCTGCTGCGCCGCCGCAGCACGGAACCGCAGAACGCACCCGACGCCGTGGTCACTCCCGGCACGGACGACGAGGTCGCCGACGTGCTCCGATACTGCGCCGACCACGGCATCGCCGTGGTGCCGTTCGGTGGCGGAACGAGCGTGGTCGGCGGGCTCGACCCCGTGCGCGACCGATTCGACGCCGTCGTCTCGCTGGACCTGCGCCGGTTCGACGCGCTCGTCGACCTCGACACCGACTCCGGCATCGCGACGCTGGGAGCGGGTGTGACGGGTCCGCTGGCCGAGGAACTGCTCGGCGCGCACGGCTTCTCGCTCGGGCACTTCCCGCAGAGCTTCATGTTCGCGACCATCGGCGGCTTCGCGGCCACCCGGTCGTCGGGGCAGGCGTCCGCGGGGTACGGGCGGTTCGAGGACATGGTGCAGGGACTGCGGGTGGTGACCCCCACCGGGACCCTCGACACGGGGCGCGCCCCGGCCTCCGCGGCGGGTCCGGACCTCGGCGAACTGTTCGTCGGGTCGGAGGGCACGCTCGGTGTCATCACCCGGGTGCGGGTGCGGGTGCACGCGATCCCCGACACCACCGTCCGGGAAGGGTGGAGTTTCCCCGACTTCGAGACGGGCGCGGCGGCTCTGCGGGCGCTGCGGCAGGAAGGTGCGGTCCCGACCGTGTTGCGACTGTCCGACGAGGCGGAGACGGCGGTGAACCTCGCGACCACCGACAAGATCGGTGAGGAGACCGTCACCGGCGGCTGCCTGGCGATCACGACGTTCGAGGGCACGGCCGAGCACACCGCGGAGCGGACGGCGGAGGCACGTGCCGTCCTGGTGGCGCACGGCGGCACGTCCCTGGGCGAGGGACCCGGAAACGGCTGGGAGCACGGCCGTTTCGACGCGCCGTACCTGCGCGACTCGCTGCTCGACGCCGGAGCGCTGTGTGAGACGCTGGAAACCGCGACCACCTGGGGCAACCTCGCTGCGCTCCGCACGGCCGTGACCACCGCGCTGACGGAGTCGCTGTCCGGGCAGGGCACCCCGCCGCTCGTCCTCTGTCACATCTCGCACACGTACCCGACCGGCGCCTCGCTGTACTTCACTGTCGTGTCCGCGCAGGCGGACGACCCGATCGAACAGTGGCGGAAGGCCAAGGCCGCCGCCGGGGATGCGATCGTCGCCGCCGGCGGCACCATCACGCACCACCACGCGGTCGGGGTCGACCACCGCCCGTGGATGCGGGACGAGATCGGCGACCTGGGCGTCGCGATCCTGCGGGCGGTCAAGGACACGGTCGACCCGGCGGGAATCCTCAACCCCGGCAAGCTGATTCCGTGAGCACCCAGCAGGTGATCGAGAAGGTCACCGTCCTCGTCAACCCCCTCGCCGGGCACGGTCACGCACCCGTCGCCGGCCGCAAGGGGGTGGCCCGCCTGCGTGAGCGCGGGGTCGCCGTCACCGAGATCATCGGGACGGACGCCGATCACGCGCGCATGCTGGCCCGCCGGGCGATCGACGACGGCACCGACGCGCTCGTCGTCGTCGGCGGGGACGGCGCCATCAGCATCGGGTTGCAGGCGGCGGCGCAGTCCGGGACACCGGTCGGACTGATCCCGGCCGGCACCGGCAACGACCACGCGCGCGAATTCGGTATCCCCGTCGGCGATCCCGTCGCCGCGGCCGACGTGATCGCCGACGGGGAGGTGCAGGAGTCCGACCTCGCCAGGATCACGCTCACAGACGGCGCGGTGGTGTGGGCGGGCACCATCGTCGCGAGCGGATTCGACTCGCTCGTCACGGACCGCGCCAACCGGATGTCCTGGCCGAAGGGTCCGATGCGGTACAACCTCGCGATGCTCGCCGAACTGACGCAGCTCCGCCCGCTGCACTACACCATCGAACTGGACGAGGAGACGTTCCAGGTGGACGCCACCCTCGTGGCGGTGGGCAACGGACGCTCCTACGGCGGCGGCATGCAGATCTGCCCGGGTGCCGACAAGACCGACGGCCTGCTCGACGTCACGGTCGTCGACTACGGTCGCCGGTCGAGGCTGGTCCGCTTGTTCCCCCGGGTCTACAAGGGCACACACGTGGATCTCCCCGATGTACAGACCTACCGTTCACGGACGGTGCGACTGCAGTGCGACGGCATCACGGCCTACGCGGACGGCGACCGGGTCGGCCCGCTGCCGGTCACCATCGAGGCGGTGCCGGACGCCCTGCGCATCCTCAGCCACACCCCGGCCTGAGCGGTCACAACCCGCGCAACCGGTCCATCTCGCGGCGTTCGCGTTTGGTGGGCCTGCCGGCGCCGCGGTCGCGCTGCGGTATCGACGCGAGGACTTCGCGCGGTGGGGGCGGCGGTGTGTTGTCGGTGTAGCACTCGACCGCCACCACCGCGCCGACCCGTTTGGTGATCGGCCGGACGACCTCGACGATGCGTTCGACACCCGCCGCGCGAATGCGGACCTCGTCACCGGCCTTGACCGCCTGCGCCGGTTTGGCGGTGGTGCCGTTGACCCGCACGTGCCCCGACCTGCAGGCGGCCGCCGCCGCGGAGCGTGTCTTGAACAGCCGGATCGCCCAGGTCCAGCTGTCGACCCGGACGCTCGCGGGATCGGTACCGGAAATCGCCACCCGACCAGGATACGAAAGGGTGCGACTCGATTGCTGATCGCGGGTGCCGCCTCGAGGTATCGGGCGCGGTCGTCCAGAACGCCGGGCGTGGGCTGACACGATAAACGGAGTGTGCTTTCCACTTCAGGTAGCATCGAGTTCATGGTGAAGCCGGGGTCGAAAGAGGCACGGGATGCGTGCAGGCAGGCGTTGCGCACCGACGCCGAGCGCAACCGCTCGCGCGTCGTCGATGCGGCGCAGGAGGTGTTCGCCGAGCAAGGGTTGACGGCCTCCATGGCCGAGGTCGCCCGGCGAGCCGGGGTCGGCATCGCGACGTTGTATCGCCGTTTCCCCACCAGGGAGGATCTGATCACCGATGTCTTCGCCGACAAGATGAGCGCCTACGTCGACGCCATCGACGAGGCCGCGGCCGACCCCGATCCGTGGAACGGTTTCTGCGCCTACGTCGAGCGGGTGTGCGCCATGCAGGCGGAGGATCGCGGCTTCACTCACGTGCTCACCATGACGTTCCCCACCGCAAGCGAATTCGAGGCGAAGCGGGCCGAGGCCTACCGCGGCTTCGAGCGGCTGATCGAACGCGCCAAGGAGACGGGTCGGCTGCGCGCGGACTTCTCCTCCCAGGACCTGGTGTTGCTTCTGATGGCGAACGCGGGGGTGGTCGAGGCGACGGGCGCCGCGGCCCCTGATGCCTGGCGTCGTCTCATGGGCTACATGCTCCAGGCGTTCTCGGCTGTCGGCGCCGCACCGCTGCCGCCTGCACCCACTCCGTCGGCGATGCACGAGGCAATGGTGGGGGTGACGTGTGGAGCAGCGAACGGCCGATGACGTGACCGGACTGCTGAGTCTCCGAAGCTCCGACGGGGGACGGGATCTCACCCGATTCCTGATGTCGTACAAATTCGGCATCGACGAGATGATGACCAAGATCAACATCTTGAAGGACGAGTTCACCTACATTCACGAGTACACCCCGATCGAGCACGTGAAGTCGAGGCTGAAGTCGGCCGACAGCGTGCTGGGCAAGGCTGCCCGCAAAGGTATTCCGCTCACTCTCGACTCCATCCGCGACAACATCCACGACATCGCCGGAATCCGGATCACCTGCAGCTTCATTCAGGACGCGTACCGGATCAGCGACCTGTTGACGGGCCAGCAGGACATCACCCTCATCGAGGTCAAGGATTACATCGCCGAACCCAAACCCAACGGATACCGGAGCCTGCATCTGATCGTCGAGGTTCCGGTGTTCATGTCCGACCGCGTCGAATCGGTGCGGGTGGAGATCCAGATCCGTACGGTGGCCATGGATTTCTGGGCAAGCCTCGAGCACAAGATCTTCTACAAGTACGACAAGGCGGTCCCGGCCGCGCTGCTGGACGAGTTGAAGGATGCTGCCGACGTGGCCCGCAATCTCGACGTCAAGATGGAGGCCCTCCACGACGAGGTGCGCGAACACGGGGCAGCGCTACACGTCATCGCTTCGGTGGAGTAGGGCTCGACCGGGCGATTGCCGGTTGCACTGCCGGACCGGTGACGTCGCAATGTGGTTTGCATGCAACCGAATCCGGGACGGGACCAAGCGGGGTGGGAGCGGGCGGGGCGGGCGCCCGGATCAGGGCTGCGGCGATGGTCGCCCCGACCAGGAGCAGTGCGATGCAGATGTACATCGCGATGCGGAAGCCGTGCGAGAAGCTGGTGGGGTCGATCATGCTTTCGGCGTCGATCCCGGCGATCCCGGGGAGCGCGGCCACCGCCAGTAGCTGGCTGGTGCGCGCGACGGCGTTGTTCACTCCGGAGGCGATGCCGGACTGGTCCACCGGGACGGACCCGAGCACGGCGGCGGTCAGCGGCGCAACCATGGCGGACAGTCCGAGGCCGAAGACGACGACGCCGGGGAGCACGACCGTCCAATAGTTCGCACCCGGCCCGATCCGGGTCATCAACAGCAGGCCGACCGCTGCGAGTGCGGGCCCGACGGTCATCGGCAACCTGGGGCCGTGGGTCTGGGCGTAGCTGCCGGCGCGGGAGGAGAACGCCAGCATCGCCAGCGTGATCGGGATGGTGGCGACTCCGGCTTCGATCGGCGAGTATCCGGCCACCAACTGCAACTGCAGGACCAGCAGGAAGAAGACGCCGCCGAGTGCGGCGTACACGGCGAGCGTCACCAGGTTCGCCGCCACGAACATGCGCGACGCGAACAGGCTCGGCGGCACCAGCGCGTTCGGTGAGCGCCGTTCCACCACGATGAACGCGATCAGCGCGACTGTCCCGACCACCCCGGCGATCAGGTTCATCTCGATCAGACCGTAGGTGAGCGCGCCGAGGCCGATCACTGCGCACGCCGACCCGAGCACGTCGAGATGATCGGGCGGATGCGGGTCGCGGCTCTCGGGGACGTGCCGCATCGATGCCCACACGACGACGGCGGCGAGCGGAAGATTGAGCAGGAACACCGACCGCCAGCCGGCCACCTCCACCAGCCAGCCACCCAGTAGCGGTCCGATCGCCCCGGCCACCCCGCCGAGGCCCGACCACAGTCCGATCGCGGCGCCCCGGTCGTCTTCGTGGATCGACGCCGAGATCAGCGCGAGGCTGCCGGGGGTCAGCATCGCGGCCCCGACACCCTGCAGGATCCGCGCGATCACGAGCATCGTGATGTCGGGTGCGATGCCGCACAACAGTGACGCCGCCGCGAACCAGACCGTCCCCCAGACGAAGACGCGGCGCCTGCCCCAGCGATCCCCGAGCGCCCCGCCCAGCAGGATCAGCGACGCCAGGGCGAGGGTGTAGCCGCTCAAGACCCACTGCATTCCCGCGACATCCGACCCGAGGTCCTCGCCGATGTGCGGCAGGGCGATGTTCACCACCGTGCCGTCAAGTAGCGCGAGGCTCGAGCCGAGAACGGTGGCGGTGACCACCCACCGTCCCTGGCGGGTGCTCAGGCGCAGCACTGTCTCGGTCATCTCCCCATGGTGCGCCGCCGTCCAGGCAGCGGGGTGCTCGTTGCGATTTCTCGCGCCGGCTTCGGCATACTCGAGCACGTGTACATCGAAGTCGACGACCTGTCCCGCGAGGCCGTGCACGGTCTTCTGGCCGAGCACCTGGCGGACATGCGTGCGACGTCGCCGCCCGACAGTGTTCACGCCCTCGATCTGCCCGGTTTGCGGGACCCGTCGGTCACCGTGTGGACGCTGTGGGGCGAGGAGACCGTGCTGGGAACCGTGGCTCTGCGTGAGCTCTCGCCGGCCGAAGGCGAGATCAAGTCGATGCGGACTGCCGCGGAGGCGCGCGGGCGGGGTGTGGCCACCCGGCTCCTCGCGCACCTCGTCGACGAGGCGCGGGCACGCGGGTACGTCCGGCTCAGCCTCGAGACCGGCGTCGAGGATTTCTTCGCCCCGGCGAGGCGTCTGTACACCGAGCACGGCTTCACCGAATGTCCCCCGTTCGGGGACTACGGCAACGATCCGAACAGCATCTTCTTCACACTCTCCCTGTGACGGCCCTGTCCGTGCGACACTTTCCGCCACGCACCTCGATATACGGAGAACTCATGGACATCATGCGCAAGGTCGCAGTCGGGGCCGTCGCGGTGGCCGGCCTGTCTTTCTTCGCCGCGGGGACGGCCGCGGCAGACCCGGTGCCGGCCCCCATGCCGCCGCCGCTACCCGCGCCGATGCCGGTCCCGTTGCCTGCCGGGACATACCTCGGCACCACCAACGTTCTCGGTGGCGACCTGATCTGGAAGGGCAAGACGTTCGGGCCCGGGTGGGTCATGGACAACTTCGGGGTGTTCTTTCCGTACATCTTCGGCATGACCACCCCGGAAGCGGGCGGTTCCCTCGTCACCGACTACAGCCCCTCCGGGCTTCCCTTCCTGACCGACCGGATCACCCCGAGGCCCGACGGCACCTACGAGGGCACCGTCTACATCAACGGCAACCCGGTGGCGGGGTACGCCCTCCACAAGTAGGCAACCGGCAAGGTTCTACACCTTCGACGGCGCAAGCGGTTCGGGAATCGAGTCCGGCGCCGTGAGGTTGGCGCGACGGGTGGGAATGACCAGCGTGATGGCCGCGGCGACGAGTGCGACACCGCAACCGATCAACAGGCCGGTTCGGAAGCCGCCCTCGGTGGGCAGGGTGTGGCCGGCGACCTGGACGCTCATCTGGGCGAGGACCACTCCGACGACGGCCGCGGACACCGCGGTACCGACCGAGCGCATCAGAGAATTGACGCTGTTGGCGGAGGCGGTCGCGGACTGCGGCACGGCGCTCATCACCAGGGCGGGCATTGCGCCGTAAGCCAGACCGACACCCGAGCCGCAGATGCAGGTCACCACGACCAGGCCCCACGTCGACCCCATCAGGAACATCGACGATCCGTAGCCGAGCGCGATGACGAGGCTTCCGACGAGCAGGGTGACCTTCGGTCCGCGGGTGGACGACAGCTTGGCGCCGAAGGGGGAGACCGCCATCATCATCAGACCCGAGGGGGCCATCCACAGGCCCATGGCCAGCATCGACTGTCCCAGGCCGTATCCCGTCGACGCCGGCAACTGCAGGAGCTGCGGAACGATCAGGGACTGGGCGTACATGGCGAAGCCGACGACGACGGACGCGGCGTTGGTCAGCAGCACCTGACGGCCGGCGATCACCCGCAGGTCGACCAGCGGTTCGGGTGTGCGGAGTTCCCACCAGCCCCAGGCCGTCAACGCGATGACCGTGGTCGCGAACAGACCGAGGGTGGTGCTGCTCGCCCAGCCCCAGTCGGCGCCCTTGGACACCGCCAGCAGCAGGGACACCAGTCCGACACCCAGTCCGACTGCCCCGATGGGATCGAAGCGGGCCTTGGGCCCGTGGACGGGCGTGGCAGGCACGAAGAACCAGAGCAGCACGGCGATCAGCGCGCTGAGCCCGGCGGCGCCCCAGAACAGCACGCGCCAGCTCGCATTCTCCGCGACCGTTGCGGCGAGCGGCAGACCGAGGGCGCCGCCGATGCCCATGGACGAGCTCATCAAGGCGATGGAGGAGTGCAGGCGCTCGGGCGGCAGCAGGTCCCGCAGTGCGCTGATTCCCAGCGGAATCATGCCCACACCGATGCCCTGCAGCCCTCGGCCGATCACCATCGGGGCCAGGGACGTCGCGAGCGCACAGACCACCGAGCCCAGGACGAGCGGCACCGTGCAGATCAGCATCATCCGCCGCTTGCCGTACAGGTCGCCGAGACGTCCGGTGACCGGTGTCGCCACGGCGCCGGCGAGCAGCGTCGCGGTGATCACCCAGGACGCGTTGGAGGCGGTCGTGTCGAGCAGTCGGGGGAGGTCGCCGATCAGCGGCACCACGAGGGTCTGCATGAGCGCGGCGACGATGCCGGTGAAGGCCAGCACGGCGACGAGGCCGCCCGGTCGGACGGCGGGCATCGGACTGTCCACACGAATCTCCTCAACTGAGCGAAACACAATTTGTGCACCATACACAGCGTATGCATGGTGCACAACGTATGTATCGTGCAATGAGGCTTAGGAGGCGCGTTTTCCGAGGTAGGCGGCGGCGAGTCCGCACGCGACCACGGCAACCACCGACAGTCCGGTCGATGTCCACGCCCACGAGTCCGGCCCCGGCGCGCTCTCGGATCCGACGAGCGGCGTGTACGCCGTCCACCCGTAGTCGGCGATCAGCGGGACGGCCAGCGCGGCCGGGGCCGCCAGCGACATCGCGGTGACCGATTCGCTCGACGGCAGACTCGACGCGACCGTGTACGAGGCCGCGAGAGGAAGGAGAAGCCACGTCGCACCGACGTGCAGGTTGTCCCACGGTGGGTGCTCGAACAGCGCCGACGCGGCCACGACTGCGAGTGCCGCGATGCCGGACACCGGGTGAGGGAAACGCCTCCCGAGCACGGCACCCGTCAGCGCGAGCGTCGCCGGCACCAGCAGCCACGGCCAGGAGTCCGGGAACGCCGCCACGCCGATGTCCCCCGCGGCGACGAACGCCATAGCGGCAAGCAACACGATCCCGGTGCGGCCCTCCAACCACAGCGAGGCGGCGATCACCACCACGACGAGGACGAGTCCGAACATCCACCGGCCCTGCATCGCACCGTCGGCGCCCACATTCCAGACACGACGAACGAACCACCAGTACAGCACCAGCCCGATCAGCGGCAGAACGATCCCGGTGACGAGGGCGCGCCCGCTCACCGCGACCTCCGTCCGCTCACCGAGGTCGCCGGACGCGAGCGTGACGGCCAGAACCACGGCCGTGAGCGCGAGGAGGGCCAGCGTCACCGGCTCGAACAAGGGTTCCGGAAGGTAGTCCGCGTAGCGCCGGGGAAAAGACGTCCGGAAGTGGTCGATCGGGCCGGCGAGGAGGAGCCCGGTGAGCACCCCCGCCGCGAGTGCGGTCTGCAACCATGCCCGGTCGGCGGTGGCGCACAGTCCGACGAGACCGCCGAGGAGCAGGCCCGCACCGGCTCCGCCGAGGTACATCTCGAGGTCCCACGGCCCCGTCACCGGAGCGACACCCAGCAGCGCCAGGCCGGCGAACGACAGCGTCGACAGGATTCGGCGGGCACGAACCAGCGCTGCCACCAGGACGGCGACGATCGCGGCGAGGAAGGCGCCTGCGGCCGGACCGACATACAGCGCGCCCAGGCGGTTGCCGTCGACCACGAACGCGAACTCACTGGACGTGGTGGACGTCAACGCAATTCCCGCGACGAACCCGCCCAGCAGCAGGCACACGTGCGAGATCCTGAATGTCATCCCCTGAGCATCGCGTAAGGGCACCGGCCTTGAAGTGACCGACGCGCAGGAGAAGGCTGGAGGTCGTCGCTGTGCCGTCGGCAGAGAAGGGGTGGTCCGCTTGGTCATCGACAACGACGTCTACAACCGTGTGGGGGAGTCGTGGTGGGAGGAGGACAACCCACTCAACCTGCTGCACGGAAGCCTGACGCCGGGACGATTCGCCTACTTCCGTAAGGTGCTCGGCGAGACGGTCGGTCGTGACCATCGCGGACTCCGCGCCCTCGACATCGGGTCGGGCGGCGGGTTCCTCGCGGAGGAGTTCACCCGCATCGGTTTCCGGGTGACGGGCATCGATCCGTCCCCGGTGTCGGTCGACACCGCACGGCGTCACGCCGCCGACTCGGCCCTCGACATCGAGTACCGCATCGGGTCGGGCGAACAGTTGCCGGTGCCGGATGCCGCGTTCGACGTCGTCTACTGCTGCGACGTCCTCGAGCACGTGTCGGATCTCGACGGAGTGATCGCCGAAACGTCCCGTGCGCTGAAACCCGGCGGCCTGTACCTGTTCGACACCATCAACCGCACATTCGCCAGCAAGCTCGTCGCGATCAAGATCATGCAGGAGTGGCGGATGACCCGGATGTTCGACACCCCCATCCACGACTGGTCGATGTGTATCCGTCCGGCGGAACTGGCACCGATCATGGAGCGGCACGGTCTGCGGCTCGGCGAGATCGTCGGGCTCGGGCCGCGGTCGAAGAATCCTCTCCGGCTCCTCGACCTCGCCCGGGCGGGCGGAACACGGCTCAGCTACGGGGAGTTGAGTCGCCGGCTCGACTTCGGGCAGATCCGGAGCACGGCCATCTCCTACATGGGATTTGCGGTCAAGAACGGCGAAAGCCCGCCGCGACGACGCGACGGGCTTCCGGACGGGCGTGACTAGCTGTAGTCGTAGAAGCCCTTACCGCTCTTCTTGCCGAGCTGTCCGGCGTCCACCTTGCGCTTGAGCAGCGTCGGGGGAGCGTAGTGCGGCTCGGCGAATTCCGCGTACAGCGACTCCGCCGCGGCGAGGGTGATGTCGAGGCCGACGGTGTCGATCAGCGTCAGCGGGCCCATCGGGTAGCCGCAGCCGCCCTTCATGGCCTCGTCGATGTCCTCGGCGGTCGCGTAACCCGACTCGAGCATCCGGACCGCCGACGTGAGGTACGGGATGAGCAGCGCGTTCACGATGAAGCCCGCGCGGTCACCGGCCCGCACCGTCTTCTTGCGCAGCGTGTTCTTCGCGTAGTCGGTGACCGCGAGGACGGTCTCCTCCGACGTGACCAGGCTGACCACGATCTCGACCAGCGGCATCACCGGCACCGGGTTGAAGAAGTGGACGCCCACGACCTGCCCGGGACGCTGCGTGGCGTTGGCCATCTTGATCAGCGGGATGGACGACGTGTTGGACGCCAAGATGCCCGACGGCTTCACGATCTTGTCGAGCTTCTGGAAGATGTCGACCTTGAGCGCCTCGATCTCCGGTGCCGCCTCGATCACGAGGTCGCGGTCCGCGAACTCCTCGATGTCGAGGGTGACCCGCACGCGGGCGAGCGCGGCATCCGCGGCGTCCTGGTCGAGCTTGCCCGCCTTGACCCCGCGAGCCAGGGACTTCTCGATCCGGGCCTGCGCGGCCTCGGCGAATTCCGGCTTGGTCTCGAGGATGAGAACCGAGCTACCGGCCTTGATACATACCTCGGCGATGCCGGCACCCATGGTGCCGCCGCCGATCACGCCTACTAGTTCCACAAATTCTCCTCACGTAGCCGTGCGCCTTTTTGGTAGCGGGAGCTACCAAAAAGGCGCACGGGCGGCGTAGCCGCCTACTTCAACAGTGCACGCGACATCACGACGCGCTGGATCTGGTTCGTGCCTTCGTAGATCTGAGTGATCTTCGCATCACGCATCATCCGCTCGACAGGGAAGTCGGTGGTGTAGCCGGCGCCACCGAACAGCTGGACGGCGTCGGTGGTGACCTCCATCGCGACGTCGGAGGCGAAGCACTTGGCGGCAGCGGAGATGAAACCGAGGTTCTTCTCGCCGCGCTCGGCGCGGGCCGCGGAGGTGTAGACCATGAGGCGGGCGGCCTCGACCTTCATCGCCATGTCGGCGAGCATGAACTGCACGGCCTGGAAGTCGCTGATCGACTTGCCGAACTGCTTGCGGTCCTTGGTGTAGGCGAGAGCGGCGTCGAGGGCACCCTGCGCGAGGCCGACGGCCTGCGCGCCGATGGTGGGACGGGTGTGGTCGAGGGTCTGCAGCGCCGTCTTGAAACCGGTGCCGGGCTCGCCGATGATGCGGTCGCCGGGGATCTTGCAGTTCTCGAAGTAGAGCTCCGCGGTGGGCGAACCCTTGATGCCGAGCTTCTTCTCCTTCGGTCCGACGACGAAGCCTTCGTCGTTCTCGTGGACCATGAACGCGGAGATGCCGTTGGCGCCCTTGTCGGCGTCGGTGACGGCCATGACGGTGTACCAGCTGGACTTGCCACCGTTGGTGATCCAGCACTTGGAGCCGTTGAGGATCCAGTCGTCGCCGTCCGCCTTGGCGCGGGTGCGCATGCTGGCGGCGTCCGAACCGGCCTCACGCTCGGACAGTGCGTAGGACGCCATGGCCTCGCCGGACGCGAGCTGCGGCAGGACCTGCTGCTTGAGTTCTTCGGACCCGTTGAGGATGAGGCCCATGGTGCCGAGCTTGTTGACGGCGGGGATCAGGGAGGAGGAGCCGCAGACGCGGGCGACCTCTTCGATGACGATGCAGGTGGCGACGGAGTCGGCGCCCTGGCCGTCGTATTCCTCGGGGACGTGGATGGCGTTGAACCCGGAGTTCACGAGGGCGACGCGGGCCTCTTCGGGGAAGCGTGCGTCCTCGTCGACCTGCTTCGCGTAGGGGGCGATCTCCTTCTCGGAGAGCGCGCGGATCGCGGACCGCAGTTCGTCGTGCTCTTCACCGAGCTTGAACAGATCGAAGTCCGGATTTCCGGCCATGGGGCGCTCCTTGCTGAGTCTCGACGGCACCGAGTCTGAATAGGCACTCCGTGCCAGGGTCATTGTCGTTCAGGCGGGCCGCAATGTTCGTGGTCGGCAAACTACTGCCACTACAGTGCAGTCAACCACGGCACTGAGTGCCAGTCAAGGGTGGTTGTCGTCACCCGGCCGCCTCAGCCCCGGCGCCGGGACAGCTGGGCCTGGATACGCCCGGTGATCTCGTCCACCGGCGTTCCCGGCGGGTACGACACCACCAGCACGGCGTCCTGTTCCTGCGTCGATGCCCCCGGAGCGACGCCGAACGTCCGGCGCACGTCGAGGAGGGCCCGCTCGAGTTCCTCGGCGGTGGCGTCGGGGTCGCCCTTGATCATGTTCCGAAGCAGGAAGTTGTGGCACGCGGTGACAGCGGCCGCGAATCCGATGACCTTCAGGGCCGGCTCGGTGGGTACGACGCCGCGCAGGTAGTCCACGAACAACCGCTCGTAGCGAAAACCGGTGACGATCTCCCGGTCGCGCAGGGCGGGCACCCGCTGCACCACCTGGTACCGGCGAGCCGACAGCTCCCGGTTCTCGCGAAACCTGTCGAAGACCAGGCCTGCCGTCCTGCAGACCGCCGCCCACGGGTCGTCGGAATCCGTGGACAGATAATCGCCTGCCTGCTGCAACAGCGATTCGTGATCGGCGAAGATCACGTCCTCCTTGGAGCGGAACTGGCGGAAGAACGTCCGCCGGGACACGCCCGCCGCGGACGCGATCTGCTCGACGGTCGTCGCCTCGTACCCGTTCTCGGAGAACAGCCGGATGGCCTGCGCCACGACGTGGACGCGGAAGTCCGCGGGATCGATGCCGGGTGTGTCGACGCGCTCGGTCATGGGGCCCAGTATCCATTGGCGGCTTTTGTCCCGCAGTGCCCTGGACCCGGCGCGTCCGAGGGGCGGATACTCGAAACAGTGCGTCCGTCCTGGTAGGGCGGGGCGAGGTCGAGTTCGAGTGTGCCCTGGACAAGGTGAAGGACCCGTTCCGGGGGCGGGAGAAACGCGCCGCCCCGCGGACCTCCGTGTTCCGGACGGCGGCGAACCGATTCCGCTCTCGGCGGCCCAGCGGGCCACGTGGTTCGCGCAGCAACTCGAACCGCTGGTCCCGATCTCCATCGCCCAGTACGTCGAGTTCCACGGTGTCCTCGACATCGACCTGCTCCGGCAGGAGACGGTGGAAGCGGCCCGCGAATTCGAATCGCCCTTCCTCAAGGTGTACGACGTCGACGGGCGGCCGCTGCAGTACGTGGACCATCGGACGGACACGTCGATCGCGTACGTCGACTTCCGCGCGGACGAGGACCCGGTGGCGGCGGCGCACGCATGGATGGAACGTGACTACGTCACGCCGCTCGATCTGAGCGCCGACCGGCTGGTCGAGACGTCGATCCTGCAGACCGGTGACACACACTTCCTGTGGTACAGCAGGATTCACCACGTTGCTCTCGACGGCTATGGGGCCATGACGATGCTGCGCCGCATCGCACACCGGTACTCCGCGAAAGTCGCGGGCCGCGAACCGGATCCGAACCGGGCGGTGAGCCTGCGGCAGTTGTACGACATCGACAGCCGGTACCGCGCCTCCGAGCGGTTCGTGACCGATCGGGAGTACTGGGCGGGGCGGGTCGCCGGGCTCGAGGGCACCACACTGGCGCGGACGGCGGGGCAGGTGTCGGCCACCAGCACGGTGGAGAGCGCTGTCCTCTCGGACGACGTCGTGGCCGTTCTCGATTCCCGCGACAGCCTGTCGGCGGCGACCATCATCGCGGCCGCGGCGTGCTACCTGTCGCGACGTACCGGCAGGACCGATGTGCTGGTGACCATTCCGGTGTCGGCCCGCACCACGGCGGTGCTGCGCAATTCCGGGGGCATGCTCGTCAACGTGGCACCGATGCCCGTCAGTGTCCGGGCCGACGACACCGTCGCGGAACTGATCGAGAAGGTGCAGCGTGAGCTGGTCGCCGCACTGCGACACCAGCGGTGCAGCCTCGACGACATCCGCCGCGACGCCGGCGACACCGCGACGACGGCACTGTACGGGCCGATGGTGAACGTCATGTTGTTCCGCCAGGAGGTCGCGCTGGGTTCGCTCCTCGGCGATTTCCACATCGTCACGTCGGGTCCGGTCGAGGACCTGCTGATCAACGTGTATCAGAGCGGCACTCCCACCCGGATCTTCGTGGACTTCCGTGCGAACCCCAGCCGCTACGAGGACGCGGAACTGCGGGAACACCATCGTCAGTTCGTCGAACTGCTCGAGGAACTGGCCACCGCAGACCCGGCGTCCCGGGTGGGCAGCATCCACGAGACCAGTTCCCGCACCGGCGAACGACTTCTGCGCGAGGCGGCGGAAATCGATTACTGGCGCCGGCAGCTGGACGGGTTGCCCGACCTCCTGCCGTTGCCTACCGATCATCGGCGGCCCGCGAGGTTGTCGCAGGCGAGCGATCGGGTCACCGTGGTGGTGCCGAGGGAGTTGCACCGCCGCGTGGCCGCACTGGCCGACGCCGCAGGCACCACCGGCCGCACGGTGTTCCTGACGGCCCTGTCGATCCTGCTGGGCCGGGTGACGGGTAGCAGCGACATCGCCGTCGGAACGGCTGTGGACGTGGGCGATCGCACGGACGTCGTGGTGGTGCGGTCGCGGTACGCGAGCGAGGAGTCGTGCCGCGACTATCTGTCGCACGTCCGGGACGTCGCCACCGAGGCGACGGCGCACACCGGTGTTCCGTTCGATCGTCTGGTGCGGGAACTCGATGTGTCGGTGTCGGACGCGTACGCACCGATCTTCCAGGTGCTGCTCGACACCCGCGCGCCCGGCTCCCCGGGTTCTGCCGTCTCCGGCCTCGACCTGTGCGTGACCGTGACCGAAGCGGCCGACGAGTCGGGCGATCCGGCGGGTGTCGCCGTCGAATTCGGTTTCGCCGCCGACCTGTTCGACGCCCACACGATTCGGGTGGCCGCCGAGCGGTACCTCCGCATCCTCGACGCGATGGCGGCCGATCCGGTGGTTCCGGTCGGTGACATCGAGATCCTCTCCGCAGACGAACGTTCCGCGCTGACACCGGTACGAGGACGACCGGGCCGGTCCGAGCGCACCCTGCCCGACCTCTTCGCGGACGCCGCCGCACTGGATCCGGCGGCGACGGCCCTGTCGCGGCAGGGCGAGGAGTTGTCGTACCGCGAGCTGGACCGGTGGTCGACGCAGGTCGCGCGCATGCTGATCGACCGCGGGGTGGGGCCGGAATCGTTCGTCGCGCTGGCACTGCCGCGTTCGTTCCGGTCGGTGGCGTCCGTGTGGGCCGTCGCCAAGGCCGGGGCGGCGTTCGTTCCGGTGGACCCGAATTACCCGCCCGACCGAATCGACTACATGCTCGCCGATTCCGGTGCGGTGCTGGGCTTGACGGAGGAGTCGCTGCGGGGACGCTTACACGATTCGATTCCCTGGTGCGTGCTCGACGACCCGGACTTCCAGGCCGACTGCGCCGCCCGCTCCGACTGTCCGGTGACCGACTCCGACCGCATCCGGCCCCTGCACCTCGACAATTCCGCGTACCTGATCTACACGTCCGGCTCGACGGGGCAGCCGAAGGGCGTCACCGTCACGCACCGCGGGCTCGACAACTTCGCGGCCGACCAGCAGGAACGTTTCGGCGCCACGAGATCGTCCCGGACGCTGCACTTCTCGACGCCGAGTTTCGACGCGTCCGTGTTCGAATACCTGCAGGCGTTCGGGGTGGGTGCCACGATGGTGGTCGTGCCGCCGTCCGCGTACGGCGGCTCGGAACTGGCCGACCTCCTGCGGTCGGAACGTGTCACGCACGGCTTCGTCACCACGGCTGCGCTGGGCACGATCCCGCCGGATTCGCTGGGCGACTTCCTCGACGTGGTCGTGGGCGGTGAGGTCTGCCCGCCCGAACTGGTGGCCCGGTGGGCGCCGGACCGCAGGCTGCACAACGCGTACGGTCCCACCGAAACGACCGTCATGGCGAACATCAGCGCACCGATGACCCCGGGTGACCCCATCACACTCGGCGGTCCGATCAGAGGTACCGAGGAAGTGGTACTCGACGCCCGGCTCCATCCGGTACCCGTCGGGGTACCCGGTGAGCTGTACATCGCCGGTGCCAGTGTGGCGCGGGGCTATCACCGCCGTCCCGGTCTCACCGCGGCGCGGTTCGTCGCCGACCCGTACGGCCGGGGCCGGATGTACCGCACCGGTGACGTGGTGCGGTGGCGGCCCGACCACACCCTCGAGTACCTGCGCCGCAGCGACTTCCAGGTGAAGGTGCGGGGCTTCCGCATCGAGCTCGGCGAGATCGACGCGATGCTGCAGACGCATCCGGACGTGCGACTGGCCGTCACCATCGGCAGGCCGGGACCGACCGGGGACACCGTCCTGGTCTCGTACGTCGTCCCGGCTCCGGGCAGGCCGATCGAGACGACGGAACTGCTGCGGCAGGTGCGGAACCGGTTGCCGGCGTACATGGTTCCCTCGGTCGTCGTGGTGCTCGACGAGATCCCGCTGACCCCGGTCGGGAAGCTGGACCGCGCGGCGCTGCCGGAACCGCGGTTCCTGTCCGCGGCCGCCGAGTTCAAGGCGCCAACCGACCCGGTCGAGGAGTCGATCGCCGAGGTCTTCACCGAGGTCCTCGGCGTCGAACGGATCAGTGTCGACGACAGCTTCTTCGACCTCGGCGGCAATTCTCTCGTGGCGACGCGGGTGATCGCGCGCGTCAACGCGGCGCTCGGATCGGACGTGGGTGTGCGGGCGTTGTTCGAGGCGCCCACCGCCGAACTGCTGGCCGCGTACGTTCGGCGTGCGGGGACCGAACTCGTGGACCGACCGCCCCTGGTCGTCGGGGAGCGGCCCGACCGGATCCCGTTGTCGCTGGCGCAGCAACGGATGTGGTTCATCAACCAGTTCGACACGTCGTCGGTGGCGTACAACATCCCGATGGCCGTGCGCCTCACCGGACCTCTGGACGCGGACACGCTGCGGGAAGCGGTCGGCGACGTGATCGAGCGGCACGAGTCGCTGCGCACCGTGTATCCCGCGTCGACGGACGGGCCCTACCAGGTGGTGGTCGACACCGCGGACGTCGTCCCGGACCTCACCCCGCACGTCGACGGCGACGAGTCGCTGTACGAGAGGATCGCGACCCTCCTCGCGGGCGGATTCGACGTGAGCGCGAAGGTCCCGCTGCGGGCGGCGCTGTTGTGGACCGGCCCCGACGAACACGTGCTGGTGATCGTGGTGCATCACATCGCCGCCGACGGGGCGTCGCTCGCGCCGCTGGCCCGCGACCTGATGGTCGCGTACTCCTCGCGCCGGTCCGGGACGCCGCCGAGCTGGGAGCCGCTGCCCGTGCAGTACGCCGACTTCAGCGTGTGGCAGCGTCGCCTTCTCGGCAGTGCCGAGGACGCGGACAGCCTCATGTCCCGGCAACTGCAGTACTGGCGCGGTGTGCTCGCAGAACTGCCGGAGGTCAGCGCCCTGCCGCTCGACCGGAACAGGCCGCCCGCCCGCTCACTCGAGGGAGCGACCGCGGCGTTCGCGATCGACGCGGGCCTGCACCGGCAACTGCTCCTCCTCGCGCGCGAGCACCACGCAACCCTGTTCATGGTGATGCACGCGGCGCTGGCCGTACTGCTGTCGAGGATGTCCGGGTCGGGTGACGTCGCCATCGGCACCCCGATCGCGGGTCGCGGTGAGGCGGCGCTGGACGACCTGGTCGGGATGTTCGTCAACACGCTGGTGCTGCGGACTCCGGTGGAGCCGGGTGAGGTGTTCACCGACGTGCTGGCCCGGGCCCGCGACACGGATCTGGGCGCGTTCGGGCACACGGACGTTCCCTTCGAGAGCGTCGTCGACGAGCTGGCACCAGGCCGGTCGACGTCCCACTCGCCGCTGTTCCAGGTACTGCTCGAATTCCAGAACACCGTGCGCGCCCACCTCGAACTGCCGGGCCTGACAGTCGAGGCGGTCGACGTCGACCCGGGGGTCGCCAAATTCGACCTCCAGCTGTCGCTCGCCGAACATCACGACGAGAAGGGCACCGCCGCCGGAATGTCCGCTGCCTTCCTCTATGCGACGGATGTGTTCGACCGGACATCGGTGGAGGGGTTCGGGGAACGCTTCGTCCGGGTGCTGCGGGCGGTGGTCGACGACCCGGCGGCGGTGGTGGGGGACATCCCGGTTCTCGGTGCGGTCGAGCGCGACCTGGTGCTGGACCGATGGAACCACGAGGGCGTCACCGCCGACGCGCAGACCGTGGTCGAGTTGTTCGCGCGGGTGGCCGCGTCGACCCCGGACGCCACCGCGGTCGTGTGCGGTGACGCGACGCTGACCTACGGCGAACTGGACGAGCAGGCGAACCGGTTGGCCCGGTTGCTGATCGCCGAGGGGGTGGGAACCGAGTCGCTGGTCGCGGTGATGGTGGATCGCACACCTGCCCTCGTGGTGACGTTGCTGGCGGTGCTCGCCGCCGGTGGCGGGTACGTGCCGGTCGACACCAGCTATCCCGCCGAGCGGGTGGCAGCGATGTTCGAGGACGCGCGACCCGTCTGCGCCGTGGTGAGCGCCGAATTCGCGTCGCTGGCACCGGCCGGAATCCCGGTGGTGGCGATCGACGATCCGGCGACGGCCGGTGCGGTGGCCGAACTGTCCGGGCTGCCGGTCACCGACTCGGACCGGTTGCGGCCGCTGCGGGCCGACGCCGTCGCGTACGTCATCTTCACGTCGGGGTCCACCGGGCGACCCAAAGGCGTCCAGGTGTCGCACCGGTGCGTCGTCACGCTGCTCGCCAACACCCGGGAACTGTTCGGATTCGACTCGTCCGACGTGTGGACGCTGTTCCACTCGTACGCTTTCGACTTCTCCGTCTGGGAACTGTGGGGTGCGCTCGTCCACGGTGGCCGGCTGGTGCTGGTCGACTACTTCACCGCACGATCGCCGGACACGTTCCTCGAACTGCTGCGCCGGGAACGGGTGACGGTGCTGAACCAGACCCCGACGGCGTTCTACCAGCTGACGGAGGCCGATCGCGCGGCGAACGCCGTCGAGGACACCGATCAGGCGCCATTGTCGTTGCGGCACGTGATCTTCGGCGGCGAAGCCCTCGACGTCGGGCAACTGGAGCGGTGGTACACCCGGCACGACGACCGGGCCCCCGTGCTGGTGAACATGTACGGCATCACCGAGACCACGGTGCACGTCAGCTTCCTCGCCCTCGACCGAGCGCTGGCGGCGTCCGTGCCGGGCTCGGTGATCGGCGGCGGACTCCCCGGTCTGCGGGTCTACGTCCTCGACGGCCGGCTGCATCCGGTACCGCCCGGGGTGGTGGGCGAACTGTACGTGTCCGGCGACCAGGTGACCCGCGGCTACATCGGCAGGCAGGGTTTGACCGCGACGCGTTTCGTCGCCGACCCGTTCGACCACCACCGGGCGGGGGCGCGCATGTACCGCTCGGGCGACGTCGTGAAGTGGGGTGCGGGCGGCCGGCTCGAGTACGTGGGGCGCAGCGACTTCCAGGTGCAGCTGCGCGGATTCCGGGTGGAACTCGGCGAAGTGGAGGCGGCCCTGGCCGCGTGCCCCGGGGTCGCGCAGTCGGTGGTCGTGGTGCGCGGCGACGACCGGGACGGTGACCGGCTGATGGGTTACGTGGTCCCGGAGACGGGTGCGGATGTCGACGCGGCGGCGGTTCTCGACGCGGTCGGGGCGAGCGTTCCGTCGTACATGGTGCCGGCCGCGGTCGTGGTGATCGACGCCCTGCCCCTGACGGTCAACGGCAAACTCGACCGGAAAGCCCTTCCCGAAGCGGACTTCGGCACGTCGACGGTGGGTTTCGTCGCCCCACGCAATCCGGTGGAGGAGATCGTCGCCGCCGTGTTCGCCGATCTGCTCGGCAGCGTCCGGGTGGGGGCGAACGACAGCTTCTTCGCACTCGGCGGGAACTCGCTGACCGCGACCCGGCTCGTCGCGCGCGTCAACGCTGCCGTCGGCGACCGGCTGGGCGTGCGGGACGTGTTCGACGC
Source organism: Rhodococcus sp. G6(2025) (assembly GCF_058628105.1). NCBI lineage: Bacteria > Bacillati > Actinomycetota > Actinomycetes > Mycobacteriales > Nocardiaceae > Rhodococcus > Rhodococcus sp. G6(2025). The sequence goes on from NZ_CP179750.1 coordinate 1,557,034, forward strand.
CCCGACCGTCGCCGGATTGGCCGCCCGCGCCGAGGCCGGGGACTCCAACCTGGAATCCCGGCCGCCGCCGGCCCCACGGGACCCGTCGCGGGAGGTCCCCGTCTCACTCGCACAGCAGCGGATGTGGTTCATCAACCAGTTCGACACGGCCAGTGCGGCGTACAACGTCGCGATCGCGCTCCGCCTCGCCGGCACCCTCGACGCGCAGGCGCTGGAGGAGGCCGTCGCCGACGTCGTCGAGCGCCACGAGTCCCTCCGCACCGTCTTCCCTCTCACCGACAGCGGTCCGCGGCAGGTGATCCTCCCGGCAGAGAAGGTGGCGCCCGCACTCACACCGCACGCCGTCGGGTCGGCGGACCTCGGCGCGGAACTCCACCGCCTGCTCTCCGCCGGGTTCGACGTGACGACGGAGGCGCCGGTGCGGGCCCGGCTGTTCGGGGTGAACGAGCACGAGCACGTGCTGGCCGTGGTCGTGCATCACATCGCGGCGGACGGTTTCTCGATGGTTCCGCTCGCCCGCGACGTCCTGTCGGCGTACACCGCCCGGTGCCGCGGCGCCGCGCCCGACTGGACCCCGCTTCCCGTGCAGTACGCCGACTACACACTGTGGCAACGAGACTGGCTCGGCAACGAAGACGCAGACGGTTCGCCTCTCGCCCGCCAGCTCGACTTCTGGACCGCGACGCTGGCCGACCTTCCGGATGTACTGGAACTGCCGACGGACCGGCCCCGCCCGGCCGCCCGCACCCTGGGCGCGGGTCGTATCGAATTCGACATCGACCCGGATCTCCACCGGAACGTCGTGCAACTCGCACGCAGGCACGGATCGACCGTGTTCATGGCCCTGCACTCCGCGCTGGCCGTCCTGCTGTCGCGGCTGAGTGCGTCGGACGACATCGCCGTGGGCACCCCCATCGCGGGCCGCGGCGAGGCCGAGCTCGACGACCTGGTCGGGATGTTCGTGAACACCCTCGTGCTCCGTACCCCCATCGACGGCGCCCGCACGTTCGCCGAGCTGCTCGCGCAGGTCCGCGAGGCCGATCTCGGGGCGTTCACGCACGCGGACGTCCCGTTCGAACGCGTCGTGGAGAGCCTGCGGCCCTCCCGTTCGACGTCGTACTCACCGCTGTTCCAGGTGATGCTCGAATTCCAGAACACCGAGCGCCCCGAGTTGGAACTGCCGGGCCTCCATGTCGAACCCCTCGACCTCGCGTTCGACACGATCAATTTCGACCTCCAGCTGACGCTGAGGGAGAACCTCGACGCCGACGGTCATCCCGCGGGGATCAGTGCGGCGCTGGGGTATGCCACCGACATCTTCGACACGGACACGGTGGCCGCGTTCGCCGAGCGCCTGGTCCGGATCCTGAGCGCCGTCACCGAATCGCCGGACGCCCCGGTCGGCGACGTCGACGTCCTCGGCGGCGGCGAGCGGGCCGCGCTGACGTCCGCGAGCGGAGGCCCCGGCGTGGCCGCTCGGACGTTGCCGCAGTTGCTGACGGCCGCCACGGCCAGGGACCCGGCCGCCGCGGCGCTGTCCTTCGAAGGACGTCACGTGTCCTACCGGGACCTCGACGAATGGTCGAACAGGCTCGCCCGGCTCCTGATCGAGCGCGGCGTCGGCCCGGAACAAGTGGTGGCTCTGGCACTGCCGCGGTCGATCGAATCCGTGCTGGCCGTCTGGTCGGTGGCCAAGACCGGGGCCGCGTTCCTGCCGGTCGACCCGAACCATCCGGCCGAGCGCATCGAGTACATGCTCGGCGACTCGGGCGCCGTCGCCGGTCTCACCACGGCCGCGCTGCAGTCAGCCCTTCCCGCGTCGATCCCGTGGCTGGTGCCGGGCGACCCCGGGACCGAGGCCGAGCTGGCGCTGCTCCCGGCGGCGGCGGTGACCGACACCGACCGGACGTCACCGTTGCACGTGGACCACCCCGCGTACGTCATCTACACGTCGGGATCGACGGGCAGGCCGAAAGGTGTGGTGACCACGCACCGCGGTCTGGCGAATTTCGCTGCGACGGAGCAGAGCACGTTCGGCACGTCCGCGGCGTCCCGGACCCTGCACTTCGCGTCGCCGAGCTTCGACGCCTCCGTGCTGGAGCTGATGCTGGCGGTTGGGCCGGGCGCGACGATGGTCATCGCGTCCCCGTCCGTCTACGGCGGCGACGAGCTGGCGGAACTGCTGCTGCGCGAGCGGGTCACGCACTGCTTCGTCACCCCGGCGGCGCTCGCCTCGGTCGATCCCGCCGGTCTGGAGAGCGTGCAGTGCGTGGTGACCGGCGGCGAAACGTGCCCGCCGGAACTGGTGGCCCGCTGGGCACCGGGCCGGGCCATGTTCGACGCGTACGGTCCGACCGAGTCGACGGTCGTGTCGAGCATCAGCACCCCGCTGGCGCCGGGCGAACCGGTCACGATCGGCGCGCCGACGCTCGGGTTCACCGAGGCGGTCCTCGATCAGCGGCTGCATCCCGTACCGGCGGGGGTCGCGGGGGAGCTGTACCTCGCGGGCCCGGCGCTCGCGCGCGGCTATCACGGCCGATACCCGCTCACCGCGGAACGCTTCGTGGCCAACCCCTTCGGGCCGCCGGGCAGCCGGATGTACCGGACCGGCGACCTCGTGCGCTGGACGACGGACGGGCAACTCGACTACCTCGGGCGCACCGACTTCCAGGTGAAGATCCGCGGATTCCGGATCGAGCTGGGCGAGGTCGAGTCGGCGCTGCTCGCGCACGGCGACGTGGCGGCGGCGATCGCCGACGTGCGCCGCGACGAACGCTCGGGCGACCGGCTGATCGGATACGTGGTCCCCGAACCCGGAGCGGACATCGATCCGGGCGAAGTGCTGCAGTTCGCGGGCACGCGCCTCGCGTCGTACATGGTGCCCGCCGTTGTCGTGGTGATCGCGGCGCTCCCGGTGACGGTCCACGGCAAGCTCGACCGGAAGGCGCTGCCGGAACCGGACTTCGGTGTCGTCGTCACCGACAGTCGTCCGCCCCGTACCGAGACCGAGGCGCTGCTGGCCGGCCTGTTCCGCGATGTGCTGGGACTCGGGTCGGTGGGTGTGGACGATTCGTTCTTCGCGCTGGGCGGCGACAGCATCATGTCGATCCAGCTGGTGGCCCGCGCGAAGGCAGCGGGTCTGATCCTCTCCCCGCGGGACGTGTTCGAGCGCAGGACCGTCGCCGGTCTCGCCGAGGTGGCCCACTACGAGCGCGCGGATGCCGTGGTGCTGGAGGAACTGCCCGGCGGTGGCGTCGGCCCGGTTCCGCTGACACCCGTCGTCGCGTGGATGCTGGGACGAAGCGGCGGCCGGCTGGACCGGTTCTCCCAGGCCGTGCTGGTCACCGCGCCGCCCCGGCTCACCCGTAGCGATCTCGCCGCCGCCGTCGACGCCGTGCTGGACCGTCACGACATGCTCCGCGCGCGGCTCGCCGTCGACGAGTCGGGGCAGTGGGCCATGACGGTGCTGCCGACCGGATCGGTGCCCGCCGATGCGCTGATCCATCACGTGCCCGTGACGTCGTTCGACGCCGGCGACTTCGATGCGGTGGCGAGAGCGGAACTGAACGCGGCGGCGGACCGCCTGGACCCGGCCTCGGCCAGCATGGTGCAGGTGCTCTGGTTCGACGGTCCCGGCGGGCAGGGGCGGTTGCTGCTGGTCGCGCATCATCTCGTGGTCGACGGCGTGTCGTGGCGGATCCTGATCGCGGATCTGGCGGCGGCCCACACTCGCGCCGCCGAGGGTCTGCCTGCCGCGCTGCCTGCCGTGGGGACGTCGATGCGGCGGTGGTCGCACGGACTCACCGATGCCGCGTCGGCCCGTCGCACCGAAGCGGGGCGGTGGCAGTCGATCCTGGACGGCCCCGACCCGCTCCTCGGCTTCCGGCCGCTGGATTCGGCCGTCGACGTCGATGCCACGACGGGCCGCGTCACCGTCGACGTGCCCGCACCCGTCACCGAGGCTCTCCTCACCACACTGCCGGCCGCGTTCCACGGCACCGTCGGCGACGGCCTCCTCACCGCGCTCACACTGGCAATGATTCGGTGGCGGCGGCACCGCGGGGTCGAGATGGCCGACGTACTGATCAACCTCGAGGGTCACGGCCGCGAAGACCACGTCGTGCCCGGCGCCGACCTGTCCCGCACCGTCGGGTGGTTCACCACACTGTTCCCGGCGCGACTCGACCTCACCGGCATCGGCATCGACGCCGCCCTCGCCGGCGACGACGCGGCCGGGTCCGCGATCAAGGCGATCAAGGAACAACTCCTCGCAATCCCCGATCACGGCATCGGGTACGGGATCCTGCGATACCTGGATCCGGTCGGCTCGGAGGCACTGCGCCGATTCCGGCCACCGCAGATGAGTTTCAACTACCTCGGCCGGGTGGCGACGAGCGGGGGCGACGTGCCCTGGCTACCCGTCGCGGGCAGCGGGGACCTCGGCGGAACCCAGAACTACGACATGCCCGCCGCCTGGGTCGTGGACGTCAACGCTGCCACCACCGTCCGGGACGGCGCAGCGGTACTCACGGCGACGTGGTCGTACCCCACCGGTGTGCTGGCCGCCGAGGACGTGGAAGAGCTGTCCGCACTGTGGGTTCGGGGACTCACCGCCCTGGCCGAGCACGCGAGCCGCCCGGGCGCAGGGGGGCTGACGCCGTCCGATCTCGATCTGGTGTCCGTCGGGCAGGCAGACATCGACCGGTTCGAGAGCACCTACCCGGACCTCGCCGACGTCTGGCCGCTGTCACCGCTGCAGGCCGGTCTGCTGTTCCACGCGCAGCTGTCCGAGCATCGCCTCGACGCGTATCAGGTGCAGCTGGTCTTCGACCTGCGCGGCACCGTCGACTCCGCCAGGCTCCGCCGCGCCGCACAGGGCCTGCTCGACCGGCACGCGAACCTCCGGGTGGCGTTCGCGGAGACCGGTGGCGGACCGGTCCAGGTGGTGCTCGCCGGGGCGACCGCGCCGTGGACCGACGTCGACCTGTCGGATCTCGACGACACCCGGATCGCCGCGGAGGCGGAGGCACTCGTCGCGGCAGACCGCGCCGTCCCGTTCGAGATGTCCGAGGCGCCGCTGCTCCGATTCACGTTGCTGCGCACCGCACCCGACCGGTACCGGCTGGTCGTGACCCATCACCACATCCTTCTCGACGGATGGTCGACGCCCCTGGTGATCAAGGACCTGCTGATCCTCTACGCCACGGACGGCGACACGACGGCCCTTCCCCACGTCACGTCCTACCGCGACTACCTGCAGTGGATCGGCAGGCAGGACCACGAACGCTCCACGGCCGCCTGGGTATCCGCCCTCGCCGGCTCGGACGGGCCGACATTCGTGGCCCCCGCGGCGCGCGGCGAGCAGAGCTTCGCCGAACCCGAGGACGTGCGCCTCGACGTGGGCGAGGAGAAGACCCGGGCGCTCGAGGCCCTCGCGCGGGAACACGGACTGACCATGAACACCCTCGTCCAGGTGGCGTGGGGGCTGGTGCTGACCACACTCGGCACGCGCGAGGACGTGGTTTTCGGAGCCACGGTGTCCGGCCGCCCACCGGGAGTCGCCGGCATCGAGTCGATGGTCGGGCTGTTCATCAACACGGTGCCCGTCCGGCTGCGCCTGCGCCGCGAGGAGACGCTCGCGGAACTGCTGCAGCGTTTCCAGCGTGAACAGTCTGCCCTGCTCGATCACCACTACGTGGGCCTCACGGAGATTCAGCGCGCCGTCGGGGAAGGTGCTGCCTTCGACACGCTGACCGTGTTCGAGTCCTATCCGGTGGACCGCATGGGATTGTCGGAAGACACCGACATCGACGGCATGCACGTCGCCGGGATCGAGGGGATCGACTCCACCCACTATCCGTTCACCCTGATGGCGCACGTCGACACCGGACTGCACCTGCGACTGCGATACCAGCCGAACGTCTTCCGGAGCGAGTTCGCGGAGTCGGTGGCGGCCCGCGTCGCGCGCGTCGTGCAGATCATGCTGTCGGACATCGACACACCCATCGCCCACCTCACCCTGCTGTCGGAGGCCGAACTCCAGGAGTACACCGCGGTGTCCGGGGCCCCCGCCGGGCCGCCGAAGACCCTGCCCGAGATCCTCACCGCCTCGGCCGGGAACCGGCCGGAGGTGCCCGCGCTCGTCTTCGACGGACGCGAGACGAGCTACCGCGAGCTCGACGAGCGGTCGAGCGCGCTGGCCCGCGTCCTCATCGAACGCGGTGCCGGGCCGGAGAGGTTCGTGGCGCTCGGGCTACCCCGATCACGGGAATCGGTGCTGGCGGTGTGGGCGGTCGCGAAGGCGGGCGCGGCGTTCGTGCCCGTCGACCCGAACTATCCCGCCGATCGCATCGAACATATGCTGGCCGATTCCGGTGCGGCACTGGGTGTGACGACGTCCGCTCACCGACACCGATTGCCCGGTTCCGTGCCGTGGCTGGTGCTGGACGAACCGGCCTTCGACCGCACGTGGGCGGCCGCATCGCCGGTCCGCGTCACCGACCTGGACCGCCGGTCGGTGCTCGACGTCGACCACGCCGCGTACGCGATCTACACGTCCGGGTCCACCGGCAGGCCGAAGGGCGTCGTCGTCACCCACCGCGGTCTGGCGAACCTGCTCACCGAGCAGACCGAGCACTACACCGTCTCACCCGACTCCCGGTGCCTGCACATCTGTTCACCCAGTTTCGACGTGGCGATACTCGAACTCGTCCAGTCCTGTGCCGCCGGGGCGACGCTCGTGATCGCTCCCCCCGACGTCTACGGCGGGGCGGAACTGGCGGCGCTGCTGCGCCGCGAACGCGTCACCCACGCCTGCATCACCCCGGCCGTCCTGGCCACCGTGGAGCGCGACGGCATCGAGCACCTCGAGGCGCTCGTCGTGGCCGGCGACGCCGTCGGCGACGAACTGGTCGCCGCGTGGGGTGCGGATCGGGCGATGTTCAACGGGTACGGCCCCACCGAGGCCACCATCCTCACCACGTTCAGCCGGCCGATGAGACCGGGCGAGCCGGTCACCATCGGGGGGCCTGTCCGTGGCATCGCGCTGTCGGTCCTCGATGCGCGGCTGCAGCCCGTTCCGGCCGGGGTGCCCGGCGAGTTGTACATCGCGGGACCGGCGCTGGCCCGCGGGTACCACCGGCGGCCCGCGCTCACCGCGGAGCGGTTCGTCGCCGACCCCTACGGCGGCGGCCGGATGTACCGCACGGGCGACGTCGTGCGCTGGTCCCGCGACCACACCCTCGAATACCTCGGGCGCAGCGACTTCCAGGTGAAGATCCGCGGTCAGCGCGTCGAACTGGGCGAGATCGATTCCGTTCTCACCACCCACCCGCACCTCGACTTCGCCGCGACCCTCGGCAGGCCGGGCCCGCTGGGGGACACGGCGCTGGTGTCGTACGTGCTGCCGCACGACGGCGAGGAGGTGGCGGCGCCGGACGTGCTCGCGTTCGCGGGCCGGATCCTGCCCAAGTACATGGTGCCCGCCGCGGTGGTCGTCCTCGACGAGATTCCCCTGACCCCCGTCGGCAAGCTCGACCGGAAGGCTCTGCCCGCACCGGAATTCACGTCGGCGACCATCGGGTACCGGGCGCCCACCACTCCGGTCGAGGAGGCTGTCGCGCAGGTGTTCGCCGACGTGCTCGGCGCCCTGCGCGTCGGTGCGGACGACAGCTTCTTCGAATTGGGCGGCGACTCGCTCAGCGCCACCCGGGCGGTCGCGCGCATCAACTCCGCCCTCGACGCCGGGATCGGCGTGGCCGCACTGTTCGACGCGCCGGTCGTCGCCGATCTGGCGGTCCGGATCGACTCGGCGGTGACGGCGGCCACCCCGTCGGTGGCGCTCGCCGCACGACAGCGCCCCGACCGGATCCCGTTGTCGCTGGCGCAGCAACGCATGTGGTTCGTCAACCAGTTCGACACGTCGTCGCCCGCCTACAACATTCCGATCGCCCTGCGACTGACCGGGGTCCTCGATCACGCCGCCCTGCTCGCGGCGGTCGGCGACGTCGTCGCGCGGCACGAATCGCTCCGCACCGTGTTTCCCGGGTCGGTCGACGGACCGCACCAGGTGATCGTCGATGCCGGGCGGGCCACCCCCCGCCTCGATCCGGTGGCCGCCGCCGGTGACCGCGCACTGCGGGACGCCCTCGCAGCCCTGGTCGGCGCCGGTTTCGACGTGAGCGACGAGATCCCTTTCCGCGCACGGCTGTTCGAGATGGAACCCGAGCAGCACGTCCTCGCCATCGTCGTGCACCACATCGCCGCCGACGGGTTCTCCATGATGCCGCTGGCCCGCGACGTCATGCTCGCGTACACCGCCCGGACCGTGGGGGAGACGCCTGGCTGGACCCCGCTGCCGGTGCAGTACGCCGACTACAGCGTGTGGCAGCGGGACTTCCTCGGTGCGGTGGACGATCCGGACTCGGTGCTGTCGAGGCAACTGGGCTACTGGACGGACACCCTGTCCGGTTCGCCCGAGGTGCTGCAGATCCCGGTAGACCGGCCGCGCCCCGTCCAGCGGTCCTACCGCGGGGACGTCGTCGAGTTCGACGTGCCTGCCCGGCTGCACCGTGCGTTGAACACGATCGCAGCACAACATAATTCGACACTGTTCATGGCGGTTCACGCGGCATTCGCCGTCCTGCTGTCCCGGCTGTCGGGCACGGACGACGTCACGATGGGAACGCCCGTCGCCGGTCGCGGGCAGGCGGTGCTCGACGACGTGGTGGGCATGTTCGTGAACACGCTCGTCCTGCGGACGGTGGTGGATCCGCGGGCGTCGTTCGGTCAAGTACTGACCGCGGTGCGGGCGGCGGACCTCGGTGCGTTCGAGCACGCGGACATCCCGTTCGAGCGGCTGGTCGACCATCTCGCCCCCGAACGATCCACGTCGCACACCCCACTGTTCCAGGTGCTCATCGAGTTCCGGAACGCGGAGGGCACCCACCTCGAACTGCCCGGACTCACCGTCGATTCGCTCGGCGTGGACTTGGGCGTCGCGAAGTTCGACCTGGAACTGAGTCTCGCCGAGCAGATCGACAGTGACGGCGCGCCCGCCGGACTCAGTGCCGGACTGCGGTTCGCGACGGACGTGCTCGATCGCGACACCGTGGTCCGATTCGGGGAACGGTTCCTTCGGGTGCTCGAGTCGGTCGCCGCGGCCACGGAACTTCCCGTGGGCGACATCGAGATCCTGGACACCGCGGAGCGGGACCGGGTGCTGCCGGCGTTCGCCGAGTCCCCGGCCCCGGACGCGACCCTGGTGGACCTCTTCGAGCGGGCCGCGCAGCGATCCCGCCACGCGACGGCCGTCGTGTGCGAAGGGGTCTCGCTCACCTACGACGAGCTGGACACCCGGGCGAATCGCCTGGCGCGGTTGCTGATCGCGCGGGGCGCCGGCCCCGAGACCCTGGTGGCCGTCGCCGCCGCGCGGTCGGTGGAGCTGGTGGTGGCGCTGCTCGCGGTGGTGAAGTCGGGTGCCGGCTATGTGCCCGTGGATGTGACGTACCCGGCGGAGCGGCTCGCGTTCGTGTTCGCCGACGCCCGGCCGGTGTGTGTGCTGACCACCGAGGCCGAATCCGACGCGGTCCGGGCGAGCGGGGTCCCGCTCCTGCTCGTGGACAGTGCGGAGACGGTGGCCGAACTCGACCGTACGTCGCCGCTGCCGGTCACCGACGGCCACCGGACCGGGCCGCTGCGCCCGGACTCGGTGGCGTACGTCATCTACACGTCCGGCTCGACGGGGCAGCCGAAAGGCGTTCAGGTGGCGCACCGCAACGTCGTCACCCTGTTCGCGAACACGCAACCGCTGTTCCGGTTCGATGCCTCCGACGTGTGGACCATGTTCCACTCGGCGGCGTTCGACTTCTCCGTCTGGGAACTGTGGGGTGCGCTGCTCCACGGCGGCCGGCTGGTGGTGGTCGACTACTTCACGACCCGCTCACCCGACATGTTCCTGCGACTGCTGCGGGACGAGAACGTCACCGTCCTGAATCAGACCCCCACCGCCTTCTACCAACTCGCCGAGGCGGACCGGGTCGCCGGCGCCACCGAACTGTCCCTCCGCGTCGTGGTATTCGGCGGCGAGGCCCTCGACCTGGGGCAGCTCACCCGCTGGTACGCGCGACACGACGACACCGCCCCGGCGCTGGTGAACATGTACGGCATCACGGAAACCACCGTGCACGTCAGTCACCTGCCGCTGGACGTGGAACTCGCCGCGTCCGCGTCGGCCTCCGTGATCGGCCGGGCACTGCCCGGACTGCGCGTGTACGTGCTCGACTCCCGACTGCACCCGGTGCCGCCGGGAGTGGTCGGGGAACTCTACGTGTCGGGCGCGCAGGTGACCCGGGGCTATCTCGGCCGGTTCGCGCTCACGTCGACCCGGTTCGTGGCCGACCCGCACACACCCGGTTCGCGGATGTACCGGTCCGGCGACCTCGGCCGATGGAACGCGGACGGTCAGCTGGAATATCTGGGCCGCAACGACTTCCAGGTTCAGGTCAAGGGCTTCCGCATCGAGCTCGGCGAGGTGGAGTCGGCGCTGCTCGCCTGCGACGGTGTGGCGCAGTCGGTGGTGCTGGCGCGGCGCGAACGACTGGTGGGCTACGTGGTGCCCGAGGCGGGCCGGGTGCTGGATCCGGCCGCAATCGTCGACGCGGTCGCCGGCCGGCTGGCGGCGCACATGGTGCCCGCGGTCGTGGTGGTGCTCGACGTCCTGCCCCTCACCGTGAACGGCAAACTCGACCGCAGGGCGCTGCCCGAACCGGACTTCGGACGGCAGGTGTCGCTCGGCCGCGCACCGGCGACGGAAACGGAGCGGATCCTTGCCGCTCTGTTCGCCGAGGTGCTCGGCCTCGAATCGGTGGGCGTCGACGATTCGTTCTTCGCGGTCGGCGGCGACTCCATCATGTCGATTCAGCTCGTCACCCGGGCGAAGGCGTCCGGGGTGGTGATCACCCCGCGGGACGTGTTCGAACGCAAGACGGTTGCCGCGCTCGCGGAGGTCGCGACCGCGGGAGAGCAGGCGGTCACGCTGGAGGAGCTGCCCGGCGGCGGCGTCGGCGAATTCCCCCTCACCCCGATCGTGCACTGGATGCTGGGCAGGGACGGCGATTTCCGCCGGTACTCCCAGGCTGCGCTGTTCACCACCCCCGCCGCACTGGACGAGGACACGCTGACGGCGGCGATGCAGGCCGTCCTGGACCGGCACGACATGCTGCGCGCCCGGCTGTACCGGAGTGACCGGGCCGAGCGCGGTGCGGCGATGGCGGTCGCGCCGCCCGGCTGGGTGCGGGCGACCGCGGTGGTGCGCACGGTGCCGCTCGACGCCGCCGACTCGTTCACCGAGGCCGCGTCCCGCGAACTGGACGCCGCCGTGGGCCGGCTCGACCCGGAGTCGGGTGTGATGGTGCAGGCGGTCTGGTTCGCGAGCAGCGCGACACCGGCCGCCGCGGGACGGCTGCTGATCGTCGCCCATCACGTGGTGGTCGACGGGGTGTCGTGGCGGATCCTCGTCCCCGACCTCGCCCTCGCCTGCGCTCAGGTGCTGTCGGGTGAGCCGCCCATCCTGCCCGGCACCGGCACGTCGATGCGCCGGTGGGCGCACGCCCTCACCGATGTGGCGCAGGAGCCCTCTCGCACAGCCGAACTCGACCTGTGGCGGCGGATGCTCGACACCCCCGACCCACCGCTCGGGTCGCGGCCCCTCACCGCAAGCGACGTCCAGACCTCCGACGTCGAGGTCCGGGTTCCCGTCGAGGTGACGGAGGCGCTGCTGACGACGCTTCCCCAGGCCTTCCACGGGAGTGTCGGCGACGGACTGCTGACGGCGCTGGCGTTGGCGCTCGTCCGCTGGCGCCGGGCGCGCGGGATCGAGTCGTCCGGCGCGCTGGTGAATCTCGAAGGGCACGGGCGTGAGGAGCAGGTGGTTCCGGGCGCCGATCTCGCCCGCACCGTCGGCTGGTTCACCACGATCGTCCCGGTGGGCCTCGACCTGAGTGGTGTGGACATCGACGACGCGTTCGCGGCCGGCCCCGCCGCCGGGGCCGCGGTCAAGACGGTGAAGGAGCGGTTGCAGTCGATCCCCGACCACGGCATCGGGTTCGGGCTGCTCCGTTACCTCGACGCCGAGACGGCTCCCGAACTCGCGGCCCTGCCGGGCGCGCAGGTGAGTTTCAACTACCTCGGCAGGCTCGGTTCGGGTTCCGCGCCGGACGGCGACTGGACGCCGGTCGCCGACGCGGGCCTCGCCGCCGCCGCGCACTCCGGGCTGCCCGCGGCGGCCGTCGTCGACGTGAACGCCAGGACCACCGACACCGCCGCCGGTCCCGCCCTCACCGCCACGTGGTCGTTCCCCGTCGGGGTGATCGCCGCCGACGACGTCGGCGAACTCGCGAGCCTGTGGGTCGGCGCGCTCGAGGCCCTCACCGAGCACGCCCGGTCCGGTGGTGGCGGATTCACCCCGTCCGACCTGAACCTCGTCCGGCTCGGCCAGAGCGCGATCGACGACCTCGAGCGCCGCTACCCGGCGATGACCGATGTCTGGCCGCTGTCGCCGTTGCAGGCGGGCATGCTGTTCCACGCCGAACTGGCCGACGAATCGGTGGACGCCTACCTCGTCCAGCTGATTCTCGACCTCGGCGGCGACGTCGACGCCGCACGACTGCGCCGGGCCGCCGCCGCACTCCTCGACCGTCACCCGAACCTGCGCAGCGCGTTCTGTCACGACGCCGAGGGCGGGGCCGTGCAGGTGGTCTCGGGCCGGGTCGCCGTGCCCTGGCGGGAGATCGACCTGAGCGCACTGGACGAGGACGCGGCGGCCGCCGAGGTCGAGCGACTGCTGGCCGCCGACCGGACCACCCCGTTCGACATGGCCACCGCGCCGCTGATCCGGTTCCTGCTGGTGCGAACGGCCGGCGGCCGCTGCCGACTGGTGTCGACGAACCACCACATCCTGCTCGACGGCTGGTCGATGCCGCTGATGATCCGGGAACTGCTCACGCTGTACCCCACGGACGCCGACCCCTCGCCGCTGCCCCGCGTGCGGGACTACCGCGACTACCTGGTGTGGATGAGCGGGCGCGACACCGAGCTGTCCGCGCGGGCCTGGGCGGACGCCCTCGCGGGGGTCGAGGAACCGACGCTGCTGGTCCCCGCCGACCGGGCTCGGCAGCTGTCGACCGTGTCGCGGGAGTGGGTGTTCGACCTCGACGAGGACCGGACCGACCGGCTGCGCGACTCCGCGCGGGCGCGCGGGCTCACCCTCAACAGCATTCTGCAGACGGCATGGGGCATCGTGCTGGCGATGCTCACCGGACGCGACGACGTCGTGTTCGGCGCCACCGTCTCCGGCCGGCCGCCGGAACTCTCCGGCATCGAGACGATGGTCGGGCTGTTCATCAACACCGTTCCGGTGCGCGTCACTCTGCATCCGGAGGAGACGCTCGGCGCGTTGCTGGAGCGGGTGCAGGCCGAGCAGGCGGCGATGCTCGATCACCACTACACGGGTCTCGCCGAGATCCAGGACGCCGCGGGTCCCGGCGTCGGGTTCGACACCCTCACCGTGTTCGAGTCGTATCCGGTGGACCGGGCCGGGCTGTCGGAAGACACCGATATCGCCGGACTCCGCGTGACCGGTGTGGATGCCCGCGACGCCGCCCACTACCCGCTGAGTCTCGTCGCGTCGGCGGCGGCGAGCCTGCACCTGAAATTCGAGTACGTGCCCGGCCTGTTCGCCGCCGGCGCGATCGAGGACATCGCCGAGCGGGTGGTGCGGGTGCTCGACGCCTGCACCGGACCCGACGTGCCGCTGGCCCGGCTGTCGCTGCTCACCGAGCGGGAACGCGCGGAACTGGTACCGGTCCGCGGTGGTCCCGCCGGCTCCGTCCGCACGCTCCCGCAGATCTTCACGGACGCCGCCGCGGTCGACCCCGATGCGGTCGCCCTGTCGTCCGGCGACGTCGAGGTGTCGTACCGGGAGCTGGACGAGCGGTCCAACCGGCTCGCGCGTGCTCTGATCGCCCGCGGACTCGGGCCGGAAAAGTCGGTGGCCGTGGGTATTCCACGCTCGATCGAGTCGGTGCTGTGCGTCTGGGCGGTGGCCAGGACCGGGGCCGTGTTCGTGCCCGTCGACCCGAACTATCCGGGCGAGCGCATCACGCACATGCTCACCGACTCGGACTGCGCACTCGGGTTGACGACGTCCGAGCATCGCGCCCGTCTGCCCGAGAACATCGGCTGGCTCGTTCTCGACGACCCCGCGTTCGCCGCCGAGTGCGCGGCCGCATCCGCGGAATCGGTCGACGACGGCGACCGCACGGCACCGGTCACCCTCGACACGGCCGCGTATCTCGTCTACACGTCGGGGTCCACCGGCAGGCCGAAGGGCGTGACCGTGACGCACCGCGGTTTCGACAATTTCGCGCGCGACCAACTCGCCCGCTTCGGAGCGGATTCCGAGTCCCGGACGCTGCACTTCTCGACACCGAGCTTCGACGGATCCGTATTCGAATATCTGCAGGCGTTCGGTGCGGCGGCGATGATGGTGATCGCGCCGACCACCGTCTTCGGCGGCGACGAACTCGCCCAGCTGATCCGGGACCGGCACGTCACACACGCGTTCGTCACCACGGCGGCCCTCGCGTCTCTCGACCCGGCGGGGCTGGATCATTTCACCGACGTCGTGGTCGGCGGCGAGGCCTGCCCACCCGAACTCGTGTCCCGGTGGGCACCGGGACGCCGGTTGTACAACGGGTACGGGCCGACCGAGACCACGGTCATGTCCAACATCAGCGATCCGCTGAGGCCGGGGGAGCGGATCACCATCGGTGGACCGATTCGCGGTGTCACGGAGTTGGTGCTGGATTCCCGGTTGCGGCCGGTTCCGGTCGGGGTTCCGGGGGAGTTGTACCTCGCCGGTGCGGGATTGGCGCGCGGTTACCACCGGCGCCCCGGGGTGACGGCGGAACGGTTCGTCGCCGATCCCGCCGAGCCCGGGCAACGGATGTACCGCACCGGCGACATCGTGCGCTGGACTGCCGAGCACACCATCGAGTACCTCGGCCGCAGCGACTTCCAGGTGAAGGTGCGCGGGTTCCGCATCGAACTCGGCGAGATCGACACCACTCTCACGGCCGACCCCGACGTCCGGTTCGCGGTCACGGTCGCCTACCGCGGTCCGGCCGGGGACACGCTCCTCGCGTCGTACGTGGTGCCCGCGCCCGAACGTGCCCTCGATACCGAGACGATCACCCGCCGTCTCACGAGCAGACTGCCCGCCCACATGGTTCCGTCCTCGATCACGGTGCTGGACGAGATCCCGCTGAACGCCGTCGGCAAGTTCGACCGCAAAGCCCTGCCCGCACCCGAATTCGACGTCGGCACGCGCGAATACCGGGCACCCGCCGATCCGGTCCAGGAGACGGTGGCCGAGGTCTTCGCGGAGGTCCTCGGACTCGACCGGGTGAGCGCGGACGCGGGATTCTTCGACCTCGGCGGCAACTCACTGAGCGCGACCCGCGCGGTGGCCCGCCTGCGCGCCGCACTCGACACCGACATCGGCGTGCGGGCGTTGTTCGAGGCGCCCACGGTCGAGGCGTTCGCCGCGCGTATCGAGCACGCGGGAGCGGGTCCGTCCGGCCGTCCCGCCCTCACCGCCGGGGACCGGCCCGACCGCATCCCGCTGTCCTACGCCCAGCAACGCATGTGGTTCATCAACCAGTTCGACACGAGTTCGCCCGCCTACAACATCCCGATGGTGGTGCGGCTCATCGGCGACCTCGACGTGGATGCGCTGACCGCCGCCGTCACGGACGTCGTGACCCGGCACGAGTCGTTGCGCACCCGCTTCCCGCTCCGCGACGGCGAACCCGTCCAGGAGATCCTCGCGCCTACCGCGCCGATGCTCGCGCCGACCGCGGTCGCGGACGACGGTCGGCTCCGGGAGGAGCTCACCCGGCTCGTGACGGCCGGCTTCGACGTCGCCCAAGCCGTTCCGCTACGCGTCGCCCTGTTCTCCCTCGACCCGACGGACCACGTGCTCGCCGTCGTGGTCCACCACATCTCCGCCGACGGCTTCTCCATGGCACCGCTGGTGCGGGATGTGATGATCGCGTACGAATCCCGCGTCCACGGTCGCGCTCCCGGATGGACGCCGCTGCCGGTCCAGTACGCCGACTACACACTGTGGCAACGCAGGCTGCTGGGTTCGGAGGACGACCCCGGGTCGCTGGTCTCGCGGCAACTGGCCTACTGGGAGTCGGCGCTGGCCGGGCTGCCCGAACTCCTCGAACTGCCCGCCGACCGTCGGCGTCCCGCACAGCAGTCGTTCCGCGGCGAGCGGGTGCGCTTCGCGATCGAGCCCGGCCTGCACGAGCGGATCCGGACGGCGGCGCGGGAGCACCGGTCCACCGAGTTCATGATCGTGCACGCTGCACTCGCTGTGCTGCTCGGCCGGCTCGGCGGCACCGGGGACGTGGCGATCGGCACCCCGATCGCCGGCCGCGGCGAGGCGGCACTCGACAACCTCGTCGGCATGTTCGTCGGCACGCTGGCCCTGCGCACCCCGGTGGAGGCGGGACAGCCGTTCCGTGACCTGCTCGCGCGGGTCCGCGACGCCGATCTCGGCGCCTTCGCGCACGCCGACCTGCCCTTCGAACGGGTGGTGGACGCCGTCGGACCGGTGCGGTCGACCGCCCACTCGCCGCTGTTCCAGGTGTCCCTCGAATTCCAGAACACCGAGAATCCCGCTCTGCGGTTGCCGGGGCTGACCGTCGAGGGGCTCGATCCCGACCTCGCCGTCGTGAAGGTGGACCTCGAGGTGATCCTCGACGAGCGGTTCGCCGCCGACGGCACCCCGGCGGGCATGGTGGGTGCGATCGACTACGCGACCGACCTGTTCGATGCCGACACGGTGCGCGGGTTCGCGGAACGGTTCGTGCGCATCCTCGGCACCGTCACCGCGGAACCCGGTGTTCCGGTCGGCGACATCGAGATCCTCGGCACCGACGAAGTCGCGGCGCTCACCCCGGCGCGCGGCGCACCCGACGCCCCGAATGTCCTGCTGCCGGAACTGCTGTCGGCCGCCGTCGAACGAGACCGGGGCGCCGACGCGGTGTCCTACCGGGGCCGGACGATCAGCTACCGCGAACTCGACGAGGCGTCGAACCGGCTGGCGCGCCGCCTGATCGAGGACGGTGCGGGACCGGGAACCACCGTCGCGCTGAGCCTGCCGCGCTCGATCGAATCGGTGCTGTCGGTGTGGGCCGTCGCTCGGACGGGCGCCGCGTTCCTGCCGGTCGACCCCGGGTATCCACTCGACCGCATCGAGCACATGCTCACCGATTCCGGGGCGGTGTCCGGGGTGACCCTGCGGGCACACCGAGATCGGCTGCCCGGCACCGTGAACTGGATCGTGCTCGACGACGCCGAAGACGAGGAACGGATCCGGCTGCAGTCGCCTGCCCCCGTCATCGACGCGGACCGGACGGTACCGCTGCACGAGGCACATCCCGCGTACCTCATCTACACGTCCGGATCCACGGGCGTCCCCAAGGGAGTGGCCGTCACACACCGCGGCCTGGCGAACCTCGCCGCGGAGGAGCGCGACCGCCTCGCCGTCACACCCGGCGCCCGGGTGCTGCACTTCGCGTCGCCGAGTTTCGACGCGTCCGTGTTCGAACTGGTCATGGCATTCTGCGCGGGCGCGACGCTGGTGATCGCCCCACCGACGATCTACGGCGGCACCGAACTGGCCGCACTGCTGAGCAATGAGCGGGTGTCCCACGGATTCGTCACCCCGACCGCACTGGCGTCGATGGACCCCCTCGGCTTCGAGTCGCTGCGGATGCTGGTCGTGGCCGGTGAAGCCTGTCCACCCGAACTCGTCGCCCGGTGGGCGCCCGGCCGCCGGATGTTCAACGCCTACGGGCCGACCGAGACGACGATCATGTCGAACATCAGCGACGCGCTGGTGCCGGGCGAGCCGATCACGCTCGGCGCACCCACCCGCGGCGTCTCCGAGGTCGTGCTGGATTCGCGGCTGCGCCCGGTGCCGGTCGGTGTCGTCGGTGAGCTGTACGTGTCGGGACGCGCTCTGGCGTCCGGGTATCACCGTCGGCCCGATCTGACGGCGTCCCGTTTCGTGGCCGCCCCCTGGGGTGCCCCGGGCGAGCGGATGTACCGCACGGGAGACGTGGTGCGGTGGCGCCGGGACGGCACCCTCGAGTACGTCGGGCGCAGCGATTTCCAGGTGAAGATCCGCGGGTTCCGCATCGAACCCGGCGAGATCGACGCCGTACTCACCGATCATCCCGACGTCGGGTTCGCCGTCACCATCGGCCGTGCCGGGCCTGCCGGGGAACCGCTGCTCGTCTCGTATGTCCGGCCGATCGGCGGTGCGGACGTCGACACCGCGGAACTCACCCGTCTCGTCGGGGAGCGTCTGCCGGCCCACATGGTGCCCGCCGCGATCGTCGTCCTCGAACAGATTCCGCTGACGCCGGTGGGCAAGCTGGATCGCGCCGCACTGCCCGCACCCGAGTTCCTGTCGGGCGCCGCCTTCCGGTTGCCGGCGAACGACCTCGAGGCGGCGGTCGTGGACGTCTTCGCCGAGGTGCTCGGGCTCGACCGGGTGGGGGCCGAGGACAACTTCTTCGAGAGAAGCGGCAACTCCCTGCTTGCGACGAAGGTGATCGCCGCCCTGCAGGAGAGGCTCGATCGGAAGATCCCGCTGCAATGGATGTTCCTCGATCCCACCCCGGCCGGCCTCGCCCGCAGGATCGCAGTGCCGTCGGCCGAGAGCGGGGTGACGGAGGCGCTGGGGGTGGTCATTCCGCTGCGCACGGAGGGCACCGGACGACCGCTGTTCTGTGTCCACCCGGGAATCGGGCTCTCCTGGGGGTATGCGGGTCTCGTCCGGTATCTGCCCGCCGACCGCCGTGCGTTCGGACTGCAGTTGCCCACGATCAGCGGGGACGGCGACTACCAGTCGATCGAACAACTCGCGCACCGGTACGTCGAGGAGATGAAGGCCATTCAGCCGGAGGGACCGTACGACCTGCTCGGCTGGTCGCTGGGCGGGGTCATCGCCCACGCGATGGCCGTCGAACTCCAGCGTGCAGGCGACGACGTCGCCACCCTCACGGTCATGGACAGCTATCCCGACAACGGCGAGGATCCGCTGTTCGGGAAGCTCGACATGCGGGATCTGCTCCGCGGCCTGGGGCTCGTCGTCGCCACCGACGGCGAGCTCACGTACGAACGCGCGGCGCAACTGCTGAACGAATCGTGGGGCAGTGACTCCGGGCTACGCGGAGAACACCTCGCGCGGATCAACGCCGGATACGAGAATTCGCGAAATCTGGTCCACCGGTTCGAGCCGCAGGTCTACGATGGCGAGCTGCTGATCTTCCCCGCGACCGGCGACGACGACGGCACCACGCGCTCCCGGTCGGCGGACGAGTGGCGGCCGCTGGTGACCGGTCGAATCGTGGAGCACCGGGTGGACTGCGGGCACAACGACATGATCGAGCCGCAGTCCCTCGCCGTCATCGGTCCGGTGTTGTCGGGGTATCTCGAGGCCGGTCGCACCCGGCGCCGCGACGACCGAATCCGCTGAACGGAGCCGTGCCGCTGTGCAACGATGGGGTCTGTGCGCCCTGTGGACGGCGAACGAGTTTTCTGGGGGACGGCGAAAAGCTACCGCCTCCCGCATTCGCGAGCCAGGATACGGACGCGGTCACGCTGTGAGCGGTCGGGGATACCTTATGGGGAGGAACCGCCGTGAAGCCCGTCGACACGCGGAAGCCGGCAACACACGATTCCGAAGGGGAGCCGTTCCCCCTGTCCGCGGCGCAGCGTGCCACCTGGTTCGCGCAGCAACTCGACCCCGCGGTGCCGATCTCGGTAGCGCACTATGTGGAACTGCACGGCGACCTCGACATCGACCTGCTGCGCCGGGAGACCATCGCGGTGGCCCGCGAATTCCAGTCGCCGTTCCTCAAGGTCGTCGAGGTCGACGGCCGACCGATGCAGTACGTGGACCACGCCACCGACACGTCCATCGCCTTCATCGACTTTCGCGGTCAGGACGACCCGGTCGCTGCCGCGCACGAATGGATGGACCGGGACTACCAGGCCCCCCTCGATCTCGATGTGGATCGACTGTTCGAGACCTCGATTCTCTGCGTCGGAGAGTCGCATTACCTGTGGTACAGCCGCATTCACCACGTCGCGCTCGACGGATACGGCGCCATGACGCTGATCAACCGCATCGCGCACCGGTACTCGGCCTCGGTGGCCGGCCGCGAACCGGATCCGAGTCGCGCCGCGACCCTGCACGAGCTGTACGACGTCGATGCCCGCTACCGGTCGTCCGACCGCTTCGAGGCGGATCGGGAGTACTGGGCGAAGCGAGTCGAGGCCGTCGACGGATCGACTCTGGCCGACGCGCCCGCCCCCGCACTCGCCAGGAGCAAGGTCGAGAGTGCCCTGCTGTCCGAGGCGGCCGTGTCCGGTATCCACGGCGCCGACAGTCAGGCAAACGCCACCGCGGCAGTCACGATCATCGCCGCCTTCGCCTGCTACCTGTCGCGAATCACGGTGAAAACCGATGTCCTCGTGAATGTTCCGATGTCCGGCCGGACCACGTCGGTGCTGCGCAACTCCGGCGGCATGATGGTCAGCGTCGCGCCGCTGCCGATCACGGTCGACGAGGACGAGACGGTCGCGGACCTCGTGTCACGGGTCAGGCGAGAGCTGATGGGCGCGTTGCGGCATCAGCGGTGCAGTGTCGAGGACATCCGCCGCGACGTGGGCGCGGGCAGCGGCGCCGATCTCCACGGACCGATGGTCAACGTCATGCTGTTCCACCAGAACGTGCAGCTGGGTCCACTGGTCGGCGAATACCACATCGTCACGTCGGGTCCGGTGGAAGATCTCCTGGTCAACGTGTACCCGAGCGGGACACCGGCCGAGATCTTCGTCGATTTCCGGGCCAACCCGAACCGATACGAGGACGTGGCGCTGCGCCTGCACCACCGGCACTTCGTCGAACTGCTGGAAGAGTTCATCTCGGCCGACCCGCAGGCCCGGGTCGCGACGATTCACGAGGTCACGGCCCGCGACGGCGAGCGACGACGCCGCGAGGCGCATCAACTCGAGTACTGGACGGATCAGCTGGCGGGGATCCCCGAAGTGCTGAACCTGCCGTCCGATCGGCCGCGGCCCGTCGCGCAATCCGGGCGGGAAGACCGCGTAGAAATTCCGATCGGCGCGGAAGCGCATGCCGCGGTGCTGGCCCTCGCGCACGAACACGACACCACCGCGTTCTCGGTTCTGCACGCAGCGTTCACCGCGCTGCTGAGCAGGCTGTCGGGCGTCTCGGATGTAGTGATCGGAACCACGACCACGGTGGACCACGACCGGAACCTCGTGGCGCTCCGTACCCGCGTCGAACCGGACACGTCCTTCACGCGTCTCCTCGGCCACGTCCGCGACATCGACCGGGAGGCGTTCGAGCACCGCGACGTCCCATTCGAACGGGTGGTCCGGACGCTCGCCCTCGGCGATTCGCCCGCGTACTCGCCGATCGTCCAGGTCCTGCTCGAGTGCAGTGACGATCCGGAGACGTCCGGGATCGGCCGACTCGACCTCCGGGTGACCGCGACCGAGACCTTCGACGCCGACGGCATCCCGTCCGGCATCACGGCGACCCTCGGGTTCGCCACCGATCTGTTCGACCCCGGCACGGTCCGTCGCCTCGGCGAACGGTTCCGCCGAATCCTGGAGACGACCGCCGGCGACCCCGGACTCGTCGTCGGCGACCTCGACGTCCTGTCCGATACCGAACGGGCCACCCTCGTTCCGGTGTCCGGCGGGCCGGGGCAACCTGGCCGCACACTGCCCGAATTATTCTCCGCGGCAGCACAATCCAACCCCACCGGTGTCGCACTCTCGTATGACGGTATCGAGATGACGTACCGCGAAGTGGACGAGCGCTCGAACCAGTTGGCACGCGTCCTCGCCGAACGCGGCATCGGGCCGGAGAACTTCGTCGCACTGGGCATGACTCGCTCGATCGAGTCGGTTCTGTCGATGCTGGCGGTGGCCAAATCGGGCGCGGCCTACGTGCCGGTGGACCCGAACTACCCGGCCGAACGGATCGAGCACATGCTGGGCGATTCGGGTGCCGCCCTGGGCGTGACGGTGTCCGCCGTCCGTTCCCGGCTCCCGGACGCGATTGCGTGGCTCGTGCTCGACGACGAAGAATTCCGGACCCTCTGCGCAACGCAGCCGGTATCCGTCGTGACCGATGCCGAGCGGGCACGGCCCCTCCGCGTGGAGAACCCGTCCTACGTGATCTACACGTCCGGTTCCACCGGCAGGCCCAAAGGCGTCGTGGTCACACACGGTGGCCTGGACACCTTCGCAGCCGAGCAGCACTCACGATTCGGAGCGACGCAGGCATCCCGGATTCTGCACTTCTCCACACCGAGTTTCGACGCGTCCGTCTCCGAGTACCTGCACGTGTTCGCCGCCGCGGCAACCATGGTGATCGTGCCGCCCACGGTCTACGGCGGCACCGAGTTGTCCCGGCTCCTGAAATCGGAGCGAGTCACTCACGGATTCGTCACCACTGCCGCGCTCGGAACGGTCGAACCGGACGGACTCGCCGACTTCGGGGACGTGGTGTTCGGCGGCGAGGCGTGCCCGCCGGAACTCGTCGAGCGGTGGGCGCCCGGTCGCAGATTGTGCAACGCGTACGGGCCCAGCGAGGCCACCGTCATGTCCAACATCAGTGCGCCGATGTCACCGACCGGAGCCATCACGGTGGGCGGTCCGCTCCGCGGATTCCACGAGGTCGTCCTCGATGCGCGGTTGCAACCCGTGCCGCCCGGCGTCGCCGGAGAGCTGTACGTCGCGGGTGACGGCCTCGCTCGCGGATATCACGGCAAATCAGCGTTGACGGCCGAACGGTTCGTGGCCAACCCCTTCGGCGGCCCCGGCGAGCGGATGTATCGAACCGGGGACGTGGTGCGGTGGCGAACCGACAGCACACTGGAGTACTTGGGCCGCAGCGATTTCCAGGTGAAGGTACGTGGCTTCCGCATCGAGCTCGGGGAGATCGACACCGTCCTCCACACCCATCCGCGCGTGCGGACCGCGGTGACGATGCCGCGAACGGCACCGTCCGGCGACACGGTGCTCGTGTCGTACGTGGTGCCTGCGGCCGGGCAACAGCTCGCGACTGCTGAGGTGATCGAGTATGCCGCAGAGCAATTGCCGACGTACATGGTGCCGGCGGCGATCGTGGTACTGGACGAGATCCCGATGACACCGGTGGGGAAGCTCGATCGTGCGGCACTGCCGGCGCCGGAATTCCTCTCCACGGCCGCCGAGTTCCGTGCACCTGCCACTCCGGTGGAGCGGGCCGTCGCGCGGGTGTTCGCCGACGTACTGGGTGTGGAACGAATCGGGCTCGACGACAGCTTCTTCGACCTCGGCGGAAATTCACTGGTCGCGACGAAAGTGGTGGCGCGGGTCAACGCCGCCCTCGGCGTCGACCTCGTGGTGCGGACCCTGTTCGAGGCACCGACGGTGGAGGCACTGGCGGACCGGATCGAGGGTACTCACGCGAGACGCCCCGACCGCCCGGACCTGGTGGCGCAGACGCGTCCCGACCGGATCCCGCTATCGCTCGCCCAGCAACGTATGTGGTTCGTCAATCAGTACGACACCTCGTCACCGGCCTACAACATTCCGATGGCGCTCCGACTGTCCGGAACGCTCGACGTGGAGGCGCTCCGGGCCACGGTGGCGGACGTCCTCGAACGACACGAATCGCTGCGCACGGTGTATCCGGCGTCAGTGGACGGACCGCATCAAGTGATCCTGCCACCGGGGGAGGTGATTCCGGACCTGGATCCGACGGTCTGCGACGACGAGGACGCGGTGCGCGCGCGGATCGCCGAATCGACCGCTCGGGGCTTCGACGTGAGCACCGAGGTGCCCGTGCGTGGTGACCTGTTCCGGACCCGCCACGACGAGCACGTCCTCATGCTGGTGGTGCACCACATTTCGGCGGACGGAGCGTCGCTGGCCCCACTCGCGCACGACCTGATGGTGGCGTACTCGGCGCGGGTACAGCAGCAGGCACCCGGCTGGGCGCCGCTGCCCGTGCAGTACGCCGACTACAGCCTGTGGCAGAGGGCGGCCCTCGGCAGTGACGAGAATCCCGGCAGCCTGATGTCGGCGCAGTTGGAATACTGGAAACAGACGCTGTCCGGCCTCCCCGACGTGATGGATCTTCCCTTGGATCGACCGAGGCCCGCGGACAGAGCATTACGGGGTGGGATGGTCCGGTTCCCGGTGTCAGCGGAACAGCATCGGGCGCTTCTGCTCCTCGCGCGGCAGCGCAATTCCACGATGTTCATGGTGATGCACGCGGTGCTGGCGGTGCTGGCGGCGCGGCTGAGTGGTTCCGGAGACATCGCGATCGGGACGCCGATCGCCGGGCGCGGCGAGGAAGCACTCGACGACGTGGTGGGGATGCTCGTCAACACTCTGGTCCTACGGACGACCGTCGAGTCCGCCGCGACGTTCGGCGAGGTGCTGTCCCGGGCGCGGGAGGCGGATCTGGCGGCGTTCGGTCACGCGGAGGTGCCGTTCGAGAGCGTGGTGGACGCGGTCGCACCGACCCGCTCGACCGCGTACTCACCGCTGTTCCAGGTTCTCCTGGAGTTCCAGAACACCGCCCCGGCGCACCTCGACCTGCCGGGACTTACGGTGGAGATCCTCGATGTCGAAACCGGTGTGTCCAAGTTCGATCTGCAGTTGACGCTCGCGGAGCGCTACGACGCGTCCGGGACGGCAGCAGGCATCGACGCGTCGTTCACGTTCGCGTCGGACGTGTTCGATCCGGAGACGGTCACGGGATTCGGGGAACGGTTCCTCCGGATTCTGGCGGGAGTGGTTGCGGATCCGGATGCGCCGGTCGGTGATGTGGAGGTTCTGGGGCCGGGTGAGCGGGCGTTGGTGGTGGGTTCGTGGAATGCGACGGGTCACCCGGTGCCGCGCACCACCCTTGCCGACCTGCTCGACGCGCAGGTGGCGCGTACGCCTGATGTGCCGGCGGTGGTGTGTGGGGATGTGGTGTTGTCGTATGGGGAGTTCGATGCGCGGGTGAATCGGCTGGCGCGGTTCCTGATCGCGGCGGGGGTGGGTCCGGAGTCGTCGGTGGGTGTGGCGGTGCGTCGTTCGGTGGATTTGCTGGTGGGGATTTACGCGGTGGTGAAGGCGGGTGGGGCGTATGTGCCGATAGATCCGGATCAGCCTGCCGAGCGGGTGGGTTTTGTGGTGGGGATTGCGGATCCGGTGTTGGTGTTGGCGACGTCTTCGGATCGGGTGGTGGTGCCTGCGGGTGTGCGGGTGGTGGAACTCGACACCCTGGATGTGTCGGGGTTCTCAGATTCTCCGGTGGGGGATGGGGAGCGGCGTGCGCCGTTGCGTCCTGCTGATCCGGCGTATGTGATCTTCACGTCGGGGTCGACGGGTCGGCCGAAGGGGGTGGCGGTTCCGCACGAGGGTGTGGTGAATCGGTTGTTGTGGATGCAGGGGGAGTATGGGCTCGGCTCGGATGATGTGGTGTTGCAGAAGACGCCGGTGACGTTCGATGTGTCGGTGTGGGAGTTGTTCTGGCCGTTGATTGTCGGTGCGCGGTTGGTGATCGCGGAGCCGGACGGGCACCGTGACCCGGGTTATCTCGAACGGGTGATCCGCGAGGAGTCGGTCACCACCGTGCATTTCGTGCCGTCGATGCTCGAGGTGTTCCTGGCGGGGGCGAACGTGGAGGGGTGCGGTGCGTTGCACCGGGTGTTCACCAGCGGTGAGGCGTTGCCGTCGGCAACGGCGGCACGTCTGCGCGGGGTGAGCGGGGCGGAGCTGCACAATCTGTACGGTCCGACGGAGGCGTCGGTGGATGTGACGTTCCACGAGGTCACGGGGGCGGATCGGACGGTGGTGCCGATCGGGGTGCCGGTGTGGAATACGCAGGTCTACGTGCTCGACGGGCGGTTGCGGGTGGTGCCGGTGGGGGTGGCGGGGGAGTTGTATCTCGGGGGTGTGCAGTTGGCGCGGGGGTATCAGGGGCGGCCGGATTTGACGGCGGATCGGTTCGTGGCGAATCCGTTCGGTGCTGGGGTGGAGGGTTCGCGGTTGTATCGGACGGGGGATCGGGTTCGGTGGTTGCCGGGTGGGGTGTTGGAGTATTTGGGGCGTACGGATTTTCAGGTGAAGTTGCGGGGTCAGCGGGTCGAGTTGGGGGAGATCGAGGCGGTGTTGTTGCGCCGGGAGGATGTGGCGCAGGCGGTGGTGGTGCTGCGCGGTGATGGGTCGTCGGGGGATTATCTGGCGGGGTATGTGGTGCCGGTGGCCGGTGCGGTGGTGGACGAGCGGGTGGTGCGGGAGTCGGCTGCGGTGGTGTTGCCGGGGTTCATGGTGCCGTCGGTGGTGGTGGTGCTGGCGGAGTTGCCGGTGACGGTGAACGGCAAACTCGATCGAAAAGCTCTGCCCGAACCTGACTTCGGCAGCGCCGCGGTGGTTTTCGTCGCTCCCCGATCCCCGATCGAGGGGATAGTGGCCGCCGTGTGCGCCGACCTGCTCGGTCTCCCGCGGGTAGGCGTGAACGACGACTTCTTCGCCCTCGGCGGAAACTCTCTGATCGCCACCAGGTTGGTCGCGCGGATCAACGCGGCCGTCGGAGACCGGATCGGCATCCGCGACGTGTTCGATGCCCCCACCGTGGCCGGTCTGGCGGCGCTGGCCGAGTCGCAGGAAGGGTTGGAGGCCCGGCCACCGCTGAAGCCGAGGGATGGTACCGCCGAAGTCCCCGTGTCCCCCGCCCAGCAGCGAATGTGGTTCATCAACCAGTTCGACACCTCCTCGTCCGCATACAACGTCGCGTTCGCGTTGAGGCTCGAGGGGCGGCTCGACCTGCATGCGCTCCAGGCGGCGGTGGCCGACGTCGTCGAACGGCACGAGGCCGTGCGCACCCTCTTCCCGCTCACCGACGACGGGCCACGCCAGGTGATCCTCCCCGCGGCGACCGCGGTGCCCGACCTCGAACCGATCGCGGTCTCGGGGGAATCCGAGCTTCGCGACCAGTCGCGGAGAGTGCTGTCCGCGGGATTCGACGTCACGACGCAGGTGCCGTTGCGCGCACGGCTGTTCAGGCTCGACGAGGATGTGCACGTGCTCGCGGTGGTGGTGCACCACATCGCGGCCGACGGCTTCTCGATGGCACCCCTCGCGCGCGACGTCATCGACGCGTACGTGTCCCGGGCAGGCGGGTCGGCCCCGGACTGGGCCCCGCTCGAGGTGCAGTACGCCGACTACGCGCTGTGGCAGCGCGAGTGGCTGGGGTCGGAATCCGATGAGAATTCACCCATTTCACGACAGCTGACCTACTGGACCACCACGCTGTCGGATCTGCCCGAAGTGCTGGAGTTGCCCACCGACCGTCCCCGTCCCACCGTGCGGTCACTTCGCGGCGGTCGCGTCGAGTTCGTGATCGATCCGGAAGTTCATGCCGGTGTGGTCAGGCTGGCGCGGCAACACACCACGACGGTGTTCATGACGTTGCATGCCGCGTTGGCGATCATGCTTGCACGGGTGAGCGGTGCGGACGACATCGCCATCGGGACGCCGATCGCCGGTCGCGGCGAACGCGAACTCGACGACGTGGTGGGCATGTTCGTCAACACCCTCGTCCTGCGCACCCACGTCGACGGCGGCGCCACCTTCTCCGAGTTCCTGGCCGGCGTTCGAGAAACCGATCTGGGCGCCTTCACCCACGCGGAGGTCCCGTTCGAACGGGTGGTGGAAGTCCTGAGTCCTTCCCGGGTGACGGCGTACGCGCCGCTCTTCCAGGTGATGCTGGAGTTCCAGGACATCGAGCGCCCCACGCTGGAGTTGCCGGATCTGCAGGTCCGGAACATCGACCTCGAGATCGACACCGTCAACTTCGATCTGCAGTTGACACTGGCCGAGAACGCCGACGCCGACGGCAACCCGACCGGCATCGCCGCGGCGCTGGGCTACGCGACCGATCTGTTCGACGAGGACACGGTGCTCGGCCTCGCGGAACGGCTCGTGCGCATTCTCGAAGAAGTCACGGCCGACCCCGGCGCCCGGGTCGGAGACATCGACATTCTCGGACCACTGGAGCGTGCCGTACTGACCCCGGTGACGGGCGGTGCGGCAGTCGAAGCACGGACGCTGCCGGATCTGATGGCTGAGGCGGCCGCGAACGATCCGGAGGCCACTGCGCTGATCTTCGACGGGCGCGTCGTGCGCTACCGGGACCTCGACAGGCGATCGAACCAGCTGGCCCGCATGTTGATCGGGCACGGTGTCGGCCCGGAATCCGTCGTCGCAGTGTGTGTGCCGCGGTCCGTCGAATCCGTCCTGGCCGTCTGGGCGGTGGCCAAGTCGGGGGCCGCGTTCCTCCCGGTGGATCCGGACCATCCGGCAGCACGGATCGAATTCATGCTCACCGACTCCGGTGCCGTGTGGGGTGTGACGGGGTCGGCGCAGCGCGGCGCACTTCCGAACACGGTGCCGTGGCTGGTGCTGGATGAACCGGGCTTGGAGGATCGACTGTCGCACTATCCGTCGTCGGCGATCACCGATGGCGAACGGACAGCGACGATTCGGATCGACAATCCCGCCTACCTCATCTACACCTCGGGGTCGACCGGCACGCCCAAGGGTGTGGTCACCACGCACCGTGGTCTCGCCTCCTTCGCTGCACAGGAGAGGGCGACGTTCGGCACCACGCCCGAATCCAGGACTCTGCACTTCGCATCGCCGAGCTTCGACGCGTCCGTTCTCGAACTGCTGCTGGCGGTCGGCGCGGCAGCCACGATGGTGCTCGCACCGCCGGCCGTCTACGGCGGTGCCGAATTGGCGCAGTTGCTGGAATCCGAGCGGGTCACGCACTGCTTCGTCACTCC
Source organism: Rhodococcus sp. G6(2025) (assembly GCF_058628105.1). Classification (NCBI taxonomy): domain Bacteria; kingdom Bacillati; phylum Actinomycetota; class Actinomycetes; order Mycobacteriales; family Nocardiaceae; genus Rhodococcus; species Rhodococcus sp. G6(2025). The sequence goes on from NZ_CP179750.1 coordinate 1,586,046, forward strand.
GGCGGCGCTGGCGTCGGTCGACCCCGACGGTATCACCGCGCTCGAGTGTGTGGTGACGGGCGGCGAGGCGTGCCCGCCCGAACTGGTCGAACGGTGGGCGCCGGGCCGTCGCATGTTCGACGCGTACGGGCCGACCGAGTCGACCGTCGTGTCGAGCATCAGTGACGAACTGGTACCGGGCGCTCCGATCACCATCGGCGCGCCCACGCTCGGTTTCGCCGAGGTCGTGCTGGACGCGCGACTGCACCCGGTGCCTGCCGGTGTCGCAGGGGAGTTGTATCTCGCAGGCCCCGCCCTCGCACGCGGGTACCGCCGGCGGTTCCCGTTGACCGCCGAACGATTCGTCGCCGACCCCTTCGGCCCGCCGGGAAGCCGGATGTATCGCACCGGCGACCGCGCGCGCTGGCTGCCCGACGGTCAGTTGGAGTACCTCGGGCGCACCGATTCCCAGGTGAAGATCCGGGGCTTCCGGATCGAACTCGGCGAGGTCGAGTCGGCGTTGCTCGCCCACGACTCCGTGGCCCACGCGGTCGCCGGCGTATGGAAGGGGGACGGCGGCGATCGGCTGATCGGTTACCTGGTGCCTGAACCGGGTGCGACGATCGATGCGAGGGCTGTCCTCGACTTCGTCGGGGGCCGGTTGGCGTCGTTCATGGTGCCGGCGGCGCTCGTGATGCTCGAATCGCTTCCGCTGACGGTGCACGGAAAGCTCGACCGCACAGCGCTTCCGGCTCCCGACTTCGCGGGTTCCGAGAGTCGGCCGCCGCAAACCGAGACCGAGGCGCTTCTCGCCGGACTGTTCGAGGAGGTGCTCGGCCTGGACTCGGTGGGCGTGGACGACTCGTTCTTCGCCCTCGGCGGCGACAGCATCATGTCGATCCAGTTGGTGGCCCGCGCACGAGCCGCCGGTGTGATCCTTGCTCCCCGAGACGTGTTCGACCACCGGACGGTCGCCGGTCTCGCCGCGTCGGCGCGATTCGACAGCGACGGCGCGGTGGCGCTCGACGAGCTGCCGGGCGGCGGAATCGGCCCCCTGCCGCTGACACCCGTCGCGCGCTGGACGTTCGAGCGCAGCGGCGGACGGCTCGACAGGTTCACGCAGGCACTGCTGCTGGCGGCCCCCGCCGGTCTCACCCGTGAGATCCTCGTCCGCGCCGTCGACGCGTTACTGGACCGGCACGACATGCTCCGCGCGGGTGTGTCCCGAGAAGGCATGGACGTGTTGCCTGCGGGCGCGGTGCCGGCGGACGCACTGGTCCGCCGGGTTCCGGTCGACACGGTGGCGGGAGACGGCTTCACCGCACTCGCGACCATGGAACTCGATGCTGCGGCCGACCACCTGGACCCCGCCGCGGCCCGCATGGTGCGGGTGGTCTGGTTCGACGTCCCCGACGGCGCCGGGCGACTGCTCGTGGTGGTGCACCACCTCGTGGTCGACGGTGTCTCGTGGCGCATCCTCGTCGCGGATCTCGCGTCGGCGTGCAGCCAACTCCAGGCCGATCTCACACCGGCACTGCCGCCGGTCGGAACGTCGATGCGGCGCTGGTCGCACGGCCTGTCCGACGCTGCGCGGCACCGGGCCGGCGAACTGGCCTCGTGGGAGAAGATCCTGGACGGCGCGGACCCGCTGATCGGTTCGCGGCCACTGGATCCCGCGATCGACGTCGACGCGACCGTCGGCACCGTCACGGTCGACGTGCCGTCGGCGGTGACCGATGCACTGCTCACCACGCTTCCGGCCGCGTTCCACGGGAGTGTGGGCGATGGACTGCTCGCCGCCGTCGCGCTGGCACTGATCGCCTGGCGACGGGATCGGGGCGTGTCCGTCTCGGACGCTCTGATCACCCTCGAGGGCCACGGCCGCGAGGAGCAGGTCGTCGCCGGCGCGGACCTGTCCCGCACCGTCGGCTGGTTCACCACCGTGTATCCGGCGCGGTTGAACCTCACCGGAATCGATGTCGACGACGCGATGGCAGGCGGTGTCGCGGCAGGGCGAGCGGTCAAGGCCGTCAAGGAGCAGTTGCTGGCGATCCCGGATCACGGGATCGGTTACGGACTGCTGCGCTACCTGGGCGACGAGACGTCGGAGGCCCTCCGCCGATTCCGCGCTCCGCAGGTGAGTTTCAACTATCTCGGTCGAGTGACCACCACGGACGGGGCCGAGGACTGGCTGCCGGTGGAAAGCACGCTCGGCGGCACGCGCAACCCCGACCTGCCGGTCGCGTCCGTGATCGACATCGACGCCGTCGTCGCCGACGGTCCCGAGGGACCCCGGTTGAGGGCGTCGTTCGCCTTTCCGGCCGGGGTCCTCGACGAGGCCGAGGTCGCGGCGTTCGCGGATCTGTGGTGCCGCGCCCTCGACGGGCTTGCCGCGGACTTGTCACGACCGGATGCGGGCGGGCTGACACCGTCCGACCTTCCGCTGGTATCGGCCGGCCAGCAGCAGATCGAGCGCTGGGAGGCGCGGTTCCCGCGACTGCGGGACGTGTGGTCGCTGTCTCCGCTGCAATCGGGATTGCTGTTCCACGCGTCCCTGGCCGCGGAGTCGATGGACGTCTACACGGCGCAACTGCGCATCGACCTCGCGGGCGCGGTCGACGCCGGACGTCTGCGCGCCGCCGCGGCGGGACTGCTGGCCCGTCACCCCAGCCTGCGGACCGCGTTCGTCTACGACGACGGGGTGCCCGCGCAACTGGTGGTCGACGCGGTGGACGTGCCGTGGCGGGAGGTGGATCTCACCGTCGAGGGGTCGGTCCCCGACACGGAACTCGCGCGCCTGCTCGACGACGACCGCAGTGCCCGATTCGATCTCACCCGGCCGCCGCTGCTCCGGCTGACCCTGTTCCACACCGCACCGGAGCGCTTCGTGCTGGCGGTCACGAATCATCACATCATCCTGGACGGCTGGTCGATGCCGCTGCTGGTGCGGGAACTGCTGGTTCGCTATGCCGCCGAAGGCAACCCGGTCGGGCTGGCGGAGCCGCCCTCGTATCGCACGTATCTGGACTGGGTAGCGACCCGGGACGCGGAGGCGTCGGCGCGGGCCTGGGAACGAGCGCTCGACGGTGTCGAGGAGCCGACTCTGGTGGCGCCCCACGCGTCCGCGGAGCTCTACGGTGTGCCCCACGAACTCGACGTCGAACTGCCCGCCCCGGTGCTCGATGGACTTGCGGCGGCGGCGGAGCGCGCCGGCGTCACTATGAACACGGTGATCCAGGCGGCGTGGGGGATGCTGTTGTCCCGGTTACTTTCCCGCGACGACGTGGTCTTCGGTGCCACCGTGTCCGGTCGTCCACCGCAGCTGTCCGGTGTCGAGAACATGCTGGGACTGTTCATCAACACGGTGCCCGTGCGAGTGCGGGTGGACCCGGACGAGAGCGTCGGGCGGCTACTCGTCCGCCTGCAGGACGAGCAGACGTCCCTACTCGACCACCATCACCTCGGCCTCGGCGAGATTCAGTCGCGGGTGGGTGTGGGCAATCTGTTCGACACGCTGTCGGTGTTCGAGTCGTTCCCGATCGACACGTCCGGACTGGACGAGAACACCGACATCGGGGGCATGCGGGTGACCGGTCTCGATGCCCGCGACGCCACGCACTATCCGCTCACTCTGCTGTCGATCCTCGAACCACGGCTGCGATTGAGTCTGCGCTACCAGCCGGGAGCCGTCGACCGGGACGATGCCGCAGCGCTCGCCGACCGCCTCGTCCGGATTCTGGTGACGATCGCCGGCGACGTGGACACCGCGGCCGGTGATGTGGAGGTTCTGGGGCCGGGTGAGCGGGCGTTGGTGGTGGGTTCGTGGAATGCGACGGGTCACCCGGTGCCGCGCACCACCCTTGCCGACCTGCTCGACGCGCAGGTGGCGCGTACGCCTGATGTGCCGGCGGTGGTGTGTGGGGATGTGGTGTTGTCGTATGGGGAGTTCGATGCGCGGGTGAATCGGCTGGCGCGGTTCCTGATCGCGGCGGGGGTGGGTCCGGAGTCGTCGGTGGGTGTGGCGGTGCGTCGTTCGGTGGATTTGCTGGTGGGGATTTACGCGGTGGTGAAGGCGGGTGGGGCGTATGTGCCGATAGATCCGGATCAGCCTGCCGAGCGGGTGGGTTTTGTGGTGGGGATTGCGGATCCGGTGTTGGTGTTGGCGACGTCTTCGGATCGGGTGGTGGTGCCTGCGGGTGTGCGGGTGGTGGAACTCGACACCCTGGATGTGTCGGGGTTCTCAGATTCTCCGGTGGGGGATGGGGAGCGGCGTGCGCCGTTGCGTCCTGCTGATCCGGCGTATGTGATCTTCACGTCGGGGTCGACGGGTCGGCCGAAGGGGGTGGCGGTTCCGCACGAGGGTGTGGTGAATCGGTTGTTGTGGATGCAGGGGGAGTATGGGCTCGGCTCGGATGATGTGGTGTTGCAGAAGACGCCGGTGACGTTCGATGTGTCGGTGTGGGAGTTGTTCTGGCCGTTGATTGTCGGTGCGCGGTTGGTGATCGCGGAGCCGGATGGGCACCGTGACCCGGGTTATCTCGAACGGGTGATCCGCGAGGAGTCGGTCACCACCGTGCATTTCGTGCCGTCGATGCTCGAGGTGTTCCTGGCGGGGGCGAACGTGGAGGGGTGCGGTGCGTTGCGCCGGGTGTTCACCAGCGGTGAGGCGTTGCCGTCGGCAACGGCGGCACGTCTGCGCGGGGTGAGCGGGGCGGAGCTGCACAATCTGTACGGTCCGACGGAGGCGTCGGTGGATGTGACGTTCCACGAGGTCACGGGGGCGGATCGGACGGTGGTGCCGATCGGGGTGCCGGTGTGGAATACGCAGGTCTACGTGTTGGACGGGCGGTTGCGGGTGGTGCCGGTGGGGGTGGCGGGGGAGTTGTATCTCGGGGGTGTGCAGTTGGCGCGGGGGTATCAGGGGCGGCCGGATTTGACGGCGGATCGGTTCGTGGCGAATCCGTTCGGTGCTGGGGTGGAGGGTTCGCGGTTGTATCGGACGGGGGATCGGGTTCGGTGGTTGCCGGGTGGGGTGTTGGAGTATTTGGGGCGTACGGATTTTCAGGTGAAGTTGCGGGGTCAGCGGGTCGAGTTGGGGGAGATCGAGGCGGTGTTGTTGCGCCGGGAGGATGTGGCGCAGGCGGTGGTGGTGCTGCGCGGTGATGGGTCGTCGGGGGATTATCTGGCGGGGTATGTGGTGCCGGTGGCCGGTGCGGTGGTGGACGAGCGGGTGGTGCGGGAGTCGGCTGCGGTGGCGTTGCCGGGGTTCATGGTGCCGTCGGTGGTGGTGGTGCTGGCGGAGTTGCCGGTGACGGTGAACGGCAAACTCGATCGAAAAGCCCTGCCCAAACCTGACTTCGGCACGCGCACGATCGGATATCGCGCCCCCACCACACCCGCGGAGGAAGCGATCGCCACGGCCTTCGCCGCCGTCCTCGATGTCGATCGCGTCGGGGCCGACGACAGCTTCTTCGACCTCGGGGGAGACTCGCTCAGTGCCACCCGGGCGGTGGGACGCATCAACAGCGCACTGGACACGACTCTGGGTGTCGCGGCGCTGTTCGACGCACCCGTGGTGTCCGATCTGGCCGTCCGGATCGACTCGGACGTGAGGACGAGTTCCGCCTCCCCGCCACTCACCGCGACGGCGCGGCCCGAGCGGATTCCCCTTTCCCTCGCGCAGCAGCGCATGTGGTTCATCAACCAATTCGACACCTCCTCACCGGCCTACAACATTCCGGTCGCCCTCGACTTGGACGGCGCGGTGGACCTGTCTGCGCTACGAGCGGCACTCGGCGACGTCATGGACCGCCACGAGTCGCTGCGGACCGTGTTTCCCGGTTCCGCCGACGGACCCCGGCAGGTGATCGTCGATTCCGCGCTCGCGACCCCTGACCTCGAACCGGTCCCGGTTGCCGAAGGGGCCCTTCACGACTCGCTCACCGCATTCTTCGGCGTGGGATTCGATGTCACCGAGGACCTTCCGATCCGGGTGCGACTGTGGGAACTCACTCCCGAACGGCACGTTCTCGCCCTCGTCGCGCACCACATCGCGGCCGACGGCTTCTCGATGGCACCTCTTGCGCGGGACGTGATGCTCGCCTACACCGCCCGCGCGCAGCAGCAGGCACCCGGCTGGGCGCCGCTGCCCGTGCAGTACGCCGACTACAGCCTGTGGCAGCGAGCGGCTCTGGGCACCGAAGACCAGCCCGATTCGATGATGTCCGGGCAACTCGGCTATTGGGCGCGGACGTTGTCGGGCATCCCGGACGTGCTGCCACTGCCTCTGGATCGGCCACGACCCCTCCAGCGGTCGCTCCTCGGAGACGTCGTCCCGTTCGACATCCCGCCCTCCGTCCACAAAGCTCTGACCGAGCTGGCACGCCAGCACAATTCGACGCTGTTCATGGTGGTGCACGCCGCGCTGGCCGTGCTGCTCGAGAGAGTGTCGGGATCGGACGACGTGGTGGTGGGAACCCCGATCGCGGGCCGGGGCCACGCGGCACTCGACAACGTGGTGGGAATGTTCGTCAACACGCTGGTGCTCCGCACAGCGGTGGCACCAGGATCGTCGTTCGCCGACGTGCTCACCGACGTGCGGTCGGCGGACCTCGGCGCGTTCGAGCACGCAGACCTTCCCTTCGAGCGTCTGGTGGACGAACTCGCACCCGAGCGGTCCACCGCGCACTCACCCCTGTTCCAGGTGTTGATCGAATTCCAGAACGCCACCCGCACCCACCTGGAACTGCCCGGGTTGACCGCCCGGTCGCTCGACGTCGATCTGAACGTCGCGAAGTTCGATCTGCAGCTGAGCCTGGTGGAGCGAGTCGACGAGCAGGGGGTTCCGGCCGGGATCGGCGCCGGCCTCCGCTACGCGACCGACGTGTTCGATCGTGCGTCGGTACAGAGTTTCGCGGAGCGCTTCGTGCGCGTGATCGAGGCCGTGACCACCGACCCGGCCACACCCGTCGGGGACATCGACATCCTGCACGCGCCCGAACGCGAACTCGTGCTCACCGCCGCGCATCGGCCGGGGACCGACGTCCCACCGCTGTCGCTCGTGGACGCGTTCGATCGCATGGTGGCATCCGCGGGCGATGCCGTCGCGGTGCGCTGCGACGGCGCGTCGATGACATACCGCGAACTCGACGACCGGGCCAACCGGCTCGCGCGACTGCTCGTGGCGCAGGGGGTAGGTGCGGAAACGCTGGTGGCGGTGGCGATGACGCGGTCGGTCGACCTCGTCGTGGCGCTGCTCGCGGTGGTGAAGTCGGGCGCCGGTTACCTTCCGGTGGATGTGGCCTCTCCTGCCGAGCGGTTGGTGTTCCTGCTCGGCGACGCCCGGCCGGAGTGTGTGCTCACCACGACTGCGGACGCCGCGACCTTCCGCGGCGCCGGGGTCCCGGTGGTGGTGCTGGACGACCCCGAAAGCGTGACTGCGCTGCAGCAGTTCTCGGCGCTACCGGTGACCGACGACGACCGTCGTACTCCACTGCACCTGGACTCGGTGGCGTACGTGATCTACACGTCCGGTTCCACCGGGCAGCCGAAGGGCGTGCAGGTCTCGCACCGCAACGTGATCACGTTACTGGCGAACACCCAGACGCTGTTCGGATTCGGACCGGCCGACGTGTGGACCATGTTCCATTCCGCCGCGTTCGACTTCTCGGTGTGGGAAATGTGGGGAGCGCTCGCACACGGTGGCCGGCTGGTGCTGGTGGACTATTTCACGGCGCGCTCACCCGAGAAGTTCCTCGAACTCCTGCGCGGCGAAACCGTCACGGTCGTGAATCAGACCCCCACCGCCTTCTACCAATTGGCGGAGGCCGATCGCCTCGCCGGTGGTCCCGGCCTGTCGTTGCGATACGTGATCTTCGGCGGGGAGGCCCTCGAATTCGGCCAGTTGCGGCGCTGGTACGCACGCCGGGGCGACGCCGCGCCCGTCCTCGTCAACATGTACGGCATCACGGAAACGTCCGTGCACGTCAGCCACCTGCCGATCGACCGGGACCTCGTCGAGGAGGAGTCCGCATCGGTGATCGGCCGGGGACTGCCCGGGCTGCGCGTGTACGTGCTCGACGGTCGACTCTATCCGGTGCCGCCGGGCGTGGTCGGCGAGATGTACGTCTCGGGTGCGCAGGTTTCGCGCGGCTACCTGGGCCGGGCCGCCCTCACGTCCGGCCGATTCGTCGCCGACCCCTTCACTCCCGGCGCCCGGATGTACCGGTCCGGCGACCTGGGCAGGTGGAACGGGAACGGCCAGTTGGAGTACCTCGGCCGCAACGACCTCCAGGTGCAGGTGAAGGGCTACCGGATCGAACTCGGTGAGGTGGAAGCGGCGCTGCTCGCGTGCGAGGGGGTGTCGCAGTCGGTCGTGACGGCCCGCGGGGACCGGTTGGTGGGGTACGTGGTGCCGGAGACCGGCGCGGCGATCGACCCGGCCGCGATCATCGATGCGGCCGCGGTGCGATTGGCGTCGCACATGGTGCCGGCCGCGGTGGTGGTTCTCGACGAGTTGCCGCGGACGGTGAACGGCAAACTCGATCGGAAAGCCCTGCCCGAACCGGACTTCGGGCAGCGGGTGACCGCGGGCCGCAGCCCGGTCACCGAGACCGAACGGATCCTCGCCGACCTGTTCGCGGAGGTCCTCGGCCTCGACTCGGTGGGGGTCGACGACTCGTTCTTCACCCTCGGCGGGGATTCGATCATGTCCATCCAACTGGTCACTCGCGCCAAGGGCGCCGGGATACTGATCTCGCCGCGCGAGGTGTTCGAACGGAAAACCGTTGCCGGGCTGGCCGCGGCGGCCGGGACGGACGACGAGACCGCTGTTCTCGACGAATTGCCGGGAGGCGGGATCGGCGAGATTCCGCTGACCCCGATCGTGCGGTGGATGCTCGCCCGGGGTGGGGATTTCCGCCGCTTCTCGCAGTCCGCACTGTTCACGCTGCCCGCCACGGTGGACGAACGCACCCTGACGGAAGCTCTGCAGGCCGTGCTGGATCGGCACGACCTGTTGCGGGCCCGGCTGTACCGCACGTCCCGCACCGAAGAGGGCTGGTCGATGGAGGTGCAGGCCGAAGGGTCGGTGCGGGCGGCGACCGTTCTCCGCCGGGGGCGGATGGACGATGTCGGCGCCGAACTGGACGGTGCCCTCGACCGGCTCGACCCGGAATCGGGCGTCATGATGCAGGCGGTCTGGCTGGACGGGGCCGAACACCCGGGTCGCGTGCTGCTCGTCGTCCATCATCTGGCGACGGACGGTGTGTCCTGGCGGATCCTGATCCCCGACCTCGCGGCGGCGTGCGCGCAACTGCAGTCCGGCGCGGCACCGGCGCTGGAGCCACCGGGGACGTCGATGCGCCGGTGGGCGCACGCACTCGCCGACGCCGCGCGTGAACCCCAGCGCACCGCCGAGGTCGAACTGTGGCGGGGAATGCTGCACGCGCCCGACCCGCTGCTGGGGTCGCGCCCGGTGACCGCGTCGGACACCGCCGAGACGGCCGCGGACATCGTGGTCCGGGTTCCTGCCCCGTTGACCGAGACGCTCCTGACGACCGTGCCGCGGGCCTTCCACGGCAGTGTGGGAGATGCGCTGCTGACGGCGCTGACCATGGCGCTGACGAGTTGGCGGCGACGACGCGGGATCGAACTGTCCGGCGCGCTGGTCAGTCTCGAGGGACACGGTCGCGAGGAGCAGTTGGCGCCGGGCGCTGATCTCGCGCGCACGATCGGCTGGTTCACGACGATCTTCCCGGTGCGACTCGATCTGAGCGGGGTCGACCTCGACGACGCGTTCGCCGCAGGCCCGTCCGCGGGGGCCGCGGTGAAGACCGTGAAGGAGCAACTCCTCGCCGTTCCCGACCACGGCATCGGTTTCGGACTTCTCCGGTATCTGAACGACGAGACGGCGCAGGTTCTTTCGCCGCTGCCGATGCCTCAGGTCAGCTTCAACTATCTCGGCAGGATGGGCCCGACCGCCACGGCGACCGACGAGGGGTGGGTGCCGGTCGAGGAACCCGGACTGCGCGAGAAGTCGGCGGTGCCCGTCGCGGCCGTCGTCGACGTCAACGCGATGACCGTCGACTCGGGCGACGGCCCCCAGCTGAACTCCACGTGGACGTACCCGCCGGGCGTCCTCACCCGAGAGGAGGTCGAGGAACTCGCGCAGCTGTGGGTGCAGGCACTCGCTGCTCTCGGCGCGCATGCGGAGTCGGGTGGCGGCGGGTTCACACCGTCGGATCTCGATCTCGTCGAACTGCGGCAGGATGCGATCGAGGACCTCGAACACGTCTGTCCGGACCTGACGGACGTGTGGCCGCTGTCGCCCCTGCAGTCCGGCATGCTCTTTCACTCCGAACTCGCCGACGACTCCCTCGATGTCTACCTGGTGCAGGTGAGCCTCGAACTCGAGGGCACCGTGGATCCGCATCGACTGCGCCGCGCGGCCGATGCCCTGCTGAACCGGCACGCGAATCTGCGCGCCTGCTTCCGGCACGACGCCGAGGGCAACGCCGTCCACGTGATCCGGCGACGGGTGGAGGCGCCCTGGCGCGACGTCCCACTCACGGCTCTGGACGAGGACGCCGCGGCTGCCGAGGTTGCGCGACTGCTGGCCGAGGACAGGGTCCGCCCGTTCGACCTGACACGTGCCCCGCTGATCCGGTTCATGCTGATCGCGACCGCGCCGAACCGCTACCGGCTGGTGTCGACCAACCACCACATCCTCCTCGACGGCTGGTCGATGCCGTTGCTGGTCCGGGAATTGCTGACGCTCTACGCCACCGACGGGGACCCGTCGCCGCTGCCCCGCGTCCGCGGGTACCGCGACTACCTGGCGTGGATGAGCCGCCGAGATCACGGCGCCTCCCGGGAGGTGTGGGCTCGGGCCCTCGCCGGGGTGGACGGACCGACGTTGCTGGCCCGCTCGGATCCGGGACGGCGGCTGTCCACGATGTCCGACGAGTTCGTCTTCGACCTGGACGAGGACCACACCACACGCCTGCGTGATGTCGCGCGGTCGCGTGGCCTGACGGTCAACACGCTCGTGCAGGTCGCGTGGGGGATTGTGCTGGGTACGTTGACCGCCCGCGACGACGTGCTGTTCGGTGCCACCGTTTCGGGGCGGCCTCCCGAACTGGCCGGCATCGAGACGATGGTCGGACTGTTCATCAACACCCTGCCCGTCCGGGTCAGGCTGCGCCCCGACGACACGGTGGGTGCTCTGCTCGAGCGCGTGCAGGCCGAGCAGGCGGCATTGCTGGATCACCACTACCTCGGGTTGGCCGAGATTCAGAGTGCAGCCGGGCCGGAGGTCGGATTCGACACGCTGACGGTGTTCGAGTCGTACCCCGTCGACCGCGCCGGGCTCTCCACCGAGACCGACATCGCCGGAATGCGCGTCACCGGAGTGGATGCGCGCGATGCGGCCCATTATCCGCTGAGTCTCGTGGCATCCGTCGACGCTCGTCTGCGCCTGAAATTCGAGTACCTCCCGGACGTCTTCGACACGGACACCATCGACGACATCGCCGGACGCGTGCTGCATGTACTCGACGCGTGCGCTCGTCCGGACCAGCCGCTGGCCGCGCTGTCGCTGCTGACCGACCGGGAGCGCGCCGACCTGGTGCCGGTCCGCGGCCGTCCGGGCGGGTCGACCCTCACGCTGCCGCAGATCCTCGACGAGGGGGCCGCGGTCGATCCGGGCGCGATCGCACTGTCCTCCGAGGACGGCGACGTGAGCTACGGCGATTTGGACGAGCGGTCGAATCGCCTGGCGCGCGCACTCATCGCCCGTGGGGCGGGCCCGGAGACGTTCGTGGCCATCGGGATACCGCGGTCCCTCGACTCCATTCTGTCGGTGTGGGCGGTGGCGAAGACCGGTGCGGCGTTCGTGCCGATCGATCCGAACTACCCCGACGAGCGCATCACTCACATGCTCGTCGATTCCGGAGTCACTCTCGGCGTGACCACATCCGAACACCGAGGCCGGCTCCCGGGCACCGCGCACTGGCTGGCCCTGGACGAACCCGGCTTCGCGACCGAGTGCGCCGAGCGCGCGGGGGCACCCGTGACCGACGCCGACCGGAGCGGTCCGGTCACGCTGGACACCGCCGTGTACGCCGTCTACACGTCGGGGTCCACGGGTGTGCCCAAGGGCGTGGTGGTCACCCATCGCGGACTCGACAACTTCGCTCTCGACCAGCTCGAACGTTTCGGTGCGACACCGCAGTCCCGGACTCTGCACTTCTCCACACCGAGTTTCGACGGGTCGCTGTTCGAGTACCTGCAGGCCTTCGGTGCCGGCGCGACGATGGTGATCGCGCCGCCCAGCGTGTTCGGCGGCGAGGAACTCGCGCGGCTGCTGGCCGACCGGAGCGTCACCCACGCATTCATCACTACCGCTGCGCTGGCGTCACTCGATCCGGCCGGGCTGGCGCAGCTCACGGACCTGGTGTTCGGCGGCGAGGCCTGCCCACCCGAACTGGTCGCCCGCTGGGCGCCGGGCCGCCGGCTGTACAACGCGTATGGACCGACCGAGACGACGATCATGTCCAACATCAGCGAGCCGATGGTCCCCGGGCACCCGATCACCATCGGCGGCCCGATCCGCGGGGTGACGGAACTGGTGCTCGACTCCCGGCTGCAACCGGTCCCCGTGGGAGTTCCCGGCGAGTTGTACCTTGCCGGCGCCGGCCTGGCCCGCGGCTACCACCGCCGACCGGCACTCACCGCCGAACGGTTCGTCGCCGACCCCGTCCGCCCCGGCGAGAGGATGTACCGCACCGGCGACATCGTGCGGTGGACGGCAGACCACAGCATCGAGTACGTGGGCCGCACCGACTTCCAGGTGAAGGTGCGCGGCTTCCGCATCGAACTCGGCGAGATCGACTCCACCCTCATGTCGGAGCCGGACGTCGGATTCGCCGCCACTCTCGCGCACCGCGGCCCCGCGGGAGACACCTTGCTGGTGTCGTACGTCGTTCCGGCGTCGGGTCGCTCCCTCGACCCGGCCGTACTCACCCGGCACCTGGCGGACCGCCTGCCGTCCCACATGGTGCCCACCTCCATCACGGTGCTGGAGCGCATTCCGCTGACTGCCGTCGGCAAGCTGGACCGCACGGCACTGCCCGAACCCGACCTGCTCTCCGGGACAGGGCACGACCGGGTTCCGGTCGGTCCGATCGAGGACGCGGTGGCCGTCGTCTTCGCAGAGGTACTCGGACTGGCGCGCGTCGGCGCCGACGCCGGTTTCTTCGACATCGGTGGCAACTCCCTGAGCGCCACCCGGGTGATGGCACGGCTGCGCGCGCTGCTCGGCACCGACTGTGGGGTGCGAGATCTGTTCGAGGCGCCCACGGTCGCCGCGTTGGCGGCACGGATCGAGCACGCCGGCGCCGGGCCGTCCGGACGTCCGGTGCTCGCGGCCCGCACCCGTCCCGAGGACATCCCGCTGTCGTACGCGCAGCAGCGGATGTGGTTCGTCAATCAGCTCGACACCACCTCGGCTGCCTACAACATCCCGATCGTGGTGTCACTGAGCGGAGACCTCGATGTGGGATCGCTGAACTCGGCACTCACCGACGTCGTCGCCCGGCACGAGTCGCTGCGCACGATGTTCCCGGTCCGTGGGGACTGGCCGGTTCAGCAGATCCTGCCCGCCGAGGGTGCGGTGCCCACTCTGACCCCCGTTCCCGTCGCGGACGAGCACGGCCTGCGGGAGGAGCTGACCCGGCTGGTTTCGGCGGGTTTCGATGTCACCGTGCGGATCCCGCTGCGGGCCGGACTGTATTCGCTGAGCGACACCGAGCACGTACTCGCCGTGGTGGTGCATCACATCTCGGCGGACGGGTTCTCGATGGTCCCGCTGGTGCGCGACGTGATGACCGCGTACGGCGCCCGCGTCGTCGGCGGCGCACCCCACTGGCCACCCCTGCCGGTGCAGTACGCCGATTACGCCCTGTGGCAACGGGAGTCGCTGGGTTCGGACGACGACCCCCGGTCGCTGATCTCGCGGCAACTCGACTACTGGACGACCACCCTCGCCGGCGCCCCCGACCTTCTGGAACTCCCCACGGATCGGGATCGGCCGTCCCAGCAGTCCTTCCGCGGCGCGCGCATCCACTTCTCCGTCGACAGCGACCTGCACCGTCGCATCAGCGAACTGTCGCGACGTCTCGGCTCCACCGAATTCATGACCGTGCACGCCGCCCTGGCGGTGTTGCTCAGCCGTCTCGGGGGAACCCCCGACGTCGCGGTCGGCACCCCGATCGCCGGCCGGGGAGACCCCGCACTCGACGACCTGGTGGGCATGTTCGTGGGCACGCTCGCCCTGCGCACACAGGTGGACGCCGCCGAGTCGTTCACGGCCCTGGCCGCGCACTGTCGCGACGTCGACCTCGAAGCCTTCGCCCATGCCGACGTTCCGTTCGAGCGGGTGGTGGACGCGGTCGGCCCGACCCGATCGACGGCGTATGCGCCGCTCGTCCAGGTCTCGCTGGAATTCCAGAACAACGAGCGACCGGTGCTGACGCTGCCGGGACTGGAAGTCCGTGGAATCGATCCCGGGCTCGCCGTGGTCAAGGTGGATCTCGAATTCCTCCTGGCGGAGGAGTTCGACGCGAACGGTGCGCCGGCCGGGATGAACGGCGCCGTCGACTTCGCGACCGATCTCTTCGACCCCGACACGGTCCGCGGCTTCGCCGGCCGCTTCGTGCGCATCCTCGACGCCGTCACCGAGAATCCGGACCGGCCGATCGGCGACCTCCCCCTCCTCGACGCGGTGGAGTTGCGGGCGATGGTGCCTGCCCGCGGCGAGCCGCAGGTGCGCCCCGAGCTGTGGCCCGATCTGCTGACGGCCGCCGCCGCACTCACCCCGGACTCGGTGGCCCTGTCCCTCGGGGACCGCCGGGTCAGCTACCTCCAACTCGACGAGTGGTCCAACCGGGTGGCCCGGGTTCTCCGCGGACGCGGGGTGGGACCGGAGACGTTCGTGGCAGTCGGAATGCCCCGGTCGATCGAGTCGGTGGTCTCGATCTGGTCGATCACCAAGGCAGGCGCGGCGTTCGTGCCCGTCGACCCCACCTACCCGCGCGACCGCATCGACTACATGCTCACCGATTGCCGGGCTGTGCTCGGCGTCACCGTGAGAAGTCGCCGGAGCACCCTGCCCGACACCGTTCCGTGGCTGATCCTCGACGACGAGGACTTCGCCGCGCAGGCGTCGGCCGTGTCGTCGGCACCGATCACCGACGCGGATCGGACGAGTCCGTTGCACCTCGCTCACCCGGCCTATCTCATCTACACGTCGGGGTCGACCGGAAGGCCGAAGGGCGTCACCGTCACCCACCGGGGTATGGCCGATTTCACCGCGGAGACGCACCAACGGTTCGAGGTCACCCGCGAGTCCCGGGTCTCGCAGTTGGCGTCCCCGAGTTTCGATGCCTCGGTGTTCGAGCTGATGATGGCGTTCGGCGCGTCGGCGCGCGTCGTGATCGTGCCGCCTGCCATCGTCGGGGGCAGCGAACTGGCGGATCTGTTCCGTCGCGAGCAGGTGACTCATGCGACCATCACGCCGACCGCACTGGCGGCCCTCGACAACGACGGACTCGATTCGCTCCGGGTCCTGGACCTGGTGGGCGAGGCGTGCCCGCCGGAGGTGGTGGCGCGGTGGGCGCCGGGGCGGAGCCTGCACAGCGGGTACGGGCCCACGGAGACCACGATCCAGGCGAGCGTCAGCGCCCCGATGCGTCCCGGCGAGAGCGTGAACATCGGGGCACCCGCCCGGGGATTCGCGTTCCTGGTCCTCGACGAGCGGCTGCAGCCGGTCCCGGTCGGTGTGCCCGGCGAGTTGTATATCGCCGGACCGGGTATGGCACGGGGGTACCACAACCGGGCGGCGCTCACCTCGGAACGCTTCGTGGCCTGTAACTTCGGGGAACCGGGGTGCCGGATGTATCGGACCGGTGACGTGGTGCGCTGGCGTGAGTCGGCGAGCGCACTCGAGTACATCGGGCGCAGCGACTTCCAGGTCAAGGTCCGTGGATTCCGCATCGAACTCGGCGAGATCGACGCCGTGCTCGCCCGTCACCCGGCGGTTGCCTTCGCTGCCAGCGTCGGTCACACCGGCCCGTCCGGTGACACCGTGCTCGCCTCGTACGTGCGGGCTCAGGACGGGCAGGAGGTGGAGCCCGCGGGACTGCGCACCTACGCGTCCGAGCGACTGCCCGCCCACATGGTGCCGTCCGCGGTGGTGGTACTCGATCGGATTCCGATGACCCCGGTGGGCAAGCTCGACCGGAAGGCGTTGCCCGCCCCGGAGTTCGGTTCGACCGGTGCGGCGTTCCGGGCACCGGCCACGGAAAACGAGCGCATCGTCGTGGACGCCTTCGCGGAGGTTCTCGGGGTGGACCGGGTGGGCACCGCGGACAGCTTCTTCGATCTCGGTGGAAATTCGCTCCTCGCCACCAGGATCGTCAGCGCACTGCAGGCCGCGCTGGACCGGAGGGTTCCGCTGCAGTGGATGTTCCTCGACCCGACACCGGCGGGGATCGCCCGCCGCCTCGACCTGCCGCATCGGAGCGCCGGTATGGAAGAGGCACTCGCCGTGGTGATTCCGCTGCGTGCGCACGGAATCGGGCGACCGTTGTTCTGCGTCCATCCGGGCATCGGCCTGTCCTGGGGGTACGCCGGTCTGGTGCGGTATCTCCCTCCCGACCGGCCGGCGTACGGACTGCAGCTGCCCACGATCAGCGATGACGGCGACTACCGGACGATCGAGCAACTGGCCCACCGCTACATCGAGGAAATGCAGGCCATCCAGCCCACCGGCCCGTACGACCTGCTCGGCTGGTCGCTCGGCGGGGTCATCGCGCACGCCATGGCCGTCGAACTGCAGGCAGCCGGCGAAGAGGTCGCCACACTCGCCGTCATGGACAGCTACCCCGTGGGCGGCGAGGACCCGCTGGTCGGCCGGCTCGAGATCCGGGACCTCCTGCGCGGGTTGGGACTCCAGACCGAGGGGGACGGTGAGATGACCTACGAGCACGCCGCGCGGTTGATCGACGAATCGTTCGGGACCGAGACCGGAGTGCGAGGGCACGACCTCGAACGCATCGCCGCCGGGTACGAGAGTTCGAGGTGGCTCGCCCACCACTTCGTGCCCCGGGTGTACGACGGGGATCTGCTCATCTTCCCCGCCACACGCGACGGGAACGGCACGACCCGGGCCCGGTCGGCGGACGAGTGGCGGCCGCTCGTGACCGGCCGGATCGACGAGCAACCCGTGGACTGCGGGCACAACGAGATGATCGAGCCGCAGTCGCTCGCCGTCATCGGGCCGATCCTCTCGCGCGTGCTCTCCGAACGGCCGTGAATCGGATCAGGCGATGCGGAACCCGGCGAGACCGCGAATCGGCCACTCGCCGTTGACGTCCGATGCGTCCCGGCCCTGCCGGACGAGGTAGTCGGCGAAGTCGCGTTGCCGTTCGGCGTGCCAGCCGGCCTGATGCGTCATGATGTCGAGGGCCCGCAGATTCGGGTACTCCTGCGCGAGGGTCCGGGCGAGGTGTGCGGCGGCGATCGCGTCGGCCTCGGCCTCGTGGGCGTCCTCGAGGGCGATGCCGTAGTGCTCGCACACCGCGCCCAGTGTGCGCCTGCCCTTCCGGTACCGGTCCATCTCGCGGTCGATGACGTACGGGTCGACCACGATGCCGGTGACGAGTTCGGTCAGCCCGAGGCGCAGGCCCTCGGTGTGCATGACGGTCAGGTCGTAGGAGGCGTTGAACGCGACGACGGCATGGTCGCGGGTCCACGCGTCGTGCAGAGCCTCGCGGATCTCGCCGTACCCGGTGGCGTAGTCCTGCCCGTTGGCCCGGGCGTACTCCGTGGAGATTCCGTGCACGTCCGAGGCGCCCTGCGGGATGGGAACCTCCGGGTCGAGCAGCCACGTTCGCGACTCGAAGTGGTGAGCGTCGACGACGGCGATGCACGCGGAGACGATGCGGGCGTCGGTGGGGTCAGGCCCCGTCGTCTCCAGATCGAACGCGCAGATCGGTCTGTCCGACCAGCTGGTCATGGGGGCCTCTCGGTGGTGATTCGTTGCCCGCCCAGTATCGGCCGCGGCGGGCGCCGGATCCGGGACCGACACGGCGGGGATCCCAGGTTGTCGTGGCCGGTCGCCGGGGGTATCGTGTCCTCCGGTCTGCAGTTCGCCGAGGTCGTGAACTGCCTTTTCGAGAGAGCAAGGAGGTGTGGCATCCGATGAGAAGCCAACCTCCGAGTACCAACTGAAACCGTTCCACCGGTAGGTGCGCGGTTTCACGGTCCGTGTTCCTCAGCGCTGTTCCGCGCTGCCCCCTTTCCCTCGAAGGCCCCGTGTCATGCCTCAGCTGCGCCCGATCCGTTCCCTCCTCCCCAGCCGTTCCGCCGGTCTGTCCGACGCCGACGCCGGTCACGCGGTGACCCGCCGGCCCGTCGAACCGACGCCCGCCGAGGAAACGGTGGTCAACAGCGCCGTCTACCGCGACGGCCGGAAGACGGCCACCCCGGCCACCCTGTCCGAGGCGCTCGCGAGCCTGCCGGACGCGTCGTCGATGGCGTGGATCGGGATGTACCGGCCGAACGACGCCCAGTTGTATGCGGCAGCAAAGCAATTCGACCTGCACGAGCTGGCCGTCGAAGACGCGATCGTCGCCCACCAGCGGCCCAAGCTGGAGCGTTACGGCAAGACGCTGTTCGTGGTCCTGCGCGCCGCGCGCTACTGCGACGAGACCGAGCGCGTCGAATTCGGTGAGCTGCACGTCTTCTGCGGTCCGACGTTCGTGCTCACGGTCCGGCACAGCGAATCCCCCGACCTGTCGGCGGTCCGCCGGCGGATGGAGAGCAACCCGGACCTGCTCCGGCTCGGACCCGAAGCCGTCCTCTACGCGATCCTCGACGCCGTGGTCGACGGGTATGCGCCCGTCGTCGCCGGACTGCAGAACGACATCGACGAGATCGAGACCGAGGTGTTCAGCGGAGCGCCGGGCGTGTCGCGGCGCATCTACGAACTCACCCGCGAGGTCATCGAATTCCAGAGGGCCACAAGGCCGCTGCTCGGTATGCTGCGCGGATTGTCGGCGGGATTCGAGAAGTACAACACCGACGGGGAACTGCAGCGTTACCTGCGTGACGTCACCGACCACGCGACGGTCGTCGTGGAGCGGGCCGACGGCTTCCGTCAGCTGCTCGGGAACATCCTCACCGTCAACGCCACCCTGGTGTCGCAGGAGCAGAACGAGGAGATGCGCAACCTGACCCAGGCCAGCTACGCGCAGAACGAGGAGATCAAGAAGGTTTCGGCATGGGCGGCGATCCTGTTCGCGCCCACCCTGATCGGGACGGTCTACGGCATGAACTTCGACCACATGCCCGAACTGCACTGGGTCGGTGGGTATCCGTTCGCCCTGTCGCTGATGATGCTCACCTGCGCCGGGCTGTACACGATCTTCAAACGCCGCGGCTGGTTGTGAGCGAGGCCGGCTGCGGGCAGTGCCCGCAGCCGGCCGGCGCCTGCTGTCAGAGTTCGTCGACGCAGACGACGAACTTGCGCTCGGAGTATTCGTATCCGTTGGACGACGTGCTGCACGAGTCCACGGACGTGGCGCCCTGCACGATCTCCGTCACCTTCACACCGTCGACGGCCGTGGTGTCGCCGCAATCGATGCGCGCGGGATCCTCGCCGCCGACATCCATGCACCCGCCGATAACCCAGTCCACGTCGAGGCAGATCGCGCCCTGCTCGATGCCGCCGAGGGTTTCGTAGTAGTACGAGTCGGCGTCGCTGATGCACTGGCTGTTCTTCGCGGCCTTGGCGATCACCTTGTAGTTCGAATCGGCGCTGCCGCACACCGCCTTGTCGATCTCGGCGTCGGAGACGGTGCCGCCGAGCTTCACGCACTCACCGATCGCGACCTCGAAGTCGACGTCGCCGCCGGCGTCCTCGCCTTCCTGCCCGTCGATCACGGTGGTCGATTCGCTGGACGTGGTGGCCGCGGACGCACCCGACTCCGGCACCGCGGTGGGCGTCGTGTCCGAACCGCACCCGGCCACCAGAACTGCCGTCGCCGACAACGCGACGACTGCGGTACACACCCGCCGAACTAACCCTGTCATGTCTGACCCCTCCGTCAGGTGACCGTCCGCCACCCGTTCCTCCGAGATGACCGTGCCACCTCGATCGTGTCCACCGCGATTGCCGTGTCGCGCATTATTTGATTACATCGCCGTCCGATTTGCCAATTGTGGTGACAGTATGGACGGGTGGATCTCCCCGTGATGCCTCCGTTACAGCCGATGCTCGCGAAGGCTGCGTCGTCCGTTCCGGCGCAACCGGAGTCCGGGCTCGCCTGGTCCTACGAACCGAAATGGGACGGTTTCCGCACCCTCGTCTTCCGCGACGGCGACGAGGTGGTGCTCGGGTCCCGCGGCGGAAAGGATCTGGCCAGGTACTTTCCCGAACTCGTCCGGGCGGTGAAGGACGAACTGCCGCAGCGGTGCGTGGTGGACGGCGAACTCGTCGTCCCGCGCAACATCGACGGCCGCACCCGGCTCGACTGGGAGTCGTTGTCGGAGCGCATTCATCCGGCCGAGAGCCGGGTGACGATGCTGTCCGAGAAGACCCCGGCGCAGTTCGTCGCGTTCGATCTGCTCGCCCTGGGCGACCGCGACCTCACCCGCGAGGACTTCTCGGTACGCCGCGCGCAGCTCGTCGACACCGTCGGCGGCGGACCCAGCTGCCACGTCACCGCCGCCACCGAATCCAGTGCGACGGCCACCGAGTGGTTCGAGGCGTTCGAGGGGGCCGGCCTCGACGGGGTGGTGGCGAAGAAGCTGGTGGGCCCGTACCTGCCGAACAAGCGGGAAATGGTGAAGGTGAAGCACGCCCGCACCGCCGACTGCGTCGTCATCGGATACCGGCCGCACAAGAGTCAGCCGGGGATCGGGTCGATGCTGCTCGGACTGTATGACGGCGACCAGATGGCGATGGTCGGCGGTGCGTCGGCGTTCACGGCGGCGCGGCGGATCGAACTGCTCGCCGAACTCGACGAGCTGCGCGTCGGCGACGACGTCGTCGCGGACGGGGCGCCGACGCGGTGGCAGTCCGGCAACGACCGAACCTGGGTGCCGCTGCGCCCCGAACGCGTCGTCGAGGTGGCGTACGACCAGATGGAGGGTGCCCGGTTCCGGCACGCCGCGCGGTTCCTGCGCTGGCGCCCGGACCGGACGCCCGACGAGTGCACGTTCCAACAATTGGAGGTCCCGGTGCGATACGACCTTGCCGACGTCCTGGCCGGAGGTTCCTAGATGGCGAGTCCTGCCGAAGAACTCGACGTCGACGGCGTCGCCGTGCGGCTGTCGAACCCCGACAAGATCTACTACCCGAAACTCGGTGCCGAGGGCGGCACGAAACGGCACCTGGTGGAGTACTACCGGACCGTGGCACTCGACGGTGCGCTGCTGACCGCCCTGGTCGATCGGCCGACGCATCTGCAACGGTTCCCCGACGGGATCGAGGGCGAGGAGATCTACCAGAAGCGGGTTCCCGCGAAGCGGCCCGATCACGTGGAATCGTGCGAGGTCACGTTCCCGTCCGGCCGCAAGGCGGACGTGCTCCGCGTGCGCAGTGCCGCGAACATCGTGTGGGCGGCGAACCTCGGCAACATCACGTTCCACCCGTGGGCGGTCCGGTGCCCCGACGTCGATCACCCCGACGAACTGCGCATCGACCTGGACCCGCAGCCGGGAACCGGATTCGACGACGCCCGGGCGGTCGCGCTGGACGTGCTCCGGCCGCTGCTGGACGAACTCGGTCTCGTCGGCTTCCCCAAGACGTCGGGCGGCCGCGGGCTGCACGTGTATCTCCGCATCGAACCGCGCTGGGATTTCATCGAGGTGCGGCGCGCGGGCATCGCCCTCGCCCGGGAGATCGAGCGGCGCAGCGGCGACCGGGCCACCACGTCCTGGTGGAAGGAGGAACGCGGCGAACGCATCTTCCTCGACTTCAACCAGAACGCCAGGGACAAGACCATCGCGTCCGCCTACTCGGCCCGCAAGACGCCGATCGCGACCGTGTCGACGCCGGTCACCTGGGAGGAACTGGTGGACGTCGACCCCGACGACTTCACCATCGCGACCGTGCCCGCGCTGCTCGCGAAGCGCGGCGATCCCATGGCGACCATGGGTGACGTGGCGCAATCGCTCGACGTGCTGCTGGAGATGGCCGAACGGGACGCCGCGAACGGTCTCGGCGATCTGCCGTACCCACCCAATTACCCCAAAATGCCGGGGGAACCCAAGCGGGTACAACCGAGTCGGGACCGAGACCGCAAATAGCCGGCGCTCACGTAGGCTCGGGACGGTCGGGTCGGGAACAATGTGAGGTCGCCATGGAACGTACGACAGTCGGTACTGCCGGACTCGTCCTCGGTGTCGTCGCGACGGCACTCGGGACCCTGATGATCGCGCCGGCGACCGCGTCGGCCGTGTCCCTGTCCTGCGTGTCCCCACCGGGCCGGGGTGACACCACGGTCGTCGACCGCACCGCGTGCGGGGCCAACGCCGATACGAGCAGCAATTCGGCGGCGTTCGGCACGGACGGTGTCGGGTTCGCCGACGCAGCCCACGCGGGAGCGGCGCTCGGCGCCGGCCTGGGAGGGGGTGTCGGTGCCGCCGAGGCACGTCGTGGCGCAGTCGCCGCGGTGGCGGTCGGGCCCCAGAGCGTCGCCATCGGGACGGTCGACAGTGCCGGTCCCGCGCTGGTGCTGAGCGGTCCGGGAGGGCAGGCGCTGGTCGCGGATCCGGCCAAGGGCGTGGTGTGCGCCGCTGGACCGTCGCTTGCGATCAATTTCCTTGCAGGTCAAGCGTGTCTGAGCGACGGCATAACAGTGTGGCGGCTTCCCTGAACGGCACCCCGGTCCGCGTCGTATGGTGACGGTAGTCACAATGGGTTGACGCAACTGCCGTAGGAGATACGGCAGCGAGATCGGAGGTGGTCGATGACGACCAGCGTTCGAGTTCCCCGGCCCGCGTCCGTGCCACGGACGGAGCTGCACGTCGATCCGCGGTTCCTGCCGCTCGCCGACCGGTTTTTCGCGATGTACCGGCAACCACAGCACGGCGGCGGGGCGCTCACCGCGTACTTCCGGGGTGAGAAAGTCCTCGACATCTGGGCGGGCTGGGCAGACCGCGACCGCCGATGGGACCGCGACACCGTCGCCCTGTCGTTCTCGACGGGAAAGGGTGTGGCCAGCACGGTCGTCCACCGCCTCGCCGAGCGCAGGCTGATCGACTACGACGCGCCCGTCGCGCGCTACTGGCCCGAGTTCGGCGCGGCAGGCAAGGACGACATCACGGTTCGCGAACTCCTCACCCACCGGGCCGGACTGCACAAGGTCCGGGGCCTGATGCGAAGCCCGCTCGATCTCCTCGACTACGACGCCGTCGTCCAGGCCCTCGCGGCCACCCCGGCGGATCCGCGCAGGCTGCGCGGTCCCGGGTATCACGCCGTCACCTACGGGTGGCTGGTGGCCGAACTGATCGCACGCGTCACCGGGAAGCCGTTCGTCCAGGCCGTGCAGGACGAAATCGCGGGCCCGCTCGGCGTCGACGACTTCTGGTATCAGGTTCCCGGACAGCACCGTCCACGGATCGCGAAGCTGTTTCCGCACATCAACCCGGCCGGCCTCAACTGGGAGCTCACGTCGAACGTGCTCTCGCTCGTCGGCCCCACCCGCGGCCTCGCCGAGGCGGCGATGCCCCAGGGATTCGACGTGCTGGTCCGGAACCCCGCTGTGCACGACGCGGTGATGCCCGGCTGGAACGGCGTGTTCAGCGCGCGGGCGCTCGCGCGCATGTACGGCGCCATCGCCAACGGGGGCAGGCTGGACGGACACCGGTTCCTGCGCAAGGCCACCATCGCGCAGATGTCGCAGGTGCAGACCCACGACCGCGACTACGTCCTGGGGATCCGCCCGCAGTGGTCCCTCGGCTACCACCGGCCGATCCTCGCGTCCCGGGAACAACCGCGGAACGCGATCGGGCACTACGGCGTCGGCGGGTCCGGTGCCTACGCGGACCTCGACAGCGGACTGTCCCTGGGCTTCGTCACCAACCGACTCGGGAGTTCCCTCACGGCTCTCGGTGATCTTCGTCTGGCCCGGCTCGGTGTCGAGGCGCAGGCGATCGTCCGGAACGGCAAGTAACCACGAAAGGAATCCCGATGAGTGATCACGTGTACCGAGTTGTCGAGGTCGTCGGTTCGTCGAGCGACAGTACCGACGCGGCCGTCGAGAACGCCATCGCGCGGACCAACGAGACCGTGCGCAACGTCGAGTGGTTCGAGGTCGTCGAGACCCGGGGTCACGTCGAGAACGGCGCCATCGCGCACTACCAGGTCACGGTGAAGGTCGGATTCCGTGTGGAGCCTGGCGACGCGGTCTGACATCGCGCACGGTTCTCGCGCAAAATTGGAACACGTTATAGTCTGGTGTCACATCCCGACGTCGGACTGCGCGTACTCAGGTAGGGGAGAACCGTGACTTATGTGATCACGCAGCCGTGCTGCAACGACGCATCGTGCGTCGATGTCTGTCCGGTCAACTGCATCCATCCCACACCGGACGAGAAGCCGTTCGCCACCACGGAAATGCTGTACATCGACCCGGACACCTGCATCGACTGCGGGGCCTGCGTCGAGGAGTGCCCGGTGGAGGCGATCTACGCGGAGAACGACCTCGACGAGGTCGACGAGCCGTACCTCGACATCAACGCGCAGTACTACACCAAGCACCCCATCGGCCCCGACTGGCCCGAGCCGCTCAAGCTGCCGCAGATCGACGCAGCCCTCGGCACGCTCCACGTCGCGATCGTCGGGTCGGGTCCGGCCGCCTGCTACGCCGCGATGGAACTGACCGCGAAGCCGCGCGTCGAGGTCGACATCTTCGACCGCCTGCCGACCCCGTACGGGCTGGTGCGCGCCGGTGTCGCGCCGGACCATCCGGGCACCAAGGGCGTCACGGACCAGTTCCGCTCCGTCGTCGGCAAGCGCACGGTGCACTGCCACTTCAACGTGGAAGTGGGCCGGGACGTGAGCCACGAGGAACTGCTCGCGCACCACCACGCCGTCATCTACGCGGTCGGCGCGGCAGGCGACCGCACGCTGGGCATTCCCGGCGAGGATCTGGTCGGCAGCCACGCCGCCACCGAGTTCGTGGCCTGGTACAACGGCCACCCCGACTACGCCGACCACACGTTCGACCTGTCGGGGGAGCGGGCCGTCATCGTGGGCAACGGCAACGTGGCACTCGACGTGGCCCGCATCCTCGTCACCGATCCGGAGATCCTGGCGAAGACGGACCTCGCCGACCACGCCCTCGAGGCGCTGCGGGCGAGCAACATCCGCGAGGTCGTCATTCTCGGCCGCCGCGGCCCCGCTCAGGCCGCCTACACCAACCCCGAACTCCTCGCGCTCGGGCTGATGCCGAACGTGGACATCGTGGTCGACCCGGAAGAAGCGGTGCTCGACCCGGCAAGCCGCGCGTTCGTCGACGGCGACGAGGCCGAGCCGTCGCAGCGCCACAAGGTGCGGCAGGTCGAGGAATTCGCCCGGCGCACCGCCGATCCGGCGAAGAAGCGGATCGTGCTGCGTTTCCTGACGTCACCCGTGGAGATTCTCGGCACCGACACCGTCGAATCGGTGCGCATCGCGAAGAACGAGATGGTCGCGGACGCGTCGGGACGGCTCAGCGCCAAACCCTCCGACGTCACCTCCACGCTGGACACCGGCCTGGTGTTGCGCTCGATCGGCTACCGCGGTCAACCCGTGCCCGGCATCCCCTTCGACGACCGGCGCGGCGTCATCCCCAACGAGAACGGCCGGGTGATCGATCCCGAGACCGGCGCGCCGGTGCCCGGCGTGTACGTGGCGGGCTGGATCAAGCGCGGGCCGACGGGCGTGATCGGCACCAACAAGTACTGCTCCGCGGAGACGGTCAAGATGCTGATCGACGATTTCTCCGCCGGTCGGCTCGACGCGCCCGCCGAACGTGAGGCTCTCGACCGCCTGATCGCCGAGCGTGCGCCCGACGCTGTCGACTACCAGGGCTGGCAGCGGATCGACAAGACCGAACGCGCCGGGGGCAAGGCGGCCGGCCGGACGCGCACCAAGCTGATCACCATCGAAAGCATGCTCGCCGCCGCCCGCGCCGAGACCTGATCGTGAACACTTCTTGACCACTCGGTGACACCACCTCCCCGCAGGCCGCGGAGCGGCAACGATTGCGGGCAAATTGCTCGCGGCCGGATGATGTGTGTTAATGGCAGTGCGCGATTGGTAGGTCCGTCGGGGACGCGCGTTGCACACGTCGTCGAACGAGAGTGGTCATATGGGCAAGTCAGGAATCGGTTTTTCCAGGAACAAGCACTGGTCTTCGCGCGTCGCCGTCGCACTGACCGGGGCCGTCGTCTCGGGAACTGCGCTGGTCGGGGCCGCACAGGCCGCACCGCTCTTTCCCGGTGGACCGGAGATTCCGAGTCTTCCCACCCTTCCCGGGCTGCCCGGCGCGCCGCAGCTGCCGCTTCCCGAACCGGCACCCGCGCCCGCGAACTTCTCGGCTCCGTCCCTCAACCCGGGCGCCGGCGAGGTCGTGGGTGTCGCGCAGCCGGTGATCATCCGCTTCAACGAGGCGATCGGCGACCGCGCCGCCGCCGAGCGGGCCATCAAGGTCACCACCAGCCAGCCCGTCGAGGGTGGTTTCTACTGGATCAACGACAGCCAGGTGCGCTGGAAGCCCACCGAGTTCTGGCCCGCGAACACCGAGGTCACCGTGGATGCCGGCGATGCGCACTCCACGTTCACCATCGGCGACGCGCTGGTGGCGACCGCGGACGACAACACCAAGCAGATCACCGTCACCCGGAACGGCGAAGTGGTCAAGACCATGCCGACGTCGATGGGTAAGACCGATCACGAGACGCCGAACGGCACGTACATCATCGGCGACAAGTTCCGCGACATGTACATGGACTCGTCCACGTACGGAGTCCCGGTCGACTCGGCCGAGGGGTACCGCACGTACGTCGAGTACGCCACCCGCATGTCGTACAGCGGCATCTTCGTCCACGCCGCACCGTGGTCGGTGGACGCCCAGGGCAACACCAACGTCAGTCACGGCTGCCTCAACGTGAGTACCGAGGACGCCAAGTGGTTCTACGAGAACTCGAAGAAGGGTGACGCCGTGGTCGTGCAGAACACCGCGGGCGGCGTGCTGAGCGGCTCCGACGGTCTCGGCGACTGGAACCGCTGACCCCGATTCCCACCGCGTTCTTCCCGTAGCCCGCACAGTTCAATGTGCGGGCTACGGCAATTCACCGGCTATTCGTCATCGGTCGTCAGACTGCCGCAGTGAGATCGAGTCCGCAACGTTCCCTGCCGTCGCCGGGAAAGCAGGGACTGCTCGGGCGTCCGTGGCGGGACTATGCGTTGTTCGCGGCGCTGGTGGGTCCCAATCTGGTTCTGCTCGTACTGTTCACCTACCGGCCCCTGGTCGACAACATCCGGCTGTCGTTCTTCGACTGGAACATCGCCGACCCCGTCGCCACGTTCGTCGGATGGGACAACTACCGCGAGTGGTGGAGCCGGACCGACACCTGGCAGATCGTCGGCAACACCGTCGTGTTCACCGTCGCGACCGTGGTGGGATCGATGATCGCCGGTCTCGCGCTCGCCGTGCTGCTGGACCGTAACCTGCACGGCCGCAACCTCGTCCGCTCGGCGATCTTCGCGCCGTTCGTCATCTCGGGAGCCGCGATCGGCGTGGCGTTCCAGTTCGTGTTCGATCCCCGTTTCGGGTTGATCCAGGATCTGCTGCACCGTGTCGGGATCGACTCCGTCCCCGACTTCTATCAGGACCCGCACTGGGCGCTGTTCATGGTGACGGTCACCTACATGTGGAAGAACCTCGGCTACACGTTCGTGATCTACCTTGCGGCACTGCAGGGCACGCGGCGTGAGCTGACCGAGGCCGCGGAGATCGACGGGGCGGGCCGGTGGACGACGTTCCGCCGGGTCATCCTGCCGCAGTTGCGTCCGACCACCTACTTCCTCTCGATCACGGTGATGCTGGGCTCCCTTCAGGTGTTCGACATCGTCAACGTGATGACCCGGGGCGGTCCGCTCGGCACCGGAACCACCACGATGGTCTACCAGGTCTACAACGAGTCGTTCCGCAACTTCCGTGCCGGCTACGGCGCCACCGTGGCCACGATCATGTTCCTTGTCCTGCTAGGGATCACCGTCTACCAGGTGCGGATCATGGATCGCGGTGAGGTCCGGTGACCGCGGAGACACTGCGCGAACAGCGCAGCACGGAGGTGCCGGTGGCGACAGACCCGGCCCGTGACCATCGCCGCCGGGAAGCGCTCGTGACGGCCCTGGGATACGCCGCGATGGTGGCGGTGCTGGTCATGGTGGCCCTGCCGCTGTACTGGATCGTGATGACGTCCTTCAAGGATCGCCCGGACGTCTACACCCTGCCGGTCACCTGGTGGCCCGGCACCTTCCATCCCGAGAACTACTCGGAGGCCACCACGTCGGTGCCGTTCTGGACGTTCCTGCGCAACTCCGTGATCATCACCGGGGTGCTGGCCGTCGTGAAGTTCGCACTCGGCGTGTTCAGCGCCTACGGACTGGTGTTCCTGCGGTTCCCGGGTAAGAACGTCGTGTTCCTCGGCATCATCGCCGCCTTGATGGTGCCCAACCAGATCACGGTCATCTCCAACTACGCACTCGTCGCCGAATGGGGCTGGCGGAACAGCTTTCACGGCATCATCGTTCCGCTCGCCGGGGTCGCGTTCGGAACGTTCCTGATGCGCAACCACTTCCTGTCGATCCCCACCGAGATCATCGAGGCCGCCCGGATGGACGGCGCAGGCCACTTCCGCCTGCTGTGGCGGGTGATCCTGCCGGTGTCCGGGCCCACCATGGTGGCGTTCGCGATCATCACCGTCGTCACCGAGTGGAACGAATACCTGTGGCCGTTCCTGATGGCCGACGACGCGTCCGTCGCGCCGCTGCCGATCGGGTTGACCCAACTCCAGAACAACGACGGGCTCACCAACTGGGGTCCGGTCATGGCGGGAACGGTACTCACGATGCTGCCGATTCTCGTGGTTTTCCTTGTGCTGCAACGGCGCATGATCAAGGGCCTCACATCGGGTGCGGTCAAGGGATAGCGGAGAACGAGGAGAGACATGAATCGGATGAACCGTCGGGGATTCCTCGGGCTGGCGGGCGCGGTGGCCGCCGGCGCCGCGCTGTCCGCGTGCGCCGGGTCGGGGTCGGGCTCGTCGGCGACGTCCGGCGCGGCGGGCGACGCGAACACCATCACGTTCTGGTCCAACCACCCGGGCAAGTCGCAGGACGTCGAACGGGAACTGATCAACCGGTTCCAGGCGAAATACCCCGACCTCACCGTGAACCTCGTCGACGGCGGAAAGAACTACGAGGAGGTCTCGCAGAAGTTCAACGCGGCCCTGTCGGGCGGCGAACTGCCCGACGTGGTGGTCCTGTCGGACGTCTGGTGGTTCAACTACGCCCTGACCGGGGCCATCGAGCCGCTCGACGGACTGTTCGGCGAGGTCGGTGTCGACTCCTCCGACTATGTCGACTCGCTGCTCGCCGACTACCTGTTCGAGGGCAGGCACTACGCCCTTCCGTATGCGCGGTCGACGCCGCTGTTCTACTACAACAAGCAGGTGTGGGCGCAGGCCGGACTGCCCGACCGGGGGCCCGCCACCTGGCAGGAGTTCGACGAGTGGGGTCCCGAACTGCAGCGGGTGATGGGCGGCGGCAAGCTGGCCCACGGCTGGGGCGACGCCAAGAACTACCTGGGCTGGACGTTCGAGGGGCCGGTCTGGACGTTCGGCGGGGCGTACTCGGA
Organism: Rhodococcus sp. G6(2025); assembly: GCF_058628105.1. NCBI lineage: Bacteria > Bacillati > Actinomycetota > Actinomycetes > Mycobacteriales > Nocardiaceae > Rhodococcus > Rhodococcus sp. G6(2025). The sequence continues at coordinate 1,616,003 of NZ_CP179750.1, forward strand.
CCAGTGGGACCTGAAGTTCGGCGACGAGAAGACAGTCGCCGCGGGGACGTTCCTGAAGGACATGATCCACACGAAGAAATACGCGGCCGTGTCGAGCGACATCGCCAACGAGTTCGGCGCCGGCATCCTCGCGTCGACCATCGCCTCGACCGGCGACCTGTCGGGGATCACCAAGTCGGCCGCGTTCGACTTCGGCACCGCCTTCCTCCCCGCGTCGGGCGCGTCGGGCTGCCCGACCGGTGGCGCGGGCCTCGCGATTCCGGCGCGGATCTCCGACGAGCGGAAGAAGAACGCGCTGACGTTCATCGACTTCGTGACCAACGGCGAGAACACCGCGTACTTCTCCCAGAACGTCGGATACATGCCCGTCCGCAAGTCCGCTGTCGAGGACCCGAGCATGAAGGCGTACCTCGACGCGAACCCCAACGCGCGCACCGCCGTCGACCAGCTCGCGAAGACCCGGTCGCAGGACTACGCCCGGGTGTTCGTGCCCGGCGGCGACCAAATCATCGGCACCGGACTCGAGCAGATCGCGCTGCAGAATGCGGACGTGGCGGCGACGTTCGCCGGCGTCGGGACGCAACTGCAGCAGATCATCGACCGCCAGATCACACCCAAGCTGCCCCAGTAGGAGGAGAAGGAACATCCATGGCCCACGTGCAGTTCGCAGGTGTCACCCACCGTTATTCCGGAGCCGATCGACCGGCGGTCGATCGGCTGGACCTCGACATCGCGGACGGCGAGTTCCTCGTCCTGGTGGGTCCGTCCGGGTGCGGTAAGTCGACCAGTCTGCGAATGCTGGCCGGCCTCGAAGCCGTCGAGGCGGGCCGCATCGAGATCGGCGGCGCCGATGTCACCGCGCTGCCGCCCCGGGCGCGGGACGTGGCCATGGTGTTCCAGAGTTACGCGCTGTACCCGAACATGACCGTCGCCGACAACATGGGTTTCGCGCTCCGCAACGCCGGCGTCGGGAAGGTGGAACGCACCGAACGGGTGCTGGAAGCGGCGCGGATGCTCGAACTCGAACCGCTGCTGGATCGCAAACCGGCGAAACTGTCCGGCGGGCAACGTCAACGGGTCGCGATGGGCCGGGCCATCGTGCGGCACCCCAAGGTGTTCTGCATGGACGAACCGCTGAGCAACCTCGACGCCAAGCTGCGGGTGAGCACCCGCTCGCAGATCGCGGGCCTGCAGCGCCGGCTCGGCACGACCACCGTGTACGTGACCCACGACCAGGTGGAGGCCATGACGATGGGCGACCGGGTGGCGGTCATGCAGGGTGGGCGCCTCCAGCAGGTGGCCCGGCCCCGCGATCTCTACGACGACCCGGTCAACACGTTCGTCGCCGGCTTCATCGGCTCGCCCGGGATGAATCTCATGGACACCCCGATCCGCGACGGCGTCGCCGAACTGGGCGACCTGCGAATTCCCGTGCCGCACTCGGCTATCGGGGACGGCTCCGTGATCGTCGGGGTGCGCCCGGAGTCGTGGGTGCTGGTGGGGTCGTGGCGCAAGGACTCGTACACCGTCGACGCCGACCTGCTCGAGGAACTCGGGGCGGAGTCCTTCGTGTACGCGTCCGGGACGTCCGGGAAGGTGGTGGTGCGGGTGGACCGCACCCGCACCGTCGCCGCGGGGGAGAGGGTGCACCTGCAGCCGAAGCCCGGCGAGGTGTACTTCTTCTCCGCGGCGACGGGGAACCGTCTGCGGTAGTCGCTACCAGATCTTGACGCGCTCCTCCGGATCCAGATACAGGGCGTCACCCGGCTGGACGTCGAACGCGTCGTGGAACGTGTCGAGGTTGCGGACCACGCCGTTGCAGCGGAACTCCGGCGGCGAGTGCGGATCGACGGCCAGCCTGCGGAGCGCCTCGGCGTCCCGGGCCTTGGTGCGCCACACCTGTGCCCAGCCGAAGAACACCCGCTGGATACCGGTGAGGCCGTCGAGAACCTCGGGCTCGGACCCTTCCGTGGCGATCCGGTACGCCGCGATGGCGATGGACAGGCCACCGAGGTCGCCGATGTTCTCACCGATGGTGAACTCGCCGTTCACGCTGTGTCCGGGCAGCGCCTTCGGCTCGAATTCGTTGTACTGCTCGATCAGCGCCTTCGTGCGCTTGCCGAACTCGGTCCGGTCGTCGTCGGTCCACCAGTCGACCATGTTGCCGTCGCCGTCGTACTTGGCGCCCTGATCGTCGAAGCCGTGGCCGATCTCGTGACCGATGACGGCACCGATTCCGCCGTAGTTGGCGGCGTCGTCTGCGGCGGCGTCGAAGAACGGAGGCTGCAGAATGGCTGCGGGAAAAACGATTTCGTTCATGCCCGGGTTGTAGTAGGCGTTGACCGTCTGCGGTGTCATGAACCACTCGTCCCGGTCGACGGGGCCGCCGAGCTTCGCGAGGTCGCGGTCGTACTCCGCCGCGTAGCCGCTGCGGTAGTTGCCCACCAGGTCGTCGCGGGAGATGGTGACGGCCGAGTAGTCGCGCCACTTGTCGGGGTAGCCGATCTTGGGCGTGAATTTCTCCAGCTTGCGGAGCGCCGCCTGCCGCGTCTCGGGGCTCATCCAGTCCAGGTCGGAAATGTTGCGCCGGTAGGCCTCCTGCAGGTTGGCGACGAGTTCCTGCATGCGGGCCTTCGCGTCGGCCGGGAAGTGGCGTTCGACGTACAGCTTGCCGACGGCCTCGCCCAGCAGATCCTGCACCAGGGACACGCCGCGCTTCCAGCGCTCACGGATCTCTTCGGCACCGGTCAGCGTCTTCCCGTAGAACGCGAAGTTCTCGTCGACCAGGGCCTGCGTGAGGTACGGGGCGCGGGAGCGGATGACGTTCCACGTCGCCCACGCCTTCCAGTCGTCGATGTCCTCGGACGTCCACAGCTCGGTCAGCGTGGTGAGGAAGTCGGGCTGGCGGACCACGATCTCGGCGAACTGCTCGGACGTGCCGCCGAGCGCGCCGATCCACGACGACCAGTCCAACCCGGCGGGGAGCTGGTCGAGGGTGAGCAGGTTGTAGCTCAGCTCGGCGTCGCGACGCTTCACGACGTCCCAATGACCGGCCGCGATCTTGGTTTCCAGGTCGAACACGCGCTGCGCGTCGTAGTCGACGCCTGCGAGGGCGAACATCTTCGCGATGTGCTTCACGTACGCCGCGCGGATCTCCGCGTGGTCGTCCTGGCGGTAGTACGACTCGTCGGGCAGGCCGATGCCCGACTGGCTGAAGTGGACGAGGTAACGCTCGGAGTTCTTGGCGTCCGTGTCGACGTAGTGGCCGACGGCTCCGCCGACCCCCGTGCGCTGCTGGCGGCCGATGACGGCGGCGAGCGCGGAGAGGTCGGCGGCCGAGGCCACGTCGGCGAGCTCGCCCGCGATCGGTGCGAGCCCCGCGGCCTCGACGACATCCGCGTCCATGAAGCTGCCGTACAGGTCACCGATGCGCTGCGCGTCGGTCCCCGGCGCCGCGCCGGAGTCCGCCGCCTCCTCGATGATGGTCTGGACGTCTACCTCGGCCTTGTCGTACAGCGTGCGGAACGCGCCGTCGATCGCCCGGTCCGCGGGAATCTCGTAGTCGTCGATCCACTTGCCGTTCACGTGGACGAAGAGGTCGTCCTGGGCGCGGGTGTCGTTGTCGAGGTGAGTGAGGTCGATGCCGGAGCGCTGAGCCGTGGTCATGCGTTCCATCCTTACACCGTTCCGCGCCGGGAGGTCCACCACTGCGCTCAGGGCGAAACAGACGACCGGGGATCGATCAGACGTCGATGCCGAGGTTGATCGCCGCGAGGTAGCCGTCCGACTGCTTGGCGACGGTCAGCAGGCCGGCGGCGTCGTAGATGCTGTCGGTGGAGTTGTTCACGTTGTTCTCGCGTCCGGTGTGATCGGAGTACGGCGCGGTCGCGTACACCTCGTCGAGCAGGGCCTCGTCGAAGAACAGCTGGGTGGTGAGCACCGTCTTCTTGTCGATGTGCACCTTCAGGTGGATGTGGGTGGTCCGGCTGATGTACCAACCGGGGAAGATGGTGGTGAACTGGGCGACACCGTTCGCGTCCGTGGTCTGGGCGCCGCGCAGGTAGGTGCCGTCGTCCGTGGTGGCGGCCTCGCTGTCGCCGACGCTGTAGGACCCGTCGGACGTCTCACCCGAACCGCCGGACATGTCGCCGCCGGGACCACCCGCACCGGGACCACCTGCGCCACCGGGAGCACCGGCCGGGGGTTGGCCGCCACCGGGTCCGCCCGCCGGAGGCGCGCCTGCGGGGGCGCCGTTGCCGCTGAGGTCCGCGGCCTCGGAACCCGACTCGAAGCCGGAGTACACCCCACCCGCGTCGCAGTGCCAGATCTCGACGACGGCATTGCTCACCACCGCGGCGGAGCCGTCCGCGGAACAATTCGTCAGGTCCTGCACCCGCAGTGCGAGCTGCAGGTTCGTGCCCGGCCGGTCCTCGCGGATGTCGCTGCGGATGGAGTCGACGTCGAACCAGTACGGTCCCTGCGTCTCCTCGACGGCCAGGACGCACCGCGGTGCCTGGTCGAGCAGGGCGCTCACGGTGTCGGCGCTCGTCGCGGCACTGGATGCGGCTGCGGTCGACGTGGCCGACGCCGACGTGCTGCTGCTCCCGTTCCCGGTGCAGGCGGCGATGAGCCCACCCAGGCTCACCGTTCCACCGACCGCCAGTGCGCGGCGGCGGCTGATGCGCAGACGGCTCTTCTCGACGTCCTTGTTCACTATGCGTACCTCTCCATGATCGGGCTGTGACCTGATCGTGGCGCACGAACCTGCGCGCAGCGTGCCGTCCGGCTGTGAACTTGCTGGGAACTCACCCGCCGAGGCGGGCGTGCATCTCCCAGACGAGGACCTCGGCGCCGGAGTGCGAGGTGACCTGCTGGCCACCGGAGGCGCTCAGCCGGACGGCGTCCCCCTCGTACAGGGTGCCGACACCCTCCATCTCCGCGGTGCCCCGGGCGACGAAGACGTGGAGGAACGGCGCTTCGGGAAGCGTCACCGATGCGCCGGGGAAGAGTCGCGCGACATGCAGGGCCGCGTGCTTGTTGTGGATCCGGATCGCCGAATTATCTTTGTATTCCGGCATTCCGGACGCAACGGGCATCAGCGCGCCCTTGAGGATCTCGTCCTCGATCTCGAGTTGTTCGTAGCTCGGAGTGAGGCCGGCTTCGTCGGGTACCACCCACATCTGGACGAAATGCACCGGCTCGTGGTGCTGCTCACCCTCGAGGCGCCAGCTGTCGTTCTTCTCGGAATGCATGATGCCCTTGCCTGCGCTCATGCGTTGCGCAAGGCCGGGATAGATGATGCCGGAGTGGCCGATCGAATCCTGATGGACGAGCGAGCCGCGCAGCACCCACGTGACGATCTCCATGTCTTTGTGCGGGTGCGTGTCGAATCCCTGACCGGGGAGCACGGTGTCGTCGTTGTTCACGAGGAGCAGCCCGTGGTGTGTGTTGTCGGGGTCGTAGTGCTGGCCGAAGGAGAACGAGTGCTTCGAATCCAACCAGGAAATCTTGGTTTTCAGCCGATCGCCGGCACGATGAACATAGACATGAGGTGTGGTGACTGCTGGCATATCGGTCCTCCTTCGGGTGGTACCCGGTCCAGAGTACGAGGTGCCGGCTGCAGGTACTCGCAAGACGGTGTCGATTGTGCATCGAATTCATCGCCTGCCGGCAGCGGTGGAGGACCCGCGTCGAAGGCGAAATGAGGTTGCGCAGTGCGACATTGGCGAACCTGACGTCCGTAAGGTGGTGTTCGGCAACAGGTTTCACCGACGGTGCGAAATGCCCGAAAGACGGGCGTCCAGTTCGTGCCGCCGTGAATGCCCGCTTCGGCCGGGCCCGCGGCGTACAGTTCGAATTGTGCGTCCGGAAGTCGCAGGATTTGCGGCCCGTCGCACACAGCGGAAGGAGCGTGATGAAGGCGAATTCGGATCGACACGATCAGCACCTCCCCGAGCACCAGCGGATCGCAGACCTCGTCGACGACATGGAAGACCGGCTGGTGGCCGAGCGCGAGGCGAAGGGAATCGCGGGCAACGCGTCCGAGCGGAAGCAGGCGGAACAGGTCGAGCCCGACGACCAGGCTCCCGAGTAGTGCGGCTTCGCCACCCGTGAGTACTTATTAACCCCGGGCGGTTAATAAGTACTCACAGGTGGGTCACTCGAAGAAGCGGTACACGGCCTCGACGACTACCGCGGGACGCTCGCTGCCCTCGAGTTCGATCTGCCCGGCGACGGTCACCTGGACGCCGCCCTTGGGCAGCTCCTCGACGGACTGCAGCGTCGCGTTCAGCCGGACGCGTCCCTCGGCGGGTACGGGGTTGGTGAATCGGACCTTGTTGAGACCGTAATTGACGGCCATGGTGACGCTGTCGACGGTCAGTACCTCGTCCCACATGGGGATGATCAGCGACAACGTGAGGTAGCCGTGGGCGATGGGCCCGCCGAACGGGCTCTCCGCCTTGGCGCGCTCGGGGTCGACGTGGATCCACTGGTGGTCGTCGGTGGCGTCGGCGAACGTGTTGATTCGCTGCTGGGGGATGTCGATCCACGAGCTGGTGCCCAGCGGCTGGCCCTCGAGTGCGGCGAGGTCGGCGAGGGTGGCGACGCGGGTGGTGGTTGCGGTGGTCATGATAAGTCTCCTGGTGGTTCGGTGGGGCCGGGTCAGTGCTTGATGCCGAGAACGCGCAGCGCGTTCTGCTTGAAGATCAGCGGCGCGACCTCGGGTTTGATGTCGAGGTTCTCGAAGTCCTTCATCCAGCGGTCGACCTGGATGACGGGGAAGTCGGAGCCGAACAGCACCTTGCCGCGGAGCATGCTGTTGGCGGCCTTGACCAGCTGCGGCGGGAAGTACTTCGGCGACCACCCGGACAGGTCGATGAAGACGTTGGCCTTGTGGGTGGCGATGGAGATCTGCGAGTCGACCCACGGCACCGACGGGTGGGCCATGATCACGGTGAGGTCGGGGAAGTCGGCGGCGACGTCGTCGAGCAGCATCGGGTCGGAGTAGCGCAGTTTGATGCCGTGGCCGCCGGGCAGCCCGGCGCCGATCCCGGTCTGACCGGTGTGGAACAGGGCGGGGACCCCGGCCTCGGTGATCGCCTCGTAGAGCGGGTAGAACTGCCGGTCGTTCGGTTCGAAGCCCTGCATGCTCGGGTGGAACTTGAATCCCTTCACGCCGTAGTCGTCGACGAGCCGGTGCACGCGCCGCACGGCGGCCTTGCCCTGCCAGGGGTCGACGGATCCGAACGGGATCAGGACGTCGTTGTGGCGGGCCGCGCCCTCGGCGATCTCCTCGACCGAGTTGGCGGCGTGTCCGCTGGCTGAGGCCGCGTCGACGGTGAACACGACCGCGGCCATGTTGCGCGAGCGGTAGTGATCGGCGATCGCGTCGATGGACGGGGTGCGTTCCTCCCCGGACTTGAAGTACTTCTCCGAGGCGGCCATCAGTTCGTCGTCGAGCGACCGGTGCCCGCAGCCGTCGATCTCGACGTGAGTGTGGATGTCGATGGCGTCGATCTTGTCGAAGTCGATGCCGTACTCGTAGCGGCTCACTTCGCCATCAGCTCCTCGGGGAATTCCTCGCCGACGGACTGGACGGCGTCGCCGAACGTGCCGTTCCACTGAGCCGCGATGTCGTCGGCCGACCAGCCACCGTCGTGGTACTCGACCGCGGTCAGGTCGGGGTGCGACCACAGCGCGAGGCGGTCGCCGCCGACGGCGAACGCCTGGCCGGTGATCTCGGCGGCCGCGTCGGACGCGAGGAACGAGATGATGCCTGCGGCGTCCTCGGGGGTGCCCAGGCCCACCTCGCGGCGGATGATGTCGGGGAGCGGCTCGCCGTTCTTCATGCCCTCGATGTAGGGGGCCAGGAACGGGACGGTCTCCGTCATCGCCGTCGCTGCGACAGGGCAGACGGCGTTGGCGGTGATGCCCGCGCGCTGCAGTTCCATCGCCCAGGTGCGGACCATGCCGACGATGCCGGACTTGGCGCCCGAGTAGTTGGTCTGCCCGAAGTTGCCGCGCTGGCCGGCGGGGGAGCCGATGCAGATGATGCGACCACCGTCGCCCTGTTCGCGGAACTTCAGGACGGCTTCGCGTACGCAGGTGAAGGTGCCGCGCAGATGCACGTTGATCACGGCGTCGAAGTCGTCGTCGGTCATCTTCCACAGCACCTTGTCGCGGAGGATGCCGGCATTGGTGACCATGACGTCGAGGCGTCCGAATGCGTCGATCGCGCCGGCGACCAGCTTCTGGGCGGTTTCGGTGCTGCCGACCGGGGCGACGACGGCGACTGCCCGGCCGCCCGCGGCGGTGATCTCGGCGACGGCGGCGTCGGCGGTGGCCTGGTTGACGTCGTTGATCACGACCGCGGCGCCGTGGCGCACCAGGTCCTTGGCGTATGCCAGTCCGAGGCCCTGTCCGCTGCCGGTGACTACGGCGACTTTGTTGCTGAGGTCCATGTCGTGATTCTCCTAAGGTCGTGTTCGCTGGATCACACGTAATCATTGATGATTGAGAATGTCAATGATTAAGGTCTGCTACTCTACCGACAATCATCAGAAGGGGGTCGTCGCATGGCAGAGTCGCAGGCGTTATCGGACGACATCGGGTTCCTGCTCTCGCGCGTCGGCGGAATGGTGCTGGGCGCGGTGAACAAGGCCCTCGTCCCCACGGGTCTGCGGGTGCGCTCCTACTCGGTCCTGGTTCTCGCCTGTGAGCAGGCCGAGGGCGTCAACCAGCGCGGGGTGGCCGCCACCATGGGTCTCGACCCCAGTCAGATCGTGGGGCTGGTCGACGAACTCGAGGAACGCGGACTCGTCGTGCGTACCCTCGACCCCTCGGATCGCCGCAACAAACTGATCGCCGCCACCGAGGAAGGGCGCCGGCTCCGCGACGACGCCAAGGCGCGTGTCGACGCCGCGCACGGACGCTACTTCGAGGGCATCCCCGACACGGTCGTCAATCAGATGCGGGACACGTTGCAGAGCATCGCCTTTCCCACCTTCGTGGAGTAGGGCGCGATGACCGAGCTCCTCGCCCCGGCCCCGCCCGGCATGTCGTTCCTCGCCACGTTCGTCGTGGAGGTGGCCGAGCCGGTGGAGATCGGGTCCACGCCCGAAGGGACACGTCGCATCATCCCCATCGTCGGTGGCCGGGTCGAGGGCCCCGAGCTGCGGGGCACCGTGCTGCCGGTCGGGGCGGACTTCCAGCTGCTCAGCTCGTCCACGCTCACCGAGCTCGAGGCCAAGTACGCCATCGAGACCGACGACGGCGACCGCATCTACGTCACCAACTTCGGGCTGCGCTCGGGTACCGCCGAAGACATCGCCCGACTGGTCGACGGCGAGGCCGTGCCACCCGAGCGCATCTACTTCCGCTGCACGCCGCGGCTCACCGCCGCCGAGGGCCGGTGGTCGTGGCTGCGCTCACGGATCCTCGTCGGCACCGGCGAGCGCCTTCCCGGCGAGGTGCGTCTCACGGTGTTCGTGGTGGACTGACCGGTCGTGGAGATCCGCTGGATGAAGTCGTTCGTCGCGGTCGCCGAAGAACTCAACTACGGCCGGGCGGCCGAGGTGCTGCACATCGCGCAACCCGCAGTGAGTCAGCAGGTGCAGCAACTCGAGAAACGCCTCGGCGTCAAATTGTTCGACCGCACGACGCGATCGGTCCGGCTCACCGCGGCGGGGGAGCGCTTCCTGCAGCCGTGCAGGGACGCGCTCGCCGGAATCGACCGCGCCGTCGATGCCGCGGTGATCGCGGATCCGGCGGTCGAGGGTCGCGTCCGCGTCGGTTTCAGCGGCGCCTACGGGCAGACCGAATTGTCCTCTCTGGCACGGTCGGTGCGCCGTCGGTATCCCCTGATCGATCTCGTTCTCGAAGGGGCGACGGTCAGTGGGCAGATCCTCGACGAAATCTGGGAGGGGCAACTCGACCTCGGGATCGTCTCGGACGCGGTGTCCCACCCCCATGTGCTCACGCGGCAGATCTCGGTGGAGTACCTCAGTGCACTGCTCCCCAGCGATCACCCACTCGCCGAACGGAAGTCGATCGACCTCGCGGAACTACGCGACGAAACGTTCGTCGCGAATCCCGCCGCCACCGGATCCACGCTCCGCCGCGATCTGCTCGCCGCGTGCCGGGATGTCGGGTTCACGCCGAACATCGTGCAGGAGACCACCGACGGGATCGTCCTGACCGCCCTCGTCGCGGCGGGGGTCGGTGTGGCGCTCGTGCCGGGTGACGTCCAGACGTATCCCAATCGGGTGGTCCTCGTTCCCCTCGATGCCGGCCGATACGAAGTCCGGGCCGCGCTGGCCTGGTCGGACCGTCCCGTATCGCCGGTGGTGCGGACGGTCCTCGACCTCGCCGACGAGGTGCTGCCGTCGCCGGACACCGTCGCCGACGAGCAATAACGATCGCTTATCAATCGGTGCCGATACTGCTCTTGGACGGTGATCGGTTTCTTTGGCAGAGTCTCCCTCGGCGGCGCGGATGTGACCTGGACGACTCCGATCCCCGGTGCCGCACCCGCCTCGAGGCCCCTCCGAACTCCCGGATGCCCTTCACATTCAGGTAGGAACCACATGACTTCCACATTCGACGGCCGCGCCGTACGCGCCGACACGAGCGTCCGGTCGCCCCACGCGCGCCGGGCAGCCCTGGCCTCCTTCGTGGGCAGCACCCTCGAGTACTACGACTTCTTCATCTACGCGTCCTTCTCCGCGCTCGCGTTCAACACCCTGTTCTTCCCGGATCTCGGTTCGTTCTGGGGGACCATCGTGTCGATGGCGACCATCGGGATCGGTTACGTCGTCCGGCCTCTCGCGGCCCTCGTCTTCGGGCACTTCGGAGACACGCTCGGGCGTAAGCGGATGCTGGTGGTGACGCTCGTGATGATGGGTGTGGCCACCTCGCTCATCGGCTGCCTGCCGACGTACGGGGCGATCGGCGTCGCGGCGCCGATCCTGCTGGTGCTGCTGCGGGCCGTCCAGGGTGCGTCGGCGGCAGGCGAGTCGGCGGGAGCCGCGTCCCTGGCGCTCGAACACGCACCCGCCCATCGCCGGGCACTTGCGGCGAGCTGGGTGAACACCGGTGCCGCCGCGGGAATGCTGCTGGCGTCGCTGGTCGTCCTCGTGTTCTCCGGACTGCCCGAGGACGCCTTCCTCAGCTGGGGATGGCGTATCCCGTTCCTGCTCAGCATCTTCGTCGCTCTCGCCGGGCTCGTCATCCGCCGGATGCTGCCCGAGAGCGAGGTGTTCGAGGAGGCCGTGTCGACCGACGAGCCGAAGGAGATGCCGGCGAAGGTGATCTTCCGCGACCACTGGCCGAGTGTGCTGCGGGTCGTGGGGTGTGGGCTGTTCGCGGTGGTCTCCACCATCTTCAGTGCCTTCGCCCTGTCGTGGGGCACCCACGAGGCCGGCGTGTCCCGGACCGTCATGGTCGGCGCGACCGTGCTCACCGCCGCACTCGCGCTCGTGGCCCAGCCCGCGGCGGGGATCCTCGCCGATCGGATCGGACGCAAGCCGATCTTCATCACCGGCAACCTCGTCTGCGCCGTCGCCATCTCCGGATTCTTCTGGGCGGTCAGCCAGCGTTCGACGGCGCTGATCCTGATCACGGCGTGCATCGTGATGGTGGCCGGCTACTCGCTCGTCAACGCCGTCGGTCCCGCGCTGTACGCCGAGATGTTCGAGACGCGCATCCGGTATTCGGGCATGGCGATCTCCGGGCAGCTGGCGCTGGTGGCCACCGGATTCGCCCCCACCATCGCCGCGGCTCTCGTCCGGCCCGGACCGAACGGCTGGATCCCGGTGGCCGTGTTCACCGCGTGCTGCTGCCTGGTCAGCGCGCTCACCACGCTCACGGTCCGGGAAACCTACCGGACCAGCACCACCGACCTCGGCAAATGACCGCACTCCCGTCGAAAGTGACCGAACCTGTGAAACACGATGTACTGATCGAGAACGACGTCGAGGCAACGATGCGGGACGGGGTGGTTCTGCGCTCGACCGTGTACCGCCCGAACGGATCCGGACGCTTCCCGGTTCTGCTCACCCGCACCCCGTACGGCCGCGACCTGTCCGTGAACTCGGGATACCTCAACCCCACCACCGTCGCGGCCGCCGCATTCGTCGTGATCATGCAGGACGTCCGCGGCAGGTTCGGCTCGGACGGCGAGTTCGTGCCGTCGGAGAACGAAGGTCCGGACGGTTACGACACGGTGCAGTGGGCCGCCGAACTGTCGTATTCGACCGGCGCCGTGGGCATGTGGGGACGGTCCTACTTCGCCGAAACCCAGTGGCGTGCAGCCCAGGAGAAGCCGCCGGCCCTGCGCGGCATCGCCCCGGGCATCTCCGCTGGCGGCAATGCGCGGTCCGGTGGGCTCGTGCGCGGCGGCGCGGTGGAACTCGGTGCCCGGCTCGGGTGGGGGCACTATTCGGCCGGACCGGCCGAGATCGCGAAACTGTCCCGGACCGATCCCGCCCGCGCGGAACGCGAATGGGAGTCGTGGGCGCGGATCGATCGGGCGATGTCCGAGGACACGTTCCTCGACATCCTGCCCGTCCGCGACATGGCCGTGGACGCACCGGTGTTCTTCGCGTCGCCGATCGTCGAATCGCTGGGATTCCCGATCGATCACCCCACCCGCGACCTGTGGGACAGCGCGAGCGACCGGGCCGTCGACCTCCCCTCGCTGCACATCGGGGGGTGGTACGACATCTTCGTGAACAGCACCCTCGACCAGTACTTCGGCCAACTGGCGCACAGTGATTCCGGTGCGGCCCCCGCGCCGTACCTGATCGTGGGCCCGTGGAGTCACACCAACTTCTCCGGGCTCGGTGGCTCGGTCGTGTTCGGCAGTCCCGCGAACCAGGCGGTGCTCGACTCGGGTCAGGACCTGTCGTCGGTTCACGCGCAGTGGTACGCGTCGGTGCTCGGCGACGAGGAACCCGCCATGCCCCGCGTCCGGATCTTCGTGATGGGTGAGAACCGGTGGCGGAGGTACGACCGCTTCCCGGAACCCACGCGGACGGCCGAACTCTTCCTCGCTCCCGGCGGAACCCTCGTCGCGCAAGCGGAGGAAAGCGACGGGCGCGTCGACTACGACTACGACCCGGCGGATCCGGTGCCGACGGTCGGTGGGGCGACGATGATGCCGGGAACGTTCGCGCCCGGCGCACTGGAACAGAGCCGCGTCGAATCCCGCGACGACGTCCTCGTCTTCACCGGTGAGACACTCACCGAGCCGTTGACGGTGATCGGCCGGGTGTCCGCGACACTGTTCGCGTCGTCCAGCGCGGTCGACACCGATTTCGTCGTGCGACTGTGCCGGGTGACCGCGGACGGCACGTCGATCACACTCACCGACGGCATGGTGCGGGCCCGCTACCGCGACTCCTACCGAACCCCCGGGACGTACACGTCCACCGAACCGAGCCTGCTCGTGCCCGGGGAGGTGTACGAGTACGCGATCGACCTGTGGTCCACGGCCGTCACCTTCCAGCCGGGCGAGCGGATCCGGGTCCACGTGACGTCCAGCAACCATCCCCGTTGGGACCGCAACCTCAACACCGGCGAATCCGCCTACGAATCATCCGAATTCGTGGTCGCCCACCAGATCGTGCACACAGGGGAGCGCTACCCCAGCCGCGTGTCGCTGTCCGTGGTGCGCTGACGCGCCCGTGAGTACTTATTAACCGCGGGTGGTTAACAAGTACTCACAGGGGGCGAAGCGGCCCAATGCGTCGTAGCCGGCCTGTCTTTCAGCAGGCCGGCTTTCGCGTAGACCAGGGACCCCGTGCACACGCTGGTCATCAACGGAACGACGGCGCGCTGGCGGCGCACCCAGTCGAGATGGGCGTCGTCGAGCAGTTGTGGCCGCGTGCCCTGACCGCCGGGATGGAGCAGCACGTCGAGGGGCGGCGCGTCGGCATGGGAATGATGAGCGCCCAGGACGAGGCCCTTGGCGCACTGCACACTCCCGCCCGACGCGGAGAGGCAGGACGCGGCGTATCCGTCGTCCGGGTACATGCGCGTCCACGCGGACAGCACCTCCCACGGCCCGACGGCGTCCAACTCCTCGACGCCGTCGAACAACACGATCCCGATGTGCTTCATTCCATAATGCAAGCACGCTCGTGAGTACTTGTTAACCGCCCGACGTTAAGAAGTACTCACAGGCTGCGAAGCGGCAAGCTTGCGCAGGTCGGGTTTGCGGATCTTGCCGGTGGCGGTGCGGGGGAGTGCCTCCGCGATCTGGATGAACGTGGGAATCTTGAACCCTGCGAGCTTTTCTCGCAGCCGGGCGCGCACCGTCTCCTCGTCGAGTGTCGTGCCGTCGTCGGCGACGACGAAGGCCATGCCGGTCTCACCCCACTTTTCGTGGGGGACGCCGATGACCGCCGCCTCCCGGATGCCGTCCAGTTTCAGGAGCGCCGCCTCGACCTCGGCGGGGTAGACGTTCTCGCCGCCCGAGATGTACATGTCCTTGTAGCGGTCGCAGATGAAGAGGAAGCCTTCGTCGTCGAAGTAGCCGGCGTCGCCGGTGTGCAGCCAGCCGTCGACGATGGTGCGGGCGGTCGCCTCGGGCTGATTCAGGTAGCCGAGCATCACGTTCGGGCCCTTGGCGACGATCTCGCCGATCTCGTGCGGTTCGGCGCTCGACCCGTCCGGGCGTACGACGTCGACGTCGGTGAAGAACGTCCGCTTGCCGGCGGAACCGATCTTGGTGCGCACGTCCGCACTCGACAGCATGGTCACCGACGGCGCGGTCTCCGTCAGGCCGTACGCCTGCGTGATCGCGACGTTCCGGTCCTGCCACGGGGAGATCAATGCTTCGGGCAGCGGAGCCCCGGCGACGCAGATGGCCCGCAGGCTGGACAGGTCGGCGTCCGCGAACCGGGGGTGGTGCCAGAGTTCCTGGATCATCGTGGGGACGGCGAAGAACGTGGTGATGCGTTCCTTCTCGATCGTGTCGAGGACGACGCCGGCATCGAACTTGCGCAGCAGCACCACGGTGCCGCCGTTGAGCAGTGTCGGCGTGACAGCGCCGCCGATCCCACCGATGTGGAACAGCGGCGCCACCGACAGTGTGCGTTCCTTCGACGTCATGTCCTGGGCGAGAAGCTGGTTCAGTGCGTTCCACAGCATGTTGCCGTGGCTGAGCATGACGCCTTTCGGTGCGCCGGTGGTGCCCGACGAGTACATCAGCACGGACAGGTCGTCGAGGCCCACCTGTTCGTCGATGCAGGTGTCCGGCTGGCCGGCGCGCAAGCCCTCGTACGTGTGGGTGGACCACGAGGTGCCCAGGCCGATCCAGGTGGTGACCGGGGTGTCCGACTGCGCCAGCTCCTGCGCGACGTCGGCCTGCTGATCGCCGAAGATCACTGTGGTGCAGCGTGAATCGCCGAGCACGTAGCGTGCTTCCTCCGCGGTGAGGCGTGCATTGAGCGGGAGATACGTGGCGCCGAGCAGCCCGGCAGCGAACATCACCTCGAGCGCCGCCGGGTCGTTGAACCCGAAGAAGCCGACACAGTCACCCTTCTCGACGCCGAGGGCGCGCAGGCCGTGGGCGAGTCGGCGTGTCCGCAGTGCCATCTCCTCGTACGTGACGGCCTGACCGTCGAAGACGAGCGCCTCGCTCTTCGGCGTCATGGTGATGCGGCGCTCGAGCCACGAGCCGATGCCTTCGTTGTCCATGGTGACTCCTCGTTCTCTTCGAAACTACTCTCGAGCTTGTGGCGGGGTGGTGTGTCACGCCGACGGGGTGTCGGCGGTCAGGTCGTTGTCCTTGCTCTCCTTCGTCGCGACGAGGAAGACGGCGCTGACCACGCACAGTGCGATGATGAACAGCCCGACCGGGAGGATCGATTTACCGGACGACGCGAACAGCGACGCCAGGATGACGGGGGTGAATCCCGCACCGATGAGGGTGGCCAGCTGATATCCGAGCGACGCACCGGTGTAGCGCGCCCGGGTGCCGAACTGCTCGGAGATGAACGCGGCCATCGGACCGTAGGTGGCCGAGTGGCAGATGGTGTAGCCGACGAAGGCGAGCGCGATGAACAGGAACTGTCCCGTGCTGAGCAGCAAGAAGAGGGGGTAGACGCTGAGGATCATCGCGCCGAGTCCCGCGAGCATGACCGGGCGGCGGCCGATCCGGTCGGACAGTCGCGCCGATCCGAGGACCAGGAAGATCGCGCAGAACTGGCAGAAGGAGAACGCCAGCAGCGCGTCGGACCGCGCGGCGCCGCTCGACACGGCGTACGTGATGGCGAACGTGGTGAACGCGGTTTGCATTCCGAAGCTCGCGATGCAGCTCATCGACGCCACGACGACCGCGCGGGGCCGCTTCAGGATGGTGACGATGGGCGGGGTGGTTTCCTTCTTCGCGGATTCCTTCAGCGCCGCCGTGAACAGCGGGCTCTCCGACACCTTGGACCGGATGAACAGGCCGAGGGCCAGCATGAACGCCGAGATCAGGAACGGGATACGCCAGCCCCAGGTCAGGAACTGCTCGTCGGGGAGAAGTGACACGGCCGCCAGCGCGAGCGTGCCGAGCAGTGCGCCGGTGGGGGCGCCCGCGTTGGTGAACGCCGCGGCGAAACCGCGCTTGCCGGATTCGGCGTGCTCGAGCGACATCAGCGCTGCGCCACCCCATTCGCCGCCGACGGCGAGTCCTTGGCAGACCCGGAGAAGGACGAGGATCACCGCGGCCCAGGAGCCGATCATTTCCGGTGGGGGAATGAGTCCGATCGCGAACGAGGCGATGCCCATGACGGTCATCGAAATCAGCAGCATGGCCTTGCGGCCGACGGTGTCCCCGAAGTGACCGAAGACGATTCCGCCCAGGGGGCGCGCGACATAGCCGGCGGCGAACGTTCCCATCGACGCGATGCTCGCGGCCAGGGGGTCCAGATCGGCGAAGAAGACCGGACCGAAGACGAGGGACGCTGCCGTGGCGTAGAGCAGGAAGTCGTAGAACTCGATGGTGCTGCCCAGGTAGCTCGACAGGATCACCCTGCGAACTTCCTTCTTGCGTTGGGTGGCCGACATGGTGCCGGCAGTGGCGGTGACCGTCATCGAAACTCCTTGGCCGAAGCGTGGGACAACAGAGCGGATCGCGTGTGTAGCGCGGATCACAATTAAACATTAATCATTGAACTTGTCAATGGAAGAGATCGCCAACGCTTCTGTGGTAACCGCACCCATCAGGCACGCGTGAGCGTGCGCCCGATGATTTCCTTCATGATCTCGGTGGTCCCGGCGTAGATCGACCCGCCGCGGCAGTCGAGATAGTCCTGGGCGACGTCGTACTCGCGCATGTATCCGTACCCGCCGTAGAGTTGGACCGCGCGCTGGACCACCCGTTGCTGCAGCTCGGTGATCCACCATTTGGCCATGGCCGCGGTCACCTCGTCGAGCGTGCCGTGGGCGGCGTCGAGGATGCAGCGGTCCGTGAAGCACTGCGCGATCTCGATCTCGGTCGCGAGCTCCGCGAGGTAGAAGCGGTTGGCCTGGAAGTCGGCCACCCGCCGGCCGAACGCCGTGCGGTCGCAGCTGTACGTCAGGGCCTGGTCGAACGTGCGTCGCATCGACGCCATGGACGTGACGGCCACGCTGAGGCGTTCCTGGGGCAGGTTGTGGCGCAAGTAGCCGAAGCCGTCGTTCAGCTCGCCCAGGACGTTCTCGCGGGGGACGCGGACGTCGTCGAACACCAACTCGGCGGTGTCCTGTGCGGTCAGGCCGACCTTGTGCAGCGGCCCGTTGCGGGTGAAGCCGGCCATCCCCTCTTCGACCACCAGCAGGCTCACGCCCTTCTTGCCCGCCACCGGATCCGTCTTGGCCACGACGATCACGAAGTCGGCGAGCATTCCGTTGCTGATGAAGATTTTGGTGCCGTTGAGGACCAGATCGTCGCCGTCGGGGAGGGCGGTCGTGGAGATCGCGGCCAGGTCGCTACCCGCGCCCGGCTCGGTCATGGCGATGGCGCCGATCTTCTCGCCGGTGCACAAGGGGGTCAGGAACCGATGCTTCTGCTCCTCGTTCGCCAGCGAGACGAGGTACGGCGTCACGAGGTCGTTGATGCCGGCCAGGCCCATCACCACGGCGGGGGCCCCGACGCGGCAGAGCTCCTCGATGGCGATGGCGTTGAAACGGAAGTCGTCGATTCCGCCGCCGGCGAATCGTTCCTCGACATTGATCCCGAGGAGCCCGAGCTTGCCGGCCTGACGGTAGAGGTCCCGGTCCACCTGTCCCGCCTCGGCCCAGTCGCGAAGATGCGGGGCCACGTCACGTTCGGCGAACCGGCGCACCGTTTCCCGGAACGCATCGTGATCGGCGTCGAAGATGGTCCGTTCCAGTGCAACCGAAGACATGCGAGGTTCCTTTCGACGGCACGCGTGCGGCGCACGCGTGCATACTCGAAAGGAACCTATCTATCAATCATTGATAATGTCAATGATTGATCATGTCCAACAGAAGGGCTCCGGCGTCAATACCAATACTTCCGCCCGCCGACCGCGCGGCCCGTCGTGCCCAGCAGTAGTAGCACGAGGCCGATGACGAGAAGGATGATTCCGATCGTCGTGAGGATGGAAATCCCCGCGACGAGGCCGATGACGAGCAGGATGATCCCGAGAACGATCACGGTCTTCCCTCTTTCGGTTGACGGTCTGGAGCTACTGACTCGGTTGCGGCACTTCACAATCGATCTTCGGGTTCACACCCGCATAGTTGAGTGGGCCGGCGATCACAGTCACCGCGATCGTTCCGGCGCTGGCGCAATCGGCCGTCGTGTCCTTGAAGTAACCGCGCTGCCACACGGCAACGGCGCCGATGATCAGCCAGATGATCACGATGAGCGTCACGAGCCGTCCGATACGCATTTCCGACCTCCCGTGTGGGCACCGGCGCCCGGCCGGTGCACGTGTCGTACTCGAACGCTATGTCGACGACGTGTCGGTCGGCTTCGCGTGTGCTCCGTGGGTATTCGTGGAGTCCGTGCCGCTGGGGCGACCGTTGGCAGGCCCTGCGCCCGTGGTGCGAGCGTCGGTGGCCCGAGTGTTCGTGGGCCCCGCTCCCGTGGTTCGAGCGTCGGTGGCCCTGGCGTCGTTCGTCGCCGTGTCCGTCTTCTTGACGTCGGGATCGAGCTCGTCGGCGCGCTGCCACTCGTGCTTCAGGTCATCACGCGACGTGGTCGCCGTATTCTGGTGCGTCTGCGCATCGACCTGCAGTCTCTTGGCCTCTGCCGCCTTGGCCTCGGCTTCTGCTTGAGCCCTTCTGGCGTTGGCTGCAGTTTCCTCCGCGATCGCCTCGCGCTTCTCGACGACGGACGTCTGCTCCTGCGCGTTTGCGCGGATGCTGTCGGCCTGTTGACGGTGGCGCTGGTTCCGCTTGCGCGATGCCGCAACGGCCAGCGCGATCAGGGCGAGAACGACGACGATCGCGACGATGATCCAGATGACAGTCATGGTGTCCATTGGCTACTCCCAGCGGTTGTGTTGTTAAGGTACCCCGCGCTGAAACCCGGCAAACAGACCGAGAGCCAATCGCAATCAACCGTCGTATTTCGACACCACATAGGGTGCGGGCATGGAGATCCGCTGGATGCGCGCGTTCCTCGCCGTAGCCGAGGTGTCGAACTACGGCCGGGCCGCCGAGTCGTTGCGCATAGCCCAGCCCGCGGTCAGCCAGCAGATCCAGCAGCTGGAGAGGCATCTCGGAGTGAAGCTGTTCGACCGCGGTACGAGACCGATTCGGCTGACCGCCGCGGGCGAGCAATTTCTCGAACCCTGCCGATCCGCGATGAAAGCCGTTGCCTGGGCCGAGCAGTCGGCGTCGGCGGGCAATCCCGCGGAGGAGGGCCGTGTGCGGGTCGGATTCAGCGGTGCCTACGGACAGTCGAAGCTGCCCCTGTTCGCCCGGACCGTGCGCAAGAGATATCCAAAGCTCGAGCTGGTTCTCGACGGGGCGAGACCGAGCGGGCTGATCCTCGACGACATCTATTCCGGCAAGCTCGATCTCGGTTTCGTCTCGGCGGCCCTGTCGCATCCCGAGATCCGGACGAGAGTGATCTCGGTCGAGCCTCTGGGGGCGCTGCTCTACGCCGACCACCGATTGGCGAAACGCTCGGAGATCTCGCTGTCCGAACTGCGCGACGATCCGTTCGTCACCAACCCCGCGGCGTCGGGATCGACTCTGCGTCTGGACGTGCTGGCTGCATGCCACGACGCGGGGTTCACGCCGGAGATCGCGCAGGAAACGTCCGACGGAACGACGCTGACCGCGCTGGTGGCGGCGGGTGTGGGGGTCTCGCTCATTCCTGTCAGTTCCCATCGCACCGGAGCCGTCGACGCCGTCGTCGTGCCCACGGACGGCGGACGCCACCGAATCCGCGGTGCGCTGGCGTGGGCGGACAGGCCCCTGACACCGCTGCTCGAGACGGTCCTCGCCCTCGCGGCGGAGCTCATGCCGACGATCGACGGTGTCGATAAGTAGTTCTTATCGAAAGTATGCCAAGTTGATCTTGGACTGTGATGAAGGGGTTTGGCAGAGTCGTCGGCGCAGCGGTGGTGTGATCCGCGGCACGTCATCACCTCTACTCCGGTCCGAAAGGTCCTCCCATGAGCGTACGAGCTGGTTCTGCTGCGCGCCCGAACCCGCAGCAGCCTGTCGGTACCCCGGCGAGTGTGCCCGTGCGGCAGCCGCGTAAGGCGGCTTTCGCAAGTTTCCTCGGCAGCCTCGTCGAGTACTACGACTTCTTCATCTACGGATCGGCGGCCGCCCTGATCTTCCCGACGGTCTTCTTTCCGTCGGAGAGTCCGGCGACCGGCACGTTGGCGGCACTGGCGACATTCGGCGTCGGATACATCGCCCGCCCGATCGGGGCCGTGGCGCTCGGCCACTACGGCGACCGCATCGGACGCAAGCGTGTGCTCGTCTTCACGCTGGTCCTGATGGGTGTCTCGACGTTCCTCATCGGATGCCTGCCGGGGTTCGGGAGCATCGGGGTCGCGGCGCCGATCCTGCTGGTGGTCCTGCGGCTCATGCAGGGTGCGTCGGCGGCGGGCGAACAGAGTGGCGCCAATTCGCTGACCCTCGAGCATTCGCCGGAGGGTTCGAGGGCGTTCTACACCAGCTTCACGATGAGCGGCACCCAGGCGGGGCAGCTCATCGCGACCCTGGTGTTCATCCCCGTCGCCGCGCTGCCCGAGGGCATGCTGATGACGTGGGGGTGGCGAATCCCGTTCCTCGTCAGCGGAATCCTGACGATCGTCGCGCTGTTCGTCCGCCGGACGATGGAGGAGACACCGGTGTTCCGGGAGGCGGAACGCGACAACGAGCTGGTCGAGATCCCCGTCGTCGAACTGTTCAAGAATTATCGGCTGCAGATGCTCCGGGTGATCGCGTGCTCGCTCTTCGCCGTGTCGGGCACGATCATGACGGTCTTCGCGCTCGCCTACGGTACCGGTGAGGCCGGGCTCGAACGGCAGACCCTGCTGTGGGCGGGCGTCATCGCAAACATCATGCAGCTGTTCGCCATTCCACTCTGGGCGATGCTGGGAGACAGGATCGGCCGCCGGCCCGTGTATCTCGCCGGAATCGTCGGCGCCATCGCCGCGTTCTTCTTCTACTTCGAGGCGATGAGCATCGGTTCCGTTCCCCTGATCTTCGCGGTGTCGGCCTTGTTCGGTGCCGCCGCATCCGGTGTCAGCGGTGTCGGTCCGACCTTCTTCGCGGAAATGTTCGATACCCGAGTGCGGTTCTCCGGCATCGCCATCTCGACGCAGATCGGGTTCGCTTTCGCGGGCTTCGCCCCGAGCATCGGCTATGCGCTGCTCGGAACCGGCACGCACGGGTGGATACCGGTGGCGGCGTTCGGCTCCGTCTGCCTGCTGGTTGCCGGCCTCTCGGCGGTGACCGCCCCGGAGACGGGCAGCGTCGCGATCACCGACCTGGGCAAGAAGTAATCGATCCCCGAACCGCCTCGGTGCGGTTCCCCATCACGAGGAGAACTCATGACGCTCGACCCCGACATGGCAGTACTGCTGGACAAGCTGAACGACTGGGACGCCGCCGCAGGTCCGCAGACGACGATCGAAGGCGCCCGCAAGCGCATCGAGGAGATGCGTGCCCTCTACTTCGAACCCGAACTGCTCGAGGTACGAGAAGTCGAGAACGTCACCGTCCCGGGTCCTGCCGGCGGCATCCCCGCCCGGATCTACCGGCCGGACACGGAGGAGTCGACTCTGCCGACCGTCCTGTACCTGCACGGCGGCGGCTGGGTGATGGGCGGCCTCGACTCCCACGAGTCACATGCTCGACGCGTCTGCGCCCGAACCGGCTCCGTCGTCGTGGCCGTCGACTACCGGCTGGCACCGGAACACCCGTTCCCGGCGGGCTACGACGACTGCCTGGCATCGCTCCACTGGATCCACGACACCATCGATCGGCTGGGCGGCGACGCGTCCCGAGTTGCCGTCGCCGGAGACAGCGCGGGTGCAAATCTCGCGGCGTCGGTGGCCTTGGCGGCCCGCGACGCGGAACTTCCTCTGCGGGCACAACTGCTGCTGTACGTGCCGGTGCATCTCGCGAAGCGTTACCCGTCGATGGACGAACTCGCCGACGGGTATTTCCTCAGGATGCCGGCGAACGAGGACATGGGGGCCGGCTACCTCGACGACCGCAGACTGTCGTCGGACCCCCGCGTCTCGCCGATCGAGGGCGATCTGGCGGGGGTGGCACCCGCCATCGTGTGCGGGGCCGAATGCGATCCGCTCCGAGATCACGCCCCCGCGTACGCCGCTGCGCTGGAGGCCGCCGGCGTGCCGGTGCGACTCCGGATCTCGCCGGGCATGCTGCACGGGTACTGGAGCATGGGCGTCGTGCCACGCGCCAACGACCTCGCGAACCAGCTGTGCGAAGAACTCGCGGAGTTGCTCGCCCCGGAGTAGCTCGACATTCCACTACCGTGAACCGCATGAGCGAGTTGCTGGAACGTGACGGTGTGCGCGGACATCTCCACCGCCCCGCGGGTGACGCAGTGGCGGGGCTGGTTCTGACGCATGGAGCGGGAAGTGACTGCGACACAAAGCTGTTGCGTGCCATGACCGACGGGTTCGTGGAGCGGGGCGTCGTCGTCCTGCGGTTCGATCTGCCGTTCCGTCAGCGCCGCGCGTCGGGTCCGCCGCATCCGTCGAAGGCGGCGGAGGATCGGGACGGCGTCGCGGCCGCGGTGGCCGTGATGCGGGAGCTGGTGTCGGCGCCGGTGTGGGCAGGCGGGCACTCGTACGGCGGGCGGCAGGCGTCCATGCTCGCTTCGGAGCGACGGGGTCTCGTCGACGCCCTGTTGTTGCTGTCGTACCCGCTGCATCCGCCGGCCAAGCCGGAGAAGCTCCGCACCGAGCACCTGCCCGGTCTCCGCACCCCAACCGTGGTGGTGCACGGTTCGAAGGACCCGTTCGCGACCACTGGCGAAATGCGGTCGGCACTCGAACTGATCCCCGCACCGACGACGCTCGTCGAACTCGAGGGAGCCCGCCACGATCTGGCCCCGGACAAGTTCCCGGTGGTCGAACGCGCGGTCACGGCTATGCTCGACCTTCTGTAGGGCGGGCGAGGACGGCCGCGCGTCGTCGGTATGTTCGGTGAATGAGCAACGTGCAGACGAACGCGCCCCACTGGTTCACCACGGCGTTGGCGTCGCCGGTCGACACCGGCCGGGTCGACGTCGCCGGGGCGCAGGTCCACTACCGTGCGTGGGGGCCGTCGGGCTCACCGGGAATCGTGCTCGTGCACGGCGGCGCCGCCCACAGCCGGTGGTGGGACCATGTGGCACCCATGCTGGCCACGGGCCGTCGCGTCGTCGCACTCGACCTGACCGGGCACGGTGACAGCGACCGGCGCGCGGAGTACGGCCTGGAGCAGTGGGCGGAGGAAGCCCTGGCGGTGGCGAAGCCTGCGGGCATCTCGGGGGCGCCGGTGTTCGTCGGGCACAGCATGGGCGGCATGGTGTCCTACGTGGCAGCGCAGCTGTTCGGCGAGGATCTGGCCGGTGTCCAGCTGATCGATTCGCCCGTCCTCGCCCGCACACCGGAGGAGGAGGAAGCGCGCAAGCAGCGTGCCTTCGGTCCGAAGAAGGTCTATCCGTCCAGGGCCGAGGCGCTCGAGCGGTTCCGGTTCGTCCCGCCGCAGGACACCGCGGTGCCCGCGGTCCTGCGTCACGTCGCCGAGAACTCGATGGAGGAGGTGGACGGCGGCTGGTCGTGGAAGTTCGATTCCACGTTCTTCGCGCGCCACGGCAGCAACCACCTCGGCGGATCCGACCCACGCTGCCGCATCGCGTACTTCCGCGCCGAGAACGGCATCGTCACCGACGCCATGATGGACGACATGCGCCGTCGATTCGGGCCCACCGCGGTGGTCGTGGAAATCCCCGACGCCGGACATCACGTGATGATCGACCAGCCGCTCGCGCTCGTCGTGGGCATCCGGACGGTGCTCGCGTCGTGGGACGTCGAAGATTCCGTGGCCGGGATGCCGGGCTGACTCAGTCGCCGGACCGGACGGCGGCGACGAACTGCTCGATCAGCGCCGCATCCTTCACTCCACGCGACGATTCGACGCCGCTCGACACGTCGACGCCCCACGCGCCGGTCGCGTCGACGGCGGCCCGCACGTTGCCGGGATGAAGTCCGCCGGCGAGGATCCACTCGCCGTCGGGCCGGCTCTGGTTCGCCCAGTCCCAGGGCACGCCCGCCCCGGCGGTCGCCCCGTCGACGAGGATTCGGTCGGCGCCGAAATCGCCCGACGTGTAACCGGCGACCACGGCACGGATCACGCCGAGCCCCGCCTCCCGCAACCGGGCGACGTCGTCGGCGGACTTCAGGTCGTGCACCTGGACGGTCCCGAGACCCGCCGCGGCGGCGACCTCGATCACCTCCGACACGGGACTCCCCTTGAACACACCCACCGCGACGGTGTGACCGGTGACCCGGCGGACCAGCGGCGCGGCGTCCTCGGGGGAGATCCGGCGGACGCTGTCGGCGAACACGAAACCCACGGCGTCGACGCCGAGGCGCACGGCCAGATCTACGGAGGCCTCGTCTCGCAGACCGCACACCTTGATGAATGTCACCCCGGCAATTTTACCGGTCGCTCCGAGTCGCCGACGCAGTGCGGGTTCGCGCTCTAGGCTTCGTGACGTGGAATGGCTCAGCGACCTCAGCGTGATCTCAGGGCCTCTGCCCTGGATCCTCACGGTGATCGGTGCGCTCGGCGGCGTGTGGCTGCTCGCCGCCCGCGCCCCCTGGTACCGCAGGAAGGCGATTCCGATCTGCCTGGCCGTGTCGGTGGTCGTCACCGTGGTCCTCTACGTGATGGTCGAGAAGGTTCTCCGGCCGTTCCCCGACCCCATCGAGATCTCCATCTACGTGTGGATCGGTCTGGGGCTCTTCGCGATCGTCCTGCTCGTGCCGAGGATTCGCGCCGGCCGGACGGTGAAAGCCGCCGTCGTCTCGGTCCTCGCGGTTCTCGCCGTGATTCTCGCGTCCGCGACGCAGATCAACCTGGTGTTCGACGCCTACCCCACGGTGGGCACGGCCTTCGGGGCGGAGCCGTTCGACCGGGTTCAGATGAACGACCTCGGCAGCGCCGCCGAGAACGTGGTGACGGGAACACCTCTCGACGCGTCGTGGACCGCCCCGCCCGGAATGCCGAGCGAGGGAAGGGTCCTGACGGCGGCCGTCCCCGGAACCGCGTCGGGGTTCGCCGCCCGCGACGCCGAGATCTACCTCCCGCCCGCCTACTTCGCCAACCCGCGCCCCCTGCTGCCGGTGCTCGTGATGCTGGCCGGTCAGCCCGGTGCGCCGGAGGACTGGTTCGCCGGCGGCAAGCTCGCCACCACGATGAACGAGTTCGCCGCGAAACACGGGGGACTGGCCCCGATCGTGGTGGTGGCGGACGGCACCGGCTCGCAGATCGCGAACCCCCTGTGTGTCGATTCGAAGCTGGGCAACGTGGCCACGTATCTGGCGAAGGACGTTCCGTCCTGGGTGAAGTCGAACCTGCAGGTGAACCCGGACCCCAAGGCGTGGGCCATCGGCGGCCTCTCCTACGGCGGCACCTGTTCGCTGCAGATGGCCACCAACTATCCCGACGTGTACCCGACGTTCCTCGACATCTCGGGTCAGGAAGAACCCACCCTCGGCGACCACCAGCGCACCCTCGACGAGGCGTTCGGCGGTGACGAGGCGGCGTTCAAGAAGGTCAACCCGCTCGATCTGATGGGGTCGAACAAGTACCCGGATACGGCAGGGGTCTTCGTGGTCGGCTCCGACGACGACGCCTACAAACCGGGGGCCCAGAAGGTCTATCAGGCCGCGAAGAACGCGGGCATGGACGTGCAGTACGTGGAAGTGCCGGGCGGACACAGCTTCGCGGTGTGGTCTGCCGGACTGGAGAAGGAACTGCCGTGGCTGGCACAGCGGTTGGGGCTGATCGGCTCGTAGGAACTCGTCACGGCGGAGAGGATGGCATGACGGCGGCGGCGCACATACTGCGGGTGGGTTCGGCGTTGCCCGACCCGCCGTTCGAGTTCCGGGACGGCGGGGCTTCTGCGGGTTTCGATGTCGAGTTCACGCGGGCCGTCGCGCAGGTGCTCGGCCTCGAATGGTCGCTCGTCCCGTACCGGGGCATCGACTTCAACGGCATCTTCGATGCGCTGGCGGACGGTGAATTCGACTGCATCGCCTCGGGAACCACCGTGACACCGCAGCGGAGGGCGCGCGCGGATTTCTGCGCTCCGTACCTCGTGTCGGGTCAGTCCCTCGCCGTCGACACGTCGCGGCATCCGGGAGTGCGCGGGGTGGACGACCTGGGCGGTCTGACCGTCGGTGTCCAGCACGGCAACACGAGTCAGCCGATCGTGGAGAGACTGGTTGCGGAGGGTCGCGCGGGCGCGATCAGGGTGTACGCCTACGACCGGATCGGGCAGGCCCTCGACGACCTGTCCTCGGGCGGGTGCGACGCCGTCATGAAACTCGCGCCTGTCCTCACCTGGCTCGTCCGGGATCGCCCGCACGTGGAGGTGGTCGAACGGGGAATCTCCCGCGAGGAGATCGCCGTCGCCGTCCGCACGGGCGATCACGCGCTGCGCGAACGCATCGAGTCGGCGCAGCGCACCCTGGCCGCGGACGGCACCCTCGACCGGCTGAGGTCGACGTGGCTCGGGGTCGGTGAAACGGACGGCCGCTAGTGCTGACCGGCACACCTGTCCAAGAATAGGAACGTGTTCTATATTTGCGGCAACCCTTTCTCTCAGTGACTGGAGTGCCCGGCATGTATGAGTGGTCAGATACCGACCTGATGTTCCGCGACGCGATCCGCGGTTTCATCGACAAGGAGATTCGACCGCACGTCGACAAGTTGGAGACCGGTGAGCTGCCTCCGTTCGACATCATCCGCAAACTCTTCGCCACCTTCGGTCTGGACGAGATGGCCCGTGACGCGCTGACGAAGTCGTTGGACCGCGAACGCAGTGGGGCCGTGTCCGGCGCGAAGGAAGAGAAGTCCGGCGGCCTCGGCGGTGCGGGCAGCATGGGCGTCATCATGAACGCCGAGTTGGCCGGCGTCAGCCTCGGGCTCGTCGCCTCGCTCGGGGTGAGCCTCGGGCTGGCGGCGGGCACCATCCGCAGTCGCGGGACGCTGGCGCAGAAGGAGCGCTGGCTACCCGGACTGGTCACGTTCGAGAAGGTCGGAGCCTGGGCCATTACCGAGCCCGACTCCGGCTCGGACGCGTTCGGCGGCATGAAGTCGTACGTGCGCCGCGACGGCGACGACTACATCCTCAACGGGCAGAAGACGTTCATCACCAACGGCCCGTACGCCGACGTCATCATCGTCTACGCGAAGCTCGACGAGGGAGACTCGTCCGTCGACCGCCGCGACCGGAAGGTTCTCGCCTTCGTCCTCGACGCGGGCATGGAGGGGCTCACCCAGGGTGCGCCGTTCAAGAAGATGGGCATGAACTCCTCACCCACCGGAGAACTGTTCTTCGACAACGTGCGCCTCACCCGCGACCGTCTGCTCGGCGAGACGGAGGGCGGCGGCAAGTCCGACGGCAAGTCCAGCGCGAAGGAGAGCTTCGCGGCCGAACGGATCGGCATCGCGTCGCTGTCACTGGGCATCATCAACGAGTGTCACCGGCTGTGCGTCGACTACGCCAAGTCCCGCAAGCTGTGGGGTAAGGAGATCGCCCAGTTCCAGCTCATCCAGCTCAAGCTCGCGGAGATGGAAATTGCCCGCATCAACGTGCAGAACATGGTCTTCAACGCCATCGAGCGCACCGCGGCGGGGGATCAGGTGAGCCTCGCGGAGGCGTCGGCGATGAAGCTCTACTCCTCGCGGGCGGCCACAGAGGTGGCGATGGAGGCGGTGCAGTTGTTCGGCGGCAACGGGTACATGGCCGAGTACCGGGTGGAGCAACTCGCGCGCGATGCGAAGTCGCTGATGATCTACGCAGGCAGCAACGAGATCCAGGTGACGCACATCGCGAAGGGTCTGCTGGCGATGTGAGGTGTGGCCCTCGGGAACAAATGTCGTACGGCGTACGTTAGTGGGGTGTCGTCAACGAAAGGACACCACCGTGAAGGTCACCGCGAGCGCACTGTCGCTGAACGTCGCAGACCCCAGTGCGTCGGCCGAGTTCGCCAAGTCCCACCTGGGCTTCGTCGAGGAGATGGCAGCCGAGGGCTTCGTGTCACTGAAGCGTGCGGACGTGGGCTTCAATCTGGTCTTCCTGGAGACCGGACTGGAAACCTTCAAGCCCGCGCGGATCGCCGGTGACGCCGGCCAGGGGTTGCTGATCGCGCTCGTCGTCGACGGTATCGACGCCGAATACGAGCGACTGCAGGCGGAGGGTGTCCCGATCGTGACGCCCATCGAAACCGAGCCCTGGGGCGAACGCTACTTCCAGATGAGCGACCCCAACGGGGTGATCATCCAACTGGTCGAATGGATGTAGCGGTCACACCGAAGCGAGGAACGGCTCGACGGCCGCGAGCACCTCGGTGCTCGCGGCCACCGCCGTCGAGTGGTCGAAACCGGGCAGGATCGTCAGCGACGCACCGGGAATCAGTGCCGCCACCCGCTGGGTGTCGCCGATCCTCTCGGCGTCGTTCGAACCGACGAACAACAGGGTGGGGACGGCGATCCCGCGCAGGACGTCGTCGTCCACGCCCGGCTCCACACCGGAACGCCGCATGTACGCGGCGAGCGCCTTCGCGTCGTTCGCCGTGAACGCCGCCCGGGTGCCGGCGTCGATCGGCCACGCGCGCAGGGCATTCCACTGCCCCAGGAACGCATCCATGCCGTCCCGCTCGAGGACGTCGATGCAGCCCGGGAAAAACAGGCGGTCGAACGCGCCGGCCTGCGGTCGGCTGCTGCCACCGCCGACGATCAGGCTCTCCAGCCGTTCGGGCGCCCCGACCGCCAAGGCCAGCGCGACCCGGCCGCCGAGCGAATACCCCAGCACGTGCGCGCTCGGAAGATCCAGGTGGTCGAGGACCGCCAGAACGTCGCCGCTGACCAGCTCCATGGCGTACGCGCTCTCGTCGTGCGGCTTGTCGCTGCGCCCGTGGCCCCGCAGATCGACCAGGATCAGCCGGTACCGGTCACGCAGCGCGGCGACGTAACCGAATCCACGCCAGATCGCGTGGGAGAGCGCCGTGCCGTGAAGGAGAACGAGCGGCTCACCGTCGCCGACGGTCTTGTACGCGATCCGGACACCGTCGACGGGATTGGTAGCGTGCTGCACCCGCCCAGTCTGCATCACTCAGAAGTCGCGGCCCTCCGACACCCACTGCAGATCCTCCGAACGCGCACCCTCCACGTGCTCCCCGGCCGAGTTCAGCACCGCCAGCTGCGCCGCATCGAGTTCGATACCGAGAGCACCGGCGTTCTCCGTCACCCGTTCCGCACTGCGGGTTCCGGGGATGGGTACGAC
Organism: Rhodococcus sp. G6(2025); assembly: GCF_058628105.1. Classification (NCBI taxonomy): domain Bacteria; kingdom Bacillati; phylum Actinomycetota; class Actinomycetes; order Mycobacteriales; family Nocardiaceae; genus Rhodococcus; species Rhodococcus sp. G6(2025). The sequence continues at coordinate 1,646,010 of NZ_CP179750.1, forward strand.
CGGAAGTCCGAACGCGCGGCCTTGCGCGTAGAGCCACGCCAGCGCAACCTGTGCGGGCGTGGCACCCAGGTCGCCTGCGACCGAATTCACCGCGTCCACCACGCCGAGGTTCCGCTGCAGCGTGCCCGCCGCGAACCGGGGGAGAGTCCGGCGGAAGTCGTTGGGCGCCAAGGTATCGACGCCGGTGACGGTCCCGGTGAGGAACCCCCGGCCGAGCGGCGAGTAGGGGACGAACCCGACACCCAGTGCGGCCGCCGCCGGCACGATCCGCGCCTCGACGTCGCGGCTCCAGATGCTCCATTCCGACTGGACTGCCGTGATGGGATGCACCGCGTGCGCGGACGCCAGCTCCCCGGCCGTCACCTCCGACAGTCCGAGGTGTCGCACCTTGCCCGCCGCCACCAGTTCGGCCATCGCACCGACGGTGTCCTCGATCGGAACCGACGGGTCGGGGCGGTGCAGGTAGTAGAGGTCGATCGTGACGGTGCCGAGTCGGCGCAGGCTGGCGTCCACCGCCTCGTGGACGTAGGCGCGGTCGCCGCGGGTCGAGGCGCCGCCCTCGCTCCGCTTCCTCGGATCCCCACAATCCCGAACTTGGTTGCCAGCGTGACTTCCTCGCGCCGGTCCCTCAGTAACTGCGCGATCAACCGCTCGTTGTCGCCGGCCCCGTACACGTCGGCGGTGTCGAGGAAACTCACTCCGAGATCCACCGCGTGATGCAGCGTCGCGAGCGCCTTCCCCGGTTCCACCCCGCCGTAGACGGGTGTGAGAGCCATTCCTCCGAAACCCATGTCGGAGACGGTGAGCGAGTCACCCAGGTTTGTCGTACCGATGTCGGTCATACTTCTCCTCGTCGTTGTCGGGCGGGGTCTTCGTCGGTCCCTGCGATGAGGGCCCGGTAGTGATCGACCTTGGTGTCGAGGGCCGCCAGGGCGTCGTCGAGCCTCGCCTGCTGGGCGAGGATGCGTTCGCGATGCGCGAGCAGCAGCGCCAACCGCCGCTCGTGGGTCTCGGCGCCCCCGGCCAGCAGCACCGCGAAACGCTGCATGTCACTGGTCGGCATGCCCGTCGTCCGCAGCTTCACCAGCAGTTCGATCAGCCGCACGTCCCGCTCGCTGTAACGGCGGCGACGGTCCGAACCCCGCGCGATCGTCGGGATCATCCCCTCGCGCTCGTACCAGCGCAGGGTGTCCTGCGTGAGGCCCGTGATCGCCGCGACCTCCGAGATACTCGCGAACGTTCCGGTCGACTGCTCCAACTGGGTGGCCATGACTGAACCGTACGACTTGGAGTGCACTCCAACGCAACAGCCGGGCGACTCCGTACCCTTGCTACGTCACAGAGGGGGTCGCAGCTGACCTGCTTCCCTTTCGAGTGCTGCGCCGACCTGGAGGAGGAGGTCGTCGCGGTGGTGTGGGGCGATGAGTTGGACCGCGCAGGGCAGCCCGTCGGCGCTCAGGCCCATGGGGATGCTGATGGCCGGATTGCCGGTGTCGTTGAATACCGAGGTGTAGGTGATGGGTATCGTCCGGTCGCGCAGCGCCGCGCTCATGTCCGGTCCTTCGGCGGGCCAGGCGGTGGTGGGTGTGGTGGGCGTGAGCAGCAGGTCGTACGGCTCGAACAGGTCGGCCGCCCACACATCGAGCCGGCTGCGGTATTCCCAGTAGCGGGCGAGGTCGTCGAGGGTGGTGGCGCGACCGCGGTCGAGAATCGCCGCGAACCATGGTTCGAAATCTTCTGGACGTGAGTCGAACTCGTCCCGTACCGCAGTGAACCTGATGTACGCGAGGATCTGCTGGCGCAGTTGGAGCGATGCGGGGAACGTTTCCGCGCCGGGGAGTGCAGTGTTGTCGTCCATGACTTGGTGACCGAGTGAGCGCAGCGACTGGGTGGCACGCTCGACCGCGTGCAGGATGTCCGGGTGCGGATTCGCGACGCCGAAGGTCCGGTTGACGCCGACCCGCAGCCGCGGCGACGGCCGATCCAGTGCACCGCGGTAAGAGTATCCAGGATCCGGCACCGAGAACGTGTCTGCGGGATGGTATCCGGCGACGATGTCGAGGTGCAGTGCGGTGTCACGAACGCTGCGACCCATCGGGGTCGGGCAACTGTGATGGGTCCAGGCAGGTGATGCTGCGGGAATGCGGCCACGGGTGGGTTTGAGGCCGACGATTCCGCACAGAGCTGCGGGGATTCGGGTGGATCCGCCGCCGTCGCCCGCGGTGGCGAGCGGTGCGAGGCCGGCGGCGACTGCGGCGGCCGATCCACCGCTCGAACCGCCGGCCGAGGCCATCGGGTTCCACGGGTTTCGGGTGGTTCCGAAGGCGTCGTTGTCGGTGTGGATGGCGGCGCCCATCGGGGGCGCGTTCGTCTTCCCGATCACGATGGCTCCCGCACTACGAAGGCGGGCGACGTGGATACTGTCCGCGACGGCGTCCGGCCCGAGGCAGAACGCCTTTGTCCCTCTGCTGGTCGGGAATCCGCGCGCGTTCTCGAGGTCTTTGACCACGACCGGTATTCCGGTGAGTGGTCCGACCGTGATTCCGCGGGCGATGTTTCCGGTTGCGGTGGCGGCTTCTGCCCGTGATCGATCGGCGTCGAGGGAGACGACCGCATTGATGTCCGGGTTGTGCTTGTCGATCCGGTCGAGAAAGTGCTCGACCAGTTCGGTCGGGGAGAGGGCCTTGGCATGGATCATGGCGGCGAGATCGCTGACCGCGGTGAAGGCGAAGTCGGACATGCTGATTGTGGCTCCTGCTGTCGAATGTCGGTCACTTCGGACTGGATGCGGCGAGTCGGTGGGCGTCCCGCGGGGGATCGACCGTGACGATCGCGACGAGGCCGCCGATCACCATCACCACGGCGGCGGTGAGGAAGGCGTTCTGGTACCCGGCGTGCACGGAGTCCGACCAGCCGATGATCTTGCCCGTCAGAAACGGCGCGATGACCCCGGGCAAGGTGCTCACGGCAAGAGTGATTCCGAAAATTGCGCCGCGCTGATGGGCGGGCATGATTTCTGCCATGGTCAGATAACCGAGGGGGTAGGCCAGCGTGGGTGCACCGAAGGCGATGACCGCCAAAGCAATACACAGGGGCGTGGAATCGACGAACGGGAACGCCAGCATGCAGATGCCGGCGACGGTCACCGCGGTGCCCTGCACGACTCCTCGCATCCATCTACTCGACACACCGCGGCGGATCATCACCCCGGTCAGCGGGACGACGGTGAGCACCAGGACGAGCGACAGCGCCGCCTTGCCGCTGATGACCGACGCCGCACCGCCGGGTGTCATGTCGACCTGAGACTCCAGGTAGGCCGGCACCCACGCCACGGCAATGGCCATGGACCAGTACGCCCCGAAACTGCACGCCAGTCCGCCGAGCACCGTCCCGTTTCCCAGTAGCGTGCGGTACGGCAGTCGCGGGCGGGTCGGGTCACCGTCCGCAGACGCTGCCGGGTCGGCGGTGAACGGTCCGTCCTGGCCGAACCGCAACCACAGAACCGACCACACCATGGCGACGACGCTCAGCGCGATGAATGCGGCGCGCCAACCGTAGTTGGTGATGATGAAGGCCAGGACTGGTGCCGCGAGTAGGAGTCCGATCGAGCCGCCGGCGATTTGCAATGCCGTAGGCAGTGCGCGTTTCCCCTCGGGGAACCACTTGTACAGGGCGTGCATGGACATCGGTGACGCGGGTCCCTCGGCGGCGCCGAGCAGCATGCGGCTGACGACCAGCGTCGGCACTGCCGCCACGAGGAGTACCGGAATCGGTGCGAGTGCCCAGCCCACCGCGAGGGAGAACAGGATCATGCGGCTCGACATCCGAGTGGAGATCAACCCCACCAGGAGTCCGGTGAGGTTGAACAACAGGTAGAAAGCGCTGGCAACCAGGCCATAGGTGCTCTCGCTCATGTTCAACTCGTCCATGAGGGGTATCGCCGCGAATCCGAGCACTGCCTTGTCGGCGAAGTTGATCAGCATGAACACGACGATCAGGCCGAGAACGGTCCAGGAGCGCCGTCGGTCGAATACAGGTTCATCCGGCTGTCTGGGAGTGGGCGGGTGCGGTGTCTTCGTTGTGGCCGCGGAAGTCCGTTGGATCCCGGTGTCGGTCATGGCAGTGTCCTCGAAGTCGTGGGATGCGGTGCGCCGGTCACGTTCAGATGACGCCGTCGGTGCGTAAGCGGGCGAGGTCGTCGCCGGACAGGCCCAGCATCTCGGTGAGGACCGCGTCGGTATGCTCCCCCAGATCGGGGCCGAGGGTGCGGATCCGGCCGGGAGTGCCCGTCATGCGCGGCAGCGGTGCGGCCATCGGCAACACGCCGTGCTGCTCGTCGTCGACGGTGACGACGGTGCCGCGTTCGCTGTAGTGCGGGTCGGCGGCGATGTCGGCGATGTTCATGATCGGAGCGGCCGGAATATCTGCGTCGTTGAGGAGTTTGACAGCGTGGTCGGCGGTCTGGTCGGCCACCCAGTCGGTGATGATCGAATACAGCGCATCCTGGTGGACGACGCGGTCGGTGCGGGTGGCGAAGCGAGGATCGGTGGCGAGGTCCGGTCGCTCGAGGACCGCGGCGAGCTTGCGGAACAGCGGGTCGGTGCCGGCGTGCAACGAGATCCGCCGTTCGTCGGCGGTGTCGAAGTCGCTCGCCGGCACGATGCCCAGATTCTTGTTGCCCAACCTCTCGCGGATCTGACCGGCGGCCCCGTAGGCGAGCAGTGCGTTCTCGCTGGCCCGGAAGCCGGCCTCGTAGAGCCCGAGATCGATGATCTGCCCGGTACCTCCGCGATGGTCGCGGTGGTAGAGCGCGGTGACGGTGGCGAACGCTGCGAGATACGCCGACATGTAGTCGACCACCGAGTATCCCGAACGCACCGGATCCCGATCCGGCTCACCGCTCACATAGGTCAGGCCCGCGAAGGCACTCGAGATCCGATCGAACGCACCGCGGTCGCGGTAGGGCCCGGTCAGGCCGTACCCGGTGATGAACACCAGAACGGCTCGAGGGTTGAGTTGCTGCAGTGTCTCCGGTCCGAGTCCCCACTTCTCCAGAGTCGGTGGCCGATAGTTCGACACCACCACGTCGAACTGCGGGATCAGCTGCCGGACCAGGTCCCGGCCGCATTCGGTGCGCAGGTCGATCGTCACCGATTTCTTGTTGCGCCCCTCCTGGACCCATTGGAGTGAACGGTGACGACCGTCCTCGCTGCCGAGCCCGGCCCGCGTGAAATCCCCGGTGCCCGGCTCCTCGACCTTGACCACCTCGGCACCGAAGTCGCCCAGGAAGGTCGCGGTGACCGGCGCGGCCAGCACCGTGGACAAATCCAGAACCCGAATGCCTTCCAACGGCAACTGAGTGTCCGTCATACCCGCCCCACCTTCTAACGAAGTGTTATTAACGTTTGGTAGTAACGGACTGTATATTGTGAGTGAGGTCACCACAAGGTGTCGAGGAGAAATCGGAGGACGGTCGATGACCGAGGCGGGTGCAACGCAGAAGAAGCCGCGTAGGCGGCGTGGAAGCCGCGAAGACACCGAGAACGAATTACTCGACGCCACACTGCGATTACTCGAACGCGACGGTGTACTCGCCGGCATCACGCTGCGGGAGGTCGCGCAGGAGGCCGGTGTCAATCACGGGCAGATCTACCAGTATTTCGGCAGCAGACAGATGCTGCTGCGGGCTGCGATCAGCCGCCTGGTCGACCAGAACCGCCTCGACCCCGACGAGCATTGGAGCCTTCCGTTCAGTGACCGCCGGCGGGTGATGTGGCAGCGAGCCCGACAGCATCCCGATTTCGTCAAACTCGAGGCATTGCTCGCCCTCGACGGCGACCCCGACTTCACCCTCTTCCCGCTACTCGACCGGACCCGTGCCGCGCTCGACCGAGACGAGGACACCGGGGCGCTGCCACAGGGCGCCGACGGAGAAGTCATGCACGCCTTGACCGCCGCCACCTATCTCGGATACGGCATATTCCGCGACACCATCGCCAGGGACCTGGGCATCTCGCTCGACGAACTCGACGAACGCGCCGGAGCCGTATTCGACCAGATCCTCGACGGACTGCAGAACGCTGACACCCCAGCACGCACCTCCGACCGTGCAACCACACCTCGCGCGGGCAAGTAGGCGACGCCCGTCGCCGCGGCGCCATGTCCAACCGGAAGAATTGGAGGGCGTCCATGCCTGACCACCCCGAACCCGACTACCGCTTCACCCTCGCGAACGAGCGCACCTTTCTCGCCTGGATCCGCACCTCACTGGCACTGATTGCGGGGGCGGTGGCCGTCACCCATCTCGCACCGACATTCGGCAACTCGTCTACCGGCACTGCCCTCGCGATCGGCTCCACCCTGCTCGCCGTCACCATTATCATCGGCAGTTACTTCCACTGGCGCTCAGTCCAACTCGCCATGCGTCGAGGGCTGCCATTGCCCACGTCCCCGCTGATGCGGATCCTGGTCTGCGGCACCACCGGCCTCGCGGTCCTCACGATGACCACCCCGCTCCTCGGATGACCGATCCGACCGAACGCGATCAGGGTCTGCAACCCGAGAGAACCGCATTGTCGTGGCGCCGGACTGCCCTGTCGTCGGCCACGGTGGCCGGCATCCTCACCCACGCTGCAATACGGACGCAGCACACCGCCGCGATCGTTCCCGCTGCCGCAGCATTGATGACCATGAGCACCATCGTCGTCGTCGCGGGGCTGCGCGGCCGTGCTCTACGTCGGCACACTGCGCGTCTCCCCGACAAGGTCCCCGCCCTGACAAGCCTGGCGGTGCTCACTACCGCACTCGCAGAACTAGTGACGCTCGACCTCCCCCCCCATGACACCAACCGATCCGGCGAATGAGGTTGAGTGATCGGGCAAGTCACCCGCGTACCTCACACTCCGGGACGATGCTCTCGCGTGTAGTCCCACGGTCGCAGCTGTTCGACGGCCTTGCCGACCCGGAAGACGGTGGCGTCGTCGTAGGTGTGCCCGACGATCTGCACCCCGGTGGGGACGCCGGATGACGCGTGACCGCTGGGGACGGCCAGGACCGGACACCGGTTGTTGATGTTGAACGGGAGGGTGAGCAACGCCTCCGCGGCGTGATCGAGCCGCTGATCGTCGACGACGATCCCGTCGAGCATGTCGTCCCCCGCGGGGTAGGCCGATACGCCGGACGTCGGGCACAGCAGGGCATCGAACCCGGACATCGCCTCGGCGAGCTGTCGGTGCATCCGGGTCTCGATTCGCAAACCATCGACGAAGGTGGCCCCCGTGCGGGCGCTCGCGGTTTGGGTCGCGAACGCGCGGGTGTAGGGGGCGAGAAGATCCTCGTTCCCGGCCGCGACCTGCGCCACGATCGCACCCATGATCGTGCCGAAATGTGTTGTCACTGCCAGTCGGATCTCCTCGGCGGTCCACGGCAGCTCGATCTCCTCGACGATCGCCCCGGCGGTCTCGAGCGCACGTGCCACCGCGCGGGTGTTGGCCTCGATCTCCGGTTCCACCACGAAGCAGCCCAGCCGGATACTCAACGCCACGCGCATGCCCTCCACCGAGGGGTATTGGGTGGGCAGCGTGATCGCAGGACGTAGTGAGGTGTGGTCGCGGACGTCCGGCCCGATGAGCATGTTCGCCAACAGGATCGTGTCGTCGACGGTGCGTGCCATGGGACCGTCGCCGCGATAGAAGTCCATGCTCATCGGGGGCATCCCGGGGATTCGCCCGTACGGGGCCTTGTATCCGACGGTCCCGGTGAACGCCGCCGGGCCCCGGGTCGAGCCCCCGATGTCCGACGCGGTCGCCAGCGGGGTGGTTCCGGCGGCCAGCGCCGCCGCGGAGCCGCCGGAGGATCCGCCCGGGCTGTAGGCGAGGTTCCAGGGGTTGCGGGTCACGCCCCACATCGGGGTGTGGGTGAACCCGGCGACGCTGAATTCGGGGGTGGTGGTGCGGGCGTGGATGATGCCGCCTGCGGCGTGGATTCGCTCGATCACCGGAGCGCTCTCGGCCGCGACAACGTCCTTGTTCACCAGCGAGCCCTCGGTGAGGGATCGCCCGGCGATAGCGTGCTTTTCCTTGGCGGCCACCGGAATGCCCTCCAGCGGACGCGGCGCCGGGCCGCGTCCGAGATAGCGCTGCTCGGCTTCCTCGGCCTGTACGAGTGCCTCGTCGAAGAGTTGCTCGCAGAACGCGTTCACGTGGGGTTCGACCTGCTCGGCACGGTCGATGAGGGCGTGCATCAGCTCTACCGGGGACAGTTCGCGTGAGTCGAACAGTGCTCGCGCTGCGGTGGCGCTGAGGTACGGGAGATCGGTGGTCATATGTTCCTCGTCTTTCGTGAACCCGATGGGTTGTCGAAGCTGTTGTGGCGCAGTGCTAACGGGACGCAGCGTGCGGTGAGCGCTCCGTGGCGAGCGCGTGCGTCGCCGCCGCGTGCATTGCTGCGGTCGCGGCGGGCAGCACGGATGCCGGGTCGGGCGCGAATCGTGGTGAGTGGTTCGGTGGGATTCCGGCCGGTGGTTGCCCCGCTGCCAGGGCCGCGAGATCTGCTTCACTGAAGCGCTCGTGTTCCATCCCGCCGATGTGCCAGAACACCGAAGGACACCGCGCCGCGGTCCCGAGTTCGCTGAAGTCCTCGCTGCCGGTCAGTGGATGGGGCAGACGATGTACGGGCATTCCGGCCTCGGCGATTGTCCGCAGCACGGACCCGGTCACGTCCGGAGTGTTGACGGTCAACGGAAAGCTGTTGAACTCCTCGATATCCGGAGACTTCGGCGCATCGGCAGCGGCCGCCTCCGCTTCGGCCAGTCGCCTGATCGCCGTCAGCATCCGCTCACGCGACGCCGGTGTGAACGTCCTGAGGCTGAGGAGCAACTCGGCATCGTCGGCGATGATGTTCGCGGCGGTGCCCGCATGCAATGCACCGGTGGTGAGCACCGGCGCCGGCCGGGCGGAGGCCTCACGGGCGGCGAGAGTCTGGAATCGCAGTGTCAGTGAGGCCGCCATCAGCAACGGATCGACCGCGCTGTGTGGCGTCGACGCGTGGCCACCGCGCCCGAACAGTGTCACTCGGATGCTGTCGGACGCGGCCATCACGGTACCCTCCCGGGAGACGACGACGCCCGCGGGCAACGGCGCTACGTGCTGGCCCAGGCAGATCGCGGGCGTCGGAAACCGTTCGAACAGGCCGTCGTCCAGCATGGCGCGCGCACCCTGCCCCGTTTCCTCCGCGGGCTGGAACACCGCCAGAACCGTGCCGTCGATCGTCGGCGCGCCGGCGAGTCGCGCGCACACCGCGAGGAGCGCAGCGACGTGCACGTCGTGTCCGCACGCATGCATGACCCCGGGCACCCTCGACGCGTAGTCCAAGCCTGTGTCTTCCTGCACAGGCAAGGCGTCCATATCCGCGCGCAGAAGCACCACCGGCCCGGGGCCGCCCCGCAGAACACCGACGACGCCGGTGCCACCGACGCGCTCGGTCACCTCCCAGCCGCCGAGGGCGCGCAACTCGTGCGCCACGAGACCCGCGGTGCGGTACTCGCACGCTGAAAGCTCGGGATGCGCGTGGAGATCGTTGTAGACGTCTCGCCAATGGGACTGCTGTGCGGCATCATTCGACAGTGGAGTGCTCATGGGTTTCCTCTCGGTCGGGGGTGCGGTCGCGCCGGACGGCGGCGAGCATGTGGTCGGTGGTCTGGGGTGCGGCGAGAACGGCGGCGATCGCGATGAGCGGGCCGACGGCCAGCGCACCGAAAGCAGTGGTCCAGGACGCGGCGTCGACGATCGCTCCGAAAGCCAAGGGCGCCGCGATGCCGGCGATCATGCCGCCGAACAGGATCATCGAGGACGCGGCCCCGGAAACCGAAGCCGGGAGGCTGCGCAGCGGCACCGCGAACGCGGGCATGTAGCACAGTGCACTGATGCCGCTGAGGACGGTTCCGACGACGACGAACATGGTCACCGATTCCGTGTGGGGCAGGACGATCACGAGTGCGGCACTGACGATCATCGCGGGGACGATGATGCGGCTGGGTCTTCCCTCCCACCGGTCCGACAAACGGCCGCCGACGATCACGGCGATGGCGGCCACGAGGGTCGGGGCGATCGAGAGCAGACCCGCGGTGCCGATCGACACGCCCCGCTCCTCGTGGAGATACGAGACGGTCCAGGAGCCGATGCCCCACACGATCACGTCGTATCCGAAGAACACCAGCGCGAAACACCACATCGCGGGCGCTCGGAGCACGATCCCCACGCCACTCGAACTGCTGCTTCGGTGTGCCGTGGCGGGGTCGAGTGCGGTCACGTCCGAGGGCAGTGCCTCGGGCATCCAACGCTTGATCGCAACCACGACCACAACCCCGAGGACGGCGATGACGGCGAACATCGGCCGCCATCCCCACAGTGGCAACAGAATCGACGCGATGATCGCGGCGGCGAACGAGCCGAAGGCGTTCGAACTCAGCATCCACCCGTTGGCTGTCATCCGCTGCTCGGGCACGCTGCGTTCCGACAACAGCTTGATCGCGGCTGCGGGGAACACGCCCTGCGCGAAGCCGAACAGCAGCCGGATCGCCAACAGTGCGGTGAACGACCAGGCGATCGCCGTGAGCCCGGTGAACAGGGACCACGCGATGAGACCCGCGAGGGCGATACGCACAGCACCGAACCGATCGGCGAGCAGCCCGCCCGGGATCTGCGACAGCGCGTAGGCGACGAAGAACGCCGACACGATCAGGCCGCGCTGCCCGTAGTCGAGTGCGAATTCCGTACCGATCGCGGGCAGGGCGAGATTGATGACGAGTCGGTCGATGTAGTCGACCGCCCACGCCGCGAAGAGCAGTAGCACGGTGATGCGAGTGGAACGCAGCACGATAAATCTCCTCACAAGACGAACTCGATGGGTGGGATGACTCACAATGGACCGCGTGGCACTCGAAACCCCTGACGCGCAGCATTCCGGCGCAGAACACCCCTTCGTGCCGGATTCCGGCGGCACCTCGTTCAGCGAGTTCGACCTGACCCTGCTCAACGCGCTCCAGATCAGCCCACGCGGGTCCTGGGCCCAGATCGGCACTGCCCTCGGTGTGGACGCCACCACCGCCTCACGGCGCTGGCGCCAGCTATCCGACGACGGACAGGCGTGGATCACCGCGTACCCGGTCGGGCAACACCACACGAACGCCTACGTGACGCTCGAGTGCACTCCCGAGGCCGTTCACCGCGTCGGCTCAGCACTGTGCGGGCTGAACTGCGCTTATCAGGTCGAACGCACCGACGGCAAGGCGCAATACTTTGCCGCCGTCGCCACCGCCGGCCCCCAGGCCCTGGACGATCTGGTCCACGACCATCTGAGCCGGATACCCGGAGTGGTCTCGATTCGGGCCGAGCTGTGTCTGCACGTCTACCACGAAGGCGGCGGATGGCAGCCGCGGACGCTGGACAGTGCCCAGCGCGCCCAGCTCACCACGCCACCGAGTGATCCGTTCCCGGTTCCGCTGAAGGCATCCGACCGTCCGTTGCTGGACGCATTGAGCGCCGACGGGCGCTGCAGCTACGCCGAATTGGCCGACCGGTGCGGAGTCAGCGAGACGACCGTCAGGCGCAGGCTCGGCAAGCTCACGCGATCAGGCCAATTGGCCTTCCGATGTGACATGACCCAGCAGGCAGCAGGCTGGCCGCTCAATGCAATATTCGAGGTCGACGCGGGTGCAGATCTCGACCGTGTGGGCCGTGCCGTGTCCACGTGGCCCGAAATCCGGCTGTGCGCCTCGACCAGCGGGCGATACAACCTGCTCGTGTACCTGTGGCTGCGCTCGGCGCAGGACTGCCGCCGCATCGAGGAACGGCTCGTTGCCCTGTCCGACAACGTTCGCGTCGACAGCCGCCGGGTGACGCTTCGACCGCTCAAACGGATGGGGCGGTTGCTCGGCCCGCACGGCGCCGCAGTCGGCCACGTTCCCTTGGATGTGTGGCGCGACAGTTCGCCGAGATCGGCGTAGCGAACAACCCACACGATTTCGCTGTTGTGGTGGCCGCGTCCCGCAGGGAAGGTAGAGGCATGTCGATTCCCCTGAACTCCGCGCGGGCGGCGCTCGACCCCGAGGAACTGCTGGCCGTGGCGATCGCCGAAGCCGAACTCGGCAAACGTGAGGGCGGAATACCGATCGGGGCTGCATTATTCGCCGGCGACGGAACCCTGCTGGGCAGCGGTCGCAACCGACGAGTCCAGCACGGCGACCCGTCCGTCCACGGTGAGACGGACGCCTTCCGCGCGGCCGGGCGCCAACGTGACTACCGCTCGACGATCATGGTGACGACCCTGTCACCGTGCTGGTACTGCAGCGGTCTGGTCCGGCAGTTCAACATCGGCGCGATCGTGGTGGGGGAGAGCGTGACGTTCACCGGCGGTCACGAATGGCTCCGCGAGAACGGCGTGGACGTGACCGTCCTGCGCGATCAGCACTGCATCGACCTGATGGCCGAATTCATCGAGACCCAGCCCGAACTCTGGAACGAGGACATCGGCGTGGCCGAATGACCGGCGCCTCCGGCACCCGTGCGCCTTTCCGGTAGCGGGGGCTACCCGAAAGGCGCACGGGTCCGAAGGGCCTCGTCGGTCAGTTCCAGCCACCGGGTGACGCCGATGTCGTGGAGGAACTGTCGGTCGTGGCTTACCACGATCAACGCGCCGCGGTAGCTGCGGAGCGCCTGCGTGAGGTGAGTGAGGCTCGGCAGGTCGAGGTTGTTCGTCGGCTCGTCCATCAGCAGCAGCCGCGGGGCGGGTTCGGCCAGCAGGATGGTCGCGAGCGCGGCCCGCAACCGTTCCCCACCCGACAATGCCGCCGCGAGCACATCGGAATCGTTGCCGCGGAACAGGAACCGGGCCAGTTGGGCACGGATCTGTTCCTGCGACGCGTGAGGCGCCGCCGCGGCCACGTTCTCGGCGACCGTGAGCGATTCGTCAAACACGTCGAGTCGCTGCGGCAGCGCCTTGAACGGAACTCGCGGTCCCGCGGCCACGACGGCGTCGAGCAGGGTCGTCTTGCCGACGCCGTTGCGTCCGACGAGGGCGATCCGCTCGGGGCCCACGACGTCCAGCGACACCTGCTGACCGCTGAGCAGGCTCACGTCCCGGACGGAGACCACCTCCTGGCCCGAATGCACTTCCGTGGCCGGGAGGTCGATGCGCACCTCGCGGTCGTCCCGCAGGGCACTTTCCGCTTCCGTCAACGACTCCCGCGCTTCGTCGACCTTCGCGATGTGGTTGTTCCGCAGCTTCCCCGCGGATTCCTGCGCCTGACGCTTCCGCAGCCCCATCACGATCTTCGGTTCGCGCTTGTTCTCGAACATCTGCTGCCCGTACCGCTTACGACGGTCGATCTTGATGCGGGCCTCGACGAGTTCCCGCTTCTGCTTCTGCACATCGCTGCGGGCATCGCGCACCGCGGCCCGCGCGGCCTCCTGCTCCGCCTCGACGATCTCCTGGTAGGCACTGAAGTTCCCGCCGAACATGCGGATCTCACCACCACGCAACTCCGCGACGGAATTCATGAGATCGAGCAGGTCGCGGTCGTGGCTGACCACCAGCAGGGTGCCCGGAAACTGTTGCACCACCTCGCAGAGCTTGCTGCGGGACGCGCTGTCGAGGTTGTTGGTGGGCTCGTCGAGGAGCAGCACCTCCGGTTCCTTCAACAGTTGCGCGGTGAGGCCGAGCAACACGGTCTCACCGCCGGACAGGGTGCCGACGGTGCGATCGAGGTCGGACGTGCTGCCGAGCACGCGTTCGAGACCGAGCCGGTGCAGGGTCGAGACCGCCCGCTCCTCGATGTCCCAGCGGCCGGTCGCGGCATCGAAGTCGTCGGGTGTGCCGTCGCCGGACTCGATGCGGTGCAACGCCGCCCGGAGGTCGGCGATGCCCAGGATCCGGTCGACCTTCAGCGTGGGATCGAGCGTGATGTCCTGCGGCAGGTACGCCACCTCGCCCTGCGCCGTCACCGACCCGCGGTCGGGGTGCAGGCGCCCGGCGATCAGCCGGAGCAGGGTGGATTTACCGGAACCGTTGAGACCGACCACCCCGGTGCGTCCGGGGCCGAAGACGGCATCGAGGCCGTCGAAGACCGGCTCGCCGTCGGGCCAGGTGAACGTGAGGTCGGACAGGGACAGATATGACTGGGCCATGGGGTACTCCCGAGGTGTGTGCGGATGAAGACTCGCGTGACTACCTCGTCAGGAGCAATGGACCGTTCCCCTCTGTCTGACACGCCCGGTGCGCATCGGTGACGTCCACGATAGGACGCCGCCGATGCCCGCGCAATCGAATTAGATCTGGGGGCCGTCGGCCCGGAGTTCGTCCACCTTCGCCATGGCGTCGCGGAGCTCGGCGAGCCACTGTTCGCTGTGCTGGCCGGCCAGGCGCACCGTCCACATCAGGGCGTCCGACCGCGACCGCGCCACACCGGCGTCGACGAGTGTGTCCAGAACCTTGCGTTCGGGCTGGCGCAGCCGGGTCATCACCGGAACGGCGAGGTGAGTGAACAGCGTCTTGTGGCCGTCGAGGCTGACGCCCCACGCGACCTTGCGCCCGTATCGCCTCTCGGCTTCGTCGGCGATGCGCATCCGATCGCCCCGGGTCGTTTCGCGGAACCGGGAGATGCGTCCGTCGATCGCGGCCTCCGAACCGGAGTCGGCGGATTCGACGGGCGGCAATTCGCCGACCACCACGATCTCCTCGCGGTCGACCTCGACGGTCGCGGGGCCGGTGAACCAGTCGTCGGGAAGACGGCCGGTGAACCATTCGGCCGCGTCGCTCGCATCGGGGACATCCGCCTGCTGCCATCCACCGGGCCGGCCGAAGCGGCGCGGGCCCGGACCTTGTGTGTTCCTCATGGCGTCCTCCTGGGGACCCTGGTGCCGCGATCACTGTGATGCAGCACTGATTACATAATTACACCGATTATTCGAAGCGCGCCACCACGTCAGGCATGATCGAGTCCGTGCGCACCTCAACCGTTCGTCACAGCCCCATCCGTCCCACCCCCACCCGGAAGGCAGCGGCCGGAATCGCCGTCCTCGCGTCCGTGCTCTCCGCCTGCGGACTCTTCGGGCCGGACCAGCCCGACACCGTCTCGCAGCAGTTCGCCGACGCCCTCAACAGCGACGACGTGCAGGCCGCCGCCGAACTCACCACCGATCCGGCCGCCGCAACCGCCGCGATCACGGCGATGTACGACGGGCTCGGAAACAAGGACGGGACGTTCACCCGCACCGACGTGCAGGAGGCGGGTGACAACGGCGGCACGTTCACGATGGACGTGTCGTGGCCGTTCGCGCCGGGGCAGGAGTGGAAGTACAGCACCACCGGCAACGCCACCAAGGAAGGCGACGACTGGAAGATCGTCTGGGACCCGGCCGTCCTCGCACCCGGCCTCACCGACGACACCACCGTCCGGTACACCACCACGACCGGGGCGCCGCCGAAGGTCCTCGCGGCGGGCGGGGCACCGATCCTCGAGCAACAGGTCGTGACGCTCGTCAACCTCGAACCGGGTGCGGACACCGCGGCGGCGGCCGCGTTGCTGTCGCCCATCGCCCCGACGATCACCGCCGCCTCGCTCCAGCAGGATCTGGCCGGCGCCCAGGGCAAGCCGGTCACGGCCATCTCGCTGCGCGCCGAGGACCTCGCGCCGATCGAACCGCAGTTGCGGCAACTCGCCGGCGTGACACTCGCCCCGCAGACCAGACTGCTCAGCACGGACAAGGCGCTGGCCTCACCCACCCTGGCGGGCCTCGGCGACCTGTGGCAGGAGGGACAGGACGCCTCCGCCGGCTGGGCGGTGCAGCTGGTCGGCCAGGACGGCGCGGCCAAGAGCATCGCCGGCGAGCAGGGCCCCGACGCCCCCGACATCGCGACGACCCTCGACCTCCCGATGCAGATGGCTGCCGAGCGGGCGCTCGCCGACGTCCCGCAGCAGGCCGCGATCGTCGCCCTGCGACCCTCCACCGGCGAGGTGCTGGCGGTAGCGCAGAACGCCCCGGCCGACGCACTCGGGCCGATCGCGCTGACCGGCCTCTACCCGCCGGGATCCACGTTCAAGACGGTGACGACGTCCGCGGCCCTGCAGGCCGGCGCCGCCACACCGGACACCGTTCTGCCCTGCCCCGGCACCGAGAACATCGAGGGCAGGCAGATCCCCAACGACGACGAATTCGACCTCGGCGCGGTCCCGCTGCACACCGCCTTCGCGCGGTCGTGCAACACCACCATGGGACGGCTGGCGGTCGGCCTGCCGCCCGACGCCCTGCAGCAGGCCGCGCTGCAGTTCGGGCTCGGCGTCGACTACGTGACGCCCGGGCTGACGACCGTGACCGGCAACGTGCCCGTCGCCGACAGTCCGGCGGCCCGCGTCGAGTCCGGGATCGGGCAGGGGCAGGTGACCGCGACGCCGTTCGGGATGGCCATGGTGGCCGCCTCCATCGCGAACGGTTCGACGCCGTCGCCTATGATCGTGCAAGGCCAACCGGGAACCGCCGACAAGACGGCGCCCACCGTGCCTGCGAACGTCACCTCCGACCTCCGGACGATGATGCGCGAAACTGTGACGGGCGGTACCGCTACTGCGCTGCAGGACATTCCGGGATTGCTCGGCAAAACGGGGACGGCCGAGTCGGGAAATGGTCCCGCGCACGGCTGGTTCGTCGGAATCAAGGACGACCTAGCATTTGCCGTATTTATAGCAACAGGTGACAGTTCGGCCCCTGCTGTGCAGGCTGCGGGGCGTTTTCTTCGATAAACCCGTTCGCGCTTGGCTGTTCGGGGATAAGTTGTGGCTCAACCGTAACTCCTTCGTAGGCAAATGGTGCTTGTTACGCATGTGACTGAAAGCAAGATGGTGGACATGGGGAATGGACGATCGCTTGGCCGCCGCAACAGATACGTGATCGCCCTGACGTCGGCTGTCGTTCTGGCGGTGATTCTGGCGTCGTGTGTGCTGTCGAAAGAGGAGGCGACCGCTCAGTCGGTCGTCGACGACTTCGTCAACGCACTGAACGAGGGCGACGCCGCCGCTGCTGCAGCGCAGACCTCTTATCCCAACGCCGCGGAGACGGCGATTCAGCAGATGTTCGACGGTCTCAAACCCGAGGACGCCAAGTTCGACCTGACCCAGTTCATGGATCTCGGCTCGGACTCCGGCTTCTTCACCGTCGGTGCCGCTTGGCATTTCGGTGAGGGCAAGGATTGGACCTACCAGGTTCAGGGTGGCGTGCGGAACCTGTCCGTCGGCTGGCGCATCTCCTGGGATCCGTCGATCCTCGCGCCCGACCTGGGCAACGGACGGGTCGTCCGCTACGACCGGACGGACGCCGCTCCGCCGCGGGTCTTCGACGCGTTCGGTGCGTTGCTCATGAACGAGCAGACCATCAACTCGGTCACCCTCGATCCCGCCACGATGCCCGATCCCGTCGCGACCACCCGGCGTCTCGCGGAGGTCCTCGAGCCGGTGGCGCCCCTCGTGACGTCCGACACGATGATGGCGGAGATGGCCGAGAAGCCCGGCCAGCAGGTCACCGCCGTGCTGCTGCGCGACCAGGACTGGGAGTTCCTCGAGCAGGATCTCGCGATCCCCGGTGTCGTCACCATCAAGACGCCGAAGCTCATCACGGCGGATCGGCGCATCACGACGCCGCTGCTGGATCCGTTGCGCAAGGTGTGGCAGGCCAACCGGGACGCCACGGCCGGCTGGGCCGTCCATCTCGTGGACCCCGACGGCACGCTCATCCCGCAGGCAGGCTTCCAGGGCCCGCCTGGACCGGACATCGTCGCAACCATGGACTCCCGCCTGCAGCTGGCAGCCGAGGAAGCCGTGGTCAGTGTCGGAACCCCCGCGACGATCGTCGCGATCCAGCCGTCCTCCGGCGCCGTGCTGGCCGCCGCGCAGAACAATCAGGCGATGGAGCAGGGGCCGATCGCGTTCCAGGGCCTGTATCCCGCCGGGTCGAACCTCGACCTGGTGAAGAAGGCCGCCGGACTGCAGAAGGGCGTCGACCCGTCGTCGCTGTCGATCGAGGACATCGAGAAGGCGGGCAATCAGCTCGGGCTCGGCATGAACTACAAGATCCCGGGCCTCGACCATCAGACCGCCGTCTTCACCGCCGACCAGTCGGGCATGAACCAGGTGATGAACCGTAAGGACAGCGACCTGCCCGCCGTGACGCCGTTCGGGATGGCCATGCTGGCCGCATCGATCGCGCGGGGCAGTGCGCCGGCCCCGATGATCGTCCAGGGACAGCCGGGCACCACGGATGTGGCCGCTCAGCCGCTTCCGGCGAACGTCAACGACCAGCTCCGCGGCATGATGCGCGACAACGTGGTGCGGGGCGGAGCGTCGTTCCTCAACGGCTACCCGGACCTCATGGGCATGAACGGGGCGAGCGGCGACGACCGCTGGTTCTACGGCTCACGCGGCGACCTGGCCTTCGCGGTCTTCGTCGCCGACGCCGATGGTGGCGACCGGGCGGTGAAGATGACCGACATGCTGTTCCGTGAGATGGCGAAGCCGGCGAACTGAGGACACGGTGATGGCGAAGCCGGCGAACTGAGGACACGGCGGGGCCGTCCGCGCTGAGGGAGTAAGTGAGCAAGGGTAAGTTTCTACCTTGTGTCCCTGCTTGATATCGGTCTTCTCGTCGTAGCGGGGTTCTTCGCGGGACTGGTCGGCTTCGTCACCGGCCTGGCGTCCATCGTGTCGTATCCCGCACTCCTCGCGGTCGGTCTGCCGCCGGTGACCGCGAACGTCACCAACACGGTCGCGATGGTGGCGGTCGGCGTCGGCGCCTTGTCCAACTCGACGCGGGAGGTCGCCGACACCGGTCCCAAGCTGTGGCGCTGGGCGCTGTACTCGGCTGCGGGCGGCCTGGTCGGCGCGGGAATCCTGCTGGTGGCCCCGGCGGGGTCGTTCGAGGCGATCGTTCCGTTCATGGTGGCGTTCGCCGCGCTGGCGCTGCTGTTGCAGCCCCGACTCCGCGCGCTCGCAGGCGAGCGGGACATGCCACGCGCGTATTCGGTGTCGCTGTTCGTCGTCGCCATCTACGGCGGATACTTCGGTGCCGGCGCCGGCGTGATCTTCCTGGCGATCGCGCTGATCCTCACCTCGGAGAAGATCTGGCGCGCGACCATCTTGAAGAGCTTTTTCCTCGGCGTCGCGAACCTGGTGGCGGCGATCGGGTTCGCGGTCTTCGGTCCCGTCCACTGGGGCGCCGCCGCCGCGATGGCGGTCGGCGCCCTGGCCGGTGGCTGGTGCGGGCCGCCTGTCGTCAGGCGGATACCACCGTCCGTCCTCCGCGTCGTCATCGCGATCGCGGGATTCGGGTTGGCCGCGTGGTTGTGGGTGCGCTGAGTCGACGCTCAGTGCATCGTCAGTGTCGTAATGCCGCCATGCGTCAGTGCACGCCCTTCATCAGACGCCGGATCCACGGGGAGCCGATGGCGAGGAGCACACCGACGGCGATCGAGCCCAGCCCGACCGCGGTGAAGTACGGGACTTCGTTGTTCTCGTCGTAGTAGCCGGCCAGTGTGCCCGCCATGGCGGTGCCCAGGGCGACGGACAGGAAGAACAACGCCACCATCTGGGTGTGGAAGGCCTCGGGCGCCAGTTTGGTCGACAGCGACAGCCCGACCGGGGACAGCAGCAGTTCGGCGAATGTGAACAGCAACAGGATTCCGGCCAGACCCAGCAGCGGTGCACTGTTCGCGCCGCCACCCGACATCGGGATGAACGCCAGGAACGCGATACCCATGATGACGGTGCCCGCCGCGAACTTGATCGGCGACGACGGCTGGCGGGGTCCGAGCTTCGTCCACGCGGCTGCGAAGACGCCCGCGAAGATGATGATGAAGACCGGGTTGATGGACTGCACCCAGGACGGCGGGAAGTCCCAGCCGAACAGATTGCGGTCGAGTCGCTTGTCGGAGTACACCGCGACGGTGGTGAACTGCTGCTGGAACAGCGACCAGAACACCGCGCTGGCGATGAACATCGGGATGAACGCGTAGACGCGGCTGCGCTCGACGGCCGTGATGCGGCGGCTCGACAACATGATCGCGAAGTAGCCGATCGCCGCGACGATGGTGAGGCCGACCACGATGTCCGACATGTTGGCCGCGGTGATCACCCCGGTCAGGGACAGGGCCGCAATGACCACGACCGCGGCGGCGCCGATCGCGATCCACTTGGGTCGCTGGGCGCGGGGGAGGGGATTGGGCGGTTCCGCGCCGATGCCGCGGAGGTGCTTGCGGCCGAGCGTGTACTGGATCAGTCCGAGCGCCATGCCGATTGCGGCGAGCGCGAAGCCGGCGTGGAAGCCGATGGAGTCCTGCGCCCAGCCCGTCAGCAGCGGGCCGACGAGGGCGCCGAGGTTGATGCCCATGTAGAAGATGGAGAATCCGGCGTCCCGGCGCTCGTCGTTTTCGTCGTAGAGATCACCGACGAGGGATGTGGCGTTGGCCTTGAGCCCGCCACTACCGAATGCGACGCAGACCAGGCCGATTCCCACACCCCACAGTCCCGGGAACACGGCGAGGGCGATGTGGCCGAGCATGACGAGGATGGCGCTGTAGAACAGGGTCCGTTCGGAGCCCAGGAGCCGGTCGGCGATCCAGGCTCCGAGAATGGTGGACAGATACACCGTTCCGCCGTAGGCGCCGACGATGCTGGTCGCGGACGATTCGGCGATTCCGAGGCCACCGTCGGCGGCCGAATAGTAGAGGTAGTAGATCAGGATGCCTTGCATCCCGTAGAAGGAGAATCGCTCCCACATCTCGACGCCGAACAGGTTCGCGAGGGCGAACGGCTGGCCGAAGAAGCCGCGGTCGGCCCGCTTCTCGTCCCGGGCCGGATCGATGGTGTCACTCATGGGAAAACTGTCTCACCTCGAGCGGGTGTGCGTGTGTCGTCGGGGCGGATTCGCCGCTATCGGGTGGTGGCGCGCGACTTCGTCACGATCTTCGCGACGGCACGCCAGCCGAGGAGGAACACGGCGAGCACCGTGCCCGCCACGAGGACGAAACTGAACGCCGTTCCCTGGCCGCTGACGACGCGCAACAGCATGCCCACCGCGAGCGTCGACAGCCACACCACGATGCCTGTCGGGACGATGAGGAACGCGTCGAACTTGTCGTGGTAGAGCGCGACGGTGGCCAGCCAGCCAACCGCCAGGCCGGTCAGGAACGGCCACGCCGTGGTGGCCAGACCCGTCAGTGCGTTGGCTTCGTCGTGACTGCGGCGGCCGATAGCGCAGAACACGATCACGAGGACGACGTCCAGGACGAGCGCGGGGAGGTACTTCTTCACACGGCCAGCCTAGAGGTGGTGCCTTCTCACAGTTCCGGCCGATCGACTTCGCGCTGATCGCGAGACCGCGCCGGCCGGAACGCGTCGCGAGCCGACGGTCGTGCGGTCACCGATCGTGGAAGGGCACGGCGTTCATACGATGACGCGGTGCGGGTCGGTACGTGGGAACGTTCGCAGGTTCCTCATCCGCATCGGGTGATGCGGACCGGGGCTGATCACCGCAGTGTTGTCAATCGTAGGGCTCGCCCACAGTCGGGGCCGGTATGGAGACCCGACGCGTATCCGAGACGAAGAACAGGGACGAAGAAAAGGATTGCCGTGACGAACCAGACGTTGTCCGATCTGGCATCTCATGCCTACATCTACGGATTTCCCCTCGTCTTCAACGTGGACCAGGTCCACCGGTATGTCCACGAGGGAGTCGGAGCGAATCCCGCAGCAGGGTTCAACACTTTCAGCCACGCGCGAGCATTGGCCGGCCCGGCAGACACGTTCGTGACCATCAACAACGACACCGTGTACTCGATGGCCCAGATAGATCTGTCCGTGGGACCTGTCGCCCTGCACGTTCCGGACACTGCCGGCCGGTACTACGTGCTGCAGTTCGTCGACGCCTGGACCAACAACTTCGCGTACGTGGGCCACCGCGCCACCGGCACTGCCGCCGCCGATTTCCTGTTGGTGCCGCCGGGCTGGAACGCCGGCGATCCGGGCGACGTCACCGTCATCACGTTCCCTACGACGATTGCCTCGATCGTCGGCAGGTGGGGATGCTCCGGCGACGACGACCTTCCGGCTGTTCATGCATTGCAGGATTCGACCACTCTGACCGTGCTCCACCCCGGCACCCGACCCGCGGGTCTCCCGTCGCCGGATCCGACGGTCGGCACCGACCTTCTGTTCTTCGAGAAGCTACGGCTGTGGTCACAGGCCTTCCCGCCGGCTACACGCGATCGCGCATTGCAGGACTCGTTCGCACCGCTCGGAATCGACCGATCCGGCCCCACTCCCTACTCGTCACCCGACGACGAGACGGCGGCAGCTCTGCGCGCAGGCTTGGCTGCCGGTCGTCAAAACCTGGACACGGCAC
This sequence comes from Rhodococcus sp. G6(2025), assembly GCF_058628105.1. Classification (NCBI taxonomy): domain Bacteria; kingdom Bacillati; phylum Actinomycetota; class Actinomycetes; order Mycobacteriales; family Nocardiaceae; genus Rhodococcus; species Rhodococcus sp. G6(2025). The sequence continues at coordinate 1,668,452 of NZ_CP179750.1, forward strand.
TGACAAAGGGGTCGAGTCCCGAAGTCAACGGCTGGAAGCTGACGTTCCACGCCTTCGACTACAACCTCGACTTCTTCGAAGTCGGGGCGCTCGACGACGCACGATTCAAGATCGAGGACCCCACCTTGCGGATCATCGAGCGGGCTGCCGCAGCCAAGGGAGGGCTCTGGGGGAATCACCCCTACGAGGCGGCATACATCATGACCTACCTCGATGATCGGGGCCGGCAGCTCACCGGTTCGAATACGTACACACTCCGGCTCGACCCGACTCCGCCCGTTGACGCATTCTGGTCGCTGACCATGTACTCGGTGCCGGACTTCTTCCTGGTGAGCAACCCGATCAACCGCTATTCGATCGGTGATCGCACTCCCGGGATCGTGCGCGACGAGGACGGGTCGTTGACCATCACCATCAGCCACACCAAACCCGCGAGTGATGCCGCAACCGCGAACTGGTTGCCCTCTCCCGCAGGAGACTTCCGGCCCGTGCTCAGAATGTACGAGCCCGCACCATCAGTGCTGGATCAGACGTACGTCGTCCCACCGATCACCAGGATCTGAGACTGCGAGCGAACGACAGTCCCAGGTTGGAACGGGCACTCGTTTCAGTACCACTGATATCGACGCCCATGGGTCAGGCCTGCAGGCCGGCCTCGATCTCGAGGGTGATGGTGATCTTGTCGCCGACGACGGCTCCGCCGCCTTCGAGGGGCATGTCGATGGTGATGCCGAAGTCCTTGCGGTTGAGGACGGTGGTGGCTTCGAAGCCGGCGACCGGGCCGTTGCCCATGCCGGGGTTGACGCCGTTGAACTCGAGGGCGAGCTCGACGGGGCGGGTGACGCCGTGGAGGGTGAATTCGCCTTCGACCACGTAGTCGTCGCCCTTGGCGCGGACGGCGGTGGAGGTGAAGGTGGCGGTGGGGTACTGCTCGGCGTCGAAGAAGTCGGCGGACTTGATGTGGGCGTCGCGGTCGGTGTTCTTGGTGTCGATGGACGCGACCTGGATTTCGGCGGTGACGGCGGCGGTGCCGTCCTCGGCGACGGTGATCGCGCCGGTGAAGTCGTTGAAGGTGCCGCGGACCTTGCTGACCATGAGGTGGCGGACGGAGAAGCCGACGGTGGAGTGGACGGTGTCGATGGCCCAGGTTCCGGCGGTGAGGTTGGGCAGGGTGGCGGTGGCGGTGGTCATGTGAACTCCTCGGATCGTCGACTCAAGTAGTTGAATGTTCAAGTTCTTGTATCTTCAACTATGAACCCGGTGAATTTCTTCCGCAACCCGAATGTGTTGCCTGTCACATGACGCACGTGAGTGGCACGGTGTGCCCGGGGGCGCTTTCTCACTCACGTGGGGGAAGGCAGGCGCGTGCCGCGGCGAGGACCGTGGCGCCGGCGGCGTCGAGCGGTTCGGTGCTGCGCAGTGCACGGGCGAGGACGAACGCCCCCTCCAGGCTGGTGACGAAGCCGAGGATCAGGCGCCTCGCATCGGCCTCGTCGAATCCGCGCTCGCGCAGCAGGGCGCTGCCTGAGTCGATCCAGCTCGTGAACACGTCGGCCGTGGCCACGCGAAGCACCTCGTTGGTGCTCGCGACCTCGAGTGCGACCGTGGCTATGGGGCAGGCGTCCGCGTAGTCGGTGGCCACCAGGGTCTCGCCCGCCAGCCGGAACCCGACCTCGATCCCCTCGAGGATGTCGGAATGTGCGTCGAGGATGGAGAAGACCAGCCGGGCGTACTCCTCGCCCGACGAGCGGATGACCTCTTCGCCGAGTTGCTGCTTGCCGCCGGGGAAGAAGTGGTAGATCGACCCGAACGGGGCGCGGGCCTCCGCGGCGACCTGCTTGAGTCCGGTCCCGGTGTAGCCGTTGCGGCGGAAGAGGTCGCTGCTGGTGCCGAGGATCCGGGCCTTTGTGTCGTTCACTTTTCTGCCCTCCGACCGTTGCGCTCGGTGCGTACCTCATCGTAACCTGATTCTCAGTAGAACGATCTATCAAATGGAGTGAGTGCCATGAAGCAGATCGAGCTCTCCGCAGGCACCGTCGAGTATCGGGACACCGGGGGCGACGGCCCCGTCCTCGTGTTCATCTCCGGCCTGACCATCGACGGCACCGTGTGGCGACACGTGGTGGAGCAACTCGCCCCGGACTTCCGCTGCATCGTCCCGAACCTCCCGCTCGGCGCGCACCGCATTCCGATGCGCGAGGACGCCGACCTCTCGTTACGCGGGCTCGGACTGCTCATCGGCGAATTCCTCGAACGGCTCGATCTCGCCGACGTCACCCTCGTGCAGAACGACTGGGGTGGCGCGCAGGTGCTGATCGCCCTCGGCGACTCGAGCCGTATCGGGGCTCTCGTCCTCACCCCGTGTGAGGCGTTCGAAAACTATCCACCCGGAATTCCTGGTCGCGCAATCGGTCTCGCGGTGGCGATCCCCGGTGGTCTCACGTTGGCCATGCACGCGCTGCGATTCCGGGCGATGCGACGGGCGCCCGCAGGCTGGGGCTGGATGAGCAAGCGACCCGTACCGAAGTCGGTGATGGACGGCTGGTTCCGGCCCGCGACCACCGACCGCCTGGTGCGACGAGATCTGCGCAAGTACACGACCTCGGTGCCGCCGAAATCGACGCTGCGGGAGTGGGCGGAAGCGAACCGCAGCTTCGACCGTCCGGTCCTCGTGCTGTGGGCTGTCGAGGACAAGGTGATGCCCCGCGACCACGGCCGGCGCCTGGCCGAGCTGTACCCGCACGCCGAACTGCAGGAGGTCGAGGACAGCTACACGTTGATGCCCGAGGATCGCCCGGACGTGGTCGCGGAGGCTTTGCGGCTTCGCCGCCCGTGAGTACTTATTAACCGCGGGAGGTTAACAAGTACTCACGGCTCGATACACCGCCCGGATCGCGGAGGCCGTCACCGACTGGTGTGAGCCCATGCCCCACACCGTCCGATCCCCGACGCGGCACTCCGCCAACGTAATCGCCGCGCTGTCGCTGCCCGACCTCTGCGAGTGCTGGGTGAGGGAGAGGACGTCGACGTCCATGCCCTTCGACGTGAGGACGTGGGTCATCGCCTCGACGGGGCCGGTGGCGACCGCCTCGCCCGACACTTCCACGCCGTCGACGTCGAACACGACGAACAGCCGGTCGCCGTCGGGGCCGTGCTCGACGGACCAGCGGCCGATGCCGCCCCGGTAGCCGTACTCGGCGCAGAACAGCGTCCACAGTTCCTCGGCGGTGATCTCGAGCCCCGACGAGTCCGCCGCCTCCTGCACCTTCGCAGCGAAGTCGATCTGGAGCCGCCGTGGCAGCGTGACACCGTATTCGCTCTGCAGCAGGTGCGCGATGCCGCCCTTGCCGGATTGACTGTTGATGCGGATGACGGCCTGGTAGTCGCGTCCGACGTCCGCCGGGTCGATCGGCAGGTACGGCACCGCCCACGGTGCGCTCCCCGCATCCAGCCCGAGTGCCGCCGCGGACGCCCGATGCTCCGCGAATCCCTTCTTGATCGCATCCTGATGGGTGCCGGAGAACGCCGTGTACACGAGGTCGCCGCCGTAGGGGTGCCGCTCGTGAACGGGAATCCTGTTGCAGTACTCCACGGTTCGCCGCACCGTGTCGATGTCCGAGAGGTCGATCATCGGGTCGACGCCCTGCGCGTGCAGATTCAGTGCCAGCGTCACCAGATCGACGTTGCCGGTCCGCTCACCGTTGCCGAACATGCAGCCCTCGACCCGCTGCGCACCCGCCAGTACCGCCAGTTCGGCGCAGGCGACGCCGGTGCCGCGGTCGTTGTGCGGGTGCACCGACAGGATGACCGAATCCCTCCGCTCCAGATGCCGGTGCATGTACTCGATCTGGTCGGCATACACATTGGGCGTCGAGACCTCCACCGTGGCAGGCAGATTGTGGATCACCGGACGGTCGGGGCTCGCGTCCCACAGCCGGGTCAGGCTGTTGCACACGTCGAGCACGAAGTCCGGCTCGGTCAGGTTGAACACCTCGGGTGAGAACTCGAAGCGCCGGCCCGAATGGTCACCGGCGCCGCGTGCCACCTCCTGTGCTGCATCGAAGATCAACCGGTGCAGCGCTTTCCGATCCTTGCCGAGAACGACGGAGCGCCACGTCGGCGCCGTCGCGGTGTACATGTGCACCACGACGTTCCGCAGTCCCACGACCGACTCGTACGTCCTGGCGATCAGATCGTCGCGGGCCGCGGTGAAGACGACGATCGTCACGTCCTCGGGCACCAGGTCCAGGCGCACGAGGTCGCGGACGAAGTCGAAATCGGTCTGGCTCGCTGACGGGTATCCGACCTCGATCTCCTTGTAGCCGATCGAGATCAGCAGTTCGAAGAATCTGCGTTTGCGCTCCGGATCCATCGGCTCGGCGAGGGCCTGGTTGCCGTCGCGCAGATCGACGGGCACCCACAGCGGGGCGGTGGTGGTGCGTCGTGTCGGCCAGGTGCGGTCGAGGTCGGGGACGGGAACGCTGTCCCAGATCGCGCGGTAGCGATCGGAGGGCATCGGTGAGGGTTGCTGGGTGTTCCACGTGGGGACGGTGCCGGTCATGACGGTCTTCTCCTCGGAAATGGGATGCACGAGACGACCGACGCGGCGAAACCCCGCGGCAGGGTGCCGGCCTTCAGGCCCCGCCGCGGCAGTGGAGGAGAAGTCCACGGAACGCCACGGCGCTAGACTAGGAGAGATTCACTCATCAGACAACCTGAGGAGTTCTGCGTGACTTCGTCTATACGACGCCACCTGCTGACGGACCAGGCGGCGGATCTGCTGCGCGCGCGGATCGCGAGCGGAGAATGGGAGGTCGGTGCCAAGCTCCCCGGCGAGACCACGCTGGCGGCCGAACTGGGCGTCGGACGGTCGACGGTGCGTGAGGCCGTCCGGATGCTCGCGGGCCTCGGCATGGTCGAGTCACGGCAAGGGGCCGGCGTGTTCCTTCGCAGGTCGTCCCCACGGCAGGACTGGGACCGGGTGCTCCGGACCGAGGAGATCCGGCACGTCGTCGAAGTGCGCCACACCGTCGAGATCGAGGCGGCCCGACTGGCGGCGTCCCGGCGCGACGAGGCCGATGTCGCGGCGCTCCGTCGGGCGCTGGACGCACGGTCCGCGGCGTCCGGGGCCGGTGCTGCCGCGTTCGTCGACGCAGACATCGCGCTGCATCGCGCGGTCGTGGTCGCCGCGCACAACCCGGTGCTGACCGAGTTGTTCGAGACGTTCGTCCCCCGGCTGCGGGAAGCGATGCTCGACCTGACGGCGGCGCTGGACCTGAGCGCGGGCAACGAGCCCGACGCGGACGCCCACCGACGGCTGGTGGAGGCGGTCGCCGACGGCGACGCCGAGGAGGCCGTCCGGGTCAGTACCGCGCACCTCGAGCGGCTTCGCCGCCCGTGAGTACTTATTAACCGCCGGCGGTTAACAAGTACTCACGGCTGGGAGTCGGGCTCGGGGTCCCCGGTGTGCTTCGTGCGCTTGGTGGTCGGTGACGATTGCTCCCGGCGCTCGAACTCGAGGTCCATCTCCAGGTCCTCGTGTTGGTTGTGCCGGAACAGGATGAAGAAAACCACCCAGCCGACGATCGCGACGAGGATGTAGCTCACGACGCGGTAGACGAACACGGCCGCGAGGGCCTGCGACGCGGTGGCTCCCGCCGCCGTCAGCGTCGCGATCAGGGTGCCGTCGACGAACCCCAGCCCGCCCGGCGCGAGTGGAATGCTGCCCACGGCCTTGGCCGCGGCGAACGCGATCAGCAGACCCGCGAACGACGGTTCCGCGCCCACCGCCCAGCAGGCGAAGCCGAGGCACGCGACGTCGGCGAGCCGGTGCACTGCCGACCACCCGAACGTGATGACGGAATCCTTGCGGCTCAGCTCGACCGAATCGAGCTGGCTCAGGATTTCCTTCCACCGCTCGACGCCGGTCTCGGGGGGATTCTTGCGGAACTTGTTGTACCGGGTCAGCACCCAGTGTCCGATCGACTCGATCGAGTCGGGATTACGTGAGATGTAGCGCAGCCCGTAGAACAGGGCGAACGCGGCCACCAGCGACAGTGCCAGCGTGACCGGACTCACCTTGGTGCCCACCGCGAACGCGCCTGCGGCGCCGAGCAGTGCGAGGCTGCCCGCGGCGATCACCCCGGAGATCGCCAGCTGCCAGGACGCGACGATGGGGGTGGCACCCCATTTGCGGGTCTGCTTGTAGGTGAAGGCGGTGGAGAACACCTGACCGGCCGGCAGGCTCACGGCCATCGCGGTGCTCGCGTAGATCACCGACACCGACTTCAGCTGACTGACGACGACACCGCCCGCCTGCAGCAGGCGCTGCTGGACCGCGCCGTACCCGCTCAGGGAGACGGCCTGGGCTGCGATACATGCCGCGACCCACCCCCAGTGGATCTCGGTGAGTGCTTTCCACGAGTCGCTGAGCGTGGGCCACAGGTAGATGCCCTCGACGGTCAGCAGGGCCAGGAGGCCGGCGCCGAGTAGCCATTTGATCCACCAGTATCGGCTTCGCTGCCGAGGAGGCTCGGCAGTGGGCGGGTCGGATCGAGGCTGGGCCACCTGGCCAGCGTAACCAACGGGTAGCGGATTACTCCGGATAGTCCTCCGGCCAAGCCAGATGGGTGTTGCGGCGGCGCCCCCGCAACTGGACCTGTTCGCCGAGTTCCCAGTGCGCCTGTTCGTCGTCGTCCGCGAAATACAGGGCACTCGTCGAGGCAAGCACGCGGCTGGGGTGGAGTTTGGCGAGTTCGGTGAGCCGCGACGCCTCGTTGACGGGATCGCCGATCACCGTGTACTCGAAGCGTTCGGCGGCGCCGATGTTGCCGGCGACGGCGAGGCCTGCGGAGACGCCGATGCCGACGTCGAGGCCGGTGATCTCGTTCAACGCGAACCGCAGCTCCCGGGCCGCCGCCAGCGCCGCCGTCGGTGCGTCGGGGCGGTCGAGCGGGGCGCCGAAGATCGCGAGAGCCGCGTCACCCATGAACTTGTTGACGAAGCCGTGGTGCCGGTCGATCACGTCGACGACGACGCGGAAGAACTCGTTGAGCAGGTTGACGACTTCGCCGGGGGGACGCTCCGCGGCGGCACCGGTGGAGCCGACCATGTCGACGAACAGCACCGCGACGAACCTCGTCTCTCCGCCGAGTTCGGTACCGAACTGCAGTGCCCGCCGCGCGACGTCCTCACCGACATGCTGGCCGAACAGTTCGCGCAGCAGCCGCCGTTCGTCCGATTCGCGCATCATGCGGTTGAACCCGACCTGCAGTCGCCCGATCTCACTGCCGTCGAACACCTCGACGCGGACGTCGGTGGCACCGCGCTGGACGCGTTCGATGGCCCGCCGCAGCTGTTTGATCGGGTCGGAGATCTGGCTGGCCGTCAGCATCGACAGCGCGAAGGCCTGCGCGATCGCGATGATCGACAGCAGCATGATCGCCCACGCGAGCGCGTTCGGGGAGAACACCAGGTCGGTGGTTATCTGCGTCACGCACAGCAGGATGATGCCGATGACGGGCATCAGCGTGCCGAGCCCCCACGTCATGGCCATCCGGGTGCCGACGCCGGGCGCCATGGTCCGGTCGAACTCGCCCTCGCTGAGCGCGCGGGCGGCCACGGGACGCAGGATGCGTTCGCCGAGCATGTACGTGAAGCCGAACGTCGTGGTCGCGGCCATGCAGACGGTGACAATCACCGCCACCGCGAGTTCCGGCATCTCGGTGATGGTGAGCAGCACGAAGATGATGCCGCCGAGGATCCACAGCACCAGGTGCACGATCGCCTGCCGCAGCGGTGCGTGCAGCGCCGACATCTGCTCGCTGCGCGTCGGCGGACCCCCACGCAACTGCCAGCGGACGACCGACCTCAGCATCATCGCGGCGGCCGTGAGACTCACCACGGCGGCGAATGCGAGGTAGCCACCGAAGATCGCGACGTTGCGCACCCGGTCGGCGATGATTTCCTGCGATTCGGGGATCGGCACGCCGTACCGCACGAACGCGAAGACGAGGATGGCGCCGATGAAATTGGCGAGGAGCATCGAAACCATATAGAGCGGCCATCTGCTGCGGACCGTCGCCGCGATCGCTCTATAGGATTTCCGCACGCCGTTCAATTTAGCGGGGGGTGTACCGGGTGGCGTAAGACACGTCCCCTAAAGGGCGCATATGCGTGCCCCGCGTGCGTGTTTCCCACGCGAATCGCCCGGCACTGTCCGAACCTCGATACGCTCCGCACGTGAACGCGAACGAGCAACGCTCGGACACTGCCGCGGTAACACAGGGCGGGGGCCATCCCTCGGCGTCCGTGCACCCGGTGGTGCGGGTGGCGGCCGAATGGACGTGGCGGCTCCTGGTCATCTTCGCGGGCCTGCTGACCCTCGGCTACATCGTGACCAGGCTCGACACCGTTCTCATCCCGGTGGGTCTGGCGCTGCTCTCGTCGGCGCTGCTGCTGCCGCTCGTCGACTGGCTGCAGGCCAAGGGCGTGCCGCGGTCGGCTGCCGTCCTGGTCGTCCTCATCGGTTCGATCGGCATCGTCGCCGGGATCATGACGTTCGTCGTCGAGCAGTTCATCGAAGGTCTCCCCGGCCTCACCGAACAATTCGAGGCGAGCGTCACACAGATCCAGGGATGGCTCACCGACGGCCCGTTGCACTTCAGCGAGGATCAGATCCGGCAGGCCGGCGACTCGGTGGTGAAATCCATCCAGGACAACCGCCAGCAGCTGACGAGCGGGGCACTGACCACCGCCACCGTCGTCGGCGAAATCTTCACCGGTGCCCTGCTGACGCTGTTCACGCTCATCTTCTTCCTCTACGGCGGATCTCAGATCTGGGAGTTCGTCACCCGCCTCGTCCCCACCGCGTCACGGCGACGGGTCCGGCTGGCGGGGAGTCAGGGGTTCGGCTCGCTGATCGGGTACGTCCGGGCGACGGTGGCGGTGGCCGCCGCAGACGCCATCGGAATCGGCGCGGGACTCGCGATTCTGGGGGTTCCACTCGCCCTGCCGCTGGCGTCGCTCGTGTTCATCGGTGCGTTCATCCCGATCGTCGGTGCGTTCCTCACCGGGTTCCTCGCGGTGCTCGTCGCCCTCGTCACCAAGGGATTCCTCACCGCGCTGATCGTGCTCGGCATCATCATCGGGGTGATGCAACTCGAGGCCCACGTGCTGCAACCCCTGCTGCTCGGCCGCGCGGTCCGATTGCACCCGCTCGCAGTGGTGCTGGCGATCACCACCGGCATCGTCCTGGCCGGGATCGTCGGCGGCCTCCTGGCGGTGCCGATCGTCGCGCTGCTGAACACGGCGGTGCGCTCGCTCATGTCCGAGGATCCCGACGCCACCTACGACGCACTCGAGGTCGACGACCCGGCAGTCCCGCTCTATCCCGCCGAGGCCGACGGCCCGCACCCGCCGCATCCCGCCGACCCGCATCTCGACGACCCGCATCTCGACGGCACAGCGCAGACCCATGACCGACCGGAATGAGCACCGCACCCGCCTGCACTACCGGCCGCGGGCCGCGACCGAGCTCGACACCCAGCCGGACGCACCGCTGTGGCGGGCGGCGCAGGCCTTCCGCCTCGTCACGCTGGTGTACGCGATCAGCTACCAGATCGTGTCGGTGCAGTACTACACCCATCAGCGGCTGAGCTGGTTCCTCGTCGCCCTGATGGCGGTGTGGTCGGGACTCTCGGCCGTCCTGCTGTCCCACGGGAAGGTCCCGCGCTACCAGGTGGTGATCGCCGACCAGCTGATCGTCATCGCCCTCATGGCGTCGACTCGCCTTGTCTCCGATCACGATTGGTACAACCACCATCAGACGCTGCCGACGACGCTGTGGGTCACCAACGCGGTGATCTCCGCCGCCGTGTTCGGCGGTCCGTGGCTCGGGATGGCGTCCGGTGTGCTGATGGCGACGGTGAGCGCGGTGGTGCGCGACCAAGTCAACCTCGACCTCTGGCGGGACGCGACGGCGCCCGTTCTGGTGTCGGTGGGTCTGGCACTCGGGCTCGCCACCACCACCGCGAGGCGTGCGCAGGCCCAGCTGGAGCAGGCCGTGCGGTTGGCCGCCGCCACCGAGGAACGGGAACGACTCGCCCGCGAGGTACACGACGGCGTCCTGCAGGTGCTCGCGCTCGTCCGTCGCCGCGGCAACGAGATCGGGGGACCCGCAGCCGAACTCGCGGATCTCGCCGGCGAGCAGGAGGTGGCGCTGCGCATGCTCATCTCCGAGCAGGGCGCCGGTGTGGTGTCGGATCTGGGTGGAAGCGCGATCGATCTGCGACTGCTGCTGGGCACACGGGCGAGCACCACCGTGTCCGTGTCGACCCCGGCGGATCCGGTGACGATCGAGCGCGGCCGGGCGACGGAACTCGTCGCAATCGTCGACACCGCACTGTCCAACGTCGCACTGCACGCGGGGACCGGTGCCCGGGCGTACGTGCTGCTCGAGGATCTGGGCGACGAGGTGATCGTCAGCGTCCGCGACGACGGCAGCGGAATCGCTCCGGGACGGCTGGCCGAAGCGGAGGCCGAGGGTCGCATGGGAGTATCGAAATCCATTCTGGGCCGCGTCGGTGCGCTCGGCGGCACCGCCGAACTCGACACCGAACCCGGTCAGGGCACCGAATGGGAGATCCGCGTGCCGAAGGGAGACGAAACGCATGGGTGACACGGAGACTGACGAGCAGATCACCGTGATGGTCGTCGACGACCACCCGATGTGGCGGGACGCCGTGGCCCGCGATCTCGAAGGCGCCGGGTTCACCGTGGTCGCCACGGCCGACGGCGTCGCCGCCGCGGGACGTCGGGCGGCGGCGACCCGACCCGCCGTCGTGCTCATGGACATGCAACTGCCCGACGGAAACGGTGCCGCGGCCACCGCCGCCGTCCTCCAGGTGTCGCCGGACAGCCGGGTGCTGGTGCTGTCGGCGTCGTCCGAGCGTGACGACGTCCTCGACGCCGTCAAGGCCGGTGCGTCCGGGTACCTCGTGAAAAGCGCGTCCGTGGAGGAGCTGCTGGACGCGGTGCGGGCCACCGCGGCCGGGCAGGCGGTGTTCACTCCGGGGCTCGCCGGACTCGTGCTGGGGGAGTACCGCCGGATGTCGAGTGCGCCCGCCGACGAGCAGGGTCCCGCCGTCCCCCAACTCACGGAACGGGAGACCGAGGTTCTGCGGTTCGTCGCGAAAGGGCTCAGCGCCAAGCAGATCGCCACCAAACTGTCGCTGAGTCACCGCACCGTCGAGAATCACGTCCAGGCCACGCTCCGCAAGCTGCAGCTGGCCAACCGCGTCGAGCTGACCAGGTACGCCATTGAGCAGGGCCTCGAGTAGCCGTGAGTACTTGTTAACCGCCCGCGGTTAACAAGTACTCACGGGCGCTAGCCTTGTAGGTATGGAGGCACGGGACCTACGCGTATCGGATGCGGAGCGCGAACACGTCGGCGAATTGTTGCAGCGGGCGGTGGGCCAGGGGATGCTCTCGCTCGGTGAGTTCACCGAGCGGATGGACACGGCACTTGCCGCGAAAACACGCGCGGAACTGAACGTCGTCCTGGTGGATCTGCCGGGAATCCAGCTGATCTCCGAGTTCACGCCGCCGCCGTACCCCGACCAGCCGTACGTGTCTCGCCCGGCGCCGCCGGTTCCGCCGGTCGCGCACCGGTTGCCCGCGCCGCCGCCGGGCGACGTCATCCGGGGCCGGATGTCGTCGGTGAGCCGCACCGGCTCCTGGAACGTTCCCCCTGCCCTCGAGGTGAACACCCGGGTGTCGACGGTGACGCTCGACTTCACGCGGGCCGTCATGTCCACGCAGGTGGTGCACGTGACGATCGACGACTACGCGAGCACGATCTCGCTGGTCGTGCCGGAAGAGGCGACGGTCGACCTCAACGGCGTCGAAACGGTCGGTGGTTCCGCGACCAACAAGGTGCGGACCGGCCCTCCCATCGGCCCGCTGCACGTCGTCGTCCGGGGCAAGGTCAGGTTCGGGAACGTGACCGCCAAACACCCGTTCGGCACCTCGATTCGCCGAATGTTCGGGTAGCACGACGCAGGCCTCTCGAGTAGGCCTACTCATGTGTGGGGGCCGTCGCCGCAGGACGATTGATCCATGTCCACACCTGGTACTCCTTCGATAGACCCGCGGCTGGTCGCGCAGCTTTCCGGCGACTTCTCGGCGCTCGGGCAGCAGATGCGCCACGTGGGTGAGAACCTCGCGGTCCTGCAGGCTCAGCTCGCAACCATCCAGAGGCCCCAACCGCAGCCCCAGCCCCAACCGCAGCCGGCGCCGCAGCCGATGTACCGACCACCGGTGCCGCAGGCACCCCAGGTCGCCCAGCCGCCGCCACCCGTACCGGCCGTCCCGTACCGTCCCGCTCCGCCGCCACCGCCCCGGGCGGCTCGCGAACCCTGGTGGCAGCGCGACGGGGTGATCAGCCGCGTGCTGGCCGTCGCGGGTGTCGCCGTCACTCTGATCGGTGTCGTGATGCTGCTCGTGCTGGCGGCGCAGGCCGGCTTCTTCGGTCCGGAACTGCGCGTCGCGGCGGGCGGGTTGTTCTCGGCCGGTCTCGTCTACACCGGTGCCCGTGTCTTCGGACGGCCCGGCGGCCGGGTCGGCGCGATTGCGCTCGCAGCAACGGGTATCGCCGGCGCCTACCTCGACGTCGTGGCCGTCGCGGTCGTCTATCACTGGTTGCTGCCGGTGCTCGCGATGGTCGTGGCACTCGGGATCGCGGGAGCCGGTGTCGCACTCGCGGTGCGGTGGGGTTCGCAGCCCCTCGCGCTGCTCGTGGTGACCGGCGCTGCCGTGCTCGCACCCGTCCTCACCGACGGCATCACGCTCACCCTCATCGGGTTCCTGTTCGTCATCCAGGTCGCCAGCTTCCCCGCGCAACTCGGTCGCGACTGGCTGTACCTGGCGGTCGCGCGGACGTGCCCGGTGGTGATCGCGTTGCTGATCGCGATCGCGAGTTCCGGACTGTCCGACCGGCCGGAGAGATTCTGGCTGCTCGCGTCCGCCGCACTGGTCGCCCTGTTCGGGCTCGTATCGTCGATCATCCTGTTGCGCAGCAATTCTCGTGACGTCACCGCGACCGCGATGATCGTCACGACGGCCGTCCCGACGCTGGTGATCGGCCACCTCTTCGACCGGCTCGGGTCCACGGTGATCGCGCTGGTACTGGCCGCAGCGATGTTCGCCGCGTTCGCGGCGGCGCGGTCGTTGCCGCGACACGCACGGATCGCGCTCGCGGGCGTGGGTACCCTAGCTCTGCTCGAGGCCTGCCTCATCGGATCGAGCGAAGACCTCGCGCCGCTCGTCCTGCTCGGGGTGGCGGCACTGTTCCTCACCATCGGCGGGCAGGCGGAGTCGCGGATCGCGTACGCCGTCGGCGCAGTCTTCACCGTCGTCGGCGGATTCGCCTTCGTGATCACCGCGCCGCCGTTCGTCCTCGTCGACGAGTACAGTGCGCTCGACTCGCTCGGGGTGACCACGGTGCTGTCCTCGCTGGTGCTGGCGGGAACCGTGTTCCTGTTCGTCTGGTACGCGCACACGCTGAAACTGTTGAGCGACAGCACCGCCCAGCCGTGGTGGGTGCTCGCCGGACTGGTGATCCTGTACGCCGTCACCACTGCGACGGTGTCCGCGGGCACGGCGCTCACCGGGACGTCCGCAGGATTCATCGCCGGACATTGCGCCGCGACCATCGCGTGGATGGCGGCGGCGACGGCGGCACTGGTGTTCGGACTGGCCCGCCGCGACTACGCGCACACGGCACTCGGCGTCGGGCTCGGACTGACCGCTGCGGCGCTGGCCAAACTGTTCCTGTTCGACCTGGCCACCCTCGACGGCCTGTTCCGCGTCCTCGCGTTCCTCGTGGTCGGCCTGCTGTTGCTCCTCGCCGGCACCCGCTACGCGCGTGAATTCGCGGAGCGGGAGGCCGGACGGGGAACGCCGAACGGCTCCGTCAGCGCCGGTTCTGCCGAGCGATGAGTTCGCTGACGCTGACGGCGTTGCCGTCGTCCGCGCGGTGCCTGCCGCTCGCGGCGTCGTCCGGATCGACGGGCGGCTCCTCGACGCTGCGGCGGCGCGAGCCGTTGGCCGGCGTTCCATTGGCAGGGGCGCCGTTGGACGGGGTTCCGTGCGCAGGCGAGCCGTTGCTGCGCCTGCCGCCGTTCACGGGTTCCGAAGGCTCGGCGGCACGACGCCTCGACGGAATCGGCGGCACCGGGCGGGCAGGAGACGACTGGGGGGTCTCCTGCTCGTACGGTGCAGGCACCGAGCGCGGCGAGCGGGTCGGCAGTGACGGCGCCGACGCACTGGGTCGCGGTTCGGCGGGCGAGGAGATCGGCCGCGGTTCGGCGGCCGACGTGGACCGGAGGTCCGCGAGCCAACTCTCGATCGGACGTGACTCGGTGGCCGGACCCGGGGCCGGGGCGGGGGCCGCCGGACGGGGCCGCGGAGCAGGACGCGACTGCGGCGCGGGCCGCGACGGGGGTGCGGGGCGCGACTGCGTCGGGGCCGGACGCGGCGGAGCAGCCTGCGGCAGCACCGTGGTCTGCGGTTCCGCGGTCGGCGTGTCCTCGATCTCCTCCGGTGCCCGAGCGGGGCGGCCGGTCGCCGAGCGGCGGGCCTCGTTCTGCGCCCGGCGTGCCTTCGCGTCGTCCTCGGACATCTTCGCGGCCAGCGCCCGCGCGGTGACCAACGGGATCGGCTCGGTGAGCGGTTCCGGTTTGCGGGGTGCGGGCGGCGCCGCGAGCTTGCGCTGCGGCGGGACGGCACCGATCGGGGTGAGCTCCGGGACGTCGGTGGGCATCAGCTCGTTGTCGAGGATGGGCTCACCGAGACCCGTCTTCTCCTGGATTCGCTTCATCCACGCCGGCGCCCACCAGCAGTCGTCGCCGAGGAGTTTCATCGTGGCCGGCACGAGGAACATACGGATGAGGGTCGCGTCGATGATCAGCGCGGCGATCATGCCGTAGGAGATGTACTTCATCATCACCAGTTCCGAGAACCCGAACGCACCGGTGACGACGATGAGGATGAGTGCGGCCGCGGTGATGATGCGGCCCGTGTGCGCCGTGCCGATGCGGATCGACTCCGTCGTACTGGCCCCCTGCGCCCGCGCCTCGACCATGCGCGAGAGCAGGAACACTTCGTAGTCGGTGGACAGGCCGTACACGATCGCGATGATCAGCACCAGCACCGGCGACATGATCGGGCCGGGGGTGAAGTTCAACCACTCCGAACCGTGACCGTCGATGAAGATCCACGTCAGGATGCCGAGCGTGGACCCGAGGCCCAGCGCGCTCATCAACGCCGCCTTGATCGGCAACACCAGCGAGCCGAACGTCAGGAACATCAGCAGCGTCGTCAGGACGAGGACGGAGATCACCATCGTGGGCAGGTGGTCGAGCAGCGCGGCGATACTGTCCTGCTCGATCGCCGGGGTACCGCCCACCAGCACCTGCACGCCGTCCGGACTGTCCATGGCGCGCAGATAGTCGATGGTCGGCTTGGACTCGTTGCGGTCGACGAGACCCGCCTTGAGGACGACCACACCGTCCTTGGCCGCACCCTCCGGGGTGAATCGCTCGATCAGCCCCGGCGCGCCGCTGGCTTCTTTGATGATCTGGCCGAGCGCTTTGTTGTCGGCGTCGGACACAACCAGCTTGACCGGTTCGGTGCGCAGGTTCGGGAAGATCTCGTCGAACTGTTCCTGCGCGGCTCGCGTCGAGCTGTCCGGGGGAAGGTAGGTCTCGTTGATGCCACCGAACTTGATGCCTGTGAGGGGCACGATCAGCAGGAGTAACCCCACGACGATGGGGATGGTGACTTTGAGCGGGTTACGCATCACCCAGCGGGTGAGCCGGCCCCAGATGCTCGCCTCGATCTCTTCGGTGTTCTTGGTCTGACGGAAACGGTCGAGGCTGAGGGCGTCGATGCGCTTGCCGAGGATGCCGAGGATCGCGGGCAGGATCGTGATCGACGTCAGCGCCGCCAGGCCGACCGTGGCGATGGCGCCGTAGGCGACGGACTTCAGGAAGCCCTGTGGGAACAGCAGCAGACCGCCGAGGCTGGCGACGATCATCGTCGCCGAGAAGACCACGGTGCGGCCCGAGGTCATCACCGTTCGGCGGACGGCGGAGCGGGTGTCGTACCCCTCCGCCATCTCTTCTCGGAACCGGCTGACGATGAACAACCCGTAGTCGATGGCCAGACCGAGCCCCACGAGGGAGACCACGGGCGCGACGAACGAGTTGACCTCGGTGAAGTTGGTGATCAGCCGGACGACGCCGTTGGCCCCGACCACGGTCAGGCCGCCGATGATCAGCGGCAGCGCCGCCGCGACGACACCACCGAACACGAAGAACAGCAGGATGCCGACGGCCGGGATCGCGAGGATCTCCATTCGCCTGATGTCTTTGGCCATCGTGTCGTTGAGCGCACCCGACACGGGCTGGAGGCCGGCGAGCTGCACGTCGACGCCGTCGATGTAGAACTCGTCCTTGACGTCGCGGAAATTGGCAGTGACCTCGGTGTCGTTGTCGCCGACGATCGCGATGCTCTCGATCGCGTGCTGCTTGTCGGCGTCCGCGGCGGACGCCAACTGTGGTGCGTTGCCGACCTTGAAGTAACCGCCGTTGATCTTGAGGATCTTGTCCGGGTGTTCCGCGGCCAGCCGCTCGAGGTTCTCGACGACCTTCGCCTGGAACTCGGGGTCCTCGATCGTCTTGCCCTCGGGCGCCGTGTAGAGCGCCACGACGTCGCTGTTGGTGTCGCGACCGAAGGTGCCGTCAGCCAGCTTGGCCGCGGCGACCGACTCCGAGCCCGGATCGTCCCAGCCGCTCTGGCTGAGATGCTTCTCGAGGCCCAGGCCGTACGCGGCCGAACCGAGCAACAAGGCAACCATGATGCCGATGACGGTGAATCGGGCCCGGTAGACGACGCTTCCCCAGCTCGCGAACACTGATCAACTCCTACTCGGCAGCACTCTTCCGCCCGACGAGCAGGGCGGAAAGCGGTCGGAACGGCTGCAACCAGGCACCCTCGTCGGGCAGTGTGTCGAGGCTGACCCGAGGGAGTGGCTCCCGGAACACGCCGGGGATGTCCTCGAGATCGACGAAGTCCAGAAGGTCGGACGCGACCGCCCAGCTGGCGTGCTCGCGGAACCCGAGTATCTGGACCGGAATGCCGGTCGCGGCGATGTCTTCCAACGGTTCGCGAAACGCTTGACCGTCGGCGGAGGCGACCATGACACCGGCCAGCCCCTCGCCGTGACGAAGGGTGATGTGGTCCAGCATGTCGGAATCGACGTCGCTGTCCTCATCGATCTTCGGCTTGGCGAACACCGCGAAGCCCACATTACGCAAGGCTTCGACCCACGGTCTCACGACATCGGCGCTGCCAGCCGCGATGTTGGTGAAGACCGTCGCCTCGGGTTCGAGTGTGTCGGTGCCGGACGCGGACAGTTCCGCGGTCCGGGAGAGCAGCCAGCGGCCGAGTGCGTCGAATCGTGGCCGGTAGGCAGCCGTGGGCCGGCCGCCGAGGATGGCGCCGAGACCCATGTCGAGGTTGGGCGCGTCCCAGACGAGAAGGACCCGCTTCTGGTGGCGTCCGTCACGTGCACCCACCACGGGAGATCCTGACGACACCGCGGTGCCTGCCGGGACCGCACCGGCTATGTCGGAGTACTGCTCGCTGACGCTCATGACCTGATCTTCCCCCAAATCAACTCGGTGATCGCACTGCCGACCTGGTGGGCCTTGTCCTCGAACTTCGTCACCGGTCGCTCGTGCGTCATCGGCGATTCCCAGTCGAGGGAGGTCAGGAGGGGTTCCGCGTTGCCTGCCTCGGCGATGGCCTCGGCGTACTCCGCGTGATCTGTTGCGACATGCAACACACCACCGGCCTTCAGGCGGCTCGCGATCAGGGCGAAAGTGGGGGACTGCAGTAGGCGCCGCTTGTGATGGCGGGCCTTCGGCCACGGGTCCGGGAAGAAGACACGGACTCCGGTGAGCGATTCCGGTTCGATCATGTTCTCCAGGACATCCATGGCGTCGCCGCGCAGGACCCGGATGTTCGGGATTTCGTCCCGTTCGATCTGTTGAAGCAACTGTGCGAGCCCAGGCCGGTAGACCTCGACGGCCATGAGGTTCACGTGCGGTTCGGCCTTCGCCATCGCCGCGGTGGCGGTGCCCGTTCCCGAGCCGATCTCGAGGATCAGAGGGGCGTCACGGCCGAACCACGACGGCGCATCCAGGCGATGGTCCGAGACGTCCGCGCCGATCCGGGGCCATTGCCGGTCCCACGACTCCTGCTGCGCAACGGTCAGAGCGCCCCTGCGCGAGCGGAAACTTGTCACCCTCGGGTGGAGACGGGACCCCTTCGAGTCCTTCGTCTGCCCCTCCTCGGGGACGGCGGGTGCATCCTGATCAGCGTGGTTCACCGGACCATTGTCACGCATGAGGGGCGTTTCTGGCATACGGGTCTGAAGTTCACCTTGAGACTTTTTCGGTAATCCGGTGCCCAGCCTGCACGGTTGCCCACGCCGATTCGGGGTCGGTCTGACAGAATCGGCGCGGGACGAAGGGGGTGACTGCGTCATGGGCACTGCAGATGCCGGGGGCGGGGAACTGGCGGATCTCGCCGAACTTGTGGCGGCACTGGACGGGGTTTCCGGCGACCGTGTGCGCGACGCCGTGGCCGCGTTTCGGGCGCCGATCCGGGTCCAGACCGCGGGTCGAGCGGGTGTGGGCAGGTCGACCGTCGCCGCGGCACTGACCGCGAACGGGATCGCCGGCGCCGTCGTGGAGGAAGCGGACGCCGTCGACGTGCCCGGCGCACCCGACCCCACGCTGGACGGCGACGTCGTGGTCTACGTCCTCGTCGAGTCGGTGCGCGACGCCGACCGGGACGCCGTGCGGACGCTGGACCCGGCGCAGGCACTGTTCGTCCTCAACAAATCCGACACGTTGGGCGCGTCGCGCGCGGCGGCCGACGCCTGGGCGACGGCGACCGCGCGTGCCGCCGAGTGCTCGGACGAAGGCGGCCTCCCGACTCTGCCCCTCATCGGAACGCTCGCAGGAACGTCACCGGAGTCCGGAATCGACGCGGTGTCGGCTGTCGTCACCGACCGGGTCGCACGCACCCGGGCGCGCCGCGGCGAGACCCTGCTGAACGCGCTGCGGTCGCAGGCGGCGCGCAGCCCCGCGTCCCGCGACGCGCTGGAGCGGTACCTCGCCGGCGACCATGCCGTCGCGCTCGCCGCCGCCGCGGCCCGGCTTCATCTCGACGACTGCGCCGCGGAGGCGCCGGAGCCACCGCGCAGCGCCGCGGACGCCGCCCGGTGCGCGGACTGGTGGAGGGCGCAACTCGCCCGGCAACCGACGGCCCGCCGCCGCCGGGCGGTCGTCGACGTCCGGCGTCACTACGTTCGCATCTGGCAGCAGCTGAGCGGCAGCCCCGGAACGTGACGACGCAACAGCTGTCGGATCTGCCCGCCGAAACCGTCGACGTGGTGACGCGATGGAACCCGGACGGCGTCGCCCGCCTGAAGTCCGGTGAAGCCCCGCAGCCCGGTGTCTTCGTGGCGGGGCCGCGGCGCGCCGGGAAGTCCACGCTCGTCGGCGGGCTCCGCGCACTGGACGCATCCGCGCTCGCGTTCGTGGAGGACCCGATCGACGCCCGAGTGATCCTGATGGTGCTCGATGCCGCGGCACCACTCGGACGGGAGGAGCTGTCCGTTCTCGACGTCGTCGCGCGACCGGCCCGTCCCGTGGTCTTCGCGCTCACCAAGACCGATGTCCACCGGAACTGGGCAGGTGTGAGCGAACGCGACCGGGCCCTGCTCGCCCGGCACTCGGCGCGATTCGCCGACGTGGAGATCCACCCGGTGGCGGCGGGTGACTCCGGGGCCGAGGCGCTGCTCGCGGCACTCCTGCGCGCCGCCCGCGCCCACACCCCCGACCCGCGCTCCGCCACCGAGACCGTGCTCGAGCAGACCCGGCGGATGATCGTGGCCACCGCCCGGTCCGTGCGGGAGACCGAACCCGGCGCCGAACTGCGCGCCGAGCGGGTTCGCGCGCTGACGCTGCGGGACGGCAGGCGCACCGAACGGGTCGCGCAGCTCCGCGGTCAGGTCCAGCTCGCGAAGGTCGAGTTGATGCACGAGGTGGCCGCCCAGTGTCGCGCGGCCGGCACGACCGCACGCGCCGAGATCGACCGCGCCGGCCGCGGGACGCTCGAGGGTTACCCCGACCGGCTCGCCGAGATGGTGCGCGAGAGAAGTGGTGCGGTCGATGCCGCGGTCACCGCGCGCCTCGACGACCTACGGTCGCGGGTCGGCGTCACCGTGGCCGCGCCCGAAAGCGACGTTCCGCTGCCGGAGCCGGTTGCGCCGGACGGTCTCGAACCGCGACACCGCGGACTCGAAGACCGGATGACGATCCTGATCGGTGCGTCCGCCGGGCTCGGTCTGGGCAGGCTGGTGGTCTCGCCGCTGTCGATGGTGCCGGCGCTCGACATCGCGACCATCCCGCTCACCCTCGCGCTGGGAGCCGTGGCGGCGTGGTGGCTGACGCGGGCGCGCGGGCACGTCGCCGAACGTGCCCACGTGCGGCAGTGGGCCGCCGAGGCGCTGGTGCACGTGCGGTCCCAGTGGGAGCAGTTCGTCCTCGGCCGGCTGCTGGCGGCCGAGGCTCAGGTGAGTGAGGCGATCATCGCCGAGAGCCGGGTGTGCGCCCGGGACGTGGACGAGCGGGTCGCGCGGATCGACGGCGAACTCCGCCGCCTGGCCGCGAGACGCAACGGGCAGCTGTCGTCCTGCGAACGCGACCTCGGGGCCGTCGATCGGGGTCTGCGGGAGGTCCGCCGGCAGCCGGGGGAACCGAATCGCCGCAGCGAACGTCTGAATACATAGATGCCTGACCGAGGTTCGCCCGCTTTTGTGTGGAATCGTGTTGAATTATCTTGATATGTCTTGATTTGTGCGGGAAACTGGTCCGAAATGCGAAGGGAGACCGCGGTGGCGACGACTGAGAGTTTTCTGGTCCCGGACGTGCCGGACCTCGATACGGACACTTTCGGTCCCGATTCCGGGGCGGTCGCGCTCACCGGTCCGACCCACGACATCGACGGAGACGGCGTCCTCGACACCCAGACCTTCGACGCGGGCGACGCCGTCGTCATCGCCTCCGACCTCGACTCGGACGGCGACGCAGACCATCTGACGATGATCCACGAGGACGGCGCGTACGCGTCTTGGGAGTTTCGCCGCGACGGCGACGGCGTCGTGCACTGGCAGCAGACCGATGGTGGGACTCTCGGTAACGGCTGAACACCTCCGAAATCCGCACTGCAGACGCGGGAAAGGCCCCTGGTAGCTCTACTGAATCGTTTCTGTGACCATTCCAACCGCACCCGATTCCCCGAGACGGGACTCGCGGCGTTAACCTCTAGGGATAGGACACCCGGCGCCCGCGTCTTCCATGTGGCATGGACGGCCTGGCTGGACCCCGCCGAGAGGGGAAATCGGACCGTCTGGCACTCGCTGCGAGGTTCTCTCAGCGGACGGCAGATGGTCCGGTTCCGGCTCACCCCAGGAGAGTTTGATGACCTCAGCGACCATTCCCGGTCTGAACGGAACTGACGGCACGCCCCCCACGGAGCACAGTGAGCTGCTCGCCTGGGTTCGAGAGGTTGCCGAACTCACTCAGCCCGACCGCGTCGTCTTCGCCGACGGCTCGGACGCCGAATGGGATCGACTGACCGAGCAGCTCGTCGAGGCCGGCACGTTCACGCGACTCAACGACGAGAAGAAGCCGAATTCGTTCGTCGGCAACTCCGACCCGTCGGACGTCGCACGCGTCGAGTCCCGCACCTACATCTGCTCGCGAGAGGAGATCGACGCCGGGCCCACCAACAACTGGATGGACCCGACCGAGATGCGGTCGCTCATGACCGACCTCTACCGCGGCAGCATGCGCGGACGCACCATGTACGTGGTGCCGTTCTGCATGGGTCCCCTCGGTGCCGACGACCCGAAGCTGGGTGTCGAGATCACCGACTCCGAGTACGTCGTCGTGTCGATGCGCATCATGACGCGCATGGGTACCGCCGCGATGGAGAAGCTCGGCACCGACAAGCCGTTCGTGAAGGCACTGCACTCGGTCGGCGCACCTCTCGAAGAGGGCCAGGCCGACGTCCCGTGGCCGTGCAACGACACCAAGTACATCACCCACTTCCCCGAGGATCGCGAGATCTGGAGCTACGGGTCCGGCTACGGCGGAAACGCGCTGCTCGGTAAGAAGTGCTACTCGCTGCGCATCGCGTCGGCGATGGCCCACGACGAGGGCTGGCTGGCCGAGCACATGCTGATCCTCAAGCTGATCTCCCCGGAGGACAAGCCGTACTACATCGCGGCCGCGTTCCCGAGCGCCTGCGGCAAGACCAACCTCGCGATGATCCAGCCGACCATCCCCGGATGGCGCGCCGAGACCCTCGGCGACGACATCGCGTGGATGCGCTTCGGTGAGGACGGCCGCCTGTACGCCGTCAACCCGGAGTACGGCTTCTTCGGCGTCGCGCCGGGCACCAACTACGGGTCGAATCCGAACGCGATGAAGACGCTCGAGGCCGGCAACTCGCTGTACACGAACGTCGCGCAGACCGACGACGGCGACGTCTGGTGGGAGGGTCTCGAAGGCGACCCGCAGCACCTCACCGACTGGAAGGGCAACGAGTGGACGCCCGAGTCGGGGGAGAAGGCCGCGCACCCCAACTCGCGCTACTGCACCCCGATGTCGCAGTGCCCGATCCTCGCGCCCGAGTGGGACGACCCGCAGGGTGTTCCGATCTCCGCGATCCTGTTCGGTGGACGCCGTAAGACCACGGTTCCGCTGGTCAGCGAGTCCTTCGACTGGCAGCACGGCACGTTCCTCGGTGCGACGCTGTCGTCCGAGCAGACCGCTGCCGCCGAGGGTGCCGTGGGCACCGTCCGCCGCGACCCGATGGCCATGATCCCGTTCATCGGCTACAACGCCGGCGACTACCTGAACCACTGGATCAACCTCGGCAAGCACGCGGATTCCGAGAAGCTGCCGAAGATCTTCTACGTCAACTGGTTCCGTCGCGGCGACGACGGCCGCTTCCTGTGGCCCGGTTTCGGCGAGAACTCCCGCGTGCTGAAGTGGATCGTCGACCGCATCGAGCACAAGGCCGGCGCCGAGTCCACCCCGATCGGATTCGTTCCGACCGCAGCCGATCTGGAGCTCGGCGGCCTGGACGTCGACGCCGACGACGTCGACGAGGCGCTGAAGGTTGACGTCGACGAGTGGAAGCAGGAGCTGCCGCTCATCGAGGAATGGTTCGAGTTCCTCGGCGAGAAGGTTCCCTCCGGCATCCGTGACGAGTTCGAGGCCCTGAAGCAGCGCCTGAGCTAGTCCCTCCCCGGTGACCGAATGTCACAGTGGTTCAGTCCGACTGAACCACTGTGACATTCGTCGTTTCAGGGGAGGATTCTGCATTAAACGCATACCATTCGGTTTGTAAAGCCTCGATTCTCGAAGCTCGCACCCGACGAAAGGATTGCAGATGCAGACAGGGACCAGCAGGGGCATGAAACGACTCGCCGGAGGTGCCGCACTCGCTGCCGCTGCCGCCGCCACCGTAGCCGTCGCAATGCCGGCGACCGCTTCCGCAGCGCCGGAAGTCCAGCCTCCCACCGTGGTGACCGCGGTCGACGGAAACACCCTCGACATCACCGTCACCAACCCCAACGTCTTGAATCTGCTGGACGCCCAGTCCTGCGGTGCCGTGGCATTCGACGCCACCAAGCTGCCCGCCGTCCTCGCCGATCCCGCTGTTGTCCTCGAACCGGGATTCGTCGCGTGGGCCACCAACCCGATCGAGCGCGTCGTCGCGAACGCCGCAGGCAACGCGGTCAAGACGTTCACCACGCCGGAACTTCCCGACGGCGCGTACGCGGTCCTCGGCGAATGCCTGTCGCTGACCACTGTCGCCAACCCCCAGACCACGATGCCGCAGATCGTCCTCGTCGGCGGTCCGCTGGGCGGGGTCCAGTTCGGCAGCTAGACCGCAGAAACGGCGACGAGCCGGCGATCTCACACGGTGATCGTCGGCTCGTCCTCTGTCGACAGGGTGAGTATCGCGCGGACCACGTGCGAGCTCCGTTCGAGCCGGGCCTCGAGGTCGCGGAGGGTATGGGCGACACGGGACTCCGCGTAGTCACCGACCAGGTCGACGCTCGCCACCAGGTACGCCTGTCGTGGTCCCAGGTACTCCATGCGCAGAAACGTCACCCGGTCGACCTCGGGCAGCGCCTCGAGCGCCTCGATGCCGGCCTGGCGCAGGGCGGGGGATGCCTCCTCGCCGATCAGGAATCGCCGGTTGCGGTCGATCAGAATCAGCGCGATGACGCCGAGCAGGATCCCGACCAGGATGGAGCCAATTGCGTCGGGGATCGCCGATCCCGTGATCTGGTGCAGCAGAACGCCCAGGAACGCGATGACCAAACCGATGAGCGCCGCGGCGTCCTCCGCGAACACGGCCCGGGTGGTCGGATCGGACGTGCGGAGTGCGTGGGCCAGGACGTCGCGGTCGATGGCGATGGCCTCGGCGCGCAACTGTCGGTACGCCTGCTGGAAGGAGATGGACTCGAGCACGAACGAGACACCGAGCACGACGTATGCGACGGCGAAGTTCGTAGCCGGCTCGGCGTGCACGAGCTCCTGGATGCCGTGCGTGACGGACACCCCCGCGCCCAGCGCGAACAGCCCGAGCGCCGCGAACATCGACCACACGTAGGCCTCGCGCCCGTACCCGAGCGGATGGATGCGGTCCGGCGTGCGCTTGGCCCGCGAATTGGCGATCAGGAGCAGGATCTCGTTGCCCGAGTCGGCCCACGAGTGGGCGGCCTCCGCCACCATCGACGCCGAGCCGGTAACCACGGCGGCGACGGTCTTGGCCAGTGCGATCAGAATGTTCGCGCCGAACGCGAGAACGACGGTGAGTGCACTCTCACCGTCGGCGTCGCGGGTGGTGTCCGGGGTCGATGCGGTCACCCGATCACGCTAACGCCTGTGCGCCTTTCTGGTAGCTGCAGCAACCAGAAAGGCGCACGGGCGGCGAAGCCGCCTACCCCGTGTAGCCGGGCGGCATGAGGACGGACTTGGTCTCGCAGAACGCTTCGAGCCCCTCCGGTCCGTTCTCGCGACCGATGCCGGAGGCCTTGTAGCCGCCGAACGGTGAGCCGGGGTCGAACGCGTACCAGTTGATGGCGTAGGTGCCGGTGCGGATCTGCTTCGCGACGGCGAGACCGTGATCGATATCGGTGGTGTACACCGAGCCGGCGAGTCCGTAGTCGGAGTCGTTGGCGATCTTGATCGCCTCGTCCTCGGAGTCGTAGGGGATCACGGACAGGACGGGTCCGAAGATCTCCTCGCGGGCGATCGTCATCGAGTTGTCGACGTCCGCGAAGATGGTCGGCTCCACGTACCAGCCCTTGTCGAGGCCTTCCGGACGGCCGCCGCCGAGCACCACGCGGGCGCCCTGTTCCTTGCCCTTGGCGATGTAGCCCTCGACGCGGTCGCGTTGCTTCTCGGAGATCAGCGGACCGAGTTGCGCGGCCGGGTCGGACGGATCGCCGACGGTCATGAATCCGGCACCCGCCACGAGGGCGTCCAACACCTCGTCGTAGCGGGAACGCGGGGCGAGGATCCTGGTCTGCGCGACGCATGCCTGCCCGGTGTTCATGAGTCCGGACATCACCAGCATCGGCATCGTGGACGCGAGGTCGGCGTCCTCGAGGATGATGGCCGCCGACTTGCCGCCCAGTTCGAGGGAGCAGCGCTTGAGGTTCTGTGCGGCGATCGCCCCGATCTTGCGGCCCACGGGACTGCTGCCGGTGAACGTGATCTTGTCGATGCCGGGATGCGACACCAGGTATTCGCCGGTCTCGGCGCCGCCGGGCAGGACGGAGATGACACCCTCGGGAACCCCCGCCTCCGCGAAGATCTCGGCGAGAAGGTGCGTGGAGAGCGGGGATTCGGGTGCCGGCTTCAGCAGGACGGTGCAGCCCGCGAGCAGCGCCGGGGACAGCTTGTTGACGGCGAGGAACAGTGGCACGTTCCAGGCGAGGACCGCGGCCACCACACCGACGGGCTCCCGCAGCACCTTCGTCTGCCCGAACGCGCCGGTGCGGGTCTGCTCCCACTCGAACTCGTTCGCGAGACCGGCGTAGAAGTTGAGGGTCGCGAGCGACGGCGTCTGCTGCATCATCCCGACCATCGCGGGCGGCTGACCCATCTCGGACGAGATCAGCGCGTTGAGGGCGTCGCCGCGCTCCTCGATGAGTTTCGCCGCCTTCGCGAGGATCTCGCCGCGCTCGGCGGGAGTGGTCTGCGGCCACGGACCTTCGTCGAATGCCCGCCGGGCCGTGGCGACGGCGTCGTCGATGTCGGCCGGCGACGCGACGGGACAGCTGCCGACGCGTTCCTCGGTTGCCGGGGAGAACACTTCGAGCACCTGATCGGTGGCCGGGGCCACCCACTTGCCGCCGATGTAGAGCTTGTCGTAGTCGGTCATGAGTCCATTCCTCGTGTCGTTCCCCCGGTCAGGAGGCGGTGTCGGTGAAACTGTCGAATCCGTACCGTGCGTGTGGGCCGATCGCCGCGACCTCGAACAGCCCTGTCCCGACGACGGTCTCGCCGCCGTCCTCGAGCCGGAAGCGGGTGAGATTGTCGACGGGGCAGAACATCCGGAGTCCCGGTTCGATCTCGGACGCGCGTTTGCGCAGTCCCTGCACCACGAGTTCGCCCTGCCACATGCCGTGACGCCAATCGGCTTCGAGGCCGTACCCCGTGCCGATACCGATGTAGTTGGGAACCAGCAGGTCGCAGGTGACGGTGACGACCTCGCCGGTCGGGCGGTGGAAACTCAGCGACGCCGACGTGACGTCGCGTGTCCCCGGTTCGAACTTCAGCTCGTGTTCGGGTCGGCCCAGCCATTCGGGTTCGCGGTCGGCGTCCGGCCAGACGCGGACGGCTTCCTCGACGATGCGCCTGCCGAGTTCGTCCTCCTGCAGGACGACGGAGACGGAGTAGTCGTCGAACTGCATCACCGAGTAGATCCAGAAGAAGTTCTGGATCCCGTCGACCGCGCGCCGTCCGGGCGGCTCGGACTCGCCGACGGGGCGCACCCCCCACGACCGGTCGCGGTTGCCGCGCCAGGTGTCGGGGGTGACGGGGCGCCTCTGCCCGTCGATCGTGAGTTCGCCTGCCCAGGTGCCGGTCTGGACGAATCGGCTCGTATCGAACGTGACGCGCTCGAGTTGCCTGCGGAAGTGGCGGGGCTCCAGCGTCGCGGGGATCGCGCCGTCGAAGGTGAGATCGAAGGAGAGGTCGTAGTCGCCGGGCTCGAGCACCACCCGCAAGCGTTGCAGACCCTCGAGGACCTCGACGCGGAACGGACCGACGGTGCTGACGGCGCGGTCGTGACCCAGCGCCGCCGACCCGCGGACGACGATGTGGTCGTCGCCGCGGCGGAGCACCGCGAACGCGTCCGTCACCCCGAGATTGGGGTACTGACCGAGACCGATGATGAGGAAGAGGTCGGACTCGGCCGAGGGATAGCAGTTGAAGTAGTAGCGGTCGTAGAAGTTGCGGTCGGACGTGGCGACGCGCCGGATGGGTTCGGCCACCTGATGGATGGGGTAGTCGTCCATCGGGGAGAGCGGATTTCCCGCGTAGTCGGCGGTCATCGGATCTTCTCCCAGTACGTGCCGTCGAGCATCGCCTCCAGCGACGCGCGGTGCATGATCATGTCGTCCGGGTCCTCCGGAGCGACGGCCTGTCCGAAGTGGATGGCGCGCTCCTGGATCCGCAGCATGATGGTGGCCTGCCGCAGTGCCGCGTAGGCGGTGTAGTACTCGAGATCGCGGGGCGTGTGGCCCGTCAGCTCCTCGTACAGGGCGGCGAGGTCGTCGAGGCGCAGGAAGTCGGGCATCCCGTCGAGTCCGGCGGCCGCGGCGATGTCCTCGAAGAACCGGTGCAGGTACGTCATCCAGCCCAGGTCGAGTTCGCGGGGCCCGAGTGCGACCATCTCCCAGTCGAGTACGGCCACGGGCCGGAAGTCCTCGAACATCATGTTGCCGATACGGGCGTCGCCCCAGCAGAACACGGCGGGGGAGGGGTCGTCCGGGAGGTTCTCCTCCATCCACGCGAAGCCGCGTTCGATCAGCGGGGACCGGGGACCGGACAGCGTCGTCCATTCGTAGTAGTCGCGTTGCTGCCGGATGTGCGCGGCGAGCGCCTCGGTGACGGTGGGACCGGAGCCGGGCAGTCGCAGGAACGCGAACCGCTCCCACGGTCGGTCGATGTCGTGCAGCTGCGCAAGCACATTCACCGCACTGTGCTGCAGCAGCGCGCGCTGCTCCTCGGTCGCCTCCGTCACCCACGACCCGAAGTTGTAGGGCATCACGTCCGGCGGGACCTGCCCGGAGACGCGGGCCATGACGAAGAACGGGGCGCCCAGCGGACCGGGATCGGATTCGGACCAGTAGACGACCGGGACCGGGACGGCGGAGTGTTCCCGGACCTGTGCCATCACCTGGAACTGTCCGTCGAGGTCGTACTCCGGGAAGACGGGCATCGTCGTGTCGGCAGGCGCGACCCGCGCGACCAGTGGGTGAACCTCTCCGGACCAGGTGGCGTCGAACAGGATGGTCTCGCTCGACATGCCGTTGGCGTCGGGGAGGTGGACGTGCGTGACCTCTGGTGCGGCGTCGGCGGGCAATTGGGCGGCGAGCCAGCGTTGCAGCGCGTCTCGCAGCACCTCCGGATCGCGGCGGGAGTCAGTGGGCCGGGCGACTTCGGACGAGTGATCGGAGTCGTCGGCGGATCGGGCAGTGCTCGCGCTCACGGTCACCTCCTCTCCTGAACGTGGTGTGACCCTGAACACTAGAACACGTTACAGAATTTCGGAACAGGTGAGGAGATCCCGCTGCGTCAGCCCTCGTCGACGGCCAGGACTCCCGCCCCGACGAGGGTTCCGGAGGCGCCGAGTTCCGCCGGGACCACCCGCAGATCCGCGACGAACGACAACCGGGCGTGGCGGGCGGCGGCCCTGCGCATCGGGTCCCACAACGCGGGTCCGGCCTGCGCGAATCCGCCACCGATCACCGCGAGATCGACGTCGAGGAGGGCTGCCGCGGACGCGATGGCCTGCCCCAGTGCGGTCCCCGCGCGGTCGAGGGCGGCCACGGCGACGTCGTTCCCGTCCGCGGCGGCCCTCGCCAATTCGACGCCCGTCGTGCCGCGCCATCCCCGGGAGCGGGCCCAGCGCACGGACGAGGGTCCGCTCGCCACCGTCTCCAGACACCCCACCCCGCCGCACGTGCACGGCTCGGTTCCGCCGGGGACCACCAGGTGACCGATGTGACCCGCGTTTCCGGTCCGGCCGGTGGCGATGCGGCCGCCGAGGACCACTCCGCCGCCGATACCGGTGGACACGACCAGGCTCAGCAGGTCGGGGGCACCGCGCCCGGCACCGTGGTGATGCTCGCCGAGAGCGGCGGCGGCACCGTCCATCGCCAGCCTCGCGGGGACGCCGGGAAAAAGTTCCTGCACCAAGCCGACCAGGCCGAATCCGCCCGACCACTCGTCGATGTTGATGGGTGACGCGGTGCCGGCGACCGTGTCGACCGGTCCCGCGCACGCGATGCCGACCGACGTGATCGTCGCCGCTCCCGCAACCTCGCGCAGCAGCGCGGCGCACGCGTCCGCGACGCCGGTCTCCGGCGTGGGGATGGTCGCCGGATGCGGCACCGTGCCGTCCGCGTCGACGATCCCGGCGGCCATCTTGGTGCCACCGATGTCGAGAGCCAGCGCGACCACGGTCAGTGCTTCCGCATCACGAGAACGAGATTGCTCACCAGGAACTCCCGCAGTCCGGGGACGCGCACCATCCACCACGCCCAGCGCGGGTGGTAGCGGGGGAAGGCCGCCAGGAAGTCCGCGTCCGGGGCGCGCCGGGCCCACCGAAGCCCGTCGGCCGCACCCACTTTGAACAGCGAGACACCGTAGCGGTTCTTGGGTTCTCGGCCGTTCTTGCGCAGGTAGCGGCGGGCGGCGTACTCACCGCCCAGTGCATGCCACGGCCCGGTCTCGTGGCCGCCGAACGGGCCCCACCACAACGTGTAGGACAGCACGATCAGGCCGCCTGGTTTCGTCACCCGGACCATCTCGTCCGCCATTGCCCACGGTTCGCTGACGTGTTCGGCGACGTTGGAGGAGAAGCAGATGTCCACCGACGACGTCCGGAACGGCAGCGCCAACCCCGACCCGCGGACCGCGCCGCCCACGGCGAGGCCCGCCGCATGCATCTCGGACGGATCCGGCTCCACCGGGACGTACCGGGCGCCGGCCCGCTGGAACACGTCCGCGAAGTAACCGGGGCCGCCGCCGACGTCCAGGACCGTCGTCCCGGTGAGATCCGAGTCGGTGAGACCGCCGTACAGGTCACCGATCAGTTCGACGGAGTCGCGGGCGAGGGCGCCGTAGAACAGGTCGGGTGCGGTCTGTTCGTGCCGGAAGTCGCTGAGCAGGCCGAACGACCGCTTCAGCGTTGCCCGTCGACCGAATCGCCGGGTCACGGGAGGCGTCGTCACGAGACTGAACCTTAGCGAGTGCAGCCGCCGGGGCCGCAATCCGTTCGCGGTGGCTGCAACATCCGGTGGAACGCGACCGATAGGGTGTTCGGGGACTACAGCGCGGAACGTCCCGCCCCGAGACCACATGTACCGCACCGACCACAGGAGTATATGAACGTGCGAGAGGTTCTGCTGCTCTGCTGGCGCGACACCGGTCACCCGCAGGGCGGCGGCAGTGAGCGGTACCTCGAGGAGGTCGGCGCCCAGCTCGCGGCGCGGGGAATCAAGGTCACCCTCCGCACCGCCGGTTACCGCGGCGCCGCCAAGAAGGAGACCGTCGACGGCATCGAGATCAGCCGGGCGGGCGGACGGTACAGCGTCTACCCCCGCGCCCTCGCCGCGATCGCCGCGGGCCGGCTCGGCTTCGGACCGCTGCGAGGTATCCGGCCCGACGCCGTCATCGACACCCAGAACGGCATCCCGTTCTTCTCCCGCGTCGTCGCCGGTGCACCCGTGACGCTGCTCGTGCATCACTGTCATCGCGAGCAGTGGCCCGTGGCGGGCCGGTTGATGGGCAAGATCGGCTGGTGGGTGGAATCACGGTTGTCGCCGCGCACCCACCGGGACGACCAGTACCTCACCGTGTCGCTGCCGTCCGCCGACGAACTCGTCGAACTCGGTGTCGAGCGCGAACGGATCGCGGTGGTACGCAACGGCGCCGACGACATTCCTGTCGGCGTGGACATCGGCGGCGCCGACACCCGGACCGTGCACCCCAGTGTGTGCGTCCTGTCCCGGCTGGTGCCGCACAAGCAGATCGAGGACGCCCTCGAGACCGTCGCGGCGTTGCGTCCCACGATCGCCGATGTGCACCTCGACGTCATCGGTGGCGGCTGGTGGGAACAGAATCTCCGCGACCGCGCGCACGAACTGGGCATCGGCGACGCCGTCACGTTCCACGGGCACGTCGACGAAACCCGTAAGCACCAGTTGCTGTCGCAGTCCTGGGTGCACGTCATGCCGTCCCGCAAGGAGGGCTGGGGTCTGGCCGTCATCGAGGCCGCACAGCACGGGGTCCCGACCGTCGGTTACCGCAGCTCCAAGGGGCTGACGGATTCGATCGTCGACGGCGTGACCGGTGTGCTGGTCGGCAGTGCGGAAGCGGCGACGGCCGACGTCGGCGAACTGACCGCGGCCGTCAACACCCTCCTGCTCGACCCCGAGACGCGCATGGTCCTCGGCGAGAAGGCACGGGTCCGCGCGGGTGAGTTCTCCTGGAAGCACACCGGTAACGGCGTCCACGAGGTGCTGGCGGGCACGGCCGCGGGCCTACGGACGTCAGGGCTGGTGTCGCCGGCGCTGGCGCGTCCGGGCCTCGAGCACGCCCGCGCCGAGTAGACCGCCGGCCAGCAGCAGGCCCCACAGCACGTGGGCCGCGACCACCGTCGCACGCGCCCGGTCGGACGCCTCGTGCCGCGCGACGTCGCCGCCGAGGCGATACAGCTCCAGATGCCCGTCCGAGAACTGTCGCTCCAGACCGGCCAGGGTGGTCGCAGATTCGCCGCGCGGCCCGGGCGTGTCGCGCTCGACCAGGACCCACCGGACGCCCAGCGGCGCGAGTTCGGCGGCGGAACCGCCGGTGAGCAGCACCCGTTCCACCTGCTGCGCCCGGGACCCCTCGCCCGTCACCGTGCCACCGGCCACCACCAGCTCGCCCGTCTGCAGCACGTCATCCGGCAGCATCCTCGGGGCGGGGTCCAGGACGGGAGCGGCACCGCTGTAGGAGAACTTGCGGAACATGCCGGTGGGCAGCACGGCGACGTCCCCGCTGTCCGACTCGTGCGCCACCTCGGCGGCCACCTGCTCCCACGACGGCGGATAGTGGACCGGGCGCAGCGCGCCCCCGACGCCCCACGCGAGGTCGGGGAGGGCGAGCAGCACGACCAGGACGGCCGAGACGGACCACGTGCCGGGGCGTCGCAGTACCGCGGCCGCGGCGGCGAGCGCATACAGCGGCGCCGCGAGCGCCACCCATTTCTGCGCGTCCCGGAGCAATCCCGCGCCGGGGACGTTCTGCACCAGCCAGCGGCCGACGTCGAGTCCCCACGCGGTCGCGCCGAGTGTAGGCAGCAGCACCGCCACCAGCGCGAGCGCTGTCAGTGCGGCCACCACGGGATGCCGTCGCCGCCGCCACAGTGCCGGGAGTCCGCACAGGACGACCCCGAGCAGCAGGACCGTTCCGACGAGGGCGAACAGTGTGGTCCGGGTGTCCGGGACGGCGGTCTCGTTCCACACGCCGCCGAGTCCGGCGAGACTGCCCAGGGTCGCCAGCCCCGGTTCGGCGCGCGCCGCGAACGCCGCGACCCCTGCGGGATCGGAGCCGTCCCCGCCGCCGCCGGCCAGTGCCGTGGCCGCCAGCCACGGCGCGCTCGCGATGACGAACAGGCCCAGCGCGCCCGTCATCCGGAGCCACGCGGCCGATCGTCCGCCGGGGAGCGCGTGGACGGCCACCGTCGTCACCGCCGCGAGCAACGCCCCGGTGGGGGTCAGACCGGCCGCGGCGAGGCAGGCCGCGAGGGCGAACCACCCCCGGCGGTGACCCCGTCGAATCGCGACCGCCGCGCACACCGTCCACGGCAGCGCCGCGTACCCGGTCAGCAGGCTCCAGTGCCCCTGCAGCAGTCGCTCGGCGACGTACGGGTTCCACACCGTCACCGTCGCGGCGACGAGCTGCGGTCCGAGCCCCGCCGTCGGC
The DNA here is from genome assembly GCF_058628105.1 of Rhodococcus sp. G6(2025). Taxonomy (NCBI): domain Bacteria; kingdom Bacillati; phylum Actinomycetota; class Actinomycetes; order Mycobacteriales; family Nocardiaceae; genus Rhodococcus; species Rhodococcus sp. G6(2025). Next base: position 1,701,880 of record NZ_CP179750.1, read on the forward strand.
AGGACGGTGCGGACCATCCGGGCGGCACCCCAGCCCGCCGCCCACAGCGCCAGCAGCAGGATCGCCTTCACCACCAGGCCGCCGTCGACGAAAACGCTCAGCGTCGCGAGCAGAGCGTCCTGCGGCACGGCCCGCGCGGCGGCGTCCGTGAGGCCGAGCGCCGAGTCGGTGAGATACGAGCGGGGAGTGCTGACCGCGTCCCGCAACAGCAGATAGCCCGGACCGAGCAGCGGCCCGAGGATCAGCAGCGCCAGAAGGAGGCTGTAGACCGGCGCGACGAACGATGCTCGGCGCCGGGCGGTCATGGGCCGTCACGATACGTGGTGCATCGACCCGGCTCGCAGGGCACGTAGTGCATCATGGGGCGCATGCCACGCCAGACCCTCACCAGCTCGGCGGTCGCCGGGGTGACGATGGTGACGGCGGGCTCGATGATCGCGAACATCGCGTCCTACCTGCTGCATCTGCCGGCGAGCCGCTGGCTCGGCCCGGCCGGCTACGGGGAGTTCGCGAGCCTGCTCGCGGCCCAACTCGTCCTCGCCGTCCCCGCTCTCGCGCTGCAGACCGTCGTCGCCCGCGAGGTGGTCCGGGGCAAGGGAGCCCACGCGGTCCGCCTGCTGGGGTACCGCTGCGCGGTGATCGTCGCGGTCGCCGCGATGCTGCTCGCCCCCCTCGTGTCGTGGGCCCTCGACACCGGCATGCTCGCCACGTTCTCGGCGCTCATCACGGCGCCCGTCCTGGTCCTGCTCGCCACCGAGCAGGGACTGCTGCAGGGCGCGGCACGGTTCGGTCCGCTCAGCGTCGTCCTCGCGGCCGCGGGTATCGCGAAGGTCGTACCCGCGGTCGTGGTTCTGGCCGTCGGCGCCGGGCCGGGCCTCGCCCTCGCCGCGAGTGCGGTCGGCACGGGGCTGGTGGCCCTGTGTGCGCGCCTGTTCGCCGATTCCGCGATCACCGGGGAGTCGAGCACCCGGATCGGCGTCGCGGCCGTGCTGAAGGCGTCGCAGGTGCAATTGGCGCTGATCGCGTTGTCGTCGATGGACCTGGTGATCGCCCGGATCGTGCTCAGCAACGACGACGCCGGCCTGTACGCGCTGGGCGCCGTCGCCACCAAGGCCGCGTTCTGGCTGCCGCAGGCCGTCGGGGTGGTGCTCTATCCGCGGATGGCGAATCCCGCGCACTCCGTCCAGGCGATCCGGTCGGCGCTCGCCGTCCTCGTCGGACTCGGCGCGGTCCTCGTCGCGGCCGTCGCGGTGGCCGCCCCCCTCGTCCCGCTTCTCGTCGGCGACGCATACCAGCCCGTCCAGTCGCTGCTGTGGCTGTTCGCGCTCCACGGTGCCTGCCTGGCCGTCCTGCAGGGCGCCCTGCTGTCCGCCATCGCGGGGGAGCGGACGCACCTCGCCGTGATCGCCTGGATCGGCTTCGCCGTCGAGATGACCGGCATGCTGACCCTCGCGTCCACGATCGGGCAGTTCATCGCCGTCGCCGTGACGGTCGCGTCGAGCACCGCACTGGTCGCCAGCGTCCTCGCCGTGCGCAGCGCGCGGCGCGATGCCCCGCGCCCGATCTGACATCCGGGCGGTCCGACGAGCCGCCTGTGACATCGGGCGACACCGCACGGGCCGCCCCCGGGAACGACGAAGGGGACCTCGGTGCACTACCGAGGTCCCCTTCGCACCGGACTACGTGGCGTCCGGCTCCTTACGTCTAGCGCTCGTCGTACCTGCGCGGATCTTGCACGGGAATCTCTTCCGTCTTGTCCGTGGTCCAGTCGTGCTGCTCGGTGGGAGCCTCCGACTTGTCCAGGTCGACGTGGCGGCCACCGTCGCTCGGCGGGTAGTCGTCGCCGGCGGTGTGCGCGGGCTGCCTGCCCTTGCCGCCGCGCAGACCCAGGACGAGTCCCGCGATCAGTGCGATGACACCGAGGATGCCGGCGATGATCGGCACGGTGCGACCGAACGTGCTGATCTTGTCCATGCCGTCCTTGGCCTGCTGGACCTGGTATTCGATGGTCTGCTCGTTGAACGGCAGTTCCACCTTCAGGACGTCGATCTCCGGCTTGTCCTTGTTGCGGGCGTAGTACTGGTGCAGCTGCTCCTGGCCCTTGACGACGACACCGGTCTCGGGCTCGACCCACAGGTCGCGCACGTTGGTGTACCAGCGGGTCATCGTGACGGGGAGGGTGCCACCGGGGACGCCCCACGCCTCGGCGGGCAGCGTCAGCTTGTTGGTGGGCGAGCTGACCACCTTCGACAAGTCGACCGGTTCGATCGTCTGGTTGTAGTGGTACACCTTCAGGCCGTTGATCTCCGTCTCCTCGACGAAGTTGATGTCCTGGGTGGCGCGCGCGTTCAGGTCGAAGTAGGGGTAGCTCTGCTTCTCCGAGTTGAACGGGAACTTGTACTGCAGTCCGTCGCGCGGAACTTCCTCGGCAGGCTGGTTGGGCTGCGTCTGGATGGTGCCCACCGGGTCGTTGGTCGGCATCGACGTCTTGCGGTCGACGGTGTTGCGGTCGACGATCGCGGACAGCAGTCCGGTGTCGCCCTGCTTGTCGGTGCGACGCAGCGTCTGCCCCGCCTGGAGAGTGACGACGTCCGCGTCCGCGGGGTCTTCGGTGGTGACGTAGCGCTGTGACACCAGTGGAACGTTCGTGTTGACTTCGGCCTTGCCTGCGAGAAGAGCCTGCGAGTTGAGCACGCTGCCGGAACCTTCGGCGATCGTGGTCACTTCGAGGTCCAAGGGCGTCTTCTCCAATTTGCCCACCGTGTAGGTGGGAATGAGAATGGCGACGGCCAAGAGGAAGGCACCGAGGCCCACCAGAATGCAAGCAAGTATCCGGCTCGGCCCTGAGCGCTCCGCCATGCTTTCTCTCCTAACCCAATTCTGTCGATTGAGATTCCCCCACCGGCAGCACGGCTGCACGGATCGCATGGAGCCCACATCGACACCACGTGAGGCAAAACACTAACAGTCTCGAATGCGCATTTGCCCCATCGGATAGTAAACGCATCGGCCGTTCGCCAGCGAAGTGACTCGAACGGAGTTTTCCGTCACAGCCCCCGGACCAGGCACACTGTTGGTGATGAGCACCTCGGCCACCACCACGAGCACGACCGCACCGCCGCGCAGTTTCATTCCCGCACTCGAGGGAATGCGCGGTCTCGCGGCGCTGGGGGTGCTCGTGACGCACGTCGCGTTCCAGACCGGTGCGACGCACGTGCCCGTTCTCGGGCGCATCTGGGGACGATTCGATCTGGCGGTGGCGGTCTTCTTCGCGCTGTCCGGATTCCTGTTGTGGCGCAGCCATGCCGGGGCGGCGCGGGGGATGGGCCCCGCCCAGGGAATCGTCCGGTACTGGATCTCGCGGGCGACGCGCATCCTGCCCGCGTACTGGGTCGCCGTGGCGGTGGTGTTGACGTTCCTGCCCACCGCGAACGCGAGTTACCGCACGTGGTGGGCGAATCTCGGTCTCGTGCAGGTGTTCGTGCCCCTTACGCTCACCGACGGTTTGACCCAGATGTGGAGTCTGTCGGTGGAGGTGGCCTTCTACCTGGTGCTTCCGCTGCTGGCGTTCGCGCTGGTCCGGTTGCGGGGTCCGGCTGCGCGGCTGCGGGTTCCGGCGATTCTCGCGTTGATCGCGGTGAGTCTGACGTGGGCATTCGTGCCGGTGTCGACGCCGGGTGGCATTCATCACGACAACTGGCTGCCGGGGTACCTGCCCTGGTTCGGAGCGGGGATGTTGCTGGCCGAGCTGGCGGTGAGTCCGCCCGGGCGAATGCACCGCTGGGCGCATCATCGCGTCCGGATGTTTCTCGTCGCCGCAGTGGCATTCGCGCTCACCGCGACCGATCTGGCCGGCCCGGAGGGGCTGGTGCGTCCCGATCCGTGGCAGTACGCCGTCAAGATGGCGCTCGGCGCCGTCATCAGCTTCGCGCTGATGGCCCCGCTGGTGCTGTCCGACACGTCCACCCACCGCTACCTCGCGAGTCCGCTCGCTCTCGCAGTGGGCCGCTGGTCGTACGGCATCTTCATCTGGCACCTCGCGGTGCTGTCGATCGTCTTTCCGGTGTTCGGGCTCGTTCCGTTCACCGGCCACTTCGTCTACATCCTGTTCCTCACGACCGTGATGAGCGTCGCGGTCGCGTCGGCCAGTTACGCGTTGGTGGAGGAACCTGCTCGCCGCGCCGTCAAGCGCTGGGAGGCGCGCGCCAGGAGCACGGACCGTCCGAGCGGCAGCACCGCCAGCCCGGTGGCGACGAGCGCCAGCAGCAGCGGGAACTGAACGAGGAACGAGTGCCCCACGTACCCGCCGGGTGCGCGCCACGGGCCGGTGGAGAGCATCGCCATGCCGAGCATCGTCGACGCTCCGGCGACCCCCACCAGCACGCGCGCGGTGGTGGCGGTTCCGCGTAGCCGGACGAGGGTGACGGCCAGCAGCGTCACCACGACCGTCGTCGCCGCGCCGACGGGACCACCGATCACGGTGGCGGCAGCGAGGATTCCCAGCCACCCGACCGTCGCGCTGCCCCAGGTCCGCGGTGCCGGGCCGGGATCGCGCTCGCGTGCGCGGCGCGGCCACAGTGCGGCGGCGATCAGCGGAATCAGCAGGAGTAGACCGCCGAAGATCCCCAGGCGGTACCAGTGGTCGGTGGGGAAGTCGAGGGTCACCGTCCCCTCGGTTCCCGCGGGCAGGATCCACCCCTGCTGCCAGCCGTCCACGACGATCGGTGTCAGTTCGCTGCCGTCCGGTGCGGTGGCCACCCAGCCGACGTTGGTGCTCTCGGGGACGACGACGACGCGCTCGGCGTCCGAGCGGGGCACCGTGAGTTCCCGGTGGTTCTCCGTCCATGCGGTGGCCGACACCTGCTCGGTCGGAACGGCCTGGGCCTGCGGTCCGGCGTCGAGGCGGAGACTGTCGACGAAGAACGCCGACCCCGGGTCGACGGTCACGTCCTGGGATCCGGCTCCCAGCGGGACGGGGCCGGGGGTGTCACAGAGGGTTGCGGGAACCGGGTCACCGGAGAGCACTTGCCCGACGGTTGCCGTGACGCTCGTGCGCACCGGCTGCCCGCCGATCGTCACGACCGGCCCCTCCTCGCAGGGCACCGTCACCGGGCGGGCGCCGGCGTCGTCGGCCGGACCCGAACCGGGCAGCAGGACGCCGTCCTCGCCCAGCACCCCGACCTCGGCGAGGCCCGCCGGCTGCAGCTGGGCGAAACCCAGCGCGTTCTGATCGAGGGTGCTCTTCCAGGACACGAGGCTGAGCACTATCCGGTCGGTCACCCGGGGTTCGACCGTCACGGTCCCGTCGTCCTCGTCCTCGTCGACGTCGCGCACCTGCGGTCCGTTCCCGAGGTCGACGGCGACCCGGTCGGGGGCGGCGGGCACGGCGCCCGCGCTGGGCGTCAGTTGCAGGCCGGTGACCAGCGTGGGTTGGGGAAGGTCGATCGTGAGGGTCGGTTTCGCGCCCTTGCCGCTGGTGGTGTCCTGCTTCGCCGACCAGCTGGTACGCGGATCGTTGTCGGTGGCGGCGAACGCCGACCCACGAAGGTCGGTGATGTTGCTGGTCCCATGGGCGGACGGCGAATCCCGTTGAGTGAGAATCTCTTCCAGTGGTGCGCCATGCCGTGCCCGCAGCACGAGCTGCGGCGTGACCGCGGTGGGTTCGGGCACCGACAACGTTCTCTCGAACGTGCCGACCTCCTCGGGCGGCAGGACGAAGGCGTTACTGCACCGCACGCGGTCCGGGGACTCGGCGCACGAGTTGCGGCCGGGGAGTTCCTGGCTGAGATCCCAACCCGAGACGGACGCACCCTGAGGGGTGGAAGGCAACACGGTCCGGTACCGGATCGGCACGGTGACCGGGGCGTCACGCTGGGAGAAGTCCTCGACCGACACCTCGCTGATGCCGAACTGCGTTCCCGCGGAACCGTTCTCGGTTCGGGTCGCGGTGATCCGCACCCACGGGGTGACACCGCCGGGAACGGACACGGCGATCGGTTTGCCCGGGGCATCCACCTTCACGGCCGTGCTGCCGTTGGGGGTCGACACCTCCATCCAGCGGACGGGGGCGCCGATCGCCGCCGGGCTGGTCGTGATGTGCAGCAGAGAACTCGTGAGTGGGGTGTCGAAGTCGATCTGGAGCCACTGGCCCAGCGCCCGCTCGATGCCGTTGCTGAACCAGCCCGTCGCCGGGTCACCGTCGACGGTCGCGGCGGCGCTGCTGGCCGGGGAGGTGCCGCCGAGTTGCGTGGCGTCGGACGCCGCACTCGACACGCTCAGCGTCGCGCCCTCCCACTGCCCCTCCACCAGCGGGGTGTCCGCCACCGGATAGTCGGGGACGAGATTGAACGTGCGGCGGGCGTCGTCCGGGGTGCGCAGTGCCGAACTGTGATTGTCGACCTGGCCGTAATCGGTTTCCCGGTTCCGGGGCGTGTCCGTGACGGTGACGTCGTCGACCGGCAGTCCGGCGCGCGTCGCGTCCGCGGCCAGCAATACCGGTCCGGCTCCGGGCAGGGCGCCGTTCTCCCGCAGGCGTTGCAGCGATTCCGGACCGCCCTGCACCCGGGGGATGCCGTCGAGGTTCGCGGTGTACGGCCCGCTCGTCGTCGGCGAACCGTCCGGCATCGACACCTCGAAGATCTCGATCGCCGGGTACCGGGGACGCAGGTCGCTGTCGATCACCAGGCCTTCGACGTCGCCGGGACCGATGTCCTCGCCGAATTCCGCGACCTGCGTGAATCCGGGCGAGCCGGTAACGGCCTGGTGCGCGAGCAGTGGGCGCGTCGACCGCGACGTCTCGGGGTCGAGGTCGTTGCGGAGGACGAGGTAATGGATGCCCTGGCCGAGCAGGGTCTGCGCCATGCCATCCGACGGGCGGCCGTCCGTGATCAGCCGCTGGATCGAGTCCATGGCCCGGATGGTGCCGGGCGGGGTGAGCGGGACGGCGTCGCGGGACGCCCACGGCGTGGACGCCAGCGCCTGCATCGGCTCGTCGCGGGTGAGACCCCAGAGCTGGCTGCCGAACGGTGCGCCCGGCACCACGAGCGCACGCTCCGCGTCGGAACCGTCGGGGCTCGTGCCCCCGGCGTTGTCCTCCAGCCACGAGGCGGCCTGCTGCCAGTAGTCGGGGACCTCGGAATACGTGCCCCGCGGTGCGAGCTTGCCCGTCCACGCCAGCGACGTCGCCAGGGTGAGGGCGACCAGCACCAGGCTCGTCACCGCGACCATCGGTTCGCGCTCGGGGTGCGCGAACGCGCTGCGCCACCGCGCGACCGGCACGGACCCGGGCAGCGGCACCTTCGCCAGCAGGTGCGCCAGCCCGAGCACGAGGGGCAGTCGGACGAGCGGCTCGAGTTTGTGGACGTTCCGGAGGGGTGCCCCGGTGGAATCGAGGAACAGTCGCACCTGCTCGGCGAACGGGGAGCTTAGTTCGCCGATGTACCCGGCCGCGAGTCCGGCGACACCGACGAACAGGATCAGGGTGAGGCGACCGCGGGCCGGCATCGACCGCATGCACAGTCCGGCGAGACCGGCGGCGGCGATCAGCCCGGTCGCCGCGACCGCGGCGGGCTGGGTGACGAGGACCGCGCCTGCGATGCGCTCGGGGGAGACGAACGGCGTCCAGCTGTCGGTGCCGCGGAGGATCTCGGCGAGGGACGTCCACTGCGTGGTCACCCCGGACGACTCGATGTAGTCGAGGAACGGCGGGCTCACTTTGCCGAGCAGTAGCAGCGGCACGATCCACCACAGCGTGGCCAGTGCCAGGAATGGGAACCACCAGGCGGTGAACACCCACCACCGACGGTTCGGCCGGTGCGCGATCCACCACAGACCTGCGACGAGACACGCGGCGACGGTCGCGACGGCGTTCACCGCACCCATCAACGCGACGGCGAGCGCCGACTGGGCCGCCAGCCGTGCAGGTGAGTGCCACCGTGTGTCCCGGGACGCTTTGTCACTCACATGGGCGAGGGCGACGACAACGGGCAGAAGGACCCACGGCGCCAGCATCATCGGGAGGGTTTCCGACGAGATCGAACCGAGGGTGGTGAGGACACGGGGGGAGAACGCGAACGCGACACCGGCGATGATGCGGGACGAACGGCTGCCGACGCCGAGCGCCTCGGCGAGACGGACGATGCCCCAGAATCCGGCGACGAGCAGCAGGGCCCACCAGATCCGCTGGGTGATCCACGGCGGGACGCTCAGGACGTCGCCGAGCGCGAAGAACGCGCCGTGCGGAAAGAAGTAGCCGTAGGCCTGGTTCTGCACCTGGCCCATGGGGGCCTGGCTGCTCCACTGATGCGCGGCCCGTTCCAGGAATCCGATCGGATTCTGGGACAGGTCGTACTTGGTGTCAGCGGCGAGCCGGCCGGGGGTTTGGAGAAACGCGAGAAGAAACGCTACGACAGAGGCGCCGAACAGCCACCGCCGTGACAGAGGCTCCGCCGAGGGCGCCATGGACGACATGGCCGCCGACTCGGGGGAAGTGCGGGAACTTGTTGAGCCGGCGCTCTCAGCGGCTGCCGTACTCAACCTGGTTCAGGAGCGAGGAATCCGCGTTGCCGCTGCGGTCGATCTCGGGACGCGTGTTGTCCTGTGCGGCTGCGGTGATGCCGAGCGTCGCCACGGTGCCGAGAGCGACACCGACCACGGCGCTGACCACACCGGGCACAAGGAACTTCCCCATCAGACATCTCCCACCGTCGTGCCATCGACGCACACGGCTACTCCCGCGTACGAATTGCTCGGGTCAAGGTATCACCCACGGGCCGCCGAACTGCTGATTGGTGCTCGTGGGCCACCGTTTCTGCAGTTCACAGGCTCTGCTGCACGCCGAGCGCCCGGAGCAGCGTGCGCAGTTTGGTGGTCGTCTCGTCGAGTTCGGACTCCGGGTCGGACTCGGCGACGATGCCCCCGCCCGCCGTCGCCAGTGCCTCGAGTCCGTCCGCGGCGATCTCGGCGCAGCGGATGGCCACCACCCAGTCGCCGTCGCCGTCGCCGTCGCACCACCCGACGGCGCCGCCGTAGAACCGCCGATCCTCCTCGGCGTCCCGGATGGTCGCGAGGGCGAGGTCGGTGGGGGTGCCGCACACCGCGGGGGTCGGGTGCAACCGGGTGGCCAGGCTCAAAGCGCTGGTCGACGCGTCGCGCAGCACGCCTTCGATGGGGGTCGCGAGATGCCACACCTCGTGCGTGCTCGTCAGAACCGGGGAGTCCGGGACGGTCAACTCGGTGCAAAGCGGCGCCAGGACCTCCCTGATCCAGGCAGTGACGAACGCGTGCTCGGCCAGGTTCTTCGTGGACTCCAGGAGGCCGCGACCTTCCTTCTCGTCGGCCTCCGGATCGGCGCGCCGCGGGGCTGTTCCGGCGAGGGGACGGCAGGTGACGCGTCGCCCGCGCCGACTGAGCAGCACCTCGGGACTGGCGCCGACGAGGCTGCGTCCGCGGAAGCCCTCGCCGGCCGCGGAGAGGTCGACGGCGAACCCGTTCGCGGTGGGATTCTGGTGAATCATTCTCGCGGCCAACGCTTCTGCGGAGATGGGAGTGTCCGAACGGAGGGTCACGCTGCGTGCGGCCACCACCTTGCCGAGGATGCCCTCGCGCAGGCGGTCGACGAGGGACCGCACCCGCACCACGTGCTCGGCGGGGTCGGGGATTTGTCGCGTGAGGCGTACGGGCGGGAGGTCGGGAACGGTGCCGGGCCGCCACGGACCGTCCGTGAACTCCCACGATTCCGGGGCGGTCAGCGCGGCAGGACGCTGGGGATCGAACGGCAGCGCTCCGACGATCAACTCGGTATCACCGTTCGCGAGGGCCGCGACAGCGGCTGCCGCGGTGTCGTACCCGTGCCGCGCACCGGACGTACGCAACGTCCGGTCGGCGCGGGAGAGAAGGAAGCCGTCCATGGTCACCCGACAGTAGTCGGGCGTCCGGACTACTTCCCGGGAGGCACGATCAGCACCGGGCGGTGACTGTGGCGCAACACGTGGTCGGCGACGCTGCTCTGCAGCAACGACCGCAGGCCGGTGGTGCCCCGAGTGCCGGTGACGATGATGTCGACCGCGAGTTCGTCGGACGTCTCGACGATGGCCGTCCAGATCGTGCTGGTGCACTCGATGCAGCGACCCTCGGTGGCGAGTCCCGCGGCCTCGGCGAGTTGGACACCCTCTTCGTTGGTGACCTTGGCGTCGGAGAACGCGACGTCCTCGGTCTCCTCGTCGGGCACCCACTCGGGTTGCATCACACCGGACAGACCTGACATGCGGGCGGCCTGACGGACCATCGGCTCCCACACCGTCACCAGCACAGCGCGATTGGAGGCGAGGAAACGACCTGCGCACTCCACCGCACGCTTGGCGTTGTCGGATCCGTCGTAGGCGATCAACATCAAACCACCGGGCACTACGACCTCCTGAGTACGGGCTTCCTCTGTGTCCAGATTACCAAGACGGGCGGCAGCGGTCGTCGATTCGGCGCCTGCCGCGGGGGTGCCGACGGCGAACTGGGCTACCGTCGAACCCATGCGGATCAAGTATGCACTCGCGCTCGCTGCCTGTACCGGCCTCGTCGCCGGATGTTCGTCGGGTGGTGGCGGGACGGTCGCGGAGTCGTCGTCGGCGACACCGTCGCCGTCCTCCGTCGAGCCGGCGTCGCACACCGGCACCGCAGCGCCCGCCGCCGCGCCGGCGTCGTGCGAGACGGAGTTCCTGCAGTCTTTGCCGTTGCGGCGCAAGCTCGCTCAGCTGCTGAACGTCGGAGTGACCGGCACGGCGGATGCGGCTCAGGTGGTCCGTGACGAGCAGATCGGCGGCATCTTCGTCGGAAGCTGGACCGACGAGTCCATGCTCGCGAACCGTGAGATTCCCCAGGTGGCGTCGGCGTCGTCGCTGCCCCTGATGGTGACGATCGACGAGGAGGGTGGGCGCGTGTCGCGCGTCGAGAACCTGCTCGGTGCCGATCCGTCCGCCCGGCAGACCGCAGCCACGATGACGGAGGAACAGACGTACCAGATGGCGCTAGAGCGCGGTCGCGGACTGAAGGACCTCGGTGTCACCGTGAACTTCGCCCCCGACGTGGACGTGAGCAGCCAGCCGGACGACAGCGTGATCGGCGACCGCTCCTACTCCGACGATCCCGCCGTGGTCACCCGCTACGCCGACGCGTATGCGCGCGGAATGCGGGACGCGGGAATCCTGCCCGTCATCAAGCACTTCCCCGGACACGGATCGGCGTCCGGCGACTCACACACCGGGGCCGTCACCACCCCGCCGCTCGAGCAGTTGCAGACGAAGGACCTCGTCCCGTTCCGGAACCTGGTGTCCACGGGTGTCGGCGTCATGCTCGGCCACCTCGAGGTGCCGGGTCTGACCGCACCCGGGATTCCCGCCAGCATCAGTCCCGACGCCGTGGCGCTGCTGCGCGGTGGCACCGGATACGGGGCGCCGCCGTTCACCGGGCCGATCTTCACCGACGACCTCAGCGGCATGCAGGCGATCACCGACCGCTACGACATCACCGTCGCCGTCGAGACCGCGCTGGAATCCGGTGTCGATGTCGCCCTGTGGCTCACCACCGACGACGTCCCGCGGGTGCTCGATCACCTCGAAAGCGTTGTGGCCTCGGGCAAGCTGCCGCAGCAGCGTGTCGACGAGGCGGTCCTGACCGTCGCGCGCGCCAAGGGCGTCATCGCCTGCTAGTGCGGAGTCCGCGACCGGGTGCTGGTATTCTTCTCGTCCGCCGGTCGGGCCCACTTTATTACCGTAGAGTAAGATAGCGGGTTCGACGATGATGGAGGACGAATGGCCGGCGGCACCAAGCGACTGCCGCGCGCAGTGCGCGAGCAGCAGATGCTCGACGCTGCTGTCGACGTCTTCTCCGACAGAGGTTTTCACGAAACGTCCATGGACGCGATCGCGGCCAAGGCGGAAATCTCGAAGCCGATGCTGTACCTCTACTACGGTTCCAAGGACGAACTGTTCGCGGCGTGCATCCAACGCGAGGGCCTGCGCTTCGTCGAAGCGCTCGCTCCGGCGGGCGATCCGGGGCTGAGCCCGCGCGAACAGCTGCGCCGGGCCCTCGAAGGGTTTCTCGGATTCGTGGGCAAGCACCGCAAGTCGTGGATGGTGCTGTACCGCCAGGCGATGGGGCAGCAGGCGTTCGTGGGGTCGGTGCAGTCGAGCCGCGACCGGCTGATCGAGCTGACCGCGCACCTGCTCGAGTCCAGCACCAAGGATCCCCAGCCTGGACAGGATTTCGAACTGATCGCCATCGCCCTCGTCGGTGCGGGTGAGGCCGTGGCCGACCGCGTCGCCGGCGGCGAGATCGAGGTCGACGCCGCCGCCGATCTGCTGGAATCCCTGGCGTGGCGCGGCCTCGCGGGCAAGAAGAAGCAGGAGTGAACGGGACGCTCGTTCGATCAGATCGAACGAGCGTCCCGTTCGTCCCCGTCAGCGCAGTGTCGCGGTGAGGTGCGGGTACCCCTTCTTCGGGTGTTTGATCGACAGATCCCAGCCGTCGCCGGTCTGATCGGCGTACACGTTCAGCGTGGTCGGCAGCAGGATCGGCTTGCCGAAGCGCACGCTGTACGTGACGGCGTCCGGGATCCGGCCCTCCACCGACCCGAGGACAGCGGCCGCACTCCACATGCCGTGCGCGATGGTCTTCGGGAATCCGAAAGCCTTGGCGCCCAACGTCGACACGTGAATCGGGTTCCGGTCACCGGACACCGCGGCGTACCTGCCGATCGTCTTCTGATCGACCCGCAGCGTCCGCAGCGGACGCGGCGGCTCCTCCTCGGCCTTCGGCTCGGGACCGGGCTGACCGGACAGCGACGTCTTCTGCTGACGCAGGAACGTCGACGTCTGCTTCCACACCAGTTCGCGTCCGACCCGGATCTCGCTGATCACGTCGATCAGGAGTCCCTTGCGGTGCTCACGCAGATTCTCCGCGTGCACCGACACGTCCAGGGGCTCGGTCACCGAGATGGGACGGAACTGTTCGATGACGTTCTCCGCGTGCACCGAACCGATGGCGGGGAAGGGGAAACCGTCGGACACCATCAGCTTCATCACGACCGGGAACACCAGCGTGAACGGGTACGTCAGCGGCAGGTGGTCGCCGAATCGCAGCCCGGTCACCCGGTCGTACACCGCCAGGTTGTCGGGGTCGACGCGCACCCCGTTCAAGACCAGCGTCGTGTCCGGGGCGCTGTGCCCGCTCGCGCCGATGACCGGCAGCGCGCTGCGCACGGCCCGGGTGTAGATGTCGAGGGTGCCCGGCTTCTCCGTGAGTTGCACGACCTTGCCGGACATCACGCCCCCAGCAGGCTCTGGCCGCAGACGCGGACGATCTGTCCGGTGACGGCGTTGGACGCGGGGCTCGCGAAGTAGGCCACGGTCTCGGCGACGTCGACGGTCTCGCCGCCCTGCAGCAGGGAGCTCATCCGACGTCCGGCCTCGCGGGTGGCGAAGGGGATCGCCGCGGTCATCGCCGTCTCGATGAAGCCCGGTGCGACGGCGTTGATCGTGATCTTCTTCGCCGCGAGCACCGGCGCGGAGGCCTGCACGAGTCCGATGACACCGGCCTTGGAGGTGCCGTAGTTGGTCTGGCCCCGGTTGCCCGCGATACCGGCGATGGAGGAGACGTCGATGACGCGGCCACCTTCCTTCAGTGCACCCTTGGCGACGAGGGCATCGGTGATGCGCTGCGGTGCAAGGAGGTTGACGCCGATCACCATGTTCCAGCGGCCTTCGTCCATGTTGGCGAGGGTCTTGTCGCGGGTGATGCCGGCGTTGTGGACGATGATGTCCGCGCCGCCGTGCCGTTCGAGGACGAACTCGGCGAGCTTGTCGGCCGCGTCGTCCGCGGTCACGTCCAGCGCGAGGGACGTGCCACCGACCTTGTTGGCGGTTTCCGACAGCGCCTCACCGGCGGCCGGAATGTCGGCGCAGATGACGTGCGCGCCGTCGCGGGAGAGGACCTCGGCGATGGTCGCGCCGATGCCGCGGGCCGCACCGGTGACGATGGCGACCTTCCCGTCGAGCGGCTTGTCCCAGTCGGCGGGTGCGACGGAATCCTCGGCGCCGACCCGGATGACCTGGCCGCTGACGAACGCGGACTTGGCCGACAGCAGGAACCGCAGCGTGGATTCGAGACCCGACAGTCCTGCGGAGGCCTTCGGCGAGACGTAGACGAGCTGAGCCGTGGCGCCGCGCTTGACCTCCTTGCCGACGCTGCGGGTGAAGCCCTCGAGCGCGCGCTGGGCGATGTGCTCGTCGACGCCGGACGTCTCCTCGGGGGTGGTGCCGATGACGACGACGCGCGCGGACGGCGCGAGGTTGCGGACGACCGGCTGGAAGAACTCGAACAACTGCTCGAGTTCGGTGACCGAACCGATGCCTGTGGCGTCGAACACCAATGCGCCGTACGTGTCGTCACCCGATCCCGCGGCGGGGTAGTCGGACAGCAGTTCGCGCAACGGCTCGACGAGACGGCCCTTGCCGCCGATCAGGACCGGGCCGGCGAGCGGCGGTTCGCCGTGCTTGTATCGCCGCAGGTTCTCGGGTCGCGGCAGTCCTGCTTTCGCGGCGATGAATGCGCCGGGTGCGGATGAGAGGAACTGGGAATAGAGGTCGGGAGCTCCCTTGCTGGCTGCCACGGTCCTACCTTCTGTCGTCGTTTGGCGGTCAGTCACCGAGCACCGAGTGAAGTGCGGTGTCGACAAGTAACTTACTCCTGAGTAAGAATAGTAGCCAACAGGTAATCGCACCAGATCCTTGGAGACGTCAGTGACCAGCAAAGCTCGCACCAACTCGAACTCCGCAGCGGCGCCGAAGCCAGGCGGAAAGCAGCAGCGTCCCGTCGCGATCGTCGGCGGAAACCGCATTCCGTTCGCCCGCTCCGACCGGAAGTACGCGCAGGCGTCCAACCAGGACATGTTCACCGCCACCCTCGACGGACTGGTGAGCCGCTTCAACCTCCAGGGCGAGAAGCTGGGCCTCGTCGCAGGCGGCGCCGTGCTCAAGCACAGCCGCGACTTCAACCTGATGCGCGAATGCGTCCTCGGCAGCGCCCTCAGCCCGTACACGCCGGCCTTCGACCTGCAGCAGGCCTGCGGCACCGGACTGCAGTCGATCGTCGCCGTCGGTGACGCGATCGCGGCCGGCCGCATCGATGCGGGTGTCGGCGGCGGCGTCGACACCACGTCGGACGCGCCGATCGGCGTCAACGACGAACTGCGCGAGTTCCTGCTGTCGCTGAACCGCGCGAAGAGCACCGGCGACCGCATCAAGCTCCTCGGCAACGTCCGCCCGTCCATGCTCGGCATCGAGATCCCCCGCAACGGCGAGCCCCGCACCGGGCTGTCCATGGGCGAGCACGCCGCCATCACGGCCAAGGAATTCGGCGTCCGCCGCGAGGACCAGGACGCACTCGCCGCCGCCAGCCACCAGAACATGGCCGCCGCCTACGACCGCGGATTCTTCGACGACCTGGTGACGCCGTTCCTCGGACTCACCCGCGACGACAACCTGCGGCCCGACTCCAGCGCCGAGAAGCTGGCCAAGCTGAAGCCGGTCTTCGGGGTGAAGGCGGGCGACGCCACGATGACGGCGGGTAACTCCACCCCGCTCACCGACGGCGCGTCCGCAGTCCTGCTGTCCACGGACGAATGGGCCGCCGAGCGCAAGCTTCCGGTGCTCGCGCATCTCGTCGACTCCGAGACCGCGGCCGTCGACTACATCCACGGCAAGGACGGGCTCCTGATGGCGCCGACGTACGCCATCCCGCGCCTGCTGGCCCGCAACGGCCTCACCCTGCAGGATTTCGACTACTACGAGATCCACGAGGCGTTCGCGTCCGTCGTGCTGGCGACGCTGCAGGCGTTCGAATCGGACGAGTACTGCAAGGAACGCCTGGGCCTCGACGGCGCACTGGGGTCCATCGACCGCAGCAAGCTCAACGTCAACGGGTCCTCGCTGGCGGCGGGGCACCCGTTCGCCGCGACCGGCGGCCGCATCGTCGCCTCGCTCGCCAAGATGCTGGCGGAGAAGGGCTCGGGCCGCGGCCTGATCTCGATTTGCGCCGCCGGCGGCCAGGGTGTGACGGCAATCATAGAGGCGTGATCCGACTGGCCTTTCCGGTAGCTGGGAGACCGGAAAGGCCAGCGTGCGCGCAGTGCGAGCGGGGATCCGGCAACGAGGGGTGGCCGGATCCCCGAAATCTTTTCCGACAGGTGTAACGCTGGAGATTAGCTGGCGATATCCCTGTCAGCCCCGTGTTGCTGCCTGACCCCCGACCTGGCAGCAGCGCGGGGCTCTTGCATTTCCGGCGGCCGGTACGCTGACGTGGGGGTCTCGACCGGGCCTCGCTCGGATCGGATCGCGCTTGAAATGCAACGAGCACCGACGGCAAGCTGAGGCCCGCACGAAGGACAACTCGGTGAGAGGGCCACGGTGAACGACGAAGACGGCGACAAGGGGAGCAAGGCACCCGAACGGTCGACGCCGGACCCTTCCGCGACGCCCGAGAGTGTCGAATCCGAGACCGTGGCCGACCCGGCCGCCGAGGTCCCCGCTCCCGACGATGCCCCGGAACCCGAAAACGCTCCGGCCGTCGACGATGCCCCGGCTCTCGAGGATCAGGCGGAACAGCCGAGTGCCGACGACGCCCCGACGACGCAGCTGAACCTCGGTGACCTCGGGGAACGCTCCGAGGAGCAGGCTCCCGACGCGCCGTTGTGGGTGGAGCCCCCGGCCAACGAGGACGTCACGCAGGTGATCCCCGCCATTCCGCCGGGACCCGTCCCCGGGCCCACGGCGGCGTACACCACACCGGCGGACGAGCCGACCGTTGTGGCTCCGGCTGCCGCGGCGCAGGTCCCGCCGCAGCCGGCACCGGAAACTTCCGCGCCCGCCGAGCCGTCCGCGGAACCGACCAAACCTGCCCGTGCTCCCTGGGTGAAGATCGCAGCGGTCACCGGTGGTGTGATCGCCCTGATCGGCATCGCGTACGCCGCGGACCTCGCGGTGTCCTCCGGGAACGTCCCGCGCGGGGTGACGGTGGCAGGCGTCGACGTGGGCGGTTCGTCCCGCGAGGAGGCCGAGGCCATTCTGCAGGCGCAGGTCGGCCCGCGCGCCGATCAGCCGCTGACGGTGACTGCCGGCGACGTGTCGACGCAACTCGTTCCGTCGGCCGCCGGGCTCGGTGTCGACTGGGAGGCCACCCTCGACCGGGCCGATTCGCAGCCGCTCAACCCGTTCACGAGGCTCACGTCGTTCTTCACCACCGACGAGATCGGTGTGGTGTCGACCCGTGACGAGGCCGCGCTGGCCTCCGCCGTCGACGGCCTCCGCAGTGAGACCGATCGCGCGTCCCGTGAGGGGACCGTCGTGTTCGAGGGCCCGACCCCGGTTCCGGTGGACCCGTCGACCGGGCAGAACCTGAACGGCGAGGGCGCCGAGGCGGCGTTGACCGAGGAATGGGCGTTCGGCCGGACCGTGGACCTGCCTGTCGACGTCGTGCCCGTGACGGTGACGAAGGAAGGCGTCCAGCGGGCGCTCGCCGAGGTGGCGGTGCCCGCTGCCTCCGCCGATCTGGTGGTGACCGGTCGTGACGGCAAGGTCGCGACCGCCGCGCGCCAGCAGATCGGTGCCATCGTCGGCTTCGAACCGGACGGCAACGGTGGGCTGAAGCCCACCTACAACATCGAGGCCGCGATCGGCATCCTGGCGCCGCAGCTCGTCTCGACGGAGATCGCACCGAAGGACGCGACGATCACGCTCGACGGCGGATCGCCCACCGTCGTCCCCGCGGTCGTCGGTGACCTGGTGCAGTGGCCCAAGACGTTGGAGACGTTGCCCGAGTTGTTGCGCGGCAACGGTTCTCACGCCACTGCCGCGGTGTACGGACCTGTCCCGCCCGCCCTCACCACGGAGGCCGCGCAGGCGCTCGGCGTGAAGGAAGTGATCGGCGAGTTCACGACCGGCGGCTTCTCTGCCGCGTCGGGTACCAACATCCGGCTCGCCGCCAGTGAGATCAACGGGGCGCTCATCAAGCCGGGCGACACGTTCTCCCTCAACGGGTACACCGGCCCGCGCGGCACGGCCCAGGGCTATGTGGAGTCGGGCATCATCAATAACGGTCGCCCGGACACCGCGGTCGGCGGCGGTGTGAGCCAGGTGGCGACGACGCTCTACAACGCCGCGTATTTCGCCGGCATGGAGGACGTCGCGCACACCGAGCACTCGTACTACATCTCGCGTTACCCCGAGGCGCGTGAGGCCACCGTCTTCGAAGGCGCCATCGACCTGCAGTTCCGCAACACCGCCAAGACGGGTGTGATGATCCAGGCCATCGGCGGCGCCTCGGATCTGACCATCCGGTTCTGGGGAACCAAGACGGTCGACGTCGAGTCGATCACCGGTAACCGGACCAAGCCGACGGAGCCCGACACGGTCACCCTGCCCGCCGGCGATCACTGCATCGCCTCCAGTGGCGCACCGGGATTCACCGCCAGCGACACCCGGGTGATCTCCGATCACGCGACCGGCCAGGAAATCTCCCGGAACACCAGGACGGTCCGCTACGACCCCGTCCCGATCGTCAAGTGCGAGGAACCCGCCGCCGCACCCAAACCCGACGAGCGCACCCCCGCCGCCTCGCCGGCCCCCTCCGCCCCGGCGGAAAGCCCGAAGCCCACCACCCCGAAGCCGAATCCGAACGACGGCGAGTAGCCGCACCACTTCTCGGTTCGCGCACCGCTTTTCGGGCCCGAAAAGTAGAGCGCGAACCGAGAAAGGGTGCGACTACAGCGACCGCACCGTAAGCCGCTGGGCGGACGGGAGCGGTGCCTGCGTCACCCAGCCTCGTGGCGACCCGGCACGCGCGATCGCGCGGCGGACACGCTCCGCCACCAGCCGCGGTGACCCGAGGTCGTCCCAGATCCACCGCACCACCTGGAATCCGAGGTCGCGCAGCGCGTCCTCGCGTTGCTTCTCGGCGAAGACCGCGTCGCCGGGGGATTGCCCGGGTTTCAACAGCCGTCCGTACTTGACGCGTCCGTCGAACTCCCCGAGCACGATGCCGTCGAAGTGGAAGTCGACGCGTCCGATTCGGCGCCCGCCGGGTTCGAACACCTCGCCTTGCTGGGACGGGGCGGGCAGCCCGGCACGCGACAACATGACCCGGCTTCGAGATTCACCGACGCTTTCGCTGTGCCCGCTCACGAAGCGGACGACCCTCCGCGCCGCATCGACGCCGTGACGACGCGCAGCGCGGGCGATTTCGGCGTCCAGGTCGTCTCGGCTGATGCCGAACCTCCGGACGGCCGCGTCACCCACCACGACGGCCTGCTCGAACGGCAGAGTTCTCGCGAGGTCGATGAGGGTCCGCACCGGGAGGGTCAGCGAATGCCCGTCCACCACTGCCACACGCTCTCCGATGGGCGCGCAGTGCACCGTGGTCCGCCGCTTGATCCGGCCACCTCCGCGTCGGTTTCTGGTGACGTGCACGCGGTCGAGGGGCGTCTTCCACAACGGCAGCCCGTACACGACGGCCGCGGATTGGTGGCTGAGCACTGCGTCGTCCGACACGGCGTGAATTGTCGAGTCGATGAGGAAGCGATGACGTTCCTCCTCGCCGAGCGCCGAGTACATCGACGCGGAGAGATATGCGCCGCGCCCGATGCGCTGCCATTCGCCGCGTGTGTACAGGCGTCGGATCTCGTCGTCGCTGTAGCCGCGGTCCAACGCCTCCTGGCGTCGCAGCATCGCCCCCGGGTCATGTTCCATGGGAACGATTCTCGCCGGAGCCGCCTGAAGAATCCGGTCCGAAGGACCCGGCTGTGGATGAACTGAGGCTTGTGGACAACTCCCGCACTCTCTCTCGGCTCGCGCACTACCTATGGGAGCCGAAAAGGGGTGCGTCGACCGGGAAAGAGTGCCGGAGTCCACATGGTCGGGACACGAAAAAGCCCGGCGGCCGGGGAGCTACCCCGGCCGCCGGGCCGTCTGAAGCCGATCAGAACGCTGCTTCGTCGAGCTCCATGATGTCGTTGTCGATGTTGGCGACGATGCTGCGGGTGGCGGTCAGTTCCGGCAGAACGTTCTTCGCGAAGAAGGACGCGATGGCGACCTTGCCCTCGTAGAACGCCTTGTCCTTGTCGGAGGCACCCTCGTCGAGGGCCTTGATCGCGATCTCGGACTGGCGGAGGAGCTGCCAGCCGATGAGCAGGTCGCCGACGGACATCAGGAAGCGGACGGAACCGAGGCCGACCTTGTACAGCTCGGACGGCTGCTCCTGCGCACCCATGAGGTACCCGGTGAGGGTGGCGGCCATGGTCTGGACGTCCTCGAGGGCGGTGGCGAGCAGGGCGCGCTCGGCCTTGAGGCGACCGTTGCCTGCCTCGCTGTCGATGAACTTCTTGACCTCGCCTGCGACGTGGGCGAGTGCCACACCGCGGTCGCGGGCGATCTTGCGGAAGAAGAAGTCCTGCGCCTGGATGGCGGTGGTGCCCTCGTACAGCGAGTCGATCTTGGCGTCGCGGATGTACTGCTCGATCGGGTAGTCCTGCAGGAAGCCGGAGCCACCGAAGGTCTGCAGGCTGTCCGTCAGGTACTGGTACGCCCGCTCGGAACCGACGCCCTTGACGATGGGGAGCAGCAGGTCGTTGACGCGGAACGCGAGGTCCTTGTCGGCGCCGGACACCAGCTTGGCGGTGGCCTCGTCCTGATGCGCCGCGGTGTACAGGTACACGGCGCGCAGGCCCTCCGCGTACGCCTTCTGCATGGCGAGGGCGCGACGGACGTCGGGGTGGTGCGTGATGGTGACGCGCGGCGCGGCCTTGTCCGTCATCTGCGTGAGGTCTGCGCCCTGGACGCGTTCCTTCGCGTAGTCGAGGGCGTTGAGGTAGCCGGTGGAGAGGGTGGCGATGGCCTTGGTGCCGACCATCATCCGGGCGTGCTCGATGACGTCGAACATCTGCGCGATGCCGTTGTGGACCTCGCCGACGAGCCAGCCCTGGGCGGGAATGCCGTGGCCGCCGAAGGTGACCTCACACGTGGCGGAGACCTTCAGGCCCATCTTGTGCTCGACGTTGGTGACGAAGACGCCGTTGCGCTCGCCCAATTCGTTGGTCTCGAAGTTGAAGTGCGTCTTCGGGACGAAGAACAGCGACAGTCCCTTGGTGCCGGGGCCTGCGCCCTCGGGGCGGGCCAGGACCAGGTGGAAGATGTTCTCGAACAGGTCGTCGGAGTCGGCGGAGGTGATGAACCGCTTGACGCCCTCGATGTGCCAGGAGCCGTCGTCCTGCTTGATGGCCTTGGTGCGGCCTGCGCCGACGTCGGAGCCGGCGTCGGGTTCGGTGAGGACCATGGTGGCGCCCCAGCCGCGTTCGACGCAGGTGGCGGCCCACTTCTTCTGCTCTTCGGTGCCGTTGTGGAACAGCACGTCCGCGAACGCGGGTCCGGCCTGGTACATGTGCGCGGCCGGCTGGGCGCCGAGGATCAGCTCACCGATGGCCCACACGACGGACCGGGGGACGGGTACGCCGCCGATCTCCTCGGAGAGTCCCATGCGGTACCACTCGGCGTCCCACAGTGCGCGGAACGACTTCTTGAACGATTCCGGCAGGGTGACGGTGTGGTTTTCGGGGTCGAAGACCGGAGGGTTGCGGTCGGCGTCGGCGAAGGACTCGCCCAGCGGTCCCTCGGCGAGGCGGGCAACTTCGCTGAGCATGTTGCGGACGGTGTCGGCGTCGAGATCGCCCCACACGCCTTCACTCAGCGGCTGCTCGAGACCGAGTACCTCGAAGAGGTTGAACTCCAGGTCGCGGACGTTGCTCTTGTAATGGCCCATGTCTTCTGTCTCTCCCAGTGAGATGGTGCGGTCTATCCGTTAGTACCGCCCAAGTTATTACTCGTCGGTAACATCAGCGATATTACGCCCGATTTACCTGACTGCCAAGACTCGGGCGGTGGGCGACGACGAGCGCGTCGATCGCCGTTCCGGCGTCCGTCTCGCGGAATCGTCGTTCGGCGACGTCGACGGAGAGTTGCCCGCCGAACGAGTTCACCAAATCGTCTGGTGTGTATAGGATTTCAGCGTCCTGGGGACCCCCGACTCCCTGCGACAAGTTAACGGCGTCATGCCCCAAAATCATGAGGATTCCCTCAGGTTTCAGCGCAGATATGGCGCGGTTCACAACCTGCAGACGCTCCTCGGGGGCGAGATGGAGGTAGATCATGAGCACGAGGTCGTACTCGCCGCCGAGGTCCGTATCGGTGACGTCGGCGACGCGGTAGTCGAGCCTTTCGCGGACCGAGCGGGGTGCCTCGGCGGCCACCCGGCGGGCCTTGTCGACGGCCACGGCCGAGTAGTCGAGCCCCGTCACCTCCCAGCCGCGGGTGGCGAGCCAGTGCGCGTTGCGGCCCTCGCCGCATGCGAGGTCGAGTGCGCGGCCGCGGGGGAGCGAGGTGACCCGCTCGACCACGACGGCGTTGGGTGGCGCGCCCCACACCAAGTCGCTCTGTGAATACCGTTCGTCCCAGGCAGCTGCATCCATGCCCCGACGCTAGTACGCGGGCTACGGAGTGAGTGTGGTCCGCATGAGGAGCACGTTGTAGTTGTTGTGCACCGTCGTGAGGAAGTAGAGGTCGCGGCCCGACGACCACGGGTGGATGTAGGCGCCGTACGCCGTGGGCAGCTCCCGGGTGTCGACGAGCACCTCCGGTGGGCCCCACGGTCCGGTGACCGACGGGGAGCGGCGCATGACCACGGAGTTGTACTGGTCGGTGGTCAGCATGAGGTATTGGCCGAGGTACTCGTTGTACGCGACGGACAGTTCGCCGACTCCGCCCGGCATGATCGGCTTGGCGACGTCGGGGTTGCCCTTGATCCACTTGGCGCCGTCGAAGTATTCGTACGCGCCGAGGTCCATGATCTGGGGTTCCGGAACCCGCGCGATGTGGACGAGTCCGCCGCGGCCGGCGGGTGTTCCGTACTGGTAGACGAAGCCGTCGGCCTTGACGAAGGCGCTCATCTGGAAGTTGGCGTTGCCGCCGACGTTCGGGCGCTGCGTCTCGGGGGCGACGGTCCAGTTCTCGCCGTTGTCGTGTGAGTACACGAGACCGGAGTAGTTGGTGTCCCACGTTCCCGCCGGTCCCCAGTTCTTCACCGACATCATGCTCAGAACCTGGGTGTTGCCGACGGCGACGCCGGCGGTGGGGATGCGGCTGATTTCGACGAACGGGATCTTCGGGCTCGGGACGAGCTCCTTGGACTGGCCGAAGATGTCGCGGGGAGAGCTGTCGAAGTTCATCCCGTCGGCAAGGATGCCGTCCGTGCTGCGGAACAGTGTGCTGCTGCGCCAGGCCCACAGGCTGCCCGACAGCAGGTTGGGCAGTCCGAGCCCGGCGGAGTCGCCGAACGCCGTGAGGACCTGCCCCTGGCCGTTGTCCCACATGATGCCGAGGTCGGTGCCGAGGACGTTGGCATCCTGGGTGCGGTTCGGGCTGAGCATGCCGGTCTGCTGTGCGACCGCCTGGGTGCGTCCGGTGAGGTGTGGAATCCCGTTGGTGCCGTTGAGTCCGGGGATCGGATTGATGGCGTTGGGATTCGCGGCGGCTGGGCCGGCGAATGCGATCAACGTCACGGCCGCGCCGACGAGTGACGCTGCTGCAAGAGCTCTGGTTCGCTTCACGAAGGACACTCCATCTCTAGCAGCAGGCGGCACTGCGTGGCCCGAAGAGACCACTCCCCCTACCGGTGATCAACTGCTGGAAATCGCCAGAAGTCTAACAAGTCTGTTCTTACGAAAGTGTCGGTTTGACCGCAGTGTTCGTTTCATCGGCACCCCCACCGAACCGATATTACCGACGAGTAACAGGAACCGGTGCTACCCGCTGGGCGGTCGCCGACGTAACGTGTGCTGGCGACAAGTCCACACTGCGCGTAACCACGCGGGACCTGATGAGGAGATCGATCGATGGGAAAGCAGATTGCCACCGTGGCTGGAGGTCGGCAGTCCGCCCTTCTCGGGCTCGGCGTGTACCGGCCCGAACGGGTCGTCACCAACGACGAGATCTGTGAACTGATCGACTCGAACGACGAGTGGATCCAGTCGCGCTCGGGTATCCGCAACCGGCGGTTCGCGGCGGAGGACGAGAACGTCGTCACGATGTCCATCGAAGCCGGGCGTAAGGCGATCGAAGCGAGCGGGATCGATCCCGAGCAGATCGGCTGCGTCATCGTCGCGACGTCGACGTACCTCCTGCTGACCCCGCCCGCCGCGGCGGTGGTGGCCGACGCCCTGGGCACCAACGGGCCCGGAGCGTTCGATCTCGGCGGTGGCTGCGCGGGCTTCTGCACCGCGCTGACCGTGGCGTCGGATCTGGTTCGCGGAGGGTCCGTCGACTACGCCCTCGTCGTGGGCGTCGAGAAGATGAGCATCACCACCGACCCCACCGACCGCTCGACGCGATTCATCTTCGGTGACGGCGCCGGCGCCGTGGTCGTGGGCAAGAGCGACGTCGCCGGCATCGGTCCGGTGGAGTGGGGTTCGGACGGCGCCCAGGCCGACGCCATCGTGCAGGACCTGGATTGGTACGAATACATCACGACGCCGGGTGCCACGCGCCCGTACATCAAGATGGCCGGTACTGCGGTGTTCCGCTGGGCCGCCTTCGAGATGGGCAAGGTGGCCCTGCGGGCGATCGAGAAGGCCGGCATGTCGGTCGACGATCTCGACGCGTTCGTCCCGCACCAGGCCAACTCGCGGATCACCGAGGTGATCGCCCGCAGCATGAAGCTCCCCGAGAACGTGCCCGTGTCCGACGACATCGCCGAGAGCGGCAACACGTCGGCCGCGTCGGTGCCGCTCGCCATGGAGGAGATGCTGCAGTCCGGCGCAACCAAGCCCGGCGACACCGCCCTGCTGCTCGCCTTCGGAGCCGGGCTGTCCTACGCGGCCCAGGTCGTGACGATGCCGGTACTCGCGAAGAACTGATCCGGGCCCGTCGGGGTCAGGAAAGCAGGGGTCGATGAGTGTCACCCGGCAGTCGGTCGCCGTCGCGGTGCTGATGTCCGGCGCCGTGGCCCTCGCGGGCTGCGGCGGCGGGAGCACCGGCGGCGGCAGCACCTCGACGGTGTCCGGCTCTGCGGTGGAACTGAACTCGGGCGGTGACTGCGCGGGCCGCGACGTGATCGTCGACAGGGACGGTGCCGTGGTCGTCCTCGACGGCGAGTGCGGCACCGTCACCATCGAGGCCAACGGCGTCTCGGCGAACGTCGCGACGTCGAACGCGGTCGTCGTGAACGGTCAGGACACCAACGTCGTCGGCGGGCAGACCGGAACGCTCACCATCTCGGGACGCAGCAACAGTGCCACCATCGACGTCGTCGAGTCGATCGACGTGCAGGGCAACGCCGTCACCGTGCTCGGCAAGCAGGCGGGGCGGATCTCGGTCGGCGGCAGCGGGAACTCCGTGAGCGTGGACGACTCCGGTGCGATGACGGTGAGTGGCAACGACAACTTCGTGCGCGCCGTGTCCCTCGACTCCCTCGAACTCACCGGGTCCAACAACTCCGTCGACTGGGATTCCGGTGCGCCGGCCCCGTCGGTCGACACGGGCTCCGAGAACCGGCTCACCCCGCCCGGCGCGTGATCACCGGGCTCCGCAGCCGGTGAGCACCGCGGCCATCGCATCGCGCTCGGGCGGCGTCACCCAGAGCCGGTACGCCACTTTCACTTCCACCTGCCGCGCCACGTAGGTGCAGCGGTACGCCGCCAGCGGGGGCAGCCATGTCGACGCGTCGGCGTCGCTCTTGCGCTGATTGGTGGGTCCGTCCACCGCCTGCAGATTGCGGGGATCGTTCGCGAGGTCCGCCCGGGTCTGCGCGTCGAGGAGCTGAGCGCCCTTCTGCCACGCGTCCGAGAGTGCCACCACGTGATCGATTTGCACGGCGTCCGACGTCTTCGTGCCCCGGGTGAACGCAATGATGGTGCCCGTGTAGAGATCCCGCAACGTGCCCGACTGCACCACGCAGTTGCGGGTGCGGTCCCGTGACGTGATGTCGACGAGGTCGCGTCGCAGGATGTCGTTGCGGGTGTCGCAGCCGTTGCGTCCGAGTTCGACCGACACGTTGTCGGTCCAGCTGGCGCCGAACAGTTCCCGGTCGTAGCCCGTCTTGGGTGCCCGGCCCTTCACCTCGAGGGTGGACAGTTGCGTGAACGCCGTCTGTATCTGTTGTGCGTCAGTGACTTCCGAGGGTGCGACCGGTCCGGTTCCGGCGGCAAGGGTGTCGTCGGGGTCCGGAGTGAGCATCGTGACGAGCACGACGACGAACAGCCCGGCGAGGATCCAGGCCCACTTCGTGCGGATGGTCGTGATGATGGAGCCGGTATTCGGTACCGCAGAGCGGGGCATGAATCTCTCCTGAAATCAACGCTGTTCGTCATTTCTATCAGGAGTGGTCGCGCGGACCGGTGAGCGACCCGGGTTTACGTGGTGGCGCCGTGCAGCAGAGGAATCAGCAACTCGTCGTCGCTGAGTGCGCCGTGCTGCCCGGGCAGGGCGGACAGCCTCGACTCCGCCTTGCGGCGGACCACCGCGACCCCGCCCTGGGCGATGGCGACGACGTCCCCGATACGGCCCTGCACCTCGGACCGCACGGCCGGGCCGAACAGTCCCGCCGTGACGGCCTCGTCCCTCGTGCCGATCCACATTCGGTGTCCCAGTTCACTCCTCCACCGGTCGGCGACGTCGTGCCCGGCTCCGGCGCGGGTGTGGACGTGCCTGCACCGCGGTTCGCCGGCGAGCGCCACCACGTCGTCCGACAGGACGGGAGTGGCGTCGAAGTCGATCTTGTCCGCGTCGTCGACGATGACCATGCCGTGGTCGGCGGTGACGTACAGGTGGGTGTCGGGTTGTGCCGCCGCGAGTCCCGCGGCGAGCCTCTCGACGAGCCGGTCGACGAGGGCGACCTGGTGCAACCAGGATTCGGATCCCGGTCCGTAAATGTGACCGAGCGTGTCGATTTCGCTGAGGTAGCAGTAGGTGAGGGTCCGGTCGCCTGCCCGGGCCGCGGTGACGACGTGCGCGATCAGGTCACCGTATGCGTGTATTCCTGCGAACGTGCCGCCGCGGAGGACGGCGCGGGTGAGCCCGGACCCGTCGAACTTCGCGGGAACCACCGTCGTACACGTGATACCGGCTGCCGCGGCGCGTTCGAACACGGTCGGAGCGGGCTGGACGACCTCGGGCACCAGCCGGGTGAGTTCGTCGCCCTTGTGGCCCGCGCGCCACGACAACCAGTTGAGCGTGCCGCGAACCTCACGAACGTATGACTGGTAGCCGGTGATGCCGTGACTACCGGACGGCAACCCCGTGCCGAACGACGCGATGCTGGTGGCGGTCGTGGTGGGGAAGCCGGCCCGGATCGGCCGTCCCGTCAGGCTGTCGAGAAACGGGGCGTGTTCGCGGTGGCGACGCAGCGATGTCCAGCCGAGGCCGTCGATCAAGAACACCACGGTGTGCCTGCTGTCCGGCAGGTGCAGCCGGTTGGGTTCGCCGGCAACGCCGAGTGCGGCGAGGACGGACGGCATCAGGGCGGACAGCGTCGGCTGCGAATACACGTCGAGCGGGGGCGCCGTAACGGTCATGACTTCCACTATGGTGTATCGGCTCGGGCTGCACTTGGGATATCGGCTCAGCCCGCAATGTGGAGAGTCGGCTCAGCCGACACGGTGGTACAGGTCCACGGGCTGGCCGTCGGAGGGAAACGGCAGCGAGGTGTAGTTGAGCGGGGCGACGTAGCCGGGGCTCACCTGCCAGTCGAATCGCCGCAGCAGGTGGTGCATGACCGTCTTGATCTCGGCGCCCGCGAAGTGCATCCCCAGGCATTTGTGCACGCCGCCGCCGAACGGCTCCCACGCGAACCGGTGAACCTTGTCCTCGCGGCGTTCGGGTGCGAACCGTTCGGGGTCGAACCTCTCCGGATCGGGCCAGTACTCGGGCATGTGATGGGTGAAGTGCACGACCACCGACATGTACGTGCCCCGGGGGATGTAGTGGCCGAGCACCTCGGTGTCCTCGACCGCGCGGCGGGCGACCACCGGGACCGGCGGAACGAGGCGCAGGCATTCCTTCATGACGAGGTCGAGGTCGGTCAGTTCGTCGAGTTGACCGTAGGTCGGGGTGGACGTGCCCAGTGCCGCCGACTGCCGTCTGCACCGCTCCTGCCAGTCGGGGTGCTGACCGAGGTACTGCATCATCGTCGACAGCGTGATGGTGGACGTGTCGTGCGCCGCCATCAGCAGGAAGATCATGTGGTTGACGACGTCGTCGTCGCTGAACCGTTGCCCCTCTTCGGATTCGATGTGGCACAGCGCGGAGAACAGGTCGTCGCCGGCGCCCGCTCGCCGCGCGGGCAGGTAGCGGCGGAAGAACTCCTCGAGTCGTGCGCGCCCGTCGATGCCGCGCTTCCACCGCGTTCCGGGCAGGGGATACCGCACCACCGACGTGGCGGCCTGCACGCTGTCGATGAACGCCTTGTTGATCTCGGCCATCTCCCGGGGCGTCGACCCCTCGGCGCCGCCCATGAAGATGCTCGTGGCGAGATCGAGCGTCAGCTCCTTCAGCGCGGGGTACGCGGCGAAGCCCGGGGTGGGCTGCCAGCCGTCGAGCCCCTTCTCGACGGCCGGATGGAGTGCCTCGGTATAGCGCGACAGCCGGTCGCGGGTGAAGGCCTGCTGCATGATTCGCCGGTGGGCGAGGTGTTCGTCGCCGTCGAGCAGCATCAGCCCGCGGTGGAAGAACGGCCCGATCAGCACGCTCCATCCGTCGCTGTTGACGAAGGCCCGGTCCTTGTTCTGCAGCACCGTCTGGCAGCCGTCCGGTCCGAGCACGGTGACCCACCGTTTGCCTGCCATGCTCAGCCACGACACGGGGCCGTAGCGATCCCAGCGACTCTGCAGCAGTCCCATCGGGTCGCGGAAGTAGTCCAGTGAGTGTCCGATGACGGGGAATCCGGCATTGCCCGAGATGGGTTGCAGGGTGCTTTGTGGTGGGGGAGCAGCGAGAACTTTGGGCATCGGCCCTCCTCGTGGCGTATGTGACAGGACTCTCTGTCAGATGTGTGTAGTGTGCGTCACACCTGTAGGTCTGTCAACATCGAGTCATGAGTTCACCGGCGCGCCAGTACCGCGGTCGAAGTTCGGAGGAACGCGCCGCGGACCGGCGCGCGCGACTGCTCGAGGCAGGACTGCAGGTGTTCGGCACCGTGGGTGGCGAGAAGGCGACCATGACCGCGATCTGCGCCGAGGCGAAACTGACGGAACGCTATTTCTACGAGGGCTTCCGCGACCGGGACGACCTGCTGGTGCAGGTGATCGAGGGCATTGCCGCGGAGATCGCGGAGGCGACGCGGGTCACCCTCCAGACCGTGACCGGCGACCCCGAGGTGCGGGCGCGGGCGGCGATCGCGACGTTCGTCGACATCCTGACGGCGGACCCGAGGAAAGGGCGGGTGTCGATCATCGAATCGGCGGGCGCCGAACCGCTGCGGACGCGACGGCGTGAATTGTTGCGGGCGTTCGCCCTGCTGGTCGCGGAGGAATCGAAGGAACTCTACGGCGACCGGGCGTGGTCGTCGCCGCAGGACGAGATCACCGCGCTGCTGTTCGTGGGCGGGCTCGCGGAGCTCATGACGGCGTGGCTGAACGGCGAGATCGAGGTGTCTCCCGAGCAGATCGTCGATGCCGCGACCTACCAGTTCACGTCCACCGCACACCGCTGATCGGGTCCCGGGCGGAAACGTGACGGGTGTCACGTGCGAAGCTGTGGGCATGGTGGATATCGCACGCCCGCAGTTGGAGGGCACGGTCGCGGTAGGCGAGGGGCGTCGGCTCGGCTTCGCGGAGTTCGGTTCGGCACAGGGCAGGGCGGTGTTCTGGCTGCACGGCACACCCGGTGCGCGGCGTCAGGTGCCGATGGAGGCCCGGGCGTTCGCCGAACGCGAGCACGTCCGGCTGATCGGGATCGACCGGCCGGGGGTCGGGTCGTCGACGCCGCACCGCTACGGCGCCGTGATCGACTTCGCCGAAGACCTGCGGACGGTCGCCGACACGCTGGGCGTCGACCAGATGGCCGTGGTCGGCCTGTCCGGTGGCGGGCCCTACACACTGGCCGCGGCGTACGCGATGCCCGACCGCGTGGTCGCGACCGGAATCCTCGGGGGTGTCGCGCCGACGAAGGGTCCCGACGCGATCCGCAGCGGGCTGATGGATCTCGCCGTCCTGGCGGCTCCGGTGCTGTCGGCGGGCGGTGTCCCCGTCGGGTTGGCGGCGAGTTCCGTGATCAGGCTGGCGAGACCGTTCGCGTCGCCGATCATCGACCTGTACGGGCGGCTGTCGCCGGAGGGCGACCGCCGTCTGCTCGCGCGGCCGGAGTTCAAGGCGATGTTCCTCGACGATCTGCTCAACGGCGGCCGTAAGCAGCTCAGTGCACCGTTCGCCGACCTCGTCCTGTTCGCGCGGGACTGGGGATTCCGGGTGAATGCGGTGAAGACCCCGGTGCGGTGGTGGCACGGCGACTGCGACCACATCATTCCGCTCCGGCACGGGCAGCACATGGTGTCGCTTCTTCCCGACGCCGAGTTCCACACGATGCACGGGGAAAGCCATCTCGGGGGTCTGGGCATGTCGGAGGAGATTCTCCGCTCGCTCCTCGACATCTGGGACGCCAAGGAGGCGCAGGCGCCGTTCGGCCCGGTGTGACGGTGGCGCGTTCTGCGCGCCACCGTCACCGGATCAGGACTGCAGCGTCGTGATCTGAAAGGTGGCGCCGAGCGGGTCGGCGACGGACGCGAGCCGCCCGAACGGGGTGTCCTCCGGTTCGCGCCGGACGCTGCCGCCCAGTTCGGTCACCTTCGCGACCGCCGCATCCGTGTCCTCGACGCCGATGTAGAACTGCCAGAACGAGGGGACGCCTTCGGGCAGGAACGAGTCGGCGTCCATGACTCCGGCCACGGTGCGGTCGCCGAGGTTCGCCTGCGAGTACCGGAATTCGTCTGTGTCGCCGAGGGTCCGGAAGGTCCAGCCGAAAACGTCCGCGTAGAACGGGAGCGCCGCCGCGTAGTTCCGCGACAGCGTTTCGTGCCAGACGGGCGCGCCGGGCTCGTCCACGAGACCGAATCCGTCGTGCTGATCGGCCTGCCACACGCCGATCACGGCGCCGGCCGGATCACCGAGGATGGCCATCGTGCCCTGGTCGCCCACGACCATTGCGGGCATCATCACCTGGCCGCCCGCCTCGGCGGCCTTCGCCGCGGTGGCCTCCGCGTCCTCGGACGCGATGTACGTGGTCCACACGTTGCCGTACGGGTTGCCCTGCTGTTGCGGGCCAAGGCCCGCAATGGGTTTGCCGTTCATGCTGAAGATGGAGTAACCGCCGTACTGCGGATCCTCGTTGGTGTCCGACCTCCACCCGAGCAGTCCGGTGTAGAACGGAATGACCTGTCGTGGGTCGGAACTGGTGAGATCGATCCAGCAGGGAGCGCCGGTGAGGGACGGGCGGTCGGGCATCTCGGTCTCCTGGGATGTCTGGGGTTCGGTGTG
Organism: Rhodococcus sp. G6(2025); assembly: GCF_058628105.1. NCBI lineage: Bacteria > Bacillati > Actinomycetota > Actinomycetes > Mycobacteriales > Nocardiaceae > Rhodococcus > Rhodococcus sp. G6(2025). Next base: position 1,733,492 of record NZ_CP179750.1, read on the forward strand.
GTGCCGGTCACAAACCTACGCGTCCCGGCGACCTGCCGTCGGTTCGTGCCGGCCTGTGGAAGACTCGGCGCATGTCTGCGAGCGAGAACCAGGACAGTCCGGGCCGGGCCCGCCAGAATCTGATCTACCGCGACGGCGTCCTCGGCCGCACACCCTCCGTTCCCACCGAGTTCGACACGCTGGAGCGACGCGCGAAGAGGAAGATGAGCGCGAAGGGGTGGGCGTACGTCCACGGCGGCGCGGGGCTGGGTCGCACGATGCAGGCCAACCGCGATGCGTTCGACAAGTGGCAGATCGTTCCCCGGGTGTTGCGCGACGTCTCGAAGCGCGACATCGGGGTCGAGTTGTTCGGGCGCAGGATTCCGGCCCCGGTGCTGCTCGCCCCGGTGGGCGCGGCCGAACTGGCCAGGCCGGAGGCGGATGTGGCGATCGCGGCCGCGGCCGCCGAACTGGGTGTGCCGTACATCTTCTCCAACCAGGGCTGCGCACCGATGGAGGAGAGTGCGGCGGCGATGGGCGACGCACCCCGGTGGTTCCAGCTGTACTGGAGCACCGACGACGATCTCGTCGACAGCCTGCTCCAGCGTGCCGAGAACATTCGTGCGGACGCCGTCGTCGTCACCCTCGACACGACCATGCTCGGCTGGCGCCCGGAAGACCTCAACCTCGGCTCGCTGCCCTTCGCTCAGGGGCAGGGGATCGCGCAGTACACGTCCGATCCGGTGTTCCGCCGGATCGTGCACGAGCGGATCAAGGCCGCCGCAGGCAAGGCGGACGTCGAGGTGACGCTCGGCGCGATCCGGTCGCTGGTGTCGATGACCCGGCGCTTCCCGGGCCGCTTTCTCGACAACCTGCGGTCGCCGGAACCGCGGGCCGCCGTGGAGACGTTCCTCGACATCTACTCCCGGCCGTCGCTGAGCTGGGCCGATATCGAGACCCTCCGCAGCAGGACGTCGCTGCCGATCCTCCTCAAGGGTGTGCTGCACCCCGACGACGCCAGGCGCGCGCTCGACGCCGGGGTGGACGGCATCGTGGTGTCGAATCACGGTGGGCGGCAGGTGGACGGCAGCGTGTCGTCGCTGGACGCGCTCGTGGACATCGCGCCCGTCGTCGACGGCAGGCTGACGCTGCTCCTCGACAGCGGAATCCGCACGGGAGCAGACGTCTTCAAGGCCCTCGCCCTCGGTGCGGACGCGGTGACGCTCGGCAGACCCCACCTGTACGGCCTGGCCCTCGCAGGTCAGGCCGGTGCGCGGGACGCCACCGCCAACGTGATCGCCGAGTTCGACCTCACGATGGGTCTCAGCGGCCTGACGTCGGTGGCCGAGATCGACCGGAACGCCCTGCGCAGGGCGTAGACACGTCAGAGTTCGGCGATCGTGATGATCCCGTCCTGAAGGGCCCGCACCAGCAGCGCCGTCTTGGTGGACGCATCACGTCCGACCAGCGCGTACTTCTCGCGGATGCGGGTCAGGTGCGTGTTGACCGTTCCGAGCGCGATGTGGAGGTCGGCGGCGACGGCGAGCTTGGAGTCGCCGCGCAACCAGTGGCGGAGAACCTCGATCTCGCGCGCCGACAACGCCGGCTTCGAATACGTGCGGGCGACTGCCGGTTCGTCGGTATGTGGGGGGTGCCCGAGTGCGTCGGGTGCAGTGGTCATGCCGATCTCATCTTTCTGACATGTACGAATGCGCTACAGGTACCCGACGTCCCTGCAGGCAGTTCAGGTTAACTGGTGGCGGAGGTGCTTGTCGCGTCAGGCCCGGATCAGCTCTCACAGCCGACGCCGTCGCCGTCGCGATCGAGGTGGGTGCCGTAGCCCGGCTCGCCGATGCGGACCGGCGCGGCACCGGCCGCCTTGGCCGCCGAACAGTTCTTGTAGTAGACGTCGCTCGGCGGTGCCGTGTCGACGAACGGGACCGGTGCGGGTGCCGGAGCGGGAACGGGAGCGGGAGCGGGCGCAGGTGCTGCTTCCGGGACCGTGCTGGTAGTCGGAGCGGGCGCGACGGCAGGCGTCGCCGCCCCGCAGTCCTGGAGAACCCGGGCGATCGCATCGTGCTCGGCCTGGGTCACCCACAGCCCGTACGCGGCCTTCACCTCCACCTGATCGGCCACGTAGGTGCACCGATAGCTCTTGTTCGGGGGCAGCCAGGTTGCGGCGTCTCCGTCCGACTTCTGCTGGTTGGTGGGGCCGTCGACGGCTTTCAGGTTCCGCGGATCGTTCGCGAAGTTCGTCCTGGTCGCGGTGTCGAGCTGCTGCGCCCCCTTCTGCCAGGCGTCGGACAGCGCGACGACGTGATCGATCTGCACGGCATTCGACGTGCCCTCACCGCGGACGAAGGAGATGGTGGTGCCCGTGTACGGGTCGAGCAGCGTTCCGGTCTGTACCGCGCAGTCGCGGGTGCCCGGCTTGAACACGATCTGTTCGAGGTCGCGCCCGAGGATGTCGTTCCGCGTGTCGCACCCGTTGTGACCGCCGTCGACCGTCACGTCGTCGGTCCACGCCTGGCCGAAGAGATCCCGGTCGTAGCCGGTCTTCGGTGCGCGTCCCTTGACCTCGAGGCCGGCGAGTTGCTGCAACGCGGCGGTCGCGTCGGCGCCGCCGGCCGCGGCGGGTTCGACGGGTGAGAGGGCGAGCGCAGACGAAACCGGCACCGGTGGCGACGAACTCCACGCGGCACGCGCCGTCGTCGAATCGGCGACCGTGGGCGTCACGGACGCGGATACCGCTGTGGCCTGGGCCGATTGGTCGTCCTGTCCGGGGCTGAGGAACGAGACCGCGGCCACGACTACGACGATCCCGCCGGTGATCCAGGGCCACTTCTTACGAGTGGCAGGTGATGAGGGCGGGGGAAGCGTCATGCCGGTCCTTCAATGAACGTGGGGGGTCGGATGTTCATCGCGCGGAAGGGCTCTTCCGTTACTCGGCATCGCGGGAACTGTTAGCATGCCCGGGACCGGAATTCGTGCGGGTGGAGGGCGGTACTCGGTCGTGACACGACAGATCTTTCGGGGGAAATTGCGAACAGCGGCCGTGACGGCTGTGACCGTGGTCTCTCTCTGCCTCGGCGGCACCGTCGCGGCGGCCGCCGATCCGATCGTCGACACCGGTCAGGCGCTAGGTTCCGCGGTGGCGCCGAACGGGTCGACGCTCGATCACGTCACCGTGATCGATTCGAGACACCTGACGTTGCACGTCTTCTCGGCGTCGATGCAGCGGGTCGTTCCGGTGTACGTGCAGCGCCCCGCCGACACCAGCGTGCCGAGGCCGACGCTGTACTTCCTCGACGGTCAGGTCCGTCGGGAGAAGACCGATGTCGAAGAGTTCCTGGACGACCAGAACGTGAACGTCGTGAGCCCGTCCGGCGGCGAGAACGCGTATTGGACGGACTGGAAGAGCCCCGACCCGGTGATGGGGGTGAACAAGTGGAAGACCTTTATGACTCAGGAACTTCCGCCGGTCGTCGACGCGGCCCTCGGCACCAACGGAGTCAACGCGCTCGCCGGCATGTCACGGGTGGGTACTGCCGCTCTGCAGTTGGCGATTGCCGCTCCCGGCCTGTTCCGCGGTGTGGCCGCCTACAGCGGTTGCGCTCTGACCAGTGATCCGCTCGGTCAGCTCTTCATCAAGATCACCATGGACAACTACGGCTACGGCAACCCGGCCAACATGTACGGGAAGGCGGACGATCCGGCGTGGGCGGCGAACGATCCCTACGTTCACGCCGCCGAACTGCGCGGAACGGAACTGTTCCTCTCCAACGGCAACGGTCTGCCGGGGCGGCACGAGACCCTGGACGGCCCCGGGATCGACGGGAACGTCGCGACGCTCGCGCGTCAGATCTACGCGGGTGGTCCCATCGAAGCGGTGACCAACTACTGCACCCATCGATTCACGGATCGCCTGGGGGAACTGGGAATACCTGCAACCGCAAGTTTCCGTAACTCGGGCACACACTCGTGGGGATACTGGCAGGACGACCTGCACGATTCCTGGCCGGTGCTCGCTCGGGCGCTGGGAGTGTGAGCGAAGTTCCTCCGGTGTTTCCCGGCGGCGAGGTCACCGACGACCTCGAGATCACGCGGTAGCTCGTCGTTCCGGCCGCCGAGTTGCAGTGGCGGTTCTCCCGCGCCGGCGGTCCCGGCGGTCAGGGCGTCAATACCACGGACTCGCGGGTGGAGTTGCGAGTGAACCTGTGGACGTTGTCGACGCTGTCGCCGTCCCAGCTCGAACGCATGCAGGTTCAGTTGGGACACAGGCTCGTTGACGGGGTGGTCACCGTGACGGCGTCCGAAACCCGTTCGCAGCTGCGCAATCGGCGCGCTGCCCGGGCCCGGATGGCGGCGTTGTTGCGCGCGGCGGTCCTCGCCGAAACCCGCACCCGGCGTCCGACCAAGGCGACCAAGGGTTCGCACCGACGAAGACTCGACGCCAAGAAGCAACGCGGCCAGACCAAGAACCTGCGGAGGAAGCCGGACATGTAAGGGGTTTCACGCACCGGGAAATGGGGAACCTCCCGGATGTGTTGACCCCTCGTGTGCCGGAAGATGAGTACGGAAGCGCCGTGACGGATGACCGGAGACGGCGAGGTCGGGGGATCGAGGGTCATATGAGTGTGCTCGACGAGGAATTGCATTCGGCAGCGACGGCCGCCGCGGCGGGGGATCGCGAGGCTGTCGAGCGGGTGATGACGACGCTGTGGCCGCAGGTGGTGCGCTATTGCCGTACCCGCGTGGGGAATTCCACGCAGGTCACGCGGCCGGCGGACGAGGTGGCGCACGAAGCGCTGCTCGCGGTCGCGCGCGAACTTCCGGCTCTCGCTCGCAGTGACCATCCTGTCCGCGAGGTGTATCGCGTCGTGAGCCGGACCGTCGCGGACGCCCACGGCAGCGCGGTCGGAAGTCCGGACATTCCGGCGGAAGTGGCCGTGCTGCTACGCCATCTCGACGCCACCGCCCGGGAGATCGTCCTGCTGCGGGTCATCGACGGGCTGTCCGTGCACGACACCGCGGGCCTGCTCGGGCTCCCGGTGGGCCGGGTCCTCGTCGTGCAGCACGAGACGCTGCGGACCCTGCGGGCGAAGGTGGCCTGATCGGCGTCAGCGCCGGCTTGACAGGACGCAGAACTCGTTGCCCTCGGGATCGGCGAGCACCACCCAACTCTGCTCGCCCTGACCGACATCCGCGTGCCGGGCGCCGAGCCCGAGAAGCCGCGCGACCTCGGCCTGCTGATCGTCGGGCTGGAAGTCGAGATGCAGGCGGTTCGGTATCTGCTTCCGGTCCGGAACCGCCACGAACAGGATCTCCGGGTGGCTGTCGGCCCGGGGCCGGATGTGGACGTCGCCGTCGGAGTCGGTCACGGCTCCCCAGCCCAGGGCCTCGGCCCACCAGCGTCCCAGGGCTGTCGGATCGAGAGCGTTGACCACCACGGCTTCCCATTGCAGTCCCATGCGTCAACGGTACGGGGAGCGGCGGACGCCCGTCTCCGATTTCACTGCAGCGTTGGATCGATCGGTTCGACGCCGAAGCGTTCGGAGTACTGCTCGTTGAGTTCGCGCCAGCCGTAGTTCATCGCCTCGGCGCCGACGATCGGTCCGATCGGATTGCCGCCGAGTAGGGCCTCGGCGACGTCCAGACACATGTGCCACCCGGCGGCCGTCATCGCCGCGGTTCGCTGGTCGTCGACCGTGTGGCGCAGGGTCAGTCGGGTGCCCGCGTCGGTTTCCTCGATCGTCCAGAGCAGGACGTCGTCACCCCAGGCGTGTTCGAGGGCGTGAGGTGAGTCGGCCCGGGTCACGGTGCCGTCGAGTTCGGTGCGGTTCTGCCCGTCGACCATGATCAGGGTCGCGGGACCGACTGTTCCGAGGTTCCGGTCCGCGGTGTACGGCGCCCACTGTGGAAGTTCGCCGGGGTCCGTGAGCGCGGTCCACAGCGCCGCCGGCGAGTGGGTGAAGTCGCGAACGAAGGTCAGAGCCCATCGGGTGCCGTCGGGTCGTGCTTCGACGTGCCGCAGTGGGCCGGGGCGGTAGTCGCGGCGTGCGTCTGATTCGGTCATGACGGGGTCTCCTTCGATTCGAGGTGCCGCTCGAGCGCATCGAGGTGATTCGCCCACAGCCGGCGGTAGGGCTGCAGCCACGCGTCGAACTCGTCGAACGGTTCGCGGTGCAGGCTGTAGATGCGTTGCTGGGCCGCGGTGCGGCAGGTGACGAATCCGGCCTGCCGCAACACCCGCAGGTGTTTGGACACGGTCGGCTGGGGCAGGGCGAGTTGGTCGACGAGTTCGCCGACGCTGGCGTGGCCGGCCCGCAGCCGTTCGAGGATTCTGCGGCGCTGTGGTTCGGCGACCACGGTGAACACGTCCGGTGCCATGACACGAGTATGCGCCTACGCGTATATACGCGTCAAGGAATATGAATGTCCGGTTGTGGCATGAACGCGATCGCCAGAAGGGACCGGACGAACTCTCGCAGAGCCCGCTCGTCGGACGTGTCCACGATCCCCTCCGTGATGATGAGCGAGCCGATGATGCGGAACGCCCACTCGGAGATGGCGGTGGGGCTCACTCCCGACAGTTGCTCGGGAGCGAAAAGGCGCTCGAAGTGGGGGGTCAGAAGTTGCGCCCCGAGTTCGATCATCGGCTTCGCCTTGATCGTGAACCAGGGGAGCACCACGTCGGGGTCGTCGCGCAATCCCTTCTGTAGCAACCGGTGTCCGCGTGCGTACTGGACGGCGAACACGACGGCGTCGACGAATCGCACCTGGAGTTGGCTCTGCCGTCCCCGCAGCACCGGGTCGAGCACGACGAAGAACCGCGAGATCTCCCGTTGGAAGAGGGCCTCGAGGATGGCGGACTGATCGCCGACGTGTTTGTAGAGCGTGGGCCGGGACAGTCCCGCTCGCTCGGCGATGACCGCGTGAAGCCGGGTGCTGTAACCGAGTTCGATCAGGCATTCCTCGGCCGCGTCGAGGATCCGTTCCCGGAGTTCGCCGGGGGTCGGTGTCGTCGGCTGCGTCCTCACGGCCCTGATTGTGCTGTTCGGGTGTGGTGGGCGCAAACAGAAGCCACAAATGTGAACTCGGGTCACAGATAACCATTGACCTGCGTCACACCCGGGTTTACGTTTTACCTATAAACGGCAACGAGATGGAATCGCGCTCGACGAAGGGATCAGCGATGTCTCAGCGTTCACACACGATCGGTCGGGAGGAAGTCGCCGGCCGGCTCCTCGCAGGCTCCGTCAAGCGTTCGTACGCCCCCGTGGTCGATATCGACTGGGACGCGCCCCTCGAGGACGGCAAGTACTTCCTGCCGCCGCAGGTCCTGTCCCTGTGGGGAACCGAGATGTGGGACCGGATGAGCGAGGCGCAGCGCATCGAGCTGTCCCGGCAGGAATCGGCGAACATCCTCAGTGTCGGAATCTGGTTCGAGAACATCCTCAACCAGGCGCTCCTGCGTGCGCTGCTGCACAACGACCCGAGCTCGCTGCACACCCGATACACGCTCACCGAGATGGGCGACGAGTGCAGGCACATGACGATGTTCGGGCGCGCCATCGAGCAGATGGGCGCCAAGCCCTTCCAGCTCCGGTGGTATCAGGCAGTCGTGGTCAACGTGCTGCCCAAGACATTTCGCGGAACCATGCTCTGGGTGGCCGCGCTGATCGGTGAGGAGATCTTCGACGCCACGCAGCGGCGCGTCCTCGAGGACCCGCAGCTGCAGCCGATGATTTCCCGGCTGATGCGGATCCACGTCACCGAGGAGTCCCGGCACATCCGATTCGCGCGCGAGGGGGTGCGTCGCCGCGTCGCGGAAGGCCACCGGATCGACCGGCTGTGGGTCGGAACGGTGCAGGGGATCGGCGGCCCGCTGTTCCAGCGGCTGTTCACCAACCCGGCCATGTACGAGCGGGCCGGGCTGGATCCGAAAGAGGCACGTCGACAGGCACTGGCAAATCCTCACTTTCGCGAAAATCAACGACGCGGGTTCGAGTCGCTGGCCGCGTTCCTCGAGAAGAACGGGCTGATGCGAGCGACGTCCCGCGCGCTGTGGCGGCGCGGGGGATTCCTGTGACAACCGGAATCACCGAGCCGGACGTCCTCGTCGTCGGCACCGGATTCGCCGGACTGTGCATGGCGATCAAGCTGAAGGAGGCGGGCGAGGAGAACTTCGTCGTTCTCGAGAAGGCCGATCGGGTGGGCGGAACGTGGCGGGAGAACACGTATCCCGGATGTGGTTGCGACGTGATGTCGCTGATGTATTCGTTCTCCTTCGCGCCCAACCGGAAATGGACCCGGATGTACGCGCGGCAACCCGAGATTCTCGACTACATCGAACGGGTGGTCCGCGACTACGATCTGGCACCACACATCCGGTTCGGCTCCGAGGTGATCTCCTACGAGTTCGACGACACCACCGACCGGTGGCGGGTGGAGACCCGGTCGGGTTCCGTCTATCACCCCCGCATCGTGGTCGCCGGTCCGGGACCGCTGCACAAACCCAGCGTCCCGGATTTTCCCGGCCGGGAGTCGTTCTCGGGTGTGGCATTCCATTCCGCCGAGTGGGATCACTCGGTCGACATGAGCGGTAAGCGGGTGGCGGTGATCGGCACCGGAGCGAGTGCCGTGCAGTTCGTCCCGGAGATCGCGAGGACGGCCGCGCACGTCGACGTCTTCCAGCGGACGCCGCACTGGATCCTGCCGAAGCTGGACCGTCCGATCACCGCCGGGGAGAAGGCGGTGTTCAAGGCTGTTCCCGGAGTCCAGAAGGCTTACCGCGGTGCGATCTACTGGAGTCACGAATCGCTGATCGCCGGGTTCCTGCACCCGCGACTGATGACGGTGCTGGAGTCGGCCGCCCGGGGTCTGCTGCGCAGGCAGGTGCGTGATCCCGAACTGCGTGCCACACTGACCCCCGACTACATCATCGGCTGCAAGCGGATTCTGGTGTCCAGCAATTTCTACCCGGCCCTGCAACGCGGGAACGTCGATCTGGTCACTTCGGGTATCTCGGAGGTCACCGAACGCGGGATCCGCACCGAAGACGGAACGATGCACGAGGCGGACGTCATCGTCTACGGCACGGGATTCGCGGTCGGCGACCGGTTCGAGAACGAGCACATCGTGGGACGCCGCGGCCTGACGATCCAGCGGGCCTGGCGCGACGGCATGGAGGCGTACCTGGGCGTCGCGGTCGCGGGGTTCCCGAACTTCTTCCTCATGATGGGGCCGAATTCCGGTGGCGGCAACCAGTCGATCGTCTTCGTCATCGAGGCCCAGGCGCACTACATCACCCGATGCCTGGCGCTGATGAAGAAGCGCGACGCGACCCGGATCGAGGTGCGCGCGGGCGCGCAGCGCGAATTCAACCGGGTGGTCCACCGCAAACTCGCGGGCTCGGTGTGGAATTCGGGTGGTTGCGACAGCTGGTACCTCGATTCCACCGGCCACAATCGGGCGGCGTGGCCCGGGTCGAGCGCATCCTACTGGCGGCACACGCGCACCCCCGACGACCGGCACTTCGAGCTGAGTTCGCTCGCCGAGCGCGAGGACGACACCGAGTACCGCGGGCCCGGCGTGCTCACGTCCGGCGACCTGACCGTGGCCGTCGAGGTCTTCCTGAACGGTCACATCGAACCACTGGACGGCCTCTACCACTGGTACGGCCGCGTCGTCGGCGCCGGCGTCGACGAGGCGAAACGCCGCAACCGCGCCCCGTTGTTCCTCACGATCGGGGACGGTCCCGAAGTGCCCGCGGCGCTCGCCGAGCGCGACCCGTGGGGCCACTATCGGATCGCCGGGGTGGGCACGCCCCCGTTCCCGCTGTCGCCGGTCGAAGTCGAGGTTCCCGTCTCCCGGGCCAAACTCGCCTCGGCGGAATAAGCTTGGTGCTGAGCGTGTATCACACGTCGGACTCGAGCGGGAAGGGTGCTGATGCGCGACGTGCTGGCGGACCTGATGGCGGTGTGGACCGCGGGTGGGACGGCGGGTGTCGGGACGGTGGTCCGCACGTTCCGCTCGGCGCCGCGACCGCCGGGGGCGTCGATGGTCGTGGCGCCCGACGGGAGCGCGTCCGGTTCGGTGTCCGGCGGGTGCGTCGAGGGAGCGGTCTACGAACTCGCATCCGAGGTTTCGGCGTCCGGTACGCCGGTGCTGCAGCGGTACGGGATCAGCGACGAGAACGCGTTCGAGGTGGGTCTCACCTGCGGTGGAATCATCGACATCTTCGTCGAGCCCGTGTCGCGGGACAATTTTCCGGAGCTCGGCGAGATCACCCGGGACATCGACAATCACCTGCCGGTCGCGGTGGCGACCGTCGTGGCGCATCCCGATGCGGCTCGGGTGGGGCGCCGGCTGGTCGTCCGGCCCGAGAGCGTGAGCGGTTCGCTCGGCTCGGACCGGGCCGATTCCGCGGTCACCGACGACGCCAGGGGCCTCCTCGCGGCGGGCGGCAGCACCGTCCTGACGTACGGCACCGACGGTCAGCGACGCGGCGAGGGCATGGAGGTGTTCGTCGCCAGTTACGCGCCGAGGCCGCGCATGCTCGTGTTCGGGGCCATCGACTTCGCCGCCGCGGTGGCCCGGCAGGGTGCTTTCATGGGATACCGGGTGACGGTCTGCGACGCCCGTCCGGTGTTCGCGACACACGCGCGGTTCCCGACGGCCGACGAGGTGGTGGTGGACTGGCCGCACCGGTATCTCGCTGCGCAGGCCGATGCCCAGGCCATCGACGGCCGGACCGTGATCTGCGTACTCACCCACGACCCCAAGTTCGACGTCCCGCTCCTCGAGACGGCGCTGCGCCTCCCGGACGTCGCGTTCATCGGCGCCATGGGCTCCCGCAGAACGGACCTGGACCGGCGTGAACGCCTACGTGAGGCCGGTCTGACCGACACCGAACTCGACCGGCTGTCGAGCCCCATCGGCCTGGACATCGGCGCCCGGACACCCGAGGAGACTGCGGTGTCCATCGCCGCCGAGATCATCGCCCGCCGGTGGGGTGGCACGGGGCGCCCGCTGGCGGAGTCGAGTGGCCGGATCCACCACGAGGAACCCGTCGATTCCTACGTCGACTAGGGCGCTTCACCCGGGGTTGACGGACCACCGGTTCTTGCGCAGGCTGAGAGGATCCACGTTTGTGAGGTAGGTCACAATGCAAGTACCAGGATCCTTCGAATACGAGCGTGCAACGGGCGTCGAGGACGCCATCGCCCTGCTCGACCGGCTGGGCGACGAAGCCCGCCTCGTCGCAGGCGGCCACAGCCTGCTCCCCATGATGAAACTTCGCCTCGCCAATCCCGAGTACCTCATCGACATCAACGACCTCGAGGGTGAACTCGGCTACATCACGACCGAGCGGTCGAGGCTGCGGATCGGTGCGATGACACGGCACCGCCGGCTGCTCGAATCGGACGAACTTGCGGCGGCGTTCCCCCTCTTCCGCGACGCGGAGAAGGTGATCGCCGACCCGGTGGTCCGCAACCGCGGGACCATCGGCGGATCGCTGTGCCAGGCGGATCCGGCCGAGGACCTCACCACTGTCTGCTCTGTTCTCGACGCCACCTGCGTGGTACGTGGGCCCGGCGGACGCCGCGAGATCCCCATGTCCGAGTTCCTCGTCGGGCCGTACGAGACGGCGCTCGCACACAACGAGATGCTCATCGAGATCGTGATACCCGTCCACGGCCACAGCTCCAGCGCGTACGCCAAGGTCGAACGGCGGACCGGGGATTGGGCGGTCACCGCGGCCGGAGCGGCCGTCACGGTGGAGGGCGGCGAGATCGCCCGGGCAGCGGTCGGCCTCACAGCGGTCGACCCGGATCCGTCCGGACTTTCGGATGTCGCCGACTACCTGACCGGACGTCCCCCGTCCGAGGAGGCGTTCGCCCAGGCCGGGCGGATGGCCGCGCAGGCCTGCAAACCCGTCGCCGACGCCCGCGGCACCGTCGACTACAAACGCCATCTCGCATCCGAACTCACGATCCGCACACTCCGTACAGCGGTCGACCGGGTGCTCCGCAGCGACGTGGAGCACGAGCCGACCGGAGAAGAGGCATAGCCATGCAGGTGAACATGACCGTCAACGGTGAGGCAGTGAGCGCCGAGGTGGAACCGCGCATGCTGCTGGTCCATTTCCTCCGCGACCAGCTCGGCCTGACCGGAACCCACTGGGGCTGCGACACCAGCAACTGCGGCACGTGCGTCGTCACCGTGGACGGCGATCCGGTGAAGTCGTGCACGATGCTCGCCGCGATGGCGAGCGGACACGACGTTCGCACGGTCGAGGGCCTCGAACACGACGGCGAACTCGATCCAGTCCAGCAGGGCTTCATGCAGTGCCACGGACTGCAGTGCGGGTTCTGCACCCCCGGCATGATGATGACGGCGCGGGCACTACTCGACCGGGAGGAGAGCCCCGACGAGGCCACCATCCGGGAAGCGATCTCCGGGCAGATCTGCCGCTGCACCGGGTACACCACGATCGTGCGCTCGATCCAGTGGGCTGCCGACCATCGGGCGGGCGAGGCCGCCGAGCCGGAACCGGCAGGCGACTTCGACGCGGACGTGCAGGAGGACAAGACGCGGGGCGCCGAGGGCGCACCGATGACAGTCGAGGAACACGCGACGACTGGAAGTGCATCATGACCACCGTCGAATCCCGCCCGCCGTCTGGCGGCGCGGATATCGTCGACAACGACAAGAAACCCTGCGGCCACGGCCGCATGCTGCGCAAGGAGGACCCCCGCTTCATCCGGGGGCTCGGAAATTACGTCGACGACATCACCCTCCCCGGCATGCTGCACCTGGCGATCCTGCGGTCGCCGGTCGCGCACGCGCGGATCGTGAACATCGATACCACTGCCGCACAGGAACACCCGAAGGTGACGGCAGTGGTGACGGGCGCCGACCTCGCCGCGAAGAACCTCGCCTGGATGCCGACGCTGTCCAACGACGTGCAGGCCGTGCTGGCCACCGACAAGGTGCGATTCCAGGGCCAGGAGGTGGCGTTCGTCATCGCCGAGGACCGTTATTCGGCCCGGGACGCGCTGGAACTGATCGACGTCGAATACGACATGCTCGATCCCGTCGTCGACGCACGCGCCGCGCTCTCGCCCGACGCGCCGGTGATCCGCGACGACCTCGACGGCAAGACGGACAATCACTGCTTCGACTGGGAGACAGGCGATGCCGCCGCGACCGAGGCGGTGTTCGCGAAGGCGGACGTGGTGGTGAAGCAGGAGATCGTCTACCCCAGGGTGCATCCCGCGCCGATGGAGACGTGCGGTGCGATCGCCGACGTCGACAAGGTGTCCGGCAAGCTCACCCTGTACACCACGTCGCAGGCACCGCACGCGCACCGAACGATCTACGCCTTGGTCTCGGGGATCCCAGAGCACAAGATCCGGGTGGTGTCCCCGGACATCGGCGGCGGATTCGGCAACAAGGTCCCGATCTACCCGGGATACGTGTGCGCGATCGTGGCGTCGCTCGTGACGGGCAAACCGGTGAAGTGGATGGAGGATCGCAGCGAGAACCTGATGAGCACGGGCTTCGCCCGCGACTACATCATGGTCGGCGAGATCGCGGCGACCAGCGAGGGCAAGATCCTCGCGATCCGCACGAAGGTACTGGCCGATCACGGTGCGTTCAACGGCACGGCGGCCCCGGTGAAGTATCCGGCCGGTTTCTTCGGCGTCTTCACCGGCAGCTACGACATCGAGGCCGCGCACTGCGCGATGACGGCGGTCTACACGAACAAGGCGCCCGGCGGGGTGGCGTACGCCTGCTCGTTCCGCATCACCGAGGCCGTGTATCTGGTCGAGCGGCTCGTCGACTGCCTGGCGTTCGACCTGAAGATGGATCCGGCGGAGCTGCGGCTGAAGAATCTGCTCAGGCCGGAACAGTTCCCGTACACCAGCAAGACCGGGTGGGTGTACGACTCGGGCGACTACGAGACCACCATGCGCAAGGCCATGGACATGATCGGCTACCAGCAGTTGCGGGAGGAGCAGAAGGAACGCCGCGAACGCGGCGAGCTGATGGGAATCGGCATGTCGTTCTTCACCGAAGCCGTCGGTGCCGGCCCCCGGAAGGACATGGACATCCTCGGCCTGGGCATGGCCGACGGCTGCGAACTGCGCGTCCACCCGACGGGCAAGGCCGTCGTGCGGTTGTCGGTGCAGACCCAGGGTCAGGGTCACGAGACGACGTTTGCGCAGATCGTGGCGGAGGAGCTGGGGATCCCACCGGACGACATCGACGTCGTGCACGGCGACACCGACAACACGCCGTTCGGGCTCGGCACGTACGGCAGCCGGTCGACACCGGTGTCGGGGGCGGCCGCGGCGCTGGTGGCCCGCAAGGTCCGGGACAAGGCGAAGATCATCGCCTCGGGCATGCTCGAGGCCTCGGTCGCGGATCTGGAATGGGAGAAGGGCGAATTCCATGTGAAGGGCGATCCCTCGGCGAAGGTGACCATCCAGGACATCGCGATGCGGGCGCACGGCGCCGGCGACCTGCCGGAGGGAATCGAAGGTGGCCTCGACGCGCAGATCTGTTACAACCCCGAGAATCTGACGTACCCCTACGGCGCGTACTTCTGCGTCGTCGACGTCGATCCCGGCACCGCGGTGGTGAAGGTGCGGCGGTTCCTCGCCGTCGACGACTGCGGCACGCGCATCAACCCGATGATCATCGAGGGGCAGGTCCACGGCGGCATCGTCGACGGCATCGGTATGGCGCTCATGCAGATCATCGAGTTCGACGAGGACGGCAACTGCCTCGGCGGATCACTGATGGACTACCTGATCCCCACCGCGCTCGAGGTCCCGAAGCTCGAGACCGGTTTCACCGTGACCCCGTCGCCGCATCACCCGATCGGCGCGAAGGGCATCGGCGAGTCCGCGACGGTCGGATCGCCCGCGGCCGTGGTGAACGCGGTCGTGGATGCGCTCGCCCCGTTCGGTGTCCGGCACGCCGACATGCCGCTCACCCCGTCCCGGGTGTGGGAGGCCATGCAGGGCCGCGCGACACCCCCGATCTGAATGTCGCCCGTCGGCTGCGAGGAGGCCCGATGGATCTGAAAGAGCGTGCGGCGCAACTGGCGCGCGACCGCAGGCCGTTCGTCCATGCGACCGTGGTGCGGGCGCAGCCGCCCACGTCCAGCCACACCGGCGACGAGGCGATCCTCCTGCAGGACGGGACGATCGAGGGGTTCGTCGGCGGTCAGTGCGCGCAGAATTCGGTACGCATGGCCGCCCTGGGCGCGCTGGCAACCAACGAGAGCGTGTTGCTGCGGGTCCTTCCCGACGGGGCGGTGCAGTTCCCCGAGACTCCGGGCGCGTCCGTCGTGGTGAATCCGTGCCTGTCCGGCGGCGCCATGGAGATCTTCCTGGAGCCGCAACTGCCACCGCCGTTGGTGCGGATCTTCGGCACCACGCCGATCGCGCAGGCGTTGGGGGGCATAGCGGAACTGCTGGGATTCACCGTCGAGCACGACGACGCCGGTTTCGAGCAGTTCTCCGGCACCACGGCGGTGGTGCTCGCCGGTCACGGCGGACCCGAAGCGGAGGTCATCCGTGCGGCGCTCGACGCCGGGGTCGGGTATGTCGGGCTCGTCGCCAGCCGACTACGCGGTGGGGCCATCCTCGACACTCTGGGTCTCACCGAGTCCGAACGGTCGCGGGTACACACCCCCGTCGGTCTCGACATCGGGGCGCGGACGTCGGCGGAGATCGCGGTGTCGATCGCGGCCGAGTTGGTGCAGGAACTGCGGACCGCGGGACTTCGCGCGCCCGAAGATGATTCGACTCGGCGAGCGGCGGTGACCGAGGCGGTCGATCCGGTGTGCGGGATGCGCGTCGTCGTGGGACGGGACACCGCCCACCTACGGCGCGGCGGCGACGATTTCTGGTTCTGCGGGCCGGGTTGCCGGGCATCGTTCGCGCAGGAGAAGGGAGCGGTATGACGGCGGCATTCGAGGACGTGGCGGACGTGGTCCGGCGCTTCGATGCCGAGGACTATCTCCTGGACTTCGGAACCGCGTCGGCTCTGTATCTCGCGGCGGCCCTGCGCCGCCCGCTCCTGCTCGAAGGCGAACCCGGAGTCGGCAAGACCACCGCGGCGAAGGCTCTCGCGACCGTCCTCGGCGCCCCGCTGATCCGGTTGCAGTGCTACGAGGGCCTCACCGCGAACGAAGCCCTCTACGACTGGAACTACCAGCGGCAGTTGCTCACCATCCGACTGGCCGAATCGCGGGGCGACGGCCTGACCGAGGACGACCTGTTCACCGAGGAGTTCCTGCTGGAACGTCCGATCCTCCATTGTGTGAGATACCGAGGACCGACCCCGCCTGTACTGCTGATCGACGAAATAGACCGAGCCGACGACGAGTTCGAGGCACTCCTCCTCGAGTTCCTGGGGGAGGCATCGGTCACCGTTCCGGAACTGGGAACGTTCACGGCCGAACAACACCCCGTCGTCGTGCTGACGTCCAACCGGAGTCGCGACCTCCACGACGCGCTGCGCAGACGATGCCTCTACCACTGGATCGACTATCCGGAGCCGGCGCGGGCGGCCGCCATCGTGCGCCGCACGGTGCCCGTGGCGGCGTCGCCCCTCATCGAGCACGCCACCCGCTTCGTCGGCCGGGCCCGCGAACTCGATCTCGACAAGCCGCCCGGAATCGCCGAGACGATCGACTGGGTGTCCGCACTCGCGGCGCTGGGAGTGGCCGATCTGGTGCGCGACGACGCGATCCAGAGCCTGAGTGCCCTCGCGAAGACCCCGGACGACCGCACAATAGTTCAGGACGCATTCACCGACTACGCGCACGGCCTGGCCACCGGATGAGAGGCAACTGCCATGAAGATCGCCAACGAGTTCACCGTCAGCGCCCCGATCGAGCAGGCCTGGGAGGTGCTCAGCGACCTCGAGGAGGTTGCTCCCCTGCTCCCCGGAGCTCAGATGACAGGGCGGGAGGGTGACGATTACCTGGGGAAGGTGAAGGTCAAGGTCGGCCCGGTGACCAGCGAGTTCAAAGGCAAGGCCGCCTTCGTCGAGCGTGACCCGAAGGAGCATCGCGCCGTGATCGATGCCCGCGGGAGGGACTCGCGCGGGTCCGGCAACGCGTCAGCGACGATCATCGCCCAGTTGCACGAGGTCGGCGACCGCACCCGCGTCACCGTGGACACCGACATGAAGATCGTCGGCAAACTCGCGCAGTTCGGTAGCGGAATGATCCAGCAGGTGTCGGAGAAACTCATGGGGCAGTTCGCGGAGTCGCTGGAAGCGAAGCTCGCCGGGGGACCCGCCGACCAGCCCACGGCCGAGCCCGAGGCGGCCGGCACCACGAACCTTTCCGTGGCCCGGCCTGCCGCCGAACCGGCGCCGCTGGACCTGCTGGCGCTGTCCGGTGCGGGTGCGTGGAAACGGTACGCCCCGATCCTCGCTGCCATCCTCGCCGGGATCGTGGTCGTCCTCGTGGTGGGCCGCCGCAGGCGATGAGCGCGTCGGGCGTCCTGCGGGGCGTCGATCTCGCGGCGTTCGCGGTGGCACTCGTCGCCCGGTTGCGCTCACGTGGTGTCGTCGTCTCGGCGAGTGGCCCCGCGGTGTTCGTGCAGGCACTTCATCTGTCGCCGCCGGCTTCGCGGTCGCGGCTGTACTGGTCGGCGCGTCTGACGCTGGTCAACCGCGTCGACGACCTCGCGTCGTTCGACGCGGTGTTCTCCGCGGTCTTCGAGGACGCCGTGCTGTCCGTGGATCCGCACGCGCGACGCGGCGCTGCGGGACGAGAGACCGCCCTCGCCGGTGTCCGAGACGGTCGCGACCGGCCCGGTGAGGCGCAGGACGTCGAGGGCGTGCCGTGGATGACACGACCGATGATGACCGGCGGCGACGACAGCGGCGAGGACGACATTCACGACGCGCTCACCGCCGTGCCGGACACCCTGCCCAGCAGGCTCGTGGCCCGCGCCGACGAACCCTTCGCCCGATTCGACGCCGGCGACCTCCGGCTCCTCGGGTCCTGGCTGGAGCAGGCCACCGCCGCGTGGCCGTCCCGCCGCACCCGACGTCGCGAAGTGCATCGCCGCGGCCGGCGTATCGACCTGCGCGCCACCATGAACCAGTCGAGGGCCACGGGCTGGGAGCCGGTGGTCCTCGCGCGCAGCCGTCCGCGGAGCCGTCCGCGGCGCATCGTGATGCTGTGCGACGTGAGCCGGTCGATGCAGCCGTACGCCGCGATCTATCTCCATCTGATGCGGGCGGCGGTGCAACGACAGACCGCGGGCAGGCCGGAGGTGTTCGCGTTCTCCACGTCGCTGACGAGGCTCACGCCCGTGCTCGCCCACCACAGCGCCGAGACCGCGGTCCGTAAGGCGAACGACAAGGTGGTCGACAGATTCGGTGGCACCCACATCGCGGGCAGCGTGAGCGAACTGCTGGCGTCCCCGCACGGCAACGCGCTGCGCGGCGCAGTCGTGGTCATCGCGTCCGACGGCTGGGACAGCGACGACCCGACTCGCCTGGCGCAGGCCCTCACCCGGGTCCGGCGCCGCGCCCATCGACTGGTGTGGCTCAACCCCCGCGCCGGTGATCCCGACTTCCGGCCGCTCGCCGGATCGATGGCGGCCGCGCTGCCCCTCTGCGATGCTTTCCTCCCCGCGCATTCCGTGTCGGCGCTCCGCGACGTGCTGGACGTGATCAGCCGGATGGGATAGCGGGTGCGCGATTTCCACCCCCAGGGTGCCTGGCCGCCGTCATGTGTTTCGCCGAAGCTCTATGGACGGTGCACACCGTTCTTCAGCTCACAGGAGGAACCCACATGTCGACTTCCAGAACTTCCGCCAGAATCGTGGCTGCCATCGGGGCGGCCCTCGCAGCCCTCTCGATCTCACTGGTGGGGACGGCCGAAATCGCCGGCGCCAGACCATGTCAGAACGATTGTCACGCACCGGTTCCCAAGCCGCCGGTCGACGGCTGCCAACTCTGCAATCCCAACCCACCACCGCCTCCGCCGCCACCGCCCCCGCCGCCACGGTAGGGAAGAGTCCGGCATGCCAGACACGCGCCTCGGCCGCACGGTCGGGGCGCGTGTCGCTTTGTGGGGACGCCCTCGGTCAGTTGTCCGCGATCAGTCCTCCGCGCCACCGGGATCCGATTCGCCTTCGGCCTCGTCGCGGTCGGCCCACTCGAGCAGCGGTTCGAGCGAGAACACGGCGTCGTCGATTCCGGCATGCAGGTCACCGAGTTTCGCGAAGCGGTCGGGGACGGTGGCGATCGTGAACTCGTGGGGGTCCACGTCGTCGATCTCGTCCCACGTCACCGGTGTGGACACGGTCGCGTCGGGCACACCCCGCACCGAGTACGCGCTGGCGATGGTGTGATCGCGGGCGTTCTGGTTGTAGTCGACGAACAGCTTGCGCGGATCCCGGTCCTTCCGCCACCAGGTGGTGGTGACGTCCTGCGGGGCCCGGCGCTCCACCTCGCGGGCGAAGGCCAGCGCGGCCCGCCGGACATCGCCGAAACTCCAGTCGGGCCGGATCCGGACGTAGACGTGCATGCCGCTTCCGCCGGACGTCTTCGGCCAGCCCGTCGCACCCAGTTCGTCGAGCACCTCGTGCACCACCCCGGCCACGCGCCGCACCGTATCGAAACCGCACTCGGGCATCGGATCGAGATCGATCCGCCACTCGTCGGGGCGTTCGACGTCCGCGCGGCGTGAATTCCACGGATGGAACTCGACCGTGGACATCTGCACCGCCCAGATCACGTCCGCCGGGTGCGTCACGCACAGTTCGTCGGCGTGACGGTTGTACCGCGGAAACGTCACCCGCACCGTCTGGACCCAGTCCGGTGCACCGTGCGGCAACCGTTTCTGGTGCACCTTCTCGCCGCTCAGGCCGTCCGGAAAGCGGTGCATCATGCAGGGACGTTCGCGCAGGGCGCGGACGATCCCGTCGCCGACGCTCAGGTAGTAATTCGCGAGGTCGAGCTTCGTGGCACCGGTGGCGGGGAAGTAGACGCGTTCCGGGTGCGAGATCCGCACGGTCCGGTCGCCGACCTCCAGTTCGACAGCGGGAGCCTTGCTCTTGCCGGTCGCCATGCAGTCAACCTAACCCGCACTCGATCCCTCCCGCGCTGTTTGCAGACGGTTTCGCCGGAATCCCAGGCAAATTGCGTGTGAAGCTGGCAAATGTCCGTGCGTCTGTGGGGCGGGGTCAGAAGCCGGGCGCCCGGCCGCCGTTCCACAGTTGTTCGGTGACGTCGTGGAAGCAGACGAGGGTCACCGGATCGTCCTGCCGGCGGAGGATGGGCCGGCTGACGAGTGCGCGCACTCGGGATCCGTCCTGATGTGCGAGGTCGACGAGTGTGGTGGCGGACTCGCGGAGGTGCTCGACCGCGCCGGCACCCGTCGGTGCGTCGTCCAGATCGAGGAGTTCGGACACCGGACGTCCGCGCAGTGACGAGACGGGATGACCCAGCATCTCCTCGAAAGCACTGTTCGCGTGGACGACGGTGCCGTCGCTCTCGACCGCCAGGACGGGAACCGGAAGGCGTTCGAGCAGGACGAGGGCGGGTAGCTGCTCGAGGTAGCCCAAGGGAGTTTCCGGGGTCGGGCGACGTCTCTCCTCATGCTCTGCCTGTGCGCTCACAGCCCTATACTCTCACCGATTCCGACCGCTCGTCCCGTTGTCGTCGTAGACGGCGGTTCAGCGGTGTGCGGACTCGACCATCGGTTCGGTCGCGAGGATCCGTCCGTCGCCGCCGACGATGGTCAGGGCGGACGGGGTGAGCCGGTACTGGGTGCCGCCGTCGCCGGTGGCCACGAAGCCGGAACCGCTCGAGATCGGGTCGTCGACGGAGATGGCGGCGCCGTCGCTGATGCGCACGCCCTGGTAGTAATAGCGCCCCACTCCGGTCTCGCAGACCACGACGAGAGACTTCGTGGTGCGACCGACGAACACCGCCGGGTTGGTGTAGTTGCACCGTGCATCGGACGGGGGCAGGAAACCCTGCCCGTCGGCGCCCGACACCTCGCCGGCGATCGGCGGTGGGGGAGCCGTCGTCGTTCTGGGTGTCGTCACGGCAGGCGGGACCGTCGTCGGCGCCGCCGACGTGACGGGTACGTCCTCCGTGGCCGGGATGCGGACCCGACTGCTGGTGGCGGCGGCGTCAGTGGACGCGTCCGGGGTGTTCCGATCCAGCACGAGCCATCCGACCACCCCGCCGAGTGCCAGCAGCGCGATCACCAGCACGGTGACGATCACCGGCACGGCCACCGACCGTCGAGCCGGCGGCGGGGCGGCGTAGGGAGTCGCGGGGTAGTACAGCGCCGCCGGGGGCGGCGCGGGCGGCCCGCTGTGGAACGCGGTCGGCGGGTAGACGGGGGGACGGCCGCGGTCGTCGACGCGCGTCGGTTCGGACCGCATGCCCGGCGAGGGTTCCGGGCGGGTCACGATGTCGGTTTCGGTCTTCCGCTCGCGAGCGGTCAACGCGGACCGGGCGGCAGCCGCGAAGCCGCGGGCCGTCGGGTACCGATCACGGGGGTCCTTGGCCAGACCTCGGGCGATCACCTCGTCGAACGTGGCGGGCACGTCGGGTCGAATCGAGCTGGGGCTGGGCACCGGCGTCGTGAGGTGGGCGCGGATCGCGCTGCTGATGCTGGTGGACGGGAACGGGATGGACCCGGTGAGGCATTCGTAGAGGACACATGCCAGCGAGTAGACGTCCGCGCGCGCATCGACCGGCGCATTGTCGAACCGCTCGGGCGCCATGTACGCGTAGGAGCCGACAGCGCTGCCGAGGGTGGTGAGGCGGAGGTCGGAACTCGAGTGTGCGATACCGAAGTCGACGAGGTACGCGAACTCACCCGCCGTGACGAGAATGTTCTCCGGCTTGACGTCGCGGTGGATGAGACCGTCGGTGTGCGCGGCGTCGAGTGCCGCCGCGATCTGGTCGACGATCGCGACCGCGTGTGCGGGACCCATCGGGCCCCGTGTGCGGAGCAGCGAACGCAGGTCCTGTCCCACGACCAGGCGCATGTCGATGTAGAGCACGCCGTCGATTTCGCCCCAGTCGTGAATCGGAATGACGTGCGGCTCCTGCAACCGGGCCGCGGCATGCGATTCGCGACGAAACCGCTGCTGATAGGTGGGGTCTTTCGCGAGGTCCACGTCGAGGATCTTGAGGGCGACGGTGCGATCCTTGGTGGTGTCGTACGCCTCGTACACCTCACCCATTCCACCTCGGCCGAGCAGCGCCCTGAGATGGTATTGCCCGAACTGCGAGCCGACCCGTGTACCTGCCGCCATTGCCGTTTCCCCTCGAAGCCGGAAACAGCACGATACACGCAGGTGTCGCGCTGTCCGGTCCGGGGTGACGAATTCGATTCCCGCAGTGAGGGATCTGGGCTCAGTCGAGCACGGCCAGCTCGGGGACGGGGACGACGAATCTGCCACCCCAGTCGCGGATGTACGACATGTCCCGAATCACCTCGTCCCGCAGGTTCCACGGGAGGATCAGCAGGTAGTCGGGGCGGGTGTCGCGGATGTGGTCGGGCGCGTGGATGGGAAGGTGGGTTCCCGGCAGGAACCTGCCCTGCTTGTGGGGGCTCCGGTCGACGGTGTAGTCGAGCAGGTCGTCTCGGATCCCGCAGTAGTTGAGCAGGGTGTTGCCCTTGGCCGGCGCGCCGTAGGCGGCCGTCGACAGTCCGCGGTTGCGTGCATCGACAAGGAATTCGAGCAACGCTCGTTTGGTGCGCTTCACTCGCTCCGGGAACGCGGTGTAACCCTCCGGAAGGTGGAGGCCGGCGGCCTGTTCGAGTTCGCCCAGCTCCCGCAGTCGCCGGGACGTGATGTGACGGGGATACTCGGCGTGACAGGCGTAGATCCGCAGGGAACCGCCGTGGGTGGGGAGTTGTTCGACGTCGAACAGCCGCAGGCCGTGGGCCGCGAACACGCGTGTGACGGTCAGCAGCGAGAAGTAGGAGAAGTGCTCATGGTAGATCGTGTCGAACTGGTTGTGTTCGATCAGCTGGAGTAAGTGAGGGAATTCCATGGTGATCACGCCGTCCGCCGCGAGCACGGTCGCCATTCCGGCGACGAAGTCGTTCAGGTCGGGAACGTGCGCCAGGACGTTGTTGCCGATCAGGAGGTCTGCCTGAATGTCCTCCCCGACGAGTTTGCTCGCCATCGAGGTTCCGAAAAACCCTATCCGGGTGTCGATCCCGCGTCGTATGGCGACCTCGGCCACGTTCTCGGCCGGCTCGATGCCGAGTGACGGGATACCGGACTCCACGAAGTACTGGAGCAGATACCCGTCGTTGCTGGCGATCTCGACGACCTGCTTCGAACTGTCGAGGTGGAACCGTGCCGTCGTGTCCCGGACATACGCATGGGCATGATCGAGCCAGCTCTGCGAATACGACGAGAAGTAGAGGTAGTCGGTGAAGATGAACTCGGCCGATTCGAACTCGGCGAGTTGGACGAGAAGGCACTTCGAGCACACGTACGCATGCAACGGGTAGAACACTTCTCGTCGATCCAGTTGATCGGCGGCGAGGTACGAGTTGGCGAGTGGCGACATCCCGAGGTCGCAGAACGACTGCTCCAGAGGAGTACCGCAATGCCTACAGGGAGTACTCATGATCGTCCCCCTCGCAGCCCAGTCCGTCGTTCCAGATCTTCCAGGGTGCCTTGTCGTTGTCCCAGAGTTCGTTGAGGTAGATCTTGTCCCACAACGTGTCCATACCGCGCCAGAAACCGGGGTGCTGGTACGCGGAGAGTTCACCGTCGGATGAAAGGCGCTCCAGCGGGGCACCTTCGAAGACGGTGTCGTCGCCGTCGATGTAGTCGAGGACGGACGGGTGGGCCACGAAGAATCCGCCGTTGACCCAGCCGCTGCTGCCGCGGGGCTTCTCCTCGAACTGCACCCGGTCTTCCTCCATCAGGAGTGCGCCGTAGCGGCCGGGCGGTTGCACCGCGGTGACCGTCGCGATCGAACCGGACTCCCGATGGAACTCGGCGACCCGGCGAATGTCCACGTCGGTGACGCCGTCGCCGTACGTGAACGAGAAGACGTCGTCGCCGATGTGCTCTTTGGCCCGCAGCAGGCGTCCACCGGTCATGGTGGAGGCGCCCGTGTCGAGCAGCGTGACGGTCCACGGCTCGGTCTTGGACGAGAGCGTCTTGGTCGTGTCGGTGGCCAGATCGATCGTCACGTCGGACATGTGCAGGAAGTAGTTGGCGAAGTACTCCTTGATCATGTAGCCCTTGTAACCGAGCAGGATGATGAATTCGGTGACGCCGGCTTCGCCGTAGATCTTCATGATGTGCCAGAGGATCGGTCGCCCACCGATCTCGACCATGGGCTTGGGCCGACTCTGCGACTCCTCGCTGATTCGAGTGCCGCGTCCACCGGCGAGAATGACGGCCTTCATGACAGTTCCTTACGTGGTCGAAGAATGGTGTGTAGTACGTCGCACACCCGGTCGACCTGCGCTTCGGTCAGCATGAGCGCCGAAGGCAGATTGATCGAGCGCGACGCGATGTCGTAGGCGGTCTTGTTTCGACGCGCCGCTGTCACCGCGGTGTGGTATCCCGCGAACGCGGGCAGTGAACTCAGGGGCGGCAGGAAGGGGCGGGTGTCCACCGAATGCAGATCGAACAGCTCCATCATCCGGCGGGCACGCAGCCGGTAGTCCGGGTGGAGAACGGCGGTGACCATCCAGAACGTGTTGGTGAGCCCGTCCCGCCGGTGATTCAGCTCCAGGCCGGGAACGTCCGCGAGACGCTCCTCGTACCACGCGAAGATCTGCTGCTTCTTGTCCAGGAGTTCGTCGATGCGGGCCAGCTGGGCCCGGCCGAACGCGGCCTGCAAACTGCTCATCCGGTATTTGAAACCCAGCTCCTCGGTGGTGAAGAACCGGTGGTCCGCCGGTGTGCGACCGTGGTCCCGTAACCGCTGGATCCGTTCCGCGAGGTCGCTCCGATCCGTTACGACCATTCCACCCTCACCGGTCGTCAACGTTTTCGTGCCGTGGAAGCTGAAGGTTCCGATGTCGCCCAGCGTGCCGGCGAGTCGCCCGTCCAGCTTGCCGCCGATGGCCTGGGCTGCGTCCTCGATGATCGGAATGCCGGCCGCGACGGACCGGACGTCCGCCATGTCCGGTATGCCGCCGTACAGGTCGACGGTGACGATGGCCGCGGTCCGGGAGCTGATGCACCTCGCGAGCGATTCGGGCGACAGGCACCAGGTGTCGGCGTCGATATCGGCGAAGACGGGGGTCGCGCCGACATAGGTGACGGGGGCTGCCGTCGCCACCCACGTCGATTCCGGCACGATCACCTCATCGCCCGGTCCCAGGCCGAGGGCGAGCATCGCGAGATGCAACGCGGAGGTGCAGTGCGGCACGGCCGCTGCGAAGTCGGTGCCGAGGTAGTCGGCGAACTCGGTCTCGAAGAGGCCGACCGATTCGCCGGCGTGGGTGTACCAGTCGTTCGCTGCGGCCTCGGCGACGTACCGGACCTCGAGGTCGGTCACCCACGGCCCGGCAACGGGAATACGGTCCCGCTCGCGCAGGGCCGCTCGCTCCTCGACATCCGGGACCGTCTTCGGCTCGATCATGTTGCCACCCAGCGCAGATCGCAGTCGAGTCGGCCTCGGTCGAGGTGCTGCTGGATGGTCCTCAGCCGGAAGAACCGTGGTCCTTCGAAGTGCTCCGCGGTCATGCCGCCGTCGGAATACGCCACCAACAACTCCTCGATTCCCTGGCGCAGGGTCCACTGGGGCCGGTAACCCGGCAGCTCCCTCTCGATCTTGGAGAAGTCGACGCGGTAGTCGCGGATGTCGGCCGTGGCACCCTCGGAATGTCCGACGACGCAATCGGGCACGACATCGGCGACGAGTCGCGCGATGTCGAGCACCTGATAGTTCTCGCCGACCCGTCCGACGTTGAAAGCCTGATCGTGGACGACCTGTCTCGGCGCTGCGAGCACCTGTGCGAATGCGTGCGCGATGTCGAGGACATGGACGAGAGGCCGCCACGGCGTGCCGTCGCTCTGCAGCAGTACCTTGCCCGTGGTCACCGCGTGCCCGAGTAGGTTGTTGACGACGACGTCCGCACGCAGTCGCCGTGAGAAGCCGTACGCCGTGGCGTTCCGCAGGTACACCGGCGAGAAGTCGTCGTCCGCGAGCCGGGACAATTCCTGCTCGACTCGCACCTTCGATTCCCCGTACGGTGTCACGGGGTTGAACGCCGCCCCCTCGTCCAATTCGAGATCACTGCCCGCGCCGTACAGGCTGCACGAGGACGAGAACACGAACCGGCCGACGCCCGCCGCCTTGGCCGCCTTCGCGAGCCGGACGGATGCGGCGAGGTTGATGTCGTACGTCAGGTGCGGATCGATGTCGGACAGTGGATCGTTCGACAGGGCGGCGAGGTGGACGACGGCATCGAATCCTTCGAGGTCCGCCGGGGTGACGTCCCGGACGTCGAGATCCAGCGTCGGCACCGGATCGGGAGGCGCGAGGAAGTCGCAACCGTCGAAGTAGCCAGTGTCGAGGCCGACGACCTCGTGTCCGAGGAGGACGAGCAGCGGAGTCATCTCGGCGCCCAGGTAACCCAGGTGTCCGGTGACCAGAATTCTCATGGGTGATGATGTGCTGTCGGTCATTCCACCGGCTCCTCGATGATCGTTCTACGTGACTTCGAGTACGGACGGGTCGAACACGAGGACGCCGTCGGTGCTGCCGCCCCGGTCGTACAGCGCAACGATCTCGTCGGGTACCCGGTCGTAGGTGTCGGCGCGCAGGTAGTCGCGGACGGAAGTTCCGGTCGAATGGGAATCGACGTTCGGGGGGCCCGCTTTCGCGATCAGATCGTCGAGACTGATCGTGCGGAAATCGAAACTGAATCGGGCCTGACCGGTCGTGTTCGGCACCGTTGCGTGCAGTTGTGCGCCCGAGAACGACAGGATCGATCCGACCTCACCGACGATCCGGACTTCGCTGCCGGGACCCTGTCCGCTGAGCCGGGGGTGCGGCCGCGGGTCCTCCTTGATGTAGAGCGCGGCGTCGCGACGGGAGGAGCGATTCCATTCGTAGGCGTCGAACTCGGCGCTCGAATTGTCGGTGGGTCGCTGCCAGAATTCGGGGTGGAACGCCATGCAGCTCTTGTCCGTCACGCCGAGAATCGGTGCCCACCAGTTGTTCTGGCATTGCGGTGAGGAGTACCAGGTGTCGCGGTGCGGTGTGTAGTTGTATCCGAGGCCTGCCGTGAGATAGGAGGCCGGGGGGACGGCGCGCAGTTTGGGCACGTCGAAGTAGGTCCGGGTGATGTCCGCTCCGAGGTCGACGAGTACGTTGCGCAGGAGTTCCTTGGAATGGGGATGGTGGGTGAAGCCCGTCTTCAGCGGCCCGAGGATGCGCACGTATTCCTCGACTGGAAGGTCGTCGTGCGCGGTCAGCGGATTGTGCGCGCCGAAGGCGGCTTCGATCAACTCCCAGGCGAATTCACTGAAAGCGCGGATGGAGTCGCGGGGCGGGAAGCAGAACACCTCGCCCGAGAAGATTCGCTCACGTCGGGCCTCGTCCGTGACGTCGGACTCGGTGGAAATAACGAATGCCATGGGTCTGTCCTCACATCGTGTCGATACTCGGTTACTGTCGGAGGCCGCGTCGAATTTTGCTCGCCGGCATCGCCGTCCGCCGCCTGGTGTGCTCTGGCGCGGACTGGCCCGCAAACGTCAGGGTCTCGCGCTTCGCGGTGAGCGCGGCATCCGATTTCGCCATCGTGTTGATCTCCCGCCCCGGCCCCTACCGGCCGACTCGCCTCGAAGGGACGTTGCCAGCTCGGGTTCCGATCAGACCAGTCTTCCACATTTGTGGACTAAAACAAACCTATGCCCTGTTATTAATGCACTCTTTGTTCCTGGACCTCGTTTCTGGCTTCTCAGCCGCCGGTGCTGACGGTGCCCGAACCGGTGCGGTCGAATTGGTAGACGATCGTGTGGTCGTCCTGCAGTCGGATCGACCACTGCGGACTGTGCCGGAACTGACTCTCGAATTCCGCTACTGCCTCCGGGGTGAAGTACCGGTAGTAGTCAATGGCGTCGAGTGCCTGCGTCGTGAACACGAAATAGGTTTCTGCACTGCTCGATTCCGCCACCAATGTGATGTCCTCGAACTGGCGGGCATCGGGAAAGTCCTTCGGGAACTCCGGCCAGCGATCGACGATCGGCGTGTCGAAGTCCTGATCGTGCTTGGCCAGATCGGCGTAGTCGGCGGTGGCGCGACTGGGGAATCCCGCCGAATCCAGGCTGGTGATCATGGCGGGGCCGTGAATATCTGCGGTCAGGTCGTCGAAAAGGGTGACCTGCGACCGATACTCCACGACCAGCGACCACAGACCGTAATAGCCTTGCAGCCCCGCGACGGCCGCGCCGCACAGGCCCACAGCGGCGACCGCCGCGGTCGCCCGGTGGAGCACGACATGACGACCCGTGCGGGTGATCACCGCGAGGAACAGGGGAGCGATCAGGATCGCGCACCCGGGCAGTGCATACAGGTACACCCGGAAGATGGCCTCGCCGCCGTAGTTCTGCAGAAAGAGCAGGGAGAACGAACTGAACGCGATGATCACCGGTGCGAGGAACGGCCGGCCCTGCCGCCACCACACGATTATTCCGACGACGGCGAGCACGATCACCGCGGCGGACAGTCCTCGGCACACTGTGGACGTGACGAGCTTGCCGAGGGAACCCGCGTACTCGACGTTGCTGGATCCGTTGGCAACGGGATTGACGCCCGAGAACAACCCGTGCGGGAGCACGACGTACATGCGTGGCACGAGGTAGCCGACGAGCATTGCCAGATACGGGATGGGGAGCCACCACGGTCGGATCTGCCGAGTCACGACCAGTGCCACGATCACCCCGAGCAGCCAGTACGGCGTCAGTTGATGCGTCGGGATGAGGGCGGCAAACGCAAGGAGCGCGATGTAACCCGCATGATGACAGGTCCGGGAGGCGATGAGCAGCGCGAGGATGCCGACCGCCATGAGCAGTGCGAACGCCTGCGGGGCGAAGTAGTCCTGCCCCACCCAGTTCACCAGTTCGGTGATCATTGCCGCCGCGAGCGCGTGCCGGAGCTCCAGCCCCAGCAACATCGCCAGGGCGCCGACGAGCAACGCCAGCAGGGCATGGATCACCGGGGCGAACCATTGTGCAACCAATAGTGAATCGACGGACGTGATCTCGCCGAACCACGCGAATGCCGTGAAGAAGGCGGGCCATTCGCCGTACACGTCGATACCGCGCGGCGGAAGCGTCTGATGCTGCTGGAGGTAATCCACGACGCCGATGTGTTTGTACGTCCAGGTGTAGATCGGCACCTCGGTGATCAGGCTGACGGTCACACGTTGCACGACGATCACGGCGCCGATGATCGCCGCGGCGGTGACGAGGTGGTTCCTCCGCAGCGCCCAGACGAACGCCCCGACCATCGATCCGACGACGAGGACGAGTCCCGGCCCGGTGCCGACGGCCAGCAGGCCGAACTCGGAGTAGGGCACGTCGATCAATCCCGGCAGAACGGTCAGCCAGGCTCCCAGCATCGCCGTGGTCCAGAGCAGGGGTGCGTTTCCGCGAGGTGCCGTTGCCCGGGGAATGGTCGGGACGAGAGTGGCGAGTCCTCCCACGTGTCGCGCGTGGAGCAGAGCGGAGAGGGCGACGCCGGCGACGAGGGCCAGCAGGAACGGGACGGGAACCCAGCGATTCGCCCACCCGAGTACCGCGGTGAAACCTGTCATCATCGACAGACCGGTCAGGGGTATCGCGGCGGCGACGGCGGGCGCCTGGAGCCGCATCCACGTCACCACGGCAAGTCCTGGCCCCGTGAGGACGAACGTCGCGAGCAGGATCGCGCGCAGTTCCGGCGACAGCGGAGCCAGCGCGAGCGCACCGACCGCCGCCGATATCAAGGCGAGGGTGTCGTACGGATCGGGCGCCGCCGCGTCCGTAGTGGTCGCGACTGCCGCGCGCCGGGGCGTGTCGAGCTGAGGCGCGGACCTAGTCATCGGTGACACGTACCCAGTCGACGACCATCGCGGCCGGGAACGGCGTGCTGCTGTCGGGAGGCCCGGGCCATTCCCCGCCGACGGCCACGTTGAGCAGGAGGAAGAACGGCTTGTCGAACACCCACCGTTCGTCCGGTGGGAGACCGGCCGCGGTGACGGCGCCGGTGATCTGGCCGTCGACCCCGAACGTCACCCGGCCGGGGGCCTTCTCCACCCAGTAGGTGTGGAAATCGTCCACGAAGGTGTTCGCCACATCGGTGGTCGGTCCGGCTTGCCAGTCGCCGCCGGAGGTCCTCGGCCCGATCACACTGCTGTACAGCTGGCCGGCACCGCCGATCGTCTCGACCACGTCGATCTCGCCGCTGTCCGGCCAGCCGACGACTCCGAGGTCCGTGCCGAGCAGCCAGAAGGCCGGGTGCATTCCCGATCCGCGGGGGAGCTTGGCACGCGCCTCGGCGCGGCCGTAGAGGAGGGACGTCCGTCCCTGTGTCGTCACGCGTGCGGACGTGTATTCCCCGCCGTCGTTGCGGGCCTCGATCACCAGGTGCCCCGCACCGTCCAATCGGACGTTCGAGGGTGCGGACGTGTAGGTCTGGGACTCGCCGTTGCCCCAGCCGCCGCCGCCCGTGTCGTACGACCACCACTGCGGATTCGGCGGCGCCCAGGCGGGGCCGTTGAAGTCGTCGAACATGAGAGCCCGCTGCTTCTGGTACGACGAGACCGACTGCACTGCAAGGTCGGTGGGCGGAGCTGCCGCCTGTGCGATCAGAACGGCACTCACGCCGATCAGCGACGCACGGGCCGCTCGAACCCACGATCGTCTACTCAACTCGCTCACCTCCCGGATCGTCTGCGGGAATCTCGTCGTACCCGCGCTCTTGTGAGGCCCGCCGAAGCCAGAGAATCACCGGACCGATCAGAATCAGCGCCGACACCGCCTCGGCGGCAAGGTAGGCCCAGCCGACGCCGACGACACCGATCGCCCGGGTGCCGATGACGGAGCCGGCGACGATGACCAACGTGGAGAGGCCGCGGACGACCAGTGCCAACGTCAGCCTGCGGTGCACCCGCGCAAGTCCCTCGTAGACGGCGCCCACCACGGACAGGGGAATGAACACGCCGGCGAGGTAGAGCAATCCGGTGCTGTGGGTGCGGTACTCGGCGCCGACGACACCGAGGAGGAGGGGGCCGACGACCACCAGTCCCACCCCGCCGGCACACGCCACCACCGCGAGGGTGCGCACCAATCGGCGGGACAGCGACGCGACCCTGCCCGGGTGGGCGGCGACTTCCGCCACGTACGGGCTGACCACCAGGTGCACCATCAGGTACAGCGCGCTGATCATCGCCCACGCGATCGCGAAGTACGCATTCGCCTCGGCGCCGACCTGCGTGACCACGATCAGCGGCACCACGAGAGGTCCGATCGCCCAGAGCGCCGTGATGCCGAAGGACGAACCGAAGTACGACCACAGTTCACGGCGGGGCGGCAGGTTCGGTGCCGCCAGGAACCGGGGGTGGGAGCGGGATCGTCGGTGCAGCGCAACCAGAATGCACAGTGCCGCCGCCGCTGCGGTCGCGCCCCACGCGGACACGATGGACACCGCCACGTCGGTGCCTGCCAGTGCGAGCAGGACGACGAGCTTGGCCGCCGCATGGAAGGCGTTCTTCGCGGCCGACCACCTCGCCACCCCGAGTCCGGCGGTGGCCTTGTCCTGCAGCGTGAACACCCCGAGAATCATCACGAAGACGGGGAAACAAACCATCGCCCAGCCGGATTGGAACAGTGGGTCGCGGGGGCCGAACGCCACGAGCGCCGTCCCCGACAGCAGGGACGTGGCGGACACCACGAGAAAACCGTGCTTGAGAATTGCTCCGGTGTGGGTGCCCGCCAACGGCAGGAACCGCTCGTACATCGTGTCGATGCTGAGTAACGACAATGTCGACAGCATCACGGCGGACGTGATCAGCGCCGAGGCCACCCCCACTTCGTGGGCGGGGAACAGCCGGGCGGCCGCGGCCCAGAAGGCGAGCCCGAGAACTCCCGCCAGGACGTTGGCGAGAATCAGGGAGTTGGTGTTGAGGCGCAGGTTCCGCTCGGCCGGGTGCTCTGCGTCGACACGGCGCGCCTCGATATGTGGAATGCCGGGAGTCACGGCTCGACCCTCGGGTGGGTGACCGCAGTCGGCCGCTGCGCGGTCCGTTCCCGCATCGGCGCAGCTGACCGGCCTTCTCGACGCGCCGACCGGTAGGCCCAGGGGCCCTTCATGATCGACCTGGCGGTGGTGGAGCCGATGCCTGCCGGCAGGAGTCCCGCGAGGTCCGCCGGTGGCGCCGTCTCTTTCGACGAGGCGCGGAGGTGGCGGACGAGCGCGCCGCCGCGTCGAGCCGCCGTCGTCGCCGCGAGCGTGGCCATTGCCGGATCGCTCGCGATCTTCGCGAGCCACGCGCCGAGTCCCAGTCCGTAGCCGCGGGACTGGACGAGAAGGCCTTCGCTGTCGGCGCGGTGCCGATGCCACACGATCGCCGCCGGGTCGTGAACGAGTTGGCGGCCCGAGCGCAGAATCCGGAAGAACATGTCGATGTCCTCGCCCCCGCCCGTCGGGGCACCCGCGCCGAGCGCCTCGTCGAAACCGCCGAGGCGGCGAACCACGTCGCGCTCGACCGCGAAGTTGGCGCCCGTGCCGTAACAGCGAACGGTGAAGGGAAACAAGGGCACGTCGTCGGGTGGCTCCGACCAGTCGAAGATGCGGGCGTCGGTGGAGTCCGACCAGCCGACCCGTCGATCGAAGTAGGCCTGCGCCGGCGTCCGGATCTCACCGGCGGGCACCATCCCGGACACGCACGAGACCCTCGGGCCCCGGCTGAAACCGTCGACCAGCGCGGAGAGCCAGTGCGGGTCGACGACCACGTCGTCGTCGGTGTACGCGACGATGTCGCCGGTGGCCACCGACAGTCCGGTGTTCCGTGCCCGTGAGAGCCCCGGGAGGGGCTCACAGATCAGGCGCACCCTCGGATCCGCGAGACCGAGTACGTACTGCCGGGTGGCATCGGTTCCGGGGGCGTTGTCCACGACGAGTACGTCGAACGTCGGATAGTCCACCGCGAGTACGGATCGGAGGGCCGCTCGCAGCATCGACACCCGGTCGCGAGTGCATACGACTACCGTCACCGGCACGGCCTTCCCCGCGGACACGCGAGCCGGACCTGCCCGCACAGGGCGGTCCGACTCGGTGGCCCGCAGTCCCGCGACTCGGCGCCTGAGCTCGCCGAAGTTCACGGAACCTTCCGACACCTCGATTTCGACGAACCCGAGCGGGCGTCCGTCGGCGCGCGCGAGCAGTCGCGCCCGGCCGTAGCCCTCCGCGCGCGCCAACCGGCAGCGGACCGGAATTCCCGCCGCCCGCCCGGTCCGGTCGGCGTTCTCTATCGCGTCGACCCACACTTCACCTATCCACACCGCACCGTCCCAGTCCGGCCGCTCGGGACTGTCCAGGGCGGGGCGGAGAGTGAGAGCGGGTGCGGCGGGATCCATCAGGTCCTCCTGGTGTGCAGCCGGATGGCGGCCCTGCCCTGAACGTATCCGGCGGTCGTGACCGCCAGGCCCAACAGCACGACGGCTGCCCGCGCGAGTCCGTCCCGCCGCATCGAGAGGCCTTCACGCAGCACCGCTCGCGGTAGGACATGGAGGGTGTAGGTGCGCTCGCTGCTCAGCGCGTCCGCTGCGGTGGTCAGCTCCGCGACGACAGCCTTCGACAGTCCTTCGTGATGGCATCTCCGCACGAAATACCGCAGAGTGGCCCGGTCCGCCGACACATGATGCTGTACCCGCATGTCCGGATCGAACAGGATCTGGTTCGAATCCGGGTTCGACCGGATGCGGATACAGAGTTCGGTCTCCTCACCGCCCACGGGAACGGAGCCCACGCGGCCCACCTCGGATCTGAATCCGCCGACGGCGTACAGAACCGAGCGGCGCATCGACATGTTGCAGCCGATCGGGTTGCGGACGGGCGCGACCCGTGTCGGCTGACCGACGTAGCTGCAGCCGACGACCCAGTCGAACTCCTCCGGAAGCCACGGGGGACGCGCCCCGGACCAACTCGGGACCGCGTACCCGCCCACGCCGGCAATTCCGCGATTCCGGTAGTGATGCATGAGGGCCTGTGCCCACCCCGGCTCGGCGCGGGCATCGTCGTCGACGAACGCGATCACGTCGCCGTGGGCGGCTCGGACACCGGTGTTGCGTGCCCCGGACAGTCCCCGGGTATCCGCGTTCGCCAGGACTGTTACCCGCGTGTCGGTGCGGAATCGGTTGCACGCGCGGATATACAGCTCGTCGCAGTGATCGATCACCAGGATGAGTTCGGGATCGGGACCGTCCTGGGACAGCACCGACTGCACCGACCGGCACAGGTCGAACCAACGCCGAGTGGTGTAGGCGCAGATGACGACCGAAAGGGATTCCGCATCGAATTCGTCGGTCGCGTCCAGAAGCGAATGCCCGGTGGCCGGGACCTCATCGGGCAACGTAATCACCGCGATCGCGGGACCGCCACGAGTAGACGGACCGGCGGGTGAGTGAGGTCGGCCGCTCGGCCGACTTCGCCGTCATCTTCGTCCCGTTGCGGTGTTCCATCCGAACGGTGCGCAGTACCCGCAAACCGTCCCGCACCACGTTCAGGTTGCTCTTGCCACTGATCCGGCGCCGCTCGAAGCTCGGTATCTCGACGATACCGAGACCGGATGTCGCCATCCGGACGTTGATCAGCGTCTCGATCTCGAAGCCGTCACCCCAGTGGGCGTCGGGGCGGTCGGTCGCGGGCAGCGACATCACACTGACGTGCCGGCGCCAGAACGCGTTGTAGCCGTAGCAGAGGTCGGTGAACGAGACAGCGAATTCCATGTTGACGAAGGAATTCAGCATCCGGTTGCCCAGTCTTCGGGTGAACGTGATGTCTGCGCTTCCACCGCCTGCGATGAACCGGCTGCCCTTCGCGAAGTCCGCACCGCGGACCAGCGCGTCGACGAACGCCGGAATCTCGGCGGGGTCGGTGGACCCGTCTGCGTCGATCATCACCACAATGTCGGACGTGGCATGCAGGAAACCGCAGGCCAGCGCATTGCCTTTGCCCTTTCGGGTCTGCGTCAGGACCTTCGCTTCGGGCCACAATCGTTTCGCGACGGCAACGGTGTCGTCGACGGAGTTGCCGTCGACGAACACGAGTTCGTCGATGTCGGCCGGCATCCGGGCCGCGACGAACGGCAGATTCTTCGCTTCGTTCAGTGCCGGCATCACCACCGATACGGTCGGCCTGGGCGTAGTCTTCCTCGGATTGTCGTTGGGGTGAATCTCGGTCACGTGTGCATCCATCGCCTTCACGTCCGTTGCGTCATAGGGGCTTTCGCGTGCCCGCGTCCTGCTGAAGTCTGGGTTCTCTCCGGACGAATGCGGTGCTCCGGAGGCTGTTCGTTGCGGTGATCTGTTCGTGTCCAAGAGGATTCACCCCGGCCGTTCGCGGCCCTTCTCCGATCCGAGCGCGCGCCGACGTCTCGATGCACGGAGCGCGCTGAGAGCGAACAGCAGACTTCGCCGCATCTGCATGTCATACGAGTTGATCCGGCCGAGTACTCGGTCGGACAGCGGGATCTGCCATTCGGGATCGTGGATCAATCGACTCGTGAACTCGAGCTGCTGGGCGAGTTGTGAACGTGCCGAGGTCAATGCGGTGTTCGAATCGCTGCCGATCCGGAAGGATGCCAGCGTGCGCGGCACACCGACGAAGTCACCCTTTCGAACGAGCCGCGACCAGAGGTCGAGCTCCATCGGAAAGAGAAGCTCGCCCCGGAAGCCGCCGCACCGGTCGAAATCGACCCGGCGGAACATCCCGGCCACCGGGGGGCCGACGGGGTTGCTTCCGCTCCGGACGATTCGCCGGACTACCGTTTGTCCAGAATTGTGCCCGACGATTCCCCCGAGCCCCCGGGCCGGCCGCAGCAGCACGCCCTCGTCGTCGATGAAATCGGTTCGCACGGACACCAGCGCCACGCCGTCGTCGGCCTCGAGCACCGCGGCTTGTGTTGCGACACAATCGGGCTCGATCGTGTCGTCGGCGCAGATCAGCTTGACGAACCGTCCTCGGCTCTCGCGTATCGCGAGGTTGAAATTGTCCACCATCGGCACCGTCGCCGCGTTCCGGATAATCCGGACGCGGTCGTCGTGGACGTTTTCCAGGATATCGCGGGTGCCGTCCGAACTGTGGTTGTCGACGATCACGACTTCCAGGTCGGTGAAGGTCTGCGCCAGAACGCTGTCGAGCGTCGTCTGCAGATGACGCTCCGCCTGATAGGCAGGAATACACAGCGAAACGGTCGGTGGTCGCTCCCGGTCGCGGCCCGGTACGGACTCCGTGCCGGCCTCGCGCCTCGACGTGTGCGCGGCGTCCGAATTCGTCACCATGCTGTTCTCCCACCCCGGCCCCGCACCCACCGATTCGCACCGTGGTTACAGCGTTCTCGGCTTGGGTTCCGATCAGACCAGTGTTCCACATTCGATGCCAGAAACATACCTTTCCCCTGTTATTGAAAGAATTACTCAACTGCGTCCGGGTTTTTCTGAATATGGTTCCCGTTGCCTGCGCCGGGCGGAGCGCGCCCCGCGAAACCTGGACCGTCGAAAATCCGTTGCTCGACCTCACTGCGGTCCGTATTGTCACGTGGCTTTGTAACCCGTCGACAGAAGGAGTTCATCTCGTCATGGAACCCGTCACCGAACGCGACATCAGGTCGTCGTTCATCAACTGCTCCAAAGGCGACGCCAAGCGTCTGCCCGTCCCTCGTGACCTGGACGATCGGCCCTGGGACGATCTCGACTTCCTCGGCTGGGGTGACCCGTCGTTTCCCTGCCGCTGCTATGTGGTCGTGCCACGGGACGGCGGTCTGGTCGGCGTCGCGCTGCGCTACGAAACGGGCGGTTATCGCCGCGCGCAAATGTGCACGGTCTGTATGACCACGCACGCCAATGGCGGCGTCTCGCTGATGACCGCCCGCAAGTCGGGTGAATCCGGACGCCGGGGCAACTCGATCGGCACCTACATGTGTGCCGATCTCGCGTGCTCGCTCTACGCGCGCCGGAAGAAGTCGCCCGCGCTGGGCAGGCAGTATCGCGAGGATCTCGAGCCCGAGGAGAGGATCGAGCGGGTCCGCGACAACCTCGATGCCTTCATCTCGAGGGTCTACGGCTGACCGATCCGACACCCACCCACCGTGCAGCCCGGTAGCTGCCGACAAGAATCGGAGGTAGATGCCATGCGCCGACATTCGAGGAACCCGCTTCCCGGTGCACCCCGAGTCCGGAGACACTGCAACGACACTCGGGGTGTCCGGAATCCTCTCCGGTCGAGACGGCCCGGACGCAGGCCGGACCGTGCTGTCCGGAGAGGATTCCCGAACTACGCTCGTCGACGCCGAGAACTGAAGTGGGCAAACGCCTTCGCCATGATCGGGGTGGTGACGAGCATGATGACCAGGCGCAACACCTGCGCGGCCGCGACGAACGTGACGTTGGAGGCGGTGGACGCCGAGACGGCCAGCACCGCCGCCAGGCCACCGGGCGTGGTGGCGAGATAGGCCTCGAGGAGGCTCACACCGGTGAGGTGGGAGAGGAGGACGCCCAAGCCGGCGCAGGCCGCCCCGACCAGCAGCGTGAGCAGCGCCGCATACGGCAGGATTCGTCCGATCGCCCGCAGGCTCGCCCGGTCGAACGCGAGCCCGGCCTGCCAGCCGATGAGAATCAACGCGCCGGTCATCAGCATCGGCGGGACCGCGACCGCGTCGCTCCAGCCGCCGAGTTCGAACCCGGCGCTCACGGCCAGCGGACCCAGCGTCGCGGGAGCGGGTAGTCGCACGAGTGACGCCACGGCGGTGCCGCCCACGATGAACAGTGCCAGGAATGGTAGGGCCACATACCATTCGGACCCGCCGGCATCGGTGCCTGTCACGGTGTCCGTGCCGGTATCGGCGCGGAAACCGAACGTGACGATCATCGGCATCGACACGACGACGAGCGCCACCCTCAGGTACTGCACCACTGCGACGACCCGGTCGTCGCCGCCGAGTTCGCGGGCCATCGCCACGAGTCCGGTGGCGCCGCCCGCAGTCATGGAGAGGGATCCGGTCACCGCGTCCACGTCACGGTGCAGCGCGAGGAGGGCGCCGGCCGCCACGCTGAGCGCGAGAGTCGCGGCCGCGATCGAGACCACCGGCACCCACATCGAGCCCAGGGCGGCGATTGTGTCCCGGTGCACCATCAGCCCGACCGCGCTCGCCAGCACTCCCTGGGCAAGCTTTCCCAGCGGGTGGGGCACGCGGGACGGGCCCCAGCCGGTGACGGCCAGGGTCGCCCCGACGATCAGAGCCGAGAAGAGTCCGGCCGCCGTCAGCCCGACGCTCTCGCCGACCGCCCAGCCGCCGATCGAGAGTGCGATCAGTGCGAACCATCGGAGTCCGTGACGACGCAGTGCGGCCGTGCGCGTCGGCACGGATCGTTCGGGGGATTGCACGTCGTTCACGGGTGGACGCCTACTCCGGGATGCTGTCCCTGCTCTATGGTGTGCATCAATGTATACCTTAACGGATTCCACTGCGAACGTTAGGATGTATGCATGACGGGTGGGAGCAAGAGCGAGCAGGTATACGAGCAGCTCAGGCAGGACATCCTGAACGGGTCCCTGTCCCCGGGCCAGTCGCTGAGTGCCATCGACGTGGGCGCGCGGTTCTCGGCGTCTCGCACCCCGGTTCGCCAGGCCTTCCTTCGGCTCGAGGGGGAGGGGCTGGTCTCGCTCATCGACCGGCAGGGCGCACGGGTCGCTCCCATCTCGATCAAAAGCGTTCGGGACCTGTTCGAGCTACGCATCCTGCTCGAGGCGGCCGCCGCGCGCATTGTCGCCGAGGCCGTCGCCCGGGACGCCGCGGCCCGGCAGCAGTTCGAAGAGGTAGCGGACGCACTCGGGGCGATCTCCGAGGAGGCCCCGTCCGAGTCCCGGCGAGATCGTTTCTACGAACTCACGGAAACGTACGACCAGGCCGTGATCGCGCACACCCGGAACGCGCATCTGGCCCGATCGATTGCCGAACTCCGGCCGCACACGGAGAGGCTGCGCAACATCGCCCACTCCCGCCCGGCTCGTCTGGACGTCTCGCTGGCGGAGCACCTGTCGATGTGCCGTGCGATCCTCGCCGGCGACGGGCCGGCGGCTGCCGCTGCCTGCACCGAGCACCTGACCCAGACGCAGAAGACCATTCTCGACGCGGTCGTCGATCCGCAGGGAGCGGCCGTCGCCATCGACCTGATCACCGCGTAGTCGGCGCGGTCAGAGGGCGAGGATGGCGGGGACGCTGAGGACTGCCACGTAGTACCCCATGAACAGGACGCCTGCGTGGATCTTGAACGCCCGCGACAGCAGGCCTCCGACGAGTCCGACGGTGAGGGTGACGGCGAGGCCGAGGATGCCGCCCTCCCAGACGCTGATGACGACGACCAGGCCGGTGAACGTGGCGATGATCGCCTCGTGGCTGACGTACCGGACGACGAGCGTGGCCGCGCGGTGAGCGAAGTTCATCGCGAACGGATACGCGATGATCGCGGCGATCACCACCGCGCCGAGACCGTAGAGCAGGAACTCCCAGTAGCGGTCGAAGTAACTACTGGCTGAGATCGGCGCCGGTGTTCGGGATGTCAGGTCCGGTCAGTGTTCTGTGATCCGCTCCGCCGCTTCGTGCAGGGAGCGCTCGTGCTCGCCGGCGCCCGGAACACCGAACGTCGCGCGTGCGCCCGCCGGATAGCTGCGTTCGGGTAGGTAGCCCGGTCTAGTACTTCGGTCTATGTCGGATACTCTGGGTGTGCCTCGTGCTCGGCGAGCGAAAGGGCCTGCACATGCGAAGCGACGACGACGCCCGGAGTGGCGGCTCCGTTCCGATGCCCCGGCAGGCCGTCACCATGCAGGACATCGCCGACCGGGTGGGCGTGTCGAAGGCATTGGTCTCCATGGTGTTTCGGCGTGTTCCCGGGCCGAGTGCGGAGACGCGGAAGCGGGTCCTCGACGTCGCGGACGAGCTCGGGTACCGACCGAACCGTACGGCCGCACTGATGTCGCTCCGGCGAACCCACCTCGTGGGTGTGATGGCGGATATTCGCAACAGCTTCCACGCCGAGATGGTCGAGTACATCGTCGCCGCCGCCGACGAGCACGGGTACGAGGTGGTGCTCGGCGCCCTGACTCCCACGCACGCCGAACCGAAAGTCGTCGAAACGCTGCTCGATTTCCGCTGCGAAGCCTTGATCCTGCTCGGCACCGAACTCGGCACCGACGTGCTCGACACGCTCGGGGAGCGGGTACCGGTGGTCGTGGTCGGTCGCCGCGTCGGTGACGGCGCCGTCGACGTCGTGCGGACGGCGGACGGCAAGGGGATCGGCACGGTCGTCGACCATCTCGTGGAGCTGGGACACCGCCGGATCACGCACCTCAGCGGTGGTACGGGCACGATTGCAGCCGACCGGAGGTCGGGATACACCCGTGCCATGCGTCGTCACGGACTCGATATCGACGTCGTCGAGGGCGATTTCACCGACAGCGCCGGAACGGTCGCCGCGGGCACTCTGCTCGGGCGGTCGCAACTTCCCACCGCGGTGATCGCGGCCAACGACCGCAGTGCCATCGGGCTGATCGGCGAACTGCGCAGCCGGGGTGTGCGGATCCCCGAAGACGTCTCGGTCTCCGGATACGACGACAGCGTGCTCGCCCAGCTGGCGCACATCGATCTGACGTCGGTCAATCAGCAACCGCGGGAGCAGGCCGCCACCGCGGTGGATGCGGTCATCCAGCGGCTGGACCGGGGGAGGACCGAATCGGTGGCTACCGTCCTCCGCCCGCGGCTCGTCGCGCGCCGTACCACCGGGCCCGCGCCCGAGCCGATGGAAGGATCCCGGTCGGGCGTGTCCTGACCTGCGACGGCCGTCAGTGTTCGGCGGGCCGGGTTTGCACCGCCTGCGCGGGCAATGTGCCCAGATCGTGGGTGTAGAGCCAGGTGGTGGCCCTTTCGTAGAAGTGCCCGAAGGCGACCGGCATGACGAGGTCGCGAAACCGGCGCGCGATCGGGCCGCTGGTCTTGGCGTCGCGGTTGGTGCGGGCCGCCTTGGCCATCTTCCCGATTCGGGCGCGGCGGAGCCGGTGGTACTCGGCGAAACCTTCCCCGGTCGAGTCGGCATCGGCGAGTGCCCGAGCCAGGACCACGGCGTCTTCGATGGCCATGGAGACGCCCTGCCCCGCGCCGACCGGGTGGGCGGCGTCGCCGACGAGGACGACGCGTTCGTCGTGCCAGATGGGGACTTCGGCCAGCGTGTGCATGAGCGTCGGACGGTGCAATTGCGTGGTCGCCCTGATGATCTCGAGCGCCTTCGGCTCGAACCGGTACAGCTCGGCGAGTCGGTCGAGCCACCGGTCGTCGCCGATATCTGTCGGTTTCGGTGGCCGGGGATCGGCAACCTGCGCGGACCACCACACGGTTCCGTCCGGAGCCGGGATGTGGAGAAAGGCGCCGCAGCGCGCGAAGACCATGTTGAACGTGCCGGCCTCGGCCGGGACGCCGTCGGCGACGCCCGAGACGCTGTAGAGCCCGCCGTATACGGGTCGGGGCACGCCCGGATCGAGGACCGACCGAGTAGCCGACCAGAGACCGTCGGCACCGACCAGCAGGTCGGCGCGTGCGCTGGAACCGTCGGCAAACTGCGCGCGGATACCGTCGCCCACGGGCTCGGCGGCTACCAGTCGGCGGCCGGTGACGATCCGTACACCGGCCTGCGTTGCGCACTTCCGCAGCACCTCGACCAGGGAATCGCGCATCAGCGTCGCGCTGAACAGCGGATCCCCCGACAGCCGTCCGCGCGGAACTTCCGCGAGCAGCCTGCCCGTACCGGACCACATTCTCTGAGTGGGCACCGCGAAACCGGCCTGCTGCACCTGGTCCAGGCAACCGAGCGCCTCCAGCCCCCGCAGTCCGTTGGATGCCAGACTCAGAAATGAGCCCACCTGTCCTACCGGCGGGGTGTGTTTCGTAGAGGGTGACGTCGAAACCGATGCGGCGCAATGCGATTGCAGTCGCGGTCCCGGACACACCTCCGCCTGCGACGATGGCCTCCACGCTCCCTCGTGAACTGTTATTCACTGAATCGACACTCAGTGAAAGTCTGTTCAGTGTGCGGCGCAGGAAGGGGGCGTTCGTCAAGGGGTGCGGCCTGTTAGCCGGCCCGCCGGGGCGGGGTTGACAGGGTGTCGTGACTCAGCTCATAGTAGTCGTACTAGACCGGTTAAATAGACCGAACTAGCCGGAGGGCGTCTTCACACTCGTGCGGGTGTCTGTGGGTAGCCGACGTGCACTCCCGCCGGGTCAACATCACACCGAAAGGCTTCCACTCATGACTTCCAACTCGATCGGTGTCGCCGTCATCGGCGGCGGCATGGCCGGACGAGCACACGCCGCCGGATATCGCATGGCGTCGACGCTGTTCGGAACCGACCGCCCCGACGTGCGTCTGGTCGCGATTGCCGACACCAACCAGGCAGTCGCCGACGACACCGCGAAGCGGTACGGGTACGAGCGGGCCGAGTACAGCTGGCAGGCCATCGCCGAATCGCCGGACATCGACGCAGTGAGCGTCGTCGTCGCGAACCAGTTGCACCGGGAGATCGTCGAAGGCCTCCTCGCTGCCGGGAAGCACGTGCTGTGCGAGAAGCCCCTGGCCGGGTCCATCGCGGACGCCGAGGCCATGGTCGCGGCCGCCGCGGACGCCGACACGATCGCGACCGTCGGGTACACCTACCGCCGGTCGCCGGCCATCCAGGCGATCCGCGACGAACTCGCGACGGGCCGCCTCGGCGACATCATCCACTTCAACGGGCACTACTGGTGCGACTACGGCCTCGACCCCGCTTCGCCGATCACCTGGCGGTACCGCGGAGGTCCC
Organism: Rhodococcus sp. G6(2025); assembly: GCF_058628105.1. Classification (NCBI taxonomy): domain Bacteria; kingdom Bacillati; phylum Actinomycetota; class Actinomycetes; order Mycobacteriales; family Nocardiaceae; genus Rhodococcus; species Rhodococcus sp. G6(2025). The sequence goes on from NZ_CP179750.1 coordinate 1,776,586, forward strand.
GGAACCGGCGCGCTGGCAGACGTCGGCAGCCACCTGCTCGACATGGCCGAATTCGTCTGCGGGCCGATCGTCGAGATCAGTGGCGCGACCTTCACCACGGTGATCACGGAGCGTCCCGTGCCTGCCGGAGTCACCTACGGCCACACCAAGGCCGAGACCACCGGTGAGATGGCACCCGTCGAGAACGAGGACCTCGCGACGTTCACGGCGCGCTTCCAAAACGGCGCGGTCGGCACGTTCTCCGCTTCCCGTGTCGCGCACCAGCTTCCGGACGGACTCGGTTTCGAGCTGTTCGGGACGTCCGGCTCCGCGGCGTTCGACCTGGCTCGCGCCGCGGAATTCTCGGTGTCCAGCGAGGGCCTCGACCGCACCGTGAACGGTCAGCGTCGGGTGATCATCGGACCGCAGCACCCGTACATCCAGGGTGGCCTGCCGATGGATGCCGGCGGAGTCGGCCACGGCAAGGCGGAGTTCTTCGCCTACCAGGCCCGGGCGTTCCTCGACCAGATCGCCGGCATCGACGTCCTCGGCCCGCTGCCGTCCTTCGCCCACGCCCTGCGCGGCATGCAGATCGTCACCGCCGTCGCGGAGTCCGCCCGCGCCGACGGAGCAGCCGTCAAGATCGGCTGAACCGCACAACCCTGAACCGCAAAACTACTGAACCGCAACTTCTTCCCACCACGCAAGGAACCCTCATGAAACTCGGTGTGTACACCGCCGTCCTGCACGACCGCAGCCTGCGCGAGGCGCTGGAGACCATCGCGTCCCTCGGGCTCGAGGGCGCGGAGATCAACGCGGGCGGCTTCCTGCCCACCCCGCACCTGCCCGTCAAGGAACTCCTCTCCGGCGAGGTGTCGCCGCAGGACTACCTGAAGGTCTTCGACGAGACCGGCGTCTCCATCGCCGGGCTGAACTGCAACGGCAACCCGCTGCACGCGGATCCCGAGGTGGGCCCCGAGGACGCCGAGGACCTGCGCAACGCCATCAAGGTGGCGGGCCTGCTCGGTGTGGATCGGGTGGTCACGATGTCCGGGCTGCCCGCCGCGCACGCCGGCGGCCAGTGGCCGGCATGGCACGTGAACACATGGGACAGCGGCTATCTCGACTCCCTCGACTACCAGTGGGATCAGGTGGCGGTGCCGTTCTGGAAGGAGATCGACGCGCTCGCCCGTGAGAACGGTGTCAAGGTCGCGATCGAGATGCATCCGCAGAACCTGGTGTTCAACCCGCCGACCCTGAAGCGTCTGGTCGAGAAGACCGGTGCGACGAACGTCGGCGCCGAGATGGACCCGTCGCACCTGTTCTGGCAGGGCATCGATCCGGTCGCCGCTGTCGACTGGCTCGGCGACCTCGTCTTCCACGCCGCCGCGAAGGACACCCGGATCAACGAGAACTGCAAGATCTACGGTGTTCTCGACGACCGGTTCACCCGGATCCCGGCCGACCAGAACCCCACCGGACTCGGTGGCAAGCACGTGGTCAACAAGTGGCCCGAGGACTCGGCGTGGGACTTCGTCGCCGTCGGCCGCGGACACGACGTCGATTTCTGGTCCCGTTTCCTCGCCGCGCTACAGCGGGTCGACCCTGACATGGCGGTCAACATCGAACACGAGGACGTCGAACTGGGACAGCTCGAAGGACTGCAGGTCGCCGCCCGCACCCTGAAGGACGCGGCTTCCGCGGTGGCCTCCCGCTAGAAACCGGTGACGGCGGCCAGGCGGTCGAGGACCAACCGGAGCGGCGGCCAGGTCGACCTCCCACGACGGGTCACGGCGTAGGCCGTCAGCACGACCTTCGGGTTGGTGAGCGGGCGGACCGTGACTTCCTTGCGCGTGGGACGGTCGGCGGGCAGCAGACCCACCCCGTAGCCGGCGGCGACGAGGTCCTCGACGAGGTCGAGGCTGTCGATCTGGTGGGCGATCTGCGGTGTGAATCCCGCGAGCGAGGCCAGGGTGCGGACGGCGTCCTCGTCGGCGGTGTTGCGGGAGTTCACGATCCAGGGCGAACCGGCGTAGGCGGCGACGTCTGCGGGTTCGTCGCCGGCGGGCGCGGGGACGCCGAGTCCCCAGGGAGTCGACCACAACGGGACGGCCTCGAGCGCGGTGCCGGGGGATGCCGGTGCCAGGTTGTAGTCGTAGGTCAGTGCGAGATCGAGTTCGTCGTCGGCGAGCAACGCGAACGCCTCGACCGGCTCGTATTCGCTGATCACCACGTCCACCTGCGTGTGGGTGCGGGCCAGTTCGGCGACGACCGGGAGCAGCGACACCCGGATGCCCGTCGCGAAGCCCCCGACGCGCAGGGTGCCGACCGGCTCGGCGTGGGGGTCGAGGTCGAGCCGGGCGGCGTCGACGGCCGCCAGGATGGTGACGGCGTGGTCGGCCAGCCGGCGACCGGCCGGGGTGAGCCGCACCCGGCGGCCGGTCGGTTCGACGAGCTGCGCACCCGTCTCCTTCGCGAGTGCGGCGATCTGCTGGGAGACGGTCGAGGTGGTCAGCCGGTGTGTCTCGGCGACCTCGCGCATGGAGCCGAGACGGGAGAGCTCGAGCAGGAGATGGAGGCGTCGGGTATCCACCCACGTATTGTTCGCGATATCCGAACGGTTTGTCCATGAAAGTCACGTGGACGTGAACGGTCGAGGTGTCATTCAATGCAGGCATGACCAGGAACTCGACCCACGTCGGCGCGACGATGGCGCTGACCTCGATGCTGTGCGTACAGAGCGGACTCGCGATCTCGGTCGGCGTGTCCGAACGCGTCGGCGCCGAGGGTGCCGCCTGGTTGCGCCTGGCATGGGCGGGGGTGTTGCTGGCCGTGATCGTGCGGCCTCGTCCGAAGGCGTTCACGCGTTCGTCGCTCGGCGCGTGTGTCCTGCTCGGAGTGGTCACGGCGGCGGTCACCCTGCTGTTCATGGCCGCGGTGGACCGGATCCCGCTGGGAACCGCCAGCGCGATCGAGTTCCTCGGGCCCCTCGGCGTCGCTGTTCTGCACGGACGCGGGCGCCTGAAATGGCCGGCACTGGCGGCCGTCGGGGTGCTGCTGCTGACGCAACCCTGGGCCGGCGGCGTCGACCCGGTCGGAATCCTGTTCGCGCTGGGCGCTGCCGCGTGCTGGGCCCTCTACATCGTGCTCACCCAGCGCGTGGGCGACGAGGTGGCCGGTCTCAACGGGCTCGCGGTGTCCATGCCGGTCGCCGGGTTGGTCGCGACTGCGGTGGGCGGGCCGTCGATGCTCGGAAAGATGACGCCGGACCTGTTGATCATCGGGCTGGGTTTGGCGATACTGCTGCCGGTCGTGCCGTTCACGCTGGAGATGCTCGCCCTGCGCCGGCTGAACACCGCCGCGTTCGGGACGCTGATGAGTCTGGAACCGGCGTTCGCGTTGATCATCGGGCTCGTGGTGTTGCACCAGGTTCCGGACCACGCGGCCGTCGCCGGTATCTGCTTCGTGGTCGCGGCGGGAATAGGAGCGGCGCGGGCCGGGGCGCGCACGACGCCCGACCAGGGCGACGTCGCGGAGTCTGCCGCACCGTTGTCCGCCCCGACCTGATACCTTGAACGTCGTTCAAGTTTGAGGCAAGAGGAGTCGTCATGGCAGATGTCGAGAGTGCTCGGGTGTCGAGGCTCGGTATTTCAGCGCGGGACATGGCGCAGATCGCGGTCTTCGCCGCGCTGATCGCGGCGCTGGGACTGCCCGGCGCCATCACGGTCGGCTTCAGCGGAGTGCCGATCACACTGCAGACGCTCGGCGTCATCCTCGCCGGCGCGGTGCTCGGCGCTCGCAAGGGCACAGCCGCCGTCGCGGTCTTCATCGCACTGACCCTCATCGGCCTGCCCCTGCTGTCCGGTGGCCGCACCGGACTGACCGCGCTCGCAGGCCCGAGCGCCGGATACCTCATCGGCTGGATTCCCGCGACGCTGATCATCGGCCTCCTCACCGCCCGGATCCTGCCGAAGTACCCGGCCGTTCTCGGTCTCCTGATCAACGCCCTCGGCGGGATCGTCGTCATCTACGTCTTCGGCACCGTCGGACTCCTGCTCCGCACCGATCTGGGTGTCGGCGCCGCCATCACCACCAACTTCGCCTTCATCCCCGGCGACCTGCTCAAGGTCGTCGTCGCGACCGTGGTCGCCAAGAGCGTGCATCGCGCGTACCCCGGCCTGATCCGTACGTGAGTTCCGAACTCGGCGGCTCCGGCGATCAGCCCGCTCTCGATTTCGAAGACCGCACCTACACCTACGCCGAACTCGACCGTGCCATCGACCGATGGATCCTCGAGCACGGCTCGGGTGCGTCTGCCTACGACGCGTCGACGCTGCCGGTCCCGGACGCCCTGATCTGCGTGTGCGCGGCGGCGCGGCAGGGGACGGCGGTGATCGTCGAGAACCCCGACGCGCGCCCGGACCGCACGGCGATTCCGCCGTCCGCGTTTCTGCTGGTCGCGACGTCCGGCTCCACCGGCAGCCCGCGTCCGCTCGCGCGCACCGCGGCCTCCTGGTTCGACAGCTTCCCCGCCTTCACCGCGATCACCGGCATCGACGCGACGGACCACGTGCTGATCACCGGCCCGTTGCACGCCACGATGCACCTGTTCGGCGCCGTGCACGCACTCTGGCGCGGGGCGTGCGTCACCGACGACCCGTCCCGGGCGACGGTGGTGCACGCCGTTCCCGCCGTTCTCCGTGAGGTGGTGGGGAAGGCCCCGAAGCTGCGCACGGCGATCGTCGCCGGGACCGCCCTGGACGACGGCGCCCGCGCGGTGGCGGACGGCATCGAGATCGTCGAGTACTACGGCGCCGCGGAACTCTCCCTCGTCGCGGCGCGCCGGGTGCCCGAACCGCTCCGGCTGCTCGACGGCGTCGACGCCGACATCCGCGACGGTCTGCTGTACGTCCGGTCGCCGTACAGCGTGATCGGAGTCCCGGAGTGGTTCGGCGTCGGTGACCTGGCCGAACTCGGTGACGACGGCGAGCTGACGGTGCGCGGCCGGGGAGAATCCGCGATCAACGTCGGCGGCACCACGGTGGTTGCCGAGGACGTCGAGCGCATCCTCGAGACGCTCGACGGTGTCGCCGCGGCCGCCGTCGTCGGATCGCCGCATTCGGTGCTCGGCGAGACCGTCACCGCCGTGGTGGAGCTCGACGGCACCGCGGAGATCGGTGAGGTCCGTTCCCGAGCACGGCGGACGCTGACGAAGGAAGCCCTGCCCCGCCGCTGGGTGCCGATCGAGGCGATGCCGCGGACCGCCAGTGGCAAGGTCGCCCGAGGTCGAGTGAGAGACTGGCTGGCATGAGCTCTGTCCCTGTTCTGGTGGCGCCGCGTCGGACGCCGATCGGCAATGCCGGGCACGGGTTCGCCGATCTGACCACCACCGACCTGGCCGCCCCCGTGCTGCGCGACGTTCTGACGTCGCTGCGGGAGTCGGGCCTCGACGCCGAGGTCGACGACGTCGTCCTCGGCAACTGCCTCGGGCCGGGCGGTGATCCCGCGCGGGTCGCGGCCCTGCAGGCGGGGATGGGCGTGGAGGTTCCCGGGGTCACCGTCGACCGGCAGTGCGGTTCCGGCCTCGACGCGGTGATGCAGGCCGCGCTCCGCGTGCGCAGCGGTGCCGACGAGCTGATTCTGGCCGGCGGCGTCGAATCGGCGAGCACGGCGCCGTGGCGGTTCTGGCCGCCGGTGTCGGGCGCCGATCCGGTGCGCTACACCCGTGCTCCCTTTGCGCCGCACGGCTTCCCCGACCCCGACATGGGGGCGGCCGCGGACGATCTCGCGCGGGTACGCGGCATCAGCCGTGAGCGGCAGGACGCGTACGCGGCGCGGTCGCACACGCTCGCGGCCGCCGCCGACTTCTCGTCGGAAATCGTGCCGATCGGTGACATCGCGCGGGACCAGCGCATTCGCGCAGGCATGACCGAGGCCAGGCTCGCGCGGCTGCGCCCCAGCTTCGGTGCGGGCGGAACGGCCACGGCGGGGAACTCCTGCGGCATCTCGGACGGCGCCGCCGTGCTGGCGGTGACGACGGAGTCGCTGGCCGCCGGACTGCCTGCGTTGCGAATCCTCGGTTCCGCCGTCGCGGGATCGGACCCGGCGCTGCCCGGACTCGGACCGGTCCCCGCAATCCGCAAACTCCTGAAGAGAACCGGATACGACGTGGCGGATCTGGGCGTCGTCGAGATCACCGAGGCCTTCGCGTCGGTGGTCCTGGCGGTGTCGGACGAACTCGGCCTGGACGAATCCGTGATCTGCCCACAGGGCGGCGCCATCGCCATGGGACACCCATGGGGAGCGTCGGGGGCGATCTTGCTGGTGCGCTTGGCAAGTCAGATGTTGCGCGAGGACGGACCCGCGCTCGGGCTCGCGGCGTGCGCCATCGGCGGCGGACAGGGCATCGCGATGCTCGTGGAGCGCGTGTCGTGAGTGAGATCGTCTTCGATTCGGTGACCCATGCCTTCGGGGACCGCCCGGTGCTCCGCGGCGTCGACCTGCGCTTCTCCGAGCGCCGCGTCGGCATCATCGGATCCAACGGTTCCGGCAAGTCGACCCTGGCCCGCATGATCAACGGGTTGCTGAAGCCCACCTCCGGCACCGTCACGGTCGACGGTGTCGACGCCGCCAAAAAGGGCGCCCAGGTGCGCCGCAAGGTCGGGTTCGTGTTCACCGACCCCGACACCCAGATCGTCATGCCCACGGTGTCCGAGGACCTGGCGTTCTCGCTGCGCCGGTCCGGTCTGAGCAAGCCGGAGATCGCCGCCCGCGTCGAGGAGATCCTGGTGCGGTTCCGGCTCGACCAGCACGCCGATCACCCCGCGCACCTGCTGTCCGGGGGCCAGAAGCAGCTGCTCGCCATCGGCGCCGTCCTCATCCGCAGGCCCGAGGTGATCATCGCCGACGAGCCGACAACACTGCTGGATCTGCGGAACGCCCGCGTCGTCGCCGAAGCACTCGATTCGATGGACCAGCAGGTGATCGTCGTGACCCACCAACTGGCGCTGCTGGAGAGTTTCGAACGGGTCATCGTCATCGACGACGGTCTCGTCGCATTCGACGGCAGCCCGGACGACGCCGTCCCCGCGTACCGGCAGTTGGTCGAATGATCGGCCTGTACCGCCCGGGCGACTCGCTCCTGCACAGGATGCCCGCCGGGCTGAAACTGCTGCTGTTGGTCGCGTCGATCGTCACGGCCACCGTGTTCGTGCGCACCCCGCTCGAGGTCGGTGTCGTCATCCTGGTGGTGGGCCTGCTATTTGCGGTGGCTGCCATTCCGTGGCGGGTCGCGGTGGCGCAGTTGCGTCCGGTGGTGTGGATGTTGTTGATCATCGCCGTGTTCCAGGTGCTGATCACGTCGCCCGCGCGGGCGGTCGTCGTGTGCGGGGTGCTGCTGATCTCGGTGGCGCTCGCCGCGTTGGTCACGCTCACCACCCGGGTCACCGACATGCTCGACACGGTGTCGCGCGCACTCGGGCCCCTCCGGAGGTTCGGGGTCGACCCGGATCGGATCGGACTCCTGCTCGCGTTGGCGATCCGGTGTATCCCGCTGTTGACGGGGATCGTGCAGGAGGTGGCGCAGGCGCGGAAGGCACGCGGGTTGCAATGGTCGATGACGGCGCTGGCCACACCGGTTCTGGTCCGCGCCCTCCGGACCGCGGATGCGATGGGCGACGCCCTCGTCGCACGGGGAGTGGACGATGACTGAGCTGCTCGCCGAGCGTGTTGCTCGACGGGCCGCCGAGAACCCGGAGACGACAGCGGTCGTGTCCGCACGCGAGACCGTCGACTACGGCCGGTTCTGGTCGCGGGTCACACGAACCGCCGCCGGGCTCGACGGCATGAATCGGGTCGCCGTGCTGCCGACGTCGGATGTCGGGTCGCTGGTCGTGGTGACGGCGGCGATGCACGCGGGAGTCAGCGTCGTGCTACTGCATCGGCATCTCCTGCCCGCGCAGCTGACGCGGGTGCTCGAGCTCGCGAAACCCGGCGCCGTGGTGGCCGCGTCGCACCAGCACACCAGGCTACGGAGACTGGGATTCGACGGGACCGTCGAGACGGCGGACAGCCTCGAATCCGACGGCACCGCAGGCCGGGCGCGTCCCGGCACCGAACTGCTGGTCGGCATCACGTCCGGCACCACCGGTGAGCCGAAGCTGTTCGTGCGCAACCAGCGATCGTGGGCCACGACCCTCGACCGATCGGACGCGACGTTCGACATCGGCAGCGGGGATCGCGTGGCGGTGCCCGGAGTTCTCGACCACACCCATTTCCTGTACGGCGCGCTGCACGGGCTCACTCGTGGTGCGACGGTGGATCTGCGACCGGTCACCCACTCGCTGCGCGACGCAGCGACACATCTGTACTCGGTACCCACCATCGCCTGGGATGTGGTGCGGTCGGGCATCGGTCCGGTCGGCAGCGTCCGTGAGGTGCTGTCGTCGGCGGCCCGGTGGCCGCGCACCGGGCGTGAGGCGTTGCAGGAGGTGCTGCCGAAGGCGTCGCTCGTGCACTTCTACGGCGCCTCCGAACTGAGCTTCGTGTCCTTCGACCGGGGTCTCGGCGCCGCCGACGAGCATGCGGCAGGCGAACTGTTCCACGGCGTCGACGCAGAGATTCGCGCGGGCCTCGTTCACGTGCGCAGCGACATGCTGTTCGACGGCTACCTCACCGAGGACGGCGTGCTGAACGGCCCCGCCGACGGGTGGATGACCGTGGGGGACCGAGGCAGGGTGGCGGGCAACAGCCTGCAGTTGTTCGGCCGCGACAGCGACACGGTGATCCGGGCGGGGCTCAATGTGGAACCCGCGGCCATCGAGGCGGCGTTGACCGCACTCCCCGGAGTCTCGGAGGCTGCGTGCATCGGAGTGCCCGACAGCCGGATGGGCGAGGCACCGGCCGCCGCGATCGTGGTGGACGGCGACGGGCCGAGTTCCAGCGAGATCTGGCGGCATCTGCGCGCCACGTTACCCAGCCCGAGCATGCCGGTTCAGGTACTCGCGGTCGACAGCTTGCCGCGCACGCCGCGCGGCAAGCTCGATCGTCAGGCGCTCGCCGTCACCCTGTCGGCGTCGCGGGACCGGAATCCCGTGTAGCCCGTCAGATTTCGAGGCTCAGCAGGTGATAGCCCAGCGTCTTGCCGTGTCCGTCGAGTGCGGGGGAACCCGTGACGCCGCCGCCGAGGACGCCCGGCAACTCGAACACCATCGCCATCAGGTTCGGCTGGCAGGTGCGCCGGGCCGGACCGGTGATCAGCTCGCCGTAGTGGGCGGCGACGACGTCTTCGGTCAGTCTCCGGGCGAGATAACGGTAGGCGGCGTGGTCCCGGGCCAGCACGGCAAGGATGAGCGTGTCTCCCTTGTCGCCGGCACGAACGTCGGCGAGGGAGTCCATCTTCTGAACCGTTGCGGGCGTGGTCATGTCGTCACCTCCGTGAGGTGCACCCGGGTGGGCACGAGGTCGCGGGGGAGGGTGCACGAGCGGATCGCGAGTACCTCGGTCGCCGAGCGCCGGGCGCCGCCCCCGCCGGCCGGTCCGTTGGTGTACAGGCTTTCCACTTCCCAGCCGACGAGGTCGGCTTCCTCGCGGGTGCGTGCGCGGGCGGTCACCCGCACGCGCACCTCGTGCGCATCGGTGTCGGTGTCGAGGCCGCGGAAAGCCGCACCGGCGCCGATGTATTCGACGGAGACGGCGTCCTCGGTGAAACCGTGCACGTCGACGAGTCGTTCGGTGACGATGTCCGCGGCGAGCCGGGCGCGGGGGTGGGCGCGCGGGCCCGCGTAACTGATCTGCCCCTCACCGAGCCAGCCGCCACGGAAGCCGAGGGTGACCTTCAGCTGCTGCGGCCGGGGGCGCCCCGTCGCACCGGTGATGGCGACCCGGTCGGGTCCGACGCTGGTGAACGACACGTTGCCGAAGTCCGCGGTGACGTCCGGCGTGAGATACGAGGTGGGATCTCCCACCTCGTACAGGAGCTGCTCGGCGCAGGTTCGTTCCGTGAGTATGCCGCCGGACCCGTCGAGTTTGCCGAACGTCGCCGATCCGTCGGCGAGGACGTCGGCGAACGGGAAGCCGAGATCGGCCATGCCCTTCACCGGTTTGGTGACGGGATCCGCGTAGTACCCGCCCGTGAGTTGTCCGGCGCACTCGAGCAGGTGCCCGATCGCGGTTGCGGCGCCGATGGTGTCGTGGTCGGCCAGGTCCCATCCGAAGTGGTGGGCGAGTGGGGCGACGTAGAGGGAAGGATCGGCCAGCCGCCCGGTGACGACGACGTCGGCGTCCAGTTCGAGCGCGGGGATCACGGCCTCCGCGCCGATGTACGCGTTCGCGGACACGAGTTCCTCATCGTGCTCCGACAGTCGTCTCCCGGTCTCCCACACGACGGGGTCGTGGCGCAGCACCTGCTCGAGCACCGCGTCGCCCGTGATCGCAGCGATGCGCACCTGCCGGTCGGCGGACCGGGCCGCGATGCCGGAGACCAGTTCAGCGGCGGCGAGAGGGTTCGCGGCACCGGCATTGGTGATCACAGTGGTCCCGGACGCGAGCGTGTGGGGGAGAACCGCGCGCATGCGTGCGGCGAGGAGCGGATCGTATCCTTCGTCCGGGTTCTCCAGTCGGCGCGCGTTTCCGGCGGCGACAGTGCGTTCGCCGAGGCATTCGAAGATCAGGTAGTCGAGGTCGGCGTGCCGGGCGAGTTTCTCGGCGGGGTCGATGCGATCCCCGGAGAACCCGGATCCGGCGCCGAGTCGCACGCTCCGCGAGGCTCTGTCGCGGGTGCTCGATGGTGTCACGGGCTCGAAGTCCTTTGCTTGTTCGACGGGTGGTGGGGTGGCTCGGCTGCGGTGATGCCGCGGACGATTACAACGAGAGGGCACCGGTGATCAGCGCCGTCACGGTCATCACGATGGTGGTCCCGAAGGCCCAGCCGAAGATGAACCGCTGGTGCTTGCCGAGGTCCACCTTGCTCAGTCCGATCAGGATGAACGTCGCGGCGGTCAGCGGGCTGAGCGGGAATCCGGTGGTCATCTGACCGAGGATGGCGGCGCGGCCGATCTCCGCGGGGTCGCCTCCGAACGATGCCGTGGTTTCCGCGAGCACCGGGACGACGCCGAAGTAGTAGGCGTCCGGCGTGAAGACCAGACTGAGCGGCATCGATGTGACGGCGGTGATGACGGGGATCAGAGAGCCGGCGGACTGCGGAATCCAGGAGACGAAGGTCTGCGCCATCGCGGTGATCATCCCGGTGCCGTTGAGGATTCCGGTGAGCACGCCTGCCGCAAGGATCATCGCCACCACCATGGTGACGTTGCCGCCGTGCTTCGCGAACAGGGCCTGCTGGTCGTCCCACTTCGGGCGGTTGACAGCGAGCGCAAGTGCGAATGCGATGGCGAATGCCACCTCCAGCGGCACGAGCTGGAACAGCAGGATCACGATCAGGACGAGGGTGAGCACGGTATTGAACGCCATCACCACCCGTTGGCGACCGGTGCGCACCGGCGCGTCGGAGACGTGCGGCGTGCCCGGACCGCCGCCGCCGGGAGACACCAGTTCGGTGACGCCGAGCCGCTTACGTTCCGTGCGGCCGATCATGTAGGCGGCGAACAGGACCCACAGGATCCCGGCGCCCATCGCGGGCAGGACCGGCGTGAAGATGTCGGCGCTGGTCAGGTCGAGCGCGGCCATGGCGCGGACGGTCGGGCCGCCCCACGGAATCATGTTCATCAGTCCCGCGGCCAGGCAGACGATGCCGGTCAGGACGACCGGGCGCATCCCGAGTTTCTGGTAGATGGGCAGCAACGCCGAGATGGTGATCAGGAAGGTCGAGGTTCCGTCACCGTCGAGCGCGACGAGCAGGGTCAGCACCGCGGTTCCGACGGCGATCTTGGTGGGATTGCCACCTGCCCACCGGACGATCCGGCGGATCGCCGGATCGAACAGTCCCACGTCGACCATCAGGCTGAAATACAGGACCGCGAAGGCGATCATGATGGCGACGGGCGCGACCTTCAGCAGCCCGTCGCCCACCATCTCCCCGAGGTCGGGTGCCCATCCGCCCACGATCGCGAACGTGACGGGAACGAGGATCAGTGCGACGAGCACCGAGACCCGGCGGCTGAACGCCAGCGCCAGGAAACAAGCGATCGTGGCGAACCCGAGCGCGGCAACCATGTGACCTCCTTCGAAATGGAATCCCAGTGTCGCGCGCCTCACAATTGTGCGTCAAATATCAATGAATGATCGATTCATGAGTTCAACTCATGAATATCCCAGCATGAATACCGGCCATACTGATGCGCATGAGCATCAATCTCGGGATTTCTCACCTGAGGAGCATCGTCGCCATCGCCGACTACGCGAGCTTCACCGCGGCGGCCCACGCACTCGACGTGTCTCAGTCCTCGCTGAGCCGCTCGGTCGCCGAGGCCGAGCGCAGACTCGACGTCACGCTGTTCGAACGCACCACTCGCCGTGTCGAGCTGACCACGCACGGGCACGAGATCATCGAGCACGCCCGGCGGATGCTCCACGATTTCGACGACGGACTCACGCAGATCGAACGATTCGTCACCGGTGACCGCGGAATCGTGACCGTGGCATGCCTGCCCTCGCTCGCGGCCACGTTCCTTCCTCCGTATGTGGTGAGCTTCCGCGAGCAGCACCCCGACGTGCGCCTCCAGATCCGGGACGGACTACGTCAGGAGGTTCTCGACGCCGTGTACTCGGGCACGGTCGACCTCGCCCTTGTCACCACCTCGGGCCTTCTGCCCGGCCTGCAGCAGGACGTCCTGACGAGCGACTCCTTCTATTGCGCTGTCGCGCCGACACATCCGTTCGCCGACCGGCCGGTACTGCGGTGGTCGGATCTCGCCGGACAGCCGTTCATCGCGTTCGGACCCGAGAGCAGCATCGCGGCGCCCGTCCGCCGGGCCGTCGAGGACGCACGCATCGAACTCGGTCCCGTCATGCAGGCGCAGAACATCGGCGCGGTAGCGGGACTGGCGGCGGCCGGGCTCGGCGTCACCGCGGTACCCGAACTCGTGCTTCCCATGATCTCGTTCGCCGGACTCGTCCACATACCCCTGCAGCCGACGGTCGAACGCACCATCTCCCTCGTTCAGGTCGCCGGCCGACCCCAGACGGCGAGCACCCGCGGTTTCGTGAACATGCTTCTCGCCGACCGAACTCCTGATCGAGGAACCGATTCCGGCTAGAGTTCCGGCATGTCACCTTCTCGCGCAGATCATCATCGACTGAACTACGTGGAGTTGTCGGTCACGGACCTCGCGGACGCGGAAGCGTTCTACCGCTCGGCATTCGGCTGGGAATTCAACTCCTACGGCCCGCAGTACGCGGGCATCGTCGGTGCGGACGGTGAGGAAGTCGGCGGCCTGCTGCAGGTTCCGGAACGGAAGCCGGCAGGCGGACCGCTGGTGCTGCTGTACTCGGTGGATCTCGACGCGTCGGTGGATGCGGTGCGGGCGGCCGGTGGCACCGTCGTCAACGGCCCGTACGACTTTCCCGGCGGGCGCCGCTTTCACTTCACCGATCCGAGTGGCAACGAACTCGGTGTCTGGTCGTCGGCCTAGTATCCGGCAGAGGATCTAGTCGCGGTGTGCGACAGGGCCGGTGGTCGCGCGGCGGACGAGGTGCGGCGCGAGTACGAGGTCGACGGCCTTGTCGCCGGCGATCTGAGCCAGCGCTCCGTCGACGGCGGCCTCGGCCATGTGCGTCGCGTCCTGGGAGATCGTCGTCATCTGCACGTGCGGAATCCTCGCCAGGCGGGAGTCGTCGTAGCCCATGACGGAGATGTCCGCGGGCACGTCCCGGCCACGGCGGACCAGTAGGTCGAGCACGCCGGTGGCGCACCGGTCGTTGAAGGCGACGACGGCGGTCGGGGGAGTGGCCATCTCCAGAAGTTTGTGCATGCCCTGTGCGCCTTCGGTTTCCGTCGTACCGCCCGCCACGACCGTTGCCGAAGCCGACAGTCCGTGCCGGTGCATCGCGGCCAGGAATCCGGCCCGCCGGTCCGCACCGCCGGGAGCGTCGGCGCCGTCGATGTGCGCGATGTTCCGGTGTCCGAGTTCGGTGAGGTGGTCGACGGCCAGGGTGATGCCGGCGACGTCGTCGCCCCGCACGGCACCGACTCCGGGCAGGCCGCTCGCGCGCGCCACGACGAGGGCGGGCACGCGGTCGGCCAGAGCGCCGAGCTCGTCGCTGTCGAACCGGGTGCCGAGGAGGATCGCGGCCTCGCAGCGCTCCCGCAAGAGCGCCTGGACGGCGACCTTCTCGGCACGACTCGGCGCGACCGCGCTGAGCATCACGTCGTATCCCCGGCGGGTGGCCGCCGCGTAGATCTGTTCGACGACATCGCCGTGGAACGGCTGCTGCAGTTCGAACACCACTCCGAGCAACCGGGAACTGGCCTGGCGCAGTTTCTGTGCGCGACGGTCGGGGACGTAGCCCATCTCGTCGGCGATGTCGAGCACCCGCCTGCGAGTGGCCTCGCTGGCGCCGGGAACTCCCCGCATCACGATCGAGACGAGCGCTGTGGAGACTCCTGCCGCTCGCGCCACATCGCCCATCGTCGGACGGGCGCCACCGGTCGATCCCGCCACCGGTTCGACCACGTGCACGACTCCTGTCCTCCCGGGCCCCGCGCTGTCCGCTCGAAGCTGCTCTTGACCAATGATCGCACGAGTCCTACGGTCTAGAACTAGAACGTACTAGTTCTCCTCTACCTCCACCCTTCCACTGCACTGGAGCGCACCCATGTCACTCAGCGAAGCCGCAACCGTCCACTCGACGGCGCCCGCTTCCCACCCGGTCCGCATCGCGACGATCGGTGCCGGACGCATCGGCTCGAATCACGCGGAGATCGTGGCCCGCCTGGTCCCCGGGGCGTCGCTCGTCGCCGTCAGCGACCCGGTCGGCGAGTCCGCGCAGCGCCTCGCCACCGCGTTGGGAGCGCCGATCGCCACCGCGACCGTCGACGACGTCCTCACCAGCGACGAGGTCGATGCGGTGCTGATCACCGCCCCCGCGCGAAGCCACACGGATCTGGTCGTCGCGGCCGCGGCCGCCGGCAAGCACGTGTTCGTCGAGAAGCCGATGGCAGTGACCCTCGCCGACGCCGACCGCGCCATCGCGGCGGCCGCCGACGCCGGCATCGTCCTGCAGGTGGGGTTCAATCGCCGATTCGCTCCCGGATTCGCCGCCGCCCGCGCCGCGATCGACGCGCAGAAGGTCGGAACCCCGCAGCTGCTGCGTTCGCTGACCCGCGATCCCGGGCCGTACACCGCCGATCCGGCACGCGTTCCGCAGTGGACGATCTTCCTCGAAACGCTCATTCACGACTTCGACACCCTCTGCTTCCTCAACCCCGGCGCACGCCCGGTGCGGGTGCACGCCGTGGCCGACGCCCTGGTACGACCGGACGCCAAGAGCTCGGGCCACCTCGACACCGCAGTGGTGACGGTCCAGTTCGACAACGGCGCCATCGCCACGGCGGAGGCAAGCTTCAGTGCGCTGTACGGATACGACGTGCGCGCCGAGGTGTTCGGCTCCGGCGGCATGATCACCGCAGGCAGCGGGCTCAGCACCGACATGACGTACTACGGCCCCGACGGCCTGCACGCCGACACCGCGCGCCGCGACACCGACCTCCTGCACTCCGCGTACGTGGGGGAACTGACCGCCTTCGTCGACGCGATCCGCACCCACACACCGGCCGTCGTCACAGGCCACGACGCCCGCACCGCGCTGTCGATCGCACTCGCCGCCGTCCGCAGCGTCGAGACGGGCTCCGCCGTCGACCTGGACCGGTGACACCGATGACCACCTATGCGCTCGCCGCCAGCGCCGAAATGCTCTACCTCGACCTGCCGTTCCTGGACCGCGTCCACCGCATCGCCGAACGCGGTCTCCAGGTCGAGATCTGGGACTGGTCCACCAAAGACATCGACGCTCTCGCCGCCGGCGGCGCCGAATTCTCCTCGATGACCGGCTATCTGGAGGGCAACCTCACCGAAGCTGACGGCATCGAGGCTCTGCTCACCACGGCGCAGCAGTCCCTCGACGTCGCGAAGCGGCTCGACTGCCCGCGACTGAATCTGCACGGAACCGGGCTGGACAACCGGGGACTGCCCGTCCGTCCGGTCGAAACGGTCACGCCCGCAATGTGGCTGACCGCCGCCGACACTCTGCGGAAGGTCGCCGAACTCGGCGAACAGGCGGGGCGGGTGTTCACGCTCGAGAACCTCAACCTCGCCGTCGATCATCCCGGCACCCCGTTCGCGACCGCGGCCGACACTCTCGCTCTCGTCCGGGCGGTCGACAACCCCCACCTGCGCATGAATCTCGATCTCTATCACGCCCAGATCGGCGAGGGGAACCTCATCGAACTCGTCCGAAAGGCGCTGCCCTACATAGGGGAGATCCAGGTCGCCGACGTCCCCGGACGCTGCGAACCCGGAACCGGCGAAATCCACTACCCGGCTGTCGCAGCCGCCCTCCGCGACCTCGGCTACACGGGCGTCGTCGGACTCGAAGGGTGGGCGAAGAACGATCCGGACGACGCGCTCGACGCGTTCGAGGCGGCATTCGCGCAGCCGTAGGGATGCACTGGCCGCCCGTCTGTCACGCGGGGGTCATCGTCGGCGTTCGCGCGCCGATCGGCCGCTGCTCGATCCGCTGCCCGGACAGACGACCGGTGTGGTGAGCCTCGATCATCCGCTGCTCCGCGCGTTGGGACCCGCGCAACCGCAGGGAGGAGGCGGCCGCGGTGTCGAGGAGCGCGCGCAACGCCGGTTGCTCGGCGGCCAGCGCTTTCCACGTCGCATTCAGGGGGGTGCCGTCCTCGACCGCCTGGTCGAGGCGGGCCGCGAGGTGGTTGCTCCACCGGTGCTGAAGTGCGAGAAGGATGTTGTCGGCCGAGCCGAAAAGCTCGATCGCGCCGGGTACTTCGTCGAACCGCAACGCCTGTGCGGGGTCGGCGTGCGCCCGCCCCAGGACTTCTTCCAGTACCGCCCGGCGTGCACGGAAATCGTTCCACGACATCTCGGCCACCTCCGTAGTTTCGTTGATGACGGCAACGCTACGGATCCGCGGCAGCGGTTTCGCCGTGCCACGGTCGCGTTCTCGTCTCCTACCGTGGGCGGAGGGATCTCCGCTCCGGAGAGGACGCGGTGTGGGTGGGTCTTCGCCTACGCTGGTCGTGTGCAGGTGACGGCATTTTTTCGTCGACGCGTGGCGGAGAGTGAGTACGACTATCCGCTCGCTGTGCCGGTGTTCGCGCACATCGCCGTCGTTGTCATCGCCGGTGCCGCTGTCGCGCAACGCGACGGCTTCGTGCCGCCGGGGTGGGTCCTGCTGTGTGGCCTGGTCGCCGCGGTGACCCCTGTTGCGGGAGACATGATCAGACCGGGAGCGGTGCTTCCGCGTCCGTTCCTGGCCGTTGTCGTCATCGCGGCGGCCGCACTGCTGCTTCTGCAGCAGCCCGACACCGCGTTCGACTTCGCGCCGCTCATCCTGGTGATCCTCACCGCCGAGGTCGCGGCAACGGCATCACTGGCCGTCAGTCTCGCCACCTTGGCTGCCGCGATGGCAGTCCTGACTGCGTTTGCACTGACGGGCCGACTCGACGGTGCGCCTTACGCTCTCGCCGGAGTCGTGCTGGGCTGGGCCTTCGGCTACCTGATGCTCACACAGTTGCGCCTCCTTCATCAGGAGCGGGCCTCGAAGGCGATCCAATCCGAGCAGGCCGCCACCCGTGAGCGCCAGCGAATCGCTCGCGAGGTTCACGACGTCATCGCCCACTCGCTGAGCATCACGCTGCTGCATCTGACCGCGGCCCGCCGCGCGCTCGAGCAGGACCGCGACGTCGACGACGCAGTGGACGCGCTCTCCGACGCCGAGCGACTCGGGCGGCAGGCGATGGCCGACATCCGGCGCACCGTCGGGTTGCTCGACGCAGGTCCGGCGGGCACCCGTCCCGAGCCGGGTGTCGCCGATCTTCCCGATCTGATCGACGACTTCCGCCGTGCGGGTCTGCCGGTGGCCTTCGACATGCGCGGGGACCTCTCTGCCGTGACCGGCGCAGTCGGTCTCGGCATCTACCGCATCACGCAGGAGTCGCTGGCAAACGTCGCCAAACATGCACCCGGCGCCAGTGCCGACGTGCGACTGACGATCGAGCCGGAACGCGTGACGCTGGATATCCGCAACCCGACCCGAGGTCGGGTGACCCCACCGAACGGCTCACTCGGTTCCGGTCTGCGGGGCATGCGTGAGCGCGCCGCGCTGCTCGGTGGCACATTCCGCGCCGGCCCGGACGGCAGGGGATGGTCGGTGCACGCCGCGGTTCCATTGCCCCGAGACTCCTGCCGGCCGGCGATTCTCCGTCACATCCCGGGACTGTCGTGACGGGCCCGGAGATCAGGGTGCTGCTGGTCGACGACCAGGAACTGGTGCGGTCGGGGCTGCGCCGGATCCTGCGGCGCAAGGACGGCTTCATCATCGTCGGCGAATGCGCCGACGGCTCGGAGGTGCCGGGCGCGGTGGCGGAGCACACCCCGGACGTCGTGCTCATGGACCTCCGGATGAAGAAGGTCGACGGTATCCGCGCGACCCGCGATCTCCGGTCGGGAGCGCAGCCGCCGCCGGTGCTGGTGCTCACCACGTTCGACGACGACGAACTGCTGTCCGGGTCGCTCCGCGCGGGTGCGGCAGGGTTCATCCTCAAGGATTCGCCCGCCGAGGACCTGATTCGCGCCGTACGCACCGTCGCCGAGGGCGGCGCCTGCCTCGACCCCGCAGTGACCGGACGCGTTCTCGCCACGTACCGCACCGTCGCGCCGTCGTCCGACGGGGGCCGGAACCACCTCACCGAGCTGACTGCGCGGGAACTCGATGTGCTCGCGCTCATCGGGCGTGGGCACAGCAACAGTGAGATCGGCCGTGAGCTGGGTATCTCGGGCGTGACCGTGAAGAGTCACGTCGGGCACATCTTCCTCAAACTCGATCTCCGCGACCGCGCGGCCGCCATCGTGTACGCCTTCGATCACGGCATCGTCTCCCCGGGCGGCGCCGGGCCGGATTAGGGTCCGACGGAACTCTTTTCATCCCGGCATCATTATGCGCGGCTACAGTCGAGTGGGAACCGGTCACAGGGCCGGTGCGCGACCGGGGAGGGTGAGCGTATGGGGTCGGTGTCGAAGCTGCGGCGTCTCGGTATGGCCGCGGCGGTGGGTTCCGCCGCCGGCTGGCGGTCTTCGCGGGTTCGGGAGTGGCAGCGGCGGAACCACCGACTGGCGCCGCAACACCACTCCGCCGAACGTGAACGGCGGTGACGGGGGAGGGCTTTCGGCTGTCGTCCTCGACACCGGAAGGTCGAGCGTGCTGGTTCCGCATCGAATCGAACTGCCGCTGGTCATCGCGGCGGGAGGGGGCTACGGCTCGTTCGTGGAAGGCGGCGGACAGCGCGTGTTCGGATCCGACGGGTCGAGCCCGGCGGGTCTTGCCGGTGGTCCCGGATACGGCGGCAGCGCAGGAAGTTCCGGTGCGACGCTCCCGGAGGCCGTCGGCGACGGGATCGGGGCCGGGGGCGGTGGCGGGGCCGGCTGGTACGGCGGCGGCGGAGGCGCCGCCGGGGGACGGATCGGTGGCACCGGCGAGGCGAACGAGCCACCGGGTGGCGGAGGTGGCGGACTCTCCCTCGTGCCGTCGGGCGGCACGATCGGACTGTCTTCGACGGATTCGAGGCCCTCGGGCGTCGTCACCTTCGAGCTTCCCTGAAGAGTTCGTCGGAGCCGTGGTCGGCCAACGGGCTAGTTGTGCGTGAGTCGAAGTCACGGCAAATTGTTTCCGCAAAGTCTTGGCTGAGTCCAGAAAAGTAAGTCATAGTGGTTGGGTGCCGTCGATGCCGGATTACGCAGCGCTGCTGCGCGGGGCTGAGCTTCGCGTGACCCGCCCGCGGGTCGCGGTGTTGGAGGCCGTGCACGCGCGTCCACATGCCGATACGGAGACGATTTTCGGAGCGGTGCGCACCGTTCTGGAAGGGGTGTCCCGGCAGGCCGTGTACGACGTGCTGCACGCAGTGACCGCTGTGGGATTGGTGCGGCGGATTCAGCCGCCCGGCTCCGTTGCTCGGTACGAGTCGCGGGTCGGAGACAATCACCACCACGTCATCTGCCGGTCGTGTGGGGTCATTGCGGACGTCGACTGTGCCGTCGGTGAGGCGCCCTGCCTGACCGCGTCCGACGACAACGGTTTCCTCGTCGAGGAGGCCGAGGTCATCTACTGGGGTCTGTGCCCCGACTGCTCGACTTCACAGACTTCTCGATCGAACCCATGACCACAGCCCAGTTTGGTCTCTCCCGGAAGGAATGTTGTGTCCGATAGCTGCCCGGTCGCTCATGAGGGAAATACTCAGAGCACCAGTGAAAGTGAAAACCCCGTAATCCCGTCTCCCACTCCGGCGGCGCACCGCCCGAGGACGAACCGCGACTGGTGGCCGAACCAGCCGGAGCTGTCGGTGTTGCACGCCCACACGTCCAAGTCGAACCCGATGGGCGTGGACTTCGACTACGCCGAGGAGTTCGCCAAGCTCGACGTGGAGGCACTCAAGCGCGACGTCATCGATCTGATGACGACCTCGCAGGACTGGTGGCCCGCCGACTACGGCCACTACGGCGGCCTCTTCATCCGGATGAGCTGGCACGCCGCAGGCACCTACCGCATCGCGGACGGTCGCGGCGGTGGCGGTCAGGGCGCTCAGCGTTTCGCCCCCCTCAACAGCTGGCCCGACAACGCGAGCCTCGACAAGGCCCGCCGGCTGCTCTGGCCGGTGAAGCAGAAGTACGGCAAGCAGATCTCGTGGGCGGACCTCCTCGTCTTCGCCGGCAACTGCGCCCTGGAGTCGATGGGGTTCAAGACCTTCGGGTTCGGCTTCGGCCGCGAGGACATCTGGGAGCCCGAGGAGATGTACTGGGGTCCGGAAGACACCTGGCTGGGCGACGAGCGCTACAGCGGCGATCGCGAACTGTCCGGTCCGCTCGGGGCCGTGCAGATGGGTCTCATCTACGTGAACCCGGAAGGGCCCAATGGCCAGCCGGATCCGCTGGCAGCCGCCCGCGACATCCGGGAGACGTTCGGCCGCATGGCGATGAACGACGTGGAGACCGCTGCGCTGATCGCAGGCGGCCACACCTTCGGCAAGACGCACGGCGCAGGCGACGCCGACCTGGTCGGTCCTGAACCGGAAGGCGCCCCGATCGAGCAGCAGGGCCTGGGCTGGAAGAGTGCCTACGGCACCGGCGTGGGCAAGGACGCGATCACCAGTGGTCTCGAGGTCGTGTGGACCCCCACGCCGACGAAGTGGGACAACAGCTTCCTCGAGGTCCTGTACGGCTACGAATGGGAGCTGACCAAGAGTCCCGCCGGTGCCTGGCAGTGGACCGCCAAGGACGGCGCAGGCGCGGGCACGATTCCCGACCCGTTCGATTCGTCGGCGGGACGTGCTCCGACGATGCTGACCACGGACCTCTCGCTGCGCATCGACCCGGCCTACGAGAAGATCACCCGGCGTTGGCTCGACCACCCGGAGGAGTTCGCCGAGGAGTTCGCCAAGGCCTGGTACAAGCTGCTGCACCGCGACATGGGACCCGTCACGCGCTACCTCGGCCCGTGGGTGCCGGAGGCGCAGTTGTGGCAGGACCCGGTCCCCGCGGTCGATCACCAGCTGATCGGGGACAGCGAGATCGCCGCGCTCAAGGGCAAGATCCTCGACTCGGGCCTGTCCATCTCCCAGTTGGTGTCCACCGCCTGGGCCTCGGCAGCCACCCACCGCAGCACCGACATGCGCGGCGGCGCCAACGGGGCGCGGATCCGGCTTGCGCCGCAGAAGGATTGGGAGATCAACAGCCCCGCCGAGCTATCCACGATCCTGCAGACCCTCGAGCAGATCCAGCAGGACTTCAACTCGTCGCAGTCCGGCGGAGTGAAGGTCTCACTCGCGGACGTGATCGTTCTGGCGGGTGCCGCGGCGGTCGAGAAGGCGGCGAAGAACGCCGGTCACGACATCACGGTCCCGTTCACGCCGGGTCGTACCGACGCCACACAGGAGCAGACCGATGTGGAGTCGTTCGCCGTGCTCGAGCCGAGGGCCGACGGGTTCCGCAACTACCTCCGAGCGGGGGAGAAGTTGCCTGCCGAGGCGCTTCTGGTCGACCGGGCCTACATGTTGAACTTGACCGCTCCGGAAATGACGGTTCTCGTCGGTGGCCTGCGTGCACTGAACGCCAACTTCGGCCAAACGAAGCACGGCGTCTTCACCGACCGGCCCGAGGCGTTGACCAACGACTTCTTCGTCAACCTCCTCGACATGGGTACGGTGTGGAAGGGAGCGGCCTCGGCCGAGAACGTCTACGAGGGCACCGATCGTGTCACGGGTGACGCCAAGTGGACCGCCACCGCCGTCGATCTCGTGTTCGGTTCGAACTCGCAACTGCGTGCTCTCGCCGAGGTGTATGCCACCGACGACGCGCAGCAGAAGTTCGTGCAGGACTTCGTTTCTGCCTGGAACAAGGTGATGAACCTCGACCGGTTCGACCTCGACTGATCATGGTTGATCGGCCCCGGCCGATCAACCGTCGTCTGGCCCGGCACCCGCGAGTGGATACTCGACGGGTGTCGGGCCAGATTTGTGGCGTATGTCAGAGGTGTGGGAGCGCCGCGGTGAGAAAGACTGTGCCGACGGCGATTCCGAAAGCGCCGGTGAGAATGCCCAGCAGTGCTTCCAGGGACTTCGGCTCGCTTCCTTCGACGGCAGGGTGCCGGTTGGCGGCGATGCCGGCAGCGATGGCGCAGACGCCGAGAACGACGCCGAATCCGAACATCCAGAACATCACTATCGACAGGGCTCCCAGCATGACCGAGATGTCGCTCCAGCGTTCGCCCCGCAGGTGCTGTGGACTGGCGAGCCGGGAGAATCGTGCCGGGGAGCCGTCGGGATTGTGTCGCGACGATCCGTTGTGGACTTCCAGCAAAGATCGGGTCATCGGCCGAGCCTCGGCGAGTCGATCGGAACGCAGCACAGCAACACACCTCCCATGATCGTCAAAATGGCCCGCCACCTCGGCGAGCGCATCCACCACTGTGCAGAAGAAATTTAGCACTCGGCGGTAGTGAGTGCCAGTTTCGATGCTGCTCGCCGAAACCTGGACGGCCGTTATCGAGTGGTTACTGCGTCGGAAAGCTGGTCGTTCGGACGCGGCGGTGCTAAATTCCGGATTGCACAGTGGGCCGCGCCCGCCGCCGTGACGGGCGCGCAGGAATTCGGGAGGTGCAGAGCTGTGCGTCGAGAAGAAGGCGGAACATCGAATCAGAATGCGCAACGTCGAGTAACGGAACTGCGCGAGGACGAGCCCACCCGGTGGCCGGACCCCAGTCCGCTCAGCAGTTGGTGGGATCGGGTTGTCTGGGGTGCGCGGGGGTCGACGACATGACGAGCCCGTCATCCGACGCAGGGTTCAGCCGGTCGACAGTCTCTCGGCGTTACGCACCGCGGTCTCGAGGTGCCTGTCCGCGGTGCTCAGGTCGAGCCGAGCATCGCTGAGGCTGTCGATCACCTGTTCCCGCGAGGCGCCGTCGCTTGTGCTGTCGAGCAGGTCGAACGCGTCGGTCAACTCCTTGATGCGGTTTTCGAGTGCTTGCAGATCGAACCGCAACCGACCGGTGCGCTCGACCAGGTCGTCGACGTCCACGGCTGCCCCTTTCGTCCCCGGACGCGCTGTCGCATCACCCTACGTCCGTCTACCCGCGGATCGGGGTGTGAAACCCCGCTGCGAGTGGCGGCCTATCGGTACACCAGGCCGCCGTCGATCAGTCCCGCCTGCCCGGTCATGTAGTCGGAATCCGGTCCGGCGAGATACGACACGTACGCGGCGACGTCCTCGGGCGTCTGCGCGCGACCGAGGGCGATGCCGCCGACGAACTTCTCGAACGTGGCGCCCTTCGGCGCGCCGGTGAGGGCTACGAAGCGTTCGTCGATGGTGACCCACATGTCGGTGCCGACGACGCCGGGGCAGTAGGCGTTGACGGTGATGCCGTCCGACGCATACTCCTTCGCCGCGGCCTGGGTGAGGCCGCGGACCGCGAACTTGGTCGCCGAGTACACGCCGAGCATCGGGAATCCCTCGTGGCCGGCGATCGACGAGGCGTTGATTATCTTCCCGCCGTGTCCCCGTTCCCGGAACTTGGCTGCCCCGACCTGGATACCCCACAGCACGCCTTCGACGTTCACGGCGAGGATGCGTGAGACCTCCTCCGGTGTCACGTCGGCGATCGGGTTGACCTGGGCGATTCCGGCGTTGTTGACGATGATGTCGAATCCGCCCAGTTCGCGCTCGGTCCGGTCGACAGCGGACTGCACCTGATCGCGGTCCGTCACGTCGGCGACCAGTGAGATCGCCTTCGCTCCTACCGCGCGGACCTCGTCGGCCACCGCATCGACCCGGTCGCCGTTGACGTCGACGAGCGAGATGTCGGCGCCGTCCGACGCCAATCGCAATGCGGTCGCGCGTCCGATGCCCTGCCCCGCGCCGGTGACCAGAGCGACTTTGCCCTTGATGCTCATCCCTGACTCCTGCCTGTTGTGATCGTCCTCACAGATGAGCCAAGCATTCTCCACGGCGCGGTTGCAAGGGTTGCACTCGGTTGCAGTGTGGTCGAGTAGACCGTCGATTGCATTCGCCCCCAATGGAAATGGGGGAACCGCCCCTGGTTCGGCGTCCGCATCCCCGGTAGGCTCGGCCGGGTGAGTACTTCCGGTTCGGTTCGGCACCGCCTTCCCGCGGTCGGCTCGGGCGTCGATCTACCCCGGCACGCGAGGTTGTTGAGTCAAGTGCACGATGCCGTTCTCTCGGGACGGCAACCGCCCGCGCAGCCGCGCGACGTCGTCGGCCGATCGTGGTCGCGGCTACAAGCGGACGGGGTCAGCCCCGACCGCTGCGAGGACGTGGTGCTCGCCGACTACGCCGAGGTCGAGGCCCGGCGTACGCGAACTGCTCTGCGATCGGTCCTTCCCGAGCTTCGCAACACGTTGACACCGGTGGCGGAAGACGCGAACTTCATCGTGGTGATCGCGGACGCCGACGGGGTGGTGTTGTGGCGCGAAGGGTCGCGCGGCGTGCGAAAGGCCGCCGACGCGCTGGGGTTCATGGAGGGCGCCCGGTGGTCCGAGGGGGCGGTGGGCACGAACTCCATCGGAACAGCGTTGGTGGAAGATGCTCCCGTGCAGCTGTTCTCGGCAGAGCACTACGCGCGGTCGCACTGCGGGTGGTCGTGTACCGGGTCTCCGGTGCACGATCCACGTAGCGGTGAGGTGCTCGGCGTCGTCGACATCAGTGGCTCGGCGATGTCGGTTCATCCGACGACGGTGGCACTGGTGCAGACGGCGGTCCGGTTGGCCGAGGCCACACTGTGGCAGGAGCACACGATCACTCTCGAGAAGCTCCGCGGTCATGCCGCACCGGTGCTCGGGGCGACCGCAGGGCCTGCCGTCGTGGTGGACCGGCACGGCTGGGTCGCCGACTCACGCGGGTTGGCCGTTCCCGACCGGTTGGTGCCCCCGCGTCTCGGCACGCCCCTGCTCGTGCCCGGGTTGGGGGTGTGCATGCCGGAACCGCTCGGTGACGGCTGGCTGGTGCGCCGCGGAGGCAGACCGACGACCATCGCATTGGAACTCGATCTCGGTGACACCCCGCGAGCAACGGTGCGAGGCGACACGAGTTGGACCCGAGCGCTCTCACCCCGCCACGCGCAGATCCTGCGAGTGCTTGCCGAAACGGGTTTCGCTGGAATCGATGCCGCGTCATTGAGTGCGGTGCTGTTCGGTGACCGCGACCACGTGGTGGCCGTCCGCGCCGAGATCTCCCGTCTCCGGAAGAGCCTCGGCCCAATTCTGTCCACCCATCCGTATCGGTTCGCGGACGGTGTCGACGTGCACGTCGCCGGGTGACGAACCTTCCCGGTGTCTAACTCCTCGCCGATCGCACGGCGACGAACCGGCCCAGGTCGGCGCGCAGTTGCGGGTCGAGGCACTGACCGGCCGGTCCGGCGAGGATCTTGCGGAGCCGGGCCACGTAGCACGCGGGTGTCATACCGAATTCGACGAGGAGATCACCGGTGGTGCCACCGCCGTACGGCAGCCAGCGACAGGCGAATTCGATGACCTGTGCGTCTTCGATGACGGAATCGTTGATCACGGGTTGACACTCCTGTCGGGTCGGACGGCTGCGAGATGGGTGAGGGAGTCCGCGAGCGGGCGGCCGTGGTGGGCCATCGCCTGCGCGTAGAGTCGGCCGGCGCGGTAGGAGGAGCGGACGAGGGGTCCGGCCATCACGCCGGCGAAGCCGATCTCGTCGGCGGTGGTGGAGTGCGCCACGAATTCCTCGGGCTTGACCCACCGCTCGACGGGGTGATGCCGCGGCGAGGGACGCAGGTACTGGGTGATGGTGATGATGTCGCAGCCGGCGTCGTGCAGGTCGTGCAACGCCTGGGTGACCTCGTCGGGGGTTTCGCCCATTCCCAGAATCAGGTTGGACTTGGTGACGAGTCCGTCCTCGCGGGCGGCGGTGATCACGTCGAGGCTGCGCTGGTAGCGGAACGCGGGCCGGATCCGCTTGAAGATGCGGGGGACGGTTTCGACGTTGTGGGCGAGGACCTCGGGGCGGGTGGCGAACACCTCGGCGAGTTGCTCGGGCTTGGCGTTGAAGTCGGGGATGAGCAGTTCGACGCCGGTGCCGGGATTGAGCTGGTGGATCAGGCGGACGGTTTCGGCGTAGAGCCAGGCGCCGCCGTCGGGGAGGTCGTCGCGGGCGACGCCGGTGATGGTGGAGTAGCGCAGTCCCATCGCCTGGACGGATTCGGCGACGCGGCGGGGTTCGTCGCGGTCGAGGTCGTCGGGTTTGCCGGTGTCGATCTGGCAGAAGTCGCAGCGGCGGGTGCATTGCTGCCCGCCGATGAGGAAGGTCGCCTCGCGGTCTTCCCAGCATTCGTAGATGTTGGGGCAGCCGGCTTCTTCGCAGACGGTGTGCAAACCCTCGCGCTTGACGAGGCTCTCGAGCTCGGAGTATTCCGGGCCCATCTTCGCTCTCGTCTTGATCCAGTTCGGTTTGCGTTCGATCGGAGTCTCCGCATTCCGGATCTCCAGTCGAAGCAGCTTACGGCCGCGCGGCGCCTGCGCGGCAGCGGACGATGATCCTGGTGTGGCAGTCACGTGTCGATTCCTGGGGGTGGTTCCGCCGAACCGCGGTGCCGGAGGGCGACCACGGCTCGGCGGGATTGCTACATATTGATCGGGCGACCCAGCGCCGACAGGACCGATTCGTGCATGGCCTCGGACAGCGTCGGGTGCGCGAAGATCACTTCCGCCAGATCGTCACCGGTTGCCTCCAGAGATCGGGCGATGCCGAAACCCTGGATCTGCTCGGTGACGTCGGGACCGACCATGTGGGCGCCCAGCAACTCGCCGCTGTCGGCGTCGAAGATGGTCTTGACGAAGCCGTCGGCTTCACCGATGGCGAGTGCCTTGCCGGAGGCCTGCAGATCGAACTGCCCGATCTGCAGGGAACGACCGGTCGCCCGCGCCTGGTCCTCGGTGAGGCCGAGGCTGGCAACCTGGGGCCGGGCGTACGTGCATCCGGGCACATAGTCCTTGTCCAGCGGGGTCACGTGCGGGGCGCCCGCCAGCTTGTCGACACACAGCACGCCTTCGTGGCCGGCCTTGTGGGCGAGGCACGGGGCGCCGGCGACGTCTCCGATGGCGTAGATCCCGAATGCGGTGGTGCGGCACCACTGATCGGTGGTGACGAAGCCGCGGTCGACGTCGACGCCGAGGTCCTCGAGTCCGAGATTCTCGACGTTGCCCTGGATGCCGGCGGCGACCAGGACCCGGTCCACGACGTGCTGTCCGAGGGTCCCGTCCGCCGATCTCACCGTCACGGTTGCAGAGTCCGCGCCGACCGTGAGTTCGGATACCGAGGCGCCGGTGTGGATGGCGATCCCGCGCTTCTCGAACTGCCGGCGCACGTGACCGGCCACCGCGGCGTCCTCGACGGGCATGATCTGCGGTGCCAGCTCGACGAGCGTGACCTCGCTGCCCAGATCGCGGTAGAGGCTGGCGAACTCGACGCCGATGGCGCCGGAGCCGATGACCAGCAACGACTTCGGAAGCTCCGGGGGAACCAGCGCGTCGAAGTAGGTCCAGACCCGGCCGCCGTCCGGTGTCACCCCGGGCACCGACCGCGGGCGCGCACCCGTGGCCAGGATGATGTGATCGGCCCGGTACTCGGTGAGCGGCGACGCCGAGTCCGGGCCGCCCTCGCGAACCCCCACCACGCCCTTTCCGGTCAGGCGTGCGGTGCCGGTGATCACGTCGATACCGTTCTTCTTCATCAGATATCCGATGCCGTCGGACAATCGGCCCGACACCCCACGGCTGAATTCGACCAGTTGCGCCATGTCGAATTCCACACCGCTGGTGGAGAATCCGAGGGGACGCAGATTCGCCAGCGTGTGGGCCACGTCGGCGCCGTGGAGAAGCGCCTTGGTGGGAATGCACCCCCAGTTGAGGCAGATACCGCCGAGCCGGTCCCGTTCGATCACCGCGGTGCGGAGTCCGTGCTGCGCGGCACGGATGGCGGCGACGTAGCCGCCGGGGCCGCTTCCGATCACCAGGACGTCGTATTTGTCAGTCATCAATACTCCCTAGACCAGCATCAACGCGGGTGACTCGACGAGGCGCCGCAGTTCCTGCAGGAACGTCGCGCCGAGGGCGCCGTCGATCACCCGGTGGTCGCACGAGAGGGTCACGGTCAGCACGGTGCGGGCTTCCACCCGACCGTCGACGACGACCGGCCGTTGCTGCCCCGCACCGACGGCGAGGATTGCGCCCTGCGGTGGGTTGATGATCGCGTCGAATTCGCGCACACCGAACATGCCGAGGTTCGAGATGGTGAACGTGCCGCCCTGGAACTCCTCGGGGGTCAGCTTGCCGGTCTTGGCTTTCGTCACCAATGTGTGGACCTCATGGGAGATCTCGGCGAGGCTCTTGCTCTCGGCTCCGTGAACGATGGGCGTGATCAGTCCCGACGGTAAGGCGACGGCCACCGAGATGTCGGCGGCGGAGAATCTCAGCACCGACTGGGCCGCTTCGTCGAACTGGACGTTGACGTCGGGTACCTTGCGCAGCGCCGCCGCGCACGCCTTGACGACGAAGTCGTTGACCGACAGCTTGACCGAGGGCACGGTCGCGTTGATCTCCTTGCGCAGTGCGAGGAGATTGTCGATCTCGAGGTCCACGGTGAGGCGGAAGTGCGGAGCGTTGCGCTTCGATTCCTGCAGACGCTGCCCGATCGCCTTGCGCATCGAGTTGAACGGGATCGTCTCGAACTCGGGTGCCGCGTGTTGCGGGGCGTCCGCTACGCCAGTGGACGCCGCCACCGGATCGGGAAGCAGCCGGAACGTCCGTTCGGCTTCCCGGACGTCCGCCTCGCAGACGCGTCCCCGCGAACCGGTGGCCCGGCAATCGTGCAGATTGATGCCGAGGGACTTCGCCAGTCGACGCGCCACCGGTGTCGCGTCGACACCGCCGTCGTCCTCGGACGAGCGTCCGGGCACACCCGATCGGGTCGGAGACGGTGCTTCCGCGACGGTTCCACCCGCCGACCGAATCGCGTCGTGGACGTCCGCGACGGAGATCCGGCCCTCGCGGCCGGTCCCGGTCACACGGCCCAGGTCGATCGACAACTCACCTGCCAATCGGCGAGAGTGTGGTGTCGCGAACACGTCACCATTCGTCTGTCCCCGTAGCGAATCCGGGACGGTGGTGGTGCCGGGAGTCCTCGTCGACTCCTGCGCCGCCGGTGTCGACGGTGTGGATGTCACGCACGGTTCCTCGGGGATGAGCTGTCCACCCGGTGACCGCTCGGGCTCGGATGCGGAGACGTGATCCGTTCCGAGGCCGGTCAGGAACTCCTCGATCTCGGCGTCGGAGACGGCCGCGTCGGCCGACACGGCCAGGACCGCACCCACCGGCAACGTGGCACCGGGCTTGGCGACGATGCGCCGCAGCGCTCCGTCGAACGGCGCCTCCAACTCTTTGGTGATCTTGCTGGTCTCGATCTCGCAGATCAGATCACCCTTCGAGAAGGACGTTCCTTCGTCGATCAACCACTCGGTGACGGTGCCCTCGTCCATGGACAGGCCCCATTTGGGAACTTCGATCAGTTTGATGTCACTCATGGTCAGGCGGTCACCACCTTGCGTACCGCGGCCTCGATGCGCGCCGCGTCGGGAAGCCATGCCTGTTCGAGCACGGGGGAGAACGGCACGGGGGTGTGCGGTGGGGTGACCAGTTCGATCGGTGCCTTCAGCGAGCCGAACGCCTTGGTGGCGATCAGCGCTGCGACGTCGTGGCCGAATCCGCATCGTGCCGCGGACTCGTCGACGATCACCACCCGCCCGGTGGACGCGACGGATTCGAGGATGCCCTCCTCGTCGAGGGGTGAGACGGTCCGCGGGTCGACCACTTCGACGGAGATGCCCTCCGTGGCAAGTTTGTCGGCGGCCGTGTTGGCGGCATTCACCATGGCCGAGAGCGCGATGATGGTGACGTCCGTGCCCTCCCGGGTGTAGTTGGCTACGCCGAACGGGATGGTGTACGGCTCGTCGGGCACCTCGCCCTTGAGGTCGTACAGCGTCTTGTGCTCGCAGAACACTACCGGGTCGTCATCGCGAATGGACTGGATGAGAAGGCCTTTGGCGTCGTACGCGTTGGACGGGGCTACCACCTTGAGGCCGGGGACCGCGGCGAACACGTTGTACGGGGACTGCGAATGCTGCGCCGCCGCCGAGAATCCGGCGCCGATCATGCCGCGCACCACGAGTGGGGTGCGGGCCTTCCCGCCGAACATGTATCGGAATTTCGCGGCCTGGTTGTAGAGGGCGTCGTAGCAGACCCCGAAGAAGTCCATGAACATCAGTTCGGCGACCGGACGCAGCCCGGTCAACGCGGCGCCGGCCGCCATGCCGATGATCGCGGACTCGGTGATCGGGGTGTCGATGACCCGGTCGGAACCGAATTCGGTCCACAAGCCCTTGGTCACACCCAGCACACCACCGAACGCCTCGAGCTTCCCGGACTCGAGTTCCGGGTTGGTCCCCGCCTGACCACCACGCAGATCCTCACCGATCTGCACTACCGTCGCATCGCGTTCCATCTCCTGGGCGAGCGCGGCCTTGATTGCTTCGCGGTACGTCGTCTTCGACGTTGTCATTTCTGTTCTCACTCTCAGTACGACACGTAGACGTCGGTCAGAAGGTTTGCCAACGGCGGATACTCGGCTCTCCGGGCTTTCGCGACGGCGTCGTCCACGCGGGCTCGTGCGTCGGAATCGATCGCGTCGAGCTCCTTCGCGGACACCTTCCTGCTGTCCGGGTGATTGCGGAAGTTCAGCAGCGGGTCTTTCGTCTTGCGCAGTTCCGCGACCTGATCCGCGGTGCGGTACAGCTGCGCGTCACCTTCGAAGTGTCCGTGCCAGCGGTACGCGATCGCCTCGATCGACGTGGGTCCGCCTCCCATCCGGGCACGCTCGACGGCCTCACGGGTCGCCTCGTACACGGCGAAGAAATCGGTCCCGTCGACGGTGACGGCGGGCATGCCGAAGGATGCCGCGCGGGAGGCGATGCTGGGTGCGCCGACGGCGTAGTCCCGTCCGGTGGCCTCACCGAATCCGTTGTTCTCGGTGACGAAGATGATGGGAAGGTCGAGCACGACAGCCATGTTCATGGCTTCGAAGACGGTTCCCTGGTTGGAACCGCCGTCGCCGGTGAACGACGCCGCGACGCCGCCGTTTCGGAGTGTCTTCGCGCTGAGCGCCGCGCCGATGGCCAGGGAGGGTGCCCCGCCGACGATGGCGTTCGCGCCCAGCATGCCCACGGACAGGTCGGCGATGTGCATGGAACCGCCCTTGCCGTGGCAGAGGCCGTCGTCCTTGCCGAAGATCTCCGCCATCATCCCGTGGAGGTCGCACCCCTTGGCGATGCAGTGCCCGTGGCCGCGGTGGGTGGATCCGATGTAATCGGTGTCCTGCAGGTTCTCGCACACGCCGACGGCAATGGCTTCCTGACCGGAGTACAGGTGAATGAAGCCGGGGATGTCGCCGGTGGCGTTCTCTTCGTGTAGGCGGTCTTCGAACGCTCGGATCTCGGACATCTTCCGATACGCGCTCAGTAGCGAGTTCTTGTTCAGCGCCATTGCACTCCCTTGGTTTCTCCGTTGTCGCCGGCTACGTCGAGCCCGCTCGATCGCGCCGCGGCGTCGGAACGGTTCGTGCCTCGTGTAACCCGGGTCATGAATGTAGGGAGATATGACGCGTGCAATAAACGTTGCAGCCGATTGCAATGGTTCGATCGAGGGATGCGAAACAACGACGCGGTCGAGGTTCGTCGAAAGCTCGTCAGGGTCAATATTCCGAACGTGATCGCCGCCCTTGATGGCGGCACTCGGGTCATCGAGACCGAGGTGAAGGACTCGTAGTCGGGAGGGATTGACACGGCATTGATCACGGCGCTTGACTGGAACGCAAGCTGGTGTGGGCTCGCCCGATGGTGTTCCGGGAGGTTGACGTATGCGCGGCACAGGGTTAGCGGGTCCGGGCCATCGACGCGGAGCAACCTCCCCTCGCAGGACCATCTCGGTACTGGCACTGGTGGGAGTGTGCATTTTCTCCCTGACGGCGACCCAGACAGCCAGCGCAGACCCGGCAGCGGCAGACACCGTCGACACCGGGTTCGCGATCCCCTTCGCCGGGGCACCCGGCTACGAGAGCCTGGCTCCGACGCAGGTGACCAACCCTGGGCAGCTCAACCAGCCACTCGGTCAGCAAGCGGCGGACGAGATTGCCGGCCAGGTGGGGCTCACCAGGGCCGACGCGTTATCCGAACAGCAGTATCGCGACCTCCTCAGCGGCGGCGGAGTCGGCGGCAGCCGCGAAGCCGCCGAGGTGATCGATGCATGCGCCCAGATCCTCACCAACACGAACGGCCGTCCCGTGTATTCCAACGTCGATGGCCACCCCACACCGTCGGTTCTGGCCAGCTACGGGCTCTACGTGAACACCAGCGGACTG
This sequence comes from Rhodococcus sp. G6(2025), assembly GCF_058628105.1. Taxonomy (NCBI): domain Bacteria; kingdom Bacillati; phylum Actinomycetota; class Actinomycetes; order Mycobacteriales; family Nocardiaceae; genus Rhodococcus; species Rhodococcus sp. G6(2025). Next base: position 1,809,756 of record NZ_CP179750.1, read on the forward strand.
CTGGAGAGTCCGGCCAACGCGGACGCCCCGACAAGGCAGGTGAACTCGTTGATCGCTCCCGGTGGGTTCGTGGGCACCTGGTTGAGGAACAACGATGCGACAGGAACCTTGATAGCGCTCTACCGGTCGGCGTACACGGTGCAAGCGGTCTACGGCTTCGCAGCGCAACAGATTTCGGGCGCAGCTCAACTGGTGACGAACACCAAGGGGGGTGTGAGTTCGGAGGTAGGCATGTCGATGGCGCCGCCGCTCTGGATAGTGAATTTTGCCCTGCTCTACATATTGAATCCTTCCCTGGCGGCCGCGATGCCTGCCCACTGGACTCCCATCCCGTCGCCGGTCGCCGACGCAATACACTCGAGCCCCACCGGCCAGGTTCCTTTCAGCGACTATGCGTCCTACTTCCAGTGATCCACAGGTAGAACGGGCTGTGATCGACCGCGCAGAGGTGAGCTGGCGGAGGGAGCTGCCGTTCTCGGCCATCGGGTGACCGCCTGCGCCGATCCGCCGAGGTTGACCCCGACGCCGGGAATCGCAGTGGCCGAGGCGAACGGGGTTCCCCCCCCGGGGGTCTCGTCATCGAACTTCGATCCGGGACACACTCGAACGGATTTGGGTTCTTCAGAACTTCCTGAAAGCGTCGAGGTTGGCGAACACCTCACCAGCCATGAAGAGGTTGGTATCGGCAGTCTCGTTGGGCCAGCGCGAAATATGGGGAGAAGCGGAACTGCCGATACGTGGGGCCGATCCCGCCACCGTGCGGCGTCATGAACCGTCGGCACCATCTCACCACGTTGTGGGTGGCGACCATCCTCTCGCCCTGAGCGACCCGTTGACCTTCACGGTGCCGAAGGCGCCATCCATCCTCAGCCAGATGTACTCAACCACAACAGAATTTCCAGTGTTGCCGATGAACCTCGGCCCGCCGGGACAGAACACGCCGAGGCACGCGTCGATATGATTGGTTTGCGAGCCGAATGGCAGATGGAGACCGGTCTTCGCGGGCTTGGCCTCGAATGGCGCGATGCCTTCGACCGCTATCTCGTTGTCGTTCATCAGCGTGACGATTCGATGTGCGCAGGGAAGATTTGGTGGTGCCGTCGAGTTCAGGCAGAGCTCTCCCAAGATTCGAAGCCGACGCGACCAACTCCGTGTCGGCGGGGTCCAGGGGATGCTTCTGCAGGGTCGATGCCGCGGGATATCCTCCGAGTGGTGGTCGCGGTGTTATCGGGACAGCCATCCACCGTCGACCGACAGGGCGGTGCCGGTGACGTAGGAGGATGCGGCCGAGGCGAGGAAGACGGCTGCGACGCCGACGACGTGGCGGCGTCACGGTGGCCGGGGTGGTGGACCGCAGGGCTCGGATCACGTCTGCGGTGATCGGCGGCTGCGACGGATCGCAAGAGGTACGTGAAAGCTCGCTGCCCAGCGCTCATCGCCCGCGTCGAGGCCGGTTTACCCCGCAGGTTCGCCGAAGGGCATGGGACTCGAAGGTGGGCAGGCCGTCGACCACCATGGTCGAAATGATTGGTGGCTGCGACGACTTGCGTGCGGCGCCCTAGGGCTGATCGTCCATGAGGTCGAGAGTTTCCCAGGCCTGTTCGATGCGTCCGACCGAGGAGCGTGCACCGGAGCTTTCGAGCTGGGCGAGGATGGCATGCACGACAGCGACCATGGCTGTCAGCGACGGGGTCGCGTTGATGCCTTCGATCGGGGTGATCACGACGTGGTCGGCGTACGCATTGAGGGGAGACGAGTGCAGGTCGGTGAGAACGGCGATGGACGCGCCCCTCTCGCGTCCAAGTCGGGTCAGTCCACGCAGTGCACGAGTGAGGCGCCACACGTTGATGACGATGAGGCAGTCACGTTCGTCCATCTGCGACACCGATACTGCCTGCGACGTTGCGGGGCCTGCCGCGACGTGGATGTCATATCCGTAGATGGATGCCAGGTAACTGAGGACCTGAGCGGGGCCTGCCCCGGATCCGGTGGTGATCACGACGATGCGGCGAGCCGCGTTGATCGCCTCAGCGACGCTTTTGATGGCAGCGATGTTGGCCGCGGACGAGGCGGTGGCGAGGTTTGCCGCGTCCTGCCTCAGCATTTGCGCGGCGGCATCAGTTGACATGGGGCGCTCGGGGCTCGTTGTGACGAGTGAGGTGAGGTATTCGGCGCGGAGCGCCTTCTTGAGGTCGCTCCACCCCTCGAATTCGAGTTGTTGGGCGGTCCGCACGACGGTGGAGACATTCACCCCGGCGCGCTCGGCGACTTCGCGCGCGGACGCGTAGGAGGCGAACTGCGGCATTTGCGCGAGAACCTGGAGGACCCGGTCTGCCTGAGCCCCCAGGGTTGCACGTTCCGTCCGTTGCGCGAGCATCGTCCCAACCGTCACCTCGGAGCGCCTCTTCCACTGGATCTACGACATGGGCTTTCAAGTGTCGATGGCGACCTGAAACACCTCGCTGGTCGCTGTCACGCTATCACCCGCAGCGTCCAGGATTCCTTGCGAGAACTCTGATCGTGCGGGGGCTGCCTGCCAGGCCTCGTACGCGGACGTATCAGGCCATCTCGCGACGACGACCACGGTGCCGGGATCGTCCGATGTCACGCAGAGCTGGGCCGATACGGCTCCTGACTCCTCGAGTATGCGAGCCCTCGCGTAGTAGCGGACGACGTCGCCGCTGCGTTCCCGGGGCACGTGAAGGGTGAGGATCGTGAGCACGCTCATGAAACAAAGTGTTGCACAGATCACCGTCATGCATCTAATGTTGCGCCGCAACGACGGTGAACGGAGATCGACATGACCACCTCTGCGGGTGCGACAGAAACGCAAAACGCTGCCCTCCTGGCGCGACTGGACAATCTGGAACCCGGGAAACCTCACCGGCGTCTGATGTTGATGGGCGGCCTCGGCTACACCTTCGACTCGTTCGACGGCGCCCTCATGGGCTACGCGCTCTCCGCGCTCATCATCATCTGGCACATCCCCTCCGAGGTCGGCGGATGGCTGTTGTCGTCGATCTTCTTCGGGTATCTGATCGGCGCGCTGGTTGCCGGTGTTCTCGCCGACCGCTTCGGTCGACGGAAGCTGATGATGACGTCGCTGCTCATCTTCTGCGCGTGCAGCCTGCTAATGGGCACCGCGACCTCCCTGCCGGAGCTGTTCATCTGGCGTGCGCTTGCCGGTATCGGAATCGGCGCGGAGACCGCGCTCATCGCCCCTTACATCTCCGAGTTCCTCCCCGCTCGTGTCCGCGGCAAGTTCGTCACCAGGACCGTCGGGTTCCTCGCGTTCGGCTACGTCCTCGCCGGATTGGTCGCTCCGTTGGTCATCTCTCCCCACCCCGCGGTGGGATGGCGGATCGCCGCGGTCCTCTGTGCGCTTCCGGTGGTCCTGCTGCTGTGGTGGCGACGCAAGCTCCCCGAATCGCCCCGCTACCTGCTGGCCAAAGGCCGGATCGAGGAGGCGGCCGACGTGGTCGAGAAGATGGAACGCGAATCCGGCGTCACGCCGGCGGGGGCTCCACCGGTCACCGTCGACACCGCGAAGGGTGCTGCATCCGCATCGCCCCCGGTTGCCCCGCAGCGGGGTGTGCTCGCTCCGCTGGCCGGATTGTGGACAGGAGGATTAGCCCGCACGACGATCATGATCTGGCTGCTGTGGTTCATTCTGATCGGAGTCAACTACGGATTCTCCTCGTGGCTTCCCTCGCTTCTGGTGCTGGAGAAGGGAATCACGCTGACGAATTCCTTCCTCATCGCTCTCGTCACCTCTCTCGCACAGATTCCCGGCTACTACGTCGCCAGCGTGCTGATCGATCGGATGGAGCGGAAGTGGCTCCTCGCCGTCTACGCACTCGGAGCGACGAGCGGTGCGATCGTCGTGGCTTTCGCCGACACCACGCCGGTCCTCGTGCTCGGTTCCGCCCTGCTGGCGGCGTTCACGAATGGGGCGGCTGGCGTGTACTACACGTACACCGCGGAGCTCTATCCGACCGCGGTGCGTGCCACGGCCATGGGCACAGCCTCGGCCGTGGGCCGTCTCGGAGCGATCACCGCACCGATCGCTATCGGCTACCTTTTCGCGCGCATTGGATGGATCAACGTGTTCCTGGTCCTGGTGGGCGCCCTGGTCCTGGCCGTAGCCGTGGTGGTGGCCTTCGGCGCACGCACCTCGGGCCGCAGCCTCGACGTGCCCGCCGTCCACTGACACCCATCGAGCGGCGGCTGAGGACCGCTTCCTTGCCGCCGCGTCAACTATCGAGAACTTTCAAGGAGACGCCATGCGCACTCGGGTAGTAAACGCCCACACGCTCGAACCCTCGACGGGAGAGCGTCAGAAGAATGTGTGGATCGACATCGCCGACGGGCGGATCGCCGCCAGCGGTGCGGGGCAAGCCCCGGCAACGGCCGGTGACATTCGAGTCATCGATGCGGGCGGGGGCACCGTCATGCCCGGCTTGGTCGACGCCCACGTGCATATCCTGGTGACCTCCACAGATGCCGCCGATCGCGCTCAATGGACGCCGGGCTACGCGACGGTGAGGGCGTTGCGGTCGGCGGGCGACATGCTCCGTCGTGGGTTCACCACCGTGCGCGATGTCGGTGGTGCCGACCATGGCATGGCACGTGCCTTGCAGGAGGGCCTGGCCCCCGGGCCGCGGCTGATCTTCGGCGGCAAGGCGCTTTCGCAGACAGGTGGGCACGGCGACTTCCGCTCTCTCAACGACGACTCGCAGCCCTGCTGTCAGCTCAAACCGGACTTCGGACGCATCGCGGACGGCGTCGATGCCGTGCGGCACGCGGCCCGCGACGAGTTCCGTAAGGGCGCGCATCATCTCAAGCTCGTCGTCTCCGGAGGGGTCGCGTCCCCGACCGATGAGATTTCAGCAGTTCAGTACACGCCGGAAGAGATACGTGCCGCCGTGGTGGAGGCCGAGAATCACAACCGGTACGTCACGGTGCACGCCTACCACCCGCGCGCGGTGAACCAGGCGCTGAAGGCCGGGGTGCGATGCGTCGAGCACGGGAACCTCATCGACGACGAGTCGATCCGTCTGCTCGTCGAACAGGACGCCTTCCTGGTACCGACGATCATCACCTACGAGGCGATGTACGAGGCCGGTGCGGCGTCCGGCCTCTCCGCAGGATCACTGAAAAAGCTCGACGAGGTACGCACCGCGGCCGTCGCCGCGCTCGAGCAGGCCCACCGGGCAGGAGTGAACCTGGTCTACGGTAGCGACCTGCTCGGTGACCTGCAGACACGCCAACTCGACGAGTTCACCATCCGTGCGCGCGTCCAGCCGAACATCGATGTGATACGCAGCGCCACCAGCACCGCTGCGCGCCTTCTCGGTATGGAGCGAGAGATCGGCACCCTCGCCCCGGGCGCACTCGCGGACCTGCTCGTGCTGGACGGCGATCCGGAACAGGACCTCGCGGTCCTCACTACACCGGAGCGGCACCTGCGTTATGTGATCCACGGCGGCACCGTCACCGACATCGCCACAGCTCGGCCGCAGTACCGGGCGGCCGATGGGATCTGCTCCGCAACAGCGATGACGCACGCGCACGAAATTCCGGGTCGGATCGCCGCCGAAGCTCGATAGGTTCGAAGAGGATTGGAGATCCGTAGTGAGTGCCGGCCGACTGGTCGTCGCCTCGAACCGACTGGTCGTCGCCTCGAATCGGTATGGGGTAGGTGAGGCCATGGCTGTGTGGCGGACGGGGCCGCAAACGAGTCCGATTCGCGAGGATGGCATGACCGCGGCGCGGACCCAGTCGGCAACGGGCTCGGCGGCGAGGGCATCGAACGTGCCGTCGAGGTGTATCAACGCCAGACCGTGCACCAGCGGCCGCACCGCATCTGTCATCGCGCCCAGGGGTAGTAGGAAACGTCGGCTGCACAATAGATTTGACCTACTCGCGGGTCGCCGCTGTCGCGGCCGCGCGTTCGGCGGGACGAATGCCGGTGGCGCCGGACCTTCCCGGCGATCTTCGAGCGAAGGCCGCAGCAGTGCTGTTCAGTCGAGGTTGCCGACCGATCTCGGGTCGGCGATGGCATCGTTGACCGACGGAAAGTTCAGGGCATCGTCGAGAAGTCGCACCCCGTCTCGGCGAATCCAGTACCGCTTGAGGACTCGTTGGACCATGGAGACTTCGATGTGGTTGATTCCACTCAGGCTAGCCAAGTCGTCAGTTATCAATCGCTCGACGTCCTGCTCGGAACGGAAGCTTCCGATATAGGTCAGTGATGCTGTTCCCGCCACCGTCGCGACCGATCGTGCCGAGGGATGCTTGCTGAGTATTCCGGCGATGGTGGTGAGTTCACCGAGTTGGACGGTCAGATTGATCAGCGCGTCGATGGGGAAGCCGATCAGCCCGGGTTCGATTTCGACGCGGGGCGTCACGATTCCCCGGTCGAGGAGACCCAGGAGCACCCGGTACGCAGTCGACTGCGGAAGGTCGAGGGCCCGCGCGACCTCGGTCGCCCCGATCCGTCCGTTTCGTCGCACGAGGCGTGCCACCCTCCACGCTTCTTCGGTCAGTGTCGCGGACTGAACCGTCTCGGAAACACGAGTGCCTTGGAGACGATCGCACTGTTCCCGGCTGAGTCGATTGAGCCGCCATTCCGCTGCTGTTCTGTGGGACTTGAGGACGGTGTCGGTGCGGCTGGAGACCAGGCCGTCGAGGCCGCTGAGTGTATCGATCAGCAGATCCGCACCATCCGCGCGGTTTCGCGGTTGAACGATTGCAAAGATGTCGCTCGGCCCGGTGGTGATCGCCACGTACTGCGTCTGCTCCAGCTGCGAGACTTCGGCCGCCAGCGACGCAACCAGTTTCGGTTCCGCGGACATCCACACATAGCGTGGCGGTACCTCGTCCAGGGCGGACCAATTGATCTGGGCGACCACCCGGAGGTGGCCGTTGTCGATGAGGCGATTCAGGCGTCGGCTGACCGTCGCGGCACTGACGCCGAGAACCTCGGCGAGGTCCCGGACGCCGGCACGCGGTGACCACTGCAGTGCGGCTATGAGGTCCAGGTCGGTTTCGTTGATGCCTTCGTCGAGGCGTTCGTGGTCGGGCACACCGTCGATCTTAGTGGAGCGCGTGTCGATGCCCTACTCAGTCAACCAGACTGTCATGACTGAATGATGCACTAATTGACTACCAGAGGGTTGACGTTTCTCCAAAGGTCGATAAAGTTGCTGATTGTTGCATTCGAAAGGGTGGAGGAAGCGTGCAGATTGTTGACCGACGCGACGGGCTCATGACTGGAACCTTGATGAGGTTCATGTCCACTGTCGAACGGGTGGGAAATAAGCTTCCACATCCGTTCTGGCTGTTCGGGATTCTCAGCCTGGTCCTGGCTGCGGCATCTGCCCTGCTTGCTGCCTTCACGGTGAGCGTTGCAATGCCCGGGAGCGGAGACACGGTTGCCGTTCGCAGCTTGGCATCGTCGGACGGAATCACGATGGCGCTGAGCACTGCCGTCGAGAATTTCGTGACCTTCCCGCCTCTGGGAAACGCGCTGGTCATCATGATCGGGGTTGCGGTCGCGGACAAAGCCGGACTCCTGAGTACTGCACTGCGTGCGGCGGTGCTGCGGGTGCCGCCCAAGATGGTCACTTTCGGGCTGGCCTTCACCGCCATGATCGCGCATGTCGCGTCCGATGCTGCATATATCGTGTTGATTCCGTTGGGCGCCATCGTGTATCGGGCAGTTGGTCGCAGCCCCATCCTCGGTATCGTGGTCGCGTTCGTGTCGATATCGGCCGGCACGGATGCCAGCCCACTGATAACTCCGACCGACGTCATCTTGTCCGGCCTGACCACCGCGGCCGCGCACACAATCGACTCCGCGGTCACAGTCGGGCCGGTCGCGAACTACTACTTCTCCCTCGCCTCCTCAGTAGTACTTGCCCTGATCATCACGCTGGTCGTCGAACTGTTCATCGCCAAACGCGTCGAACAAGACGGTTACGACCTGCCTGCCGAGACCGAGGACGAAATCAACGCGCGCGGCCTGACCGCGGACCAGCGGCGCGGGTTGCGTAACAGTGCGGTGTGTACCGCCATACTGCTCATGCTGATCGGGTTGGCATTGCTCCCGTCCGGGTCACCGCTGCGCGGAGAGGGCGGCGCACTGCTGGAATCCCCAGTGGTATCCGAGATTGCAGTCGTGTTGTCGCTGATGTTCGCCGTCACCGGTGCCATTTACGGCATGGCGGTGGGAACGGTGCGTACCAGCCGCGACATACCCGAGCTGATCACGGCGGGTCTGCGCGACATCGCGCCGATCGTGATGTTGTTCTTCGCAGTGTCCCAGTTCCTGGCGTACTTTCGATGGACCCACATCGGCGAGGTCATCGCGGTGCAGGGCGCAGGCCTACTGAAGGCCGCCGATGCGCACACCCTGGTGATCGCGGCCGGACTACTCATCCTCGTCAGCTTGATCAACTTGATCATTACCAGCGGATCGGCGATGTGGTCATTGATCGCACCCATCTTCGTGCCGATGTTGATGCTCCTCGACATTCCCCCGCAGACGACACAAGCGCTGTATCGCATCGCTGATTCATGCTCAAACGTCGTCACACCCATGGGTGTCTACTTCATCCTGGCCCTGGGATTCGTCCAGCAGTACCGCAAGAATGCCGGAATCGGAACCCTCGCCGCCATGACCGCCCCGATAGCGATGGCGATGTTCCTCGGCTGGGTCCTGCTGTTTGTCATGTGGTGGATCCTCGGCCTTCCCCTCGGACCCGGATACCCCGTCCGATAACCGCCCCGCACGCGCCGATCGTGGCGCGCAGCCTCACCTCGAAAAGGGAGAAACAGGTGTCATACCTGCTCGTTCGCAACGGAAACGTGCTCACCGAAGACTGCACGGGATACGCCTCGGTCGATCTACTGTCCCGGAACGGACAGATCGTAGAAATGGCTCAAGGCATCGAGCCACCGCCTGACTGCGCCGTAATCGATGCGCGTGGCCGGTCGATTCTCCCCGGTTTCGTGGACTGCCACGTCCATTCCACCGCGGTCACCGCCGACACCACGTTGCTCAGAACGCTGCCACCGAGCTACGTCACCGCCGGCGCCACACAAATCCTCGGAAACATGCTCGCCCGCGGGTTCACAACCGTCCGCGATGTCGGGGGCGCCGACTTCGGTCTCGCACGCGCGATCGACGAAGGACTGATCCGCGGCCCGCGCCTGATCTTCGGAGGAAAGGCACTGAGCCAGACCGGCGGCCACGGCGACAAGCGCTCCCCAGGAGTTCAGGCATCCGACGACCATCCCTACTGCGGTGGATCCTGTCGTGTCGTCGATGGCGTCGAAAACGTCCGCTTGGCGGTCAGAGAGGAACTACGCCGAGGCGCCAACCACATCAAGCTCATGGCATCGGGCGGTGTCGCCTCGCCGACCGACCACATCAACTCGACTCAGTATTCGATACCGGAACTGGAAGCGGCTGTCGCAGAAGCAACCGCCGTCGGCTCATACGTGACCGTCCACGCCTACGCCCCGGCCGCCATCAACCGAGCACTACGCGCCGGAGCTCGCTGCGTCGAACACGGCAACCTACTCGACGATGACAGCATCGTCCTACTGAAGGAACTGAACGCCTACCTTGTGCCCACTCTGGTCACCTACTGGGCACTCGAACGCGAGGGTCGCGAACACGGACTTTCGGAAACCAGTTGGCGGAAGGTCGCAGAAGTGCTCGAAGGCAGTATCGATGCTCTGCGGCGAGCCTCGGACGCCGACGTGAACATCGCGTTCGGGTCAGACCTCCTGGGAGGCATGCATAAGTATCAGAGCGAGGAATTCCGCATCCGCAGCAAGGTGCAGTCACCGACTCAGATCATTCGCTCCGCCACGACAGTCGCGGCACGTCTGCTCCAAATGCCCGACAAAATCGGAATTCTCACACCCGGCGCCTACGCCGACCTGCTCATCTGGGATGCGGATCCCCTCGAGGACGCAGTCGTATTGGCTCAACCGGATCGCTACCTCGAAGCCGTCGTCAAAGATGGTCAGCTCGTGAACCGACCAGACAATTAAGAGCGGGTCTCATGCGGGTGGATCGAGCGCAGTCCACCGAAAACTGCGCGCGCCGGTGTCGCTCGGCAGGACGCCGAGCGACACCGGTAACCCTTCAGTGCAGGGCGGTTTGGAGGGTGTCCTGCGCCAGCTTCTACGGCCCTAGGGCTGCCTTGGGGTCCGGTCGCGGGTGTCGTACGGCTGACCACGTCATCTCCGCAGCTCAGCGCCGGAACGGACGTCTGAAACACCCGAGATGGGCCTGGATGACTGATGCGTGGAGAACGTCGTGTCCGTTGAAGATCAGTTCGACGGTGTTGGATGCGTCGGCCGCGGACAGCGAGATTCGGTTCGCGTGGACGTTTGGGCCGTCGGTGGCGTCCATGAGGAAGGTGACAGTTTTCTGTGCTCGCGTGTCGCATGCGGTGACACCGATGCGTCGACGAGGCCCCATCCGGTCACGAACGTGGATGGATGGATGGGCGGAGGGGTGTTCACCTATAGCGAGCGATGATGCGGGCCTTGGTAGCTCCACGAACTGACTGACCAGTAATCACACGCAAGAGGGACCTCAAATCACACCTGATCCGGCTTGCTGCGGGCAGTTCCGCACACTTGACTCTCATGAGCCGCCGATGAGGCCGCGCGGGGGAGTGGACTGCCTCACCGTCGTGTCACCGGAGGTCTGCACACCTCACGGCTGAAGAGGGGCCTGTAGGTCTCTGCCAGTATGTGGGGTGAGTGACGTAGAAATTCATTACGTGCGACTAAGTCGACACCGCAGCTCAGTACACTTTTGCATTGCACGTTCGGGATGCACCACCCCGCTCTGCGGAGACACAGCGGTCGCGTCGGTGTCGGCTTACAAATCGCCGATCACGTCGGTCATCAAGCGCGACCGCCCTCCGATGTACCGACCCTTGCCGGGAACCGCACGTTGGCGATTGCCGGCGGAGGGTACGGGCCTCGAGCCCTGACGTCGATTGCGGTACGCTTCGGCACCACCGTCTACAGGTTTTTCGTCTGCACTGCCCATCCCGGCTCCGTGCACAATCCGCAGTCCGTGCCGACGAACTGCTTCTTCGTCGGTTCGCTGTTGTGCAGGGTGTAATCGAACCAGTCGGCCACCATGCCGTAGCCGGCAATCATCATCTGCGCGCTGGTGTCGGTGCCGCTGAGCCCGTAGGTGAGGCCACTGTGCCCGGCGGTCTCCTGACTGACCAGGACGGTGGGAACGGTGAGCAGGTCGAAGTTCTCGACGCTGTTTTTCGTCGCCTGGTCCGCCGGCCCGCCGTTGAACAGCAGTGTCGGCACCGTGATGTCGTTTAGCGCGTTCCGCTCGTACCCGAATCGCTTATTGGGGAAGAAGCCGGTGTTCAGTCCCGCTACCGATTTCACGCGCGGATCCGCCGCGGCCAGGAGCGCCTCGACGCCGCCGCAGGACGTGCCCATGACCCCGATCTTGTCGCTGTCGGCCTTGTGGCCCAATTGTTCGGCCGCCTCGTCGGAGTCGACGGCCCAGTCGATGGCATCGGTCAGCCGATCCGGTCGCGCGAGGGTGTCATCGGGGAGCTGGTCGACCGGCAACTCGTCGAGCGCACCGTTCGCGATCACGATGTAACCTTGCGCGGCCACCCCGCTGAGGAAGCTGGTGACCGCGATGTTGCTGGTCCGGCAGCCCCCGTTGGCCCACGCGAGGACGGGCACACTGCTGTCGGGGAACGCACTCAGGTCAGCAGGATGGTAGACGGTGTGCCCGTCGAGTCCGTTCGTCCTTTCCCGCACCGTCGCGTGGTAGTCGTCCCGCGATGAGGCGGCGGCTGCGGGTTCCTCCGCCGACGCCGTAGATTCTGCCGAGGAGCACCCGGTCAGGGCGAGGCCTCCCAAGATTGACAATCCGGCCAGCGCGGATACCGCCCGTAGATGGTTGTAGCGCATATTGTCTCCTTCAAGTCTGAAGTGGTCAGGACTGAGCGACGGGAAGCTGGACGAGCGACGGGGAGCTCGGATCGGACACGATCTCGACGGTCGACCCTTGTGCATCGGGCAGCGGGATCGTCTCGCGGTGGTCGTAACCGGTCACCGTGACCTGGATGCGGTGGCCGGCGCGGAACACGTACGACATCGGGAGGATGTCGAACCGCATCCGGGTCGCCTCGCCCGGTGTGAGCGGTTGCGCGTCTTCCCGGTACGACCGGTGGAACGGCACTTCCGCGGGAAGTTCGTACGGTGCCTCGGTCTCCGCGCGCAGCGATGCGGTGAGTCGGCCCTCTGTGATCACGGAGACCGTGCCGTCCGGTGCGACATCCTCGATGTAGGCGAAGATGTGGGCGTCGTCGCGGTCAACGCGCACGGTCACGTCGGCGATCGGGGTGCCGGTGACCTCCGTGTCCTTCTCGAGTGCTGCCCCGACGAACGAGGCCCCGGCGCCGGGGACGTGGCAGGGCTGGACGGTAGAACCCTCGCCGGCGTCGGGGCACTCCACTACGGTGTCGACCGTGAATCGCGATGTCCCGGGCGCGGTGGAACCCAGGACGCCGTCGCCGCCGAGGGCGAAGTCGGTGAGCCCGGACGAGGTTGGTGGCCACGATTCGGCTGTGCGCCAGCCGATGTCACCGGTGGGGTCGTCGATGGAGTCCACTATGGCGTATCGGATCGGGGGTGCTTCGTCGATGCCGGTGTCGATGCCCTTGAGGTGAAAGTCGAAGAACCGCTGCGCTTCCTGAACGAGTGCCAGACCAGGGTTCTCGCAGTGCCGCCAGGGACCGATCAGCAGCTTCGATCCGGAGGTGTTCAGTGCCGTGACGATGCCCTGGTCGCGGAATTCGTCGCGCCAGCCGCCGACGATGTACAGCGGCACCTGTGACTCCCGGATTTGATCGGCGTAGGTGCTCAGGCTGCCTTCGGCCCAGAAGCGGGATCCCACCAGCGTCGAGTAGTCGTCGCGGTAGGGCATACCTGCCCACATCTGTGCGAGCGGGGTGGAGAGTTGGTGCTGCTCGGCGGCTTGGCGCAGGAGAGTCTTGTCGTCGTCGCCGGAGACCGGGGTCAGTGCAAGATCGTCCTCTACCTTGCGTGTGGGGCCGTATCCCCACTGTGCGGCGATGCCGCCTCGGCGCATGGCGTCGTACTTGTTCCACGAGAAGCAGCCCGCGAAGGCCGCCTTCAGGTGTGGCGGACGCATGCTGACGGCGTGCATGGCAGCATCGCCGGTGTTCGAGCAGCCGTAGACCCCGACCTGCCCGTTCGACCACGGTTGGGTGGCGAGCCACTCGGTGACGTCATAGGCGTCCTGCGCCTCCACGCGGTCGTGGTATCCGCGGCGCACCCCGAACGACTGCCCGTTACCGCGGCGTGCGACCTGCGCGACGACGTAGCCCTGGTCGGACATGGACGTGAGGTTCGAGTAACCGGCCTCTTTCGGGCCGACACCGTCCTTCGGGCTCGGATAGATGTCGAGCTTGTGATGCCAGATCACCGGGAACCGTCCGTCGACAGCCTGCCCGTTTTCGGCCGGCCTGTGCAGCAGGACCGCCAGCTTCGTTCCGTCGCTCATCGGAACGTAGAACGTCTCGGTGGTGCGCTCGGTGAACTGCGGGGTGGGCGCGTACTCGGCAAAATCTGCTGCAATCTCCCCACTTTCACCGATTCGTGGCACGACCACCGCCAGGCCGGCCACGACGGCAACTGCGATCAGACCGGCGAGAAACCAGCGAATTCTCGACATCATTTCCTCCGAGGACGTTGCGGGAACGCGTCCAGCCGGCCGAACGTCAGCTTCGGGCAGGACGCTTGTCGTCCGTGCGAGTGCGCGGACGGGTAGTGCGCGGCGTGCGCGCGAGGACCGCACCGCACACCAGACAGGCGAGTGTTCCGACGGCCATTGCCCAGCGCGCGGACGCACCGTCGACGATCGAACCGGCGATGATCGCCCCGACGGGGGCGACACCGACACTGCTCATGGTCAGCAGCGCCGAGGACCGGCCGAGAAGATGGGACGGGCTCAGGGTCTGGACGGCACTGCCCAACGAGCTTTGGAATGCACCCAACCCTAGACCGATAATGGGTGAAACAACAAGGAAAACAACAATATTGGGAGACAGTGCCGCGCAGGCCAGCGCGCCGCCGAGGACCATGGTGGCGAGTGCGACGACGCGGAGACGCACCTGGGCCAGCGTGGAGACGACGAGTCCACCCACGACCGCGCCGACCGCATTGAGTGCGTGCGCGGCACCGAGCTGCGGGGCACCGGCGTCGAGGCTGATGGTCACCATCGCCGTGACGACCACCATGAAATTCATCGCCAGCACTGTCACCGCGACGTTGGTCGCGAACAGTCTCCGCAACGTCCGGTCGGCCAGTAATGTGCCGATGGCACTGCGCGCTTCGTCCGAGTCGGCGGGTCGAACGGGACGCGCCACGAACCGCTTCGCGTTCATCGAACACATCGCCAGGATCACGAATCCGTAGGTCGCGGCGTTGATGCCGAAACACGTGGCCGGACCGGCCACTGCGTAGGCGATGCCGGCGATGCCCGGGCCGATCGACCGGGCCGCCGACAGGGCAACGGTATTGAGCGATACCGCCACCCCGAGTTCACGTGCTCCGACGAGTTCGAACAGGAATGCTTGGCCCGCCGTGCGGTCGAACGCCTGCACCACCCCGGAGAACGCGACGATTGCGAGCAAGATGGGAAGGTGGTCGATGCCGGAGCTCGCCGCAAGAGCGAGCATCGCCGCGGCGAGCGAGGACAGTGCCGCGGTGACGAACAGGATTGACCGGGGACGGAACGTGTCCGCGGCAGCACCGGCCACGGCGGAAAGCAGCAGGATCGGTGCGAACTGGCATACCGTGACGAGGGCGAGTGCGCGGGCGCTCTCGGTTTCCTCGACAATCCACAGGCTCAATGCCAGGTTCTGGAACCAGACACCGGTATTGGAGGCGATCTGGCCGGTGAAATAGAGGGCGAAGTTGCGCCGACGGAGCGGTGGCGGGACGAGGGAAGCCATCGGGGCCTCAGCCGAGGACTCTCCTCTCGAGAAAGCCGCCGATCGCGTTCTCGACTACCGTCGCCGTGTCGCCGCGCGAATCCGCGTTACTGGCATTGATTTCGAGTACGGGAATTCCGGCTTGCTCGAGTGCCGCGGTGGTGAAGGTCCCCCCGGGCACGTCGTCGGCCACGAGGTGGACGACCGCATCGACTCCATGGGCGAGCGCCTCCTTCACGTACCACTGCGACGACCACGGCGGTGTGTAGAGCTGGTCGGTGAACCCGACGAACCGGGCGGCGAGGGTCCGCATCGGGTCGTCCCCGTAGCGAGGGTAGCCGTCGGCCGCGATGGCCAGGTACATGGACCACACGAAGACGGCCCCGTACTTATCCTGGAAACGCTGGTACAGACCTAGGTCGAACCAGAGACCGCGTCCGATCCACATGAGGCGGACCCGCTCGTCCGGGCATACGGCCCGGCGCGCGTACACGGCCTGCTCGACCTCCTCATAGAGCGCGCGTGCGGCGTCGCGCGCCCACTCGCTGCCGCGGTGCCACTGCGGGATCATCACGGCCGGGATGCTGTCGTTGACCGAAACGGGAGTGGGACGGGAGGACGCGATCAGGTCCCGTGTCCGCCTGTTCCACTCGGCTTGCTCGTTGACCAGATCCATCACGGCGGCGAGGCGGTCGAGGTCGAACGTCCGACCCGTGCGTTCGGTGAGGAACTCGACGAGTTGCCAATTCTCGTCGGTCATCAGGTCCAATCGGTCGGCAGCGTACGCCTGATCCCACCGATGCGGGACGAGGTCCCACCAATTGTCGGGTGCAGTGGTCGCCGAAGATCGCTCGAACGCGAAGAACTCGGTCTCCGGATGCTGCGCCCACAGGTCAAACACCTTCCGGGTGGCGTCCCCACTGCTCTCGGCGATAACGAAGTCCGGTCGGGGCAGCCCACCCCAGGGCGCCTGCTCGGCTGGGAGGTTCATCGATCCCAGTCCGATCGCGTCGTACTGGTACGAGTCGTCCGGATAGCCCAGCCCGGCAATGGTGTTCAGGCTCGCCGGGCCCAACCGTTTGGCGGCCACGACGGACGCCCACCACTGGTTGACTACGTACGGGATCCCCATCGCGCGCAGGATTTCCTGAGGTGCGTCCGCGTTGACCAGCGCAAGCGGGGCGCCGGCGGCCACCTCGGCTCGCATCTGCGCGAACCACTCCTTCTGGCGGGCGGTGGCCGCGGTCGCTGCGGCCAGCCGCTCCGGTGACGCTGTATGTGCTGCGCTCATCGTGCGGATACCTCGCAATCTTCCCGGGTCAGCCGTTGGAGGGCTTCCCCCAGTTCCCTGTCCGGCCAGGTACGACCACCCCCGGCCACTTTCTCCGTGCGCACGCACTCACCGACTTCCCGGACCAGTGCGGGAAAGTCCCAGTCCGGTGCGGGATCGTTGCGGCGGACGAGGGACAGGACCGCATCCGCAGCGGCGCGCCGCACACCCTCGGCGCTATAGCCGGCCCGGTCGGTCAACCCCGACGTCTGCGCCATCACCCCGCAGTACAGGCGATGCAACGCGATTGCGCTGTGGGCACTGTCGAGGTCGTCACCTGCGGCCGGCACCGGCCACAGGTCCGCCACCGCATCACCCCAGCTGTGGTCGTCGCCCACCAACCGCGCACCCGCCGACTCGAGCGCGGCGTAGGCGTGGTCGTGGTCGTGTGGGCTGCCGGTGAGGAAGACGCGCGGCCCCGCCGGGATCGGTGACGGGTCCGCGAGCAACGCCTCCGCCAGTGCGATGCACTCAGTGGGTTCCGCGGACTGGCTGAGCGCGAACAACCGGAGGGCGTCGACACCCGACACTGTCGGGATGGCCGATCTCCGTCGTTCGCGGACCTCGACCAGTCGGCATCCGAGGCGGGCCCGGACAGTTTGTGCTGCACGAAGATTTTCGAGCGTATGCGGCCGGCCAGTCCATAGCGTGATGGTCTCGGCGAGTCCGGCGATCTGACTCGTGTTGTACCTGCGCGTCGACTTCCGACGCAGATGCAGGACGTCGAGCAGGTGGACGGGCGGCACCGGACGGCCCTGCGCCGCCAGCGCACGCAGTACGTAGAACACGCGCAGCGACGCCTGGCTGTCCCGCGACACGACCAGTCCGCGGAGGAAATCGACGTCCCCCGCGAGGATCTGGTCGAGGATCGAGTAGGCGGTCGCGTCGACCGCACCCCCGAGCAGCGTGACGGCTTCGGGACTGGGTGACCGGTCGACGCTGGACAGCCGGTACGCGAGTGCACCGCAGGACTCGAGGATCTCGGGCGGCACGTCCGCTCCGACGACCCCGATCACCGCCGTCCCGTCGGCCGCGGCGGCGCGCGCACGATCGAGCCGGCTGTCGTAGCGCCTGCGCAGCCGCGCCGATGCGGACGATGCCGAAGACGCAGAGGACGCCGTCACAGCGCTTTACTCTCGACGAGGTCGGCGATGTGCGACTCGTCGTACCCGAGCAAATCTGCCAGGATCTGGGTCGTGTGTTCACCGAGCGCGGGCGCGGGACGGTCGAGCGTGGTCTCGCTGCCGGACATCGTGATCGGCAGCCCGCTTCCGAACAGTTCGACCACGTTTCCGTAGGTCGGGTGTGTCAGAGGTACCACCTCACCGCGTTCGACGACGATGGGGTCGCGCACTGCGTCGCGGGGCGAGCGAACCTCCGCGCATGGCGCACCGTGGCTTTCGAGGTCCGTGATCACCTTTGCAAGGGGCTTGTCGGCCGCCCACTGTCCGATCATCGCGTGGAGATCGTCGGCATTGTGGACGCGGCCGTCGCGCCGAGCGAATCGGGGATCGGTGATCAGGTCGGGGCGCCCGATCGCCGTCAGGACTCCGTGCGCGAATCCGTCGGTGGGAGCGCAGATGGCGAAGTAGCCGTCCTCCGCCTCGAAGGTGCCGAAGGGGGCGAGCCGCGGCACGAGTGCGCCGGTGCGGGTGGGCAGTCCGATCATCTCGAAGGCGTCGAAGGGCTCCGCGGCCACCATGGAAGTCAGCGCACCGAGCATCGAGACGTCGACGTGCTGTCCCCGACCGGTGCTGTCAGCCTGGATGACGGCCGAGAGGGTGCCGATGACGGCGAACAAGGGCGCGACGAGGTCGCCGATGGGTAGACCGAAGCGGATGGGGGCGTCGCCGGGGCTGCCTGCGGTCATCATCACGCCGCTGAGCGCCTGGATGATGGTGTCCATCGCTTTGCCGGTGCCGGGGCCGCCCTGACTGCCGAACCCGCTGATGGAGGTGTAGACCAGTCTCGGGTTGGCGGCGGAGACGGCCGCGTAGTCGATTCCCAGTCGCGCGGTGACACCGGCACTGTAGTTCTCGACGACGATGTCCGCCTGCCCGGCGAGGTCGAGGAAGACCTGCTTGCCGTGCGGGTTCTTGAGGTCGAGGGTCATCGACTCCTTGTTGCGTCCGCGAGACAGCATCGACACCGACATGTCGTCCGCGCTGGTGCGTTTCACCGACAACCCGTCCGGCGTGACGTATGGCGAATTGTTGCGTGCGGCGTCCCCACCGCGCTCGGGGTTCTCGATCTTGATCACGCGGGCACCGAGACCGGCGAGGAGCAGAGTCGCGTACGGCCCGGCCAGTGCGGTGGTGAGGTCGAGGACGACCTTCCCTTCGAGGGGTCGCTGAGCCATTATCGGATCCTTTGCTGTGCAGTGGGTGCGGTGACCATCACGAGGTCACCGTCGCGGTGGAAGTCGGTGTCGAAACCGGCTGCGCGGGTGATCGTCTCGATGTACTCGACGACGCTCTCGGTGCGGGAATCGTCGGCGGTGAGCGGCACCGGTCGCGCGTCGTCGTCGATCCAGCACGGAACGAAGCCGGCGGCGACCAGGCCGTCGGCGTCGAAGGTGCACGTCGCGACGGCGGTGTTGCGGCTCTCGGGGTGGAAGGGGTAGGACGGCATCGCCGGATCGGGGCTGAAACCGAACATTTCCTGTCGGCGGGCGGCCCACGCGCGGCGTTCGGCGGAGTCTCCGCCGACCGGGGTGAGCGCATGGGTGACCGTGACGAAGTTGCCGAGCCCGTGGAAGATCGGCTTTCCGCAGTAGAACTCGATGCCGCGCATGATGTGGGCATGATGCCCGATCACCAGGTCGGCGCCTGCGTCGATCGCTGCGTAGGACACCGGGGACTCGTAGTCGGCGAGGACCGCCGGGGTATGCCCGATTCCCTTGTGCAATGCGACGACGAGGACGTCGACCTGGGGTCGCAACGCGGTGATGTCCGCCTTCATCTGGGCGAGACTGTCCGGTGCCGCGAACGTGTAGACGGTCGGCGGTCCACCCGGGGTGGCGGAGTCGAGTTCGTAGTGGGTGAGCACCTTCACATACGCGGCGCCAGCCTTCTGGGACGCCGCCCAGGACTCGCGCGGTCCGACGCAGTTGTAGCTGAGTACCCCGACGCGCAGTCCGGCCGCCTCGGTGACAGCCGGCTCCCGGGCCTCGGCAAGGTTCCCCCCTCCGCCTGCGGTCCGCAGGCCGGCCTTGCGCGAGTAGGAGATGGTGTCGAGCACACCCTCGGTACCGACGTCGTAGAAGTGGTTTCCCGCGAGGGTGACGACATCAAACCCCGCCTCTGCCACCGCCTCGAGCGCCTGCGGGTCTGCCGGCGGGGCCGGCACGTCAGTGCTCGCCTGCACGGTGCTGGTCGAGTGCGGCACTTCGATGTGCCCGATGGCCACGTCTGCCGACCGGAACAGGTGTGCGCTCGGCGCGAAGTAAGAGGCGGGGTCGGGCTCGTCGAGGACGAGGTCACCGACAGCCATGACGGTGCAGGTCCGGCTCACTGCGACTCCTTCACGAGTTCACGCTCACGGCTTGCTGTCAGCGATTGGGTGAATCGGCTCAGGAATCGCTGCAAGCGTTCGCTTTGCGGGCGTTCGAAGAACTCTTCGGTGGTGTTCTGCTCCACCACCTTGCCCGCGACCATGAACACGCAGCGGTCAGCGACCTGTCGAGCAAACTCCATCTCGTGGGTGACAACGATCATCGTCAGCCCGGCTCGGGCGAGATCCTTGATGACACCGAGCACTTCGTCGACCAGCTCGGGATCGAGTGCGCTGGTCGGCTCGTCGAACAGCAACACTCGCGGACGGGTGGCCACCGCCCGCGCGATCGCGACCCGCTGCTGCTGCCCACCCGACAGTTGCCGAGGGTGGGCCTGCGCCTTGTCGGGCAGTCCGACCTTCTCGAGCAACGTCTCGGCACGGACCCGGGCGTCCTCACGCGAGAACCCGTGGACCGCGACGGCCGCCTCGGTGATGTTGCGCAGCACGGTCCAGTGCGGGAAGAGGTTGAACTGTTGGAACACCATTCCCATGCGTCGTCGTTGCTGGGCGACCTGTTCGTCGGTGAGTGGGCGCAGGGCTCCGTGCCGCTGCGCGAAACCCAGCAGTTCGCCGTCGAGGTACATGGCGCCGCCGTCGATCTTCTCGAGTTGGTCGATGCAGCGGACCAGGGTCGATTTCCCGGAACCGGAGGGGCCGAGGATCACCACGACCTCACCTTCGGCTACCTCGAGGTCCACTCCGTCGAGCGCGGTCGTGCCGTGATAAGTCTTGCGTAGGTTTGTCACCCGGACTACGGGGGTAGTTCGGTCGGTCATCGCGAGGCCCTTCCTCGAAGAAATGTGGTGCGCCAGGAGGTGGTAGCGCCCTCGTCACGGCGTTGGCCCTTGCCGTACCGGCGTTCGAGTCGGCGTTGCACGAAAGTGAGCAGCGAGACGACGACCAGGTACCAGATGCAGGCCACCAGCAGCAGCGGAACCACCTGGTACGTGCGGTTGTAGATCAGCTGCACGGAGAAGAGGAGGTCGGTCATGGCGATCACCGAGACCAGGGACGTGCCTTTGAGTAGCGAGATGAACTGGTTTCCGGTCGGGGGAACGATGACGCGCATGGCCTGCGGAAGGATGATGCGCGAGAAGGTCCGCCACTGGGTGAAACCCATGGCGCGTGCGGCGTCGCGCTGGCCGGCATCGACCGCGCCGAGCCCGGACCGGATGATCTCGGACATGTACGCGGCCTCGTGCAGGCTCAGGCCGATCAGGGCTGCGGTGAGCGGGCTGATCAGTGCGGTCGACGACCACGACCCGAACGTGGGTCCGAACGGGATTCCCACGGAAATCTCCGGCAGAAGGTAGGCCAGGTTGAACCAGAAGATCAACTGCACCAGCGGCGGAATGCCGCGGAAGACGCCGACATAGGCCTGGCACACGATTCGTACGGGCCAGAAGTCACTGGCATGGCCGGCCGCGAGAGCGATGCCCAACAGCGATCCGACCGTCATGCCAACGATGGTGATGAACACCGACATCGCGAGACCCTGCAGCACCGTCGGGTAGAACAGGTAGCCCCAGACGATGTCCCAGGCGAACCGTTCGTTGGTCACCACAAAGTTGACGAATTGGGCGGCCAGAACCAGGAGGATCACCGAGATGATCCACCGGGCGGGGCGCAGGCGTGGCCGGGCCCGGGCGACGTCGAACTCTTCGGGTCTCGGTCTGGTGTGAGGTTCCGCGGACACTGGGGCGGTCATCGAGTTTCCCTGCTCTTCGGACATGACGGGGGCAGACAGGCGCGGGTTCATGCGGCCGGGGTGGGGTTGAGAACCGGAGCGGTAATGGCGATGTCCTCGAGCTGCCACTTCTTCACCAGCTCCTGGTACTGCCCGTCCTCGAACAGCAACTTGAACGCCTCGTAGAAGACCGGTCCGAGTTCATTGGTCTTCGGTGTCAGGAGGACGAGCTGGTCGGCGAGTGCGCCCTGCTCCTCGGTTTGGGCGACGGTACGCCACGTGTTCGGTTGCGCCGCTGCCGTATCGATCGCACCGCTCTGTGTCAGCGCCGCCGAATCGGCCCGGCCGGATTGCACTGCCAGCAGTGTCGCGTTGGTGTCGGCGAGACCGACGAACTCCACCCCCGGCTGCCCCTTGGCGGCGCACCAATCGGACAGTTTGTGGACCTGTTCCTCGGTGATGGATCCGACGACCCCTGCGGACCGGGTCCCGCAGAGCGCGTCGGCGTTCTCGGCGTCGATGCCCCCGTTCATCGGGATGAGGTAGGAGGTGCGGCTGGTCAACCATTGGACACCGTCGAATTGTGCGAGCCGGTCCGGTGTCGCCTTCACAGGGCCGTTGAAGGCGTCATACCGGCCGGAGAGCATCCCGGAGAGCATGGCGGGAAGACCGCTGGTGATCTCCGTCCGGACGGGAATTCCCAGCACTCCCGACAGCGCCTGCTGGACGTCGGGGTCCATCCCGGTGAGCGTTTTGCCATCCGGTCCGACGGTCCGGTATGGGGGGTGCGAGTCGCCGGCGAAGACGATCTCACCCTTGTCCTTGATCGCCTGCGGCAGTTGGTCGTACAGGACGCCGGCGTTGGCGCCCGGCCCCGACAGCTTCTCGGTGTCGGCGGTCCTCTGATCGATCGACGTACACCCGGCCAGCGCCAGCGCCGATAGCGCGACGGCGGCGCAGAAGGTCTTTGAACGAGTGAGCCTCATTGGTCCCTCACTTGGTGGTCGAGAGGCCCCGAGACTCAACAGTCCCTGAAGCCGGAAAGTGATGCGTGCAACAAGGACGAAGTTAGTTCAATACATGACTTCCGTCAACGATATGACGAAAGTTGCTACGCCTCCGAGTTCGTGGCCCGCAGATCGAGGCGTTCTCCGGCTTCCATCCGGGCGACCGGGTCGAGCTGATCGTGCAGCGCGCGGAACAGGCGCTGCGCCGGCGCCGCGGGCCAGTCCGCGGGCAGGTGCTCGAGTGGCAATCGAGGGTCCTGACGAATTACCTCGAGCCACTCGGTGACCAGAACCAGTTGGGTGGCCAGCGCGCCGCCCGCACGACTGCCCGGGTCGTTCCATCGGTCGAGGAACTGCGCATATCGGTCGGCGATACCCGCTATGTCCCAGGCGTCACGCAGCATTGCGGGCACGTCCATCCCGGACTCGGCCCTGCTGTAGAACACGCGCACCTTGTCACTGCCCTCGACACCGTCGAGGACATCGGTGACATCGCGTGTAGACGGTGAAACCCACAGTCCTCCTTGAAGGGAGCCGAACCCCGCCCACTGCAGACGTGCCCGGAGTTCGTGGCGCTGCTTCTGCCAGGAGTCGGGAAAGCTGAAACTGAGAAGGGTCCATGTTCCGTCCCAGCTGCTCTCGACGGCGCCGGTGCGCCAGATCCGGACGTGGCCGTCCTGCAAGATGGCTTCCGCTCGCGAGGTGAGTCCGACATACGTGCGTCGTCCGTGGCGGTGCTTTGTCAGGAGACCGCGTCTGACCATGCGGTCGAGCGCAGAGCGGGTGGCATGTTCGCCGACGCCCACTGAAGTCAGGACGTCGAGGACGCTCGACGTACCGACGAGGACGTCGCGGCCGAGCACGTAGCGGCCGAGGACCGTCAGCAGGACGCTCTGCGCCTTCACTCCAGCGGCGGCGTCATAATGCGAATCCGTTACGTTCGTCATAAAAGTGACGATACTCCCCGGATCGACAAATGGCATCAGGGCGCGCGGAAACAACCCCTGCCCTTCACTGGGCGCAGGGCAGGTCAATCTGATCCGCCACCGTGAACACTGGTTGTGCGGGCGGCCTCCTTTCTCAATACGCGACAAATGTTACCCCGAACGGGCGCTGGTATGCATCCTTTTCTTTTGACTCTTTGTAGGAGGACGACCACCCGACCACCACCGATACTCTGTGACGGTGAGTGACAGCCCGATGCGACCGCAGTACCAGAATTCCCAGCGCCTCCTGACGACACTGCTGGGCGACTACTGGTTCTGGCGCCGCGAGCCGTTACCTTCGCGGGTACTGGTCGACCTGCTCGCCGAATTCGGACTGGCCGAACAGGCCGCGCGCGCCGCGATCCGCCGACTCGCCGCGCGCGAACTCGTCACCGTCTCGAAAGTCGGCCGGACCACGTTCTACGGCGTCCCACCCAAAACCGAGGACCTGACCATGGAACGGCTCACCCGCATCTTTCGATTCGGTTCGGGAGACCGGGCCTGGGACGGTTTCTGGACCTTCGTGATGTTCTCCGTACCGGAGGACCAACGCGAGCTGAGGCGGACCCTCCGCACCCGGTTGCGAACGCTTGGCCTCGGATCCCTCTACGACGGCGTCTGGGTATCGCCGTGGGATCTCACCGAAGAAGCCTGCGCTGTGCTGGCAACTGTCGGTGTCGACCGCGCCACCGTCAGTCGCGCCCGAATCACGAAGAGTGCCTCGTTCAGCGGCGACCCGGTACAAGCGTGGGATCTGCCCGAACTTGCTCGCGAGTACGACAGTTTCGTGGCCGACACCGCCCGGCTGCGGACACGAGTCACCGAGCAGCAGACCACCCCCGCGGACGCCCTTATCGTCAGGACCAAGGTGATGGCCCGGTGGCGAAGCTTCGCCGACATCGATCCCGATCTGCCGGCCGAAGTCCTGCCCAGCCCGTGGCCCAGAGACGCGGCACGACGTCACTTCGTCGAGATCTACGACAACCTCGGCCCCCTCGCGGAAACGAGAATGCGGGAGATCGTCAAGCGGCACGCGCCGGAACTCGCCGACCTCGCCGTGCACCGCACCAGCACGGATCTGCGGCGCGGCGCACGTAGGCTCGGCTCCGACGTACGCTGAGAGCGCTCGGCATGCGCCACAGGCGAACTCGTCGGTGGTGTGGTGCGTACTTTCCGGTTGTCGAGAACAATCCCGACCGCATCGTCGATCCCACCGTGCAGGACATCCTCGCGGAGTGGTTGGCCACGAACGAGTGCCGGAGGCTGGACAGAGGTGGGGTATTCCAATCGATGAACTCGCCGTCGCGTCTGGTACCGCGAGGCCACGGGCACCCCATCGGTGTGGTGGTCAGGTCGGCCAACCCGCAAAGTACCCGAACCGGGAGAGGAGGCGGCGTCGGGGCCACTGCCGAGCCATCCCAGCCAGCCTGGATGCGCCAGCCAGCCGACCGAACGGATGCTGGGCGGCCTGGGGCGCTGCGCGTAGATGGATGTCTTTGTGCGGGATGGATGGAACGGATCGATGGTGGAGTGGGCATTGGGAGGGACGGGCGGGCGGATGGAGGAGAGGGTCGGTCGGGTCGATGTGTCTGTGGGCATAGATGGATGGATGGAGAGGTGTTCACCTATTGCGGGTTGTGATGCGTTGGTAGCGGAGTGGCTGGGCTGACCAGTCGGTAATCACACCTTGAATGGTCGTCAGATCACACCCTGCGAACTGTCAACGGCATCGTTCTCAAGGAAGGAAGCGGCATCAAACCCGGGACGGTTCAACATGCGACATCGGACAATTTAGTCGTCGAAGATGTGCGATAGTTCGTCGCGCTTGTTCGACATCTGGTTCTCGATGTAGAGAGCGTTGACAAGCGCGAGTGCCAAGATGATTGCCGCGACCACACGGACCCACTTCGCCGCACCAAAGAAGAAAGCAACAGCCACGCCTGCTCCGACGACTCCGACTCCTGTCCAGATCGGGCCAGAGCCGGTCAGGAGACTGACCGACTGCATGGACATCGCCAATCCGATGCCAACGAGCACACAGACGCCGATCGCAACCGCTCTTTGCCTGCTTGGTCCGGGGCTGGACGCCGAAGTCGTGACAACAGGGGCGGACCATGCGGTGCCGTCCCAATAGATCTTTTTTGCAGGGTCGGATGGATCTGGATACCAACCGGGCGCTGGCTGCGTCATGTTTCCCGCTTCTGTTTAGCTGCACTATCTACAGGGAGAACAGCATAGCCAGGGCGGACATCGTGCAGAGAACTCTGGAGTTGACCCCTGACGGGGACACCTGACTGACGGGACGGCAGGTCCCGCGCGAAGGATGTCCATATGTCGGGCAAACGCAAGCGGTACACCCCGGAGTATCGGGAGCAGTCCGCCCGTCTAGTGATCGAGACCGGACGTCTGATCGCGTAGTCGCGAAGAAGAGCGGGGTCAGCGAACAACTGCTCGGCAAGTGGGTGGCCCATGTGAAGGCGCGCTCCGTCATTGAACATGACCGCGCTCCGGACGTCGACGCGCGAGCCGAGCTCGAACGGCTCCGCCAGGAGAACTCCGAATTGCGTTTGGACCGCGAGTACTTGAAAAGGTTGCGGCCTTCTTCGCAACCGAATAGAACCGGTACACGCCTACTGGCTGATCGACGCGGAGATAAACGCGCCCCGGACCAGCATTCCGATCCCACCCGGCACCGATAGCGCGCGCGAATGCCCACCGAGGTCGAAACTCTGGGCGAACGGGTACACGACAGTTGCTAGTAGACCGGGTTTGACGTCCTAGATTGAGCCCGATCAGGCGGAAATCGTGGATCGCGGCACATAGGTGACCCAAAACCAGGTTGATGGGTGAACACCCTATGGATGGATGAACGGAGGGGTGGAGCCGGAGCGCGGGGGTGTTCACCTATTGCGAGCCGCCTTAATGCTGGCCTGGGTAACTCCACGAACTGACTGTCTGGTAATCATGCGTAAGTAGGCCCCTCTAATCACACCTGTTTCCGCTTGCTGCGGGCATGTCCGCGCACTACCTGCGAACGGTGCGATCGCTGCAGATCGTTCTGGTGGGCGGGCAAACCGGCTGGCAGCGCCCCGGATGGGACAACGCTCCAATAGAGCGGAGGTGTCCCGACTCAGTGCATCTGATGCTGTGTAGGTTCCGCGAAGGGGTGTTCTCCAGAATGCGCATGTTTCATGAGCCATACGGATTCTGGCGCCGAGGCTGGTTCGCGAGGAATCTGCCGGGCTGTCGAACCGCTGTCGCGACAGGCTTGTGAGACGTCGCCTACCGGTCGATTGTCAGGGACTGTCCCACGGTCTCGAGCACAGGGTTTAACGGTGGTATCGGTAGAGTGGTTCGGCGACGCAGACGGGTTTGTCGGTGGCACTGCATTCCACGGTCACTGCGGAGACGATCTGGACTCCGGCGTTGATGTCCTGGGCCGAAATTATCTCGGCGTTGAGCCGGACCTTCGATCCCGCGGGGACGGGGGCCGGAAACCGGACCTTGTTCAGGCCGTAGTTCACCGCCAGGGACGTGCCCTGAACTTCGAGAACCTGCGCGAACATGACGCTGAGCAACGACAGGGTGAGGTAGCCGTGGGCGATGGTACGCCGGAACGGGCTTTCCGTGCGGGCCCGTTCCGGGTCGAGATGGATCCATTGGTGGTCGTCGGTGGCGTCGGCGAAGGTGGTGATTCGGTCTTGGGTGATCTCGAACCAGTCACTGGGGTCCAGTGTGGTGCCGACGAGGTTCTTCAACCCGTCGACGGTGGTGGTTGTGGGCATGGTGGTTACTTTCGACGCGATGGGCTTGCGGGGTGTGGTGCGGTCAGGTGATGGTCATGCCGCCATCGACGGCGAGTGTTTGTCCGGTGACGTAGCCGGCGGCGTCGGAGGCGAGCCAGATGAGGGTGGCGGCGAGTTCGGTGGCATCGCCGGTGCGCCCGAGCACCATCCGTGACGCGAGGCTGTCGAGGTAGCCGTCGTGATATTGGTCGGTCATCTCGGAGGCGAAGAAGCCCGGGGCGAGTGCGTTGACGCGAATTCCCTTGCGGGTGCCCCATTGTTGGGCGAGGTCTCGGGTCAGACCGATGATTGCGGCTTTGCTGGCGCTGTAGGCGGCCTGGGGCAGACCGGCGGTGGTGAGCCCGAGGACGCTGGAAATGTTGACGATGGAACTGCCGGGTTGCATGACCTTCCCGCACGCCTGGGCGGTCCAGTAGGAGCCGCCCAGGTTGATATCGATCACCGAGCGAAACTGGTCGGGGGTTTCGCGGGTGGCGGGGTGGGCGGTGGCGATTCCGGCGTTGTTGACGAGAACGTCGACGCGGCCGAACTCGGTCATTGCTGCGTCGACCAGAGCGGTGCACTGATCCGGATCAGCGATGTCGGTAGCTACGGGCAGGGCCCGTCGGCCGGTGGCACGGACCAGTGCGGCTGTGTCGCCCAGTTTGTCGACGCGACGCGCCGCGAGGACGATGTCCGCGCCGGCCTCGGCGAGGGCCTGAGCGAAGGCCACGCCGAGACCGGACGAGGCGCCGGTGACGATGGCGACGCGGCCGTCGAGGCGGAATTTGTCGAGCACACTCATGTGTGATGTCTCCTGGGGTTCAGAACCAGCTGGGGTTCATGTCGAGAGTGGTCCGGTCTCCGCTGGCCAACAGATCGAGTTGCGGGCCGACCTTGGGCAACTCGTGGGTGTAGAAGTAGCGGGCGGCCATCCGCTTTCCGTCGTAGAAGTCACCCCTCTTACCCTCGGTGGCGATGAGCTGTTCGAGCCACATCCACGCGATGACCGTGTGCCCGAAGGCTTCCAAATAGACCGACGAGTTCGCCAGCGCGGCCGCCGCGTCACCGGACGCCCACAAGGCGGCGGTGATGTCGACGACCCGGTTCCAGACGGTGTCGAGGGCGTCGGCGTAACCGGTGGCGTCGCCACCGAGAGACCGAGCCCGCGCGACGGTGGCAGCGATCTTCGATCCGAGCAGTGAGAGTCCGGCACCGTCGTGCATGGTGACCTTGCGGCCCAGCAGATCCAGCCCCTGGATCCCGTGCGTGCCCTCGTGGATCGGATTCAATCGGTTGTCGCGGTAGTACTGTTCGACGTCGTAGTCGCGGGTGTAGCCGTAACCGCCGTGCACCTGAATCGCGAGGCTGTTCGCCTCGAGGCACCACTGCGACGGCCAGCTCTTCGCGATCGGGGTCAGCACGTCCAGGAGCAACGTCGCCTGGTCGCCGGTGGCCGCATCGTCGGCCGTGTCGTGTTCGTCCACCAACCGTGAGCAGTAGAGGCCGAGCGCGAGCGCGCCCTCGACGTAGGACTTCTGGGCCAACAGCATGCGGCGGACATCGGCGTGATCGATGATCGGCACCGGCGGCGAGGAGGGGTCCTTGGCGCCGAGAGGGCGGCCCTGGGTCCGCACCGTCGCGTAGTCGAGCGACTTGCGGTATCCCACGTATCCGAGGGCGATCGCGAGGAACCCGACACCGATCCGGGCCTCGTTCATCATGTGGAACATGTAGGACAGGCCGCGGTGTTCCTCGCCGACCAGGAAACCGACAGCACCCGATTTCCCACCGGGGGTGTGGGTGCCGTCGCCGAACGCGAGCAGGGTGTTAGTGGTGCCGCGGTTGCCCATCTTGTGGTTGAGGCCCACCAAGGTGACGTCGTTGCGCTCGCCGGCGGCACCGTCGGCGCCGGGAAGGTATTTCGGGACGATGAACAGCGAAATGCCCTTGACACCCGGGCCGCCACCCGGGGTCTTCGCCAGCACCAGGTGCACAATGTTCTCGGTGAGTTCGTGGTCGCCACCGGAAATCCACATCTTCGTTCCGGTGACCCGGTAGCTGCCGTCGTCCTGCGGCACCGCGCGGGTGGTGATGTCCGCCAGCGAGGATCCGGCCTGCGGCTCGGACAGGCACATGGTGCCGAACCAGCGGCCCTCGAGCATCGGACGGACGTACTCGTCGATCTGCTGCTCGGTGCCGTACTCGGCGAGCAAATTCGCGTTGGCGATCGTCAGGAACGGATAGGACGAGGTGCTGGCGTTAGCCGCCTGAAACCAGGCCATCGCCGCCCGCGCCACCGTGGTGGGCAACTGCATCCCGCCGACGCTCTCGTCGAATGACCCGGCGATCAAACCGGCCGCCGCGTAGGCGTCGAGCGCCGTCTTGACCTCCGAAATCATCTCGACGGTGCCGTCCGGGCGCATGGTCGGCTCGTGCGCGTCCGCCTTCTTGTTATGGGTGGCGAAATGCTTGTGCGCGAGGTCCGCACTGAGGTCGAGCACCGCGTCGAAGGTGTCCTTCGAATGTTCGGCGAAGCGTTTACGCGAGGTCAGTGCGACCACGTCGAGCCACTCGTAGAGCAGGAAATCGAGATCGCGGCGAGAAAGTACATCAGTCATGAGAATCGGTTCCGTTCACAAGGTGGGCGCGCTCAGATGGAGATGCCGCCGTCGACCGGGAGGACGACTCCGGTGATGTAGCCGGCTTCCTCGGAGGCGAGAAAGGCGATGGCGTCGGCCATCTCGGCGGGGTCGGCGAACCGCGAGATCGGACCGGTGACTTCGGCGATCTTCTCCTTCGGGATGGAGGCGGTCATCCGGGTCGCGGCGTTCGGGGAGATCGCATTCACGGTGACCCCGAAAGCGGCGAGCTCTTTCGCGGCGGTCTTGGTGAACCCGATGATCCCGGCCTTCGCGGTGGCGTAGTTGGCCTGCCCGCGGTTGCCACGTAGCCCGGTGTAGGAGGTGATGTTGACGACCCGCCCGAATTCCTGGCTCCGGAAGTGCGGCACACAGGCCCGGGTGAACCGAAACGTGCCGCCCGCGTGGACATTGAGGACCTGGTCCCAATCCTCGTCGGTCAGCTTCCACAGCACCTTGTCGCGCAGGATCCCGGCGTTGTTGATCAGAATGTCCACCCGCCCGGTCTCGGCGATCACGGTAGAGACAACGTTCTCGACGTCACCGGTGTCGCTGACGTCGGCGGGGATGCCGATGGCGCCGACCTCGCGGGCGGCCTTGTCGAGTTCGTCCTTGTCGAAGTCCACCATGAACACGGTCGCCTTGGCCTCGGCGAAGTGGCGGGCCAGGGCCTGGCCGATGCCGCGGGCGGCGCCGGTGACGATGACGGATTTGCCGGTGAAGTCGTACGTGATGTTGCCCATCGAGGTTTCCTGTCTTTCTTCTCAGCTGAGGCGTTCGAGGACCATGGCCATGCCCATACCGCCGCCGACGCACATGGTTTCGAGGCCGAACTGCTTGTCGTGGGTGGTCAGGTTGTTGAGCAGGGTCGCGGTGATGCGGGCACCGGTCATGCCGAACGGGTGGCCGAGGGCGATCGCGCCGCCGGAGACGTTGAGCTTGTCCTCGTCGATGTTCAGCTCCCGCGCCGACCCGATCACCTGCACGGCGAACGCCTCGTTGATCTCGACGAGGTCGATGTCGGAGATGCCCAGTCCGGCGATGGCGAGGGCCCGCTTGGACGCCTCGATCGGGCCAAGTCCCATGATCTCCGGCGACAGCCCGGACACCCCGGTGGACACGATCCGGGCGAGCGGGGTCAGCCCCAGCTCCTTGGCCTTGGTGTCGGACATGATCACCAGGGCGGCGGCGCCGTCGTTGAGCGGGCACGCGTTGCCGGCGGTGACGGTGCCGTCCGGCCGGAACACAGGCTTGAGCTGGCTGACGGCCTCGTACGTGGTGCCGGCACGCGGGCCGTCGTCGGTGGACACGACGGTGCCGTCGGGCAGGGTCACCGGGGTGATCTCCCGCTCGAAGAAGCCCTCGTTGATTGCCGCCTCGGCGCGGTTCTGCGAACGCACCGCCCACCGGTCCTGCTCCTCGCGGGTAATGCCGGTGATCTGCGCGACGTTCTCGGCGGTCTGGCCCATCGCGATGTAGGTGTCGGGGACCAGGCCCTCCTCACGCGGGTCGACCCACTGCTGGCCGCCCTGGGCGAGCTTCTCGGTGCGGGTCTGCGCGTCGGCGTACAGCGGGTTCTGGGTGTCGGGCAGCGAGTCGGAGTTGCCCGCGGTGAACCGGGACACGGTCTCGACACCGGCGGAGATGAACACGTCGCCCTCACCGGCCTTGATCGCGTGCAGTGCCATGCGGGTGGTCTGCAGCGACGACGAACAGTACCGGGTGATGGTGGTGCCGGGGATGAAGTCGTAGCCGAGCTGGACCGCGACGTTGCGGCCCATGTTGAAACCCTGCTCGCCGCCGGGCAGGCCGCAGCCCAGGATGAGGTCGTTGATGTCGGTGGGGTCGAGCGCGGGCACCTTGTCGAGTGCCGCCTGGACCATCTGCGCGGCGAGGTCGTCGGGGCGCATGCCCTTGAGCGATCCCTTCATGGCGCGGCCGATCGGGGAACGGGCGATGGAGACGATGACAGCCTCGGGCATGCGGAACTCCTGGATGCGGGTCGTCTGGCGACGGTGATGGGAAAGCTATGTAGCCAAAAAATATGCAACCGCATATTTTCTATGCGCTTGCATATACTGATGGTGTCGGCGGAGACCTGTCAACCCCCGCCAATCGAGAGGCAACAGTGTGATGGATGCATCGCTAACCGCAGCGGTCGGCGAGCTGGGTACCTCGAAAGCCGCTGCGCGGATACGCGCCGCGGCCATCGAGGTGTTCGCCGCCAAGGGGTACGGCGCCACCACCACCCGGGAGATCGCCGCCAGCCTCGACATGAGCCCAGGAGCCGTATACCCGCACTACAAGACCAAGGAATCCCTTCTCTACGCCATCAGCCTCGAAGGCCATCATTCGGTACTGGCGGCCATCACCGCCGCTGATTGCCCCGACGTCGCGGCGCCCGACCGGCTGACGTCGACCGTGACGGCCTACGTGATCTGGCACGCCGACAACCGCGCCAGCGCCCGGGTCGCGCAGTACGAACTACGCTCGCTCTCGCCCGAGCACTTCGCAGTCATTGCGGACATCCGCAGGTCCACCACGAAGGTGTTCAAGCGAATCATCGAAGCCGGCGCAACGGCAGGCGACTTTCATCCCTTCGACATCGAGGCCGCCGCGCTGGCAATCACGTCCCTCGGCGTCGATGTCAGCAGGTGGTTCCCCTCCCGCGCCTACTCCGACCCACGCATTATCGCGGCTCGCTACGTCGAACTTGCCCTTCGAATGGTCGGGTGCGCCGACCGGCAACCCCTCGACAAGCCTTCTTGACACGTGTTGCTGGACTGCAGGATTCGAGAACGTCACCGAAGTGGGCGAGACCTGCGCCGAAAAACAGCCCGCCGCGGCGTCCGCCTAGATCTCGCGGCTCCGAGATCGCGAGGTCACCGTGTCGGCGACAGTCGCCGCCCAGCTATCACCGATTTGGCGATTCCGGCGCGCGCCGTTGTGCCACCCAGGTCGCGATCTGAGTGCGGGAGTTGAACCCAAGTTTGGCGAAGATGTGCTCCACGTGTACGTCGACGGTGCGTCGGGAGATGACCAGCTTGGCCGCCACGTCCTTGCTCGACATTCCCTGCGCCACCAGGTCCGCGACCTCGCGCTCTCGAGGTGTCAACAAGCTGTCGGCCTGTCGGGTCTCGACGGGGGAGACTCGGTGCTCACGGAGCGCGAAGGTCAGCATCTCCTCGACGGTGAGCTGGCCTCCACGCGCAAACGCGGTGTCGAAGCCAGGGTTGCCCATCGCCCGCCGAGCCATGTTCTCGAACTGTTCGCGCCGCGCGAGCAGGTGTTTCGCCCCGAGCAGTGGGACGCCAATGGTCTGCCAGGCCTGGTCCGATGCGCCGAGGAGCACGGCGGCCCGCTCGGAATCGCCGCTCGCCGCGGCGGTCCAGGCGAGAGCGTCCAGGATGAACGCCAGGCCCAGGTTGTCCTGGGTGAACCGCTTGAGCTGGAGCGCCTCGCACAGATCGGCTTCGGCCTGCTCGAGCTCGCCCTGGAGAAGCTTCAGGAAGCCCCTGGCCCACATGGCGTAGGACAAGAGCCAACGCTCGCCGACCTGCTCACATTGCGCGCAAACCTCCTCGGCCACTTCGGAGGCTCTGTCCAGCTCGCCGGACAGCACGTAGGCAATGGTCAGTGCAGGGCGCACACTGTTGGGGTAGTCGGCGGGTACGTCGGCGCACCCATATCGCTCGAGCGCTTCAACCAACAGTGGAATCGCAGCGCTCGGGTCGGTGCCCAGTTCGCGTAGGCCGAGCATATGGGTTGCGTAAGCCAGGCCCCGTGGGTCGCCCAGTCGGCCCGCCAGATCGTGGACGGCGTCGATCAGTGCAGTAGCAGCAGCCTCATCGCCCTGGAAGACAGCGATGTCAGCGGCGGTGCCCAGCGCCCAAACCCGCTCGAGACTCGGTTCTTGATCCAGTGCCAACGCCCGGTCCAGCCACAGGCGGCCTTCGGTCATGAAGCCGAGCGCAGCCCAGAGGAACCAGGGCAGGCCCGCCATCCGCAGTCCGACGCGCACCTCGTCTGGCCGCGCGAGGCAGAATTCGAGCGCCGAGCGCACGTTCGGATGCTCCACACGGAGCAGGGCCGCCCAGGCCTCCTGTCCCGGACCGAACCACTCCGCGGCAGCCTTCTCGATCAGCCGCCAGTACCAATCTCTGTGCCTGCGCTGCACCTTCGCTTCGGAGCCGGACTCTCGTAGTCGGGCCTGGCCGTACTCCCGGATAGTCTCCAACATGCGGAACCTGACACGCCCGCCGTGCTCGCCTCGGGTCAAGATCGACTTGTCGGTCAGCCCGGCCACCGTGTCGAGAATGACCTCCTCGGCAAGCAACTCGTCCGCGCAGACAGCCTCGAGCGCGTCAAGACCGAACCCACCAGCGAACACTGATGCGCGCGCCCACAGGGTCTGCTCCGCCGGAGTACACAGCTCGTAGCTCCAGTCGATGAGGGCCTGAAGAGTCTGATGCCGCTCCGGCAAGTTACGACTGCCCTCGCGAAGCAGCTCGAACCGACTATCCAGCCGATGCGCGAGGTCCTCCACCGTGAGCACGCGCAACCGTACCGCTGCCAGTTCGATCGCCAACGGGATCCCCTCCAGTCGCTGGCAGAGCTGGATGACCGCCTGTTCATTGTCGGGGGTGATCTCGAAGCCGGGAACGACCGCAGCCCCCCGGGCGGCGAACAGGTCGACAGCCGCGAACTGCGTCGCCGAGCCGGGAGCGAGACGGACATCGACGTCGGGCACCGGGAGCGTTGGAACCGGGTACACATGCTCACCGGCGATCATCAGCGCTTGTCGGCTCGTGGCGAGGATCCGCAGTTTCGGCGCCGCCCGGAGCAGCCGGTCCACCAGGTCCGCGGCTGCCTCGAGTATGTGCTCGCAGTTGTCGAGGACTATCAAGGTGTGCCGGGGGCGCAAGTAGTCGGTGAGGACCAACGGGGCGGGGGCTGACTGCTCGCGAATCCCGAGTGCATCTATCAGCGTGTGCGGCAGCAGGTCTGGGTCCTTCAGAGATGCCAGTTCGACCAGGCAAACCCCATCTGGGAAGGCGCGGCGGATATCACGGGCAACCCGCAGTGCGAGGCGGGTTTTGCCGACCCCGCCTACCCCGGTCAACGTGACGAGCCGGTCGACGGAGAGAAGCTTTCGGACAGTCTGGGTCTCGGATCGACGGCCTACGAAACTCGTCAGATCCGCGGGCAGGTTGTCCGGCTGGTTCGCCGACCGTGAAGCCATGGTCCGACCAGACTAACGCTCCGGCCCGACCGGGAGCGGTCGGGCCGGAGCGCGAATAGGTAATGGGATACGTCATTCACACAATGTCCCCCGGGGTGGTCCACAGGCAGGCTGTACAGGCACATCAAACCTAGTCCACTGCTTTGGGAGGCCCCGATGACCGCGACCATAGCCACCGAAATCGATGTCCTTGACGTCGAGGCGGCCGGGCCTGGGGCCCGCTGGGAGACTGCGGTCCGCGATGTCTCGGGGCCCATGACGGTGCAACACCGCAAGAGGCGGGGCAATGCCACTCGCGTGCGTTCGCGAGAGGTCGGCGACCTCCAGCTCGCGGACTGGGACTGCCCGCCCCTGCAAAGCGTGCTGTCGCTGGGTAAAGATCGTGCCGCTGAGCGCGATGTCGTCGTGGTCGTGGCAGGTGACTGGGGCGACGAGCGACTTTCCTTTGCGGGCACGGATGCCGCGCCGGTGAACGGGACAGTGGTCGTGGCGACCGGCGGTTACGACGGTGACGGCTTCTCGGTGCCGGAGCGGGTCAGGAAACGCACGCTGACCCTGCCGCGGGCCGCGCTGCTGGCAGCTGGTTGCGACGCGAACATTCCTGGCTGTGTCGTGCTCGAGCAGGACCGGCCGCTGGTTGGCGTCCTGTTTACGACCATTGACCAGGTCTGGAGCCGGCTACCAGCCATGCATCCCTCGGAGATCGAGGCGGCCCGCCGGGCGCTGGTGGCACTGACTGTCGGCATCATCCGCGCAGAGAGCGGCTCTGTCACAGGTCGATCGGCCTTGGCTGCTTTGCGCGCGCAGATTGACAACTGGATCACCCGCAATCTTCGTAGCGGTCCGATCCGTATCGAGGATCTTGCGGCCGCCCATAACGTCTCGACACGAACCATCCACCGGGCCTTCTCGCTGACCGGGGACACCATGACCGCTCTCGTGCGGGCACGGCGTATGGCCGCGGTCCGCGAGGAGCTGGTGAACTCCGACATGACCATCGCGACGATCGCTCACCGGTGGTGCTTCTACGACCCCAGCCACCTTCGCCGGGAGTTCCACCGCTGCTTCGGGGTCTCGCCGAGCGAGTATCGGGAAAGCCACGGCTGCTGATGCCCGTTCTGACTAGTAACGCGTGAAGAAGGGTGCAGATATGGATTTCGGAATGGACGCGACCGTGGAGGTGAGTTCGATCGGACCCGGGGACGTCGCCTGGTCGCCCTCGGCAGAACGGATCGCCGACGCCCGGATCAGTGACTTCATCGACTGGCTGCAGGCGACGGGCCGATTCGAGGCCACCTCCTACCAGTCCTTGTGGGAATGGTCGGTGACCAGTCCGGAGGAGTTCTGGGCGTCGATGAAGGACTACTTCGGGGTGACCATGACCGGCGTTGGCCCGGTGCTGCCAACCCGGGAGATGCCCTTCGCCGAATGGTTTCCCGGCAGGCGGCTGAATTATGTGGACATGGTGCTGAGCCACGCCACGTCGTCCCGCCCAGCGATCATCGACGATTCCGAACCTGGCGGGCCCGGGCCGCGGACGGTTTCCTGGACCGAACTCGCCTGCCAGGTCACCGCGCTGGCGAACTGGCTGCGCGCCCGGGGCGTCGGCGAGGGCGACTGTGTGGTCGGATACCTCCCCAACGTTGCCGAGGCGGTCATCGCCTTCCTCGCCACCGCGAGCGTTGGAGCGACCTGGTCGTGCTGCGGACAGGACTATCAACCCGAAGCGGTTGTCGACCGCCTCGGACAGCTCGCGCCGGTGGTCCTCGTCACGGCCGACGGTTACCGCTTCGGCGGACGCGAGGTCGACCGCCTCGCGGCCCTGCCAGCCCTGCAGGCCGGGATGCCGACGCTGCGTGAGGTGCTCGTCGTCGATCGACTTCACTCTGGGGCGAGTGTTCCCGCAGGCACCACGCCCTGGGTCGAGGCAGTCACCGGGGGTGGGCCGGCCATGACTCCCGCGCACGTGCGGTTCGACCACCCCCTCTGGGTACTGTTCTCCTCGGGGACGACCGGGAAGCCGAAGGGGTTTGTTCACGGCCACGGTGGAGTCGTGCTCGAGCACCTCAAAGCCCTGGCCCTCCATCTCGACCTAGGGCCTTCCGACACGTACCTGTGGTACACCTCGCCGAGCTGGATGGTCTGGAACTCCCTCGTGAGCGGCCTCCTCGTCGGCGCGACGATCGTCTGCTACGACGGAAGTCCGTCGTACCCGACCGACGACGCGCTATGGGCTCTCACAGCCCGACACGAGGTCACCGTGCTGGGCACGAGCCCGGCATACCTCCAGGCCTGCGCCCGGGCCGGCCGGTCACCCGGCACCGACCACGATCTGTCTCGGCTGAGGACGATCGGGGCCACCGGCTCCGTGGTCGCTCCCGAGTTGCACTTCTGGGTTGCCGATCACGTCGGCCGCGATGTGCCGCTCGCCTCGGTGACAGGGGGAACCGATGTCGCCAGCGGGTTCGCGGGCTTCGTGCCGATCCTGCCGGTGCGGGCCGGGGAGATCTCGGCCCCATACCTGGGCGTGGCCCTTGACTCGTGGGACGCCGACGGCCGCAGCCTGCGCGATGCCGTGGGCGAGTTGGTGGTGACACAGCCGATGCCGTCCATGCCGACCCGATTCTGGAACGACGGCGACGGGGCCCGCTACCGAGAGACCTATTTCGAGAGCTACCCCGGGGTCTGGCGGCATGGTGACTGGGTCACCATCACCGAGCGCAACACCGTGATCGTCCACGGACGATCTGATTCCACGCTGAACCGTAACGGGATCCGGTTCGGTACCGCCGACATCTATCGCGTCGTCGAAGAACTCCCGGAGGTAGAGGAAGCCCTCGTCATCGGGGCGGAGCAGCAGAACGGTGAGTACTGGATGCCGCTGTTCGTCGCAC
This sequence comes from Rhodococcus sp. G6(2025), assembly GCF_058628105.1. Classification (NCBI taxonomy): domain Bacteria; kingdom Bacillati; phylum Actinomycetota; class Actinomycetes; order Mycobacteriales; family Nocardiaceae; genus Rhodococcus; species Rhodococcus sp. G6(2025). Next base: position 1,847,919 of record NZ_CP179750.1, read on the forward strand.
TGTCCGAGCACGCCGAGCTCGATGACGCGCTCCGCGAGCGCATCATCGGGCGGATCCGCGAGGCGGTCTCACCCCGAGTCGTGCCGGACGACGTGATCGTCGTCAGGGCGATCCCGCACACCCGGACAGGCAAGAAGCTTGAGGTTCCGGTCAAGCGCATCCTGCAAGGCAACGACGTCGCCGCGGTCGCCGAAGCACGGTCGATCGACGACCCGTCCCTGCTGGAAACCTTTGCCCGCTACGCAGCCACCCGTGCTGCGAACTCACCGGTGCATGGCTGATGACCAAGGGAGACGACCTACTTGGCCATGGCGGCCGGTTCGTCACGCCGAGCGAATCGTGGCGGCTGTGTACCGGTGTCCGGCACGGCCGACCTATGTCCCGGAAACGGCGCGCTCATACCGTTGATCTAACTGCGGTGGGCCGCAGGCCCACCCGATGCCACTGACCAATCACTCTCATTCTGGAGGTTCTTCATGAATACCGACATCCGCCCGCCCGCCGCAGCCGCCCCGCCGATCCGAGCGACCGTGTACGTCGGTCGCTGGCCCGAGATCCCCGCGGGAGACTGGCCTGATGTTCCCCGCGGCACGTTCTCGCCGACCACTGCGACGTTGATCACCGGTCCGACCGAAGCTGTGCTCATCGATGCGCAGTATCTCAAGGATGACGTCCGGGACCTGGGGGACCTGATCGAGCGCACCGGGAAGCAACTCACGACGATCTACGTGACGCACGCCCATGCCGATCACTACCTGGGCATCGGTCCCCTCAAGGAGCGGTTCCCGGACGCGAAGTGCGTTGCGCTGCCCCACGTGGTCGAGGCCATGAAGGAATCCATGGAACTGCAGCAACAGCAGTGGGCGATGCTGTTCGGCGACGCCTGCGTCGTCAGTGATGCGCTCCCCGACCCGATCGACGACCGGACGCTCTATGTTGACGGCTCGCCTCTCAACATCGTCGAGGTGAAGCAGGCCGACATCCATCCCACGACAATCGTGCACATCCCGGAGATCGATGTCGTCGTTGCCGGTGACTCCATCTACAACGAGATCCACCCGATGCTCGGCCTGTCGACGCCCGAGGAATGGCAAGACTGGCTCGAGACCGTGGATCTGGTGGAGAAGCTGGCACCCAAGGTGATCGTCGCCGGCCACCGCAGGCCCGACGGCGACGACCACGCCGTCGATGCCATGATCGCCGAAACACGTTCCTACATCCAGGACTTCGCGGCTGCCTACGAGGTTGCAAGCGATGCGGAGGACCTGGTCCGCATCATGTCGGCGAAGTACCCGGGGCATGGAAACCTCTGGACCTTGCAGTTCTCGGCCATGAACGCGATCCAGCTTCGAGACTCAGGTTCGACCGCGGCGGAAATCCGGCCGTAACTTCCCAGGCTGGACCCCACGCCAGCGAACGACGCCGCAGCTCGGGACTCGCAGAACAGCGAGCCTCGAGCCTCGACGCGGGACCCTCCTGCCCCGGCCCATCGCGGCGATGGGTGCAGTTCTAGGCGCTCGGCTGGGCACCGCCACTCGATACCGCGTGGTGGCCGCGAGACATTGTGCCACTCGCTCACCGCGCAACGGCACCACGGTCGAGTCGTACGTCGCGCCGTGAAACAGGCGGGCCGAACCGGGTGCGTCTCGACGGCCGGCCCAGTCCCGAAGCGGATATCGATGGATTTCGCGGCCGGGGTAGCGGCAAACCGAACGTGGCGGACGTGTCCTCGGAGTGGGCGCAAGCATCCCTTCAATGGTGTGTTCCACGTCACTACCTTCTTCAACAAGCGTACAAATTTCGGAAGGATCGCTCATGCCACGTGAGGATATTGAATTCTCAGCGGACAATGTCACTTTGCGCGGATGGTTCTATCCCGCAGAAGGGGCCGATTCCAAGGGCCCACTGGTGGTGATGGTCCATGGACTGTCCGCCGTCAAGGAAATGTATCTCGACGACTACGCCGAGTCCTTTTCCCAAGCGGGACTGAACGTTCTGGTGTACGACCACCGAAACTTCGGCGCGAGCGACGGCGCTCCGCGTCAGCACATCGATTCGATCACCCAGGCCCGCGACCTTCGCCACGCCATCACGTATGCGACTGGCCGCGAGGACGTCGACCCCGGCCGTGTCGGCATCTGGGGATCCAGCCATGGCGGCGGCCTCGTGCTGAGCGTGGCCGCCGTCGATCGTCGGGTGCGGGCCGTTGTCGCTCAGGTCCCGTTCATCAGTGGGTCCGGCCAGATGACGCGGCTCGTTCGTCCCGACTTCCTGCCAACGGTGCGCGCCCAGTTGGACGGCGAACGACGCAACATCTACGACGGCGGGGAGCCCACGCTCATGCCGGCCGTGGACGCCGATCCGTTGGCTCCCGCGCTGATGTCCAGCGTCGAATCCTGGGAGTTCTTCACCAAAACCGCGCAGGACAGGGCTCCGTCCTGGCGCAACGAGGTGACCCTCGGTTCGCTCGAGCGGATCGTCGAGTTCGAGCCCGGCGATGGAATCCACCGGATCTCACCGACCCCACTACTGATGATCGTGGCTGACCAAGACATCAGTGCGTACGCAGAACTTGCCTTCGAGGCCTACGAACGGGCCCTGCAGCCCAAGCAGTTGCTCGTGCTGCCTTGTGGCCACTTCGACGTGTATACCGGTGCCGCGTTCGAGGCGTCGTCTAAGGCTGCGTGCGAGCACTTTGTGCGCGCCCTGGCGTAGGACCCGTCCGCGACTACGAGTCCATCAAGACCTTCGTGCGGGCAACATCAGACCTCAGTTTGATGAGCCCATTCGGACCGTCCGACAGAAGCAATCGCTATCGCGGCACAAGTCCCGCCGCACCAATCCAATGAGGAGGAACCGCCATGCCGTACTGGGAGATCTTCACCCCCGAGAATGCCTTCACCCCCGAGGACAAGGAGCAGCTGTCCGAGGCGATCACGTCAATCTACGTGGACTACGTCAACCTGCCACGGTTCTACGTGGTCGTCCTGTTCAAGGACATGCCGAAGGAGACGATGTATGTCGGGGGAAAGGCGAACAACAACTTCGTCCGGATCCGACTCGATCACATCGCCCGGCAGATGGAGACCGCAGAGGTTCGCGCACTGATGATGACAGTGGCCGAGGAGAAGCTCGCGCCCTTCATCAAGGAGCGCGGCTACGACTGGGAGATCCACATCGATGAGACCCCCATGGACCTCTGGCGCACGCAGGGTCTCGTGCCGCCGCCGCCGGAGTCGGACATGGAGAAGCTCTGGGCCAAGGAGAACCGACCCGTCCCGTACGACGTCGCTGCCTCGTGACTGAGGATCCCGGGGCGGCGCTGTGCCCCGGGCCTTGTCGGTCCTCTCATCCCGCGGAACTCGAACTGGCTCAGTACATCGTCTAATGGAAAGGAAGGTGGCCATGCCTGCATCACTCGAAGGTAAGGTCGTGATCGTCACTGGATCGGGCGGCGGAATCGGCGCTGTGATCGCCGCCCGGTTCGCGAAGGAAGGCGCTCGGGTTGTCGTCTCCGATCGAGACCGCGGAGCCGCCGGGGCAGTTGTTTCCCGCATCCCCGGCGCGAGCGCAATCCCGGCTGATGTGACCCGCGAGCAGGACGTTTCTGCGCTGATAGAACGGACTGTCGAAGAGCATGGGGCTTTGCATCACGTGGTCGCCAACGCTGGGATCATCAGCGCATCGCATCCGATCGCGGAGACGCCGCTCGATGTTTGGCGATCCACCATGTCAGTGAACCTTGACGGTGTCTTCCTGACCATCAAGCACAGCGCGGCGGCTATCGCGAATTCCGGTGGTGGATCGATCCTCACCCTCTCGTCCATTTCGGGGACCGGGGGCACACCTCTCGCGGCGGCTTACGGGGCGTCGAAAGCTGCAGTTCGTAACCTCACCGCAACAGCTGCAGGTGAACTCAGAGCACAGAACGTCCGAGTCAACGCCCTGGTGCCCGGCTACGTTGATACTCCGCTCGTTGACTCTGAAGTCCCAGTTTGGGAGTCCACCATGGGCCTCGCCCCTGGCGGTTTCGCTCAGGTAATCGACCAGAAGCAGGGGCGGTTGATATCCCCAGAGAATATCGCAGATGCGGCTCTTTTCCTCACTTCGGACCAAGCTTCGATGATCACCGGGAGTGCCTTGACCGTCGACGGCGGTTTCACGAGCCAATTGTTCTGAAAAGAACATAGGATGGGTTGTGTCACGGGAGTCCAACGTGAGGTCACCATAATTCAATGCCCGGCGAAATACAGCGGACTGCCCGGGAAACCGTTCCCCGGGAACCGCGGCTCGACGGCAGTCCGCAGGCGGCGAGACCCTCGACCGCTGGCCCCTTCGGCCGAGGGCCGTCACCCGTCGCGCGTGGACCGAGGACGAATGATCGAACCCACCTCCTCGGGCCCCGCGCGGCCCGGCGCGAGATCATGCTCACCCCCTTCGATGAACTCCTTGACAGTGCGTTGCGGTGGGGGTGTTTGGAGTGCGAATTACTTCGACATGTCGCGGCGTTGAATTCCCTGCTCTGCCCGGCAATGTTGGGTGGTGGTGGAATCGATCTGCCGAACCTCCTTCACCCCCTCCATGAACTGAGGAAACGACAAGGGCACTGGGGAATGAGGAATCTGATGCAGACACGCGAGTTTACATAATATCCGTTATCAGAACTTTGGGAACGTTTGGATAGCAACATATTTCGCCAAATGTTCGACGCGGGCCACTGAGTGCCTGCCTGAAGTCGCAGCAGTCGAGATCACAGTTTCGCACTGGTGGGTCGGCGCCGGGGTGCGCACACGTGGTGTGCGCGACTAGCTCACGACCCCGCCGTCGGGTATGCCGTCTGGTCTCGGTGGGTCGGGTGCGTTCTTGTTTTTGGTGACTTGTATTGCTCAGGAGCTGTGCGTGGCGAATTCGGTTGCGGCAGCGAGCATGGTGTCGCGCACGGTGTGGAGGTTCGCTTCGCGGAGTAGCTGTGCGGGTGGTTGGCTGTCGAGTGCGGAGTTTCGTCCTTGGAACCAGGTTTGGATGACGGCGGGGGTGTCGCGCGCGCCGATTCGTCGTGCGGCGTCGAGGGCGACCTGGAGTCGGTCGAGGATGGCGTGGTCGGGCAGTGGGGTGGTGCCGTCCACCCATCCGTGGACGGTGGCGGTGTCGGGCGCTTCGGCCAGGTATGCAACGAGTTTCGCGCCCAGGAGTGACCGCAATTCGGTGATGAGGGTGCGCGCTGCCGTGTCGGGTCCGGTGCCTGTGTCGACCATTTCGCCTCTCCTCGGTCAGCCCCCGTGTGCTGTTCACGCTACTCGGGTTCCGGGTGGGGATGTTACTTCGAGGTGCGCATGTCGCCGCTGGTCAGGGCTTTTCTGGGTGCCGCCGCTGGGTTAGCGTGAAGGTATCGGATCTGCCTCACACGCTGGATAGGGGAGCAAAAACTTCATATCTGCGTGCTCCGACTGGAGGTGATCCGCTCAACTACCTTTGAACGCACCGAAAGACACCGAATGACGCTCGGTGTCTTTCGAATTCGTCAGCTGTGGTGCAGCTGACCCCATGTGATTCATGAGGAGTAGACACTCATGACGATACTCCCTTGCGCTTTGATCGGCGACGGGCTTATTGGAAGTCACCTGTTGGATGGGGAACGGTGATCACTGATGACGGCCTACAGCGGCGAACTGATGACGCCGATGGCATCGCGGCGCGTATCCGGTGTTTTGAACCACGATCGGTCGATCCCGCCGCGTGGTCGGTGGTGGCGCCGTGGGTGCGCGAGACCGTCGAATTGTCCGGGCCCAGGTTGCACAGTCAGGCGGCGAACGCGTTGAAGGCGCTGTCGCGGTTCGCGGTGTGGGCAATCGATGTGGGGTACGACCTCGACCGGGAGACGGTGCTGACCCCGGAGGTGCTCGAACGGTATCGGGTGACCGGGATGCGGGAGCTGGCGCCGACCTCGCGGTTGACGGAGATCTCGCGGCTGCGCAGGGTGGCGCGGGCGGTGACGCGCCGGGCGCCGTGGCCGGCACCCGGCGAACAAGGAGCCCGGCAGGGCTTGTCCGCGCCGTACACGCACGAGCAGGTCGAGGCGTATTGGGCGGCCGCGATGGCGCAGAACGGGCCGTTCCGGGTGCAGGCGATGACCGCGGTCCTGGCGTTGACGGTGGGCGCAGGGGCCCGCTCGGGCGAGTTGTTCGCGGTCACCCGGGCCGATGTGGTCGAGGTCGGCGGCGTGGTCGCGGTGGCACTCGGATCGGTGTCGGCACGCCGGGTGGTTTCGGTGCGGGCCGGGTGGGTGGAGAGGCTGAAGGGGGTCCTCGCGGGGGCGGGGACCGGGCCGTTGGTGGCCTCGCATCGTGCCGGCCGGGATCAGGCGGCGGCGTTGCTCGCCTCGTTCGAGTACCCGGCCGGGTTGCCGCGGTTGACGGTCGCGCGGTTGCGGTCGACCTGGCTGACCGGTGTGTTGTCCGATTGTGGGGTGGCGGAGATCTTCGCGGCCGCCGGGATCGTGAGCGGGAAGGCGTTTTCGGATCTTGTTCCGTATCTTCCTGTCCCGGAGGTCGGTTCGCCCGGGTGGCGGCGGTTGGCGGGAGGGCAGCAGTGATGGCGCCGCGGACATCGGAGCAGATCATCGAGCTGTACACCCCGCGGATGCCGGCGCAGCAGTGGGAGGCGATCGCACCGTTCGTGCGTGACGTCGTTCGGCGCGGGTTCATACCGAGCCAGATCGCGAAGGTCACCGCGACCCGGATCTCGGAGGTGGCGTCGATCGTGGCGTGGGCGCGAGAACAGGGACTGCCGCTCGACGTCGAGCAGGTCTTCCATCCCGCGACGGTGAACCGGTACGCGATGACGGCACCAGGATTGGCGGCCGCCTCACGGTCCACACGACGTGCCACGCTGACGACGTTGTCGCGGCGGATCACCAGGCGGGCGCCCTGGGAACCGCAGCGGGAAGCGTTGCGGTATCCGCGGACGGTCGCGCCGTATACGGCGGCTCAAGTGGCGCAGTTGCTGTGGTGGGCGCCGCGGCAAGCGAGTGCGGTCCGTAGGCGGGGGCTCGCTGCTGCGGTGGCTCTCGGTGTCGGGGCCGGGTTGCGCGGCACCGAGATGCTCAACGTCGGCGTCTCGGATGTGCGGGTCCGCGGCGAGCACGTCATCATCGAGGTTCGTGGCGCGAAGCGGCGGGACGTACCGGTGCGCCCGGCGTACCGCGAGGCGGTGCTGGCGTCCGCGGAGCGAGCGAGCCGTGGGCACTTGTTCCGGGATCCGGTGCCGCGGGTCGAGTTCGTGAGCGATCTGCTCGCGCAGTGCGAGGCCCCGCGTGGAGTGAAGCCGGTGACGTCGTCCCGGCTGCGGTTGACGTGGGAGGTCGCGATGGTGCAGGCCGTTCCGCTACCGATCTTCATGAGGCTGTCCGGGCTGACCGGGACCTGCAAGTTGAACAACCTTCTCGCTCTCGACACCCAGGGCACGCGTGCGCGGTGGAGCATCGCCGAGTTGGACGCGATCGCCGAGGCGGTGCCCTGGTGAGCGCGAAGGGCAGGGTTCGTCGTCTGCATGAGGTGTCCACCGCCGTGCATCGGGCCGAACCATGGCAGTTCAAGCGGGTGGTCGCGGTGATCGAGCACTGTGCGGCGCGGGAGTTCGTGCGGGAGGTGTTCGATCACCACCGCGGTGCGCACCGGGTCTTTACCGCTGATGCGTTCCTCGCCGCGTACCTGCTGACACCGATGCTGGGGTTGCCGATGCACCAGACGAAGGTCGCCGAGGTCGTGCGGGGATGGTCGAACTCGCAGCGCCGGGAGGTGGGACTGCCCGCGCACGTCGAGGTCAGCTACAAGAGCGTCAACGACGCGTTGCGGCGGTTGATGAAGGCGTGCCGGTCGCCGCGCCATTCGGAGTGGGACGAGCGCGCCGTCGCCCAAGCCTTGCTCGATGCCACGTTGTGGGGTCACCTGCCGACCGGTGCCGTGGCTCTGGATTCGACCGACCTCTCGACGTGGGGGCGGGTGCGGCACCGCAAACCGCTGGTCGACGCCGACCCCGACTCGCCTCCGCCGCCGGATCATCCGCTCGCGCCGCCGGATCCGGCGCATCCGCATGCCCGCCGGAGCGGTCACCACCTCCCGGACGCCCCGGTTGGGGCGGATGGCCGGTACATCTACACGGTCGACATGGACGCGCGGATGGGCTGGCGCAGCAGTGAGTTCGAGGAAACGATCTTCTTCTGCGGTTATGACCTGCACGTGATCACCGATATACCGTCCGGCCCCGGCCGCGGCCCGGTGGTGCACGTCGCCCGGTCGATGAACCTCTCACCAGCCGGGTCGCACAAGGGAATCAGCGGCCTGCCCGCCGTCCAGGTACTCGGTGACCGCATCGGAAAGCCGCGCCAACTCATCGCCGACCGCGCCTACAACTTCGTCACCGACGACAAGTTCGCGATCCCGGTCTGGCGGCTGGGCTACACGACCATCTACGACCTGCACCCGTACCAACGCGGGACGCACCCGGGACCCGACGGCAAACACGCGATATGGATCGACGGCACCCTGTACTCGGCGAGCCTGCCAGAGGGACTCGAGGAGATCGACCCGATCGACGTCGACATGAAGGACGAGGCGCGTGCGCGGATCGAGCGACGTCACCAGGCGCGGCAGGCCTACGCCTTCGTCCCGCACGGGGCCCGGCGCCCCGACGGGTCCCGCCGGTACCGCGGGCCTGCCGTCCATCCTGCCCGGGTTCGCTGCCCGAACAACCCGATCTCGATGCGCGCACCGCAGAGCGTGCCGACGACCTCCTGCACACCCGGCACGGAATGCGGGTGCGGGCGCACCATTACGTTGAACGACTCGGACTACCCGGGTATGCGGATGCCGTGCCAGCACGGCACCCTCGCCTGGGAGGCGTCCTATCACCGCAGGGTCGGCATCGAGAGCGTGTTCGCCGACCTGAAGCAGAACCGGATGTCAATGCATCGTGGGTTCTTCCGCGGCTTCGGGATCCGCCGCTACACCCTGCTCGCCGGGTTCGCCCTCGCTGCGTTGAACCTGCTGATCCTGCACGACGCGGCCACCCGCCGCGGAACGCTCGACTGTTGGGGCTGGTTCCTCGGCGAACCGGAACCCGAGCGCACACCACGCCGGCGGCCTCGCATCAATCGAGCCACCACGTGTCACACAGAGTTGTCGTCCACCCGTCCAGGCAGATAGCTACCCCGCCCCGGCAACGGTATCCACGGATCCCGGTAGCCGACCTCGCCTGTCCGTCGAAAATGACCCACGATCAGGCACGGGTTCGCCAGAAACACGGCTCCCACCGCGCCGAACGGGTCGCAGATTGGCCGGAGAACCGCTCGAGACGGACGCAAAAGGGTCGAATCCGCAGAAACTGGGTCCGAGTCCGATCGCGGGCTCAATAGGTGAACACAACACGGCCTAATGGGTGAACACCCCGTGGAGCCGATGACGGGAATCGAACCCGCGTATTCAGCTTGGGAAGCTGATGTTCTGCCATTGAACTACATCGGCGCGCACGATATTGGGCGCCCGTAGGCAGGCCCAACACCCTGCGGCGGAAACATTATCAGATGGTGATCCGGACTACCCGGGCGCACACGCGGTGTGTCATACGAGGGGTTTGCCGGCCTTCATTCGGCGTCGCAGATCGAACATGAGCAGGTTGTAGGGGAACTCCCGGATGGGGACGGGGATGCGCCTGCTGACGGTGCCGATGGTGCGCAGGGTCCGGTCGAAGCGCTGCTGATCCTTGTCGGTCCATGTCAGGTGCATTTCGTCGCGGAACTGCTGGGGCAGGAAGCCGTTGGTGAAGAACATGTTGAGCCGGCCGAACAGGCGGGAGACGATGGCGGGCAGGAATTCGAGGCGTGCGATGGAGAGGACGTGTTCGCGGATGGTGTCGTCGATCGACACTTTGTCGAGGGCTTTGTTCCAGTACTCGTCGAACGCGATGCGGTCTTCGGGCCACATCTCCGGGGGTACCTGGAGGGTGGTGCCGAACGTGGCGCCTTCCTTGTAGAAGAACTCGGCGGCGGCGGGGGAGAGGTCGCCGTGCAGGGCGCGGTTGACGTCCTCGAATCCGCGGTAGATGCAGGCGGCCACCCACAGCTGCAGTTCGGGATCGAATGCGTTGTATTGCACGGGGCTGTCGGGGGTGGAGCGCACCTTGGCGTGGGCGCGGTTGACGCCCTTGCGGAAGGCCGCCTTCTCCTCGTCGGTGCCGCGGGCCGCCACCATGAGGTAGGTCAGCGTGGTGCGGGTCCGTTTGATCGGATGCCTGAATAGCTGGCCGCTCTCGACCTTGCTCTCGTATACGCCGTATCCGACCCCGGGATGGGCGAGCTGCATGATGATGTTCGCGGCGCCTGCCAGTAGTCCGGCGCCGTCCATGACCTGATCGAGACGGTCCGGTACTTCGAGTGACGTCGACATTTGTGTTCCCTCTCCCCACCACGGATTCGCTATCTGAACACGACCGTACTCACATATATGTCCGCCGTCCAGAGTCCGGTGGAAAGATGGTCCGCATGGCTACCGCACCGGTGAACGCAAACGTCGGACACTCGACGAGCGACGGTGGGCGCGTCTATGGCGGCCAGGAGCGCGACCAGCGCACATCGGAACGGCGTGGCCAGCTCATCGAGGCCGGACTCGACCTGCTGGGCAGCGCGGAGGGCGACCACGCCCTGACCGTGCGCGGAGTCTGCAAGCAGGCCGGACTCGCCACCCGCTACTTCTACGAGAGCTTCACCGACCGCGACGCGCTCACCGTCGCCGTCTACGACCACGTCGTGGAGCGGATCGCCACCAGCACCCTGGACGCCGTGTCGAACGCCGGGCCGGGTGAACGCGACATCGTGCGCGCCGGCGTCCACAACATCGTGCGGGAGGTCGCCGAAGATCCGCGTCAGGGCCGTCTCATGTTCTCGGTGGCGCAGTCGAGCGCGGTGCTGGCGCAGCGCCGCCTCGACAGTTCGCGGCTGTTCGCGGGCCTGGTCACGAAGCAGACGGTCGGGTATTACGAGGTGGCCGAGAGCCCGCGACTCGACCTGGCCGCGCACTTCATGGTCGGCGGCCTGGCGCAGACCCTGACGGCATGGTTGAACGGCACCGTGACCCTCCCCGAGGACGAGCTCGTGGACACCTGCACCGAACTGCTGCTCTCGATGGCCATCCACACCCGTTAACCTCTACCTGTGCTCCTCTCCGATCGCGATCTCCGTGCCGAAATTTCCGCTGGACGTCTGGGCATCGACCCGTTCGACGATTCGATGGTCCAGCCCTCGAGCGTGGATGTGCGCCTCGACAGCCTGTTCCGGGTGTTCAACAACACCCGGTACACGCACATCGACCCAGCTCAGCGGCAGGACGAGCTGACGACGCTGGTCGAACCGGCCGAGGGGGAGCCGTTCGTCCTGCACCCGGGTGAGTTCGTTCTCGGCTCCACTCTGGAGGTGTGTTCGCTGCCCGACGACCTGGCGGGACGCCTCGAGGGCAAGTCCTCGCTCGGCCGCCTCGGACTGTTGACGCACTCCACGGCCGGGTTCATCGACCCCGGCTTCAACGGGCACATCACCCTGGAGCTCTCCAACGTCGCGAACCTGCCCATCACCCTGTGGCCGGGCATGAAGATCGGCCAGCTGTGCCTGCTGCGGCTGTCGAGCGCAGCGGAACACCCGTACGGCAGCTCCGCCGTCGGCTCCAAGTACCAGGGCCAGCGCGGCCCGACGCCGTCGAAGGCCTACCTGAACTTCGCGCAGAGCTGAGCCCCGCGGCCCGACGAAAAAATTGCAAACCGAGTGGTCCGCTACTCGTGTGTATTGCGGCGGGTGAGAGAAGACTGGGATTCGAAGCCGCCCTCTCCTGGGCGTTCGATCCCGGAGGCCGCCATGAAAGACGTAGTCGTGTTGTTGCCCGGCATCGGCGGGTCGGTCCTCGCCCGTGACGGCAAGGACGTATGGGCACCGACACCGGGCGTGGCGCTGGCGGGCGTGCTGTCGCTGGGCGGGAACATCAAACGCCTGAAGCTCGACGGCGACGATCCGGACGTCGACGACCTCGGCGACGGCGTCGTGGCCACCCGCCTGGTCCCGGACTTCCACTTCGTTCCCGGGCTGGACTGGAAGATCGACGGGTACACGAAATTCCGCGACGACGTCGTCCGCCGATTCGGGGTGGTTCCCGGTGACAACTATTTCGAGTTCCCCTACGACTGGCGGCGCGACAACCGGGTGGCGGCCCGCGCCCTGGCCCGACGGACCCATGACTGGCTGACGCGGTGGCGCGAGAAGTCGGGGAACGCGGACGCGAAGCTCGTGCTGGTGTGCCACTCCATGGGCGGAATCGTCGCTCGATTGTTCCTCGAATTCCTGGACGGGTGGCGTGATACCCGCACCCTCGTCACCTTCGGCACCCCGTACTCGGGTTCGGTCAATGCACTCGACTTCCTCGTCAACGGGTTCCGCAAGGGCTGGGGCCCGTTCACCGTCGACCTCAGTGCGCTGATCCGGTCGTTCACGTCCGCCTACCAGTTGCTGCCGTCGTATCGGTGCATGGCGGGCGACGACGGGTCGTGGCTCGCGCTCGACGACGAGAAGCTCGACTGGTCGGAGACGGGTCTCGACGCCGGCCGGATGGGTGCGGCGGTGCGCCTGCACCGAGGTCTGCGCGACGCCGTCGACGCGCGGCTGGATTCGGGACACGACGGCTACGACATCCGGCCGGTGATCGGCGACTTCCAGCCCACCAAGTGGGCCGCCCGGCTCGCCGGGACGAAGGTCGAGACGATGACCGTGCGCGGACCCGACGAGAGCGGCGGCGACGGCACCGTGCCGAAGTTGTCGTCCACCCCGCACGAACTCATGACGGGATGGAAGAACGCGGCCTTCTTCAGCCAGCGGCACGGCTCCCTCCAGAACGACGACCCGGTGCTCGACCACGTGGGCGGAATCCTGAACACCGCGACACTCGCGCCTCCGAACGTGTTTCCGGCGGTGAACGAATCGGTCGCGCTGGAAGTCGACGACGTCACGACCGCCGAGCCGCTGGTGATCCGGGCGCGCACCGGCGCCGGGGGCGCTCGGCTTCTCGCGACGGTCGAGCCGATGGCCGGCGGTCCGAGCCGGGAACACCCGCTGGTGTCGACCGCAGACGGCTGGCAGCAGACCAGCCTCGACGGGCTGACCGCCCAGGACTACCGGATCACCGTCCGCGCACCCGGGGTGCACCCGGTCACCGACGTCGCGAGTGTGGTCGACCTCGACGAGATCGCCCGGTCCGTGGACGTCTAGGAGCGCCGACGCATGGGACCGACACCCGGTTTCGAGGCACTGGAGATCAGCGTTCTCCGGGCCGGCGACCACGTCTGGCTCTCGGCGCAGTCGCGGATGGGTTCGGTCTTCGCGGTGCGGCGACCGATCCCGGAATGGAAACTGCCGAACGACGTCACCGGGAAGACGATCGACACACCGTCCGACTGGTTGACCGACACCGTCCGGCACGCGCGCACCGACGCCGCAACCCATGCGCTCGACGTCGGGAAGGTGTTGACGGATCTGGTGTTCGGGGTTCCGGACATCGTCACGCTGCTGCAGCAGAGCCGGGGGTTGGCCCGGACCACGGGAACCCAGCTTCTCCTGCGCCTCCTCGCCGCGCCGCAGGAAGTGTGCGCCTGGCCGTGGGAGTTGCTGCTGGATCCGCAACGACCCGACCAGTTCCTCGCCATGGCGCGCGACGTCCACGTGGTGCGGTCGGGACGGTCGCGCACCTATCCGTTGCGTCAGACGCCGATCGAGCCGCCGCTCAACCTCCTGCTGGTGATGTCGAGCCCCTTGCGGGAGGGCCCCGAGGATTCCGAGGCCCCGTTCGACCTGTATGCCGAGAAACGTAGCCTTCTGTCGGAATTGCGGCCCCTGGTGGACCGGGGTCTGCTCCGTGTGGTGGTCGAGGACCGTCCGTCGGTCGAACGGCTCCGCAGTCGAATGGGCATGCAGAGACGCGGGTTTCACCTCTTCCACTACCTCGGCCACGCCAATCCGGACGGGCTCAAGCTGGAGCAGGGCAACGGCCGCGGGAGGCTGCTGCCCAGTCAGGAATTCGCATTGCTGCTGCAGCAACTCCCGGACCTCCGGCTGGCCGTGTTCGCGGGCTGTGAGACGGCACGCGCGCCGGCCGGTGCCGCCGACGACGACCCATGGCCCGGTCCGCTGTCGTCCGCCGACATCTGCGTGCGTGATGCATGCCCGATGGTGATCGGGATGCAGGCGGTGCTGCCCTTCCGGACGGAGCGACTGCTGACGCGCTTCTTCTACCAGGCACTGACCGCCGGCCAGCCTGTCGCCGAGGCGTTGCGGCTGGCGCGGCTCGCGATCAACGGCGACGAGAACAGCGGTGACCCGCTGCTCGACTGGGCGGTGCCGTGCCTGTTCGTCGGGGGTAGCGAGCCCGGCGCGATCATCGACCCGGAGGCGCGGGCGCGGCCGGAGCCACCGTCCCGGCGGGTCGGGTTGCGGCTCGGTATCCATCAGGGCGAACTTCGCTTCATCTCCCGCCTCGCGGAGCTGCGCGAGGGGGTGGACGTGCTGTCCGGGCAGACGCCGGCGCGGTTGCTGCACGTCGTCGGAATGCCGTCGACGGGAAAGACCTCGCTTCTGGACCGGGTGCTCGACGAGCTCGACCCGCAGATCGCACATCTGTACATCAGCGCGAACCGGCTGCTCGCGGAACCTGACCCGGTCCGCGAACTGGCCCGCCTCGTCGACGAGCTGATGCGCGACGTCGGGGTGCGCACCGCCCGGCCGGGCAGATTCAGCGCCGGCGACTGGTGGGAGCGACTACTCGGCGACCTCACCGAAGTCCCGGTCGCGATCGTCATCGACGACGGTGACCTGCTGCTCGGCGACGCACCCGGCGCCCCGGGCCTCCTCGACGCGCTGGTCCTGCTGACGCAGCGGCGCAGCAAGGCGCGGCTCGCGGTGGCGGCCACCGCGGACCTCGTGGAACTGACGCGATCGCTCCGCCCCTCGGAGGTGCGCACGATCCGCCTCGACGCCCTGTCGTGGCCCGAAGTGTGGCAATGGATCCGGCGCAATCTGCCGACCCTGACCCGTTATCCGGAGAAGGACCTGTCCCGGCTCTACACCGACGTGCGGCACCTGGAACTGTGGGAGCAGTTGGCCGATCTCGCCGCCCGGAACGGCACGTTCGACCCGCGGGACCTGCCGGTCCTCGTCCGGCAACTCGGCGTCGGCGCCCCGAAAGCGGAGCCCCAGGTATCGAACGGGTCCGACTTCTTCGGCGCCGAAACCGCTGTGCCCGAAGCGGAGGCGGCGGCAGCGTCGCCGGTGCGGCGCGCGTTGCGGTTGGCGGTCGCGGGTCCGTTCACGGTGGGCCGACGCGAGGAGATCGCCGTCTCTGTCACGCAGTGCGCCATCAAGCACGGGGTTCCGGGGCGGGTAGTAGCCGGAGAGACGGGGGAGGGCGAATCGGCACTGGCCGAACTCCTTCCCGGGGAGCTGGCCTTCGGCGACGGTGTCCCGTCCGAGCGCGACGTCTGCCGGTGGATGGAGGACGCGGCCCTGGCCGACGCGGACATCCTGGTGTTGGACTACGGCAACGCGGTGCCCTCGGATGCACAGAATGCGGTGATTGCGCACCTGGTGAGCGACGGCAGGCTGGTGATCGCCTCGGGCGACCACTCGGACGAACCGGCATATCCGGCCTGGAGTGCGGACGCGTTCGCCGTCGGAGCCGTCGAGGACGACGGCACACTCACCCACGAAACCCCGTACTTCCCCGACGCGGGAAAACCCGACATCTACGCGCCGCGGACGATCACCGGGACAGCGTGCGAGCAGCTCGTCGATCGACCGGAGATGGACGGCACGACGTTCGCCGCGCTGTACGTGGCGGTTACCGCGATGCTGGTGTGGGCGACCGACCGCGACCTGACGGCGCAGGAGGTCCGGGCGCTGCTGGTCGAGACGGCGACACCGATCTCGGCGGCGCGGGGCGACACCGCGAAGCAACTCGACGTCGAGGCGGCGCTGGATTCCGCGCGGCGGAAGGTCATCGTCGGCGCGCTCGGGTCGGACGCACTCGAACTCGGGCAACTCCTCGCGGAAACCCCCATCCGGCCGGAACTGGCGGTACCCCTCCTTGACGACCTCGTGGCCGACGGCGACCGCATCCGACGGGTCGTCCGGAACGGCATCGAACAGTACGAACGCGCCGACACCGTGGTCGGACCGAGAAACGAGTAGCCCACTACGCATGACCGACGTGCCCGCGACGAGCAGGCTCGCAATCACAGGACGAGCCGCCCGACCTACGTGAGGACCGAGTCATGACCATCGTCGACAACATCGGAGACGGACAGTCGCAGCGCGCGATTCCCGGGGGAACGTTCGAGGCGGAATGGCAGCGACAACGCGATGCGGCGGAACTGCGTGCCCGCGAACGGGCACCGCAGCGGGGCGAGCACGTGGACGCACTCAACGGCCCCGGAGGCGTCGCCGCCGCGGATACTCCCGAACGGATCGCGAAGCGCGTGGACCGGCTCGGTCGCTACTATGCGGCGGGGGACTGGGAGGCCGACGCCCTCCCGGATCGGTTACTCGAGAAAATAATCAACACAGCCGATTTCGTCGGCGTCCGATACCTCGATGCCGGCGCCGCCGCCGCCCGGTCGATCGGACGCGTCAACATCCGCGACGCGCGGGGAACCCTGCAGGGCTACGGCACGGGCTTCCTCGTCTCACCCACGCTGCTGCTGACCAACCATCACGTGCTGCCGAACGCGGACACGGCCCGCAGCAGCGTGATCGAATTCGACTACCAGGACGGCATCGACGGGAAACCGCGCCCCGTGCAGATGTTCCCGCTGGACCCGGGTCGGTTCTATCTCGCCGACCGGGAACGCGACTTCGCGCTCGTCGCGGTCGGAGCCGAACCCGGAACGCTCGCCCAGTTCGGTTTCAACCCGCTGATCCAGGCGGAGGGCAAGGCCGTCATCGGCGAGTTCGTGACCATCGTGCAACACCCCCGCGGCGAGAAGAAGCAGATTGCCCTGCGGGAGAACCGTATCGTCGACATACCCGAGCGGTTTCTGCACTACTCGGCCGACACGGAACCCGGATCCTCGGGTTCGCCGGTCTTTAACGATCAGTGGGAGGTGGTCGCGTTGCATCACGCGAGTGTGCGGGCGCCGCAGCACACCGAGTTCGGTGGTGTCCTCAACGAGGGGGTGCGCATCAGCCGCATCCTCGAGTACGTGCGCGCGCAGAACCTGGCCCCGCAGTCGCGTGACCTCGTCGACGACGTGGTCCGCGCCGAGCGGGCGGCACCGACGAAATCCCTGGCCGTCGAACGCGAACGGGAAGTGACCGTCCGGGTTCCCCTCGAGATCACGGTGCGTCTCGGCTCCGTCGACTCACCGGCCTCCGCCCGGCGACCCGCTGAGCCCGAGGCGATCTCGATCGACCCGGACTACAGCACGCGCGGGGGGTACGACGCGACCTTCCTGCGGGTGCCGCTACCCCTTCCGCGGCCCGGGACACAGTCGGTCGCGTCCCCGGAGTTGACGTACCACCACTTCAGCGTCGTGATGCACCGAGAGCGGGCGCTGGCGCTGTTCACTGCCGTGAACATCGACGGAACGCAGTCGCAGAGCCCGCGGCGCGACAGCGACAGATGGATTCTCGACCCGCGACTTCCGGCCGATCAGCAGACGGGGGAGGACGTGTATCGGGACAATCCGCTCGACCGCGGACACCTCGTGCGCCGACTCGACCCGGCGTGGGGACCGCTCGCCAAGGCCGCGAACGACGACACGTTTCACCTCACGAATTGCACTCCGCAACATCACAATTTCAACGCCAGCCAGACGCTGTGGCTGGGCCTCGAAGATTACGTGTTGAAGAACGCGGACAACGCCGATCTCGCCGTCAGTGTCGTCACCGGACCCGTTCTCGCGCCCGACGACCCCGAATACCGCGGGGTGGCGCTGCCGCGTCAGTTCTGGAAGACGGTGGCCATGGTCAAGCAGGACGGTGGTCTCTCGGTCACCGGATACCTGCTCAGCCAGGCCGCCCTGCTCGGCGAATTCGCCGAGGGGGAGGAGGCGTTCTCCTACGGCGCGTACCGCACGTTCCAGGTGCCCGTGCGGCGGATCGCCCAGTTGACCGATCTGGTTCTCGATCCCTACATCGCGGCCGATCCGCTCGAGCGGATCGAGGCGAGCGCCCTGCCCCGCGAACTGATCCGTCCCCAGGACCTGATCCTCTGAAACCGAAAGGGAGCCCGACACCATGAGCACCAACGAATCAGAGGTCGATCTGCCCACGCAGCGCACCTGTGGGGCGATGGACGTCCACCGCCGGTTGTTGACCGAGTCGGAGTCGTATCGCATCGCCCGATCGGAGATCGAGAACCAGACCATCGACCTGGAATCGCTGCAGTCGATCGCCGCCCGCGGCGTCGCACGGATTCCGGTCGTCGTTCACGTCGTGTGGAAGGCTGCGGCGCAGAACATCTCCGACGCGCAAATCGAGAGCCAGATCGCGGTGCTCAACAAGGATTTCCGGGCCACCAACGACGACGTGGACACCGTTCCGTCCGTGTTCGAGTATCTGGTCGGCGACGCGGGAATCGAATTCTATCTCGCCGACACGGATCCGGACGGGCGGGCGACGAACGGAATCACCCGAACTGCAACCGAAGTCGACGCGTTCGACCAGAATGACGGCGTCAAATCCGCGGAGACCGGTGGCGCCGATCCGTGGCCGACGCAGAGATACCTGAACATCTGGGTCTGTGCGCTCGGCGGTGGTCTGCTCGGATACGCGCAGTTCCCCGGCGGTCCGGTCGCCACCGACGGCGTCGTGATCACCTACACCGCGTTCGGGACGACGGGCACCGCACGGGCCCCGTTCAACCTCGGGCGCACCGCGACCCACGAGATCGGGCACTACTTCAATCTGTTCCACATCTGGGGCGACGACGGCACCGGGTGCCGAGGCTCCGACGAGGTCGGCGACACCCCCAATCAGGGCGGGCAGAACGTCGGGATGCCGCGATTCCCGCACATCAGTTGCGGGAACGGCCCCCACGGCGACCTGTTCATGGATTACATGGACTACACGGACGACGCCGGGATGGTCATGTTCACCAAGGGGCAGGGCGCGCGGATGGGAGCGTGCCTCGACGGTGTCCGGAAGCAGTTGTGGACCGGGCGGGCCGCGAGTCCGGCATCGTCTGCCGTCCTCGCCCGGGGCGCCGCCACCGGCCGCTGGGGGCATTCGTTCGAGGAGGACCACGACGGCCTCCGCGTCTACCGGCCCGCCGAATTCGACTTCCCGCGCGCGAGGGGGCGCGGCGGTATCGAATTCCGGCCGGACGGCTCGTTCGTCGATTGGGCGATCGGCCGGGGAGACGCCAACGAGGCACGAGAGGGGACGTGGGTGCCCGCCGACGACGGACGGCTGGAGGTGACCACGGCGGCGGGCGACTCGCGCACCGTCCGGGTGGTGCGGCTCGAGGAGGACCGTCTCGAATTGGACGTGGGTGACGCCTCCGGATAACCCCGCGACCAGACCTGCTCTGCCCGTTCCTTTCACCCGCGGAGGATGACAACTCGAGAATCCGAACGGCCTACCGTGGCTGGAAACCCTCTCCGCCCGGCATTCGGAAGGAGCCTTCGATGAACCAGATCCGGCCCGGTAGACCGGCCGCCCCCACCGTCGACGCGAAACGGCTGTGGGCCGGAGGTGCCGCCACTGCGCTCGTTGCAGCCCTGGCCGCGGTCGTCGGGTTGTTTATCGTCCGCGGGCTGCTCGACATCCCGGTGATCACCCCGGCGACCACCGTGGGAATCTCCCAGGCGAGCACCCTCGCCGTCGGCGCCGCCGTCGCCGCCTTGACCGCCACCGCGCTCCTGCACGTGCTCATGGTCTCGACGCCGCGCGCGGCGACCTTCTTCGGCTGGATCTGCGTACTCGCGACCCTCGTCGCAACGCTGTGGCCGTTCACTGTCGAGGCCACCATCGCGTCGCGGATCGGCAGCGCGGCGATCTACTTCACCGTCGGTATCGCGATCGTCTCGCTCCTCTCCGGCGTCGCGGGATCGGCGCGGACCTCGCGGCCGGAAACGTGGTGACCGGGCGCCTGGGAGTCATTCCCGACAGGCACCGTCGCACACTGGCCGAGCTCGGCGAACGCCTCGATCTCTCGGTCGGCGACCGGGACGCCAAACGTTCCGCGTTCTGGGTGATGTTGACGCTCTCGGCCGTGATCGCGGTGGCCGGTGTCGTGGGTGATTCCACCGCCACCGTCATCGGTGCGATGATCGTCGCACCGTTGTCGACGCCCATTCTCGGGGTGGGGTTGGGCATCACCACCGGCAACGGCCGCCTGATCGGGCACAGCCTGTTCTACGTCCTCGCCGGCATCGCCCTCGTCGTCGTGCTGGGCATGGCATTCGCGCAGGTATTACCGAATCCGTCGAGTGTGCTGACCAATTCGCAAGTCACCGGCCGTAC
Organism: Rhodococcus sp. G6(2025); assembly: GCF_058628105.1. Classification (NCBI taxonomy): domain Bacteria; kingdom Bacillati; phylum Actinomycetota; class Actinomycetes; order Mycobacteriales; family Nocardiaceae; genus Rhodococcus; species Rhodococcus sp. G6(2025). Next base: position 1,868,464 of record NZ_CP179750.1, read on the forward strand.
GTCACCGACCCTGATGGACCTGGCCGCCGCGCTGGCCACCGGACTGGTCGGCGCCGTCGCCGTCGCGAGGAAAGACGTCGGTGACGTACTTCCCGGCGTCGCCATCGCCATCTCCCTGGTCCCTCCCCTCGCGGTGGTGGGGGTGTGCCTGGGATCGGGGGCTCCCTCCCTGGCTGTGGGAGCGTTCGTGCTGTTCGCGTCCAATGTCGTGGCGATGGTCATCACCGCGACGGCCGTGCTCGTCGCCGCGGGATACGCCCGGGAAGTCGGGAGCGCCACCGGCGCGCACCGGCGGCGCGCGTATACCGTCCTGGCGCTGGTCCTGGTCGCGGTCGCGATCCCCATGGTGGTCAACTCGCTGTCCTCGCTGTGGGCGCAGCAGATCTCCACCGCAGCGGAGAACTGGCTCGCCGGCACTCCCGGCGCCGAAGTCACCGACGTCACCTGGCAGGGCGGCACCGCGACCGTCGCGGTGCTCGGTCCCGAGACGCTCCCGCCGGTCGACGAGCTCGAGAAATCCGTCGATGCGCTGGTCCCGTGGAACCCCGAGGTGCAGGTGCTGCACACCGTCGGGGCTCGACTCGTGGCGGAGTGACCGGTTGTCCGCCGACCTCGCCTGCGTCGAACCGGCACGAGTCGAAGTCAGTATTTCTTGGCAGCAGCATGTTTCGTTGCTCCCCACCGCCGTGCGCTACACGACGGCATTCGGCCCACGAGTGGGTCGTTCACTCTAGCGGTGAGACCTACCTGCGGAGATATAATTCTCTGACCTGGTATTCACACTCAGTGACGCGGTTCCGCCGTACTCGGGGAGACGGATTAGCGCGCCCCGAAAGGAATTCCGATGTCTACTCGACACGTGGTGGGCCGGTTGGGTGCAGTGATCGCCGTGGCAGGCGCACTGTCGTTCGCAGTGCCCTCGGCCGTCTCCGCGGCGCCCTTCATCCCCGGCTCGATGTCGACGTGCGCCCCCGGCGCGTGGCTGACGTTCAACGCGGAGCGGGTCGCGCCCGACCGGATCCGGTACACCACCGCCGCGCCGCTCGCGCAGTGGAACGGCGCCGTCGTGCAGTTCACGAACCTCACCACCGGCTTCCGGGGCGTCGCGTTCGTCAACGACCCGGTACCCGCCGCCGTGGGATTCGGTCCCGTGCTGAGCGAGATCGCCGGACTGCTGCCGTGCTTCGTCAGCGCGGGCGTCACCATGTCCTGACCCCTCAGCTGGGGTCGGAGCCGCGGACGGCCGCCAACCACACCGCGACGGCCGCCGCCACACACGTCGCGCCGGCGAACGCAGGGACCCCGCCGCCCGCGACGTAGACCCACAATGCCCCGACGAACGGTGCCGCCACCGCGAACTGGGCGTCGAGGACGAGCCGACGGACCGGCCGAGCGGCCACCCGCGCGCGCACCGGACCGTCCGGACCCGGACGAGATGGGTTGTCGATCAACCGCCCGGCCGGCTCCGAGAGACGCGCTCGACCGGAGGGAAGCAGTCGACGGCCTTCCCAGACGACGACACGGCGACGCCCCACGCCGTGCACCGTCGCCGCTGTCGGGGTCGGCAGGGTGACCAGGACGGGATCGAAGAACACCGGAATCCACAGTGAACCCGGTTCCTCACGAACCTCGATCCAGGACCTGCTGGTCAGCCGATGCTGCTGGCGGACCCGGTGCACCGTGGCAGGCCGACCCGGCTCCGACCCCGAACGGGTGGCAGCGAACCACGTGTAGCCGGTGACACCGAGCACCGTCGCCGCGACCACGACCAGTGCGCTGAGCTGATCGGAGTCGGCGACCACGACGAACGCGCCGCACACCACCAGCGCACACGCGCCGACGGCAACGGGATAGCGGACGGCCACGAACCCGCTAATTCAGGAAGCCGATCGTGGTGTAGTCGTAGGACGCGAGGCCGGCGGCACCGAAGTTCGCCAGGTTGTCGCGCACCGCGACATTGCCCGGCGCCTGCACCAGCGGCAGCGAGAACCCCTCCTCGAACACCGCGGTGTCCACCTCGTTGGCCAGTTCGATCGCCTTCTGCGGGTCGAGTTCCGAGATCGTCCGCTCGATCAGCGCATTCAGTTCGGGCGAACCGATCCGGCCGTAATTGCCCTGCAGGTCGTCGGGGTTGTACGCGTAGATCTGGGGCAGGCCGCTGAGCGGGAACGGGTCACCCACCCAGGAGAATTGGGCGATGTCGAAGTCGCCGGGCTGGATGACATCGGTGAAGAATCCGGTGCCGCCGCGGGTGTCGATGTTCAGTTTGACGCCGATCTGCGCGAGGTTCTGCTGAAGGATCTGCGCGATCTGGACCCAGGTGGTCGACTGGTACATCACGTCGCGGATCTCGAGCCTGCGCCCGTCCTTCTCCCGGAACTCGCCGTCGAGTGTCCAGCCGAGTTCGTCGAGCCGCCTCGCGGCCTCCTCGGGGTCGTAGGAGACGGCTGCGCTGTTGTCCTGGTAGCCCTCCTGACCGTTGAGGTAGATGTGGTTGTTCAGCGGCTGGGGATCGTCGACCAGACCGTTCTGGATCGCGGTCGCGATGCCCTGCCGGTCGATGCCCTTGGACAGCGCCACCCGCAATTCCGGATCGGCGAGGATCGATCCCTCCGCGCCGTTGAACGTGATGTGCGAGAACTGGTTTCCCGGCGCCCGGCGGATCGCGATGCCGGCCGACCCCTGTGCTGTCTTCACCTCGTCGATGGTGCCCAGTCCGGACGCGTCGATCTCGTTGTTCTGCAGAGCGGGAATGCGCGCGGCGTCGTCGAGAACGCTGTAGGTGATGGTGTCGAGTTTCGGAGTGTTGCCCCACCACGCGGGGTTGCGGCCCAGTGTGATTCGGTTCTGCGCCCTGTCGATCGACGCGATCCGGAACGGTCCCGACGTCAGCGTGACCCCGTCGCGCAGACTCTCGTTGAACGCCTCGGGGGTCGCGGTCACCGACTTCGGGTAGAGCATCGAATTGCCCGCGAACTGGCCCTTCCATTCGGCGTAGGGCTCGGCGAACGTGATCACCGCCTGACGGTCGTCGACGCCGCGCTCGACCCTGTCCACCCGCTCGAACCCGGACGTGTTCGCGATCAGGAAGTCCTTGTTCTCACCGCTGAGCGCCGCGGCCTGGGACTGGATGTCCGCCCACGTGATCGGGGTGCCGTCGGACCACACCGCCCTCGGGTCGATCGTGTACGTGACCTGCTGGGGATCGGTGCCGGTGAGCGCGACGTCGGTGAAGTAGTCGTGGTTCACCGACAGCGCTCCCGAGGCGTCGGTGCTGAACGCGCGGGGCATCATCGGCTTCAGCATGGCGCCGATCTCGGTGTCGTTGCCGTCGTTGGACAGGGTGTTGAAGTTCGGGGGGAAACCCGACAACGCCAACCTCAGGTTTCCGCCGTCGCGCAGCTCGCTGGGGTCGTGCGGGTTGATGTCGTTGGTGGTGCCGATCGACCCGGATCCGGCCTCGACATCACCGGTGTCCGAACCCCCGCAGCCACCGAGAAACAGGCCGAGGGCCACGACCGATACCGCGAGGCGGGTGCGCGCCGAACGAATCCTCATGGATGTGCCCTTCCTCGAAGTTCGCTGAGGCTAGTGTGCCAAAAACGTCGGATCCGGAACGGGAATTGCCTCGAGGAGTGCCCGGGTGTACTCGTGCTGCGGATCCTCGAAAATCGTCTGCGCGGCCCCCGACTCGACAATCCTGCCCTGGTACATCACCGCGACGTCGTGCGCGATGTTGCGAACCACCGACAGGTCGTGGGAGACGAACAGGTACGACATGCCCCGCTGCTCCTGAAGATCGCGCAGGAGGTTGAGCACCCCGGCCTGGATCGAGACGTCGAGCGACGAAACCGGCTCGTCGAGGATCAGCAGTTCCGGGTCGAGGGCGAGCGCCCGGGCGATGCTGATCCGCTGCTTCTGGCCGCCCGAGAAATCGGCCGGATAGCGATCGGCGTGCTCGCGGCGCAACCCGACGAGCTCGAGCAACTCCGGTACCCGGCGGCCGACCTCCTCACGCCTGCGACCGTCCAGCCGGAGTGGCTCGGCGAGAACGTCGAACACCGGCAGCCGGGGGTCCAGTGACGCCGTCGGATCCTGGAAGACGACCGCCATCTTGCGCCGGATCGCACGCTTTTCGGGTGGGCTCAGCGCCGCGACGTCGGCACCCAGCACCGCGATCGAACCGGCTTCCGGCGCGGCCAGGTCGAGAATCTGCGTCAACGTGGTCGATTTGCCCGAGCCGGATTCACCCACCAGCGCCAGCGTGCGGCCGGCGCGGATGTCGAAGCTGATGCCGTCGACCGCCCGGATCTCGCCCCGCTTGCGGCGGAACACCAGACCGCTGGTGATCGGATACGTCTTCACGAGATCGGTCACCTGCAGCACCACCCGCTGTTCGGGTGCCGTCTCCGCGGTGGGGGCGGGGACCGGCTGGTCCCGCCGATACGCCGTGAACAGGTCCCGGGTGCCCGCCTCGTCGACGCGGATGCACGCAGCCCGATGACCGGGTCCGGTCGAGACGAGTTCCGGCTCGGCGAGCAGGCAGGCGTCGACCGCGAGCGGGCAGCGCGGCGCGAACGTGCAGCCCGGTGGCAGCGAATGGAGCGCGGGCGGGGCACCGGCGATCGAGACCAGGCGGCTCCGGATCGGCGCATCCATCCGGGGTACCGACACGAGTAGCCCTGCGGTGTAGGGCATCCGGGGCTCGGCGAACAGTTTGCGCACCGGCGCCGACTCCACCACCCGGCCCGCGTACATCACCACCACGCGGTCGGCGAGCGTCGCGGCGATGCCCATGTCGTGGGTGATCATCACGACGCCGGCGCCGGTGAGGTCGCGGGCCTTGCGCAGCAGGTTCAGGATCTGCGCCTGCACGGTCACGTCGAGGGCGGTGGTCGGTTCGTCGCAGATGATCAGCGCGGGGTCGTTGGCGATGGCGATGGCGATCACGACGCGCTGGCGCATGCCGCCGGAGAACTCGTGGGGAAAGGCCTTGGCGCGCACCTCCGGATCGGGTATCCCGACCAGGTCGAGGAGCTCGACAGCACGCTGCGCGGCATCCTTCTTGCTGCTCGCCCGGCCGTGGACGAGCAGCGCCTCGGCGATCTGGTCACCGACCCGGTACACCGGCGTCAACGCGGACAGCGGGTCCTGGAACACCATGCTGACCGTCTTCCCGCGCAGCGCCGACAGCTCCTTGTCGCCCATGCCCAGCAGCTCGCGGCCCTGCAACCGGATGGAGCCGGTGACGCGCGCGTGCTCGGGCAGCAGACCCATCACGGCGAGCGACGCCACCGACTTGCCCGAACCCGACTCACCCACGATGGCGAGCACCTCGCCGTCGGAGACGCTGTAGCCGACACCGCGGACCGCCTCGATGCGGCCCTCCTCGCTGGGAAAGCTGACCCGCAGGTCCTCGATCTCGAGCAGCGGCCGCCCGCTCACCGCGTCGCCTTCTTCTTCCGCTTGCGGGACCGGGCCCGCGTCGAGCTGGGGTCGACCGCGTCGCGCAGACCGTCGCCCACCAGGTTCGCCGACAGCACGGTGATCACCAGCAGTCCGCCCGCGAACAGGAACAGCCACGGGTAGGTGAGCGCGGATTCGGTGCCGTCGGCGATCAGCGACCCGAGAGAGATGTCCGGCTTCTGGACACCGAACCCGAGGAAACTGAGCCCGGTCTCGGCGAGGATCGCGGCACCGACGTTCAGGGTCGCGTCGATGATCAGAATCGACGCGATGTTGGGGACGATGTGGCTGGTGATGATCTTGTGGGTGGGGGCGCCCATGTACCGGGCCGCCTGGACGAACTCCCGCTCGCGCAGGCTCAGCGTCATTCCCCGGACCATCCGGGCGGTGATCATCCAGCCGAACACCGCCAGCAGCAGGATCAGCAGGGCGATCGAGCTCGAGGACTTCAGCCGCGGAGTGAACACGGCGATGATGATGAAGCTGGGAACGACGAGCAGCAGGTCGACCAGCCACATGATCACCCGATCCGGCCAGCCGCCGACATACCCCGCCAGCGCACCGACGAGCGCCGCGATGGCGGTGGAGAAGATCGCGACGCAGATCCCGATGATCAGCGACTTCTGCAGCCCGCGCAACGTCTGGGCGAGAACGTCCTGGCCGATCTGGTTGGTGCCGAACGGATGTTCGGCGCTGGGCGGCTGCAGCAGCGCGGTGTAGTCGAGTTGCTGATAGTCGTAGGGGAGCAGGTGCGGTCCGACGAAACTGCCCACGAACAGCAACACCAGGACGCACACCCCGGCGATGGCGGGCTTGTTCCGGAGAAACCGCCGCCACAGCAGGGTCCGGCGACCGACGGCCGACACCGCCGCATCGGTGGACGCGATCTGGATCTCGGTCACCCGACACGCACCCTCGGGTCGAGCGCCGCGTACACCACGTCCGAGAGCAGCCCCGACAACAGCACGATCAGCCCGGTGAACGACGTGATCGCCACGACGATGTTGGTGTCCTGATTGTCGATGCCGATCACGATCCACTCGCCGATGCCGTGCCAGCCGAAGATCGTCTCGGTGAACGTGGCGCCGACGACCAGCGCCCCGAATCCGTAGGCGAACAGCGTCGCCATCGGGATCAGTGCCGTCCGGAGCCCGTGCTTGAGCAGTGCCGCCCGCCGGGTCAGTCCCTTCGCCCTGGCGGTCCGGATGAAGTCACTCCCCAGAACGTCGAGCATCGCGTTGCGCTGGTACCGGCTGTAACCGGCGATGCTGCCCAACGCCAGCGCGATGGTCGGCAGCACGAGATGCTGCACGCGGTCGACGAACTGCGGCCAGAACCCGGTGATCGTGCTGGCCGAGGATTCTCCGGTGTACAGGAAGATCTGGTTGCCGGTGGCCGAGTTGATCTGGAGAGCACCGTATTTCAGCAGGGTCGCGACGAGGAACACCGGCGCACTGAGAATCAGCAGCGACACGACGGTGCTGAAATAGTCACTGAACTTGTACTGCCGGATCGCACCGGCGGCGCCGATCAGAACACCCAGCACCGCTCCGATCACGGAACCGAGGATCAGCAACCGCATGCTCACCAGGATCCGGCGACCCAGCTCGTCCGACACCGGCTGACCCGTGATGGTGGTGCCGAAGTCGCCGTGGACCACGCCGCCCAGCCAGTTCGCGTACCGCACCGGGATCGGATCGTCCAGATGCAGTTCGGCGGCCTTCGCGTCGATCACCGATTGCGGTGGCCGCGGATTGCGCTGCTCCAGGCTGTCGAGCGGACGGAACGTGAGCGAGGCGAGACTGAACGTCAGGAACGACGCCAGCAGCAACAGCACCACGTAGTTGAGCGCTCGTCGTAGCAGGAAGCCGGCCATCCGTCCCCCTCGCAACTAGGGCTCAGGCTTGAAATTATAGGAGCGTGGCGTCGGACGTCAGCTCGTCTCGGCGAAACCGGCGCCGGGTCGGAGATCGCCGCCAGGCACGTCGCGTCCCCGCTTGTTAGCGTGGCGGGGTGATACTTCGTGCCGGGTCCGCCGAACCGCTGACGCGGCGCACGGCACACCTCACGACGTACGAGGAGCACGCGGTGACCGTCCCGCGCTCCGGCGATCGTGCGGTGGTCGCGGTGCCGCGCGGGGTGACGCCGTCCGCGGTCGCGTACTACCTGCACGGGCGGACGGGGGACGAGAGGTCGATCGACGACCGCGCCGGCCTGCGGGACGGCTTGCTGGACGCCGGCTACCTGGTCGCCAGCCCGTACCTGCACGGCGACCAGTGGGGAAACCGGCCGGCGCAGGACGCGGTGGTCGCACTGGACGAGTGGGTGTCGTATCGGTGGCCAGTGACACGCCGCTTCCTGATCGGCGAATCGATGGGTGGTAACGCCGCCGCCAACGCCGTACGCCTGCGGGAGGTCGTGTGGGACGGAGCCGTGTTCATCGCTCCGTCGCTGTCGCTGTCGCTGCGCGCGGTGTGGGAACGGGGCGAACACGGACGCGACACCGTGCGGGACGCCTTCCGCGTGTCCGCAGACGGGCACGACCTCGAATCGAAGACCGAGCGCTGGGACGCCGTCCGGCACGAGCCGGGAGACTATGTCGGAGTGCCGATTCGGGTGTACGCGTCGCGGGAGGACGAGGTGGCGAACATCGCCGGCGTCACGGGACCGTGGGTCGAGATGCTCCGTCGAGGCTCGGACGCCGTCGAGTTCGTCGAGGTGAGCGGACCGCACGTCTCGGAAGACCACTTCCGCACCGCGGAGGTCGTGCAGTTCTTCGAGAGGATCCGGTGAACACGGGGAGGCCTTCTCGGCGAAGACCTCCCCCCGTTGTTCAGGCCTCGGTGCGGTGCGTGGTGTCCAGGCGGAAGATGTTGGTGAAGAAGTCCTTGACGGCCTGGATCTTCTCGTTGGTCAGCTCGATGGCGTGGCGACGCGATTCTTCGAGCGCGGTGGACATGGCGGCTTCCTTTCGTCGAGGTGGCACAGCATGGCGATCGACAGTCTGCCTCACGATGCTGACGTCCGCATGACGAACAGGTGTCCTCCGTGCAACTCGAACAGCAAGCGGGGGAGCACCTTCGGCTAACCTGGCACGATGACGACGAGCAGCACGGACGGCCGGGTCGCGATCACCTACTGCACCCAGTGCCAGTGGCTGTTACGCGCAGCGTGGATGGCGCAGGAACTACTCGGCACGTTCGGGCAGGAACTCGGCGAGGTCGCGCTCGTCCCCGGCACCGGCGGGATCTTCCGCATCACCGTCGACGACGAACTGATCTGGGACCGCAAGGAGCAGGGCGGCTTCCCCGACATCACCGTGCTCAAGCAATTGGTCCGGGACCGGGTGGCACCCGACCGCCACCTCGGGCACAGCGACCGTAAGAGTCCCTAGGGTCAGATTCCGACCGCGCGCTCGAGGGCGCGCAGTTCGTGCCCCAGCCGGGCGGGGATCGACTTCAGGTCGGGCACCGCGCTGCGGCAGCCGGTGACCCCGAACGAGATGATGTCGTCGTTGCTGGTGCAGGTGATGTTCAGGCCCTGGCCGTCGACGGGCACCGACAGCGGGTAGATCGCGTCGAGTCGCGCCCCGTTCCAGTACAGCGGCGAGCTGGGGCCCGGAACGTTGGAGATGATGAGGTTGAACGGCGGGCGCACCCGCGAGTTGTGCCCGAACAGCATGCTCGCGCCGATCGGTGCCGCGCCGAGAGCGCTCATCGCGAGGATCTGCGTCGCACTCATCGTCTCGTACGCCTCCTTGCCCTCGCGCATCGACGTCCGGATGGTGTCGAGGCGATCCGCCGGATCGGGGAGGTGGGTGCCGAGGTTGCACATGAGCACCCCGATGTTGTTGCCGTTCGACGCCTCGCGCTGACTCTTCAGCGACACCGGCACCATCGCGATCAGCGGCTCGGCGGGCAGCGCGTTCTGGTCCTCGAGGTAACTGCGGAGCGCCCCGGAGGACATCGCGAGCACGACGTCGTTGATGGTGGTGTCGGACAGCTTGGCGACGAGCCGGAGGCGTTCGAGCGGCCACGACTGCGCCGCGAACTGGCGGGCACCGGTGATCGGCACGTTGAACGGGGTCTTGGGTGCGGACAGGGCGAGCGGGCCGCCCTGGTCGCGGAAGGCGCGGGACACGGTGCCGGCGAGCGCGGGCACGAGCCCGGCGACCTCACCGACGGTGTCGCGGGCGGCGCGGAACGTGGAACCGGCCAGACCCGACAGGCTGAACGCCTTCGAGGGCGTCCGCTGCGGCCGCGGTCCCCGCGGCTGCCACGGGGCAGGCACGTCCCGGTCCTCGGAGTTCTCGCTGAGCGCGTTGCGCAGCATCTTCATCGCGGTGACGCCGTCGGCGACCGCGTGGTGGATCTTGGTGTAGACCGCGAACCGTCCGTCGCTCAGTCCCTCGATGAGGTGCATCTCCCACAGCGGGCGGCTGCGGTCGAGCAGCGAGCCGTGCAGCCGCGAGCACAGTGCCATCAGCTCGGCCTCGCCTCCGGGGGCGGGCAGCGCGTCGTGCCGGATGTGGTGACCGAGGTCGATGTCGTCCACCGTCTCCCAGCTCCACTGACCGAGCGTCGAGAAGGACCGGTGGGCTCGCTTGGCGAGCCGGGGCGTGACGATCCCCTCGCCGTCGGCGAGGGCGCGGTCGAGCATCGCGCGCATGTCGTAGGTGTCGGCGCCTTCCGGGAGCTGGAAGATCTCTACGCCGCCGACATGCATCGGGTGCTCACGGGACTCGCCGAGAAGGAACATCGAGTCGAGAGGGGACATGGGGAGCGGCATCTAGGGCCCTTTCCATCCCGTAGACGACTTCCCGGATCGCGGGAGGGCTCGTCTGTGGTCTGAGGTAACGGGAGATGGTGACGTTCCGTTTGTCAGGGACCACCACCGGATAACTAATTGATATGGGACGGGTCACGAAAGCGTGACGTCGTATTTCTACAGGTTTCGCGTGAGCCATGCCACTAGACAAGCGTCCAGTTTGGATGGTGTCATTCGGGTGGAGTACACCGAACGTGAACTCCGTGTGAACATCCGAATTTTGTGCACTCAGTGCGGAATTCGCGAATCCGGGCCTGCATAGGGTCGAAAGTCCCTACTCGGTAAGAATTGTGGCATGAACAAGCCATGGGCGGTTGTAAAGCACGTGCCGTTCGAGGGACCGGCGCTCGTCGGTACTTTGCTGGCGGAGCGGGGAATTCGGTACACCGAGTACCCCATGTACCGAGCGTCGGAACTCCCAGCCGTTCACGACGTCGGCGGCGTCGTGGTGATGGGCGGTCCGATGGGCGCACTCGATGACGTTACCCACCCGCAACTTCCGCGAGAGCGAAACTTCATCAAAGAAATTGTGGACGCCGGGCTTCCGATGCTGGGAATCTGCCTCGGCGCGCAGCTTCTCGCCGCCTCGTTCGGCGGCGCGATCCGCCGGGGGCCGACCCCGGAGAACGGCGCCGGGACGGTCACCGTGTCCGTGGACGGGACGCGCGACCCCGTGTTCGGTTCGGCCGGCGCCGAGGTGCCCGTCGTCCACTGGCACGGCGACACCTTCGACCTCCCCGACGGCGCGGTCCGGCTGGCGAGCAGTCACCTCTACGAGAATCAGGCCTTCGCGATCGGCCGCCGCGCGTACGGGTTGCAGTTCCACGTCGAACTGACCCGCGGGCAGCTACCGGTGATGCAGGCTCACATGCCGCCGGACACCGCCCCGTCGGGGGAACACCTGGACGACGTGGAGGCGGCCGGACGGATCATGATCGGCTCGTTCCTCGACGTCGCCGAGAGCTGAGAGGATCGGGCGAGCGGTCGCCGATGAGTTTTGCGCACCGCCGCGGTCTGTATCGATGACTTCCGCACTGGGCGGAACCCGAGAAGGAGAATCACATGTCCCGGATGCTCTTCGTGAACCTGCCGATCAAGAACCTCGACGCGACCAAGACGTTCTTCGGCGGACTCGGCTTCGAGTTCAACGCCACGTTCAGCGACGACTCCTGCACCGCCATGGTGATCAACGAGCACACGTCCGTGATGCTCCTCGTCGAGTCCCGGTTCACGGACTTCATCGAGGGCGGCATCTGCGACACGTCCAAGTCCGTCGAGGCCCTCATGTGTATCTCGGCCGACAGCCGCGAGGAAGTCGACAGCCTCGTCGACAAGGCCCTCGCCACCGGCGGAACGTCGTGGGGCAAGCTCCAGGACGAGGGCTTCATGTACGGACGCGCGTTCCGCGACCTGGACGGTCACGTCTGGGAGGTCATGTGGATGGATCCGGCCGCCGTGCCGGCGTAGGGGTCAGGCGGGCGGGGTCTCCGGTAGTCCGAACTTCTCGAACAGATCGACGTCGAAGAAGCAGACGACATGGGAGACCCCGTCGGCCGTCACATCCAGGACGTGGAGCTGGAACGGGCGGTGGACGCCGTCCTCCCCGCGCATGTACAGGCCGAGGGCCGGCTGTCCGTTGGCCGCCGTGGACACCAGACGCATGTCGCCCGCAGCCTTGGCCGGACAGTTTCCGCTGATCAGGGTGCCGATCGAGGCGCCCCCGCGATACCAGCCGTCGAACGGAGGCATCTCCCAGACGGCGTCCTTGGTGAACAGTTCGACGATCGCGTCGATGTCATAGTCCTCGAACGCGGCGACGTAGCGGTCGAGGAGGTCGCGCTCCTCGGGGGACTCTGGTTCCACGAGAGTGTCGGCCGTCGGCGTGGCCAGTTCGAGCTGCGCACGTGCACGCTGCAGCAGGCTGTTCACCGCCGTCGTGGTGGTACCGAGAGCCGTCGCGACCTCCGACGCCTTCCACTGCAACACGTCGCGGAGGACGAGGACCGCGCGCTGACGTGCAGGAAGATGCTGAAGGGCGGCGATGAACGCCAGCCGCACCGACTCGCGCGAGGTCACCACGGTGGCGGGATCGTTCGCGTCGTCCTCGATGAGGCGGTTGGGGAGCGGTTCGAGCCACGGGACCTCGTGTCGCTCGACGAGGTCGGCGGTCGGGTCGGAGTCGGGAGCCCCCAGCCCGCTCGGCAGCGGACGCTTGGATTTGCTCTGCAGGGCCGTCAGGCACGTATTGGTGGCGATCTTGTACAGCCACGTCCGCAGCGACGCCTGTTGCTGGTAGCCGTCGTACCCCCGCCAGGCCCGGATGAAGGTCTCCTGCATCTGGTCTTCGGCGTCGTGAAGTGAGCCCATCATGCGATAACAATGGGCGAGCAACTCGCGCCGGTAAGGGTCGGCGAGTGCGAGGAAATCCCCGTCGAGCGACTGCGCAGCCGTCATGGTTGGAGCTTACTGCGGCCGTCCGACAGATGTCGGGCCCTCGCGCCCGCCGACCCGCGGGTCAGTCCCAGTTCACCATCGGCTGCCCCGTCTCGAGCAGGGTCTTCATTCCGCTCAGCACCTCGTTCCAGCCGCCGCCCGCGCCCTCGGACTCGCGCCTGCCCGCGACCATCTCGGCCAGGTCGGGTGCGTTGGTGAGGTCGTGTGTGACAGTCAGTTTCGCGACACCGGGCCGGCTCGACGGCACGATCTCGTAGGTCAGGGTGGTGAAACCCTCCACGTTGTCGGCGTCCATCAGCATCCGCCACGTCTGCACCAGCTTCTTCGGCGGATCGGACTCGATCACCTCGCCGTCGACGATCACGTCGGGCACGCCCGGGTATTCCTTCATCGCGTCATCCGCGCGCGATCGGAACGCGCCGCCCGCGCGGAGGTCGTAGTCGACGAGGCCGCCGTAACCGTACTGCTGCGACCACTCGGGTTTGGTGATGGCGTCCCAGATGGCCTCCGGCGTCGCCTTGATATAGACCGCGTAGATCTGGAATGCGTCGGCGGTAGTCATTTCTCTTCCTCCAGTTCGGCTTTCAGCTGAGCGAGCGCACTGGTGTGACGCTCGGTGTATTTGTCGATCCACCGGTTGTGGATCAGCTGTATCGGCACAGGATTGAGGTAGTGAAGTTTTTCCCGGCCGGAGCGGCGCGTGACGACGAGCCCCGCGTCTTCGAGCACACGCAGATGCTTCATGACCCCGAATCGTGTCATCTCGACCTGCGACTCGAGTTCGGTGAGCGTCTGACCATCCTGGGCGAACAATCGGTCGAGTATCAGGCGGCGGGTGGAATCGGCCAGCGCCTTGAAGACGTGATCGTCGTCCATGAATCGAGAATAGGTGACCATTTGGTCACATGTCAACGCCCGTGAGTACTTATTAACCGCGGGGGGTTGACAAGTACTCACAGGGGAAGTTCTCGCCCGGTTCACGCGCCCGCCACGGTGCGTCCACGAACCAGGGCAGTCCGGTCCCTACCGTCCGAGGGTCCCGGTTCGTCACCATGGAGGTTTCAGACAGTGTCCACTGCACCACTCAACCGCCGCGGGTTCCTCGGTCGCACCGCGCTCACCGGCCTCGGTGTGGCACTCGCCGGAAGCGTCGACGCCCTCGTCCGGCCGGCGTTCGCGTCCGCGGCGCCGGGACAGGCGATCGGCTACGGACCGCTCGTACCCGACCCGAACCGCATTCTCTCGCTCCCGGTGGGTTTTTCGTACACCGTCGTCTCCCGGTCGGGTGAGACGCAAATGGACGGTGGCGTACCGGTGCCGAGCGATCCCGACGCCATCGGGGTGTTCGCGCGACCCGGCGGTTCCACACTCGTCACCAATCACGAGATCGGCAGCGACGAACCGTTCGGCGTGCCCGCTCTCGAGGGATTGACGTACGACGCGGGCGCGCGCGGTGGCACGACCACGACCGCGGTCGGCGCCGACGGGGCACGGCAGGGCCAGTACGTCAGCGTCGCGGGCACCGTGAACAACTGCGCGGGCGGCATCACCCCGTGGGGGACGTGGTTGACCTGCGAGGAGACGGAGGCGCGCGCGGGGGAGGACGGGTTCCTGCTCGACCACGGCTACGTCTTCGAGGTGGACCCGGCGAGTCAGGACGCGAACAGGGGCAAAAGTCCTGTGCCGCTGAAGTTCCTCGGCCGGTATGCGCACGAGGCCGTGGCGGTGGATCCGGCGTCGAGCACCATCTATCTCACGGAGGATGCGTCCGGGCCGAACGGCCTGTACTACCGGTGGACGCCGCCGCAGGGTTTCCGGGGCGGGCCGAACGCGCTGCGCGAACTCGCGCAGTCTCCGGGCGGCGACGCCGCGGGTGCTCTCCAGGCGATGGCGTGCTTTCAGGGCGGAACGCACGTCCCCGACCTGTCGCAGGCCACCGAGCCGGGAACCGTGTACGCCGTGCAGTGGGTAGGTGTGCCGGACCGTGACGCGACGAGCACGCCGGTGCGTGAGCAGTTCGGGAACGACGTGGTCACCCGGAGCCGCAAACTGGAGGGACAGTGGTGGGGCGACGGCGGTGCCTACTTCGTCGCGAGCTACGCACGGACCAGCGACGGCAGCGTCGCCGAGCACGACGGCCAGGTGTGGTTCTACGACCCGGCGAAGCAGACCGTCACGCTGAAGACCCTGTTCGGCGTCAATCCCGATCCCGCGGTCGACACCGGAAACTACGACGGGCCCGACAACATCACCGTCTCGCCGTACGGCGGCGTGATCCTCGCCGAGGACGGCGAAGGGATCAGCCACCTCGTGGGCGTCACGGTGGAGGGTGAGCCGTTCGCGATGGCGCGGAACGAGTTGAACGACAGCGAGTTCTGCGGTCCGGCGTTCAGTGCGGACGGGAAGATCCTGTTCGCGAACATCCAGTCGCCGGGGTTGACACTGGCGATCACGGGTCCGTGGCACCGTCCCCTGCCGTGAGTACTTGTTAACCACGGGCGGTTAACAAGTACTCACGGGCCGGAGGCATAGACCCAACCGCGGAGTGCGAGGAACCGCAGCCCGCCGACGACGGCGCTGACGGCGATGACGAGCGCGACCTGCGCCGGACCGTCGGCGCCGGGGAAGAGCATGTGCAGGAGGGCGAGCGCGAGTGAGCTGACGGCCAGGCCGATCAGCGCGAGGGTTCCGCCTTCCCACTGTGCGACGAACCAGCGGACGCGGTCCACGGCACGGAAGGTGAGCCGCCGGTGGAGTTCGTTGGCCAGCATCGAACTGGTCACCACGCCGACGAGGTTGGCGACGAACGACCCGTACATGTCGAGGGTGAAGAACGCGAGAGCGTAGAGCACGTTGCTCGACGTGCCCACCAGCGTGAACCGGGTCAATTGAGCGAACACGCCGCCGGCCCGCCCACGTAGAGGGGGATACGTGGGCGGGCCGACGGCGTCGTGGAACTGAACGATCATCTCATTCAGCGGATGAGGGCACCGTTGCCGGTGTCCGTCACGTGGCCGCCGCCGAGGACGCCGGCCACTTGCTCCTCGCTCAGTCCCAGCTCGCGCAGGCGATCCCAGACCGCGTCGAATTCGACGAGCTTGGCGTTGAGATCGTTGCGCAGGCGGTTGACCTCGTCGCGGATCTTCTCCGCTTCGTCGATCGCTTCCAGCGTCTGCTCCGGCTGGGGCAGAAGCATGGACAGGAGACGGTCCCGGGCGTCGGCGCTCAACCCCGCGAAGGGCTGCCGCTGATCGGCGGGGGCCTCGTGCCTGCCGCCGCGGACCTCGGACGACTGGATCGGCGCCGTGTCGGGCTCGAGTGCGTACTCCGGAACGGGGGCGTACTCGGGTTCCTGGACGGGCTCCTGCCCGCTCGACAGGTCGATGGTGCGACGCAGCGGGCGGTTGGGCAGCAGGATGACGGCGATCAGGGTGATGACGGCGACGGCGGCGGCGATGAGGAAGATCCGGCCGGTCGCGTCTCCGTATGCGGCGCGGATGACACCCTGCACGGGGGCGGGCATGGACGTCAGGTCCAGGCTTCCGCCGCCGCTGCTCGACCCGGCGGGGATGCCGAGTTTCGCGAAACCGTCGGCCGACAGGTCGGCGACGCGGGTGGCCAGCACCGAACCGAGAACCGAGACGCCGATCGCGCCACCGAAGGTCCGGAAGAAGGCAACCGAGCTGGATGCCGCACCGATGTTCTGGACGCTGACGGTGTTCTGCACCGCGAGGACCAGGTTCTGCATCAGCATGCCCATGCCGAGACCGATGATCGCGATGTACGCGCCGACGAGGGTCAGGCTGGTCTCGTGATCGATGGTGCCGAGCAATCCGAAGCCGACGATCATGAGGACGGCGCCGCCGACGACGAACGGCTTCCACTTGCCGAAGCGGGTGATGAGCTGTCCGGATCCGACCGTGCCGAGGAGCATGCCGGCGACCATCGGGATGGTGAGCACTCCGGCCATCGTGGGGGTGTAGCCACGCGAGGTCTGGAAGTACTGGCCGAGGAACGTGGTGGAACCGAACATTCCGACACCGACGGCGACGGACGCGATGATGGCGAGTCCGGTGGTCTTCTCGGTGACGATCTTGAGCGGGATGATCGGCGACTTGGCCTTGGCTTCGACGAGGATCGTCGCGGCCAGCAGGAGCACACCGGATCCGACGTACATGACCGTTTCACGGGAGAACCACTCGTAGTAGCCGGCCTTGCCGGCGAACGAGACCCAGATCAGCAGGATGGACACACCGGCGGTCAGCAGCAGGGCGCCGAGCCAGTCGATGGAGACGTCGTCCTTCTTCTCGGTCGCGAGGTGCAGGGTGCGCTGCAGCAGGAACAGTGCGATGACGGCGAGCGGCACGCACACGAAGAAGCACCAGCGCCAGCCGAGGGGGCTGTCGACGATGACGCCGCCGAGGATCGGGCCACCCGACATCGACACGGCCATGACGGCACCCATGTAGCCGGAGTAGCGGCCGCGCTCACGGGGAGCGACGATGGTGCCGATGATGGCGACGACGAGAGCCGTCAGGCCACCCATGCCGATGCCCTGGATGACGCGTGCGGCGAGCAGGATCGGCACGTTGTGCGCGAAGCCGGCGATCACCGAACCGATGACGAAGATGACGATCGCGCTCTGGACGAGGACCTTCTTGTTGAACAGGTCGGCGAGCTTGCCCCAGATGGGTGTCGAGGCGGCGTTGGCGAGCAGCGCGCTGGTGATGACCCAGGCGTACGCGGTCTGCGTGCCCTTCAGGTCACCGATGATCGTGGGGAGAGCGGTGGCGACGATCGTGCTGCTCAGCAGCGCGGTGAACAGCGCGGCGAGCAGGCCCGTGAGGGCTTCGAGGATTTGGCGGTGCGTCATGGCCGTCGTTTCTTCAACCGGCGGCCGAGTCTGTGTTTCGGTCATACGCTTTGTGTTCCAATCGGGTTCGAGCTCGTAACGATCCGGTGTTCTGGATCGAAGAGTGTTTCCTTCAGGTGCCGGATGGATTCGAGGGCAATCGCTGCCTCGGTTTCGTTCCAGCCGGTCATCAACTTCTGCATTCGTGCCGCTCGCTGTGTTCTCACGTGCTTGACGTACGCCATTCCCTCCGGCGACACGCGTATTCGGAATGCGCGTCCGTCGGCGGGATCCGAGTGGCGGGTGACGTAGCCGACGTCCACCAGATCGGTGATCTGGCGACTGAGTGAGGACTGGCTGACACACAGTTCGGTGGCGAGTTCGTTCTGCCGGCATTCCCCCCGAGCCGCGAGGACGAGGAGGACCCCCGTCAACGCGCGCGGGATGTGACCGTCGCCTTCCGACACCAGGGCGTCGCGAAGCACGCGGCCGAAGAGGAAGACCTCGTCGATGAGCGCTTCGGTGGTGCCGAGAGATACGGACGGCACGGTAGGCACTGACGAGACGGACATGGCAACCCCTGAAGGACGACTTACTTGATGCAAGCAACTATATACATCGTTAGCGCAAGCAAGTAAGTCGATTCGGTGTCTGATGCATCACAAAACAAAGTGACCTATTATCTGCGTATGAATGCAGATAAGCGCGCTTGTCGGCGCCGACTCGACGAAGACCAGGTCGGGCTGGTGGTCGAGGTCTTCCGCATGCTCGCCGACGCCACCCGGGTGCAGGTGCTCTGGCAACTGGTGGGAGGCGAGCTGTCGGTGAACGAGCTGGCCGAACGGGTGGGGAAGCCGGCACCGTCCGTCTCGCAACATCTCGCGAAGCTCCGGATGGCGCGGCTGGTGCGCACGCGGAGGGAGGGAACGTCCATCTACTACAGCGTCGCCAACGAGCACGTGCAGCAGTTGGTTACCGACGCCGTGTTCAATGCCGAGCACGCGGGCCCCGGCATCCCGGGACATCACCGCGCCACCGGCGATCTGCAGGTGATCCACGACGACGCGGACCTCGCCGCGGAGGGAGGTGGCTCGTGAACGGCCACGGACATTCCCATGGGCACGGCCACGGCCACGGCCACGGAGATTCGGGTGGCGTCCGCGGGGCGATCCGCGAGATCTTCGCCCCGCACAGCCACGACTCCGCGGACAGCGTCGACGACGCGCTCGAGGCGAGCGAGATCGGGATCCGGGCGGTCAAGATCAGCCTGGTGGTGCTGGGAGTCACCGCCCTCGCTCAGGTGATGGTGGTGGTGCTGTCCGGGTCCGTCGCTCTCGCCGCCGACACCGTGCACAACTTCTCCGACGCGCTGACGGCGGTCCCGCTGTGGATCGCGTTCGCCCTCGGACGGCGGGCGGCCACCCGGCGATTCACCTACGGCTACGGCCGGGCCGAAGACCTGGCTGGGTTGTTCGTCGTGGTGATGATCGCGTTGTCCGCGGTCGTCGCGGGTGTGGAGGCGACCCGCCGCCTCCTCGATCCGGTGCCCATCGACCACCTCGGGTGGGTTGCCCTCGCCGGTGTCATCGGATTCGCCGGCAACGAGTGGGTGGCGCTGTACCGCATCCGGGTCGGCAGGCGGATCGGCTCCGCCGCGCTCGTCGCCGACGGGTTGCACGCACGGACCGACGGATTCACCTCCCTCGCAGTGGTATTGGGCGCCGGTGGTGTCGCGGTCGGGCTTCCGCTCGCCGACCCGGTGGTGGGCCTGGTCATCACGGCCGCGATCCTGCTCGTGTTGCGGACTGCGGCGCGTGACGTGTTCCGGCGGCTGATGGACGGCGTCGATCCGGGACTGGTCGACGCCGCCGAACGGGCCCTCGCCGCCGAACCGGGGGTGGTCGGGGTGCGCAGCGTCAAGATGCGGTGGATCGGCCACCACCTGCATGCCGACGCCGAACTCGACGTCGATCCCTCGACCAGCCTGCGCGACGCGCACCGCGTGGCGCACACCGCCGAACACACACTCACCCACGCGGTTCCGAAGCTGAGTACCGCCCTCATCCACGCCTATCCGGCGCACGACGCGGAGGCGGTCGGTCAGACGGCGTGACTCGCTTTCATCGCCGGTCGGGGCCGGTGGCGACCGGCCGCCCGGGATCGGACGACCACTGCGACCAGGACCCCGGATACAGGGCGGCGTCGACGCCGGCGAGCGCCAGCGCCGCAACCTGGTGGGCCGCCGTCACACCCGATCCGCAGTACACGCCGACGGGACGTCCGGGCTCGACGCCGACCGCGGCGAATCGTTCGCGCAGCACCTCGGCAGGCGCGAACCGTCCGTCGGGCCCGAGATTCTCGGACGTCGGGGCGCTGCGGGCACCGGGAATGTGCCCGGCGCGGGGATCGATGGGTTCGGTCGCGCCCGAATACCGCTCGGCGGCACGGGCATCGAGAAGGTGGCCGTGGTCGGCGAATTCGGCGGCCTCGTCCGCGGTCAGCGTCGGCAGGTGGCCCGCAGTGAGAACGACGTCACCGGGCAGTGGTGGGTGCTCGTCGCCGGATCGGACGGGATGGCCCGCCGACGTCCACGCGCCGAGACCGCCGTCGAGCATCGTCACGTCGGCAACTCCGGCCCAGCGCAGCAGCCACCACGCCCGCGCGGCGGCAAGGTTCCCGGTGGCGTCGTAGACCACGACAGGGCTGCCGGCCCGGACACCCCACCGGCGCGCGGCATCCTGGAGGTCCGTCACCGTCGGCAGGGGATGCCTGCCCAGTTCCGGGGATCCAGGGGCGGCCAGTTCGGTCTCCAGGTCGACGAACACGGCACCGGGAATGTGCGCGTCGAGGTAATGCTGCCTGCCTTCGGTGTCGCCGAGCGCCCACCGCACGTCGAGAAGGACCGGCGGAGCAGCGCTGTTCAGCGATTCCGCCAACTCGTCGATCGTCACCACAGTGCTCATCGCACCACTGTCGCACAACGCAGGTTCGGTGTGCCGCGCTGCTGCTCGCGGCCGCGGTGTTCGGGCTGGCCGGGTGTCATGTCAGCCCCGACGCACGGGTGCCCGCCCGTACGGTTGCCGCACAGGCGCGGCAATTGGCAGTTCCGGGATCGGCCGCGTCACCGGAAAGGAGTCGAGAGTGAACGGGCTGCCGTGATGGGCGAGCTGAACAGGTTCGCCGGACAGAAGCCGGTAGGTTGCGGTCTTGGCGCGGACGTCCACGTGGATCTGGCTGCCCCGCACCGTCATCCGGAACGACAGATTGACCAGCTGCGGTGGGATCCGCGGTGCGAACGAAATGTTGCCGCCGTGATCGCGCATTCCACCGAATCCCGCGACGCACGCCATCCACGTTCCGGCGAGTGAGGCGATGTGCAATCCGTTCTCCACGTTGGCATGGAGGTCGTGGAGATCGGTCAGGGCGGCCTCGGCGAGGTAGTCGTAGGCGAGTTGAAGTTGCCCGACCTCGGCGGCCATCACGGACTGCACACACGCCGACAGGGACGAATCCCGAACCGTCAGGGCCTCGTAGTAGGCGAAATTGGCGATCTTCTGTTCGTCCGTGAAGGCATCGCCGCGAAGATACATCGCCAGCACCAGGTCGGCCTGCTTCACCACTTGCTTGCGGTAGAGGTCGAAGTACGGGTAGTGGAGCAGCAGCGGATAGTGCTCGGGTGGTGTGCCTTCGAAGTCCCACTCGGCGTGGTGCGTGAAGGCGTCGGATTGCTGGTGGACGCCGAGAGCGTCGTCGAACGGAATGCGCATGTGCTCGGCGGCGTCTCGCCAGAGCGCTGCTTCCTCGTCGTCCACACCGAGCTCGCGCGCCAGGCCGGGGCGTCGCTCGCAGGCGGCCGCCGCGTCGTGCAGATTCTTCTGCGCCATGAGGTTGGTGAACACGTTGTTGTCGGCGACGGCGGTGTACTCGTCCGGCCCGGTGACGCCGTCGATTCGGAACTCGCCCTGCGCATTGTGGTGGCCGAGCGACGTCCACAGCCGGGCGGTCTCCACGAGCAGTTCGACGCCGCATTCGGCTTCGAACTCCTCGTCTCCGGTCGCGGCCAGATACCGGGACGTGGCCGCGGCGACATCGGCACCCACGTGGAAGGCCGCGGTTCCCGCGGGCCAGTAGCCGGAGCATTCTTCGCCGTTGATCGAGCGCCACGGGAACACGGCGCCTGCCTGCCCCAGTTGTACGGCGCGGTTCTTCGCCTTGTCGAGCGTG
The DNA here is from genome assembly GCF_058628105.1 of Rhodococcus sp. G6(2025). Lineage (NCBI taxonomy): Bacteria > Bacillati > Actinomycetota > Actinomycetes > Mycobacteriales > Nocardiaceae > Rhodococcus > Rhodococcus sp. G6(2025). Next base: position 1,890,287 of record NZ_CP179750.1, read on the forward strand.
GAGTGCCGCCAGCGCAGTGCGTCGCGGGCCGAGTCCGGCACCGTGTACGTGAGCAGGGGGAGGACGAATGACTCGGTGTCCCAGAACGCATGACCGTCGTACCCGGGCCCGGTCAGGCCTTTCGCCGGGATCGCCCGCGATTCACCGCGGGCACCGGCCTGCAGCACGTGGAACAGCGCGAACCGCACCGCCTGCTGCAGTTCCGCGTCGCCGTCGATCTCGACGTCCGCCGTCTCCCAGAAGGCGTCGAGGTACTCGCGCTGGCGTTTCAGCAGGGTGTCCCAGCCGGTTTCGAGTGCTCCGGCGAGCGCCCCCTCCACCTGGCCGCGCAGGGCCGGAGTCGACCGCCGTGCCGACCATCCGTACGCCAGATACTTCGTCACCTTCAGGCGCTCACCCTGGGGGATGTCGACGGCCACGGTGAGCCGGGCCAGATCCTCTTCGGTCTCGATGCTGCACCGCCCGTTGGCGGGGTAGTCGACCTCGTGGTCCATCCCCGCGGCCATGCGCAGGCCCGACGCACGCGTGTGGTGGGCGAGTACCGCCCTGAAGTCGTGGGCGGCAGCGAAATCGGAGACCAATGGAGTGTCCAGGGCGGCAGCGACTCTCGGGTCGTCCGTGCGGGCGGGGATGTGTTCGTTGGCGAGCAGATCCGACTGCAGGACGAGTTCGATGTCCCCGTCGAGCGGCTCGACCTCGTAATGGATGGCGGCGACCGCACGCGAGGTGAACGAGACGAGTCGTTCCGAATGGATTCGCACGCGGCGTCCGGTCGGCGACGTCCACTCGGTGGTGCGGCGCAGGGTGCCCGAGCGGAAGTCGAGGACGCGCTCGTGCGCCGGTGCACTCCCGTACCGCATGTCCATGGGCTCGTCCTCCACGAGCAGGCGGATGATGCTGCCGTCGGTCACGTTCACGACGGTCTGCCCGTCTTCGGGGTAGCCGTAACCCGCCTCCGCGTATGGCAGGGGACGTTGCTCGTAGAACCCGTTGAGGTAGGTGCCGGGGAGACCGCGCGGTTCACCCTCCTCGAACGTGCCACGAATCCCGATGTGTCCGTTGGACAGTGCGAAGGTGGATTCGGTGGCGTGCAGTGCCTCCAGATCCAGTCCGCGCCAGCGCAGCTGCCACGGCGAGATCTCGTAGCCCTTGTCGTCCATGCTCACCTTTCCAGGAGTTCGGCCAGGTCGTTCACCACCACGTCGGCGCCGTGTTCGCGTAACGCCTCGGCCTGATCGTTGCGATTCACCCCGACGACGTAGCCGAATTCGCCTGCCCGTCCCGCTTCCACTCCGGACAGGGCGTCCTCGAACACGGCCGCCTGATCGGGATGCACGTTGAGGGCGCGGGCGGCCGCGAGAAACGAATCCGGCGCGGGTTTCCCGCGGAGGCCCTGCTCGCTGATCACCACCCCGTCGATGCGGACGTGCACGTAGCGGCTGAGATCGGCCGCGTCGAGGACGGCCTTGCCGTTCGCGGACGACGTGACCACGGCGATCTTCAGGCCGGCGTCGTACGCCGCGCTGATGTAGCGGACCGAACCGGGGTAGGGGCTGACGCCCTCTTCCTCGATGACTTTCAGCAGCAGCCGATTCTTGCTGTTCCCGACACCGTTCACGGTCTCGGCGCCGGGTGGATCGTCCGGCGATCCCTCCGGCAACGTGATGCTGCGGGACGTGAGAAAGGTCCGGACCCCGTCGGCGCGGGGACGTCCGTCGACGTAGTCGTAGTAGTCCTGGTCGGTGAACGGCCGGAAGTTGGCGCCCTCGCGATGCTTCAGGAACTCGTCGAACGTGCGTTTCCACGCCTTCCGGTGCAGCACCGCCGTTGCCGTGAGCACACCATCGAGATCGAACAAGCAGGCCGAGATCGCATCAGGCAGTCCCATCACCTCCCCGACGGTACCGCCGTCGACGGCGGTTTCGCTGAGGCGCGCGCAAATCCTGTACCGAACGGACCTGCATCAGGTCGTTGACTTCCAGTCGAGGGCGGTCGAATACTGAGAGTTCCCACCGACTGTTGCGGAGTGCACCGTGAACATGGAGGAACCGGCCCCGTCGGAGCAACTGAAATCCCTCGCCGTTCGCGCGATGGAGATCATGGCGAACGGAAGCCGCGCCGATTTCGATTCCGTCGTCCACTCGGACGCATTCAACCGGGAGAGCGCGACGGAACCCCCGCGGACGCGAGGGCGTGGACCCGACGCGTTCTACGCTACCGCGGTGTGGCTGCGCTCCGCGTTCGCCGAGCTGCGGTTCGACGTCGAGTATGTCGTCGTCGAGGGCGACCTCGCCGTCGTCTACACGATCATGAAGGGCAGGCACGTCGGACCCTTCGTCGTCTACGACGAGCAGGGATCGATCGATCAGGTGTTCGCGCCCACGGGGCGATCGTTGGCGGTCAACCAGTCGCACTGGTTGCGCGTCGAAGACGGCCGCGTCATCGAGCACTGGGCCACCCGGGACGACCTCGGTCAGGCGGTCCAGCTGGGCTGGGTGCCGCCGACGCCGCTGTCGATGGTCCGCAATGCCTGGGCCAAGCGTGCGGCGCGCAGAAACGCGCAGAGCTGAGCCGCCGTTCGTGTCGAAAGGGTGACGATTCCTCGCAAAAACGCCAAAACGTACCAAACGGACCGTATGTTCCGTTCGATCGATAGATACTCGAACGAAGGAGACGGTCCTTGAAACGCTCGGTGGTTATCGCGGCAAGTTGTGCGCTCCTGACGCTGTCGGCCTGCGGGTCCGACGGCGAACCGACGCCGACATCCGAAACGTCCAGCTCGACAACAAAGGCGACACCCGCCGCCGCCACGACCACTCCGCCGACGTCGGAGCTCGCACCGCCGGCTGTCGCGCCCGAGTCGAACGGAGGCGGCGGCGGCTCGTCGGGGACCGGGCAGGGCGGTTCCGGCGGGGGTGGGCAGGCTCCGGTCGCAGGCCAGCAGCAACCGCCGCCGGTGGTACCGCCGCCTGCAGTGGTTCCGCCGGCGGTCGAGCAGCCACCCGCATCCGAGCAGCCACCCGTGGTCGAAGAGGAACCGCCGGTGGCCGAGGAGGAGCCGCCGGTCGAGGAGACCGAGCCGCCGGTCGAGGGAGAAGATCCCGAGGCCGAGGGCGAGGATCCGCCGGGAAACGAGGAACAGACACCGGAGAATCCCTGATGCACTCCGCCTGCGCGGGCACACTCACTCGGTCAGTTCGTTGACGCGATCCGCGAGCAGCGCGCAGTAGGTCCGGTCGGTGCCCGGGGCGAGCCGCACCCGGTAACTGGTGTGGTCGCCCCGGAACAGGTAGCCGTTCACGTCGTCGATGGCCTCGGCGTATTGCTGCCACACCGTCCACGGGCGCCACCAGTTCAGAATCACCGCCTGCCACCGGCGGGTACGGAGCCGGTCGAGGAGGTCCGTCACCCATGCCGCCGGGTCGGCGAGTGAGAAGGCCGCCGACTGGTCTGCGAACGTGCGCAGCGGCGAGTTGCCCGGGCAGCAGCAGATGGCGTCCAGTGGGTCGGCGATCTGCCACACGGGCATCCCCGTGATCGGGCGTTGCCCGGCGATGCCCCACCCCGGCAGGTCCGGAGACGCCGGCCGGAGGGGATCGGCGATCAGTCCGACCCCACGCACATCCAGGGCGGGGTGCTGGCCCCGTCCCACCTCGGCCGCCACGTTGCCGGCGAGCGCGGCGCCGCCCGAGTAGCCGAGCAGAACAACGGGATTCGGGTCCTCCGCGATCATCCGCAACAGGAGTGTGCGTCCTTCGGACAGCGCCTTGTCGAACGCTGAACCACCCGGGTCGGGCACCGGTCCGTAGCTCGCCTCCCACGGAACCTGCTTGACGACGAACCGCACGGGATCCAGCAATTGTGTCGTGTTGGTGAGCATGTTGACGCCCCGATCCTCACCGATTCCGCGGCGGCACAGAACAGTGATCATGCAACCTCCCATGTGAGTGCCGATGCGCACCCGAGCACACTGTGCCACTCACGTGCGGGGGTGTCCCCTGACCGGGGGAGTCGAGATTCATCCGATGCACCGCCTGATCGGGGGACAGACGTCGGCGCCGCGCCGGGAGAGAGTTGTCCCGTACCGGGATCAGCCGTTCACGTGGACAGGAGCCTTCGGCATGTCACCCATCTCCAGTATCGAGGTCGCCCGAGCCCGGCGGTCTCGCCGCGTGTTGTTCGTCGGCAATCCCACCCGCTACAACGATGTATCGCAGTGGGCGATGGTCCGGCAATGGGTGGCCCTCAACGGAATGGAACCGATCCGCGAACTCGAGGGTGACGTGCTCTGCGTCATCGTCACCGAGGACATCCTGGACGGCCGTTGTTCGCCGAAGGAGTCGGCTGCCGTTCAGCGCGCCCGTGCGCTCGGCGTGCCGTGCATCAGCGTCCATGACACGACCTTGATCTGGCAGGTGACCGCCCGCGTTCGGGCGCGAATGGGGCGGCCACAGGTCGGTGCGTCGGCCGCGCCCCACCGTGGCGGGGCGTGATACGGGAGAGCGTCGATGCCGGACCGTTCGAATTCTCGAGTCAGTCACCGAATTTCGGTGCTGGCTCGTGAAAATTGATCTTCGATTCGGTGATGGGATCGCATACGTCTCGCAATCGCCAACTTTGGGTATGCAATTCGAGTGTTGGCAGGACTTCGAGTGCGCGAAGACGCCTTGATGCGGACTTGACTGCGTGAAAATCCTTCTGCCCGAACACCTGTGGTCAGTTTGCCGAAAAGGACTGTCCCCGAACCAATTGTAGGAGCGAATAACCGCTGCTCAGTCCGTATTTAGTGCAGACCGCACGGTCTCCTGTCGCCGGTGCGGATGAGACAGGACGGAATCGCGCTGATAGCGTCCACACTCGTTGTGAATGTTCGAAGTCGTCTATCTACATGGCGGTGCTCGGGGCACTTCTGGTTTTTGCTCGTTGGTGACGACGGCACTGTCCGCGTCCGGAGATCCGCTGTCGTGAAACGGCCGACTCGACCATCACACTCTGCCGACGGTCGGTTCGACAGTGGAGGGGATGCATGGCGACGTTCAACTCGACTGTGGAGAGATCTTCAGCTGTTCACAGCGTTGCGGCGGTTTCAGCGCAACGAGGGGTCGCACGCCGACACTGGCTGGCCGTGTACATCAGGCGAATTCTCCTCACCGACACCCTCGTCGTGGTGGCAGCGGTGGCTCTGGCTCAATGGGTGCGCTTCGGAGGCCCCGGGTCTCTTGTCGACTCGCGCACTCTGAGCAATGTGAGCTACGGTCTGATTTCCGTCGCTCTCGTGGCGTCGTGGCTCGCCATGCTCGCCGTCTTTCACGTGCGATCCCCACGAGTGGTCGGGAGTGGCCCGGAGGAGTATCGACGCATCGCCACCGCGACGCTACGACTGTTCGGGCTCATCGCGATCGCAGCGCTCCTCCTGCAGTTGGAATTGGCACGGCTGTACCTGGCGATCGCATTCCCCACGGGTCTACTCGGTCTTCTGCTGACCCGTTGGATGTGGCGCCGCGTCCTCGCTCGCAAGCGTGCGCGCGGGCTGTGCCAGACATCGGTGTTGGTCGTCGGAGGCGAACACTCCGTGCGCAACCTCGCAAGGACCTTCGACCGTGGAACAGCGGACGGGTACACCGTGGTCGGGGTATGTATCCCAGCTCATTACCGGTCGTCCGACGACACGATCACCGTGGACGGACGGTCGATTCCGGTCCTCGGCGACGAGCACGACGTCGTCGATGCGATCGAGCGATCCGGTGCCGACACCGTCGCGGTCACGGCGACCGAGCATCTCGGCCATCACGGGCTTCGCGAAATGGTGTGGGACCTCGAGCAGTTGGACGTCGACATGGTGGTCGCTCCGGGAATGATGGACGTCTCCGGGCCGCGCCTCGAGATGCGACCTGTCGCGGGTCTGCCTCTGATCCACGTGGAGAAGCCGCGCTATCACGGCGCGAAGCGATTCGGGAAGACGTCGTTCGATCTGATCTTTGCCATTGTTGCGCTCGTGCTGGCGAGTCCCGTGATGGTTGTCGCGGCGGTGGCGGTCAAGCTGACGAGTCGAGGGCCGGTGTTCTACAAATCGGAACGAATGGGCATGGATGGCAGGCCGTTCCCGATGCTGAAGTTTCGGTCGATGGTGGACGACGCCGACAAGCACAGCGCGACCCTGAGCGGGCACAACGACGGTGCCGGAGTTCTGTTCAAACTGCGGGAGGATCCGCGTGTCACCCGTGTCGGCCGCGTCATGCGCAAGTTCAGCATCGACGAGTTGCCACAGTTCATCAACGTGCTGCGACGCGAAATGAGTGTGGTGGGACCGAGACCTCCCCTGCGGGTCGAGGTCGAGTCCTACGCGAGCGAGGTGCATCGCCGACTCCTGGTGAAGCCCGGTGTTACCGGCCTGTGGCAGGTGAGCGGACGCTCGGACCTGTCGTGGGAGGACTCGGTGCGTCTGGATCTGTCCTACGTCGAGAACTGGTCGATGGTCGGCGACATGCTGATCATCGCCAAGACCCTGAAGGCTGTGGTGGCGAGTGACGGCGCGTACTGATGGTGCGGGTCAGGTTCGCGCCCGGCAAGGCCGCACCGTGAGACGTCCGAAGAAGCTCATCGCAGTGCATCCCTCCGACGAGATGTACGGGGCCGACCGGGTCTTCTTGGAAGCTCTGACCGAAGTTCCGAGTGATTGGGACGTGGAGGTGTGGCTTCCGACCGACGTCGACTATCCCGGAAACGAGCTGTCGACTGCGTTGGCCGAGTTGGGGCATACGGTGCGCAGGATGCCACTTCCCGTGATCCGGCGTTCGTATCTCCGCCTCGGAGCGCTCCCCGGACTGGTCGGACGCTTCCTTCGCACAGCGGGCGCCGTGGTGCGTGCGCGGCCGTCGAAGATGTACGTCAACACGTCGGCACTGGTTCTGATGCTGCCGTTGGCGCGGCTCATCGGTGCGGCAACTGTGCTGCATCTCCACGAATTCCTGGATCGCAAGACAGCGCTCTTCGTGACTCCGTTCATGTCGTTCGCGCAACGGATCGTGTGCGTGAGCAACGCCGTCCGCCTTCCGCTGCCCGAAAAGTTCGACCGCCGATCGGTAGTGGTCTACAACGGTTTCGAGCTGCCGGAACCGACACCGTTCGTCGTCGACGAGCGGCTTGTGTGCTTGGTGGCGAGCAGGTGGAACACGTGGAAGGGACACGATGTTCTCCTCGACGCGTGGGACGGTCTCGAACGGTCGGACATCGAACTGATCGTCCTGGGGGCGCCGCCCCTGAACGGCGCGTCTGTCGACGTGGTTGATCGCGTAAGGCGACTCGAACGCCCCGACAGCGTGTCGATAGTCGGTCAGACCGACAATGTTCGCAAGTACCTCGATGCGGCACATCTGGTGTTGGTGCCGAGCATCAAGCCGGATCCGTTGCCGACCATAGCCATCGAGGCGATGGCGGCGGGACGCGCTGTGCTGGCCAGTGACAGTGGCGGTCTGCCCGAGATCATCGGTGACGACGTGGGGCGTCTCGTACCCACAGGTGATGTGGCGGCGTGGCGGCAGGCGCTCGAGGAGTTTTCGATCGAAGACGCGACGGAACGCGCGAACCAGGCGCGGCGGAGATTCGAGGCACAGTTCGGCGTGCGCCGATTCCGTGACGAGATCGGCAAGGAGATATGGACATGAGCGCACCGGAAGAGGCGCGCGGTGACGGGTGCACGATCTCGGTCGTGATCGTGACGTACAACAGCGCTGCCGTCATCGAACAGTGCCTGTCTGCGCTCGGATCCGGTCCCGAGCTGGACATCATTGTCGTCGACAACAATTCGATCGACGACACGATCGCCAGGGTATCCGAGGTGTGTCCGAGCGCCCGGGTGATCCGAAGTGAAGAGAACCTCGGATTCGCCGGCGGGGTCAACAGAGGAGTGTCGGAGGCGCGGGGCGAACACGTGCTTCTGCTGAACCCCGATGCCGTTGTCGACGCGGAGAGCGTGTTCGCGCTGAGTCGGACCCTCGATGCCGACGGCAGTATCGGCATAGTCGCGCCGCTGCTCGACAAACCGGGGGAACGGCTCGCTATCAGAGAGTGTGGCAGGCAACCGGATCTGTGGCGCGTGCTGTGCCACTATTCCGGCCTTTCACGACTGGCAGGGTATTCGCCGCTCGTCGAAGGGCTGTATCTCCTCAAACGGCACTCGTCGGTGGATCCGAGGGACGTCGACTGGGTGTCCGGTGCGTGCATGCTGGTGCGACGTGAGACCTGGATGCGATTGGGCGGACTGAGCCGTCGGTGGTTCATGTACGCGGAAGATATCGAGTTCTGCTTGCGGGTCAAGGAATCTGGTGAGCGGGTCGTCACGGTGCCCTCGGTAACGGGGGTTCATCTGATCGGCGAGAGTTCGACGACGCCCACGGTGTCGCGGGTGCCCAACTCGGCCTGGGTAGTCAACATGTACGACCTGTACAAGCTGCGCCTGTCTCGCACGCGATTGCAGAACATCGGTTGGAAATGGGCAGTCGCGGGAGGTCTGTTCGCGCGTTCCGCCGCCTACAAACTGCGCGCGGGCTCGGAGTCCGACCAGGAGAACGACTGGGGCGCCGAATCGGTGAAGTTTCGTGTGTTCGCCCAGGACCTTCTGGCGGTCTCGTCCGCTCGGATGACATCCGAGAGCGAGAGCAGGAGTTCACTGTGACGAGCGGGCCGGATCAGAAGGTGTCGGCACCGGACCTTTTCAGCGCACCTCGCAGCCGCAACGACGTGGTCACCTTTCTGCTGGTGTGCGCGGTTGTCGCCGCATCGTTTCTCGGTCGCTACTCGTTCGATGTTGCGGGTTTCACCGTGCGCTGGGAGCAGGTGGCACCCGTGGGGTTCGTGGGCTGGTTGATCGTCAACCCCGGTTCCCGACTCGATCTCCTTCGTACACTGCGGCATCCCGTCGTGCTGACGTTTCTCGCATTCATCGCCTGGAATGCGGTGTCGACCGTTCTGTTTTCGCCCAGTCTGGGCAAGAGTGTGGCGATTCTGGGCTGGCTCACCATCGATCTGTTGTTGCTGGCGGGTCTGATGTCGCTCGGCGCCCGAGCGGTGTGGGCCGAGAACATCGGGATCCGATTCGTCGTTCCCTGGGCTTTCGCCGGTTTCGCGATGTATCTCATCGCCAACCGAACCGGGGGTGGTGTGTCTTGGGGAACCAATCTCGATTCGCTCTACGACGTCTACGTCACCCGGCTGTCTGCCACGGAAGCGAACATCTACGCCGCGATCCTCGTGTTCTGGACCCTGTTGCTGGTTGCCCGGAAGGGTACCGACCGGCGTTGGATGATCGCGGCGGCGGTGACGGTCCCCTTGGGATTGATCGCATCCCAGACCCGCACAGCGGTGTTCTGCATGGTGATGGGATTGGCCGTCTACGTTGGCTACGAACTTGTGCGGCGCCGCCGGAACCCCACTCCTCTGCGAGCATTCACCTTCGGCCCTGTTGCCGTCGTCGTCGGAGTTCTGGTCGCCTATGGAGCCGCGACCGTCCTTCCGGACATCGGCACGGAACGGCCTTCGCCGAGCCGTCACGAGACCGCGCCCGAGGTGCGCACCGACACATCGCGCCCCGCCCAGGACAAGCTGGGGGACATCGACTTCAGCGGTGGAACGGTTGGATTCCGCATGGCGGTCGCACGAGAAGCCGCGGAGGACATCCAGGGTATTCACCTCTGGTTCGGTAACGGCACCAATACCTTCGGCCTTCGCCATGAACAACCCGGGTCGCCCGGCGTGTCAGGGCACATCATCATGCTTCCGGTCCAGATCTTGTACGACGCGGGAATTGTCGGCCTGGCGATTCTGAGTGCATTCGGTGCGGTGGTGTGGCGTCACGTGCCGTGGCGCCGGCGGCCGATCGCCGCTGCCATCGCCGCGACGTTCATCGCGGCCGCGACTCTCACGAGCATGTTCTGGTTCAGCGTCGTGTGGATCATTCTGGCGTCGCTGCTTCGTCCATCGTCTCGGGACGAAGGCGAAACGGGAAGGGAAGCAGCACAGAACGTGGTCGAAGAACACCCGTCCGCACTCGAGACGACAGGAATCGAGAGAATATGAGCAACTCGGTCGCAATCATCGGAACCCGGGGTTATCCCAGCTACTACGGAGGGTTCGAGACCCTGGTGCGGAGGTTGGCGCCGTACTTGGCCGACGAAGGCTGGGACGTCACCGTGTACGGGCGTGCGGGGAGCACCGAGCCCGATGACCCGTTCAGGGACTTCCGCGTCGAGTGCGCGACGACGAGGGGTGTCGAGTCCAAATCGCTGAGCACCCTGTCCTACGGCCTCACGTCGTGCCTCGACGCATCCCGGCGTCGTCCCGACGTCGCCTTGGTGATGAACGTGGCGAACGGGTACTGGCTGCCGCTTCTGAAAGCGCGAGGAATTCCGACGGTGGTGAACGTCGACGGAATCGAGTGGGAGCGTGAGAAGTGGGGGAAAGCAGCGAAAGCCGCCTTCCGGACCGGCGCCCGACTCACTGCCCGATTCGGCGACCAACTCGTCTACGACTCCCACGAAATCGAGAGGCGGTGGCGCGACGGGTTCGGCCGCACGGGGGAATTCATCCCGTACGGCGGAACCTTGCCCGACGATCTGGATCCGGTCGAGGGATTCCCGCACCGTTCCTATGCGTTGATGGTGGCACGCTTCGTGCCGGAGAACACGGTGGGTGAGTTCTTCGATGCGGCGAGAGAGTTGAGCGAACGTTGGGACGTCGTGATCGTCGGTTCCTCCGGCTACGGCGGTGACTTCGATCTCAGGGCCGAGAGTTTGGCCGCGACCAGCGAACGAATCCACTGGTTGGGTCATGTCAGCGACGACGACAAGCTCTTCGCCCTGTGGCAGCACGCCGGCGCCTACTTCCACGGGCACAGCGTCGGTGGGACCAATCCGGCCTTGGTTCAGGCGATGGCGTGTGGATCACCGATCGTCGCGCGGGACACGGTGTACAACCGTGAAGTTCTGCAGGATTCCGCGACCTTCGTCGAGCCGGATTCCCGCGAGATCGCGTATGAGATGGATCGAGTGCTGTCGGATCATGCGTTGATGGATGAACTGAGTGTCGCTGCCGAACGGCGTCAGCGGACCCACTACACGTGGGATCAGGTATGCCAGAGCTATTCCAAGGTGTTGTACGGTGCACTGTGATGCGAATGCCCGCGTGCGGCAGTGACGCACGAGCAGACGTCGCCACGTGTCCATGAAGCTGCGGAGAGAACAGTGACACCACCGAACGTGGTCAGTGTCGGCGCATTCGACCGATTCAATTACGGTGACCTCCTGTTCCCGTTGGTGCTGGACAGCCGCTGGGCGGAGTTGAGTGGCGGCACGCTGTCGCACTATGCGCTGTGGGGCGCGCAGGGGGACGGGTGGGGTACCGCTCGCTCCGGCAGCGCGAGGGATCTGCGCAGACGCTTCACGGAGCAACCCCCGACGGGGTGCATCGTCGCCGGCGGGGAGGTCCTGAGCGCGACCTGGTACGACCTGACCCGGCACTCGATCCCCAGCGGATTCGACCTCGCGGTGGCCGCTCTCCATCGGTCCGTTCCGCGTAGGCACCTGTCGAGGGTCTGCCGCACCCTCGCGGGAGGAATATGGGACCTGCCGTTGGTCCCGGACGCAGCGACGAGCCGGCAGATGCCCGTGGTGTACAACGCGGTCGGTGCGACGAGCGTCGATTCCCTGTCCGGCGATGATCGGAGCCGGGTTCTCGGTTCGCTCCGCGCCAGCAAGTACCTCAGCGTGCGGGACAATTCCAGCGTCGACATCCTGCGCTCTCACGGAATCGACGCGGATCTGGCGCCCGACTCGGCCGCCGTCATCGACAGGCTCTTCCCCGCGACGCAGAAGCGGTCGCGGACGCTGGTCTTCCAATGTTCGCGACATTGGCTGCGGGGTCACGAGGACGAGGTCGTCACGCAACTCCGCGCCCTGTCGGAGCGATACGAGATCAGCCTGCTGGCGATCGGGCTGGCAGGGGGTCATTCGGATCTCACCGCCCTGCGGCGCCTGTACCGGCAGTTGTCGAGGACGACGAACCGGGTGCGACTGGTCAAACCGGCGAATGTTCGTGACGTGGCAGCGGAGATCGCGTCGGCGGAGTGCTACGTGGGCACGAGCCTGCATGGAAGTATCACGGCGATCGCCTATGGAACGGCCGTGGTCGGTCTGGACCGTATCCCCAAGTTGTCCGAATACTTGGCGACGTGGGCTCCCGATTCGGCAGTGCGCGAAGTTTCCGCATCGGCGATCGTGGAGGGCGTCGATACGACCGAGCGCTTCGACTCTCGCGAGTTGGTCGATGTGGGCAGACGACTCGGTAATGCCAGCGCGGCTTCGACGGACAGGATGCTCAGCGCGCTGCTCGAGGTCGGTTGAGGTGAAGGTGCTTGCCGACAGACGACTCGCCGTGCTGGTGGCCGGCCAGTACTCGCCACTGCTCGTTCAGTTGGTGACCGGCCCCATTCTGGCGCGCGCTCTCGGGCCCACCGACCGCGGCTACCTCGGTGTTGCCCTGATTCTCGTTGCGGTCATCCCGGTGTTTGCGTCGATCGGAACACCGGCCGCTGCGAGAAGACTTGTCGCGGAGGGATCCGACGTGGCGACCGCGAGGGCGGCGGCCGCGCGATCCAACCCGGTGATCTTCGTCGTGACGGTGGTCATGAGTGCTGTGGCGGTCTACATCTGGTTCAGTGGCCTCTCTCCCGGCGAAGTGGGTGCGATCTTCGTCCTGCTCGCGCTGTCGTATTTCGGCGCAGTGCGAATGACGATCCTCTCCCTGGCTGTGAGCGAGGGCAGTACGAACATCATCGCCAGGTATCAGATCGTCGGTGCGGGCCTGTCCGGACTCGGTATCTGCGGCCTGGCAGTTCTCGGCCGGATCGACATCGTCACCGTCTGCATCGTCTATATCGTGAGTCAGCTCGCTCAGTTCGCGGCCATTTTTCGGTACGGCAGGGGACCTCGTCGCCAGGACCGAAGAATCGATTGGACGTACGCGCTGAAGTCCCTCCCCGGACAGGTGTCGGATGTGCTGCTCATCCGGGTGGACCAGCTTCTGTGCTCACTGTTCCTCGGCGGGCATGCCACCGGCGTCTACGTGGTCGCGTTCAGCTATGCCTTCGTAGCGTTTCCCCTGGTTCACTCTGTCGGCTTGCGAATCAGCGGTGGGAAGCGGCGCGACGAACTCTTGACGAACTCTGTTCGGGTTCCCCTGTCGGTCTTGTCGGGGGCACTGTGCTTCGGCGTGGTGTGGAGCGGTGCCGCCGTCTGGGTGGTGCCCTTGCTGTTCGGGGGAGACTATGCCGAATCGGTTCCTCTGGCGGCAATACTCACCTTCGGGGTCGTTTTCTTTTCCTCGGCGACCGTGAACGTTCAGGCCGCCGTGTCACTCGGGCGGGCACATCTGATGAGCGTAATCGGCCTTGTCGCAGTGTTCCTGGAGGTCGTGGCCGTCATACTTCTGGGGAACGCCAGGACGGTGACGACGATGGCCATCGTCGCTGTCCTGGCGTCCTGCGTCTACTACACGCTGTCTCTCCTGGTGCGGCAACGAAGCCTTTTCGGTGCGCGTAGCAGACCCTCGTCAGAGGGGGCCGCAGATGAATCCGCCCTGCCCGCCTCTCACAGTTCCGAACGGGGATGATCCCGTTCACCCTCCACAGTTCGGCACGCTGACGGTCACTTTCGGATCATCGATGAGCGGCTGGACCGGCACTCGCGCCGCACCCGGTGCAGTGGGCTCGTTCAGTTCGTATCGCAACTCGACGGTCGCGCCCTTCGGGATGGTGACGGGGACCGTGAAGATCGGGTGACCCAGCTCCTTTCCCTGGATGGTGAACGACTGCTTGCCGTCGATGCTCGCCTTCGTCAGGGTCGCGCCGTTGGTGGACAGTAGCGACACCATGGCGAGGTTGGTGCCGTATGGCAGCGGCTTGTCCTTGAAAGTGCCTGCGACGATGCGCGGAAACTTGGTGTCCGGGGTGTTGTTGGTCAGCCGTATTGTAACGGCGGTCGCACGTGTGTCACCTGTGCAGTCGCCGGCGGTGTAGTCGATCTCGCGTTCGAGGTAGTAGTCCAGCTTGTTGCCGCCGTTGTTGTTGATCACGACGCCTGCGTACGGGGCGGGATCCTGGGGCACTGTGTATCCCAGCGTGGTGTCGGCGAGAATCGCCTGCTCTTCCGGATGCGCACTCCACACGGCGATGCGTCGCTCCCCGGCGGCCCTCCCGACCGCGTCGAGAAGTCGCTGGGGTGATTCGATCTTGCCGGTCATCTTCTCGACGACTTTCCCGGCGATGGTCTGCAGGTATTCCTTGCGGTCGGCGTTGTCGGCGTGGTAATTGGCCTCGTCGGTGATGAATCGGGTGTACGCGGTGGATTCGGTCAGTTCCACGACGTTTCCGGCATCGACAACCTCCCCATCGGGCAGGGTGACCGGGCCGACGGCGGCCAGGACGTAGCTCAGTGCCACAGGATCCGTTGCGATTGCTCCGTCCACCTGCTCACCCGACTCCTGCGCCCACATCGACTGCCAGATCCGGCCGGCGTACGGGAAGTGGGAGCTCAGGTTGCTGTTTCGGATGTCGACCGAGGGATTGTAGTTGCCGTACATGCTCTTGTAGTCGGGGCCGAGATCGAGAGGTCGCTTGTCGTAGGACACTTCGGTGTTCTTGCCGAGCTTCTCGATGCCCAGCTTTCCGTCGCTGGCGCGGATGACGCTGTAACCGCCGACGAGTCCGCCGGTGGCGCGTGCCTCCGCGTTGGTCTGAAACGCGAGGAAGTAGCTCCGCGGGCCGTCGAGGCCCAGCATGGCCGGAAGTACTTTGGCGCCGATCGTCGTGTTTTCCAAAAGTTTTGCCACGTCGTCGGTCTGATTCTGTAACTCGGTCCGCGCATCGTCCACCAGGCCGACGTATCCCGCGCCTCGAATGCCCTGTGCCTGAGTTGCCAGGTTCCGCGCTGCAGTCGATGTCTCCTGCAGCGCCGGGGCCGCGTCGCGCAGCGGCTGGAGTTGTACGCTGCCGCCCTCGCCGATCAGATCCCGGGGTGACAACGCGACGCCGACGTCGACCGCGGGTGTGAGAACGTCGCGAGTGAGCCCGACTACGACGTCGGACATCTGCTGCGCCGATTCGAACGGGGCTCCGACGCCGGGCACGGCTGCCAGGGAACTCCACGGGACCGAGTGCAGGTTGTCCTGTGCACCCTCCGCCCGTTCCCGGGCTTCGGCCGCCGCTCGCTGGGCGCCCTCCGTGTCGCCGTCGAGCAGTGAATCCTTCGCGAGCTGCGCGTTGTCCCGCGCGCCGGTGAGGTTGTGCTGGACCTGCCAGGCCGAGAAGCCGAACCATGCGACGACGGCGACGGCGGCAACGCCTACACCGGTCAGTACGCGCCGGCGTACGGTCCATCGGCGCGGCGCCGTCGGCGCCTCAGCTGGTATCGAACCGTCGCTGTGGGAGTTGTTGGGCGACTTCGCGTCCATTCAGGTCTGCTCCTAGCTATCGAGGATAAGGTTTCTGGTCGCGTAGCTGAACTGCCAGTCGCGGGAGGAATGCGCAGGACTACTGCCGGTCGTGTCATGATGACGGTTTCCGCTGCCGCACTCCCGTTTTCTGCGAAGTTCGTGGACTTGCGCCAACCTGTCGTATCCTCCAGTGTCCGTGTCTGTTCCGGTTATCAAAGAGTAAGGGTAAGCGTCGTCATGTTCCTGTTCGGTGGTGGCACGGGTACCCGCCGCACGAGCGCTGCGCACGAGCTGGGACTGCGAGTAGGGTCACCGTAACGATTTCCTCTGCAACACCCATACGTATACGGCCCGCTTTCGGGCTGTTCGTCAAAGTTGTAGATCGGGGGACAGATAGTGGGCTCGGGGTTCCCGCGCAAGACTGCAGGTGACGTGGATTCACGTGCATTCCCGCTCTCGCATGCCCAAAAGGGACTGTGGTTCGCGCAGCAGTTGGAACCGAACGTCCCCATTCTCGTCGCGCAGTACGTCGAGCTGCGTGGGCCTGTGGACGTCGGAGCGTTGAAGTGGGCGTCCGAGCAGGGCTCGTTCGACATCGAGTCCCCCGGGGTTCGGATCGTCGACTACGCGGGTGAGCCGTACCAGTTGGCGGACGAGACGATCGACGACGAACTCGCCTACGTCGACCTGCGGTCCCGTGAAGATCCCGTGGCGGACGCGCACCGATGGATGGACGAGCGGCGACGCCGCCCCATGTCGGTGTACCGGGACCGGCTGATTTCGGCGACACTGCTGCACGTCGGCCGTGACCACTACTTCCTCACCACCTTCGCGCACCACCTGATCCTCGACGGCTACGGCGCCATGGTGCTGATGAATCGGGTCGCCGAGCTCTACACGCACGCGGTCGAGCGCACCGAAGCTCCTGCGTCGAAGGCCCTGCCGCTTCGCGAACTGTACGAGGCCGAGGACGCGTACCCGCGGTCCCGCCGATTCGAGATCGACCGAGAGTACTGGGCCGAACGAACGGCGAACCTGCCCGAGCCCTCCCGTTTGACCGACCGGGAGAGCGCCCCGTCGGCTGTGTCGTTGCTCGCCAGCAAGGTGATGGATCCCGGCGTCGTCGACGAGCTGGAAGCACTCGCTCGAGAGTGGAATTCGTTCGAGGTACCGATCGTGGTCGCGGCGTTCGCCGCGTTTCTCGCGCGGATGACGGGCAATTCGGATGTCGTGCTGAGTCTCCCGGTGTCTGCTCGCACCACCGCGGGCGCGCGCCGTTCGGGCGGCAGTGTGGCCAACATCGTTCCGCTCCGGATCGCGGTGGATGCGCACGCGAATACCCACGACCTGGTGCGCCGTGTCCAGCTGGAACTGACCGGTGCGCTGCGACATCAACGTTTCCGGTACGAAGACATCCTCCACGACATGCGGTCGACCTCCCGCGTCGGCCGCGGCTTCGGGCCGATGGTCAACATCATGATGTTCCACACCGAGACGTGGTGGGGTGAGGTACTCGGTGAATTGAACGTTCTCACTGCCGGCCCGGTCGACGACCTTGCGGTGGCGATCTATCCGGGTGCCGCCGGCCAGAACGTGCGCGTGGACTTCGAGGGCAACCCGGCGGTGTACGAACGAGACGAACTTGCGGGACACCACGAGAGATTTCTGGAGTATCTGGGCGGATTCGTCGGCGCGGATGCCGATGCGGCGGTCGGCAGCCTGCCTTTGCTCACCGACGAAGAACTCGAGGCGCTCGTGCCTCTCACCGGCCCTCCCTCGGTGTCGTCGCTCACCCTTCCGGACATGTTCGACCTGACAGTGGATTCCGACACGGTTGCCGTTCGCTGTGGCGATGTCGAGATGACCTACCGCGCTCTGCACGAGCGATCGAATCGGCTCGCGCGCAGACTGCTCGCGCAGGGTGTGGGCGTCGGCAACCGCGTTGCGTTGATGCTGCCCCGCTCGATCGAACAGGTGGTCGCGGTGTGGGCCGTCGCGCGTTGCGGTGCGGCGTTCGTTCCGGTGGACCCGGACTATCCGGCCGAACGCATCGCGCACATGATCGACGAATCAGGCGTCACCATCGCTGTCGCAACGGAACCGGAGGTGGTGCCTCCCGGTGTCGAGTGGGTGGATGTGGCCGATGCGCCGGGGAACGGCGCACCTGTCGCCGATGCTGAACTGGCACACCCGATCAGGCTGGACAACGCGGCGTATGTCATCTACACGTCCGGCTCGGTCGGGGCGCCTCGCGGTATCACCATGCCCCATCGGGGACTTGCGAATCACGCCGCCGCATTGCGTCGTCTCTACGCAGCAGATTCCCGCTCGCGAGTGCTGATGTGCGCGTCGCCCTCGTACGACGCCTCGATTCACGAGTTGCTGGTCGCGGTCACGGCGGGCGCGACGCTGGTGATCGCGCCGCCGCCGGTGCGCGGAGGGAAAGCGCTCGCCGAGCTGCTGCAGCGGGAGCGGATCACCCACTGGACCACCACACCGGCCGTCCCAGCGCAGATGGATCCGGCTGGATTGACCGATCTCGAGGTACTCGCCGTCGCGGGTGAGGTCTGCCCGCCGGAACTGGTGGCGCGGTGGGGCGTGGGGCGCACCGTGCTGAACCTGTACGGTCCGACGGAAGTGACCGTGTGGGCCACGGCCACCGACGCACTCGTCCCCGGTTCCCGCACCACGATCGGGCGACCGATCGAAGGTGTGTCCGCAGTGGTGTTGGACCGTTTCCTGCAGCCCGTGCCGGCCGGAGTGGTGGGCGAGTTGTACCTGTCCGGTCCGGGAGTGGGCCGCGGATACCTGGAGCGGCCGGGTGCGAGCGCGACTCGTTTCGTCGCCAATCCGTTCGCGACCGATCTGCGACGCATGTACCGGACGGGCGATCTCGTCCGGTGGTCGAAGGACCACGAGTTGGAATTCGTGGACCGGGCCGACGATCAGGTGAAGATCCGCGGATTCCGGGTCGAACTGGGCGAGATCACCGCAATCCTCGGTCGGCATCCGGGTGTCGACACGGCCATCGCCGTGGCACACGACCGGAACGGTGAGTTGGTGGTGGATGGTTACGTTCACGGCACCGGCCTGGATCCGGACGACGTTCTCGCCGGCGTGGCGGAGCGGCTGCCGGCGTACATGGTGCCCTCGACGGTCACGGTTCTCGATGCGGTGCCGCTCACCCCCAGCGGCAAGGTCGATCGATCCGCGTTGCCGATTCCCGCGCCGTATGAACGCGAATTGCGCTACTGGACAAGGCAGCTCAGGGGTCTGCCGAGTTCCCTGCCGTTGCCGGTGGACCACGAAGTCTCGGTGAACTCCGGGGCTCTCACCGGTGTGGTTCCGTTCGCCGTGGATCCCGCCGTGTGCCGGGATGTGCACCACCTGGCGGCCCGGCACGAGGTCTCGCTCTTCACGGTCGTGCACGCGGCCGTGGCCGTGTTGTCGTCCGTCGTGAGCGGTGAGGACGACCTCGCCATCGGAGCGGTCCTGCCGGACTGCGCCGACGGACGGGACGGTCACGATTCCGACCCTCTGGTGCTGCGAAGCAGACTGGATCCACGTCTGACGTTCGAGGAGTTCCTGGTCGAAACCCACCGCGCCGAGCAGGCTGCACGTGCGCACGGTGCGGTCCCGTTCGCGCAGGTGGTCGATGCTGTCGGGCAAGAGCTTTCGCCGGATCGTCACCCGCTCTTCCAGGTGATGCTGTCGGTGGAAGCGGAGCCGGTGCGGGAGTTCGACGGCCTGGATCTGGTGGTATCGCTGCGCGGTCGGGTCGACGGCCACGGCGACCGGATCGAGGGGGTATTGCGTTACGCAGCATCTCGTTTCGAGCAACAGACCGTGGAGCAATGGACGCGGCGGCTGCACCGGCTCTTCGTGGTGGTCGCCGACAACCCCGGCGTTGCGCTGAGCTCGATCGACCTGCTGACGCCGAACGAGCGGGCCGGAGCCATCGGTGGAACGAGGGATTCAACGCACCGGGGCATGTCGTTGCCCGAGGTCTTTCTGCAACGAGTTGCCGACCGCCCGGACGCCGCAGCCGTCAGCTGCGGTGGGGAGGTGCTCTCCTATGCCGAGATCGACCGTCGCTCCGACCGGCTGGCGCGGACACTGAGAGCGTCCGGAATCGGAGATTCGAGCATTGTCGCTGTCGGACTGTCGAACTGGGTCGACAAGGTCGTTGCGCACATCGCCGTGCTGCGGGCGGGCGCAACCTGCCTGCCCCTGACTCCCGACCATCCCACCGAACGCATCCGGTACATGCTGGCCGACGTGGTGCCGACACTGCTGCTCATCAGTCGTGCCGATGCCGGAGCGATCCCGCACGGCGGATATCCGACAGTGCTGCTCGACGAGGTCGAGCTGAACAACGATGACGACCGCGACGTCACCGCGTCGAAGTCGGAACCGATTCACCCCGACCGCGTTGCCTATGTGCTCTGCCCCGTGGGCTCGGAACCGGTCGCGGTGACCCACGCGAATGTGCTGGCATGGTCGGGCAACGACTGCGACGCCGTGGTGGCGGACATCTGGGATCCACTCGTCGATGGCGGGACGGTGGGGCGCGATCGACGGGACCGCGAGCCTGCGCAACCCGCCGAACTGGATGCCGGGTCCCGCATCTACGTGCTGGACCGGGCGTTGCGGCCCGTTCCGCCCGGCACGGTCGGGGAACTGTATGTGGGAGGGCAGCAGGTTGCCCGAGGATTCCACCGTCGGCCCGGGGGTACTGCCGAACGGTTCGTGGCAGACCCGTTCGTGCCCGAGGGTACGGAGGGAGCCGGGGGAGTACGGATGTACCGAACCGGGGACCGAGGGCGGTATCTCGACGGGCGACTGGAGCGACTGCCGGGGACATCCGGAGACAGCAGCCTCGCCCGGTGGCAGCGGGCGTTGCGCGGCGTCGGGTCGTCGTCGCCGGTGCCGACCGATCGGGTAGTCGGGGGAGCCATCTCCCCGTCGGACTGCGTGCACGAGTTCGCGATCGGCTCCGATCGCCACGAGGCAGCCCTGCGGTTGGCGCGCGAGCAGAGCGTGACGCTGTTCACGGTGTTGCGGGCGGCTCTCGCAATCCTGCTCGCACGCATCGGTGTTCACCGCGACATCGTCATCGGCGGCAATGCGGGGCTGACACGAGATCGCGCCCACATGGTGGCGCTGCGGGCCAGCGTCACCCCGGACATGTCGTTCCTCGAGGTCCTCGAGCAGGTCCGCAGCTTCGATGTTGCGGCTTTCCAGGACGCGGACGTGCCGATCGAGGCCCTGGCCGACCTGCTCGGTGGCGAGCGACCGCAGGTGTCGCTGGCGCTCGCACCGACCTCGGAGAACCACACAACGCCGACGCCGTTCGATCTGGCCTTCACGTACTCGGAGCGCTGGTCGGATCACGACCCGGTCGGAGTGGACGGTGTCGTCACCTACACGCCGTCGCTGTTCGACGCCGCGACCGTTCGATCGCTGGCCGAGTTGTTCGTGGACGTGCTGGCCGTCGTCACCGACCGCCCCGAGATCGACGTGGGCAGCATCGGCCTCGCCGCCGGCGCAGTCCTCGACGGCGGCGAACCTTCCGAACCGAGAACCCTTTCCGAGATTCTGGCCGGCACTGCCCGCAACTTCCCGACCGTGCCGGCGCTCTCCGACGGTGCCGTGACCCTCACCTACCGTGACCTCGACGCGCGATCCGATTCGTTGGCGCGGGTCCTGATCGACGCAGGTGCGCGGCCGGGCCGCGTGATCGCGCTCGCCCTGCCGCGGTCGGTGGATTTCATGATTGCGTTGTGGGCCATCACCAAGACCGGGTCTGCCTTCCTCCCGGTGGATCCGACACATCCGGCGGAGCGTCTGGAGAGGGTGCTGACCGAGGCCGACGTGTGTGTCGGCGTCGGGGAGATGTCGGTGGGCGGTTCGCGGATCGCGTGGCTGCCGGTCACCGCGGGCGAGTATCTGAAAGATGTGGCTCCGGTGCATGTTCCGGTGCATCCGGACGAGGTGGCGTACGTCATCTACACGTCGGGTTCCACCGGTACGCCCAAGGGGGTGATGGTGCCCCACCGCGGTGTGTCCTCGCTGACCGAGGAAGCGGTGCGTCGGTACCGGGTCACGTCGGACTCGCGGGTGCTCCACGCCTACAACCCCACCTTCGACGCCGCGCTCCTCGAGGCGCTGCTCGCGTTCGGTTCGGGTGCCTGCCTGGTGGTCGCCCCCGCCGAGGTGTATGCGGGACCGGATCTGCACCGAGTGCTCGTCGAATACCGGGTGAGCCATTATCTGTCGACACCGGCAGTGCTGGCGTCTCTGAGCACGGACGGGCTCGAGCACATCGACGTCGTTGCGGTCGGCGGAGAGGCTCTGCATCCCGATCTTGCCGCGGCATGGAGCGACGGCCGGCGGATGCTCAATGCGTACGGGCCGACGGAGTCGACCGTCGTCGCCACCCTCGCCGCGGTCGAGCGCCACGTGACCATCGGTGGACCGATTACCGGCACCACCGGTCGGGTGCTCGACGACCGCTTGCGCCCGGTTCCCGTCGGTGCGATCGGCGAGCTGTATCTGTCCGGTTCCGGACTGGCGCGCGGCTACGTCGGTGATCCTGGGCGGACCGCGGTGCGGTTCGTTGCGGGTGCGGGCGGTACCCGCATGTACCGGACCGGCGACCTGGTGCATCGCCGCGCCGACGACAATCTGCAGTTCATCGCTCGAGTGGACCGGCAGGTGAAGATTCGTGGCGTCCGCATCGAACCGGGGGAGGTCGACGCGGTGATCACCCGGGTCGCCGACGTCGACGGTGCGATCACGGTGGCCCGGCCCAACGCGGCCGGTGCCGACGCGTTGGTGTCGTATGTCGTGCCCCGCGGGTCCCTCGACGTCGAGTTGTTGCGCAAGAGACTCGAAGACGTGTTGCCGTCGTATCTGGTGCCTGCCGCAGTCGTGGTGCTCGACGCATTTCCTCTCAACCCCTCGGGCAAGATCGACGTGAAGGCGTTGCCGGCGCCGGTACTCGAGTCGAGGGTCTTCCGGGCACCCGTGTCGCCGGTGCAGGAGGCCGTTGTCGCCGTCTTCGCCGAGGTGCTCGCGGTGGAACAGGTCGGGCTCGACGACGAATTCTTCGCACTGGGCGGTAACTCGCTGATCGCGACGCAGGCGGCCGCCCGATTGGGTGAGGCGCTGAACGCGCACGTGCCGGTCCGGATGCTGTTCGAGGCGTCGACGGTGGAGGCGCTTGCCGAGCAGGTGTCTTCGGTGCTGGGTACAGGTAACCGCCCGGTCCTGTCGAGGCGGCCTCGACCGGAACGCATTCCCTTGTCGCCGGCGCAGCAGCGGATGTGGTTCCTGAGCCACTTCGACCCGGCATCCCCGGCCTACAACATGCCCCTGGCCGTGCGGTTGACCGGAGCGCTGAACGTGCCCGCACTGCAGCAGGCGGTGCACGACGTGCTGGAACGGCACGAATCTCTCCGGACGGTGTTCCCGGAACACGACGGCGAGCCGCTGCAGATCGTGATGCCCGCAGAAACTGTGGAGTTGGATCTGTCCCCGACAATCGTCGCCGAAGACGCTGTCGACGCCCACGTACTCTCGGTCGTCGCACGAGGATTCGACGTCTCGGCGTCGGTCCCGATCCGTGGGCGACTGCTGCGGGTGAGCGACAACGAACTGATCCTGGTCGTGGTGGTGCACCACATCAGCGCGGACGGCTTCTCCATGGCGCCGCTGGCGCGGGATGTGGCGGCGGCGTACCTGGCGCGGTCGCGGGGCGAACGTCCCGGGTGGACACCGCTCGAGGTTCAGTACGTCGATTTCGCGCTGTGGCAGCGGGAGGTGCTGGGCGACGAAGGCGACCCGGAATCACTGGCGGCGACGCAGATCGACTACTGGACGCGCAGACTCGCGGGGATACCCGAGTTCCTCGAGCTTCCGACCGACCGCCCCCGGCCCGCGACGCGCATCAACCGGGGTGCCGTCGTCCCCGTGACCATCGGTGCCGACACGCATCGACGTCTCGGTGATATTGCACAACAACACAATACGACCCTGTTCATGGTGATGCACGCCGCTCTGGCGGTGTTGCTGGCGCGCCTGACGGGGACCTCGGACATCGTGATCGGCACTCCGGTCGCTGGCCGCGGTGAACGGGTGCTCGACGACGTGGTCGGCATGTTCGTCAACACGTTGGTACTGCGTACCGAGGTGGATCCCGGCGCCTCCCTCCTCGACGTTCTGGACCAGGTCCGCGAGACCGATCTCGGGGCGCTGGCCCACGCGGAGGTGCCGTTCGAGCGGCTGGTCGAGATTCTGAACCCGGCTCGTTCGCAATCGTATTCGTCGCTGTTCCAGGTCATGCTCGCATTTCAGAACCAGGCCGCGGCGGCGCTGGAACTGCCGGGACTGACCATCGCGCCGCTCGACATCGATGCGCAGGTCACCAAGTTCGATCTCGACTTCTCGCTCTCGGACAGCTACGACGCGAACGGTGACCCGGCCGGTGTCTCCGGGACGCTCACGTACTCCACCGAGTTGTTCGATTCGGAGACGGCGGATCGGTTCGCCAGCGGTTTGGTGCGCGTCGCGGAGGCTTTCGCAACGCAATCGGGAGGTCGGGTCTGCGAGCTGTCCTTGCTGACGGACGACGAGACGGCCCGGATGCTGGACACGTGGAATTCGACGGACGTGGAGTTGGGCGCAGCGACGCTGGTCGATCTTCTCGATGCTCAGGTGGCCCGCGTCCCAGGTGCTGTTGCCGTGGTCTTCGAGGGCGATGCGTTGACGTACGGCGAGCTGGACTTGCGCGTCAACCGCCTGGCGAGGCTGCTCGTCGAGCGTGGAGTGGGCCCGGACTCCCTCGTGGCGCTTGCGTTCGAGCGCTCGCCGGACATGATCGTCGGAATGTGCGCCGTCCTCCGGGCCGGCGGTGGTTACGTGCCCCTCGACCCGGACCATCCGGCGGAGCGTATCGAGGACGTGCTGAGCTCCGCAGCAACGGATCTGGTGTTGACCACGTCGTGGACGCGCGTGTCCTTGCCTGCCGGTATCGCACGCGTCGACATCGACACCGTCGATCTGTCCGGGTTCGGTTCGCACCCGATCTGCGATGCCGACCGGGTGCGTCCGCTGCGGCCGCAGAACACCGCCTACGTTCTCTTCACGTCGGGATCGACGGGACGCCCCAAGGGCGTGGCCGTCAGCCACGCGGCAATCGTGAATCAGTTGCGCTGGCTCGCCGAGGAGTACGAGGTCACCGCCGACGACCGCGGAGTGCTCAAGGCTCCGTACACGTTCGATGTCTCGGTGTGGGAGATCTTCCTGCCCCTGATCGTGGGTGCCCAACTGGTGGTGACGCGGCCCGGCGGGCATCGCGACCTCGGTTATCTGGCGGCGGTCATCCGCGAGCACCGGATCACGATGATGCATTTCGTGCCGTCGGTCCTGGCCGCGTTCCTCGCGATCGGTGAGGGGGAGGCCCTGTCCTCGCTACGGCACCTCCATGTGGGCGGCGAGGAGGTGTCGTCCGAGCTCGCGGAGGACGTGATCGCTCTCCGTCCGGGCGCATTCCACAATACGTATGGTCCTACCGAGGCGGCGATCACCACGACAACCTTCAGGCTGGGCGAATCCGTGGATGCGCGAGTGCCGATCGGTGCGCCCGTGTGGAACACCCGGGCGTACGTGCTGGACGCACGGCTGAGTCCGGTTCCGGTGGGTGTGGCCGGCGAGCTCTATCTCGGCGGCGACCAACTGGCCCGCGGCTATGTGCGACGCAGCGAGCTCACCGCGGAAAGATTCGTAGCCGACCCCTTCGGCCGGGGAGGGGAACGCCTGTACCGCACAGGCGATCTCGTGAAATGGACCCGAACTGGTCAGCTGGTGTACCTGGGCCGAACGGACCTCCAGGTCAAGTTGCGTGGACTGCGAATCGAACTCCGGGAGACCGAGTCGGTGCTGGAGGCGGCGGCGGGGGTGTCCCAGGCCGCCGTGGCGCTGGTCTCGGACGAGCGTGGCGGTGACCACCTCGTCGGTTACGTCGTGGCGGAACAGGGCCGGCGGATCGATACCGACGCATTGGCGGCGTCTGCCCGAGAACGGCTACCCGCGTACATGGTGCCGTCACAATTCATGGTTCTGGACGAGCTGCCCCTGGCGTCGGCCGGGAAGCTCGACAGGCGTGCGCTTCCGAAGCCGCGGTTCGAACCCCGGGCGTTCCGCGCCCCGGTGACGGACACCGAGGTCGCGGTGGCCACCGCCTTCGCGGAGCTGCTGGGTATCGAGAGGGTCGGCGCGGACGACAATTTCTTCGAGCTGGGCGGTAACTCTCTGCTGGCGGTCCGCGTGGTGAGTGCGCTCGAGGCGTCCACCGGTGTTGCGGTTCCGCTGCAGACGGTGATGACGGATCCGACCCCGAGTTCGATAGCGGCACGGTTGAGTTCGGCCGATCGGCACCGTGACGGGGCGCTCGATGTGCTCTTCCCCATCCGGTCGGCAGGGGAGGGGCGGCCGCTGTTCTGCATCCACCCGATCGTGGGTCTCGCCTGGTGCTACACGGGTCTGACGTCCAGGATCGATCCCGAACGGCCGATCTACGGCCTTCAGTCGCCGGCGATCACAGGCGAGGACTCGCCGCCGGCGTCGATCGACGATCTCGCGGCGAGGTATGTGGAGGAGATCCGCAAGATCCAACCCCGCGGGCCGTACGAACTCCTGGGTTGGTCGCTCGGCGGAGTCCTCGCGCATGCAGTCGCGGTGCAACTCCAGGCTGCGGGTGACGAGGTGGCGACCGTCGTGATGCTCGACAGTTACGCGCAGCAGCCGGACCCGAGGGACACGGAGATGCCGTTGAGCGCGGGCGACCTGCTGGCGGGACTCGGCGTCGATGCGGACGTGCCGGCGGCCGTTGCGGACATGACACCCGACTCGGCGGTGGACCTACTGGCGGCGACGGGCGGCCCCACGGCCGTTCTCAGCCGCGACCAACTCCACAGGCTGATCGAGAGCGCCGCGCACAACTGCGCGCTGCTCGAGCGCCACACCCCGGGCGTCTTTCGAGGTGACGTCGCGTTCTTCACTGCCGGCCGGGACGATCCGACGGGATCCGCGGCGGCAGCGAGTTGGGAGCCCTACGTGACGGGCGCTGTCCGGAACCGCCTCGTCGACAGTGCGCATTGGCACATGACGTCACCTGGGGTGTTGAGGGTGGTCGGGTCGGCCCTGAGCGGCTGAGCCGGTCAGTACCGGGTCCGGAACGGCGTTCGGCGGCGTCGCCCGGTCCGTCGAGCCGACGGTGGTCGGTCCCCGGTGGTCGAGAACGTCCAGACGGCGATGGCGACGGCCGCAACGGACAGCAGATCGGACACCGTGAGGCCGTGCGTGGCGTCGAACTCCCACAGCACTTGACCCTCGAGCGGGCCGTTGCCGAATATCCACAGCACGGCGGCAGCGACGGTGGCTGCGGCGGCCGCGCGGGAGGGTCGTGCAAGGCACAGTGTGGTCGCCGCAAACAACAGGTTCATGAACACGAGTGGATAGAAGGGCAGCGCCATCCCGTCATTCTTCCAAGCTGCAGCGGGAACGCACCCGGTGGGGCGCGGTCATGCGACCGTTCGGTCGGGAGGGTCGTTCTTACTCGTTGCGTCCTCTTTGGCGGGCAGTTCGTGCAGGTCTTTCTGCCGTATCGCTTTCCCGATGAGGATCGCGAGCGGCACCGACAGCGCTATCCACACCAACGCGACCCAGGCAATCCACCACACAATTCGAGTATGCCCGCCCCTGGACGCTTGCCCAAGGGCGCCGCGGTCCGTGGGGACTGGTCGGTAGCACAAACTCGCAAAAATTACCTGGTTATCGCTGGTTTGCCCTGCCAAGTTCGGGGCACCCCCTTCGGTAGGGATTGGTTCTCTTTTTCAAGGAG
Source organism: Rhodococcus sp. G6(2025) (assembly GCF_058628105.1). NCBI lineage: Bacteria > Bacillati > Actinomycetota > Actinomycetes > Mycobacteriales > Nocardiaceae > Rhodococcus > Rhodococcus sp. G6(2025). The sequence goes on from NZ_CP179750.1 coordinate 1,917,675, forward strand.
GTGGGTGATGACGACACCAGGTATGTCGATCGAGAGACACCCTGATATCGCCGAGTTGCGGGCTCGCTACGACCGAGTCTCGGAACAGCCGATGACGCAGGTCACCGAGGGCCTGATGTTCATGGCGGGCCTCTACATGGCGGCATCGCCGTGGATTGTCGGGTTCGCGAGCCAGTCGGGCCTGGCGATGTGCAACCTGTTGTCGGGTGTTGCGGTGGCACTGCTCGCCGTCGGTTTCACGTCGGCCTACTCACGCACGCACGGCATGGCGTTCGTCGCGCCGCTGCTGGGTCTGTGGATGATCGTCAGCCCGTGGCTGGTCGTCGGAGTAACCACCACGGCGGGAATGATCTGGTCGAACGTGATCTGCGGCATCGTCGTCTGTCTGCTGGGCCTCGGTATCACTGCCATGGGCATGGCGGACGGCGGAATGCGGATGAGGAGGAGGTAGTCGCGGCGCGTGCCTTCATGGGGATGGGGCACGAGTCACAAAAGCGCCCGCCGACTCGGTGGGCGCTTCTGTGAGTTCACCTAACTTTGTTTGAGGAACGCGTCGTGCTCCTGGTGGGAGCGTTTGATGAGGTCCATGAGTGCGGTTTCTTCGCGGACCATCTTCTTGAACTTCGGGTCGAGCTTCTTGAGCTGTTCCTCCTCATTGAGCAACTTGTCATACATGCGTTCGCGCTCTGCCAGGTCGGCGGTGTAGTCGAGGTCGAGGTAGTTGATCGCGTGCCGCCGGGCACCGGCGATCGCGGACTGCGCCCTGCCCTTCTTGCTGGTGAGCGACGCGATCACGGTGATGACGAGGATGCCGATGATGACGGCCAGCGACGCGAACGTGCTGATCTCGAAGACGTTCACCGGTTCGCCGTCGTTGACGAACGGCAGGTTGTTCTCGTGCAGCGCGTGCAGGATCAGCTTGACCCCGATGAACGCGAGGATCGCGGACAGTCCGTACGACAGGTAGATGAGGCGGTCGAGGAGACCGTCGAGCAGGAAGTACAGCTGCCGCAGACCCATCAGCGAGAACACGGTGGCCGTGAAGACGACGAAGACATTCTGGGTGAGGCCGAAGATAGCGGGAATGGAGTCGAGCGCGAACAGGATGTCGGTGCCGCCGATGGCAACCATCACCAGCAGCATGGGCGTCATCGCCCGCTTGCCGTTCTCGACGGTGAAGAGTTTGTCGCCGTCGTAGTGCTCGGTGGTGTGCATGAACTTCTTCGCGATCCGGATGATGAAGTTGTCAGCCGAGTGCGAATCCTCGGTCTCGGGTCGCAGCATGTTGCCGGCGGTGATCAGCAGGATCAGGCCGAAGAAGTAGAACACCCACGCGAACGAGTTGATCAGCGCGGCGCCGAGGAAGATGAACGCGGTCCGGGCGAAGATCGAGAACACGATGCCGAACAGCAGGACCTTCTGCTGGTCTTCGCGCGGCACCCGGAAGCTGGACATGATGATGAGGAAGACGAAGAGGTTGTCGACGGACAGCGCCTTCTCCGTGACGTAGCCGGCGAAGTACTCCGAACCCATGTCGACGCCGCCGAAGATCAGGACCGCGACGCCGAAGAGCAGCGCGAGGCCGACGTAGATCGACGACCAGATGGCCGCTTCCTTCAGCGTCGGGATGTGCGCGTGGCGGACGTGGAAGAAGTAGTCGAACGCGAGCAGCGCGACGATCACGATGATCGTCACAATCCAGGCGAACGGGGTCACATGCATCGTCTCTGCCTTTCAGCTGAAGCGAACGCGCCTGTTCGTCAGCGTAGTCGCGCGCGGGGCGCGACTTGGCAGAACCGCCGCTGTCGCCGGGACGGCACCCGTGCTTCCGTCCCGGCGACCGGGCTCATCGTCGGTCGCCGAACACCGTCCGGTGCCAGTCCTTCCTGGCGGTTCCGGTGATGTCGGACATGACGTGCTTGACGTTGGTGTACTCGTCGAGCGAGTACGTCGACATGTCCTTGCCGTAACCGGACGCCTTGTACCCGCCGTGGGGCATCTCGCTGATGATCGGGATGTGGTCGTTGATCCACACACAGCCCGCGGCGATGTCGCGGGAGGCGGTCTGGGCCCGGTACAGGTCCCGCGTCCACGCGGACGCCGCCAGCCCGAAGTCGGTGTCGTTGGCGAGTGCGATTCCGTCCGGATCGTTTTCGAACGGCAGGACGACGAGAACCGGGCCGAAGATCTCCCGCTGCACGATCTCACTGGACTGGTCGGCACCCACGACGAGCGTCGGCTCGTAGTAGAAGCCGGAGGCGAGATCGCCCCCGGGGACGGATCCGCCGCGGACGATCTTCGCCCCGGTGTCGCGGGCGCGATCGATGAACCCGGCGACGTGCTGCTGCTGTCGCCGCGACACCAATGGACCCATGTCGGTGCCGGGATCGGACGGGTCACCGAGCCGGACGGTGTCCATCAGCGAGGCCACCCCGGCGACGAAGTCGTCGTACAGCGGCCGCTGCACGTAGGCGCGGGTGGCCGCGGTGCAGTCCTGGCCCGAGTTGATGAGGGCACCGGCGACGGCTCCGTTGATCGCGGCCTCGAGATCGGCGTCGTCGAATACCAGGAAGGGGGCCTTCCCACCCAGTTCCAGATGGAGTCGTTTGCCCGCCGCGGCGCCCGCGATCTGCCGTCCCACGGGTGTCGAGCCGGTGAAACTCACCATGCTCACGTCCCGGTGCGACACCAGCGACGAGCCGGTCGTCACGCCGCGGCCGGTGATCACGTTGACGACGCCGTCCGGCATTCCGGCTCGGGACGCGGCCTCCGCGAACAGCATCGACGTGAGGGGAGTGATCTCCGCCGGTTTGAGCACGATGGTGTTGCCTGCGGCGACCGCGGGCAGGACCTTCCACGCCGCCATCTGCAGCGGATAGTTCCACGGCGCGATCGAGCCGATCACCCCGACGGGTTCACGGCGGAGGGTGGACGTGTGGTCGGGGGAGTACTCGCCGGACGCCTTGCCCTCCAGGTTGCGGGCCGCGCCGGCGAAGAACGACACGTTGTCGATCGACCCGGGAACGTCGAACTCGGTCGACAGTTTGATGGGCTTGCCCGTCTGCCGGGTTTCGGTGCGTGCGATCTCATCGGACATCTCCGTGAGCTCGGCGGCCCATCGAGTCAGGACGGCGGAACGCTCGCCCGGGCTCGTCGTCGACCAGTCCGCGTAGGCGGTCTTCGCGGCGGCGACCGCGTCGTCGACGTCGTCCACCGACGCCTCGGTGCGGGAGGAGACCACCTCGCCCGTGGCCGGATCGAGCACCTCGTACCGCTCGGCCGCCCGGCCCTCTCGGTAGCGGCCGCCGACGTACATCCCGGGAAGGTCCTGGTGGTTCACAGCAGGGTCCAGGCTTCGGTGAGGACGCTGCGGAGGATGTTTTCGATTTCGTCGAATTCGGCCTGTCCGCAGATCAGGGGTGGGGCGAGTTGAATGACCGGGTCGCCGCGGTCGTCGGCCCGGCAGTACAGGCCGGCGTCGAACAGGGCGGTGGAGAGGAACCCGTGCAGGATCCGTTCGGCCTCGTCGTCGGTGAACGACTCCTTGCTGGTCTTGTCCTTGACCAGCTCGATGCCGTAGAAGAACCCTTCCCCGCGCACGTCCCCGACCATGGGTAGGTCGGTGAGTTTGTCGAGGGTGGCCCTGAACGCCGGTGCCTGCTCGGCGACGTGGGTGTTGAGGCCCTCGCGTTCGAAGATGTCGAGGTTCGCCAATGCCACCGCCGCCGAGACGGGGTGCCCGCCGAAGGTGTAGCCGTGCGCGAACATCGACGTCCCGTCGGCGAACGGTTCGAACAGCCGGTCCGAGGCGATCATCGCCCCGATCGGCGAGTACCCCGAGGTCAGGCCCTTGGCGCAGGTGATGATGTCGGGCACGTATCCGAAGTCGTCGCACGCGAACATCGACCCGATCCGGCCGAAGGCGCAGATCACCTCGTCCGAGACCAGCAGCACGTCGTACTCGTCGCAGATCTGCCGGACCCGCTCGAAGTAGCCGGGCGGCGGCGGGAAGCAGCCGCCGGCGTTTTGCACCGGTTCGAGGAAGACGGCGGCGACGGTGTCCGGGCCCTCGAATTCGATGGCCTCGGCGATCCGGTCGGCGGCCCAGATCCCGAATGCCTTCGGGTCCGAGCCGAGGGGTTCGGGGGCGCGGTAGATGTTGGTGTTGGGGACCCGGAACGCGCCGGGGGTGAGCGGTTCGAACGGGGCCTTCAGGGCGGGGATGCCAGTGATGGCGAGGGCGCCCTGCGGGGTGCCGTGGTAGGCGATGGAGCGGGAGATGACCTTGTGTTTGCCGGGTTTGCCGACCTTCTTGAAGTACTGTTTGGCCAGTTTCCAGGCGCTTTCGACGGCCTCGCCGCCGCCGGTGGTGAAGAAGACCCGGTTCAGATCGCCGGGGGCGTAGCCGGCGAGGCGTTCGGCGAGTTCGATCGCCGGTTCGGTGGCGTAGGACCAGAGCGGGAAGAATGCGAGCTGTTCGGCCTGTTTGGCGGCGGCCTCGGCGAGCTCGGTGCGGCCGTGCCCGGCCTGGACGACGAACAACCCGGACAGCCCGTCGAGGTAGCTCTTGCCGGCGGTGTCCCAGATCCGGGCACCCTCACCGCGGGTGATGATCGGCGGGGTGATGTTCTGCCCGTGCCGGGAGAAATGCCCCCACAGATGGCGGCGGGCGGCCGCCTCGAGGTGCGCCGTGGTGGGCGAAGAGTTGGTAACCGTAGTCATCGGGTTCCCCAATCATATTGCTGTTTGACAAGTTTCAGGTACACCATCGTCTCGGTGCCGAGCACACCGGGAATAGTGCGAATTTCTTTGTTGAGCACGGTCAGGAGGTGGTCGTCGTTCTCGCACACGATCTCGGCCAGGATGTCGTAGGCGCCTGCCGTCAACACGACGTAGTCGATGGCGTCGACGTCCGCGAGCCGGGCGGCGATGTCGGTGACGTCCCCCGAGCAGCGGATCCCGACCATGGCCTGACGTGAGAATCCCACTTGAACGGGGTCGGTGACCGCGACGATCTGCGTGACGCCGGTGTCGATCAGCTTCTGCACGCGTTGGCGTACAGCCGCTTCCGACAATCCGACGACCTTGCCGATGGCCGAGTACGACCGTCGTCCATCCTCCTGAAGTTGCTCGATGATCTGCTTGGACACGGGATCGAGAGAGGCAGGCTGCTCAGACATGGTCGAATCCTCCCTTGCTCGTCGTGTCGAAGACAATCGGCTCGGACATTTCGGAACTATCGCCTCTTCCTGGTGACGTGGATACTCACGATTCGGGCACCTTCACTTCGGTGTCGGCGGTGAGGGTGCGTCCGCGGAAGAAGTTCCGGGAGCCGGTCGCGAAACACAGCAACATCAGGGGGATTCCGACCACCAGCATTCCGACGCCGAGAACGAACACGCCCCCGAACGGGCCGAACGCGGTGAATCCGTAGTCGGGACGCAGCATGTCGACGGCGCTCTGGACGAAGGCCCACGTCATGCAGAGGGCACCGAGAAGCGGGAAGATGCCGCGCATGAACAGATTACGTGCCGAGTCGAGGAGTGTCCGACGGAAGTACCAGACGCACGCGTAGGCGGTGATGCCGTAGTAGAAGGCGACCGCGAGTCCGAGCGACGCCACCGAATCCTGCAGGGCGTTGGCGCTGGCGAACGACAGGACCAGGTAGAACAGCAGTGCCGCGGCTCCCATGACCAGGGTTCCGAAGCCGGGGGTCATGTATCGGGGGTGCACGGTGGAGAACCGGCGCGGCAGTGCCTCGTAGACCGCCATCGACAACGTTCCGCGGGCCGTCGGCAGGATGGTGGTCTGGGTCGAGGAGAGCGCGGAGATCGATACCGTCAGCAGCAGCAACGAGGCTGCCACCGGCCCGGCGACCGGCCCGCCCAGCGTGGTCAGCACGTCGTCGACGTTCTCGGGATTGTTCAGTCCGATCCCGGTGTCCCCGAACCCGGCGAACGACTGGACCGCGTATCCGACCAGGACATACGTGGCGACGAGAATGACCGTGGTCAAGACCGCGGCGCGGCCGGGAGTCCGCTCGGAATCCTTCGTTTCCTCACCGACCGCCAGGCAGGCGTCCCACCCCCAGTAGATGAAGATGCACAGGATGATGGCCTGTGCGGCGCTGGACATCGAGACACCGGTCGGAATGATCCAGTCCAGTCGCGGGGTGACTGCCTGCGGGCCGGCGGTGCCGCCGAACACCTTCGACAGTGCGAGGACGCTGACCCCGACGAGGACGGTGAACTGCACCGCGATCAGGACGTTCTGCAGGCGTTCGCTGATGAGGATGCCGCGAAAGCTGACGTAGGTCATGGCCGCGATGAAGAAGCAGCCCAGCAGCACCTTCGCGGCGAGCGACTCGGCTGCCGCGTGCAACCCGAGAACCTCGAACAGGTAGATCGCCGCGATCTCCGCGGTGTTGGCGAGGACGATGATCGCGGACACGGCGAGTCCCCACCCCGCCATCCAGCCGATCCACGGGCCGAACGCCTTGGTGCCCCAGGTGAACGAGGTGCCGCAGTCCGGGGTGTCCCGATTGAGCTCGCGGTAGGCGAACGCCGTGAGCAACATCGGGATGAACGCGACGAGGAACATCGACGGTGCCTTGTCGCCGACGGCCAGAACGACGTACCCCAGTGTCGCGGCGAGGCTGTAGGCGGGCGCGACCGAGGACAGCCCGATCACCGTGTTGCCGATCAATCCCAGTGCGCCGCTGTTGAGGCCCTTCGCGGTGCCGAGCGGGTCGTGGGTCTTCGAAGGCTGGGTCTTCAAGGGTGGCGGTTCGGCAATGCTCATCAAGTCTCCCTCGAGGTGTGCGGCTGCGGGCAGAGGTGCCCGTGCGGGTGTGATGAAGGGGTGTAGTGGTTTTCGCGGTTACGTTGCCGGCGCGGCGATGAAGATCTTCCGCAGCGTGTCACGCACGATCCACCGGGTCTTCTGCCCGGACCGCACGTGGACGACACTTCCGGGACCGAGTTCGAGATCGGGGGTGTCGTCGTCGAACTGCACTGTCGCGTCGCCGCTGAGTACCACGAACACCTCGTCGATCTCGACGTCGGACGAGACGCTGGGCTCGATCTCCCACACGCCGACGGTGACACCGGCGAAGTCGCCGAGCACTCGTTCGCCGACCATCGGCACGCTGTCGCCGATCACCTGCTCGTCCGGGAGGCGGTGGTAGTCGAGATCGGCGGTTCGAGCCTCGATGTGCGGTCCGGATTCCCAGGCGACGACCCCGGTCACGGGGTCGATCACGAGTCGAACCCCAATCCCACCGCGTCGAGAGCCTTGAGGAAGAGGTTCCGCCGGCCTTCCTGGTGATCGGCGCGATCGAGGGACCACCGGGTGGCGTTGATGCCGGCCGCCGCCAACGGTTCGGGCGGGAAGGGGAGGGGCATGGACTTCACCAAGTCCAACTCCGTCAATGCCGTCGTCTCACCGGACACCTTGTCGAGCATGACGTTCGCCGCGAAGCGGGAAGCGCCGACACCGAGACCGGTGAAGCCGGCCGCGTACGCGATCCGCCCCTTCGCCGCGGAACCGAAGAACGAGCAGAAGCGTGTCGACGTATCGATGACGCCACCCCACCTGTGGGTGAACTCGAGACCCTCGAGCTGCGGGAACGTCGTGAAGAAGTGGCTTGCGAGCCTCGTGTGGGACTCGGGGCGGTCTTCGAGGTCGTGGTGCATTTCCCGCCCGAAATGGTAGATCGCGTCGTATCCGCCCCAGAGGATTCGGTTGTCGCGGGTGAGCCGGTAGTAGTGGAACTGGTTGGACATGTCGGCGACGCCCTGCCGCGCGGACCATCCCACCTCCGCGAGTTGTGCGTCGGACAGCGGTTCGCTCATGAGCACGTAGTCGTACACCGGCACCGTGTGCAGCCGGTACCGCTTCAGCAGGGACGGAAAAGCATTGGTTGCCAGGATCACTCGGCCGGCCGACAGGGTCGCGGACGCCGTCCGAACGCCGACCCGGGACGACGATCGGGAGCGGACGAGATCGAGGACCTGGGTGTGCTCGAAAATCTCGACACCGTGCTCCGCACAGGCTCGGCCGAGTTCGGTGGCGAGCTTGGCCGGATGCACCAGCGCCGTGGACTGCTTGTCCCACACGCCGGCCAGATACGTGGGCGAGTTCACCTGCGCCCGCATCGCAGGCCCGTCCAGCACCGTGGTGATAGCGCTCGGCGGCGTGTCGAACACGTCCTTCGCCTGGTAATCGGCGATCGCGACCGAGATCGCGCCGTTCCGTTCGAAATCGCAGTCCAACCCCAGGGTGTGGACGGTCTTCTCGATGGCGTCGAGGTTCTCGAGCCCGAGCGCCTCCAGAGCGTCGATCTCCCCTGGCCAGCGTCTACGTCCGTTCTCGCTGCCGTGGGTCAGGCTGGCTTCGACGAACCCGCCGTTACGGCCGGATGCCGCCCATCCGATGGTCTCGCCCTCCACGAGCGCAACGGACAGGTCGGGGTGGCGCTGTTTCGCGAGCAGAGCACTCCAGAGTCCGGTGTATCCGCCGCCGACGACCACCAGGTCGTACGCGGAGTCGGCCGAGACGGCCGGGTAGGTGGGGGTGTCGGCGACGTCCTCGATCCAGAACGGTGCCAACCGAGTGCGCCGGAGCGCATGGTCGACGACCTTCGCGTTCGGTTGATTCTTCTCGAACACTGTCTGCAGCATGGAGCACCTTTGTTGGTGGAATGACCGAAAGGTGACGTGTGAGGCACGTCACCGTGGCACCCATCCTGACCTACGCTGGCCACTATTTCAATAGCGATAGGCGAGAAACATTGCGGAATCAGTTGTCGAAGTAGGAATCGGACACCGAATCGGTTGTTCCTTACTGGCCTGCCTCGTCAGCGCGCGACCGTGCCGAGGTGCAGCGACACCGAGCGGACCGGGCTGATCCTGGTCTCGTCGCCGGACTTGACGGCGTGAACGGTGCCGAACTCGACGGTCTCGTCGGGGAAGGCGCCCGCGAAGGCGTAGGCGTAATAGGTCCCCGCGACCGCATCTCCCGGCACCGTGTAGGCGATGGCCTCCTCCAGGACCTCGCCGGGCTGCAGGTCGACGTCGATCGGCCCGAAGAACGGATCGCTGGTCTGGCCGTCCGGGGAGACCGCGCTGACCCATACCTGCCCCGCATAGGGACGATCGTCGGGTGCCTCGACGAGCATGGTGGTGTCGACGGTCCCGCCGCCCGCGGGCAGTGTGGTGTCGGAATCCGCGCGCAGCGTGACCCGCACCGGCAGGTCCGTGTCGGGGTTCGCCGGCCCGGTCGACGCGGGCGAACCGTCGCCCACCTCGGGCCAGCCGTTCGCCCACACGATCCGGTCGATCATCCCTTCGCGCCGGCGGGCTCCGCTGGGCAGATCCCGGTTGTCGCGCGGAATGGCGTGGTACACGATCCAATCCGAGCCCGCGTCGTCGGAGATCACCGTGTTGTGGCCCGGCCCTGCCCACGGTTCGCTGCCGGCGAGGATGAGGGCGCCGCCACCCTCGTTCAGGTCCTGGCCCTTCCGGTCGAGGTACGGCCCCGTCAGCGACTCCGACCGGCCGACCAGGACGCGGTAGGCGGTGTCGGCGCCGTTGCAGCAATTGCCGGCCGAGAGGAACAGGTAGTAGTAGCCGTCGTGGAATTCGACGAACGGGCCTTCGAAGCGCTCGTCCGCGACGCGTACGGGTTCGCCGGCCGCCGTGGTGCCGTCCGGGCTGAGCGGGATGGCGTGGACGCCCTGGAAGTTGCCGACGAACATCGTCTTCGTCGTGCCGTCGTCCCACACGAACGGGTCGATGGTGCCGCCGACGCCGACGTCCTGGGCGCAGAACACGGGCCGGCCGAGATCGGTCCACGGTCCGGTAGGTCGATCGGCGGTGGCGAGACCGATGCAGGGGTTCGACTCGTCGTAGAGCGAGTAGTACAGGCTGAACTGACCGTCGGACTCGAGCACGTTGGGTGCCCAGGCGAGCTTGCCGTCCGGATGCCACGCGGGCCGGTCGGGGAAGACGTCGCCGAGGTACATCCAGTCCATGAGGTCGGCGGACTTGAAGATCGACATGTTGTGCATGCCCTGGCCGTCGCCCCAGTCGTCGGCGGTCGTGTACATGTAGAACATGCCGTCGGACGCGCGGACGACGCTCGGGTCGGCGGCCACCGGTTGCACGATCGCTTCGGCCGTCGCCGACGGGGCAGGCGCACCCATGAAGACGAGAAGCGTCAGGGTCGCCACGATCCACCCGCGCCGCGGGCGGTGTCGGGTGCGGGACTTGCGCAGCGCAGCATCGTCAGTGTCCACGTCGCTCCCAACCTCGCCCGCCCGGAATCCGCAAATCTATAAGGGTGAGGTCGAGGTTAAGGGTGGAACCGGCTCACAATGCCGGACTGCAACCGAACCGTGTTCTGCCGCCGTGACCGGCGTCAGGTCGTGGGGTCGAGCAGAACCAGGGGGATCTCGCGGTCCGTTTTCTTCTGGTAGCCGGCGTATCCCTTGTAGGCGGCGGTCACCTTCGGCCACAGACGGGCCCGCTCCTCGGGCGTTGCCACGTGGGCGCGCATGGACTGCGCGGGGTTTCCCTGGAGCGACAGTTGGACCACCGGGTTGGCCTGCAGGTTCAGGAACCACGCGGGGTGGCGGTCATCGCCGCCGCGTGAGGCCACCACGACGAGCGTGTCGCCTTCCCGCACCGGCACGGTCAACATGACGCTGTGCACCTTCCCGGTCTTGCGGCCGACGGTGGTCAACTCCACCGCCGGCATCTTGCCGAAACTCCGCCCCACCCGCCCACCGGTCACGCGCAGGAGAGCGCGGTGGGCGGCGTTCATGAACTTGAGTCCGCGGTCCGTCGGCATGGTTTTCAGCGTAACGGCTTCAATGTCCGCCGGAGGCTGCCCGCGCTGTTGACGGACGGTCGTCGACGAGTTCACTCCGGCCTCGCCGGCGATTCCGGCGAGTTCCGCGCCGACCGACTCGTGCGGCTCGTCCGCGGTCACCTCCTTCTGCGGGCACCCCGCACCCCAGGCGCTGTGGCCCGATCGGGGGACATCCGAATCATCCGATTCAAGGCCCGATCGGGGGACAGCCGCGGCACCCGATTCGCGACAGGATGATTCTCATGCGAGTCGGACGCAGGAACAGGACGAGGTAGATGTCGACGATTGCGAGCACCACGTTGGCCGAGGTGGCGTCCGAGTGGTGCACCGAGGCGGAGATTCAGGTGCAGTCGTCGGCCGTCGCGGGCGGACGGAACATCACGCGGAGTGTGCTGTTCATCGGCAACCCGTCCACCGTCACCGAAGTGACGCACTGGGCCGCCGTGCGGCACTGGACGGTGGAGCAGGGGCTGAAACCCGTACGCGAACTCCAGGGGGACGTGCTGTACGCGATCGTCACCGAGGCTGTCGCCGACGGCACCTGCGCGCCGGCGGATGCGGCGGTCGTGCAGCGTGTGCGCGCCCGCGGCCTGGACTGCATCCCCGTCTACGACATCGAGCCGTGGGGGACGGCCCGGCTGTCCGGTGCGCTGCCGCCTACGTCGGCTCCGTGAGCGCGCGCTGGGCCGCGGGCCAGAATTCGAATCCTGCGGTCATCAGCCCGCCGAGCCCGATGATGATCACCGCGGCGTCGACGCTGGTCCGCCCTTCCTTCGCCCAGTAGACGTCTTCCAGATCCAGCAGCAACGCCAACTCGTCGACGATGAGCGCGGTGCCGACGCCGTACGAGATGGGCACCGTCGGATGGCGACGCTGCTTCTCGGAGCCGCGCACCGCCACGGCCCCGACCCCGGCCAGCGCCGCGATGCCGAGGTTGTAATGGTGGAAATGACGGCCGTGGAGACTCAACCCACCGCCGGCCGGTCCGTGCCCGCGCCTGATCCAATGAGTCAGCGCCCGCACCCCCGCGAACGTCAGCGTGAACGCGCCCCACGACACCACCGCCGACTGCTCACTCGGGTCGAGCTTCCTCCGCCACGCAACACGCAGACGGCGCCAGCGACTGCGGTGGGGTGCGTTATCGAGCGGGCGACTGGTCACGGCGTCAATCGTGCCACTGACGCACGTGGTCCATGTGGAATTCGGTCACAGAGCGACGGATAGGCCTATTACGGCAACCGGGAAGGAATACCGACCCCCGTCAAACGTTTCTCGACCGTGCCCGCCCTCCACGTCGGAGGGCGGGCATTACTCAGTTAGGCATTGACGCTGCCGAAATTCAGCGCATGCACCAGTTCCGAGCCGAACGAGAAAAGCATTCCCCAGGGGGTATTCCAAATGCTGTCTCTATCCACGTGAGCACTCCCGTTGATCGTGATGGTTCGGCGCCCGATCGTAGTGCGGCCAGTCGGTCGCCTATGCGGTGGTCCCGCAGCATCATTCACGCAAATGACAGAAGTGCCAGTGGAATCGCGCCCTTTGGCATGCCGCGGATCGCCGCAATGGGTGTACTCCGGTTCGGGTCGCTGGGTGGCGTGGAGGCTGGCATGAACGCGTCAACCTGATCTGACTCTCGAGTAGAGTTCGCGCAAAATACCGGAACTTTTTTCGATACGCCAGGACCTTAGGCCCTATTCACGGTGCCTGGTGTGGTGTACGCAGTGTCATTCAATCGGTGTACAGCGCCGTGACCTGCACAGGAACCTGTTCTCGCCGTTCGGATCTCGTGATTGTGACTCTCATCACTCCGGTTGTAACGAAGTTGGTTGAAGGTGCGATCATCATGTCGGCAGCAATACAGGGGGGCGGTCGTCATTCACCGCCAACAGTCGGAAGACAGCAACGCTTGCCGGCTTATTGGTTCTCAGGTGGAAGGCAACGAATGTGACCGCATTCGATGTTCCGCTCGGCCCCGCATCGGGTGCGCCGGGTGCGACAACGGTCTCTTCGGAGACGGGACGACTCGGGAGTCGTCGAGAGTGGCAGGCGGCGTACATCCGGCGTCTGTTGATCTCCGACACCCTGGTAGTGATCGCTGCTGTCGCATTGGCCCAGTGGATTCGCTTCGGCGACAGTGGTGTTCTGACTGCCGGCCAAACCCTCCACGACCTGAGCTACACGCTCGTTTCGGCCCTGCTGGTGGCCGCGTGGCTGGTGACTTTGGTGATCTTCCGGACCCGCACCATCCGGGTCATCGGGAGTGGTCCCGACGAGTACCGCCGGATCTTCGTATCGACGGTGCGTCTCTTCGGATTCATCGCGATCCTGGCGCTCCTTTTCAGGCTTGACCTGGCACGTCTCTATCTGGCAATCGCATTCCCGGTTGGCTTGATTGCCCTGATGGTGAACCGCTGGGTGTGGCGCAAGGTGGTCGCGCGGAAGCGTTCGCGGGGGGAATTTCAGACCTCCGTCCTGGTGGTCGGCGGAGAGCGCTCAGTGCGGAATCTTGCCGAATCCTTCGCCCGCGGCACTGCTGACGGCTATCAAGTTGTCGGCGTGTGCATCCCAGGTCATTCGGGCCGGCACGGTGACGTGATCACCGTTAGTGGCCGCGACATTCCCGTGCTCGGTAGCGAGCGCGACGTTGTCCAATCGCTGGAGTTCTGCAAGGCAGACACAGTGGCCGTCACGGCCACCGAGCATCTCGGTCACGACGGAATGCGGGACCTGGCGTGGGCGCTCGAGCCCCACAACGTCGACCTTGTCGTCGCTCCCGGAATGATGGACGTCTCGGGCCCCCGCTTATCGATGCGACCCGTTGCCGGCCTTCCACTGATCCATGTGGAGAAGCCGCAGTACCACGGTGCCCAAAAGTTCTCGAAGCTCTCCTTCGACTTCGCGTTCGCCATTCTCGCGCTTACCCTGATCAGCCCGGTTCTGTTTGTCGTCGCGTTGGCCATCAAGCTGACTAGCAAGGGCCCAGTTCTATACAAGTCCGAGCGAATGGGACTCGACGGCAGGCCATTTCCAATGCTCAAGTTCCGCAGCATGGTGGTGGACGCAGATAAGCAGATTGATTCGCTATTGATGGCCAACGAGGGTGCCGGCGTGCTGTTCAAGATTCGCGCGGATCCAAGGGTCACGAGGGTTGGGCGCCTAATACGCAAGTACAGCATCGACGAGCTGCCCCAATTCATTAATGTGTTGCGTCGCGAGATGAGCGTTGTCGGACCACGTCCTCCATTACGCAGAGAGGTAGAAGCCTACGACGGGACAGTACGACGCAGATTACTGGTCAAGCCCGGGATTACCGGATTGTGGCAAGTGAGCGGGCGATCGGACCTCTCCTGGGAAGAGTCTGTGCGACTTGACCTCTCGTATGTGGAGAACTGGTCGATGATCGGCGACGCGCTAATCATCGGAAAGACAGTCAGAGCGGTGGTGGCAGGTCATGGAGCGTACTAAAGCCCAGCCAGTACGGCGTCAACCCCACTTGCAAATGGAGGCCATTGGGCACACGTGATGTTGGCTGGCTACCGCTCGGCCCGCGTTGCCTGGCAGGGGTTTCAACTCAAATCGAGATGGAACTCGTGCCCTCTGCACGACCAGCGAACCTATCGTCCAGTGGCGCCTTGGCAATCGAACACATTGCACAAGGGCATTGCTGCTGTAGGCCGGTGGAGCCCTCCAAGCGGTTTCGTCCCCCTTACTCATCAATTCCGAAATGGCGCAAACGAACGCTGTTTGAGCCACGTCATCTGCGACGACTCGCTTCGCACCAAACTATGCATGGAGTACACAGTGGCAACGACCGAGAGCGACCAACGCCTAGTTATGCTCGTCTTCGGGACCCGACCTGAAGCGATCAAAATGGCACCGCTGGTGCGCGTCCTACGCGAATCGAATCGCTATCGACCCTACGTTCTTGTGACTGCTCAGCATCGGGAGATGCTCGATCAGGTTCTCTCCATCTTCGGCATACAGCCAGATCTGGATCTTAACCTCATGGAACCAGGACAGACGCTAGACCGACTCACCGCTCGCACGGTTAGTGGAGTGGCAAACGCGATCCGTAAAGTTCGTCCTGATGCGCTCATGGTTCAAGGCGACACGACCACGACCTTTGCGGCCGCGTTGGCGGCGTTCTACGAGGACGTCCCAGTGATCCACGTAGAAGCAGGGCTGCGCACGGGAACGGCGCGATCGCCATTTCCCGAAGAGATGAACCGCATGCTCACTTCGCGGTTGGCGCACTTACACCTACCGCCGACAGCCCCGTCTGCCTCGAATCTTTTGCGCGAATTGGTATCTCCGGAATCAATTTGCGTGACTGGAAATACTGTGATTGACGCGCTGCATCAGACACTAGACATGGCACACGTATGGAGCGATCCGGAGTTGGAGCGTCTCACTTCCTCAGATCGCAGGACGATCCTTGTGACCGCCCACAGACGCGAATCTTGGGGATCGCCTATGTGTCAAGCTAGCTGGGCGATCAGAGATGTGCTTGACGCATATGACGACGTCCAAGTCATTTTCCCAATGCATCGAAATCCGGTCGTTCGTGAGGCGGTGGCACCGGCGCTGGCTGATCACGCACGCGCTCACCTTGTTGAGCCAGCGCAGTATCATGATTTCGCCAGGCTGATGGCGGCAGCTCACATTATCCTCACCGACAGCGGCGGTGTGCAGGAGGAGGGGCCGAGCCTCGGTAAGCCGGTGTTGGTTATGCGCGAAAGCACTGAACGCCCCGAAGCGGTCGCTGCCGGCACGGCGAAACTGGTTGGTACTTCACGTGCTCACATTTCCGCTGAACTCTCGGAACTTCTCGACGACCGCACCGCATACCTGCGCATGGCCAACGCAGTGAATCCCTATGGAGATGGAAGCGCCGCCGCGCGCACTGTTCTTGCTCTCGACTACATGTTCGGATTCGGGCCAAAGCCTGATGATTTTGCACCTGTCTCGCTCGACAATACGCCGAGCGAACTGTTCACCTACTCGGAGATATAATGCGCGCCAAGAGAGTTGCAGTTGTCGGCCTCGGCTACATTGGATTGCCAACGGCGGCAGCGCTGGCGACGGGCGGCGTCGATGTGATCGGCGTGGACGTAAATGAATCTACGATTGCTGCCGTGAATCGCGGCGAGGTTCCCTTCCTCGAGCCTGATCTAGCAGTGGCAGTTAGTGGTGCGGTCGCCCGTGGGAATCTGATGGCTCAAATGGAGATGCCCGAAGCAGACGTGTTCATCGTCGCGGTTCCTACTCCGTTTACCGAGAGCCGCCGAGCTGACCTTACATACGTGAGGCAGGCGGCTGAGGCTATTGCCCCGGTGCTCAAAGTTGGCGATGTCGTGATCCTAGAGTCGACGTCCCCGCCTGGAGCGACGAGGCAGCTAAGTGGCTGGATGGCCGATATGCGGCCGGACTTGGCCTTCCCGACAAGCGCCCAAGGGCGTCCCGATGTCTTTGTTGCGCACTGCCCGGAACGGGTATTGCCCGGACGTATCATGATCGAGATTGTCACCAATGATCGTGTGGTTGGCGGTCTGACGAGGGAATGTGCGGAGCGTGCGGCAGAGATCTACCGCATATTCTGCCAGGGGGAGATCGTCTATACGGATGCGGACAGCGCAGAACTCGCGAAGCTTACAGAAAACGCATTTCGCGATGTGAACATTGCCTTTGCCAATGAGATCTCCATGGTGTGCGATCAGCTGAAACTGGACGTATGGGAAGTCATTCGGATGGCGAACCGACACCCGCGAGTCAATATACTCAGTCCAGGCCCTGGTGTGGGAGGGCATTGCATCGCAGTGGATCCGTGGTTCATTGTGGACGCTGCGCCAGAGACAGCGAAACTTATCCGAGTCGCGCGCGAGGTGAATGACGCCAAGCCGCAACAAGTGATCGGCCAAGTTGTAGAACGGGCGAAGCGATTGGTTGACCCTGTAATAGCCTGTCTCGGACTGGCTTTCAAAGCCAATATCGACGACCTGCGCGAAAGCCCGGCTGTGCAGATTGTCAGCCAATTGTCGTCGGCGCTTCCGGATGCGCGCATCTTGGCCGTCGAGCCAAATGTCAAGGATCTGCCTCAAGAGCTCGCAGATCGGACGAATGTGGAGGTAATGGAGACAGGGCTCGCAGTCGAGCGAGCCGATATAGTTTTGCTCTTGGTGGACCACTCGGAGTTCCGAAACGTACGGCGTACCGCACTCCAAGGCAAGATAGTCTTCGACACTCGTGGATTCTGGCGTTAAATGAGGCAAGCGTCATTTCTTGCGGCGACTGATTGTGTCGTCCTTCATCGTGAACCTAGGGTTGGCGACAAAAAATGAGTCGACACGCGCACAATGTCGTTCAATTCGCAATTATCGGGCCAAGCCTCGAAGCTGTCGGAGGTGTAAGTAGCTATACCGACATGCTTATGTCCCGATTTGGGGATGGCACGGCCAAGCACATTAGCTTTTGGCTGCCACGGCGCGCGCAGTCTTCCGGCTGGGGGTATCGGGACATCCTTTACCATCTAGTGGTCATGGCTAGGGTCGCGCGACTGAGCCGGCAGGTCAAGGTCGTTCATGTCATGGTCACTTCTGCTCCAAATGCCCTTGCTCGAGAGCTCTCGCTCATCTTGATTGCAAGGATATGTGGCGGAAAGGTGCTGGGTCATTTCCACGGAGGCTTGTTCGAGGAGAACGCAGCGAGATCGCGAGTTTATCAAAGCCTACTTCGGATGGCCTTGCACACGATAACTCGAGGTGTCGTGCTTTCCGAAGAAATGTTGAGCGGATTTCTCATTTTATGCCCAACGATTGAACACAAAGTGTCAATTCTTGAGAACCCTGTCGCAGAGGTCTTCTTCAACGCGCGGAGAAAGACTCAGCCAGACGGGAAATTTCGAGTTCTATGCCTCGGAGAGGTGGGCAAGAGGAAGGGGCAGATCGCGCTGATGGAAGTTGCCGACAGCCTAGATGATGGAATCCGGCTGGTACTGGGAGGCCCTATCTCTCCGGACGCTCGGTCGGAGTTCGAAGATGCGCTTGAGCGCTTCGCGGATACCGAATATGTAG
Source organism: Rhodococcus sp. G6(2025) (assembly GCF_058628105.1). Taxonomy (NCBI): domain Bacteria; kingdom Bacillati; phylum Actinomycetota; class Actinomycetes; order Mycobacteriales; family Nocardiaceae; genus Rhodococcus; species Rhodococcus sp. G6(2025). The sequence continues at coordinate 1,935,617 of NZ_CP179750.1, forward strand.
GCGTCGCGAGGGGAGAAGGATTGCTGGCCTTGTACCGTGAGGCCGACTGCTTCTGTCTGTTCAGCTCTGCAGAAGCACTGCCGATCTCGATTCTGGAAGCGATGGCTGCCGGTTTACCGGTGGTCGCGACGGATGTGGGCGCCGTGTCTAGCGTCGTGACGCCAGACGTCGGCGTGACTGTGGCCCCTGGTGACCGGGTTGCTCTAGCCCTGGCACTGAACGCGCTTCGGTCCGATCGGACTAGGCGCATAGAGATGGGTTCCCAGGGGTCGCTTCTGGCGCGTCAACGTTTCTCGCTGGCGGCCCATTTCGACAAGCTATCGCTTGTGTATAGCGCGATTTCGGAGGGGTCCTGATGCGGCAAATTGGTGACGCCGGACTCGCAGCCAGAGATGTCTCGGCGCGGCTGTTGAGCCGATCGCTAGACAAGCTTTGGCGCGAGGATTCCGATGAGCGTCGACTGCACGACGGTCGGCAACTCGCAAAGGTGTTTCGTAGCGCTATGCGGCTTGAAGGATATACCGGGCGTTTGCCCCGGGCAATCGAATCACGTGATATTTGGAATCTTTACGCAGAGATTTCTCCTCTAGGAAAGACCGATCTTCGTGGCAGAGAGCCCGAGTTTTCGCAGCGGTATGGTCTAACAGCGTCGACAAGCGGAACGACTGGTACCCCGTTGCGCCTGCTGCGCTCCCCTCGGAGCGTACTGATGGAGGAGGCCTGGGTAAGCCACTGTAGAGCGTGGGCTGGTTACCGCAGTGGGGAACCAACCGCCATTCTTCGTGGCGCAACCCTGCCCGTGGGGGACTCACTCGTGCCCCATCGTCTGGTCTCGGGTCGTCGCACCATTCTTCTGTCGTCGTATCACCTAACCGATGCCACTGTTGCGGAGTATCTTCGACTGCTCCGCCAACACGAAACGAAATGGATCGTTGCGTACCCATCCTCGATTGCCACGCTCACTATGTTGTGTCTTCGGCGCGGGTTCGAGTTTCCCCGGCTGTCGGGAATATTCACTTCGTCGGAGACTCTGGCCCCCGAAGTCCGAGAGGTGGTTCAGTCCGCGTGGGACTGCAAGATTTGGGATCACTACGGCAATGCGGAGCGAACGATCGCCGCGACACAGTGTGAGGCCGCGCGATATCACCTACTCCCGGGCTACGCCCTGGTTGAACGGACACCTGGTCCCGTTCTGACTACGTCACTGCTGAATCATGCTATGCCCCTTATCAAATATGAGGTTTCGGACCAGATCGAGGGATGGTCGGACGAGACCTGTGAGTGTGGTCGGGGTGGTCTTACCATCACTGCCGTGACTGGGCGGGTCGAGGACATCGTGTTTGGCGCGGATGATCGGCGAATTGGTCGGCTCGACCATGTATTCAAGGGAATCAGAGGGATTCTCTCAGCGCAATTTGTCCAAGAGGAACGGGGGCAGCTCACGGTCCGGGTAGTACCGACTCTGGCCGGCCCGCAGGCGGACATTGAGGAGCATTTGCGTGCAAGGGTAGTCGAGAGAACTGGGCCGATCCGAGTGTCCGTCCAAATCTGCACTGAGCTTGAACAACTGCCCAATGGAAAAGTGCCGTTCGTTATTCAACGCGTCCCGGTGGTCGTGGGTGAGGACCTTGCGTGAGCTCCGGGCGCTCTTCGTTGCGCCAAACCTGAACGTTGGTGGCGCGGAGCGACAATGGTCCGATCTGATTCCGAGACTGACGGACTACGACGTAAGTCCCACAGTGCTGACCCTCGATGGCAGGGGGCCATTCTTTGAGTCGCTGGCGTCCCAAGGGGTGCCGGTTCACTGTGCAGGTTGGACATCGCGTCTTGACGCAAGGAACTTGGCGCGGGTGTGGAAGGGGTTGCATCTTGATGTCGACGTCATTGTCACGCGCGGCCTCAGCGCGCAACTCGCTGCCTACCGTCTTTCCCGCATGCTGCATATTCCGTACGTAGTCACGGAGCACACCCAGTACGAGCTTCTTCCGCCGCGAGGCTACCGGCCATGGCTCCTCCGGATGCTCGCGCGAAGGGCGCCGGCAGTGATATCTGTGAGTTCGTGTCAATTAGACGGGCTAGTTCGGTTTGGATACGACCCACAGCGAATCACGACGATTCCAAATGGTGTCGCGAGGGTTCTGCCCTCGAACGCTGAGGATATCAAGCGCCACCGTGAGAGACTTGGCGTGCGCGAGGAGTCTGTGATTGTGATGCTCGTCGCCACCCTTAGACCGGAGAAACGGGTCGACGATTTTATTCGTGTCATTCGCCGAGTCAGAGGCATGGGGCTCGACGTTGAGGGCATCGTTGTCGGCGGGGGAACGCAATTAGCACACCTACGTGAGCTCTCCCGTAAGTCCGGCGACCACGTGCGGTTCCTCGGCCAGATGGAGCAGGTGAGCGATCTGTGGAGAGTCGCGGATATTGCGTGTCTAACGAGCGAGCACGAGGTTATGTCGATGACTCTTTTGGAAGCGATGGCAAACGGAATCCCGCTGGTTGCCACTGATGTTGGTGCTTCACGCGAATTGTGCGTAGACGCCCTCAATGGCTATTTGGCTCAGGTTGGAGATATCGATCGGATGGCTTCCGCGATTTCGGAGTTGGCTTCTGATTCGTCCTTGCGGAAAGCTATGGGTTCCCAGAGCCGAAAGCTACAGCATCAAAACTATGACATCGATCTGATGGCGCAAAATTACGCGGCCGCATTCAAGTCGGTGATCGGGCAATGAACTCCGACGGCAAGACGAGCGTGTTAATTGTCAGCTACCGACGCCCCGACCTTGTACGCAAATGTCTTGAGAGCGCATTTCGATGGCTTCCGAATGATTCGCGCATTTATGTTTGGGACAACCTTTCTCAAGACACTGAGGGAATTCGCGATCTTGCGAGGAGCTATCAGTCTGTCAAGTGGTATTTCAGTGAAGAGAATATTGGCTTTGCTGCCGCAGTGAATCGCATGGCCGAGCGAATTGCGCCTAGTCAGTTCCTCTTGCTGTTGAATCCAGACGCCGAGCTCCGGGCGCCAATAGCTCCACTCGTAGATTCGATGTGTGATTCGCGGGTTGCCGCTGCGGGTCCGTGCTTCGCTCCGGCTGCTGGTGCCCACAGATGGGACAACGCTCGACCGCTATCGAATCCGTTTGCCGCAGCAGTCGAGACGGCGGGCGCAGGACGATTTGTGCACTTGCCGGTCGTGCGAAGTCGATATCCAAGCTACCGCAGGGAAGTCGGCTACCTCAGTGGAGCATGCCTTTTGATCCGACGAGATGCGTGGCTCGAAGTCGGCGCATTTGACGAGCGATTCTGGCTATATAGCGAAGAGATGGATTGGGCAAAGCGTGCGCGGCGCGCAGGGTGGCGCCTTGCGCAAGTTGAGGAGACGGTGGTCGAGCACGAAAGCGGAGGAACTGTTGCCGACGACCACTTGCTTTCACGGTCAAGCGATGACCGATTGAAGAATTCGATTCGTATGTATATCCGTAAGCACTACACAGTGTTGGGTCTTGCTCTTTATGAAGCTTTGTGGCGCGCGCTCCGTGGGGTATTCGTCCTTTCGCGCTTATGGCGGCGAACTAGCTTCGGTAGGCGTTGAAGTGACACGACGCACATTCCGTTATAATTTGTCGAATCGGATTTGGGGCCAATTACCTCAGGTCGCCCGAGATTTTCTGAGTCAAGGAACCTCGGGATATCTCGGCGCTTTCCTCATGTTTTTGCGGGGCCTCGTTCTTGCTGTCTTGCTCTCGCCGGCTGAACTGGGAGTCGTAGCTGCTGTCAGTCTGCTGACGTCCTTCGCGCAGTTTGCAGATCTCGGTGGCACCGCTGCTATGGAGCAGCGAATCCCCGAGCTGGCGCATGAGGGCGATCGGACGCGGACGGAAGCGGCGCGGCGAGCGGGATTCGGGTCGAAGCTGGTCGGTACGTCTGTCGCATCAATCGGTGTTCTCGTGTTCTTGGTACTTTCTCCGCCAGACGATCGAGACCTGTCGTTCGCTCTATACATTGCGGTCCTACTTTTCCCGGTCCAAGGTGTGGTTTTTGGGCAACAGTCCTATTTCCGCGCCACCCGGCAGTTCGGGACTCTCGCCCGCCTGGTCACGTTCGGTACCATTTTGAACTTGATCGGAGCTGCCATTGGAGGACTGATCGCGGGTCTACCCGGAATAATGGTCTGCCAATTGCTTGCTTCCCTGGGGACGCTGACCATTGGTCTGAGAAGTGGGGTTAGAGTTGGCATAGGAAAACGGTTGCCTTGGCGCGATATGCTGAAGCTCATCCGATTTGGATGGCCGTTAGTACTACTGGCATTCGCACAATACAGCCTGGTGTATGTTGACCAGATCGTGACAGCCTGGAAACTGGGTGGGGAATCTCTCGGTGCATATAGCCTTGTCACTAACTTCGGCACGATGCTCTACTTTGTTCCGATGACCGTCAGCACCATCGTCGCCCCACGGCTACTTGCGAATTTTTCCGCCCATCGGAACTTGGACGCACTAGCCGTTTTCTGCTGGCGACCCACTGAAGTTCTTCGTATCGCCTTTCCTGCATTGATCGCAGTCGGTTGGACAGGTGTGTGGACGATTCTCCAAACTGTTCTGGGGAAGTATGAATCTGCCGCTGGCTCGGCTACCCTCATATACTTAGTATCGATATATTTTCTTGGAGTTAATCTGGGCCCGAATGCAACCCTTATAGCGCTGCGGCGGCATGTGTGGAATGTCCCAATCATTCTCGCCATCGTTGCCTTAAATATTGTTGCCGATCTCGTGTTAATCGATACCCTAGGGCCAGGTCTAGAGCAGATCGCGTGGGGGTCTGTCATTGCTTATGCGTCTTACATGTTGCTTCATTTTATTCTGGTATTGCGGCAGTTCACAGCAAATTGGGCAGTCGTGTCGCGGATGTTGATCCGATATCTGTGGCCGGGGCTGGTAGTAGCTGCGGCGGTGTTCGTGGTGCTTTACTTCGTTTCGGCTGGGTCGGTTTGGTCCGTTTACTGGATTTCCTTGGTGGGGTTTTCGCTCACGATATTTCTCGGACTGCGGAACCACTGGGGGAGCAAACATCCGTTCAAAGGGGAGGTGGTTGCTCGTGCGGAGTCAATCAGAGATTGATGTTTGGATGCTTACGACCTACTCAATGTGGGGTGGTGATGCATACGCTGCTCGGGTTCTAGGGGAAGTTGCCGCTCTGGAGGCGCACGGCACTAGGGTCGGATTTCTCCGGGTTGTGCCTGCGAGCGTGTGGTTGCAAAAGGAGCGCAAAAAGAGTGCAACGCAGGGCCGGCCCGTGTTTGACATCCTACAACCGCCAGATCGGGGCTTCTCGCGACTAAGAGCTCTACAGACTCGGTACCTTCAGTGCCGGGTGGCCCGCGCCGCACGGCAACGCGGAATTGCTGTGATGCATGCTCAAGGCATTCGTGCCGGAAGTCTCGCAGCTACGCTTCCTGAAGCGGTGCACGTCGTGGTGGACGTGCATGGTCATGTAGTCGCTGAGGCCGCGCTCGCTTTTGGGGGTACTGGGAACGCAACAGAGCGAGTGACGTGGGCGACACAAGACACGGAACGTGCGTTTTTCCGAGCTGACGCACTAGTCGCTGTGTCTCCAGGAATGACGGATTGGTTGAGATCGCAGACGCCGCGTACCTCTCGGATTCCAATTGCCGAAGTGCCATGCGGCGTCGACTTGGTTCGCTTCGAGGGCCTGCCCCATCCGCGTCACGCTCGTGGTGGCGCGCTAAAGGTAATCTATGTTGGCGGCCTTCAGGCCTATCAGCCACCTGATCTGATCGCATCTTGCTGCCGATCGCTGGCTAGCGTCATCTCGGATATCGAATTTCAGGTGGTGACCCCAACACGACACACGGAGGTTGTGGAGGCATTTCGGCACCAAGGGCTGGGTGTGGACGTTCAATCGGCGTCTTTTGATGAGGTACCAAGCCTTATGGCCGCTGCTGATCTGGGAATCGTTCCGCGGGTAGAGGATCCGACCAATCTCGTTGCGAGTCCTACAAAGATTGCCGAATATCTGGCGGCGGGTGTTCCCGTCGCGTGCTCGCCCCACGTCGGCGGTTGGGCAGACAAGTTGGTTCATCAAAAGGTCGGTATCTCGCTCGATTCTGATGGCGACTCGTTACGTGTGTTCGCTGAGTCCATCCTGGCAGACAGAGAGGGAACCGCGGCGGCCTGCCGAATGATCGCGGAGCGTGAATGGGCTTGGAGTCAGCTTGTGGGCCCCCTCTCATCCGTACACAAGAGATCGGAAGGATCTTATGTCTGATGTTTTGGCAGCGGCCGACGCTACGTTGGTGAGGGAGTGGTTATCGAAGCTCGACGGACATATCGAAGAGCTAAGCTATGCCGGGCCTGACCCGTATGACGCGCTCGCGTCACCGATCCTGCGGACAATTTCATCGCCTCTACTTCGCCGAATCGCAATTCAAAGTGTGAAGCGAAGTCCCGTGGACATGCGTGGTCTATTGAATATTGGCCCCTTGCGCATGGCAAAGACGCTGGGACTGGTCGTCGGCTCGCTGTCGTTGGCGCCGTGGCTTCCCAACGCAGAGGAACGGCGTGCGGCCATTCTCAACGACCTTCTCGGCGCGCGCAACGGGGACGGTGCTTGGGGCTACGAGTTCGACGTTGAATTGCGGTGGGGCGGTTACCGGGCTGGCCGCTCAAATATCATCGCGACGGCTTTTGTTGTCGATGGCATCTCTAAGGGTGCTGATGGCAAGACTATCTGCGCGCCAGTAGTCAACTTCATTGAAGAAGAGTTGCAGAGAAGTTCTTTTATCGCATACGTACCTGAAAGTGATGTGATAATCCACAACTCGAATCTCTTAGGGGCATCGACGCTTGAGTATCTCGCGCCCCACAATCGACTCGTTCGGACTGCCGTGCAGACAACGTTACGAGCGCAGCGCGCGGACGGCACGTGGCCGTACGGTGAGGAACGGTCGACTACGTGGGTCGATTCATTCCACACTGCATACATCCTGCAAGCGCTACTGAATTTGGAGCCGTCGTATCCCGAGATCACGCCCCACCTTGACCGAGGAATTAACGCATGGATGGATACAGCGTTTTCCGCAGAAGGTCCGCGCTACTACTTGGGGCGGGATGACGGACCTGTGGACGTGCACAATATTGCGACCAGCTTGTCAATTCTGGCACGTTTATCCCTTCGTCGAGATCGAGCTGCCGAGCTATTAGGTGCAAGCCTAAAAGCTCTGGGCAGTCTGCGCCGGAGTGATGGAAGTTTCTCGGTACGTGGACGGCACTTGCCGTACATGCGGTGGGAGTCTGCGCATGTACATCGTGCTCTCGCCGAGGTTTCTGCCCTTGAGAGGATTTCGAAGTGAACGTGAGAACACATATTTTTGGTCTTCCGCTAGATGCGCTGACGATGGCCCAGTCGGTGGCGGCGTGTGATGAATTGATCCAGAGTGGGGGCCAGCACCAACACGTAGTCTTGAATGCTGCGAAGGTGGTAGCCGCACTCGAAGACCGTCAACTGACTGAGGTGATCGCGGGTTGCAGCCTTGTGAATGCAGACGGGCAGTCCGTCGTTTGGGCGGCCAGAGCACTCGGGCAACAAGTTCCGGAGCGTGTTGCCGGAATTGACCTCATGATGGAGCTCTGGAAACTTGCCGCTGCTGAGAATTATCGTGTCTTTTTGCTAGGTGCCACGAGCGAAGTGGTGAAAAAGGTTGCGACCGCGGCGAGCGAAGCGGGTGTCAATGTGGTTGGTTTTCGGAATGGGTTTTGGTCGAGCAGTGAGGAAGAAGATGTTGCCGCGGAAGTCGCAGCCCTTCGGCCGCACTTGCTATTTCTTGCTATCCCTAGCCCAAAAAAAGAGTTGTTCCTACATGCGTACAAAGAACGTCTTGGTGTTAATTTGGCGGTTGGAGTGGGTGGCGCTTTTGATGTCGTTGCTGGCGTCACGCGACGCGCACCTGGCTGGATGCAGGAGAATGGGCTCGAATGGTTATACCGCTTAGCCCAAGAGCCGCGCCGGATGTTTCTCCGTTACTTAATCGGAAATTCGAAGTTTATCACTCTAGTATTCAAGGAGCGCTACCTTGTTCGATGATTGCACGCAGAAGGATTTGGTGTTCCGATCGCCATTTGATCTGGAGGGAAACGGAATGGGTGAATTTCGCGGGATGGCAATTATATGCAATTCAATACTGGGATTTCGCCACGGGGGCCGATCCCAGGAAAATCGGCAAATCGCGACGTGACAAGATTGGCTAGCAAGTCTTTCGATCACCTTCAGTTGCGGGTGTGCGAATATGGCTAAGCGGAGCGTTGACAATAGCACCGGGGGGCACGTCCTGGAGCACCACTGCATTGGCGTTAATTACCGCACCGGCGCCGATCGTAACCCCACCAAGGATCACAGCGTTCTGATAGACGCGAACATCATCCTCTAGTATTGGTGCTCCAGGTTTTAATGAACGTCCGGCGCCGCTGCCAAGTAAAACACCAGGCGACAAGATGCACCGCGAACCAACCCTGGCATGGCTGTTGAGAACAAGGCCTGCACCTCCGTAGGCGACCTTGCTACCCTTCCCGATATGGCACTCAACGGGAATCGTCGCTCCCGTCAAGACGCGGTGTGCCAGTGCAAAGGCGGAGGCGGTTCTGCGCATTTTGCATCGGTGGAGACGGCGTGCGGCTCGCCACAGCGCGAGATCATCCATGTTGCAAGAATATGGAGTAGGGAGCGTTGACCCGGGTGGACTGGTAGGGCTGCGAATTTGTCAACGTCACGAAGCGTCTGATCGGAAGTGTGCTCGTCTGCGCGACCACGTGGATACGTGGTGTGAAGAGAAGCGAATAGGAAACCATAGTGGTTAGTATGCCTTACTGGGTGCTTGTATGTTGAATAGTAGTGCTTCGCCGTTGATCGGAAGGCTTCGTGCTCCGACTACGCGCGGCGTGTGGTTCGTGGCTGGGGTAATGAGTACAGCCTTTGTGGCGGGGTATGGGGTTGTCAGCGCTGGCGGTTATTCCCGGTTGCTTGCACTGCCGATCTACGGTGCATTGCTGCTGGCGATTGCTTTTGTAGCCCTGGACTGGATTATCGTGATGCTCGTGGCATGCATGGCATTCATCCCGATATATTGGGTCTCGCCCCCTGGCGTGCTGAAGGTTGCGATCACCCCTGTTGTGGTTATCGGTTTGCTACTCGTGCCGGTAGCGATAGGCAAGGGTTACCGAAGTAAGTGCAATGCGGTGGACTTGGCTTTTATTGGCTACATCTTATTCACCATCGCTTCCTACTGGGCTAATTATGAGATGCCTTTTCTTCTGTCTTGGCAGCTTCTATTGACGGTAGTTCTTCCATATGTCGCCTTTCGTCTGCTAATGGTAAATGATCGATTGTTGAAGTTGGCGACAATAGCAGTTATCGCGGTTGCGATGATTCTTGCCATAATTGGATTGCAACAGCACCTGACTGGGGTTAACCCCTTCTACTCATGGCGGGAGCCAGGGTATCTAGCCGATATCTGGGCAAAGGATGTCACACGGTTCGGTGAGGTGCGGGCATCGGCAAGCTTTGGGCATTCACTTGTTTTCGGCACGTTCCTTGCCGCGGTGATGCTGCTGATGTTGCCGCACGCTGTCGCTGGCGGTCGGCGTCGAATGGCAGTTCTTGGTGTGGAGGTTTTGTTAGGGGCTGCTTTGTTGGCCACCTCATCGAGGGGTCCCCTTCTAATGCTAATTGGAGGCTTCCTCCTTTTTGTCTTAGGCCTGCAACGTGCGAAGATTCGGACTCTGGTCGGAACTATCGCGTGTCTGGCAGTGATTTACGTCGTGACGCCGCTTGGTGAAGTTCTACAGCAACTGCTTGGCAGCGTTGGGGCTGACGACGCCGAATCGGTGAACGTTGGATATCGATTCATGTTGTTCGACTTGATTGGCGAGAGTCGATATTTTTCGTTAATAGGGCGAAATGGCGGAAACTTCTACGATGTCAGTTCAACGGCTGGCATCAAAAGCATCGACAGCGAGTATGTGCTCGTATTCTTACGGTCGGGCTTTGTTCCGCTCGTGTTTCTTGTTGCACTTGCTGTTCCGGTATGTTGGGTTGCATTGCGGCACAGATCGCCGGTTCGCCGAGGTTGGGCGGTTGCGACTGCGGCTACGTTCCAGGGTATTCTTACCATCGCTTTGCTGGTGCAGCAGGCAGACTTCTTTTGGATGGGTGTGGCGATCACGGCTGCATCTGTGGCATCGATGCCGAGAAATGGTACCTTGCGGAGCGGACTTGCCCCGCAGTCATATGCCCCTCCTCTTTCAGCTACTCCGGACGTCAATAGAGCAAGAATGTGGTCGTGAAGTCGGTCAATGGGCTCTTGTTCGACGTGTCTAGGGTGAGAACGCCTTCGCTATAGGCGAAATGTCGGTTCTAGTGCTCGGGGAGCGTAGTGTAGTCCGGTCTTTGATACGCAAACCGGTGGGGAAGAGGGTCTTGCCCATCGGCGCCGGTTTGGTGGAGTGAATCCTTTTCGCCCGTCGGGATGTTCAATATTCAGTGGTGGCAGGTAGTGTTCGCTGATCCTTTTTTTTGGGGCCACCTTATGTTGCGCCGTTGGTTGACGGAAGCTGTGCCGACGAAGCCGCTGAGACTCCCCGGACGCTTAAGCGCAATCTTTTTGTCGCCACGTGACCGTGCGGTTCTGGCTCTTGGGTCGGCGGGTCTCGGTCGGTCGGCAAGGTGGGCTGTCGAGGGCGTCGCGACGTATGGCTCGCTGCCCTTGGGCCACGCACGAATCGTGTAGAATTTGGACCCAATCATGGGGCTTTCGAGTGCGTCCCACTCGAACTCCGCCTCCCGGCCCTCGCGAAGCGCGGGGAAGCCGTTGACCGCCACCCTGTGAAACAACGTCCAGCATCCACCCGGGGTCTCGTCGGAATCGATGATGCCGTGCATCTCCTGGATGCTCCAGCTACGGACGACGCCGGTAGTTGTCATGCCGCCATTGTTGCTCGGCTCGCGTGCGAAAGAGCCAGTTTGCACTAGCCATTGACTCGAAAGTTTGTGGCTCTTCTGACCTTTTGATGGGTGATCTCCGCGAGCCTGATAGACGCAACGCCCTCCCTCGCATAGGTTTTGGTTTGCGAAGACAAGACCTAAGGGAGAAGGCGTTGCGCGCTGCCAGAATACTGCAGAAACTGCTAGGAATCGACAAGGCCCGGATAATCGGTATCGAATTCACGGACGACGAACGAGGGCCGGTGATCCTGGTGACCCTCGAGCCGCACGCCTCGGTGCGATCCCGCTGTCCGCATTGTGAACAGCGCTGTCCCGGATACGATCGCCCGAATCGACCTCGACAGTGGCGTCATCTGGATATGGGCGGCACGCGGTGCTTCGTACAAGCTTCGGTGTCGAGAATTCGATGCCCCGAGCACGGCGTGGTGACCGAGATGGTGCCGTGGGCACGGCCGGCTGCGAACATGACCAGGGCATTCGACGACAACGTGGCGTGGTTGGCCGCGCACAGTCCAGCTACGTCGGTGTGCGAGTACGCCCGAGTGGCGTGGCGATCTGTGACCAGGATCGTCACCCGCGTCGTCGGCGACGCTGTCGGACGTACTGATCGGCTCCAAGGGCTGCGGCGCTTGGGGATCGACGAAATCGCCTACCGGAAAGGTCACCGATACCTCACCGTGGTGGTCGATCATGACACAGGCCGACTCGTATGGGCGGCCGAAGGGCACAACGAGAGCACCTTGAATCGATTCTTCGACGAGTTGGGTGAAGAACGCACAGCTCGTCTGACGCATATCAGTGCTGATGCTGCGAAGTGGATCGCCTCGACCGTGCGCAGTAGGGCGCCGCAGGTGAAGCGGTGTATGGATCCGTTTCATGTGATTCAGTGGATGACGCGGGCTCTGGACCGGCTGCGGTCGCGTGTGTTGTCGCGGTTGTGGGGGTTCACCGACCGGGATCGACGGCACCTGCGGTGGGCATTGTTGAAGAACGTCGAGAATCTCACCCCCGCGCAGATATCAGTCCGAGCAAAGATCCTCGAGGATAGAAACAGCGAACTGTGTCGAGGATATGTCCTGAAAGAGCAACTGCAACATGTCTATTCCGGATCGAAGAAGAGGGCCTCGGTACGACTGCGAGTGTGGGTGCAGATGGCCCAGGATAGTGGGATCCCGGAACTTGTAGGCCTGGCTAAGAGCATCGCTCGCTATCGGCGCGAGATCCTCAACGCAATCGAATACGACCTGTCCAATGCCCGCGTCGAGGCCAACAACACCCACCTGCGGTCGCTGACGAAGCGATCCTACGGATTTCACAGCCCAGAGGCCTTGATTGCGATGGCGACACTTACACGAGGAGGGGCGTGCCCACCTCTTCCGCAACGTTAATCGCCCACCAAAGGGTCAGGACGGCCAAGTTTGTTCGAACTAAGATGGCTCTTCTGACCTTTTGATGGGTGATCTCCGCGAGCCTGATAGACGCAACGCCCTCCCTCGCATAGGTTTTGGTTTGCGAAGACAAGACCTAAGGGAGAAGGCGTTGCGCGCTGCCAGAATACTGCAGAAACTGCTAGGAATCGACAAGGCCCGGATAATCGGTATCGAATTCACGGACGACGAACGAGGGCCGGTGATCCTGGTGACCCTCGAGCCGCACGCCTCGGTGCGATCCCGCTGTCCGCATTGTGAACAGCGCTGTCCCGGATACGATCGCCCGAATCGACCTCGACAGTGGCGTCATCTGGATATGGGCGGCACGCGGTGCTTCGTACAAGCTTCGGTGTCGAGAATTCGATGCCCCGAGCACGGCGTGGTGACCGAGATGGTGCCGTGGGCACGGCCGGCTGCGAACATGACCAGGGCATTCGACGACAACGTGGCGTGGTTGGCCGCGCACAGTCCAGCTACGTCGGTGTGCGAGTACGCCCGAGTGGCGTGGCGATCTGTGACCAGGATCGTCACCCGCGTCGTCGGCGACGCTGTCGGACGTACTGATCGGCTCCAAGGGCTGCGGCGCTTGGGGATCGACGAAATCGCCTACCGGAAAGGTCACCGATACCTCACCGTGGTGGTCGATCATGACACAGGCCGACTCGTATGGGCGGCCGAAGGGCACAACGAGAGCACCTTGAATCGATTCTTCGACGAGTTGGGTGAAGAACGCACAGCTCGTCTGACGCATATCAGTGCTGATGCTGCGAAGTGGATCGCCTCGACCGTGCGCAGTAGGGCGCCGCAGGTGAAGCGGTGTATGGATCCGTTTCATGTGATTCAGTGGATGACGCGGGCTCTGGACCGGCTGCGGTCGCGTGTGTTGTCGCGGTTGTGGGGGTTCACCGACCGGGATCGACGGCACCTGCGGTGGGCATTGTTGAAGAACGTCGAGAATCTCACCCCCGCGCAGATATCAGTCCGAGCAAAGATCCTCGAGGATAGAAACAGCGAACTGTGTCGAGGATATGTCCTGAAAGAGCAACTGCAACATGTCTATTCCGGATCGAAGAAGAGGGCCTCGGTACGACTGCGAGTGTGGGTGCAGATGGCCCAGGATAGTGGGATCCCGGAACTTGTAGGCCTGGCTAAGAGCATCGCTCGCTATCGGCGCGAGATCCTCAACGCAATCGAATACGACCTGTCCAATGCCCGCGTCGAGGCCAACAACACCCACCTGCGGTCGCTGACGAAGCGATCCTACGGATTTCACAGCCCAGAGGCCTTGATTGCGATGGCGACACTTACACGAGGAGGGGCGTGCCCACCTCTTCCGCAACGTTAATCGCCCACCAAAGGGTCAGGACGGCCACTAAGATTCGAACATGGGGATCGGGGAGGATATCCAGGGGGCGTTGTCGGACGAGATTCTGGCGACTGCGGTCGGTGATGCGTGGCGTCTGGCCGAGGCGGAGCTGCTCGACTCGGTCGTTCGTATCTCGGAAGAGATTCAGAGACTCGAAGCCTTGCGCGTCAAGCTCGTCGGGGCCGTCGACTACCGGTGCAAGGTCGATGTGCTGGGGTTTCCGAACGCCAAGATGTGGCTGGCCTCCAAGACATTGCTCGAGGTGGGTGCGGCGGGACGAATCATGATGTTGGGCCGAGGTTTGCGTCTCCAACCGGAGATCGCGGACGAGTACTTCGATACGAACATTTCGGCGGAGCATGCTGCGCTCATCCTGAAGTTCTGCGAACGGCCGCCCAAGGGCATGCCACCCGAAGCGATGAATGATTGCCGAAATGCTTTGCTGTTCGCCGCAACCGGTCCCACCGCGAACACGGATGCAGTGCGCGCCGTCATCGCCAGACTGGAACGCGCCTTCGAATCCGACGACCGGCCGCCCAGTGAAGACACCGAACTCAACGAATTCCACGCCTCCAAAACGCTCAACGGACGCGTCGCCGTCAAAGGCGACCTGGACGCCGTCACCGGCGAGATGCTGCTCTCGGCGCTCTCCGGACTGTCCAAGCCCCGGCCCGCGCAGGACGGAACCAAAGACAGCCGCACCCCCGGACAGCGACGGGCCGACGGGTTCACCGAACTCCTTCGCCGTTACCTCGACTCCGGGATCGCCGGCGAAGAAGGCGGAGAACGACCACACGTCTCCCTGCACGTCAGCCTTCGCGATCTAACCGACCACACCGACTGCAGTGCACGAGCAGAGCAGGATGCCGCCGCCTCACCGGACGACTCACTCTTCGCCGTCGACGGAGTCGCATGGACCGAGTGGATGGGGCCACTAAGCATCAAAGCAGCCCGGCTCCTCAGCTGCGACTCGATCTACACGCCGATAGTGCTCGATGACAATGGGGCGCCACTCGACCTCGGTATTTCCACTCGGACCGTCACCAAGAGACAGCGAAAAGCGTTGGTGGCGAGGGATCGGGGATGCGCGTTCCCCGGATGCGGTGCACCGCCATCATGGTGCGAAGGTCACCACATCATCCACTGGTCCGAAGGAGGACCCTCCGACATGCGCAACCTCGTGCTGCTCTGCGGATTCCACCACCGATTGCTTCACCACAGTGAGTGGGAAATAGAAATGGGAGCCGACCGGCACCCCACATTCATCCCGCCCAGGCAGGTCGACTGGGAACGGAAGCCGATACCGGCACACAACCGGGGTCGGCCCCGAGCGTCCTGACTCGAGGCATCACACACATTGCCGACTCTGCAACAGGACGATTCCTGTTGCCGAGCCGGCATGTCGTCGTGCGCGGAGTCCGGGCACGACCTCAGCGAACCGTAGTCCCATCGACTCCGCAAGCACATTGCGATCATCCACATCGAGCTTCATGCAGGCAGGGAAGATTGGACCCTTCACCGTCCGCACCGTCCGCACCGACACGAACAACCGATCAGCGATCTGCCGGTTCGACAACCCCGCCGCGACCATCGACCCCACCTCACGTTCGCGACTCGTCAGGGACAGTGGGGTGGCGGCCTCCACCAGAGCGGGGGAGGACATCTGATCGCATCGCATCGCGCTGAGAGGGGTTTGGCCGCGGCAGCACACTCGCTCGAACGCCGTTCGCCCCCAGCTTGCCTACAGGCAATCGCTGCCGAGCATCAATGCCTTCGCAGACGTCGGCCGATTCGGCGAGACGCGCTGCAGTAGTCGTGTCAGCGAACCCGGGTGGCATCGTGATGCGGCCGTCCAGCGGGTGTACGACTCGAGCGTCGCCCACGGGGACTACCTCTACATCTGCCAAAACGGTCGGGTTCGTCAAATGTAATCCTCCAGGGGCGATGCTGCATTCTCCGATACGTGGGATGAAGACATCCGGTGAGAAGCTCTACTCCACCGTCCGGACGTTCAGTGCGCGGTAGCGGTAGCCGTCCTGCGTTCTGCCGACCAAGATCTCGGGCTCGAATGTCACGTGCTGTCCCGGTGTGAGCGAACGATCGCCCGACCCGGCGATGTTTCTGAGGTGCGTCCACGCGCCACCCGGGGTTGTGTCGGAATCGATCACGCCCCAGCCCTCAGCGTCGCTCCAGGTGCGGACGACGCCGGTGGTTCGGTCGGCGTGAACCGTCGTCCCCATCGCCTGCGCAAATCCTTTACGGTCGGTGACATCGAGCTTCATGGACGCACGGTAGATATGACCCTCCACGGTCCGCACCGAGACGAACAACCGCTCGGCGATCTGCCGACTCGACAGGCCGGCCGCAACCATCGACCCCACCTCCCGTTCACGGCTCGTGAGGGGGAGTGGATGGGCCGCTTCCACCAGAGCGGGAGACGACATGTGATCGCATCGGGCCGAGAGGGCTTCGGCCGCCGCAGCGCACTCGATCGAACGCCGCTTATCGCTGGCATTCGTGAACGCGATCGCCGCCCGAGCGTAGGCGTCAGCGGCATCCGGCAAGGCGCCGATCATCTCGAACTCGGCTGCTGCCGATGCCACACCGCATCCGTTTCCTGCCGCGACTGCCGCCGCATGCCGGGCAACGATGTCCACGAGTTGGCCGTCGCAGATGTCGGCCAATTCTGCGAGCCGCGTAGCGGTCGTCGTGTCGCCGAACCGGGTGGCAAGGTGAAGTGCGACCGCCTCGATGCCGAATTGCCCTGATTTACAAGCACGCTCTGCCGCCGACCGCGATAGATCGATCGCCCGCGAGGTTTCACCTCGCGCTGCGGCGAGCCACGCCTGCGACATCATGAGTTGGGGCCCGAACACGGCCACGTGCCTGCCGTTTCGAGCCTGGGCTGCGGTGATGATCCCATCCGCTTCGTGAATGCGGCCGAGTTCCGCGTACGCCTGACCGAGCACGATGTAGGCGGGAAAACTCCACGAGATCGCATCGGCAGTATCGCCGACGTTGAGGGCGGCGATCGCCTGCTCGAGTCGACCCGCGGCGTCGGTGAACCGACCGCGGGCAAGTTCCACGGTTCCCACCAGGATGTTCGCGAGCCCCCACGCAACGTAGCGGCCGCTCGACGCCAACGAGAGATACTCCTCGGCCCGGCGCTGAGCCGCAGCGAACTGTCCGGTGAGGGTCAACGCGAGGATCTCGCCGTGCGCGGCCGGGAACCTCAGCAACCCGTCGATCTGATCGGCCACCGCAGCGCTGCGTGCCGCCAGTTCCGGCACTTGGCCGCCGCGTCCCATGAGTGCCAGGGACAACCCGCCACCGAAGTACGCCCACTCGATCGCCCACGGCAGTACTCGGTCGGCGGCCAGAATCGCCTTCGCCGCCGCTGCTGCTTCCTCGGGCCGATTCTCGAACACCGCGCACACCGAGCCGATGCCCTCGATGATCGGCACGAGACTGGGATGTGTGACCTTCTCGCGGAGAACCGCGAGGACCTCGTCGGCCTTCTCCGACTCGCCGCTCGCCCAGAACAGGTTTGCGATCCGCGACGTACCCCAGCGCACCAGCTGCACCTGGTCCAGGCCGTCGGGCGAAAAGGACAGCAGCAACGATTCGGCCTCCGTGGCGTGCCCCTGCCACAGCAGAGCACGGGCCAGGAGGTCTGCCGCCTCGAAGCTGCCGGTCTGGTCGAGTGCCGCGCGCGCGAGCCGTTCCCCCAGAGGAACATTCGCCAAACCGATCGCATCCTCGGCGGCGTTGACCAAAAGGTCGGGTTCGACCGATCGGTCGCTGTCGAGGGCCAACTCTGCCAGGCGAATCCGATTGGAGGATCCGACCACGGCCCGGCTGCTCAGAGCCTCCACGAGCTGTCCCCGGAGCCGTCGGCCCGCCGCGCGCCCCACCCGTCGTCGAATCACCTCACCGAACAGTGGATGCGTATAGCGGACGTCGAGCCGATGTCCGTCCTCGACGATTCTGACGAGGCCGCGTCGCTCGGCCTCCTCCACCGCGTCCTCACCCGCCAGCTGCCCGAGGATGTCCAGATCGAGCGGCTCGCAGAACGTGAGAAGCTGTAACGCCTGCAACACGTCGTGAGGAATCTGATCGATCCGGTGCTCCAGCAGGGAGGCGAGTTCGGACGTGATGGCGGCACGCCCCCGCAACTGCCAGACGCCACCGGAACGGCGCAGCGTCCCCGCTTCGAGGGCGCCCTCCACCAGATGCCGGACGAACAGCGCGTTCCCGCCGGACGCCTCCCAGATCATGTCCGCGCTCAGTCCCTCGAGGGGGCCGTCCAGCACGGACTCGATCAACTCGATGCTCTGTTGCCGGCTGAACGGCGCCAGTTCGAGCCGCAGGAGGTGACCGTCCTTCCACAACGACGTGATCGCGTCGGGCACGGTCTCGCCGTTGCGAACGGTGGCGACGATGTGCACGGCCCTGTCGAGGGCAAGCTGATGAAGGAATGTCGCCGAGAGCTGATCGAGGAGGTGCGCGTCGTCGACTCCGATCACCACGTCGCCACTGTGGCCGTCGTCGAGGAGCGCCTGCCGCGCCGCGGACAGAAAGGCGACCGGATCCCGGGAGGTGGATGCCCCGACCAGATGGGCGAACACACCTAACGGGATGCTTCGCGCCGATTCGGTGCCCGCCACCCATTTCACGTCACGTGGCAACGACTCGGTGGCGAACCTTGCGAGGGTGGTCTTGCCGACGCCGGGATCGCCCGTGAGGACGACACCGCATCCCCCGGACCGAGTCGTGAGCGACGCGGTGATCGCGTCGAACTCGACTTGCCGCTGAATCAGAGGCCACACCGGACCCATAGGTCTGATTCTAGATTCTCGCGGCACAGGTGACAGTACTGAGACGAGTATTGATCGCGAGTTCTCCAGCGAAACAGTGCAATACAACCTAGGAGTCGCTTTAGGCCGCAGTACTCCAGAGACTTCGATGGGTTGAGCTGCGAGACACGGGCGCGAGTTCGGTTTTGAGATCGGCCGGAGGCGTGTCTCGCAGGATCGGGTAGGACGCTACTCGCGAGATTAGCCGACATCCGGGCCACGCTGAATGGGTATCGCGGAAAGTTGTTGCGTCGAACTACAGGAGCATGTCATGACCGCGCGGCCGGAGCCCTTCTTCAGTTGGACGGCGAGACGAGTCGAACTCCGTGAAGTCGAGTCCGCTGTCCTGGTGTTGGACGAAGTCGTGCCGATGGGAACCGGAACGGCGCGACTGATCGCCACCCGCGACGACGACGTCGACTACCTTGCACTGATCGTCGGCGACGTGGCCGACCGACACGACGTCGCGGTCCGCGTGGTCGACGAGGAAGCACTCCTCATCGAGGGCAGTCGATTCGAATCTTCTCCGGAGATCCTGATCGGGTTTCGGACCGCACCGAGCATCTGCGGGTGCTCCGATGCTCGGCACATCGATAGCCAGCTGTGCCTGGACGGTCCGATCCTGACGATGATCGCGTCGATCGGCGTGAGGTCCGTCGTCGTCGACTGGTATCACGCAATGTCTGCGGTCGCGTGAACCGAACTACTCACCCCGACAGCTCGGCCCGCGAGAAATTCGGGTAACGAGCCACTCGCGGAATTCGGGACCACGTGCCGGACCGTGGAGGACGTCCGACAAGCGCCACCCCGGCGCAGCACGTCACTCGAAACTCACACATCGCAGCCAAGGACTACATCGTGATATCACACGGAAATTCATACGGCGACAACGACGGCGACAACACACTCGCTGCCCCCTCCGAGCCTGAAGTCACAGGCAGCCACGTCGTCGTGTTCACCGAAGGCGGCAACCGAACGGACGCTGGGCAGACACTGCGCACCGTTGCAGGGCTGTCGAACGTCGCACGCAGCACCGAATTCGAATCCAGCGCGGTAGACCTGTCCGAGACTCAGGCATCCGACGCCGTCGTGTTCGACGAACTGGGGATTGCGGTGGTCACCGTCGATCCCGCCCAACTGGCGGCACTGCAGGCGGCCGCGGCCACCGACGGCCCCGTGCTCTCCGTCGAGCCCGAGCTGATGCACTATGCCCTCTCGATCGGCACCGATCCTCGCGTGCAGGCCGATGCGGCGAGCTTCAGCGACACCTCCGAGCTCACGTGGGGACTGCAGGCAACGAATGTCACCGCCTCGGCGTGCGGTGGGTTCGGTGTCAAAGTTGCCGTCCTCGACACCGGCCTCGACCTGACGCATCCGGATTTCGAAGACCGTGCCATCACGGCCCAGTCGTTCGTGCCGGGCGCCGGCCCGCAGGACGGGCACAGTCACGGCACGCACTGCGTCGGAACCGCGTGCGGCCCCAAGACCCCGAGCGGCACCCGCCGCTACGGAGTCGCCCACAAGGCGGACATCTACGTCGGCAAGGTGTTGTCCGATCAGGGACGCGGAGCCGACCGCAGCATTCTCGCCGGTATCGAATGGGCGATCGTGAACGGTTGCCAGGTGATCTCGATGTCCCTAGGGGCGAACGTCGAGGCGGTGTCCGTTGCGTACGAGACCGTGGGCAGCCGGGCACTGGCGTCGGGGTCGCTGATCGTCGCGGCGGCGGGCAACAACGCCAACCGTGCGGCAGGGAACATGGGGTTCGTCGGTCCACCGGCGAACAGTCCGTCGATCATGGCTGTCGCAGCGCTCGACTCGACGCTCGCACTGGGCAACTTCTCGGCCCGCAGCAACCCCGTCATCGGCGGGCAGATCGACGTGGCGGGGCCCGGGGTAGGCGTATTCTCGACCGTTCCCGTGCCCACGCGGTACGGCGCGAAGAGCGGGACGAGCATGGCCGCCCCACACGTCGCGGGCATCGCCGCGCTGTGGTGTGAGGCAACCGGACGCACCGGAACCGAACTGTGGGCCGTCCTCACCCAGAAGGCCCGGAGGCTCATGCTGCCGTCCCTCGACGTCGGATCGGGATTGATTCAGGCACCGGCATGATCGGGATCACCGTCACCGTCGACGCCGACCACCTCGACAACATCGAAGCGGTCGGCGCGGCGCTGCGACTCCGCGGAATGCGTGTCGATCAGGTGCACGACACCATCGGAATCATCTCCGGCGCAGTCGGAGAAGAGGAATGCGCCGTGCTCGAATCCGTGCCCGGTGTGCAGTCCGTCGAGACGGAGAACATCGTTCGGATACCGCCGCCCGACGCGGACCCGCAGTAGCGGCGGTATCCGAAACGATCAGCTACCGCAATTCGGCACGTCGACCGTGACGTTCGGCGAATCGACCAACGGCTGCACCGGAACCCGGGCCTCGCCAGGGGCGGTGGGCTCGGTGAGCTCGAACTTCACCTCGGTCGTCTTGCCGCGCGGAATCATCGCTCGGACGTTGAAGACGGGGTGACCGAGTTCGGTGCCGGTGAAGACGAACTGCTGAGCGCCGTTGACGGTCACCTTCCCGAGTGTCGCCCCTCGGGTGGCGAGCAACGACAGGTCGACGGCGTTCGTGCCCTTCGCGACATTGCCGACGTTCTCGAACAACCCCGCAACGTAGTCGGGGAACTCGTCGGCAGGTGTGTTGTTGGTCAGGCGCACGGTGACGGTCGACGATCGGGTGTCGTCGACACAAGTGTCGGCCGCGTACTCGATCTCACGCGACAGGTAGTAGTCGAGCTTGTTTCCGCCCTGGTTGTTCACCACGACCCCCGCATATGGCGCCGCATCGTCCGGAACGATATTGCCGACCTTGGTAGTCGAAAGCACCTGTTGGAGGACGGGGTCTGCGCTCCACACCGCGATGCGACCCTCGCCGGCGGCCTTGCCCAGCGCGTCGAGCAGGGCCTGCGGGGACGAGATCTTGCCGGTCATCTTGTCGACCACTCGTGCTGCGACAGTCTGCAAGTACTGCTTGCGGGCCTTGTTGTCATCGGCGAATCGCACGTACGCGGTCGATTCGGTGAGCTCCACAACGTTGTCCTTGGTGATCACCTCGCCGTCCGGCATCGTGACCGGGCCGATGGCACCGAGAACATAGCTGAGTGCGACAGGATCGGTCGCGACGACTCCGTCCACCTGTTCGCCGGACTCCTGCGCCCACAGCGACTTCCAGATCTGTGCGGCATACGGGAAGTGCGAGCTGAGGTTGCTGTTCCGGAAGTCGGTGGTGGGCCGGCTGGCGCCGTAGCGAGCCTCGAACTCGGGACCGAGATCGAGCGGTTGCTTGGCCAGTGACAACTCCGAGTTCGAGGCGAGCGTGTCAACCTTGGCGCCGCCGTCGTTGGCGCGAACGATGCCGAATCCACCCAACAGGCCGCCGGTTCCACGCGCCTCGGCGTTCGTCTGGAATCCGAGGAAATAGTTCCGCGGCCCGTCCCCACCGAGCATCGCCGGCACCACCTTCGCGGCGATCGCAGTGTTGCTCAGCAGATTCGACAGCTCGGCCGTCTGATCCTGCAACGCCGTGCGCGCCTCGTTCACCACGTCGAGGTAGGTGGCCTCGTCGATGGTTTGTGCCTGATCCGACAGTGATTGGGCGGCAACGGATGTCTGATCGAGGACGGGGACGGCACTGCGCAGCGACTGCACGTTGACGCGGCCACCGCTCTGGATCAGCTGATCCGGGGCAAGGGTGCTTCCGGCGTCCACGGCAGGAGTCAAGACGTCGTGTGTGAGCCCCCGCACGACCTCGGAGATCTGCTGAGAAGTTGCTAGCGGGCTACCGAGAACCGGGACGGCGGCGGTGATGCTCCACGGGATCGAGTGCGTGTTCTCGTAGGCCCGCGACGCGTACTTGTCGGCGTCGGCCGCTGACCGCTGGGCGTCCGCGGTGTTGCCGTCCAGCAGGGCGTCCTTGGCGAGCTGCGCGTGACTGCGGGCTTCCTCGAGGTTCGCCTGCGCTTCGCGGGCGGTGAAGCCCAACCACGCGCCGAAGGCGACGACGACCACCACGGCCACCGAGCCCCCGATGATCACGCGGCGCCGCAAGCGATGCGACCGCACCTGGGGTTGGTGTGTCCGGCGTTTACGGACACGTCGAACCGGGTCGCTGTCCGCCGCCCGAGCTCGGTCGTCCGAGCCGCGATTGTCCGGGCCTGACGTGCCGAAACCCGACGGGCCCGTGACGTTGTCGTCCATTGCTGCTCGGCTCCTGTCTGAGGGTGTGGAGAGATTATCGTGACGTATCGCTCACCGCCGCCCTTCGTGTGGAGGGCGGGCGATTTGCCCAGTATTGTCTAGCCCACGTAACGAACCACGAGGCGCCCACGATGTAAGTCCCGTCGAGGCGCTGCCTCATAACTTTCGAGGTACGGCTGAGTGGCGGGACAAATGTGTGTCAGGGCCGTGTGAGGGCGGGGTGGCGGAAGTGAGACCCTTTCCGCTTTCGCGTGCGCAACAAGCGCTGTGGTTCGCTCAGCAACTCGACCCCGACGTGCCCTTCAACATCGCCCAATTCGTCGAGGTACGCGGACGGCTCGACTACCACCTTCTCGTGTCTGCTACCGATCGCGGTTGTCGCGAGTTGGAGTCCGCTGTGGTCCGCCTCGTCGATGTGGCCGGTGAGCCCCATCAGGTGGTCGATCAGAGCATCGAGGATGCCCTCGTCTATCGGGATCTGCGGGATCACGCGGATCCGGTCGCCGAGGCGCACCGCTGGATGACGGACGAATACAGTCGGCCACTCGACCTGATGGCCGACCGGTTGATCTCCGCCACCCTGCTGCACCTCGGCCACGACCACTACTACTGGTTCTCCCGCACCCACCACCTGGTGATGGACGCATACGGCGCCATGGTGCTGATGAACCGTGTAGCGGAGCTCTACACCCATCTCGTCAGCGGCACCGAGGCGCCGCAGTCCAAGGCCATGAGCATGCGCGCGCTGCACGACGCGGAGAATGAGTACCGGACCACCGACCGGTACCTCCGCGATCGCGAATACTGGGCGGAGCGGACCGCTGAACTGCCCGAACCTGTCCGGTTGACGGATCGGCACGCGCGACCGACGTCGCCGCCTCGGGTGTCCAGCCGTGTCATGGATGCTGCCGTCGCGAGCCGGATCGAGGCACTGGCGCGCGCGTGGAACTCCTCCGAGGTTCCCGTGATCGTGGCCGCGTTCGCCGCATATCTGGGACGAATGACCGCCGCCACCGACGTAGTACTGAGCCTTCCGGTTTCGGCTCGAACCACTGCGTCCGCGCGCCGTTCGACCGGAATGATGGCGAACATCGTGCCCCTCCGGGTTCATCTCGATCCGGGCGAGAGCGTGGAGGAACTGGTTCGGAAGGTTCAACTCGAACTCACCGGGGCGTTGCGTCGTCAGCGGTACCGCCACGAGGACATGTGGGAAGGCCGCGTCCAACCGTCGCGCCACGGGTTCGGCCCGACCGTCAACATCATGAATTTCCACCGCGAGATCGTGCTCGGCGAACTCGTGGGCGAGTTCAACGTACTGACGACGGGGGTTGCCGACGACCTGTCGCTCAACCTGTACCCGTCGGTGGACGGTCGCACCGTGCGCGTCGACTTCGAAGCCAACCCCGGCCGCTACGAAGAAGAGGAACTCGAGCGGCTGTTGTCGCGGTTCGTCGACTTTCTGAGCGCCTTCGCAGCGGTCGAAGGCGATGCCCCGGTGGGCGCAGTCGACGTGCTCACTGCGGACGAGTGGGCCGAAGCGACGGCCGGCAACCCCGGGGTGGAGCCCGACGCCGCGTCACTGCACGAGTTGTTCCTGAGGCAGGTGGCCGGCCGCCCGGACGCGGTGGCAGTCACGTTCGGAGACGAGACGCTGACGTACGCCGAACTGGACGAACGCTCAGCGGCGGTCGCGACGTCGTTGAGCGCGGCGGGCGTCGTCGCCGGCGACATCGTGGCCGTCGCGTTGGCGCAGTCGCCGGATCTGATAGCCGCGACCATTGGAGTGGTGCGCGCCGGAGCCGTCTACCTGCCCGTCGACCCGCAGTACCCGGCGGAGCGCATCCAGTACCTGCTGGACGACGCGAGGCCGGTGGCGGTGATCGCCGATGCGGCTGCGCCCCCCGTGAGTACTTCTTACCCACTGGCGGTTAATAAGTACTCACGGGCACGAAGTGCATATGTGATCTACACGTCCGGGTCGACCGGCCGGCCGAAGGGTGTGCTGGTGACGCACGCCAATGTGCTGTCGTTGCTGGCGAATACGCGGAACGAGTTCGGGTTCGGTCCGGACGACGTGTGGACGATGTTCCACTCACCTGCCTTCGACTTCTCCGTCTGGGAGATGTGGGGCGCCCTCACCACCGGTGGCCGACTGGTTCTCGTCGACCACTTCATGGCCCGTTCACCCCGTGAGTTCCAGGACTTGCTGGTCCGTGAGGGCGTCACCGTCCTCAACCAGACGCCGTCCGCGTTCGGTCAGCTGGCAGAGGTCGACGACGACGCGGATCTGGCCGTGCGATTGCTGATCTTCGGCGGCGAAGCACTCGACCCGACACCCGTGTGGCCGTGGCTCGAACGGCATCCCGCAGTGCGTGCCATCAACATGTACGGCATCACGGAAACGACCGTGCACGTCACCCTCTCCGAGCTCGACCCCTCGAAGCCCGATGCATCAGCGACCATCGGCCGCGCGCTACCGGGTGTGCTGACCTACGTGCTCGATTCCGCGCTGCGCCCGGTGCCGCCGGGCGGCGTGGGGGAGCTGTATGTGGCGGGGGCCCAGGTCTCCTCCGGATATCTGCACCGTCCCAGGCTGACCGCGGAACGGTTCGTCGCGAACCCAATCGTCGACGGCACCGTGATGTACCGATCCGGTGATCTGGTTCGGTACCGCGGCGGCGGCCGCCTGGACTATGTGGGACGCGCCGACGCCCAGGTCGAGTTGCGCGGATACCGGATCGAACCCGGCGAGATCGAGGCCGCACTACTCCGGCATCCCGACGTCGAACGGGCAGTGGTGCTCCTCCGCGACACGGCTGTCGGAAAGCAGCTCGTCGGATACGTGGTGGCCGACGCCGATCAGCCCAGCCTGACCCAGCACCTGCGGACGGTCCTGCCCGACCACATGGTGCCCGGCGCTCTGGTGCATGTGCCGGCAATTCCGTTGACGGTCAACGGAAAGGTCGACCGCAACGCCCTCCCCGATCCCGGCATCCTGCTCGAGGACGCGCAGGGCACCCACACTCCCATCGAAGACGTGGTGGCCGACGTGTTCGCCGAAGTGCTCGGCGGCGCCGAGCTGGGGACGCGGCACAACTTCTTCGACCTCGGCGGCAACTCGCTGCTCGCCACCCGAGTCTCCGCGCGGGTGAGCGCCGTCTTCGACATCGACGTGACGGTGAAGGACGTGTTCGAAGCGCCCACCGTCGCCGAATTGGCTTCCCGGATCGAGGAGCGATCCGGCGGCGAGCGTCGACGTCCCCCGCTCCGGCCCACGTCGAGCGACGGTCGCATTCCGCTGTCGCCGGCGCAGCAACGGATGTGGTTCGTCAACCAATTCGACACCGGGGCATCGGGATACAACCTTCCGCTCGTCGTACGTCTCGACGGGGATCTCGATGTGCACGCCCTGGCGTCCGCAGCCCGCGACCTGATCGAACGGCACCACACCCTGCGCACCGTGTACCCCTCCGATGCCGACGGCGTGCACCAGGTCGTGCTCGACGCGGGCGACGTCCCGCTGGACCTGACCCCGATCGCGCTGCCCGAGGACGCAGTCGACGCACACCTTCGGGCGTTCGTCGACAGCGGATTCGACGTGTCCGTCGACGCACCCATCCGGTCGCGGCTGTACCGCGTCGGGCCCGAATCGCACGTGCTCGCGCTCGTGGTGCATCACATCGCCGCCGACGCGTGGTCGCTGACCCCGCTGATCCGCGACACGATGACGGCGTACCAGGCGCGGCTCGACGGCGGCAGCCCCGAGTGGCTTCCACTGCCGGTGCAGTACAGCGACTACAGCGTGTGGCAACGGGCCGTCCTCGACGAAGCGTCTGCCGACGCCCTGCAGCAGTACTGGCTCGACACCCTTGCGGACCTGCCCGAGCAGGTCACCCTACCCGCCGACCACCCGCGCCCCGCCGCGGCGTCCGGTCACGCCGGCACGGTCGGCGTCGAACTCGACGAACAGCTGCACGACGCGCTGAACACGCTGGCCCGCAACGGACGGGCCACCACGTTCATGGTGCTGCACGCCGCGCTTGCCGCCGTCCTCTCGCGATACAGCGGCAGCCGTGACGTACCGATCGGCACCGCTGTCGCCGGCCGCACCGATCCGCAACTCGACGACATGGTCGGGATGTTCGCCGGCACCCTGGTGCTGCGCACCGCGGTGGACCCGTCGGCCACCTTCGCGGAGCTGCTCGCCCACGTCCACGAACGGGACATCGCCGCCTACACGCACGCCGACATGCCCTTCGAGGCTCTGGTCGAGCTGCTGAACCCGGCGCGGTCGACGTCCCACCACCCGCTGTTCCAGGTCGCGCTGTCGATGCAGCGAAGCCGAATCGGTCAGGTCACGCTGCCCGGGCTGACGGTGACACCCGTCGGTGACGTGGCGGACAGGGCGAATTTCGATCTGCAACTGACCGTCACCGAATCCGGGCCCGGCGGGCGTATGCACCTCGACTTCGGTTACGACGCAGACCTGTACGACCACGCGTCGGTCGAGCAATTCGCCTCGCGGCTGGTGCGGTTCCTCGAAGCCGTCAGCGCGGACGCTCAGCTGCCGGTGGGGGATATCGACCTGTTCGACGCCGCGGAACGCGCCGCACTGGTGCCCGCTGTCGGCCCCGGTGCTCCGGAGCCGTCGACCCTGCGGTCCATCCTGACCCGTGGCGTCACCCTCGCGCCGGACGCTGTCGCGGTATCCGGTGGGGGCGTCGAACTCACCTACCGCGAGCTGGACGCTCGCTCCGACGCCGTCGCACGCGAACTCACCGAGAATGGTGCAGGACCCGGAAGTCTGGTTCCGTGGGCCGAGTCGAGGTCGGTGGACTCGGTAGTGCGACTCTGGGCCATCGCGAAGACCGGCGCGGCACCAGTGCTTTTCGACCCCGTGCGCACCCCGTACACCGCACGTGAGTGGCAAAGTGTGTCGGACCACGCCTTGCCGCTCACGTGCGAGGCGGCGTACGTCGTGTACACCTCGGGAACGACGGGCACACCCAAGGGCGTCGTGGTCACGCACGGCGGTCTGGCCGCACTCGACGCCGACCTGCGCGAGCGGTACGCGGCCGGACCCGGCTCCCGGATGCTGCACCGAGGCGCGGCCGGATTCGACATGACGCTGCTCGAGGTCCTGGTCGCCGGGGCGTCGGGAGCCACGCTGGTGATCGCGTCGGAGGCCGAATACGCCGGTCCGCCCCTCGCCGACCTGATGGAACGCGACCGCATCACGCACGCGTGCATGACGCCGACGATCCTCGCCACCCTCGGCGAACGGAAGTTTCCCGACCTGCAGATGCTGATGGTGGGCGGTGAGCGGCTCGGCAGCGAGTTGGCGAACCGCTGGGCGGACGGCCGTCGCCTGTACAACGCGTACGGCCCCGCCGAGACCACCATGTACACGCTCAGCACCAGACCGCTGGTGGTGGGGGAGCCGGTCACGATCGGCACACCCGTGCACGGTGTGTCCGCGGTGGTATTCGACGACCGGCTGCGTCCGGTGCCTCCCGGCGTGTCCGGGGAGCTGTATCTGGCGGGCAGCGGGCTGGCCCGCGGGTATGCGGACCAGCCGGGGTTGACGGCGGAGCGGTTCGTCGCGGCCGAAGACGGTGCACGGCTGTATCGCACCGGTGACCTGGTGCGCTGGCGGAAGACCGCCGCAGGATACGAGCTCGAGTACCTGGGCCGCAACGACTCCCAGATCAAGATGCGAGGAGTGCGCATCGAGCCGGCGGAGATCGACAGCGTGATAGCCCGGCTCGCCGACGTCGTCTTCGCCGGCACCGTCGTGCGCACCACCGACGCCGGCACCGAGATGCTGGTGTCCTACGTGCTGCCGAACGCCCACATCGACACCCACGATCTGCGACGTCGCCTCGCCGAATCCTTGCCGGCATACCTGGTGCCGACCGCCGTGGTGGTGCTCGACGCCGCGCCGCCCACCGTGAACGGCAAACTCGACCTGCGGTCGCTGCCGATGCCGGAACTCGCGGTCGCCGAGAACGAACCGCCGAACACCGACACCGAACGCGCGGTGGCACGAGTGTTTGCGGACGTCCTCGGCAGCGAGAACATCGGCCGTGGGACGCACTTTTTCGACGCGGGAGGCAACTCCCTCCTGGCCACGCAGCTCACGGCGCGGCTCACCGACTCCGTGGGTCACGTGGTGCCGCTGCGAACACTGTTCACGCACCCCACCGTTGCCGAACTGGCCGAAGCGCTCGACGACGCGGTTCCCGAAACGGACCTGCGCCCCGCCCTTGTCGCACGCCCCCGCCCGGACCGCATTCCGTTGTCCCGCAGCCAGTACCGCATGTGGGTGCTGAACCGCGCCGATTCCGAGTCGCCGACATACAATCTGCCCGCCACCGTGCGGATGGACGGCGCGCTCGACGTCGACGCACTGACCGCGGCATTCGAGGACGTGATCCGGCGGCACGAGACGCTGCGGACGCGGTACCCCGTGGACGGGCATCCCTACCAGGAGATCCTCGACCCCGTCGCGCTCGACCTGAATCCGGTCGACGTGGACGATCCCGCCGAATTCATGCGGCAGTTCGCATCCCGCGGATTCGACCTGACCCGGGACCGGCCCATCCGCGTTGCACTGTTGCGCCTGCACCCGCGGTGTCACGTGCTGGCCGTGAACAGCCATCACATCGCCGCCGACGGATGGTCGCTGACCCCGCTCGTCTCCGATGTGCTGAGCGCCTACGCCGCGCACTGTTCCGGGATTGCCCCGCAGGGTGATCCGCTGCCGCTGCAGTACGCCGACTACGCCGTGTGGGAGCGGGAGTTGCTGGACGGCGATTACGGGCAGCGCAGGGTCGAGCACTGGCGTCGAGCGCTGGACGGTGTCGACAGCGCGGCGCCACTTCCGTCGGATCGACCGACGAGCACGTCGCAGCGCGCCGGTGTCGTCGACTTCGAGGTGTCGGCGGGCGTGCAGCAGGCCGTGCACCACCTGGCCGCACAGCACCACGCGACACCGTTCATGGTTCTGCACGCGGCGCTGTCCGTGGTGCTGTCGAGGCACGGTGCCCGGCCCGACGTCGTCGTCGCCACGGCCGTTGCCGGGCGCGGGGAACGAGTGCTCGATTCCCTGGTGGGCATGTTCGTGAACACCCTCGCGCTGCGGGCCCAGGTCCAACCCGACATGCCGTTCACCGGGCTCCTCGCCCAGGTTCGGGACTTCGACGTCGACGCATTCGAGCACGCCGATGTGCCGTTCGAGGTGGTGGCGGGGCTGCTCGGCGGCCGGACCCCGCAGGTGGCGCTGGCATTGCAGAACCTGCAGATCCCGACTATCGAGGCCGCGGGCATGACGGTGACGGCCGAGGAATACGACACCGGAACAGCGAAGTTCGACCTCCACCTGACGCTCACCGAGACATCCGATGACGGTGCCCCCGCGGGGATTCGCGGTGCCGCGGTGTACTCGGCCGACCAATTCGACCGTGCGACCGTGCAGGCCGTGGTGACCAACCTCGGACGGGTACTCGGGGCGATCTGCGCCGATCCCGGCGTGGCGGTCGGCGACCTCGCGATGCCCGGAGCCGAGCCCCTCGTCGGTACGCAACCTGCAGGTGAGCGCACCCTGGCCGAGATCCTGACGGCCACCGCCGCCACGTACCCCGACAATGCTGCACTCACCGACGGCGACGTCACGTTGACCTACCGCGAGCTGGACGAGCATTCCGATGCACGGGCGCGCGAGCTCGCAGCACTCGGCGTCGCACCGGGCGTCGTCGTTCCGATCGACCTGCCGCGGTCGTCGGACTTCGTGGTCGAACTCTGGGCGATCGCCAAGACCGGTGCGGCGTTCAGCCCCGTGAGCGGTTTCGGTGGCCAGGGCTACCAGAAGTGCGCACGGGACGTGGCGTACGTGATCCACACCTCGGGCTCCACGGGCACACCCAAGGCTGTCGCGGTCACGCACCGCGGGCTGGGGCCGCTCACGGCCGAGGTGGTGCGGCGGTACCGGGTGGGCCCCGACGACCGTGTACTGCACGGCTACAACCCGGCGTTCGACGCCGCGCTGCTGGAAATGCTGCTCGCCTTCGGGTCGGGGGCCTGCCTGGTGGTGGTGCCCGCCGATGTCTTCGCGGGTGCCGAGTTGCATCGGCTCCTCGTCGATCAGCGTGTCACGCACTACCTTTCCACGCCGTCCGTCCTCGCCACGCTCGACCCGCGCGGGCTCGAGTCGGTGCGCGTCGTGGGTGTCGGAGGCGAGACTCTGAGCTCCGAATTGGCCGCGACGTGGAGTGCCGGGCGGCTTCTGCTCAACGCCTACGGTCCGACCGAGTCGACGGTGGTCGCGACGCTGACCGAGATCGACCCAGGTTCCGCGCACGGTGCGGTGACGATCGGCGCGCCGATCCCCGGAACCACCGCGTTCGTGCTCGACACCAGGTTGCGCCCCGTCCCCGTCGGCGGTGTCGGTGAGCTCTACCTCGCCGGACCCGGACTCGCCCAGGGCTACCTCGGTGCACCCGACCGGACGGCGGAGCGGTTCGTCGCGGCGGCGGACGGCACCCGCATGTACCGGACCGGTGACGTGGTGCACCGACGGGCCGACGGCACCCTCTCGTTCATCGGGCGGGTCGACCGCCAGGTCAAGCTGCGCGGCATGCGCATCGAACCGGCGCAGGTGGAGGCGGCGTTGCTGGAACTGCACGGCGTCGAGCAGGCCGCCGTGTCGGTGCAGCGACACGACCTCGTCGCCTTCGTCGCCGGAACGCACATCGACTCCCGCGCTCTGCGACAGCAGCTGACTGCACACCTGCCCTCGTACCTGGTGCCGCCTCGGATCGTCACGATGGACACGTTGCCTCTCACCGCCAACGGCAAGCTCGACGTCGCAGCGCTGGAGGCCTGGGACGACGACGGGATCGCGACACCCCCTCGCACCGCGGTCGAGGAGATGGTGGCCGGCGTGTTCGCGGACGTTCTCGGCTCCACTCGGATCGGTGCCGGGCACAACTTCTTCGAAGCGGGCGGCGATTCGCTGTCGGCGACCGCGGTGACGGCCCGGCTGTCTGCGACGTTCGGCGTCGACGTCCCGGTGCGCGTGTTGTTCGAGAACCCGAGCCCTTCGTCGCTCGCTCGGTGGTTGGGAGCCCCCTCGTCGGGAGCGCCGCGGCCGGTGCTCGCTCCACGCCCGAGCGGGGCGCGGGTGCCGCTGGCTCCCGCGCAGCAACGCATGTGGCTGCTCAGTCGGGTGACCCCCGATACCGCCCTGCACAACATGGTTTTCGTCACCCGGGTCGGGAGTGACGTCGACGTCGACGCGCTCCGACTGGCAATGCGGGACGTGCTGCAACGGCATTCGGCGTTGCGCACCGTCTTCCCCGCCGACGCCGAAGGTCCGTACCAGCAGGTGATGCCCATCGAGTCCCTGTCCGAGGATCTCACCGCGGAAGCGGACTTCTCCGTGGACACGTGGAGTGCTCGGCCGTTCGACCTCACCACCGAGGCCCCTGTGCGGGTGAAACTGTGGCGCACCGGCAGCGGCGACTACGCCCTCGCTGTCGTAATTCACCACATCGCGTTGGACGGCGGTTCGATGGGACCGCTGCTCGCCGATCTCGATACCGCCTACCGGTGCCGCGCCGACGGTACGGCCCCGCACTGGATGCCACTGGCCGTGGACTACGCCGACTACGCCATCTGGATGCGCCAACTGCTCGGGGCGGCCTCCGATCCCGACAGCCTGGCTCGCGCCCAGCTCGAGCACTGGTCGCAGGTGCTGTCCGGGGTGGGGGCACCGCTCGCGCTGCCGACCGATCGTCCCCGGCCGGAACTCCCCAGCCGCACCGGGGCGAGTGTGGAGTGGACGTTCGAGGATGACCTGCGGGATCGTGTCGTCGCAGTGGCACGCAGCCGCGGAACGACCGTGTTCATGGTGCTCCACGCAGCCCTCGCGGTCCTTCTGGCGCGCATGAGCGGACAGTCGGACGTGGTGGTGGGCACCGCGGTCGGCGGCCGTCCGGACCCGGCGCTCGACGCCGTGGTGGGCATGTTCGTCGGCACAGTGGCACTGCGCACCGCGGTCGCACCGGCGCAATCGTTCGAGGAGTTTCTCGCGGACGTCCGCACCGTCGACCTCGACGCACTCGCGCACGCCGACGTCCCGTTCGACGACGTCGTGGCGCACCTCGCCCCGCAACGGTCCGCGGCGTACAACCCGCTGTTCCAGGTGATGCTGACGTATCAGCGCGCAGTGGACTTCCCGCAGCTGTTCCTCGGCACGGACGAGCACCATCCCGACGTGGAGGCGACGGAGTTCGACCTCGTGTGGGATGTGACCGACGCCGCCGAGGCGATGACGGTGCGACTCGACTACGCCACCGACCTATTCGACCGGCGGACGGCGCTGACACTCCTGCGCCGGTTCGGTGCGGTCCTCGAGGCCGCCCTGACCGACCCTGCGGCAGCTGTCGGTGACCTCGAAATCCTCGACGACGCCGAACACGCGCAACTCGAGCAGGGGCCCCGGCGCGTGGCCACACCGCGGACGCTCGGCGACATCCTCGAAACCCGCGTTCGCGCAACCCCGTCCGCCGTCGCACTGACTGACGGTGAGACGCAGTGGACCTACCGCGAACTCGACGAGGTGTCGGACCGCTGGGCTCGCGCGCTGGCGGCACGCAATATCGGGCCGGAGGACGTCGTCGCGGTGGCGACCCCCCGCGGCTGGCACTGGATGGTGGCGGTGTGGTCGGTGACCAAGGCCGGTGCGGCGTGGATGTCGCTGGATTCGACTCATCCTGCGGAGCGGCTCGACTGGATGCTGAAGGACTCGGGCGCCGTGCTCGGGTTGACGGTCGACGGCATCGGAGATCTGCCTCGATCCGTCGACTGGCTGCGGCTCGACGAGCAGCCCTCGGGTGACGCGGATCCGACGACGCCCGACGTGGACAACCCCGCGTACGTGATCTACACGTCGGGGTCGACGGGCCGGCCCAAGGGGGTCGTCGTTCCCCACCGCGGACTCACGACCCTGCTCGCCACCCCTGCGTTCGATTCGGTCGCGCAGGATGGCAAGGCTGTGCGGGTTCTGCAGCTGACCTCCCCGACTTTCGATGTTTCGGTGTTCGAGATGCTGTGGGCGGCGTCGTCAGGCGGTGCGCTCGTGGTAGCACCCGCATTCACCTATGCGGGCGACGAGTTGGCTGATTTCCTGTTGTCGCAGAAGATCACTCACGTCACCGCCACACCGACCGTGCTGGCCTCACTCGACCCGGAGAGCCTCCCGCCGTCCACCGTCGTCGTCGGGGGAGAAGCACTGCCGGCCGAACTTGCCGATCGCTGGGCGCGGCGGCACCGACTGTTCAACGCCTACGGCCCCACCGAGTTCACCATCGACGCGTCCGTTTCGGGCCCCCTCGAACCCGGACGTCCGATCACGATCGGGAGCCCCCTGGACGGTAACGCCGTGTTCGTCCTCGATTCGCGCCTTCATCCCGTGCCCGACGGGGTGACGGGCGAACTGTATCTGGCCGGTAGCGGCATCGCGCGTGGATATGTGGGTCGAAGTGACCTCACAGCAGGACAATTCGTCGCGCATCCCTACGGGAAACCAGGGGAGCGGCTGTACCGCACCGGCGACATCGTGCGGCGTAACCCGAACGGTGAGCTGGAGTACCTGGGTCGCAGCGACTCGCAGGTGAAGATTCGCGGAATCCGGGTAGAACCCACCGAGGTCGATGCCGTGTTGCTCAGGCATCCCGGCGTTGAATTCGCGACAACGATTGCGGTGCCGAACTCCACGGACACCGTTCTGGCGTCCTACGTCGGGGGCGCCGAGGATCTGACGCCCAGGTCGGTCATCGACTTCGCGCGCGGCCGGCTACCCCGGCACCTGGTGCCGTCCTCGGTGACCGTCCTGGACGCGATGCCGCTGCTGCCGTCCGGCAAACTCGACCGAGCCGCACTTCCGGCGCCGACGGCCGTCCCGGCCGAATCAGTTTTGCCCGCCGGCGAACTCGAAGAGGCGGTTGCGGCGGTCTTCGCGGAGGTGCTGGGCGTCGCCGACGTCCCCGCCGACGAAGCCTTCTTCACCCTGGGCGGGACGTCGATGGGCGCCGCCTCGGTGGCGACCGAACTGCGCCGCCGGCTGGAACGCGACGTGCCCATCGAGTGGATCTTCACCGACCCCACAGTGCAGCGACTGGCCGCGCGGATCGAAGACGGAGCACGGCTCGAGAGTTTCTTCGACACCCTCGTGGAATTCCGTTCCACCGGCGCGGGAGCGCCCCTGTTCTGTGTGCACCCGCTCAGCGGATTGGCCTGGTGCTTCAGCGGTCTCGCGGATCACGTCGGCGACCGTCCGCTGTTCGGACTGCAGGCGACCGGAAAGCCCAACCTCCCCGAGACGCTGCCGGAGCTGGCCGCGCGGTACGTCGACGCGATCCGCGTCGTCCAACCGGAGGGCCCCTACCATCTGCTGGGCTGGTCGCTCGGCGGCACCATCGCCCACGAAATGGCCGTCCAGCTCCGCGAAGCCGGCCACGAGGTGGCATCGCCGGCACTCCTCGACACGCTTCTGCCGCAGCATCAGCCACCCGAACCGGAAACCCTGAGTGAGGACGAGTTGATCGCGCAGTTCGGCGCGTACGTGAGCGTCGAGC
The DNA here is from genome assembly GCF_058628105.1 of Rhodococcus sp. G6(2025). NCBI lineage: Bacteria > Bacillati > Actinomycetota > Actinomycetes > Mycobacteriales > Nocardiaceae > Rhodococcus > Rhodococcus sp. G6(2025). The sequence goes on from NZ_CP179750.1 coordinate 1,971,176, forward strand.
GACTGTGCGAGATCCGCGCCGTGATCGAGCGACTCGAGATGATCGCGTCGACCCACAGCCCCCGCGTGTTCGACGGCGACATCGACCTGTTCGTGGCGGCCCGGGACCTGAACCGGCATCCGGATGTCGTGGACGCCTGGCGTGAGTACACCGACGGCGTCGTCACCGTGCACCACATCGAGACCACCCACTCCGAGATGGCAGACCCAGGACCGCTCGCCGAGATCGGCCGACTGCTTCGGAGATCGGGGGACCACGGCGGACCGTGATGCACGTGACGCCGACAGTGGACCTCATCACTACGATGTAGCGATTCAGTCGGGTCAAGACGATGTGAATGACAGCTCGATCGCGCCGCTGAGCGTGACGCAATTGGAAGAGACTCGATAATGGAAATTCAGGACTACCTGCGAATTCTGCAGTCACGGTGGAAAATCATCGCGATCACCACCGTGGTGGCGATCCTCGGTGCGCTCGGGGCGTCGTTGCTGACGACTCCCATCTACGAAGCGTCGACGCGGTTGTTCGTCTCGACGTCGGCAGGATCGTCGGTGAACGAGGTGTACCAGGGCAACCTGTTCTCGCAGCAGCGAGTGACGTCCTACACCAAACTGCTCACCGGTGAGACTCTCGCGCAGCGGACCATCGACAAGCTCGATCTCGGCGGCACGGCCTCGGCGCTCGCCGCACAGGTGAAGGCCAGCTCGGCACCCGACACGGTGCTGATTGACGTCAAGGTGCAGGATCCGTCGCCGGAACGTGCCCGCGACATCGCCAACGCCCTGTCCGACGAGTTCGTCGTCATGGCCAGGGAGCTCGAGACCCCGGAGAAGGGCGGCGCCCCCGCGGCGCGCGTCGTCGTCGAACAGCAGGCGCAGACCCCGTCGACTCCCGTGTCACCCAAGACGCTCCGCAACCTCGCGCTGGGTGCGGCTGTCGGACTCCTGCTCGGTATCGCGTTCGCCGTCTTGCGTGATCGCCTCGACAACACGGTCAAGGATCGGCGCACCGTCGAGGAGCTGGCCGGTTCCGCACTGATCGGCACCATCCCGTTCGACAAGGAGCGGCAGACGCAGCAGGCCATCAACTTCGCCGAAGGCAACTCGTCGAGCGCCGAGTCCTACCGCGAGCTGCGGACCAACCTGCAATTCCTCGAGGTCGACAACCCGCCGCGGGTCATCGTCGTCACCAGTTCGCTGCCCACCGAGGGCAAAACCACCACCGCCATCAACATCGCCCTCGTGCTGGCGGAGGGCGGCCAGAACGTGTGCCTGGTCGAGGGTGACCTCCGCAAGCCGCGGGTGTCGAAGTACCTCGGTGTCGTCGGTTCCGTCGGTCTCAGCAGCGTCCTCGCCGGCAAGGCCGACCTCGACGCCGTGCTCCAGCCGACGCAGTACTCGGGTCTCACGGTGCTGGCATCCGGACCGATCCCGCCGAACCCGAGTGAGCTCCTCGGAACGGAGACCGCCCGCCAGGTGCTGGCCGATCTGCGGGGGCGTTTCGACTACGTGATCGTCGACGCGTCACCGCTGCTGCCGGTCACTGACGCGACCGTGCTGACCGCGATGTCGGACGGCGCGCTGGTCATCGCGCGGCACGCCGAGACCAAGCGGGATCAGCTGTCGCGGGCCGTGGGCAACCTGCACAGTGTGGGGGCAACCATCCTCGGAACGATCATCACGATGACGCCGAGCCGCGGACGGGGCGTCTACGAGTACAAGTACTACTACGAGACCGACAAGTCTCTGCCGCAGATGCAGCAGGCCGCCGTCGTGCAGCCTGCCGTGCAGCAGCAGCCCCCTCAGCATCAGGCACCTCAGCAGCCGCAGCCGGCCTCGTACGTTCGCGACGAGTACCCGTCGCAGCAGTACGGTCCGAACGGGGGAGATCCGCAGGAAGTGCCCGCCTATCAGGGCGCCCCGGCCTACCAGGGCGACCAGGGTCAGCAGTGGTACGGCGGTCCCGACCACTACGGCAACGAGCAGCAGGCGGGCGCACCGGTGCCTCCCACACCGCGACGCACCCGCCGCTACCGCGACGACCAGGAATCCTGGTCAGAGACGGACGCTCCGCGCGACCACACCCAGTAGATCGGCGATCTCGGATCCGATGGTGAGGAAGGTGTCCTCGTCCTGCCCCATCGGGTCCGGAACGTCCTCCGGGGTCTCGTCGGCCTTGTGTTTGGGACGTGCCGCAGCCAGGTCGGCCACCGACTTCGCATCCGCCGCCTCCGTGAGCCGAGCCGCCTCCCGGAGGGTGAACGTCTTCTTCAGCTGCTCCGGGGCCAGCGCCAGCACCTTCTCGCGCTGACGCTCGGTCATCGTCAACACCAGATCCGCGTCCGCCGCCAGATCGGCGGTGAGCATCCGCGCGGTGAAATCGCTCGGATTACCGCCGAGACCCTCGAGGACTTGCGCGGCCGTCGGTTCCATCGGGCGTCCGACCGCGGCGCGGGTACCTGCGCTTTCGGCAGTCAGATCGGTGATCCCGAGCTCCTCGGCGTATGCCACTGCGAGGCGCTCAGCCGTTGGGGAGCGACAGACGTTTCCGGTGCAGACGAAGAGAACATGCATGGGCGAAGCATAGGGTCTCGCCTCGCACCGTTCGTACACGCACTGTTGGCTTCGAACATCAGTCGGGTAAATATCGCGCTCACCTGCGCTGGTTATCAAGGGTGCATGCGCTGCACCGTGTTTGGAACCGGATACCTGGGAGCCACCCACGCCGCCTGTATGGCGGAATTGGGCCATGAGGTCCTGGGCGTCGACATCGATCCCGGAAAAGTGGCGAAACTCTCGTCCGGGGAGGTCCCGTTCTACGAGCCCGGGCTGGGGGAGGTTCTGCGCCGGAACATCGACGCAGGCCGACTGCACTTCACCACGTCGTACAGCGAGGCCGCCGAGTTCGCGGACCTCCACTTTCTCGGTGTCGGTACCCCGCAGAAGAAGGGGGAGTACGCCGCGGACCTGCGGCACGTGCACTCGGTGATCGACACCCTCGCCCCGCTGCTCGATCGTCCCGCCGTCATCGTCGGCAAGTCGACCGTTCCCGTCGGGACGGCGGCGGACCTGGGTGCGCGGGCCCGGGCGCTTGCACCGGCGGGTGACGCCGTGGAGGTGGCGTGGAATCCGGAATTCCTGCGGGAGGGCTTCGCCGTCGAGGACACCCTGCACCCCGACCGGATGGTGCTGGGTGTGGACCGGCAGCGCCCCGGACGCGCCGAGGCCGAGTTGCGCGAACTGTATGCCCGCCTGCTCGGTGAGGACATTCCGTTCCTGGTCACCGACCTCGCCACCGCGGAACTGGTGAAAGTCTCGGCCAACGCGTTCCTCGCCACCAAGATCTCGTTCATCAACGCCATCTCCGAGGTGTGCGAGGCCACCGGGGCCGATGTCACCCAGCTTGCCGACGCCCTGGGATACGACGCGCGGATCGGCCGGCGATTCCTCAACGCCGGTCTCGGCTTCGGCGGCGGCTGCCTGCCCAAGGACATCCGCGCGTTCATGGCGCGGGCGGGTGAGCTGGGCGCGAACCAGGCCCTGCACTTCCTCCGGGAGGTCGACAGCATCAACATGCGGCGCCGCACCCGGATGGTGGAGTTAGCGGCGCAGGTGTGCGGAGGTTCGCTGCTCGGCGCCAACGTCGCCGTGCTCGGCGCGGCCTTCAAACCCGAATCCGACGACGTCCGCGACTCGCCGGCACTCAACGTCGCGGGAATGATGCAGTTGCACGGGGCGGTGGTCAGCGTCTACGACCCGAAAGCCCTGGACAACTCACGCAGACTGTTCCCGACGCTGAACTATGCGACGTCGGCGGTCGAGGCATGTGACAAGGCCGACGCGGTGCTGCTGCTCACCGAGTGGGCGGAGTTCGCGGCCCTGAAACCGGAGGATCTGAACGACGTGGTCCGGGCCCGGGTGATGGTCGACGGCCGCAACTGTCTCGACGCCGCGGACTGGCGCACCGCAGGGTGGGTCTATCGAGGTCTCGGGAGGGGATAGCGCGCTCGGATAACGGTTTGTGACCTTGCGGCGACCTGCGATAACGGGTTGACGATCTCCGCGCCCGGGAACATCGTGGGCGGTAGCGTCAGCCTCAATCGCAACGGAGGGCTGGCGATGTCGAAGGCACGTCACGGATCCCGACTCGCATTCCTCGCTGCCGTTGTCAGTATCTGTGCGCTCGGGGTCGCCCCGGCTCAGGCGGCGGAAGTACCGACCCTGCCGGGGCCGGCGCAATCCGACGCCGGCGCGGCCATCTCGTACGCGAAGCACCATCCGCATTCGGCGCCGCCGGGAACCAACGATTTCTCGTGCCGCCCCGGTCCCGCGCACCCGCACCCGGTGATCCTCGTACACGGGAGCGACGGCAGTGCCTATTCCAACTGGGCCGGGTTGAGTCCGAAATTGAAGTCCGCCGGCTACTGCGTGTTCGCCCTGAACTACGGACGGAAACCGGGCACCGAACACTTCGGGATGCAGACGATGACCGAGGGGGCGGCCGAACTCGAGGTGTTCGTCGACGATGTCCTGGCCGTAACCGGTGCGGAAAAGGTCGACCTGGTCGGGCACTCGCAGGGCGCGACGGTGGCCCGGTACTACATCAACAGGCTCGGCGGGTCCTCGAAGGTGAACCGCTGGGTCGGTCTCGCGTCACCGTCCTACGGTGGAACGTTCTTCGGGATCGCGACGGCACTGCAGACGCTGCCCGGTGGCAACGAGTTGATAGTGGGGATCGGTTCGGAGGCCCTCGCCGAGCAGGTGCAGGGATCGCCGTTCCTCACCGCGCTCAACGCCGGCGGCGACACCGTCCCCGGCGTCGAATACACCACGATCGGGACGCGGTACGACGAGGTGATCCAGCCGTACACCAACGTCGCGCTGCACGATCCCGGTGCAACCAACATCCTCGTCCAGGACCTGTGCCCGCTCGATCAGACCGGACATTTCAACCTGCCCTACGACCCGTTCTCGCAGCAACTGGTCCTCAACACGCTCGATCCTGCACACGCGATCGTGCCGCCCTGCACGTTCGTGCCGCTGGGCACCGGTATCGCGGGAGTGATCATCGCGAGCAACTTCTGAGTTGCCTCTCGCCGAACGGTTGCTCGGTTGCTCCGTCGGACCGCTTCGCTAGACTGCGGGCCATGGAGTGGGGGGATTCCGGATCGAACCCGTGCACAGTCGAGTTAGGCGGCCCATGAGTTCGGTTCTAGGTGTGTCGGTCGGTGCGAGCGCGGTGCGCTTGGCACGACCCGACTCCGTGAACCGTGACGACGCCGGGAGCCGGCTCGTCCCCGATTTCCGGGCCCAGGTCGTCGCCGCAGGGCGGGACCTGCCGGAGGAACTCGCCGCCGAATCGATCGGCGTCGTCCTCGCCGGGGCACCCGATGCCGGGCAGGTCCGCGCCACCGGGGTCGCCTACCGCGACGAAGCGCAGGCAGGCGCCGTCCAGGCGGCGATGGCCCGGCAGCAACTCGTCAACTACCAACTCGTCACCGAAGCCTCGGCGGCGCTGAAGTTCCTCGACGTCTCCGGCGCCCTCGGCGACCATGCGACGCTCGTGTTCTACGACCTGGGCAGCTCCGGGCTCACCGTGAGTGTCGTCGACCGGGCGACGGGTGAGGTGGTGGAGACGGTCCGCACCGACACGGTGAGCGGAGACGTCTTCGACCGGCTGATCCGCGACAACCAGTTGGAGAACAAGCGGATCGAGGAGCCCGGCGACGCGGCCGCCGGGCTCGCGCTCGACCTCCGCTGTCGTGAGGCGAAGGAGCGGCTGTCCACCGGCGGCGCCGTCGCGGTGCCTGGTGACGGCGGGCTGCTGTTGCTGTCCCGCGACGTCTTCGACGCGCTGATCGGTGTCACCGTCGAATCCTCGGCGCGCCTCGCCCGCGACGTCGTCACGAGGTCGGGACGAACCGCCGACGCCGTGGTGCTCATCGGCGGCGGTGCCCGCATTCCGCTCGTCCGGTCGGTGCTGCAGTCGTGGCTCGGGTTGCCGGTCGTGGTTCCCGATCACCCCGAACTCGTTGCGGCACAGGGTGCTGCGCTGCTCGCCCAGCAGGTGGTGCAGCCACCCGCCGAGGTCGCCAGGGTCCTCCCGCCGCCATACACGCTGCAGTCCGCACCGGACGCAGTCGTATCCACCTTCCAGGCTCCGAGCGCGACCGTCGCACGCACCGGTGCGCCGTCGAGTACTCCGTCCTGGCTGAGCGCCGCCGCGCCGCCGCCGAGTCAGCAGGTGGCCAGGCCCCAGATCCGGGGGGCCGCGCTGGCGGGCAGCGCACTCGCCGTGGTGGCGGTGATCGGTCTCGGGCTCGGGTACGGCAAGAACCTGCTGGCCCGCACCGAGGGCTCGTCTCAGCCGGTGACCACGCAACTCACCCCCGAATCGCCGGTCATGACCCAGGTGGCCACGCCGTCGCCGACGACGCCCCCGACGCCTCCGACGTCCGAGGCCGTCGAAGCGCCGATCCAGACGGCGTCGCAGATCCGGATTCCCGAGCCGGCGCCCGCACCGCCGCCCCCACCGCCTGTGCCGTTGTTCCCCGGTCTGCCGCAGATCCAGTTGCCGCCGCTCCAACTACCCGAACTTCCCAGGTTCCCCGGAACGTAGTCGCCGCCGTTCTCCGGGCCTACGATGGGAATGGTTCCGGCGTAGAGAGGATGTGTGCAGTGACTGCAAATCCGGCGGAGTTCCACAGCACTCCCAACGTTCCCAGGTCCCCGGCGGCCTCGCCGGCAGACACGCGCCGGCTCGTCGCGTATTCCAAGCCGATCCTGAAGATGTTCCCGCCCACCAGTGAGCACGCGGCCAAAGTGACGATGCTGACCGTCTACGCGCTGATGATCATCGCCATCATCTTCATCGTCCTCCGGGAGTTCGGCGTCTTCAGCTAGCGGACGCCGCGCTACTTGGAATGGCGGCCACCGCGTGACGGCTTGATCGCGGGCACCCTGTCGGAGGGACCCGCGCCGATCGGACGTGCCAACATCACCGCGATCGCGGTGGTCAGCGGAACCGACAGTGCCAGGGCGATGCCACCGACCGCCGAACGCACGATCTCGATGGCCACGGCATCACTGAGCAGCACGTCCTGGATCGACCGCCCCGCCACACTGAACAGCAACAGCAACGGCAACGCCCCGCCGGCATACGCGAGGACGAGGGTGTAGACGGTGCTGGCGATGTGATCGCGACCCACGCGCATCGCCGAACCGAAGATCTGCCGCCGGGACGCGTCGCGGTCCAGCGACGCCAGTTCGAACGCCGACGCCGCCTGCGTGATGGTGACGTCGTTGAGCACACCCAGCGAGCCGATGATGAAGCCGGCCAGCAGGAGTCCGGTGATGCTGACGTGCTGTATGTACGTCTGGACGTTGGTGTTCTGCTCCTCGGAAAGCCCAGTGAGACGGGTCATCTCGATGGTGGCGTAGGAGAGGATCGCCGCCACCAGCATCGACGCGAGAGTGCCCAGCAACGCCGAACTCGTTCGCAGGGAGACACCGTGCGCGAGATACAGCACGGCATACAGGATCACGGCGCCGGAGACGAGGGCCACCGGGATCGCGGGTTGTCCGTCCAACAGGGCCGGGAGCGTGAACAGGACGAGCACGCCGAACGAGACGACGATGCCGACGAGTGCCCGGAATCCGCGCCACCGCGCGACCGCGATCACGACGACGGCGAACGCGAGGGCAATGAGGGTCACGGGCAGGCCGCGGGCATAGTCCTCGAACGAATACTCCGTGGTGCCGTTCACATCCGTCTGACGGGACAGCCGGATTTTCTCGCCCACCCGGAGGTCGGGCTGCCCGGGGCCGGGAATGATTTCGAGGAGCGTCTGGGTGCCGGTATTGGGACCGGACTCGATGTCGACGATGCTGCGCTGGCATTCGTACGCGCCCGCGGGCGGCGGCAGCGGGGTGCCGGTGAAGACGCGTCCGGCCGACGGACTTCCGCAGTCGCCGATGTTCTGCATCGTGACCGTGCCCGACTCCGTGACGACCGCGCCGCCCTGGGCGCTTTGGAAGGGCTGTTCGACGTCGACGCCCGGCTTGCCGGGCCACAACGCGATGACGCCGATGAGCACCGCGACGCCGATGGCGACGAGGAGTCCGACGACCACCTTGGCGGCCACGGGCCCCATCGGGGCCGGTCCGTCGCTGTGGCCGTGGCCATGTCCGTGTCCGTGTCCGTGGAATTCGCTCATCGGCCGCATCGCGTCGGCTGCTGGGGGGATTGTCTCGGCACGCACGACAGGGTAGTCGGACGGTGACCGGAGACGCTGTGACGGAAGTGGCGTGCGATGCCAGTGTTGCCACGCTGTCCGGCTCGTATTGCTCTCGTGTCGCTTATATGTCGCCGGTGTGATTAGATATCGAAGCATGGCACGCAGCAGCTAATCTGCAGCGAACGCCGAACTCCACGCAGGGTGGTCCGGAACTCCGAACGAGGGGTGTGTTCCGCGGACGCAGAGCCGCTGCGTGGAGAGATTTGCCGAGCTGGGTGGCGGGGTACAGGGGGGGTTGACCCCGCCACCAACCTGGCGCCCACAGGGGGGGGAGGGGCGACAGGTGCTCGAGGCACTCGAGGTGCCGGTTGCCAATCTACCGACACGGTAGGGGTATTCGTCAACCGGGCAGGTGAAATCGCCCACATGTCGTGACCTCGTGCCCCGACGGCCTAGGATTATGGCCGTTCGGAGGTGTTCCAGTGCGAATCTCGCGGCAGTCGCGATCCAGCAACCATCTTCGCCGGATCGTGGCGGAGATGGGTATTCCCGTGCCCTGGAACAGGGATCAGCTCGTCGCCGGCGTCGCAGCCCGTCGTGGGCGCCCGATTCACCTGGTCCCCGTCTTGCACGCCCTGGTCCAGGGCGGTCATTCCGGACTCTGGCTCGCACGGGCCGAGGACGACCTGATCCTGTACGCAGCGGGGACATCGGACGTGCACGCCACCCACATCATCTGCCACGAACTGGCGCACATGGAGCTCGGCCACGACCGCGACACGATCGGGGACACCTCCGTCGACTCGACGGTGTTGTCGGCGGCCGCGCCGACGGTCGACACCGCGCGCGTGGTCCACATGCTCGGCCGGTCCAACTATTCAAACGACCAAGAATACGAGGCGGAGCTTCTCGCCACCCTGATCATGGCGGGTCGTCGAGCAGGGACGAGCGACGACACCGTCGGTGACGCACGGGTGTCGCGGATGCTCGGAACGTTCTGACGCCGTGTACGAACCGCCCACCTATGTGAGCTGGCCGCTCCTCGCCGTCGTCTGGGGAACGACTCTCCTGCGCCTGGTTCTCGTCCGGTCGACGGTCGCCGAACGCCGGATGAACGCCGCCCTCGTCTTCGCGTCCCTCTCCCTGGTCCTGCAGCGATCACTGGCACAGACCTGGCTCGACCGCTGGTTCGGGTACGGGTTCGCGAACACCCTCAGCAACGTCTGCATCATCCTGACCGCGGCGTCGCTGATCAGCCTGTTCTCCGCGTGGGCGCTCGGCCCGGCGCGCCTTCCCCGCATCCACGTCGTCTCGCTGTCGATGTGTGCCGTCGCGGGAGCGATCCTCGTCGGCCTAAGCACACCGGCGCGATCGCGCGGCGTCGCCATCGCCGACGAGGGTGGCTGGCCCTTCGCGGCGTACTGCATCACCTACGCGGTTCCGATCCTGTCCGTCGCCCTGCTCAACCTCTGGATCTCGCTGAAGGCCGTGCGCACCGCGACACCCGGACGCGAGCGCCGGGTGTTTCTCGCGGTCATCGCCCTGTCGTTGTTCGAGGTGTTCGACATGGGGGTCGTCGTGACGACCGGCGTGGTCAACGCGGTCAGCGAAGACAACGCCCTGACCGAATCGCACAGCGACTCGGGGGCGTTCATCCGCCTGCTCGTCGTGTCGGCGGGCGCGCTCATCTCGGTCGGACCGGTGGCGCGGGTGCTCGGTCACCGGCGGCGGTCGCGGCAGGTGGCCCGGCGTCTGCAACCGATGTGGCGGACCCTGACCGCCGCTGTGCCCGAAGTGGTCCTGGAACTGCGACCGGCGGATCGCCGGGCACTGTCGGCCCGTAGCCGCCTGGACCGCATGAGCGTCGAGATTCGCGACGCGATCATGATCCTCGACCGGCACGTGGTGTTCGAACTCGGCGGGCATACCGGCGCCGCACCACCCGTGGTCACGGCGACGCGGCTGCACCTCGCGTGCCTGGCCCGCAGGGCCGGTCACCGGGCGCACGGCACGGGCGGGACGGCCCACCTGTTCACGACCGACGTCGGCGGCGAACCGTGGGAGTTGGCCCGGCTGGCCGATCACTGGCGGGACGCCGAGCACGTGGCGGCCGAACTGTGGGCGCGTCGCCTCCCTCAGTTCGGCGGCCCCGCCGACCCGTCGGCGCGCGTCCCCGCTCAGGTCTGACGGCGGTCCGGCGTCGCGACCGGCAGTCCGCGACTCCGCCGCAGATTCTCCAGAAGGGGAATCAGCGATTCCATCTCCGCGGTGGTCGGCTCCGCGGACGCATCGAGCGATCGCATCGACAGGTGCCGGACACCGGCCTCGCGGACCGCGATCTTGAAACGGACCAGCGTGTCGTAGTCGTGGTAGCCGTCGGCGGCGAGGTACTGCTCGGGGGCGTGGAAGTGCTGCGCGACCGCCCGCAACACGTCGGGCTCGGGCGCGTGGTGATCGTTGCTGCGCAGGGACTCGATCTCGGACGGCTCGACGGGCCGGCCGAGTATCCGCGACACACCTGCGGCGACGGTGTCTTCGCCCGGTTCGGGACCGTCGAGGTCGTGGGCCAGCGAGAAGAGGCGGTTGACCCGCACCGACAGTGGCACGCCGTTCATGCGTTCACCTCCGCGTCTCCGCTGCGTTCGGGATCCTCGGTAGCCACGAGTTTCACCGCGTCCTCCCATCGCCGCCAGAAGCGTTCCCGGGTGGCGGCGTCGAGGCCGTCTCCCCGGCCGTAGAGGAAGCGGCGATACCGTGCTTCCTCCAGTTCACGCGGGTCGGTGACCGTGGACGGTTCCTCCAGCAGGTGGCCGAATGCGAATTCGACCAGCGGCTGGCGCGGCCCGGCGGGTCCTCCGTTGACTTCCAGCAACCGCGTCACGTACGCGCCGGTGATCTTCGAGACAACCCGGCTCAGTTCCCCCGCTGCCTCGACCAGCCCCGGAACGTCGGGATGCGCCGCGCTCAGCTTGGTGATCTGGGTATGCGGCCCCAGGATCTCGATGATCGTGTCCAGATCCAGCGGAATCTCCGACGGCCCGAGCGTCAGCGGGCGCGCGGTCGGCGACCGGTCCTCCCCGTCGAGCGCCTCGAGCGGGGTCGGATGACCGCCGTCGAGGGTGCGAGCCGCGCTGCCCGGAGCCCAGCGGAGCGCGACGTCCAGTTTGCGGAGGGTCTCGATGCTCGGATCCGGGCCGGTCCCGTTCTCGGCACGCGTCTGAGCTGCGTCGGACGGGCCACCCGCGGCCGTGACCTCGTCCTGTGTGAGGTTCAGCAAACGCCGTCGCCGGTGGACGAATTGTCCGAAACGCGCGCGGGTGCTGGTGACCATGCTTTTCCCCCAGGAGACACGCAAGCGACGCGCGTGTCGCTTGCTGTGTCTCGATCCTACTGCTTGTAGCTGGTGAGGAAATTTCCGAACCGCTCGATGGCGACAGCGAGATCACGCGCCCACGGCAGCGTCACGATGCGGAGATGGTCGTGGTCCGGCCAGTTGAAGCCGGTGCCCTGCACCATCAGGATCTTCTCCTGCAGTAGAAGGTCCTGGACCAGTTTCTCGTCGTCGTAGATCTCGTACACGTTCGGGTCGAGGCGCGGGAATGCGTACAGCGCGCCCTTCGGCTTCACGCAGGAGACACCGGGAATCATGTTGAGGCGTTCCCAGGCCACATCGCGCTGCTCGAGCAGTCGCCCACCCGGCAGAATCAGGTCTTCGATGCTCTGGTGCCCACCGAGCGCCACCTGGATGGCGTGCTGACCGGGCACGTTCGGGCACAGACGCGTCGACGCGAGCAGGTCGAGTCCCTCGAGGAAACCCGCGGCGTGTTCCTTCGGGCCCGTGATGGCCACCCAACCGGACCGGTAGCCGGCGACGCGGTACGCCTTCGACAGGCCGTTGAACGTCAGGCACAGCAGGTCCGGGGCCAGCGTGGCGAGTGAGATGTGCTTGGCGTCGTCGTAGAGGATCTTGTCGTAGATTTCGTCCGCGAGAAGCAGCAGCTGATGCTTGCGCGCCAGGTCGACGAGCTGCTGCAGCACCTCCATCGAGTACACCGCACCCGTCGGATTGTTCGGGTTGATGACCAGCAACGCCTTGGTCTTGTCGGTGATCTTCGACTCGATGTCCGCGATGTCGGGGTTCCAGTCGTTGCCCTCGTCGCACAGGTAGTGCACGGGGGTGCCGCCGGCCAGGCTCGTCATGGCCGTCCACAGCGGGTAGTCCGGTGCCGGGATCAGCACCTCGTCGCCGTTGTCGAGGAGCGCCTGCATCGTCATCGTGATGAGCTCGGACACACCGTTACCCAGGTAGATGTCGTCGACGTCGAGTTCGGGGAATCCGGCGACCAGCTCGTAGCGGGTGACGATCGCGCGCCGTGCCGACAGGATGCCCTTGGACTCGGAGTACCCCTGCGCGTACGGGAGCGCGGCGATCATGTCGCGCATGATCACGTCCGGCGCGTCGAAACCGAACGGCGCGGGGTTGCCGATGTTGAGCTTGAGGATCCGGTGGCCCTCCGCCTCCAGCCGGGCGGCGTGGGCATGTACCGGTCCACGAATCTCGTAGAGCACGTTCTGAAGCTTGGTGGACTGCTCCAGCTTGCGGTGCGGCATGCGGTGATGGCCGTGGTCTGGGTTGCTCACGAGCGTCATTCTCCCACTCCCGGGCAACCCGATTTCTACTGGTGGGTATCAGACCGCCGTCGCGTCGTCGAAACACCCCGCCCGCGCAGGTGCCCGTCGTACCCTCGAGAGGGGGTCGGATCCGTCTCGCATTCACCGCGCCCGGAGGGAATGACGCACATGTCAGCACCGGTATCCCGTCGCCCCGGACCCGTCGACATCGCGCACCACAGCCATCTCGTCGGGGTGTTCGCGCCGCAACGGGAGGAGGTGGACGTCCGGGATCTCGAGGTGATCGGCGAACTACCCGCCGATCTTCACGGCGCCTATCTGCGCAACGGTCCCAACCCGCGGTTCGACCCGATCGGCACGTACGTCTACCCGCTCGACGGCGACGGCATGGTCCACCGAATCGAAGTCGCCGACGGTGCCGCCCGGTACACCAACCGCTTCGTCCGAACCCCGATGGTGCAGGCGGAGGAGAAGGCCGGGCACGTCATCTGGCCCGGCGTCACCGACGCCTACACCCCGTCGGAGGAGGAAGTGGGGCCCGAACTGGCGGGCACGTCACGCGAGTTGCCCGACATCAACATCGTCCGGCACGGCGGACGGCTGCTCGCGATGGCCGAGACCACGCTGCCGTTCCGCCTCGACCCCGCCGACCTGAGCACGCTGGGGCGGGAGAACTGTGACGGCGCCATGGGTGTGGGGAGCACCGCGCACCCCAAGATCGACCCGGTCACCGGACAGATGGTGCTGTTCAATTACATGCTGGACGCCCCGTACCTGACGTGGTCGGTGGTCAACCCCGACGGTTCGGTCGCGCGGACCCCGACGACGGTCGAGGGCGCGGACACCCCGCTGATGATCCATGACATGGCACTCACCGAGCGCTACATCGTTCTGATGCTGTGCCCGCTGGTCTTCGACATCGCCGCCGTGCTGACCGGCGGGTCCGTGCTCGACTGGCGGCCCGAGGACGGCACGAGGATCGCGCTGGTGCCCCGCGACGGCGGGCCGGTCCGGTGGACGACGCACGACGCCTACTGGGTGTGGCATTTCGCGAACGCCTTCGATCTGCCGGACGGCAGGGTGAGCGTCGACTACGTGGAGTGGACGTATCCCGGTGGGTTCGCGAAGGCTCCGGAACCGTCGCTCGGCTCGTTGGTCCGCGCCGTCGTCGACCCCGACAGCGGACGGGTGACGCGAGAGGTGGTGTGCGACCGCGACGTCGAGTTCCCGCGAGTCGACGACCGTGAGCTGACCCGAGGGCACCGCAGGGTGGCGACCGTCGGCAAACTCGACCGCAGCCAGGGACGGCAGGATTCGCTGTGGTTCTTCGACACGGCCCGCGGCACCGAGGCGCACTGGGATCCGGGGAGCGTGTCGGTGGGTGAGCCGATCTTCATGCCCGGCGCCGAGCACGAGTACTGGGGAATGATCGGGACCGACCGACGCGACATGTCGTCCTGGTTCTTCGTGCTGCCCGCCGACGACCCCGGGGCGGGGCCGATCGGGAAGGTGCGGCTGCCGATCCGGGTTCCGGCGGGCCTTCACGGCGCGTGGCTGCCTGCGGAGTAGGGGACGGCGGAATATCCTCGGCGGATGACCTCTGCGCCTTACGGTTCCTGGCCCTCTCCGATCGCGGCGGCGGATCTCGCCTCCAGCGGCCACCCCGTCGAGGGCGGCCGGTACGTGGGCGACGACGTGTGGTGGTCGGAACTGCGGCCCAGCGAAGGTGGGCGGGTCGCGGTGCGGCGCCTCGGTCTGGACGACGAACCGGAAGACGTTCTGCCCGCACCGTGGAACGCCCGCACCAGGGTTCACGAGTACGGCGGCGGCGCCTGGACCGTCACCGACGCCGGCCGCCTGGTGTTCGCCGAGTTCAGCGATCAGCGTCTGTACCTGCTGGAAGGCGGGACCCCGGTGCCGCTGACGCCGGAGCCGCCGCAGCCCTGCTCGCTGCGGTACGGCGACCTGTCGGTGGTCGACGGCGAGGTGTGGGCAGTCCGCGAGAGTCACGACACGGACGGCCGCGTCTCCCGCGACATCTGCGTGATTCCGCTGGACGGGTCGGCGGCGAACGATCCGCACCGGGTGCGGTCCGTCGTCGCCGGCTCGGACTTCCTGGCCAATCCGCGGCTGTCCCCGGATCGCAGGCACCTCGCCTGGATCGCGTGGGATCACCCGCAGATGCCGTGGGACGGCACCGAGCTCAGGGTCGTGGCGGTCGAGGGCGGCCGCGTGACCGGGAAGGTACGGACACTTCTCGGCGGTCCCGAGGAATCGGTGCTGCAACCGGAATGGGTCGGGCCCACCGACCTGTATACGATCAGCGACCGCAGCGGCTGGTGGAATCTCTACCGGGTCGGCATCGACGATCCCGACCCGGTCGCGTTGTGCCCGATGGACGCCGACTTCGGCGGCGCGCTGTGGATGCTCGGCGGCCGGTGGCACACCCGCCGCGACGACGGCACACTCCTGACCGTGCGGACATTCGGCACCGACACCCTTGCCATCCTCGATCCCGCCACGGGTTCGCTCGCCGACATCCCCCTGGACGGCCTCACCAGCGTCGGCCTCGGGGACCGCAACGGCAACCGGATCCTGCTGCTCACCGGCGGCGCCCAGACCCCGTCGGGCCTGCGCGAACTCGACCTCGACACCGGTGCACTCCGCACCGTCCGGCTGTCGGTCACCGAACTTCCCGAGGCGGCATATCTGCCCGAGGCCCGGCAGCTGACGTTCCAGGGCGACGAACGTGAAGTCCACGTGATCGCCTACCCGCCGCGTCACCCGCGGTACCGGGGCGAGGACGGGGAGTTGCCGCCGTATGTGGCGTTCGTGCACGGCGGACCGACGTCGCGGGTCGCGCCGTCGCTGAATCCGGTGTACGCGTTCTTCACCAGCCGCGGCATCGGCGTCGTCGACGTGAACTACGGCGGGTCCACGGGATACGGGCGCGAGTACCGCAACCGGTTGCGGGGACAGTGGGGGGTCGTCGACGTCGAGGACGTGGTCACGGCGGTGACCGGCCTCGCCGAGGCGGGCATGGCGGACCCCGGCCGGCTCGCGATCGAGGGCGGATCCGCCGGCGGGTGGACCGTGCTCGCGGCGCTGACCACGTCGGACGTGTTCGCGTGCGGTGCGTCCTACTTCGGGGTGGCCGAACTCGACGGGTTCGTGAAGGAGACACACGATTTCGAGTCCCGGTACATCGACGGCCTGATCGGCCCGCTGCCCGAGGCGGCCGACCTCTACGCCGAGCGTGCACCGCTGAACAACGTTGCCGGACTGAACTGCCCGGTTCTGCTCCTGCAGGGGCTCGACGATCCGATCGTGCCGCCGTCGCAGGCGGAACGGTTCCGGGATGCGCTCGTGGAGAAGGGCATCCCGCACGCCTACCTCGAGTACGAGGGGGAGTCGCACGGATTCCGGAAGCTGGCCACCCTGATCAGTTCCCGCAACGCCGAACTGTCCTTCTACGGCCAGGTACTGGGATTCGAGCCACCGGACATTCCGCGACTCGAACTCTGGCGGCCGCCCAACGGCTGACCGTCCACCCGGAATCCAAACGGTGTGATGCACAAAACAAACCATTTGTTGTGCTCTTCTCTGATCGCCGAGATTTAGAGACCGCGCGGTATCAACGGAGCGAGGTATCGCGTCGGCGGCTGGGCCGCGAGTAGCGTCGGAAAGAGGAGTCGATAACCGCAGCTGAGTGAAATGGGTGTTCCCCTTCGCGCGCTTCAGTGTCGATATATGGATTGCCGAGGGCCGAGGGTGTCATCGCTGGACGATTTCGATACGACTTCGGTCCTTTCGGACACGGTGATGGCGAATGTTGTATGGCCGTCCGAGCTGTTCCCACTCTCCGCCGCTCAGCGTGGAATGTGGTTCGCCCAGCACCTGCTGGGCGACGTTCCGATCGTCATTGCTCAGTACGTAGAGGTCGGTATCGCTGATCTCGACATCGGCCTGCTCGCACGGATCGGACCCGCCGCACTCCGGGAACTCGGTACCGGACTGCTCCGAATCGTCGAGTGGGACGGTGAGCCGCTCCAGACGGTCGACGAGTCGCTCGGCTTCGAGATGACACATCTCGACTTCCGTTCCGACCCTGATCCGCGGGCTGCGGCTCTCGCGTGGATGCGCGCCGAATACAGCAACCCGATTGATCTCCTCCATGATCGGCTGATCCGTTCGGCAATGTTGCGCGTCGCCGACGACTGCTACTTCTGGTACTCGAGAATTCACCACATCGCCCTCGACGGCTTCGGCGCCATGACGTTCATGAACCGTGCCGCGGAGCTGTACACCGCGGCGGTCGAGGGTCGCGCGCCCGCCGAGTTCACCGCCAGTGGATTGCGGGAGGTCGTCGAAGAAGAGGCTCGCTACCGCACGTCGAGCCGGTTCGAGACGGACCGCAAGTACTGGGCCGAACGCAGCCACAATCTTCCACCGACGATCAGCCTCGCCGGGCGAGCGGCCGAGATCGGCGCGCAGTCGCTGGTGAGCAGCGCACCGCTGTCCGCCGCTACGACAGCCGCACTGCAGAGTCTGACCGACCGGGAACCCGGGGCGACGTTCGCGACAGCCGCGGTCGCTGCCGTCTCTGCATTCTTTTCCCACCTGACCGGCCAGGACGACGTGGTGTTGAGCTTGCCGGTCTCGGCACGCACCACCTCCCGGTTGCGCCGCTCGGGCGGCATGATCTCCAATGTCCTTCCGATCCGACTCTCGGTCGGGGACGAAACGACCTCCGTCGACTTGATGAGACGTACACAACTGGCGCTGACCGGAGCGCTACGTCACCAGAGATACCGGCACGAGGACATACGACGGGACGCGGGCGTCCTGGGTGGTCGTCGCGGCTTTTTCGGTCCGTCGATCAACATCATGATGTTCCACGCCGAGATTCGGCTCGGTCCGTCGATCGGCAGGCTCCACGTGCTGACCACCGGTCCGGTGGAGGACCTCGCAGTGAACATCTATCCCGGTGTCGCAGGCGACGTTGCGCAGGTCGACTTCGAGGCCAACCCGAATCTGTACACCGAACAGGAGCTGCGCGGTCACCATGCCCGGTTCCTCGAATTCTTTGCCGCCTTCGCCGCGTCAGCCGCAACCGACCGCATCGCCGCTCTCGATGTGCTGCACGCCGACGAACGCGCGGATCTTGTGCCATGTCGCGGTCCGCAGGCAGAGCCGGAGCGGCTCCTCCCCGACTTGCTGGCCGACGGCGTTGCCGCCGCACCGGACGCAGTCGCGATTCGGGCGTCGGGACGGGAGGTCACCTACCACGAGCTCGACGAGCGATCCAATCAACTGGCGCGACTACTGATCGAATCGGGGGCCGGACCGGAAACCTTCGTCGTGCTGAGTCTTCCCAGGTCGGCGGAGTCACTCGTCGCGTTCTGGGCGGTCGCGAAGACCGGGGCAGCCTTCGTGCCTGTCGATCCGAAGCTCCCACCCGAGCGAGTCGCACACATGCTGTCCGATTCGGGGGCACTGGTGGGGCTCACGCTTCACGAACTGCGTGCAACACTGCCCGACGGGATTCACTGGCTGGTCCTCGACGACGACGAGGTGCGCGCACGCTGTGAACGACAGCGGAGCGCCGCGATCGGCGACGTGGATCGCCGCGCCCCGCTGTCAATCCGTCACCCCGCGTACATGATCTACACATCGGGATCGACCGGGCTTCCGAAAGGGGTCGTCGTCACCCACAGCGGTCTGTCGAACTTCGCGGCCGCCGCCCGCCCGGAACTCGGCATTCACCACGAATCGCGGATGCTGCGGTTCTCGTCGGCCAGCTTCGATGCCTCGGTGTTCGAGATGATCCAGGCCTTCAGCGCCGGTGCCACGATGGTCGTCGCCCCGCCCGAGGTGCACGGTGGAAGCGACCTCGTCGACCTGCTGAGCGAACAGCAGGTGACCCACATCATCACGGCTCCCACGGTGATGAACACAGTCGACCCGCGTGGGCTCGAACATCTCGAGGCGGTGGTGGTCGGCGGTGACGTGTGCACCCCCGACCTCGTGGAGCGGTTCGGGCAGGTGTGCCGCTTCACCAACAGTTACGGGCCGACCGAGACGACCATCATTATCACCGCAGGTGAGCCGCTGACGCCGGGCGAACCGATTGCCATCGGCCGCCCGATCCAGGGTACGAGCGTCGTGGTGCTCGACCGCAAGCTCCGCGCCGTGCCCGCCGGGGTGGTGGGTGAGCTCTACCTCGCAGGCCCCGGAATCGCACGCGGCTATCACCATCGGCACGGGCTGACGGCGAACCGATTCGTGGCCAACCCCTTCGGTGAGCCGGGGTCGCGGCTCTACCGCACCGGTGACGAGGTGCGCTGGGTGCGGTCGTCTCAGGGAACCGGGGCGGGGCACTACACGCTCGAGTTCATCGGCCGGTCCGACACCCAGGTCAAGATCCGTGGCTTCCGCATCGAACTCGGCGAGATCGACTCGGCACTGCTCGCCCAGGCCGGCGTCAACTTCGCGGCGACGGTGGTTCATCGGACGGCGGGCGGCACGACGGCGCTGGTCTCGTACGTGCGCCTCGACACCGGTCGTGAATTCGATCCGGTCGCGATTGTCGAGGGCGTCGCCGAAATCGTGCCGTCCCACATGATCCCGTCGGCGGTAATGCGGCTCGAACACGTGCCGGTGACGGCGGCCGGCAAACTCGACCGCAGTGCACTGCCGCAACCACACTTCGGATCAACTGAACACGAGTTCCGCGCCGCGTCGACACCGGCGGAGGAGCAGCTCTCGGGTCTCGTCGCCGAGGCACTCGGCCTCGACCGGGTCAGTGTGGACGACAGTCTCTTCGCGCTCGGCGGCGACAGCATCGTCGCGATGCAGATCGCCGCCCGAGCCAGGGAGTTCGGTCTCAGCTTCAGTGCGCGGGCCGTGTTCGAGCACAAGACGATCGCCGGAATCGCCGCGGTGGCGGTGCCGGTGGAGGCAGAATCGGCGGTCGTCCTCGAGGAGCTCGAGGGCGGCGGCGTCGGGCGTATCCCACCGACGCCGATCATGTACTCGATGCTCGAGCGGGGCCCCTTCGCCGACTTCTTCCAGGCGCTGCTGCTGACCCTGCCGCCTGATGTCGATACGGATCGGTTGAGTGCGACGCTCGCGGCGGTGCTCGATCATCATGATGCCCTGCGTTCGAAGTTCGTCCCTGACGGTGACGGTACCTGGGCGTTCGAAACGATGGCTGCCGGTAGCGTGCCGGCCGGCGATCGGATTTCGAGGATCGTCACGGCGGCGGCACCCGGTAGCCGCGCGTTCACCGACGTGGTGAGCGCCGAGTGTGCGGCGGCTGCGGCCCGCCTGGACCCGGAAAACGGGATCATGCTCCAGCTGGTGTGGTGTGTCTCCGAATCTGCGGGCGCACCAGGCCGACTGCTGGTTATCGCGCATCACCTGGTGGTGGACGGTGTGTCGTGGCGCGTGCTGTTGCCGGACCTCGCGACGGCGTGGCTGCAGCTGGGCGCGGGGCAGACGCCGACGCCGGCCCCGGTGGGCACGTCGTTCCGCCGCTGGGCGTATGGACTGCAGGACGCGGCAGATCGAGGAGCGCACGCAGACGAATTACCCTATTGGCGAGAGGTTCTCAGCGGTCCTGACCCACAGATCGGCACACGACCGATCGCGCCCGCGATCGACACGATGCGCACGACCGAGCGGGTACATATCGACGTGAGTCCCGCCGTGACCGATGCGGTGCTCGCTCGACTTCCCGATGTGTTCGGATGCGGCGTCAACGACGGACTCCTGTCGGCGCTGGCGATGGCGGTCGTGCAGTGGCGACACTCGCACGGGATCGACGAGCGTTCGGTGTTACTGACGTTGGAAGGTCATGGGCGCGAGGAGGAGGCGGTGGCCGGCGCGGATCTTGCACGTACCGTCGGTTGGTTCACCAGCGCTTTCCCGGTCCGGCTCGGACTGCCGGCCGTCGACCTCGGCGGGGCCTTCGAGGGTGGACATGCTGCCGGTGTCGTGATCAAGACCGTCAAGGAACAGCTCGTCGCGGTGCCTGCCCGTGGCGTCGGATTCGGATTGCTTCGGCATCTCGACGAGAGCGCGAGGTCGATTCTCGGGGGCCTTCCTGAGCCGCAGATCAGTTTCAACTACCTGGGCCGCATGGGCGTGCAACACCTCGGCGACTTGCAGGATCTCGGCTGGCTGCCGGACCTCGAGGCACCGGACCTGATCACAGCGAGCGGATCCGGCATGGCCGTGGCTGCGGTGATCGACATCAACGCGATGGTGGTCGACGGCCCCGAGGGGCCGCGGTTGACGGCATCGTTCGCGTATCCGACCGGGGTGATCCGCGACTCCGACGTCGCGGCCCTCGCGGATCTGTGGCGAAGCGCCCTCGATGGTCTTGCCGCGCACACAGTTCAGCCTGTCGCGGGTGGTCTGACACCGTCCGATTGCCAGCTGGTCACGGTGAGCCAGAGTCGGATCGAGCGTTGGGAACACTTGTACCCGGGGCTACGAGAGATCTGGTCGCTGTCCCCGTTGCAGTCCGGTCTGCTGTTCCACTCGACGCTGGCCGCCGATTCGCTGGACATCTACACCGCGCAACTGCGCATCGACCTCGAGGGCGCGGTCGACTCCGCGAGGTTGCGCCGTGCCGCAGCAGGCGTGCTCGCACACCACGCGACTCTGCGTGCCGCATTCGAGTACGACGATCACGGTATCCCGGCGCAGTTGGTTGTCGACAGGGTGGACGTGCCGTGGCGTGAGGTGGATCTGACCGGGTGCGGGTCGGCGGCGGGAGTGGAACTCGAGCGTCTCCTCGACGACGACCGTGTCGCCCGATTCGACCTCGCCCGTCCTCCGCTTTTGCGCCTGCTGTTGATTCGCACCGCACCCGAGCGTCACGTGCTGGCACTGACCAACCATCACATCATCCTCGACGGGTGGTCGATGCCACTGCTGGTGCGCGAGTTGCTGGTTCGCTATGTCGCGGACGACGCTCCCGCCCTGCCGGAGCCGCGGCCGTACAGCACGTACCTGGAATGGGTGGCGACACTCGACCGGGACGCGTCCTTACGCGCCTGGGAACGTGCGCTGGCGGGGCTCGACGAGCCGACACTGCTGGCGCCGCACGCGTCCTCGGAACAGCATGGCGTGCCGGGTGAGGTCGACATCGCGCTGCCCGCGGCCCTGATCGGTGCGCTCGACACGGTGGTGACGCGCCATGGAGTCACCATGAACACCGTCGTCCAGGCGGCGTGGGGAATACTGCTGTCCCGGTTGCTCTCCCGTCGTGATGTGGTGTTCGGTGCTACCGTGTCGGGTCGGCCGCCGCAGCTGTCCGGTGTCGAGAGCATGCTGGGGCTTTTCATCAACACCGTGCCCGTGCGGGTGTGGATGGACCCGGACGAGACGTGCGCGCAGCTGCTCACCCGCCTCCAGGGTGAGCAAGTTTCCCTGCTCGATCACCATTACCTCGGACTGGGTGACATCCAGGCACGCATAGGTCTGGGCAACCTGTTCGACACGTTGTCGGTGTTCGAGTCGTACCCCGTCGACAAGTCCGGATTCGACGAGCACACCGACATCGCGGGAATGCGAGTGACCGCTCTCGATGCGCGTGACGCCACGCACTACCCGATCACCCTGCTGTCCATCCTTGAACCTCGACTGCGGCTGAGCCTGCGTTATCAGCACGGAATTTTCGATCGCGATACCGTCACGACACTCGCGGCGCGCGTGATCGGGATTCTCGAGACCATTGCGCGCGACGCGGACACACCGGTCGGCGACGTCGACCTTTTCGTTCCGAAGGAACGGGAGCAGGTGGTCGACACCTGGAATGCAACGGAACACCAGGTACCGCGCCTCACCCTCGCCGAGCTGTTCGACGCGCAGGTGGCCCACACGCCCGACGCCCCCGCCGTCGTGTTCGAGGGGACGGTGCTGACGTACACAGAGTTCGACGCCCGCGCGAATAGGCTGGCACGGTTCCTGATCAGCGGCGGTGTGGGCCCCGAATCGCACGTGGGTGTAGCGGTGCGACGCTCGGTGGATATGCTGGTGGGAATCTACGCCGTGATCAAGGCCGGCGGCGCCTACGTCCCGATAGACCCGGACCAGCCGGCCGAGCGGATCGCGTACGTCGTGGCTACCGCCGGTTTAGTCGTCGTTCTCACCACCACCGCGGATCGCGTCGCGCTGCCCGCCGAGGTGCCGGCCCTCGACCTCGACACCCTCGATGTATCGGCGCTGTCCGATGACCCCATCCGGGATCGGGACCGGTTGGGGCCGTTGCATACCCGAAACCCTGCGTATGTCATCTTCACCTCAGGCTCCACGGGCACACCCAAGGGGGTGTCGGTGCCGCACGAGGGCATCGTCAACCGGCTGCTGTGGATGCAGCATCGGTACCCACTGAGCGACGACGACACGGTTCTCCAGAAGACCCCCGTGACATTCGACGTGTCGGTGTGGGAGTTGTTCTGGCCGTTGCAGACCGGCGCGCGACTGGTGATCGCCGAGCCCGACGGGCACCGGGACCCCGCCTATCTCGAGCGGGTCATCCGCGCAGAATCTGTGACCACGGTGCATTTCGTGCCGTCGATGCTCGCCGTATTCCTGGCCGGAGCGCATGTCGATG
The DNA here is from genome assembly GCF_058628105.1 of Rhodococcus sp. G6(2025). Taxonomy (NCBI): domain Bacteria; kingdom Bacillati; phylum Actinomycetota; class Actinomycetes; order Mycobacteriales; family Nocardiaceae; genus Rhodococcus; species Rhodococcus sp. G6(2025). The sequence continues at coordinate 1,994,671 of NZ_CP179750.1, forward strand.
GGTGCAAGTCGCTGCGCCGGGTGTTCACCAGTGGTGAGGCATTGCCGACTGTGACGGCGGCGAATCTGCACCGGGTGAGCGGGGCGGCGCTGCACAACCTGTACGGTCCCACCGAGGCAGCGGTGGACGTGACCTACTACGAGACCGGGCCGGACGAGACCACCGTGCCGATCGGAGCACCGGTCTGGAACACCCATACGTATGTGCTCGACGGACGCCTGCGTCCCGTCCCCGTCGGAGTAGCGGGGGAGTTGTATCTCGGCGGTGTCCAGCTCGCGCGCGGATACCAGGCCCGGTCCGATCTGACGGCGGACAGGTTCGTCGCGAACCCCTTCGCGGCCGCGGGAACCGTGCAAGACGGCAGTCGGCTGTACCGCACCGGCGACCTTGTTCGGTGGCTGCCGACCGGGCAGCTCGAATACCTGGGCCGCACGGACTTCCAGGTCAAGCTTCGCGGCCAGCGCATCGAACTCGGTGAGATCGAGGCGGCGCTGCACCGGCACGCAGATGTTGCACAGGCGGTGGCACTGGCCCGCAACGACGGGTCCACCGGCGACTACCTCGCCGGTTACGTGGTGCCTGCGCCCGGGAGGTCCCCGGACGTGCGGGCGCTTCTCGACGCTGCCGCAACGGTGCTTCCCCGGTACATGGTGCCGTCGGCGCTGGTCGTGCTCGCGGAACTGCCGTTGACTGCGAACGGCAAACTCGACCGCAAGGCACTGCCGGTTCCCGAGTTCGCGAGTTCGGCGCAGTTCGTCCCGCCCGGCACCCCGACCGAGTACGCCCTCGCGGAGATTCTCGCGGACGTACTCGGCGCCTCGCGGATCGGGATGTCGGACAATTTCTTCGACCTCGGGGGTAACTCCCTCATCGCGACCCGTGTTGTCGCCCGGATCAACAATGAGCTCGGCACTGGGTTGACCGTGCGGTCGCTGTTCGAGGCGCCCACCGTCGGGATTCTGGCCACCGTCGTCGACCGGATGCACGCCGGTGCAGGACCGCGCCCCGCGCTCGTGTCCGGCCCGAGGCCCGACAGGCTCCCCCTGTCCCTGGCTCAGACCCGAGTGTGGTTCCTCAATCGGTTCGACCCCACGTCGAGTGCCTACAACGTGGCGGCGGCACTGCGGCTGTCCGGCCCCCTCGACGTCGACGCACTCTGCCGGGCCGCCGCGGACATCCTGGAACGGCACGAATCGCTGCGGACGATGTTTCCCGAATCCCCTGACGGCCCGTCTCAGCTCGTGCTGCCGGTCGATCACGCCGCGACCGGCGATCTGATCGACGTTGCGCCCGACGTCGTCCCGGCCGCTGCTCTGGATACACGGATCCGGGAGGCAATAGCACGCGGATTCGACGTGACCACGCAAATCCCGATCGCTCTGACGTTGATGCGGTGCGAGGCTGCTGACGAACACGTGCTGGTGATGGTGGTGCACCACATCAGCATCGACGGTTGGTCGATCCAGGTACTCGCCCGCGACCTGGTGCACGCCTACTCCACGCGCGCAGCCGGCGACGCGCCGTCGTGGACCCCGCTGCCGGTGCAGTATGCGGATTACACCCTGTGGCAACGAGGCTTTCTCGGCTCGGAGGACGATCCCACGTCGCTGATTTCGCAGGAACTCGAGTACTGGGCGGATGCGCTCGCGGGTCTGCCGGACGTGCTGGCTCTGCCGCTCGACCGGCCACGTCCCGCCGTACGGTCGGGGGTGGGTGCGAGTGTCGATTTCGCGGTGCCGGTGGCGACGGTGGTGCGTCTCGCGGCGCTGGCCCGTGAGCAGGGTGCGACCCCGTTCATGGTTGTGCATGCGGCGTTGGCGGTGCTGTTGGCGAAGTTGAGTGGGACATCGGACATCGCGATCGGGTCGCCGGTGGCGGGTCGTGGTGATGCGGCGTTGGACGATCTGGTGGGCATGTTCGTCAACACATTGGTATTGCGGGCCGATTGTGAGCCGAGTCAGTCGTTCACGGGTCTGGTGGGGCGGGTGCGCGATTCGGACCTCGAGGCGTTCGGCAGGGCTGATGTGCCGTTCGAGCGGTTGGTGGACAAGATGAATCCAGTGCGGTCGCAGTCCTTCTCGCCGCTGTTTCAGGTGCTGTTGGCGTTCCAGAATTTCGCGCCGTCGAGGGTGGAGCTTCCGGGTTTGACGGTGTCACCGGTGGAAGTGGAGTGGGAGGCTGCGCAATTCGACCTCTCGATGGCTCTGAGTGAGGCGGCCGGGGGCGGGTATGCGGGGAGGCTGTCGTATGCGGCGGACATCTTCGATGGTCCGACGGTGTGCGGGATCGCCGAGGGATTCGTGCGGGTGCTCGACGCGGTCATCGAGAATCCGTCCGTCGCGGTGGGCGACGTCGACTTGCTGGGTCCGGCCGAGCGGCAACGGGTGCTCGCGGCTGCGGCCCCTGAGCCACTGCCTGTGCAGGCACGGACGTTGCCGGAGATTCTGGCGGCCGGCGTCGCGTCGAACCCCGTGGGTGTTGCGTTGACCTGCGGTGGCGTGGAGATGTCGTATTCGGACCTCGACTCCCGATCGAACCGACTGGCCCGAGTGCTGATCTCTCGTGGTGTCGGTCCTGAAACATTTGTCGCGTTGGCCTTCGCTCGGTCCATCGAATCAGTGGTTGCGGTGTGGGCGGTCGCGAAGGCGGGCGGCGGGTTCGTGCCGATCGATCCGAAACTGCCGGTCGAGCGGATCGAATACATGGTGGCCGATTCAGGGGCCGTGATCGGTCTTACCAGCGCCGAGACCACGTCGCTGCCGGGAAAGGTTGCCTGGCTGGTACCCACCGCGGGTGACGTGCAGGATCGGTGCGACGAGGTTTCGGCGGCACAGATCACAGACGGCGAGCGCGGTGCGCCGGTCGCGTTGTCCAATGCGGCCTACATGATCTACACGTCGGGTTCGACCGGGGTCCCGAAGGGTGTCGTTGTAACCCATGCCGGGCTGGCGTCGTTCTGTGCGGACGCCCGCCTCGAACTGAACTTGACCGGCAACTCGCGGGTGCTGAGGTTCTCGTCGTCGAGCTTCGATGCGTCGGTATTCGAGATGATCGCGGGGTTCAGTGCCGGCGCCACCTTGGTTGTCGCTCCACCCGAGATCATCGGTGGCGGCGAGCTCGCGGAGTTGCTACGCGTCGAGCGGGTCACCCACATCATCACAGCGCCGGCGGCGCTGGGGATCGTCGACCCGGACGGGCTCGACGACCTCCAAGCCGTGGTCGTCGGAGGAGACGTCTGCCCGCCGGAGTTGGTCGCGAAGTTCGCACCCGCCTGTCGCTTCTTCAACAGTTACGGTCCCACAGAGACCACCATCATCATCTCCATGACCGAGCCGCTCGTGCCGGAGGAACGAATCACGATCGGCACCCCGATCGAGGGCGCCGGAGCTGTTGTCCTCGATGCAAGGCTGCATCCCTCTCCGGTCGGCGTGATCGGCGAGCTGTATCTGTCGGGCAGTGGGCTCGCCCGCGGCTACCATGCCCGCGGTGCACTCACGGCAGGTCGATTCGTGGCTAATCCCTTCAGGGGTTCCGGCGAACTGATGTACCGCACGGGCGATCTGGTGCGGTGGACGAAAGACGGACGACTGGACTTCGTCGGGCGAATCGACTCACAGGTGCAATTGCGGGGTCTGCGGATCGAACTCGGTGAGATCGAGACAGCGCTCAGCAGGTGCGAAGGAGTCGCGCAGACCGTCGTGGTCTTGCGCCACGATCCCCACACCGGTGAACAACTGGTGGGATACGTCGTTCCCGATACCAAGGCTGCCCTGGACCCGGAGACCCTGCGCATCAGGGTGGGCGAGACGCTGCCGAACTACATGGTGCCGTCGCAGGTGATGGTCGTCGACGCGTTGCCGTTGAATCCCAGTGGGAAGCTCGACCGACGGGCGTTGCCCGCGCCGTCGTTCGTCGTTCGGGAGTTTCGGGCGCCGACTACGCCGGTCGAGGAGGTCGTGGCGGGTATTTTCGCGGAGGTACTGGGGCTCGAGCGGGTCGGTCTGGACGACGATTTCTTTGCGTTGGGCGGTAATTCGTTGGTTGCGACGCAGGTGGTGTCCCGGTTGGGTGCGGCGTTGGACACGCGTGTGCCGGTTCGGGTGATCTTCGAGGCGTCGACGGTGGCGGCGCTGGCGGTGCGGGCCGAGCAGCATGCCGGTGAAGGTGGGCGGCCGGCGTTGACCCGTCGGGTGCGGCCGGCGCGGATTCCGTTGTCGTTGGCGCAGCAGCGGATGTGGTTCTTCAACCAGTTCGACCCGGAGTCGGCGGCCTTCAACATTCCTCTGGCGATTCGGCTTTCCGGCGATCTGGACATCGAATTGCTGCAGACAGCATTGCTCGACGTGATCGACCGGCACGAAGCCCTGCGCACCATGTTCCCGGACTCGGGCCACGGGCCGTCTCAGGTAATCGTCCCCACATCTGCGCTCCCGCTGAGTGTGGCGCCGGAGCGGGTCGCTCCGGAGGAGGCACATGCCCGCGTATTCGACTTCGTGGGGCGCGGGTTCGACGTGGCCCGGGAAGTTCCGTTGCGCGTGAGGCTGTTCCAGCTCGACGATCACGAGTTCGTGCTGGCGATGGTAGTTCATCACATTTCCAGTGACGGCGGCTCAGCAGCGCCGATGTCGCGCGACATCGTGGTGGCGTATGCCGCGCGGCGTGAGGGACGGGAGCCAGGCTGGTCGCCGCTCGAGGTGCAGTATGCGGACTACACCCTGTGGCAGCGGGAGATTCTCGGCGCGCAGGACGATCCGACGTCACTGATCTCGGAACAACTGCGATACTGGACCGAGGTTCTGGCAGATCTGCCGGAGATGGTGGAGCTGCCGACGGATCATCCGCGTCCGCCAGTGCAATCACCGCGCGGCGCAAAGGTCGGCTTCACTCTGAGTTCGAATCTGGCCGAGCGTATCGATCAGCTGGCGCGAGAATATAACTCGACCTTCTTCATGGTCGTCCACGCGTCGCTGGCGGTGCTGATGGCCCACCTGAGCGGAACTGAGGACATCCCCATCGGCACACAGATCGCCGGACGCGGCGACCCGGCACTCGACGACCTCATCGGCATGTTCGGCAACACACTGGTGCTGCGCAGCCGCGTCGACCCCGCAATGTCGTTCGCCGACATTCTGGCCGACGTCCGGGAAGTCGACCTCGCCGCATTCGGCAACCCCGACGTTCCGCTGGAACGCCTGGTGGAAGTCCTCAATCCCACGCGCTCCACGGCCCATTCAGCGCTGTTCCAGGTACTGCTGGTGGTTCACAATTTCGTCCGATCCAGGGTAACTCTGCCGGGCCTGGAGATCGCCCCGCTGGAAACGGACATCGTCGGTGCCAAACTCGATCTCGAATTCCACTTCACCGACACCTCGGATTCGGAGGGGCATCGGACCGGAATCGAGGGATCAATCGTCTATGCGCTCGACCTGTTCCAGGAATCGACAGTCGCCCGATTCGCGACCCAACTCGTCACCATCCTCGAGACGGTCACACGCGATGTGACCATACCGGTCGGCGAGCTCGAGTTGCGAAGCGTCGACGAGCGTGCGGCGATGGATCGGTGGAATGCCACAGCTGTGGTTGTCGAGGGCGGGACCCTGGTGCAGCTGTTCGACGAGCAGGTACGCCGGACGCCGGATGCGGTGGCGGTGGTGTTCGAGGAACAGTCGTTGACCTACGCCGAGTTCGATTCTCGCGCGAATCGGCTGGCCCGATACTTGATCTCACGAGAGGTAGGACCGGAGTCGCTGGTGGGGCTGGGCATGAGTCGCTCCCTCACGATGATGGTGAGCATTTACGCTGTGCTCAAAGCCGGTGCCGGGTACCTGCCGCTGGATCCGGAGCATCCTGCAGACCGCACCGAGTACGTGATTGCGACCGCGAAACCCGCCGTGGTGCTGACCACGTCCACGGACCGTGGTGACCTGCCGGCGTCGGTGGACGCCGACGAGGTCGACATCCTGGACCTGTCGGTCTTCGACTCGGAGACGGTGACCGACGCGTCCAGGCTGGCGCCACTGCGGCCCGAGAATCTCGCCTATGCGATCTTCACGTCCGGGTCCGCAGGGCGACCGAAAGGCGTCGCTGTCAGCCACCGCTCGGTGGTGAACCAGATTGCGTGGATGCGTAGCCGCTACGCGCTCGGCGATCGCGACACGGTGTTGCACAAGACGCCCATCACCTTCGACGCGTCGGTGTGGGAGTTGTTCTATCCACTACAGGTCGGTGCCCGATTGGTGATTGCCGCGCCCGGGGGACATCGTGACCCCGAGTACCTGATGCGGATGTCGGACCGGTGGCACGTCACGATCTTGGAATTCGTGCCGTCGATGCTCGCGTTGTTCCTCGCGGAATCATCGCTCGCACTGCCGCGGTCGCTGCGGTACGTCTCGGTCGGCGGAGAAGCGCTGCCCTCGGACCTGGCCGCTCGGTTCGCTGCGCGCACCGACGCAGTGCTGGACAATACCTACGGTCCCACGGAATCCACGGTGACCTCGACCGTGCATCGCTGCCTGCGGGGCGTGTCCGGTCCGATACCGATCGGGAGACCGATAAGGAACACCCGCACGTTCGTGCTGGACCGCCGGTTACACCGCGTGCCCGTCGGCGTGCCGGGGGAGTTGTATCTCGCCGGAATCCAGCTCGCCCGCGGCTATCACGCCCGCGGGGCGCTGACGGCAGAACGTTTCGTCGCCCATCCCTTCGCCGACTCCGGTGAGCGGCTGTACCGCACGGGTGATCTGGTGCGGTGGAATTCGAGTGGTGACCTCGAATACCTGGGTCGCACCGATTTCCAGGTGAAGCTACGTGGCCTGCGGATCGAACTCGGGGAGATCGAGACCGCGCTGACGGCAGACGAGTCGGTGGACCAGGCCGTGGTGGTCGTACGCGACGGTGAATTCGGTCAGCAATTGATCGGGTATGTGCTGCCGACCCGCGGACGGACCGTCGACGTCGAGGCGACACGCGAGGTGGTGAGCACATCGCTGCCGAACTACATGGTGCCTGACGTGCTGGTCGTGCTCGACGCGTTGCCGTTGAATCCCAGTGGGAAGCTCGACCGACGGGCGTTGCCTGCGCCGTCGTTCGTCGTTCGGGAGTTTCGGGCGCCGACTACGCCGGTCGAGGAGGTCGTGGCGGGTATTTTCGCGGAGGTGCTGGGGCTCGAGCGGGTCGGTCTGGACGACGATTTCTTTGCGTTGGGCGGTAATTCGCTGGTTGCGACGCAGGTGGTGTCCCGGTTGGGTGCGGCGTTGGACACGCGTGTGCCGGTTCGGGTGATCTTCGAGGCGTCGACGGTGGCGGCGCTGGCGGTGCGGGCCGAGCAGCATGCCGGTGAAGGTGGGCGGCCGGCGTTGACCCGTCGGGTGCGGCCGGCGCGGATTCCGTTGTCGTTGGCGCAGCAGCGGATGTGGTTCCTCAACCAGTTCGACCCGGAGTCGGCGGCATACAACATTCCGCTTGTGGTCCGCCTGTCCGGTGAACTGGATGTGGCAGCGATACAGGCTTCGGTGCTCGACGTGTTCGCTCGGCACGAGGCCTTGCGGACGGTGTTCCCGGACTCGGACCAGGGGCCGGCACAGCGCATCGTGCATGCGTCGAGAGTGTCGATGGACCTGACGCCGATTCCGGTCGCGGACGAGGAAGATTTGCGGACGCGGATGGCCGCATTGCTCACGGCGGGCTTCGAGGTCACGGAATCGGTGCCGGTGCGCGGGGCGCTGTACCGGATGTCGAAGTCCGAGCACGTCTTGGCGGTGGTGGTGCACCATATCTGCGCGGACGGTTTCTCGACCGGGCCGATGGGCCGAGACGTGTTGGTGGCATATGCCGCCCGGCACGCAGGGCACGAGCCGTCCTGGACGCCGTTGCCGGTGCAGTATGCGGATTACGCGTTGTGGCAGCGGGAGGTGCTGGGTTCGGAGGACGATCCGGGATCGTTGATGTCGCAGCAGATCGCGTACTGGTTGGATGCGTTGTCAGGGCTGCCGGATGCGCTGGCGTTACCTACCGACCGGCCACGCCCGGCGGTGCGGTCGGGCCTCGGTTCCAGCGTGGATTTCACCGTGCCGGCGGCAACGGTGGCGCGTCTCGTGTCGCTGGCGCGAGAGGCGGGTGCGACGCCGTTCATGGTGGTGCATGCGGCGTTAGCGGTGCTCTTGGCGAGGCTGAGTGGGGCCACTGATATCGCGATCGGGTCGCCGATCGCGGGCCGTGGTGATGCGGCGTTGGACGATCTGGTGGGCATGTTCGTCAATACGTTGGTGTTGCGGGCGCAGTACGAGCCGGACGAATCGTTCGCGGAGCTACTGGGGCGGATGCGCGATGCCGATCTCGAGGCGTTCTCTCGGGCGGACGTTCCGTTCGAACGATTGGTGGAAAAGCTGAATCCGATTCGGTCTCAGTCGTTCTCTCCGTTGTTCCAGGTGATGTTGGCGTTTCAGAACTTCAGTCGGCCGGTGGTGGAGCTTCCGGGATTGAGAGTCTCGCCGGTGGAGGTCGATCGGCAGGCGGTGCAGTTCGACCTGTCGATGACTGTGGGTGAGTCGGCAGATGGAGGGGGTGGATTCGTGGGAAGGCTGTCCTACGCGACGGATGTGTTCGACGGCGCGACGGTGCGCGAGATCGCGCGGCGGTTCGTGCGAATTCTCGAAGCGGTGGTGGATGATCCGATGATGCCGGTGGGCGACATCTCGATCGTCGAAGAGAACGAGCGGCGTCAGATGCTGCGCGAGTGGAACATCACGGGACACGACGTCCCGGATGGACTGCTGCTCGACGGATTCGATGCGCAGGTGGCCCGAACACCGGACGCGGTGGCAATCGTGTACGACAACGAGTCGCTGTCGTATGCCGAGTTCTCTGCTCGGGTGAACCGATTGGCTCGAAGATTGATCGACGAGGGTGTAGGACCGGAGTCGTTGGTGGCATTGGGGATGCGCCGGTCGCTGGAGTTGGTGACAGGAATCTACGCGGTGCTCCGAACGGGTGCTGCATTCGTGCCGTTGGACCCTGATCAACCCCCGGCACGCAACGACTACATCCTGGAAACCACAGGACCCGTCTGCGTCCTGTCCACCTCCCGAGACGGATTCGACACGTCCCGGAATCGAGTGCTGAACGTTGACGCCCTCGATTTGTCGGTGTATTCGTCCGAGCCGGTTGGGGAGTCCGAAGTCGTGACGCCCGCACGGCGGGAAAATCTGGCGTACGTGGTCTTTACATCTGGATCGACCGGGCGCCCCAAAGGGGTTTCGGTCAGCCATCGCGCGATTGTCAACCAAATGTCCTGGTTGGCAGCCGAATACGAGCTCGGCGACTCCGATGTCGTGGTGCAGAAGACGCCGGTGACGTTCGACGTGTCGATGTGGGAATTACTGGTTCCGCTGGCCGTCGGTGCCCGGATGATCGTCGCGCGTCCAGACGGTCATCGGGATCCGGACTATCTGCTGTCACTGATGCAAGACTCCGGTGTTACCGTGGCCGCGTTCGTACCGTCGATGCTGGCGGCGCTCCTGGCCGATCCGGAGGCGTGTCTACCGGATTCGTTGCGGTGTGTTTTTGCCGGTGGGGAAGAATTGCCGGTGGAGTTGGTTGGGCGATGGGCGTCGCGGTCGAAGGCTCGTCTCGACAACAAGTACGGTCCCACGGAATATGCGGTCACTGCGACGTCCCACCGATGCGACGGACTCGAGCGGGAAGCAGTACCGATTGGTGAACCTGTGTGGAACACCACCGCACTGGTCTTGGATCGACGTCTCCACCCGGTGCCCATCGGGGTCGAAGGAGAGCTGTATCTGGCAGGAGTGCAGCTGTCTCGCGGCTATCATCGCCGCCAGGGGCTGACGGCGGAGCGATTCGTGGCCGATCCGTTCGGGGCAGCAGGGACGCGTCTCTATCGCACGGGGGACGTGGTCAAGTGGAACCCACGCGGACAGCTGATGTATGTGGGTCGGCTGGACTCTCAGGTGAAGGTGCGCGGGCTGCGTATCGAGCTCGGCGAGATCGAGACCGCGCTGGTGGCGCAGCAGACGATCGTGCAGGCCGTTGTGATCGTGCACGACGGCGAGTTCGGTCAGCAGCTGGTCGGGTACGTGGTCCCCGCAGGGGGTGGGTTGATCGACGTGGAATCGGTCCGTGTCACGGCCGGCAGGTCGCTGCCCCAGTACATGGTGCCGGATGTGCTGATGGTGCTCGACGAATTGCCTCTGACCGCGAGCGGCAAGCTGGATAGGAACGCATTGCCTGCCCCGGCGTTCACGAAGCGGGAGTTCCGGGGGCCGACGACGCGCGTCGAGCGAATCGTGACCTCGGCCTTCACCGACATTCTCGGTGTCGAACAGGTGGGGCTGGATGACGACTTCTTCGCGTTGGGCGGCAATTCCCTGGTCGCGCCCAGGATCGTCGCCCGATTGAAGCAAGACCTGAGTGCGGCAGTTCCGTTGCAGTGGCTGTTCACGGATCCCGCCGTCGAAGCATTGGCGGCTCGGATCGAGAACGGAGCCAAGGGTCCGGTGGAGGAAGGGTTCGGGCCGCTGCTTCGGATCCGAGCGGACGGTGAAGGGGGAGCGCCGCTGTTTTGTATCCATCCCATCGTCGGACTGTCGTGGTGCTATTCGGGTCTACGTCAGTACATCGAACCTGATCTGCCGATCTACGGGATCCAGAGTCCGTCGATTCTCGAGGACAGCTATCTTCCGGAGTCTCTCGATGAACTTGCGGACCGGTACGTCCGTGAGATTCGCCAGATCCGACCATCCGGTCCGTACCGATTGCTCGGCTGGTCACTCGGCGGTGTCATCGCGCATGCGATGGCGATCCGGATTCAGGCAGCCGGCGAGGGTGTGGAATTGCTGGCAATGATGGACAGCTTCGCAGGCGCGACGGCGGTCGAGGAAGGGTCGCCCACGGATGTCTCGGTGAGTGAGTTGCTGGGTGGGTTCGGTATCGAAGAGACAGCAGTCGAGCGCATCTCCGACCTGAGCCTCGGTGGTGTCGCGGTCGCGCTGGCCGAAATGTCCGGGCACTCCGTCGAGCAAACGGAGCAGGTCGTGGGGCGGCTCGTGTCGGCGGCGGACCGAAACTCGAGGTTGATGTCGGAGTACCGGCCTGCATGCTTCGACGGAGACATTGTGTTCTTCACCGCGGCGGCCGACGATGCCACCGGCGCGAGGGCGGCCCGCGGATGGGAGAACGCGGTCACGGGGGTGGTGCACAACCATGCCGTGGCAGTCACGCATTGGCAGATGACGTCACCCGACGCTCTCGCCGTCGCCGGCCCGATCTTGAACGAGGCACTGAGAGAGCAATCAACATGACGGGTGAACCGGCCGGTCACCGCGCGAGCAGAGCCTCGCAGGAACGCGCCGCGCACGCGCACGCCTGAACCGTCGCGGTGTCGATGGCCGGGCGTCCCGCCTGGGATCGCCAGAACCGAAGGGCCGTCAGCGCGACACGCGAGATCTGCTCGGGGGCGGCGTCGGCGCGCGTGATGCCCCCGTCCGCATCAGCCGAGGCGCCGACCCTCGTTGTCGCGCCGACCAGTGTGCCGGTGAGAATGACACCGAGGTCGGGTATCCGGGGATGGATGGTGGCGGCCAGCGCCGCCGCACTCGTCCTCCTCGGTGCAGCGCGGCGGCCGCCCAACTGATCGGCCAGGACGACACACCCTCGGCGACAACCACCACAACCTCGTCCGTCGAACAGGCCTCGTCGGCCGGCGAGACCAGGCAGGACGACACCCGGCAGGAGTACACGGTGCAGAACCTGCCACCCGCCCAGCCGATGGGCGGCGGAATGCCGGGATACGGCGGCGCCGAACCGCGGTAGGTCAGACCTCGGTGAGTGCGCCGGCCGACAGTGAGGCGTAGATGAGCATGAACACGAACAACATCCAGCCCGCACCGTGCCAGATCGGCCACCGGCCACCGGCCCGCCACACCCGGTAGGTCTGCACGAAGGCTCCGACCCCGCCCAGGAGCAGCAACGCGGGTGGGCCGAAGACGAGGACGTACTTCTCCCCGCCGGCACACTCCATCATCGACTCGGCGCAATCGCCGGACCCGATCGACATCCACGCGACCGAGAGGAGCGCAACGACGACTGCACCGCCCATCACCGCCACCGTGTAGGTGGCGGCGCGGCGAACGGTGAGATCGGCGCCCGAATTCATCATGTCGGAGGGTACTCGGTTCGCAACGCGGGCCGTCACGGAAAACAGCAGCGCCCCACCGATCACGGTGGGGGCGCTGCTGTTCACTGCTGTCGGCTAGCTCTTCCGGCCGGGTGCCTTCGCGCCTGCCTTGAAACCGAGTCCGCCGGGCTTGGCCGGCGGCGGAGCCTTCACCGTTTCCGGTGCCTTGCCGTTGGATCCGTCGCCGTTCGACTCCTCGACCTTCGGAGCCGCGGTCTCGGTTGCCTCGACCTTCGGCGCTTCAGCTGCGGGAGCCTCCGCCTTTGGTGCTTCGGCCTTCGGAGCTGCGGCCTTGGGGGCCGCGGCCTTTCGGGCTCCGGGAGCCTTGGCGCCGCTCTTGAAACCGAGCCCACCGGCCTTCGCCGCCGGGGGAGCCTTCGGCGCCTCGGCTGCGGGGGCCTCCGAAGCGGAGGAGGTGTCGGCGACCTGCGGTTCGGCAGCCTGGGGTTCGGCGACTGCCGGCTCGGCGGGAGCATCCGCGGGAGCGGCCTTCGCGCCGGGAGCCTTCGCCTTGCCCTTCATCTGCAGACCCTTGCCCGGTGCCTTGGCGCCGGACGCGAGTCCGAGTCCCTTCGGCTTCGCCGCGGGGGCGTCCTGAGCAGGGGTTTCCGCTGCGGGAGCCTCTGCCGCCGGTGCGTCGGCAGCCGGAGCGGCGGCCTTCGCGCCGGGGGCCTTGGCGGCACCCTTCATCTGCAGACCCTTGCCGCCCGGTGCCTTCGCACCGCCGGCGAGTCCCAGACCCTTGGGCTTGGGTGCCTCCGCTGCGGGCGTCTCCGTACCGGCAGCCTCGGCTGGAGCGGGAGCGGCCTTCTTGGCGCCGGGAGCCTTCGCTCCGCCTGCCATGCCGAGTCCCTTGCCGGGTGCCTTGGCGCCGGGAGCCTTCGCCCCGGGTGCCTTGGCCAGGCCCTTCATCGCCAGGCCCTTGCCCGCCGGAGCTTCCGTGGCGGCCGGCGTTCCAGCGGCCTCCTCGACCTCTTCGACGCGCTCCTTCTCGATTACCTCGGCCGTGGCCTCGGCTGCTGCCGGCGATCCGGCCGGTTCGGCCGGCTTCTCGCGGGGAATGACCTTGATGTTCTCGCTCAGCTTCTCGGGCTCGAGACGCGTGATGGACGAGAGCATCAGCTGGGCGACGTCGACGACCTCGACGCCCTCGCCCTGGCCGGACTCCTGGCGAGCGGTGACACCGTCGGTGAGCATGACGCGGCAGAACGGGCAGCCGGTCGCGATCTTCTTCGGATCCGTGCTGAGCGCCTCGTCGACCCGGTCGATGTTGATGCGCTTGCCGATGTTCTCTTCCATCCACATGCGGGCACCACCGGCACCACAGCACATGGACCGTTCGCCGTGCCGGGGCATTTCCTTCAACTTGGCGCCGGAGGCCTCCATCAGCTCGCGGGGAGCGTCGTAGACCTTGTTGTGGCGGCCGAGGAAGCAGGGGTCGTGGTAGGTGACGTCCTCCCCGACGGATGCGACCGGGATCAGCTTCTTCTGACGGACCAGGCGGTTGAGCAGCTGAGTGTGGTGAACCACCTCGTAGTCGCCGCCGACCTCCGGGTACTCGTTGCCGAGGGCGTTGAAGCAGTGCGCGCAGGTGACGACGATCTTGCGCTTGCGCTGCTCGACGCCGTCGAAGACCGAGTTCAGCAACTCGATGTTCTGCATGGCGAGCTGCTGGAACAGGAATTCGTTTCCTGCGCGGCGAGCGGAGTCACCGGTGCACGTCTCGTCGGCGCCGAGGACCATGAACTTCACGCCGGCGGTGGCGAGCAGCTCGGCGACGGCCTTGGTGGTCTTCTTGGCCCGGTCCTCGTAGGCGCCGGCGCAGCCGACCCAGAACAGGTACTCGTAGTCCTCGAAGCTGTCGGCATCCTGGCCGAACACCGGGATCTCGAAGTCCATCTCACTGATCCAGTTGAGACGGTCCTTGGAGTTCTGACCCCAGGGGTTGCCCTTGTTCTCGAGGTTCTTGAACAGGCCGGCCAGCTCGGACGGGAACTCCGACTCGATCAGCACCTGGTAGCGGCGCATGTCGATGATGTGGTCGACGTGCTCGATGTCGACGGGGCACTGCTCGACACACGCGCCGCAGTTGGTGCAGCTCCACAGCGTCTCGGCGTCGATGACCGGGGCCAGCTCGCCTTCGACGGTCTCGCCGACCAGCTTGCGCTCGGCCTCCCGGCGCGCAGCCTCGGGGATTGCGGCCAGTTTGGTCTCGTCCACGGCGCCGTCGCCGTCCACCAGGCCGATCTCGTCGCCCCCCATGTCCTTGCGGCCACCGGCCAGCAGGTACGGGGCCTTCGCGTAACCGTGGTCACGCAGCGAGGTGATCAGCAGCTTCGGGGACAGCGGCTTGCCGGTGTTCCAGGCGGGACACTGCGACTGGCAGCGCCCGCACTCGGTGCAGGTGGTGAAGTCCAGCCAGCCCTTCCAGGAGAAGTCCTCGATGTTGCCGGCGCCGAACGTGTCGGTATCCGGATCGGCGTCCTCCATGTTGATGGGCTTGCCACCCGACATCATCGGCTTGGCCGCACCGAGGGCGACGTCGCCGTCGTCCTCACGCTTGAAGTAGATGTTCGCGAACGCCGCGAAGCGGTGCCAGGCGACACCCCAGGTGATGTTGCGTCCGACGACGTAGAGCCAGATCATGCCCGACATCAGCTTGACGAAGGCGAAGAACGCGACCATGTTCGGGCTCGCGGGCAGCAGCTTCGCGAGGTTCATCGTGAAGAAGTCGGTCCACGGGTTGGCGTGGCCGTAGGTGGCGATCTTGCCAGCCTTCACGAAGATCATGCCCAGGCCTTCGATGAGGACGACGGCCTCGACGAAGTACGCGGCCTTGAAATCGGAGCCACTGAACCGGGACAGCCGGGCGGGCACGCGGGGGTGATTGAGCTGGCGGATCACGATCAGCGTGGTGATACCGATGACCGTGCCGAGGCCCAGGATCTCGTCGATGAAGTGGTAGACGGCGGTGTTACCGACCAGTGGCCAGTGGAACGCCGGGTCGAACGTCTGCCCGTACGCCTCGAACCACACGATGGCTCCGAGCATGAACCCGACCATGACCAGCCAGTGAGCCCAGCCGACGGTGCGGAACTTGCTCATGCGGGTGTGCGCGATGAACTCCACACACATCTGCTTGAAGCGCGGGAAAAAGGGACGCCATCGGTCCGGGGCCGACTGGCCGATCCGGACGACGTTGACCATCTTCAATGCGCCAGTGATGAAGGAGAACCAACATACGAGGCTCAGCAGCACGCCGATGGTGCCCAACGTGATCGTCAGGGCATTCATGTCGCGGCCTTTCGTTTCAGGGCGGCAGGGCGGCCACCTCGGGACTGCTCGTGATCCTAACGCTTGCTAAGTTACCCGCTAGTAACTTATTCAGTGTACCTGCGGGTAACTTACCGGCGCTCAGCGGGATCTCTGCAGCTCGGGCGCCGATGGGGCATGTGGTGCATGCCACAATCGGACTTTCTGTTCGCCACGTTAAAGGGTCGGAATCGCGGCGTTCACCCAAGGTCGCCCTAACTTCGGCCGGCTGCCGCCGGAAGCGGTACCCGCCTGCTTCGCGAGAGGGCTCCGACGGTCGTTTTCGTCACGAATTCGACGCGTTTGCATTGCGACCGGATAACGATGGGCAACTATTTCGGGTGCTCACGTCGACGCTGCCGAAATCCGTCCCGGGTGAGGTAATTCAGGCCGTGCAATTCGCGCGAATTACACCCATTCGAATCGCTACTGATCGGTAACTTGCGGGTGTGATGAATTTTTCGTCAATGAACATTTCGGCCGTGATTCCGCTGTTACTCTGAGCGTGTTTTCCGGCCCTGGCCAGCGGTCACACGGGGGGCCGAGCAGTGCACTTCGATCACACCAGAACTTCGTCGGGACGCTCCTGAAATGAGGCATCAATGATCGTGAGACAAGCTGCAGTCACGGCAGGGATGGCGGTCGCCGCCATGGGGCTTGCTGCCGGAGTGTCACATGCGGGACCGGTTCCGGCGCCGGCGCCGGCCGTGACGTCCACGGCACCCGGGACGCTTCCGTTCAACGACGTCGCGTCCCGTGAGGAGAACGACAGGGCGTTCGCCCAGTTCGGTGCGCAGGTCGGCATCGCCGTCACGGTCGGAAGCCTGGTCGGAACCATTGCTGGAGCCGGAATCGGCTGTATCGCAACACTTCCCGCTGGCTGTGTCGCCGGACTGGTGACCGGAGCCGGTATCGGCGGGGTTATTGGAACCATCGTCGCCGGCGGCCCGACTCTCGGCGTCAGCGCATATCAGTTGTGGGAGACGTACAACGCCGCTCCGGGGACGTCGATGTACGCGGACAGGGACGAGTAGGGCCCCTCGCATCAGCGCCCGGCCCCGTCGTGTCCTGCACGGCGGGGCCGAGTCGTGTGTGGGGCCGCTCAAAGAAACCGACCGGTTCCCCGCTTTCTGTAGGAATAACGACACCAGCGACTGGTGCCATTCTTCAAATTCGGTCGGAGTCCCGTCCCGGGGCGAAATTTCATAACCCCTCGCCGACTATTATTTCGGCACTTTTCTCGAGTCGAGTCTCAATTGGGATCTATCACATCAGCAAGTTACTGTTTAGCAACGGATGGGGTTGGACTTATAAGGGGAACCGAATGAAGTTGCGTCGAGTCGTCACGACATCGGCTTTGGTGGCGAGTATCTTCGCCACAGGATCTGGGCTTGCGATCGCTGATCCGGCCGAGCCTCAGGGGCAGATCGGCTACGAGACTCACGTTGAGGATCGTGCCGTCGTCACGAAGATCGATGCAGGTGCATTCGTCGTGTCGTCGGATGGGCAATCTGTTGCGCTCGAAGACGGTGCTGGAAATGCCGTCGTCTCGCTGCCCCTCGCGTACCGGTTCGACGGTCTGCAGTTCCCTTTCGAAGAGAAGGTCAGCGATGACGGTAAGACGCTCACGTTGACGCCGGTCATCGATCGCGCACAGGCGACGCCGATCGCAGACGCTGATCTCCCGCTGCACGATGTTGCTTCGGTCGAAGAAAACACCCGTGCGCAGGCCAATTTCGGTCAGCAACTTGCACTGGCCTCTGCGGTCGGTGGGCTGGCCGGCACTGTCGTGGGAGGCGCGATCGGATTGGTCGGCCTGATTGCGGGGCCTGTGGCGCTGGCGACCGTCCCGGTGTTCGCGGCAGTCGGCGCAATCGCCGGAACCGTCGTAGTCGGTGGGCCGACGCTCGTCATTGCGGGTATCCAGCTGGCCCAGACGCTTGCGGCGCCCGAGGGCACCACGATCTGGGCGAAGAACGACAAGAAGGCGAAGTAGCCAGTTGTCAGGGCGCAGGCGCCCAGGAGAGGTGTGAGAATCCATGGCGGAACTGTTTGGCATCTTGGCCGACATCTTTGGCTACGTGATCACAATCGTGACGGTCGGACCGAAGCTGCTCTGACGTCTTCACGAGAGATGTGAGCAGGGCCTACCTGCATGGCGAAGTGGGTGAAGTAGCCGCACCCCGCAGTACCTCGAACCGCCCGCCTCCCTTCGGAGGCGGGCGGTTCGTCCTTGTGCGGCCTCGCGTAAGTGAACCTCGTCACACCGGCGGAGGTGACCTGCCTGGTGAGCCCATGCTTAGGCTAACCTTCGTCCGTCACAGCGCTGCTCTCGAAACGGATCTCGATGAACCTCCGACGGTTTACTGCCACCTCCCTGCTCGTCGTCGCGGCGATGGGTGTCGGGGCGGCCACGTCATACGCTGATCCGGCCGCCGCACCCCAGCCGGGTACGGAACAGGGCATCCCGAACATCAACTACCAGACCGCCCGCGACGGTGACGCCGCTGTGGCCACCCTCGACGCCGGCGCCTTCTCGATCAACGCCGCGAACGACACCGTCGACGTGGTCGACGACGGCGGCCGCGTCGTCGCGTCCATTCCCACGTTCTTCCGGGTCGACGACCTGCAGCATCCCTTCGCCGTTACGGTCGACGAGACCGCTCGCGTCCTGAGACTCGCCCCGAACATGGATCCGTCGGCAGCGACCCCCGTCCCCGTGTCGGAGCGGCTGACCCTCGACGACGTCGCCGCACCGCAGGACAAGCAGGAACGCGACGACCGCGCACTCGACGACTTTCAGCAGCAGCTCGGGATCACGAGCGCGATCACCGCGATCGTCGCCGCCATCATCGGCGGGGCGATCGGTTGCGCGATCGGTGTCATCCCCGGCACGGCCGCGTTGGTGATTCCATTTCTCGGCCTCGCCGGCCCGGTGGCCGGGTGCATCGGAGGTGCGCTGATCGTCGCGCCCGTCGTCGCGCTTGCCGGCACCATCGTCGTCGGTGGTGGCGCCCTGGTGGTTCTGGGAATCCAGTACTTCAACACCATCAACAGCCCGTTCGTCGCACCGGAACCCACGGCATGAGCGGCCGGTTCGCACGGAACCTGCGGGCCGTCACCGGAGCAGTGTTCCTCGTCGTCGCGGCACTCGGAATCTCCGCGGGGACCGCACACACAGCTCCACTGGCGCAGCAGGATTCGTCCGACATCGGCTACGAGGCGCACGCCGAGGGGGAGTCCGTCGTCACGTCGATCGACGCGGGCGCCTTCCGGATCACCGACACCCGGGAAGCGATCGAGGTGGTGGACGACGGCGGCAAGGTGGTGGCTGCGCTGCCGCTCACGATTCGCGTCGGCGACGCCGTCTATCCGATCGACGCCGACCTCGACGGGCGGACGGTGACGCTCACCCCACACGTTCCCGCCGACGTCGCGTCGGCCCTGAAATCGGTTGCGCAGGACGGTTTCGACACTCAGGAAGAGCGCGACGATTCGGCTCTCGCCGACTTCAACAGCTACCTCGGTTACGCGACGCTGATCGGCGGTCTGATCTTCGGTGTGATCTTCGGTGCCGTGGGTCTCGCGGTCGGGTGCGGCCTGTTCGCCGTGACCGTGATCGGCACGCCGGTCGGGTGCCTCGGCGGGCTGCTGGCGGGATTCGCCGCCGGCGGGCTGGCGGGAACCATCTTCGTGGGCGGCGCCGCACTGGTGATCCTCGGAATCCAGTACCTCGTCACCATCAACACGCCGTTCGTTCCACCCGCGCCCGAGCCCACCACCTGATCACTTCCCGCGCGCTCGGTAGCCGTCGAGGAAGGCCGCGACCCCGTCAGTGACGATCGCCGACGGCGCGGTCCGGCCTCCTGCCAGGCGTCGAGCGCGGCCTGCGGGAAGTGGGCAGCCTCCGCGTTGATCTGCCGAACCATAGCGAAATGGTCCGCGAAATCCCGGGTGGGGATCGTGACCCACTCACGGCCGAGTGCGACGAGGTCCGACTCGAGGTCGTTCACGTCACCGAGGTGGCGATCGATCATGTCCGTCTGGCTGTCGGCCACCCGCGTCGCGCTGTCCTCGATCACTGCGGAAAACAACTGTTCCTTGCACCACCCTGCGCGACGCGCGAGCGGTCCGGCCCTACGCGGCCCGAGTGCACGACCGACGACAACGGCCCGCCTCCCGAGAGGGAAGCGGGCCGCTGTCGCAGGCGGAGTGCGTTACGAGGTGCGCACGCGCAGACCCGGGTTCTCGGCCAGCACCTCGTTGATCGGCGTGGCGAACAACTCGGGGCTCTCGCCGAGGACGAACGTGACGACGTCCGCGACCTGGCAGATCGGGTACTGCCCGACGTTGGACGCGCTCGAGATTCCGAGTGCCAGCGTGCCGGTCACGATCGTGCCGCCGCTGTCGCCCTGCAGGGCGCACATGCTCGTCGAGAAGCTGTCGGCCAGCGTGCGCTCACCGACCGAGACGGTCTGTGCCACGGACGTGACGACACCGCACGTGAAACCGGTGGTCAGACCCGACTTGCACACCGGGGCGCCGACAATCGGGTCGGCGGTTCCGGTGATGGCGACCGGCGCGGCGCCGGGAACCCGGACGCCGTTGTTCTCGAACCGGCGTGCGGCGCTGTCGTCGGCCCGGATGATCGAGTAGTCGTGAATGTCCAGGCTGGTCTTGGCGAACGTGCCGATCCGCGGACCGGTGCCACCCGGGACCAGAGAGAACGCCTCCGACGCCTCCGAGGTGCCGGCAGCCTCCCGGTTGGGGTCGCAGTGTCCGGCCGTGATGTTCACCGGGCCGCCCGAACTGTCGGTGCCGTTGAAACCGAGCGAGCAGCGCAGCCCGACTCCGCCGCCGAGCGAGCCGTACGCGTCGCCGCCCAGCAGGGCGTCGGCGGGGAGCGGTTCGGCGATGGGGGTGAGGTCGGTGGACGGCAGCGGAGCGGCCGTGGCGGGCGACTGCACGACGCGTGCGCCCTTCAGGAAGTCCGGAAGCTGCAACCCGCCCACGTTGTCGGCGCGGAGCACGAGATCGTTGTTCACGATGTCGATGGCCACACCGCGAACGAGATCCGCGACGGCGGGCGGCTGGGTGTCCAGCCAACCGTCGAGCGACTTCACCTGAGCCTGCAGGCTGCTCTCGCTCTGTGCCACATCCTTCACCTGGAAGCCGGCCTTCTCGGCCGCGGCGACCGCAGCGTCCTTGTCGGCGCCGTCGGCGAGCCCGACGATCGGGGTGCCGGCCTTGTCGAGCCAGGTTCCGGCGAACGCGTCCGGGAACTGGGTGCGGGCGGTCTTCGCGAACTCGGCCAGCTTCTGGCCCAGCTCGGAGTGCTCCAGGTACTGGTCCGGGCTCAGCGACAGATCACGCTGGATCGCGTCGATCAGTTCCGCGGGAAGCTTGCCGGCCTGGCCGGACACTCCGGGCTCGACCGGATCGGCCTGAGCGGAGGCGGCGACCGGGCCGAGGAGCAGCAGCGCGGCGGAGCCGAACACGGCGGCACGACGTGCGATGGAGCTTCGCATGGGGGCCTTTCTATTTTTGTTTGTTCGCAGTCGCCTCGCGGGCGCATACGAATACGACCCCCCGACAGGTAAGGCCGTACACAGTCGGAGTCGACTATATGGGTTCGCCCCGTCTATTCCCACCTGTAACACTCTCGGTGGACGACGCTGCAGGACAAAGCGGACACAAGGCCGGAACACACCTGTGCCCGGTGTCCGAGCGAACGGACACCGGGCACAGGGTGAAGCGGAGCAGAACTAGTCGGAGATGGTGCGCACGCGCATCCCGGATCCGAGCGTGTCCACGATGTCCGCGACGGGGATGCCGAGGCTGGCGGTGCCACCCTCCGGTGCCAGCACCAGGTTCGCCTCCGTGCAGTTGGGGGCGCCACTGGCGTTGGAACCACTGGTGATGCCCAACGCCAGGGTTCCGGTCACGATGGCGCCGCCGCTGTCACCCGCGAGGGTGCAGGCCGTGCCGGCGAAACCGTTGACCACGCGGCTCGAACCGTCGGCGACGAACAGTTGCGTCTCGACGTGATCGGCTGCCACCACACCACACGTGAACGACGACGTCTGACCCGACTTGCAGATCGGGGCGCCGACGACGGGCCGGGCGGTGCCGGTGATCTCCAGCGTGGTGCCGTTCGCGCCACGAACCGCGGGACGGTCCAGACCGGCCTTGACGCCGGCCTCGTTGAGCTTGATCACCGAATAGTCCAGCTTGTCGGCCGGGTTGCCCACCGACGACTTCGAGAAGGCGCCGATCTGCTGGCTGTCGTCGACGTTCTGGTGATTGGGAAGGAACACCGGCGACGGCTGACCCTCGGCAGGGTTGCAGTGTCCGGCGCTGATGTTCACGGCCTGGCCGCTGTCGTCCACGGCGTTGAAGCCCAGCGAGCAGACGGAGATCTCCGAGATCGGCGTCTTCGGCAGCTCACCCGCGGTGGTGATGTAGGTGTCACCGGCGAGGGGACCGCGCTCCACCGGACCGCCGCCGCCGGGGCTCAGCATGACCTTGACGTTCGCGAGCAGCGTCGGCAGGTTCAGCGCCTGGCCGATGGGGCTGTTGACGACGTCGATGACGACGCGGTTCTCGAGGACGTCGATCGACGCGGAGTTGACCTGGGAAGCCACGTCCTTCGGCAGTCCCGCGATCCAGCCGTTCACGTCGGAGAGGGTCTTCTCCAGGCCGTTCGCGGACACCGGCGCAATGCGGGTGTCGTACCCGGCCTTGGCTGCGGCGTCGGCGGCCTCGTTCGTGGTGACCGCGACGACGGGCTGGCCGTCGAGGCCGATCCAGGCCCCGGCGAAGTCGTCGGGATGCTGCTCCCGGAAGTCCTCGGCGTAACTGCCCAGCTCCTGTGCCTTCGCGGCGCGGTCGAGGTACTCCTGCGGGCTGATCTTCAGGTCGCGGGTGATGGCCTCGACGAGTTCGGCCGGCAACTTGTCGGCGCTCAGCTGAGTGGTGTCGGGCTGCGTAACAGGGTCGGCCTGGGCGGCAGTGGAAAACGGAAAGAGAAGAAGCATTGCCGAGGCGCCTACAACAGCGGCGCGGTGCGCCAGCACGTTACGCATGAAATCCCTTCTGCACGGAATCCGTTCACTGAGGATTCCTTCTGGGGTGGGTATCAGCGCCCCACCTTAAGCTACGGACGAGTCAGACGGTCGGGGAGGTGTGACCAGAGCCTCACTCACCTGGGCTTTTGAGAGCAGGCTTTGCGGGCGTGGTCGTGGTGGTGGTCGCGGCCGCGGGTTCCTTCAGCGTCGTCGTCGTGGTTGTTGTTGTGGTGGTCGTCTCCGGCGTCGTCGTCGTGGTCGTAGCGGCGGTCGTCGTCGTGGTGGTGGTCTGCGTGACCGTGGTGGTCGAGGGAAGCGTGATCTCCGGCGTCGTCGTCGAGGGCGGAGGCGGCGGCACGAACACGGATGTCGTCTCCACCGGTGCAGGCGGCGGAGCGACCGGGACGGGGGCCTGAACCTCCGTCGTCACGGCCACCTCCTGCGTGCTCGCCGTCGGCAAGACAACGGAAGCGGCCGTCGTGGGTCGTGCGCTGGACGTCGTCACCGACGCGGTCTGGGCGTCCTGGATCGTCGGGACCGCGGTGCTGCCGTTGCCGGTGAGCGCGAACGCGAGCGCCCCACCTGCCACCACCAGTGCGGCCGCGGCGACACCGGCGATGATCAGCGGCCGACGGTTCGTGCGCTTGGCGGGTGGCGTCGGTGTACTCGTGGGAGCGGACGCCTCGGTCTCGGCGGGCGGATATGCGGCAGCGGCCGCGGCTGCGGCTGCGGGCACCGCCGTCACCGCGGAGTACGCGGTGTGCATCGGGGCCTCGACGACCGGAATCGACTCGGTGTCGGCGCTCGTGTCCTCGTCGGTCAGTGCCAGCCCGGCCGCCAGCAGTGCCGCGCCGTGGGCCGGGGACTCCGGCGAGGCGGCGAGCGCCACCGACTCCGGGATGAGTGTCGCCTCGCCCAGGCCCATGTAGTCGAGGGATTCGCGCAGTTTCGTGACGATCTCCGGCGCCCAGTCCGACGGATGGGTCGCGGTGACCTTCACCGTCCCCGACAGTCCGTCCGCGGCCTCCCTGAAGAGGCAGAACATCGCCGTCGCGACGAGGTCCTCGGCGCGGGTCAGCGAGCCCGCGTACTCGATGCCCGCGGGCTCACCGACGCGGGCCAGGAAGTCGCGGACGGCGCCGGTCGATTCCGTGCCGGGGTCGCCGAGCTGAACCGTGCCGTCCGGGGCCGTGAACAGGACAGACGGGTGTTCGATCGTCCTCACGTCGGTTCCGGAAGCGGTCACCACCGCTGTGGAAACCGCATCGCCGACGGTGAGTCCGACTCCGGTGGTCATGAAAGATCCTTACTGGCACAGTTCGAGGGAGTGCGTCATCGCACCATGTGCACAGTGTGTCGCCTGCCGCAGTCGAATGGTTACACCGGGCGCTGCTGTGCCTCCGGCGCCCGTGAGTACTTATTAACCACCCGCGGTTAATAAGTACTCACGGGTCAGGAGTCGGCGGAATACCCGTGGCCCATCGCACGCAGCATCGACAGCAGCTCGGACCGCGACCCGGCGCCCAGCCGCCGCCGGATCCGCGCGACGTGGTGCTCGATGGTCTTGGCGGAGATGTAGAGGCGCGACCCGATCTCCCGGTACGTCAGCCCCTGGACGAGCAGTTCGGCCACCTCGGCCTCGCGGTCGGTGAGCGATCCCGGTGTGCTCGGACTCGACACGACTGCGGAGTCGGCACCGTTGCCCGCGGACGTCGGCTGCCGCAGGGCCCGCGCGACCTGGAGCAGCGTGGTCGCGACCCTCGTGTCGGACGCGCGCAGCGCGGCTTCCCCCGCGAGGCGCGCACCGTCCCACGGCAGGCCGATCCGGTCGAGGGTGCGGGCCGCGTCCTCGACGGACGCGGCGTCGATGTCGCCCTGCAGCACGCGCAGCCAGGCGCGACCGGCGGTGGCGAGCCCGGACGCGTACGTGCTGACCTTGGCAGCATCGCCGAGTGCGCGGGCGTGGGGCATCAGGTCTGCGGGGCATTCGGCGAGGATCGAGGCCTGCACGCCGTACCAGTGCAGCGCCGAACCCCACATCGCCGGCTCGCCGAGCGTCCGCAGCAACGATTGCGCGTCCTCGACGAGGTGGGTGATCCGGGCGGGTTCGCCGACCCGGATCGACGTCAGCCACAGTTCGCCGAGCGGCAGCAGGCTCAGCAGGTCCACCGAGTACTCGGCGAGCACGCCCTGCGCGCCCGCCCAGGCCTGGAGCAGTGCCGCGTTGTCGCCGGTGCGCCGGGCCAGCCCGACCCGCAGGCCGTGGACGAACAGCAGATCGCGTTGCCGCATCGACGCGGCGTCGAGGCCGTCGAGCCGGGACTGCGCCGCGGCGAGGTCGCCGCGGACCATCGATGTCCAGGCGGTGAGCAGCTGATGCCGGTTAGCGGTGACACTGCCGGGCCGTTCGGTTTCCCGTGCCCGGGCGAGGACGGCGTCCGCGTGGGCGAGTTCGCCGCAGTGGAGCGCGGCGAGGGCGGTGATCGCGGCGGGCGAGTCGGGCAGCACCCGTGGCCGGGACGCGCGACCGGGCAGCGACAGCGCACGCGTCAGTGAGTTCAGTGCGGCGTTGGCGGACGCGGTCACCGATTGGACGAGTCCGGTCGCGACGAGTGCGGCTCCGGCGGTGGCGGCGGTGGGGGGTGCGCCCGCGCTGGTGGCGAGGACGGCTTCGGCGTCGTCGAGTCGCCCTGCCACCACCAGGACGGAGGCCGCGAGGGAGGCGTCGGCGCCCGCCCGGTCGGCGCCGAGCCAGGCGTACAGTTCGGCGCTGCGATCGATCATGCCGCAGAACGCGGCGCCGGCGGCCGAAATCCTGACCGCCGCAGCGAGTTCCGCATCGCCGACGGTGCCGGGCCGTTCGAGGACCGAATCGGCCAGGCCGACCGCGGTGTCGAGGTCGCCGTTCAGGGCGCTGGCCTCGGCGTATGCGACGACGGCACTGTCGCCGAGCCTGCCGACCCGGCAGGCTTCGGAATACAACGCGACGGCGGTGGCCGGTTCGGCGAGTTCGGCCTGGGCGCAGAGAAATTGGCTCAGATCGTCGCTCGGTGTGCCGGTCGCGGCGATCGCGCGGGCGACGGGAAGCGTGAGCGTTCCGCCGTCGACGTGATGGGTGAGCAGGCGGCGAGCGAGCGTGGTCAGCCGGTTTTCGCCGAGCGTTGTCGTGAGATGCGTGTGGTCCGCCAGAACCAGCGCGTCCCGTTCGTCGACCCAGCCGTCCGCGCGGAGCGCGTCGACAGCGGCGCGGGCACGGTCGGGTTCGACGTCGAGTACTCGGGCGACCACGGTCTCGTCGAGGTCGCTGCCGAGCAGAACCAGTGCGAGAGCGGACAGTTGCGGGCCGTCGAGCTCCGCGAGTTCCGTGGGAGGAAGCGGTGAGGGCAGCGTGGACACCGGTGCCCTATCCGCCGTTGCCGAGGACGCCGGGCACCAGGCCGGTGACTCCGCCGACGACGCCACCGACCGTGTCGCCCACTCCGTTGACGGTGTCACCCACCGCGCCGGCGCCGCCGACGATGGTGTTGGCGATCGCGGCGCCGCCGTCGGTCTGGGGAACGCTCGGGGCCGGAGCGGGGGCAGGTGCGGGCGCGGGAGCCGGGGCAGGTGCGGGTACCTCGGCCGCGGGTGCCGGTGCGGTGCCGGGCGCTGCAGCGACCGGTGCGGCCGCGGCCGGTGCGACGGTGCCAGGTGGGACGGTGCCGGGTGCGGCGATCGGGGTCGCGACGCCGGCCGCGGTGCCGGGGACACCGGTCGCGGCGGCGATGCCCGCCGCCTCGGTGCCGGGAGTGGTGGCGCCCGTCGCGGCGGCCTCGGCAGGAACACCGGACGTGGATGCCGCGCCCGCCGACGTGCCCGACGACTGCGACGTGGTGGAACCCGAGCTGGACGACGACGGTGCGCTGTCGAGGGCCGTGCCGAGCGACAGCCCACCCGCGGCGAGCAGGGCGATGGCCGCGGCGGAGGCGGTGATGATCCCTGCCTTCTTCTTCCGCGACATTCCGGTGGCGGCGGGCTCGCCGAGGGTCGGTGCGGGGGTGCGGGCGGCGAGGACGACGGTCTCGGCGTCCGGCTCGACGGTCGGGGCGGCGACGGGCGCTGCAGGTGCCGCGGTGGGCACGACGACCGGCATCCGCGCGACGGTCGGGGCGGCGGCGCGTCCCGCGTCGTTGTCGGCGGCGAGTAGGGCGGCGCCCAGGGCCGCGGTGTGGCCCGGACGTTCGGCTGCGACGACGGGAACACGCAGTTCCGCCGACAGGAGTTCGGCGACCAGCGGGATCGCGGCGCTTCCGCCGGTGAGCACCACCTGGGTGACGTCGCTGGATTCGAGGCCGGCGGCGTGGATGCTCTCGCGCACCAGCGTCACCGATTCCTGCAGGGACGCGCGGATCAGGTCTTCGAGTTCCGAGCGCACCAGCCGCACGTCGGTGGAGATGCCGGGCAGTTCGATGCCGATGGTGGCTTCGGTGTCGGAGGACAGCGCCTCCTTCGCCGCGGTGCAGCGGGTCCGCAACCGGGTGAGGGCGGCGACCGTGTCGGGGGCGAACGGGTCGATGTCGCCGAACTCCTCGGCGACGTTGCCGAGGACGTACTGCATGGTGGCGTGGTCGAAGTGGGCGCCACCGAAGTCCTCGGACCGCACCGGCTTGCCGAGGACGCCGGTCTCCGTGCCGTGTGCGTCCGAACGGAAGAGGGTGATGTCGAGCGAGGTGCCGCCGAGGTCGTAGATGACGGTCAACGCGTCGCCGAGAGTGCCGCGGGTCCGTTCGAGCCACGTCATCACCGCCTGCGCCTCCGACACCAGGGTCGCGTCCGTGACGCCGGCCTGCTCGAGCGCGTCGGCGAGGACACCGACGGTGTACGGCGGCCAGACGGTCGGGTGGGCGACGACGGTGGTCGGGAGGCCGTGGCGGCCCGACGCGGCCTCGTGCACGATGCAGCTCACGGCGGTGGCCACCAGGTCTTCACCGGAGTAGGTCGAGCCGTCGTCGGTGAGGATCCCGACCGGGTCGCCCACGCGGTTCGCGAAGTTGGACACCGTCACCGCATCGGGTTCGCTCGCGTCGTCGCCGAGGACCGGAGCGCGATCGGGGGAGAGGTGGAGAACACTGGCGCGGGACAGGACGGTGAGGTCGGCGGCATCCGTCACGCTCGCCCCGTCCGTGTCGACGGCGGCCACCGTATTGACCGATCCGACACCGATGCCGAGCGCTGCAGCCATCTTCCACTCCTGTGGTCCGGGCGGGCGTCACGCCGCCTGCGTCAGGCGGACGGTGCCGCCGTCGTATGTGACGGCCGAAGCCGTCGTGGTCACTCGAATTGTCGCGTGGAGCGGCCGTTTCGTTACGCCGACTCCGCTGGTCGACGGCAGTTACGGGGCCGATCCCCTAATGGCCCCCTATCCCCTAACGGGGAGGCCCCGACCCCCGATGGGAGATCCCCGATACCGGGGTCCCCGAGTAGGGGGCGCCGCCCCGTTGGGAAGGGGGCCGCCGATCCATAACGTGTATTTCACTCGCCGTCACAGCAGTTGTGGTGGCCACCCGAACTCCCCGAACCTCGACTACAGGAGAGCTGCCATGGCTACCAACGCCGTCCTCGACTTCATCCTCGGCCTTCTTCGCGACGAGCAGGCTGCGGCTGCCTACTGCGCCAACCCGACCGAGGCGCTGTGCGCCGCCGGCCTGCAGGGTGTGAGCCACGCGGACATCGTGTCCGTTGCTCCGCTGGTCGCGGAGTCGGGACTGTTCGCAGGCGGCGGGGCCGACCTGGCCGCGATCGTCAACGCCGGTGCCGACGTCGCCGGTGACGTCGCGGGCGGTGTCGGCGCAGGTGTCGGTGGCGGCCTGGGCGGCGGCCTCGGTCTCGGCGGCGGTCTCGGCGGTGCGGTCGGTATCGGTGCCGGCGCAGGCCTCGGTCTCGGTGCCGGCCTGGGCGGCGACTTCGACTTCGCGGCGGAACTGGCTGCCGGCCTCAGCGCCGCACTCGGTGCCGCGCTGGAGATCGGCGGCGAGATCGGTGCGGAGCTCGGCGCCGCGCTGGGTGCGGCCCTCGACGCAGCACTCTCCCTCACCGGTGGCCTCGACCTCGGTAGTGCCCTCGACCTCGGCGCAACGATCAGCGGGGCCCTCGGAGGCGCCCTCGGGTTGGGCGCCGACCTGACGGCGCAGCTCGCCACCACCCTCACCGCGGCGATCACGGCCCTGCCGGTGGTCGACGTGGCCGGTGGTCTCACCGGGATCCTCGCCCCCGCCCTGTCGATCGGCGGCGACCTGGGCGCCGAACTGGGTGCGGCTCTCGGTGCCGCCCTCGGAAGCGTCGTCGACCTCGGTGGCAGCCTGGACGGTGACATCCTCGCCGGACTCGGTGGCGGCCTCGACCTCGGTGCTGTGCTCGGAACGACCCTCGGCGGCGTGCTCGGTGTGGACGCCGGTCTCGGCGGCGCGCTGGGCGGTGCGCTCGACGCGGCGATCGGCGCAGGCGGCGGACTGGGCGCCACCCTCGAAGGCCTGCTCGGCGGTGAACTGCTCGGTGACGTCGCCGGCTCGCTCGGCGGAGTTCTCGGCACCGACCTCGGCGCGGTCCTCGGTGGCGCTCTCGGTGGTGTCCTCGGTGCGGGCGGCGACCTGAGCGCAGACCTCGGTGGCGCACTCGGCGCGACGCTCGGTTCGATCGCGGACCTGGGCGGCGGACTGGACCTCGACGCGATCCTCGGTGCGGGCGGCAGCCTCGGCGGTGCGCTGAGCGGACTGCTCGGCGGTGAACTCGGAGTCGGCGGCGACCTCACCGCCGGTCTGGGTACCGCGCTGGACGCCGTTCTCGGTGCCGGTGGCGGACTCGACCTCGGCGCCGTTCTCGGTGCCGACGGCGACCTCGGCGGTGCGCTGAGCGGCATCCTCGGTGGCGTTCTCGGCGCGGGCGGTGACGTCAGCGGCGATCTCGGTGGAGCCCTGGGCGGTCTGCTCGGCGGCGCCCTCGATCTGGAGGGTGGCCTCGGCGGCGCCCTGTCCGGCGCACTCGACAGCGGACTGGGACTGGACGCCGCGCTCGGCACGGTCCTCGGCGGCGCCCTCGGCCTGGACGGTGGCCTGGCCGCCGAACTGGGCAGCACCCTCGACGCCGTGCTCGGCGCGGGCGGAGTGACGGACATCGACCTGGGTGGTCTGCTGGACGGCGGACTGGACCTCGGGCTGGGCGCCGACCTCGGTCTCGGCGGGGAACTGACGTCGGAGCTGACGACGGCGCTGAGCGGGGCCCTCGGGCTGGGCGGCGAGGCAGGCGCGAACCTGGGCACGGTCCTGGGTGGCGCTCTGGAGAGCGGCCTCGGGCTGGGCGGTGTCCTCGACACCGGTGCCGACCTGGGAACCACCATCAGCGGCGCGCTCGGCGGAGTGCTCGGAGTCGACGGTGACGCCACCGCCGGTCTGGGTGCGGCCCTCGACGCGGTGCTCGGCGCGGACGGCGGAGTCGACCTCGGCGGCGTGACCGACCTGGGCGGCCTGCTCGGCGGTGCGTTCGGTGTCGGTGGCGGCGCGGGCGCCGACCTCGGCGCGGCGCTCGGCGGCGTGCTCGGCGGTGCGCTGGAGACCGGCGGCGCCCTCGACCTCGACAGCGTTCTCGGCGCGGAGGGCAGCATCGGCAGCACGCTGGGCACCGCGCTCGGCGGCGTCCTCGGAGCCGACGGCGATCTCAGCGCGACCCTCGGTTCCGCACTGGAGACGGCTCTGGAGGCCGGTGGCGGACTCGATCTGGACTCCGCTCTGGACGCCGACCTCGGACTCGGCGCCGCAGCAGGCGTGGGCGGCGCCCTGGACGGTGCGCTCGACGCGGGCACCGATCTCGCGGGTGGCCTGACGGGCGGCATCGACGGCGCGCTCGGCGGACTGCTCGACGTGGGCAGTGACGTCACGGGCAACGTGGGCGGCGCGGTCGGCGGCGGCGTCGCAGGCGGCGCGGACGCCGCGGCAGGCATCGGTGCCGGTGTCGCGGCGGGTGTCGGCGCGGTTGCCGACGCCGGAGCGGACCTGGGCGGCAGCCTCGGAACCAACCTGGTCGGCGGACTGGACACGGCCGGTGGCCTGGGCGCCGGTCTGACCAGCGGTCTCACCGGTGGTCTCGGTGGAATCTTCGAAACCGGTGCGGGCCTCGGCTCCGCACTGACCGGCAGCGTCGGCGGTGCCGTCGACGCGGTGGGCGAGGCAGGCGCGTCGGTCGGCGCGGTCGCCGACGCCGGTGCGAACGTGGACGCGAACCTCGGTGGCGCCCTGGACACGGCGGCCAATCTGGGTGGCACGGTCGGTGGCGCGCTGGACACGGCCGCGAATGTCGGCGGAAGCCTCGGTGGCACCGTGGATGCCGCGGCCGGAGTCGGCGGTGATGTGGCCGGTGGAATCGAAGGCGGCCTGGACAGCGCGGTCGACGCCACTGCCGGACTGACCGGTGGCCTCGATGCCACCACCGACGCGGTCACCGGCCTCGGCGCCGGATTGTCCAGCGGCGTGGGTGGCCTCGGATCGCTCGGCACCTCGGTCGGAGGCGCCCTCGACGGTGCGGTCGGCGGAGCGGTCGACGGTGGAGCCGCAGTGGGCGGTGCCGTCGACGGCGGAGCGTCCGCCGGCGGTTCGGTCGACGGTGGAGCGTCGGCAGGCGGTTCCGCCGACACGGACGCGACCACGGACGGTTCGGCCGACCTCGGTGCGGTCGGCGGGGTCGTGGCCGACACCACCGGGTCGATCGCAGGCGGACTGGGGTCCACCCTGGGCGGTGCCGTCGACACCGGCGCCGACACCTGGTCGTCGATCGACGCCGACAACGCGTTCGGCGCCGACTCGGGCCTGCACGCCGACACCGACGGCTCGCTGTTCGGTGACACCGACACCTCGGTGGCCACCACGCACGACGTCACGGACGTGGTCGATCACCTCGAGCCGTGATGAGACGGCGGTTCCGGCATCCCCCAGACGGGGCGGCCGGAACCGCCGTACGATGTAACGAAATCAGCCCCGGACGCGTTATGCGTGCGGGGCTGTTTCACAGTCGGGTGTCGGTGCACTGAACGTGGTGTCCGCACAAAGGTCGGAAGAATTGCGGGTCAACGAAGCTCATGGACAGTGCAGCCGCCGAGAAGAGTCCAGCCGGGTCCCAGTCGATGACGGCGTTGCTCGAGCAGGCGCTGGACGTGGCGAAGAGGTTCGGTCGCGGCGATCTGGCGCAGCGCCTCGACTCGGCCCGGACCCGGGTGCAGGACCCGCGGATGCGGATCGTGGTGGTCGGACCGCTCAAGCAGGGCAAGAGCCAGTTCGTGAACTCCCTCCTCAACCTCACCGTGTGCTCGGTGGGCGACGACGAGACCACCGCGATCCCCACCGTCGTCCAGAACGCCGAGACCGCGTCGGCGGAACTGGTCCTCGCCGATCCGGGTGCCGACCCGATCCGGGTTCCTCTTCCGCTCGACGAGCTGAACGGCATCACGCCGGCCTCGCCCCGCGCCGAGGGCCGGGAGGTGCTGCGGGTGGAGGTCAACGTCCCGAGCCCGCTGCTCGCCGACGGTCTGGTCCTGGTCGACACGCCCGGCGTGGGCGGTGCCGGCAACCCGCACGCCGCGAGCACCCTCGGGCTGATCCCGGCGTCGGACGCCGTGTTCGTTCTGTCCGACGCCAGCCAGGAATTCACCGAACCGGAGCTCGGCTTCATCCGCCAGGTCACGAGCCTGTGCCCGTCGGTGGCGTGCCTGATCAGCAAGACCGACCTGTACCCGCACTGGCGCGAGATCGTCGAAGCCGACCGCGGGCACCTCGCGCGGGCCGGTCTCGACGTTCCCCTGATCCCGATCTCCTCGGTGCTGCGTTCGCACGCGCTGCGTCTGCAGGACGAGGAACTCAACACCGAATCCGGTTTCGTCGACCTGTACGCGTTCCTGCGCGAGCGGGTGGTGGCTCGGGCGGAGGCGAACACGCGGCGGGCCGTGTCGCTGGACGTGTCTTCCGCGGCCGAGCATCTCACTTTGGGGATCGGCAGTGAGCTTGCCGCCCTGCGTGATCCGGCGAAGGGCGTGGCCGCGGTCGCCGAACTGCAGAAGGCGAAGGCCGCCGCCGAGGAGCTGCACAAGAAGACGTCGCTGTGGCAGCAGACGCTGGGCGACGGTATCGCCGACCTGGCCGCGGACATCGATCACGACCTCCGGGACCGGTTGCGCCGCGTCACCCGGGAGGCCGAGGAGACCGTCGACGAGGGCGACCCCGGCAAGGACTGGGACGCGCTCGGTCAGTGGCTCGAGCAGGAATTCGCCACCGCGATCGGCGACAACTTCGTGTGGGCCCACGACCGTGCGCTGTGGCTGGCCGAGGTGGTGGCGCAGCACTTCGCCGAGACGGGTGCCGTCGAACTGCCGCACCTGGACGTCGCGAACGTCGACGGTGTCCTCGAACCGGTGGCCTCGCTCGCGGACCTCGAGGCCGGACGCATCGGCATCACGCAGAAGGTTCTCGTCGGGATGCGCGGGTCGTACGGCGGCGTCCTCATGTTCGGTCTGATCACCACGATGATGGGGATGGCCCTGGTCAATCCGATCTCGATCGGCGCCGGAGTCCTCCTCGGCACGAAGGCGTACCGGGAAGACAAGGAGAGCCGGATCCTGAAGCGGCGTGCGGAGGCGAAGGCCGCTATCCGCCGGTTCGCCGACGACGCCAGCTTCCAGGTGGGCAAGGAGTCGAAGGATCGGCTCCGGTCGATCCAGCGCTTGCTGCGCGACCATTTCAGCGCGATCGCCGAGCAGGCGTTGCGGTCGATCAACGACTCGTTGCGAGGCGCGCAGGAGGCGGCGAATCTCGAGTCCACCGAACGGACCCGCCGGATCGCGCAGCTCGAGAAGGATCTGCACGTCGCATCCGAATTGAAACAGCAAGCCGCGAAACTCGTCGCAGGCGACGCGGGAGCGGTCACGGCATGACGGCCGCTCCACTTCACGAGGCCCGGGCACTCATCGCGTCCGCCCGGCAGTTGTACGCGGGCAGACCCGAGATCCGGGATCAGCTGACCGAATGTGCCCGGCGACTGGAACAACCGCTGCGGGTGGCTCTGGCCGGTTCGCTGAAGGCAGGCAAGTCCACTCTGCTCAATTCCCTGGTGGGACAGGACATCGCGCCCACCGACGCGACCGAGTGCACCCGCGTCGTCACCTGGTACCGCAGCGGGTCGACGCCCACCGTGACGGCGTGGTACCAGCCGGACAACGGTAGCGGCGCTCAGCGTTCCGCCAACGTCCCGGTGCTGCGCCGGGACGGACATCTCACGTTCGACCTCGGCCACCTCACCGCCGACCAGGTGGACCGTCTCGACGTGGAGTGGCCGTCGTCCGCCCTGGCTCACACGACGATCATCGACACCCCGGGTACGTCCTCGCTGTCGCGGGACGTCTCGGCCCGCACCCTCGAGATGCTCACCCCCGACAACGAGGCGTCCGGCGCCGACGCCGTGGTCTACCTGCTGCGCACGCTCAACGCGACCGACGTCCAGTTCCTGGGTCAGATCGGCGACCACGTGGGCGACGAATCGGGACCGCTCGGTGTGGTCGGTGTCGTGTCGCGGGCCGACGAGGTGGGGGCGGGACGCCTGGACGCCATGATGTCCGCGAAGGAAGTGGCGTCCCGGTTCGCGGGCGAACTCGAGCGCACCGGGCTGTGCCAGGCCGTGGTCCCCGTCGCGGGTCTGCTGGCGCTCGGTGCCCGCACGATGCGTCAGGCCGAGTTCACCGCGTTCCAGCATCTGGCCGAGGTCCCGGTGGACGACCTGAACCTGGCGATGCTGTCGGCCGACCGGTTCGCGCGTGAGGACAGTCCGCTTCCCGTGGACGCCAAAATGCGCGCTCAGCTGGCAGACCGCTTCGGTCTCTTCGGGATCCGGATGGCCGTCACTTTGATCCGGTTGGGCACCAAGGACTCGCCCACGCTGGCCGCCGAACTGGTGGAACGCAGCGGCCTCGACGAATTGCGTCAGGTGATCGACATCCAGTTCGGGCAGCGGGCCGACCAGTTGAAGACCCATTCGGCGCTCGTGGCACTCAAGCGGGTGCTCACGGCGCATCCGGTGCCGGGTGCGGGCGAGATCCTGATGTCGGCCGAACGGCTGCTCTCCGATGTGCACGGTTTCCAGGAACTGCGGCTGCTCGGGCGGCTGCGGTCCACCGAGGTGGGGTTGCCCGCCGACGACGTGGCCGAGTTGCAACGCCTGATCGGCGGATTCGGGATCCAGATCGCCGAACGACTGGGCACCGACGGCGACGACTCCGTGGAGTTGCAGCGGATGCGGGCACTTGCCGCGGTGCGGAAGTGGCGCGAACGGGCACGCCACCCGTTGCTCGACCAGTTCACCGCGCGGGCCTGCACCGTCGCCGCCCGCAGCGCGGAAGGTGTTCTGGAGGAACTGAACACCGTCCGACTGTAGTTCGGCTAGGTCGCGGAGACGCCCGCGATCTCCCCTTCCCGGAACGCGTTCACGAACAGCTGGTGGTCCCTGCGGCTCACCTCGGCGTACGCGATGCCGAAGTCGACGATCTCGCCGACGAACTCGTCCAGCCTGCCGTCGACGACGTTCTGGATGGCGTTCTCGGTCTGGAACGTGACAAGGGTCTGATCGCTGTCCTCGTCGGAGACGCAATGCACCTTCGCCGTCGCCCGGCCGAGGTCCTCGAGCACCGGCGCGATGTCTTCCGGTTCGGTGAGGTCCGACCAGTCGAGGTCCAGTTCGTACGGGGAGAGTTCGGCGACCACGAAACCGGTGTCGCCGATCTCCGTGTAGCCGAGCAGCGGATCGGTGTGTACCTGCAGGGCCCGCTGACTCACCGCGGTGCGGTGACCTTCGTGCTCGAAGTAGCCGCGGACGGCGGTTTCGTCGACGATGCGGCTCGGGGCGGCGACGTTGCCCTGCTTGAGCGACAGCACGATGTCGTTCTCGAGCGCCTGCGTCGCCCCTTCGATGAGTACGTTGTACGCAGGAAGACCGGCGCTGCCGATCCCGAAGCCCTTCCGCCCGACCACGTCCTTGATCCGGTAGAACACCGGCCGTGCCGACCGCTTGCTGCGCGGAATTCTCTCGACGTACGTCTCGACCGCCTCGCTCACGGTGGTGCGTTCCTGCTCGTCCACTTCGCGGACGCCGCGGCCGCGCCGGAAGTGCCGATCGTAGTCCTCGAGCACCGTGACGGACTCGAGCAGGCTCACCCGGGTGGCGAGGCGCGCACGAAGGAGGAGGTCGTGAATGGCGCCGCGAGAATTGTCCAGGCCCAGCGCGAAGTCCTCGTCCGCCTCCTGCCGCGCATAGTGCAGGACATGGTCGACGTAGCTGCGCAGATACGTTTCGGCCAGTTTGCGGACGTCCTTCTCGGGGAGGGCCTTCTGCCAGCCCATCAGGGCCAGGCTCGCGACGAAGCGACGAAGATCCCAGCTGAAGTGCCCCACGTACGCCTCGTCGAAATCGTTGACGTCGAAGACGAGGGTGCCTTCCGAGTTCATGTACGTGCCGAAGTTCTCCAGGTGCAGATCGCCGTGGATCCACACTCGGCCGGTGCGCTCGTCGGCCCACGGATCGTCGAAGTCACGCAGATCGTCGTAGAACAGGCAGGCGCTGCCCCGGTAGAAGGCGAACGGATCGGCGGCCATCTTCCGGAACTTCGTGCGAAACGCACTCGGGTCCGCCTCCATCAGATCGGCGAAGGCCTCGACGAGGACCTCCACGATCCGACCCTGCCTCGTGGAATCGGTGACGTCCACACCAGCCTCCTTCTCGCGGTCCACGGGGTGCCGCACGCCTGCTCACGACCGCACTGCACCACGGTAGCGTTCCCGCGCGCCCAGCGACTGCAGATACGTCCACGCATCGGCCACGATCGCATCGAGGTCCGTGTGTCTCGGTCGCCAGCCCAGTTCGGCCTGCACACGTGCGCCGGACGCGACGAGGACCGCCGGATCACCGGCGCGCCGCGGGGCGTCCCGGGTGGCGATGGTTCGGCCCGTCACGCGTTCGCAGGACGAGATCACCTCCCGCACACTGAACCCGGTGCCGGTGCCGAGGTTGTAGACGCGGTGCGTTGCGGGCCGGGCCGACTCGAGCGCGAGGATATGCGCCTCCGCCAGGTCGTGGATGTGGATGTAGTCGCGGACGGCAGTGCCGTCCGGGGTGGGCCAGTCGGTGCCGAACACCGAGATCTCGTCCCGGTGCCCGGCGGCGACCTGCAGCACCAGCGGGATCAGGTGTGTTTCCACGAGACGGTTCTCGCCGAGCCCGGCGTACGCGCCGGCGACGTTGAAGTAGCGCAGACTGCACGCGGCCAGACCGTGCGCGACCGCGTACGACGTGATCGCGTGGTCGATCGCCAGTTTGGTGGCACCGTACGGGTTGGTCGGCCGGGTCGGTGCGTCCTCGGTGATCGGCACGGAGTCCGGTGATCCGTACGTCGCTGCGGTGGAGGAGAACACCAGCCGGCCGGTACCGGACGAGCGCATGGCCTCCAGCAGGGTCAGGGTCTTGACGACGTTGGCGTTCCAGTACGTCTCCGGCGTCACCACCGACTCCCCGACGAGGGAGCGGGCGGCGAAATGCAACACGCCGTCGAAGTCCCCGCTGCCGAGAACCCGCTCGGCCGCACTCGCGACGTCCTCCTCGACGAACTCCGCTCCTGCCGGCACCGCGTCGGCGTTGCCGGTCGACAGGTCGTCCACGACCACGACCGTGTGGCCGCACTCGAGCAGCCGCTGGGCGCAGACGCTGCCGACGTAACCGGCGCCGCCGGTGACGAGAAGTTTCACTTGTTGCTCCTTCGGTTCGGCGGTGGGGGGGTCGGTTCGCTCAGTCGCCGAGTCGCGCCCCCGTCGTCGGGGAGAAGTAGTGCAGGCGGGCCGGGTCCGGTGCCAGCCGGATCACCTCGCCCTTGGCCGGGGATGCGGAGTCGCTGACGCGCGCGACGATGTCGTGTCCGCCGAGTTCGCCGTCGCGGACGATGCGTCCGTAGATGTAGGCGTCCGCGCCGAGTTCCTCCACCACGTCGACCTTCACCGTGGTGCCCCGGTCGGACACGGTCCACGCCTCGGGGCGGACACCGACGACCACCCGGCCGGTGTCCAGGGCGCCCACCACCGACCGCTCGATCGGCGTCGACAGTGAACCGATCCGGGCGTCGCCGTTCACGACGTCGACCTCGAACAGGTTCATGGCCGGTGACCCGATGAACCCGGCGACGAAGCTGTTGACCGGCTTCTCGTACAGCGTCTTCGGGCTCGCGCACTGCTGCAGGATGCCCGCTTTCATGACGGCCACGCGGTCGCCCATGGTCATGGCCTCCACCTGGTCGTGGGTGACGTACACGGTGGTGGTGCCCAGCCGGCGCTGCAGCAGTGAGATTTGGGTGCGGGTCTGCACCCGGAGTTTCGCGTCGAGGTTCGACAGCGGCTCGTCCATGAGGAACACCTGCGGGTCGCGGACGATCGCCCGGCCCATCGCGACACGCTGACGCTGCCCACCGGAGAGTGCCTTCGGCTTGCGGTTCAGGTAGTCGCCGAGATCGAGAATCTTCGCGGCCTCCTCGACGCGGCGGCCGATCTCACTCTTGTCCATGCCGGCGATCTCGAGGGCGAAGCCCATGTTCTTCGCCACCGTCATGTGGGGGTACAGCGCGTAGTTCTGGAACACCATCGCGATGTCCCGTTCCTTCGGTGCGAGGGCGGTGACGTCGCGTTCGCCGATGCGGATGGCACCGTAGTCGACGTCCTCGAGACCGGCCAGCATCCGCAGCGACGTCGATTTGCCGCACCCGGAGGGGCCGACGAGGACGAGGAATTCGCCGTCCTCGATGTCGAGGTTCAGCGAATCGACGGCCGGCACATCGGAACCGGGGTACATCTTGGTGGCTGCGTCGTACGTGACTCGTGCCATGGTGTTCTCCTGGTCGTGGAAGGGGATCTCAGAGTCGGTGTGCCGAGCCCGACGGCTCGGCGTGCAGGAACTGGGGGACCGGCAGGCCGGCGGTCTCGGCGCGTCGGGCGACGTTCTCGACGACGGCGTCGACCCGGTCGGCGGGTACGAGGGCGATCGCGGAGCCGCCGAAGCCGCCGCCGGTCATCCGCGCACCCCAGGCGCCGGCCTCGAGGGCGGCGTCGACGGCGGAGTCGAGCTCGACGGAGCTGACCTCGTAGTCGTCGCGCAACGAGGCGTGCGAGCGGTTCAGGGCGTCGCCGATGTCGGCGATCCGGCCGCGGTCGAGCAGGTCGGCGACTTCCCGGACGCGGCGGATCTCGCCGAGCACGTGCCGGACCCGCTGCGCTGCCGGGGAACTCAGTCCCGCGACGGCGGCGTCGGGGTCGGCGACGTCGCGCAGGGTGGCGACGCCGAGGTCGGCGCAGGCCTTCTCGATGGCGGCGCGCCGGTTGCCGTACTTGCCGTCGACCAGCCGGTGCGGCGCGTTGGTGTCGATGACCACCAGCCGGGCGTCGGCGGAGTCGAAGTCGAGCGGAACGTGGCGGGTGGCGCCGTCCCGGCAGTCGAGGAGCAGAGCGTGGCCGGGGCGGGCGAGCATCGCGACCGACTGGTCCATGCCGCCGGTGGACGCGCCGGCGATCTCGTTCTCCGCGCGGATGGACGCGGTGATCAGCGGGCGGCGGCCGGCGTCGTCCGTGGGCAGTCCGGCGAGGTCGGCGGCGGCGAGAGCGAAGGCGCACTCGAGCGCTGCCGAACTCGACAGCCCGGAGCCGACGGGGACCGTCGAATGCACTGCGACGTCGAAACCGGTTCCCGCCGTGAGGTGTCCGGACCGGTGTAGCGCCCACACCACCCCGGCGACGTACGCGGCCCAGCCGGCCGGGTGGCCCGGGGCGACGTCGTCGAGCGGACCGCGCCAGGACTCGCCGGTGTGCGTGGACACGGCGTGCAGGATCCCGTCGCCCCGCACACGGACGGCGACGACCGTCACGTAGGGGAGCGCGAACGGCAGGACCAGTCCGCCGGCGTAGTCGACGTGCTCACCGATGAGGTTGACTCGGCCGGGTGCCGTCCAGACGCCGTCCGCGGCGCCGCCGAACGTGCTGCGGAACAGCGCCTCCGCGGGGCCGGCGACCGAGGCGGCGTCGACGGGGGTGACCCACTGCGCACCATTCACGACGCCACCTCCCGCAGCCGGTCGGCGATGCGCTCGGGGGTGGTGTCGTTGACCCACGCCCCCATCCCGGACTCGGATCCCGCCAGGTACTTCATCCGGCCCGGCGACCGCATCATCGAGAACAGTTGCAGGTGCAGGCGTCCGAGCGGACGGTCCTCGCCGACGGGCGCCTGGTGCCACGCGGCGATGTAGGGCACGGCGTCGACACCCTCGAAGAACCGGTCGACCCGCCGCAGCAGTTCGAGATAGACGTGGGCGAGTTCGTCCCGCTCGTCTTCGGACAGTTCGGTGAGGTCACGGACGTCGCGGTGCGGTGCGAGATGCACCTCCAGCGGCCAGCGCGAGGCGGCGGGAACGTACGCGGTCCAGTGCTCGGCGGCCAGGACCACGCGCCTGCCGGATCGTGTTTCGGCGTCGAGGACGTCGGCGAGCAGCAGCCGCCCGGTGCTCTCGAAGTGCTCGCGGGAGCGCCGGATCAGTGCGTCCGTGCGGGGCGGCAGGTACGGGTAGGCGTAGATCTGCCCGTGCGGATGGGTCAGGGTGACGCCGATTTCCTTGCCCCGGTTCTCGAAGCAGAACACCTGCCGGACCCCCGGCAGCGTCGACAGTTCGGCGGTGCGGTCGGCCCAGACGTCGACGACGGTGCGGACCCGGTCGACGCTCAGGGTGGCGAAGGCGGCATCGGGGTTGCTGGTGAAGCACACGACCTCGCACCTGCCCGCTCCCGGTGCCAACGGCCACAACGCTTCTCCGTCGACGCAGTCCGGAAGGTCCTGCTCGGCGGCGGCCGTCGCCAGCGACGGGAAACGGTTCTCGAACACCACCACGTCGTAGTCGTCGGCCGGAATCTCCGTAGGTGCCTTGCCCGGCACGCTCGGGGCGAGCGGCGACGCGTCCGGCGGCGGCAGGAACGTGCGGTCCATCCGCTGGGCAGCGATGACCACCCATTCCCCGGTGAGCACGTCGAACCGCATCTGCGACTGCGACACCGCCGGCGGCAGCGGACGTGAATCCACCAGCTCGCGGGTGGCTCCGCCCGACACGTACGGCTCGGAGTCGTCGAAGTAGATCAGTTCGCGGCCGTCCGCGAGGGTCGTCCGGGTCTTGCGCATCCGGAGCCGCGTCCCGGTCTCCGGCGCATCCTGTTCGTCACGCACGGTCATCGGTGGGTCCTTCCCGGTTCTCCCGTGTCACCACGAGGTCGCCGACGTGGTCGGCGAGAGCTTCCTGGGCGGTGCGCTCGAGCCCGGCGTCGGTGATGAGGATGTCGACGTCGGACAGTGGGATCGTGTTCGCCAGCGCGGTCACCCCCCACTTCGTGTGGTCGGCGAGCACCACGACCCGCCGCGACGACGCGACGAGCGCCTGATTGGTCTGTGCTTCCATCAAATTGGGGCAGGTGAGTCCGGAGTCGATCCCCATGCCGTGCGTACCCAGGAACAGCATGTCCACGTGGATCCCGCGCAGGGCGGCGACCGTGAGCGGCCCGACCAGCGCGAACGACGGGGTGCGCTGACCACCGGTGAGGAGGATGGTCTGGTCGTCGCGGCCGCCCTCGTGGAAGGCGTCGGCGACGGGCAGCGAATTGGTGACGACGGTGATGTCGGGGACGTCGAGGAGTTCGCGGGCGAGGGCGTGCGTGGTGGTGCCGCCGGAGATGCCCACCGACGTGCCTGGCCGCACCAGCCGGGCGGCGGCGCGGGCGATGGCCCGCTTGGCCTCCCGGTCGAGTTCGGACTTCGCCGAGAACCCCGGTTCGTGCACACTTGCCGACCGCGGCAGCGTGACCCCGCCGTGCACCCGCTCGACGAGACCCTGCTCGACGAGTTCGTTGATGTCGCGCCGGATGGTCATGTCGGAGACCCCGAGCGTCGCGCCGAGGTCGACGACCTTCACCGCACCGCGGGAGGTGACCTCGTCGAGGATCACCTGCTGGCGCTGACGAGCGAGCATCATGCGTCCGCCTTTCGGGTCCGGGCGCCGGTGTCGGCGCTGTCTTCGCGAATCACAGCACAGCTGCCGGGTGCCAGCGTGAGCGGTCCGTCGACCACTCGTTCGGTGACGAGGTCGGTGCCGGACACCTCGACGGTCACCTTCTCGGGCGTGTGGTTGAGGACGAACAGCCACGACCCGTTCTCGCCCCGCCTGCGTACGATCTCGACGGCGGAGTTCTGTCCCGCGTGGAGATCGAGACCTGCTGCGGCGCAGATCGTCTCGGCGATCCTCGCCCAGCCCTGCGTGTCGGGGACGGTGGCGAGGTACCAGGCCGCGCCGTCGCCGACCGGCCTGCGGGTGAGGGCGGGCACGCCCTGCAGATGCCCCTCGGTGTGGCGGGCGAGAACGTCCACGTCCTCGGACACCGTCAGGTACTCGGTCCAGATGCGGGCCGCGGTGCCGTCGTCGAGGGCGACGGTCTCGTCGGCGCCGAGCGGGAAGAACTCCTCGGTGCGGACACCCAGCAGGTCGCGGAACGCCCCGGGGTAGCCGCCGAGCCGGATGTGATCGTCGCGGTCCGCGATCCCGGAGAATGCGGTGACCAGCACCTGGGCGCCGGCGCGGGTCGCGGCCTCGATGCGCGCGGCGTCCTCGTCGCTGCACAGGTACAC
The DNA here is from genome assembly GCF_058628105.1 of Rhodococcus sp. G6(2025). Taxonomy (NCBI): domain Bacteria; kingdom Bacillati; phylum Actinomycetota; class Actinomycetes; order Mycobacteriales; family Nocardiaceae; genus Rhodococcus; species Rhodococcus sp. G6(2025). Next base: position 2,036,992 of record NZ_CP179750.1, read on the forward strand.
GGCCGGAACGACCACCACGGCGTACCGGCTCAGGTCGGCGTCCGCGGGGATCACGTCACACGTGACGCCGGAGAAGGCGTGGTGGGCGCGTTCGGCGATCGCCATGGGCTGCATCAACCGGGACGGGTGCCCGTCCTGCTCGCACGCCCACTGCGACTCCCAGTCGAACAGCACACCCACCGGCGCCTCGACGCGACTGCCTGCCACCGGTTCGAGGCGGCGCAGCACGGCGCCGAGCTGGACGACTTCCCGCCATCGCGCGGAGTCGGTGCCCGCGTGCGGAACCAGGGCCGAATGGAATTTCTCCGCACCCGCGTCGGACGCGCGGAACTGGAAGAAGGCGATGCCGTCCGCTCCGCGGGCGACGTGGGCGAGGGAGTTGCGCAGCATCTCCCCGGGTGCCTTCGCCCGGTTGACCGGCTGCCAGTTGACGGCGCTCGTCGAATGTTCCATCAGCAACCACGGCCGTGAGCCGGCGATGCCGCGGGTCAGGTCGGCCGAGAACGACAGCCGGTGGTGGGCGGCGCCGTCGCCCGTCGCGGGCCCCACCAGGTAGTGGTCGGTGGACACCAGGTCCTGTTCGGGCGCCCACTGCGTGTAGTTCATGTCGCCGGCGAGCGACTGCGGTGAGCCCATGCCCACCATGAAGTTGGTGGTGACCGGGATGTCGGGGGTGATGCGCCGCAACACCTCCCGCTCGGCGAGGTACTGGTCGAGGAGGGCGTCCGAGCAGAACCGGCGCCAGTCCAGCAGATGCGTGGGATTGCCGAACGTCGTGCTCGCGGCGGGCGGCACCACTTCGTTCCAGTCGCTGTAGTGCTGGCTCCAGAACGTCGTGCCCCACGCCCGGTTGAGTTCGGTCAGGTCGCCGTAGCGACGCTGCAGCCACCGCCGGAACGCCCGCGCACTGTCGGGGGAGTAGCAGCGTGAGTTGTGGCAGCCGAGTTCGTTCGACACATGCCAGAGCGCGAGTGCGGGGTGGCCGCCGTATCGGGTCGCCATCTTCTCGACGAGGACGAGGGAGTGGTCGCGGTAGATCGGGGAACTCGGGCTCCATGTCTGCCTGCTGCCGATCTCGTACCGGTAGCCACGCTCGTCCACGGGCCGGACCTCGGGATGCGCGGCCGTGAGCCAGGGCGGTGGGGACGCGGTCGCGGTGGCCAGGTCGACGCGGACGCCGCCGTCGTGCAGGAGGTCGAGGACGCGATCGAGCCAGCCGAAGTCCCACGTGTCGGGGGTGGGCTGGAGCCGCGCCCAGGAGAAGACGCCGACGGTCGCGAAGTCGACACACGCCTCGCGCATGAGTTCGACGTCGCGCTGCCAGATCTCTTCCGGCCACTGCTCGGGGTTGTAGTCACCGCCGAAGGAAATGCCCCGGGTCGGCCACCGCAGGTGCCGCCCGCCGGAATCGCTCGCTGTGTGCATGCTCACAATCTGTCGGATCGCTGTTCAAAAGTCAACACTAATGAACATTTCTGCACTTGTGCAGGTGAACGCGCATGCGACTGGTTGACAACGCGCAGTGCGGCGTGATTTTGTAACCTGCATCACGTAAGGGCGTGAGGCGACAGCACCGAAATGTGATCGAAGTTGTTCGATTTCGATCAGGTGGTGAGCGACTCCGCCCCCACCCGGTACTCAACCGAAAAGGGCACCATGAACCGAAACGAGCTGCCGCACCCGTGGCAACCCTCCCGGCGCACCTTTCTCAAGGCCGCGCTCGGCGCCGCGGGCGCCCTGTCGACCGCGGGCCTGCTGTCCGGGTGCACGAGCGGTGTCGACCCCCACGTGATCACCCTCGGATCGCGGCTGTCGGACAAGAACGCCAAACTCGGCGTCCAGGACGTCGTCGGGATGTTCCAGCAGCAGACCGGCGCCGCCGTGCGGATCAACTCCGTCGACTCCACCTCGTTCCAGGAGAACGTCAACAACTACTTGCAGGGCACCCCGGATGACGTCTTCACCTGGATGTCGGGGTACCGCATGAAGTACTTCGCCGACAAGGGTCTCGTCGACGACGTCAGCTCGGTGTGGCAAGCGCACGGCAGCGGCTTCAGTGACAGTTTCCGTGAGGCGTCCACCGGAACCGACGGCCAGCAGTATCTGATCCCGTTCTTCTACTACCCGTGGGCGGTGTTCTACCGCCCCAGCCTCTGGCAGCAGCGGGGCTACGCGCCGCCGAAGACGTTCGACGAATGGGTGGCCCTGTCCAAGCGCATGCAGGCCGACGGACTCACCCCGGTCGGGTTCGGCGTCCGCGACGGCTGGCCCCCGTTCGGCACGTTCGACTATCTCGACCTGCGCCTCAACGGCGTCGACTTCCACCGCTCCCTGCTCGCGGGCGAGGTGAGCTGGACCGACAACCGCGTCCGGTCGGTGTTCGACACCTGGCGCGAGATCCTCCCGTTCCACCAGTCGCAACCGCTGGGCCGCAAGATGTCCGAGGCGCAGCAGGCACTCCTGAACAAGGAAGTCGGCATGCTGGTGGCCGGCATGTTCGTCGCGCAGAGCTTCCCCGCAGGGCCCGACCGCGAGGATCTGGACTTCTTCGCGTTCCCCGAACTCGACTCCGCCGTCGGCGCTTCGGCGGTCGAGGCGCCGATGGACGGATTCATGATGCGCAAGGACCCGCGGAACCTCGGTGGCGCGCAGCAGTTCCTCTCCTTCCTCACCAGCGCCGACGCCGCAGTCGCGTATGCGAAGCAGGACCCCCAGGCGATACCCGCGCACCGCGACGCCGATCTGTCGAGTTTCTCTCCGCTCGTGCAGAAGTCGGCCGCCCTCGTCCAGGGTGCGGGGTCCATCACCCAGTTCCTCGACCGGGACACCCGCCCCGACTTCGCGTCCGTCGTCATGATCCCGGCGATGCAGCAGTTCCTGGGCAACCCGAACGACGTCGACGGCCTGGTCCGCAGCATCGAGCGTCAGAAGGCGGCGGTGTTCGGGCAATGAGAGCACACGAGAAGACAACGACCACCATCACGGTCCCGACAGGTCAGGTGAATTCATGACCAGCACAGTTCCTCCCCAGGCCGGAACCGAATCCAGGATTCGGGCACCGAAGATCCGGCGCAGCCGGGGTGACCGGTGGACCATCGCCGTCATGCTCGGGCTGCCCGCCGCGATCGTGATCGGGATGGTGTGGATTCCCACCGTGTTCACGGTGATCCTGTCGTTCGCACGCTGGGACGGCATCGGCGGCACGTCCACCATCGAGTGGATCGGCCCGCAGAACTACGTCGACGCCGTCCAGGCGTACCCCCCGTTCCAGCAGGCCCTCCACAACAACGTCCTCTGGCTGGCGTTCCTGTTCGTCTTCCCGACGATCCTCGGCATCTTCCTCGCGGTCCTCCTCGACCGGGGTCTGAAGGGAAGCCGGCTGTACCAGAGCATCTTCTACATCCCCGTGGTGTTGTCGATGGCACTGGTTGGGTTCGTGTGGCAGCTGATCTACGCCACCGACGGCGGCGTGCTCAACACCATCCTCGGCACGGACGTCGACTGGCTAGGCAACCCCGACGTCAACATCTGGGCCGTCATGGTCGCCGCCAGCTGGCGGCACACCGGCTACATCATGTTGCTGTACTTGGCCGGTCTCAAGGCCATCGACCCGTCGGTGCGCGAAGCGGCCCTCATGGACGGTGCGGGTCCGATCCGCACGTTCTTCCGGATCGTGTTCCCCCTGATGAAGCCCACCAACCTGCTGATCATCGTCATCACCGTCATCGAGGCCCTGCGCGCCTTCGACCTCGTGTGGGTGATCAACAAGGGCCGCAACGGACTCGAACTCATCTCCGCCCTCGTCACCGCCAACGTCGTGGGCGAAGCGGGCCGGGTCGGATTCGGGTCTGCCCTGGCGACGATCATGCTCGTGATCTCGCTGGTATTCATTGCCCTCTATCTCTGGATCGTGATGCGGAGCGACGACTGATGACCATGACGACACCCCTCGCCGACCACAGTGCGCCCGTCGACCGGACCGGGCCCCGCAACAAGGCCGCGGTGGCCAACCGGCGCCGGCTGAGTACCGCGCACGCCGCGATCTACCTCCTTCTCACCGCCCTGGCATTGCTGTGGATCTTCCCGCTGCTGTGGGCGCTCTACAACTCGTTCCGCGACTACGACTACGTCCTCAGCCACGGCTACCTGTCGGTCGGCGGATTCACGCTCAGCAATTACACCGAGTCGTGGGAGGTCGGCGGTATCCCGCACTACTTCCTCAACTCGATGCTCATCACCATCCCGGCGGTGCTGCTGATCCTGTTCATCGGGTCGATGGCGGCGTTCGTGCTCGCCCGGTTCCCGTGGAAGTTCAACGTGATCATGCTGGCGGTGTTCATCGCGGGCAATCTGCTGCCGCAGCAGACACTGTTGACCCCGTTGTTCCGTCTGTACAACGCGATTCCGCTGCCGTACTGGATGAGTTCGTCGGGCTCGCTCTACGACAGCTACTGGGGACTGATCCTGGTGCACGTCGCGTTCCAGACCGGTTTCTGCGTGTTCGTGCTCAGCAACTACATGAAGACGGTCCCGCCGGAACTGCTCGAGGCGGCGACGGTGGACGGCGCCGGGCTGTTCCGTCAGTACTGGCAGGTGGTGCTCCCGCTGTGCCGTCCGGCGCTGGCCGCGCTCGCGACGCTCATGATCACCTGGATTTACAACGACTTCTTTTGGGCACTGGCGCTGATGGTCAGCGGCGACAAGCTGCCGGTCACCACCGCACTGCAGAATCTGCAGGGCAGCTTCTTCACCGACACCAACCTGCTCGCCGCCGGATCGGTGCTCGTCGCACTGCCTACGGTGCTCGTATTCGTCGCGCTGCAGCGGCATTTCGTTTCCGGACTGACGATGGGAGCCAACAAGTGACTGCGACTCCACCGCACGCATACGTCCACCTCACCGCCGGCGGCGTGTCCGTCGTTCTCGATCTCACCGGGGGCCGGTTGCCGGCGATCGTGCACTGGGGCGCGGCGCTCGGCGACCTCACCCTCGCCGACGTCGAAGCCCTGGCGCAGGCGAACATCGAGCCCCCGGCGGGCAACGTGGTCGACCTCCCGGTGCGGCTGTCGATACTCCCCGAACACCACACCGGGTGGGTGGGTAAGCCCGGGATCGCGGGGCACCGGGACGGCGCCGACTGGTCGCCGCTGTTCACGACCACCGCGCTCACGGTCGACGCAGCCGAGCACCGGTCGGGACTCGTCGCGGTCGGTGCCGGCGCGGTGCGGGTCGCCGCGCACGACACGGTCGCCGATCTCGGTCTGGTCCTCGACATCGAGCTGCTACCGAGCGGCCTGCTCCGGGCGCGCGCCGAGGTCACGAACGCGGGCGACTCCTTCTACGTTCTCGACGACCTCCAGCTCGCCTTCCCGGTCCCGCCGCAGGCCCGCGAGATCCTCGACTTCGCGGGCCGGTGGGGGAAGGAACGGACCCCGCAGCGCCGTGAACTCACCGTCGGCATCCACGAACGCGAAGGACGGAAGGGACGCACCGGCCCGGACGCCGCGACGGTGCTCTCCGTCGGCGTACCCGGATTCGGGTTCGGCCGCGGCGAAGTGTGGGGCACCCACGTCGCGTTCAGCGGCAACCACCGCCACTACGCCGAACGTCTCTTCACCGGTTTCCAGGTGGTCGGCGGCGGGGAACTGCTCCTGCCGGGCGAGGTACGGCTCGCGGACGGCGAGAGTTACGCAACGCCCTGGGTCTACGGCGCCTACGGCGACGGCCTCGACGCCCAGGCACATCGCTTCCACGACTATCTCCGGTCGCGGCCCACGCACCCGCGGCGCGTGCGCCCGGTGACGATCAACGTGTGGGAGGCGGTCTATTTCGACCACGACCTGGCCCGGTTGACGGACCTGGCGGATCGCGCGGCGAAGCTCGGCGTCGAACGCTATGTGCTCGACGACGGCTGGTTCAGGTACCGGCGCAACGATCTGGCGGGCCTGGGGGACTGGCACGTCGACGAGACGGTGTGGCCGAACGGTCTGCATCCGCTCGTCGATCACGTGCGTTCCCTCGGCATGGAGTTCGGCCTGTGGTTCGAACCGGAGATGATCAACCTCGATTCCGACCTCGCGCGGGCGCATCCGGAGTGGGTCATGGCGACCGGCGGGCGCACGCCCGTGCCGTCCCGGAACCAGCAGGTGCTCAATCTGGGGATCCCCGAGGCGTACGACCACATCCTGGAGCGCATGTCCGCGATCCTCGGCGAGTACGACATCGCCTACATCAAGTGGGACCACAACCGCGACCTGATCGACGCGGGCACCGCACCGCACGGCCGCGCCGGCGTCCATGACCAGACCCTCGCGACCTACCGGTTGATGGACGAACTGAAGCGCCGCTTCCCCGGACTGGAGATCGAATCCTGCTCGTCGGGCGGAGCGCGGGTGGACCTCGGAATCCTCGAGCGCACCGACCGCGTCTGGGTTTCGGACTGCATCGATCCGCTCGAGCGCCAGCAGATGAACCGGTGGACGATGCAGCTGCTTCCCCCCGAGCTGCTGGGCTCGCACATCGCGTCCGGCATCTCCCACACGACCGGCCGGTACCACCGCCTGTCCTTCCGGGCGGGGACGGCGCTCTACGGTCACCTCGGAATCGAGTGGGATCTCGCGACCGCCACCGACGACGAGAACGTTCAGCTCGCGGTATGGATCGACCTGTACAAGCGGCACCGGGAACTCCTGCACACGGGAACGATGGTGCGCGCCGACGAGATCGACCCGACCCTGCTCGTCTACGGCGCGGTCGCGCAGGACCGGGCGGAGGCGCTGTTCTTCCTCGCGTACGTGGGGCGCTCCGAGGTGTCACCGCGCGGCAGGTTCACGCTGCCCGGGCTCGACCCCGACCGGCGCTATCGGGTGCGTCCCGTCTTCGCCGGTGCACCGGACGAGGGCCTGAAACCCCCGGCGTGGTTCGACGTGCACCCACAGGGTGGTCGAGCCGACGGGCTGTCCGCGGGGAGCGAGGTTCCCGGCGTCTCGATGGCGGGCCGGGCCCTCGCGGTCGCCGGACTGCAGACACCCGCGTCCTTCCCCGACGACGTGGTCGTGCTCTCCGTCACCGCGGAGGCGTAGCCGCGGCACCAGGTGGGCAGGATTCACCCTGGGGTAGGTGGCCGGTGCCCCCGCATCGGGGCACCATGGTTTTCACCAGTCGGCGAAAAAGTTGAACCGCAGGAGGTAAGTCAACACTCGAACGCCGCATGAAGAGAACACCTCACCGGAACCCGAACCCGGTGAGGTGTTTTCGTCTGTTCTGCCGGGCGGGTCAGAACTCCATGCCCGCGTCGGCGCCCATCTGCATGGTGGTGTTTCCGCCGTCGAGGGATTCCCGGATGATGTCGGCGTGACCGGAATGGTGGCCGGTCTCCCGGATGATGTGGAGCAGGGTGCGGCGGATCGTCCACCACTGCCGCTCGGGTGCCCAGGGTGCGGTGGGCAGTGGGACGAGCACGTCCAGGTCGTCGAGGCCGGCCACGGCGGCCTCCGTCGCGCGGGCCACTTCGGCGTACTCGGCGAGCAGTCCCTCGAGGGTTTCGTCGTCGCGCATGTAGTACTTCTCCATCGCCCACTCCATGTCGAACTCCGCGTTCTCGTCCGGCTCGAGAATGGTTTCGACCCAGTGCTTTTCCGTGTGGGACACGTGCTTGATCAGTCCGCCGAGCGTCAGGTCGCTGACGGTCGAACGTTGCCGTGCCTGTGCGTCGTCGATGTCGCGGACGGTGATCAACAGGGTGGCTCGCTGCTCCTGCAGGATCTGGAGGAGGTCGGCGCGCTCACCGGTGGCCGGGGACTTCTGCGAAGTGGTCATGAGAAGAACAATAGAAGCGATTGAGGTCAGAAACGGTCCTCATTAGGAAGGCCTTCTCAGGGTTTTTCTCGGGGTCCAAGTTGGGTGCCTTCCTGGATGTGTGGAAAGCGCGCGCCGCGAAGGATTCTCGGTATGAACTTCGACTCTCCGGGACCGGCACCCCGGCCTTCGCACCGACGCGTATGGCCCCGCGTTCTCGGAGGCATGGTGTCGCCCGTCCTCGTCGCCGTCACGGTGGGAGTCGGCACGTTCGCGTACGCCTCGACCGCCGCCGAGAGCGATACCGGCGGGCAGATGGAATTCCGGCGAGCCCTGACGATTCCGCCGCTCGCGCCGGGTGTTGCGGGCCCCGATTTGGGTACCCCCACGGTGACGCGTCACGCCGATATCGCCGGGTCGAGCCGGATCGGCGCGGGCGAACCCGCGATGCCCCACCAGCCCGCACCCGGGTGACCCCGCTCGGTTCTCTCTTCTGGGTCCGCCCAGCCCACCGATGATCAGCCCACCGATGAAAGGAATCATCATGATCCGCACGACGATGACCGCACTGGCAGCCGTGGCTCTCGTGTTCGGCGCCGCGTCCGTGACCCAGACCGCTGCCGCCCACCCGGCCTGCAACTCCTCCTACGAGGGCACGACCAACGACGAGTACGACCCGGACCCCGACTTCACGGGGACGACCAACGACGAGTACGACCCCGATCCAGAGTATTCGGGTACGTCCAACCGCGAATACGACCCCGACCCGGAGTTCCACGGCAGTACCGATCCGTGCCAGGTGTGAGTCCGGTCAGCGGTTCCGGCGCAGCCACGGAGACACACCGGGAGCGAACAGGGCGAGCACTCCCACCGCGACGAGGGCGCTGTAGGCGAGCGGCGCCCACTGCAGCACACCGGCGGTCGCGTCACCGGCGTCGGACAGCAGGGTCCACAGGCCCACTCCGCCGGCGACGCTGAGGACGCCGACGACCGCGAGGGTGATCTGGCCCGCCGGTTTCCGGGCGCGCAGGAGTTGTATGCCCAGCAGTCCGAGGAGGATCAGGACGACGGCGATGGCGCCGCTGGCGATCAGCGTCAGGTTCACCGTGTCGGTGATGTCCGTCGCGGAATCGCCGGGATTGTCGGCGGCGACCGACGCCTCGAGGGCGTCGCGGACCGCGCCGAGGTCGAGCGCGATGGCGCCGGCGATTCCGGCGAGAACGACGAACGATCCCACCCAGGCGGACAGCGACACCGCGACGGCCTTCGGGGTGGCATCGGTGGGGGTGGCGCGCAGCGGGGTGACCGCGAACTCCGGACGCGGCGGTACGGGTCGCGGCGGTTCGGGCCGGCGTGGCGGCTGTTCGGGTGTCGTCACGCTGCGATCCTATCGACCTGCCGTACCGTGGCGTGCCGACGCGCGGGTCCGCGTCGGCGGCCCCGAAGCAAGGCCTCGAAACACGGCGCCGAAAAAGATGTGGGCATCCGGGAACAAATCTCCGCACCCCTCCGTTGAGCCTTACGACAACATGAGCGTGCAAGACTCAAGTTCGAATTGACTCCCGACGGTGTCGGAGTGCAAACTTGAGCGGAGGGCGCTCACTAAGCGCCAACATCGCAGTTCAGTAATGAAAAACCTGCCCACAGGACTGCAAAACGAAAGTGAGGAACACTATGGCTCGTGCCGTCGGTATCGACCTCGGTACAACGAACTCGGTCGTGTCTGTGCTGGAAGGCGGCGAGCCCGTAGTGGTCGCCAACGCCGAAGGTTCACGCACCACCCCGTCGATCGTCGCCTTCGCCAAGAACGGTGAGGTGCTGGTCGGCCAGCCCGCCAAGAACCAGGCCGTCACCAACGTCGATCGCACCATCCGCTCCGTCAAGCGCCACATCGGCACCGACTGGAACGTGGAGATCGACGGCAAGAAGTACACGCCCCAGGAGATCAGCGCGCGCACGCTCATGAAGCTGAAGCGCGACGCCGAGGCGTACCTGGGTGAGGACATCACGGACGCCGTGATCACCGTCCCCGCGTACTTCGAGGACGCCCAGCGTCAGGCCACGAAGGAAGCCGGCCAGATCGCCGGTCTCAACGTCCTGCGCATCGTCAACGAGCCCACCGCGGCCGCACTGGCCTACGGCCTGGACAAGGGCGACAAGGAACAGACCATCCTGGTCTTCGACCTCGGTGGCGGCACCTTCGACGTCTCCCTGCTCGAAATCGGCGACGGCGTCGTCGAGGTTCGCGCCACGTCCGGCGACAACCACCTCGGTGGTGACGACTGGGACGAGCGCATCGTCACGTGGCTCGTCGACAAGTTCAAGGCTCAGAACGGCATCGATCTGACCAAGGACAAGATGGCCCTGCAGCGTCTCCGCGAGGCTGCCGAGAAGGCCAAGATCGAACTGAGCTCCTCGCAGAGCACGTCGATCAACCTGCCCTACATCACCGTCGACGCGGACAAGAACCCGCTGTTCCTCGACGAGCAGCTGTCCCGCAGCGAGTTCCAGAAGATCACGTCCGATCTCCTCGACCGCACCCGCGCGCCGTTCCAGGCCGTGATCAAGGACAGCGGCATCGCCGTCAAGGACATCGACCACGTCGTGCTCGTCGGTGGTTCCACCCGTATGCCCGCCGTCTCCGATCTGGTGCGCGAGCTGACCGGTGGCCGTGAGCCCAACAAGGGCGTCAACCCGGACGAGGTCGTCGCCGTCGGCGCCGCCCTGCAGGCCGGTGTCCTCAAGGGCGAGGTCAAGGACGTGCTGCTCCTCGACGTCACCCCGCTGTCCCTCGGTATCGAGACCAAGGGTGGCGTGATGACCAAGCTCATCGAGCGCAACACCACCATCCCGACCAAGCGTTCCGAGACCTTCACCACGGCTGACGACAACCAGCCGTCGGTGCAGATCCAGGTGTTCCAGGGTGAGCGCGAAATCGCCTCGCACAACAAGCTGCTCGGCTCGTTCGAGCTGGCCGACCTGCCGCCCGCCCCGCGTGGCGTGCCGCAGATCGAGGTCACCTTCGACATCGACGCCAACGGCATCGTGCACGTGACCGCCAAGGACAAGGGCACGGGCAAGGAGAACACGATCAAGATCCAGGACGGCTCCGGTCTGTCCAAGGAAGAGATCGAGCGGATGGTCAAGGACGCCGAGGCGCACGCCGAGGAAGACAAGGCCCGCCGCGAGGAGGCCGAGGTGCGCAACCAGGCCGAGTCGCTGGTGCACCAGACCGAGAAGTTCATCAAGGACAACGAGGACAAGGTGCCCGCCGACGTCAAGGAGAAGGTCGAGGCTGCCATCAAGGAAGCCAACGACGCTCTCGCAGGCACCGACATCGCGGCCGTCAAGACCGCGGTCGAGAAGCTGGCCACCGAGTCGCAGGCCCTCGGCCAGGCGATCTACGAGGCCAGCGCCGCTGAGGAAGCCGCCAACACCGACGGCTCCGGCGCGAATGGTGCCGACGACGTCGTCGACGCCGAGGTCGTGGACGAGCCGTCCGACTCGGAGAAGAAGTGACGTCCGACAACACCGAGCAGGAACCGGTCACTTTCGTGGACAAGCGGAAGATCGACCCCGAGACCGGTCGGACACGGGACGCGGAGCCGGTAGTGGAGCCCCTCGCGGGCACCGCTGCCGCACCGCAGCCCGGCTCGGTGGACGAAGGGGCCCTGCCGGAGACGGCAGCTCCGGAGACGGACGAGCTGGCGGAGCGCACCGCCGACCTGCAGCGACTGCAGGCGGAGTATGCCAACTACCGCCGCCGCGTCCAGCGCGACAAGCAGGCCGACATCGCGAACGCCAAGGCGTCCGTCGTCGGTGAGCTCATCGCGGTGCTGGACGACCTCGACCGTGCACGCAGCCACGGCGACCTCGACTCGGGGCCGCTGAAGGGTGTGGCGGACAAGCTCACCGGCACCCTCACGTCGCTCGGCCTGAGCGAGTTCGGCGCCGAGGGCGACGCATTCGATCCGGCGCTGCACGAGGCAGTGCAGCACGAGGGCGAGGGTCACGACCCCGTTCTCGGCACGGTGATGCGAAAGGGCTACAAATTCGGTGATCGCGTCCTGCGGCATGCGATGGTAGCTGTGATCGATCGCGCAGGCGATGCCGGCGCGAACACCTCCGACGAGGCGGCGAAGCCCGCCGAGTCGGAACAAGAGTAAGAGCGAGAGGAGGAGACGCCCAGTGAGCCAACGGGAGTGGATCGAAAAGGACTTCTACAAGGAGCTGGGCGTCTCGTCCCACGCATCCGCGGACGAGATCAAGAAGGCGTACCGCAAGCTCGCCCGCGACCTTCATCCCGACGCGAACCCCGGCGACACGAAGGCCGAGGAGCGTTTCAAGTCCGTCAGCGAAGCACACGCCGTGCTCTCGGACCCTGCCAAGCGCAAGGAATACGACGAGGCCCGGCGACTGTTCGCGAGCGGCGGTTTCGGCCAGGGCGGCGGCGGATTCAACCCCGGAGCCGGCGGTTTCGGCCAGGGCGGATTCGACATCAACGACCTGTTCGGTGGCGGCGGCGCGGCGGCCGGTGACGGCGGCCTCGGCGACATCTTCGGTGGGCTGTTCAATCGCGGCGCCGGTGGCGGCGGCGCGACCCGCACCACCAACCGTCCCCGTCGCGGCAGCGACGTCGAGACGGAGACGACCCTCGAATTCCGTGAAGCCACGCTGGGCGTCACGGTTCCGCTGCGACTGACCAGCCCGTCGCCGTGCACCACCTGCCACGGCAGCGGTGCCAAGCCGGGAACCAGCCCGCGAGTCTGCCCGCGCTGCAACGGGACCGGAATCGTCAGCCGCAACCAGGGCGCGTTCGGGTTCAGTGAGCCGTGCGACGACTGTCGCGGCACCGGCTCCATCATCGACTCGCCGTGCGAGGTGTGCCACGGCAACGGCGTCACCAACCGGACCCGCACCATCACCGTCCGCGTCCCCGCGGGTGTCAGTGACGGACAGAAGATCCGGCTGGCAGGCCAGGGTGAAGCGGGCCTGCGCGGCGCACCGTCCGGCGACCTGTTCGTCACGGTCCGGGTGCGTCCCGACAAGGTGTTCGGCCGCAACGGCGACGACCTCACCCTCGTCGTCCCCGTCAGTTACGGTGAGCTCGTGCTCGGAACCACCGTCTCCGTCCCCACCTTGGAGGGGCGTGTCGGTGTGAAGATTCCGGCGGGCACCGCCGACGGCCGGGTTCTGCGGGTGCGCGGCCGAGGCGTCCCCAAGCGTGCCGGTGGCGCTGGTGACCTACTGGTCACGGTCAAGGTCGCCGTTCCGCAGAAGCTCGACGACCCGGCCACCGAAGCATTGAAGACCTATCTGGAAGCAGAGAAGGCCAGCGGATTCGATCCGAGGGCCGGGTGGGCGGGTGCTTGATGAGCGATACGACCCAGGATCCACGCGAGAGCGCCGTTGATCCGGACGCCCAGATCTTCGTGATCTCGGTGGCCGCGGAACTCGCCGGCATGCATGCGCAGACGTTGCGCAACTACGACCGGCTCGGTCTCGTCACCCCGCACCGCACGTCCGGTGGCGGGCGACGGTACTCGCCGCGGGATGTGGCGTTGCTCCGCGAGGTGCAACGCCTCTCGCAGGACGAGGGTGTCAACCTCGCCGGGATCAAGCGGATCATCGAACTCACCAACCAGGTGGAGGCTCTGCAGCACCGGGTTCGCGAGCTGGCCGAGGAGATCGCGAAGATTCACGCCGGGTACCGGCGCGACCTCGTTCCGATCCCGCGGAGCAACGCCCTCGTCGTGTGGAAGCCGCGGCACCAGCGCTGACCCGGCGATCTCTCGGGTGAACCGAACCGATGTCGCACTGGTCCTGTCGGAGTGAACCAGTGCGACATCGGGCCCCAACCCCCGGCTTATCGGTCGCGGTTGCCCCAGCGGGGCCCGCGGCGGGTGCGTGATCGCGGAATGTTCATCTCCTCGAGACGTGCCTTGATCTCCTCGGTGGTCCACATCGTGCGGGAGACGGTGGGGGTGGGGGTCTCGGTGACGTGCATGATCATGTTCTCCGGCTTTCGTCGAGTGTTCGGTGGATGGTCGGGATCGTCTGTCAGGGGTGCCCGTACAGGTGGTAGCCGGCGTTCATGTTCGGGTAGCCCGAGTCGATCCAGCTGCTGATGCCGTAGGCGTGGCCGTAGTTGGCGTCGACGCGAGTTCCGTCCACGTCGGTCGTGTTGCTGTAGTTGTCGGCGCGGAACACAGCCTGGGCACCGCCGGGGAGCGAGTACGTGGCGTCCACCTCGACGCCGTTCGGGTCGGTGGAGAATGCCTTCACGATCTGGCTGCTGTGCGGGGCGAGGTAGTCCGACGGCGCCTGAATCCACTGCCCGTAGGGGTTCGACGAGCCCGCGAGGACCATCGGCAGATCGGTGTCGTTGCTGATCGTCATCGCGATCGTGGGTCCCGACGTCGGCATCGTGCCCGCGGTGGCAACCCCGGCGGCGGCGATGGCGAATCCGGTGACGGCCACTGCGGTGGCGGGCAGTGCGATGAAGAATGCGACGCGGCGGCGGGCGGTGGTGCGCATGATGGCTTCTCCTGGGTTCTGGAACTTCGGGGGTCTGACGCTTCGGGGGGAACGTCTGGGGCCGTGGGGGTTTCGGTTTCCGATCTCCCCGTTTTCCGGTGTGCATCAACTATGTCGCGAATGCGCGCCGTCGTCTGTCCACCGACAGGACGGAGGGCGGGATGAATCCGGTGTCCACCGATCGGGGGACAGCGGGGTCGCGAAGTGCTCCGCGCGGGCCTGCTCTCGTGAGAAAGTGAGCAATGGACTTCGCCGGAGTCGCTTCGCCTCGGACCGCGCCGTGAGCGCCGTGCGTGTGGTGGTGGGCGACGACCACCCGATCTTTCGGGACGGTGTCGTCCGTGCGCTCCTCGCGAGTGGCGACATCGAGGTGGTCGGCGAGGCGGACGACGGTGCGGCGGCGCTCGCCCTGATCCGCGAACTCGCCCCCGACGTCGCACTGCTCGACTATCGGATGCCGGAGCTGGACGGTTCCCAGGTGGCGGCGGCCGTCCGACGAGCCGAACTCGCCACGCGGGTGCTGCTGCTGTCGGCGCACGACGAGTCCGCGATCGTCTACCACGCGCTGCAGGAGGGGGCAGCGGGGTTTCTGCCCAAGGAATCGACTCGGGCGGAGATCGTGAAAGCCGTCCTGGACTGTGCACAGGGCCGCGACGTCCTTCCCGCCTCCCTCGCCGTCGGACTGGCCGGCGAGGTGCGTCGTCGCAGTGAACCGGTCGGGCCGGCGCTGAGCGGCCGGGAGAAGGAAGTGCTGGCGCTCATTGCGCGCGGCCAGAGCATTCCCACGATCGCCGGTGAGCTGTATCTGGCGCCGTCGACGGTCAAGACCCATGTCCAGCGCCTCTACGAGAAGCTCGGGGTGAGCGACCGCGCGGCCGCGGTGGCCGAGGCGATGCGACGCGGCTTGCTGGAGTGACGTGCCGCTTCCGTCCCAGAGTCGCGTAGTTCGTCGTTACAGCACCGAGGCGGTCCGGGTGACCGCCATACTCCGGTTACCGCTGATCGGTCTGATGGCGCTGCTCGGGCCGGTGATCCGCGTGACGCACTGGCAACCCGACGTCTTCGCGGGGCTGCTGATCGGGTATGCGGCGGTCGCTCTCGGCTGGCTGATCTTCGTCCTGGTGCGGGACGTCGGACCGTGGGCGGGCTGGGTGTCCACGGCCGCGGACGTCACCGCGGTAGTGGCGTTGTGCGTCGTCTCCGGCGGCGCGACGTCGGTGCTGCTGCCGGTGTTCTTCCTGTTGCCGATCTCGGTGGCGTTCCAGTACCGGCCGCGTCTGACGGCGATCGTCGGCGTCTGCACCGCCGTCGGGTACCAGGTGGTGTGGATCGTCTACTCCAAGCGCGACGACGCAGTCGGCTTCCCCGACGAGGTGTACCTCTACTTCGGGTTCCTGTTGTGGCTCGCGGCCGCGACGACGGCGTTGTCGTACGTGCTGGTCCGGCGCTCTGCGACGGTGATCTCGCTGATGGATGTGCGCAGGCAGCTGATCGCCGAATCGATGGGCGCCGAGGAACGCGAGCGACGGCAACTGGCCGAGGACCTCCACGACGGGCCCCTGCAGAATGTCCTGGCCGCCCGGCTGGACGTGGAGGAGGCCCTGGAGCGAAACCCGGACGACATGCTCGTCGCCGCCGAGTCCGCCCTCCGCGAGACGGCGGCGCAACTGCGGTCCACGGTCACCACACTGCATCCGCAGGTCCTCGCGCAGCTGGGCCTCACCGCGGCGCTGCGCGAGCTCACGGATCTCTACGCCCGACGGGGGTTCGAGATGTCGGTGAGCCTCGACGACGTCGGTCACCCCGACTGCCAGGAGCTGCTCTACCGGGTGGCGCGGGAACTGCTCACCAACGTGACCAGACATGCCCGCGCCACGACGATCGAATTCGCACTCACCCGCGCCGACGGGCGGACCACGCTGACGGTTGCCGACGACGGCGCCGGTTTCGATCCGGCCGTCGTCCCGGAACGGGTGGCGCAGGGGCACATCGGGCTGGCGTCGCACATCGTGCGGGTCGAAAGCCTCGGCGGCACCTTCGACGTCACGTCCTCACCCGGATCGGGCACCCGCGTGGTGGTGACGGTGCCGGACTCGCGCTGACGGCGCTGGGCGGTTGACGTGTTCGCTGACGGGTAATCGGGGACCAGTCGATCGCGAAGGAAGGGCAGAGCAATGGGTACGCGCGAGTCGTCCCGGACGAAGTCGCCGGTTCAGATCGCCGCGCTCGTCGTGGGTGCGGTATTCCTCATGGTCGGGATCCTGGGTTTCGTTCCCGGCATCACGACCGACTACGACCTGCTCGGCGGCGCCGGGCACCATTCGGGCGCGAAACTGCTGGGGATATTCCAGGTTTCGGTTCTGCACAACGTCGTTCACCTGATTTTCGGCGTCGCCGGCATCGCATTCGCCAGGACAGTGCAGACTGCGCGCTTGTACCTGATCGTCGGCGGTGTGGTCTATCTCGTGCTGTGGATTTACGGACTGGTGATCGACCAGGCCAGTGCGGCGAACTTCGTGCCGGTCAACACGGCAGACAATTGGCTGCACTTCGCACTCGGCGCCGCAATGGTCGCGCTCGGATTCTTCACGGCGCGGGTCGGGTCGTCACCCGCAACGGACCCGACCCGACCGCACTCGCCGATGGACTAGTCACTGCGGGTGGCGGCCCTCGGCGAATTCCTCGACGATCTTCGCGCAGAACGCGGGCAGGTCGTCGGGGTTGCGGCTCGACACCAACCCGTTGTCGACCACCACTTCCTCGTCGACCACGGTTCCGCCCGCGTTGCGGATATCCGTGCGCACGCTGGGATACGACGTGAGAGTGCGGCCGCGGACGACGTCGGCCTCGACCAACGTCCACGGTCCGTGGCAGATCACGCCCACCGGTTTGCCCGAAGCGACGAAGTCACGGACGAAGGCGACGGCGGACGCGTCCATCCGGAGGTGGTCGGGGTTCGTGGTGCCGCCGGGCAGGATCAATGCGTCGAAGTCGGCGACCGCCACGTCGCCGACGACGGCGTCGACGGCGTAGGTGCCTGCCGCGTTCACGTCCGAGTTCATGGCCTGGATCTTGCCGGGGGACAACGAGATCAGCCGGACCTCCGCGCCGGCGTCCTCCGCGGCCTTCCGGGGTTCGACGAGTTCGACTTCCTCGACGCCGTGGGTGGCCAGGATCGCGACCTTCCGGCCGCGAAGTGTCTCTGCCGATGTCATGGGCACTTCCTTCCTTTCGTGAGAACAAGCGACGGGTACCCAGATGGCCCGCGGCCAATCGGGTGGGAATCAGAGTCGTCGGAGATCGGTGGTTGCGGGGCCCTCGAGAAGTGTTCCGCCGGCAGTGAATCGGGACCCGTGCAGCGGGCAGTCCCACGACGCCTCCGCATCGTTCCAGCGGAGCACACCACCGAGGTGCGGGCAGACGGCGCAGACGCGCTCGGTGTGACCGTTCGAGGTGTACTCGCCGACGGGCAGCAGACCCTCTCGCACGATGCGTGCCCGGCCCTTCCCGCGTTGCCGCCCCACGAGTGCGTCGCCCCAGCCCGCAGCCATCTCCCTCGCCACCTCGCCGTTCGCCTTCACTACCGCGGGAAGGTCGAAAAGCTGCGTCGGCGAATAGCTCTGGAAGGCCTCCGCCCACCGCATGTGGCCACCGAGAATGCGTCCGGCGAGCGCAAGAGCGGCGGCGACGCCGTTCGAGAGTCCCCACTTTCCGTAGCCGGTCGCGACGAGAATGCCGTCGCTGCCCGGAACCAGTGGGCCGACATAGGGAAGCGCGTTCAGCGAGGAGTAGTCCTGCGCCGACCAGCGGTGGGTCGGCGTCGCCCCGGGAAAGTGGCGGCCGGTCCAGGCCAGCAGATCGTCGACCGCGGCCTGCGGCGACGTGCTTCGGCCCACGTCGTGACCGTTGCCGCCGACGACCAGAACACGACCGTCGTCGGCCGGGCGCAACGACCGGGTGGGCTGATCGGCGGTCAGGTACATGCCCCCGGGTGCACCGCCCGGCACCCGGAACGCCGCCGCATACGATCGTTCCGCCTTCAGCCGGGCGAAGAATCCTCCGCGATCGAGGATCGGAGTTCCCGTCGCGAGAACCACGCGTCGGGCTTCGATGTCGCCGTCCGGCGTCGACAGGACGTGGAATCGCACCAGCGTCCGGACCGCCGTCACACGACGGTGCTCGAACACGTCGCCGCCGTGCGTGATCACGTCGCGGGCCACCGTGTGGAGAACGGGCATCGGGTCCAGGAACGCCTGGTCGTCGATTGTGACGGCGTCGACGTGGGGCACCGGGATGTCGAGTTCCGGCACCAGTCGGACGGGCAGGCCCGCTGATCGGGCGGCCGTGTACTGAGCGCGCACCGCGTCGGTGCCGGACTCGGTCTGCGCGAACGTGAAATCCGATGCCGTGCCCACGGGAATCTCGCGATCGCGACAGTACCGGAGCAGCCACTGCTGGCCCTCCAGATTTCCCTCGACGTACGAGCGCAGGATGTGCACCGCGTGGCGTCGGCCGATCTCGGCGAGCCGGGTCCCCTGCAGCACACTGACCTTGCCTGTGGTGTTCCCCGTCGTGACGGCGCCGATGGTCCGCGCTTCCACGACGGCGACGTGTTGTCCCGCGCGGGCGAGCAGCAACCCGAGGATCAGTCCGGTCACCCCCGCGCCCACCACCACGGTGTCGTACCGTCCGCGTTCGTCCCACGACCGCCCGGTGACCGCACCGCGGTGCCCGGCGACGTGATCGAGCCACAGAGAAGGCATTACGGCTTCAGGAGAATCTTCACAGCGCCGTCTTCCTTCTTCTGGAAGATCTCGTACGCGTGCGGGGCGTGGTCCAGTGGCAGTTCGTGAGTGGCGAACGTGTCGACGCCCAAGGGGTCGGCGTCGGTGAGCAACGGCAGGATGTCCGGGACCCACCGCTTCACGTTGGCCTGGCCCATCCGCAGCTGAATCTGTTTGTCGAACAGGGTGAGCATAGGTATCGGGTCGGCCATTCCGCCGTACACCCCGATGAGCGAGAGGGTGCCGCCGCGGCGCACGATGTCGATGGCCGCGTACAGCGCGTGCAGCCGGTCGATTCCCGCCGTCGACATCAGCGGGCCCGCGATGGCGTCGGGCAGGAGAGACGTGACCTGCTGCAGGAGTTTCGCGCCGGGGGAGCCGTGCGCTTCCATGCCGACGGCGTCGATGACGGAATCGGGGCCGCGGCCGCCGGTCATCTCCCGGATCACGTCGCCGAGTTCGCCCTCGGTGTCGGTCAGGTCGACCGTCTCGATGTGCCGCGCCTGCGCGCGGGCGAGACGCTCGGGCACGAGATCCACGCCGATGACACGAAAACCCTTGTGCGCAGCGATGCGTGCCGCCATGTCGCCTATCGGTCCGAGCCCGAGAACGACGACGGAACCGCCGTCGGGGATGTCCGCGTACTCGACGGCCTGCCACGCCGTCGGCAGCACGTCGGACAGATACACGAAGCGCGAATCCGGTGGACCTTCGGGAACCGTGATGTGCGTGTTCTTCACGTGCGGCACCCGAAGATACTCGGCCTGGCCGCCGGGAACGCTCCCGTACAGTTTCGAATACCCGAACAGCGCCGCACCCATACCCTCGTCCCGGATCTGGGTGATCTCGCACTGGGTGAACAGCTTCCGATCGCACATGTGGCAACTGCCGCAGGATATCTGGAACGGGATCACCACCCGGTCGCCGACCTTCACCTCGGTCACCTCGGAGCCCACCTCGCGCACGATGCCCATCGGTTCGTGGCCGAGGATGTCGCCCTCGCTCATGAACGCGCCGAGCACTTCGTACAGGTGGAGGTCGGAGCCGCAGATGTTGGTGGTGGTGATCTCGACGATCGCGTCAGTCTTCTGTTCGATCACGGGGTCGGGGACGGTGTCGACGCTGACCTTCCGCTTGCCCTGCCACGTCACGGCTCTCATCGGGCTCTCCGGTTCGCCTTCTCGATCGCGTCGACGAGTTCGTCCTTGGTCATGGTGGACCGGCCGTGTATGTCGAGCCGCTGAGCGATGTGCAGGAGGTGGTCCTTGCTCGCGTTGGCGTCGACGCCCTCGGCCGTCTCACCGGACGCGTTCGGGCCGCCGCTCTTCGCGCGCTCGTCCGAGGGGCCCTTCTCGTCCTTGGCCTCCCAGTGGTCCCCGACCTTCTCGTAGCTGTGTTTGAGGGCGTCGTACGCGACGCGATGCGCCCGTTCCTCGTCCCCGTACTGATCCATTGCGGAGTCGTACACCTTGGCGAACGTGCGCTGCGCCTTCTCGGACGACTTCTTCAGCGTCTCGGGGAGCTCGCTCTTCTTAGGCTTGCCGCTGTCGGTGGTCTTCGGCACGGAAATCCTCCTCGGGTGTAGAGGTGCCCGTTCGGACGATTACCCGACTCTCGGAGATCTATGCGAGCGGGGGAGGAACTCGACCGGGCGCGGAGACCAACGCCTGCTCGAGCAGTTCCAGGGCACGGTCGGTCGTTGCGGTCACGACGTCCTGCGGTTCACCGGCGAATCGGTGCATCTCGGTGTCGATACGGCCGTGGGTGAAGAGTCCGAACCAGACGGTCCCCGGCGGTTGCCCGTCCTGAGGGTCGGGGCCGCCCGCACCGGTCACCGCGACGGCGATGTCGGCTCCGAGCAGTTCCGCGACCGCTCCGGCCATCGCGCGGGCACTGGCCTCACTGACGACGGGACCGTCCGGCACCTTCAGCACCCGGTGCTTCACTTCGCTGGAATACGCGACCACGCTGCCCCGATACCAGTCAGAGGAGGCGGGCGCCGCGCCGAGAATGGACGAGATCTGTCCGCCGGTGAGCGATTCCGCCGTTGCGAGGAAGACGTGCGCGCTCTGGGCAGCGGTCGAGATCCGTTCTGCGATTCGGTCCTGCGGACTCATGGACCTCACGTTATCGGACGCGTTCCGGCGCGGAGTTGCCGTCGGCACCGCGCGCTAGGTGGAACAGGTTTCAGTTTTTCCGGTTTCCGGTTAGGGTGTCGGTGACCCAGGACACAGAAAATCCAGGCCGCCGGACCACGCGCCTCGGCGTCGCGGGAGTAGAAGGATTACAGATGACCGACGAGTTCGCAGATCTGCATCGACCCGCCTTCGCTGCAGACCTCCTCATCACTGCACTGGAACGCAACTCCGACAAGCCGGCGCTCTACCTCGGCGACGTCGTCCTCACCGGCGGTGAGATGCGCGATCAGATCAGTTGCTTTGCGCAGGCACTGGCTTCACTCGGAATCGGTAAGGGCACGAGCACCGCCATGCTGTCCAAGAACAGGCCCGAAGTGCTCATCAGCATGGGCGCCACCATGATCTCCGGATGCCGCGCCAGCGCGCTGAACCCGATGGGCTCGCTCGACGACCATCTGTACATCGTCGGCGACGCCGAGATCCAGACGTTGATCTTCGATCCCACCGCCTTCGAGGAGCGCGCCGCCGAACTGGTGGCGCAGTCGCCGTCGATCGAGAACGTGTTGTCGTTGGGGCCGTCCGAAGTCGGCACCGACATTCTCGCACTCGCCGAGACGTTCACCCCGCAACGCCTGCGGGCGGCGGACGTGGCCGCCGACGACAACAGCAGCATGGTCTACACCGGCGGCACCACCGGCAAGCCGAAGGGCGTCGTCGGCTCCTACCAGTCCGGCGCGACGCTCAATCAGATCCAGTTGGCCGAATGGCAGTGGCCCGACGAACCGCGATTCCTCATCTGCACGCCGCTGTCGCACGCCGGCGCCGCCTTCTTCATCCCGACCCTGCTGCGTGGTGGCGCGCTGATCGTGCTGCCCGCGTTCGAGCCCGGTGCCGTCCTCGAGGCGATCGAGAAGCACAAGATCTCGGCCACGATGCTCGTCCCCACCATGATCTACCTGCTGATGGATCACCCCGACCTGCCGAAGCGGGACGTGTCCAGCCTGCAGACGCTGTTCTACGGCGCCTCGGCGATGTCGCCGGCCCGGTTGAAGGAGGGCATCGAGAAGTTCGGCCAGATCTTCTTCCAGTTCTACGGCCAGACCGAATGCGGAATGACCATCGCGGTGCTGCGGAAGGAAGAGCACCTGGCGGACGATCCCAGCCGGCTCGCGACGTGCGGGCGTCCCGTGCCCTGGTTGAACGTCGCCCTGCTCGACGACGACCTGAACGAGGTGCCGCAGGGTGAGCTCGGCGAGATCTGCGTCCGCGGCCCGCTGGTCATGAAGGGGTACTGGAAGAAGCCCGCCGAGACCGCCGAGGCGTTCCGCGGGGGCTGGCTGCACACGGGCGACGTCGCGCGCAAGGACAAAGACGGATTCATGACGATCGTCGACCGCAAGAAGGACATGATCGTCACCGGCGGCTTCAACGTGTTCCCCCGGGAGATCGAGGACGTCATCTCGGCGCATCCTGCCGTCGGCTCGGTCGCGGTGGTCGGCGTTCCGGACGAGAAGTGGGGCGAGGCCGTCAAGGCGTGCGTGGTGTTGCGGGCCGGGCAGACGGTCGACGCCGCCGAACTCGTCGAACGGGTGCGCGCCGCGAAGGGATCGGTGCACGCCCCCAAGTCGATCGACTTCGTCGACGCCCTGCCGCTGACCCCGCTCGGCAAACTGGACAAGAAGGCGCTGCGCTCCCGGTACTGGGAAAGTGCAGACCGAGCGGTCGGATAGCACGACCAGGGCCGGAAAGAAGGGACCTGGTCTGCGGCGTGGCGTCCGCGCCTATAGTCTGCCCAAGTACTTCGCGGCGGGGCCGCGTTCAGTCGGTGACGAGGATGCGCGGTGGATTCACAGGCAATATCGCTGGTCCGGTCGAGTTTCAAGGCTATCGCGGCGGTGCCGGACGGGCCTCAGACTCTGTCCCGGTCCTTCTATGCGCTGCTGTTCGCGCGGTATCCCGACGCCCGGGACTTCTTCCCCGCGGCCATGGACGAGCAACGCGACCGGTTGATCTCCGCCGTCCAGTACGTGATCGAACGGCTCGAGGAGGAATCCGGGCAGATCCTCGCCTACCTCGCCCAGCTCGGCCGGGACCACCGCAAGTACGGAATCGAGGACGCGCACTACGTCGCCGTCGGCAACTCCCTGATCGCCGCGGTCGAACAGTTCCCCTCGACCGAGCCGTGGACCGACGAACTCGAGCAGGCGTGGCGCGACGTCCTCTCGGTCGTCGCCGCCACCATGATGGATGCGGCCAACGCCGAGAGCGGCCCGCCGGCGTGGGGTGCGACCGTGGTCGAGCACCTTCAGGTCCGCAAGGACGTGTCGATCGTCCGCCTGCAACTCGACGAGCCGATGACCTACACCGCCGGCCAGTACGTGAGCGTGCAGGTGCCGTCGCGTCCCCGGATGTGGCGGTACCTGTCGCCGGCGAACCCCGCCAACGACCAGGGCATCATCGAGTTCCACGTCCGCCGGGTGTCGGGCGGCTGGGTCAGCCCCGCCATCGTCAGCCAGACCCTCGTGGGCGAGCGGTGGGTGATCGGATCCCCGCTCGGCGACCTGGGAGTCCGCTACGACAACGGTCGCGACATTCTCATGATCGGATCGGGGACGGGCATCGCCCCGCTGCGCGCGCAGATCCTGCAGATGTCGCAACGCGGCCAAGACCGCCGCGTCCACCTCTTCTTCGCCGGCCGGTACCCCTGCGACCTCTACGACCTGGGCACCCTGTGGGCGCTCGCGGAACAGAACCCGTGGCTGACCGTCGTCCCGGTCACCGAGGAGGATGAGGACCCCTGGTGGTACACCGGGCCGAGCAGCGCCGCGTTGCCCGGCATGCACCGCCGGCTGACCGGCAAAGTGGGGCAGGTCGTCGCCGACTTCGGGACGTGGGCCGAGCGCGACATCCAGCTCGTCGGCTCCGAGGCGATGATAAACACCACCAAGTTCCGGCTGCACGCCGCGGGCACTCCGCCGGAAAACATCCGCCACGACCCGTCCTACTGACCCGAACGCCTCAGTACGGGTCGAACTGAATGTTCTCCGTGGGGGTCCCGGTGTCGCGGAGACGGTCGAGGGTGGCACGGACCATCGCCGCCGACCCGCACACCAGCACCTGGTGCTCGGTGAACGCGCCGTAGGACGTCACGACGTCGGGCAGTGAGCCCTCGATGAGATCGTCCTCGGTGAACCCCACATCCACTCTGGTGCGCTCGTACCATTCGTCGGTCCAGTCCGGATTCACGACGTTCTCCACCACCGGAATGACGGTGAGCCACGGCAGATCCTGCAGCAGCAGGTAGAGCATGTCCGACGCGTACAGATCGCGCGGCGTCCGATCGCCCGTGAACAGGAACACCCGCGGCGGATTCGGCTTGCGCGACAGGTCCAGCAGGATCGACCGGAACGGGGCCAGGCCGGTGCCGCCGGCGATCATGATGACGTCCGGCCCGTCCTCGTCGACGGACATCGTGCCGCGCGGCTCGAGGATCTGCCACTGGTCGCCGGGCGAGGTCTCCGTGACGATGTCGCCGCTGACCCAGCCGCCGGGAACCGTCCGGACGTGGAATTCGAGCTTGCCGTCCAACGACGGCGGCAGGGCGGGGGAGAGTCTGCGCAGCAGCCGACGGTTCTGGGGCACACTCACGTCCACGTACTGCCCCGGCACGAACGGGACGTAGTCACCGACGAGGCGGATCACGGCGAGGTCGTGCCGCAGACGGTGATGCTCGACGACGGTGCTGGTCCAGGTGGTCTGCGTGGCTTGCATGGCGTGATGCTCTCCCGACGGTCGAACCGGATGGCGGATGGGCGGGGACGGGCTGCGGAACTAGATCAGGGGGTCGTGCCGGATCAGTTCGGGCGGCGTACCGCCGCCCTGCAACGCGTACACGGTGGTCTTGATCATCGCCGGCGAACCGGAGATCTGGATCTGCCGGTCCGCCCACGACCCGAACCGGGCGACGACGCGGCCGAGCTGCCCCTGAAGTCGTTGATGCAACCCCGGCGGCGCCTCCGGGGCGGGAGTCGTGTGCCACCACGGGTCCTCGTCCTCCTCGGACACGGGAACCACGGTCAACCACGGATTGCTCAGCGACAGATGCCACAGGGTCTCGATGTCGTACAGATCGCACGGGTACTTGCCGCCCACGAACATGTGGACCCGCGGATTGTTCGACCGCATCGCCATTTCCATCACCTGCGCGCGCAGCGGCGCGATGCCCGTCCCCGAACCGATCATCAGGACGTCCTGCCCGCTGTCACGGTCGACCTCGAGCCCACCGAGCGGGGAGCTGAGCAGCCACCGGTCGCCCACCTGCGTCTCGTTCACGATGGCGGGGCTCACCCACCCACCCGACACGCGGCGCACGTGGAACTCGAGCTGTCCGTACGGGTTGGCGGGAATGGCCGCCGACAGATATCGCCACATCCGGGGCCGTTGCGGGATCTGAACGCTGAGGTACTGGCCCGCACCGTAGGGGATGGGGGAGTCGGTCTCGAGACGGACGATCGCGAGGTCGTCGAGGCGGCGTTCGTGATCGACCACGGTGGCGCCCCACGCGGCGGGCAGGTCGTCGGTGTCCGCGGCGTCGGCCATCGTGTGGAGAAGGAGGTCGAGCAGTTCCGTCCACGCCGCGGTCAGCGAGGGCGTCCAGATGGCCTGGGTGAAGGAACTCTGCACGGCGACCAGCAGCGCATTGCCGGACGCGAAGTAATGCCTGCCCTCGACGCCGTACTTGCGGTGGTCGCGGCCGAGCTGGCTCAGGAAACCGAGGACCCGGCCCTCGTCGTCGAGGTTGTCGATGACGAACTGCAGCGCCTGGAACAGGCGGTGGCCCTGCTGATCCAGCGCAGGCGGGAAGAGCGCGCGGAATTCGGGGTGTTCGGCGAACAGGGTGGCGTAGAACGTGGTGGTGAGCCGGTTGCGTCCGTGTTCGGTGGACACGATCGACGAAAAGCTGGCGCGAAGACGCGAAATCACGAGCGGATCGAGGCAATCTCGTGTCAAGCCGTCCCCTGCCTCCGTGCCTGCTGATTCGAACACCCGCATTCTAGCCGTCCCGCGCGCGGACCCGGGGTTACGGGAACGGCCGGCTGGGCGTTCGCCCCCGGTATTTCGGTGGGTCGCCATTGAGCTGTGACCACCGGCAAGGCACGATGCATCCAGTAAACAGGCGGCGTTACCGAGGGGGGCCCATGAGAGTTGGCTGTGCGCGGGATCGGGGTCGGTTTCGTCCGGGGATGGCCAGTTCGGTTCGGATTCGTCGGACCGCCGCGGTCGTGGCGGCCGTGACGCTGACGGTGATCAGCGGCGGAAGCGTCGTCTCGGCGGAACCACGGACGACGATCGAGTCGATCTCGGCCGACGAGGCGCCCGACGGTTCGCGGTTGGTCGAAGTCACCCCGGTGGGCGAATCGCAGATGAACTTCACCGTCCACTCGACCGCCATGGACAAGGACATCACCGTCCGGGTCATCCGGGCCGCGTCGGAGAAGCGTCCCACCGTCTACATGCTCGGCGGCGTCGAGGGGAACTCCGAGCAGTTCGGCTGGGAGCAGAAGGCGGACGTCGAGAAGTTCTTCTCCGACAAGGACGTCAACGTAGTCATCCCGTTCGGTGGCCAGTCCAGTTACTACGCGGACTGGAAGCAGGACGATCCGGAGCTCGGGCGGAACAAGTGGCAGACGTTCCTGACGAAGGAACTACCGCCCATCGTCGACTCGGCGCTCGAGACGACCGGGAAGAACGCCATCGCCGGGCTGTCCATGTCGGCCACCAGCGTCCTCAACCTCGCGATCTCCAAGCCGGGGCTGTATCAGAGCGTCGGGGCGTACAGCGGGTGCGCGATGACGAGCGACCCGGTGGCGCGCCGGTTCGTCGAGATCACGGTGTCGGACTTCGGCGGCAACCCCGAGAACATGTGGGGTGCGGCCAACGATCCGCTGTGGGCCGCGAACGATCCGTACGTCAACGCCGAGAAGCTCCGGGGGACCACCCTCTACATCTCCAACGGCAGCGGGCTGCCGGGACCGTACGACACCCTCGACGCCCGGACCGTCGGCGGCGACCGTCGCAACCTTGCGACGCAGGTCGTGGTGGGTGGTGTGATCGAGGCCGTCACCAACGACTGCACGATGCGGCTGGCCGAGAAACTCCGCGCCCTGGACATTCCGGCCACGGTCGACCTCCGGCCGGTCGGAACGCACTCGTGGGGGTACTGGCGCGACGACCTGTCCGCGTCCTGGCCGACTATGGCGACCGCGATCGGGGCCTGACATCCCGCCCCGCGAAGCGTTGCGGGGCGAGATGATGGGGGTAGCGGAAGATTTCTAAAGTTGAGCGGAACAGACTCAACCCTTCGCGCGTTAAGAAGATGACAGCGTCGCCACGTGCCACTCGGCCCCGGGCGGCGGACCGCTCTACAACGCCAGAAGAGGTGAACAGTGGACTCGTTCAATCCGACCACCAAGACCCAGGCCGCGATGACCGCTGCGCTCCAGTCGGCGTCGTCGGCCGGTAATCCCGACATCAGGCCCGCGCATCTGCTCGTGGCCCTGCTCGACCAGACCGACGGCATCGCCGCCCCGCTGCTCAAGGCGGTCGGCGTCGATCCCACCGTGGTCCATCGTGAAGGGCAGGATCTCGTCGACCGGCTGCCCAAGACGACGGGCGCCACGACCACACCGCAGCTCGGCCGCGAGGCCCTCGCCGCACTCACCGCAGC
This sequence comes from Rhodococcus sp. G6(2025), assembly GCF_058628105.1. Classification (NCBI taxonomy): domain Bacteria; kingdom Bacillati; phylum Actinomycetota; class Actinomycetes; order Mycobacteriales; family Nocardiaceae; genus Rhodococcus; species Rhodococcus sp. G6(2025). The sequence goes on from NZ_CP179750.1 coordinate 2,064,975, forward strand.
ACAGCACCTCGCGACCGAACTCGACGACGAGTACGTGTCGACGGAACACCTGATGGTCGGTCTCGCCTCGGGTGAGTCGGACGTGGCCGGACTGCTGAAGCGGCACGGCGCCACCCCCGAGGCGCTGCGTGATGCGTTCACCACCGTCCGCGGCAGTGCGCGCGTCACCAGCCCGGATCCGGAAGGGACGTACCAGGCGCTCGAGAAGTACTCCACCGACCTCACCGCGCTGGCCCGCAACGGCAAGCTCGACCCGGTGATCGGCCGCGACAACGAGATCCGCCGCGTCGTGCAGGTACTCAGCCGCCGGACCAAGAACAACCCGGTGCTGATCGGCGAGCCCGGTGTCGGCAAGACCGCCATCGTCGAGGGACTCGCCCAGCGCATCGTCGCCGGCGACGTTCCCGAATCGCTGCGCGGCAAGTCCGTGATCTCCCTCGACCTCGGATCGATGGTCGCGGGCGCCAAGTACCGCGGCGAGTTCGAGGAGCGGCTCAAGGCCGTCCTCGACGACATCAAGAACTCGGCCGGTCAGGTCATCACGTTCATCGACGAGCTCCACACCATCGTCGGTGCGGGTGCCACCGGTGAGTCCGCGATGGACGCGGGCAACATGATCAAGCCGATGCTCGCCCGCGGTGAGCTGCGGCTCGTCGGCGCGACCACGCTCGAGGAGTACCGCAAGTACATCGAGAAGGACGCCGCCCTCGAACGTCGCTTCCAGCAGGTGCTGGTGGGCGAACCCTCCGTCGAGGACACCGTCGGCATCCTGCGCGGGCTCAAGGAGCGGTACGAGGTGCACCACGGTGTGCGCATCACCGACTCCGCGCTCGTCGCCGCCGCCACGCTCAGCGACCGCTACATCACGTCCCGGTTCCTGCCGGACAAGGCGATCGACCTCGTCGACGAGGCCGCGTCCCGGCTGCGGATGGAGATCGACTCGCGACCCGAGGAGATCGACACCGTCGAACGCATCGTTCGCCGCCTCGAGATCGAGGAGATGGCGCTGCAGAAGGAATCCGACGCGGCGTCGAAGGACCGGCTCGAGAAGCTGCGGCAGGAACTCGCCGATGAACGGGAGAAGCTCAACCAGCTGACCACCCGCTGGCAGAACGAGAAGCAGGCCATCGACTCCGTGCGCGGGGTCAAGGAGCAGCTCGAGACGCTGCGCGGCGAGGAGGAACGCGCCGAACGCGACGGCGACCTCGGCCGGGCCGCGGAGCTGCGGTACGGCCGCATCCCGCAGCTCGAGAAGGAACTCGAGCAGGCAGCCCGCGAGTCCGGTGCCGCCGCCGACGGCGACGTCATGCTCAAGGAGGAAGTGGGTCCCGACGACGTCGCAGACGTGGTCGCGGCATGGACCGGCATCCCGGCCGGCCGCATGATGGAGGGCGAGACCGCCAAGCTGCTGCGGATGGAATCCGAACTCGGCAAGCGGGTCGTCGGCCAGGAAGAGGCCGTCGTCGCCGTGTCGGATGCGGTGCGCCGCGCCCGCGCCGGAGTCGCCGACCCCAACCGGCCCACCGGTTCGTTCCTGTTCCTCGGGCCCACCGGCGTCGGCAAGACGGAGCTCGCGAAATCCCTCGCCGACTTCCTGTTCGACGACGAGCGCGCCATGGTCCGCATCGACATGTCCGAGTACAGCGAGAAGCATTCGGTGGCCCGGCTCGTCGGCGCCCCGCCCGGATACGTCGGGTACGAGGCGGGCGGCCAGCTCACCGAGGCCGTGCGACGGCGTCCGTACACGGTGGTGCTGTTCGACGAGGTGGAGAAGGCGCACCCCGACGTGTTCGACATCCTGCTCGCCGTCCTCGACGAAGGCCGGCTGACGGACGGTCAGGGACGCACCGTCGACTTCCGCAACACCATCCTGATCCTCACGTCCAACCTCGGTGCGGGTGGATCGCGGGAGCAGGTGATGGATGCGGTGCGGCACGCGTTCAAGCCGGAGTTCATCAACCGGCTCGACGACGTCGTGATCTTCGAGTCGCTCACGGAAGAGCAGCTCGAATCCATCGTCGACATCCAGCTCGATCAGCTGTCCCGCCGGCTCGCGGCCCGGCGGCTGACGCTGGACGTGTCCGACTCGGCCCGCTTCTGGCTGGCGGTCCGCGGCTACGACCCGATGTACGGGGCCAGGCCGCTGCGCCGGCTGATTCAGCAGGCGATCGGCGACCAGCTCGCGAAGCTGCTGCTCGCCGGTGACGTCAAGGACGGTGACACCGTCCCCGTGAAGGTGTCCGAGACCGGGGACGCGCTCGTCCTCGGCTGATCCGTACGTGAGTGGCACGGTGTGCTCCCGCACGCCGTGCCACTCACCTGTGTTTTCACAGCGACGTCTTAAGTTTCGCCGTTACCCTGGACCGTCCGTAGCCGCAGGACACCGGCCGGACGAACCCGAGGGAGGGGCCGATCATGACGAACCCCGACGACCCGCGCACCCCGCAGGAACGCGCGTACGACGGAACGGAGTCGTGGACCACCGACGATTCCGCGTCGAGGGCCGGTGACGAGGACCCCACCCAGGCGTGGTCGCGGCAGGACCAGCCGACCGAGCACCTCGGATCGGCTGAGCAGCGCACCGAGCACCTGGGCCCCGCAGGCAGGCCGACCGAGCAGTTCTACACGTCCGATCCGACCGCCGCGTACGGGCAGAACCAGCCCAATCCCACCCAGGCCTACCCGACCTACGATCCGCGGTACGACCCGCAGGCTCCGCCACCGAACGCCACGCAGGCGTATCCGCCGTACGACACCCAGCAGTACCAGGGCGGGTATCCGACGGGGCAGTACCCGAACGCCCACTACCCGCCGGGGCAGTACCCCGGCTCGCAGTACCAGGCGCCGGTCACCGAGAGTCCCGAGGAGAAGAAGCCCCGGCGGATCGGCACGTGGATCGCCGCCACGGCGGCCGCGCTGCTGCTGATCGCCGTCATCGGTTTCGGTGTCGCCCTCTTCACGTCCGCGCCGAACAATTCCTCGAGCACCACGGCGGCGGGCCCGACCACGTCCCGTCCGCCCGCCACGACCGCGCCGCCGAAGACGACACCGCCGCCGTCGACCACGTCGGAGTCGCCACTCGATCAACTCCCCGGCGGAATCGGCGAGGCCATCGGCGCTGCGGGCGCCGCGTTCGGAACGATCAGTGCCAACGACGGTTCCACACTCACCCTCGACGCCCTCGGCGGATCCCGGCTGACGGTTCAGACCAACGCGCAGACCAACGTGATCGCACTCGACGGCACCACGGTCGCCGATCTGAAGCCCGGGTTCACCGTGATGGTGCAGGGTACGAAGGTCGAGAACGGCACGATGATGGCCGAGACGATCATCAGCACCGAGCTGCCGAAGCTCGGCGGTAACTGAGACGATGGGTCCGGGCAAAACCGACACGGGGTGTCCGGGTACCGCTTCGCCTCGTAACGGCGTCGACTCGCTAGGCTGATCACCGATGACGGGAATGTGGTTCGTACTGGCGTTGATCGCACTCGCAGGCGCGTGCGCGCTGCTCTATTTCGATCGCTCGCGTCGTGATCAGACAGGTCGGGTGCGGCAGATCTGGGCCAAGGCCCAGGGCTACACGTACGACAACGTCGAAGAGAAGCTGCCTGGCCAATTCCATCGCGCCGCGCTGGCCAAGCAGGAGTACCTCAGCGCCATCGACGTGGTGAAGGGCGAACGCCGGGGCGAGTCGTTCATCCTGTTCGACCTCGAGGAGACCGCGACCATCGTCGCCGTGCGCCGCCGGGTGGGCTCGGACGTCGACATCGACCTGCGCCTCAAGTCGACCCCGCCGCCGAAGGACTCGGATCTCGAACTCCTCGGTGCCATCGGACCGCGAGTCGTGTTCGCCACCGACCTCGAAATCGCCCGCAGGGTCTGCGATCAGCGCATGGTGGCGTTCACCGAGTCGGTGCCGCCGCACGTGAACATGCTGTGGAGCGAGGGCGAATGGACCCTCGGTTCGCTGCCCATCGGCAGCAGCGGACGCGAGTGGGATTCGGCCATCGAGGCCGTCGCTCGGCTGTCCGGCATCCTGCACGTCCTGCCCCCGGTCACCGAACCGCGGGGACTCGACCGTGGCCACCACGACCCGAGCCGGCCGCGAGTGCGGGAAGACGCCCCCGCCGAGGCGCGTCCCGCGCGTCCGACATCTCCCCGCCCGCCGGCCCCCGGCGCTCCACGCCAGCAGGCCCCCGGCGCTTCCCGTCCGCCGGCCCCCGGCGCTCCCCGCCCGCCGGCCCCCGGCGCTCCCCGCCAGCAGACTCCCGGCGCTCCCCGCCCGCCGGGCCCCGGAGCTCCGCGCCCGTGAGTGCCTGACGAGTCCTGGGACTCGTTAACCGCGCACAGGCGCGCAGCGCCTTGCTACCGTCACCGGTATGTCGACGCCCCCCAGTTCCGCCCGACCCGTTGCCCTCGTCACCGGCCCGACGTCGGGGCTCGGTGCCGGTTTCGCGAGGAAGTTCGCGTCTCTCGGTTACGACCTCGTGCTCGTCGCGCGTGACGAAACCCGCTTGCAGGCCCTCGCCGACGAGATGAAGGCGTTGTTCGACACCGAGTCCGAGATCCTGCAGGCCGATCTGGCCACGGCGTCCGGGCGTGAGGAAGTGGCGCAGCGCCTCGGGAAGGGTGTCGAGGTGCTGGTCAACAACGCCGGATTCGGCACGTCGGGCGAATTCTGGACGGCGACGCCGGATTTGTTGCAGTCCCAGCTGGACGTGAACGTCACCGCCGTCATGCAGCTGACCCGCGCGGCGTTGCCCACCATGATCGCGTCGGCGAACGGCACCGTCATCAACGTGGCGAGCGTCGCCGGCCTGCTGTCCGGGCGGGGATCGACCTATTCGGCGAGCAAGGCGTACGTGATCTCGTTCTCCGAGGGACTGGCGAACGGGCTGGGCGGCACGGGTGTGCGGATTCAGGCGCTGTGCCCGGGATTCATTCGCACCGAGTTCCACGAGCGCGCGGGCATCGAGATGAGTTCGATTCCGAAGCCGATGTGGCTGAGCGTCGACCAGGTGGTCGCGGCGTCGCTGGCCGACCTCGAGGACGGCAAGGTCGTGAGCATTCCCGGCCTCCAGTACAAGGTGCTGACCACTGCCGGTCGACTCGTCCCGAAGAGTCTGGTCCGGCGGCTGACCAACGTGTTCGGCCGGGGGCGTGCCCGCACATAGAGGTGGGTAGGGTTTTGGGCATGAGTGATCGCGAGGATCTGGCCGCGTTGGTGCGTGAGCTGGCTGTTGTGCACGGCAAGGTGACGTTGTCTTCGGGCAAGGAAGCCGACTACTACGTGGACCTTCGCCGCGCCACGCTGCATCACGAGGCTGGCCCGCTGATCGGGAAGCTGCTGCGTGAACTGGTGGCGGACTGGGATTTCGACGCCGTCGGCGGACTGACGATGGGCGCCGACCCGGTGGCGATGGCCGTGATGCACGCCCCGGGCAGGCCGATCGATTCGTTCGTGGTGCGCAAGGCCGCGAAGGCGCACGGCATGCAGCGGCAGATCGAGGGGCCGGACGTCGTCGGCAAGCGTGTCCTCGTCGTCGAGGACACCACGACCACGGGCAACTCTCCGCTCACCGCGGTGAAGGCGTTGCGCGACGTCGGGGCGATCGTGGTCGGTGTCGCGACCGTCGTCGACCGCGCGACCGGTGCCGACGAGGTGATCGCGGCCGAGGGTCTCGAGTACCGTTCGCTCCTCGGCCTCCCCGACCTGAACCTCTGACCGCACATGTGAGTGGCGAAGTGTGCCGGGGCACACTTCGCCACTCACATGGGGGTGGTCAGTCGGCGTCGGCGACCGTGACGGCCAGTGCTTCCTCGACGCTGTGCGGTTCGGGATCGTGCTCGTCGACGTGGGCGAGGACCTTGCGTCCGGTCGCGAGCACGATGATCGCGGCGGCGGTGCACACGGCGCCGACCCAGAACGGCATGTGGATGTTGCTCTCACCGAGCTTGCCCGCGACCCACGGTGCTGCGGCGCCGCCGACGAAGCGAACGAAGCTGTACGCCGCGGACGCCGTCGACCGCTCGACGGGTGCGGAGATCATCACGGTCTCGGTGATGAGCGTGTTGTTGACACCGAGGAACAGCCCGGCGAGCACGACACCGACGACGAGCACGGTCTTGTTGTCGGTGAATGCGGCCATCATGGCGAGGTCGAGGGCGAACAGTGCGAGGGCCAGCATCATCATCGGCAGCGTGCCGAAGCGACGCTGTAGCCGCGGGGCGAGGAACACCGACGCGACGGCCAGTGCGAGGCCCCACCCGAAGAAGATGAATCCGATCGAGTACGTGCCCATGTCGAGCGGGAACGGTGTGTACGCGAGCAGTGTGAAGAAGCCGTAGTTGTAGAGCAGCGCGGTGATCGCGACGGTGAGCAGGCCGCGGTGGCGCAGGGCGAGGAACGGTGCGGCGATCGACGTGCGGTGCTCCGGCTTGGGCGCGGACGGCAGCATCACGACGATGAGGATGAACGCGACGGCCATCAGGGCTGCGACGCCGAAGAACGGTGCGCGCCAGCTGATGTTGCCGAGGACACCACCGACCAGCGGGCCGACGGCGATGCCGATGCCCAGCGCGGCCTCGTAGAGGATGATGGCCCGCGCGACGCCGCCGCTGGCCGCGCCGACGATGGCGGCGAGCGCGGTGGCGATGAACAGGGCGTTGCCCAGTCCCCAGCCGGCGCGGAAGCCGACGATCTGCCCGATGGTGCCGGAGCTGCCTGCCAGCGCCGCGAACACGACGATGACGGCGAGTCCGGTGAGGAGGGTTTTCTTGGCGCCGATCCGGCTCGACACGACGCCGGTGATGAGCATCGCGACACCGGTGACCAGCATGTAGCTGGTGAACAGCAGCGACACCTGGGACGGCGTCGCGTCGAGTTGTTCGCCGATCGGCTTGAGGATCGGGTCGACGAGTCCGATGCCCATGAACGCGATGACGCTGGCGAAGGCGACTGCCCACACCGACTTCGGCTGGTGGAGGAGGCTCGGTGGAGCCTCGCTGGATGTGCTGTTCGTGACGGTTGCGGTCGTGGTGCTCACGGCCACCTCCTTCGATGTATGTCGGGGTGTGGATGGGTGGTCAGGCGCGCGCCGACGATGTGACGATCGAGCGCAGTTCCGACAGGCCCTGCGTCAGTCGTTCGAGTTGCTCGGGTTCGAGGTCCGCGAAGTGCGGGGCGAGTGCACCCGCGATCTCGTTGCGGGCCACGGTCAGCCATTCGCGGCCCAGGTCCGTGATGGACACCCGGACTGCCCGGGCGTCCTCTGGATCGGGTCGGCGGGCGACGTATCCGCGATCGGCCAGCTTCTGTAGGAGGGCGGTGGCGGACGGTTGCGAGCATCGGTCGATGCGGGCGAACTCGCTGATCCGAATCTCGCCCTGGTCGTCGAGCAGGGCGAGGGCACGTGTCCACGGCCGGGGGTGAGCCTCGGATCCGAAGGAGCTCGCGAGCCTGGTGAATCGGTGAGAATTCGTGACCAGGTCGACGAGCAGGCTCTGCAGCCGTGTGTCGTCGTCCATGCCAAACACATTACATAGGCTAACTAACTATGTAAACCCGATGAAGAGCTACACGGCCCGCATCCGCCCCTCAGTGGGTGCGGGCCGCGACGCTCAGGACGAGTGCTTCGCGCCCTGCTCGACCTGACGCCGCAGGGTGGCGTCGGTATGGCGGATCGCCTGCGCGACGAACGGCTCGATGATCTTGCCGAGCGCCTTACCCGCGAGTCCACCGGGCAGGTCGTAGCGGAAGTCGACCGTCAGGCGGGTCTCGGTCTCGCCGATTGCCTCGAACTGCCACCGCGACTGGGTGTACAGGCCGTCGATCGATTCGAGCTCGATCACCGAATTGCGTTCCCACCCGGTGACCTTCACCACGGAGTCGAGGGTCTTGGGGCCGACCTTCATCGCGGCGTCGTAGACCGCGCCGAGGCCTCGGTCCTGGTCGCCGATCGGATCGAATTTCGTGATCCCGAACATCCAGGACGGGACGTGGCGGTAGTCGTCCACGTAGTCGAACGTGGCCGCGACCGGTGCGACGGCGACGGCAGTGTGATGGATCTCGATCATCGTGACTTTCCTGACGGGTGGAGGGCGGGGGGCTGCTCTGTCCGGTACGGCCGGATGGCGTAGTTCTCGAGGTCGAACCGGGCGAGGCGACGGCGCAGGGACCCGGTGGACCAAGGCCATGCGGCGAAGTTCCTGCCGTCGGCGTCGAGGTAGTAGCTACTGCAACCGCCGTTGTTGAAGACGGTGGGCTCCAGACCCTTCTGCACGGCGTCGTTGAACCGGCGGAACGGCTGATCGCGCACCTCGAGCACTTCGATGCCCTGCCGCTCCGCCTTGGTGAGTCCGTCGATCACGTAGTCGAGCTGGGTCTCGGCCAGTCCGAGAAACGAGTTGTACACCAAGATGTTCGGGCCCAGCATGATGTACGCGTTCGGTGCGCCGGGCGTCGTGGTGGCCAGGTAGGCCTCGGGGCTCTTCGACCACTTCTCCGACAGCAGCGTTCCGTCCCGGCCGCGGATCCGGCTCGCGATCGGTGGATGGCTCACGTCGAAGCCGGTGCCGAAGATGATGACGTCGACCTCGCGGCGGGTGCCGTCGGCTCCGACCACCACGCGTCCGTCGACCTGGGCGAGGGCGTGCGGAATCAGCTCGACGTTGCTTTTCGTCAGCGCCGGAAGATACGTGTTGGACAGCAGGAGGCGTTTGCACCCGAGCGTGAAGTTCGGTGTCAGGGCCGCGCGAAGTGCCGGGTCCGGTACCTGTCTGGCCAGCCAGCGGGTACCGATGGGGTTGAGGAGCCGGGCGGTACGTTCGCGGCGCATCACCGAAGTAAGCGTCCGCAGGATGACGTCGAGGAGTCGCCTGAACGCGCGCTGCACCGCGGGCACCCGCGCGAACACCCGCTGGGCGATGCGGGGGAACGGAAAGTCCAGGCGCGGCACCACCCAGGCCGGGGTGCGCTGGAAGACGTACAACTCCTCGACATCCGGCTGGATCTCCGGGATGAACTGCACCGCGGACGCGCCGGTGCCCACGACGGCGACCCTCTTCCCGGTGAGGTCGACGTCGTGGTTCCAGCGGGCGGAGTGGAAGATGTCGCCGTCGAAGCCGTCGATTCCAGGTACGGCGGGAGTGCTCGGTTCGGTGATGGGGCCCGCCGCGAAGATCACGTGCTGGGCGACGATCGTGCCGCGGCTGGTGTCGAGGATCCAGCGTCGGCGCTCGTCGGACCATGCGGCTTCGTGAACTTCGGTCCGTATCGAGATCCTGGACTGCAGACCGAACGTGTCGACGGTGTCCTCGATGTAGGCCAGCAGTTCCGGTTGCAGGGCGAAGTTGCTGCGCCACCGCGGATTGGGGTGGAAGGAGAACGAGTACACGGGGGCGGGGATGTCGACACCGCACCCGGGGTACGTGTTCTCCCGCCACACGCCCCCGACGCGATCGGACTTCTCCAGGACGACGAAGTCCGTGATGCCGGCGCGTTCGAGCTTGACCGCGGCGGCGATCCCGGACAGACCGGCGCCGACCACGACGACGCGCAGGTGCCGCTCGTCTCCGCTGCCGTCGGGTGCGGCGGCGTGCTGAGTGGTTGTCGCTGTCATGGCTTCTTCCCTGGGGTGGATGCGGAACCGTCAACGCCGGTCCAGTTAACTGAGACGCCGTGTCACAGTAAAAGGAAGTATGTGCCTTGGCAAGTGCCGTCGGCAACCGCGGGTGGACGGGTCCTGGAAGAATGTCCTCCGTGACCGAGCGCAAACCTCCCGGGGTGAGCTTCGAGAGCTGGATCGACAAACAGATCCGGCTGGCTCAGGAGCGCGGCGACTTCGACGATCTCCCCGGCTCGGGTAAACCGATTCCGGCGGGCGATGTCGACGACGAACTGTGGTGGGTGAAGAACTACCTCCGGCGCGAGAATCTGCCCGCCGATTCGCTGCTTCCCACACCGCTGCAGCTGCGGAAGGAGATCGAGCGGTTGCCCGACACGATCCGCGGTCTGCCGTCCGAGCGGGCGGTGCGGGACGTGGTGGCCCAGCTCAACCTGCAGATCGTCGCCTGGTTACGGGCCCCCTCCGGCCCACGGATCCCGGTCGGTCCGGTCGACGCGGACGAGGTCGTCGCGACCTGGCGCCAGCAGAACCGGCCGGCGCGGAAGCCGAAGGTGACGGCGTCGCCGGAACCCGAGCCGGATCCGCCCCGAACGGGCACGCGGTGGTGGCGGCGGAGACGGTGACGGATCACTCCTTCCGGAAATCACCCGATTCCATCACCCGGGACACGAGCAGTCCGGCGATCAGCCCCCAGAACGCGGCCCCGATGTTGAGGAACTGCATGTTCGACACGGTCACGAGGAAGGTCACGAGCGCGCCGAGCGTGTGCCGGGAGCTGAACGCGGCGACGAACGAACCCTGCAGCGCCCGGAGCATCGCGAGCCCGCCGAGCGTCGCGACGAACGCGACCGGGGTGGCCAGCATCAGCTGCACGAACAGCGGCGCGAACAGGCCGACGACCATGGCGAGCAGCCCGCATGCGACGGCCGCCGTGTACTGCCTGGTGCGCTGCCCGGACGCCACCAGCAGGGCGTTGGTCGGACCCGTCAGGCATGTCGAGACGGCTCCGACGGCGGAGGTGGCGAGGGACCAGACCCCGCACAGGACGGTGCCGACGTTCATCGGCGGCTTGTGGCCGGCGGACGTCAACACGGCCGCGCCCTGACCGTTCTGCACGACGATGACCGTGATCGCCAGCGGCACGACCAGTTCGGTGATCGCCTGCCAGGTGAACTGCGGAGCCTGGAACATCGGCGCCGCGATCCACGGTGTACCCGAGCCGGTCGGGTGGAAGCGGCCCGTGACCGCCACCGCGGCTGCCCCGACGAGTAGTGCGCCGAGGATCGGTGGCATCCACCGGCCGAGCGCGGCGCGCGATGCCAGGGCGACGAAGGCGACGACCATCGGAACGGCCACGGCCGCATCGGTTCCCACGGCACGGACCAGGTCGGTGCCGAACTTCAGGAAGACGCCGGCCACCATGGCCATGACGATCGGCATGGGGAGCATCGCCATGACCTGACGCACCCGCCCGGTCAGTCCGAGGGCGAGGATCAGGAGCCCGGTCACCAGAAACGCGCCGAGCACTTCCGGCCACGACAGGTGGGTGAGCGAGCCGCCGACGATGATCGTGCCGGGAATCGTCCAGAAGAACGCGAGCGGCTGACGGTACAGCCAGCTGGCGAGGGCGGTCAGGATGCCGTTGAGGAAGAAGACGCCGGAGATCCACGACGCCATCTGCTGGGGCGACAGTCCGCCCGCGGAGCCGGCGGCCAGGATCACGGCCACGGGACCCGTCGCGGAGAAGATCAGCCCGATCAACCCGTTGGCGGCGTAGGTGGCGCCGAGGTCGCCGAGCAGGCGGCGCGGGCCCGCGGGCGGCCACGGCGGTCGCTCGAAGCGAGGGGGACGGGTCTGCACGTCGTCGCTGCGAGTCGGTTCCTCGGTGGTCGTCATGAGGCCTTCCTGCTCGGGCGAAACTCGCGATGTACGCAGAGCGGTCATGTCATCCGCAGTGCGTACATGCTGAGTGTGGTCTGGATCATAACCACCCGCGTCCCGGGGCCCCACGCCGGGCCGCCGAACCCTGGGTGGGGCGCTTTCCATCCCTGGGGTGAACGACACCCGGGCGGCATCACGACAGACTCGAAAGCGTCGACCCGACACCACCCGCACCGACGAACCATGCGAAGAAGGGCCACATGGCTGAACTCACCCGAATTCCCCGACAGCGACGCGCCGTGTACGTGCGGCGCACCACGGTGACAGCGGAACGCGAACCGCGTTCCGCCGTCGAACGGACGTCGACGTTCCTGGCCTACGGACTGCTGGCGTTGTTCGGCGGGCTCGGCATCTTCGGAACGATCTGCTCGGTCGACGCCATCCCGGACGGCGCCCGGATCGCCGTCGTCCAGACGGTGCCGACGCAGACGCAACCGCTCGATCTGCCGCATCCGGCGCCGGACACTCCCGCGCCCACACCCGGCGGGGTCTGAGCCCTCAGGACGCGACGTCGTCGCGCAGTGCCGCGAGTTCGAGCAGGCGGGGCAACATGTCCGGCGACGCGATCGAGGGCAGGAGCAGCGCCCACATGTCGGCCAACCGCTCGTACAGGTCGGAACGTCCGGTCAGTGCCTCGGACACCAACTGCATACCCGTGAACGAACTGACCAGGAACCGGGCCAGTGCGGCAGGGTCGACGGTCCCGCGCAGTTCTCCCGCCTCCCGCGCCTTGCCCGCGAGCGCGACGAGGGTGTCGGTCCAGTCGATGTAGGGATCGGTGGCCGGGCCGCGGGACGTACCGAGTTCCAGGGTGAGTCGCACCCCCGCGCGCACGATGGGCTCGGTCAGCAGCTGGCGCGCCATCTCCTTGGCGCACAACAGGATCGCCTCCATCGGTGACTGCGCCGTCGCGAGCACTCGCTGCGCCGCCAGCATCGCCATGGCGTGCTGTTCCTTGATCACGGCCCAGGCGAGTGCTTCCTTGGACTCGAAATGAAAGTACAAGGCGCCCTTCGTCACGTCGGCGTAGGAGAGGATCCCGCTCAGGCTCGCGCCGCCGTACCCGAGCTTCTCGAAGCTCAGTGCCGCGCCCTCGAGTACCTGATGGCGGGTGGCTGCCGCGCGCGCCTGTTTTGCCATCACCTGTGCCTCACAATCGCGGATTGTCCGTCGCGTCCACTCTCAAGTCAACCACTCTTCGGGCCGGTAACCTCGGCACGTCCGCGAGTGTGGGAGGAAGACGTGAAGTCGAAGAACAACTGGGGTGTCGAGCACGCTGTGTTCGCCGGTGCGACGCTGGCCACCGTCGTCGGGGCCGTCACCGGACGTGAACGGTGGCAGCAGGTCGCGAAACCACTGATCGCGCCCGCGCTCGCCGCCCGCGTGCTGCGGCGGCGCGCCGACACGGACCCCGCCGACGTCGCGCTCCTCCTCGCCGGTCTCACGGCCGCGACCGTGGGCGACGTCTTCATGATCGATCCCGACGACGACGCCCGCCTGGTGCGTGGCGCGTCCTCGTTCGCCGCCATGCAGGTCGGCTATTCCGCGTTGTTGCTGCGCCGGGGCGCCCGGCCCACCGCGCCCGCACTGCTTCCCCGGTTCGCCGGCTGGGCAGGCGCGGCGGCGCTGCTCCGCGGGCGGGCGAAGGAGGTCGCCGTGCCGCTGACCGCGTACGGGTCGCTGCTCGGCACCACGTCGACCCTGTCGGCCGATCCGTCCCTCGCGCCCGGCGCGGACGTCGTCGCGAATGTAGCCGTGCCGGGAACTGACCGTCGTAGCTGGCTCGGCGCGGGCGGGATGCTGTTCACCGCCTCCGACGGTCTGATCGTGGTGCGGCGCTTGTTCATCCGGGGTGAGCGGGGGAGGGCTGCGGCGGAAGGTGTGATCCTCGCCAGCTACGCTGCGGCCCAATTGCTGCTCGTCGAGGGGATGCTCGTGCTCGGGCGTCGCCGGGTCACGGGCAGAGCATGATGTGGTCCCGGTCCTTCGGGTCCACGAGAATGGTGATCGTCTCGCCGGGCACGAAGCGTGTCGCGTTCTCCCGCCGCACCTCGTAGACGACGCGTCCGGCGTAACTCTCGGAACCGGGCACGGTCAGCCGCAGATCCAATTCGGTGAGTTCGCCGTTGTCGGGGGTGCGGCGAAGTGGAGTGACGTGCTCGATCCGGGCCCAGCCTTCGAGCCCGTGTCGTTCGAGTAGGCGGTCGGCGCGGCTGGGCCGTTCGGCCGCCATCATCCCGAATCCCAGCGCCGAACCGAAGGCGGCGACCAATCCCATGATCTGGTACGGGATGGTGGCGGGAGGGGTGTGCTCGATCAACCATCCCAGCCAGACGGCGAGGACGATGACGTAGCCGACCGTGACGAAGCAGACCGTCCGCACGATGCGCTGATGATTCATCGATTGCCTCCACCTCCAGGTTAGCCCGTCCCGGCGTCGCCGAGGCGGCTCCACCGCCGCACTGCCGTTAGAGTGCAGTGTCGGCAGCAGGTAAGCGTGTGTGGAGGTGGCCGTATGGCGTGGCGTCGGGTGTCGTTGGTGTGTCTGAGCATTGGCTCGGCCATGATGCTCGCAGGGTGTGGTGGGTCCTCGGACGCGGTGGCACCGCCGCCGTCCACGACGACTGTCGCGGCTCCTGTGACCACCACCACGACCACGGTTCCGCCGACGACCACCACCACGACCGTTGCGCCGCCGCCCACGACGACGGAGGCGCCGACCACGACGCTCGTCGACGTCCCCTACGAGCACAATGAGTCGTACTTCTTCACGTCCCCGGACGGCGGGTTCCAGTGCGGCATCATCAAGCTGCCGAACCGCACCGAGGCCGGATGTCAGGGGTCGACGAGCCCGGTGCCGCCGCGCCCGGCCGACTGCATGGTCGACTGGGGTCACGGGATCCGCGTCGAGAACGACGGCGAGGCGTCGTTCATGTGCGCGGGTGGCCTCGTCTACACGTCGGGCGGCGACGAACCGGACGCGGCCCTGCCCGCCGGGGCGAAACTGACCAAGCTCGGCTACACGTGCAGCACCACGGCCACGGCCGTCACGTGCACCAACGACGAGACGTCGCACGGGTTCACCGTCGCCCCCAATTCGAACGAGACGTTCTGACATCGTGAGCGGAGTCGAGACCGGCCAGGTCGAAGTCGCCGAGGCGGGGCCCACCGAATGGGGGGACAACCCGAACGGCGTGGGCCCGTGGACCGAGGAGCACGACACCCCGGTCCCCGCCGACCCGCGTTACGACCCCGAACTGCTGGCCGGCGGCGATCGCCGCAACGTGGTCGACGCCTACCGGTACTGGACGCGGGAAGCGATCGTCGCGGACATCGACAGCCGCCGCCACCCGCTGCACGTGGCCATCGAGAATTTCGGCCACGACGCGAACATCGGGACGGTGGTGCGCACCGCCAACGCGTTCGCCGCCGCCGCGGTCCACATCGTGGGACGTCGCCGCTGGAACCGGCGCGGGGCCATGGTCACCGATCGGTACCAGCACGTCCTCCATCACTCGGACGTCGACGGCCTCGTCGAGTTCGCACGTGAGCGGGGTCTCACCATCGTGGCCGTCGACAACACGCCCGGGTCCGTCCCGCTCGAGACGGCGAGACTGCCCCGCGACTGCGTGCTCCTGTTCGGCCAGGAGGGGCCGGGAGTCACGGACCAGGCGAAAGAGGTTGCGGCGATGACGGTGTCGATCGCCCAGTTCGGTTCCACCCGCAGCATCAACGCGGGCGTCGCCGCAGGAATCGCCATGCATGCGTGGGTGCGTCAGCACGCCGACCTCGACCGTGCCTGGTAGCGGAACCCCCGGCGAATAGGCAAGATCAACTCTCATGCAGGACTCGTGGTCGGCGCGCGCGGACGCCGCTGAAGAAGCGGTGGTGAGCAGGCACCTTCGCCGGCTGTGGGCGCTTCCGGGCACCACGCTGGGCGTCGTCGCCTGGCCGGCGGTGCGGCGCGAGCGGCTGTTCCTCAGCTGGCACTACTGGTGGCAGGCCCACCTGCTCGACTGCGCCGTGGACGCGCTCGAACGGGACCCCACGCCGCGCCGTCGTCGGCGCATCGTGAAATTGGCGCGTAGCCATCGTTTGCGGAACCTGTCGGGCTGGACCAACAACTATTACGACGACATGGCCTGGCTGGGTATCGCCCTCGAGCGTGCCCAGCGAATGCACTTCATAGAC
The DNA here is from genome assembly GCF_058628105.1 of Rhodococcus sp. G6(2025). Lineage (NCBI taxonomy): Bacteria > Bacillati > Actinomycetota > Actinomycetes > Mycobacteriales > Nocardiaceae > Rhodococcus > Rhodococcus sp. G6(2025). The sequence continues at coordinate 2,080,733 of NZ_CP179750.1, forward strand.
AACAGAAGTGCGGTGCAGGCGCTCGAATCCCAGTTGTTCGACGCCTGGGCGCCCGAGGCCGGGGGCGGCATCCCGTGGCGGAAGGGCTCTGACTTCTACAACGCACCGGCCAACGGGCCCGCCGGGATCATGCTGGCCCGCACCGGAAAGCTGTGGCGCGCCCAGGCCACGGCCGACTGGATCGACGACACGCTGCGGGACGTGCACACCAACCTGATCGTCGACGGCATCCACCCGGGTGGTGAAATCGAAAGGAACGTCTACTCGTATTGTCAGGGCGTCGTTCTCGGCCTCGAAACCGAACTCGCCGTGCGCCTCGGTTCGCCGCGGCACCGCAACAGGACTCACCGGCTGGTCGACGCCATCGACGAGCACCTCGCACCCCGCGGCGTCATAAACGGCGGCGGTGGGGGAGACGGTGGCCTGTTCAACGGGATCCTCGCGCGGTATCTGGCGCTGACCGCGGTGATGCTGCCGTGGGAGTCGCCCGCCGACATCAGGGCACGGGAGATCGCCGCCCAGCTCGTGCTGAGCTCCGCGGAATCGGCCTGGGAGAACCGGCTGCAGATCGAGGGGCAGCCGCTGTTCGGCCACGATTGGACCAAGCAGGCGCAGCTGCCGGGGCTGGGCGGGGGAATCGCCACGTTCACCGGGGGCACCGTGCGGTCGTCCGGGGTCCCGGAACGCGACATGTCCGTCCAGCTCGGCGGCTGGATGCTGATGGAGGCCGCGCACATGGTTTCCGCGGCAGGGTATCCCCGCCGCTAGAGCGACGGTTCGAATCACGCGAAAATTAACCGTGTCGCCCCCGATTCGGCGCTGCTAAACAGTTCGTTATGTCAGATCAACAGCGGCAGCTGAGTCTCAACGCGTTCATCTACCCGGCCGGGCACCACGAGTCGGCGTGGCGCCACCCGCTCACGACGCCCGAGCGGCTGTACGACGTCTCCTACTTCCAGGACATCGCGCGGACCGCGGAGGCGGCGAAGCTGGACGCGATCTTCTTCGCCGACGGCCCGGCCCTGCGCAGCGACGTCGAGCACGGCGCCGCCGCAGCGCTCGAACCCATCACGCTGCTGACCGCCATCGCGACCGCCACCGAACGGATCGGCCTGATCGCGACCGCGTCCACGACGTACTTCGAGCCCTACAATCTGGCGCGACTGTTCGCGTCCCTCGACCACATCTCCCGCGGCCGGGCCGGCTGGAACATCGTGACCACCGGAACCGACCTGGCGGCCGCCAACTTCGGGCTCGCCGGCCACCCCGATCACGCCGACCGCTATGCGCGGGCGCGGGAGTTCGTCGACGCGACGGTCAAGCTGTGGGACAGCTGGGAAGACGACGCCATCCTGATCGACAAGGCCGCAGGCATCTACGCGGACCCGGCGAAGATCCACGAGATCAACTACGTGGGGCGCCACCTGCGGGTGCGGGGACCGTTCAACGCGCCACGCTCCCCGCAGGGGCACCCGGTGCTGGTGCAGGCGGGTGCGTCCAACGAGGGCCGCGCATTCGCGGGCCAGTACGCCGAGGCCATCTTCACCGCGCACCAGCGGCTGTCCGACGGGCAGGCGTTCTACGCGGACGTCAAGCAGCGCGCGACGCAGTACGGTCGCAACCCCGATCACGTGAAGATCCTGCCCGGCATCAGCCCGTTCCTCGGCGACACCGAGGCCGAGGCCCGCGACCTGGAGCGGGAGTTCAACGAACTCACGTCGCCCGAGTACGGGCTCGCCCAGCTCGAGAGCCTCACGGGTTCGAGCGTGCGCCACCTCGAACTCGACGCCCCCGTGCCCGCCGGACTGTTCGGGGACGCCGGCGACGTCACGGACAACCAGCAGAGTCGCCTGCAGGTGATCGCCGGGATCGTCGAGCGGGAGAACCCGACCCTGCGCGGATTGCTGCACCGTCTCGCCGGTGCGCGCGGGCACCGGGTCGTCGTCGGGACGCCGGTGCAGGTGGCCGACACCATCGAGGAATGGTTCACGCAGGGCGCGGCGGACGGTTTCAACGTCATGCCGCCGTACTACCCGGGCGGTCTCGAGGTGTTCGCGGAGAAGGTGGTCCCGATCCTGCAGGAGCGCGGGCTCTTCCGCACCGAGTACTCGGGCGCCACACTGCGCGACCACTTCGGTCTGCCCCGCCCCGCGAGCCAGTACGCGGACGCGTCCGGCGCCGTCGCGCTGTAGGCGCGGCCGCCGGCGTCCGCTCGCGCCCGGTGTCGCATCCGTTCCGTTCGAGTGGACGGATGTGACATCGGGAGCCCGCGGCTTGCGGATGGACCGGACGCAGGAGAAACTCGTAGAGCTCACCAACGGCTGCATCTGCTGCACCCTGCGGGAAGACCTCGTCGAGGCCGTCGCGCGGCTGGCGAAGGAGGGCCGGTTCGACCATCTCGTCATCGAATCGACCGGCATCTCCGAACCGATGCCCGTCGCCGCCACGTTCGACTGGGAGTTCGAGGACAGGTTCAGTCTCGGTTCGGTGGCCGCCCTCGACACGATGGTGACGGTGGTGGATGCGTCGACCTTCCTCGGTGAGCGAGGCCACCGTGCGCAGGCTCAACCCCACCGCGACACTGCTGCGCACCACGCGCGGCGTCGTGGATCCCGGTGAGGTTCTCGGGACCGGCCTGTACAACTCGGAGGTCGCGGCCGAGCTGCCCGGCTGGGCCGCGAGCCGCCCGGACCTCGCCGCCGTCTGGTCGCGGGCCGGTCCGAACCTCGTGATCGAGCCGGCCCAGCTGTGGGCGTCCGCGCACGAGACACCGGGGCAGGAGATCGTGTTCATCGGGATCCGCCTCGACCCCGGCGGTCCGCGGCGGATCCTGGAGCCGGCGCTGCTCACCGACGACGAGCTGGCGTCAGGGCCGACGGCCTGGGTTCGGTTCGACGACCCGCTGCCCGCGTGGGACGCGGTGCATCGGCACTAGTCCAGAACTTCTTCGACGGCCACTTCTTCGGGCGGCCGCGCCATCTCCTGCCGGTAGTGCCACACCCCGAGCACGGTGCCGATCACCAGCAGCGCGACCATCCCGGCGAGCACGGCCGGCATCAGCCACGACACCCGGTCCAGGAAAGAGCCGAAGTAGAAGCCGATGAGCAGCAGGACGGGTGCCCAGAAGATGGCGCCGATGGTGCTCGCGATCGTGTACTTGGTGTGGTTCATCTTGGCCGCACCGGCGACCAGCGGGCAAAGGGTGCGGACCCACGGAATCCAGCGGGCGATGAGGACCGCCCAGAAGCCGTGCTTCTCCAGCAGGACGTTGACCTTGTGCAGGTTGGTGTAGTTGAGATACTTCCCGCCCTTGCGGGCGAGGATGCGGTTGCCGGTGCGGTGACCGATGACGTACCCCACCTGGTTTCCGCAGATGGCGGCGATCATCGCGCCGACCGACAACGCCCACACGTGGCCGGCGCCCGACGCATGGTTGGCCAGCACGATTCCGGCGGTGATCAGCATCGAGTCGCCGGGCAGGAACAGGCCCAGGATCACCGCGCACTCGATGAACACGAACGCGAGGACGACGATCCAGACCAGAGCCGGGCCCGCCGAGACGAGAGGCCCGAAGGTGCCTGCTGCCGTGGTGACCATCGTCAGTGCGCTACTCGATCGGTTTCAGGAGGTCGGATCGGTGGGTGTGGTGACCGGCTGCGCGTCCTCGGTCGTGGCGCCCGCGCTCTGCCGCGACTTCACGACGCGCTTGCCCACCTCGAGAACGATCGGCAGGACGGACACGAAGACGATCAGCAGGAAGATGATGTCGACGTTGTCGCGGATGAACTCGATCTGACCGAGCAGGTACCCGAGCAGCGTGACGCCGGCGCCCCACAGGATGCCGCCCACGATGTTGTACGTCAGGAACAGCGAGTACTTCATCCGTGACGCACCCGCGACGACCGGCGCGAACGTGCGCACGATCGGAACGAAGCGGGCCAGGATGATGGTGATCGGGCCGTGCTTCTCGAAGAAGGCGTGCGACTCGTCGATGTACTTCTTCTTGAAGAACCGCGCGTCGTCATGCTTGAACAGGGCGGTACCGCCCTTGCTGCCGATGAAGAAGCCCACCTGGTCGCCGAGGATCGCGGCGATGGGGATCAGAACCAGTAGCGCCCAGATGGGGGCGAACGGTTCGATCTCCGTCGACTTCGACGCCGCGATGAGTCCCGCGGTGAAGAGAAGCGAGTCGCCGGGGAGCAGGGGGAACAGCAATCCCGACTCGATGAAGACGACCAGGAGAAGTCCGACGAGCACCCACGTGCCGAAGGAGTTGAGGAGGTTCACCGGGTCGAGGAATCCCGGCAACAACGCGAGGTTGGTCACGGAATCCGATGCTGCCTGCACAATCACGGCCCTCAGCGTACCGGCGTATTCCCCGACTGACGGAATACTGCAGGTCATGGAGTTTCGGCCGGGTCGTGGACCTGTCGAAACGGGGTGCCGCGACAGCCACCGGGAGACGTACGCTACCGGTATTGCCATACTGCTAGGACCACATCGCGCGCTGCGCTGATCGCGCGCGCCGAAATCGACTCTTAATGGAGGACTGCCGCCGTGCCAATCGCGACTCCCGAGGTCTACGCCGAGATGCTTGGTCGGGCCAAGGAGCACTCCTTTGCCTTCCCCGCCATCAACTGCACTTCTTCCGAAACCATCAACGCCGCCATCAAGGGCTTCGCGGACGCCGGCAGTGACGGCATCATCCAGTTCTCGACCGGTGGCGCCGAGTTCGGTTCGGGCCTGGGCGTCAAGGACATGGTGACCGGCGCGGTCGCACTCGCCGAGTTCGCGCACGTGATCGCTGCCAAGTACGACGTCACGATCGCCCTGCACACCGACCACTGCCCCAAGGACAAGCTCGACACGTTCGTCCGCCCGCTGCTGGAGATCTCGCGGCAGCGCGTCGAGGCCGGCCGCAACCCGCTGTTCCAGTCCCACATGTGGGACGGTTCGGCTGTCCCGATCGACGAGAACCTGGAGATCGCCAAGGAACTCCTCGCGAAGGCGAAGGCCGCCAACATCATCCTCGAGGTCGAGATCGGCGTCGTCGGTGGCGAAGAGGACGGTGTGGAAGCCGAGATCAACGACAAGCTGTACACCTCGCCCGAGGACTTCGAGAAGACCGTCGACGCCCTCGGCACCGGCGAGAACGGCAAGTACCTGCTGGCCGCGACGTTCGGCAACGTGCACGGCGTCTACAAGCCGGGCAACGTCAAGCTGCGTCCCGAGGTGCTCGAGACCGGCCAGAAGGTCGCCGCCGCCAAGCTGGGGCTGTCCGAGAGCTCGCAGCCGTTCGACTTCGTCTTCCACGGTGGATCGGGTTCGCTGAAGTCGGAGATCGAGGCCGCGCTGAACTACGGCGTCGTCAAGATGAACGTCGACACCGACACCCAGTACGCGTTCACCCGTCCGATCGTGGGTCACATGTTCACCAACTACGACGGCGTGCTGAAGGTCGACGGCGAGGTCGGCAACAAGAAGGTCTACGACCCGCGCAGCTACCTGAAGAAGGCCGAGGCCGGCATGACTGCTCGTGTCGTCGAGGCCTGCAACGACCTCAAGTCCGCGGGACGTTCCGTCTCCGGATAGGCGCTTCGCGCCCGTGCGCCTTTCCGGTAGCCACCGCTACCGGAAAGGCGCACAGTCGTTCATCGGGGGTCGCAGATCTTCCAGGTGCCGTCGACCTTCTCGAGGTTGAACGTGCGCCACGACTGCTCGCCGGGGTTGGCGGCCGTGTGGGCCTTCACCTGGGCGATGGCGCTGTCGCCGGTGATCTGCACGGCGTCGACGCCGCCGACCACCGGAATGTTCTGCTGGTTCACGGCGACCTGGTGGACCTCGGCGAAATCCTGATCCGAGATGCCCTGGTAGTACTCGGCGAGGCTGCCGCAGGTGCTGGTGCGCAGCGTCGCCAGATCGCCCTGGGTGAGGGCCGCGACGAACGTGTCGATCGTTCCCTGCACCTGGGCCTCGGGGGAGTTCTCGGCCTGGTTGTTGTTGTAGACGATCACGCCGGCGACCGCGATGGCGGCGACGACGATGACGCCGGCGGCGATCGCGGCGAACAGCCACGCCTTGCCGTGCTTCTTCGCAGGCTGCTGCGCCGCGGCGACGCGCTGCGGCGCGCTCTGCTGGGGCGGCAGCACCCGCTGCGGTGCGGCCTTCGGCGGGGCGGGCGCCGGCCGAGGGGGAGCGGGCGGCGGGGGCAGGGGCCGCGCGTTCTGAGGCTGGTTCGGCTGGGCGGCGGCAGGTCGGGGCGGCGGCGGCGTCGCCGGGACGGCGGGCTTCGTCACGCGGATCGCGACCGTCTCGTCGTCGGACGGCGGTGTCGCCTGCCCCTGCCCCTGCGGGGTCTGTGTGGTCGCTGCGCGGTGCATCTTCACGGTCGCGGCGTCGCCCGCTGCCGGCACGCTCTTCTGCGTCGGGATCGCGGTGGTGGCCGCCTCGGATGCCTTGTCCACGGGTTTCGCGGCAGAGTCCGGGCCGGCCTGAGGTGTCTCGGCTCGTGGGCGCGGGGCGGGAGGCTTGGGCAATTCGGGCTGCGGTTCGTCGGCCTTCTTCTCTGCTACCTTCTCGGGCGCCTTCTTCTGCGGGGGCTTCGGCTCGGGCGACTTCGGTGCGGCGGGCTCTGCGTCCGCCGCGGGCTGCGCGGTCTTCGCAGGCTTCGCGGTCGCGTCGGCGCCGCCGGCACCCTTGCCGGCGGTGGTGCCGGCCGCGGCCGGGCCGGACGGTGTGTCCGCGGCCGGCTTCTGAGTCGATTCGTCTTTCTTCGGGTCCTGCACTCGCTGCCCCTCGGTCTGCAGAGAAATGAACGTTGGGGGCAGCCTAACGACATCCTGCGTCATCGGAGACCGCGACAGGGCGCGTCGCGGACGCGGGCCGACGCAGTGACGGCGCCGCGGCGGGGGCACAATAGGCGCATGACGTCTTTCGGTGACCTTCTCGGACCACAGCCCACGCTGCTCCCCGGGGACGACGAGGCCGAGTCGGCCCTGTTGAACCACGAGGATCCGGCTTCCGTCGCAGCCGCCCATCCCACCGCATCCATCGCATGGGCCTACCTGGCCGAGGCGGCCCTCCAGGCCGACGAGACCATCGCGGCGTACGCCTACGCGCGCACCGGGTACCACCGTGGACTGGACCAGTTGCGTCGAAACGGGTGGAAGGGTTTCGGCCCGGTTCCGTACAGCCACGAACCCAACCGTGGTTTCCTCCGGTGCGTCGCCGTGCTGGCGAAGGCGGCGAAGGCGATCGGCGAAACGGACGAGTACGCGCGGTGCCTCGATCTGCTCGAGGACTGCGATCCCCGAGCCGCCGAAGCGCTTGGCGTCGGTTAGCGCCCTCAGCTCGGCGAAAGTCCGTGGCCGGGACGGGCTGAGGACTTCGGCCCAGCGACTGCGGGTGTCGGCACTGCCGATCCTGCAGTGCGCGATCGCTGCCGGCGCCGCCTGGTGGGTGGCGACGGTGGTGATCGGTCACCCGACGCCGTTCTTCGCGCCGATCGCGGCGGTGGTGTCGCTGGGGCTGTCTCTCGGCGCCCGCCTGCGCCGTTCCGTCGAGTTGGTGGCCGGTGTCACGATCGGGATCGGGGTCGGCGACCTCATCGTCTCCGTCATCGGGAGCGGTACCTGGCAGATCACTCTCGTCGTGATGCTGGCGATGTCCGCGGCCGTATTGCTGAACAGCGGACCGATCTTCTCGATGCAGGCGGGTAACTCTGCGGTGCTTGTGGCGACGTTGCTGCCACCCGGCGGCACCGCCGGTATCGACCGCATGGTGGACGCCTTGACCGGTGGTCTGGTGGGGATCGCCGTCGTCGCGCTGATCCCCACGCATCCCGTGGGGCGGGCGCGGAAATACGCCGCGAACGTTCTCGGGACGGCGTCCGAGGTGATGCAGCTGGTGGCAGATGGTCTGGTGGCCAACGACGACAAGCCCATCGAGAAGGCCCTCCAAAAGGCGAGGGCAACGCAGGCGTCCATCGACACGCTGCGGACCCACCTCGCCGGCGGCCGTGAGATCAGCCGAATCTCGCCGCTGTACTGGAACACCCGCGGCCGGCTCGAACGACTCACCGCGGCCGCGGACCCACTCGACAATGCGTTGCGCAACATCCGGGTTCTCGCGCGGCGTTCGCTCACGCTGGTGCGTGACGACGAGATTCTCAACCCACGGCTCGTCGACCAGGTGGAGAAACTCGCCCACGCCTTGGAAACCCTCCGGCAGATGGCGCTCGCCGACCCCGGTCAGCAACCCGATCAGGCCGAGGCGGCGCGAGTGCTGCGTTCGGTGGCGTCTGGACTGAAACCGGAACTGGTGGAGAACGCGGGCTTGTCGGCCACGGTCGTCTTCGCGCAGATCCGGTCGCTGACCGTCGACCTTCTGCAGGTTGCAGGGCTGAAACGCATCTCGGCTATCGCCACCCTGCCGCCCACCGTGGAGAAGCCGGCCTATCGTCCCGAGCTCTGACCGCCCGAGCACGCTGTTGAACATATGCGTATGTACGCATATGATCGGCACAACTCGGGAGGAGGCTCACCCATGGGAGTCGGTCACGGCCATTCGCACGGCCATACGCAAGGCAGCGGTGAGGTAGGCCCGTCGCGGGGTCGGATCCGCCGCATGGTGATCGCTCTTGTCATCCTCCTCGCGTTCCTGGTTCTCGAGGTCGTCGTCGGTCTCACCGTCAACTCGCTGTCGCTGCTCGCCGACGCCGGGCACATGCTGACCGACGTCGTCGGAATGTCAATGGGTCTCGTCGCACTTCTCCTGGCACGCAAGGGCAGTGCCACCGCGGCCCGGACCTTCGGCTGGCATCGCGCCGAAGTGCTCACGGCCATGGCCAACGCCGCGATGCTGCTCGCCGTCGCGGTCTGGGTGTTCTACGAGGCGATCTCCCGCATCGGCGACGCCCCCGACCTTCCCGGCATGGCGCTGATCCTCACCGCATCCGTCGGACTCGCCGCGAACCTCGTGGTGATGCTGATGCTGCGCGCCGATTCCAAGGACAGCCTGGCCGTCCGCGGCGCCTACCTCGAAGTGCTCGCGGACGCCGTCGGCAGCGTCGGCGTGCTCATCGCCGGCGGCGTCGTGCTGGCGTTCGACTGGACCTACGCCGACATCATCGTCGGTGTCCTCATCTCGCTGTGGGTGGTGCCGCGGGCGATGAAACTCGCCGCCGCGTCGCTGCGCATCCTCACGCAGGCGTCCCCCGAGGACGTCGATGTCGAATCGGTCCAGGCCGACCTCGAAGCGCTGCCCGGGGTCACCGGCGTGCACGACCTCCACATATGGACGCTGACGACGGGAATGGACGTGGCCACCGTCCACCTCACCACGGACGCCGACTCGTCCGTCGTCCTCGAATCGGCGCGGACCGTCCTCGAGAGCCATCTGCTCTCGCACGCGACAGTGCAGGTGGAATCCACCGCCAACGGACGCCACTGCGCCGAGAACGTCACCTGGTAGGCGCCCTGTCTGTTTCGTCCGGTATCGCGGCGGGAAATCGTTGCGGGACGACTCACGAAAGGGAACACCATGTCCACTCTCGCAGCGTTCGCACGACCCGTCGCCGTTGCCGCACTCGGTGCGGCCGCCCTCTTCGCAGCACCGGCCACCGCCTCCGCCGCGCCGTTCATGCCCGACCCGCTGGCGAACTGCAGCGGCGATCCGAGCATCATCGTAGAGAAGGAGGAAGGCGACCTGGTCGAGTGGGATTTCGATGCTCCCGAGGGCGCGACCACCGACGCTCAGGTGACCTACCTCAACATTGGTCAAGCGCCGACAGTCGGCACGTCCGGGCCCCTCGTGAACGAGAAGGGCACCGCCGAAGGGCCGGAGAAGGATCTGCCGGGCTTCACCGCCCACCTGATTCCCGGCGGAACCTACGATCCGGACGGTCCTGCCAAGAACGGCGTTGCGACCTGCCCCCTCGGCTTCGGATTCGCCGTCACGCAGTGACCGTCACTTGGTGAACCGGGTGACCTCCGCACCCGGTCGCCACAGATCGACGTACAGGTGGTCGCCGTCGACGGTGGTGAGCACCACCTCGTCGAGGCCGAGTTCGAAGACGTCCGCCTCGGGGATCTCGTCGGGGTAGTGCGCGAGGATCTGCAGTTTGCGTTCCCCGAGGATCTCCTGTGCGCGGCCGCTGATCTTGGCGTCGCCGCCGTCCATCGTGTGGTGACCGGGGTTGCTGTGGAGAGAGAATCGCGGATCGCGTTGCAGGTCCTGTACTTTGCGTGCACCAACCATCGAGCCGAGCAGTAACGCGCCTTCGTAGAACTCGACCTCGGTGCCGCTCACCCTCGGGGAACCGTCCTTGCGGAGCGTCGCCAGTACGTGGTGCTTGTGCGCCTCGAAGCGTGCGGCGACAGCCTTGGCGAGGTCGGGTGCTTCGGTCTCGAACTGCGTCCAGTTGGTCATGCCGACCAGTGTGTTCTCCTATCCCTGACATCTACTGTCAGGGATTTTCACTAGAATCGGAGCATGCGTTCGAGTCGGCTGGTCGAGGTGATGCTCCGTCTGGAGGGCAGTCGCGGGGCCACCGCGCAGCAACTCGCGGACGAACTCGGGGTCTCGGTCCGCACCGTGTATCGCGACGTCACGGCGTTGTCGGCGGCCGGTGTGCCGTTGTGGACGGAGAGCGGGCCCGGCGGCGGAATCCGGTTGCTCGACGGCTGGCAGTCGAAACTCGGCGGCATGACGGGCGAGGAGACGTCCGCGTTGATGTTGCTCGGTGTCCCGTCGATCGCCGACGATCTCGGTCTTCGCGACGTCACCGCTGCGGCGCAGTCGAAGCTGTTGGGGGCGTTGCCGGTCCCGCTGCGCGCCGGGGCTCAGCTGTGGCGGGATCGCCTCTACGTCGACGCCCCCGGCTGGTTCGACGGACCACGCGACAACGGTGAGCTCCCGGTGGTGGCGTCCGCGGTGCTCGAGGGTCGGCGCCTCGGCATCCGCTACCGCAAGGGGAGCCGTTCGGCGGCAAGAACTCTCGACCCCCTGGGGCTGGTGGCGAAGGCCGGTGTCTGGTATCTCGTTGCGCAGCACCGCGGACGGACGCTGTCGTATCGCGTGTCGCGGATCAGTGACGCGACCGTGCTGAAACAAGCGGCGGTGCGGCCCGACAACTTCGATCTGGGTGCGTGGTGGTCGGCGTCGGTGGCCGAATTCGATCGTGCGCTCCTGCGTTTCCGGTGCCGGGTGCGCCTGTCGCCCGCGTCGTGGCGCCGGCTGCCCCGGGTGGTCGGTGTGGAGGCCGCACGGGTCGAAGCCGGAACGCCGGACGACGACGGCTGGGTGACCGTCGACCTGGTGCTCGAGGCCGAGGACGTGGCGCTCGAGCAGATGACCGTTCTCGGCGGGGGAGTCGAAGTGCTCCAGCCGCACTCGCTGCGAGAGTCGCTGCGTGCGGTGGGGGACGCGATCGCCCGCCGAAACGGCTGAGGTGGACTACTGCCGCGTCACACGAGTCGTTCGAGCACCGTGGCATTGGCGAGTCCGCCGGCCTCGCACATGGTCTGCAGCCCGAACCGGGCCCCGCGCTGCTCCATCGCGTTGACCAGCGTGGTCATGATGCGGGCGCCACTGGCCCCCAGTGGATGTCCGAGCGCGATCGCGCCGCCGTGCACGTTGACGCGGTCCAGGTCGGCTCCGGTGTCTGCCGCCCAGGCCAGGACCACCGACGCGAACGCCTCGTTGACCTCGAACAGGTCGATGTCGGAGATGTCGAGTCCGCTGCGCTGCAGCACCTTGCGTGTCGCGGGAATGACGGCGGTGAGCATCATCAGCGGGTCGTCGCCGACGACGGCGAAGCTGTGGAGCCGGGCCAGCGGCCGCAGTCCCAGGCGTCCCGCGATCTCACTCGTGGTGATCATCAGCGCCGCACTTCCGTCGGACAGGGGACTGCTGTTGCCCGCGGTGATCGACCAGTCGATCTGCGGGAACCGCTCCTCGTAGAAGTCGCTGCGGAAGGCCGGTCGCAGGCCGGCGAGTGCGTCGAGCGTCGTGTCCGGCCGGATGGCCTCGTCGACGCTCAGTTCCGGCAGGACGGCGAGTTCCTTCGCGAAGTTCCCGGCACTCGTTGCCGCCGCGGCCTTCTGGTGGCTGCGCAGGGCGAACTCGTCGAGCTGGGTGCGGGACAGTCCCCACCGGGCGGCGATGAGTTCGGCGCTGATTCCCTGTGGGACGAGGCCGTCGGGGTAGCGGCGCTCGAAGCCCACGCCCATCGATTCGCGTCCGATGCTGCTGGATCCCATCGGAACTCGGCCCATCGATTCGACACCGGCGGCGACGACGATGTCGTAGGCACCCGACATCACGCCCTGCGCGGCGAAGTGAACGGCCTGCTGGCTGCTGCCGCACTGCCGGTCGACGGTCGTGCCGGGCACGGATTCGGGGAATCCGGCGGCCAGAAGCGCACTGCGGGTGATGTTCTGGCTCTGGTCCCCGACCTGGGTGACGGTGCCGCCGATGACGTCGTCGATCAGCGCGGGATCGATTCCCGTGCGCTCGACGAGGGTCGACAGGCTGTGGGCGAGAAGGTCGACGGGGTGCACTCCGTGCAGGGCGCCCGAGGGCTTGCCCTTGCCGATCGGCGTGCGGACGGCCTCGACGATGACGGCGTCTCTCATGATGGTTCCCTTTCGGTGCTGTGAGTACTTGTCAACCGCGGGCGGTTGACAAGTACTCACGGGGTGGATTCATCCGTGTGGCGGTGAGTGTGGCGACGACGGCCACCACCGCCACCGCCGACCAGGCGAGTTGGAAGGCGGCGTGGGTGTCTGCGTAACCGGTGGTCGTGCCGAGGATTGCGACCAGCATGCTCACGCCCAGCACGGTTCCGACCTGACGGCTCATGGTGACGACGGCGCTACCGGTGGCCGAGCGCGTCTGCGGTAGTCCGGCGGTGGCGGACGACAGGATCGTCGGCAACGCCAGTCCGACCCCGACACCCGCGATCATCCAGCCGGGCAGCAGTTCCGACGCATACTGCGGTTCCCTCCCGACGGACGAGAGGACGAGCACGGCGCCGGCCGCCCACAGGGCGCTACCCGCCGCGGTGAGCGCTGCGGCCGAGAACGTGCGGGACAGGAACTGGCCGACCACGGCGAACACCGGCACCATCAACGGGCCCGGCGCGATCGCGAGACCCGTCAGAAGCGCGGAGTAGCCCCACACCTGCTGCAGCCACAGGATGTTCGCGAGCAGACCGGCCGCGAAGGCGGCACTGAACGCGAGCGCGGTCACGTTCGACCAGGCGAACGTGCGCACCTTCAGCATGGCGGGTTCGATGAGCGGCTCACGCTGTCGGCTGTTGCTCCACCAGAACAGTGCGACGGACACGGCAGCGACGGTGAAGGCGAGCGCGATTCGGGGGTCGCCCCATCCCCAGTCGGGTCCCTGGACCAGTCCGAGTGCGAGGGCGCCGATACCGACGGTCAGTAGTGCAGCCCCGAACAGGTCGAGGTCCGCGTCGCGGGCGGTCGGGCGGAAGTTGGGGACCAACCGGACGGTGGCGATCAGGAACGCGATTCCGATGGGGACGTTGATCAGGAAGGCCCAGCGCCACGACGCCTCGACGAGCAGGCCACCCACCACGGGTCCGAAGGCCGCGGCCGCGGCACCCGACGCGGCCCAGATCCGGACCGCGCCCGCACGTCTGGCTTCGGGGACGGTGCTGATGAGCAGTCCCAGGCTGGCTGGGGTCAGGGCGGCCGCACCGACGGCCTGAAGGAGTCGGAAGGCGACGAGCAGCCACAGCGAGGGGCTCAGCGCGCATGCCGCGCTGGCCGCGGTGAACAGCGCCAGCCCGAGAAGGAATCCGCGCCGGCGGCCGACGCGGTCGGCCCAGCGTCCGAGCGGAACCAGGAGTGCGGCGAACACGATCGCGTAGCCGCCCAGCACCCAGCTGAGGTCGCCGAGGCTGTACCCGGGATAGCTCGCCGCGATGTCGCCGAACGCAACGTTGACGACGAACAGATCGAGGCTGGCGACGAACGGCGCGCCGGAGAGGACGGTGAGGAGCGGGCCGACCCGCACTTCCTCACGCACCTGACTATTGAGGGCCATGGTCAGCAATCTACACCTGACTATGACTAACGCAAGTCAGGTGTGATGGGCGACTCGGATCGCCGGTTTGCGCTGCGAAGACCCCCGCGGCGGTCCTAACGTGAGGCATGGCTGTTCTGACCCCCGGCTTCCACGGCAGACCTCGCAGCGAGCACTCTCTTCCGCCCGGGCAGTACGAGGTCGGCGATTTCCCGGTCCTCTCGGCAGGACCGACGCCCCGCGTCCCGACCGAGACGTGGACGCTGACCGTGACGGACGAGACCGGCCGGCGCCACGAGTGGTCGTGGGCCGAATTCATGAAGCTCCCGCAGGAGCGGCCGACGGTCGACCTCCACTGCGTCACGCGATGGTCGAAGTTCGGAACCTCGTGGAAGGGCGTCTCCCTCGACACCCTGTTCGCGGACGTCGAGACGTCCGCGGGATTCGTCCTCGTCGGATGCGACGGCGGCTACACCACCAACCTTCCCGTCTCCGACATCCTCGGCGGCAAGGCGTGGATCGTGCACACCTACGAGGGCGCGCCACTCGCGCCGGTGCACGGGGGTCCGGCCCGTCTGCTCGTGCCTCATCTCTACCTGTGGAAGTCCGCGAAGTGGGTTCGGTCGATCCAGCTCGTCACCCAGGACGTCCCGGGTTTCTGGGAACAACTCGGGTACCACGATCGCGGCGACCCGTGGCGGGAGCAGAGGTACCAGGGTGACCAGTGAACTTCTGGGCCGCACGGTGCTCAGCTGGCGAGTGGCGGAACTCGTCGAGTCGTGGCCCGAGACGGCGAGTGCGCGGGCTCTGGTCCTCGAGGTCCCGGGGTGGCCTGGGCATCGCGCCGGGCAGCACGTCGATCTCCGCCTGACCGGTCCCGACGGATACGCCACCGAACGGAGTTACTCGCTGGCGTCGCCGGCCGAGCGTTCACCGGACGGGTGGCGACTGCAGTTGGTCGTCCAGCGGGTGGCGGACGGCGAGGTGTCTCCGTATCTGACCGACGTGTTCGCCGCGGGCAATCTGATCGAGGTGCGCGGACCGATCGGTCGCTGGTTCGTGTGGTCGCCGCGCGAGGGTGGCGGCGCGCCGGTGCTTCTCGTCGCGGGTGGGTCGGGGATCGTGCCGTTGATGTCGATGGTTCGCGAGCGCCGGTTCCGCCACGACCGCACGCCGTTCCGGCTCGTGTACTCCCTCCGGACGCGGGCCGACCAGTTGTTCGCGGACGAGCTGGACAGGCCCGGGAGCGGCGACGGGGGAGTCGAGACGTTCGTTCTCCACACTCGCGAGGACTCGCCGCGGCGCCCGGCGGGTCGGATCACTGCCGCCGATCTCGCGGCGTGGGGATGGCCGGCGGACTTCGCGCCGCGCTGCTTCGTGTGCGGGCCCACTGGATTCGTCGAGGAGGCGGCTCGCCTGCTGCTCTCGCTCGGGCACTCGCCGGACGACATCAAGACGGAGCGGTTCGGTCCCTCGGGGCCGTGACCGGAGGAAGGAATTGTCGATGAGTACGTTGCAGGGCAACGACTTCGAGGATGGGAACGTTCTCGGCGGGCCGTTCGCGGAGATCTTCGTTCACGACCTCACCGCGGCGACCGGACAGTGCCGGTTCTGCGGTCTCGACGGACCGATGGCGGCCGTGCACGTCTATACGCGCGCGCCCGGTGTCGTCGTGCGGTGCCCGGGATGTCAGGAGGTGCTGCTGCGGCTGGTGTCGACTCCTCGTGGGCTCGAACTCGACGCCAGCGGGCTGTCGCACCTGTCCTGGAAGTTGTAGCTGCTGACTATGGAATTTGCAAGTCAGCTATGCTGAGGTGCATGGACGCGGCACGGTTGGACGGTTTTCTCGCAGATCGCGACACCTGGCGGGCGACGCACTGCTCCATCGGCAAGGCGATGGACGTGATCGGCACGCGTTCGGCCGTCCTGATCCTGCGCGAGGCCTACTACGGCACCACGCGATTCGACGACTTCGCGAAACGGGTCGGCATCACCGAGGCCGTGGCGGCGTCCCGGCTGCGTGAACTGACGGCCGAGGGCTTGTTCGAGCGGCAACCCTACAAGGAGCCCGGGCAGCGCACCCGCTACGAATACGTGCTCACCGAGAAGGGGCGTGACCTTCTACCTGCCGTGCTCGCGCTGATGCAGTGGGGCGACAAGTACCTCCAGGGCAAGCGCGGTGCGCCGATCGGGATGCGGGACGACGCGACCGGCGAAGCTGTGCGCGTCGAGGTCCGCAGCCCCGACCGCGAGGTGCCGTTGGCGGAACTGCGGCTGACCCCCAACTTCACCGAAGAGGATGCGTCCCGCCCGTGAGTACTTGTTAACCGCCCGCGGTTGACAAGTACTCACGGGTCAGAGCCAGAAGCGCATCAGGTAGTTGCCGTACTGCGCGTAGATCTCCGGCACCCCGGACAGTTCGAACAGCCGGTAGATGACGTCGAAGAACACCACGTTGATCGACGGCACGAACAGCAGCGCCACGAGGATCAGCAGTCCGTACGGCTTGAACTGGTCGACGGACCTCCGAGTGCGCGGCGGCAGGAACGGTTCGAGCGCGGCGTACCCGTCGAGTCCGGGCACCGGCAGGAGATTGAGCACGGTGGCCATCACCTGCAGGAACGCGAGAAAGCTCAGTCCCGTCCAGAACACCTGGTGGTCGCCGCCCAGCCCGAACCAGCGGATCACGGCGAGCAGGACGATCGCGGACACCAGGTTCACGGCGGGTCCGGCGAGCGACACCCGCGCCTGCACCTTCGGCGAGAACAGTCCGGTCCGCAGGTACACGGCGCCGCCGGGCAACCCGATCCCGCCGAGCGCGATGAACAGGACCGGCAGACCGATCGACAGCAGTGGGTGGCTGTATTTCACCGGGTTGAGCGTGAGGTAGCCGCGTACCTCGACGTCGGTGTCGCCGTGCCGCCACGCCGTGTACGCGTGCGCGAACTCGTGCAGGCAGAGCGTCACCACCCATCCCGCGACCACCAGCAGGAACACCCCGACGTGGCCGAGCACCGACTCCAGTTCGGCGCGCCACGCGAGAACACCGCCGGCGACCGCGACGGCGACGACGAGGAGGAACACCGGACTGGGCCGGACCGCGGTGGTCCGCGCCCTGGGCAGGCTCATCGGACCAGCAACCACTCTTGATCGTGCCGGTAGAACGTCGAACGCTTGACGTCGCGTGGGTTCGGCACGCCGTCCCGGTTCAGCGCCGCCGCGGGCGACCCGAGCTGCACGGCGCGACCCTCGACCCAGCGGCGGGGGAGCCAGCGCCTGCGAGGCTCGACCGACGCTCGCAGACCGGGCATCCGTGGGGTCGGGGTGACGTTCATGCTCGTCGTCGTCCCCGAGAACAGCCGGGTGTCGTCGACGTAGGCCTCGCCGACGAGCGGACCCCCGTCCGGACCCGTGACAGTGGCGCACCCGACGAGCGCGATCCCCGCGTCGTCGCGGATGAGGGGGACCGGCTTGGCCGTCCCCTTCAGCGCGGTGCGGGCGCCGCGGGCGCCGGAGGACAGGTGGTAGGCGTCCGTCGCCTCCGAACGATGCTCCGCGACGTACGCGAGTTCGATGTGCAGGCGATCGGTGCGCATCAACCGGGTCAGGGTGGCCGCGAAGGCGGCGTCGCTGCCCACCACGATCAGTCGCGGATCCACGACGACCTGAAGTTTGGAGAAGACCTCGTCGAAGTCGTCCTTGTCCGGGACGGCAGGTGCGCTCGAGGTCGAAATGGAGCCCAGAGGCAGGGGAAGAGGCACGTCGCCGCAAATGAGCACTACGGGGGTCAACGCCACTCCTCGCCCGGATGTCCCGCCGCGATTTCCGCAGCTTCCCTTTCGGATCATCCTAGTGGCACGCCCGAGATGGCCTCCCCAGCCGTACTGTGGGGTCTGTTCTCCGTGCCCTCGGCTAGACTGTTCCCCCGGCCACTGCCTACGAACGGCAGGACCACGCAGTCGGATACGACTGTACGTCGACCGTAGGAGACAACGTCATGCCGGCAATCGTCCTGATCGGCGCCCAGTGGGGCGACGAGGGCAAGGGCAAAGCTACCGATCTACTGGGCGGACGCCTGCAGTGGGTGGTGCGCTACCAGGGCGGTAACAACGCCGGACACACAGTGGTTCTTCCGAACGGCGACAAGTTCGCTCTGCATCTGATCCCGTCCGGAATCCTCACTCCGGGCGTCACGAACGTCATCGGCAACGGTGTCGTGGTGGACCCGGGAGTGCTGCTCACCGAACTCGCCGGACTCGACGAGCGGGGCGTGGACACCAGCCGCCTGCTGCTCTCGGCCGATGCGCACCTGATCATGCCGTACCACGTGGCCATCGACAAGGTCACCGAACGCTTCCTCGGGGCCAAGAAGATCGGCACCACCGGCCGCGGCATCGGTCCCTGCTACCAGGACAAACTCGCGCGTGTCGGCGTCCGCGTGCAGGATGTGCTGGACGAGAAGATCCTCACCCAGAAGGTCGAGGCGGCACTCGAGTTCAAGAACCAGGTGCTCGTCAAGATCTACAACCGCAAGGCCCTCGACCCGCAGCAGGTCGTCGACGAGGTGCTCGAGCAGGCCGACGGTTTCAAGCACCGCATCGCGGACACGCGCCTGCAGCTCAACGAGGCACTCGAGCGCGGTGAGACGGTGCTGCTGGAGGGTTCGCAGGGCACGCTCCTCGACGTCGACCACGGCACCTACCCGTACGTGACGTCGTCCAACCCGACGTCCGGTGGCGCAGCGGTCGGTTCGGGCATCGGACCCACCAAGATCACGACGGTGCTGGGCATCCTCAAGGCGTACACCACCCGCGTCGGCTCGGGCCCGTTCCCGACCGAACTCTTCGACCAGAACGGCGAATACCTCGCCAAGACCGGTGGCGAGGTGGGTGTCACCACCGGCCGTGCCCGTCGCACCGGATGGTTCGATGCCGTGATCGCCCGCTACGCAACGCGTGTCAACGGCATCACCGACTACTTCCTCACCAAGCTCGACGTGCTCAGCAGCCTCGACACCATCCCGATCTGTGTCGGTTACGACGTCGACGGCGTGCGGTACGACGAGATGCCCATGTCGCAGACCGACGTTCATCACGCCAAGCCGATCTACGAGGAAATGCCCGGCTGGTGGGAAGACATCTCGCACGCCCGGACGTTCGAGGAACTCCCGAAGAACGCACAGAACTACGTCCTGCGCCTCGAGGAGCTGTCGGGTGCGTACATCTCCTGCATCGGCGTCGGCCCCGGCCGCGACGAGACCATCGTCCGCCGGGACGTGGTTCGGTAGTCCGCGCTCTTCTTCGCTTGACCCGTCGCCCGATGTCACCGCGGTTCCGTCAGATCGAACCGATGTGACATCGGGCGACGGGTAGGTGGTGCGGCAACCTACAGGGTTGCGGGCAGGGACGGCGCGAGGCGCTCCAACGTCGGCTTGCGCCCGTGCTCGATGTGAGCGAACGCGCTGGCTTCCGCGAGTCTCCCGTTTCCGCTGCGGATCGCTTCGACGAGTTCCCGGTGCGCCGCACACGACACCGCGGGATTGTGGTGCCACGTCAGCCGGAACAACCAGTGGACCCGGCCCATCAGCGAATTCATCACCGACACGAGGAGCTTGTTGCCGGACAGTTCGACGACGTCCATGTGGAACCGCGCGTTGACTGCCGGGATCAGGAGGGGTTCGTCGTTTCCGATCAATTCCTCGGTGCGCGCCATCGTCGACAGCAGCGCCTCCATGGATGCACCCCGAGCGACGTTCTCGGCTGCGCATCGTGCCGCGTACGGTTCCAACGCCAACCGCACGTCGAACAGTTCCTCGATGTCGCGTAACGACAGCTGAGTCACGACCGCGCCCCGCCGCGGCAGGATCTGAATGAAACCGTCCCACTCCAGCTGGGGCAACGCCTCGCGGAGCGGGACCCGCGAGACGTCGAACTCCTGCGACAGTTCGCGCTCCCGCAGGCGACTGCCGGGTGGATACGCGCCCGAGATGATGCGCTCACGAATCACGGAATAGATCTGCTTCGGGAGTGGCACGTCCGACAGTCCGCCGGTCACGCCCGTGCCCAGAGGCGACATCGTGGATGTCGCGACCCCGATCTCGCCGTTCAGGTTCACCGTCATGAACCGATCATGGCATACCAAGTTGAAGTCGACCACCGGACGCGTTTCACGACAGTGCTGGTCAGAGGGATTAACCCGAATGTAACGCTCCACGCTTGGCGCTCGGGTTCCGCACTTGGTAGACCATATACATCCGGCCCGGCAGCGCAGTGTGGCGCAATTCGGTCGCCGCTCACTTCGTCGAAAGCTTCGGAACTACCCTCTCCATGCGGAAGGATTCCCGTGTCCACTGAACGAAAAATGCTTGCTCGCAAGGGTTTCGGGTACGCGCTGATCGGCCTGGCGGTCACCTCCTCCTTGGTGGCGTGCACCAGCGCAGCCAGGACCGACGCAGATGGCGGACCGGGCGACCGCCCCGTCGTCCTGGCCTACCAGAATCAGATCTCCACGCTCGACCCCATTCGCGCCGACTACGCTCAGACGAACTTCGTCGACCAGGCGTTGTACGACACCTTGGTCACCTATGACGCCGACAACGAGATCGTCGGTCAGCTTGCGTCCGAGTTCGTCCCGTCTCCGGATGCGCGATCGATCCAGATGACCTTGCGCGCGGCGACCTTCCACGACGGTGCCCCTGTCACCGCCGAGGACGTCCGTTACACGCTCGATCGGACGGCGGCGCTGGGACAGGGCATTGCCGGTCAGATGACGGGATACCTGGGTACCACGGTCACCGGTCCGCAGAGCTTGACGATCGAACTGACGGAACCGAACTCGCTGTTCCTGGGCGCTCTCTCGAAGATCTACATCCTCAACTCGGCCCTCGTGAAAGCCAACGAGGGGACCGACCGGGGTCAGGCCTATCTCGCGGGCCACGATGCCGGGTCCGGGCCCTACTTCCTGGCAGGCCCGGGCGGTGCCGACACGTACACGCTGACACGGTTCGACGACTACTGGGCGGGCGACGCGGGTCGTCCGGCCTCGCTCGTCTATCGGCGAATCGACGAGAGCGCCACGCAGAGTGCGGAACTGAAGGCAGGCAACATCGATGTGTCCTTCGGGCTCACCAACGCCGACGCCGAGGCGCTGGACGGCTTCTCCGGCGTGACGGTGCAGAGTCAGCCCGTCAACCTTCAGGCGAACATCTTCTTCAACGTGATGAACGGGCCGACGGCGAACAAGGCCGTACGACAGGCCATCCAGCTGGCGTACGACTACACCGGTGGCCTCGCCACGATTCGTGGTGGCAACGGCAGCATCGCCACCGGCCCGCTGCCTGGACAGTTCTCGTGCCGGCCGGAGATGCCCGCCTATGGGCAGGATCTCCGACAGGCGAAGAAGTTGCTCTCCGACGCCGGAATGTCCGACCTCACCCTCACCATGAAATTCCAGCCCGTCTTCAAGGAGCAGGAACGCGAGGCGACGCTGCTGCAGTCCAACCTCGCGCAGATCGGTGTCACGCTGGATCTCGAGCCCATCGCGTACGCGGATTATCTGTCGGCTCTGAAATCGCCCGACTCGATTCCGCAGATGATGCTCGCCACCGACTTCGCGCAGTACCCGGATCCCGGAGTGATGCTCGTCAAGACTTACAAGTCGGACCAGGTCGGAACGAACAAGTCCGGCTACATCAACCCCACGGTGGACGAGTTGCTCGGCCGCGCGGCCGAGACATCCGATGCCGGGGCGCGGTGTGACCTGTACAAGCAGGCTCAAGAGGATATTCGCAACGACGCGGTGGCCGTCAACATGTACACCCTGGGGCAGACCACCGCTCACAGCAACAGGGTGACCGGTGTCGGTCCGGCGGTCGTGGGCAGCGGAGTCTGGGTTCCCGCGATCCGCGTGGCGTGAGGGAGTACCCGATGACGACACTCGACATGCCTCGCGCCGTACATCGCCTCACGGCGCCGGTGGCGTTTCTCGGCCGCAAACTGGGCGCGGCGCTCCTCACCCTGGTCGGACTGGCCACCATCGTCTTCGCCATGACCAAGGTGATTCCCGGGGACGAAGCGCAGGTGGCCGCGGGGGAGAGCGCCACTCCGGACCAGGTGGAAGAGGTGCGTAGTCAGCTGGGACTGGACAAGCCGGCGGCCAGGCAGTATTTCGACTATCTCGGCCGGATGCTCCACGGCGATCTGGGCACCTCGAGTTCGACCCGCCAGCCGGTGCTCGACGACGTTCTCGCGCGACTACCCGGAACGCTCGAATTGGTCTTTCTCGCAATGGTGCTCGCGGTATCCTTCGCGGTTCCGATGGCGACGATCGCAGCGGCGCGATCACGAGGAGGATTCGACAAGGTCAGCCGCGTCGGTGCGATCGTCGCATTCGGGCTTCCCGGTTTCTGGCTCGCGCTGATGTTGCAATGGGTGCTGGGCTCGTGGCTGCAGATCCTGCCGATCTCGGGACGTATCTCGGTGGGCGTCGAGGTCCCGCACCGAACGGGCATGACACTCGTCGACGCCACCCTCGCCGGAGACTTCGCCGCGTTCAGCAATGCGTTTCAGCATCTGATGCTGCCCGCGTTCGTGCTTTCCGTCGCCGTCGCCGCACAGATGTTCCGGGCTCTCCGTGCCGATCTCCTCCGGGTCCGGGGCCGCGATCACATGACCGTTGCCCGAGCGAAAGGTGTTCCAACCCTGCGTCTGTGGACCAGGCATGCACTTCCCAACGCGACCGGACCGCTTCTGAACATCATCGGCATCGAGATCGGCATGCTCGTCGGTTCCGCGATCTTCGTCGAGTCCGTGTTCGGGTTGTCCGGGGTCGGCGACTACCTCTCCAATGCGGTCAGTCGCAAGGACATCACCGCGGTCATCGGCACCGTCACCGTCGTCGGCGTGATCGTCGTCGTCGCGAACTTCATCGTGGACATGCTCCAGCTGGCCCACGACCCCCGGCTGCGTACACCCGGAAAGGTGCAGTGAGTCCGATGAGTATTGCAGCGAATGTCACCGGAGTGACCGGAGTTGTCGGCCGATGGAGATCCGCCTCGATTCGCGGGCGTCGACGCCGATCGCGATGGGGACTTCTCGACGTCGTCGTCGTCGGTGCTGTCGCCGTGATCGTGGTGCTCGCCGTCGCCGGTCCCTGGATCGCACCGGAATCCGTCTACCGGTCGGATATCGCGAACGCCCTTACCGCTCCCAGCAGCGAACACTGGCTCGGGACCGACGACCAAGGGCGCGATGTTCTGTGGCGCACGATCGCGGGCGCCCGGTCGTCGGTGCTGTCCGCGGTTCTGGTCGTCGCCGCGTACTCGCTCATCGGAACGGTTCTCGCCACGATGGCCACGGTCGGCGGACGGTGGCTCGACGAAACTCTCATGCGAGTGACGGACATCGGGTTCGCTCTTCCCGGACTCGTCGTGGCACTGGGTATCGCCGCCGCACTCGGTCCGAGCCTGAGCAGCGCTCTGATCGCGATGATCGCCACCGGCTGGCCGTACACGGCGCGACTGCTGCGCGGGGTGATGCGCGAGACGATGGCGTCGCCGTTCGTGGACGGCGCAGTGGTCCTCGGGGTCGGTCGATGGCGCCTGATGACACGGCACGTGCTGCCGAACTCGCTCGACGTCATGACCGTCAAATGGGCAGGGGACATCGGCAACACCGTTCTGGTGCTCGCGGGTCTGTCGTTCATCGGTGTCGGCGCGCAGCCGCCCAGCGCGGAGTGGGGCGCGGCCGTCGCCGGCGCACGTGACTACCTGTCGACGGCCTGGTGGGCTGCGCTCGTGCCGGGCATCGCGATCGTCATCACGGCCGCGGCCTTCGGCCTGCTCGGTGACATGTTGCACGAGCGGCGCGACCCTGCACGACAAGGAGCGTGATCGAACATGACGACAGAAACAGTTCAGCGCACGGCACTTCTCCAGATCTCCGGGCTGACCATCGACACGGAGCCGGGCGGCACGTCCGTCCGGTTGGTGGACGGCGTGGATCTCACGGTGGCGGCGGGCGAGCGCGTGGCTCTGGTAGGCGAATCGGGTTCGGGAAAGTCGGTGACGGCACGCGCACTCATGCGTTTGGACGGTTCACTGACGATCGGCGGTTCGATTCGGCTGGGCGACACGGAGATCCTGGCGCAGACCGAACGCCGCCTCAGCACGATCCGGGGCAATCGCATCGGGATGGTGTTCCAGGACCCGATGGGTGCGCTCGACCCGCTGCAGTCGATCGGCGCACAGGTGAGCGAGCCACTCCGGCAACGCGGCATCAGGAAGAAGGACGCACTGCGGCGGGCTGCCGAGGTGCTGAGCGAACTCGGGGTGGTGCGTGCGCACGAACGACTCGGCGCCTATCCGCACGAATTCTCCGGGGGCATGCGGCAACGGGTAGTTCTCGCGATGGCCCTCATCGGTGAGCCGGAAGTTCTGATCGCCGACGAACCGACGACCGCACTCGATGTCCGAGTGCAACAACAGGTGCTGAATCTGCTCGACGAGGTCACCCGTGAACGAGGGCTCGGCCTCCTGTTGATCACGCACGACCTCGGGGTCGTCGCCGGACTCGCCGACCGTGTCGCGGTGATGTACTCGGGGCGGATCGTGGAGGATCGTCCGGTCCGAGCACTGTTCGCGGACCCTCTGCACCCCTACACCGCAGGACTGCTCGCTGCGGTGCCGAGGCTGGATGTTCATCCTTCGCGGATGACCACCATTCCCGGTGCGCCTCCGTCACCGGCGCTGCGGCCCGCCGGTTGCCCCTTCCATCCGCGATGTCCTGTCGCGATGGAGCGCTGCGCGAGTGAAACCCCACCGACGACGGCGACCGCTGACGGCGGACGTCTCGCCTGCCATCTCGATCAAGGGAGCGGGAACTGATGAACGGGACACCTCTTCTCGACATCCGAGCTCTGAACAAGTCTTTCGGAGGATCCCGCGGCAGCAAGGCGCTCGATGACGTGTACCTGTCGGTACCAGAGGGCGGAACGTTCGGGCTGGTCGGCGAATCCGGTTCCGGCAAATCCACGCTCGTCAAGTGCATCGTTCGGCTCGAGCGACCGGACTCCGGGACCGCCACCTTCGAAGGGCGTGACGTCCATGCGCTCCGGGGCGGAGAGCTGCGCCGGTTTCGTCGCGACGTCCAGTTGGTCGCGCAGGATCCGTACGCCAGCCTCAACCCTCGGATGACGGTGGAGCAGATCGTCGGCGAGGGACTCGTCGTGCACCGGCTGGCCCGTACCCGCGCGGAGCGGCGCGAGCGGGTCGCGCAGACCCTGATCGAGGTGGGTCTCGACCCGGATGCGATGGGCCGATTGCCGGCGACGTTCTCCGGTGGACAGCGGCAGCGTATCGCCATCGCGCGTGCCCTGATCCTTCGCCCGAGGTTGCTCGTGTGCGACGAACCGGTGTCGGCCCTGGACGTCTCGGTACAGGCACAGGTGATCAACCTGCTGGCGTCCCTGCACGAGGAGCTCGGTTTGACGATCTTGTTCATCGCGCACGATCTCGCGATCGTGCAGCAACTCTGTTCTCAGGTGGCGGTCCTTCGATCCGGCGTGGTGGTGGAGGAAGGGCCCACCCGGCAGGTGTTCTCCACTCCGCGTCACCGATACACCCGCGAACTGCTCGAGGCGGTGCCGGTTCCCGACCCGGATCTGGCACGTGCCGGGCGAACCATCCCCGGTGGCGTCCTGACTCTGCCGTGAGGCCGTCGAGTCTCGGCCTCTCATTACATCGATCATCCCTGACGGAAGTAGGTAGACATGCGAATTGGTGTAGACGGACGCAAGATTCCCGAAAGCCGCACTCGGGGTCCCGTGAACAGCCTCGAACACGCCCACGAACTGGGTATGGCCGGCTTGTTCTTCCGGACCGTACTCGATATGAGTCCGGCCCTGGACGCCGCTGAACTGCGCGACATCCGATCCAAGGCAGACGAACTGGGTATGTACCTGGAGACCGGTCTGGGCAAGGTCAATCCCTACGCGAACCCGGAGGCGCCGGAGCTGCGCGCCGTCGGCGACGGTGATATCGTCCTCGGCTTCCGCCGGATGATGGAAGCTTGCGCCGCCATCGATTGCCGTGAGCTCTGGGTGGCCACCGCGAACTACAAGTCGGCGTACCGCGGCCGCTGGGCATACGACCGCTTCCGCACCGACGTGGCGTGGACGGAACAGCTGGCTGCGACGGCGCGTTTCCTCGGAACACTGGCTCCGATCGCACGGGACCTCGGTATCCACCTCAACCTGGAAACACACGAGGAGATCACGTCGTTCGAACTCGTCCGGCTGGTGGAGGCGGCCGGCTCGGACGTGGTCGGGGTCGTGTTCGACACCGCGAACGTGCTTCAACGCCTCGAACATCCTGTCTGGGCGGCCGAACGGCTGGCGCCGTACGTGCGTCAGACACACATCAAGGACGCCGCGATCACCCACACCGAGGGCGGTCTCGCCTATCAGATGCGCCCATGCGGCACCGGCGTCGTCGACTTCGATCGCATACTGCCGGTACTCGCGGCGGCGAATCCGGCGCTCAATCTCACGATCGAGAACGACGAGTCGCTCGACGACCTGCCGCGTCCCCGGCGGACGATGCTCATCGAAGCGTTCGACTCCGAATTCCTCGACGGCCACCCCGATCTGACGGTCCAGGAGATGGCGGCGTACGTGGACATGGTGCAGTCGTACGACCGGCAGATAAGGTCGGGGGAACGGATCGACAACGCCAGCTATGCCGCGCTGCCGTATGGCTACGCGGAGACGGTGTCGTACATCAGGTCGAGTGCGGACCACGTGCGGAGTGTGTGTGCGAAACACGATCTTCCCGTCGAATCGGACACGAAGGCAGGCAATCTCGCGGAGTCGGCGCGGTGATCGTCGGCGACGACGTCGGCACCGTTCGCCGGGACATCGGAGCGTGCGCGCGTGCGCTGGGCGAGGAATCAACCCCTCGGGAGACCATCCGCACGGCGTCCGGTCTCGGTCTACGGCACGTGGAGTTCGCTTCTCCTTTTGCGATTTCGCCCGCGCTCGATCCGACCGCCTTTCGGGCACTCGCCGACTACGGACGTTCACTCGGTGTCCGGCTGAGCTGCGCGCTGGGAATGGTGTCCGCCGGGCATGCCGAACGAACCACGCGATTCCGCGAGGCAGGGCGAGGCGATCTGGTGGCGGGACTGAGCAAGGCGTTGACGGCCATCGGGGAACTCGACACCGACTACGTCCAGGTCGTCGTGGGGATGCTGGACGACCGCTATGACGCATCGGTCGTGTGGCCTGAGCAGCTCGACGCCACGGCGCAGTTGTATCGGAACCTGTCCCCGGTGCTCACCGACCTGGGCCTGAAACTCGCGGTCAAGACGCACGAGGAGATCACGTCACACGAAATCCTCCAGCTCATCGACGCCGTCGGCTCCGACCATCTGGCGGTGGGCCTCGATCCGGTCAACCTGCCGGTGCGAGGCGAGGATCCGGAGCTGGCGACCGCCCGGCTCGCCCCGCACGTCGCCCGGATTCACTACGACGACGCGTGGATCACCTTCACCGGTCGCGGTCTCGCGCGACGGTTGTGCCCGGGCGGTCAGGGCGACATCGACTGGGGAGCGATCTTCCGGATCCTCGATGGCGCAGGCTCCAGCGCGCCGGTCCTCGTCGACCTGCACCGCGGAGAGTTCGAGATGCCGGTGTGTGACGAACGGTGGCTGCTGCAGAACAGCGACGTCTCACTGAGAGAACTCTCGATACTGTCGTCCCGGGCGCGGCCCGACCGGCCTCCGGTGATGGCAACAGCGCCGCGACTGCGGGCTGCGCTGTCCGAACTGGCGACGATGACGCGCGGGACGGCGGCATGACCGCGATGTTGCTGCACGGGGCCACAGTCGTGACCGTGGACCGTGAACGCCGGATCATCGAGGACGGCGCCGTCCTGATCGACCGTGGCCTCATCAGCGCGGTCGGTGACAGCCAGGCGCTCCTCGCCGTCACGGATCCGTCCGTCCGCCGAATCGACTGCCGGGGCAAGCTGGTGATACCAGGGCTCGTCGACGCCCACGGTCACGCCGGCCACTCGCTGATCAAGACGCTGGGATGCGACAGCCCGACGTTCTGGATGCGCACCGTCACACCTGCGTACTTCCACGCGACGACACCGGAGTACTGGTATCACGACGGGCTCGTGTCCGCGCTCGAGCGCGTCCGCGCCGGAGTGACGTGCGGAGTCAGTGTCATGGGATCACAGCCCCGCAGTGACGATCCCGAGATCTCACTTGCTCACGCGCGCGCCTACCGGGAGGTCGGAATACGCGACGTCGTGTGTGTCGGGCCGGCGGGTTTGCCGCTGCCCCATCCGGTCACGCAGTGGTCCGGCGGGGTTCCCCGTCGACGTGAGGTCGGATTCGACGAGTTGCTGTCCGGCGCGGAATCGGTGATCGAGACGGTGAACGGCTACGAGGGCGATCTCACGTCGGTGTTCCTGACACCCTTCACGATTGTCCCTTCGGTCGATCCGTCCCACCCGTCGCGACCCGACGTCGCCACCCATCTCACCGAGGACGATCGCTACCAGGCGCGCCGGGTCAGGGAGGCGGCGGAGCGCTGGGGTGTCCGCATCCACTCGGATGCCTTCGGTGGCATGGTGCGGCTCGCGGCGAAGGATCGGGAGAACGCGCTCCTCGGGCCGGACATCCATCTGCAACACTGCACGGGTTTGTCTGCCGAGGAGGTCGCGATCCTGGCGGAGACCGGGACGTCCGTGGGCCATGCACCGGGAGGACGTGCGCCGGTCCCTCAGATGTTGCAGGCAGGCATCACCGTTGCGATCACCACCGACGGTTCGTCGCCGCGCCGTCCCTTCGACCTCTTGCAGGCCGCGCGCGCCGCTCAGGCCGCCAATCAACTTCTCGCCGACGATCCCTACCTGCTGCCACCAGGTCGATTGCTCGAGATGATCACGATCGATGCTGCGGCGGTCCTCGGAATGGCCGACGTCATCGGATCCATCGAAGTGAGTAAACGCGCCGATCTCGCGATTCTCGACATGCGCAAGCCGCATCTCGTACCCAACTGGATGCCGGTGCATCGCCTCGTCTACGAGGCGACCGGAGCCGACGTGCAGACGGTGATCGTCGGGGGAAGGGTGGTCATGGAAGACTGCATCGTGTGCGGAGTCGACGAGACGGCGGCGCTGGACGAGGGGGACCGGCACGCCCGATTGCTCGTCGAACGCGCCGGCCTGGCGCACCACCTCACCGATCCCGGATGGCGAAGCAACAGGCGTGAATTCGACGGGCCGATCGAGGTGCCGGTGCCATGACGGAACCTGTGGTCAGAATGACGGCGGCCCACATCCTGGCCTATCGTGACGGCGACCACGTGCTCGTCTCCGACGGAGAGATCGTCTATCGGGGCGCGCGGATCCTGCACGCGGGACGGGGATGGGACGGCCCGGTCGACGAGACGGTCGACTGCGGTGATGCTCTGATCATGCCGGGATTCATCGACCTCGATGCGCTCGCAGACATCGATCACGCGCTGCTCGATTCCTGGGCGACACCCGATCTGGCACTCGGGCTGCAGTGGTCGGCCGACTATTTCCGATCGGGGCGGCGCGACGTATTCGACGCACCCGAGCGTGCCGTCATCCGCGAATACGCTCTGTCGCAGCTTCTTCGGCACGGAATCACCACCTTCATGCCGATCGCCTCCGAGTCTCACAGCAAGTGGGCGGAGACCTATGAGGACATGGTCGAGGTGGCTCGGATCGCGAAGCGTCTCGGAATTCGGGGATACCTCGGTCCCGCCTACAGGTCCGGTGTCAACGTCGTCGACGGTGGACGCCGGTCGGTGCTGTTCGACGAGGAACGGGGCCGAGCCGGGCTTCGGGACGCCGAGCGCTTCCTCGATCATGCCGCCGACCACGGCGGCGATCTTGTGCACGGCGCTCTCCTGCCCTGCCGGATCGAGACGCTGACAAGGGAACTGATGGCGGCGACCGCACAGGTGGCGATCGCCCGCGACACGGTGGTGCGACTGCACTGCATGCAGGGTGAGGTGGAGTTGGCGCTGCTCGACGAGTGGTACGGGATGCGCCCCGTCGAACTCCTCGAGACGTCCGGACTTCTGGAGACGCGTCTGCTGGTGCCCCACGGCATCCATCTCGGGGCACCGGGCGGTCAGGGTGGGCAGGCCGACCTGCGGCGCCTGGCGGAGGCAGGTGTCACGATCGTGCACTGCCCGATGACGTCCATTCGATACGGGGCGGTGCTGGAGTCGTACGACCGGTATCGAACGGCCGGTGTCCACCTCGCTCTGGGAACCGACTCGTTTCCCCCGGACCTCGTCCGCGGAATTGACTACGGGACCCATCTCGCGAAACGGGCTGACGGATCACTTTCGGCGGGTGCCACAGCCGATTACATCCGTTCGGCGACGATCGGCGGTGCTCGTGCCCTCGGCAGACCGGATCTGGGACGCCTGCAGCCCGGAGCGAGCGCCGACTTCATCGTGGTCGATCTCGCAGACTTCGCCATGGGTGTCCGCGACGATCCACTTCGCACTCTCACGATGAACGGATCGGCCCGCGACGTCCGCCGGACGGTGGTCGCAGGTAGCACCGTCATGGTCGACGGCGTCGTCCTCGGCGCCGACCAATCGCGGCTGCAGGCTCACGCGCAGGTCCTGTTCGAACGCATGAGAGCGGCATACAGCGAACGAGACCACCGACGCAGACCGTCGGCCGAACTCTTTCCGCCGACATTCCCCGACATCACGAAAACCACGAAAACCACGACACCGAAGGGGTATTCGCATGATCAATCCTGAGCACTCCCACCTCGTCGACGGCAGTCACTGGGTCAGCCCGTTCAATTTCGACGCCACCGTCCAGTCACAGTTCGACTGGCCTTCACCGTTCGCGCTGATCGACAGCACTCTGCGGAAGACGCTCTTCACCGCAGGCGCAACCACGTCGATGGACGGATTCGTGCGGATCGCCGCGGCGCTCGGTGCCGCGGGGATCCGGGAGGAGAGCGTCAACATCAATTGGGGTGGCGGAGCGTCACCGATGCCGCGCGAAGCGGCGCTCGTTCGCGCCGTCGCCGCCCGGGACTTCGGATTCCGGCTCAATGTGTACGCCGACACCCTGCTGTCGGACGGAGAGAACTACCAGCAGGTCGGCATGAAGGAAACCGTCGATCAACTGCACGAATGGGGAGTGCGCACGTTCGCACCGGGCATCGTCCCGGCACCCTCGGCTGCCGCCCGCTCACGTCAGTACCGCGATCTCGAGAAGTTCTTCGAGTACCTGCGTGAGCTGGGCTGCGACGTCACGATCACACTCGCCAACGTGGGCCGCCGCGACTTCGACGATCTCGTGGCAGCCTGCAACGTCGCCGTCGAACTCGGTGCGCGGCGCCTCGATCTGATGGACTCGACCAGCAGTCTCGGCCCCGAAGCGATGAAACTGTTCGTGCGGACGTTCCGGGAGCGCCTCGTCGACGACGTGCCGATCACGATGCACGTACACGACGACTTCGGTCTCGGCACCGCCACGGCCATCGCGGCCGCAACGGCAGGCGCGAGCCCGGACGTGTCGGTGTCCGGAATGTCCTACCGCGCCGGCTTCGCCGCGCTGGAAGAGGTGGTTCTCGCTCTCGAAGTGCTCTACGGAGTGGACACCGGGATCCACGTCGAACAGCTGACCTCCCTGGCGCAACTCGTCGCGACGGAAAGTTCGGTGAGCCTGCCGCCGCTCAAGCCGGTGGTCGGAGGATATGCCCACCTCAAGCACATGCCCGGCGACGTCATCGCTGCGATCGCCGGGGGACCGGATGTGTTCCCGCCCGTCTCGTCGTGCGTGAGCCCCGCAGTGGTGGGCGGTCGGCAGGAATGGGTGTGGGACAGCCTGACCACCGACCGTATGGCCGACGTGCTGCTGCGGTCGCTCGGACTCGAGGCCGACGCGGAGGAGATCGCGTTCGTCCGCACCGCTCTGGACGACGCGGTGGCAGCGGTGACGTCCTATCCACGCTGGCTGACGGCCGGGGAAGCGGCCCGGGTGGCGGAGGAAAGCCTCGCACTTCATCGGCGTGCGAGCGCCCATGCCTGACACTGCCGTCGTGACACTCAACGCCCTGGACGAGTCCGCTCTGGAGAAAGAGCTGTTGATCTGCACGCCGTCGCGGACCTGGGCAACCGCGGTGCTGTCCGCACGCCCGTACGCCGACCGTGAGGACCTCCTCGCGGCGGCGGCGGCCGCGTGGCGGTCCATGACACTCGACGACGTCGCGGCGGCACTGGAGAACTATCTTCCGCTCTCGGCCCCTCCCGACTCGGCTCATGCCGCTGCCGAGCACGGTGCACTCGTCGCCAGTTCGGCCGGGAGACTCACCCTCCTGCGCCAGCGGGAGTCCCGGTATCGCGCTCGGTTCGGCTTTCCGGTCGTCATCGCGGCGAAGGGGCTCACCCTCGACAGCATCCTGGCGGAGATCGACCGAAGGGTGACCAACGACCGAGCCGACGAGTTGGTTGTCGCCACGCGCCACATGGTCGCGATCGGAGAGGGGAGGATCGCGACGTTGATCGCGCTGTGTGAAGGGCCGGGGTGAACTGCGATACATTCGAGCCGATGATCAGGACTGTCGAAGCGAGTACCCGGGTGCCGGCCGCCCGGTGGTACGACAGCTTCCATGCAGCGGCCGTCGTCCTGGAGGCATTCGGGCACGACCGGCCGGACGCCGGCAGGTGCGTGGCGGTGGTGTCGACGGATCTCGGTGTCTGGGTGTTCGAGGGTGACCCGCGGTCGACGGTCGACGCGTTCGTTCATGCCGTGGAGCGGGCGATCGTCGCCGGCGGGCAGGCGTTCGTGTTGGGATGCGCCAGGGTGACCGGGGTCGATCAGCGGGTGGTCCGGACCCTCCGGGTTCCCGACGGCGACAGGATGGCGGCGGCCGCGGCGCTGGCGCGTGAACTCGTCGGCGACCCGCAGCCTCTGATCAGAACAGCACCGGGTCGTCGAACCCCGGAGCGTGTTCGAGGGCCAGTAGTTCGCGCTTGGTGAGCGTGCCGCCACCGGCGGAGAAGCCGCCCACCTGCCCGCCTGCGGCGAGGACGCGATGGCACGGGATCACGATCGGCAGCGGGTTGCGGCCGAGGGCCTGACCGACGGCCTGCGCGGCCCCCGGCTTGCCGAGTTCCGCCGCGATGTCACCGTAGGTGAGTGTGGTGCCCGGGTCGATTGCGCGGGTGAGTTCGTATACGGTGCAGTCGAATTCGGGGACTCCCTCGAAGTCGAGGTCGATCCACCGCAGATCGTCGAGTGCGCCGCCCAGATGTTCGCGTATCCCGTCGATGGCCCGCTGGACCGGCGCAGGCGGCTGGTGCTCCACCGCATCCGGGAAGCAGTGTTCGAGACGCTGCCGGGTGGATTCGGGGGAACCTTCGGGCAATTGCACACCCACGATCCCGGCGGCCCGCCATGCGATGGCGCAGGTGCCGAGGGCCGTGTCGAACAGGGCGATTCCTGTGGTCACCAATCCAGTATGCCTCCCACATCCGACGTTCACCTTCCGTTGACCACGGTTGGACATCCTCGAAGCTCGCCGACCGAGGAGATGTTTTCGTGTATCTGTCCCGCCGTGCCCTGCTCCGCTCCACCGCACTCGGGTTGCTTGCCGTGCCCGCTGCCGCGTGCTCCGACTCCGGCAGCACGGGGCCGGCGCTGGTCCGTGACCGACCCACCCTCACGCACGGTGTCGCGGCCGGTGACGTGCGAGCAGACGGTGCGCTCGTCTGGGCGAGGTCCGACCGTCCCGCCACGATGATCGTGGAGACCTCGGCCACCGAGTCCTTCACCGACTCGGTGCGATTCGAGGGTGGACTGCTCACCCCGGACGCGGACGGCACCGGGCGGCTGCGTGTGACCGGACTACCCGCCGGGCAGCAGGTGCACTACCGGGTGACCCTCGAAGGTGACGACGGCGCCACCTCGGAGGCGGTGACGGGTGTCTTCCGCACCGCTCCGAGCGCCGCAGGCGACATCCGGTTGCAGTGGTCCGGGGACACGGCGGGTCAGGGATACGGAATCAATCCGGACATCGGCGGAATGCGAATCTTCGACATGATGGCCGCGCGCGACCCACACTTGTTCCTGCACTCGGGCGACGTCGTGTACGCCGACGGTCCGCTGAAGGAGTCCGTCACGCTGCCGGACGGACGCGTGTGGCGGAACACGGTCAGCGAGGCGAAGAGCGTTGTCGCGCAGACGCTGGACGAGTACCGCGGCCAGTACGCGTACAACCTCACCGACGACAACTACCGCAGGTTCAATTCCTCTGTGGCGCAGATCGTTCAGTGGGACGACCACGAGACGGTCAACAACTGGTACCCCGGTGAGGTCCTCGACCTCGACGCGTACACGGAGAAGAACGTGGACGTGCTGGCACAGAGGGCATTCCAGGCGTACCACGAGTGGCTGCCGGTGGAGCCGGCCGACGCGGTCGACGGTCGTGTGTACCGCAAGATCGGATACGGCCCACTGCTCGACGTGTTCGTCCTCGACATGCGCACCTACAAGGACGCGAACGGAGTCAACACCGGTGCGGCCGGGCAGATTCTCGGTGCAGCCCAGAAGGAGTGGCTGATCCGGGAACTCGGTGCGTCCACGGCGACGTGGAAGATCATCGCCAACGACCTCCCGCTCGGGGTGGTGGTCCCGGACGGCGACACCGCGTTCGAGGGCGTCGCGAACGGGGAGCCCGGTCAGCCGTCGGGCCGGGAATCCGAGATCGCCCAGGTGCTGTCGGCGATCAAGGCGGGACGGATCACCGGGACGGTGTGGCTCACCGCGGACGTGCACTACACCGCCGCGCACCGGTACTCGCCCGACCGCGCCGCGTACAAGGATTTCGACGAATTCTGGGAGTTCGTCTCCGGTCCACTCAACGCGGGCGGTTTCGGTCCCAACGACCTCGACGCCACGTTCGGCCCCGAGGCCGTGTTCGTGCACGCGCCGCCCGCACCCAATTCGTCGCCGCTCGACGGATACCAGCACTTCGGGGAGGTGTTCATCGACGGGCAGACGTCGGAGTTGCGGGTGGACCTCCTCGACGCGGCCGGGACGGTGCTGTTCAGTCAGCTGCTGCCGCCGCCGGCGCGCTGATCGCCTGGAGAAGGCCAGTCCGGATCTTCTGGACTGCTCGACTGGTCGGGAAAGATCCCGCCGAGTGGGGCGCCGATCCGGAACTGCTCCAGGCGAAACACGCCCTTACCTCCCTCTTTGGGACCGTAGTGCGCGACCGCCGCGGCCAGGAGAGCCATGCATGCGAGGGTGATCAGTGTCGTCATGGATTCGAGCCTCGCCAGAACTGGCTTTGAGTTGAATAGCCAAGAGGTTGATACTGGACTGCATGATGACTCGCGTACTCGGTGCACGCTCCCTGGCCAGGGACCTCGGTAACTGGCAGGACGACAGCGGCCGCCGGTCGGCCGCGAGGCCCGCCTACCGGGCGCTGGCCGACGGGATCCGGTTACTCGTGCACGACGGCCGCATCCCGCTGGGGGTCGCGCTGCCGAGCGAGCGCGAACTGGCGTCGATGCTGGAGTTGAGCCGGACCACGATCACGTCATCGTATTCGGTACTCCGGGACGAGGGGTATCTCATCAGCCGTCAGGGGTCGCGCAGCACCGTCGCGCTGCCGCTGGGGGCACGGCAGAACGGGCTGATGTTCCGGGCGCACCAGCCCGGTTCCGACAGCTCGGTGGTCGACCTCAGCTACGCCGCGATGGCCGCGCCCGCGGAAGCGGTCGAGCAGGCCTACGCCTATGCGTTGCAATCGCTTCCGCAGTTCCTGCCGACTCACGGGATGGAGCCGGTGGGGATCGGCGCGTTGCGGGACGTCATCGCGGCGCGTTACCGGGCGCGGGGGCTGGAGACCTCGCCCGAGCAGATCATGGTCACCTCCGGTGCTCAGCACGCGCTGCGGCTGCTCCTCAACGTGCTCACGGCGCCGGGGGAGCGGGTGCTGGTCGATCACCCCACGTACCCCAACGCGCTGGAGGCGATCCGCAGGGTCGGTGCGCGTCCGGTCCCGGTGCCCGTCCGTCCGGAGGGCGGTGCGTCCGGGGCGTGGGATCTCGACGGAATCCGCAGCGCCGCCCGGCAGACCGCGGCCCGGATGGCGTACCTGATCCCGGACTTCCACAACCCCACCGGACTGTGCCTCGACGCGTCCGGGCGGGCCGAACTGGCGCGGATCGCGCGCGACACCCGCATGACCCTGGTGGTGGACGAGACGATGGTCGACCTGTGGCTGGACGAACCGTCACCGGGACCGGTCGCGGCGCACGGCAGGGGCGCCGCGAAGTCGGAGGTCGTGACGATCGGGTCGGCGGCGAAGTCGTTCTGGGGCGGGCTGCGCGTCGGCTGGATTCGCGCCGATCCGGCGCTGATCACCCGGCTCGCCGGGGCGCGGGCCGCGGTCGATCTGGGCACGCCGGTGATGGACCAGCTCGCGGCGGCGCATCTGCTGTCCGACGACGAACTCGTCCTCGCCCGGCGCCGGGCGGAACTGCGGGAACAGCGGAGCGCGATGCTCGACGCTCTCGCCGACCGCCTGCCGGACTGGGTCCCGACCATCGGTTCGGGAGGAATGTCGCTGTGGCTGCGCATGCCTGCGCCGGTGTCGACGGCGCTGGCCGCGACGGCCCCCAACTTCGGGGTGCTGCTGGCGGCGGGACCGCGGTTCGGGGTGGAGGGCGCGTTCGAGAGGTTCGTCCGGCTCCCGTACGCGCGGACGTCCGACGAACTGCGCCGCGGTGTCGACTGCATCGCGGCAGCGTACGAGACGCTGGCCGTCGACCGAGAGCTCGCGGAACCGTCCCTCGTCGTCTGAGCACGTGAGTGGCGAAGCGTGCCGGAACACGCATCGCCACTCACGTGGGGGTCAGGTCCAGACGGTGTCGATGTCGACGCCCTCGCGGGCAGGCGGGGTGGGTACGCCGGCCGGGGTGCGGGAGAACCGCGGCGCCGGGGCGTGCTGCGTGACGCCGTCGAGATCGATCAGCGATCCGCGGGCGGCGATGTGCTCGTTGGACGGCGCCTCCGCGAACGTCAGCACGGGCGACACGCAGGCATCGGTGCCGAGGAAGATAGCGGCCCACTCGTCGCGGGTCTTCGACAGGAACTTCTCCGCGAAGACCTTCTTCATCTGCGGCCACGCCGAGATGTCCATCTGCTGCGGCAGTTCGGCGGGGTCGAGTTCGAGGCCCTGCAACAGCAGAGCGTAGAACTGCGGCTCGATCGAGCCGACGGCCATGTACTTGCCGTCGGACGTCTCGTAGGTGTCGTAGAACGGCGCGCCGGTGTCGAGCAGGTTGACACCCCGCTCGTCGGACCAGATTCCGCGGCCGCGGAACGCCCACATCATGTGCGAGAGGGCCAGCGCGCCGTCGACCATGGCCGCATCCACGACCTGGCCCTTGCCGGACGACTGGCGTTCCACCAGCGCCGACAGAATCCCGAAGATCAGGAACATCGAACCGCCGCCGAAGTCGCCGACCATGTTCAGCGGCGGCACGGGACGTTCACCCTTGCGGCCGATGGCGTGCAGGACACCGGTCAGCGAGATGTAGTTGATGTCGTGCCCGGCCGCGCTGGCCAGCGGGCCCTCCTGGCCCCAGCCCGTCATCCGTCCGTACACGAGTCGCTCGTTGCGCCCGAGGCAGACGTCCGGGCCCAGGCCCATGCGCTCGGTGACACCGGGGCGGAAGCCCTCGATCACGACGTCCGCGCGCTCGATCAGACCGAGAACCTTCTCCACCTGCTCGGGGTCCTTCAGATTGGCCTCGACGACGCGACGACCCCGCTGGATCTGGTCGTACGGGCCGTCCGGCGGAATCACTCCGGGACGCTGGACGCACACCACGTCGGCGCCGAGATCGGCCAGGAGGGCGGCGGCGTGCGGGCCCGGTCCGAGGCCTGCGAATTCGACGACGCGAATGCCCGCGAGGGGGCCCTTCTTCTCTGTAACTGGAGCAGACACGCGAGTTCCTCATTCCGGTACGAGACAACCTGTCGAATCGACGTTAACTTGCGACCCTCGGTCCGTGTGCCCCGGGTCACGGGATACCGCCGTCAGTGAGCCCGCGCTCTTGCCTGCCCGCGGGTGCGCGGGGCACAGTTGATTCATGAGTCTTCAGGGTGAGCTCGTGAGTTTCGTGGCCAGCACCGATCTGGACGTCTCGGAGATGTTCTACGTGGAGACCCTGGGGCTGACGCTCGACTCACGGGACGAGTTCGCGTTGGCCCTCGATTGCAACGGCTCCCTGCTCCGGGTCACGCTGGTGCAGGCGAAGGCCGACACCGGGTACACGGTGCTGGGGTGGAAGGTCGGCGACCTGAACAAGGTCGTCGAAACACTGCGCAGCAAGGGCATCGAGTTCACCGAGTACCCGGGCATGGATCAGGACGAGCACGCCGCCTGGCGCGCCCCGGATGGCATCCGCGTCGCGTGGTTCCGGGACCCGCACGGCAACGTGCTGTCGCTCTTCGAGGATCCGAACTGACCGGCGTCAGCGGCGGGCCGCACCGCGGCCGGCGAGCAGTGCCTCGGTGGCGTCCCACAACCGCGCGGCGAGTTCGGCGTCACGTGCGTCCTTGCTCGGGTGAACAACCTTGCAGCCCTTGACGTATTCGCCGGTGAACTTGCCGCTCTCCGTCGCGGTGGCGGTCCAGACCACCGTGTCCGCTGCCTTCGCGACGTCCGACGCGAACGGGGTCAGGAGTGTTCCCACCACCTGGTAGCCGAACAGACCCCGCCCGAGGGAGGTGCCGCGGACGAACCCGGGGTCGGCGCAATTGACGACCAGCCTCGCAGGATCGGACCGGCGCGCCAACTCGCGGGTGAACAGGGTCAGGGCGAGTTTGGAGTTGTTGTACGCACGCTGGCCGTGGAACGTGTCCTTCGTGCCGTCGAGGTCGTCGAAGTCGAGGTGCCCGCCGCGATGTCCCGGCGAGCTGACGTCGACGATGCGTGCCGGATGCCGGTAACCGGCGGCGTCGGCGGTCGACGCCTGCGCCATCGCCGGAGCCAGCGACGTCGCCAGCACGAACGGCGCGAGATAGTTCACGGCGAACATCTCTTCGAAGCCGTCCACCGTCAGTTGACGATGCCCCACGTCGATGCCCGCGTTGTTCACCAGCACATCGATCCGCGGGAACCGGTGCAGCAGTTCCTCCGACAGCCTGCGTGCACGGTCGAGCGAGGACAGGTCGGCGAGCGCCGAGTTCAGCCGGTCGCGGTCGGTGTTCTCGGACAGTTCGGCGATCACCGCGTCGATCCTGTCCTGGTCCCGGCCGACCAGAACGACGGTGGCCCCGCGGCGTGCGAGTTGGCGGCAGGTCTCCAGGCCGAGCCCCGAGGTGGCACCGGTGACCACCATGGTGCGGCCTGCGAGATCGTTCGACTCGGTCATTCTCGCCTCCCGAATGCAGGTCTCTACGAGACTAGGGCAACCGGGAGGGTCGCACCGGGGAACGAAAACACCGCGAATCCGCCCGCGACTGCCGCCGGCTAGCGTCGGTGCTCGTACCCCAGCCAGGCGCGTCGACGCTCACCGAGCGGATCGTTCTCCACCCGGCTCGTCGCGTCGATGATGAGCGTCTCGCGGCGCTCCGGCGAGTACCGGGGCCATCCGGGTGCCGGGGTCCCGTGCCGG
Organism: Rhodococcus sp. G6(2025); assembly: GCF_058628105.1. Lineage (NCBI taxonomy): Bacteria > Bacillati > Actinomycetota > Actinomycetes > Mycobacteriales > Nocardiaceae > Rhodococcus > Rhodococcus sp. G6(2025). Next base: position 2,120,498 of record NZ_CP179750.1, read on the forward strand.
GCGAAATGCAGCCAGTGCGACTGAACGGTGTCGGTGACGGCCCGCAACCCGCGGCGGCCCCCGAGCGCGGTGAGCAGCCGCGCCCACGGCCCGGTCAGCCCGAACACCGCGTACATCTCCGTCGCGTGGGTGGCGCCCAGCCCGAGGATGTGAAGCAACCGGGGTGCGAAGTCGTACCGGTAACTGTAGGTCGGTGCGACGGTCGTGTGACCCTGCGCGCACAGGACGGACGGTTCCCAGAACGTCACGTCGCCGCCGAGGTCCGCGGCCGCACGCCTCCCGGGATAACCGGGGTAGGCGGCGATGGCCCGTTCCTTCACCGACGCGTCCACGTGCGAGAACATCTTGTCGATCCGGGCGGGATCGGTGGGCAGGATGTTCAGGAACCGGGGAAAGACCCTGCCCTCGTGGCGGTTCGTGCCGATGATCAGCGGAACCGGGTGCCCGGAACCGGACGCGAAGCAGTCGAGCGGATGCGTGGGAAGGAAGAAGCCGTCGACGACGGGCGCGAACGCGCGGGTTCCCGGTTCCTCGTCGGCGCCCCGGTGCGCCAGTGTCGTCCCCGCTTCGACGAAGTCGGCCGGGTCGGCGGTCGCGAGCCACGTCGCGGCCTCGGAGAGCGGGACCCCGGCGATCTCGAGGAATTCGCGCGACCACCGCGCCGCCCGCTCGGGGTGGTACGCCGACGCCACCGGAGGGCTCTCCGCGATGGCCCGCGCGAACAGTCCTTTCGCGGCGGGGGTGGTCATGAGTGTGGTGACGGCGTTGGCGCCTGCGGATTCGCCGAAGACGGTGACGTTGTCGGGGTCGCCGCCGAATTCGGCGATGTTGCGTTGCACCCATTCGAGTGCGGCGACCTGGTCTCGGAGTCCGAGGTTGGAGTCGAAAGGTCGTTCGGGGGTGGAGAATTGGGTGAAGTCGAGGTATCCGAGCGATCCGAGGCGGTAGTTGATCGACACGTACACGATGTCGCCGCGGCGGACCAGCGATTCGCCGCTGTAGAGCGCCGAGGACGAAGACCCGCCGGAGTAGGCGCCGCCGTGGATGAACATCATCACCGGTCGCGGCGACTCGGATGTGGACCCGGGGGCGAGCACGTTGAGGGTGAGACAGTCCTCGTCGGTCCCATCGCCCTGCGGTGCGGGGGACCCGAAGTGGAAGGCCCGCCGGACCCCCGACCACGGTTCGACCGGGTGCGGGGCCCGCAACCGCAGCGGCCCGACGGGGGGAGCGGCGTAGGGGATACCCCGCCAGGCAGTCAGGTCGTCGATCCGGCGTCCTCCGACGGCGCCGGCTTCGGTGTGGACCTCGAGAGCGCTCACAGGCCCTGCCCGTAATAGCCCCGGTACCCCTCCCAGGCCAGCCTGCGCTCCCGGCGCGGATCGTCCTGGACGGTGGTGACGGTGTCGAACACGAGTGTTGCCCTCCTATCGGTGTCGTACTGCGGCCACGACGCCAACGGTGTTCCCTGCGAGGCGAAGTGCAGCCAGTGCCGCTGCACGGTGTCCGTCACGTCCTTGAGCCCGCGACGACCGCCGGGCAGGGTGAGGCCGCGGCCGATCAGGGTGTCGGCGATGTCGAACACCGCGAACAACTCGAATCCGTGTGTGGCGTCCAGTCCGAGCCATTTCATGGCGCGCGGAGCGAAGTCGAAACGATAGCTGAAGGTGGGGGCGAACGCGGAATGGGCCTCGGCCAGTTCGACCGACGGCTTCCAGAACGTGAGGTCGCCGCCCAGGTCGGTGGCCGCGTCCGGCGCCGGGTAGCCGGGATACGCGGCGGTGACGCGGGCCTCGGCGCCGGGGTCGGTGAGTGCGAACATCCGCCCGATCCGGTCGGGGTCGGTCGGCAGCGCGTCGAGGAGTTTCGGGAACAGGGTGCCCTCGCGGGCGTTGGTACCGATGATCAGCGGTACCCGGTGCGCCGAGCCGTCGGCGAACGCGTCGAGCGGCGGCTTCGGCAGGAAGTCGCCGTCGATCACGGGTCCGAACGGGTGCAGTCCCGGCGTCTCCGACAGCACTTTCGCGCCGAGACGATTTCCGGCCCGGCCCAGTGCGCCGACCGGTGACGAGGCGAGGGCCTCTGCGGCGGTGTCCGGTTCGGCCCCGAGCAGCGTCACGTAGTCGGATGCCCACCGGGCGGCGCGGTCGGCGGTGGTGACGAGGCCGGGGGCGGAACTCTCCGAGATGGCCCGCGCGAACAGTCCTTTCGCGGCGGGGGTGGTCATGAGTGTGGTGACGGCGTTGGCGCCCGCGGATTCGCCGAAGACGGTGACGTTGTCGGGGTCGCCGCCGAATTCGGCGATGTTGCGTTGCACCCATTCGAGTGCGGCGACCTGGTCTCGGAGTCCGAGGTTGGAGTCGAAAGGTCGTTCGGGGGTGGAGAATTGGGTGAAGTCGAGGTATCCGAGCGATCCGAGGCGGTAGTTGATCGACACATACACGATGTCGCCGCGGCGGACCAGCGACTGTCCGCCGTAGAGCGCGGTCGCCGACATGCCCAGCGTGTACGCGCCGCCGTGGATGAACACCATCACCGGGCGTGCCCCGGACGTGCCGGGCGTGGCCAGCACGTTGAGCGTCAGGCAGTTCTCGCTGGACGGCTGATACTTGCCTGGCCGGAGAGCGGTGAACTTCTTGTGCTGCACGGCGGCGTCGCCGAATTCGGAGGCGTCGAACTCACCGGACCACGGCGTGACCGGCTGGGGTGCGCGCAACCGCAGCGGCCCGACCGGGGGAGCCGCGTAGGGAATTCCCCGCCACGCGACCAGGTCGCCGACGCGCCGGCCACGGACCACCCCTGCGGTCGTCCTCACCAGCGTGTCGGTTGTGAGAGTGTCAGACGCCATGTCGGAAACTATACGGAGACCGCCTGAGGGGGCATTCACCTCCGCCGACGGTGTTCCGTTCAGCTCAGCGCCGCGCCTCCAGCAGCCGCAGCCACACCTCGCTCACCGTCGGGTACGACGGGACCGCGTGCCACAGCGAGTCCAGCGGCACCTTCCCGACCAGCGCGATGGTGGCGGCATGGATGAGCTCGCCGACATCCGTGCCCGCGAACGTCGCCCCGACCAGGGTGTCGGTGGCCCGGTCGATCACGAGCTTGGCGTGACCACTGAAATCGTCGCGCGCCAGTGACGAGCCGGCGACGGCGATGTCGACCTCGACGGTCTCCACGTCCACGCCGGCGTCGCGTGCCTCCCTCTCGGTGATCCCGACGGCCGAGACCTCCGGGTCGGCGAACACCACCTGGGGAACCTGGCCGTGATCGGCGGTCGCCCGGAAGCGGGCCCCCTCCAGCGGCCTGCCCTCGGCGCGCGCGGCGATCACGTCGCCGCAGACGCGGGCCTGGTATTTGCCCATGTGAGTGAGCAGCGCGCGGCCGTTGGCGTCGCCGACGGCGTACAACCATTCGTCCGCCGTCGTCAGGTGGTCGTCCGTGGTGAGGTATCCGTGGGAGTTCAGCAGTCGCGCGTCGAGGCCGAGCGCCGCCGTCGCCGGCGTGCGCCCGGTCGCGACGACGACCTCGTCGACGACGAGCGGATCCTGTCCCGCCACGTCCAGAGTCACCGGGCCGCCGTGGATGCGGCCGATCCCCGTGTCCCGGGCGTCGGCCCGCTCGACGCCGCGAAGGTCCGCGCCGAACAGGACCCGCGCACCCTTCTTCTCCAGCGAGCGGGCCACCCGCTCACCGGCGAACGGCTCGTTCTTGGGGAGCAGCGCCCGGCCGCGCACCACCATCGTCAGTTCCTCGACACCGAGGTCCAGCAGCCACGTCGCGCTCTCACAGGCCACGACGCCGCCGCCGATCACGGCCACCCGGCGCGGAATCTCTCTCAGGTTGGTGGCGTCCCGCGAGATCCACGGCAACGCCGCTCGCAGGCCGGGGGTGTCGGGGACCGCGGCGGTCGTCCCGGTGGCGACCACGACGGCGTGCCGGGCGCGCAACCGGCGGGAATCGCCGACCGTCACCGTGCGGTCCCCGGTGATGCGTGCCGATCCGCGGATGACGTCGATCCCCTGCGAGTCGGCCCACATCACCTGCGAGGAGTCGTCGTGGTTGCCGGTGAACGAGTCGCGTCGCGCCAGCACGGCGTCCACGTCGAGCGGACCGGCCGACACCCCGGGCATGTTGCGCGCCGCCCCGAGGACCTCACCGGGACGCAGCAGTGCCTTGCTGGGCATGCACGCCCAGTAGGAGCATTCCCCGCCGACGAGTTCGTGTTCGATCAGTGCCGCGGTGCGGTCGCTGCCCGCGATGGCGTAACTCGCCGCGTTCTCACCGGCGGGGCCGCCTCCGATCACGATGACATCGAACTCTTCCGCGCCGCTCCCCGAGTCAGTCATACCTGTAACCGTAAGCCGGTCGGTGGTGGATGTCAGAGGTTCAGGCGGGCCCCTCGCGTTGTTACCCGCGGGTAGATAGTGTGGCGGAATGAGACGGCAGAAGATTCTGATCACCGGGGCCAGCTCGGGACTCGGCGAGGAGATGGCTCGCCGGTTCGCCGCCCAGGGACGAGACCTCGCGCTGTGTGCGCGACGCGTCGAGCGGCTCGAGTCCGTGCGTGACGAGTTGCGGGCGGCGCATCCCGGGATCACCGTCGCCATCCGCGAACTCGACGTCACCGACCATGACGCGGTGATCCGCGTTTTCGGGGAACTGCGCGCCGAGCTGGGCGGGCTCGACCGCGTCGTCGTCAACGCCGGACTCGGCAAAGGGGCCCGGATCGGAACGGGCCGGGCCGACGCCAATCTCGCCACCGTCCGCACCAACTTCGTCGGTGCCCTGTCGCAGTGCGAGGCGGCGCTCGGCATCTTCCGCGAACAGAACGCCGGGCACCTGGTGCTCGTGTCCTCGATCAGTGCCGATCGTGGTCTGCCCGGCCCGAAGGCGGCGTACTCGGCGAGCAAAGCCGGAGTGTCGGCCCTCGGCGAGGCGCTCACCGCGGAGCTGGCGAAGAGTCCGATCGTGGTGACCACGCTGCTGCCCGGGTACATCGCCACCGACATGTCGGGCCGGGCCGGCGACACTGCCAAGATGACGGCCACCCTCGACGACGGCGTCGATGCGATGGTCGCGGCCATCGAGAAGGAGACGAACCGCGCTGCGCTACCCGGAATCACATGGCGAGGAATCGACCTCGCATTGAGATTCCTTCCTCATGCATGGACATCCCGGTTCGTGTAGGACTGACCTATGACGACCGCCCAGGAATCCTCGTCCCTCGGCCTGCAGCGTTCGAGGCCGCGTGTCGTCATCGTCGGGGGAGGGTTCGGCGGAATCCACGCCGCCCGGCGGCTCCGCGACGTCGACGTGGACGTCACCCTGCTGGACCGGGGAACCAGCCACCTCTTCCAGCCGCTGCTCTATCAATGCGCGACGGGGTTGCTCTCCGAGGGCGAGATCAGCAGCCCGCTGCGGCACCTGCTGCGCGGCAACCGCAACGTGCACGTCGCCCTCGGGGAGGCGCACGCGATCGACGCCGTCAGCAGGGTCCTGACCGCCAGTCGCTTCGACGGATCCACATTCGACCTGCCCTACGACTACCTGATCGTCGCCGCGGGCATGCGACAGACGTACCACGGGCACGACGAGTACATAAAATGGGCGCCGGGGATGAAGACCCTCGACGACGCGCTCGCCATTCGCCGGAAGCTGATCTGCGCCTTCGAGATGGCCGAATCGCTGCCCACCGCGGAGGAACGCAGGCCGTGGCTGACCTTCGCCGTCGCGGGCGGTGGGCCCACCGGGGTCGAACTGGCGGGCCAGATCCGGGAACTCGCCGTGCACGCTCTCGCCCACGAGTTCCAGTCCATCGACCCCTGCGAGGCCCGGGTTCTGCTGTTCCACGGCGGCGACCGCGTTCTCCCGTCGTTCAATCGGAAACTGTCCGCGGCGGCGCAGCGCACCCTCGACAAGATCGGCGTCGAAACGCACCTCGGGGTGCACGTCACCGACGTCTGCGAGACCAGCATCGAGACGACGGCCAAGAATGCTGCGCGCACCAAGAAGCGCTACGGGGCTCGCACGATCCTCTGGACCGCGGGCGTCGAGGCCGTGCCGTTCGCGGAAGCTCTCGCGAATGCGCTGGGCGTGAAGCAGATTCAGGGCGGGCGCATCGCCGTCGAACCCGACCTCACCGTGCCCGGACACCCGAACGTCTGGGTGATCGGCGACCTGATGTCGCTGAACGACCTCCCCGGCGTGGCCGAGGTCGCGATGCAGGGCGGCAAGCACGTCGGTGGGTGCATCGCCCGCACGGTCGCGGGGGGAACGCCCGACCGCAAACCCTTCAAGTACCGCGACCTGGGGAGCGCGGCGTACATCGCCCGCAGGCATGCGCTGCTTCAGGCGGGCCCGATCCGGATGTCCGGGTTCCTGGGCTGGGTGTCGTGGGGCGCCATCCACATCGCGTTCCTCGCCGGGTACCGCAACCGGTTCGGCACCCTGCTCAACTGGGCCGTCACGCTGGCGTCGCGGACGCGCCGGGAGCGGGCGATCACCTACGGCGATCCGCAGTCGGCGCGTCAGCCCTACGCCGAACCCGCGTCCGAGTCCTGACGTCACCAGCCGCGGGCATCGAGACCGTGCCGGGCGAGGACGGTCGTCGCCCGCTCCCGGAGTTCCGCGCGGTCCGGACTGTCCAGCGATTCGAGCGCGAGGGTGTAGCTGCCGCCGAATCGGCTGAGATAGGCGGACAGCCGGGTGCGGCTGGTCACGACACCCGGATGCACGGCCCGGGTGGCGATGCCGGTGGCGCGGTGACCGCCGATCGAGACGAGCGCCTCGGGTAGCGGTCCGATGTTCGAACACAGCACGTCCCGTTCGCCGGGGTTACCCGTGAGGGCATGCGCCACCCGGTCGGGGACCAGTTGCAGCATCTCCTCCGGGAACCCGGCCGGACTCGTCATCGCGGGCGCGGAGAACGCCGCGCGGCTCGCCGCCCGCACATCCGCGACGGTGTCCTGCGGGCCGACATCCACCTCGACCATGGCGACGGAGTTCGCGGTACCCGACGAGGTGGCCGCGCCCCGCAGGTCCATCGGCACACTGATCGTGAGCGGGCGGGACTCGCCGTCCCGCCGCGCCAATTCGGCCACCACGGCCAGGAACAGGCTGTTCGGGGTTCCGCCTGCCTGCTCCGCGGCGGCGTCCCACTGCTCGGCGTCCACGTCCAGCACCGCCGACACAGGTGAGTGGCAAAGTGTGCCGGGGGACGCTTTGCCACTCACGTGCAGGAAGCGGCGGAGTTCCGCGCGACGGGCCCCGCTCACCACGAGACCGGTGACCGCACGCACGGTTCCCTCGGTCACGCGGCGGGCGAGCCGGGTGGCGTCCCACATGTCCGCGACAGCGCCTTCCGCACCTCCCTGATCCGACGGGGGTAGTCCCCGCAGCGCCGCCGCGATGGCGGCCGCCAGCCCGCGCGCATCCGCGATCACGTGCGAACACACCAGCGACAGCACCGTGCCTCCGCCCGCCGGTCGTGCGCACGCCAGACGCCAGGCGGGACCTCGCTCGGGGTCCACCGACAACGAGCCCTGCTCGTCGGCCCACGCGAGGACCGCCCCGGCCTGGATCTCCGCGTCTTCGACGGGAAAGGCGTCGGTACTCGGCTCGAACCGGGGCCGCGCGCCGGGAATCCGCGGACGCACCACCCGCCTTCCCAGCGGTCCGCGGGCGAAGTCTGCGCTCAGGGCATCGAGGGTCGAGGCGGTCACCTCCCCGTCGGTACGCCACAGGCCCTGCATCACGATCGGCGTTCCCCACCCCCGATGGGTGCGCAGGAACATCTCGTCGACGACGCTCAATCGGGCGCTCACCAGCGAAGTGTACGACCGGTCGAGGTGGTCGCAGGAGGCCGACCTCTGGACAGCCGGCGCATACTGGAAGTGCAGCGCTGTACGGACCGCACACGGAGAACACCATGGTTAGCGTCGAGAAATGGAAGGTGTGGGGTTCCGTCGTGGAAGTCGACGTCACCGAAGGCGCCGCCCTACCCGAGGCTGCAGCGCTGATCGCGGCCGTCATCGACGAGACCGAATCGGTCTGCGACATCCACCGCGGCGACGCCGAGATCCACGCCGTCAACCTCTCGCAGGGCGCGCCGGTGAAGGTCAGCCGGCGGATGTCCGCACTGCTGCGGTCGGCGCTCTGGGCCGCCCGGATGACCGACGGGGTGGTGAACCCGCTCGCCACCGAATCTCCTGACGAGGACCTGATCCCCACCGTGCACCCGGCACCCAGCTTCCTCGACGTCCAGATCGACGACGACGTCGTGTTCGCGCCGTGGGGCGCCTCGTTCGACATCACCGACACCGCCAAGGCCGACACGGTGGACCGGGCGGCGGAACTGGTGGCCCGCCAACTCGAGTGCGGGGCCGCCGTGCGTATCGGCGACGTCGTCGCGACGGCCGGGCACTGTCCCGCCGGCGGCTGGCAGATCCCGGTGCCCGGCGACGGCGAGGTCGAACTGGTGAACGGGACGGCGATGGCGACGGCGTTCGCGCCCCCGGCTGCCGAACCGCCCACCGCCACCGAGTGGGAGACCGTGTCGGTGATCGCCGACGACGCGCTCTGGGCGTACGCGGCCAGCGTCGCTGCCCTCGCCCGCGGCATCGGTGCGATCCGCTGGATCGAACAGCACGAATTGCGCGCCCGGCTGGTGGACCGGTCGGGCCGGGTCTACACCACCGAGAGCTGGTGAATCAGGCCCGTCCGCGCTGACGGCGGTACCAGCGCACCAGGCTGTCCGTCGACGAATCGCTTTGCGTGGCCGGTTCTTCCGCCGCGGTGAGCACCGGCTGCAACTCGACGGCCTGCGTCTTGCCGAGCTCGACACCCCACTGGTCGAACGAGTCGATGCCCCACACGACGCCCTCGACGAATACCTGGTGCTCGTACAGGGCGATCAGCTGTCCGATCACCGACGGGGTGAGCTTCGGCGCGAGGATCGTGGTGGACGGCCGGTTGCCGGGCATGACCTTGTGCGGCACCAGATGTTCGGGCGTTCCCTCGGCCGCGATCTCCTCGGCCGTCTTGCCGAACGCCAGGACCTTCGTCTGGGCGAAGAAGTTGCTCATCAGCAGGTCGTGCATGCTGCCGGTGCCGTCCGCCGTGGGCAGGTCGTCGGTGGGTTCGCCGAAACCGATGAAATCGGAGGGGACGAGCCGCGTGCCCTGGTGCAGGAGCTGGTAGAAGGCGTGCTGCCCGTTGGTTCCGGGTTCGCCCCAGAAGATCTCACCGGTGGACGTGGGGACGGGTGTGCCGTCGGCGCGCACCGACTTGCCGTTCGATTCCATCGTCAACTGCTGCAGATAGGCCGCGAACCGCATGAGGTCGTTGGAATAGGGCAGCACGGCACGGGATTCGGCGCCGAAGAAGTTCGAGTACCAGAGGCCGATCAGGCCGAGCAGGACCGGCGCGTTCTCCTCGAGCGGCGCCGTCCGGAAGTGTTCGTCCACGGCATGGAAGCCGGCGAGGAACTCCGCGAAACGCTCCTTGCCGATCGCCGCCATCACCGACAGCCCGATGGCGGAATCGACCGAGTACCGGCCACCCACCCAATCCCAGAATCCGAACATGTTGGCCGTGTCGATTCCGAACTCCGACACCCGATCCGCGTGCGTCGAGACGGCGACGAAATGCTTTGCGACCGCTTCGTTTCCGAGGCCGAGACCGCCCAGCAGCCACCGACGCGCGGCGGTGGCGTTGGTGAGCGTCTCGAGCGTCGAGAACGTCTTGGACGCCACGATGAACAGGGTGGTGGCCGGGTCGAGGCCCTGCAGGCTGCGCACCAGGTCGGCGGGGTCGACGTTGGAGATGAACCGGACGCTGATGCCCGCGTCGGCGTAGTGCCGCAGCGCGCGGTACACCATCACCGGACCCAGATCCGATCCGCCGATACCGATGTTGACGACGGTCTTGATTCGCTCGCCCGTCGCGCCGCGCCATTCACCGGAGCGCACCCGATCCGTGAAGTCGCCCATGCGGTCGAGGACCTCGTGGACGTCGGCGACGACGTCCTGCCCGTCGACGACGAGAGACGCGTCGGCGGGCAGCCTCAGCGCCGTGTGGAGGACGGCGCGGTCCTCGGAGGTGTTGATGTGCTCGCCCGCGAACATCGCGTCCCGGCGTGCCTCCAGGTCGGCACTGCGGGCCAGTTCGAGGAGCAACCCGATGGTGTCGCGGTCGATGCGGTGCTTGCTGTAGTCGATGTACAGGTCGCCGGCCGAGACGGTGAGCTCCTGCCCGCGTGCCGGGTCCTTCTCGAAGAGTTCTCGAAGATGGACGGACTGAATCTGAGCGTGATGATCACGCAATTTCTGCCAGGCAGCGGTTCCGGTGATGTCTGAGCTCACGAGATTTGAGCTTAATGCCCGCGCGTCGAAACTTCCGTGCGAACTTCGGTGCGGCGCATGATGGACGTCATGGATGCTGTCGAACTCATGCGAACCGTTCCCACAACCCTCTTCCTCGGCGGCGAGAAGCGTGACGCCGAGAACGGCGCCACGTTCACCGTTTTCGACCCCGCCACCGGTGACGCGCTCACCGAGGTCGCGGACGCCAGTCCCGCCGACGCGATGAAAGCGCTCGACGCCGCGGTCGCGGTGCAGCGGGAGTGGGCGGCGACGCCGGCACGTGACCGCGGGGAACTGCTCCGCGCGGTGTTCGAGAAGATCACGGCCCGGGCCGACGACTTCGCGCTGCTGATGACGCTGGAGATGGGCAAGGCGCTGCCGGAGAGCGCGGCGGAGGTCAAGTACGGCGCCGAGTTCTTCCGGTGGTTCAGCGAGGAGGCCGTGCGTATCGCCGGCCGCTACACACCGGCACCCGCGGGGAACGGACGCATCCTGGTGACCAAGCAACCCGTCGGGCCGTGTCTGGCGATCACACCGTGGAACTTCCCGCTCGCGATGGGCACCCGCAAGATCGGACCCGCACTGGCGGCCGGCTGCACGATGATCGTCAAACCCGCCTCCGAGACTCCGTTGACGATGCTCCTGCTCGCCGAGGTGATGGCCGACGCGGGGCTCCCGAAGGGCGTGCTGTCCGTGCTGCCGACGTCGAAGTCGGGGGAGGTGACCGGTCCACTGCTCGACGACCCCCGGCTACGGAAGCTCACGTTCACCGGCTCGACCGGGGTCGGCCGGATGCTCGTCGAGAAGTCGGCGAAGGGGCTGCTGCGCACGTCCATGGAACTCGGCGGGAACGCGCCGTTCGTGGTCTTCGACGACGCCGACGTGGACAAGGCGGTGGCGGGCGCCGTCCTCGCCAAGATGCGCAACGGCGGCGAGGCCTGCACCGCGGCCAATCGCTTCCACGTCGCGAACAGTGTGCGGGAGGAGTTCACCGCGAAGCTCGTCGACAAGCTGTCCTCGTACACGCTCGGACCCGGCACGGATTCCGACACGACGCTCGGCCCGCTGATCAACGCGGACCAACTCGAGAAGGTCGGGGAACTGGTGCAGGACGCCGTCGGCGCCGGTGCCCGGGTGCGGCTCGGCGGGGTCGCACCGGAAGGTCCCGGTTACTTCTACCCGGCGACCGTGCTGGACGAGATCCCCGCGCAGGCTCGGATCCTGAAGGAGGAGGTGTTCGGGCCGGTGGTCGCGATCGCCGGGTTCGACACCGAGGAGGAGGGCATCGCCGCGGCCAACGACACGGAGTTCGGCCTGGCGTCGTACATCTTCACCCGGGATCTGGACCGTGCACTCCGGGTGGCCGACGCCCTCGAATCGGGCATGGTCGGCATCAACCGGGGAGTCATCTCGGACACCGCTGCCCCCTTCGGCGGCGTCAAAGCGTCAGGCTTCGGGCGCGAAGGGGGCAGTGAAGGCATCGAGGAGTACCTGGAGACCAAGTACGTGGCACTCGAGCCGTAGCGACCGCCGTCGGGGGACGGGCGGGCCGCTTCGGGAAATCAGTGACCGAGGCGGCCGCGCCCGAGGCGCAGCAGCAGCATGGCGAGTGTGTGGCCTTCCTGGCCGAGCTCGTTGAACCGCTCGAGCACCTTCATCTCACGGCTGTGGACGAGGCGGGGACCGCCGGACGCCATCCGGGTGCGCCCGATGAGCTGCGAGACCTCTGCGCGGCGCTTGATAGCGGCGAGAATCTCGGCGTCGAGCTTGTCGATCTCCTGGCGGAGAACCTCGATCTCGGCCTCGCTGGTGGGCACAGCGGTTTCCTTGGCGGCTGATGCGACGGTCTGAGTGCTCATTGGTTCGTCTCCCTCTTGTCAGAACTTGGATCGTTGTTTTGGCTCGAGTCGTTACCGATCCAGGCTCGTTTGACGAAAAAAGCCCCGGATCCGGTGCGGACCTCGGGGCTCGTGAGCTGTTCAGTTCACGGGCACCGGAGGCCGGTACCCGTAAAAAAATCGCCACAGGGGGCGCGACGGCGGACTGAACATGTGTACCAGTTTGCCATGGCGGTACCGCGCAGGCCAAGCGGCTGTGACGCTGTCGGTACACGCCGGTAAGTTTGATAGTTGATGAACACTATCTCCGGCACCGCTTCTCCCCTGAGCGCCACGTCGACTCCGCACGCCGCTGCACCGGCGCGCGCAGGGTCCGATGCGCTCCTCCAGGGCCTCAACCCACAGCAACGGGAAGCGGTCGTGCACGCCGGTTCTCCGCTGTTGATCGTCGCGGGTGCGGGCTCGGGCAAGACGGCTGTGCTCACCCGCCGCATCGCATATCTGCTGGCCGAGCGGGGGGTGATGCCCGGTCAGATCCTGGCCATCACGTTCACCAACAAGGCTGCCGCGGAGATGCGGGAACGCGTCGCCCACCTCGTCGGCCCCAGGGCCAACAGCATGTGGGTGTCCACGTTCCACTCGAGCTGCGTGCGGATCCTGCGGGCCCAGGCGGCGCTGCTCCCCGGCCTCAACTCGAACTTCTCCATCTACGACGCGGACGACTCGCGGCGACTGCTGACGATGATCGCCAAGGATCTCAACATCGACACCAAGCGCTACTCGGCTCGGCTGCTCGCCACCCACATCTCGAATCTCAAGAACGAGCTCGTCGATCCCGAGCAGGCGAGCGCCGACGCCGACAAGGATCCGGCGGAACTGCCTCGGCTGATCGCCAAGGTGTACGGGCACTACCAGCAGCGGTTGCGTTCGGCGAACGCGCTGGACTTCGACGACCTGATCGGCGAGACGGTCGCTATGCTGCAGGCGTTCCCCCAGGTGGCGGAGTACTACCGTCGACGGTTCCGACACGTGCTGGTCGACGAGTACCAGGACACGAACCACGCCCAGTACATGCTGGTGCGCGAGCTGGTTGGCGGAACCGCGGACGGCGAGGACGCGGACCACCGGGTCGCCCCGGCCGAGCTGTGTGTGGTGGGCGACGCGGATCAGTCGATCTACGCGTTCCGCGGCGCCACGATCCGCAACATCGAGGAGTTCGAGCGCGACTACCCGGACGCCCGCACCATCCTGCTGGAGCAGAACTACCGCTCCACCCAGAACATCCTGTCGGCGGCCAACTCGGTGATCTCGAAGAACACCGGCCGGCGTGAGAAGCGGCTGTGGACCGATTCGGGTGTGGGTGAGCTCATCACCGGCTACGTCGCGGACAACGAGCACGACGAGGCGTCGTTCGTGGCGTCCGAGATCGACAAGCTCGTCGATTCCGGCGACGCCAAGTTCGGTGATGTCGCCGTGTTCTACCGCACCAACAACTCGTCCCGTGCCCTCGAGGAGATCTTCATCCGGCTCGGCGTTCCGTACAAGGTCGTCGGCGGAGTGCGGTTCTACGAGCGCAAGGAGGTGCGGGACATCGTCGCGTATCTCCGAGTCCTCGCGAACGAGAACGACACCGTCAGCCTGCGCCGGATTCTCAACACACCCCGCCGCGGCATCGGCGACCGCGCCGAGGCGTGTGTGGCCGTCCATTCCGAGCAGCGGGGCATCAGCTTCGCGGAGGCACTGCGGGACGGCGGTGAGGGCCGCGTACCGCTGCTGAACACCCGTTCCCAGAAGGCCATCGCGTCGTTCCTCGAGCTCATGGACGGACTGCGGGTGCTGCTCCCGCCGGAGACCACTGCGGATGACGTCGTCCCCGACCAGCTCGGCGACATCGGCGACGTCGTCGAGGCGGTCCTGGAGCGGACAGGCTACCGCGCCGAGCTCGCGGCGAGCAGCGACCCTCAGGACGGGGCGCGTCTCGACAACCTCAACGAACTCGTGAGCGTGGCGCGTGAGTTCAGCTCCGACGCGCGGAACGCGGCCGGCCTCGTGGAACCGCCGGAGGACGGCGACGTCGACGCCCGGGACGGTGAACCCGATCCCGGTTCCCTCGCCGCGTTCCTCGAACGGGTGTCCCTGGTCGCGGACTCCGATCAGCTACCCGACAACGACGAGGGCGTCGTCACGCTGATGACCCTGCACACCGCGAAGGGGCTCGAGTTCCCCGTCGTCTTCGTCACCGGGTGGGAAGACGGTCAGTTCCCGCACATGCGGGCTCTCGGCGACCCCACGGAACTGTCGGAGGAGCGCCGGCTCGCATACGTGGGCATCACCCGTGCCCGGCAGCGGCTGTATCTGACGCGGGCCGTCATGCGGTCGGCGTGGGGCCAGCCCATCCAGAACCCGGAGTCGCGGTTCCTGCAGGAGATCCCATCGGATCTCGTGCACTGGCGTCGTGAGGACCCGGGCACCGGTATCGGTTCGGGGGGTGCGATCGGCGGTGGCCGTGCGCGTGGATCGGGATACGGCGGCCAGGGCTTCGGTGGCGGTTCCGGTTACGGCGGCGGGTCGGCGGGCACGCCGAGCTTCGGCGCCGCCCGCTCCCGCAACAACAACCTGGTGCTCACGGTCGGCGACCGTGTCAGTCACGACAAGTACGGCCTCGGCACGGTCCTCGAGACCAAGGGCGCAGGCCCGACCGCGACGGTCACCATCGACTTCGGCAGCGCGGGCAAGGTCCGGCTGATGCTGATCGGTGGCGTCCCGATGGTCAAGCTGTAGAGACACGAAAGACGACTGCGGCGCATGCAATGCATGCGCCGCAGTCGTGTGTTCAGGTGGTGCCGAGAGGTTTCGGTCAGTCCATCTCGGGGCCGAGGCTGATGCCGCGGGAGGCCAGCCAGGGGAGGGGATCGATCTTGTTCTCGCCGGCGAGGTGAACCTCGAAGTGCAGGTGCGGGCCGGTGGAGAAGCCGCGGTTGCCGACGGTCGCGATCTGGTCGCCCGCCATGACCTTCTGGCCGACGGTGACGGTGGAGGTGTTGATGTGGCCGTAGACGGTGATGGTGCCGTCGGCGTGCTTGAGGCGGACCCACATGCCGAACCCGGAAGCCGGACCCGAGTCGATGACCTCGCCGTCGGCGACGGCCACGATGGGGGTGCCGATGGGGGCGGCGATATCGACGCCTGCGTGCAGGGTGCCCCAGCGGCTTCCGAAGTTGGAGGTGAAGGTTCCCACGGCGGGGAGGACGAACAGGGGGCGGCGGGCAGCGGCTTCGCGGGCGGCGCGCTCTTCGCTGAAACGCTGTCCCTTGGCGAGCAGGTTGCTGAACTGCGACAGGTCGGTCGGGTTCGCGATGTTGAGGACCTGCGGGGCGTTCGAATCGGACGCGGCGGTGTCGGCGACCGTGGAGAACTGGGCGGCCTGTGGCTCGGCGGTGGTTCCGATGGTGCTCGACTCGTCACTGGCGAGGGCGACCTCGGAGTGGTCGGAGGAGCTGGACGATCCGCTGGTGACGGCAGCCTGGCCTGCGGCGACTACGGCGCCCGCTGCGACGGCGAGGACTGCGGCGCGACCTTTGAGAGCTGAGGGAGGAGTCGGGATGCGGTGGGCTCCGCGGCGGGAGTGGGAGGGTGCACCCTCGAAGGACTCGGAACCGCTGCGGGGGGTGAAGCCGGGAATCTCGGACTCGGTGTCGATGGTCTCGAAGCCGTTGCCGGCGTCGACGCTGTCGGGGGTGGAGCGTGTGGACTGCGAATTGCGGAAGAGCATGCGTGAAATCTCAGAACTATCGGTCTCGGGATAACGCTCGACCGACCTCGAGGGGTACGTGGGCGCGACTTCGTCGTTGTGACCCCGCAACTCGTCATCGTGGTGACTCACAAAACGGCTGGCCGTGAACTGGCTGCGATGGTGCATACGCCCGTCCCCCTCCTGCTCGTGACCTGCCTGTGACTTAGACCTTGGCGACGGTAACGAAACGGTTGCGATGCGCGCAACCTGTAACGCGGAGGAACGGCTACATGTGACGGGCATCACAAACTGAGCTGGGGAAACGTCGAACCCACTTTTCGTCTCGGTTCAATCTCGCCCCTGAATACGCGTGTCACAACGTGGGGGAGGCAGTGGGTTAGCGCTAGCGTCGGCCTGTGGCGTCATCAACTCGATCTCCGGACGGGCGTAGGGCCGAGCCCGAACGTATTCCCTCGTCCGGCGGCACCGGTCTGACGGCCGTCGAGGAGCCCGATCCCGCCCGTGCGCGCCGGGGGTGCGTGCTCGCGGTCGTCCTGGGTCTCGTCGGGGGAGTGGGAGTGGCCTCGGCGCCCGTCCTGCACGCCGTCCGTTCGGCCGACGGGGTGGCCGCGCCGTCCGCGATCGGCGCAGCCGCACTGTGGGCTGCCGTCTTCGCCCTCGCCCCATCCGTTCTCGCCGTCCTCGCGCTTCTCGCCCGGCGCACCGCGGTGGCGGGTGCGCTGCTGGCAGGTGCCGGTGCGATGTCCCTCGGCGCCGCCGTGCTCGACACGCAGCTGTGGACGGACGCCATCGACGCCAATCGACTCGAATTGTTCCGGCCCGAGACGGCGGCCGAGCTCGCCGCCGGGTCCGGCGCGTACGCCGCCCTCGGCGGACACCTGCTGATCGCCTTCGCCGGCCTCCTCGGCATGGTCGCGGTCCACCGGGAATCGCTGATGGACGGTTACGGCGACGCCCGCAGCTCCGAACAGGTCGGACGGGCGACCGGCGCCCGTGTCGGATTCCTGCCGTCCGCGGTCGCGGTGGTCGCCGCCGTCGTGCTCGTCGGCGCGCTGTTCGCTCCTGCCTTCGTGTCCGAGGATCCGGTCATCCTCGTCCCGACGGTCGTGGAGTCGGACCTCGCCGCGTCCGCAGGCGCCGGGCTGCTGGCGGCGGCCGTTCTGATCGTGGTCGCCTCCGCACTGGCGTCCATCTCGCCGCCCGTCGCGTCCGGTGCGCTCGTCGGGGCCGGTCTGGCCGCGCTCGGCGTGGTCGGGACGCGCCTGGTGGCCGGACTCGCCGCGGGCGAACGGATCCAGCCCGGGCCCGGCGCGGTGTGGGGGACCGCCGGCGCCGGTGTCCTCGTACTCGTCGGTGTCTGCATCCCGATGGTCGACCGAGCTCGCGACAGCAGGATCGTGAAGACGCTCGCCACCCCCTCGTCGTCCGCGCCGGCTCAGGGCGGCCCGGCGAAGAAGGGGGCCGTCGCCCCGTCCGCGAAGGGCGTCGCCAAGGCGGCGCTGCGAGCCGAGGCCGCCGCGGCCCGCGCTCGAATCGCCCGCTGGCACGTCGCCGCCGGGACCACCGGAATCGTCACCGCCGTGCTCGCCGCCGCCGGTGCCCTGCTCCCCGTCCTCGACATCCCGGCCGACGCCGTGCGCCCCGATGTCTACGCCACCCGGGTCGTGCTCGTCGCCGCCCTCGTGCTCGTCGTCGGCTGCGTCTGGCTGCTGCTGTCGGAGTTCGCCTCCACTGTCCGGCCCGCGGTCGGAGTGCTGTGGGTGACGATCCCGTTCTCCGTCGCCTCGGTGTCGCAGTCCGTCGTGCTCGCCACCGACGTCCCCGGAATCGGCGCCGGAATCGGTGCCGCGCTGCTGTGGTGTGCGGCCGTCACCGCTGTCGTCACCGGCGTGCTGACGTGGTTCGCCGGTTCGGCGGAACGTGAGGAGATCGACACGTCCGAGGAGCCGTCCACCTCGATCGCGGTCCTCGCGGTCGGTGGTCTCGGGGCGGTCGCCGCGTTCGTCGGACTGGGACTGCCGCTCTTCCACGGGACGGATGCACGCGGCGACGACTACGCGCCCGCGTCGTTCGCGGAGTTCCCGTGGAACCTCGACGTGTGGGGGCGCGTCCTACTGGGCGTCGCGGTGGTCCTCGCAGTGATCGTCGCCTCACGTGCCCGGCCGGCCCGGGCGGTGGCACTCCTGCTCGGTTCGGCCGTTGTGGTGGGGGTATACCTCCTGTCGTGGCCGCTCACCGCGGCCCGGGTGACCGATCCCTCAATGGGGGCCGGTGTCGTCCCGACAACGGTGGGCATAGTGTTGATTGCGGCTGCCGCGGCCCTCACGACACGCAGCAGAAATCGGTGAGGTCCGCCCCGTCGACGGCGGTGAGGCCCGCCTCAATACGTGATATCGCGTGATGTGGACCACATAGCAGACACGCGGGCGCAGACCGGGCCCGGCAACTGGTTAAAGTCCAAAACAGACCCGCTCCTACCCCTCGAGCGGGTGTCAACGCAGACGAGACGGTGAGCAGATGGATCTCTTCGAATACCAGGCGAAGGAACTCTTCGCCAAGCACGAGGTGCCGACTTCGGCTGGGCGTGTTACCGACACGGTCGCCGGCGCACGCGAGATTGCCGAAGAAATCGGCAAGCCCGTGATGGTCAAGGCGCAGGTCAAGGTCGGAGGCCGCGGCAAGGCCGGTGGCGTGAAGTACTCCGCCGACGCCGATGCCGCCCAGGCCAACGCCGAGGCGATCCTGGGCCTCGACATCAAGGGTCATGTCGTCAAGAAGCTGCTGGTCGCAGAGGCGAGTGACATCGCCGAGGAGTACTACATCTCCTTCCTGCTCGACCGCACCAACCGCACCTACCTGGCCATGTGCTCGGTCGAAGGTGGCGTCGAGATCGAGGTCACCGCCGAGGAGAACCCCGACGCTCTCGCGAAGATCCCCGTCGACGCCGTCAAGGGTGTCGACCTCGCGTTCGCGCGCAGCATCGCCGAGGCAGGAAAGCTGCCCGCCGAGGTGCTCGACGCAGCGGCCGTGACGATCCAGAAGCTGTGGGAGGTCTTCATCAACGAAGACGCTCTCCTCGTCGAGGTCAACCCGCTCGTCCGCACGCCGGACGACCAGATCCTCGCACTCGACGGCAAGGTCACGCTCGACGAGAACGCTGCGTTCCGTCAGCCCGGCCACGAGGCGTTCGAGGACAAGGACGCCACGGATCCGCTCGAGCTCAAGGCCAAGGAAAACGACCTCAACTACGTCAAGCTCGACGGTGAGGTCGGCATCATCGGTAACGGCGCCGGCCTGGTCATGTCGACCCTGGACGTCGTCGCCTACGCAGGTGAGAAGCACGGTGGCGTGAAGCCGGCCAACTTCCTCGACATCGGTGGCGGCGCCTCCGCAGAGGTCATGGCGAACGGCCTGGACGTCATCCTGAACGACGCGCAGGTCAAGAGCGTGTTCGTGAACGTTTTCGGTGGCATCACCGCGTGTGACGCGGTCGCCAACGGCATCGTCGGCGCCCTGAAGACGCTCGGTGACGAGGCCAACAAGCCGCTGGTCGTCCGCCTGGACGGCAACAACGTCGAAGAGGGTCGTCGTATCCTCGCCGAGGCCGCCCACCCGCTGGTCACGGTCGTCGGAACCATGGACGAGGCTGCCGACAAGGCTGCCGAGCTGGCCTTCGCCGCAAAGTAAAGGGACTCAAAAAACATGGCTATCTTCCTGACCAAGGACTCCAAGGTCATCGTCCAGGGCATCACCGGCGGCGAGGGCACCAAGCACACCGCGCTGATGCTCAAGGCC
This sequence comes from Rhodococcus sp. G6(2025), assembly GCF_058628105.1. Classification (NCBI taxonomy): domain Bacteria; kingdom Bacillati; phylum Actinomycetota; class Actinomycetes; order Mycobacteriales; family Nocardiaceae; genus Rhodococcus; species Rhodococcus sp. G6(2025). The sequence goes on from NZ_CP179750.1 coordinate 2,140,246, forward strand.
GGCACCCAGGTCGTCGGCGGTGTCAACGCCCGTAAGGCCGGCACCACCGTCACCCACGACGGCGGCGTCGAGCTGCCCGTCTTCGGCACCGTCGCCGAGGCCATCGAGAAGACCGGCGCGGACGTCTCCATTGCGTTCGTCCCCCCGGCATTCGCCAAGGACGCCATCGTCGAGGCCATCGACGCGGAGATCCCGCTGCTCGTGGTCATCACCGAGGGCATTCCGGTCCAGGACTCGGCGTACGCCTGGGCGTACAACGTGTCCAAGGGCAACAAGACCCGCATCATCGGACCCAACTGCCCCGGCATCATCACCCCCGGCGAGTCGCTGGTCGGCATCACCCCGGCCAACATCGCGGGCACCGGCCCGATCGGTCTCGTGTCCAAGTCCGGCACGCTGACCTACCAGATGATGTTCGAGCTGCGTGACTTCGGCTTCTCCACCGCAATCGGCATCGGCGGCGACCCGGTCATCGGCACCACCCACATCGACGCCATCGAGGCGTTCGAGAAGGACCCCGAGACCAAGGTCATCGTGATGATCGGTGAGATCGGTGGCGACGCCGAGGAGCGTGCCGCCGACTACATCAAGGCGAACGTCACCAAGCCGGTCGTCGGCTACGTCGCGGGCTTCACCGCCCCCGAGGGCAAGACCATGGGCCACGCAGGCGCCATCGTCTCCGGTTCCTCGGGCACCGCGCAGGCCAAGAAGGACGCCCTCGAGGCTGCCGGCGTGAAGGTCGGCAAGACGCCGTCCGAGACCGCTGCGCTCGCTCGCGAGATCCTGCAGAGCCTGACCGTCCAGGCCTAGGCGCTCCGCGCCCGTGCGCCTTTTTGGTAGCTCCCGCTACCAAAAAGGCGCACGGGTCGTTCAGGCATCGACCCACATCTCCCCGACCGGATCGAGTGTCCCCGTCCCCGACGTGACGGCAGCGACCAGATCGGCCAGTTCCGCCGAGTCCCTCGCCGCGAGGGTGAGGACCGCGGATTCCCCGTAAGTCGTGTCCACCACGACGACGCCCCGCCCACGCAACTCCGACTCGACGCGTCCCGCCTCGGCGTGGCCGACGGCGAGGGTGTGCAGGTGGCGCAGTTCCCTTCGCACGAGCGGTGCGGCATCGACTGCCGTGGCCACCGCGCCCGAGTAGGCGCGCACCAGTCCGCCCGCCCCCAGCTTGATTCCCCCGAAATACCGTGTCACGACCACCGTGACGTCGACGAGATCACGGGCCTTGAGTACCTGCAGCATCGGTATGCCCGCGGTGCCACCAGGTTCGCCGTCGTCGCTCGCACGCTCGACCCGGTCGCTGGGCCCGTTTCCGATGATGTACGCCGAACAGTGATGTCGCGCATCGGGATACGCGCGCCGCTGATCCTGGACGAAAGCCTGCGCCGCCTCTGCGTCCTCGACGCGCCGCAGGGCGGCGATGAAACGTGAGTGCTTCACCTCCGTCTCGAGGGTGAGATCGGCGGTGCGAGGGGCGAGGGTGTACGGCACCGGACCATTGTCTCCTGCGTTGTTCCCGCCGCTGCGTGCCGCGAGTGACGGCAGTGACCGACGGGTATACGTAGGCTAGCGTCGGAAGAGCGCACGCAGACGACCACTTGTCGACTAGGAGAAGTCATGACGTTCACGCCCGGAGGACCGAGTTACGGTCCGCCCGCGCAACCGACTGCAGGGGGAGAACCGAAAGGCCTGGGCTTCTTCCTTCTGATCGGTGTCGCAGTTCTCGGTGTCCTCAACCTGCTGCTCGGGTTCGCCCCGTACGCCACCTTGGCGCGAGAGTCCGTGAACTCGTTCGAAGCGAACACGGACGGGCTCGGCCTGCTGTTCCTCGGTGGTCTTCTCGCGGCGGTCTCGCTCCTTCCGAAGCAGTCCTATGCGGGCGCGGCAGCGGCGGCCTCCGTCGCCGGCTGGGTAGTCGCGTTGTTCGTGTACCTCAACGTCGACGCGGATTCCGGTTGGGGCGCAATCCTGATACTCGTTCTCGGCTTCATCCAGTCGGCCGTGGCCGTCGCGGCCACCCTGTTCGACATCGGACTCCTCAAGCAGCCGGCACCCAAGCCGTCCGCAGCCGCGGGCTTCGGTCAGCCCGGTCAGGCGCCGCAGGGTTACGGCCAGGGCGCCCCGCAGGGCTACGGGCAGGGCAGCCCGCAGCAGTCGTACGGACAGCCGCCGCAGGGCTACGGCCAGAGCGCGCCGCAGGGCTACGGGCAGCAGAGCCAGTCGCAGCCCGGCTACGGGCAGCAGAACCAACCCGGTTACGGCCAGCAGGGCTACGGCCAGCAGGGTCAGCCCTCGCAGGGCCAGCCCGGCTACGGCCAGGGCTACGGGCAGCCCCAGCAGCCCGGTTACGGCGCCGGTGCGGGTGCCGGGTCTGCGTCGTACGACGCCCCGACCACCGCCTACCAGCAGCCGCAGTACCAGGGGTACTCGCAGCCGTCGAGCCCGTCGCAATCCACCGGAACGCCCAGCTCGCAGTACCCGGCCGGGACCAGCTACGGTTCCGCGCAGCACGCGGCGCCTGCGTACGGCTCGCAGTCGGAGTCGTCCCCCGTCGAGCGCACGCTGGAGTACGGCGAGCAGCCGCCCACCGAGGCGAAGCCGGCCGAATCGGCGGACAAGCCCGAATCGGAGGGCTACAGCGCGCCGACCCAGGCGTTCGACACGCGTGCCGACAGGGACGACAAGTAGCGGCCCAACCAGCAAGGTGGCCTCTGACCGAACGTGGTCGGAGGCCACTTCTGTGCGGCGCGCCTGACCGCTGTCGCGGCGTCGGAGTGCCACTCTCGAGGGGATGAGTTCTTTGGTTGATCGTGCGCAGCGCGTCGCACAGGGTGCGCGACGGCGAGCCGTCGGTGACGAGGAGCGGCAAGTTCCGCGACAGCGACCCGTGCCCGACGCAGACGAGATGCGGGCGCTGCTCGCGGTCGCGTTCCGGCCGGCGGGTGTCACCGTCGTCCTGCTGTCCGCACTCATCGTCGTCACGCTGGTGGCGGCGAACAGCGATCTCACGGGAACGTTCGGTGCCATCGCGGCGTCGTGGCTGGCGATCCACCAGGTGCCGTTGACGATCGACGGCACGTCACTCGGAGTCCTCCCGTTGATCCCGACTGCGGGGATGGTGTGGGTGGTCGCCCGTGGATGCGCCGGCGTGGTGCACCCGGCGTCCTCGCGGCGGCATGCTGTGCAGGTGATCGGCGCTGCGGTGGCCGGACCGCTGGTCGTGACGGCCATCAGCCTCGCTGTCATCGCGGACGCGTCGGCGGTCATCCCGTTGTCTTCGCCGAACGCGCTCGCCGCGTTCGGATGGGTGCTGTTCGTGCACCTGCTCGCGTCGGCGATCGGTGTGACGGTCGCGATGTGGCCGACGCTGGGGGCGCAGGTTCCGTCGTGGGTCCGGGACGCGGTACGGCCGGGACTGCGCGCGTTGGCGGCGATTCTCGGTGCCGGCGCGGTCATGGTCACGATCTCGCTGCTGATGGAGTGGTCGACGGTCGGCTCGCTGCTCGAACGCGGCGACGGCGTCGTCGGAATGCTCGGACTGACGATCCTGTCGGTGCTGTACCTGCCGAACGTCGTGGTGGGTGCCGCGGCCGCGGTGATGGGAGGGACCGCGCAGATCGGGGACGTCTCGGTCAGCGTGTTCGGGAACGTCGGTGGTTCACTGCCGCCGTTGCCGCTGCTCGGCGCCGTCCCCGACGGGGTGTCGGGCGGTGCCTGGCCTGCGTTGCTGGTGATTCCCCTGCTGATCGGTGTGATGCTCGGACGCGACTGCGGACGCCGCGTCGCCGGGCAGGAAGCGCTGTTCACCGTGCTGACCGCCGCCGCGGGGGTGGGCGCGGTGACGGCGGTACTCGGCCTCGTGTCCGGCGGCAGGCTCGGCGCATTCGGAACGGTCGAGCTGAACTGGTGGGCGTTCGGGCTGCTCACGTTCGCGTGGCTCGGGCTCGCGGGCGCGGTGACGGCGGTGGTCGTGGCCTGGCATCGGAGCCGGGGCGCCGTGGACGAGGACGCCGCCGACACCGAGGACGAGGAGCCGCACCTTCCCGGCGCGGAGGAGGTTCCGGCGATCGCCGCCCCGATCACCGAGGAGCCGGTGGTCGCCGAAGACGTCGCGCCGAGTCGGGTGATCGAAGCCGAACTCGTCGACGACACCGAAGCGCCGGCAGCGCCGGTTGCACCGCAGGACACCGACTCCGACACCGAGGTCGTGGTGGATGTCGAGGTCGAGGAAGACCCGGCGACGGAGGAACCCGAGGGGTCCGGAGACGCCGGCGAGAGCCCGGAAGCCGACCTGCCCCGAGGGCCCGCAACCCCCAGCGACTAGGCTCTTGGTCGGTCGACGATGCGACCGCCCCCATTTTCGCCCGTCGTTCGATTCACCCGGCCTTTCGATTGTTCAGGAGTAGAGCGCTGACTTCCTCGCGTGACCACCTGAGGCCCACGACCGGTTCGCCGGCGCGGATCGTCGTACTCGCCTCCGGTGCGGGAACCCTCCTGAGGTCGCTGATCGACGCAACACACACGGACGGGTATCCCGCCGAGATCGTCGCCGTCGGCGTCGACCGCGACTGTGACGCGACCACCCACGCGAACGCGGCGGACATTCCCCACTTCCGGGTGAGCCTGCGCGACCACGCAGACCGTGCCGCCTGGGACCTCGCGCTGACCGAGGCCGTCGCGTCGCACCAGCCGTCGCTCGTCGTGTCGGCGGGGTTCATGAAGATCCTCGGCCCCGCCTTCCTGGACCGTTTCGGCGGTCGCATCATCAACACGCATCCCGCGTTACTGCCCGCATTCCCCGGCGCGCACGCGGTCCCCGATGCGCTGGCCTACGGCGTGAAGGTGTCGGGATCGACCGTCCACCTCGTGGACGCGGGTGTCGACACCGGCCCGATCCTGGCGCAGGAACCCGTGCCGGTGCTCGACGGCGACGACGAGTCGACCCTGCACGAGCGCATCAAGACTGTGGAGCGACGGTTGTTGGCGGACGTCATCGCCGCTGTCGCCACCCGTGGAGTTGTTTCCGATGGACGAAAGGCCGTGATCCCCAGTGAGTGAACGCAAGGCAGTACGCCGAGCGCTCGTCAGCGTCTACGACAAGACCGGTCTGGTCGAACTGGCTACGGGCCTGCACAAGGCAGGCGTCGAGCTGGTGTCGACAGGGTCGACCGCAGCGAAGATCGCCGACGCCGGCATCCCGGTCACCCCCGTCGAGGCGCTGACGGGCTTCCCCGAATGCCTCGAGGGCCGGGTCAAGACGCTGCATCCGCGGGTGCACGCCGGCGTCCTCGCCGACACCCGGAAGCCGGAGCACCTCGCGCAGCTCGAGGAACTCGGCATCGAGGCGTTCCAGCTGGTGGTCGTGAACCTGTATCCGTTCACGCAGACCGTCGCATCGGGGGCGACCCCCGACGAGTGCGTCGAGCAGATCGACATCGGCGGGCCGTCCATGGTGCGTGCCGCCGCGAAGAACCACCCGTCCGTCGCGGTCGTGGTGGATCCCGCCCGCTACGACGACGTGCTCACCGCGGTCGCCGACGGCGGTTTCACGCTGCCCGAGCGCACCGCGCTCGCCGCGCAGGCGTTCCAGCACACCGCGTCGTACGACGTCGCGGTCGCCAGCTGGATGACGTCCACACTGGTTGAACCGGGTGACTCGCAGTTCCCCGAGTGGGCAGGCGCCACCTGGGACCGCTCGGCGGTCCTGCGGTACGGCGAGAACCCGCACCAGGCGGCCGCCCTCTACGTGAACCCCGCCGCCCCGGCCGGTCTGGCCCAGGCGGAGCAGTTGCACGGCAAGGAAATGTCGTACAACAACTACACCGACGGTGACGCCGCCTGGCGTGCGGCGTTCGACTTCAGCGAACCGGCTGTCGCGATCATCAAGCACGCGAACCCGTGTGGCATCGCGGTCGGAGCCGACATCGCCGAGGCGCACCGCAAGGCGCACGCCTGCGACCCGGTCAGCGCGTACGGCGGAGTCATCGCCGCGAACCGCGAGATCACCGTCGAGATGGCCGAGCAGGTCGCCGAGATCTTCACCGAGGTGATCATCGCCCCCTCCTATGCGGACGGTGCGCTCGGAGTCTTGCAGCGCAAGAAGAACATTCGCGTCCTCCTTGCCCAGGCACCCACTGCGACGGGAATCGAACTGCGTCCCGTGTCCGGGGGAGCGCTCCTCCAGGAGCGCGACGTGCTCGACGCCGAGGGTGACGACCCCGCCAACTGGACGCTGGCCGTCGGCGACGCCGCCGACGAACAGACCCTGAAGGATCTCGAGTTCGCATGGCGCGCGTGCCGTTCGGTGAAATCCAACGCGATCCTGCTCGCCTCCGACGGTGCGTCGGTCGGCGTCGGCATGGGCCAGGTCAACCGCGTCGACTCCGCGCACCTCGCGGTGCAGCGGGCCGGTGACCGGGTGGTCGGGTCGGTGGGCGCGTCGGACGCGTTCTTCCCGTTCCCCGACGGACTGCAGGTGCTCGCGAACGCCGGCGTCAAGGCAGTCGTGCAGCCGGGTGGTTCCGTCCGCGACAACGAGGTGATCGATGCGGCCAAGGAGGCCGGCATCACCATGTACCTGACGGGTGCGCGGCACTTCGCGCACTAGCGTTCGGCAACTCTCGAACGGGTCTCGGCATCATGCCGGGGCCCGTTCCGCGTCGTCAGGCGGCTGCGGCCCCGTGTGCTCGGCCCGTGCCCTGGAGTTCGCGAGGCGAACCGGTGATGACCACGCGGGCGGCGCCGCGGCTGCGGACCTCGCTGATCAGCTCACCCAGACCGGCCTCGTGGGCGGCATCGCAGTGCGACAGGTCGAGGGTGACGGCGTAACCGGTGAGGTCGTCCGGCAGATCGAGATACGGGGGAGAAGTGGACAGTTGGTTGATACGAAGTTTCATGGGGTGCTCCTGAAAGTGAAAGGTAAAAGAAAAGGCACCCGAGGGGTTTGCCCTGGGTGCCCGAGAATGACTTGGTTGAGTCTCAACATTCTCGGGGTGCGCCGAACTTGGTGATGTGCTTGTCGGCGAAGCAGCGACGCCATGCGGGTACGGACGCGAAGAGCGCGTGAAGCTGCATCATGGCCGTACCTTTCTGCGTGTCGTTGCTGGTTGGTAGATGACCGTACATCACCGGTTGAGGGTTTGCACTTCCATTATCCAGCGGCTGCGCAGAAATGCAGGGTTGTACTCGATGTTTACCCACAGTTCTGCGCAGTGACGCTTCTGTGGATGGCGACGTGCGTTATCCACAGACCCGGAATTCGCGACGTATGTCGAGTGCCGGACTGTCAGGGTTCGACGATGGGGGAATTCCAGCAACCGTTCCGAGGATCCGAAGCGCTGCGGGACGGGCAGCTCACGCGGCACGGTTTACGTACCTACCGGCGCCTGCACCGGGACGTGTACGTGCACAGAAGTGCCGAACTGACAGCGCTCTCACGTGCACGTGCCGCCTGGTTGTGGGCCGACGGCGAAGCGGTACTCGCGGGCTTCTCCGCGGCCGCCGTACACGGAACCCGGTGGATCGGCGTAGGCGAGTCGGCGACGCTCATCCGGCGAGGCAGCCGCCGATCCGTCGACGGCATCGAGGTGCGCGCGGATGCCCTCCTGCCGGACGAAGTGTGTCGCGTGGGCGAGATGCTCGTCACCACTCCGGCGCGGACAGCCTTCGACCTGGGCCGGTGGTTGCCCGTTGATCGCGCCGTCGAGGTCCTCGACTCCCTCTGCCACGACACCGGACTGCGCCCGGCGGAGATTTCCTCGGTGGCCGGACGGCATCGGGGCGAACGTGGACTCGCGTCGCTGCGTGACGTCGTGTCGCTCGTGGATCCCGGTGCCGAATCCCCACCGGAGACACGCACTCGCCTCGTCCTGATCCGTGGAGGGCTGCCCGCACCGGAGACACAGATACCGATCGAGGATCGCCGCGGCCGCGTCTTCGCCCGTGCGGACCTGGGCTGGAGGAGGTGGAAGGTGCTCGTCGAGTACGACGGCGAACATCACTGGTCGGACGAACGTCAGCGCACGTGGGACATCGAGCGGATGGAACGGCTCGCCGAGCTCGGGTGGGTGGTGCGGGTGAACGCGGAGCAGTTGCGTCGGCGGCCGCAGGTGATCGTCGCGCGAGTGCGGGACCGATTGCGGCAGGCGGGTGCTCCGGTGTGAGTGCGCAGAACCGCAGGCCTCCTCTCGGCGTTTGCCGGCGGAACTGCGTATTCGGCCCCACACTTTGGTTACAGGTTGCTTTCGATACGGCCTCGAGCTGCCCGCGCGCACGGTGCAGCTGATTCACTCGGGGCTGATGTGACTCGAGTGGCACCTGTGGAAGGAGAGTGGCGCCCGGACTGCGACGGTGCGCCCATCCCCGTTATGAACCGATTTGCGATCAAGGCCGGCCTCGGCGCCTGCGTCCTGGGTGCGTCCGTGCTCATCCCTGCCCAGGTTTCGGCGGAACCCGCGGCGACGGCGACCGGCACCGAACTGTCCGGGATGACGGTGTTCCTCGACCCGGGACATCAGGGTTCCAGCGAGGGCCACGACCTCGCGCAGCAGGTGAACGACGGCCGGGGCAACACCAAGGACTGCCAGACGAGCGGCATGACGTCGCTCGGCGGGGTGCCCGAGCACACCATCAACTGGAACGTCTCCCAGCTGGTGAAGAGCAGCCTCGAGAGTCTCGGCGCGAAGGTCGTCCTGAGTCGCCAGGACGACACCGGCTGGGGCGGATGCGTCGACGAAAGAGCGCGTGCGGCAAGCGAATCGAATGCCGATCTCGCGGTGAGCATTCACGCGGACTCGACGGCGCAGGGCGAGGACGCGAGCAAGCACGGGTTCCACATGATCATCCCGTCGCTGCCCATCCCCGACGAGAAGGCGGACGCGGCGCAGTCCGGCGGCGGGCTCGAGGCGTCGACGATGATGCGCGACGCCTACAAATCCGACGGATTCGTTCCCGCCAACTACGCCGGCGTGAACGACGGCCTTCAGACCCGCGCCGATGTGGCCGGGCCCGCGCTGACTCAGGTTCCGCTGGTGTTCGTCGAGATGGGCAACGGTTCCAACAAGGAAGACTCCGCCCAGCTGGAGAGCACCGACGGCCAGTTGAAGCACGCGATCACCATCACGACGGGCGTCGTCACCTACCTGCTGACGGGGTCGGAGGCGGCGCCGGCCGAGGAGCTGGCAGCAGCGCCGGCGGCCACCACGACGACGCCCGAGGCGAGCGAGGACAGCGCGTCGTCGACCACCACCACGACCCCGAAGGCGACCACCCCGAAGGCGGCACCGAAGTCGACGGCACCCGATTCGGCGCAGTTCTCCGAGTTGATGGAGATGCTGGCGCCGCTGCTCGAGGTCGAGGGCCTCGACGGGCTCGAGGATCTCGTCAACGACAAGAACCTGGGGCTCGTGTCCGATCTGGCGAGCACACTGATGGCCGTGATCACCGGAGCCGGCGGGAACTGATTACAGAGCGGCGATCCAGCTGCTGAACGGTTCGGTGAACTCCGCCGAGTAGGGGAGCGGTTCCACGTAATCCGGTCCGGTGGACGGACGGTCGCCGACGTCCTTGAGGACGTGATTGGCGTTCGTCATCCGCACCGGTGTCAGCGCGGTGTGCGCGAGGGCGTCGTTCAGGCCGTCGACGTCCGCGAGCTGTACCTGGATGTCCTTGGCGGAGCAACTGGTGAGGACGGGGAACCCGGCGGGCAGCCGGCCGGCCAGTGCGCGCGGGTCGAGAGCGTCCTCCTCCGCGAGGGCCTTCGCGTTGGCATGGACCAGCCCGGCGTTCTGCAACGGTTCCGGAAGGTCGTCGGGGATCGTGCCCGACGTGCGCAGGGATTCGACGGTGTCCGCGAGCGCGAGCCGGAGTTCGTCGGCCAGTTCCACCGGCAGCTGGCCGGTGCCGACGACGGCGTCGAGTTGGCCGTGGATCTGCGTGGTGAGCAGGTCGAGGAGCCGGACGCTCAGCGGTTCGAGCAGTCCGACGGCGCGCACCCGCGACTCGTCTTCCGCGGTCGCGAGCGCGAGGGCGACGAGTCCGCCGTCGCTGTGACCGATGACGATCAGCTTCGACGGGTCGACCCCGGGTTGGGCGGCCAGGAAGTCGAGGCCCGCGGACGCGGCGTCGACGAAGGTGGTGAATCCGAGACCCCCGACTTCTTCCACCTCGTAGGGGCCGAGGGCGGTCTCGCCGCTGCCGATCTTGTCGTAGCGCAGGCTGGGGATGCCGTGCTGTTCGAGCACATCGGCGAGGTGGCGGAGCGTTCCGATGTCACCGGGGAGCAGGGCGCTGTCGCCGTTGCGGTCGGTGGGGCCGCTGCCGGCGAGCAGCAGCGCGGCGGGCGCCGACCCGTTCGCGTGGTCGGGGGTGCGCAGGCTGCCGTAGTACGTGACGGCACCGCTGTCGAACGTGATCTCGGTGTCAGGCATGGGGACTGTCTACCAGTTCACGTCGTGCGCAGTCGCCGCACCCGCTGCACCCCTCGCCACGCGAACCACAGCAGGAACGCGAGTAGCGGGATGACGAGCAGCGGAAGCAGCAGGGCGATCAGGGATGTGACGAACGAGACCACGTCTTCGATCACCGACACCACGGGATTGGCCAGTCCGCCGGTGGAGGCCGTGCTCACGGCACGGGTCCCGGTCTGCGCGGTGCTGAACGCCAGAGCGGTGGGCGCGCCGATGACGATTCCGGCGATCGCGGCGGTCGACGGGTCCACGTCCGCGAAGGCTGCCCAGGTCGCGATGACACCCGCCACGGGACCGGTGACGTTGCCGATCACGGACAGCACGTTGTCGACGAACGGGATCAGATCGGCGGTCAGTTCCACCACTGTCGCGATCGACAGCGCGACCAGCGCCCCGGTCGAACCGAGCCACCGCATCGACTCGTTCAGGGTGATCCCGAGCACCTCGAAGTGCACCGCGGCGCTGAGCATCAGCAACGGCAGGAACGTGCGCAGTCCCGACGCGGCGGCGAGGCCGAGGCCGAGCAGTCCGGGCAGAACCCAGGTCTCCATGCACGGAGTGTAGAAGCTCGGCGATCACGGCAGGCGGGCATCGCGGCCGAGATCTCAGAGAAGCATCACAGAACTCACACAATCGGCGATTAGCGTCTGCATCACCAGTTGTTCCAACGGATTACGTCCGAGGACAGCCCCCGACTCCAGGAAGGTGCCGCACCATGAACGTCGTACAGCTGACCACCGGTGATGTCGTCGCCGCCATGTTCTCCCTCGACTTCGTCGACGGCGGATTCCGCCCGGAGGCCGTCGAGCGGATTCACCGGGGAGCGATCGACGAGTGGGTGTCCGCGCTCACCGGGTCGGGTCTGTTCTCGAACCGCGCGGTCGCGGACGTGGTCCGGGCCTGGCGCCACGATCCGCGGGTCCTGCTCGATTCCCTTCTGGCGGAGGCAGATCCGGTGACACTCGAGCGCTACCGCTGCGCCTGGTGCGAGTTGGACGCCGCGTCCGCGTACGGTGCCGCCGCGTAGGCGGACCCTCAGGGGATGCTGAAGACGTCGGCGAACGTGGCGAGCAGCGCCGGGTCGCCGGTGACGGACACGCTGCCGAGAGCGATGGCGTCCTCCGGGGTGATCTCGCGCGCCATTAGTGCCTTCACCGCCGGCCCGGTCTCGATCACGAGGTCGGGCCGCTCGGCTGCGCCCTCCACGACCTCGAGTGCGCCGCGGTCGATGCGGGCGGACAGCACGATCGGCCCGAGCCGCAATTCGTAGGTGAGGGTGACGTCCCGTGCGGCGTCGGGGTGGAACGTCGATCGCAGCGCCATCACCATCGAGTCGACGGTCACGGCATCGTCCGGGTCGGGTTCGCCGAGAGTGCGGGCGCCCCACCGGCCCAGCGACTTCACGGCGTCCTCCAGGGCGTTGCCGTAGTCGGTCAGTTCGTAGACCACCGCGTTCGACGGCCGGGGCAGCGCGCGGCGAGCGATCACGTCGGCGTCTTCGAGTTCTTTCAGGCGCGCCGACAGGATGTTGGACGGGATGCCCGGCAAACCCTGCTTGAGATCCGTATATCGCCGGGGTCCGACCAGGAGATCTCGGACGATGAGCAGTGCCCAGCGTTGTCCCACGATGTCCAGGGCATGCGCGAGTCCGCAGTACTGCCCGTAAGCCTGCCGTGCCATGGTTTCAACTATAGACCGAAGTTGCCTATTGACATCAATAGGTTTCTTTTTGCAACATTGGTACGTGATCTGCTCCACAAGGTCGCACGGCTCGTCAACCGAAAACACTCGGCTCCACCGACGGAAAGAGAATTCGATGTCGACCACGATCTTCGTGAACCTCCCCGTGAAGGACCTCGGCAAGTCGACGGCCTTCTACGAGGCGCTCGGCTACCGGAAGAACCCCCAGTTCTCGGACGAGAACGCGTCGTCGATCGTCGTCAGCGAGCAGATCCACGTCATGCTGCTGACGGAAAAGTTCTTCTCCACCTTCACCAAGAAGGCCGTCGCGGACGCCACCACGACCACCGAATCCATCATCTGCATCTCCGCGGACAGCCGGGAGGCCGTCGACGCGCTGGCCGACAAGGCGCTCGCGTCGGGCGGATCCTTCTCCAACGATCCGATGGACGAGGGATTCATGTACGGCCGCAGCTTCCAGGACCCGGACGGTCACCTCTGGGAGGTCGTGTGGATGGATGTCGATGCGGCGCAGGGGCAGGAGTCGTGAGCACCGCGACCACACCCGTGACGGCGGAGTCGGGATCCGCGCGCACGGTGGGCTGGGTCCTCAGCGGACTCGTCGGCGCCTTCCTCCTGTTCGACGCGGTCGGCAAGCTCCTGAAGATCGGACCGGTGGAGGACTCGGCCGCCGAACTGGGACTGCCGATGCACATCATCGTGCCGATCGGAGTGGTGCTGCTCCTCTGCACGGTGCTCTATCTGGTGCCGCGGACCGCCCCGCTCGGTGCGGTGCTGCTGACCGGCTATCTCGGTGGGGCGGTGCTCACCAACTGGCGCGTCGAGAAGCCGTTGTTCAGCACGGTGCTGTTCGCGGTGTACGTCGGAATCGCGGTCTGGGCGGGTCTGTACCTGCGCGATCGCAAGGTCCGCGAACTGCTCCCGCTGCGCCGCGAGGACTGACCCGGGCGGGTCGGCGCGCGTTAACCGCGTGCCGATTCGCTCGAACCCTCGTAGCGTGGAGTGGTGACGTCATCGGAACACAGACCTTCCACCGTCGGCGAGCTCCGCGAGTCGGGCCACATTCAACGCACCGTCAAGGAAGAGATCCGCGAGAATCTGCTCGCGGCCCTACGCGACGGTCGTGATCCGTGGCCCGGCATCGTCGGTTTCGAGGAGACGGTGGAACCACAGCTCGAACGGGCTCTCATCGCCGGTCACGACGTGGTGTTGCTCGGCGAACGTGGTCAGGGCAAGACCCGCCTCCTCCGCACCCTCAATCTGCTCCTCGACGAATGGACCCCGGTGATCGCCGGTTCCGAACTCGGGGAGCATCCCTATGAGCCCATCACCCCGGCGTCGATCCGTCGGGCGCAGGAACTGGGCGACAGCCTCCCCGTCGCGTGGCGGCACCGCAGCGAGCGGTATTCGGAGAAACTCGCGACCCCCGACACGTCGGTGGCGGACCTCGTCGGCGACGTGGATCCGGTCAAGGTGGCGGAGGGCCGGAGTCTCGGCGACCCGGAAACCATTCACTTCGGGCTGGTTCCCCGCGCGCACCGGGGCATCGTCGCCATCAACGAACTGCCCGACCTCGCCGAACGCATCCAGGTGTCGCTGCTCAACGTCATGGAGGAACGCGACATCCAGGTCCGCGGATACACCCTCCGGCTGCCGCTGGACGTCCTGATGGTGGCCAGCGCGAACCCGGAGGACTACACGAACCGCGGTCGCATCATCACCCCGCTGAAGGACCGGTTCGGTGCCGAGATCCGCACGCACTACCCGACCCGGCTCGACGACGAGGTCGCGGTCATCCTGCAGGAAGCGCATCTCACCGCGGAGGTGCCCGAGTACCTCCTCGAGATCCTGGCCCGGTTCACCCGTCTGCTCCGCGAGTCGACGTCGGTCGATCAGCGGTCGGGTGTGTCCGCCCGCTTCGCGGTGGCAGGCGCCGAAACCGTCAGTGCCGCCGCGGTGCATCGTGGCGCCGTGCTCGGTGAAGCCGACCCGGTCGCGCGGCCGGTCGACCTCGAAACCGTCGTCGACGTACTGCGGGGCAAGGTGGAATTCGAATCCGGTGAGGAGGGGCGCGAGATCGAGGTCCTGGAGCACCTGCTCCGGCGGGCGACGGCCGACACGGTCCGCACCCGGCTGGGCGGCATCGACCTGGCGGAACTCGTGGACGCGGTCGAGCAGGGCGACCCGGTGGTGACCGGTGAGCGGATCACGGCGAAGGCGCTGCTGAACGAGCTGCCCGAACTCGAGGTCCTCGACGAGCTGGCCGAGCGTCTGGGCGCGGAGTCCGACGGTGAGCGGGCCGCGGCCGCCGAGTTCGCCCTCGAAGGGCTGTACCTGGCGCGGCGGATCTCGAAGAACCCGGACATCAACGGGCAGACGGTGTATTCGTAATGTCCCGCAAGGCGGAGCGCGGACCGCACAACGCGCGGTACGGGCCGTACGAGGGCGGTGATCCGCTGGCGCCGCCGGTGGACCTGCGCGAGGCCCTGGCCGCGATCGGCGACGACGTGTTCGCGGGAACGTCGCCGCGGCAGGCGCTGCGCGAGATGCTCCGGCGCGGCAACCGGGACATGCGCGGGTTGGACGAGCTTGCGGCCGAGGCCAATCGGCGTCGCCGTGAGCTGTTGAAGCGGAACAACCTGAACGGCACACTCGAGGAGGTCCGGGAACTCCTCGACCGCGCGGTGCTCGAGGAACGCAAGGCGCTGGCCCGCGCGCTCGACGACGACGCCCGCTTCTCGGAGATGCGTCTCGAGGAACTGTCGTCGTCCACCGCGCAGGCCGTGCAGGAACTCGCCGACTACGACTGGCGCAGTTCGGAAGCCCGCGAGGACTACGAGAAGATCCGGGACCTCCTGGGGCGCGAGGTGCTGGACCAGCGGTTCGCCGGCATGAAACAGGCCCTCGAGGGTGCCACGGAAGAGGACCGCGAACGCATCCGCGAGATGCTCGCCGACCTCAACGACCTGCTGGACAAGCACTCCCGTGGCGAGGACACGCAGGAACAGTTCGACGAGTTCATGGACAAGCACGGGGAGTACTTCCCCGAGAACCCGCAGAACGTCGAGGAACTGCTCGACTCACTGGCGCAGCGGGCGGCGGCGGCGCAGCGCCTGCGGAACTCGCTGTCGCAGGAGCAGCGCGACGAACTGGATGCGCTGGCGCAGCAGGCGTTCGGCGATCCGTCGCTGATCGGGCAGCTCGACCGGCTGGACCAGCATCTGCAGGCCGCGCGCCCGGGTGAGGACTGGCAGGGCGCGCAGCGGTTCCGCGGCGACGACGGCATGGGCCTGGGCGAGGGCACCGGGGCGTTGCAGGACATCGCGGAACTCGAGTCGCTCGCCGAGCAACTGTCGCAGCAGTACGCGGGCGCACAACTCGACGACATCGACGCGGACGCTCTGGCCCGGCAACTCGGCGAGGAGGCGGCGGCCGATGCTCAGACCCTCGCCGAACTCGAGAAGGCCCTGCGCGATCAGGGCTTCTTCGACCGCGGGGCGGACGGCCAGTGGCGGCTGTCGCCCAAGGCGATGCGGCAACTCGGCCAGACCGCTCTGCGGGACGTGGCGCAGCAACTGTCTTCGCGTGGCGGGCAACGGGAGACGCGCCGCGCCGGGGCGATGGGGGAGCCGACCGGCGCGTCCCGCGAATGGGCGTTCGGCGACACCGAGCCGTGGGACGTCACGCGCACGATCACCAACGCCGTGCTGCGGGCGGCGTCCGATCCGGTCGAGCGCGGTCGCGTCCCCGTCCGGTTGTCCGTGGCGGACGTGGAGGTGATGGAGACCGAGCAGCGGTCGCAGGCGGCGGTCGCGCTGCTCGTCGACACGTCGTTCTCGATGGTGATGGAGGGGCGGTGGGTGCCGATGAAACGCACCGCCCTCGCCCTGAACCACTTGGTGAGCACCCGATTCCGCAGCGACGAACTGCAGCTCATCTCGTTCGGCAGGCACGCGCAGGTGCTGACGCCGTCGGAGCTGGCCGGCCTGGACGGCGCGTGGGACCAGGGCACCAACCTGCACCACGCGCTGCTGCTGGCGGCCCGGCATCTGCGCCGGCACCCCAACGCCCAGCCGGTGGTCCTGATCGTCACCGACGGTGAGCCGACGGCCCACCTCGAGCCGGACGGCTTCGCGTACTTCGACTACCCGCCGAGCGCCCGGACCCTCGGTCTGACGGTCCGGGAACTCGACACCCTCGCCCGGCTCGGTGCCCACGTCACGTTCTTCCGGCTCGGTGAGGATCCCGGCCTCGCGCGGGTGGTGGACCGGATGGCCGAGCGGGTCGGCGGACGCGTCGTGGCGCCCGGGCTGGACGGTCTCGGTGCCGCCGTCGTCAGCGACTACATGCGTCGCCGCCGCTAGCCCGTGAGTACTTATTAACCGCCGGGGGGCTGTTTCAAATTTCCGGGTCGGGGTGTCCGCGTGCCGCGGCGCCCCGACCTGATGTTTCTTGGATAATGTGTTGGTGGCCAAGGGGTATCGACCGGTGAATCGTGATCAGCAGTTTTTGTTGCCACCGGACATGCGGGAGTGGGTGCCGCCCACGCATCCGGTGTGGACGGTGATCGAGATCGTCGACACCCATCTCGACACCAGCGCTTTTCACGGCTCTCGCCGCACCGGGGGTGCCGGGCGCGCCGGGTACGACCCGGACATGCTGGTGACCCTGCTGATCTGGGCGTGGTCGCGGGGGGTGCGGTCGTCGCGGCAGATCGAGCGGGCCTGCTCGGAGGTGGTGTCCTACCGGGTGATCTGCGCCGGCGACACCCCCGATCACGTGACGATCTCACGGTTCCGCAAGGACAACCACACCGCCTGCGAGGCCCTGTTCACGCAGGTCCTGATCCTGGCCGCACGGTTGGGTCTGGGCCGACTCGAGACGATCGCGTTGGACGGGGTGAAGATCGCCTCGAACGCATCGAAGGACGCCAACCGCACCGAGGACGGGCTGCGCCGGGCAGCCGAGGCCGAGGCCGCGCGGATCGCCGCCGCCGCGGTGGCCGCGCACGCCGCCACCGATGACGCCGAGGACGACCTCTACGGCGAGGACGATCCGGGCCCGGGACAGGTGCCGGCGGAGTTGGCCGATCCCAGCACCCGCTCGGCCCGGATCGCCGAGGCATTGGCCCAGCTCGACGCGGAGAAGGACGCCGAACGGTGCGAGCGGGACCAGAAGGCGCAGGACTATCTGGCCCGGCTCGACGCGGGCCAGACGGTGATGGGCCGGGTGCCGGTCGGGGCCGAGGTCGCCGCCGCCGAGCGGCGTCTGGCCGAGGCGGTCGCCGCCCAGCACGCGGTGATCGAGCGGTTCCAGGGTGGCACCGAGGCCGGGGGCGGGGGCACCCGGTTCGCACCGAAACCGGTCGAGAAGCACCACCTGGTCCGGCGCCGGCGCACCGAACTCGACACCGCCCTCCGCAAACAGGGTGAGCGCGCCGCCGCCGCCGGGCAGCGGCGCCGCAACACCACCGATCCCGATTCGCGGTTGCAGCCGCTGCGCGGCGGCGGCTGGGTGCAGGGCTACAACTGTCAGGCCTTCACCAGCGAGGACGGGTTGATCCTGGCCACCGGGGTCGGGACCGGCCCGGCGGACTACGACTATTTCCCCGAGATGGTCGACAAGGCCGGGGCGGCCGCGCACCTGATCGACACCACCCGACGTGGGAAGGAACCGACCGGCACGAGCCCGGAGGAGCTGATCGGGGTGATGCTCTTCGACGCCGGCTACTGCTCCCGCGAGAACCTCACCGCGCCGGGCCCGGACCGGTTGATCGCCACCGGCAAATCCCGTCACCTCGAGGCCGCCGCCACCGCTGATCCGGTCACCGGACCGCCACCGCCGCAAGCGGATCCGATCCAGGCCATGACCCACCGGCTGCGCACCGAGGCCGGTATCGCCACCTACCGCAAACGCTCACCCATCGCCGAAACCGTGTTCGGGCACGCCAAACACAACCTCGGATTCCGCCGCTTCACCAGCCGCGGCCTCGACCGCGCCCGCAGCGAATGGGCGTTCCACGCCGCCGTGCACAACCTCGGCAAGATCCTCACCCACCTGACCGGAGGCACCCCGCTCCCGGCCACCCCCTGACCCGGCGGGGGCCACCCCCGCACCGGCACCCACCTCGGCATGAGACACCCGCACCCGGACCGCCCTCACTCAATTCCGCAACAGCCCCCGGGACGTTAACAAGTACTCACGGGCGCGTCAGCGCACAGCGGGCTGATGCTGGGTGATGCAGTGGATTCCGCCGCCGCGCGCGAAGAGCGGGCGGGCGTCGACCGTCACGACCGTGCGGCCGGGGTAGGCGGCCGACAGGATCGCGACTGCTTCCTCGTCCGCGGGATCGTCGAAGCTGCACGCGATGATGCCGCCGTTGACGACGAAATGGTTGATGTAGCTGTAGTCGACGAAGCCCTCCTCGTCGCGCAGGACTGTCGGCGCGGGGACGGTGATGATCTCCCACGACTCACCGCGGGCGTCGGTGGTCTGCTTCAGCACGTCGATGACGGCCTTGCTGACCTCGAAGTCGGGGTGTTCGGGGTTGCGCTGGTCGTGCACCAGGACGACGCCCGGTGACGGGATGGCGGCGACGATGTCGACGTGCCCGCGCGTGCCGTACGTGTCCTGGTCCCGGGTCAGTCCGCGCGGCAGCCAGATGACCTTCGTGGCACCGATCGTCCGGGCGAGCTCGGCCTCGATGTCGGCTTTCGACAGTTCGGGGTTGCGGCCGGGGTCGAGTTGCACGGTCTCGGTCACCAGCACGGTGCCGAGGCCGTCGACCTGGATGCCGCCGCCCTCGTTGACGATGGGCGAGTCGACGAGTTCCGCCCCGGACCGCTCGACGACCAGTGCGCCGATCTTCGAGTCCTTGTCCCACCGGGCCCAGTCCTGGCCGCCCCAGCCGTTGAAGATCCAGTCGACGCCGCCGAGGCGTCCGTCCTCGGACAGCACGAATGTGGGTCCGATGTCGCGCATCCAGGCGTCGTTCAGCGGCGCCTCGACGATGTCGATGTCGGCGGACAGGTATTCCTCGGCTGCGGACACCTGTCCGGGGTCGACGACGACGGTGACGGGCTCGAACCGGGCCACGGCGTGCGCCACCTCGGCCCACGTGGTGCGGGCCTCGTGGTGTTCCTCGGCGGTGTCGCCCAGGGAGTAGCCCTCACTGGGGTAGGCCATCCAGGTGCGTTCGTGCAGTTCGCCTTCCGCGGGCATGCGCCAGGTCATCAGGCCCTCCCGAACGGGGAGGCGTGATCGACCGGCTCGGTGAGGACGCCGTACGTGTCGGGGCGCCGGGTGGCCAGGAACGGGAACAGGGCCAGCCAGTCTTCGCGCTGCTGGAGGTCGAGGTCGGCGACCAGGACCGCGGAATCGTCGCGCGGGGCCTGCGCGAGTATCCGGCCGTAGGGGTCGGAGATGAACGACGAGCCGTAGAACGTGATGAGGCCTTCGCTGCCGTGGCGGTTGGGCACCACCATGAAGGTGCCGTTCGCGATGCCGTTGCCGACGATCACCTGCTGCCACAGCGGCTGGGTGTCGAACTGCGGGTGGTCGGGCTCCGAGCCGATCGCGGTGGGGTACACCAGGATTTCGGCGCCGCCGAGCGAGTACGCGCGGGCGACCTCGGGGAACCACTCGTCCCAGCACGTCGGCAGTCCGAGCTTTGCCCCGCCGAGTGCCTCGGCGGTGTGGACGGGGTACGGATCGGTTGCGGGACCGCCGCGGAAATAGGTGTCCTCGTAGTAGCCGGCGGTGACGGGGATGTGCAGCTTGCGGGTGCGGGCGAGCAGTTCACCGGAGGGGGCGACGAGGATGGCCGTGTTGAACCCGAGTCCGTCCTCGTATTGCACACCGTCCTCGGTGTCGTTCCGCTCGTACAGCGAGGCGTGGACGAGGACGCCGTGTTCGGCGGCGGCCTTGGCGGCGAACGTGAACGTGGGGCCGGTGAGGAGGTCCTCGGCGGTACGTCCCGGGTTGTCGCCACCCGGCGTCGACGCGGGGTAGCGGCTCAGTGTGAGTTCGGGGAGGAACACCACGCGCGCCCCGAGTTTCGCTGCCGCGGCGATGCCCTCGTCGAGTTCGGCCCGCAGATCCTGATCGTTCTCGTGCCAGCGGTGCTGGACGAGACCGACACGGAGCGGGGTGCGTCCCGTCTCGCTCGTCCGCGACAGGGACTCGGGAGGGGTGAGGGCGGTAATCGTCAACATTGTGTTTCCTCGGATGTTCGGTTCAGCGAGCGCCTAAAACGAATTGGATTCGTTAAGTATGGTGGGTGAATGCTCGGCGATCAAGGGGTGGGGCGTGACGAATTCGATTCCTTCGGTATCCACCCTGGTCGCCGGTGACACACACCGACCAGGAGGGCACCCATGCCACGGCCATCACAGCGACTGCTGTCGCCGGAGATCATCACCGAAGCTGCCATGCGCATGGTGGACCTCACCGGTGACTTCACGATGCCGGGTCTCGCCGAACGGCTGAAGGTGCGGCCCTCCTCGCTGTACAACCACGTGTCCGGGAGGGCGGAGATCATCGAACTGATGCGTGCCCGCATGATGGCGGGCATCGTGGTGGCGGACCCCGACGGCAAGTGGAGCGAGACGGTGGCCGGCCTGGCGCGCGAGTATCGGCGCAATTACGCCGAGCATCCTCGGCTGATTCCTCTGTTCACCGCGCACACAGTGCAGTCCGGTGTGGCGTTCGGGCTGTACAACGCGCTGGCGCAGGCATTCTCGGACGGCGGCTTCACGCCCGAGGAGATTCTGCACGCCATCACGACGGTCGACAGCTTCGTGCTGGGGTCGGCGCTGGACCTCGCCGCACCCGAAGTGGTCTGGGCGACGGCGCCGGAGGCGAACGAGGCCATGCTGGCAGCCCTCGCCACGTCCGGGCCGAACCCCGGACGGGCGGATGCAGCATTCGAGTTCGGGCTGCGGACGCTTATCGCGGGCTTGGTGGCGCAGGCTCCGATCGAGCCGTGAGATCGCCCTCGTCCCGCAACGCGGACGTGTCGCGGTTGAGGGTCTCGCCGCGGAAAAAGGCGGGGCTGCGGAAGCGCATGACCATCATCAGCACGGCGCCGAGCAGGAGGATGCCGAAGCCGAGGAAGAAGACGAGGCCGATTCCGCCGATGGACGCACCGCTCGCGTTCTCCGGGTCCATGCTCTCGTCGATCGAGATGACGAACACGGCGAACAGCATCAGCCCGCCGAGCAGCGGGAACGCGAACCGGAAAACGGCGTTGCGCACGCTCGTGAACAACCGGCCCCGGAAGTACCACACGCAGGCGAACGCGGTGATGCCGTAGTACCAGCAGATCATGATGCCCAGCGCGGCGATCGTGTCGAGCAGCGTGCGCTCGGACAGGAACGTGACGACGGTGTAGAAGACCGCGGTCACGACACCGGCGACGACGGTCGCGAAGGACGGCACCAGGAATCGCGGCGACACCTCGGCGAGCTTCTTCGGGAACGCGCCGTAGGCGCCCATGGCCAGCATCGTGCGCGCGGCGGGCAGGAACGTGGTCTGCAGGCTCGCGACCGAGGAGACGAACACGGCGAGGAACAGCAGCATGCCGCCCCAGTTGCCGAGAACCGGATCGGCGAGGGCGCCGAAGACGTTCTCGGAGTTGTCCGGGTTGCCGAGGCCGAGACCGTCCTCGCCGACGCCGGCGTACATCATCGCGGCGACCGACACGAGCAGGTAGGTCAGCAGGATCGTCGCGACGCACAGCAGGCCGGCGCGACCGGGGGTCTTCTTCGGGTTCTTCGACTCCTCGCCCAGTGTCAGGCAGGTGTCCCAGCCCCAGAACGCGAAGATCGAACCCGTCAGGCCGATCACGAACGCGCCGAGGGCCAGTCCGGTGAACGGGTTGAACCAGCTCAGGTCGAACGAGAGCCCGGCCGGGGCGGACCCGTTGCCGACGTGAACCAGTGCCACCACCGCGAAGGCGATGAGCAGCACCATCTGGAAGCCGACGAGCGCGACCTGCAGGCGCTCGCTGGTGGTGATGCCGCGGCTGGCGATCCAGGTGGCCAGGGCGATGAACACGAGCGTCGTTCCGACGTTCACGAATTTGTTGCCGGGGAGGTCGGCGATGCTCGGTGCGTCGAACAGTTTCGCGATGAACAGATAGAAGAACTGGACCGCGATCGCCGCGAGGTTCGAGAGCACGATGATCGTGGCGATCACCATGCCCCAGCCGCACATCCAGCCGACGTACGGACCGAACGCCTTGGTCGACCACGTGAACGACGCACCGCAGTCGGGTGATTCGGAGTTGAGCTCACGGTAGGCGTACGCCGTGAGGAACATGGGAATGAAGCCGGCGATGAAGATGGCGGGCATCTTCAACCCGACCGCCGCGACGATCAGTCCGATGCTGGCCGTCAGCGTGTAACCCGGTGCCACGGAGGAGATTCCGAGAATCGCCCCGGAGAAGGTCCCGACCGCGCCGGTGGCCAGCCCCTTGGCGCTCACGGCGCCGTCGGCCGACGGCGGTGCGCCTTCGCTGTTCGTCATGTCTGAACCTCCGGTCGGGAACGAGCGTGGATCCGGGGCGGGTGTCGCGGACGGTTTACTCACTGTTGGGGAACTCCTGCTTGGGGACGACCACCATGGGCACCGGCAGGACGCGGAGCATCTTGGCCGCGGTGGATCCCAGGAACAGTCGATGAGGTTGGGCGAGCCGGCTGGAGCCGACCATGACGAGGTCGCCGTCCTGCCAGTCGAGTGTGCGGACCGCCGATTCCACGGAGGATCCGTCGGCGATCGTGACGGACACGGGAAAGTCTTCGGGAAGAGCGGATTTCGCCGCTTCGAGGGTACTGTGCGCGTGGGCGACGGCCCGGTCGCGGATGTCGTCGGGGGTGTCCCGGTGATCGCGAAGGTCGTTCTGCGGGTCGAGTGCGACGAGGGAGACGAGGCGGAGCGGGGTCTGCATCCGCTCGCACGTTCGCACCGCCGTCCGCAGCAGCACGTCGGCCCCGGTCCGGGTCCCGAGCGCGCAGGTGACCTCGCGGATCTTCTTCGCGGAGGAGTGCCGCGCCCCGCGGGGCGCGAGGGCCAGCGGAACGTGCGCCGAGTGCAGCAGTTCCGTCGACACGGAGCCGACGGAGTGCCGCCCCAGCAGGCCGTCCCCGGCGGCGCCGACGACGATCGCCTGCGCCCCCAGCCGGGACACCTCGTCGATGAGACCCTGCGCGAACGATTCGTGGAAGCTCAGGTGGACGTCCACGTCGATGTCGCTCGGCACCGACGACTTCGCCTCGTCCAGCCAGCGCTGGGCACGGGAGGCGAGGATGTCGTCGTAGCCGGTTTCTGCCGGAACTCTCGCCGGGACCGTCCGGTCCGGCGGGAGCACCATGCAGATGTCGAGCTGTGCGCCGAGACTGCGGGCGAGCTGCGCCCCGAGGGCAAGACCGTCCTCCCCGCTGGGGGTGGCGAGATATCCAACGACCAAACGCA
The DNA here is from genome assembly GCF_058628105.1 of Rhodococcus sp. G6(2025). Lineage (NCBI taxonomy): Bacteria > Bacillati > Actinomycetota > Actinomycetes > Mycobacteriales > Nocardiaceae > Rhodococcus > Rhodococcus sp. G6(2025). The sequence continues at coordinate 2,163,891 of NZ_CP179750.1, forward strand.
TGGTGACGGTTCCGATCTGTCTCGGGGCGGGTGGTTTACGCGAAGCCGACGTACTTGGTCTCGAGGTACTCCTCGATGCCTTCGGTGCCGCCTTCGCTGCCGAGTCCGGACTGCTTGACTCCACCGAACGGTGCGGCGACGTCGGAGATGACTCCGCGGTTGACGCCGACCATGCCGCTCTCGAGCTTGTCGGCGACGCGGAACGCGCGGTCGACGTTCTGGGTGTAGATGTACGCGGCGAGACCGTATTCGGTGTCGTTGGCGGCGGCGACGCCCTCGGCCTCGGTGTCGAAACCGGTGATCGCGGCGACGGGTCCGAAGATCTCCTCGCGGACGATGCGCGCGTTCGCGGGCACCTCGTCGAGGACGGTGGGCTGGAAGAAGTAGCCGGGACCGTCGACGGACTTGCCGCCGGTGCGGACCCGGGCGCCCGCGGCGACGGCGTCGTCGACGAGGGACGCCACGTTGCGGCGCTGCTTCTCGTTGACGAGGGGGCCGACGTTGGTGCCGTCGTCGCTGCCCGGTCCGACGGTGAGCGCGGCGATCCGGTCGGTGAGCTTGGTGGTGAATTCCTCGCGCACCGAGTTGGCCACGATCAGGCGGTTGGCGGCGGTGCAGGCCTCGCCGCCGTTGCGCATCTTCGCGGCCATCGCGCCCTCGACCGCGGCGTCGATGTCTGCGTCGTCGAACACCACGAACGGGGCGTTGCCGCCGAGTTCCATCGAGGTGCGCAGAACCTGCTGGGCGGACTGCTCGATGAGGATCTTGCCGACCCGGGTGGATCCGGTGAACGTCACCTTCCGCAGCCGCGGATCCGCGAGCAGCGGTTCGGTGACGGCGGCGGCGTTCGACGCGGGCAGCACCGACAGCACACCGGCGGGCAGGCCTGCCTCGGCGAAGATCTCGGCGAGCAGCAGCATGGTGAGCGGGGTGTCCTCGGCGGGCTTGACGATGATCGTGCAGCCGGCGGCGAGCGCGGGGCCGATCTTGCGGGTGCCCATCGCGAGGGGGAAGTTCCACGGCGTGACGGCCAGGGTGGGTCCGACCGGCACCTTGGTGACCATGATCCGTCCGCTACCCGACGGTGACGTGGTGTAGCGGCCCTGGATGCGGACGGCTTCCTCGCTGAACCAGCGCAGGAACTCGGCGCCGTAGTTCACCTCGCCGCGGCTTTCCGGCAGTGCCTTGCCCATCTCCATCGTCATCAGCAGCGCGAGGTCGTCGGTGCGCTCGATGACCTTCTCCCACGCCGAACGCAGGATGATCGACCGCTGCCGCGGCGCGGTCGCCGCCCATTCCTCCTGGACCGCCGAGGCGGAGTCCAGTGCGCGCATCGCGTCCTTGCCGCCGGCATCGGCGACGTCGGCGATGAGGGTTCCCGTGGCCGGGTCGTAGACCGGGAACGTGCCGCCGTCGATCGGGTCGGTCTGGGCGCCGTCGATCCACAGACCGGTGGGCAGGGTGGCGCGGAGCCGTTCGAAATCAGTCATCGGAGTCCTCGTGGTGGGAATGGTGATCGCACGCCTCCGGGGTGGGGGCGACGTCGAGGGCGGGGTTGCGGTCGAAGAATCCGGCCGGCTTCAGCCAGAAGGACACGGTGTCCGCAGGCATGATCGGCCAATCCTCCGGCCGGGGAATGTGGTTGATACCGAACGTGTACCAGAGCACCACGTCGGTGTTCTCGATCGGGCGGTTTGCCTCGGTCCAGGCGGGAAGTCCGTGATCGACCTTGCTCTGGTTCACGAATTCCCCGGCAGGCCAGCGCTCGTCGGGTGAGTTGGGTGTCACCCAGACGGTGTGGCCGATCGCACCGGTGCGCTGGAAGATCGGCGACGCCGGGTCGAACATCGACGGTATCGCGCCGCCGGGAACGAGCTTGTAGGCGGGGGCGGTGCCGAGCCCGGTGGTCGTGTTGTCGTTGACCACCTTCCACGCCCGCTGGCTCTGCCAGTCGAAGTCCTGGCGGCCTTCGTGTTCGGTGCGCAGCGGGGTGTTCTTCTGGCGCAGCGCCAGACCCAGAGGGTTGTCCGGGCCCATCGGCACCACCTCGGTCTCGGTCGCGTACACCGTGTTCTCGGTGCCGTCCACGTCGAGATCGAGGCGGGCGACCAGGAAGTGCTGGTGGAACGGCGCGTACGTGCGGTTGTCGACGAGCGTCCCGCTGGGGTGCTCCCCGCCTTCGGGGAAGTGGCTGACCACCATGATCCCGGTGGCGCGGACCTCGCACTCGATGTTGCCGTCCTGGTAGAACCGCCAGTACACGAGATATTCGTAGTTCGCGACCGTCACGTGCGTCGACACCGTCAGCCGCCGCATGCGGCGCACCTCGGCGCCGGCGTCGTGGTCGACGTGCTTCCAGAGGACGGCGTTGTCCTCCTCGTGGATACAGATCGCGTTCTCGATCGTGTACGGCACACCGTGGCTGTCGTGGAGGACGGCGTCGAGGTACCGGATCTCACCGAGGCAGTCGCAGCCCAGGGTCAGCGACGTGGTCATGAACCCGATGCCCCACTCGCCGATGTCGAAGGCGGTGCGGCGGTAGTGATCGGTGCTGGTATCGCGGTACGGCACCGCCATTTCCGCGAACGACATCCGGTTCGCGATCGAGCGCACCCGGCCGTTGTCGTTGTACGTCACCGCGTGCAGGGTCATGCCCTCGCGGTAGTTGAACCCCACCCGCAGCGACCAGTTCTGCCACTCGAGCTTGTTGCCCTCGAGCGTGAACGACGGTCCCTCCGGCTGGACGATGTCCAACGGCTTCAACGGCGGCCGGGTGCTCGCGTCGCGGATCCGTTCCGGGATGTGCCGGGGCACGTACTCGCCCATGACCTCGGGACGTTTGACGCTGAACGTGTCCTCGATCTCGAGCAGTTCCATCTTGTTGACGTCGATCACGCAGTGGAAACCGTTGACCGGGCCCGCATACGGGTTGGCGCCCTCGGCCGCCCGCACCCAGGTGTCCGACCAGCCGAGCCGGCGTCCCTTGTACTTTTCCGGGGTCACCGCGTCGCCGTACGTCCACACGTCCATGAACACCAGGCTCATGTCGGTGATCCCGCGCTTCGCGAGCGCCGCGACCACGTCCGGGTGCCCGCGGAGGAAGGCGTCCGCCTCTTCCCATTCGTCCACGGTGAAATTCGCCTGGACGTCCGGGATGTGCTCCCAGGAGACCACGTTGTCTCCCGTGAGCGAGACGAGCGCCTTGTAGGTGTCTCCGCTGCTGCGGTCGAAGCACACGACGACGGCCCGGCGGTCCGGGACGGCGCCCGACGTGTCGAACGCCGACACCTCGGCCTTGGCCGGCTCGGCCAGTTCGATCGACGCGAACCGCCAGCCGTCCCCGACCCCGTGTTCCCGGGCGAGGACGGCCGCAGCCTGCGCGAATTCGTCCGCCCCCAACGGGTCCAGAGGATGGAACGTGCCGGTGGTCGTCCGGGTCATGGTGTCTCCTCTGGTCGTGGGGTGGGCACTTCGTGCTCGTGCGCCTTTTCGGTAGCGGTGGCTACCGAAAAGGCGCACGGGTCAGACGAGCGAGCGCACGATCTGCTCGATGACGGTCAGGGCGTCGTCGAGCAGGTCGTCGCTGATCACCAGCGGCGGAAGCAGTCGGATGACGTTTCCGTAGGTACCGCACGTCAGCAGAATGACACCTTGTTCGAGCGCATGTGCGGCAATCGCCTTCGTCAGTTCGGCGTCCGGCTCGTCGGTGCCGGGCTTGACGAACTCCATCGCGAGCATCGCGCCGCGTCCACGCACGTCACCGATGACGCCGACGTCGGCGGCCAGGGCCTTCAGCCGCGGCAGGGCCAGGTCGCCGATGTGCTGTGCGCGAGCGGGCAGGTCGAACTTCCGCATGCTGTCGATCGCGGCGAGTGCGGCGGCACACGCGACGGGGTTGCCGCCGTACGTGCCACCCAGACCGCCAGGGTGCACCTTGTCGAGGAGTTCGGCGCGGCCCGTGATCGCGGACAGCGGCATGCCGCCCGCCATGCCCTTGGCCATCGTGATGATGTCCGGGACGATCTCCTCGTGCTCGCAGGCGAACCAGGCGCCGGTGCGGGAGAACCCGGTCTGCACCTCGTCGGCGATGAACACGACGCCGTTGGCGCGGGCCCAGTTCACCAGGGTGGGGAGGAATCCCTCGGCGGGAACGATGAATCCGCCCTCGCCCTGGATCGGTTCGATGATGATCGCCGCGAGTGAATCGGCGCCGATCTGCTTCTCCATCTGGCTGATGGCGCGCTGGGCGGCCTGCTCGCCGGTCAGTCCGTCCTGGTCCCGGTAGGGGTAGGACATGGGGAGCCGGTACACCTCGGGCGCGAACGGACCGAAGTGAGCCTTGTAGGGCATCGACTTGGCGGTGAGGGCCATCGTCAGGTTCGTCCGACCGTGGTAGGCGTGGTCGAACGCGACGACGGCGTCGCGGCCGGTGGCGAGGCGAGCGACCTTGATCGCGTTCTCCACCGCCTCCGCGCCCGAGTTGAACAGGACGGTGCGCTTCTCGTGGTCGCCCGGGGTGAGGGCGGCGAGCTCCTCCGCCACGCGGACATAGCCCTCGTACGGGGTGACCATGAAACAGGTGTGGGTGAAGTGCCCGACCTGCTCCCGAACCGCCTCGGCGACAGCCGGATCGGACGCGCCCACGCTGGTGACCGCGATGCCCGAGCCGAGGTCGATCAGGGAGTTGCCGTCGACGTCGACGACCACACCACCGTCGGCATCCGCCGCGTACACGGGGACGCTGGAGCCGACGCCCGCGGCCACGGTGGCGCGGCGGCGTGCGGTGAGGGCCGCCGACTTCGGGCCGGGGAGCTCGGTGACCAGGGCGCGCTTCTGCGGCAGCCGGTACTGGATGTCGTTCATGATGGTGCAGTCCTCAGGGTCGTGACGTGGATGGGTAGGGGGTGGGCGACGTCAGTCGTTGGAGCTCATGACGTGCTTGATGCGGGTGTAGTCCTCGACGCCGTAGCCGGAGAGGTCCTTGCCGTAGCCGGAGTACTTGAATCCGCCGTGCGGCATCTCGGCGACGAGCGGGATGTGGCAGTTGATCCAGACGGCACCGAAATCGAGTGCGGCCGAGAGCCGTTGCGTGACGCCGTGATCGTTGGTCCACACACTCGACGCCAGACCGTACCGGACGTCGTTGGCGAGGGTGACGGCCTCCTTCTCGTCGGAGAAGCTCTGCACGGTGAGGATGGGACCGAACGTCTCCTCCTGCACGATGTCGTCGCGCTGGTCGACGCCGGTGATCACGGTGGGTTCGAAGAAGAATCCCTGCTCTCCCGAACGCTTTCCGCCGGTGACGATCTTGGCCGAGGTGGGGAGCGCGGCGATCTTCGAACTGACCGCGTTGAAATGGTTGACGTTGTTGAGCGGGCCGTAGAACGTGTCCGGGTCGTCCGGCAGGCCGGGGTTGAGCGTCTCGGCCTTGCGGACGAGCGCGTCGACGAGCTGGTCGTGGATGGACTCGTGGACGAGGACGCGGGTGGCGGCGGTGCAGTCCTGGCCGCCGTTGAAGAAGGCAGCCTCGGCGATGCCGCTCGCGGTCTTCTCGATGTCGACGTCACCGAAGACGATGGCGGGTGCCTTGCCGCCCAGTTCGAGGTGGGCGCGCTTGAGCTGGCGTGCGGCGGAGACCGCGACGGCGATACCGGCGCGAACGGATCCGGTGATCGACACCAGTCCGAGGGCCGGGTTCTCCACGAGGGTGGCGCCGGTCTCACCGTTGCCGAGGACGACGTTGAAGACGCCGTCCGGCAGGATCCCCTTGGTCAGCCGGGCCAGGACGAGTGTGCTGTTCGGGGTGGTGTCGCTGGGCTTGAGCACGATCGTGTTGCCTGCCGCGAGCGCGGGGCCGATCTTCCACAGCGCCATCATGAACGGGTAGTTCCACGGGGTGACCTGACCGACGACACCGATCGGCTCGCGGCGCACGTAGGACGTGAAGCCGTCCATGTACTCGCCGGCGGCCTTGCCTTCGAGCATCCGGGCCGCACCCGCGAAGAAGCGGAGCTGATCGGCGCCCACCTTGATCTCTTCGTCGGCGATGACCTGCTTGGGCTGCCCGGTGTTGCGGCACTCCGCCTCGACGAGTTCGTCGCTGTGTGCCTCGATCGCGTCGGCGAGCTTCAGCAACGCGGTCTGGCGCACGCTCGGGGTGGTCTTGCCCCACGAGACGAAGGCCCGCTCGGCTGCCTCGACAGCGGCGTCCACGTCGGCCTTGGTGGAGACGGGCGCACGCCCGACGACGCTCTCGTCCACGGGGTTGATCAAGTCCAGCGTCTCCGTCGCGGATGAGGCGACGAACTCACCGTTGATGTAGTTCTCGAGTACGTCGATCGACATTCGTACCGGTTCCTCTCGTGGGGTCGAAACTCGTGGTTCGGAACGGACCGTCGGTCGAACAGTCCGACCGGGGTCCGGAGTTGCAGAGCATCTGAAAACAAGTGTGCGCTGCCTCACAAGCCAGGGGCAGCTGACAAAATGGTGAAAGACGCGCCCCCCGCCGCGCCGAGTTGTCCAATCCGGAGTCACCCGTGCGAGCAGGTGTGGCCGGCCGCGCCGGAGCCGGCGAACGGCACGTCCGGAACGGCGCTCGCGGAGGCGGCGTCGTGCACGATCGCGCCGCCGACGAGGGTGAGGTCGGCCCGCTGGTCCAGCAGTTGCCCGGGCTCGAGCGTGTAGAGGTCCGCCGACCAGACGACCAGGTCGGCGCGGGCACCCGGACGAATCACTCCGAGCTCGTCCTCGGCGTGCCACGCCCACGCGCCGCCCCGGGTGTACGCCCGCAACGCCGAATCCAGGTCCATCCGTTCGCGCGGAGTCCAGTCGGTCCGGCCGTCCAGGCCCGAGCGGGTCAGGGCCGAGTACAGGCCGACGAGCGGATCCATCTCCCCGACCTGCCAGTCGCTCGAGAACGCCAGCGCCGCCCCCGACTCGGCGAGCGAGCGGAACCGCCACGCCCGCTCCCACCGGTCCTCGCCGACGTTCTCCATCCACGTTCCCGCGACGAGGTCCGGCGAGCAGTGCCGCGGCTGCATCGCCGCGACCACGCCGAGCTTCCGGAACCGGGGAAGGTCCTCGGGGTGGAGGCATTCGACGTGGACGATGCCGTGCCGCCGGTCGGCCGTCCCGTTCACGCGGCCGGCGTGCTCGATCGAGTCGAGCGCCAGGCGGATACCCCAGTCGCCGGTGGCGTGGGTGTGTGTCTGGAAGCCGAGGCGGTCGAGTTCGGTGAGCATCGCGGTGAACTCCTGCGGCGGCAGGCTGGGCGCGCCGCGGTGCCCCGGCCGGTTCGCGTAGTCGGACAGCATGGCCGCGGTATGCGGTTCGATCACGTCGTCGGCGTACAGCTTCACCGGTCCGAGCCGGAGCATGTCGTCGACGGGTGCGCCGTCGACGGCCTCCCGCAGGTCCCGGCGGAACGCGGCGTCGGCGCCGACCGGGTGGAACAGGGCGGTGATCACCCGCGAGTTCATCCGTCCCTCGGCGCGGGCCCGGTACATCAGATCGAGTTCGGCCAGCGGGACCTGCGGTTCGACGACGGTGGTGATGCCGCTCGCGGTCGCCATCTCCAGACTGGACGTGATGCGCCGATAGCGGCGGTCGGGGGAGTACATCGGGATGTCGCGTTGCAGACCGGCCAGACCGGCCCGCGTCATCGCGCTGGTGTAGAAGTCCGTGACCCAGCCGGTGGGGACACCGTCATCATCGAATTCCGGCCGCCCCCAGGGAATGTGGGTGCCGCGGTCGATTCCGAGGACCCGCAGCGCGGCGTCGTTCAGCCACACCGAGTGCTGGTCGTAGGTGGTGATGAAGACCGGACGGTCCGTGAGGCCGCGCAGGTCGGCGGCGTTCGGGCGGCGCCCGGTCACCACGGAGTAGACGGCGTTCTCGGCGCAGATCCAGTCGAGGTCGGGGCGGGCGGCCGCGTGCGCGCCGATCCGTCGCCGGACCTCGGTGAGGTCGGGTGCGCCTTCGAGACTCACGGCGTCGGGATCGAATCCGAGGAGCAGGTGGTTGTGGCTGTCGATGATGCCGGGGGTGAGCAACCGGCCGTGCAGGTCGATGGTGCGCCGGGCGGCGGGGGCGTCCTCGGTGGTTCCGACGTACCGGATCCGGCCGTCCGCGATGCCGACGGCCTCGGCCCGGCCGGTGGTGTCGAACGTGCGCACGACGCCGTTGGTCAGAAGCAGGTCGAGCATCAGCAGTTCTCCTCGGGGGCGGCGTTCAGCAACAGCAGGTGGGTGTTCTTGCGCGGTCGCAGGTACAGGGCGAAGTAGACGAAGCCGGCGGTGACGAGTCCGAGGGAGATGCCGAGGCTGAGCCACTGCTCCGGGTCGAGCAGCGTGACGACGAAGACGAGGCCGAGCGCGGCGATGCAGATTCCCGGGGCCAGCGGCCACAACGGCATGCGGTAGCCGGTTCGGGTGGTGCCGCCGCGGCGGTGGTTGATCGCGGCCAGCGCGATGAACAGGTACGTGAACGTCAGGGTCGACCCGGTGGCGGTGAGCAGGACGTCCAACGGGACGAAGCACGCGGCGAACGCGATGGCGCCCATCACGACGGTGGCGAGGACGGGGACGCGGCCCTTGGTGCTGACGGTCTGCAGCGGCGCGGCGACGGTCTCCGGGAGAGCGCGATCCCGAGCGGCGGCGTAGAGAAGCCTGCCTGCCTGCAGCGTGATCGCGATGATCGCGTTGATCACGGCGAGGGCGATCGAGAGCAGGACCACCATGGCGACGGCGTGACCGGCGCGTTCGGTGAGGAATGCCTCGACGGGAAGGCTGGAACCGAAGAGTTCGGTCTGCGAGCGGGCGCCCACCAGGATCGCGATGAGCGGGACGAGTTCGGTGGCGACGGTGATGACGGCGCTCCAGATCACTGCCTTCGCGATCGAGCGGGCGGCGTTCTTGGTCTCCTCGGCGAAGTAGACGGCGCCGCCGTACCCGTTGTACGCGAAGATCCCCTGGGTGACGGCCAGCATCAGTCCGGAGATCGCCAGTGGTGCGAGGTTGCCGGTGCTCGGATCGAGAACCTCCGGGCTGAGGAGGCTGGTCAGTGGCCGTTCCATGTGGACGAAACCGAGGACGGTGAGCAGAGCCAGCGCCGCCATCTCGACGCCCAGGAAGACCCCGGTGAGCCACGCGTTGGTGCGGATGTCGAAACATGCGGTCACGGTGGTGATCACGACCACGACGAGCGCGGTCTGCTGCGGGGACAGGCCGTGGATCGCGACGCCCAGGTAGTCGGCGACCCCGAGGGCGAAGACGGCGATGATCAGCGGCAGGGAGATGAGACTGATGAAGAACGTGGCGACGCCGAAGGCCGGTCCGAGTGCCCGCGACACGAGCGAGTAGTCGCCGCCGGCAACGGGATACGCGGAGGCGAGTTCGGCGTAGCAGAAGGCGATGAGAATGCTCACGATGCCGGCGATGAGGAATGCCCAGCACACGCCGGTGCCGAACAGGGCGAGCGCCGAGCCGCCGAGGATGAAGACGCTCGACGCCGGCGAGATCGACGACAGGGTGATCAGGATGTTTCCGCCGACGCCGATGCTCCGGGAGAGCGAGGCCTCGTAGGTGCCGGGTGCGGCGGGGGGAGTGGCGGTGGGTGGCCGGGCGGTCTGGTCCATGAGCTGTCCGTTCGGGGAGGGAGAGGGGCGAAATAGTTTTTTGACGGTTCCGTCAAACAACTGGGCCGAGTGTCACAGATCACGTCGGCTAGTGTCAACGGCATGGCGCGACCGAACACTCAGAAACAGCGGCGTTCCGAGCTCATCGAGGCGACACTCCAGGCGGGATCCGCGCACGGGCTCAGGTCGCTGTCCCTGACCGATGTCGCGAAACGCGCGGGCCTGACGCGCGGCGCGCTGCTCTACTATTTCGACGATCTGGATTCGCTTCTCGTCGAGGCCCACCGGGCGGGCACCGAGCGCTATTGCGACCTGCGCGACGAGGCGGTGGCCGCGCAGTCGTCGTACGCCGCCAAGCTGCGGACGGCCATCGACGCCGGGCTGCCGAGCGGTCCCGACGACACCCTGATGCGGCTGCTGTACGAATTCGATTTCATGACAGGCACTTCGGCGCTGCACGACGAACTGGTCCAGAAGATGTATCTGCGGCAGCTCGCGACGTACCGCGCCATCCTCGGCGACGGGCACGCGGCGGGGGAGTTCGCCGTGCGCGGCGACATCGACCAGGCGGCAATGAATCTGGTGGCCCTCGAAGACGCGTACGGGCTGCACATCGTCGGGGGAAACAGTCTCATCACCGTCGAGACCGCGCGCACGGCGATGCTGGGGTTCTGTGAACAGATCGGCTGCGGCGTCACGGAAGACGCCGCAGCCGAACGGGACTGACCGGGTCGGCTACCCCGGGTGGCTGCCTGCCACCTCCGCCTCGTGGCGCACCGAGCCGGCCACCACGGTCAGCTGCACCCGCGCGGTGAGCAGGGAATCGGCGCCGGCGGTGAACGGATCCCCGTCGAGGACCACGAAGTCGGCGGCCTTGCCCGCCACCAGTTGACCGGTGAGATCGTCCCAGCGGCACGAGTAGGCGGCGTCGCGGGTGGCGTGCGCGAGCGCGTCCGCCATCGGCAGTGCGTACTCGGGCAGGTTCGGTGCGAGCGCCGGATCGATCGCGGACTTGCGCGTCGTCGCGATGTACATGTTGGGCAGCGGGGGATGCGGCGCCGTGGGGGCGTCGGACCCCAGCGCGAGGACGGCGCCCGCGGCGGTCATCTCGGGCCACGGGAACGCCCGCTCGACCCGATGGTCGCCCAGCATCGCCCGCCAATTGTCCTGGATCGCCGGATCGGCATGGACCGGCTGCATCGACGCGACGACGCCGAGGCGCGCAAGCCGCTGCACGTTGTCCTTCGTGATCGTCTCCAGGTGCTCCATCCGGTGCCGGCGCGGGCGAATCCCGTTGGCGGCGATCGCCTGTTCGAGCGCGGCAAGCGCGATCTCCGACGCCTCGTCGCCGATCGCGTGCAGGGCCACCTGGAGGCCGGCGGCATCCGCCGCGACGACCACCGGTGCCAGCGAGGCGAGATCCCAGATCGGTTCGGCGTTCGTGCCGTCCGAGTACGGTTCCTTCATCGCCGCGGTGCAGCTGTCGATGACGCCGTCGATGATGATCTTGATCCCGGCCATCCGCAGCCACGGACCCTGCAGTCGTCTCTGGTGCTCCACCGCCTCGTGCACCTGGCGGACGTTCTCCTCGTCCGAATCGGTTCGTTCGATCAGCCAGTGCCCGGCCACCCGGAGCGGCAGCGTGTCCCCGCCGGTGGCCAGTGCACGTTCGAGCGCCTCGACCTCGTCCGCGCCGAGCGCCATGTCGACCGCCCCGGTGACGCCGTCCGCGAGATACTGCTCGAACGCTGCCGCGAGGGCGACGTCCCGCTCGGTGTCGCTGACCAGCTTCGCGAGGGCGGGCCACACGATCTGGGTCACCGCCGTCTCGTAGAGCATGCCGGTGGCCTCGCCGGTGACGGGATCGCGCTCGATCCGGCCGCCGATCGGGTCGGGAGTGTCCGCGTCGATGCCGAGTTCGCGGAGCGCGGCCGTGTTCACCCACGCCGAGTGCACATCGTTGGAATCGAGGTACACGGGACGGTCGGCCTCGGCGGCGTCGATCATCTGCCGCGTCGGCGGGTGCCCGTCGAGTGCCGAAAACAGCCAGCTGCGTCCCAGGAGCCGGGGTGCGTCCGGGTTCTCGGCGGCGAACCGTCGGATGCGGTCCTGGATGTCGTTCAGATCGGCGGCGCTCTGCAGGTCCACCTTCTGGAGGGCCTGGCCCATCATCAGCAGGTGGGTGTGGGCGTCGATGAAGCCGGGCAGGACGAAGGCCCCGCCGAGTTCGACGACGCGGGCGTCGCCGGACAGCGTGTCGGCGGTCGCGGTGTCGCCGACGTAGGTGAGGCGATCGCCCTGGACGATCATCGACTCGGCCCAGGCGGGTTCGGCGGCGGTGAAGATCCGGCCGCCGCGGTAATGGGTCGTCGTGTCGGTGTTCATGGTGTTCTCTCTTTCCGTCAGACGACGACCGAAGTGGTGTACCGGGCAGTGGGATCCTGTCCGGGTGACGCGGACGCGCGCTCGGTGCGCGTCGACAGGCGAGCGATCGACACGATCGGCACGAGCAGGACGAGGCTGATGCCCGCCAGGACGAAGCCGAACGCGACGTAGCCGACTGCGCCGGTCACGAGGGTGCCGAAGAGCGGGGCGAATGCGGACCCCACCAGATACGTCCCGAGGAGCGGGGCGGACCAGCGGCCGGACGAGTCCAGCGCGGCCGCGATGGCGACGACGTAGATGAAGGCCGCGGCGTACACCGTGTTCCAGGCGATGATGAGCACCAGATACGTCGTCGAATCGGTGGCCAGGCACGAGCCCAGTTTGAGGGCGGCGCCGAGCACGAGGAGCACGGCGGTGGGGACGGTGCGTCCGAGGCGTGACCCGAGCGCGGTCAGGACGAGGGCGGCGCCGATGCCGCCCGCGGTGGAGAGGCTGAGGGCCAGGCCCATCTGCTGTTCCGTCAGGGCGGCGTGTTCGGCGCCCATGATGCCGGACACCGCCCACAGCGAGTCCTCGCCGATCGCCCAGATCGCGAAGAGCACGAGCAGGGTGAAGCCGGCGACGGCCAGTTTCTTCTCGGTGACGCCCTCGGGCAACGGGGTCGCCGTGTGCGCGGTGCTCGCCGAGTCGTCCTCGACGGCGGGGGCGGACGGCAGCCAGCTGATCGTGAACACCGTCGCCAGCGCCAGTACCGCGACGATCCCGAACGCATTGGTCATGTGCAGGCCGAGGATCGGGATCAGTGCCAGTATCCCGGTGACCGCGGTGCGGTTGACGAGCCCGTTGATCCCGGACACCCGGTTCGGATTGTTCAGCGCGGCCAGGGCCGCCCCGCCGACCGCGACCGCGCCGCCGGCACCGATCCCGCCGACGATGATCGCGACACACGCGATCGGGGCCGAGTGGACGGTGGCGGCGACGGCGAATCCCGCAGCCATCACGACGAGGCTGACGCGGCCGAGCAGGTGGCGCGAGCGGCCCGCCGCCCACCGGGTGGTCGCGAGGCAGACGAGCGCGGTGGCCAGCAGGGAGCCGGTGAGGACGGCGCCGGCGACGGTCTGGGTGATGCCGAGATCGTCCACCATCGCGATGATCATGAGCGGGATCAGATTGGCCGTGATGTAGCCGACGACGAAGACGCTGAACGTGGCGATACCGCGGCCGAGTGTCAGTGGGACGCGGACGGCGGCGGTCACGTGGGAATCCTGGGGTGGGTCAACGACAACTCCGTGTCTCGGGTGGCGCCCGCGTGAGACGTGGGTCACTTAGCGAATGGGATTCGTTAAGTATGCGGAGGGCGCGCCCCGTACGCAAGGGGTCAAACGAACTCGATTCGTTAAGGTTGGGTTTCGGCGTCGCCCGAGGGTCGACGTCTGACACAATGGAGTAGTCGTCCGTGCTCCGCTGGCCAACTTGTCCAGCGCTATCCCGATCCCGACTGATCGGGGTGGCACGGACCCGACCGCAATGCGCAGGAGCCGACATGACCGTTCCCGTTCGCTGGATGTTGTCCCAGCCGGACCTGGCTCTCGAGCTGAAGGGTGGCGCCGCCGGTCTCGGGAACGAGATCACGTTCGCCCACACCACCGAACTGCAAGACCCCTTCCGGTGGCTCTCCGGCGGCGAATTGCTCCTCACCACCGGCATCCGGCTTCCGCTGACCGCCGCCGACCGGGCCCGATACCTGCGCGGCCTCGGTGAAGCCGGGGTGGCGGCAGTGGGGTTCGGCACCGGTCTCTCGCATCCGGAGGTCCCCGAGGACCTGGTGGCCGTCGCCGACGAGATCGGGCTGCCGCTGCTCGAGGTGCCGTTGCCGACACCGTTCGCGGCCGTGGTCAAGAGGGTCATGAACCGACTCGCGGAGCAGGAGTACGAGGCGGTGCTGCGCGCGTCCCGGGCCCAACCGCGGATGACCCGCGCCGTCATCCAGGGCGGCACCGGCGCCACCGTCCGCGAGCTGGCCGTCGCCACGTCGGCCACAGTCCTGCTCCTCGACCTGTCCGGCCGGGTGCTGGAGTCTCATCCGGCGCAGCCCGCGGAGGATGTGATCGGGGAACTGCGGGAAGTGCTGGAGGCGGGTACCGGCGGGGCGTCGAGCAGCGTGTCGCTGGCACGGTCGGGTGCGTCGATCACCGTGCAGCAGATCAGCGTCGGCAGCACACCGCACGGACACCTCGCCGTGATCAGCCCCACCGCTCTCAGCCACGTCGACCAGATCCTGCTCGGTCACGCGAACTCGTTGCTCGCCTTGGATTTCGAGAAGCCGGTGCGGCTCCGGACCGCACAGAACCGGCTCAACTCGCACGCCCTCGGCCTGCTGCTCACCGAGGACCGCGACCTCGCGCCCGCCTGGTCGCAGATCCGGCACGCCGCGGACGCGGACGGGATGGTCCGCGGACTCACGGTCGTGGCCGAGACACCGGCGCTCGCGGAACGGGTGGAGTCGGCGGTCGCGGTCGCCATGAACAAGGCCGGGCGGCAGCTCTTCTCGCGCCGTCACGACACGCGGGTCACGGTTCTGCTGCGGGGAACCGACGACGTGGACTTCGCGCGGGCGATGCTGCGCGGACTGTCCGGGCCGGCGCGGAAGGCGATCCGTGCGGGGCTGAGCGGGAAGCGGGAGGTCGCCGGTCTGGTGGCGGCGATCGAGCAGTCCCAGCTCGCCGCGTCGGCCGCCGAGGCGGGGGCAGAGCCGTTGGAGTTCGCGGCGCTGACCGGTAGCGCGCTGCTCGCCTTCAGCTCGACGCGGGAGGTGCTGAACTCGCTGGCGGACACGATGATCGCGCCGATCGACGACTACGACCGCACCAACGGCACGGAACTGCTGGGATCGCTGCGGGCGTTCCTCGAGGCGAACGGGCACTGGGAGTCGGCGGCCGCGGCGATGGGCGTGCACCGGCACACCCTGCGCAGCCGCATGGCGCGCATCGAGTCGTTGATCGACTGCCGGCTGGACGTGGCGCGGGTGCGCGCCGAACTGCTGCTCGCGATCATCGCCCGGCAGTCGTGACTGCCGGGCGATGATCGGATGGGACTACTTTCCGAGGCGGGCGACGATGTCCGCGGCGGTGCGCTGACCCATCCGCACGGCGCCGTCCACGTGCTGGTAGCCCTCGGCGGCGATGTCCGAGCAGGAGAAGTGGAACGGTCCGACCGGCGTCCGCGTGTCCTTCCCGTACCGGTGCAGGCCACCGAGGTCGAAGCTCGCGGCGTACGCGCCCCGGGTCCATTCCTCGGAGCCCCAGTCGGACTCGTAGTAGACGACCGGCTCGGCGGCCTTCGGTCCGAGGTAGCGGGCGAGCGAACCGAGGATGGTGGCGCGACGCTCCTCTTCGCTCAGTTCGAACATCGCGTCGGCCTTCTCGTCCGACACGAACGCGACGAGGGTTCCCCGGCTGTCCCCGTGGTTGGTGTTGTCGTACACCTCCTGGACGACCTCGGACGCGCCGAATCCGGTGCCTGCAAGGCCGTCCTCACGCCAGAACGGGGTCTCGTACACGGCGTGCACCTTGATGACGAGTCCCAGCGACTGGTGCTGGTGCATCTGGTGCTGGCGGCGCGGCAGCGGCGGGTCGTAGGAGATGCGGGAGTACAGGTTCGGCGGGACGGCGAGCACGACGCGGGCCGCCTCCACACGAATGTCCCCGTCCGCCAGCACGACTGCGCCGTCCTCGCTCCACTGGACGGTGCGCACCGGCGCGTTCAGGAAGACGTCGTCGCCGAGGGCGGCGGCCATCCGGATCGACACCTGCTGCATGCCGCCGATGACGCGCTTGTCGAGGATGAAGTCCTCGTCCACCAGGTGCGAGAACGATCCGGCGGACGCGGCCATCAGCACCGCCTGCAGCGCCGAGAACGAGTGAGCGGGCTTGGTCAGCATGCCGCCTGCGATGAACAGGCCGATGTTGTCGCGGGCCTCGGCGTCGTCGGACTGCTCGATCAGCCAGTGCTTGAACGAGATCGTGTCCAGTTCGCGGGCCAGCGGGTGCGCCCAGGGCTCCTCGGCGCCGACCTGCGCGGCGAGGTCGTCGAGGATCTGGATCAGCCGGTCCATCTCCTTGCGGGTCGTCTCGTCGACGGGGAAGGATTCGCCGGTGTAGCGGGTGCGTTCGCCGGCGGCCGAGATGTAGACGGATTCACCCTCGCGGTACCGGTCGAACGTCTCGAGTCCGAGTTCGTCGAGCAGGGAGATGAGCGTCGTCTGGTCGGGGGAGACCCACTGGCCGCCGATCTCCAGCATCGCGCCGTCGATGGTGTCGGTCCAGGTCCGACCTCCGACGCGGTCGCGCGCCTCCAGGACCGCGACGGACAGCCCCGCCTTGCGCAGCGCGGTGGCTGCGGCCAGGCCGGACGGGCCGGCGCCGACGATGGCGACATCACGTTGGAGAGTAGGCACTTTCGAGCTCCTTTGGTTGAAGTGCTGACGGATTCGTGAAATGTGGTTCGGTTAGCAGCGGGTGAGCGCGAGCGACAGTTCGGCGTCGATGACGCAGATGCTCGAGTTGTCCACGCGGTCGTGGCTCCGCAGCTCGCCCAGCATCTGGGCCAGGCGGTCCGCGGCGGTGGTGTGTTCGGTCAGCCAGTCGGCGACGGCGTCGGCGGCGGACGTCGCGGACGAGGCGTCGCGCAACACCAGTCCGATCAGGCCGTGCCAGTGCTCCTGCAGGTTGTCGACGAGGACGGCACCCGCCATCGCCTCCCAGTAGGCGGTCCCGGTCTCGCCGACGGAGAACCGTTCCGACAGCCAGTCGAGGCCCACCACGCGGCCGAATTCGCGGTACGTCTCGGCGACCTGGGTGATCGGCAGGGCGAGCGACTGCGCGGTGGTCTCCAGGGCGAAGCCCTGCGCCAGGATCCGCAGCGTGCCCAGGTCCTGGGCGGGCGCACCGGTGAGGCGCGGCAGTGCGGCGGCGAGTTCCTGGACCGGCTTCGCGAACCGCTCGATCAGCTGCTGCGCATCCGTGCCGGCGGTGCGATGCCGCAGCAGCCACGACGTGGTGCGTTCGATCAGGTCCTGGATGCCGAAGTGCAGGTTCAGCCGGGTCCGGTGGGACGCGCCGGGCAGGGTGAGGACCTCGTTCCACAGGCGGTCGATGTCGAACACCTGCCGCACCACCGCGTACGCGACGGTGATCTCGGGGGTGCCGACGCCGAGCCGCTCCTCGAGGCGGTGGATCAGGCCGGGTCCGACACGGTCGATCATGTCGCCGGCCACGATCACGGCCACGATCTCCCGGGCGAGCCGGTGACCGCTGATCTGCTGGGGGACGCGTTCGCGGATGGATGCCGGAAAGTAGTCGGCGAGAACACCGTCGAACACGGCGTCGTCGAGCACGGGGGAGGCGAGCAGTTCGGTGACGACGAGGTTCTTCGACTGTGCGAGCAGAACCGCGATCTCCGGCCGGACCAGTCCCTGGCCCGCGCGGTGCCGGGCGGACAGTTCCGCCGCCGACGGCAGCACCTCCGCGGCCCGGCTGATCCCCGCGTCGCGCTCGAGGTTCTCGATCAGCCGCTCGTGGCGTCCGAGCAGGAACGGTGCGTGGACCTCGGCGAGGCTGATGGCGAGGGTCTGGGAGGCGGCGTCGGCGAGCACCGATTCACCGATCTCGTCCTGGACGCGGGCGAGCAGCGTGTTCCGTTCCGCCGCGGGCAGTTCGCCCGCCGCCACCGCCGCGTCCAGCGCGACCTTCAGGTTCACTTCCCGATCCGACGTGGCGACGCCGGTGGCGTTGTCGATGAAGTCGGCGTTGATCCGGCCGCCGTTCAGCGCGTACTCGATGCGGGCGCGCTGCGTGAGGCCGAGGTTGCCGCCCTCGCCGATGACCGCGGCGCGCACGTCGCTCGCCTCCACCCGGACGGCGTCGTTGGCCGGGTCCGCGGCGTCGGCGTGTCCCTCGGTGGAAGCCTTGACGTACGTGCCGATTCCGCCGTTCCACAGCAGATCCACGTCCGCGGTCAGCAGCGCCTTCACCACCTCGTGCGGGGGCAGTTCGGTGGCGGTGACGCCGAGGCGTTCCCGCACCTGCGGCGACAGCGGGATCTTCTTCACTGTCCGCGGCCACACGCCGCCACCCGCCGAGACGAGGCTCCGGTCGTAATCGTCCCAGCTGCTGCCGGGCACGGACGCGAGGCGCTCGCGCTCCCGGTAGGACGCCTCGGAATCCGGTTCGGGGTCGAGGAAGATGTGCCGGTGGTCGAACGCGCCGACCAGCCGGATGGCGCGGCTGAGCAGCATGCCGTTGCCGAACACGTCGCCGGACATGTCGCCGATGCCGACCACCGTGAACGCGTCGGTGTCGACGTTCTTGCCCATCTCCGCGAAATGCCTGCGGACGGAAACCCATCCGCCGCGCGCCGTGATGCCCATCGCCTTGTGGTCGTAGCCGGCGGAGCCGCCGGACGCGAACGCGTCGCCGAGCCAGAAGCCGCGACGCGTCGCGATGCTGTTGGCCAGGTCGGAGAATCGGGCCGTGCCCTTGTCGGCGGCCACCACCAGATACGGGTCGGCGTCGTCGTAGATCACCGTGTCGCGGGGGTGGACGACCTCGCCGTCGACGATGTCGTCGGTGACGTCGAGCAGTCCGTCGATGAAACTTGTGTACGCCGCGCGGACCGCGTCGGGTGTCGTCTCGGTGCGCACCACGAACGCGCCCTTCGCGCCCATCGGAACGATCAGCGAGTTCTTCACGTGCTGTGTCTTCATCAGACCCAGAACCTCGGTGCGGAAGTCGTCCTTGCGGTCCGACCACCGCAGTCCGCCGCGCGAGACCGGACCGCTGCGGACGTGGCTGCCCTCGACGATCGGCGAATGCACGAAGATCTCGCGGTACGGGGTCACGGCCGCAGACAGCGACAGCAGCGACGGGTCGATCTTGAACGCGGCGGGGGCGGCGCTGATGGTGCGGTCGTGCTGGAACCAGTTGGTGCGCAGCACCGCCGACGTGAACGACAGCAGGCCGCGGAGCAGACGGTCCTCGTCCAGCGTCGCGGTGCGGTCGATCGCGTCGAGCAGCACGCGCTCCGCGTCCGCGACGGCGCTGTCGCGGTCGGGGCCGGTGACGGCGGGATCGAAACGGGCGGTGAACAGGTCGCGGAATCCGCGCACGAAATCGCTGTGCCGCAACAGGATCGCCACGATATTGGGTTCCGACAGTCCCAGCCCCACCTGGCGGAGGTAGCGGCAAGCCGCCCGGACCAGGACGGCGTCCATCCACGTCAGGTTCGCCGCGGCGACGAGGCGGGTGAATCCGTCGACCTCCAGATGTCCGGCGGCCGCAGCCTCGAACGCATCGGACAGCAGGCCCGGAGTTTCGGCGTCCCAGGCGAAGTCGCCGGTGCTGAAGTCGAAGCGGTGAACCAGCGGGCTGCCGGGCTTGCCCGCGGGCAGCTGTTCGTGGGACGCGACCCGCAACCCGAGGTCCGCGAACAGCGCGACCAACTCGGCGAGCAACGGGGTGCCCTGCGGCCAGACCATGACGGCAGCCGGCTCGGGCAGTGCATCCGCGGTGTCGACGAATCGCAGCCGCGGAGTAGTTCCTCCGGACGCCAGGACCGCGCTCGACACGGCGGCCTCGTCCCGGCGTGGACGGGGTGTGTCGGTCGTGCTCGGAATGACACCGGTATAGCTCATCGTGTGGCTCCTGACCCCTGATCTGGCAAACGCGTGACTTGGGAACCAGTGTGTCGAGAAGAGACGCACGCCACATCCGACGAAGTGGAGCGTCGTGTGGCGACGGACGCGACGTTTCGGAGCTGTGAGTACTTGTTAACCGCGGGCGGTTAACAAGTACTCACGGCTCGCCAGGTGGAGACTGCTGCGGTGCCGAGCAGTCCGCCGGTGATCACGAAGATCGACGATGTGCCCGCGACCCCCGCCGCGGCGCCTGCGGCCAGCGGAATCAGTACCTGCCCGAGCCGGTTGCCGGTCAGGCGCAGCGACAACGCGGCGGCCCTGTTGGCGGCGGTGACGAGCCCGGCCACCCAGGTCATCGTCAGTGGTTGACCGATGCCCCAGAAGAATCCGGCCACGACGAGGAGCAGCGCCATCCAGACCGGGTCGGGCACGAACGGCAGCAGGGCGGTGGGCAGCGCCGAGCACAGCGTGGCGGAGATCAGCAGCTTCTGTCGTGGCACACGGGTGAGCAGCCACGGCAGGAACGCGCGTGACACTATCGACGCCGCGGTCCGCGCGGTCAGCAACAACGACACCAGGAGAACGCTGAAACCGAACTCGTGCCCGAGGACGGGGAGGTACGCGACGACGACGTCGACCGACGCCAGCACGATCAGACTGCTGAACACGGCCGGCCGCATCCCGGTCGTCGAGATCATGCTGAACACGGACTGCCGGTCGCCGGGCGACGGCGGATCCGCTGCTTGCGGGCGTTCGCGTATCGGCCAGGCGAACGGGACCGCGGCCAGCGACACCACACCCATCACCGTCAACGCCAGAGTGGTTTCGACGACGCCGCCGTCCGAGCTTCCCGCCGCGATCAGCCCGACGAGCGGGACACCGACGGCCTGGCCGATCGAGACTCCGAGCGTCAATCCGGCGAAACCCCGGTCCAGCTCACCGGGCGGGGAGAGCAGCGTGATGAACCCCTGCGCGGCGACGGTCACGAGGATCTGTCCGAACCCCAGGATCACGTTGCCGAGGCCGAGGACGATCAGGTCGCCGCTCATGGCGATCACCAGGACACCCAGCGATGTCAGCACCACGCCGGTCCGCAGGACCGCGGCGGCGTGCCGACGGTCGACGGCGCGTCCGATCCGGACCGCGACGAGCAGCGGTGCCAGCGAGAACAGGGCGGTGACGACGCCGATCGTGACGGCGTCGCCGCCGAGCGCGAGGACGCGGTAGGAGACGAGAACGCGGACAGCGTGATAGACGGCCTGGAGGAGAGCAGTGGCAACGCAGACGTTGAGGAACCAGTGCTTCACCAGGTCATCCGTTGATCACCTGGCGATCGCCGAGCGGCGCCTGCAACGGGACTTCGAGGGTGCCGAACACGGCGACGAGAATGCACATCTTGTCGGCGGCCTCCGGGAGGGTGCCGGTGCGGAGCGAGATCGTGACGGTGGTGTCGGTCTCGGTGACGGTTGCGTCGGCGCCGTAGCACTCCGGGGTTCCGGTGACGAAGTGGATCGCCACCGTGTTGCCGTCCGCGCGGGACCACGACTCGAACGGCGTCGGATTCGCCCGGACGATGTCAGGGCGCGACTCGAAGACGGTGCCGAACTCGTCGCCGGGCACTTCGGAGGGAATCGGCATCCCCGACGACGGATTGGTCGGGCTGGGATCCACTGCGGACGCGATCTCCGGGGGAATAGTCGGTTCGTCGGTGCTCGAACCGGACCCGCATCCGGCGAGGGCGAGGCAGGCCAGCACTGCGAGGGCGATTACGCGCATATGCCACGGTAACCTCATCCCGCGAGCAGGCCGGAGACCAGCGCAATCCCCGGAATCGCGGCCAAAGTGGTGACGAAAGCCGTGTCTCGCGCCAGCACCGTTCCGACCCCGTAC
This sequence comes from Rhodococcus sp. G6(2025), assembly GCF_058628105.1. Lineage (NCBI taxonomy): Bacteria > Bacillati > Actinomycetota > Actinomycetes > Mycobacteriales > Nocardiaceae > Rhodococcus > Rhodococcus sp. G6(2025). The sequence goes on from NZ_CP179750.1 coordinate 2,185,493, forward strand.
CGGCTGGCGTAGACGAAGACGTTCTGGGCCGTGGGCAGCGTCGCCACCACCACGATGGCGAAAAGTTCGTGGCCGTCGAGCCCGAGCAGATAGCGCGCCATCAGGTAGGCCAGCACCGGTTGCACCACGATCTTGAGCACCGACGCCAGCGCGACGTCGCGTCGCGGGCTCGTCCCCTTCTCCAGCACCCGCACCCCGTACAGCGAGATGCCGAACGCGAGCAGCGCACCCGGCACCGACGCGCCGCCCATGAGCCGGAACGGCTGCATCAGGGCTTCCGGGGGTGTCCAGCCGAGGAGCGCGATCAGCAGTCCCGCGGCACCCGCCACGACGATCGGGTTCTTGAACGGCGCGGTGATCGTGTCGAGTCGCGACGCGCCGCGTCGGAGCGTGGTGACGTCGAGGATGGTGAGGGCGATGGGGGAGTACGCGATGATCTGGAACAGCAGCAGCGGCGCCACGAACGACGCGTCCCCCAGCACGAACACGGCGATGGGTATGCCGAGATTCGCGGAGTTCACGTAGGACGCCGACAGTGCGCCGATCGTCAGTTCCGGAAGGGACCTGCGTAGCCACACTCTCGCAATGACCATGTACAGTGCGCCGACCGTCAATGCCGTGACAGCCGCGACGGCCAGTGTGGGCGAGAAGATCACGGAGAGGTCGGACGATGCGAGGGAATCGAACAGCAGCGCCGGTGTGGCGACGAAGAACACCAGCCTGCCCAGGACGGTTTCGCCCTCCGCGCCCAGCGTCCCGCGACGGCCGAGCAGGTAGCCGATCGCAATGATCACGAATATGACGGTGAATCCCGCAACCACTCCCGACACGCTGCGGGGCACCTCCTCGACAGGTAAGCCTCCTGTCGGCAAACCTTCCGAAGTCTAGTGCTCGGCGTTCGGGTGGGTGACAATAGCCTCCGGTCGGGGAGATCGTCTGTGCGCGCGTTCCGCCGCGCGCGAGGAGCCGCAATGCTGCGTCGAACGACCGTCCTCTGTGCGCTGTTCTGCGCGTGGACCCTCGCCTGGGGTGCCGCTCCCGTGGCGTCGGCGCTGGCTCCGCCGTCGAGTGGGGATCCGAACCTGATCGCGCTCGCCGGGCAGGTGCTCGGGCGCAGCTATCGCGAGAACGCGAGCGTCGCGTACATCGACGCGTCCGGTACCCGGTTCGCGAATTTCGGGGCCACCGAGGTCACCGACTTCGAGATCGGTTCCGTCACCAAGACGTTCACCGCGGAACTGTTCGTCGACGCCGTCGCCCGGGGTGAGGTGCGCGAGAACACGAAGGTCGGAGATGTGCTGCCGTTGCAGGGCGCACCGGTCGGCGACGTGACGCTGCTCGAGCTGGCGTCCCACACGTCCGGGCTGGCGCAGTTCCCGATGAGCACGGACACCGTGGTGGCCGTCGGGCACTGGGTGGTCGCGTCCAACCCGTTCACCTACGACCGGGACACCCTGTTGCAGCAACTGCAGTCGGCGCCGCTCACGACCCGCGGCACGTACTCGTACTCGACCGTCGGCTTCGCGCTGCTCGGCCAGGCGCTGGCCGCGGCCGCGCACACCGACTACCCGTCGCTGCTCCGCGAGCGCATGCTCGTCCCCCTCGGGCTGTCGCAGTCGTGGATGCCGCTCACCGCCGCCGACCTGCCTCCGAACGTCACCCGCGGATTCGACGTCTTGCACAGGTCGCAGGACCCGTGGCCGCTGGACGCCTACGCCCCGGCCGGCGGATTGCGGTCCACCGCGAACGACATGTCGAGGTACGTCCGGGCGCTCCTCGACGGGACGGTCCCCGGCGCCGCGGCCATGGACCGGCGGTGGATCGGCGACAACTACCGCGCGCTGACGTGGTCGATCGTCCCGTTCGAAGGTCGCGAGTACACGCTTCACGGTGGCGCGACCGGTGGTTTCCAGTGCACCGTCGTGCTCGACCGCGAGAAAGACCGCGGGCTCGTCATCCTTACCGACACCATCGGCGGACTCGAGCAGCAGGGTCTGGAGATCCTCGCCCACACCCCGATGTGAGTGTTTTCGCGTCCCGGGGCGCACATTGTCACTCACGTGCCTGGGTACCCCCGCTGGGTATGTCCGGTTACAGTGGTCGTGTGGAGACGGGAACCGGGCGGACGCGCACAGTCGTGGCGCGTGCCGCGCTGCTGATCGCCGTCGCTGCCGGGGTGCTCCTCATGCACAGCCTGATCGCGCCGACCGCGATCGCCGCGGCGCACGAGCAGTCCTCGGTCACCGAATCTCACGCCGAAGACCCCCACGGTTGCGGCGGGGACGGTTGCGAGGAACCCCATCTCACCGGACATCAGTGTGCCGGCGTGATCGTGGTGATCGCCGCACTGACGTCGGTGATGTTGCTGTGGTGGCACTCCGTGGATCCCGCCGCGCGACGGGCGCGGGTGAGCGCCGACCGTGTGCAGTCGGGGCGCGGACCACCACCGTGGACGGTGCTTTCTTTGGCGGAACTCTCGATTCTGCGGGTGTGACAGGGAGCCCGGGGCGTGTGCCCCGGCGGATCCGACTGTCATTTCCCGAATCGACCTCGAGGAGTTCCTCATGCGTACCAGCACCATCATTGCCCTGATCGCCGCCGCGGCAGGCGCGGCTCTCGTACTGGCCGGCTGCGGCACCGACTCGGCAGGCACCTCGTCGACGCCCGGCGCCTCGACATCCGCCGTCGAATCGCAGGCACAGTTCAACGACGCCGACGTCGCGTTCCTGGAAGGGATGTACCCGCATCACGCGCAGGCGGTGGAGATGGCCGACATGGTCTCCGGCCACACCGACAACGCCGACGTGGTCGCTCTCGCCGCAGCGATCAAGGCGGCGCAGCAACCGGAGATGGACCGGATGACCACCTGGCTCCAGCAGTGGGGACAACCGGTTCCGACGACCGACATACCCGGCATGCACGACATGGACCACGGCGACGGAATGATGTCGGCCGATCAGATGGACGCCCTGACGGCATTGTCGGGCACGGAGTTCGACCGGCAATGGCTGACCATGATGATCGAGCACCACGAGGGCGCGATCGACATGGCGAACACCGAACTGGCCGACGGTGAGAACCCGGAGGTCAGGCAGATGGCCACCGACATCGTGACCGCCCAGCAGAAGGAGATCGCCGACATGCAGGCCGCGCTCGGCTGACCGGAATGACGAAAGGCCGCGTAATCCGAGGATTACGCGGCCTTTTCGGTGCCTACGTGAGTTACCGGCTCGTGAAGGGCAGCAGAGCCATCTCGCGAGCGTTCTTGACGGCGACGGCAACCTGACGCTGCTGCTGCGGGGTCAGGCCCGTGACGCGGCGGCTACGGATCTTGCCGCGGTCCGAGATGAACGTGCGGAGGAGGTTGATGTCCTTGTAATCGACGTACTCGATCTTGGCCGCGAACAACGGGTTCTTCTTGGGCTTGCGGCCCTCGACGGGACGCGGCTTCTTCGACGGTGCTCTCTTGACTGCCATCTGCTTCCTTTACCAGCTCGACTTGTGGACGCCTGGCAGCTCCCCGCGGTGCGCCATCTCGCGAACACGCACGCGAGAGAGCCCGAACTTCCTCAGGTGGCCGCGCGGACGTCCATCCGCAGCGTCTCGATTGCGCAATCGTACCGGACTCGCGTCGCGGGGCAGACGCTGCAGTGCCGCCCGGGCCTCCGCGCGCTCGTCTTCGCTGCTCGACGGACGGCGGATGGTCTCCTTCAGCTCTGCGCGGCGCTCGGCCCAGCGTGCCACGACGATCTTGCGTTGCTCGTTCTTCGCGATCTTCGACTTCTTCGCCATGTGGGGTGTCTTCTACTTCTCTTCTCGGAAATCGACGTGCTTCCGCACGACCGGGTCGTACTTCTTCATCACGAGACGATCGGGGTCGTTGCGACGGTTCTTGCGGGTCACGTACGTGTACCCGGTGCCTGCCGTCGACTTCAGCTTCACGATCGGGCGAATCCTTGCGGGCGGCCATCAGATCGTTCCTCCGCGGGCGCGGATCCGGGCGACGACGGCCTCGATGCCGTCCCGGTCGATGGTCTTGATGCCCTTGGCGGAGAGCGTGAGGGTGACTCGCCTGCCCTCACTGGGCAGGGCATATGTCTTCTTCTGGATGTTCGGATCCCAGCGCCGGTTGGTGTGCTTGTGGGAGTGCGACACGGACTTGCCGAATCCTGGCTGGCGTCCGGTCACCTGGCAGTGCGCCGACATGGGCGTTCCTCTCTGTCCTCTCGTGAAACCGCCCCGAGAGGGTGATGACAATCATTTTCGACAACGACGAGTTTCCAATGTAGCGTTCCGTCCACGTAATGACAATCGTTATCGAAAGGGTGCTCCGTGAGTGAGATACTCGACGGCCGGACGCCGCTGATCCTGGTTTCCGGGTGGAACGGCCCCACCGAGGACGCGGCGCGGTCGCTGCTCCGCGAAGGCACCGTCGTCGTGCATCACGACCTCGACCTCGTCCACGAAGGCGTCGTGCGCCGGACCGTCACCACGCTGGAGTCGGGGGCGCCGCGCGAGCGCCTCGGCATCCTCGAACTGGCGCACGGCTGCATCTCCTGCACGCTGCGCGTGGACCTTCTCCCGCTGCTCCGCCGCCTGCACACCCGCAGTTCGGTGCAGCGCATCGTGCTGCACCTCGACCGCCGGCTCGAACCCGAGGCCGTGTGCTGGGCGGTCGAGCACGTGGCGGTGTCCGGCGTGATCGGGCAGATCGACGGTCCGGCCTCGCGGGACGTGCGCGTCGACGGCGTTATCACCTGCCTCGATGCCGGATCGTGGCTGGCCGACGCCACCGGCGACGACGCACTGGACGACGACCGCACCGTCGCGCAGGTCGCAGTCGGGCAGGTGGACTTCGCCGACGCCCTGGTGGTGTCGGGCAATGCAGGCGACGGCTGGCAGCAGGCCCGGCTCCACGCCGTCCTGGCCCGGCTCGCACCGGACGCCCCGATCGTCTGGGACGGGGACGCGCCCGACGTCGAGCGCCTGCTCCTCGACGTCCCGGCCGGCGCGCGGCGCGGTGAGCTGTCCCACGCCCACTCACCACTGCTGCGCGGGCAGCCGCCGCTGTCCCACGACTGCGGCGTCATGCTCGTCGAGTTCACCGCCACCCGGCCGTTCCACCCGGAACGGCTGCACGAGGCCGTCGACGTGCTCCTCGACGGAGTCGTCACGTCTCGCGGCCGCGTGTGGGTCGCGACGCAGCCGGACGAGGCGCTGTGGCTCGAGTCGGCCGGTGGGGGACTGCGGGTGGCCAGTGCCGACCGCTGGCTGACCGCGATGACCCCGGACGAACAGGAACAGGTCCCGACTGCACGCCGCGCGATGGCCGCGCTGTGCTGGGACGAGCGCTTCGGCGACCGGCACACGTCGATGGTGGTGCTGGTGCATGCGGCCGACCCCACCGAGATCGACCGCACGTTGCAGTGGGCGCTCGTCACCGACGACGAACTCGCGGACGAGGCGGCCTGGCAGTTGTGGCCCGACCCGTTCGGGCAGTTCCACGAAGACCCCTGCGAGAGCAGCGAATCACCCTATGCAGAACCCGAATCGAGAGAGGGACACGAATGAAGGCGAACATCCATCCCGATTACCACCCCGTGGTCTTCCAGGACGCGAGCACCGGAACCACGTTTCTCACGCGGTCGACGGTGGCCAGCGACCGCACCGCCCTGTGGTCGGACGGCAACACCTATCCGCTGGTGGTCGTGGACGTGACCAGCGAGTCCCACCCGTTCTGGACCGGCGCGCAGCGCGTGATGGACACCGCGGGCCGCGTCGAGAAGTTCGAAACCCGCTACGGAGTGCGCAAGCGCCCGTGAGTACTTATTAACCACCTGCGGTTAATAAGTACTGACGGGTCGACGACGAAGGAGGAGACAGAACATGGCAGTGCCGAAACGCAGAATGTCGCGATCCAATACGCGTAGCCGGAGATCGCAGTGGAAGGCCCAGGCGCCCGACCTCGTCGAGGTGACGGTGGGCGGTGCGACGCATCGCGTGCCGCGCCGGCTGGTGAAGGCCGTGAAGCTGGGATTGGTGGACCCGGCCGGGAAGTGACGCTCCTCGTGCGAACCTTGGCGGGTGCTGCTGTACATCCTGGAACTGGTGGGCATCGCGGTGTTCGCGGCCTCGGGCGCCCTGGTGGGGGTGACGAAGCGCCTCGACATCTTCGGTGTGTGCGTGGTCGGTGTCTTCACCGCTCTCGGTGGCGGCATCGTCCGCGACGTCCTGCTGGGCATCCATCCGCCGACGTCGCTGGGTAGCTGGCCGAACCTCGGCACGTCGTTCGGCATGTCGTTGCTGGTGTTCTTCCTGCATTCGACTGTCGGGCGACTCCGCCGGGAGATCCTGGTGCTCGACGCTCTGGGCATGGGCCTGTTCGCGAGCACGGGCGCGGTGATCGCGCTCGACCACGGGGCGAGTCCGCTCGCGTCGTGTCTCATCGGCGGGACGGCGGCGATCGGCGGCGGGATCTTGCGCGACGTGCTGGTGAACGAGGTCCCGTTGCTGCTGCAGCGGGACTTCTACGCGGTGCCGGCGCTGCTCGGGTCGGCGTTGGTGGTCGTGGTGAGCGAGTGGGGTTCGGGCACCGACGTCGCGCTGGTGGTAGGCACGGTGTTCGCGTCGGCGCTGCGGGTGCTGGCGCTGTGGCGGAACTGGGGTCTGCCGGGTCCGCGGGTCCTCGAGTGACCGCCGCCAGGGCACTTCGATGATCCCTTCTCAGACATATCTCAGTTGATCGGGCCAAACTGTCGGGTATGCGCATTTTGGTGGTCGACGACGATCGCGCCGTGAGGGAGTCCTTACGGCGGTCTCTCAGCTTCAACGGATACTCGGTGGAACTGGCCGTCGACGGTATCGATGCTCTCGAGAAGGTGGCGAACGCGCGCCCCGACGCGCTCGTGCTCGATGTGATGATGCCGCGCCTGGACGGTCTCGAGGTGTGCCGTCGGCTGCGGAGTACCGGCGACGACCTGCCGATTCTCGTCCTGACGGCGCGCGACTCCGTGTCGGAGCGGGTGTCGGGCCTGGATGCCGGAGCCGACGACTACCTGCCCAAACCCTTCGCTCTCGAGGAGTTGCTGGCCCGGCTGCGCGCACTGCTGCGCCGCGCCGCGCCGGAGCCGGGCATCGACTCGGAGAAGATGACGTTCGAGGACCTCACGCTCGACCCCGTCACCCGCGAGGTGACGCGCGGCGAGCGGTCCATCAGCCTCACCCGCACCGAGTTCTCGCTGCTCGAGATGCTGATGGCCAACCCGCGCCGGGTGCTGACCCGCGGCCGCATCCTCGAGGAGGTGTGGGGTTACGACTTCCCGACGTCCGGCAACGCGCTGGAGGTCTACGTCGGGTATCTGCGTCGCAAGACGGAGGCGGACGGTGAGACCCGCCTGTTGCACACCGTCCGCGGAGTCGGCTACGTGCTGCGGGAGACTCCTCCGTGATGGCAGTTCCGTTCCACAAGACCGCCGACAAGTCGGGGGCGAAGCACGACTCGCACCACATTTCCCGGCACCCCACAGGCCCGATCCCGTTACCGCCCGAGATGCGGCCTCCGATGCCGTTGACGCGGTCGGTGTCGTTGCGGTGGCGGGTGACGCTGCTCGCCGCGTCCGTGGTGGCCATCGCGGTGGCCGTGATGGCGATCGCGGCGTACGCCGTGGTGTCGCGGGCTCTGTACGCGGATGTCGACAACCAGTTGCGCACCCGCGCGTCGGCGCTGATCGACAGCAATCTTGTGACGTTCGATCCGCGCTACATCGCGGGCGCGACGCTGTACACGACGGACATCAGTGTGGCGCTGATCTTCCCGGACCTCGACACGTACACACCGCCGGGGTCGAGTGTCCCCATCGGGGAACCCGAACTGGCCGTGGCCCGCGGCGAGCGCGACACGTCGCTGCGGACGGCGGACAATCAGCGGGTGCTGGCCGAGCGCACCCAGGACGGCAGCACGCTGGTGATCGCGCAGCGCCTGGCGCCGACGGGGGCCGTGCTCGACCGGCTCGCCTGGGTGCTGTTCATCGTCGGCGGGTGTGGAGTGGTCCTCGCGGCTGCCGCCGGAACGACGGTGGGGCGCACCGGTCTGCGTCCGATCGCCCGGCTCACCGCTGCCACGGAACGGGTGGCCCGGACCGACGACCTGACCCCCATGCCGGTGACGGGCAACGACGAACTCGCCCGGCTCACCGAGAGTTTCAACACGATGCTGAGGGCGCTCGCCGAATCGCGGGAGCGGCAGAGCAGGCTCGTCGCCGACGCCGGACACGAACTGCGGACGCCGCTCACGTCGCTGCGCACCAACATGGAGTTGCTGATCGCGTCGAGTCGTCCTGGCGCACCGCATATTCCGGAAGAGGACATGGCCGAACTGCGCACCGACGTGGTGGCGCAGATCGAGGAACTCTCGCAGCTGGTGGGCGACCTCGTGGATCTCGCCCGCGAGGACGCACCGGAAACCGTCTTCGAGAGAGTCGATCTCAGCGAAGTGGTGGATCGCAGTCTCGAGCGGGCACGCCGCCGGCGCAACGAGATCGACTTCACCGCCGTCACCGTTCCCTGGTTCGTCTACGGCGACCACGCGGGACTGTCGCGGGCGGTGCTCAACGTGCTCGACAACGCGGCCAAGTGGAGTCCCACCGGTGAGCAGGTGCGCGTGGCGATGAAGGCGGCAGGCGACGGACTTCTCGAGCTGACGGTCGACGACGCGGGCCCGGGCATTCCGGAGGAGGATCGGGAGCTGGTGTTCGACCGCTTCTACCGGTCGACGGCGTCGCGCTCGATGCCCGGCTCCGGGCTGGGTCTGGCGATCGTCAGGCAGGTGGTGGTCAAGCACGGCGGCACGATCGCCGTCGACGTCTCCGAACGGGGCGGTGCGCTCATCCGGATCGTCCTTCCCGGCGAACCCGAAGCGGAATAGTCTCAGGGTCTCGGCTAACTCCAAGGCCGGTCTCAGGACCTTCTCAGTCCCACCGGGCACTCTCGTACACAGAGACGGTGCGACCGCCCCTTTGCGGGCGGTCGCAGGAGATGGAAGTGATGCGATGACCGAAGATCGAAACAGTCACGACGGCAACAGCCGCGACAATGCCGGTGGCGACCCGGGCGCGCGCCCCGATCAGCCTGCCCACCCGCAGACGACGCCGGGTCACCACCCGACCGAGCAGTTTCCGGCCACTCCGCAGCACCCCGCGGGCGGTCCGATGGGTCAGCAGGCCTACGGCGCCGGGTACCCCCAGGGCAATCCGTACGGTGCCCCGCACCAGCCCACACAGCAGTTCGGGCAGCCTCAGCACGGCGCTCCGGGACACCCGGGTGCCCAGCACGCGGCCGGGCAGCACGGGGCGCCTCAGGGCCCGTTCCCCGGCCTTCAGGGCCCCGGACAGGCAGGGGAGGGATCGACGGCGACCGCGACCAAGCGTCCCGCCCGCACCGCCATCGTGGTGGGCGCTGTGGCGCTCGCTCTCGTGAGCGGCGGCATCGGTGGCGTCGTGGGCTCCCTGGCAACCGAACGGAACGGCAGCGGCGCCACGGTGACCAACTCCCTCGACGCCCCCAAGAACAACACCGCGACCCCGGCCGCGAACGCACCGGCGGGTTCGGTGCAGGCGGTCGCGAACAAGGTGGTCCCGAGCGTCGTCCAGATCGAGGTCGCGACGGCCGGCGGTTCCGGTGGAGAAGGATCCGGCATCGTCATCTCGTCCGACGGCATGATCCTCACCAACAATCACGTGGCAGGCGCGGCCGCCAAGGGCGGCAAGCTGACGGTCGCCTTCTCGGACGGCAGCACGGCGGACGCCAAGCTGGTCGGCGCCGACCCGGTGTCCGATCTCGCGGTCATCAAGGTGGACGGCAAGACCGACCTCACTCCGATCGAGCTGGGAACGTCCGGCAACGTGCAGGTCGGGCAGCAGGTCGTCGCGATAGGGTCGCCCCTCGGCCTGGCCGGCACCGTCACCGAGGGCATCATCTCGGCGCTCAATCGCCCGGTGTCCACCAGCGGTGAGTCCGGCAACCAGAACACTGTCATCGACGCCCTCCAGACGGACGCGGCGATCAACCCGGGCAACTCCGGCGGCGCCCTCGTCAACATGGACGGCCAGCTGATCGGCATCAACACCGCCATCGCGAGCATCGGCGGTTCCGGTGCGGGTGAGCAGAGCGGATCCATCGGACTCGGCTTCGCGATTCCGGTCGACCAGGCCCGGCGCATCGCGGACGAGCTGGTCAAGACAGGCAAGGCCACCCAGGCCGTCATCGGGATCCAGGTCCCGTCACAGGACGCCGCCAACGGTGCCACCGTCGTCGAGGTCACGGCGGGCAGCCCGGCGGAGAAGGCGGGAATTCCGAAGGGGTCGGTCATCACCAAGGTCGACGACCGTGCCATCACCAGTGGCGACGCACTCATCGCCGCCATCCGTTCACACGCACCGGGAGACAATGTGTCCATCACCTACACCGACGGGAACGGATCCAATACCAAGACCGTCGACGTCACGCTCGGAACCGCCGAACAGGGTGGCCGCTGATGAACACGGGGATTCTCGGGCAGGTCGAGTCCGTTCTGAACGGGGCCACTACGGTAGGGACCATGGACATCGAAGCCTCGCTGGCCGGCCGCGCGCTGGTGGTAATCGTCGACGACCGCACCGCTCACGGTGAAGGCAAGGACTCCATCGGGCCTCTGGTGACAGAACTGCTGAACGAGGCCGGCTTCATCGTCGACGCCATCGTGGCGGTGGCGGCCGACGAGGTGGAGATCCGTAACGCGCTCAACACCGCCGTCATCGGCGGCGTCGACCTCGTCGTCTCCGTCGGCGGCACCGGCGTGTCGCCGCGCGACGTCGCACCCGACGTCACCGCCGAGGTCCTCGACCGTGAGATTCCGGGAATCTCGGAGGCCCTCCGGTCTTCGGGTCTCGCCGCCGGTTCGCTCGACGCGGGCCTCTCCCGCGGGCTCGCCGGCGTGTCCGGCAGCACACTCGTGGTAAACCTCGCGTCCTCCCGCGCTGCGGTCCGGGACGGCATGGCCACGCTGACGCCGCTCGCGGCGCACGTGATTTCCGAATTGTCCGGTCTGGAAGGCTGAGACGATTTCTCGTTCCGACGAGCCGGACTCGCCCAGCGAGACCGACGAGCAGGCAGTTCCGAGCCGGGCCCCGATCGACAGGGCCCGGCTCGAACGCATCTTCGGGGACGTCTTCCCCGACACCACCGCGGACGAACGCGAACCCGGGGAAGGGCCCGCCACCGCTGCCGGCGACGAATGGCTGCGCCGCCAGCGCCCCCCGCATCACGGGTAGTTATCTTCGAAACCCTCACCTTAAGCAAATCGTGATCTGCTGTCGTGGTCTGCGATCGTCGTGAGTATTTGTGCTTCCGCCCCGGGCCGTATTTCCCCGCCGGCGTTCCGCCTTCAGCGTTCTTTCAGGCGTCACATTTCGGTCAGAACAGACATCCTTCGAGCTTGTGAACCGAATGTAAACGTTACCGAACTTAACGTGAACAGCCAGTGAACCTGCTGGTCAGTGCGGTGGCGAGTGGTCGGAATTCTCGCGCAAATCCCACACATTGGACACGTTTTCGGGTGTGGCATACATCACGATTCTGTTTCCGATGGAATTAATTGCTTAGGCAACCACCTGCCGGTTACTGTCCTCGGCGAGTCAGTACTGGAGATGGAGGGCAGGGTCGATGTGCCGTTGCCCAGTCGGAACTCTGACGCTTCGTCAGTGATTTCGTCTTCAGCGCGGTTATCGAGCTGTGATCATCCGTAGTTCACTCTGCGGACATCACAGCTCTGGATACTGCGCTGGGCCCGACATGGACCACTCCTCAGTCTCGAAGGTCGTGACTGGGAACCAGCAGAATCCTGATGAGGGGAACGAATGAGCGAGAACCGAAAGACCGGCCTGCGCCGTGGAGCCCGCATTGCCGGCCTTGGTGCCGCTGCGGCTGTAGTCCTCGGCCTGATGTCCACGGGTGCGGCCAACGCCGACACCTTCGTGCCGCTGCCGGGTGGCGAAAAGGTCGTCAACGCGGGAAGCGTCACGGCCAAGATCGCCCGCAACGCGGAGAGCGCTCTGGTTTCGCCGTCGCTGGCCGCCAATGGCGCGGGCCGCACGGCGTGGGTGTCGGGCGATGCCTTCGCCGAGCTCGGCGGCGAGATCCCGGAGGAAGGCGCGACGCTGACCACCGGTTACATCGTGGGTTGCCAGCTCGACATCACCGGCCTCGAGGCCGGTATCAGCGGCAGCATGTCGCTCGACGGACCGAGCGCGAGCGGTGCGCTGAGCCTGCCGATCGCACCGGGTGAGGTCAAGTTCGCGAAGATCCGGACCAAGGAAGACCTGAAGCCGGGCGTCTCGGCGATCCAGTACCGCGATCAGCAGATCGAGGTTCAGGGTTGCGGTGGCTACGCGCAGGCTCGTGCGTACACCGTCCTCGAAATTCCGGGGAACCACTACGTCAAGTCGACCCTCTACGGGCAGCCGTTCAGCATCGGCTGATTGCTCGTAAGCAGATCCCACTTCACGACTTCTCGCGTAAGCGACATTCACCCTAGAGGGGAACAATGAACAGCAAGACCCTGCGCCACGGCGCCAAGGCTGCCGGCGTGGTCGCCGCGGCCACCGTCGCGATCGGCCTTCTCTCCACCGGTGCGGCCAACGCCGATACCTTCGTTCCGTTGCAGGACGGTGACATCACCCAGACGCTGCTCGACGGCACCGTGGTGACCGTCCGTCAGACCGGCAACTCGGCGAACATCAGCCCGTCGATGGGTTCGACCCCGCTGCACCGCAACGTGTGGGCGTCGGGCACGATCGATGTCTCCATCGACGGTGGCACGGCCAAGGGCGGCACCATCGACGCCGGCTACATCGTTGCCTGCCAGCTCGACTTCGGCGGCGAGGCCAGTGGTGGTTCCGCCGGTGGTGCGTCGTGGGACGACATCCAGGCCGGTACCGTCGGTAACCCGATCAGCACGGGCGACACGTCGGTTGGCGGCGGACTCTCCATCGCTCCAGGCGAGGCGAAGAACGTGCCGATCCTCGACGTCGAGTACACCGACGACTATGGCGCCGAGGCTCACAAGAGCAGCTTCAAGTTCACCGGCAAGAGCGGTGGCTTCACGTACTCGGACGAGACGTTCGGTGTCTCCGGTTGCGCCGGCTACGCGCAGGCTCGCTCCTACGCGAAGGTCACCGTTTCGACCGACTCGGTCGACGGCACCGTCACCCTGTGGGGACAGCCCTTCAGCCTCGGCTGACGCATGTCGCCGAAAAAAAATTGAACAATGTAATACCTCGAGGTTGGGGGCGTACGGCACTTCCGTACGCCCCCAACCTCGCTCTATGCGCTGTTATGCATGTCACAGTTAGGACACGGAGGCTGGGGCGGAGGCAAATTCGGACACGTAGCTATAACATTTGGACGTTGTTTCAGCTAACTTTATCCCGTCAAGAGGTAAAGACTGCCTAACCGAACGCCGGGTAGGTGGTACCTGATGAGGGGAAAGAATGAGCGAGATCCGTAAGTCAGGCCTGCGCCGTGGGGCCCGCGTTGCCGGCCTTGGTGCCGCTGCGGCTGTAGTCCTCGGCCTGATGTCCACGGGTGCGGCCAACGCCGACACCTTCGTGCCGCTGCCGGGTGGCGAAAAGGTCGTCAACGCGGGAAGCGTCACGGCCAAGATCGCCCGCAACGCGGAGAGCGCACTGGTTTCGCCGTCGCTGGCCGCCAACGGCGCGGGCCGCGTTGCGTGGGTGTCGGGCGATGCCTTCGCCGAGCTCGGCGGCGAGATCCCGGAGGAAGGCGCGACGCTGACCACCGGTTACATCGTGGGTTGCCAGCTCGACATCACCGGCCTCGAGGCCGGTATCAGCGGCAGCATGTCGCTCGACGGACCGAGCGCGAGCGGTGCGCTGAGCCTGCCGATCGCTCCGGGTGAGGTCAAGTTCGCCAAGATCAAGTCGAAGACGGATCTGAAGCCGGGTGTCTCGGCGATCCAGTACCGCGATCAGCAGATCGAGGTCCAGGGCTGCGGTGGCTACGCGCAGGCTCGCGCGTACACCGTCCTCGAAATTCCGGGGAACCACTACGTCAAGTCGACCCTCTACGGGCAGCCGTTCAGCATCGGCTGATCGCCGCGACCGAACAACCAACTTTTTCGAGTCCTGTGGGCAGCCACGGGCATGCCCACTGTAAGAAACCCTAGAGGGGAACAATGAACAGCAAGACCCTGCGCCACGGCGCCAAGGCTGCCGGCGTGGTCGCCGCGGCCACCGTCGCGATCGGCCTTCTCTCCACCGGTGCGGCCAACGCCGACACCTTCGTTCCGTTGCAGGACGGTGACATCACCCAGACGCTGCTCGACGGCACCGTGGTGACCGTCCGTCAGACCGGCAACTCGGCGAACATCAGCCCGTCGATGGGTTCGACCCCGCTGCACCGCAACGTGTGGGCGTCGGGCACGATCGATGTCTCCATCGACGGTGGCACGGCCAAGGGCGGCACCATCGACGCCGGCTACATCGTTGCCTGCCAGCTCGACTTCGGCGGCAGCGCGAGCGGTGGTGCCTCGGCCAGCGCAGGCTGGGACGACATCCAGGCCGGTACCGTCGAGAACGCAGTCAGCCAGACCGGCACCAAGGTCGGCGGTGGAATCTCCATCGCTCCGGGCCAGGCCACTAACGTGCCGATCCTCGACATCGAGTACACCGACGAGTACGGCGCTGAGGCTCACAAGAGCAGCTTCAAGTTCACCGGCAAGAGCGGCGGCATCACGTACTCGGACGAGACGTTCGGTGTTTCCGGTTGCGCCGGCTACGCGCAGGCTCGCTCCTACGCGAAGGTCACCGTTTCGACAGACTCGGTCGACGGCACCGTCACCCTGTGGGGACAGCCCTTCAGCCTCGGCTGATAATTCGTTCCACCCATGGCTCCGGGCCCGTGCACGCAGCTGCTGCACGGGCCCGGAGTCGTCGGAAGCTATTCGCGGGTCTGCTCGAGGTTCGCGGCCTTGTCCGCGGTCATCGCGTGCGCTCCGTCGGGACTCGCTGTCGCGCCGTTGGTTTCGAGGCTCGATTCGAGGATGTCGCGGATCTGGATCAGCAGGTCGGCCTCGCTGGCCTTCTTGTCTGCGGGCTCGGTGATGAACCGCTTCTTCGCGGCGTTGGCCGGGACGATCAGAATGAAGTACACGACCGCGGCGACGATCACGAAGTTGATCACGGCCGTGATGACGGCGCCGATGTTGATGAAGGTGGCCGGGTTGTCGGAGAGAATCTGGTAACCCCAGCCCAGATCGTTGGCGCCGCCCGCAACGGCGATCAACGGATTGATCACGTTGTTGGTGAACGCTGTGACGATGGCGGTGAACGCGGCTCCGACTACGACCGCGACGGCGAGGTCGAGGACATTCCCCCGGAGCAGGAAGTCCTTGAATCCCTTGAGCATGTCGACGTCTCCTCGAGTGGGTGGCAAGTGTCATCCAGCACTAGTCGGAGAAAAGCCTAGATCAGCGCGGCTCCCCGTGACGGATCACTGAAAGGTCACGGTGATCGCGCTCGTGAGGGATGCCGCGGCCACCGTCGTGGCCTCGGATGCAGGCAGGGCCAGCATCACTACGCGTTCGCGCTGGTCACGTCCGTCCTCGGACGGTGTCACCAACACCACGACGGCGCGGGACGCCAGCACGGTGGCGCCGGAGCGCCGGTCCGGATTCGCTGGTGTGTCGGGATCGACCGTGAGCACGTCGACGCGATCGCCCTCACGCAGAAGTTCCGTGACAGCGGGGTCGGCGAGCCGGACGGGGACGATCCGAACGTCGTCCATGCCGGCTGCGGCTGCGGCGAGACGGGGTCCCAGTACCCGGACGTCGGTGAGGGCTTCTCCGGCGCGGGTCGGTCCGGCGAGGGTGCGCCCGTCGACGTCCGCCAGTGCGGTGACGGCACCGTCGGGCAGGGCCCCGGCCTCGAATTCCACCAGTTCCACGTCGGCGTCCGTGAGAACGATGCCCGGTTGTAGATCCCGGGCGGCCACCACGACCGCGGAGCGGGCGGAATCGGGGTCCCCACGGGCGAGGAGGGCCAATGCGAGGCAGACCAGCGCGGCGGCCAGGACGCGTCTGGCGACGAGGGTGCGGGCCCAACCGGGGTGGGCGAGATCCGACAGCCGGTCGGCCCACGACGGGCTCAGGCTTCGGTGTGCTCGGTTCGACCGGCGGCGACCGGTCGGGACAGGGTCGAACGACATGGTTCGACGCTAGGAGACCGGCGGGCCCGTGGGTATGCCGAAAGGGCCCGCCTGTGGATGGACGAGAAGTTGTGGATAACTCGCGGAAACGCGAGAACTAGCTGGCAGCAGCCTTGGCCGGTGCGGCGGTCGCGGTGCTCGACGAGCTGGACGAGGCCGTCGACGAACTTTCCGACTTCGCGGCGGGAGCAGAGTCGGTCTTGGCCGGCTCGCTGGCCGCGCCGGACGTGCCGCGGCTGTCGGTGCGGTAGAAACCACTGCCCTTGAAGACGATGCCGACGGAGTTGAACAGTTTGCGAAGCTTGCCCGAGCATGCGGGGCAGACGGTCAGGGAGTCATCACTGAACGACTGGACGATGTCGAAACGGTTGTCGCATGCCGTGCACGCATATGAATAAGTGGGCACCGGGGTTCCTCCGCACTGTGTAGTCAAACCGCAGGTTTTAGCACTCTACAGTCGACAGTGCCAACAACGCTAATCAGAGAACTATTCCGGGCCGGATACGTTCTCAGTGGTCGCCGAGCGGGACGAGGCCCGATCCGGGGGTGAGTGCCCAACCCATACGTACGTCATGGGGATCCTCGGGCAGCTCGGACACCAGTTCCTCGTCGCGGACCACCGTGATCAGTCGCGCGTCGGCGGCGGCGAGCCCGAGAGTCCGGTCGTAGAAGCCCGCGCCGCGGCCGAGTCGCACGCCCCTCCGGTCGACGGCGAGGGCGGGCACGAAAATGGTCCCGGCCGAACGGATCTCGTCGGGCTCCCACACCGGGCCGGTCGGCTCGCGCAGGCCGTAACTCGCGTCGGCGAGACCGTCCGCGCCTGTGAACTCGGACCAGTGGAGCGGGCCCGGATCGCGGGTGACGGGCACGAGGACGCGTCCGGCGACCCGTCGGAGGGCATCGAGAAAGTCCAGTGATCCCGGCTCGAGCGCGGTAGGAACGTAGGCGCAGACGGTGGATCCGCCGGAGATTCCCTGTGTGACGAGTGCGACAAGCGCCCGGTCCTCGGCGGTGCGGAGTTCGGGGGTCAGCGCGCGCCGCCCGGAGAGCACCAGTTGCCGCCACTCGTCCTTCGTTCGTGCGTGCATGCCCCAACCTTAGAGCCGACCGGCGAGCGCCCCCGACGGGTTCCGGGAGGTTACTGACAGGATCTTGGTGACTGTCGAGTAGGTCCGCACAGTTATGGTGTGGGCATGACAGACGCCGCACCGCACACCGCCAGCGCCTTTCGCACGGCTGTCGTGCCCGCAGCGGGAATGGGTACGCGATTCCTCCCCGCGACCAAGACCGTGCCGAAAGAGCTGCTCCCGGTCGTGGATACCCCGGGTATCGAACTCGTGGCCGGAGAGGCCGCCGATTCCGGTGCCGGCCGGCTCGTGATCGTGACGTCGCCGGGCAAGGACGGAGTGGTCGCCCACTTCGTCGAGGATCTCGTTCTCGAGAGCAAGCTCGAGGCCAGCGGCAAATATCACCTGCTCGAGAAGGTGCGGAAGGCTCCCGGCCTGCTCGAGGTGGAGTCCGTCGTCCAGGACGAGCCTCTCGGCCTGGGCCACGCGGTCGGCTGCGCGGAGTCGGTCCTCGACGACGACGAGGACGCCATCGCCGTGCTCCTCCCGGACGACCTCGTGATGCCGCGCGGAGTGCTCGAGACGATGTCGCGGGTTCGCCGCAAGCGCGGGGGCACCGTCCTCTGCGCCATCGACGTCCCCAAGGATCAGGTGAGCTCGTACGGCGTCTTCGAGGTCGAGACGGTTCCCGACGCCACCAACCCCGACGTCCTCAAGGTCATCGGCATGGTCGAGAAACCGGCCATCGAGGATGCGCCGTCCACGTTCGCCGCCGCAGGTCGCTACCTCCTCGACCGCGCGATCTTCGATGCGCTGCGGCGGATCGAACCCGGCGCCGGCGGGGAGCTCCAGCTCACCGACGCCATCGCCCTCCTCATCAAGGAAGGCCATCCCGTTCACGTCGTCGTGCACCGAGGCACGAGACACGATCTCGGAAATCCCGGCGGCTACCTCCGTGCTGCGGTTGACTTTGCGTTGGACATGGACGAGTACGGCCCATCGTTGCGCGAATGGCTGATCGACCGATTGAAGCGGACGGATTCCTAGAAGCTCGGGAGGCAAGAACTTGCGGTCGGTCGAGGAGCAACAGACGATCGTGACCGCGGCCGCAGTGGCGCCGCGGCCGGTCCGTGTGGCGATCTCCGAAGCCCAGGGGCTGCTGTGTGCCGAAGAGGTGGTCACCGAGCGTCCGCTTCCCGGTTTCGACCAGGCCGCGATCGACGGCTATGCCGTCCGTAGCGTCGACGTCCAGGCCGCCGGAACCGACATCCGGGACGACGACGGTGCGCCCGTCGAACTGTCGCTACCCGTGGTCGGTGAGGTCACGGCCGGTTCGCGGCAGCCGATCCGGCTGCAGCCGCGTCAAGCCGTCAAGGTCGACACGGGGGCACCTCTCCCGACACTCGCCGACGCCGTCCTTCCGCTCGACCGCACGGACGGCGGCCGGGCCCGCGTCAAGATCTACAAACCGGTCCGCTCCGGCGACTACGTGCGCCGGGCCGGCGACGACGTGCAGCCCGGAGACGTCGCGGTCCGTGCAGGCACCATCATCGGAGCCGCGCAGGTGGGGTTGCTGGCGGCGGTGGGCCGCGACAAGGTGCTCGTGCACCCCCGTCCCCGGCTGTCCGTCATCTCGGTCGGCGGCGAACTCGTCGACGTCGACCGGACCCCCGGTCCCGGCCAGGTCTACGACGTCAACTCCTACGCGCTGGCCGCCGCCGCCCGCGACGCAGGCGCCGACGTCAACCGGGTCGGTATCGCGAACGCCGACGCCCGTCGCCTGCGCGAGGTGGTGGAGGGTCAGCTGATCCGTTCCGAGATCGTCGTCATCGCGGGTGCCGTCGGTGGCGGCGCCTCCGAGGACGTGCGGGACGCACTCGCCGACCTCGGCAACCTCGAGGTGGACCGGGTCGCGATGCATCCGGGATCGGTCCAGGGTTTCGGTCAGCTGGGCCGGGACGAGGTCCCGACGTTCCTGCTCCCGTCCAACCCGGTGAGCGCCCTCGTGGTGTTCGAGGTGATGGTGCGCCCACTGATCCGCATCGCGCTGGGGCGCAGGCAGCCGATGCGACGCGTCGTCACCGCCCGCACCGTCGCACCGATCACGTCCATCGAGCACCGCAAGGGTTTTCTCCGCGGTCAACTCATGCGCGACGAGGCCACGGGGGAGTACCTCGTCCAAGCTCTCGGCGGGGCGCCGGGCGCGTCCTCGCACCTGCTTGCGACGTTGGCCGAGGCCAACTGCCTGGTCCTCATCGACCCCGAGATCACCGAGGTCCGGACCGGTGACCAGGTGGACGTGGCCTTCCTGGCGCAGCGGGGCTGATGGCACCGCGACAGTGTGAGACGGGATGACACAGCATCCGGGTTGGCCGCCGCATCTCGGGCCCCTGCGCGTGAAGGGTGGCGTCGTCACCGTGCGCGCCATCAGGCTGCGTGACGCGTCGGCGTGGAGCCGTCTGCGCACCCGCGACCGCGCGCACCTCGAACCGTGGGAACCGACCGGGGAGGCGCCCTGGGAAGCGCGCCACCATATTTCGGGATGGCCCGGACTGTGCAGCAGTTTGCGTTCGGAGGCCAGGAAGGGCCGCATGCTGCCGATGGCCATCGAACTCGACGGCAATTTCTGCGGCCAGATCACGATCGGCAACGTGGTGCGGGGGGCACTGCGCTCCGCCTGGATCGGTTACTGGGTGGCCAGCGACGTCAACGGGCTCGGGGTGGCCACCGGCGCGCTCGCGCTGGGGCTCGATCATGCCTTCGGACCCGTGGGGTTGCACCGCGTGGAGGCCACCGTGCGTCCGGAGAACCTGGCGAGCCAGGCGGTGCTGCGCAACGTCGGCTTCCGCGAGGAGGGTCTCCTCAAGCGCTACCTGGATGTCGACGGGCAGTGGCGCGACCACATTCTGGTCGGCATGACCGTCGAGGACGTGCCCGGCACGGTGGCGGATTCGCTCGTGCGGAGTGGCAAAGCCACTTGGGGCTGACCGCCGAAGCGGACATGGACAAACGTCCAGCTATGCGGCAGTTATCTCACGGTATCAAAGCTTCCTGACCGGGGCTCCGCTTTCGGCGAGTCTTTGCCGGATCGTTCCCTCTGCCCTTTTGGGGCATGCCGAGCACCACATTTTCGCGTTACGCATGTGACACCTGAGTATGGTGAGATCGGCGCGTCTGCGAAGATGTGCGTGTTCATGCGGTTAGCCTGGGTGGGTCAACAGCGGTATCCATGCTGGTAGACGATTGGGAGGAGGTCGCCGTATGCCGAACTCGTTTCTCTGGATCGGGCTCGTCGTCGTGTGGCTCTTCGTCCTGGTCCCGATGCTGGTGAACAACCGCCCCCGGATTCGACAAACCAGTGACGCAGCACTCGCGACGCGCGTGCTGCACCGCGGTGACGAACGTCCCGTGCAGCGTGGACCCGCGGCTGGACACCGCAGCGACCCGTACTGGCAACCGGAACCGGACCACTACGGCTACGACGCGGAGGACCTTGTGGACACTCACGCAGAGGAAGACGAGTTCGACGGTGAGCGGGCACCGGTCGGTGAGTACGTACCGGTGCGCCGGGGGCGTGGCGGCTTCGATCCGGAGGCCGACGCGATCGCGCGCGAGGCCCGGTATGCATTTCGTCAGCGGTCGGTTCTCGGCCTGGTGTTCGCCACGATCATGTCGGCGGCCCTCGGGCTGATCATCTCCCCACTGATGTGGTGGGCGTTCGCGGCCGGTGTGGTGGGCCTGTTCGGCTATTTGGCGTATCTGCGCCGGCAGGTTCAGATCGAGCAGGAGATCCGTCGCCGGCGGACCGCGCGTCTCAACCGGTCGCGGTTGGGTGTCGAGTCCCGCAGTGACGAGGAACTCCGTCTCATCCCGGCCCGATTGCGGCGTCCGGGCGCCGTCGTCCTCGAAGTGGACGACGAGGACCCCGAATTCGACCATCTCGAACACTTCGACGACGCGCCGATGCAGCAGGCCATGATGCGCCGGGCTGCCGGTGAGTAGCCGGGCGGATCGGGCCGAAAGCCACGTCGGTGTAGGCGATTCGCTCCCGCCGCGGGTGGCCTGCTAGAGTTTGCCGAGCGGATCGCAGGATCCGCACGGGGCTGTGGCGCAGTTGGTAGCGCGCTTCGTTCGCATCGAAGAGGTCAGGGGTTCGATTCCCCTCAGCTCCACCACAGAAGAGGCACTCACTCCATCCGGAGAGGGTGCCTCTTCTGCATTCCGGCCCAGGTGAGCGCCGCCGTCAGGGGTGCAATAGCGGGGCGCCGCGCGAATGCTCGACTCTTGGATTTGCCAAAAGGTAACTGAATGCTGTGTACTGTCCGTAGGTCATCAAGGGGTCGATCGCACGGGGTGGAAATACATGCAGGCAATGGACAAGATCTCGAAGTTTCTGGAGCCGGCGACGGTGGTCGCGACCATCACCGCGACGATGTTGCTGGTGAACGTCCTGTGAACTCCGGCCGACCAACCGACGTCGCGAGGGCCGCGTCGGAGACGCCGACCTTCCGCTGACCGATCAGCACCTCCAGGCCACAACGCCGAACCCGTAGGGGTTCTCGGAAGCTGCTCGAGTCCCACCTGGCTCGGGCACCGCTGGTGGTGCCGGTTCCCCGACACCGGCACCACCAGCACCTCCGCTCGATTCGCTCGATACCATGACAGCGGCGACGTCGCCGTCGACGTGGTGTCGTGTCGTGAATACGAGGGGGGTGCACAGTGAGCGCGCGTCGTGTTGTTCGAAGGCTGACCATGGTCGGACTGGCGCTGGCCTTCTTGTCCGGGCTCGGCTGGGTCACCGTCTCGGTGTTCCCGTCCGACGCCTCCGCCGACCCCCAGTACAACGACTGCGCCAGTAGTCGTTGCGACGACGGTTCCTCGGAGTCTCCCGGCGGCGGAACGCCTCGGCATCCTCATCCGCCGTGCGAGAGTCGTCGCGGCTGCGGCGGAGAGCCCAGCGAGACACGGGAACCGAGCGAGACCGGGAAGCCCAGCGAGACCGGGAAGCCCAGCGAGACCGGGAAGCCCAGCGAGACCACGGAACCGTCCGAGACCACGCAACCGTCCGAGACCGCCGAACCGACGGAGACGCCGACACCTTCGACATCACGGGTCGTGGTCGCTCCGCCCCGTCCGATCACGTTGCCGCCGGTGGGCGAACCGAACATCGCGCGCCCGGACACGTCGGGGGACGACGACTCCGGAAACGATTCGGGGTCCGATGCTGCTGAAGCCGCCCCGGGCTCCGAGGATCCTGCCGCACCCCCGGCGTCCGGGGGAGCGCCGGCCGGAGGTTCCGGTTCCGGAGCCGCCGCGGCAGCCCCGGGGGTGAGTGGTCCCGCGGATTCCGCACCTCAGGATCGGCCTGCCGGGGAGACCCCGAGCGGCGACGGACCGTCGCCCGCTGCGGGGGCATCGGCCCAGGACGATCCGGCCGCCGCGCCGCCGGGAATGGTTCCTGTGGTCCACAGTGAGCCGTTGCCTGCGATCACCGTTCTCGGTGGGGTCGGCGTGTTGTTGTGCTGCGCCGGCGGGGCGGGTGCGCTGACCTTCAAGGGTGCTCGCGCACAACAGGCGCGCATCGCGGCCGCGCGGGCGGAATTCTTCCCGCCCGCTTCGAGTGGAGGGATGTAGTCGTGGGGGCGAACAGATCTCATCGTCGGGTCGCGGCAGCCGTGGATGCGGTGTGTGACGCGGCGGCCCGGGCCGAAGCCGTGTCACTCCGGCACGTGGTGGACGCGGTGGCCCGCGAACGGCAGCGTCCCATCGAACTCGATTTCACGAAGCCGATGGCGCCCGGTGTGTGCGGCCAGAGGCGCGCGTACCCGGACCGGGACGTGATCGTGCTGGCGCCGGGCCTGCCCGACCTCGACCGCACGCTTGCGCATGAGCTGGGTCACATCGTGTTTCGACACGAAGGAGCCGAGATCGTCGCCGCGACGCTCGAAGCCGGTGACGATCTGATCGCCTACATGCTCAGCCAGCGGTCGCGACGGCGGGGAGACGAGCAGCCGTCCGACGAGGTGGCCGAGTGGGAAGCCGAAACGTTCGCGTCGATGCTGCTCATCCGGTTGAACACGATGCAGGGCCGCGGAACTCCCGTGTCCGTGCTCCGCTACGACGAAGCGATCGGCTGATGGGCTGGCTGGTTGCGCTCGTCGTCTGGACTGCCGCGGGTGCCCGGATCGGCCGGGTCGCCGCGCGTCAGCCGACGCCGCTGCGCGTCGCGGTGGTGGTGGCCGTCTCCAGCGCGGCCCTCGCGTCCACGTTGGCCGTACCGGATGTCGCCGGGCGCCTCGACACCGTGGCCCCGGCTGTCGGGCTGTCGGAGATCATCCTCGAACTGGCGTGGACGCTGTTCGCCGCCGCGAGCGCGGTCGGCGCGATCTCCGTGTGGCCGATACTCCCACGTCCTGCGCTGCGTGCCGTCGCCGTGGTCGTCTACACCGTGGCCATCGTGCTCGGAATCGGGCTTGCCGGTGGATATCCCGTTCCTGCGCTGGTGTTCATCGTGATCGCGCTGACCGCGGTGGTCGTGACCGGGGTCCGGCACGTCGCGTGGACACCGCTCGGCCGCGGAATCTCACTGATCGTGGTCGGATCGGCGATCGTCCTGGCTGCGGCGGCCGTCGGACTGGTGCGTGAGGTGTCGGGCGGGACGTGGGCCGTCGGCTCCTCGCCGGCGTACACCGTCGCGGCCGTGATCGTCTCGGTCGGCACCGTCTGGGTGCTCGTCGAAACCTGGTTCCGCGCCCGGCAGGACCTGCGCCGCACGGACACACTGCATTCGGTGCTCGTTTCACGGTTCCCCGAAGTGGTCGAGGGCGACGGCAAGGGGAGCACGACCGTCCTCCGCGCCTCCGACGCCGTCGCACACGTCATGGATGCGCTGTACCTACAGGCGGGCGCGGGCATGCTCGACACGGAGGAACAGGAGCTTCCGGAATCGGCCGCCGAACGCGCCCGGATTCTCGCCCGCTGGATCGACGACCCGGTCGCCTCGGACGTCCTCGACACCGAGTGGATCGCGCCGCCCCAGGGTATGTCGCCGCGCCGATGGGTGCTCGATCTGGCGGACGCGTACGCCGACTTCCGGAACTCGGCCCCGGTGCCTGCGAAGGCGGACACCGTCGAATCGGCTGCGGAATAGTCTTCAGCCGCCGGTCAGTCCGGCGAACCGGTGACGAGCCACCCGCAGGGCGAGGCGAGGTCTTCGGCCTCCGGCGGTCCCATGGATCCCGCGGGATACGGCTTGGCCGGGGGAGGGTCACGCAGCAGTGCGTCGGCGACGGTCCAGACGTGCGCCAAGCCGTCGGGGCGCGTGAACAGTGACCGGTCGCCGTGCAGGACGTCGAGGATGAGCCGCGAATACGGTGCGAGGGCGTGGGCGAGCGGCACCGTGTCGAGGGGCAGACCCAGGTGGCCCACCGTCAGGCTGTCGTCGGGTCCGGGTTCCTTGACCACCATGGAGATGTCGATCTCGCCGTCCCCGGACAGATCGAACGTCAGGACGGCACCGTCCGGCGGAATGTCCGTGAGCGGGCCACGGGGACTTCGGAAGACGAGGCTGACCCGTTGCCGGCTGACACCCAGCATCTTTCCGGTCCGGAGGAGGAACGGCACCCCACGCCAGCGGTCCGTGTCGACCCACAGCCGTGCGGCGACGAACGTCTCCGTCGTCGAATCGTCCGCGACACCGTCGACGTCGCGGTACCCCTCGTACTGGCCGAGCACCACGTCGGCCGTGTCGAGGGGACGGAACGCCCCGATCACGGATTCGCGGGCGGATTGGAGATCGTCGGCGCCCAACGTTTCCGGGGGCTCCATCGCGATCTCGGCGGCGACCTGGAACAGGTGTGTCACCAGCATGTCCAGGACAGCTCCGGTGGCGTCGTAGAACCGGGCGCGGTCGTCGATGTCGAGCGTCTCGGGCACGTCGATCTGCACCTGCTCGACGTGTTCCCGGTTCCAGACGCCCTCGATCAGCCCGTTGGCGAAGCGCAGGATGTGCAGATTCTGGGTGCTCTCCTTGCCGAGGAAATGATCGATTCGATAGATCTGCTTCTCGTCGAGGACATGGTGCACGGCTTCGTCGAGTTCGGTGAACGCCTCCTGGGACGTCCCGAACGGCTTCTCGTACACGACACGTGCCCCACGGGCCAGGTCGTGAGCGCCTAGCGCGCGGGTGGTCTCGGCGAACGTGCTGGGTGGCAGGGCCAGGTAGTGCACCAACTGTGCGTCTGCCGCGTCGAGATCTTCCCGCGCCTGCCGAACGGCCGCGGGGAGCGTTCCCGGGTTGTCCGGGGTGAAACCGCCGCCGGCGAATCTCAGCCGCCGGGCGAACGTCTCCCAGTCGGTGTCGTCGTGCGGCACTCCGAACTGGTTCACGACGTCGCGCACGTGGTCGCGGAACTGATCGTCGGATACGTTGCCCCGGCCGGTGCCGATCAGCATCCACTCGGAGTTCAGGAGCCCTGATCGAGCGAGCTGGAAGAACGCGGGGAGGACCATGCGTTTGGACAGGTCCCCGGTGGCACCGAAGAGGACGAAGATCGTGGGACCGAGCTGCGGTCTGTCAACCATTGCTCCATCATGCGCCACGTGAGCACACCGGGCAGGGCATTCCGGCGGTGTCGTCGGGTGCGCCCGGTGACTTCTACCCGGACGTCGGGTGCGACCTGCGGCGAACTCGTTGCCGCCCAACGACTCCGGTGGTCAGCGGGACGCGTCCGGTGGGACCTCCGGCAACCCCTCGCTGGCGCGGAGTTTCTCGGCCATCGTGGTGAGCAGATTCTGCGACTCTTCGGAGAGGTCGAACGCGCGGCTGGAGAGCTTGCGTAGTCCGTATCCCTGGAGTTGCGAGAGAAGCTCGAGATCGTGGTCGATCTTCGCGGCGTAGATGTCGTTGAAGAAGTAGTCGGGCTTCACCTTGAAGAAGCGGGCAAATGCCGCGACCGTCTCGTCGGAGGGGTTGGTGCGTTGTCCCGACCGGAGCTGGGAGATGTAGGGCTTCGAGATCTGATGTCCGTCTGCGATGAGTGCCGCCGCGACCTCGGCGTTGGTATGCGGTTTACGTCCCGGAGGGTGGACCGTGTCGAAGAGCTTGTTCAACCGCGCAGCAAAATCTGCCATTGTGAGCCGCCGGGTCCTCTCTCGTGCGGGCGTCAGTCGTGTGAACGACACCGTACCATGATGATAACCGATTGATAACTCACAGACATAG
Organism: Rhodococcus sp. G6(2025); assembly: GCF_058628105.1. NCBI lineage: Bacteria > Bacillati > Actinomycetota > Actinomycetes > Mycobacteriales > Nocardiaceae > Rhodococcus > Rhodococcus sp. G6(2025). The sequence continues at coordinate 2,212,040 of NZ_CP179750.1, forward strand.
AGGCAAAACGTCGTCCGCCGACTCCGTGCTTATCTCATATATGTTTCAACGATCGCCTGTTCGTCGCTCGCTGATCGCCGACATTTCGGGCGCCCTCTGTGCTTGTCACGCACGTTCTACCGTTGAAAGTTCAAGAGAGGCGCGGACGTGGGCTGAAGGGAGCGCGCCGGGCTGGTTGCGGTTGCCGAGCCGATTGCGTGGTTGCTCTTTCAATCACTGAGAGTTAGCTGGCAAGGTCGCAGGGGTGTGCGCCGTGAGGCCGTGGCGCCTATAGCCCCAGTTCAGCGCCATTGTGTTGCGTTGCGCATCGCAACGTGGCGAGGTCGCTCGCGGCCCGCGGGGCCTCGTGAACACTACTGTGAAGTAGTGGCATCCGCACGGGCGCCGGGCCGCGCGCCCCCGATCCGCGTCACGGCCGCCGCGTGCCCTTCACGAGTCCGCCCCGCCTGGTTGGACGAGTGTCCAGCTCAGCCGGGGTTTGCCGCTCCGGGGCGCCCCCCGAGTCTGGCCAAATCTGAAGCCGTCGGGGATGATTGTGATATGGAACACAGAATGAGTGACGCCGAGCTTCGGAAGGCGATTCGAGTTCTGCGCGAGCGCGCCGACGACGCCCGGCACCGAGGAAACGACGACGACGCCAACGGAATCGAGAGGACGATTCGTACCTATCAGGAAGAAATGACCCAGCGGTTGTGAACCGTCACGGACCGGCCCGGGGAGGGCCGGTTCGCGTTTTTCCTCGGGAAAGGCACCCCTGCAGTTGCGTGCGCGCAATCAGATTGCGTGCGTAGACTTCCAGCCGACACGGATCGGTGACGACGGGGGCGCGCACGGCTATGGCGATCAAGACGCTGGACGGCAAGAAGTGCCTGATCACGGGTGCAGGTAGCGGGATCGGGCAGGCGACCGCCCTGGCGGCCGCGGCGGAGGGCGCCGAACTCTTCCTCACCGACATCAACGAGGTCGGCCTGGCACAGACGGTCGAACAAGTCGGCAGCCGCGGGGGCACCGTCAGTTTCTCGCGTGCCCTCGACGTGTCCGACTACGACGCCGTCGCCGCATTCGCAGCCGATGTCCACGATCAGTTCGGCAGCCTCGACGTCGTCATGAACGTCGCCGGCATCTCCGCGTGGGGGACGGTCGAGAATCTCGAACACCGCCATTGGAAGTCCATGGTGGACGTCAATCTGATGGGCCCGATCCACATCATCGAGAGTTTCCTGCCCCCGATGGTGCGGGCGGGACGCGGCGGTCACCTGGTCAACGTCTCTTCCGCCGCCGGTCTGCTGGCGTTGCCGTGGCATGCGGCCTACAGCGCAAGCAAATTCGGGCTTCGCGGCGTGTCCGAGGTTCTGCGGTTCGATCTCAAACGGCACGGCATCGGCGTGAGCCTCGTGGTTCCCGGCGCGGTCAAGACGCCGCTGGTGGGCACGGTCGAGATCGCCGGGGTCGATCGCGACGACCCGCGCATCCAGAAGGCCATCCACCGCTTCGAGAAGCGGGCCGTCACGCCCGAGAAGGTCGCGTCCTGCATCATCGCCGGCATCAAGAAGGACCGGTACCTGGTGTACACGTCGCCGGACATCCGGTTCGGCTACTGGTGGGCCCGCAAGTTCTCGCCGCCGTACGACTTCGTGATGCAGAGGGCCAACAACCAGTTCAGCAAGTTCCTGTAGGAGCTAGAACTCTCCGCCCCGACCGGGGGCGCTCGGGGCCAGCACCGTCCCGTCGGTGAATCGGACGCCGTCGGTGCACCGGCACTCGACCTGCCCGCCGCCGAACTGCTCGGCGTGGAGCCGCGCGTACAACCCTTGCCGTGCAAGGAGTTCGGTGTGCGTTCCGCGTTCGATCAACGTTCCCTCGTCGATCACGAAGATCACGTCGGCGTGCTGAATGGTGGACAGCCGGTGGGCGATCGCGAGGGTGGTGCGTCCGCGCATCACCTCACCGAGTGCCCGCTGGACGAGTCGCTCGGAAACCGTGTCGAGTGCGGACGTCGCCTCGTCGAGGATCAAGACACGGGGGTTCTTCAGCAGCACCCGCGCGATGGCCAATCGCTGTTTCTCGCCACCGGACAGGCGGAATCCTCGTTCGCCCACCAGAGTGTCGTATCCGTCGTCGAATCCGAGGATGCGGTCGTGAATGTTGGCGGCCGCCGCGGCGGCCTGCAGTTCGGCATCGGTCGCGTCCGGTTTGGCGTATCGAAGGTTGTCGGCGATCGAGGCGTGGAACAGATACGGGTCCTGGGTAACCATTCCGACCGCCTCGGCGAGCGAGCTCATGGTCAGGTCGCGCACGTCGTAGCCGTCGACGCGGACGGCGCCACTGTCCACCTCGTACAGGCGCGGGACGAGATAACAGAGCGTGGTCTTGCCTGCGCCGGACGGCCCGACGAAGGCGGCGAGCTGACCCGGCTCGATCTCCAGGGACGTGCCCGCCACCGCCCAGCGCCGGCTGCGACGTTCCGCCGGTTCGGTGTCGGGCGCCACCGCGGCCGGGAAGCGAGGAGCGACGGTCGTGACGCCGCGCATGCCGCCGCCCCCACCGCCGCGCCCCAGGCTGCGCAGTGCCACCGGGTCGGGGTCGGCGGTGGCAAGCCGGACGGGCGCGGGATACGCGAAGTACACGTCGTCCAACTCCACCCGTCCGGGGGAGTCCGCGGGCAACTCGACGGCGTCCGGGCGGTTCACGATCGCGGGTTGCAGGTCGAGGTACTCGAAGATGCGGCGGAACAACGCCATCGACGTCTGGACGTCGAGGGTGACCCGCATCAGCGAGACCAACGGTTGCAGCAGCCTGGCCTGCAGGGTCGAGAACGCGACGAGTGTGCCCGCCGAGAGCGCCGCGGAACCGCCGCTGACGAGATACCCCGCCAGCAGGTAGACGAGTGCGGGAGTGATCGCCATGAACGAGCTGACGACGGCGAAGAAGCCCTGACCCGTCATGGCCTGCCGCACCTGCAGTTCGGTCTGCCGCGCGTTCTCGATCCGATACCGGTCGAGTTCGGTGTCGGCCTGGTTGAACACCTTCGTCAGCAGAACACCCGAGACGCTCAGCGCCTCCTCGGTGATTGCGGTCATGTCCGACAACGACTCCTGCGTCTTGCGCGCCAGAACCCGTCGCCGGGCGCCGACCCGTCGCTGCAGGTAGACGAAGCCGGGGAGCAGTGCGACCGCAAGAAGCGTCAGCTGCCACGACAGCAGCAGCATCGCGATGAGGGACGCGGTCACGGTCACGACGTTCGACAGGATGCTCGACGCCGTGGACGTGAGGACCGACCGCACCCCACCGACGTCGTTGGCCAGACGCGATTGGATCGAGCCGGTCTTGGTCGACGTGAAGAACGCCAGTTCCATCTTTTCGAGGTGGGCGAACAGACGCTCCCGCAGATCCGCCATCGACAGGTTGCCGACCTTGGTGGTGAGGTAGCTCTGGCCGACGCCGATCAGCGAACCCGTGAGCGTCACCGCGATCATGGCCACGACCAGCCACAGCAGCAGTGTCAGATGGACACCGCTGCCGTCGGTGGGAAACAGTGCGCGGTCGAACACCGCCTTCGTGAGGAAGGGATTCACGATGCCCAGCAGTGAGGACACGACGATGGCGGCCGCGACGAGCACCAGCCACCCGCGGTAGGGATGCAGGAGCGCCCAGATGCGGGGGAGCAGCGAAGGCTCGGCGGGTGCCTCCGAGGCCTGCTGTGTGGATGTGGGACCGGTCGCGGGCATCTCCCCATCGTGCCCATCCGCCGCGGTCCTGGCGAGCCGATTCGACGCGGCCCCGTCGTGCTGCTCCGGTCCGGTGGTTACGGTAGGTCCCCGTGCTCGGGGATGCCGAGTTCGCCTCGCACCGCGGTGAGGAAATCTTCCTGGGCGCTCATCCCGGCCTGGAAGTGGTCGGCGAACTGTTGTTGGCGGGTGGACAGGGCGTCCGCAGACACGGCGTCATCCGTCGCGAAGTCGGTGCTCAGCCAGCCGACCGTCTCGGATCCTGCCAGGTATTCGACCACCATGCGCCGTGCCGATTCCACCACCGGTTCGGATCCGATCAGCTCCACCGCCGTGAACTTCGAGCCGAGGACGACGTTCTGTTGCGGCAGCGGGCGGAGGACTTCGGCGAGCACGGTCAGGAGGTAGGGTCCGTCGAAGTGGTCGAATGCCACCGAGACGGAACCCGACGTGATGCTCACCTCGTTGGCCGCGGTCAGGAGCTCCGAGTAGATCTGCTGCCGCTGCGTCCGCAGGAACTCGTTCGAGGATTGGTTCACCGTCGCCTCCACCTGATTCGAGGTGTTCAGCAAGGTGAACACCCCTCCGCACACGGAGCCGATCAGGGTGCCGACAACGGCCATCGAGGCCACGAGCATACTGAGCCGAAACTCGTGGCGCCGCAAGTCCGTTCGATCGGGAGGCTTGACGCCGTCACGCTCGCTCATCGTCCTGCTCCCTTCGACGCATCACCGGTTCACCCCGACTGTCCCGTACGGCCGGCGACCCGTCGCGCGTAGTCGACTACTCGGTTGCGACACCCCGTCGCGAGCGCTGAACCGGGTCACTGCGTTGGTGGGCCCCGATCGAGGTTCTCTACATCCTTCGGGAACGTTGTTCGAAGAGGTTTCAGCGATGCCCGGCGTGCAGGCAGTCCTCGAACAGGGTGCGCACTTCGTCGACGTGCCGGTCGAGATCCGCGAGGTTCCAGCCCTCGGTCGGCACAGGTGCGAGGACGTCGACATCGACGGTGCCGGGGTGCGCGACGAGCGAGTTCCGCCACATCCGTTCGCCCGCGTTGTGGATGACGATCGGCACGATCGGCACGCCCGCCTGCATCGCCAGATGGAATCCGCCCTTCTTGAACTTGCCGAGACGCGGAGTCGGCGATCGGGTGCCCTCGGGGGCGATCGCGATGGAGATGCCGGACTGCAGTTTCTCCACGGCCGGGCGGAGGGCAGCCCTCGCCTTCGTGCTGTCCGCCCTGTCGATGTACGCGACGTCGAGCAGCGCCCCCACGGGAATGAACCGGGGATCGCGCGCGGCCTCCTTCTTCGCGACGCCGGTGACGTCGCGCCGGATGACGCTGCCGATCACCAGCATGTCGAGCGAACTCTGGTGATTGAACATGAAGACCGCGGGCCTGGCCGACCAGGCGTTCTCCTTGCCCTTGATACGCACGTTGATCCCACAGATCGCGAGCGCGAGATCCGGGCCGAAGCTGCCGACCAGGTTGGCGCCCGTCTGCCGGTTCTGGGTGAGCAGGCCGGCGGAGACACCGAACGCGGCCGCCCCCATCAGAGCGCCGATCGCGGTGGTGGTGCGGGCGATGGACATCGGGTCGGCGCCGCTCTCCGGAGGTCGCAGATTCACCGACGGCCACCCGTTCTGCCGCGCGGTCGCCGCCAGTTTGCGGTCGGGGTTCAGCGCCACGGGATGTCCCACCGACTTCAGCATCGGAACATCTTCTGCGCCGTTGGAGTACGCGAAGCTGTCACCCAGATCCGCTCCGTGCTTGTCGGCGTACTCGCGCAGCGCCTCGGCCTTGGCAGGACCCCACAGCGGCGGCGATTCGAGCTTCCCGGTGAGCATTCCGTCCAGAACCGCGGGCCGGGTGCACAGCACGTCCTCGGCGTCGATGTCGAGGTCCGCGGCCACCGACAGTGCCTGATAGGGGGTGGCGGAGGTGGCCATCACCACCCGGTGACCGGCGTGCCGGTGCGCGGCGAGCAGTCCGCGGACCTCCGAGAAGATCATCCTCGCGATCTCCTGGCGGAACAGCCGCTGCCCCCACTCCTGCATCTCGTCCTCCATGCGCCCGGCCAGGCTCTGCACTCCGATGCGCATCAGGTTGCCGATATCGGCACCCCGGAAGCGGGTCTCCACCGCGGCGCCAGTGGTGCGCAGAAGCTCGGCCACGCTGATGTCGAAGCGACGCAGGCGATCCCGATAGACGACGCTCGCGGAGTACCCGCTGATCAAGGTGCCATCCAGGTCGAACGCGGCGAGGGTGCCCGGGCCGGGAACGGCGGCCGCGATGTCGTCGTGGAGACTGCGGAGATCGCTCATCTACTCACCTACCACCCATCTGGCCGAGATTCTCGTGCGCGATCGCTCGGATGCGCAGCACCTGATCGATCAGGGTCTGGAGTTCGGCGTCGAACTCGACCCGCCGGGCCGCCATGTTCTCGGCATTCGGTTCGACCAGGCCACGGTTTCGCGCCAGCTTGAGCGCGGTCGTGAACAGTTCGGCCGAAATCGACTCGCTGCTCCCGATCTGCTGCCGGAGACGCCGCTGCTCGGCGAGCGCGAGGCACGACGTCATGAAGGCCTTCTCGTCGAACTTCCGGTCCACCGGAGTCCGGAGTAACTGGCCCGCGACCACGGCGTACGCCTCCAGGAACGGTTGCAGAACCCGGTGCGCCAGATGAATCCGCATCCCGGACAACAGGTTCGCTGCATGCTGCGGATCGCCCAGGTTCGACTCCCACGCCGGGTCGATCAGATCCAGTTCGGCCCGCAGTTCCTTCCGGAAGCTGTCTTTCTCGCTGAAGAAGAATTCGAACTTGAGGAGATCGCGAATGCGCAGCGCCAGATCCCATCCGTCGTTCAGCGGGTCGGTGAACTTCTGGTCGACCGCCGCCCGCAGCACCATTTCCGCGATCGCCCGCATCACTAGGAAATGAATGGTGTTGTTGCGGTAGAACGCTGCCACGAGATGCTGATCCCGTCCGAGGTAGAACACCCGTTCGCTGCCCTGATCGAAACTCCGCAGCACCCCGGAATCGAGATGGGTCCGCACGGCCTTGCGGATCACCTGCGGATCGGTCAGGTCCACATCGCCCGCGGTCGGCAACGCGCGCGCCGTGATGTAGTCCACCAGTGGTCCGAGAATGGCACCGACCTCGGCGACGGTGAGCGCCCGGTCCTCGATGCCGAGGAACGCGAGCATGACGAGCGACGACGCCGTGACGGGCGTGACCTCGTTGATGCGGTGACACACCTCGAACGCCGTCTTCTGCACCGCCAGCCGCAGGTCGTCCTCCTGGCCGAGGTAGTCCGCCAGTGACATCGGCCTGCCGACGTTGACGTGCGCGACACCGTGCCGTTGACCCTGTGCCCGAACGTATCCGAAGAGCCACCGCAGACTCTCCTTGCTCTTCGCCTGGCCGTGCGCCTCCGCCGCCATCGCTCCGACCTCGTACAGCTGGTCGTAGGTCAGTGACACCGGGACGAGGTACACGTCGGACATGCCACTGTCCTGGAAGGCCTTCGCGAGGTAGTTGAGCAGACCGAACCGCGGCGGCCGCAACTTCCCGGTGCGGCTGCGCCCGCCCTCGATGTACCACTCGAGGTTGAACCGTTTCGTGAGGAGATAGCGCATGTACTCGCGGAGCGTCCACTTGTAGATCTCGTCGCCCTCGATCTTCCGGCGGATGAACACGGTGCCGCTGCGCTTGCCGATCGGTCCGATCGGCCAGAAGTTGATGTTCAGACCGCCCATCACGTGATTGAGCGGAAGGTCGTTCGCCAGCAGCGCCGGCCGCAGCACCAGCGGATCGAGGTACGAGCGGTGGCTCGGCAGGAACACCAGGGAATGCTCCTTGTTCAACTCCCGCAGTTCGTCGAGCCGGGTGGTGTCGACGTCGAGACGGTAGGCGCGGGAGAAGTAGCGGCCCAACTGGTCCCACAGCGCGATGGCGCGCCTGCTCTGCGCGGCGACCATCTCGTCCAGTGCCCCACGGGCCCGGCGATCCACCTCGGCGACGGGGACGTTCAACTTCGCGGACAGCTCCCGGGTGCCGTCGTGGTATCGGCTGGCGTCGGTGATCTCGTCGACGACGAACCTCGACACCTTGTACTGCGTGCCCAGCAGGGTGCGCTCGGCCCGCTCGAGGGTCAGCGCGGCCTGGCGGCGAATGAAGTCCGGAAGCGACCCGCCGCCGTTCTCCGCGAGCCGGCGTTCGAGGTCGCTGAGCGGGGCCGGGTCGCCTTCCAGGACCTGGCACCGGGCCGGGTCGTCGCGCATCACCCGGCGCTGCATGTTCTGGCCGGGGTGCAGCGGATCCCGCAGCGACAGCGTCTCCCGGAGGCGTTGCGCGCCGTCCGGATGGGTCTCCTTCGGCAGCCACACCACCCGGAGCGGGGTGAGCAGCGGATCATCCTTCCGGCGCACGAGATCGGCGAGGGCCTGGTCGGTGACGCGGACCGTCGGAGGCGGCTGACCGGAGTCGTTCGCCTGCCGCTCCAGCCACGTGCGGAGAACGTCGTCCTCCATGTCGCTCATCGTCTCGATGAGGTAGACCCGTGGCCGTGTCGTGTGCTCGTCCATCGCGCCAGCCTTTCCTTTCACCCGCGGCCCAGTTCGACGATCTCGTCGAGACTCTCCTGCAGGCACTGCATGAACCGCGCCGGCTCGGTGACGGCGGCGGTGTCGAGATTGACGCCGATGCAACACGTGCCGACGTGGGAGACGAGGGTGGCCATGACCGCACAGCCGGGGGCCGGGCCGAACGGGAACATCCGCTCGATCCGGGCACCCGCCAGATACACGGGCACGGGGACCCCGGCGACGTTGCTGGCCTGCAGATCGAGACCCGTCGACTGTGAGAGGTACCAGTTCGCCAGCACCACCGTCGGAAGCCGGACCAGAAGGGGGGCGGCCGAATCCAGCAGTCCGAGTGCGGGTTCCTGGCGCAGCCCCAGGATGATCGCGCGCACCTTCTTGATCCGCGCGACCGGGTCGCGTTCACCGACCGGTCCGGCGAATCGGGCCGCGGCGAACCGGTTGCCGCCCGTCGGATCCGACGCCGAACGCATGCTCACCGGCATGCCCACCGGAATCGTCTCGAGGTCGCGGCCGAACGATTCGTGGTAGCGGCGGAAGCCGCCCAGCAGGGCCGCCACGTACGCGTCGTTCAGCGACCCACCGGAGACGTGAGCCGCGGAACGCAGTTCGTCGACACCCACCTCGAGCACCCCGAACCAGCGTCCGAGTCCGCGGTCGCGCAGCAGGTCCGAACCCGTGGTCGGGGGAGGGGTCACCACCCTCCGGATCGAGTTCGCGTACCCGGCGACCTCCGTGACACTGCCCACCGGGTCGCCGACGACGGTCATCGCCGTCCGCACCGCCCCGCGGATCAGGCCGCCGAGACGGCCGGGGGCGCTGCGCACGGTGTCGAGTGCCTGCTCGAACAGGGCGCCGCCGCCCGACATCTGCTCCGGCAACGGCGCGGGCCGATCCGGTTTGTCCGGCGACGGTTCGGGGCGCCTGCTGTGCAGCAGCGTCATCAACTGGATGCCGCCGAGCCCGTCCGTGATGCTGTGGTGCGTCTTCACCACGTAGACGGCGCGGCCGTCGTCGAGTCCCTCGATGAGCATCGCGCTCCACGGCGGCCGGGCGCGGTCGAACGGCTCGGTCGCCATGTGCCTGCACATCCGGAGCGCGTGGTCGAACGTCGCCGGCTCCGGCAGTCGCACCCGCGACAGGTGATAGTCGAGGTCGAACTCGGGGTCGACCGACCACATCGGATTGCCCAGCCGCAGCGTCGGCTCCACCACCCGCATCCGGATCCGCGGCACCATGTGCGACGCCCATTCGTGGGCGCGCACCAGCCGGTCCCAGTCCGGCGGTTTGTCGAGGACGTCGACCGCGACGATCGGTGAGCGCAGCTTCGGCTGCACCTCCTCCATCCGCCACATCCCGGTCTCGAAGTCGGACATCGTGCGGTCCGCTCCCCAGGCGACGTCGGAGAAATCCACGTCGACGGCACTCGGCGGTATCAGAGGTTCGCCGTCGGCCATGCCCACCCTCATTCGGTTGCTCGAGTTGCCCTCAGCTGCTGCTTTTCCAGTGTGGACCCGCCCCGCAGATCGCGTCCCTGGTTCTGGCGGATTGCGCACCGGACTTTCTGTCTAAGGTGAGGACGTGCCGACTCTCCACCACGCGACGCTCGACAGGATCGACCCGGCCACCCTCTACCGGATCATGGTCCTGCGGACCGACGTGTTCGTCTTCGAGCAGGGCATCGTGTCGGAACCCGAACTCGACGGACGCGACCTCGAACCGACCACCACCCAGTTCTGGGCGGAGGAGGACGGCGAGGTTCTCGCGACACTGCGTGTGCTGGCCGACGAACCGACACTGCACCTCGGACGCGTCGCCACCGCTACCCACGCCCGCGGGCGTGGACTCGCGGGTCAGCTGCTCGAAGCCGTGTTCGAGGCATTCCCGGGCCCCGTCGAGATCTCCGCCCAGGCCTACCTCGAAAACTGGTACGGCCGTTACGGTTTTCGCAGAACCGGCGAGAACTACCTCGAAGCCGGCATCGACCACCTGCCGATGAGGCGCTCCGCGCCCGTGCGTGGCTGACGAGTCTCTGGACTCCGTCACCACTCACCGAGTTGTCGTAGGCTGCCGTCATGGCGAAAAGCTTCGACTACTCCGAACAGATCGCGTACCCCATCGACCGGGTGCACGCGACCGTGACGGATCGGGCGTTCTGGCAGCACCGGTTCGACGAGGCGCCGGAGAAACTCACCCTCGACGACAGCCGCGGCCCCGGCACCCTGACGGCGACGATGCGCGACAGCATCGGCGCGTCCTCCCTCCCCGGGCTGGTCCGCAAAGTCGTCTCGGGCGAACTGAAGGTCGAGCGCGCCGACGAATGGGGTGCCCTCGACGGCGACCACGCCGACGGCCGGATCAGTGGCAGCTCCACCGGGATCCCGGTGAAGATCGAGTGCACGTCGGTGCTCCGCGCGTCCGGCGACGTCACCGTCCTGGACGTCGCCGGATCGGTTCAGGTCAAGATCCCGCTCGTCGGCGGACAGATCGAGTCCCTCGTCAGGAAGCTGGTCGGCGACATGGTCGGGCAGGACCGCGACGCGATCGAGAAGTGGCTCGGCGACAGCTGACGCTCACACCCTGGACGCCGGGCCGTCGAGTTCGACGTCCAGCGTGCGGGCCCCCGGCCCCGCCGTGCCCAGCCGGTCGTGGCTGTTGACGATCGCGCAGCTCCCGAGCGAGAGGCACCCGCAGCCGATGCAGCCGGTCAGGTTGTCGCGGAGCCGGATCAGCTGCTCGATCCGCTGATCCAGATCCGCATGCCACCGCGTCGAGAGCTTCTCCCAATCCTTCCGGTTCGGCGTCCTGCCCTCGGGAAGGGTCGCAAGGGCGTCCCGGATCTCGGCCAGCGGAATCCCGACCCGCTGGGCGATGCGGATGAACGCGACCCGCCGCAGCGTGTCCCTGCGATATCGACGCTGATTGCCGGACGTCCGCCTGCTGGTGATCAGCCCCTCGCGCTCGTAGAAGTGCAACGCCGACACCGCCACGCCACTGCGCTCCGACAGCTGCCCCGGCGTCAGTTCCTTGGCTCTCCACTCGGGCATCTCCACGACAGGCAACCTTTCACACGGTTACCTGAACAATACTCGAGGTCAGTCGCGGCGGAGATGTCCGTGCAGGTGATGCGTGAGCGGAGTCAGGTCGTGCGCCATCCACAGGTCGTACGTGAGGTCGCCGCCGCGCACCGACAACTGTCGCCGGATGCTGTGCACCGGTTTCGCGTCCGGGGACGCGCTCAGCACCACCATCGACAACTCGATGGTCCCCTCCCGGACCTGACCACGGTGGATCTCGGTGAATCCGGTCGGCTGGGCCACGAGCAGTTCCGCCTCGTCTTCGGCGACGAGCCGCAGGAACCCGGACTCCGAGTGCAACGGCCGACCGCTGCCCACCTCCTTCGTCCGAGACCGGTACGCCAGGAACGGTTTACCGGTGGGGGCGAATTCGATCTCCTCGGTGTATGCGAAGTTGTCGATCGTCGGGTACGCGCCCTCGCCCTCGCCGCGCCACAGACCGGCGAACGGCGCCAGGGCGGAGGGCACGGACGGAAAGGGCGGCGTGTTCGCAGACGAACTCGCCGCCGCATCCGAGTGCGCCGGCGAGAGAGTCGCGTTCTCGTCCATGAGATACCTCCGCCGTTTCACGGTACTCGCCTGCGGCGCCGAGGGACACGGTCGGCGACGGAGTGTTTGAGCGTGCCTGCCGGGCCCGCCGGCATTACCGTCTAGACATGAACGCGTCCGGTTCTGCACCGCTGGGGGCCAACTCCGAAGTCGGGCAGCTGCGTGCCGTCCTCCTGCACCGTCCCGGAGACGAACTGAAGCGGCTCACGCCCCGCAACAACGACCAACTGCTCTTCGACGGACTGCCCTGGGTCGACCGCGCGCAGGAAGAACACGACGCGTTCGCGGACCTCCTGCGCAGCCGCGGCGTCGAGGTCCTGCTGCTGTCCGACCTGCTCACCGAGACGCTCGGCGCCAGCGGCGCCGCCCGTATACAGGGCATCGGCGCGGCCGTCGACCCACGCAAACTCGGGCACACCCTGGCGCAGGAACTGGCCGCACACCTCCGCGGTGTCCCGGCCCCCGACCTGTCCACCATCCTCACCGCGGGCATGACCTTCGACGAACTCCCCGTCGCCGCCAACACGGCGTCGCTGGTCCGGCGCATGCACCACGGCGGCGACTTCGTCATCGACCCGCTGCCCAACCTGCTGTTCACCAGGGACTCGTCGTTCTGGATCGGACCCCGCGTGGCGATCACGTCCCTCGCCCTGCCCGCCCGCGTCCGCGAGACGTCCCTCACCGACATCATCTACGCCCATCACCCGCGTTTCCGCGGCGCCCGGCGCGCCTACGAATCCCACACGGCTCCCGTCGAAGGCGGCGACGTCCTGCTCCTCGCACCGGGAGTCGTCGCCGTCGGGGTGGGGGAGCGCACCACACCGGCAGGCGCCGAGGCGTTGGCGCGCAGCGTCTTCGAGGACGAACTGGCGCACACCGTGCTGGTGGTGCCCATCGCGCAGGCCCGGGCGTCGATGCACCTCGACACCGTGTGCACGATGGTCGATCACGACGCCGTCGTGATGTACCCGATCATCCAGGACACGCTGTCGGCGTTCACCATTCACCGCGAGGACAAGGGTGTGTCGATCCGCGGAGCCGATCCGTTCCTGACCGCCGCCGCCGAGGCCATGGGCATCGGCAAGCTGCGCGTCATCGACACCGGACTCGACAACGTCACCGCCGAACGCGAGCAATGGGACGACGGAAACAACACGCTCGCACTCGCACCCGGCGTCGTCGTCGCGTACGAACGGAACGTCGAGACCAACGCCCGGCTCGAGGCGTCGGGCATCGAGGTACTGCGGATCGCCGGTTCCGAACTCGGCTCCGGCCGCGGCGGGCCCCGCTGCATGTCCTGTCCGGTGGCTCGCGACCCGCTGTAGGCGCTGCGCGCCCGTGCGCCTTTTTGGTTGCTCCTACTACCAGAAAGGCGCACGAGCGCGCAGCGCCTAGAGGACCTCGCGGACCTTCTCGGCCGGGCGGGCGAGGACGGTGCCCTTGTCCGTCACTACGATGGGCCGCTCGATGAGGATGGGGTTGTCCACCATCGCCTCCAGCAGTTGGTCCTCCGACGCCTCGGCGAGCCCGAGTTCCTTGAAGGCGGTCTCCTTCTTGCGGACCGCCTCACTCGGCTTCAGCCCGGCGTCGTCGAGTAGTTTGCGCAACCCGTCCCGTGAGGGCGGGGTCTCGAGGTACTTCACGACGGTCGGTTCGATGCCCGCGTCCCGGATCAGTCCGAGGACGGTGCGGGACGTGTTGCATCGCTGGTTGTGGTAGATGGTCGCGGTGTTCGCCATACCCGACATTCTGCACCGGGGAACAAACCTGCCCGCAGGGAGCGCTGAACCAGGGTAGTAACTCGTGAATAGTCGACGAAAGAGGGAGATCGATCATGGCCGAGCACAGGGACGCGACTCCGCGGCGCATCGTCATCGCGGGTGGGCACGGGAAGATCGCCCGTCACCTCATCAAGATTCTCACCGCGCGCGGTGACCGCGCGGTCGCGCTGATCCGCAACCCCGATCACGAGCACGAGGTGGCGGCGCTCGGCGCCGAACCGGTGGTGATCGATCTGGAGAGGGCGAACGCGGACGACGTCGCGAAGACGCTCGTCGGTGCGGACGCCGCGGTCTTCGCCGCGGGCGCAGGCCCGGGCAGCGGCATCGCCCGCAAGGACACCGTCGATCGCGGGGCCGCGGTTCTCCTCGCGGACGCCGCCGAGAAGGCGGGAACGCGGCGATTCGTCCAGATCAGTTCGTTCGGGGCGGGGGAGCCGATCCCCGAGGGCACCGACGAGGTGTTCGCGGCCTACCTCGTCGCGAAGACGGCCGCCGAGGAAGACCTGCGCGCCCGCACCCACCTCGACTGGACGATTCTGCGTCCGGGCGGTCTGCTCGACGACGACCCGACGGGTCACGTCACGCTCACTGCGCCTCCCCTCGAGCGCGGCACCGTCCCGCGCGCCGACGTCGCCGCAGTGGTCGCGGCGCTCCTCGACCATCCGAACACTGCGAAGAAGACGCTGATGCTGACATCCGGCCCGACACCGATCGAGGAGGCCGTCGCCGCGGTGTAAGCATTGCGGCGCCGCAACCGCGCAACTACGGTCTGATACAACGCGTGGAACAACGGAGGTGGCGCCGGCCGTGGACATCGACATCGATCCGGATTCGTCGACCGCCCCGTTCGATCAGTTGCGATTGCAGATCATCGAGCAGGTGCGCAGTGGGCAACTGATCGCGGGAACGAAGATTCCCACGGTCCGCGCGCTCGCCGTCGAGGTGGGTCTGGCCCCGAACACGGTGGCCAAGGCGTACCGGGAACTCGGCGAGCAGGGTGTCATCGAAACCCGGGGCAAGCAGGGCACGTTCATCGCGAGCGGCGGTGACCCCATTCGCGCCGGGGCCGAGAAGGCCGCAACACGGTATGTGCAGGACCTGCGGAAGCTGGGGGTGTCCGACGAGGAGATCCTCGGCTTCGTGCAGTCCGCTCTCCGCGGCGCCGAATGAGGACGGCGCCGCATCCAGAAGGTGTGACCCCAGAAAGGTAGACACTCGGTATGGCTTCCGCACTCTTCCGCGACCTCGCACTACTGATTGCCCGGATCGGACTCGGCGTCGTCTTCGTCGCGCACGGCTGGCAGAAGTTCTTCGACTACGGAGTGAAGGCCACACAGGCGTCGTTCGCCGACATGGGCGTCCCGCTTCCCGACATTTCGGCTGTTGCGGCCGCCACTATCGAACTCGCGGGTGGATTTGCTCTCATCGTGGGGGTGGCCACACCGATCGCCGGAATTCTGCTGTTCCTCGACATGCTCGGAGCGCTGATTCTGGTGCACGCGGACAAGGGCGTCTTCGTCGCGAACGGCGGGTACGAACTCGTCGTCGCACTCGGCGTCGGGTCGCTGCTTCTCGCCGTGATCGGTGCCGGACGCCTCAGCATCGACGGGCTTCTCGGAAGAGGCTCGGGATGGGGAAAAACCGCAGCGTAACGATGCCGTAGGCTGGGTCTCGATTCGGTGTGAAGCGATGGGCTAGCTTGCTTTTACCATCAAAAATGACCAACGTAGTTGTTCATGGCAATGAATACTGATCTGCCTGATCAAGGTTCCGAGACCGCTGACGCGAGCGTCGGCGGAGGGCTCAAACGGGTCGGTGTTCGCACCGACCGCGTCGTGTTCTCCGCCGCTGCCGCCGCGGTCTCGGCAATCGTCGTCTGGGGGCTCGTGGCCCCCGACAATCTCGACTCCACGACCGGCAAGGCACTCGGCTGGCTGGTTACCGACATGGGCTGGTTGTTCGTCCTGTCGGCGTCCGGATTCGTCCTCTTCTCACTGTGGCTCGCGTTCAGCAAGTTCGGTCACATCCCGCTCGGCAAGGACGGCGAGAAGCCCGAGTTCCGGACGGTCAGCTGGATCGCGATGATGTTCAGCGCCGGCATGGGCATCGGACTGATGTTCTTCGGTGTCGCCGAACCGCTCGCGCACTACGTGACACCCCCTCCGGGTTCAAGCGGGGGCATCGGAACTGCGATGGCCACCACCATGTTCCACTGGAGCCTGCACCCCTGGGCGATGTACGCGGTTGTCGGACTGTCGATCGCGTACGGCTCGTATCGCAAGGGTCGCAAGCAGCTGTTCAGCTCCGCCTTCATCCCGCTGCTCGGCCGCCGCGCGGAGGGGCCGATCGGGAAGTTCATCGACGTCCTCGCGATCTTCGCGACGCTGTTCGGCACCGCCGCTTCGCTGGGCCTCGGCGCACTGCAGATCGGGTCCGGTTTCCAGGTCGTCGGGTGGATGTCGGAGGTCAGCACGTTCCTGCTGGTCGCCATCGTCGCCCTGCTGACCCTCGCGTTCGTGGCGTCCGCCGTGTCGGGTGTCGCCAAGGGCATCCAGTGGCTCTCCAACACCAACATGGTGCTCGCCGTCATCTTGGCCCTGTTCGTGTTCGTCGTGGGACCGACGGTCCTGATCCTCAACCTGCTGCCCACGACGATCGGCGCCTACGCCGCGCAGCTTGCGCAGATGTCGGCCCGCACGGGAGCGTCGTCCGATCCGGCGACAGGCGAATGGTTGTCCTCGTGGACCATCTTCTACTGGGCGTGGTGGATCTCCTGGACCCCGTTCGTCGGCATGTTCCTGGCACGCATCAGCCGCGGCCGGACCATCCGCCAGTTCGTGGTCGGCGTGATCGTGGTGCCGAGCGCCGTGAGCCTCGTGTGGTTCGCGATCTTCGGTGGTGCCGGGATCAGCGAGCAGCGTGACGGAATCGACCTCGCCGGACAGGACACCCAGGAGGGTCAGCTGTTCGGCATGCTCGACCACCTGCCGCTCACCGGCATCACGACCGTCCTGGTGATGATCCTCGTCGGTATCTTCTTCGTCTCCGGCGCCGACGCCGCATCGATGGTGATGGGCACCCTGTCGCAGCGCGGTTCGCTGGAACCGCAGCGCTGGGTGGTCGTGTTCTGGGGTGTGCTCACCGGTGGCGTCGCCGCGCTCATTCTGTGGACCGGCGGCGACACCGCGCTGGACGGACTGCAGACGATGACGATCATCGCCGCGGCGCCGTTCGTCCTCGTGATGATCGGGTTGTGTTTCTCGCTCTACAAGGATCTGTCCCGCGACCAGATGATCGTCGACGGCCGGGAAATGCGGAGAGAGATGCGGAGAGTGGCGGCCAAACGTCGTCGCGACCGGATCTCGTCCCGCTAGAGAAACAGTCTGCGAGCCGCTCGGTGTCCCACGGGACCCGGGCGGCTCGACTCATTCCGGGGTCGGCGCCAGCTGGGATAATTCCGGGGTCAGCGCCAGCTGGGGAGCCACAGTTGGTGCTGCCACGTGTCCGGGGTGATCGGGACGGCCGTGAGGATCGGCCACAACCAGATGAAGTTGGCAACCACGAGCCCCACATAGAGGCAGACGGCGAGCAGGCCCGTGGTGCGCCGTTCGAGCGACGCCTTCGCGCTACCCAGGATGTCGCCCAGGACCAGCGCGAGACCCATCACCATGAACGGCGCCAGCGCCACCGCATAGAAGTAGTACATCTGGCGGTCCAGGGTGGTCAGCCACGGCAGGAACGCGGCGCCGTAGGCGGTGAGGACGGTGGCGTACCGCCAGTCCTTCCGCACCACGGTCTGCCACAGCGCCCACGCGAGCATCGGCAGTGCCAGCCACCACATCGCGGGCGTCCCGATGAGCATGACGGCCTTGACGCAACTCGACGCGCCGCAGCCGGTGACGTGATCACCTTCGGCGAAGTAGTACAGCATCGGGCGCAGACCCATCGGCCACGTCCACGGCTTCGACTCCCACGGGTGATGATTGCCCGCCGAATTGGTGAGGCCTTCGTGGAACTGCAGGACGTTGCCGCTGTAGTACCACAGCGACCGGAGCGCGCCCGGCACGAACGACCAGGTGCCGCCCGTCCCGATCTCGTTGCCCACGGCATGCCGGTCCACACCCGCTTCGCTGGCGAACCACGCCCAGTAGCTGGCGAGGTACACGAACAGCGGCACGACGACCAGCGCGTACAGCGCCGGCCCCACGTCGCGGACGCCGGCACCGAACCACGGTCGCCGCACCCCGTAGGCGCGCCGGGCCGACACGTCGAATGCGACGCTCAGAAGTCCGAAGAACACGATGAAGTAGATGCCCGACCATTTGGTGCCGCACGCCAGACCCAGCATGATCCCCGCGCCGAACCGCCACCAGCGCACCCCGAGTCGCGGACCCCAGTCGCTGTCGCCGATCCGGCCCTCGTCGTACACGCGGGCCATCCGCTCGCGGACCTGGTCGCGGTCCACCACCAGGCAGCCCAGAGCGGCAACCGCGAACACCGCAAGGAAGATGTCGAGCATGCCGAGCCGGGACGAGACGAACGTGACGCCGTCCGCAACCAGCAGGATCCCGGCGAGGCCGCCGATCAGAGTCGATCGGGTGAGCCGGCGGACGATGCGGATCACCAGCAGGACCATGATCGTGCCGGCCACGGCGGAGGCGAAACGCCAGCCCCAGCCGTTGTAGCCGAAGATCGCCTCCCCCATCGCGATCAGCTGTTTGCCGATCGGCGGATGCACCACCAGTCCGTAGCCGGGGTTGTCCTCGAGCCAGCCGCCGGTGAGCACCTGCCAGCCCTGCGGCGCGTAATGCTTCTCGTCGAACACGGGAGTGCCCGCGTCCGTCGGGTAACCGAGCATCGTGAACCGGGTGATCGCCGCGATCGCCGTGACGAACAGAGTGACCACCCAGCCGCGGGCGCGGTCGACGGGACCGAAGTCGGGGGGCGGCACGAGCGGCGCCGGTCCGACCATGGACGGCTGTCGTGCGGAGGGCGTCGGTCGCTCGTCCGTCAGCATCGTCACGCCGCAATCGTAGGCTGTGGGTCATGACTGGTCGCCTAGTGCTCGCCGCAACACCGATGGGGGACGTGGGTGACGCCTCGCCGAGGCTGCGTACGGCGCTCGGGACGGCCGACGTCGTCGCCGCCGAGGACACCCGCCGCACCAAAGCCCTCGCCTCCGCTCTCGACGTGACGATCACCGGCAAGGTCGTCAGCTTCTACGACCAGGTCGAGACGGCCCGGCTGCCCGCACTCGTCGCCGACGTCGCATCCGGCAAGACCGTTCTCCTCGTCACCGACGCCGGCATGCCCTCCGTCAGCGACCCGGGGTACCGGCTGGTGTCGGCGTGCGTGGCCGAGGACCTGGCGGTGACGTGCCTGCCCGGACCGTCGGCGGTGACGACGGCGCTCGCGCTGTCCGGGCTGCCCGTCGAACGATTCTGCTTCGACGGCTTCCCGCCCCGGAAGCAGGGCCAGCGCAAGACGTGGTTGCAGGCCCTGATCGCCGAGCAACGCGCGTGCGTGTTCTTCGAGGCACCGCACCGGCTCGCCGACTGCCTGGCGGACGCGGTCGAGGTGCTCGGCGGAACCCGCCGCGCCGCCGTCTGCCGCGAACTGACCAAGACGTACGAGGAGGTCCGCCGCGGCACCCTCGCCGAACTCGCCGAGTGGGCCGCCGAGGGCGTCCGCGGCGAGATCACGGTGGTGGTGGAGGGAGCCACCCTCGTCGCGTCCGATCCCGCCGACCTCGTCGACGAGGTGGAGCGACTCGTCGCGGACGGCACCCGGCTCAAGGATGCGTGCGCGCTCGTCGCCACCACCGGCGTGTCGAAGCGGGAGCTCTACGAAACGGTGCTGGCCTCCCGAAAGGACTAGTCGGCCTGCGAGCGCTACCGCCGGAGGGCACGCTCCCCGGGAGCCAGCGACGCGTCGTCGGCGGCGGCCTGTCCGGCGTACCAGCCGTTGGCGTCGACGGCCCTGCCCCGTGCCTTTTTGGTACGCGGAAACAGGCGGTCGAACTCGGCGTCGACGGCCTCGGATTTGGTGGCCAGAATCGGCAGCAGATCGTCGACCGGGATCGACGCTTCGTCGGCGGCCTCGGCCGTGGCCCGGCTGTCGGCATCGCGCAACCGCTGCCCGATGCGGCTGGCGAAGCCCGCGAGGAAACCCTTCCGGAACGACGTGGTGCGTGAACCACTGCGACTGTCGGCGTCCGCGAATTGCATTGCGCGCGTCGCCTGCACGAGCAGCGACGTGAACAACATGTCGACCTGTTGGAGGTCGAGGGGGGTTCCGACCACGGTTGCGATGGCGAGGGAGCTGAACCACACGGTGCGTACCCGGTTGGAGTCACCGATCTCGGTGAGGAGGTGCACCTTCTCCTTGACGTACGGATTCTCCAGGTGGATGCGGCGACTGTGTACCGCCGTATTGCCCACCCCGTTCTGGGTGTGGAGGAGAGCGGCGTTGATCGCGTAGCGCGTCATCAACTCCTGCGCCTTCGCGGTGAAGATCTCCGCCTCCTCCGCGAAATCGGTGGCCTCGGCCTTCGCGAGCAGCCCGCGGATCCTGTTGAGCACCTTCGCGTCGGCCTCGGTCTCACCCGGCACCGCCGCGGCCGGGTCGGCGACCCGCACGACTGGCCACGTCGACGGCGGGGGAGCGAGCACCGTCCAGCCGGGCAGGTTCGTCCACGTCAGCGACAGGTCGGTGAGCTGGTAGACGGAGTGGTACGGGTCTTCGAACAACAGTCCGGCCGCCAGCGCCCGAACGTCGGGACCGTCGACCGGAACCCGCCCCGCCAGGTGCGAGGCGCCCGGGTACTGCTCGCCGATGGTGCGGAGTTGCTCCACCCAGTCCCGCGGCGCCCGGTGCGCGGCGCGCGTGCGCTCCGCCTCGTGCAGCACCAGCGCCGCCGCCAACGCCGCGTCGGACGGCTCCTTCGATCTCCGCGCCAGATGCACGACGTCGGCGGGCTGCCATCCACGCTCGTACGCGGCCGACAACTCACCCATCAGGGTGTGGACTGCCGTGGCGGCCTGGGGGCTCACTTCGTCGTCGAACACGCGCGCTCCGTTCCCGAATCCACCGTGAGGAGATCGAATGTATGTTCTATTCGGCGTCATGGGGAGAGTGTGCATGCGGGGTCCGACAACAACGGACCGTTCATGCTGAGTGTCGTTGTAGTGCACTCGGCATGAGTGTCCGGGTTACCCCGGCCACGTTCACCTCTGTGTGGTGTTCCCGCAGCGATACCGTCTGCCCGCCGGGCGGCGGGTCTTATGGCTGGTTTCTGTCGGGCGTCTTTTACGTCTCGTCCGCAACTCGCCGAAGACGCACCATCGTCAACAGCCGCTGCGAGTGCAGCGAGGTTGAGGGCGGCGTTGTGATCACGATCCGCGCGGAATCCGCACGCATCGCAGGTGAACACCCGAACCTTCAGGGGCAGTTTGGCTTTCACTGCCTGACAGTTCGAGCAGGTCTTACTCGACGGATACCAACGGTCCGCCACGTGCAGTCCGGTGCCGGTCCGCTCGGTCTTGTACATTAGTTGTCGCCGGATCTCGGCGAGCCCCGCATCATTCAGAGCCCGATTCAGCCCGCGTTTGTAGGCGCCACCGGAACGGGTCATTCCCGCGATGTTGAGGTCTTCGACGACGACGGTGTCGAAGTCCCGCACCAGTCGAGTGGTGAGTTTGTGCAGGTGATCGCGGCGACTGTCCGCGATACGGGCGTGTACTGTCCGGATCTGTTCCTGGGTGCGCAGCCACCGGCGGGAGGGTTGTTGGCCGGTGCGGCGATCCGGGCCGACCCGCCGCGATGCGCGGCGCCCAAGCTGACGAAGTTGTTTCGCCTGCTTTCGGGCGTGTTTCGGATTCTCGATCATCTCCCCGGTCGAGAGGACCGCGAGGTGTTTGACCCCCACATCGACTCCGACCACACCACGATTACCGACGGCGGTACCGGTGGGTGGGAGTGCCCGGGTGGGGAGCGTGGTTTCGACGGAGAACGACACCTGCCACCGGCCGCGTCGATACGACAGGGTCGCCGACCGAATCCGCGCCGTCCCCGCCGCCACCTTTCGTGCCAACTTGCGGGTCGATTCCGCGGACCGGACCGCCCCGATCCTGGGTAATTGGATGTGGCGCCGATCCCCGCCGTCGGTGACCAACCCGAAACTGCCGGTTGTGAACCGGCACGACAGCAACGCCCGTTTGCCCTTGAAACGGGGAAATCCCATTGTGCCTTTGCGTTTTCCGGAGCGGGCATCGGACCAGTTCGACAGGGCGGCAGCACAGTTCGCGATCCCGGAACTGTAGGCCTCCTTCGAGTTCTCCGGCCACCACACCTGCCCGGTGTCGGTGTTGACGGCAATGTCGTTCTTGACGGTGTTCCAGTGTTTGCGCAGGCTGTATGCCGACCAGGACACCGGCGGCGTCAACTCCGAGTCAGGGATCTCGTACGACCGTTCCGCAGTCCGTTGGTCGACGTTCGCCTTCACCCGCGACAGGGCCCAGTTGTAGGCGAAACGCTGCGCCCCACAGTGCGAACGCAACACCGACGCTTGCTCCGGGGTCGGATCGAGGACATACACGAAAGCACGGATCACCGACCGACACGACTCCGCAGCCTGGTCGACAGTCTCGTCCACCGTCGGGGCAGTGACGGGGGCAACCGGATTGACGAGCGCAGCGGTCGGCGTCACACCAGGACCGCCGCAGCAGCGGGACCGCGGCGTGCACCACGCCGCCCAGGTGCGGTCGACACTTCGGTCATATCGCGCACCACATCACCAAGCCCCCCGTCGTCGGTCAACATGAGCAGGGTACGACAAGGTGCCGACACGAACCCGAACCCGGACCGGACCTGGCGAGGCGGTCCCGATCCGCGACGGGCGATCGTCGACACCCACGGATCAGCCAGCAGCCCGCGAAGTCTCTGGTGCGTTCACGCCGGAAGCGATCGCGGTGAACGTCCTCGACATACACCCCCAGACCACGCTGTCCGCATCCGGTCACCACACGCTTCACCCGCCGTTCCAGATCGGCTACCGGTCAGAGGACGACACCGGCAATACACCACCACCGCACCCACAGAAACCCACCGACGCGGTGCCGACCGCCCGGAACCCGCCAGAATCGTGCCCGACGGCAACTGCCGAGCCTGGACCGGCAACGCCCCCGCGTGGAACCACACCAACGCGGCCCGATACCTCACGCCGCTCGCCGCCACCCAACCCTTCAACAATCACGGCACTAAATAACAATCACGGCACTAAAGAACACTGAACAACATCAAACGGCCAGGTCTCGCGAACTCTACGTAACCCCGCACGGATCAGTCCTCCACGTATCGCGGGAACACGCCCGACGGCGCCGGCAACGGGGTGCCCGCCACGATGCGCGTCGACAGGTCGCTGAACTGCCGCGCATCGGCCTTCTGGCCCAGGAGGTCGAGGATCTTCTCTGCGGCGTCCGGCATCACCGGCTGCACGAGGATGCCGACGATCCGCACCACCTCGAGCGTCACGTACAGCACCGTCGCCATCCGCTCCGGATCCGTCTTCCGCAGAACCCAGGGCTCCTGCTTGGAGAAGTACCGGTTGGTCTCGCCGAGAACCGACCAGATCGCCTCCAGCGCGAGATGCAGTGCCTGGACGTCGTATTCGGCGCGAACCCGCTCGAGCAGCGCATCCGCCTGCGCGAGCATCGCCGCGTCGTCCTCGGTCAGCTCGCCGGGGGTCGGGACCTGGGCGTCGCAGTTCTTCGCGACCATCGACAGCGACCGCTGCGCGAGGTTGCCGAGCTCGTTCGCCAGGTCGGCGTTGATCCGGGTGACGATGGCCTCGTGGCTGTAGCTGCCGTCCTGGCCGTAGGAGATCTCGCGGAGCAGGAAGAAGCGCACGGCGTCGAGGCCGTACTGCTCCACCATGGCGACGGGGTCGACGACGTTGCCGACCGACTTCGACATCTTCTCGCCCTTGTTGTAGAGGAATCCGTGCACGAAGACGCGCTTCGGCAGTTCGATTCCCGCCGACATCAGGAACGCCGGCCAGTAGACGGTGTGGAACCGGGTGATGTCCTTGCCGATGATGTGCAGGTTCGCCGGCCAGAACTTGCCGAACTGCTCGGAGTCGGTGTCGGGGTATCCGGCGCCGGTCAGGTAGTTGGTGAGCGCGTCCACCCACACGTACATCACGTGCTCGGGGTGGTCGGGGACCGGAACGCCCCAGTCGAACGTCGTGCGGGAGATCGACAGGTCCTTCAGTCCGCCCTTGACGAAGCTGACGATCTCGTTGCGCCGCGTCGCGGGCGCGATGAAGTCGGGGTTCTCCTCGTACAGCCGGAGCAGATTGTCCTGGTACTCGGACAGCTTGAAGAAGTACGTGGACTCCTCCGTCCACTCGACCGGGGTGCCCGTCTCGGTGGACAGGCGTGAACCGTCGTCCTGCAGGGTGGTCTCGGCCTCGGTGTAGAACGCCTCGTCGCGGACCGAGTACCAGCCCGAGTACGTGTCGAGGTAGATGTCGCCGTTGTCGAGCATCCTCCGCCAGATCGCCTTGCTGGCTTCTTCGTGATCGGCATCCGTGGTGCGGATGAACCGGTCGAAGGAGATGTTCAACGTCTTGTCCATGGCCTCGAACACGTCCGAGTTCCGCGCGGCGAGCTCACGGACGTCGATGCCTTCCTTGGCCGCCGTCTGCTGCATCTTCAGGCCGTGCTCGTCGGTTCCCGTCATGAAGTAGACGTCGAACCCGTCCAGACGCTTGAAGCGTGCGAGGGCGTCGGAGGAGATGTACTCGTAGGCGTGGCCGATGTGCGGAACGCCGTTCGGGTACGCGATCGCCGTCGTCAGATAGAAAGGTGGCCGCGAGGCGGTGGAATCAGCAGCATTCATGGTGCGACCACTCTATCTGCGCGCGGCCGTTTCGTGACGCGCAGATTCGGGTTCTAGGCCGGTCCGGCGCCGTCCTCGTCGATGACGGTGCGTGACTCGTACGCCGCGCGGGCCGACTTGTTCGTGGACCTGACCTGGTCGGGGACCATCCGGCGGATCGCGAAGTCGCGGGCGAACTGCGGAAAGACGGTGACGAGGCGCGCCAGCGGACCGACGTACCGGGGGATGGTGACCTCGAACCGGGGGCGGTGGATCACCGCGACGACGGCCTTCGCGACGTCGGCCGGTGTCAGCAGTTCTGCTGCGCCCGTCGCGGTGCCGGCCGCGAGTTCGGTGTCGACGACACCGGGCATGATCACCGAGATCTGCACGCCCGACCCGCGGAGCTCCTCGCGGACACCGGTCAGGTAGCCGAGCACGCCGTGTTTCGTCGCGGCATACGTCGACTCGCCGGGTGGTGCGACCTTCGACGCCAGCGACGCCACCGTGACGATCTGGCCGCGGCCGCGCGCACGCATGGCCGGCGCCGCCAGTCTCACCCCGCGGATGACGCCGTGCAGGTTCACGGCGAGCTGCCGATCCGTCGCGGACTCGGGTTCCTCGTCGAACCTCCCGACCCACATCACGCCCGCGTTGTTGACGAGTACGTCGATCGGGCCCCAGTGATCCTCGACGGCCGTGAGGAATGCCGCGAACGACGCGGTGTCGGTGACGTCCAGTTCGAGACCCTCCACCGTCCCGCCCGCCCGGCCGAGTTCGTCCGCCGTCCTTCGGGCGGCGGCGCCGTCGACGTCGCCGATCGCGACCCGGGCGCCGGCCAGCGCCAGCTGTCGGGCGATCTCCCGCCCGATTCCCCTCGCACCGCCGGTCACCGCGATCACGCGGCCGTTCATCGAGCTCGAAGTCATGGACACGGCTCCCTCCCCGTCGGGGAGAAAGTACCGCATGTGACACGTGCGGCGGCGGCGTCGACAATGTCCGCATGAGCAAAGACCGTCCCGCCCCGGAAGCCCCTGCGCCGCTGTTCCCGCTCGTCGACTCGCACACCCACCTCGACGCGTGTGGTGCCTCGGACGCAACGAGCGTCACGGCGATCGTCGACCGGGCCGCCGCGGTCGGGGTGGAGCGGGTGGTCACGGTGGCCGACGACCTGGCGGCCGCGCAGTTCGCCGTCGACGCGGCGCACTGGGATCCTCGCGTCTACGCGGCCGTGGCCATCCACCCGACCCGGGCGAACGTGCTCGACGACGCGACCCGGGCGGAGATCGAGCGACTGGCCGGTGATCCCCGGGTGGTCGCGGTGGGGGAGACGGGACTCGACTTCTACTGGCCCGGGAAACTCGACGGCTGCGCCACGGTCCCCGAACAGACCGAGGGCTTCCGCTGGCACATCGACCTCGCGAAGCGGCTCGGCAAGACGCTGATGATCCACAACCGGGAGGCCGACCAGGCGCTGCTGCAGGTGCTGCGCGAGGAGGGCGCGCCGGAGACGGTGATCTTCCACTGCTTCTCCTCGGACGCCGAGATGGCGCGCGAGTGCGTCGACGCCGGTTACGTCCTCAGCTTCTCCGGCACCGTCAGCTTCAAGAACGCGAAGGCCTTGCGGGAGGCGGCCCCACTGGTGCCGTCGGATCAGCTGATCGTCGAGACGGATGCGCCGTTCCTCACCCCGCACCCGTTCCGGGGCGCTCCCAACGAGCCGTACTGCCTCCCGTACACGGTCCGGGCGCTCGCCGAGATCCGTGGCGAGGATCCGGACGACCTGGCGAAGGCGTCCACCGCGACCGCCGAGCGCGTGTACGGCCTCCGGCCCGTGAGTGGTTAGCGAGTCCCTGGAATCGTCGAGCGCGCACGGGGCCGAAGGCCCTATGTTGAAGTTTCAAGTTAGACAATTTAGGATCGTTGCTTGTTCAACTAACGGTCGTCCCGGTCGCGCGGGGACACCACGATGAAAGGCACATCCATGAACAACCCCGCAGTTCGAAGCCTGGGAATCCTCGTCGCCCGCGTGGGCATCGGCATCATCTTCCTCGCCCACGGCTGGCAGAAGGCCTTCACCAACGGACTCGACGCCACGACCGCCGGCTTCGAGGCCATGGGAGTTCCGCTTCCCGGCATCTCGGCGTTCCTCGCGACGTGGATCGAGCTGATCGGCGGAATCGCACTCATCGTCGGGGCGGCCGTCCCGATCTTCGGCATCCTGCTCTTCCTCGACATGGTCGGCGCCTTCTTCCTCGTGCACGTCGACAAGGGAATCTTCGCCGGCGAGGGCGGCTACGAGCTGGTGCTGGCGCTCGGCGTCGGCTCGCTGCTGCTCGCCGTCGTCGGATCGGGCCGGTTCGGCGTCGACGGACTGCTCGGCCACAAGGTGCCGTGGGCCTCGAAGGAACGCGCCACCGTCTGACCCCATGTGAGTGGCGAAGCGTCCCCCGGCACGCTTCGCCACTCACGTGTCAGAGGACCTTGTTCAGGAAGTCCTGGGTACGGGACTGCTGCGGGTCGCCGAAGATCTGCTCCGGAGTTCCCTCCTCCACCACGTAGCCGTCGGCCATGAAGATCACCCGGTCGGACACCTCGCGGGCGAAGCCCATCTCGTGCGTGACCACGACCATCGTCATGCCACCCTTCGCGAGGTCGCGCAGAACCTGCAGTACCTCACCCACCATCTCGGGGTCCAGAGCGCTGGTCGCCTCGTCGAACAGCATGATGTCCGGGTTCATCGCCAGGGCCCGCGCGATCGCGACGCGCTGCTTCTGCCCACCGGACAGGTTCGCCGGTTTCGCGTCCGCCTTCTCCGCCAACCCGACCTGCTCGAGCAGCCGGACCGCCGTCGCCCGCGCCTCGTCCTTGGAGGCCCGCTTGGTCTGCACGGGCGCGAGCATCACGTTCTCGATCGCGGTCATGTGCGGGAACAGGTTGAAGTGCTGGAAGACCATACCGATGTGCTGACGCACCCGGTCGATGTCGATCTTCTTGTCGCTCACGTCGAACCCGTCGACCACGACCTTGCCGTCCGTGATGTCCTCGAGCCGGTTGAGGCAGCGCAGGAACGTGCTCTTGCCGGAGCCCGACGGCCCGATCACGCAGACCACTTCACCGCTCGCGATGTCGACGTCGAGGCCCTTGAGGACCTCGTTGTCGCCGAACGACTTCTTCAGGCCCTTCACCCGGATCTTCGGGTCGGCGGTCTCGGCCTTGTTCTCTGTCACCGGTGTCTCGGTCACTTGTTGATCCTCTTCTCGAGCCGGTTCGACAGCTTCGTCAACGCCATGATGATGATGAAATACATCACGCCGATGATCAGCCACATGTTGAAGGACTGGAAGTTGCGGGCGATGATGATCCGCCCGGTCTGAGTGAGCTCGGCGAGCCCGATCACGGACAGGATCGACGTGTCCTTCAGCGTGATCACGAACTGGTTGATGTACGAGGGGATCATCGTCCGCACGGCCTGCGGCATCACGACCTTCTGCATCGACTTCAGGTAGCTGATGCCGAGGCTCCGCGACGCTTCCATCTGGCCCTTGTCGACGGACAGGATGCCGCCGCGCACGATCTCGGCCATGTACGCGCCTGCGTTGAGGCTCAGCGTGATGATGCCCGCCGTGAACGCCGACATCTGGAAGTCCAGCGCCGCCGGGATGCCGAAGTAGATGAAGAACGCCTGCACCAGCAGCGGGGTGCCGCGGAACACGTCGACGTAGGTGGTGCCGATACCGCGCAGGACGATGTTGGTCGATACCCGGAACAATCCGAAGATCGCGCCGAGGACGAGCGCGATGGCGATCGAGACCACGGTCAGGACGATCGTGAGCCACAGGCCCTCGAGCAGCAGCGGGTAGGTGCTCTTGATCAGGCCCAGGATCGAGTTGTCGTCGTCGGATGCGTCCGAGTTGAGGTAGGTGTCGAGAATCTCGTCGTACTGGCCGCTGGCCTTCAGGTTGGCGAGCCCGGTGTTGAACTCTTGCAGGAGCTGAGCGTTCTGGCCCTTCGCGACGGCGAACCCGTAGCTGGCGCCGGGGACCTTGTCGGTGACCGTCTTGAAGCCGTTGCCCTGCTTGATGCCGTAGGCGAGGACGGGGTAGTCCTCGAACACGGCCGCTGAGTTACCCGTGCGGACCTCGTCGAACATGCTCGACGAGTCGGCGAAGTACTTGGTGGTGAAGCCGTACTGGTCCTTGATGGACTCCGCGTACGTGGCGCCCTCGGTGCCGTTCTTGACCGCGACGGACTTGCCGCGCAGGTCCTCGTACGAGGTGACCGAGTCGTTGCTCTCGAGCACGCCCATCTGCACGCCCGACTCGAAGTACGGATCGGAGAAGTCGAACGTCGCCTTGCGGGCGTCGGTGATCGACATGCCGGCGATCATGCCGTTGGCTTGACCGCCGGTGACCGCCTGGAGTGCGGCGTCGAATCCGACGGGGTTGACCTGGTAGGTGAACCCCTGGTCCTCGGCGATGGCGGCGAGAAGGTCCATGTCGATTCCGACGAGCTTGCCGCTCTCGTCCTGGAACTCGAACGGGGCGAACGTGATGTCGGTGGCGATCGTGTAGTTGTTGCCCGGTGCGGGCTCTTGTGCGCCGGCGAGGCCGGGCGCGACGAGTGTGACGAGCAGCGTCAGCGCGGCGATCACCGCGGGCACTCTCGGACGTCTGACGAGTCTCAGAAGTCGATCGGATCTGCTGCGCACGGAACCCCAGCTTTCTCAGTCAGTAGTGCCCGGTCGCTTCCGGGCTTCTTGGTGCATGTCGCAAGATACTGCGTTTCGCGCGTGGTCCGGACCAGAAGCAATCCTTCGCGGTGAAGTGAAAACTGTCCCCGATCTCAACCTTTTCGTGATCTCGCACGCAGGTCGTAGCGGCAAAGTTGCCAGACCATCGCCGATTCGTTACCGTACCGTGATCAAACCTTCGTCAGCCTTGGGATTTCATGTGTCGCCTTTAGCCAGAATCAACAACGCCAAATCGCCCCTTCTCTACGTAGTCGTCGCGGCACTGCTCGCGACGCTCGTCGTGGGCGGTGCGCTGGCAGTGGCGCGGCACAAGACCGTCACGCTCGACGTCGACGGCGAGACCATCTCGCTCGGCACGATGGCCTCCGACGTCGGCGGCGCGCTCGACGACGCCGGATACACCGTCAGCGAGCGTGACGCGGTCGCCCCCGCGGCCGACGCGTCGCTCTCCGACGGCGACACCGTGGTGCTGCGACGTGCCCGCGAGATCGACCTCACGGTCGACGGGCAGCCGAAGACCGTGTGGACCACCGCCCTCACCGTCGACGACGCACTGAAGCAGTTCGAACTCGCCGACGACGTCCACGTCTCGGTGTCCCGCTCCGAGCGCCTGCCGCTGGAAGGCACCGCGCTCGAGGTCGTCAACGCCAAGCTCGTCAAGGTGGCCGACGGCGGCGCACCGCTCACGGACGTCCGACTGGCAGCCCCCACCGTGGGTGAGCTCCTCGCGGCCAACGGCGCCCCGCTCGAGCAGGCCGACACCGTCGTTCCGCCCGCCGACGCCCCCGTCGTCGAAGGCGCCGAGATCCACGTGACCCGCGACCGCACCGAGACCCGCACCGAGACGCTGCCCATCGCGCCGCCCGAGAACCGCGTCGAGGATCCCGCGCTCGACAAGGGCAAGACCGTTGTCGAGAACCCCGGGGTCCCCGGCGAGCGCACCGTCACCGCATCCGTGAAGACCGTCAACGGTGTCGAGGCCGGACGCCAGGAGCTCAGCTCTCAGGTGCTCCGCGAGCCCGCGCCGGCACTGGTCAAGGTCGGTGTGAAGGAACTCGCCATCTCCAACGCCTCCACCTGGGATTCGATCGCGCACTGCGAGGCCACCGGCAACTGGGCCATCAACACCGGCAACGGATTCTTCGGCGGACTGCAGTTCACCCAGAGCACCTGGGAGGCGTTCGGCGGAAGCCAGTACGCCGCCCGCGCCGACCTCGCATCCCGCGAACAGCAGATCTCCGTCGCCGAGAAGGTCCAGGCGGCACAGGGCTGGGGCGCATGGCCCTCCTGCACCAGCAAGCTCGGACTCCGCTGACGGTCTGAAGTAAAGGAACACGATGTCGCCCTTCGCGAAGATCAACTCGGCTCGCTCGCCGCTGCTCTACACCGTGGTGGCCCTGCTTCTCGCCACACTGATCGCAGGCGGAGTGATGGCCGTGGTCCGGCACAAGACCGTCACCCTCGACGTGGACGGCGAGAAGATCTCGCTGAGCACCATGACCACGAACGTCGACGCCGCCCTGTCCGACGCCGGGTACTCGATCAGCGACCGCGACGTCGTGGCACCGGAACGCGACGCGAGCCTGTCCGACGGCGACACCGTGGTGCTGCGCCGCGCGCGTGAAGTGTCCCTGACGGTGGACGGTCAGCCCAAGACGGTGTGGACCACCGCGCTCACCGTCGAGGACGCGCTGAAGCAGTTCGAACTCGGCGAGGACGTGCACGTGTCCGCGTCCCGTTCGCAGCGACTTCCGCTCGACGGTGCAGCGCTCGACGTCCTCAATCCGCTCGTCGTCACGCTCGCCGACGGCGCGCTGCCGGTCACCGACGTGCGCATGGCCGCACCGACGGTCGGGGAGTTCCTCGCCGCACACGGCGCGCCCCTCGAGCAGGCCGACACCGTCGTCCCGGCCGCGGACACTCCGCTGACCGACGGCATGGCCGTGACCGTCACCCGTGACCGCACCGAGACGAAGGTCGAGACGTTGCCGCTGGCTCCGGAGGAGCAGCGCATCGAGGATCCGACGATGAACCAGAGTCGCACCGTGCTCGAGAACCCAGGAGTGCCCGGCGTCCAGGACGTCACGTTCGCGGTCAACACCGTCAACGGCAGGGAAGTCGGACACAACCAGGTGTCCGCGACGGTCACGACGCCGGCGCAGCCGAAGGTGATCCGCGTCGGCGCGAAGCCGGGCACCGAGGTGCCGCCCGTCGAGAACGGTTCGGTCTGGGACGCGCTCGCGCAGTGCGAGGCCACCGGCAACTGGGCCATCAACACCGGCAACGGATTCTTCGGCGGCGTCCAGTTCGACCAGAACACGTGGGAGCGCCAGGGCGGCCTCAAGTACGCGCCGCGCGCCGACCTCGCCACCCGCGAGGAGCAGATCGCCGTCGCGTCGCAGACGCAGAAGACACAGGGCTGGGGAGCGTGGCCGTCGTGCTCGGGCAGGCTCGGCGTGCGTTAAAGTTCGGCTGGTGTCCGAAGCCGAAGTACCCCCCGTCGCTCGAGGTCAGGCCGCACTGCTCGGCCCCGCCGAGGTGCGCGCGTTAGCCGAGGAGTTCGGCGTGCGCCCCACCAAGCAGCTGGGGCAGAACTTCGTGCACGACGCCAACACGGTACGCCGCATCGTCGCCACCGCGGGCGTGGGACGCGAGGACACGGTCCTCGAGGTCGGCCCCGGGCTCGGCTCGCTCACGTTGGCGCTGCTCGATGTCGTCGACAAGGTGATCGCCGTCGAGATCGACCCCAACCTCGCGGCGCGACTCCCGGTCACCGTCGCCGACCGGGCTCCGGAACTCGCGGACCGGCTGACCGTGGTCGGCGCGGACGCGATGCGGGTCAAGCCGTCCGAGATCCCCGGTGAGCCCACGGCTCTCGTCGCGAATCTGCCGTACAACGTTGCGGTGCCGGTGCTGCTGCACCTGTTCTCCGAACTTCCCAGTCTCCGAACCGCTCTGGTGATGGTGCAGGCCGAGGTCGCCGACCGGTTGGCGGCGTCCCCGGGCAGCAAGATCTACGGTGTGCCGAGCGTGAAGGCCAATTTCTTCGGCGCCGTGCGACGCGCGGGCGCCGTCGGGCGCGCGGTGTTCTGGCCCGTGCCGAAGGTCGAGTCGGGTCTCGTGCGCATCGACCGGTACGCCGAACCGCCGTGGCCCGTCGACGACGCACACCGCCGCCGTGTGTTCGCCGTCATCGATGCGGCGTTCGCTCAGCGCCGCAAGACTTTACGAGCCGCGCTCAGCGGTTGGGCCGGTTCACCCGCGGAGGCGGAGCGGCGACTGCTCGAGGCCGGCATCGCACCGTCCGCCCGCGGTGAGACCCTCGACGCGGCGGCCTTCGTGCGTCTCGCCGCCACCCAGCCGTGAGTACTTGTTAACCGCGGGACGTTAATAAGTACTCACAGGGGGAATCCCACGGTCATCGGCATCCCGCCGTTCTCGACGGTGCAGGGTCAGGCGTGGCCGGTTCCGGGACGATCGGGGATGGCGCTCGTCCGCTCGAATGCCCACCGGTAGCGGGACCGTCGTGGTGTCGGTGACGGGGAGCGTCACCGTCCTGCCCGGTCAGGGTGCGCCGTGGGCGCCGGACGGGATCGTGGCGCCCGTTGCTCCCGAGGTGTACGCCAATTTCATCCCCTGACCTGCGCGAGTTCGGCCCGGGGGAGACAACCGACCGGATGTGTGGTTCACTATTGGAGGTCGTAAGTTTTGTGTTTGTGTTTCCCACGCTCGCAAATCGATGGTTGCGAGCGTTTGGACGTCCTCCACAGGAATTGTCATAGACGGTCGTGTTCAATGACCCAGGTAACCGAGCCGGTTGCTTGAAGAAGTTACTGTGTTAGAGGAGATTTACATGGCAGAGGGCATCGTGAAGTGGTTCAACTCCGAGAAGGGGTTCGGCTTCATCGCCCCCGAGGATGGCAGCGCTGACGTGTTCGTCCATTACTCGGAGATCCAGAGCGGCGGCTTCCGCACGCTCGAGGAGAATCAGCGCGTTTCGTTCGAGATCGGCCAGGGCAACAAGGGCCCGCAGGCCACCGGCGTCACCCTGATCTGAGAACGGCCATGACTTCCCGGTTCGCCGGGACATGACGTTCGAGCAAGGCCCCACTCGTCAGAGTGGGGCCTTGACTCGTTTCGGTCCGGCTACGCCGACCGCAGGTGAGCGGCCTGATACCCGAGATTCATGGCGCAGACGAGCCAGAGTTGCAGCGCGGAATTCTCCGACGGACCGAACAGCCCGATCACCGCAGCGGCTCCGAGTGCAGCGGCGACGAAGAACGTGGCCGTGCCGAGCGCCCGCCGAGGCCTCGACGAGAAGATCACCACACCCGTGACGAAGAGCGCCCACAGTGTGGTGGCGAGGATGGTCGTGGCGACGAACCAGGCCGTCGAATACCTGCTCGGCCACGTCCACGGCTGGGTTCCGTTGTCGAGGGTGCACACGAACGCCAATGAGAACGCCATGATCACCACCGTCGCGCCCCCGAGCGCCAGATGGCCCCCGACGAGCACCTTCCCGACTGTTCCCGCCTCCGCAGGCGCCCGCGCGCGCCCCTCCTCGACAATCGTGTGCTGCATCCCCGACTACCCCGACCTTTCCTTGTCGTCACCTGGTTGGACGCCGCGCAGGACCGTTCGGTTCCCACGGATTTTCGGTCCGCGGTGACGGCTGAACGGCGTCTCGGTCAGGCGTTACCGTAGCGGTCGGCGAAGAGGCGGTGACGCTCACCCACCCGTCGGCACTCTTCGCGCAGCTCAGGAGGGTCGAGGACGGTGAAGTCGACGCCGAATGCGCTGAGCCAGTTGGCTATCGACGGCACGGAGTCGCCGCCGAGCGCCACTGCGCATCGTCCGTCGGGCATTTCTTCGAGTGTTCCCCAGTCTTCGTGGACCAGGGCCGCCATCTCGTCGGTCGACGCGTGCAGCAGTACCCGTGCGCGGATCCGGGTGACGGCCCGGTTGATGCCGCGTGCGACGAATTCGGCAGCGCCGCCGGGCGGTAGTTCGCGGGGCACGAACCGCGGTCCCGTCGGGATCTTCGGTGTCAGGCGGTCCATGCGGAACGACCGCCAGTCCGCGCGGGTGAGGTCCCAGGCGACGAGGTACCAGCGCAGACCGGATCGGACGAGACGGTACGGCTCCACTTCACGCCGGCTCTCGGTGCCGTCGTGGGTGCTGTAGTCGAATCGGAGTCGTTCGTGGTTGTGGCACACCGAGGCGACGGCCGACAGGACCTGCGCGTCGACGGCGCTCTTCGCGGGCTCGCGGTGGACCACGTCGACCTGCAGCGCCTCGAGACGGTGTCGCAGCCGGGACGGCATCACCTGCCGGAGTTTGGTGAGCGCTCGCATCGACGCCTCCCCGATGCCCACCACGGACCCGGTCGCGCCGGATTGCAGGCCGAGTGCGACGGCCAGGACTTCTTCGTCGTCGAGGAGCAGGGGCGGCATTTCCGCGCCCGCGCCGAGTTGGTAGCCACCGCCCACCCCGACGGTCGCGTCGACGGGGTACCCGAGGTCGCGGAGTTTCTCCACGTCTCGCCGGACCGTGCGTGGGGTGATGCCGAGTCGGTCGGCGAGTTCTGCCCCGGACCAGTCCTTTCGGGTCTGGAGCAGCGACAGCAGCCGGAGGAGTCGTGCCGAAGTTTCCCGCATGCGTCCCAGAATGCCATCGATAGAGGACATCTTCGGTCCTCTATCGACTGTGGGTAACGGTAGGTAACGATTTTCCCACCAGCCCCACGAGTGTCACTACACTGGCGCCGACGCTCCACGGACCATCGCATGTGTACTTCGTGAAAATCCGACGGAAAGGTCTCAGCGTGACGCAGTTTCGTGTTCGGCCCATTTCTTCAGCAGTCAGGGCGCTGCTCGCCACCGTCATGACCACTGCCTTCTGCCTGGCTCTGGCGGTTTCGACCACCGCGACGGCATCCGCCTCGGCCGCCGACCTCTTCAACAGCGCGCAGGGCAGATTCGCCGCAGGTGACACCCGTGGCGCCCTCGCGGACATCGGTGGCGCCGTCGCCGGCGAACCCGGCGACACCAATGCGCTGGCGTTGCAGGCCATCTACGCCGACGCCGCGGGCGACCTGATCACCCGCGAGACCGCGCTCGCCCGGCTCGGCGCGATGGACGGTGGGATGCGCGCCGGCGTCGACGGGATGCTGAACGCGATCAGAATTGCGTCGTTCACGCCCCCGAACCCCCTTCCGGCCATCCAGGGTCCGTCCACCGCGATCATCGTCCTCGGCTTCGGACTGCTCCCCGACGGCGCGATGCGACCGGAATTGATCAACCGCCTGCAGGCAGCGCTCGTCCAGTCGTGGGCCTCGCCGATGTCGCCGATCATCGTCACCGGCGGCAACCCGCAGAACGGCATCACCGAGGCGGCCGCGATGCAGGGGTGGTTGCAGTCGCACGGTGTCCCGGCGCAACGCATCCACCCCGAGCATCGTGCCGGATCGACGGTGGGCAACGCGCTCAACTCCGTTCCGCTCGCGCGCTCGCTCGGTGCGGGCGGCGCGATCATCGTGACGTCGGCCAACCACATCCGCAGGGCAACGGTCGATTTCAACGTCGCCGGACTGCCGGTGGTCGGGGCGATGAGCGCGATCACCAGTGCTGGTCAGCTGATCGCCGAAGTCATGCCGCTGACCAAGGACCAGCAGCTCGGGATGTACCGCGACGCGATCAGGGTGTTCGGCATTCCCGCCGGCTACTGACGCGACTCGTACTCGGCCACGACCGGCGGCTGCGCGACGGGATCCGCGCCGCCGGGGCTGAGCCTTCCGTGGACGGCGTCCTGCATCTTCTGCTTGTCCAGCTGGCCTTCCCAGTTCGAGACGACGAACGTGGCGACACAGTTGCCGAGGAGGTTCACGAACACCCGCATCGAGTCCATGATCCGGTCGGCGCCGAGCAGCACCGCGACCGCCGCGACGGGGAAGATTCCGAGCGCGGTCGCGGTCGCCGACAGCGCGAGGAACGACGACCCGGGTACGCCCGCCATGCCTTTCGACGTGAGGAGCAGGATGAACAGCGCGCCGAGCTGGTCGGCGACGGACAGGTCGTGGCCGGTGGCCTGGGCGAGGAACAGCGTGGAGATGGACAGGTAGATCGCGGCCCCGTCGAGGTTGAACGAGTATCCGGTCGGCACCACGAGCCCGGTCGCGGCCTGTGAGTTCCCGGCGCCGACGAGCTTGGTCATGATGCGGGGAAGCACTGCCTCGGACGATGCGGTTCCCAGCGCGAGACCGAACTCCTCCTTGGTGTAGCGGATGAACGTGAAGATGTTCAGTCCCACGGCGACCTTCGCGATCAGCGCGAGGACGAGGACGAACAGCGCTCCGGCGAGGTAGCAGCACGCGATGAGCGCGGCGAAGCTCCCGAGGGTGGAGATTCCGTACTGGCCGATGATGAACGCCATCGCGCCGAACGCGCCGATCGGGGCGAGCCGCATGATCCAGCCGATGATCATGAAGATGATGTGGCTGAGGTGGTCGACGAATTCGAGGACCAGCGGGGGACCGTGCTCGCCGTACTTGGCCAGCGCGATACCGAAGAGCACCGCGAAGAAGAGGACCTGCAGCAATATATTGTCGGCGAATGCGCCCACCACACTGGTCGGGACGATGTCCATGACGAATTCGACGGCGCCGGGAAGTTCGCCACCGCCGGTCTTCTCCGCGATCTGCTCGGTGCCGTCGGCGAGAGTGGCCGGGTCGATGTCGAATCCGCCGCCGGGCTTGACGATGTTGCCCATCACCAGCCCGAAGAGCAGCGCGAACCCGGTGACGGCGGTGAAGTAGATCAGTGCCTTCACGCCGATCCGTCCGACGGCCTTGACGTCGCCCACCTTGGCGATTCCCGTGACGACCACCGTGAAGATCAACGGCGCGATGAGCATCTTGATCAGCTTGACGAACGTGTCGCCGATCGGTTTGAGCTCCGACCCCACCGTCGGCCACAGCCAGCCGAGAGCGATGCCGCCGACGATTCCGACGAGAAGCTGGACGAACAGGTTGGTGTACCAGGGCGATCGCGTCCCGGTCGGCGACACGTCACCGGGTGGGGGATGGGCGTCAGTGGAGATAGCCATGGGGGAACGCTAGGAAGGCGCTGTGACGGGTTCGTGTCACGAATGTTTCCGCGGTGAGAACGGCGGCCGTTCCGAGCGTGGGCGGTGCCACACTGCAGTTCATGGCAGTATTGCGACGCACCGACCGAGGAGGACACATGCGCTTGTCGCCCCACGAGCAGGAGCGTCTGCTCCTGAGCTACGCCGCGGAACTCGCGCGCAGGCGCCGGCAACGCGGCCTCGTGTTGAACCATCCGGAGGCGGTGGCCCTCATCACGGATCACATCCTGGAGGGGGCCCGCGACGGCCGGTCGGTGGCGGAGTTGATGGTGTCCGGTCGTGAGGTGCTCACCCGGTCCGACGTGATGGAAGGCGTCCCGGAGATGCTGCACGACGTGCAGGTGGAGGCCACGTTCCCGGACGGAACCAAGCTCGTCACCGTCCACGATCCGATTGCGTAGGGGTGACCGTGATTCCAGGTGAAGTCGTGTGCGCCGAGGGCGTGATCGAGCTCAACGAAGGTTCTCCCCGCACCGAACTCGAGGTGGTCAACACCGGTGACCGCCCGGTCCAGGTCGGGAGCCACGTACATTTTCCGCAGGCCAATCACGCCCTGCGGTTCGACCGTTCCGCCGCCCACGGGCTGCGGCTCGACATTCCCGCCGGCACCGCGGTGCGCTTCGAACCGGGTATCGCGCAGACGATTTCACTCGTCCCCTTGCGCGGGACCCGTGAAGTGTACGGGCTGAG
The DNA here is from genome assembly GCF_058628105.1 of Rhodococcus sp. G6(2025). NCBI lineage: Bacteria > Bacillati > Actinomycetota > Actinomycetes > Mycobacteriales > Nocardiaceae > Rhodococcus > Rhodococcus sp. G6(2025). The sequence continues at coordinate 2,250,244 of NZ_CP179750.1, forward strand.
CCTCACTCCTCCCGGAAAGCTGGACGCGTCATGACCGAACTCAGCCGCGCACGCTACGCCGAGCTGTTCGGTCCCACGACCGGTGACCGCATCCGGCTCGCCGACACCGACCTGCTGATCGAGATCACCGAGGACCGCAGCGGTGGGCCGGGGCTGGCCGGCGACGAGGCGGTGTTCGGTGGCGGAAAAGTGTTGCGCGAGTCCATGGGGCAGGGTCGCGCGACCCGCGCCGAGGGCGCCCCCGACGCGGTGATCACCGGCGTGGTGGTCGTCGACCATTGGGGAATCATCAAGGCGGACGTCGGTATTCGGGACGGACGCATCGTCGCGCTCGGCAAGGCAGGCAACCCCGACACGATGTCGGGGGTCCACCCCGATCTGGTGGTGGGTCCGTCCACCGAGATCATCGCCGGGAACGGCAAGATTCTCACGGCCGGCGGTATCGACTGTCACGTGCACTTCATCTGCCCGCAGATCATGGACGAGGCGCTGGGCGGCGGCATCACGACGATGATCGGCGGCGGCACCGGCCCCGCCGAGGGCAGCAAGGCCACCACCGTCACCCCCGGTTCGTGGCACACCGCCCGGATGCTGGAGGCACTCGACGGCTGGCCGATGAACATCGCGCTGCTCGGCAAGGGCAACACGGTCAGCTCCGAGTCGATGTGGGAGCAGTTGCGCGGCGGCGTCTCCGGTTTCAAGCTGCACGAGGACTGGGGTTCGACTCCGGCCGCCATCGACGCGTGCCTCACCGTCGCGGACGCCGCGGGAGTGCAGGTGGCCCTCCACTCGGACACTTTGAACGAGGCCGGCTTCGTCGAGGACACTCTCGCGGCCATCGCCGGACGCGCGATCCACGCCTATCACACGGAGGGGGCGGGCGGCGGCCACGCACCGGACATCATCACGGTGGCCGCGCACGCGAACGTCCTGCCGAGTTCGACCAACCCGACCCGGCCGCACACGGTCAACACCCTCGACGAGCATCTCGACATGCTCATGGTGTGCCACCACCTGAGCCCGAAGATCCCGGAGGACCTGGCGTTCGCGGAGAGCCGCATCCGGCCGTCCACCATCGCGGCGGAGGATCTGCTCCACGACCTCGGCGCCATCTCCATGATCGGCAGCGACTCGCAGGCGATGGGACGCATCGGCGAGGTCGTGTTGCGCACGTGGCAGACGGCGCACGTGATGAAACGCAGACGGGGTTTCCTGCCCGGCGACAACGGCGCCGACAATCAGCGCGTCCAGCGGTACGTGGCGAAGTACACGATCTGCCCCGCCGTCGCGCACGGGTTGGAAGCCGAGATCGGATCGGTCGAGGTCGGCAAGCTCGCCGACCTGGTGCTGTGGGATCCGGCGTTCTTCGGTGTCCGGCCGCACGCGGTGATCAAGGGCGGGATGATCGCGTGGGCCGCAATGGGAGATGCCAACGCGTCCATACCGACTCCGCAACCGGTGCTTCCGCGTCCGATGTTCGGGGCGGCGCCCAAGGCGGCGGCCGCCACGTCCGTGCACTTCGTCGCTCCACACGCCCTCGAGGACGGACTGGCCGATCGGCTGGACCTGAGCCGTCGACTGGTGCCGGTCGCGAACGTGCGGTCGCGGGGCAAGTCCGACATGCCCCGCAACGACGCGCAGCCGCGGATCGAGGTGGACCCGGACACGTTCACGGTCCGCATCGACGGCGACGTGTGGGAAGAGCAGCCGGCGGCGGAACTGCCGATGGCCCAGCGATACTTCCTGTTCTGATGCGCCTCGCTCACCTGATGTCCCTCGCCGACTCGCGGCTGCCCACGGGCGGTCACGTGCATTCGGGCGGCATCGAGGAGGCCGTCGCCAGCGGGGTCGTCCGCGACGTCGCCACGATGGAGGCGTTCCTGCGTCGCCGGATACGGACCGCCGGGCTCGTCGGGGGATCGATCACTGCGGCGGTATGCGCCGGCCGGTTCACCGCCGAACACGCCGACGCCGAAATGGATGCGCGAACCCCGTCCCCGGCGGCGCGGTCGTCGTCGCGGGCGCAGGGGAGAGGTCTGCTGCGGCTGGCCCGCACCACGTGGCCCGAGCACGACTGGTCGCCGCTCGGGACACGTCCGCACCTGCCCGTGGTGTCGGGGATGGTCGGATCCGTCACCGCGGTCGAACCGCGGGAGGCGGCGCTGGTCGTCGTGTACACCACCATGACCGGGTCCGCGATCGCCGCGCAGCGTCTGCTCGCTCTCGATCCCGCGCAGGTCGCCGCGTGCACGTTCGCACTGTCCGACCTGTGCGACGACACCGCCGGCCAGTGCGTGACCGGACTGTCCAGCGTGTCCGACCCCTTCATGGATGTCGTCGCCGAGCGGCACGTTCTACGGGACCGCCCCCTGTTCGTGTCGTGACACTCAGCTGTATCCCAGTAAGGAGATCAACCATGCCACCGCATTTCATCGATGGTGAACCCCACGACCACCAGCACGACCGTCCCAGGCGGGTCCGGGTGGCGGGGGAGCCGGTCCGGATCGGGATCGGCGGGCCCGTCGGATCGGGCAAGACGGCGCTCGTCGCCGCGCTGTGCAGGCAACTGCGCGAGGAGTTGTCGCTGGCCGTGCTCACCAACGACATCTACACCACCGAGGACGCGGACTTCCTGCGCCGCCACGCCGTGCTGCCGGACGAGCGCATCGCCGCCGTGCAGACCGGTGGGTGCCCCCACACGGCGATCCGCGACGACATCACCGCCAACCTCGACGCCATCGACGACCTGATCGCGGCCAACCCGCCGCTCGATCTGATCCTGGTGGAGTCCGGCGGCGACAACCTCACCGCGACGTTCTCCTCGGGCCTGATCGACGTGCAGATCTTCGTCGTCGACGTCGCCGGTGGTGACAAGGTTCCCCGCAAGGGTGGTCCCGGTGTGACGTTCTCGGATCTGCTCGTGATCAACAAGACGGACCTCGCGCCCATGGTCGGAGCCGATCTCGGGGTGATGCGCCGCGACGCCGAGAAGGTCCGCGAGGGCAGGCCCACGGCGCTGATCTCGTTGACGGAGGACCCGTCGTCCGGGCCGGCGCTGGAGTGGGTGCGCGAGCAGGTGCGCACCCTCGCCGACGTGCACCAGTAGTGCGCACCGAACTGACGATCGTCGCGTCCCCCGACCGCAGTCCGCGGATCTCCGCGGTCGGGGGACTGGCGGCGCGGATCACCGGCCGCGACACGGTCCACGTGATCGGCACCGCCGCGACCCCGCTCGGCGGCGATCACTGGGAGATCACGGTCCGGGTCCGGTCGGGTGCCCGGCTGACGCTGCGCAGCGTCGCGGCGTCCCTGGCCCTGCCCGGCCGGGGTCGTGTGCTGTCCACGGCGCAGTGGTCGGTGGAGGTCGAGGACGACGCCGTGCTCGACTGCGCGCTCGAACCCACGGTGATCGCGGGCGGCGCGGAGCATCGCGTCGAGACGACGGTGTCCCTCACCGAGTCGTCGACGGTGCTGCTGCGTGAGCGGGTGCAGATCGGCCGGGCGGGGGAGAGCGCGGGACGCTGGGTCGGGGTCACCAACGCCGATCTCGGCGCCCTGCCGCTGCTCCGGCACGAGCTGGAACTCGGCGTCGGCACCGTGTCGCACGACGTTCTGGACGGCCCGGCGGCCGTCACGAGTGAATTGCGGTACCCGGACGACCGGCCCGCGGACGTCACCGGCGACATCCGGTCGGCGCGGACCCGTCTGCCCCTCGCCCGAGGCGGCAGCCTCACCACCCGGCTCGGCCCGCACCTGTGACGCGGTGAGTGGCAAAGTGCGTGATGGTGCGCATTTCCGCACCCGTACCGGGAGCGCCTAAGCTCTACCCTTGTGCTTTCCGTCGTTCCTCGCCCCGTCGTAGTCAGGGCCCCGTCCAAGGTCAATCTGCATCTGGCCGTCGGGGACTTGCGTGACGACGGCTATCACGAGTTGAACACGGTGTTCCAGGCGCTCTCGCTCAGCGACACGGTGTCGGTGGTCCCCGCGGAGACGCTGTCGGTGACGGTCCGCGGTGAGGACGCCCGCGTCGTGCCCACCGACAGCAGCAACCTCGTGTGGCAGGCCGCCGAGCTGCTCGCGGCCGAGTCGGGGCGGCGCCCGGACGTCGAGATCGCCATCGACAAGGGCATCCCGGTGGCCGGGGGCATGGCCGGCGGCAGCGCGGACGCCGCGGCGACGCTGGTCGGGCTGAACGCGCTGTGGCAACTCGACCTGTCGCGGGAGGAACTCGACGGGTTCGCCGCGAAGCTCGGCAGCGACGTTCCGTTCTCCCTCCACGGTGGCACCGCGGTCGGCACGGGACGCGGCGAGCGACTTCTGCCGGTGCTCTCCCGCAGCACGTTCCACTGGGTGCTCGCGCTCGCGAAGGGCGGCTTGAGCACACCGACCGTGTTCCGGGAGCTGGACCGGTTGCGTGCCGACGGGAATCCGCCGCGACTCGGCGGACCCGAAGACCTGATGCACGCGCTCACGACGGGCGACGCCGCGACGCTGGCCCCGTTGCTGGGCAACGACTTGCAGTCGGCCGCGCTGTCGCTGAATCCGGGCCTGCGGCGGACGCTGCGAGCCGGGGTCGCGGCGGGCGCACTGGCCGGCATCGTCTCCGGGTCCGGTCCGACCTGTGCCTTTCTTTGTGCTGAAGCGGATGCCGCGGTCCGGGTCAGCGCAGAACTCGCAGGTGCGGGGGTGTGTCGCACGGTGCGGGTCGCCAGCGGACCCGTACCGGGCGCCCGAATAATCAACGACGCGGCGGAGGGATCGCACTGATGGCGAATCTGATCAATCTCGAGCAGGTATCGAAGTCCTTCGGCATCAAGCCGCTGCTCGATTCGGTATCCCTCGGAGTGCAGGAGGGCGAACGCATCGGCGTCGTCGGCCTCAACGGCGGTGGCAAGACCACCATGCTCGAGGTGCTGGCCGGCGTGGAGGCGCCCGATTCCGGACGAGTCAGCCGGGTCGGCGGCCTGCGCATGGCAGTGGTGACCCAGCGCGGCGTCCTGCCGCCCGGTTCGAGCGTGGGCGACGTGGTGCTCGGACCGCTCGGGGTGGCCGACCACGAGTGGGCGGGCGACGCCCGCATCCGGTCGATCCTGGCCGGCATCGGCATCGACAACCTGGGGCTCGAGGTGTCGGTGGACGGGCTGTCCGGTGGTGAGCGGCGACGCGTCGCACTGGCCGCCGCGCTCGTCCAGGACCTCGACCTGCTGGTGCTCGACGAGCCGACCAACCACCTCGACGTCGAGGGTGTGCAGTGGCTGGCGGAACATCTCGTCAGTCGTCGCAGCGCGCTGGTGGTCGTGACCCACGACCGGTGGTTCCTCGACACCGTCGCCAACCGCACGTGGGAAGTGGTGGGCGGCAAGGTCGAAAGCTACGAGGGCGGCTACAACGACTGGATCTTCGCCCGCGCGGAGCGCTCCCGGCAGGCCGACGCGTCCGAGGAACGTCGCCGCAACCTCGCTCGCAAGGAATTGGCCTGGCTGCGGCGCGGTGCCCCCGCCCGCACGTCCAAGCCGAAGTACCGGATCGAGGCCGCGGAGGCGTTGATCGCGGACGTCCCACCGCCCCGCGACAACGTGGCGCTGGCGTCGTTCGCGCAGCGCCGGCTCGGCAAGGTCGTCATCGAACTCGAGGATGCGCGCCTGGAGACGCCGGACGGCCGGGTGCTCGTCGACGACCTCACGTGGCGGTTGGCGCCGGGGGAGCGGGTCGGCCTGGTCGGCGTCAACGGCTCCGGCAAGACGACGCTCCTGCGCACGCTCGCCGGGGAGATCTCGCCGGCGTCGGGCAAGCGCATCCAGGGGCAGACGGTGCACATCGGCTGGCTCCGTCAGGAACTCGACGATCTGCCGACGAACATGCGGGTCCTCGAGGCCGTCAAGGACGTTGCCGAGCGGATCACGTTGGGCGACAAAGAGGTATCGGCCGGGCAGCTCGCCGAACGGCTGGGCTTCACGCCTGCGCGGCAGCGGACACCGGTCGGTGACCTGTCCGGTGGCGAGCGTCGCCGGCTGCAGCTGACCCGTGTGCTGATGTCGGAGCCGAACGTACTGTTGCTCGACGAGCCGACCAACGACCTCGACATCGACACGCTGCAGCAGCTCGAGGACATTCTCGACGGCTGGGCGGGCACGATGGTCGTCATCAGCCACGACCGGTACCTGATCGAACGCATCTGTGACTCCACGTGGGCGTTGTTCGGCGACGGCAAGCTGACCAACCTGCCCGGTGGGATCGAGGACTACCTGCGTCGCCGGGCGAAGATGGTCGACACCGGCGCGCCGTCGGTGGCGTCGACGGCGACCGGTGCGTCGGCCCCCAAGCAGCTGCGGGACGGGGCCGCCGAACGCGCCGCGCGCAAGGAACTGTCGCGTCTCGAGCGGGCCGTGGCGAAGCTGGACGACCGGGAACGGAAGCTGCACGAGAAGCTGGCGGAGGCGGCCACCGATCCGGACAAGCTGCAGAAGCTCGACACCGAGCTCAAGCAGGTCGTCGCGGAGAAGGAAGCCACCGAGGAACAGTGGATGGAGCTGGCCGCCGAGCTGGATTAGTGTCCCCGGCCCGTCAGAACCGCACCGACAGGATGCCGTCGCGGTCCGTGACGTGAACGGTCCGCCCGATCACCGACCCCGCCGGGGTCTGTGCGAACGCGGACAATGCGAGCGCCTCCTCGGAGCCGGTATGTCCGGCCAGGCGCCGGCCGTCGGGGGTGTGCGCAACGACGAAGCCGGTCGCGGGGGCGCCGTCCCGCCCGTACTCCACGGTGGATGTGACGATGTCGGCTCGTCCTTCATAGCTGGTGACGAGTTCCGGCGCCTCCGCCGCGAGTTGCACCGGCGCCGGATCGCCGACGTATCCACCCGGGTGCGGGGCGCCCGCCAGCAACACCACGTGCTGGTACGTCAGATAGCCGCCGTTGCCGTGGACCAGGGCCGGTCCCGCGCCTTCCCTCAGTCGGCGGGTGACCTCGGCGATCGAGTGCAGCGTGTAACTGTTGAGGGGACCGCCGAAGAAGGAGTGGCCGCCCGTCACGCTCGGCACGATGCTTTCGGGCAGGCCGAGCGTGCGGGTGAGTAGCTTCGGCACCACCGGGAAGCAGCTGTACGCGTCGACGATGTCGAGTGCCGAGGCGTCGATCGAGGCCCGCGACAGTGCCCGGTGAACTGCATCCGTCATGGCCGTGGACGTGCCGAAACCGTTGCGGCTCAGGACGTCCACGGGATCGGTGGCTCCCGCGCCGCCCCACAGGAACACCGTGCGGTCCTCCGGAACGCCGTGTTCGCGCGCAACGGCGAGGGAGCACACCAGCGTCGCGGCGGCCTGATCGACGAACGGCATGGCGTTGAGCATCAACGGGTACGGCTCGCACACCATCCGGTTGCCCGGACCCACCGTGGCGATCTCCTCCGCGGAATACACCCCGGACGTCCACGACGCGGGGTTCTTCGCCGCCAGTTCGGAGAACGCCGAATACATCCGGGCCGACTCGGCCAGCGACTGATCGGGTCCGACACCCGACTCGTGCGCCACCCGGTTCTCGAACAACGGGTACACCCGGGTCGGAACGATCAGGCCGGCACGCTGCATCGCGGGGCTCCCGAGATCCGCCGGGTCGAACGCGGGGGGACCGCCCGGCGCCGACGCCCAGCCCAGTGACGCGGGATCGGTGCCCGACTTCCGGAGCGCCGTCATGGTCGCCTGCGCCTCACCGCCGACGAGGAGCGCGCCCGCCGACCGGCCCGCGGCGATGTCGGCGCCGATGCGGTCGAGGAGCGCCGCGGGCCAGTGGCCGCCGATCGGGGACGTGCTCGACCGTCGTGACGGCAGATTCAACCGGGCGGCCAGCAGTCCGGGGAGATCGTCGTACGACCAGCTGACGGTCTTCACCGCATGGATTGCGTCGATCCGGGAGCCGAGGGTCGCGGAGCCGCTGTCGGCGAGAGCAGCACGCGCGGCGTCGGTGATCAGGTCGAGCGGTTCACGCGGGGCCGCCGGATCGCCTGCACGGCCGGAGCGGATGTCGCCGACTCCGACGATCACCGGTATGCGGGTCGGATCCATGGATTCCCCTCTCGTGTGACCACGTCAGCGTCACGATAGCGCCGGACGAGATACCTGTGGATTCGGGGTCACAGCAATCCCGACCGGATATCGAAATGTTATGTGTAGCAACGGAATTAGAATGCTGATGCTCGAAGATGTGAAACCCTCGGGCCCGCGGGGCCGGCGCGCCCGGGCCCTCGCCAAGTGAGGGTAGCCTAAGGTAGTGTGACTGGTGTGCGGGTGCCCAGGCCATGCAGTCATTTCGTAACCTTTTCGTGTCCCGGATCACGGCCTGAATATGCATGATCTGGGCAAAACGGGGGAAACCAAGGCGAACCTGCAGATAATCCGACTAATCTGCAGTCCAGGGCTTGCATGTTCGCTGCACAGGAGGCGGGGGTCATGGATCTCGAAGCAATCAAACAGATCGAGCAGCTCAAGCACCGTTACTCACGTGCTCTCGATACGAAGTCGTGGGTGGAGTTCGCCGACACGATGGTCCCGGACGTCACGGCGACGTACAGCGAATACCTCACGTTCGATTCCCGTGACTCATTCGTGTCCTTCCTCGAGAACACTCTCGGGACCCACGTCATCACCGAGCATCAGTGCGGCCAGCCCGAGATCACCGTCACCGGTGACACCGCGGTAGGGGTGTGGTTTCTCGCGGACACCACGCTGATTCCCGAGGACGGCATGCTGCTGCGCGGGTCTGCCTATTATCACGATCGTTATCTTCGGTGCCCCGACGGAAACTGGCGGATCACGCACACCGGCTACGAACGCACCTGGGAATCGGTTGCGGCGCTCTCCGATTTCCCGAGTTTCCGGCTCACGTCCAACAAGTGGGCGATGTTGCAACCTCCGGCGTCTGCCTGAGGGAGCACACTGGGACTCGACGCGCACCGCGGACACTGGGAGGTGACGATGGCTCCGGAAGTCCCCGTTCCCGGCGCGCTGCCGTATCTGACGGTGCGGCGGGGTGTCGAGGCCATCGAGTGGTATTCCAAGGTGTTCGGCGCCGAGGTGGTGGGTGAACCGATCGTCATGGAGGACGGCCGGGTCGGTCATGCGGAACTGCGGTTGCCGAGCGGCATGATCTATCTCGCCGAGGAGTTCCCAGAGATGGGTCTGACGGCGCCGGAATCGGGTTCGACGTCCGTGAGTCTGATGTTGTCCGTCGACGACCCCGATGCCGTCCTGGCGGGTGCCCGCGACGCAGGCGGCAAGGTGGAACGGTGGATCTCGGAGGGCCACGGACACCGCAACGCGACACTCATCGATCCGTTCGGTCACCGTTGGATGCTGGTGGGGCCGACGGATCCGGCCGCGTCGGCCTGAAGACCCGGGCCGCGGCTACTGTCGGCACATGCCGACCACACCCGACCGTTCGTCGTTTCCGGACACCCGCGCATGGATTCGCGCCCTGCCCGCACTCGGCGGCGATACACCCCCGCCCGTCGACACTCTTCCGGACGCGCCGACCACGCTGTTTCTCGACTGGATCACGCAGGCCGCAGCGGCCGGTGTTCCGGAACCGCACGCGGCTGCGCTGTCGACCGTCGATGCCGACGGCAATCCGGACGCGCGTTTCCTGCTCCTCAAGGACGTCACCGAGCAGGGCTTCTGGTTCTCGGGTGACACTCGCTCGCCGAAGGGCCGTGAACTATCCGCGAATGCCATTGCAGCACTGTCGTTCTACTGGCGCGAACAGGGCCGGCAGGTGCGGGTGCGCGGTTCCGTCGTCGAAGGCGATCCGGCACTCTCCGCCCGCGACTTCCGCGAACGGTCGGTCACCGCGCGGGCCGTGGCAGCCGCCAGCCGTCAGAGCGAGGTCCTGGACGATCCCGCCGAATACGAACGCGCCGTCGCGGCGGCGGTGGCCCGCATCGAGGCCGACCCCGACTTCGTGTCGGGCACCTGGCGGGCGTGGTGCATCGTCCCCGACAGTGTCGAGTTCTGGCAGGCGGACGCCGGGCGCAGGCACGTGCGCCAGCTCTACCGCCGCGAGTCCGGCCGGTGGATCCGCGAGGTGCTGTGGCCCTGACCGCGCCCGGCGGCGGGGGTCAGCGTGCGGTCGCGGACGGCGAGCGCAGGTCGACGACGATCGACTGGCCGTTCAGCTTCGCGTGGATCTCGGGGCGCTCGAACCCGGCCGCGACGAGGTACTCGCCGAGCAGCGCCAGCAGTTCGTCGGCGTCCACCGTGGGATCGGCGGAGTGACTGCTCGCCGACGCGAGGTGCTCCTCGAGCAGTTCGGTGTGTGCAAGACGGCCCGCGACTCGCACGGCTGCCACTCCCATCGCGTTGCGTCGCATGACGGTGCGCCCACGAGATTCGAGCGACGCCGTCGTGTCGGAGGCCTCGGCCGGCTCCTCGGAGCTGTGCGAACCCGAGCTGCGCGTCGGCAGCGGGAAGGTGAACGTCTCGGCGGAGCTGGCCGTGGACTTGCCGTTGCCGCTGCTGTTGCTGCCGGTCAGCCCGCCCGTGCTCGGTTCGGCGAAGGGGGACTCCGACGCCGAACTCGTGCCGGCGGAGCCGTTGCTGCCCGATCCGTTGGTGGAAATGCCGTTCTCCATCGTGTCGCTTCCTGCTCGTGGCCAAACGGGTACCGCGCAAAGCCCGTCAGTCTGCTCGATTCGACCTGAAAGCTACCAGGAGGGTCCGGCGAGCCGCACACCTCGACGGCTCACCGAACCCCTTCGGCCCTCAATTCCCGGGCCCAGGCGGACGCGTGCTTCGTGAGCACGCCGGCGATCCGCTCCAGCTCACCCGGGTACGACGCGACCTCGGCGGGCATGGACACACTGAGGGCGTCGGTGGCGGGGATTCGGTAGGGCACGACGGTCGCGATGCACACCACGCCGACCGTCCCCTGTTCCCGTTCCAGGGCCCACCCGCGGTTGCGCACCTCGCCCAGTTCGGTGACGAGATCGTCGACGTCGACGATGGTGTTCTCGGTGAATCGTTCGAGTTTCGCGGGAAGCATCTCCCGGACCTCGCTGGTGGTGAGCTCGGCGAGGAGGGCCTGCCCGAGTGCGGTGACGTGGCACGGCAGCTTGCGGCCGACGCGGTGCATGCGCCGAACCTCGACCTTCGAACCGCGGCTGGCGAGATAGATGACGCTGGCCTCGTCGCGCCGCGCGAAGTGGACGGTATGACTGACCTCCGACCGGAGCGCCTCGAGCACCGCCGCCGCCCTCGACACGACCGAATCCTTGTCGAGGTACGACGTGCCTGCGAGCAGGGCGTGGGTGCCGATGCCGTAGCGCGACCCCGACTCGTCGGCTTCGATCCACCGCAGATCCTTGAGCGTGCGCAGGAGGGCGTGCAGGCTCGAGCGCGGATACTTGCACGCTTCCTGCAACTCGCCGAGGCTCATGCGCGTCGGCGATGCGGCGAGCGTCTCGAGGATGTGGATGGTGCGCTCGGCAGATTTGACTGGCTGGGTTTCCGGCGCTGCCCCACGCATGTCTTCTGTCACCATGAAGACACTATCTCTCATTCTGAACGCGATATCACCTACTGACCCGTGTTCGGTGCCGGCGACGTGGCGCATTCAGTACTCCGCGACGAGGTTGGCCGCGATGTACTCGAGATCGATGTCCTCGCCGAGGCCCGGTCTCTGCGGCATCGCCACCATGCCGTTCTCGTCGACGGGGTCGACGATGGAATTCAGGTGCGGCGGAACCCAGTCGTAATCCACGTGCGGGTGCAGCAGACCGCGCTCGTACCACTGGACGTTGTTGCCCGCTCCGACGAGCGCGAGGTTGGGGGCGCCGTTGCCGTGGATCTCGCACTCGAGTCCGAAACCCTCGGCCATGTGCATCGTCTTCAGGGCCGGTGTGATGCCACCACCGTTCATGGCCCCGACCCGCAGGATGTCGCACGCCTCGTTCGCTATCCAGTCGGCACGAGACCGGTGCCGGCCCGGCGTGGTCTCGGGTCCGATCAGCGGGGTGTCGATCTGGTCGGCGAGCCACTTGTACGACCGCAGCGAGAACTCGTCCATCGGCTCCTCGAACCAGTCGAACTTCAGCCGGTCCAGCTCGCGACCGAGCTTCAGCGCGTCGGTGCGCGAGTACCAGTGGTACCCGTCGAGCATCAGCGAAAAGTTCTCGCCGACGGCATCACGCACGGCGGCACACGCGTCGATGTCCCGGGTCAGATTCGGGGAGCCGGGCAGCGGGGGCATCCAGGTGTGCAGCTTGATGCCCTGGTAGCCCCGCTTCTTCAGCGCGACCGCGAAGTTCGCGTAATCCTCCGGGGTGGCGAGGCCGCCTTCGATGTCGTCGCCGCACATGGTGCTCGCGTACGCCTTGATCTCGGTGCGCGCACCGCCGAGCAGCTTCCAGACCGGCGTGTCGAACTTGTTGCCTGCCAGGTCCCACAATGCCTGGTCCACGTAGCTGCAGCTGTGCTCGGGAAGTTCGACAGCCCGGGTGCGCTGACGAATCGCGAACTTCTTGTCCATTGCCTCGCGTGCCAGCGGATCGGAGCCGATCAGGACCGGCCGGAAGTGCTGCTCCACCTGATCCTGCCGAAGGTAGTTCGGCTTGCCCAGAACGTAACCGCTGACGCCGTCGGAGTCGGTGATCCGCAGGAGCGCCCCCGTTGCAGGCATGGACGGGCCGGGATGGCGATGACCGTACGAGTCGACCGAGGTGCGTGCCTCGGTCTTGAAAACCTGCACGGCGACTTCTGTGATCACGCTGGACATGATGATTCGCTTCCTGTTCGAAATCTTCTACTTGCCCTGGCGGGCGATGTACTTGGCCATGGAGCGATCGAGTTTCTCGGCGAAGTCGTCGGCGAAATCCTGTGCGCTGAGCTGCCCGATGAGCACCTTCTGCCACTGGCCGAGCATCTGCACCTGAACGATCTTCCCGAAGTCGGGGAGGTAGTCCGGAGGGGTGACCAGTACGGTTTCCGGGTCGTCCAGTGCCGCGAGCGCGGCCTGCACCGACGGCATGTTCGCGAACTCGGGAGCCGAACGCGCCGTCTTGTTGACCGGGATCTGTCCGACGCGCTCGTTCCAGTACGCCTGCGATTCCTGAGAGGTCATGAACTCGACGAACTTCCAGGCCGCGGCCTGATTCTTGCTGCTCTTGAACACGGTGTACGACGGGAACGGGTCCGTCATGACGGTGCGCTTTCCGTCCTCGTTACGCGGCAGCGCCACAGCTCCGGCCTTGTCGCCGAGTGCCTTCTCGTGGTTGCTCAGCGAGCCGAGGTTGTGCTGCATCATGGCCACCGAGCCGCCGCCGAAGCTCGCGACCATCTGCGGGAAGCCGTTGTTGACGTCGGCGGTCGGGGTGTCGACGTCGTAGAGCGCTGCGAAGCGTTCGATGGCGTCGACCATCTCGGGACGGTTCAGCGTCGACTCGCCGTCTTCGAAGAAGCTCTCGACGCCGGTGCTGGCGAACATGTACTGCAGCAGCGGGTAGATCGATCCGGCGCCACCGCGGATGGTGAATCCGTAACGGCCGTCGTCCTTGTCGGTCAGAGTCTGTGCGGCCTCGTAGAATTCGTCGTACGTGTCGGGGGGTTCGATCCCGGCTTCGGCGAACCAGTCGGCGCGGTACCAGAGGGTGGCGTTGTTGCTGGTGTAGGGCAGACCGTACAGGTGCTCGCCGCCACCGGATTCACGTGCCGACTCGAGAATTCCGGCGTCGTACTCGTTGTGCTGCGGTGACGCCGCCACGAAGTCGTCGAGTGAGATGACGGCGTTCTGGGCGACGAGCGGGGCCAGGTAGGCGGTCGAGACGATCCCGAGATCGGGCGCCGAACCGCCGGCGAGCGCGGTCTGGTACTTCTGCTGGGCGCTGTCCGACGGCAGGCCCACGTATTCGATGTCGATGCCGGGGTTGGCGGCCTCGAACCGCCGGATGAGCTCCTCGTACAGCGGAGTGCGGTCCGGACCGGCGTTGTTGTCCCAGAAGGTGAGCCGCGCGTTGTTCGGGTCGCCGAGTGCCCCGTCGGGCAGGGAGGTTTCGGAACTGCAGGAGGCGAGCACAAGCGTGGCCGCCGCGCCTATCAGGGTCGACCGCAGGAGCGTTCGCCGGTTCATGTGAGTCCTCTTTTCGAAAGTCATGATCAGCCCTTGACCGCGCCGGCGCTCAGGCCCTGGACGAGGTACTTCTGGATGACGGCGAAGACGGCGACGACCGGCACCGCGGCGATCAGACCGCCCGCGGCGAGAACTCCGAAGTCGACGTTGTAGGAGCCGATGGTGTAGCTGAGTCCGACCGGCAGCGTGAACTTCTCCTGGCTGCTGATGAACATCAGGCCGAACAGGAAGTTGTTCCAGCTGCCGATGAAGGCGAACGATCCGACGGCGATCAGGCCGGGCCGCAGCAGCGGCAGCATGATGATGCGGAATGCGCGCAGGCGTGAGCAGCCGTCGACCATCGCGGCCTCTTCCAGCTCCACCGGGATCTGCGCGATGAAACCCGCCATGAGCATGGCGGCCAGGGGAAGCTGGAACACGGTGTCGGCGATGATGAGGCCGGTCAGGTTGTTGACGAGGTTCATCTCGCGGAACACCTGGAACAGGGGGATGAGCAGCATGGCGCCGGGCACGAACTGGCTGCACAGCAGTGCCATCACCAGCGGGATCTTGGCGCGGAACTTGAAGCGGGCCAACGCATATCCGGTGGCCAGTGCGACGAACGTGGTCAGCACGAGCGACAACGCGGCAACGATGAGGCTGTTCTTGAAGAAGAAGCTGAAGCCGAGGGTGTTCCACACGGTGTCGAAGTGCTCGAACGTGATGGGCCAGGGGAGCATCGAATTCGATCCGGCGGGCCGGAAGGCGAACACGATCATCCAGTAGAAGGGGACGAGAGTGAACAGCAGGTACAGCGCGAGCGGCAGTCCGACGCTGAACAAGCGGGGCTTCTTCTTGTGTGCGCGCAGCTTCCCGGTGGTGTCCGGCTCGGACAGCGCAACGGCGGGACGATCGGTGGTGGTGGTCACGACGGTCAGACCTTCTCACTGTTGAACTTGCTCAGGCGCAAGTAGAGGATCGAGCAGAACAGCAGGATCACGAATGCGACCGTGGTGAGTGCCGAGCCGTATCCGAAGTCCTGGGCAGTGGTTGCGAGCTGTGAGACGTACAGCGGCAGTGTGGTGGTGACGTCGGCCGGGCCGCCCGCCGTGAGGGTGTACAGCAGATCGACGTTGTTGAACTCCCACACACCGCGCAGCAGCGTCGACAGGATGATGACGGCTTTCAGGTGCGGGAGGGTGACGAAGCGGAACCGCTGCCAGCGGTTGGCGCCGTCCACGTTGGCCGCCTCGTACAGGTCCTTGGGTGCGCTCTGCAGCTCGGCCAGGATGAGGATGGCGAAGAACGGCACACCGCGCCACAGCTCTGCGACGCCCGTCGCCCAGAACGCGGTGTCCGGATCGGCGATGGGAGCGGCAGTGCCGTCGCCGATGCCCATGTTTCCGAGAAGCTTGAAGAGGCCGGTCGACGGGTTGTAGATCAGCAGCCAGATGCCGGTGGTGAGAACGCCGGACACCGCCCAGGGGGAGAACACGAGGGCGCGTGCCAGGCCGCGGCCCCGGAACACCTCGTTGACCAGCAAGGCCAGTCCGAGTCCGAGGATCAACTGGAACACGACCTGGAATCCGACCCACTTCGCGGTGGTGACCAGGCTGGTCCAGAAGAGGGAGTCGGCGAACATCAGCCGGAAGTTGTCGAGGCCGGCGAAACCGTTGTCCCACGGCGTCGTCGGGTTGTAGTACTGCAGGCTGTAGTAGAAGACGCTGCCGACCGGGTAGAAGATGAAGACGGCCAGCAGGATGACCACCGGTGCGATCAGGATGTAGGGGGCAGAGGCTCTGCGCCAGGCCGGTCTGCGACGAGTTCGACCGGGCGAGGCCTGTGCCGCCGGCGCGGACTGCCCTCCTGGCCGGAGGGAGGTGGTGGTGACCATGGTGCACGCTCCGAAGTTCGGTGCCGGTCGCGCCGGCGGGTCAGGGGATTGTGGCTACTGCTGCTGAGGCGAGATCACGGGGGTGGCTCGTCAGCGTGGAAGGTGATGGGAACGATGCGGCCTCCGACCTGCCCGAGGTACCCGGTGTGCGTGAGGGGTTCCGTTGGCGGCGTCTGCGCTTGCTCGTTCATGTATGTGAACTCACGTCCTCTATGTGAATTGTCGAACTCACTATGACGGCAGTCACAAGGTCTGTCAAGGGTGTTCGCCTAGACATTGCGGGCGAGCCACTGGGCGGCCCCGACCTGCATTCCGGCCGAAAACCGGTGTCCGCCTGCGAACCACTGCGTAGTGAGCGCCCCGGACCCCTCGTACGCCCGCCGCAGCACGGCCTCGGAGTCGCGCATTCCCCGCCGGCCGAAATGGGAGTCGTCCAGCGCGAACTGAACCAGCAGCGGCCGTGGCGCCTGGCATGCGGCGATCTCGGGCCAGTCGCACACCGCCGGCAGGCCCGGAGTGATCATCAGCCACGTCGTATCGTCTGCTCTGCCGTCCGCGACATCCGCGAAAGTGCTCATCATCGCGGTGATCACCCCCGCTCGCAGGCGTGTCGAACACGCCAGCAGATGTGCGACGCGAGCGCCGCCGCCCGAGAATCCCGCGGCGGCGACCCGGTACGGATCGACACCGTCCGTCGCGAGGAGCACGTTCAGCGCCCGAAGGTCCTCGGCGACGACAGTGCCGGCGAGCGAGGTGCCCGTCAGGGCGGCGGTTTTGGCGAGGCCGTGTTCGTGCTCGCGCGCTGCCGCGTCGTATCGGCGCCGTCGGATCTCGGGAGTGTCCGGGCTGGGCGGGAATGCGGCGTATCCCGCTGCTGTGGCTCGGTCCGGTAGTTCCGGCCAGGGCACCCGCCTGCTGCCCCAGGGGAACACGTCGTGGACGAGGACGACGAAGCCCGCGTGCACGAGTCCTGTTGCGACCGACCTGCCTTCGTACCCGCGGGTCCGGAGTTCGGGGACACCCGGTGAGGCTCCGTCGGGACCGTCGGCCACCTTTTCCTTGCCGTAGAACTTGACGCCGTCGTGTGCGTGCATCAGCAGGACTGCAGGGCGGGCCGCGATCTCGCCCCCGTGGTCGGGGCGGAGGAGCCAGCCCTCGGTGTCGGGGCCGTCGTCACCGGCCGCCCAGGTGAGTTCGCGACCGGCGACGCCGTGCCGAACCCACGACCTGCCGTACGTCACCTCGGGTGTGTCCGCCGCCGATTCGTCCGTCACGCCGAGTACCTCGCGAACGGCGTCGCGTCGCGCGCCGGCCGGGGTCGATCGTGGACAGTCGGCCGAACGATGTGTTCCCATGTGTGAACTCCGTCTTGTCTATCGAACTCTGTATTCGAACCGTTGAGGGGAACTGCATGTCCGGAAGAACTGTCGATCGCATCGTCGCGCACGCGTATCCGTGGGACGTGCTCGGTGATCCGCACTTCGTCGACCGAGCGCGCGCGCTCGGAGTCACCGAGATCTCGCTCGCCGCCAGCTATCACTCGACCCGCGCGGCAACCCCGTTGCATCCGGCCCACAAGGTGGTCGACGCGCATCACGCCGCGCTGTACCGGCCCATCCGGCCTGCCGCGTGGGACGGGCACGCGGTCACGGCCAGGGCGGCGACGTGGGGCGGATCCGAGGACGCGTTCGCTGATGCGGCTCGCATCCTAATCGATGCGGGCATCCGCGTGAACGCGTGGATCGTGCTGTCCCACAGCACCGTTCTGGGGCAGGCGCATCCCGACGTCACCGTCGTGAACTGCTTCGGCGACCGCTACCCGTACGCGCTCGCGCCAGGGCACCCGGACATCGTCCGCTACGCCCGCACCCTCGCGGCGGAGGCGGTCCGTGGTGTCGACCTGCACGGCGTGTCGATCGAAGCGTGCGGACAGCTGGGGATCGCCCACGTCGGCCCACACGAGAAGACCGATGGCGCATTTCCGGGCATCGGCGACAGTTTGATGTCGATCAGCTGCACCGAACGGGAACGCGCACTGTGGGCGGAGCGGGGCGTCGCTCCGGACAAGATGATCGCGAAGCTGCGTTCCGGCGTGGATGCGCTGTCCAGGGGAACGCTCGCTCCGGACGCCCCGATCACCGACGTCCTCGGCGAGGCGGAGGCCGACGCGGTGCTGTCCGTGCGCCACGCGGACGCCGACGCACTCCGGGGTGCGGTGCTCGGCGCCGTGCGTGCGGAGATCCCGGCGGCCCGCGTCACGCTGCACTGCCATCCGAATCCCTGGAAGACCGGGCCGTCGCCTGCGCTGACCCCGGCTGCGTCGGGAGACGTCGACGCCGTGCTCGTCTCGGCCTGGCCGGGGACGGCCGAAACCGTCGCCGTCACGAAGGACACCCGCGCGATCGTCGGAGAGGCCGTCGACGTCGGCGCCTACGTGTCGGTGCTGCCGCCGAAGAATCTCGACGACGTGAGCAGCCACGTCGCGGCCACGGTCGCGGCCGGAGCCAATGAGCTGCACCTCTATCACCTCGGGCTGGTCAACAAGGTGCAGCTCGACGCGTTGGGGCGCATCGTCCGCGAGAACGCCCTCTGACGCGTCCGGGGCGGGCACCACCGCTGGTGCCCGCCCCGGCGCGACATCAGCGCATCCGTTGTCCGAGCGGGTGGTCGCAGAACGCGCCGCCGACACGCTGGAGGATCGGGTCGTCGAACGTCCATTCGTGATCGGCCAGGAACTCGTCGGCGAACACCTCCGCGTCGTCCTGCGGCTCGTACCCGATGGCTGCGCCCTCCGCTGCGGACCACCAGCTGCGGGTGTTCCGCGAGATACCCCACACGGTGTGAAAACCCTTGGCGGAGTCGGACAGTGCGGCCTCGATCAGACGAGCGGTGTCGGCAGGCGACATCCAGGAGGCGAGCCCGCGGTAGTTGGGCGGCCGGTCGAAGCTCGAGCCGATCCGCAGGTTGACGACGTCGATGCCGAAACGATCGTGGTACAGCCGGCCGAGCGCCTCGACTGCCGCCTTGCTCCAGCCGTAGAACCCGTCCGGACGCGGCGAGACGTCGCCGGGCAGCGGGTTGGAGCCGGCTTCCTCGTGCGTCCAGAAGCCGACGGCGTGGTTGCTCGACGCCGCGATCACGCGCGTCACGCCGTGGGCGACGGCGGCCTCGAACACCGCCTGGGTGCCGTCCACGTTGACGGACAGAATGTTCTCCCACGAGTCCTCGGTGCTGAGTCCGCCCAGGTGGAGCACGGCGTCGACGCCGTCGACCGCAGCGGTCACGGCCGCGCGGTCGGTGACCGAACCCTGGACGAACTCCTCGTGAGCGGGATCGATGTCGGTGATGTCGGCGATGTCGAACAGGCGCAGGGTGCGGCCGGGCTTGCGGAGCAAGGGTCGCAGCATCTTGCCCATGTTTCCTGCGGCGCCGGTGATCAGCAGACGCGAGGCGGTGTCGGTCATGTCTTCTCGTACCTCTCTGGGAGTAAGCCTTGTAATGCACATCACGGTAGTACATACTTCGAAACGAAGTCACTATCTTGACGAAGATTCACGTATGTGAACGAATCGTTCGCTTCACACTCCCACTCGGATCGTCCGGCACGTTCCTGCCGGTGAAGGGACCACCCACATCATGGCAACAGTCGCATTTCAGGGCGTCACCAAGTTGTTCCCCGGTGGCGACAAGGCCGCGGTCGATCACCTGGACCTCGACATCGAGGACGGCGAGTTCCTCGTCCTCGTCGGACCGTCCGGCTGCGGCAAGTCCACGTCCCTGCGCATGCTCGCGGGACTCGAAGACGTGGACCGGGGCACGATCGCCATCGGCGGCAACGATGTCACCGAGTTCCAGCCGAAGGACCGTGACATCGCCATGGTCTTCCAGAACTACGCTCTCTACCCGCACATGACGGTGGGCGAGAACATGGGCTTCGGCCTCCGCATCGCCGGTGAGGACAAGGCGGAGATCAAGCGTCGCGTCCAGGATGCCGCCAGGATCCTCGACCTCACCAAGTTCCTCGACCGCAAGCCCAAGGCCCTCTCGGGTGGTCAGCGGCAGCGAGTTGCCATGGGACGCGCCATCGTTCGCAAGCCGCAGGTGTTCCTGATGGACGAGCCCCTGTCCAACCTCGACGCCAAGCTGCGCGTGCAGACCCGCGCGCAGATCTCGGCGCTGCAGCGTCGTCTCGCCACCACCACCGTCTACGTGACCCACGATCAGGTCGAGGCCATGACGATGGGTGACCGGGTGGCCGTCCTGAAAGACGGAGTGCTCCAACAGTGCGACACACCGCGCCGCATGTACGAGCACCCGAACAACGTGTTCGTCGCCGGTTTCATCGGCTCGCCCGCGATGAACCTGCTCGAACTTCCCCTCGTCGACGGCGGGGTCAGCTTCGGTGGCTCCGTGGTCCCCGTCCCGCGCGGTGCGATTGCCGGCATCGGCGAAAGCTCGGTCACGCTCGGTGTGCGTCCGGAGGATCTCGTGATCACCACCGGTAGCGGACTCGACGTCACCATCGACGTCGTCGAAGAGCTCGGTGCCGACGCGTACGTCTACGGCCAGGCCGACATCCACGGGCGCAAGCAGCCCATCGTCGTTCGCGCCGACGGCCGCATCCCGCCGAAGCGCGGAGAGGTGATCACCCTGTCGTACGCGGCGGAGCGCACCCACCTGTTCTCCACCGTCACCGGTGACCGCCTCGTCGACTAGTCGAGACACAGACCTCCGACTCAAACCCGACCAATGATCCAAGGAGCCATCCATGCTTGACGGTGTTCTCTTCTTCCCTGTCACACCGTTCGACGGCAACGGCGACGTCGACCTTCCCGCACTGGCCCAGCACATCGAATCCGGTGTCGCGGCCGGACCGGGTGGAGTGTTTGCCGCGTGCGGGACCGGCGAGTTCCACGCGCTGTCCGCCGCCGAATTCCGGACCGTCGTGGAAACGGTGGTCACGGCCACGAATGGCCGTGTCCCGGTCTTCGCCGGCGCCGGCGGAGCCCTGCCCGTCGCGAAGGAATTCGTCGCCATCGCGGAGGACGCGGGAGCGGACGGCATCCTGCTCCTGCCGCCCTACCTCGTCGGCGCACCGGCCCAGGGCCTGGTGGAGTACGTGACGCAGGTGTCGGAGGCGAGCGACCTCCCGGTCATCGTGTACCACCGCGCGAACGGCCAGTTCACCGAGCAGAGTGCTCTCGCGGTCGCGCGACTGCCGAAGGTCGTCGGATTCAAGGACGGCGTCGGCGACCTCGACCTGACGTCGCGAATCGTGCGTACCCTGCGTGATTCTCTCGGCGACAAGGAATTCCAGTTCTTCAACGGCCTCCCGACCGCCGAGGTCTCGCAGCAGGCCTACCGGAGCATCGGCGTCACGCTCTATTCCTCCGCGACGTTCGCATTCGCACCCGATGTGTCTCTCGCCTACTACCGGGCGCTCGAGGAAGACGACACCGAGCTGGTCGACTCGCTGAACCGCGAGTTCTTCCATCCGCTGGTTCGGCTGCGCGACACCACCCCCGGGTACGCGGTCGCTCTGGTGAAGGCGGGCGTGACGTTCACCGGCCTCGACGCCGGCTCGGTGCGCGCGCCGCTCGTCGACGCCAGCGCCCAGCACCGGTACGAATTGGAGCAGATCGTGGCGGCGGGGCGGAAAGTGCTGGCGCAGTAGTGTCTTCGATCCATCGGCGGGGTGCGTATCCCGTCGATGGATCGAGGCTTCGAACGTACGTCAGCGCCTCGGGGCGCTAGTCGGCGGCGGCCACGAGCGGCTCGAGCGTGAGGTCGGGCAGCTCCTTCTGGATGTACTGCAGGCGCCACTTGTCGCTGACCAGAGCCAGCATCACCCCGTCCGAGCGGGTGAACACCTCGACGCCGCGCTGACGGTTCAGCTCGTCGGCCGACTCGGCGTCGGTGCGCCGCGCCAACGCGTAGCCCAGGGGTTCCATTCGGGCCTCGACGTTGAACTCGGCCTTCATCCGCGCCGCGACCACCTCGAACTGCATCGGGCCGACGGCCGCCATGACCGGGGAGGCGTCGCCACGCAGGTCGTTGCGGAGGATCTGCACGACACCCTCGGAATCGAGCTGATCCACGGCCCGCCGGAACTGCTTGTACTTGCCCGCGCTCTCGGCCCGCAGGATGGAGAAGTGCTCCGGCGCGAACGACGGGATCGGCGGGAACTCCACCTTCTTCTCGAAGAACAGGGTGTGGCCGGGGGCGAGCGCGGTGGCGTTGACCAGTCCCACCACGTCGCCGGGGTACGCAGATTCCACGGTCGAACGCTCGCGACCGAACACGGTCTGCGCGTACTTCGTCGTGAATGGCTTGCCGGTCTGGGCGTGGGTGACCACCATGCCGCGCTCGAACACGCCCGACACGATGCGCATGAACGCCAGCCGGTCGCGGTGCGCGGTGTCCATGCCGGCCTGGACCTTGAAGACGACCGCGCTGAACGGGTCGGTGACCTCGCGAGGGGTGCCGGCGACGTCCTCCCGGGCGCGCGGCGGCGGCGCCAGCTCGACCAGCGTGTCGAGGATCTGGCGGACGCCGAAGTTGAGCATCGCCGACGCGAAGATCACCGGCGACGTCTGGCCACCGAGGAACAGCTCCTGGTCATGGTCCTGACCGGTGGCCGACAGCAGCTCGCTCTCCTCCGCGGCGGTCTCCCATTCGGAGCCCTCCTTCGCGAGGGCGGCGTCGGCATCCATGACCTCTTCGGGGGCGATCTTCGCGCCACCCGCGGTCCGCGTGAACCGGATGTACTCCCGCGGGGCACCGTCCTCGCCGCGCCGCAGCAGGCCCCGGAAGTCGCCGGCGATCCCGACGGGCCAGTACAGGGGAGTGGGGGTGAGACCGATGCGTTCCTGGATCTCGTCGAGAAGCTCGAGCGGCGTCTGGCCCGGCCGGTCCCACTTGTTGATGACGGTGATCACCGGGATTCCGCGGTGACGGCACACCTGGAACAGCTTCAGCGTCTGCGGTTCGAGACCCTTCGCGGCGTCGATCAGCATGACTGCGGCGTCGACCGCAGTCAGGACGCGGTACGTGTCCTCCGAGAAGTCGGAGTGGCCGGGAGTGTCCACCAGGTTGATCACGTTGTCGACGGGCTCGTCCACCGACGCCTCGGTGGAGCGGTAGTTGAACTGCAGGGCGGTGGAGCTGACCGAGATGCCGCGGGCCTTCTCCATCTCCATCCAGTCGGACACCGTCGACTTGCGGCCCGCCTTGCCGTGGACCGCGCCCGCTTCGGAGATGACCTTCGCGTGGAGCGCGAGAGCCTCCGTCAGCGTCGACTTACCGGCGTCGGGATGCGAGATCACGGCGAACGTGCGGCGACGCGACGCCTCCGCCCGGACACCCTTCTCGGATTTCCCCACCGGTGAGGCGGATGCCTCGGATTTCACTTCCGGTGAGCCGGATGTGGCGACAGGCGCCGCCTCGGCTGGAATGGTGTCGGCCGAGTCGGACGGGGTAGTCAACGAAGAACCTCTCGGGGGACGGGATGCGTGTAGGAAGGCCGTGTGGCCGCATACCAGGTTACTCGGGTGCCGAACACGAACGCGCAGCACAGTCACATCCAGGGAGGAGTAACGATCGGAGGCCGGTGAGGGATTTATATGGGTGAGTCGTCGGGGCGCTCCGGAGTTCACCGTTTCTGCGTTCGGACACCCGTATGTGCAGGAGGAAGACTGTGAGCAAGTTCACCGACGAGATGTACGCGACCGCGGCGAGCAGCACCCGTGGCCTCAACACGGGTGAGCCCGACGCGCCGTTGCGGCAGCCGTGGGGCGAGATCCACAAGGCCGCGCGCCGCATGGCGGGCGCGCTCGCCGAGGCAGGTATCGGCCACGGCGACGCCATCGGCATCCTCGCCGGTCAGCCCGTCGACATCGCGCCCTCCTGCCAGGGCACCTGGATGCGCGGGGCGTCCGTCACCATGCTGCATCAGCCGACGCCGCGCACCGACCTGGCCGTGTGGGCCAAGGACACC
The DNA here is from genome assembly GCF_058628105.1 of Rhodococcus sp. G6(2025). Lineage (NCBI taxonomy): Bacteria > Bacillati > Actinomycetota > Actinomycetes > Mycobacteriales > Nocardiaceae > Rhodococcus > Rhodococcus sp. G6(2025). The sequence goes on from NZ_CP179750.1 coordinate 2,274,226, forward strand.
GAGACCGTCATCAACATGATTCAGGCGAAGGCCGTCATCCTCGGTGCGCCGTTCGACGCCGCCAAGCCGCTGTTGGAGGAGCGCGGCATCACCGTGGTGACGGTGGCCGAGCTGAACGCGGGCACGGAGATCGACCCTGTCGAGACGTTCGAGAGCGACATCGCGCTGCAGCAGCTCACGTCCGGTTCCACCGGTTCGCCCAAGGCCGTGCAGATCACGCACGAGAACTTCTACACCAACGCCTACGCCATGATCGACCGCATCAAGTTCTCCATCGAGGACGACGTGATGATCAGCTGGCTGCCCCTGTTCCACGACATGGGGATGGTCGGGTTCCTCAGCGTGCCGATGCAGGTCGGGGCGGAGGTCGTGAGCATCACCCCGATGGACTTCCTCCGCACGCCGCTGCTGTGGGCGGAGCTGATGGGCAAGTACAAGGGCACCGTGACGGCCGCCCCCAACTTCGCGTACTCGTTGCTCGCCCGCCGCCTCAAGCAGGCGGAGGACGGCGCCGTCGACCTCAGCACCGTCCGGTACATGTGGAACGGTGCCGAGCCCGTCGACCCCGAGACGATGAACAAGCTCGCCGAGGCGGGCGCCCGCTTCGGCCTGAACCCGTCGGCACTCGCCCCCGTCTACGGCATGGCCGAGACCACCCTCGCCGTCTCCATCCCGGATCCGGATCAGGGCCAGGTCCTCGACCTCGTCGACCCGGATCTCCTTGAGGCCATGCAGCGCGCCGTCCCGTCGAGCAAGCCGAACGCGCGTGCCCTCGCCACCCTCGGAAAGATGGTGCCGAACCTCGAGGGACGCGTCGTCGACAGCGAGGGTGAGCTGCTCCCGACCCGCGGTGTCGGCATCATCGAAGTCCGCGGCAAGGCGGTCACCCCCGGATACATCACGGTCGACGGCCACAAGCCCGCCCAGGACGCGGACGGCTGGCTGAACACCGGCGACGTCGGCTACTTCACCGAAGAGGGCCTCGTCGTCGTGTGCGGTCGCGTCAAGGACGTCATCATCATGGGCGGCCGCAACATCTATCCGACGGACATCGAGCGGGCTGCGGGGACCGTCGCCGGCGTGCGTCCCGGCAACGCGGTGGCCGTCCGCCTCGACGCGGGGCAGAAGCGGGAAAGTTTCGCGGTCGCGGTGGAGACCAACGACTACCAGGACCCCGAAGTGGTCAAGCGCATCGAGCACGAGGTCGTGCACGCCGTGTTCTCCGAGGTCGGAGTACGACCCCGCACCGTCGCAGTGCTCGGCCCCGGCAGCATCCCCAAGACGTCGTCGGGCAAACTCCGCCGCGCCACGTCGGCGAATCTGGTCCACTAGGCGCTCCGCGCCCGTGCGCCTTTTTGGTAGGCGTTTTCAAGCGGCCGTCGCAACAACGAGTTTCCCGAGACGCTCGGCTGGACTGTCCCAGTCGAGCGTCATACGGGGACGACGATTGAGTTTATCGGCCACCACGTCGAGGTAGACCTCGTCGAACCCGTCCAACGCGATCCCCTTGGGGAAGTACTGGCGCAGCAAGCCGTTTGTGTTCTCGTTCGTCCCGCGCTGCCACGGCGAACGCGGATCACAGAAATACACCGGCACCCCCGTCTCGACAGTGAACCGGGCGTGCTGACTCATCTCCGCACCCTGATCCCAGGTGATCGACTTGGCAAGGTGCTGGGGAAGCTCGGTGATCTTGCGGGTCATCGCCGACCGCACCTGCTCGGCGGAATGCCCATCCGGCAGGTGCAACAGCATCACGAACCGGGTCGACCGCTCCACCAACGTCCCGATCGCCGACTTGTTGTTCGCCCCGATGATCAGATCGCCCTCCCAGTGACCGGGCACCGCCCGGTCCTCGACCTCGGCGGGACGCTCGGAAATCATCACCATGTCCGGGAACTTCCCCCGCCGCTCACCGACCGTGCTTCGGTGTTTACGCAGGTAGCGGCCGGTCCGCAGATGGGCGGTCAGCTCCCGCGTCAACGCTCCCCGGGACTGGACGAACAACGCCTGATAGATCGATTCGTGTGACACCCACATCTCCGGCCGGCTCGGATACTCCCGCCTGAGCTTGTGCGAGATCTGCTGCGGTGACAAGTCCTCACCCAGCCACCCCTGCACCTGCTCCCGCAACTCGGCGTGGGCGGCGAGCTTGGCGGTCTTGGGGCGCCGGGCGCGGGCCTCGGCGTCCCGTTGGGCCCGTGAGGCCAGATACTTCCCGCGATAGGACAACGCCCGCCGCAGTTCCCGGCTGATCGTGGACGGGCTGCGGCCCAGTGCGTGGGCGATCGCCCGGATCGTCCACCCGTCCCGGCGGAATTCGTCGATCTGCTCCCGCTCGGACAGCGACAGATACCGCCCCGACGGGGGAACAGGTCGGCGGGGACGCACTCCACCGACCTGCACCAGCCACCGCCGCATCTGGGTCAGCGAGACCTGCACCTCACACGCCGCGCTGACCGTGTCCTGCCCCGCCCGCAAACACTCCCAGAACTGCTCCCGCACTCGCCGCTCGATCGGCGGCCGCCCCTTGAACACCATCCACAACACCCTTCCTTACCAGGGATGTTGCGTCGACCGACTGAATACGCCGTAGCTGGGAGAACCAGAAAGGCGCACGGGCGCGAAGCGCCTAATGCAGGCGGTTCTGCGCTGCCTCGAGCCCGACGCGCAGGACCAGTTCGACGGCGTCGGCCGACTCTTCGCAGACCAGGTCGAGCTCCTTGCGTTCCACCGACGAGAACGGCTTCAGCACGTACGACGCCGGATCCATCCGTCCGGGGGGACGGCCGATCCCGACACGGGTGCGCAGGTAGTCCTTGGTGCCGAGTGCGCTCGAGATGGACCGCAGTCCGTTGTGCCCGCCCTCGCCGCCGCCCTGCTTGAGGCGAATGGTCCCGAAGTCGAGGTCGAGTTCGTCGTGGACGACCACGATGTTGCCCGGATCGACGGAGAAGAACCGGGCCAGGCCGGCAACGGCGGAACCGGACAGGTTCATGAACGACCGCGGCTTGGCGAGGATCGTCGGACGGCCCTCGAGTCGGCCCTGGACGATCTCGGCGCCGCTCTTCTTGTGCGCGCTGAACTTGCCACCCATGCGAGCGGACAGCACGCCGGCCACCATGAAGCCGACGTTGTGCCGGGTCTTCTCGTACTGCGGTCCCGGGTTGCCCAGGCCCACCACCAGAGCGGTGTCTTCACTCACCGACAGGGTCCTTCCATGCGTGAGGGGGTCGTGTCAGACGACAGCGGCGCGTCACCCCGGACAATCCGGGACGACGCGCCGCCGACATCAGTGCGGTTGCGAGAGGATCAGCTCTCGGCGCCCTCTTCGGCCGGAGCCTCGGCGGTCTCGGCGGCGGCTTCGCCGGTCTCCTCTTCGAGGTCGGCAGCGGTCGGGGCCGCGACGACGTTGACGATGAGCAGTTCCTCGTCGGCCTGCAGGGTGGAACCCTTGGGCAGCTCGAGCTGGTTGGCCAGGATCTGGGTGCCGACCTCGAGGCCCTCGACCGAGACCTCGATCTGCTCGGGGATGTGCAGCGCGTCCGCTTCGAGGGAGATGGTGGCGGCGTCCTGCGCGACCAGGGTGCCGGCAGCGGCCTCACCGGTGACGACGACGGGAACGTCGACGGTGACCTTCTCGCCCTTCTTGATGACGAGGAGGTCGGCGTGCTCGATGTAGTTGCGGATCGGGTGAACCACGACCGACTTGGTGAGCGCGACCTGCTCCTTGCCCTCGATGTCGAGGGTCAGGATGGCGTTGGTGCCGTGCGCGCGCAGGATGGCGGCGAAGTCGCGGGACGGGACGTTCAGGTGGCGGGGGTCCTCACCGTGGCCGTACAGGACTGCGGGGACCTGGCCGTCGCGGCGCGCGCGGCGGGCGGCGCCCTTACCGAACTCGGTGCGCACGGCGGCTACGAGGCGATTTTCGTCAGACATGGTGAAACGGCTCCTACAACTCACGGTGGTAACTGGCGGGCGGTTCGAGTCGACGAGGGACGAACACGCGACGGCCAGGAGCGAAACGCTCGAGCAGAGCCGTCGCCGCGTCGATCACGGTGAGCCAGTCAATGGGAACTTCTGGTTCACCCTCGCCGAGACAACTTATGGAACTCTACCGGATGGCCCGCTGACCTGCTAATCGGGTGTCCTCGGGAGGCTGCGCGGCGCCGAGGTGGGGACAGTGCAATCCGATGCAACGCTGCCGCTCGGTCCTTGTGATCCGTATCACAGAGGTATCGAACTTCTCGATTCCCGACGACGGAGGACATCATGACCGCCACACTCGACTCACCCGTCGACACCGCCATCCCGCAGCCGGGTGACATCGCCCGGCGCTGGCTGGCCGGATTCGGTGCCGCCCTCGAACGAGGCGACGTGCGCGGGGCCGCCCAGCACTTCCTGGTCGACGGTTGGTGGCGCGACCTGCTGTCGTTCACCTGGGATCTGCACACCACGCACGGTCGCGCGGACATCGAGTCGCGCCTCGCGGATTCGGTTCCGGTGCACGAGCCGCGCCACCTCGTCCTCTCACCCGCGCACCCCGCCGAGGCGGTGGCCGATCCGGAGGGTGACTGGATACAGGCCTTCTTCACATTCGAGACGACCCTGGCCCGCAGCCGCGGTTTCGTTCGGCTGAGGCGCGACGACGACGGCGAGTGGCGTGCCTGGACGTTGATCAGCGCGATGGAGGAGATCAAGGGTCACGAGGAGAAGAAGGGGCATCGGCGGGTTCAGGGCACGAATCACGGCGCCCACCGCGGCAAGATCAACTGGCTCGACCGGCGAACCGCCAAGGGCGAGTTCGAGACCGAGCAGCCGGCGGTCGTGATCGTCGGCGCCGGCCAGGGTGGTCTCGCCCTCGCCGCCCGTCTGGGACAGCTCGGAGTCGACACCCTGCTGGTGGAGCGAAACGACCGGATCGGTGACAGCTGGCGAAAGCGCTACCACTCGCTGGTCCTGCACGACCCGGTCTGGTACGACCACCTGCCGTACCTGAACTTCCCCGACCACTGGCCGGTGTTCACGCCCAAGGACAAGCTCGCGAACTGGTTCGAGTTCTACGCCGACGCAATGGAACTCAACGTGTGGACGGGAACCGAGTTCACCGGCGGCAGCTATGACGACGCCACCGGCGAATGGACCGTGACCGTCGCCCGCGACGACGGCTCCACCCGCACGCTGCACCCCCGGCACGTCGTCCTCGCCACGGGAATGAGTGGGGTGCCGAACATTCCGCGGATCGCTGGCGCCGACACGTTCGAGGGAACCATCGAGCATTCGAGCTGGTTCGTCGGCGGCCGGGAGATGCAGGGCAAGAAGGCCCTCGTCGTCGGCTGCTGCAACTCGGGCCACGACATCGCCCAGGAACTCAACGAGCAGGGTGCGGATGTGACCATCCTGCAGCGCTCGTCCACGTATGTGATGAGCAGCAAGCACGGTATCCCCGGACTGTTCGGCGGCGTGTACGAGGAGGGCGGGCCCGCGGTGCAGGACGCCGACCTGATTTTCGCGTCGCTGCCGTACCCGTTGCTCGCGGGAATTCACGCGGGGGCGACGGAGGCCATCGCCGAGAAGGACGCGAAGATGCTCGACGGTCTGCGGAAGGCCGGATTCAAGGTCGATTTCGGCGAGGACGGCAGCGGCCTGTTCATGAAGTACCTGCGACGCGGCGGCGGCTACTACATCGACGTCGGCGCATCCGAGCTGATCGCGAGCGGCGAGGTGACGGTGAAGCAGGGAACCGAGATCGATCACTTCACCCCGGACGGGGTGGTGTTCGCCGACGGCACCGAGATGCCGGTGGACGTGGTGGTTCTCGCGACGGGATACAAGAACATGCGTGAGAGCGCCCGCAAGTTCCTCGGCGACGCGGTCGCGGACCGCTGCCAGGACGTGTGGGGCCTCGACGACGAGGGCGAGCTGCGCACGGTGTGGCGCCGGTCCGGTCATCCGGGTTTCTGGTTCATGGCCGGCAACCTGCATCAGTCCCGGCACTACTCGAAGTATCTGGCCTTCCAGATCAAGGCCCAGGAGGAAGGGTTGCAGCCGATCCGATGACGGACAGTGGTGTGGCTCACAGCGCCGGGGGTAGCCTCGGCGTTGTGAGCGCTGAACGTCCGACCGCAGACCGGCTGACCGCAGTGGCAAGCGGTGTGGATCTGCCGCGACATGCGCGGCTGCTCAGCCGGGTGCACGACGCCGTGCTGTCCGGGCAGCAGCCGCCCGCCCTTCCGCGGGGCGTGGTGGCGCGGTCGTGGTCCCGTCTGCAGGCCGGCGGTGTGAGCCCGGACCTCTGCGCGGACGTGGAGCCCGCCGACTTCTCCGAGATCGAGGCGCGGCGCACCCGGACGGCGCTGCGAACCGTGCTCCCGGAACTGCGCAGCACGTTGACGCAGGTCGCGGACGATGCGAACTTCATCGTGGTCATCGCCGACGCCGACGGTGTCCTGTTGTGGCGGGAAGGTTCCCGCGGGGTCCGGAAAGCGGCTGATGCCCTGGGATTCACGGAGGGTGCGCGCTGGGCGGAGCAGGCGGTCGGCACCAACGCGATCGGCACGGCGCTGATCGAAGATGCTGCAGTGCAACTGTTCTCGGCCGAGCACTATGCCCCCTCGCATCACGGCTGGTCGTGCACCGGGTCGCCGGTTCACGATCCGCGCACCGGCGAGATCCTCGGCGTCGTCGACATCAGTGGGTCGGCGATGTCGATCCACCCGACCACGGTCGCGCTCGTCCGCACCGCCGTGCGTCTAGCCGAGGCGACACTGTGGCGTGAGCACACGGCGCAACTGGACAAACTACGCGGCCGGGCGGCACCGCTGCTCGCGTCGGCGGGCGGTCCGGCGCTGGTCGTCGACAAGCACGGGTGGGTCGCGGAGGCGAGTGGCATCGCGGCGCCGGAGCGGGTCGCGCCGCCGAGCCTGGACCGGCCACTGCTCGTCCCGGGGCTCGGGCTGTGCGTGCCCGAACCGCTCGGCGACGGCTGGCTGGTGCGCAGGCGCGTCGGCGGGGCGGCCATCGAACTGGAACTCGATCTCGGTGACGCGCCGCACGTGACGGTCCGGGGCGACGTCAACTGGACGCGGGCGCTCTCGCCCCGGCACGCCCAGATCCTGCGGGTGCTGTCGGTCGCGGGACCGGCGGGTGTCGACGCCGCCTCGCTCAGCGAATCGTTGTTCGGCGACCGCGACCACGTAGTGGCGGTCCGCGCCGAGGTCTCGCGTCTGCGCAAGAGTCTCGGCGCGGTCCTGAGCACCCAGCCCTACCGGTTCGCGGCCGGCGTGACGGTCCGGCTCGTCGGGTAGGCCCGGTCATGCCTCCTTCGCGGCACTGATGCCGGCGCGGCGGCCGTAGAAGCTGCCGTCGCCGAGGGAGGTGCCGCTGGCGTAGCCGCCCGCGCACACGCCGGACGTGCACCGTCCCGCTGCGAAGAGGCCGGGGATCGGTTCGCCGGAGACGTGCAGTACCTCGGAGTTCACGGTCGTCCGCAGACCGCCGAGAGTGAAGCCGAGGGTGAACCCGCGCAGGTCGAGTGCCGCGACGGGGGTGCCGATCGGCTTCACCCACTCGGACTTCTTGTGCAGCAGCGGGTCCGATCCTTCGGCGGCGTGCTTGTTGTACACCTCGACGGTCGACTGCAGTGCGCCGGCGGGCAGGCCCATGTCGGATTCGAGTTCCGCGACGGTCTCCGCCGCCCACTTCGGTTGCACGCGCAGGAACGGCGTGGCCGTGGTTGCGGCCGCGCCTTCCTCGTACGACGCCTCGTCGATGATGAGGAACGCCTGGTTGTCCTGGTGGAACAGGGTCATCTGGCCGATCCGCCCGGAGTACGTGTCCTCCGGAACGTAGCGCTGCCCCCGGCCGTTGACGAGGATGCCGCGGACGATCAACTGGGGGTCGCAGACGAACGCGACCTCGGTGGCGTCCATGTGGGCGAGATCGGCGCCGAGGGCCTGCGCCATGAGGATCGACCGTCCGTCGTGCTCCTCGATGGCGGCTCCGGGGCGGCCGATCAGTCGCGGCGCGTGGGCCTCGATCATCTTGTCGTTGTAGGCGAAGCTGCCGGTGGCGAGGACGACGCCGCGGCGCGCCCGGACTGTCACCTCCTTGCCGTACTGCTTGGTGACGATCCCGACGACGCGACCGGTGTCGTCCGTGACGAGAGTCTGGACGCGCATGTCGTATTCGGCTCGGACCCCGAGCTTTTCGGCGGTATCGACGAGCGGCTTCATCAGCATGTAGCCGCCACCCTTCTCGCCGGTCCTCTTGCCGTCCATCTGCGGAACGTGGCCGCGCGGTGCGGGAGTCGCGATGTCGTTGAAAGGCGCCGCGTTCTCGCCGCCCGAGTACATGAGTCCGTCGTCGAACGGCGGTTCCCAGCCGGGTTCGCCCCAGAAGCTCTCCTTGAACGGGACACCGCAGTCGACGAGCCAGTTGTAGTGCTCGACGCTGCCCTCGCAGTAGTCGGTGATCTTCTCCTCGTCGGCACCCGGGCCGAGCGCCGCCATCATGAACGTCTTCATGTTCTCGGGGGAGTCGTCGAACCCGCACGCCTTCTGCAGCGGCGTCCCTCCGCCGAGGTAGATGAAGCCGCCGGCGAGAGCGGCGGCACCGCCCCAGCCGCTGGTGCGTTCGAGGACCAGGACGTCGGCGCCGGCGCGCGCCGCCTCGATGGAGGCGGACACACCGGCGATGCCGTAACCCGCGACCACGACGTCGGCCTCGTAGTCCCACTCGGCGACCGTTGCTGCGGACCGGGGGCGGATCGGTGTGGCGTCGACCATGGGTGGAAGTCCTCTCGGGCGGTCACAGGTGTGGTGTGACGTGGGTTACCCTCAAACTGTAACCTGTTACAAAACCCGAATCGGTGGATCTCCCGATCAGTGGGACGTCCCGTCCGGAGGTCGGCGAGGGCCCGGCTGTCCGGGCATGTCCGTCACGCCGGACAGCTCGTAGTGCAGCGTCGACGTGCGTGCCAGACGGTGCGCGAGATGCACGCCCGGGGTGCGGAAGTACGCCCGATCGCCCTCCCTGGTCCGTCATCGCGAAGTCCTGGTTCTCGGGTGAGTTCCAGCTCAGTGCGCTAGTTCGCGAGTGTCCGCACCTCCGCGAGGAACCGGTCGAGGTCGTCCGGGGAGCAGAAATAGTGCGGCGATGCCCTTACCACGGCGTCCAGTCCGCGGGCGCTCATGTCCAGCAGTGTCGATCCGCGCAGGCTGGCCGTGACGGTGACGTTGCGGGCAGCCAGCTGTTTCCGGACGTCGCCGGGATCGAACCCGTCGACGGTGAACGAGACGATTCCGCAGCGGCGGGCGCCGAGGTCGCGCACGGTGACACGGGGGATCGCCGCGAGCCCCGACCGGAGGTGCTCGGCCCCGGCCGCGACGGCCGCCTCGACGTCGTCCACCCCGAGGTCGAGGAGATAGTCGGCCGCCACCCCGAGCCCGAGGCGCGCGGCGACGTCGCATTCCCAGAATTCGAACCGGCTGGCATCTGTGGCGAGCCGGTACGCATCGGCGGCGGTCCACTCCGCGCTGTGCAGGTCGAGGGCGGCCGGCTCGAGGGTCGCGGCCAGTTCCGGCCGGACGTACAGGAAGCCGGTGCCCCGCGGTGCACGAAGCCATTTGCGGCCCGTGGCCGAGAGTGCGTCGACGCCCAGCTCGCTGACGTCGAGGGCGATCTGACCGACGGACTGACACGCGTCGAGCAGCACCAGCGCGCCGTGCGCGTGTGCCAGCTCCGTCACTTCACGGACGGGATTGACCAGGCCGCCGTTGGTGGGCACGTGCACGAGGGACACGAGACGGACCCGGTCGTCGAGCAGCGTTTCGAGGGCGGCGACGTCGATCTGGCCTGCGGGGTCGCTGGGGATCACGTCGACCGTCGCGCCCACGGATCGCGCCCGCTGCAGTACGGCGATGGCGTTGCTGGCGTACTCGACCTCCGAGATCAGCACACGGTCCCCGGCCCCGAGCGGAACGGCGTGGAAGAAGTCGTTCCAGGCGGTGGTGGCGCTGTCCACCAGGGCGATGCTGTCGGCGCTCGCCCCGATCAGCCGGCCCAGGGACGACTTCACGGCCGCGAGGTCGTCGGCCCGTTCGGCGGCCGCGACGTAGCCACCCACGTCGGCCTCCCGGCGCAGGTGCGCGAACACGGCGTCCAGGACCGGGGTCGGCGGAAGCGAGGAGCCTGCGCTGTCGAGGAACACCTTGTCGAGGCAGCCCGGGGTGTCCCGTCGCGCCTGCTCGAGGTCGAGCATGTCCGATACCTCCCTTTCGCGGTGACTGGACTCGAACGTACCCGTGCAGGTTCCTCGAAAAGTATGCCGTTGGGGCGTGCATCGACGGCCGAGGCGCTCTAATGTCGATAACGACGTTCAGGCGGCGCCCGAAGGGGAGGGTCGAATGGCTACTGCAGTTCAGTCCGTCGAGGCAACGTGTTTCACGTCGCGGCCGGCGGCGGAGGCGTACCTGGGTGGTGTGTGCTTCAAACTGGGGCCACCGCAGCTGATCGGCGCGGAATTGGAGTGGCTGACCGCGCAACTGCCGGAATACGTGCGCCCCGACCTCGCCGCTCTCGCCGAAGCTCTCGGGCCGCACACTCCCAGAACCATCGATCCCTCTTCTCCTGCTCAGCTCCTTCCCGGTGGCAGCGCCGTCACGGTCGAACCCGGCGGACAGATCGAACTGTCCAGCGCCCCCTATTACTCCGCACGCGAATTGTGCGACTATCTCGCCGCCGATCAGGCGGTTCTCGCGGACCTGCTGTCTTCCCGATCGATCCTCATGTCGTCCGAGGCCGCGGACACTCGCCGGCCCGCTCAACGTCTCCTCCAATCGCCGCGGTACTGCGCCATGGAATCCCGCTTCACCGGCATCGGGCCCTTCGGGAAACTGATGATGTGCAACACCGCCGCAACGCAGATCAGCGTGGACGCCGGGGCCGATCCGGTTGCGGTGGAGAAGCGGTGGCATCTGCTCCATGCCATCGGTCCTGCATTGATCGCGGCCTTCGCGTGTTCGCCGCGGCTCTACGGGGTGCCCGACGGGCAGTGGGCGTCGCAGCGGATGCGAACGTGGCTCGAACTCGATTCGCCGCGCACCACCGGAACCCCGCACATCGCGGACTATGCAGGGTGGGTACTGGACGTGCCGTTGCTGTGCATCCGCAACGACGGAACGGATTGGACAGCGCCCGACGGTGCAACTTTCGCGGACTGGGTCGAGGGCGCACTGGACGACGTGATCGGTCGCCCGACGCCCGCCGACCTCGACTATCACCTCACCACCCTGTTTCCGCCCGTGCGTGCGGCCGGTCATCTCGAGGTGCGCTACCTCGACGCGCAACCGGGTGACCAGTGGCGGGTTCCCATCGCGGCGATCGACGCGCTGCTGTCGGGTCCGGGTGCCATGGCCGAGGCGCTCGACGCGGCGCTGCCCACCGCCGAACGCTGGCAGGACGCGGCCGAGTTCGGCCTGGCCGACCTCGAACTGCGCGCTGCGGCAACAGCTCTGCTGTCGCTGGCGGCGGCCTACTCGCCCGACCCCGAATTCGTCAGACTGCTCGATGCCGCCGCCGAACGATGTTGCCGGGGCCAGGCACCGAGCGAGGAACGCTGATGGGTACCCGCGAGAAGATCGAGACCGTGTTGACACGGGCGCGGGAGCGCACCGCGGGGTTGACGGACTGTGTGGACGGGGAGGACCTCGTTGCACAGCATTCCGCGTTGATGAGCCCGCTCGTGTGGGATCTCGCGCACATCGGCAATCAGGAAGAGTTGTGGCTCGTGCGGGACGTCGGAGGACGGGAACCGGTCCGCCGCGACATCGACGAGTTGTACGACGCATTCAAACATTCGAGGAACTCCCGGCCGTCCCTGCCGCTGCTGAACCCGGACGAGGCCAGGGAATACGTACGCACCGTTCGAGACAAGTCGTGGGACGTGCTCGACCGCAGCACGTTCCGGGGCCGGCCGCTCGAGGAGAACGGATTCGCGTTCGGCATGATCGCGCAGCACGAGCAGCAGCATGCCGAAACGATGCTCGCCACCCATCAACTGCGCACCGGCCCAGCTGTGCTGGCCGCGGAGAGCGCGCCGCGTGTCGGCGGGGCGATGGACGAGGACGAAGTGGTCATTCCCTCCGGCGAATTCACGATGGGAACGTCGGACGATCCGTGGGCGCTCGACAACGAGAGGTCCGCGCACCGCGTGCACGTTCCGGCGTTCGTGATCGACGCCGTCCCCGTCACCAACGGCCGCTACCTCGAGTTCATGGACGACGGAGGGTACGCGCGGCCCGAGTTGTGGAGTGAGCGGGGATGGGCGCACCGCCTCGACGCCGGATTGGATGCTCCCCAGTTCTGGGAGAACGACGGTTGCGGAACCTGGTGGCGACGAAGGTTCGGGGTGACCGAGCCGATCCACCTCCAGGAACCGGTCGTGCACGTCTGCTTCTTCGAGGCCGAGGCCTTCGCACGCTGGGACGGCAAGAGACTTCCGACCGAAGCCGAATGGGAGAAGGCCGCGCGGTGGGACCCGTTCACCGGCCGGTCGCGCCGATTCCCCTGGGGCGACGCCGAACCCGACTCCTCGCTCGCCAACCTCGGGCAACGTCACCTCGGTCCCGCGGTGGTCGGGGCATATCCGTCGGGGGCATCCCCGCTCGGCGTCCATCAGCTGATCGGCGACGTGTGGGAGTGGACGTCTTCGCCGTTCGAGCCCTACCCCGGGTTCTCGGCGTTCCCGTACCGCGAGTACTCGGAGGTGTTCTACGGCGGCGACTACCGCATGCTGCGCGGCGGTTCGTTCGGCACCGACCCGGTGGCGTGCCGTGGGACGTTCCGCAACTGGGACCACCCGATCCGGAGGCAGATCTTCTCCGGATTCCGCTGTGCTCGGGACCTTCCGGGGGACGACCGCTGAGATGTGCCGACACCTGGGCTATCTGGGACCGGAGCAGTCGGTGGGCGACCTCTTGAGTCGTGGCGAGAACTCGCTCCTGCGCCAGTCCTACGCGCCACGCGACATGAGAGGTGGCGGGACCGTCAACGCCGACGGATTCGGTGTGGGCTGGTGGGGATCGGACGGTTTCTCCCGCTACCGCAGTGCCCAGCCGCTCTGGTCCGACCCCGTCGTGCGAGAGACGTTGCCGAACATCTGCTCCCGCGCCGTGGTGGCCGCCGCACGGTCGGCGACGGTCGGGATGCCCGTGCAACACACGGCCTGTGCACCGTTCTCCGACGAGACCTGGGCCTTCAGTCACAACGGGGTGGTGCGCGGGTGGCCGGAGTCGCTCGGCGCGCTCGCCGCGGAACTCCCCGTGAGCGATCTGCTGCAACTCGAGGCACCGACCGACTCGGCAGCGTTGTGGCTTCTCCTGCGCCGGGCGCTCGGCGAGCAGGACCCCGAGAAGGCGATGAGTGCGCTCGTACAGGACGTCGTCGCCGCTGCCCCGAACTCGCGATTGAATCTGCTGCTCGGCAACGGCAGCGAACTGTGGGCCACCACCTGGCATCACTCGCTGTCGGCGCTCGTCGACGACGAGCGGGCCATCGTGATGTCCGAACCCTACGACGACAACCCCGCATGGCAATCGATTCCGGACCGTCACTTCGTCAGCGCACGCCCCGGACACCTGATCGTCACCCCGCTCGAGATGGGAGCACGATGACCACCACACCGACCCTCGAGGTGTACCTGCAGCCCGAGCAGCTCAAGGCCGCTCTGCGCAAGGACGCCACCGTAGGGCTCACGTCGAACCCGAAATGGCTGCCTCCCAAATACTTCTACGACGCCCGCGGGAGCGAGCTGTTCGAGCAGATCACCGCGTTGCCCGAATACTTCCCGACGCGTACGGAACGGGAACTGCTCAGACGATATTCGGGGGAGATCGCCGAGGTCGCGGCGCCGGAGATTCTCGTGGAACTCGGATCCGGGTCGTCGGAGAAGACACGGCTCCTGCTGGGCGCCGGTACGCGGCACGGAAGTCTCCATACGTACGTGCCGCAGGACGTGTCGGTGTCCGCGCTCGAGGGTGCGGCGGAGCAGATCGGCGTGGAGTTCCCGAATCTGACCGTGCGCGGTGTCGTCAGCGACTTCACCGAGTCGCTGCACCACCTTCCACGCGGTGGGCGCCGCACGATCGCGTTCCTCGGTGGCACCCTCGGAAACATGGTGCCGGCCGAGCGGGCGGAATTCCTCTCCGGAATCGCCGACGTCCTCGAACCGGGGGAGCACCTCCTCCTCGGTGTCGGACTGGTGATCGATCCCGCCGTCCTCGTCCCCGCATACGACGACGCCGCCGGGGTGACCGCCCAGTTCAACCGCAACGTCCTGCAGGTACTCAACACGCAGCTCGACGCCGACTTCCCGGTGGACGAGTTCCGGCACGTCGCGCTGTGGGACGCGGAGAACGAGTGGATCGAGATGCGGCTCGAGGCCGAGCGTGCGATGTCGATCCGCGTGGAGGAGCTGGATCTGGACGTGGAGTTCACCGCGGGTGAGCAGCTGCGGACGGAGATCTCGGCCAAGTTCACCCTCGACGGGATCCGACGGGAGTTGGCGGAGGCGGGATTCGACGTCGACCGCACCTGGACCGATCCCGACGACCGCTTCGCGCTGGTGTGCGCCGCGCGGAACTGACCGACAAGATCAACTTCGGGCACGATCGCGCTTATAGTGACCGCGTAGTGCGCAATCGACCCGAGGAGAACTTGTGCGTCCTTCGAAGCTCGCTGTCCTCGCTCTCGCCACCGCGTCCGTGATCGGCCTCCCCGCCGAACAGGCTTCCGCTCAGCCGCTGCCCTTCCCATTCGACACGGGAAGCCTCGGTTCGGGTAGCGACGGCCCGGGAATTCCCACGGAGGACACGCTTCCGGCGCTGACGGTCACTCCGATTCTCGACGGGCTCGACCATCCGTGGGACGCGGTGCAGGCCCCGGACGGCGCGGTCCTCACCGGTCAGCGGTCGGGCGGGTTCTTCGTCCGGCGTGCGGACGGAAGCACCGGCCCGGTCACCGCCGATCTCTCGGACCTGTACGCGCAGTCCGAGACCGGGTTGATGGGTATCGCACTCGCGACCAATTTCACGAACACGCGCACCCTGTACACGTGCCAGGGATTCCAGGGCGGTGGCGTCACCGACATCCGGATCCAGTCGTGGACCGTCGACGCCGGCTGGACGACCCTGACCCGCGGTGCCGCAATCCTGACCGGAATCCCTGTCAACGAGGGACGTCACGGCGGTTGCCGGATACTGACGGCCGCCGACGGCACCCTGTTCGTCGGCACCGGCGACACGGCGCAGCCGACCGTGTCGCAGGATCCGAACTCACTGGGCGGCAAGACTCTCCACATCAACACCGACGGCACCCCCGCAGCCGGAAATCCGGACCCCGCGAGCCCCGTCTACACCCTGGGGCACCGGAACGCGCAGGGTCTCGCGCAACAGCCCGGAACGGGCCGCATCTACGCCGTGGATCAGGGAACGACCCGCGACGACGAGGTGAACCTCCTGGTCGCGGGAGGGAACTACGGCTACAAGCCCGATCGGATCCCCGGCATCTACGACGAATCCGTGCCGATGACGGATCCGTCGCGCGTCCCGGGAGCCGTTGCCGCGGCATGGAGTTCGGGCAGCACGACCCTCGCAACCGGAAGTGCCGCCTTCGTGACCGGCCCCGGCTGGGGACCGTGGGACGGCGCACTCGTCATGGGCGGCCTCAAGACGAAACAACTGATCTTCCTGCGTCTCGCCGCGGACGGGCAGTCGGTGACGGCGCAGACGTTCGGCCTGCAGAACCAGTACGGTCGCCTCCGGTCGGTCACCCCGACCGCCGACGGTTCACTGCTCGTCACCACGGACAACGGTTCCACCGACCAGGTTCTCCGGGTCACCCCGCAGGGCTGACCTTCACACGTCAGAACCACGCGAGGGTCCGGCAGGGGCCGCCGGATCCTCCTGCGTGGGTGGGGGCACCGACCATGACGGTTGCGCCGGACGGTGGAACCTGCGACAGATTCGCGAGAGCTTCCACGGCGTACTTCCCGGCGCCGAGCGCCGCGAGATGTGCTCCGTATGTGGTGCTACGGCCCGCGTCGACACTGAGGGTGTCCGATCCCAACGCGACGATGTCGCGTTCCCGGACGAGGAACTCGACGGCGTCCGGGTCGAATCCGGGTGTGTGCTGCACACCCGTGTTGTCCTGGTTGGTGAACGTCGCGGGCTGAGCGGCGCGGCCGTCCCATCCCGAGTTCATCGCCACCATGCAACGGTCGGGGAGCGGGCCGTGATCGGACTCCCAGTCGAGGAGGTCCTGCCGGGTGAGCAGCGTGTCGTTGTCGGCTCGGGCCCGCACCGAGATGTCCACGACGGCGAGGGGAACCACCAGGTCGCGGGGCGGAATCTGCTCGACGGTGAGGCCGTCCACGCTTGCATGCGCCGGCGCGTCGACGTGCGTGCCGGTGTGCTCGTCGTAGCGGAGTTCGTTCTTGTAGAACGCACTGGGAGCGCCGATTGCGACGGAGCCGAGCAGAATCGGAGCGTTGCCGATCCGCGCCACCGTCCGCATCGCGAACTGCTGGGCGCCGGGCCACACGGGAAAGCTGGGAGTGAGCGCATGGGTGAGATCGACGACCGACGCCTCCGATGTCGGGGCAGCCGATGCCGTCGCCGGTGCGACCGCTGCCGCCAATGCTGCCGCGCCCACCGCTCCGAACAACGACCGTCGACTCATCGGGGCGCCGCGCTTCTCGATGGTTCCGTAGACGTGAGTCATGATGCGGGGCGAGCACATACGCGGCTCCTTCGCTGATCGGTCGCGGTTCGCTACATCATAAGGTTCGCCGCGCCGGTATCCCGGAGTGCGCACGCGCGACGTGGTCGATCGATACAGTCGAAGAGCCGGAACATGATTCCACGACGTGACGAAGGGTTGACCATGGCAACGAGGCACAGTCTCGGCACGATCGTCGGCACCTGCGCCGCAGCGGTGGCGCTCACCACAGCGTCCGCCGGCATCGCCGCCGCCGTACCGGATCCGGTGTCGGTGACCACGACGGCGTTCCAGATCCCGTTCACCGGGGTCATCGGTGATCCGTTTCCCTTCGCGACGGTGTCGCTTGCCGCCTCCACCGGCGCGAGTCCGGGACCGGGCGTCGCGCGGCTGTCGGCGACGAGCATGTGCCCGGCGTTCACCCCGGGAGCGAACTGCACGACGTACACCTCCGCCACCACGGTGCGGTGGCTCAATCTCAGCACGGGGGCAACCGGAACGGTGACCGTTCCGTCGGGCAGTTTCGGAGTGCCCGGCAGAGAACCGGTCGTCGACGTGCCCACAGGGTCGGGGCACGTGACGGCGACCGTCCTCGGCGAATCCTCGGCGACGATCGTTCCGGGCCTGGGGTACTTCTTCGTCCCCTGAGCGTCCTCGGGGCTCCCCGCCGCTGCTCCGCCCTCCGCACGAACGGGACGCTCGTTGCGCCAGATCGAACGAGCGTCCCGTTGGTTCAGTGGGACAGTTGCTTCCGGATCTCCTCGGCAGCACGCGCCCCGGAGGAGATTGCGCCGTCGATGTAGCCGTTCCAGATGCTCGCGGTCTCCGAGCCCGCCCAGTGGATGCGGTCCGCGGGAGCGCGCCAGCCGTCGTGCCCGTGAGCGAACCACGTTCCGGGGGTGGGACTCGCCGCATATCCGCCTCGCGCCCACTGGTCCTGCGGCCAGATCTTCTCGGTGTAGTCGACCGGTGACGCGGCGCGGTCGCCGAAGAGTTCGACGAGAGTGTCGATGATCGCGGTCCGGCGGTCGTCGTCGGAGAGCGCCGACCAGGACCGCTGGCGGTCGCCGTAGACAAAGCACACGAGCACACCGTGTCCGGCATCTTCGGGGGAGTTGTCGAACACGACGCCGACGGCGCGGTCGCCGTAGATCGTGGCCTGGCCGGACAGTCCGTCGGCACGCCAGAACGGGGTGTCGAAGACGGCGTGCACCTTGGCTACGTCGCCCATCGGGCTGCGTTCGACCCATCGGGTGCGCGAGACCGGCAGCGGGGGAGTGAACGTGACTCGCTGGGTGGCCGACGGTGGCAGTGCAATGACGACGGTGTCGGCGAGAATCGTTCCCCGGGTGGTCTCGATCCGCACGCCGTCGGTGGTGTGCTCGACGTGACGCACCGCCGTATTCACGTGGACCCGGTCGCCGAGATACTCTGCGACAGCCAGCGCCGTCGACTGTGCTCCGTCCCGGAATCGGCGCTCCTGCGCGCAGCCCTCGGTTTCCATCAGCTGGTCGAATCCGCCGGCCGATGCGACGTAGAACAGCAGATGGAACAGCGACAGATCGCGCGGCTCGATCGACCACACCCCCTCGACGGCGAGCGCGAGTCGCCGACGGGCGTCTTCGTTCGCGACGGTCCGCTCGACGTAGGAGTGGACGGTCTCGCTGTCCCACTTCTCGATGTCCGGAGTGGCCGTGGGGTCGTCGAGGTCGATGGTCCTCGCGAGTTCGTCGATGCGGTCGGCGGCAGCCAGGTATTCGTCCATGCCGGGGCCGTCGTCGGGACCGGCGCCGGTGTAGCGCCGCTGTGCACCGTCGGGCCACAGCTCGATGTGCTCGCCCGTGTTGTACGTGGGGAAGGTCGGGCGGTCGAAGCGTTCGGCGAGGGCGAGCAGATGCTTCTGGGTGGGGCCGACCCATTGCCCGCCGTGGTCGACGACGACACCGTCCCTTCGCCGTTCGGAGCACACCCTCCCGCCGACTCGGCCGGAACCCTCGAGAATCACGGTGTCGATGCCGTCGTCGTGCAGCGAGAGTGCGGCGGACAGGCCTGCGTACCCCGCGCCGACCACGACGGTCCGAACGTGGGCCGGTAGGGCAGTCGGGTGATCCTTCGTGTTCGTCATGACCAGCATCCTGTTCTTGATTGGCTCGCCAGTCAATACTCAATTCTGGTTTCCTGCGGGAGGATTCGAGGGTTGACACGCTGTGACCCGTGCCACAGACTATTGATAACTGGCCCGCCAATCAGAAATGGGGATCGCGTGGACGACGCATTCGAACAGGAACTCGAGAGGCGATTGCTCCTCCTGGAATCCCCCGACGGCGGCGGGATGATCCTGCCCGACCTTCCGTGGCGGGACGTCGCGGCGGCGATCGTCGCGATCGTCGCCACGATCACCGTCATGCTCTGGTGGGCGTACTGATGCTGGACGGGCAGCGGCAGGACCGCACCACGGAACTGGGAAGTACAGGCGGGACCGGCGACGACGGCACGGACGCCACGATGAACGAACTGCCGTTGTTGCCGGCGGAGCGGATCTGGGGCTTCTGGGACTACTCGGCGGTCAACATCGGCTTGGCCGTGGCGACCTGGGCGTTTCTGCAGGGCGCCGCCGTCGCGTACTACGTCGGCGCGGTACAGGCGATCGCGAGCATCGTCATCGGCTACGCGATCAGCGTCTTCCTCGTGTCGCTCGCGCCGTGCCTGCCGTCGGCGAAGTACGGCATCGAGCAGTTCGTCGGCCTGCGCAGCGTATTCGGCAGCAACGGCGCCCGAATCGTGATGGTCGTGATGTCCACGCTCTTCGCGGCGGCGTGGTCGGCCGTTCTGGCCATCATGTTCGGGCACGGCCTGGTGAACGTCATCGACAACGTCTTCGGGGTCGAGATCTCCCAGACCGGTGCGGCAGTGAGCCTGTTGGGGCTGGTGGCGGTGGTCCTGTCCTGGCTCGTCCTCGCCCGGGGGCCGGTCTCGGTCGAGTCGGTGTGCCGGGTGATCGCACCCGTCCTCGTGCTCATCATCGTCGGGATCCTGGTCATGGTGTTCACCAAGCGATCCTGGTCCGAACTGGCCAGTCTCCCGCCGCTCGACCCGGAGAGCGACCCGCACACCAGTTTCATGGTCGCGATCGAACTGAACATCGCCGGCGGGTTCGCGTGGTGGCCGAACGTCGGAAACCTGGCGCGGCTCACCCGGGGTCCGCGTGCGGCGTTCTGGCCGAACTGGCTCGGACTCTTCGCCGCGTCCGTGGCCGCGGCGGTCGTCGGTGTCTTCGCGGCGCTGGCGCTGAACCTCGAAGATCCGACGGAGTGGATGATCCCGCTCGCCGGAGTCGTGCTGGGCGTCCTGGCCCTGATCGTCATCGGTTTCGCCAACGTCACCGCCATCCTCTCCCAGGGGTACGCCTCCATGGTGGCGCTCAAGGGCGGTGGCGGGAAGCTGCTCCGCGGCACGCCCTGGCCGGTGCTGGTGGCATTCATCCTCGGACCCGCTGCGATCCTCGTCTTCTTCCCCTCGGCCGTCTACGACAACTACGGTCGATTCCTGTCCTGGGGTGCGATTCTCGTGGCGCCGCTGTGCGCCGTGCAGATAGTCGACTTCTTCCTGTTGCGCCGGGGTGTCCTGCGGATTCGCGACCTGTACCTGCCCAGTGCGCGCTCCTGCTACGGGTACTGGGGTGGTGTGAACGCCTTCGCGTTCGCCTCCGTGGCGGCCGGCGCGGCGACGTACGCTCTGCTGCTCAATCCGGTCACCTACATTCCGTCCTCGCTCTTTCCGTACACCACCGCCTCGATTCCGGCGTTCCTCGTCGCCGGCACGCTCCATGTCGTGTTGACCAAGACGTTCGTGCAGCCGCTCGGACTCGGCGGCTACGACCGCCGGCCGCGCGTCGCCGCGGGCGTCGAAAGGTGAAAGATATGACGTCACAGCTCTTTCCCCACCTGTTCTCCCCGCTCCGCATCGGGAACGTGACGCTCGCGAACCGCATCGTGTCTTCCGGGCACGACACCGTTCTCGTGCAACAGGGGAAGGTGACCGACGAACTGGTCGCCTACCACGAAGCCCGCGCCGCCGGTGGTGTCGGCATGATCGTGGTCCAGGTCGCAGGCGTTCACGAGACCGCCCGCTACACATCCCACGTGCTGATGGCGACGGACGACGACTGCATCCCTGGGTACCGCCGCATCGCCGACGTCTGTCACCGCCACGAGTGTGTCGTCGTCGGGCAGATCTTCCATCCCGGCCGGGAGATCCTGGAGTCGCAGGACGGGTCCACTCCCGTCGCGCTGGCACCGTCCGCCGTGCCGAGCGAACGCTTCCACGTGATGCCGAGAGCGATGACGGCGGGCGAGATCGACGCGGTCGTGCGGGGGTACGGCGACGCTGCACGGAGACTACAGCGCGCCGGACTCGACGGCGTCGAGATCGTCGCGAGCCACGGCTATCTACCGGCACAGTTCCTCAACCCCCGCACCAACCTCCGCACGGACGAGTACGGCGGGTCGGCGGAGAATCGCCAGCGATTCCTCCGCGCCGCACTCGCGGCCGTCCGTGCGGCGGTCGGCCGCGACTTCGTGGTCGGGATGAGGATTTCCGGCGACGAGATGGGCAACGACGGACTGCGGCCGGACGAATCCCAGGCGGTGTGCGCGTCGCTGGACGCGGACGGACTGCTCGATTACGTCAGTGTGTGCGCCGGGAGTTCGTCGAGTCTGTCGGGCGCGGTGCACATCGCCGCCCCGATGACCGAGTCCGCCGCCTACACCGCTCCGCTGGCCGCGGCCGTCAAATCGGTGGTCCGGGTTCCGGTGATCGTGGCGGGAAGGATCAATCAACCGCACGAGGGAGACACGGTGATCGCGCAGGGGCAGGCCGACGCGTGCGCGATGACCCGCGCCCTCATCTGCGACCCCGCGATGCCCGCGAAAGCCGAACGCAGCGAAGTCGATTCGATTCGCGCGTGCATCGGCTGCAATCAGGCGTGCATGGGGCATTTCCAGCGAGGGTGCGCGATCTCGTGCATCCAGCATCCGGAGACCGGCCGCGAAGTGCGTTTCGGAACTCTGCAGATCACACGCCGGCCGAAGAGCGTCATGGTGATCGGCGGCGGACCAGGTGGGCTGAAAGCGGCCGCGGTGGCCGCGGAGCGTGGGCACCGGGTGACCCTGTACGAGGCGGCGCCCCGGGTGGGAGGCCAGGTGCTGCTGGCCGAACTGCTGCCGGGCAGGAGCGAGTTCGGTGGCGCCGTCACCAACCTGGAGGGGGAGGCACGCCGGGCGGGTGTGCGGTTCGTGACCGGGACGACGGTCGACCCCGGACTGGTCAGGTCGGAACAACCCGACGAGCTGATCGTCGCGACCGGTGCGAGGCCGTTCCGCCCCGGGATCGAGACGCTCGACGAGCCCCATATGGTGGAGGCGTGGGACGTGATCCGCGGGCGCACACTCCCCGCCGGCAGGGTCCTCGTCGCCGATTGGCGCGGCGACTGGATCGGGCTGGGTGTCGCGAACCACCTCGCCCGGCTCGGCCACCGCGTCACACTCGCGGTCACCGGATACGCTGCGGGCGAACACCTCCAGCAGTACGTGCGGAACGCGATGGTGGCCGCGGCGGTGGAGGCGAAGGTCGAGATCCTTCCCAACGTCCGCTTGCGCGGCGCGGACGACGACACGGCCTATCTGCAGCACACGCTCACCGAACGGCCCGTGCTGGTCGACGGCGTCAGCGCAGTCGTTCTCGCCCAGGGACATGCGTCGGTCACCGATCTGCTGGAGGTCGACGGGTTCCCGCGGGAGCGGATCCATGCCGTCGGTGACTGCCTGTCGCCACGCACCGTGGAAGAAGCTGTGCTGGAAGGGCTCACCGTCGCATCGGCGCTCTGACGGTTACTTGGCGGTGCGTTTGCGGGCGGTCGACGCGACCCGGTGCTTGTCGACGGTGATGGCGTCGATGAAGTCGTCGCACACCGCCCGCATCCGCGTCGGAGTCATCAGGGTGGAACCGGTGAGCACCTGGATCGCGAGGCCGTCGAGAAGGCCGAGGAGCATGTCGGTGGCGGCCCCGGGATCCTTCACCCGCAGAGCGCCCTGCTCGACACCGGCCTCGACGGTCTCCCGGACCACCCCGCGCCACTCTCCGTACACGGTGTCGTTGAGCTCCTGGAGTTCGACGTTGCCGAGCGCGGACGCCCACAGCTCCACCCACACCCGCCAGGCCGTGATCGTCTCCGGCCCGGCGGGCAGGTACGACTCCACGAGCCGGTGGAGCCGCACGAGCGGGACGTCGCTCTTCTCCATGATCCATCGCCGTCGTTCCAGCGAGTGCTCGAAGTTGAACTGGAACGCCGCATGCAGCAGCGCATCCTTGGAATCGAAGTAGTAGTGGATCGTCCCGTTGCTCACCCCGGCCCGTGTCGCGACGTCGGCGATCCGGACGGCGCGGAAGCCGAGCTCGGCGATGGCTTCACACGTCGCTTGAAGGATCTGTTCTCGACGTTCCGCTTCAACGCTGGGGCGTGGCATCGCGCTCTCAACTCCTAGGATGTGACGTCTCGTCTACAGAGACCGTAGTCGAGAGTTCGGCCGAACCAGCGTAGCCGTCACCCCTGCTGCGTTGCCCTGCTGTTCTCACGGATGTGCAGGAGGGTCGGACGATCCGCGTCGAACGCCGCCGTGATCGCGTCCGTCAGCGCCGCGGGGGACTCGACGGCTCGTCCGTGACATCCCATCGCCCGCGCCACGGCGGGGAAGTCGATGCCGCCGAGGGCTACCGAGTGGACGGTGTCGCCGCGGTCCGCCATCTCGTTGCGGATCTCGCCGTAACCGCCGTTGTCGACGACGACGATGGGCAGCGGCAATCGAAGCTGCGCCGCGGTCGCGAGCTCGGGAAGGGTGAACATCACCCCGCCGTCGCCGAGGATCGCCAGGACCCGCGCGTCCGGGTCGGCGACGGACGCGCCGATCGCCGCGGGCAGACCGTATCCCAGCGTCCCCTGTCCCGTCGGGTACAGGAATCCGCCGGGGCGGTGCACGGTGAGGTTCGACAGCGCACCGTAATAGCAGGCCATCGTGCTGTCCCCGGCGATCACCGTGGATTCGTCGACGACCGGTGCGATGGCGGTCATCATGTCCAGCCACGGAGCGCCCTCGGCGGCGGCATCGGCACGCAGTCCCCGTCGGAGCGACGCGGCCCGCTCGCAGGCGCCGGGATCCTCCCGCATCTTCGTGACGTCGAGCAGTTGCGACACCGTGGTCCCGGCATCGCCCAGCAGGCGGATGGCGGGATCGGCGTTCGTGGTCATCGACGTCGGGTCGACGTCGATGCGAATCAGCTTGTGGTCCAGTTCGACCGGGCCGTACCAGAAATCGGAGGGTGCGAACTCCGTCCCGATCGCGAGAACGCAGTCGGCGGCCTCGAGCACGGCGCGGACCGACGGATGGTGAACGCCGGCTCCCACCGACAGTGGGTGGTCGTCGTCGAGGACTCCCTTCCCGTTGGTCGTCGTGACCACGGGAGCGGACAGACGTTCGGCGAGGGCGCGGACCTGCGGCGCCGCCGAGCGGGCCCCGCCGCCCACGACCAGCACGGGAGACTGTGCGGCGGCGAGACGCTGTGCCGCGTCGGTCACCGCGTGCTGGGGAGCGGCGAGCGGAGCGGACTGGACCGGTGCCACGATCCGGACGTCGCCTTCCGCGTCGAGGATGTCGACGGGGATCTCGATGTGCACCGGTCGCGGTCTGCCGGAGCTCATGGCGGCGAAGGCGTAGGTGATTGCGCGGGGGATCTCGGCGACACTGGTGACCCGGTGGCTGTAGGACACGATCGCCTCGAGCGCGGCCTGCTGATTCTTCACCTCGTGGAGGTAGCCGTTTCCCCTCCCCGGGTGGGTGAGTGGCAGGGCCGGTGAGATGAAGAGAACCGGGACCGAATCCGACCACGCCTGCGCCGCTGCGGCAGCGGCATTGAGGATGGCGGGGCCGGTGGTGGTCAGGCACACGCCGGGTTTGCCCGTCACGCGGGCATATCCGTCGGCGGCGTAGCCGGCTCCCTGCTCGTGCCGGGTCAGGACGGAGCGGATCGGCGAGTCGGCCAAGGCGGCGTAGACGGCGAGGTTGTGGGTGCCCGGAATTCCGAAGACCGTGTCGACTCCGTGTGCGGCGAGAGCCGCGACGAGTGCCTGGCCGCCGTTCTGGCTTGTCATCGATGCCCTCCCATGGGCTGTGCAGTGTTCGTGTGCGGATGGTGCGCGGGTACCCGGGCGGGTGCGGGGCGAAGGCGTCTCCGCGTCCCGCACCCGCGCGGCTCAGTCCAGGTTCCGGGAAATGACGAGCTTCATGATGTCGGACGTGCCTTCCTCGATCTCCTCCAGTTTCACGTCGCGCATCCACTGCTCGACGGGGTACTCGCGGGAATAGCCCCAACCGCCGAGCGTCTGTACCGCGGCGTGCGTGACGAACATGGCGGTTTCGGACGCGGTCAGTTTCGCCATGGCGGCGATGCCCCGGGCGTTGCCGCCGCTGTCGATGATGCGGGCGGCGTGATGGACGAGCAGCCGGGCGGATTCGATCCGCGTCGCCATGTCTGCCAGCCGGAACGCGACGGCCTGATGCTCGATGATCGGCACCCCGAACTGCTTCCGTGTCTTGGCGTAGTCGAGGGCGTACTCGTAGGCGGCCCGGGCGGCGCCGACGGCGGCCGCCCCGAGCACGACCCGGGAGATGTCGAATGTGCCCATCAGACCGTAGAAACCCTGTCCTTCCTCGCCGAGACGATTCTCCTCGGGGACGAACACGTTGTCGAAGAAGATCTCCCGGCACACGATCGCGCGCTGTCCCATCTTCTTCATCGGCTCACCGAAGGTCATTCCCTCGGCGCCCTTCTCGAGGAGGAACGCGGAGACGCCACCGGACCGCTGCGTGCGGTCGGTCTTGGCGAACACGACGTAGAATTGGGCGGCGCCGGCGTTGGAGATCCACGCCTTCTGCCCGCTTAGCCGGTAGCCGCCGTCGACACGCTCGGCCGTGGTGACGATCGACGCCGCATCCGAGCCGGATCCCGGTTCGGTGGTGGCCAGCGAGGTCATCGGAGCGTTCGGACCGGTGAGGGGGCCGAGCCACTGCTTCTTCTGCTCCTCGGTGCCGAGCACCATGATCGGATCGGAGAAGAAGCCGTTGGAGCACACGAGGTTTCCGATGCCGGGGTCACCCCAGCACAGTTCCTCCTGCACCAGGCACTGGGTGAAGACGTCGCCCATTCCGCCTCCGCCGAACTCCTCGGGGATCATGAAGTCGGTGATGCCCACCGCGGCGGCCTTGGCGAAGATGTCGACGGGCGTCACGACATCCGCCTCGTCGACCTCCCGGCCGCGGGGCCGGATCTCCTTCTGCGCGAAGTCCCGGCACAGCTCGATGATCTGCTTCTGCTCGTCGGTCAGGGGCCAGGCGGGGATGTTGGTGGTGGTCATATCGCGGTTCCTTCGCTTCGAATACGGTTGTGTCTGTGTGGGACTGGGGTGTGGGGTGCGTCGGGTCAGCGCTGCACCGCCGTCAGCTCGGTGAACTCCTCGACGCCGAACCGGCCGAGCTCCCGGCCCAGGCCGGAGGACTTCCAGCCGCCGAACGGGGCCTCGGGGTTGAACGGGGCGCCGTTGATGTCGACCTGACCGGTGTCCATCCGGGCCGCGACGCCCAGGGCCCGTTCCGGGTCGGCCGACCACACGGCGCCGCCGAGCCCGTAGTCGCTGTCGTTGGCGAGCCGGATCGCGTCCTCGTCGCCGTCGTGCGGGAGGACGACCAGCACCGGCCCGAAGATCTCGTTGCGCACGATCGGGTCGTGCGGTCCGACGTCGGCGAGCACGGTCGGCCGCAGGTAGTGGCCCGTTTCGAGGCCTGCGGGCACACCGGAACCTCCCGCTGCCAGACGGGCCCCGCCGGCGACCGCCGCGTCGACCGCCTCCGCGATCGATCGTCGCTGCGCAGCCGAGATCACCGGGCCGAGTTGCGTCGCGCGATCCCGGGGATCACCCACCCGCAACGTGCGGGCGTGAACGGCGGCGAGTTCGACCGCCTCCTCGTACCGTGTGCGCGGCACGAGCAGACGAGTCCACGCGCTGCACGTCTGACCCGAGTTGAGCATGGCGGCGTCGACGGTCGCGGTGACCGCCGCCGGCAGTGGGGCATCGCCGAGCACCACGGAGGCCGACTTGCCGCCGAGTTCGAGGCACGCGCGTTTCAGGGATTCGGCGGCGGCGTGCGCGACGTCCCTGCCGACGGCGGTGGAGCCGGTGAAGGACACCACATCGACCCCGGGATGCGCGGCCAGCGCGGCCCCCACCGTTCGACCGCTGCCCGGAACCAGGTTCAGAACCCCGGGCGGAACGCCGGCATCGAGTGCGGCGTCGGCGAAAAGGTAGGTGGACAGTGGGGTGAGTTCGGCCGGCTTGACGACGGTGGTGCATCCCGCCGCGAGAGCCGCTCCCACCTTGGCCGCGAGCTGGTAGAAGGGGTAGTTCCACGGCGTGATGCACGCGACGACACCCGCGGGGCGGCGCAACAGCAGCGTCCGGCCCAGCCGTTCCCGGAAGGGAAGGTCCCTGGCGAGCCGCGCATACGATGTGAGGATCTCGATACCGAGGTCGATGTGCGCTTCCTCGGCCACGGTCACCGGGGCTCCCACTTCCGCGACGGTGGTGTCGAGGAGGAGCTGCCTCCGCGCACGCAGGTGGGTGCACAGGTCGTCGAGGATGTCGGCGCGATCCCCGGGAGCGCGTGCACCCCACGCTGTTCCGGCGGAACGTGCCGCCGAGACGGCCGCGTCGACGTGGTCGGCACCGGCCGACGCCGACCGGCCGATCACGGACTCGGTGGCCGGGTCGTGCACCTGCGTGCAGTCGGTGACGGGAATCCAGTCCCCGCCGACGAGGATCGAGTTGCGGTCCCACGTGGTGTGAATCGTGGTGGTCATCGGGCCGCCGCTCGCGAGTCCGTGTACACGGACTTGCCGAGCCATTGGCCGCCGTCGGTGACGAGGACCTCGCCGGTGACGTAGCCGGAGCGGTCGCTGAGCAGGAAGGCCGCGGATTCGGCGACTTCCTCCGGCGTCGTGAAGCGAGCAGCCGGGACACTCGACAGCACTCGGGCGCGATCCTGCTCGGTGGGCCACAGGGCCGCCCCGGCTCCCTCGGTTTCGGTCGGTCCCGGTGCGATGCAGTTGATCCGGACGCCCCGTCCGCCCCATTCCACGGCCAGCGTGCGCGTCATCGCGACGACACCCGCCTTGGCTGCCGCACTGTGGACGGTGCCGGGATGACCGTGCCACGCGTAGCTGGCGATGGTGTTGAGGATGGTGCCGCGACCGGTCGCCAGCATGTGGCGGCCCGCCGCGCGGGTGCAGTAGAACGTGCCGTTCAGGACGATGTCCACGACGGCCTTCCACCCGCCCGGCGAGAGGTCCTCGCTGGGAACCACGAAGTTGCCTGCGGCGTTGTTGACGAGCGCGTCGAGGCGGCCGTAGCGATCGACCACTCCGTCGATTGCGGCGTCCACGGCGTCGGAATCCCGCACGTCGCACACCACGGCCCGGGCTTTCCCGCCGATCTGCTCGGCCGCCCGGACGGTGTCCTCGAGCGCGTTCTGCCTGCGGCCGAAGACGACGACGGTGCCGCCCGCGGCCGCCCACCGCATCGCGACGGCGCGTCCGATTCCGGAGCCGCCACCCGTGACGACGGCGACGCGGTCCTGGAATTCGTCGGCGGTGTTCGGGACGAGGCCGGGGGAGTGGGTCTCGGTCATCGCATGTTCTCCTGTGCTGTCTCGGGATGCGGGTTCACGGGGCTGGGGCCGGTTCGGCGGCCACGACGAGCGCGTCGACGGTGAGCGCTCCGTCCGGGGCGACGCGGACCGGATTCAATTCGATCTCGGCGATGTCGGACCGTTCCGCGATCAACCGGGACACCCGCGTGATCACGTCGACCACGCCGTCGACGGACACCGCGGGGCGTCCCCGCCACCCGCGGAGAAGCGGCATGCAGCGGAGGCGTTCGAGCATCGCGAGGGCATCGCCAGGTCCGACGGGGGCCGATTCGAGACAGATGTCTTGGAGCACTTCGGTTTCGGTGCCGCCGGCGCCCACCACGATCACCGGACCGAGGTCGGGATCACGGCGCGCGCCGACCAGGATCTCCACGGTGCCCGCCCGGGTGTCCTGCTCCTCGAGCACGTAGTCGCCGTCGCCGAGTCGTGAGTGCATGTTCGCGAAGGTGCGCGCCAGTTGTTCGGGTCCGTCGATGCCGACCGCGACGCCGCCCGCCTCGCTCTTGTGCTCGAGCCAACTCGCCTTGAGGACGAACGGGGCCCGCAGACGGCCGGCCACTTCGATCGCCTCCTCGCGGGTGTGCACGATGCCGCCGTCGGGGAAAGCGACACCGAGTTCGGTGAGGAGTTCACGCGCGGCCCAGTATCCGGGCCGGAGTCCGCCCCGTGGAACGGGCCAGGAGAGGACGTGATTCGACGGTTGCGGCGGTTGCAGGCGGGACAGCCCGGACAGGGCGCGGACCGCGGAGTCGACCGTGTCGAACACGGGGACGCCGTGCCGCCACAACGCCTGTGCGGTGCTCGATTCCGGAGCCATGGTGTGGACGACGACGGGTTTGCCGGTCTCCGCGGACGCCCGGCCGATCCGTTCGGCCACGGCCGCTTCGTGTTCGGCGAGAGTGGGCGCGTCCCGCGCGTAGCAGCCGAAATACCCGGTGAGCACCACGGCGTCCGACTCGTCGGCACGGAGGAGATGTTCGACGACGCTCGCGTAACTTCCCAGATCCTGCTCGCCCGCCCCGGCGAGGTCCACCGGGTTGTTGCTGGCCGCACCGTTCGGTAGTTGCAGGGCAACGGATTCGGCGAGCGCGGGGGAGAAGTCGGGAACGGTCAAGGCGCTCGCGCTCGTCACGTCCGCGGCGATCGCGCACTGCCCGCCGCTGTCGCCGACGATGGCGACGCGGTTGCCGGCGGGAACGGTGGTGGAGAGGAATGCCCGGGCGACGGTGATCAACTCGTCGGGGGTGCTCACGCGGAGCACTCCCGCTGCGCGGCACGCGGCGTCGACGACATCCAGGGCAGAGGTGAGCGAGCCCGTGTGGGAGCGCGCCAGACGCGTGCTCGCGGCGCTGGCGCCGACCGTCAGCAGCAGGGTCGGTCGTCCGGTGTCGCGCAGGGCGCGCAACGTCCGGAACAGGGATTCACCGTCGCTGAAGCTTTCGAGGTACAGGGCGATCACGCGCGTCGGGTCGTGGCCGCCGAGATCGGCGAGCAGTTCGGCGGCGGTGACGTCGGACTGGTTACCGATGGAGACGAACCGGGAGACGCCCACGCCGTGCCGGGCGCCGAGCGCGGCGAGTTCGGAGCCGAGCTGCCCGCTCTGCGAGATGATCGCGAGCGGCCCCGGTGTGAACCGTCCCCACGCCAGCGAGAGGTCGGTGGCGCTGTCGTAGATGCCGAGACTGTTGGTGCCGACGAGTCGTGCTCCGGCACTTCGGATCCGGGCCGCGAGTTCGGTTTCGCCGGGAACGCCTGCGGTGATGCCGAGGAACCCGCGGACGCCGAGTGCGAGGGCCTCGTCCACTACGTCCGAGACGAACGGCGCAGGCACACAGAGAGCGACCAGGTCGGGGACCTCGGGGAGGGCCGACAGGCTCGGGTGGCACTGGCGTTCGAGCAGGGTGTCGGTTCTCCTGTTGACCAGATGGACTCGGCGGCGGTGCTCGCCGGTCAGGGCGCCACTCGCCAGCCAGTAACCCCACTTCGCGGGATCGGCGGAGGCGCCGACGACGGCCACCGAGGCGGGGTCGGAGAACAGGCTCAGTTGTGTGACGGACTCGGCCACCACAGTGGTCATAGGGGACTCTCCTCGATCTCGTGGTGCTGTCGATCGGAAAATAGATAACTGGCGCATCAGTCAATTTAGATTGTGGCGGCACTCACAGGGGCTGTCAACCCACTCGTCGCTGTCGCGGCGGGTGCCGCTCGGGAGGCGATGCGCTCTTGACATCGAGTGTGATCGCCCTCACGATGATTCATAACTGGCCCACCAGCCAACTATCCGACACCCTCTGTCCTGTCATCCGCGAGGAGCGTTCATGAAGACTGTGCACGATGGATCGACCACGGAGGACACGATGATGTCCTCGGCGGGAAGCACCGACGCCGAGGACGGTCAGCTGCCGCGCGGAATCCTCCCGACGTGGGCAGTGTTCGGCGTATCGCTCGGCATTCTGGCACCCGCGTCCACGCTTGCCCTCGCGATCGGTGTCGTCGTCACGATCGCCGGCAACCTCAGCTGGATCACCTGGGCCGTGACCTCGGTGCTGGTCCTCGGGTTCGCCGGGGGCATCGGCTGGCTGGCCAAACGCTTCACCACCACCGGCGGAACGTACGGACTCGCGGCTCGCGCGGCGGGCAAACCGGCCGGATTCTTCGTCATGGTCACCCACCTCGCGTCGTCACTCGTCGCGGGACCCGCGTGCGTGATCGGTTCGGCGATCTACCTCGACGCATTCCTCCAGAAGGTGGGTCTACTCGCGAGCACGTGGACGCTCGGCATCTGCGCCGGGGCCGTCGCGGTCGCGGTGACCGCCCTGAACCTTCGTGAAGTGAAGCTGTCCGCGAAGCTGCTGCTGGTGATCGAATTCTTCACGGTGGCAGTGATCGTCGTGCTCCTGATCGTGGTCCTCGCGAATTCGGACACCGGTGCGATCGACAGCAGGCAGTTCGACTTCCACGGCTTCAGTGCCACAGCGATACTCGCGACCGCGGGCTTCTCCGTGTTCTCCCTCGCCGGATTCGACCACGCCGCCACCTTGGGTCGGGAGGCGCGTCATCCCAAGCGGGCCATCAGCTTCGCCGTCGTCGGGTCGGTCCTGGCCTGCGGGGTGCTCTACATCGTCGCCACCTACATCATCGTGCTCGGCTTCCGCGGGTTGCCGATCGACAACATGAACGCACCCCTCGACACCCTGGCCGAGCACAACGGCGTCGGATGGCTCGGCTACCTGATCGACATCGGTGTCGCCATCAGCTTCTTCGGATCCACTCTCGGAGTCATGGCAGGCACCAGCCGGACCGTGTACACCCTGGCCCGCGACGGTCTGCTGCCCGCTCGCCTCGGCAAGGTCAGCGCCCGCCACGGAACTCCCGTCGGTGCGGTGACCACCCTCGGCGTCATCTACCTGGTGGCCGGGCTCCTCGGCGTGGTGGTGACCGCGGCGGAGACGTCGTACGGCCTGCTCGGGACGTACGCCGGCTACATGCTGATCGCCGCCTACGGACTCACAGCACTGGCGGCCGGCTACTGCGCGATCCGGTCGCGGTCGCTGCGCCTGGGTATCGGACTGGCGACCGTCCTCGCCGCGATCGGGTCCGTGCTCGTGTACTGGTACAGCTTCAACCCGTTCCCGTCCGGAGCGCGAGGTGTGGTCGCGTGGATCTTCTTCGCGACCGTGCTCGGCTACATCGCCCTGTACTGCTACCTGCGGCTCCGCAAGCCGCTCGTCTTCGCGCGGATCGGTGAGTCCGACCGGAAGACGACTCTCGAGGTCGATGCCGACGAGCACGCGGGCGCGGTGCGCTGACGTTGCTTCCCCGGACCTTCCCCGGACGAACGGGACGCTCGTTGTGCCAGATCGAACGAGCGTCCCGTTCGTCCGGGCGGTGGCAGGTGTCAGGCGCGTCCGGAGTCGTGCTCGGCGAGTGCCGGCGCGACGAACTGCTCGAGCATCGTGCGTTCGTCGGTGTCGTCGGCGCCCGGGACGGTGAGCAGAGAGACGATGATCCGGACGAGCCACCGTGCCTTCCGGGACGTCTCCTCTCCGGAGAACCCCGCCTGCCCCAGGAAGGCGGTGCCCAGCGATTCGATGACGTCCGACGAGTGCGCGATCTGCGCGGCGAGGCCGGAGTCGCCGAGCTGGAACCAGGCGGCCAGAATCGGGTCGGCGCGCACCAGCCGGATCGCGGCCAGCATCGCCTCCACGATCACGTCCTTCGGGTCGCCGGCCGCGGACACCTCCTCCGCGACCAGCGCGCCGATGCGCCGGGCCTCGCGGTGAACGAACGCCAGCTGCAACGACTGCCTGCTGTCGAAGTAGCGGTACAGCGTGGCCCGGGAACATCCGGCCGCCCGGGCGACCTCGGCCATACCGACGGCGGCGATGCCGTTCTCGACGTACAGCTGGGCCGCGACGTCGAGGATTCGCTCGGCGGCGAGGCGGGGGCGCTCGTCCCGCATCCAGTCGGCGGTCATGCTTCGCGCACCCGGAACGGAACGCTCGTCGGGCGGCGCACGTAATTGCCGTCCGCGTAGACGACGGCGTCGATGTCGACGGTGAAGTCGGGGCACCGGGCCAGCAGTTCCTCGAGCGCGATCCGCGCCTGCATCCGTGCCGCGGCCGCACCCAGGCAGTGGTGGGCCCCGTGGCTGAACGTGAGGATCTGCTTCGGACTGCGACGCACGTCCAGGACCTCGGAATCCGGTCCGAACCGGCGCGGATCGCGGTTCGCGGAGCCGTACAGCAGGAGTACCTTCCGTCCCTCGGGAACGACGGTGCCGTCGATCTCGACGTCGCGGGTCACCGTGCGGGCGAGGCCCTGGACGGGGGCGGTGAGCCGGAGCAATTCTTCGACGGCTTCGCCGACGAGCTCCGGATGTTCGATCAGATCGCGGCGCTGATCCCGGTGTTCGGTGAGCAACTGGACTGCGCCGCCGAGCATCCCGGTGGTGGTGTCGTTGCCGCCGGTGACCATCGTGAACGCGAAACCGAGGATGGAGAGCAGGCCGGTGATGTCGCCGTCGGCTCCCATCCCGCCCGCGACGAGGTGCGAGATCGTGTCGTCTCCGGGGTCGGTGCGCCGCCGCTCGATCAGTCCGGTGAAGTAGCCCATCAGTTCGGTGACCGCACCCGTCGCCTGCAGCGTGTCGCCCTGCGCATTGGCCGCGACGATGGCCTCGGTCCACCCGTCGAACTGCGCCCGGTCCTCGTCGGGGACACCGAGGTAGTGGGCGACGACCATGCTCGGCAGCGGCTTGAACAGTTCCTTCACCACATCGCCCTCACCTGCCTCCCGCAGTCGTTCGATGCGCTCCACCACGAACGCCCGGACGTCCGGCTCGACGGCGGTGACCTGCCGAGGGGTGAATCCCTTCGACACTTGACGGCGGAACGCGGTGTGGTCGGGCGGGTCGAGCATCACCAGCGGCGGATTGTCCTGCAGGCCGATCTTCTCCAGCTCGCCGTATGTCGTGGTGAGGCCGGCTGCGGAGGAGAAGGTCTCGGCGTCCCTGGCCGCCGCGTAGACGTCGGCGTGCCGGGATAACACCCAGTAGTCGTCGCCGGGTGCGCCCTCGGGGACGACGTGATGGACGGGGTCGTGGTCGCGCAGGCCTGCGTACATCGGCCACGGGGCGCGCCACGACTGTCCGGACCTCGGCACGAACGAGACGCTCGACACATGTGCGGTCATGTATCGATGGTGAGACACATTGCCCATTGTGTCAATGGTGCGGCTGTGACCTATCTAGCCGAACAGGGCGAACGCCACGACAGCGAGGACCAGCACGAGTACCGGGGTGAGGATGAGCAGCAACCCGAGCAGCCCGGGATTCTTCACCGGCCGATGGTCGATGGCGCCCTTGCTGAAACTGCTGAACGGCGACGCGTAGTACACCGGGGGAGCCGGGTGGTACCGGTTGTCGACGGTGATCTGCGCCCTGCCCTGCTCCCAGATCCACGGGACCGAGATCTGGATGTGGTGCACGCCCGGCGGTGCCGGAATTTCGTTGTGTCCCCACCGAAGCGGCACGGGATGGCCATTGATGCGGGCATTGGGGGTCACCAGCATCGGGCCCATCGGCGGCTTCTTCGCGTCGATGACGAGCGCGGTGGGTGAGGAGGCGGGCTGCATGAAGGGCGAGAGTATCACCCGGCTGCTGCCCGAAAAGTATGGCCTACTGGCCGGCTGCGATCCGGGCCTTCTCCAGAGCCGCGAGGGTGCGGAGCACGGTGGCGCGCTGCTTCTCGAGGTCGCTGATTCGAGCACGCGCGGCGAGGCCGGCGGGCTCACCGATCAGGTTCATCTGGGCGTCGATGGCCGAGAGCTGATCCAGCAAGCCCGTGACACGCGATTCGAGTGCGGCGACGTCGACGACATCGGTGCGCACCGGTGCCACCGGCGGGGTGGCCGACGTGCGGGACGCACTCGGGCGGGTCGACGCGGCGGCCGACGACGTTCCGGAATGAGCGGTGCTGCGCGGCTCCGACACCACACTGGCCGCCCGGGGACGAAGGGCCTTGCGCACCGCGGCCGGGTCCGGGAGTTCCGCGAGCTTCATCTCGTTGAGTTCGCGGCGGGCGTCGCGGGCGTTGACCCGGTGCTCACGCTCCTCGTCGTCGTCCGACTGCAACGTTCCGCCGAGCGGACGCAGACCGTACATGCCCAGGAAGCGGCGGGCCTCGTCGATGACCGATTCCTTCTCGCGGCAAGTGCCACAGCGAGGTTCGTTACGGAACATCTCGACGGCGTTGTCGTCTCCGCACCACACGCACGCCCCCGGCGACCAACGCCGGACGTTTCGAATTGCAGCGATATCGATAGGGCCGGAGAGAGTCTGCGCGTCGATCACGACGAGCCACAGTAGGGGAATTCGGGCGTGCGAGTCACATCGCCGTAAGTACGACCTGCGGTTCTGCGGCCGAGCGTGACGAAGATCATGCCGAGGCGCGCAAACTGCTCCGCAAACGCTGTGTGCCACACCTGTTTTCCCGACCGGTAAGTTTCATTCTCCGGCACCGATGACGGTGGTCAGCCACTCCACGAGCGGCCGCATCGAACGCCAGGCGGTGCGCACTTCGTCAGCGGCGCGGGGAGTTTCGATCCAGTCGGGGGAGAGGTAGCTCCGGCTGGCCGTGAGCGACTTGTGACGCATCAAGTCGAGTCGCGGGTGGTCCTCGGCGACGCCGCGAGGACGGGTCTTGAGTGTGTCGCCGCCGATCTCGAATCCCGCCGACCGGACCTTCTTCACGAGCCGGACGAGTTCGCGGCCCTTGCGGTCGTCGTCGACGGCGTCACGGAAACGCCCGACCTGCAGCGGGGTATGCGAGTAGAAGCCACCCGCCACGAACAGCCCGGCGGCATCGATCTGCACGTAGTAGCCCACGCCGGGGCGAGTTTCGACGAATCCACCCTGATGGGTCTTGTAAGGCGTCTTGTCCTTCGAGAACCGGACGTCGCGGTAGGGGCGAAACACCTTGCCCGCGCCGAACTCCGATTCGAGTTCCGCGAGCAGGGCGGTCATGGGTGCGCGCACGGAGTCGTCATAGACGGATTTGTGCGCGGTCCAGAAGCTCTTACTGTTGTCTGCCTCGAGGTCCTCGTAGAAGTCGAGAGCAGCGGTGGGGATCCCGGTGAACACAGGGAAAGGCTACGCCCGTGCGCCTTTCTGGTCGCTTCAGCTACCAAAAAGGCGCACGGGTGCGAAGCGCCTAGGCGTTGCCGTTGAACAGCGACGTGACCGAGCCGTTCTCGAAAACTTCCTTGATGGTGCGAGCCAGCAGCGGCGCGATGGACAGAACCGTGAGGGTCGGGAACTTCTTCGACTCGTCGATCGGGAGGGTGTTGGTGACGATGACTTCCTTGGCACCACACGCGGCGAGACGCTCGGCCGCCGGATCGGACAGGACACCGTGGGTGGCGGCGATGATCACGTCGCCCGCGCCGGCCTCCTTGAGGATCTTCACGGCGCCGGCGATGGTTCCACCGGTGTCGATCATGTCGTCGATCAGGATGCAGGTGTGGCCTTCGACGTCACCGACGACGCGGTTGGACTTCACCTGGTTGGGCACCAGCGGGTCGCGTGTCTTGTGGATGAATGCCAGCGGCGCGCCACCGAGGGTGTCGGCCCACTTCTCGGCGACCCGGACGCGACCGGAGTCGGGGGAGACGACGGCGATGTTCTCGGTGCCGTAGTTGCCGCGGATGTACTCGGCGAGCTGACCCTGGGCGTGCATGTGGTCGACGGGGCCGTCGAAGAAGCCCTGGATCTGGTCGGTGTGGAGGTCGACCGTGATGATGCGGTCGGCGCCTGCCGTCTTGAGGAGGTCGGCGATCAGGCGAGCCGAGATGGGCTCACGGCCGCGGTGCTTCTTGTCCTGGCGTGCGTACGGGTAGAACGGCAGGACCGCGGTGATGCGCTTGGCCGATCCGCGCTTGAGTGCGTCGATCATGATCAGCTGTTCCATCACCCACGTGTTCAGCGGGGCCGGGTGGCTCTGCAGCACGAAGGCGTCGGAGCCGCGGACCGACTCCTCGAAACGGACGAAGATCTCGCCGTTCGCGAAGTCACGGGCAGTCTGCGGGGTGACCCGCACGTCGAGTTCCTTCGCTACCTGTTCGGCCAGCTCCGGATGCGCGCGACCAGAAAAAAGCATGAGGTTCTTCTGGTTGTCGATCCAATTCGCGGTCACTGCTCTATGCCATCCTTTAAATCTTGCTTCTCGGTTTCGTGCAGATCTGAACTGTGGTGCAGTCCCGCGGCGGCTGCCGCCTCGGCGGCGGCGGTACCGGGCCGATTTCGTTGCACCCAGCCGTCAATATTGCGCTGCTTCCCGCCGGAGACCGCGAGTGCCCCCGGTGGTACGTCGAAACGCAGCACCGTGCCGGCGCCGGTGTAAGCACCGTCACCGACCTGTACCGGAGCGACGAACATGGTGTCCGACCCGGTCCGGACGTGTGACCCCACCACCGTACGGCTCTTGGCGACGCCGTCGTAATTGACGAACACGCTCGACGCACCGATGTTGCTGTGCTCGCCGATCGTGGCGTCGCCCACGTAGGTCAGGTGAGGAACTTTGGAGTGCGCCCCGATGTCGGCGTTCTTCGTCTCGACGAATGCGCCGAGCTTGCCGGACGCACCGAGGACGGTGCCGGGACGTAGGTAGGAGAACGGGCCGACGGTGGCGCCTGCGCCGATCGTCGATTCCGAGCCGTGGGTGCGCACCACGCTGGCGCCTTCGCCGACCGTCACGTCGGTGAGGGTGGTGTCGGGACCGATCACGGCGTCCTCGCCGACGGCGGTGGTGCCGAGCAGTTGCACTCCCGGATGGATGGTGACGTCGCGAGCGAGCGTGACGCCGACGTCGATCCAGGTGGTCGACGGATCGACGACGGTGACTCCGGCCCGCATCCAGTTCTCGACGGTGCGGCGGTTGAGTTCGGCGGCCAGCTTCGACAGCTGGACGCGATCGTTGGCGCCTGCGACCTTCGCGGAGTCGGACAGGTGGGCTGCGAAGACGGGTGCGCCGGCCTCGCGGGCGATCTTGACGACGTCGGTCAGGTACAGCTCGCCCTGCGCGTTGTTCGCATTGAGCTGCCCGAGCGCGGAGCGCAGGAACTCGGCGTCGAACGCGTACACGCCGGCGTTGACCTCGGTGATGGCCGCCTGCTCCTCGGTGGCGTCGGCCTCTTCCACGATCTCGGCGATCTCACCGTCGTGGGGTTGGCGCACGATCCGCCCGTAGCCGCGGGGCTCGGGAGCGGTGAACGTCAGGACCGTGACCGCCGCGGGGGTGGGTTCGCTGCGGTGCTCGTCGACGAGAGCGTGCAGGGTGTGGCCGTCGAGGAGCGGGACGTCCGCGGCGGTGACCAGCACGGTCCCGCGGAAGTCGGCGGGCAGAGCGGACAGGCCGCACTCGACGGCGTGCCCGGTGCCGTTCTGCTCTTCCTGGACGGCGACCGCGATCGGGCGGCCAAGTTCGGTCTCGAGGGCGCTGACGGCGACCCCGACGCGTTCCTTGTCGTGCCCGACGACGGTGACGAGGTGCGTCGGATCGATCTCCGCGGCGGCGTGCAGGGAATGCGCCAGCATCGTGCGTCCGCCCAGTGCGTGCAACACCTTGGGGGTCTTCGACCGCATCCGAGTTCCCGCGCCGGCGGCGAGGACGACCACGGCGGTCTGCACTGGCATGAAGCTCCCTCTGGGTCGTTCTGCTCTTGCTGTTCTCGACAGCTCCACCTGCAGGAATTCGCTCCGCAGGCTCCGCTCCGCCGCCAGGACTCGAACCTGAACTATCTGAACCAAAATCAGAGGTGCTGCCATTACACTACGGCGGATTGCCACACACACGGGGTGTCACGCCCGTTTGCGCGAGAGAATCCTCGCATGCCGACCCGCCGCCCGTCGAACCGCTGCGGAAATTTGTCCCGAACGCCCCGATAGAGTGGGTGCTACCTGCAGTGTTTCGACGCTGCCCGCGGCGCTTGGTCGTCGCGAGTGTCAGGAAAGGATGGTGCCTCGGTGCCCCGACCCACGGACGTGGACGCGACCCCCGAGAGGGCGGTCCGCACCCGGATGACCGGTACGCAACGCCGGGAGCAGTTGATCGAGATCGGTCGTGCGCTGTTCGCCGAGCGAGGCTACGAGGCGACGTCGATCGAGGAGATCGCACAGCGGGCGCACGTCTCCAAGCCCGTCGTCTACGAACATTTCGGCGGCAAAGAGGGCCTCTATGCCGTGGTCGTGGATCGGGAGATGTCGAGGCTGCTGGAGATGGTGACGTCGTCGCTGAAGCAGAACCGCTCCCGGGTCCGGGTCGAGCGGGTCGCGCTGGCGCTGCTGACCTATGTGGAGGAGCACACCGACGGATTCCGCATCCTCGTCCGCGACTCTCCGGTGGCGGCACCGGACGGAACGTATTCGAGCCTGCTCAACGAGGCGATCGGTCAGGTCGGGCACATCCTCGCCGGCGATTTTTCGCGGCGTGGCTTCAATCCCGATTTGGCCCTGCTCTACGCGCAGGCGCTGGTCGGTATGGTGTCCACCACCGCGACGTGGTGGCTGGACGAGCGGACGCCTCCGAAGGAAGTCGTCGCCGCGCATCTGGTCAACCTGTGCTGGAACGGGTTGACCAATCTCGAGGCGGATCCCCAGTTGGGCACCGATCGGCCCCGCACGACACCTCAGTGAACGTGTTCTCGTTTTCCGACTCGCGGTTCAACTTCACTAGGGCTGCGCCTGTCAAGTGCTAGGGTTCGCTGGAGTTTGCGCGCCCCGTCGGGGGGGTTGTTCGGGAGGCAGTCGATGGCGAGACAGGTTCGAGCAGAGGTAACTCGGGCGTCGGTCCTGATGGCGGCGGCCGACGTATTTTTGCGCCTCGGGTACGCCAACGCGGGTCTCAACGAGATCATCGAGCAGTCCGGTGTGACCAAAGGTGCGTTGTACTTCCACTTCAGTTCGAAGGAAGACCTGGCCCGCGGTGTCATCGACGAGGGCCAGATCCGGCTCACGGCCGGAATGACGTCCGTCAGTGACGGGCCGACGCCGGCGCTGGAAGCGCTCGTCGCTCTGTCCTACGTGGCGATCGAGGCGGCGAGTTCCGATCCGATCGTCGCGGCGATGTTGCGACTGCAGCACGAGATCGGTGACTATCAAGGGACGCACGGCAACGTGGTGGCCTCGTGGCAGCAGGGTTTCGAACGACTCGTCGCACGTGCGGTCGAGGAGGGCGATATTCTCGCGGAGGACGACGTCTCCACGGGGACGCTTTCCACCTTTCTGCTCGGGTCGTTGCTGGGAGCGCATGTGGTCGCGACCGCGACCGGCGCCTTCGACGATCTTCC
This sequence comes from Rhodococcus sp. G6(2025), assembly GCF_058628105.1. NCBI lineage: Bacteria > Bacillati > Actinomycetota > Actinomycetes > Mycobacteriales > Nocardiaceae > Rhodococcus > Rhodococcus sp. G6(2025). The sequence goes on from NZ_CP179750.1 coordinate 2,314,656, forward strand.
GCGCCGCATGGAGCGGGTCTGGTACTTCATTCTTCCCGGGCTTGTCGAGCCGTCGAAGCTGGTGTATTTCAGGCAGTTCGCCTCGCGGCGTCTTCTGCGCTAGAAAACCGCCTCCGCGGAAGAGGTTTCCGCGATAACTGCTCGATCGACGCCACATTGTTAGGTGTATGACGGTCTGAAGTCGAGGCTTCGTGTTAACACACCTTGAATCTAAGAAAATCCCTTAAAAAAGACTTTGAGTATGTACTTTGCCAGACAAAACTGTTTCGGACCCGAGTTGAATGGAATGCGACGGCACGGTCAGGGTTTGCCCAGTTCGACGCTGCGCTTTGCGACACCAATGACCCCGTCTCCGGTTACCGAAGGATGTATTGTGAAATCTCGTCCCCTGAATTACCGGGTGGTCGAAAGATAACTGCCATTGCAAACCCAATGAGCCGATGACATCGGAGGGTGCCCGATGCCGTTCGTCATTGTCGAACGCGAAGAGACGCTGGTCGCTGGACTGGCCGTCCGTAGCCCCAAGCGGGCGCTCGGAGAAGCCCGCGACAAGGCTCTCGAAAAGACGTGGTCGACTCTTCTCGCGCAGAACGTGGATCGGCCTCTGGCGTCCGCTTATGTCGACCACGCGCCCGAGATCAATTCGTACTACACGCAAATCGTGGGCTACGAGTGCTCCACCATCGACCAGGTCGGACGTGGGCACCTGGTGTCGCGGATACCTGCGGGGACGTATGCCAAATTCTCCTCGGTCGGAACGTTTCCCGATCTCTTCGACGCCCTCTGGGGGCAGATTCGTGACGCGGAGGAATCGCATCAAATTCAGCGGTCCTACACCGGCGATTTCGAGTTCTATCCGCACGCATTCGGCATCGATCTGTACGTGGCGATAGTGCCACCCGCCACCAGGCAGGGGCAGCAATGAGTTTCGAGATCGTCAAGCGTGAGTCCGCCGACTTCGGGGGACTCATTCTCCCGCGTATCGAACTGGGTCCCTCGGCGCACGCCACCGACCTGATGAAGTTCACGCGTGAGCGTGTCCAGCAGCGAGGTGTCGAGGAACTGACCACCGTCTACGTCGCGGTCCCCGATCTCGGGTGGACTGCGGTGATCGGATACCGCTGTATCGACCTCGATCATCTCGAGATCGGCGACGTCCTGGTGCGTGTCCCGTCCGGGTATTTCGCCAAGTTCACACCCGACGGGCGATCGTCCGACCCGATCGAGGACGTGTGGATTCAGGCCGAGCTGGCCGAGAAGGAAGGGCGCATCGAGCGAGCCTACGCGGAGGAGATCGAGGTCTTCCGCGCACCGAGCAGCGTCGAGCTGTTCATTTCCCTCACCTAATTGCAGGCGGAAATTACCGACCTGAAGTTTGTTTTTGGGCCCATTAGTGGCATCACAGGTGACAAATCCGGAGTAAACGCGGAAAATAGGTAGCCGCGGGGCTGTGACCGGGTGTTCGTGTGTCCAGTTCTTGGGGTCTTTACGTAACCCGTGAGTCCCCGGAATTGCCGCACCGACGCCCGATGGGAATACCAATGTCTGTTGAACAGCTGACGAATCCGCAGATAGACGTACGGTCGACGGAGACCATACTCGATCGAACTCTGAGTGTGTGGGATCCGCGGTCGGAGTGTCGCTTCGTTGTCGCCCGGCCCTCCGACGAGCCGACGCTCTGGGAAGAGTATCTCGAGGGAGCACTCGCGGGCTATCGCAAGTACGGCGCCGAGAAGGCGCTCGAGTACCGCCGGATTCAGGCCGGCGACACCACCGCACTGTTCTTCGTCGCCATCGATCCGAACGGTTCTGTCGCAGCCGGCGTCCGCGCCCAGGGGCCATATCTTGTCGCTGATCAGGCGCATGCGATCACGGAATGGGGAACGGATCCCGGAGCTCCCGCCGTCCGCCGGATGATCGAGGACCGGCTGCCGTTCGGTGTCGTGGAAGCGAAGGGCGCATGGGTGGCGGACGCGGCCGCACGGCGAGGTGAACTCGTCGGCGCACTGGGTCGCATCGCCACCTTCTCGATGGATCTGCTCGACGTCCAGTTCATGCTCGCGACCGCCGGGTCCCACGTCCTGGACACGTGGCGAACCACCGGTGGCGTGGTGGCCGACCACATTGCTCCCGTGCCCTATCCGGATGACCGCTACGAGACCCGGCTGATGTGGTGGGATCGGAGTAGGCGCAGGGGCCGCGCCGAATCCATGCAGCTGGCCCAACTGTTACTCACGACGTCCCGACCGACGCCGTCGGCAGGCATCGCGACGGGGACGGGAGGAAACGTCGTCCGGCCGATGCGGAGCGTCTCGTGACCGAAACCCACGGTGAGTACACCGCACTGCTGCTCGACGAGGGCCACTCCGGGGACGCGGCGGTACTGGACCGTCTCCGCCGCGACCCCGCGGTGGTCTTCGTCGATCGGCTCGACCAACAGATCGAGAGCCTCCGTTCCCTCGTCCCCACACCGGGACCTGGTGCGCTGGACGAGGCTCCGGTGTGGGCGTACTACTCGTGGCGACGGACCGTGGTGCGTCTGCTCGGACCCGCATCGTTCCGGTTGCTGCGGCTGGACCGGAATCGGAACAAGATCACCGCGCAGGAACAGGAACGCCTCAGGAACGTGACCGTGGGGATCGTCGGACTGAGCGTCGGTCACGCGGTCGCGTTGGCTCTTACGCTGGAAGGTGCGTGTGGCGGCCTGCGGCTCGCGGACTTCGACACCCTCGAACTGTCCAACTTGAACCGGGTTCCCGGCACCGTTCTCGACCTCGGCGTGAACAAGGCCGTGGTCGCCGCCCGCCGTATCGCGGAGATCGACCCCTACGTCACTGTGACGTTGTGGGAGGACGGTCTCGACGTCGAGTCGGTGGCCGAATTCCTGGACGGCACGGACGTGGTGATCGACGAATGCGACTCCCTCGACGTCAAAGTGTCCCTGCGACGGGAGGCCAAGCGAAGGGGATTGCCGGTGCTGATGGCGACCAGTGACCGGGGTCTGCTGGACGTCGAGCGATTCGACCTCGAACCCGACCGGCCCGTCTTCCACGGAGTAATCGGTGACGTCGACGTGGAGTCGCTGACGGGGCTCGGCTCGCGGGACAAGATTCCGCTCGTCCTTCGGATTCTCGACGCCGGTGAGCTGTCGGCGACGATGGCCGCGTCGTTGGTGGAAGTGGACGAAACCATCTCCACCTGGCCTCAGCTCGGGGGCGAGGTGCTGCTCGGCGGTGCGCAGGTCGCGGCGGCGGTGCGGCGCATCGGGCTCGGACAGCCGCTCGCACCAGGTCGGTGCCGCATGGATCTGGACCAGCATCTCGATGCCCTCACCGATCCGCCGAGACCGCACGATCTGCCGGAGGAGCCCGCGGATCGTGCGGTGCCCGCACCGGTCTCGCACGACGCCGTCGACGCCGTCGTGCATGCCGCAGCCCGCGCGCCGTCCGGCGGCAACGTCCAGCCGTGGACGATAGCGGCGGATGACGCGGGGCTGACCATCTCCGTGGCCCCGGAGCACACGACAGCGATGGACGTCGGGTACCGCGGCAGTTGTGTCGCCGTCGGCGCCGCGCTGCACAACGCCCGGATCGCCGCGTCGGCCGCCGGACTGCTCGGCGCCGTGACGGTCCACGACGGCGACGAAGGACTTCCCGTCGCCACGATGACGTTCGGCAGCGGGAACGCCCGCGAACTCACCGACCGCTACGAGCACATGCTCGACCGGACCACCAATCGCAGGCCGGGCGTGCCCCGGCCCTTGGACGACACGCAGGCGGGACTTCTCGCGGAGGCGGCCTCGCTCGAGGGCGCACGCCTCTGCCTGGTGACCGACCGGGACGACATCGCGACGATCGGAGCGATTCTCGCGGAGTCGGACCGCATCCGATTCCTCACACCGACCCTGCACCGCGAAATGATCGGCGAGTTGCGGTGGCCGCCGCTGGATTCGGTCGAGACCGGCATCGACGTTCGCGCACTGGAACTTGATTCGGCGGAACTGTCGACCCTCGCGCTGCTGCGAAGACCCGACGTCATGGAACGACTCGGCGAACTGGACGCGGGACGCGCGCTGGGCAAGTCGACCGCGGACCGTGTGGCGTCGAGCTCGGCTGTCGCGGTCGTCGCCATTCCGGGCAGCACCCCTCGGGACTACGTGCGCGGCGGTGAGGCGACCGAGAGCGTGTGGATCCACGCCCAGGCTCTCGGGCTCGCCGTTCAACCGATTTCGCCGGTGTTTCTCTACGGTGTGGAAAGTGCGGAACTCGAACAACTCTCACCACGGTATGCGGCACCATTGGAGAGGCTGCGGGAGGAACTGTTCGACGTCGTCGGCGCGAAGGCAGGTGAAGCGCTCGCCATGGTGTTACGGCTCAGCCACGCGCCTGGCCCGTCGGTTCGGAGCGAGCGCCTCGCCGACCGGCTTCGCAGGCGGATATCGTAACGACAGGAGGGCCCGTGAACACCGAGAAGCAAACCGAAAAGCTCGAGACCCTGGTGACAACCGTGGCGTCCCGGCTCACGCCTGTCGATGCGGTCTCGTTCAAGCCCGTGGCCACCCGCGTGCTGCAGGATCTCGTGGAGCACTTCGAGGTCGACACCAGCTTCCTCCGGTTCACCGACCACGAGATCGCGGCGACGGTCCTGGTCGCCGAATACCCGCTCCGACCATTCATCCCCGACCCCGACCCGCTCGGCGTCGTCTACTTCAAGGACGCCGACTCGACGTTCGCCCAGATCGAGCACCAGAAGGAAGTGGCCATCTTCCGTCCGGAGGTGTCCGGTCCGGATTACAACGAGCGGGTCCGCGAGGCGTCCGGGGTGCCGCAGGTGTCGCTCGCAGCCGTTCCACTGCTGTCCGGTGACACGACGACGGGCACGCTCGGATTCATCAAGTTCGGCGACCGCGACTGGACGCCCCCGGAGGTCGACGTCCTCAAGGCGATCGCCGCCCTGCTCGCCCAGGTCCAGGCGCGCATCGTCGTCGAGGAGCAGTTGCGCTACTCGGCCGACCACGATTCCCTCACCGGTCTCAGCAACCGGCGCGCGCTCTACCACCACTTGGACACTCGCCTCGCCGAATCCGAAGCCGGGTCGGTCGCGATCCTGTTCCTCGACCTGGACCGGTTGAAGCCTCTCAACGACTTCTTCGGTCACGGAGCCGGTGACGGGTTCATCTCGACGATCGCGGACCGGCTCAGATCGACCAGCGAGACCGACGACCTCGTCTCCCGGCTGGGCGGCGACGAATTCGTGCTCGTGCTCGGCGGGTCGGTGGGCCTGGAGGAGGCGGAGGTGCGGGCGCAGCACATCCGCGACGTCGTCACCGAACGGGTGCGTCTCGGCCGCGAGGTGGTCAGCCGCAGTGTCAGTATCGGCGTCGCGGCCGGAATTCCGGGCAAGGCCACCACCAGTTCGCTCCTCAGCCAGGCCGACCAGGCCGTCATGGTCGCGAAGACCAAGGGCGGTAATGCGATCAGCGTGTTCACCGACGAGATGCAGGAGGAGAGCGAGAAACGCAACGTGATCGAGCTCAGTCTGCGTGCGGCCATCGCGGACGAGTCGCTGTTCCTCGAGTACCAGCCCGAGGTCGACCTGCGGACCGGTCGGATCATCGGCGTGGAGGCCCTGGTGCGGTGGAATCACCCGCTGCTCGGGTTGCTGCAGCCGGCGTCGTTCATCGACGTCGCCGAGGCGACGAATGTGGCCGGAGAGCTCGGGCGCTGGGTGATCCGGAAGGCCTGCCGGCAGTGGGCCGACTGGCGGTCGCAGGTACCCGAGCTGGATCTGGATCTGCGCGTCAACGTCTCGCCGGGACAGTTGGCCGGTCTGGACTTCCTCGACGTCGTTGCCAGTGCGTTGACGGAATTCGACCTTCGGAAGGGCGCGCTGTGCCTGGAGATCACCGAGAACGCAGTGCTCAGTGATCTGACCTGGACGCGTGAAGCGCTCGAAGGTTTGCACGCGATGGACGTGGAGGTCGCGATCGACGACTTCGGCACCGGGTTCAGCTCCCTCAGCCACCTCAAGGCGCTGCCGGTGGGGACGCTGAAGATCGACAAAGGCTTCGTGATGAACCTGGACACCAACCCCGAGGATCGGGCGATCGTGAAGTCCATCATCGGGCTCGCCGAATCGTTCGGCCTGGAGTTGGTCGCGGAGGGCGTCGAGAACGTCGAGTCGGCCCGGCAACTTCTCGACATGGGATGCCATCGGGCGCAGGGCTTCCTGTTCAGCCGGCCGGTCTCGGCGGAGAAGATCGGCACGTTGCTGGCGGCCGGAGCCATCGAGGTCGGGTTGTAGCTCGACTACGAGCCCGGCGTGTCGGTGAGTTCCAGACGAATCGCGTGCGTCGGATTTGCTGCTTGATCGCGTTGCCAGGACACCGTTACAGACTCAGGGTATGTTTATGCCCACACCGCAGTACCTCTTGTCTTGAATTGCCGGTGTGCGGTAACTTTCCGAAGGGTTTGCTGGAGAGTCGCTGAGCGCGGCTTCCGGTGCAGAACGTGGGACTGTCGAAGACTGGAGCAGGGGGATCGATGTCTGGTGGTTCTGTCTTGTCGATCCCCGAGTCCCGTATCGGGTGCGACGTGATGACGGTGGGGCACGTGAGAAGCAGCGTCGAGCGGTTCGGCGACCGCTACCTGACGAGAATCTTCACACCCCACGAACTGGAAACCTGCGAGGGTCCTGCGCGGGCCCAACGGCTGGCTGCCCGGTTCGCGGCCAAGGAGGCCGTGGTCAAGGTGTTGCGACCCGGGGACGTCGCCTTGCCGTGGCAGTCCATCGAGATCCGGCGCGAGAGCTGGGGCGGATGCGGAGTGCGCCTGTCCGGCAACGCATCGGCCCTCGCCGAGCGGCAGGGGCTCGGCGGATTCGACGTCTCGATCTCGCACGAGGCCGACGTCGCGATCGCGATGGTCACCGCGTCCCGGCTCGGCACCCCACCCCATCACCAAGGAGAACGCCACCCATGAGCGAGCAGACCATCCGCAAGGTTCTCGGCGACCACGCCCGGCTGTCCGTCGATGCCGCGAGCATCGCCGTCGGAGCCGATCTCTACGAACTGGGTTTGACGTCGCACGCGAGCGTCAACGTCATGCTGGCGCTGGAGGATTCGTTCGACATCGAGTTCCCGGACGAGCTGCTGCGCAAGAGCACGTTCGCGAGTGTGGATTCCATTCGGGGCGCACTCGTCGAACTCGGAGTGGCATGAGCATCGCCCAGGTGAGCGACGCCGGGATCGAGTCCGCGCAGTCGTGGGGACCGGCGGCGCGGGCCGAGAGGGTCGTGGCCGAGGTGGCCGCGAGCTGGGCCGTCGACGTCGATCGGGACGCGCGTTTCCCGCAGGAAGCGATCGACGCACTCCGGGACCAGCGGTTGCTCTCGTGTGCCGTTCCCCCGGAACTGGGTGGCGAAGGCGCGACGCTTCGCGAACTGTGCACGATCGCCAGGACTCTCGGGCGCCATTGCGCCGCGACGGCGATGGTGTTCGCGATGCACCAGACCCAGATCCTCTCGCTCGTACGACATCCGGGTGGCGACGGTGTCACCGCCTTCCTGCGTGACGTGGTCGCCGGGCAGTTCCTGCTGGCATCGGCGACGACGGAACTGGGCATCGGGGGCGACGTCCGGCGCAGCACGTGCGCGGTGGAGCAGTCCGGCGGGGTGGTGTCGCTGGTCAAGAATGCCCCCGTGATCTCCTACGGCGAGTACGCCGATGCGATCCTCGCGACCGCGCGGCGCACCCCCGACAGCCCGCCGAGCGACCAGGTGCTCGTCGTCTGCCGGCGTGCCGACGTGACGCTCGAGCGCACCGGTGACTGGAACACGCTGGGACTGCGCGGAACCTGCAGTCCCGGTTTCGTGCTGCGTGCCACCACCACCCCCGATCTCGTCGTCGCCGACTCCTACGCGGAGATCTCGGCGGCGACGATGCTCCCGGTGTCGCACTCGGTGTGGTCGGCCGTGTGGCTCGGCATCGCCGACGCGGCGGTGGAGAAGGCGCGGCGGTACGTGCGAGCGGCAGCGCGTAAGCAGCCGGGCGTGGACTCACCCGCGGCGTCGCGTCTCGCCGAGGCGGCCGCTGTGCACCAGCAGTTCTCGGATGTCGTGTTCGCGGCGGCCCGCCGGTTCGACGACGCCGATGCGGCGCCCGCCGGTTCGCCGGAGGCCGAAGTCGCGGGTGGAGTGGGCTATTCGCTGGCGATGAACAACCTGAAGGTGACGGCGTCGACCCTGGCCGTCGACCTCGTCGGCAGGGCCCTGCTGATCTGCGGGATCGCCGGTTACCGGGAAGACACGGAGTACTCGCTCGGCCGGCACCTGCGCGATGCGCACGGAGCGGCCGTCATGATCAACAACGATCGAATCATGGCCAACTCGGCGCAGATGGCCACGGCATACCGGGGGACGATATGAGTACGGATACAGCAGTGGAACGGGAAGTGACGAGCGAACTCGAGCGGGCCCGGCGTGCCTTCCGGGCGGAACTGCTGGACGCCGGACTCCTGGTGGACACGTCCGTCGCCGGCCTCTACGGACGGTCGGGGTTGTTCGAGGACATCGTCGACGGCATCGACGCGGTCGTGCGCGCAGCAGGGCCGGGCGCGTCCGCGGCCCGATTCCGGTTTCCTCCGGTGTTCCCGCGCACCAGTTTCGAGCGCACCGACTACATCGCGTCGTTCCCCGACCTGACCGGGGCGATCAACACGTTCACCGGCACCAACGCCGAGCACGCCCAACTGCTGGCGGCGCGAGCCGACGGCGAGAGCTGGGACAAGTGGCTCGAACCGACCGACACGATGCTGGTGTCGGCGGCGTGCCACCCCGCGTACCCGATGTTCACGGGTGTGTTGCCGGACGGCGGTGCGCTGCTCGACGTGTACGGCTACTGCTTCCGGCACGAGCCGGCGTTCGATCCCGCCCGCATGCAGGCGTTCCGGATGCACGAGTTCGTGCAGATCGGTACGGCGGACCAGGCCGCGACCCACCGTGATTCGTGGATCGAGCGTGGGCTCGAGGTGCTGTCGGACCTGTGGCTGGACGCTACGCCGGTGATCGCCAACGACCCGTTCTTCGGCAGGGTCGGACGCATGCTCGCCGCCAACCAGCGTGAGGAGAACCTCAAGACCGAGCTCACGGTGCGCCTGTACGGCGATCTCGACGAGGGCACCGCCGTCGTCTCGTGCAACTGCCATCAGGACCACTTCGGTGTCACGTTCGACATCGCCACCGCGGACGGCGGCATCGCCCACAGCGCGTGCGTGGGATTCGGGATGGAACGCATCGCGCTCGCGATGCTGCGGACCCACGGCATGGATCCGTCGCGCTGGCCGAGTGCGGTGAAATCCCGGATGTCGCTGTGACATCCCGGCTGATCGACATCTCGCCGGACGGATACGAACCGCACACCATCCACTCCGACGAGCGGACGTGGACCGAGACCAACTGCTACCTCGACCTGTGGGTGGAGGTGCTCCACTCGCTCGGGCTCGATCCGGTGCCCGCCGCCGCGTGCGCGTTCGGCGCCCGGTTCGACGGGTCGCAGTGGACGTTCCTGAAGTTCAAGCCGGAGGATCTGTTCGCGCTGTACGGGATCGACGTGGGGGAGATGAACGTCTGGCGCCGGGTCCTCGACCACGTCCAGGACAATCTCGCTGCGGGAATGCTGTCGATCGTCGAGGTGGATGCGCACTGGCTCCCGGACACGGTGGGCACCGGGTACCGCGAGAGTCACACCAAGACGACGATCGTCGCGAACTACATCGACCGGGAGGCCGGTGTGCTCGAGTATTTCCACAACAGCGGGTATCACCGGTTGGCCGGTGACGACTTTCGCGGGTTGTTCGGGCTCGACGTCACCGGGTCGGCGACCTTCACCCCCTACGTGGAGCAGGTCCGGTTCGACGGGGACCCGGGGTACCGTCCGGCGCGCTTCGAGGCGGTGTTGCGCCATCATCTCGCCACCCGGCCGGACGGAAATCCGGTGCGCGATCTCGGCGAACGGGTGGTCGCCGACGTGCCCTGGATCCGCGAGGCCGGCATCGACACCTTTCACCTGTGGACGTTCGGGGTGTTGCGGCAGTGCGGTGCCACCGCGGAACTGGCCGCCGACGTCTGCGAGTACCTCGAGCGCAACGGGTTCGCCGGGGCGGCGGCGTTCGCGCCAGGCTTCCGGGCGGTGGCGCAGGGCGCGAAGAGTGTGCAGTTCCAGATGGCGCGGGCCGCTCGTGGACGCAGTGTCGACCCGTCGGCGCAACTCGACGGCATGGCCGAGGCGTGGGAACGGTCGGTGGGCGGTGTGGCGCGAGTGGTCGGACGCGCGTAGTGGATCTTCTCGCCGGCGCGCGGTGGCGTTGCGTGGCAACGGAACCGGGCTCGGTCACCGATCCGTCGGGTCTGAAGGGGGTGCCGGGCCCGTGGTATCCCGCGCAGGTGCCGGGTACCGCGGCAGGCGCGATCCGGGCGACCGACGGAGCTGCGGCGGCGCGGGCGACGAAGACCGATGCGGTCGACTGGTGGTTCGTCACCGACGTGTCGGGCGGCGGCCCGGGGCCGTGGCGGCTCGAGTTCGACGGCCTCGCCTCGTACGCGCAGGTGTGGGCGGGCGACGACCTCCTTCTGTCTTCGGAGTCGATGTTCGTGCCGGCCTCGGTCGAACTCGCCTCCCGCCCCGGCGCGGTCACGCTGGCGATCCGTTTTCCGTCGCTCGATGCCGCGCTGCGCCGCCGGCGGCCGCGCGGACGCTGGCGGTCGTCGCTGGTCAGCGCGCAGGGCCTGCGCTGGGTTCGCACGAGCTTGCTCGGCCGCGCCCCGGTCTTCGGTGGTGTGCCGGCCCCGGTGGGCCCGTGGCGGGCGGTGCGACTGCACGACCGCACCGCGCCCGTCCTGTCGGACGCTCACGTGGTCACCGCCGTGGAGGACGGCACGGGCGTGCTGGACCTGGTCGTGCGCGTGCATCGTTCGGCCGGACCGGCCCCCTTCGTGCGGCTCGGCGACCTCACCGTGGACGCGACGATCGTGGGCTCCGGGCCGGGCGCGCAGCAGGTCCGCGCCCACCTGCGCGTCCCCGACGTCCGGTTGTGGTGGCCCCACACCCACGGCACCCCCGCGACGTATCCGCTGAGCATCGTCCTGGGGGAGCACGTCGTCGACCTGGGTGCGGTCGGATTCCGCACCGTGCGCGCGGCGCAAAGCGACGGCGGATTCCGGCTGTCGGTCAACGGCGTCGACGTGTACTGCCGCGGCGCCGTCTGGACACCCGTGGATCCGGTGGGGCTGGGCGGCCGGGATCAGACGCGAGCCACCCTCGAGCGGGTGGTCGAGGCCGGCCTCAACATGGTCCGCGTGCCGGGCACGGCGGTGTACGAGGACGCCGCGTTCTGGGACGACTGTGCTGAACTGGGTGTCATGGTGTGGCAGGACGCCATGCTGTCGACGTTCGACCCGCCCGACGATCAGCGGTTCCTGGACCTGCTGACCGCGGAGGTCGAGGCGGTGCTGCGACCGCTGTCCGGGAACCCCGCGCTCACCGTGTTCAGCGGAGGCAGCGAGACCGAACAGCAACCGGCGATGCTCGGACTCGCTTCGCCGCACATGACGGCGGTGCACGACGTGATTCCGGCGGTGGTCGGTCGGACGGCGCCGGGGGTGGTGCGGGTGTCGTCGTCACCGACCTCGCCGCCGGGCTGCGACGCGCTCGCGACCCACGTGGGGACGGGTATCGCGCACTACTTCGGGGTCGGGGGCTATCGGCTTCCGCTGTCCGACGTCCGCCGGGCCCGGGTGCGGTTCGCCGCCGAATGCCTCGCGTTCTCGATCCCCCCGTCGGACGCGGCGATCGAGGCCGAGTTCGGCAGCCTCGCGGTCGCGGGCCACCACCCACGGTGGAAGGTGGCGGTGCCGCGGGACACCGGGGCGCCCTGGGACTTCGAGGACGTCCGCGATCACTACGTGCGGACGCTGTTCGGCGAGGAGCCGTCGACGGTCCGGTGGAGCGACCCCGAGCGGTACCTCGCCCTCGGCCGGGCCGCCGTCTGCGAGGCGTTCGCGGCGACTCTCGGATACTGGCGGCGGCCCGATTCGGGATGCGACGGCGCGCTGGTGCTTGCGCTCCGCGACCTCGAACCCGGCGCCGGGTGGGGGCTGCTCGACTCCGACGGCAGGCCGAAGGCTCCGTGGTTCGTGATGCGGCGGATGTCGCTGCCGGTCGCGGTCCTCCTCGCCGAGGACGGATTGGACGGACTGCGGATCGACGCGGTCAACGACTCCGACCACGAGGTCGCGGGGGAGTTGCGGGTGCAGGTGCACACCCGCACCGGTGCCCGGGCGTTCGACGTCACCGAACCGGTGACCGTCGCCGCGCACGCGGCCCGCCGGTGGTCGCTCGACACGGTGCTCGGGCGCTTCACCGACGCGACCCACGTCCACCGCTTCGGCCCCCGCGGATACGAGAGCGTGACCGTCACCCTGTCGAGTGAGGACGGTGTCGTCGCCGAGTCCGTTCACCTCGTCGGCGGACCGGCGCGCGCCCTCGAACGCACCGTCGGTCTGACTGCGGTGGCGCGGCAGACGGCGTCCGGGAACTGGGTCGTCGACGTCGGCACCGACGGCGCTGCGCAGTACGTGCACCTCGAACTCCGCGGCTTCGAACCGGAGGACTCCTGGTTCCACCTGCCGCCCGGCGGAGCACGGATCGTGCCGGTGCGCAGGACCGGGACAGCGGACGCGGTGACCGGGCACGTGCGGGCGCTGAACTCGATGACCGTCGCACCGGTCGTGCAGGCCTCCACCTGATACGGACCCCGGTCCGTCCTTGTGCGATATCGACTAGGCTGGCTCAGTCCGCAACTGGCCGCTCGTCCCGGCCCGAGCTGTTCGCCGGCAGTTCGTCATCACTGCTCAGGAGTGCGTCGTTGTCTTCCCCGCTCATCGCTGCCGAGCCCTCGTCCGACACCCCGCTCGCCGGTCTGGCGAAGATCGCGCTGGGCGACGCCGTCATCGCGCAGGTGACCGAGGCTCTCGGACGCCATCACCTCGACATCGTCGCGCCCGCACCCGCCCGGCCGTTCGTGGCCGCGGCCCTCGCCGAGCGCACCCATCTGCTGCTGGTCACCGCGACCGGCCGCGAGGCCGACGACCTCACCGCCGAACTGCAGGAGATGATCGGCGACGCCGTCGCCCAGTTCCCGTCGTGGGAGACGCTGCCGCACGAACGGCTGTCGCCGAGCGCCGACACGGTCGGTCGGCGCGTGGAGGTGCTCCGCAGACTCGCGCGGCCGGACGACCGCTCGTACGGGGCGCCGCTCCAGGTCGTCGTCACCACCGTCCGTTCGCTGGTGCAGCCCATGGCGCCGGGGCTCGGTGAGATCGAACCCGTCACACTGCGCGTGGGCGTCGAGCACGACTTCGACGGGCTGATCCAGCGGCTCGTCGAAATGGCGTACACGCGCGTCGACATGGTGGGCAAGCGCGGCGAGTTCGCCGTCCGCGGCGGCATCCTGGACCTGTTCTCGCCCACCGCGGATCATCCCGTGCGCGTCGAGTTCTGGGGCGACGAGGTCACCGAACTGCGCGCGTTCTCCGTCGCGGACCAGAGGTCGCTGCCCGAACTCGACATCGACGCCGTGATCGCCCCGCCGTGCCGCGAACTGCTCCTCACCGAGGACGTCCGCGACCGGGCCGCGCAACTCGCGGTCGACAACCAGGCCGACGCCGCGCTCGTCGAGATGCTCGACAAGATGTCGGCCGGTATCCCGGTGGAGGGCATGGAGGCGCTGCTGCCCGTGCTGCGGCCGGGGCAACTGCAGCTGCTCACCGACGTGCTGCCCGAGAGCGCACACGTGCTGCTGTGCGATCCGGAGAAGATCCGGACGCGCGCCACCGACCTGGTGCGCACCGGTCAGGAGTTCCTCGAGGCATCGTGGACGGCGGCTTCGATCGGCGGCGCCGCCCCGCTCGACACGTCGGTGCTGAAGGGCGATGGCATCGACCTCGGCGCCTCCGCCTACCGCTCGCTCAGCCAGGTCCGCGAATCCGCGGAGGCCACGGGCCTGCCGTGGTGGACGCTGAGCCCGCTCGCGTCGGGCAACGGCGAGGAACTGGAGCTGGCGGTCACGCCGGCGCCGCAGGTCCGCGGTTCCGACGACCTGCTGTCGGAACTGTTCGTGAGCCTGCGCGCCCACGTCACCACCGGCGGGCGCGCCGTCATCGTGGTCGCGGGCGCCGGCACCGCGCATCGCGTGCTCGAGCGTCTGCGCGAGGCCGAGGTGCCGGCGGCGGAACTCGCGCCCGGTACCGAGCCCCCGCGGGGCCAGGTCGGGGTGCTGCGCGGTTCGCTCCACGACGGCCTGGTCTTCCCCGGCGACGACGCCACTGCCGGACTCGTCATCGTCACGGAGGCCGATCTCACCGGCAACCGGGTGGCCGCGGTCGGCGACGGCAAGAGGCTGCCGGCGAAGCGCCGCAACCAGGTGGACCCGCTGGCCCTGACCGCGGGGGACATGGTGGTGCACGACCAGCACGGCATCGGACGATTCGTCGAGATGGTCGAACGCACCATCGGCGGCGCCCGCCGCGAGTACCTGGTGATCGAGTACGCCGCCAGCAAGCGCGGACACCCGGGCGACCGTCTGTTCGTTCCGATGGAGTCGCTCGACCAGCTGTCGCGGTACGTCGGTGGCGAGCTGCCCGCGCTCAGCAAGCTCGGCGGTTCCGACTGGGCCAACACCAAACGCAAGGCGCGCAAGGCGGTTCGTGAGATCGCCGGTGAGCTCGTCCAGCTGTACGCGGCGCGGCAGGCCGCACCCGGACACGCGTTCGGCCCGGACACCCCGTGGCAGAAGGAGATGGAGGACGCCTTCGCGTTCACCGAGACCCACGACCAGCTGACGGTCATCAGCGAGGTCAAGGCCGACATGGAGAAGGCGGTCCCGATGGACCGCGTCGTCATCGGCGACGTCGGCTACGGCAAGACCGAGATCGCGGTGCGGGCGGCGTTCAAGGCCGTGCAGGACGGCAAGCAGGTGGCCGTCCTGGTGCCGACGACGCTGCTCGCTCAGCAGCATCTGCAGACGTTCACCGAGCGCATGGCAGCGTTCCCGGTGACGGTGCGCGGGCTTTCCCGCTTCACGGATGCGGGGGACTCCAAGGAGATCATCGCCGGTATGGCCGACGGCGAGATCGACGTCGTGGTCGGCACGCACCGGCTGCTGCAGACCGGGATCCGGTGGAAGGACCTGGGCCTGGTCATCGTCGACGAGGAACAGCGCTTCGGTGTGGAACACAAGGAGCACATCAAGGCCCTGCGCACCCATGTGGACGTTCTCACGATGTCGGCCACGCCGATCCCGCGAACGCTGGAGATGAGCATGGCCGGCATCCGCGAGATGTCCACGATCCTCACGCCGCCGGAGGAGCGGCACCCCATCCTCACCTATGTCGGCGCGTATGCCGACAAGCAGGTGGCGGCGGCCATCAGACGGGAACTGCTCCGCGACGGGCAGGTGTTCTACGTCCACAACCGGGTCAGCTCGATCGACAAGTCGGCCCAGCGGATCCGCGAACTCGTCCCCGAGGCGCGGGTCGTGGTGGCGCACGGGCAGATGAACGAGGACACCCTGGAGCGGACCGTGCAGGGCTTCTGGGAACGCGACTACGACGTGCTGGTGTGCACCACCATCATCGAGACGGGTCTCGACATCTCCAACGCCAACACGCTCATCGTCGAACGCGCCGATTCCCTCGGCCTGTCGCAGCTGCACCAGTTGCGCGGGCGCGTCGGGCGGAGCCGGGAACGCGGCTACGCGTACTTCCTGTACCCGCCGGAGAAGCCGCTCACCGAGACGGCCTACGACCGCCTCGCGACCATCTCGCAGAACTCCGACCTCGGTGCCGGCATGGCGGTCGCGATGAAGGACCTCGAGATCCGCGGCGCGGGAAACGTGCTGGGCGCCGAGCAGTCCGGTCACGTCGCGGGTGTCGGGTTCGACCTGTACGTGCGGCTGGTGGGGGAGGCCGTCGAGGCGTTCCGGGCGGCAGCCGACGGCAGGCCGATCACGACGGAGGACGCCCCGAAGGAGGTCCGTATCGACCTGCCCGTCGACGCGCACATCCCTCCCGACTACGTCACCAGCGACCGCCTCCGGCTCGAGGGGTACCGCAAGCTCGCGGCGGCCACCGAACTCGACGGCATCACGGCCGTGGTCGACGAACTCGTCGACCGGTACGGACCGCTGCCCGAGGAGGTCCGCCGACTGGTCTCGGTGGCCAAGCTGCGCCTGCTGGCCCGCGAGTACGGACTCGAAGAGATTGCCGTGGTCGGGACGCAGCTGAAGATCGCGCCGATGGCCCTGCCCGACTCGAAGCAGTTGCGCCTCAAGCGGATCTACCCGAGCGCGCAGTACCGTGCCACCACCGGAATGGTGCAGCTGCCGCTGCCCCGGGCGGGGTCGGGCGGAATCGGCGCGGAGCGGGTGCGTGACGTGGAGTTGCTGCAGTACATCGCCGACTTCGTGGTCGCGCTGGACGGCAAGGCCGCCGGGTCCGTGGTGATGGAGGCCTGACCCGATGACGGTGGTCCTGCTCGACCCGTTGCGGCCCACGACGATCCCGATGGAGGCCGTCGGGGTGGTCGGTGACGGGGTGGAGTTCACCGACGAGGTACCCGACGGCGTGCGGACCCTGCTGACCGAAGCACCCGGGGCCGCCGTCCTGGTCAGTACCGACCCCGACCACCCCACGGTGCGCGAGTGGGTCGCGTCGGGGTCACGCGTCATCGCGGCACCGAAGGTCCCGGGCGACAATCTCGTCGAGGCCGCCGAGGTGATGGACCGATTGTGGAGTTACGGCGGCTGGGAAGTGACGCAGACGCACCGCACCCTGTCGCACTACCTCGTCGAGGAGACGTACGAGGTTCTCGACGCGATCGAGTCGTCCGAACCCGGCGATCTGCGTGAAGAGCTCGGAGACCTGCTGCTGCAGGTCCTTTTCCACTCACGCATCGCCTCGGCGTCGGGCAATTTCGACGTCGACGACGTGGCCGCGACCCTGGTGGCCAAACTCGTGCACCGCAGTCCCCACCTCGGGGAGGACGTCGTGGGACCGATCGACATCGCGGAGCAGGAACGGGCATGGGAGATCCGGAAGGCGGCGGAGAAGGCGCGGAGTTCCTGCCTCGACGGCGTCGCGATGAGTCAGCCCGCGGCGTCCCTCGCGGCGAAGGTGATCGCCCGCGCGAGCAAGGCCGGCCTGCCGCCGGAGCTCGTGCCCGTGGAGATCGAGTCCGGGCTGGTAGCTGAGGCGGAAGCCGAGACGAGACTCCGGGCGGCGGCGCACGCGTTCATCACCCGGATCCGGGCAGCCGAGAATGCGGCGCGTGCGCAGGGCAAGTCCTCGCTCGGAGCAGCGGACTGGGTGGGTCACTGGCCGTCGTGAGAACGTCTGGTCCGCGCGATCGCTTCGGTTTGCCAAAATGTAACTGAGTTTTAAATCACTTCGCGTTAACTGGTGCGCAAGAAACAAACTTGAGATAGGTTTACCCCTGCAAAGAAGACCGATAGTCGAAAACATTGATGTTTTCTGAACTGCGGGGGTTCGAACGGTCTCTGCTTCCTTTGCACGCTGCACGTGGTGAGGACATCACTCCAGACACGGGGTGGTCAGTGCTCGCATGGGACGACTGTGATGCTGCCGGGCCATTCGCCCGACGAGGAAAGACGGACAAATGAGCCTCTACACGCCTGATCGCCTGGAACCCTCCGACGGTACCGACGTCGTGGGCGTCGACCAACGCAAAGGCGAAGACAACGGTCGCAACGACGGGGACGGGTCGCAGCGGCCGACGGTCACGGTCGTCGTGCCTGCCATGAACGAAGCCAAGAACCTCCCGCACGTTGCCGCGCGAATGCCGACCGACATCGACGAGATCGTTTTCGTCGACGGACATTCCGTCGACGACACGGTCGAGGTGGCCAAGAGTCTCTGGCCCGACGCCACGGTCGTGACGCAAAGCCGAAAAGGCAAGGGCAATGCCTTGGCGTGCGGGTTCCTCGCTTCCACGTCGGACATCATCGTGATGATCGACGCCGACGGATCCACGGACCCGGCCGAGATCCCGCTGTTCGTCGGGGCACTCGTGGCAGGCGCGGACTTCGCGAAGGGCACGCGCTTCGCCGCCGGCGGCGGAAGCTCGGACATCACGTTCAGCAGGAAGCTCGGAAACAAGGCGTTGAACGCCATCGTCAACCTCAAGTTCGGGGCGTCGTTCAGCGATTTGTGCTACGGCTACAACGCATTCTGGCGCCGCCACGTCCCGGTGATGGCATTGCCGTCCGTCGACGCGACCGAGGCGCAGTGGGGCGACGGCTTCGAGATCGAGACACTCATCAACGTGCGGGTCGCCAACGCGGGCCTGAAGATCACCGAGGTGCCGAGTTTCGAACAGGACCGCATCCATGGCGAGAGCAATCTCAACGCGGTACGTGACGGGCTCCGGGTGCTGCGCACCATCAGGAGCGAACAGCGCACCTCCGCACCGGACGTGTCCCCGACTCCCGTCGCGCGAGGCTGAGCAACCATGACGGTGTCCACCCTCGTGTCCTGCTCCGTCGTGATCTGCGCCTACACCACCGAACGGTGGACCGACCTGTGCGCCGCAGTCGACTCGGTGCTCACCCAGAACGTGCCCGTGCTCGAGGTGCTGGTGGTGATCGACCACTCCGAGGAGCTGTTCTCGCGTGCCGAACGGCACTTCGCCGGGCCGACCCGGGTGACCGTGCTGCGTAACTCCGGATCGAAGGGGCTCTCCGGAGCCCGCAACACGGGTGTGCGCGCGGCGCGTGGCGACATGATCGCGTTCCTCGACGACGATGCGCGCGCCGAACCCGACTGGTACCGCGTGTCCGCCGCCCACTATTCCGACCCCGACGTGCTCGGCGTGGGGGGATTCGCCAGTCCCGTGTGGCCCGCGGACCGCCCCGTGTGGATGCCCGCCGAGTTCGACTGGGTGGTCGGCTGCAGCTACGTCGGCCAACCGACACGTATCGAGCCGGTGCGGAACTTCATCGGCTGCAACATGTCTCTGCGGCGCACGGTGTTCGACGCCGTCCACGGATTCAGCGACGGGATCGGCCGGGTCGGCAAGACACCGGTCGGGTGCGAGGAGACCGAACTCTGCATCCGGATCCGCGCCCACCAGCCCTCTGCGCAACTGCTGTTCGACCCCGCGATGAGGGTGGAGCACCGCGTCAGCGACGACCGCGCCACGTTCCGATACTTCCTCTCGCGGTGCTTCCACGAGGGCGTGTCGAAAGCGCTGGTCTCCGATCTCGTCGGGGCCGGCGACGCGCTCAGCAGCGAGCGGGCGTACACCGCACGCGTTCTCCCGCGAGCTGTCGTCACGGGGATCGCATCCCCGCGGCACGGCGGGCTGGCCCGGGCCGGTGCCGTGGTCGCGGGGCTCACGGCGACCACGGCCGGCTACGTCCGCGGTCTCGTCGGTCTGCGATCGAAGCGGGTGACGGCATGACCGGAACACTCGATCGCCGGATCGACCTGGTGCCTGCTCTCGTCAGCGATCACGCGCCGACGTGGGACGGGGCCGTCTGGGTCGGCGAACTGCGCGGTCCCGTGCGAGACGACACCGAATACCGGCTGGAGCGTGCCGAGGGGTATCAGCGTGCCCGGCTGCTCGTGCGGGAAGACCGCACCCTGCTGGGATTCGTCGAAGTGGACATCGAGGACGGCCGACTCGAGGCCGGCGCACTGCGGCGCGCACTGGACGGGCTCCTGCCGGGAGCGGCGGCCGAAAGCGCCGCCGCCACCGCCGCATCCGGCCCGTCCGTCACCGTGGTGGTGTGTACCCGGGACCGGGTCGACAGCCTGAAGGTCGCCCTCGAATCGATCCTGTCGCTCGATCATCCCGATTACCAGGTGATCGTGGTCGACAACGCATCCCGCACGGACGCCACGCAGCGGTACGTCGCCGAACTCGGTGACCCCCGTGTACGCGTCGTGACCGAGCCCCGCCCGGGCCTGTCCCGGGCGCGCAATGCGGGCGTCCGCGCGGCGAACACGGAGATCGTCGCGTTCACCGACGACGACGTCGTCGTCGACCCGCACTGGCTCACCGAACTCGTCGCCGGCTTCGGCGCCGGCAATGCGGTGGCGTGCGTGTGCGGAATCGTCCCGAGCGGGGAGATCCGCACACCCGCACAGGCCTACTTCGATCAGCGGGTGGGATGGGCGAGTTCCTGTGTCCCACGGTTGTTCGACCTCGCGCACCCGCCCGCCGACGTGCCGCTCTTCCCGTTCCAGGTCGGCGTCTACGGCACCGGTGCGAATTTCGCGGTCGATCGGCAGGCCGTGTTCGCGCTGGGTGGTTTCGACGAGGCGCTCGGGGCGGGAGCCCCTACCGACGGTGGCGAAGACCTCGACATGTTCTTCCGCGTGCTGCACTCCGGGCGGCAGCTGGCGTACCGGCCCGGGGCGGTCGTGTGGCATCGGCACCGGGCGGACAACGAGGCGCTCGCCGTCCAGGCGCGCGGCTACGGGCTCGGACTCGGCGCGTGGCTGGCCAAGATCGCCGTCGACCCCCGCACCGCCTGGCTCGCCGCGCGCATCGCCGTGCGGCAGGCGCCGACGTTTCTTCATCTGTCGCGGAAGATGTCCCGCGTCGCCACCCCTCCGGACGGTCTCGCCGACGACCTTCCCGTGGGGATCGGGGCCACCGAACTGCGGTCCATCGCGCGTGGCCCGTTCGCCTATCTGAAGGCCCGCGTGGAGGGCCGGGATCCGGCGCCGATGAGAGGGATGACCCATGACAGCCCATCCTGATCTCGCCGGCCGCAGCGACGGCACCCGGTTCGCCACCTGGTTCGGACCGGAGGACGCGCCGCTGTTCGGCGTCGTCGACCTTCCAGCCGACGGCCGCTGCCGCGGTGCCGTGGTCCTGTGCCCGCCGATCGGCAAGGAACAGGTCGACTCGTATCGCGGAATGGTCTACCTCGCCCAGCAGTTGCGGGCCCGGGGGCTTCTGGTGTTGCGGTTCGACTACCGCGGCACCGGTGACTCGCCGGGCGCCCAGGACGAGTCCGACGCGGTCGCCGGATGGCTCGACAGCATCCGGACGGCCGTCGACTTCGTGCGCAGCTGCGGCATCACCGACATCGGGCTGGTCGGCCTCCGGGTAGGCGCCCTGCTCGCCGCGCAGGTCGCCGCGACGTGCGGTCCGGTGCGGGCCGTGACCCTGTGGGATCCGGTGGTGCGCGGCCGCGCCTACCTGCGCAAGCAGACCGCGCTCCACCAGATGGTGGTCGGTCCCGAGGACGCGGACGATCCGCGGGTCACCCTTATCGGTGCGGTGCTCGCACCGGCCGCGGCTACGGCCCTGTCGGCGATGAGTCTGCGAACCGCCACTCCGCCGCCGGGCGCGAAGGTGCTGATGGCGTTGCGGGACAGCGAGGTCGACTCCGTCGGGATGCGTGAGGCCGTCGCGGCCTGGACCGCCGAGCACTTCACAGTTCAGGACTACGAATCGTTCCTCGAGCCGGCGGACTTCGTGGTCCGGCTCCCGTTCGGCGACATCGACCGGATCGCCGACTGGATGTCCGCGTCCTTCGGCAACCACCACACCGGTGCCACACTCGATCTCCGCGCCACCGCCGTCGTGGATCGGACCGTCGACGGCAGGCAGGTCACCGAGACTCTGGGCTTCGAGGGGGCGTCCGAACTCTTCACGATCCGCACGTCCGTCGCGGCCGAGCGGGATGCGGTGCACACCCCTGCGGCGCCGACGGTGATCTTCCACGGCACCGCCGGCGAGCACCGCGTCGGGCCCGTCCGGCTGTGGGCCGAGACTGCCCGCGAACTCGCGGCCCACGGGATCGTCAGCGTTCGCTTCGATCGCCGCGGCACCGGCGACACCGGCACGGTGCAGCACGGAGAATCCACCACCATCTACACGGACGAATCCCGGGACGACGCCGTCGACATCATCTCCGTCAGCGGTGCGCAGCCCGAATCGGCTGTGCTCGTGGGCATGTGTTCGGGGGCGTGGAACTCGAGTTACGCCGCCCTCCGCCGTCCGGTCCGGGCGGTGGTCCTGGTCAACATGGCGGACTGGACCATTACCCGTAAAGCCTTCGTGAAGCAGTCGACGATGGACGCCGGCCAGGGTTCCCTGAAGGGTGCCGCGCTCGCGCTACTCCACCGGCACGCGGCGACGGCGAAACAGTACCTGCGGGTGTGGATGCCGTACCGCGGCTGGTTGTGGCTGGGCCGGGCCGGGTTGCTGCAGGTGCCGGAGGTCATGCTCGCTCCGCTGAACGACCGTGGCGTGCACACCACCGTCCTCCTCTCACCGATCGACTACGCCGCGTTCGTCGAGAACCAGGGAGAGCGCAGCCTTCGCCGGCTCCGGCGCGCCGGGTGGAACGGACGCCTGGTGACGTACCCGTCCGGCGATCACTCGCTGTACAGCACCGCCCTGCGGGACAGGGTCCTGCGGGACGTCCTCGCCACCGCGCTCGGTGAATTGACCGTGGACAGCGTCGACGACGCCCGTGACGATTCCCGGCCGGAGTTGGTCGGGTAATCATGGGATCCCCGACAGCGACGCAGTCGCACCTACGCGCGAAGCACCGTGCCGAGCAGCCACCGCGCTCCGCGGGGCGGAATCTGCAACTCAACTCGATGGCACTGATGCTGTCGAGTGTCGTCACCGGTGTACTCGGCCTCGCCTTCTGGGGTGCGGCCGCGCGATTGTTCCCCGCCGATCAGGTGGGCGTGGCGTCCGCACTCATCTCGACGGCGATCATGCTGTCGACGCTGTCGAATCTCAGCCTGGGCTCGATGTTCGAGCGCTTCCTGCCCGTGGCGGGCCACCGCGCGGGACCGTTGCTGGTCAAGGGTTTCGCCGCCGTCGCCACGCTGGCCTTCGTGTCGGCAGTCGGACTCATCGTCGTCGGTCCGCGGGACACGCTGTTCGAGAACAACCTGGAAATCGCGATCTATCCGGTGTTCGTCGTCGTGCTCGCGCTCTTCGCCCTGCAGGATCAGACCGTCTCCGGGCTGGGTGTGGCCCGCTGGGCGGCGTCGAAGAACGTCTTCCACGCGCTGGCCAAACTTCTCGCGGTCGTGGTGCTCGCGGCGTCGGGGTCGGCGCTCGCCATCGTCGCGTCCTGGGGGGTCACCGCGGCGATCGCCGTTGTGGTCGTATTGACGTCGATGGGCCTGCGCATCCGGTCCGACCCTCGATACCGGCAGGTGCCCGCTCTGCCCTCCAACAAGGAACTCGGTGTGTACTTCGGTTCCTCGTACGGCATTTCGGCGCTCGGGGCCATCGCCCCGCTCGTCGTCCCGCTGATCGTCGTCACCCGGGTCGGCACCGCGGCGAACGCGTACTTCGCAGTGACGTGGTCGATCGTCAGCGCCCTCTACATCATGGTGAACCTCATGGTGGGCCCGTTCGTCGCCGAAGCCGCCGCGCATCCGGACAAGATCGTCAGCCTGTCCCGCCGGTTCGTCCGCACCATTGCCGTGGTCGCGGTGGTGGGCGGATTCGGGCTGGCCTTCGTCGCGCCGCCGGCGCTCGGATTCATCGGCGACGAATACCGTGCGGAAGGAACGCCTCTGCTCCATCTCGCCGCGGTGTTCGTGCCTCTCACCGTCATCGGTGCCGTCTACGACGGTCTCGCGCGGGTGTACCGCCGACTGACACTCGCCGTCGTCACCCAGTGCCTGGCCACGGTGGTCATCATCGTCGGCAGCCTGGTCTTCAGCGCGTCGATCGGGGTCGCGGGGGTGGGCTGGGCGTATCTCGCCGCGGAGACGCTCACCGCCGTGATCCTCGCCGGACCGCTCATCTCCTGGCTCCGCCGACTCCAGAACCGTTCCAAGTGGGAGCGGTGGCTGGCGAAGAAGAGCATGAACCAGAAACCGATGTGGCAGGTGTCCGATGTCGACGCATAGAGCAAGTTCCCGCGACCTGATGCGCAGCGGGAGCCGGATGATCACCGCGATCGGTCCCGTCCGACTGCCGAGCGTTGGCGAGATCCGGGACACGCTGACGCTGCTCGCGCACGCGGGCGGGCGGCACACCCCGATCGGCCTCGTCCCGACCACCGAGTCACGCCGGTGGGAGCACCGACCGCAGGACTTCATCGGGCAGGTACGGGAACTCGGACCCTGTACCCGGGAGGAGGTGCCGCAGCTGCTGACCCGGCTGGCACGGTCGGGTGCGTCCGCATACCCGCTGAACGTCGCGGTCGCGGGCGATTTTCTCCTGCTCGACATTTCCCACGGACTCGGCGATGGCAGGCTCGCGCTGTCACTCGTCCGTGCCGTTGCCGGTGGACGCATGGGGACGCCGGTTCCGGAATGGGCGCGGACACGCGACAGCGCTCTGCCGCTCGCGTGCGCCCTGGCCCGGACCTTCGCGTCGTCCCCCACGCGTGTCGCGAGGCTCCTCGAATCCCGGCCCGCTGCCGCGCACGGTTCCGGATCGGCCGAGGTGGTCGTGCCGTGGCACGGCGCGCCCACCGCGGTCATCGCGTCGACAGCGCCCGGCACCACCGCAGAACTGCGTCGCTGGCGGGATCGGGAAATGCCCCGGGCGTCGGTGTCGTCGTTGCTGTTCGCGGCCGTCTCGCGGGCGATGCGCAGTTGTGGCCTGGCGATCGACGACGAGGTCGACGTTCTCTTCGACTGCCGCCGGTACCTCCCGGAGGCGGCGACGGTGAACGGCAACTTCGCAGCCCTGGTGCGGTTCTCACTGTCGGACCCGGGTGATGCCGCCGAGATGAGTGCGGCGATCGCGCAGGCCACGGCGTCGGGCCGGCCGCTGGCCTCGCTCGCACTCAGCACCGCCACGTTCCGCAGGCGGGTGCGTGCCGGTGTTGCGCACGCGCGGGCCACTCACGTCGCCGCGGACCCCCGGGCGAGGCTCGTGTACTCCGACATGGGACAGGCCGCGCTGCTGGCCGATCTCGACTGGACCGACGGGCCCGGCCGGCGTCTCGTCACCGCGCTGAGCGAACCGGCCGACCCTGCGTCGATCGTCTTCACCGCGGTGCGCCACGGTCCCGACCTGGACGTGTCGGCGTCGCTGCACGACAACGTTTTCGACCCCGAACTCGTCCGCAGCGCCCTCTCGGACGCACTGTGCGACCCACTGTCTCTACTGTCTCGAAGGATGTTCTGACCATGCCCTCACACGTCCTCGAGACCTCGAAGCGGACTCCGCTGTACCTCACCGTTGCCGTACTGCAGTTCTTCGTCGTCGAATTCCTCGTCGCCGGCAGGTGGCGCGGTCACTACAGCTACTCTGCCAATTTCGTCAGCGACCTCGGCGTCCCGTTCTGCGGCACGGACGGAAACGCGCCGTGCAGCAAGACATCCCTGCTGATGGACGCGTCGTTCGTGGTGACCGGACTCGCCTATGTGGTGGCCGCCGTCCTGTGGCACCGCATCGAACGGGTGCTGCCGCCGGCCCCCGTCGTCTTCCTGGTGGTGGCCGGGATCGGCGGAACAGTGGTCGGTCTCGCGCCGTCGAACACGCAGTGGGAAGTGCATTCGCTCGGTGCCACGCTGTTCCTGATCTTCGGCAGTCTCTTCACGCTCACGACGGCACTCACCGTCTGGCCTCAGATGTCCGGACCGGCAACGTACGTCGCCCTCGCACTGGGGGTGCTCGGACTGGTGGGGTACTTCTGCTTCACCTACTCCTGGGACCTCGGTCTCGGCGTGGGCGGTATCGAACGGGTTGCGGCCTACTCGGCGATCCTCGGGTTCGTCGTGTGCGTCCACCTCGTGACGCAGCTGCAGTCGGTTCGGCGTTCGGCTGTCGTCCCGGTCGGAGACGGTGCCGGTGCATAGGCAGCTGAACCGTCCGCGCAGGACCCGCGCCGTGTCTGCGGTGACGGTGTTCCTCGCGCTCGTCTGCATCGGCGCCACCGGGTGGTACGCGTCGAGCGATGTCGCGCAGGCGTCGAGGAAGGGTGAGTCGGTGCTCATGTTCGACGATTTCGTCGGGCCCGCCGGAACGTCGCCCGACCCCCGCTACTGGGGACACGCGGTCGGGGGAGGCGGCTGGGGTAACGACGAGGCGCAGGTGTACACGGACGATCCCGTCAATTCCAGGCTCGACGGTGAGGGCAACCTCGTGATCGAAGCCCGTCCCGACGGATCGGGGTACACGTCCGCCCGGCTTGTCACCCTCGACCGCTTCGCATTCCAGTACGGACGGGCCGAGGCCCGCATCAAGCTGCCGAGCGGACAGGGCCTGCACCCGGCGTTCTGGTTGATGGGCACGGACGTCAACCGTGTGGGCTGGCCGCAGTCGGGGGAGATCGACGTGATCGAGACCATCAACGACGCGTCGTTCTATCACAGTGCGCTGCACGGCCCGTCCGCGGACGGCACACCCTGGGAGGTGAAAGCCGAAGGCGGAACCATGTCGGACGATTTCCACGACTACTGGGTGGAGCGGTCGCCGGACCGGATCACGTTCGGCATCGACGACGCGGTGACGGGCGAGTTCTCGCGTGCCGACGTGGACCCGGGGCAGGAGTGGGTGTTCGACAAGCCGTTCTTCCTGTTGCTGAATGTCGCCGTCGGTGGACGGTGGCCGGGCGACGTCGGATCCGACACAACGTTTCCGGCCGCGATGCTCGTCGACTGGGTGCGGGTGACCGATGAGTGATCTCCTCACTGCGGAGCGACTCGACGCGAGGGCTCCGGAGCTGACCCGGTACTACGACGTCGCCGCGCTGGCCTCGGCGGTCGCGGGACTGACGTCCCTGGCGCCGCTTCCGTCGTCGGTGAATGCGGTACTGCTGACGGTATTCGTGTTGATCGGACCGGGGCTCGCGATCGTGACGTGGTTGCGGATACCGCTTGCCGCAGCCGTCGCGGCCGTCCCCGTTCTCGGGCTGTCTGTGGTGACTGCGGCCACGACCGTCCTGGCCTGGTTCTACCGATGGCCCGCGACGGGTCTGCTGCTGGTGATGGTCCTGGCCGTCGTCGTGTCCGCGCTGCGGCATCGCTGGCAGGACACCGGCGCCGAGCCGGTTCGCGCGGTGACCATGCAGCAGGTGTCGTTCCGTCTGTCGCAATGGTGGTATGCCGCTCGCCGAAACCGGCCGCTGATCCTCGTTGTCGTGGCCCTTGCCGCGTGGGTGGTGGTGCTCTTCGGTCTCGGCTCCGTCGCGTATTCACAGTTCGGTCTGCTGTTCGTCGGAAGTGGGCCCGGCCTCGTGGTGTGCGCCGTGATGATGCTCGGCGCGTTCGTCTGGGCTCTTCGCGAGAGGGCTGTCGGGACCGCTGCCGTTGCCGTGCTGGGCGTGATCGCGGTGGAACGGCTCACCCCGACCCTCGTCACCGACGTTCCCATCTACGGGTGGACGTACAAGCACCTCGGCGTGGTCGACTACATCCAGCAGTTCCAGACACTGCCGCCGAAGGGCGTCGACATCTACGGCGAGTGGCCGGGCTTCTTCACCGCATTCGCGTGGTTCGGCGACATCACATCCGTGGACATGATGTCGATCGCCCACTGGTTCGCGCCGGTGATCCACGTGCTGCTGGCCGTCGTGATCGCCGCGATCGCCCGGCTCCTCGGGTTCGGGATGCGGGTGGCACTGACGGCCGCGATGGTGGCGGAACTCGCCAACTGGGTGGGGCAGGACTACTTCTCGCCGCAGGCTGTCGCCCTCGTCATGGCATTGGGTGTGGTGGCACTGCTCGTGGTGTCGACGGAGCACCGCTCTGCGGCGTACCTGTCGATCCTCGTGTTCGCTGCTCTGGTGCCCACCCATCAGCTGACCCCGTACTGGCTGTTCGGCGTGACAGTTGCCCTGGCGGTGACGCGGAAGATCCGCCCGTGGTGGCTCCCCGTTCCCTACTTCGCGATCCTCGTGGTCTATCTCGTTCCCCGGCTGGACATCGTGGCACCGTACGGGTTGCTGTCCGGATTCAACCCGGTCGACAACGCCGCCAGCAACGTGACCGCCGTCGGCACGTTCGGGAAGATCTTCACCTCCGCCGTGTGCCGTTCCCTGTCCGCGGGCATCATCCTGCTCGCCGTGGTCTGTGCGATCCTCCTCTGGCGTCGCAAGCGTTCCGCCTGGGTCGGGACCGTCATGGCGTTCAGCTCGTTTGCCCTGCTGGCCGGTCAGAGCTACGGCGGTGAGGCGATCTTCCGGGTCTATCTCTACGCCGTGCCCGGCTGCGCGATTCTCATCGCGCCGATCCTCGTGGACGCGCTCACCGTCAGGTTCCGGTCCGGAGTGCTTCGCCGAGTCGTCCCGGTCGGACTCGCAAGCGGACTGGCCTACGTGACGTTCGCCGGCTTGCAAGGCTATTTCGGGTTGTGGTCGCTCGTCATCGGCTATCAGTCCCAGGTGACGTTCGCGAAGGACATCCTCGCGAACGAGAAGCCGCCGGCGACGATCATGTCCCTCTATCCCGCCGGTCTCCCCACTCGGATCAGCGCCGACTACATCAAGTTCGCTGTCGTCGACAAGGATTTCGATCAGCCCTTGCTGGCCTTGCCCCCGGCCGTGCTGGAGGGCTTCCCTCACGGCGGCCAGATCGAGATGCTCACCGCGGATGCGGCGGAACGAGACGGCGACACGTATGTCGTGTTCAACACGCAGGGCACTGCCGCCATCCGCTATTACGGTTATCTGCCGGACGGAGCCGTCGAGAACTTCGAGGACCAGATGCGGTCCGGCCCCGACTGGTCCGTGTATGCGCAGGACGACAACAGCACGATTTTGCGTTACACGGGGCCGCGCCGGTAACGGTCACGTCGTGTATTCGGTCACGACCGATCGCGGCGACACTTAGTATCGGCACATGCAGCGGATGCGCTCGGCCCTGGTCGAGATTGCGTTGACGTGCTCGGTGGCGCTGTGCGCGCTGTCCCTCACTCCGGATGCTGCCGCTGCCGCGCCCGGCGGTGGAGGCGTCCGGACCGCCTACCCCGGATACACCGTGATCGGCAGCGACGAATTCGACGGACCCGCGAACGCGGCGCCCAATCCATTGTTCTGGGGCTACGACCTCGGCGGCGGTGGGTGGGGCAACAACGAGAAGCAGGTGTACACCGACTCCCGCCAGAATTCGCGTCTCGACGGTAACGGTCGTCTCGTCGTCGAGGCCCGCAGAAACGGTGGCGGCTTCACGTCGGCTCGGCTCGTGACGCGCGGAAAGTTCGAATTCACGTACGGGGTGATCGAGGCCCGGATTCAGGTACCGTCCGGCCCGGGAATCCATCCCGCGTTCTGGACGCTCGGGAGCAACATCACCAGCGTCGGGTGGCCTGCCTGCGGGGAGATCGACATCCTCGAGGTGATCGGGGACGGTTCCCGATACCACGCGGGAGTGCACGGCCCGACCGTCGGCGGCGGGCACTGGGAACGCTCGACGGACGGCTCGATCGGTGCGAACCTCAGCGCGGGTTTCCACGACTACGCCCTGATCAAGGGACCAGGCCGCATCTCGGTGGGCATCGACGGAAACATCGTCGGCACGGTCACCACAGCGGATCTGCGACCCGAGGAACGCTGGGTGTTCGACGCCCCGGCGTACCTGCTGCTCGATGTGGCCGTCGGCGGGAACTGGCCAGGCCCGGTCACGTCGTCGACACGTTTTCCGGCCACCATGCTGGTGGACTGGGTGAGGTTCTCCCAGTGACGTCAGGGACGAGTTTCGGGTGTGAATAGAATCAGGTTCATGGCCGTGTCGAAGTCAGAGTGCCGCTGCGGCCACCCATTCGCCGCTCACGAGCATTACCGCCAGGGCACGTCCTGTGCTCTCTGCGACTGTCCGCGGTTTCGGCGGCGCCTTCCCCGGTTGATCCGGAAACTCGTGGGCCGCTGACCGATCTCGAACGCGCGCCGGCTGGAGTTCGGGATTCGGCAGCGTTGAACGTGCGTGCGGAGTGACGAGTACCGACATAGGGCAGCCCATAAACAAACCATAGGTTTGTTTATGGGCTATATTTCAGTATGCATGTCGTGCAAAGATGGACTTCTGGAAACTTTGAATCCAATTCTTCCTGACGGCAGGCGGCAGTTCGGGTGGTGGCGATGGAACATCGGACAGCCGCGCGGGTGGGGACGTCGTCAAGCGCCGAGGCCCTCTGGAAAGGCGGTCTGTGGGCGATCGCGGTCGTATTCATCGTCCCAGCGCTGCTGTTCGCGCTGGCGCTGTGGCGAGGGTGGGGTGGCAGGTTTACGACCACGGTGGTTGTCGACGTGGGCCTGCTGGTGTTCGCTCTCGTCGCGACCGGGTGTACCGCGTGGGCTGCCTGGAGAGGACGCGGCAGCCGCCGCCGCAGCTGGCTGGCGTTGGCGGGTGGGCTGGCGGCCTGGTCGGTCGGCCAAGCCATCTGGTGCTACTACGTGGTGTGGCAGGGAAGTGATCAGATACCGTTTCCTTCCTCGGCGGCTGCTGCGTACCTGCTGTTTCCGGTCGGCGCATGCGCGGCGCTGTTGCTGTTCCCGACCGGCGACAGCGGACAGTCCCGTACCCGGCTGATTCTGGACGGAATCATCGTGGCCGGTTCACTGTTCGTGATGTCGTGGGTGAGCGTGCTCGGCAGCGTCTACCGCGCGGGGAGCGCCACACCGGTCTCCCTCGTGTTATCCCTCGCCTATCCTGTCGCGGACCTGGTGATTGCGACGATGGCGATTGTGGTGCTGACCCGAGCGCGGGCCGGGCAACGCTTGACCATGGGACTGCTGTGCATCGGGATCATTCTGATGGCGTTGTCGGCCAGCGCAGTCTCGTACCTGACCGCGCTGGGCACGTATCACAACGGCGGCGTTACCGACCTGGGCTGGGTGGCCGCCTTCGCCGCGATTGGTCTGGCGGCGCTGTCGAGCACCCGCGAGCAGTCACCCGAACCGGTTCCGGCCCAGATTCCGTCTCGAACACGGTTGTGGTTGCCGTACCTTCCGTTGCTGCTGGCCGCCGCCGTCGGCCTACAGCAGGAGCTGCCCAGCCTGGGCTCCGGGCCGATTCCCGCTGCGATCATCGTCCTGGTGATCGCCTTGCTGGCACGGCAGTTCATCGTCTTGGCCGAGAACCGACGGTTGTTGCTCACCGTGGCCCGGCAGGCCTTCCGCGACCGACTGACCGGACTGGCGAACCGTGCCTTGTTTCTCGACCGGCTCGACCAAGCAGTGCAGCGCCAGCGCCGGGAACTCACCCCGATCGTGGTGCTCTGTGTGGATCTCGACGATTTCAAAACTGTCAACGACAGCCTCGGCCATCCCGCCGGGGACGAGCTGTTGATCCGCGTCGCCGAACGGCTCACCGGGTGCATGCGGAGCACCGACACCGTCGCCCGGCTCGGAGGCGACGAGTTCGCGGCACTGGTCGAAGGCAGCGTCCAAGATGCCCTGTCGGCCGCGGATCGGGTACTGGAGGCATTCACCCCGCCGTTCATCATCGACGGTGTCGTGCTCTCCATCCGCCCCAGCATCGGGCTCACCATTTCCACTGTCGCCGGCGCGACGACCGAGAGCCTGCTCAAACAGGCAGATCTGGCAATGTATGCGGCCAAGCGCTGCGGTGGTGGTTGCCTGCGCAGTTACGTGCCGGACCCGGCCGACTCCGACGCGAAGGACGCGCTGACCTGCGACGACAATCCGACTCACAGCCTCGGACCCGGGGAAGCCACGAACACACCGCGACACGCACGACCCGTGACGGATCAGGTTGTAGCCGGAGGGGACGTCGTGTCGGTGCCGAGGTCTGCACACAACCGACACCGACCGGCTCGGGTGAGCTGGGTGTCGCCATCCGATCGGGCGCGGCGTGGCGTCATGGCGGGGCTGGGGATTCTGCTGATCGGTGTGGTCCTGTTCGGGATCGTGCTGGGGGCAGGTGATCAAGCGGGTTGGATCGTGCTGCGCGGAGTGATCTACAACGGACTGGCTTTGACGGCCGCCTTTCTGGTTGCGGCTCGCGCGTGGTGTATTCCGACCGAGCGGCGGGCGTGGTGGCTGATCGCGCTGGGAATGACCAGCTGGTGTGTGGGCGATGTCGTGTCGATGTCGTGGCTGCCTGACGGCCAGTCACCATCGGTGGCCGATCTGCTGAAACTGGCGTTCTACCCACTTGTGTACGCCGGGTTGGTGGTGCTCCTGCGCTCGCGAGCGCGGCGGTTGCCGACCGAGATCTGGTTGGACGCCATCACCGCAGGGTTGACGCTGGCGGCGCTGGCAACGGCCGTCGCATTCGGTCCGATCGACTCGGCCGCCGAAAGATCACCCGCGGCGGTGATCGTCGGGTTGGCCTACCCGGCGGGAGACGTGCTGCTGTTGGCACTCGCGGTCGGGGCAGTCGCGGTGCTGGGGTGGCGGGCCGAGCCGCGGTGGGTGCTGCTGGTCGCGGGGTTCGTGCTGTTCGCGGTGGCCGACACTGTCAACCTGTTCCGCACTGCTGCCGGTCACGTGGAGGTCACGTGGATCGATGCGCTCCCGTACGTCGCCGCGATGCTCGTGGCCGTGGCCAGTTGGCGAGCCCCCGGCCGAAGACAGTCCGGTCAGCTACCGGGACTGGGTATCTGGGTACCTCCACTGGTGTGCACTGCCGCTTCGGTGGGGCTGCTGGTCCTCGACCACGATGCACGGTTGCCTGGGCTCGCGGTGGTGCTCGCCGCGCTCAGCCTCGTCACGGTCGCAGCCCGATTCGCGGTGACGTTCCGGGAAGTCGTCGTCCTGGCCGACAGCCACCGCCAGGCGAGCACCGATGACCTCACCGACCTGGCCAATCGTCGGGCGATCATGGCGGCGCTGACGGCCGCATACTTCGACCAGGCGGCACAGCCTGGGACGGGGCAGGGGCCGGGGCCGGGCCTGCTGCTGATGGATGTGGACCGCTTCAAGGAGATCAACGACTCGTTCGGACGTAACGTGGGCGATCAATTGCTGTGCCAGATTGCCGACCGGCTGGCTCGGTCCGTGCGACCGGGTGATCTGCCGGCACGCCTCGACGGAGACGCCTTCGCGGTCCTGCTGCCGGCAGGGATCGACCTCACGGACGCCCGGGCACTGGCCGGTCAGCTCCTCGAGGCAGTAAACGAGCCCTTCGACCTCGACGAGGTCACGGTGCGCGTCGAGGCGCGGATCGGGATCGCCCTCTGCCCCCAACACTGCACAAACCCTCAGGATCTGCTGCAGTGCGCCGGAGTGGCTGTGTATCGCGCCAAGTCCACCCGCCGCACGATCGCGGTGTACGACACCGCCGAGTACCAGCGCAGCATCGAGGAGAGGCAGACCATCGACGAGCTGCGCACGGCGATCGATGGTGGCGAGCTCACGTGCTACTACCAGCCGAAGGTCAGTGCCTGCGACGACCAGGTGCACGGCGTCGAGGCTCTCGTTCGGTGGGAGCATCCCCTCCGCGGCTTACTCCTACCCGATCAATTCCTTCCTCAGGCCGAGCAGTCAGGATTGATGCGTCCACTGACAGCGAGAGTGCTGGAGCTTGCGCTGGGTCAGGCGCGGAGCTGGCTCGATCACGGTATATCGCTGACCGTCGCAGTGAACCTGTCGGTCACGAATCTGCTCGACGCAGACCTGGTCGCGGAGATCGACCGACTCCTGGACGACCTTCGGTTACCCGCCGACACGTTGATCCTCGAGATCACCGAAAGCGTCCTGATGACCGACTACCGGCGCGCCAGAAGGGTGGTCGAGGCGCTGCAGGGTCTGGGAATCGGATTGTCGATCGACGACTACGGCACCGGCTGGTCCTCTCTTGCCTATCTGCAGGACCTCGCCGTCGATGAGCTCAAACTCGACAGGGTCTTCGTCGCCCGCCTCGCCAGCGATCCTCGATCGGTCGCGATCGTCCGATCGACCGTGGAGCTCGCACACAGCCTGGGCGCGTCTCTGGTCGCGGAAGGCGTCGAAGACGAAGACACCCTGCGTGCCTTGCGTCGATACGGCTGCGACGTCACCCAGGGGCATTACCACGGCCGCCCGCTGCCCCCCGACCAGCTCGACCTTCGGTTGCTCGGCCGACACCGTTGATGCATACGCGGTGTCAGGTGCGCGGGATCGGGAGGCTCTACGTGAACAGGCCCTGACCCCAGTACTGCCCCTCGGCGAGGCCGGGCGGGCAGGCGAAGAGGGCGGACCCGACGTGCTGGATGTACTCGTTCATCGCGTCGGTCCTGGACAGGTTGAGCTGCATCGGCACGAACTGTTCCTGCGGGTTGCGGCAGTAGGCGATGAAGAAGAGTCCGGCGTCGAGGTGGCCGAAGCCATCGGAGCCGTCGGTGAAGTTGTATCCGCGACGCAGGATCTGGATGCCGCCGAGTTCCTGAGCGGACGCCAGTCGCACGTGCGCGTCGACGTCGATCACCGGGTCGTGACCCTTCTTGGAATCGAGGTCGAGTTCGTCGAATTCCGCCTTGCCGCTCAGGGGAGCGCCAGTGCCCTTGGACCGTCCGATCACGCGTTCCTGCTCGCCGAGCACGGTGCGGTCCCACTGCTCGATGAGCATGCGGATCCGCCGCGCCACGAGGTATGCGCCGCCGCCCATCCACGCCTGGTCGTCGCCGGAGCCCACCCAGACGTGCTGGTCGAGGACGCCGGGTTCCTCGGCCTTGATGTTGTTCGTTCCGTCCTTGAACCCGAACAGGTTTCGCGGCGTGTCCTGAGTGGTCGAGGTCGACGAGGTGCGGCCGAACCCCAGCTGCGACCACCGGACCGAGGCCGTGCCGAACGCGACGCGCGCCAGGTTGCGGATGGCGTGCACGGCCACCTGCGGGTCGTTGGCACACGCCTGGATCGCGATGTCGCCGCCGCTGCGCGCCGGGTCCAGGTTGTCCGCCCGGAAGTGCGGAAGGTCGACGAGCGCGGCAGGTTTCTTGGCCGCGAAGCCGAACCGGTCGTCGAACAGTGAGGGCCCGAATCCGATGGTGAGGGTCAGCTGGGACGCCGGCAGGCCGAGCGCCTCCCCGGTGTCGCTGGGCGGAACGTAGATGCCGTCGCCGATGGCACCGTCCGGGGTGGCCTCCTCGCCGGCGGTCATCCGCTCGGCCATCACGGTCCACTTCTTCAGCAGCGCTTCGAGTTCCTCACGGGACTTCGTGGTGACGTCGAACGCCACGAAGTGCATCCGGTCCTGCGCGGGCGTCACGATGCCCGCCTGGTGTTCGCCCCGGAAGGCGACGACGTCGGCGTGCGAGAGCGAGGGTTCGGCGGCGGTGGCGCGCCCGACCAGTGCACCGGCGCCGGCGAGGGCGGCTCCCGCCCCGACGGCGCCGAACAGACGTCGTCGGGACATTCCCTTGCGCTCGTCCACCGAGGTGGTCGTGTCGGTCGTACCGGTTGGATCAGTCATGATTATGCGCCTGCTACCACGCCTTGAACCTGGCTGACCTCGGCCGAGAGGGCGTCGATCTTGCGCGAGAGTTCTTGGCGCTGTTGTTCGTTGACAGTGTCGTAGAAGACGAACCCGTCACCCTGGCGGTATTGAGCGAGTTCGGCATCGAGGTCCGCGAAACGCTGGGTGATGTTCGCGGCCAATTCGGGATTGCGTTCGTCGATGATCGGCTGCAGTGCGGCGACCGCGGCCTGCGAGCCGTCGACGTTGGCCTGGAAGTCCCACAGGTCGGTGTGCGAGAAGATGTCTTCCTCACCGGTGATCTTCGACGTGGAGATCTCGTCGAGCAGCCCCTGCGCGTCGCCGGCGATCTTGGTGGGGTCGATCGTGTAGTCCTCGGCGTTCACCTGGTCGGCGAGGTACTGGACGTCGACGACGAGTTGGTCGGCGATCGCGTTGGTGTCGGGTTGGGGACCGGTGACCCACAGATCCTTCTCGAGCCGGTGGAAGCCCGTCCATTCCTGCCCGGGTTCGAGGTCGGCCTCCCGCAGGTCGAGCTTGGGGTCGAGTTCGCCGAAGCTCTCCGCCTCGGGCTCGATGCGCTCGTAGTAGGTGCGGGAGACGGGGAAGAGGGCCTTGGCCTGCTCGACGTTGCCCGCCTTGACGGCGTCGACGAACTGCTGCGTCGTGTCCTGCAGGGCGACGACCTGGCTGCGGATGTAGCGGCGGTAGCCGTCGGCGGCCTCGGCGAGCTGTCCGCTCTCGTCGGACGCGCTCATCGAGTCGCCGGTGACGGTGAAGTCCTGACGGATGCCGTTGCCGACCATGCCGGGCTTGCACGCGAGCTGGTAGGTGCCTGCGTCGGGCAGCGACACGATGAGCTGGCGGGTGAGCCCGGGACCGATGTTCTCGACCTCACCCATCGCACGGTCGCCCTCGGCGAATACGTAGAACTCGGTGACCTTGCTGCCGTTGTTCGTGACTTGGAACGTGCTGTTCCCGGTGGTTCCGGAGTCGGCGCTGACGTCACACGTGTCGTCGTTCGCGGTGACGGTGATGTCGTCGGTGCTCGCGGTCGACTTCTCGGTGCAGCCTGCGAGCGCCAGCGGCAGCAGGGCGGCCGAGGCGAGGGCGAAGGTGGTTCGGCGCGTGGTCTTCATGGGCGGAAGGTGCCTTTCATGAAACGGTCTCGTCGGGGGTGGGGGAGGCGGTGCGCTCGGGTGCCGTATCGGTTGCAGGAGCCGCGGGGGCCGGTGTGGGTGCGGAAACGGGCCGGAGGAACAGGAACAGGACCACGACGACGTACACGACCCAGGCGACGGCCTGCAGGACCGTCGGGTCGGGCCGGAAGTTGAAGATCCCGGCCAGGACGGTGCCGTACCAGCTGGACGCGTCGTAGCCGTCCGAGATGTCGAAGGCGAGTGCCGAGCCGCCGGGCAGGACTCCGCCGATCTGCAGGGCATGAATGCCGTACCCGAGGATTCCGGCGGCGACGATGATCAGGAATATGCCGGTGTACTTGAAGAATTTCGCGAAGTCGAGCCGGACGGCGCCGAAGTACAACAGGACCGTCACTATCGCGGCGGCGACGATACCGAGCAGGAGGCCGACGAGAGGCCAGGCGCTACCCGCTGTGTTCTCGGCGTACCCGACCATCAGGAGCGCCGTCTCGACGCC
Organism: Rhodococcus sp. G6(2025); assembly: GCF_058628105.1. Classification (NCBI taxonomy): domain Bacteria; kingdom Bacillati; phylum Actinomycetota; class Actinomycetes; order Mycobacteriales; family Nocardiaceae; genus Rhodococcus; species Rhodococcus sp. G6(2025). The sequence continues at coordinate 2,351,685 of NZ_CP179750.1, forward strand.
TTCCCGGCCGACGGCGAAGAACGCGAGGGTGAGCACCGCGATGGGCCCCGCGACCAATGCTTTCTCCATGCCCGCCTTGAGATCGTGGGAGATGGTCCGCGCGGCCTTGCGCATCCACAGCACCATGACGGTGACGATCGCGACCGCGACGAGGGACGCGACGCCGGCGATGACCTCCGCGGTGAGTCCGGTGACGGTGGACGTTCCGTAGTGGATGACGAGGAAGATCGCGGCCACCATCGCGACGGCGATGCCGACGCCGAGCCAGACCCACTTGAGTGCGTCCTTGCGCTCCGCTTTCACGAGGAACGCGGCAAGGATCATGACGACGATGCCTGCCTCGAGGCCCTCGCGCAGACCGATCAATCCACTGCCGAACAGCTGTGTGGCGATCGACGGCGCGGTCCCTGCGGCGAGGACGGACATGCACACTCCTGGGCGAGGCGGGGTCGAGCCGAGTGGTCCGCAAGGTTGGGTAGGCAACCTTGCGATAGGCAAGGCGAACCTTAGGCCTGTGGAAAACATACACCGCGCCTCCTTGTCCGAAGAAGCCCTCACCAGCACTTTTACAACCCTTTACCTTTGGTGTGTTGTCCCGCCGTGACCCGGCTCGGTGTGGGAGCGGTCTCGGGTGGCCGGGATCGACGAGTTTCGTGTGGATGATGGAGACGTGAACCGATATCCCGTGCGTCCGAAACGTCGTTCCCGATGGCCCGGACCGCTGTTCGCTCTTCTCGCGGCGACGGTGGTCGTGGTTCTCGCCTACGGCGCATGCTCGCGGGAGCAGCAACCGAGGATCGCGATTCCGGAAGGCATCCCACCCGGGCCCGGCGCGGCGACCCCGCCGATCGACATCGACGCACCCGGGCGTTCGGCGGATCAGCTGCACGGATGGTCTGCCGGGCTGGCCGACTCGATCGGCGTCGGGAGTACCGCGCTCGAGGCGTACGGCTACGCGGCGACGGTGATGGCCGAGACGAAGCCGGAATGCGGAATCGGGTGGACCACCCTCGCCGGAATCGCGAGTGTGGAGAGCCGGCACGGCACCCACGCCGGTTCGGCGGTCGGGCCCACCGGTCAGGTGACGCCCGAGATCCGGGGCATCCCCCTCGACGGGGGACCCGGTGTCGCCGAAATCCCCGACACCGACGGCGGGGCGATGGACGGCGACCCGGTGCACGACCGCGCGATGGGACCCCTGCAGTTCATTCCCGAGACCTGGAAGCGGTGGGGGGTCGACGCCAACGGTGACGACGTGGCCGACGCCGACAACATCGACGACGCAGCGCTGACCGCCGCCCGCTACCTCTGCGAGCGGGGCGGCGACCTCACCGCTGCGGAGGGCTGGCAGTCGGCGCTGATGGCCTACAACCTGTCGGGCGAGTACCTCACGCTGGTACGCGACCGGGCGTCCGCCTACTCGGTCGGAGTGCGCCCGTAATCCTTCCGCCGCCGGTTCGTGACGTGATCGACGCCACATCGGTAGGTGTCGCGCGGGCGGCTCGCCGTCCGCGGGGCGCGCCATCCCGCGCCGGTTTCGGTGTGCCGTTACGCTGTGTGCTGGCACGATCTGGTGTCCCTGGCACGATCGGACCGGTCGGTGCACAGTGCGAAGCCCATATAAGGAGAATCAGCAAGTGGCCATCATTGAGCAGGTCGGAGCCCGTGAGATCCTCGATTCCCGTGGTAACCCCACGGTGGAGGTCGAGGTGCTGCTCGACGACGGAAGTTTCGCTCGCGCCGCGGTTCCGTCGGGCGCATCGACCGGTGAGCACGAGGCCGTCGAATTGCGAGACGGCGGCGACCGGTACGGCGGCAAGGGTGTCGAGAAGGCCGTCGAGGCCGTCCTGAGCGAGATCGCTCCGGCCATCATCGGGATCGACGCCACCGAGCAGCGGACCGTCGACCAGGCCCTGCTGGACGCCGACGGCACCCCGGACAAGTCGCGTCTGGGCGCCAACGCGCTCCTGGGTGCGTCGCTGGCGGTGGCCCGCGCGGCCGCCGAGTCGTCGGGTCTGGATCTCTTCCGTTACGTCGGCGGCCCCAACGCCCACGTCCTTCCCGTCCCGATGATGAACATCCTCAACGGTGGCGCGCACGCCGACACCGGTGTCGACGTCCAGGAGTTCATGGTCGCCCCGATCGGTGCCGCCACGTTCAAGGAGTCGCTGCGCTGGGGCGCCGAGGTGTACCACGCCCTCAAGGCGGTGCTGAAGGAGAAGGGCCTGGCCACCGGTCTCGGTGACGAGGGCGGCTTCGCCCCCGACGTCGCGGGCACCAAGGAAGCACTGGACCTGATCAGCGTCGCCATCGGCAAGACGGGCCTGGTCCTGGGCACGGACGTGGCACTGGCACTCGACGTCGCCGCCACCGAGTTCTACACCGACGGCACCGGCTACAAGTTCGAGGGCAGCAACCGGACCGCGGCCGAGATGTCGGCGTTCTACGCCGAGCTGGTCGACGCGTACCCGATCGTGTCCATCGAGGATCCGCTGGACGAGGACGACTGGGACGGCTGGGTCGCCCTGACCGATCAGATCGGCAACAAGGTCCAGCTCGTCGGTGACGACCTGTTCGTCACCAACCCGGAGCGCCTGGAAGAGGGCATCGTCAAGGGTGCCGCGAACGCTTTGCTGGTGAAGGTCAACCAGATCGGCACGCTGACCGAGACCCTCGACGCCGTCGACCTCGCGCACCGCAACGGCTACAAGACGATGATGAGCCACCGGTCCGGTGAGACCGAGGACACCACCATCGCCGACCTCGCGGTCGCCGTGGGCAGTGGTCAGATCAAGACCGGTGCTCCCGCCCGCAGCGAGCGCGTCGCCAAGTACAACCAGCTGCTGCGCATCGAGGAGAACCTGGGCGACGCCGCCCGCTACGCCGGCGAGGTCGCGTTCCCGCGGTTCGCGTTCGAAGGCTGACGTTCGACAGTCGAGTAAGGGGTGTTGGAGTAGGTGGCACAGCGCGGCAGGCCGCGGTCGTCCGGAGCAACTCCGGGCGGCCGGGGCTCCGGGCGTGGTGAACGGGCCCGCGGAAACCGGGCGGACGGCACTCCCGGCGGAGCGCGGCGCCCCCGCACCACCAAGTCGACGACGCCGGGGCAGGCCGACGGCAAACCGGACGCCGTCGACGGCTCCGACACCGGCAAGGTGCTCCCCGGTCGCGCCCACCCGAGACGGGTAGGTGCGGCCGGGGCCGCCCGCGCAATTCGCTCCGAGCACACGATCCTCGGACTGTCGACGGGCAAGGCGCTCGTCCTCGTCATGGTCGTGCTGCTTCTCGCGCTCACCCTCGCGGTTCCCCTGCGCAACTACCTCACCCAGCGTGGGGAAGCGGATCGTATTGCGGCGGAACAGGTTCAGCTCGAGAAGGATCTTCAGGAGCTGCGGATACTCGAGGAGCGCTACTCCGACCCCGCCTACATCGAGGCGCAGGCACGCGGCCGGCTCCGGTGGGTGAAGCCCGGCGACACCCCGTTCCAGGTGCAGTTGCCTGGCGACTACAAGGAGCCGGAGAAACCGGAGGAGAAGGACGCCGAGATGGCAGGCCCCTGGTACTCCGACCTGTGGAAGACCATTTCAGAACCGCCGGCCGCGCCCGAGGTGCAGCCGGCACCGGCTCCGGCGCCCCCCGTGGTGCCGCCGCCCGTACCGCCAGAACCAGGAGAACCCACCGGGTGACTACTTCGTCCGACCCGTCCAGCCCCGTGCCGCAGGAAGACCTCGACGCCGTCGCCGCCCAGCTGGGCCGCGAACCGCGGGGAGTGCTCGAGATCGCGTACCGCAGTCCCGACGGCACGCCCGGCGTCGTGAAGACCGCGCCCAAACTTCCCGACGGAACACCGTTTCCGACGCTGTACTACCTGACCGATCCGCGACTGACCGCGGAGGCCAGCCGGCAGGAGTCTGCCGGGGTGATGCGTGAGATGACCGAGCGTCTCGGACAGGATCCGGAGCTTGCGGCCGCGTACCTGCGCGCCCACCAGTCGTATCTCGCCGAGCGCGACGCCATCGAGCCCCTCGGAACTGACTTCACCGGCGGCGGAATGCCCGAGCGCGTCAAATGCCTGCACGTGCTGATGGCCCACTCGCTGGCGAAGGGGCCGGGCGTCAACCCGCTGGGCGACGAGTCGGTGGCACTCGCCGCGTCCGCGGCAGGCGGAAAGCTGAGGGGCACCGCGATTCCCGCGGACTGGCCCGGCATCGACGACGTCGAAAGTCCCGAGCAGTGACGCGCGTCGCCGCCGTCGACTGCGGCACGAACTCCATCCGTCTGCTCGTCGCCGACGTCGACGAGCAGGGCGCACTGCACGACGTGTGTCGCGAGATGCGCGTCGTCCGGCTGGGACAGGGCGTGGACGCCACCGGGCGCCTGGCGCCCGAGGCCATCGAACGCACCCGAGTCGCGTTGAGCGAGTACGCCGGAATGATCGCGGACGCCGGCGCCACCGCCGTCCGCATGGTGGCCACGTCCGCCACCCGCGACGCATCCAACCGGGAAGACTTCTTCTCGATGACCCGCGAGGTGCTGGGCACCGTCATCCCCGGCGCCGGGGCCGAGGTCATCACCGGCGACGAGGAAGCACGGCTGTCGTTCAACGGGGCCGTCGGGGAACTCGATCCGTCGCAGGGACCGTTCGTGGTCGTGGACCTCGGCGGCGGTTCCACCGAAGTGGTGCTGGGCGACGAATCCGGCGTCCACGCCGCCTTCTCCACCGACATCGGGTGCGTGCGCATCACGGAGCGCTGCCTCCATGACGATCCGCCGACACCCGCACAGGTCGAGGAGGCCCGCGCGTTCGCGCAGGACCGCCTGGACGAGGCGTTCGCGCGTGTCCCCGTCGAACAGGCCCACACCTGGGTCGGCGTCGCCGGGACGATGACCACCATCGCCGCGCTCGCCAAAGAACTGCCCGAATACGACGCCGAGCAGGTGCATCTCTCCCGCATCCCGATGCCCCGGCTGCGGGAGGTCTGCAACTCGCTGATCGCCATGACCCACACCGAACGGGCCGCCCTCGGCCCGATGCACCCGGGGCGGGTCGACGTCATCGGCGGCGGCGCGATCGTGACCCTCGCACTGGCCGACGCATTCGAGAAGAAGGCCGGCATCGACCAACTCGTCGTCAGCGAACACGACATCCTCGACGGAATCGCATTGTCGATCGCCTGAGCTAGGGTGATCTGCGCACGGTCGCCGAGCGACACCCTCGGCGACCGGTAGCCCCTATAGCCCAATTGGCAGAGGCAGCGGACTTAAAATCCGCCAAGTGTCGGTTCGAGTCCGACTGGGGGCACCACCGTGCAGGCGTGCTTCGGCGGGTCAGGGCGTGCGGACGAGTTCCGCCCGCATCTGGGTGAACAGGAACAGCCCGGGGCGGCCGGAGATCTGCTCGTACTCGCGCACGACGTCGTCCATGAACTCCGGCACGGCTGCGTCGTCGAGGTGCGTGGTCCAGTCGGTGGATCCGACAGTGCACCACCGCGCGAATTTTTCCCGGGAACCGAAATCCCATTCGACGTCGCGCACGACGAGGTCGGTGGTGTCGAGTCCTGCTGCCTTCGCGACGTCGCGGAACTTCTGCGGTTCGATGTGGATGAACGGCGCCGTGAAGTCGGTGAAGAACTCGGCCCATCGCGGGCGTGCCGCCACGGCCATCAAAACGTCTTCGACACTGGTCCGCAGGCTCGCGCACACCATCTGGATGATCACACGCCCGCCGTCCACGACGCTGCGGGCGATTCCGGCCAGTGCCACCTGCAGGTCGGGGACCCAGTGCAGGGCGTTGAACGACACCGCGACGTCGAACGCGCCATCGAACGGGAGGGCGCGTGCATCGGCGGTACGGAACTCGGCGCGGGTGCCGTCCGGCAATGCTCTGGATTGGGCCTTCGCGATCATCCGCGGCGACGCGTCCACTCCGACCACCGAGCCGCCGGGGAGCCGTTCGGCGATCCGGAGCGTGACGAAGCCGTCGCCGCATCCCACGTCGAGCACCCGTTCACTGCCCGCGAGGGCGAGTTCCGCGATCGACTTCTCGGCGACGGCGCGCTGGAGGGCGCCGACATCGGCGTAGCCTTCGCCGTCCCAATCGACCATGACGGTTCGGGCCCTGGCTTCGTCAGGCGCCCTGGTGGTGCGGGCTCGAGTGTGCACCGCCCCCGGCCCGCGCGATGGACGCGCGGACGCGGGCCGTGGCCTGCCAGATCTGGGTGCTGTCGTGGACGCTGATGACCGGTATGCCCTGCTCACGGGCGTGCTGAACGGTCAGTGCGTCCTGGGGTGAGCCGATTCCGTCGAGGACGTCCTCGGTGACGATCGCGCAGAGCGCGGGGCCGTCGATCTTCCGGACGGGCTCGAGTCCGTGGACCACCATCCACTGCTTGACCATCGCCCAGTGGGACACCTCTTTGTACCGCGTGGGGTTGCCGATGAAGAGAACCCGACGGGAGCGGCGGGCGCGAGCGATATCGATGTGCGTGACGGTAGCCATGGCGGAGGGTTCCTGTCCGTTGCGGGATTCCGTACTGTCAATCCCCAATCGCAGCGGTTTCGTTACGCGCCGGTCCAAGAAGTTCGCCATTCCCGCGTACGTGAGTGCGAAAGAGTGCTCGAACACGCTTTGCCGCTCACGTACGCACGGTCCGTCAGCTGCCGAACGGACTGCCGGACGAGCCTCCGCCGCCCGGCCCCGACGTCTCGGTCACGGTGACGACGGTGGGTTCGACGGTGCCGTTGTTCAGCGGCGGGACGCTTCCCCACTGCTCGAAAGACGGCACGCTCGAGCAGGACCATTGCACCGCGTACTCGCCGGGGTCGACGGTGGCCCGCAGTTCGCCGTCGTCTCCGCCCATCACGACGGTCGGGCCCACGGTGGCGGCAGGCACGGTTCCGTCGACGGGGACGATGTTCATCACGCACACCACTGCCCCGGACACGTCGTACCGGACGTCCATGATGACCGCATTCCCGTCGACGCCGATGTCGACCGTGACGTCTTCGGGTGCCGCGGACGCGGTGGGGGCGGCGAGGAGACCCGCGCCGGCGACAGCGGCGGCGATACCTACGGTTCGTGCAATCGTGACCTTCATCGGTGCATCCTTCCGGACTTCTCGGTTGCCGGGTGATACGAGGCATGAGCCACCCGGGAGTATCGCACCTCGAACCCTCATCTGCTGGGATGTGGAAGGTGGAACACTGCTGGTCTGGGAGTTCGGCGTGTCGATCCGACACCCGGTGCATCGAAGGAGACGGCGAAGTGCTCGGACGGAAGAACTACACGAAGGAAGAAATCGATCACGCCGAGGCGTCCGTCGCGGAGCAGGTCGCCGCGTACACGTCGCTGACGGGGGCGATTGCGGGCGAGGTCACGGGCAAGAAGGTCTTCGCCGCACTCGAGGACTTCGAGCCACTGTTCTTCGACAACATGGTTCTGGTGCTGGACCGCTACTTCGTCCATCGGATCCGGGCGGTGACGGGCAAGGACGGGAACCCGCTCAACGAAGTCGAGATCATCGCCGACTCGTTGATGAACAACGACGGCGTCCTGCGGGGTATCAGCGTCCTGAAGTATGTCTCCGGCCAGTCCGTTCTGAAGCTCGAGATCGGCGACCGGATCCGTGTGAGCGCCGACGACTTCGAGCGGTTGTCGGCGGCGTTCTTCGCGGAACTGCGGTCGCGGTTCCTGGCATGAGCGTGTGGTTCACGTCCGACCTGCACCTTCGTCACGCGCGGCTGGTGGAGATCCGGGGCTTCGAGGCGGAGATCGACGCGCACGACGAATCCATCCTCGACGCGCTCGGCACCGCCGTCGGGAGCGGCGATCAACTCTGGATACTCGGCGACATCACCGTCGGTGGTAAGGCCGCCGAGGACTGGGCGCTGCGCGCACTGGGCGAGTTCGCGCGGACGCGGAACGTCGAACTGCATCTGATCCCCGGCAATCACGACTCGTGCCACCCGATGGCGAACCGCAACAGTCACGTCCGGCAACGGGTGTTCCTGGAGACGTTTGCGTCGGTGCAGTTGTTCGCGCGGCGGAAGCTCGCGAGCGAGACCGTGCTGCTCTCCCATTTCCCGTACGTCGGCGACCACACCGCGGAGGACCGGGGCGTGAAGTACCGGCTGCAGGACGAGGGAGATTGGTTGCTGCACGGGCACACTCACCAGGACTGCGTGCTCGACCCGTCCGTGCACCCGCGGCAGATCCACGTGGGCTGGGACAGTTGGCGCAGGCCCGTGCACGTCGACGAGATCGCGGAGATCATCGGGTCGGACGCGTCGACCCGGTGACCGGTGTGGCGTCGGCGCGGTATCGGCCGGGTGTCGATCCGTGCGCGTTCTTGAACAGCCGGGAGAAGTGGGCGGCGTCGGCGAAACCCCAGCGGGCACCGATGGCCGAGACGGGTAGGTCGCGGTAACGGGGATCGGCGAGATCGCGTCGGCACTGCTCGAGGCGACGGCGTCGAATCCATCCGCTGACCGTGTCGCCGTCGGCTTCGAACATCTTCTGCAGGTGCCGCACCGAGATGTGATGCGCGGCGGCGATCGAGTGCAGATCCAGTTCCCGGTCGGCGAGCCGCTCGTCGAGGAAGGCGGTCACCTTGGCGCGCAGTGCGTCCCCGCGCGACTGCGGGAGCACCCCGCCGGCGAGGTGAAGTTGCTCCGCGAACGCGGCCGCGACCAGATCGAGGACGGCATCGCCGAGGTGCACCGCGACGGTGGGGGAGGCGTCGGCGATCTGCTCGCCGAGCCCGCGCAACAGTGGGGTAACTACGGCACCGAGCCCCTGCCTGCCGGGCACACGGCGTGCGGTGAGCTGGGCGATGCCGTCGGGCGGAACGCGGAGGAGGTGCCGGGGGAACATCACGACCAGCATCCGGAAGCGGTCGTCGAACGACAGCTGATACGGCCGGGTCGTGTCGTAGATCGCGAAGTCGCCGGGGGTGAGCGCGGTTTCGCGGCCGTCCTGGCTCAGGACGCTGTTCCCGCGCACCTGCAGTCCGAGTTTGAAGTAATCGGGGTTGGCGGCGCGGATGGTCCGGGGCGTTCGCCGAATGACGTGCGGGGCGGCCGTGACCTCGCTGATCCGGATCGCACCGACCGTCGCGCCGCGCACGACGCCACGGAAGTCGTCGTGGTCTGCCGACGTCATCTCGAGGGGGACGAACGCGTCGCTCACCGACTCTCGGAACTCGTCGAACGAGACGAGGCGCTGTTCCCCCGGACGGATAAGACTGCTCACGACCATCGTCTACCTCAACTGCGTTTGACGGCTTCGCGGGCGGCGGTGCCCGACGCAAGCTTCTCCAGCAACCCGATCAGGACGAGCCGTTCCGACGGTGTCAGCGTCTCGGTCCACGTCTGCTCGCGCTTGTTGTGCGCCGAGTACGTGCTGACGATGGCGTCGTGCCCGGCGTCGGTCAGCTCGAGGTCGACCGCCCGGCGGTCGCCTGCGGACGGTCGCCGTGTCACGAGGCCGTCGCGCTCGAGCGTGTTCACCAGCGCCGACACGGCAGACCTGCTCATCCCCGACAGTGAGGCCACCCGCTTGGCCTCGCACGGTCCGGCGAGCCACAACACGAACAGCACCCGGAACCCAGGCCAGCTCCACCCGCTGGGCCGGTGGACCGTCGACTCGAGGTCGTAGACGAGGGCACTGGTCACGCGGTGCAGCGCGAGAACCAGCCGCATGGACACCGGATCGACCTCTGGCAGTTCGTCGACGGTCTTGCCCACCGCGAAGTCCACGAAGGACAGGAAGTCCAGGTTGCTCTGGTCGGTCGTCTCCTCGGGCATGAGCACAGGTTAGCGGCCGAACGGGTGTAATCAAAGCCTTGACCAATAGCGCCCGTGAGTACTTATCAACGTCGGGCGGTTAATAAGTACTCACAGGCCGCGCGCGGCATTGCCCGCGTCGACGGGCAGGACGATGCCGCTGATGTGCGCGCTGCCCTCGGCGGCGAGGAAGAGTACGACCCGGGTGATCTCGGCGGCGTCCAGCCACGCCACCGGTTGGGCGTGCAGGCTGCGGAACACCGGTTCCACGTCCTCCGCTGCGGGCGCGTCGAGGTCGGGACGCATCATCCGGTAGAGGGCGTCGTTGTGAATCATCGGTGTCGAGATGTTGCCCGGCGCAATCGCATTCACCGTGATGCCGTGCGGGGCGAGGTCGAGCGCCGCGCTCTTGGTGAGCCCGATGACGCCCCACTTCGACGCCGCGTACGCGGCCATGTTGGTGTTGCCGGCCCGGCCGAGCATCGACGAGATGGTGACGATCCGGCCGTATCCCCGCCGGATCATGCCGGGCGCCACCGCTCCCACGGTGTTGAAGACGCCGGTGAGGTTGGAACCGATCGCCTCCGACCACTGTTCCTGCGTGAGCGACTGCACCGGGGCGGCCACCGAGACGCCGGCATTCGCGACCGCGACGTCGATTCTCCCGAACTCGGACTCCGCCTCCGCGACCAATGCGTCCATCGCCGCCCGGTCCGCGGTGTCCGCCTCGGCGGTGATGCACCGGTGACCGGTGGCGCGCACCAGTTCCGCGGTTTCGTCGAGATCGGCGGCAGTGGCCAGGGGATAGTTCACGGCCGGGCTGTCCTCGCAGCGGTCGCACAGAACTATGTCTGCTCCGCGTTCCGCCAGTGCGACCGCGTGGCTGCGGCCCTGACCGCGGGCACCGCCGGTGATCAGGGCGACCCGGCCCTCGAAGTCTTCCATCGTCGTCCTCCTGTCCGGGCGGATCAGCGCAGCTTGATGCTGCCGCCGTCCGCCATCAGTGTCTGTCCGGTCATGTACCGCGAATCTTCGGACGCGAGGAACACCGCGACGGGCGCGATGTCGGTCTCGGGATCGCCGATCCGCTGGAGCGGAACCTTCGCCACGGACGCGGCGGCGCGGTCGGGGAATCGTTCCTGCCAGGCGAGGACGCCCTCGGTCGCGGCGAACGGGCAGATCACGTTCACCCGGATCTGGTCGGTCGCCCACTCGTTGGCCGCCACCCGGCTGACGCCGCGGATCGCTTCCTTCGCCGCGGCGTACGACGTCTGGGTGGGCATGCCGTCGAGCCCGGACCCGGACGCGAAGTTGATCACCGAACCCTTCGCCGCCTTCAACTGCTCGTAGCAGGCCTGCATGAGGTGCACGACCGGATAGAACCCGGTCCGGAACGAGAGATCGAACATCTCCTGGGTGTGGTCGATCAGCAGTGCCTGCCGGGAGGCGTGGGCGTTGTTGACCAGCACGTCCACGGATCCGAACGCGGCGACGGCGGCGTCCCGGATCTGCTCGGCGGACTCGCGCGGGGAGAGGTCGGCGTTCAGGAAGCGAGCGGACGATCCCAGTTCCTGCTCGAGATCCTTGCCGCGTTCGTCGTCGATGTCGACGAACAGGACGTTGGCGCCCTCGCGGACGAACACCGTCGTCACGGCGCGGCCGATGCCTCCGGCGCCGCCCGTCACGATCGCCGTCTTTCCGTGCAGCCTCATCGTGTGCTCCTTCTGCGGGTGTGGCTCAGACACCGGCGGTGTCGCCGGTCGCCAGCGCGACCTTCTCCAGTTCGGCGACGCTGAACGCGGCATAGTTCTCGTGCGGTCCGCGGCCGGCGAAATAGGGTGTGAGAAGCTCCTCGAGCTCCTCGGGTGAGAAGGCGGAACCTGCTGCGTCGAAGCGGTTCTCGACCTTCGGCGCTGCCATCAGCGCGACCATCTTGCCGTACACGACGAACACCTGCCCGTTGATCTCGTCGGAGGCGGGGGAGGACAGGTAGTGGACGAGCGTGGCGACCCGGTGGGGGGACAGGGGGTCGGGTCCCGCGTCGGCCGTGTTCTCGCCGAACGCGTCGGCGGTCATGGCCGTCCTGGCGCGCGGGCAGATCGCGTTGGCGCGCACCCCGTAACGCGAGAGGCCCTGTGCCGTCGACAGTGTGAGCGCGGTGATCCCGGCCTTCGCGGCCGAGTAGTTGGGCTGGCCCGCCGATCCGAACAGGAACGCCTCGGACGATGTGTTGACGACCCGCCCGTACACGGGGCCTCCGGCGGTCTTGCTCGCCTCGCGCCAGTGCACGGCCGCGGCCCGCGACGTGGCGGCGTGCCCCTTGAGATGGACGCGGATGACGTCGTCCCAGTCGGATTCGGAGAGGTTGAAAATCATCTTGTCGCGCAGGATTCCGGCGTTGTTGACGAGGATGTCCATCGATCCGAATGTGCGGACGGCCTCGTGCACGAGGCGTTCGCCCAGCGACCAGTCGGAGATGTCGCCGGTCACGGCGGTGGCGCGGCCGCCTGCTGCCGCGATCTCCGCGGCCACCGCGTGTGCGCCGTCGCCCATGTCGTTGACGACGACTGCCGCGCCTGCGGCGGCGAGTGCGAGGGCTTCGGCCCGGCCGAGGCCTGCGCCCGCGCCGGTGACGACGGCGGTGCGTCCGGCGAGGCTGAGTGATTCCGTCATGGGAACTCCTGATTGCGAGAAGAATTAGATTTCATTCTAGTTGTATCGCACGAACTACTGATCAGTCACTACATAGGCACGATTCAATGAAGGAATGTGTTCTACTTTCCCTGCCGATTCGGCATCGACGACACCGGCTGAGGGCAGGTCTCGGTGAGTGGGAACTGTGGTCGACGTCACTAGGTGGCATGCCAGGTTGGGCGTGCTGATCCTCTCGAATCCCCCGGAGCCGCATATGCATAACATGCCCCTGTCCCCAGGTGAGGCGGAGCGCGCACCGCTCTCACGCGGGAAGGCGTTCGCCCTGCTGGCCTTGATCATCCTTCTGGTCGAAGTCATCCCGCTCGCCTACAACTTCGTCACCCCGGCGCTGCCGGAGATCGCGAAACACTTCGGCACCGCGAACGTCGGCTGGGTGATCACGATCGTCACCCTGATGCTTGCCGCCTCGACTCCGCTCGTCGGCAAACTCGGCGACATCTACGGCAAGAAACGGATGATGCTCGTGTCCGCCGCGGTGTTCGGCGCCGGTTCGCTACTCGGCGCGCTGGCCCCCAACTTCGAACTCTTCCTCGTGGGCCGCGGCTTGCAGGGTGCGGGCATGGCGATCCTCGTGCTCGCCTACGGGTTGATCCGAGACATTCTGCCCCCGTCGATCATTCCCGTGGCCGTGGGATTCGTCGCCACCGGAATGGGCGCCAGCACCATCCTCGGCCCGATCATCGGCGGTTACCTCATCGACCACTTCGGCTACACCGGCGTGTTCTGGGCGCAACTCCTCCACGTGGCGGTCGTCGGAATCGCGGTCGCGATCTTCGTTCCCGAGACCACGCTGCGGACGCGATCGAAGCTGGACGTGTTCGGCGCGGCCATCCTCGGCCTCGGCGCATTCGTGCTGCTGTTCGGTATCGGCAAGGCCACCGCGTGGGGGTACACGGCCCCGCAGACATTGCTGTGCGTTGGCGGCGGGCTCGCCATCCTCGCCGGCTGGCTGCTCTACGAACGCACGCCGAAGGAACCGCTCATCGACCTGCAGATGCTGAAGCACGGACCTGTCGCGAAAACATTGGCCGCCAGCGGTTTCGTCCAGTTCGTCCTGGTCAGCCATTCGATGCTCATCCCGATGTTCGTGATGACCGATCCCGACCTCGGTCTCGGTTACGGATTCGGAGTCACCGCACTCGCCGTCGCCATCTACACCGTCCCTACGGGCGTCGTGTCGATGATCGCGGGCCCGGTCGGCGGATACTTCACCCGCCGCATCGGCCCGGCACCGGTTCTGGTGTTCGGCGGCGCGTCCCTCGCGCTCGGATCGTTCCTGCTCGCCACCCTGCACGACTCGACGGTCCAGATGATGTTCGGGCAGTTGGTGATCGGCCTCGGGCTCGGTTCCGCATCGGCGACGCTGCCGAACCTCATCATGCGCACCGTGCCCGCGCAGACGCAGGGAATTGCAGGCGGGATGCTGAACCTCTCCGGCTCGCTGGGTAGTGCGATCGGCAGTCAGGTGATGATCGCCATCGTCGCGATCCCCGGTGTCGTGCTGGTGGGCCGCGCCGCGCAGTACTCGGAGAGGGGCTTCGTCTACGCCTTCTTCACACTCGCCGTCGCCGGACTGCTGGCCTCGGTGATGGGACTTCTCCTCATCCGCAACAAGATCGAGCGTCCGGTCGACGTGGCGTCGCCGAAGTCGGAGATGGTCGCCTGACAGTTTCCTTGCCCGACCACGAGGCCCGCAGCATCTGCGGGCCTCGTGTCGGTGTGGCAGTCCAAGTGTTCAGGCGCGCACCCCAGCCGCCAGCAGGGTGCGCGCCTCCTCGCGACCGTCGAGCAGCCGATTGACGCGCCGGGTCACCTTCCACTCGCCGTCGATCTTGGCGAGCTCCCACCGGTTGGCGGTGATCCGGTGGACGCGGAATCCGTCGTCGTCGTGAATGATCAACTGCGACTTGCATGTGGCCACCGCGGTGGCACCGTCGACGCGCACGTGCCCGGGCTCGAGCATGTGCGCGCAGCCGCCGCCGATCCAGCCCTGGTGCGCCTGCGACTGCACCATCGCCGTGATGGCCGCATGCCCGCGCATCACCCCGGTGTCGACGTCGTACACACCGTCCTCGGTCCACAGGCGTGCGACCGCGTCGGCCGAACCGCTGTCGATGGCGGGACCGTAGGCGGTCATCAGCTCGAGGATGGCGAGCTTGTCTTCGAGCGCGGTGACGCGTTCGGCGAGTGCGCGGACGAGTTCTTCGGTGCCGGTCATGGACGGATCCTGTCTTCGGTTGCGGTGCGGAAGGAGAGGTCGAGTTCGTCGCCCAGCTGCCGGAGGGCCTCCAGTTGCTCGCAGTAGTGGGCTGCGCTCGTGGACGCGAGGGTGGCGCTGACGACGGTGGTGCCGGCGTCGCGTCGTCGTTCGAGGGCGCGGGTCACGGTGTCGCGGGAGCCGATCGGATCGAGGGGCGCGCCGGCGCTGAGGACCACCTCGAAACCCTCGGGGAGGTCGACTCTGGCGAGCAGCGTGCACAACTCGTCGAGCGACAGGCCGAACGGCACCCACCCGTCGCCGAGCGTCACCGCGCGGCGCAGGGATCGCAGAGTCCGTCCCCCGATCCACAGCGGAACCCGCGGCTGGACGGCGTGCGGCTCGACGACGACGCCGTCGAAGTCGTAGAACGTGCCGTGGTACTCGGGCCGAGGTTGTGACAGCGACGCACGGAGCGCCGCGAGGGCGTCGTCGGCGCGGGCGCCCCGGTCGTCGAAATGGGCGCCGAGCAGGTCGAATTCCTCGCGCAGGCTGCCCACGCCCAGCCCGAGGACGAGTCGGCCGCCGCTGACGACGTCGAGCGTGCCGTAGCGCTTCGCGATCTCGAGGGGGTGGTGATAGCCGAGTACCAAAACCTGGGTGGTGAGGCGGATGCCGGTGGTCTGGGCGGCCAGGAACCCGAGGGTCGCGAGCGGGTCCCAGTAGGTGCCGCCGCGCTCGACCGCGACGTCGGTGGGGACGGCGACGTGCTCGCTGCAGGTGAGGTGGTGGTAGCCGAGGCGGTCGGCGGTGCGGGCGATCGCGGTCAACTCCGCGATGCCGGCGCCGAGTTCCCAGTCCGCGCGGACGGCGGGGTGCGCGATGACGATGGGTGGCGCGATTCCTATGTGCATCAGGTGGTTACTCCGCTGTCGGGGGGTCGGTCTGTCGTCACCGTTGTAGTGGAGGTGCCCCGGGGGTCGCGCGGGCGTTCCCGCTGACCGGGCACGGCGATTGTCCGATTTCTTCCCCGCGGCGGGCACGGCTGGTACATTTTAAGAATTCATTTCAATTTTTGTCGGGCGTATGCGTGTGACCAGGATATTTGGAGGCGTCGATGACTGTCGTCGATTCGGATGATGCACTGTCGGTACCCGCTGCGAAGAAGGATCTGCCACCGTCGATGGTCGAGCGGATGACGCTGATCCTCGACGCCTTCGACGGCCGCACGTCGCGCCTGACCCTCGAGGAGGTCGCGTGCCGCACCCGGCTGCCGCGGTCCACGGTGCACCGCATCCTCGATCAGCTGGTTCGCCTCGACTGGGTCGACCACGCCAGCTTCGGCTACTGCCTCGGACGGCGCGCGATGGGGCTCGGCGGCGGCGACAACGGGCACAGCCAGGTCCGGGCCGCGGCGGCCCCGCTGCTGCACGACCTGCACATGCAGACCGGAATGGTGGTGCACCTGGCCGTGCTGGACGGTGCGGAGAGCGTGTACCTGGACAAGGTGGGCGGACGGATGGCCGCGAGCCTGCCGTCGCGGGTGGGTGGGCGCGTGCCCGCCTACACGACGGCGGGCGGCAAGGCGATGCTGGCGTGGGTGGACCCGGAGCAGGTCGACAGCATGTACGGGCCGCGGCTCAACCGGAGCACGGACCGCACGATCACCGAACTGTCCACACTGCACCAGGAGCTCAACCGGATCCGGCAGCGCCGCGGCCTCGCGTTCGAGCGGGGCGAGGCGGTGCGCGGAATCGGCTGCGTCGGTGTCGCGGTCCGCAGCGCCGACGGGCCGGTGGCCGGCATCTCGCTGTGCGGCGACACGCGCACCGTCCAACTCGAGCGCGTCGCCCCGCTCGTCGTCGACGCCGCCCGGGAAGTCACCCGGACGCTCCACCCCGAACTGGGAACACCCCGTCGCGGCCGCCGGACCCCGGAGATCCCGGACAGCTCGTGGTCGACCGAGACGCTGGACCAGCTCCTCGCGGTGCAGTCCGGCCAATGGCTGTAGCGCCCGTGCGCGTGTGACGAGTCTCGGGACTCGTTACGCGCGCACGGGCCGCGGAGCGGCGTCGATGCCGAAACCGCCCCGGAAGAACACCATCGGACGCTCCTCGCACACCGAGTCGAGTTCCAGGACGCGTCCGATCACGACGTCGTGGTCGCCGGCGGTGTGCACCGACTGCACGTCCGCGTGCACGCGGACGAGGACCCCCGGCAGCGACGGCGTCGACCACCGCGACGGCTCCCAGGCGAGCCCGTCGAACTTGGTGCCCCGGCTCGAGCCGAACCGGAAACAGAGGTCCGTCTGGTCCTCGCGCAGCACGTTGATCGTGAAACGCCCCGACCGCCGGATGCGCGGCCATGCCCGCCCGCGGTGATCGGCGCAGAACAGGATCAGCGGCGGCTCCAGGGACACCGACGCGAACGACTGACACGTGAAACCCACCGGACCCTCCGTGTCGAGCCCGGTCACCACCGTCACTCCGCTGGCGAATTGGCCGAGGGCACGGCGCATCTCGTCCGGTGACGGTGCGTCCGAGCGTGTCCCGGGCTGGGTGCCGGCCGGTTCGGTTGCCATCAGGCCGCCTCCGATTGCTCTTCCGTCGCCGACCCGTTCGACGATCGTCCCCGAGGCTAGGGACGGCCCAGAACCGTCACGAGATGCCGTCTCGGTCAGTGGAAATCCCCGGCCGATGCCTGCGCGAGCAGGGCGATGTCTCGCTGACCGGGATCGCTTCTGTCCGAGCCGGGAGCGCGCTGGCAACGTGACCGACCATGACGACTGACTCGAGTTACGAGGGCACCCTGAAGGAGCTGAAGACCGACCTCGGCGTGCTTCGCTACCATGAGGCCGGCGACGGCCCGCCTCTTCTGCTGCTGCACGGCTCCGGCCCCGGCGTGACGGGGTGGCGCAACTTCCGCGGCAACCTCGGCGTCTTCGCCGAGCACTTCCGCACCTTCGTCCTGGAGTTCCCGGGATTCGGGGTCAGCGACGACTTCGGCGGTCATCCGATGCTCACCGCAGGCGACGCGGTACTCCGCTTCCTCGACGGGCTCGGACTGGACGAGGTGGCAATGCTCGGAAACTCGATGGGCGGCATCGTCGCCACCCAGTTCGCCATCGCGCACCCCGACCGGGTCGGCAAGCTGATCACCATCGGCGGCATCGGCAGGAACCTCTTCAGCCCCGGCCCCGGTGAGGGCATCAACCTCCTGATGGAGTTCACGGACGACCCCACCCGGGAACGACTGATCGCGTGGCTGCACTCGATGGTGTTCGACCCCGCGATGGTCACCGAGGAACTGATCGAGGAACGCTGGACGCAGGCAACCGACCCCGAGACCCTCGCCAGCGCCCGCAAGATGTACAGCAGGGCGGCGTTCGAGGCCGGCGCCCGGGCCGCACTCGAGTCCGATGCGACGCCGTACTGGGCTCAGCTGCACAAGGTGAAGGCGCAGACACTGCTCACGTGGGGTCGCGACGACCGAGTCAGCCCGCTGGACATGGCGATCATCCCGATGCGGTCGATTCCCCGGGCGGAACTGCACGTGTTCCCGAACTGCGGGCACTGGGCGATGATCGAGCAGAAGACGGCGTTCGAGAGTGCCGTCCTCGCCTTCCTCCTCCGCAAGGACGGCACCGGACGATGAGCGGCACCGAAGAAAACTTCGACACCACAGTCGATTTCCTCGTCGTCGGCAGCGGTGGCGGCGGCATGGCCGCGGCGATCACCGCGGCCGACCGGGGAATCGACACTCTCGTCATCGACAAGGGCGCCACGTTCGGCGGCTCCACCGCCATCTCCGGGGGCGGCATCTGGATTCCCAACGCCCCGACACTGCGGGAGAAGGGTGTGGTCGACTCGCGGGAGTCGATCCGACGCTACCTCGACATCATCACCGAGGGCACGGTTCCCGCCGACCGTCTCGACGCGTTCGTCGACAAGGGCCCCGAGCTGATGGAACTGCTCGACCGCAGCCCGCACATGAAGCTGTACTGGGTGAAGGGCTACTCCGACTACCACCCGGAGTATGACGGCGGCCGTCCGCTCGGGCGCACCATCGAATGCATGCCGTTCGACACCCGGGCGCTGAAGGAGGACGAGCAGTATCAGCGGCCGAACAGCATGAAGGGTCCGCTGGGACTGTGGGTCACGTCCAAGGACTACCACGACCTCGCCATGGTCAAGCGCACCTGGAAGGGCCGCAAGGCATCACTGGTCGCGGCGTGGCGGGTGGCATCCAACGTGATCCGCCGACGCCACATGGCCACCGGCGGCCGCGCACTCGTGGCGCGGATGCGGATGGTCCTCAAGGATGCCGGGGTGCCGCTGTGGCTGAAGACGTCGATGACGGAACTGATCGTCGACGGCACCGGAGCGGTCGTCGGTGTTCTCGCCGAACGCGACGGGCGAACGGTCCGGATCGGCGCCCGCCACGGCGTGCTGCTGGCGACCGGCGGGTTCGACCACAACCAGGACATGCGCGCGAAGTATCTACCCAAGCACGGCGTCCCGGACGTCAGTGCCGGCGCCCGGGAGAACACCGGCGACGGCATCGTCGCCGGCCAGAAGCTCGGCGCGGCAGTCGACCTCATGGACGACGCCTGGTGGATGCCGTCGGTGCTCCACCCGATGGGCGCCGTGATCCCGCTCGTCTCGGAGCGGTGCATTCCGCCGTCGGTGATCGTCAACGGCCGCGGCGAACGCTTCACCAACGAGTCGTCGCCGTACGTGAACTTCGTCCACGACCAACTCGACGGCGGTCACGTCCCGGCGTGGTTCGTGATGGACGGCAAGGCGAAGTCGCGGTACCCGTTCGCGCAGGTGCTGCCGGGTGTGCCGTTCCCGCAGGGGTTCTACGACTCCGGGGTCGTGCACAAGGCGGACACGCTGCGCGACCTCGCCGACGCGATCGGCGTCAAGGCCGACACCCTGGTCGCGACCATCGACCGGTTCAACGGCTTCGCCCGCACCGGCAAGGACGAGGACTTCGGCCGCGGCGACAGCGCGTACGACCGGTACTACGGCGACCCGACGATGAAGAACCCGTGCCTCGACGAGATCGTCGAGGGACCGTTCTACGCGATCCGGTGCGAGGCCGGCGACCTGGGGACCAAGGGCGGACTCGTCACCGACGCCGACGCGCGGGTGCTCCGCGAGGACGGTTCCGTCATCGACGGCCTGTACGCCACCGGCAACACGTCGGCGTCGGTGATGGGCAACGAATACGCCGGTGCGGGCGCGACCATCGGTCCCGCCATGGTGTTCGGCTACATCGCCGCGCTGCACGTCGCCGACGTGAGTGGCGAGGCGTCCCGGACCACGCGACAGCACTCACGTGCGGGAGAGGTGGCGTGATGCTGAGCGATGCGCAGCGACTGTCCGCCGCCCACCTGCTGCGGAACGCCGAACAGGACCGTGCGCCGATCGACCCGTTGACCACCGTGTTCCCGGGCATCGACGTGGTCGACGCCTACGAAATCGCGCTGATCAACATCCGCGCGCGGCTGGAGGCGGGGGAGACGGTGTACGGCCACAAGGTCGGGCTGTCGTCCGAGGTCATGCAGAAGATGATGGGCGTCGACGAACCCGACTACGGACATCTGCTGTCGAGCATGGTGTACGCCGAGGGGACGCCGATCGACACTGCTCGATTCTGCTACCCGCGCATCGAGGTGGAGATCGGGTACGTCCTCGGCGAGACCCTGCCGGGGGAGGGATGCACCGAAGAGGACGTGCTGGCGGCTACCGAATACATCGTTCCCAGCATCGAACTGATCGACTCCCGCATCACCGACTGGAAGATCGGGCTCGCCGACACGATCGCCGACAACGCGTCCTCGGCCGGGGTGATCCTCGGCGCCGGACGGGTGGAACCGGCGAACGTCGACATCGGCGGGATCTCCGCCGTGCTGTTTCAGGGCGAGGAGGAGATCGCGCGGGGCGAGGCGTCGGCGGTGCTCGGCAATCCCACGAAGGCCGTGGCATGGCTGGCCCGGAAGGTCGCGAGCTTCGGAGTGCGACTCGAGGCCGGGCACGTCATCCTGCCCGGCTCGTGCACCCGCGCGATCGACGCCCGGCCCGGTGACGTGTTCCGCGCCGATTTCAGTGACATCGGTTCCGTATCAGTAGAATTCAAGTAAAGGCGACAACTGTGACCAAGGCTCTCGCCGCGATCGTCGGATCCGGCAACATCGGCACCGACCTCCTGTACAAGCTCCTCCGCTCGGAGATCATCGAGCCCCGCTGGATGATCGGCGTCGACCCGGACAGTGAGGGACTGAAGCGCGCCACGGACCGGGGTGTGATCGCCAGCGCCGAGGGTGTCGACTGGCTGCTCGCCCAGGACGAGCGTCCCGACATCGTCTTCGAGGCCACGTCCGCCTACGTGCACCGGGCGAACGCCCCCCGCTACCGGGAACTCGGCATCCAGGCCGTCGACCTCACCCCCGCCGCGCTCGGACCCGCCGTCGTGCCCGCCGTGAACATGGGCGAGCACCGGACGGCGCCGAACGTCAACCTCATCACGTGTGGCGGCCAGGCAACCATCCCGATGGTGTACGCCGTCTCCCGGATCGCCGAGGTGGCGTACGCCGAGATCGTCGCCAGCGTGGCGTCGCCGTCCGCAGGCCCGGGCACCCGCGCGAACATCGACGAATTCACGATCACCACGAGCCGGGGCATCGAGACGATCGGCGGGGCGAAGAAGGGCAAGGCGATCATCATCCTGAACCCGGCCGAACCGCCGATGTTCATGAAGGACACAGTGTTCTGCTCCATTCCCGCCGACGCCGACCGGGACGCGATCACCGCGTCCATCCACGACGTCGCAGCGTCCGTGCAGGCGTACGTCCCCGGCTACCGACTGCGCGCCGAACCGCAATTCGACGACCCGACGCCGATCAGCGGTGGCCTCGCCCGGGTCGGCATCTTCCTCGAGGTAGAGGGAGCGGGCGACTTCCTGCCGCCCTATTCCGGCAACCTCGACATCATGACCGCCGCCGCCACCAAGGTCGGCGAGAGCTTCGCGACGCAGATCCTCGGCGCGAGCGTCTGACGCGTCCGCCCCATTCACTCTTCGAAGGAATACCGATGCCTTACAGTGCCGATCTCGACATCCGGGTGACGGACTCGTCCCTGCGCGACGGATCCCACGCCAAGCGACACCAGTTCACCGTCGACCACGTCCGCTCGATCGTCGGGGCGCTCGACGCCGCCGGGGTCCCGGTCATCGAGGTCACCCACGGCGACGGACTCGGCGGTTCCTCGTTCAACTACGGCTTCAGCCACACCCCGGAGCAGGAACTGATCAAGGCCGCGGTGGAGACGGCGGAGCGGGCCAGGATCGCGTTCCTCATGCTCCCCGGACTGGGCGTCCAGTCCGACATCCGGGAGGCTGCGGACAACGGCGCAAGCATCTGCCGCATCGCCACGCACTGCACCGAAGCCGACATCTCCGTGCAGCATTTCGGTCTCGCCCGCGAACTCGGGCTGGAGACCGTCGGCTTCCTGATGATGTCGCACAGCCAGCCGCCGGAGGTTCTCGCGAAGCAGGCCCGGATCATGGCCGACGCCGGCTGCCAGTGCGTGTACGTGGTGGACTCGGCCGGGGCGCTGATCCTGAACGCCGTCAGCGACCGGGTGTCCGCCCTGGTGGCCGAACTCGGCGACGACGCGCAGGTCGGCTTCCACGGGCACGAGAACCTCGGGCTCGGTGTCGCCAACTCGGTGCTCGCCGTCGAGTCCGGCGCCCTCCAGATCGACGGCTCCACCCGGCGCTTCGGTGCGGGCGCGGGCAACACCCCGGTCGAGGCGTTCGCCGCCGTCACCGAGAAGCTCGGAATCCGCACCGGCATCGACACGCTGAAGATCATCGACGCGGCCGAGGACGTCGTCCGGCCGATCATGGACGGCGACTGCCTGCTCGACCGGCTGTCGCTGACGATGGGCTACGCGGGTGTCTACTCCAGCTTCCTCAAGCACGCCGACTCCCACGCCCGCCGGTACGGCGTGTCCGGTGCGGAGATCCTCATCGAGGCCGGCCGACGCAAGCTGGTCGGGGGTCAGGAGGACCAGCTGATCGAGATCGCCCTCGGTCTCGCAGACCGGGAGTCCTTGGGTTCCGCAGTCGCCGAGAAGAAGTCCGCCTAGGCGTTTCGCCGGGTACCGACACCAGAAAGCCGAGATCATCATGGGCCAGGTTCTTGACAGGATCGAACAGTACGCGGACGAGATCCGAGCGGAAGGCGCCGAGGGCGACAAGCTGATGCGCCTGTCCGACACCTCCGCGAAACGGTTGCGCGACTCCGGCGTGATGCGGATGCTGCAGCCCAAGGAGTACGGCGGCTACGAATCGCATCCGCGCGAGTTCGCGGAGACCGCGATGGGCATCGGCGCCATCGACGGGGCCGCGGGCTGGGTCAGCGGCATCGTCGGCGTCCACCCGTGGGAACTCGCGTTCTTCGACCGCACGGCCCAGGACGAGGTGTGGGGCGAGGACTCCGACATGTGGATGGCCTCGCCGTATGCGCCGATGGGTGTGGCCGTGCCCACCGACGGCGGCTACGTCCTCAACGGCCGGTGGTCGTTCTCCTCGGGCACCGACCACTGCGGGTGGATCATGATCGGCGCCGCGGTCGGCGACCGGGACGGCAACCGGGTGATGCCGCCGCAGATCCTGCACGTGCTGCTGCCACGCCCGGACTACGACATCGACCAGGACAGCTGGAACGTCGTCGGACTGCGCGGCACCGGGTCCAAGGACCTAATCGTCAAGGACGCGTTCATCCCGCAGCACCGGACCCTGCAGGCCGACAAGGTCTTCGACGGGTCCGCGCCGAAGGAGTTCGGCCGCACCCAGACGCTCTACAACTTCCCGTTCTCGTGCATCTTCCCGCTCGGCATCACGTCGTCGCTGATCGGCATCGCCGAGGGCGCGCTGGCCTGCCACCTGAATGCGCAGCGTGAACGTGTCACCGTGTCGGGTACCGCGATCAAGGACGACCCGTACGTGCTGTTCGCGATCGGCGAGGCGGCGGCGGAGATCGCGGCGTCGCGCGCGGCGATCCTCGAGACGGTCGACCGGTTCTGGGACATGACCGAGAAGGGCCGGGACGTCTCGTTCGAACTCCGCTCCATCGGCCGGCGCACGCAGACGGCCGCCGCGTGGCGGGCGGTGCGTGCCGTGGACGAGATCTTCGCACGCTCCGGTGGCGGTGCGCTCCAACTGAAGACACCCTTGCAGCGCTTCTGGCGGGACGCCCACGCCGGCCTCTCCCACGCCATCCACGTGCCGGGGTCGATCTTCCACTCCTCGGCTCTGACCCAGCTCGGCGGGGAACCCCAGGGCATCCACCGCTCCATGATCTAGGCGCTCCGCGCCCGTGCGCCTTTCTGGTAGTCCCTGCTACCAGAAAGGCGCACGGGCGGCGGAGCCGCCTCCAGGAAAGGACTTTCACATGACCGACATTCGCGGGCTCGGCTACCTCAGGATCCAGACGAAGGACGTGCCACGCTGGCGTGAGCTGGTGGTGGACGGGCTGGGCATGGCCGAGGGTGCCGGCCCCGAGCCCGACGGCCTGTACCTGCGGGTCGACGAGCGACGGTCGCGGCTGATCGTCCTCCCGGGCGACACGGACAAGGCACTCGCGGTGGGGTGGGAGGTGCGCGACCAGTTCGCCCTCCAGCGGGTGCGGGAGCAGGTGGAGAAGTCGGGTGTCACGGTCGACGTCCTGTCCGAGGAGGAGTCGCGCCACCGCGACGCAGAGCAGGTGATCGCGTTCGACGATCCGTCCGGCACACGGGTGGAGGTGTTCTTCGGACCCGTCCTCGACCACAGCCCGGTCGTCACCCCGCACGGCGCGCGGTTCGTCACCGGCGCACAGGGTCTCGGGCACGTGGTCCTCCCGACGCCGGCGTTCGAGGAGGCCTACACGTTCTACACCGAGGTGCTGGGCTTCCTGCCGCGCGGCGCGATCCGGCTCGGACCGGCCGACGCCCCGGGACCGGCCCGCCGGGTGCGGTTCATGGGTGTCAATCAGCGCCATCACAGCCTCGCGTTGTGCCCTGCGCCGCACAGCGGCGAACCCGGGATGGTGCATCTGATGACGGAGGTCGACACGCTCGACGCCGTCGGGCAGGCACTCGACCGGCTCGGCAAGCTGGGCTTCTCCATCTCGTCGACCCTCGGCCGCCACACCAACGACCGCATGGTGTCGTTCTACGTGCGTGCCCCCGGCGGCTGGGACCTCGAGTTCGGCACGGAGGGCATGCTCGTCGACGAGACGCACTACACCGCCGAGGAGATCACGGCGGACAGCTACTGGGGTCACGACTGGTCGGGTTCCGAGCCGCTGGCGGCGTTCTCATGACGTTGTCGCGTGCCCGGATCGGCGCGGTGGCCGCGCTCGTCCTTCTCGGCGGAAGTGGCTGTTCCACGGCGACTTCCGAGACGGCGGCGGATCCGGGCGCACTCCGGCCGGGACACCTGCTGTCGTCCCGCGCCGTCGCGGACGGTCCGGCCCTGCCGAGCGCCGGACGGAACGAGGTGATCACCTACGCGTCGCAGGACGGCAACGGCGACCCCGTCGTGGTGTCGGGCGCCGTGTCGATTCCTCGCACGCCGGCACCCGAGGGTGGATATCCGGTGATCAGCTGGGCGCACGGCACGACCGGCGTCGCGGACGCGTGCGCCCCGTCCGCGGATTTCGCCGGAGGCCCCGCCCACGGCTATCTCTCCGGGGTGAACGCGTCCCTCGACGACTGGGTCGCCAAGGGATATGCGGTGGTGAGCACGGACTACCAGGGTCTGGGCACGCCGGGCATCCACCCGTACGTCAACGGTGACACGGAGACGAACGCTGTCGTGGACATCGTCCGCGCCGCCCGTGCGATGGATCCGGCGGTCGGCTCGACGTGGTTCGTGATCGGCCACAGTCAGGGTGGGCAGGCGGCGTTGTTCACCGCCGCGCAGGGCGGGGAGCGCGCCCCGGAACTGCACCTCGGTGGTGCCGTGGCGATCGCCCCGGGCAACGGGCTCGACCAGACGCCGCAGTACTTCCGCTCGGGTGTTCCGGGTATCGAAGCGGCCGAGGCGTTCCTCCCGCTGATCCTCCTCGGAGCCCAGGCCGCGGATCCCGCCATCGACCCGTCGACGTTGCTGACGGAGCGGGCGCAACCGCTGCTGACGGTGGCGCGGACCGGGTGCATCGACGACATCCGGAAGGTGCCGCCCGTGCCCGCCGGTCAGGTCTTCCGTCCCGACGCCGACCTGGGACCGCTCACCGAATACCTGGCCCGCCAGGAGCCGTCGAGGGTCCACGTGCAGGTCCCGACGCTGGTCGCGCAGAGCTCCGGCGACCTGGTGGTGAGCAAGCCGTCGACGGATCTGATGGTGAAGACGTTGCAGGACAACGGGAACGAACTGACGTATCGGACGTACGAGGGTGCGGACCATCGCGGGACGATCGGCGCGTCGCAGAAGGACGCGCAGGATTTCGTCGCCGGGATCCTCGCCGGCTGAGGATGCCGGGACCTCGTCCGACGACGCGCCCATCAACAGAATGTTGACAACAGGCTGTTGATAGCGTGTGGTGGTCGGGTGACCACCGACGACCAGACACACGCGGCCGAACTCGATCAGGCACGCACGACGCTGAACGAGGCCGGTGCCGCGCGGCTCGAGCGGCGCCCCTGGGAGCATCCCGGGCAGCCACGTTCGGACACCGATCTCGTCAGGTTCGCGGCGTGGGCCGGCCGGGACGCGCAGGGCACGGACCCGGCGGTGCTCGCGGCCGGGCTGCGGCTGCTGTCGTCGGCTCGGGTGGAGCTCGATCAGATCGAGGCCGGCCTGCTGTTCGCCGCCCGGGCCAGTGCGATGACCTGGCCGCAGATCGCGCAGGCGCTCGGCCTGGGTTCGGCGCAGGCTGCCCAGCAGC
The DNA here is from genome assembly GCF_058628105.1 of Rhodococcus sp. G6(2025). Classification (NCBI taxonomy): domain Bacteria; kingdom Bacillati; phylum Actinomycetota; class Actinomycetes; order Mycobacteriales; family Nocardiaceae; genus Rhodococcus; species Rhodococcus sp. G6(2025). Next base: position 2,378,318 of record NZ_CP179750.1, read on the forward strand.
GCCTGAACCGGGTCCTTGCCCGGGCCGGCGACCGCGACGCGGAGGCCTGAACGTGCCGATCGTGCCCCTGCTGGACGCGTCCGAGCGTTGCGGTGCCAAGGCCCGCAACCTCGGCCTGCTGCTGCGTGCCGGATTCCGGGTGCCCGACGGATTCGTGATACCCGACCCGCTCGGCAATCCCGGTCGGGAGCGGGAGATCGAGGCCGGACTGCGCCGTCTCGGTCCCGGTCCGTTCGCCGTGCGCTCGTCCGCCCTCGCGGAGGACGGCGTCGAGTCTTCGTTCGCCGGACAACTGGCCACGACGCTCGGGGTCACCACCACCGCCGAGGTGATCGAGGCGGTGTATCGCAGCGCCGCGTCGGGTTCCTCGCCCGAAGCCGTCGCGTACGCGGCTCGCACCGATCGAGAAGCCCTCGCGTCGGCCGGGGTGATCGTGCAGGTGATGGTGCAACCCGAGACGGCCGGAGTCATGTTCACCCGGCACCCGGTCACCGGGGCCGAGCAGGTGGTGATCGAGGCTGCGCGGGGCCTCGGCGAGGCAGTCGTGGCCGGGACCGTCACTCCGGAGGCGTACCTGGTCGACGGTGTGCACGTGCAGGTCGCCCGGCACTGGGGCGGGCAACTGCTGACCACCGCCCAGGCTCTGGCCGTCGCGGCGCTGGGACGCGACGTCGAGAGCCTGTTCGGGTGCCCGCAGGACATCGAGTGGGCGATCGCCGGCGACGACATCTGGGTCCTGCAGGCCCGCCCGATCACGACCGCGTCCTCCGCCGCGCTGCCGGTGCGAGCAATGCCGGGGGAGATGCTGCTGACAGGCGTCGCAGCCAGCCCGGGCACCGCTGCCGGGCCTGCGCGGATCATCGGCAGCCTGGACGACTTCGCCCGCTTTCGTTCGGGCGACGTGCTGGTTTGCCGAACGACCTCGCCGGCGTGGACGCCGCTGCTGGCCCGCGCGTGCGCGGTGGTCACCGAGACGGGCGGGATGCTCGCCCACGCCGCGATCGTGGCCCGCGAATTCGGCATCCCGGCAGTCCTGGCAGCGGCGGGGGCCATGACCACCCTGACCGAGGGCCGACGGGTCCGCGTCGACGGCACCCACGGGCACGTCGGCACCGCGGGGAGGATGTGATGTCGCACCGCACACCGACGGACATCCTGGTGCTGCACGCCGTGCGGATCCTGGGCTACGCGGAGACCGCGCGCATCGCTGCCCGGTTCGCGCTGCCTGCAGGACTGGCAGCCGAGCACCTGCTCGATGCCGAGGCCCGTGGGTGGGTCACCCACACCGACTTTGCCGGGGACAGCGGCTGGTCCCTGACCGAAACCGGGAAGGTGCACGGCGAGCGACTGCTCGCCGCCGAGCTCGACCGGTGCGGCACCCGCGCCGTGGTGGTGCAGGTGCACCAGGACTTCCTGCCGCACAACGTCGCCGTGGCGGACGCGTGCACCGCCTGGCAGCTGGCCGAGATGGGCCTCGGCGAGGCGACCGTGACCATCGACGAGACGATCACCCGCCTGGCGACCGCGGCGGACGCCCTGGCCGAATTCGAGGCGCGCCTGGTCGCGGGCACGGACCGGTTCGCCGGCTATCACCATCGGTTCGCCGGCGCCGTCGAGCGAGCGGGTACCGATCCGGGCTGGATCACGGCAACCGACCGCGACTCCTGCCACCGCGTCTGGTTCGAGTTCCACGAGGACCTCGTCGCTTCCCTCGGCCTGGCCCGATGACAGGCCTAGTCTCGACTCATGGGCCTGCGACTGCGAGACAGCATCGGACGTCAGCTATGCGAGCTTCGCTACGAGCCGACGGCGAAGCGGATCCGTGCCGTGCTCAACGGGACCACCGTGGTCGACAGTGACCGTGCGGTCCTGGTCTGGGAACCGCGGCGCGTCGTTCCCACGTACGCGGTGCCGTCGGAGGACATCGATGCGGAGTTGTCGGCGGAGCCAACGGATTCGGTGGCTGCGGAGGGGACCGGCGACGTCGGCTTCGCCCTGCCGGACGTGACGACGCTGCCGGTACTCGACCCGCGGGTGCCGTTCTCGGTGCACAGCACGGCGGGCGAACCCGTCGTGCTCCGTACCGCCGGCGCAGAGCACGCCGTGGGGTTCCGGCCCGGCGACGAGGATCTGACCGGGTACGTGGTTCTCGATTTCGACGGCTTCGACCGTTGGCTCGAGGAGGACGACGAGATCGTCGGTCATCCGCACGACCCGTTCCAGCGCATCGACGTTCGCCGCACGTCCCGTCATATCCGGGTGATGTTGGGCGACATCCTCCTCGCCGACACGCGGCGCGCGAAAATGCTGTTCGAAACACTGCTTCCGGTCCGCTACTACCTGCCGCCCGGCGACGTCGTCGCGGAGCTGCAACCGAGTGCGACGACGTCGTACTGCGCCTACAAGGGCGAGGCTTCCTACCGGTCCGCGGTGACCGCAGGCGGAGTGCTTCACGACATCGCGTGGCGATACGACGAGCCCCTCGTCGACGCGTCGGAAGTTCGGGGACTCGTGGCGTTCTTCGACGAGCGGCTCGATCTGGTCGTCGACGGTGTGGCCCGGCCTCGGCCGGTGACCCCCTGGACCTAGTACTCCTCGCGGGTGCCGGTGTCTGCGCGCCCGAGGACGATCTCGAGCGCACGGGCCTCGTGCGCGTGTCCGAGCAATTCGTATCCGACGACCGTGACGACCGGTGCCAGCATCACCACGATCAGGCACCACGCCATCGACACGCCTTGCGCCGCCAGCACCAGTGCGAGCGCGATCGTGGCCGCGGTCAGGACGAGGAGCAGGATGTGGAACGGGTCGGGCACCCGCAGCAGATACGTGTACAGCGCGTAGACACCCGCGAGGAAGATCGCGACGGGTGCGGCGACGGAGAGCACCGTCGCCGTCGCGCCGATATGGGAGGCGTGTTCGATGTAATACGCCGCCACGTGTAGTCCGGCCCCCACCGCGGCCAGCGACGCGAAGAGCGCGATGTGGCTGTAGCCCCAGACGAACGACCGGCTGCGATACACCGCGAGCACCTCGGCCGACGGCAGGGTGTAGTACACCCACCACAGTCCGAACGTGAGTCCGATGCCGGCGACCGCGACGAGTATCGCATCGAGTGTCCAGCCCTGGTGTTCGACCACGGCGGACAGCGATGCCACGGTGCCGATCACGCCCTCGCCGAGGGTGATGATGACGAGCAGCCCGTGACGCTCGACGATGTGGTGTGCGTGCCAGGGTGTTCCGCCCTTGTACCGTTCGGCGATGACGGGGCTGGTCAGCTCGACGAGGATGAGGATCGCGCCGAGGCCGAACGCGTACTCGACGGTGAGGGGCGCGATCACCAGTGCGACCCAGCCGATCTGCGCGAGGACGAGCATCGTGGCATACGTCAGTGACGCGGAACGGTGCTCGGGGTCGTGTTTGGCGGCGCGCAGCCATTGGAACACCATGGCGATGCGCATGACGATGTACCCGGACACCATCACGGAATTGTCGAGTTCGACTCCGCGGTCGATGGACGCGAACATCGGAGGCATGCCCAGCGCCAGGATGACGACGCCGATCATCTGGATCATGGTGGTGACCCGGTAAATCCAGTCGTCGGTGTCGTAGGCCGACGCGAACCAGGAGAAGTTGATCCACGCCCAGATGATCGAGAACATCGCGAACGCGAATCCCGCGAGCCCGGCGGCGACGTGTCCTTCGGCAACGAGGTGCGCGAACTGATCGCCCGCGACGCCGAACGCGACGACGAACGTCAGGTCGAACAGCAGCTCCAGCGGCGTTGCCGCACGGTGTTCCTCGTGCGGATCACGCCCGACCATCTTCTGGACACGGTGGGCGAGGTTCCTGCTGTTCGGTGCCGGTTGTCCGGGCGTGTTCACGGCGGCCCGCTACGGAGTTCCCTGGTCTGCCTGCACCACGAGGTCCGCGACCGCGCCGGGTTGGGACACCAGGACGGCGTGCGACGCCGAAACTTCCGTGATCCGGGCTCCCGCGCGCGTGGCCATGAACCGCTCCGCGGCCGCCGGAATCACGCGATCGTTCTGAGCGACCATGGCCCAGCTGGGTGTCGACGCCCACGACGGATCGGCGGTCGGCTCGAGGTTCGCGACGAGCGCAGCCGACTTCTGGTGCGCGATCATCCCGGCGACGGTGGCGTCCGGGACGTCCTGGGCGAACACCTCGTGGAAGCGGCCGGGATCGATGTACCCGTCGAGGTTTCTCCCGGCGATTCCGGTGGGATCGTTCTCGACGACCTTCACCTGCAGCACCGGCGGGAGCAGCTGGCTGCCGGGGAACCGGATCGGGTCGAGGTTCAGCATGACCGGCTCGCCCTGCGCCGGGGCGAAGGCCGCCACGTAGACGAGGGCCTCGACGTTCGGCGAATGCACATTGGTGATGACGGCGCCGCCGTACGAGTGACCGACGAGCACCACCGGTCCCGGGATGTCCGCGAGCACCTTCTCGATGGCGGCGGAGTCGTAGGCCGGTCCGCGCAACGGGTTGTCCGGGACCACGACTTCGTACCCTCGGCCGCGCAGTTCCGCGGCCACCGCATCCCAGCTGGTGGTGTCGGCGAACGCGCCGTGGACCAGCACCACCGTCGGCAGATCCTGGGCGAGGGCCGGTCCGGCCCCCACGGTCAGCGTGCCGGCAGCCGCGATCGCGCACGCGGCAACGGCGGTTCGAAGTCGAAGAAGTCGCATCACTCGTCTCCCGAGTCAGGAAAGAACACAGTGGTTAGGGGTGAAGGGGCCTGCGCGCCAAGTGTAGTCGCGTGACGACAGGCATCGCCGTACGAGAGCAACGCCGTGGCCTGGCCCTTCGTCGCTGAGATTACTCGCCCGCAGCGCGGTCGGCACCATTTCGGCTAGCGTGATCGGAGGGGGACGTTCCGCTCGTCTGTGCACGCTCCGCCATCGTCAGGAGGAACCCCGTGGATCTCGCCTTACGTGGCACCGTCGCCGTGGTCACCGGAGCCAGCAAGGGAATCGGGCTCGCCATCACCCGCGCGCTCGCCGCGGAAGGCGCGTTCGTGGTGGCGGGGGCGCGTTCGCCCAGCCCCGAACTGGAAGAACTCGTCCGCGGCGGAACGGTGGAGGCGGTGCACGTCGACCTGTCGACCCCCACCGGTCCGGGCGAACTCGTCGCCGCCGCCACTGCTCGGGGCAGTCTCGGCATCGTCGTCAACAACGTCGGTGCCGCCCACCCCAGACTGACCGGTTTCCTCGACGTGACCGACGAAGACTGGATCACGACGATGAATCTCAACCTGATGTCGGCGGTGCGGACGATCCGCGCCGCCCTGCCCACGATGATCGCGGCGGGCAGGGGAAGCATTGTGACCACGAGTTCGGTCAACAGTTTCCTGCCCGACCCCACCGTCATCGACTACTGCGCGTCCAAGGCCGCGCTCACCAACTTCTCGAAGGCTCTGTCGAAAGAGGTGGGACCGTTGGGTATTCGGATGAACACCGTCAGCCCCGGCCCGGTGTCGACCGCCCTCTGGCTCGGCGACGACGGGGTCGCCGCCACGGTGGCGCGCGCCGCAGGCGGTGACCCGGAGGCAGTGGCGGAGCGTGTCGCGGAGCAGGCGGTCACGGGCCGGTTCACCCGCCCGGACGAGGTGGCGGATCTCGTCGTCTTCCTCGCGAGCGACCGGGCGGGCAATGTGACGGGCTCCGATTTCGTGATCGACGGCGGACTCGTCACCACCCTCTGACGTCCGCGGCTACCGGCGGCCCAGAAGGTTCCGCATACCCTCGGCTGCCCCGCGCACGAGTGCGTCGCGGGGGAAACCACTGCGTTTGCGCGCCGCGTCGTAGTTGCCGCCCGCCACCCAGACCGGCCCGTCGGCGATGTGCGCGAGCCCCTCACAGGCAACGTCTTCGGGTTCGGCGACGTTCATTCCGGGAAGATCGAAGTTCAGGCCCGCCCGGACCATCGCCGGCGTGCGGGTGACGCCGAGGACCAGTTCGACCACGTGGACGCTGAACGGCGCGAGTTCGAGCCAGAGGCTTTCCGCGAAGATCCGGCCGAACGCCTTGGATGCGGCGTAGATGCTCTGGTCTTCCGAACCCAGGTACCCGGCCAGCGAACCGACCAGCACGATGCCACCGTGGCCGCGGTCCTTCATCCTCGCGGCGAAATGCTGCGAAAGGTGCAGCTGCGAGGTGATGTTCAGGTCGATGACGCGCTGGAAGCCGGTGAGGTCTCCGCTGACGAACTCGTGTCCGTAACTGTTGGCTCCGGCGTTGAAGATCAGCAACCCGACCTCGACGTCGTCGGTGGCCGTGCGGATCCGGTCGAGGGCGTCCGGATCAAGGAGATCGAGCGCGAGTGTGCGCACCAGGACGCCGTGGGCGCGGACCTTGGCCGCGGTCTCCTCGAGTGGCCCGGGCTTACGGGCGATCAGCGCGAGGTTGATCCCCGCGCGGCCCAGTTCCTCGGCGAAACTCGCGCCCACACCCTCGGAGCCGCCCGCGATCACGGCCCACGGACCGTAGTGCTCGGTGTCGATCATGTTGTGTCCTTCCGAAAATCGTTCAGTGGGCGACGGTGGGGGTCGGGACGGGGTCGGGGTCGCGCACCGGGACGACGCCCGCCTCCGCGGCTCGGGTGATCGACGCGGTCAGCGCCGCGCATCCTTTCCGGGGAGCGCCGGGGCGCCCCGGTCCGGCGCTGCCGATCTCGCGGCACCGGGCGCGGGCCGCGTCGTCCCACTGAACGGAAGTGTGTTCCCAGCTGTTCTTCCGGACCAGGACGCTCGCGCCGCACTCAGTGCACTGCAGCGGTTGCATCGGCTTCACGCGCCTTTCGTGCGAGGTTCTCTTCGACTTCCCGCTTCCACGACTCCACGGGGCGGGTGGTGTCGAGTTCGAACTCGAACCGCTCGGTCATCTGCGGGGTCACCGCGTCGACGTCGACGTAGAACTGCTCGTACCAGCGTCGCAGCTGGTAGACCGGGCCGTCCTCCTCGCACAGGAGCGGATTCTCGATGCGGGTCTTGTTCTTCCAGATCTCGATGTCCTGCTCGAAACCCTTCGCGATGAACGTGCCGAAATTCTTCGCCATCTCGGTGGCCGCGTCACCTTCGAGTTCCTTCGACTTCTTGACGATGATGCCGTACTGCAGCACGAACTTGTCGGCACTGACGGGGTAGTGGCAGTTGATCAGCACGGAGTCGACGTCGTGTGTCTCGTAGCGGTACGTCAGGTCGTCGACCATGAACGACGGACCGAAATACGTCGCATCCGAGCGGCTTCCGAGCATGCGGGGCTGACCCGACGCGTGCGGGCGCATGTCGTCGCGGGCCTGGCCGCGCATGAACTGGCTGGCGACGTGGCCCTCGAAGACGTTCTTGAAGTAGGTGGGGAACGAGTAGTGCACGTAGAAGAAGTGCGCCATGTCGACGATGTTGTCGACCACCTCGCGGCAGTGGGTGTCGACCGTGGTCCGGTACCAGACCCAGTCCGTCCACTCGTCGTCGAGCGCGCCGTCGATGCGGGGAATCGCGACGTCCGCGGGCGGCGGATTGCCCTCCGGATCGTTCCACACGAACAGCATCCCGTCCTGGTCGAGTGCGTGCCACGACCGGGTCCGGGCGAGCGGCGGAACCCGGCGCGCGTACGGAATCTTCTTGCACCGGCCGTCGCTTCCCCACCGCCAGTCGTGGAACGGGCACGCCACCTCGTCGCCCTTGACCGTGCCCTGGCTGAGGTCGCCGCCCATGTGCCGGCAGTAGCCGTCGAGCACGGCGAGATCACCCGCACCGTCGGTGAAGACGACGAGCTTGGTCCCGAACGCTTCGACGGAATGGGGCTTGCCGTCCCGGAATGCCTCGGACAATCCGATGCAGTGCCATCCACGGGCGAATCGGGTGGGCGCTGCGCCCGCGTCGATTTCGCGTACCTCGACTGTCTCGGACTGTTGGGTGGTCACGATGCGTCCCGTCCTCTCCTGGGCTTGTGCGGTGCCCTGCACGCTAAGTCAGCGTGGACGGCGCGCATCGCGTGGTCTCACTGGACGGGACCGGGCTGTGGGGAGGTGTTTCCCGTTGAGCGAGACGCACATCCACGCGTGGGTGTGATCGCCCTACCCTCCGACAGATGACGAACGAGGTCCTGAGATCGGTCCGCGGCCTGCTGCCGATGATCGCGGAACGCGCGGACAAGGTCGACGAGTCGCGGCGGGTGTCCGAACAGGTGATCCGTGAGCTCGGCGACGCCGGATTGTTCAAGATGCTGCAGCCCAAGCGGTACGGCGGCACGGAAGGCGATCCGGTGCACTTCTACGAAGTGGTGCGCGCAGTGTCCGGTGTGTGCGGTTCGACGGGCTGGCTGGCGTCCGTGCTCGGGGTGCACCCGTGGCACCTGGCGCTGTTCGACGACCGGGCGCAGCGGGACGTGTGGGGCCACGACGATTCGGTGCTCGTGTCGTCCGCCTACGCACCCGTCGGGCGGCTCGTTCCGGTCGAGGGCGGTTACCGGCTGACGGGGGACTGGCATTTCTCCTCGGGCTGCGAGCACGCGTCGTGGGCGCTGCTCGGCGCGATGGTGGTCGGGACTGCGGGCCGCCCTGTCGATTTCATGACCGCGCTGGTGCCGCGGTCGGACTACCGCATCCACGACGTCTGGGACGTGGTGGGGATGCGCGGCACCGCCAGCAACGAGATCAGCGCCGAGGACGTGTTCGTTCCCGACTACCGGATCAAGAGGAACTACGAGACGGCGCAACTGCGCGGACCCGGGCAGAAGGTGAACCGGGGACCGCTGTATCGGCTGCCGTTCGCCACGCTCTTCACCACCGCGGTGGCGGCGCCGGGGGTCGGTGTCGTCGCGGGATGCTACGAACGCTACCTGACGTTCATGCGGGAACGAGTGCGGCTCAGCCTCGGTGGCGGCCGATTCGTCGACGACCAGTTCGCCCAGGTCGCGGTGGCCCGGGCGTCGTCCGAGATCGACGCCGCGATACTGCAGATGGATCGCAACGTGCGTGAACTGTGGGAACTGGCCGAGGCCGGGGAGGAACTCCCCATGGGTCTGCGCCTGCGGGTGCGCCGCGATCAGGTTCGCGCCACCGAGCGAGCCCTCGACGCGATCGACCTGCTGTTCAAGACGGCCGGCGGGAGTTCGCTGTCGCGCGGCAACGCGATCGAACGGTCGTGGCGCGACGCCCACGCGGGCAGCGTGCACGTGGCCAACGAGCCCGAACGCGCCCTCGCCCTGTTCGGCAGGGGCGCGTTCGGGCTCCCGGTGGAGGACAACCTCGTGTAGTCAGCTCCGCATGTGCTGAACTGCCCGGTAGGAGAAGACCATCGCGGTGCCGAGCGGCACTCCGGGACCGGGATAGAACCGGCCGCTGAGCGATGCGCTGGTGTTGCCCGCCGCATACAGTCCGTCGATGGGTGTGCCGTCGGCGCGCAGGACGCGGGCGTCGGCGTCGGTCCGGACACCGCCCTTGGTGCCGAGGTCGCTGAGCACGATGCGGGCCGCGTGGAACGGGCCCTGCGACACCGGGCTCAGTGCCGGGTTCGGGGGCGCGTCCGCACCCGTGCCCGGAGGGCAGAAGAAGTTGTCATATGGGTCCTCTCCCCGGTGGAAGGCCTCGTCGACGCCGTGCTTGGCGAAGTCGTTGAACTGTTCGACGGTGCGGCGCAGAGCGTCTGCGGGGACACCGATCTTCTCCGCGAGTTCCTCGATCGTGTCGGCCGAGACCCAGGTTCCGGCCGCGTGATGCTTCTCTGCGGAGATGTTCGGAATGGAGATGGCAGGCAACACGGGCCCGCCCTCCTTCGAGTCGAACACGAGATACGAACTGCGGCTTCCGTGCTCGATCATCGCTCGACCGAACTGGTCGTACGGCAGCGACTCGTTGAGGTACCGCTCCCCGGACGTGTCGACGAGAATGCCGCCGCGCACGCCCACCATGAAAGCGCCGGAGCCATCCGGAAGTTCGACCCCGGGGCACCACCACGCCTCGTCGAGGAGTGCGGTGTCGGCACCGATGTCCACCGCCGCCCGCAGCAGGTCACCGGTGTTCGCGCCGCGCGGGCCCATGCTCCAGTCCGCCTTGCCCGGCGTTCCGTTCTCGGTGCGCAGGGCCGCGTTGCCCTCGATCCCGCCGGCCGCGAGCAGCACGCCGCGCGTCGCCCGGATCCGGACGGTCTCACCGGCGGCGTTCGTCGCCTCGACGCCGACGACCCGGCCGTCCTCGACGATCAGCGAGCGCGCGGCGGTCTCGGTGCGCAGTTCCGCGTGCCCGGTGCCGTGCAGAGCCATGAGAAGGCGGCCGATCAGGGCGCGGCCGCCGTTCAGTGTTCCCTCCGGATGCGGTTTCCCGGCCCGGTCGACGTCGGCCTCGGGCCGGATGACCTCACGCAGGTCCCCGACCTCGTCGCCCGGCAGGTCGAGCGGGTTGATCGCGCGACCGTAGTCCATCCGGCCGGGGGCCTTGTAGTAGTCGGGGAACGCGCGCCACTCGAACTCGATGTGGGGATCGCGTTCGAGAAGGTCGACGACGTCGGGCGCCGTGGCGACGTACGCCTCCTGACGGTCGATCTCCTCGTCGCCCACCACTGCGCGCAGGTACGTGCGCGCCTTGTCCGTGGAGTCGCCGATGCCGGCGCGCTCCTGCACGGCGGTGCCCGGCAGCCACACCGCGGCGCCGGAGTACGCGGACGTGCCGCCGAACAGTGGGGTCTTCTCGAGGACGAGGGTGCGCAAACCCTGCGAAGCGGCCGTGTAGGCGCCGGTCAGCGCGCCGCCCCCCGAACCGACCACCAGCACGTCGCACTCGGTTGTCCAGTCCTGCATCGTCGTTTCCTCCGTTGATGGTCTGTGGAGACAGGCGGTCCAGTCGTGGGGTTCACGCAATCGCATCCGGGCGACCTGCGGCACGTGCGGTCCCACTCACCGGACGGAATTCGATGCTTTCCCGATCCAATGCGAGAATCGACACCGGATCCGGGGCTGTGTGCGGAGTGAAGGGGGATCGAGGGTGCCGAGAATCGCCGAAGTGCGGGACGCTGCCGAACCGAGTTCGGAGGAACAGCGGGCACGCCACGTCCGCATGCTCGAGGCCGCGATCGAACTGGCCACCGAGAAGGAACTCGCCCGAGTCCAGATGCACGAGGTGGCCAAACGCGCCGGCGTCGCGATCGGGACGCTGTACCGGTATTTTCCGTCGAAGACGCATCTGTTCGTCGCCGTGATGGTCGACCAGATCGACCGGATGGGTGTCGGGTTCAAGAAGAGCGCGCCCCCCGGCGAATCGCCGCAGGATGCGGTGTACAACGTTCTCGTCCGCGCCACCCGCGGCCTGCTGCGGCGGCCCGCACTGTCCACCGCGATGATCCAGTCCACGAGCACCGCCAACGTCGCGTCCGTGCCGGACGCGGGGAAGGTCGACCGGGCATTCCGGCAGATCATGCTGGACGCCGCCGGGATCGAACATCCCACGGAGGAAGACCTCACGGCGCTGCGCCTGCTGGTGCAGTTGTGGTTCGGCGTCATCCAGTCCTGCCTCAACGGCCGGGTCTCGATTCCCGATGCCGAGTCCGACATCCGTAGGGCGTGTGACCTGCTGCTGGTCAATCTGTCGCATCGCTGACAGCCCGCCGGCGTGGGGCGGCCTCACCGTAGAGATCGAAGTGAAATTCATTCCTGGCCTCTGAGCTGCGCGGAGAACTATTTCGCACGGCAAAGGGCATTGATGTCTCCTCAAAAATAGAATACATTTCAAAAATTAGCCGCGGGCGCGTCCGCGAGCCAGAAGAACCCAAGGAGCGGAACATGGGCAACGCCGTCATCGTCGACGCGGCACGGACACCGATCGGGCGCCGGCGCGGGGCGCTGTCCGGACTACACCCCGCCGCACTGCTCGGCGCCGCACAGCGGGGTGTCCTCGAACGTGCCGGTGTCGCCCCGGCGGACATCGGGCAGATCGTCGGCGGATGCGTCACCCAGGCCGGTGAGCAGTCCAACAACGTGACCCGGCAGGCATGGCTGCACGCGGGACTGCCGTACGCGACGGCGGCCACGTCGCTCGACTGCGCCTGCGGATCGTCCCAGCAGGCCGTGCACGTCGTGGCGGGTCTCATCGCGTCCGGCCAGATCTCCGCCGGAATCGGGTGCGGTGTCGAGGCGATGAGCCGGGTGTTCCTCGGCCAGGCCGTCACACCGGAGACCGGCAACCCGTACCCCGACGACTGGTCGATCGACATGGGCGACCAGTTCACGTCCGCCCAGCGCATCGCCGAACTGCGCGGACTCGGGCGCGGCGACGTCGACGCGTTCGGCCTCGAGTCGCAACGACGCGCCGCCCAGGCCTGGGCGGACGGACGGTTCGACCGCGAGATCGTTCCCGTCACCGCTCCCGTCGTGGACAAGTCCGGCACACCCACCGGTGAACTCGCGGTGGTCACCCGGGACGGGGGACTGCGCGAGACGACGGCGGAGGCCCTGTCGGCCCTGAAGCCCGTGATCGACGGCCACATCCACACTGGGGGCAACTCGTCCCAGATCAGCGACGGCGCCGCCGCCGTCCTGCTCATGGACGGCGGCCGTGCCCGCGAACTCGGATTGCGGCCGCGCGCGAGGATCGTCGCGTCCGGCATGGTCGGCTCCGACCCGTACTACCACCTCGACGGTCCGATCGAGTCGACGCGCATGGTCCTCGAACGCGCCGGAATGTCCTTGGGCGACCTCGATCTCGTCGAGATCAACGAGGCGTTCGCGTCCGTCGTGCTGTCGTGGGCGCAGGTGCACGGAGCCGACATGTCGAAGGTGAACGTCAACGGCGGCGCCATCGCACTCGGACATCCGGTGGGCTCCACCGGGGCCCGGCTGATCACGACCGCCCTGCACGAACTGGAGCGCTCCGACACCTCCACCGCGCTGGTCACGATGTGCGCCGGTGGCGCGCTGTCCACCGCAACCATCATCGAACGCATCTGACCCCGAACGATCGACGAGGCCGACATGACAATGGGATTGACCGAAGAAGAGCGCGACCTGCGCGACTCGGTGCGGGGCTGGGCCACGCGGACCGTGACCCCGGCCGTGCTCCGGGAGGCCGTCGAGGCCAAGACCGAGCAACGACCGCTGTTCTGGAAGTCGTTGGCAGACCTGGGCGTACTGGGACTCCACCTGCCCGAGGACGTGGGCGGGGCGGGGTGCGGGCTGGTGGAACTGGCAGTGGTCGCCGAGGAACTCGGCCGGGTCCTGCTACCCGGTCCCTTCCTCCCGACCGTGCTGCTCGGCGCCGTCCTGCACGAGTCCGGGCGTACGGGTGAGCTCTCCGGGCTGGCCGACGGTTCGACCCTCGGCGCGGTGGCCCTGCAGCCGGGTTCGCTGCGTCTCGTCCGGGACGGCGGAGTGGTGACGCTGGACGGTGAGTCCGGGTACGTCCTCGGCGGGCAGGTGGGCGACCTGTTCCTGCTCGCGGCGAGAGACGGCGACGAGACCGCGTTCGTGGCGCTCGCCCGCGGCCGGCTCGACGTGACCGACCTGCCCAGCCACGATGTGGTGCGCCGCAACGCGACCGCTTCGGTGAACGCCCTCGAGATCGCCGAAGCCGATGTCCTGCAGATCGATTCGCAGCGCGTTCTCGATCTGGCGGCCACCTTGTTCGCCGCCGAGGCCTCGGGTGTCGCCGACTGGGCGGTCACCACCGCCGCCGACTACGCCAAGGTGCGCCACCAGTTCGGCCGCCCCATCGGCCAGTTCCAGGGGGTGAAACACCGGGTCGCCCGTATGCTCTGCCTCGCCGAACAGGCCCGCGTCTGTGCGTGGGACGCGGCCCGTGCGATGAATCCCGGAAGCAGTGCCAGGGCCGCGACGGCTGCGCCGCGCTGCAGTGCGGCGGAGGCGTCACTCGCGGCCGCGGTCGCCGGAGCCACCGCACCCGACGCGGCGTTCGCCGTCACCAAGGACTGCATCCAGGTGCTCGGGGGAATCGGCTACACCTGGGAACACGACGCCCACCTGTACCTGCGCCGGGCGCAGTCGCTGCGGATCCTGCTCGGGTCCACCGCATCGTGGCGGCGGCGCGTGGCCCGCGCGACCCTGGGCGGGGCCCGCCGGGTGCTCGGCATCGACCTGCCTCCGGACGCCGATAGCATCCGCGCCGGCGTGCTCGCAGAACTCACGGACGCGGCCGCATTGGACGAGCCGGAGCGCAGGACGTACCTGGCCGAGAAGGGCTACACCGCACCGCACCTCCCCGCGCCGTGGGGCAGGGGAGCGGGCGCCGTGGAACAACTCGTGATCGCGGAGGAACTGCGCGCGGCCGCGCTGAAGCCCCACGACATGATCATCGGCAACTGGGTGGTGCCCACGCTCATCGCGCACGGCAGCGACGAACAGTTGCGGCGCTTCGTGCCCCCGTCGCTGCGCGGCGACCTCGTCTGGTGCCAGCTGTTCTCCGAACCCGGCGCCGGATCGGACCTCGCCGGCCTGACCACCCGGGCCACCAAGGTGGACGGCGGCTGGGTGCTGCGGGGGCAGAAGGTGTGGACGTCGATGGCCCGGGACGCGGACTGGGGTATCTGCCTCGCCCGCACAGATGCCTCGGTGCCCAAACACAAGGGGGTGTCGTACTTCCTGATCGACATGAGGGGCAGCGACGGCCTCGACATCCGGCCGCTGCGCGAGATCACCGGCGAGGCACTGTTCAACGAGGTGTTCCTCGACGACGTGTTCGTCCCGGACGAACTCCTCGTGGGCGAACCGGGCGACGGCTGGAAGCTCGCCCGCACGACCCTCGCCAACGAACGGGTATCGCTGTCGCACGACTCCTCGCTGGGCTCTGGCGGCGAGGCTCTGCTGACCCTGGCCGGCGAACTGCCCGGCGGCATCGACGACGAGCAGCTGACCGTGCTCGGCAAGGTCCTCTGCGACGCACAGTCCGGCGGCCTGATGGGGCTGCGCACCACCCTGCGCTCGATCGCGGGCGGGCAACCGGGCGCCGAGTCGTCGGTCGCGAAACTGCTCGGCGTCGAACACATCCAGCAGGTGTGGGAGGTGGCGATGGACTGGGCCGGACCGCGCGCCCTGCTCGGCGACCGGCCCCGCACCTCCGCTACGCAGATGTTCCTGAACTCGCAGTGCATGTCGATCGCGGGCGGCACCACCAACGTCCAGCTCAACATCATCGGCGAACGACTGCTGGGTCTGCCGCGTGATCCCGCGCCCGGAAAGGGAGCGTGACCTGACATGGCGATCGACGTGAAGGCCGCGCTGACCGCGGAACCGGCCGTGCGTGACGTGGCGTGGACCGAGCGCGACGTGATGCTCTACCACCTCGGACTCGGCGCCGGCGGGAACGCCCAGGACCCCGCGGAACTGCGCTGGGTGTACGAGAAGGACTTGCTGGTGCTGCCGACGTTCGCGCTCGTCGCGGGGCAGGGAATCTCGGCCGGCGACGCACCGGCGGCCGGGCTGAGCCTGCCCGGTATCGACATCGACCTCCGCAAGATCCTGCACGGCGGACAGTCGCTCACCGTGCACGCGCCCATTCCTCCGTCGGGTGGGGCCCGGGTGTCCTCGCGGGTGGCGGACGTGTGGGACAAGGGCAAGGCCGCCGTCATCGTGCTCGAACAGACGGCCACCGACTCGGGAGGGAACCCGTTGTGGACCACGGGGATGCAGATCTGGGCCCGCGATGAGGGCGGGTTCGGTGGCTCCCCGGGACCCGAGTCGGTGGCCACGGTGCCGGCCCGCGAACCCGACAAGGTGCTGGAGTCGCGCACCGGGACGGCGCAGGCCCTGCTCTACCGGCTCAGCGGCGACCTCAACCCGCTGCACGCAGACCCCGAATTCGCGGCCGCGGCCGGGTTCGAAAGGCCGATCCTGCACGGGCTCGCGTCGTACGGTGTGGTGTGCAAGGCCGTCGTCGACGGGATGCTGGACGGCGATCCCACGCGACTGCGCCACTACGCGGTGCGGTTCGCGGGCTCGCTGTACCCGGGCGAGACCGTCGAGACCGCGGTCTGGCACGACGGCGACCGGCTGACCCTGCGCGCGACGTGCCCCGACCGTGACGGGCAACTGGTGCTGACCCAGGCGACGATGGAGGTGAGCGGGTGAGCGTCGGTACGCACCCCACGTTCGAGAACAGCCCGTCGGGAACGGTGCTGACGTCACCGCCCGACGGTTCCGCCGTCGACCGGGCGACCGAGGCCGCCCGGCGCGTGGTCGACGCGCTGCTGCGGACCGATCGCGGCAACGCCAACCTCGACCGCGTCGCGGAAGAGCTGCACAGCATCGCCGGGCACCTCGAGGAACACGCGCCCGCCGTCGCCGATCGGCTGATCGACATGTGGAACGGGGAGGGCGTCACCCGGCACGATCCCGTCACCGGACCCGAGAACGCGCTTGCACCGCCCGTGGTCCTCGAGGGGCTGTCCGACGGATCGGTCCGGGGCACCGTCACACTGACCATCCCGTACCAGGGGCCGCCCGGGCACGTCCATGGCGGCGTGTCCGCGCTCCTGCTCGACCACGTCCTCGGCGTCGCCAACGCCTGGGGTGGAAAAGCCGGCATGACAGCGCAGTTGAGCACCCGCTACCACCGCCCGACGCCGCTGTTCGAACCGCTCACCCTGACCGGGAAGCTGATGTCGGTCGACGGCCGCAAGATCACCACCGTCGGTGACATCCGGACCGCGGACGGCCAGGTGTGCGTCTCGGTCGAGGGACTGTTCGTCGACAAGACCGTGCCCCGCCCACGATGACCCCGATCAGGAGCAGACAATGACGTCACCCGGCCGTTTCGAGAACAAGGTCGTCTTCGTCACCGGCGCGGCGCGCGGGCAGGGCCGCGCCGAGGCCGTCCGGTTCGCCTCCGAGGGCGCCGACGTCATCGCGATCGATGCCTGCACCGAATTCGCGTCCACCGCCTATCCCGGCGCCACCCAGGACGACCTGGCCGAGACGGTCCGGCTCGTCGAGTCCACCGGGCGGCGGATCGTCTCCGCCACCGCGGACGTGCGCGACTTCGACGGTCTCTCGCGGGCCCTCGCGGACGGCATCGAGCAGTTGGGCCGCCTCGACGTCGTGATCGCGAACGCGGGCATCTGTTCAGGGGCGTTGTCGTGGGAGATCACCGCCGAGCAGTGGCAGGAGACGGTCGACGTCAACCTCACGGGGACGTTCCACACCGCGAAGGCGGCGGTTCCGTATCTGATCGAACAGGGTGAGGGCGGCGCCGTCGTCTTCACCAGTTCGGTGTCCGGGTTGAAGGGCACCCCGTTCACGGGGCACTACGTCGCCACCAAGCACGGCATCACCGGGCTCGCCAAGACGATGGCGAACGAACTCGGTGAGTACCGCATCCGCGTCAACACGGTGCACCCGGCGGGCGTGGACACCGGCATGAAGGTGCGCGACCTGCACCCGCTCATCGCCCGGTACGCGTCGACGCTCGGCTCCATCTACCAGAACTCACTGCCCTACCGCATCACCCAGCCGGAGGACGTCGCCGCCGTCGTCGCCTGGGTGTGTTCCGACGAGGCGAAATACATCACCGGGGCGCAGATTCCCGTCGACCTCGGCAACCTCATCCGCTGAGGTTCGCGGTTTGTGTTCGCCGAATGTCACAGTGGTGCAGTTCGCCTGCACCACTGTGACATTCGGCGCTCAGCTGCCGGGGTCAGACGGCGATGTCCCGGCGGACCATCTTGCCGGTCGCGTTGCGGGGCAACAGGTCCGTGGTGATCCGCCAGCGGGTCGGGACCTTGAAATACGACAGGCGATCTGCGGCGTACTCGCGCAGTTCCGCCTCGGTGGCCGCGGCCCCCGGTCGCAACACCACGACGGCCGCCACCTCCTGCCCCAGATCCTCGTGGGGCGTCCCGATCACCGCGCACTCGAGCACATCGGGGTGTTCGTCGAGGCACTGCTCGATCTCGGTGGGATACACGTTCTCCCCGCCGCGCAGGATCAGATCCGAGCGACGTCCGGTCAGCCGCAGGCGACCGTTCTCGACGAGTCCGTAGTCGCCGGTCCGGAGCCATCGGCCCGGGGCGATCGCTGCAGCGGTGGCGGCCTCGTCCTCCCAGTAGCCGAGCATCACGAACGGGCTGCGCACACACACTTCACCCTCCACGCCGTCGGGCAGCCACTCCCCGTACGGGTCGCGGATCTCCATGCTCACCGTGATGATCGGACGGCCCAGAGTGCCCGGGAACTGTTCGAGTTCGGGGGCGGTGGCGACGGCGATCGCGGTACTGCACTCGGTGAGTCCGTAACTGTCCACGAGGGCGTTGCGCGCGAACGGCACCTTCTCGCGCAGCCGTTCCTTGAACGCCACCGACGAGGGTGCGGACGCCAGCGAGAACGACGTGAGCGACGACAGGTCGTACTTGTCGAGGTCGTCGTGCTCGACGAGGCGGGACGCCATCGTGGGCACCGCTCCCCAGTTGGTGACCCGTTCCCGCTCGACGAGTCGGAGCACGGCGTCCACGTCGAATCCACCCTGGTGCATGACGACCGCGCCGCCCGTCGCGAGCCGCGGAACCACCAGATTGTGCAGGCTCGCGATGTGGAACAGGGGAGACGTCAGGAGGTAGCGAAGCGGACTCGGCATCGCCGGATCGACAGGGCGTCCACTGAACTCGCCGACCACGGCGTCGCTGAACCGGTGGTAGTCGACGACGGCCAGAATGTTGCGCTGAGAGTGCAACGCTCCCTTGGGTCTGCCGCTCGTGCCGCTGGTGTAGAGGATGGCGGCGGGATCGTCCTCGTCGACGTCGGTGTGCGGCATCGGGGACCCTGCGTACTTCGCGAAGAGCGCGGGCAGATCCTCCTCCATCGTGAGGACCGGGAGGTCGGTGCCGACCGCGGCGAGCGTCTCGGCGCGCTTCGCGTCGGCGACCACCACAGTGGGGCGACTGTGCGTCAGTCCGTACTCGACTTCCCGCGGAACCCACCAGCCGTTCAACCCGACGCTGATGGCGCCGAGCATCTGCGTGGCCCAGAACGCGACCACCCACTCGGGGGTGTTCGCGGCCAGGATCGCCACCCGGTCACCCTTCCGGACGCCGTGGTCGTCGCGCAGCGCCGTCGCGAGGGCCGCGACCGCGGCGGCGTGCTCGGTGTAGGACATGCGGCGGTCGGCGGTCACGAGGTAGTCGCGGTCGCCCCACCGGAGCGACGTGGTGAGGAGTTCGCCCACCGACCGCCCACGGTTCTTCATCACCGGCATCCGGGTGCCGAGCACCGGCTGCTCGACGAGTTCGAACCGGCCACCGGGTCCGGTGAGACGGGACATCACCTGATCCAGGTGCAACTGTGGATCTGTAGGGGCAGTCATCGGGGCGACCTTTCGTCCTCGGGCACTCGTACCGACACAAGATGGCACGCCGTGACGGGCGCCCGGACGTGGTTACCACTCAGCGAGACTGCCGCGATCCGCGACATCCCGGCGCCGTTACGTTCGACAGCGAATCGCAGCTGGAGGAACTCATATGACGATAGATCTCGACCCGCCCACAGTGAAGGTCGATCCGCTCGCCCCGGCCACACTCGGGCCGATCACCCTGCGCAATCGTGTGATCAAGGCAGCGACGTACGAGGGCCTGACCCCGAAGGGGCTGGTCACCGACGAGCTCATCGAATTCCATCGGCAGCCCGCCGCCGGAGGCGTGGGCATGACGACCGTCGCGTACTGCGCGGTCGCCGCGGACGGACGCACGTCGCCCGGCCAGATCCAATGGACCGACGAGACGATGCCGGGTCTGCGAAAGCTGACCGACGCCATCCACGCCGAGGGTGCCGCAGTGTCGGCGCAGATCGGCCACGCGGGACCGGTCGCGGCCGCGAAGTACATCGGATCCCCGGCGTTGGGCCCGTCCCGCGCGTTCCGGATGACCACCCAGAACTTCTCCAAGCCGGCCTCTACGGCAGACATCGCCCGGATCGTCGAGGCACACGCCCACGCGGCTCGCCGCGCGGTGGAGGCGGGGTTCGACGCCGTGGAGATCCATTTCGGCCACAACTACCTGATCAGCTCGTTTCTCAGCCCGAAGGTCAACAAGCGCACGGACGAGTACGGCGGATCCCTGGCGAACCGCGCCCGGTTCGCGCTCGAGACCGCCCGCGCCGTCCGCGACGCGGTGGGGGACAGGATCGCGATCCTCGCCAAGCTGAACATGGACGACGGTGTGCCCGGGGGCTTCTGGGTGGACGAGGCCATCCAGGTGGCGCGGTGGCTCGAACGGGACGGTTCGCTGGACGCGCTCGAGCTCACCGCGGGCAGTTCGCTGCTGAATCCGATGTACCTGTTCAAGGGCGACGCGCCGCTCCGTGAGTTCGCCGCCGTCATGCCGCAGCCGACGAAACTGGGAATCCGGTTGGTCGGCAAGCACTTCCTGAAGGAATACCCCTACCGCGACGCCTACCTCCTCGAGGACGCCCGCCAGATCAGGGCCGCCGTGACGATGCCGCTCGTCCTGCTCGGCGGCATCACCGGCAAGGCGACCATGGACCTGGCGATGGCGGAAGGCTTCCAGTTCGTGGCCGTCGCACGCGCACTCCTGCGGGAACCCGACCTCGTCAACCGGATCACCGAGGAGACCCACAACCCCGGTCTGTGCATTCACTGCAACAAGTGCATGACGGCGATCTACGGTGGCACCCACTGCGTGCTCCGCGTGCCGTGAGCGTGCATACCGTGTCGACAGGAGAGATGGAGTTGGAACGCACCACGATCGCCGAGATGCTGCTCGACCGGCTGGGTGACGACAGGCTGGGAGTCCGAACCAGGGAACAGGATTGGACCTGGGACGAGGTGGTGCGCGAGAGTGCGGCCCGCGGGTCCGTCGCGTCCTCGTTGCGGCGCGACGGACCGTTCCACATCGGAGTCCTGCTGGAGAACACCCCCGAGTTCCTGTTCTGGCTGGGCGGCGCGGCGCTCGCAGGTGCCACCGTCGTCGGCATCAATCCGACCCGCCGCGGCGCGGAACTCGAGGCCGAGATCCGGTACGTCGACTGCCAGCTGATCGTCACGGACACCGCGGGGAAGGCGCAGCTCGCCGGTCTCGACCTCGGGCTGTCCGACGACCGGTTTCTGCTGGTCGACGATCCGGCCTACACCGAACGCGTCGCGTCCCACACCGTCGAGAGTCCGGCCTGGGATCCCGGGATCGACGCGTCGACGCTGTTCCTTCTGCTGTTCACGTCCGGCACCACCGGCACGTCGAAAGCGGTGCGGTGCACTCAGGGCCGGCTCGCCCGGCTGGCGTACGCCAACACCGTCAAGTACGGGCACGTGCGCGAGGACGTCGACTACTGCTGCATGCCGCTGTTCCACGGCAACGCGCTGATGGCGCTGTGGGCGCCCGCACTCGCCAACGGCGCCACCGTCTGCCTGCCGCGCAAGTTCTCCGCGTCCGGATTCCTGCCCGACGTCCGGTTCTTCGGCGCCACATTCTTCACCTACGTCGGCAAGGCGCTGGCGTACCTGATGGCCACACCCGAGCAACCCGACGACCGGGACAACACACTCGTCCGCGGTTTCGGGACCGAGGCGTCCCCGGAGGACAAGACCGAATTCGTCCGCCGGTTCGGCGCCGAACTGTACGAAGGGTACGGCTCGAGCGAAGGCGCCGGTTCGGTGACGCTCGACCCCGACGCCCCCGAGGGCGCGCTCGGCAGACCCGCGAACGAGAACATCGTCATCGTCGACCCCGACACCCGCGCGGAAAAGGCCCGGGCGCGGCTCGACGAGCACGGTCGCGTACTCAACCCGGACGAGGCGATCGGCGAGATGGTCGACAAGGCCGGCGCGGCGCGATTCGAGGGCTATTACAAGAACGAGGACGCGATCGCGGACCGCATCCGGCACGGCTGGTACTGGACGGGCGACCTCGGGTACGTCGACGAGGCCGGCTTCATCTACTTCGCCGGCCGGAAGGGTGACTGGATCCGGGTGGACGGGGAGAACACCTCGGCGTTGATGGTGGAGCGGATTCTGCGCCGCCACCCGAAAGTGGTCGCCACCGGCGTGTTCGCCGTCCCGGACCCGCGGTCGGGCGATCAGGTGATGGCGGCCGTCGAGGTGTCGGACCCCACCGATTTCGATCCGGCGGAGTTCGCCGCGTTCCTTTCCATCCAAGACGACCTCGGTACGAAGGCTGCACCGCGCTTCGTCCGGGTGTCGACGGACCTGCCGGTGACGGGATCGAACAAGGTGCTCAAACGAACGCTGCAGGAACAGCGCTGGCGGTGCGACGATCCGGTCTTCCGGTGGGTGGGACGCGGTGTTCCCGAGTACCACGAGATGACCGACAGTGAGAAGGCCGCGCTGGAGCAGGAGTTCCACACGCACGGCCGGCAACGATTCCTGCACGTGTGACGGTGAGGGTGACATGAAACTGGGTGTGGTGATTCCCGTCGAGCTGGGACGGGCGGGCGAGCCCGAATGGATACTCGAATTCGCGAGGGCCGCCGAATCACTCGGATTCGACGAGATCTCCGCCGTCGAGCATTCGGTCGTTATCGCGGACACGGCGAGTGCCTATCCGTACTCGCCCACCGGCAAGTCGCACCTGCCCGACGACTGCAGCCTGCCGGACCCGCTGGAACTGCTGTCGTTCGTCGCCGGCGCCACGACGACCCTGGGACTCGCGACGGGAGTGCTGGTGCTGCCCAACCACCACCCGGTGGTGCTGGCGAAGCGTCTCGCCACCCTGGACCGGCTGTCCGCGGGGCGTCTCCGCATCTGCCTCGGTCTCGGCTGGATGCGCGAGGAGATCGAGGCCTGCGGCGGCGACTTCGACCGGCGCGGCGCGGTCGCCGACGAGGCGATCGCGGTGATGCGGGCGCTGTGGTCGGGTACCGGCGCCGTCGACTTCGCGGGTGAACACTTCTCCTTCCGCGGTGCCCAGAGCTGGCCCAAACCCCACCGGAATTCGGGAGTGCCGCTCTTCATCGGCGGACACAGCCCGGCGGCCGCACGGCGGGCCGGGCGGCTCGGCGACGGGTTCCAGCCGCTCGGCCTGGCCGGCGACGACCTGGACCGGGCGATTTCCCGGATGCGGGCGGCGGCAGCGGACGCCGGCCGCGATCCCGCCGACGTCGACCTCGTGCTGGGTGCCACGCTGCCGCGGCTGGACGAGGCCACACTCGACCGGTCCCGGGACCTGGGCGCGAATCGGCTCGTGCTGTCGGCGTCCCGGCACGCGCAGTCCCTCGGCCAGGTCATCGACGAGATGGCCGCCTGCTCGGCGCGGTTGGGGCTCAGTCCGGCACGGTGACCGGCAGGTCCTCGCTGAAGTCGACGATCAGTTCGCGCCGGGAGAACTGCCAGCCGGTGTCGCCGAGCACGTACCGGTCGTGGTAGCGCAACGCGATCCGGTTGTCGCGGAATCCGTTTCGTCCGGCATAGACGTGGTGTGCCGTGCAGTACGTCTCGCCCGACGCCGTCGACCCGTCCACGTCGATCACCTGCTGGTGCACGACGTGCCGGGTGGACTGCAGATGCGAGACCGCGTCCACGACGGCGGACGCGAGCACGCCGCTGCCGCGGAGTTCCGTTGCCGCGCCGGTGCCCGTCAACGCGGGCGGGAGGACGAACGTCGCGTCGGGGTCGAACAACGCCGCGAGCGTCGCCGCCTCGCGCCGGTCGACGGCCCGCGCATAGCGGGCGGTGAGTTCGGTGAGAGCGAATCCGGTGGCCATTCCACCATTCCAGCGGACGTGCGGCATCGGCGACAGCCGCCTCCCGCTGACCGAGACATCGGCACCGAGGCGTGGGAGTGCTGGTTAGCGTCCAGAACACCCGTGGCGACAGCCACGAACAGGTTTGAGGAGAACGCCGATGGATGTGAGGGAATCGCCCGGGCAGCGGGAACTCCGGCGGGAGTTGCGCGCCTATTTCGCGGCGCTGTTGCCGGAGGAGACGCGGCGGACCGCGGGTGAGGAGGGTGTGGGCGGAGAGCATTTCCGCGACATCGCGCGGCTGCTGGGCAAGGACGGCTGGCTGGGTGTCGGCTGGCCGGTGGAGTACGGCGGACAGGGACGGTCGATCGAAGACCAATTCGTGTTCTTCGACGAGGTGCAACGCGCCGGACTGCCGTTCCCGTTCGTCACCGTCAACACGGTCGGCCCCACCCTGATGAAGTACGGCACCGAGGAGCAGAAGGCGCGGTTCCTTCCCGGAATCCTGGCCGGCGACATCGTCTTCGCCATCGGCTACACCGAACCGGAAGCCGGCACCGACCTCGCCTCGCTGCAGACCCGGGCCGTGCGCGACGGGGACACGTGGGTGGTCGACGGCAACAAGATCTTCACCAGTGGCGCCAACACGGCCGACTACGTGTGGCTGGCGTGCCGCACCGATGCGGATGCCCCCAAGCACAAGGGCATCTCGATCCTCATCGTTCCCACCGACGATCCAGGCTTCAGCTGGTCACCGATCCACACCGTGGGCGGGCTGACGGTCACGTCGACCTACTACAGCGGGATCAGGGTCGGCGATCAGGACGTCGTGGGCGACGTCGACGGCGGGTGGCAGCTGATCACCGCGCAGCTCAATCACGAACGCATCGGGCTCGCCGCGCTCGGCGGCCGCACGCTCGGCCTGTGGCACCAGGTCCTCGACTGGGCCGGGCAGAACGGGGCACTCGACACTCCGTGGGTGCAGATGGACTTCGCGCGCACGCACGCGAAGCTCGAGGCGATGCGACTACTGAACTGGAAGATGACCGCCGCGGTCGCGCGGGATGCGTTGTCGGGGGCCGACGCCGGCGCCACCAAGACGTACGGCACCGAAACCCACGTCGACGTCTATCGCACGCTGCTCGGGATCCTCGGTGCCGCCGGACGGCTGCGTCCGGGTTCGCCGGGCGCGATCCTCGCCGGCCAGATCGAACAGATCTCGCGTCAAAGCGTGGTGAACACGTTCGGCGGCGGCGTCAACGAGGTGCTCCGCGACATGGTCGGCACCCTCGGCCTCGGACTCGCCCGCGAGACGAGGGTGAAATGAGCGAACTCCTCACCCGGCTCCGCGCCTTCGAGGGACGGACGATCGTCCCGGCCACCTGGGGTCCCGACCCGGTGAACACGCCCATGATCCGGCACTGGGCCGAGGCGATGGGCGACACGAGCCCGGTCTACCTCGACGACGACGCCGCGCGCGCCACCGGCCGCGGCGGCGCCGTCGCACCCGCCCAGATGCTGCAGGTGTGGACGATGCGCACATTCGCCGACAAGATGTCCGGCGCCGACCCGTCACCGGTCTGGACGGAACTGATCGCCACACTCGACGAGGCGGGATTCACGTCCGTCGTCGCCACCGATTCCGACCAGGAATACTTCGCCGAACTGCGCCCCGGCGACCGGGTGAGCACGACCGAGGTGGTCGAGTCCGTCTCCGCGGAGAAGCAGACCGGTCTCGGTGCCGGACATTTCGTCACCACCCTCAAGACGTACCGCAACGGCGACGGCGAGATCGTCGGAACCCAGCGGTGGCGGACACTCCGATTCCGGCCTGCCGAACGTCCGGCCCCGCGCCCGCTTCGCCCGCGGCCCGCTCTCAACGACGACAACGCCTTCTGGTTCGCGGCCGCACGCGAGCACCGCCTCGTCATTCAGCGGTGCACGAGCTGCGGTGTGCTGCGGCACCCGACCGGACCGATGTGTGGGGAGTGCCGCTCCATCGAGTGGGACACCGTCGACGCGTCGGGGCGGGGCACCGTCTACACGTTCGTCGTCAATCACCACCCGAAGATCGATGCCTTCGACTACCCACTGATCGTCGCGGTGATCGAACTCGAGGAAGGCACCCGCCTGATCGCCAACATGACAGGCGTCGAACCCGGTCACGTGCACATCGGAATGCCCGTGGAACTGGACTGGATCGACGCCGACCCGGAACTCACACTTCCCGCGTTCCGGCCCGCTGCATCGGAGGACCACTGATGGATTTCACATTCGGCGAGGAGCAGGAAGCGGTGCGCGGACTGGCCGCGGACGTGTTCGCTGCCACGTCGCGACCCGAGCGGATCAAGGACGTCGAATCGAGCGCCGACCGGATCGACCGGGAACTGTGGCGCGAACTGGCCACCACCGGGCTGCTCGGCATCGCCCTGCCCGAGAATCTCGGCGGCGGCGGCATGGGACTCGCCGAACTGTACGTCCTGCTCGAGGAGCAGGGCCGGACCGTGGCGCCGGTTCCGTTGTGGCCACACATGCTCGGCGCGCTCGCGATCGCCGAGTTCGGGACGCCGGACCAACGCGCCGCGCTGGTCCCCGCGGCGGCCGACGGCGGCCTGATCCTCACGGTCGGGCTCGAGGAGTTCGGACCGTACGTCGCGGGCGATCCGGCGACGACGGCACGCGAGGTGGACGGCCGGTGGCAGGTGCACGGCGCCAAGGCCGCGGTGCCCGTGGCGCACCTGGCCGAACGCCTCCTCGTCTCCGCGACCACACACAGCGGTCCGGCGCTGTTCCTGGTGCGCCCGGGGGCCGCGGGCGTGACTGCGCAGCAGGCGGAGTCGACCACGCACGAGATCTGCGCGAACGTCACGTTCGACGCGGCGCCCGCGGAACCGGTCGGCCCGGCGGACGGTAGCGCGGTGCGGTGGCTGATCGAACGAGCGGAACTGGCGGTCGCTGCCCTGCAACTGGGCGTGGGGGAAGGCGCGGTGCGTCAGGCCGTCACGTACCTCAACGGGCGCACCCAGTTCGGCCGCCCGCTTGCGACGTTCCAGGCCGTCACCCATCAGCTCGCGGACTGTTACATCGACCTCGAGGCCATGCGGGTGACGCTGTGGCAGGCCGTGTGGCTCCTCGCGAGCGGGGAAGATCCGGGAACCGCTGTGCTGGTCGCGAAATGGTGGGCGACCGACGGCGGGCAGCGGGTCGTCCACCGCACCCAGCACGTGCACGGCGGAATCGGCGTCGACACCGACTACCCGGTGCACCGGCACCTGCTGTGGGGCAAACAGCTCGCCGCCACCCTCGGCGGAGCCGGCTCTGACCTGGCACGTCTGGGCGCGCAGCTGGCGGCCGGGGTCGAGGTGGTCGCATGACCGCGACCGTCGGCGCCACGACCTACGACGCCGTCACGATCGGCGACCGGCTGCCGGAGTTGGTGATACCGCTGACCCGCACCCTGATCGTCGCCACCGCCCTCGCCACCCGCGACTTCCAGGACGTCCACCACGACCCGGCGCTGGCGGTGGAGAGGGGGTCGAAGGACGTGTTCATGAACATCCTCACCACCAACGGGCTGGTGGGGCGGTTCGTCACCGACTGGGCCGGACCGGGCCCGTCGCTGCGCCGGATCGCGGTGAAGCTCGGTGCCCCCAACTACCCCGGCGACGCGATGACCCTGACCGGAGAGGTGGTCGCGAAGGACGACGGCCTCGTCACCGTGAAGATCTGCGGCGCGAACAGCCTCGGTGATCACGCCACCGGCACCGTCGTCGTCGCCTGGCCTGCACGAGGAGACCTGTGACCAGCCCCCTGTCGGGCGCCGCCGCCATCGTCGGCATCGGCGCCACCGAATTCTCCAAGCACTCGGGACGAAGCGAACTGCAACTGGCGTGCGAGGCGATCGTCGCCGCACTCGCCGACGCGGGCATCGACCCGTCCGAGGTCGACGGACTGTCCACGTACACCGCGGAGATGAACGGGGAGGTGCTCGTCGCCCGCAACACGGGCATCGGTGAGCTGAAGTTCTTCTCCCGCACCGGTTACGGCGGCGGCGCCGCGTGCGCCACGGTCCAGCAGGCGGCGATGGCCGTCGCCACGGGCATCGCGGACGTCGTCGTCTGCTACCGCGCGTTCAACGAACGGTCCGGTGTGCGTTACGGACTCGGGCAGCACGACCGCCCGATGGACAGCACCGCGGACCGGGCGGCGTACGCCTGGCTGACCCCGCAGGGACTGTCGACGCCCGCCCAGTGGGTGGCGATGTTCGCCCGTCGGTACATGCATCGGTACGGCGCCACGAGTGAGGACTTCGGCCGGGTCGCGGTCGTCGCACGCAAGCACGCCGCCGACAACCCCGCCGCCTGGTTCCACGGGCGGCCCATCACCCTCGACGACCACCAGAAGTCGCGGTGGATCGCCGAACCGCTGCACCTGCTGGACTGCTGCCAGGAAACCGACGGCGGCCAGGCCCTCGTCGTCGTCTCCGCCGAACGCGCGAAGGACCTCCGCACCATCCCGGCGATCGTCAAGGCCGCCGCGCAGGGCTCGGGCAAGGACCAGCACATGATGGCCAGTTACTACCGGCCCGACATCACCGGAATACCCGAAATGGGCCTCGTGGCCAGGCAACTCTACCGGCAGAGCGGTCTCACGCCCGACGACGTCTCGGCGGCGATCCTCTACGACCACTTCACTCCGCTCGTCCTCCCGCAACTCGAGGAACTCGGGTTCTGCGACCCGGGCGAGGCGAAGGACTTCATCCGGGACGGCAACCTCGAGGTCGGCGGCCGACTCCCGGCGAACACCCACGGCGGCCAGATCGGCGAGGCCTATCTGCACGGCGTCAACGGGATCGCCGAGGCGGTTCGCCTGATCCGGGGAACGTCGACCACCCAACCGGACGGCATCGGCAACGTGCTGGTGACCGCGGGCACCGCCGTGCCCACCAGCGGCCTGATCCTGGGCAGAGAGGACTGATCATGACGACAACCGAGCGCACGACGGCAGGAGCGTGGCGAGGGACCGACCTCGGCACCCGCACCGTGAGGTACGACGAGCGCGACGCCATCCTGTACGCACTGTCGGTGGGTGCGCGGGCCACCGAACTGGACCTCGTCTTCGAGGAGCGTCTGCGGGTGCTGCCGACGTTCGCTCTCACCCTGGCACAGTGGGCGCCGGACGAACTGGGGTCGCGGGGCGCCTTCGACACGAAGACGGCGCTGCACGGATCGCAGGAACTGGCGGTGCTCGCGCCGCTTCCGCGTCGCGGTGAGATCGCGTTGTCGGCGTCGGTCGGCGAGGTGTGGGACAAGGGTTCGGCGGCCGTGTTCGAGGTGCGCGTCGAGTCCGAGTTCTTCGTCGCCACCTGGTCGTTGTTCGCGCCCGGTGCCGGCGGTTTCGGTGGCGATCGCGGTCCCGCGAAACCGGCTCGGCCCGGGGGGGGAACCGGTCTCGACGACTGTGCTGCAGACCGCGGCGAACCAGGCGGCGCTGTACCGGCTGACCGGCGACCGGCACCACATCCACATCGACCCGGCGGCGGCCGAGCGGATCGGGCAGCCCCGGCCGATCATGCACGGGCTGTGCACCCTCGCCGCGAGCACGCTGGAACTCGCGCGGGCGCTGGACGTCCACCCGGCCGACCTCGTCCGGCTGGAGGGACGGTTCGCCGCACCGGTCTACCCGGGCGACGCGCCGTCGTTGCGGGCGTGGGGTGATGCGGGTGATGCGTCGTTCGAACTCGTCCGGGACGACCGGCCGCTCATCGCCGGCGCTCGCGCCGCATTCGGCTGACCGCACGTTCGTCCTTTCGTCGCCGAATGTCACATCGGCGCAGTTCAACTGAACCGATGTGACATTCGGCGAGGAGGTCAGGAGTGGGTGGCGAGATACCGCGCGGGATACTCGCCGCCGCCGTGGACGGCGAGATCCGCGCCGCTCACGTACGACGCCTGCGCGCTCGCCAGGAACAGGCAGGCGTCCGCGATGTCGGACGGCACCGCCATCCGCCCCATCGGCAGGGTCCGGGTGACGGCGGCGCCGCCGTCGTCACCGTAGACGGACGCCGCGCTCTCGGTGCGGATGAGACCCGTGGTGATGTGGTTGATGCGGACCTTCGGAGCCCACTCGAGCGCAAGCGCTTTCGTCAGAACCAGCAGGCCGGCCTTCGCGGCGCTGTACGCGGCGGTGCCGGGTTGCGGATCGTGGGCGGAGACGCTGCCGATGTTGACGATGGCACCGCCGTCGGACTGCTGTTGCATCACCGCGTTGGCGGCCTGGGCAACGGTGAAGGGCGCCAGCAGATTCAGCGCGACGATCTTCTCGACGAACCGCGGCGAGACGGTGGCCGCGTCGGCGTCGGGCGAACCACCCGCATTGTTGACGAGGACGTCGAGGCGGCCGAACCGCGCGACGGCCTCGTCGATCAGAGCGGCGGCGTCGGCATGGTCGCGGACGTCGGTCGCGCGGAACGCGGCGGTGCGCTCACCGCGCGCGGGCAGCGTGTCCGGTGCGGTCCGGCCGCACACGAGCACGTTCGCACCCGCGGCAAGAAACGATTCGGCGACGACGAAACCGATGCCCTTGGTTCCGCCGGTCACGACGACGGTGCGGCCACTGAAATCGAGAGGAGGGGGGATTGTCACGGGAAACCTTCGGAGTGAGGGAGCGCGAGGAGAACTGGCGCTCGAACGAGATCGGGTGAATCGGCACGAAGCCGAGAACAAGCAAATGCTTGGTTCGATAGTAGGGGAACGGGAGTGGACATGGGCAAACTCGACGGCAAGGTCGCGCTGATCACGGGTGCGGGTCAGGGGATCGGGCAGGGAATCGCCCTGGCCCTCGCCCGGGAGGGCGCGGCGATCGCCGTCGCCGGCCGGACCGAATCGAAACTGCACGGCACGTGCGAGCGACTCGCCGAACTCGGCGCCCGCGGCGAACCGGTGGTGTGCGACGTCAGCAGGCGCGCGGACATCGAGTCCGCCGTCGAGCGGACCGTGGACGTGTTCGGCGGCGTCGACATCCTGGTCAACAACGCCAACGACTGCACACCGGGACCGATCCTGTCGGTGATCGACGAGGAGTACGAGCGGTCCTTCGCGACGGGACCACTCGCGACGCTGCGCATGATGCAGTCGTGCCATCCGCACATGAAGTCGCGCGGTGGCGGCGTGATCGTCAACCTCGTCACGTCGGCGGCCGTGCGCTGGGACGCGAGCAACTACGGCGCCTACGGCTCGATCAAGGAGGGGATGCGTTCGCTGACCAGGTCGGCGGCGTGCGAGTGGGGCCGGGACGGCATCCGGGTGCTGTCCGTGGCCCCGCACGCCAAGAGTCCGGCCCTCGCGCGGTGGATGGAGCGGAACCCGGACGAGGCGGCGGAGTTCGTGGCGGGCATCCCGCTCGGACGCGTCGGCGACGCCGAAACCGACATCGGGCGCGCCGTCGTGTTCCTGGTGAGCGACGACGCCGGGTACCTCACCGGGGCCACCATCCCCCTGGACGGCGGGCAGTCCCGTTGGGGGTGACGGCGATGATCCGGGTCCCGCACAGCGGGAAGAGCTGCGGCCGCCGCCGTCGATGTGCACTAGTTTCGGCAGGATCGAATTACCGTAGCGAGAGGGCACCGTCGCGATGACGACCGTTGAAACACCACGCAGTTCGCGATCAGTAGTGGTCACCGTGGCCGCTGTCGTGGAGGAGACGTCCGACGCCCGGTCGCTGGTGTTCGACGTCCCCGACGAGCGTCGGCACGAATTCGCCTACAAGCCCGGGCAGTTCCTGACGTTGCGCATCCCGAGCGACCGGACGGGATCCGTCGCCCGGTGCTACTCGCTGGCCAGTTCGCCGTTCACCGACGACCTGCCGAAGGTGACGATCAAACGCACCGCAGGCGGGTACGGTTCGCACTGGTTGTGCGACAACGTCGGCGTCGGCGACCGCATCGAGGTCCTGCCTCCCGCGGGCGTGTTCACTCCGGCCAGCCTGGACGAAGACCTGATCCTGTTCGCCGCGGGCAGCGGAATCACCCCGGTGATGTCGATCCTCAAGTCGGCGCTCAGCGAAGGCAACGGGAAAGTCGTTCTGGTGTACGCGAACCGGGACGAGAAGTCGGTCATTTTCGCCGACGAGTTGCGGGAGCTCGCGGCCCGCCACGAACACCGGCTGACCGTAGTCCACTGGCTCGAGAGCGTGCAGGGCCTGCCGACACCGCGCCAGCTGGCGAATCTGTCGGACCGGTTCCGGGATCACCGCGCCTACCTGTGCGGACCGCGTCCCTTCATGGACGCGATCCACGAGTCGCTCGCACTCGCCGGCGTCCCGCGCGACCGGGTGCACGCCGAGGTGTTCACCTCCCTGTCCGGGGATCCGTTTGCAGAGGTTGTGGTCGAGGAACTGCCGGACACGGAAGCGGGAACGTCGACGGTCGAGGTGCAACTCGACGGCGAAGCGCACAACCTGAGCTGGCCGCGCCAGGCGACACTGGTCGACGTCATGCTGTCGAAGGGCCTCGACGTCCCCTTCTCGTGCCGCGAGGGCGAATGCGGTTCCTGCGCATGCACGGTGGTCCAGGGAGAGGTGGACATGGACAACGCGTCGATCCTCGATCCCGAGGACATCGCGAGCGGCTACATCCTCGCGTGCCAGGCCCGCCCCGTCAGCGAGCACGTGCGGATCGAGTTCTGATCGACGCCGGTATTACTTCTCGGTCTGCGCGGCCGCGGCGCGGGCATTGAGGTCGGCGAGGCGGATCGGGTAACGGGGTGGGCGATCGACGATCACCTCCCGGGTGACGGTGAGGTCGCGGTCGACGTGGAGCAGTTCGCCCGACTGCAGCGGCGTCCAGCCGGGATCCTCGTCCATCTGCTCGCTGGCGACGACCACCGCCGGATGCTCGGCGAGATGCTCGGACCTGGCACGGATCCGGCCGGGAGTGCTCGCGTGCTGGAGGTGGCGACCACCGCTCGGACCGCCCGCGCGCCGCTCAAGGAAAAGCAGGTCGTGGGTGTCTGGGTACCGTAGCGCCCACAGTTCGCCGGGTGTGGTCAGCAGGATGTTGAGCGCGTAGATCGGCACGTTGTCGGCCAGCCATCGGGCGGCCGAGGTGATGCCGGCGGTGACGTCGCCGCCGTTCCTGCCGATGTGACTGGTCACGAGGGCGAAGACGCGTTCGGAGTCGGTGTCGCCGTGAACGAGCGCGAGGTCGGGGCCCAGTTCCGCCTCGAGTTTCGGCAGGTCCTCGACCACGCCGTTGTGGGCGAAGACGCGACCGTCCTGGGCGAACGGATGGGTGTTCTGGGGAAGCAGGTCACCCGTGGTCGCGAAACGGATGTGCGCGACGAACGTGGCCGAATACCGATGCTTCGCCTCCTGCGCGAACTCTGTGTCCTCGTATGCGGCGAGCGGTTGCTTCTCCACCATCGGAGTTCCGTCCTCCGCGAACGTGCCGAGTCCGGTGCCGTCCGGCTCGCGGTGACTCTGCTGCGCCAGGCTGTCCGGGGCGTCCAGCAGCCAGAACGAGGCGCGGACGCGATGAGGGGCGGCGGACAACCCGAACAATCGGCACATGATTTCCCTCTCGGATGGGACGGATCAGCGGTAGTCCGGGTTGGCGAAGTCGGGGCGGCAACCCGCATCCCACTCCGAACGTTGATTTCCGTACGCGGGGAACCCGCCGGCCTGCTTCAGCATCGCGGCGACGTGCATCAGGTTGTACGTCATGAACGTGGTGTTGCGGTTGGTGAAATCGTTCTCCGGGCCGCCCGACCCTTCGTCGAGATACGAGGGGCCCGGGCCGGCCTCACCGATCCATCCGGCGTCTGCCTGCGGTGGGATCACGTATCCGAGATGCTGGAGGCTGTAGAGGACGTTCATCGCGCAATGCTTGACACCGTCCTCGTTGCCGGTAATCAGACAACCCCCGGCGCGCCCGTAGTAGGCGTACTGGCCGTGGTCGTTGAGAATCGACGAGCAACCGTACAGTCGCTCGATCACCTGCTTCGTGACGGAACCGTTGTCGCCGAGCCAGATCGGACCGGCCAGGACCAGGATGTCGGCGTCCAGCACCCGCTGAAACAGTGGGGGCCATTCGTCGCTCGGCCATCCGTGCTCGGTCATGTCCGGGTACACGCCGGTCGCGATGTCGTGGTCCACCGCCCGGATCTGGTCGACCGAGACCCCTTCCTGCTCCATCAGGCCGACACTGCGGTCGATCAGCCCCTGGGTGTTGCTCACTTCGGGAGACCGCTTCAGGGTGCAGTTGACGAACAGGGCACGCAGACCGCTGAAACGGGGGGTCCCGTCCTGCGGCGACGGATCGGTCATCAGTCCTCCCACGAAAAGAGTCCGGAAGTCCACGATATGCCGCGGCGGACCCTGTTCGTGGCAGAAGAGTCCGCCCGGTCCGGGGCGATCCCGGACCGGGCGGACCCGGGTGTTCTCAGCCCAGCGCGGAGATCGCCTTCGCGACGCCCTCGCCGTAGGCCGGGTCGCACTGGGTGCAGTTGTCGATGTGCCGCTGCACGACCTGCTGCGACGCGCCGTTGATGGCCCGCGCGGTGTTCTCGAACAACACCTGCTTCTGCTCGTCGCTCATGTTGTTGAACAACACGCGCGGCTGCGAGAAGTAATCGTCGTCGTCCTCGCGGAAGTTGAACCGGTCGGCGAACGCGCCCACGCCCTGCGCGGGATCGCGGTACCGGCTCTGCTCCTGCCACTTGCCGTAGCTGTTCGGCTCGTAGTGCAGGGTGCCACCGTTGTTGCCGTCGACCCGCATGGCACCGTCGCGGTGGAAGTTGCTCACCGGGCAACGGGCCGCGTTGACCGGGATCTGGTAGTTGTTCACACCGAGGCGGTAGCGCTGCGCGTCACCGTAGGAGAACAACCGGCCCTGGAGCATCTTGTCCGGGGAGAAGCTGATGCCGGGCACGACGTGCGCAGGGTTGAACGCTGCCTGTTCGACCTCGGCGAAGTAGTTGTCGGGGTTGCGGTTGAGTTCCCATTCGCCGACCTCGATGAGCGGGTAGTCGGCCTTCGGCCACACCTTCGTCAGGTCGAACGGGTGGTAGGGGACCGTGTCGGCGTCGGCCTCGGGCATGATCTGCACGCACAGCTTCCACTTCGGGAAATTGCCGGCCTCGATGGCGTCGAAGAGGTCCCGCTGGTGGCTCTCGCGGTCGGCGCCGACCAGGGCCTCGGCCTCGGCGTCGGTGAGGTTCTCGACACCCTGCTGCACGCGGTGGTGGAACTTCACCCAGAAGCGTTCGCCCTCGGCGTTGATGAAACTGAAGGTGTGCGAACCGAATCCGTGCATGTGCCGGTACGACGAGGGGATGCCGCGGTCACTCATCACGATGGTGACCTGGTGCAGCGACTCGGGCAGCGACGTCCAGAAGTCCCAATTGTTGTCGGGGCTCCGCAGATTCGTGCGAGGGTCACGCTTGACGGCGTGGTTGAGGTCGGGGAACTTCAGCGGGTCGCGGAAGAAGAAGACCGGGGTGTTGTTGCCGACGAGGTCCCAGTTGCCTTCTTCGGTATAGAACTTGACCGCGAAGCCGCGGATGTCGCGCTCGGCGTCGGCGGCGCCGCGTTCACCGGCGACGGTGGAGAAGCGGGCGAACAGCTCGGTCTTCTTGCCGACCTCGGAGAAGATCTTCGCGCTGGTGTACCGGGTGATGTCGTTCGTGACGGTGAACGTTCCGTACGCCCCGGAACCCTTGGCGTGCATGCGACGTTCCGGAATGACCTCGCGGTCGAAATGTGCGAGCTTCTCGAGGAACCAGACGTCCTGCAGCAACTGCGGCCCGCGTGGCCCGGCGGTCACGACGTTCTGGTTGTCGGGCACGGGTGCGCCTACGGCCGTGGTGAGCTTGTCGCTGGTGTTCGCAGTGGTCTCTCGGCTCACAGTGGATCCCTTCGTTGCTGGCTGTCGCTCTGGGTTTTCTGGAACTGACTGTCGGGCAAGAGGCTTCGCCGACGGGCAGTCGACGTGGCGGATCGAACCACACTCACGGCGTGCGACGTGGTGGTGGTCGCCTCCCGCCCTCGTGTGTGTTCACGGTCACACTGCACCACCGTTTCTTGAATTAGTCAAGAAAGCGCGGGCTAACTTTCGATCGGGGTCGCCGTCTCCAGCGCCGCAACCAGGAACTCTTCCGGAACATTCGGCCAGTCGGACTGCCAGCGGCCGGCCCGCCTGTCCTCGAGGAGAGCCGTCAGCGCGGGCACCATGCGCGGCCCGCCGTCGATCAGATAGCGCACGAAGCCGATTCGTGCACACGTCGCTGCGATGGACGCGAGCACCGGCTTGGCCTCGTCGACCCGGCCCGCCGCGACCAGGCATGCGACGAGCAGGCGACTGGCCTGCATGGCCGCCCTCGGCCGGCTCTCCCGTTCGACCCGGCGCACCCATTCCTCGGCGCGGCGACACGCGACGTCGGGCTCGACGGCCGACTGCTTCCGGATCTCGGTGGCGTCGTCGAGCTGCGCAACGATCTCGGCGAAACCGAAATCGGGTACCCGGGTCGCCTTCCCGTCACCGGCCGCCGGCTGGGGTGACGCGGGCAGACCGAGCCGGACTCGCTCGTTCTCGACCCGGGCCCGCAGCCGGGGAAGTCCCAGCGACGCCGCCGCGGACGCACCCTCGTCGAGGTGGCGGGCAGCGGACACGACGTCGCCACGCCCCGCCTTCAGTCGCGCGCCCGTGACGAAGCGGGCGATCATGAAATCGACTATGCCGCCCTCGGGCCCGAGCTCGTAGCTCTCGTCGAGGAGTCGTTCGGCCTCGTCGAGATGGCCCAGTTCGTACATCAGCTCGCCGAGGAGTGCGCCTGCAAGTCGTGCGGCATGCGAGTGGGTGCCTGCCGACTTCGTCGCGGTCTGCACGGCCAGCCGGAAGTTGTCCTCGGCCGCGGCGATGTCGAGTTGTTCCATCGCGGCGATGCCGGCGAAGCTGTACCCGTACATCGTGCTGAACGGTCCGACGGTCCGCTGGTGGTACCCGGTCGCCCACTCCTGCAGGCGGCGCGCCTCCACGAAATCGAATTGGGCGATCGCGACGGCGGATGCGAGATTCGACCCCGCCGAAACCACCCACGCGCGTAAGGTTTCCGGGCGGGCCAGGCATTCGGCGATGAGGTCGGGGACTCCGGCGATGCGATCGGACGACACCGCGATCACGGCGCGGACGATGTCGGCCTCGACTCGGATGTCCGCCTGCTCGGTGTCACTCAGTGTCGAGGACTCGAGGGCCGACGCGACCAACGACAGCGACCGCAGCGTCGGCGCCACCCGTTGCAGGAGGATGTTCGCCCACGCGACCGCGATCTGGATGCGGGGACTGGACTCGACCAGCGGCCGCGGCAACTTGTCGACGAGGCCGAGCAGCGCAACCATCCGCGAGTGCTCCACCAGGTACATGCCCTGCTCCTCGACCACCGCGACGGCCACGTCGCGATCGCCCGCCGCCAACGCGTGATCCACTGCGTCGCTGACGTAGTGGTGGTCGGCGAACCAGTGCGCGGCCGCGCGGTGCAGGTCCGCGATGCGCGACGGATGATCGCGTTCGAGGCGCCGGCGGAGGTACTCGGCGAACAGATGGTGGTATTCGAACCACTCCCGGTCCTCGTCGAGGCTGCGCAGGAACAGGTCGCGCGATTCGACCTGCTCGAGCAGGGCCTGACCGCGGGTCACGTTCGCCAGCACGCAGGCGAGGTCGCCGCACACCCGCTCGGTGACGGACGTGGCCAGCATGAAGTCGAGCAGCGCAGGCTCGAGCGTGCTGAGCACGTTCTCCGCCAGGTACTCTCCGATCGCGTGGTGCCGGCCCGACATGTGCCGGATGAGGTCGCCGGGATCGGTGCGATCACGCAGCGACAGCGACGCCAGTTGCAGCGCCGCCACCCACCCGTCCGTGGTCTCCTCCAGTGCCTCCACGTCGGAGTCCTCCAGGTGCAGTCCACCGAGGTCGACCAGGAACCGCTGTGACTCGGTGATGTCGAAGCGCAAAGCCACGGAATCGATTTCGACGAGCTCGTCACGCACCCGCATCTTGGCCAGCGGAAGCCCTGCCTGGCTTCGGCTGCTCACCACCATCTGCAGGTGGTGGCAGCCGTTCTCCAGGATGAAGTCCATCGCGGCGATCGTGTCCGGCGACGTGACGCGATGCCAGTCGTCGATCATCACCACCACGTGACGCCTGCTGTCGTGGACCTGATTCACCAGCGAGGTCAGCACATACCGTTCCGCTTCGGCGCCGTTCTCGTCGAGCGCCTGCCCCAGCTCGTCCGCCAGGGTCGGCTCGGCCCGGCGGATCGCCTCGACGAGATGGGACAGGAACCACACGACGTTGTTGTCGTCGTTGTCCACCGTCAGCCAGGCGACGGCGGCGCCGTCCTCGATCAGCACGTCGCGCCACTGGGCCGCTACCGTGCTCTTCCCGAAGCCGGCGGGCGCGTGGATGAGCGTCAACCGCCTCCTCTGACCCATTCGGAGCAGATCCAGGAGGCGGGTGCGCTCCACCAGGGACCGCATCGGGGTCGGCGGCCGGAAGCGGGCCGCGGCGCTCGGCGGGGTGGCACCCGACCGCCGCCGGTAGCTGCGACTGTGCCCGGACGTCGAGGACTGCGTGGTCGGCGTCGACGTGTGCTCGGTGCGCGGAAACTCGTCGGCCGCGGCGGGGAGCGCCATCTCGTCGACATCGAGCCCGTGCCTGCGCTCGATGTCGCGGAGTTCCTGGCCGAACTCCGCGGCCGAAGCCGGGCGGTCGGTCGGTTCCTCGGACATGGCGCGCTCGACGGCCGCGCACACGTCGTCGGGAATGTCCTCGCCCCGCAGGTCCGGAACCGGTTGCGTCGCGATACGGAGGAACTGCGCGACGAGCCGCTCCCCGCTCCGCCGCTCGAACGCGGCATGCCCGGTGAGCAGGCAGAACAGGGCGGCGCCCAGGCTGTACACGTCGGAGGCCGCGGACGGTGCGTCACCCCGGAGGACCTCCGGCGCCGTGAACGCGGGCGAACCGGTGATCATGCTCGACGTGGTCTCGAATCCGCCCGTGACCCGCGCGATGCCGAAGTCCGTGAGCTGCGGTTCGCCGTATCCGGTGAGCAGGATGTTGGCGGGTTTCACGTCGCGGTGCAGGGTACCGAGCCGGTGCGCCGTCTCCAGAGCGCCCGCCAGCTTCACACCGACGCGCAGCGTTTCACTCCACGGCAGCGGCCCTTCACGGCGAATCCAGGCGTCCAGCGAATTGCGCGAGTGGTACGGCATCACGATGTACGGCCTGCCGCTGCGCGTCACCCCGGACTGCAGGATGTCGACCACGTGGGGATGCCCCGACAATTTTCCCATCGCACGCTGCTCCCGCAGGAAGCGTTCGCGGTCCTCGCCGTCCAGATCGGAGGACAGCACCTTGATCGCGACCGTGCGGTCGAGCGCTGTCTGAAGGCAGCGGTAGACGACCCCGAACCCTCCCCGGCCGATCTCGCGGGCGTCGTCGAATCCTTCCGACGACAGTTCCGCGACGATGTCGGTCACGACGATCCGCTTGGTAGCCTGCGGATCCGAGTCGGTCGGCCCGGAACTGCTTCCCGGGTGTCGTGGCACACTCAATGAAATCACCTTCTCGGTGCACTGACGCCAGCATATCGCGGTCGCACGACACAGAGAGCGGTGTTCGAGAACGAGTAGACCCGAGGAGAATTCGACGGTGACGGATACCGGCATTGCGGCAGCGGACACGAGCCTGGCCGAGCGGACCCTGGCCCAGCTCCTCGACGCGCGGATCAGTTGCAGGGCTTACCTACCGACGCAGGTGCCGCGCGAGGTGATCGAGCGGATCCTTGAGCTCGCCCAGCAGACACCGTCGTGGTGCAACACGCAGCCATGGCAGGTCGCGATCACCGAGGGGGAGGGGACCGAGCGGTTCCGTTCCGGGCTGGCGGAGTACGTCCGCACCCACCCGCAGGAGTCCGACTTCGAGTGGCCCCGCGAATACGTCGGCGAGCACAAGCAACGCCGCCGGGAGTGCGCCATGCAGCTGTACTCCAGCGTCGGCATCGCGCCCGGCGACCGGGCCGCGTCGGCCGAGCAGACGATGAAGAACTTCGACCTGTTCGGCGCGCCGCACGTCGCGATCGTCACCACCCACGAGGCACTCGGCACGTACGGCGCCGTGGACTGCGGCCTGTACGTCGAGACGTTCCTCCTCGCCGCGCAGAGCCTCGGGGTCGCGACCATCCCGCAGGCCGCCGTCGCGGGAAGTTCGCGGTTCATCCACGACTTCTTCTCGCTCGACGAGGACCGCAGGGTCGTCTGCGCGATCTCGTTCGGCTACCCCGACACCGAGAACCCCGTCAACGGATTCCGCACCCACCGGGAACCCGTCGCCAACGTCGCGCAGTGGGTGTCGCAGTAACGTGCTCGACTCCGAAGTGTTCGACCGGGACGCACTGTTCGCCCGCCTCCGCCGCCGTCCCGACGTCGAGGCCCCCAACCTGACGGCCGTCGACGCCGCCGACCGGCTGATCCTCGACGAGGCCGCGGCTGCCCTGTCGGCGGCACCTGCCGGTGCGCTCGCCGTGATCGGCGACCACTACGGTGCGCTCACCCTCGGCGCCGCGGCGGCGAACGGCTCCACCGGGATCCGCGTGCACCAGGACCCGCTGACCGGCGAACTGGCGCTCGCCGCCAACGCCGCGACGGTCGGGCTCGCCGACCGCTACCGGGCGTGTGCGCTCGGTGAGGAGCTGCTCGCGGGCGCAACGGTCGTGCTGATGCAGTTGCCGCGGAGCCTCGCCGAACTCACCGAGGTTGCCGAGGCGATCGCCCGCCACGCCGACCCGTCCGTCGTCGTCTACACGGGTGGACGCAACAAGCACATCTCCACCGCCATGAACGACGTGCTCGGGCGCTCGTTCTCCGACGTCCGCGCGACCCTCGGCAGGCAGAAGTCGCGGGTGCTGATCGCGAGGGGTCCGGTGGAGGTGGCGCAGCAGACATACCCCGTCACCGATCATCTCGCCGAGATCGGGCTGGACGTCGTCTCGTACGGGGCAGCGTTCGCCGGCCCCAAGCTGGACATCGGGACCCGGTACCTCCTCGACTTCCTTCCGCGCGTGAACCCCGGTGCGCGGGCCGCGGTCGACCTCGGCTGCGGAACGGGCATTCTCGCCGTCAGCCTCGCCCGGCTCCTCCCGGAAGTGTCGGTGATCGCCACCGACCAGTCGTCGGCCGCGGTGGCGTCGGCGGCCGCCACCGCCCGCGCCAACGGACTCGACGGACGGGTCAGCACGCTGCGCGACGACGCCATGTCCACCCTCGCCACCGACAGCCAGGACGTCGTCCTGTGCAACCCGCCGTTCCACGTCGGCGCGGCCGTCCACACCGGCGGCGCGTCGAAGATGTTCACCGAAGCCGGGCGGGTGCTCCGGCCCGGCGGAGAGCTGTGGACCGTGTACAACTCGCATCTCGGGTACCGGGGCCGGTTGCAGCGGCTCGTCGGTCCGACGGACGTCGTCGGCCGGAATCCCAAATTCACCGTCACCCGATCGGTGGCCTGACCGCCGCGCCGACCCGTGCCTCGTCTGGCGGGTGTCCCCACGGCACCGGTAGAGTCCGAATTGTCCGACCCGAAAGCGACGAACGGGAACTTGCGGTGGGTGCGGGACGTTCAACGTACAAGAAACCCGGATCCACCCGGCGAGCCACGAGAAGGGATGTGCACGGTGCGCACCACCAGTAACCCGGTGTTCCGCAACCTGCCCAAACAAGAGGGCAGCGGCGGATACGCCTCGTTCGGA
Organism: Rhodococcus sp. G6(2025); assembly: GCF_058628105.1. Classification (NCBI taxonomy): domain Bacteria; kingdom Bacillati; phylum Actinomycetota; class Actinomycetes; order Mycobacteriales; family Nocardiaceae; genus Rhodococcus; species Rhodococcus sp. G6(2025). Next base: position 2,419,773 of record NZ_CP179750.1, read on the forward strand.
TCTACGACGGCCGGCGCAGCGCAGGTCACGCAGCAGTTCGGCCAGCCCCAGTACACGCAGGCCGAGCCCTACCGGACGGGCCCCGACTACCGTTCGATGACCATCGACGACGTCGTCACCAAGACGGGTGTCACGCTCGGCGTGCTCACGGTATCGGCGATCATCTCCTACTTCCTGGTGAGCAACGACGCGAACCTCGCGACCCCGCTGGTCATCGGTGGTGGCCTCGTCGGTCTCGTGCTGGTCCTCGTGGCCACGTTCGGCCGCAAGATGGACAACCCGGGCATCGTCCTCGCCTACGCGGTTGCGGAGGGCCTGTTCCTCGGCGCCCTGTCGTTCATGTTCACCGACATCACGTTCGGCGGAGTCGGCGGAGCGGCGCTCATCGCCCAGGCCGTACTCGGCACGTTCGGCGTGTTCTTCGGCATGCTCGTCGTCTACAAGACGGGCGCGATCCGAGTCACACCCCGCCTGACACGGATGATCATCGGCGCCCTCATCGGTGTCGTCGTCCTCGCCCTCGGCAACGTGATCGCCAGCTTCTTCACCGAAGGCGGCCTCGGCCTCCGCGACGGCGGTCCCGTGGCGATCATCTTCAGCCTCGTCTGCATCGGCATCGCCGCATTCAGCTTCCTGCTGGACTTCGACGCCGCCGACCAGCTGATCCGCGCCCAGGCGCCGGAGAAGGCCGCATGGGGCGTCGCATTCGGACTGACCGTCACCCTCGTGTGGCTGTACGTCGAGATCCTGCGACTCCTGAGCTACTTCAACAGCGACTAGCAGTTCCACGAGAAGGCCCCCGAGAGCATGCTCTCGGGGGCCTTCTCTGTTGTGCGGGCCCGGTTCGATTACCTCGGAGGTAATCGACGCGCGTACCCCGGCGGAGGAATGTCGTGTGCAGCAACCAGCCCCACCCGAAGGTGCACGACATGAGCGCGTACGGAATGGCCCACCTCGAGAACGTCGACATGGGTCCGCAGATCGTCGAATACCTCGAACGCATCGACGGCACCCTCCGCCCGTTCTCCGGCAAGTTCATCGTCCACGGCGGACGCCAGGACGTGGTCGAGGGAACGTCCGACGGCGCGTTCATCGTCATCGAGTTCCCCGACCGCGAGCACCTCGAAGGCTGGTACACGTCCGACGCGTACCGGGAGATCCTCCCGCTCCGCGCCGAGCATTCCGACGGACTGGTGGTCATGGCCGACGGCGTCGACGCCGACCACAAGGCCACCGACATCCTCGGGTAGGCGCTTCGCGCCCGTGCGCCTTTCTGGTCGCTACCGCTACCAAAAAGGCGCACGGGCCCGGAGGGCCTAGCTCAGGCGCTCGAGGACCATGGCCATGCCCTGCCCGCCGCCGACGCACATGGTCTCGACGCCGAACGTCTTGTCCTGCTCGCGGAGGTTGTTGAGCAGGGTGTTGGTGATGCGGGCACCGGTCATGCCGAACGGGTGACCGAGGGCGATGGCGCCGCCGGAGATGTTCAGCTTGTCCTCGTCGATCTTCAGTTCGCGAGCCGATCCGAGAACCTGGACCGCGAACGCCTCGTTGATCTCGAACAGGTCGATGTCGGAGATGGACTTGCCGGCGATGGCGAGGGCCTTCTTGACGGCCTCGATCGGGCCGAGACCCATGATCTCGGGGGACAGTCCGGACACCCCGGTGGACACGATGCGGGCCAGCGGCGTCAGGCCGAGGGCCTTGGCCTTGGTGTCGGACATGATGACGAGCGCGGCGGCGCCGTCGTTGAGGGGGCACGCGTTGCCGGCGGTGACGGTGCCGTCCGGCCGGAACACCGGCTTGAGCTGGCTGATGCCCTCGTAGGTGGTGCCGGCGCGCGGGCCGTCGTCGGCGGACACGACGGTGCCGTCGGGGAGGGTGACCGGGGTGATCTCCCGCTCGAAGAAGCCGTTCTTGATCGCTTCCTCCGCGCGGTTCTGGGAGCGGACGCCCCAGCGGTCCTGCTCCTCACGGGTGATGCCGGTGGCCGAGGCGACGTTCTCGGCGGTCTGGCCCATCGCGATGTAGACATCGGGAATCTGCTCGTCCTCGCGCGGGTCGGTCCAGGCGACGCCGCCCTCGGCGAGCTTCGCGGTACGCGCCTCGGCGTCGGCGAACCTCGGGTTCTTGGTGTTCGGCAGGCCGTCGGCGTTGCCGGTGACGAAGCTGGACACCGACTCGACGCCGGCGGAGACGAACACGTCGCCCTCGCCGGCCTTGATCGCGTGCAGTGCCATGCGGGTGGTCTGCAGCGAGGAGGAACAGTAGCGGTTGACGGTGACGCCGGGCAGGAAGTCGTAGCCCAGTTCCACCGCGACGACGCGGGCGATGTTGAACCCCGACTGGCCTGCGGGCTGGCCGCAGCCGAGGAGCAGGTCGTCGATCTCGGTGGGATCGAGTTCGGGGACCTTCGCCAGAGCCGCGGCCACCATCTGCGTCGTCAGATCATCCGGGCGGATGGTCTTGAGTGAGCCCTTCATGGCTCGGCCGATCGGTGAGCGTACTGCGGAGACGATGACTGCCTCGGGCATGAAAACTCCTTTGTCAACTGCGGGGGTCTGCACTGTGTTGCAGACCACCCGTTCTGTGGCCTTCCCGACAACTTACGTTGCCGGGCGGCACCGGGGACATCGCCATCTCACTCAGCGACCCGTCGCGTCCTGGACGCGGACGCCTCCTCGATCGCGAGGAGTTCGTCGAGGCGGGCAGGTGTGCGTCGCCGGGCACTGAGTCGCCACAGGAAACGGTTGAGCGAGGCGGTCATTCGGGTCGACAGCTTGCGTGATTCCGCGGCCTCCGACACCTCGGGCAGGTCGGGCAGCGGTCCGCCGTGCCACATGCCCAGAGCGGTCGCGAGAACGGGCACGATCTGCATCGCCGCCAGTTCGTACCCCGCCGCGGACGGGTGGAAGTGGTCGGAGGAGAACATCCGGTCGGGGGCCGCCAGGAACTCCGGCGCCAGCAGGTCGGCCAACGCCACCGGGTGGCCACCCGCCGCGCTGGTCGCGGCCGCCTGCGCCCTCGCCAGGCGCAACCCCCACGTCCGGACGACGGTCCGCAGGGGCTGGGGGATCGCGGTCACCACCCCGAGGTCGGGGCACGTTCCGACGACGACTGCGCATTCGCGGGCGCGGAGCCGTTCCACCGCTTCCCCGAGTCTGCGCGCCGACGCCCGAATCGAGTTCTTCGATGTGACGTCGTTGGCGCCGACCAGGATCACCGCGGCGTCCGGCGGCGGTCCGGCAACGAACATCGCGTCCACCTGCCCGCTGAGTCCGCGGGACGTGGCGCCGCCGATGGCCTTGGTGCTCAGCCGGATCCGCTTGCCGGTCTCGTCGGCGAGGCGCCTCGCGATCTGCACGCCGGGAACTTCGTCCGCCGACAGGCATCCCACCCCGGCGGCCGTGGAGTCGCCGAAGATCATCAGATGGACGTCGTACGGGGTGGTCCGCAGCCAGCGTTCGGGGACGGCGTCGCCGGGGGAGTAGACGCCGTCGGCCTCCGGCGGCTTGGCGACGTTGCGCCCGATCACACCGCGGGCCGCCGTCGCCTGGGACATCAGATAGGAGTACGCCACCCACGACAGCGTGCCTGCGCTCGAACCTGCCACGACAGCCGCGGCGCCGGCCTTCACTCCGCTCTGCCAGGTCCTCTTGGGCACTGGTCTCACCTTTCCGCTACCTGGTGCTCATCTCACGGGTTCCAGCGGACTGCGTCCGCACCAATCTAGTCGGATCAGGGCCCCCGTGCCGGACGTCTGTGAGCATCGGATCAGGGCATCTGGGAGCATGGAGGCATGCGCATCGCGGAACACGTCGTCGACCTGATCGGCAACACCCCTCTCGTCAAGCTCTCTTCTGTCATCGGCGAGAACCACGGGACCGTTGCAGCCAAGATCGAATACCTCAACCCGGGTGGAAGCTCGAAGGACCGCATCGCGGTCAAGATGATCGACGCCGCGGAGGCGTCCGGTGAGCTGAAGCCGGGCGGGACCATCGTCGAGCCCACGTCCGGCAACACCGGCATCGGCCTCGCCCTGGTGGCCCAGAAGCGCGGATACAAGTGCGTGTTCGTCTGCCCCGACAAGGTCAGCGAAGACAAGCGGAACGTCCTCAAGGCCTACGGCGCCGAGGTCGTGGTGTGCCCCACCGCGGTCGCGCCCGAGCACCCCGACAGCTACTACAGCGTCTCCGACCGGCTCGCACGCGAGCTCCCCGGCGGCTGGAAGCCCAACCAGTACTCCAACCCGGGCGGCCCGCAGAGCCACTACGAGACCACCGGCCCCGAGATCTGGGCCGACACCGACGGCAAGATCACCCACTTCGTCGCGGGCGTCGGCACCGGCGGCACCATCACCGGCACCGGCCGCTACCTCAAGGAGGTGTCCGACGGCAAGGTCAAGGTCATCGGCGCCGACCCCGAGGGTTCCGTGTACTCGGGTGGCACCGGCCGTCCGTACCTGGTCGAGGGCGTGGGCGAGGACTTCTGGCCGAGCGCCTACGACCCGTCCATCCCCGACGAGATCATCGCCGTGTCCGACGCCGACTCCTTCGAGATGACCCGACGTCTCGCCCGCGAAGAGGGCCTGCTGGTCGGCGGCTCCTGCGGCATGGCCGTCGTCGCCGCACTCGAGGTCGCCAAGCGCGAGGGCCCCGACGCCGTCATCGTCGTCCTGCTGCCCGACGGTGGTCGCGGATACCTCTCGAAGATCTTCAACGACAAGTGGATGGCGTCCTACGGATTCCTCCGCACCCCGCTCGACGGCAAACCCGACGAGAAGACCGTCGGCGACGTGCTGCGCGGCAAGTCCGGCGAACTCCCGGACCTCGTCCACACCCACCCGTCCGAGACGCTGCGCGACGCCATCGAGATCCTCCGCGAGTACGGGGTGTCCCAGATGCCCGTCGTCGGCGCGGAGCCGCCCGTCATGGCCGGTGAAGTGGCGGGCAGCGTCACCGAGCGCGACCTGCTCAGTGCCGTGTTCGAGGGCCGCGCGCACCTGGCCGACCCGGTGGAGAAGCACATGAGCAAGCCGTTCCCGCTCATCGGTTCCGGCGAGCCCGTGTCGGCCGCCACGAAGGCGCTCGGCGACACCGACGCGCTGATGGTCGTCGACGACGGCAAGCCCGCCGGGGTCATCACCCGCCACGACCTTCTCGGTTTCCTCAGCGCCGGTTCCTAGACAACACTGGTCCCCGCTGCGCACGGAACGTACGGTGCACAGCGGGGCGCCGGTGCGGTGTCCGTGAGGGGGAATCACAGTGGGTGCTCGTCTGCGTCGTGTTCTGGTGGTCCCGGCCGTCCTGCTCGGGTTCGCCGCCGCCGGATGCGGGAACAGCATCGAGGGTGCCGCGGTCGCGCAGTCGGACATCGACTCGGTCTCTTCGGGTACGTCGCCTTCGGAGGCATCCGCAGACTGCACCGCGCTGACGAAGGCACTCGGCCGCCTGGTGTCGGACCGGCCGCATCTCACCGAGGCCGTACTGCCCGGATCGACCGATCCGACGTGCTCGTGGTCCAAGGGACCGACCAACGTCATGAGCACCATCACCGCGTCGGTCAAGCCGCAGGTGACGGATCCCGCCGTCCTCGTCGAGATGCGGAACGGAACCAACGTCGTCCCCGACCCCCGTTCCGCCGAGTTCGGCGGGGTGGTCCTGGACGTCGTGGCCATGGCGCTGCTCACCCCGGAACACAGCATCATCGTCAACGCGCTCGACCCCTCCGTCAGCGACGCGACCAAGCTCGACGTCGCGTTCGCGATCGCGGAGTATCTGGAGAATTAGGTCCCCACTAGGCTGGGGGCCATGAGTGAGCAGCGCAGCAAAGCGGACAACATCAGCTGGCAGGGGTTCTCCACCAAGGCCGTGCACGCAGGATTCGACCCGGACCCGCAGACGGGCGCCGTCAACGTCCCGATCTACGCGAGTTCGACGTTCGCGCAGGACGGCGTCGGCGGCATGCGTAACGGATTCGAATACGCCCGCACCGGCAACCCCACCCGACGACCGCTCGAGGCCAACCTCGCCGCCCTCGAGTCGGGCACCTACGGTCGCGCTTTCGGCTCGGGCATGGCCGCCACCGACTGCCTGCTCCGTGCCGCGCTCCGCCCCGGCGACCACCTCGTCATCCCGAACGACGCCTACGGCGGAACGTTCCGCCTGATCGACAAGGTCTTCACCCAGTGGGGCATCGAGTACACGCCCGCCGCGGTGTCCGACGTGGACGCGGTCCGGGCAGCCATCCGCCCCAACACCAAGCTCGTATGGGTGGAGACGCCCACCAACCCGCTCCTCAACATCGGTGACATCGAGGCACTGTCCGACATCGCGCACGAGGCCGGCGCGAAGATCGTCGTCGACAACACGTTCGCCTCGCCGTACCTGCAGCAGCCGCTGCAGCTGGGCGCCGACGTCGCGCTGCACTCGACCACCAAGTACATCGGCGGACACTCCGACGTCGTCGGCGGCGCACTCGTCACCAACGACGAGGAACTCGACACGGCGTTCGCGTTCCTGCAGAACGGTGCAGGCGCGGTCCCCGGCCCCTTCGACGCGTTCCTCACGCTCCGCGGCATCAAGACCCTCTCCCTGCGCATGGAGCGGCACAGCGACAACGCCGAGAAGGTCGTCGAACTGCTCACCGGGCACTCCGCGGTGTCGCAGGTCATCTACCCCGGACTCGAGTCGCACCCCGGCCACAAGGTCGCGGAGAGGCAGATGCGCCGCTTCGGCGGCATGATCTCGGTCCGCCTCGCCGGCGGCAAGCAGGCCGCGCTGGACTTCTGCTCGCGCACCGAGATCTTCACGCTGGCCGAGTCGCTCGGCGGCGTCGAGTCGCTGATCGAGCACCCGGGTGCCATGACCCACGCCTCCACCGCCGGTTCGCTGCTCGAGGTTCCGGACGACCTGGTGCGTCTGTCCGTCGGCATCGAGGATGCCGCCGACCTCGTGGGCGACATCGAGCAGGCACTGAAGTAGTAGGCGGCTTCGCCGCCCGTGCGCCTTTTTGGTTGCCGCCGCTACCAAAAAGGCGCACGGGCCGAAGGCCTTATGCTGGCCCGCGTGGAGCCTGTCACGCTGGATCAGATCAGAGCAGCTCGTAAGCTGCTGGACCCCGTCATGCGCCGGACGCCGGTGATCGCGTCCCGGGCGCTGTCGGAACGCTGCGGGCACGTCGTGTCGTTGAAGTGCGAGAACTTGCAGCGCACAGGGTCTTTCAAACCGCGCGGTGCGTACAACCGGATCGCGAATCTGTCGGTCGCGGAACGGGCTTGCGGGGTCGTGGCGGCCAGCGCCGGCAATCACGCGCAGGGCGTGGCCTGGGCGGCCACGGAACTGGGCATCCCGTCCACCGTGTTCATGCCCACCGGCGCACCCCTGCCGAAACTCGTCGCCACCAAGGCGTACGGCGCCACCGTCCACTTGACCGGCGACACCGTGGACGACGCGCTCGTCGCCGCGAAGGAGTTCGCGGACGAGACCGGCGCCGTCCTCATCCATCCCTTCGATCACGTCGACATCGTCGCCGGGCAGGGGACCGTCGGGCTCGAGATCCTCGAGCAGGAACCCGACGTCGGCACCCTCGTCGTCCCGACCGGCGGCGGTGGGCTGATCGCGGGCATCGCCGCGGCGGTCAAAGCCACCCGGCCGGACGTGCGGATCGTCGGCGTCCAGGCCGAGCAGGCGGCCGCCTGGCCGCGTTCGCTGGCGGAGGGCCGCCCGATACCGCTGGAGACCATGTCGACCATGGCCGACGGCATCGCAGTCGGCCGGCCCGGCGACGTGCCCTTCGCCCACGTCGGCTCGCAGGTCGACGCCATCGTCACGGTCAGCGAGGACGCCCTGTCCCGGGCGCTGCTGCTGTGCCTCGAACGCGCGAAGCTCATCGTGGAGCCTGCGGGCGCGGCGGCGGTGGCCGCGTTGATCAGCTGCTCGACGGACGAGCTGGGACTCACCGGGAAGGTGTGCGCGGTGCTGTCCGGCGGCAACATCGACCCGTTGCTGCTCACCCACGTCGTCAATCACGGTCTCCGGGCGGCCGGACGGTATCTCGGTGTGCACGTGACCATTCCGGACCGACCGGGTGGTCTGGTCAGTCTCCTCGGCGTGATCAGCGGCAACGGCGCCAGTGTGGTGGACGTCGTCCACTCTCGCACCGGCGGTGCGCTCGCGCTCGACGAGGTGGAGGTGTTCCTCACCGTCGAGACCCGTGGTCCCGGCCACCGGCAGGATCTCCTCGACGCCCTGCGCGACGCCCAGTACGCGGTTCGCCTGCAGGAGTAGGCGGACCTAGCTCGGCCACCCGCCCAGGGTGGTCACCCGGAACTCCTGATCCACCAGCCGGGCAGGCAGCTCGAGGTTGGTGAGCCAGTCGATCGCACCGCCGCCCATCCCGACCGCGGCCGTGCTGGACGCGTGCGCGGTGGTGCACGACCCGGCCACCACGGACACGGTCCGCCACAACGAGATCGAGTCGGGGTGCAGCGGCTTGACGGTGCTGGCGGTCGCCACGGCCGCACCCGACGGGATCGACACCTGGCAGGTGGGGTCGCCCGGCAGGTCCTGGACCTGGACCTGCCAGCCGCCCGGTGGTGTGGTCCCGGCGGTGGCGATGTCTCCGCCGAGCGCCACCAGGACGCCACACCCGAGAAGTTCCGCCGTCGTCGATGCGCAGTGGTCGGCGGAACTCGCCCGCGCGGTGGCCGTCAGGTCGAGTTCCACCCCGGCGGGGAGCGTGACCTCGGTGCCGTCGACGGTGATCGACCGCCACGACTGGGGTGCGGGGGCCGACGCCGTGGGGTCGAGTGCGCCCTCCGTGGTCCGCGCTGCGGCGAGGGCGTCGGTGAGGAACCGGGCGAACATCGGGGTGACCGTGTTCGGGCCCTCGTCGAGCGAGCGGATCTCGGCGTCCGCGCGGTCCCGGTTGACGGCGGCATCGGCGGCCGCGAGGTAACCGCGGATCAGGTTCGACGCCGAGCTCAGGGCGTCGGGGTCGGTGACGACGATGCGTGCGTGCACACCCCAGGTGGACCATTCGGTTGCGCTGCGTGCGCTGGTCATGTGGTGGTTCTCCGGTCGCGCGATGTCAGGAACCGCTGGACACGGCGTCCGGAGTGCCGAATCCGGCCGAGACGAGGGGCGCGGCCACCGTCGAATCGGGGGTCGCGGGGTCCGCTGCCGCCGCCATACCACCACCGGCGACCAGTCCGGCGATTCCGGCTGCCGCCAGGACGCGGCGAACGGGAAGCAGGCGGGAAATCCGTCGGTCTTCACTCATGCCGACCAGCTTCCCCGAAGAACCTTAGAACAACCTGGGAAGAATCTGTCTCTCCTCGCCGAGTGCGCACTAGTGCAGCGCACGCCCGGCGTGTCACATGCAGTTGTGCGCAGTCGTGCCGGACAGCCGTCGGCGTGACGGAGTCGTCACTACGATCGGATCCGTGATCGCAGACCATGACGAACTGCTCGATGCCGCTATGGGTTTGCTGCGGGAGCGCGGCCCCCTTTCCGACCGGGAGCTGACGGTCGCGCTTGCGGATTCGGGTAGGGGAGACATCGACGAGCTGATCGAATTCGTCGAGGACTTCGACGCGCGGCTTCTCGGGATTCTCCCCGACGACCGAAAGGTCGCACTCGACGTTCTGCTCGCGGGCCGCGTCCTCACACACCGCCTCACCGCGCGGGAGATCTCGGCCGACGTCGTGGAGGTGGAGGATTTCGAGCCGATCCTGCACCTCGCATCCGGGGAGCCCGACGTCGATGGATTCGAGTTCTCGGTCGCGGACGAGGGCGCGGACAGGTTCGCGGACGAGACAGTCAGCCGACTCCCAGGCCGGGACTGGGCCGAAACCATCCCTGCTGGTGCGGGTCGGGGAAGAAGTACAAGATATGTCACCTCGGAAAGGGCGACCATCCGTTGTCCGAGCGGGCCGCGTGGCTGTACCAGAAGTCGAAGCTGCACGCGGAGGAGCTCGGCTGGCGGGATCGGATCTTGGAGTTCGCCGAAATTCGGTCCGAGTACTGGGTGGGTGAGGAAGCGCTGTTCGAGGCGTTGGACGACCCGCTGGTTGCCGACGTCGCGCTGTTCGAAGGCGGTGCGTTCACCGACTTCGTCGACAGCCGTGGCGACTTGCTGCCCCCGGACGAGTTAGCACTCGCACGGCAGTGGCAGGAGATCGAACGGTCGGTGCACGAGGTGGAGGAGGTCCGGCCGGGTGTGGGTCTGACACCGCGGGACCTGCGCACCGGTGACCTGCACGCGATCAGGGAACGTACCGCGAGCCGGCAATTGCACGTCGGGAATCTGATCTGTGCCCGCGTCGTCCCTGCGGGTGACACATGGCAGATCTTCGGAGAAATCGAACCGATCGCGCCGGCTCAGCGCACGACACTCCTCGAGATGTTGGACGACGAGACCACGGATCCGGCCGACCTGGTCGCGATCCTCAGCGAACGTTTCGTGCCGGTGCGTGGGTGACCGAGGCGACGTGATTCGCCAGGTGCCGCGCTCCCGCAGGTCACGGTAGGAAACGGATCAATCCCGCAGAATCGCCTCGCACCTGCTGTGCCCCGTCGTAACGTGAACTCACTCGGTTAGGTGCACCGAGGAGGAGGAGCGCACGTATGTCAGTTGATGCAGCGGCGATCATCGTGGCGATCACCACCGCAGCGGGGGCAATCGTTCAGGGAGCGGACATACCGCAGCCGGTGAAAGATCAAGCAGCCGAAGCAATTCAGGTGGTCGAGCAGGCCTCACCCGACGTTCAGAAACAAGTAAACGACGCGATATCGACCCTCCCGGAACCGGCCCGCGTGCAGGCCGAGCAGATGGTGGCCCAGGCCTCGGATGTGGTGAAGCAGGCAACCGACCCCTACATTCCACCGCCGCCCGCCGTCGAGGCGGCGCCGCCGCCCGCCCCGGTTCCCCCACTGGCACTCCCGGACACTCCACTCGACCAGCCGCCCGCGATGAGCGCCCCCGACGTCGGCACGGCGATCGGGGGCCTCGCCGCTCTGCCCGGGGTCCCGGCCCTGATCAGCGGACTCGGATCGCTGATCCCGTCCGTCCCCGCCGGCTTCCCCGGTGTCTCGCTCGCGCCGGTCGGCGCCGTCGCCGTCTTCGCTCCGTGGATCCGCAAGGCCGGGTCATTGTGCGAGGGCATCAAGCCGCCGACCCTGGCGGCCCTGTACTCCGTCGAGAACGGTTTCCGCTACGGCGCGAACTCACCGGTGTCCCGGGCGGGCGCCCGCGGACCCGGCCAGTTCATGCCCCCGGCCTGGGCCAAGTACGGCAAGGACGCGGACGGCGACGGCAAGGTCGACATCAACGGCGTCGCCGACCCGATGATGGCGTCCGGTCAGATGCTGTGCGACCTGTTCGGGCAGATCGAGGGCTGGAAGAAGGAAGGTGTGGTCAGGGGTGACACCCTCGACCTTACGATCGCCGCCTACAACGCCGGGGCGGGTGCGGTCCGGACCGCCGGTGGCATGCCCGCAGGCAAGTTCGACTACGAGCACGAAACGCAGCCGTACGTCGCGCGGATCCGATCGCTGGAGGAGTCGTTCGCGCGGATGCTGTCGCCGTTCTTCTACGGTGCGGCCGCCGGTGACACGAGCCGCGTCGTCGAGGCGGCCATGCGGTTCATCGGGCTGCCGTACGTGTGGGGCGGCGGCAACATCAACGGACCGTCCGGCGGCGGTTTCGACTGCTCCGGACTGACCTCGTTCGCTGTTTACGCCGCAACCGGCGTCAAACTGCCCCGCACGTCGGAAACGCAGTGGCATGTGGGTGTGGAGGTGCCGCTGTCGCAGGCCAGGCCCGGTGACCTGCTGTTCGGTAACTGGCAGTCGGGTGGACCGGGACACGTGGCGATCTATGTCGGGAACGGCCAGATGCTGCACGCCCCGACGACGGGTGACGTGGTGCGCATCGGCCCCGTGTTCGCCGACATGAAGGCCCGCAGGGTCTTCTGATCCCGGGCGTCACAGCAGAAAACTCCGGCCCGGGCACTGGGCCCGGACCGGAGTTTTCGGCGGTGGATCCGAGATCAGCTGTGGTACGGCTCCGCGCTGACGAGCGTCACCTTCATGCTGCTGCCGTTGGGCAGCGTGTATTCGCGGGTTTCGCCGACCTTCGCCTCGAGCAGTGCCCCACCCAGCGGGGAGTTGGGGGAGTAGACCTCGAGCTTGTTGTCGCGTGCACCCTCTTCGCGGGTGGCGATCAGGAACGTTTCGGTGTCTTTCTCGTCGCCGTCGTAGTACACCTTCACCACGGAACCGGGCAGTGCGACACCGGACTGGGTGGGCGCTTCGCCGACCTTCGCGCTGTTCAGGAGTTCCTGAAGCTGGCGGATGCGTGCCTCCTGCTGACCCTGCTCTTCGCGGGCTGCGTGGTAGCCACCGTTCTCCTTCAGATCGCCCTCTTCGCGACGCTCGTTGATCTCGGCGGCGATGACCGGACGATTGGCAATGAGCTGGTCGAGTTCGCTCTTGAGCCTGTCATGTGACTCCTGGGTCAGCCAGGTCACCTGGGTCTCGGTCATCTCGATCACTCCCTCGTAGTTGGAGCCGCCGGGCTCCCTCGACAGACCACTGCAACAGCAGTGATCAACGGCTCGGCGGAATTCGACGGCCGGGGCCGTTCGATTTCCGCCTTGCCGCCAATGCAGCAATACACGGTTCCAAACCGGAACCGTGTACCAGGCGATTCTAGCACGATCGGGGAGCGCAAACCCCGAATAACCCGAACGGTCGCTCGGGTGCGCCGGTGTCAGCCGCGGGTCAGATAGGCAGGAACGTCCAGGCTGCAGCCGTAGATGTCGCCCATCGCGGGCGGGCGCGACGTGTAGACGGGGGCGGTGACTTTCACCGTCTGGTCCTCGCCGCCGGCGATGTAGACCTCGCGCCGACCGGTCTCGGAACCGTCCTTGGACCGGGAGCGGACGATGCAGACCGCCGCCTGTGACGGATCCTCACGGGTGACGGTGAACGTGATGTCCAGCTGCGAATCACTCACCAGATCGAACGACGTGGCCTCACTGTCGATCTCGGAGACGGCGAACTTGTCGTAGGCGACGAACGCCACGATCACACCGACGACCACGACCGCCGCGGTCAGCGCCCACACGAGCCAGCGCTTCGGGCGCGCAGGCTTTGCTGCGGCTGTGTATCGGCCCGGGGGAAGCGTTCTCGTCATCTCTCAACTCTCGTACAGCTCCGGTTCCACGTAACTCACAGCACTCGAGCGGGGGCACGGCTGCAAGCGGAACTCTCGGGTGGAACTATAGAGGACGTGCGTCAGTGCGCCGTCAGTGATGGCGGAGGGCGAGAGCGCGCGACACGGACAAGCCGGCAACGGCTACTGGCGAAGTTGAGGTGAACGAATACGTGAGCGGATTCCGGCTCATGGCCGTCCATGCCCATCCCGACGACGAGTCGAGCAAGGGTGCCGCGACAACGGCCCGTTACGCCGCAGAGGGCAACGAAGTGAAGGTCGTGACGTTGACCGGGGGTGAACGTGGCGACATCCTCAACCCCGCGATGGACGTGCCCGGGGTGCGTGACCGCATCCACGAGGTCCGCATCGAGGAGATGGCGGAGGCCGCGCGCATCCTCGGAGTCCAGCACCAGTGGCTGGGATTCGTCGACTCCGGTCTGCCCGAGGGCGACCCGAAGCCGCCGCTGCCGGAGGGCTGCTTCGCGCTCGTTCCGCTCGAGGAGTCGACCGAGGCCCTCGTGCGGGTGATCCGCGAGTTCCGTCCGCACGTCATGACCACGTACGACGAGAACGGCGGCTACCCGCACCCCGATCACATCCGCTGCCACGAGGTGTCGATGGCCGCGTACGAGGCCGCTGCCGACCCGGAGCGGTTCCCCGACGCCGGGGAACCGTGGAAGGTGCAGAAGGTCTACTACTCGCACGGCTTCATCCGGAAGCGTCTGCTGCAGTTCCAGGAGGAGTACGACCGCCGGGGCGAAGAGTTCCCGATGGCCGAGTGGCTCAAGAAGTGGAAGACCGAGCAGGGCGACCTGATGGCACGCGTCACCACCCAGATCACGTGCGGCGACTACTTCCCGCAGCGTGACGACGCGTTGCGGGCCCACGCGACGCAGATCGATCCGAACGGCTCGTTCTTCGCGGTTCCGCTGGAAATCCAGCAGAAGATCTGGCCGACCGAGGAATTCGAACTCGCCAAGACCCGGGTCACCACCTCCATCCCGGAGAACGACCTGTTCGCGGGCATCACCGAGGACGGACAGCCGTGAATGCGTTGACCGTGAACCTGTTGGCCGGCACGGCGGACGTCCTGGCGCAGACGCCGAGCACCCCGTCGGGCCCCGAGTTCGGCAAGGCGTCGCCCATCGGCCTCGTCGTCATTCTCGCGCTGCTCGCGGGTGTGGTGCTGCTGGTGCGTTCGATGAACAAGAAGCTCAAGAATCTGCCCGAGACGTTCGAGCCGGAGCATCCCGAACCGGACCAGGAAGTGGACGAGGGCACCGACCGCGGCGCGATCCACGGTGGCGGGGCGAGCAGCACCGAACCGCCGAAGCCCACGGACACCCCACCCAACCTGCAGAAATAGTCGAACAGGAGCTGGAGATGGACCCACGCGCACAGAACACACTCGGTGGGTCCACCAGCCCCTATCTGCGACAGCACGCCGCCAACCCCGTGCACTGGCAGCAGTGGGGTCCGGAGGCGACCGAGTGGGCGCGCGAGCGGGACGTCCCGATCCTGTTGTCGATCGGATACTCGGCGTGCCACTGGTGCCACGTGATGGCCCACGAGTCCTTCGAGGACGAGGCGGTGGCGTCGCTGATGAACGAGCATTTCGTGTGCGTCAAGGTCGACCGTGAGGAGCGTCCCGACCTCGATGCCGTGTACATGAACGCCACCGTCGCGATGACCGGTCAGGGTGGCTGGCCGATGACGTGCTTCCTCACTCCCGACGGCGCCCCGTTCTACTGCGGCACCTACTACCCGGCCGAGCCGCGCGGCGGCATGCCGTCGTTCACCCAGCTGCTGAGCGCCATCGCCGACACGTGGCGGGACCGCCGCGGTGACGTCGACGACGCGGCCGCCTCGGTGGTCGCCGAACTGCGGCGGGGAGCCGGCGGCATCCCCGAGGGTGATGTCCGAGTGGACGCGGCCCTGCTGGATGCGGCCGCCGGAGCCGTGCTGCGGGACGAGGACGCCGACCGCGGCGGGTTCGGCGGAGCCCCCAAGTTTCCGCCGTCCGCGCTGATGGAAGGCCTGCTGCGCACGTACGAGCGGTCCGGTGCCGAGGAGGTGCTCGGCGTCGTGGCGCGGACGGCGTCGGCGATGGCGCGCGGCGGCATCTACGACCAGCTCGGCGGCGGTTTCGCCCGCTATTCGGTCGACGCCGCGTGGGTGGTGCCGCACTTCGAGAAGATGCTCTACGACAACGCCCAGCTGCTGCGCGCGTACGCGCACCTGGGCCGGCGCACGGGCTCGGACCTGGCCGTCCGGGTCACCGAGGAGACCGTCGAGTTCCTGCTGCGCGATCTGCGCACCGACAACGGGTCGTTCGCGTCCGCCCTCGACGCCGACACGGAGGGTGTCGAGGGACTCACGTACGTGTGGACCCCTGGGCAGCTCGTCGAGATCCTCGGGACCGAGGACGGGGAGTGGGCGGCCCGGGTGTTCGCGGTGACTGCGGACGGGACGTTCGAGGCGGGCACGTCCGTCCTGCAGCTTCCGCACGATCCGGACGACTGGGACCGCTGGCGCCGGATCCGGGGCACGCTGCTCGCCCGGCGTGCGATGCGGCCGCAGCCGGGACGCGACGACAAGGTGGTCACCGCCTGGAACGGACTCACGATCACCGCGCTCGCCGAGGCCGGTGCCGGGCTCGGCAGGCCGGAGTGGGTGGCCGCGGCCGCCGACTGCGCGCGTGCGGTGCTGGGATTGCACGTCGTCGACGGGCGCCTGCGGAGGGCGTCCCTGGGAACGTCGGTGGGCGAATCGGCGGGGGTACTCGAGGACTACGCCTGCCTGGCGACGGGCCTCCTCGCGCTGTATCAGGCGACCGGCGACAGTGAGTGGCTGACGCACGCGCAGGCGCTGCTGGACCGCGCCCTGATCCATTTCGCCGACGACGAGCGGCCGGGAAGCTGGTTCGACACCGCCGACGACGCCGAGTCCCTGGTGACCCGTCCCCGCGACCCGGTCGACGGTGCGACGCCGTCCGGGGCGTCGTGTCTGGTCGAGGCGCTGCTCACCGCGGCTGCGGTGGCCGACGCGGAGGCGTCGGGACGGTACGCGACCGCGGCCGCCGAATCGCTCGACCGGGTGGCACTGCTTCTGGAGCGCGCACCGCGATCGGCCGGGCACTGGCTCGCAGTGGCGGAGGCGTCGGTGCGCGGCCCGATCCAGGTGGCCGTCGCAACCGACGGCGATTCCGCCCTGCTCCGGGAGGCGCGCAGACTCGCTCCCGGTGGTGCCGTCGTGGTAGGCGGCGCACCGGACTCGTCACCGCTGCTCGCCGACCGGCCGCTGGTCGGCGGCGCGTCCGCGGCGTACGTGTGCCGCGGGTTCGTGTGCGACCGCCCGGTGACGACGATCGAGGACCTGGGTGTCGCGTTGAGCCGGTAGTCCGGCCTAGCGGAACACCACCAGCCACACGGCGATGTAGTGGCACAGGGCCGCGATGACGGTGGCGGCGTGGAAGAACTCGTGATGACCGAACGTGGTCGGCCAGGGGTTGGGCCACTTGGTGGCGTAGAGGATCGCGCCCACCGAGTACAGGATGCCGCCGATCAGCAGCAGCACCATCGGGACGACGCCGACCTCGTGCGTCAGTTCGGGTGCGACCGGCACGATGGCCCAGCCGAGCAGCAGGTAGAGCGGCACCCCGACCCAGCGCGGTGCCGTCGGCCACAGCATTTTCAGTGCGACCCCGGCGAGCGCCCCCGCCCACACGACGATCAGCAGCGTCCGGCCCGTGTCGGGCGGAAGCCCCAGGACCGCGAACGGGGTGTAGCTGCCGGCGATGAACAGGAAGATCATCGAGTGGTCCGCGCGTTTCATCCACGTGCGGGCCTTGACGGTGTTCCAGTGGATGCGGTGGTAGGTGGCGCTGACCCCGAACACACCGCACACCGTGAGGCTGTAGACGGCGGTGGCGAGCGCCGCTTTCCCGGACACCTGGGTGCCCGACAGTGTGACGAGGACGATGCCGGCGATCACGGAGACGCCGAACGCCCACAGGTGGATCCACCCTCGCAATCGGGGTTTGACGGGCAGTTCGTCGAGGCCGAAAGCGGTCACTGAACACCTCTTCTCGCTGTGCGTGGCGCTAACCTACGCAACCGTAGGTTAGCTTGTGGTGAGAGCGTACCCGTCGGTAGCGGCAAGCCGTGTGCTGTGTGACGGCCGTCGCGGATCACCTTCGGGTGCGGCGTACTCTTGCGTGTCATGGTGATCTCCAGGTGAGTGCGCGAGGACTGCTGTACAGCATCTACGAGCGTCGGCTACTGAAGCGGCTCGACGGTCTACAGCACCCTCGGCACATTGCCGTGATGTGCGACGGCAACCGGCGGTGGGCCCGGGAAAACGGCTTCGAGGACGTCAGTCACGGCCACCGCATGGGTGCCCTGAAGATCTCCGAGATGCTCGGGTGGTGCGACGCCGCGGGCATCGAGATGGCCACCATCTACCTGCTGTCCACCGAGAACCTGCGCCGCGACCCCGGGGAACTCGACACCCTGCTCGAGATCATCACGGATGTCGTCGAGGAGATCTCCGGCCCCGACAAGAACTGGAGCGTCAAGATCGTCGGCGCCCTCGACCTCCTGCCCTCCGAACAGTCCCGCCGTCTGCGTGACGCGGCTGCCGGGACCGAGGGGCGCACCGGCACCCACGTCAACGTCGCGATCGGCTACGGCGGCCGCCAGGAGATCGCCGACGCCGTGCAGTCGCTGCTGAGCGAGAAACTCCTCGCGGGACTGTCGGGGGACGAACTGGTGAAATCGATCACAGTCGACGGCATCGACGGTCACCTCTACACGTCCGGCCAGCCCGACCCCGACCTCGTGATCCGCACGTCGGGGGAGCAGCGGCTGTCGGGGTTCCTGCTGTGGCAGAGTGCCTATTCCGAGATCTGGTTCACCGAGGCGTACTGGCCCGAGTTCCGCCGCGTCGACTTCCTCCGCGCGCTCCGCGACTACGCCGCCCGGCACCGCCGCTTCGGCGTCTGACGTGAGTGGCGAAGCGTGCCGGAACACACTTCGCCACTCACCTACAGCTTCCGCAGCCGCAGCCGGTTGATCGAATGATTGGCGTCCTTGCGCAGCACGAGCGTGGCACGCGGACGCGTCGGCAAGATGTTCTCCACGAGGTTCGGCCGGTTGATGTTGTGCCAGATCTCCTGAGCGGCAGCCGTCGCGTCCCGGTCGGACAATCCCGCATAGTGGTGGAAGTGCGCGTCGGGGTCGGAGAACGACGTCTTCCGCAGCGCGAGAAAACGCTGGATGTACCAGTTCTCGATGTCCTCGATGCGGGCGTCGACGTAGATCGAGAAGTCGAACAGATCCGACACCATCAGCCGTGGTCCGGTCTGCAGCACGTTGAGACCCTCGATGATGAGGATGTCGGGCTGCCGGATCAGGTGGTACTGGCCCGGGATGATGTCGTACGAGATGTGTGAATAGACCGGTGCGGCCACTTCCTCTGCCCCCGACTTCACCTCGGTGACGAACCGCAGCAACTTCCGGCGGTCGTAACTCTCGGGAAAGCCCTTGCGGTGCATGATCCCACGGCGGTTCAGTTCGGCCGTCGGATACAGGAAGCCGTCCGTCGTCACCAGGTCGACGCGCGGGTGGTGCTCCCACCGCGCGAGGAGGGCCTGGAGGACACGGGCCGTGGTGGATTTGCCGACCGCCACACTGCCGGCGACGCCGATCACGAACGGCACCTGCTGGTCGGGGTGCTTCTCGCCGAGGAACGTCGCGGTCGCGGCGAACAGTCGCTGCCTGGCCGCGACCTGCAGGTGGATGAGACGCGACAGCGGCAGGTACACCTCCGCGACCTCTTCGAGGTCGATCTGCTCGCCGAGGCCCCGCAGTCCGTACAGCTCTTCCTCGGTCAGGACGAGTGGCGTCGACTTACGCAGTGTGCGCCACTGCTTCCGGTCGAATTCGACGTACGGACTGGACTCGCTCGTCCGCGCCATCAGTTCCGCTCACACTCGGGTACACGGGGGAGTGAGCGGTCCATGCCCAGAATCTCTGCCGTCGTCGTTGCGCTGGCGAGTAGCGGTTGCATAGTCGGATTGTGCTTGGTGCCACAGGCTGCGCTGTCGGCGGGTCGGGAACACGCGTCTGCGACTAAGGTCGGACGGCATGGAATCCGTTTCGTTCGTACGCGAATACTTGCTGCTCGGGCTGGGTTTCGACCGGCTGGAGGAAGGATTCGTCGACGCGTATACCGGCGATCCCGCGCTGCGCAGGCAGGTGGAGAACGCGCCGAAGCCCGATCCGCGCGACCTCGCGCGCACGGCGGCGAACCTCCGCGCGGAATTGCCGTCGGCCGGATTGTCCGAGGAGCGGACCCGGTTCCTCGACGTCCATCTCCGTGCCCTCGAATGCTCGGGGCGAAAGTTCGCGGGCGACGACGTCGGTTTCGTCGACGAGGTCGAGGCGTACTTCGACGTCCGCATCGAACGCGGCGACGAGGAGCAGTACCGGGAGGCGCACCGCAAGATGGACGCCGTGCTGCCCGGAACGGGGCCGCTCGCCGAACGCATCCAGGCCCACCGCGCGAAGGACGAGATCCCCGCGGACCGGTTGCAGGAATGTGTCGACGCCTTCTCGAGTGCCCTGCGCGACCTCGTGCGGGAGCATTACGCACTGCCCGACTCGGAGGTCGTGGAGTACGAGGTGGTGGGCGACAAGCCGTGGTCGGGGTTCAACTACTACCTCGGCGACTACCGGTCCCGGGTCGCGATCAACTCCGACCTCGAGCAGCACATGTCGAACCTGCCGCGGCTGATCGCGCACGAGTCGTACCCCGGCCACCACACCGAGCACTGCCGCAAGGAAGCCGGACTCGTCGGGTCGGGACAGCTCGAGCAGACGTTGTTCGTCGTCAACACCCCGCAGTGCCTGATGGCCGAGGGCCTCGCGGACCTCGCGCTCGAATCGATCGTCGGGTCCGACTGGGGGCTGTGGGCGCAGGAAATCTACGCCGACCTCGGCCTGCGATTCGACGGTGAGCAGGCGCAACGTTTGTCCGGGGCGTCCGGGCAGCTGCTCGGTGTGCGGCAGGACGCGGCGATGATGCTGCACGACGAGGGTCGCAGCCACGACGACGTCGCGGCGTTCCTGCAGCGGTGGAGTCTGTCGACCCCCGAGCGGGCCCGGCAGTCGCTGCGGTTCCTGTCCTCGCCGCTGTGGCGGGCGTACACCAGCACCTACGTGGAGGGATACCGCCTGCTCGGCGGCTGGCTGGCCGAGGTGCCCGTCGGCGCGGAGCGGTCGGAGCGGTTCCGTCGACTGCTCGACGAGCCGCTCGTTCCCAGCGTCCTGCGCGCCGGTGAGGGGTACCTCACCGCGGGCGGTTAGGAAGTCCTCACGGATACTTCGTAGACTGGGAGCATTCGTTTCCGCATCCAGCTTGGAGATCCCTCGATGACCGCTGTGCCCGGTACCGACGTCAACACGGCCCCCCTCGCCGAACTCGACCCCGAAGTCGCCCAGGCCATGGCAGGTGAGCTGGCCCGTCAGCGCGACACGCTGGAGATGATCGCGTCGGAGAACTTCGTTCCCCGCGCGGTCCTCCAGGCTCAGGGCAGCGTCCTCACCAACAAGTACGCCGAGGGATACCCGGGACGCCGCTACTACGGCGGCTGCGAGCACGTCGACGTCATCGAGGATCTCGCCCGCACCCGCGCCAAGGAACTGTTCGGCGCCGACTTCGCGAACGTCCAGCCGCACTCCGGCGCACAGGCCAACGCGGCGGTCCTGATGGCCCTGATGAACCCGGGTGAGAAGCTCCTCGGCCTCGACCTGGCGCACGGCGGCCACCTCACGCACGGCATGAAGCTGAACTTCTCCGGCAAGCTCTACGACGTCGAGTCGTACGGGGTCAGCAAGGAAGACCACCGCATCGACATGGACGAGGTCCGCAAGATCGCTGTCGCCGCGCAGCCGAAGGTCATCGTCGCCGGCTGGTCCGCGTACCCGCGTCACGAGGACTTCGCCGCGTTCCGGTCGATCGCCGACGAGGTCGGCGCGTACCTGTGGGTCGACATGGCGCACTTCGCGGGCCTGGTCGCTGCCGGGCTGCACCCGTCGCCCGTGCCCTACGCCGACGTCGTGTCCAGCACCGTCCACAAGACGCTCGGCGGGCCGCGCTCCGGCCTGATCCTCGCCAAGCAGGAGTGGGCGAAGAAGCTCAACTCCGCCGTCTTCCCCGGCCAGCAGGGCGGGCCGCTGATGCACGCCATCGCCGCCAAGGCAGTCTCCCTGAAGATCGCGGGCACCGAGGAGTTCAAGGACCGTCAGCAGCGCACCCTGACCGGCGCCAAGATCCTCGCCGAGCGTCTGACCGGCGCCGATGTCGTCGACAAGGGTGTCAGCGTCCTCACCGGCGGCACCGACGTGCACCTCGTGCTCGTCGACCTGCGCAACTCGCAGCTCGACGGCCAGCAGGGTGAGGACCTTCTCCACGAGGTCGGCATCACCGTCAACCGCAACGCGGTGCCGTTCGACCCGCGCCCGCCGATGGTCACGTCCGGCCTCCGGATCGGCACCGCGGCGCTCGCATCGCGTGGATTCGGGGACGAGCAGTTCACCGAGGTCGCCGACATCATCGGCACCGCACTCGCCGGATCGTCCGACGTCGAGACGCTGAAGTCTCGCGTGTCCAAGCTCGCCGCCGACTTCCCGCTGTACGAGGGACTCGAGGACTGGCGCCTGATCTAGGCGGCTCCACCGCCCGTGCGTGGCCTGCGAGTGCAAGGACTCGTTAACCACGCACGGGCGCCGCAGGCGCCTCCGCGTAACTTGATGTTCACCGACACGCCCGCCGCTCGCACGGCCGTCCGGCGTGTTTGGCAGTACCGTCGGGGGTAACAGGCAGCGGGGAAGTTGCTTGTACGGGAGGTCCTGATCGTGGCTGACACACTCAGTGCGAGGGGGCCGGCGCCCGGCCCTCGTGTGGTGACACACCAGGGACGGACCGGTCCAGCGAACCGAGTTTGCGTGGGTGCCACGCAGACCTAGGAGCCAACGTGACTGCTTCACGCTCCGTCTCAGCCCGCGTCGGACGTTCGTCCGCCGCCCCCAGGAAATCGTCGGATTCTGCAGTTCGTACATTCGTACTCGACACCTCCGTACTGCTGTCCGACCCCTGGGCCGTCACCAGGTTCGCCGAGCACCGTGTGGTGCTTCCCCTCGTCGTGATCAGCGAGCTCGAAGGGAAGCGGCACCACCACGAGTTGGGATGGTTCGCAAGAGAATCGCTGCGCATGCTCGACGACCTCCGTCTGGAGTACGGTCGTCTCGACCAGCCCGTGCCGATCGGCACCGAGGGCGGCACCCTGCAGGTCGAGCTGAACCACACCGACCCGTCGGTTCTCCCGGTCGGATTCCGCACGGACAGCAACGATTCGAGGATCCTGGCCTGCGCCCTGAACCTTGAGGCCGAGGGCGGTGACGTCGTCCTGGTCAGCAAGGATATCCCGCTGCGTGTGAAGGCCGGTGCGGTGGGTCTTCCCGCCGACGAGTACCACGCCCACGACGTCGTTCCGTCCGGTTGGACGGGTATGACCGAACTGGATGTGGCGTCCTCGTCGATCGACGAACTGTTCTCCGAGGGTGTCGTCGATCTGGAGGAGGCTCGGGAACTTCCGTGCCACACGGGTATTCGGCTGCTGGGCGGTTCGTCGAGCGCACTGGGCCGGGTGAACGCCGACAAGCGGGTGCAGTTGGTCCGGGGGGAGCGTGAGGCATTCGGTCTGCACGGACGTTCGGCCGAGCAGCGGATCGCCCTGGACATCCTGCTGGACGACAGTGTGGGCATCGTGTCGCTGGGCGGCAAGGCGGGCACCGGCAAGTCGGCGCTGGCGTTGACGGCGGGGCTGGAGGCGGTGCTCGAGCGCCGTACCCAGCGGAAAGTCGTTGTCTTCCGGCCGCTCTACGCGGTGGGTGGGCAGGAACTCGGCTACCTGCCGGGTAGTGAGAGCGAGAAGATGGGCCCGTGGGCCCAGGCGGTCTTCGACACTCTCGACGGCCTCGCCAGCACCGAGGTGATGGACGAGGTGATCAGCCGCGGCATGCTGGAAGTGTTGCCACTCACGCATATTCGCGGCCGGTCACTGCACGATTCGTTCGTGATCGTGGACGAGGCGCAGTCCCTGGAACGCAACGTGCTGCTCACGGTGCTCTCCCGGCTCGGCACCGGCTCCCGGGTGATCCTCACTCACGACGTCGCGCAGCGCGACAACCTGAGGGTCGGACGTCACGACGGTGTGGCCGCGGTGATCGAGAAGCTCAAGGGGCATCCGCTGTTCGCGCACATCACGTTGACGCGCAGTGAGCGTTCGCCGATCGCGGCGCTCGTGACGGAGATGCTGGAGGAGTTTGGGCCGACGCCGTAGGCGCCTGCCCCGCAGCGTGATCCGCCCGATGTCGCACGGTCCGTGCGACATCGGGCGGAAACGTCAGAAGGCGCGCACGATACCTTTGAGCGTGCCCCACAGGAAGTCTCGGTTGCTGAAGTAGTCGCGCCAGACGGCGATCTTGCCGTCCTTCATCTCGAACGTGCCGCACACCCAGAATTCGCTGCGCAGCCGCTTGTAGATCAGGACGTCCGTGCGTTCGGTCAGCACGGCCGTACCGTCGCCGGCGATGTGGTGCAGGCGCACGTCGAATCCGACACCGGGGCGGCTCATTCCGCGGAGTATCCGCGTGACGGAGCCGAGGCCGCGGATCTTGGGCAGGGACACGTTGTGCCACACGATGTCCTGGTGCAGATACTGCTGCGCGGCGTCCGGGTCGCCGGCGACGAGTGCGTCCAGGAATGCCCGGACCACCTGGACATCTGCCGTGTCCGTTCGAGCGGTTCCCGTGGGTGCGTGCGAGTTCGTGCTCATGATCTTCTCCCGGTCGATGTGTCGGCTCAGCGGACGAATGTCCCCCGGCCTTCCGTGTCGTAGAACTCGAGTGTGACGTTGTTGCCGGCGAACGTGGCCTTCGAGATGGTTCCGGGTGGGGCGTTCTCACCGCGGGGTGTGAAAGTGAAGGTGTCGCCGTCCCAGTGGGTGAGTGGGAAGGTCTGCCCGGCGGGTCCGAGTTGGAGCGTCAGCGCACCGTTGCTCTCGGTGACGACGGCGGGACCCCAGTACGGGTTGCCGTAGGTGCCTGCGTAGGTCGGGAGGGGCTGCGGCGGTGCCGGGTTCGTGGGGGCCGTCTGGCCGACGAGACTGCCCTCGGGCTCGTCCATCGGCGCGATGGCCTGCCGGTACAACGACCTCCAGTCCTCGCGGATCTCCCCGAACTGCACGAGGTCGGCGAACTCGGCGGTGAGGGACTCGGGGATGCCGATGGGCGACCCGTTGGTCAGCGCGACGATGGCGACGTCGGCGGACGGTATCGCGACGAAATTCGTCGCCACCCCGAGCTGGAACCCGCCCGAATGGCTGAGGGAAACCCGCCCTGCCGGGGTGGTCGAGACGTTGAACCCGTACCCGTACGACCCCGGACGGCTGTCCATCGACCGCGGTGGGCTGGACACCATCTGAGGACTGACCGCGGGGAGCAGTGCCTCGGGTGACACGATCTCCTTGCCCTCGAACGTTCCGTCGGCCAACAGCATCGCCAGCCATTTGCCCATGTCGTTGACGGAGGAGCTCACCCCGCCTGCGGGGGACTGCGCGTCGGGGTCGCGTACCGCGTCGGCGACGTACTTGCCGTCGACGAGTTGGTGCGCGACAGCGCGGTCGCTGCGGGCCTGATAGTCGGCGAATCGCGAACTCGTGGACGACATCCCCAGCGGCTGGTAGATCGTCTGCTCGGACAGCGTGGCCCAGTCCGTCCCGGACGCCGCCGCGACGGCCTCCGCCGCCGCGGTGAGGCCGAAGTTGGTGTACTCGTAGGTGATCCGGAACGGGTTCAGCGGTTCGAGCCGGAGCTTGTCGAGCACCTGCTGCTGGTTGTAACCCAGGTCCTCGAGCAGATCGCCGGCATGGTCGGGCAACCCGGACCGGTGCGAGTACAGATCGCCCACCGTGACGTGCTCGGTGACCCACGGGTCCGCGAGGGCGAAACCGGGCGACTTGGACACCACGGGAGTGTCCCAGCCGACGACACCGGCATCGACCTGG
Source organism: Rhodococcus sp. G6(2025) (assembly GCF_058628105.1). Classification (NCBI taxonomy): domain Bacteria; kingdom Bacillati; phylum Actinomycetota; class Actinomycetes; order Mycobacteriales; family Nocardiaceae; genus Rhodococcus; species Rhodococcus sp. G6(2025). The sequence goes on from NZ_CP179750.1 coordinate 2,445,124, forward strand.
TGGGCCACCACCGTGGACCCCACCGATTTCGACATCGACGCCAGCTGGAACACGGTGTCGGCGTCCACCTTCTGATCGGTGCCGGCCTCGCGCACGCCGAATCCCTTCGCGTACACGGTCTGCCCACCGTGGACGACGGCGACCGCCATGCCCGGCAGTCCGGAACTCTCCATCAGCTCGTTCGCCAGGTCGTCGAGACGGCCCACGGCGTCGTCGATCTGACCGTCCGGGATATCGACGCCCGCGACCGTCCCCGGGTTCGGTTGCGACGACTCCGAGGTGGGGTTCGCGCCGGACGTCGAGGCGGAACCGGCGTCGTCTGCGTCGGAGCCGCAACCCGTCACCAGTGACCCGCCGAGCGCGAGAGCCGACAGAAGTATCGTCAGGTTCCGCTGTCTGCGCATGGGTGATCCTCTGCTCGGGCCCGGGGTAACCGTGAACTGCCAGCGTAACGACTGCAAGCCCATGACCAGGCTGTTTTCGTCACAACGCCGCCGTTGTTCCCGTCGAATTCACCAGTGGTCGACCCGGCGCCCGGGCGCGGACGCTACGGTGTGCGGATGCCGATTGAAAAGAATGACTCGCAGCTGCTCAGTGAGCTGGCCCCGGTGGTGGACGAAAACCTCACACGTCACATCGCCGAGGCGGACGGCTGGCAGCCGCACGATCTGGTCCCGTGGGACCAGGGCAAGAACTTCGCGTTCATGGGTGGAACGGATTGGTCGGCAGATCAGTCGACCCTGAGCGACGTCGAGGCGCTCGCACTGACGGTGGGTGTGCTGGTGGCGGACAACGTCCCCGCGTACCACCGGGAGATCGCCAAGCACCTCGCCCAGGTGGGCCCGTGGTGGCGCTGGGTGGGCCGCTGGACTGCGGAGGAGAACCGGCACTCCATCGTGCTCCGGAACTACCTGATGGTGACGCGCGCCGTCGACCCCGTCGCCCTCGAGCGCGCCCGGATGGACGAGATGGTCCGCGGCTACGCGATGCCGCCGATGCACCTGCTCGAGATGCTCGCGAACTCCGCGTTCGAGGAGAAGGCCGCGGCGGTGCGTCATCACAACACGGCAGCACTCGGCGAGGACCCGCTGGTGGCCGTGATCGCCGAGCGGCTGGCCACGGACGACGAACTGCAGTCGCTGTTCTACCGGAACATCGTCGAGGCCGCGTTCGAGCTGGTACCCGACCAGACGATGCGGGCCATCGCATCGCGGATCGAGGCCTTCGACGTGCCGAGCGTGGCCCTGCCCGGCGGAACCGACAGCACCGCCGTGCTCGCCGAGGCCGGCATCTACGACCCCGCCCAGCAGGGGGAGAAGGTGTTCGCGCCGCTGCTTCGCTCCTGGAACATCGCTGGGCGCACCGATCTCGGCCCGGAGGGCGAGAAGGCCCGCGACGAGCTGTCCGCGCTGCTGTAGGACTTCTGCGCGAGAGGGCCCGCACTCCGGCGAGTGCGGGCCCTCTCCGTCGGCCGGGTCAGTCCTTGACCTTCGCCATCGCCAGCACGTCGAGACGCTTGTCGAGTTCCTCCTCGCTCAGCTTGTCGCCGATCAGACCGCGGGCGACGACGGTCTCGCGGATGGTCTTCTTCTCCTTCAGCGCCTGCTTGGCGACAGCCGCGGCCTCCTCGTACCCGATCGCGGAGTTCAGTGGCGTCACGATGGACGGCGACGATTCCGCGAGGGTCTTGAGGTGCTCGGTGTTCGCGACGAGCCCCACGACGCACCGGTCGGCGAACAGCCGCGTGACGTTGGCCAGCAATTTCAACGATTCGAGCAGGTTCCGCGCCATCATCGGGATGTAGACGTTGAGCTCGAACGCGCCCGCGGCACCGCCCCACGCGACCGCGGCATCGTTGCCGACCACCTGAGCGGCGACCTGGGTGGCCGCCTCCGGGAGCACCGGATTGACCTTGCCGGGCATGATCGAACTGCCGGGCTGCAGGTCGGGGAGACGGATCTCGCCGAGACCGGTGAGCGGCCCCGATCCCATCCAGCGGATGTCGTTGGCGATCTTGGTCAGGGACACCGCGATCGTGCGCAGCGCGCCGGACGCCTCCACCAGCCCGTCCCGCGCCGCCTGCGCCTCGAAACTGTTCTTCGCCGGTGTGAGGGCGTCGACTCCCGTCGCCTTGACCAGTTCGGCGACGACCTTCGGGCCGAACCCGTCGGGGGCATTGAGCCCCGTTCCGACCGCGGTGCCGCCGATGGGCAGCTCACCGAGCCGGGGAAGGCAGGCCACGACCCGCTCCATCCCCGCCTCCATCTGACGGGCGTAACCGCCGAACTCCTGGCCGAGGGTCACCGGGACGGCGTCCATGAGGTGGGTGCGGCCCGACTTCACGACGGTCTTCCACTCGGTGGACTTGTCGAGCAGGGCCAGGCGCAGGTGGTCGAGGGCGGGGAGGAGGTCCTTCACCGCGGACTCGGTGGCCGCGACGTGCGTCGCGGTGGGAAACGTATCGTTGGACGACTGCGACATGTTGACATCGTCGTTGGGGTGGACGACCACACCGTTCGCCGCGGCGATCGACGCGATCACCTCGTTGGCGTTCATGTTGGAACTGGTGCCCGAGCCCGTTTGGAAGACGTCGATGGGGAACTGATCGTCGTGCTTGCCCTCGGCGATCTCGCCCGCCGCCGCGATGATGGCATCCGCCTTCTCGGCGTCGAGGAGGCCGAGATCCTTGTTGACCTGCGCACAGGCTGCCTTCAGCAGACCCATCGCACGTATCTGGGTGCGCTCGAGACCTCGACCGCTGATCGGGAAGTTCTCGACGGCGCGCTGAGTTTGCGCGCGCCACAGGGCATCCACGGGCACCCGCACCTCGCCCATGGTGTCGTGTTCGATCCGGTACTGCTGCTCGTTGCTCTCGGTCATGCGTCAAACATGCCACTTCCGAGCGCGTCGTGGGGCGCTCCCCGTGCGCCTTTCCGGTAGCCGGAGCTACCGGAAAGGCGCACGGGCAGCGGAGCTGCCTAGAACGTCGGCGGAACGGCGCCGTCTTCGCCCGTGAAGTCCACGGACGAGTACTCGCGCAGCTTCTCGAGACGGTGGTACGCGTCGATCATGCGGACGGTGCCCGACTTCGACCGCATCACGATCGACTGGGTCGAGGCGCCGCCGCCGTAGTAGCGGACGCCGCGGAGCAGGTCGCCGTCCGTGACGCCGGTGGCGCAGAAGAAGACGTTCTCACCCGACACGAGATCTTCGGTGGTGAGCACACGGTCCAGGTCGTGGCCTGCGTCGATGGCCTTCTGACGCTCGGCGTCGTCGGTCGGGGCCAGCCGGCCCTGCAGCGAACCACCCATACAGCGCATGGCGGCTGCGGCGATGATGCCCTCGGGCGTGCCACCGGTGCCGATCAGGATGTCGGTGCCCGACTCCGGACGCGCGGCGGCGATCGCACCCGCGACGTCGCCGTCGGAGATGAGACGGATCCGGGCGCCGGTGTCCCGGACCTCCTGGATGAGCCGGGCGTGCCGCGGACGGTCGAGGATGCAGACCGTCACGTCGGAGGGGGACGCCTTGCGGACCTTCGCGACGCGTTTGATGTTCTCGGCGACGGGCGCTGTGATGTCGATGACATCGGCGGCGTCGGGGCCGACGGCGATCTTCTCCATGTAGAACACGGCAGACGGGTCGAACATCGCGCCGCGCTCGGCGACCGCGAGGACGGCGATCGCGTTGGGCATGCCCTTCGCCATCAGGGTGGTTCCGTCGACCGGGTCGACGGCGAAATCGCAGTCGGGTCCGTCGCCGTTGCCGACCTCTTCGCCGTTGAACAGCATCGGGGCTTCGTCCTTCTCGCCCTCGCCGATGACGACGACGCCGCGCATCGAGACCGAGCTCACGAGCTGGCGCATGGCGTCGACGGCGGCGCCGTCGCCACCCTCCTTGTCGCCACGGCCGACCCAGCGACCGGCAGCCATCGCACCAGCCTCGGTGACTCGGACCAATTCCAGAGCAAGATTTCGGTCCGGGGCCTCGCGGCGACTCGAAGTGGTGCTAGCCGTCATGGGCAGTGCCTCCTGGTGCAGTCACGGTCGACGTTGTACGTCGACGCTGTGTCGGTGGCCGTCGGCCGCCGAGTGTCGGGTGGATCTCGCCTGCTGATTCTCCCAGAAAGAAGTGTGACGTGCGCTGCTGGGGCGCGAATCACGGGACCGAGAATCGTTGTTCCGGGACCGACCCTGGATACTGGTGGGCGTGGCATCCGATAAACCCCGCATCCTGCACAACAACCGCGACATGGTGTGGTCGCTCGTACCCCTTGTCCTGTTCTGCGTACTGATCGCGGGTATCGCCAGCCAGTGCACGTTCAGCCCGGGCGGGCCCACCAGTGGCCCGATCCCCAGCTTCGACGTCGACGCGGCGCTGAAGTACGACGCCCAGGACCTGCCGTTCCCGGTGCGCAAGCCGGAGACGCCGGAGGGCTGGACGCCCAACTCGGGCAGCCGCAGCATCGTCAGCGGCGACGGCGGCGGCGATTCGAGCACCGTCGGATTCATCACCGAGGCCGGCCGCTACATCCAGCTGACGCAGAGCAATGCCGTCGAGACGGTGCTCGTGCCGTTCGTCGCCGGTGGTCCGCGTACGGCGACGGGAACCGAGGACGTCGCAGGTCACAGCTGGATCGTGTACGGCGGGGAGGGTGTCGAGCCGATCTGGGTCTCCGACTTCGGCGACGTCCGGCTCCTCGTGACGGGCAGTGCGTCACCCGAGGCGTTCGAGCAGCTCACCACCGCCGCGGCCGACGCCCCGATCCTCGCCGCCTGACGATCGAGGGAGGGTCAGCCCTCGTCCTCGGCGTGGGCGAGGGCCGTCTCGACGCGCTTGCGCGCCCCGGCGAGGTGTTCCTCGCAGCGTTTGGCCAGGGCCTCGCCCCGCTCCCACAGTGCGAGTGACGCGTCGAGGTCGAGGCCGCCCTGTTCGAGCACCTTGACCACGTCGACGAGTTCGTCGCGCGCCGCCTCGTAACCGAGCTCCGCGATGTCGGTGTCGTTTCCGGTGGGCTTACTCATGTCCTACTTGTCCTTTCCCATCACCGCGGCACGGATTGCGCCGTCGGCGACTCGAACGCGAATCTGGGTGCCCGGTGGGGCGTCGTCGACCGAACGCAGTACCTCGGGATCGCCGTCGGGCACGATCCGCTGAACCACGGAGTAGCCGCGGGCCAGGGTCGCGGCGGGCCCGAGGGTCGTCAGCCGTGCACGAAGGTGCTCGATCGTGGTGCTTTCCGCGGCGATCGCCCGGCTGACGTCGCGTCGCCCGGCCTCCCGCAGTCGCTCGACCTCGTCCGACCGGTGGTCGAGTGCGCGCAGCGGGTCGGCGAGTACCGGCCGGCTCCGCAGCTGGGAGATCAGGTGCGACTCGCGCTGCACCCAGTTGCGCAGCGCAGCCGCGCTCCGCGACCGCAATTCGCCGACGAGTGCCTGCTCGGCGACCGCGTCCGGCACCACCCGCTTGGCGGCATCCGTCGGTGTTGCGGCCCGCAGGTCGGCGACGTGATCGCTGAGCGGACTGTCCGGCTCGTGGCCGATGGCGCTGACCACCGGTGTTCGGCAGGCAACGATCGCGCGGCACAGCGTCTCGTCGGAGAACGGCAGCAGATCCTCCACACTGCCGCCGCCGCGCGCGAGGATGATCACGTCGACGTGCGGGTCGGCGTCCAGTTCCTTCAATGCGTCGAGGATCTGCGGAACGGCGGTCGCGCCCTGCACCGGGGTGTTGCGCACCTCGAAGCGCACGGCGGGCCAGCGGCGCTGCGCCACACTGAGGACGTCGTGCTCGGCGGCGCTCGCGCGACCGGTGATCAGCCCGATGGTGCCCGGTAGGAACGGCAGCGGACGCTTCAGCCGAGGGTCGAACAGACCCTCCGCGGCCAGCAGCGCGCGCAACCGCTCGATTCGGGCGAGGAGTTCACCGATCCCGATCGCGCGGATCTCCGTCACCCGCAGCGAGACCGACCCTCGGCCCGTGTAGAACGACAACTTGCCGAACATCACCACCCGGCTGCCCTCGGTGAGCGGGACGGGGGAGTTCTGCAACAGCTGCGGGGAACAGGTCACCGACAACGACATGTCAACGGACGGATCCCGCAGCACAAGAAACGCGGTCCGGGTTCCCGGACGCGCGTTGATCTGGGTGATCTGCCCCTCGACCCAGACACTCCCGAGCCGGTCGATCCACTGTGCGACCTTGGCCGACACGGTGCGGACCGGCCAGGGCTGCTCGGCGGTACTCGGTCCGGTACTGGCTGCGCGGGGCTGTGCGGAGGTCACTTGGCCTTGGCGGAGGTGATGCGGTTGGTCAGCATGGTCTGGAACGGCGCGCGTGCCAGGGTCGCGTTCTCGTAGTCCAGCAGCGTCGTGAGGTCCTCGACGGACAGGCTGCGCAGGCGCGCCCGCAGCTGGGCGAGCGTCAGCGTGCCGTAGTCGAGTACGACGGCGATCTCGGGTTCGGCCACCGTCGGCGCGGAGGTCGCGGCTTTCTTGCTCGCCGACGTCACGGGGGCCGAGCCGTTGGTCGTGGCGGCGGGAGCAGCCTTCGGGGTCGAGACCTTCTCGGGAGTGCTCTCTTCCTGCGGGCTCAGCGAGTACAGGGCGAACCGGCCCGGTCCGGCCGGCCGCTCGTCGGTCACGCCGTCGACAACGGGTTCCGGATCGGTGTCGTCGTCGAAGACGGCCCAGGCCGGCTGCTCGTCGTCGTGGGTCCAGTTGATCAGTGCGAAAGCCTGGTCGCCCTTGATGGCCAGCGCCGTCATGGACTGCTGAACACGCATCGTGGTCTGCAGCACCTGACTGACCGCGGTCATGGGCAGGGTCGCTGCGGTGGTCGGCAGCTTCCTGGCCTCTTCGACGGCCGTCACGGCGATTCCAGCGGCGACACGCGCCACGAAGGGGGGACGAATCATTCCCACAGCCTGCCTGACAACGGCACGTTTGGGTAGCCGACGTGCCCACAGCGCCGACGACTTCGGTGCGACGATGCGCACACTACCCGGCCGAGACCCCGCGAAAGTGTCGTCCGTTCGGGGTGACCCGTAGTCTGGAACCATGTCTTCGGCTGTTCCACTCAATGTGGGTATCACACGTTCGGCAGATTCGGGGGCGTCGCGTGCCGACGGCGAGAAGCGGGTACTGCTCGCGGAGCCCCGCGGCTACTGCGCCGGCGTGGACCGCGCCGTCGAGACGGTGGAGAAGGCGCTCGAGAAGCACGGCGCCCCGATCTACGTCCGCAAGGAGATCGTCCACAACCGGCACGTCGTCGAGACGCTCACCGATCAGGGTGTCGTCTTCGTCGACGAGACGGACGAGGTTCCGGAGGGCGCGCTGCTGGTGTTCTCCGCCCACGGCGTGTCTCCCGCGGTCCACGAATCGGCCGCGGCGCGCAACCTGCGCACCATCGACGCCACGTGCCCGCTGGTCACGAAGGTCCACCAGGAAGCCAAGCGCTTCGCCCGCGACGACTTCGACATCCTCCTGATCGGCCACGAGGGCCACGAGGAAGTGGAGGGCACCGCCGGTGAGGCCCCCGATCACGTGCAACTGGTCGACGGACCCGACTCCGTCGACGCCGTGACGGTCCGCGACGAATCGAAGGTCATCTGGTTGTCGCAGACCACGTTGAGCGTCGACGAGACGATGCAGACGGTCGCCCGGCTGCGGGAGCGTTTCCCCAATCTGCAGGACCCGCCGAGCGACGACATCTGCTACGCCACCCAGAACCGTCAGGTGGCGGTCAAGGCGATGGCACCCGAATGCGACCTCGTCATCGTCGTCGGATCCCGCAACTCCTCGAACTCCGTTCGTCTCGTCGAGGTCGCACTGAACGCGGGCGCGAAGGCGTCGTACCTGGTCGACTACGCGCGCGAAGTGGATCCGGCCTGGCTCGACGGCGTCCGGACGGTCGGGATCACGTCCGGTGCGTCCGTGCCGGAGATCCTGGTGCGCGGTGTGATCGATCTGCTCGACGAGCACGGATTCCACGACGTCCAGCCGGTCACCACGGCCAACGAGACGCTGGTCTTCGCACTGCCGCGCGAGCTGCGCGCCGCGCGGACCTGATCGGCCCGCTACCTGCCGCGTCCCTGCTCTAGCGGGGCTGCTCCGTCTCGAACGGCGGCTCGTACCGGTCGCGGTAACGCACCTGCGGAATGGGGTGGGCCGGCACGTCGGGGTTCGGCCGGGGTCGCGGCGTCGTCCGCGGCGGGACCGAACGCGGCGCCTGACTGGTGCGCGGAGGCGCCGAGCGGGGTGCCTGCGCTGCCCGGTCGACCATCGGTGGTGGGGGCGTGGTGCGTCCCCCCGACGACGACGATCGGCGAGGCGGTGGGGTGGCTGCCCGTCGCCCCGAGCGGGGGTGTTCCCGCGCAGCGTCCCTGTCACGCGCCCGGCGCGACGGCGGAGACTGCTCGGACTCCTCGGCTGCGCGCCGAGGGCGGGCGGCGCGTGGCGCCCGCTGCGCGCGTCGCCGCTCGGACGTGCGGGCGGGACCGGTCTTGCGTTGCTGCAGCAGGAAGAGGCGGAGGCCACCGATCAGCAGGGTCACCACGGTGGCGGCGAGCATCACCGGGAAACGGTTGACCAGCGGATATGCGACGTTGATCGCCAGGTCTTTCAGTGCGGTGCTGTTCTCCTCCGCGATGAGACTCTGCCCGAGCGGCACCGCGACGAACAGGATCAGCGGCGGCTGGACGATCGCGGTGAACAGCGCCCGATTGCCGGCAGCAGCCACGGCGAGAACGCAGCCGAGGAAATAGAACGTGGAGAACGCAGCCGTGAGTTCCGTGCCACGAGCCGCATCGACAGCGAATCCGACGAAGGTGACTCCGACGGCCAGGAGAATGACACCCCACCAGGGGAGACCGGGGACCGTAGGGACAATCGACCGCCTGTCGAGCGGCACCCCAGAGCGAGCACGTTGGGTTGCAGACACACAACGACAGTAGCGGCAACTTGTTAACTAGCCTCGTTGGCGTGACCGGTAGAGCCTGAGAGATCCTCGAGATTTGTGCGTCGCGGCCACGAATCGACGGCGCTGACCTCGGTGACATCGCCGTCGAACACATCGAGGTCGTGGAGCTTGCGGGCGGTGACTGTGACCCGGGACTCCATCGACGCGACGGTGAGATTGAACGAGTCGACGGACTTGCCGAGTTGTGAGCCGAGGCGGTCGAGATGTGCACCGACCGTGCCCAGCCGCGAATACAGCTCCCGGCCGAGTTGGTGGATCTTCGCGGCGTCCTGCGACAGCGCCTCCTGGCGCCAGGTGTGCGCGATGGTCCGCAGCAAGGCGATGAGAGTGGTGGGGGTGGCGAGGATCACGTTCCGCGAGAACGCGTGCTCGAGCAGCCCGGAGTCGGCGGTCAGCGCCGCGTCCAGGAACGGATCACCGGGCACGAACAGCACCACAAACTCCGGCGTCGGGTCGAACGACTCCCAGTACGTCTTGTCGGCCAACTGGTCGACGTGCGTCCGCAGCTGCCGGGCGTGTCTGGAGAGGTGCTGTTCCCGGGCGGCCGGGTCTTCCGTCTGCGCGGCGTCCAGGTACGCCGCGAACGGGACCTTGGCGTCGACCACGATCTGCTTGCCGCCCGCGAGGTACACGAGCAGGTCGGGACGGACACCGTCCTTCGACACCTGGGTGTCGAAATCGCAGTGCCGGACCATCCCGGCGAGTTCGACCACCCGCTCGAGCTGGATCTCGCCCCACCGGCCCCGGATCTGCGGCGCCCGCAGCGCCGTGACCAGCCGGCTCGTCTGCGTGGACAGCATCTGAGAGGTGCGGTACATGCCTTCGACCTGCTCGCTGAGCCCCGCATACGCGTGCAGGCGGTTGCGTTCGACGTGGTCCACCTGTTCCGCCAGGGCGCCGACGGCCTCGTGCAGTGGCCCGACCAGTCGCGAGATCTGCTCGCCGATCGCACCCGAGTGGCGGCGGGCGGAATCCTCGCTGACCGCGCCGAGCGACTGCTGCAGCAGGGCCTCGTTCTCGCGCAGCGCGGCGAGCTGTGCCTCCGCACGCGCCGCCCGATCACCGCTCCGCGCCGCGTGCAGCAGCCACCCGAGGGCGGTGCCCGCGGCCAGCGCCAGGAGCATTCCGAGTGCAGCGAGTGCATTCATGTGGCTCATGGTGCACCGCCCCACCGACATGTCGAATCGCCCGGACGCCACGCGGCCGAGGTGTTCGAGGTTGTCGGCACGGTGCTCTACGGTCTCGGGACATGAGGATCCTGCACACTTCGGACTGGCACATCGGACGCACGTTCCACGGGGTGGACCTGCTCACCGACCAGGCCCGTGTGCTCGACGCGATCGCCGCCCTCGTCGCCGAGCACGGCGTGGACGTCGTCGTCGTTCCCGGTGACGTGTACGACCGGTCGATCCCCAGCGCCGACGCCGTCACCGTGTGCAACCGCGGATTCGAAGCGATCCGGGACGCCGGTGCGGTCATCGTCGCCACGTCCGGGAACCACGACTCCGCGGCGCGGCTCGGGGCGGGTGCCGCGTTCTCCCGCGCGGGCGGGCTGCACCTCATGACGACGGTCGCCGGGATCGGCTCGCCCGTCGTGCTCGAGGACGCGCACGGTCCCGTCTCGTTCTACGGCATTCCCTATCTCGAGCCCGAGATCACCCGCGCGCAACTGGACGTGCCGACCGCCCGCTCGCACGCCGAGATCCTCGACGCCGCGATGGACCGTGTCCGTGCCGACCTCGACGGGCGGAACGACACCGGTCCGCGCACCAGGTCCGTCGTCCTGGCGCACGCGTTCGTCGTGGGCGCGGAGGCCACCGGATCGGAGAGGTCCATCTCCGTCGGCGGCGTCGAGACGGTGTCGGCGTCGGCCTTCGGCGGGGTCGACTACGTCGCGCTCGGCCACCTGCACTCGCCGCAGACTCTCACCGAGAACATTCGGTACTCGGGTTCGCCGCTGCCGTACTCCTTCGGCGAGCGCACCCACAGCAAGGCGGTCTACCTCGTGGATCTCGACGCCGACGGACTGCGGGCCGTCGAGCGGGTCGACCTGCCGGTGGTCCGTGGTCTGCGGCAACTGACCGGGACGGTGCAGGCGTTGCTCGAGGACGACGCGTTCCGCGACGCCGAGGACTGCTACGTCTCGGCGGTGCTCACCGACCCGGAACGCCCGGTCGACGCCATGCGCTCACTCCAGACCCGATTCCCGTTCGCCGTGCACCTCGAGTGGCAACGCCCCGAGGGCGGCGACGATCTGCGCTACCGCGACAAGGTGCACGGGCGCAGCGATCTGCAGATCACGCGCAGCTTCCTCACCGACGTGCGCAGCGAACCGTCGACCGGCGAGATCCGATTGGTGGAGGCCGCACTCGGCTTCGCCGGCCGGTCCGGCGAAGACACCGCCGAGGTCGTCGCGCTGGAACAGACGGCATGAGGCTGCATCGACTCGAGGTCGAAGCCTTCGGGCCGTTCGCAGGATCCGTGGAAGTCGACTTCGATCGGCTCGGCGCGGACGGGCTCTTTCTGCTGCACGGTCATACCGGCGCCGGTAAGACGACAGTCCTCGACGCGGTGGCGTTCGCGCTGTACGGCACGGTGCCCGGGGCACGGAAGGACGGCAAGCGCCTCCTGTCCGACCACGCGCCCGCCGGTTCCGTTCCGACGGTGACGCTCGAGGCGACGATCGCGGGCCGGCATCTGCGACTCGTCCGCAGCCCGGAGTTCGAGCGTCCCAAGCGCCGTGGGTCGGGGACCATCAAGGAGAACGCGAAGGCCACGCTCACCTGGCTCGACGGCCGCGGGGAGAACCTGTCACGGATCCCCGACATCGCCGACGAGGTCGGGCGGCTGATGGGCATGAGCGCCGACCAGTTCTTCCAGGTCGTCCTGCTGCCGCAGGGAGAGTTCGCGAAGTTCCTGCGAGCCGACAACGAGGAACGCGGTCAGCTTCTGGAGAGGCTGTTCGACACCACCCGATTCGGGACGGTGGAGGAGTGGTTCCTCGCCCGCAGGCGTACCAGCGCCCACGACCTGGACGAGCATCAACGGGCCGTCGACGTCCTGCTGGCGCGGGTCGGGACGGCCGCAGGCATCGAGGGGGGCGCCGACGCCGATCCGGTGACCTGGGCCCACAAGCTCGAGGCCGAGGCGCGCGAGACCCGCGACCTGGCCGCGGACGACCTGCAGAAGGCCAAGAGCCAGGCGAAGGTGACCCAAGATGCGCTCGCGGAGGCGCGCCGTGTCCTCGAACTGCAGAACCGCAGGCGGCGAGCCGAGGCGGAACTCGAGGCCCACGCAGCGGAGGCGGACCGGCGGGCGGTCCTCGTCGCCGAATTGGCGGATGCGCGCCGGGCCGCACCGGTCGCGACCGTGGCACGCGACGCCGACGCCGCCCGGGCCAAGGCCGCAGCCGCCGCGCGGAACGTCGAGGCGATCACGGACGGATTGCGTTCGACGGTGGGCGGCGCCGATCTCGTGGCGGAGTTGCCGTGGCCTCCGACCGCCGACGAACGGGAGCACATCCGGTCGAGTATCCGGGCCTGGCGTGACGAGATCGTGCGCCTCGACGGGGCACTCGCCGAATCCGGCGCCGCCGACCGGCTCGCTGTCGAACTGAAGCGGCTACGTGCCCGGCAGGTCGAACTCGCCGAGGCCGGCGACGCGCTGTCCCGGGAGCGGGAACAATTGCCGCTCGCTCTGAGGGAAGCGGAGAAGGCGCTCGACTCGGCGCAGAAGGCCCGCGACGCAGTGCCCGCGCTCGTCGATGCCCGGGACCGGGCGGCCGACGCTGCCTCGGCGGCGGCGGATCTCCGCACCCGCCGGGCCGAGCGTGATCGGCTCGAGCGCGGCGTGCTCGATGCCCGGCAACAGCACCAGGACGCGCGCGAGCACTGGCTCGACCTGCTGCAACGCCGGATCGCGGGCATGGCCGCCGAATTGGCAGGCACGCTCGAGGACGGTGTCCCGTGCCAGGTGTGCGGTTCGCCCGAGCACCCGCAGCCTGCCGAACCGTCCGAGCTGTCGGTCACGAAGGCCGACGAGGACAAGGCCCTCGCGGCGGAGCAGAAGGCCGCGGCGGCGCTGACGACCGCGACCGAGAAGCTGGGCGCGGTGGAGCGCGGGATCGACGTGCTCGTCCAGCGCGGCGGCGACGGTGACGCGGACGAACTCGCGCAGGCACTCACGACCGCGGAGGCGGAGGTGGAGGAGGCGACTGCGCTCGGCAACGAGGTCGAGCGTCGGTCCGCATCACTCACCGAACTGCGGGACCGCGAGAGTCACCTGCAGGAACGGTTGCGGGACCTGGGCGTCGACGCCGCCACCGTGGCCGAGAGGATCACGGCGAGCACGACACAGCTCGGGGAGATCCGGGCCCGGGTGAGCGAGGCGGCGGGCGACGACCCGAGCGTGGAGGCACGCCGCGCACGACTCGACGCGCTTGCGGAGTCCGCATCCGAACTGCTCGACGCTCGGGACGCCGGTGCCGGAGCCGAGTCGGCGGCCCGTGAACTCGCGGCCAAGGCCGAAACACTGGCCGGGGACGCCGGTTTCGACAGCTCTGCCGACGCCGTGGCCGCGGTCCGGACGGCCGCCCGTCAGGGTGAGATCGAGGCCCTCCTCACGTCGGCGCGCGACGCCGAGGTCGGGGCGCGCAGCGTGCTCGACGACCCCGAGGTCGTTGCCGTCGCCGAGGCAGATCCCTTGGAACTGGCGTCCGTCCAGCACGCGCACGACATGGCCGCGGAGGTCGTGAACGTCGCCGTCGCGGCGGCATCCGACGCCGAGCGCCGACTGCTCGATCTGGAACGGTTCGTCGGCCAACTCGACAAGGCCGCCGAGGCGATTGCGCCGATGCAGGCCGCGCACGAGGAGTTGGCCGCCCTCGCCGAGGTGATCGCGGGCCGTGGCCAGAACGCCAGGAAGATGTCGCTGCGGTCGTATGTGCTGGCGGCCCGGCTGGAAGAGGTGGCCGTCTCGGCATCCGCGCGGCTCGGCCGGATGTCGGCGGGACGGTACGAGTTCGTCCACAGCGACGAGGCCGGTCCGCGAGGCCGCCGCGGTGGCCTGGGGCTGGACATCCGCGACGACTACACCGGAGTGGTGCGTTCGGCCAAGACCCTGTCCGGCGGTGAGTCGTTCCTGGCGTCGCTGTCGCTGGCGCTCGGTCTCGCCGATGTCGTCGCGGCGGAGTCGGGAGGCGTTGTCCTCGACACGATGTTCATCGACGAGGGATTCGGCACCCTCGACGCGGACACCCTCGACTCGGTGATGGGCGTCCTCGACGAGCTTCGTGACGGTGGCCGGGTGGTCGGGATCGTCAGTCACGTCGACGAGATGCGTCAGCGAATCCCGAGCCGGCTGCACGTGATTCGCGGACGCACCGGCTCCACGGTGGAGGTCGTCGCGGGTTGAGTGCCGGTCAGTCCGCCTTGGGCGCGACGGCGGCCTCGTCGACGGTGACGCCCTCCCGTTCGGCGTCGTCGAGGTCGTCGTTCGCGGCGACGGCGTCGGCGATGTTGCTTTCGGCGCTGTGCTCGTCGATCTGCTCACCGATGTAGCGCACCACCACGGCGGCGACGGCGGCGGTGGGCACCGCGAGGAAGGCGCCGACGATCCCGAACACGGAGCCACCGGCGGTCACGGCGAGCAGAACCACGACGGCGTGAAGTTTCATGCTCTTGCTCTGGAGTACGGGCTGCAGCACGTTGCCCTCGATCTGCTGCACCACGAGGATGATGATCAGCACGATCACGGCGGTGGTGAGACCGTTGGCCACCAACGCGACGAGCACGGCGAGAGCACCGGCGACGAACGCACCGACGATCGGGACGAAGCCACCGATGAACGTCAGGATCGCGAGGACCGGTGCAAGCGGCACACCGAGAATGAGCAGTCCGGCGCCGATGAAGACGGCGTCGATGAGGCTGACCAGTGCCTGCGTCCGGATGAACCCTCCGAGCGTGTCCCACATGCGGCCCAGCACCACTTCGAGGTGACGGCCCGCGCGGCCGCCGCCGACGGAGTGCAGCCACGGGATGAACCGCGGGCCGTCCTTGATGAAGAAGAACGACAGCACCAGCACGAGGCCGAGCGTGAGCAGCAGGGAGCTGGCGGTGCTGACCCCGGTGAACACACCGGACGCGATGACCGTCCCACTTTCCTGCACCTTCACGACGATCGTGTGGATGCCCTGGTCGATCTGATCGTCCTGCAGGTTGATCGGCGGACCCTTCAACCAGTCCTGCACCTGGTTGATGCCCTGGGTGGCCTTGTTGGCCAGCTCGGGTGCCTGGTTGACGACGGACGGCACGATGCCCGCGATGATTCCGGCGACGACGGCGATGAACACGACGAGCGACGTCGCGGCGGCCGCCGCCGGGGGGATACGCCGTCTCGTCATCGCCCGCGTCGGCGGCCACAGCACCGTGCACACCACGACGGCCAGCAGCACGGGGAGGACGATCACCCACAGCTTTTCGATGATCCACCCGAACAACAACGCGCCCAGCGAGATGGCCACGAGGACCAGCGACCACTTGGCCACCCACATCGCACCCACCCCGATGAGATGCCCGCGGTCCGGTTTCGTGATTGCGGTCCCGGACGGCGCCGGGGCTTCCTTCTCCGTCACAGATGGTCCTCCCTGCCGTGTCTGCTCAGCCGATCAGTACTGACAGTACTGGGGGACGCCGGGACGGCCCGGTGAGGTCAGCAGCAGCGGGCGCCCGGGTTCGCGTCGGCGTCCGCGTAGCGCGCCTTCCAGTACTCGCGCTCGGTCGGCACCTCGGCGTCCGGATGGTTCCGGCGAAGGTGTTCGACATACCTGCTGTAGTCGTGGTCGCCCATCAGCGACCCCGTCCACCACCAGGCGGTCCGGACGGCCCCCACAACCCTATTCATCATGGTGATGTGCCCTGTCCGTGTGAGTGTGTGCAGCACCGGGTGCGCGCACGACGCCCGACGCGATGAGTTCGTTCCATTCCTTGTCGAGTTCCTTCTCGGCGGCGGTGGGGACGAACCCGGCGGGAGCGAAGATTTTCGACGGCTGCTCGGGTGACTCGGTGGTCGGCAGTCCACCTGCCCGGAATGCCTTGATGCAGACGAGCGCTCCGGCCACCACGACGACGAGGACGAGTGCGGCGAACACGATCGACAGGGTGCCCTGGATGAAGGTGTTGCGGATGACGGCGTCGATGGCCTCGGGGGTCTTGGCGGAACCGAAGCTGGTCTTGCCGGCTTCCTTCGCTTCCTTGAACGCGGCGTGCTGGGACCAGTAGCCGACGGCGGTGTTGCCGGAGAAGATCTTCTGCCAGGACGCCGTCATGGTGACGATCAGGTCCCAGACGAGGGGAACGCCGGGAATCCATGCCCATTTGAAGAGACCCCTCTTCATGACGATGGCGAGGACCACCGTCAGGGCGATCGCGGCGAGCAGCTGGTTCGCGATGCCGAAGAGCGGAAACAGGGTGTTGATGCCGCCGAGCGGGTCGGTGACGCCCATGAGCAGGATGGCGCCCCACAGTCCGACGACGGCCAGCGAGCACACCCAGGCTCCGACGCGCCACGACGGATCCTTGAACTTGCGGGCGGGTCCACCGAAGTTGCCGAGCGAGTCCGACAGCATGAACCGGGCGACACGGGTGCCTGCGTCGACGGTTGTGAGGATGAACAGCGCCTCGAACATGATCGCGAAGTGATACCAGAACGACTTGAGGGCGGCGCCGCCGAGGAACTGGCTGAGCACTTCCGACATGCCGAACGCGAGCGTCGGGGCACCGCCGGTGCGGGAGATGATCGACTCCTCGCCCACGTTCTCCGCGGCCTGCGAGAGGGTGTCGGGGTTGATGTTCGGGCTGGACAGTCCGAGGCCGTTCACGTATGCGGCGGCCGTTTCGGGGGTCCCGCCGGTGAGGGTGGCCGGCGCGTTGAGCGCGAAGTACAGGTGCTGGTCGATGATGCACGCGGTGACGAGCGCCATGATCGCGACGAACGACTCGGTGAGCATGCCCCCGTATCCGATCAGCCGCATCTGCTTTTCCTTCGCCAGCAGCTTGGGCGTGGTGCCGGAGGAGATGAGGGCGTGGAAGCCGGACAGCGCGCCGCACGCGATCGTGATGAACAGGAACGGGAACAGGGAGCCCGCGAACGCGGGGCCGTTGCCCTGGATGGCGAACGTCGTGACGTCGGGCATCTTGATGGTGGGCTGCGCGACCAGGATGCCGATGGCCAGCAGGATGATCGTGCCGATCTTCATGAACGTCGACAGGTAGTCGCGCGGGGCCAGCAGCAGCCACACGGGCAGGACGGATGCGGCGAAACCGTAGGCGATCATCAGCCAGGCGATGGTCACCTTGGAGAGCGTGAACCAGTCGGCGCCCCAACCGGTGTCGGCGACCCAGCCGCCGGACACGATGGCGAGGAGCAACAGCACGACGCCGATCAGCGACACCTCCGCGACCTTGCCCGGGCGCAGGTACCGCAGGTAGACGCCCATGAACAGGGCGATCGGGATGGTCATGGCGATCGAGAAGACGCCCCACGGGCTTTCCGCGAGCGCGTTGACGACGACGAGGGCGAGCACTGCGATGAGGATGATCATGATGACGAAGACGCCGATCATGGCGGCCACACCGCCGACGAGGCCGAGTTCGTCGCGGGCCATCTGACCGAGGCTGCGTCCGCGGCGTTTCGTCGAGATCCACAGGACGAGGAAGTCCTGGACCGCTCCGGCGAAGACGACTCCGATGATGATCCACAGCGTGCCGGGCAGGTAGCCCATCTGCGCGGCGAGGACGGGACCGACGAGGGGACCTGCGCCGGCGATGGCGGCGAAGTGGTGCCCGAACAGCACCCGCCGGTCCGTCGGCATGTAGTCCTTGCCGTTCTCCAGGATCTCGGCGGGGGTGGCCCGGTCGTCACGGGGCTGGACGAGTTTGCGTTCGATCAGCCGCGCGTAGAAGCGGTAGGCGATGAGGTACGTGCAGACGGCGGCCACCACGAACCAGACGGCGTTGATGTTCTCGCCGCGGATGAACGCGATCATCACCCAGGCGATGCCACCGAAAAGGCCGAGGACGGCGAACGTGATCCGTGCCGCCGGTGAGATGGGGGTGCGGTCCACGACGCCGACCGCTGGCAGATCCGGATCCGTTTTCAGGTACTCGATCTCGGATTCGGGGGCGGCTCTCAGGGCCATCGCGAACTCCTTCCCAGCGCCCCCGTCGTCATTGTGTGCCAGGGGTGACGCCGTCGACAGATGCCACATCTTTTGTGGCCCCCGTCACCCTATTGTGCCGACGTTCGGTTCGACGAAAAAACGACGTCAGAAGCGAGACGAATCGGCGTCGATCCAGTCGGTGAGCCAATCCGACGGCGGATCCTCGAGCAGTTCGCCGGGCATCAGCCACTCGTACAGTTCCGCGTAGGTGCGCGTGGCGACGCCGTCGATCCGGCGGTTGAGCATCGACGGCGTCAGTTGGTCGAAGCTGTCGAGACCCATCGATGCCACCATCTGCTGGGCGCCGGCCACCGTCGACTTCTGGAACCGGAACACCCTGGCCGCCTTGTCGGGGACGTCGAGCGCGCGGGTCCGCGCCGGGTCCTGCGTCGTCACCCCGACGGGGCAGCGGTTGGTGTGGCACATCTGCGCCTGGATGCACCCGACGGCGAACATCATCGCGCGGGCGGCCAGGGTGAAGTCGGCGCCCTGGATGATCCGTTTGACGATGTCGGATGCGCTGGCGACCTTACCGGACGCGCCGATCTTGATGCGGTTCCGCAGTCCGGCGCCGGTCAGCGCGTTGTGCACGAGCATCAGCCCCTCGGTGAGGGGCATGCCCATGTTGTCCTCGAATTCCACTGGGCCTGCACCGGTTCCGCCCTCGGAGCCGTCGACGATGACGAAGTCCGGGGTGACGTCGCGTTCGAGCATCGCCTTGCAGATGCCGAGGAACTCGGTGCGCGATCCGACGCACAATTTGAACCCGACGGGTTTGCCGCCGGAGAGCTTTCGCAGGGTGACGATGAAGTCGATCAGCTCGTTCGGGGTGGAGAACGCGGTGTGCGAGGGCGGGGAGATCACCGTCTTCCCGACCGGCACGCCGCGCGTCTCGGCAATCTCCCGCGACACCTTCGCCCCGGGCAGCACACCGCCGAGCCCGGGTTTCGCGCCCTGCGACAGCTTGATCGAAATCGCCTTCACCTGCTCTGAGGCCGCATGTTCGGTGAACTTGCCGGGATCGAAGTGGCCGTCGTTCGTCCGGCAGCCGAAGTAGCCGGACGCGATCTCCCAGATCAGGTCGCCGCCGTGCTTGCGGTGGTACGGGCTGATCGCGCCCTCGCCGGTGTCGTGCGCGAACCCGCCGCGCGCGGCCCCGGCGTTGAGGGCTTCGATGGCGTTCGCGGAGAGCGAGCCGAAGCTCATCGCCGACACGTTGAGAAGCGCGATGTCGTAGGGCCGTTCGCAGTCGGGGCCGCCGATGCGGACGGTCGGCGGCTCGGGCGGTGCCATCCGGGCGCGCAGCGAATGGGCCATGAACTCGTAGCCGACGGCGTGCACGTCCCGCTCGGTGCCGAACGGCTCCTCGGCGAGGGTGCCCTTGGCGCGCTCGTAGACGAGGTCGCGGGTGTCGCGGTCGAAGGGCGTTCCATCCGTGGACGATTCGACGAAGTACTGCTGGATCTCGGGGCGGATCTTCTCGAGCAGGAACCGTGCGTGCCCCAGCACCGGGTAGTTCCGCAGAATGCTGTGCCGCCGTTGCAGCAGATCCCATGTCCCGAGGGCTGCGAGTGCGAGGAGGACGACCGCGGCGAACCACCACCCGGTGGCTACGCCGAGGGTCACGGCGAGCGCGCCCAGTCCGAGGATCCATATCGCGAGGACGATCAACCAGCGGGTCACTCGCTGAGACTAGAACCTCACGTGAGTGCCGACGCGTACTCCGGCGCACTTTCCCACTCACATGGGGAGGCAGGTGGGATAGTGGACGCACGAGGTCAGCTGCCACGACAGGGGGATGTCATGTCGGAGTCACCGAGCAATCCGGAATCGTCGAGCAATCCGGTGCCGCCGAAGCCCGGCGACACGGGTGCGTACGGCTACCAGTACCCCACGCAACAGCAGCCGACGCAGTCGCAGGCGTACCCGGGCCAGTACGGCCCACCGCCGCTGCCGCCCTCGAACGCCGGGTGGGCGGTGGCCGCCGTCCTCTTCTTCTGGCCGCTCGCATTCGCCGCGTTCAACCACGTCCACGACGTGTACCCGAAGTGGGCGATGGGCGACTACCAGGGCGCCCAGTACGCGTCCGACCGCGCCAAGGCGCTCGGCAAGATCGCCCTGTGGATCTGGGTGGCGCTGATCGTCGTCTTCGTCATCGGGTACGCCATCCTGATCATCGCCCTCGTCGCGAACAGCAATACCTCCAGCTGGTGAGGCCGATGGTCGTTGATCGGACGCCGACGCCGTAGAATCCAACGACCGTGAGCCTTACCCTCGGAATCGTCGGACTGCCCAACGTCGGCAAGTCCACCTTGTTCAACGCGCTGACCAACAACGACGTGCTGGCCGCGAACTACCCGTTCGCGACCATCGAACCCAACGTCGGCCTGGTCGAACTGCCCGATCCGCGGCTGTCCGAGCTCGCCCGGATCTTCGGTTCCGAGCGCATCCTGCCCGCCACGGTGTCGTTCGTCGACATCGCCGGCATCGTCAAGGGCGCCTCCGAGGGCGCCGGCCTCGGCAACAAGTTCCTCGCCAACATCCGCGAGGCCGACGCCATCTGCCAGGTGGTTCGCGTCTTCAACGACGACGACGTCGTGCACGTCGACGGCCGCGTCGACCCGGCATCCGACATCGAGGTGATCGAGACCGAGCTCGTCATCGCCGACATGCAGACGCTGGAGAAGGCCCTGCCGCGCCTGGAGAAGGAAGCGAAGAAGAACAAGGAACTCAAGCCCATCCACGAGGAGGCGCTGAAGGCGCAGGAAGTCCTCGACGAGGGCAAGACCCTGTTCAGCGCGAAGGACAAGCTGGACTTCGCGCTGCTGCGCGAGCTGAGCCTGCTCACCACCAAGCCGTTCCTCTACGTGTTCAACGCCGACGAGGCCGTGCTCACCGACGACGCGAAGGTCGCCGAACTGCGCGCCTCCGTCGCCCCCGCGGACGCCGTGTTCCTCGACGCCAAGGTCGAGCAGGAGCTGCTCGAGCTGGACGAAGAGGACCGGCAGGAGATGCTCGACTCCATCGGACAGTCCGAGCCCGGCCTGCACGCACTCGCCCGCACCGGCTTCCACACCCTCGGCCTGCAGACCTACCTCACCGCCGGTCCCAAGGAATCCCGCGCCTGGACCATCCACAAGGGCGACACCGCCCCGCAGGCCGCCGGCGTCATCCACACCGACTTCGAGCGCGGCTTCATCAAGGCCGAGATCGTCTCCTTCGACGACCTCGTCGCCGCCGGATCCATGGCCGCCGCCAAGGCCGCAGGCAAGGTCCGCATGGAGGGCAAGGACTACATCATGGCCGACGGCGACGTGGTGGAGTTCCGCTTCAACGTTTAGAACCCCTGGTCACCACCCTGTTTTGGGTCCTCGGTACGCAGTGGGTACGCAGCGGACTGCAGCGACGACCGGAAGAGTGCCTCGGCCGCGTTGCGAGTACGGTCGCTCGCGTCCGGCCACAGGTGGGCGTAGGTGTTCAGCGTGACGGTGGGGGAGCTGTGCCCCAGCGCCTTCTGCACCGTCACGACGTCGCAGCCCGCCGCGATGAGGCCGGACGCGTAGAAGTGCCGCAAGTGATGGAGATGCAGATCGTCGACTCCGACGGCTTTGCGCGTCTTGCGCCATCTGTAGCCGACCGAGTTCTGGTGCCAGGGGTGCTCGCCCTCGCCGGGGAACATCCAACCGGCAGGGTCGGTGCCAGCTCGCCAGTGGGCGATGTGGAGCGACAGCAACTCGAGTAGCCCGTTGGGTGCGGGGATCACGCGCTCGGAGCCGTACTTCGGTGCCCGGAGCTCGACGGCCCCGCCGTTGGCTCGCTGCACCTGACGCCGAACGTTGACCTCGCGACGCAGGAAGTCGACGTCGCCGACCTGTAGCGCCGCGGCTTCACCCAGTCGAAGGCCAGCGTAGGCGCAGAGCCCGACGAACGCGTCGAAGTCCACGTCGGCGGCCTGGACGAGCGCGCCGACCTGTTCTGCGGTGGGGATGATCATCGCGGAATCGGCGCGGCGCCGGCGGGGGAGCGCGATCTTCTCGGACGGGTCTTCGGCGAGGACCTTGTCTCGGCGCGCTGCGCGCAGCACCGAGCGTGGGACAGGAGTCGAGCTGGAACCCCCTCGCGCGCAACCCAAGCTCGGGAGCGTTCGGCCTCTTCCAGTTCCTCGGCTCGACGAAGGACGCCTACCTACCTGACGAGAACCCCAACCCAGGGATTCAGGGCGCGGCCGGCGCCCGCTACATCCGCGACCGGTACGGCCTCCCGACCGCAGCAAAGGCGTTCTGGGAGAACCACAACTGGTACGACAACGGCGGGATCTTCTCGAACAACTCGATCGGCATCAATCAGTCCGGCAAGCCAGAGGCCGTTCTCACGAACGACCAGTGGAACCTTTTCGCAGCGTTCAACAAAACGCTCGCCGAGGTCGGACCGAAGTTCATCGAGAAGGTCGGCGACATCGTGCCCTCGGCCGCGACGGACATCTTCGGCATGGAGGGCACCCTGCTCGATCCGGGGCACCGGTACTGGCAGGCCGCACGCGACGTCGCGAAGGGATTCGCGGACAAGCGCGCCGAGATGGACAAGGCCCAAGTCGAGCAGGGCGCACCGCAGAAGATCGACAACTCGATCAACATCGGTCAGGTCCAGACGATGAGCCTCGAGGAAATGCGTCGTCAGCTCCAACTCATGCAGGCGCAGCAAGTCGCGTCGTTCTCCAGGCGATAACGGCGACATCCCCAGCAGCACAGCCACACACAGGAGGTATGAAGGATGGCCTACACGAAGCGGACGTGGATGAAAAAGCCGCACGTCGTCACCGCGTCCGACGGGGGTGTCCTGTGAAGAACGTCGAGCGGATCGAAGGCACCGACTTCTACGGGCTGCACACGGGCAACCACGGGAAGATCGGCGACCCCCATCCCCAGTACGGCCAGAAGCTCCGCAAGGCGGGCGCGACGTCGACGGGCACCATGCCCGACAGCACGACGGCCGCGGACATCGCCGGTATGGGGTTTACGTTCACCGTGCCGGTCGACGGCACGACCTACGAGGTCGCGGCCGAGATGGACCTGGAGACCCCCGGCGGCGTCACGGTGTACGTCGCGACCCTCTACCTCGGCAGCGTCGCGCAGAGCCCGAACCTGGCAGTCCAAGTCGACCAGCGCCACGCGGATGCTGCCCCGGAAGACCTGGGTGCTGACCGGGCTCACGCCCGGCGTACACAGCTTGCTCCTGCGGCACCGCAAGCTCGCCACTGGCGGCAACACCTGGACGGTCTACAACAACAGTCAGCTCCTGGTCAAAGGGCCGTAGGCGGCAAAGGCCCTCGTCCGCACGATGGACGGGGGCGTGCTGTCGAGCATTCGTCGCCACACGGACGCCGACAGGTCGATAATCGAAACAGGTCGGGGTGACCGCGAGATAGGTGGTATTCCGATGATCGGATTCGGCCCGGACTGGAGTTACTGGTTCCCGTTCCTTGTGCCGCTCGTGCTGTGGTGGAACTCCTGGCACTGACCAGCCCTTCTCGGTGACAGCAACGAAGGAGGAACCATGCAACTGCAGATGTGGATCTGGCAGCAGCTCGGCGACCACGTTTGGTACATCCCGATCCCCGGCTTCCGGGAGTGGATGGGGATCGGGTAGGTGCCGAACGAAAGGGAGATCGAGATGGATGCCTTCACTCACCTGGTCGGGGATAGCTGGAGCATGTGGTCGCCGTTTCCACCGGTGGTCACTTCTTGGCTGGTCGACGTAGTGGATCAACTGTGGAGGATGGGGATCATCGCCGGGTGATCGGAGTGCAGTGGTGTGGCACCGCTCGGTACGCAGCGGGTACGCAGCACTCCCGAGGCCTGTCGGTGCTCGCCAACGCTATCAACGGTCGAATTCGCAGGTAGGTGCGATTTGCCAACAATCGCCAACTCCAGCAAACGCCCAGCGCTGAGTTCCGCTTCAACGTCTGACGGCGGTTCCTCGCACGAGCACGCCGACCACCCCTGCGCCGACGAGTGAGATCAGCCCCGTGGTGACGGCGGCGTAGTTCCAGCCCGACACCATGCCGTCGACGGTGCCTACCGGGTCGAGAGCGATGATGCTGACGACGGTGACGCCGATGGACGAGCCGAGGTAGCGGGCGGTGTTGTTGGCGCCGCTGCCGAGTCCGCCCTGATCGGCGGGCACGCTGGCGACTGCTTGGCGGCCGAGGCCGGCGTTGAGGAGCCCGCTGGCGACGCCGGCGAGTAGCAGTCCCGGGACGAGGCGCAGCAGGGACGAGTCGGGGGTGAGGCCCGTCATCGTGAGCATCGCGAGGCCGACACCGGCGAGTCCGAGGACGAGTTGCGGTGACCCGGCGAGCCGAGCCGGCAGTGTCCGCGCCAGCAGCGATGCCACGACGCTGGTGCCCGACCACAGCGCGATCACCCCGGCTGCGGCCAGCGTGCTGACGTGCATCGTCTTGACCAGGAACGTGCACGCGAACGACATCAGACCGATGATGCCCGCCCCGGTCGCGAGGGCCGCGAGGGTGGCGGCCAGGAAGTCGCGTCGGCGGAACAACGCGAGGTCGAGCATCGGGAACGGTCGTCGCCGCTCGACCGCGACGAAGGCGAGGGTGAACACGGCAGCGCCGACGCCGCAGAGCACGGTGGCGGCGAGGTTGCCCTGCCTGCCCTCGACGAGTGCGACGAGCACCAGGACCATCGCGGCGCACAGCGTGACCGCTCCCGGGACGTCGATCCGCTTCGGGACGGCGGAGCGTGACTCCGCGAGCGCACGCGTCGCGACCTGTCCGATCACGAGCGATGCGACGGCGAGTGCCCAGTACAGGCCGCGCCACCACCCGGCGAGGTCGAGGAGGCCGGCGAGGACCGGACCGACGGTGATGCCGGCGCCGACGCTCGCGCCCCAGATTCCACTCGCCGTCGCCCTTGCCGCCGGCGTGGTGAAGGCGTGTGCGACGGCGCCGAGGCTGGCCGCGATCAGTGCCGCGCCCGCCACTCCCTGGATCAGTCGTCCGACGATGAACAGGACGGGTTCCTGACTGACCGCGCCGACCACCGCGCCCAGGGCGAGAAGCCAGGCACCCCAGTGGAACACCCGGCGCCTGCCGTAGTCGTCGGCGAGTGCGCCCGCAGTCAGTAGGACCGCGGCGAGGCCGACGCTCATCGAACTGAGAATCCACGTCTGCGCTGCCGGCCCTGCCGACAGTGCCGCGGCAACGGTGGGCATGTTGCCGAGCGGGGCGCAGAACGCGACCAGGGCGACGAACGTCCCGAGCGACGCGACGGCCAGCGTGGTCCTCGGGCGGGGTGTGCGTGCGCGGATCGGTGGGGCAACCGCAGTTGGTCTGTTCACAAGACTGAACTTAGAACCAATTTGGTCTGGTGACAAGACTGAATTGCGATAGCATGTGGGCGTGGCACTGGGAACCGGGTACTCGCAGCAGAACTGCAACCTCGCTCGCGCCCTCGAAGTGGTGGGTGAGCGGTGGACGATGCTCGTGCTGCGCGACTGTTTCTACGGGGTCCGCCGCTTCAGTGATCTGCTCGCCCATCTCGACATCTCGCGCGCCGTCCTGACGGATCGGCTGACCGCTCTCGTCGAGGCCCGTGTCCTCGTCCGTGTCGCCGACGGCGGTCATCCCGAGTACGAGCTCACCGAGGCCGGAAAGGCGCTGTGGCCGAGCATCTATGCGCTGTCGCAATGGGGTGAGCAGTACGTGTCGCCCGGCAGTTACCCGGGCCGCGTGTTCTCGCACGCGGAGTGCGGAACGCAACTCGATCGTTTCGGGCGATGCCCCGACTGCGGCACGATCCCGGGCCCCGAGGACCTGGTGGTCGCGCCCGGGCCGGGGGAGGCCGTCCGTCCCCGCAGCGACGCCGTCGCCGTGGCCCTGCGTGCACCCCGCCGGATGCTCACTCCGCTGCGTCCGCGCAGCGACGCCTGATCGGCGCGACCCTTACGCCGCGACGGGCAGGGCCGGTTCGAACGTCGCCCGCACCTGCAGCCATTGGGCGAGGATCTGGCATCCGGTGAGCCCGCTCGCATCGAGGGGTTCGCTGGCGTACGCGACGTGCCGCCCGCCCCGCGCATTGACGACGCGCACACCGCGCCAGGCGAGGCGCGGCGGTAGGTAGCCGAGCACCTCGATCGCCGCGGTCCGCAGTCGACGCAGGTCGGTGCGCCACTGCCGAGGGCTGACGCGGGTCTTGGTCGCGTTCTGGAAGCTGTTGTTGCGGATCAGTTCCCACGTTTGGGCGAGCCACGTCCGCAGCGCGCGAAACGACATCCACCGGGTGAGGTCCGCGATGTCGCGGACGTAGCTGTCTTCGCTGGCATTGCAGATCATGTCGTCCGGGTGCGCGATCCACTGGACCGGAACGGAGTCGGGGATCGGGGCGCCGTCGCCCGCGACACCGCGCCCGCGGCAGCCCGGCACCACCCCCGCGGGTTGCTCGGGGTCGGAGACGAGACCCACCGCGGAGAGGTTGTCGGCGCGCAGGGCGCCGGTGGCGATCTGCCCGAGCACCTCACGGATCACGGTGCATCCCTGCGAGTAGCCGATCAGCATGACCGGTCCCGGAGCGTCCTCCATGGCGTCGATCAAGCGGCGGACGCCGACCTCGGTGCTCTGCCGGTAGCTGAGCCCACCCGCGGCGACCGGCCCGTACGACGCCGGATAGCCGACCCACCGCGACACGAACCGGTCGTCGAGGGCATCGGTGACGTCACGCAACAGTCCGGAGACGTGGCGTCGGTGGTCATCGGGGTGGGACTCTCCGGTGCCACCGACGGCGAGAACGGTCGCCTGGAACATGGCTCCCATCATGCCGACCGCGAGTAAGGATCCGTTCGGTCGACCCTGAGAAGTTCCTGGCAATCGGACGCCGTGGGTTGTCACCCGATCGCCAGCGCGATCAAGGCCACCAGCGGGGGCACACTCTGCGACAGTGCGCCGACGACGCCGTCCCCGCGCTGTCGGCTGAGCGCCATCCGGTCCGACACGGCCAGGGCGATGCCGGCCAGGAACATGAAGAGGCAGGTGTAGACGACGAGGGTGCGACCCGGAGTGTCGTGACCCGCCCACCACAGGACGACGCCGGCGATGGCGCCGGAACCGAGGAACAGGTTGTAGAAGCCGACGTTGAACGCCCACAGATGGGCGGCGGGCACATCGCTGCCGGGGATGCGGAAGATGCCCTCGTGCACCGACGGCCTGCGGAACAGGACCGATTCCCACACGAACGCCAGCAGGTGCACGCCCGCGGCGACCAGTGTGGCGATCTGCGCGACGATGGTCACGGCGCACCCGACCCGGCCGTGAGTTCGACGCCGTACCGCTCGGAGACCTCGTGCAGCAGCCGGTCCATTTCCCCCGGCGCGTGCCTGTCACGGCCGACTGCGTCGAGATCACCGAAGAAGCGGCTGTGGGATGCCCCGGCGGAGACGAGGAGGAAGCCGGCGGACTCGGAGAGGACCGTGAACGTATTCATCGTTCCCGCCTCGATGGCGAGGGTTTCCCCCGCCGCGAGTTCGTACCCGGTGTCTCCGGCCTGGACCAGTATCCGGCCGCGCAGCACGTGGTAGGACTTCGACCACGGCTCGGCGTGCAGTGGGCCGTCCGGTGCGGTCCGGGACGCTTCGACGAGGAAGACTTCGTACGCCCCGCCGGTGTGATCGCCGCCGACCAGGAGCGTGATGTCGGCGTCCGGCGCGGTGAGGCGCCTGCCGTCGCCTGCTCTGTTTACGTGAACGTGGGTGGACATACTGCGACGGTAGGACCGGTGCACCCCGCTGCCCATCCCCGGAATCTGGGATGGTGGTGTGCCTGTGACCAGCGCATACTGTGTTCATGCTGGAGGTCCGGGCGGAAAAGCTGCGCCGGGAGGTGCTCGCGGTCGCGGGATCGGGCGCCGGTGTCACGCAGCTGCACGAGCGCGCCATCGAACTGGTCGGTGAGACGGTGCGCAGCGACCTGACGTGCTGGGCGATGCTCGACCCGGAGACACTCGCGATCAGTTCGATGACCAGTGGGCGCAGCCGGATACCGCAGCAGTACGAACCGCTGCTCGCCGAATCCGAGTACAACGGCGACGATCCGGGCACGTTCGCCGAACTCGCCCGCAGTGGCCGAACCGTCGCGCGGGCCTCGGACCTACCCGCGGACGAGGTCGCGCACAGCCTCCGCCACGGCGCGGTGTGGGCGCCGCTGGGGCTGGGCAGCGAGGTCCGAATCGTGTTTCGCGTCGATGGCGTGTGCTGGGGTGCAGCCGGATTCGTGCGGTCCGGGCCGGATTTCACCGACCGTGAGCTCGAGTTCCTCACACTCGTGGCTCCCGGCTTGGCGGTCGCGACGCGGGCCGCGTCCGTACACCCCCCGGCGGTCTCCGGTCGCGGCGACCAGGGTCCCGCGGTAGTGGTCACCGACGCCGCCGGCGATCCGATTGCGCTCACGGCCGCTGCCCGCGGCTGGCAGGACCGCTTCGACGAGGTCGCCCCGGGCAGGCTGACCGTGGTGTTGCGGGCCGCGACGTTCGGGGCGCGGTCGAGCGGGTCGGGGATCTTCAAGGCGCGGGTGCGCGACGCGGAAGGTGGCTGGATTCTGGTGCGCGCCACGGCCTTGATCGGCGGCGACGAACCGCAGACGGTGGTCACCCTCGAACCCGCCGTCGACGGCGAGCTGACGGGACTGCTGCTCGCGGCGTATGCGGTGACCGCACGCGAGCGTGACGTGTGCGCCGATGTGATGGCCGGCTACGCGACATCCGAGATCGCGGACCGCCGCGGCATCACGGTGAACACCGTCCAGGACCATCTGAAATCGGTATACGCGAAGGCCGGGGTCCGCAGTCGCGCGGAACTCGCCGCTCGGCTGCGGACCGGTCGAGAGCACTAGCGGCGGCTCACGAACCGGCCCCGCCCTCCACGGCGACTCAGCGCGGTTCGGGCCGCTCCTGGTAACACTTGAAACTCAGTGCGAGACGGCCACGCCCGTGTGTCATCGAGCGCAGGGCGACCGGATAGTCGGTGACCTCGCTCGTCGGCACCGACGCGATCACGGTGACCTCGCCGTCCCCTGCCGGTTCGGTGCCCTCGATCTGGCCGCGGCGCCGTCCGAGATCCGCCATCACGTCACCCTGAAGCGCCGACGGCACCGTGACTTCGACGTGGTCGACGGGTTCGAGGACGAGGGTGCCCACCTTGTCGATGGCCGCACGGAGGGCGAGTGCCCCCGCCATCCGGAAACTGAAATCGTCGGAGTCGACCGAGTGATGCTTGCCGTCGAGAACGGTGGCCCGCAGGTCGACGAGCGGAAACCCGTGCCGGCCTCCGCGTCCCATCGATTCGGCGATCCCCTTGCCGACCGCGGGGATGAGGGATTTGGGTATCACGCCACCGCGGGTCTCGTCGACGAACTCGTAGCCCTCGTTGCGGGGGAGCGGCTCGAAGCGGACCGTCGCCACCCCGAACTGGCCGTGGCCGCCGCTCTGCTTCTTGTGGCGGCCCTCCGTCTCCACGGCGCCGAGCAGCGTCTCGCGGTACGCGATCTTGACAGGTTCGGTCTGGAGGGTGATGCCGTACCGCCGCTTCAGCCGGGTCAGCGCGACCTGCACGTGCACGTCGCCGGCGCCCCGGACCACCGTCTGGTGGGTTTCGCTGTCGCGGGTCACCTCCAGCGTCGGGTCGTCGCTGACGAGCTCGGCGAGGGCCGTCGCCAGTTTGTCCTCGTCGCCCGCGCTCTCGGCGGCCACGGCGATCCCGTAGACGGGACGCCGGTGCACGATCGGAGGAACGGTGAGGGACGAGCCGATCGGGGCGAGGGTGTCGCCTGTCGAGACGTCGGTCAGCTTGATGGCGCCGACGATGTCGCCTGCTTCCGCGGTGTCGATCGCCGTGTGTTTGCTACCGAGGACGCGAAGAAGGTTGTGCAGGCGCTCCTTCGCGCCGGTGCGCTGGTTGACGAGAATGTCGTCGGCGTGCACGGTGCCGGACAGGATCTTCACCAACGCCACCTGCCCGACGTATTCGTCGGTTTGCGTCTTGAAGACGTACGCGAGCGGGTCGCCGGACGGATCGCACCGCACCTCGGCGACCCCGTCGCCGTGAACCTCGATGCCCGGGACCTCCGACGGTGCGGGCGCGATCCGGCACACGAAGTCGAGCAACCGGTCGACGGCGATCGCATCGACAGCCGACCCGCACAGCACCGGCCACAGCGAGCCCGCCGCGAAACCCGCGCGGAGCGCGTGCTCGAGTTCGGCCACGGAGATATCCTCCCCGTCGAGATACTTCGAGAGCAGGTCGTCCTCGATCTCGACCACGTCCTCCACGAGATGCTCGTGCTGTTCGTGCTCGCGGTCGGCGATGTCGGCGGGCAGTTCGTCGCTCGTGTTCGCGGACCCGCTGTCGTAGAGGATGACGTGCTCGGTGAGGAGATCCGCGACCCCGGTGAACGCCGACGCCTCGCCGACGGGCAGGTCGACCGGCTCGACCCCGGACCCGAAATGGTCGCGGATCCCGGCCAGGACGACGTCGAACGACGCCCGCTCCTTGTCCATCTTGTTCACGAACAGGATGCGCGGAATGGAACGCTCACCGGCCGCCTGCCACAGCAATTCGTCGTTCACCTGCAGGCCGCTGACGCCGTCGATCACGAACACGGCGACGTCCGCGACCCGGAGCGCGGTCATCGCGTCGCCGACGAAATCGGCGTAGCCCGGCGGGTCGAGCAGGTTGATCCGGTAGTCGCCCCACGAGAAGGAGGCCAGGCCGAGCGCCAGCGACTGCGTGCGGTCGTGTTCTTCCGGTTGGGTGTCGAGCACGGTGTTACCGCTCTCGACGCGTCCGGGCCGGGTGACGACACCGGCGCGGAAGAGCATCGCCTCCGCGAGCGTCGTCTTCCCGTTACCCTGATGTCCCATCAGAGCGATATTGCGGATCAGATCCGTCTCGGTCGTCACTGCTACCCCCACCACAGCACTGTCGTTGGGTCGCTCCCGACGATACCGCGCGAGCGACCGCCGGTGAGGCGTTATCTTCCACCTGGACAGGTGGGCGCGACCCCGTTCCACCACACCCGACACCGAATGGAGACCGGCATGGCTTCGGACGACTTCCTCGTCGAGCGTTCCACCGTCATCGATGCGAGCCCCGACGCCGTTCAGCCGCTCCTCGACAACTTCCGGCAGTGGCAGTCGTGGTCGCCGTGGGAGAACGTCGATCCCGACCTGAAGCGCACGTACTCCGGCCCGGCCTCGGGTGTCGGCGCCGCCTACGCCTGGGAGGGCAATCGCAAGGCGGGGGCGGGGTCGATGGTGATCACCGAGTCGGTGCCCGGTTCGAAGGTCGTGCTCGACCTGAAGTTCCTCAAACCGTTCAAGGCGGACAACGTCACGACGTTCCTCCTCGAACCGAACAGCGCCGGGACCACCGTCCGCTGGCAGATGACCGGCAAGACCAACCGCTTCTTCAAGATCGTGGGCGTCCTCTTCCCGATGGACAAGATGGTGGGCAAGGACTTCGAGAAAGGGCTCGCACAACTGAAGGCGACGGCCGAGCAGCGTCAGTAGTCGTTTCCCGTCGTCAACTCGAGGTCGGTCATGGTCTTGAACCGCGGCGTGCCGTCGCGGTCGTTGCGTGCCTGTTCCATCACGAGGCGGGCGGTCCGTCCGTTCAGGTGGAGCGTCGCGACCTGATCGCCGAAGAACGGTCCGGCGACCTTCGACCAGTGGATGGGTACGGGTGGCACTCGCGACACCCGGCCGAGGATGAAACGCACGGTCCGCTCGGTGGCGCGCCGCCACGAGATCCGGAATGCCACTTTCATGGCGGCCGGAACGTAGTTGTGCAGGGGAGAGCACGTCAGCTGATACACCAGTGACTGCAGCTTCTCGGCGTAGTGCGCCTGCGCGACGTAGGCGTGGTGGACGTCCCCGGACAGCACCGAGATGGTGGACGGCGCCCGCCCGGCCGGCCCGGCCTTGCGGCCTGCGCCGACCTCGGCGAAGAGGCGGGTCAACCGGTCGAACGAGTCACGGAACGCCGCCCAGTGCTCGAGGTCCGCCCCCCGCCGGATCTTCTCCGCCACGGCCGCCACCCGCGGGCCGCGGGACCCGGCGGCGAGCCGTTCGTCCCAGGACTCCAGGTCGTGAAGGGCGCGGGGCAGCAACCACGGCAGAGACGTCCCGACGAGCAGGTGGTCGTAGTCGCCCTCGGTCTGACGTTCGATCCAGGAGAATTCGGGGTCGGACACCATCTCGCGGCGACCGCCGGAGAGGACACGCCCGCACCGCGAGTCGATGACGAGCAGCCGCGCGACCCCGAGGTCCCGGCGATACGACCATTGCGTGCCCTTGGCCCCGTCCGCTTCCTCGTCGGCGGCAGACGCGAATTCGCGGAGCATCGGCTCGACGTCGCCACCGTGCTTCCGAACCCGTTGATACAGTTCGTTTTCGGCTAGGTGGCTCGGCGCCAGGTTCCCGAGGTGCTGGTACACCCAGTACGAGGACAACGCGCCGACGATGCGCTCCTCCCACCACGACGTGGCCTCGAGTTCGGCGCGCCAGGATTCCGAGGTGTTCCAGTCGTCCCGGACGTCGTGATCGTCGAAGATCATCGACGTCGGCACGGTGGACATCAGCCAGCGCACCTGAGGGTCCGTCCACGACTCGGCGTAGAGCCAGGTGTACTCCTCGAAATTGCGCACCTGCGGCCCCGGTGGCTCGTTCACGTCGTGGATCTCGGCGACCCGGGCCTCGGTCTCGGGGGAGAGTTCGTCGGCGTACACCTGATCCCCGAGCAGCAGCAGGGCGTCGGGCCACTGGTCCGGCGACTGTTCGGCCATCCGCACCGCATACGCGTCCAGGGCGTCGGCGCCGAGGTGCCGGTTGCCCTCCGTCGTGGACATCGTGGCGAACCGGCACGACCCGAACGTGAGAACCAGCGTGTCGTCGTCCTCCCGGAGCGTGCGGATCATCGACGGGACGGCACTCGGCAACGGCCACACCGGGCGGCCGTCGAGGGTCACCTCGTACGGGGTGCTCGACCCGGGCTCCAGACCCTCCACGACGACGAGCGCGTAGTGGTGACCCGACACGTTCCACGTGCGTTCCTCGTGGCCGAGGACCCGGACGGTGCACGCCTCCGACGTCTCGACCCACACCGTCGCGTCGCACGTGCCGACATGTCTCAGCAGTGGCCCCAGAATCAGCTCCGCCATGACGTCACCCTGCCGGAATTCTCTTCGCGCGTGACGGATACATACGCTCAGCCTACGGATCCCCGAGCAAACCCGAGAAGGCTTCCGTCGCGAAAGAGTCGTGCGGTTCGCGGCGGCTCGTGGTGATTCGCCGGGAGGTGCCGTCAGCTGGTACCACTTTGGTATCATTGGTACATGGCCATGACATTGCGACTGACCGAGGAGCAGGAGCGCGCGCTCACGCTTCTCGCCGACGCTCAAGGTGTCAGCAAACAAGAGGCGACCGTCCGCGCGATCGTGGAGGCTGCTGCCCGACACACCCATGACGAGCGGGTTCGCGCGCTGTCCCGTCGCGGCCGCGACCGGTATGCCACTTTGCTGGACCGCCTCGCTCAGTGACGATCGACTACCTGACTCTCGAGGACTTGCTCGCGCTGGCTGAGGATCTCGGCGTTGCGTCCGTCCGGGACCTCGGACTGCTCGACTCGGCGGCTCATCGTCCGCAGGCGTCATTGCTCGGCGAGGAGGCGTACCCGTCGATTCACGACAAGGCTGCCGTTCTGCTCGAGTCCCTGACCAGGAACCATGCGCTAGTCGACGGGAACAAGGGGCTGTCCTGGCTGGCGGTTCACGTGTTCTATGGACTGAACGGTTACGACCTGGATGCTCCCGAAGATCCGGCGTACGACTTGGTCATCGCTGTCTCGAGCGGGGAGCGGGGGTACCGGGAGGTGTCGCGGCAGCTCGCCGATTGGGCGCGTCCCGTCTGAGTGTCGCTACATCCGAAGATGCTTGTCGGACACTATGTGTCGGCGGGTGCCGGTAGCCTGTCGCGCATGGCTGAACCAGTGAAGGGCCCCGCGTCCTATTTCCCGTCGATCGAGGAGAAGTACGGTCGGCCGATCAGTGAATGGCAGACGCTCATCCGGTCGTCCGAGCTGACCAAGCACATGGAGTTGGTGAGCTGGCTGAAGTCCGAGCACGGCCTCGGTCACGGCCACGCCAACGCGCTGGTCGCGCACACCCTGAAGGAGGACGCCGCCGGCTGACGGTCTCGGTCCAGGTCGGCGCCGGAGGTCCTCGCCGCCCTGGCGCAGCTATATCCGGACCTCTCGCCGCGATGAATCCGGTATTCGGCCGCGGGCTATCATTCCGACGACGAATCTGGTGTCGAGGGTTCTGCTGTCGAAGGGAATCGAAGTGAGCACGAAAATCGAACAACTGGAGTTCCAGGCGGAGACCCGCCAGCTCCTGGACCTCATGATCCACTCGGTGTACTCCAACAAGGACTCGTTCCTGCGGGAGCTCATCTCCAACGCGTCGGATGCGCTGGACAAGTTGCGGCTCGAAGCCTTCCGTAACAAGGAGCTCCACGTCGACACGTCGGATCTGCACATCGAGATCGAGGTGGACGCGGAGCAGCGCACGCTCACCGTCCGCGACAACGGCATCGGCATGTCGCACGACGAGGTCGTCGACCTCATCGGCACGCTGGCCAAGTCCGGCACCGCAGACCTGCGCCGCAAGTTGAAGGAAGCGAAGGACGCCGCCGCCTCCGAGGAACTGATCGGACAGTTCGGCATCGGCTTCTACTCGACGTTCATGGTCGCCGACAAGGTGACGCTGCTGACGCGGAAGGCCGGCGAGAGCGAGGCCACGCGCTGGGAGTCGAGCGGCGAGGCCACCTACACGATCGAGGCGGTCGACGACGCCCCGCAAGGCAGCTCCGTCACCCTGCACCTCAAGCCCGAGGATGCCGAGGATCACCTGCACGACTACACGTCGGAACGGAAGATCAAGGAACTCGTCAAGCGCTACTCCGACTTCATCGCGTGGCCGATCCGGATGAACATCGAGCGCACGGTTCCCGCGGAGGGTGACGGCGAGGACGAGGTCACCACGACGTCCGAGACGATCAACTCGATGAAGGCGCTGTGGGCGCGCTCGAAGGACGACGTCTCCGAGGACGAGTACAAGGAGTTCTACAAGCACATCGCCCACGCCTGGGACGATCCGCTCGAGGTCATCCCGATGAAGGCGGAGGGCACGTTCGAGTTCCAGGCACTGCTGTTCATCCCGTCCCACGCCCCGTTCGACCTGTTCATGCGGGACGGGAAGACGGGTGTGCAGCTGTACGTCAAGCGCGTCTTCATCATGGACGACTGCGACCAGCTGATGCCGGAGTACCTCCGCTTCGTCAAGGGCGTGGTCGACGCTCAGGACCTGTCCCTCAACGTGTCTCGTGAGATCCTTCAGCAGGACCGCCAGATTCGTGCCATCCGGCGCAGGCTCACCAAGAAGGTCCTCACCACGATCAAGGACCTCAAGGCCGGCCGGCCCGACGACTACCGCACGTTCTGGGCGGAGTTCGGCCGCGCGGTCAAGGAAGGCCTGATGTCGGACACCGACAATCGGGATGTGCTGCTGGGAATCTCGTCGTTCGCGTCCACCCACAGCGAGGAGGAGCTGACCTCGCTCGAAGACTACGTGGCACGGATGAAGGACGGTCAGGAGCAGATCTTCTACGCGACCGGCGAATCCCGGCAACTGCTCGAGAGCTCACCGCACATGGAGGCATTCCGCGCGAAGGGCTTCGAGGTGCTGCTGCTCACCGATCCCGTGGACGAGATGTGGGTCGGCGCCGTGCCGGAATTCGACGGCAAGTCGTTCCAGTCGATCGCCAAGGGCGAGGTCGATCTCGACACCGAGGAAGACAAGAAGGCGCACGAGTCAGAGCGGGAGGAGCAGGAGAAGGACTTCGCCGGCCTGCTCTCCTGGATGGCCGACGCCCTGAGCGAGCAGGTCAAGGAGGTGCGACTGTCGACGCGGCTGACCACGTCCCCGGCCTGCATCGTCGGCGATGCGTTCAGTATGTCGCCGGCACTGGAGCGGATGTACCGGGCATCCGGGCAGCCCGTCCCCGTCACGAAGCGCATCCTCGAGCTGAACCCGACCCACCCGCTCGTCACCGGGCTACGGGAGGCGCACGGCGAACGCAACGAGGATCCGGCGCTGGGGGAGACCGCGGAGCTCCTCTACGGGATGGCGTTGCTGGCCGAAGGCGGCGAACTCGAGGATCCGGCCCGGTTCACCACCATGCTCGCCAACCGTCTCGCCAGGACGGTGTAGTTCACCTTGCTGGTATTGGTCACGGGGGGAACAGGGTTCGTCGGGGCGTGGAGCGCGAAGGCGGCGGTGGACGCCGGTCACCGGGTGCGCTTCCTCGTGCGGGATCCTGCTCGCCTCGTGACCAGTGCCGCGGCACTCGGACTCGACACGTCCGATCACGTGGTCGGTGACATCACGGACGCCGAGTCCGTGCGCCGCGCGCTCGACGGCTGCGACGCCGTCATCCACGCCGCGGCCGTGGTCGCGGTCGACCCGCGACGGGCGGAGGAGATGCTGCAGACCAACCTGGCAGGTGCGCAGAACGTGCTGGGAACCGCGGTCGAGCTGGGCCTCGATCCGATCGTCTACGTCTCGAGTATCGCCGCGCTGTTCCAGCCGGGGGCCCGGCTGCTCACTCCCGAACTGCCGGTGTGCGGGCCACCCGACGCGTACGGCCGGAGCAAGGCACGTGTGGAGCAGTACGCCCGCGACCTTCAGGCCGACGGCGCACCGATCGCGATCACCTATCCGGGCATGATCGTCGGCCCGCCGGCGGGGACCCAGTTCGGTGAGGCCGCCCAGGCGGTCGAGGCCGCCGTCCACCTGCGGGGTCTGCCCGGGCGGGGCGCCGCGTGGACGATGGTCGACGTCCGGGAGGTGGCGAGCGCGCACGCCGCCCTCCTCGAGCCGGGACGTGGGGCCCGCCGGTACATGCTCGGTGGTCCCCGGATTCCGATCGCGGGGATCGCCGAGATGCTGGGCGTGATCACCGGCAAGTGGATGGGGGTGTTCCCGATTCCGGACGCCGCGTTGCGCCTGGTGGGCAGGCTGGTCGACGCCGTCGACCGGTTCGTCCCTATCGACACCCCGATCTCGGAGGCCGCGATGGAGTACTACACGCGGATGCCGGACACCGACGACCGGCCGAGCGAGAGCGAACTGGGTGTGAAGTACCGCGATTCGGCGGAAACCCTGGCCGACACCGTCGCGGGATTAGCGGAAGCGGGCCGGCTGTGAGCT
The DNA here is from genome assembly GCF_058628105.1 of Rhodococcus sp. G6(2025). NCBI lineage: Bacteria > Bacillati > Actinomycetota > Actinomycetes > Mycobacteriales > Nocardiaceae > Rhodococcus > Rhodococcus sp. G6(2025). The sequence continues at coordinate 2,482,647 of NZ_CP179750.1, forward strand.
TTACGCGTGCGGAGTTGGAGTCGTTCCGCGACGCCGAGGTTCCGGACCTCATCGGACCGGGCTGCCGTCTGCTGTTCGTCGGCATCAACCCGGGACTGTGGACGGCCGCGACCGGGGCGCATTTCGCACGCCCGGGCAACCGCTTCTATCCGGCCCTGCTGGCCGCCGGAATCATCGAGCGTCCGATCGATCCGACGGCCGGGATGTCGGACGCGGATCGCGATCACCTGATCGGGCGGGGCGTCGGCATCACCAACCTGGCCCCGCGGGCCACGGCGAAGGCGGACGAGTTGTCTGGTGAGGAACTGGCCGTCGGCGCCGAGCGCCTGCGCGCGGTGGTCCGCGACACCGCTCCCCGGGTGGTCGCCGTCGCCGGAATCACCGCCTATCGCACGGCTTTCGGGGAGCGTGCCGCGAAGAAGGGTAGGCAACCCCGCGATCTCGAGGGCGTGGAGTTGTGGCTGGTGCCCAATCCCAGCGGGCTCAACGCTCACGAAACAGTCGCCACGCTGGCCGCGTCGTACCGGGAGGCGGCGATCGAGGCGGGAATCGTCTCCGGTTGACCGGGCAGATCGCTAGGCTGCGGAGATGACCGTCGTCTACAACCTCTTCCTCGTCTGCCACCTGCTCGGCATGGCTGCCCTCGTCGGCGGTTATTTCGCGGTGCTCGGAGCGCCGCGGATCTCCGAGGTGATGGTGTGGGGTGCGCGGCTCCAGTTCGTGACGGGACTGATCCTGGTCGGGCTCGGGGAGGCAGTGCTGGACAAGGACTACAACCACGTCAAGATCGGCGTGAAGCTTTTGCTCTCACTGGTGGTGGTCGCGCTCGCCGAGATCGTCCGGGGCAAGCAGAAGAAGGGGCAGGAGAACCCGAACCTGGTCCACGTGACCGGTGGGCTCGGCATCGTCACCGTCTTGGTGGCCGCCCTCTGGACCTGATCTCGGGCGGGTATCACTTCTTCGGCGGGGCAAGGATTTTCATCGCCAGTCGCTGCGCGGACTCGGGCATCCGGTCTTTCATCGACATCGCGAACTCGCCCGCCTTCGTGCGCACGGACGTGCCCCTGCCGAACCGCCGGTTGAAGGCGGATCCCTCGGTCGGCTGATCGAAGTGGAGGGGCGGGGCCCCGTCCGCGGCGCCGAGTGCGCGCCCGATCACCATCCGCTGAATCTCGCTGGTGCCCTCGAAGATGGTGTACAGCTTGGCGTCCCGGTACCACTTCTCGACGGGGTGGTCGCTGATGTATCCCCACCCGCCCATCGTCTGCAGTGCGCGTTCCGTGGTCTTCACCGCGACCTCCGACGCCGCGAGTTTCGCCATCGAGCCCTCGCCGTGGCGGAACTCCACGCCCGCCGCCGCCATCCACGACGCCCGCCACGTGAGCAGTCGCGCGGCGTCGATCTGGGTTGCGAGGTCGGCCAGCGGAAACGCGATGCCCTGGTTGTCGATGATCGGGCCGCCGAACGCCTCGCGGCGGTTCGCGTACTCGGTGGCGTATTCGAGCGCGGCGCGGGCGATGCCCAGCGCCTGAGCGGCGACCATGGGGCGTGTCTGCTCGAACGTGCCGAGGGTGGCCGACTTCCGCCGGGGCGCGCCGGTGGCCACCTCCTCCTGCACCTCACGGGCCTTCCGCATGCGGTTTTGCAGCTTGTCGTCGCCGCCGAGCAGATGGTCGGAGGGGACCCGCACCTGATGGAATTTCAGCTCCGCCGTGTGCGACGCGCGGCAGCCCAGCTTGTCGAGCTTGCGGACGAGTTCGATACCCGGGCTTCCTCCGGGGATCACGAAGAGCGCCTGCCCGCGATGGCCCAGATCCGGATCGACGGTCGCGTTCACGACGTGCACGTCGGCGATGCCCCCATTGCCGATCCACATCTTGTGGCCCTCGATCACCCACTCGTCGCCGTCGCGCGTCGCGGTGGTCCGCAGATTGCGGACGTCGCTGCCGCCCTCGGGTTCCGAGATACACAGTGCGGCGAGTTTCAGGTTGCCGGGCTCGCCGAAGCATTCCGGTGCCCACCGCAGCATCTGCTCCGGCGTGGCGGCCTGCCCGATCGACGACAGCGCCAGCGCGGGCATCACGACGGCCAGCCCGATTCCGGCGCAACCCCAGAACAACTCCTCCATGAACAGCGGGAGGGACAGCCCGGTCGGGTCGCCGATGAGGTCGCGGTAGAACAGCGGACTGTAGAAGCCCTCTTGCGCGGCCTTCTCGAGAACGTCCCAGGGAAACTCCTGCGCGCGGTCGTGCTCGGCCGCCACCGGCCGGATGACATTCTCCGCGAAGGCGTGCGTCCGCTCGACGAGGTCTTTCTGCGCCGGTGTGAGAGCGAGGCTGAAAGTCATGGCAGTCCCTCGGTTGCCGCGTTGGTGTGCAACAACGTAACACTCACGACCCGCCGCTACCGGAATTCACGATATCTTGAAGGGTGAGAGGACTATCCCATTATCTGGTCGACATTGCTAGCGTCGAAGACATGAACGGCGACGAGACGGTCTACACCCACGGTCACGACGAATCGGTGCTGCGGAACCATCGGTGGCGCACCGCCGAGAACTCCGCCGGTTATCTGCTCCCGCACCTGCGCGCAGGCATGACCTTGCTCGACGTCGGGTGTGGGCCGGGCACGATCACCGCCGACCTCGCCGGACTCGTCGCACCCGGAGTCGTCACCGCCGTCGAGATGAACGACGAGGCGCTGTCCCTCGCCCGGAACGAGTTCGCGAAGCGGGGAGTCCCGAACGTCTTGACCGTGGTGTCGGATGTCCATGCCCTCGACTTTCCCGACGACAGCTTCGACATCGTGCACGCGCATCAGGTCCTGCAACACGTCGGTGACCCGGTGCAGGCACTGCGCGAGATGAAGCGAGTGTGCAAGCCCGGTGGGATCGTCGCCGCCCGCGATGCGGACTACGGCACCTTCACGTGGTTTCCGGCGACACCGGAACTCGACGAATGGCTGACGCTCTACAAGAAGATCGCTCGGGCGAACGGTGGTGAACCGGACGCCGGTCGACGCCTGCGGGCCTGGGCACATGGGGCGGGTCTCGGCGACGTCGTGAACACCGCGAGCACGTGGTGTTTCTCCTCCGACGAGGATCGCGAATGGTGGGGAGGATCCTGGGCCGATCGCTCGGTGCAGTCGAACTACGCGGACCGGGCGCTCGAACTGGGGCTCGCCAGCGGGGCGGACCTGGAACTCATCGCTGCGGGCTGGCGTTCGTGGGTGCGGGAGGACGACGGCTGGTTCGCGCTCCTGCACAGCGAGATCCTCTGCCGCGTGTAGTAGCGCGGGGGGAAAATCTCGCGACGAGTGCCCGAGGATGGAACACTCGCCCCATGACGACGTTACGGGTGGGTCGACTGTGGTTGGCGGGACTGATGGTGGCTCTGATCGGGCTGGTGCTCGTACCCGGCGCCTCCGCGGCACCGGACCGAGCAGTCTTCTCCGGCGCATCGGACCAGGTGATCACCGTCTACGCCACGTCCGCGGGGGCAGTGGTCGCCGAACTGACCGCCTGGGAACGGAATGCGGACGGCACGTGGCAGGTGTTCGCGGGCCCCGTCCCCGCCGACGTCGGCGCGGAAGGAATCGGCGCGGCGAACGAATTCTCCACCCGCACGCCTGCCGGTGTCTTCCCGCTGTCGCAGGCATTCGGCCGGCAGCCCGCACCTGAGACGGCGATGCCGTACTTCCAGTCCGATCGACGTGACTGGTGGGATGCGAATCCGCTCTCGCCGACCTACAACACGCACGTCCGTCAGGACGCGAGCCCCGGTGGGAACAGCGAGAACCTCTACGCGGCTGGACCGCTGTACGACTACGCGGTCGCGATCGGCTACAACGCCGCCCGCATTCCCGGCCTGGGTTCGGCGATGTTCCTGCACGTCACGGACGGCACCACCACCGAAGGGTGCGTCGCCATCGACCGCGACACGCTGACCTCACTCCTCGGCCGGCTCGACCCCGCGAAGAATCCGGTCATCGAGATCGCCGTAGGCGCGTAGCGCCCGTGCGCCTTTCTGGTTGCTCCAGCTACCAAAAAGGCGCACGGGCGGCGGAGCCGCCTACAGGCCGGGACGCTTGCCGATGGTGAGGGTGGGGGTGGAGACACCGGCGAAGAAGTCCTCGCCCTTGTCGTCGACCACGATGAACGCGGGGAAGTCCTCGACCTCGATCTTCCAGACCGCTTCCATGCCGAGTTCTTCGTACTCGACGATCTCGACCTTCTTGATGCAGTCGAGGGCGAGACGCGCCGCGGGACCGCCGATGGACCCGAGGTAGAAGCCGCCGTACGACTTGCACGCGTCGGTGACTTGCTTGGAGCGGTTGCCCTTCGCGAGCATCACCATCGAGCCGCCCGCGGCCTGGAACTGCTCCACGTAGGAGTCCATGCGACCGGCGGTGGTGGGTCCGAAGGAACCGGACGCCATGCCGTCGGGGGTCTTGGCCGGACCGGCGTAGTACACCGGGTGGTCCTTGAGGTACTGCGGCATGTCCTCGCCGGCGTCGAGCCGTTCCTTGATCTTGGCGTGGGCGATGTCGCGTGCGACGACGAGCGGGCCGGTCAGTGACAGCCGTGTCTTCACCGGGTGCTTGGACAGCTCGGCGAGGATCTCCGGCATCGGCTTGGTGAGGTCGATCTTCACGGCGGCGCCCTTGCCGGTGCCGGAGACGCCGTCGGTCTCGGCGTCGAGTTGGGCGTCGGTGACCTCAGGGAGGAACCGGCCGGGGTTGAATTCGAGCTGCTCGAGGAAGACGCCCTCGGGGGTGATCTTCGCCTTGGCCTGGCGGTCCGCCGAGCAGGACACGGCGAGAGCGACGGGCAGTGACGCGCCGTGGCGGGGCAGGCGGATGACGCGGACGTCGTGGCAGAAGTACTTGCCGCCGAACTGTGCGCCGATGCCGATCTGACGGGTCAGCTCGAGCACCTTCTCCTCGAGTTCCAGGTCGCGGAAGCCGCGGCCCGTGATCGCTCCCTCGTTGGGGAGTTCGTCGAGGTAGTGCGCGGACGCGTACTTGGCCGTCTTGAGCGCGAACTCCGCGGACGTGCCGCCGACGACGATCGCGAGGTGGTACGGCGGGCAGGCTGCGGTGCCGAGGGCGCGGATCTTCTCCTCGAGGAACCGCATCATGCCGTCCGGGTTCAGGATCGCCTTGGTCTCCTGGAACAGGTAGGACTTGTTGGCGCTGCCGCCGCCCTTGGCCATGTACAGGAACTTGTAGGCGTTCTCGTGGCCGGTCGCCGTGTCGGCGTAGAGCTCGATCTGGGCGGGGAGGTTGCTTCCGGTGTTCTTCTCGTCCCACATCGTGATCGGCGCGTTCTGCGAGTACCGCAGGTTGAGCCGGGTGTAGGCATCGTAGACGCCCCGGGCGATGGCCTTCTCGTCGTCGCCGGGGGTGAGGACGTGCTGGCCGCGCTTGCCCATGACGATCGCGGTGCCGGTGTCCTGGCACATCGGCAGCACGCCGGCCGCGGAGATGTTGGCGTTCTTGAGCAGATCCAGTGCCACGAACTTGTCGTTGCCCGATGCCTCGGGGTCGTCGAGGATGCTCGCGAGCTGCGTCAGATGGTCGCTGCGCAGGTAGTGCGAGATGTCGTGGAGTGCGGTCTCGGTGAGCAGGCGCAGCGCCTCGGGCTCGACGGACAGGAAGGTGCGGCCGTCGGGTCCTTCGACGGTCGACACCCCCTCGGTGGTCAGCAGCCGATATTCGGTGGGGTCCTCACCGATGGGCAGCAAGTCCTCGTAGAGGAAGTCGGCCATTCTATCTCCTGGACAGCGGGTTGTGTGAAGTTCGTATCCAGGCTAGACGCGGGCTCCGGCGGCCCTGTGACGCGGGGGCATGCTTCGACCTGCGCAGTGGCGTGGCTCACAGAGGTTTCACAGACGAATCCGTACACTTGACTTGATGCGTGTTCACGAACCAGATCGGCCGGCCGAATGACCCTTGAAGTCCAGTACGCCGGAGCTATCGACGGCGAGACGTCCGGTGCACGCGCGAAGCGGCCCGTGCTGCATGCCTACCTCGACATCGCGATCGTGGTGGTCGTCCTCGTGGCCACGAATCTGATCGCACACTTCACCACCGCGTGGGCGAGCATCGCCACCGTTCCCATCGCCGCTGTCGTGCTGCTCGTGCTCACCCGCCGCCGCGGACTCGGCTGGGTCGAACTGGGGCTCTCGCCCCGGCACTGGCGAAAGGGTTCGTTGTACGCGCTGGCGGCGATGGGACTCGTGATCGGCGTCGTGGCGATCGGCGCGGCCCTGCCGATCACCCGCCCCTTCTTCATGGCCGACCGGTACGCCACCCTGTCCGGTGCGCTCGTCGCGTCTATGATCGTCATCCCGTTGCAGACCGTCATCCCCGAGGAGCTCGCGTTCCGCGGCGTGCTGCAGGGCACCCTCGGCCGGGTCTACGGCGCACGTGGCGTGTTCGCGGCCGGATCGCTGATGTTCGGTCTCTGGCACATCGCGTCGTCGCTGGGACTGACGTCGGGTAACAAGGGGCTGTCCGGGTTCCTCGGAGGCGGGGTTGCCGGTCAGGTGCTGGGCATCCTGGGGGCGGTCGTCGCCACCGCCGCCGCGGGCGTCGTGTTCACCTGGCTCCGCCGCCGCAGCGGCAGTCTGATCGCGCCCATCGCGCTGCACTGGTCACTGAACGGTGCGGGCGCGCTCGCCGCCGCCATCGTGTGGCACACGACCATGGCCTGAGTCCGGACGTCAGCCGGCCCCCGGCGTGCCCAGCCATTCGAGCAGCTTCTCATACACCGACTCGTGGTTGAGCATCGTGAAATGGTTCGCGGGTGCGAGGTGCATGCCGTGCTCGTCGCGGAAGCCGATCATCCGCGTCCTGTTCCGGCCGGACGCGCTCGGCACGAGCACCATGCCGTCGCCGAGCAGACGACCCAGCGGATGCCTCGGGCTGCGCGTGATGGTCGCGGAGACGAAGTAGTACGTCACGCCGTCGAGGAGTGGGACCTCGCTGCACGCCGCGGCGCGGAGTGCGTCCGGATCGCGATCGCGCCAGTCCTCGTCGACGAGTGAACCCTGGTTCAGATCCCGGATGCCGGCGCTCCTTCTGCGCAGGAGCCCGGAGATCGCACGCGTCTCCGGCAGTGCGGCCAGGCCGGCACTCGCATAGTGGACGGCCTGCTCCAACGGGGCGCCGAGGTGGGGTGAGCCGAGACTCACGACGTGCCGAACCCGGTCCACCCACGGCCGGTCGTCGAGGAAGGCGATCCGGCAGGCGCTGCGGGCCACGAGGCCTCCCATGGAATGCCCGACGAGTGCGATCGACTCGACCTCGACCGGCCAGTTCTCGGTGACCGCGTCCAGAAGTTCGGACAGGCTCCTGCCGTTGTCCGAGATGTGCCTGCCGGAGTTGTACCGGATCTGCAGCGCTGTGTACCCCAGGTCGGTTCCGAGCCGTTCACCGTAGGTGGGACGGCGGCCCAGCGCCCACGCGTCCTCGGTCTCGACGAGTCCGTGCAGGAAGACGACGATGCGGCCGCCGGCGTGCGGGAAGGCGTCGGCGAGCGCGGATCTGTCCGGCGCGAGCGCGACACCGTTCACCCGTATCGCCAGGGGTTCGGCGAGCGGCGATCCCTCGGCTTCCAATACGTCACCGATCAGCCCCTGGATCGCGGCGATGGCCTGGGCTCCGCGGCGTGTCTGGGACGGGGCGAGGTTCTCCGACGACGGGAGGTCGAAGAACCGACCTGCGAGGGAGCCGCCGAGACGCGCGGTGTCGGCGACAAGTGCGTACACGGCGCCCGAGATCTCGTCGTGGAGCAGCTTGGCAGGAAGGGCGTGGGAGCCGACGCCGAGCCGGACGCCGGCGAAGACGCGATCCGAGATCGCGCGGTGGATGCTGCCGATGCCGGTGGCGGCGCCTCCGATTTCCTCGAGGGCCAGCCGGGCGAGGGCCCGTACCTCGGAGCGGCGTCTGATCTGCGCATCGGTCACGAAATTTGAGTGTACGCATGTGCACTGAGATGTGCGCGTGTTACGGAAGTGCCGAGAATATGCAGTGCAGTCGATTATTTCGAGAATAAATCAACCGTGAAGCGGAAAAGCTGATCTTCGACGCTCGGCTCAATTGGTCGCCCGACCAATTCCGGCGAAAATGCTGGTGACGCGGATAATGAACATGTTCACCCTGGGATTACTCGTCGTGATAGATACGTGATTGAGTCGATCGAAGGGCGCCCGCAACGCCGTGACGGGGTCCGCGCGCCTGGAGCGTGCGAACCCCGTCTCGGGTGTTCAAGTCTTGTGCCAGCGGAAATGCTAGCCAATCGTGGCCGAGGCCGCGGTTGCGGCGTCTGCGCCACCGCCCAATGCATCGGCGGAACCCGAGAAGAAGTCCAGGGCACCGGCGAGGTCGGAGAAGGCGGAGAAGAATTCGGACAGGAAGGCGAGATCCATGCTTTTAACTCCTTGCTCGGTTGTGGGCATTTATGTCGGCGCTGAGCGGGCGCCGGATTCATTCCTACCGTTATTGAAATGAGATCGCAATCCGAAGGTTTAACCGAAATGAAACGCGGGCTGAATTACCGGGTTCCGACCAGGTGAGAGGCCCGTGTCCGGATTCACATCCGACGCCTCGGATCCCACGATGTGGGAGCCGGGACACTGCCCGAATACCGCCGTCGAAGAGCGTCGGCGGGGCTATCCTCGTCCCACGACGTGTAGCGCCTTCCGGACATACCGACGTATAGGGGAATCCATCATGCGCAAGACAATCGTCACCGGTATCGCGGTCGCGGCCATCGCGCTGCTCGGCGCCGCCGGCTGTTCCGACGACTCGAACGAGGCCCCGATCGCGACCACGACGACCTCGTCGGCGTCCGAACGGGTGGAGGGCGCGATCAGCAGCGTGCAAGCCACGGCGTCGTCCGCCGTCAACACCGCGCGCGAGGCCACCCAGAACGCGATCAACTCGGCCATCGCGGCGGTCCCGATCGGATTCGAGTCGGGAACCGCCGAGCTCAACGCCGTCTCGGACGTGACGATCAAGGCGGTGGCCGCCGCGATGAAGGCCGGCGACAGCAAGATCGAGATCGAGGCGTACGCCACCAACTCGGACGAAGCGGCCGCCGAACTACTCGCCGATCAGCGCGCCCAGGCCGTCGCCAACGCGCTCGAAGCGCAGGGCGTCGACAAGGGCCGCATCTCGGTCGACGGAACGGCCAACCCGCCCGAAGGTGTCAACGTCGATCAGGCGAAGATCACCGTCGAGGACAGCTGACCGGCCCGGTCAGTGCAGGACCGCCCGGTGCTCGTTGCTGTACGGGATGTGCTCGGCGGTCCTGCCGTCGCGGAGTTTGAGCACCCACTCGGGATCGGACAGCAGTGCGCGGCCGACGGCCACGAGATCGAACTCGCCGTTCTCGTACTGCGCGAGCAGGCGGTCGATACCGGCGGTGTTCGACGCGCCGTCCGAGGTGAAGGCCGTCGTGAACACGTCGTCGAGACCCACCGAACCGACCGTGATGGTGGGTAGTCCGGTCAGCCGTTTGGTCCAACCCGCCAGACCGAGTTCCCCGTCGTCGCCGGCCAGCTCGGGGAAGGCGGGTTCCCAGTGCCTGCGGGTGGAGGGGTGCAGCACGTCGACGCCGGCGTCGACGAGGGGTGCGAGCACGGCCGCGAGTTCGTCGGGGGACTGCGCGATCCGCGAGTCGTAGTGGTTCGACTTCCACTGGCTGAACCGGTAGACCATCGCGAAGTCCTCGCCGACGGCCTCGCGGATCGCTGCAACCACCTCGACGGGGAATCGGGTGCGGGCCTCGAGGGATCCGCCGTAGCCGTCGGAGCGGACGTTCGTCCGATCCCACAGGAACTGGTCGAGGAGGTAGCCGTGCGCCCCGTGCAGTTCGATGCCGTCGAAGCCCACGTCGCGCGCGTTGACGGCGGCCGCCACCCAGGCCTCGCGCAGCGCGTCGAGATCGGACGCGGTGAATTCGCGTCCCAGGCGGGTCCCGTCCAGGGCGAGTCCGGACGGGCTGGCGGTGATCACGTCCGGATTCATGCGGGGCTGCGGGCCGCGTTCGACGCCCAGATGCCACAGCTGCGGGATGATCTGCCCGCCCTCGTCGTGGACCGCGTCCACCACCGATTTCCAGCCCGCAAGGCTGTCCCGCCCGTAGAGGACCGGCACCCGGGTGTGCGATCCGGCGGCCGGGTCGGGAATGTACGTGCCCTCTGTGATGACGAGTCCGACCCCGCCCGCCGCGCGTCGGCGGTAGTACGCCGCCACATCGTCCCCGGGAACGCCGCCGGGGGAGAAAGCCCTGGTCATGGGTGCCATCGCGAAGCGGTTCCGTAGCCGGAGGGATTTGACGGCGAACGACTCGAAGAGCCCGTCCACGGGTAGCGTTGTTTCGGTCATGCCTGTCTGCAACTGATCTTGGTTACGCACTATTCCTGCATACGGCCTGCTGTGTAGTTGTAATCTGAAGTCACAGTCGACACTCGCTGCCGGCGCGTGGGCTCTCGCCCACGCCCGGTCTGACGGGAGGGTGCACTGATGGGCACGAACGACGGAAAACCTGCCGATCTGGTGCTGTTCGGTGACGTGGTCACCATGAACGACGCCGCGCCACGCGCTCGGGCAGTCGCGGTGCGCGACGGGCGGATCGCCGCCGTCGGCAACGATTCCGCGGTGTTCCCGCTGATCGGACCGGCAACGATCACGGTCGACCTGCACCGCGCATGCATACTCCCGGGCTTCATCGAGGCGCACGGCCACCCGCTGAACTCCGCGGTGTTGCTCGGCGAACCGGTGGTGGACATCAGGCCGGTGACCATCGCCGATGCGGGGGAGGTGGTCGACGCCGTGCGCCGCGCCGTCGACGAACACCCCGACGGCGCCGTCCTCAACGGCTGGGATCCCCTGCTCCAGAAGGGACTGCCCGAACCGACCCGTGAATGGCTCAATTCGATCGCTCCCGACACGTCCCTGGTGATCCTGCACAACACCGGCCACGTGGCCTACTTCAACGACGTCGCCGCGCGGGATTCCGGATTGACCAAGGACACGCCGGACCCCGAGGGCGGTAGTTTCGGCCGCGACGAGTCGGGTGAACTGGACGGTTCGGCGTTCGAGGCGCCCGCGGTGATGGCGGTGGCCGCCACGATCCTCGCCGGCGCCAGCACCCGGCTCCCGGAGCTCCTCGCCGCGGAATGCGCGCGGATGAACGCGGCAGGGATCACCACCGCCAGTGAGATGGCGTTCGACCCACGCTTCCGTAGCGCCCTGACCGCGTTCGCGCGGTCCGGCGCTCTCACCACCCGGCTGCGGCTGTACGAGATGTCGAACCCGGAGCGCGCCACGGACGTGTCACCCGGAGTCGGAAACGACCTGCTGCGCCAGGTGGGCATCAAGATCTGGTCGGACGGCTCGCCGTGGGTGGGCAACGCCGCCACCAGCTTTCCGTACCTCGACACGGACGTCACCCGGTCGCTCGGCCTCGCCGGAACGCGTGGTGAGGCCAATTACACGACGGACGAGATTCTCGAGATCAGCAAGCCGTACTTCGAGAAAGGCTGGCAGATCTCCTGTCACGCCAACGGCGACGCCGCGGTCACCCTGGTACTCGACGCATGGGAGCGGATGCTGGCCGACTCCCCACGTGAAGATCACCGGCTCCGGCTCGAGCACGTCGGTGCGATGACCCCGGACCAGTTCCGCCGAGCGACCGAACTCGGCGTCACGTGCAGCATTTTCGTCGACCACCTCTACTACTGGGGCGACGTCCTCGTCGACGATCTGTTCGGTCCCGAGCGCGGAGCACGTTGGGCGGCTGCAGGTTCCGCGATCAAGGCGGGGCAGCGGATCTCGTTCCACAACGACGGCCCGGTCACCCCGACAAACCCGCTGCGCAACATCGCCGACGCCGTCACCCGCCGCACCCGGTCGGGACGTGTGCTCGCTCCCGAGGAACGGATCTCCGTCCCGGACGCCCTGCGGGCCGAGACGATCAACTCGGCGTGGCACCTCCGGAGTGAGGACGCCATCGGGGCGATCGTCCCCGGTATGCACGCCGATCTCGTCGTGTTGTCGGCCAATCCACTGCTGGTGGATCCCGACGACATCGCGGACCTCGAGGTGCTCGCCACGATCCTGGAGGGTCGGACGGTCTTCGGGAAGCTGGAGTGATCCGGGTGGCGCCCGGGTCGAGGGCTCTGCGGTCGATCGGGACGTCAGCCGGAAAGTGGATCCGGACTTCGGGTTACACCCGCAAATGGCTGGTTCTCGGCGTCGTGATCGGGATCGTCGCCGGGCTCGGAGCGGTCGTGTTCTACGTCGCGCTGAGGGAGGCGACGCAACTGCTGATCGTCGGCATCGGGGGCTACACCCCGCCCACTGCGGCGGGCGATGGTGGGGCGGTCGGCAGCCGGGAGTTCACGAGACCGTGGGCGATCCCGCTCGTGGTGTGCCTGGGTGGTCTGGTGTCGGGCATCATCGTGTTCACGCTGGCGCCGGAGGCCGAGGGGCACGGCACCGACGCGGCGATCGACGCCGTTCACCGGGACCCTCGGATGATCCGCGTCCGCGTCGTCCTCGTGAAGCTGGTCGCGTCCGCGATCACGATCGGGTCCGGCGGGTCCGGCGGTCGCGAGGGACCCACCGCGCAGATCTCGGCGGGTTTCGGATCGCTTCTCGCCCGCAGGCTGGACCTGTCCCCACGGGACGGTCGGATCGCCGTGGCGATCGGGATCGGCTCCGGCATCGGCGCGATCTTCGGGGCCCCGCTCGGCGGCGCGGTGTTGTGCTGCACGATTCCCTACAAGGAAGACTTCGATTTCGAGGTGCTCGTGCCGGCGCTGGTCACGTCGATCGTCAGCTACACCGTGTTCGGCAGCTTCCTCGGTTTCGGTCCACTGTTCGGGTATGCCGCTCAGGACTACGTCTTCGACAACCCGGTCCAGCTGGTGTGGTTCGCGCTCATCGGTGTGCTCGGCGGTCTGATCGGATTGCTGTACAGCGGGACGTTCTACACGGCCGTCGATCTCACCCACCGTCTGCCCGGCAGCCGGATCGTCAAACCGGCGGTCGGCGGGCTGCTCGTCGGGCTGATGGCGCTCGTGTTGCCGGAGGTGCTGGGCAGCGGTTACGGCTGGATCCAGCAGTCGATGGCCCGCGGCGACCTCACGGCCATCCCGTTGTGGGTGGTGCTGCTCCTGCCGTTCGCGAAGATCCTCGCGACGTCGCTGTCCATCGGCTCGGGGGGATCGGGCGGCATCTTCGGCCCGGGAATGGTGATCGGGGCGTTCACCGGCGCCGCGGTGTGGCGACTGCTGGAACCGATCGCCCCGGGCGTCCCCGACAATCCGGCGCCCTTCGTCATCGTCGGAATGATGGCCTGCTTCGGGAGCATCGCCCGCGCGCCGCTCGCGGTGATGCTGATGGTCGCGGAGATGACGGGAAGCGTCGGTGTGCTGGTGCCGGGGATGATCGCCGTCGGCCTCGCCTATCTCATCGTGCGCCGATCCGGGAAGACGATCTACCGGGCGCAGCTCGAGAACCGCGCGGAGGCTCGGCTCGCCCCGGGATGATCGGATCGGGGTCCGTGTGTGGAGGGCCGGGTGGATTCCGGCATGCTTGTGGCCATGACTGTTCACGTTCCTCAGTACGTCGACCTCCTCTGGCCAGCGCTTCAGGCTGCCATTGCTCTCGGTGGTTCGGCGTCCAACGAGGAACTCGACAGCGCCGTCGTTGAGCGAGAAGGACTTTCGTCCGACGTGCAGGGGGTGCTGCACGGTGACGGTCCGAGCACCGAGATCGAGTACCGCTTGGCGTGGGCCCGCACCTACCTCAAGGGGATGGGTCTGCTCACGAACAGCCGGCGCGGGGTGTGGAGCGTGACGGAGAAGGGCCGCGAGGTCGCCGAGAGCGAGATCCGCCCCCTGCACGCCGAGTTCTCCGCCGAGAACCGCAAGAAGAATGCTGCCCGCAAATCGGCGAAGGCGGCGTCCCGACGCAACGACGAACCGGATGCCAACATCGCCGAGGCCGAGAACGACGCCGACTGGAAGGACCTCCTGCTCGACACGGTCCTGAAGATGTCGCCGCCCGCGTTCGAGCGGCTGACCCAGCGGTTGCTGCGGGAGGCCGGGTTCTCGAGCGCATCCGTCACCGGTCGCGGCGGCGACGGGGACATCGAGGGACTCGGCGTGTACCAGTTGTCGCTGCTCAGTTTCCCCGTGTTCTTCCAGTGCAAGCGCTACAGCGGCAGCGTCGGGGCGGGTGCGGTGCGCGATTTCCGCGGCGCGATGGCGGGCCGCGGCGAGAAGGGCCTGCTCATCACCACCGGAACCTTCACCGGTGACGCCCGCACGGAGTCCAAGAGGGACGGTGCGCCGCCGATCGACCTCATCGACGGCGACCGGCTGTGCGACCTGTTGAAGGAGCATTCACTGGGTGTCCAGACCACCACGCGTCTCGTCGAGGACGTCGAGGTCAGGTCCGATTATTTCCACTCGCTGGAGCCGAAATGACGAGCGCCGGGTCACCTACCCGGCGCCCGGACACTCTTTCCCGTTGCGGTATGGCCACGAAGCGATCACGCAGGCCCTGAAGCGGTGCCGACAGCGTCTTCTCGTGTGTAAAGAGGAGGTTAAATACACATGTCGCTGACGTGAAAGACGATCGAGGGAAGTCGTAATGACGACCACGGCGCCGTGGCCGTTGAAGGGCCACAGGGCACGGCCGCCCGCCGGGATGCTCGCGGACCGTCGCTTCGGGATGCTCGTCGACCAGTTCTTCCGACTTTTCCACGACAGCAGCCAGGGCGGCGGCGCGCTGGCCGTCTATCTCCACGGTGAACCGGTCGTCGACGTGTGGGCAGGATGGGCCAGCCGCGACACGTTCTGGCAGGACGACACCGTCACCCTCACGTTCTCCACCGGCAAGGGTGTCGCGTCCACCGTGCTGCACCGTCTCGCGGGACGCGGGATCGTCGACTACGACACGCCGGTGGCGCAGTACTGGCCCGAGTTCGCCGCCGAGGGCAAGGACGAGATCACGGTGCGCGAACTGCTGTCGCATCGCGCCGGGCTGCACCGGGTACGCGGGCTCGTGCCCGGACCGCTGAGTCTGATGGACCATTCCCTGGTCAGCGCCGCACTGGCCGCGGCAACCCCGGATCAGCGGCGGCTGAAGGTCCCCGGCTATCACGCGGTGACGTTCGGTTCGCTCGTCGCCGAACTGACGTCCCGCGCGGCCGGGAAACCCTTCACGGAACTGGTCCGCACCGAGGTCGCCGAACCGCTCGGGGTGAAGGAGTTCTGGTACGAGGTGCCGCCGGCCGAGCGTGCCCGGATCGCGAGGACCTTCCCGCACATCAACCCGTTCGGCGTTCCGTGGGGTGCCACGTCGTTCGCGATGTCGCGGCTGCCCGGTCTGCGCAACGTGGCCGACGCCGGCATGCCCGCCGGATTCGATGCCCTCGTCCGCAACCCCGCGATCCACGACAGCGTGATGCCCGGGTGGAACGGCGTGTTCAGCGCCCGCGCGCTGGCGCGGATGTACGGGGCGCTGGCGAACGGCGGAACCGTCGGCGGTGGGGAGTTCCTCCCACCGGACGTCGTGGCGCAGCTGAGTCAGGTGCAGACGACGGCCCGCGACTACGTCCTGGGCATTCCGATGAACTGGCGGCTCGGCTACCACGCGGGGATGGTGGCACGCCGCAGGCAGCCGTCGAATACTTTCGGGCACTACGGGTTGGGTGGGTCGGGTGCGTTCGCCGACGCCGACTCCGGGCTGTCGATCGCCTTCGTCACCAACCGGCTCGGCAACATGCTGACCCCCATCGCAGATCTCCGCCTGCCGAAGCTCGGCTCGACGGCGCTCGCCATCGCCGAGAAGCTGTAGCCGGGCGGCTCGCGCCGCCGGTGGAACCAATTCGATGTCGACGCGCCGTTTTTCGATCGACGCGAGCCGCCGGTCTGGAGGGCGGGGTACCGGTAGCATCGGGTCCGTGACCGACGCGACCGCCCACACCAGCCGTCCTGATCGGTTGCGTGTCCTCGTCTACAGCGACGATGCGAACACCCGCCAGAAGGTCGTTCTGGCGCTGGGGACGCGTCCGCACCCCGACCTTCCGGAGTTGGAGTACGTCGAGGTGGCGACCGCAGCCGTGGTGATCCGGCAGATGGATGCCGGCGGTATCGACCTTGCCGTCCTCGATGGGGAAGCGGTGCCCGCGGGCGGGATGGGGATCGCGAAGCAGTTGAAGGACGAGATCGACGACTGCCCCCCGATCCTGGTCCTGACCGGCCGCCCGGACGACGCCTGGCTGGCCACCTGGTCGCGGGCCGAGGCCGCGGTGCCGCACCCGCTCGACCCGATCCGGTTGTCCGAAGCGGTCATAGCGCTGCTGCGCACCCGCCTCTCAGCTTAGGCTCGCCTGACTCCGTTTCCCGCCGCGTGAAGGTGCATCGAGCGCCTGTGCCGCAGGGGTTTTCCGTGCTTCGAGATCGCCTGGAACTCGCACGGTCAAATCGACCGGGCTCGACGACTTCCCTTGTACGCTGTGGCATAACTCACAAGAGCGTAGCTTCGGAAACGACCGTCCGGGAATCGGGCGGACAGGCTCGGGAAGAGGGGAGCTGAGACGGCGTGAATGTCTATGTGCCGATCCTCGTGCTCGGGGCGATTGCGGTCGCGTTCGCGGTCTTCTCCGTGATCGTGGCGAGGATCGTCGGTCCGAGGCGCTACAACCGTGCCAAGCTCGACGCCTACGAGTGCGGCATCGAGCCGACACTCTCGCCTCTGGGTGCCGGCCGCATCCCGGTGAAGTATTACCTGACGGCCATGCTCTTCATCATTTTCGACATCGAGATCGTGTTCCTCTATCCGTGGGCAGTTCACTTCGATGCTCTCGGCTTCTTCGGTCTCGGGGCCATGGCCCTGTTCATCTTCAACGTCTCCGTCGCCTACGCGTACGAGTGGCGGCGTGGCGGTCTCAGTTGGGACTGATCGGTCCCGTCAGCGATCCAAAAGCTAAGTCGGAAGAGAAGAGTCGGATATGGGCATCGAGGAGAAGCTGCCGAGCGGCTTCCTGCTGACCACGGTCGAGGGGCTCGCGGGTTATGTCCGCAAGGGCTCGCTGTGGCCGGCGAGTTTCGGGCTCGCCTGCTGCGCGATCGAGATGATGGCCACCGCAGGCGGACGCTTCGACATCGCCCGTTTCGGCATGGAGGCGTTCCGGGCGTCGCCGCGGCAGGCGGACCTGATGATCGTGGCGGGCCGGGTGAGCCAGAAGATGGCGCCGGTGCTGCGGCAGATCTACGACCAGATGGTGGAGCCGAAGTGGGTGCTGGCGATGGGCGTCTGCGCGTCGTCGGGCGGCATGTTCAACAACTACGCGATCGTGCAGGGCGTCGACCACATCGTGCCGGTGGACATCTATCTGCCGGGGTGCCCGCCGCGGCCGGAGATGTTGCTGAACGCGATCCTCACCTTGCACGAGAAGATCCAGCAGATGCCGCTCGGCGTTCATCGCGAGGAGGTGGCGCGGGCGGCGGAGCAGGCGGCGCTGGCCGCCACCCCCACCATCCAGATGAAGGGCCTGCTGAGATGACCGGCGCGGAAACGAGGGAGCGAAGCGAGCCGAGCGGTTGGAGGCGGGGCCGTGCGGTGGTGTCGAGGGAGCGAAGCGAACCGAGCAGAAGGTGCCGGGGCCGTGCGGTCTGGACTGAGGAGCGAGGGAGCGTAGCGAGTGAGTGACGAGGGAAGACCGCACGACCAAGCCCCGGCACCCGCGAGCAAAGCGAGCCATGTCCCAGAACAGATCGGTGTGCGCAAGGGACTGTTCGGGGTGCGGGGTAGTGGGGATACGTCGGGGTATGGGCGGTTGGTGCGTCCGGTGTTGTTGCCGGGGAGTACGCCGCGGCCGTATGGCGGGTATTTCGACGAGGTCGCGGATGGGCTGGGGGCGGCGTTGGCGGACTCGGGTGTGGGTTTCGAGGTGGCGATCGAGTCGGTTGTGGTGTTTCGGGGTGAGGTGACGTTCGGTGTGCGGCGGGAGTTTTTGCCGTTGGTGGCGCGGGCATTGCGTGATGAGCCGGATCTGCGGTTCGAGATGTGTCTGGGTGTGAATGGTGTGCATTTCCCGCAGGATGCGGGCCGGGAGTTGCATGCGGTGTATCCGTTGTTGTCGATCACGCACAATCGTCGGATTCGTTTGGAGGTGGCGGCACCGGATGCGGATCCGCACATCCCGTCGTTGTACGAGGTGTATCCGACGAATGATTGGCACGAGCGGGAGACGTACGACTTCTTCGGGATCGTGTTCGATGGTCATCCGTCGTTGACCCGGATCGAGATGCCGGATGACTGGCCGGGTCATCCGCAGCGGAAGGACTATCCGCTCGGCGGCATTCCCGTCGAGTACAAGGGCGCGGAGATCGCGCCGCCGGACGAGCGGCGGGGGTACAACTGATGAGCGAGGACACGGTTTTCACTGTCGCCGGTCAGGACTGGGACGAGGTCGTCGATGCGGTGAAGGCGTCGTCGGGTGATGCGGGTTCGGAGGGCGCCGAGGAGCGGATCGTCGTCAATATGGGTCCGCAGCATCCGTCGACGCATGGGGTGTTGCGGCTCATCTTGGAGATCGAGGGTGAGACGGTCACGGAGGCCCGGTGCGGTATCGGTTATCTGCATACGGGGATCGAGAAGAACCTCGAGTACCGGACGTGGACGCAGGGCGTGACGTTCGTGACGCGGATGGATTACCTGTCGCCGTTCTTCAACGAGACGGCGTATTGCCTCGGTGTGGAGAAGTTGCTGGACATCACGGATGAGGTGCCGGAGCGGGCGAGTGTCATCCGGGTGATGTTGATGGAGCTCAACCGCATCTCCTCGCATCTGGTGGCGTTGGCCACGGGTGGTATGGAGTTGGGGGCGGTCACGGCGATGTTGTTCGGTTTCCGGGAACGTGAGCTGGTTCTGGACGTGTTCGAGATGATCACGGGTCTCCGCATGAATCATGCGTATATCCGGCCGGGCGGGTTGTCGCAGGATCTGCCGGAGGGTGCGGTGGAGAAGGTGCGCGAGTTGCTCGCGTTGATGCCGGAACGGCTGCGAGACATGGAGAATCTGCTCAACGACAACCGCATCTGGAAGGGGCGTACTCAGGGTATCGGGTATCTCGATCTCACGGGGTGCATGGCGCTCGGTATCACGGGTCCGATGCTGCGGGCGACGGGTCTGCCGCACGATCTGCGGAGGTCGCAGCCGTATTGCGGTTACGAGAATTACGAGTTCGACGTCAGTACCGATACGGGGTGTGACGCGTACGGCCGCTATTTGATCCGGGTCGACGAGATGAAGGAGTCGCTGAAGATCGTCGAGCAGTGCCTCGACAAGTTGCGACCGGGCCCGATCATGGTGGAGGACAAGAAGATCGCGTGGCCGGCGGATCTGACGTTGGGTCCCGACGGTCTGGGTAATTCGCCCGGGCACGTCCGCGAGATCATGGACTCTTCTATGGAGTCGCTGATTCATCACTTCAAGTTGGTGACGGAGGGTTTCCGGGTGCCGCCGGGGCAGGTGTATGTGGCGGTGGAGTCGCCGCGGGGTGAGCTCGGTGTGCACATGGTGAGCGACGGCGGCACCCGCCCGTTCCGGGTGCATTTCCGGGATCCGTCGTTCACGAACCTGCAGTCGGTGGCGGCTACGTGTGAGGGCGGCATGGTTGCGGATGTCATTGCGGCGGTTGCGAGCATCGATCCGGTGATGGGGGGCGTGGACCGATGAGGCCCCTGCCAAGGAGCTCGGTGGGTGGGCCGTGTGGTCTGGATCGAGGAGCGAGGGAGCGCAGCGAGTGAGTATCGAGGGAAGAGCGCACGACCAAGCCCAGGGACCCGCGAGCGTAGCGAGCCGAAGCGCACAAGTCTTCATCGAGTTCGGACCCCGGCCGGAGGAGAACGGGCTGTTGGTGCGGCCGGGTGCGCGTGAGGAGTATCCGCCGGAGGTCGGTGCGCGGCTGGACGCCGATGCCGACGTCGTCATCGGGCGTTACCCGAATTCGCGGTCCGCGCTGCTGCCGCTGCTGCATCTGGTGCAGGCGGAGGACGGGTGTATAACGCCGGCGGGGATCGAGTTCTGTGCCGGCCGGCTCGGGTTGACCGGCGCGGAGGTGGCTGCGGTGGCGACCTTCTATTCGATGTACCGGCGCGACCCGACGGGCGACTACTACGTCGGAGTGTGCACCAACACGTTGTGCGCGATCATGGGCGGCGAGGCGATCCTCGCCGCGCTGGAGGAGCATCTCGACCTGCCGCACGGTGGCACGTCCGAGGACGGCAAGGTGACGCTGGAGCACATCGAGTGCAATGCGGCGTGCGATTACGCCCCGGTGGTGATGGTCAACTGGGAGTTCTTCGACAATCAGACCCCGGAGTCGGCTCGATCACTCGTCGATTCCCTGCGTTCGGGGGAGCGGGTGTCGCCGAGCCGCGGTGCGGCGCTGTGCACGTTCCGGGAGACGGCCCGCATTCTCGCCGGGTTCCCCGACGAGCGTCCCGGCGCGTCGGCAGAGGGCGGCACCGCGGGCGACGCCACACTGGCCGGCCTGCGTGTGGCGCACGAACGGGGCATGACGGCGCCGGATCCGGCGGAGACGTCGCTGATCCCGGAGCCGTCGTCGCGGAACACCGAGCCGGTGGCGGCGGAATCGGCGAAGGACCAGCCGGCGCCTGCCCCGTCCGCGACGGTGCCTGCGGAGCGGTCCACCTCGGAGACGGATCCGGCGGCCACCGACCCGGGTCGAAAGGGAGACTGACATGCCGCTGACCCCTGTCCTGAGCCGCTACTGGGACGAGCCCGAGTCGTGGACCCTCGACACGTACCGTCGCCACGACGGGTACGAGGGCCTGCAGAAGGCGCTGCGCATGGACCCGGACGAGGTCATCTCGACCGTCAAGGAGGCCGGACTGCGGGGTCGTGGTGGTGCCGGGTTCCCGACCGGGATGAAATGGTCGTTCATCCCGCAGGGCGACGACAAGCCGCACTACCTCGTGGTCAACGCCGACGAGTCGGAACCCGGCACCTGCAAGGACATGCCGCTCATGCTGGCGACGCCGCACGCGCTCGTCGAGGGCGTCATCATCGCGGCGTACGCGATCCGCGCAGGGCATGCCTTCATTTATGTGCGCGGTGAGGTGGTGCCGGTGCTGCGCCGGCTGCAGGCCGCGGTCGCGGAGGCGTATGCGGCGGGCTACCTCGGCACGAACATCCTGGGCAGCGGTTTCGACCTCGAACTGGTCGTGCACGCGGGTGCGGGGGCGTACATCTGCGGGGAGGAGACGGCGCTGCTCGATTCGCTGGAGGGTCGCCGCGGTCAGCCTCGGTTGCGTCCGCCGTTCCCCGCGGTGGCCGGTCTCTACGCGTCACCGACCGTCGTCAACAACGTCGAGTCGATTGCGAGCGTCCCGCCGATCATCGTGAACGGCATCGAGTGGTTCCGGTCGATGGGCAGCGAGAAGTCGCCCGGCTTCACCCTGTATTCCCTGTCCGGGCACGTGGCGAAGCCCGGACAGTACGAGGCCCCGCTCGGAATCACCCTGCGGGAGTTGCTCGAGTACGCGGGTGGAGTCCGCGCCGGGCACCGGTTGAAGTTCTGGACTCCGGGCGGTTCCTCGACACCGATCTTCACCGACGAGCACCTCGACGTCGCCCTCGACTACGAGGGTGTGGGGGCCGCCGGGTCGATGTTGGGCACCAAGGCTTTGCAGATCTTCGACGAGACCACGTGCGTGGTGCGTGCCGTGCTGCGCTGGACCGAGTTTTATGCGCACGAGTCTTGTGGCAAGTGCACGCCCTGCCGGGAAGGCACCTATTGGCTGGTGCAGATCCTGGAGCGGCTCGAGCGAGGGGAGGGGACCGACGCCGATCTGGAGAAGCTGCTCGACATCGCCGACAACATTCTCGGCAAGTCGTTCTGCGCTCTCGGTGACGGTGCGGCCAGCCCGATCATGTCTTCCATCAAGTACTTCCGCGACGAGTACCTCGCACACTTCGAGCAGGGCGGCTGCCCGTTCGACCCGCATCAGTCCACGCTCATGGCGGGAGTACATGCATGAAGCCAGCGAGCGTAGCGAGCGATGTTACGGCGCGGAGGCCGCGCGTTCTGGACCGAGGAGCGAGGGAGCGCAGCGAATGAGCGACGAGGGAAGGGCGGGCGTGAAAGCCCCCGTGCCCGCGAGCGGAGCGAGCCCTGACGCAGTGAGCGTTGTCATCGACGGTGTCGAGGTCAGTGTTCCCAAGGGCACGTTGGTGATTCGTGCCGCGGAGATGATCGGCATTCAGATCCCGCGGTTCTGCGACCACCCGCTGCTCGATCCGGTCGGCGCCTGCCGTCAGTGCCTCGTCGACGTGGAGGGGCAGCGCAAGCCGCTCGCTTCCTGCACCACGACCGTCACCGACGGCATGGTCGTCCACACCCAGCTCACGTCGCCCGTCGCCGACAAGGCGCAGAAGGGTGTGATGGAGTTGCTGCTGATCAACCATCCCCTGGACTGCCCGGTGTGCGACAAGGGCGGCGAATGCCCGCTGCAGAATCAGGCGATGTCCAACGGGCGCGCGGAGTCGCGCTTCGGGGAGGTCAAACGCACGTTTCCCAAACCGATTCCGCTGTCCACGGAGGTCCTGCTGGACCGCGAGCGGTGTGTGTTGTGCGCGCGGTGTACCCGGTTCTCGCAGCAGGTCGCCGGCGACCCGTTCATCGAACTCATGGAACGGGGCGCGCTGCAGCAGGTCGGGATCTACGCGAAGGAACCGTTCGAGTCGTACTTCTCCGGCAACACCGTCCAGATCTGCCCGGTGGGTGCGCTGACGGGTTCGGCGTACCGGTTCCGGGCCCGCCCGTTCGACCTGGTCTCCAGCCCCAGCGTCTGCGAGCACTGCGCGAGCGGGTGCGCCCAGCGCACCGATCACCGGCGGGGGAAGGTGCTGCGCCGGTTGGCGGGCGACGATCCCGAGGTCAACGAGGAGTGGAATTGCGACAAGGGGCGGTGGGCGTTCGCCTACGCCACCGAGCGCGACCGGATCACCGCCCCGTTGGTCCGCGGCGACGACGGCACGCTGGCACCCGCCTCCTGGTCCGAGGCCCTGGCCGTCGCGGCGCGGGGATTGGCCGCCGCGCGGGGCAACGCGGGTGTTCTGGTCGGGGGCCGGTCGACATGGGAGGACGCCTACGCCTACGCGAAGTTCGCGCGAACAGCGCTCGGCACCAACGACATCGACTTCCGCAGTCGCGCGCACTCCGGCGAGGAGGCCGAGTTCCTGGCCGCCCGGGTGGCGGGGCAGCGACTCGCGGTCACATACGACGATCTCGACGCCGCTCCGGTCGTCCTTCTCGCCGCGTTCGAGCCGGAGGAGGAATCACCGATCGTCTTCCTCCGCCTGCGCAAGGCCGCGCGGGCGAAGGCCGTTCCGGTCTACTCGATCGCGCCGTACACATCCCGTGGCCTGGAGAAGACGTCCGGTCGGCTGCTCCGGTCCGCGCCGAATGCGGAGGCGGAGGTCCTCGACGGACTCCGCACGGGTGATCTGGACTCCGGTGTCACCGAGCTGCTGCGCAGGCCGGGTGCGGTCATCGTGGTCGGGGAACGACTCGCCGGGGTGCCGGGGGCCCTGTCTGCAGCGGTCCGGCTGGCCGACGAGACCGGGGCCCGGCTGGCCTGGGTGCCGCGACGGGCCGGCGAACGCGGTGCGCTCGAGGCGGGCGCGCTGCCCGGACTGCTCCCGGGTGGCAGACCGGTGGACGATCCGGAGGCGCGGCGCCAGGTCGCGTCGGTGTGGAACGTCGCAGATCTGCCGGAGACGGCAGGCCGGGATACCGCGGGCATCCTCGCCGCGGCCGAGGCGAAGACGCTGGGGGCGCTCCTGATCGGCGGTGTCGAGGCCGACGATCTCCCCGACCCGCAGGCCGCGTTGGCCGCCGTCGAGGCGGCAGGTTTCGTGGTGAGCCTGGAACTGCGGCACAGTGCGATCAGCGAGCGCGCGGACGTGGTGTTCCCCATCGCACCGGTCATGGAGAAGCCGGGCACCTTCCTCGACTGGGAAGGGCGCGCACGCGATTTCGACGCCGCCCTCCGCGCCACCGGGTCGATGCCCGATCAGCGAGTCCTCCACGCGATCGCCGGCGAAATGGGTGTTCCGCTGGGTCTTCCGGACGCCGCGACCGCACGGCGCGAACTGGAGAGGCTCGGCGCCTGGGATGGTGACTTCCCGGATCCGCCCGGCCACCCGCACCCGCCGCGGCGGGAACCCGGGCCGGGGGAGGCGGTGCTCGCCACCTGGCGGATGCTGCTCGACTCGGGACGACTGCAGGACGGGGAACCGCACCTGGCGGGCACTGCCCGGACGCCGGTCGTGCGGGTGTCCGCGGCCTCGGCGGCCGAGTCGGGTGCCGGTGACGGAGATCCGGTCACCGTGACGACGGAACGGGGCGCCGTCACCCTGCCGTTGGTGATCACCGACATGCCTGATCGAGTGGTGTGGCTGCCGCTCAACTCGCCCGGATCCGCTGTCTACCCGCAACTGGCTGCCCGGGCGGGGGACGTCGTGAACGTCCGCCGGGCGGCCGGCACCAACGGGATGGTTCCGGGAGGTCCGCTGTGACGATCGAGGGCGTCTACCCCGACCCGGCGCTGTTCGGGCACGACCCGTGGTGGCTGGTGCTCGGCAAGGCCCTGGCCATCTTCGTGTTCCTCGTCCTCACCCCGCTTCTGACGATCCTGGCCGAACGCAAGGTCATGGCGTGGATGCAGATGCGCGTCGGCCCGAACCGGGTGGGCCCGCGGGGAATGTTGCAGAGTCTCGCCGACGGCATCAAGCTCGCGCTGAAGGAGGGGATCGTCCCGAAGGGTGTGGACAAGCCGATCTACATCCTGGCGCCGGTCATCGCCGCGGTACCTGCGTTCATGGCGTTCGCCGTGATCCCGTTCGGCCCGGCGGTGTCGATCTTCGGGCACTACACGCCACTACAGCTGACGGACCTCCCGGTGGCCGTCCTCTACGTCCTCGCGGCCACGTCGATCGGCGTCTACGGCATCGTCCTCGCCGGCTGGGCGTCCGGCTCCACGTACCCGTTGCTGGGAGGGCTGCGCTCGACGGCGCAGGTGATCTCGTACGAGATCGCGATGGCGTTGTCGTTCGCGGCCGTCTTCCTGGACGCCGGAACGATGTCAACGTCGGGCATCGTCGCCGCCCAGGAACACACCTGGTACGTCTTCCTGCTGCTGCCGTCGTTCCTCATCTACGTCACGTCGATGGTCGGCGAGACCAATCGGGCGCCGTTCGACCTGCCCGAGGCCGAAGGCGAACTGGTCGGCGGGTTCCACACCGAGTACTCCTCGCTGAGCTTCGCGATGTTCATGCTCGCCGAGTACGTGAACATGGTGACGGTCTCGGCGCTCGCCACCACGCTGTTCCTCGGCGGCTGGCACGCCCCGTTCCCGCTGAGCCTGTGGGACGGCGCGAATTCCGGGTGGTGGCCGGTGCTGTGGTTCACGCTGAAGGTCTGGGGCTTCCTGTTCGTGTTCGTCTGGCTGCGCGCCACGCTGCCCAGGCTGCGGTACGACCAATTCATGGGTCTCGGCTGGAAGATCCTCATCCCGATCTCGCTGGTGTGGGTCATGATCGTCGCCACCGTCCGGGCCTTCCGCAACGAGGGGTACGACGCCCGGACGATCGCGCTCGTCGTCGCGGGCCTCGTCGTGGCCCTCGTCGTGGTGGTGCTGTTGTGGAAGCGGCTGCGCCCGGGCCCCGTTCGCGCAGCCGAGAAGCCGGTCGAGCCGCGCGGACGCGCCGAACTGTCCCCGGAGACACTCGAACCGTTCGATCCCATGGCCGGTGGATACCCGGTTCCTCCGATGCCGGGTCAGACGCTCCCTGCGTTCCGGCGCACGCCCGTCTCCGTCACCGGCGCGCACTCCACCGGATCGACCCAGGAGAACAGCGATGACTAAATTCCTCGGCCCCATAGCGGGTTTCGGCGTGACCTTCTCGACGATGTTCAAGAAATCGAACACCGAGTTCTACCCGGAGGAGAAGGTGCCGACGGCGGCCCGCTACCACGGCAGGCACCAGCTCAACCGTTACGCGGACGGGTTGGAGAAGTGCATCGGGTGCGAACTGTGTGCCTGGGCGTGCCCCGCCGACGCCATCTACGTGGAGGGCGCCGACAACACGGACGAGGAACGCTTCTCGCCCGGCGAGCGGTACGGCCAGGTGTATCAGATCAACTACCTGCGCTGTATCGGGTGCGGGCTGTGCATCGAGGCGTGCCCGACGCGGGCGCTGACCATGACCAACGAGTACGAGATGGCCGACGACAACCGGGCCGGCCTGATCTACGAGAAGGATCGGCTGCTGGCCCCGCTCGAGCCCGGCATGGTCGAGTCGCCGCACCCGATGGCCCCGGGCACCACCGCCGAGGACTATTACCGCGGCACGGTGACCGGGGGAGCGGCGGCTGCGGCTCAGGACGAGTCCGAGGTCGAGGACACGGCGGGGGACAGGCCGTGATCGCGGGAGGAGAGCCGACGTGGTGAACACGATGCCGTCCGCGGTCCAACTGGTCGCGGAACCCTTCACCCAGACCTCGACGGGCGAGGGTGTGCAGTTCTGGGTCCTCGCGACCGTGGCGGTGATCGGCGCGCTCGGGGTGGTCAGCGCAACCAAGGCCGTCTACTCGGCGATCTTCCTCGCGACGACCATGATCATCCTGGCCGTGTTCTACATCGCCCAGGGCGCGCTCTTCCTCGGTGTCGTACAGATCGTGGTGTATACCGGGGCGGTCATGATGCTGTTCCTGTTCGTGCTCATGCTCATCGGTGTCGATTCCTCCGAATCCCTCGTCGAGAACCTCCGCGGTCAGCGGGTGGCCGCGATCGCGGCGGGGCTGGGATTCGGACTCCTGCTGATCGGCGGCATCGGCAGTGCGTCCGTCTCCGCGTTCACCGGTCTCGATCAGGCCAACGCGGGAGGCAACGTCGAGGGGCTGGCCGAACTCGTGTTCGTCCGGTACGTGTGGGCTTTCGAACTCACCGGCGCGTTGCTGATCACCGCGACCATCGGTGCGATGGTGCTGGCCCACCGGGAGCGTTTCGAGCGGCGGAAGGACCAGCGCGAGCTGTCCCAGGACCGCGTCCGCGAGGGGGCCCGGGTCACACCGCTGCCCAGTCCGGGTGTGTACGCGCGGCACAACGCGGTCGACATACCGGCGTTGCTGCCCGACGGCACATTCTCCGAGCTGTCCGTCAGCCGATCGCTCGAACGGCGGCCGAGCCTGCCCGCGCGGGCGCTGGGCACCGCGGACGTCGCGACTCCCGAACCCGGTGCGACAGACGAGGAGGGTCGGCGATGAACCCCGAGAACTATCTGTACCTGTCGGCGTTGCTGTTCACGATCGGTGCGGCCGGGGTGCTGATCCGGCGCAACGCGATCATCGTGTTCATGTGCATCGAACTGATGCTCAACGCCTCGAATCTGGCGTTCGTGACGTTCGCCCGGATGCACGGCAACCTCGACGGTCAGGTCTTCGCGTTCTTCACGATGGTCGTCGCGGCCGCTGAGGTCGTGGTCGGTCTGGCGATCATCATGACCATATTCCGTTCCCGCCGTTCGGCTTCCGTCGACGACGCCAACCTCCTCAAGAACTGACGGGTCCCCGATGACGCACATCCTCGAGAAGGTGACTTTGCCCGACGACGACGCCCCGATCGGCGGTGCGGCATGAGCGGAACGCTCTCGTCGGCCGTGTGGCTGCTGCCGGTTCTGCCCCTACTCGGCGCCGCCGTGCTCCTGCTGGCGGGCCGCCGCAGCGATGCGTGGGGCCATCTCCTCGGCTGCGCGACGGCATTGGTCTCCTTCGCGCTCGGCGTCGTCTTCTTCGTCGACATGCTGGGCAGGGACGCCGCCGAGCGGGTCGTGCACCAGACCCTGTTCAGCTGGGTGCCGGTCGGCGAACTCCAGGTGGATTTCGGTCTCCAACTCGACCAGCTGTCCATGTGCTTCGTTCTGCTGATCACCGGGGTGGGTTCGCTGATCCACATCTACTCGGTCGGCTACATGGCGCACGATCCGGAGCGCAGGCGATTCTTCGCCTACCTCAACCTGTTCCTCGCGGCGATGCTGCTGCTGGTGCTGGCCGACAACTTCCTGGGCCTGTACGTCGGCTGGGAGGGCGTCGGTCTCGCCTCGTACCTGCTCATCGGGTTCTGGCAGTACAAGCCGTCCGCGGCGGCGGCCGCGAAGAAGGCGTTCGTGGTCAACCGCGTCGGCGACATGGGCCTGGTCCTCGCGATCATGATCATGTTCTCGACTTTCGGCTCGATCGAATTCGCCGACGTGTTCACGCGTGCCGACGCCGCCAGCGAGGGGGTGCTCACCGCGATCGGGCTCGCGCTGCTGCTCGCCGCCTGCGGCAAATCGGCGCAGGTCCCGTTGCAGTCCTGGCTCGGTGACGCGATGGAGGGCCCGACACCGGTGTCGGCGCTCATCCACGCCGCGACCATGGTCACGGCGGGTGTGTATCTGATCGTCCGGTCTAACGCGATCTTCGACCTGGCCCCGAATGCCCAGCTCGCCGTGGTGATCGTCGGGGCGGTGACCCTGCTGTTCGGCGCGATCATCGGCTGCGCGAAGGACGACATCAAGAAGGCGCTGGCGGCCTCCACGATGAGCCAGATCGGGTACATGGTGCTGGCCGCCGGTCTGGGACCGGCCGGGTACGCGTTCGCGATCATGCTGCTGCTCACCCACGGCTTCTTCAAAGCCGGCCTGTTCCTCGGCGCCGGCTCGGTGATGCACGGCATGAACGACGAGGTGAACATGCGCCGCTACGGCGGTCTGCGCACCGTCATGCCGATCACGTTCGTCACGTTCGGGCTGGGATACCTGGCCATCATCGGGATTCCGCCGTTCTCCGGCTTCTTCTCCAAGGACAAGATCATCGAAGCGGCGTTCGCCGCCGAGGGCGTCCAGGGCGTCGTCCTCGGAACGGTCACGTTGCTCGGCGCGGGACTCACCGCCTTCTACATGACCAGGGTGATGCTGATGACCTTCTTCGGACAACCGCGGTGGGCTTCCGGGGCGGGCGACGGAAAGGGGGATGTTCCCGTCGCCGACCCACACGAATCGCCAGGGGTGATGACGGTGCCGATGATCCTGCTCGCGGTGGGCTCGGTCGCCGCCGGCGCCCTACTCGCCGTCGGCTCCTCCCTGCAGCACTGGCTGGAACCGGTGGTCGGTGCCCACCACGGCGAGCCCGCCCTGCCCGTGTGGGCGATCACCGCACTCACGCTGGTGGTGGTGCTCGCGGGAGTCGCGGTGGCCTACCGGCAGTACGCCCGGCAGCCGATCCCCGAGGTCGCGCCTGCCGACGTCACCGCGTTCACTGTTGCGGCCCGGAAGGACCTGTACGGCGACGCGTTCAACGAGGCGGCGCTGATGCGTCCCGGGCAGGAACTGACGCGAACACTCGTGACCGTCGACGGCAGCGGCGTCGACGGTGCCGTCAACGGGTTCGCCGCGCTCGTCGGCGGAACGTCGATGCGGGTGCGGCGCCTGCAGACCGGGTTCGTCCGGTCGTACGCGCTGTTCATGTTCGCGGGTGCGGCCCTCCTGGTCGCCACGATGCTGGTGAGGCTGTGGTGAGCGGCTTCCCGTGGCTGACCGCCCTCTGGGTACTGCCACTCGTCGGCGCCGGTGTGGTCCTGGCATTGCCCGTCCACAAGCGCGCCCTCGCGAAATCCGTCGCCGTGGGCGTGTCCGTTTTGGTGCTGTGCCTGGCGGTCGTGCTGGCGATCCGGTTCGATCCGACCGGCGAGCAATACCAGTTCGTGGAATCCCACGCCTGGATCCCGGCGTTCGGCACCCGGTACATCCTGGGCCTGGACGGAATAGCGCTCGTCCTGGTGCTCCTCACCACCGTTCTGGTGCCGCTGCTGTTGCTGGCGGGGTGGAACGACGGTGACACCGCGCCCGACTACGGGCAGCGGCGGATGGCCCACACGTACGTGGCGCTGACGCTGATGGTCGAGGCGATGGTGATCGTGTCG
The DNA here is from genome assembly GCF_058628105.1 of Rhodococcus sp. G6(2025). Classification (NCBI taxonomy): domain Bacteria; kingdom Bacillati; phylum Actinomycetota; class Actinomycetes; order Mycobacteriales; family Nocardiaceae; genus Rhodococcus; species Rhodococcus sp. G6(2025). Next base: position 2,512,730 of record NZ_CP179750.1, read on the forward strand.
TTCACCGCCCTCGACGTCCTGCTCTTCTACATCTTCTTCGAGGCCATGCTCATCCCGATGTACTTCCTGATCGGAGGATTCGGCGGGGTGGGGAGGTCGTACGCCGCGGTGAAGTTCCTGCTCTACAACCTGTTCGGCGGGCTGATCATGCTCGCCGCGGTCATCGGGGTGTACGTGGTGACGGCGCGTCAGGACGTCTTCGGCGGCGGCACCTTCGACTTCCGGGTGATCGTCGCCGAAGGGCTGGACGCCGACCCCGGCGTGCTGAAGGCACTGTTCCTCGGTTTCATGTTCGCGTTCGCGGTCAAGGCGCCGTTGTGGCCGTTTCACACGTGGCTGCCGGGCGCCGCGGTGGAAGCCACCCCTGCGAGTGCGGTGCTCATGATGGCCGTGGTGGACAAGGTCGGGACGTTCGGCATGCTGCGGTACTGCCTGCAGATGTTCCCGGAGGCGTCCGCATACTTCGCTCCGTTCGTCACGGTGCTGGCGGTAATCGGAATCATCTACGGCGCGGTACTGGCCATCGGTCAGACCGACGTGATGCGACTGATCGCCTACACGTCGATCTCGCACTTCGGGTTCATCATTCTCGGCATCTTCGCCATGACGAGCCAGGGACAGGCCGGTTCGACGCTGTACATGGTCAACCACGGCATCTCGACCGCGGCGTTGTTCCTGATCGCGGGGTTCCTGGTGTCGCGGCGCGGCACCCGCCTCATCGCCGACTACGGCGGCGTGCAGAAGGTCGCGCCGGTGATGGCCGGGACGTTCCTCGTGGCGGGCCTCGCAACGCTGTCGCTGCCGGGGCTGGCACCGTTCATCAGCGAGTTCCTCGTCCTGGTCGGCACGTTCTCGCGCTACCAGATCGCTGCCGTGGTCGCGACTTTCGCGCTCGTCCTCGCCGCGATCTACGTGCTGTGGCTCTATCAGCGGATGATGACCGGGCCGCTGAAGGAGGGCAACGAGACCGTCCGCGATCTCGTGCGCCGTGAGATCGCGGTGGTGGCACCGCTGATCGCCCTGCTGCTCGTCCTCGGCGTCTACCCCAAGCCCGTGCTGGACGTCATCACCCCCGCGGTCGGCCACGTCCTCGTCACTGTCGGTCAGCACGATCCTGCACCCACCGTCGCCGGGCAGGACCCAGAGGGAGGCACACACCGATGAGTACCTCCGAACTCGTACTCGCCCAGTCCACGACGCTGCGCGCGCCGGACATCGAATACGGTCAGCTGGCACCCATGTTGATCGTGTTCGGCGTGGCCGTCGCCGGTGTGCTCGTCGAGGCGTTCCTGCCCCGGCGCGGCCGCTACTCGAGCCATCTCGTCCTCGCGCTCGGGGGACTCACCGCCGCGTTCGTGGCCGTCGTCATGCTCGCCGGGACCCGCGACTCCGCAGTCGGGGGCGCGGTGGCCGTCGACGGTCCGACGCTGTTCCTCCAGGGGACGATCCTGCTGATCTCGATACCCGCGATCCTGCTGATCGCCGAGCGGAGCGTCGACAGTGGGGTCCGAGTGGCGACCGCGGAGGTCACAGCCGCGAGCGGAGCCGAGCCGGAAGGCGGAACCGACGCCTTCACCCCGCAGGCGTTCGCCGTCCCCGGCAGCGTCGCCGAACGGGAGGCCACCAAGAACGCCCCGGGGCATACCGAGGTCTTTCCCCTCACCCTGTTCGCGGTCGGCGGGATGCTCCTGTTCCCGGCGTCCAACGACCTCCTCACCATGTTCGTCGCGCTCGAGGTGCTCTCGCTGCCCCTGTATCTGCTGTGCGGGCTGGCGCGGCGTCGCCGTCTCCTGTCGCAGGAGGCCGCCCTCAAATACTTTCTGCTCGGGGCGTTCTCGTCGGCATTCTTCCTGTTCGGTGTGGCCTTGCTGTACGGCTACGCGGGCACCGTCGAGTTGCCGCGGATCGCGGACGCGCTCGCCCGGGGCGCCGACGACAAGACGCTGGCGCTGATCGGTACCGCGCTCCTGTCGGTGGGCCTGCTGTTCAAGATCGGCGCCGTCCCGTTCCACTCGTGGATTCCCGACGTCTATCAGGGTGCGCCGACTCCGATCACCGCCTTCATGGCGGCGGCCACCAAGGTCGCGGCCGTCGGCGCGATGCTGCGCATCTTCTACGTGGCTCTGCCCGACCTGCGCGCGGACTGGCGGCCCGTGATGTGGGGCGTCGCCATCCTCACCATGGTGGTCGGTGCGGTCATGGCCGTCACGCAGAACGATGTCAAGCGGATGCTCGCGTACTCGTCGGTCGCGCACGCCGGGTTCATCCTCACCGGTCTGATCGCGGCCAACCGGGCGGGTCTGTCGTCCACGATGTTCTACCTCCTGGCATACGGATTCAGCACACTCGGCGCGTTCGCCGTCGTCACCCTGGTGCGGGACAGCCGGGGCGAGGCGACGGACCTGTCGCGGTGGGCGGGGCTGGGTCGGCGTTCGCCACTGGTCGGCGGGGTCTTCGCACTGTTCCTGCTCGCATTCGCCGGAATCCCGCTGACGAGTGGGTTCGTCAGCAAGTTCGCGGTCTTCCAGGCCGCCATCGAGGGCGGTGCCGTTCCGCTCGTCCTCGTCGGTGTCGTCAGCAGCGCGATCGCGGCGTTCTTCTACGTCCGCGTCATCGTCCTGATGTTCTTCTCGGAGCCGCAGAGCGACGCCCCGACGATCGTGGTGCCCAGCATGTTCACCGCCGCGGCCATCGCCGTCGGAGTGGTGGTGACGGTGGTGCTCGGAATCCTGCCGCAGGGGGCACTCGATCTGGCCGACCAGGCTGCGGTGTTCTTCCGCTGACGCGTTGCGCCACCCGGTTCGGCGCGGGTCGCGAGTGTCCGATGTGACGGATGTAGTCCAAGTGGCTGGCGGGACCCGTGTGAGTGTGGTGGAATGCAAACCGGACAACATACCGACTGAGCGAGAGTGAATGTCGGAGACACGCCGGAGCGCGACCGATCGGATATGGGGGCCACAGTGCAGATTTCTCGGAGAGACCTGTTCCGGTACGCGGCAGCGGGATCCGCCGTGGCCGGGATCGCGGCGCTCACGTCCACCACGTCCTCGGTCGCCGTCGCGAAGGCGGACAGTCTCGGCATCCTGATCGACTACGCCGGTGGGGTGCCGTCGGCGGACGCCATCCTCGAGGCCGGTTATGCCGGCGCCATCCGCTACGTGTCCGACCGCCGTCCCGGCGCCGAATGGATGGAAGGCAAGCCGATGCTCGCCGACGAGGCGCAGGCGTTGCTCGACGCCGGACTGTCGGTCGTCTCGTGCTATCAGTTCGGCAAGGGTCCGACGGCCGATTGGCGCGGCGGTCTCGAGGCGGGCAAGCGGCACGCGGAGCGTGGGCTCGAATTGCATCTCGCCGCAGGAGGTTCCGAGGATCGACCCATTTACGCGTCCATCGACGACAATCCCACGCCCGCCGATTTCCTCACCATGATCGCCCCGTACCTCGCCGGGTGGGAGTCAGTGGTCGGCAAGGCGAACACCGGCATCTACGCCAACTCCACGACGCTGGATCTGGCGGTGCTCGCCGGCCTCGGGTCGTGGTACTGGCAGCACGACTGGGGCACACCCGAGGGGTACGTCCACCCGTCGGCGCACCTGCACCAGTACGAGATCGACGCGAGCAACGTCGACGGGATCGGTATCGATCTCAACGACATCCTCAAGCCCGACTACGGCCAGTGGTGACCGCTAGGCCGCCGGTTGCCCGCCCATCCTCGTGAGCCACTCCCGGGCGTCGTCGGGTAGCGTGCCAGCGGCTTCCGCTGCGCGACACCACTTCTTGGCCGCGGCGAGGAAATTCATCGGGTTGTACGCGTCTTCCTCACGCGACCACAGGTTGTCGCCGGCGTAGTGCAGGATCGTGATGTTCGCTGCGGCGTGCTCCGAACCGTCGCCGGGATCCTCCATGGGGTTGTCGATCTCGCAGATGACCCATCCGCGGTCCTCGTCGAGCACGTACCAGTTCGCCGGGAACGCGGTCATCCGGCTACCGGGGAAGGCCGACATGGTGCGCGTGACCCATTTCCGAATGGCCTCGCGTCCGTCGAAGTGTCCGAAGGCGTGCTCGACGTACACGGCGTCCTCCGTGAAGAGGTCGGCGAAGCCGTTCCAGTCTCCGAGTTCGACGCAGCGGCTGACGGTTCGCTGGTAGTGCGCGAAGGCCTCTTCGAGCTCGGCACGACTCCACGGCATGTGTGCATCCCCTTCTCTCGTCCGGCACCCGAGCGCGAGCGCCTCCGGAAATAAGAACACGTTTCAGTTCGTGGGTGGGGCATTTTCCGGTGGATGGGACGGCGTGAAACGCTCCTCGGCGCAACTCCGATTACCTGTTGTCACTCTTTTCACTCTGGAACCCGGAGGTTCTCCCATGGAGCTGCTCGTCAATTTCGTGTACACCGTCGCCTCGGTCCTCTACACCGCGCTGTTCGTCAACGGGTCCTGATCGGGATGTGCACGCTACACATCTTGTGTATGGTGCACAATAATGCCTCGGGCAGAATGACGGTAACTACGGGAGGTGTCGGTGTCCGAACGCGACGAGGTGGCGGCTGCTGTCGAGAACGAATTGACATTGCTGTCGCGCTATCACGCCCATGCGCAACGGGCGGGATTCCAACTCGACCGTTCCGCCTACCTCCTCCTCGGACGACTGGAACTGGAACATCCGCTCAGCCTGAAACAGCTCGCCGAGGCCTTCCGGCTCGACATCTCGACGATCAACCGGCAGATCGGCGCCTTGCTGAAGCGCGGCCTCGTCGAACGCGTCCCCGACCCGGACGGGGGAATGGCCCGCAAGGTCGAGGCCACCGCGCTGGGACTCGAACAGCTTCACGCCGACCGGGCGCTGGGCCGAAAAGGCGTCGAGCGCATCATCGCCGAGTGGAGCGACCACGACCGGGGCGAGCTGCGCCGGCTGCTGACGAAGTTCAACGGCGAAATCGAGAAGTACGACGGCAACTCCTGGCCGCGCACCGGGCGGACGTCCTGACCCGACCGAGTCAGGACTGGACGTGCGCGGTCGCGTCCCGGGCGAGGTCCGGTTCCTCGGCGATGACCGTGAGGTGAGGGTGTTCCGGCGGCGAGTCGTGCCACCCCCTCCAGGACATCAGGGACCACCGCGACAGCCCCGACAGCGCAGACCCGAGGCTGGCGAACGAGGCGGTGCTCAGTGCCGAGCCGGCCGACCCGACCGACCCGATCGAGAGCACTGAGCCGACACTCCCGATGGACAGGATGGAGTAGGCGGAGCCGATCGAGAGAATCGACCCCTCCGAACGGATCGACAGTATCGAACGCCGGGCGTGTCGCGATCGCAGTGAGTGGTCGGGTGTGTGATGCGTCGAGGGCATTCCTCGGTCTACCACGGTGGTGCCGTCGGCAAACAGTGAACCGGTGCAGACGTGAGTGAAGGGCCCTTCCGAATTTTCCGGAGGGCCCTTCACTCGTCAGCTGTGAGGAGTTACGCGACCTGGAACATGCCGACGGTGGGGAGGAAGCTGCACGTGATCGGCGCGGCGCCCTCTTTCTGCGTGGTCAGTCCACCCGACACGACCGCGAGGACGCGGCCGGGGCCGGTGTCCGCGATCGCCGACAGGGTTGCCGGTCCGTCGGGGTTGATCTTGGCCTCGTTGGTGAGGTTCTGGGTGGCGCGGCGCTGGTTGTCCAGGTTGATCCACGTCACGGTCAGCGGCTCGGGCTGTTCGGCGGCAACGGAACTGGTTCCGAGGGCGGTGAACACGAAACCGGCCTGACCTGCCTTGGGTCCGGGCGGGGGCAGCTGGGCCGGACCGGGGACCGCGAGTGCGGTGCCCACGGAGTCGGCGCCCTCTCCGATGCAGCCCTTGCCGATCGTCGGGTAGAGGAACTGCGCGATGACGGGTGCGTTCTCCTGCGGGATCTCGGGGCCGCCGCCGCCGCTGCCGTCGAGGAACGTGATGACGCGCTCGAGAGTGGACTTGAGCTCCGGCGGGATGCCGGGGGACTCGAGGAGGATGCGGGCCTGGTCCAGGATCGCGTCCTGAGGTCCTGCGGCGATGTCTTCGGTACCAGCGGCTGCGCCGATGATCGCGGGTGCGAACGATGCGAGCATCTCCACGGGGATGCCTTCGGGCACGGGCGGCGGCGTCGGCTGCGCATTCGCCTGGGCCGGCACTGCCATTGCGGCTGCTGCGGCAACAGCGAGAGCAGTTACTGCTCTGCGCATACCTCGGGTTCGAAGCACAGTCTCCCCATCCTTAGTCATAACAGCGTGGACGACAACTCAATCCACGTCTGACGGCTCGGGGGGTCACTCTATGTACAGCGCCCCCGGGTTGTACAGCTCACGAGTTCGTTCACCGATAGCTGCGGCATCCCGGTGGGAGTGTATGGCATACAGACCCCGACGGTGATCTTCCGGTGACCATAGCTTGTGGCACGTGTGGTTCGTGTGATTGGTGATGCAACTGTTACGCGCGGCTACGGACACCTCGGGGTCCGCGGCGGGCGCCGTCTACGCTGTGCGGGACCGTTTCGGGATCGGCTGAGACATCTACACACCTCACGGGGAGAGCACCACACTGTGTCCGACCATGCAGCGTCCGACGACGGAGCAGCCTCCGACGACCCGTCATCCGAGCGTTCTCCCACGTCGTCCCGGGGAGCGTCCGCCCTGCACGGCCTGTTACGGTGCGCGCCTGTACTTCTCGTGCTGTCGGTGCTCGGGCGAATGGCGTGGACGCTGTTGAGTCCCAACGGGATGAACCTCGTCGACCTGCACGTCTACGTCGACGGTTCCGAGGCGCTCCGCGGTGGCAGTCTCTACGACTTCACCTATTCGGAAGTGACACCGGACTTTCCGCTGCCGTTCACCTACCCGCCGTTCGCCGCGCTGGTCTTCTTTCCCCTGCACTACCTGCCGTTCCCGCTGGTCGGGGTCGGCTGGCAACTGCTCACCATCCTCGCCCTGTACGCGCTGGCGCGCATGAGCCTCGGGCTCGTGCTCGGTGACGCCGCGCGCAGCCCGCACTGGCGGGCGGTCGCGGTGCTGTGGACCACGGTGGGGGTGTGGGTGGAACCGGTGCGCACCACGCTGGACTACGGCCAGATCAACGTGTTCCTCGCGCTGCTCGTGATGACCGCGGTCCGCAGCTCCCGGTGGTGGCTGTCCGGTGCGCTCGTCGGTTTCGCCGCCGGGATCAAGCTGACCCCCGCGATCACCGGCCTCTACTTCCTGATGCAGCGCCGATGGAAGGCCGCGGTCTTCTCGGGTGTCGCGTTCGCCGCGACCGTCGGAGTCAGCTATCTCCTGATCGGCTCGGAGGCGCGGGAGTACTTCACCCACCTGCTCGGCGACGCCGACCGCATCGGGCCGGTCGGCTCGGTGTGGAATCAGTCCCTGCGCGGCGCGTTGTCGCGGCTGCTCGGGTACGACGTCGAGACGGGCGCCCTCTGGCTGCTGGCCGTGGCGGTCACGGTGGTCCTCGCCGTCCTGGCCTGGCGGGCGATCGCCCGGGACGATCGGCTCGGCACCCTCGTCATCGTCGAGCTCCTGGGGCTGCTCGTCTCACCGATCTCGTGGTCACACCACTGGGTGTGGGTCATTCCGATGCTGATCTGGCTGCTGCACGGCCCCTACGGATCGATGCTGGGAACCCGGATCCTCGCCGGATACTGGCTCGTCACCACCCTCATCGGCGTGCCGTGGGTGCTCAGCTTCTTCCAGGACTCGATCTGGCTGATCTCCCGGCCCGCGGTACTCGCGTGGCTGGGCACGGTCGACGTGGTCGGCGCGTTCGGTGTCTACGCCTGGGTGGCCTACGCCGGGCGCCGCCCGAAGCGTGCCGTGGCCGCCGCCCCGGTCAGCCCGCCAGTGAGTCGATCTGCGCAGCAAGATCCAGATCCAGCTGCGTGAGCCCGCCCGCGGAATGCGTCGACAGCGTGTAGGTGACCTTGCGCCACCTGATGTCGATGTCCGGATGGTGGTTCGCGGCCTCCGCCGCCTCCGCGACCTTCCGGACCAGCTCGACGGCTTCGGGGAAACTCGGCGACTCGACGGTGCGGACGAGGGAATCACCCGCCCGCCGCCACCCGGGCAGTTCTGCGAGCGCGGTGTCGATCTCTCCGTCTGACAGCAACTCGGCCATACCCCATGATGGTGCGGTGCCAGTGGAACGTGCAAGGCCTGTCGACCACGCCGGCGAGGTGGTGGCGGCCGCGATCATCGTCGACGGCCGGCTGTTGCTCGCGCAGCGGACGCGGCCACCGGAACTCGCGGGACTGTGGGAGCTGCCCGGCGGCAAGGCGGAGGCGGGGGAGACCGCCGAGGACGCGCTGCGCCGCGAACTGCGGGAAGAACTCGGGATCGAGGTGTCGGGCGGCGACCGGATCGGCGACGACGTGCCGCTGCCCGACGGCCGGGTGCTTCGCGCGTACCGGGTGGAACTGGTGTCGGGAACACCCGTCGCGCTCGACCACGCGGACCTGCGGTGGGTGGACGGACGGGAACTGGGGGAGATCGACCTCGTCGGCAACGACCGCGGGTGGGTGCCGGACCTGCGGCTGCACCTGAACGGGTGGGGCTGACCTCAGGCCGCGCGGGCCTTCTTGAGCCCCTTCTTCAGTTCCTTCTTGGACGCGCCCTCGTTCTCGAGCTTCTTCATGCGCATGATGACCACCGGGCACTTGATGCAGCGCGTCTTGCTGCGGCAGCACTTCTTCTTCGGCTTGAGACCCGAGACCTTGCTGGCCTTCACCTTGCCCATACTCGGCTCGGCCTTCCTACTACGGGGAACACCGGTATCGCCGGCTCCACCCAGGTTAGCGTCCCCTCAGCTTTCGGCCCCGACTCACGCGCGATTCGGGCCGAATTCGACGTGGCGCAGATCACTTTACGCTGGTCGGGCAGGGCTCGGGCAGCCGGCGATGCGCGAAGTAGCCGCTCGGGCGGGTAGTATTCACGTGGCCGCGATGCCTGCACTGGGCGATTTACCATCGCCTCGACGAGGATTCTGAATCGAGATGACAAGGCGGCCGCCAGAAAGCCGTGCGAGGGAACTTTCGCGTGGCCGAATCAACTCAGCCAGGAGAGCCACCGCGTGACCATCACCAGCTTCCGTAACGTTGCCATCGTCGCACACGTCGACCACGGCAAGACCACTCTCGTCGACGCCATGTTGCGTCAGTCGGGGGCATTCGAGGAGCGCGCCGAACTGGTCGATCGCGTCATGGACTCCGGCGACCTCGAACGCGAGAAGGGCATCACCATCCTCGCGAAGAACACCGCCGTCCACAAGCATCACGCCGACGGCAGTGTCACGGTCATCAACGTCATCGACACCCCCGGTCACGCCGACTTCGGTGGCGAGGTCGAGCGCGGCCTGTCCATGGTCGACGGTGTCGTCCTGCTCGTCGACGCATCCGAGGGCCCGCTGCCCCAGACCCGCTTCGTGCTGCGCAAGGCGCTCGCCGCGTCGCTGCCCGTCATCCTCGTGGTCAACAAGACCGACCGTCCCGACGCCCGCATCGAAGAGGTCGTCTCCGAGAGCCACGACCTGCTGCTCGACCTGGCGTCCGACCTCGACGACGAGGCCGCGGAAGCCGCCGAGCTCGCCCTCGACCTTCCCGTTCTGTACGCCTCGGGCCGCGAGGGCAAGGCGTCCAAGGTTCAGCCCGAGAACGGTCACGCACCGGACGCCGAGAACCTCGACGCCCTGTTCGAGGTGCTCCTCAACTACGTGCCCGCACCCAAGGGCAACGTCGACGCGCCGCTGCAGGCCCACGTCACCAACCTCGACGCCTCCGCGTTCCTCGGCCGCCTCGCCCTGGTCCGTATCCACAACGGCGAGCTGACCAAGGGCCAGACCGTCTCCTGGTGTCGCGAGGTGGACGGCGAGCCCGTCGTCACCAAGGCCAAGATCACCGAACTGCTCGCCACCAAGGGCGTCGAGCGTCAGCCCGCCGAGAAGGCCGTCGCCGGTGACATCGTCGCCGTCGCCGGTTTCCCCGACATCATGATCGGCGACACCCTCGCCGACCTGGAGAACCCGGTCCCGCTGCCGCGGATCACCGTCGACCAGCCCGCCATCTCGGTGACCATCGGCACCAACACCTCACCGCTCGTCGGCCGGGTCAGCGGACACAAGCTGACCGCCCGCATGGTGAAGTCGCGTCTCGACCAGGAACTCGTCGGCAACGTCTCGCTCAAGGTCCTCGACATCGGTCGCCCCGACGCCTGGGAGGTTCAGGGCCGTGGTGAGCTCGCGCTCGCCATCCTGGTCGAGCAGATGCGCCGCGAGGGCTTCGAGCTGACCGTCGGCAAGCCGCAGGTGGTCACCCGTCAGGTCGACGGCAAGGTGCACGAGCCCTTCGAAGAGCTCACCATCGACAGTCCCGAGGAGTACCTCGGCGCCATCACCCAGCTCCTCGCCAACCGCAAGGGCAAGATGGTGCAGATGGCCAACCACGGCGCGGGCTGGGTCCGGATGGAGTTCATCGTCCCGTCGCGCGGCCTGATCGGTTTCCGCACCGACTTCCTCACCGAGACCCGCGGCACCGGCATCGCGAACGCCGTGTTCCACGGCTACGCGCCGTGGGCCGGCGAGATCCGCGCCCGCCACACCGGCTCGCTCGTCTCGGACCGCACCGGTTCGGTCACCCCGTTCGCGATGATCCAGCTCGCCGATCGCGGAACGTTCTTCGTCGAACCCGGCGCCGACACCTACGAGGGCATGGTCGTGGGCATCAACCCGCGCCAGGAGGACCTCGACATCAACGTCACCCGCGAGAAGAAGCTGACCAACATGCGTCAGTCCTCCGCCGACGTGATGGAGACCCTCGCCAAGCCCATCAAGCTCGAGCTCGAAGGCGCGATGGAGTTCTGCGCCGGCGACGAGTGCGTGGAGGTCACCCCGGAGGTCGTGCGCGTGCGCAAGGTGCACCTGTCGGCCACCGACCGTGCCCGTGAGCGTTCACGCTCCAAGGCCCGCGACAAGGCTGCTCTGTAGTCGGCACGTCCGACCACGTCATACACAACCGGGCGAATGTACCTTCGGTCGATCGCCGGCCGAAGGTACATTCGCTCGTGGGTTTCCGGAGCCTTCCGGTATCTCTGAGGAAAGGCGGCGCGGTGGTTGCTGGGGGTCGACTCGCGAGAGTTCGAGGAGTACGGGGCCGAAGGCGCGGGAACGGTGCGGCGGTGACCGCGCTCCTGCTGGCAGTGTCGACGGCGATGCTCACGTCGTGCACCGCCGATCCGCCCCCGCCGGTCGAGAGCACCGACAGCCCCAAGCCGACGGTGTCGCCGACCGAGAAGCAGCCCGTCGTCGTCGCCATCGACGACGTGGGCAGCGGATTCAACCCGCACCTCCTGTCGGACCAGTCGCCGGCGAATTCCGCGGTCAGCGCCCTCGTGCTGCCGAGCCCGTTCCGGCCGGTGCCCGATACTGCCCGCCCAGGCGGCAGCACCTGGATTCCCGACTCCTCGCTGGTGATCTCCGCGGACGTCACGTCGCAGGAACCGTTCACCGTCACGTACCAGCTGCGGAACGAGGCGCAGTGGTCCGACGGCGCGCCCATCGCCGCCGAGGACTTCCGCTACCTGTGGCAGCAGATGATCAGTGCCCCCGGCGTGGTCGACCCCGCAGGCTACGAGCTGATCGAGGACGTCAGGTCGTCCGGTGGCGGCAAGACGGTCAGCGTCGTCATGAAGGCCGCCTACCCGGCGTGGCGTGAACTCTTCACCGACCTGCTGCCGTCGCATCTCATCAAGGATTCCCCCGGCGGCTTCGCGACCGGACTGTCCGAGAACATCCCGGTGTCGGGCGGGCACTTCCACATCAAGTCGATCGACCGCGGACGCGACGAGATCCTGCTCGAACGCAACGACCGGTTCTGGGACAAACCGGCGACGCCCGACCAGATCCTGATGCGCCGCGACGGCACCCCGTCGCAGCTCGCCGACTCGATGCGCAACAACGACACGCATATCGTCCAGATTCACGGGGGCACAGCCACTTCCGCCCAGCTGGCGGCGATCCCGACGGTGCGGACGGGTTCGTCTTTCCAACCGCGCGGACTCGACCTCACGCTGAACGGCCGGGTTCCCGAACTCGCGGACGTCCGGGTGCGGAAGAGTCTTCTGGAGCTGCTGGACACCGACCTGCTCGCCGTCGTCGGGGCCGGCAGTGAGGCGGCGGCGGTCCCGGCGCGCTCGCAGGTCTACGCCCCCTCCGATCCCGGTTACACCGCGACCGCACCCGCACGGCCGGGCCGCGAACAGGTGCTCGCGCAGCTGGCCGAGTACGGATACGTCGCCGAAACTTCCACGGGCACCGTCGTTCCCACAGGCGTGGCGCCGTCGACCCGGCTCGTCCGCGACGGCGTCCCGCTGACGCTCGCCATCGGGACACCCGAGGGTGACGACACCGCCAGTGCAGTCGCCAACACGGCCGCCGACCAGTTGCGCGGCGCCGGTGTCGACGCCACCGTGACGTCGCTGCCCGCTGAGGAGTTGTACGGGGAGTCGCTGAGCAAGGGTGAGATCGGGGCGGTCGTGGGTTGGTCGCGCGCCGGATCCGACCCGGCGACGGCGCTGGCCTCCCGTCACAGTTGCCCGCCCGCAGTGGTCGCGGCAACGCAGCCGAACACCGAAACCGCCGACCCCGAACGTGATTCGGTTGCGGACGCCGAGGCCCCGTCGAATCTGTCGGGAGTCTGCGACCCCACCCTTCAGCCGTCCATCGACGCCGCGCTGCGGGGGGTCGGTGATGTGCCGCAAGCTCTCGCCGACGCCGACCGCAAACTGTGGGATCTGGCCGCGGTGCTACCGATCATGCAGGACCGCACACTCGTCGCGGCGGGACCCGGCGTCGACGGGGTGTCGCTGTCGGGGGCCGTGCCGGTCGGAATATTCAGTGACGCAGCGGACTGGAGCAGGATCAAGGAATGAGTGAGCGGCGACTTCTGCTGGTTCATGCCCATCCCGACGACGAGACCCTCACCACCGGCGGCACCATCGCCCGCTACGCCGCCGAGGGCGCCGACGTTCACGTCCTGACGTGCACGCTCGGCGAGGAAGGCGAGGTGATCGGCGACGAGTGGGCGCAGCTGGTCGCCGACGCCGCCGATCAGCTCGGCGGTTTCCGGATCGGCGAACTGACGTCCGCGCTGTCGTGTCTCGGTGCGGGAAGGCCGCGGTTCCTGTCGGGGGCGGGGCACTTCCGTGATTCCGGCATGGCGGGCACGGCGTCGGCAGCCAACCCGCGCGCCTTCGTCAACGCCGACCGCGACTCCGTGACCGCCGCGATGGTGGCCGTCATCCGGGAACTGCGGCCGCACGTCGTGGTCACCTACGACCCGGACGGCGGGTACGGGCACCCCGACCACATCCAGGTGCACACGGTCACCACCGCGGCCGTCGAGGCGGCGGGTTCGGCGCAGTACCCGGACTGCGGCGAACCGTGGGAGGTCGCAAAGCTGTACTGGACGGTGACCGAGGCGAGCGCGCTCGAGTCGGGAATCTGCCGTATCGGAGACATCCCCGACGGCTGGCGGTTGCCGGAGCCCGGCGAATTGCCGAGCGTCCCGGACGCGGACGTGACGACGGTGATCGACGTGCGGGGCGTGCTCGACGCGAAGAGGGAAGCGTTGTCGGCGCACGCCACCCAGGTGACGGTGGCGCCGAGCGGCACCGAGTACGCGCTCTCCAACGACATCGCACAGCCGATTCTGGCGGAGGAACACTTCGTGCTGGTCCGCGGCGCCGCCGGGGAGCGGGACGCCGACGGCAGGGAACGGGACCTCTTCGGTGGCATCGGTCACTGACCGCAGGTATCTGTGACGAGCCTTACGTATTACACTGTGGCCCACGTCACGCAGCGGCCCCGGTCGAGTCCGTGTGACACCCGTCAGGAGAGGCGATAGATGTACAACTGGGATGTTCAGAACGCCATCGTCGCGTTCGTCGATACGCTCCGGCCGTCGTGGCCGGCCCAGCACGACCTGTACTACAGCGTGCTGTACGGATTCGCCGACATGCAGAGCCATTTGCTGACCCTGCTGGGCTACCCGCCCGTCGCCTGATCCACTATTGACACATGACCGTCGGCACCGCAGCGAAACCCGGGCACCTCGATGTTCTGGGGAGGGTCACCCTCGCGCTGCTGGTGTTCGACGGTTTTCTGTGCGCCGTCCTCTCGGTGCTCTTCCTGCCCACCTACCTCGGCGCCACGCCGTTCCCGATCAGCATCCTCGCCGCCGCGGTCGCCAACCTGGCGCTGGTGATCGCAGCCAAGTCGACGACCGGCCGGGTGGGCACGGGCGTGCTGCCGCTCACGGGGTGGGGGTTCGGTTTCCTGCTCTGCATGTTCGGCGGTCCGGGCGGCGACGTGCTCATGCTCGCGTCCGTCTGGACGCTCCTGCTCCTGATCGGTTCACTGGTCCCGGCGGCGGTCTACCTGTGGAAAGTCAGCGCGAAGGCGGCGTTCGGATCTGTTTCACCGACGGTGGGCGAGGGTACGCGGTAGCGACCAGCAGTCTGCTGAAGGAGCACCGCGATGACAGATCAGAACTTCACGACCGACGACGCCGGCATCCCGGTACCGAGTGACGAGCACTCGCTCACGATCGGGACGGACGGGCCGATCCTGCTCCAGGATCACTATCTGATCGAGAAGATGGCCCAGTTCAACCGCGAACGCGTTGCGGAGCGCCAACCGCACGCCAAGGGAGGCGGGGCGTTCGGACGGTTCGAAGTTACCGAAGATGTCTCCGCCTACACGAAAGCCGATCTATTCCAACCCGGCAAGAAGACGGACCTGCTGATCAGGTTCTCGTCCGTGGCCGGCGAGCGCGGCAGCCCGGACACGTGGCGCGACCCACGTGGATTCGCCGTGAAGTTCTACACCGACCAGGGCAACTACGACATGGTCGGGAACAACACACCTGTTTTCTTCGTGCGCGACCCGATGAAGTTCCAGGACTTCATCCGCTCGCAGAAGCGACGTGCCGACAACAACCTCCGCGACCACGACATGCAGTGGGACTTCTGGACGTTGTCCCCGGAGTCGGCGCACCAGGTCACGTGGCTCATGGGCGACCGCGGCATCCCGCGCACCTGGCGGCACATGAACGGGTACTCCAGCCACACGTACATGTGGGTGAACGCCGCCGGCGACAAGTTCTGGGTGAAGTACCACTTCAAGACCGACCAGGGCATCGAGTTCTTCACGCAGCACGAGGGCGACCAGATGGCGTCCATGGACACCGATTACCACACGCGAGACCTGTGGGAGCACATCGAAGGTGGCGAGTACCCGAGCTGGACCTTGAACATGCAGATCATGCCGTTCGCGGATGCCGACGACTACCGGTTCAACCCGTTCGACCTCACCAAGGTGTGGCCGCACAGCGACTACCCGCTGATCCCCGTCGGCCGGATGACGCTCGACCGCAACCCCACGGACTACCACTGTGAGATCGAACAGGCCGCGTTCGAGCCCAGCAACCTGGTCCCCGGCATCGGCCCGAGCCCGGACAAGATGCTGATCGGCCGACTGTTCTCCTACCCGGACGCCCACCGCTACCGTATCGGCGCCAACTACAAGGAGCTGCCCGTCAACAGGCCGCACGTGCCCGTCCGCTCGTACTCGAAGGACGGCAACATGCGGCACCACAACCCCGGGGATCCGGTCTACGTGCCGAATTCCAAGGGCGGCCCGCACGCCGACCCGTCGCAGGTGGGGGAGACCGCCACCTGGTACAGCGCCGGCGACATGGTCCGCTCGCCGTACGCGCTCCACAGGGAGGACGACGACTGGGGGCAGGCCGGGACGATGGTCCGTGAAGTGCTCGACGACGCCGCCCGGGACCGCTTGGTGGACAACATCGTCGGCCATCTGCTGAACGGCGTCAGCGAACCGGTTCTGGCGAAGGCGTTCGAGTACTGGCGCAACGTCGACAAGACCCTCGGCGATCGGATCGCCGACGGTGTCGGGAAGAAACAATCGGAGACCGACCCGAAGGCGGGCGAACAGGCCAATGCGGCGCGCAGCAGCGCGCAGGCGAAGGCCTAACGCTCGAACGCCACCGGGTGCCGAGGCTGGTACAGCATCATCTCGCCCGCACCGGGAATCTTCACGGACGTGGTGAGGCCGTACCCGTCGTCGCGGATTCCGCGGGTGAACTCGGCACCCTTGGCCTCGAGTTCCGCGACGGTCGACTCGATGTCGTCGCACATCAGGGAGATCTCATGGTGCGGCCGCGTCGACCACGGCTCACCGCCCCGATCGTCCGAGGTGGGGTGCACACCCATCTCGGACGGTCCGGTGCGGAAAATCAGCCAACCGCCGCCGGCGTCGACGTGTGACCAGCCGAGCACGTCGCGGAAGAAGTCGCGGGCCGCCTCGGCGTCGTCGGCGTAGACCAATGTGTGCACAGCAGTGATCATGTGGGCAGCTTAGTGCGATTCGTCCGTCACACTGGGAGAATGTCGAACGACGAACTTTCCGGACTGACCATCGCCGTCACCGCCGAACGCCGGGCCGCCGAGTTCATCACGCTCCTCGAACGGCACGGGGCCGCCATCGTCCACACACCGGCCATCCACGTGCTGCCGCTCGTCGACGACACCGATCTGCGGTCCCGCACCGCCGACATCATCGCGTCGCCGCCGGACCTACTCGTCGTCAGCACCGCCGTCGGATTCCGCGGATGGCTGGACGCGGCGCGGGCCTGGCACGAGGAGGACGCACTGCTCGCCGCCCTGCAATCGGCGCGGATCATCACCCGCGGTCCCAAGGCGAAGGGCGCCGTCCGCGGCGTCGGCCTGCGCGAGGAGTGGTCGCCGGAAACCGAATCGTCCGAAGAGGTGCACCAACACCTCGTCGCCGAGGGTGTGCGCGGTCTACGAGTCGCGGTCCAGTTGCACGGCACCATCACCGAATGGGAACCGATGACCGACCTGAGCGTCTCCCTCGCCGGCGCCGGGGCCGAGACGACGGCCGTGTCGGTGTACCGGTGGATCAGACCCGAGAACCAGCAGCCGCTGCTCACACTGCTCGACCAGATCATCCGAGCCGAGGTCGACGCCGTCACCTTCACCAGCGCACCCGCCGTGTCGTCGCTCCTCAGCACCGCGAAGGACACCGACCGCGTCGAGCCCCTCCTGCACGCATTCGCAGGTCCGGTCGCACCCGTCTGCGTCGGCTCGGTGACCGCCTCGCCCCTCACCGCCCTCGGCGTCGACACCATGCAACCCGCCCGCCCCCGGCTCGGCAGCATGGCCAAATACATCATCGAGGAACTCCCGAACCGGCGGTAGCTGGGTGAACGGCACCTTCGGCGCTTCAGGCAGGTCGGATGTACCGTTCGCCCCCCGGAGGTGTGGTCACCCGATCAAGCCGGCGACGCGGGCGGCCTCGGACAGCACCGACTCGAGCATGGCGGGCGTGAGGCGGCCGGTGAAGGTGTTCTGCTGGCTGACGTGGTAGCAGCCGAACAGGTGCAGGGGACGTTCGGCGCCGGGGAGTTCGACGTGCGCGCCGTGCCCGAACTTGGGTCGCGGCCGGGGGACGGCCCAGCCGGCGTCGTCGAGGACGGGGAGCAGCGACTGCCAGCCGAATCCGCCGAGCACGATCACCGACCGCAGGTGGGGTTGCAGGATGCGCAGTTCGGCGTCGAGCCAGTGGCGGCAGTTGTCGCGTTCGTCCGGGGTGGGCTTGTTCGCGGGCGGCGCGCAGTGCACCGGGGACGTGATGCGGACGCCGAACAGTTCGAGGCCGTCGCCGATGTGGGTGGCGGTGGGCTGGCTTGCGAGTCCCACGGCGTGGAGTGCGGCGTAGAGGAAGTCGCCGCTGCGGTCGCCGGTGAACATGCGCCCGGTGCGGTTCGCGCCGTGGGCGGCGGGGGCGAGACCGACGATCAGCAGGGACGCGTCGGGTGGACCGAATCCGGGAACCGGACGTCCCCAATAGGTTTCGTCGCGGAACGACGCGCGCTTCTCGCGTGCGACCTTCTCCCGCCATTCGACGAGGCGGGGGCAGGCTCGGCATTCGATCAGCTGCGCGTCGAGACCGGCGATGTCGGTCAGCGCCGCGCCCACACGTCACCTCCGCCGGGTGTCACCGACTCGACGAGCGACCACGCCTGGTCGGCAGGCAGATCGATCACCAGGTATTTTCCGGTGCCTGCGGGTGTGGCGGCGATGATGGTCGCCACCCCGGCCCGCCGCTGGAAGAATGTCTGCCGGACGGTCCACCCGATGATCCCGTCGGCTTCGAGGCTGTCCCGGGCGCGGTCGAGGGAGCCGCTGCGGGTGATCAGCCACCCGGGGAGCACCGCATGGCCGAGGCCGCGGTACCGGTCCCACGCCAGCAGCACACCGCCGACGGCGAGCGCGACGATCGCGGCCCACGCGGCCCAGAACACGGGCCGATCGAGGATCACGAAGACCAGGGCGACGGCGAGCGCGATCTCGGCGGGAATCAGGGCCCGCGTGTAGCGCCGCCGCTGGGCGACCGGTCCGTGCGGGGTGAGCGGTGCGGCGGCCTGGCGGTGGTCGCCGATGACGGTGGCCATCACCCGTTCCGCTTCCGCGCGCGGTGCCTGGGGGAGCAGGAGTGACGACTCCCGTCTCTCGGCGCTGACGCCGGTCATGACGGCATCCAGTCGGGCGCCGCCGGCGAGTCGGAGGAGGAGTGGTTCCTTGAGGGTCGTCCCGCGCAGGCGGGCGCGGTCCAGGGTGGTCTGACGGGTCTTCAGCAGGCCGTGGCTGACGTGCAGGGTGCGGCCGTTGTCCGTCAGCGCCATGTTGCCGTACGTCAGGAGGTACCGGATGCACGCCAGGGCGCTGGCGGCGATCAGGAGGACGACGATCCCGACGACGACGGCGATCGCGATCCCGACGCGCTCAGCGGATTCGATGCCTTCGGCCACCGTCGACGAGCGGGCGATCTTCGCGCCGATCCCGTACTGGAACGCGAGACCGACGATCGCCGCGATGGTCACCACGCCCGTCACCGAGAACGGGGCGTAGCGGACCCAGGCCGGTGTCCAGTGGCCGATCTCGGTGACCGCGGGCTCCCGCGCGATCGCGGTCGGCTCGACGTCGGGGGAGGGCTTCCGGGTGAGGAGCGCGGCCCGCAGGTCGGGAACCAGCCCGGTGGAGAGGGCGTTGAGTTCGAACTTCGCCGCGTCGGGTTTGGAACCCACCTGCTGGCCGGTGCCGATGCGCACGATCGACAGCCCGAGCAGGCGATGCAGGACCCCCGCCTCCACGTCGACGGACCGGATGCGGTTGCGTGGTACCGACAGCAGGCGTTTGCGGAACAGGCCCTGCCGCAGTTGCACGTGGACCGGGCCGATGCGGTAGCTCGTCGTGAACCAGCGCGAGATGCCGAACACCACGAACACGACGATGGCGACGAGACTCCACACGTGGTTGCCGCTCTGGGTGCCGATCACCAGCGAAATCAGCAATACGGGCAGCAGTTTGACGATCTCGTTGACGGGGTGGACGAGCAGCATCCGGCGGTCCAGGCGCAACCAGGGCTGTTCCTCCTCGGCGGCGACCGCAGCCTCGCCGTGCGCGATAGGGGGAGCGATTCCCGGTTCCGGTGCCGCACTCATGTGGCGTCACCGACATTGGTGCCCGCGATCTCGGTGAGCCGCGCGACGGTGCGGTCGGCGGTGTCCTGATCGAGGGCGGAGATCTTGACGGCACCGGCGGACGACGCCGTCGTGACGGTGACGGTCGCCAGCCCGAGCATGCGGTCGATGGGTCCGCGTTCGGTGTCGACGGTCTGGATGCGGGAGATGGGCGCGATGCGTCGTTCCTGGGTGAACCAACCGCTGCGGGTGTAGACCGCGGTATCGCTGATCTCCCAGCGGTGCACCCGGTACCGCCAGAGCGGGACGACGGCGACGTGGAGGACCGCGAGCACGACGGTGACCGTGAGGACCGTGACGTGTACCCACACGGGCCACCAGTGGAAGACGAGAGCGACGACTTGCACGACGAACAGCGGAAGCCAGAGCAGGGCGGCGTTGATCGCCCACAGTTGCTTGGCCTTGGGGCTGGGCCGCCACAGCGGGTCCGCCATCGTGACGGTGGTGGGCACACTCATGCCCCTACTTTGGCCGTGCCCCGGCATTCTGTCGAGAACCGTCCTATCGTGGGAGAACCCCCCGAAGTGAAAGGAGCGCAGACATGACGTCATTCGATGCGGCCGATTCTCCGGAGGTTCCCGAGGCAGACCGGCTCGAGCAGGAACTCGCCGTGGACGACGACAGTTCCGACGAGGTCGAAGAAGTGTCGTCACTGGAGGTGAACGAGGCGGACGTGGCCGAACAGAGCCGGGCGGTTCCGGTCGACGAGGACTACCCCCGCGAATAGCGATCCGCACGGTTCGCGGGAGTCTGGGTGGCAGTAGCCGTCGTCGATGGCGCATGATCGCTGGGTGACCCATTCAGGTGAAGAATCCGGCCGGCCCACGATGCTTCCCATGCCCGGTGTTCCGGCACCAGCTCCGTCCGGCGCCTCTGCGCAGGAAGTGGCCCCCTCCGCCTCCGCCATGCGGCGGGTGCTGCGACGTGCCCGCGACGGCGCCACTCTGAACGTGGACGAGGCGACGACCCTGCTGCAGGCCCGCGGCGACGACTTGGCCGATCTGTGTTCGTCGGCGGCGAAGGTCCGGGATGCCGGGTTGCTGGCGGCGGGCAGACCCAAGGCTGTCACGTACTCGCGTAAGGTGTTCATTCCGCTGACGCGGTTGTGCCGGGACAAGTGCCACTACTGCACGTTCGTCACCGTGCCCGGCAAGTTGCGGGCCGAGGGGCGCGGCGCGTATCTGGAACCGGACGAGGTGCTGGAGATCGCCCGGCAGGGCGCCGAATTGGGCTGCAAGGAAGCCCTCTTCACCCTCGGTGACCGCCCCGAGGATCGGTGGCCGGAGGCCAAGCAGTGGCTGGACGAGCGGGGCTACGATTCGACGCTGGACTACCTGCGTGCGATGTCGATCCGGGTGCTCGAGGAGACCGGGCTGCTGCCGCACCTGAACCCGGGTGTGATGAGCTGGGAGGAGATCTCCCGCCTCAAGCCGGTGGCTCCCTCGATGGGCATGATGCTCGAGACGACGTCCACCCGGTTGTTCACCGACAAGGGCGAGTGCCACTACGGCAGCCCCGACAAGGATCCGGCGGTGCGGTTGCGCACGCTCACCGACGCCGGACGGTTGAGTGTGCCGTTCACGACGGGCATTCTGGTGGGTATCGGCGAGACCGTGCGGGAACGGGCGGAGTCGATCATGGCGATCCGCAAGTCGCACAAGGCGTTCGGGCACGTTCAGGAAGTGATCGTCCAGAACTTTCTCGCCAAGCCCGACACCGCGATGCGCGATGCCCCGGACGCGGGTCTCGAGGAGTTCCTCGCGACCATCGCTGTGTCCCGGTTGCTGCTCGGCCCGGGGATGCGCATCCAGTCGCCGCCCAACCTGGTGTCGAACACCGAGTGCCTGGCGTTGCTGGGTGCGGGTGTCGACGACTGGGGTGGTGTGTCTCCGCTGACCCCGGACCACGTGAACCCGGAGCGGCCGTGGCCGAACCTGGACACCCTGGCCGAGATCACGGCGGAGGCCGGGTTCGAGCTCACCGAGCGCACGGCGGCGCAGCCGCAGTTCGTGCTGGCCGGCTCGCCCTGGATCGACCCGCGGATCACCGGGCACGTGCAGGCCCTCGCGGACCCGCACACCGGGCTGGCCAAGCTCGACACGAAGCCGGTCGGGTTGCCGTGGCAGGAGCCGGACGAGTCCTGGGAGTCGACGGGCCGGGTGGATCTGAACACCGAGATAGACACCGACGGCCGCAACACCGAGACGCGCAGCGACCTCGGCAGCGCGTTCGGGGACTGGGAGACCGTCCGCGAGCAGGTGTTGGAGTTGAGCGGCCCGGTGCGGGTGGACACGGACGTCGTCGCGGCGCTGCGCAGCGCCGAACGCGATCCGGCGGGGCTGTCGGATGACGAGTACTTGGCGTTGGCGACGGCGGAGGGTCCGGGGCTCGAGGCGATGGTGGCGTTGGCGGATGCGCTCCGCAAGGACGCCGTCGGCGACGAGGTGACCTATGTGGTGAACCGGAACATCAACTTCACCAACATCTGCTACACCGGCTGCCGCTTCTGCGCGTTCGCGCAGCGCAAGGGCGACGCGGACGCGTTCACCCTGTCCACCGACGAGGTCGCGGACCGGGCCTGGGAGGCGCACGTCGCGGGCGCGACGGAGGTCTGCATGCAGGGTGGCATCGACCCGGAGCTCCCGGTCACCGGGTACGCCGATCTGGTGCGCGCGGTGAAGGCGCGGGTGCCGTCGATGCACGTGCACGCGTTCTCCCCGATGGAGATCGTCAACGGCGCCTCCCGCGGTGGGCAGAGCATCCGGGACTGGTTGACGGAACTGCGCGAGGCGGGTCTGGACACCATTCCGGGCACGGCCGCGGAAATCCTCGACGACGAGGTGCGCTGGGTGCTGACCAAGGGGAAGCTGCCCACCGCCACCTGGATCGAGGTGGTGACCACGGCGCACGAGCTGGGTCTGCGGTCGAGTTCGACGATGATGTACGGGCACGTCGACAACCCGAAGCACTGGGTCGGACATCTGCGGGTGCTGCGCGGAATCCAGGACCGGACAGGCGGATTCACCGAGTTCGTCCCGCTGCCGTTCGTGCATCAGAGTGCGCCGCTGTATCTGGCGGGCGCGTCCCGTCCGGGCCCGACCAACCGTGACAACCGGGCCGTCCACGCCCTGGCCCGGATCATGCTGCACGGGCGGATCCCGAACATCCAGACCAGCTGGGTCAAGCTGGGGGTCACGGGTACCCAGGTGATGTTGCAGGGCGGCGCCAACGACCTCGGTGGCACGTTGATGGAGGAGACCATCTCCCGGATGGCGGGTTCGGAGCACGGATCCGAGAAGACCGTCGAGGAACTGCGGGCCATCGCCGAGGGAATCGGCCGCCCGGCACGCGAACGCACCACCACACACGCCCGACGCGAGGGAAGGACACCGGCGGCATGAGCGAGACGGATCGGCTGGGCGACGACACGGTCGTCGGCATCCTGGATCGCGCTGCCCGGGGCATCAACCCCGTGCTCGATCTGGCCCTCACGGATCCGTTCGGTATCAAGAGCCGGACGTTCACCCCGACAGCGGAGGACCGGGGCGCCGCGGAGGCGCTGCTCGACGGGATCGCCTGGGTTCTCGACACCGTGCAGTTCCCGGGGACGGCGTCGTGGGAGAAGGCGAGCGACGACGAGCGGGCACGGTGGTGGGTGACGCGGATCGGCGCGCTGAACACGATCGCGGTCGCATTCCCGGGCATGTTCGGGGTGCTTCTCAATCGGCTCCCGATCCAGGACGTGCTCGGGTTCGCGAATCAGGCGGTCGTTCTCGTCGCCGTCGCCCGGGAGCACGGCGTGACGAATCGGTCCGACCAGGTGGACCTGCTGGCGTCCGTGCTCTGCCGGCGTGAGACGGACGCGGTGCTCGCCGACACGACGAGATCCGATTCGGCGGACGGCGCGTCCGTGTGGCGCCCGTTCGGGCTGATCGGCGCGCTGTGGCGCACTGCCCGCACGGTGCGCGCGCTCAGTGACGAACTCGACAAGCGTCCCGGGCCGGGCTCGACCTACTCGCTGCTGGGCAACATCCCGGTGGTCGGTGTGGTGGCCGGGTATCTCGGCGAACGGGGCGCGCTGGTGAGAGCGGCGAAACAGGGCGAGCAGTGGATCGCGTCCCACGCGCCGCTGCCCGCGGCGGTACGCCGGGTCAGGTAACCCTCACCGCAGAGAGGTCCGCCGGGCAGGCGATAATAGTTTCTTCCGCGGGGTACAAGCAGCCCGTACCTCGTGCCTACTCGTGTCAGAAAGGCAGGGAGAGCGGCAGTGCCCTACACGATTGCTGAACCGTGCGTGGATGTGTTGGACAAGGCGTGTATCGAGGAATGCCCTGTCGACTGCATCTACGAGGGCGGGCGGATGCTCTACATCCATCCGGACGAATGCGTGGACTGCGGCGCCTGTGAACCCGTCTGCCCCGTCGAAGCCATCTTCTACGAAGACGACGTCCCGGACCAGTGGAACGGCTACATCGCCGCGAACGTCGACTTCTTCGACGACCTCGGTTCTCCCGGCGGCGCGGCGAAGCTGGGCAAGGTCGACTACGACCCGCCGTTCGTCAAGGCTCTGCCCCCCATGGGCGAGGACTAGGTGTGCCTCGTATCCCGGTAGCCACAGCACTTCCCGACTTTCCGTGGGACTCGCTCGAGTCGGCGAAGGCGAAAGCCTTCGCCCACCCGGGTGGCATCGTCAACCTGTCGGTGGGGACCCCCGTCGATGCGGTCGCCCCGATCATCCAGGACGCGCTGACCTCGGTCGCCGCGGTTCCGGGATATCCGACGACGCACGGCACCGAGGAGCTGCGTAACGCCGCGGTGGAGGCGCTGCGCCGCCGCTACGGAATCACCGGCATCGATCCGGCTGCGGTGCTGCCCGCGATCGGCACGAAGGAGCTCATCGCCTGGCTGCCACGCCTTCTCGGGCTCGGCGCCGACGACCTGGTGGTCATCCCGGAGCTGGCGTACCCGACCTATGAGGTCGGTGCGCTCCTCGCGGGTGCGCGGGTGATCCGGGCCGACGGTCTCAACCGGCTCGGTCCGGAGGGTGCGTCGCTGATCTTCGTGAACTCGCCGTCCAACCCCACCGGCAAGGTGCTCGGTCTCGAGCATCTGCGCAAGGTGGTCGACTGGGCGCGTCGCCGCGGCGCCATCGTGGCGTCCGACGAGTGCTACCTGGGGTTGACCTGGGAAGGTGAAGCCCTCTCGATCCTCGACGAGCGGGTGAACGACGGCGATCTCACCGGGCTCCTCGCGGTGCACTCGTTGTCGAAGACGTCCAACCTCGCGAGTTACCGCGCGGGGTTCGTCACCGGTGACCCGGCGTTGGTGGCCGAACTTCTCGAGGTCCGCAAGCACGCGGGCATGATGGTGCCGTTGCCGATCCAGTCGGCGATGACCGCCGCGCTCAGCGACGACGACCACGAGAACGAGCAGCGTGAGCGGTACCGCCGTCGCCGCGAGATCCTTCTCGCAGCGGTGCGCGGCGCCGGATTCACCGTCGACAACTCCGAAGCCGGGCTGTACCTGTGGGCGACGCGCGGCGAAGCCTGCCGGGACACCGTCGAGTGGTTCGCCGAGCGGGGCATTCTCGTGGCGCCGGGGGAGTTCTACGGTCCCGGCGGCGGCACCCACGTGCGCATCGCGCTCACGGCCAGCGACGAACGAATCGCGGCCGCGGCCGAACGACTGGTCTGACCCGAGTCGGCACGAACGGAGCGGTCACGGTGCAAGTATTGGGCCGTGACCCTCGACGACGTCGCCGACGAACTGTACGGCCTCGACCCCGGTGAGTTCGTCGAGGCGCGCACCGCGCAGGTGACTGCGGCGCGGGAGAACAAGGACCGCGCGCTGGCGACCGAGATCGGGAAGCTGCGGAAGCCGACGGTCGTCGGCTGGCTCGTCAATCTGCTCGCCCGCGAGCTCCCCGACGAGGTCGACGCGCTCCTCACTCTCGGTGAAGCCCTCCGCGACGCGCAGCGACACCTGTCCGGCCCGGACCTTCGGCGGCTGAACACGCAGCGGCAGCAGGTGGTGCGGGCGTTGGCGCGCAAGGCCGGTGAACTCGCCGCCGAGCGAGGCCGGACGGTCGGGGAGGACGCCCTGCGGGATGTCGGTCAGACGCTGCACGCGGCACTCGCCGACGCCGAGACCGCCGAACAGGTGCGGCGTGGCCGGGTCGTGACGGCGGCGAGCTACAGCGGTTTCGGTCCGGCCGGACTCTCCGTCGTCCAGGGAAAGACCGCGAAGAAGACCTCGACGTCCGAACCCGCCACCGCGCCCCCGGCCGACAAGCCGGGGAAGAAGTCGAAGAAGAAGCCGGTGGAGCGGGACCGCGACGCCGAACGCGCGGCGGCCGAGGCCGAACTGGCGGAAGTCACGTCCCGGGCCGAGGAGGTCCGCGGTGAACTGACCGACGCGAGAACGGAACTGGAAAAGGCGCGGTCGACGCTGACGGAGATCGACCACCGGATCGAGGAACTGCGCGCCGAACTCGAACACGCCGAGCAGGAGCGGCAGTTCACGCGGAACGCGGAGAAGGCTTCGGCGGAGGCGGTGCACCGGGGGGAACGAGACCTCGACGCGGCGGAGCGGCGCGTCGAGGAAGCGCGGCGCGCAGTCGACGATCTCGGCTGAGGAACGTCCCGGATCCTTGACCTCGAGCCCCGTTCAGGTTCTAGCGTGAGTTCATGTCCTTCACCGGCACGGCGAGCTCTCCGCAGCGAGCGTTGGCCAGCAGCGGCACCGGTTCCGGTGTCTTCGCGACTGGGCCCCTCGACAAACTGCGCCGGCGGATGGTCCACGGTGGTCGGCGGCGAGCTGGACGGCGAACT
The DNA here is from genome assembly GCF_058628105.1 of Rhodococcus sp. G6(2025). Lineage (NCBI taxonomy): Bacteria > Bacillati > Actinomycetota > Actinomycetes > Mycobacteriales > Nocardiaceae > Rhodococcus > Rhodococcus sp. G6(2025). Next base: position 2,539,200 of record NZ_CP179750.1, read on the forward strand.
CGAACATGCCCCGCTGGCGAGAACCACAGCAAAGCCAGGACTGTGAACTGATTCAAATTTCGCATTGCGCCACCGGCTTCCCCGGGGTGGATCGGCTATTTACTGCAGGTGTCGGTAGAGCCGTCCGTGGTTGCTGAACCAGGCGACATTCCCATCGGACCCCCGAACGAAGTTGGATCGGGTGCCGGTGGGTTTGAGGTCGGGGCCAAGGTCGAGCCCATAGTCGGTCTTGTAAAGCGCAAGACCGAAATTCGGGACTGTCTGCTCATCCGGCAGGTAGGTGCCATCCGGGGTGTCGCTCATGTTGCCGACGAGCTGGCCGTCTTTGCCGCGGAAGTTGATCACGACGGTCCCCAGGGTGCCCGATTGATCGATGTCGTCAGTGGCATACGCCCCCTCGTAGGGCGCCAACTCGGCCGTGCTCAACTTCTGGGGCGTCGCGGGCAGGTTACTGATTCCGGCGAAGCGGCGAAGCGACCAGTCCTCGGCGAACAGTTCGTTGAGCAGTTTCCCTCCACCCTCGGAATTGGTGAGCACGGTCATGGCGAAGTTACGGCTGGGCACCATGAAGAACCCGGATCGTTGACCCGCCCAGGTCCCGCCATGTTGGACGATCGTCTCGTTCTCCGCGGACGGCCGCAGCATCCATGACACTCCCATGCCGGTGAGTTCGACCTGAAGCGTGCCGCCGACGCCTGGATTGGAACGCATGGCGATGAGCGAGTCTTTGCTCATCAACCGATCTCCTGTGGGTGTAGTGCCGTCGCCGAGGTGGAAGCGCGCGTAGCGCACCTGATCTCGCACGCTGGAAATCAACGATCCGGTCGGGTTGCAACTGCGCGAGAAGAACCAGAAGCCCGGGTCCACAACGGCTTTTCCGTCGTCGACGTTGTGGGAGGCGGCGATATTCCGGCCGATTATCTGGTCCGAGAAGAAGTGGGTGTGACTTAACTCGAGCGGGTCCAGCAGCATCTTCTGGACGGCGTCCTCGTAGACCGATCCGGTCACGACCTCGACAATCCGCCCCGCCACGACCAGCCCCGCATTGTTGTAGGCGAAGACCGTGCCCGGCGGGGTCTTTTGTGGGAGCCGGGTCATCGACGCCACAAACTTGGTTATCGCGTCGTCGCCTCGACCGAAGTCCTGGAGATCGTCACCGAGCCAACCCGACGTGTGGTTGAGCAGTTGTCGCACCGTCGCCGTGGCGCTGGCTTCTGGATCGGCGACCGCGAAATCGGGCAGATACTGGCGTATCGGTGCCTCCAGATCGACCTTGCCCTCGTCGACGAGGCGCATCACGGTCGTTCCGGTGAACGTCTTCGTCGTGGAGCCGATCCGGAACAGGGTGTCGCCGTCCACCGGTATCGGGTGGTCGACATTGGTGACCCCATACCCCTTGATGTACTCCTCACCGTCGGCAATGACGCCAACCGCAACCCCGGGGATCGCGTAGTCCTTCATCGCCTTGTCAATCTTGGCGTCGAGCTCGTTGAACGCTTCCTTCGCGTTCGCCGGGACGCTCGTAGCTGTGGTGGTCGACTCCTTCGACGAACATGCCGGCAATACGAACACCGCCAACCCGGCGACCGCCCCGCCAAGCACCGCCCGGCGCGACAACTCAGGGCCACCGACGGCGAACACCTCGGTCGTCATCAGCGTGGCGGGAGAATGTCGTATGCCGGCAGTTGCGTCGTGTCCGCGCAGGATGTGTCCGGCTTCTCCGGATCGTCGAAAAACGACGCGATTATCTCTGCTCCGCACGGCGGCTCTGCATACACACCGTGTGCAGCTCCGGGCACTACCGCGACTATGGATTGCGAGAGATCCTTCGCGATGTAGTCGCCCCACACCGCTCCGGTCTGCCCGTCGTAGGTTCCCGACAGCACAAGCGAAGGGATGTCACTCACGGTGATGTCTCGGATCGAGTCAGGAGCCTTCGGCACGTCCCACACTTCGCAGGCGTCGCGCAGGAACGGCAACTGCGGTGCTTGGGCCCGAACGGACTCCGGCAGTTCAGGGAATTCCTTTTCCGCCTGTTGCATTGACTGCTCGACGGTCTCAAACGGGATCCATTCACGGCACCAAATGCTCAGGGTGAGGCCCCAATGGAGGACGCCCCTCTCCGGATGCCCCCACACCTCGGCCCAACGCGACGCAATGGGCTGCGCATTCCCGTGTGCGAGCTCATCGACCGTTGATGGGAACTCTTTCGGTAGATGGGTAGCCACGGGGACAAACCAGTTCAGCAGCATTCCGCCGTCGACGACAACCTTCGTCTCTCCTACACCCGCAACGTTGACCGTCGTGGTGATGGGCTTCGCCTCGAGCTCATTGACCAGCCGGATGAACGTTGCCCCCAGGTCGGGATAGCGCTCTTTGCATGCTGGCTGGTCCTCACACGCCTTGACCATGTTGTCGAATGCTTGGCGAGCGCTGGCCCAGGTCCACCCCAGGGCACCAACCGATGGAGGCGTCACTCCGTCGAACACGATCGACTCGATAGCGTCGGCGTCTTGACGCATGTAGATCAGCGCAAGGTCGGTACCGTACGAGTGGGAGAACACATTCCACTTCTCGAGGCCGAGTGCCTTGCGTAAATCAATCAGGTCATAGGTGCTCTCGGTCGAATTGAACGCCGAGAGGTCAACGGTGGGAGCCAGGCGGTCGTGGCAATCCTTCACCGCTTCTACGTACGCATCCCGTGTGGACTCAGCGTTCCACGCCATTCCGATCCTTTGGGCGAAGAACTCGAAAATCTTCGGGCAGGGCAACGGCGAGCTGGACGTCGCGTTGCCGCGCTGTCCCATCAGGATCAGATCGCGATCACGGTTCAGCGGGACGTCCGGGTTGATCGGGGGATCCGTGACCCCATCCTGACCGGGCCCGCCCATGAGAAAGACGATCGGAGCCTTGGTCGGCGGCTGCGTTTCCGACGGAACGATCGCTACTGCCAAGCGCAAGGTTCCGCTGTCTTCTTTGGTGCGGTTCACCGGTACCACCAAGTCCCCGCAGCGAGCATTCTCCAGCAGTGGGACCGGATTCGGCGTCTTCGCGCATGGACCCTCGACAAACTCCGCCGGCGGATGAGCCACAGTCGTCGGTGGCGAACTGGACGGATCGGAATTGTTGCTACACGCTGAGCTGACGAGAATCGAGACGAACGCAATCGCCGTTATCTGGTTCACAAACCGCATGTCGACCACCCTGAATGGCGACCGCCCGAACCTTGTGTTCGGCTCGGCCCGAGTATTTACCCAGATAAATCCTGGCACACCCCATATACCGGAAGTTTGAGAACCGATGAAATCCGGCGATCCTTATGTAGCCGTTCGGTGATGAATCGAATCGTGCGGTCGGCCAGCTCGGTTGAGAAGGCATTCCATAGGCGGCGCGAGATCACCGCCGCAAAACAAGATAGTCGGTGCGATAGATTCCCCGATTGGCGTCAGGGACGGCCAGTTGCCCGCTGTGGTCATGATGAAAGGCAGCCCGTCCAGTCGATTGTCCATACGCGCGCCCAGCGTCCCGCTCGCGCTCCTCTTACAGGACACTCAAAACGCTCCCTCACTCGAACGGCCACCAACGTGGAATCTGACGCGGCTCCCCGATCGGGCCGCATCCACGGGCGATAATGGTCCCTATGACCGCAGAACTTGTCCCGTGCGAGATGGACGAGTCCCAAGACGAGGCGACGCACACTATAAGGATCCAATGAGCTGATCAGCCCGAAGAGATCTGGTAGGTGTGCCGATCACGACCGCCAACGCAAGACCGCAGCCGGCCGAAGGCGCAGCCGCCAGTCGAGCAACCCCCTTCCTTCCGATGCAGGGACTGCTATCAGGTTCTGCAGGACAGCACTCCGCCCTGCCCGGTCTGCGGCTCGCCTAATCGAGCGATCAGCCCGCGCTCCGCAGCGATCGCCTTGGCTATGTTGTGCGCCAAATATGCTTGTACACAATCTTTTTCGAAGTACGGATAACTTATATTATGTAAACTGGCAGGTTGGCTATTCGCATGGCTTGCGAATACGACTGTCAATTAGGCGCCCAATTTCTCGTCGAGGTCGCGTCGGAGGAGATCCTTCGCATGGCTCGGGCGGCGCCGACGGGGTGACCGGGCGACGGCCTGTGCGGCGAAGGCTTCGTTCAGTTCGATGGTGTCGATGTCGCCGGGGGTACGAATCGCGCTCGCGTGCCGAGACCGATGTTGTAGGACCTTCGCCCCTACACACAGGGTGCTCGTTCTGGCATCCTCCGATCGAGGACACCAGTTGTTCGGCCCTCCGGCCATCCGGGGTGCGGGGACGGTCAGGGTGTCGAGATCGGCCCTCGGTGGGAGGCGCCGTCTCGTCGGCTGCAGGGAGTGAATGACCATGGCGCAGGGCACAGTGCACTGGTTCAACGGCGAGAAGGGCTTCGGATTCATCCGCCCCGACGACGGCAGCGCCTACCTCTTTGTCCAGTTCTCCGAGATTCAGGTCAGCGGGTACAAGTCGCTCGAGGAGAATCAGCGGGTGGAGTTCGAGGTCGGCCGGGAACCGAAAGGGGTTTACGCCCAGAATGTGCGCCCCGTCTGAGCCGATCGGCGCCGTGCAGCGGGCCGGCGTCCTCGAGCGGGACGGTCCGCGCGTCGCCGGGCCCACCATTGCCTGAGGTAGTGAGGATCGCCCCAGGCGGACCACCGTCTCTGGTGCGTGCCACGGGCGGGTACCCGTCCAAGGCATCCTCGCGGCGCTCGATGCTCTCGACGGCCCGCCCGATAACCCGAGGAGCGCACCGTGCCCGGACTTCTCCGCGGAATCGCCCGCACCGCCGTGATCGAGGGAACCGCGACCACCGTCTCCAACCGGGTCTCGCGGCGGCAAGGCCAACGCTGGGCCGCCCAACAGCCGCCACCGACGCAGCAGGCTGCACCACCACCGCCGCCGCCCGCCCCGCCGGCATCGCCTCCGCCCTCAGGTGATGCCGATCGTCTCACCGCGTTGAAACAACTCGGTGAACTGCGCACACAGGGGGTTCTCACCGACGACGAGTTCAACGCCGAGAAGGCCAGGATCCTGGCCTCCTGACCGGAATCACCGAGTGGACGGAGCACCGACAATGGACGGTTTCTGGGATTTCTTCTGGATCGTCATCGTCTCTTTCCTGTTCGTGTCCTACCTGATGGTGCTGTTTCAGATCATCACCGATCTGTTCCGCGACCACCGGATGTCCGGGTGGCTCAAGGCGCTGTGGTTGTTGTTCTTGTTCCTGATTCCGTTCCTGTCGGCGCTGATCTACCTGATCGTGCGTAACGAGGGCATGACCGAGCGGTCCGCGGCGGCCTTCCGGCAGGTCAAACAGGCCCAGGACAGCCACATCCGGGACATCGCGGGCAAATCCCCGGCGCAGCAGATCGCCGACGCCAAGGCACTGCTCGATTCGGGGGCGATCACCCCGCAAGAGTTCGAGACCCTCAAGAGCAAAGCGCTGACCTAGCACCGAAAGGCGCCGAGGCACACCCTTTCTCACAACCCGCACTGCCGCCATCGAAGGAGAGGCAACGGCCATGATCGATCGCACGGACACTCCCGTCAGGTTCCGTCGGCGCGGGCGGGGGCGGGGGTCATGAGCACGGTGGACGGGCCCGTCGACCAGCCTCCCGCCGAGGCCGCGGCACGCACCAGAGCCTGGCGCTCAGGTGATGGCATCTGTTCACCTGCTGCTCTATCCGGTCGACGGCGGGGTTGCTGCGGAGCGCACGGTGACCCTGTCGGCGGCGAAAGCGGACAACCCGACGGTTCCGTTCATTTCACAACGGTGGTGGCTTCCAGGTCGACACCGCCCAGATCGCCGCGACATCAAGTGCGATGATCACCATCGACCAGGACGGGTAGTACGGCAGCCACAGGAAGTTGGCGAGGATCGAAATGGCCGCAAGGACGATCGCCGCTACCCGCGCCCAACGCGCGCCGGCGGCCAACGCGAGACCGACCACGCAGAGCAGCACCCCGAAGGCGATGTGAAACCAGCCCCAGACGATGAGGTCGAACCGGTAGGTGTACTCGTAACCCACCGAGAACCCTTCGCTCTCGGCGACACCGGCGATGCCCTGGGCGAACTGGAGGAGACCGACGGTCAGCACCAGACTGGCCGCCCCGAGCGATGTGGCGGTCACCACGCGCTGTTCGGTCGACGACTCCTCGGTCATGATGTACCCCCTTCCGGCGGGGCTGCCCGCACGCCGTATCTGCTCATTGTCCGCCTCAGTCCATCGGGTCCGCCGCGGAATGTGGGCTGGACTATGAAGGACCTCCATCGGCGGCGGACCCGCCCGCCGGTCGATGACCACGATGCGCGTGGCCACAGGTGCGGGTGCGGGGATCACCGTCGAGTGTCCGGGGCGGGTCGGGTCTCCGGGTGGGGGTGGTCCCGGGACCAGGCGGCATAGCGGTCGGCGAGGGGGCTGGCGGTGAGCCCGTGCGCCAGGACGGAGAGCGCGATCGTGATCACCGCGGTGGTCAGTAGTAGTTCTTCGTGGGGTAGCTCGCCCGGTTCTTCGACGATGAGGATGGCGAAGACGATGGTGGCCAGGCCCCGGGGCCCGAACCAGCCGAGGAAGGCCACGGTCGGGGCGCGGGGGTGCGTGCCGACCAAGGACAGCGCAACGGGCAACATCCGGACGACGGTCAGGCTCACGACGGCGTACCCCAGCACAGCCCAGGAGAGACGACCGAGTGCGGGACCGAGCAGCACGGCCCCGAAAACGATGAAGGTCACGGCGCTGAACAGGTCACCGGCCTCGTCGATCATGTGCCCGGCGTTGCCGACATCGACGTCGGCGCGGCGCCAGAGTGCACCGAAGGTCAGTCCGCCGACAAACGCGGCAATGAATCCGGACCCGCCCAGCGGCACGGCGGCGGTGTAGGCGAGCAGGGCTGCGGTCACCGGCACGGTGTGCGCCCACAGCGGATCGAGGGCGCGGCGCCGACTGGAGGTCACCAGGACCGCGGCCGCGAGTACCCCTGCGCCCACCCCCGCGACGATTCCGTATCCGATCTGCTCGGTGACCAGACGGGCAGCCGCACCGCCGCCGATCGTGCCCGCCTCGGCATGCGCGATCGCGAGCACGATCAGGAACAACGGCACACAGATCCCGTCGTTGAGCCCGCTCTCGACGTTCAAGCCCTGCCGAATCCGCATCGGCAGCACGGGGAGGGTGACCACGGCCTGACCAAGCGCGGCGTCGGTGGGGGCGAGGATCACCGCGAGCAACAACGCCTCGGGCCAGGCAAGGTCGCCGAGCACGATCGCGGCGGCACCGAATCCGGCCGCGATGGTCAGCGGCAGACCGATACCGAGAAGTCGCGCAGGCAAGGAGATCTCGGTACGGAGTTCGGCCAGGTCGACGTGTGCAGCGTCGGAGAACAACACCAATGCCAGGGTCACCTCGGCGAGCAGTTTGACGATCTCGGCGGTGGCGTGCACATCGACCACGCCGACCGCCTCCCCGCCGAGCAGGAACCCGCTGACGGTGAAGACGATCGGGGCGGTGATCGGCGTGCCCGCAACGCGCCCCGAAATCGCCACGAAGCCGAGCAGGACCACCGCGATCGCCGGCAACGCCCACGTCATGCCGGCCACGCCTCACCGCCGGTCGACATCACCGCGGCACGAGGTCGTGTCGACGGCCGCCTGTGCTCCGTGCGTGCATGTCGCACTGTTCGTTGTCCCGTGTTCGCTTGGCTGTTTATCTCGCCGGTGGATTGGGCTGTGCGACTCGGTCCTTGTCGGGGTGCCATGTCGAGACGGCCCAGATCACCACGGCGTTGAGGGCGATGATCGTGATCGCCCACATGGGGTAGTAGGGCAACCAGAGGAAGTTGACGAGGATCGAGACCGCGCAGATCACCATGGCGGTCACTCGCGCCCAGGCGGCACCAGTGAACAGGGCGATTCCGGCGGCAGTGACGATCGCGCCGAGAACCAGGTGGGTCCATCCCCATGCGGTGAGGTCGAATTGGTAGGTGTAGTCGATTCCGGTGACGATTACCTCGTCCTTGGCGATCGCGGACAGGCCCTGGAGTACTTCGAGGATACCGACGGTGACGAGCAGAACCGCCCCACCCCTCGCGGACCCTTGCACCACATCGCGTTTGACCACAGATTCCTCGGACATGACCGTTCCCTTCCCGGGCAACGCATGAAGTGTTCCGGCAGGTTTGATTGTCCTCTTGTCGGGCCGTGCTGGCGGCACTTCGCGGCAGGTGTGGGCCCGCAGACTGGTCTCCAGGACCAGGACCGCACGTCGCCCCGCCCACTCAGAAGCGGCGAACCCCGTCCCGCAGCCGTCGGCCTGATATATCTGTGATGCCCGGCTGCGACAGCCCGACCGATGGGAGCCGAATCGGCGCCGTGCGGGAGACGGGGCCCGTGCCTCCGTGCCGTCGCCGACCGAGTCGTGCAGCGCCTTCCGCCCAGCCCCCGAGCTCGTCTGATACGGATGCCGGGACGGCGAACTGCCATGGACCGAGCACTTCCCACGCACGGGCCGGATAGCGGTAGCAGGTCACCGGTTCCGCGTTTCGCCTTCGATGCGGATCCACAACCAGGCATGCCGGCAACAGCAAGATCTCGATGAACGACACAAACCGGGCGCGCGAGAAAGGAGAGGGAAAGACTCGTTGCCGCACGCCCGGCCGGGGATCGTGCGCTTCAACCAGGTCGCCCCGCACCATGGGACACTCGGTGCAGCGGAATGGATGGTGCGATCGCCCCTTTCGGCATTCGCAGTGGTTGTGGGTGCACAACGGCGCACTGCACGGGTTTCACGAGATCACGATTACCCGCCGGGCCGGACGGGCAGTCTGAATCCATGAGCAAGGCGCAGCAGGAGCGGGAAGACAAGTACGACGTCGGCGCCGACTTCGCGGTACCGGACCTGGACGACCTGGTCCCGCCGGGCGGCCGGCTCGAGGAAGACACCGTTACCCTCGACAGCGAATACTTCGACACCGCGGACCGGGACCTGCTCCGCCAGCGCGTCACGTTGCGGCGCCGGACCGGCGACACCGACGCAGGGTGGCAGCTGAAGGTCCCCGACCGCAAGGCGCGCACCGAAATCCGGGTGCCGCTCACCGCGGACGACACGGTGCCCGGCGAGCTGGCCGCCCTGGTCTCGGGGGTGGCCCTGGGAAAACCGGTGCACCCGGTGGCGTCGATCTCGACGGTCCGGCTCCGGCTCCGGATGCTCGACCCGGACGGGAACCTGCTCACCGAGGTCGCCGACGACACGGTCCGCGCCACCGCGGCCGCCGCGGCGGCCGGGGACGGCGCGGTCGCCAGCGAGTGGCGCGAGGTGGAGGTCGAACTGGGCGAGAGAGGCGACGGGAAGCTGCTCGAGGCGATCGGTGAACGGTTGACCCGTGAGGGCGCCCGCCCGTCCCGGTATCCGTCGAAACTGTCCCGGGCCCTGAACCCGAACGGTCCCGGCCTTACCGATAACGACTCCGCCGCCGACGGTTCCGGGGCGGAGGTGGTTCGGGAGCTGTTGACCGCCTACCTCGACACCCAGGTGCAGGCGATCGTCGCCGGGGATGTGTGGCTGCGCCGCGGGTTGGACTCGGTCCATGCCACCCGGGTCGGGATCCGGCGGTTCCGCAGCACCCTGCGGGTGTTCAAGAAGGTGCTGGATCCCGCCGCCCGGACGCGGCTCGACGTGGAACTGTCCTGGTATGCGGGGGTGCTCGGTGAGGTGCGGGACCGGCAGGTCCAGCGCGCCCGGTTCGCCGCCGCGGTCACCGACCTGCCCGAGGAGCTGGTGCTGGGTCCGGTCGCCGCCCGGATCGAGAATGATCTGCTCGCCGAGCAACTCCGGTACCGGGCCGAGGTGATGGCGACCGTCGACGGTGACCGGTATCGGGCTCTGCTCGCCGCGCTGGCGCTGTGGCGCACCGCACCGCCGCTGACCGGGGACGCAGCCTCCGGTGAGCGGGTGCTGAAGAAGGCCGCGCGGAAGGCGCGCCGCAAGGCCGACAGAAGGTTGGCGGCCGCCCTCGACGACGGCGGCGACGTGGCGCTGCACCGCGCCCGGAAGGCCGCGAAGCGGGCCCGCTACGCCGGCGAACTCACCCGTGGACTGGTCGGGAAGAAGAAGGGCAAGAAGCGGGTCGCCGCATACAAGAAGGTCCAGAAGGTTCTCGGGGAGCACCAGGACAGCGTGGTCGCGCTCGGGACCCTCCGCGCCCTCGGGGCCCGCGCCGGGAGCACCGGCGGCGAGAACGGGTTCACCTTCGGGTTGCTCTACGGGCTCGAGCTGCAGGCCGCCCGGCGTGCCCGCGACGATGCCGCCCGGCTCACCACCTGACCCTTCGAGCACCGCGCGCACCGCCGACGGGCTCATGACACCCCGATCCACGGGTGGACACGGCATCGACGTGCCCGGCGTCTCCCGGCGGGCGGGCTGCTCGCACGTCTGCTCACCCACGTCCCGGCGGGAACTCGAGGAGCTCGACGACTACACCGCCGCCTGGGCGGTGACCAAGTCCTGGCGACCGGCAACGGAACCGACACCGCACCCCGCTGCGCCATTTCGAGTTCATTCACCTCCTAGGGACCCGACTCCAGAACCTCTGTCTGATCGAAATGCGCGCAATCGCGGATCAAACGCCTGGTGAGCGGTGCACACTGAGAACGGGCATACAACATCGGCGTCCCGAGAGGTGAATCGTCGTGACCGACAAGTCGACCGTCCGTCAAGAGATCGCCGCCGACACGATGATCGGTGCCGCGATCTTGCTGGTCACCAGCGGTGTGCTGCATATCCTGCAGGGGATCGCCGCGATCGGCAATGACCAGGTCTTCGTCGTCATCACCGACTACACCTACGAATTCGACCTGACCGTGTGGGGGTGGGTCCATCTCGTGCTCGGAATTGTGATCGCACTGGTCGGCGCCGCCCTGTTCCGCGGTGGCCTGTGGGCGCGAACGTTGGCAGTCACCCTCGCGGCAGCATCGATCGTCGTCAACTTCCTCTGGCTGCCCCACTACCCGGCGTGGGCGATCGCGATCATCGCGATCGACACGGCGATGATCTGGGCAGTCATGACTGCGATCCCTCGCTCGGCCCGGCACTGACACACGCGATCGACGCCGGTACTCTCGACGATCTTCGGTCGTGAACGCGGTGGGGGCAGGGTGAGATGCGCGCCCAGACCGCACGCGAAGATGTGGGGTACGGCGATCGGAAACCTCTTGTCCCCTGGCTGATCCACCACCGAGGAACGGTGCGTGGTGCGATGATGAGGGTATGCGCCGCCATCGTTGGCCGGCTCTCGTGCCACCGGCAGATCGGGGCCTTCGTGTGCACCCCCCGACGCCGATCGTTGCCGAGAAGGACCTGGACCTGGAACTGTCCGCGGTCACCGCGTACACGTCGGGGCTGCTGCTGCAACTGGCGATGCGGGTCACCGGGATCCGCGCCGACTTCGCCCGCTACGAAACCCGTCCCCTGACCGACCCGAACGACTGGTCGGCGCGGTGGTCCGATCTGAGCGTGCAGGTCCGCGCCGACGATCTCGACGGGCCTGCCGACGCCCTCCACCGAAGCGAACCGCCCACCGGGGAATCCGGGCCCTACCGGGCGACGCCGTCATACTGGATCGGCGCCTACCCTCGGACCGGGAAGCTGACCGTCACCACCAGCTGGACCGAGATCGGACTCCACCGGACCTCGATCATCGTCGCTCTCGGCCCCAGCCCCTTTTCTACCGCGTCCGAATCCGGTGCGGGACGGTAACAGCCACCGACGCACACCCTCCGCCGCCTCACCCGGCGCAACGATGGCCGCGGGTGTTTAGGCCCAACACCAGCCGCATTCGAGACACTGCCGGTGTTCGACAGGCGGTACCGGAACCAGGCCGCGACGCGGTCGCCAATATCAGACTTGCATCGAGGATCCGTTTCACCACGCCGAACCCAGTGAAAAGTGATATCGAAAAGTGTCCCCGCCCGAGCGTCCGGGCAGGACAATTCTTCTCATGGACGACAACGAAAAACACGCCCTCGATGTCGTCCGCGCCCGGCTGTTCCAGCGCTACCCCGATCTCGAACCCGAGATAGTCGAGGATCTGATCGCGGCAACGCTTGACCGGTTCGACGGCTGCCGCGTCCGGGACTTCGTTCCCCTGCTGATCGAGCGGGCCACCACCCGCACACTCGACGCCACGTACAGCCGGACACCGGCGCCCCCGGAACCGATCCGAACCTCGGAACTTCCCGCCACCGCACACGCCGAACCGGCGGCACCGGCAGTGATCAGCAGCGGGAGAGTGCGCGGTGTGGGGGGTGCCTTCGCCCGTCGCGCACCCCGCCTGTCCTAATCATGTTCCATGAGGGGGCGAGGCCCAGGAGCGGGAATGCGAAGCCCCGCGCGCCATCTGGGGTCGGACGCCGAGAAGCTCACCCCAGAGCTCACCGCCACCATCACGCAGCAGCGGTGATCTGTCGCCGGCGATTTCTCGCGCTCTACTGTGAAGCCACAGTGCCGGTGACCCGCACAAACACATCCCAGTCCGCACAAACAAACAAATACAAGACCGACCAACCGACCCAGCTGGCCGGATTCCCAGTCATCCGGCGAAGATGGTCACCCGGACCCTCCAGCCGGAATCCGGGTTCTCCCGCGAACGGAGCACGCGGCGGCGGACAATCGTCGTACCGACACATCGAAGCTTCGGGGAGGACCAGACATGTCCGATCGCAGCGTGGGGGTGGGCCCAGCGTCCGAGTACCCCTCGACCAAACAGAGTTTCGCGGCCGGCACGTCGATGTTCGCGGCCATCATCATGGTCACCGTTGGCTTCATCCAGTTCTGCCAGGGCATCGCCGCGGTCGCCGACGACGAAGTGTTCGTCCGCGGGATCGACTACGTCTACAAGTTCGACCTCACCACCTGGGGCTGGATCCACCTCGTCCTCGGCGCCCTCGTCGCGATCGTGGGACTCGCCCTGTTCACCGGCGCCGGGTGGGCGAGGGTGTCGGCTGTCATCGTCGCCGCGATCTCGATTCTGGCGAACTTCCTGTGGCTGCCCTACTACCCGGCGTGGTCACTGCTGATCATCGCCCTCGACGTCGTCGTCATCTGGGCCGTGTCGACGTGGAACCCGGACCAGGATCTGCGAGACGGGAGCTTCCGCAGTACCGGCACTCCCACACGGTAATTCCGGTCGGCATCATGGTCGGACCGGACCCGTCATCGACGAGCGATCTTCCGTGCGGATCGCCCAGCAGGTCGTTAGCCGCTGCGGATACCCCAGGATGATGCCGATGCGGTTGAAGTTTCACGAACAGCTCGACGACCTGACCAACCGGCTGGCGCTGATGTGCCACCTCGCCGGTGAGGCCATCGAGTCGGCCACCGACGCCCTGGTCCGGGCCGATCTTCCGCGGGCCGAGCGGGTCCTCGACCTCACCGAGCAGATCGAGCGGTTACACGGTCCGTGTGAGGAGCAGGCGATGGCGTTGCTGGCGTTGCAGGCCCCCGTCGCCCGGGACCTGCGCCAGGTCGTCACCGGGGTGCATTTGGTGTCGGATCTGAGCCGGATGGGCGGGCTGGCGCAGCATGTGGCCGAGAGTGTGCGCCGCCGGCACCCGAACCACGTCACCTCGGGGGAGACGGAAGAAATCCTGAACCGGATGGGGCGAGCGGCGACCGCGTTGGCGGGCCTGGCCGAACAGGTCCTGCGCACCCATGATCCCGAGCTGGCCGCCGAGCTCGGCAGACGCGACGACGAACTCGACGACCTGCACCGACGACTGCTCACGCTGCTCGAGGATCCGGCCTGGTCCGGCAGCATCCCGGCCGCGGTCGATGTCACCTTGTTGGGGCGTTTCTACGAACGTTTCGGTGACCACACCGTCGTGGTCGGGCGCCGGGTGATCTTCCTCGTCACCGGCGAACCCCTGAGCCCGTAGACCGGCGCACTCGGGTCGCCACCGTGGACCGCGACGGGCCTACTGCATGCTCGCGGCGCGGCGCTGCTGGCGAGCGTATCGGCGTCGCTCGGTCTCGCTCATCCCGCCCCGGGTGCCATACGGTTCGGGAGCGGACAGGGCGTAGTCGCGGCAGAGAGTGAGCGCCGGGCAGCTCGCGCAGAGCCGCTTCGCTTCGGCTTCCCGGCGGGCGCGGTCGAGTCCGCGTTCCTTGTCGGGAGAAAAGAAGATCGCCGCGTCGACGCCCTGGCACGCTGCCCGGGCACCCCACTCGGCGACGAGCGGACCAGGGGGGTCGGTGCGCCGCGGATCGCGACCATCGGGGTGCACGGGCGGTGGAACAGGGCACGGTAGCGATGCCATGGGAAGGGGGCCTCCGGACGGACATCCCGGGGAACCGTCGCAGGGTGACGTGTGGCGATCAAACCTGGACTCGTTCCGCCGGGGCGAAGAATTACCAGGGCACTACCCGACCTCGCCGTGCCCGCACTCCGTTCTGCCGTCTCCGGCGCGCGAAGGGCCAGTGAGTCGCCAGAGAGGGACAGTCATCGATGGCACATCGCCCCTGACAGCGCCAGATGAACTGAAAGTGGGGCGCCAAACGCGTCCGGAAAACGATCCATTGTCGACACCGCCTCTGACCGGCGGATTCGGCACGTCGGAGGCGCGAAAACCTGTGTCGAGAAACTGGGTCGAAAACCCTAGCCCACTGCACTTTTCGACAAGCTGATGGCTGTGACTCACGGCGATAGGTGGCATTGATTTCGCGGCTTTATATGGCGCTGCCTGCCGGACTCGCGGAGCCTCCGTTGGTCGTGTGAATTGGGATTGGGCTTGCAGGACGAATGGAGGGAATCGGGGCCACCTCCGTTCGCTGCGGCGGCGACAGAATGTGCGAGGGGCACCTTCCTGGTCGACGGCACACTGTCGGTGAGCGCCGGCGTCGTGGAAGGAGAGATGGTTCGGGCGGTGAACCTTCTTGGTTGGCGCGCCATTGGTCGTGAAGCAGATACGCACAGCTGAGAGTTCGGCGAATTCAGTTGATGCCCTTCGCCCACCATCCGGATGGCGGGGATGCCGCAAGCTCCCAGCGTGGCGCGTAGTGCTCGAGGAATATCTGCCCCACCAGTTCCCCGCGGCTGCGCACCCCGGTCTTGTCGAAGATCGACTTCATGTGGTCTTGAATTGTGTAGACGGATAACGACATTGCGTGCGCCATCTCCCTTGTCGATCGCCCTTGGATGCACAGCGCAGTGAGATGGCATTCGCGTTGGGACAGTCCGTAGGCCATGGCAATGACGGGCGCGATCTCATGCGGCGTCGCGGGTTGGATGATGACGGCGGTGCGTCCGTCTTCGACGCCGGAAAGCCTGGTCCCGTACAGCAACAGCCACGCGCCGGATCGCGTGCGTACCCGCGAGCGCGCGGCAAGTTCCAGCGGATCGGTGCCCGGTTCGATCGCCCGCGCCCGGGCCGCGATGGCCTGCACGACCTTCGATTCGAACGGCGTCGACGGCGCCGGGACCTCGACAATGTCGTCGATCCAGCGTTCCGCGGCGGGTGAGACCGATTCCGGGTTGCCCGCGGCGTCGAAGACCACCACGCCGGGGCCGTAGTCCACGGTCGTCACGGCGGCCTCGACCTCGTGGAGCATCGAACGTCGCAGACCGGTCGCGAGCGCGGGCGCCAGCGCGGCGATTGCGCGGACGTGCTCGGCGGTGTACCACGGCGCGCCCGCATCGCGCAGGAATGCCGCTGCACCCCAATAGACCCCGTCCGACACCAGGGAGACCCGCAGCTCGTCGCCGATTCCGTACGCCTCGTGCGAACGGTGCCGTGCACTGCGGGACAAGTCTCCGTGGGTATCCAGACTAAGTGCACCCGCCAGGCGGCCACTGTGCGCAAGAAACGCCCACTTGTCGACGTCCTCGACCTCGTATTCGTAGTGCGCCAACCAGGATCCGGAGCACCCAACGTTCCGGTTGACGCTGCCGGTGAACAGGATGGTGCCCGGGTCGACGGTGTGCCAGCAGCAGCGGTCATGTGGGATCACCGTGCGCAGGGCCTCGCTCATTCGCGCGCTGTACCCCACCCAGTCCAGCTGGTCGGCGGCGGCACGCGAGATTTGATCGCGGACGCGTGGCAGCGAGCTCTGCGCCATGCCCGAAGTGTATCGCAGCAGGTCAGGGCTGCCTACCCCAGAAATCTGGGTGAATTGCCCAGGATTCAGGGATATGACGCAGAACCGACAACGACGACGCTGGTTTCATGACGATGACAGCCCGTACCTCCGCCGAAACCGACCACGACCTGCCTGACCCGGAGCCGATCATGCAGCTGGCGTCCGGGTTCATGGCCGCCAAACACCTCTTCGCCGCCAGCGAACTCGGTTTGTTCGAGGCGTTGGGCGAGGGCCCCACCGACCTGCATGGCCTGGCCGCCCGCACCGGGCTTACTGCCCGAGCCACCCGGATCAGCGCCGACGCCATGGTCGCGCTGGGTATGCTCGAACGCCGAGACGAACAGTATGTCAATACCGAGACGGCGGCCGCGTTCCTCGCCGGCGGATCGCCCGCCGACCTGCGTCCGCTGCTGCGGTTCTGGGACAAGATCAGCTTCCCGGCGTGGGAAGACCTGGCCGACGCACTCGCCCGCGGGCCGAAACGCCAGATCTTCGACCTCGACGCCGCCGTGCAACCCATCGCCTCGATCGGTATCGAGGCGTTTTCGGCCGGCCCCTCGCTCGCCCTGCCGGACACGGTCGATCTGTTCGGTAGTCATCAACTCCTCGACATCGGCGGCGGCACCGGCTCCTGGTCCATCGCGGTGGCGCGCCACTGCCCGCAACTGAGCGCGACCGTGTTCGAGCTGCCGGCGGTTGCCCAGACCGCGCAGGACCGCATCACGTCGGTCGGGCTGGCGGGGCGAATCGACGTATGCGCCGGCGACGCGATGGCCGACCCGCTGCCCGCTGGATACGACGCCTTCCTGGTCGCGAACCTGGTGCATTACTGGTCGCCGGAGCAGAATTATGCTCTGCTACAACGCATTCGCGACGTCGCCGCACCCGGCGCCACGCTGCTGATTGCCGACTTCTGGACCGACCCCACCCACACCCAGCCGGTCGCGGCGGCCCTGATGGCGGGCGAATTCGCGGTCCACCTCGAACACGGCGACGTCTACAGCGTCGGAGAAGGCATCGCCTGGCTGCAGGACACTGGCTGGCGCTACCGCGACCACCGCTCGCTCACCGGCCCGATGAGCGTCATTGTCGCTGAAACCGCATGAAACAAGACAACACCCAAGGAGCACACGATGAGTGAGCATCCAGTCGCAATCGTCGGTGCCGGCACCTCCGGGGTCTCGGCGGCGGTGGCCCTCGCCGACCGTGGCATCAACCCGTTGCTGATCGACCGAGCCGACCAAGTCGGTTCGTCGTGGCACTCTCGTTATGACCGGCTGCGACTGAACACCGGCAGGCAGTTCTCCCACCTGCCGAACCGCCCCTACCCCAAGGGCACACCGACCTTTCCCACGCGGGAACAGGTGATCGAGCATCTCGAGCGGCACGCACGTGCGGACGGGATCGAGCTGCGCCTGGGCTGCCCGGTGGAACGGCTCGACCTAACGGACGGGCACTGGCGGTTGACCACCGCTGCCGGTTCGGTCGACGCTGCCGAGGTGGTGGTCGCGACCGGCTTCGATCATGAGCCCTTCGTCCCGGACTGGCCCGGACGCGGGGACTGGCGGGGTGCACTGGTTCATTCCTCGCAGTACCGGAATCCCTCGCAGTACAACGGGAAACGGGTCCTCGTGGTGGGAGCGGGCTGCTCGGGCATGGAAATTGCCTACGACCTCGCCACCGGAGGCGCGGCAAAGGTCTGGCTTTCGGCTCGCACGCCGCCGAACATCATGCTCCGCCAGGGACCTGGTGGCATGCCGGGAGACTTCATCGCGACGCCGCTCTACCATGCCCCGGTCCCTATCGCGGACGCAATCGCTCGGTTCGGCCGGGAGAGGAGCATCGGCGACCTGCGCGAGTTCGGATTGCCGATCCCCGACGAGGGGATCTTCGCCCGCAGCGCGCGCCTCGGCGTGGCACCGGCGATCGTCGACAAGGAGCTCGTCGCCGCGATCCGAGACAGGTCCATCGAGGTCGTTCGCGGAGTCGAGTCACTCGACGCGGACAGCGTGTGGCTGGTGGACGGTGTGCGAATCGACCCGGAGGCGATGGTCTGCGCGACGGGGTTCCGCCAGGAACTCGAAAAGCTGGTCGGGCACCTCGGCGTACTGGACGAGCGAGGTTGGCCGCACGCCACCGGTGAAAAGCCGGCCGCCGAGAGGTTGCGTTTCATCGGGTTCGTGCCCAGGCCGTCGCAGATCGGGTTCGCGGCGAAGCAGGCTCGCCGCGCGGCCCGAGCGATCGCGCGGGAACTGCGGTGAGCGTCGGCGGTAGGATTCTCCCGCCCTGCCCCGGCGCTGGCTACGCACGGGTCTCCAGCGCAGACCAGAACCCTGACCACCGCACCGAATACCACCTGCGGCGGCAAACCTCGCCAGCCTCCCCGGTGCTGTGCGACGTGCGGAGCCGTGTGGCGCTGGGGGGAACCGCGCAATCCTGAACGGCACCCTGGCCGCACTCGACCGGGGGTGCGGGAACTGGCTGGGCGAGCGGCGCGGGTGCCGTCCCGTCATGGCCCGGTTCGGTGGCCGAGGGCACTGGGACGGGTGCTGTCACCGGGGCCGGTATGGGCACCGCAGGAGCCGCCGCCGCGGGATCCGCCGGAGGATCGGGATCTCAGCAGGTAGATCACCGGGTGCAGAATTTGCGGGGCCGGGGCAGGGGCCTGAGCGGCGTTCTTAGCGTCTACAGTCCTACGCGACGTCCGGTCGGTAGCCGGCTGCGAGGGCGGCGACGGTGGACGGCGGTGTCAGGACGGTGGCGGTGCCGGTCGGCCGGTTCGCCGGAGTCCCGTATCCCTCGGCCGACCAGGGGACGACCGTGTCACCCAGCACGACCGCGGGTCCGCCGTCGAACAGCGCGAAGGCCCCGTCGGGCAACGACGACCACGCGGCCTCGTGCATGCGCTGGTGGGAACCGGCCAGCCGTTCTCCGTGCAGCCGGGCGTCCATCTGGTCCGCGCCCGGCAGCCCACCCCCGTGGGCCGACTGCCACGCGAGACGAAAGTCGTTGTACCGCTCGCGTCGGCAGAGGGCGCACGGCCGGTGCCCGGCCGCGAGGGCCACCGCCTCGTCGTGGAAGAAGAGGACGGTGTAGTGGCCGTCGCTCCACTGGGCGACGGTGCGGGCCGGGTAGTCGGTGACGCAGATGATCCACCGCTTGCCCGCATGGTTGCGCACGACGGTGTGCCCCCGGTGCAGGCAGCCCCGGTTTCCCATGAACCGGCCGCGGAGTGGAATCGCGACGATCTCGGATCGGGGTGACACGCGATTCCGTTCGGCCATGTGCCGATGGTAGCCAGCCGACCCGCGCGTCAAAACCGGATGAGTACCCCCGTCCGGCGCTAACCTGGGCTCAAGGGTTCCGCTCGGACGGGTGTCCCCGTCCGCCCGCGGTCCCGGTCACAGTTCCTCACGATCTGAGGGCAGGAGGCAGGCAGCATGGACGCCATCACCCAGGTTCCGGTGCCCACCAACGAGCCGGTCCACACGTACGCGCCGGGCAATCCCGAACGTTCCCGAGTGCAATCGGCACTCACCGACATCGCCACCAATCCCGTCGACATCCCGCACGTGATCGGTGGCAAACACCGGCACGGCAACGGCGAGCGCGTCGACGTCGTGCAACCCCACCGGCACGCCGCCGTGCTCGGCACGCTGCGCAGCGCCACCCACGACGACGCGTCGGCGGCGGTCGAGGCGGCCACGGCCGCGGCACCGGACTGGCGGGCGCTCTCGTTCGACGACCGGGCCGCGGTCATCCTGCGCGCCGCCGACCTGCTGTCCGGGCCGTGGCGCGAAACGCTCGCCGCGGCGACGATGCTCGGCCAGTCGAAGTCGGTCCAGCAGGCGGAGATCGACGCGCCGTGCGAACTGATCGACTTCTGGCGCTTCAACGTTCACTTCGCACGCCAGATCCTCGCCGACCAGCCGATCTCCTCACCCGGGGTGTGGAACCGGCTCGAATACCGTCCGCTCGAGGGGTTCGTCTACGCCATCACGCCGTTCAACTTCAGCGCGATCGCGGGGAACCTGCCGACCGCGCCCGCGTTGATGGGCAACACGGTGATCTGGAAGCCGTCGTCGACGCAGACCGTCGCCGCGTACTGGACCATCAAACTGCTCGAGGCGGCGGGAATGCCGCCGGGTGTGATCAATCTGCTCACCGGCAGCGGGCAGGCGGTCTCGGAAGTGCTGCTGAGCGACCCCCGCCTCGCGGGCATCCACTTCACCGGTTCGACCCGGACGTTCCAGCATCTGTGGAGCGAGGTGGGCGCGAACATCGGGAAGTACGCCGGCTACCCCCGACTGGTGGGGGAGACCGGCGGCAAGGACTTCGTGGTCGCGCACGCCTCGGCCGACGAGGACGTGCTGCGGACGGCGCTGATCCGCGGCGCGTTCGAATACCAGGGCCAGAAGTGTTCGGCCGCCTCCCGCGCCTACGTCCCGAAGTCGCTGTGGCGGCGGATGCGGGACACGTTCACCGCGGAAGTCGACGCCCTCACCTACGGTGACGTGACGGATCTGGAGAACTTCGGCGGGGCCCTCATCGACCGCCGCGCCTACGACAAGAACGTCGCGGCCATCGAACGCGCCCGCAGCGCCACCGGTCTCGAGATCGCCGTCGGCGGCAAGTACGACGACAGCGTCGGCTACTTCGTCCGCCCCACCGTGCTCCTCGCGGACGATCCCGCCGACGAGGCGATGACCACCGAGTACTTCGGTCCGATCCTGACGGTGCACGTGTACGACGACTCGGCGCCGAACGCGTTCGCCGACGTGCTCGGCAAGGTCGACTCGGCGGCCCCGTACGCGCTGACCGGCGCGGTGATCGCCGACGACCGCCAGGCCGTCGAGCAGGCAACGTCTGCTCTCCGGTTCACCGCCGGCAACTTCTACGTCAACGACAAGCCGACCGGTGCCGTCGTCGGGCAGCAGCCGTTCGGCGGGGCCCGCGCCTCGGGCACGAACGACAAGGCCGGGTCCAAGCTCAACCTGCTGCGGTGGGTGTCGGCCCGCACCATCAAGGAGACGTTCGTCCCGGCCACCGACTACCGATATCCGCACATGGGGTCGGAATGAAAGCGCCCACCGTTCTGGCGAATCCGCTGCGCCCGGCGATCCTCGCGGCCGCCCGGTCGTCCCGCGTCAAACGGGCGGTCACCGGCGCCCCCGTCACCCGGAAACTCGTCGACCGCTTCGTCGCCGGGGAGAACCGGGAGTCGGCGCTCGCAGCCGTCCGGGAGATCCTCGATTCGGGCCGGTCGGTGTCGATCGACTTCCTCGGTGAAGACACGCGTGACGCGGCGGGAGCCCAGGCGACGGTCGACGAATATCTGGCGCTCGTAGCCGATCTCGGTGCGCTACCGGAAGCAGCGGAAGGGACTTCGGGTGTTCGCCGCCTCGAGGTGTCGATGAAACTGTCGGCGCTCGGGCTGGCACTGGCCGGCGACGGTCGCAGGATCGCCACCGACAACGCCCGCACGATCTGCGCCGCCGCGGAGGCGGCGGGGGTGTGGGTGACCGTGGACGCCGAAGACCACACGACCACCGATTCGACGCTGGCGATCGTGCGCGAACTCCGCAACGACTACCCCTGGCTCGGTGCGGTGGTGCAGTCGTATCTGCGACGCACCGAGGACGACTGCCGCGCCCTCGCCGGCCCCGGGTCGAGGGTCCGGCTCTGCAAGGGGGCGTACCGGGAACCCGAGTCCGAGGCCTTCCAGGACCGCGCTGCCGTGGACGCGTCATATCTGCGTTGCCTGGGGATCCTCATGGACGGGTCCGGGTACCCAATGGTGGCCTCGCACGATCCGGCCGTCATCGACGCGGTCGCCCCGCTGGTCGGGCGCACCGGCCGCGCCGCGGACGCCTACGAGCACCAGATGCTGTTCGGGATCCGGGACGTCGAGCAGCGTCGGCTCGCGAACGAGGACAAGCAGGTTCGGGTGTACGTGCCGTACGGAAGTCAGTGGTACGCGTACTTCATGCGGCGACTGGCCGAGCGTCCCTCGAACCTGCGGTTCTTCCTGCGCTCGGTCGTCACCCGGGACTGACCGGCGCGGTCGCGGATCGGTTCCCGTGGGGGTGCGTCGTTGTAGAGTTTCGCGGTGACGACTTCAGGCGGGGGATGGGCCAGCGCGGTCCTCTTCGCCGTCGTTCTCGTCCTCGCGACGCTGCTCGGTTCGACGCGCATCGGCGAGGTCCGACTCACCCGTCCGCCGCGCACCGCGGTGGTGCTGTGGTTGCTGATCGCCGTGCCGTCGCTGCTGCAGATCGTCGTCCCCGCCATCCTCGACGCCCTCGAGCGTGACCCCACCCAGATCCGGGACCACCAGTGGTGGCGGATCGTCACGTCGGTTGCGGTGCAGGACGGGGGACTGGCCGGAACCGCGGTAAATCTGCTCGTTCTCGCGTGGGTGGCCCCGCTCGCGGTCCGGGTCTGGGGAGGAGTGCGGGCCGTCCTGCTGTTAGTGGCGAGCCAGATCATCTTCGGCCTGTTCACCGCGTTCCTGTTCCCGTCGCCCGGGGCGGGCAACTCGGGTGCCACACTCGCGCTGGCCGCGTCCCTCGCCGGTCTGGTGGTGATGCAGTCCAAGGAGTGGCGAGCACTCGCCGCGAGCGGCGGCATCGTCGTCGCCGGTGTCCTGCTGCTGGTCGTCGACGACGCCCACGGACTGGCTGTTCTCACCGGGGCGCTGCTGGGTGCGGCACTGGCCACCGTCAGTCCGCCACCGGGAGACCCACCGGACCACGTCCGGACCCTGTGAGAAGCTGTCGATGTGCTGCTGCGATCTCTGAATCCTCTGGCCGTCGCCCAGGGCGACGACATTCCCGACGCCATCCGGATCGGCGACGCCACCCTGTCGCGCGGCGACGTGCTCGGTGCGGCGACGTCCGTGGCCGAGCGTGTGGCACGCGCGGATCGGGTCGCGATCCTCGCCACCCCCACCGTCACCACCGTCCTCGCGGTCGTGGGCTGCCTCATCGCCGGTGTGACCGCGGTGCCGGTGCCGCCCGATTCCGGCCCCGCCGAACTCGAGCACATCCTGCGCGATTCCGGTGCGCAGGCGTGGCTCGGCGAGGCGCCCGCGGACACGGTGGGGCTGCCCGTCGTCCCGGTCCGCGTCCATGCCCGGTCGTGGCACAGCTACCCGGAACCGCCCGAGTCGGGCATCGCGTTCGTGCTCTACACGTCCGGCACCACGGGACCGCCCAAGGGAGTCCTGATCAGCAGGAAGGCCATCGCCGCCGGCCTCGACGCCCTCGCCGACGCCTGGCAGTGGACCGGCAACGACACACTGGTGCAGGGACTTCCGCTGTTCCACGTCCACGGTCTCATCCTGGGTGTGCTGGGACCGTTGCGTATCGGCAGCCGTCTCGTCCACACGGTCAAGCCCACCCCTGCGGCCTACGCCGCCGCACACGGAACGATGTATTTCGGTGTCCCCACGGTGTGGGGTCGCATCGCCGACGACCCGGAGTCGGCGCGCGCGCTGTCGGGTGCGCGACTGCTGGTGTCGGGCAGCGCCCCGCTGCCCGTGCCGGTGTTCGAGAAGTTGCACGAGCTGACCGGGCTCGCACCGATCGAGCGGTACGGCATGAGCGAGACGATGCTCACGCTCAGCACCAGGGCCGACGGCGAGCGTCGCCCGGGGTGGGTCGGTGTGCCGGTCCGCGGCGTCGAGACCCGGCTGCGCGACGAGCGCGGCGGCGACGTCCCCCACGACGGCGAATCCATCGGCGGACTGCAGGTGCGCGGCCCGATGCTCTTCGACGGCTATCTCGGTAAGCCCGACGCGACGGCCGAATCCTTCACGGACGACGGCTTCTTCAAGACCGGCGACGTCGCCGTCATCGACCCGGACGGGTTCCACCGCATCGTCGGCCGCGAATCCACAGACCTCATCAAGTCGGGCGGATTCCGGGTCGGGGCGGGGGAGGTGGAGACGTCTCTCCTCGGCCACCCGAGTGTGCGGGAAGCCGCGGTGGTCGGCCTTCCCGACCCGGACCTCGGGCAGCGGCTCGTGGCCTTCGTGGTGGGGGACGACGTCTCGGAAACCGAGCTGATCGAGCACGTGGCCACCGAACTGTCGGTGCACAAGCGGCCCCGCGAGATCCGTGTCGTCGAGTCGCTTCCGCGGAACGCGATGGGCAAGGTGCAGAAGAAGCAACTGTTCTGAAATCGGTAGGCTGGCGAACGATACCGGCCCGACACGGATTGGCAGGCGCACAGTGAGTGTGGAGAGCATCGTTCAGAGCACCCGAATCGTCCTCGCGTCACGGCCGGACGGTGCGCCGACCGCCGACAACTTCCGGCTCGAGGCGGTAAACCTGCCCGAACCCGCTGACGGTCAGGTGCTGGTCCGCGTCATCTACCTGTCCCTCGACCCGTACATGCGCGGCCGGATGAGTGCGGCGGAGTCCTACGCCGACCCGGTCGAGATCGACGAGGTCATGGTCGGTGGCACCGTCGGGCAGGTGGTCGATTCCCGGCACCCGGATTTCGCAACCGGTGACTACGTTCTCGGATACGCGGGCTGGCAGTCGCACGCCGTGGTCGACGGCAACCAACTCCGCGCACTCGACCGCGACGCTGCGCCGTTGTCGACCGCCGTCGGAGTTCTCGGCATGCCCGGCTTCACCGCGTACGCCGGTCTGTTGAAGATCGGGCAACCGGAGGCAGGCGAGACGGTGGTCGTCGCGGCGGCCAGCGGTCCGGTCGGCTCGGCGGTGGGGCAGATCGCGAAACTGAAGGGCGCCCGGGCCGTCGGGATCGCGGGCGGACCGGAAAAGTGTGCCTACCTGCTGGACGAACTCGGATTCGACGCCGCCGTCGACCACCGGTCCCCGAACTTCGCCGAGGAACTGCGCGCCGCGTGCCCCGACGGCATCGACGTCTACTTCGAGAACGTCGGCGGTGCGGTGGCCGCAGCCGTGCTGCCGCTGCTCAACCTGTATGCGCGAGTTCCCGTGTGCGGCCTGATCGCGCAGTACAACGACACCGAGACGCCCGAGGGGCCGGATCGGCTGCCCGGCTTCTTCACCCGGGTTCTGGTCAAGAGCCTCACGATCCGCGGATTCATCCAGCGCGAGTTCGTCTCCGAGATGTACGCGGACTTCCAGCGAGATGTGTCCGGGTGGATCCGGGAGGGGCGATTCGCCTACCGCGAGGACATCGTCGACGGCCTCGAGAATGCGCCCGCGGCGTTCATCGGTCTGCTCCGGGGCAGCAACTTCGGCAAGCTGGTGGTCCGGGTCGCCGAGGAGAATTGACCGACCGTATTCGCCCTGGACAGGGCGCTGTCGTGATACAACGGTGACAGAAGCGAACCCTCGTTATGTTTGCGTGATGTCGATGGTGCGGGAGTTCGGTGTCATCCACATAGGGGAGTGATCAGATCTATGACGAATCATAGTTCGGGGGCCGGTTCGCAAATCCTCGTCGATGGCAGGCCCGCCTCCGCCCCGCTGCGCGACACGCTGACGGTCGCGCAGAAGCTGGTCCGGCATTTCGCCGACAACGTGACCCCCTGCGGTTCGCTGCCCGGCGAACAACTGCAGAGCGACGTCATGGATTTCACGATCGTCTGCCTCGGTCTCGGTATCCAGATGCTCGACGAGGGCATCAGCCCGACGGACGAGGACCTCGCGGAGGTGCGCAACAGTTCCGCGCGCTGGGCCCGCGAGGGGTTCCCGTTGAAGCTCGTGCTCCGGATCCTCCACGAAGGCATCCAGGAGGCCGGCGACCTCGTCGCCTCGAACGCCCGCACGGAAGACCTGCCCGAACTCCTGGTCATCCAGAAGGTGATGTTCACGCTCCTCGAATGCGTGACCGTCGCCGCGACGACCAGCTACGTGGAAGAACTCGAAGCCGTCAACAGCGAACGCGACGGTGCCGCGGTCAACCTCGTCACGGCGCTGCTCAGCGGCCGAAAGGCGGCGACCGCCGCACGGCACGCGGGTGTGGAGCTGGCCGACGAGTACGTGGTGCTGGGGCTGTCGATTCCGTCGCATCCCACGGAGGCCGTGACCCACCGGCGCAAAGCCGTCGTCGCCCGGCAGAAACTCCGCCGGTTGCAGATCGAGCTGGCGGACGCTGCGGGTGGTGCCGCCCTCTGTTCGCTGAGCCCGGACGGCGGAACACTGTTGCTGCCGGGCTCGCCCGAGCGGGCCTGGATGGTGTCGCTGCTCGACCGCATCGGAGCCGCCGCCGGCGTTCCCCTCACCGCGACAGCGACGCGGGTCCGCACCGCCGGTATCCCCGCCGCCGCGGACCAGGTCCACGAACTCCTCGACCTCGCCCACCAGCTGGCGCTGGAACCGGGCCTCTACGAGATGGACGATCTGGCGCTCGAATACCAGCTCACCAGGCCCGGGCCCGGCCGGACCCACCTGGCGCGGCTTCTCGAACCGTTGCAGGGCTCACCCGAACTGATCGAGACGCTCGAGGTGCACATCGGCCACGATCTCAATCGGCAGCGCACCGCGAAACAGATGCACCTTCACACCAATACGGTGGACTACCGTCTCAAGCGGGTGGCGCAGCTGACGGGCTGCGATCCGACCCGCCCGTCCGGGCTGCGGCAGATCCAGGCCGCGCTCGTCGCCCGCCGGCTCGAGGTCGCGCAACCCGATCGCTGACGTCACCCTGTTTCGGCCGCCCGCCACTGGCGCAGCGTCGTACGCTGCACCGTTCGCTACGATGTGGGCCGGATCATATTCGGTCCGGGTGTGTCGGTGGTCGTCTCGTGACCGAAATGTTAGGGAGGCAGGCGATGGCCGGAGGGCGTCATTCGAGCGCGGGGCAGGAACGCGGTGGTCGCTCGCCCGGGTTCTACGCGGTGTGCGCCGCTGTCGTGCTCGGGCTCGTGGCCTCCGTGGTCGTCGTCGTTCACGCGGTGCGCTCCTGGGCCGACGACTGCGATCAGGTCACCGACTACACCCTCGCCGCCGACCCGAGCATCGTGCCCGCCCTGAGCAGCATTCTCGGCGAAGCGAAGGACACCGACCTGGGCTGCGCGAACGTCGCCGTCAGCGCCGCGACGTCCGGCGACGTCGCGGGACGACTCGGCAAGGGAACCGACGCCCCGGACCTCTGGATCCCCGACACCGGCGCCTGGGTGGGCAAGGCGGCGCTCACCGCGGCCGGTCCGGTCGAGGTGATGACGGGGTCGATCGCATCCTCGCCCGTTGTCCTGGCCTCCCGCGAGGAGGACGTCCCCACGTCGCCGACGTGGCTCGCCGCCCTCCAGATCAAGGACATCCAGCTGGGCAACCCCCTCGTGACCGGGGTCGCGCAGGCTCCGATCAACGCGGCACTCGCCGAGGGTCAGGCCGACCCCGTGTCCGCGGGGACGGTGCGGGCCGCGCTGGTCCCGCTCGCGCAGGAGGAGAGTGCACGTACCGCGGACGAGCCCATCGGCGAGGAGATGCTGCAGGGAGTCGTCGACAACGGCGGAGTCGCCGTGGCCACCGAACAGTCCGTGCTCGAATTCTCCGATGGCGACGGCGACGGCGCGCGCACGCTCACCGCGACGGTGCCCCCGACGGGCAGCAATTTCATGAACTTCCCGCTCGTGGTCACCTCGCCCGCCCCCGACCGGCACTACAGGGCCACCCAGGTCGCACGTGCCGTCGCCGCTGTTCTGGGCGGTGAGGATGCCCGTGCGGTACTCGCGGAGAACGGATTCCGCGGACCCGACGGAAGCCCGCCGGCCGACGGCCGCGGCGTCGGGAGGATCACCAAGCTCGGGCTCGAGGACGAGTCGGCGCTACAGGACGCCCTCGGCGGGTGGGCGTTGATGGCGTTGCCCATCCGCACACTCGTCGCGATCGACGTGTCGGGGTCGATGGAGACACCCGCAGGCAGCCGGTCGCGCATGGACCTCACAGTCGATGCGGCGCTCGCCGGCAATGCGATGTTCCCGGACAGCGTGTCCGCCGGCCTGTGGGCGTTCTCGCAGGGGCTCGGTGGGGGACCGCAGGACTACAAGGAGATGGTCCCGATCCGCCGCTACGACACGGTGGTCGACGGCCTCACACAGCGCCAGCTGATGGCGCAGCAGGCGGGGAAGGTCGACGGGCTGATCGGCGGCGGTACCGGCCTGTACGACACGACGCTCGCCGCGTTCCGGACGGTGCAGGAGACGTACGACCCGCGCGCCGTGAACAGTGTGATCATCCTGACCGACGGTGCCAACGAGGATCCGGACTCCATCACGAAGGAACAGCTTCTGAGCATCCTGCAGCGCGAGATGGATCCCGCCCGGCCCGTCATCATCGTGACGATCGGCATCACCGGCGACGCCGATGCGGCCACACTCGCCGAGATCTCGCGGGTCTCCGGAGGGTCGAGCTACGTCGCGAAGGATCCCGCCGACATCGCCAACGTGTTCGTCAACGCGCTGGCGGCGCGCGGTCGCAGCTAGCGGAATACTGTTCCGGCGCACTAGCCATCCATCGGTCGACAGTGCTTGGGTGAAAGGGGGGAGTCGGACCCATTCGAGGAGCTCGTCATGGCCAAGCCGTTCAGAGGTGTCGTCAATCTCGATATTCGGGACTCGATCCCGGATTGGGGTCCCTACGAGCAGCCGAAGGCGCCGCCCGGTTCGCCGAACATCCTCTACATCGTGCTCGACGACGTCGGTTTCGGAGCGATGGGCTGCTACGGCGGGCCGATCGAGACCCCGAACATCGACCGGATCGCCGCAAACGGTCTGCGGTACGGGCAGTGGCACACCACCGCCCTGTGTTCCCCGACGCGATCCTGCCTGCTGACGGGGCGTAACCACACCACCAACGGGATGGCCTGCATCAGTGAGTGTGCTGTCGGATTCCCCGGTGGGAACGGGCACATCCCTCCCGAGTGCGCCACCCTCGCCGAGATCCTGGTCGAGCAGGGCTTTTCCACCGCGATGGTCGGCAAGTGGCACCTGTGCGCCGAGGACGAGATGAACCTGGCGTCGACGAAACGGAACTGGCCGGTCGGCCGCGGCTTCGAACGGTTCTACGGCTTCCTCGGCGCGGAGACGAACCAGTGGTATCCGGATCTCGTGCACGACAACCATCCCGTCGAGCAGCCCGCCACCCCGGAGCAGGGCTACCACTTCAGCGTCGACATCACCGACCACGCGCTCGACTACCTCGGCGATGTCAAGGCGATTGCCCCGGACCGGCCGGTGTTCCTGTACTACGCACCCGGCTGCGCGCATGCCCCGCACCACGTGCCCCAGGAGTGGGCCGACCGCTACCGCGGCAGGTTCGACGACGGATACGAAGCGATGCGCGAGCGGACCCTGACCCGGCAGAAGGAGATGGGCCTCGTACCTCCGGACACCGAATTGCCGCCGCTCAACCCGATCGGCACCCCCGACACCCGCACCGGACCCGACGGCAAGCCGTTCCCACCGCTGGACTTCACCCGCCCCTGGGACACCCTGTCCGACGACGAAAAACGGCTTTTCGCGCGGATGGCGGAGGTGTACGCCGGTTTCCTCTCTCATTGCGATGACCAGATCGGCCGGCTGCTGGCCTACCTCGAGGAGATGGAGCAGCTCGACAACACCATCATCGTGGTGGTCTCGGACAACGGTGCCAGCGGCGAGGGCGGCCCGAACGGGTCGGTCAACGAGAACAAGATCGCCAACAGCGTGCCGGACGATCTCGCCGAGAATCTGGCCAAGCTGGACCAGCTCGGCGGCACCGAGACCTACAACCACTACCCGAACGGGTGGGCGATGGCCTTCAACACCCCGTTCAAGATGTGGAAACGCTACTCGTTCAACGGCGGCACCAGCGATCCGTGCATTTTGTCGTGGCCGGCCGGGATCGAGGCCCGCGGCGAGACCCGCGACCAGTACCACCACGCCATCGACATCGTGCCGACTCTGCTCGACTGCCTCGGTGTCGAACTCCCCGAGACGGTGAAGGGGTACACCCAGCACCCGATCCAGGGCGTGAGTATGCGCTACAGCTTCGACGCCGCGACCATCCCCACCGCCAAGCACACCCAGTTCTATTCGATGCTCGGCGGGCGGGGCATCTGGCACGACGGCTGGAAGGCCGTCACCACCCACCCGACACTGAGCGGGTGGAGCCGTTTCCCGGAGGACACCTGGGAGCTGTACCACACCCAGGTGGACCGCGCCGAACTCCACGACCTCGCCGCCGAGGAACCCGGCCAACTCGCCGAGCTCGTCGGGCTGTGGTTCCACGAGGCCGGCGCGAACCAGGCGTTGCCGCTCGACGACCGCTCGCCCGTCGAACTCCTCACCACCCCACGCCCGCAGCTCGCGCCCCCGCGCAACCGCTACGTCTACCGGCCCGGCGGCGCGGAGGTACCGGAGGCGGTGGCGGTCAACCTCCGTAACCGCTCCTACTCGATCGGGGCACTCGTCGACCTCCCCGAACCCGGTGCCTCGGGGGTGCTGTTCTCGCACGGCGGCCGGTTCGGTGGGCACGCGCTGTACGTCAAGGATAACCGGCTGCACTACGTGTACAACTTCCTCGGCAGCGATCAGCAGAAGATCGATGCGACGGAGGATTTGCCAACCGGGGAGAACCTCATCCTGGCCGCGTCGTTCGAGAAGGACGGTGAGGACCCGCCCGGGACCGCCCACGGGGTCCTGAGCCTGTACTACGGCGACCGCAAGGTCGGCGAGGGCCGAATCCGAACGCAGCCCGGCAAATTCAGCATCGGCGGTGGTGAGGGTCTCAATGCCGGCCGGGACAGCGGCGAACCCGTCACCGACGACTACCCGGGTTCGTCGCCGTGGGCCTTCACCGGTGGGACGTTGAACCGAATCGCGATCGACGTCAGCGGCGAACCGTTCGTCGACCTCGAACGCGAAGCCGCGGCCATGCTCTCTCGCGAGTGAGCGGAAGCGCCGTGACAGAACCTCTTCCGAGCTGGCGTGAGGGTGACGGCAAGACCGCGATCCTGGGATTCGTCGGGCGGGTGACGGCGCAGGACGTCCCGGTGGAGGATCGGATCGCGGTCTTCGACAACGACGGCACACTGTGGTGTGAGAAGCCGATGCCCATTCAGCTCGACTTCATCCTGCGCCGTCTCGTCGTCATGGCCGAGCACGATGAGGATCTTCGCACCCGCCAGCCCTGGCAGGCCGCCTACACGCAGGACTACGGCTGGTTGAACGACGTCATCACGCGGCACTACAACGGCGACGACAGCGGCGTGAGAGAACTCGCCGCCGGTGTGCTGACCGGTTTCGCCGACGTGACCGTGGAGGAGTTCGAGGCCGGGGCGGACCAGTTCCTGCGCACCGCCCGGCATCCGACCCTCGACCGGAACTACCTGGCGTGCAGTTACGCACCGATGGTGGAGTTGCTCGACTACCTGGCCGTCAACGGGTTCCGCAACTACATCGTGTCCGGCGGTGGCCGCGATTTCATGCGGCCGATCAGTCACGACGTGTACGGCATTCCGCGGCAGCGGGTCATCGGCAGCGGGGTGTCATTGGCCTGGCAGCACGACGGCAGCAGCGGCGCGATCGTCCGCAGAGCCGAGGCGGACGTCCTCGACGACGGCCCCGAGAAGCCGGTGCAGATCTGGAACCGGATCGGCAGGCGACCCCTGCTGGCGGCGGGAAACAGCAACGGCGACATCCCGATGCTGCAATTCGCGGAGGCACCGGACCGGCCGTCGCTGCGGTTACTGCTGCGCCACGACGACGCCGCCCGCGAGTTCGACTACGTCGCGGGCGCCGAGGAGGCGCTCGAACTGGCCGGCACCCACGACTGGACCGTCGTCAGTATCGAAAACGACTGGGCAACGGTGTTCCCGCCGCAACTCGAATAGTCCGAGGAATCCTCGTGGGTTCGCCGCGAATCGGGGAATCGACGCCTAGCGTGTTGCATGGAACGACCGGGCCTCGACTGCGAACACCCTCCCGAAGAGGAACACTCCCATGGACACTGTCAGGTTCTTCGAACTCGCAACGGAAGTGTTCGAAGTGCTCGGTGTCCTCGCGATGGTTGTCGGGTTCCTCTTCGCCTTCTTCCTCGCGGTCCGCGCGTGGAGGCGGACCGGGGACGGTGCTCAGGCGTTCAAGACCCTGCGGGAGTCGCTGGGAGGCGCGATCCTGCTCGGCCTGGAATTGCTCGTCGCGGCAGACATCGTCAAGACGGTCACCTCGACACCGTCGCTGACCGACGCCGCCGTCCTGGGAGTGATCGTGCTGATCCGCACCGTGCTGAGCCTGTCCATCGAGATCGAAATCGACGGTGTCGCACCGTGGCGGAAGGCGTTCGTGACCGGACCGCAGGTGCTCGCCCATGCGGCGCGCTCGTCCGCGGGACAGGAGCCGAGTTCGGGCCGGTGAGTCGCCGGCCCGAACCGGTCACACCGTCTGCGACCGCTTGCGCAGCCGGGTGTTGAGCACACCGAGCGCCGCGATGACGAGGAACAGGACGCACGTCGAGATCAGCTGGGTGCGGGCATCGGAGTCGAAGAGCATGAGCACGACGAAACCGCCGAGCATTGCGAGCGTGAGGTAGCTGAGCCACGGGAACAACCACATCCGCACGGTCAGCTTGCCCTCGCGTTCGAGCCGCGGGCGCAGCCGCAGATGCGAGACGACGATGAAGATCCAGATGACCAGGAGCGCCGAGCCGACGGCGTTCAGGAGAAGTCCCAGGAGGTCGTCGGGCAGCCACCAGTTGAGCAGGACGCTGACGAAACCGAAGAACACCGATAGCAGCACCGCGTTGAGGGGCACCCCGGAATTCGAGATCCGGGCCATGAACGCGGGACCGTCGCCGCGCCGGGACAGTGAGTACGCCATCCGCGACGTGCCGTAGATGTTGGCGTTGAACGCCGACAACAACGCGACCACGACCACCAGTTCCATGAACCCGGCCACGTACGGGATGTGCGCCTGGTTGAGGACGGCCACGAACGGTCCGCTCTTGAGGTCCGAGGAATCCCAGGGAAGGACGAGGACCATGATCGAGATCGAGCCGAGGTAGAAGACGCTGATACGCCAGACGACGCTGCGCACCGCCACGGCGATGGAGCGTTCGGGGTCCTCGGATTCGGCGGCGGCGATGGTCACGATCTCGATGCCGCCGAACGCGAACGCCACGACCAGCAGTCCCGCGGCGACCCCGGCGAAGCCCTCGGGCATGAAGCCGCCGTGGCCGAAGAGGTTGGTGGTGCCCACCGGTTCGGTGTCCGGCAGCAGGCCGAACACCAGCAGCACGCCGATCACCAGGAACGCGATGATGACGGTCACCTTGATGGCCGCGAACCAGAACTCGAACTCACCGAAGTTGCTGACCTTCGCGAGGTTGACCGCCGCGAAGAAGATCACGAACACGAGGGCGACGACCCACTGCGGAACACCCGGTAGCCAGCCGCTCACGATGCCGGAGGCGCCGGTGATCTCGGCGCCGAGCACCATGATCAGCATGAACCAGTAGAGCCAGCCCATCACGAATCCGGCCCATTCGCCGATGCCGATCCGCGCGTAGTGCGAGAAGGATCCGCTGGCGGGGATCGCCGCTCCCATCTCGCCGAGCATGCGCATCACGAAGACGACGATGATGCCGGCGAGCAGGTAGGAGACGAGGACGGCGGGACCGGCGGTCGCGATACCGACACCGGTGCCGAGGAACAGTCCGGCACCGATCGCGGAACCGAGGCCCATCATCGTGAGGTGACGGACCTTCAGGCCCCGGCCCAGGGTGCTGGTCGAGTCGGTCATGGTGTCGGGTGTTCGCGTACCGCTCACCGGGTCAGTCGTTTGCGTGCAGAGCGGCGTTCAATTCCACGCCGGTGCCCTTCCACGGCACGACCTCGACGGCTCCCGAGACGGAGTTGCGACGGAACAGCAGGTTGGACTGGCCGTTGAGTTCCTTGGCCTTCACGACGGTGCCGTCCGGCCCGGTGACCTTGGTGCCCGCGGTCACGTACAGGCCGGCCTCGAGGACGCAGTCGTCGCCGAGCGAGATGCCGAGACCGGCGTTGGCGCCGAGCAGGCAGCGCTTGCCGACGGAGATGGTCTCCTTGCCGCCACCGGACAGGGTGCCCATGATCGAGGCGCCGCCGCCCACGTCGGATCCGTCATCGACGATCACGCCCGCGGAGATACGGCCTTCGACCATGGAGTTGCCGAGCGTTCCGGCGTTGAAGTTGACGAAGCCCTCGTGCATCACGGTGGTGCCGCTGGCCAGGTGGGCGCCGAGGCGCACGCGGTCGGCGTCGGCGATGCGGACGCCGGACGGGACGACGTAGTCGACCATGCGCGGGAACTTGTCGACACCGAACACGGTGACCACACCGCGGATGCGCAGGCGCGACCGCACCTTCTCGAAGCCCTCGACCGCGCAGGGGCCGAAGTTGGTCCACACCACGTTGGACAGCAAGCCGAACAGACCGTCGAGGTTGACGCCGTGCGGGGTCACGAGGCGATGCGAGAGGAGGTGAAGGCGCAGGTAGGCGTCGTGTGCGTCGGCCGGCGGCGCGGACAGGTCGGCGATGGTGGTGCGCACCACGACCTGGTCGACCTCACGCGCTTCGTCGGGTCCGGCGAGGAGTGCCAGATCGGAGGGGATGTCGCCACCCTCGATCCGCACGGTGCCCGCGCTGTCGAAGTTTCCCAGCTCGGGCGCCGGGAACCAGGTGTCGAGGACCGTGCCGCCGACGGTCACGTTGGCGATGCCTACTGCTGATGCTCCCTGTGTGCTCACGGCAGTAGAGGTTACTGCCTCATTACTCGGGCATTCCCAGCGGTCGTTATCGGGGCGTGATCGAATCGAAACCGAGCGGGTTGCGGGCGGGTGGGGGAGTATGCACGGGGCACGTGGGACACACCGGGAAAGGTCGTGGCAATGCGCATTTCGAGGTTGGGTCGATTCGTCGGAGGCGGCCTGCGGGCGGCGGCAGCGGGCGCACTGCTCGCGGGCATCGTGTCGGTGGTGGGGCCGCAGACCGCGTCCGCCGCCCCGGTGTGCCCGGGCGCCGGTCAGGCACCGGTTCTCGTGGGGCGGGTGCCGGGTGCGGCGCTCGAGGGAGTCGCCGTGGACGGCGGGGGTCGCCTCTACACGACGGACCTCGTGAGCGGGCGCGTGTTCCGCCTCGACGCCCCGGGAGCCCCCGCGGTCCCGGTCGCGACGGTGCCGGACGGCGGGGCCGGGGCGCTGGCCTGGGCGTCGGACGGCTCGCTGCTGGTGGGATACGGCGCGGACGCCCGCGTGTTCCTCGGCGACATCCTGCGTCCGGGCGCGATCGCGAAGCTGAACACCGCGACCAACGTGCTCACCCCGTTCGTATCGGGACTGAGCGCGGCCAACGGACTCGATGTCGCCGCCGACGGAACGGCATACGCCACCAACGACTTCGGAACCCAGATCGGGCGGGTGTTCCCCGACGGGCGGGTGGAACCCAACTGGGCGACGCTGCCCAGCGCCAACGGGGCGGTGCTCGGCGCGGACGATCGGTACCTCTACGTGTCGCGGACGTTCGTGAATCCGGGTGTGAGCCGGATCCCGCTGGCGAACCCGCGAGCACCCGAGAGCATCCTCGACCTGTCCGGTCTCGACACGTTCGCCGCGCCCGATGGCCTGGCCCTGGACTCGCGAGGCCGTCCGGTGGTCCCGGCCAACGTGCGCGGCGAGATCTGGCGCCTCGACTCGCCAGGGCAGTACTGCGTGCTGGCGTCTGGTCTGCCGACGTCGAGCATGGTCGTCTACGGGCAGGGGTCCGGCGGCTTCTCGGCGGGACGGCTGTTCCGCATCGGTTTCGACGGTGCGATCTACGAGATCCCGGGCGGCGTCGAGGGGTAGCAACGCCCGAGCGGGCGGACGGGTCGGCTTAGGGTGGACGGGTGAGCCCACTCGACCTCCACGCCGATCCCATCGACCTCACCGCCGCCCTGGTGGACATCCCGAGCGTCTCGCACGACGAGTCGGCGATCGCCGCCGCCGTCGAGTCGGCGCTGCGGGAGCAGACCACCGGCTTCGAGATCATCCGCAACGGCAACGCCGTGCTCGCCCGGACCGATCGGGGACTGCCGAGCCGGGTGATGCTCGCCGGTCACCTGGACACGGTGCCGATCGCGGACAACGTGCCCTCGCGGCGTGAGGGCGATCTCCTGCACGGATGCGGAACGGTCGACATGAAGTCGGGCGACGCGGTGTTCCTGCACCTCGCTGCCACGATCGAGAATCTCGCGCACGATCTGACCCTGGTGTTCTACGACTGCGAGGAGATCGCAGCCGTGCACAACGGGCTCGGACGGATCGAACGCGAGATCCCCGACTGGCTGCGCGCGGACGTCGCGATCCTCGGCGAGCCGACCGGAGGTCTCATCGAGGCGGGGTGCCAGGGCACGTTGCGGGTGACGCTGACCACCCGCGGCACCCGCGCGCACTCCGCGAGATCGTGGCTGGGCGACAACGCGATCCACCGCTTCGCCCCGGTCCTGCAGCGGCTGTCGGACTACACCGCGCGGTCGGTGGACATCGACGGCTGCGTGTACCGGGAGGGGTTGTCCGCCGTGCGGATCGCAGGCGGCGTCGCAGGCAACGTGGTTCCCGACGCGGCGGAGATGGACGTCAACTTCCGCTTCGCCCCCGACCGCAGCGCCGAGCAGGCGATCGACCACGTGCGGGAGGTCTTCGACGGGATCGAGCTGGGTTTCGAGGTCACCGACCTGTCGCCGGGAGCCCTGCCCGGGTTGAGCGACCCGGCGGCTGCGGCCCTGATCGAGGCGGCGGGTGGCGAGTTCCGCGCCAAGTACGGGTGGACCGACGTCTCGCGGTTCTCCGCGCTCGGCATCCCGGCCGTGAACTACGGCCCCGGCGACCCGAACTTCGCCCACAAGCGGGACGAGCACGTGCCCGTGCAGCAGATCACCGACGTGACGACGGTGCTGCGCGCCTATCTGAGCGCCCCGTGACTGCCCGGTGCCCCGAACGGGCCACCCGCTAGCCTGGGGCGCATGGCACCCGAGAAGAACACTCACGGCCGGAAGTCCTCGTCCGTGAAGCACCGGGGTCCGGTGCAGTTGAGGCGCGCCCGCAAGGACGACACCACCACCACCGACGAGCGGTTGCTCGACGAGCGGGGATCGACCGACTGGGTGCACACCGACCCCTGGCGGGTACTGCGGATCCAGAGCGAGTTCATCGAGGGGTTCGGTGCCCTTGCCGAGGTGCCGCGCGCGGTCACCGTCTTCGGTTCCGCACGCACACCGGACGGCCACCCGGAGTACGAAGCGGCTCGGGCGCTGGGTGCGCGCCTGGCCGAGGCGGGTTACGCCGTCATGACCGGCGGCGGCCCCGGCGTCATGGAGGCGGCCAACCGCGGTGCCAGCGAATCGGGTGGTTACTCCATCGGCCTCGGTATCGAGCTACCGTTCGAGGAGGGCCTCAACGAGTGGGTCGACCTCGGCATCAACTTCCGCTACTTCTTCGCGCGCAAGACGATGTTCGTGAAGTACTCGCAGGCGTTCATCTGCCTGCCCGGCGGGTTCGGGACGCTCGACGAGCTGTTCGAGGCGCTGACTCTGGTGCAGACGCGCAAGGTCACGAGGTTCCCGATCGTCCTGTTCGGCACCGAGTACTGGTCCGGGCTCGTGGACTGGTTACGGGGAACTCTCCAGCGCAGCGGCAAGATCTCGGAAGGTGACGTCAATCTCTTGCACGTCACGGACAGTGTGGAGGAAGCGGTGCAGATCGTCATACGGTCGCAGCAGGGTGTCGACGAAGCCGCCCTGCTCGGAACGGAGGATCAGTGGTGATGCCGAAAACTGTTCCGACGCAACCGTTCTCGGTGTGCGTCTACTGCGCGTCGGGACCCGTCGACGACCATTTCCTGGAACTCGCCGCCCGGGTCGGCACTGAAATCGGCAAGCGCGGTTGGCAACTCGTGTCCGGCGGCGGCAACGTCTCGATGATGGGCGCGGTGGCCGAGGCCGCCCGCGCCGCCGGGGCCACGACCGTCGGTGTCATCCCGAAAGCTCTGGTGCACAGGGAAGTCGCCGACGTCGACGCCGACGAGCTGGTGGTCACCGACACCATGCGCCAGCGCAAGCAGATCATGGAGGACCGGGCCGACGCGTTCGTCACGCTGCCCGGCGGTATCGGCACGCTCGAGGAGCTGTTCGAAACGTGGACCGCGGGCTATCTCGGCATGCACGAGAAACCGGTGGTCCTGCTCGATCCGCACGGTCACTACACGGGGCTGCTCGACTGGCTCGACGGGCTGCGGGGCGGCGGTTTCGTGGCGCAGCGCGCCCTCGACAGGCTGCTCGTCCGGGCCGATGTCGGGGAGGCGCTGGACGCCTGCGTGTCCTGAGCTGCCGTCCGGTCCGCGTCGTGGCGCACGTTGTTACTGTGCAGTAAGGTGACCTGACTCATACTGCAGGCCTGAGGGGATGTCATGCGTTCTGAAGCTCGTTCGACGATCGGGGTGGTCGACCTCGCGAGGCGGCTGCCGGCCATGATTCCGGAGCTGCCGATCATGGCGAAGGGGGTCCTCGGCCTGATCCGGACCCCCGACGCGAGGGAATCGATCGGCCTCGTCTTCCAGCGTGCCGCCGCCGCGCACCCGCGCCGCACGTTCCTGCGGTTCGAGGGCGAATCGCTGAGCTACCGGAACGCCAACATCCGCGTGAACCGCTACGCCCACGTGCTCGCCGACCTCGGAGTGGCACGCGGGGACGTCGTCGGGATCCTGGGCAAGAACTCGCCCGAGACGCTGCTCATCGCACTCGCCGCGGTCAAGCTCGGCGCCGCCGCCGGGATGCTGAACCACAACCAGCGCGGAGATGTACTTGCCCACAGCATCTCGCTGCTCGACAGCCAGGTCCTGGTGGTGTCCGAGGCGTGCGGCGAGGCCATGGACTCGCTCGACGAACCGCCCGCCGTGCCCTCGGTGCTCTACTTCGACGACCTCGACCGGCTCGCCGAGAAGGCCGAAGACGACAACCCCGAGGTGTGCGAGCAGATCCAGGCCCGGGAGAAGGCCTTCTACATCTTCACCTCCGGCACCACGGGACTGCCGAAGGCCAGCCTGATGAGCCACTTCCGCTGGCTCAAGAGCATGTCCGGGCTCGGCAACATGGGCGTCCGGCTGCGCGGCAGCGACGTCCTGTACTGCTGCCTGCCGCTCTATCACAACAACGCGCTGACGGTGTCGCTGTCCTCGGTGCTCGGGTCGGGTGCGACGCTCGCACTGGGCAAGCAGTTCTCGGCGTCCAAGTTCTGGGCCGACGTCGAACTGAACCGGGCCACCGCGTTCACCTACATCGGTGAGCTGTGCCGGTACCTGCTGAACCAGCCCGAGAAGCCCGGCGACCGCGACAACTCCATCCGGCTGATGGTCGGGAACGGTCTCCGCCCGGAGATCTGGTCCGAGTTCACCACCCGGTTCGGGATCTCCCGGGTGGCCGAGTTCTACGGCGCCAGCGAGTGCAACATCGCGTTCGTCAACGCCCTCAACGTCGACCGGACGGCAGGCATCTGCCCCCTGCCGCACGCCGTCGTCGAGTACGACGAGGACAGCGGATCCCCCCGGCGGCACTCCGACGGCAGGCTGCGGAAGGTACGCACCGGCGACGTCGGACTGCTGCTGTCGAAGGTGACGGACCGGGCGCCGTTCGACGGATACACCGACGAGGAGGCCACCGACAAGAAGCTCGTCCGCGACGGCTTCGACGACGGCGACTGCTGGTTCGACACCGGCGACCTGGTGCGCCGGCAGGGCTGGTCGCACGTCGCGTTCGTCGACCGGCTCGGCGACACGTTCCGGTGGAAGGGGGAGAACGTCGCGACCACCGAGGTGGAAGGCGCGCTCCTCGCGCATCCCGCGGTCGAGCACGCCGTCGTCTACGGCGTCGAGATCCCTGGGACCGACGGTCGCGCCGGGATGGCCGCGGTGACGTTGCACGAGAACGAGAAGTTCGACGGTTCCGACGTCGCGGAGTTGCTGTTCCAGCGGCTGCCGTCGTACGCGGTGCCGCTGTTCGTCCGCGTCGTCGACTCGTTGGAACAGACGTCGACGTTCAAGAGCCGCAAGGTGGAACTCCGCAAGGAGGGCTACGACGTCGAGGACACCGACACGTTGCACGTGCTGTCCGGGCGCAGCGACGGGTACAAGCCCTCGTACGACGGGTACGTCGACGAAGTGGCGAAGGGTTCGCTCCCCAAGGGGTAATGCGGCTACGCCGCCCGTGAGTACTTCTTAACCGCCCGCCGTTAACAAGTACTCACGGGTGGTTTCGATTTCGCTGCGTGCAATATTGGTGACATGGCCGAGACAGACGTACCGCCCGCGCCCGACCACCCGTCGCCCACGCTGTGCGGGCGCCCCGTGGCGGTCGATCGTGCGCTCGTGATGGCCATCGTGAACCGGACACCCGATTCGTTCTACGACCGCGGTGCCACGTTCACCGATTCCGCCGCCATGTCGGCGGTCGACCGGGCTGTCGACGAGGGTGCCGACCTCGTCGACATCGGTGGTGTGAAGGCCGGACCGGGTGACGTCGTCGACGCGGCGGAGGAGACCCGGCGGGTGGTGCCGTTCGTGGCCGCGATCCGTGAGCGCTACCCGGAGTTGCTCATCAGCGTCGACACCTGGCGCAGCGACGTGGCCCGGCTGGCCGTCGCGGAGGGCGCCGATCTCATCAACGACACGTGGGCAGGCGCCGACCCTGCACTCGTCGAGGTGGCCGCGGAGACGGGCGCGGGCATCGTCTGTTCGCACACCGGGGGAGCGGTTCCGCGGACGCGGCCGTTCCGCGTCCGCTACGCCGACGTCGTCGCCGACGTCCTCCGGGAAGTGGTGTCGGCCGCCGAGAACGCGGCCCGGCTGGGTGTGCCCGCCGACTCGATCCTCATCGATCCGACCCACGATTTCGGGAAAAACACCTATCACGGGCTCGAGTTGTTGCGGCGAGTGGAAGATCTTGTAAATACGGGATGGCCAGTGCTCATGGCGCTGAGCAACAAGGACTTCGTCGGGGAGACTCTAGGTGTAGATCTCGTCGAGCGGTTGGAGGGAACATTGGCAGCGACAGCGATGGCCGCCGCAGGAGGCGCCCGTGTCTTCCGTGTCCACGAAGTTGCCCCCACGCGTCGAGTGGTGGACATGGTGGCCGCGATTCAAGGCCGGCGCGCACCGTCCCGCACCGTGCGGGGGCTGGCATGAGTGCCGTGGGGGCCCGGGCGGCCCGCACGATGGTGGCGGAGGAGCGAACCCCTCGCAGCTGGGCCGAGGCGAACAGCTGGGACCAGCCGTCGTGGAGCATCGCCGAACTCGAACGGGCCAAGGCTGGGCGCACCGTCTCGGTGGTCCTGCCGGCGCTCAACGAGGAGGAGACCGTCGCCGCGGTGGTGGACACGATCCACCCGCTGCTCGGTGGTCTGGTGGACGAGTTGATCGTGCTCGATTCCGGATCGACGGACCTGACGGCGGAACGTGCACGCGCGGCGGGCGCCACCGTCATCAGCCGGGAGGAGGCGGTGCCCGCGTTCCCGCCCGTGGCGGGAAAGGGCGAGGTGCTGTGGCGTTCCGTCGCCGCGAGCACCGGTGACCTCATCGCCTTCGTCGACTCGGATCTCATCAACCCGGATCCGGCCTTCGTCCCGAAGCTGCTGGGACCGCTGCTGACGGCCGACGGCATCCATCTCGTGAAGGGCTACTACCGCCGGCCGCTCCGCCTGAGCGGTACGGAGGACGCCAACGGAGGGGGCCGGGTGACCGAGCTCGTGGCGCGCCCCATGCTGGCCTCGCTCCGGCCGGAGCTGACGTGCGTGCTGCAGCCACTGGGCGGCGAGTACGCGGGCACCCGGGAGTTGCTGTCGGCGGTCCCGTTCGCCCCCGGCTACGGCGTCGAGATCGGCCTGCTGCTCGACACGTACGACCGTCTCGGACTCGGGGCGATCGGCCAGGTCAATCTGGGGGTGCGCAAGCACCGTAACCGCCCGCTGTCCGAACTCGGGGTTATGAGCAGGCAGATCATCGGCACGATGATGCGGCGCTGCGGGGTGCCCGACTCCGGGGCGGGTCTGACCCAGTTCCTGGTGGACGGCGACTCCTTCGTCCCGACGACGACGGACGTCGCGCTGGCCGATCGCCCGCCGATGAACACGGTGTGCCCCTGACCGCGCGCCCTGAGGAAGGTTGCTGTCGGACGTCCGTGACAGGATCGGGGCATGGTGACAGCCCTGCTCTATCTGCTCGTCATGGCGTTCGTCGGCGCGATGCTGTTCCTCGCCGCCAGTGCGGTGTTCGGCCGTTCCGAGGAACTCGCGCCCCTGCCGCCCGGCACCACACTCACGGCCCTGCCCGCCGAGGGTGTGACGGGTGCCGACGTGGAGGCGTTGCGTTTCCAGCAGACGCTGCGGGGGTACAAGGCCAGCGAGGTCGACTGGGCGCTGTCCCGGCTGGGCCGTGAAATCGATTCGCTGCGTGAGCAGTTGGCGGCGGTCGAAGCCGGGTCCGAACGGCCGGGTGATGCCTCGTGACAGCCCCCGACGACCGGGTGCGGTGCGCGTGGGCGGTCGACACGGACGGGTCCCGGCTGTACCGCGACTACCACGACCTCGAGTGGGGTCGTCCGCTGCACGGCCGCGACGAGTTGTACGAGAGGCTGTGCCTCGAAGCGTTCCAGTCGGGATTGTCGTGGATCACGATTCTCCGTAAACGCGAGGCCTTCCGGGCCGCGTTCGCCGGGTTCGATCCGGAGGCGGTGGCCCGCTACACCGAACGGGACGTGGCACGCCTGCTCGAGGACGCGTCGATCGTGCGGAACCGGGCCAAGATCGAGGCGTCGGTGAGCAATGCGCGGGCCCTCCTGGAGTTGTCGGACACCGACCTCGACACCCTGCTGTGGTCGTTCGCCCCGCCGCCGCGCCCGAGCCGCCTGGCCACCGTGAACGACGTCCCGGCGGTCACTCCGGAGTCCACCGCGATGGCGAAGGAATTGAAGCGCCGCGGGTTCAAATTTGTGGGCCCTACCACTGCTTATGCACTCATGCAGGCCACCGGGATGGTGGACGACCACGTCGCCGCCTGCTGGGTCCCGATCACCGCCTGAACTGCCGGTGGACCTGCCTATTCGTGACTCAGGTTCCCGGTACTCGTGTCCATAGGGAAGAATGGATGTCACAAGCCTCGCCGAGTGTTGGCGGGGTGCCAAAATTTGTCGAGGCGCAAGCAGGCAGCGCAGATCTGGAGGGAGCAGAGGATGGCGGCCATGAAGCCCCGGACCGGGGACGGTCCCCTCGAAGCAACCAAAGAGGGACGAGGAATCGTCATGCGGGTTCCGCTCGAGGGTGGTGGACGTCTGGTTGTCGAGCTCACCCCGGAGGAAGCTGCCGCACTCGGTGAAGAGCTCAAGGGCGTCACCAGTTAGTCGAGTGCGGAGAGAACCTCACAGGGCAGGCCCCGTCGCCGTTCTCGGTGCGGGGCCTGTTCCGTGTCCGGAACCGGGAGGCGAACGTTCGTGCTGGCCGATGTGACCGACCTGCTGGCGTGCCCGCAGTGCCGGTCTCGCGTGGAACTCGACGAAGGTACGATCCTGTGCGACCAGGGGCACGCCTTCGATGTGGCGCGGCAGGGCTACGTGAGCCTGATGACCGGGGCCGGCGGCAAGTTCGACGGCGACAGCCCCGAAATGATCGCCGCACGTGCCGACTTCCTCGGCGGCGGCAGCTTCGACCCGCTGATGGATGCCGTCGCCGACGCCGTGGTGGCGGGCACCG
The DNA here is from genome assembly GCF_058628105.1 of Rhodococcus sp. G6(2025). Taxonomy (NCBI): domain Bacteria; kingdom Bacillati; phylum Actinomycetota; class Actinomycetes; order Mycobacteriales; family Nocardiaceae; genus Rhodococcus; species Rhodococcus sp. G6(2025). Next base: position 2,583,083 of record NZ_CP179750.1, read on the forward strand.
GACCCGGCGACGATCCCCGGATCCTCGAGATCGGCGCGGGCACAGGCCACTACCTGGCGCGCGTCCTCGACGCCGTCCCGACCGGCCGGGGAATCGGCCTCGACGTATCCAAGTACGCGGCCCGGCGCATCGCCAAGGCGCACCCACGCGCCGGAGCAGTGGTTGCCGACGTGTGGCAACACCTTCCGGTGCGGGACCACGTGCTCAGCCACGTCCTGTGCGTATTCGCGCCGCGCAACGCCGACGAGGCGCACCGGGTGCTCGCCGAGCGCGGGTCTCTGGTGGTCCTCACCCCCACGGAGCGGCACCTGGGGGAGCTCGTGGACCTGCTCGGCATGGTCCGGGTGGACGACCGGAAGGTCGAACGTCTCGGGGCAGCGATGTCCGGGCGATTCGAGCGCACCGACCACGTGGCCGTGGAGTACCCGATGTCTCTGTCGCACCTCGACGTGGCCCGGCTCGTCGGGATGGGGCCGTCGGCACGGCACCTCACCGCCGACCGGCTGGCGTCCTCGATCGCGGCGCTGCCGCAGGACTATCCGGTGACGGCGTCGGTGACGGTGTCCACCTACACCCGGCTCTGAGCTCGTCGCTCAGCGCCGGGACAGCGCGTCCTGGTAGACGTCGAGGGTCTGCTGCGCGATGGCAGCCCAGGAGAACTCGGCGATCGCCCGCGCCCGTCCCGCCTTGCCCATCGCCTGGGCGGTGCCGACGTCGGCCGCGATTGTGTTGACCGCCTCGGCCAGCGCCTGTTCGAACGCCTCGGGCTCGTACGAGTTGTAGTGCACCAGACGGCCGGTGACCCCGTCCTCCACCACCTCGGGGATACCGCCGACATCGGACGCGACGACCGCGGTCTCGCAGGCCATGGCCTCGAGGTTCACGATCCCCAGCGGCTCGTACACGGACGGGCACACGAAGACGGTTGCGGCCGACAGGATCTCCCGCACCTGGTCGGTGGGGAGCATTTCCCGCACCCAGAACACGTTGCCCCGGTGTGCCGCGAGCGCGGCGACGGCCTGCTCGGTCTCGGCGGCGATCTCCGGGGTGTCGGGGGCTCCCGCGCACAGCACCAACTGGATTTCGGGCGCGAAGTGGTGTGCCGCGGCGATCAGGTGACCGACGCCCTTCTGCCGGGTGATGCGGCCGACGAACGCCACCATCGGCTGGTCCGGGTCGACGCCGATCTTCGCGAGGGCGGAGTCTCTCGGACCTGCGGGCCCCGCGTGCCAGACGGACGTGTCGATCCCGTTGCGCACCACGTGGACCCGGTGCGGGTCGACGAACGGATACGCGTCGAGGACGTCGAGTCGCATCCCGGCGCTCACGGCGATCACCGCGTCGGCGTGCTCCACGGCGTTGCGCTCGGACCACGAGGAGATGCGGTAGCCGCCGCCCAGCTGCTCCGCCTTCCACGGCCTCCGCGGCTCGAGGGAATGGGCGGTGAGGATGTGGGGCACGTCGTACAACGCGGACGCCAGATGGCCCGCCAGGCCGGTGTACCAGGTGTGGGAATGCACGACGTCGGCACCGGTCGCGGCGTCCGCCATACGCAGTTCGGCGGATAGCGTCGCGAGTGCCGGATTGGCCCCGGCCAGGGCGGGATCGGGGGTATGTACGACCGCTCCGATGCGCGGAGCGCCCATACAGTGCACGTCCACCTCACACAGCTGCTTCAACTGAGCAACCAGTTCGGTGACGTGTACACCCGCACCGCCATAGATCTCCGGTGGGTATTCCTTGGTCATCATCGCCACCCGCACCGGCCTAACGTAACCGTCCGGGCCGCTTCGGGCCACCGCTCTCGGACACATTCAGGTATCGGAGAAACCGTGACTCGGCGCTTCGCTGGCGGGGGGAGTGGCCGCCCGATAGGTTGACAGGGTGAGGAGCCAGCCACACGTGCTTGGAATCGTGCTCGCCGGCGGCGAGGGCAAACGTCTCTATCCGCTCACCGCGGATCGGGCGAAGCCCGCTGTGCCTTTCGGAGGCGCCTACCGGTTGATCGATTTCGTGCTCAGCAATTTGGTCAATGCGGGATACCTCCGCCTGTGTGTTCTGACGCAGTACAAGTCGCACTCGTTGGACCGCCACATCTCTCAGACGTGGCGACTGTCCGGGTTCGCGGGTGAATACATCACTCCCGTTCCCGCGCAGCAACGTCTGGGCCCGCGCTGGTACACCGGTAGTGCGGACGCGATCTTGCAGTCGCTGAACCTCGTCTACGACGAGGATCCCGAGTACATCGTGGTGTTCGGTGCCGACCACGTGTACCGGATGGACCCGGAGCAGATGGTGCAGCACCACATCGAGTCGGGTGCGGGAGTGACGGTGGCCGGAATCCGGGTGCCGCGCAGCGAGGCGTTCGCGTTCGGCTGTATCGACAGCGACGAGTCGGGCCGCATCGTCCAGTTCCTCGAGAAGCCGGCGCATCCGCCGGGAACCCCGGACGACCCCAACATGACGTTCGCGTCGATGGGTAACTACGTGTTCACCACCAAGGTGCTCGTCGACGCCATCCGGGCCGACTCCGAGAACTCCGACTCCGACCACGACATGGGCGGCGACATCATCCCCGCGCTGGTCGAGGCGGGCGAGGCGTCCGTGTACGACTTCAAGGACAACATCGTTCCCGGCGCCACCGACCGCGACCGGGGTTACTGGCGCGACGTGGGAACGCTCGACGCGTTCTACGACGCCCACATGGATCTCGTGTCGGTCCACCCGATCTTCAACCTCTACAACCGTCGGTGGCCGATCCGCGGTGAGACGGAGAACCTGGCGCCGGCCAAGTTCGTGCAGGGCGGTCTCGCGCAGGAGTCCGTGGTCGGGGCCGGGTGCATCCTGTCCGCGGCCACCGTGCGCAACTCCGTGCTCAGCTCCAACGTGATGATCGACAGCGGCGCGACGGTCGAGGGCAGCGTCCTCATGCCCGGTGTGCGCATCGGCAAGGGGGCCGTCGTGCGCCGCGCGATCCTCGACAAGAACGTGGTCGTCGGCGACGGCGAGATCATCGGCGTCGACCTCGAGCGCGACAAGCAACGCTTCGCCGTCAGCAACGGCGGCGTCGTCGCCATCGGCAAGGGCGTCTGGATCTAGCGGGAGGGCCTCGGAACGAACCGGGCTCTCAGAGCTTGGACGCGCAGAGCAGACCGTCGCCGATCGGCAGGAACACGCGGATCAGCTGGTCGTCCTCCGCGAGCGCCTTCGCGGCCTCGCGGACGGCGACGGTCGCCGCGTCACGCTGGCTCGGGTCGACGACCCGCCCGCCGTGCAGGGCGTTGTGCAGCACGATCGCGCCGCCCGGACGCAGCAGGCGAACCCCTTCACGGACGTAATGCGGGTGATCGACCGGTGCGCTGTCGACGAACACCAGGTCATACGCCCCGTCGGCGAGCCGCGGCAGAACGTCCAGCGCCCGGCCGTTGATGAGCCGCGTCCGGGCGGGTGCGATGTCGTTGGTGCGGAACGACAGCTTGGCGGCCCGCTGGTGCTCGGGTTCACTGTCGATCGTGGTGAGGACGCCGTCCTCGCGCATGCCCCGGAGCAGCCACAAACTGCTCACACCCGCGCCGGTTCCGACCTCGACGACCGTCTTGGCGTCCAGCATGCGGGCAAACAGGGCTAGAGCAGCACCGACCGCGGGAGGTACCGGACCGGCACCGAGGTCGTCCGCCCGCTCCCTGGCCGCACCGAGGGCCTCGTCTTCACGGACAGCCCCTTCTGCGTGGGTGAGTATCCGTTCGGCGTTTGTCTGCACGCACATGAGGCTATCGGGGTCTCGTCATCGCCGCTGCGAGGCGCGCTCGACAACAATGCCGCGACCTGCCCGGCCGCGATTCTCAGGAATACCTCAGCTTGCTCACACCGCACACATATCGCGGTGGGAAAGAGTATGTCCAACGCCAGATCCGAAGACCGCCCGGCGGGGAGATCACGACGACGGAGGAAAGTCCGAGAATCGGGGAACAAATCCCGGCCCTCGGGAGTTGACGCCTATACCACGTCCAGTGATCTGCGGTCCTGAGTAGGAGGATCCACTTAACTCGATGAGCAACCACACGATAGCTCCTGACGAGAGAAACACCGACGAGCAGCTGTCGGACGCCGAGCTGACGGGCACTGCTGTGTTCGATGCCACAGGCGAGAAGTCCGCCATGCCGTCCTGGGACGAACTCGTCCGCGAGCACGGCGACCGAGTCTACCGACTGGCCTACCGGCTGTCGGGCGACGCACAGGACGCCGAGGACCTCACTCAGGACACGTTCATCCGCGTGTTCCGTTCCCTGTCCGACTACCAGCCCGGCACGTTCGAGGGCTGGCTGCACCGCATCACCACCAACCTCTTCCTCGATATGGTCCGCCGTCGTAACCGCATCCGCATGGAAGCGCTCCCGGAGGACTACGATCGTGTCCCGGCCGACGGGCCGAACCCCGAGGAGATCTACCACGACGCCCGCCTGGACGCGGATCTGCAGGCAGCGCTCGATTCGTTGGCCCCGGAGTTTCGCGCCGCGGTCGTGCTGTGTGACATCGAAGGACTGTCCTACGAGGAGATCGGTGCCACACTGGGTGTCAAGCTCGGAACCGTGCGCAGCCGCATCCACCGCGGCAGGCAGGCTCTGCGCGAGCATCTGGCTGTGAACGGAAAGGTTGACTCCGATCAGATCGGCGTCGGGTAGTTACCAGGAGGGACGAATGACGCAGGGGCGTGTACCTCGCCAGTTTGGCTCCACCGAACACCTGGCGAGTGAGGCGATCGCCGCCTTCGTCGACGGTGAACTCCGCATGTCCGCCTATCTGCGCGCCGCCCACCACCTGTCGATCTGCGCCGAGTGTGCGTTCGAGGTGGACTCCCAGCAACAGGCCAGGCGTGCCCTGCGCCGCAGCGGCGACGTCGCCATGCCGTCCGGCCTCCTCGGTCTGCTGAGCCAGATCCCCAGTTGCAACCAGGGCGATCCCGCCGACAAAACCCCGTTCGACTCCCACACCCCGGATTCGCCGCTCACGAGCGCGTACTCGATCACGAGCCGGATCTGGTCCCGGCGTCGGCGCCGTTGAGCGCATCCGGACCGACGACGGCGGTGTCCGCGCTCAGCGAGGCATCGGTGATACTGGGGCGCGTGACTGACGCACACGAGGGGGACACGACAGCGTGACGGCGGATTACAAGACTCCGGGTTCCGATACGACGGCACCCGACGGTCCCGTGGCGGACGAGTCGGGCACGCTCCGCCCGGCGGACGCCCCACGGCTCGATCCGAGGCCCGTCTACCGGCCGCAGATCGACGCAGCGTCCAGCCGCGCATTCGGCCGGCCCGGTGGCGTCACCGGTTCCTTCGCCCCGTCGGACGCCCGGGGTGAGAGCGAACCCTCGGTGAAGGTCGGTGCCCCCGACCCCGTGCTGGCGGAGGCGTTCGGCCGGCCGGACGGCGAGGTCGACACCATTCAGCGTGATCCCAACGAGAAGCCCGCGACCCCGGCAGCCGAGGCGCCGCCCGCCGACCCCTGGCGTGATCCCGACGCGGGCGTCGAGCTGGGCTCCCCGGCGTTGCACGCCGAAGAACGTTCCCGCCCGCCCGCCCCCGCGCTCAGCGCCCGCGAAGTCCTGTTCGGCGGCAAGGTGGCGCCGAAGGCGCTCGTCGCGCTCGGCGGAATCGCACTCGCAATCGGTCTGGTCGGCGGCCTCCTGGCCGCCGTGATCACCGCCGATCGCAGCTCGCTCACCAGCCAGAGCGTCACCCTCGTCCAGGGCGGCGGCGAGGACGACCTCGGCCAGTCGCCCGTCGCGCAGGTCGCGGACGCCGTGCTGCCCGCCGTCGTGTCCATCCAGGTGGCGGTCGGCGACCAGGGCAGTACCGGTTCGGGTGTCGTCATCGACGGCGCCGGCTACATCGTCACCAACAATCACGTCATCTCCGCCGCGGCCACCGCCCCCGACGGCGGCAAGATCCAGGTGATCTTCTCGGACGGAACCAAGGCCGACGCCCAGATCGTCGGTCGCGACATCAAGACCGACCTGGCCGTGCTCAAGGTGTCCGCCGACAACCTGACGGTCGCGGAACTCGGCAAGTCCGGCGACGTGCAGGTCGGTGAGGACGTCGTCGCCGTCGGATCGCCCCTCGGGCTCAGCAAGACCGTCACCCGCGGAATCGTCAGCGCCCTGCATCGTCCGATGCGACTGTCCGGCGAGGGCTCCGACACGAACGCCGTCATCGACGCCGTCCAGACCGACGCCGCCATCAACCACGGCAACTCGGGTGGCGCGCTCGTCGACGACACCGGCCGGGTCATCGGCATCAACACCGCCATGCTCAGCGAGTCCGGCGGTTCGGTGGGTCTCGGCTTCGCAATTCCCATCGACGACGTCACGACGGTCGCTCAGACCCTCATCCGGGACGGCAAGATGCACCACCCGGACATCGGCGTCAATGCCCGCACCGTCGTCAACGACAACACCAGCGGCGCCCAGGTGGCCAATGTCCGTTCGGACAGCCCGGCCGCGCGCGCAGGGGTCGTCGAGAACGATGTGATCGTCAAGGTCGGTGACCGCACGGTCACCAGCGCCGACGAACTGGTCGTGGCCGTCAACCTGCAGAAGATCGGCGAACCCGTCCGGGTTCAGCTGATTCGCGAGGGCCGACTCGTCGATGTCGACGTGACCCCGGCCTCCGACTGACTCGAGAGGTTGCTGTGAGATCGCTCCGTCACCTGGGCACACACCCTCACCGCACAGTAGGCTGACCACGTGTTCGGCAACATTGGTTGGGGCGAGTTCATGGTCCTCCTCGTCGCAGCTCTGGTCATTTTGGGACCCGAGCGGCTTCCGGGTGCGGTCAGCTGGGTAACGAAATCACTGAGGCAGGTCCGTGAGTATGCGAGCGGCGCCAGCCAGCAGCTCAAGGACGAGCTCGGTCCGGAATTCGAGGATCTGCGCAAGCCGCTGTCGGACCTCAATCAGCTGCGCGGCATGACACCGCGCGCGGTCATCACCAAGCATCTGCTCGACGGTGACGATTCGATTCTCACCGGCAACTTCGACAAGCCGAGTTCGGTGTCGTTCGACAAGTCCGGGACGAAGGCCGTGAGCGCCGATCCGTCGACGCCCACTCCGCCGCAGAACAAGCCCCTCGCGGCAGGCGAGCGCCCCCCGATCGACCTCGACGCAACATAGGCCCTCCGGGCTCGTGCGCCTTTCCGGTTGCTCCGGCAACCGGAAAGGCGCACAGGCGCGTAGCGCCTAGAGGTGGCGGGTGGTGTCGATCCCCAGCGACATTCCGGCGAGTCCCCGCTTGCGGACGGCCAGCTTGTCCGCGATGTCGCGGAGTGCCGTCGCGGCCGGCGAATCCGGGTGGCCGAGGACGATGGGAACGCCGCCGTCGCCGCCTTCACGGACCGCCTGCTCGAGCGGGATCTGTCCCAGCAGCGGCACCTTCGCGCCCACAGCCTTCGTGAGACGGTCGGCGACCGCCTGTCCGCCGCCGGACCCGAAGATGTCCATCCGGCTGCCGTCGGGCATGTCCATCCAGGACATGTTCTCGACGACTCCGACGATGCGCTGACGGGTCTGCAATGCGATGGCGCCCGCGCGCTCGGCCACCTCGGCGGCAGCCTGCTGCGGAGTGGTGACGACGAGGATCTCCGCACCGGGGATCAGCTGCGCGACGGAGATGGCGACGTCGCCGGTGCCGGGCGGCAGATCGAGCAGCAGTACGTCCAGGTCGCCCCAGAAGACGTCGGCGAGGAACTGCTGCAGCGCGCGGTGCAGCATCGGTCCACGCCAGACGACCGGGGTGTTGCCCTGGGTGAACTGGGCGATGGAGATCATCTTCACGTCGTGCGCGACGGGCGGCATGATCATGCGCTCCACCTGCGTGGGCTTGGCGTCGGTGCCGAGCATGCGGGGAACGGAGTGTCCGTAGATGTCGGCGTCGAGAACGCCCACCGACAGTCCGCGGGCGGCGAGTGCGGCGGCCAGGTTGACGGTGACACTGGACTTGCCGACGCCGCCCTTACCGGACGCGACCGCGTAGACGCGGGTCAGGGAACCCGGCTGGGCGAACGGGATGACGGGCTCGGCCGAGTCTCCGCGCAGTGACTTGCGGAGTTCGGTGCGCTGCTCGTCGCTCATCACGTCGAGTTCGACGCGGATCGCACCGACACCGGGGACGTCCGACACGGCCTTGGTGACACGGTCGCTGATCTCGGTCCGCATCGGGCAGCCCGCGGTGGTCAGGTAGATCGCGATGTCGACGCTGTCGTCGGACGCGATGTCGATGCTCTTGACCATCCCGAGTTCGGTGATCGGTTTCCGGATCTCGGGATCCTGGACGCGCGCCAGGGCGCTACGTACAGCGGACTCGCTCAGGACTGGCATGACTCAATGGTAAGGATGTGCGCTCAGTGGATGCGCGGCAGGTCCGCGGCTGCCGGGATGATTCCGCTGGAGTAGCCGGCGGACCAGGCGAGCACGTTGGCTACGTAGGCGGCGGAGTTGTTGTAACGGTGCACGGCCTTGGCGGCCTGAATCGGATCCTTGACGTTCAATCCGCCGTCGCACAGGTACTTTCCGGTGGTCAGCGCGGAGTCGAAGAGGTTCTGCGGATCGGCGACGCCGTCGCCGTTGCCGTCGCCCGCGTAGCGGTTCCACGTCTCGGGGAGGAACTGGGTGGGGCCGACTGCGCGGTCGTAGTTGGCGTCGCCGTCCAGCTTGCCGCCGTCGGTGTCGCGGATCACCGCGTTGCCGCCAAGGGTGCCGTCGAGGACGGGGCCGAGGACGGGCTTGAGCATGTTGCCCTTGTCATCCGCCTTGCCGTCGTAGGCGTGGGTGGACTCGACGCGGCCGATTCCGGCGATGAGCGTCCAGTACATGCCGCACCCCGGCTGTTCGACGGCGAGCATGCGCTCGGCGTTCTGGTACGCCGTGACGCTGATGGCCGGGATGCCGAGCGCGCCCTGGGCGATGCTCGCCGGGAGGGGCGGGGTGGCCTGGACGGGTGCGAGTGCCGGCGCAGCGGGCGCCGCTTCGGCTGCCGGTGCGGCCTCGGCGGCGGTCTCGGCCACGGGGGTGACGGCTTCCGCGGCCTCGGGTGCGGTGTCGGTCGCCTCCTGGGCGACGTCGGCGACCTCCGACGAGGAGTTAGTGGAGAGGAAAGGGACCTTGGGTGCGGCGCCGGCCGTGTTGGCTGCGGTGATCAGTCCGATGGGGACGAGTCCGGTAAGCGCGATGACCGAATTGCGGCGGATATGGGAGTCCGTCTTCTTGTTGTGCCGACCCACTCGATTGCCTCCTGCGACCCCCGTCTTGGGGTGTTCCGTTCAACTGACCGGATCGAGGCTACCTGATTCGATACGTTTCCGTTATCCAACCGTGATCAAACGGACTTGTATCGCACGATTCCGTTACTCCAAAGGCATGTGAGCGAGGGTAACGAACACGGCAAGGTCACGCCAGGACGTGGAGGTGCCGGGGGTCCGGCACGGATCGGGCCGGTCGGTGCGTCACGATCCGGACACCGGAACACTCCGCCGCGCGCCCTGCAAGCAGAGCGCGCGGCGGAGGCGGAGGTGACTACCGGGGAACGACGTCGGCCGGAGGGGCGCCCGGGGCGGGCTCGACCGGGCCGGGCGTGACGGATGCCGGGACGCCGGGGTCGGCGGGCGGGCAGAAGATCAGACAGGGCAGTTGCGGCAGCGGCGGGAGTCCGGGAATCGGCGGGGCCGGAGCGGGCGTCGCGGGAGTGGCCGCGCCGTCCGTGGACGGCTGCGGGGTGGTCGCGAGATCGCGTGGAAGGTCCGATTCGGCCGCGGCGGCGTCGGCGAGACGTCCGGGCGACGGCGACGCCGACTCCGACAACTGGCTCGGCGTCGGAGTTCCCCCGTTCCGGTAGGCGTTCGACCAGGTGATGACGTTGGCGGCGTACGCGGCAGAGTTGTTGTACCGCAGGACCGCGCGGGTCTCCTGGAGCGGATCGCGGAGGTCGAGACCACCCGAGCAGAGGTACCGGGCGGCCGCCAGCGTCGCGTCGAACACGTTGTTCGGATCGGCCACACCGTCCGCGTTGCCGTCGGAGGCGTACTTGGCCCACGTGGAGGGAATGAACTGCATCGGTCCAACGGCGCGATCGTGCCCGGGGTCGCCGTCCGTGGCGCCGCGGTCGGTGTCTCGGATGACCTCGTTGCCGGCCAGTCTGCCGTCGAGAACGGGACCCAGGATCGGGGTGATCGTGGTGCCGACCGAGTCGGTCCGGCCGCCGCCGGCGTGACCCGATTCGATGCGGCCGATACCGGCCAGCAGATGCCACGGCAGACCGCACTTCGGGGACTCCGCCATCATCTCGAGTTCCGCGGATCGGTACGCGTTGAGCACGATCTCCGGGATGCCCAGAGCGCTCAGGATCACCGGTGCGGCGATGAGCCCGGTGCCGGACGGCGACGTCGGGGATGTGGGATTTGTCACGGCGGGCAGCGGTGCGGGCGCGGGCGGCGGGGGAGCGGCCCGCTGCGACCGGGCGACCCGCGGTGTCGGCGCCACGATTCCCGACGGCGGGAAGTACGCGGCCTGGGGCGTGGTTCCCGGCGTGATCGACGCCGCCGTGAGTGTCGTCGCTCCCGTCGTGGAACCGAACGCGGAAGTGCCCACGGACGCTCCACTCACAGCAGAACCGCCGGTCGAGGACCCGAGGGTGGCAACTGCGCCCACTGTCAGGGCAGTCACCGTCAACAGTCCACGTATCCGCACTCGATCACCCCCTGCGGTGCTCTTCGCTTTCGCACACCGCATACATCCGAGAAGATGTGACTGACGTTACATATACGTGATCGACCCTGCCGGAGTTTGCGGGGATTTGCCGACCCTCATTTGCGCCGGGTGCGGGTGTCTTCGTCGTCGCCCAGCAGCGACTTGATCTCGTCGAGCTCGCGCCGCAGGTAGTCGCGGGTGGCGACCTCGCCGATCGCGATGCGCAGCGCGGCCAGTTCCCGGGCGAGGAACTCGGTGTCCGCCTTCGTCTGCTCGGCGCGCGAGCGGTCCTCCTCGAGAGAGACGCGGTCGCGGTTCTCCTGGCGGTTCTGCGCCAGCAGGATCAGCGGAGCCGCGTACGCGGCCTGGGTGGAGAACGCCAGGTTGAGCAGGATGAACGGGTACGGGTCCCACTGCAAACGGACGGCGAAGACGTTGATGATGATCCAGACGATCACCACCACCGTCTGGATCATCAGGTAGCGGCCCGTGCCGAGGAACCGGGCGAAGTTCTCGCTGGCCCGGCCGACGGCCTCCACGTCGTACGTGACCCGGAAGCGGCGGGTACCCCGCGGGGTGTCGAGGCGCTGCCGGTCGGACAGGCTCCGGGCGGCCGCGCTGGCTGACTTCTCGCTCATCCGTCGATCTCCTCTTCACGCCAGTCCTCGGGGAGGAGGTGGTCCAGGACATCGTCGACGGTGACCGCCCCGATCAGGTGGTCCTCGGCGTCGACCACCGGCCCGCACACCAGGTTGTAAGTGGCGAAGTAGCGGGTCACAGACGTCAGGGAATCCTCGGGTGCCAGCCGCGGCATGTCGGTGTCGAGCAGTCCGCCGACCAGGCTCGCGGGCGGTTCCCGCAGCAGTTTCTGCAGGTGCACGCAACCGAGGTAGCGGCCCGTCGGCGTCGCGGTCGGTGGGCGGACGACGAACACCATGCTCGCGAGAGCGGGGGTGACGTCCGAGATCCGGGCACGGGCCAGCGCCTCGGCGACCGTCGTCGAGGCGGTGAGGACCACCGGCTCCGGAGTCATCAGACCACCCGCGGTGTCGGGGGAGTGCTCGAGCAGCCGGCGGACCGGCTCGGAGTCCTGGGGGTCCATCAGCTGCAGCAGCGATTCGGCCTCGGTCTCGGGAAGTTCACCGAGGAGGTCGGCGGCGTCGTCGGGGTCCATGGCCTCGAGGACGTCCGCGGCGCGCTCGACCTCGAGGTGCATGAGCAGGTCCGTCTGGTCGTCGGAGGGCAGTTCCTGGACGACGTCGGCGAGACGTTCGTCGTCGAGTGCGAGGGCGAGTTCGTGGCGGCGTTTCTCCGGCAGGAGCCGCATCGCGTTCGCGACGTCGGCCGCGCGCATGCCCTCGAACTGCGTGAGCAGTGCCGAGACGCCCTGGCCGGGCATCGCCAGGTCGGTCTGTGTGAGGCCCTGGACGTGCTGCCACTCGACGACGTGCATGGCGGCGCGGCGACCGAGTCGGCCGCGGTGCCCGCGCACCGCGACCTTCGACACCACCCAGTCCCGGGTGCGGGTCTGCTCGATGCCCAGATCGACGACGATGATGTCGGCGTCCCGCAGCTCCTCGAGTTCCGGGTCGTCCACGCGCACGTGGGAATCCGCCACCTGGGCGAGGGCGAGCACCTCGCCGGGCCGCTGCTGGAATCGGCGCAGACTGACGTTGCCGGTGGTGAGTGTCACCGAGCTCGGTTCGATGGCGGTGACGCGGAGCATCGGGACGAAGATGCGTTTGCGCGTGAACAATTCGATGACCAGTCCGAGGACGCGCGGCTGCTGCCGGCCGACGCGCGCGGTGATCACCACGTCCCGGACGCGGCCGATCGACTCCCCGTCGGGGCCGAGCACCACCAGGCCGGCCAGCCTGGCTGCAAAAACCTTGTTCGCAGCTGCCATGATTGCCAGGCTAGATCCTTGTACAGAAATACAGGGAATCGAACACCTGCGAAAGTGGAGGATCGTCCGTCATGAGTTCCGTCTACAGGCCACGGCGATCGGTGCTCGCCGTTCCGGGCAGCAGCCGCAAGATGATCGACAAGGCGAAGGGGCTGCCCGCGGACGAGATCTTCCTCGACCTCGAGGACGCGGTGGCGCCGCTCGCCAAGCAGGAAGCGCGCGGCACCATCGCCGAGGCGCTCGCCGAGGATGGGTGGGGCGACCAGATCAAGGTGGTGCGGGTCAACGACTGGACCACCGAGTGGACGTACGCCGACGTCGTCGAGGTCGTGGGACGCGCGGGCGCCCACCTCGACGCGATCCTGCTGCCGAAAGTGCCGGACGCCAGTCATGTTCAGGCCCTCGACCTGCTGCTGACCCAGATAGAGAAGGCCAACGGGCTCGAGGTGGGCCGGATCGGTATCGAGCCGCAGATCGAGAATGCGATCGGGCTCACCAACATCGACGCCATCGCGACGGCCAGCCCCCGCGTGCAGACCCTGGTGTTCGGTCCCGCCGACTTCATGGCGAGCATCAACATGCGCACGCTGGTCGTCGGGGAGCAACCGGACGGCTACGACCGTGGCGACGCCTACCACCACATCCTGATGACCATCCTGATGGCCGCCCGCGCGCACGGGGTGCAGGCCATCGACGGTCCCTATCTCCAGATCCGCGACGTGGAGGCGTTCCGCCGGTCGGCGCAGCGCACGGCCGCACTCGGCTTCGACGGCAAGTGGGTGCTGCATCCCACCCAGATCGAGGCGGCGAACGATGTGTTCAGCCCCCGTCAGGACGATTACGACCGCGCCGAACTGATCCTGGACGCCTACGAGTTCCACACCTCCGCGGCCGGCGGCGGTCGCGGTGCCGTCATGCTCGGCGACGAGATGATCGACGAGGCGAGTCGCAAGATGGCGCTCGTGATCTCCGCCAAGGGTCGCGCCGCGGGTATGAAACGGACCACCGAGTTCGTGCGACCCGACGCGAAATAGCCTCAGCAGGCAGAATGGTTCTCACAGGACCGATCCTGAGAGAACCACACGAGGAGACCAGCTGACGATGACGAATCCACTCGGACAGTCCAATGGGGCGCGGCGTGGGGCTCTGCCGGAACCCCCCACGGGCTGGCCCATCGGTTCGTATCCCACGTACGCGGAGGCGCAGCGCGCCGTCGACTACCTCTCCGATCAGGAATTCTCGGTGGAGGACGTCACCATCGTGGGTGTCAACCTCATGCAGGTCGAGCGGGTGCTGGGCCGTCTCACCTGGGCGAAAGTGATTGGCGGGGGCATTGTTTCGGGGGCCTGGCTCGGCGTGTTCTTCGGGTTGCTGCTGGGCATCGTCACGGGCGGTTTTCTGGCGCCGCTCGTCGTCGGCATCGTCGGCGGCATCATTTTCGGGCTGATCTCCACGACGATCCCGTACGCGGCGACGCGGGGAACCCGGGACTTCGCGTCGACCATGCAGCTGGTCGCCGGGCGGTACGACGTGCTGTGCGAGCCGAAGTCGGCGGAGAAGGCCCGGGACATGCTGGCCAAACTGGCGCTCTGATCGGCGCTCCCGCCTCGACCTGCGGGTTGCGGTCGGGTCACGGATTGCGTCCCATTCGCGACGTTCGCGGCGATTTCACCCAGTTCGCCGACGATGTCGGATAGGTTTACGGCGCAATGCGTGGGCCCAGGCCCGCGCCGAAACCGTGACCTGTCGGTGGAGTGCGCGTTCCGGCAGGAACAAATGTGCGGGCCCGCGTGCCCAGCCGTACAGCGACTGGATCCGTGAGGGGCCGCTCGAGGAGGCGGCTGTGCTGCATCGCACCAAGCCCGGACGCTCGCTGAAGTGGGGACTGATCGGTGCCGCCGCCGTCCTCACCGTTCCCCTGCTGGCTGCGTGCGGGTCGTCCGAAGAGGGCATCGTCCTCAGCTTCTACACGGCTGCCGACGGCGCCGAACAGTATGCGGAGGCCGCGGCCAACTGCACGGCGGCGGCCGGCGGCCGGTACACCGTGGAGCAGCGCACGCTGCCGAAGGGCGCGGACGATCAGCGGCTCCAGCTGGCCCGCCGGCTCACCGGAAACGACACGTCACTCGACATCATGACACTCGACGTGGTGTGGACCGCCGAGTTCGCCGAGGCCGGCTGGGCGGTGCCGCTCCCGCCCGGCATCGCGGCGGAGGTCAGCGAGGGCACGCTCGAAGGCCCCCTCGAATCCGCGAAGTGGCAGGACCAGCTGTACGCCGCGCCGCTGAACACCAACACCCAGTTGCTGTGGTACCGCAAGGACCTCATGCCGGACGGGCAGCCGCCGCAGACGTGGGATCAGATGATCGACATCGCGGAGGGCCTGGCCGCGGAGGGCCGGCCCAGTTGGATCGGGGTGCAGGGCAAGCAGTACGAGGGCCTGATGGTGTGGTTCAACACCCTGCTCGCGAGCGCGGGCGGGTCCGTCGTCGCCGAGGACGGGACCACCGTGACGGTCGCGGACGGTGACGCCGCGCTGAAGGCGCTCGAGGTCATGAAGCGGGTGGCCACCGCAGAGGGTGCCGACCCGTCGGTGTCCCAGGGCGACGAGGCGTCGTCCCGGCTGGGGATGGAGAGCGGAAAGGCTGCGTTCGAGGTCAATTGGCCGTTCGTGCTGCCGGGCATGATCGAGAACGCGGAGAAGGGGGACCTGCCGTTCATCGACGAGAAGGGCAACCCGACGTCCGTGGACACAGGTAACACGGTGCTCACCGTCGACGGTCAGCAGAACTTCCTCCCGGCGCCGTACCCGTCGGTGATCCCCGGGCGACCGGCCGAGGTGACGATCGGCGGATTCAACATCGCGGTCGCGAAGACCAGCCAGCATCCGGACCTGGCGTTCGAGGCGGTGTCATGCCTGCGGAACGAGGAGAACCAGCGCAACAACGCCGTCAACGGTGGTGTGCCGCCGACGTTGGCGAGCCTGTACGACGACCCGGCGTTCCAGGAGGCGTACCCGGCGTGGCGTGAGGTGCGGGAGAGCCTCGAGACAGCATCCGTCCGCCCGGTGTCACCGGCGTACCAGAGCATTTCGACCCTGATCACCGACACGCTGAATCCGGTCGGTGACATCGACCCGCCGCGCACCGTCGACGAACTCGCCGAACAGGTACGCAAGGCGGTCAACTCGGAAGGGCTGATCCCGTGACGACCGAAACCGTGCAGGCGGACCGGGCCGAAGAGCCGAAAGTCGCGTCGAAGAAGCAGATCTCGGAAGGGAAGAAGGCCGAACGCAGACTGGGGTTGTGGTTGGTGGCTCCCGCCGCGATCCTCATGGTCGCGGTGACGGCCTACCCCGTCGTCTACGCGGTGTGGCTGAGCCTGCAGCGCTACGACCTCCGCTTCCCCGACGACCGCAAATTCGTGGGCCTCGCGAACTACGTGTCGGTGCTGTCGGACGCGTACTGGTGGCAGGCCTTCGCGGTGACGGTGGGCATCACGGTCGTGTCGGTGGTGATCGAGTTCGTCCTGGGCCTGATCCTGGCGCTCGTGATGCACCGGACGCTGGTCGGGAAGGGCATCGTGCGGACGGTGGTGCTGATCCCGTACGGCATCGTCACCGTGGCCGCCGCGTACAGCTGGTACTACGCGTGGACGCCGGGCACCGGGTATCTCGCCAACCTGTTGCCCGACGGCAGCGCCCCGCTGACGCAGCAGATTCCGTCGCTTGCGATCATCGTGCTCGCCGAGGTGTGGAAGACGACGCCGTTCATGGCGCTGCTGCTGCTCGCCGGACTGGCCCTCGTCCCCGACGACCTCCTCAAGGCCGCTCAGGTCGACGGCGCCGGGGCGTGGACGCGGCTGGTGCGGATCATCCTGCCGCTGATGAAACCGGCAATCCTGGTGGCGCTGCTGTTCCGCACGCTCGACGCGTTCCGGATCTTCGACAACATCTACGTCCTCACCAAGGGCGCCAACGACACCGGATCACTGTCGATCCTCGGCTACGACAACCTGTTCAAGGCATTCAACCTCGGAATCGGCTCCGCGATCAGCGTCCTCATCTTCCTCTGCGTCGCGCTGCTCGCGTTCGTGTTCATCAAGCTGTTCGGCGCCTCGGCTCCCGGGTCCGACACGGAAGGAAACCGATAGCCATGGCCGTCGTCGACACACTTCGCCGCAAGATCAGCTGGTCCGTGGTCAACCTGCTCGTCCTGCTCTACGCACTGGTCCCGGTGCTGTGGATCGCCAGCCTGTCGTTCAAGCCCGCGGGAACGATCAAGGACGGCAAGTTCATTCCGCAGAAGTGGACACTCGACAACTACCGCGGGATCTTCCAGACCAACGCCTTCACCAGTGCGCTGATCAACTCCATCGGCATCGGGCTCATCTCCACGGTGATCGCCGTCGTCATCGGCACCATGGCCGCCTACGCCATTGCCCGGCTGGACTTCCCAGGCAAGAAGCTGCTGGTCGGCGTGGCCCTGCTGATCGCGATGTTCCCGCAGATCTCCCTCGTGAGCCCGCTGTTCGACATCGAGCGCAGGCTCGGGCTGTTCGACACCTGGGCGGGTCTGATCCTCCCGTACATCACGTTCGCGCTGCCGCTGGCCATCTACACGTTGTCCGCCTTCTTCAAGGAGATCCCCTGGGAGCTCGAGAAGGCGGCCAAGATGGACGGCGCCACACCGGCTCAGGCGTTCCGGAAGGTCGTGGCCCCGCTGGCGGCGCCGGGCATCGTCACCGCCGCGATCCTGGTCTTCATCTTCTGCTGGAACGACCTGCTGTTCGCGATCTCGCTGACCTCGACGGAACGGTCCATCACCGCGCCGGCCGCGATCGCGAACTTCACCGGCGCCTCCCAGTTCGAGGAGCCGACGGGCTCGATCGCCGCAGCCGCGATGGTGATCACGATCCCGATCATCATCTTCGTGCTGTTCTTCCAACGACGCATCGTGGCCGGTCTGACCTCCGGCGCGGTGAAGGGCTGAGACCTGCTTGCAGGGTCGAAACTATGAAGGAGTTTCTGTGGCCGAAATCGTGCTCGACAAGGTGACGAAGCTGTACCCGGACGGCGCCAAGGCGGTGAGCGACGTCGACATCACGATCGCCGACGGCGAATTCATCATTCTGGTCGGACCGTCCGGGTGCGGAAAGTCGACCACTCTCAACATGATCGCCGGCCTGGAGGACATCTCGTCCGGTGAACTGCGCATTGCGGGGGAGCGGGTCAACGAGAAGGCGCCGAAGGACCGCGACATCGCGATGGTGTTCCAGTCGTACGCGCTGTACCCGCACATGACGGTGCGGCAGAACATCGCGTTCCCGCTGACCCTGGCGAAGATGTCGAAGTCGGACATCGCGGCGAAGGTGGACAACGCCGCCAAGATCCTCGACCTCACCCAGCACCTCGATCGCAAACCGGCCAATCTGTCGGGCGGACAGCGGCAGCGGGTCGCGATGGGCCGGGCGATCGTCCGCAGCCCCAAGGCGTTCCTGATGGACGAGCCGCTGTCGAACCTCGACGCCAAACTCCGCGTCCAGATGCGCACCGAGATCGCCCGGCTGCAACAGCGACTCGGCACCACCACGGTGTACGTCACGCACGACCAGACCGAGGCGATGACCCTCGGCGATCGGGTGGTGGTGCTGCGGGGCGGTGTGGTTCAGCAGATCGGGGCGCCGCAGGATCTGTACGACCACCCGAACAACCTGTTCGTCGCCGGGTTCATCGGCTCGCCGTCGATGAACTTCTTCCCGGGGCAGCTCACCGCCGACGGGGTGTCGACGCCGCTCGGCGAGTTCACGTTGCCCCCGGAGACACGCGACAAGATCGGGTCGTCGAACACGGCGAAGGACGTCGTCGTCGGGATCCGTCCCGAGCACTTCGAGGACGTGGGGCTCGTCGACGAGGGGCAGAGAGCGGCCGGTGGCACCTTCACGGCCAACATCGAGGTGCTCGAGTCGATGGGTTCGGACAAGTACGCCTATTTCACGGCGGAGGGGCCGCAGGTGACCTCCCGGGAACTCGAGGAGCTCGCCGCAGACTCGGGTACCGCGGTCGCGGGCGGCGGGCAGCTGGTCGCCCGGTTGTCGACCGAATCGTCCGCGGCGCACGGCAGGCCGGTGGAACTGTGGTTCGACCGGGCGAAGATCGCCCTGTTCGATCAGGATTCGGGAGCGAACCTCACCCGTTGAGCGGGGCGCTCACCCGAACCGCGGGTGTTCGCTCCGCCGAGGCCACCGACGGTGCCCCACTCGGCCGCGAGGGCGGTCGCGTGGACCTCGTCCTCCTCCTCGTCGGAGGGGGTGCGGGTGGTGCGCGTGATCCCGAAGAACGGCAGCAGCCCGGCGAGGGCGGCGGCGGTCGCGCCGACGACGAACGCGATCACGTACGCCGATTCGGTCGGGACGTCCGTTCCGTCGATGGTGATGCCGGCGAGCAGGGTCGCGAGCAGCGCGCTGGCGACGGAACTGCCCACGGACCGGGCGATGGAATTGATGCTGTTCGCGACGCCGGTCTCGTCCTGCCGGACCTCGGCCACGAGCAGTGACGGCAGCGACGCGTACGCGAGGCTGATGTACGTGTTGACCAGCAGGATGGCCGCGATGACTTCCCACGTGCGGTCGTGGGCGAAGACGAACACGACGAAACCGCTGACGCCGACGACGCTCGCGGCGATGAGGACGGCGCGGGATCCGAAGCGGTGGATCAGTTTTCCGCTGAGGATCGAGGCGAGGACGCCGCTGATCGCGCCCGGCAGCAGGTATACGGTGCTGGCCTCGAGGACGGTGGCCCCGAAGCCGTATCCGGCCACCGCGCGCGGGGTCTGGACGAAGTACGAGCTGCCCAGGAACATCACGAACATCGACATGCCGACCACGAGCGCGGACAGGTGGGTGACGAGGACGGGCGGGTTGGTCAGCAGCCGGGGCGCGACGAGTGGGTCGGTGATCCTGCGTTCGAAGAGGAACCAGCCGATCAGGACCAGGATTCCGGCGATTCCGCTGACGATGGTGACGGGGGACGTCCAGCCCCAGGTGCCGCCCTCGGCGAGCGGCAGCAGGACGAGGACCAGGCCGGCGGCCAGAGCGGCCGCGCCGATCCAGTCGATGGATCCGGTTCCGGTGCGCGGGCGGCGGGGGATGGCGATCCAGGCGAGGACGAGTCCGGCGGCGGTGATGGCCGAGGACAGCCAGAAGATGCGGTGGAAGTCGGCGCCGTCGGAGACCAGCACACCGGTGAGGACGATGCCGAAGCATCCGCCGAATCCGAGGGTGCCGGAGAAGATCCCCATCGCCCCGGTCAGCTTCTCGGCGGGAAGTTCGTCACGCAGGACCGCGATGCCGATCGGGAACAGCGCGAACGACACGCCCTGGAGCACGCGGGCGAAGATCAGCACTCCTACCGACGTCGACAACGCACCGATGAGGGAACCGAGCAGCACGACCACGAGCACCCCGAGCAGGACGGGCCGTTTGCCGCGGAGATCGGCCAGGCGGCCGAGGACGGGCGTCGCGGTGGCGGCCGCGAGGAGGTTCGCGGTGAGGAGCCAGCCGACGGCGGTGGGGCCGACGTCGAGTTGCGAGCCGATGGTCCCGACGATCGGCACCACCAACGTTTGCAGAACGGCGACAATCATCACGACGAAGCACATGACGGGCAGGAGAGCCCTGGCTGCGGTTGTCGATCCGGCGGCCATGGGGTCCTCCTGTAGGGGTCGGTGAACGGCGTAATCAAATACGGTACTGGGGCTAACTAACGAAGGGGTTCACGGTGGGGTCTCAACGCATGTCGAATCGAGCGTTGGGCCGGGCCACACTGGCCCGGCAATCGCTGCTGAGCCGTTCGGACGCGTCCGCCCTCGACATGATCGAGCACCTCTGCGGACTGCAAGCCCAGGCTCCGGCCCCGCCGTATTTCGCACTGTGGACGCGGTTGACACGATTCCGCGCCGAGTCGCTGTCGGACCTCATCGAGAACCGCGCGGTGGTGCGGATTGTCGCGATGCGCGGCACGGTCTTCGCCCTGTCGGCCACGGACGCGCTCTCGTTCCGTCCGCTCACGCAACCGCTGCTCGACCGCGACCTACACACCAACACACAGCACCGGTCCGGTCTCGACGGGATCGACCTCGGCGCCCTCGCCGCCGCGGGACGTGAATTGGTGCGCGACGAACCCCGCACGCAGTCGCAGATGCGGCCCCTGCTCGAGGAGCGGTTCCCCGGCCGTGACGGGGCCGCGCTCGCCCACGGGGTGCGGGGACTGGTCCCGATGGTCCAGGTTCCACCGCGCGGGCTCTGGGGCAGGTCCGGGCAACCGGCGCTGTCGACGCTGGAGTCGTGGGTGGGTCGTCCACTGTCCGCCGCGCCGTCCATCGACACGATGCTGTTGCGCTACCTCGCCGCGTTCGGCCCGGCGAGCGCGCGGGACGCCCAGGCCTGGTCGGGGCTGACGCGGCTCGGGGAGGTCTTCGACCGGCTGCGGCCGGAACTCCGGGTGTTCCAGGGCGAAGCGGGTCCGGAACTCTTCGACCTTCCCGACGCACCCCGGCCGGACCCGGGCACCCCCGCCCCCGTCCGCATCCTCGCGCCGTTCGACAACGTGCTGCTCTCGCACGCGGACCGCGGACGCCTCCTCGACGACGACGTGCGGAAGAAGGTCTTCACCCAGAACGGCATCATCAAACCTGCCGTCCTGGTGAACGGCAGGGTCGCGGCGTTCACCACGACGGTGGTCGAGAAGTCCCGTGCGGTACTCGACGTGGAGCCGTTGGCGACCATCGCGAAGACGCATCGCACCGCGATCGAGGCGGAGGGCAGGCGACTGTTGAAGTTCGCGCACCCCGAGGCGCCCGAGCGTGTCGTGCGGTTCACGGGCTAGCCGGTTTGTGCCTGCGCGGTGCGAGGTGGCTGAGCTCGGCGATGATCTCGTCGTTCCAGACATGCTGGCGCACAAGGCGGTACCGCTCCCGCGCCACCCACAGGTAGGCCTCGGCGTCGGTGTGGTCGGGCAGCATCTCCGCGGCCCGCAGCATCCGGACCACCGGCAGGAACTCCTCACCGAACCAGCGCCGGGCCACGGTTTCACGGCTGAGGAATTCGCCCACCTCCTGCATGAGCCGGAAACCCCAGGCCTCGACGCTCTGGCTGATCTCGGCGTACTCCCAGGGATCGGTGACGACCACGGCCGCCCGCTGGGGCCCGCTGAGCGGCACCCGGGTGAGGAACAGGCGGCGGTGGTCCTTGATGACCAGGTCGCCGCGCTGCGCGATCCCGTCGGGGGAGATCTTGGTCTGGATCTCGGTGACGTAGGCGTCGATCGTGCTCCAGTGCATCGCGTAC
Source organism: Rhodococcus sp. G6(2025) (assembly GCF_058628105.1). Taxonomy (NCBI): domain Bacteria; kingdom Bacillati; phylum Actinomycetota; class Actinomycetes; order Mycobacteriales; family Nocardiaceae; genus Rhodococcus; species Rhodococcus sp. G6(2025). Next base: position 2,605,075 of record NZ_CP179750.1, read on the forward strand.
GCGATGGAGACGCGGTGGTGGCCGTCGCTGACGAAGTGCATGGACCCGATCCGATACACCTGGATCGGCGGCACCGACTCCCCCCGGCGCTGCGCGGCCGCCAGCCGTTGCCAGCGCTCGCGCACCCGGGTGGACGTGGGCCGGAAGAACCGGTCGAAGTCGCGGGTCCGGTCGACGCTCCCGACGATGGAGTTGACCGGGATCACCTGCAGGCCGAGCGACCGTTCCCCGACCCGGCCGACGGCAGCGACCACCTCGTCGAACGGCAGGATCTCGTTGACGTCGTCCGGTTCGCGGCGCAGCCAGCTGACCAGCCGCGACAACTCGGCGCGGCGGCGCTGGCGGGTGAAGTCGTTTTCCGCGTCGGCGGCGGGGAATCCGGTGTCACGTGCCATGCCGGCGCCTGACGATGGTGGGGTCGGCGCCCGGGGCCAACTCCATCAGGGTGAATCCCACGGTGTTGATCACCGTCGTCGCGCCGAGTGTGCGGTCCTCGGCCGCCCGGCCGTACGGGTGGACGTGCCCGTGGATCATGACGCGGGCCTGCAACCTGCCCGCCAGGGTCTCGAAGCACTCGAAACCCCGGTGCGGTGGATCCTCCTGGTCGCCCACTCCGCGCGGCGGGCTGTGCGTGAGCAGCACGTCGACGCCGGACACACCCGAGCGGCGCGCGTGCCACGCACTCGTCAGCGCCAGGTTGCGCGCCCGCCGCCGCTGCTGCCGCTCGGTCCACTGGTTGGGGCCGTCGTTGTAGCGGATCGATCCACCCAGACCGGCGATGCGCAGGCCCGCGATCCGCACGATCCGGCCGTCCGCGTTGACCGCGCCGCAGGGTCCCGGCCACGCCGAGGGCAGACCCGCCCGCATCCATCCGACACGTCCCGCGGAGTAGCCGGACAGGTCGGCGTCGTGGTTGCCCGGCACGAAGACGCACGGCGCGTCGAGCGCGTCGATCAGATATTCCAGGTAGTCGAACGGGAGATCGCCCGCACCGAGGATCAGGTCGACGTCCATGGCACGCACCTGCGAACTCCACAGCGACTCGATCGTCTCGTCGGACACTGCGAGTACCGAGACCATGGTCCGACGCTACCGGCTCGCGAGGCCGGAGGACGGGTGAGCGGCTTCGGTGGTTTGATTGCGGGGTGACTGACAGCGTTGTGGCCTCCGTTCGCGCGCACCTGCTGGGGCAGATCGGGGGACCGGAGCCGACTGCGGCATCGGTGACGTTCCTGGGCGTCGAGCCGCTGGACGTGCTGCGGTTCGCACCCGACGAAGAGGGGCTGGTGCGCTACGTGACCCTGGGGTGCTCCCGGCACCCGATGGGCGACCCCGGCGAACTGGTGGCCGACCCGCTCCGTGGCCCCCGCGCCGAACTGATCCTCACCCTGCGCGGTGGGGCCGGGGTGGCATCGGGAGTTGCGCGGACCCTCGCGGTCCTGGCGGCGGCGCCGTCGGTGGAAGGGGTGGTTCTCGTCGAGGACGCGCTGCTCGACCTGGGGGAGCCGCTGTGGAAGGACGCACCGTTCACCGCCGTGCTGCTCGGTGAATCGACCGTCCCGGACCTCCCGCTGCCCGAACCCGCGGAGGCCGTGCGGTTCCTCGCTGTCGTGCCGCTCACCGGCACCGAAGCGGCGTGGGTCCGGCTGCGCGGCGCCGGGGCACTGCGCGACGCCTGGACGGAGGCGGGCATCGACGTCCGCGATCCGTACCGCGGTGCCGCGTCCCTCTAGAGCCAGTGGTTCCGGCGGAACGTGACGAACAGGGCCACCGTCACCGATGCGATCACGAATACCACGCCGTGATAGCCGTACTGCCAATGCAATTCGGGCATGTTGTCGAAGTTCATGCCGTAGATGCCCGCGATCATCGTCGGCACGGCCGCGATGGCCACCCACGCCGAGATCTTGCGCATGTCGGTGTTCTGCTGCACGGCGATCTTGGCGAGGGCGGCGTCGACGAGTGAGCTGAGGACCTCGTCGTATTCGGCGATCCGCTCGGCGACGGTGGTGTGGTGGTCGAGGACGTCGCGGAAGTAGCGGCGGATCTCCTTCGGCACCGGATTGCCCGGTGCCCGCGTCAGCCGCAGCAGCGGGTTGGACAGCGGGTTCACCGATTTGCGGAGTTCGACGATCTCGCGCTTGAGGAGGTAGATGTGTTCGACCGCGACGCTGCTGCGCGGGCTGAACACCGCCTCCTCCATGCCGTCGACGTCCTCTTCGATGGCCTGGGTGACTTCGAGGTAGGTGTCCACCACGTGGTCCGCGACCGCGTGCAGCACCGCGTACGGGCCCAGGGCGAGGCGCTCCTGGTTCGCCTCCAGCGCGTGGCGGACGTTCGCGAGCGGGGAATGGTCGCCGTGCCGGACGGTGATGACGAAGTCGGCGCCCACGAACACCATGATCTCGCCGGTCTCCACGATCTCGCTGGCCGTCGCCACCGACTCGTGAGGCACGTAGTTGACCGTCCGCAACACCAGGAACAGCACGTCGTCGTAGCGTTCCAGCTTCGGCCGCTGGTGGGCGTGGACGGCGTCCTCGACCATCAACTCGTGCAGCCCGAACGTCTCGGCCACGCTTTCCATCTGCCCCTCGTCGGGGGCGAGCAACCCGACCCACACGAACCCTCGGCCCCGCTTGCGGACCTCGGCCATCGCGGCCTGGTGCGTGTATTTTCCGGGGAGCCTCGTGCCGTCGACGTACACACCGCAGTCGACGATGGCGCGCGCGGTCGGGATGCGGATCCTGGGGCCCGGGTCCTTGTCACCGCTGCGCTGATCCTTGTCGCTGCCACGCTTGGGGAGCGAGGGCACAGACGGCACGGGGCCCTCCCTTTCACCGGCGAGTCGGAAACGCTGCTGGTGAATCGTACGTCAGCACCCGCTCCGGACCGGCGGCGTCGCACGACACGCCAGGCTTCCGGGCCGCACGCTCGGACCCCGTGCCGCGACACCTGACAGACTGGTCTGGTGCTCATCGATCTCCACACCCATTCGACGGCCTCCGACGGAACCGACAGCCCGGCGGACCTGGTGCGCGCCGCGGGGGCAGCAGGACTCGACATCGTGGCGATCACCGATCACGACACGACCGCGGGGTGGGCCGAGGCGGTCGCGGCGTTGCCTGCGGGGCTCGCGCTGGTGCGGGGCATGGAGATGTCCTGCGAGGGCCGCGGTGAGGACGGACGCCCGGTTGCGGTGCATCTCCTCGCCTACCTGTTCGATCCCGCGCACGCGGCGTTCGCACGCGAGCGGGAACGGTTGCGGAACGAGCGGATCGTGCGAATCCGCGCGATGGCGGAGTTGATGATGGAGGACGGTCTGCCCATCGACGCCGACGAGGTGCTCGCGGAAGCGGGACCCGCGGCGGGACGCCCACACCTGGCCAGGGCTCTGATGCGCGCCGGTGTGGTCGGCAGCGTCGGTGAGGCGTTCGTGGATCTGCTGGCCCCGCGCGGCCGGTACTTCGTCGACAAGTCCGATACCCCCCTCGACGACGCCGTGCAACTGGTGGCGGAGGCCGGGGGAGTGAGCGTCCTCGCCCACGGACGGGCCCGCACGAGGGGACGGCTGCTGTCGCTCGATCACGTCCGCGACCTGGCGGGAGCCGGTTTGCACGGGCTCGAGGTGCACCACCCCGACCACTCGTCGGACGACACTCGGGTTCTGCAGGAACTGGCCGACGAGCTCGGTCTGGTCGTCACCGGCTCCTCCGACTATCACGGCACGAACAAGGCCATCCGGCTCGGCGAGTTCACGACGGACGCCGACGAATTCGACACCCTCGTCTCGAAAGCATCCGGCGTACAGGTGGTCTCGGCATGAACACGCACGAGTTCGAGCGGTACGACCCCTACGGTCCCACCCTTCCGAGGACGGTGACGGCCACCGAACCGCGACGCAGCCCTCTCGTCGTCCGCGCGCTGCGCGCCCTCAGCGGGGCCGTCGCCGCCGGCGTGGTGATCCTCTGCCTCGTCGTGATCGGCTCCGCCTACGTGGGCGGCGGCCGGGGCTTTCCCGGCCCGGGGACGATCTCCATCACCGCGCACGTGGTCGCGTCCGTGTTCGTGATCGTGGCGCAGCGGATTGCGGACCGCCGCGACGGTCTCGTCGCCATGGTCGCATCCGTCGCCGTCCTCGCGGCGGCGGCGCTTCTGCTGGCTACCCAGTGGTGGGGTTGACGGACGCTCGGCCCGTTATGTGAAACCGGCTCTCACAGTGACCCATCGGTAACTTGTTCTCACAGGTAGAGGCCAGAAAACGTGAGACATCTGACTGTCGTGGCAATTTGATTGTGCATCGATATTCGTGCCAGACTTAGCACCACTCCGACGTCGGCGCCACCGCCCTTCGGCGGGGGTTTATGGCAGTGTTGCCAGGGCTCACCCGCCCGTGCCATGACGCTTCGGACGTTCTGCGGCCATCGTGATCGCGCACCCCGGAAGCTTCACCCTCAGTTGTCGTTCGTGGAGCAACTGTGAGGATCAGCGCCGATCCTCACGGTTACTTCTCAGTAACCCGGCCCCGAGTGAGCCTGGACTTAGCAGGAGTGTCATCGTGTCCATCGTGTCCGAACCCACCACACCGCAGAAGGTCGAGCTGACCGACGAGGAGATCTTCGCCGGCCACATCGGGGGGAAGCTCTCGGTTGAGACCACGACCGCCCTCGATACGCAGCGCGCCCTGTCCATCGCCTACACGCCCGGCGTCGCGCAGGTCTCCCGCGCCATCGCCGCCGACGAAACCCTCGCCGACCGGTACACCTGGACCAGCCGCCTGGTGGTCGTCGTCTCCGACGGCTCCGCGGTACTCGGCCTCGGGGACATCGGCCCGCGGGCCTCGCTTCCCGTGATGGAGGGCAAGTCCGCCCTGTTCAAGAACTTCGCGGGCCTGAACTCGATCCCGCTGGTCCTCGACACCAAGGACCCCGACGAGATCGTCGAAACCCTGATCCGGCTGCGCCCGAGCTTCGGGGCCGTCAACCTGGAGGACATCTCCGCACCGCGCTGCTTCGAAATCGAACAGCGCGTCATCGAGGCCCTGGACTGCCCGGTCATGCACGACGACCAGCACGGCACCGCCATCGTCGTCCTGGCCGCCCTCAAGGGTGCGGTCAAGGTCCAGGACCGCGACATCCACCAGCTGCGGGTCGTCATCTCCGGTGCCGGCGCCGCCGGTGTCGCCTGCGCGAACATCCTGCTCGCCGCCGGGATCGCCGATGTCACGGTGCTCGATTCGAAGGGCATCGTCTCCGCCGACCGCAAGGACCTGAACGAGGTCAAGGTCGATCTGGCCGCGCGCACCAACCCGGCCGGCCGCCGCGGCGGCACCGCCGAAGCCCTCGACGGCGCGGATGTGTTCCTCGGGGTGTCCGCGGGCACCGTGCCGGAGGAGCTGATCGCGACGATGGCGCAGGATTCGATCGTGTTCGCGTTGTCGAACCCGGACCCGGAGATCCACCCGGACATCGCCCGCAAGCATGCGGCGATCGTGGCCACCGGGCGCAGTGACTTCCCGAACCAGATCAACAATGTGCTGGCCTTCCCGGGGGTGTTCCGGGGTGCGCTCGATGCCGGTGCCCGCCGGATCACCGAAGGTATGAAGCTCGCCGCCGCCGAGGCAATCCTCTCGGTCGTCGGTGACGAGCTGGCTGTAGACAAGATCGTTCCCAGCCCGCTCGATCCTCGCGTCGCCCCCGCTGTCGCGGAGGCAGTCGCCGCCGCTGCCCGTGCAGAAGGCGTCACCGACTAGCGAGAATCCGTCGAGCACCCCGATCCGGAACCCGCACCCACGGTTCCGGTGTCGGGGTGTTTGCCGTTGGGTGACGTGTTCGCTATTACGCGCGTTCGGCGATCTGTTGGGCGCTCGGGTTGCGGCGCAGGCGGCCGGTCCCGGGAACGGACGCCCACACCGCCAGCGCGAGCAGGCCGTCCACGACCAGAGCGAGGATCGTCACGAGCAGCGCACCGACAAGCACCCGGTCGTACTGGCGCAGGGCCAATCCGTCGAAGATGTAGCGGCCCAGGCCGCCGAGATTGACATACGCAGCAACCGTAGCAGTCGCGATGATCTGCAGGGTGGCGTTGCGCAGCCCGCCGAGCATGAGCGGCAGCGCATTCGGGGCCTCGACACGCGTGAGGACCTGCCACTCGGTCATCCCCATCGCGCGGGCGGCGTCCACGACCGTCCGGTCGACGTTCGCAACACCCGCGTACGTGCCCGCGAGCACCGGCGGGATTCCGAGGATCACCAGGGCGAGGATCGGCGGGATCAGTCCCAGTCCGAGCAGCAGCACCAGAAACGTCAGCAGACCCAGTGTCGGCAGCGACCGGAGCGCGTTGACGAGACCGACCACGACCACGTCACCCTTGCGCAGATGCCCGATGATCAGACCGATCGGCACCGCGACCACCGCGGACAGTGCGACCGCCAGGAAGCTGTACCAGAGGTGCTCGAGGATGCGGGCGCCGATTCCGGTGCTGCCCGACCAGTTTCCCGGATCGACGATGTACTCCCATGCGCCGCCGAAGATGTTCACGAAGCCTCCCCTGCGGCCGGGGCCGCCGACTGTCCCGCGACCAGCGGCGTGCGCCGGACCTTCTGCTGCCGGGTCCACGGTGTCAGTGCCCGCCCGACCAGGAACAGCAGCAGGTCGAACGCGAGGGCCAGAACGACGATCGCGATGATCCCGGCGAGGATCTGGTCCGGATAGTCTCGCTGGTAGCCCTGGGTGAACAGCGTGCCGAGACCGCCGATCCCGATCAGCGAACCCACCGACACCAGAGAGATGTTGGTCACCGCCACCACTCGCACGTTCGCGACGAGAACGGGTAGCGCGAGGGGCAATTCGACGGTCAGGGCCCGGCGGAGCCGGGTGAAACCCATCGCGGTGGCGGAGTCGACGACGTCGGCGGGAACGGAGTCGAGGGCCTCGGGCACGGCACGGATGAGCAAAGCGGTGGAGTAGATCGTCAGCGCGATCACCACATTGAGCGGGTCCAGGATCTGCAGTCCGACGACGGAGGGGATCGTCACGAACAACGCCAGCGACGGGATCGTGAACGCGATGCCCGCGACGATCAGCGTGATCTTCCGCAGCCAGGACGCACCCCGGATCGCGGTCCCGACCGGGACCGCGATGAGTAACCCGATCAGCAGTGGAACCAGTGCGAGATAGAGATGGGTCTTCGTCAGGTCGACGACGACCGAGAAGTTGTCGATGAGCCATCGCATGGGATCACGGCCCGTCCGGGGTCGCCGGTGGGGCAGTGAAGTAGTGCTCACCCCGCGCGCGATCCTCGGCTGCCCGCTGCTCGGCCAGCTTCGCGATCACCTCGGAGCCGAGGATGCCGCCGGTGACCGTGCCGTCGGCGTCGACGGCCACTCCGATGCCCGACGGCGAGGAGATGGCCGCGTCCAGGGCCTGCCGCAGGTCGGCACCGGGGGAGAAGAGGGATCCGCCCGCCGCAGTGCATTCGGAGACGGGCCGTCCGGCCCGCGCCCCCTCGACGCCGGTGACGTCGATCCAGCCCCGCGGAACGCCCGCATCCGTGACGACCAGGACCCATTCACCTTGTTCGAGCCGGAGCCCGGGCAACTCCTTCTCGGTCGCCGTCCGGATGGTGTGCAGCGGAACCTGATCTGCCGTCCGGAACGACAGCCCGCGGTACCCGCGGTCGCGTCCGACGAACGAGGCGACGAAATCGGTGGCCGGCGCGGACAGCACCGTGTCGGGCGCGTCGTACTGCTGCAACCGGCCACCCGGCCCGAAGACGGCCACCCGGTCGCCGAGCTTGACGGCCTCGTCGATGTCGTGGGTGACGAACACGATCGTCTTGCGCATCTCGGCCTGCAGGCGCTGCATCTCGGCCTGCAGGTCTTCGCGGACAACGGGATCGACGGCGCTGAACGGCTCGTCCATCAGCAGGATCGGCGGGTCGGCGGCCAGCGCCCGCGCGACCCCGACGCGTTGCTGCTGCCCGCCGGACAGCTGCCCGGGATAGCGGGATGCCAGCGCCGGATCGAGTCCGACGCGTTCGAGCACCGCCAACGCGGCCTTGCGGGCGTTGCGTCGTGAGTCGCCGCGCAGCACCGGCACGGTCGCGACGTTGTCGACCACCGTGCGGTGCGGCAGCAGTCCCGCGCTCTGGATGACGTAGCCGATGCCGAGTCGGAGCTTCACCGCGTCGGTTTGGGCGATGTCGCGGCCGTCGACCGTGATCGTTCCCGCGGTCGGGGTGATCATCCGGTTGATCATCCGCATCGACGTGGTCTTGCCGCAGCCGGAGGGCCCGACGAAGACCGTGAACGATTCGGCGTCGATCTCGAGGTCGAGGTTGTCGACCGCCGTCGTGCCGTCCGGGTACTGCTTGGTGACTCCCGAGAATGTGATCACGGCAGGCTCCTCACGAGACCGGCTTGTCGAGCCCCTGGTCCGTCACCCACTGCTTCGCGGCCGCCGCCGGCTCGGTTTTCGCGTCACCCGACACGGAATCGTTGAGCGCGACAAGCTCTTCGGTGGTCAGCTTCGCCGACAGTGCGTCGAGCGCCCGGGTCAGCTTGTCCGAGGACTTGGTGGCGCGTACCACCGGCACGACGTTCTGCGCCGCGAAGTTGTTCTGCGGATCCGCGAGCACCACGAAACCGTTCTGCGCGATCGCCGGGGACGTCGTGAAGATGTCGGCGGCCGTGATCTGTCCCGCCGCGAGGGCGTCCACCGTGGCGGGACCGCCGCCGTCGGCGATCGGGACGAAGTTGTCTGCTGTGATGTCGAGGCCGTACTTGGCCTTCAGGCCGGGCAGGCCACCGGGACGTTCCTGGAATTCGGCGGGAGCACCGAACTTCACCTCGTTCGAGTGCGCCGCGAGATCCGCGATGGAGGTGAGGTTCCAGCGCTGCGCCGTCTCCTTCGTGACGACGACGGCGTCCTTGTCCTCGGCCGGGGCCGGTGTGGTGATCGTCAGTTCCGAACCCAGCGCGGCAGGCAGCGCGGCGTCCACGTCGGCGGCGCTCGTGGCCGTCGAATCGGGGTCGAGATACTGCAGCAGGTTGCCCGTGTAGTCGGGGATGACGTCGATCGACCCGTCCTCGAGCGCAGGGATGTAGGCCTCACGGCTGCCGATGTTGAACTTCGTCGTCACGTCGAACCCGTTGGCGCGGAGGACCTCGGTGTAGATGTTCGCGACCGTCTCCGATTCGGGGAAGTTCGCGGATCCCACGATGATCGTGTTGGGGTCGTCACCCGATCCGTCGCCGCCGGCGGACAGGGGGTCGGATCCGCCGCCACCGCACGCCGCGAGCGACACGACGGCGACCGTCGCGAGAGCGATACTGCCAACGGAGCGGCGGGCGAAGCCCGACAGAATTCGTGAGGTGCGCATGAGCGTCCTTCCCGTTGTCACCGGCGCCGGACCTGCCGACGGAAGCCGGTGGACGCGTGTCCGCGCCATCGGTTGGCCAGTGTAACGATAGGGGCGGACAGAGCACGGTTTTCGACCAGCTCGAGGTAAACGAAAGGCGCGACGTGGCACACACACGGACAGACGGATCGGCCGAGCGCCCGGCGGCATGGTCCCGGGCCCTGATCGCCGGGTTCGCACTGCTGCTGGTCGCGGGGGCGGCGTCGGGATGCGCAGGCGGTGACACGACCCTCGACGGTTCCGCGGGGCAAGGGCAGGGCGAGATCGTGGTGGGTGCGGGTGACGGCGCGGAGAGTCGGATCCTGGCCGAAATCTATGCCGGTGCCCTGCGTTCGACTGGGGCGTCGGTCATCACCGACGGGGGACTCGGCGACCGGACCACGTACCTCGGACAGCTCGATGCCGGAAACGTCAACCTGGTGCCGGAGTTCACGGGCCGGTTGCTGCGCTACTACGACCCCGAATCGACGGAGACGGAACAGGACGAGGTGTTCGAGGCGTTGAGCAAGGCTCTGCCACAGGGGCTTTCGATCTCCGACTTCGCGGCCGCCGAGGACAGGTCGGCGCTGGCCGTGACCTCGCAGACGTCCGGGCAGCTGGATCTCACCACCCTGGACGAACTCGTTCCCTCGTGCACCACCAGTACAGCCGTGCTGGCCCCGGCGTTCGAGGCCGACGCGCTTCCCGACCTCACCGGCTGCACGTTCGCGCAGATCCGGACAGTGGCCGACGACGCGGCCGCCGTCGGCGAACTCGCCGCTCCGGCACCGTCGGACGGAGCCGTGCGGGTGGCCGGGGTGACCACCGCGTCACCGGACGTCTCGGACGCCGATCTGGTGCTGCTGGCGGACGACGAGCACGTGTTCACCGCACAGAACGTGGTGCCGCTGTTCCGGATCGGAACTCTCACCGAAGCCCAGCTGAAGGCACTGAACGTCGTGGCGGGTGAGCTGACGACCGCGGACCTGGCCGACATGATCGGCCAGGTCCGCGGTGGTGCCGATTCAGCCGACGTGGCGCGGGTGTGGCTCGACGCTCATCTGTGAACCCAGGAACGCCCCGAGTTCGGCGACCGCATCCGCGGCCTCGCGGACCAGGGACGCCTGTAGGTGGGCGACGTGCCACAGCCGGGCGTACTCGGTGAGCGTGACGTCCACATCCGACTCGTTCAGCTTGTCGACGAATTCCATGATCTGCGGGTAGAGCACCTCGTCCACCCCGACATGGATCAGCGTCGGCGGCAGTCCCGCCAGATTTCCGTGCAGCGGTGCGTAACCCGGATCGTGTGCGTCCCCGTTGCCCAGGTACTTCTCGGCGGCGTCGAACGACCACGCCGTGTTGACCACGAGATCCCGGTCCCGGGACGTGTCACGCCTGCCGGGATCGACCCACGGAGCGATCAGCGCCAACGCGGCCGGAGTCACACCGTGCCGGTCGATCAGGCGGCGCGCCGTGGCGACCGTGAGGCCACCGCCCGCCGAATCGCCCGCGATGGCGAGTTGCTCTGTCTCGTAACCGTGTTCGGTGTTCAGCTCCATGTACGCCGCGACCGCGTCCTCGAGCCCGGCCGGGAACGGATGCTCCGGGGCCAGCCGGTAGTCGAGGGTGTAGACGACGCTGCCGGATTCCCTGGCGATGTGAGCGGCCAGCGAACGGTGCGTGGCGAGCGAACCGATCGTGTACGCCCCGCCGTGCAGGTAGAGCACCGCGGTCCGGCGTTCGGTGGGTCCCACCGTGATTCGCTCCGCCGGCCGCCCGGCCAGCGAGGTCGGGCGGACGACGGCACCTGCGGGCACCTGCTGCAACGGAGCGCCGAGGTCGAGGAGCGCCCGCTGCACGGTGTACGGAAGCCGGGCGTTGAGGCTGAGTCGGTAGAACGGCCGGAGGGCCGTCGCGACGACCGGCAGCGGCAGGTGGAAGCTCATCGGTACCTCAGTTCGACTTCGGGAGGACTCGTCCGGCGACGAGGGCAACCACACGCTGGTAACTCGGTCCGACGAGCCGCACCCAGGCGTCGAGGAACTTGGCGTCGGCGCCGATCAGGACGCGCGGCTTGCTCTTGCGAACTCCGTTCACGATGGTCTCGGCAGCCGCCTCCGGCGTGGTGCGGGCAAGCTTCTGGTCGAAGAACTTCGCGAACGTGTCGAGGTCCTCACCCGGTCCCGCGGTGGCGTTGCGGGCAATGGCCGTCTTGATGCCACCGGGGTGCACACACGTCACCTTCACGGGGTGCTTGGCGATCAGCATCTCCTGGCGCAGCGACTCGGTGAAACCGCGCACCGCGAACTTCGCCGAGTTGTACGCGCTCTGACCCGGCATGGACAGCAGACCGAAGAGGCTGGAGACGTTCACGACGTGGCCGTCGCCCGACGCGATGAGATGCGGCAGGAAGGCCTTGGTGCCGTTGACGACTCCCCAGAAGTCCACGTCCATGATCTTCTCGATGTCCTTGAACTCGGACTTCTCGAACTCACCGTGGTAGGCGATGCCGGCGTTGTTGTACACCTGGTTGATCTTGCCGAAGTGCGCCCGCACCTCGTCGGCGTACGCGAGCACCGCTTCGCGCTGGGTGACGTCCAGGTGATCGGCCTTGACCTCGGCGCCCAGCGCCTCGGCCTGGCGTGCCGTCTCGGCGAGCCCGACCGTGTCCATGTCCGAGATCGCCAACCTGGCACCCCGGCGTGCCAGGTTGAGGGCGAGCGCCCTGCCGATACCGGAACCGGCTCCGGTGATCACGACTACCTTGCCTGCGAACTCGCTCACTGTGCTGTCACCTTGTCGTCGTCGAGGTCGATCTGTGCCGGGATGGCGGAGGGGCCGGGGGTCTTGCCGTTCACGTGCACGGGTGCAGGCAGATCGGCGGTGGCCACGCTGTCGTACGCGGTGAGGTCGAAGCGCTTCGTCTCGTTCCGGAACTGGAACGTGAAGCCCGGCCACAGCGTGGTGTTGTTGCCGTGCTTGTCGAGGTACCAGCTCGCGCACCCACCGTTGTTCCAGACGCTGTGCGACAGCTTCTCCTGGAGTTCGGCGTTGTACCGGTCCTGGGCGTCCTGACGGACCTCGATCTTGCCGATGCCGTACTTGTCGAGCGTCTGAAGGGCGTCGACGAGGTAGTTGAGCTGCGACTCGATCATGAAGACCATCGAGGTGTGGCCCAGACCCGTGTTCGGGCCCACCAGGAAGAACATGTTGGGGAAGTTCGCGATCGCCGCGCCCTTGTAGCCCTGCTGGCCGCCCTCGTCGAAGACGTCGGCGAGCGAGCGGCCGTCCTTGCCGAAGATGCCCTCGAACGTGGGGGAGTCGGTGACGTGGAAGCCGGTGGCGACGACGATGGCATCGACCTCGCGGACGGTGCCGTCCTTCGAGACCACCGAGTCGGCCGTGACCTCGGCGATGCCGTCGGTCACCAGGTCGACGTTGTCCTGCGCGAGGGTGGGGTAGTAGTTGTTCGAGATCAGCATGCGCTTGCAGCCGATCTGGAAGTTCGGCGTGACCTTCTTGCGCAGATCCTTGTCCTTGATCTGGCGGCGCAGGTGGCGCTCGGCCGCGAGCTGCAGCGGCTTCATGAAGACCGGGGCCTTCGCGAGTCCGACGACCTGGCTCTCGCGCATCCAGTAGATACCGGTGCGGCACAGCTTCTGGAAGCCGGGAAGGTACTTGAACGCGGCGTGCTCGAGCTTCGTGTACTCGCGGTCCGCGCGGGGCAGGATCCACGGCGCCGTGCGCTGGTACACGTCGAGGTGCGACACCTTCTTGCCGATGGCGGGCACGATCTGGATCGCCGAGGCGCCGGTGCCGATGACGGCGACGCGCTTGCCCGTCAGGTCGGCGTCGTGGTTCCAGCGGGCGGAGTGGAAGATCTCGCCCTGGAAGCCTTCGATGCCCTTGATGTCGGGGAGGGACGGCTCGCACAGTGCGCCGACCGCGGAGACGAGGACCTTCGCGACGAAGTTCCCCTTCGTGGTGGTGACCTCCCAGCGGGTGGTCGACTCGTTCCAGTGGGCGGACTGCACGTCACAGCCGAAGAGGTGCTTGTCGCGCACCTTGTACTTGTCGGCCACCGACTGGATGTACTTCTGGATCTCCGGCTGCGTCGAGAACGACCGGGTCCACTCCGGGTTCAGTGCGAACGAGTAGGAGTACAGATGTGAGGGAACATCGCACGCCGCACCCGGGTACGTGTTGTCTCGCCAGGTACCACCGACGTCGGTGCCGCGTTCGAGCACGAGGAAGTCGGTCTTGCCTGCCTGGGTCAGCTTGATCGCCGCGCCGAGGCCGGCGAACCCGCTGCCGATGATCAGCGTGTCGATGTGCCGGACACCTGCGGTGGCGGCGGAAGTATCTGTGACGGGGAGACTCATGTAAGAAACCATAGGGCGCTATTGAGGGGCAGTCAATAGCCTATTGACCTTCATTCAGTAGTCTTGTCTCATGGACGTCGTGAAGCGGACCCGTCTCAGCCCCGAACAACGGCGCGCGCAACTGATCGATCTCGGTGCGAAGATGCTGGCGCAGCGCCCGCTCGAGCAGATCTCCGTCGAGGACATCGCCGATCAGGCGGGTGTCTCCCGCGGCCTCCTGTTTCACTACTTCGCGTCCAAGCACGACTTCCACCTCGAGATCGTCCGGCACACCAGCAGCGAGATGCTCGCCCGCACCGCCCCCGACCCGTACGTCGGGGAAGCGCGGGATCCGATGCAGATCCTGCGCTCGGTGCTCGCGTCGTACGTCGACTACGTCAGCGAGAACCGTGGCACGTACGTGTCGCTCCTGCGGGGAACGGCGAGTGGCGACCCGGACATGCGCGCCGTCTTCGAGGAGACCCGGGCCGTGATGTCCGCACGGACCCTCGAACAACTGCCCGCGATCGGTGTCGAGCCCACCCGGGCGGTCGAACTCGCCGTCCGCGGCTGGATCGCCTACGTCGAGGAAGTCACGATCACCTGGCTGCGCGACCCACACCTGACCCGCGACGAACTGATCGAACTCAACGTCCAGGCCCTCCCCGCGCTCGCCATCGCCGCCGCACCCGAGATCGCCGCCGCGCTGGTGTCGGCCACCACCACCTGACACCCCTAGTACTCGGGGTACACCCGTAATACCCGCGGGTGACACCGGTTTCATTCCCCGGCGTGACGTGGCGACGCATGCGACGTTCCTAGCGTTCTCGTCATGACCACCCTCGATCTCCGCTCCCGCATCGTCGAGTCCCGCCAGGTGCCGCTGGCGGTGATGGTCGGTGCGATGACCGCCCTCGCACTCGTGTGCGCCGTCGGACTCCTCGTCGACGACCGGACCGTGCTCGGGGTGTCCGTGTGGCTCAAACCGCTGAAGTTCGCGGTCTCCTTCGCGCTCTACGGGGCCACCCTGGCGTGGATGCTGACCCTCCCGCACCGAGGCAGCCGATGGACGCGGGCCATGGCGACGGTGTTCGCCGTGACCGGCATCATCGACGTCGGATTCATCGCGGTGCAGGCTGCGCGCGGAACGTTCAGCCACTTCAACACGTCCGACGACGCCGTCAACACTATCGGCCAGTACGTGTTCATGACCGGTGTCCCCGGACTGTTCGTCGCGAACCTCGTGATCGCCCTGATACTGCTGTTCCAGCGCGTGGGGGATCGTCCCCTGACCCGCGCCATCCATGCGGGCCTGTTCCTGGCGGTGGCCGGGATGGCACTCGGCTACCTCATGGGATTTCAGGGCCGGCAGACCACGACCGACGCGAACGGCCGCGTCGTCGAACTCGCCGCGCGGCACAGTGTCGGCGTCACCGACGAGAATCCGGGACTGCCGGTCACCAACTGGAGCACGTCCGGCGGCGACCTCCGCATCCCGCACTTCGTCGGACTGCACGGCCTGCAGGTGATGCTGATCGGCGCGCTCGTCCTGAGCGTCCTCGCGTCGCGGATACCCTGGCTCCGCAGCGAGGGAACCCGAGCCTCCCTGATGGCCGTGCTGGCGCTCGCCTACGCCGGGCTACTCGCCCTGCTCACGTGGCAGGCGTTCCGCGGCCAGCCGCTGATCCACCCCGACGCGCTCACCCTCGCCGCCCTCGGCGGACTCCTCGCCGCCACCGCCCTCGCCGTCCGGGCCGTGAGGTCGCGGGCGGAGGAGTCCGAACAGCAGGCGGGACCGGCCTAGAGATGCCGCAGGAAGCGGTCGGGTCCGTCGAGGAACGACCGCCAGTTGCGGACGAGGTCGAGCTGATTCCACTCGGGGTAGTCGATGCCCTCGTCGGTGAGTTCCCAGATCTCGGCGCCGGGCGCGGCGGAGAGGAGGGGAGAGTGCGTCGCCATGATCACCTGCGAGCCCTCCTCGGCGAGATCCGAGATGACCCCGAGCAGCGCCAGGCAGGACTGGAACGACAGCGCGGCCTCCGGCTCGTCCAGAATCCACAGGCCCACCCCGATCGGACGGTCGGCGACGTACCGCAGGAACGACTGGCCGTGCGAGAGCTGATTGAACGACAGATCGTCCTCGCGGGGACGTGACTCGTCGGCCGCACCGAACAGCGAATGCATCGACTCGGCACGCAGGAAACACCCGCCGTACGGCTGCGGCCGGGCGCCGACACACGTGAGGTGAGTGCCGAGATCCGCGTCCTCGGGGCTGGAACCCGCCGACCACAACCGGTCCTGCGCCCCGCGGAACCCACCCTGCCAGGCCGCGGCGATCGACTCGACCAGCGTCGACTTCCCGACACCGTTCTCACCCACGATCACCGTGACCGGCCGCTCGAATGCCAGCCCGTTGTCGCACAGTTCCGTCACCGAGGGCAGGTCCAGATACCACGAAGCCGGGTCGAATCCGCTCCGTGGAGTGAACTCGACCCGGCTCAGTGGCAGATCAGTCAAACGCTCAGCTGAACGCTTCGTCGATGATCTCCTGCTGTTCCACAGCGTGCACCTTGCTCGAACCCGAGGACGGTGCCGACATCGAACGACGCGAGATGCGCTTGATCCCGGACAGCTTGTCGGGCAGCAACTCGGGCAGAGCGAGACCGAAGAACGGCCACGCACCCTGGTTGGCCGGCTCCTCCTGAACCCACCGGAACTCGGTGGCGTTCGGGTAGCGGTCCAGCGTCTCGCGGAGACGACGACTCGGAACCGGGTACAGCTGCTCGATGCGGACGATCGCGATGTCCTCGCGGTTGTCCTTCTGCTTCTTCGCCAGCAGCTCCCAGTACAGCTTGCCGCTGACGAGGAGGACACGACGCACCTTGTCGCGTTCGGCGTCGCCCGTCTCGTACGTGGGCTCCTCGAACACCGAGCGGAACTTGCCGGTGGTGAAGTCCTCGACGTCGGAGACCGCGGCCTTGTTCCGCAGCATCGACTTCGGTGTGAAGACGACCAGCGGGCGGCGGATTCCGTCGAGCGAGTGACGACGCAGCAGGTGGAAGTAGCTGGCCGGGGTGGACGGCACCGCCACGGTCATCGAACCCTCGGCGCACAACTGCAGGAAGCGCTCGATACGACCGGACGTGTGGTCGGGACCCTGACCTTCGTGGCCGTGCGGCAGCAGCAGCACGACGTCGGACAGCTGACCCCACTTGGCCTCACCGGACGAGATGAACTCGTCGATGATGGACTGCGCGCCGTTGACGAAGTCACCGAACTGCGCCTCCCACAGCACCAGCGCGTCCGGGTTGCCCACGGAGTAGCCGTACTCGAAGCCGACGGCGGCGAACTCGCTGAGTGCGGAGTCGTAGACGAGGAACTTGCCGGGGTTCTCGCTGCCCAGGTTCTGCAGCGGGGTGTACTCGGCGCCCGTCTTGCGGTCGATGAGGACCGAGTGACGCTGCGTGAACGTGCCGCGCTTGGAATCCTGGCCGGACAGGCGAACCATCTTGCCCTGGTCGACCAGCGAACCGAATGCGAGCAGCTCGGCGAACGCCCAGTCGATCTTGCCCTCGCGGGACATTTCGCGGCGCTTCTCGATGACCGGCTTGACGCGCGGGTGCACGGTGAAGCCCTCGGGCACGTTGACGAACGCGTCGCCGATCCGCTCGAGCACCGACTCGTCGACGGACGTCTTCAACTTCGTGGGCAGCACCTGGTCGAGCTCGACCGACTCACTGGGCTCCGGCGTGTACTTCTCGAGTTCGCGAACCTCGTTGAACACCCGTTCCAGCTGGCCCTGGTAGTCGCGGAGTGCGTCTTCGGCTTCCTTCAGCGAGATGTCGCCGCGGCCGATCAGGGATTCGGTGTAGCTCTTACGCACGCTGCGCTTGGTGTCGATCACGTCGTACATCGCCGGCTGCGTCATCGACGGGTCGTCGCCCTCGTTGTGACCGCGACGGCGGTAGCAGATCATGTCGATGACGACGTCCTTCTGGAACTTCTCCCGGAAGTCGACAGCGAGCTGAGCGACCCAGACGCAGGCCTCGGGGTCGTCGCCGTTCACGTGGAAGATCGGCGCGCCGATCATCTTCGCGACATCGGTGCAGTACTCGGACGAACGCGAGTACTCCGGGGCGGTGGTGAAACCGACCTGGTTGTTGACCACGATGTGCACGGTGCCGCCGGTGCGGTACCCGCGCAGCAGTGCCAGGTTCAACGTCTCGGCCACGACACCCTGACCGGCGAACGCGGCGTCGCCGTGCAACATGAGCGGCAGGACGGTGAAGCCGTCCTCACCCTTGTCGAGGATGTCCTGCTTCGCGCGGACCAGGCCCTCGAGGACCGGGTCGACCGCCTCGAGGTGCGACGGGTTGGCCGTCAGCGACACCGTGATGTCGTTGTCGCCGAACATCTGGATGTACGTGCCCTCGGCGCCGAGGTGGTACTTCACGTCGCCGGAGCCGTGCGCGGCCGCCGGGTTCATGTTGCCCTCGAACTCCGTGAAGATCTTCGAGTACGGCTTGCCGACGATGTTCGCGAGAACGTTGAGGCGACCACGGTGCGGCATGCCGATGACGACCTCGTCGAGCTGGTGCTCGGCGGCCTGGTCGATGACGGCGTCCATCATGGGGATGACGGACTCGGCGCCCTCGAGGGAGAAGCGCTTCTGCCCGACGTACTTGGTCTGCAGGAACGTCTCGAACGCCTCGGCGGCGTTGAGCTTGCTCAGGATGTACTTCTGCTGAGCGACCGTGGGCTTGACGTGGTGCGCCTCGACCCGGTCCTGCAGCCACTGCTGCTGCTCCGGCTCCAGGATGTGCGTGTACTCGACACCGACGTGGCGGCAGTACGCGTCGCGCAGCACGCTGAGCACGTCGCGCAGCTTCATCTTCTCCTGGCCGTGGAAGCCGCCGACCTTGAACTCGCGGTCGAGATCCCACAGGGTCAGGTCGTGCGTGCGGACGTCCAGGTCCGGGTGGCTGCGGAACTTGTCCTTGACGAACTGCAGCGGATCCGTATCGGCCATCAGGTGGCCACGGTTGCGGTACGCGGCGATCAGCTCGAGAACACGGGTGTTCTTGTCGACGGCGCCTTCGGGCACGTCCTTGCGCCAGCGGACCGGCTCGTACGGGATGTGCAGCGCGTGGAAGATCTCGTCGTAGAACTCGTCGCTGATCAGCAGGTTGTGGATGGTCCGGAGGAAGTCGCCGGACTCGGCACCCTGGATGATGCGGTGGTCGTACGTCGAGGTCAGCGTCATGAGCTTGCCGACGCCGATCTCGGCCAGACGCTCGTCGCTCGCGCCCTGGAACTCGGCGGGGTATTCCATCGCGCCGGCACCGATGATGGCGCCCTGGCCGTTCATCAGACGCGGCACGGAGTGCACGGTGCCGATGCCGCCGGGGTTGGTCAGCGAGATCGTGACACCCGAGAAGTCCTCGGCGGTGAGCTTGCCGTCACGCGCGCGCCGGACGATGTCCTCGTAGGCGCTGTAGAACTGCGTGAAGTTGTGGGTGTCGGTGTTCTTGATCGCGGCGACGACGAGGGACCGGCTGCCGTCCTTGCCCGGCAGGTCGATGGCCAGACCGAGGTTGGTGTGTGCGGGGGTGACCGCGTTGGGCTTGCCGTCGATCTCGGCGAAGTGCCGGTTCATGTTCGGGAACGCCTTGACCGCCTGCACGATCGCGTAACCCAGCAGGTGCGTGAACGAGATCTTGCCGCCGCGGGTACGGGCGAGGTGGTTGTTGATGACGATCCGGTTGTCGAACATCAGCTTCGCAGGGATGGCGCGAACGCTGGTGGCGGTCGGAATGGCCAGCGAGGCCGACATGTTCTTGGCGACGGCAGCAGCTGCGCCGCGGAGAACCTTCGACTCTTCTACCGCAGGAGCGGGAGCGGACGCCTTCGCGTCCTTCGCCGCGGTCTCCTTCGCGGGTGCGGCCTTCTTGGGGGCCTCGGTCTTCGGGGCAGCAGCCTTCGGAGCTGCACCGTTGGGTGCAGTCTTGGGCGCGGCGCCGTTGGCCGTCTTGGTCTGAGGCTTGGGTGCGGTCTCGGACTCGGGAACCGGGGGAGTCGACGCCTTGGCGGAGGGAGCGGCAGCAGGTGCGGCGGTGGTGGTGCCGTTCGTGCCGTGTCCGTTGGCTGCGCCTGCCTTGGCGGCGGCGTCGGGAGAGTAATCCGTCAGGAATTCGTGCCAACTCGCGTCCACGGACGACGGATCGTCCTGGAAACGCTGGTACATCTCGTCAACCAACCACTGGTTCTGTCCGAACTGGGATGTAGAGCTGCTGCTCACGGCAGGTGTTCGCCTCGTTTCTATTTCGGTACCCGATCAGAGCGCCTATATACATGAGACTAGCCCTCGCGTGTGACGTGTAAATCGCCAGGCCCGCACGTGTGAGCTGTCTCACGGCCAACCGATGGGGTCACCATCGATGACGGTTCTCGCCCCGCGATTATTCCCCGACCCGGTCTCCGCCGCATCCCACAGTCCCGAATAGTGGCCACCGGCATAGCGCAGAGTGGCGTGCGATCCGGTCTCGACCACCCGTCCCTTGTCGATGACGAGGATCACATCTGCCCGGGCCGCGGTGGCCAGTCGGTGGGCCACCACCACCGACGTCCGGGTCCGGGTCACACGGCTGCTCGCCTCGAGAACTACCTGCTCGGTGGCCGGATCGAGCGTCGCGGTCGCTTCGTCGAGCAGCAGCAGATCGGGGTCGACCAGCTCGGCCCGGGCGAGCGCGATCAGCTGGCGCTGGCCCGCCGACAGTCCCTGCCCGCGCTCGCCGATGGGGTGATGCATCCCACCCCGCAATCCGGCGATCGTGCCCAGCGCTCCGACCGCGCGGGCAGCGTCCTCGATCTCCTCGCGGCTCGCATCCGGGCGGCCGTACGCGATGTTGGTGGCAACGGTCCCGGTGAACAGGTGCGCCTCCTGGGGGACGACGCCGAGGCGCCCGCGGTACGCGCCGAGCGGGTACCGGCGGAGGTCCACGTCGTCGACGAGCACCGCGCCGGACGTCGGGTCGTAGAAGCGGGCGAGCAGTTTCACGATGGTCGACTTGCCCGCACCGGTCCGGCCGACCAGGGCGACGGTGGTGCCGGCGGGGATGTGCAGGTCGATGCCGGTCAGGGCGTCGCTGTCGGCGCCCTGGTAACGGAACCCGACGTCGCGCAGGCACAGCTCGCCGCGCAGATGCCCGTCGATCGGCTGGAGGTTCTCCCGTGACGTCGCCCGCTCGATGGAACTGGGAGTGCGGAGCAGGTCCCCGATCCGGAGCAGACCGACACTGGCCTGCTGGTACCCGTCGAACACCTGTGACAGCTGCTGGATGGGCCCGAACAGCAGCCCGAGGTACAGCACGAAGGCGACGAGTGTTCCGGTCGTCGTGTCGCCTGCCGCGACCTGCCGCGCGCCGACGAACACCACGGCGGCCAGGGCGAGATCCGAGAGGAACGCGATGAACGGGAAGTACAGCGAGATCGCCCGCTGCGACCGCATCCGGCTGCGCCGGTAACTGTCGGCCCGCTCCGCGAACCGGCGGGCGGCGAACCCCTCGCGGCGGTACGCCTGGGCCGCGCGGAGCCCGGCGATGTTCTCCTGGAAGTCGGCGTTGACGAGCGAGATCCGCTCACGCGAGACCGTGTACGCCACCGAGGAGATCCGGCGGAAGATCAGCGTCGCGACGACGAGCGGCGGGATGACGGCGAGCGCCACCAGCGCGAGCGTGACGTCGGTGGCGACGAGGGCGACGGAGATGCCGAGGACGGTCAGGACGCTCACCACGGCGGTGGACATCCCGGTCTGGATGAACGACGACAGCGCGTCGACGTCGGTGGTCATCCGGGTCATGATGCGGCCGGACAGTTCGCGCTCGTAGTAGTCGAGCCCGAGCCGCTGCAGGTGGGCGTAGCTGCGCACCCGCAACCCGAACAGCACACGTTCCCCCGCTCGGGCGGTGAGGACCGTCATCAGTGCGACGACGAGCCAGCCGGCGACCACGAGAGCGACGCCGACCCCCGCCGCGGTCCACAGCGTCGCGGAGTCCTGCGGGACGACACCGCGGTCGATCGCGAACCGGACGATCGACGGGAACGCGATCCCCGCGAGCGAGTCGAGCGCGAGGCAGACGACGACGGCGACGAGGAGGGCACGGACCGGCCGCAGGATCCGCGACAGCCGGAAGTCGGGCTCGGGCAGGCGCAGGTTCCGGGTGTCGATGCCCGGGCTCTCGACGGCGGGCGGAAGCGCATCCACGGCCTGCCGAAGCTCCGGGGTCGCGGCTACGTTGCCCAGCGCTCCCGCCATCGGTCCGCCGGCGGTGCGGCCACCGCCGGGGCCCGCACCGGACGCCGGGGTGCGGCCGGACGAGGCGGACGAGCCGGGCACGTCCCACTCCTCGACGTCCTCCGGCCACAACTCGGACTCGGACGGCATGCGCTGATACGGCATCGGCTCGCTCGGCGCGGGGAGGCTGACGTCGATGGGGCCGGCGTTGTCGGGGGAGGCGAACAGTGCGCGGAAGAGCGGGCACCGTTCGTCGAGTTCGGCCACCGTGCCGGAATCGATGATCCGTCCGCCGTCGAGCACGGCGACGCGGTCGGCGAGCGACAGGGTCGAGCGGCGATGCGCCAGGATCAGCGCCGTCCGCCCGCGATTCGCCCGCAGCGCCGCGAAGATCGACGCCTCGGTGGTGGCGTCGACGGCGGAGGTCGCGTCGTCGAGGATCAGCACCCTCGGGTCGGTGAGGAGTGCGCGTGCCAGCGCGATCCGCTGCCGCTGCCCGCCGGAGAGGGTGAGACCGCGTTCGCCGACCACGGTGTCGTACCCGTCCGGCAACGCGGAGACGAACTCGTCGGCGGCGGCCATGTCGGCGGCGGCGCGGATCTCCTCGGCGCTGGCGTCGGGCCTGCCGAGGGCGATGTTGGCCGCGATGGTGTCGGAGAAGAGGAACGGCTCGTCGAACACGAGGCCGACGGCTTCGCGCAACTGCTCGGCGCTCAGCTGCGAGACGTCGAACGACTCGCCCGCCGACGTGAGGGACACGGAACCCGCGGATGGTGCGTAGAAGCGGGGGAGCAGCAGCGACAGGGCGGTTTTGCCGGAGCCGGCCATACCGACCACCGCGACCGTCTCGCCGGGCGCGATGCGCAGGTCGAGTCCGCGGAGGATGTGCCGGTCCGGTTCGAATCCGAACGTGACCGCCCGCAGGTCCACACCCAGCGGTCCGCCGGGCAGTGCGGTGGGGTGCGGCGGGTCCGCGACCTCCGGTTCGGCGTCGATCACCTCGTACACGCGCTCGACGGCGGCCCGGGACAGCTGGGCCATGATCACGACCGACGACAGCGTGCGGGTGACGGCGGTCATCGTGGCGACGTATGTGGCGAAGGCGAGGAACGTGCCGATCGTGATGGAACCGTGCAGGGCGAGGTAGCCGCCGACCGCGATGACGCCGACGAGACCGAGCTGGGGCAGTGCCGCCATGGTCGGAGCGAAGCGCGCATTGATCCGGGCGGCTCGCAGGCGTTCGGCGTACAGCGTCCGGCTGTGGTCTTCGAGCTGGTCGACGGCCCGGCGCTCCTGGCCGAACCCCTTGACGACGCGGACACCGGTGACGGTCTCCTCGACGTGCTGCGCGAGGTCGGCTGCCCGTTGCTGCGCCGACCAGGTGGCCGCGAACAGTTTCGGGCGCATTACGTAGACGACGAGGCACACGGCGGGGACGATCACCAGCGCGACGACGGTCAGCAGCGGTGACAGCCAGGCCATGATGCCGAGCGCGAGGACGAATTGGAGCAACGCGCCCGCCGACAACGGGACCATGGCGAGCAGGCCCTGCACCAGCTGGAGGTCGGTGATGGACCGCGAGACCACCTGTCCGGTGCGGATCTGATCCTGCCCCCGCCCGTCGAGGCGTTGCAGCGCGCCCAGCAGACCCAGCCGCAGATCGTGCTGGACGTCGAGCGACAGCTTGCCTGCGAGCATCCGGCGGCCGTACTGGCAGCCGAAGCGGACGCACGCGAGCAGTGCGATGAGCAGGGCGGCGATGCCGATCACTCGAGTGGCACTACCCGAGCCCGCGGCATCGACCGCGTACTTGGTGAGGAGGGGGAACGAGATGTCGATCCCGGCGGCGACGACCGTCACGGACAGGGCGCCGAGTGCGACACGGCGGTGCGCCCAGCACTCACCGCTCAGCCGTCGAATCCAACCCGGCCGTGCCTGATCCTGCTCCAGCGTCTGCTCCCGTTCGATCACCGAACCGGACGCACTCTCACTTGCCACTGGATCCACGTTAGCGCCGGGTACCGACAGGGGCGGCACCCGGCGCTGCGTCAAGTGATGTCGCGCTGCCGGGTGAGCGCCCAACCGCCGCCGACGAAGACCGCCGTCCACACGAGCAGGGCGAGGGGCGCGGTGGGCCAGAGCGTCAGCCAGTCGATCTCGTTGCCGGCGGCCGCGTTCGCGACCGTCCCGAGGGTGGCCGACACAGGGAGGACACTGCCGACGGATCCGATGCCGATCCCGCTGAGGATCGACCGGAGGATCATCTCGCCGAGGGTGTACCAGACCACGAGGGCGATGCAGCTGCCGACGGACGAGCCGGTGAGCATCGACACGCCGCCGCCGATGAGCGCCCACAACGCCCCGCAGATCAGGGCCGCCCCGAGCATGGCGAACAGGGATCCGCGCAGTTCGAAGGTGTCCCCGCCGAACGTCAGCAGCAGGGCGACGCTGACCACCTCCACCACGAGGCAGTAGAAGAAGCCGAAGGCCGCGGTGACGGCGAGCTTGGTGCCGATCACCCCGTCCCGGCCGCGGGCGGTGAGGAACGTGGTGGTGAGCGTCTTGTACCGGAATTCCGTGCCCACGTTCACCGCCCCGAAGACCGCGGCGAACAGGACGACGAGGGCGACGGCGACCGCCAGGCCGAACAGGGTGGCGGCGAGGTTGGCCTCGTTCGGATCGGCCTCGAACGCGTCGGTGAACGCGCGCATCACGGGCAGGGTGATCGCGCTCGAGAACATCCCGACGATCAGTGGCGCCAGACCGAGCATCCACCAGAACCGCAGTGTGGTGACCTTGCGGAATTCCGCGGTGAGCAGCGCTGTCATCGCGGACCTCCGGACATCGGACCGTGCTGGGGGTGTGCGGGTGGCGGACCGTAGCCCGGTTGCGGGCCGTACCCGGGTGGCGGACCGTAACCCGGTTGCGGGGCGTACCCGGGAGGTGCGTACCCGGGCTGGGGCGCGTACGTCGGCGGCTGGCCGTACCCCGAGGGCGCGGCGGCACTCGCTCCGGCCACGTACTGGCCTGCGGTCATCGACAGGAAGAGTTGCTCCAGGTCGATGTGATCGCCGACGGCGCCGAAGATCGTCACCCCGGCGTCCGCGGCGACGGACTCGACGAGTTCGAGGGACGCGCCGACGACGGCGAGGCGTCCGTCGGCGAGCGAACGGGCATCGACGATGCCCCTGGCGGCGAGGGCGGTGGCCAGGGCGGGCGGGCTCGAGGACGCGACCAGCAGCCTGCTCTGCTGCGACTTGCGCAGCTCCTCCATGCGTCCCTGATAGACGAGGGCGCCGCGGCTGACGATCACCAGATTGTCGACGGTCTGTTCCACTTCGCGGAGGATGTGGCTCGAGATCAGCACGGTCCGGCCGGATGCGGCGAAGCCCTTGAGGAACTCGCGCAGCCAGGCGATGCCCTCGGGGTCGAGTCCGTTGGCCGGTTCGTCGAGGATCAGGATTCGCGGATCACCCAGCAGCGCCGTCGCCAGCGACAGCCGCTGGCGCATGCCGAGGGAGAAGCCGCCCGCCTTGCGCCCGGCGACGTCCTCCAGTCCGACGAGCGCGAGCACCTGCAGTGCGCGTCCGTCCGGTACCCCGATCGCGGACGCGTACACCTTCAGGTGGTCGAGCGCCGTGCGGTTGGGGTGCAGGCTCTGCGAGTCCAGGACGGCGCCGACCGTGCGCGCGGGGTCGACGAGCGATTTGATCGGCACACCGGCGACCGTGGAGGCGCCCGACGTCGGCTTCACGAGACCGAGGATCATCCTCAGTGTCGTGGTCTTGCCGGACCCGTTGGGCCCGAGGAATCCGGTGATCGATCCCTGCGGCACGGTGAAGCTGAGGTCCGTGACGGCGTCGACGTTCTTGAAGCGCTTCGACAGCCCCCGCACCTCGATCGGCGCCGCGAAACTTCCCGGGATTGCTGTGGTCAACCCGTCCTCCCCTGCCACAATCGAATGGAACTGTTTCGACCCTACTGGGCTGCCGTGCCGAGATTCACCAACTGACGTACAGGGCGTCTGCGACGGCGCATGCTGAAACCAATCGATTGGGGACGTACATGAGCAAGCACCACCATCACCATCGCGACGTCATTTCTCCCGCCTACACGGGGCGCCTCTCGATCGATCCGTTTCCGGCGCTGCGGCTGCCGGACGAGGAAACCGATCCCGAGGCCGCGTACCGGTTCATCCACGACGAGTTGATGCTCGACGGCAGTTCGCGGCTGAACCTCGCCACGTTCGTCACCACATGGATGGATCCCGAGGCCGACAAGCTGATGGCCGAGACGTTCGACAAGAACATGATCGACAAGGACGAGTATCCCGCGACCGCGGCGATCGAGTCCCGGTGCGTGTCGATGGTGGCCGATCTGTTCCACGCTCCCGACCTGTCGACCACCGACCCGGCCAGCGCCACCGGCGTCTCGACGATCGGTTCGAGCGAGGCGGTCATGCTCGGTGGTCTCGCGCTCAAGTGGCTGTGGCGGGCGAAGCGGGAGGCGGCCGGGAAGGACACTGCGCGCCCGAATCTGGTGCTCGGCAGCAACGTGCAGGTGGTGTGGGAGAAGTTCTGCCGGTACTTCGACGTCGAGCCGAAGTACCTGCCGATGGAGAAGGGCCGCTACGTCATCACGCCGGAGCAGGTTCGGGACGCGGTCGACGAGAACACGATCGGAGCGGTCGTGATCGTGGGCACCACCTATACGGGGGAGCTCGAGCCGGTGGCGGCGATCGCGGACGCTCTCGACGACCTCGCCGCGTCCGGCGGCCCAGACGTCCCGATCCACGTGGACGCGGCGAGCGGTGGCTTCGTCGTTCCCTTCCTGCAGCCGGAGTTGTTGTGGGACTTCCGGGTTCCGCGCGTGGCCTCGATCAACGTGAGTGGCCACAAGTACGGTCTGACGTATCCGGGGATCGGGTTCGTGGTGTGGCGCGACAAAGAACACCTTCCCGAGGGGCTGGTGTTCCGGGTCAACTACCTGGGCGGCGACATGCCGACGTTCACCCTGAACTTCTCGCGGCCCGGCAATCAGGTGGTGGGGCAGTACTACAACTTCCTGCGACTGGGCCGGGCCGGCTACCGGTCGATCATGCAGACGTTGCGCGACACCGCAGTTCGCGTGGGCAAACGCATCGCCGAGATCGACGGCTTCACCCTGATCACGGACGGCACCGACATTCCGGTGGTGGCGTTCGAACTCGTCGGTGACCCCGGGTTCACGGTCTTCGACGTGTCACACGAGCTGCGGGCGCGGGGGTGGCAGGTGCCCGCCTACACGATGCCCGCCGACGCGGAGGACGTGGCGGTCCTGCGCATCGTCGTGCGCGAGGGCTTCAGCGCCGATCTCGGATCCCTCGTCGCCGAGGCGATCGAGGAAGTGTGCGCCGAACTCCGCGAGAAGGGTGGCGGGCGTTCGACGGAACAGCACTTCGCCCACTAACGGCTCGCCCGGCGGTTCACGCTTGGATCGCGCGGAGTTCGTCCGGCCAGCGGGCCGGGGCGGGCCCGAACGCTTCACGCGCGTTCTTGACGACACCCTTGCCGATGGCCCGGTTGCCCGCGCCGCCGATGGCCGCGCCGATGCCTGCGGGCACGAGCTTGCCGAGGACCAGCGCGCTGCGGCGGGCGGCGTACTTGGTGATGAACTTGCGCACCAGCCTGCTGTTCATCCCCTTCATGGTGGGGCCGGGTATGCGGCTGGTGATGGCGCTCGCCCAGTTCTTCGCCGTCACGCCCGTCGCCTTCTGGACGATTTCCATGCCCGATTCGCCGAGCGCCACCGACAGGACGAGTGCGCGCCGCTGCTGGTGGTCGGCGGCGGAGATGCCGTGCACCGATGCGACCGCGAGAGTGAGCAGCGCCGCCGCTTCGAGGAAGAACGCCGATTCGGCGCCCACCGCCGCGATGGACGCGATGGTGCCGACCCCGGGAATCGCGGCGGTGGCGCCGACTGCGCTGCCGCTGCCCGTCACGGCCAGCAGGAACATCTTCTCCATCCGCTCGACGATCTGCGCGGGCGACTCACCGGGGTGCGAGCGCCGGACCCATTCGACGTACTTCGCCACCGCGGGAGCCTGGAGACGGCTTCCGTTGTCGAGGACCGAGACCAGTACCTTCTCCACCGGTCCACCATTGCCAGCCATCGGGGCTCCCGTCTCGCCTGTGCTTCGAGTGTGCTGGCACCGACTGTAGGTGAGTTGACGCTGTGGCCGGTGTCGGCACCGTTGCCTAGGCTGGTTTCGTGAGCGTCGCCGACAGCGATACCGCGGTGTCGTCCGGGGCCTTCCGGCGCCCGGCGGAACCGTTGCGCGCGCTGGTCACGGGGTACGACGGGTATCGGCTGGCCGGTTTCGAGCCCGGCATCCACCTCGGTCTGCCGTCGCCCTTCCTCACGGTGATCGTGACGATCGACGAGCCGCTCGACATCGCCGCCCAGGCGACGCCCGAGCAGGCGCCCGGTCGTTTCGACACTCTGGCCAGCGGCATCGCCACGGCACCGGTGACGATCCGGCACGACGGCAACCAGCACGGCGTCCAGTTGGCCCTCAGTCCTCTCGGCGCCCGGGCGCTGCTGGGGGTCCCCACGGCAGCGCTCGGCGCCTGGGTCGTCGGGCTCGAGGACCTGCTCGGTCCCGACGCGGGGGAACTGACCGAACGGCTGTCGCTCGAAACCGGCTGGGACGAGCGGTTCGCGATCCTCGACGAGGTCCTGACGCGCCGCGCGGCGCCGGCGGAGATCGACCCGCACCTCACCCGCGCCTGGCAGCTGCTCGTCGCCGGCGACGGCGCCCGGGTCGGTGACGTCGCGCACGACGTCGGCTGGAGCCGAAGACATCTGGTGAACAAGTTCGTCGCGGAATACGGCGTGACACCCAAGGACGTGGTGCGGTTGTCCCGTTTCCACCGCTCGCACCGGATGCTCAAGGGTGCCGCCGGGGCGACACTCGCCGACGTGTCCGCGTCGTGCGGGTATTACGACCAGGCGCACATGGCGCGGGACTGGCGCGACCTCGCGGGCGTCGCGCCGTCGCGGTGGCGCGAGATCGACCCGTTCTCATTCGTCCAAGACCCCTACCACGACGACGGCGCAGAGTGATGACATGACTACTTCGACGCACACCACATATGTGTGGCCCACCCTCGTCTACCGCGACGCGCGGGCCGCGATCCGCTTCCTCGTCGACGCCTTCGGGTTCGCCGAGAACGCGGTGTACGGCGAGGGCGACCAGGTCGATCACGCCGAACTCGGCTGGCCCAAGGGCGGCGGGATCATGCTCGGCTCGCCCAGTGAGGACTCGGTCATCAGCGACCTGCCGCCGGGGACGGGCTCGGTGTACCTCGTCGTCGACGACCCCGACGCGCTCCACGAGCGCGCCGTGGCCGCCGGCGCCACGATCGTCCGCAGACTGCGGGACGAGGACTACGGATCGCGCGGCTTCACCTGCCGCGACCCCGAGGGCGTGTTCTGGAGTTTCGGCACCTACACCGGCTCGTAGATCCGCCCGATCACGCCCGGTGCCCGGCCGGGACCTCCTCGCCGGGCTTCGGCGGAGGTGGCGGCGTGCCGTCCCCGAACGGCCTGCCGCCGAGTTGTTCACGCCCGTGTGGCTCGAGCCAGCCGGACAGGTCTGGCCCCTTCGGCACGATCCGGGTGGGATTGATGTCGGTGTGCACGATGTAGTAGTGCTGCTTGATCTGGGTGAAGTCGATGGTGTCGCCGAACCCGGGTGTCTGGAAGAGATCGCGGGCATAACTCCACAGCACGGGCATCTCGTCGAGTTTGTTCCGATTGCACTTGAAATGGCCGTGATAGACCGCGTCGAACCGGGCCAGGGTGGTGAACAGGCGCACGTCGGCCTCGGTGATCGTGTCGCCGACGAGGAACCTGCGGTCGGTCAGACGGTCCTCGAGCCAGTCGAGGCGGGCGAACAGGCGGTCGTACGCGGATTCGTACGCCTCCTGGGAGCCGGCGAAACCGCACCGGTACACCCCGTTGTTGACGTCGCGGAACACGAGATCGGCGACCTCGTCGATCTCGTCGCGCAGCGGCTCGGGGTACAGGTCGGGCGCGCCCTCGCGGTGGTACTGCGTCCATTCCGAGGACAGATCCAGGGTGATCTGCGGGTAGTCGTTGGTGACCACCTGCCCGGTGGGGACGTCGACGATCGCGGGCACGGTGATGCCGCGGGGGTAGTCCGGGAAACGTGCGAAGTACGCGTCCTGCAGGCGCGGGATCTTCAGCACGGGGTCGAGCCCGTCCGGATCGAGATCGAAAGTCCAGCTGCGCTTGTCGTGGGTGGGGCCGCACAGTCCCATGGACAACGCGTCCTCGAGTCCGAGAAGTCGCCGGACGATGATCGCGCGGTTGGCCCACGGGCACGCCCGAGCGGCGACGAGGCGGTAGCGGCCCGGTTCGACCGGATAGCCGTCGCGGCCGTCGGCCGTGATGCGGGTGGGGATGTAGTGGGTGTCGCGCGTGAACTCGGCGCCGGATTCGACGTAGGCGCCTTCCGTGCTGTGCGGTTCTGCCGTTCGTTCTGTCATGGTCGACTCGTCCCCGTCCTTCGATGTCTCTCAGAGCGTACTTCGGGAGATCGTGACCGCGGCATACGTTCCCAGTTCCCGGTACCCGGCCCGAGCGGCGAGCGCGCGCGAGGCCAGATTGTCGCGGGGTGAACGACATTGGGCGATCAGGCCGCTGTCGAGCGCGTCGTCGGTGGCGATCCCGGCGACCGTGGCGCCCAGTCCCCGCCGCCGGAACGCCGGCGCCGTCAGCACACCGACATCGGCGAGGAAACCCTGGAACTCGGCGTACCCGGCGGAACTGACCGGTTGCTGCGCGTCGTCGAGAATCGTGAACCATCGGTCGCGGTCACCCAGGCGGGCCTCGGTGACGTCGTCCGGGGGACACGCCTCCTCGACCTGCCGGACGTGGTCGTGTTCGTGGGAGACGAGCGGTGGCCGCCCGGTCGCCGGGTCCTGGTAGTCGGTGCCGAACGCGAGCGCCACGGGACCGGCGCACCGTCCGGACCGATCCTGGGTGAGGGCGAGCAGGGTTGCGGATTCGGTCAGTTCCTCCGACGTGTGCCCGTCGGCGCGCTCGATCGCCCACCGCGGTCCGACGAGCGCGCACGTCTCGCCCAGGCGCAGGAAGCGGATCGTGTCCGTGTCGTCGTCGACCCGGACGGCGCGGTCGTCGGCGCCCGGCCGGGTGGACAGAGCGTCATCGGGTAATCCCAGTTCGCGTGACCAGGCGAGTCGAATGATGTCGAGGTGATGGGAGTCCACCGGACCCACGGTAACCGCTTGTTCCCCATCCGCCCGGACGGTATATTCCACGTGGAGTAATTCGACGTGGAGTAGTGGAGGTGGTGACAATGGCACTCACGCCGCTCGGTGTCACCATCCTCGGTCTGCTGTGTGAGCGGACGATGCATCCGTACGAGATGTACCAACTCGCCGCCGCCCGGCGTGGACGCGTCGTGAAGATCCGGCCGGGGTCGCTGTATCACACCGTGAGCAGGCTCGAAGGCGAAGGGCTGGTGCGCACCACCGGTACCGACCGGGCGGGAAACCGGCCCGAACGCACCATGTACGAGGTCACCGAGGCGGGCCGGGAAGCGCTCGTCCACCGGGTCAGCGACATGCTCGCCACCCCGGTGCACGAGTACCCGCAGTTCCCGCTCGCACTGGCGGAGGCGCACAACGTCGCCGCCCCCACCGTGGTGGAACTGCTCCGGCAACGGCTCGATCACCTCACCCGCGAAATCGACGAACTCGAGACCGCTGCCGCGCTCGCCTGTTCCACCGAGACCCCCAGGATCTTCCTCCTCGGCAACGAATTTCTCGTCACCGTTGCCCGCGCGGAGCACGAATGGCTCAGCGCCCTGGTGGCCGACATCGACTCCGGAGCCCTCCCGTGGCTTTCGCCGGAACTTCTCGAACGACTGACACACTCACGCCGGATCCCATCCGGTTCAGTAAAGGATTGATGATGGACACCGAGCGCACCGCACCACCCACGTCGCCACCCGAGCATCGAAATCCGTGGCCGGCCCTGTGGGCCCTCGTCATCGGCTTCTTCATGATCCTCGTCGACAGCACCATCGTCGCGGTGGCCAACCCGGCGATCATGAACGACCTGCACACCGACATCAACAAGGTCGTCTGGGTCACCAGCGCGTACCTGCTGGCGTATGCGGTGCCGCTGCTGGTCACCGGTCGACTCGGTGATCGGTTCGGTCCCAAGAACATCTACCTGATCGGGCTCGTCCTGTTCACCGGTGCGTCGCTGTGGTGCGGCCTCTCCGGCACCATCACCATGCTCATCGTCGCCCGGGTCTTCCAGGGACTGGGCGCCGCACTGATGACGCCGCAGACGATGGCCGTCATCACCCGCACGTTCCCGCCGGACCGCCGCGGCACCGCGATGGGTCTGTGGGGCGCCGTCGCGGGTGTCGCCACCCTGGTGGGACCGCTGGCGGGCGGCGTCCTCGTGGACAACCTCGGCTGGGAGTGGATCTTCATCGTCAACGTGCCCGTGGGCGTGATCGCGTTCGTGCTGGCCTGGCGACTGGTGCCGTCGCTCGAGACCCACGAGCACAAGTTCGACATCCCCGGGGTCGTGCTCAGCGCGCTCGGCATGTTCTTCCTCGTGTTCGGAATCCAGGAAGGCAGCTCCTACGACTGGTCGGCGACCGTGCTGGCGTCGATCGGCGCCGGCCTCGTCCTACTCGGCGTCTTCGTCTGGTACCAGTCCTGGAACAAGAACGAGCCGCTCCTGCCCCTGGGCCTGTTCAAGGACCGCAACTTCTCGCTCGCCAACGTGGCGATCACCTCGATGGGATTCGCGATCACCGCGATGGTCCTGCCGCTGATGTTCTACACGCAGGCGGTGCGGGGTCTGTCGCCCACACGGTCGGCCCTGCTGCTCGTGCCCATGGCCGTCCTCACCGGCGTGTTCGCCCCGTTCATCGGCAAGCTCGTGGACCGCACCCACCCGCGGTACATCGCGGGCGCCGGATTCCTGCTGTTCTCGATCGCACTCGCCTGGCTGTCCATGGTCATGTCACCCGACGTGGCGATCTGGGAACTGCTGCTGCCCATCGGACTGATCGGCCTCGCCAACGCGTGTATCTGGTCGCCGCTCGCGGCCACGGCCACGCACAACCTTCCGCCCCATCAGGCGGGCGCCGGAGCAGGCGTGTACAACACGACCCGCCAGGTCGGCGCCGTCCTCGGCAGCGCCGCGATCGGCGCACTCATCACGGCCCGCCTGTCCGCTCAGGGGCTGAACGCCGACAGCCAGGAGGCCGGTGTGGGGGAGATGCCCGAGTTCGTGAAGGAACCGTTCGCGACGGCGATGTCGCAGTCGATCTGGTTGCCCGCGGCCGTCCTGCTGATCGGTTTCCTCGCCTCGGTGTGCTTCGCGCGACCGTTGCGCGAGAAGAAGCCCGGAGTCAGTGCGGGCGACGCAGCCAGTCGGGAAACATCACTGCAGGGTTGAGGTAGTCCGCGGGATCGAACGCCTGCTTGATCGTCCACATCGCGGTGATGTCCTCGCGGCTGAGGGAGAGGTACAGGTAGTTGCGCTTGTGTGCGCCGACGCCGTGCTCGGACGCGATGTTGCCGCCGTGATCGCGGATCAGTTCCGTGACCGGCAGGTACAGCACGGACTCGTCGGGGCAGCGCAGCACGTTGAGGTGGACGTTGCCGTCGGCGACGTGCCCGAAGAGCACCGGGATCGCGTCAGGTGCCCGGCTCGTCACCATTGGGACCGCGTCGGCGACGAACGCGGCGAGGGTGTCCAGTGGGAGGGCGGCGTCGAACTTGAGCGGGGGCCCGAACAGTCCGACCACGTCCGCGAACGCATCCCGCGCCGCCCACACGCGGGCGCGGCCTGCGGGATCGATCCCGACAGCGGGTTCGTCGTCGGGATCGCACTGCTCCAGGGCCTCGGCCAGGTCGTCGGTGAGGTCGCGCCCGCCGGCCAGTTCCACGAGGAGGTACCACGGCAGACCCGTGGGGACCGCGAAACCCAGCCGCGAGGAGGCCAATTCGAGCCCACGGCCGTCGAGCATCTCCACGGCGTCCACCCCCTCGAGCCGCCGGACGACGCGAGCGGCGTCGATCAAGCTGGATAGTTGCGCGAAGCCCGCGAGGGCGGTCACACGGAACTCGGGCACGGGGTGGAGTGCGAGATCGACGGTCGTGACCACACCGAGCGTGCCCTCGCTGCCGACCCACAGCGCGGGCAGGTCGTATCCGCAGTTCTCGGCGCCCACCCGCATGCTGCGCCGCACGATCGCCCCGTCGGGCAGCACCACTTCCAGGCCCAGCACCTGGGCCGACATATGGCCGTACCGCACGGTGTGCAGCCCACCGGCATTGGTCGACACCATGCCGCCGATCGTCGCGGTATCGCGGGA
Organism: Rhodococcus sp. G6(2025); assembly: GCF_058628105.1. Taxonomy (NCBI): domain Bacteria; kingdom Bacillati; phylum Actinomycetota; class Actinomycetes; order Mycobacteriales; family Nocardiaceae; genus Rhodococcus; species Rhodococcus sp. G6(2025). Next base: position 2,639,561 of record NZ_CP179750.1, read on the forward strand.
CGCGATGTCGACGCCGAACAGCAGTCCGGCGTCGGACGCGGTGTGCCGGAGTGTCGAGAGGGTGACCCCGGCGCCGACGGTGACGCGCAGGTTCTCGCGGTCGACGGCGCCGACCGCGGTCAGCCGTTCCGTCGACAGCAGTACGTCATCGTGCTCGGGAACCGTTCCCGCTTCGAGGCCGGTGCGGCCACCCTGCACGGTGACCTTCACCCCGGCTCGGCGGCAGATGTCCAGCACGGCCGAGACTTCCGCGGCATCTGCGGGCCGGACGAGTGCGCTCGCCCGCCCGCTGTAGCGCCCCGTGTGGTCGGTGGCGCGGGCGGCGAGCACGTCCGCGTCCACGGTCACGAACCGATCACCGACGGCGTCGGCCAGCGCCGCGCGCAGCGAGTCCACACCCCGATCGTAGGCGGAACACGTGTGGCAGTCTGGCGGCATGACTGAGCCTGCAGCCGCGCATCCCACCCGACTCGAGCGTGTCCGTACCGACGCCGGCGCCGAGATCGCGATCCTGACGTTCGCCCACGGCGCACTGAACCTCTTCGATCAGGCGATGTTCGACGCCGTGCAGGCCGACGTCGCGGCGCTCGCCGAGGATCCGCCGCGCGCGGTGCTGCTGCGCGCCGAGGGCAAGGTGGTCTCCGCAGGGGTGGACGTCCACGTGTTCGACGGGCTCACCGCGGAACAGGGCGCGGACCTGTGGCAGGAGTTGTTCGCCGAGATCTGCCATCCGCTCGAGGCGCTGCCGTGCCCCGTCGTGTACTCGGCGCACGGACTGACGCTGACCGCCGCCTTCGAGATCGCGCTCGCCTGCGACATCATCCTCGCCGCACCGAAGGCGAAGTTCGGACTGGTCGAGACGGTGGTGGGGCTGACTCCGTCGATGGGCGGTCCGCAGCGGCTGGCCGAGCGGGCGGGGTCCGGCCGCGCCCGGGAACTGGTGATGACCGGTGACCTGTACGACGCCGCGACACTGCGCGACTGGGGTGTGGTCAACGCCGTCCACGAGGACGTCGACGCGGAGGCCCGCGCCCTCGTCGCACGCCTGGCGGACGGGCCGACGCGCGCACACGACGCCACGAAGCAGATCATCTCCGCGTGGCGGTCGGGTGGAGTCGCGCACGCCGACTCGATCACACCCGACGTGTCGGGTGCCCTGTTCGAGACCGACGACCTCGAGGGTGCGGTACGCAGCTTCCTCGACTTCGGACCGGGCAAGGCGACGTACCGCGGACGGTAGGCGTCGGCGATCCGCTCCCCGCAACTGTGACGGGCGTCATATAGTCGTGGCAACGTCCCGGTCGCGCAGCAGTGTCGTCAGCGGAGGTGCAGATGCCGTCGTCCCTCGTCGAGTACCCGAGTAGTGGTCCCTTCTTCCACGACGACCGGGTGGTCCGTGGCCGCGACGGCCTGCTCCGGTACGGCGGGCTCAACCCGTCGCTCACCGAGCTGCTCGACATCTCCGTGCACCGCTACGCGGGCCGGGTCGCCGTCGAGGAGGACGGTGGCCGGTCTCTCACGTTCTCGCAACTGTGGACGTCCGCGGCGCGGGTGGCCGGCGGGCTGAAGTCGAAGGGCGTCGAGATCGGCGACCGCGTCGCCGTCCGGCAGCCCGTGGGGGTTCGCTGGGTCGAGGCGTTCCTCGGGGTGTTGCTCGCCGGCGGCGTGCCGGTCGGGGTGAGCCCGGCACTCGACGACGCGCAGACCGGTGAGGTGCTCGCCGACAGCGAGTCGGTGCTGATCCTCGACGGCGAACTGCCGGAGGGCATCTCGTTCATCGACGACGGCGCGAGCCCCGACGAGCTGGTGCTGCTGTCGTACACGCCTGGCCCGTCGGAGTCCCCGACGGGTGTGGAGCTGAGCAACGAGAACGTCCTCTCGACCATCGAATCCGTGCTCCACGCGCGCGGGTTCAGCTCCGAGGGACTGCGGAATCTCCTCGTCGAACCCGAACTGCACACCGTCGGATCGCTCGTCGAACTTCTCTCGACGTTGGTGGTGGGCGGAACGGTCCTGCTGACTGGGAGCACCGACGCCGCGTCGTGGCGCGGCACCGGTGCCGACGTGCTCACCGCGGCGCCCGCCGTCCTCCTGCGGGCCGTGGAGACCTCGCGGGTGACGAGCTTCGGCCGGCGCGCGGTGCGCTGGATCGACTACAGCGGCTCCGGACTGTCCCTGGAGCAGTCGCAACTGCTCCGGCGGACGTTCCCTGCGGCCAGGCACTTCCTCGGATGGGGAATGACCGAGACGTGCGGCGCCGGGCTGGCGCTGCCCGACGAGTGCGCTCTGACACACGCGGGCAGCGTGGGCGTCGCGTTCGGCGGGATGGAGGTGGCCCTCCTCGGACCCGACGCCGGCCGCGGTGTCGGCGAATTGCTCTGCCGCGGTCCGGGAGTCAGCCGCGGCTACTGGAACCGGCCCGAGGTCACCGCGAGAACCTTTACGGGTGGCTGGTTTCACACCGGCGACACCGCGAATATCGACGGCGACGGCTTCGTCCGTATCGTCGACCGCGACACCGCTGCCTAGGTGGTGCGAAAGGCAGGTATCCACCCGTGAGCTCTCCCGTCGCCGAGCTGCACATGCACATCGAGGGTTCCCTCGAACCCGAGCTGATCTTCGCGCTGGCCGAACGGAATTCCGTGCAGCTGCCGTACACGGACCTCGACGATCTCCGGTCGCGGTACGAGTTCACCGATCTGCAGTCGTTCCTCGACCTGTACTTCGCCAACATGCAGGTGCTGCGGACGGCGCAGGACTTCGCGGACCTCACCCGCGCCTATTTCGCGCGGGCGTCGGCGGGCGGCGTCGCGCACGTGGAGTTCTTCTTCAACCCGCAGGCCCACGTCAATCGTGGTGTGCCGCTGGACGAGGTGCTCGACGGAATCATGGACGCGGTGGGCACCAGCGAGCGGGAGTTCGGCCTCAGCAGCGCTGCGATCGCCGCGATCCTGCGGGACCGTCCCGTGCACGAGGCGGAGGAAGTGTTCTCGGAGATCATCCGGTTGCAGACACCGATCGTCGGGCTCGGGCTGGACTCGGCCGAGGTGGGAAACCCGCCGTCGCTGTTCGAGGACGTGTTCGCCCGCGCCCGGTCGGAGGGGCTGCACGTGGTCGCCCACGCAGGCGAGGAAGGCCCGCCGGAGTACATCTGGCAGGCGCTCGACCTCCTCGGCGCCGAGCGCATCGACCACGGGGTGCGGGCGCTCGAGGACCCGGCGCTCGTGGCGCGTCTGGTGGACGAGGAGGTGCCGCTGACCGTGTGCCCGCTGTCGAACGTGCGACTGTGCGTCGTCGACTCGCTGTCCGAGCACCCGTTGCGGACCATGCTGGAGGCGGGTCTGCTCGTCACCGTGAACTCCGACGACCCCGCGTACTTCGGCGGGTACGTCGACGACAACTTCGCCCAGCTGCGGGATCAGCTCGGCCTCACCGATGCCGAGCGGGAAACTTTGGCGCGCAACTCGATCAAAGCGTCGTTCGCGAGCGACGCGCGCAAGGCGCAACTGCTCCGCGGCTGACGGTCCCCGCCGTCAGTCGATCAGCCCCGAGCCGCCGAGACCGGCGACGACGGCCAGGACGTCCCGGTCGCGGCCGTGCGGGCCGACCAGGCAGAGGCCGACGGGAACTCCGTCGTCGGTGCGCAACGGCACGGTCGCGTTGGGCAGTCCGGAGATGGTCGCGAGGCACGTGAGCATGCCGGTGGCGCGCATCGTGTTCCGGAACCGGTCACCGCTGGGGTAGCTTGTCCGCTCGGGGGCCGTGGAGGAGGTCGCCGGCAGCAGGAGCAGGCTGTCGCCCACATACGCGGTGATCGTCTGCGACGCCTCGCCGAGCTTGATCAGCTTCCGGCCGTACGTGGATTCCCAGATGCGGCTCGCATCGGCGAAATTGCGGCCGGGTTCGTCGCCGAGCGACGTCATCGCCCCGCTCACCCAGTCGCCGTGCAGCCGCCACGCCTCGTAGCCCTGCACGGCGACGACGGCGTCGTACCAGTCGGGAAGCCGGCCGATGTCCGTGTCGGTCCACGTCAGCCGGGGGAGGGAACTCTTCTCCCACGCGGTGAGGGCGCGCCGCACCGCACCGAGCGCCCCCGCCTCGGCGACGGCGTTGATGCCGTCCGAGGTGAGCGCGCTACGGAACGGAGACTCCGCCGTGAGCGGGAGAAGCGCGCCGGAGACCGCGACGAGGGTGTCGAGGTCGCCGCAGACCCACGCCGGGGTATCGAACGTGGGGGACAGCGGAAACAGCCCGTCGGTGGAGACGGCGCCCCGGGACGGTGCGAAGCCGTACAGGCCCTGATACGAGGCGGGGATGCGGACGGAACCGGTGGTGTCGATACCCACTCCGATGTCGGCGGCGCCCTGCGCGACCGCACTTGCGGCGCCCGACGTGGCACCGCCGGGCAGGCGGTCCTCGGCGCGGGCGTTGGGCGGCGTGCCGAATTGCTGGTTGATGCCCGAATGCCCGTAACCGAGGTCGTCGGTCTGCGCCAGACCGACGACCCGGGCGCCCTGACCGAGGAGGCGCGCCACCACTGCGGCGGTACCCGTCTCGACAGGAGCCTCGGCGAGCCGCCGTCCGCTGCCCGCGCCGATCTGCTGTCCCGCAACGGCGTACAGGTCGGTGACCGCGAGTCGCATGCCGGCGAGGGGCCCGTCACCAGTTGGCGCGACCAGCGGATCGCCCTGCACGCGCCACGTCGCCTTGTCGACCGGCGCGAACTCGGACACCGCTCCGCCGCCCGGAACGGACAAGCCGTCGGGAAGCGGCGGAACCTCCGGGTCGTGCAGGCGTTCCCCGCACGCGCCGAGCATCACGGCACCGATCGCCGCTGCACCGGACGCACCCGCGACGCGTAGGAAGTCGCGGCGGTCGAAAGATCGACTGGGGGCCACCTAGCTCACGTTAGCGACCCAGGACCTGCTGGAGGTACGCGTTGCCGAACATTCGCTCGGGGTCGTACTTGTCGCGCACGGCGACGAACTCGTCGAAGTTCGGATACGCGGGCCGCAAGTCGTCGGCGGTGCGGCCGTGCATCTTGCCCCAGTGCGGTCGCCCGTCCACTTCCCTTGCGATGGCCTCGACCGCGGCGAAGTACGGCTCGTGATCTCGGCGATGGTACTGGTGCACCGCGATGTACGCCGTGTCCCGGCCGTTCGCCGTCGACAGCCACACGTCGTCGCCCGCGGCGAACCGGACCTCGACGGGGAACGCGACCGTGAAACCGGACTTCTCCATCCACGCATCGATCGCCGCGAGAGTGTCGGGGAGGGCCTCGGTGGGAACCGCGTATTCCATCTCCCGGAACTTGACCCGGCGCTCCGACGCGAAGACGCGGTAACTGCGGTCGGTGAACTCGCGCGCGCTCAGCATGCGCGACGACAGCCGGTTGATCTTCGGGATCGTCGTCGGGGCAAGGCCTGCGACCCTGTTGATGCCCTCGAACAGGACATTCGCGAGCAGTTCGTCGTCGACGTAGGCCCGGACCGGGTGGAGGGGAGAAACCGGGGTGTCACCGGGTAGCCGGGTGTTGCGTTTCGTCAGCACGCGGCGGGTGTGGGGAAACCAGTAGAACTCGAAGTGGTCGATCGTGGTGCGGTCGTGGTCGAGCCGGTCGAGGATGGCGTCCAACGACTCGGGCTTCTCGACGGCGTGCATCACGTAGTGCGGCACGCACTGGATCGTGACCTTCGAGATGATGCCCACGGCGCCGAGTCCCAGCCGTGCCGCCTCGAACAGTTCGGGATTGTCGGTGGGGGAGCAGTCGGCCACCGAGCCGTCCGCCAGCACCACCTGCAGGGCGCGGACCTGGGTGGCGAGACCTCCGAAACGCGCGCCGGTGCCGTGGGTTCCGGTGGACAGCGCACCTGCGACGGACTGCACGTCGATGTCGCCCAGGTTGATCATCGCCAGGCCACGGTGCCAGAGTTGCTCGCTCAGGTCGTGCAGCCGCGTGCCGGCGAGGACGGTGACGAGGGCGCCCGCCGGTTCGTCGAGGGTGACGGATTCGATCCCGGTGAGGGCGTCGAGGCTGACGAGGATCCCGTCGGTGACGGCGACCCCGGTGAAGGAGTGACCCGACCCGACGGCCTTGACCCGCTCTCCGTGCTCCGCGGCACCGGAGACGAGCGCGCTGAGTTCCTCCACCGAGCGCGGAGTCGCGAAGCGCAGCGGGTTCGCCGTCTCGGTGCCCGCCCAGTTGCGCCATGTGTCCTGTGCCATTCGCCCATCATGAACCTGGACGCTCGTCCAGGCAAATGGCGGGTTGGTCGGGCGTCCGTGTTGGTCGCGGGCGGGCCCCCCGCAGGTTCTACGATCAGAGGATGCTGAACAGGCTTCCTGCGGACGAACGTCGTGCCCAACTCGTCGAGTCGGCGCTGGCCATCGCGGAGCAGCGCGGCGTCGCGTCGGTCACGGTGCGTGCCGTGGCGGAGGAGGCGGGCGTCTCGCTCGGTGTGGTGCACTACTGCTTCGAGAGCAAGGAGGAGCTCCTCGCGGCGATGGGTGAGAGCCTGATTCTGCAGCTCAGCGCGTCGATGCGACTGGCGTTCGGTCAGGTGCGGCACGCGCCGGACCTGCGCGGGATCGACGGTCTGCGCGAACTCCTCCACATCGGGATCAGCGGAATGTGGCCGATCATCGAGGCCACCCCGGACCGTCAATTGCTGACGTACGAGATCACCGCGCAGGCCCTGCGGCACCGCGCGTCCGGGAGTGAGCGTGCCGGCGACATCGCCGGTCAGCAGTATCGGACCATGGACGAGGAGGCGATCGAGTTCCTCGCCGAGTGCGCCCGCATCGCCGAAGTCGGCTGGGCCACCCCGGTCGAGGCGATCGCGCGGTTCGGTCTGGCCATCCTGGACGGGCTCGTGCTGCGGTGGCTCGTGGACCGCGACAGCGAGGCGATGATCGCGGCGCTGGACGACATGGTGCACGTGATCGCGTCGAAGGCGGTCGAGCGGGCCTGATCGGGTCCGATGTCGATCTGGACAATCGTCCAACTCGGTGGTTGACTGGCGTCGCAGACCGATGGACAAGATTGGACGAACTGTGACGCCCACGCTCGACCGTCTCATCGCCTCGACCACCGAGGTCGACCCGCCGCTGGCCGCGCTCGACCTGACCACGCTGCGCGCCAACGCCGCCGACCTGGTGCTGCGCGCGGGCGGCACGCCCGTCCGCGTCGCCAGCAAATCCGTTCGCTGCCGCGCGGTACTCCAGGTCGCACTGGGGGAGAAGCTCACCGGGGCCGGCGGGTTCCGCGGGATCATGGCGTATTCACTGCGCGAGGCGATCTGGCTCGCCCGCCGCGGCGCGGACGACATCCTCATGGGCTACCCGACGGCCGACCGCGGTGCCCTCGCCGAACTCGCAGCCGACCCCGAACTGCTGAACCGGATCACGTTGATGGTCGACAGCGACGACCACCTCGACTTCGTTCTCGCCGCGGCCGGCACCACCTCCCTCCGGGCCCGGCTGTGCATCGACGTGGACGCCTCGCTGCGGCTCGGCCCCCTCCACATCGGGGTCCGCCGTTCCCCGCTCCGCGAACCGTCCGCCGTCGCCGCCTTCGCGAAGCGCGCCGCGGGGCGGGGGTTCGCCGTCGTCGGCGTCATGTTCTACGAAGCGCAGATCGCGGGTCTGCCCGATTCCAGTCCACCGATCGGCTGGATGAAGCGGGCGTCCGCGAATGAACTCGCGACCCGTCGCGGTGCCGTGGTGAACGCCGTGCAGTCGGAGGTCGGGGTGCTCGAAATCGTCAACAGCGGGGGCACCGGCTCGCTCGAGGTGAGCTCCGCGGACCAGGTAGTGACGGAGGTGACGGCCGGTTCCGGCCTGTACGTCCCGACGCTCTTCGACAGGTACCGCGCGTTCCGTCCGCACCCGTCGCTGTACTTCGCCCTGTCGGCGGTCCGACGGCCGACCCCCGGCATCGCGACGCTGTTCGGCGGCGGCTACATCGCCTCCGGTCCCGCCGGGGGCAGTCGCGTGCCCAAGCCGGTGTGGCCCCCGCGGCTGAAGCTACTGCGCAACGAAGGCGCCGGCGAGGTCCAGACCCCGGTGACCGGAAAGGCGGCAGCGGATCTCGCCATCGGCGACCGGGTGTGGTTCCGGCACGCGAAGGCCGGCGAGCTGTGCGAGCGGTTCACCGAGGTGCACCTCGTCGAGTCGGACGGCTCCCGCACCGTGGTGCCCACCTACCGCGGCGAAGGTCAGTGCTTCGGCTGACCGGTGAGCCGCATGAAGGCACCCAGCTCGGTCAGACCTTCCGGGGTGCTCGGCATGTACTGCGTCAACGATTCCGACCGGATGATGATCGCCGCCCACTTGCCGCGGGACACCGCCACGTTCATCCGGTTCCGCGACAGCAGGAACGACATGCCGCGCGGCACGTCCTCGATCGCCGACGCGGTCATCGACACGATGGCAACGGCAGCCTCCCGCCCCTGGAACTTGTCGACCGTGCCCACCTCGACCTTGTCGAGACCGACCGCGGCCAGATCACGTTCGATCAACCCGACCTGCGCGTTGTACGGCGCCACCACCAGGATGTCGGACTCGTCGAGTGGGCGGGTGCCCTCGAACTCGCTGGGATCGGTCCACCCGGAACCGAGCAGCTTAGTGATCCGGTTGACCACCTCCCGCGATTCCTCCGGGGATTGGGTGGCGTTGCCCTGGTGGTCGACGAAGACGGTGTGCACACCCGGCTCCAAGCCGTCGAGTCGCCGTGCGACACTGGCCGATTCCTGCGAACGCAGCTTGCCATCGTAGGACAGCGTCGACACGGGTGCGCACAGTTCCGGGTGCATCCGCCACGTGCGTTCGAGGAAATAGCCCCGACTCGCGGGCAGAGCCCCGTGCCCCTCGGCGAGCCACCCCAGGGCCGACGCGTCCACCGGTTCCGGATGGGTGCCCTGGCTGACCTGCGGAAGTTGCTGGGGGTCGCCGAGAAGCAGGAGGTTGCGGGCCGCGCCGCCCACCGCAATGGTGTTGGCGAGAGCGAACTGCCCGGCCTCGTCGATGACCAGCAGATCGAGGCTGCCGGGCGGAACGCGGTCGGTGTTCGCGAAATCCCAGGCGGTCCCGCCGATCACGCAGCCCGTGTCCTCGGCCTGGTCGATGAAACCGGGGTAGTCGTTGGAGCTGATGTCGGTCCACGTCGCGGCGCGATGCCGCCCGTCCTTCTTCGCGACGAGTTCGGCGGGGAGCCCGGCCTTCACGACGCCGCCGAGCATGTTCTCGATCACCGAATGCGACTGTGCGACCACGCCGATCCGCCAGTGGTGCTGCTCGACGAGCGCCTTGATCACCCGGGCCCCGGTGTACGTCTTGCCGGTGCCGGGAGGTCCCTGCACCGCGACGTACGAGTCTTCGAGGTCGAGTAATGCCGCGGTGATCGCGCCCGCGTAGTCCGTGCCGTCGACGGGCGGGAACGGGTTCCCGCTCCGGGTGCGCGGGTCGGACCGCCGCAGAATGTCCACCGGCGCGCACAGCGGAAGCTCCGGCAGCGGGGAGCACATGTCGTCCGCGGCCACCGCAATGGACGATTCGATGCGGTCGGTCGTGATCGGGGGACCGGGGGTGATCGCCGTCGGAAGTTGCACGTACTCCTCGCCGTTCAGGAGTTCCTCGACGATCACCACGTCGCGGCGCCTGCCGTCCTTCCCGACGTCGAGCACGTTGACCGTGCACGTTCCCCGCTGCTGCGGATTGTCGCCCGCGACCGCCTCGGGTGCGGGAGTGTCGTACAGCGCGTACATCGTGGTCTTGGGCCCCACCGTGCTCCCGGTCCCGAAACGGCCGGTGAGCTGCAGGCGCCGGCGCAGCTTGCGCTGCCGCGGACTGCTCTTGTGCCAGTTCTCCTCGACGACCGCGGACGACACCACCAGAACGTCCCGGATGTCCGACAGTTCGTCGTGCGGCACGACCAGCCGGTCGAAGTGCGCCCACCAGAACGGTTTCCGCTCGCGGCGGTGGTAGCCGACCGCAGCAGCCATGAGCGCGGCCGCCTGCTGGTCGTGCCCCCGATGCTCGCTCGGTCCGTGCCCGGCGAACTCGCGCAACGCCGCCTCCGCGGGGGTGCAGTCCTCGGTCACCGGGGTGGGCCCGTCGCCGGGCGGCCGGAGAGCCACGCCGTGCGTCTCCGCCTGCCCGATCAGCCAGTCGCGCAGCCGCAGCGTGGAATCGCAGTCGTACTCGTTGTAGTCGGCGATGCCCTGCAGCAGCGCGCGTGCCTCGTCCTCCCGGCCGTTGTCGCGGTGATCGCAGTAGTCGGCGTACGCGACCACCGACGCGGCGGCATTGGTGACGTCGCCGTCGCGCGGCTGCTCCGGCATGTACAGCGGTTCGAGTTTCTTGATGCTGTAGGACCGTTCACCGATGCGCAGGCACCCGCGCACCACCGGATACAGGTCGACGAGGACGTTGTCGCGCAGCAGGGTGTCGACGGTCTCCTCGCCGACGCCGTGCCGTCCCGCCAGCCGCAGCAGCGCCGACTTCTCGTACGCGGCGTAGTGGTAGATGTGCATGTTCGGGTACTGCTGACGGCGCGCGGTGACGTAGGCGAGGAAGTCGACGAGTGCCTGCCGCTCCTCGGCGCGGTCGTGTGCCCAGAACGGCCGGAACACGGCGGCGTCGGCGGGACCCTCGACCACACCGAAGAGGTATTCGAGACCCCAGTCCGTGGATCCGTTCTCGGCCCAGAGCGGGTCTCCCTCGAAGTCGAAGAAGATGTCGCCGTCGTCCGGTTCGGGTAGCCCGCCCAGAGCCTGCGGGGCGTACACCTGGAACTCGGGGGTGCCCGAGGACTCCTGCCGCAACTGCAGGGCCGCCTGCGCGCGCAGCGATTCGAGGGTGCGCTCGGGGAGGCCCTCGACGCTGCCCGCATGCGCGGCGAGGGCGTCGAGTGTGCCGATCCCGGCCGCGATCAGCCGGCTCCGCTGCGTCGTGCGCATTCCGGCCACCAGCAGGAGGTCGCGGTGCTGCTCCACCTCCGGGGTGCACGTGTCGCACCGGCCGCACGCCGTGTACCGGGGGTCGCCCCACTCCGCGAGCGACTGCTCGTCGCGGTGCTCGTCGAGAATTCGTTCGAGCGAGGACCGTCGCGCGGAGTACACGGGAACGATGTCGCCGAGCGAGTGCGCCGAGTCGCTGTCGTCGCCGAGCAGCAGGTGGACGTCGGGGGACGTCGGGATCCCGTTGCCGGCCAGCGCTTCCGCGTACGCGGCGAGCTGCAGCAGGGCCGACACTTTCGCGTGTCGTGACAGTTTGGTGTCGTAGACGGCATACGTGTCGCCGTCGCGGACGAGGAAATCGCAGAAACCCAGGAAGCGGCCGTCGAAGAACGTCCCCTGGTACACGACGTCGGCGCCGCCGCGGATCGCCTCCACGGTGGCCAGGTTCGCGTCGAACAGACCCAGCGCGGTGTATTCGGGACGGTCCATCGTGACCACCCCGTCGCCGTACTCGGCTCGGAACTGCTCGAGCCGGCGATGTTCGTGCGCATCGCCGAGGCTCGACGTCCGTCGCAGCATCGGATCGTCGTCGACGGATGGGGCGGCGGAACCGGCGCCGGCGAGCCCGAGCGTGGCGTCCAACCGGCGCAGCAACGCGAACTCGCAGGTGGCGGCCGCGGAGAGGTCGCTGGCGCTGTAGACGATGGTGTCGTCGAGGAGGAACACAGCTACGTCCCCAGTTCTGCCGGTGAGTTCACCCGGCCGATTGTGCCATCGGGGTGCGACAGGCCCAGAATGGCAGCCATGCCCTTCTTCGACGGCCACTCCGGACGAGTCCACTACCGGCACTGGAGCGCGGTGGGAGGACCTGTCGCCCAGTTGGTGTTTCTCCACGGCATGGGGCAGCACACGGGTCACTACCACCGGTTCGCGCGCGGACTGACGCCTGCCGGAATCGGGGTGTGGGGAATCGACCAGGCCGGTCACGGATTGTCCGAAGGCGACCATCCGGGATCGGTGGCGGACCTGGCGGAGGACGCCGCGCTTCTCACCGGCCTCGCCGGCAGGCACGCGCCGGATGTTCCGCTCGTGCTCATGGGGCATTCGCTCGGTGCCGCGGTCTCGATGGAACTTCTCGCGTCCGGTGACTCCGGTTTCCGGGGCGCGATTCTGTGCGGGACACCGAAGACCGCCGCCGTGCAGCAGACGGCGGACGCGCTCGGGTCACTCGGGATACCGCTGCTCGCGGTGCACGGCGTGGACGACCGCATCGCACCTATCGACCCCGTCCGGGACTGGGCGGCGGGGATCGCATGCCTCGAATTCCGGGAGTTCGACGACGCCGGCCACGACCTGCTTCACGAGAAGGTCCACACATCCGTGACCGCGGTGGTCCGCGACTTCATCCTCGGCGCTGCGCACCCGTGAGTGCGCGAGGAGTCTCTGCACTCCTCGAGCACTCACGGGCGGCGGAGCCGCCTACGCGTAGATGGCCTCGATGGCCGCGCCGTGCTCCTTGTGGATGACGTTCCGCTTGAGCTTCAGCGTGGGCGTGAGCTCACCGGTCTCCTGCGTGAAGTCGACCTCGAGGATGCGGTACTTCTTGATCCGCTCCGGGTTGGACACCTTCTTGTTGCCCTCGGCCACGGCCTCGTCGATCTCGGCGACCAGGTCGGGGTTCTTCACCAGGTCGGACACCGGGGTGTCGGCGGCCAGCCCGTGGCGTTCCTTCCAGCCCGGGAGGGTTTCGGAATCGAGGGTGATCAGCGCGCCGATGAACGGCTTGCCGTCGCCGACGACGAGGCACTGGCTGATCAGCGGGTGCGCGCGGAGCGCGTCCTCGAGGACCGCGGGCGCGACGTTCTTGCCGCCCGCGGTGACGATGATTTCCTTCTTACGGCCGGTGATCGAGATGTAGCCCTCTTCGTCGATCGAGCCGAGGTCGCCGGTGTGGAACCAGCCGTCCCGGATCGAATCCGCGGTGGCCTGCTCGTTGTGCCAGTACCCGCCGAAGACGACGGGACCCTTCAGGAGCAGTTCGCCGTCCTCGCCGATCTTCGCGGCGTGACCGTCGATCGGCTTGCCGACGGTGCCGACCTTCTGCGCGCGGGTGGTGTTCACGGAGATGGCGGCGCTCGTCTCCGTGAGGCCGTAGCCCTCGTATACGGGGACGCCGATGCCGCGGAAGAAGTGACCGAGGCGTGCACCGAGCGCGGCGCCACCGGAGACGGCGCGGTCGCACTCGCCGCCGAGAGCGGTGCGCAGCTTCGAGTAGACGAGCTTGTCGAACAGGGCGTGCTTGAGCTTGAGACCGAGCCCGGCGCCGCCGTTGTCCTGCGCCTCGCTGTACGCGATGGCGGTGGCGGACGCCTTCTCGAAGATGCTGCCCTTGCCGCCGTCGTACGCCTTCTGCTTGGCGGAGTTGTAGACCTTCTCGAACACGCGCGGCACCGACAGGATGAAGTGCGGCTTGAACGCGGCGAACTGGTCGAGCAGCGTGGTGAGGTCGGCGGTGTGCGCGACCGTGACCTTGGCGTCGAACGCACCGAAGGAGATGGCGCGAGCGAAGACGTGCGCGAGGGGCAGGAACATCATGGTGCGCCTGCCGGCGTACATCGCGTCGCTGAGCGCCAGCTTCACGGCCGCGGACTCTGCGTAGAAGTTGGAGTGGGTCAACTGCACGCCCTTGGGGCGGCCCGTGGTGCCCGACGTGTAGATGAGGGTCGCGGGGGAGGACGCGCGCACCTGGTGACGACGCTCGTGCAACTGCTCGTCGGTGACGCCTTCGCCGCGCTTCGACAGCTCGTCGATCGCGCCGCCCTCGATCTGCAGGACCTCACGCAGGTCCGGCGCTGCGTCGGTGACGACCTTCAGCGCGTCGGCCTGCTTGGCATTCTCGACGACCAGCAGCGATGTGCCGGAGTCTTCGAGGATCCACTTCGCCTGATCGGGTGCGGACGTTTCGTAGATGGCGACGGTGCACCCGCCTGCCGTCCAGATCGCGTAGTCGATGACGACCCACTCGTACCGGGTCGCCGACAGGATCGCGACGCGGTCGCCGAGCTCGACGCCGGAAGCGATGAGGCCCTTCGCGACGGCGGACACCTGCTCCGCGAACTCGGCGGCGGTGACGTCTACCCACCCGCCGTTGCCGGGGCGCTTGAACGGAACGAACTTCGGGTCTTCCTCGGCATGACGGAAGACCGTGTCCGCCATGGAGGCGTCCTCCGGAATTGAGAACGACTGCGGTACCGAGAATTCACGCACTATGACCCCTCCACTGAAACGACATGACGGATGTGCATTCGATCACATTTGTCCCAGTTTCGCACCAGGGTCGATGTCCGTTATGTGTATTTCTTATCTGACCAGCGGAGATAAGTGTAACTCGGCGTAAACTGATAACTCAGGCGGCCTCTTCGAGACGCCGCGAGTTCGCCGACAGCCAGCGCCGGATCGCATAGTTCAACTGGTCCGGATCGACACCGAGTTCGGTCGCCGTCGCCTCGAGGATCTCCTCGGCCAGGCCGTCGTCGGTGGCTTCCGAAATTCCGAGCGCGCCGCTGATGAACACGTCCGCCACCCGATTCGGCCGGACACCCGGGATCCCGGCGAGCATCAGGAAGTGCGCCCACGTGACGTCGCTGCTCTCCCCGCACACCTCGATCCACGCGTCGTGGATCTGCTCCAGGGCGGCTTCGTCCCGGGCGGCTTCGAGGAGGTCGTCGATGCTGTTGATCCGGAGCTGGTGTAGTCGCTCCGCCGCCAGCTGGATGTGACGCGCCTCGATCGGCACACCGGTCGCGGAGTACCGCCGTTTGTACGAGCCGACCTTGCCCGCCCACTGATCCGAGCTGCCCGCCTCCTCGAACGTGCGGAGAAGGTCGCGGGCGCCGTCGGTGAGGGGCTGATCGGGGTGCGCCCGCCGGTACGCCAGGTAGCGGTCGACGACGGCGACCTCGCTGTGCCCGGCGCTCGACTGCACCGATTCGATGATGCAGAGGGCGAGGCTGTGCCGGTAGGCATCGGAGGTGACCCAGCCGGACGGGTCGCCCAATCGGGCGCGGCAGGCGGTGACGACGGTATCGACGGTATCGGCAGAGACGGTCACGAGATCCTCCAAAGGCAGTCTGTTCTGTGCTCTGTCCGGTGTATCGACAGGGCCTCCGGGAACGTTGCACTGGAGCTGAAGATTCCTCGAGAACCACCGTCAGTGGTGGGCCAGCAGGTCTGTGACCTCGGTGTCCGAGAGTTGATGGAAATCGTCGTACGCGTTGCCGACGCCGCCGAGATCGGCCGGAACGTACGGGCAGACCACCTCGTCGGCGGTCACGCGCAGACGGCCGACGGCCTCGGGCGCCGCCACCGGGACCGCGACGATCACGCGCGCCGCGCCCAGTTTCCTCACCGATTGGCAGGCCACCGCCGCGGTCGCGCCCGTGGCCATGCCGTCGTCGACGAGAACGGCCGTGCGGCCCTTCAGCGACGCTCGCGGCTTGCCGCCGCGCAGCACCCGCGCCCGCCGTTCGAGTTCGCGGCGCTCCTTCGCCTCGACCATGGCGAGTGCGGTCTTGCTGATCCGGGCGATGCGGAGGACGTCGTCGTTGATCACCCGGGATTCGCCCTCACCGATGGCACCCATGGCGAGTTCCGGCTGCCACGGGACACCCAGTTTGCGTACGAGGACCACGTCGAGGGGCGCCGACAAGGCGGCAGCGATTTCGAACGCGACGGGGACGCCGCCGCGCGGCAGACCGAGCACCACCAGATCGGTCCCGCGCAGGTGCTCCAGTGCGGCGGCCAGTCTGCGGCCGGCGTCGGCGCGACTGGTGTACAACATCGAACGCTCCGTGATCGGGGAGAACTGTTCGTCTCCGACGCTACTCCCGATCCCGCCGTTCAGATCTCGCTGACGGTGAATCGGCGCAGCGCGAGGGCGGGGTTTTTCTCCCGCACCTCGGTGATCCGCTCCGCGCTGACCTCCGCGACCGCGGTGCCCACCCGCTCACCGAGCGACGCGAGGGTCACGCCCATCGGATCGACGATCATGCTGTTCCCGGCCCCGGTCCGCGCGCTCTGGTCGGCGGCGGCCACGTACACGGTGTTCTCGATGGCGCGCGCCCGCACGAGGGTGGACCAGTGGTCCTCCTTCAACGGCCCGGGCACCCACTGCGCGGGCAGCAGCAGCACGTCGGCTCCCGCGTCGACGATGCGGCGGGTGACCTCGGGGAACCGGAGGTCGTAGCAGGTCTGCATGCCGAACGTGAGGCCGTCGACGGCGAACGTCTCCGGGGCGCCGATCTCCCCGGCGCGGATGACGTCGGATTCCTTGTAGCCGAACGCGTCGTACAGGTGGAGTTTGCGGTAGGTGGCGACGATGTCGCCGCCCGGTCCGAGCGCGACGAGGGTGTTGGAGATGTGATCGTCCCCGGGCAACTGCTCGTTGACCCCCGCCACCAGGTGGACGTCGAGTTCCTTCGCGGTCGCGGCCAGCCCGCTGACGAACTCGCCGTCCAGGCCCTCGGCCGACTCGACGATCCGCTCGTCGGTTCTCGGCGCCGTGAACATCGCGTACTCCGGCGCCACCACCACCTTCGCGCCGCGGCCCGCGGCCTCGGCGGCGAGCGTGCGGAGGGTGCGCAGGTTCTCCTGCTTGTCCTGACTGGGAGCGAACTGAATGACAGCGACATCGACCATGCCGTCCACGCTAGGCGACGAGGTGCGGCAGGTGTCTCCCGTCCCGGTCGCCGCGTATTTCCGCGGCGTGGCGATGCACTGTGGACTCGTGCACTAAACTGCTGGTCAGACCCGGTAACGCCTACGTCAGAGTGACGTTAGCTACCGTTCTGCAGGTCAGGCGCACAATTTAGTGTCCAATCGTCTGACGGTAGGCATATACGAAGTCACGCACTGCGCACGCACAACAGACGCGATTCACGCACATCTGCTGTCACAGGTCGGTGTGGGGCGGTATGACGTCTGCTCGATGCGCCACCGTGTGAATGTGTGCGACGAGGTGCGCGAAGGCGTCAGCGTGTCTCTCAGACACCCGTGCTTCGTCCTGCACGCGGAATGAACGCGGCGACGTTATCGGCGGAGGACTGGGCAACCTCTTCGAGCATCGACAGGTAGCGGCTCGTCACCTTCAAGTTGGAATGCCCGAGTTGGTCGCGTGTGGTCACAAGATCGCTGCCTGATGCCAGGGCCAACGTCGCGGCTGTGTGCCTCGTGTCGTGCGTACGGATCGGCGGTAAGTCAGCCTCGCGAGTCAGCCGCTTGAAGTCGCGTGCAAGGTGCGCGGGGTTCATCGGTCGACCTGCTGTATCCGTGAATATCCACTCCGAGTCACCCGCGCCCAACGCGAGGCGTTCCTTGAGCTGTGCGGTTCGATGCGCCTTCAGTAACTCGACGCCCTCGGACCCGAGCGCAATCGTGCGCGTGCCGGATACTGACTTGGGCGTCTCGACGCGAACCTTGCCGTCAAGCAATATCCGTTGCCGTGCGACAGTCAGGGTCGAGAACTCCCAGTCGATATCCGCCCACTGAAGTCCAGCTGCCTCGCCACGACGCAGGCCACGTGTCACCAGCACGAACCACATGGCGTAGTTGCGATCATCCGCGACGTAATCGAGAAACGTGCCCACGTGCCGAGGCGACCACACCATGACGCCGGAGGGCTTCGCGGCACGGTGCCGTGCTTGTCGGACCGTGTGACCCTCGGTGAGCAATCGTTGAACCTCAGATCGCCAGCGCGCCTCGATCGACTTCGACCACACCACGGCCTTCGATGATGGGGGACTGGGCAGCTTCACGAGGCGGGCAACGTTGCGCTCGACCAAGCCCTCTCGTTCCGCGTCACCGAGTGCAGACCCGAGTACGGCCTTGCATCGCTGCACTGTCGTCAGGCCACCTGCGCGGGTACGAGCACGAGGACTTGCGAGATACGTCTCGAACGCTCGTCGGATATGTGCGGGCCGCAGTTCATCGAGTCGAACGCGTCCGAGGTGTGGAATCAAAATGCGGTCGATGAGGCCCTGATACTGCACGATGCTCCCGCGCTTCAACTGCGTCTGTTTGTGCTGCATCCATTCGCCGAGGTATTGCTCGACGGTCGGGCGATCGACTACGACGACACCTTTGGCGTGTTGGGAGCGCAGTTTGTCGAGGGCATGCTGTGCGTCGTCCTTCGTGGCGAACCCGCCTCTGGAGACATGGCGTCGACGACCCGTTGTGTCCGTGATCCCGATGGAATACGACCACTGCCCGTGTGTGGCCGACCATCCGCCACCAGGACGCTTGAGCTTCGGGCACTTCGACCCGAGCTGTTTATCGTCCTCATCCCTGCACCCGCATCTCTTACGGATCGCACCTTGACCGGCCATCGGATTTCCTTTCGGTGGATACGACGATGGCCCCATACGCAGCGAGTGCGCAGGAGGCCATGTCGGGAGGGAGTGAGGGTTACGCGGCTTGTGCCTGTTGGCAGCGCGGGCAGACGTCTTCGCGGATGAGGTCCAGGGGTGTGATGCGAAGGCAGTCAATGCATCGCGCTGCCACGAACGCGGGCTCGCCGGGAGGCCGAACGATCCAGCGATTCGGGTTGCTCTTGGACTGTGTGAACTTCGTCGTTGCCATCGTGTGTGCTCGTTTCATTGGTTGATTACGAGGCGCTCAGAGGTCCGCTGGCGCCTTGGTGATGTGTAGTGCGTGTGATTGCGCGGTGGTGCGCGCTTAGGCGTTGTGAGGGTCACTGAGTCACCTCGTCGTAAAGGACTGCCAACTGCCCGAGCAGTGCCTCGTCGGCCTCATGGTTGCGTGCCAGCTGCGAAAGCGCCTGTCCCATGTCGTGCAATGCCTCACGCTTGGCGTCCTCGGGGAGTGTGGCCTCATGCAGAACATCCGCAGAAACACTTGCGCCCGAAACGAGTTCGATTTCATCCACACCCAACGGAGGGCGCAACAGGTTCCCGACTGGCACGTCGAGCACGTGCGACAGTGCGACGAGGTCCGACACTGTGAATGATCGCTTGCCGCGCTCGGCCCCGGATACGGTTTGCTTCGGCCATGCGCTGCCCAGGAACGGCTCAAGCATCTGTCCAAATTCCGCCTGTGACCAGCCACGACCGTCTCGTGTGGCGCGTATCCGCTCGCCCACTATCTCCTCGATGCGCATGATTTCCTTTCATCGTTGTTGTCAGCGTACCCGATGACGGTCATGCTGTGCAATGACTGAACAAACCTGGGGGGTCAACAAGAGATCGAAGGTTGAAACTCACGACGTTGAGCGGGAATAAATCTCGAGTCATGGCGGTATGCCAGTGCGTCGAAATCAGCAGTTGCGTGACGTGCGCAAACATGTTTATGTATGCCTCCAAATCCGGCGTCATCGTGACGTCGATTCGCGAAAGGTACAGGTAGACAACATGCCTCGTCTCACTGAGGAAGCGATCAAGTCGCTCCCGTTGCTGTTGAAATTCTCTGACGTTGCTCGCCTTGAAGGCGTTGGTCGCGCGGCGATCTGGGGACGACACAATCGAGGAACGCTCGAGTGCCCCATCATCCTGCGAGGGGCCCATCACTACGTTTCGCTGCTCGACTGGCTACGCGTCAACGGGTACGACACCGCTCCGGTGCAGGCACGAATCGACGCGCTGCCCGAGGTTGTCCCGAACGCTCAACTCGCACGTGAACTGGGGTGCTACAGCAAGCTCGCCCGCCAGCACCTCACGCCCCAGCTTGTCGGGCTGCGTGTGGGATTCCTCAAGAGCGACCTTGTCGACCTGGTCCACGCACAAGATCTTGTCACTGCGTGAAATCGCCAGCAAGACAACCCTTTATCAGATGACAGGATATGAGATAACACTATGAGCACGAGTCCCGTTGTTACCCCGGCGAAGCAAATGCGCCTGCTGTCCAAGATGTGGGGTCGGAGGTCGAAGGGGTACGTCTTCTGCCCGTTCATCCCGGCCGACAAAGCACGCACTCCGCAGCGCAAGTCGAGTTGGAACGAAGGTCCGGCGTTCGCCTGGCCCGAGGACAAGGAACGCATCCTCGAGCACCTGACCACACACGCGGAGGATGACCTGTACTTCTCCCCGATGTTGTTCTCGCAGAAAGCCCGACGCAAGGAGTACGCTCTGGCCTCCAACAAGCTTTGGGCGGACCTCGACGAATCCGATCCGCACAAGATCGAGGAGCGATACAAACCCACCCATGCTTGGGAAACCTCGCCAGGGAGGTTCGCTGCGGTGTGGACGATGAACGAACCTCGCGAGGGCGTCACTGAGGCAGGCGGGCTCAATCATCGACTATCGCATTACGTGGGGGCAGACCCCTCTGGATGGGACACGACGCAGCTCCTCAGGGTGCCGGGCAGCGCGAACAACAAACCCGACAAGGAGGAGGGCGTTCGTGGCAAGGAGATTTGGTCGGATCGAGAGCTTCACTCTTGGGACACGTTCGATGCATTGCCCGAGATCAAGGTTGTGAAAGGCGGCGACCACGAAGCGATCACCGAGGAAATGTTGAATGGCCTCGATGGTAAAGCGCTTTCGGACAAATACCGCCCGAAGATCAAGGACAACAATGCCCGTCGTGATATGCGCCTGCGGGACAGTGGGGGCCGCGACCGATCGGATGTCGCTTGGGGTATCGAGAAGGAGCTGGCCAAGGTCGGATGCCCGTTAGACGAGATGATAGCCATCATCCGTTCATCCGTATGGAACAAGTTCGAGGGACGCGCCGACGAGCTCAAGCGCTTGACGAAGCAGTGCGGGGATGCGATTGCCGAGGCGCTGGGCGAGGTTGCAAGCGAGGTCGCCACACCCGAGTCGACCGAGGACAGCGAGGGGATCGAGGTCCTTGACGATGACGCGGACTTGATGCCGTGGCTCGTAAGCGATAAGTCCGATTGGCGCGAAGATAACCTCGACGTGGTGAATATCAACGCACTCTTGCGCTCGGATCCACCGCCGGTGACCTACCTCGAGCGAGACCTCATCATTGAAGAGCGTATCACCAAGATCAGCGCGAAGGCCGGCTCGGGGAAGTCCATTAATACCGCTGTCATGGGGTTTCACTGGGCGCGAGGCCTGTCCGCATTGGATCTCGAACGTGTCGGCGATGATGTAGTCCCGGTGAAACTCGAAAGCGGGCGCAAGGTCGTTCTCTACCTCGACGGCGAGCTTGGCGAGACGTGGTGGCACCAGTACCTAACGGCAATGGGCGCAACCGATCACGATATGAGCTACTTCATCCTCAAATGCTTTCCGAAATGGGGTTCGCTCGCGAAAGATGAAGGTGCAAAAAGGTTCTGGCATCTCGTGAATCACTTCAATCCCGACGTGATCGTGATGGACACGGTAAGCGCCTTCACCCGGGGTGAAAAGGAGAATGATCCCGAACCGTGGTCAAAGTTTGACGAGCGAATCTTGCTCCCGCTGAAGGAACGGGGGATTACCGCAATCCTCAATGACCACGCGGGGTACTCCGAGGAAGCGAGACGGGGTCGAGGCCACTCGTCGAAGCAGACCAACCTCGACGTGGAATGGGGGCTGTCAGCTGATGTGGACGACCGCGACCACCTGTCGCTGACTCGGGAGAAGGACCGCACCGGACGCGTGCCCGAGAAACTTGAGCTTCGCCGCTTTGACAACCCGCTGCGCATCGAGCGCCTCCTCATCGAAAGCACCACACGCGGGGGTAAGGGAGTGAAGCCCCGGCAGCTCAATATGGCCGCCGCAGGCACTAGCAAGCGCCCAGGGCGAAAGAAGGTGCCCCACGAGGACAAGCAGATCGCCATCTACGACTGGGTGCGCGAGAACCCGAACAATTCAACTGCTCGGATCATCAAGGGCGCGGCTGTTCGGGACGCAGATGCTCGCAAGATTCTCGGAGACTTCGTGAACACCGGAATCATGTCAACCGACAAGGAAGGCCAGTCCATCCTGTACGAAGTGATTGCTGACTGGGTGCCTGCAATCGAGGAACTGGATGAGGTCTGACGGGGTGCGCCGGAATACGTGCGCCGCAATTGTCACGAACGTGCGCCGGAACGTGCGCCAACCGTGCGCCGGAAACCCCTATAAGAACGAAGTGAATAGGGGATGGGGATGAGGTAGTAATTCCGGCGCTGGCGAACGAATCGAGGTGACGGGTCGTGTGGGCATCACCGACAATCTGCACGGCCCGTCTGTCCGGGAACGAGGCCTCTGAGGCGTCACCCACTACGTGGGGCCATGACCCAAAATCCATGAACCGACCACCGAGGACGACACGCTTTCCGGCTTCACGCGCGACACAGGACCCCGCTGTGTGTGGTCAACGTCTGAACGCGATTCTCACGCCTTGATCGACTCGCCATGAGTGATTCCCAGCGATGCACCGTTTCAAGCGTTCAGCGTGTCTGCTGGGCACCCGTGCCGATGCCTTGATTGCGATTGATCGAACGACGATGCACGACGAACACCTTGCCCGCTTGACTACACCCGAATCGAGAGGAGGTCTTCATGCGATGGTCTGAGCCTGCCAGACTGACGGCCGTCTCTCGAAACGTCCAGTGCACGAACGCCTTACGTGTGTCTACCGTCGCACCCACACGTGACAAAGGTTCGGGGATTTTGCGGTCGACGTGCAATTATGTATTCGCACACCGCGACCGCCCGGAAACGCTGTGCAGTCAGATCATTCGATGGAGGAGGCATCATGCGTATTGTCAAAGCACCCAGGAACGGAAACCACGGAGCTCTTGCTCGTTACGCCTACAAGGAGGAGCTGTACCAGGTCACGCCCGACAGCCTGTGCCCGGACTGCACGACTCCGGCAATCCTCGTCGAGTACGACCCGGACGCCTGGGGCGAGCTTTGGTCCCAGCCTGTGCATGATGCGTCCTGCCCGTCGCTCCATGCCGAGGAAGGCGCGGCGATCAGCGACCAAGAACTCGTCAACATCTGACGGCACCAAACGACAAGGCGGGGCATTCCAACCGGGGTGCCTCGCCTTTCTTGTATCTGATTCCTGATGAACTGAGCATCTGCACGAAGGCGCAGCGAAAGACGCGCTGTGTCAAGGCTTATGACAAGTACGACGACGTACAGGCGCGCTGAGGTCTCGAATGCATTGATGCACACGCGCACACGACGAACGACCCGATAGACGCTGAGAATCGCTCTCAGGACCCGAAGGCAACGACACAGGAGATGACATGCGACGCGATATTGAGCTGCACAACGCCCACGTCCGGTACGAAGCACGGAAGGAACAGCAACGACAGGCTAGGCTCGCTGTGCTGCCCGCCGCTCGTGTGGTGACGAGATGCAAGTGCCCCCGGACTATGCCCGACGCGGGAATCCATTCGGACGGGCGATCTGCTGCACTGTGCGTGCTCGACGGATGGGACGCATCACCCACACGATTGAGCGCGTTCATCGAGGGAGATGGGAAGTACGCCTTCGCCACTGACGCCCCTGGGCATTGGGCAATCTCGATGTACTTGGACCTCGAAGACGCACAGGCCCATCAGCTTCGGTTCGTGCGAAGTGGCAATGCTGGCGAGGCGCGTCACTATGCCCTCGATCTGCGGGCGATCATCTGGGCGGAAGCGGGCGATCTGTCGGATGACACGCGAGCGATGCTGCTTGGTGTGGACGAGGGGCCAGTCCTGTAGTCGAATCATGTTGTCTGCGTGCACATCTACAGCCACGACATTCGGGAGTTTTGCCGGTGATGTGCAACGATTCATCGCGTGTCAACGAACGAAGTTCGTTGGGTGTCTATGGAGGCAGGCACCAACCCACACCAACCAAGGAGTAGAGATGGATCTGACGCAGGAACTGGCCAAAAGGCTTGAACGCCTGACCAATCGGCTACAGGCTGATGCTGACGCGGTGGATGCGGCACGCGCTGCACTGACGGCCCCGCCCGCAGATGGCGAATCCAAGGCGCTCGCGGAGACCATGTACGCACGCATCTGGCCGGGGGTGCTCGACGGGATCGCCACCACGCGACTCGAGGACGGGGGCACTGCGGCTGCACTCGAAGCGATTCAGGACGCCGATCCGGTTGTGCGCCCGTTGCTTACGTCCAGTGTCATCGACGCGCTCAAGGCCAACGGGTTGAATGAGGAGACGATCGACAAGCACGTACTCGTGCCGTCGTCTCAGAAATTGCGCGACGCCATCGAGATACAGCGTAGGAACGAAATCGCTGGTGTGGCAATCGAGCACAACATCAGCCAGCGTGAGCAGGGCACCACCAACTTCGTCGGCGACGCAAACGCCGACCTGAACTGAGGAGAACATCATCATGGCTACCGACACCCGTACCGCAGAAGAACTCAAGGCCGCAGTCATCGCGGGTGATACGACCATCACCGCATCGCAGATCGAGAAGGCAAGGCAGGCTGAGGAGTTCGCCGAACTTCAGGCACAGGCTGCCAAGGCGCAGGCCCATCGTGACCGTGTCGCTGAGTTCGAAGCCGACGTGGCCGCGTTCAAGGCGGACTACGCCGAGCTCGCAGGTGCCGACCTGTCCGAACTGCGTGACCTGTACGAGGATGCGGTCGTGATCATCGCGGAGCTTCACGCGAAGGTCAAGGACCGTGTCGCCGAGCAGCGCGAGATCGAGGGCCGGGCGGGTTCACTGTCCATCCGCGCACGTGACCTGGGTGTCTCGACGGGCCCCCTGATCGACAACAGCCAGGGTGAATGGACCCGCATCGCTGTCAAGCCCGAGGACGTCGACGGCATTGGTGACGAGGCGAAGCGCGGGTTCGTGCCCAACGCGGGTGCCAGGGCGACCATCCACGCACTGCACTCCGACGAGCGGGTCGAGGACATGCGCGAGATCAACCGCTCGTCGTACGTCCAGGGCACCGGGCGGGAATTGCTCGAAGCGCTCGTGGCCAAGCACAACGCGTAACACCGTGACTGCAGGCTGGGTGCGGTGAGTTGGAGGTTCCCGCACCCAGCCTGTACCCACACGAAAGGAGGTGACGACATGGCGAACGTCGCTAAGAACACCAGCGTTGCGTTACGACGCAAGCTTGCAGTCGAGCTACGGGCAGCGGGCAAGTCCAACGACGAGATTGCCGTGTTGCTGAGCAAGAAGTTCGGCACCCCGATCACGCCTGAGCGAGTCAGTCAGGATATCCGCCGATACCTCAAGGACGTCCCGAAAGAGGACCTCGAGACGGTCCTACAGCTTGAGCTTCACCGCCTCGACAAAGCACAGGAACTCGCCTCGCTGATGATCAAGGCACGCGACCCCAAGGGCATTGATGCGCAGGTCAAGGTGATGGACCGTCGATCCAAGTACCTGGGCCTCGACAAGACGGAAAAGGACAACGACTACTCCGAAGTCGATCAATGGCTCGCTGGCCATACCGAGGTGGACTTCGAGTTCGACCCCGCAGAGATTGGGATTAACGGGGACGAGGAAATCGAGGACCCGGAGGAGTTGGAAGACGACGAAGGGGAATCCGACCTCGAGTAGCTCGGGGGCGGCAGGTTGTTCGCCTCGTTGGGTCCATCCTTTCCCCGATTGAGTCGCCGAATCACGCCCCCACCCAGACAGCCCCGCGATTAGCCTCCTAGTTGACGCGGGGCTGTTTGGCGGAACGACCAGTTGACACGTCATCAAGTGCAGCGACGAACGACAGGCGCAATAGCAGGCTCTGAAGACGACGCTGAGCGACTTTGACGCACTGTCGCGTGTGATCGTGTGAGCGCGCGTCACAGGTACGACACCGAATGTGACAAGACGGCGTTCTGTCGGTAGCCGCAGGTATGCTGGTCGATCGGTCGTGGTGTGGGCATGCGAGGAGGACGATCTTGGTGGGTAATGCTGTATCGGTGAACCCGGCGCTCGCGCTGCATACGTTCATCGACCGCGTGATGAATTCTGAGACTCCCCACGTACACGAGGCATTTGTGAATGTCCTCAACTGCAACCTCGGCACGGTTGAGTACGTCCAGCGCCATTCGGAGATTGTCGCGCTGGTGGCCGCAGTAACCGAACGCTTGCACGCCCTGCCTGAGGATGCAAGGGCGCGGGATCGGTACCTGGCATATGTCCCGTCTTGGTACGACGCCGTGGTGCCGAGGAATGCCTGGAACCAGACCAACCCGGGTCCGTCGTCAATCATCAGCGCCGACTCGCTCCATCTCCTCGATTCGCTGGTCGACTACTTCGACTTCACGTTCGCGGATTCGCGATCTGTCATGACTAACGCGGCGGTGGAGGAGTTGCGCGAGGGTCTGCAGGAATGGCGCGAACTGCTCGAGGAAGCAGGTCTGCCCGAGTCGCTGGTGTTGCAGATTCGCGGGCAGGTGGACCACATTGAGTGGCTCCTCGCGAACGTTGACCTTGTCGGCAATCAGGCGGTTGAACGACGGGCACGCGAACTGTTCGGCTCGGGTGTGGACGTTATGGCTGCACGCCCGTCCACGGCGATGAAGATCAACAAGGCACTCGCACACATCGTCGGATTCTTGACGTTGGTGAATGGGGGCGTCGAACAGACGAACGGGATTCTTGAGGGCGTCCAGACGATGACGGCCACCGTGCAGGAGATTGCCGGGGGAGAGGTGCCGCAGAAGGAATTGCCAGCCGCACCGCCTGGGCCGCATATCGTGCCTGAGGTGTCGAACCTGAACGCGGGCAGTGATCAGAACGTGGTGGATGCCGAGGTCGTTGACGACGACGAGGCTGCCGGGTAGAGGCGTCTCAGGTCGGTGCTAAGCGAGTAGCAGTGCGTCGCCGGAGGATTCATACACGCACGACGTTCGAGGGCCTCATGCTCGCTGCTACCAGAGCGCCCCACGCGAGGTGATCGTGCGGGGCGTATGGGTGGCCGTAGGTGGTGGTCAGTTGGGGCAACACTTCGCGCATGGCTTGCGCCTCATCGCACGCGCCTCCTCGACAGTCACCTCGATGACGGGGTGAATCGTGCGGCCTTTGTCGCGCGCCTCATTGACGCCTTGGCTGTATCCTGGGCAGGACGTATCGCGGTGGTAGTTGCGGCTGCGTGCGGTCGTGATAGGCATCGATCCTGCATCCTCTCGATAAACGCGAAAACCCGCCCCCATCGGGACGGGCACGCGGGTTGGATGAATTATGCAGCCACGGCGAGGTCCTTCGCACGTTCGCGCCGGCAACGGGCACGGGCAGCCTTGCTGACCTCGTGCGTGCAATCGGCATGCGCACCTGTACGGGATTCCTTGGGCGCGTCGTCTGCCTTCGACTTGCGTGCCTTCGTCGCTTTCGCGGGTGTGGGATCGAGGTTCAGGTCCTGTGCCTTCAACGCGGCCAGCTTCTGAGCGTTGTCGTCCTCTTCGTCCGCCATCGATTCCCGGATCGACTCGAGCGAGGCGGCATTGATCTCGTCGGTCATCGTGCCCTCCTCCTCGAACATTTCCGCCCAGCGTTCGTCGGTCGCAGCCTCGGCTTCGTCGGCGGTCAGCTCCTCGTCGGGCATGTACTCAGCGAGTGTGTCTTCGATGACCTGCGCGGACAGTTTCGCTGCCGACATCTTCTTGCCGCGTGCGATGGTCGCGAGTTCCTCAGCGGCTGCGTCACGGGTGGCGGGGTCAACGTCGTACTCGGCATCGATGCGAGCGGCAATGCGGGTGATCAGGTTGGCGGTCATGGTGGGGCTCCTTCGTCGGGCGGTACTGCGTCGTTGTCTGCCAACGATGACACATCGACCGCGCTCGTCCGTAAGTCAGAGTCGTTGGACCACACCAGTATCCGGCGTGACGTGCAGTGGCGATCCGACGATGCGCGCGTGTGCGATGACATGCGACGACGTGCGTTAGGCGCTTACGGACGAACTGAAGACGAGCGAGGGTAGGCGCGATGACGTGCACGATGCGCTACGCTTCCTACCGAGCGACCCCGGATGCTAGGTACATCCGGGGCCGTTCGTTTATGCGGGGGCAGCTACATTGCCAGCGCGAGAATCACGAATGCCAACAGCACCAACGTCGAGATGGGCACGCTCAGTCGATCACGTTGGGTGTGGGCGTCGTACAGATTGCCGAGACTGACGGGTGCAGTCGTCGGTGGTCCATACCTTGCGTTGAATGCGACCGCGTCGAAAGGCGGATCGAATGCCATTGCGGTGTCGAGCGGGTCGGGGGACATGGGCGGTCCTTTCGAGTGCAATTGATGCGTCGTGAGGTTCAGTCGAACAGTTCGGACAACGCCTGGATCGAGTCGAGGATCAGGGCCTCACGTTGCGTCGTGCGTGCAAGCTCGTCCTGTGCCTCGCGGATCATGCGACGCAGATCGACACTGCGACGGTGTACGCCTGGGAACGTCGTGCGCAGTTCCGTGAGCAGGTCGGCTGCTTGCGAACGCGTAAGCCCATCAATCCGTTTCGCTGGCAATGTAGGCCGAGGTGTGGGCATCGCGCGCCCTCCTCATGCTCTGGGCACCCGAGGAAGCAGGGCTCGTCATCTTGTGCACCACACGCCTGGCAGTCGCGCTCAGCATCAGAGTCGTAGGTGCTCATTCGGCGTCCTCCAGTTCCTCGATTTCCTCGTCCTCGCCTACTTCCTCGAGTTCGTCATCTTCGGGTGTGGTGTCCTCGTTATCCTCCGGTTCGAGGTCGGGTTCAGCCGTCTCCTGGGCTGCCTTCGCTGCCTTACGTGCCTCGGCGGCCTTCGTATGTGCGGCCAAGCCAGCCTTGATCTTTGACACGTTGGATGCGGGGATGGCGTACTTCGCCTTGCCGTCGCGCTCGACCAATGCGGCACCTTGTGCTGTGCGCAGGAATACGCGAAGCGCCTTGGGGTCGATGCCGAGCTGGTCGGCAGCTTCCTTCGTCGTGAGCATCTTCTTCTGGGTTGCCATGGCGGCCAGTGCCTTTCGTTCGTTGTCGGGAACTTCGTGCAGGACGATAATGCCCAGGCAGCGAGCGTCCGTACCGGATTGGCGACGACTGCGCGACACGGTGACGATAGGAGCGCGATTGAACGTCTTCAGAGCGATTCTGAGTCCCTGAACGCATGTGCGACGAGTGATTGATCGTGTGACGTGATCGGATGCGTTAGAAGCGCATTGGCCGAGGCATGGGAAAGGGCGCCTCCCCGAGTCGAAGTGAGAGACGCCCTGTGCCCATGTCGCCCGGCGACCCCGATAGGCACCGGCAACACGAACGGCAAGCACGTTACACGATGGGCGTATTGAGTTGAGAGGCATGATGTTTGCCAGGAACCGTGCCCACCAGAAAGCCCCTCCCGGAACCGACGATGACAACGACGACACACGACGCAACCCGGGGAGGGGCCTTGGTGCTGAACGACGACAGGCCTGCGATGGAGTCAAAGACTTGAGGTCAATGAACACCTACGACGTTCAACGACATGAACGTACACGTGCCGAATCGCGGGCAGGAAACCAACGAGACGACGCGGTGCCTCGCGGGGGTGTGTGGTCAGGCTGGTTCGTTCTCGCGGGCTTGTTCGAGCTTCGGGAAGTTTGTAGCGCTGCTCCAAGCTGTCTCGCGTTTGCGTTCCCTCCACTTTCCCGGTCGTGCGGGAGTGCGTGTGAGTGGGACGCAACCCTCGCCTGGACCGACGCTGGCTCCCTTCGTCCACGGCAACTTGTCGAGGTAGCGCTTCCGTCCCCAACGGTGCCCCATCTGACGCATCAGTTCATCCTGCAGCGGAGACCTCTGCATAAGCGGCAGCCATTCGTAGTAATTCCAGCGGCGGTCTCCGACATCTGTCCAAGTCACGAACGCCCATGCTTGATCGAGGTCGCCGCTCAACGTGACGATCTTCGTTGAGTCGCCGGGCGCCAAGTAGGGCGTCGGCGGGATGTCATACCCGTTGACGAACCCGATACCTAGGACGAGGTAGGCCGCCCCCGTTGCGGCATCCGAACCGATGTTCGTCAGGGTGAACTCTTCGAGTTGACGTGAGGTCCCATCGGCAGAGTCTCGCCCCGTCACGGTTCCGCGATGCTCGATGTGCCAATAAACGCGGTGGAATGCGCGACGCCGACGGACCTCGTTGTTGACGACGAGCCACGCAGTGACGAACGACACAACGGCACCGACGTTCTTCACGTTGTCCCACGAGACCCAATCCGGCATGAGTTGAAGCTACACGCGCGGGAAGGTGTTAGTGAGTCATGAAGGCATAGAGGAAATTGGCCACCACCGCAAGCGGTACCGCCAATGCAAGCCCAGAGTAGAAGTACCATCGTTGCTTCCTTGAGTCGCGCTTTGACGCGTCTGCCTGTGCAACTTCAATAGTGTTGGCGACGAGATTCCTTACAGCGGCGGCCGCCTCTGCATTCAGCTCGGCCAGTCGTTGATTCTGCTCGGCTTCGGCCCGGATCTTCTCTAAGGCAGTGATCTGGACCTGCAGTTCGGCGTTTATCTCATCGATCACGTTGGACGACTCCGCCAGATTTTCGCGAAGGAGCTCGATTCGCTCGCTGATCGATTCCGCGTGTGTCGGAGGAGGGGGCTCTGTTTCGTGTTTCGCCCGGCGGCTAAAAATGAGTGACGCGATGCTCCCGATCACCGCTGCGAGTAGTTGGAATATTTCCGGGTTCGGCACTCATCGCTCCCTCTACTGAAACGGACTCACCGGTCTGGAAATATACGCCCCTGGATTCGCACGGAAGTTTGGGCTCAGCTGCAGTTGCACTGACACGCACAGTCCACGCACATCGAACGTCTATTCGCCTACGTCGCGCATTGTTGCAGGTTGGGCATGTGGGGGTGTAGATGCCTGATAAACTGCTGGTCAATGAGTGATATCGAGCGTGACCCCGAACCCCCCACTTTTGCCGACCTCGACATCGATGATCGGGTCTTGAAGGCACTGTCCGATGTGGGCTACGAGTCGCCCTCGCCGATCCAGGCAGCCACCATTCCGCCCCTCCTCGCCGGCAACGACGTCGTCGGCCTGGCGCAGACCGGCACCGGCAAGACCGCTGCGTTCGCGGTACCGATCCTCTCGAAGATCGACCTGACGCAGAAGTCGCCGCAGGCGTTGGTCCTCGCTCCGACGAGGGAACTGGCGCTGCAGGTCGCGGAGGCGTTCGGCAAGTACTCCGCCCATATTCCGGGCCTGCACGTCCTGCCCATCTACGGTGGTCAGAGTTACGGCGTCCAGTTGTCGGGGCTGCGGCGCGGCGCACACGTCGTGGTGGGCACGCCCGGTCGAGTGATCGACCACCTGGAGAAGGGCACGCTCGACCTGTCCAAGCTCTCCTACCTCGTCCTGGACGAGGCCGACGAGATGCTGAAGATGGGTTTCCAGGAGGACGTCGAGCGCATCCTCGCCGACACTCCGGAGTACAAGCAGGTGGCGCTGTTCTCGGCGACGATGCCGGGGGCCATCCGCAAGATCTCGAAGCAGTACATGCACGATCCCGTCGAGATCACGATGAAGTCGAAGACGTCGACGGCCTCCAACATCTCGCAGCGGTACGTCCAGGTGGCGCACCAGCGCAAGCTCGACGCCCTGACGCGTGTCCTCGAGGTCGAGGACTTCGAGGCGATGATCATCTTCGTGCGCACCAAGCAGGCCACCGAAGACCTCGCGGAACGACTGCGCTCGCGCGGATTCTCCGCGTCGGCGATCAACGGCGACATCGTGCAGGCGCAGCGTGAACGGACCATCGGCCAGCTCAAGAGCGGCGCCCTCGACATCCTCGTGGCCACCGATGTGGCCGCGCGTGGCCTGGACGTGGACCGCATCTCCCACGTCGTCAACTACGACATCCCGCACGACACGGAGTCGTACGTCCACCGGATCGGCCGTACCGGTCGCGCCGGGCGCGCCGGCGAGGCGTTGCTGTTCGTGGCACCGCGCGAGCGGCACCTGCTCAAGGCCATCGAGAAGGCGACCCGTCAGCCGCTGGCCGAGATGCAGCTGCCCAGCGTCGACGACGTCAACGCGCAGCGGGTGTCCAAGTTCGGCGACTCGATCACCGAGAGCCTCACGTCCGACAATCTGGCGTTGTTCCGCAAGATGATCGAGGACTACGAGCAGGAACACGACGTGCCGCTCGCCGACATCGCCGCCGCGCTCGCGGTGCAGTCGCGCGACGGTGAGGCGTTCCTCATGGCGCCCGAACCGCCGCCCGCGCCCCGCCGTGAGCGCGAGCCCCGCGAACGCCCGGCGCGCCGGTTCGACGACGGCCCCCCGACGCGGTCGCGTGGACCGGAGGGCCAGGAGCTCGCGACGTACCGCATCGCGGTCGGCAAGCGGCACCGTGTGGTGCCGGGTGCGATCGTCGGTGCCATCGCGAACGAGGGTGGGCTGCGGCGCAGCGACTTCGGGCACATCAGCATCCGCCCGGACCACAGCCTGGTGGAGTTGCCCGCCGACCTGTCCAGCGAGACCCTCGAGGCTTTGCGTCGTACCCGGATCTCCGGTGTGCTGATTCAGCTGCAACCCGATTCGGGTCCGCCGTCGGGCCGACCGCGCGGTGGCCGCGACGATCGGGCAGGCGGAAAGTTCCAGCGCGACCGGGACAGCCGGAAAAGGCCGCGCGAGTAGTTCTCACGCGGCCCTCCCGAAGGGGATCCCCGGCGGTTACGCCGGGGGAGCGGGAGCCGGGGCGGGCTGTGCCGCCTCGGCGGGCAGCGGGCCCTCCTCTGGAACGAAGAACGAACCGACGGTCGGCAGCACGTAGCAGGTCGCGTTGGTGTAGCCGACGGTGCCGAAGATCGATGCCACGACGGTGCCCGGCCCCGTCGCCACGACCTTGTTCAGCGCCGGGTAGCCGCCTTCGGTGACGCCGTCGAGGGGCAGGATTCCGCTGGCGCCGGTGTTGGTGTTGATCCACGCGACGTTGAGTCCCGAGGACTTCACGACACCGGGGTACGCGGAGAGGGCCTGGAAGCTGATCTCGTTGGCCTTCACCTCGGCGGTGGGCCCGGTGGTGCCCGACGCCAGCGTCAGCGTGACCGGTGCGACGGTGCCGCAACCCACGGTCGGTGCGGTGTAGAGGAACGGGGTGTACGCGCCCGCGACGTCATGCAGCACCGTCGACGTGGCCAGCGCCTCGACCGCGGCCTTCGCCTCGGGCTTGTCGGCCTGGGTGCGCAGTTCGGCGAGGCCGGGGACGTCCGGGGTGGCCGGTTCGGCCGCTGCCGTGCCCGACAGGCCGAAAGTCGCCGCGATACCGACCGTTGCCGC
Source organism: Rhodococcus sp. G6(2025) (assembly GCF_058628105.1). Lineage (NCBI taxonomy): Bacteria > Bacillati > Actinomycetota > Actinomycetes > Mycobacteriales > Nocardiaceae > Rhodococcus > Rhodococcus sp. G6(2025). Next base: position 2,672,685 of record NZ_CP179750.1, read on the forward strand.
CGCGATCGTGCGTCGCATCACGCTCATACCGTCCACCTGAACTCCTCGTTGTCTCGTCCGGGCGGCTCTGCAGCGCCGCCCGAGCGGAGAATTTACCCGAGAGAGCGGAAACAGTCAGGACCAGCTGCCGCCGCCGGCCAGCGTATCGGCGCGCGCGCCGTCGAGGGATTGCCGGATGATGTCGGCGTGACCGGCGTGCCGGGCGAGTTCCTCGATCTGGTGCAGCAGCATGTACCGGACCGTGAAGACGACTCCCGACGCCATCCACTGCGCCACGTCGGCGGGCAGGTCGACGTCGCGATCCAGATCGGTTTCGGCGGCGACGGCGGCCTCGGTAGCGCGCTGTGCGTCGTCGAAGCGGGCGAGGAGGGCGTCGACGGTCTCGTCCTCGGTGACGTTCCATGCGGCCATCCACGCTGCCACCGGGTCGTCGCCGACATCGCGCGGAGCCCCGGTGATGCGGGAGGTCATCGCCTCTTCGCCGTCGATCACGTGCTTGAGGAGGGACGCCAGGCTCATCTCGCTGGCGCTGGGCACACTGCGGGCCTGCTCCTCCGTCAGCCCGGACATCGCGTTGCGGAAGGCGGTGCGCTGGTTGTCCAGCATGAGGAGAAGGAGTCCGCGCTCGTCGAAGATGGGGTTCTGGGTGCTGGGTGTCTCGGTCATGAGTTCAGTGTGGCGCGAATAGCGGACACCTACTGTCCTCGATCGACACTCTGCGCGCGTCCCCAGCGGTTCGGGCAGGACCGACCTACGATCGAGGCACGTGTCCGGGGAACGCCCCTGTTCCTGTGATCGAGTCGCGAACCGAGGTGCTTATGGCCCTGGAAGATTCGTCGTCGGCCTTCGCCGACCCGTCCCGGGAGGGCGCGGCCTCACCGGAGCACGACCTCGAAGGCCACATCATCGAGGCCCGGTCCGAAGACTTCTTCCACGCCAGAGAACTGCAAGTGGACAACGAGTGGTTCAAGACCGCGGTGTTCTACGAGGTGCTGGTCCGCGCGTTCTTCGATTCCTCCGGCGACGGAACGGGCGATCTCCAGGGGCTGACGTCCAAGCTCGACTACCTGTCCTGGCTCGGCGTCGACTGCCTGTGGCTGCCGCCGTTCTACGACTCACCGCTACGCGACGGCGGTTACGACATTCGCGACTTCCGCGCCGTGCTCCCGGAGTTCGGGACGGTCGAGGATTTCGTCCAGCTCTTCGATCAGGCGCACCGCCGCGGGATCAGAGTCATCACGGACCTGGTGATGAACCACACCTCCGACACGCACGCATGGTTCCAGGAGTCGCGCACCGACCCCGAGGGCCCGTACGGCGACTTCTACGTGTGGTCGGACCGTGACGAAGGGTATCCGGACGCGCGCATCATCTTCGTCGACACCGAGACGTCCAATTGGACGTGGGATCCGGTGCGCAAGCAGTACTACTGGCATCGCTTCTTCTCCCATCAGCCGGACCTGAACTACGACAATCCCGACGTCCAGGACGCGATGATCGACGTGCTGCGATTCTGGCTGGACCTCGGAATCGACGGCTTCCGGCTGGACGCCGTGCCCTATCTGTTCGAGCGGGAGGGCACCAACTGCGAGAACCTCCCCGAGACGCATGCGTTTCTCAAGAAGTGCCGGGCCGTCATGGACGCCGAGTACCCGGGGCGGGCGCTGCTCGCCGAAGCCAACCAGTGGCCCTCGGACGTCGTGGAGTACTTCGGGGAGCCGGACGTGGGCGACGAGTGCCACATGGCGTTCCACTTCCCGTTGATGCCCCGCATCTTCATGGCCGTGCGCCGGCAGAACCGGTTCCCGATCTCCGAGATCCTCGCGCAGACCCCGCCGATTCCGAGTTCGTGCCAATGGGGAATCTTCCTCCGGAACCACGACGAGCTGACCCTCGAAATGGTGTCGGACGAGGAGCGTGACTACATGTATTCCGAATACGCGCAGGATCCGCGGATGAAGGCGAACATCGGCATCCGGCGACGTCTCGCGCCGTTGCTCGAGAACGACCGCAACCAGCTCGAGCTGTTCACCGCGCTGCTGCTGAGCCTGCCGGGTTCGCCCGTCCTCTACTACGGCGACGAGATCGGCATGGGCGACAACATCTGGCTCGGCGATCGGGACTCGGTGCGGACTCCTATGCAGTGGACGCCCGACCGCAACGCCGGATTCTCCCGTGCCGACCCGGCCCGAATGTATTTGCCGGTCATCATGGATCCCACGTACGGCTACCAGTCGGTGAACGTCGAGGCGCAGATGAACTCGACCAACTCGTTGCTGCACTGGACCCGCCGCCTGATCCAGGTTCGCAAACAGCATCCGGCGTTCGGAACGGCGTCGTTCACCGAACTCGGCAGCGCGAACCCGGCCGTCCTGTCGTATGTGCGGGAGACGCCGCCGAGTCGGGACCGCCCGTACAGCGACGTCATTCTGTGCGTCAACAACCTGTCCAGGTTCCCGCAGGCGGTGATCCTGGACCTCACCCAGTTCGCCGGCCGAATCCCCGTGGAGCTCACCGGTTCCGTTCCCTTCCCCGCGATCGGGGACGACGGATACATGATCACCCTTCCCGGTCACGGATTCTTCTGGTTTGCGCTGCAACCGGATCCGAAGTCCGGCGGCGCGGTGAGCGGACACCCGGTCAGCAGCGAAGCGGAACAGGCGGTGCAGCAGTGAACGAACCCACCAGTGAACGCATTCCCGACGAGTCCCTCGAGCGGCAACTCGTGCGGTGGTTGCCGGACCGGCGGTGGTTCGCCGCCAAGGGCACCACCATCGCGGCGGTGCGGATCCTGCTGCGGCACGAACTGACATCGGCGTTCGGGTTCTCCGCCGAGCATCTCCTGGTGTCGGTGGAGTTCGAGGCGGGGCCGCCGCAGGTGTACCAGATACCGCTGGGGTTCCGCAGTCATCTGCCCGAGGACCTCGAGCCGTGGGCGCTGCCGGACGGCGACGGGAACGTCATGATCGCGTACGACGGCCTGCACGATGCCGAGATCATCACCCTGTACGCCGACCTGCTGTCGGAAGCGGAGGGATCCGGGCCGGTGCAGTTGAAAACGGTGCCGGGCACGGTGATCGAACCGGGGCTCCGTGGGCGGACACTCGGCGCGGAGCAGTCGAACACGTCGGTGGTGCTGGGGGAGAAGCTCCTGATGAAGATCTTCCGTCTGGTCACGCCGGGCGTGAACCCGGACGTCGAACTCCACCTCGCGCTCGCCGAAGCGGGCAGCGAATACGTGGCGACGCTGCGAGCGTGGATGGAGACGGACGTGGCCGGGATTCTGACGACCCTCGCGATGGTCCAGGATTTCGAGGCCAATTCGGCGGACGGGTGGAGCATGGCGCTCGGCAGCGTCCGCGACCTCCTGATCGAAGCGGATCTCCACGCCGCGGAGTTGGGGACGGACTTCGCCGGTGAGTCCTATCGGATGGGCGCCGCCGTCGCCGAGGTGCACGCCACCCTGGCGCGTGCGCTCGGTGCGGAGGAACGACAGGTGGCGTCGACGACCGTGGAGGCGATGACGCGCAGGCTGGACGCCGCCACCTCGATCGTTCCCGAACTGGGGGAGGTGGCGGCGGCGGTGCGGGGCAAGTTCGCCGAGGCGGAAGCTCTGGGCGCTACCACCGTCCAGCGGATTCACGGCGACCTCCACCTCGGTCAGGTGCTGCGGACACCGGAGCGCTGGCTGCTCATCGACTTCGAGGGGGAGCCCGCCAAGACGCTCGACGAGCGCCGGGAACGGGACAGCCCGTTGCGGGATGTCGCGGGAATGCTGCGGTCCTTCGACTACGCCGCTCACCACCTGCTGGCAGATTCGGTGCCGATGGGAGCGATGGGGGCGGCGTCGCAGCGGGACTTCCGCGCGAGGGAGTGGGCGCAGCGCAACGCCGACGCCTTCTGTGAGGGCTATGCCTCTGTGTCGGGCACCGACCCGCGTGAGGCGGCGGCGTTGCTCCGGGCCTACGAACTCGACAAGGCGGTGTACGAGACCGTGTACGAGGCGAGGAACCGTCCCAATTGGATCGGCCTGCCCCTCTCCGCCATTCGTAGACTCACCTCAGCACCTCGGTGAGCGTCGGGGACGACACCGTGCCCGGGTCGAACTGAGTGCGGTACAGCTCCTCGTACCGGCCGCCCGCGGCGAGCAGCTCGGAGTGGGTGCCGCGTTCGACGATGCGCCCGGCCTCGACCACGAGGATCAGATCGGCCGCGCGGACGGTCGACAGCCGGTGCGCGATCACCACCGCGGTCCGCCCGGCGAGGGCCTCGCCCAGCGCCTCCTGGACGGCGGCCTCGGACGTGGAGTCGAGGTGCGCCGTCGCCTCGTCGAGGATGACCACCCGCGGATGCGCGAGCAGCAGGCGCGCGATGGTCAGCCGCTGGCGTTCGCCTCCCGACAGCCGGTAGCCGCGTTCGCCGACCACCGTGTCGAGGCCGTCGGGCAGGGCCGCGACGAGGTCGGTGAGCCGCGCCCGTTCGAGCACCTCCGCGAGTTCGGCCGGCGTGGCACCCGGCCGGGCGAGCAGGAGATTGGCCCGCACGCTGTCGTGGAAGAGGTGCCCGTCCTGAGTCACCATGCCGACGGTGGCCCGCACGGAGTCGGCGGTCAGGTCGCGCACGTCCACCCCGCCGAGTTTCACCGAGCCCGCGTCCGCGTCGTAGAGCCGGGGAACCAGTTGGGCGATGGTGGACTTGCCGGCTCCGGACGATCCCACCAGCGCGACCATCTGCCCGGGTTCGGCGCGGAACGACAGCCGGTGCAGCACCTCGACGCCGCCGCGGGTGTCGAGGGTCGCGACCTCCTCGAGCGATGCCAGCGACACCTTGTCGGCCGAGGGATACGCGAATTCCACGGAGTCGAACTCCACCGACACCGGGCCGTCGGGCACCGCGACCGCGTCGGGCTTCTCCGCGATCAACGGCTTCAGGTCGAGGACCTCGAAGACGCGCTCGAAGCTCACCAGCGCGCTCATCACGTCCATGCGTGCGCTGGCCAGTGCGGTGAGGGGCGAGTACAACCGGGTCAGCAGCATCGCCATCGCGACAACGGCTCCCGCGTCGAGTTGTCCGCGCAGCGCGTAGAACCCGCCCAGTCCGTAGACGAGCGCCAGCGCGAGAGCGGACACGAGCGTGAGCGCGGTGACGAACACCGACTGCAGCATCGCCGTGCGGACACCGATGTTCCGTACCCGCCGGGCACGGACCGCGAACTCGGCGGACTCCTCCGACGGACGACCGAACAGCTTCACGAGGGTGGCACCCGGCGCCGAGAACCGCTCCGTCATCTGAGTGCTCATCACCGAATTGTGGTTGGCTGCCTCACGATTGAGTTGAGCCAGCCGCGCGCCCATCCTGCGGGCGGGCAGGACGAAGATCGGCAACAGCAGCAGTGCGCACAGCGTGATCTGCCAGGAGATCCCGATCATCACGATGAGCGTGATGCCGAGCGTGACGAGGTTGGACACCACGCCCGACAGCGTGTCGCTGAACGCGCGCTGCGCACCGATCACGTCGTTGTTGAGGCGGCTGACCAGCGCGCCGGTGCGAGTGCGGGTGAAGAAGGCGATCGGCATCCGCTGCACGTGGTCGAACACGGCGGTCCGCAGGTCGAGGATCAGGTTCTCGCCGATGCTCGCGGACAGCCACCGCGTCCACAGGGCGAGAGCGGATTCGAGTACGGCGATGACCGCGATGAGCGCCGCGAGGCGCACGATCACGGACACCGCGTCGCCGCCGACTATGGCGTTGACGACCCGGCCCGCCAGCACCGGGGTGGCCACCGCCAGCGCGGCCGTGACGACGCTGAGCAGTAGATACCACCCGAGGCTGCGGCGGTGGGGCAGAGCGAACCGGGCTATCCGCCGCAGCGTCGTGCGGGAGAAGGGTCGACGATCCTCTTGGGCGTGCATCGCGTTGTACATCGCGTTCCACGCCGTGACTTCCATGCTCATGCCAGCGGCCTCCTGTCGCTATCCCCCCACGGTAGAGCCGGGGTATGACACGACGGTAGAACCTCAACGTTACTCGAGGTCAAGCGGCGAGCGCGGAAGCGCTACTTCGCGACGTCCACGACCACCCGCGTCGGGTCGGACAGCGTCGACACCGTGAAGGGCCGGCCCGGTTGCGTCACGCCGATGAACGACTGCGTGACGCCTTCGAACACGAGCGCGCCGTTGACCTCCGTCACCGTGCCGCCGGGAACGCCGGGCACCGGGTTGGGGCCCGAGTATCCCTCCACATCACTGTCGAACGGGTACGCCGAGCCGTCGATCTGCACCTGCAGGATGCCGTTGCCCGACACCGGAATCGTCTTGCCGCTTCCGTCCTGCACCGCCTCGTCCACATACGCGACCCGCCAGCCCGGTGTGCCCTTGCCGCCGAGTTCGTACACCACACGGTCGAATCCCTCGTGCTCGCCGACGCGGACGTCGGTGACCGTGAGCTTCGCTGACCCGGACGCCGCGGACGATTTCGGCGACGCATCGGTCGGGATCGGCGCCGACTCGGATTCGAGGGCGCTGCTGGTGGTGGCGGCCGCGGCCGGTGACGTCGCCGCCACACTGCTGGGGGAGTTCGACTCCGAGCATCCGGTGAGCGTCAGGGCCAGGGCGCAGGCGGCGAACGCGGCGAAGGGACCGATCCGGTGGTTGATCATGATCCGATCGTAAGCCGGGGCCGATCAGAGAAGGGGAAGCCCCTGGCGTGGCGTCGCGATCGCGTCCAGATACAGCCAATTGCCGTTCTCACGGACGAATCGGCTGTTCTCGTGCAGCGATTCGCGGCGGCCGTCCAGCACGTAGTGCGCGCGGAACTCTACGGTGCCGGTGGTGTCGAGCAGTCCACCGCCGCTCGTGCCCAGGATGTCGAGGCGGGTCCAGCGTTGCTCCGGATCGAGGTCCAGGGTCCCGGGCCGGGTGCTCGGATGCCACGTCACGAGGAGGTAGTCGGCATCCAGGACGGCGAACGCGCTGAACCGCGATCGCATGAGGCGCTCGGCCGTGGGCGCCGTGGTCTCGCCGCGGTGATACCTCCCGCAGCACTCGTCGTACGGTTCACCGAGCAGGCAGGGGCATCGAACGGTCACCGTCCCAGTATGGACGGCGGTCACACGAGCTTGTGGGTGCGGTCCTTCCAGTACGGCGCGCGCAGTTCCCGCTTGAGGATCTTGCCGGTGGGGTTGCGGGGGAGCAGGTCGACGACGTCGACCGTCGTCGGGCACTTGAACTTCGCCAGACGCTGGCGGGTGTAATGGATCAGCTCGTCCGGTTCGATACTGGTTCCGGTCACCGGCACGACGACGGCCTTGACCGTCTCACCCCAGTGGTCGTCGGGCACGCCGATCACCGCCACCTCCGCCACCGCCGGGTGTTCGACGAGCACCCGTTCGATCTCGGGGGAGTACACGTTCTCACCACCGGTGATGATCATGTCCTTCAGCCGGTCCTCGATGAACACGAAACCGTCGGCGTCCGCCCGCCCCATGTCGCCGCTGCGCAACCACCCGTCGGCGGTGATCGCCTCCGCGGTCGCCTCGGGCTTGCCGAGATAGCCCGGCGTGCGTTGTTCCGAACGCCACCACAGTTCCCCGGTCTCGCCGGAGGCGACGTCCTCGGCGGTGGCCGGGTCCACGATGCGCATCTCCACACCGGGAATGGGCTGTCCTGCCGACGCCATCCTCGCCTCCTGTGCCGCATCGCGATGCACCTCGGGCAGCAGAGCGGTGACGACACCCGCGCACTCGGTCATTCCGTAGACCTGGACGAACTCCGCCTCCGGCCAGGCGGCGAGCGCGCTGCGCAGCAACGGCAGCGGCATCGGCGCCGCGCCGTACGTGATGCGATGCAGCGCACCGAACGCGGCCACGGCCTGCTCGCCTGCGGCGAGCACTCCGGCGATCACGGGCGGCACCAGGAACGCGATGTTTGCACCCGCAGCGAGCGCGCCGAACAGGGACGGGGCGTCGGCCTCCCGGGTGAAGTGGCACCGGGCGCCGGCGTGCACGCCCATGATCGCGTAACAACTTCCGCCGACGTGGAACAGCGGCATGGCGACGAGCAGGCAGTCGTCGTGCCGCGCGGGCAGGATCTCGAGCACCGCGGCGCTGTGGGCGATCAGATTGCGGTGGGTCAGCTGAACGCCCTTCGGCCTGCCGGTGGTTCCCGAGCTGTACAGGATCAGCGCGGTGGCATCCGCTCCCACCTCCGGCCTCGACGACAGCACCGACGCCTCGGCCAGCCACGGCTCGAACTCGTCGTGCTCCCCGCCGACGGTGATGATCTGCTCGATGCCGGTCAACCGGTCGCGCAGTGCCATGACCTGTTGGAGGAACTCGTTGCCCACGAACAGGATCCGCGCCCCGGAATCGTTGATCACGTAGTCGAGTTCCTCGCCGGCCAGCCGCCAGTTCGGAACCGCGGCGGCCGCGCCGAGGAGCGACGCGGCGTAGGTGACCTCGAGGCAGGACAGATGGTTCTTGTCGACGAACGCGACCGTGTCACCGGCCCGGATTCCGCCCTCCGCCAAGGCTCCCGCGATGTGCAGGATCCGGTCGTGCCAACCGGACCACGTGTATTCGGTGCCCTGGAACTGCACGGCGACGTCGTCCGGTCGGACCTGCGCCCAGTGCGCGAGGCGGTCGAAGATGATCTCGTTGTCGGCGTCCGACATGCGCCCACCTCTCGTCTGTGACGTCAGTCACATCAGGCTAGTAGCCGGTGATCCGATCAGTGACGTTTTGCCTCACGCGGCCGAACTGCTTCGGCTCTGTGCGTCCGCGCGTCGCAGCGCGGCGGTGCCGAGGGCGCCGACCACGATCAGGGTGATGCCCAGCCAGTCGGGGTCGTTGTCGGTGACGAGCATCGCGATCCCCACGCCGATCACGAACGGCGGCAGGAAGTCGAACAGTTTGACGAGGGGTGGTGCCACCTCTTCCGGTTCCCCGGGCTCCCGCGGCGCCTGCGCGCTCGCCACGTCCGGATACCACTCGGTGAAGGACAGCGCGAACAGCAACGCCCCGATCGGGATGATCCAGCCCGTCCAGAAATTGTCCGGCTGGTCGAGGACGAGGTCGCCATACAGTCCGGCCGCCGCCGACACCGTGAAGGACAGCCCCCACACCAGCGTGATGAGCTGGTTGACCTTGAGGAACAGCGGCGAGTTCCAATACTCCTCGGGTGTGGTCTCTTTCGCGTACGGCAGGGTGAACGGATTGCGCAGTAGCAGCGAGCCGAACGCGAACGCGACCAGCGCCAGGCTCGACATCTCGCCCGACCACTTCTCCAGCCAGGTGATCAGGTCGTCGGACGCGAACAGTCCGATCGCGGCGAGGCACCCGAAGTAGAGGATGTCGAACACTTCGAGGGGTTTGAGGGTTCCGCCGCGGCGGTGGCTGAGGAACAGGAACAGGATCGACAACCCGAGTGCGGTGGCGACCGATTCCTCGAACCGCCCGGGGCCGGACAGCAGCGACATCACGATCCACGGCGCCAGGCCGGCGAACGGTGATTGCAGGAACGCGTCGAGGAACCGCGATCCGGCCCGAGGTTTGGGGGATTCGATGGCCATGAGGCTCTCCTTCGCACCGGCGATACCGGAATTCTCCCAGGTCGGTACTTCCGTTGTGGGCGTTTCCGCGGGGGTCTCCGTGTCCGAGATCACGGCCGCGGCGACCGAAGATCAGGGTGGTCCCTGATGGCGGGCCGCAGCGGGTGTCGACAAGATGGAGGAGTGCGCCGCGCGTGCACCGTCCCGGCCCGTCACCACGGGGCCGGACCGCCACAAGAGGAATACGAAAGGCGATCATGAGCACGCATGCCCCCGCTGTCGCTGCCCGTGCTGTCGAGCTGTCCAAGACGTACGGCACCGGCGACACCCAGGTCCACGCGCTCAGCGCGGTATCCGCGGAGTTCGCCCGTGGTGAGTTCACCGCGATCATGGGACCGTCCGGTTCCGGTAAGTCGACGCTGATGCACTGCCTGGCCGGTCTCGACGCGGCCAGTTCGGGTTCGGTCCTCATCGGCGACACCGAGTTGACGACGCTGACGGACAAGCAGATGACGCAGCTGCGACGCGACCGGATCGGCTTCGTGTTCCAGGCATTCAACCTGGTGCCGACGCTGACGGCACTGGAGAACATCACCCTTCCGCTGGACATCGCGGGCCGCAAGCCGGACGCCGCATGGCTCGAGAACGTGCTCACCAAGCTCGGACTGCAGGACCGTCTCGAGCACCGCCCGGGCGAGTTGTCCGGTGGTCAGCAGCAGCGCGTCGCGTGCGCGCGCGCGTTGGCCGGGCAGCCGGAGATCATCTTCGGCGACGAGCCCACCGGCAACCTCGACTCCAAGTCCTCTGGTGAGGTGCTGTCGATCCTGCGGGCCGCGGTGGACGAGTTCCACCAGACCGTCGTCATCGTCACGCACGATCCCCGGGCGGCGGCCTACGCCGACCGGGTGGTCTTCCTCGCCGACGGCAAGATCGTCGACGAACTGCGTGACCCGACGGCCGATTCGGTCCTCGACACCATGAAGCGACTCGACGAGCCCGCTCACGCCCTCGCGTCCGACGCGGCGGTCTGACCGCATGGCGTCCACATCCAGCGCCCCGATGCGCAAGGTGTCGCTGCGCAACCTGGCGGCACACAAGGTCCGGCTGGCGCTGACGGTGCTGTCCGTGGTGCTCGGAACCGCGTTCGTCGCCGGCTCCTTCGTCTTCACCGACACACTCCAGAAGACGTTCGACTCGATCTTCGAGAACACCGCGCAAGGGGTCGACGTCCGGGTGTCGAGCGAGGAGCGCAACTCCAGCGGAGTGCCCCTCGCCGACCTCGACACCCTCACCGCGCTGGACGGAGTGCGCGCGGTGGCACCTGCCGTCAGCGGGCAGATCGTCCTCATCGACTCCGACGGCGCCGCCGTCCAGACGGGTGGTGCGCCGAGCATCGGCGAGTCGTACCTGCCGCCGGGCCAGGCGCTCGGTGAGCCCGACGAGTACGTGCAGGGCGGCCCGCCGGCTCAGGTCGGCCAGATGGCCGTCAACGCCAGCGCCGCCGAACGCGCGCAACTGGCGGTCGGCGACACCACCAAGGTTCTCGTGCCCGCTCGCGGCATGGTCGACGTCACCGTCTCCGGCATCTACGACACCGGCAACGAGACCGGTGGATTCATCGGCGCGACGTTCGTCGACTCGCAGGCCCGCGAACTGTTCACCGACGGCAAACACGTCGAGTACATCGACGTCGCCGGGACGGGCGTGTCCCAGACCGAACTGCGCGACGAGATCGCCGCGGCCCTTCCCGACGCGAAGGTCCAGACCGGCGACGAGGTGCGCGAGGAGACCAAGGCGCAGGTGACCGAGGCGCTGAGCTTCATCAACTACTTCCTCCTCGCATTCGGTGCGATCGCCCTGCTCGTCGGCACGTTCATCATCTACAACACGTTCTCGATGATCGTGGCCCAGCGTCTGCGCGAACTGGCGCTGCTCCGCGCGATCGGCGCCAGCCGCAAGCAGGTGGGTCGTTCCGTGGTCTTCGAGGCCCTCGTGGTCGGCGTGACCGGCAGCGCGATCGGGATCGCCGCCGGCGTCGGCCTGGCCTACGGTCTGCGGGCACTGCTGAACGCGTTCGACGTCGGTCTGCCCGAAGGTCCCCTGCAGGTGGGGCCGCGCACGATTCTCATCGCCCTCGTGGTCGGGGTGCTCGTGACGACCGTCAGCGCGTACGCACCCGCCCGGCGCGCGTCCAAGGTGCCGCCGGTCGCGGCGATGCGGGAGGAATTCGCGTCCACCGGTGACTCACTGCACGCGCGCACCATCGCCGGTGCCGTCCTCGGTGTCCTCGGTGTCGTGGGACTCGTGATCGGTTCGCGGGGCACGGGTGGTGGCGCGGCCGCCGTCGTCGGTGCCGGAGCGCTCGGTCTGATCCTCGCCGTGCTGTTCGCCGCCCCGGCGTTGTCCCGCCCGATCGTCGGGGCCCTCGGAGCGGTGCTGGCCAAGCCGTTCGGCCCGGTCGGGCGCCTGGCCCGCACCAACGCCGTGCGGAATCCGCGCCGCACGGCCGCCACCGCGTTCGCGCTGACACTGGGTCTGATGCTCGTGTCCGTCATCGGCGTGTTCGGCGCGTCCGCGAAGGCCAGCGTCAACCAGCTCGTCGACTCGGGGGTGTCCGCCGACTACGTACTCACCGGACCCAACCAGATCGGTGTGCCCAGCGGCGCGGCGAGGGCCGTGCGCAACCTCGACGACGTCCAGAGTGCCGCCGCCCTGCATCCGGTGTCCGTGAAGGTCGACGACGAGCAGGAGCAGGGCGCGTCGCTGGACGGCCCGCTCGAGGGCGTCCTCGACTATAAGCTCGTCGAGGGCGGCGCCGATCTGACGGGCAACCACCTCGTCGTGTCCCAGACGACGGCCGCGCAGAAGGGCTGGACGCTGGGGACGACCGTCCCGATGACGAGCGCCGACGGGAAGGTCGTCGACGCCGAGGTGACAGGCGTCTTCGAGGACAACCAGCTGGTCGGCGACTGGCTCGTCTCGGACGACGTGTACCGCCAGGTGATGCCCGCCGCGACGATTCCCGATCTGGCTGTCCTCATCGACGCGAAACCGGGTGCGGATCTGACGCAGCTGCGCGCCGACCTCGAATCCGCGACCAAACAGTTCGTCGTGGTTCAGGTGCAGGACCGGGAACAGTTCAAGGGAACCCAGGGGCAGCAGATCGACACTCTTCTCGCGATCCTCTACGGACTCCTCGCACTCGCCGTCGTGATCGCGATCCTCGGCATCATCAACACGCTCGCGCTGTCGGTGGTCGAGCGCAGGCGGGAGATCGGCATGCTCCGCGCGGTCGGAATGCAGCGGTCGCAGATGCGTCGCACGATCTACCTGGAGTCGATGCTCATCGCGGTGTTCGGTGCGGCCGTCGGCGTGCTGCTCGGCATCGCATTCGGGTGGGGCTTCGTGAGCACCCTGAAGGACCAGGGTCTCGACCAGGTGACGGTGCCGTGGGGACAGGTGATCGCGATGCTCCTCGGATCCGGTGTGGTCGGTGTGCTCGCAGCGCTGTGGCCGGCGAGCCGCGCCGCCCGCACCCGGCCCCTCGAGGCCATCGCCGACCTCTGACCCGTGAGTACTTGTCAACCGCCCGCGGTTGACAAGTACTCACGGGCGCGGAGCGCGTTTGATATGACTTGTGCCAGAGATGTGATGGCGGTCATGTTCGTCGCAGGGGCAGATTGGGCGGGTACGGGAACAGTGCAGAGAATTGTGATCGTGGGAGCGGGCCTGGCAGGTCTGCGCACCGCCGAGGAGCTCCGGCGGGCCGGATACGTGGGTGACCTGGTTCTTCTCGGCGGTGAACCGCACCTTCCCTACGACCGTCCACCGCTGTCGAAGGAAGTGATGCGCGGGGAGACGAGCGACACCACGCTCAAGCCGCGTGAGTTCTTCGACGAGAAGAACATCCAGTTGCGTCTGGGTGTCGAGGCGGTCGCGGTGGACACCGGATCCCGCATCCTGAGACTCGCCGACGGCAGCGAACTCGGCTACGACGAACTGGTGATCGCCACCGGCCTCGTGCCGCGGCGGATACCGGGTCTCCCGGACCTCGCGGGCGTCCACGTTCTCCGATCCATCGACGAGAGCCTGGCGTTGCGCGCGGACCTCGCCGAGGGCAAGCGCGCCCTGATCGTCGGGGCGGGGTTCATCGGCTGCGAGCTGGCGGCGAGCATGCGGGCCGGTGGTCTCGACGTGGTGCTGGTGGAGCCGCAGCCGACGCCGCTCGCGTCCGTGCTCGGCGAGAAGATCGGCGGACTCGTCGCCCGGCTGCACACCGGCGAGGGGGTCGACCTGCGGGCCGGTGTCGGGCTCACGTCGCTGGTGGGCACCGACCGGGTCACCGGAGCCGTCCTCGGCGACGGAACCGAGGTGGAGGTCGACGTCGTGGCGATCGGTGTCGGCTCGGTGCCGGTCACCGCGTGGCTCGACGGCTCCGGCGTCGAACTGGACAACGGTGTGGTGTGCGACGGCGTCGGACGCACGGCGGTCCCGCACGTGTGGGCGGTCGGCGACGTGGCCGCGTGGCAGCTGCGGGTGGGCGGTCGCAAACGCGTCGAGCACTGGAGCAATGCCGGTGAGCAGGCCAAGATCCTCGCCGGGGCGTTGACCGGGACCGGCGACGAGAACGCCGCCGCTCAGGTGCCGTACTTCTGGAGCGACCAGTACGACATCAAGATCCAGGCACTGGGCACGGTGGCGGCCACCGACGAGGTGCACGTGATCAAGGACGACGGCCGCAAGTTCCTCGCCTACTACGAGCGGGACGGCATCCTGGCCGGTGTCGTCGGCGGTGGAATGGCGGGGGGCGTCATGAAGATGCGGGGCAAGATCGCGGCGGGAACTCCGATCGGCGAGGTCCTCGAGGCCGCGTCGGCGTAGGCGGCCGGGCGGGGGCGCGATAGATTCTCCGGGTGATTGTTGCGCTCATCGACTCGGGTCTCGGCATGCTGCCGACGTCGGCGTGGCTGCGCAAGTTGCGACCCGACCTGGATCTGATCCTCGCTCTGGATCCGGACGGGGCTCCATGGGGTCCCAAGCCGGAGCAGTGGGTGATCGACCGCGTTCTCGCGACCGCGCAGCGCTGCCTCGACCGCGGAGCCGAGGTGATCGTGCTGCCGTGCAACACGGCGAGCGTCACCGCGCTCGACCACGTCCGGGAGTTCGTCGGACCGGCAGTTCCTGTCGTCGGCACGGTTCCGGCGATCAAACCGGCGGCTGCCGCGTGTGAGTCGGTGGCCGTCTGGGCGACCGCGGCAACGACGGCGAGCCGGTATCAGGCGGATCTGATCGCGAAGTTCGGGAACGGCAGTTCCGTCGTGGGTGTCGCGTGCCACGGCCTCGCCGAGGCGATCGACCGCGGCGAGCGGGACGCGGCCTTCGCTGCCATCGCCTCGGCCGTGGAGCGCACACCCGACGATGTGGGCGGGGTGGTGCTGGGCTGCACCCACTATCCGTTGATGGCCGACGAGATCGCGGCGCAGCTCCCCGCCGGGGTGCGGTTGTTCGACAGCGCCGAGGCGGTGGCGACGCAGACTCTCCGTCGCATCGATGCGTTGAACCGCCCGAGCGCGGGGGAGGGCACCGTCGAGGTCTTCCTCAGCGGCAGGCCCGGGCGGCTGCCCGCGAGCGCCGAGGCGTTCCCCGCCGGTCAGCTGTTGGCGGCGGGGCGTTCTCAGCCGAGCTGAACCATCCCGGCCGCCACGACGCGTGCGACGTTGCCGAGTTCCTCGCCGTGCCGTCGCGGCAGGTCGTCGAGGTCGTGGAGGCGGTCGTTGCCGGCCACGGAGAACATCGCGGCCACCCACGCCGTCGCGCAGGCCCGGAGAGTTCCGGGTTGCACGGGGTAGGGCGAACTGGCCTGCAGGAGACGCTCGGTGATGTCGCTGAGGTAGTCGCGGAACCGTCGCAGGTGCGCACGGACGTCCGGGTGGGTCTCGGCCTCGCGCCAGATGATCACGCGCATCACCGATGAGTGGTGGTCGCGCAGATTCAGCGCGTTGTCGAGGTTGACGAGGCTGGCGGCGGGGTCACCCGGGGTCACCAGGGGGCCCACGTCGCCGAAGGGTTCGGTCGGCAGCCTTTCGGACAGCAGCGCCAGAAGGATGTCGGTCTTGGAGGGGAAGTAGTAGAACACCAATCCTTTCGGGACGTGCGCGGCAGCGGCGATCGATGCGGTGGACGTGGCATCGAATCCGTGTACGGCGATGAGGGATTCGGCAGCGTCGAGAATCAGTTCCCGGGCGTCGCCGTCGATCTTCGCGCTGCGCCGCCGCCGGCCTTTCCGCGGTTGGGGGCCACCGGGCTTACCGAGATGGGGTGTTGGCATGGGCCTTTCCGGACGTGAACGGCGGGGCACAGGCCGTAAGCCTGTGCCCCGCCCCAATCGATGTTCTCGGTGCTGTGGTCGACGGATCAGTGATGTGTCGCCAGCCCTCCGTGTCCGTGCATCCGGGAACTCATCATCGGCAACCCGGTGACAGCCACGACGACTGCCAGGACACCGACGACCCATGCGGTCCATGACGCGCCCGTGAATGCGTCGAAGTTCATCACCCACGGGGAGAGGAACAACAGCACTCCGAAGACGGCCATCGCGTACTCGGCCAGAGTCATCTCCGGACGGCTCATATGGACGAGACCGGAGAGGGCCACGAGTACACCGAGCACGATGAGTGACCACATCGCGGCGTTGTTGGTGTCGAGCCACAACGGCGAGAGCGCCGCGAAGGCTCCGATCACGATCGCCACCACATCTTGCATACGACTCCACGATCTCATGTCCAGCCTCCTCGAAAATGGATTGTGTCCACCTCGAGTACACGCCTGATTGACCGACCGATCAATACCTGGATCATTGCAGTCGGATAACGCAAACTGCAGGTCAGGGTATGTTTCGTGATCTTCGCCCGCACTGTCGCGGCGACTGTCGGTCACCTGTGGGACAGTGCCTTCGTGACTTCCACCGCGGACGACGTGAAGCGCGCACTCGACGAGTTGTCGGACGAGGCCGACGCCGTCAATCTGGCACGGTTCTTCAAGACCGGTCCGGGGGGATACGGGGAGGGCGACGTCTTCATCGGTGTGCGGGTTCCCGGGACGCGCAGCGTGGTTCGTGCTCACGCCGATCTGGACCTTCCGGAGGTGACGGTGCTCCTCGACAGTCCGGTGCACGAGCATCGACTGGCGGGGCTGCTGGTGCTCGCGACGCAGTTCGACCGGGCGGCGAAGGCAGGCGACGACGCCCTGCGCGAGAAGATCGCGTCCTTCTACCTCGACCTGGTGCTGCGGGGGCGGGTGAACAACTGGGATCTGGTGGATTCGTCCGCCGACCGGATCCTGGGCGCGTGGCTGTACGACCGGCCGCGGGACCCGGTGTTCGCGCTGGCCGCGGACGACGACCTCTGGCGGCGCCGCGTGGCGCTGCTCAGTACGTTCGGTTTCATCCGCCGGGGTGACGCCTCCACGACGCTGGAGGTCGCAGAGCGTGTTCTCGGTGATCGCCGCGACCTCACGCAGAAGGCGACGGGCTGGATGCTGCGCGAGGTCGGTAAGCGGGTCGACCGCGACCTGCTCACCGGTTTCCTCGACCGACACGCCGCGGCGATGGGCCGCACCGCGCTGACGTACGCGTGCGAGCATCTGACCGCCGAGGAGCGCGCGGGCTACCGCGCGATGCGGTGACGGGATACCCGCTACATTCGGTGGCATGACTGCTCCCGCGCCCACTCGCCGCCGCCGACGTGCCGGGGTGATTCTCGGCGCCGTCGTCGCTGCGATGGTCGTCGTCGCGGGAGGCGTGTTGTGGCTGGCGCCGGACCGCTACCTGCCCTGGGACACCGCGGAATTCCCGGCCGTCGACACGACCGCGTTGTCGCCGCAGCAGGCACGGATCGTCGGGTTGCTCGAGGCCGAACACGACAGGCAGCGGCCGGGCACGTTCTACTCCGAAGGGGTCGAAGAGCCCTGGTGCGCGGACTTCGTCAGCTGGATCATGCGGGAAGCCGGCCGGCCACTGTCGAATCCGAATTCCGGGCACTGGCGGATTCCCGGGGTCTACACGTTGCAGGAGTACTACGAATCGCAGTCGCGGTTCGAGGAGGTCGGTGGCGGATATCGCCCGACCGTCGGGGACGTGGTGCTCTACGACAACAGCAGCTGGGTCGGCCAGCACACCAACGTCGTCGTCGCCGTCGACGGGGACACCGCTACGACGGTCGGCGGCAACGAGTTCGGCCGTATCCGCGTCCACACAGTGGACTGGACGAGCGACTCCGCCGTCGTCGGCTTCGGCCGGCTCGGGTGAGCGGAGTCAGAATTCGATCTTGAGGTGATCGGTGACCGGACGGGCCTGGCAGCCCAGGATGTAACCGCTCTCGATGTCCTCGGGGTCGAGGATTTCGCTGTTCTCCATCTCGACCTTGCCTTCGAGCACGGTGCACGCACAGGACCCGCACTCGCCCTCCTGGCAGGAGTAGGGGACGTCGATTCCCTTGGCCAGCATGATGTCGACGAGGGTCTGTTTGCGGGGCCAGCTGAGGTTGTGGATCTCGCCGTCGAGCTCGACTTCCACGGTGGCGGCGTCGGCGGCCTCGTCCTCGGTGACCTCCACGACGTCGGCGTCACGGAACGGGTCGCCGGCCAGCGAGTTGAACACTTCGGCGTGCACCTGGCTGCGCGGCATCCCGGCGTCGGCGAGGGCCTTGTGGATGGTGTCCATGAACGGCGCCGGTCCGCACATGAACGCTTCGTGCCCGAGGTAGGGCGCGACGGCGGAGGCGAGCTGATCGACGCTCGGCAGTCCCTGGACCGTCTCCAGCCAGTGGATGGACACGAGCCGTGACGGGTACCGGCTCGCGAGTGTGCGGAGTTCCTCGGCGAAGATGACCGACTTCTCGTCGCGGTTGGCGTAGAAGAGCACGACCTTGCCGGAACCCTCGGTGAGCGCGGACTTGAGGATCGAGATCACCGGGGTGATGCCGCTGCCTGCCGCGAACAGCAGGAAGTCGTGGTCCAGTGACTTGGGGGTGAACACACCCGACGGGGGGAGGACCTCGAGGGTGTCGCCGACGGCGACGTTGTCGCAGAGCCAGTTGGACCCGTAGCCCTCGGCGGTCCGCTTGACGGTCACCTTGGGGGCGTCGTCGGTGAACGGTGAGCTGGCCAGCGAGTAGCACCGGGCGACCGATCCCGTGCGGTCGCTGGGGATGCGCAGGGTGAGGAACTGGCCCGGCTTGTAGGCGAACTTGTCGGCGAGGTCTGCCGGAACGTCGAAGACCAGTGACAGGGAGTCGGGGGTTTCCTCGACCACGCCCGACACGGTGAGCACCACCGATCGTGAGCTGTGCGGCACCTCGACAGTCGTCATCGTGTGTGCAGTCCTTCCGTACTCCGCAGCGCCGGAACGCTCGCTTGCCTGCTCCAAATATAGAACAGGTTCTAGTTTTTGCCTAGCGGGTGGACTCCGCATGAAGGGGACAGCCTATCGAGTGCCGCCCCCTCCGGCTCGGCCCGGCCGTACCTGCCCGTTCGGGCAGTTTGTGCGCCGCGGTCGGACGGTTCGGCCCCGCAGGCCTGTAACCGGGGCCCGAACTAGGTCACAGTGGGTTCCAGGTGAGACGCCGATCACATCAATTGCGTCCCCTTCCACAACGCTTCAGATCCGACATCGACTAATCGAGGAGACGGCCATGGCCATCGAGCTCAACCAGATCTGGGACTTCCCCATCAAGGAATTCCACCCGTTCCCGCGGGCACTGATGGGAGTGGGCGCCCACGACATCATCGGCGTCGAGGCGAAGAACCTCGGATTCAAGCGGACCCTGCTCATGACCACGGGCCTGCGCGGCTCGGGCATCATCGAGGAACTGGTCGGCAAGATCGAGTACCAGGGCGTCGAGGTCGTGCTCTACGACAAGGTCGAGTCCAACCCCAAGGACTACAACGTCATGGAGGCAGCCGCGCTCTACCAGAAGGAGAAGTGCGACTCGATCATCTCCGTCGGCGGCGGCTCGAGCCACGACGCAGCCAAGGGCGCCCGTGTGGTGGTCGCGCACGACGGCCGAAACATCAACGAGTTCGAGGGATTCGCGAAGTCCACCAACAAGGAGAACCCGCCCCATATCGCCGTATCCACCACGGCCGGTACGGGTTCGGAGACGTCGTGGGCGTACGTCATCACCGACACGTCGGACATGAACAACCCGCACAAGTGGGTGGGATTCGACGAGGCGACCATCGTGACCCTCGCCATCGACGACCCGCTGCTGTACTACACCTGCCCCCAGCACTTCACGGCGTACTGCGGATTCGACGTCCTCGCGCACGGCAGTGAGCCGTACGTGTCGCGTCTCGACTTCGCGCCGTCGCTCGGCAACGCGCTGTACTCGGTGGAACTGGTCGCGAAGAACCTGCGGGAGGCCGTGTTCGAGCCGCGCAACCTGAAGGCCCGCGAGGGAATGATGAACGCGCAGTACATCGCCGGCCAGGCATTCAACTCCGGCGGCCTCGGCATCGTGCACTCCATCTCGCACGCGGTCAGCGCATTCTTCGACAGCCACCACGGCCTGAACAACGCCATCGCCCTGCCCCGCGTCTGGGAGTACAACCTGCCGTCGCGGTACGAGCGCTACGCCCAGCTGGCCGGAGCGCTGGGGGTCGACACCCGCAACCTCACCACGGTGCAGGCCGCGGACGCGGCGGTCGAGGCGGCCATCCGCCTGGCGAAGGACGTCGGCATTCCGGACAACTTCGGTCAGGTGCGCACCGACTCGTACGACAAGAACCAGATGAACACCAAGAAGTACGAGGGTCGCGGTGACACCATCCGGGGCGACGAGAAGACCGTGCGGGCCATCTCCGAGCACATCCAGGGCGACTGGTGCACACCGGGCAACCCGCGCGAGGTGACGGTCGAGTCGATGCTCCCTGTGGTCGATCACGCGATCAACAGCGCGTACTGACCGACCCACCGAAACTCGCGTCCGGGGCGGGAGCCACACCCCAGCCCGGCCCCGCCCCGGATGCGTTCCCACCACCACACCGCTGACGAAGGACGGACGCCCCGATCATGACTGCACCGCACACAGCCCCCGAACCGGTGGACATCCGCTTCGCCGACGGCGCGGAACTGAAGGAAGCGTTGCGCGAGGTCGACTACATCGCCGACGACGAGTTCGCGGTGGTCGTCCACCTGGCGACCGCCCTCGAACGTCCGCTGTTGCTGGAGGGGCCTGCCGGTGTCGGCAAGACGGAGCTGGCGAAGTCGCTGGCCGAGGCCTCGGGGCGGAAGCTCGTTCGGCTGCAGTGCTACGAAGGTCTCGACGACAACCGGGCCCTGTACGAGTGGGACTACGCGAAACAGCTTCTGCACGTGCAGATGTTGCGCGACCGCATCGGCGAGAAGATGGCCGCGTTCGACGACGTCGCCGAGGCGTCGCAGTTCCTGGCCGCGCAGGATTTCGGGTTGTACTCCGAGAAGTTCCTGTCGGTCCGTCCGCTGCTCGAGGCAATCCTGTCGCCGGAACCGGTGGTGCTGCTCGTCGACGAGGTGGACCGCACCGAGGAGTCGATGGAGGCGTTGCTCCTCGAAGTTCTCGCGGAGGGGCAGGTCACCATCCCCGAAGTGGGGACGTTCACCGCGCGGTCGGCGCCGTGGGTGATCCTGACGTCCAACGACACTCGCGAACTGTCACCCGCACTCAAGCGTCGTTGCCTGCACTACCACCTCGGCTACCCGACACCACAGCGTGAGCGCGACATCGTGACGGCCAAGGCCCCCGAGGTCGAGGAGGCCGTCGCGGCGGACGTGGTGGATCTGGCTCGCACGTTGCGGCAGTTGCCGCTCCGCAAGAGTCCGTCCATCGCGGAGGTCATCGACGCGGCCCGTGCGGCGGTGGTCCTGAAGTCGACGGGGGTGGCCGTGAGTTCGCAGGCCGCGGTCCGCGACATTCTGCTGACCGCCCTGCTCAAATACACCAGCGACGTCGAACTGGTCCGCACCCGGCTCTCCGGCGAACAGCCGTTCCCGGCGGACGACGGCGAAACCGCTCCGGCCGGGCCTGTGGAGCGGGTGACGGTCGCATCGCGGCCGGCCAACACCACCACCGCGGTGTTCCGCGGGCACGGTGGTCGCGACCGCGGCGGCATCGGCGCGGGTCGGCAGGGCAGGCGCTGACGATGCTCCGCCCGCAGCCCGACCCCTCCCCGTCCCTGCCCGCGCAACTCCCCGACGTGCTCGCGGCGTCCTTCGGAAAGCTGTTGCGCCGCTACGGTGTCGCCGCGTCCCCGGCCGAGGTCATCGAGGTCCGCCGGGTGTTCGGCTTGATCGGCGGCCGCGACCTGCCCACGCTGAGGGCGTCGCTGCGTGCGGTGTGCGCGAAGTACACGTACGAGCAGGCGGGTTTCGACCGCGCCTTCGACGTGTTCTTCGAATCGGTCGCCGTCGCGGCACCCGACGACGCGCATGCACCGTCCCGGACCGAGTTCGCGGAGGGCCTGCCCACCGCGCTGGAGGTCGCGGACAACGCGGAGACGGCGCGGTACGCCGAATACAACGAGCGTGCAGCCGAAGTGGGCGACCACTTCGACACCCCCGAGGCGCAGAAGGGTTTCAACCCCCACAAGGACGACGACGATGTCAGCATGACGTCGAGCGACGCGGATCTGTCCGTCGATTCGGAAGCCGAATCCGGACGACGCGGTGTCACCTACACGGTGGAGGTCGAGCGGGCGGCGAGCGCCGCCGTCGGTGACCTGGCGTCGTCGACGAGCGGTGCCGTCGTCGGATCGTTGTCCTGGGACGACCCGGAATCGATCCTCGCGTGGCTCGACTCCTACGACCCGAGCACGGTCTACGCCGATTCCGATGGGGCCGAACCACTCACCGCGGCCCAGTTGAACCGGCTGGCGGAGGCGGTCGAGGCCTTCGTGGGCGCGCTGGCGGACGCCCGGGACCTGACCGCCGGACCCGAAAAAGAACCGGAGACCACGAGCGGCACGGTGGCGGCCACGACCCGCGCCGAAGTGAATCAGGCGTGCTACGAGGTGCTTCGGCGGATGCGCGGGCCTTCGCGCCCCCGGCCGCGCGAACTCGCGCGGGGCCGGCTGGACATGCGACGGACCGTGCGCGCGAGCCTTCGGACCGAGGGCATACCCTTCCACCTCATGGTGAAGGCGCCCCGCCCGGACCGGGTGCGGGTGCTGATCCTCGCGGACGTGTCGCTGTCGGTACGACCCGTCACCGCCTTCACCCTCCGGCTGGCGCAGGCCATGCACCGTCGAGCGAGCCGCTGCCAGGTCCTGGCGTTCGTGGACCGGCCCGTCGACGTCACGGACACCCTCCTCGCCGGGACCGACGACGACGCGCTCGCGTCGGTGCTCGCCGACCCGCGCATCGACCTGGAGGCGAGCAGCGACTACGGCCGGGTGTTCGCCGGCGTGCTGACCGAGTTCGGCACCGATGTGAACTCCCGGACCTCGGTGGTCGTCGTCGGCGACGGGCGGTGCAACGGCTTGCCCCCGGGTGTCGACGAGTTCGCCGAACTGCGTCGCAAGGTGCACCGGCTGGCGTGGATCACCCCGGAACCCGAGCGGTACTGGAACCAGGCGTCCTGCGCGATGCCGAAGTACGCGGACATCTGCGACCGTGTCGTCGTCGCGCGGGACGCCGCGCAGCTGATGTCCCGCGCCGCCGAACTGGGGCACGCGTTGCGGTGAGATCCCTGCTACCTACCCGATCGGGTAGGTACCGCACCTGTCCTTCGGCGGGTGTGGGGGCTCGTCCCGGACCGTAGGGTCTAGATCAGAGTCTTGTAATCTGGATCACATGCACGCAGGTGTCGGGAGGAGTGTCGACTTGTCCGTGTCCTATCCGTCCACCCGCACCACCGCCCCGGGCAGGCTGGTGAAATTCCATGCACCCGAGATCGTGTTCGGTATCGGGTCCATGGTCGAGGCCGCGCACGCGGTACTCCGCCTCGGCGGATCGAGGCCGATGCTCGTCACCGATCCGGGTCTGATCGACGCCGGCTGGGCGGCCGAACTTCAGGAACAGCTGCGCGAGCAGGGCCTCACCCCCGTCGTGTGGAGCGCGTTGACGCCCAACCCCAAGGACCACGAGATCGCGGCCGGGCACGACGCGTACCGCGAGGGCGAGTGCGATGTCCTCGTCGCCCTGGGCGGAGGCTCCGTCATCGACGCTACGAAGGGCATCGCGGTGCTCGCCGCGAACGGGGGCAACATCCTCGACTACGAGGGAGTCGACCAGGCGACCAGTCCGATCCCGCCGCTGGTGATGGTGCCGTCCACGTCGGGGACGGGCGCCGACGTGTCGCAGTTCTGCATCGTCACGGACACGCGGCGGGGCACCAAGATCACCATCATCGGCCGCGCGCTCGTGCCGGACGTGACCGTGATCGATCCCCGGTTGCTGACCACCATGCCGGACTGGCTCAATGCCGCGACCGGCCTGGACGCCCTCACTCACGGCATCGAGGCGTTCGTGTCGCTGGCGCACAACCCGCTCACCGACCACCATGCGCTCCGCGCGGTCGGGCTGGTCACCGACACCCTGGTCCGCACCATCGAGGAGCCGATGGAGATGGAGTCGCGCGCCGTCATGGCGCAGGCGAGTCTCGAAGCCGGCCTCGCGTTCACCAATGCGATCCTCGGTGCCGCGCATGCGATGAGCCATCAGGTCGGGGGACTGCTCGACCTGCCGCACGGTGTCATCAACGGCATCCTGCTCCCGCACGTCATCCGATTCAACGCCACCGACGACGCCACCCCGTTCGTCGCCATCGCCGCGGCGCTCGGTCTCGAGGAGCGTCGCGGAACACCCGAGGAGGCCGCTCTCGCGGTCGCAGACCGGGTGGAACGCCTCGCCCGCGAGGTCGGAGTGCCGAAAGGTCTGGGGCAGCTGGGAGTTCGCGAAGCCGACCTGACACGGCTGGCCGAGTTCGCGCTCCGCGACGCCTGCATGTCCACCAACCCGCGCACGGCCACCCAGGAGCAGATGGTGGCGCTGTTCCGGACTGCGCTGTGAGCGCATGAACGCCCCGGACCTGTCGACGCTCACCGGACTGCGGTCCGGCAAGCCGACGTTCTACCCCCAATATCGCGGCGCCGCAGAACGTCTCGAACGTGTCGTCCACGCGTTGGAACTCATTTCGCGGGCCCTCGTCCGCACCGTGGAGGGCCCCGAAACCCTCATCTGCGCGGTCGCCGAGGCGGCCCGGGCGCATCTGGACGCGCGATGGATCGCGTTCGCCCTCGCCGACGGCATGCTGCCCGACGCCGGCCCGCGCCGCCTGGTCCTGGGGCCGGACGCGACGCCGTTCCTCGTCGACAACGTCGAGGGCCCGCCGCTGCCGGACGAGGTCGTGACGTGTCTGGCCGACATTCGGTCCGCGCGCACCGGAGGCGCCCCCGTCATCGACGCGCACCACGCTTTCGTGCCGATCGTCCTCGAGGGTGGCGTCGTGGGAGCGTTCGCGGCCTGGACGGCCGAGCACCGCACACTCGACACCACCGACGGCGCGGTCCTCAGCATCCTCGCGAGTCAGACAGCCGTCGCCCTGCAGAATTCGGCGCTCTACCAGCGGGGCCAGCTGCTGCTCGAGCGGGCCGAGCACGCGTACTCGGAGGCGCGTCGTAACGCCTCCGATCTCGCGGTGCGCAACGCCGAACTCGAATCCACCCAGCGTCAACTTGGGGCGGCGCACCGGCACCAGGTGCTCGACGAGGAACGGCACCGGATTGCCCGCGAACTCCACGACAGTGTCACGCAGGCGGTGCTGTCGGCGGGCATGCAGATCGAGGTGTGCCGGAGCGGCGTCCCGGATGACGAGCGCAGCGAGAGGCTCGACCTTGCCAAGGAGTTGACGCGCCGCGCCGTGGAGCAGTTGCGCTCGGCCATCTACGCGCTCAACCATTCCGGGGGCTCCGACCGGACGTCCCTGCCCGAGATGCTCGAACAACTCGGGGTCGTGCACATGCCTGACGAGCTCGCGGTCACCGTACGCGTCGGCGGCACCCCCGCCGAGCTGTCCAGCGACCGGGAACACGCGCTGCTGAGGATCGCCGGGGAGGCGCTGTTCAACGCGGCCGTCCACGCCCACGCGACGCGCGCCGTCCTCCGACTCACGTATTCGGCCGATTCGGTGCTGCTCTCCGTCGCCGACGACGGAGACGGAGACCCCAAGCGGATGCGACTGATGCTGCGGATGGCGGCGAACAACGACCTCGACGGGCACCACCGCGGGTTGGCGAACATGCAGGCCCGGGCAGCCGAATTGGGCGGCACCCTCGAAGTGGCGCGGGCCAGGATCGGCGGAGTCCGGGTTGCTGCCCGGATCCCGTTACATTCCGACAGTGAGGTGGACCGATGACCATACGAACCGCGGTGCGTGACCAGACCGGGTCCGCTCGCCCCACCTCGGTGGTGAAGCTCGTGCTCGTCGACGACCACGCGATTCTCCGTCAGGGACTGCGATCGGTCCTCGAACGTGAGCCGGATCTCGAGGTCGTCGGGGAGGCGTCCTCCATGCAGGAGGCGCTGGCCGTCGTCGGAGACGTCGCGCCGGACGTCGTGCTGATGGACCTGAAGCTGTCGGCGGCCTCCGATTACGAGGGTCTGGCACTGTGCGCCCAGCTGTCCGCCGCGGACGGCACGATGGGGCTGCTCGTGCTCACGACGTTCCTCGACGAGCAACTCGTCGTCCGCGCCATCCACGCCGGCGCCCGCGGATACGTGGTCAAGGACGTCGACACCACCGAACTGGTACGCGCCATCCGCGCGGTGTCCCGCGGCGAGAGCGCATTCGATTCACGCAGCGCGTCGGCGGTGATCCGCTCGCTCAACGGGCAGACGACGCCGCGGGACGGGCTCACCGAGCGTGAACTCGAGGTCCTGCAGCTCCTCGCCAAGGGTCTGTCGAATGCGAAAATCGGCGAGCGGCTGTTCATCTCGGCTACGACGGTGAAATTTCACGTCAGCAACATCATGCGCAAACTCGACGTCGGCCGCCGTGCGGAGGCCGTGTACGAGGCGGGCAAACTCGGTCTGATCTGATCCGGCCCCGTCGCGGCGGTGGCAGCGGAACCCGTCGTGACCACCCGCGAACCGGCGTAGCGTCCCCATCATGGCTGCGATCTCGGTGGAGAATCTCGTCAAGACGTTCGGGCCGACCCGCGCACTCGACGGCCTCGACCTCGAGGTGGGGACGGGGGAGGTGCACGGATTTCTCGGCCCCAACGGGTCCGGCAAGTCGACAACCATCCGGGTGCTGCTCGGCCTGTTGCGCGCGGACTCGGGCATTGCCACTCTCCTGGGCGGCGACCCGTGGCGCGACTCCGTGTCGTTGCACCGGCGGCTCGCCTACGTTCCCGGTGACGTGAACCTGTGGCCCAACCTCACCGGCGGAGAGGCGATCGACCTCCTCGCGGGGTTGCGCGGCGGGCTGGACGAGCCGCGGCGCGCGGAACTCCTCGAGCGATTCGAACTCGATCCGACGAAGAAGGCGCGCACGTACTCGAAGGGCAACCGGCAGAAGGTCGCGCTGGTGGCCGCGTTCGCATCGGACGTCGAACTGTACGTGCTCGACGAACCCACGTCGGGGCTGGATCCGTTGATGGAGTCGGTGTTCCAGGACTGCGTCGAGGAAATGTCCGACGCGGGGAAGACGGTCCTGCTGTCGAGTCACATCCTCGCGGAGGTCGAGGCGCTGTGCGATCGGGTGAGCATCATCCGCGAGGGCCGAACCGTGGAGACCGGCACCCTCGCGGAACTGCGTCACCTCACGCGCACGTCGATCACCGCCGACACGCAGCGGCCGGTGACCGGGCTCGAGGCCGTCGACGGGGTGTACGACGTGCGAGTCGACGGCCTGCACACCCGGTGCGAGGTGGACACCAGCGCGATCGACGGGGTGCTGCGCCACCTGCTGACGTTCGGGATCACGTCGCTGACGTCGACACCACCGACGCTGGAAGAGTTGTTCCTCCGGCACTACGGGGACGAACTGGCCAGAGAGGGCGAGAACCATCGGCGGGCCGAGTCGGGGACGCGGACGCCGTGAGCACGGTGACGGCGCCGGCGCCGGCGGGCCGCGGCCAGTGTGCAGGAACCGCCCGGCTCGTGCGGCTCGCCCTGCGCCGCGACCGCATCCAGTTGCCGGTGTGGCTGCTCGCTCTCGCAGCGCTGCAGGCGTTCTCGGCGTCGAGCGTGCTCGGCCTGTATCCCACGGAGCCCGACCTGCGCAGTTTCGCGATGGCCACTGCGGCGTCGCCGGTCGCGCTGGCCACCAACGGTCTCGTGTCGGGGTACAGCGCCGGCGCCGTGCTCGCCTGTCAGATCGTCATGCCTCTGTCGCTGGCCGCCGGCCTGATGACCACCCTGCTGGTCGTGCGGCACACCCGCCAGAACGAGGAGACCGGCCGCGCCGAACTCGTCGAGGCCGCCGTGGTGGGCCGGAAGGCACTGCTCACCGCTGCCCTGGCGGTGGCGGTCGGTGCGAACTTCGCTCTCGGACTGCTCAACGTCGTCGTGCTGGTGGCGGCGGGTCTGCCACTGGACGGGTCGGTGGCGCTCGGCGCGGCCGTCGCCGGTGCCGGTATCGCGTTCGCGGCGATCGCCGCGGTGACGGCGCAGGTGACGGACAGTGCCCGCACCGCCAACGGACTGGCCGGGGCCGCCCTGGGCGTGGCATTCCTGTTGCGTGCGGTGGGAGACATGACGGGCACGGTGACGAACAACGGCACGCAGGTGGTGAGCGGCTGGCCGACGTGGGTGTCGCCGATCGGCTGGGCCGAGCAGGTCCGTCCGTACGACGACAACGCCTGGTGGGTTCTGGCGCTGCCCGCGGTGTTCGCACTCGCGGTCGGCTCGGTCGCCTTCGCTCTCACGGAGCACCGCGATATCGGCTCGGGGCTCGTGCCGACCCGACCGGGCCCCGCCCGCGCCTCCCCGTCGCTGCCGACGGCGGTCGGATCGGCGTGGCGGATACAACGGACGATCCTGTTCTGGTGGGCATTCGGAATCGCCGTCCTCGCCGTGGTGTACGGCGCGATCGCAGACCAGATCGACGACTTCCTCGGCGAGGGCGAGCAGGTGGCCGACATGATGGAACAGCTCGGCGGCGGCACGACGAACATGGTCGACGCCTACTTCGCCGCCATCTTCGGCATGATGGCGATCGCGGTCGCAGGCTACGCCGTGCAGGCATTGCTGCGGATGCGCGGTGAGGAGTCGGCCGGGCGACTCGAACCCGTTCTCGCGACAGCGGTCTCGCGTCCGCGGTGGATGCTGGCGCAGGTCGGCCTGGTCACCGTCGGCATCGTGGTCCTGCAGACGCTGACCGGGGCGGCGACCGGGCTCGCGTACGGTCTGGTGACCGAGGACGCGCCGGGGAAGGTCGTGCACCTCACGGGGGCCGCCCTCGTCTTCGTACCGGCGATCAGTGTGGTCGCGGCATTGGCGGTGTTGGCGTTCGGCGGCATCCCCGCCTGGTCGGCCGGGCTCTCCTGGGGTGTGCTCGCGGTCTGCCTGATCTTCGGTTTCCTCGGATCACTGCTCGGGCTGCCTCAGGCGGTCCGCGATCTGTCGCCGTTCACACACGTCCCGCCTGTTCCCGCCGTGGACGTGACGGCCACTCCGCTGGCCTGGCTCGCGGTGATCGCCGTCGTCGTCGGTGCCATCGGAGTGGTGCTGTTCCGTCGGCGCGACCTCACGAATTCGTAGCGGCAGAGGGCGGCTGGGTCGACGGACGGCGCCGCAGGTCGGTGTCCAGCATGCGGATCAACTCACCGACCCGTCCACCGCCTCCCGGTGCCGCGGGGAAGCGCTCGAGCACATCGACGACGACCGGTGTCGCGCGAAGCACCGCTTGCTCGACGTGCCCGGCACCGACGGTCCGATCGTCACCGGCGACGAGTTCGGCGGCTCTAGCCGCGTGGGCGCCTGCTCCGAGAATATGTTTGACCTGGGTGGCCTTGGCCAACGGATGCAGATAGGCGGCGCCTGCCGCAGACATCGCTGCCCACGCTGCCTCGCGCGCAGCCGCAGTGTTCGTTCCCTTGGCTGCCGCGAGCGCGGCCCACGCTGTGTCGCGCAGAGACTTCCCGCGTTCTCCACCCCGCGCGAATTCCCACGCAGCTGTGATCGCGTCTCGGGGCCGCGAGTCGTGCGGCTGATCGTCCTCGAATATCTCGAGGACCACCTCCGCACACCGCGCAGCAAACGCGGAGACCTCACGAAGTTCCTGCTTGCTCAGAACGATCTCGTTCGCTTCCCCCGCCATGGCTACATTTTCGACCATCGGGGCCGGGGCCGGGGCCGTGCCGCGCGTTCACGCTGTGTCTTCCCCAAACAGGGCCCGCACGCCGGCGACGTCGTACTCGGCTACCGACGCCGACAGCATGTCCGCGCCTTGCTCGTCGCTCGGGCCGCTGCCGCGGAAAGTGTCGACCGCCGCTTGCGACTCCCAGCGCTCGAAGACGTTGATGCGACCGGGGTCGACCAGGTCGGCGGAGATGGCGAAGTCGAGGCAGCCTGCTGCGCCGCGTGCCTGTTCGACGACCCTCACGCAGCCTGCGAGATAGGACTCGCGCTGTTGCGGTGCGACGGTGATGTGTCCTGCGACGATGACCATGGGTTCGCTCCTCTTCCAGGCGTCTTCCTGTCGAGCCGGGCGGGTGAAATTCGAGCCGGGACTGTCTTCGCCACAGCACCTCTCATCCAGTACAGACAGCATGCGGGCGCGAAACTCATCGCGGTCGTCGTCTCCCCACCACAGCAGATGTGACATGTCGGCCGCGTGGGGGCGATTACCATGCCGGGCATGGGGTGGACTGACGATCTCCGTGGCCGGTTGGACGAACTACTCGACGAGTACCGGGCCGCTCTGCGCGGCAGTCTCGACGGTCTGGACGACGAGCAGGCGCGCCTGCGTCTGGTGCGCTCGAAGACGACGCTGCTCGGATTGGTCAAAGACCGAACGCTGTGACGCATCCCGGCGGACAATGGCCGGTCTGGCGCTCGACGACACAGTCGACGGCCGGGGCGAGCGCACCGTGTGGGCCCTGTACCTGCAGGTACTGCGTGAACTCGCCCAGCACGCCGGTCACGCCGACATGCTGCGCGAGCAGATCCTCCTCGCCGACCGCATTCCGTGATCGCTGGCGGTCCGTGTGCCCTACTGGGGGCGGATCGGATTGCAGCCGACGCTGACGTAGGTGACGATCCCCTCCTGCAGGCCGCACGTAGTGAAGGCGCCCGTCGAGACGCCGACCTCCCACCACGGGGCGCCGATTCCGCCGACGCACGATCCGGTCGACGGTGTCCCCGTCGGCACCCACAGGCCATCGCGGCGATAGCCCTGAATCCACGGAATGTGCGAGACACCCCCGGGTCCCGGAATCGCTCGCGGCGTCAGGCCGAAGCACTCGACGGTCCCGATGTGGACCGCAGTCATACCATCGGGCACGCCCTGCGCCGTGCAGTGCGAGGTGCCCGATGTAGGCGTGGTGCCGGCGTGACAGTCGGCCGAAGGTTCGGCCTGCGCGGGAGCGGCGGCAACCGCGACCACCGCGGCGGCAAGGGCGGACGACGCGGCCGCTCCGGCAAGGAACCTGCGGATCCTGTGGGTCATCGGATACTCCTTCGGGTCCGGCGGCCCGCTCCTGACGATCGGGTCCGCATGGTGCTTCTGTCGCTGCATCATCGGATTTCGTTAGCCGTGCGGTGTGCCGTCGAGGTCGCGGACAGTGGCGACCCTCGGATTGGTGACGATCATTCCGGCACAGCGGGATCAGGCCCCGCTGACGATCACCTTCACCTCGTTCCCCGGCCTGTACCTGCGTGCGGGAGCGTGGCAGGACTTCGCGCTACCGGCATGAGGCTGCGACGCCTGCGAGGAGGACGCGGAGTACGTCCTGCGCGAGTTGGCCGAGTACGCGGAGGCGCTTACCGCCGGACTGGAGTCGCCACGGAACGACGACGCTGTCGGTGGCGGACGTGACGGAATTGCGCGCTCGGCCGGTGCAACCGCCGGCCGATGGCCATTGGCGGCCGTGGTCACCACGCCGCTAACGTCATCCAGGCCGCGTGACAAACACTCGGCTCCAGTGTCGGGGGAGCTGGTCGAACGCGTGTAATCGCGACGGACCTGTCGGAGCTTTCTATTGCTGTGGTCGCGTTCGGTTGCTAGAATCGAACAAAGTTTCGAACGACCTTGGGGGAGGTTGGTTGTGGGGGCTCCGATTGCAGCGGATCTGGATGAGTTGCGTGCGTTCACGGCGCGGCTGAGGTGTGCCGAGGCGGGTGGGGACGCGGGGTTGGGGATCGAGTGGCTCGATGCGATCGAGACGTTGAAGTCGGTCGGGTGTGCGGTGCAGGCGGTGATCGCCGACGGCGTCGCCACTAGTATTCGTGCGGATCGCAGGGCTCGGGGGTTGCCGCGGGCGGAGTGGGACCGCGGCATTGCCTCGCAGATTGCGTTGGCGCGCAGGGAATCCCCGAACCGTGGCGGTCGGCATCTCGGGTTCGCTCAGGCGTTGGTGCACGAGATGCCGCACACCCTGGCGATGTTGCGGTGGGGCCGGTTGAACGAATGGCGCGCCACGTTGTTAGTGCGGGAAACGGCGTGCCTGTCGGCGGCCGATCGGGGCATCGTGGACCGCCGGTTGTGCTCGGACCCGGCCACTCTCGACGGGGTCGGCGACCGCGGGCTGATCGCACGGGCGAAGGCGTTGGCGGTGGAACTCGACGCCGCAGCGGTCGTGGCCCGGCACCGCAAGGCGGTGTCCGAGCGTCGGGTCACGACACGGCCTGCGCCGGACTCGATGGCCTACCTGAGCGTGTTGATGCCGGTCGAGCAGGCGGTCTGTCTGCAGGCGACCCTGGGGCGGGATGCGGACAGTCTGATCGCCGCCGGAGACAGTGGCGGCCGCACCCGCAATCAGCTGATGGTGGACCTGTTGTTCGACCGCGGAACCGGCCGGGCCGCTGCGAGTGGTGTTCCGGTGGCGGTGAATCTGGTGCTCTCGGACGAGACCTTGCTGGCCGGTGGGCAGGAGGCGGCGCAGTTGCAGGGGTTCGGGCTGGTGCCGGCGGGGATTGCCCGGCAGTTGGTGGCCGATTCTGTCGATGCCGACGCGGAGACGTCGTTGCAGCGGGTGTATTCCTGCCCGCAGTCGGGGTCGTTGACCGCGATGGAGTCGCAGTCGCGCACGTTCCCGAAGGGCCTGCGGAAGCTGATCGACCTGCGGGACGGGACGTGCCGCACCCCGTGGTGTGATGCGCCGATCCGGCATCACGACCACATCCGCTCACGCCGAGAATCCGGTGCCACGACGGCGGACAACGGGTCCGGGCTTTGCGAGGCGTGCAATTATGCGAAGGAAGGCGACGGATGGTCCGCCCGCCCCGTACACAACCCCGGCGGCACCCACCTCATCGACCTGGGCACTCCGACTGGGCACCACTACAGATCAACCCCGCCGCCGCTCCCGACCCCGGCGCATCTGTGGGCGTCATGAGGTGGTCAGCAGTCGATGACGAGCCATCCGCCGTGGTGTTCGAACACCACGAAGGGGCGTCCCGTCGATTCACCGAGCTTCGTGAGCGACGGGGTGTCGAAGGTGCGGATGTGTCCATGGCAGGCCGTTGCCTCGTCCTCGTAGGGGACGGCGACGACAACCCTGTCGCGGGCAACGCGGAGGGCCTCGGATATCACTGCGGCCCCGATGCTTTCGTCCACGTGTTCGAGGAGGTGGATGGCGGTGACGGTGTCGGCGCTGTTGTCGGGAACCGGTACGTGCGCGGCGTCGCACACGAGGGTGCGCAGATCGAGTCCGAGTTTCGGTGCCACGGCGTCGAGGAGGGTCATGGTGCCGGGCAGGATGTCGGTTGCCGTGACGGACCGACCGGCGCGGGCGAGTCGGAGCGGAAGGAATCCGAAGCACGACCCGAGGTCGAGAACCGAACCGCGGACCAATTGTTCCGCCTTCTCGTGGATCGGTGCGAAGTCGGCGGTGCCGTCCAGCAGTTCGTTCAGGGAGTTGCGGTAGTAGACGGTCCACGCTTCGAGCGCACCGTCGACGGTGGAGCGGACCAGTCCGACCATGGTCGATTCGAATTCGTCCTGACCGAAGTCGGCGTCCTCGATGGACGCGGTGACGGAGGCGACGAGTCGTTCGCTCAGATCTTCGGGTGTCAGGGCGTGCGTCACCCGCAGCTGGTCGCCGTCACGGGTGAGTGTGAGTGGCCCGGCCGCGACCCGCTCGACCGTGACGTGACCATGTGACCACAGCCCGGATTCGCACGGTGCGAGGGAGTTGAAAGGGGGCGTGTCGAGAGTGGAAGTCATTCGAGGCAACCTTGCCGAGAGGTGATGGCGGGAGTGGGTCAGGTTCGGGTGTCGGGCTCGCCGAGGGAACTCAGCCCATCGTAGAGCGATTGCATTCCGCTGGCGAGTAGTTCGTTCAGCTCGAGCGAATCGTCGTCGAGCCACTGCTCGTACGCCGACATCGCAACGCCGAGTAGGAGATAGCCGACGGTCCGGGGTACGTGGTCGGTCGGTGAGGTTCCGAGCCGGCTCGCGACGTACTCGGCGATGACGTTGCGCCACCCTTCATACATCACCACCGAATACGCCTGCAGGGCGGGGACTCGCAGGATCAGCCCCATGCGTTTGCGGTGGTTGATTTCCTCGCTCGCGGGAAACGCGTTGAATTGCAGGAGTGCTGCGGTGAGCCCGTCGACGATCGGAATGTCGTCGGGTTGCGCTGCGAGTTGGGCGCGCATTTCGGCGAGGTGTGCGTCGAAGTCTCCCCACGGGATCGCGTTCTTGGACGGGAAGTAGCGGAAGAGGGTGCGTCGGGCGATTCCGGATGCTTCGGCGACTTCGTCGACGCTGGTGGCGTCGAACCCCTGTTCCGTGAACAGTTCGATCCCGACGGTGCTGATCCGATCCTGCGTTGTGGACGGGCGTCGCCCTATCCGACTGGATGGTTTTCGACGACTTCTCAATTTTCGTCCCCTCCCGATCTGTCATTCTGCACTCGATGCCATTACAGTGGTGAGGCGAGTCACAGGGACGGTCTCCTATGACGGGGAACATCCCTCCGGCTCGCGCCGTATCACCGAACAGTAGGAGGAAATCATGTCGGATCGCGACAACAACGTGCTGGAAAACGACTTGGTCGAGGAATCCCTGGTGGAAGAGGTCTCGATCGACGGCATGTGCGGCGTGTACTGATCATGTCCGCTCCAGCTTCTGCTTCAGTGGCCGGCAACGCCGGTATCGATCTCGATGTGGGCTGGAAGCTTCATCCGCAGGTGGCGCTGCGTCCCGAACCTTTCGGGGCGCTGCTCTACCACTTCGGGACGCGCAAGCTGTCGTTCCTGAAGAACCGCACGATCGTCGCGGTGGTCGAAGCCCTTCCCTCACACGCCGACGCCCGGTCCGCACTGCGGGCGCAGGGTATCGGGGACGACACTGCCGCGCAGTATGCGCGAGCGCTCGGCACGTTGGCCGAGTCGCACATGATCGTCCCCGCCTGACCAGCTCTCTCCACCCGTACCAGAGGACACAGCCCATGACCTCCATGCTCGAAAGGCCTTCCGCTCCGGTCGGCCGCCTCGTCGACCAGTTCGAACTCGGTCTCGACGCCCCGATCTGCCTCACCTGGGAGTTGACCTACGCGTGCAACCTGTCGTGTGTGCACTGTCTGTCCTCCTCCGGCCGGCGTGACCCGCGGGAGTTGAGCACCGAGCAGTGCAAGTCGATCATCGACGAACTGCAGCGTATGCAGGTCTTCTACGTGAACATCGGCGGCGGTGAGCCGACGGTTCGCTCGGACTTCTGGGAGCTGGTCGACTATGCGACGGCTCACCAGGTGGGGGTGAAGTTCTCCACGAACGGGGTGAAGATCGACAAGAAGGTCGCCGCCCGGCTCGCGGCCAGCGACTACGTCGACGTGCAGATCTCCCTCGACGGTGCGACGGCCGAGGTCAACGACGCCGTTCGTGGTCCGGGTTCGTTCGCGATGGCGGTGCGGGCACTCGAGAATCTGTCCGAGGCGGGTTTCAAGGACGCCAAGATCTCCGTGGTGGTCACCCGGCACAACGTGTCCCAGCTCGACGACTTCAAGGCCCTCGCCGACAAGTACGGCGCCACCCTGCGCATCACCCGGCTGCGACCGTCGGGGCGCGGCGCGGACGTGTGGGACGAACTGCATCCCACGCAGGCGCAGCAGCGCGAGCTGTACAACTGGCTGGTCGCCAACGGTGAGGGCGTGCTCACCGGCGACTCCTTCTTCCACCTGTCCGCGTACGGCGATGCGTTGCCCGGTCTGAACCTGTGCGGCGCCGGACGGGTGGTGTGCCTGATCGACCCGATCGGCGACGTCTACGCCTGCCCGTTCGCGATCCACGAGCAGTTCCTCGCGGGAAACATCTTGGCGGACGGCGGTTTCCAGCAGGTGTGGCAGACGTCGGAGCTGTTCCAGGAGCTGCGGTCCCCGCAGACCGGCGGCGCGTGCAGCAAGTGCAACCACTACGACTCCTGCCGCGGCGGATGCATGGCCGCGAAGTTCTTCACCGGGCTGCCGATGGACGGCCCGGACCCCGAATGTGTGATCGGCAACGGCGAAGTGGCGTTGGCTGCCGCGGGGGAGATCCCGAAATCCAGTGTCGACCATTCCCGCACCGGCCAGCGCCGGACTCCGCGGGCGCCGGTTCCGTTGACGCTGATGGTGCGTCCGCCGGCCAAGATTTGTGACGAGAACCCGCTTGCGGGCATGGACCAGACGTAAGTCGTCTGCCAGGTACGAGAGGTATTGCCATGGGTAAGAATCCGTTCTTCGAGACGGTGGCCGAGGCTCAGCGTCGCGCGAAGAAGCGTCTGCCGAAGTCGGTGTATGCAGCGTTGATCGCCGGTTCCGAGCGGGGCGTGACGGTCGACGACAACATCGCGGCCTTCGCCGAGTTGGGGTTCGCCCCCCACGTGGTCGGTTTGTCCGACAAGCGTGAGCTGTCGACGACCGTGATGGGTCAGCCGATTTCGCTGCCCGTCGTGATCTCCCCGACCGGTGTGCAGGCGGTGCACCCCGACGGCGAGGTCGCGGTCGCGCGTGCGGCGGCGGCACGGGGAACGGCGATCGGTCTGAGTTCGTTCGCGAGCAAGTCGATCGAGGAGGTCACGGCGGCCAATCCTCAGACGTTCTTCCAGATGTACTGGGTCGGCACCCGGGACGTGTTGATCCAGCGGATGGAACGCGCCCGCGCCGCGGGGGCGACCGGCCTGATCATCACCACCGACTGGTCGTTCTCGTACGGACGCGACTGGGGTAGCCCGGCCATCCCCGAGAAGATGGACCTCAAGGCGATGCTCCAGTTCGCCCCCGAGGGCATTACTCGTCCGAAGTGGTTGTACGAGTTCGCGAAGACTCGCAAGATCCCGGATCTGACCACCCCGAACCTGGCGCAGCCCGGTCAGGAACCGCCCACGTTCTTCGGCGCCTACGGCGAGTGGATGCAGACGCCGTTGCCGACGTGGGACGACATCGCGTGGCTGCGCGAGCAGTGGGGCGGGCCGTTCATGCTCAAGGGCGTCATGCGGGTCGACGACGCGAAGCGCGCCGTCGACGCCGGCGTCACCGCGATCTCCGTGTCGAATCACGGCGGCAACAACCTCGACGGCACCCCGGCGCCGATCCGCGCGCTGCCCGCCATCGCGGAGGCCGTCGGCGACCAGGTCGAGGTGCTTCTCGACGGTGGTATCCGCCGCGGTAGCGACGTCGTGAAGGCCGTCGCGCTCGGTGCGAGGGCGGTCATGATCGGCCGCGCGTACCTGTGGGGCCTCTCGGCGAACGGTCAGGCCGGCGTCGAGAACGTTCTCGACGTCCTCCGCGGAGGTATCGACTCGGCGTTGCTCGGGCTGGGTCATTCGTCCATCCACGACCTGACGCCGTCCGACGTCGTGATCCCGCCCGGATTCGCCCGTGTGCTCGGCGCCGAATCCTGACCGACGAACGGCGTAGATGTCTGCGCAACTGACGGACCCGATCACCCTGGCCGGACGCCACGCCCCGGCCAGGGTGCTTCTGGGTCCGCACCCCACCAATCTCGGTGCGGGAAGAACGCTTTCCCCGCGGCACGTCGCGTACTACGAACGTCGGGCGCGTGGTGGCGCCGGGATCGTCGTCACCGAGGTTGCGTCGGTTCATGCCTCCGACTGGCCGTACGAGCGGGCTCCGCTGGCGTCTGACTGCGTCGGTGGCTGGTGGGACGTGGTCGCTGCGTGTCGCCCGCACGGCACGCTGGTGCTGGCCGGGCTGGGGCACACCGGACTGCAGGGGTCGAGTGCGTACTCGCAGGCGGTGCTGTGGGGACCGTCGGGCATTGCCGACGTGATCTCCCGTGAGATGCCGATGCAGATGGAGCAGGCGGAGATCGACGGCCTCGTCGAGGGTTTCCGTGCCGCGGCCGCCGCGGCCGTGTCCGCGGACGTGGACGGTGTCGAGCTCGACGCCGGACCGAGAGGGCTACTGCGGCAGTTCCATTCGAACCTCACCAATGTTCGCGCAGACGAGTACGGCGCCGACCCGCTGCGCCTCACCCGGGAGGTCCTCGCCGCCGTCCGCGACGAGCTGGGCCCCGACCGGGTCCTGTCCCTGCGCCTGAGCTGCGACGAGGCGACGTCCTGGGCGGGGATCACGCCGTCGATCGCCGCCGGACACGCACGGGAACTTGCCGAGGCACTCGACCTGCTCGTGGTGGTCCGGGGCGGGCCGATGACACCGAACGCGTACCGCCCCGACTTCCACCAGTCACCCGCGTTCAACACCGAACTCTGCCGGAACATCCGCTCGGCCGTCGCAGGCATGGTCCCGGTCGTTCTCCAGGGCAGCGTCGTCGATCCGGCCGATGCCCGGCGGGCGCTCGACGAGGGTGTCGCCGACGTCGTCGAGATGACGCGCGCCCAGATCGCCGACCCCGACCTCGTCGTCAAGATCCGGCGCCGTGCGGCGCCGCGGCCGTGCGTCCTGTGCAATCAGACGTGCCAGGTGCTCGACCCCCGCAATCCGGTCGTGACCTGCGTCGGTAATCCGACGGCCGGACACGAGACCGTCGATCCCGTCGAGGGCATCGCCGAGGTGGCCACCGGCGCGGTGCTGGTGGTCGGGGGCGGCCCGGCCGGTCTCGAGGCGGCGCGAGTGCTGGCCCTGCGCGGTCACCGCGTCACCGTGGCGGACGCGTCGGCCCGGCTCGGCGGGATGGTGCGGGCAGCCGTAGGTGCGCCGCACCTCAGAGCGCTCACCGACTGGCTCGAGAACGAATGCCGCAGCCTCGGGGTCGAATTCCGTCTCGGCACCACTGTCTCGGACGCCGACATCGACGCCGCGGAACGCGAGGGCGCGACGGTGGTCCTCGCAACCGGCAGCAGGCCCCGCCCGCTGCCGTTCCCCGTCGAGGGGAGCGTCCGGTGCGTCGGCGCCGCGGATCTGCTCGACGGCGGCGCGCCGGCGGAAGGGCCCCACGTCGTCTTCGACCCGGTCGGCGGACCGGTCGGCGTGGCGGTCGCCGAATGGCTCGCGGCGCAGGGACGCGACGTGAGCATGGTGACCCAGGATTCCGTGGCCGGTTCGCGACTGGGCATGACCGGGGATCTCGCCGATGCCAACTCCCGGTTGCAACGAGCCGGGGTGACGCGCCACCTCGACAGTCGCATCGTGTCGATCGGCGACGACGGCATGCGGATCCGCAACCGGTACACCGCCGAAGAGCCGGTGGTGCCGTGCACCGTGCTGATCGACTGCTCGCATCGCCTCCCCGAGGACACCCTCGGCTCGTCGCGTCCGGATGCGGTGCGGGTCGGCGACTGCGTGGCTCCCCGGACACTGCTCGAGGCGGTCCGTGAGGGTCGCACCGCGGCGCTGACCGTGTCCGCACACAGGCAGAACGAGTTCGACCACCATCCGTTCACCCTCGTCAACGAGAGATAGGACATTTCATGGGACAGTTCGACGACAAGGTCGCGTTCATCACCGGGGCTGCCCGTGGGCAGGGGCGGACGCACGCGGTGCGATTGGCGCGCGAAGGTGCGGCGATCATCGCCTTGGACATCTGCGGGCCGGTGTCGGAGTACAACAGCTACGAGCCGGCGACGCCGGACGACCTGGCCGAGACGGTGCGGCTCGTGGAATCCGAGGGCGGAAAGATTCTCGCCGAGCAGGCGGACGTGCGTGACAGTGCGCAACTGAAGTCTGTGGTGGACCGGGGAGTCGAACAGTTCGGCCGGCTCGACATCGTGATCGCGAACGCCGGGATCTGCAATTGGAATCGCTTCTGGGAGATGCCCGACGAGCAGTGGGAGACGCTGATCGACGTGAACCTCACCGGGGCGTGGAAGACGCTGAAGGCTGCGGTGCCTGCGCTGATCGAGGGAGGTCGCGGGGGTTCGATCATCGTGATCAGCTCCGTTGCGGGCATCAAGCCGTTGCCGGGGCAGGCGAATTACGCCGCCTCCAAGTTCGGGCTCGTCGGACTGACCCAGACCGCGGCAAAGGAACTGGGTGAATACGGGATTCGGGTCAACTCCGTTCACCCGTACGGGGTGAAGACTCCGATGGGCACCGATCCGGGCAGCCTCGTGATACTCGAGAAGCACCCGCACTACCTGTCGAGCTTCGGCACCATCCTCACCGAGCATCCGCTGGCCGACACCGACGACATCACCGATGCGGTGCTGTGGCTGGCCGGTGACGGTTCGCGGAGGGTCACGGGCAGTCAGGTCGCCGTCGACATGGGCAACACCAAGGTGTGAGCACCTCCGCGTACCGCCACCTGTTCACCCGATTGCGCGTGGGGCCGCTGACTCTGCGCAATCGGGTGGTCTTCTCCGCGCACCTCACGGGGTACGCCGTCGACGGCCTGCCCACCGCGCAGCACGCCGCCTACTATGCGGCGCGCGCGAAGGGCGGTGCGGGCCTGATCATCTCCGAGGAGAACGCAACCCATCCGGGGGACTGGCCGTACGAGAAGGTGATCGCCGGCTACCGGCCGGAGGTCGTCCCTGGGTACCGGCGGATCACCGACGCGGTCCACCACCACGGTGTCCCGATTCTGGCTCAGATCAACCACAACGGCGGCCAGGGGTCGAGCATGTACTCGCGGCGGCCGCTGTGGGCGCCGAGCGCCGTCCCCGATCCACTGTTCCGCGAAGTTCCCAAGGCGGTCGATCAGCGGGAGATCCGGACCCTCGTCGACGGGTACGCGCGCGTGGCCGAGCACTGTGTCCGAGGCGGATTCGACGGGATCGAACTGCAGTGTTCCCATTCGTCGCTGGTGCGGAGCTTCCTCGCCCCTGCTACGAACCAGCGCACGGACCATTACGGGGGATCGTTGGAGAACCGGGCCCGGTTCCTCCTCGAGGTCGTCGAGGCCGTGCGCGGCGCGATCGGTCCGGATCGCGCACTCGGGGTGAGGCTCGCGGGGGAGGATCTGGTCGATGGTGGAGTCCGCCTCGACGAGGCGGTGGCGGTGGCCGCTCTGGTGGAGGCGGACGGCCGTGTCGACTACATCAACACGTCCATCGGGATGGCCACCGAGACGCTCCACATGATCGAGGCCTCCATGGCCGTCCCTCGCGGGTACGCGTTGTTCGTCCCGAACGCCATCCGGCAACGGGTCGGTCTTCCCGTGGTCGGCGTCGGCCGATTCTCCGATCCGCACCAGGCCGACCAGGCTTTGGACGAGGGGCACTGCGACCTGATCGGGGTGGTGCGCGGCCAGATCGCAGACCCGGACTTCGCGGCGAAGGCCCTGGCCGGCGAAGAAGGAAACATCCGAACGTGCCTGGCGTGCAATCAGGAATGCATCGGACGTATGGGGCTGGGCCGGTGGCTCGGGTGCGTCGTCAACCCGCGCGCGGGCAGGGAATCGGTCCTGCTGCCCGCACCGACCGTTCCCGGCCGACGGGTCTTCGTGGTCGGCGGTGGCCCGGCCGGGCTCAAGGCCGCGGCGACCGCGGCGCAGCGGGGTCACGACGTGACGCTGTTCGAACGCGCGACGGTTCTCGGTGGCCAGGTCCGGACGGCTGCCGTCGTCCCGGGCCGCCGCGAGTTCCTCGACCTCGTCGTCGATCTGGAATCGGAATGCGTTCGGCGCGGTGTGGACGTGCGGAGCGGCACCGACGCGACCGCCGGGGCACTGGTGCAGGGACGTCCCGACGTGGTGGTGCTCGCGACCGGGGCGCGTCCGCGCCGACCGCGCTGGGCGGGCGCGTCGGACCGGGTGGTGGACGTGCGGGACGTGCTGGAGGACCGCGCGCGTCCGGCCGGGACGGTGCTAGTGGTCGACGAATTGGGATTCCATCAGGGCACGTCCGTCGCGGAGTTCGTCGCCGACGCCGGGTGTGCCGTCACGATCTGCACACCGGGGATGATCGTCGGCCAGGATCTCGGCATCACGCTGGACCTCGAGGGATGGAACCGGCGGGCGCACGGCAAGGGCATCACGCAGGTGACGGACGTGGTGCCGACCGGGTGCGAAGCCGCAGACGGTGGGCGGCTCGCGGTCACGCTCCTGCACCACCCGACCGGTGAGTTGCGACAGCTCACCGTCGACTGGGTGGTGTCCTCGGCGCATCAGCAGCCGGAGGACGATCTGTGGAAAGAGCTGGCCGACAGCGGTATCGAGGTTCATCGCGTCGGCGACGCCCTGGCTCCGCGGCGCGCGCATTCCGCCGTCATCGAGGGGGAGCGGGTCGCGCTCGCGCTCTAGCGCGCGCAGCGGCCGGTTCCGCATCGCCTAGCATCGGTGGATGCCCCATTCCGGACACCTCGACGACGCGGTGTGGCCCGAACTCGTGTCCCGCGTGTCGACGGTCGTGGTCCCGGTCGGCTCTCTCGAGCAGCACGGACCGCATTTGCCGCTCGACACCGACACCGCCATCGCCGACGCCGTGTCCCGCGCGCTGCCGCACGTGCTGGTGGCGCCCCCGATCGCCTACGGTGCCAGTGGCGAGCACGAGGGGTTTCCCGGGACGGTCTCGCTCGGGGCGGAGGCGCTGGAGACCGTGTTGGTCGAGTACGGCAGGTCCGCGTGCCGGTGGGCGGACCGTGTGCTGTTCGTCAATGGGCACGGCGGAAACGGGCCCGCGCTGGTCAAGGCTGTCGCCTTGCTTCGGTACGAGGCCCGCGATGTGGCGTGGGTGCCGTGTGCGGTACCCGGGGCGGACGCCCATGCCGGGCGTACGGAAACGTCCTTGTTGCTACACCTTTCACCCGGTCGGGTGAGGTTGTCCAGGGCTGAAGCCGGTAATACGGAACCTATTGCGAGGTTGATGCCAAGACTGCGCGAAGGCGGTATGGTCGCCGTGTCGGCCAACGGCGTGCTCGGTGACCCGACGGGCGCTACGGCCGCGGAGGGGGCGCAGATCTTCGGCGTACTCGTCCACGCAGTCACCAAGGCACTGGCCCGGTGGGAACCGGGCCCCGATGGAAGGCTCCGGTCGGAACCGGGCGCCGATGGGAGGCTCCAATGACCCGCACGGGCGTCCTCGAGTTGCCGAGG
This sequence comes from Rhodococcus sp. G6(2025), assembly GCF_058628105.1. Classification (NCBI taxonomy): domain Bacteria; kingdom Bacillati; phylum Actinomycetota; class Actinomycetes; order Mycobacteriales; family Nocardiaceae; genus Rhodococcus; species Rhodococcus sp. G6(2025). The sequence goes on from NZ_CP179750.1 coordinate 2,715,808, forward strand.
GCGGATTTCCGGCATGCCGACGCGACTAATTTCCGGCATGCCCTGCCAGCGCTCTCCGATCCGCCTACGATCGACTGATGCGCCAAGCTCGACTTCCCGACGGATTCGGGATCCGAATCGACCCCAAGGTACGCGCATATTCCGGAGGTCGAGTGCTCATCGGCGGTTCGCCGACTCGGATGCTGAAGCTGGCACCCACCGCGGCGGCCATGATCGGAGACGGCTACCTCGAGGTCGTCGATCCGCAGTCCGCGGTCGTTGCACGCCGCCTCCTCGATTCGGGGGTCGCCAACCCGCGCCCCATGAGTACTCCGTCGCCCCGGGATGTCACCGTTGTCATTCCGGTGAAGAACAACGCGTCGGGGCTGCACCGGGTGCTGGCCTCGCTCCGCGGACTCGAGGTGGTCGTCGTCGACGACGGATCCGACGTCCCGATCGTCGCCCCCGTGCTGCAGAACGGGTGCGGTGGCCGCGTCACCGTTCTGCGCCACGAGACGGCCAAGGGACCGGCCGCGGCACGGAACACCGGTCTGCGTTACGCCGCAACTCCGTTCGTGGCGTTCCTCGACTCCGACGTCCTGCCGCGCACCGGCTGGATCGAGGTCATGCTCGGCCACTTCAGCGATCCCGCGGTCGCACTCGTCGCCCCGAGAATCGTGGCGCTCGAACCCGAGGCGAGCACACTCGCGCGGTACGAGCACGCCCGCTCCTCCCTCGACCTCGGACGTAAGGAGTCCGCGGTCCAGTCCGGCGGCCCGGTGTCGTACGTCCCGAGCGCCGCGATGATCGCCCGCCGCGAGGTGCTCGACGAATTCGGCGGCTTCGACGAGTCCATGCACGTGGCGGAGGACGTCGACCTGTGCTGGCGACTCCAGGAGTCCGGCTGGCGACTGCGGTACGAGCCGGTGGCTCACGTTGCGCACGATCACCGTGTGACGTTCGGAAAGTGGTTCGACCGCAAGCTGTTCTACGGCACCGGTGCGGCGCCGCTGGCGGCAAGGCATTCGGGGATGGTTCCCCCGCTGTCGATGTCGCCGTGGACGTTCTTCGCGTGCCTCGCCGCCGCCACCTGCACCCGGCTCGGCCTGCTCGGCGCCGTCGCCACACTCGCGATGATGCTGCTGCGCCTGCGCCGCATGTTCACCGGCCTCGACCAGCCGACCCGCATCGCCGCGATCCTTGCGGCCCAGGGCTTCGCCGGCGGTGCCTGGCAACTGGCGTCCGCGATGTGTCGCCACTATTGGCCGATCACTCTGCTGGCGGTGCTGCTGTCGAAACGGATTCGCCGTATCGCGCTCGCGATCGCCGTCGCCGAGGGCGTCGCCGACTGGGTGACCCACCGGGAGCCCGGAGGGCTGGGACCGGTGCGGCACACGGTGTTCAAGCGGATCGACGACGTCGCGTACGGCGCCGGGCTCTGGAAGGGCGCCATCACGGCCCGCGACCTCGACGCATTGAAGCCCCGGTTGAAGTCGTAGTGGCCGATCCGATTCGCGCCGCCGACGTCGTGGTCGTCGGCGGCGGTTCGAGTGGATGCGTCGTGGCCGCCCGGCTCAGCGAGAATCCCGGACGATCGGTCCTCCTCCTCGAGTCCGGACCCGGTTACCGGTCGGTGTCCGACTGTCCCGTGCTCGACTACCGGACGCTGCCGGTCGGTCCGGGCAGCGCGTTCGCCGAGACGTACGGCGTGGAGCTGGCACGAAGCGTTCCCTCGGCCATGGTGCGGGGGCACGTCCTCGGCGGTTCGGGCGCCGTCAACGGCGCCTACTTCGTCCGTGGGACGGAAGCGGATTTCCGGCACTGGCCCGCGTCGTGGTCGTACGAGAACGTGCTGCCGGCCTTCCGGGCACTCGAGCGTGACGCCGACTTCGACGACTCCCGGCACGGCACGACCGGACCGATGCCCGTTCGCAGGCAGCCCGCGGAGCGGCTGAGCGAGATCAGCGCGGCGTTCCGAGCCGCGGCACTCGGTGCAGGACATCCCGAGGAACCCGACAAGAACGGCGCGGGCGCAGGCGGGATCGGTCCGGTGCCCCTGAACGTCGACGGCGGCCACCGTGTCAGTACGGCAGTGGCGTACCTGCTTCCGGCATGGGAGCGGCCCAATCTGGCGGTCGAAGCGAATTCCGATGTCGTCCGAATTCTGTTCTCCGGTAACGAGACCGTCGGGGTGGAAGTGGAGTCGGACGGTGTGCGGCGCACGGTCCGCACCGGTCGGGTCGTGCTGGCGGCAGGTCCGGTCGAAACCCCGGTGCTGCTGATGCTTTCGGGTATCGGTCCGGCGAAACACCTGACGGACAACGACATTCCCGTCGTCCTCGACGCGCCCGGTGTGGGCAGCGACTTCAGTGATCACCCCGAAGTGGCTCTGCCGTACCGTATCCGGGACTCGCTCCGCCGCAGCGACACCAGTCCGGTCGTCGAAACGGTGCTGAATGTCGGCGACCTCGAGATCCGTCCGTACACGGCGCCGTTCGACGTGCTCGTCCCCGGATCCGGGCAGCCCGACCCGATCCTCGGGATCGGGCTCATGGTGACGGACAGCCGGGGCGACATCCGGCTCACGTCGCGGCACCGCCGGGACCGTCCCCGAATCGAATACCGCTACGCGCAATCCGCCGCCGACCGCCGGGCGCTGCGCGAGGGACAAGCCATCGGACTGGAACTGCTCCGTTCGCGGGAGCTCGGTCCGTTGGTCGTGCCGCTGTCCGAGGAGGTATCCGACCGCGCGGTGCTCGCGCATCTGGGGACGTCGCTGCACCTGTGCGGCAGTTGCCGGATGGGCGGACGCGACGACGCGGGCGCGGTGGTGGACGAGTGGTGCAACGTCCGCGGAATGGAAGGGCTGACCATCGCCGACACCTCGGTGTTCCCGGTGGTCCCGAGCCGTGGGCCGCACGCCACGGCGGTGATGGTCGCCGAGCGCGTCAGTACCTTCCTGCGGGAGTGACCGAGGGGGCGACACGGGCCCGTGTGATGCGGGTTACAGTAGGCAGAGACGCCGTGGAGGAGTTCGATGCAAAGTCAACCGCCCACAGGGGGCAATCCGTGGGTCGCTGTGCGCCCGGGAGACGACGTCGCGATGCTGGCGCGCAGGGTGTCGTCGGCGCATCAGTTGTTCGTCGAGCGTCACGCACCCGCCGGTCGTGCCCCGGACGGTGACGGGAATTCCGTCCGTTCCGTCATCCTCGACTCGTGGATGCGCAGCACCAGCAAGGGAGTGAACCCGGACGGGTCGGCCCGCGCCGTCGATCTGGCGTCCGCGGATCTCGCCACGTACCGGGCGTCCCACCCGATGTCGATCATCCGCCCGGTGGTCCGCAAGCTTCTCGTCGAGGACGCCGCCGACACCGGGCTGCTCGTGGCCATCACGGACGAGAAGGGTCAGCTGCTGTGGGTGGAGGGCGATTCGTCCGCCAAGGACCGCGCACTGGAGATGAACTTCGTCGAGGGCGCCGACTGGAGTGAGGACACCGTCGGCACCAATGCCCCGGGTACCGCGCTGGCCCTCGACCATTGCGTGCAGATCTTCGGTGCCGAGCATTTCAGCCGCTCGGTGCACGACTGGAGTTGTTCGGCGGCGCCCGTCCACGACCCCGCGACCGGACTGATCGTCGGGGCCATCGACATCACCGGTGGTCCGCGGGTGGCGGTGCCCGAGGTGCTCTCGCTGATCAGGGCGACCGTCGCGGCCGCCGAGGCGGAGCTGCGACTGCACCAGCTGCGTTCACCGCACCCGCTCGTCGAGACGGTACTGCGGTTGGAGGTGCTGGGATCGGGTCGGCCGACACTGGTCCGTGGGCCCGAACGCATCCCGCTGTCGCAGCGGCACGCGGAGATCCTCCTGCTCCTGGCGGAGCACCCCGAAGGCCTGAGTTCCGACCGCCTCGCGGTCCTGCTCGACGAGAACGAACTCGACGCCGTCACCATTCGTGCCGAGATGTCGCGCCTGCGTAAGGTTTTCGGTCCGGCAAACCTCGGTTCGCGGCCCTATCGGCTGCTCGCCGAATTGACCTCGGACCTCCGGCAGGTCCGCGGAGCCCTGGACCGTGGCGAGCTCACCGCCGCCCTCGACGTCTACTCAGGCCCGGTCCTTCCCGGGTCGGAGGCGCCCGGGGTCGAGGATCTTCGCGACGAGTTGCGGGCACGCGTCCAGGCGGCGCTGCTGCGGGAAGGTGATCAACGGTTGCTCGCCAAATGGACCACGTCCGTCCACGGCCGTGAGGACGTCGCCGCATGGGAGGCGTATCTGGCGGGCCTCGACCCGCGTTCACCCCTGTATTCCCAGGTCAAGTCCAGGATCGATCTGTTCGATCAGCAGTACGCAACGTAGTTGCAACGGTACGGTCCCTAGTGTTGTGAGTCACACCCAGTTCCACCCGAGTTTCACGACACCAGGGAGTTATCGATGACCGTGTATGCCCGCCCGGGTTCGCCGGACGCCGTCATGTCCTTCCAATCGCGTTACGACAACTGGATCGGCGGCCAGTGGGTTGCGCCCGTCAAGGGCCAGTACTTCGAGAATCCGACACCCGTCACCGGACAGCCGTTCTGCGAGGTCGCGCGTTCGACGTCCGAGGACATTGAACTTGCGCTCGACGCCGCACACGCTGCGGCTCCGGCCTGGGGCAAGACATCGGTGGCGGAGCGCGCCATCATCCTGAACAAGATCGCGGACCGCATCGAGGAGAACCTCGAGTCCATCGCGCTCGCCGAGTCCTGGGACAACGGCAAGCCGATCCGCGAGACCCTGAACGCCGACATTCCGCTGGCCGTCGACCACTTCCGCTACTTCGCCGGTGCGATCCGGGCGCAGGAAGGCGCACTGTCGGAGATCGACTCCGACACCGTCGCCTACCACTTCCACGAGCCGCTCGGCGTCGTCGGCCAGATCATCCCCTGGAACTTCCCGATCCTCATGGCCGTGTGGAAGCTCGCTCCCGCACTCGCCGCGGGCAACGCAGTCGTTCTCAAGCCCGCCGAGCAGACCCCGGCGTCGATCCTGCACCTGATCTCCGTCATCGGCGACCTGCTGCCCGCCGGTGTGGTGAACATCGTCAACGGCTTCGGTGTGGAGGCGGGCAAGCCGCTCGCCTCGAGCCCGCGGATCCGGAAGATCGCGTTCACCGGCGAGACCACCACGGGCCGGCTCATCATGCAGTACGCGTCGCAGAACCTGATCCCGGTCACCCTCGAACTCGGTGGCAAGAGCCCCAACATCTTCTTCTCCGACGTGCTGTCCTCCAACGACGACTACCAGGACAAGGCGCTCGAGGGCTTCACGATGTTCGCCCTCAACCAGGGCGAGGTGTGCACCTGCCCGTCGCGTTCGCTGATCCAGGAGGACATCTTCGACGAGTTCCTCGCGATGGCGGCCATCCGCACCAAGGCCGTCCGCCAGGGCGACCCGCTCGACACCGACACGATGATCGGTGCGCAGGCCTCGAACGATCAGCTCGAGAAGATCCTGTCGTACATCGAGATCGGCAAGGGCGAAGGCGCCAAGGTCGTCACCGGCGGTGAGCGTGCCGAACTCGGCGGCGACCTGTCCGGCGGCTACTACGTGCAGCCGACGATCTTCACCGGTCAGAACAAGATGCGGATCTTCCAGGAGGAGATTTTCGGTCCCGTCGTGTCCGTCACGTCGTTCAAGGACTACGACCAGGCCATCGAGATCGCCAACGACACGCTGTACGGCCTCGGCGCCGGCGTGTGGTCGCGGGACGGTGGCGTCGCCTACCGGGCCGGACGTGACATCCAGGCAGGCCGCGTGTGGACCAACACGTACCACCAGTACCCCGCGCATGCGGCGTTCGGTGGCTACAAGCAGTCCGGCATCGGCCGCGAGAACCACCTGATGATGCTCGAGCACTACCAGCAGACGAAGAACCTGCTGGTCAGCTACGCCCAGAAGGCTCAGGGCTTCTTCTGATGGACGCAGCCCGGGCGCCTGCGCGCCTGAAGGCAACCGCCGGGGCGGTGGAGCTTCTCCGCCGCCTCGGCGGTACCCACGGGGCGCTGATGATGCATCAGTCCGGCGGGTGCTGCGACGGCTCCGCGCCGATGTGTTACCCCGACGGTGAATTCATCGTCGGCGACCGCGACGTGCTGCTCGGCGTCCTCGACCTGCGTCTCGGTGTCGGGGAGATCCCGTCCACCCGGGCCGAGGGTGCCGATGCCGTGCCCGTGTGGATCTCCGGTTCGCAGTTCGAGGCGTGGAAGCACACTCAGCTGGTGCTCGACGTGGTGCCCGGCCGCGGATCGGGATTCAGCCTGGAAAGTCCCGAAGGCATGCGCTTTCTCAGTCGTGCACGGGCCTTCACCCCGGAGGAGAACACCAGCCTCGCCGCGGAGGAGGTCATCGTGGGCCAGCGGTGGGAGCAGGGCTGGAGGCCCGCCCCGTCCCTCGAACCACAAGTGGTCGCCGAAGCCGTCGACGCATGTCCCGTGCCCGCCCGCCGCCCGGTCCCATAGCACCCGAAGCGCGCTACGACCCAGGTTTTTACGTCGCGGTCACGTTCTGCTGACACGACGTGTACACAACTCGTTCACCATTGGCCTCGGCCGTTCGATTCCGCTCCCCGAGCGGTGCGGACGAGGCACCATTCGGATCGACGTAGGGGACGGAATGTCACTCGTAGAACCATCCAAGAATTCCGGAACCGGTCAACATCACGATGCTGCCGATTTCCACTCGGAAGACAGCAGCTACCTGGAAAAACGCACGCTCCGTAAGGGTTCGGCGGGCTGGGTGCTGCTCGCCGGCCTCGGTGTCAGCTACGTGATCTCCGGCGACTACGCCGGATGGAACAACGGACTGGCCGAGGGTGGATTCGGCGGCCTGCTGATCGCCGGTGTCGTCATCGCGGGCATGTACCTGGCCATGGTGCTGGGCATGGCCGAGATGTCGTCCGCCCTGCCCGCCGCCGGCGGCGGTTACACGTTCGCGCGGCGCGCACTCGGGCCGTGGGGCGGATTCGCCACCGGCACGGCCATTCTCATCGAATACGCGATCGCGCCCGCCGCCATCGCCACCTTCATCGGCAGCTACGTCGAGTCACTGAACCTGTTCGGTATCACCGACGGGTGGTGGGTGTACCTGGCGGTCTACGCCATCTTCATCGGAATCCATCTGACCGGCGCCGGCGAGGCACTCAAGGCCATGTTCGTCATCACGGCGATCGCACTGGTCGGTCTCGTGATCTTCGCGGTCTCCGCGATCGGTCTGTTCGACGCGGGCAACCTCACCGACATCGCCGCGACCGATGCGGTGGGCGCGTCGAGTTTCCTGCCGTTCGGCGCATTCGGAATCTGGGCGGCCGTCCCATTCGCCATCTGGTTCTTCCTCGCCGTCGAAGGCGTGCCGCTGGCCGCGGAGGAAGCCCGCGAGCCGGAGAAGAACGTGCCGCGCGGCATCATCATCAGCATGCTCATCCTCATCGTCACGGGGGCAACTGTCCTGTTCTTCGCTACCGGAGCGCTGGGTGCCGAGAGCCTGTCCACGTCCGGCAATCCGCTGGTCGAGGCGCTCGGTGACGGAACCGCGGCCAAGGTCGTCAACTACATCGGACTGGCCGGCCTCGTCGCCAGCTTCTTCTCGATCATGTACGCCTACTCGCGGCAGACGTTCGCGCTGTCCCGCGCCGGCTACCTGCCGACGAGTCTGTCGATCACCAACTCACGGAAGGCGCCCACTCTCGCCCTCATCGTGCCGGGTGTCATCGGGTTCGTGCTGTCGCTCACCGGTGAAGGCGCGATGCTGCTGAACATGGCGGTGTTCGGCGCGGCCGTCAGCTACGTGCTGATGATGGTCAGCCACATCGTCCTCCGCAGGCGTGAGCCGGAGATGAAGCGGCCGTACCGCACCCCGGGCGGCATCGTCACCACGTCGTTCGCGCTCGTCATCGCCGCCGCCGCGGTGATCGCCACCTTCCTCGTCGATCCGGTCGCCGCACTCTGGACGCTGATCGCATTCGCGGCCTTCATGGCGTACTTCGGCCTATACAGCCGCCATCACCTCGTTGCCAATTCGCCCGACGAGGAGTTTGCTGTTCTTGCGAAGGCAGAGGAAGAATTGGAATGACCACCTACAGTCACGGAGTCGCGGGAACCGGGTACACGTTCGACGGTCTCGTCGACCTCATGGCCAAGGCGACTCCGCTCCGCAGCGGAGACGAACTGGCCGGGTGCGCGGCGTCCTCCGACGCCGAACGCGCCGCCGCGCAGTGGGCGCTGGCCGACGTCCCGCTCGGCACGTTCCTGAACGAACTCGTCGTTCCCTACGAGGACGACGAGGTCACGAGGCTCATCATCGACTCGCACGACCGGGTCGCGTTCGGCGAGATCTCCCATCTCACCGTCGGCGGCCTGCGCGACTGGCTGCTGGACGTCGCGGCGCGAGACGGTGCGGCCGAGACGTTCCGTCGCGTCGCCCCGGGGCTGACACCGGAGATGGTCGCGGCGGTCAGCAAGATCATGCGCAACCAGGACCTCATCGCGGTCGCGCGGGCCGTCACCGTCACCGCGGGGTTCCGGACGACGCTCGGCGTACCGGGACACCTGGCAACCCGGCTGCAGCCCAACCATCCCACCGACGACCCGCGTGGAATCGCGGCCGCCACGCTCGACGGCCTGCTGCTCGGCTGCGGTGACGCCGTGATCGGAATCAACCCGGCCACCGATTCGCCGCACGCCACCGCGGAACTGCTCCACCTGCTCGACGACATCCGTCAGCGCTTCGACATTCCGGCGCAGTCGTGCGTGCTGTCGCACGTGACCACCACGATGGGCCTGATCGAGGAAGGCGTTCCCGTCGACCTCGTGTTCCAGTCCATCGCCGGAACACAGGGCGCCAATTCCAGTTTCGGTGTGGACATTTCGCTGCTCCGTGAGGCCAACGCGGCCGGCCGGTCCCTGAAACGCGGCACCGTCGGCGACAACGTCATGTATCTCGAAACCGGTCAGGGCTCGGCGCTCAGTGCGGGCGCCCACCTCGGCACGGGTGGCAGGCCCGTCGACCAGCAGACCCTCGAGACCAGGGCGTACGCGGTGGCCCGTGATCTCGAACCACTGCTGATCAACACGGTGGTCGGGTTCATCGGTCCGGAGTACCTGTACGACGGCAAGCAGATCATAAGGGCCGGGCTCGAGGATCACTTCTGCGGAAAGCTCCTAGGCCTGCCGATGGGTGTCGACGTCTGCTACACCAATCACGCCGAGGCCGACCAGGACGACATGGACACGCTGCTCACCCTGCTCGGGGTGGCAGGCGCGGCCTTCGTCATCGCGGTACCCGGCGCGGACGACGTCATGCTCGGGTACCAGAGTCTGTCGTTCCACGACGCGCTGTACGCACGTCAGGTGCTCGGACTCAGGCCGGCACCGGAATTCGAGGATTGGATGCGCCGTCTCGGCATGGTCGACGACGCGGGACGGGTCCTGCCGGTCGACGCTGCGGCGTCGCCGCTGCGGGCGCTGACGGTGGCAAGATGAGCGATCCTGTGGTGCAAGACTTCTGGGCGGAACTGCGGGCCACGACGCAGGCGCGTATCGGTCTCGGCCGCACCGGTGACGCCCTGCCCACGCAGCGCGTCCTCGAGTTCCGGTCGGCGCACGCCGCCGCACGTGACGCCGTCCACCAGCCGCTCGACGCGGAGGCGCTGGCCGAGCAGGTCGAGGCCGTGGGCCTGGGCAGGCCCGTGGTCGTCACGAGTCAGGCATCGGACCGCAGCGAATACCTGCGCCGGCCCGACCTGGGCCGCACGCCGGCCGACCTGTCCGCGGTTCCCGTGGGAACGGCCGAGGTGGGATTCGTCCTCGCCGACGGGTTGTCGCCCCGGGCGCTCACCGATCACGGGGTGTCCCTGCTGTCCGCTCTGGTCGACGAGTTCGGCGGGACGTACTCGCTGGCGCCGCCGGTGATCGCGACCCAGGCCCGGGTGGCGCTCGGAGACCACATCGCGCAGGCGCTGGGCGTGCAGACGCTCGTCCTGCTGATCGGGGAGCGGCCCGGATTGTCGGTGGCCGACAGTGTCGGTGTCTACCTCACGCACCTCGCGCGTCCCGGACGCACCGACGCGGACCGGAACTGCGTGTCCAACATCCACCCACCCGAAGGACTCGGCTACGAACTCGCGGCCCGCGTCGTGGCGGGTCTCGTGTCCGGCGCCAGGAAACTGGGCCGGTCCGGAGTGGAGTTGAAGGACACGTCCCGTGCCGATGCGCTCGCAGCCCCCTCGGAGATCCTCGAACTGTAGTCGTGTTATCTAAAGGGCGGCAGGTCCGGCCGGACCTGCGGAGAACCGCCCTGGACGGGGTGTGACGAGGAGAGATCTATGGCCTTCGCTGGCAATGTGGACGAGTTGGCCCTGCTGCAGGCGGTCCGGTTGAAAGAGCAGGTCAGCGCGGCTGTTCTGGCCGAGCATCTCGGCGTGAGCGCCGCGTCCGCGCAGGCCGCCTACGACGCGCTGCTGACCCAGGGCAAGGCGCAGGAAGTCTCGGACGGCCGGATCGGGCTCACCGAGGCCGGGCTGTCGGAGCTCGAGGATCAGCTCGACGCCGAGCGGGTGTCCATCGACGAGGACTCCATCGCGGAGGTGTACGAGAGCTTCGTGCCGTTCCATGAGGAGTTCGTCGGACTGATCGATTCGGCCGACGCCGATCAGCTGGCCGACCTGGACCGCCGGGCGTCGGTCGTGTTCGACGACCTGTCGGCGTTCGTGCCCCGGTTGTCCCGCTACCAGGACCTGTTCGCCGACGCCCTCGCGAAAGTCGCTGCGGGGGAGACGAAGTGGATCTCGGAACCCGTGATCGACTCGTACGCCACCGTGTGGACCGAACTCCGCAAGGAGCTGCTCGGCGCGTCCGGCACCGCCGAGTGACGTGACACGCGTCACCACCCCCCCTATTCGGGGGTGGTGACGCAGTGAGCCGGATCACTACTTTTCCTCTCATCCGGGATGCGCCCATCAGGGTGTTCCCCACGGACCACGGAGGAATCGAGTGACCACAGTCTCCAACTCGGGTGCGGGCGCCCCCCACGCCCCCACACCGGTGCGCCAGGGCGGTACCAGCGTCCGCAAGGTGGCCATCGCCAGCGGCATCGGCACGACCATCGAGTTCTACGACTTCTTCATCTACGGCACCGCCGCAGCCCTGGTGTTCCCCACGGTGTTCTTTCCCGCCCTCGGCTCCACCGCCGGCACCGTCGCCTCCTTCGCGACCTTCGCCGTCGCGTTCGTCGCCAGGCCCGTGGGTGCGATGCTGTTCGGCCACTACGGTGACCGGATCGGACGTAAGAAGACGCTGATCTCCACGCTCATCCTGATGGGTGTCTCGACGTTCCTGATCGGCCTGCTGCCCGGTGCCGCGACGATCGGGGTCGCGGCACCGATCCTGCTGGTGCTGCTGCGTTTCGGTCAGGGATTCGCCGTCGGCGGCGAGTGGGCGGGCGCCACACTGCTGACGGCGGAGTACGCACCCCCGGGCAAGCGCGGCCTCTACGCGATGTTCCCGCAACTCGGCCCCGCGGTGGCCTTCATCCTCTCCAGCGCCACGTTCCTCGTCACCGGCACCCTGCTCGGCGACACCAACGAGGTCTTCCTCGAGTACGGGTGGCGGATTCCCTTCCTGTTCAGCGCCGTCCTGGTCGGCATCGGCCTCTACATGCGGCTGGCGATCGAGGAGACACCGGTGTTCCGCGCGGCCCAGCTGGCCGACCGTGCCGACGCGACCCCGCGGAGCCTCCCGCTGATGGACGCCTGGCGGTACCAGACCAAGGAGATCCTCCTCTCGGCCGGCGCGCTCGCCACACTGTTCGCGTTCTTCTACATGGGCACAGCGTTTCTCACCAGCTACGGCACCAAGACCCTCGGGTTCAGCCGCCCGTTCGTGCTGACGGTCGGGATCGCCTCGGCCGTGGTCTTCGGATTCACGATCGTCGTCTCCGCTCTGTACTCGGACCGGATCGGGCGTCGACGGGTCATCATGATCTCCTGCGGACTGGCCGTCGTGTGGGCGCTCGCACTGTTCCCGCTGCTCGACACCGGTTCACCCGTCGCGTTCACGATCGGCGTGATGGTCACGCTCGCCATCTTCGGAATCGCGTACGGCCCCTGCGGCGCCCTGCTTCCGGAAATGTTCCAGACGCGCTACCGCTACACCGGCGCCGGACTCGGCTACAACCTCGCCGGCGTGCTCGGCGGCGCCGTGCCGCCGCTGATCGCCGCACCGCTGGCGTCCGCGTACGGCAGCGCCGCGATCGGCGTGATGCTCGCCATCCTCGGCGTGGTGAGCCTGCTGTGCACGAAGGCCCTGGTGGAAACGAAAGACGACGCGCTCTGACAGGGCCGGCGAGGGGTGTCCGGACTTCGCACAGATACCGGCGCCCCTCGCCGTGCAGTATGCCCTGGATCACATCAACCAAGAGTAAGTTCGACCGCGGAAGGGCCTTCGGGTCTGCCCGTCCCGTAGGTGCCCGAACGGGCTCCTGGAGAGGAAGAGTGATGACAACCCCGCTTCCCAGCTACACCAACGGCGTGTGGGACGCCCCGATGCTCGGCGACACCATCGGAGACAACTTCGACCGGACCGTGGCGGCCCACGGTGATCGTGACGCCCTGGTCGACCGGCCCTCGGGGCGGCGGTGGACGTACGCGGAGCTGAGGCGGGACGTCGACGCCGTGGCGGCGGGGTTGCTGAAGCGGGGTATCGGGAAGGGCGACCGGGTGGGGATCTGGGCGCCGAACTGCCCGGAGTGGACGCTGATCCAGTTCGCGACGGCCAAGATCGGCGCCGTGCTCGTCAACATCAACCCCGCCTACCGGGCGCACGAGTTGAAGTATGTGCTCGATCAGGCCGGTATCCGTCTGCTGGTGTCGGCGCCCGAGTTCAAGTCCTCCGACTACGCGGCCATGATCGAGGAGGTCCGGCCCCAGTGCCCCGACCTCGAGATGGTGGTGCTCCTCGGCAGTGCCGAGTGGAGCCGGCTGGCGTCGGACGGCATGGCTGCGCACGCCGCCGACCCGTCCCTGCTGCCTGCCGCGCAGGCGGCCCTGTCCTCGGACGACCCGATCAATATCCAATACACCTCGGGGACAACCGGATTCCCCAAGGGTGCGACGCTCAGCCACCACAACATCCTGAACAACGGGTACTTCGTCGGCGAGTTGTGCCACTACACGGAGAACGACCGCGTCTGCATCCCGGTGCCGTTCTACCACTGCTTCGGCATGGTGATGGGCAACCTGGCCTGCACGAGTCACGGCGCGACCATGGTCATCCCCGGGCCGTCCTTCGACCCGAAAGCCACGCTGCAGGCCGTCGAAGCGGAGAAGTGCACGTCGCTGTACGGGGTGCCGACGATGTTCATCGCCGAACTCGCCGAACCGGACTTCGCGTCGTTCGACCTGTCGAGCCTGCGGACCGGAATCATGGCCGGATCACCCTGCCCGGTGGAGGTGATGAAGCAGGTCATCGAACAGATGGGGATGGCCGAGGTCTCCATCTGTTACGGCATGACCGAGACGTCGCCGGTGTCGTTGCAGACCCGGTCGGACGACACGATCGATCAGCGCGTGTCGACGGTCGGCCGGGTCGGCCCGCATCTCGAGGTCAAGATCGTCGATCCGGCAACGGGGTTGACCGTTCCGCGGGGCACGCCGGGCGAGCTCTGCACCCGGGGTTACTCGGTCATGCTCGGGTACTGGAACAACCCGGAGAAGACCGCCGAAGCGATCGACGCCGGACGATGGATGCACACCGGCGACATCGGTGTGATGGATTCCGACGGCTACGTCGCGATCACCGGGCGGATCAAGGACATGGTCATCCGCGGCGGCGAGAACGTCTATCCCCGCGAGATCGAGGAGTTCCTGTACACGCATCCGGACATCCTCGACGCCCAGGTCATCGGGGTGCCGGACGCGAAGTACGGCGAGGAACTGATGGTGTGGGTGCGGATGAAGGACGGTACCGAACCCCTGGACGCGGCGAAGGTGCGCGAATTCTGCACCGGAAAGCTCGCCCACTACAAGATCCCGAAATACGTGCACGTCGTCGACGAGTTCCCGATGACGGTGACGGGCAAGGTGCGCAAGGTCGAGATGCGCGAGCAGTCCCTCGACCTGATCGGGCGCACCTGACCCGCCTCGTCACCTGGTCCGCAGCAACGTCGCGACGGCGTCGAACAGCGTGTTCCAGTTCGGGCGTCGACACGGGGCGGCGCTTCACCCCAGCGTCCTGGCGATCGCGTCGAGCCCGGCGGCCGCACACGCCTGATCCCGCATTCCGTCGGGAGCGCCGCCGACGCCGATTCCCGCGATCGACCCGCCGGCCGACTTCACGCTCACCCCGCCGGCGAGGAACAACGTGCCGGGAAGGTCGGCGACCGTCGCGCCGTCGCCCTTGGCCCGCTCGCTCAGATCGCTGGTGTTCGCGCCGAACGCGGCAGCGGTGTACGCCTTCTGACGCGCCGCCTCCACGGTGTGCTGAGCGGCATTGTCCCCGCGCAACATCGCCTGCACGTTGCCGGCGCGATCGACCACCGAGACGGTGACGAACCCGAGCCCGTCGGCCTGGCACTTCGCGAGCGCCGCCTGCGCTGCGGCCTGCGCAGTGCCGATACCGAGACGGTTCTGGCTCACCACCCCGTCCGCACCGTCGATCGGGGCCGGCGCGGCGGCGGTCGCGACCGGAGTGGACGTCGGACTGGTCTCGTCGGACGCGGACGTGCCGCACGCCGAGGTGGCGACGATCGCGGCGAGCGGGACGGTGATCGCCAGAATGCGGGGCAGGCGGTGGAAGGTGCGCATCGGAAGGCCTTTCGGGAAGTGACGAGCTGACGTGACCAGCCTGGCCCGGCGGTGCCGGTGACCGCATCGGGCCGACGGCGCTCCCGAACTCATCCGTCCGGCCCTCGGCAGATCATCCGAACGGTGGATCCGCGACCCACGGCACATCCGTAGGATCGGTCGACGTGACGACACCCGTGGACGGAGTGGACAGGCCGGACGGCGCGGGTCTGCGCGGCCCGCTCGCTACCGCCATCCATGTGTCGTTCTACGTCCTCCTCGCGACGTCGACGGCGCGGTACCTCACGTACCACGGCGTGAGCGGACGGTTCGTCGTGGTGGTCGCGTTGATCGCCGCGCTTGCCGCGTCGTACACGGTCACCGCCGTGGTCGCACGGCGGGGAGGCGTGTGGGAACCGTGGGTATGGCCGGTCCTGACGACGTGGGCGGTGCTCGTCTGGCTCGCGCCGAGTTTCGCCTGGTGTGCATTTCCCATGTTCTTCCTGTGCACGCGGGCGTACCCGAGCCGGATCGCGTACCCGGTCGTCGGGGTTCTCGCCGTCCTCACCTCGGTGGCGTTCTTCACCTTCTCCGGCCGCACCGAGTGGGCCGTGCTGGTGGGACCGCTGTGCACCGGGGCGCTGATCGTCATGGCGTACAGCCAGATCGAGCGGGACGGCCGGGAACGGGTGCGACTGCTCCGCCAGGTGGCGGAGACCCGGTCCCGGCTCGCGGAGACCGAGCGGGAGGCGGGGGTGCTCGCCGAACGTGAACGACTCGCCCGCGAGATCCACGACACCGTGACGCAGGGGCTGACCAGCAGCCTGCTCCGCCTCGAGGCTGCCGAGCAGATCTGGGCGCAGGCAGATCCGCGGACGGAGGAACGGGCACGTGAGGACGTCCGCGTGGCGACCGGAACGTTGCGCGAGAACCTGGCGGAAACCCGCAGTCTCGTGCACCATCTCGCGGCGCCCAAACTGGAATCCCAGCCACTCGACGCGGCACTGCTCGCCGCCGCGCGCACGCACCACCCGCGGGCGGAGCTCCGGATCG
Source organism: Rhodococcus sp. G6(2025) (assembly GCF_058628105.1). Lineage (NCBI taxonomy): Bacteria > Bacillati > Actinomycetota > Actinomycetes > Mycobacteriales > Nocardiaceae > Rhodococcus > Rhodococcus sp. G6(2025). Next base: position 2,731,650 of record NZ_CP179750.1, read on the forward strand.
TGGGCACTCCGATCGCGATTCCGGCGGAGGTGACGCACGCTCTGCTGCGGATCACCCAGAGCGCGGTGTCCAACATCGCCCGGCACGCCCACGCCGAGACCGTGGGCGTCACGTTGACATACCTTCCGGAGGCCGTCGCCCTCGACATCTTCGACGACGGCACCGGTTTCGACCCCGCGCCCACCGGATCTCCCTCGGCGCGCGGCGGATACGGTTTGCGCGCGATGCGCAGCCGCGTCGAGCAACTGGGCGGCACGTTCACCGTCGAGAGCGCGCCGGGCGAGGGCACCGTGGTGGCCGCCCAGATACCGTGTGCGAGAGGAACCGCGGCATGACGCCAGTGACCGTGCTGTTGGTCGACGATCACGTGGTCGTTCGTGCCGGGCTGCGAGCGCTTCTCGACTCGCAGCCGGACATCGAGGTGATCGCCGAGGCGGGCACGGGGGAGGAGGCGGTCGACGCCGTGAGCACCTGCCGGCCGCAACTCGTGACGATGGACCTCGCCCTGGGCGCCGGTATCGACGGGGTCGAGGCCATTCGCCGCATCCGGCAGGTCGATCGGGCCCTGCCGGTGCTGGTGTTCACGACCTACGACACGGATGCCGACGTGGTGCGCGCCATCGACGCCGGTGCCATCGGATACCTCCTGAAGGATTCGACACCCCAGGAGATCTTCGCCGCCGTGCGCGGCGCGGCCGCAGGTCAGAGTGTGCTGTCGCCGCCCGTCGCATCGCGACTCCTGCAGCAGATGCAGCGCCCCGAGGAAGCTCTCACACCGCGGGAGGCCGAACTGCTGACCCTGCTGGCCAAGGGCATGACCAACAAGGAACTCGGAAAAGCCCTCTTCATCAGCGAGGCGACGGTCAAGACCCATCTCGCCCACATCTACGCGAAACTCGGTGTCGACACCCGCGCCGCGGCGGTGTCCGTTGCCCTGCGACGGCAGGGCATTCGCTGAACCGAGGGGGTTCACAGCGGTCCGCCGCGTGAACCTTTTGGCAACGATTTGCCGAAGCCCTGTCGAACGGGTGTCCAGGTGGCTATGTTCGAAATGAGCGGTGACCTTCCGCTCGCACCATGAATTGCGTGTTGAGAGGACAAGGGCCATGGTCATGGACATCATCGGCACCATCATCTTCGGTGCGGTCATCGGCGTTCTGGCGCGTCTCGTGATTCCGGGGAAGCAGGCGATGGGGTGGGTCATCACCGTCGTGCTCGGCATCATCGGTGCGCTGATCGGGTACTGGGTGTGGGAGGGGCTCCTCGACAAGGGGGACACCGGCGGAATCGACTGGATCCGATGGATCATCAGCATCGCCGTAGCGGCCGTGCTGACCCTCGGATACACCTCGATGACGAGCAAGAACAGGGTGTAGGCGCGCCACATCGCACCGTCACGAGAAGGGCCCCGTCCGGTCAGGGCGGGGCCTTTCTGCGGCTTCGCCGCCCGTGCGTACTTGTCAACCGGCGGACGTTAACGAGTACTCACGGGCGCAGGCAGAGAAGCGTCATGTCGCGCAGTACTTTCCGGGTGCGCGAGGGGGTCGTGGGATCGGCGCTGTGCGGGGTCGAGTTGATGAGCCCGAACGTGGCGTGTGCCTTGGTGCGGGCATCCGTCTCGTCCAGTGACGTGTCCACCTGCAGCAGCACCTTCACCCAGATCTCCACGTAGCGCCGCTGCGTCTGCCGGACCTCCCGGCGGGCCTCGGCGGGCAGGCTCTCCAGGTCCCGGTCCTGGATGCGAATGAGGTCGGGTTCGCCGAGCGCGAAGTCCAGATGGAAGTCGATCAGACCCTCCAGGGCCGCTTCCGGGGAGGCGGCCTCCGCCACGACGAGCGACCCGCCCTCGAGCAGGCGCGTGCTGATCCCGACGAGCAGTTCGACGAGGACGGCGTCCTTGTTGGGGAAGTGCCGGTACACGGCGGGGCCGCTGATTCCCGCCGCGGAACCGAGGTCCTCGAGGCGGACACCGAGGAAGCCCCGTTCGGCGATGAGGCGGGCGGCGGCGTCGAGCAGTTGGCGGCGACGATCCGCCTTCATCTGTTCCCGGCGCGTGATCGGCGCTTCGGTGCCGTCGACGTCTGTGGTCATCGCCTTAGCTCTTTCTCGGATGTGGTCTGGACAACTCAGTTAATCACAGTTATCTTAGATTCAGTTATCGAGTATTAACTCACTCGGCACGGGCGTCAAGACGAGAAGGCGGCAGGATGGCACTGAGCGGAACCACTGCACGGGAGGGCTACCGGGCAGAGCACACGAAATTGGTGGACGAGCTGAAGTCGAGGCTGGCCGTGGCCGCGCTCGGCGGCAGCGAGAAGTCGCGCGAGCGGCACGTCAGCCGAGGCAAGCTCCTGCCCCGCGAGCGAGTGGACACCCTGCTCGACCCCGGAAGCCCGTTCCTCGAGATCTCCCCGCTCGCCGCGAACGGCCTGTACGACGACGAATGCCCCGGAGCGGGCGTCATCGCCGGCATCGGCCGGGTGTCCGGGCGGGAATGCGTGATCGTCGCCAACGACGCGACCGTCAAGGGCGGCACCTACTACCCGATGACGGTGAAGAAGCACCTGCGGGCGCAGGAGATCGCGCTGCAGAACCAGCTGCCGTGCATCTACCTCGTCGACTCCGGCGGCGCGTTCCTGCCCAGGCAGGACGAGGTGTTTCCGGACCGCGAGCATTTCGGCCGCATCTTCTACAACCAGGCCACGATGAGCGCGCAGGGCATCCCGCAGATCGCGGCGGTCCTCGGCTCGTGCACCGCGGGCGGCGCCTACGTGCCCGCGATGAGCGACGAGGCCGTCATCGTCCGCAACCAGGGCACCATCTTCCTCGGCGGTCCGCCGCTGGTGAAGGCCGCCACCGGTGAGGTCGTGACAGCGGAGGAGCTCGGCGGCGGCGACCTGCACTCGAAGGTCTCCGGCGTCACCGACCACCTCGCGGAAGACGACCAGGACGCGCTGCGGATCGTGCGGAACATCGTCGCGACCCTCGGCCCGCGCGCCGAGCGTCCGTGGGACGTGATCAGCGCCGTCCCCGCGTCGGCATCGCAGACCGACCTCTACGACGTGGTCCCCACCGACCCGCGCACCCCGTACGACGTCCACGAGGTCATCGACCGCATCGTGGACGGCAGCGAATTCCAGGAGTTCAAGTCGGAGTACGGCAAGACCCTGGTCACCGGTTTCGCGCACATCGAGGGCCACCCGGTCGGCATCGTCGCCAACAACGGCGTGCTGTTCGCCGAGTCCGCGATGAAGGGCGCGCATTTCATCGAGCTGTGCGACAAGCGCAAGATTCCACTTCTGTTCCTGCAGAACATCGCAGGCTTCATGGTCGGTCGCGACTACGAGGCGGGCGGCATCGCCAAGCACGGCGCCAAGATGGTGACCGCGGTGGCGTGCGCCCGGGTTCCCAAGCTGACCGTCGTGATCGGCGGCTCCTACGGGGCGGGCAACTACTCGATGTGCGGGCGGGCCTACTCGCCGCGGTTCCTGTGGATGTGGCCGAACGCCCGGATCTCCGTGATGGGCGGCGAGCAGGCGGCGTCGGTGCTCTCGACGGTGCGCAGCGAGCAACTCGACAGTGCGGGCAACCCGTGGTCGGCCGAGGACGAAGAGGCGTTCAAGGCGCCGATCCGTGAGCAGTACGAGGCGCAGGGCAATCCGTACTACTCGACGGCCAGGCTGTGGGACGACGGCATCATCGACCCCGCCGACACCAGAACTGTTCTCGGACTGGCGCTCTCGGTGTGTGCGAACGCACCGATCGAACCGGTCTCCTACGGCGTTTTCCGGATGTGAGTGGAATGACTGAAATGACTCGGATAGATACCGTCCTGGTAGCCAACCGCGGCGAGATCGCGGTGCGCGTGATCCGCACGTTGCGGGCCATGGGAATCCGTTCCGTCGCCGTGTTCAGCGAGGCGGACCGGGACGCGCGGCACGTCCGTGAGGCCGACACCGCGGTGCTGCTCGGTCCGGCCGCGGCCCGGGAGAGTTACCTCGTCATCGAGAAGGTGATCGCGGCGGCCCGCGCCACCGGTGCGCAGGCCATCCATCCCGGTTACGGGTTCCTGTCGGAGAACTCCAAGTTCGCCGGGGCCTGCGCGGACGCGGGAATCGCGTTCCTCGGCCCGTCCGCTCACGCCATCGAGGTGATGGGCGACAAGATCACCGCCAAGAACGCGGTGGCGAAGTTCGACGTGCCCGTCGTCCCCGGCATCGCCCGTCCCGGCCTGTCCGACGACGAACTGATCGCGGCCGCAGGCGACATCGGATACCCCGTCCTCGTCAAGCCGTCGGCAGGTGGCGGCGGCAAGGGCATGCGACTGGTGGAGGAGCCGGGCGCACTCGCCGAGGCACTACGCAGCGCGCGGCGGGAGGCGGCGTCGGCGTTCGGCGACGACACCCTCTTCCTCGAACGATTCGTGCTGCGGCCCCGGCACATCGAGGTGCAGATCCTCGCGGACGGGCACGGGAACGTCGTCCATCTCGGTGAGCGCGAATGCAGTCTGCAGCGTCGCCACCAGAAGGTCATCGAGGAGGCGCCGTCGCCGCTGCTGGACGAGGCGACGCGCGCCCGGATCGGCGAGGCCGCCTGCAATACGGCGCGCAGCGTCGACTACTCCGGAGCGGGAACGGTCGAGTTCATCGTCTCCGCCGACAAGCCCGACGAGTTCTTCTTCATGGAGATGAACACCCGACTGCAGGTCGAGCACCCGGTCACCGAACTCGTCACGGGCCTGGACCTCGTCGAGTGGCAGGTGCGAGTGGCCGCCGGTGAGCCGCTCGGCTTCACCCAGGACGACATCACCCTCACCGGTCATGCCATCGAAGCCCGCGTCTACGCCGAGGATCCGAGTCGCGGATTCCTCCCCACCGGCGGACTCGTGGCCGACGTCGTCGAACCCGCCGGCCCCGGTGTCCGGGTCGACTCCGGGCTGCAGCCCGGCACGGTGGTCGGCAGCGATTACGACCCGATGCTGGCGAAGGTCATCGCCCACGCCGACGACCGCGCCGGTGCGCTACGCAAGCTGGACCGGGCGCTGGCCGGCACCGGTGTGCTGGGAGTGGTCACCAACATCGAGTTCGCGCGCTTCCTGCTCGCCGATCCCGACGTGGTGGCCGGCAACCTCGACACCGGTCTGCTCGACCGACGGCTCGCGGACTTCGTCGCCGCGGAGGCCACCGACGCCGCCCTGATCGCCGCCGCGGCCTTCCGCTGGTTGCAGCGCTGGCCCGAGCGGGCACAGGCCGATCCGTGGGACGTTCCCAGCGGCTGGCGGGTCGGCGTTCCCGCGCCCACCAGCATCCGGTTGTCGTCTGCCACCCGCACCGACCACGTGCGCATCACGGGCAGTCCGTCCGAGGCCACCGCGCAGGTCGAGGACGGCGACACCCTCTCCCTGACGGCGGCGCTCGACGGGGCCACGCTCTCCGTGGTGATCGACGGCAGGCGCGAAACCTACCGGGTCGCCCAGACCGACGGGCACATCTGGCTCGCCGGTTCCGACGGCACGACGATGCTGCGTGAGGTTCGCGAACTCAGTGTCCGCACCGGCGACGTCCACGCCGGCGAGGCCGAGATCACCAGCCCCATGCCCGGATCCGTCATCGCCGTCGGCGCCGAAGCGGGCGCCCACGTCACCGCAGGCCAGACACTCGTCGTGGTCGAGGCGATGAAGATGGAGCACTCGCTCACCGCCCCCGTCGACGGCGTCGTCGACATCCTCGTCGCACCCGGTGACCAGGTGATGGTCGACCAGCTGCTCGCACGAGTCACCCCGCACACCGACACCACCGACACGAAAGAAGACGCGTCATGACCGAATTCCTTGCCACCGGCCAGCTTCCCGACGAGTACCAGCAGTTGGCGAAGACCGTCGCCGATTTCGCCAAGAACGTGGTGGCACCGGTCGCGGCGGAACACGACGCCAACCACACGTTCCCCTACGAGGTGGTGGCGGGAATGGCCGACATGGGCCTGTTCGGCCTGCCGTTCCCCGAGGAGTACGGCGGAATGGGCGGCGACTACTTCGCACTCTGCCTGGCACTCGAAGAACTGGGCAAGGTCGACCAGAGTGTCGCGATCACCCTGGAAGCCGGCGTGTCGCTGGGCGCGATGCCGATCTACCGGTTCGGCAACGAGGAGCAGAAGCAGGAGTGGCTGCCGCAGCTGACGAGCGGCAAGAGCCTGGCCGCGTTCGGGCTCACCGAGCCGGGTGCCGGAAGCGACGCCGGCGGGACGAAGACCACCGCGAAGTTCGACAGCGGCGAGTGGATCATCAACGGCAACAAGCAGTTCATCACCAACTCCGGCACCGACATCACCAAGCTCGTCACCGTCACCGCGGTGACCGGAACGAAGGAAGGCAAAAAGGAGATCTCCACCATCCTCGTGCCGACGTCGACGCCGGGCTTCACCGCCGAGCCGGCGTACAACAAGGTCGGCTGGAACGCCTCCGACACCCACCCGCTCACGTTCTCGGACGTGCGCGTTCCCGAGGAGAATCTGCTCGGCGAGCGTGGCCGCGGGTACGCGAACTTCCTGCGGATCCTCGACGAGGGCCGCATCGCCATCGCCGCGCTGAGCGTCGGCGCCGCCCAGGGATGCGTCGACGAGTCGGTCAAGTACGCCAAGGAACGCGAGGCGTTCGGACGGCCCATCGGCCACAACCAGGCCATCGCCTTCAAGATCGCCCGCATGGAGGCGCGCGCCCACACCGCGCGCACCGCGTACTACGACGCCGCTGCCCGGATGTTGTCCGGCAAGCCGTTCAAGAAGCAGGCCGCCATCGCCAAGCTCGTCGCCTCCGAGGCCGCGATGGACAACGCCCGGGACGCCACCCAGATCCACGGCGGCTACGGATTCATGAACGAGTACACCGTGGCCCGGCACTACCGTGACAGCAAGATCCTGGAGATCGGCGAGGGCACCACCGAGGTGCAGCTGATGCTGATCGCGCGGGAGGCCGGCCTGTGACCGCGACGACCGAACCGAAGCGAATCGTTCAGCGGGGCCTGTGGTTCGAGGAGTTCGAGCTGGGAGCGGTGTACGAGCACCGTCCCGGCCGGACCGTCACGGAGGCCGACAACGTCCTCTTCACGACGCAGACGATGAACACCCAGGCACTGCACCTGGACGCCGCGTACAGCGAGAACACCCAGTTCGGTGAGCGCCTCGTCAACTCGATGTTCACCCTCTCGACCGTGGTCGGATTGTCGGTGGCACAACTGACGCAGGGGACGATCGTCGCGAATCTGGGGTTCTCGGAGATCAGTTTCCCGAAACCGCTGTTCCACGGCGACACGCTCTACGCGGAGACGAAGATCGTGGACAAGCGCGAGTCGAAGAGCAGGCCCGGCGAGGGCATCGTCACGCTCGAGCACACCGGCCGCAACCAGAACGGCGACGTGGTGGCGATCGCGGTCCGCAAGACCCTCGTCCAGAAGAAGCCGTCATGAGCTGGGAACTGCCCGGGCCCGCCTGGTTGTTCTGCCCGGCCGACCGGCCCGAACGGTATGCGAAAGCGGCTGCGGCAGCCGACGTCGTGATCCTCGACCTCGAGGACGGGGTGGCGCCCGCGGACAAGGAAGCGGCGCGGGTCGCCCTGATCGACACCCCGTTGGATCCGGATCGCACGGTGGTGCGAGTCAATCCGGTCGGAACCGAGGATCACGAGCGAGACCTTCTGGCACTCGACGGCACCCGCTACACGAGGCTGATGCTGGCGAAGTGCGAGTCCGCCGACCAGGTGCTGTCGTTGGCGCCGCGTGAGGTGATCGCCCTCGTCGAGTCGCCTCTCGGTGCGCTCGCGGTGAGCGAGATCGCGCTGGCGGCGAGCACGATCGGCGTGATGTGGGGCGCCGAAGATCTCGTGGCGGCGATGGGCGGCAACTCCAGTCGCCGCGAGGGCGGCAGCTATCGTGACGTCGCCAATCACGTGCGGTCGTCGACACTGCTGGCGGCCAAGGCGTATCACCGGCTCGCCCTGGATTCCGTATATCTCGACATCAAAGACCTCGACGGGTTGCGCGCGGAGGCGGTCGACGCCGTCGCCGTCGGATTCGACATCAAGGTCGGCATCCATCCCAGCCAGATCGCGGTGATCCGGGAGGCGTACGCGCCGTCCGACAAGGACGTCGACTGGGCGACGCGGGTTCTCGCCGCCGTCGCCGACGAACGGGGAGTCTTCGCGTTCGAGGGAAAGATGGTGGACGCGCCGGTCCTGCGTCACGCCGAGGCGATCCTGCGCCGCTCCCAGGTCGGTTCGAAGGGGAAGAGCACGTCCGAGTCCCCGCAGTAGGCGGCGAAAGAGCGCGGAACGGTCGCGCTCTCGGGGAAGATGGTGCCCATGACTGCCGATCCGCAATGGGTGCCCACCGAATCCGACGTGTGCGACGCGGTCGTCACCGATTTCGCCCGTTTCGTCGCACGGCGTCACAGCGTCCGAGTCGACGACTACCGGGCGCTGTGGCGCTGGTCGGTCGCCGACCCGGCGGCGTTCTGGCAGGACGTGTGGGACTACTTCGATATCCGGTCCGCCACCGACCCCGGACCGGCCCTCGCGGACGACGCGATGCCGGGGGCCGTCTGGTTCCCCGGGGCGACCCTCAACTACGTCGACCACGTCTTCCGGAACGCCCGCCCCGGCACACCGGCGATCCTGTACGCGGGTGAGGGCGCCACCGACATCTCCGTCGGGTGGGACGAGTTGCGGTCCGCGGTGGCGGGCCTCGCCGCGACTCTCCGCGAGCACGGAGTCGGGGTCGGTGACCGGGTCGTCGGTTACCTCCCGAACATTCCCGAGGCCGTCGTCGCGTTCCTCGCCACGGCGTCGCTCGGTGCCGTGTGGGCCGCGTGCGGACAGGACTACTCCGCGCCGGCCGCGCTCGATCGACTGGGTCAACTGGAACCGAAAGCGCTGATCACCGCGGACGGCTACCGGTTCGGGGGCAAGGAACACGATCGACTCGCCGCGTCGGCCGACCTGCGCGGCGGATTGCCGTCGCTGGCCCTCACAGTGGTCGTGCCGCGTCTCGATCCGGACGCCGCCGTCGACGGCACCCTCACCTGGGCGGAGGCCACCGGCCGGGACGCCGCACTCGAGTCCGTCGCCGTCCCGTTCGACCACCCGCTGTGGGTGGTGTTCTCCTCGGGGACCACGGGCCTGCCGAAGGGCATCGTGCACGGTCACGGCGGCGTTCTCCTCGAGCACGTGAAGTCGCTCGCGCTCCAACTCGACATCGGCCGCGACGACACCCTCTTCTGGTACACCAGTCCCAGTTGGATGATGTGGAACTTCCAGACGGCGGGCCTGCTGGTGGGGGCCACCATCGTCTGCTACGACGGAAGTCCGTCCTATCCGACGCCGGATGCGTTGTGGTCCTTGGTGTCACGGCTGGGTGTGACCGTGGTCGGCACCAGTCCCGGCTATGTTCTCGCGTGCGACAAGGCGGGTGTGGTCCCCGTGCGCGAGCACGATCTGAGCGCACTCCGGGCGGTGGGGGTGACCGGGTCCACGCTGCCGGCGGCGTCGTCACTGTGGTTGTCCGAGAACGTCGGTCGCCGCGTTCCCGTCGTGTCGATCACCGGTGGGACCGACGTGGTGTCGGCGTTCGTCGGGGGAGCGCGGAACGTCCCGGTCTGGCCGGGGGAGCTGTCCGCCCCGTGCCTGGGTGTCGCCGTCGACGCGTTCGACGAGTCTGGGCAACCGGTGCGAGGTGAGGTCGGTGAACTGGTCGTGACGGCGCCGATGCCGTCCATGCCGGTGTCGTTCTGGAACGATCCGGACGGAAAGCGGTACCGCGAAGCATATTTCGATGTGTTTCCGGGAGTGTGGCGGCACGGCGACTGGATCACGATCACCGATCGCGGGACCGTCCTGATGCACGGAAGGTCCGATTCCACCTTGAATCGCAACGGGATTCGGATGGGTAGCGCCGACATCTACCAGGTGGTGGAGAAGCTCCCCGAGGTCGCCGAGGCGCTTGTCGTCGGTGTCGATCTGGCGGACGGCGGATACTGGATGCCGCTGTTCGTGGTCCTGTCGGAGGGGGCGGAACTCGACGACGCGCTGAGGCAGCGTATCCGCGCAGCGATTCGTGAGCAGGCCTCTCCGCGGCATGTGCCCGACGACATCATCGAGGCGCCCGGCATCCCGCACACCCGGACCGGCAAGAAACTCGAGGTGCCCCTCAAGCGCATTTTTCAGGGTGCGGATGCTGGGCGCACGGTGGACCGCAGCGCCGTGGACGACCCCGATCTGCTCGACTGGTTCGCGAGCCACGGACGGTGAGCGGCGAGTCGGTCGATGTCAGTATCGTTGGGCGACAACGGTTAGGTTAGACTTACTTTAGTTACTCGTTGGTAGAAGCGTTCTTCCTGATGTCGGCGCGTCCCTGAATGTGAGAAATCTCCCGTCTGCCCGCGATCGGTCGCGCGGCGGCGATCGCGACTAATCGGACATCGACAGTGCCGAGCGTCGGGAGGGTGTTCCAGATGCTGGGATACAACCGGGGTGTCGCCGGTTCACATCCCTTCGCCGGGGACGCGTGTCTGCGCCCTCGTGGCAGGTCAGCGGGCGATCTGCCGGCACCCGAGCGCTCACGTGAACGTCCAAGTTTTCGTTCGATGCGACTACGCGACGAACCTGCTCGGTTATTCCCGGTATGCAACTTCGGGTGCTCTGCGTTTTGAGACCTGCGCGGGGCTTTGGTAGACACGGTGGTTGGCAAAACTGCGGTCACGGGGGGCAGTGAGTGTTCAACGCCGCGGCCGGTCATCAGATCGGCTGCACCGTGCACGGATAACAGTCGGGAGGCGGAACATGAAACTGGATACGACAGTTGTACACCTAGTGAAATTCCGACTCTCGGTACGGTATCCGTGTTCTGGTTGTACACAGTGCCCGGAATGCGGTCCGGCCTGTTGAATATGTGCGCGTCGAAGATCGAATCTAGGCCTGGTTCTGGAAGTATCGAGGGTTGGGTACGTCACACCGGCGCCGGTAACGGCAGTGGATCCGACACCGATGTAATTCCCGGCGCTACCGCAGAACCGTACGAACCGAGATTGTCACCACCGAGCGAGAGGAGGCCGAAGCAATGATCGCGACGATGTTTCGCTCCTCCACCAGCGCCGTAGACTCGGCTCTCGACTCGGAGGATGACGAGCACCGATTGGGTGGCCGCTTGTTGGATCGATGAGAGAACGGAGCCACGTATGAACCCGCTCACCGCAAGTAGTTCGGGATGTAAGGGCCTTGGAGTGTTCAGCGTCGCAGGCAATCGGGTTTCGGACGATCGTCTGACATCGACTCCGAGTGTGGTGGAACTCTTCGATCAGCGCAGGGCGTCCCATGCCCGGCACGTCCCCGCTCCGCGAGATGCTTCGAACCGGCAGGGCCTGTTCGTGTGATGGCGTTCATCGGAAGACCGGCTCACGACGCAGTCCGTGGGACCGAGAGCTACGAATCACCAAAGACACAGGCGGCAGTCGCCACGCGTTCGAGAACGGAGTAACCCTTGGGGTCGGGACAAGCAGCGGGTAGTAGCGGTGCTCCGGAAGGGGCGTTTCCGCTGTCGGCTGCGCAGCGAGGCATCTGGTTCGCGCAACACGCGATGGGCGAGGTTCCTCTCACCATCGCCCAGTACATCGAGCTTCGCGGTGACATCGACCTCGACCTGCTGACCGAGGCCACGGTCCGTACCGGCCGGGAGTTCGGCTCCGGTTTCCTCCGCCTCGTCGAGATCGAGGGGATGCCCTACCAGTACGTCGACAAGTCCCTCGACGACGCCATCACCTACGTCGACCTCCGCGGCGAGGGCGATTCCGTCGACGCCGCCGAGAAGTGGATGCGGGCCAACTACAGCGCCCCCGTCGACCTCCTCGAAGACCGCCTCGTCGTGGTCTACCTGCTCCACGTCGGGGAGAATCACTACTTCTGGTTCTGCCGCATCCATCACATCGCGCTCGACGGATTCGGCGCGATGGCGCTGATCGCACGCATCGCCGAGATCTACACGGCGCTGGTCGAGGGCACCGAGCCGCCGGCCTGCCGCGCCGAGGACCTGGTCCGGATCGTCGAGGACGAGCAGCGGTACCGCAACTCCGAGCGGTTCGCGAAGGATCGCGAATACTGGGCCGAACGCACCGCGCACCTGCCCGAGGCCCCGAGCCTCGCCGGTCGTGCGGCCATGGTGGGCAAGTTCGCGCGGCTCTCCTCCGAGGCACTGCCCGAGTCCACCGCCACCCTGCTCGACGAGGCCCTCGGCGGCAGCAACGCCAGCTCCGCGCCCATCGTGGTGGCCGCATTCGCCGCGTACCTGGCCCACATGACCGACCGGACGGACGTCGTCCTCAGCCTCCCGGTCTCGGCGCGCACCACCGCCACGCTGCGCCGTTCCGGCGGAATGGTGTCGAACATCGTTCCGCTCCGGCTCCAGATCACCCCGGAGATGACCGTCCCCGAGCTGGTCAAGAGCGTTCAGATCGAGCTGACCGGCGCCCTGCGCCGCCAGCGGTACCGCCACGAGGACATCCGCCGGGACGCGGGAGCGCCCCAGGGGCAGCGTGGCTTCTTCGGTCCCTCGATCAACATCATGATGTTCCACAGCGAGATCAAGCTGGGGACGGTCACCGGACACCAGAACGTCCTCACCACCGGACCGGTCGAAGATCTCTCCCTGAACATCTACCAGGGTGTGGCAGGCAGCAAGATCCACATCGACTTCGAGGCCAACCCCAACCTGTACTCCGCGGACGAGCTGGACCGTCACCACAGCCGCTTCTTCGACTTCTTCGAGCGCTTCCTCGGCGCCGGCGACGACGCCTCGGTGTCGGACCTGGCCGCGATGAGCGACGAGGAACGCGCACAGGTCGTGACCGGGTGGAACGGCGACGTCGTGTCGCCGCCGGCGGGGACCGTCGTCGACCTGTTCGACGCCCAGGTCGGGCGCACCCCCGACGCGACGGCACTCGTCTTCGACGGCGAGGAGCTCACGTACGCCGAGTTCGACGCGCGGGTGAACCGTCTCGCCCGGACGCTGATCGGCAGGGGAGTGGGTCCGGAGACGAAGGTCGCCCTCGCGATCCGCCGCTCGCTCGACTCCATGGTCGCGATGTACGCCGTCGTCAAGGCGGGCGGCGCGTACGTGCCACTCGACCCCGACCACCCCGCCGAGCGCACGGCGTACGTACTCGAGAGTGCCCGCCCGCTGTGCATCCTCACGGTCGCGCGCGACGGCCTCGTCTTTCCCGCCGATCAGGACGTCCTGGAGATCGACGCCCTGGATCTGAGCGGCGTCCCGGCCGGCCCGATCCGCGACGACGAACGGGCAGCCGATCTGCGGCCGGCGAACCCGGCCTACGTCATCTACACGTCCGGGTCCACCGGACGTCCGAAGGGCGTGGCGGTGAGCCACGCTTCGGTCCTGAACCAGGTCACGTGGATCGCGTCGCGCTACGAGCTCGATGCGAACGATGTCGTGCTGCAGAAGACCCCGACGACGTTCGACGTGTCGGTGTGGGAACTGTTCGCCGCACTCGCCTCCGGGTCGCGCCTGGTGATCGCCGCACCCGAGGGGCATCGCGATCCCGCCTACCTCGCCGACGTGATCGCGCGCGAGAAGGTCACGGCGACATCGTTCGTCCCGTCGATGCTGTCGGTGTTCGTCGCCGAAGCGGACCGCGAACAACTCGTCAGCCTGCGCGTCGTTCTCGTTGCGGGAGAGGCGTTTCCGCCTGCCGTCGCCGCGGCGTTCCGCGCGAAGTCCGACGCCGGGTTGCACAACCTGTACGGCCCCACCGAGTTCACCGTGCACGCCACCGCAGGCGAGGTGGATCGGGAGACCCTCCACACGATTCCCATCGGCACCCCGGTGTGGAACACCGAGGCGTACGTGCTCGACGGCCACCTCCGGCCCGCTCCCATCGGATCCGCAGGAGAGCTCTATCTCGCGGGCGCCCAGGTCGCGCGCGGCTACGAGGGCAGGCCGGAGCTCACGGCAGAACGCTTCGTGGCCAATCCTTTCGGCGCCGCGGGAACCCTTCTGTACCGCACCGGCGACCTCGTCAAGTGGCGTGTCGACGGCAGCATCGAGTACCTCGGCCGCACCGACTTCCAGGTGAAGGTGCGCGGCCTGCGCATCGAACTGGGCGAGATCGAGGCCGCGATGTCCTCGTATCCGCATGTGGCGCAATCGGTTGCGGTCGTGCACGACAGCTCCCTGGGACAGCGGCTCGTCGGGTACGTCGTCCCCGAACCCGGTTCGGCGGTGGACGTCGAGGATTTGACGGTCCACGTCGGCCGCGCGGTGCCCTCGTACATGGTTCCCGACGCCGTCGTGGTGATCGCCGAGATGCCGGTCGGCGCGAGCGGCAAACTCGACCGGAAGGCCTTGCCCGAACCCACGTTCGCGGCGGAGTCCAGTGAGTACGTGGCCCCTCGCAGCACCATGGAGGAGTCGATCGCCGGACTGTTCGCCGAAGTTCTCGGTCTGCCGCGGGTCAGTGTCGGCGACTCGTTCTTCGCGCTCGGTGGCGACAGCATCGTCTCGATCCAGCTGGTGTCCCGCGCGAAGGAAGCCGGTGTCCTGTTCACGGCCCGCGACGTCTTCGAGCGCAAGACCGTGGCCTCGCTCGCCGAGGTCGCGAAGTCGGCATCCGAGTCGGCGACGGTGCACGTCCTCGAGGAACTTCCCGGCGCCGGTATCGGCACGATGCCGCTGACACCGGTCGTGCACTGGATGACGGAGCTGGGCGGCGACTTCCACCGCTTCTCCCAGTCCATTCTCCTGGCCCTGCCGCCGAAGGTGGAGCGGGACCGCCTGGTGCGCACGCTGGCGGCCGTCGTCGATCGCCACGACGCTCTGCGTTCGTCGTTGCGCCGCACCGACTCTCCGGCCGGATGGTCGCTGGAGGTCGCACCGATCGGCTCCGTCGACGTCGACCGGCTCGTCGATCGCGTCGAGTTCAGCGAGGGACCCGGCACCGACTCGTTCGAGGCGCTCGCCGCGCACGCCCTCGACCGCACGGTGGACAAGCTGGACCCAGCGACCGGCAGCGTGGTGCGTTTCGTCTGGTTCGCGCCCGCAGAGGACTCCGGCGATCTTGCACCGCGGGACGGCGAGGACGGCGTCAGCGGGGAGGACGAGAGCACCCCGCAGACGGGACGACTGCTCGTCGTGATCCATCACCTCGCCGTGGACGGGGTGTCCTGGCGAGTGCTGGTGCCCGACTTCGCATCCGCGTGGGCGCAGATTGCCGCCGGTGCCGACCCGCTGCTCCCGGCGGTCGGCACGTCGGTGCGCCGCTGGGCGCACGGCCTCGCCGACAACGCCCGGAGCGCCCGCCGCGTGGCCGAACTCGACCACTGGCGCACCACTCTCGACGGTGCGGACCCGCTGATCGGTTCGCGCGCCCTCGACGGCCGCGACACGGTCTCGACCACCGGCCGGGTCCGCCTGGAGGTCCCGGCCGACGTCACCGACGGTCTGCTGACCGACGTGCCGCGCGCGTTCCACGGCGGCGTCAACGACGGCCTCCTCACCGCCCTCGCCCTCGCCGTCGCGGCGTGGCGCGCGGAACGCGGCGTCACCGAGTCCTCGACCCTCGTGCACCTCGAAGGCCACGGCCGCGAGGAGACGGTGCTGCCCGGCGCCGATCTCTCCCGCACGGTCGGCTGGTTCACCAGCATGTTCCCGGTCCGGTTGTCGGCGCCCGGCGTCGACGTGCGCGACGCCCTCGCCGGCGGCGCGGCCGCAGGTCGGGCCGTCAAGTCGGTGAAGGAACAACTCGCCCGGGTACCCGAGCACGGCATCGGCTACGGAATGCTGCGATTCCTCAACGCCGAGACCCGCGCGGTTCTCGCGGCGTTGCCGAGCCCGCAGATCAGTTTCAACTACCTCGGCCGCGTATCGGTGGGCGAGATCCCCGACGCGTTCCGGGCGGCGGGCTGGGTGCCCGACACCGACACGATGGAGCTGACCGGTACCCGCAACAGCGAGATGCCGGTGCACTTCGCCCTCGACATCAACGCGATGATCGTGGATGTCGAAGGTGAACAGCGACTTTCGGCCACCGTCGACTTCCCCCAGGGCGTCCTCACCGACGCCGAGGTGGGCGAGCTCACCGGCCTGTGGACGCGCGCGCTCGAAGGGCTCGTCGAACACACGAAGCGGCCCGGAGCCGGTGGCCGGACGCCGTCGGACCTCGACCTCGTCTCCCTGAGTCAGAGCCGGATCGACACCCTCGAGAGCGACTACCCCGCACTCGCCGACGTCTGGTCGCTGGCCCCGCTGCAGGTGGGCTTGCTGTTCCACGCGTCGCTGGCCGGTACCGCCACCGACGTGTACACCACCCAGCTGGTGATGGACCTGGGCGGGTCCGTCGACACCGACCGCCTCCGCCGCGCCGCGGAATCACTCGTCGCGAGGCACCCCAACCTGCGCACCGCGTTCGTCGCGGGCGACGACGGCACCGGCATGCAGGTGGTCGTCGACCGGGTGGACGTGCCGTGGACGCACGTCGACCTCTCGGCCGTGTCCGAGTCCGACCGTGCTGCGGAACTCGAGGCGCTGATGCTCGCGAACCGGACCGACCGGTTCGACATGACCGCGCCGCCTCTCGTGCGATTCCTGCTGGTCGAGACGGGCGAGGACCGCTACCGGTTCGCCGTCACCAACCACCACATCCTCCTCGACGGCTGGTCGCTGCCGATCCTCATCCAGGATCTGCTGACCCTGTACGCGGTGGACGGCGACGCGCTGGCACTGCCGCAGCCGCGTCCGTACCGCAGCTACCTCGAGTGGCTGTCCGCGCAGGACCCGCAGGTGCCCGTGGCCGCCTGGACGAAGGCCCTGAGCGGCATCGAGGAGCCCACCCTCCTCGCACCCGCGCACGCGGAGACCGCCCCGACGCTCACCCCCGGTGAGCTGGTGATCGACCTGCCGGACGACCTGCTCGCCGACATGACCGCGCGCTCGCGCGAACTCGGCGTCACCATGAACACCCTCGTTCAGGCCGCGTGGGGAATCGTGCTGGGCAGGCTGACCGGACGGGACGACGTGGTATTCGGCACCACCGTCTCGGGTCGTCCGCCGCAGGTGCCCGGCATCGAGTCCATGCTCGGGCTCTTCATCAACACCCTGCCGGTGCGGGTGCGCGTCCGGGCCGGCGACGCCGTCCGCACCCTGCTCGACCGCATCCAGCACGAGCAGACCGAGTTGCTCGATCACCATCACGTCGGGCTCACCGACATCCAGCAGGGACTCGGCCTCGGCGCGCTGTTCGACACGCTGATGGTCTACGAGTCCTACCCGCTCGACCGCGAGGCGCTCACGAAGAGCAGCGACATCGAGGGTCTCCGCGTTCTCGACGTGACGTCCAACGACGCCACCCACTACCCGCTGGCGATCGTCGCGATGACCGACCCGCGGCTGCACTTGACGGCCAAGTTCCTTCCCGAGATCTTCGAGGCCGCCGAGGTCGAGGAGATCATGGAGCGGGTCGTCCGTGTGCTCGGTGCGCTGTCCGGGGACGTCGACACGCTCGTCGCGGACATCGACATCCTCGCTCCCGGCGAGCGTGCGTCCCTGCTGGCGGCGCACGGCACCGACGCCGCCGCACCGCTGTCGCTGCCGCAGATCCTCGCCGCGACCGCAGCCGAGAACGGTGAGCGCATCGCGCTGGTCGCGGACGGCGAATCGCTGACCTACGCGGAACTCGACGCGCGCTCGAACCGGCTCGCCCGGGTTCTCGTCGATCGCGGTGTGGGACCGGAAACGTCTGTGGCGCTCGGGATGACGCGCTCGCTGCACTCGGTGATCGGAACGTGGGCCGTCGCCAAGGCCGGCGGCACCTTCGTGCCCGTCGACCCCCGCTACCCGTCCGAGCGCATCGCACACATGGTCGTCGACTCCGGTGCGATTCTCGGCCTGACCGTGGCCGCTCAGCGCGACACCCTTCCCTCGGACGTCGAATGGCTCGCCCTCGACTCGTCCGAGTGCGACGCGCTGTGGGCCGCGAAGTCGGCGGAGCCGGTCACGGATTCCGAGCGGACCGCGTCGGTTCAGCTCGAGCATCCGGCGTACATGATCTACACGTCCGGTACCACCGGTCTGCCCAAGGGCGTCGTCGTCACCCACACCGGTCTGGCCAACTTCTCCGCCGAGCAGCGCACCCACTACGGGGTGAGCCCGTCGGCGCGGACTCTGCACTTCGCGTCCCCGAGCTTCGACGCGTCCGTCCTCGAACTGCTGCTCGCCTTCGGCTGCGGCGCGACGATGATCGTCGCGCCCGCCGACCTGTACGGCGGTGAGGAACTGCGAAACTTCCTCGCGGACAACGAAGTCACCCACGCCTTCGTCACGCCGGCCGCGCTCGCGTCGGTGGAGCCGGCCGGACTCGACCGGCTCGAGGTCGTCGTGGTCGGCGGCGAGGCGTGTCCGCCGGAACTGGTGGAACGCTGGGCGACGGGTCGTCGGATGTACAACGGCTACGGACCCACCGAGGCCACCATCATGAGCAACGTCAGCAACCTGCTGGTGCCCGGGAGCCGGATCGAGATCGGCGGTCCCGTCTGCGGTGTCACCGTCTACGTTCTCGACGAATTGCTACGCCCGGTACCTGTCGGCGTGGCGGGGGAGTTGTACATCGCAGGCCCAGGCCTCGCCCGCGGCTACCACGACCGTCTCGGCCTCACCGCCGAACGATTCGTCGCGAACCCGTTCGGCGACAGCGGGAGCCGGATGTACCGCACGGGCGACATCGTCCGGTTCGTCGTCGACCACGGGCACCGCGCCGGCTACGGCGTGGAGTACGTCGGCCGCAGTGACTTCCAGGTGAAGGTCCGTGGTTTCCGGATCGAGCTCGGCGAGATCGACGCCGCTCTGGTCAAGCACCCGGACCTCGAATTCGCGGCCACCCTCGGCACGTCGATGCCGTCGGGTTCGACCGCCCTCGTGTCGTACGTGCTGCCCACCGCGGGCGCCGCGGTGGACGTGGCCGAGGTGACGCATTTCGTCGGCGACATGCTTCCGGCGCACATGGTGCCGAGCGCCGTCCTCGTCATCGACGAGATCCCGCTCACCACCGCAGGCAAACTCGACCGGAGGGCTCTGCCCGAGCCCGACTTCGACGCCCTGCAGGGCGAGATGATCGAGCCGCGCACGCCCACCGAGGAACTGGTCGCCGGTGTGCTCGCCGACGTGCTCGGCCTCGCGAAGATCAGTGTCGCCGAGTCGTTCTTCGACCTCGGCGGCAACTCGCTCGTGGCGACGAAGGCTGTCGCCCGGCTCAACGCTGCCGCGGGTACCCGTCTGGGTGTGCGCGAGTTGTTCGAGGCGCCGACCGTGGAACGGCTCGCCGTGAAGGTGGCCGAGCAGGCCGGCACCGGCTCCGACCGGCCGGTTCTCGTCGCGCGGCCGCGCCCCGAGCGGGTTCCGCTGTCGATGGCGCAGCAGAGCATGTGGCTGATGAACCGGTTCGACACGGCGTCCTCGGCGTACAACATTCCGCTCGCCGTGCGTCTGTCCGGTTCGCTCGACATCGACGCGATGTCGTCGGCCGTGTCGGATGTACTCGCGCGGCACGAGTCGCTGCGGACCGTGTTCCCCGACTCCGGTGACGGCCCGTACCAGCAGGTCGTCGACACCGCGCAGGTTCCGTTCGACCTGACGCCCGTCCCGGTGACCGAGGCCGAACTCCACACGGCGCTCACCGAATTCGCCACCGAAGGATTCGACGTCACGGTCGCGCCCCCGCTGCGTATCCGGCTGTTCGCCACCAGTGAGAGCGAGTTCCTGCTCGTCCTCGTCGTACACCACATCTGCGCCGACGGCGCGTCGATGTCGCCGCTCGCGCGCGACGTCATGGTCGCGTACAGCGCGCGCACCGCCGGTGCGGCTCCGCTGTGGCAGCCGCTGCCGGTGCAGTACCCCGACTTCGCGCTGTGGCAGCGCGAGGTCCTCGGCGACCCCGCCGACACCCGGTCGCTCGCGGGCAAGCAGATCGCGCACTGGGCCGACACCCTCTCCGGGGCACCCGAGCTGATCGACCTCCCGCTGGACCACGCACGCCCGGCCAGGCAGTCGATGCGAGGCGATTCGATCGACTTCGCGATCACCCCCGAACTGCGGCGCGGCCTCGAAGCGGTCGGCAGGGAACGCGGCGCCTCGCTCTTCATGGTGACGCACGCGGCGTTGACGACGCTGCTGTCGCGGCTGAGCACGAGCGACGACATCACCGTCGGCACCCCGCTCGCCGCACGCAGCGATCAGGCGCTCGACGACCTGGTGGGCATGTTCGTCAACACCCTCGTCCTGCGCACCCGCGTGCGGCCGGGGGATTCGTTCGCCGATCTCGTCGAACGGGTCCGCGAAGGCGACCTGGCGGCGTTCGGCAATTCCGACGTGCCGTTCGAGAAGATCGTGGAGGCACTGCGGATCCGGCGCTCGGCGGCGTACTCGCCGCTGTTCCAGGTGATGTTGTCGTTCCAGAACAACCGGATGGACGCGCTCGAACTGCCCGGGCTGACCGTGCGCGTGATCGAGGACATGGCGCAGGGCGCCAAGTACGACCTCACGTTGACGATCACCGAGAAGGCCGACGAGTCGGGTGAACCGGCAGGCCTCGGCGGCAGGTTCACGTTCGCCACCGACCTGTTCGAGCGGAGCACCGCGGAACGGATCTCCGAGCGGTTCGTCCGGATCCTCGAGGCCGTCGTCACCGATCCCGGTGTCGCTGTAGGCGACATCGACATTCTCACCGAACACGAGAGAGCAAAGTTGAGCCCTGTCAGGCCCGCACGCACGATGACCGTTCGCGAGCTGCCGCAGCTTCTGGCCGCTGCGGTCGAGGTCGCTCCCGACGCCGTCGCCGTCGCTCACGACGGCATGCAGGTGACGTACCGCGAGTTCGACGAGCGGCTCCGCTTGATGTCCGCGCCGCTGTCGGAGCGGGGGATGGGTCCGGACGCGATCGTCTCCGTGGTGCTGTCCGGTCTGGTTCCCACGATCATGATGGCTCCGCCGTCCGAGGACGGGAAGGACGGCTTCGGCACGATCCTCGACCAGGTCATCGCGGACGCGCACGCCCTCGTCGGTGACATCGAGATCGCCGCGCCCGCACCGGAGATCGTTGCGACGCCGGAGGCGGAGGTCACCGAAACGTCGGGATGGCCCCTCGAACTCTTCGTCACGCGCTGGCAGGAGTGGGTCGAGCGCGACCCGGAGGCTCGCGCCGTCGTGGCGGGCGGCGTCGAGACCAGCCGCGGCGAATTGAACCGCCGGGCCAACCAGCTCGCACGCGAACTGCTGTCCCGTGGTGTCCGCCCCGACGACGTCGTCGCACTGCTCACCCCCCGTTCGGTCGAATGGGTGATCGGGATGCTCGCCACCTGGAAGGTCGGCGCGGCGTACTCCCCGTTCGACCAGAAGTGGGGAATGGAGCGGATCACGGGCCTCGTCGAGGACAGCGGCACGCGGACCGTGGTGGCCACCCGGTCCTGGAGCGGGCTCACCGAGGCACCCACGGGGAACGCGGCGCTCGACGACCCGATCGTGCTCGACGACCCCGAGACGGCGCGCCACCTCGAATCGCTCGACGACACCGACTTCCCGCACGACCCGTGGTCGGACGAGCACGCAGGCACGCGCCTCGGGCACGTCATCTCGACGTCGGGCTCGACCGGGCGGCCCAAGCCCACGATGGTGCCGATGCTGGGCCTGTCCAACAACTATCAGTCGTACCAGTGCGACCTCCGGGTGAAGGACGGCACCGGACTGCTGATCGCGAACTCCCCGCTGTTCGACCAGACCCAGAAGAACATCTGGGTGGGTCTCGCGTACGGCGGTGTGCTCCACCTCGCCGACGACGGCTTCGATCCGGGACCGATTCTCCGCATGATCGGCACGGGCGAGGTCCAGATCACGAACCTCGCACCCAGTGCGTTCGAAGTCCTCACCGAACTGGACACCGAGGGCGTCCTGCCCAATCTGAAGGTCGTCCTCCTCGGCGGTGAGATGCTGCGGCCTGCAGCCTGCACGGCGTTGATCGGCACGGACTCGCGCCTGCTCAACAACTACGGCCCGACCGAGGCATCGGTCACCTGCTCCTCGTACGAACTGGACCTGTCCACCGGGGATGCCGAGTCGTGGCCGGTCCCGTTCGGCGCCGCGTTCCGCGGTGTCCGGTACCACGTGCTCGATGGCCGGATGCGCCCCGTGCCGCCGGGAGTGACCGGTGACCTCTACATCGGCGGCCAGGTCCTGGCCCGCGGGTACGGCAACATGTTCGGCACCACCGCGTCACGATTCGTGGCGAATCCGTTCGAGGGGCCCGGCGCCCGCATGTACCGGACCGGTGACCTCGTCCGCGAGCGTGCCGACGGCGGGCTCGTGTTCGTGGGCCGCAGCGACTTCCAGGTGAAGATCCGCGGTCTCCGAATCGAACTCGGCGAAATCGAATCCGCACTCAACGCGACCGACGCGGTGCAGAAGTCGGTGGTGGTCGTCCACGACAGCGAGCAGGGTCCCCGGCTCGTCGCATACGTCACCGCGACCGCAGGCGCCGAACTCGACGTCGATGCGACGCTCGACGCACTGCGGCACGTGCTGCCGTCGCACATGATCCCGGACACGGTGATGGTGCTCGACGAGATGCCGCTCAACGCGAATCTCAAAGTCGACCGCAAGGCCCTCCCGGAGCCGGTCTTCGCCACGAGCACGGTCGAATTCGTCGCGCCGCGCACCCCGCTCGAGGAGGTCGTCGCCGGCATCTTCGGTGACATCCTCTCCGCGACGCGAGTGAGTGTCGACGAGTCGTTCTTCGACCTGGGCGGCAACTCGCTCAGCGCCACCCGCGTCGCTGCCCGCGTCACGTCCGCGACCGGCACCGAGGTCGGGATCCGTGATCTGTTCGAGGCCCCCACGATCGCGACCCTCGCGAAGCTCGTCGAGGACCGGGCTCACCACGGCTCCACCCGGCCGGCACTCGTCGCGGGCGAGCGCCCCCGGGAGTTGCCGCTGTCGCTCGCGCAGCAGCGGATGTGGTTCCTCAACCGTTTCGACCCGTCGTCGCCGGCGTACAACGTTCCGCTCACCGTGCGACTGCGCGGCGAGCTGGACGTCGCCGCGCTGGCCGCGGCGCTGTCCGACGTCGTCGCGCGGCACGAGGTGCTGCGGACCGTGTTCCCGGACTCCGATTCCGGCGCGCACCAGGTGATCCTGCCCGCCGCCGGCATCGACCTCGCTCTCGAGCCGGTCGACGTCCGCGAGGAGGACCTGCGGGACCGGATGTTCGAGTTCGGTTCCACCGGCTTCGACGTCACCGACACGATCCCGGTCCGGGCCCGCCTGTTCCGGCTCGGCGCGACCGACCACGTCCTGGTGCTGGTCATGCACCACATCGCGTCCGACGGCGCGTCCACGTTGCCGCTGGCCCGCGACGTCATGACGGCCTACGCGGCCCGTCAGGACGGGACGCAGCCCGCCTGGCCGGCGCTGCCCGTCCAGTACGCCGACTACGCGCTGTGGCAGCGGGACGTTCTCGGTTCCGAGGACGACCCCGACTCCCTGGCCGCGGCGCAGATCGACTTCTGGTCGAAGACCCTCGCGGGTGTGCCCGACGTCCTGGCACTCCCCACCGACCGGCCCCGCCCGACGGTGCGGTCGATGGCAGGCGCCTCCGTGGGCTTCTCCGTCGACGAGGACATCCACCGTCGTCTCGGTGAGGTCGCGCGCGCACACAACGTGTCGCTGTTCATGGTGCTGCACGCGTCGCTGTCCGTTCTGCTGGCACGGCTCAGTTCGAGCACCGACATCGCCATCGGCACCGCCGTGGCCGGTCGCGGTGACGAGGCGCTCGAGAACCTCGTCGGCATGTTCGTCAACACACTGGTGCTGCGGACCGAGGTCGAGCCCGGAACGTCCTTCGCCGAACTGCTCGAGCAGGTCCGCACCCAGGACCTCGCCGCGTTCAGCCATCAGGATGTCCCGTTCGAGCAGTTGGTGGACGCCCTGAAGCCGACCCGGTCCACGGCGTACTCGCCGCTGTTCCAGGTCGTGCTGACCCATCAGGTGAACGGCATTCCGTCGCTCGAATTCGCCGGACTGGAGGCGACACCCGGCGCCGTGGACGTCGAGTTCAGCAAGTTCGACCTCACCGTCGACCTGCGCGAACTGTGGTCGGACGAGGGTGCGCCCACCGGGATCACCGGCGTTCTCGGGTTCGCCACCGAGATCTTCGACGCGGAGACCGTGCAGGGCTTCGCGGACCGTTTCGTGCGGATCCTCGCCGCCGTCGCAGACGGCGGAACCGACATCGCGGTAGGGGACATCCCCATCCTCGACGCCGAGGAGACAGCGGAACTGACACCGGTCCGCGGTATCGAGGGCACACCGCCCACGACTCTCGTCGAACTGTTGTCCGCGGCGGTCGCCGCGAACCCCGACGGGGTCGCGATCGTCTCGGGCGGCGACAGCATCACCTACCGCGAGCTGGACGAGCGCTCGAACCGTGTGGCGCGCATCCTGATCGAGCGCGGAGTCGGCGCGGAGACGTTCGTCGGACTCGGCATCACCCGCTCGATCGCGTCGATCGCCGGCATCTGGGCGGTCGCCAAGAGCGGCGGCGCGTACGTGCCGATCGACCCCGGGTACCCGGACGAGCGCATCGCGCACATGGTCACCGATTCCGGTGTGGCGCTCGGGCTTTCCGTGAGCTCCGAGGTCGGCCGGCTTCCGGCGGGCGTGGACTGGCTGGTCCTCGACAGCGAAGACTTCGAGAATGCCGCCGCGCGGTACTCCACCGCTCCCGTCGCGGAGGCGGAGCGTCGCACGGCGGTGACACCGGCCAACAGCGCCTACGTGATCTACACGTCCGGCACCACCGGGCAACCCAAGGGCGTCGTCGTGACGCACCGGGGTCTCGCCAACTTCGCGGCCGAACAGCGTGAGCGTTACCAGGTGACGACGGACTCGCGGACGCTGCACTTCGCGTCGCCGAGCTTCGACGCGTCCGTTCTCGAACTGCTGCTCGCGGTCGGCGCCGGTGCCACCATGGTGATCGCTCCCACCGATGTGTACGGCGGACCCGAGTTCGCGAAGTTCCTGCGCGAGCACCGCGTCACGCACGGCTTCGTCACGCCTTCGGCGCTGGCGTCCGTGGATCCGTCCGGGCTCGACGACTTCCAGTTCGTCGTCGCCGGCGGCGAGGCCGTCCCGGCGGAACTCGCGGCGCGCTGGGCACCCGGACGTTCGCTGTTCAACGGATACGGTCCCACCGAGACCACGATCATGACCAACATCAGCGACCCGATGGCCGCCGACGGCCCGGTCACGATCGGTGGTCCGATCCGCGGCACCAGCGCGCTGGTCCTCGACGATCGGCTCCGCCCCGTTCCGGTCGGTATCGCAGGTGACCTCTATCTGTCGGGTCTCGGACTCGCCCGTGGCTACCACCGGCGCACGCCGCTGACCGCGGGACGCTTCGTCGCGAACCCGTACGGTGAGCCGGGCGACCGGATGTACCGCACCGGCGACGTCGTGCGCTGGACGAAGGACGCGGACGGTGCGCTGACCGTCGACTACGTCGGCCGCTCGGACCAGCAGGTGAAGGTCCGCGGGTTCCGCATCGAACTCGGCGAGATCGACGCGGTGCTCGCCAAGCACCCCGCCGTCGACTTCGCCACGACGTCCGTGCTGCCGGGACCGTCCGGGGATTCGGTCCTCGTGTCGTACGTGCTTCCGGTGCCGGGCGCCGAGGTGGACGTCACCCGGATGCTGGACTTCGTGGGCGAGTTCGTGCCCACGTACATGGTGCCGTCGACGATCGTGACCCTCGACGCCATCCCGCTCACCCCGGTGGGCAAGCTCGACCGCCGCGCCCTGCCCGAGCCCGAGTTCCTGGCGGAGGACCGTGAGTTCCGTGCCGCGGGAACCGCTCTCGAGCAGCGGGTGGCCGCAGTGTTCGCGGAGGTGCTCGGTGTCGACGTGGTCGGTGCCGACGACTCCTTCTTCACGCTCGGCGGAAACTCGCTCGCCGCTACCCGCGTGATGGCGCGGATCAACGAGGCCGTCGGCATCGACGCTCCGGTGCGCGAGATCTTCGAGGCTCCCACGGTGGCGCAGCTGGCGCGCAGGCTGGAAGAGCTCGGTGTGGACGGCGGCGCCCGACCGCCCGTCACCGCCGGACCGCGTCCGGACCGGCTGCCGCTGTCGCTGGCCCAGCAGCGGATGTGGTACGCCAACCGGTTCGATCCCGAATCGGCCGAGTACAACATCCCGTTGGCGTTGCGGCTCACCGGCGCACTGGACGCCGACGCGCTGCGTTCGGCGATCGCCGACGTCGTCGCCCGGCACGAATCGCTGCGCACGGTGTACCCGGATTCCGTCGACGGCCCCTACCAGGTCGTCCTGTCCGCATCCGACACGAAGTCCGGGCTCGACGTCGTCCGCGTGGCCGACGAGCAGGAACTGCGGGAGCGGGTCGTCGCGCTGGCATCGGCCGGCTTCGACGTCACCGCCGACGTCCCGGTGCGCGCCGCCCTGTTCGAACTCGGGGAACGCGACCACGTCCTCGTCGTCGTCGTCCACCACATCTCGGCG
The DNA here is from genome assembly GCF_058628105.1 of Rhodococcus sp. G6(2025). Lineage (NCBI taxonomy): Bacteria > Bacillati > Actinomycetota > Actinomycetes > Mycobacteriales > Nocardiaceae > Rhodococcus > Rhodococcus sp. G6(2025). The sequence goes on from NZ_CP179750.1 coordinate 2,758,253, forward strand.
GACGGCTCGTCGATGGCCCCGCTCGCGCGGGACCTGTTCGGCGCCTACGGCGCTCGCGTGCAGGGGGAGGAGCCCAGCTTCTCGCCGCTGCCCGTGCAGTACCCGGACTTCGCCCTGTGGCAGCGGAATCTCCTCGGCTCCGAGGACGACCCGGAGTCGCTCGCGGGCAAGCAGATCGCGTACTGGACGCACGCGCTCGGCGATGCACCGGAGGTTCTCGACCTCCCCGCCGACCGGCCGCGCCCGGCCGTCCGCAACCCGCAGGGCGGTCTGATCGAGTTCGAGATCGGGCAGGACGTGCACCGGTCGCTGAACGAACTCGCACAGACCCACCAGGCGTCGCTGTTCATGGTGGTGCACACCGCACTCGCCGTGCTGTTGGGGCGACTGAGCAACACCAGCGACATCTCCGTCAGCACCCCTGTCGCGGGCCGCGGTGACCGCGCGCTCGACGATCTCGTCGGTATGTTCGTCAACACGCTCGTGCTGCGCACCGATGTGGACCAGAACGCCCGTTTCAGCACGCTGCTCACGCAGGCACGCGAGGTCGATCTGAATGCATTCGGCAACGCCGACGTGCCGTTCGAGCAGATCGTCGAGGTGCTCCGTCCGTCGCGCACCGCCGCGTACGCGCCTCTCGCGCAGGTGATGCTGAGCTTCCAGAACCTGGAACGGCCGAAGCTCGAGCTCGCCGGGCTGACCGTCGAGGTCCTCGAGAGCGGACTCACCACGAGCAAGACCGATCTCGGCGTCGCCGTCGAGGAGCGGTTCGACGCGGGATCCGTCGCGAACGGCATGCGAGGCTGGTTCTCCTATGCCACCGATCTGTTCGACGAGTCGACGGTCCGCGGTTTCGCCGATCGCTTCGTTCGCGTGCTCGAGGCCGTCACGGCCGACGCGGACGCCGTCGTCGGTGACATCGACATCCTAACCGAGGACGAGAAGGCCGGTCTGGCCGTGCCGGACGAGGGGGCGCAGTCCCTGATGTCGCACTCGATCTCGGAGGAGTTGACGGCCACCAAGTCGCTGCCCGAACTCCTCGACGGCGCGGCGTCGATCAACCCGGACGGAATCGCGCTGTCGCACAACGGCACCGATGTCACGTACGCGCAGTTGCGGGACAAGTCCGCGGAACTCGCGCGCACGCTCGCCGGTGTGGGCGTGGGCCCGGAGGCCGCGGTGACGGTGGCCCTGTCCACCCTGCTGCCCGGACTGCTCGACGGCTCGTCGGGCGAAGGATTCGCGGACACGTTCGCCGGTGTCCTCGCCGGCGTGATCGCGGACGCCACCGCAGCCGGTACCGCGGCAGGCACGGACGAAAGCCGCACCCTCGTCGACCTGTTCGACGAGCAGGTGGCGCGGACGCCGGACGCGGTGGCCCTGGTGTCCGGCGACGAGACGCTGACCTATGCCGAGTTCGACGATCGCGTCAATCGACTCGCGCGAAGCCTGATCGAGATGGGTGTCGGGCCGGAGGTGAGGGTCGCTCTCGCGATTCGGCGATCGATCGACTCGATGGTCGCGATGTACGCCATCGTGAAGGCGGGTGGCGCCTATGTTCCGCTCGACCCCGACCATCCGGCCGACCGCACGTCCTACGTTCTGGACAGCGCCTCGCCGCTCTGTGTCCTGACGGTTGCGCGAGATGCTCTCACCCTGCCCGACGGATACCGCGTGGTGGAGATCGACCAGCTTCCTGTCGACGCTTCGGCCGCGCCGGTGCGCGACGAGGAGCGCCGGGGGGCCCTTCGGCCGTCGAACCCTGCCTACGTCATCTACACGTCCGGTTCGACGGGACGGCCGAAGGGCGTCGCGGTCAGCCACGCGGCGGTCCTGAACCAGATCTCGTGGATCGTCGACGAGTACGGGCTCGGCGCACACGATGTCGTGCTGCAGAAGACTCCGGCGACATTCGATGTGTCGATCTGGGAGTTGTTCGCGACGCTCGTCTCGGGTGCTCGTCTGGTGATTGCGTCACCCGACGGTCACGGTGATCCCGAGTATCTCGCGGCGTTGATTGCGCGTGAGGGCGTCACCGCAACGTCGTTCGTGCCGTCGATGCTGTCGGTGTTCGTCGGCGAAGCCGATCGACACGACCTGCTCAGCCTTCGAGTGGTGCTCGTCGCGGGCGAGGCATTTCCGCCGGCGACCGCCGAGGCGTTCCGCGGATTGTCGGATGCCGAATTGCACAACCTCTACGGTCCGACGGAATTCACCGTGCACGCGACCGCCGGGCACGTCGACCCGGACGTTCGCGGCACCGTGCCCATCGGAAGTGCGGTGTGGAACACCGATCTCCACGTCTTGGATTCGCGTCTTCGTCCGGTGCCGGTCGGGGTCCCCGGCGAGCTGTATCTCGCGGGCACCCAGTTGGCGCGCGGCTACGTCGGACGTAGCGATCTGACCTCCGACCGGTTCGTCGCCAACCCGTTCGGCGGCGCCGGGCAGAGAATGTACCGAACGGGCGACGTCGTTCGACGTCGCGCCGACGGGAACCTCGAGTACCTCGGACGCAGCGACTTCCAGGTCAAGTTGCGTGGCCTGCGGATCGAGCTCGGCGAGGTCGAGGCTGCGTTGTTGTCGCATCCGTCGTTGGCGCAGGCCGCGGTCACGATCCATCGAAGCGACGCGACCGGCGAAAATCTCGTGGGTTACGTGGTTCCGCGGTCCGGCGCCCAGATCGACACGAAGTCGGTGCAGGACGCAGCGGCGCAGCTCCTGCCCGCGTACATGGTGCCCGCCCGCATCGTCGTCCTGGACAGCTTCCCTCTCGGTGCCAGCGGGAAGCTGGATCGAAAGGCATTGCCCGAGCCCGAGTTCACCACCGTCGCGGTGGAGTACGTACCCCCTCGTACGCCGGTCGAGACGATCGTGGCGAGGGTCTTCGAAGAGGTGCTCGGCGCCGATCGAGTCGGGTCCACCGACTCGTTCTTCGACCTCGGTGGCAACTCCATCAGCGCGACGAGGCTCACGGCCCGGCTCAGGGTCGCGCTCGGTGCGCACCTGTCGGTACGGGAGTGTTTCGAAAATCCGACGGTCGCGGAACTCGCGGAGCTGCTCGAGGCGACCGCGAGTACCGGCGAACAGCGTCCCGCGCTCGTCGCCCGTCCGCGGCCCGACCGCATCCCGCTGTCGCTGGCTCAGCAGCGGATGTGGTTCGTCAACCAGTTCGATCCGTCCTCCCCGGCGTACAACCTGCCGCTGGCGGTGCGGTTGACCGGCTCGATCGACCCGGCGGCGCTGAATGCGGCGTGGGCGGACGTCGTCGAGCGGCACGAGTCGCTGCGGACGGTCTTCCCGGTCGGCGACGAGGACGCGCACCAGCTCGTGCTGCCCGCAGCCGACGTGGTGTCCGATCTGACCCCGACCCCGGTCGCCGACGAGCAGGACCTGTACGCGCGGTTGCGTGAACTCGGCGCCACCGGATTCGACGTCACCGAGACGGTGCCGGTGCGGGTCGCCTGCTTCGAGGTGAACCCCACCGACCACATCCTGATGATGGTCGTGCACCACATCTCGGCCGACGGTGCGTCGCTGGCGCCCCTCTTCACCGACATCATGACCGCCTACGCGGCGCGTTCCGCCGGCAGCGCTCCCGGGTGGGAACCGCTGCCCGTCCAGTACGCCGATTACGCGTTGTGGCAGCGTGAGTCGCTCGGTGACGAGTCCGACCCCGAATCGCTGGTCTCCCGCCAGCTCGGCTACTGGCAGCAGGCGCTCGGCGGGCTCCCCGAGGTGCTCGAGTTGCCGACCGACCGGCCCCGGCCGCCGGTGCAGTCGCTGCGCGGCGCGTCGGCACGGTTCACGATCGACGCGCAGACCCACCGTGGGCTGCTCGCGATCGCCCAGGAAACGAACTCGACCCTCTTCATGGTCGTGCACGCCGCGCTCGCGGTCCTGCTCGAGCGGCTGTCTTCGCAGACGGACGTCGCGATCGGCACGCCGGTCGCCGGCCGCGGCGAGCAGGAACTGGACAGGCTCGTGGGCATGTTCGTCAACACCCTCGTGCTCCGCGCGTCGGTGCGTCCCGACGACACCTTCGCCGACCTGCTGGCACAGGTGCGCGCCACCGATCTGAATGCGTTCAGCCACAGCGACGTTCCGTTCGAGCGTCTCGTCGAGGTACTCGACGTCCCACGGTCGACGGCGCACCAGCCGCTGTTCCAGGTGGCGTTGTCGTTCGACAACAACGAATCGGTTCGGATGGAGTTCCCGGGTCTCGAGATCTCGGCGCTCGACGCCCCACTCGAGGTCGCCAAATTCGACCTCCAGCTCAGCGTCGGCGAGCGCTACGTCGACGGGGCCGCCGCGGGTATCGCCGCGACGTTCAACTACTCGACCGACATCTTCGACGAGCAGACCGTTCTGAGCTTCGCGGACCGGTTCGGCCGGATCCTCCATGCCGTGTCGGCCGACCGTGACGTGGTCCTCGGCGACATCGAGATCCTCGACGCCGCGGAGAAGGCCGCGATCGCCCCGGTCCGCGGACCGCAGTCGATCGAGCCGCGCACACTGCCCGAACTGCTGCGTTCGGGTGTCGAGATCGCCCCGGAGTCGGTCGCGGTGACCTTCGAGGGACGCGAGGTCACGTACGAGCAACTCGACGAGCGGTCGAATCAGCTGGCGCGCGTCCTGATCGATCGGGGCGTGGGGCCGGAGACCTATGTCGCCCTGGCGATCACGCGTTCCGTCGAATCCATCCTCGGGATCTGGTCGATCGCCAAGGCCGGCGGCGCATACCTGCCCGTCGACCCGAAGCTGCCGTTCGAGCGGATCGGCGAGATGCTGTCCGATTCGGAGGCGGTCCTCGGACTGACGGTCGCCCGCCATCACGACGACCTTCCCGGCACGGTGCCGTGGATCGTCCTCGATGAGACCGCGGCTGCCGAGGAGATCGGTGCCCGCAGTGCGGACGCGGTGGAGGACGCGGATCTGCGCCGCGCGCTGACGGTCGACCACCCGGCGTATCTCATCTACACCTCGGGTTCGACGGGTAAGCCGAAGGGCGTCGTGGTCACCCACCGCGGTCTGGCGAACCTCACCCGCGAGGTGCGCGAGCACTACGTCGTGTCACCGGACTCCCGTTTCCTGCACGTGGCGTCACCGAGCTTCGACACGTCGGTCGGGGAGATGCTCGCCGCGTTCAGCGCGGGCGCCACCCTGGTGATCTCGCCCGCGGACGTCTACGGCGGCGACGAACTCGCCGACCTGATCCGCCGCGAACGGGTCAACAACGTGGTCATGACACCGACGGCGCTGATGACCGTCGACCCCGACGGCCTCGACTCCGTCACGTCCGTCGTGGTCGGCGGCGACACCTGCACACCGGAACTCGTGGCGCGGTGGGCTCCCGGCCGCGAGATGCGCAACGCGTACGGACCCACCGAGACCACGGTCATCGTCACCATCACCGAACCGATGGTGGCGGGCGAGCGCGTGACGATCGGTTCGCCGCTGCGTGGCGTCGAATCGCTCATCCTCGACTCGCGGTTGCGTCCGGTGCCGGAGGGCGTTCCCGGCGAGCTCTACATCTGCGGCCCGTCGGTGACCCGCGGCTACCACAACCGTCCGTCGGTCACGGCGGAGCGGTTCGTCGCCAACCCGTTCGGTGAACCCGGCGCGCGCATGTACCGCACCGGCGACGTCGTGCGCTGGGCGGACGGACACCGGGTGGAGTACGTCGGCCGGTCCGACTTCCAGGTGAAGGTCCGCGGGTTCCGCGTCGAACTCGGGGAGATCGACGCCGCACTCGCCGCGCAGTCGAACGTCGAGTTCGCGGTGACCGTGGGTCGCGAGAACCCGGCCGGGCTGACGACCCTCGTGTCGTACGTCCTGCCCGCCGACGGCGCGACGGTCGATCCGGAATCGCTGAAGTCGGTTGTCGGCGAGACGCTTCCGCCGTACATGGTGCCGTCCGTCGTGATCCTCCTCGACGAGATCCCGCTGACAGGCATCGGCAAGCTGGATCGCGCGCGGCTGCCCGAGCCGGAGTTCGTCACCGCGGGCGCGGAGTTCCGTGCCCCGACGACGCCGGCGGAAGAGACGATCGCAGGCATCTTCGCCGACGTGCTCGGACTCGAGCAGGTCAGCGTGGACGACAGCTTCTTCGACCTCGGCGGAAACTCGCTGAGCGCCACCCGTGTCGTGTCGCGCGCCGGACAGGTCTTCGGTCGTCGCATCGGAGTGCGGGAACTGTTCGAGGCGCCGACGGTCGCGGGCCTCGCCGCCCGCATCGGCACCCCCGACGAGAACGTCCGACCGCGGCCCGTCCTCGCGCCGCGGGAGAGATCTGCCTTCGTCCCGTTGTCGCTGGCACAGTCCCGGATGTGGTTCATCAACCGCTTCGACCCGGACTCGCCCGCCTACAACATTCCGCTCGCGGTCCGATTGACCGGTGCGCTGGACGTGGACGCGCTGCAGTCCGCGGTGCTCGACGTGCTCGACCGGCACGAGTCGCTGCGCACGATCTACCCGGACTCGCCGGAGGGCCCGCGTCAGGTGATCCTCCCCGCCGACCAGGTCCGGCTGGACCTGACGCCCGCTGCGGTGTCGGACGACGAACTGCGCGAGCAGTTGGTGGAGATGGTCACCGCCGGATTCGACGTCACCGCCGACGTTCCGCCGATCCGGACGCGACTGTTCGAGGTCGGCCCGCAGGACTACGTGCTGGCACTCGTCGTGCACCACGTGTCCACCGACGGCGAATCCACTGCGCCGTTCGTGCGCGACGTCATGGTGGCGTACGCGTCGCGGGCGGCAGGCCGGGAACCCGGCTTCGCGCCGCTCCCGGTGCAGTACGCGGATTACGCGATCTGGCAGCGTGAACTCCTCGGCAGTGAGGACGACCCCGACAGCCTGATCGCCGCCCAGCTGGCCTTCTGGAAGAAGACGCTGGCCGGCGTGCCCGACCTCCTCGAGCTGCCGGTGGACCGGCCGCGACCGCCCGTGCAGTCCCTGCGCGGGTCGCGGATCGACTTCACCATCGACGCCGAGGTGCACCGCGGTCTGGCAGCGCTGGCCCGCAGGCACAACGCCAGCGTGTTCATGGCCGTGCACGCCGCGTTCGCGGTGCTGCTCAGCCGGTTGTCCGGCGCCGAGGACATCTCGGTGGGCACCCCGATCGCAGGCCGCGGCGAGCGCGAACTCGACGACGTCGTCGGCATGTTCGTCAACACCCTCGCACTGCGGGTGCAGGTCGACGGGCAGCAGACGTTCGACGAGATCCTCGATCGTGCCCGGGAGGCCGACCTCGAGGCGTTCTCGCACGCCGACGTCCCGTTCGAGCGCCTGGTCGAGGTCCTGAACCCGGCACGCTCGATGGCCCACCATCCGATCTTCCAGGTGGGCTACTCGTTCCAGAACACGACGAAGGCCGAGCTGGAACTGCCCGACCTCACCGTCACACCGCTCGAGGTCGAGGGCGACACCGCCCAGTTCGACCTCCATCTGATCCTGGGCGACAGCCCCGAGGGTGAGCAGATGTCGGGCGTGTTCACGTTCGCCACCGACCTGTTCGACGCCGCCACCGTCAAGCGTTTCGCGGACATGTTCCGCCGCGTCCTGGCCGCCGCGGTGGATTCGCCGCGGACCGCGGTCGGCGACCTGGCGCTCGCGAGCAGCGACGAGCGCGCGCTCGTGGTGTCCGGATGGAACGACACCGAGCGGGCCCTGCCGGAGACGACGCTCGCGGACATGTTCGCGAGCGTCGCCGCGGAGAACCCGGACGTCACTGCTCTCGTGTTCGAGGGCGAGTCGCTGACGTACGCCGACTTCTCGGCGAGGGTCAACCGGTTGGCCCGGCATCTCGTCGGCCGCGGGGTCGGCCCGGAAACCGTGGTCGGCCTGGCGATTCCGCGTTCGGTGGAACTGCTGGTCGGCATGTACGCGATCGCCGCGGCCGGCGGTGCGTACCTGCCGATCGACCCGGACCATCCGGCCGAGCGCACCGCGTACGTGCTCGAGAGTGCGCAACCCGTCTGCGTCCTGGCGACCCGCGCCGTCGTCGGGGGACTGCCGGGCGAGGTCGACTACCTCCTTCTCGACGAACTGGATCTGGGCGGAATCGACCCGTCCCCGCTCACCGACTCGGAGCGGATCGCGCCGCTGCGGCCGGAGAACGCCGCGTACGTGATCTACACGTCCGGCTCGACCGGCCGCCCGAAGGGTGTGGCGATCGCGCACCGAGCGATCGCCAACCAGTTGCGGTGGAAGCAGTCGGAATACCCGCTCACCGCCGAGGATTCGGTGCTGCTCAAGACGGCGGCGACGTTCGACCTGTCGGTGTGGGAGTTCTGGTGGGCGCTGACCGCGGGCGCACGTCTGGTCGTCGCCACACCGGACGGCCACCGCGACCCGTCGTACCTGGCCGCACTCGTTGCGGAGCAGCAGGTCTCGACCGTCCACTTCGTGCCTTCGCTGCTGTCGGCGTTCGTCGCGGTGGCAGAACCGGCCCAGCTGGTGTCGTTGACACGTGTGCTCTGCATCGGTGAGGCACTGCCTGCCGACACGATGCTCCGCTTCCGCGACGTCTCCGACGCGGAGATCTTCAACCTGTACGGCCCCACCGAGGCCGCCGTCAGCGTCACCCACTACCGGTGCGGCGACGAGCGCGACGGTTCGGTGCCGATCGGCAGGCCTGAATGGAACACGCAGACGTACGTTCTCGATTCGCGTCTGCACCCCGTTCCCGCCGGCGTCACGGGTGAGCTCTATCTCGCGGGCGAGCAGTTGGCGCGCGGCTACTTCGGCCGCCACGACCTCACTGCGGAACGGTTCGTCGCCAATCCGTTCGGCGACGCCGGACAGCGCATGTACCGCACCGGTGACCTGGTGCGGTGGAACCGCGACGGTAATCTCGACTACGTCGGCCGGAGCGACTTCCAGGTCAAGGTCCGCGGTTTCCGGATCGAACTCGGCGAGATCGAGCGGGCGCTCGTGGCGCACCCGTCGGTGGCGCAGGCCGTCGTCGTGGTCCACCACGACCGTCACACCGGGGACCGGCTCGTCGGCTACGTGGTGCCGGAGCAGGGCGTCTCCGTCGACGACGCGGACGTTCTCACGTTCGCCGGCCGGTCGGTGCCGGGATACATGGTGCCGTCCGCGCTGATCGCCCTCGACGCGCTGCCGCTGAACATCAACGGCAAGCTCGATCGCAAGGCGCTCCCCGAACCCGAGTTCGGTGGCGCCGTGGACCACTACAAGGCTCCGCGTACGCCCGTCGAGGAGATCGTCGCGGGAGTCTTCGCGGACGTGCTCGGTCACGAGCGGGTCAGCGTGGACACGAGCTTCTTCGACCTCGGCGGCAACTCGCTGGTCGCGACACGCGTGGTCGCCCGCGTCAACGCCGCGCTCGACACGTCGATCGGTGTGCGCGAACTGTTCGAGGCTCCGACGGTGATCGCGCTGTCGGCTCGCGCCGAGCAGTCCGATTCGGCGGGCGCGAGCCGCCCGGCCCTGGTGCCGCAACCGCGTCCGGCCCGGATTCCGCTGTCCCCGGCGCAGTCCCGCATGTGGTTCATCAACCAGTTCGACACGGCGTCGGCGGCTTACAACATTCCGCTGGCGATCAGGCTGACCGGCCACCTCGACGTCTCGGCGCTCGAGCAGGCACTCGGCGACGTCGTCGAACGGCACGAGACGCTGCGCACGACGTATCCCGACACCGGAGACGGTCCGGGCCAGGTCGTGTTGTCGCGGACCCGGAGCTTCACCTCGCTGGACGTGGAGAATGTCGCCGACGAGAACACCCTGCGTGAGCGCGTGATCTCCCTCGTCACCGCTGGTTTCGACGTCGCGAAGGCCGTCCCGGTCCGCGCGCGTCTCCTGCGGATCGACGCCGAGCAGCATGTGCTGGTCATCGTGGTCCACCACATCTCCTCCGACGGTGCCTCGACGGCACCGCTGGCGCGCGACGTGGTGATCGCCTACAGCGCGCGCGCCGCCGGGTCCGAACCTGCCTGGGCTCCTCTCGACGTCCAGTACGCGGACTTCTCGCTCTGGCAGCACGAGTTGCTCGGCGACGAGAACGCGTCGGATTCACTGGCCACCAAGCAGATCGACTACTGGCGGACCACGCTCAGCGGTCTGCCGGACGTGCTGCCGTTGCCGACGGACCGGCCGCGGCCGCCCGCGCAGTCGATGCGCGGCGCGAACTTCGACTTCGAGATCGACGCGGAACTACGCGACCGGCTCGGGGCGCTGGCGCGTGAGCACAACGCGTCGCTGTTCATGGTCGCGCACGCGGCACTGTCGGTGCTGCTCGCTCGGTTGAGCGCCACGGACGACATCGCGGTGGGTACGGCGATCGAGGGTCGTGGCGAGGCCGCGCTCGACGACCTCGTGGGCATGTTCGTCAACACGCTGGTGTTGCGGGCCCAGGTCGACGTCGACGCGACGTTCGCCGACCTCCTCGCGCAGGTGCGTCAGCACGACCTCGGTGCGTTCACGCACACCGATGTGCCGTTCGAGCGGCTGGTCGAGATCCTCCAGCCGGAACGCTCCACGGCGTTCTCGCCGCTCTTCCAGGTAGCACTCGCTTTCCAGAACATCGAGCAGGCGCACCTGGAGCTGCCCGGTCTGACGGTCGAGGGACTCGACGGTGGGATCAGCGCCGCGAAGTTCGATCTGCAGCTCACGCTCGCGGACGCAGCCGGCGCGGACGGGGCCGCGCCGATGCGGGGCGTCTTCACCTACGCGACGGATCTGTTCGACGAACGCACGATCGCGTCGTTCGCGTTCCGTTTCCAGCGCATCCTCGAGGCGATTACTGCCGACGCCTCCGTGCTGATCGGGGACATCGACGTCCTGAGCGAGAACGAGCACGCGGTGCTGGCACCCGTGCGCGGCGCCGACAGCGCCGCACCCGAGCTCCTGTCGAGCATCCTGGCCACCGCCGCAGCGGTCGACCCCGATGCCGTCGCCGTCGTGTGCGGCGACGAACAGGTCACCTACCGTGATCTGGACCAGCGCTCGAACCGTCTCGCCCGCGTCCTGATCGGCAGGGGCATCGGGGCCGACGACTTCGTCGCACTGGCGCTGACGCGTTCCGTCGAATCGATCCTCTCCATCTGGGCGGTCGCGAAGACCGGCGCCGCATTCGTGCCCGTCGATCCGAGCTACCCGTTCGACCGGATCCTGCACATGGTCACGGACTCCCGCGTGGAGGTCGGTCTCACCACCGGCGCCCACGTCGGCGAGCTGCCCGACACCGTGCGCTGGCTGGTGCTCGGTGAGGACGAGATGGACGGCGACTGTGCGTCCGTGTCGTCCGAGGCCGTCACCGACGCCGACCGCATCCGTCCGACCCGGGTCGACGACGCGGCGTACGTCATCTACACGTCGGGGTCGACGGGTCTGCCCAAGGGCGTCGTCGTCACCCACACCGGGCTGGCGAACGTCACGACCGAGCAGGTCGAGCGACTCCGCCTCACTCCGCAGTCGCGGGTGCTGCACTTCGCCTCGCCGAGCTTCGACGCGTCCGTGTTCGAACTGCTGCACGCCGTGGCCGCCGCGTCGACGATGGTCATCGCGTCCGGCGTCGTCTACGGCGGCGACGAACTCGCCCGGTTGCTGAAGAAGCAGAAGGTCACGCACGCATTCATCACGCCCGCGGCTCTGACCACGGTCGACCCGGCCGGGTTGGACGGCATCGAGGTGCTGTCGGTTGCCGGCGAGGCCTGCCCGCCGGAACTCATGCAGAAGTGGGCGCCGGGCCGGCGCATGTTCAACCTGTACGGGCCGTCCGAGGCGACGATCTGGAGCACGTCGAGCAACCCGATGAAGGCGGATCTGCCCGTCACCATCGGTGGTCCCACCCGGGGCGTCGACGTGGTCGTGCTCGACTCCCGGCTCACGCCCGTCCCGGTGGGGGTCGCGGGTGAGCTGTACGTGGCGGGTCCGAGCGTGGCACGCGGCTATCACAACCGGTTCGCCCTGACGGCGGAGCGTTTCGTCGCGAACCCGTTCGGCGGTCCCGGTGAGCGGCTCTACCGCACCGGCGACGTCGTCCGCTGGGTGCACGACGGGGAGACCGGCGACCTCGTCCTCGACTACGTCGGCAGGTCCGACTTCCAGGTGAAGGTCCGTGGGTTCCGCATCGAACTCGGTGAGATCGACGCCGAACTCGGCAGCCACCCGAGCGTGGACTTCGCGGTCACGCTGGGCCATCACCGCGAGCAGACCGGTCAGACCGTGCTGGTGTCGTACGTGATGCCCGCTGTCGGCGCGTCGATCGACGTCGCGGAACTGTCGGCGTTCGTGTCCGAGACCCTGCCCGGGTACATGGTGCCGTCGTCGATCATGGCGATCGACTCTGTGCCGCTGACGCCCGCCGGAAAGCTCGACCGCAAGGCGCTTCCCGAGCCGCAGTTCGTGTCGGCTGCCAGTGAGTACTGCGCGCCGTCGACGCCGATGGAGAAGGCCATCGCCGACGTCTTCGCGCAGGTGCTCGGTGTGGACCGCGTCAGCGTCGACGACTCGTTCTTCGCCCTCGGCGGCGACAGCATCGTGTCCATTCAGCTGACGACCCGCGCGAAGAACGCCGGGGTGCTGTTCACGGCTCGGGACGTCTTCGAGCGCAAGACCGTCTCGGCGCTGGCCGACGTGGCCGCGTGGGCCACCGACGTCGAGTCGGTGAAGCTCGAGGAGCTGCCGGGCGGCGGCGTCGGATCGATTCCGCTCACGCCCATCGCGCACTGGTTGGTGGAGACGGCAGGGACCTTCGAGAAGTTCTCGCAGGCGGTTCTGCTGACCACCCCGCCCGCGGTCACGCGGGATCAGCTGGTGGCCACGGTGGATGCTGTCCTGGAACGCCACGACATTCTCCGATCCCGGCTCACCCGGACCGGGGACGACTGGGCGTTCGAGGCTCTCCCCGCCGAAGAGGCGTTCGGTGCAGACGACCTGATCGAGCAGATCGAGTTCACCGACAAGCCGGGAACGGACGGATTCGAGAGACTGGCACGCGCGGCTCTCGACCGTGCGGCGGAGCGGCTGGATCCGGCGTCGGGCCGGATGACGCAGTTCGTGTGGTTCGCTCCCGCGGCGTCGTTGCCGGGGCAGAGCGGCCGCCTGCTGGTGCTCGCGCATCACCTCGTCGTCGACGGTGTGTCCTGGCGAGTGCTGTTGCCGGACTTCGCGACCGCGGGTTCGCAGATCACGGCGGGACAGCCGGCGCAGCTCGAACCGGTCGGCTCCTCGGTCCGTGCGTGGGCGCACGGCCTGGTCGAGGAGGCGAAGTCGCCGCACCGCGTGGCGGAACTCGACTTCTGGCGCGGGATGCTCGCGGGCACGGATCCGCTGATCGGAAAGCGTGCATTCGATCCCGCACGCGACGTGATCGCCCGGACCGACCGCCTGAGCATGACGTTCTCGACGCAGGTGACGCAGGCGCTGCTCACCACGATCCCGCAGTCCGTGAACGGCGGTGTCAACGACGGCCTCCTCGCGGCTCTCGCTCTCGCGGTCGCGCGCTGGCGTGGACTCCGCAACGGGACCGAGGATCGCTCGGTGCTGATCAACCTCGAGGGACACGGCAGGGAAGAGGCGACCGTGCCCGGTGCCGACCTCTCCCGCACGGTGGGCTGGTTCACGAGCCTGTACCCGGTGCGGCTGGACGTCTCCCGGGCCGATCTCGACGACGCGTTCGACGGCGGGACGTCGACAGGCGCGGCACTGAAGGCGGTCAAGGAACAGTTGCTTGCCGTGCCCGACAAGGGCATCGGCTACGGCCTGCTTCGCTACCTGAACGAGGAGACCGCTGCGGCGCTGGCATCGTTGCCGACTCCGCAGATCGGGTTCAACTACCTCGGTCGCGCGGGCTCGGTGGATCTGCCCGCCGAGATCCGGGATCTCGGCTGGATCCCCGACAGCGATTCGGGTGAGTTCGGCGGTGCCATGGACGACGACATGGTGGCGCCCGCGGTGCTCAGCATCAACGCGGTGACGTCGGAGACGGCGTCCGGTCCCCAGATCGAAGCCAAGATCTCGTTCGCCACCGAGATTCTCGACGAGGCGGACGTGTGGGAGCTCGCCGAACTGTGGCACGCCGCGGCGACCGCGCTGGCCGAGCACGCCTCCGGGCCGAACGGCGGCGGTCTGACACCATCCGACGTTCCGCTGGTGTCCGTGACGCAGGACGACCTCGAGGCGCTCGAGCGGCGCTACCCCGACGCCACCGACGTGTGGCCGCTCGCCCCGCTGCAGTCCGGAATGTTCTTCCATTCCGTTCTCGCCGAGGACGCGTTCGACGTCTACACCGCTCAGGTGGTGCTGGACTTCCAGGGCATCGTCGACACCGGCCGGCTCCGCGGCGCGGCGGAGGCGTTGATCGCACGTCACGCGAACCTGCGCACGGCGTTCGTCCCCGACGATTCGGGGACCGCGGTCCAGGTGGTCGTCGACCGCGTCGCACTGCCCTGGGAAGAGCTCGACCTCTCCGGTCTGTCCGGGACCGAACGCGAGGAGCAGATGAGTTCCGTTCTGAGCGAACATCGTTCGGCACGGTTCGACATGAGTCGTCCGCCCCTGATGCGGTTCCTGCTGATCCGCACGGGTGAGAACAGCTACCGGTTCTCCATCAGCAACCACCACATCCTGCTCGACGGATGGTCGATGCCGTTGCTGATGAAGGACCTGCTGGTGCTGTACGCGACCCGCGGAGACGGTTCGGTGCTGCCGCGTGTGCGCAGCTACCGCGACTTCCTCGGCTGGCTGTCCGAACGCGACACCGACGCATCGCGCAGCGCGTGGGCGCACGCACTGGCGGGACTGGACGGTCCGACCGTGCTGGCCCCGGCGCCGAGCAGCGAGGACCGACCCGAGCCGGCCGAGTTCGCGCTGCACCTCGGTGAGGTGGTCAGCGAGAACCTGGCGCGCATCGCCCGGGACCGCGGCCTGACGATGAACACGATCGTCCAGGCGGCATGGGGTCTGCTGCTGGCCCGCATGACGGCCTCGGACGACGTCGTCTTCGGCGCCACCGTCTCGGGTCGCCCGCCGGAGGTCGCCGGCATCGAGTCGATGGTGGGCCTGTTCATCAACACCATCCCGATTCGCGTGCGCATCGATCCCCGTGAGTCGCTCCTCGGACTGCTCGAGCGACTGCAGGCGGAACAGTCGACGCTGTTCGACCACCATCACATCGGTCTTCCCGAGATCCAGCAGATCGCCGGAATCGGTGGGCTGTTCGACACGTTGACGGTGTTCGAGTCGTACCCGGTGGACCGCGCAGGTCTCACCGAGGACAGCGACATCGACGGGCTCCGGGTCGCCGGAGTGCAGATCAGCGACGCCTCGCACTACCCGCTGAGCCTGCTGGCCCAGTCGGACAGCGAGGTGCAACTGGTCCTGAAGTACCTCCCGGACGTGTTCGGCGCCGACACCGTCGAGCGGCTCGGGTCCCGGCTGAACCGGATCCTGCAGACCATCGCGGCAGGCAGTTCCACGCTGGTGGGCGATCTCGATCTGCTGACCGGCGACGAACGCGAACTCGTCCTGTCCGGGTGGAACGACTCGGGGCACGACGTCACCGACGAATCCGTGGTGTCGATGTTCGGCGCCCAGGTCGCCCGCACACCGAATCGAACGGCGGTGGTGGCGGACCATGTGCGCCTCACCTACGCGGAGTTCGACGCGCGGGTGAATCGTCTGGCGCGGCACCTGATGTCGATCGGGGTGGGGCCGGACTCGGTGGTGGGCATCGCGATGCGACGCTCGCTCGACATGGTGATCAGCCTCTACGCCGTCCACGCGGCGGGCGGCGCGTACGTGCCGATCGACCCGGAGCACCCGGCGGACCGCACCTCGTACGTGGTGGACAGTGCCATGCCGACGTGTGTGCTGAGCCTGGCCGACGACATCGCGAATCTCGACGTGGACGTGCCGGTGTACCTGGTCGAGGACTTCGACCTGTCCGAGTACGCGGACGGCCCGGTCGACGATTCCGAGCGGCTCGCCGAGTTGCGCCCGGACAACCTGGCCTACGCGCTGTACACGTCGGGTTCGACGGGACGTCCGAAGGGCGTGGCGATTCCGCATTCGGCGCTGGCCAACCAGCTGGCGTGGATGCGGGACGTCTACGGCATCGGCGCGCAGGACGTGGTGCTGCAGAAGACACCGTTCACGTTCGACGCCTCTGTGTGGGAGCTGTTCCTGCCGTTGGTGGTCGGTGGCACTCTCGTGATCGCGTCGCCGGACGGTCACCGCGACCCCGACTACATGGCAGCGACCGTGGGCACGGAAGCGGTGACGGTGATCCAGTTCGTCCCGTCGGTGCTGAGCATGTTCCTCGATGCCGCGACGGCCGACCGGTGCGGTTCGCTGCGCCTGGTCTTCGCGGGCGGTGAGCCGCTGCCGCAGTCGGCGGCCGAGCGGGTCGCCGGTCTCGGTTCCGCGAAATTGGTGAACCTGTACGGCCCGACCGAGGTGACCATCAACTCGACGGCCCACGTGGTGGAGCCGTCGGGAACGACGACGATCGCACCGATCGGTTCGCCGGCCTGGAACACGCGGGCCTACGTGCTCGACGCTCATCTGAACCCGGCGCCGATCGGTGTTCCCGCTGAGCTGTACCTCGACGGCGCGCAACTCGCTCGCGGATACGTCAACAGTTCCGCGTTGAGCGCGGAACGGTTCGTCGCGAACCCGTTCGGCGATTCGGGTGCGCGAATGTACCGCACCGGCGACCTCGTCCGGTGGAACGAGAACGGCGTCCTCGAGTTCGTGGGCCGCACCGACTTCCAGGTGAAGGTGCGCGGGCTGCGTATCGAGCTCGGCGAGGTCGAGGAGGCGTTCGTCCGGTATCGCGACGTGGCGCAGGCCGCCGTGATCGTCCACAACAGCGAGGTGGGTGCGCGGCTCGTCGCCTACGTCGTGCCGAAGCCGGACGCGGTTCTCGACCCGGCGGCACTGAACGGGTTCGTCGCGGAATCGCTGCCCGAGTACATGATTCCGGATTCCGTGATGATTCTCGCCGAACTTCCGCTGGGAACCAGCGGCAAGCTCGACCGGCGCGCGCTGCCGGTGCCGGACTTCGCGTCGGCGGCCGACTTCCGGGCGCCGCGCACCGACACCGAGCGTGCACTCGCGACCGTGTTCGGCGAATTGCTCGGCCGGGAGGGCGTCGGAATCGACGATTCCTTCTTCGAGCTCGGCGGCGACAGCATCGTGTCCATCCAGCTGGTGGCGCGGGCACGTTCGGCCGGTATCCACTTCACCGCGCGAGATGTGTTCGAGCGGCGCACCGTTGCCGAGCTGGCCGCGGTGGCCGATTCGGGCGAGTCCGCGGCGGCCGCACTGCAGGAGTACGAGGGTGGTGGCGTCGGAACTGTGCCGCTCACCCCGGTCGCCCGCAAGATGGTGGAGCGCGGCGGCGACTTCGACCGGTTCGTCATGCCCTTGATGCTGACGTTGCCCGCCGGGATCGAACGCGAGCAGGTGACCGCGACGATCGCCGCCGTGGTCGACAAGCACGACGTGCTGCGATCGACTCTGGTCACGTCCGGTGTAGAGGACGCGCTCGAGATCGCACCCGCGGGCAGCGTCGACATCGACGCCACCGTGCAGCGGGTGGAAATCGCGGCCGGCGACGAGCCCGGTTCGCCGGAGTTCGACGCGGTGGCGAGTGCGGCCTTCGACGCGGCGCTGGATCGCCTCGATCCGCGCACCGGGTCGATGCTCCAGTTCGTCTGGCTCGACCCCGCCGAGTCGGATCGGCGCGGACGGCTCCTCGTGGTGCCGCACCACCTCGTCATCGACTCCGTGTCGTGGCGGATCCTGGTGCCGGACTTCGCGACCGCGGGCGCGCAGATCGCCGCCGGCACGTCGCCGTCACTCGAGCCGGTCGGAACGTCGCTGCGGCGCTGGACCGACGGTCTGCTCGAGGCGGCGGTCAAGCCGGAGCGGGTGGCCGAACTCGAGGTGTGGGAACACATGCTGACCGGCCCGGATCCGCTGCTCGGATCGCGTGAGCTGGACCTGGGAACCGATCTGGTCAGCACGCTGGAACGAACCCGGGTGGATGTTCCGGCACCGGTCACTGAGGCATTGCTGGGTGGCACGCCGGGTGCGCTCGATGGTGAGATCGGCGACGTCCTCGCGGCAGCGCTCGCGTTGGCGGTGGCCGCATGGCGGCGCGACCGCGGAGTCGAGGCTTCGTCGACGGTCGTCACCCTCGAGGGCCACGGACGTGAAGAGTCCACGGTGCCGGGCGCGGATCTGTCGCGGACGGTCGGCTGGTTCACCACGATGTACCCGGCACGTCTCGACCTCGCCGGGGTCGACATCGCCGATGCCCTCCAGGGTGGCGCGAGCGCGGCGGACGCCGTACACGCGGTGCGGGATCAGCTGAGCGCGATCCCGGACCGGGGAATCGGGTACGGGCTGCTCCGGTACCTGAACCCCGACACGTCGGCGGTCATGAGGAACTGGTCGGAACCGCAGATCGTGTTCAACTACATCGGACGCGTCAGCGCGGCCGAGGTTCCCGAGGCGGTACGCGGACTCGACTGGCTGCCCGATTTCGAATCGCCCGTCACGGGTGGATTCGAGAAGAGCGCGATGCCCGCCCAGGCCGTTCTCGACATCCAGTCGGTGATCTCGGAAACCGCAGAGGGCCTGCAGTTGTCGGCGTTCATGTCCTTCCCGCCCGGCGTCCTCTCGACGCCGGAGGTGGACCGTTTCGGGGAGTTCTGGGTGGCCGCGCTCGCCGCGCTCGTGGCTCAGGCCGAGGAGCGATCCGGGCGCTGATCTCCGCGGCCCGTGGTGGGAAGGCCCCGAGCCTTCCCACCACGTGGCCCCGTCGGTTCCCGTCGCCGCGGAGTCAGGCCCACTCGAAGGACATCTCGCCCGCGACGCCGAGGTGCTTGCACAGCTTGTGGATGCCACCGAAATCCTGGACCAGTGCGGATCGGCGGGTGTCGTGTTCGGCGTCGTCGATCATCGCCTGTCCGCCGCCCAGCTCCAGGATGTCGACGATGGTGTGCCACGTCGAGTAGTCGTTGCTGCTGAATGCCGTCATCGCGTCGACGAGCCCGTCCAGGAAGTGGTGGCGGTCGTCGGGGCTCAGCGTGTCGTAGACGACGACCGCGATGTCGTCGGCGATCGAGGCGTGACAGTACTCGTCGCGGTTGTGGAGGCGGACCGTCGCCCGGTTGACCGGCTGGATGACGTCGTTCTCGGAGATCAGGTCGAGGTAGGAGCTGATCGAGATCTCCGCCACCGTCATGAAGGCGAACGTGGTGATCGCCCGCTTCCTCGGGTCGGCGGCATCGGCAGTCGCCGCGCGTTGACGGCGCAACGTCAGGACGTCGGGAAGGGCGTTGTTCGGCATCGCCCAACCGCGTTGCCTGCGCGTGACCGCGCTCGCGTTCAGGTGCATGAGGGTGTGGTACTGCTCGTCGACCATCGCCTGGTGGACGGCCACGGCGAACGTGTCCCCGAGCCCGGTGTCCAGGGCATCGTGCGCGACGAGGTCGAACCCAGGATTGACCACGTACTGCTCGATGTCCATGACGTTCTTGTTGAAAGCGATCCAGGCCCAGGCCCGAAGCTGGTTCCGTTGCTCCTCGCGCATGCCGAGGAACCGATCGTGATCGGCGAAGGGCAGCAACTCGTTCGGGTAGTCCTGCTTGTCGAGATCGAACAGCGCGTCGAGGTCCGGTTCCGGCTTCTTCACGGTCGCCCGCTGTCCCCAGTTCCGGGCGAGCCGGGACACGACGGCGCTCTCCACCGGATCCGCCGGGTCGTACTCCGGGAGCGAGGGAGTCTTCTGGGGCGTCATGGCGAATCTCCGTTCCTGTCCCACGACTGCGGCTGCCTGCGAACGAGATCGGTGAAGAGGTCGGCGCACAGCCGGGCGAGGGGTTCGCTCCGGTCGCCGAGCGCCGACGTCGAGCGGGACATGAGCGAGGCGAAATCGTCCTCCGAGCCCCGCTCGACGGTTTCCGTGAGAGTGGTCAGCGCCGCGGCGAGCGCGCGGCGGGCCTCGCCCGCAAACGGATTGCCCGCCTGGATGTCCCGGTAGACCTCCGGGACACCTCCGCCGACCCGCGCGAGGAGTGCGAGCGACACGAGATGGGGAGGGGTCCCCACCGCGGTGAGTTCGGCGCCGTCGACACCGAGGTCCGCGAGCGCGAGGCCGAACGCGAGGACGCCGGCGTGGGTCAGTGCCTGGGTCGCTGCCGTGAGCCGGTCGTGGTGTTCGGCGTCCAGGCGGACCACCGACGACCCCCAGCCGGACAGCACCGACAGGAACCATTCGACCTCATCGCTGTCCCGGTAGGTCACCGCCGCGACGGGGCGGCCCTCCGGTCCGAGGGAAGGCGCGAACATCGGGTTGATGCCCACCGCGCCGTTGCGCAACGCGCTGTCACGCAGGGCGGCGTCGAATCGGGACTTCACGGACAGTGTGTCGACCAGCAGGGCGTGTTCGGGTAGCTCCGCGACGACGAACGGAATCGCCTCCAGCGCGACGCTTTCGGGGATCGCGAGGATCACCGCATCGGCGGCGTGCACCACCGCCCGCAGCTCCGGCGACGGGTCGGTGACGTCCCCCTTCACCTGATCCGGGTCGGACCGGTCGGTGAAGCGGATGTCGATGGTGCGCACCGTGTTTCCGTCGGCACGCAGCCGAGCCGCCATCATCCGGCCGACATCGCCGGAGCCGCCGATCAGCGCGACGGTCCGGGTGGATGCGGCCGGGACGTTCACGGCCCGATCTCGTTCGGCCGGTCTGCCGTCACGGTCAGTGCTCGCAACATGGTGGCGGCCTTGACCATCGCCTCGTCGAATTCCTCCTCCGGGTCGGAGAGGGCGGTGATCGCGCCGCCGATGCCGAACGTCACCTCGGTGTCCGTGGCGACGATCGTGCGGATGACGATCGACAGGTCGGCCGTCCCCGTCAGTGAGAAGTAGCCGATCGACCCGGAATACACACCGCGCGGCCCGGACTCGAGCCGGTCGATGATCTCCATGGTCCGGATCTTCGGGGCGCCCGTCATCGATCCGCCCGGGAAGGCGGCGCGAACGCACTCGACGACGGAGGCATCCGCGCTGAGGGTCCCGCGCACGGTCGACACGAGTTGATGCACGGCCGCGTACGTCTCGACGTCGAAGAGCTTGGGAACGTGCACCGATCCGGGAACGCACACCCGGGCCAGATCGTTGCGGGTCAGATCGACGATCATCAGGTTCTCGGCGCGGTCCTTCTCGCTGTCGAGCAGGTCCTGCCGCAGCGCCGCGTCCTTGGCGGGGGTCGCGCCGCGCGGCCGCGTCCCCTTGATGGGTTTGGACTCCACCACCCGGTCCGCGCCGATCCTGAGGAACCGTTCGGGGGAGGCGCTGAGAACGGACAGTCCGGCGAACTGGAGGTACGCGCTGTACGGGGTGGGGCTGATGGAGCGCAGCAACTCGAACGTGTGCAGGGGATCGATCGACTGGTCCACCGTCGCCATGTTGGTCAGGCACACCTCGTAGGACTCGCCGGTCCGGATCTCGCCGAGCGAGGTCGCGATGTGTTCGAGGTACTTGTCGTGCTCGTGGCGCAGGGCGAGCTCGGCGGACTCCGGCTTCCGGATCGGCGACACTGCGGTCGGCGGGTTGTCCGGCTCGGCCAGCCGATGCAGCGCCACCTCCATCTCGTCGAGCCAGCGGCGCAACTCCGGATCGTCCTGGTGATCGCTCAGGCACAGCGCGTAGGTGCGCTCGCCGGAATGGTCGATGACGACGGCGCGGTCCGCGAACACCAGCGCGGCGTCCGGGGTGGGCGACTTGTGGGCCGCCGTGCCGCCGGTCTCGGCCTTCAGTTCGTAGCCGAGGTACCCCACGTAGCCGAGGCCGAACGGCACACCCGGGAGGCCGGGCACCGACCGGGCCTGCAGTTGCCGCTCGAGGTAGTCGAAGAACGGTGCATGTACCTGTTCGACCGGCAACCCCTCGCGAGTGATCCGGACGATCGCTTCGCTGACGTCGTACGTGATGTATTCGGCGCGTGGGCCGGAGCAATTGCCCATGATGGTGAACCGCGAATTCGGTTCCGATGCCGACGTCCCGTCCAGCCAGAACGCGTTGGGCCCGGACGCGAAGAGATCCTCGAATGTGGTGCGGGGATCGACTTCGTGGTCGACGCGCACCTGCTGGACCACGTACGGCGCGTGGGGAATCGGGATTCTGAGCATGGAACCGTGCGTGGGTGTCCCGGAATGCGTCTGCGTGAGATCGCGGAAGTTCGCGAGCAGTTCGTGACCGAAGGCGGTGCTGATCGACTCGGGGTGGAACTGGACGCCCCACAGCGGACGAGTGCGGTGACGGACACCCATCAGCAGGCCGTCGGCGGTCCAGGCGGTGACCTCGAGGTCGTCGGGGAGATCCTCGACGATCAGCGAGTGGTAGCGGACCGTCGGAAACGGTGACGGAATGCCCGCGAAGAGTTCGGAACCGTTGTGTTCGACGAGGGACACCCGGCCGTGCATCGGTTCGGGTGCGAGAACCACACTGCCCCCGAACAGCTGGCACAGCCCCTGATGGCCGAGGCACACGCCGAGGACGGGGAGTGCGGTCTCCGTGATGACGCGCGCACTGATGCCGAAGTCCCGTTGCCGCTCCGGGCGTCCGGGGCCGGGGGAGATGACGATGTTGTCGAAGTCGGACCAGGGGATCGAATCCCACTCCACATCGTTGTGCACGACCGTGGGGGGTTCACCGTTCACCTCGGCCAGGAGGGTGAATAGGTTGTAGGTGAAGGAATCGTAGTTGTCGACCAGGAGCGTCCGGGTACTCATCACGACTCGACATTCGCAGAGGGCACGGAACTGTGACGAACGTGGTGGTTGTCACGGTGGTCGTGGTGTCCGTTGTGGTAGAGCCCCTCGTCGGCGGGCTCCGCGTTGATCACGAGGTCCTCGAGCCTGCAGGTCTCGGCGATGAGAAGGTCGTAGAGCGAGTCGAAGAACTCCGGGGACAGTGAGTGGCTGTCCGCGTACTGTCGCGCCCGTTCGTGGACGATGTGGATCCGGCCGGGCTGCATCATGGCGATGTGCTCGCGTCGCTTCAGTTCGCCGATGCGCAGGCACACCTCCAAGCGCTGCCGGACCGCGTCGAGAAGGGTCGCGTCGACTGCGTCGAGTTCCGCGCGCAGACCGTCGAGTGCCTGCTGCGCCGAGGCGTCAGAATGCTCTCCGGAATCGTCGCCGGTCCGCTGTCCTACGGAGAAGTACATAATCGCCCCACTCACTCGATCGGCAGTAGCTTTCTCTTCCCGACTATCGTGTGTCGTTGGTGGTTCGTTTCCATGAGCCTCCCGGATGGCCGGGAGGACCGTGTTCGATCGGCCGAATACGAACCAGGTGGGTTATCACCCCCAGAGTCTCGATCTCGAGTTGAGACTTTGATGGACGGTTGGCTAACGTAACCTGAAGTCTATTTCCGCTCACTCAGGATACGAGGAATATGCGTATATCGTCGGCCAGTAGGGCTCTGATGTTCGTGCTGGCAGGCATTGTGATGCTGGGCGGCGCGGCACCAGCGGCAGCGGATCCCGTGGAAGCGGAACCCGCGCCCGTGGTCGATCCGTCCGTGCTTCCAGGGGCGAACGACTGGAGCTGTAAGCCATCCGCGGCACATCCGCGTCCCGTCGTGCTGGTGCACGGCACCTGGACGGGCATGGTGGGAACGTGGAAGGACCTCGCTCCGGCGCTCCACGCGGAGGGCTACTGCGTCTTCGCCCTCAACTACGGACAGGCCGCCGGTCTGACCGAGGGCAACATGATGCGCATGTTCGGCGGCGCCGACATCGCGGAGTCCGCTCAGCAGCTCGCCGGCTTCGTCGATCAGGTCCGCACCACCACCGGCGCTTCGCAGGTCGACATGATCGGGCATTCGCTCGGTGGCACGGTGTCCCGCCAGTACCTGCGGTTCGACGGCGGCGCGGACCGCACGAACCCGGCGCTGAACAAGGTGCACTCGCTCGTCACGCTCGGCGCCACCAACCACGGCACCAGCTTCGGGGACGTCCAATCGCTCGGCGCGATCGCGCAGGCACTGGGTGTGCCGGTCACGACGCTCGCCGGTGTCGCGGTCGGACCGTCCTACATCCAGCAGATGGTGGGCTCGCCCTTCCTTCAGCTCCTCAACGCGGGCGGCGACACCGACCCGGGCATCGAGTACACGGTGGTCGCCAGTCGCAGCGATACCGTGTCGACCCCGCCGGAGAACACGTTCCTGACGGCCGGTCCGGGGGCCGTCGTGCACAACATCTGGCTCCAGGACGGCTGCGACGCGAACACGGCCGAACACAATCAGCTGACCACCGATCCGCGGGCCGTGTACATCATCCAACGGGCGCTGGACCCCACGTACGGAGATCGCAACCCCGCACCGTGCTGACCCGGCGCCGGGGACCGGTGGTGCCGGTCAATCCCAGATGCCGACCTCGTCGAGATGCGCGACCAGCCGCTGGGCGCCGTCGATGAAGTGGGCCTTGTTCTCGGCACCCACCACGCCGGCCTTCCCGTCGGCGAGGGCGGCGATGAGACGGCGATGGCTGTCGACCGCCGACTCGCCCCAGGCCGGATCGGACGAATAGAACTGCACCGGGGTGTATCGGGTGGCGCTGAGCAGGAACCACGACAGCTTGCTCGCGTCGGCAAGCCGGTTGATGACCCGGTGGAACGAGAACTCGAGGTCCTCGATGCGGTCGGCGTCGCCGTCCTCGACGGCGCGTCGCAGCTTCTCGTTGATCGCGGTCAGCTCCTCCACGGCCTCCGGAGTGGCCGACCGCGTCGCGCGGACCGCGAGTTCCTCGGCGATCTGCCCCTGCAGCCAGAAGAGGTCGTGGATGTCGTCCCGGCTGAGCGGGGCGACGACGTACCCGCGGTGAGGAACCAGTTCGACGAGTCCCTCGCCCCGCAGGGTCAGGAGCGCCTCACGGACAGGTGTGACGCTGACCCCCAGGTCCGCCGCGGTCTCGTCGAGCCGGATGAAGTCACCCGGGCGAACGCCCCCGGACATGATCAGGTTACGGACGTGCACGGCGACGTCGTCCGACAGCTGGGGTCGACGGCGCAGGGTGCGGCCCGCTGGGGATCGTGACACGGAGGGCGATGCCATGGAGAACTCCTTCGATGCGGCAAACCAGCATAAACCGCAGGGGATGATTACAAGCCGTAGGTCTTGCCGATGATGTCGCGCTGAATCTCGTTGGTACCGCCGTAGATGGTCGACACGATGGTGGAGCGGACGTGCTTCTCCATGTCGAACTCGGTGGCGTAGCCGTACCCGCCCATCATCTGCATGCCCTCGAGCGCGACCTTCTTCGCCGTCTCCGTGACCTTCAGTTTGGCCATCGACGCCTCGCGGGCCAGCATCTTGTCCGGGTTCGCGTCGACGTCCTCGGCGACGCTGTAGACGAGCAGCTTGCAGCACTCGATCTCGGTCGCGAGATCGGCGATGCGGTGGCGCAGCGCCTGGAACGATCCGACGGGCCGCCCGAACTGCTTGCGCTGGGTGACGAAGTCGAGGGTGTCGGCGAACGCGCGCTGCGCGGTGCCGAGCATCATGGCGGCGAGGATCAGGCGTTCGAAGTTCAGGCCGGTCATCAGCTGGCGCCAGCCGTTGCCGACCTCGCCCACCACCGCGTCCTCGGGCAGGACGCAATCGGTGAAGTAGAGATCGTTGACCTCCTTGCCGCCCATCGTGTCGATGCCGCTGATCTTCAGCCCGGCGGTATCCGCGGGGACGTGGAACATCGTGAGGCCTTCGTGCTTGCCGTCGCCGCGCCCGGTGCGGGCCACGAGCAGGATGTTGTCGGCGAAGTGTGCGTTGGAGCACCACGTCTTCTGACCGTTGATCACCCAGCCGTCGGCGGTCTTCTCCGCGCGGGTGCTGAGGTTGCCGACGTCGGAACCGGCTTCCGGCTCGGACATCGAGATGGACTGTGATCGGCCGGCCACGATGCCGCGCAGCACGATGTCCTTCTGTGCGTCGGTCCCGAACTTCGCGTAGGCGCCGCCCGTGATCAGGGTGGGACCGATGCCGCCGATGGGGGCCATGCCCTTGGCGGCCTCCTCGAGCAGGATGCACATGTCGACGTGGCTGGCGGCCGATCCGTCGTACTCCTCGGGAATGGTGATGCCCAGCCAGCCCAGCTTGGCCATCTTCTCGTAGACGTCCTGATTGTGGTTGTGCTCGCCGTGATTCGTCAGCCTGTCGCGCTGCTCGCGGGTGCCGCTCTCGCGCTTGCAGAAATCGGCGATTGCCGACGCGAAGTCCTTTTGTTCACTGGTGAATTCGACGCTCATGTCCGGGGGACTCCTCGAGGTTGATTCGGCCGGCGAATCGGTCGGCCGGAGGTGACTGTGTGGGGCTTGCCGCGATGGGGTCTGCCGCATACTGTGATGTCCACTACATTACATCACATCACATATATTTGATGTGATCTTGAGGGAGGACAGACCATGCCACAGCAGGCGGAGACGACCGAGACGACGGCCGGCGCGCAGCCCGCGGCCTCGACGGAGCAGGCGCCGAAGACGTTCGCGTCCCTGGACCCGCGCAACGGCAACGTCCTGGCCGAGTACCCGATCCAGGGGGAGCGGGAGGTGCGCGAGGCCGTCGACGCGGCCCGAGCGGCCGCTCAGTGGTGGAACGCTCTCGGATTCGACGGCCGCAAGCAATGGCTCCTCGACTGGAAGAAGTCCGTCGCGCGAGACGGTGAGCAGCTCGCCGCACTCGTCGCCGCCGAAACCGGTAAGCCGTACGACGACGCGCTCCTCGAAGTGATGCTCGCCGTCGAACACCTCGACTGGGCCGCGAAGAACGCGGGCAAGGTCCTGAAGCGGCGCAAGGTGCCGTCGGGCCTGGTCAGCGCGAACCAGGCCAGCAGTGTCGGATACGAGCCGATGGGTGTGGTCGGTGTCATCGGGCCGTGGAACTACCCCGTGTACACGCCGATGGGGTCGATCTCCTATGCGCTGGCGGCGGGCAACACTGTCGTCTTCAAACCCAGCGAGCTGACCCCCGGGGTCGCGGTGTGGCTCGCCGACAAGTGGAAGACGCTCGTTCCCAACCAACCCGTGCTGCAGGTGGTCACCGGAGACGGGTCGACCGGCGCGGCTCTCGTCTCGGCCGGGGTCGACAAGATCGCCTTCACCGGATCTGCCGCCACCGGCAAGCGCGTCATGGCCGCGTGCGCCGAAACGCTCACCCCCCTCGTCGTCGAGGCGGGCGGCAAGGACGCCATGCTCGTCGACGCCGACGCGAATCTCGACGAGGCGGCCGGCTTCGCGGTGTTCGGCGCGATGGGCAACGCCGGACAGACGTGCGCCGGCGTCGAGCGCATCTACGTCGTCGACTCGGTGTACGACGAGTTCGTCCGACTGGTCGCCGAGAAGTCGAAGGTCCTGCACCCCGGCCCCCGGGACGCCGCCTACGGTCCGATGACGATGGCCGGCCAGTCCGACGTCGTCCGCGGCCACGTCCAGGACGCACTCGACAAGGGCGGATCCGCGGTGGTCGGCGGACTGGACTCCATCAAGGACGGCTACGTCGGGCCGATCGTGCTGACCGGCGTTCCTGAGGACAGCACCGCGATCCGCGAGGAGACGTTCGGACCCACGGTCGTCATCAACAAGGTCGCCAGCCTCGACGAAGCGGTCACGAAGGCCAACGGCACCACGTTCGGGCTCGGCGCATCCATCTTCACCAAGGATGCGACGAAGGCGATGCAGGCTGCCGAGAAGCTCAGGACCGGAGTCGTGACGATCGGTTCGGTGCTCGGGTTCGCCGGTGTGGCGGCGCTGCCGTTCGGGGGTGTCGGAGATTCGGGCTTCGGCCGCATCCACGGCGCCGACGGTCTGCGTGAATTCAGCCGGGTCAAATCCATCGCCAGGCAGAAGTTCGCGGCTCCGCTGAACCTGCTCACCATGCAGCGCAAGTCGCGGGACATGAAGATCTCGGCCTGGTTGTTGAAGAACCGGCACGGACGCTGATCACACGGCAGGAGGGTATTCACATGCTGATGAAGACCAAGCGTGCCGACACCGGCGCGCCGGGCGAGGTTCCGCGGGGCAGGCACGGCTGGCGGCGCCGCATCGAGGAACTCGACCCGATTCGGGATCACCAGGAGATCCATCGCATCACGGCCGGCTACGAATTTCCGTGGGACTACCAGCGATCCCTCGAGTTCGCGCTGTTCCGGACGTACTGCGTCCCCACCATTTCGGAACTGCTGCAGCGCACCGGTGAGTTCGAGAAACGGCCACAGAAGCGGTACGACGACACCGCGCTGCTGATGGCCGAACTCGTCGAACACGGCTACGACTCCGAGCGCGGCGTCGAATCGCTGCGCGTCGTGAACCGAATGCACGGCAAGTACGACATCGACAACGACGACATGCTGTACGTGCTGACCACCTTCATCTACGAGCCGATCGACTGGATCGACCGCTTCGGGTGGCGGCGGCTGACCCCGAACGAGCGTCTCGCGTGTTTCCATTTCTACCGTCAGGTGGGAATCCGGATGGGAATCAAGAATATTCCCGAGAGTTTCGAGGACTTCTACCGGTTCAAGGTCGACTACGAGCGGGAGCATTTCCGGTACACCGACGACAACCACCGCGTCGGCACCTACACGCTGAAGCTGTTCTGTTCCTGGTTTCCGGCGCCACTCCGGCCGCTCGTCGCTCAGGGGGTCTACGCCCTCCTCGACCCGATGATGCTGTCGGCGTTCGGGTTTCCCGCCGCCCCGATCTGGCTGCAGAACGCGTCCCGCGGTGCGCTGCGGATCCGTGCGAGGTTCGTGCGCTTCCTGCCGCCGCGTCGGGAGTCCAAGGCCGCCCGGGATCGGCACAACCGGAGCTATCCCGGATACCCGGTCGGCTACCGTCCCCGGGATCTGGGCGCGGACAGCGACAATCACCGTGGAGCCCGTCGACAGGTCGCATGACGGCTGTGCCCCTGGGCGACTCGTCCAGGGACACGGCCTCAGTGGCCCAGTAGTACCGCCGTCATCAGGGTGTGGAGACGCGCACGCGACTCCTCGCGGGTGTCGAAGTGGACCAGTCGGCCGATATCGAGAACCAAACCCAGCGCCGCGTGAACCAGGAACCGTGCCTCCGGAGCCGAGAGTTCGGAGCGCACGGTGGTCACCAGGTGGACCCACTCCTCGACGTGCAGGCGCTGCACGTTGCGGAGATTGGTCCGCTCGTTCTTCGGGAGATTCCCGATCTCCGCGAAGTACACCGACAGCACTTCCGGGTTCCGGAAGGCGAGTTCCAGATAGGACTCCGCGAGTGTGCGGAGTGCATCCTCGGGGCCGGTGGCGGTGGACAGCGCCGCCGAGGTGGCCACGGCCAGCCGGTCGGACGCGCGGTAGAACACCGCCGCGAGAAGGTCGGCCTTGCTGGGGAAGTGGCGGTACACGCTCGACGCGTTGATGCCGGCCGCGGCGCCGATTTCTTCGATGCTCGAGTCGTGATAGCCGTGCCGGTCGAATATCTTCACGGCCTCGTTGATCAGCAACTCGCGCTTGGACGTCACCGCCAGGCCGCGTACCGCACCTGTGCCCGCGTTCCTGCCGTCGGCCGGGACGGCGGGAGGCAGTGTCGCGTGCAGGATCGATTCGCACGCCGACTCGAGTAGCGCGCCGAGCCGGCGCGTCGCGAGGGTGGTGCGGTGTGCGCTGATGCTTCCCATCACGCTCAGTGTCGACGCCCCCAGTGTCGTGGCGTCGACGGACGTGAGTTCGGGGCGCAGTTCCCGCAGGGGGCCCGCCACGCACTGGGTGACGTGAACGAAGACGTCGCGGATTCGCGTGCGATCCTCGGCCTCGAGGTACCGGCCCTCCCAGCGGTAGAGCCCGGCGACCTTGCGGTTCTCGATGGTATTCGCGACGAGCGCGGAGATCAGATGGTCGAGGCGGTCTCCGGGCTCGCGTTCGGCCATCCCCTCGAGCGCGCCGTCCGCGGCTGCCTGCAGAGCGTCGGCCGTCGTGGTGGCGGCGTGTACGAGCAGGGCGTACTTGTTGGGGTAGTGCCGGTAGAGGGCGGGGCCGGAGATCCCGATGGTGGCCGCGATCTCGTCGACGCCGACCGCGTGGTAGCCGCGCTCGCTGAAGGCCTCGGCAGCGACGTTCGCGATCTGGGCCTTGCGGTTCTTCGGGCGACGGCGGATCGGCCGCTCGGTGGCGGCACCGGCCGTCGTGCTGGTCCGAGCCACGGTCACCTCCAGTAATCGGCAGTCATCTGCCAGTTTAACTGTCGATCATCTTAACCGAGACTTTCGCATCGTCTGGTCG
The DNA here is from genome assembly GCF_058628105.1 of Rhodococcus sp. G6(2025). NCBI lineage: Bacteria > Bacillati > Actinomycetota > Actinomycetes > Mycobacteriales > Nocardiaceae > Rhodococcus > Rhodococcus sp. G6(2025). The sequence goes on from NZ_CP179750.1 coordinate 2,788,539, forward strand.
GCTGAGGGTTGCGTTCGGAGAAATCGTCACGCCGCATTCTCGGAAAATGCCGGTGAATCCGGCCGCCAAGGTGTCGTGGGGGTATTGACACGTGAGGAACAGGCGGAATAAGTTAACCGAAATTCGCATGTGTCCGCGGTCTCCTGACGGTCGTGCGCTCCTGGATCTCACATTTCGAACTATCGGAGGTAGCTGGAACATGAGAGCAACCCGGCAGAGCGGGCAGGCATTGATCTTCGACGCGATCAGAACCGCTCGTGGGCGGGGCAAGAGCAACGGTGCCCTCCACGGCACCAAGCCCATCGACCTGGCGGTCGGGTTGATCGAGGAGATCCAGGTCCGGACTCCGAATCTGGACCCGGCACTGATCGACGAGTTCGGCCGCAAGGGTCGCTCCACAGGCGCCGGCTTCTACGAGTACGCGGACGGGATCCAGGGATTCGTCTCCCGGGCGCAGCTGCTGGCCGCGCGGTACGGCGACCGATTCCTTCCACCCCAACTACTGCTGGACAAGGCCGCCGCAGGCGGCACGTTCGAAGAGGTGAACTGAGATGAGGACGAAATTCACCGAGGCCTTCGGTGTCGAGCATCCGATCGTCCAGGGCGGCATGATGTGGGTCGGCCGTGCCGAACTCGTAGCGGCCGTGGCCGATTCGGGGGCGCTCGGATTTCTCACCGCGCTCACCCAGCCGACTCCCGAAGATCTCGTTGCGGAGATCGCCCGCACACGGGAGCTCACCGACAAGCCCTTCGGTGTGAATCTGACGATCCTCCCGTCGATCAACCCGCCGCCGTACGCCGAGTACCGCCAGGCGATCATCGATTCCGGAATCGGGATCGTCGAGACCGCCGGCTCCAATCCGGTGGACCACCTCCCGCACCTCAAGGACGCGGGGATCAAGGTGATCCACAAGTGCACGAGCGTGCGGCACGCGGTGAAGGCGGAACAGGTGGGTGTCGACGCGGTCAGCATCGACGGCTTCGAATGCGCAGGGCACCCGGGTGAGGACGACGTCGCGGGCCTGATCCTGATCCCGGCGGCCGCCCGAAAGCTCACGATCCCCCTGATCGCGTCCGGTGGTATCGCGGACGCGCGTGGTCTCGTCGCAGCACTCGCACTCGGCGCCGACGGCGTGAACATGGGCACCCGATTCATGTGCACGGTCGAATCCCCGGTGGCACACGCCGTCAAGGATCAGATCGTCGCCAACACCGAACGCGACACCGAACTCATCTTCCGCTCCCTTCGCAACACCGCCCGCGTCGCGACCAACGCGGTCAGCACCGAGGTGGTCGACATCGAATCCCGTGGCTGCGAATTCGCCGACATCCAGCATCTCGTCGCCGGAGCCCGGGGACGCACGGTGTTCGAAAGGGGCGATCTCGACGCCGGAATCTGGACCGCTGGACAGAGCCAGGGCCTGATCGACGACATCCCGACCGTGCGCGAACTCGTGACCCGGATGGTCACGGAGGCGGAATCGATCATCACCGGACGGCTCGCGAGCACGGTCGACTCGCGCATCGGAGCGGTGTTGTGACCGCCCCGGCGGTCGACGGGCTGCGCGTCGTCAACGAGGCCGGGATCCTCCGGATCACGATCGACCGCCCCGACCGGATGAATGCTCTCGACCTGGCACACATGACGGCACTGGGCGACGTGCTCACCGCAGCCGCCACGGACTCCTCGGTTCGCGTCGTGATCATCGCGGGGGCGGGCAAGGCCTTCAGCACGGGCGCGGACCTCGCCGCGGCCGGGGGCCGGGAAGCGCCCGCGGAGGTGGTGATGGATTCCGCCAACCGGGTGGTTCGTGCCATCGTCGAGTTGCCGGTCCCGGTCATCGCGCAGGTGAACGGGGCGGCCGCGGGTGTCGGGGCGTCCATCGCGCTGACGGCCGACCTGACGTATGCCTCCGAGAACGCCTATCTACTCCTCGCGTTCGTCAACATCGGGTTGATGCCCGACGGCGGTTCCAGCGCGCTGATCGCGGCGTCCATCGGCCGGGCACGGGCCACCCGGATGGCACTCCTCGGAGAGCGCCTGCCCGCCGCGCAGGCGGAGCGGGACGGCCTGATCGCGGGCGTCCTCCCTCCGGACGAACTCGCCGCGCACGTCGATGCCGTGGCGGCCCGGCTCGCTCGTGGTCCGAGGCGGGCCATCGAACTCACCAAGCGGGCACTCACCGCAGCGACGCTCACAGCTCTGGACGCATCACTCGACCGCGAGAAGGCGGGCCAGGCGGAACTGCTGCAGGCCCCCGACTTCGTCGAAGGGGTCACCGCGATGCTCGCGAAACGCGCTCCGAACTTCCGGAGCTGATGCGAATTGCGGTTAACAAGACTGTTCCGATAGACGTCGAGATCTGTAATACTCGTCACAGCTCGGTGCGGGTCCGAACAGGCAGACGGGCGCCGGGCACGAGTACAGCGAAGGGACCACCACCACATGTCGTCACGTAGCGAGCTGCTGGCGCAGCCACTGCAATCCCGCCGCAACCACTGGAACAACTGGGTTGCGTCGCACGCGGAGATGAAGCCCGATCAGGCCGCGTTCCGCTTTCTCGGCCACAGTACGACCTGGCGCGAATTGCACGACCGATCGGAGGCGCTCGCCGGCGCACTGTCCCGGCGAGGCGTGAAGTTCGGCGACCGTGTTCTGCTGCTCACCCTCAACCGCACCGAATTCTTCGAAGCGGTTCTCGCGATCAATGCCCTCGGCGCCATCGCGGTCCCCGTCAACTTCCGGCTCACCCCGCCCGAGGTCGCGTTCATCGCCCGTGACTCCGGGGCTCGTGCGGTGTTCACCGAGCCCGCGCTCGCACCGCTGGTCGCGGCGGTGCGGCAGGACGTTCCCGAACTGAGCCTGGTCGTGAACATCGGCGCCGACACGGAAGCCGACATGCTCGGCTACGAAGAACTCGTGTCGGAGTCCGGCCCGGCCCATGCCCCCGTCGATCTGCCGGAGGACACACCGTCGCTGATTCTCTACACGTCCGGAACGACGGGTACGCCCAAGGGTGCGGTGCTGTCGCACTCGAACATGGTCGGACAGTCCATCACCTGTATCCGCGCGATGCGTTACGACCGCGGCGACGACATCGGGTTCCTCGCGTCCCCCGTGTTCCACGTGGCCGCGCTCGGTTCCGTCGCCCCGATGCTGATGCTCGGCGGTACCACGGTGATTCACCCGCTCAAGGCGTTCAACCCCACCGAGATGCTCGACGTGTGGGAGCAGGAGCGGATCACGACGGTGTTCCTCGTGCCGGTGCAGTGGCAGGCCGTCTGCGCCGACCCGACCGTCCGGGGTCGCGATCTCGCCCTCCGCGTCATCAGCTGGGGGGCGGCGCCCGCATCGGATACGGTGCTGCGCGCCATGGCGGACACGTTCCCGCGGGCGCTCATCGTCGCGGTGTTCGGGCAGACCGAGATGTCGCCCATCACCTGTGTCCTCGACGGGGACGACGCGATCCGCAAACTGGGTTCGGTGGGCAAACCGATCCCGACGATCCAGACGCGCGTCGTCGACGACGACATGAACGACGTCGCACCCGGGACCGTCGGCGAAATCGTCTACCGCGGACCGACGATGATGCTCGAGTACTGGCAGAACCCGGCCGCCACGGCGGACGCGTTCGCCGGCGGGTGGTTCCACTCCGGAGATCTGGTGCGGCAGGACGACGAAGGATTCGTCTACGTCGTCGACAGGAAGAAGGACATGATCATCTCCGGCGGAGAGAACATCTACTGCGCCGAGGTGGAGAACGTCCTGTTCGGACATCCGCGGATCCGGGAGGCCGCCGTCGTCGGCCGGCCCGATCCCAAGTGGACCGAGGTGCCCGTCGCCGTCGTCGCACTCGACGACGAGGGATCCGACCTCACCGTGGACGAACTCGCGGCGTGGCTCGACGACAAGCTCGCCCGGTACAAACACCCGAAAGACGTCGTGATCGTCGACGCGCTGCCCCGCAACGCCAGCGGCAAGGTCGTCAAAGGCGAACTCCGAAAGACCCACGGCGCATCCGGCGTCGCGGTCGTCTGACCCCGTATCGAACATCTCGAGGCCGGTCCCCGCTCTGCGGTGACCGGCAACGGGGGAGGACCGCGTGACATTCGAGTTGCCACCCGCCAAAGGGCCCGTGAGTCACTTCGCCAACGAAGTCGGCGCACTCATCGGATTCTCTATCGCGACCACGGTGGCCGCGGTGCGAGTTCTGGTGCGGCGCAAGTTGGCCTGGCGGGAACTGCTGGATCAGGCCTGGCGGATCGCGTCGGTCACGTCGGCACCCGCCCTGCTGTTGATGATCCCCATCGGAGTCCTCATCGCTGTCACGATCGGTAGCCTCGCCGGTCAGCTCGGCGCCGAGGGGTACACCGGGGCGGTCGTGGGGTTCGTGATCGTCGGGCAGGCGTCCGCCCTGGTGTGCGCGCTGATGCTGGCCGGGGTCGGAGGGTCCGCGATCTGCGCCGACCTCGGCTCGCGGACGATCCGCGAAGAGGTCGAGGCCATGGAGGTGCTCGGGCTCAATGTGATCGAGCGGCTCGTGGTCCCGCGCGTGCTCGCAGCGGTGATCGTCGGCATCGCACTCTGCGCGATGGTCACCGCCGTCGGAGTGTCGGCCTGCTTCCTCTTCCAGGTGATCGTCCAGAACAGTTCGGCGGGAAGCTTTCTCACCGCACTGTCGCAGTACACGCGGTTGTCGGATTTCGTGGTCGCCCTCGTCAAATCGACGGCGTTCGCGGTGACGTCGGCGCTCGTCGCCAGTTTCAAGGGGCTGCACGCCAAGGGCGGGCCCAGCGGTGTCGCCGACGCCGTCAACGAGGCCGTCGTGCTGGCCTTCATCCTGGTCTTCATCGTCAACACCGTGCTCAGTCAGCTCTATTCCGTTCTCGTCGTCCCGGTAGGTGGTTACTGATGGTCGTGAGCACCAGATGGCCCGCAGTGCACTGGGTGCGGGCCCGGGCTCGTCAGCCCCTGGACCTGATGACGGGGCTGGGGCGGGAATTCACGTTCTACGGCAGCGTGATCGCCGGAGTTCCCCTCGCGATCGTGAAGTACTGGCGGCACATCATGCGTCAGATCGGCGACATCAGCTTCGGCGGTGCCACGCTGCTCGCGGGCGGCGGCGCGATCGGTGTCGTCTTCGCGATGTCCGCCGTCGCTGCGACGCAGGTGGGCATCGAGGGGCTGCGCGGACTGGACCTGCTCGGCATGGGATCGCTGTCCGGACTCCTGTCGGCGATCCTCAACACCCGCGAACTGGCGCCCGTGATCGCCAGCATCGCGCTCGCGGCGAAGGTCGGAACCGGGTTCACCGCGCAGCTCGGCGCCATGCGCATCTCGGAGGAGATCAGTGCGCTGGACGCGATGGCGATCCGGTCGCTGCCGTTCCTCGCGAGCACACGACTCGTCTCGTGCCTGATCTGTGTGGTGCCGTTGTACGTCGTCGGCCTGCTGTCGTCGTACCTGGCATCGCGGCTCGTGATCGTCACGTTCGGCGGGCAGTCGGCCGGAACCTACGACTACTACTTCCATCTCATGCTCACCCCCACCGACGTCGTGTACTCGTTCGTCAAGGCCGTCGTGTTCGCGACGATCATCGCGCTCGTCCACTGCTCGTACGGATACCACGCGCACGGCGGCCCCGAGGGCGTCGGCCGTGCGGCCGGACGTGCGTTGCGGACCAGCATCCTCGCCATCGGTATCGTCGATCTGCTGCTGACGCTCTCGCTGTGGGGTCTCGTCCCGTCCGCCCCCGCCCTGGGGTTGCCGTGATGCGCGGCCGCCCGGGTGGTCCGGGCACCGGCGCACTCGCCGTGCGGGGGGTGATCGGAGTGGCGGTCCTGATTCTGGGATCGGCATTGCTGGTCGGTTTCGGCACCGGAACGATCGTCACCGATCCCGTGGTGACAGCGACACTTCCGGCCGACGCCGGTGCCGTGAAGTCGCACACCACGGTGTCCTACAAGGGGGCGACCGTCGGAACCGTGTCGAGTGTCGACGCCGGAATGAACGAGACGGGCATGGACATCAGTCTCCGCCCCGAGCAGATGCGTCACATCCCGGCTTCCGTCGAGGTGCGGGTCGTTCCCCGCACGCTGTTCGGCGACCAGACCGTCGAGCTGGTGTCGACCGCCGGAACCGGCGGCGCCCGACTCGAGGCCGGGGCGCGGCTGCAACCCGACACCTCGGCGGAGACCGTCCAGATGTACGACCTGTACTCGAAGGTCTACGACATGCTGTCGCGGGTGAAACCCGAACAGATGCAGGCCGCACTCAGCGCCGTCGCCGACGCGTTGCGGGGTCGCGGCGAGCAGTTGGGGCACACCATCGACAGCCTCCACGCTGTGGCGACATCCACCGCGCCACTCGTCGAGTCGGTCGCGGAGCGGACGCCACAGATCGCCCGGATCAGTGAGCAACTGGCCGCGGCCGCGCCGGACGTCCTCGCCGCCATGGACGCCGCGGTGTCGCTGTCGAACACACTCGTCGAGAACACCGACAGCTTCACCGGTTTCCTCGCCGCTTCGCTCGTCGTCTCGAGGAATTCCGGCGACGTCCTGGAACAGAACGCGGACAACATGATCGCGGTGGCCCTGAACGTCTCGCCGACCCTGGGCACCATGGCCAGCAAGTCCGATCTGCTGCGGGCCACCCTCGACGAGGCAGGCCCGTTCGGCGAGGCCGGCGCCGCCGTCTTCGCCACCGGCAAGTTCGCGGTCCGGGTCGCCGCGGACCTGTCCAACCCGCGGCCCTACACGTCGGCCGACTGCCCGCAGTATCCCGGCATGGACGGACCGAACTGCGGGGGAGGTGGCGGAGGATGAGCGTCCGGAACTCGGCAATCAAACTGGCGATCTTCGGCGTCCTCGGCATCCTCTCGGCAGTGCTCGTCGTGAACACGCTGCGGGTCCCGGTCGAGGGGCAGACCGTCACGTACAAGGCGTTGTTCACCGACGCCCAGGGTGTCACTCCCGGCAGCGACGTCACCATCGCCGGTGTGCGGGTGGGACGTGTCGATTCGATCGACATCGTCGACGGCGACGCCGGAAGTGCCACCGCCCTGGTGGACTTCGAGGTGCAGCGCGATCAGAAACTTCCCGCCGACACCACCGTCGCCATCCGGTACGGCGACCTCCTGGGGGTCCGGTATCTCGATCTCGCGGCCGGGCCGTCGGGCGAGGGCACCCTCGAGGAGGGCGACACGATTCCGCTCGACCGAACGTCGCCCGCACTCGACCTCACCAGTCTCTTCAACGGATTCAAGCCACTGTTCGACGCCATTGAACCGGAACAGGTCAACGCACTCGCCACCGAAGTCGTCGCGGTGTTCGACGGCAGGAAGGCGAGCATGGAAACTCTGCTGCGCAGGGTGGCGGACGTCACCGGCAACCTGGCGAATCACGATCAGCTGATCGGTGATCTCATCCGGAACCTCGAGGTGGTGGTGGGAACGGCGGCGGCACGGGGTCCCGAGCTGTCCCACCTCGTCGACAGCCTCACCCAGTTCACCGGGATGCTGGCCGAGAACAACGAGGTTCTCATGGACACCCTCGATCAGAGTGCGGCGGTGAGTCGCTCGGCGCTGCAGATCGTGGACGGGCGCGTCCCGGAGCTCGGCCGCACCGTGGAACAACTTCACTCGCTGACGGGGGCGATGCTGGGCGCCAACCCGGAATTCGATCACCTCATGGTGGCCATGCCGGAGTTCTTCTCCTCCGTCGACCGCTCGGGCTCGTACGGCTCGTGGCTCAACATCTACCTGTGCACCTTCATCGTCAACGTCGACGGTCGCGAAGGCGCCCTCGGTCCCGACCTGCATTCGAGGTACTGCCAATGAGTGTCACCGAGAACGTGCGCGACGTCTGGGACTCGCTGGCGGGAAATCAGCGAGTGCGGCCCGTCAACCCGCTGATCGTCGGAATCGTGGGAATTCTCGCGGCAACGCTGGCGCTGGCGCTGGTTCTGGTGATCCCGCGGGTGAGCTTCGCCGTGCGGACCGACGGGTACACGGCCGAACTCGCGAACGCTGCGGGCCTGACCGATTCGGACTACGTGTACGTGGCGGGGGTCCCCGCCGGCCGGGTCACCGGAGTGGACCTGGCGGGCGATCACGTGGTCGTGCACTTCCGGCTCGACGGTGAACGTCACCTCGGATCGACGACGTCCGCGGGGGTGAAGCTGTCGACCATCCTCGGCAAGCGCTATCTGGACGTCGCGCCGTCGGGGCCGGGAGACCTGGGGGACGACGGGGTGATTCCACTCCGCCGCACCAGCGTTCCGTATTCGCTCGACGACATCGGATCGTCCGCGATCGAGACGGCGGACGAACTCGACCTCGGGGGACTGCAGAAGATGCTTGCGGTGGTGACGGAGACGTTGCCGCAGGACGCGAACCTCAACCGGGAGGCACTGGCGGGTGTGAGCGCGGCGTCCACGATCCTGGCGAAGAACGCCGATCAGGTCACGCAATTGCTCGACAGCTCGCGGACCCTCACGGACGTGCTGGTCGGTCAGCAGGGTCAGCTCACCACCCTGCTCGGTAACGCGGACGTCGTGATGAACACACTCGCCACCCGGCGTGCAGCCATCCGCCAGATGGTCGACGATCTCCAGGCGCTCGTCGCACAGGCATCCCAGTTCCTCGGCGAGAACACCGCCGAGCTGGATTCACTGCTCGTGAACGCGAGGCAGGTGACGGACCGGCTGCAGGCGAACCTCGCCAACCTCGACGCGCTCCTGACCACGGGTGCACCGGCCGCGAGAGCCCTCGTGAACGCGACCGGAACCGGCGACTGGGCCGACGTCTCCGCGCCGTCGGCCGTCATCGCCGACAACCTGCTGTGCGTCGTCGGACTGATCACGGGGTGCTCGTGAACGCGGGCATCGCACGCCGGGTCGCCGGGATCGGCGGCGTGCTCGCGCTCGTGGTGGCGATCGTCGTGGCCGGCTGGCTGCTGATCTTCCGCACGTCGTCCACCGTCGTGCATTCCGAATTCGCCTACGTCAACGGCGTGTTCCCCGGCACCAAGGTCTCGGTGCTCGGGGTTCCGGTCGGCACGGTCGAGGCGGTCGAGCCGAGAGGCGCGACCGTAATGGTCACGATGTCCGTCGCGTCGGACATCGTGCTGCCCGCGGACGCGAATGCGTACGTGCTGGTGACGTCCGCGATCGGTGAGCGATTCGTCGAACTCGGCCCCGCGTACACCGGCGGCCCGGTGTTCGAGAGCGGGCAGACCATTGCACCCGAGCGCAGTCATTCGCCGATCACCTGGGACCAGTTGATGGACAGCGTCGACACCGTCGTCAAGGCGCTCGGTCCGGACGGAGGCGATGCCGGCGCCGCGATCTCCGCTGCCGCCGCGTCCTCGGACGGCCTCGGTCCCGCGATGAACGACGCCATCCGCACACTGTCGCAGGCGAGTTCGGTGATCGCAGGCAACAGCGCGGATGTCGGCGCGCTCGTCAACAACCTCGAGGTGCTCGTGAACGCGATCTCGTCGCGTCAGGCGCAGGTCGATTCACTCGCCGGTTCGCTCACTGCGATCGGCGACGAGTTCGCCGGCCAGCAGTTCGCGATCGGCGACACGGTGAACCAGTTGTCCGCGCTCCTGAACCAGATCGACCAACTCGTGTCCGCCCGGGGCGGCGACGTCGCCGCCGGCATCGACAACCTCGCGGGAGTGAGCGAGGTGCTGCAGAGGCACGACACCGACCTCGCCGAGATCATGGACCTGGTGCCCTTGCTGATCGACAACATCCAGCGTGCGGTCACTCCTGACCAGCGTGCCCGCATCCGGCTGAACATCTCCACCAACCTGGCGCAGGCCGAGCCGACGTCCCCGCTCTGCGCGGTGGTCGATCCGATCCTCTGCCGCGGAGCGGGAATCACCAACCCGATTCAGTTTCCGCCCAGCATGTCCGACCCGTTCGGGCTGCGCGAACTCATGGTCGGAGGACGATGACGATCCGGGCGAGAACGAAATCGCTGACGGCGGCGCTGGTCGTCGGTATGGCGCTGCCGGTCGCGGGGTGTTCGCTGAGCCTGCAGGATCTGTCGGTGGGCCGTTCGCCGGACGGTCCGTCATATCAGATCTCCGCGCAGTTCGACGGTGTCGATCGTGTCGTCCCGGGCGCCGAGGTCCGGGTGGGTCAAGAGGTGGTGGGCCGAGTCTCGGACGTGTCGACCCGGGACTTCACCGCTCGGATCGAGATGCGGATCCGCGACGACGTTCCGATACCGCAGGATGCGACGGCTCGGATCGAATTGCCCACGGCCCTCGGCAATCCCTTCGTCCGACTCGACGTCGGGGACGCGGCGGGCGCGCCGATGAGCGAGGGTGACACCATCCCACTGGACCGGACGTCGCGCGGTCCCGACATCGAGAGTGGCCTGGCCGCGCTGGCCACCGTGCTGAACGGCAGCGGCATAGACCAGATGCACGCCATCATGAACGAATTGACCGTCGCCTTCGCGGGCCGCTCGGACAAGGTCCGGGAACTGGTGGACATGTTGAACGACACACTGGGCGTCGTCGACGACCATCGGGACGAACTCGACCGGGCGATGGTGGCGTCCAATGCCTTCGCGGCGGAACTCGCCGCCGGGCAACCGACCCTCGATCGGGCGATGACCGGCCTGGCGCCTGCGGTGGATCTCCTGGTGTCGCAACGCGATCAGATCGTCGCGTTGATGGGGGAGGCGTCGCGTCTCAGCCGCGAGGCGCAACATGTCCTCGGCAGCGCCGGATCCGAACTGTCGGCCGAGATCAGCGACGCGGGGGCCGTGCTCACGGCACTCGACCGGTTCGAGTCACAACTCGCGCCGACACTGAATTCGGTGGCCACGTTCCTCGGTGGATTCGCCGCGGCCACACCCGGCGATTACACGACGTTCGACGGAACGTTCGACGTCACCGCCGTCATCGCCAAGTTGCTCACCGGATCGGCTCCGCTCGAGGTGCCGGAAGCCCGTACGCTGCCCGAGGTACTCGGCGGAGGCGTCCGATGATGACACGTCACGTGGTGGCGCAGTTGGTCCTGTTCCTCGTGATCTCGATCGCCGCGATGCTGTTCGGGCTGCGGTACGTCGCAGGCCCGGACACGTTCGGAAGTCCCATTCACCTGAGTGCGCGGCTCGACCACGCCGCGGGCCTCGCCCAGGGAGCGTCCGTCAATTATCGCGGAGTCGGAGTGGGCACTATCAGCTCCGTCGACGTGAACCCCGAAGGGACGGGCGTCGTCCTCGGCATCGAACTGCATCCCGGTACCCAGGTGCCGGCCGGATCGACGGCGAAGATCACCACCGAGAACGCGATCGGCATCCAGGCGCTCGACATCATGCCCGACAGTGCGGACCCGCCGTACCTCGCGGACGGAGACGTCGTCGAGGTTCCGGAGGAGGGAATCCCGCGCTCGCTCGACGCGACCCTCGTCGAGACCACGGACCTCGTGAACTCGATGGACGTCACCGCTCTGTCGTCGCTGGCCGACACGTTCGGCACCGCCTTCGGGGGCACGGGGCCCGACCTCCAGAACCTGCTCGACGGTTCCGCCGAGATCGCCCGGACACTCGAAACCCGCACCGACGCATTGTCGACCATCGTGAACAAGGGCATGCCGCTCCTGGACACCGCGGACGGCCTCACCGCCGCTCTGCCGGAATCGGCGAGCACCGCCCGGAGCGTCCTCGAGCAGTTGCGGGCCAACGATTCCGCGCTTGTCGACCTGCTCGGGCGCTCGCCGCAGACGATGGCGAGTCTGGACTCGTTGCTGTCGGGAAATCGGGACTCACTGGGCGCCCTGATGACGAATCTGGTTCTCCCCACCCGGATCGTCGGTGACCGCACACCCTCCCTCGACTACGGCCTGACGATCATGCCCGGCGCGCTGCCGAAGATCGCGTCGATCGAGAAGGGCGGACTCGCGGACCTTTTCCTGGTCGGAACGCAGGGGCCGATGTGCGTGTACGACGCCCCTCGCCGTCTGGTGACCGACGCGGAACCGAGTGCGCCCGCCCTGGACTGGACGTGCCAGTCGCAGCAGTACCTGGAGCAGCGGGGTGCCGTGAACGTTCCACGACCGGACGACCTGGGTCAGGAGAACGCGACGAGGAACGGCGGCGTCTACGGACCACCGGCCGCGGACGATCCGTTGGTGATCGAGCCGCCACTCACGGGGCACACCCCGCGATAGGTCCGTGCACGAGCCGAGGAGAGAACATCGATGAGCAAACCGACGGGTGCGGCGGACGGTGTCGATACGGCCGGCCGTATCAGGAGACTCACCCAGGCCGCACTCAATGCCGACGTCACGATCGGCCGCGTCGACGGGGTGGCCCACGAGATCGGGACGTCCCTCGACGAATTCGCCCGCGTGCTGGGCAGGTTCGACGCGTTGCTGGACAAGTTCGCCGACGGGCTCGACACCTTCGCAGGCACGGTCCGGTCGGTGGACGGAGTCGTCGGGTCGCTGACGGCCCCCGAACAGGACCTCGACGAGCTGCTGCTGCGCGTCGGCCGGATCGTCGAGACGGTCGACTGGCTCCTGACCCCCGCGACGGCGGTGCGTCACCGGTTGGCCGGGATCAGATTCTTCTGAGCTCCGGTATGCGAGGGGCTATGCCGGGTTGCCCGCGGCCCGGCGATAGCCGCGCACCGCGGGGTAGGTGAAGATCAGCAGCCCGGCGAGCGACCACGCGATGGTCTTGAGCAGAGGCTCCGCGACAGGACCGCCCATCGACAGTCCCTTCATCGCGTCGATCGCGCACGACATCGGCTGGTTCTCCACGAACGGCTGGAGCCACGTGGGGTAGGCGCCGGTGGGTACGAATCCCGAGTTGAAGAACAGCAGGAGAGTGCACAGCAGGGAGAGGAGTTCGACGAGCGGTGCCTTCGCCGCGTTGACGGCGAGGGCGGTCACCATCGTCGCGAAACTCACCCCGAACAGCAGCGGCAGGAGCATCAGCGCGACACCGGCGAGGATGCCCTGATCGAACCGGAACCCGACGGCGAAACCGACGGCGATGATCAGCACCGTCGTGAGCATGATCCGCACCGATTCGGCCATCAGGCGACTGAGCAGGCCCGACGCGCGGTGCACGGGCAGCACCCAGAACCGGCTCAGGAGCCCGTCCGCCCATTCCTTCTTCAGCGACAGGCCGCCCGCGATGGATCCGAACATCGCGCCGACGAGCGTGATCATCGGAACGGTCCCGAAGACGCTGTTGACCCCGGTGGCCTTGGTGATCGAGATCCCGAGCACCGCCCAGAACATCAGCAACATCAACGACGGGTACACGATCGCCTGCAGCATGGTGTACGGGTCGCGCGCCCAGCGGAGTAGAAGTCGTCTGGTCTGCAGCAGGCTGTGCGAGAAGAGTGCGGCGAAGGAATTCTCCGGGTGGGGTTCGAGCACCTCGGGGAAGGTCACCGTCGCCGGTGTGTCGGATCGGTATTCGGTGGTCATCCGCGCCTCACATTCGACCAGATCGACAACGGAATGAAGACCAGTGCCAGCCCTCCGCACCACAACAGGGTGGGTGTCAGCTGGTGGAACGTGATCGTGCCTTCCGTCATGGCACGCATGGACGAGGAGAACTGCGAGATGGGCTGATTTCGCACGAAACCCTGCGCCCACTCCGGGAACTGCGTCACCGGAACGAAACCGGACGAGAACATGCCGAGGATCAGCTGGGGGAGCGTCAGCGCCTGACTGGTGACCTCGGGGCTCCGGGTCAGGGTGCCGAGGGCGTCGGCACCCGTCGTGAGCGTGAAGCCGATCAGCATCGCCAGCCCGCAGAACGCCGCGGTCAGCCCGAATCCGCCGTCGAACCGGAAGCCGATCGCGTATCCGTAGCCGATCGCGGCGACGAGTGAGATCGTCGAGTGCACGAGGGAGGCTGTCATTCGCGCGGCAAGCGGGACCGCCGCCCCGACCGGCATCGTCTGGAATCGCGAATTCATGCCGTTCGACGCCTCGGTGGCCGCGCGGTGCGCCGCCGAGATCGCGGTGAACGCCATGGCCTGCAGGACGATGATCGGCATGACGAACTGCGCGTAGTCGATGCCCTGGAACTTCATCACCAGACGCAGCGGCAGATAGAAACCGACTGTGAAGATCAGCGGGGCGAACACCGCGATGAAGAACTGACCGAACACCCACATCGTGTGCAGGTTCCGCTGGGACAGCGCAATCCACTGCTGGATGATCGACGGTTGCGGCCGCCGGTGCCTGCCTTCGAGGGCACTGTCGAATCCGAGCTGGGCGGGCGCCGTCACGACGGCAGGCTCTCGTCGACGCGGACGTGACCGGTGAGGGAGAGGAAGACGTCGTCGAGGGACGGGCGCCGCAGGGCGATGTCGGCGAGCGTGACCCCGGCGAGGTCGAGGCGGCGCAGAACCTCGGCGAGGGTCTGGGCGCCGTGTTCGGCGGGAATCGACAGCCGGTCGGTGCCTTCCTCGATGGCCCGGCCGGGTGGGCAGAGGCTCGAGAGGATTTCGCGGACGCGCGGCAGGTCGTCGAGACTCACCGGGACGACCTCGCAGTAGCTTCCGCCGGTCCGGGCCTTCAGTTCGTCGGCCGTGCCCTCGGCGATCACGGTGCCCTTGTCGATGACGACGATGTTGTCGCTCAGCAGGTCGGCTTCTTCGAGGTACTGCGTCGTCAGCAGGATCGTGATGCCCTGCTCCTTCAGCGCGGACACGAGGGACCACACGCCCTGGCGGCTGCGGGGGTCGAGGCCGGTGGTGGGCTCGTCGAGGAACACCACCTCGGGACGGATCACGAGGCCACAGGCGATGTCGACGCGCCGGCGCATACCGCCGGAGTACCCGGACACCTTCCGGTCACCCGCTTCGAGCAGATCGAACTGTGTCAGGAGGTCCTGTGCGCGCGATTTCGCGGACGCCTTGGGCAGGCCCATCAGGCGGCCGAACAGCACCAGATTCTCGCGGCCGGTCAGCGACTCGTCGAGGGCGGCGTACTGGCCCGTCATCATGATGCTGCGCCGGACGTTCGCCGACTCCTCGACGACGTCGTGTCCGGCGACGAACGCGCGGCCCGCATCGGGGCGCAGCAGAGTGGACAGCACGTTGACGGTGGTGGTCTTCCCTGCGCCGTTGGGGCCCAGGATGCCCAGGACCGTGCCGCGGGGCACCTCGAAGCTCACACCCCGCAACGCTGCTACGTCACCGAAGGATTTCTCGATTCCCTCGACAAGAACGGCGGAGTCAGGTGCTGGCATGTCCCGAGTATGTCACGCGAAGAGGGTGATCAAGGCAGACCGGGGAACACCTTCGCGCCCGACGAAGGGGTGGGAAAAACTTCTGTAACGCGTAAAGACAGGTACACGATAAATGCCGGACGTCTGTACCACTTCGGCCTCGGCGACCACGGCGGAAACCGATCCCGTCCGGCCGGAAGGTCGTGCTGTACCGCGACGTTCCGGCTCCGGGGAAGTGCCACACGGCAATTCGGGTCACTCCCGCGAACTTCGAGACGAATGTGAGCTTCGACATGCGCCTTTCGCGCTCTACCGCGGCGTGACCCACGTCGTGATGTCGGCGTGAACCACCTCTACTCCCTGTCGGTCGAAGATGCGCACGGGCACCACCACGTCGGTGCCCTCGGTGATCGCGGCAAAATCCGGCAGCTCCGGCAGTTCCGCGACGGCGCGCAGCGTTCCGTTCGCCGTGGCGAGGTAGTCGACCGTCATCGACTTCGGGATCCACCGGTGGCTCGACGGCACGGTCGCCTCGGACAGCATGCCCATGGCGGCCTCGGCGAGGTTGCACGCCGCGATCGCGTGGAACGTACCCAGGTGGTTGCGCACGCCCCACCATTTCGGTGCGCGGACTTCGCAGCGGCCCGGGCGCATCTCGACGACGCGGGGGAGTACCGAGCCGAAGTAGGGGACGCGCAGACACATGCCGATAGAGAAGAGGACGTGTCCGAGCGTGTTGTCGGGGAGCTTCTGCCACGCGGCGAACGTGGGATTCGAGGTAGTCACTCCCGTATCTTACTTCAGGGTAAGTTCGGTCGAGTACGAGAGGAATCGAGCCCGGTTTGAAGTCTCCCGCCCGGTACGGCATACTGGTCGGGTTGCCTTGTCTGGGACGCGATCGTTTGCGGCCCGAAACAGGTGGGGTGAAACGTCGCGGTGTAGATCACATGACCTGCTCGCGGCCACATGCAAGACGGAAGCAGTACCTACTGGCACTCGAATTCGAGTGCATCCGGTGCGCGTTCCCGGCCCGAAAAGCTGAAAAGTTCCGGGTCGGAGAATGAGTGGGAGGGCGACACGCCCGACCGCGTGTACCGGAGAACCATGACAGATGAACAGCGGCAGCGGATCGGGTGTGTCCCGGTCGCCTAGCGTTCGGACAGTTGCGGCCCAGGTAAGGGACTGTGCAGACGAGGTAGTTCGGCCCGACTCGGGTGGGACTACGAAACGCGGCAAGAAAAGGACACTAAGCGTGGCGGGACAGAAGATCCGCATCAGGCTCAAGGCCTACGACCATGAGGCGATCGACGCGTCAGCGCGCAAGATCGTCGAGACGGTGACCCGTACCGGGGCCCGCGTCGTTGGACCCGTGCCGTTGCCGACCGAAAAGAACGTGTACTGCGTCATCCGCTCGCCGCACAAGTACAAGGACTCGCGCGAGCACTTCGAGATGCGTACTCACAAGCGGCTTATCGACATCCTCGACCCGACGCCCAAGACGGTTGACGCGCTCATGCGCATCGACCTTCCGGCCAGCGTCGACGTCAACATTCAGTGAGCGCGGCGGAGACAAAAACAATGACTGATACCAAGATCAAGGGAATCCTGGGCACCAAGCTCGGCATGACCCAGGTCTTCGACGAGAACAACCGGGTCGTTCCGGTCACCGTCGTGAAGGCCGGACCGAACGTCGTGACCCAGATTCGTACCGAAGAGCGTGACGGCTACAGCGCCGTGCAGCTCGCGTTCGGCGCCATCGACCCGCGCAAGGTGAACAAGCCGACTTCCGGCCAGTTCGCCAAGGCCGGCGTCACCCCGCGCCGCCACGTTGTGGAGCTCCGCGTTGCCGACACGTCGGAGTACGAGGTCGGCCAGGAACTTACCGCCGAGGTCTTCGAGGACGGCGCCTACGTCGACGTCACCGGAACCAGCAAGGGTAAGGGCTTCGCCGGAACCATGAAGCGCCACGGCTTCGCCGGTCAGGGTGCATCGCACGGTGCGCAGGCCGTTCACCGTCGCCCCGGTTCCATCGGTGGTTGCGCCACTCCGGGCCGCGTGTTCAAGGGCATGCGCATGTCCGGCCGCATGGGTAGCGACCGCATCACGACGCAGAACCTCTCCGTCCACAAGGTGGATGCCGAGAACGGCCTGCTGCTGATCAAGGGTGCGATCCCCGGCCGCAAGGGTGGCCTCGTGATCGTCAAGAGTGCAGTGAAGGGTGGTGCACGAGCATGACCAGCACCGAGACATCGACGACCAAGCTGACGCTGGACGTCAAGGTCGCCGGCGGCAAGACCAACGGCACCGTCGAGCTCCCCGCGGAGATCTTCGACGCGCCTGCCAACATCGCGCTTCTCCACCAGGTTGTCGTCGCGCAGCTCGCTGCTGCACGTCAGGGCACCCACGCCACCAAGACCCGCGGCGAGGTTCGCGGCGGTGGCAAGAAGCCGTACCGCCAGAAGGGGACCGGCCGCGCTCGTCAGGGCTCGACCCGTGCACCGCAGTTCGCCGGCGGTGGCACCGTCCACGGCCCGCAGCCGCGCGACTACAGCCAGCGGACCCCCAAGAAGATGAAGGCCGCCGCCCTGCGCGGAGCCCTCTCCGACCGGGCCCGCAACGAGCGCATCCACGTGATCACCGAACTGGTTGCCGGTCAGACTCCGTCCACGAAGTCCGCCCGCACCTTCCTCGGCGAGATCTCGGACCGCAAGAAGGTCCTGCTCGTCGTCGGACGCGAGGACATCGCGGCCTGGAAGAGCGTGCAGAACCTGGACGGCGTGCACCCCATTGCACCCGACCAGCTCAACACCTACGACGTGCTCAACAGCGATGACGTCGTGTTCAGCGTCGAGGCGCTGAACTCGTTCATCCACGGGCCCGCCGAGACCGCCCAGGAAGAGAACAAGGAGGAGGGCAAGTGAGCACCATCGCCGATCCCCGCGACATCCTGCTCGCCCCGGTCATCTCCGAGAAGTCCTACGGACTGATCGAGGAAGGCACCTACACCTTCCTGGTGCACCCGGACTCGAACAAGACGCAGATCAAGATTGCCGTCGAGAAGATCTTCGGCGTCACCGTGACCAGCGTCAACACCGCCAACCGTCAGGGCAAGCGCAAGCGGACCCGGTTCGGTTACGGCAAGCGCAAGGACACCAAGCGCGCGCTCGTGACCCTCTCGGCCGACAGCAAGCCCATCGAGATCTTCGGAGGACCGGTCGCGTAAGCGCCCGGGACTTGACGAGACATAGAGGACGAGAAGACTCATGGCAATCCGTAAGTACAAGCCGACTACCCCGGGCCGTCGTGGCTCGAGCGTCTCGGACTTCGCCGAGATCACTCGGTCGACCCCCGAGAAGTCGCTGGTTCGCCCGCTCCACGGACGCGGTGGACGTAACGCACACGGTCGTATCACCACCCGGCACAAGGGTGGCGGACACAAGCGCGCCTACCGGCTGATCGATTTCCGTCGCAACGACAAGGACGGCGTGCCGGCCAAGGTCGCTCACATCGAGTACGACCCCAACCGCACCGCGCGTATCGCCCTTCTGCACTACGCGGACGGCGAGAAGCGCTACATCATCGCCCCCAAGGGCCTGATCCAGGGTGCTCCGGTCGAGTCCGGCGCAGGCGCCGACATCAAGCCCGGCAACAACCTGCCCCTGCGCAACATCCCGACGGGTACCACCATCCACGCGGTGGAACTCCGCCCGGGTGGCGGCGCCAAGATGGCCCGCTCGGCCGGATCCAGCATCCAGCTGCTCGGTAAGGAAGGCACCTACGCCACGCTGCGTATGCCGTCCGGCGAAATCCGTCGTGTCGACGTTCGCTGCCGCGCCTCGATCGGTGAGGTCGGCAACGCCGAACAGTCGAACATCAACTGGGGCAAGGCCGGCCGTATGCGCTGGAAGGGCAAGCGCCCCACCGTCCGTGGTGTCGTGATGAACCCGGTCGACCACCCGCACGGTGGTGGTGAGGGTAAGACCTCCGGTGGTCGCCACCCGGTCAGCCCGTGGGGCAAGCCCGAGGGCCGCACCCGCAAGAACAAGGCGAGCGACAAGCTCATTGTCCGTCGTCGCCGTACCGGCAAGAACAAGCGCTAGGAGGGAGTGAAGGATGCCACGCAGCCTCAAGAAGGGCCCGTTCGTCGATGACCACCTCCTCGCGAAGGTGGACGTGCAGAACGAAAAGGGAACCAAGCAGGTCATCAAGACCTGGTCCCGTCGTTCCACGATCATCCCGGACTTCATCGGCCACACGTTTGCGGTTCACGACGGCCGCAAGCACGTCCCCGTGTTCGTTTCCGACTCGATGGTCGGACACAAGCTCGGAGAGTTTGCACCGACCCGCACGTTCAAGGGTCACATCAAGGATGATCGGAAGGCGAAGAGGCGATGAGCAACACCGAAACCGCCAACCCGACCGCCAAGGCAGTAGCGCGCCACGTGCGCGTCACGCCGATGAAGGCGCGTCGTGTTGTGGACCTGGTCCGCGGGCGTTCGGTTGAAGACGCCCTGAACATCCTGAAGTTCGCGCCGCAGGCAGCGAGCGAGCCGGTCGCCAAGGTGATCGCGTCTGCAGCAGCCAACGCCGAGAACAACCTCGACCTCGACCCGAGCACGCTTGTCGTCGCCACGGCGTTCGTGGACGAGGGCGCGACCCTCAAGCGGTTCCAGCCGCGTGCACAGGGACGTGCGTTCCGTATCCGCAAGCGCACCAGTCACATCACCGTGATCGTGGAGAGCCTGCCGAAGACCGGAACATCGACCCGTAATCGCCGGAAGGGAAGTGCTCAGTAGTGGGCCAGAAAATCAACCCGCACGGCTTCCGCCTCGGCATCACCACCGACTGGAAGTCTCGCTGGTACGCAGACAAGCAGTACGCGGAGTACGTCAAGGAAGACGTCGCGATCCGTAAGCTCCTCGCCACCGGCATGGAGCGCGCGGGCATCGCGAAGGTCGAGATCGAGCGCACCCGTGACCGTGTGCGTGTGGACATCCACACCGCTCGCCCGGGCATCGTCATCGGCCGCCGCGGCGCCGAAGCCGATCGCATCCGTTCCGAGCTCGAGAAGCTGACCGGCAAGCAGGTCCAGCTGAACATCCTCGAGGTCAAGAACGCCGAGGCCGAGGCTCAGCTCGTCGCACAGGGTGTGGCCGAGCAGCTCTCGAACCGTGTCGCCTTCCGTCGCGCCATGCGCAAGGCCATCCAGTCGGCCATGCGTCAGCCCAACGTCAAGGGCATCCGCGTTCAGTGCTCCGGTCGTCTCGGCGGCGCCGAGATGTCCCGGTCGGAGTTCTACCGCGAAGGCCGTGTGCCGCTGCACACGCTTCGTGCGGACATCGACTACGGCCTCTACGAGGCCAAGACCACCTTCGGCCGCATCGGCGTGAAGGTCTGGATCTACAAGGGCGACATCGTCGGTGGCAAGCGTGAGCTGGCCGCCAACGTGGCTGCTCCCGCAGGCGACCGCCCGCGCCGTGAGCGTCCGAGCCGTCCCCGTCGTTCCGGTGCCACCGGCACCACCGCGACCAGCACCGAGGCCGGCCGCGCAGCGACCGCCACTGCCGATGCACCCGCTACGACTGAACAGAAGGAGGGCTGACGCATGTTGATCCCACGGCGGGTCAAGCACCGCAAGCAGCACCATCCGAGCCGTTCGGGTGCCGCCAAGGGTGGAACCCAGGTGACCTTCGGTGACTACGGCATCCAGGCTCTCGAGCCGGCCTACATCACCAACCGGCAGATCGAGTCCGCTCGTATCGCCATGACCCGGCACATCAAGCGTGGCGGCAAGATCTGGATCAACATCTTCCCGGATCGCCCCCTCACCAAGAAGCCGGCCGAAACCCGCATGGGTTCCGGTAAGGGTTCGCCCGAGTGGTGGATCGCGAACGTCAAGCCCGGTCGCGTGATGTTCGAGATGAGCTACCCCAATGAGGAGATCGCTCGTGAGGCCCTGCGCCGCGCGATGCACAAGCTCCCGTGCAAGTGCCGGATCGTGACAAGGGAGGAGCAGTTCTGATGGCTACTGGAACCCCAGCCGCAGAGCTCCGCGAGCTCACCGAAGAAGAGCTGGTCACCCGGCTTCGTGAGTCGAAGGAAGAGCTGTTCAACCTTCGTTTCCAGATGGCCACGGGTCAGATGGACAACAACCGTCGACTTCGTACCGTTCGTCACGAGATCGCGCGTATCTACACCGTTCTGCGTGAGCGTGAGCTCGGGCTGGCCGTTGGTCCGGACGCAGGTGACGCGGCATGAGTGAGGAAAAAGCAGTGAGCACTGAAGAGCGCGGCAGCCGCAAGGTCCGCACCGGATACGTCGTCTCCGACAAGATGGAGAAGACGATCGTGGTCGAGCTCGAAGACCGGGTCAAGCACCCGCTCTACGGCAAGATCATCCGGCGCACCAGCAAGGTGAAGGCGCACGACGAGAACGGCGTCGCAGGCATCGGTGACCGCGTGCAGCTGATGGAGACCCGTCCGCTGTCCGCGACCAAGCACTGGCGTCTCGTCGAGGTCCTCGAGAAGGCCAAGTAAGAAACCGAATAATGTATCCAGTACGATGGTGGGGTTGCCTTGCGGCAGACGCACGGCAACCCCACCGTTGTGCCGCCCACCCGGGCGGCCCCTCTCGCAGGGCACGGGTACAGACCGCGCACGTCGGGTCGGAAATCTGCCGTGCAACAGTCCAGGTCAAGGAGAAGTAAGTGATTCAGCAGGAGTCGCGGCTGCGCGTCGCCGACAACACGGGTGCCAAGGAGATTCTCTGCATCCGCGTTCTCGGTGGTTCGTCTCGCCGCTACGCCGGGATCGGTGACATCATCGTCGCCACCGTCAAGGACGCCATCCCGGGTGGAAACATCAAGAAGGGCGAGGTCGTCAAGGCCGTCATCGTCCGTACCACCAAGGAACGTCGCCGTCCGGACGGGTCGTACATCAAGTTCGACGAGAACGCCGCCGTCCTCATCAAGCCGGACAACGATCCCCGTGGCACCCGCATCTTCGGCCCCGTCGGCCGTGAGCTGCGTGAGAAGAAGTTCATGAAGATCGTCTCGCTCGCCCCGGAGGTGCTGTGATGAAGGTGCACAAGGGTGACACCGTGCTGGTCATCGCCGGCAAGGACAAGGGCGCGAAGGGCAAGGTCATCCAGGCCTACCCCGCGACCAACAAGGTCCTCGTCGAAGGCGTGAACCGCATCAAGAAGCACACCGCGGTTTCCGCGAACGAGCGCGGAGCCTCCTCCGGCGGCATCGTCACGCAGGAAGCCCCGATCCACGTTTCCAACGTCGCGGTCGTCGACTCGGACGGCAACCCCACTCGCGTGGGCTACCGGACCGACGAAGAGTCCGGCAAGCGCGTTCGGATTTCCCGGAAGAACGGGAAGGACATCTGACATGACCTCCACTGAGAACAAGATCCAGCCGCGCCTGAAGACTCGCTACCGCGAGGAGATCAAGGCTGCGCTGAACACCGAGTTCGACTACGCCAACGTGATGCAGATCCCCGGCGTCGTCAAGGTCGTCGTCAACATGGGTGTCGGTGACGCCGCGCGCGACGCCAAGCTGATCAACGGTGCCGTCAACGATCTCGCTCTGATCACCGGTCAGAAGCCCGAGATCCGCAAGGCACGCAAGTCCATCGCGCAGTTCAAGCTCCGCGAGGGAATGCCGATCGGTGCCCGCGTCACGCTGCGTGGCGACCGCATGTGGGAGTTCCTGGACCGTCTCGTGTCCGTCGCGCTTCCCCGCATCAGGGACTTCCGCGGCCTGTCGGGCAACCAGTTCGACGGCAACGGCAACTACACCTTCGGCCTGAACGAGCAGTCGATGTTCCACGAGATCGACGTGGACAAGATCGACCGCCCGCGCGGCATGGACATCACCGTGGTGACCACCGCGACCAACAACGAAGAAGGCCGTGCCCTGCTGAAGCACCTCGGCTTCCCGTTCAAGGAGAACTGAGCTAATGGCTAAGAAGGCATTGGTCAACAAGGCCAACAAGAAGCCCAAGTTCGCGGTGCGCGCCTACACCCGCTGCCAGCGCTGCGGCCGTCCGCACTCGGTGTTCCGCAAGTTCGGCCTGTGCCGAATCTGCGTCCGTGAGATGGCGCACGCCGGCGAGCTGCCCGGCGTCCACAAGAGCTCCTGGTGAGCCGGTGACGCCGTCGCCTCGGCGGCGGCGTCACCCCACAGACTTCCGGTTCGTAACCTCGGACCGGGAAACGTAAGACCTACTTCGCGATAGGCCTGCGCCGGAAACGGCAGAGGGAACCGTTGTGAGAAAGGTAGAGGTCAACCTCATGACCATGACCGACCCCATCGCAGACTTCTTGACGCGTCTGCGCAACGCCAACACGGCGTACCACGATGAGGTGAAGTTGCCTCACTCGAAGATCAAGGCGAACATCGCCGAGATCCTCAAGCGCGAGGGTTACATCGCCGACTACCGCACCGAAGACGCCGAGGTGGGCAAGACCCTCATCGTCGACCTGAAGTACGGCCCGAGCCGTGAGCGCAGCCTCGCCGGCGTGCGCCGCGTCTCCAAGCCCGGTCTGCGTGTGTACGCGAAGTCCACCAACCTGCCCAAGGTTCTGGGCGGCCTCGGCGTGGCGATCATTTCCACGTCCACCGGCCTGCTCACCGATCGCCAGGCGGCCAATCAAGGAGTGGGCGGGGAAGTCCTCGCCTACGTCTGGTAAGGGAGGCCACCACAATGTCGCGTATTGGAAAGATTCCCGTCACCGTCCCCGGCGGCGTCGACGTCTCGATCGACGGCCAGGACGTCACGGTCAAGGGTCCCAAGGGCTCACTCGCCCTGACGATCTCCGAGCCCATTGCCATTGCGAAGAACGACGACGGCACGCTCAGCGTGACCCGTCCGGACGACGAGCGTCGCAGCCGCGCGCTGCACGGTCTGTCTCGTACCCTGGTACAGAACCTCATCACCGGTGTCACCGACGGTTACACCACCAAGATGGAGATTCACGGCGTCGGTTACCGCGTCGCTCTCAAGGGCAAGGACCTCGAGTTCGCACTCGGCTACAGCCACCCGGTCCCGATCGAGGCTCCGGAAGGCATCACCTTCGCGGTCGAGTCGCCCACCAAGTTCTCGGTGTCGGGCATCGACAAGCAGAAGGTCGGGCAGATCTCGGCCAACATCCGTCGTCTCCGTCGTCCGGACCCGTACAAGGGCAAGGGCGTGCGTTACGAGGGTGAGCAGATCCGCCGCAAGGTCGGAAAGACGGGTAAGTGATATGAGCCAGACTGCAAACCAGAAAGCCAAGCGGGTTCCGCTCGGCAAGGATGCGTCCACGAAGCGTCGCCTGTCGAAGGTGCGTCGTCACTTCCGTCTCCGCAAGAAGGTCTCCGGCACGCCCGAGCGTCCCCGCCTGGTCGTCAACCGGTCCTCGCGCCACATCCACGTCCAGCTCGTGGACGACCTCGCAGGCCACACCCTGGCCGCGGCGTCGACCACCGAGGCCGACGTGCGGGCCGCGGACGGCGACAAGAAGGCCCTCAGCGCAAAGGTCGGTCAGCTGATCGCCGAGCGCGCGAAGGCTGCCGGCGTCGAGACCGTGGTCTTCGACCACGGCGGACACGGCTACCACGGTCGCATCGCGGCCCTGGCGGACGCAGCTCGCGAAGGCGGGTTGAAGTTCTGATGACCATCATTTCGAACGGAAGGACAGCCTGATGCCGGGACGTCAGAGGCGTGACGGCGGAAGCGGACCCGCCGGACAGAATGGCCCCAACACGGGGGACAACCGCGGCGGCGGCGACCGTCGTGGTGGCGGTCGCGACGATCGTCGCGGCGGACAGTCGGCCGAGAAGTCGAACCACATCGAGCGCGTCGTCACGATCAACCGCGTGTCGAAGGTCGTCAAGGGTGGTCGTCGCTTCAGCTTCACCGCTCTGGTGATCGTCGGCGACGGTAATGGACTGGTCGGCGTCGGCTACGGCAAAGCCAAGGAAGTTCCTGCGGCCATTCAGAAGGGTGTCGAGGAGGCTCGCAAGAGCTTCTTCCGCGTTCCGATGATCGGTGGCACCATCACGCACCCGATTCAGGGTGAGGCCGCAGCGGGCGTCGTCATGCTGCGTCCGGCCAGCGCGGGTACCGGTGTCATTGCCGGCGGCGCGGTGCGTGCCGTGCTGGAGTGCGCCGGTATCCACGACATCCTGTCGAAGTCGCTCGGTAGCGACAACGCCATCAATGTCGTGCATGCGACCGTTGCTGCGCTCAAGGGCCTGCAGCGTCCCGAGGAAGTTGCGGCTCGCCGCGGTCTCCCCCTCGAAGACGTGGCTCCCGCCGGCATGCTGCGTGCACGCGCACAGGCTGGGAGCGTGAAGTAATGGCCGAACTCAAGGTCACTCAGATCAAGAGCACCATCGGTACCAAGCAGAACCAGAAGAACTCTCTGCGCACGCTGGGCCTGAAGGGCATCCGTCAGACCGTTGTTCGTGAGGACAACGCGCAGAACCGCGGTCTGATCAACGTGGTGCGCCACCTCGTCACAGTTGAGGAGGTCTAACCATGACCATCAAACTGCATCACCTGCGCCCCGCACCCGGAGCCAAGTCCAACAAGATTCGTGTTGGTCGTGGTGAAGGCGGCAAGCGCGGCAAGACCGCCGGTCGCGGCACGAAGGGCACCAAGGCCCGCAAGAACGTGCCCGCAGCCTTCGAGGGTGGACAGATGCCGCTGCACATGCGTCTGCCCAAGCTCAAGGGCTTCACCAACCCGTTCCGCACCGAGTACCAGGTCGTCAACGTCGGCGACATCGCCCGTCTGTTCCCCGAAGGTGGACAGGTCACGGTCGAGGACCTCGTTGCCAAGGGTGCCGTTCGCAAGAACCAGCTCGTCAAGGTTCTCGGCGACGGCGACCTGACTGTCGCCGTCCAGGTGACGGTCGACAAGTTCACCGGCTCCGCCAAGGAGAAGATCGCTGCTGCCGGTGGTACCGCCACCGAGCTGTGAGCTATCACCGCTAGCCAGTAGATGGCCGCAGTACAGCCTCGCGCTGTACTGCGGCCATTTGCGGCTGTACGGGCAGCACTGCCGCAGGTCTCCCAACTGTGCGTTCAGTTGCCACTGTTAGAGTTCTAGAGTTCATTCACGGACAAGTCTGCTTTCGACTCGTCTCCCCACCGTCGTGCCAGGAGGATCTTTGCTTTCCGCCTTCGTCTCGGCCCTCAGGACCCCAGACCTGAGGCGGAAGATCCTCATCGCGCTCGGTCTCGTTGCGCTCTATCGCATCGGTGCCGTGATTCCGTCGCCGGGCGTCGACTACGGGAACGTCCGAGCCTGTGTCGATCAGCTGTCGGGCGGTGACTCCGCGGGTATCTACTCGCTGATCAACCTGTTCTCCGGCGGCGCGCTACTCCAGCTGTCCATTTTCGCGATCGGCATCATGCCGTACATCACGGCCAGCATCATCGTCCAGCTGTTGACGGTCGTCATCCCGAAGTTCGAGGAACTCCGGAAGGAAGGCCAGTCCGGCCAGGCGAAGATGACGCAGTACACGCGTTATCTGTCGATCGCCCTGGCGATCCTGCAGGCCACCGGCATCGTGGCGCTCGCGTCGCGCGGCCAGCTGCTGCAGGGATGCCAGGAAGAGATCATCGCCGACAAGAGCATCTTCGGCCTCGTGATCATCGTGCTGGTCATGACCGCGGGCGCTGCTCTCGTCATGTGGTTCGGTGAGGTCATCACCGAGCGCGGTGTCGGTAACGGCATGTCCCTGCTGATCTTCTCGGGTATCGCGTCCCGCCTGCCGTCCGAGGGCAAGGCCATCCTGGACAGCCGTGGGGGACTGATCTTCGCGATCATCTGCGTCGCGGCCCTCGCCATCATCGCCGGCGTCGTGTTCGTCGAGCAGGGCCAGCGGCGGATCCCGGTCCAGTACGCCAAGCGCATGGTCGGCCGCAAGATGTACGGCGGCTCGTCCACGTACCTGCCGCTCAAGGTCAACCAGGCCGGCATCATCCCGGTCATCTTCGCGTCGTCGCTGCTGTATCTGCCGAACCTCATCGCGCAGCTCACCGGCGCCACGTCGTCCGCCGATCCCAGCTGGTGGCAGCGGATCATCAACGAGTACCTGGTGAATCCGAACAACCCGGTGTACATCGTCATCTATTTCGCGCTGATCGTGTTCTTCGTGTTCTTCTACGTCGCGATCACGTTCAATCCGGAAGAGCGCGCGGACGAGATGAAGAAGTTCGGCGGTTTCATTCCCGGTATCCGCCCCGGTCGCCCCACCGCGGACTACCTGAATTACGTGCTCAACCGCATCACCGTTCCCGGCTCGATCTACCTCGGCCTGATCGCGGTGCTGCCCCACTTCTTCCTGTCCGGAAGCCAGACCTCCAGCAGCATCTTCGGTGGTGCGGCCGTGCTGATTCTCGTCAGCGTCGCCCTGGACACGGTCAAGCAGATCGAAAGTCAATTGATGCAACGTAACTACGAAGGGTTCCTCAAGTGAGACTTGTCCTCCTTGGTCCTCCCGGTGCAGGCAAGGGCACCCAGGCCGCGATTCTGTCCGAGAAGCTCGGCGTCCCGCACATCTCCACGGGCGACCTGTTCCGCGCGAACATCGGCCAGGCCACCCCCCTCGGCCTCGAGGCGAAGAAGTACCTGGACGCCGGGGACCTGGTTCCCAGCGAGATCACCAACAACATGGTGAAGGCCCGTGTCGGCGAGCCGGACGCGGCCAACGGATTCCTCCTGGACGGCTTCCCCCGGACCGTCGACCAGGCTCAGGCACTCGAGGCGATCCTCGCCGAGCTGAACACCAAGCTCGACGCAGTGCTGTCCTTCATCGTCGACGAGGACGTCGTGGTCGAGCGGATGCTCGCCCGTGGCCGCGCCGACGACAAGGAAGACGTCATCCGCAACCGGCTCCGGGTGTACCGCGAGGAGACCGCGCCGCTGCTGGACTACTACAAGGACCAGCTGGTGACCGTCGACGCCCTGGGCGAGGTCGACGAGGTCAACGCGCGCGCACTGGCAGCGTTGGGTAAGTAATGGGCTTCGGGCGTAAGCGCAAGGTCGTTCCGTTCCGGACCGCAGGCGAGCTCGACGCAATGGCGGCCGCCGGTGCCATCGTCGGTGCGGCTCTGGTGGCGGTCCGCGAAGCGGCGAAGCCGGGTGTGAGCACGCTCGAACTCGACGAGGTGGCCGAATCGGTCATCCGCGGCGCAGGCGCCGTGCCCTCGTTCAAGGGCTACCACGGGTTCAGCGGATCGATCTGTTCGTCCGTCAACGATCGTGTGGTGCACGGGATTCCCTCGGCGGAAGACATTCTCGCCGAGGGAGACCTCGTCTCCATCGACTGCGGCGCCATTCTCGACGGCTGGCACGGCGACTCTGCGTGGACCTTCGGTGTCGGAGACATCATCGAAGCGGACCAGCAGCTCAGCGACGCCACTCGGCTGTCCATGGAGGCGGGGATCGCGGCGATGCTTCCCGGCAACCGCCTCACCGATATCTCCCACGCCATCGAACTCGGCACCCGCGCCGCCGAGGTGGCGCACGACCGTAAGTACGGCATCGTCGACGGCTACGGCGGTCACGGCATCGGCCGGGAAATGCACATGGAGCCGTTCCTCGCCAACGAGGGCGCTCCGGGCAAGGGGCCGCAACTGGTGGTCGGTTCCGTTCTGGCGATCGAACCGATGTTGACCCTCGGCACCACCGATACCGTTGTCCTCGAGGATGATTGGACCGTCGTGACCTCCGACGGCACCCGTGCCGCACACTGGGAGCACACGGTCGCGGTCACCGAGGACGGGCCGCGCATCCTGACCCTGCGTCCGGAGTAGCGGCCGCCCGCGGGTGCGGGCCTACACGTCGATGAGCAGCGTCACCGGACCGTCGTTGACGAGGCTGATCTCCATGTGTTCGCCGAATACGCCGGTCTCGACGGTCGCGCCCAGCGCGCGCAGGGCGCCGGTGAACTCGTCAACCAGTGGTTCCGCCACCGGCCTCGGCGCCGCGGCGGACCAGGACGGGCGCCGGCCCCGGCGGGTGTCCGCCATGAGCGTGAACTGACTGGCGACGAGCACCGGGGCGTCGAGGTCGGACGCGGACCGTTCGTCCTCCAGGATGCGCATGGTCCACACCTTCTTCGCGAGCAGGGCCGCCTTCGCCTCGTCGTCGGTATGGGTGACGCCGACCAGGACGAGCAGCCCGTGGCCGCCGGCCGGGGGAGTGATTCGGCCGACCTCCTCGCCGTCGACGCGGACCGACGCGGACGTCACTCGCTGTACCAGGGCGCGCACGCACACCATCCTTCGCATCGTGGCCGTGGGTATCGGAAGTCGAATTCTCGCCGGGCTTGCGGGTCCGTCAAGGACCGCATTTGGCCTGGTGAGCAATTTCCCGTAACATGGATCAACGGTGCGCTATGCGTGCCGGTTGTCTGCGTGCCCAGTGCCGGATTCGATCCGGATTGTTCATGTTTCGGCCGGTGAAGATCCCATTGGGCGCCACGGTAACGGAAACAGATGCAATAAGCACGCCAAACCACATGGATCGCGGAGGATATGGCTAAGAAAGACGGGGCCATCGAGGTCGAGGGACGAGTAGTCGAGCCGCTGCCCAATGCGATGTTCCGCATTGAGCTCGAGAACGGCCACAAGGTTCTCGCCCACATCAGCGGAAAGATGCGTCAGCACTACATTCGCATCCTCCCGGAAGATCGCGTTGTCGTAGAGCTCTCGCCCTACGACTTGTCGCGCGGACGCATCGTTTACCGGTACAAGTAAAGCTTCCCCGCCCGACCAGGTCGGGGAGAAGTACGTCCGCTGCGGCTCTGCGTAGTGGGCTGCCACAAAACAGGAGATCAGAAGACGTGAAGGTTCAGCCGAGCGTCAAGAAGATCTGCGAAAAGTGCAAGGTGATCCGTCGTAACGGCCGGGTCATGGTGATCTGCGAGAACCTGCGCCACAAGCAGCGTCAGGGCTAGATCTCCGCTTTTCGAGGATCTGCTTGGCAACAAGCAAAGATGACCTCCCAGCACCAGCCAGTACTCACGGCTTTCGAGCAGGTACTGGTTCACCCCCGGCACGGAGGCCGGGGCCCCACTGAGTTAGTTGAAGCATTGTCGGTCGCGAGACCGCCGACGTTTGAAGAGGCACAGGGGATGGACTGGGAGCAGACCTCCGCACACCGATAGGAAATGCCGACATGGCACGTCTCGCAGGTGTCGATCTTCCCCGTGAAAAGCGGATGGAGATCGCACTTACTTACATCTACGGCATCGGCCGTACCCGCTCCAAGGAGATCCTGGACGCCACCGGCGTCAGCCCGGATCTTCGGAGCAAGGATCTCTCGGACGAGGATCTGGCCAAGCTCCGCGAGTACATCGAGGAGTCGCTGAAGGTCGAGGGTGACCTTCGCCGCGAGGTCCAGGCCGACATCCGACGCAAGATCGAGATCGGCTGCTACCAGGGCCTGCGCCACCGTCGTGGTCTGCCCGTGCGTGGTCAGCGCACCAAGACCAACGCCCGCACCCGTAAGGGTCCGAAGCGCACCATTGCAGGCAAGAAGAAGGCGAAGTAATGCCCCCCAAGTCACGTAGCACCGGTCCGAAGAAGACCCAGAAGGCGCGTCGCAGGGACAAGAAGAACGTCCCGCACGGCGCCGCTCACATCAAGAGCACGTTCAACAACACCATCGTGTCCATCACGGACCCCGCCGGAAACGTGATTTCCTGGGCGTCCTCGGGACACGTCGGCTTCAAGGGTTCGCGTAAGTCGACCCCGTTCGCCGCTCAGCTGGCCGCCGAGAACGCAGCCCGCAAGGCGCAGGAGCACGGTGTCAAGAAGGTCGACGTCTTCGTCAAGGGCCCCGGCTCCGGCCGTGAGACCGCGATCCGCTCGCTTCAGGCCGCTGGCCTCGAGGTCGGCACCATCTCCGATGTCACCCCCCAGCCGCACAACGGCTGCCGTCCGCCCAAGCGGCGTCGGGTCTAGCGGGAAGGATAGGTAGAAGAAAATGGCACGTTATACCGGACCCATCACCCGCAAGTCGCGTCGTCTGCGCGTCGACCTCGTTGGAGGCGACCAGGCGTTCGAGCGTCGTCCCTACCCGCCGGGCCAGCACGGCCGCGCGCGGATCAAGGAGAGCGAGTACCTGCTCCAGCTGCAGGAGAAGCAGAAGGCTCGCTTCACCTACGGCGTCATGGAGAAGCAGTTCCGCCTGTACTACAAGGAGGCGAACAACCGCCCCGGTAAGACCGGTGAGAACCTGCTCCGCATCCTGGAGTCGCGTCTCGACAACGTCGTGTACCGCGCCGGACTGGCTCGCACCCGCCGCCAGGCCCGTCAGCTGGTCACCCACGGCCACCTCCTTGTGAACAACAAGAAGGTCGACATCCCCAGCTACCGCGTCTCCCAGTACGACATCATCGATGTCAAGGACAAGTCGCTGTCCACGCTTCCCTTCCAGGTTGCGCGCGAGACCCAGGGCGATCGCCCGATCCCGGGTTGGCTGCAGGTTGTCGGTGGACGTCTCCGGGTTCTGGTTCACCAGCTTCCCGAGCGTGCGCAGATCGACGTTCCTCTGCAGGAACAGCTCATCGTCGAGTACTACTCGAAGTAGGCCTGACGGCTCGTGCGCCTTTCCGGTAGTTCCGACTACCGGAAAGGCGCACGGGCACGAAGTGCCTTTCCCATCGTGGGCGTCAAATAGCGGACGCCCGTACAGGAGGAAATCCAATGCTCATTTCTCAGCGACCCACGCTGACCGAAGAGGTCATCGCTGACAACCGCTCGAAGTTCGTCATCGAGCCCCTCGAGCCAGGCTTCGGGTACACCCTCGGCAACTCGCTCCGCCGCACGCTGCTCTCGTCGATTCCCGGCGCTGCTGTCACCAGCATCCGCATCGACGGCGTTCTGCACGAGTTCACCACAGTTCCCGGTGTGAAGGAAGATGTCACCGACATCATCCTGAACCTCAAGGGCCTCGTCGTGAGCTCCGAAGAGGACGAGCCGGTCACCATGTACGTCCGCAAGCAGGGCCCCGGCGCTGTGACCGCAGGCGACATCGTGCCCCCGGCCGGCGTCACCGTGAACAACCCGGATCTGCACATCGCCACCCTGAACGACAAGGGAAAGCTGGAGATCGAGCTCGTCGTCGAGCGCGGTCGCGGCTACGTCCCCGCCGTCCAGAACAAGGCGTCCGGCGCCGAGATCGGCCGTATCCCGGTCGACTCGATCTACTCGCCGGTGCTCAAGGTCACCTACAAGGTGGAGGCCACCCGCGTCGAGCAGCGCACCGACTTCGATCGGCTCGTGCTCGATGTGGAAACCAAGAACTCCATCACCGCTCGGGACGCGCTCGCTTCGGCGGGCAAGACCCTGGTTGAGCTCTTCGGCCTGGCCCGTGAGCTGAACGTCGAAGCAGAAGGCATCGAGATCGGCCCCTCGCCCGCCGAGGCCGATCACATTGCTTCGTTCGGACTGCCCATCGAGGACCTGGACCTGACGGTCCGTTCCTACAACTGCCTCAAGCGCGAAGGTGTTCACACCGTCGGTGAGCTTGTCGGCCGTACCGAGTCCGATCTGCTCGACATCCGCAACTTCGGACAGAAGTCCATCGACGAGGTGAAGGTCAAGCTGCATTCGCTCGGCCTGGCCCTCAAGGACAGCCCCGCGTCCTTCGATCCCACCACCGTTGCCGGCTACGACGCCGCCACCGGGACGTGGAGCGACACGGACGCCGGTTCCTTCGGTGATGCCGAGGGCACCGAGGACTACGCCGAGACCGAACAGCTGTAGCTCACGGTCCTTTACTAGGAGATCATCATGCCCAAGCCCAAGAAGGGTGCCCGCTTCGGCGGGTCGGCTTCGCACCAGAAGGCGATCTTCGCCAATCTGGCTACCGCGCTCTTCGAGCACGGCCGCATCACCACCACGGAGTCCAAGGCCAAGGCCCTGCGCCCGTACGCCGAGAAGCTCGTCACGCACGCCAAGGCCGGAACCCTGGCTCACCGTCGCGAGGTTCTGAAGGTCATCCGCAACAAGGATGTCGTGCACACCCTGTTCGCGGAGATCGGCCCGTTCTACGCCGATCGTGACGGCGGCTACACCCGCATCATCAAGACGGTCCCCCGCAAGGGCGACAACGCGCCGATGGCGATCATCGAGCTCGTCAAGGAGAAGACCGTCACCTCCGAGGCCGACCGCGCTCGTCGCGTGAAGGCATCGAAGGATGCGCCGGCTGCTGCTCCCGCCGAGGAGAACGTCGTCGAGGCCGTCGAGGCCGAGGCAACCGACGCCGAGGTCGAGAACGCTGACGCCGTTGTCGAGGCCATCGAGGACGAGACCGCCACCGCGGCCGACGCCCCCGAGGCCGAAGAGGCCAAGAAGGACTAGTCCACTTGGTTTCGGCACACGCTGAATCGAACGGGCCCGTCGTCCCCCCGAGGGACGGCGGGCCCGTTTCGTATGGGACCCGTCGCTTGCGCCTGGACATCGCGTACGACGGAACCGATTTCTCCGGGTGGGCCCGCCAGAACGGGCTGCGCACGGTGTGCGGGGAGATCGAGGAGAAGCTCGGCGCCGTCCTGCGTACACCGTTGCAACTCACGGTGGCGGGGCGCACCGACGCCGGGGTCCACGCCACCGGACAGGTGGCGCACGTCGATGTTCCGGTCGACGCCCTCCCTGACGACCCATCCCGGCTGGTCCGCAGGCTCGCGCGGTTCCTGCCGAAGGACGTGCGGATCAAGCGGATCGCCTTCGCGCCCGAACACTTCGATGCGCGGTTCTCCGCGATGCGCAGGCACTACGAATACCGGCTGACGTCGGCGGCCTACGGCGCCGATCCGCTCCGAGCCCGGGACACCGTGTCGTATCCGAAGGTTCTCGACCTCGAACTCATGCGCTCGGCGTCCGCGACACTGCTGGGTCTGCACGACTTCGCGGCGTTCTGCAAACGCCGGGAAGGCGCCACGACCGTCCGCGATCTCCAACGTTTCGACTGGGAGCGCGACGGCGACGTGTTCACGGCCTTCGTCAGCGCCGACGCCTTCTGCTGGTCGATGGTGCGCAGTCTCGTCGGTGCGGTTCTCGCCGTGGGGGAGGGGCGCCGCGACCTCGGCTGGATCGAAGGACTCCTCCAGGAGAAGTCGCGGTCGAGTTCGATCCTGGTGGCCCCGGCGCACGGACTGACCCTGGTGCGCGTCGACTACCCGGACGACGCGGATCTGGCGGCACGCAACAAGATCACCCGGGACGTCAGGACCGTGCCGGGCGGCTGCTGCGGCGACTGACCGGAACCTGCGGAGTCGATCACCACCGCGGTAGCCGAGGCGCCAGCACCTACGATGGCTCCGGAAGAGAAGGAGCCTGTTCATGACCGCAGTCGCACCCGTCCGGATCGAGATCATCATCGGATCCGTCAGAGTGGGCCGGATCGCTCCCGTCGTCGCCGGCTGGTTCGCCGAACGTGCTCGCGCCTACCCGGGGCTGGACGTGGGCATCATCGATCTCGCCGACACGCCGTTGCCGCAGGATCTCGGCGCATCCCCCGCGACGGACGAATTCCGGGAGCGAGTGGGCAGAGCCGACGGGTTCGTGGCCGTCACCTCCGAGTACAACCACGGTTACCCTGCAGCGCTGAAGACCGCGTTCGACAGCGTCAAACACGAATGGCGCTCGAAGCCCATCGGTTTCGTGTCGTACGGCGGGTTGGCCGGCGGGCTCCGGGCAACCGAACAGCTGCGCCAGGTGGTGGCCGAATTGCACATGGTGTCGGTGCGGCAGAGCGTGAGTTTCCACCAGGTGCGCAAGCGATTCGACGACCAGGGGCAGACGACCGACGGCGCCGCCATCGACTCGGCGGACCGCATGCTGGCGCAGCTGGCATGGTGGGCCGCCGCGGTCCGCGTACAGCGCGGAACCACCCCGTACCCCGGCTAGTAGGCCCAGGAAGAGTCGTTGCCCGGCAAACGAATTCCGCGCGGACAGCGGTCACATTCACAGGTGAATGCGATCAACCCGGGCACACAACGATTGGGAAGAAACCCAGGAACGCTACCGCAAAGGTCTTCAACCGAGACTCCTCGCCGCGCAGAGCATTCGGCGCGTAGCTCAGATCCCCGGACCAATTCCGAGTTCCGGCACCCAGCGCCGCGTTCACCGATGAGCGGCCAGCACTGCCGCCAGGCCTTCTTGCAGGTCCTTGACGAAATACTCGGGAACCTCCAGCGACGGGAAATGTCCCCCGATTTCGGGCGACCTCCATCGGACGATTTGTCGGTACCGCTCCTGTGCCCAGGGACGCGGACACTTCTCGATGTCGCGGGGATACATACTGATTGCTGACGGGACGTCGACCCGAAGTTCGGGGTCCAGCGAGTTGTGGCTTTCGTAATAGATGCGGGCCGACGATGCGCCGGTCCGCGTCAGCCAATACAGGGTGACGTTGCCGAGAACGCGGTCTCTGGAAATCGTCTCGAACGGGCTGTCTTCGGTATCTGTCCACTCGGCGAACTTGTCCAGGATCCAGGCAAGAAGCCCGACCGGTGAGTCGACGAGCGAGTAGCCGATGGTCTGCGGTCGGGTCGCCTGCTGCTTCGCGTACGCCGCGTGGTGGCGCCAGAAATCGCGGGTTTCCTCGGTCCATTTGCGCTCGGCCGCCGTCAGCCCGTCCGTTGTCAACCCGGGCGGTGCCTCCGCGAACGTTGTGTGGATGCCGAGAACGTGCGCCGGGAACCTGCCGCCGAGAACCGTGGTGATATTGCCTCCCCAGTCGCCGCCGTGGGCTGCGAACTTGCTGTAGCCGAGCCTTCCCATCAGTTCCACCCATGCGGCTGCGATCTTTTCGGTTCCCCACCCGGTGGTGGCCGGCTTGTCGCTGTATCCAAAGCCCGGCAGCGATGGAACCACGACGTGGAACGCCGGCGCGTCTGCATCTTGCGGATCTGCCAGCTCGTCTACGACATCGACGAACTCGGCAATGCTGCCTGGCCAGCCGTGCGTCACGATCAGAGGAGTGGCATCTGCGCGCGCGGATCGGCGGTGCAGGAAGTGGATTCCCAGATCATCAATGGTCGTGCGGAACTGGCCGATACGGTTGAGGCGCTCTTCGAACGACCGCCAGTTGTACCCGGTGCGCCAGTAGTTCACGACATCGACGAGGTCGGCGAGCGGAACGCCCTGTTCCCATCGGCGAGGGTCGGGCGCGGCGTGATGGACCGTCTCGGCCTCCGGTAGCCGCGCCGCGGCTAATCGCGTGCGCAGATCGTCGAGTTCAGCGTCTGTTGCGTGGGCTTCAAATGCTTGCACGTCGCTGGTTGGACGGGGCATGAGACCTCCTGGCAATCGTGGAACCGGATACAACCTTTCGCGAACCGTCTAAGACGGTTCTAGCATGTCCGATCACAGGGTGCAACCTGCTAAGGTGGTTCCATGCGAGCCGAGTTTCCTGACTTTCGCCTCGGAAACGTGCTAGCGACCAGCTTTACGGCGACTCTGACGGAGCGGCGCGGCAACGCACTGGAGCGCATTCCCACGCCGCAGCGACTCGTCGACTGGCTGGCAGTGAACGGCCTCGCCGTGGAGTCCTGCACCACCGCCCAGCTCGAACTCGCTCGGGAACTGAGGGAATCAATTCACGCCGCCGCGACAGCGGCCGCGATCCAGGACTCTCTCCCTGCGTCTGCTGTCCAAGTCATCAATGACTGCAGCGCTCAGGGTCGGGCCGCGGCTATCCTGACGCCGGAGGGTAAGCGGCGATGGCGACTCAGCTCGGCTTCCTGCGTGGAAGATGCCCTCAGCGTGATCGCCGCCGACGCGATCAGCATCATCGCAGGCGAACGAGACGGAAAATTGGCCCTGTGCGCATCGCCAACGTGCCAAGCCGCCTTCTTCGATACCAGTCAAAGTCGCACCCGCAAATGGTGTGACATGAACACGTGCGGGAATCGTCAGAAGAAGGCGCGCTTCCACGCCAACCAGCGCAAGGACGGGACTGCCGCACGGACGGGTGGCATCTGATCTGGATTGCCCGGGAGGGCGGGCCTGGAGGGAGGGAATCGGATTCCGGGGCCTAGTGCTGGTGGACCGGCACGTACTCGTCCACCGCGCGAGGCCGGCCGATGAACGCCGTCTCGGACGAGATCGTGACCAGCATCAGTTCGATGCTCGTCCCTCCGGTCGACAGAAGAATGCGATCGCCCAGAGCATTCGGCTGGACTATCGACAAGTCCGGTTCGGCACCGGGCCACTGGCTCGGTTCTCCGTAGAGATAGATCGCGGTGACCCCGGCGCGGGGCGGCAGCGCGTTGACGCCGTCGAACACGACCGTGTTGAACCTGTTGTCGGACTGCGGATTGTGGCCGGCGATCCGCAACCGGTCGGCTGTGGCGATGGAGTCGATCAACGACGACCACGCGTCGGGCCGATCGGTGTGGATGAGCACCCGGGCGCCGGTCGCGACGGCGCGGAACACCAGTTGCTGGGCGAGATACAACTCGCCCGCCACGTAGACCATGCCGACGCCGGGACCTGCGATGCGGGCGGTGATTCCGTGCCCGTGGTCGTCGGAGCCGATGAGCTGGCCGCACCCCGCAGGCGGCAACTGCAGCGCACGCAGGTCCTCGACGGACATGTCGGTCAACGGCATCACGTCGTCGAGATCCGGCATCGCGACGGGGAGATTGGACAGCAGTCCGTCCCGGTGCCTGCCCCGCATCGAGACGAGCCCGGGAATCGTGAGCGACTCGGGCATCGTCCGGGTGGTGACCCGGCAGGCCGCGCCGACCTTCACCTGACCGTCGTGTCCGCTGGGGCGCAGCCGGATCGTCACGGTCGTGCCGAGGCTCGACGGAACCCAGAGCTTCGCGAGCAGGTCTCGTGTCAGGTAGCGCGGATCGACACCGTAGCCGGTGTTGCACACTCCGGGCAGCGGTGCATGCTTCCACATCTCCGTGAAGGTCTTCGGATCGACGCCCCGACTGATCTGCAGCGCTGCGGATTCGATCTCCGGTGCGGTGAGAATGCGCGCGCGGCAGCCGAAATCGGCCAGTGCACGCACGACGCGGCTTGCCGCGATCGTGATCGCGCGCGACGCGCCTTCCTCGCCGCCGCCGCGCCGCGCCACGGCGGCAACACTCTGGGTGGCGTCGAATCGCAGGGCGACCCAGACCATCCGGGTCGCGGTCGCCGGGAGCGGACCGACCAGCCTGTCGTACACATCGGTGGCGGGGGAGCCGGCCGCGGCACGATAACCGTGGCTGACGATGTCGATCCCGCTCAGCGAGATGTCGTGCTGCACGAGACACGCGGCGAGCGCGTCGGTGGGAAGTTCGTGCGTCGTCTGGAATCCGTCCCGGGTGATCTGCGTGAGGCTCCCCGCAGGAGGAAGGACCTCGACGACGGCGACCACGCCGCCGCCGTCCCAGCGGAGCCCGACGGATTGGCCTGTCGGTGCCTGGAAGCTGACGGTGCGAGACTGCGTCCGACCGGGTTTGGTGCAATATCGCCAGCACGTCCGG
Organism: Rhodococcus sp. G6(2025); assembly: GCF_058628105.1. Classification (NCBI taxonomy): domain Bacteria; kingdom Bacillati; phylum Actinomycetota; class Actinomycetes; order Mycobacteriales; family Nocardiaceae; genus Rhodococcus; species Rhodococcus sp. G6(2025). The sequence goes on from NZ_CP179750.1 coordinate 2,827,259, forward strand.
GCCCAATCCACGCTCGACCAGCCGCCCACGCGGACGAGCGCAGCAAGAACGAGGACGACCGCGACGACGACGGCGCCCCACCACACCAGCCCGCACAGCGAGGCCGCGACCCCGCCGGCCACCCCCAGAAGTTGCGCCACGATCATCTCGGTCGCCGAGAACCGAAGAGACGACGGCCGGCGTGTGACGTGCGAACGGTCCATGGTTCCTCCCCCGAATACCTGAACCCAGCAGACCCGTACCCGTCCGCCGTGAAGATTGTCGATGGAACTGTACTGTGTCACCCCGAGCGCTGTGCAGCACGGGGGAGGAACAATGGCTGTAACACCCACCACGCGGTGGCAGGTCAACGGGTATCGCTTTCTGGTCAGACGGATGGAGCACGCCCTGGTGCGTCGCGACGTCCGAATGTTGCACGACCCCATGCGGTCGCAGTCGCGCGCACTCGCGGTGGGGGTCGTGATTGCGTCGCTCGGACTCGCCGGCTGCGCCGCGCTGGCACTGTTCCGTCCGCAGGACAAGATCGGCGACGCGTCGATCGTCGTCGGTAAGGATTCGGGCGCGATGTTCGTCGTCATGGGCGACACCCTCCGTCCCGTGCTGAATCTCGCGTCTGCCCGGCTCATCGTCGGAAAGCCCGAGAATCCCGTGATCGTCAAGGAATCCGAACTCGACACCCGCCCCCGCGGTGCCCTCGTCGGGATCCCCGGCGCGCCCTCTGCGCTGCCGGCGGGAGACCCCGCCGCGATGACGCCGTGGACGGTGTGCGACTCGATCGGGGCCGACGGAAATCGCTCCGTCACAACATCGGTCATCGTCGGCGAGACGGAGAGCTCCGAGGGTGGCGGGACCCTCACTGGAGATCAGGCGCTGCTCGCGTCGACCCCTGATGCGTCGTACCTGATCTATGACGGCAAGCGGGCCAGGATCGACCTCGACGATCCGGCGGTCACCCGCGCGCTGGGCCTCGAAGGCGCCCGGCCACGCCCGGTGAGCAAGGGTTTCGTCAACGCCGTCCCCGAAGTGCCGCCGCTCGCCGCGCCCGTCGTCCCGGGGGCCGGGAGCAGCCCACGGTATCCGTTGCAGGACAAGGTCGTGGGATCCGTCTTCCAGGTGCTGATCGGCTCCGAGACCACGCATTACGTCGTCCTCCGCGACGGAATCCAGAAGATCAGCTCGGCTGTCGCGAACCTGATCTTCCTGTCGGACTCGCACGGCGACACCGAGATGTCCGGCATCACGCCCGACGCGATGAATCGGATCCCCTCCGTGGAGCGGATTGCGGTGGACAGCTTCCCGGAGTCGGCGCCGAAAATCGTCGATGCGTCGGAAAGCCCCGTGAGCTGCCTGTCGTGGCAGCCACTCCGTGCACCGGACGAGTCGAGCGCGAGCGGTCCGGCGGCCGAGCTGTCCTTGGTAGCGGGTCGCACCCTTCCGATTCCCGGCGACGCTCGCGCGGTCGAGTTGGCCCAGGCGGACGACGCGGGCGACAACGCGGATTCGGTGTACGCGCAGCCGGGTACGAGCGGTTTCGTGCAGTCGACCGGCATCGAGCCTACGAGCACGCGACGCGACAGCAGCTTCTTCGTCGCGGACACGGGAGTCCGGTTCGGTATCCCGGATGGCGACTCCGCCAAGGCGTTGGGTGTCGACGGCGCTCGCCCTCTCGCACCGTGGCAGATTCTCGGCCTCCTGGCGCAGGGCCCGGCGCTCGGGAAGTCGTCGGCGCTCGTCGCGCACGACGGAATCGCCCCGGACGCAGCCCCGGCCGCTGTCGCGTCGGGGTCCAACTGAGCAGGTTCGGTCAGCGCCGACCGGTCGCCGACTGGAACCGGCGGCGGAGGGGGAACGACGCCAGGACGCCGAGCACGAGCAGCGCGCCCAGCGTCGCTGTTGCCGCGACAGCGACGTTGCGCGGTCGATGATCCGGGGGAGCAGCCGCCGGGAGCGCCTCGACCGCGACGGAAGTCGACTGATCGACGGTGGCACCGTCGAGGGGAACGTCAGCGGTGACTGCGGCCAGCGGATCGATGATCCCGTGCCCGACAGACGTATTCCACCCCTCCGCCGGCGCATGCGCTGTGGCCTCGATCCGGGCCATGACCTGTTGTGCGGACAGTTGCGGGAACCGTGAGCGGACCAGCGCGACGGTCGCCGAGACGTACGGCGCTGCGAAACTCGTGCCCTTTACCGGCTCCGCGTTGCCTTGCACGCCGTACGTCGTGTTCGTCAGGTCGCTGTTAGTCGGATGCAGCGAGGTCAGACCGGATCCCGGAGCTGCCACGTCGACCCACGGGCCGGCCAGGCTGAACTCGCTCGGTGATCCGTTCGCCTCGACGGAGCCGACGGTCAGCACGTAGTCGTCGTACCAGGCAGGACTGGCGATGGTGCTGACGGAGTCCCACAGATCGGCGCCGGGACGGAGGGGATCGTGTGCCGGATTCTGAAGCGTGCATTCTCCCGAACCGAAGTTCCCTGCTGCCGCGACCACCACGGCGTTGTGCACCGTGACGGCGTATTTCACGGCCGACCCCAGATACCGGTCGCCATCGCCGATTCCCTCGGCGGCGGTCTTGCACGCGACCTCGGAGATGTTGATGACCGTGGCGCCCGAGTCGGCTGCACGCCGGATCGCCGTCGCCATCGTGGCAACGTTCCCGTATCCGCCGACCGAGTTGCCCGCGTTGTCGACCTGATCGGCCTGGCCTGCGGCGTTGTACGCGCTACTCGTCTGCCGGATGGACAGGATCCGGGAATCCGGTGCACCACCGGCGAAACCGGAACCGGGAACCTGCGCGGCGCCGATCAGCCCGGCGACGAGCGTGCCGTGCGCGTCGCAGTCGACCGTGCCGGTCTCCGTCCCCACGAGGTCACCGCCGTCCATGAGGCCGGGAAGTCGCGGATGCGGGGAGACGCCGGTGTCGATCACCGCGACGATCTGACCGGCACCCCGGGTGATCGGCCAGACCGATTGAAAGTCGAGATCGCGCTGGGCAACCGGAATGTCGGGGCCGTCCGGCACGCGCACAGCGTCTTTGCACGGCCGGCGTTTCTCGACCTTCGTGCTGTCCTTCGGTGGAATGAGCCCGGCGTCCACGGGAGCGGGCACGACAGCAGAGGCGCCGCCCTGACCCACGGCGGCGGTGACCGCCACGACCGCGGTGGCCAGGACGACGCGGATGAGCCGGCGCCTCACAGTCCACGCATCAGCGAGTAGAGACCGGTCACCCAGCACACCAGCGGAACGATCGACGCGATCACCGCCAGATCGATGAGCTCGGCCACCCGTCGCATCACGGGGGAGAACGTCTGGCGAGGGGCGAGGATTCCCAGTACCAGCCCACCGACGGCGAACAGGATCGCGACGGCGAACGACGCGATCGCGAAGTCGGGCACGGCAACGGCTGCGGCGGTGAGCAGCAGAACCAGTATCGTCACCCCGCCCGCGATCAGCGGTACCGCCTGCTCGGCGCTGCTGTACGTGCGTCCGCGGAACATCAGCACGGCGGCGGTGGCGACGGCGAGAGAGAGCCCGGGCCAGAAGATTCCATCGGACACACCGGGTTGCGCCGCGATGAGGGCGCCGATCACGGCGAGTGCTGTCATCGCGCCGACCAGACCGGTGAGGTACTTGCGGGCGCGTGCCGCACGCTGTGCCAGAGAGTCGAACGACGGCATCGTCACCTCGTCGTCCGGGTCGTCCTCGGACGGATCGACCGAGGTGCCCGGCGCCGGGACGGGAGGCAGTGGAAGTTTCGCCAGGAGTATCGCCACCCGGGCCGAGAAGGCGAGTCCGATCAGCGCCGCCGCCACGACACCCGCGCCGACAGCGGAAACCGGATTGCCGAACAGAGTTGCCACGAGGGCGGCGAGCGAACCGAACAGGGACGACACCGACAGGGCCGTGAACAGTCGTAATCCGACACCGCCCAGTCGCAGCGCAAGAATGGCGGTGGTGCCCGCCAGCACGAGTCCGAGGAGCAGGTGCGGAGCGCCGAGATCGCCGGGCACGAACAGCATCCCCGCCGCGAACGAGAGGGGAACGGCGCATCCGCTGAGGACGACAGAGCTTGCCGCGTCGCCGTAGAGGCGACCGGTGACCGCGCCGGCGATCAGGAAGAGTAAGGCCGTCGCGAGTGCACACCCCGCCCCCAGGAATCCTCCGGACCCCGCCCCGGACCACAGCAGCGCGAACGATCCGACGACGGTGCCGAGCACCGCGGCGACGGAGCCCACGACCCGTGCGGAACCCCGGGTCCACTCACGGTCGCCTTCCGCGTCGGCGACCGCCACGTTGTACATGATGTCGTCGAACAGCGGCGGCGGCGCACTGGCGTGCACGCTCTGCAGTACGAGGAGATCGCCGTCGCGGATTCCGTGCTCGTGCAACGTCAACGTGGTCGAGAGCGGCGAGTGCCCGATCTTCGCGAGCACCCACTCGCTGGGTTCGTACTGTTCGAGCGAGTCGTCGAAGTCGTTGGCACTGCGATGGGTGCGGATGGTGTCGACGATGCCCGGAACGAGGATGGCCAGCGGCACACCGAACGGCACGGCCATGTCGACCTGCGAATGCGTCGACAGGACGGTGATCCGGCAGAGATCTGCTGCGGCACCGGGACGGGTGGACGAGGCGGATCCCCGCGATTCGTCATGCGTGATGGACACTGCGATTTCCCCCAACTCTGCGACGCACAACCCCATCCGCGCCGTTACGACACCGATCGACGACCGGTCACAGATCGTCATCCGATTTGATCACCGGTGACCTTACGACACGGCGGACGCCGCCTCCAGTGTCCGGCAGGGCGCGGACCTTCCCTATGCCCGCTCGCCCCTCATGGGTTAGTGTCTGACTTCGCGGATCGAGCCCAGGGGGGCGACCCGGAGTTCCGGGATCGGATCGGGTGCACGGTTTTTTCGGGGCGGTTGTAGTCATGGGGGGCGAGTAGTGAGCACTATTCGGTTCGTGCGCAAGGCGCGACGGGAAGTCCCGCGCATTCCGGGCGGCGAAGTGAGCCTGCAGGCTCCGCCCGAGATTCCACGCCTGGTACCGGGAAACCTTCTGACCAAGCTCCTTCCCGTGGTCATGGTCGTCGCCATGGTCGGGATGATGGCCCTGATGTTCTCGTCGGGCATGGCTCGCAATCCGATGTCGATGCTCTTTCCCGTCATGATGATGGTGTCGATGCTCGGCATGCTGGCCGGTGGCGGCCGCGGCGGCCCGAAAGCGGCGGAGGCAAACGAAGACCGCAAGGACTACCTGCGCTACCTCGATCAGTTGCGCCGCGACGTCGACGAGACCGTCGAGCAGCAGCGAAAGGCGCTCGACTGGAGCCACCCCGAGCCCGGCCTGCTGTGGACCATCGCAGGCACGGCGCGTATGTGGGAGCGCCGCGTCACCGACCCCGATTACTGCCACGTGCGCGTCGGCCGGGGCAGTCAGCGCCTCGCAACCCGCCTGATCGCGCCGGAGACCGGACCGGTGGAGGATCTGGAACCGGTTGCCGCGGTGTCGCTTCGTCGCTTCGTCCGCGCGCACTCCGTCGTTCAGGATCTGCCGACCGCGGTGTCGCTGCGCGGCTTCGCGGCCATCTCCGTGGAAGGAGAACGCGGTACGGCACGGTCCCTGGTGCGGTCGATGCTCATGCAGTTGTGCGCATTCCACGGCCCGGACAATCTTCTGGTCGCCGTCGTGTGTGGCCCCGACACCGAGCACGAATGGGACTGGGCCAAGTGGCTGCCGCACGCGCAGCATCCCGATTCGTCGGACGGTGTCGGTTCTTCCCGCATGATCTATGGCTCGATCCTCGAACTCGAATCTTCGCTCGGCCCGCAGCTGTCGATGCGTAACCGATTCTCGCGCAACGCTCCCGCCGCCCCCGGTGTCCCACAGTTCGTCATCGTCGTCGACGGGGGAATTCTCGAGGGCGAATCGGGGATGATCACCGACGGCGGGGTCGACTCGGTCTCCGTTCTCGACATCAGCGGCTTCTGCCCGCGACTGACGGCCACGCGAGGACTCCAGTTGGTGGCGCAGGACGGATCCCTCGGCGCCCGCAGCGGAGCCGGCGTGGAGATATTCGCGACAGCCGACCTCGTCAGCGCTCATCAGGCCGAGACGCTGGCCCGGCGACTCGCGCCGTACCGGACGGCGTCGCAGACTGCGGTGGACGGGGGCGACGACGATCAGCCGGTGCAGACGTGGAGCCAGATGCTGGGAATCGGCGACGTCGGCCGTCTCAACCCGGATCACGCATGGCTGCCCCGCCAGGGCCGCGACCGGCTGCGGGTCCCGATCGGTGTCGGAGTGGACGGTCACCCGGTCGAGATCGACCTCAAGGAGTCGGCCGAGAACGGCATGGGGCCACACGGTCTGTGCATCGGAGCCACCGGTTCGGGGAAGTCGGAGTTCCTGCGGACACTGGTGCTCGGCCTGATCGCGACGCATTCGCCCGACGTGCTCAACCTCGTCCTCGTCGATTTCAAGGGCGGCGCCACGTTCCTCGGCCTCGAGGACGCGCCGCACGTCGCCGCGGTGATCACCAACCTGGCCGAGGAACTCGCAATGGTCGACCGGATGCGGGACGCACTCGCCGGTGAGATGAACCGACGTCAGGAACTTCTGCGTTCCTCCGGGAACTTCGCGAACGTCACCGAATACGAGAAGGCTCGCCAGGCGGGCGCCGACCTCGACCCGCTGCCCGCACTGTTCATCGTCGTCGACGAATTCTCCGAACTACTCAGTCAGCAGCCCGAGTTCGCGGACCTGTTCGTCGCCATCGGCAGGCTCGGCCGATCGCTGCACATTCACCTGCTGTTGGCGAGTCAGAGGCTCGAGGAGGGCAAACTGCGGGGGCTCGACAGTCACCTGTCGTACCGCATCGGTCTCAAGACGTTCTCGGCCAACGAATCGCGCACTGTGCTCGGCGTCCCGGACGCCTACCACCTGCCCGCGACCCCGGGCGCCGGATACCTCAAATGCGATTCTGCGGAGATCGTCCGCTTCCAGGCCTCGTACGTGTCCGGTACCTACGAGGGTGGACGGGAAGACAGTGTCCGACGGCCGGGTGAGGCGGCTGTCGAGCTGCGGCCCAAGATCTTCACGGCCGCACCGGTCGCGCTCGATGTCGTCGAGATCCTCGACGAACCACAGTCGCTCCACCTGGCCGAGGAGCCGACGGAGATCCGCACCACCATGGAGGTGGTGGTCGAACGGATCAAGGGTCGCGGACCGCGAGCTCACGAGGTGTGGCTCCGGCCGCTCGACGCCGCGCCTAGCCTCGACCAGATGCTGCCGAGGTCTGTTCTCACCGAACCGGTTCCCGCGCTGAGCTCGCTGCGTACACCGATCGGAATCATCGACAGGCCCTACGACCAGAGGCGCGACCCCCTGATCGTGGATCTGTCCGGATCTACCGGCAACATGGCGGTGGTGGGTGGGCCGCAGTCGGGCAAGTCGACTGCGATTCGCACGCTCATCACGTCGTTGGCTGCCACCCACTCCGCGGAGCAGGTGCAGTTCTACTGCCTCGACTTCGGTGGCGGCACGCTCGCCGGACTGTCGGGGCTGCCGCACGTCGGTTCGGTCGCCAACCGCCTCGACGTCGATCGGGTGCGTCGCACCGTCGCTGAGATGAACACCATCGTCCGTCAGCGCGAGGAGCGTTTCCGCGAACTCGGGGTCGAGTCGATGGCCGAGTTCCGGCGACTGCGCGCCACCGATCCCGGCAGCCGCGGCGCGGCGGCCGGGGTCGCGCAGGATCCGTTCGGAGACGTCTTCCTGGTGATCGACGGTTTCGGCAGCATTCGTCAGGACTTCGAGGCTCTCGAACAGCAGATCACCAACCTTGCATCCCAGGGGTTGTCGTACGGGGTGCACGTCGTGCTCACCGCCTCACGGTGGGGCGAGGTCCGGCCGGCGCTCAAGGATCAGCTCGGCACGCGGATCGAGCTGCGCCTCGGTGATCCCTCGGATTCCGACCTCGGTCGCAAGACCGCGGCACTCGTTCCCGAAGGCCGACCGGGACGCGGCATGACCCGCGACAGCCTGCATCTGCTCGTCGGGTTGCCGAGGATCGACGGGAGCTCGGATACGACCGACCTGGCATCCGGTGTGGCACACGCGGTGTCGTCCATCGCCGCCGCGACACACGGCCGGCCCGCCCCGGCGGTGCGAATGCTGCCCGCACAGATCGCCCGCGACGAAGTGCTCCATGCGGCCGGGGGGTGGCCGTCCTACCTCGATCCGGCGCAGGCATGTCTGCAGATACCGATCGGTCTCGACGAGGCGGAGTTGGCTCCCACGTTCCTGAACTTCGCCGAGCAGCCCCACTTCCTGGTGTTCGGTGACACCGAATGCGGCAAGACGACGCTCCTGCGCAACATCTGCGAGGGCATCATGGCGTCGAACACGAGCAAACAGGCGAAGATCATTGTCGGCGACTACCGGCGCACGATGCTCGGCGTCGTCGAGACGGAGCACCTGGCGTCGTATGCGCCGTCCGAGGACGTGCTGACGACGAACATGAGGGACCTCGCGATCCTGCTGAAGGGGCGCATGCCGGGCCCCGGGTTCAATCGCCAGCAGCAGCGCGACCGATCCTGGTGGTCGGGACCCGAAGTCTTCGTCGTCATCGACGACTACGACCTCGTCGTGACCTCGAGCGGTAACCCGGTCGCCGCGATCGTCGAATTCCTGCCGCACGCCCGTGACATCGGTTTCCACCTGATCATCGCGCGCCGCTCCGGCGGTGCGGCACGCGCAATGTACGAGCCGGTCATCGCGCGTTTGCGTGATCTGCAGTCGACTGGCCTCGTGATGAGTGGCAACCGGGAGGAGGGCAATCTCATCGGCACCGTTCGTCCGAGTGCGATGCCTCCCGGGCGCGGAACGCTGGTCAACCGTGCGGGTACCGGCCTGATCCAGCTCGCGTGGATGCCCCCGCTGTGATGTCGGCGGTCGCGATTCATCTCACTGAATCCGGCATGTGGTCCTGCGCTCGAGGCGTGACGACGGCAGCTCACGAGATGACGCCGCTCTGGTTCGTCGACGACGAGTACGTCGACGTCGACGGCGGAGTTCTCGCGGTATCCGACGCCCTGGCAGGGGTGTTCCGGTCTGCGATCCATAGTGCGGGGGAAGTTGTGCCGATCGCGACGGCCGTACTTTCACACCCGACGGAGTGGGGTTCCGCGAGGCGGAACGTGCTGTCCGCCGCGGGCTCGCGCGTTGCCGCCGACACGGTGCTGGTTCCCGTTGCCGTGGCGGCGGCCGAGGGTGCTGCGGTGTCAGGTGGCCGATGGATGGTGCTCGAAGGCCGGACCGTGGGGGCAACGGCCAGTTACGTGGTCGGCGAGGTCGGCGGATACCGGGTCGTCGAATGCGAGCACGACCCGTCGCTCTGCGCCGACGAGGGGATCGACGAGTGGGCGACAGCGATCGTGGAACTCGGTGCGCGAGCCCGCGGTGATCGGCCGGTCGACGGAATACTCCTGACGGGCGTCGGAGAGTCGCAGGAGCGCACATCGATGCGTGACGCCGTGGTCGCCCACGCGTCCCCGAATGCCGACGTCCGGATCGTTACCGGTGAAGAGATCGCGCGCGCACTCGCGTCCAGCGTGGTCGAGGCTGCAGACGAGCCGGCGGCGATGACTGTGCCGCAGGCGAACTGGCTCGAACCGGCACTGCAGGGATCGGAGCGCGGTGACCGACGGAGCACGCGGCCGACGTTCTTCGCAGTGGCCGCGGTGCTGGCCGTCGTCGTCGGAGCTGTTCTCGTCTTCACTCTTCGCGAACCCGACACCGGCACCGAATCCGTCCGCGCGCTCGACGCGAGTGCGACACCGGCGGCTCAGACCACGACGCGCAGTCGCGCGTCCGCCCCGACCACCACCACTACCGCCACTGCGGCAGGACTGGAGGTGGGCGGAATTCGCGTGACACTGCCGAGCGGATGGAAGGAGCGCACTCCCACCGCGTCGTCGTCTTCCGGCGCCCGGGTGGAGCTGGTGCCTGCAGGCGGCGCCGACCGGCGAATCATCATCACGCAGAACGCGGTTCGAGAGGGAGCCGGATACGACGAGGTTGCGGCGACGCTCGCGGCGAAGATTGCGCAGCGCGGCCGTCCCGAGCTGTTCGGAGAACTCGAGCGCGACGTCGTGTTCGGCGGTCGACCCGGCATCGCGTACAGCGAGTTACCCGACGAGAGTTCCGTGGTGCGTTGGCACGTTCTCGTCGAGCGTGACCTCCAGGTGAGCGTCGGCTGTCAGTTCCTGGCGGAGGAGTGGGAGTCGATCGAGAGCGTGTGCGAAGAGGTCGTGCGGTCGCTGGTGATCGTTCGGTGACCCCGTCCCTTTCGCCGAAGAATCTTCCACCGCGGTGGAACCGATTGGGCGGCTGATGCGTCCAATCTTGTGTAGGGGTGAATGCGGGCAGTCCAGAGGGGGCCGCCGCACCGAGAACAGAAGGAGTCACAATGGCGGGAGTTGTTACCGATGTCGGCCAGATGGAGGTCGCGGCCAATCACGTGCAGACGGTGAACAGCCAGCTGCAGGGCACGATCAACAGTCTCAAGGGCCGCTGCGAGGAGTCGTCTTCGGCCTGGCAGGGTGGGGCTCAGACGGCGTTCATGGAGCTGATGGCTCGGTACGGAGATGCTGCGCGCCGTATGCAGGACTCGCTGGACGAGATTGCGGTGAAGATCCGCGAGAACGGCAAGGGATACGACGCCGCCGAGCAGGCCAACCAGGATGCGATCCATGCGGCCGGAGCTTCGGGATCGCTCGACATCTGACGCCGGCGCCGAGAACAATTACCACGCTCGAGGGGAGCACCGAATGTCTTCATTGAAGTACGGATTTGCCGAGTTGCAGGCGCTGGCGAGCGACATCAAGTCGAACGAAGCGAAGCTGCGCGAGACGCACGACGAGCTCCGGGGCTACGTCAACGGGCTCGTGGCGCAGTGGGAGAGCGGTGCGCGGGAGAACTACCAAGCTGTGCAGGCAAAGTGGGACAACGCCCACGAGGATCTGCTCCAGGTTCTGCAGACGATCTCGAAGGTCGTCCAGGACGGCGCCGTCGACATGCAGACTGCAGAAGACCGGAACGCCACGGCGTGGCTCTGATCTTCGCGTGACACGTCGCGTGCCCCAGCAATCCACGATTGCTGGGGCACTGTGGTCTCCGGCAGTGGGTCAGTCGGCAGGTGGTATCAGCCGGCTGAGGACGACGCTGCTCTTGGTCTGAAGGACGGCCGGCTCCGACCGCAGATTCTCCAACGTGCGTTCGAGGTGTGCCGTGTCGGTGGTGCGGACGCGGAGGAGGGCGTTGGCATCGCCGGTGACGGTGTAGGCCTCCTGAACCTCGGTGTGACGGGACACGATCCGTGCGATCTCGACAGCCGAGGTGCGACCGCTGCAATACAACTCGACGAAGACCTCGACGCCGTGGCCGAGAGCACGCGGATCGAGCGCCGCATGGAAGCCGGTGATCACTCCGGACTCGACCAGTCGATCGACCCGACGCTTCACGGCGGGTGCGGAGAGCCCGACCTCGGCGCCGATGGTGGCGAAGCTGGACCGTGCGTTGCGCTCGAGCCGCGCAACGATCCGCCGATCGAGCCCGTCCAGACGCAACGAATCATCCATGTGATGGAACGCTAGCGCATTGATCAGGCCTTTTGGTGGGTGGATACTGATTTCACCGACACCGATCGAGGGGGAGTGGAGATGGCGCCCACTGCTGGTATCGAGTCCGAGAATCCGTACGAGGAGACGGCGGAGGTGCCGGGTGACGCCGCCTGCGTCCCGCGGCATGCTCACTCGCGGAGTTACCTGATGTGCCCGCCCACGTATTTCGACGTCGTCTATGCCATCAACGACTGGATGCGGCCCGAGGAACCCGTGGACCGGGAGCGTGCGATGTCGCAGTGGTCGGCGCTCGCGGACACCTACCGGCGACTCGGGCACGAGGTCCTCACCATCGACCCGGTCGAGGGACTTCCGGACATGGTGTTCGTCACCGACAGCGGACTCGTCGTCGACGGGGTGGCGCTCGGCGCCCGCTACCGGTCCGCCGAGCGGCGGGCCGAGGCTGAGCACGTGTTCCGGTGGTTCCGGGACAACGGGCTGATCAGGCCCACCCTGCCGCGGTACGTCAACGAGGGGGAGGGCGACTTCCTCGTCGTCGGCGACGTGATCCTCGCCGGAACCGGGTTCCGCTCCGACCCGCGGTCGCACGCCGAGGCCTCGGCGCACCTCGGCCGCCCGGTGATCACGTTGAACCTGGTGAATCCCCGCTACTACCACCTCAACACCGCGCTGGGTGTGCTCGACGACTCGACCATCGCCTACCTGCCCGCGGCGTTCTCGCCGGACAGTCGCGCTCTGCTCGAGCAGATGTATCCCGACGCGGTGATCGCGGCCGAGACGGACACCGACTGGCTCGGACTGAACCTGGTCAGCGACGGTGCCAATGTGGTGCTACCCGTCCAGGCTTCACACCTTGCCGGCCAGTTGTCCGCCCGCGGGTACGAGCCCGTGCCGGTCGACTATTCGGAGTTCCTCAAGTCCGGTGGCGGAATCAAGTGCAGCACGTTGGAGCTCCGCGGCTTCCGCGGGCTCCGGGTCGTGGAAGATCAGGGGTGACCAGCAATGTCGGACGGTGTCGTTTCCGTGTCGGATGCCACGCGTGAGCAGCTGAGCAGGGCCGACGAGCACAGCGCACACAACTACTCGCCGCTGCCGGTCGTGATCGAGTCGGGCGCGGGCTCGTGGGTGAAGGGAATCGACGGCGTCGACTACCTGGACGTCCTCGCCGGATACTCGGCGCTCAATTTCGGCCACGCACACCCCACTCTCGTCCGGGTGGCACGCGAACAACTCGGCCGGCTCACCCTGACCAGCCGCGCCTTCCAGCACGATCGGTTCGCGTCCTTCTGCGAGGACCTGAGCCGGCTGTGCCGGAAAGAAGCCGTACTGCCGATGAACACGGGCGCCGAAGCCGTGGAGACCGCGCTGAAACTGGCCCGCAAATGGGGCTACGACGCCAAGGGAGTGCCACCGGGGCGTGCCGAGGTGATCACGTGCGCCGGGAACTTCCACGGTCGCACCATCTCGATCGTCGGGTTCTCGTCCGATCCGGACGCGTACACCGGGTTCGGTCCGTTCCCGCCGGGCTTCGCGTCCGTCGAATACGGGAACGCGGACGCGTTCGAGGCCGCGATCACCGAGAACACCGTGGCGGTGCTCCTCGAACCGATCCAGGGGGAGGCCGGAGTGCTGGTGCCACCGCCCGGCTACCTCGCGGCGGTCCGGGACATCTGCACCCGTCGCGGGATCCTGATGATCGCCGACGAGATCCAGAGCGGGCTCGGGCGGACCGGCGACACGTTCGCGTGCGACCACGAGAACGTGACCCCCGACGTGTACGTCCTGGGCAAGGCGCTCGGGGGTGGTCTGATGCCGGTTTCCGCCGTCATCGCCGACTGGCCGGTGATGGCGGTGATCGGCCCCGGACAACATGGAAGCACGTTCGGGGGCAACCCCCTCGCCTGCGCGGTCGGGAGCGCCGTCGTGGACCTGCTCGAGACCGGCGAGTATCAGCAGCGAAGCCGTGACCTGGGCGCCTACCTGCACAGCATGCTGGCGCAACTGCCCCCCGACCACGTCTCGGAGGTGCGTGGCCGCGGACTGTGGGCCGGTGTGCAGCTGGCCGACGGTATGCCGTCCGCTCGAACGATCTGTGAAAGACTTCTGGCACGCAGGGTCCTCGCGAAGGACGCGCACGAGGGAACGATCCGCATCGCCCCGCCGCTGGTGATCGAACGGGACGAGCTGACGTGGGCGGTCGAACAGCTCGCCGATGCGCTCGCCGAGTGAGTTTTGACCCTGGGCCTCACCGACCGGTATTGTTCTCCGTTGGCGTGCCGTGCGCCGCTGCGTCCTCGTGTCGCAGTGGCTGGCGGTTCTCGGGTCTCAACTGGCCGCCGGGAATCGCTCGACGATACGCAATGGCCAGCAGCGGATTGAACAAGACGAGGAAGTTCTGTGTCTACGTACACCCCGAAGGCCGGAGATGTGACCCGCACGTGGCACGTCATCGACGCCACTGACGTGGTGCTCGGCCGCCTTGCCGTCCAGGCAGCCAACTTGCTGCGCGGCAAGCACAAGCCCACCTTTGCACCGCACGTTGACGGCGGCGACTTCGTCGTCATCATCAACGCCGAGAAGGTTGCCATCAGCGGCAACAAGCGTGAGGGCAAGTTCCTCTACCACCACTCCGGACACCCCGGTGGTCTGAAGTCCCGCTCCGTCGGTGAGGTTCTCGACAAGAACCCCGACCGCCTCGTGGAGAAGGCCATCGTCGGCATGCTCCCCAAGAACAAGCTGGGTCGCGCCATCAGCAGCAAGCTGAAGGTCTACGCGGGCCCGAACCACCCCCACGCCGCGCAGCAGCCGGTGCCATTCGAGATCAAGCAGGTGGCCCAGTGACGGCGCCGGAGGAGCAGAACGTGTCCAACCCCGAAGAGATCACCGAGGCTGTCGAGGTCGCGGCGGACGAGTACGTGTCCGTCGAGGAGCCCGAGGTCGCCGAGGACATCGAGGCCGCTGCTGCGCCGCAGGCCCCGATCGTGATCGATCGCCCCATCCAGACCGTCGGTCGTCGTAAGGAAGCGGTTGTCCGCGTCCGTCTGACCCCCGGTTCGGGCGACTTCAAGCTCAACGGCCGCACCATCGAGGACTACTTCCCGAACAAGGTGCACCAGCAGCTGATCAAGGCTCCGCTGGTCACGGTCGAGCGTGCCGAGTCCTTCGACATCGTGGCGCTGCTGCACGGTGGCGGACCGTCCGGACAGGCCGGCGCACTGCGTCTCGCCATCGCCCGCGCGCTCATCGAGGTCACCCCCGAGGACCGTCCGGCTCTCAAGAGCGCCGGCTTCCTCACGCGTGACGCCCGCGCCGTCGAGCGCAAGAAGTACGGCCTGAAGAAGGCCCGCAAGGCATCTCAGTACTCGAAGCGCTGATGTGTCGCCGAAGCCGCCCTGCGGGGTCGGCTTCGGCACCTGTTCTTCCCGAGAGCAGGCGTCCATCGTTACCGGACGCCTGCTCTCGTGCTTTATCCGAGATGTAGTGGGTTTTCCTAATTGCGAGGGGTCTGGTCTATGGGTCGATTGTTCGGGACGGATGGGGTTCGTGGTCTCGCGAATACCGAGCTGACCGCCGAGTTGGCGTTGCAGGTGGCCTCCGCCGCCGCGACGGTGCTGGCGTCGCCGGGGTCGGGGGGACGCAAGACGGCTGTGGTCGGCCGTGACCCGAGAGCCAGCGGTGAAATGCTCGAGGCGGCGGTCGTCGCGGGCCTGACGTCGGCGGGTGTCGACGTTCTGAACGTCGGGGTGCTGCCGACACCCGCGGTGGCCTACCTGACCGCGGAGCTGGACGCAGCTCTCGGTGTCATGATCTCCGCCTCGCACAATCCCATGCCCGACAACGGCATCAAGATCTTCGCGGCCGGCGGACACAAACTCGACGACGAGGTGGAAGACCGGATCGAGTCCGTCGCCGCCGGAACCACGACACGGCGGGCGCCGACCGGTGCGGGGATCGGACGTGTTCGCACGGTGCCGGACGCCGCGGAACGGTATCTGCAGCACCTGGCCACCGCACTCCCGAACAGCCTCGACGGGCTGACCGTCGTGGTGGACTGTGCGCACGGCGCGGCATCGGGCGTCGCTCCCGCCGCCTACCGGGCCGCAGGCGCCACCGTCGTCGCGATCAACGCCGAACCCGACGGACTCAACATCAACGAGAACTGCGGGTCGACGCACCTCGAAAGCCTGCAGAAGGCGGTCGTCGAGCACAGCGCCGATCTGGGGCTGGCGCACGACGGGGATGCGGATCGGTGCCTCGCCGTCGATGCCGCCGGTTCCCTCATCGACGGCGACGCCATCATGACCGTGCTCGCCCTCGGCATGCGCGACGCGGGTGAACTGGTGGACAACACCCTCGTCGCGACGGTCATGAGCAATCTCGGTTTGCACATCGCGATGCGGGAGGCCGGGATCACACTGGTCACCACTGCCGTCGGTGATCGCTACGTCCTCGAAGGACTCCGGTCCGGTGGCTTCAGCCTGGGCGGCGAACAGTCCGGACACGTCGTGTTCCCCGCCTTCGGCACCACCGGCGACGGAGTGCTGACAGGACTGCGTCTGATGGGCCGGATGGCGGAGACCGGACAAGCGATCGCAGATCTGGCGTCGGCGATGACGACGCTCCCGCAGGTTCTGGTCAACGTGAGGGTCGCCGACAAGCGCGCCGTCGCCGCGTCCCCGGTCGTGCTGGACGCGGTCGTGGCCGCCGAGCGCAGCCTGGGCGACAACGGCCGGGTGCTGCTGCGGCCGTCGGGAACCGAACAACTCGTCCGCGTGATGGTCGAGGCGTCGGACATCGAAGTAGCCCGGAAACTCGCCGACGAACTGGCGGGCACCGTCGCCTCCGTGTGAGCGGACACAATGCACCGATCGGCCGGGGGAACCGATCGGTGCGCTGTCGCGTCTAATGCAGTAGGTCGCGAAGAGAGGGTGGGGCAATGAGCGATGGGCTCGAGGTGGACGTCGCGGTGGTGACTGACGCGGGTACGAGACTGCTGCGGTCGGCGGAGGTCCTGAGACAGCAGGCCGCCGAGACTGCCCGGCTGGAATTCAGTGGAATACACGCGGGCCGGGACTACGCCGCGAAGGGTGACGCGGTGCGTGACGCCCTCGGCGTCGTAGGGGTCGCGCTCGGGCAGTGGGCCGCGGACGTGGAATCGTTCGGGCACGCGTTCCGGGCCGCCGCGGCGCGTTACTCGGGAACGGACGCGAACGTCACCGCCGACGTGAACGGGGTGCAGTGGTGACCGCGGATCCGAGAGCGCTGATCGACGACCCGAACCTGAGCCGCGACTACAAGGAGCAACTCCTCCAGTCCTGGGCGGCCTCCCGCGAGGAGGACGAGTCATCCTGGCAGCCGTACTTCGACGAGTACGTGCTCGACAAGCGTGACCGGACTCCCTCCGCTGACCAGCGGTACGCCGCATTGCTGGAGCAGGGCAGCGACTGCCAGACCGCGAACGCATCCCGGATCGCGCTGGGGGAGCACCTTCGCCCGAATGCCCTCAACGTTCCCGACGACATGCTCGATCTCGGCGCGCGGGGCCTCGAATTCTTCGAGTTGTTCCTCCCCGCCGCGACACGACTGGGGTACGAATCCCGCGAACTCGCCGACTACTACGCGAGGTTCGACGCGGAACGGGGGATGCGCCTGCACACACTCGCCCACGACGTCGACACCCTCGGGCGCAGCCTCGACACGGCCCGCACCGAACTCGACGAGAACGAGAGATGCGTCGCCGCAGTGCGAACCGGGTGGAGCGGAGTCGCCGCCGCGGCAGCGATCGACGCCGCCGACCGACAGAACGTCCAGGCGGACGCCACCATCGGTCGGCTCCACGATCTCGCCGAGGTGCTGTTCGAGGCGAACCTCACGCTGAGCGCCGCGGTGACGAACAAGGCGTACAAGGTGGTGTCTCTGCATCAGCCGACAGTGGGCGGGTACAGCGCGGCCCAGATCGACGTTCTCGCGCGGATCTACGCCGAGGGCAAGGACGGCGACAACTCCGCCGCGAAGGACTGCATGGAAGATGCGTCGTACTGGTTCCCCGAACTCGCCGACGACGACTACCGGCACGTCAACGGCCTGTACAAGGACGGGGGCGGCGGTGCGCTCCGCCGACTCGACCGGGACGACGTGGTGCGGCGGGCCGCCGGAATCACCAAGGACTGGCTCGACGCGAACTTCCGGCACGTGTACGAGGAGAAGCAACAGGAGTTCACCGCCGCGTGTGCAGACTGCGCCGAAGCGGTGCACGCCGCCTATGACGCCGTCGTCGCCGAGGCGCGGTCGATCGAGGTGCAGCCCGGTTTTCGTCCCGAGGACACTCCCGATCCGGCACCCGCGCCGAGGGCGCCCGAGGTGCACGACGCCGACACCGTCCCCGCCGCTGCGCCCGCTCCCGCACCCGCTGCGCCGACGGCGCCGCCCGCCACCTCACCCGCGACGAACGGACCGGCGTATGTCCCGCCTCGATCCAGTGGTGGAGCCGCGGCAACCATTCCGACGGCCGCCGCACCACCGCCAACCGCACCACCGACAACCGCGCCACCGATGGCCGCTGCGCCACTGACAACCGCGCCACCGCCGATGGCTGAGGCGCCTCCGATGACCGCTGCGCCGCCGATGGCCGCCGTGCCGCCGATGGCCGCCGTGCCGCCGATGGCCGCCGTGCCTCCGATGGTTACTGCCCCGGGCCTCGGGAGTATTCCCGGTCCGGGTGATCTGGTACGTCAAGGTCTCGCGGGAGGTCTGGCGGATCTCGGTTCGATCCTTCGCCCGTTGATCGAGGACACCGTCTCGGCCCTCACCCACAGGGACGACGAAGAACGGAACACCGAGGACCTCGGCGACGGACACGCCGATCCGCGGGAGGACGGCGGCGAGCCGGCCGACGGCGTCCCACACGACAAGAGCCTCGAACTGAACCTCGACGGACGGTCGTGGACCCTCGCCGTCGATGCGGACGGTCAGGGAATTCATCTCGAGCTGAACGACGGACAGGGCGGGACGGCCAGGTTCGGAGTCGAGATCGGGCCGAATGGTCTGCCGCAGATCACAGCGGAAACCGGTGCGGGCGAAGGAGACTCTGCAGATGCCGACTGCGCACCCGCCTCGCCGACCCCGGAATCACAGGTCAGCGATGATGCCGAGGCCGCCCCGGATGCGACATCCGAAGAACATCCGGCGCCCGGCCGACCGGCCGTGGACGCCGTGCCGGACAACGAGAACACACCGGCCCTTGCGCCGGCCGGAGACGCCGCAGCCGACCCGCAACCACAGGTGGTGTCAGTGCAGCAGCAGCCGGCTCCCGAGACGCCCGCCGAGGCCCCGCCACTGGGCGAACCGCGATCCGCGCCCGAACTGGCGACAGGTCCCGTGGGCGGATTCGACAGCGGCGCCGAGTTGGCCGAGGCCGGGCCGCTGTGAGCCACCGAGCCGCACAGTTGCGTGCGCAACGGGCACAGATGCGGGCCGACCTCGAAATGTTCCGGGAACGGATCGACGAGCGCAGAGCCCGAGACGAGGAAGCCGCGGCGAACCGGTCCGGCCGCAGCCGGACCGAGCCTGCAGCGGCATCACCCGCGGCTGCGCCACCGGAAACACTCGACGACGACGAGTTCTATCGTCCGCGCAGCTGGCTGGTGTGACCGGAGAACTCAGATGTGCGGGAGCACACCCTCGAAGCCGGCGTCGGTGTGCTCCTCGTGCGGATCGACGAGCGTGGTGTGGGGAAGTTCGGCGTCCGCCTTCGCGAACACCTCGTACTTCTTGTCCTCGGTGAGGTGATAGAGCAGGAAGCCGGTGAGCAGCGCGCGTGTGATCTGCTGGGTCTTCCGCTCGGAACCGCCGATGCCGAGTGCACCCAGGAGGCGGCGTCCCTCGGTGAGCCCGGACTCCTTGGCGCCGTTGACGGCGCGCAGGACGTGTTCCCCGCCCCACGCCTCGGCCAGCGCCTTGGCGTTGCTGTTCATGGTGTCGATGTCGGCACCGGCGACGACGAGCCCCGGCGCTGTGATCTTGGACGCATACTTCTCGGCCTTCGGCGCGGTCGGTGCCGGGAACAAGGCGGCGACCGCCGATACGTCCCGTTGCGCGGCGGCGAGCACCGCCACACCCGCACCCATCCCGTGTCCTGCGAACGCGACGCGATCGGGCTGCACGCTGATCTGGCCGGGACCGAGACGCACACCCACACAGATGTCGAGGGTGGCCCGCAGGTCGGTGGCGAGGCCCAGGTGGGAAGGCACGGGACCGCGTTCACTGTTGGGAGCGGCCACGACGATTCCCCACGACGCCAGATGCTCGAGCGTCTTCCGGTAGTGGTCGGCACCTGCCATCCAACTGTGCGCGAACGCGACGGCGGGCAGGTTGAAGCCTGATTCGGGCGTGTATACGACGCCCGGCTGTCCGGCGAGTGCGAGGTCACCCCGCAGCACGCGGTGCGGTCCTCGCTTGGACAGTTCACGGGCCAGGGTCTTCGGTTTCGGCGCCACGGGGAGAACGTTATCCGATTCGCGGGCCGGCGAGAGAGCCGATGCGGCCCACACTCCGACTTCGCCGCGTCGCCCGGTCCAAGTACCCTGATGAACCATGTGCGGAATCGTGGGATACGTCGGCCACCGGCAGGCTCTGACTGTTGTGGTGGAGGCCTTGCGGCGAATGGAATACCGCGGATACGACTCCGCCGGTATCGCCGTGCTCGACGGCCACGGCGGCATGGCGGTCGAGCGGAAGGCGGGTCGTCTCGCGAATCTCGAGGCCGAACTCGACGAGGTCGGGGCCGAGCACTTCACCGGGAGCACCGGGATCGGTCACACGCGGTGGGCCACGCACGGCAGGCCGACCGACCGCAACGCGCACCCGCACCGTGATGCGGGTAACACGGTTGCCGTCGTGCACAACGGCATCATCGAGAACTTCGCCCCGCTGCGGGCAGAACTCGAGCACGACGGAGTCGACTTCGCCAGCGACACCGACACCGAGGTCGCGGTGCACCTCGTCGCGCGGGCCTACGCCTCGGGCGAGACGGCCGGTGACTTCGTCGCGAGTGCGCTGAGCGTGCTGCGCAGGCTCGAGGGCGCATTCACGCTCGTCTTCACGCATTCGGACCACCCGGACACCATCGTCGCGGCGCGTCGCTCGACGCCCCTCGTCATCGGTGTCGGCGAGGGAGAGACGTTCCTCGGGTCCGATGTCGCGGCGTTCATCGAGCACACCCGTGATGCGGTCGAGCTGGGGCAGGACCAGGTGGTGGTGATCACCGCGGACGGGTACTCGATTCTGAACTTCGACGGATCCGAGGCGCAGGGCCGCCCGTTCCGCATCGACTGGGACCTCGCGGCCGCCGAGAAGGGCGGCCACGACTACTTCATGCTCAAGGAGATCGAGGAGCAGCCGGCCGCGGTCGCGGACACTCTCCTGGGGCATTTCCAGGACGGGAAGATCGTTCTCGACGAGCAGCGACTGTCGGATCAGGAACTGCGCGACGTCGACAAGGTCTTCGTCGTCGCCTGCGGCAGCGCCTACCACTCGGGGCTGCTCGCGAAGTACGCCATCGAGCACTGGACTCGGCTGCCCGTCGAGGTCGAGCTCGCCAGCGAGTTCCGCTACCGCGACCCGGTCCTGGACCGGTCGACGCTGGTCGTGGCCATCTCGCAGTCCGGTGAGACGGCCGACACCCTCGAGGCCGTGCGCCACGCCAAGGACCAGAAGGCGCGGGTGCTGGCGGTGTGCAACACGAACGGCGCCCAGATTCCGCGAGAGGCGGACGCCGTCCTTTACACCCGGGCAGGTCCGGAGATCGGTGTCGCGTCGACCAAGGCGTTCCTCGCGCAGGTCACGGCGAACTACCTGGTCGGTCTGGCCCTCGCCCAGGCCCGCGGCACCAAGTACCCGGACGAGGTCGCACGCGAGTACGCCGATCTCGAGGCGATGCCCGACCTGGTGAGCCGGGTACTCGAGACGGTCGAGCCGGTGCGGGCGCTGGCGCGGGAGCTGGCGTCGTCGTCGACGGTGCTGTTCCTGGGCCGCCACGTGGGCTACCCCGTGGCGCTCGAGGGTGCGCTCAAGCTCAAGGAGCTGGCGTACATGCACGCCGAGGGCTTCGCGGCCGGCGAGCTCAAGCACGGGCCGATCGCGTTGATCGAGGACGGGTTGCCGGTGATCATCGTGATGCCGTCGCCGAAGGGGCGCGCGGTGCTGCACTCGAAGCTGCTGAGCAACATCCGGGAGATCCAGGCCCGCGGTGCGCGGACCGTGGTGATCGCGGAGGAGGGCGACGAGGCCGTGCGCCCGTTCGCCGATCACCTGATCGAGATCCCGGCGGCGCCGACGCTCCTGCAGCCGCTGCTGTCGACGGTGCCGTTGCAGGTGTTCGCGGCGGAGGTCGCGCAGACGCGCGGCTACGACGTCGACAAGCCGCGTAACCTCGCGAAGTCCGTCACCGTCGAATAACAACCACCGTAGGGGCGTGGCCGGGCCGGCTGCGCCCTACGGGGTGACGACGACGGTGCCCGTCATCTCGGGGTGCAGCGAACACGTGTATTCGTAGGTCCCCGGTTCGGTGAACGTGTACGTGAACGTGCCGGTCTGCATCAGACGGCTTCGCAGCACACTTTTCGCGGCGCCGACACCCACCACGTCGTGGGTGACACCCCGGTCGTCGAAATTCCAGGTGACGGTGTCGCCCGCCTTGACGGTGAGTGTCGCGGGCGCATACGCCATGTTCGCGACCTGCACGACGGGTCCGGTCGGCGCCTCGGGCGCCGTGCTGTCGGGCGAACCGCACCCGGACACGACGCCCGCCATCGAAATGCTTGCGGCGAGAGCCACTCCGGCGATCCACGAGCTTCCACGTCCACGCATGACGTCGAGCGTAGTCTGACCCGGTACCGACCCTTCTCGACGAGGAGTTCCCATGCGGGGCTACTACACCGCTGACGAGGTTCGAGCCGCAGAGGCGCCGTTGCTGGCTTCTCTTCCCGACGGCGCGCTGATGCGACGCGCAGCGCATGGGCTCGCCACGGTGGTGGCGGCGGAGCTGCGAGCGCGGACCGGGGGCGTCGCGGGTCGAACGATCACGGTGCTGGTGGGGTCCGGTGACAACGGCGGGGACGCGTTGTGGGCGGCGTCGATGCTGCGGGGGCGTGGTGTTGCGGCCACCGCGGTCCTGCTGAAACCGGAGAAGGCGCACGAGGCGGGGCTGGCGGCGTTCACTGCGGCCGGCGGCCGAGTGGCCGCCCCGTCCGACGAGCTGGGCATGCCCGATCTGGTGATCGACGGGATCGTCGGAATCTCCGGCAGGGGGTCGCTGCGGCCCGATGCTGCCGCGCTGGTCGACCGGATCGAGGCTCCGATCGTGTCGGCCGACCTGCCGAGCGGTGTGGACCCGGACACGGGAGCGGTCGACGGCCCCGCCGTGCGCGCCGCCGTCACCGTCGCATTCGGCGCCCTCAAACCGGTCCACGCGCTCGGTGCGGCGCACTGCGGCCGGGTCGAGCTCGTGGACATCGGACTGTCGCTCGGCGACCCGGGGATCACCGCCCTCGACGCCGCCGACGTCGGTGCTGCGTGGCCGGTGCCGGGGGCGGACGACGACAAGTACTCGCAGGGCGTGGTGGGGGTTGTCGCAGGCAGCGACGGTTACCCGGGTGCCGGTGTGCTGTGCACGGGCGCCGCGGTCACGGCCACGTCGGGGCTCGTCCGCTACGCCGGACCGTGCACCCACGAGGTGCTCGCGCACGCGCCGGAGGTGATCGCGACCACCGATCTCGCCAAGGCGGGACGCGTCCAGTCGTGGGTGGTCGGGCCGGGCATGGGCACCGACGACGCCGCCCGTCGCACGCTGCGGACGGTGCTCGACTCCGACGTGCCCGTGCTGGTCGACGCGGACGGTCTGACCCTGCTCGCCGAGGACCCGGACCTGGTGCGGTCGAGGACCGCAGCGACACTACTGACCCCCCACGCCGGGGAGTTCGCCCGGCTGACGGGGACGGATCCGGGTCCGGACCGGGTGGCGTCGGCACGCGCTCTCGCTGCCGACTGGAACGTTCACCTGCTGCTCAAGGGGCGGGCCACGGTGATCGCGGAACCCGGTGGCCGGATCTACGTCAACGAGGCGGGCGGGTCGTGGTCCGCCACCGCGGGGGCCGGGGACGTGCTCGCCGGGATCATCGGCTCACTCATGGCCGCGGGTATCGGCCCGGCCCGGGCCGCGGCGGTGGGTGCGCGAGCGCACTCGCTGGCCGCGAACCTGGCTGCCCGAGGCGGTGGCGCGGACCTCTCCGCAGGCCGCGGAACAGCACCGATCTCCGCCGGGACGCTGCTCGCGCACCTCCGGGAGTCGATCAGAGTTCTCCGTGCGGGGGTGTCACCCGAAGAAATGCCGGCCTCCTCGTGAATGGCAGGATCGAGCATATGACGCTTGCTGAAGCAGTACCGGCCGACGACCACGGACACCGCGAACCCGCAGCGCCCTCGGAGGCGCCGGCACCGCAGGCCGAGGCCGTCGTCGATCTGGACGCGATTGCGCACAACGTCCGCATCCTGCGCGACAGCGCCCGGGACGCGGCGATGATGGCCGTCGTGAAGGCGGACGGCTACAACCACGGCGCCGTACCCGTGGCACGCGCGGCGCTGGCCGCCGGAGCGTCGGAACTGGGCGTGACGACGGTGTCGGAGGCGCTGACTCTGCGCCGCGCGGGCATCGACGCCCCCGTCCTCGCCTGGCTGCACACCGTCGACGCCGACTTCGCCCCCGCGATCGCGGCCGGTGTCGAACTCGGCGTCTCCTCGCCCCGTCACCTCGCCGCGGTGGTCGCTGCCGCCCGGAGCGTCGGCACCACGGCGATCGTCACGATCAAGGTCGACACCGGACTGAACCGCAACGGGGTGGCACCCGACGAGCTGGCGCAGGTCCTCGTCGATCTGGCGCGCGCACAGGCCGAGGGCTCGGTGCGGCTGCGCGGCATCTTCTCGCATCTCGCCCACGCCGACGAGCCGCATCACGCCTGGATCGATTCCCAGCGCGATCGACTGGTCAGCGCGATCGCGGATGCCAAGCGGCAGGGCCTGGTCCCCGAAGTGGTGCACCTGTCCAATTCCGCGGCCACCCTGACCCGTCCCGACCTGCGGTTTGACATGGTTCGCCCGGGAATCGCGATATATGGGTTGTCGCCCGTACCCGAACTCGGTCAGTTCGGGTTGCGCCCGGCGATGACACTGCGATCGAGGGTGGCTCTGGTGAAGAAGGTAGCGGCAGGTGAAGGCGTGTCCTACGGGCACCAGTGGGTGGCCCCACGGGATACGACGGTGGCGCTGCTGCCGTTCGGCTACGCCGACGGGCTGCCGCGCTCGCTCAGCGGCCGTTTCGAGGTCCAGCTGGGCGCGCAGCGACGGCCGGGCATCGGACGCGTCTGCATGGACCAGGTGGTCGTCGATCTCGGACCGGACGGCGGCGGAGTCCGGGAGGGGGACACCGCCGTGTTCTTCGGCAACGGAGACCTCGGCGAGCCCAACGCGCAAGCGTGGGCCGATGAACTCGACACCATTCACTACGAGGTGGTGACAGGGGTACGCGGCCGGACGGTGCGCAGTTACGTCGGCGGGACGGGCACCTAGATCATGGGGTTGTCGAAGCGTCTGGGGCTCGTCGGCGGCCTGCTGAGCGCGCTGGCGCTCGGTTCGGTCGCCGGTGTCAACGCGCTACGCAGCGCGACCCGGCCGGGCCGCGAGATCTACGGTGACGAGGACTTCACGCTGATGTCGCGGGACCGGCGCAGCGTCGTGGTCACCGAGGACGGCGTCGCGCTCGCGGTCCGCGAGGTCGGCCCCGAGGACGCGCCGGTGACGGCGGTGTTCGTGCACGGCTACTGCCTGGACATGACGTCGTGGCATTTCCAGCGCCGCCAGCTCGCCGAGCGGTGGGGCGACGACGTGCGGATGGTGTTCTACGACCAACGAGGGCACGGCGATTCGGGTGTGCCGTCCACGGCGACCTGCACCATCGCTCAACTGGGCGCCGATCTCGCGACCGTGATCGAGGCGAAGGCCCCCACCGGACCGGTTGTGCTCGTGGGGCATTCGATGGGCGGAATGACGGTCCTGGCCTTCGCCGGGCAGCGGCCCGAACTGGTGGCGTCGCGGGTGGTCGGTGTGGGCCTGGTGGCCACGGCCGCCGCCGGTCTCAGCGAGACCGGATTGACGCGGAACCTGCAGAACCCGGTCATCGACGGCTTCCGGATGGCAGTCCGGACCTCACCCGAACTCGTCCAGCACGCTCGCGGCGCGGCCCGCGTGCTGATCACCCCGATTCTTCGGGCGGCGTCGTACGGCACGGACGTGAGTCCGCGGCTGCACAAGTTCTCCGACTCCATGCTGGACCGGACGTCGGTGGTGACCATCGTGAACTTTCTGCGCACACTCGAATTGCACGACGAGTCCGCGTCACTCGAGGCGATCGAGCGCACCCCATCCGTCGTGGTGTGCGGCGACAGCGACATGATCATCCCGTTCGGCAGCTCACGGAAACTGGCAGCGGACCTTCCGGAGTCCGAACTGGTACGGGTGCGCGGTGCCGGCCATCTGGTGCAGCTCGAATTCCCGTCCGTGGTGTCGGACGCCGTCGACCGGGTCCTGCATCGTGGCCTGGCGACGTACGAGTCGCGTGAGCAGTCCGATGTCGGCTGAAGAGGGAGTGTTGCCCGTGAGCGGGACCGTGGTGTTGCCGACGGCGGAGGACACCGAGCAGTTCGGCCGAGATCTCGCCCGGGGCCTCGTCGCCGGGGATCTCGTGGTCCTCGACGGACCCCTCGGTGCGGGGAAGACCGCACTGACGAAGGGGATCGGAGCCGGGCTCGGCGTGCAGGGGCGGGTGACTTCGCCCACATTCGTGATCGCGCGGGAGCACCGGGCGGGCACGCGGCCCGGCGGGGGCACCCCGGTCGGGATGGTGCACGTGGACGCGTACCGACTGGGTGGAAGCGGCCCCCACGCGCTGGACGAACTCGACGCGCTCGACCTCGACACCGACCTGACTGCAGCGGTTGTCGTCGTCGAATGGGGCGAGGGCATCGCGGAGCAGCTGGCCGATCGTCATCTGCGGGTACGCCTGCGCCGCGAACCGGAGACGGACGTCCGCACCGCCCACTGGGAGTGGATTTCCTGACGGGGTCGGGTGTCGGGAGCGGTTCTGACGTGCGAGTACCCTCAGTTACCGTGCTTGTTCTCGCCATCGACACGTCCACGCCTGCCGTGACCGCCGGAGTCGTCCGGGTTTCGGCCGATTCCGCATCGGTGGAGGCGGTGCACACCCTCGCGGTGCGCGTGACGGTCAACCCGCGCGCCCACGCGGAAGTGCTCACCCCGCACATCCTCGAATGCCTCACCGAGTCGGGGCACGTCGCCGCGGACCTCGACGCAGTGGTGGTCGGCGCCGGACCCGGGCCGTTCACCGGACTGCGCGTGGGGATGGCCACCGCCGCCGCGTTCGCCGACGCCCTCGGCATTCCGGCCCACGGCGTGTGCAGCCTCGACGCCATCGCCGCGCAGGTGGACGGCGACCGGAATCTGCTCGTCGTCACGGATGCACGGCGGCGTGAGGTGTACTGGGCGCGCTATTCGGCAGGGGTGCGGGTAGAAGGTCCCGCGGTGGTGAAGCCGCGCGAACTCGAGCCGATGCCGTCCGAGGTGGTGGCGGGATCGCCGTCACACGTCGACTTCTTCGATCTCCCTGTCGAGCCCGTGGAAACACCATCGCCCGCAGGACTGGTCGCGGTGGCCGCGGAGGCCCTGTTCAGTGATGCGGCCCCGGCGGCGCTCGTACCGCTCTACCTGCGGCGCCCGGACGCGGTCGAACTGGCGGACCGGAAGAAATGACTTTCCGCATCGAACCGATGGCGGCCGCCGACGCCGAACGGTGCGCGGAGCTCGAGACACTCCTCTTCGCCGGTGACGGACCCTGGAGCGCACGCGCATTCAGGGCGGAACTGGCCGCCCCGCACGTGCACTACACCGTGGCGCGGGACGACACCGGCCACGTCGTCGGGTACGCCGGAATCGCCCTGCTGGGTGACGGTTCACATCCCGAATCCGAGATACACACGATCGGAACGGATCCGGCGTGTCAGCGCCGGGGGATCGGCGGCGCCCTCCTCGACGAGCTCCTCCGAGTGGCCGACACCCGGGGTGGCCCGGTGTTTCTCGAAGTGCGCACCGACAACGACGCGGCGGTCGCCCTCTACCGACGTGAAGGATTCGAGATCGTGGGAACCCGTAAGAAGTACTACCAACCGAGCGGTGCGGACGCCTTCACGATGCGTCGCCCCGGATCGGGTGAGGAGCCGGTGCAATGATCGTCATGGGGATCGAAAGCTCTTGTGACGAGACCGGAGTCGGCATCGTCCGGTGGAACGGTGACGGAACGTGCGAACTCCTCGCGGACGAGGTCGCATCCAGCGTCGAAGAGCACGCACGGTACGGCGGGGTGGTGCCGGAGGTCGCGTCCCGTGCGCACCTCGAGGCGATCGTCCCGACGATGCGGCGGGCCCTCGCCGCCGCCGGGATCGCCAAGCCGGACGCTCTCGCCGTCACCATCGGACCCGGTCTGGCCGGTGCCCTGCTCGTCGGTGTCGCGGCCGCGAAAGCCTATGCGGCGGCGTGGGACGTCCCGTTCTACGCGGTGAACCACCTCGGCGGTCACGTCTCGGTCGACACCCTCGAACACGGACCGATGCCGCCGTGCGTGGCACTGCTCGTGTCCGGTGGGCACACCCACCTCCTGCACGTCGAGGATCTTGCGAAGCCCATCGTCGAACTCGGCACCACCGTGGACGACGCCGCCGGCGAAGCCTTCGACAAGGTGGCCCGCCTCCTCGGCCTCGGATTCCCCGGTGGCCCCGCTCTCGACGCCGCGGCGCAGGACGGCGACCGCGACGCCATCCCCTTCCCGCGCGGTATGACCGGGCCCCGGGACGCCCGGCACGACTTCTCGTTCTCCGGGCTGAAAACGGCTGTCGCACGGTACGTGGAGTCCAAGGAGCGGGCAGGGGAGGTGTGCTCGGTGCCGGATATCGCCGCGAGCTTCCAGGAGGCCGTGGCGGACGTGCTGACGATGAAAGCGGTGCGGGCAGCCCGCGACGTCGGCGTGGACACGCTGGTTCTCGGTGGCGGCGCCACGGCCAACTCCCGCATCCGCGCACTCGCCGAGGAACGTTGCGCCGACGCCGGACTGACCCTGCGGGTACCGAAACCGCGCCTGTGCACCGACAACGGAGTGATGATCGCCTCGCTCGGCGCGCATCTGATCGCCGGCGGCGCCGCGCCGTCCCTGCTGACCGTGGCCAGCGACCCCGGACTGTCGGTGGCGACCAGTCAGGTGTTCAGCTGACCGGAATCGTGACGGTCTGCGTGGCCGGGGGAGTGAGCGCCTCACCGGGCTGAGCACCACTCGGTTGCGACGCATCGGGACTCGGAGCGACCGTGCCCGGCGCCGGGACCATCGGGAAGAGTCCCTCGGGTGCCGCGGGGGTACTGGGTTCCGCGGGAGCGGCGGGCGTCTCCGCAGGCGGCGGTGCCACCTCGGGAACGTCGGGTGCGGGCGCGACGGGGCTCGGTTCGTTCGGCGTGGATTCCCCCGGAACCTGCGGCCACAGCGGCGGAATCGCGGGCCATTCGATGTGCGGCCACGAGGGCTGCGGCGGGTTCGTTCCCGGCAGCGTCGGACGCGGCGGTGCCGTGGGTGTCGGCACCGGGGTGGTGGTGCGCGGTGTCGTGGTCTCGCTCGTCGAATCGGGCGTCTGCTCGGAGGTCCGGTCCGTTTGCGGTTCGGACGTGGGCGGCGCAACCTGATTCGGGTAGAACTCCGACGTCGGCGTCGGATCATACGACGGAATCCGCGTGGCGGGAGGTTCGTCCGTTGTCGTTGTCGTGACCTGCTCGGTGGTCTGGAACATGTCGGTCCCCGCGGGGGAGACATTGGGATCCGGCGCGGGCGCGAGTTCCTTGACGCCGTAACCGAGAACGAGACCTCCGACCACGAGGGCGCCGACGAGTGCCCCCGACACCTTGGCAGCCGAACCGGGGCGGTTCGACTCGGTGGCCGGGTAGTCGCGGATGGCCGAGGAGACGGCGAGCAACGCCGCACCTTTCGCGGTCGCCGTGTCGGGTTCGGGCATCACGACGACCCGTGCGGCGAACGCGTCGGCGACGGCGGAAGTGATCGCGGGAATGTTCGCGCCACCGCCGACGAGGGCAAAGGCATCCGGTTGACGTGGGGAGTCGGCGACGGTGGCGCGGATGAACTCCACCGCGACCCGGACAGTGGGTGCGGCGATCTCGTCGAACCTGGTGCGGCTGATCTCGATCGGGCGGATGCCCTGCAGGTCGATGTCGACGTGTGCGTTCGGCTCCGAGGACAACTGCTCTTTGGCGACGCGGCACCGCGCCGAGAGCAGGTCGCGGTCCAGGTGCCGCAGGGGATGCGGGGTCGAGAGGCTGCCGACGACGTGGTGGAAGACGAGGTCGTCGATTCCGGTGCCGCTCACACGGCTCGTGCGATCGGTGTGCAGGACGGTGCCGTCGACCTGATCGACGACGGCGACGGACAGTCCGGACTCGCCGAAGTCGACGATCGCGACCGTGGCATGCTGGGCGACCTCGCCGGTGTGCCGCAGGTAGGTGAGCGTGGCGGCGGTCTCGGGCACGAGATGCACGCGGTGCCGCTGCCTGCTGACGGCGCTGCGGATCGAATGCGCCTGTTCCGCCGTGCGGTACGCGACGGCGAACGCGTCGGGAGTGGTGGGGTCGGCAGGGACCTGGGTGGTCATCAGCGAGATCGACGAGCGGACCAGGTCACCGAGGTCGGTGTGCGCCTGATCGGCGGACAGGTAACGGAACTCGACGTTCTGCGAACCGTTCGAGGCCGTGGTGACGAGGGCGGAACCCACACCGGACGCACCGGTGGACATCCCCAAGGACATCCCCATCACACACCCCCTCACGTTTTCGACGCGTGACCTGCCATCTCTGTCGGAACGCCCTGTTCAGCGGGGAATCCCTGCCCGTTGAATCGGCGACTGTTATCTGAACGTTACAGAAAACAAACGGATTTCGCTCCCGACTTTCGGCCGCAGAAGACGAGGATGGCGCTCGATAGCCGGTCTCACCTGCACAGTTGTCCAAAGGAATCTCATGCGACGCGCCAGCGATTTTCGCAACCTCACGAGACGCGAGCGCCGACGGCTTCTGCTGCGTGCACTTCTGCGCCCATTGGTCACTGTCGTCCTGTGCCTCGTGGTCTACTTCGCCCTGCCGTGGACCTCGTTCGGGGACATGTCGGGTGTGTTCTTCCTGGCCGGCGGTTTGCTCGCGGTCGCGGCGGTCGCGGTCTGGCAGATCCGCCGGATCGTCCGGTCCGACGTACCGGCGCTCCAGGCGATCGAGGCACTGGCCCTGATCCTGCCGCTGTACCTGCTCGGGTTCTCGGCAGGATATTGCCTGATGTCCGAAAGCGATCCGGGTTACTTCACCGAACCCCTCACACGCATGGGTGCGTTGTACTTCTCGCTCACCATCTTCTCGACCGTCGGGTTCGGCGACATCGCCGCGACGACCGATCCGTCGCGAGCCGTCGTGAGTGTGCAGATCATCGGAAACCTGATCCTTCTCGGCGTCGGCATCCGCGCGATCGTCGCGGCCGTCGACTGGGCCCGCAGGCGCCGGACCTAGCGACCCGACGCCAGCATCAGTTCGACGTTCCTGTCGGGTGTCCCGCCGAGCAGGTCGGGGTCGGCGTGAATGTCGTTGAACGACAACTCCCGGTACAGCGACGCCAACCCGAGCGGTGAGAGATCGGTGTGGTCGACGGCGTAGGGACTGTCGGCCTCGAACAGTGTCGTGAGCAGAGACACGGTTCCGTCGATGTTGTCGACCACCTCGATGATTCGCCCGTGCTGGGGGAAGTCGATGTGCGAGGCCGTGTTGATCTCCCAGAACGACTGCTCCGGAGTCGATCCGGGCCACGGGGTGATCCGGTTCTCGTGGGTGTGTCCGTTGACCCAGGCGAGGACGTTCGGGAATCGGTGCAGCAGATCCACCAGTCGCCAACCCCGGATCCGGGGTTCCGCCGGGGCGGAGGGGTCGGGGACGACGTTGTCCATGCTGCCGCTGGTGTGGTGGCTGAACAGTACGAACCAGGTGTCGCCGCGTGCCTGCGTCACCGGATTGCCGGCCGTGTCGAAGTACCGGCTGCTGCCGGCCACCAGAGTGTCCTCGATCCACCGGAACTGCGCCGCACCGAGCGAGCCGTCGACGAACCCCGCCCGGTTGGTGGAATCCATGCTGATGCCGACCACGCCGGGTGCGATCTCGAACGAGTAGTAGCCGATCCCGGTCTCGCCGGCGTCCGGTGCAAAACCGTGGCCGACCGGTCCGGGGCCGGTGTTGGCCGGGTCCAGGTGGGCGGCGATGAACTGGCGGGGCGTGAACGGCGCGCGTGCGGGGTCGGGTGTGACGACCCGCGCTGGGGTCGTGATCGCGGACAGGGCGGCGGGAATGGCGCCGGGATCGAACCTGGTCGCGATGTCGACCGCCTTCGCCTCTTCCGGCGATCCCGGGACCTCGAACTTCAGAGAACCGGTGTACATCGCTTCGAGCGGTGGGATGCCGCTCGGGACGGTGCCCTGCACCGAGTCGTCGTGATTGCCGAAGACGCAATACCAGGGGGTGCGGAGGCCGGGGCTCGTGACGGGAGAGATCGCCGCGCCGAGCAGGCCGGGTATCTCGGGGAACCCGGCCTTCTTGTACATGTCCTGGAGGGAGGACTCCGGGTTCCAGTACAGTTCCGCACCCGAGTTCTGCACGCCTTCGTAGCGGTCGGGTGCGCCCGTGTTGGGGACGATGGTGCCGCCGTTGAGTGCGGTGAGGAACCAGCCGAGTTCGGCGAACTCCTTGTTGTCGGTGTTGTCGCCGGTACTCACGACCGCGTCGAACGGGCGCTGGGTGTGCGGGCCGGACGCGAGCGCGTTGACGCGTGCGACCAGGGCGACGAGACCTTGGGCGGTGAGTGTCTCGTGCGGGCGGAACGCGGACCCCGTGAAGGGGTGCACGTATTCGAAACGCATCGGGGACTGGGCGTCGACCAGGTGGACGTCCGTGAGCTGGACGAGGGAGGCGAGGGCGGTGCGCCGGTCCTCGCGCCCGCTGCGCGCCTCGGCGAGTTCGGTGCGGACGATCGTCGGCCACCCCGGGCCCGCGCCGAGCCTGCGGTAGCCGGAGCTGCCGAGGGGGACGGCCACCGCTTCGAGGGTGGTGCCGGCCCCGGACGTGGGAAGAGGCGCCGCGCCCGCGTACTGCAACCCCCACGGGCGTGCTCCGAATCCCACTGTTCCGATCGCCCCGAGTCCGGCAAATGTCAGGAATCTACGCCGATTGATGTCAGACACCAGACGAACCTTAGGTGACGACCCGTGAGACAGGCCGACATTCGGTCGGCGCGGTTTACCACCCCCTTCTCCTTGAGCGTTGGCACTCTCACGTATAGAGTGCCAAGTGGCGCCGATCGAGCTCCGGCACCCGCGACGACGGGGCTGTGTGAAGTGCCGTAAACGGAACACTCAAACAGGAGTCCGGAGAAGTCTCCGGACCCGCATACCCCAAAGTGGAGGGCTCATCGTGGCGAGCGTCAACATCAAGCCGCTCGAGGACAAGATCCTCGTCCAGGCCAACGAGGCTGAGACGACGACTGCCTCCGGCCTGGTCATTCCCGACACGGCCAAGGAGAAGCCCCAGGAGGGCACCGTCGTCGCAGTCGGCGAAGGCCGCGTCAACGAGCAGGGCAACCGCATCCCGGTCGACGTCAAGGAGGGTGACACGGTCATCTACTCCAAGTACGGCGGAACCGAGATCAAGTACGCCGGCCAGGAGTACCTGATCCTGTCGGCACGCGACGTGCTGGCTGTCGTCTCCAAGTAAGCCATACGTGATCCGCCCCGGAGTCCCCACAGGATCCCGGGGCGGAGTGCGTTCACGCGCGTAACCCTGAGATCCAGGAGAAGACAGAACACATGTCCAAGCAGATTGAGTTCAACGAGGTCGCACGCCGGTCTCTCGAGCGTGGAGTCGACAAGCTTGCCGACGCGGTCAAGGTGACCTTGGGTCCGCGTGGCCGCCACGTAGTGCTGGCGAAGGCCTTCGGCGGCCCGACCGTCACCAACGACGGCGTCAGCATCGCCCGGGAAATCGAGCTCGAGGACCCGTTCGAGAACCTCGGCGCGCAGCTCGTCAAGAGCGTCGCCACCAAGACCAACGACGTCGCAGGCGACGGAACCACCACCGCGACCGTGCTGGCTCAGGCCATCGTGCGAGGCGGTCTGAAGAACATCGCCGCGGGTGCGAACCCGATGGCGCTCGGCATCGGCATCAACGCCGCGGCCGACAAGGTCGTCGAGGCACTCCTCGCCGCCGCGAAGCCGGTCGAGGGCAAGACGTCCATCGCCCAGGTCGCGACCGTGTCCTCGCGTGACGAGGAGATCGGCGAAATGGTCGGCGAGGCGCTCACCCGCGTCGGCACCGACGGCGTCGTGACGGTCGAGGAATCCTCGACCCTGGCGACCGAGCTCGTGATCACCGAGGGCGTCCAGTTCGACAAGGGATACCTGTCGCCGTACTTCGTCACGGACCTCGATGCACAGAAGGCCGTGTACGAGGACGCTCTCGTGCTGCTGTACCGCGAGAAGATCACGTCCCTGCCCGATTTCCTGCCGCTGCTGGAGAAGGTTGCCGAAAGCGGCAAGCCCCTCCTCATCATCGCGGAGGACGTCGAGGGCGAGGTGCTCTCGACGCTCGTGGTCAACTCCATCCGGAAGACCATCAAGGCCGTCGCCGTCAAGGCGCCGTTCTTCGGTGACCGCCGGAAGGCGTTCCTCGACGACCTCGCCGTCGTCACCGGTGGCACGGTCATCAACTCCGACGTCGGCCTCACGCTGAAGGACGCCGGGCTGGACCTGCTCGGCAGCGCACGCCGCGTCGTGGTCAGCAAGGACGAGACCACGATCGTCGACGGCGCCGGAACCGACGACGACATCAAGGGTCGCGTCGCGCAGCTGCGCCGCGAGATCGAGAACACCGACTCCGACTGGGATCGCGAGAAGCTCGAAGAGCGTCTGGCGAAGCTGGCCGGTGGCGTCGCCGTCATCAAGGTCGGCGCGGCCACGGAGACGGACCTCAAGGAGCGCAAGTTCCGCGTCGAGGACGCCGTCAACGCCGCGAAGGCTGCTGTCGCCGAGGGCATCGTCCCCGGTGGCGGTTCCGCCCTCGTCCAGGCGAGCACCGAGCTGGCCGACAACCTCGGTCTGACCGGTGACGAGGCCACGGGCGTCAAGGTCGTGCGCGAAGCACTGCAGGCGCCGCTGTACTGGATCGCCAGCAATGCCGGTCTCGACGGTTCCGTCGTCACCAGCAAGGTTGCCGAGCAGCCCAAGGGCCACGGTTTCAACGCCGCGACCCTGACCTACGGCGACCTGCTCGCCGACGGTGTCGTCGACCCCGTGAAGGTCACCCGCTCCGCGGTCGTCAACGCGGCTTCGGTCGCGCGGATGATCCTCACCACGGAGAGCGCCGTGGTCGAGAAGCCGGCGGAAGAGGACGAGCAGCAGACCGGTCACGGGCACAGCCACTAGGCTCTGCCGTCGCGACCGATCGGCTCCGATCGTTCGAGCGAAGAAACCCCCGTGCGGATCACCGCGCGGGGGTTTCTTCTGCCGGCAGGCGCCGGCTCAGCTCAGTTGCAGCACCGCGAACGGTTCCGACGTCGGCTGGGGTGATCCTCCGGGCGGTTCGACGGTGACGGCCAGCTTCGACATCGACCCCACGTCGTCGAGGACGATCGTCGTGGTCGGCTGCACCTCTCCGGGAGAGAGGGTTCCCGCGGGCACGGGCGCGTCCCCGGACGCCGGCATCAGCCACAGCTGGTACACGGTGTCGGCGCTGGGCGGGGCGACACCGTCCAGCACGAACACCACCGCGTCCTGCGACTTCGAGTAGTTGGCGGTCGCGGACCCGCCGGCCGCGATCGCACTCGTCGACGAGTGCACGTCGGAGGCGTCGAGAACCTGCTCCGCCACGGTCGGCGCCGGACCTTCCGTGAGCTGCCGGACGATCACCGTTCCGCCGGCGAGCACCCCGACGGCGGCGGCGGCGGCGACGGCGACCTGCCAGCGGCGCCGGCGGGTGCGGCGTTCGGTGAGCGATGTCGGCCCGGACGCGGATTGCCTGACCTCGTCGAGGACTCGCGTCCGCACCCGGGGCGGGGGGTCGACGGCTCCCACTGCACTCACCACCGCGAACGCTTCGCGGATCCGCCGGACCTCGTCGGTGAACGTGGAGCGGGTGTCCTCGTCGGTGGTTGCGAGATCGGTGTCGAGTTCGCGGCGCTCACTGTCGTCCAGTGCATCGAGTGCGTACGGGTAGGCCATGCCCACGAGTTCGTCGTTCATGTCACAGACCCCCCAGGCACCCGCGAAGACGCGTCAGTCCGTCACGGATGCGCGTCTTCACCGTGGACAGGGCGACCCCCAGCTGGGAGGCGACCTCCCGGTAGGTGCGGCCGTCGTAGTACGCCATCGCGACGGACTCACGCTGCGTGTCCGTGAGCGAGTCCAGGCAGGCGAGCACCGATTGATGCTCGAGCCGGCGGGTCACCTCCTCGGTGACGTGGTCGAACGGCCCGGCGATGTTGGTGGTCTCGTAGAGCGTCTCGCGGTCGGTGCCCGCCTGCTCCGACCGCACGCGGTCGACCGCCCGGCGGTGCGCGAGCGTCATCAGCCAGGACAGTACGGAGCCGCGGGCCGGATCGAAGTTCGATGCGGTGCGCCACGCCTGGAGGAAGACCTCCTGTGTCGTCTCCTCCGCGTACCCGGGGTCGCGCAGGACCCGCAGAACCATGCCGTGTACCCGGGCGCTCGTCCGGTCGTAGAGTTCGGCGAACGCGTCGGCGTCCCCGTTCGCGACGCGGGCCATGGTGTCGTGGAGCTCGGTGGATTCGGTGGTTCGGGCCCGGTGTGCCCCGGCTGCGTCCGCCGAGCACACGTCGGCCGCTGGAGTGTTGCCCTCGGGGTTCGTCACCGGAGGTCGTCTCGCTTCATCGAGAACCACGGTAGCGTGCACATCCACTCATCTCCTCCAGCCGGTAGGCATTCGGAGACCGCGTCGCGGTGGATGGGTGTCGAGGGTGTCGATGTGACGCGGGGAACCCCCGCGCGGCGACGAGGGTTCCCCGGTGAGTGTGGTGAAGCGGTCAGACGGCTATCCGGCCGCGTCTGTGCCGGGCGTGCATCTCGCGTTCCGTTTCGGACATTCCGCCCCAGATCCCGTACGGCTCGGACACGCTCAGCGCGTGATTGCGGCACTGGGCGAGGACCGGGCAGCGTCTGCACATCTCCTTCGCGCGGGTCTCCCGCTGCGCGCGCGCCCGGCCACGCTCTCCGTCGGGATGGAAGAACATCGAGGAGTCGACCCCGCGGCACAGTCCGTGCATCTGCCAATCCCAGATATCGGCGTTCGGGCCGGGCAGGTGGTTGGGTGCAGGCATGTGGACTCCTTAGCTGCAAGCTCGCCTCGGGCGACGAGCGGACCGTGGGCTCGTAGGTACGTTCAAGCCACTAATCATTCACGTCGCTAACCGTAGAGTCGGTTGTGAAATCGCGTCAATAGTTGTTCACAGTGGCGATTTACATATCCCACGAGCTGAAAGTTAACCTGGAAAATATTTACTTTCCCGCGGTTCCGTGATTCCGTTTCGGGTTGAAAGACCCCCGGTCACGGGCGACGATGTGCGGGTGCCCCAGCCCGCGGAGCCTCACACCCAGCCCCCTTCCGGACCCCCGGACGAGGGACCGACGATCTCGGTATCCGCCCTGGCCAGAAAGCTCGGGGTCGCTCCGTCGACGCTCCGCACCTGGGACCGCAGATACGGCATCGGACCCTCCGTGCACGCGCAGGGAAGTCACCGGCGATACACGCCGCGCGACGTCGCCCGGCTCGAATGCATGCAACACGCTCTGGACGGTGGTGCAAACTCCGCGGAGGCCGCGAGATATGCGATTAACGCAATGGCTACATATTCGTCAGAAAGCGACCACCGACCGGGTGTGAAAAATCTGGGTGACAACTCGGTGAACGGGACGGAAACAGACCCGTCGAACCTTTTGTCATCCTTTTCCGGCCTCGGCGGCGCCGAGGCGTCCGTCCGGAATTTATCGGGTGCGTTGCTGGCGCGAGACGTCGTGACAATCCGGCGGATCGTCGTGCGGGCCGTCGCGGAGCGGGGATTCAGCTCCATGTGGACGACCCTGGTCGTTCCGGTGCTCGAATGGGCGGACGAGGGCAGGAATTCGGAGGCTGCGGCTGCGAGTGTCCGCGTATTCGCCGAGTGCGTCGCAGGAATCCTGTCCACGATGACGCTGGACGCGCCGATCGGCGGTGGTGGCCGTGTCCTGCTCGTGCACGTGCCGGCGGATCTATCGGACTCAGTTCCCGCTGACCCGTACAGCCTCGAATTCCGGGCCCTGGGCGCCGCCCTGGCCACGGCCGCGGTGGACACGCGGATCGCGCTGCCCCTGTGCCGGTCGGCGCTTCTCGCTGCCGTGACCAACGCCGAGCCGGACGCGATCGTCCTGTGGTTTCCCGCCGCCGGATGCGACCTCCCGTCTCTCCTGCGGGCGATCCGCCGCAGGCGCACCGGGTTGACGATGCTCGCGGGCGGCCCTGGATGCCGGACGCAGTCGCTGCCCCGATCGATCGCGGTGCTGGGCACGCTGGACGAGGCCGTGGACGCCGTCACCGCGGTCACCTGACCGCGGGGCGGCCGGACGATGCGATGATCTCGGCGTGCCCGACTCCAGTCTCCGTTCCGACGCCACGAATTCGTTGATCCGCGCGGCTTTCGGCGCCGACCCGGGCGCGTGCCCGCTGCCGGCGTCCGACGTTCCCGTCGAGCGCTGGATGCGAGCGGTGGCGTGGGGTGCCCGGGGGCACTACGCCCGATCCCGCGCAGAGCTGGACGCACTGACGCGGGGCGGGGTGGCCGAGCCTGCGGTCGTCTCGCTCGCCTGGAGCACGCAGGCGTCGTTGCTGAGGCAGCTCGGCTGGCACGGTGTGGCGTCCGGGTTCGACGGCCGGGCTCTCGCCGCCGTCGGGACGCGTCCGGGCGACGAGGACGGCGTCCTGGTTCGCGAAGCGCGGTGCGACGCGCTGACGGGGCTGGCCGCCGACGCGCTGGGGTGCGGCCGGCTGGCACTGGGCCGGCGGCTTCTCGGCAGGTGCTCCGAGCATCTGGACGAGCGTGCTCCCGACGAGCTGTGGCGCCAGCGCGTCCGCAGGCACTGGGTGAGTGCGGAGTTGTTTCTCGCGGGCGGAGACTTCGCCTCGGCGCGCCGCCACGCCGAGACCGCTGCGGAAATTTCGGAGGCCGCCGGATCTGCGCGACACCGCGTCAAATCGGATCTGCTGCGGAGCGCGTCCATGACGGGGGAGCCCGATTCGGGTCCGGCGGCGCGGCTTGCCGCGGATGTGCTCGACCGGTGCGATCGGTACGGCTTGATACCTCTGAAGTGGGCAGCTGCGATGTTGCTGAGTGGTGTGACATCCGACTCACCTGCGGAGGCCGTGCGTACGGAGTGCGAAGCCGTCATCAGGGCGCGAGGTGGGCGCTTCCGAATCTGACTCCGCTGGTCGAGCCCCGTGCGGCCCGGTTGCGCGCGAATCGCTGCGAATCCGGGCGAATACCGTTCGGTCCGCACCGTTACTCTTGGAGTGTTCCGCTGAGAGCGGGAGCACACCCATCGGGGGAGGTGCCACTGTAACGCCAGGATATTCAGCAACGATGACTAATACGAGCGAGGAGTTGGACTCCGCAGTCGCCGCTGCAACGCAGGGTGACCGGGCCGCTTTAGCTCTGGTCCTGGAAAACATTCGGCCCTTGGTTGTGCGTTACTGCAGAGCCAGGGTCGGTGCTGCGGAGAGGGGACAACTCTCCGCGGACGACGTGGCACAAGAAGTGTGCCTCGCCGTGATGACGGCCTTGCCTCGTTACGAGGATCAAGGCCGGCCGTTCATGGCATTCGTCTACGGGATCGCCGCGCACAAGGTCGCCGACGCGCATCGGAACTCCGCCCGTAACAAGTCGGAGCCCGTCGCCGAAGTACCGGATGTCGTAGCCAACGATGACGGACCCGAACAGAGGGCGCTGGACTCGGAAGCAAGCAGGCAGATGAACGAACTGCTGAGCACGCTGCCGGAGAAGCACCGGGAGATCTTGATCCTCCGCCTCGTGGTCGGTATGTCAGCCGAGGAGACGGCCGCGGCCGTGGGTAGTACTGCGGGAGCTGTCCGCGTGGCTCAACACCGAGCCATCGCGAAACTGAAAAAAGAAGTGACGAGGGCAGGTGAGAGGTTTGGCTAGGGGCATCAAGCGCAACGGCAATCCCGATGCCGATCTCCCAGGAGACGACGCACCGGTGGACGTCGCGGCAGTGCGCCGCGACGACGCTTTGATCGACGCGATCGCCGGCGGCGGTCCCGTCGCAACGGATTCGCCGGAGCAGTACGAGCTCGCGCTTCTGCTGACCAATTGGCGCGCCGACATCGTGGCGACGCCGATGCCGACCGGGCCGCTGCTGGACGACGTGATCGCGGCGATCGACGCCTCGGACGCCCGTTCCGCACGCAGCGCTGCCCGCAGCAAGCTCCGCTTGTTGCGACCCATCGCAGGCGCTGCCGCCGCGATCGCGGTCGTCATGGGTGGCGCGACCATCTTCTCGTACAACGCCGCACCCGGCGATCCGCTGTGGAGCGTCAAGTCGGTCGTGTTCAGCCAGCAGGCCGATTCGACCGTCGCACAGATCGACACCACGTCGCAGCTGCAGGAGGCCGAGCGGCTGATCGCCTCGGGCGACGCGGAGGCGGCGAAGAACCTGCTCGAGGGCGCCGCCGACCGTTCCGGCGGGGTACGCGACGCCGACATGCGCAACGAACTCGACGTGTGGCGGGCGAAGCTCGCCGCGGAGGTCGAGAAGATCGCTCCCACCACGCCGCCTGCGACGACGACGCCCGGTACCACCACGACGGATGCGCCGACGCAGGCCACCGAGTTGCCGGCCACCGTGCCGGGCACACCCGGTTCGACGACACTGCCGGGAATCGAGCAGTTGCCGGGAACCCTGCCGACGGATCTGCAGATTCCGGGACTGCCGCCCATCCCGCTGCCACAGCTGCCCACGCTGCCGCCGCCTCCGCCCGAAACGGTGCCGCCCATGAGCCCGGATCCCACGATCATGTTGGTTCCGACGCTGCCCTCGGACACTCCGGCGACGGAGCCGTCCACCCAGCAGCCGCCGCAGGAGCCCTCGACGGTGCCGCTGCCCACCACCACGACCCCGGTCCCGGTGCTACCGCCCACCAGCTAGCGGTTCGGCGGCCCTCCCGCACAGACCACTGTGGCCCGACACTTCGCGTGTCGGGCCACAGTGGTCTGTATCGGGTTGTGCCGGATCAGGCGTCGAAACCGTCTCCGTGCAGAGCGTCGTTCATCGAGGCGTCCGCGTAGCCGCGGCAGTAGTCCCAGGTGACGTATGCCTCGGGTGTCGGGTCGTAGGCGGGCTCGTGCGGGCGCACGGTGCCGTCGACCAGAAGCTGGAGGAGGTTGGCACGAAGCATGTCCCAATCGTGGTAGTGATCTTGCTGGCAGTCTTCGCAGCAGACGACGAGACCGCGGATCCCGCGATGTGCCAGCAGCGCCTCGTACACGGCGAGGTCGGCCAGATCTTCCTCCACGGCGAGACGCTCGTGGGGGTCGAGTGGTTGGCCCGGTTCGATCGCGTCGAGAGCTGCGGACGGGTCGGCGGGGTCGCCGGCGAAGGGGTCCGGGGGCAGACCTGGAGGCAGTTGATCGCGCACAGCACCACGGTACGCAGGTCAGCCCGGTCTGCGCCAGCCGTTCGGCGTACGCCCAGCGTGGGTGGGCTCCGTGGTGATCGCGTCGAGCCGATATCATGGTTTGTGGAGCTGGGAATATCGATCGTCGCTCCGGCCTTTTTCTTGTATCCGTGTTCCCGAAAGTTTCCACCAGATCGAAGATCTGAATGTCCACAGACGGCGCCACCGGCGCCGCACCTATGTTCCATGGAGGGCCCGAACCGCATGACAAGTTCAGCAGGGCATGTACACACCGGCGGTGACGACCCGAACAAGGTCGCGATGCTGGGTCTCACGTACGACGACGTCCTGCTCTTGCCGGCGGCGTCGAATGTCATCCCCGGCCAGGTCGACACGTCCAGCCAGCTGACCAGGGACATCCGGCTGCGAGTGCCGCTCGTCAGCTCCGCGATGGACACCGTCACCGAGGCGCGGATGGCCATCGCCATGGCCCGCGCCGGTGGCATGGGCGTCCTGCACCGCAACCTGTCGGTGGAGGCCCAGGCCGGGCAGGTGGAGACGGTCAAGCGGTCCGAGGCGGGAATGGTCACCGACCCGGTCACCTGCAAGCCGTCCGACACTCTCGCCGAGGTCGACGCCAAGTGCGCCCGCTTCCGGATCTCCGGACTTCCGGTCACCGACGAGGCGGGGCAGCTCGTCGGCATCATCACCAACCGCGACATGCGCTTCGAGGTCGACCAGAACCGCGCCGTGTCCGAGGTCATGACGAAGGCCCCGCTGATCACCGCGCAGGAGGGTGTCACCGCGGAGGTGGCGCTGGGTCTGCTCCGCCGCCACAAGATCGAGAAGCTGCCGATCGTGGACGGTCAGGGCAAGCTCACCGGCCTCATCACGGTCAAGGACTTCGTGAAGACCGAGCAGCACCCGGACGCCACCAAGGACCGCGACGGCCGGCTCCTCGTCGGTGCCGCCGTGGGTGTGGGTGACGAGGCGTGGAGCCGCGCAATGGCTCTCACCGACGCCGGAGTGGACGTGCTCGTCGTCGACAGCGCCCACGGTCATTCGGCCGGCGTGCTGGACATGATCTCGAAGCTCAAGGCCGAGGTTGACGAGCGCGTGCAGATCATCGGCGGCAACGTCGCCACCCGCGGCGGTGCGGCCGCTCTCATCGAGGCAGGTGTGGACGCGGTCAAGGTCGGTGTCGGCCCCGGCTCCATCTGCACCACCCGCGTCATCGCCGGTGTCGGCGCCCCGCAGATCACTGCGATCCTCGAAGCGGTCGCCGCAGCCAAGCCGCACGGTGTGCCGGTGATCGCCGACGGTGGACTGCAGTTCTCCGGCGACATCGCGAAGGCCCTGGCGGCAGGCGCGTCGACGGCCATGCTCGGTTCGCTGCTCGCGGGCACCGCGGAGTCGCCGGGCGAGCTGATCCTCGTGAACGGCAAGCAGTACAAGAGCTACCGCGGCATGGGTTCCCTCGGCGCGATGCAGAGCCGTGGCGCCGCGAAGTCGTATTCCAAGGACCGCTACTTCCAGGACGACGTGCTGTCCGAGGACAAGCTGGTTCCGGAGGGCATCGAGGGCCGGGTCGCGTTCCGCGGTCCGCTGTCCCAGGTCACCCATCAGCTCACGGGCGGTCTGCGGGCCGCCATGGGCTACACGGGAGCGTCGTCGATCGAGGAACTGCAGAACGCGCAGTTCGTGCAGATCACCGCTGCGGGTCTGAAGGAGAGCCACCCGCACGACATCACGATGACGGTCGAAGCTCCCAACTACACCGCTCGCTAGCAACCAGTCACGATTCACGAGAAAGGGGCGCGCGTGCGCGACCTCGTTGAGATCGGCATGGGCCGAACAGCCCGACGAACCTATGAGCTGGACGACATCGACATCGTCCCCTCCCGCCGGACCCGCTCCTCCAAGGAGGTGTCGACGTCCTGGCAGCTCGACGCATACCGGTTCGACATTCCTGTGCTGGCGCATCCGACCGACGCGCTCGTGTCGCCGTCGTTCGCGATCGAACTCGGCAAGCGTGGTGGCCTCGGGGTCATCAACGGTGAGGGTCTGTGGGGCCGGCATGCGGACGTCGAGGCGAAGCTCGCCGAACTCGTTGCGCTGGCCGAGTCGGACGTCGACGTCGAGGCGCCGATCAAGAAGCTGCAGGAACTGCACGCCGCGCCGTTGCAGCCGGGGCTTCTGGCTGCTGCCGTGGCCCAGGTCCGCGACGCAGGTGTCACGACCGCGGTTCGGGTCAGCCCGCAGAACGCCCGGGCGCTCACCCCGCAGCTGCTCGAGGCGGGCATCGACCTGCTGGTCGTGCACGGCACGATCATCTCCGCC
This sequence comes from Rhodococcus sp. G6(2025), assembly GCF_058628105.1. Lineage (NCBI taxonomy): Bacteria > Bacillati > Actinomycetota > Actinomycetes > Mycobacteriales > Nocardiaceae > Rhodococcus > Rhodococcus sp. G6(2025). The sequence goes on from NZ_CP179750.1 coordinate 2,871,176, forward strand.
GAGCACGTCGCGCACGGCGACAGCGAGCCGCTGAACCTCAAGACGTTCATCTCCGAGCTCGACGTCCCCGTCGTGGCCGGTGGGGTGAGCGATCACCGCACCGCGCTGCACCTGATGCGTACGGGCGCGGCCGGTGTGATCGTCGGATACGGCTCCACCGAGGGCGCCACGACCACCGGTGAGGTGCTGGGCATCGGTCTCCCGATGGCCACGGCCATCGCGGACGCCGCTGCTGCTCGCCGTGACTACCTCGACGAGACGGGTGGACGCTACGTCCACGTTATCGCGGACGGCGACATCACCTCCTCGGGCGACCTCGCCAAGGCGATCGCCTGTGGCGCGGACGCCGCAGTCCTGGGCGCACCGCTGGCCGTCGCGGCGGAGGCTCCCGGCGGCGGCTGGTATTGGCCGTCGGCCGCGGCGCATCCCTCGGTTCCGCGCGGCACGATGCTGCCGGTCTCGTTCGGTGACCGTCCGTCGCTCGACCGCGTCCTCACGGGTCCGTCCGACGACCCGTTCGGTTCGCTGAACTTCGTCGGCGGGCTGCGCCGCTCGATGGCGAAGTCGGGGTACTCGGATCTGAAGGAATTTCAGAAGGTCGGCCTGACCGTCCGCGCCTGAGGCGTCCGTTCGCCGCCGCTTCTCTCGTCGCCCAATGTCACATCGGTGCAGTTCAACTGCACCGGTGAGGCATTGGGCGACGTGCGTTTGCGGGTATCACGACCGTTCCTGATACCTCTCGTTACAGTTAGGTGACCCTTGTGGCAGCTGTCACAGCCGAGGGGTGCATACTGGCGAGTAATAACTCAGGTGTCGTTGGAGGTCGAGTGATGAGCAAGCAGCGCGCAACGGAGTACGACGTCCTCATCGTCGGATCCGGATTCGGTGGCAGTGTCACCGCACTCCGATTGGTCGAGAAGGGCTACAAGGTCGGCATCCTCGAGGCGGGCCGTCGCTACGCCGACGCGGACTTCGCGAAGACCAGCTGGGATCTCAAGAAGTTCCTCTGGGCGCCCGCCCTCGGTTTCTTCGGCATCCAGCGCGTCCACCTGCTGCGCGACTGCTTCATCCTCGCCGGCGCCGGCGTCGGTGGCGGTTCGCTCAACTACGCGAACACGCTCTACAAGCCGCCCGCCTCCTTCTTCCAGGACAAGCAGTGGTCGCACATCACCGACTGGCACGACGAGCTCACGCCGTACTACGAGCAGGCCCGGAAGATGCTGGGCGTGGTCCAGAACCCGCACATGACCCCCGCCGACGAGATCATCAAGTCGGTCGCGGAGGACATGGGGGTGGGCGATACGTTCATCCAGACCCCGGTCGGTGTCTTCTTCGGTGAAGCGGGCAAGACCGTGCCCGACCCGTACTTCGGCGGCGTCGGCCCCGACCGCACCGGATGCATCGAGTGCGGCGAATGCATGACCGGATGCCGGCACGGCGCCAAGAACACCCTGCTCAAGAACTACCTGGGTCTCGCGGAGAAGGCGGGCGCCGAGATCATCCCGATGACCACGGTCACCGGTCTGCGCGAGGCGTCCGACGGCACCTGGGACGTCTTCACCCGGCGCAGCGGGCCGCGGAAGAACCGGAACCGCAAGACATACACCGCCGCGAACGTCGTCCTGGCCGCGGGCACATGGGGCACCCAGCATCTGCTGTTCGACCAGAAGGAGACGGGCGCGCTGCCCAAGATCTCCGACCGGCTGGGCGTGCTCACCCGCACCAATTCGGAGTCGATCCTCGGCGCCGCCAAGAACAAGGTGGACCCCGCGCTCGAGCTCACGAAGGGCGTCGCCATCACGTCGTCGTTCCACCCGACGTCCGACACCCACGTCGAGCCGGTGCGCTACGGCAAGGGGTCGAACTCGATGGCGCTGCTGCAGACGCTGCTGACCGACGGCGGCGGCCGGCGGTGGATGACGTTCCTCAAGGAACTCGCGAAGGATCCGAAAGCTCTGAAGGTCCTCACCCCGTACAAGTGGAGCGAGCGCACCATCATCGCGCTGGTGATGCAGAACCTCGACAACTCCATCACCACGTACACGAAGAAGGGCCTGTTCGGTCGGCGCAAGGTCACCAGCAAGCAGGGCCACGGCCAGCCGAACCCCAGCTGGATCCCGGCAGGCAACGAGGCGACCCGCCGGATCGCGGAGAAGATCGACGGTCGCGCGGGCGGCACCTGGGGCGACGTGTTCAACATCCCGCTCACCGCGCACTTCCTCGGTGGCTGCACGATCGCGTCGGAACCGTCGAAGGGCGTCATCGACCCGTACCACCGCGTGTGGGGTTACCCGACGCTGAGCGTGGTCGACGGGTCGGCCGTGTCCGCGAACCTGGGCGTCAACCCGTCGCTGACGATCTCGGCGCAGGCCGAGCGTGCGGCCTCGTTGTGGCCGAACAAGGGCGAGGAGGACCTGCGTCCGGCGCAGGGCGAGGGATACCGGCGCCTGAACCCGGTCGCCCCGGTCGCACCGGTCGTCCCGGCGGGGGCGCCCGCCGCGCTGGTGCTGCCGATCGTCGAGATCCGCAACAGCTCCGTGGTGCCCGACGCGCAGAAGCACGGCGTTGCATAGGGCGCGAGAGGGCCGGGTCATGGGGTCGCGCAGACCACAGAGCTGCGCCGATTAGACTGACCCGGTGGCAGATATCGAGCAACAGAGACCGGTCCTCGTCGTCGACTTCGGCGCGCAGTACGCGCAGCTGATCGCCCGGCGGGTGCGTGAGGCCAAGGTCTATTCCGAGGTGGTTCCGCACACCGCGACCGTCGAGGAGATCGCGGCCAAGAATCCCCTTGCCGTGGTGCTGTCGGGCGGGCCGTCGAGCGTCTACGCGGACGGTGCGCCGCAACTCGATCCGGCACTGTTCGATCTGGACATTCCGGTGTTCGGCATCTGCTACGGATTCCAGGCCATGGCGGGCGCACTCGGCGGGACGGTGGCACACACCGGCACCCGTGAGTATGGCCGCACCGACCTGAAGGTGCAGGGCGGTCTGCTGCACGAGGGGCTGCCGTCCAGTCAGCCCGTGTGGATGAGCCACGGCGACGCGGTCACCGAGGCCCCGGCCGGCTTCGAGGTGACGGCCACGAGCGAGGGCGCACCCGTCGCCGCGTTCGAGGACCGGGCCCGCAAGCTCGCGGGTGTGCAGTACCACCCGGAGGTGCTGCACTCGCCGCACGGCCAGCAGGTGCTCAGCCGGTTCCTCCACGAGATCGCCGGCATTCCTCCCGCATGGACGGCCGCGAACATCGCCGACGCCCTCGTCGAGCAGGTCCGCGAGCAGGTCGGCGACGGCAAGGCGATCTGCGGGCTCTCCGGCGGTGTCGACTCCGCTGTCGCGGCGGCGCTCGTGCAGCGCGCCATCGGCGACAACCTGACGTGTGTGTTCGTCGATCACGGTCTGATGCGGGCGGGCGAGCGTGCCCAGGTCGAACAGGATTTCGTTGCCGCGACCGGCGCCAAGCTGATCACGGTCGACGCCGCCGACACCTTCATCGGTGAGCTGGCGGGGGTGTCCGACCCGGAGACCAAACGTAAGATCATCGGCCGCGAGTTCATCCGCAGCTTCGAGGGCGCAGTCAGCGACGTGCTGGGCGAGAACGCCGCGCACGGCGACACGGTCGAATTCCTCGTGCAGGGCACGCTGTACCCGGACGTGGTGGAATCCGGCGGCGGCACCGGCACGGCCAACATCAAGAGCCACCACAACGTCGGCGGACTGCCGGAAGACCTGCAGTTCACGCTCGTGGAGCCGCTCCGCCTGCTGTTCAAGGACGAGGTCCGGGCGGTGGGACGCGAGTTGGGTCTGCCCGAGGAAATCGTGGGACGCCAGCCGTTCCCCGGCCCCGGGCTGGGCATCCGCATCATCGGCGAGGTCACGCAGGAGCGGCTCGACATCCTGCGTCACGCGGATTCCATTGCGCGCGAAGAGCTGACGGCCGCCGGGCTCGACGGTCAGATCTGGCAGTGCCCCGTGGTGCTGCTCGCCGACGTCCGCAGCGTCGGCGTGCAGGGTGACGGACGCACCTACGGTCACCCGATCGTGCTCCGCCCCGTGTCCAGTGAGGACGCGATGACCGCGGACTGGACGCGACTGCCCTACGACGTTCTCGAGCGGATCTCCACCCGGATCACCAACGAGGTGCACGACGTCAACCGTGTCGTGCTGGACATCACGAGCAAGCCGCCGGGCACCATCGAGTGGGAGTGACGCACTGTGCGCGGTGAGTGAGTCCGAGGACTCGCTCACCGCGCACGTGCGGTTGCGTCTCTACTTCCGCCGGTTGGGTGCGAACACGAGCACCACGCCGACCAGCACCGCGATCACCACGAACAGCCAGTGGAACCCGACGTTCGCGAGCGGTTCCAGCGAGAACGGCCCCGCGAGCGCCCAGCCGCTCACCAGGAGTGCTGCCAATCCTGCGAGGAGCAGTAGTGGCGACGGGCGCTTCCGCGTCCGGGTCTGTTCGCTGCCCTGAGTGTCGTCGATGTCATCCACGGCGCACCTCCACACTTCCGAATCGGACATCGGCATTGAGGGTCAGGACGTGACCGTCCGTGCCGTCGACGCCACCGTCGAGGCCCTCCGGGAGACACTGCGCGTCGCCGAACTGCGCGGTGCAGTGGTTCTCGACGTTCATACCGGGCGGCAGGAGCACCACGACCTCACCGAACTGCCCACTGACGTCGACCGTCTTGTCCTCGGTGAGAGTGACGTTCCGGAGGTCGAGCGTGAAGCTGCCGAATCCGCCGGAGTAGGCGGGCTCGATGGCGGCCGCCGTCGCCGGGTTCCAGGTCCGATCGCCCATGTTCTCGCTGTTCAGGTCGAGTGAACCGACGATCGAGGCGAGGATCACGAAACCGATCAGCGGGCCGGCGACGACGAGAAGTCCGTAGCCCTTGCGCAGAAATCCGCCGATCAGCAACCCCACTCCGATGACGGCGAGCGCAACGGCGCCGATGCGACCGGGGTTCAACCAGTCGGATCCGGTGGCGACCGACAACGCGGTCGCCGCCGCGGCCGCGAGGATCGCCAACCCGATCACCATCGTCGTCAGGCGGGAGTGGGTGCGGTCCGGTTGTACTGCGGGAGCGGTGGTCCTGGCCGGTTCGGGCAGATCCCATGCGAACGGGGCGACCCCGAGCGGGTCCCACGCCGGCGGTCGCGGTTCGAGCGGCGCGAACGGGGCCGAGGGTGCGTCGACCTGCGGACCCGGGGGTGGGGACTTCTCGAACGACACCGGATCGGATTGGGCGGCAGCAGCTTCGGGCTTCAGTGCCTCCGTGGGTGCGTCGGCCGGCTTCTCGCCGGAGGCCGGCGGCGTGCTCGGCGTGTAGGAGTCGGGAAGTTTCGTGTACGGACCGTACGCACCCGGACCGTAGGCACTCGGACCGTACGTGCCGGGGCCGAACGGGTTGGCGCCGAACTGACCGGGCGAGAAACTCGTCCCGGGATACCCGGTCCCGACACCCGGGGCAACGGCGCCGGCGGGCAACGGTGGGGGTATCGGCTGCCGCTGATACAGCAGCCACAGGCCGCCGAGCATCAACGCCATGCTGACCAGGCCGGAGCCGCCGAGGCCGACACCGAAGGGGCCGACGGTGCTCAGCGCGATGGCCAGTGCGACGAGAAGGACGATGGTCTTGGTGCCCGAGTCGGAGCTGTGACCGCGTCCCACCAGCGACTCCGCGGGGGAGGCCGGGTCGCCCGATTTCGTGAGGGCGAGCCAGCACGCCAGGTAGAGGAGCACGCCGGCGCCACCGAAGATGGTGGACACGACGAAGGCGACTCGTATCAGTACGGGATCGACGCCGTAGCGGTAGCCGATTCCCGCACAGACACCGGCGACGTGACCACGGCCCGGCAACCGCACCGGCCGGGTCCGCCACAGATCCTGTATCTGCTCTTGGAAGCTCCCATTGCTCATACGACCATCGTTCCGGTCGGCGCGGCGCGCGTACATCGGGAACTACCCTGATCTTTCCGGTCGGGGTGGGCCGGGAACGCGGGCCGAAGTCAGGGTTGGACCCTGATGCCGTGGCCAGGGGATCGTGCCAGTATCGAACATGTGCAACCTGTGTCGAACACGTCCGCGGGCGGTGCCCAGTACGCGGGCGCCGTGACCGCGCCTGCCCCGCCCGACGGCATTCCCATGCCGCGGCTCGAACGCCGGACCGGTGGTCGCATCGTCGGCGGCGTCGCGGGTGGTATCGCCGATCAGCTGGGCGTCGACGTGATGAAGGTGCGGGTCGCGTTCGCGTGTCTCGCCGCGCTCGCCGGCGCCGGCATCGTCGGCTACGGACTGTTGTGGATCTTCACGGCCGCAGGTTCCGACACCGAGAAGCCCAGTGCCTCCGAGCGGCGGAGAGCGTACGGACTGATCGCGATCGGCCTTGCCGGTGCGTCCGCGTTGTCGTGGTTGTTCAGTGGCCGGGTCGGTTCGGTGATCGCGCCGATCATCGTGGTGGCGGTCGGCGCGGCTCTGGTGTGGCGCGAATTCGATTCGGAAGGTCCGCGCACCGTCATCGGGCTGCCGCAGCGTCCCACCGTCCTCACCTGGGCGCGGGTCCTCGGTGGCGTGACGTTGATCGTGTCGGGTCTCGGTGTGGTGATCCTCGCGCAGGTCGACTTGGCTGCGCTGCGTTCGTCGTTGCTGGCCGTGGTGGTCACCCTCGTCGGCGCCGGGCTGCTGACCGTGCCCCTGTGGTTGCGACTGTGGCGCGCGCTGGGCGCGGAGCGTGCCGCCAGGATCCGCAACGACGAGCGTGAGGAGATCGCGTCACACCTGCACGACTCCGTCCTGCAGACCCTGGCGCTGATCCAGAAGCAGGCCGACGATCCGCAGGAGGTCGCGCGGCTGGCCCGGGGGCAGGAACGAGAACTGCGGAAGTGGTTGTTCGGTGGGGGAGACACCGACCATTCGAGCCTCGCGGAGGCGTTGCGCATCATCGCAGGCGAGGTGGAGGACCATCACGGCGTCACGGTGCGGCCGGTGACGGTCGGCGATGTGGCGCTCGACGTCGAGGGCACGGGCGAGGGTCTGTCGAAGGAGAGTTTCACGGCGGTGCTCGGTGCGACGCGGGAGGCTCTGGTCAACGCGGCCAAGCATTCCGGGGAGACGGACATCAACCTGTTCGCCGAAGCCGAGCGCGAACAGGTCAGTGTGTTCGTCCGGGACCGCGGCGTCGGATTCGACGTCGACGAGGTGTCCCCGGACCGTCAGGGCCTGGCGAAGTCGATCCGTGGACGGATCGAGCGGCGCGGCGGGCACGTCGACGTGCGGTCCGCACCCGGCAAGGGAACCGAGGTGCGAATCCACATGCCGCGGAACGGCCGGACGTGGGCGACAGCGGGCGCCGCCGAGGACACGGACACTGCCGGCGTCGAGGACGTGCCGTTCAGTCAGGGTGCGTGAGCACCACTTTCGCCGTGTCTGCTCGCAGGCTGTCCCGGTGAGGGGGTAATGTTCGCCGGCGACACGACTGTGGGGGTCGTGTGGTCGCACCGTGCTGCGGCGGGGTGGGACGCGAGATGTCAAGGGGGGATTTCATGTTCGACCGTGAGGGTCTGCGCGTGCGCGAGCACGAGTTGCAGGATCAGATCGACTCGATGCTGGCCACGCTCGACCGGCAGACGCAGGAACTGCATGCCGCTCAGCAGCAGGTGGCGCAGCTGCGGATGAGTGGGGCGTCCACCGACGGACTGGTGCAGGTGGTGGTGAACTCGGTGGGCGGCGTGGTGGAAGTGCGCCTCGCACCGGACGCGTTCCGGCGGTCCACCCCCGAGTCGCTGGGACGTGCGATGACCGAAGCCGCCCGGCGTGCGGGCGAGGCCGCGCACACCGAGTCTATGCGCCTCATGGGATCGATCGTGGCCGCGACCGAGACCCTGCCGGATCTGCCGGACCTCGTTCCCGGTGCTCCGAGTCTTCGGGACTTCCTCCCGCGCCTCGAGCCCGACGTCGGTGGCGTCCCGGCCGAGCGGGAACCGGACCTCGATGATCCCGACGACGCGCGGTGGAATCGGCCGGTCCTACGGGACGGGTGGCAGTGAGCGCGCAGCTGTGGGTGGACCCGATGCATTTGCGTAGCGTCGCACCCCGATTCGACGCCCTGTCGCAGCGGATGGCAGAGGTCGCCGCCACACTGCACTCGACCCTCGAGGCCGAGGGGGAATGCTGGGGCGGCGACGGGACCGGGACGACGTTCGCGAGCGGGTATCTGCCGTCCGCGGACGCGGCCGGACAGTCGTTGGGGTTCGCCGTCGGGGCGCTGGCCGCGCTCGGATCCAGGCTCAGGAGCACCGCCGACTCGTTCGACGACACCGACCGCGGCACCACATCCAGCCTCGCCGGGCTGTTCTGATGGGCATCGAGGTTCCGGGCAGTGTCCGGTGGCTGGCGGAGAAGGTCGTCGGGGCGGACTGGCCCGACGCGGACGAAACGGCGATGGAGCGGCTCGGGCAGGGGTGGAAGGACGCCGGTGCCTCGCTCGACGACATCATCGAGGAGGCCGACGCCGCGATGCGCTCGGCCATGTCCGGGGTCAGTGGTGACGTCGACACCTCGATGGCGCAGCACTGGGCGCGGATCGGTGGGGACGGGGCGCTACGCGAGTTGTCGGGGTTGCTTCACGAACTCGGCGACACCCTCGACTGGTCGGCCGACGACATCCGGGTCGCGAAACTCTCGATCATCGCGGCCCTGGTGGCGCTGGCGGCCGAACTCGTCGCGGTAGCGGTGGCCAGCGCGATGACGTTCGGTGCGGCGAGCCCGGCCGCGTTCGCGGCGGAAGCGGCCACACAGGTCACCGTCCGGATGATCATCCGGCAGCTGATCACCTCGATCCTCACCCGCGCCGCCATGGGCGCTCTGAAGGGCGCGGCAGGGACGGCGGCCATGCAGGCGACGTTGGAAGCCGGCCTGCAGTGGTACGAGAAGGAACATGGGCGGCGCGACAGCATGGACTGGGGCAACGTCGCCGAGGCGGGTGGCAAGGGTGCGGTTCAGGGAGGTGTGAAGGGTGCGGTCAACGGTGCGTTCGGGCTGAAGTTCACCGACCCTCGTTCTCAGTTCGGGGGCATGCTCGGCTCGTACGTGCAGGAGGAGACGGTCGGCACACCGAGGTTCACCGGCGCCGTCGTCGGCGAGGGGCTGGACCGGACCGGACTCGATGACGACGTCCGGCGGGCCCGCGACGAGATCGACGGGCGTCTGCCGTGAACGGCCCCGACAGCCACAGCTTCTGCCGGAAGACCGACCTGACGGTGGACTCACGCCCGGGCGTACCGAACAGGCACGGCATGCACGGTGACCCCCGCTACCCCTCGCCACGCAGGCTGCGGCGGGCGACCGCCTTCGCGATCGACTGGCTCCTCCATATCGGCGTGGCGATCGGGTTGTCGGCGGTGTGCGAGGCATTGCCGGAACTCGCGCCGTGGTCTTTTGCTGCCGCAGTGTCCTCCTGGATTGCAGTGTCGTTCGTGCACCGAACCGTTCTTCAATCGGTGTTCCATGCAACGGCGGGGAAAGCATTGTGTGGACTGTGCATCCTGAAGCCCGACGGATCGTGGCCAGGGTTCGGCTTCCTCACGAAATGGTGGGTGATCGGTACATTCTCGACCGTTCTCGTCGCCGTCTCCGGCGCGGGCGGCGACAGTGACAAGGAGGACGACTGGTTTCCTCCGGTCGTTCGGCTCCGGGACGTCCGGCGCCTGCACGTCACCTAGAGTGGGGTGACACTACCGCCCACGCGAGGAACAGCTGCAGTGACTTTGCCTGAAACACCCCCGTACCGTGTCTTTCTCGTCGATGATCATGCCGTTTTCCGTTCCGGTGTCCGCGCCGAGCTCGGCAGGGAAGCGGACATGGAGGTGGTGGGCGAGGCGGGCGGTGTCGCGGAGGCGGTGGCCGGGATCAACGCCACCTCACCGCACGTCGTGCTGCTCGACGTCCACATGCCCGACGGGGGCGGTGTCGCTGTGCTGCGGGGCATCGAGTCGGGTCCGGTGTGCCTGGCGCTGAGCGTGTCCGACGCCGCCGAGGATGTGATCGCCGTGATCCGCGCCGGGGCACGCGGGTACGTCACCAAGACGATCTCGGGCGCGGAACTGGCCGACGGCGTGCGCCGGGTCGCAGGCGGTGACGCCGTGTTCAGCCCGAGGCTCGCGGGATTCGTGCTGGACTCCTTCACCGGGCGTTCCAATGCTCCTGAGCCGCAGCTGGATCCGGAGCTGGATTCGCTGACGCCGCGGGAGCTGGAAGTGCTGCGGCTGCTCGCGCGGGGGTACACGTACCGCGAGATCGCCGAGGAACTGGTGATCTCGGTGAAGACGGTCGAAACGCATGCGTCGAACGTGCTGCGGAAGACGCAGCAGTCCAACCGGAATGCGCTCACGAGGTGGGCGCACCGCCGGCGGATCGACTGACCTCCCCGGGTATCAGGGCTGGGCGAGGAGGACGATCACGGCCACGAGCACGGCCAGGATCAGGATCGCGACCATGACACCCATGGCGATCGGCGCCCACGCCACCACCTGATCGCGGACGGTCGGGGCCGGCGAACCGGGAGCGGGTTTCGTCGGGCGCGGCGGCCACTGCAATCGGCCGAGCGGACGCGGCACGTTCTTGAGCGGTGTGCTCTGAGGCACGGCGGGCAGACCGGCCTGGGTGGAACTCACCAGCTTGCTGCGCCGGCGTGAGTCGGGCAACGGCGTCGAACGGTGTGCCCACGCCGGGATGGTGCCGTCTGCGGAATAGACGGGCGAACCGACGAGGTGCGCGACGTTCCCGTCGCCGGCCATGGCCACCCGGGCCAGGGCGTCGCGGGCCTCGGCCATCGTCGGGCGACGCGCCGGGTCGGGCTCGAGCAGGTGCAGCAGCGTGTCGGTGAGCGGTCCGGCCTTACTGGGACGGTAGATCTCGGCCTTCGCGACCCGGTGCAGGAGTGCGATGGAATCGGAGTCGATCCCGAACGGCGGCTGGCCCTCGACGACGGTGTACAGGGTGGAACCGAGCGAGAAGACGTCGCTGGCCTCGGTGGGGTCCTGGCCGCGGGCGACCTCGGGGGAGAAGTACGCGGGTGTGCCGGTGATGACCCCGTTCGTGGTGTCGGCGGAGTCGCCCTTGGCGCGGGCGATGCCGAAGTCGCTGATCTTGACGGTGCCGAGTTCGCGGCCGCGGTCGGCGACGAGGATGTTGCCCGGCTTGATGTCCCGGTGCACGATCCCGGCGGCGTGGGCGGCGGTGAGCGCGTCGGCCACTTGCGCGCCGATCTGGGCGACCTCGAGCGGGGGCAGTGTGTCGGCGATGTTCATCGCCTGGGCGAGGCTGCGGGACGGCAGGTACTCCATGACCAGCCAGGGCTCGCCTGCCTCGAGCGCGACGTCGTACATCGCGATGGAATGGCTGTGGGCGAGTTTGGCGGCGTTGCGCCCTTCCCGCATGGTGCGTTCGCGGACACGGCGGGCCTCGTCGGGGTCGAGTCCGGCCGTTGTGGTGACCTGTTTGATGGCGACGTCGCGGTGCAGCAGGGTGTCCCGTGCGAGCCAGACCGCGCCCATTCCACCGCCGCCCAGTTTGGACCGCAGGCGGTACCTTCCGGCCACCAGGTATTCGGGTCCGATGCCCCTTTCGCTCTGCTCCTGCTCCATCACGCGTTCAGGTTAGAGGATTGCGCGGACACGGGATGCGCGACGGTCCTGACCTGGCCGTTCGGGGTCCACTTGACGGGCCTCCACCGACCGGCTTTACTTGAAATGAGTTCGAAAATACGTTCGAACAAAGCGTCTGTTCGAGCCGCGTCTTCCCCGTGGTTGCCGACCGCTGTTGGTGCCGAGTGTCAGGGGTGTCGAGTTGGCTGAAGTGGCCGGCGAGCCGGGGTTTCCGGTGCCGGGGTCTCCCGAGTTGTCCGGGCTGTCCCGGCAGGAGCGTCTGGACTACCTCCGACGACGGATGGCCGCTGTCCCCGCGCGCGGTGAATCGGTGGCGAGCCGCGCCCCGGTGGAGAGTGCGTTCCCCACGACGGGCACGTCCGCAGCGCCCGATTCCCATGCTGCCGGGGTGCTTCCGGTTCCGGCTGCACTGGCCGAACTCCTTCCCCGAGGCGGGCTGGTGCGCGGTTCGGTGGTGTCGGTGTCGGGTGCCACCTCGCTCCTGCTGGGTTTGGTCGCGTCCGTGACCGCGGGCGGCGGACACGTCGCGGTGATCGGACATCCCCGGCTCGGGGTGCTGGCAGCGGTCGAGATGGGGGCGCAGCTGGAACGGCTGGCCCTGATCCCCGATCCGGGCGCCGATCCGGTGGAGATCGCCGCGGTGCTCCTGGACGGAATGGATCTGGTGGTGCTCGGACTGGGTGGGGCGTCGGTGGCGCCGTCCCGGGCGCGTGCGGTGGTGGCCCGGGCCCGGAGCAAGGGGGCGACCCTGGTCGTCACGGACGGACACTGGGACGGCGCGGAGATGCGGCTGGAAGCCCGGGTGCACGGTTACGGCGGACTGGGCAACGGATCTCAGGACCGGGGATGCGGGCGGTTGCGTTCCCTCAGTCTGGCGGTGTGCGCCCGGGGGCGGTCGTTCCAGCCGCGCACCACCCGATTGGACGTGCGGTCGGCGCAGGGCCGGGTGGAATGGGTGAGTGCACCGGAACCGGTGGCGCCCCTCGAGGTCGCCCCCTTCCCGGGGCCGGTGGAGGTGGTGGGTCTGTGAGCCGGGTGCTGGCGTTGTGGTGCCCCGACTGGCCCGCGGTCGCGGCGGCCGCTGCCGCGGACCTCCCGCCGACTCATCCGGTGGCGGTGACGTCGGGCAATCGGGTGATCGCCTGCTCGGCACCGGCCCGCGCGGACGGGGTGCGCAGAGGCCTGCGCCGCCGCGAGTCCCAGGCCCGGTGCCCCCGGTTGCACGTGGTGACCGCCGATCCCGACCGCGACGCGCGGCTGTTCGAGCCGGTCGCCTCGGCCGTCGACGCGGTGGCGCCCGGTGTCGAGGTGTTGCGACCCGGTCTGGTGGTGCTGTCCGCTCGCGGTGTCGCCCGGTACTTCGGTTCGGAGGAAGCCGCCGCGGAACGGTTGGTGGACCAGGTGTCGGCGGTGGGGGTGGAGTGCCAGGTCGGTATCGCCGATCAGCTGTCCACGGCCGTGATCGCCGCGCGCAGAGCAACTCTCGTGCCACCCGGTGAGGGGGCGGACTTCCTGGCGCCGCTCCCGATGCGGGAACTGGCCGCCGAGCCGAGCCTCGCGGCACCCCACCGCGGTGAGCTGGTCGATCTGCTGCACCGGCTCGGGTTGCGCACGATCGGCAGTTTCGCCGCGCTGTCGGCGGGCGATGTGGCCTCGCGGTTCGGAACCGATGCGGTGCTGGCGCACCGGGCCGCGCGGAGTGAGCCGGAGCGTCCCCCGTCGGGGCGGTCGCTGCCTCCCGACCTGGAGGTCGAGGAACGGTGCGATCCCGTCATCGAACGGGTCGACGCCGCCGCCTTCGCGGGTCGTGCGCTGGCGGAGAAGCTTCATCGCACACTGTCGGACGCCGCGGTGGCCTGCACCCGGCTGTCGATCTCGGCGAGCACCGGCAACGGTGAGCAGCTGTCCCGGATCTGGAGATGTGCGGAACCGTTGACGCCGGAGGCGACGGCGGACCGGGTGCGGTGGCAGCTGGACGGGTGGCTGACCGGGCGCAGCGAGAAGCGGCCCACCGCCGGTATCGCCGTCCTGCGGCTCGAACCGGTGGAAGTGGTGGCCGCCGGCGCCCTGCAGCTGGGGCTGTGGGGTGGAGTCGGCGACCAGGACGAGCGGGCCCGGCGGGCTCTGGTGCGCGTGCAGGGACTGCTCGGCGGGGAAGCCGTGCAGGTGGGGGTCCTCAGCGGTGGGCGGGGCCCGGCGGAGCGCATCACGTTGCTGCCGTTGGGTGACGAGCTGATTCCGCGCAACGATCCGTCGGAGCCGTGGCCGGGCACGTTGCCGGAACCGGCGCCTGCAGCGGTGCTGTCCGCGTATCCGGAGGTGTGGATGTCGGACGAGCGGGGTATGGCTGTGACGGTCACGGAACGGGGTGTGTTCAGCGCGCCTCCCGCGCGGTTGCGGTGGGGGAGCCGGGAGTGGGCGGTGTGTGGATGGGCCGGACCGTGGCCGGTGGACGAGCGGTGGTGGGACCCTCCGGCCGCCCGGACGGCGGCCCGGGCCCAGGTGCTGCTGGAAGAGTCGCGGGCGCTGCTGGTGATCTGCACGGCAGGCCGCTGGTCGGTGGAGGGAATCTATGAGTGACACGGAGCGGGACACACGGCACCGCAGGGTCGTCGTCCAGGAATTGACGAGCCTCGACGGGTTCGTCGCCGGGCGGTCCGGCGAGCTGGACTTCTTCGATGCGGTGCCGGATTACGGTGAGGTGGACCGGTACAACCTCCGTCTGCTCGCCGACACGGACCTCGCCCTGCTCGGGCGCAAGACGTATCAGATGTTCTCGGACTACTGGCCCACCGAACAGGCGCAGGGTGAGGTCGTGGCCGAGATCGTCAACTCGATCCCGAAACTCGTGTTCTCCTCGACGCTGGACAGTGCCCCGTGGGGGGATCGGGAGCCGGCGCAGCTGTGGCCGGGCGACGCCGTCGAACGGGTGCAGCAACTCCGGCAGGAGCCCGGTGGCGACATGATCGTCTGGGGGAGCATCACCCTCGCACGGGCACTGCTCGCCGCCGATCGGGTCGACGAAATCCAGTTGCACGTGGTGCCGATCCTGCTGGGGCACGGCCGCAGGCTCCTCGACGAGGACACCGGGATGCATGCGCTGACGTTGCTGGAGTCGAAGGGGTACGACTCCGGGGTCGTCACGTTGCGTTATCGGGTGGGGCGGGCGGCGTAACCCGCCCGGCGACCTGCCTTGCGAACCGACCGTTCGAAATGCTTTGCTGTGCAGAGGGTCGCGTGCCGGTGGCGGACAGCGTCAGGCATGGAGGCCGGCCACGGCCGCATCGTCGGGTCGTGGCATACCTCGAAAGAGTCGACTGTGACCATTTCTTTCAACCACACTATCGTCGCCGCCAAGAACAAGCAGGAGTCGGCGTCCTTCTTCACCACGTTGTTCGGATTGCCGGACGCCGTGCCTGCCGGCCACTTCCTGGCGGTCGCCCTCGACAACGGGGTGTCCCTCGACTTCGCGGAACCGCCGGTCGAATTCCCGCCGCAGCACTATGCGTTCCTCGTCGGCGAGGACGACTTCGACCGGATCTACGGTCTGATCGTCGAGTGGGGGCTCGAGCACTGGGCGGATCCGCGGCAGACGCTGCCGGGCACCATCAACACCAACGACGGCGGGCGGGGCGTCTACTTCCTCGACCCGTCCGGTCACTATCTGGAGATCATCACCCGCCCGTACGGGTCGGGCGGGTAGTCCGCGGCGGTCGCTAGTCTGGATTCTCGTGGAGACGAGCAGGACTACCCCGACGCGCGCCGGTATCGAGATCGCCTACCGGGACAGTGGCGAGTCCTCGGTGCCGGGGTCGTCGGGCGTCCATCCCGTGCCGGTGGTTCTGGTGCACGGGATGGGCGGTGACGGCGGCACCTGGGACCGCTTTGCCCGCGCACTCGTCGCCCGCGGGCGCCGCGTCCTCGTCGTGGATCTGCGGGGGCACGGTCGCAGTGCCCGCGCCGGGTCGTATCTGTTCGAGGAGTTCGGTGCCGACGTGGTGGAGGTGTGCGACAACCTCGGGCTGACGCGGGTGGATCTCGTCGGGCATTCGCTCGGTGGTCATGCCGCATCGCTCGCGGCCCAGGCCAGACCCGGGCTGGTTCGCCGGCTGGTGATCGAGGAGGCCCCGCTCCCGTTGCGTCCCGGTGACCCGGAACAGGTTTTCGCGAATCGGCTGCCGTCGCTGCCGGAACTGTGGCACGCGACGACGAGCCTGATCCGGCATCCGCGGGCCGCGTTCGCGTTCGACCGGTCGATGACGGGCTCGGCGCTCGAGCAGTTCCGCCGCCCGGATCCGTTGTGGTGGGACAGATTGCCGGACATCGAGGCCGACACGCTGATCCTGCGGGGCGGTCCGGGCGGAATGGTGGATCCGCGCAGACTCGAGTCCGCGGTGGCGGCGATACCGAACTGCCGGGTGGTGGTGTTCCGTAGCGGGCACAGCATTCACCGCGACCGTTACGACGACTTCGCGGCGGCGGTGCTGCCGTTCTTGATGAAGCTCGAGACGAGCTGACAAAAAGTCCGAAAATGTAAACCGCGACGGCTTCGACAGGACTAGCGTGGGAACCGAAGCGGGGGCTCGGAACGGGCCGGTTGTCAGACGAGCGCCCCGAAGCTGCGGGGCGTCCGACGGCGTCTTCCGCACGTCCGGAAGAAGGTCAACGATGTCGACACTCACGCCTGGACGCCCCTTTGCGCCCGGCAGGCAAGGGTTCAGCTCGCTCCGCGCCGGGGGCCTCAACTGGGACGCGTTCCCGTTGCGGCTGTTCACGAAGGGCAACGCCAAGTTCTGGAATCCCACGGACCTCGACTTCAGTCGGGACGCGGAGGACTGGGAGGGGCTGAACTCGGAGCAGCAGCGCAACTCCACGTATCTGGTCGCACAGTTCATCGCCGGTGAGGAAGCGGTCACCGAGGACATCCAGCCGTTCATGAAGGCGATGGCCGCCGAGGGGCGCTTCGGGGACGAGATGTATCTGACGCAGTTCTGTTTCGAGGAGGCCAAGCACACCCAGGTGTTCCGGCTGTGGATGGACGCGGTGGGCCTGACACGCGACCTGCATCCCTTCGTCGCCGAGAACCCGTACTACCGGCAGTTGTTCTACGAGGAGCTGCCGGGATCGCTGAAGGTGCTCGAGACCGATCCCAGTCCGGCCAATCAGGTGCGGGCCAGCGTCACCTACAACCACGTCATCGAGGGCAGTCTCGCGCTCACCGGGTACTACGCCTGGCAGAAGGTGTGCACGACGCGCGGGATCCTGCCGGGCATGCAGGAGCTCGTCCGCAGGATCGGCGACGACGAACGACGCCACATGGCGTGGGGAACGTTCACCTGTCGCCGGCACGTCGCCGCCGACGACAGCAACTGGGGTGTCGTCCAGGAGCGGATGGCGGAGCTGATGCCGATGGCACTGGGCATGATCGACTGGGTCAACAAGCAATTCGAGGTCCAGCCGTACGGGCTCGACGACCAGGAGTTCATCGCGTACGCCGCGGACCGGGCGCAGCGCCGGCTGGGGGCGATCGAGTCGGCGCGGGGACGCCCGGTCGAGGAGATCGATCTGGACTATTCACCCGAGGCCCTCGAGGAGAAGTTCGGCGAGGAGGACGCCAAGGCGATGTCCGAGGCCGCCGGCTGAGGCACGCGCCGCGGTGACAGATGGCAGGATCGGCTCATGGCGCTCACCGCACTCGACCGCAGACTCCTCGGCTGGTCTGCAGCATTCGTGATCTCGCAGGCGAACATCGTCCGGCTACTCGGCCCGGTGGCACCCCGGCTCGCCGACATCCAGACCGCCCGGTCCGCCCGGTCCTACACGGCGATCCTCGACGCAATGTCCGCTGCAGACAGGGCGCGCTACCGCAGCCACTACTACCCGGACTTCGTCCATCCCCTGATCTACGCGGTCGCGTTGCGCACGGGCGCACGACGTCTGGCGGAACTGACACCACTCTCGGCGAGAACGCAGAAAGCGCTGGCGGCGGCCCCGGTGATCTCCGCGGCAGGCGACTACGCCGAGAACGTCGTCGGGCTGTATCTGCTGTCCCATCGCGAGCACATCACCGACGCGACCGTGCGCACCACCAGTGCGGTCAGCGTCACCAAATGGGTGCTGGCGCTCGGGACGCTCGGATATCTGTCCCAGGGATTCGTCCGGGTCTGGGCGGGACAGCTGTTCTCCCGCTAGATTCGGGCACATGTGTGCTGCCGAGCTCAGCGTCGAGTACTTCTCCGGACCGGCCGAGTTCCGGGAATGGCTCGGCGCTCATTACGACTCCTCACCGGGCATCTGGCTGAAGATGGCCAAGAAGGGGTCGGCGCATTCGTCGATCAACTACGACCAGGCTCTCCAGGTCGCGCTGTGCTACGGCTGGATCGACAGCCAGGTCCGCCGCGTCGACGACGACTTCTTCGTGCAGCGGTTCACCCCGCGCTCGTCGCGAAGTCCGTGGTCGAAGCGGAACCGGGAGTTCGCGGAGAAACTCGCCGAGGCAGGTCTCCTCGAGCCTGCGGGCGCGGCGGAGGTGGAGCGGGCCAGGGCGGACGGTCGCTGGGACCGCGCGTACGCGGGACAGAAGGCGGCGGAGATACCGCAGGACTTCCTGGACGCCCTCGCGCAGAATCCCGAGGCCGAGGCCTTCTACGCGACACTCGACAGCCACAACCGGTACGCCGTCTACTTCCGCCTGCAGGACGCCACCCGCCCGGAGACGCGTGCGCGCCGCATCGAGAAGTTCGTCCAGCAGTTGTCGGAGCGCAGGAAGTTCCATGACTGACCGATTTTCCCGACTGACACAATGGCATCGTGCCTGACACGATCACCGCCACCTGCTCTGCTCTGTCCGCGACCGACGAACCCCTCGCGGGCACCGCTGCGCATGTCACGGGCTGGGTGTGCCTGGAGTTCCCCGGCGCGTGGGGCCGGGACGTACTCGACGGCACCGCGCTCGGACCGGACCTGGCCCGTGAGCTGGACGCCCGCGCCGACGCCGCCGGGGTGCGGGTCATGTTCATCCGCCGGCCGGGCCGCAGCACCGCGGCCCCGGATCAACGGACGGTGCTGCTGGCGCAGTCGCATCCCGCGCGGTCGTGGTGCGAGCGGCTCGAGATCGGCTTCCCGGAAGACCTGCTCGACCTGGACCTCGGGCTGATCGCGGGGACCGCACCCGGTCTGGGCACACCGGTGACGGACCCGGTCGTGCTGGTGTGCGCGCACGGGAAGAGGGATCAGTGCTGCGCCGTCCTCGGACGGCCGGTCGCGGCCGGCCTGGCCGCGGAGTTCGGCGACGCGGTGTGGGAGTGCTCACACACGGGTGGGCACCGGTTCGCGCCCTCGCTGATCCTGCTGCCGACGGGGTACACCTACGGCCGGTTGTCGACGCAGGAGAGTGTCGACGCGGTCCGCGCCGCCGCCCGGGGCGAGGTGTACCCGACCGGGCTGCGCGGCCGCAGCTGCTGGGACGCACCGGGGCAGGTGGCGGAACTCGCCGTCCGCGATCTCGTGGACGTGGCCGCGGACGAGCTCACGGTGGACGCGAACTCGGTTGTCGCGCATCGCGACGGGCGCCGCTGGGTGGTCGACCTGGAGGAGTGGGAGCTGCCGCCCCGGCCGGCGAGTTGCGGGGCGGCGCCGAAGCCGGTGCGACCCGTCGTCGCCACCGGAGTCCGCGCCCTCGCCCCCTGACTCGGTCACCAGTGGGTGCCGGGCACCAGCCTTCCGACCTTCCGGGCGGCGCGGCCGAGGACCGACGACGGGCGGTGCCTAGGTTCCGGCGTGTGCTGAGGTGCCGGCGCCGCGTCGTCCGTGCTCTGCCCCTTCGCCGCCGGGGAATCGGGGAACATGCGATACATCTGGTGCATCACGCGATCCTTGACGGCGGGTGCGAAGACGTGGCCGAGTTCCCCGAGCGTGCCGGTCGGGACGTCGATGCGCTTGGGGCGTTCGATCAGCGCCCGGACGACCATTGCCGCCGCCTTCTCCGGGGAGGTGATCGGTCCGATGTTGTACCGGCCGGTGGGTGCGATCATCGGCGTCTCGACCAGTGGCATGTGGATGGTGGTGAACGTGATTCCGTCCGAGAGGGTTTCGGACGCCGCGACGTCGGTGAAGCCGTCGAGGGCCGACTTGCTGGCGACGTAGGCGGCGAACCGCGGCGTCGCGCCCTGGACCCCGGCGCTGCTGATGTTGACGATGTGCCCGTACCGCCGCTCGCGCATCTGCGGGAGGAAGGCGAGGACGAGCCGGACCGCGCCGAAGTAGTTGACGGCCATGGTCCGCTCGAAATCGTGGAGCCGGTCCGTGGAGTGGTAGAGGCCCCGCCGGATCGACCGGCCGGCGTTGTTGACGAGCATGTCGACGTGATCGTGCTCGGCGAGAACTGCTTTGACGGTGTGCTCGACCGACTCCTCGTCGGTGATGTCGCAGGGGTACCCGTAGGCGTCGCCGCCCGCCGCACGGATCTCGGCCACCACGGCGTCGAGTTCCTCGGTGCGCCGGGCGAGGAGAATGACCTTCGCGCCCTTGCGGGCCGTCGCGATCGCGGAACTCCGGCCGATTCCGGACGACGCCCCGGTGATCACCACGTGCCTGCCCACGAGCGGTCCGGCCGGGTGGGGCCTGCGCGCTCGATCCGGGTCGAGGTTCTCACGCCAGTACGACCACAGCCTGTCGGCGTACGACGCGAACCGGGGGACGTCGATGCCTGTGCCGCGCAGCGCCTCCCGGGTGTCCTCGTTCACGAACACCGTGGGCAGCGTCATGTTCTCGACGAGCACGGGCGGGATGCCGAGAGCGCCGAGCACCACCTTGCGGCCCGTGTCGAGGGCCGAGTGGGGGGTGGGAGTGAGGAAGGGGCGGACGAGTCCGCCGGGGAGTCCGGCCGCGGGATGCGGTGCACCGGCGGCCTTGGCGAGCGCGGCGTAGATCTCGCGGACCGGCTGGGGGCGCGGATTGACGAGATGGAACGTCTGGCCGTCCCGTCCCGGTGCCGACATCAACTCCACGATGGCCGCGGCCACGTAGTCGACGGGGACGACGTTGGTCGAGCCGATCCGGGGGACGGCCACGGGCAGGGCCGCGGGGAGTTTCGCGAGCGCCGCGATGGCGGGGAAGAGGTAGTACGGGCCGTCGATCTTGTCCATCTCGCCGGTGACCGAACTGCCGACCACCGCGGAGGGGCGGTAGATTCGCCACCGCAGGCCGTCGGCTTCCCGGACCAACTTCTCCGCCTCGAACTTGGTGCGGTGATACGGGGTGGGGAACCCCTGCCCGAGATCGAAATCGGTTTCCCTGAACGGACCTTCGTGGTCCCCCGCGACGGCGATGGACGAGACGTGGTGCAGCGTCGCATCCAGTTCCCGGGCCAGCGCGATCACCGAGCGGGTGCCGTCGACGTTCGTGGTGGCCTGTTCGTCGCCCGCCGTGAGGTCGTAGATCGCGCCGAGATGCAGGACGTGGTCGGCCGCCGGCGCCGAGGTGAGTCCGAGGCCGGGCTCCGTCAGGTCGCCGATCAGCGGATGCACGCGTTCGCCGCCCGGCATGCCGTCGACGAGCGCCTCCCAGCGCGCGACGGACGCGCGCCGGACGAGGACGTGGATCTCGGCTGATGCATCGCGGTCGAGGATCAGGGGCAGCACGTGCCGACCCAGGAAGCCGGTTCCGCCGGTGACGAGGTAGGTGGACATGACCCGAACTTACTCCAAAGTAAGATAATGCACTAGTGGCCCAGACCCACCTTGGCGTGCACCTTCTTCATCCAGGCCGGAGCCCACCAGTTGGCCTCGCCCATCAGCTTCACGAGGGACGGAACGAGGAGCATGCGGACCACCGTCGCGTCGACGATGAGTGCGACGATCATCCCCACACCGAGGAACCGCATGATCGACAGACCGGAGATGGTGAACGCTCCGGTCACCACCACGAGCAGCAGCGCCGCGGCCGTCACGATGCGGCCCGTGCGCTCGGTGCCGAAGCGCACCGCCTCCTCCGTGGTCGCGCCTGCCTCGTGCGCCTCGACCATGCGTGACATCAGGAACACCTCGTAGTCGGTCGACAGGCCGAAGACCACGGCGAGGATGAGGACCACGAACGTCGCCTCGAGCGGTGCCGGACTGACCCCGAGCAGACTCGCGCCGTGGCCCAGCTCGAAGATCCACGTGAGCACACCGAACGTGGCGGCGAGGCTCAGCCCCGCCATCGCGACCGCCTTGATCGGCAGCACCACCGAGCCGAACGCCAGGAACAGCAGCACGAGCGTCGAACCCACCATGATCGCGATCATCACCGGCATCCAGTGCACGATCGCCGCGTTCCCGTCGTCGACGGTCGCCTGACCGCCGCCGACGAGGAGTTCGGTTCCCTCGGGTGGCGTGATGGCACGGAGTCCGTCCACTGAGGCGCTCTGGTCGTCGGTGGTGACGCCCTCGGAGTAGACGGCCTGGACCGCGACCAGCTCGTTGCCGGACGCGACGACGGTGGCCGCCCCGATGCCCTCCACCCGGCCGGCGGCCTGGGCGACCGCGGCGCCGTCGGCGGCGGTCGGGGCCGTGCCGTCGGTGCCCCGGAGAATGAGGGTGGCGCCGTTTCCGGTGGTGGGAAATTCGGTGGTGAGAGTGTCGGTGGCGATCCGGGCGGAGTCGTTCTCCGGGAGCGCCGTGTACGTGACCTCGCCGAGTGATGCGCTGAGCAGGGGCGAGGCGAGGACCATCAACCCCGCGACGATGCCGACCGCGATGGCGACCGGCCGCCGCATCACCCAGGTGACGACGGAGCCCCAGAACTTGCGGGCGCGAACCTCCCCGCGCTGCGCCGCATCCTTGCGCCAGGTCAGTGCGTTGATGCGATGACCCAGGATCGCGAGCAGCGCCGGGACCGCGGTGAGCGACAGCAGCGCCGCGCTCGCGACCGCGGCCATCGCACCGAACCCGAGCGACTTGATCACGTCCTGCGGAAACACGAGCATGCCCGAGAACGCGCACACGAGAAGCAGACCGGAGAACAGCACGGTGCGGCCCGCGGTCAGGACGGTGCGCCGGGTCGCCTCCGCGACGTCGGCGCCGGACTCCAGTTCCTCGCGGAAACGTCCGACGATGAACAGGCCGTAGTCGATCGCGAGCCCCAGGCCGAGCAGGGACGCCACGTTGATCGCGAACGAACTGACGTCGGTGAACAGGGTCAGCAGGCGCAGGGTGGCCAGGGCGCTGAAGATCGAGAGCAGCCCGACGAACACCGGAACGGCCGCGGCCACCAGACCGCCGAAGATGAAGACCAGCAACACGAGAGTGATCGGGAGCGCGATCGCCTCGGCCAGCACCAGGTCCTGTTGCAGCCGGTTGTTGAACGCCACACCCACCACCGAATTGCCCGCGAACTCGGTGTCGATGCCCTCCACCTCGAGCTTCGGCAACAGGTCGTCGAACGTGGCGGCGGTGATCCCGGCGTCGGGGTCGACGGTGATCGCGGCCGACGCCTTGGTGCCGTCCTCCGACACCATCAGCTGCTTTCTCGCCGCGTCCGCGGTCCAGTACGACGTCACCGAGTACGTCGGCACCTCGGCGGCGAACCGGTCGAGACTCGCGGTGACCTCGGGGCCGATGTCGTCCAAGGTCTTCCCCTCGGGTGCCGTGTAGATGGCGATGATGTCCGGCGTCTGCGGACCCAGGTTGTCCTGGACGATCCGGGCCACTTCGGCGGATTCGCTACCGGGATCGGTGAACCCGCCCGAGCTGAGTTTCGCGAAGACACCGGTGCCCCACGCGCCGCTCACCAGAACGGCGACGACGGCGAGGCTCAGGACCCACCATTTGCGTGAAACAACGGTCGAGGCCCAACGTGTCATGCGTCATCTCCGGCGTGTCTGGGGCGGGCAGCTGCGACTGCCGACTGTAGTGCGGATCGGGGTGTCACCGGCGGGGGTGTGACGCGGCTCCCGGCAAATCGTGCATACTCGGCATCGCACTTGCAGCCACACGCACGGGGGAAGCCGGTCCGAATCCGGCGCTGACCCGCAACGGTAGGCCACCAGATCATTTCGGTGGCGAGCCCGATTACCCGGCGTGGGGTGTGCGACATCCTTTTCGTCGTGGTCTACGAAGCGGAGTCCTGCAGGCGCCGCACCGGGCGTCTGCTGACTTCTCATTCGTGGCTCTGAGCCGCAATGAGGTTTACATGCACGGTCAGTTGTTCAGAAGTGCCGGTCTGGTCACGCTCGCTGTGGCCGCGCTGGTGGTCGCCGGGTGTTCGCGCGGGGAGTCCGTGGGGCAGACCGCTTCCGCAGAATCCTTCGCCGAGCCGGTGTCCGTCACCAACTGCGATCGAACGGAGACGTTCGACGCCCCGCCCCAGCGCATCATCAGCATGAACGATCACGTCACCGAGGTGCTGATCGAGATGGGGGCCGGCGACCGCATCGTCGGCACAGGGTACGGCGACGCGACCCCGCTGCCCGAGTTCGCGGACGCCTTCGCGAAGATCCCGAAACTCGCGAAGGAATACCCGACCCGGGAGCAGATCCTCGACCTCGACCCAGACCTGGTGGTCGGCGGAATGCGGAGCGCGTTCGACGAGAAGGAGGGGCGGTCGCGCGAATCCCTCGGCGACCAGGGCATTCCCACCTTCCTGTTCTCCGAGTACTGCGGGCAGGGCTTCCCGGACATCGGTCTGCTGCGCAGCGACTACCAGCAGCTCGGCGAGATCCTCGGAGACCCCGACCGGGCGCGGGCGATCACCGACCGGGTGACGTCCGGGTTGCAGGCCGTGCGCGACGAAATCGCGGGCGCCGCCCCGGTTCCGACGTTCTTCTACGATTCCGGCGAGGACGTCCCGCTGACGATCGGCGGTGTGGGAGTCGGCCAGCTCATCGCAGACCACGCGGGTGCGGCCAACCTCTTCGCCGAAGGGGAGAAGCCGTATTCGAAGTCCACCTGGGAGATCATCGGTGAACGCGCCCCGGAGGCGATCGTCGTCCTCGACTACGGCACGACGAGTGCGCAGGCGAAGATCGACTTCCTGAAGTCGCACCCGATCATGTCGACGACACCCGCCGTGAAGGCCGGCCGCTTCGTGGTGGTGCCGCTCGACGACTTCTTCGAGAGCCCGCGCCTGGTGCGGTCGGTGGAGACGATCGCGCGGGCACTTCATCCGGACGACGTCGGCGCGCGATGACCGTCACCGCAGAACGTGCGGCACCACCGGCGCAGGCACCACACCCGGCCCGCGCACGCCTCGGTTTCGCGGGCCTGACGGTGCTGCTCGCGCTGACAACCCTGTTCGTCGTCGGCCTCGCGGTGTCGTTCGGTTCCGTGCGCATCCCGGTCGGCGACGTGTGGGCGATCGTCGCGCACCGCGTGGCCCCCGGCGCATTCGAGTCCTGGTGGTCACAGGCGCGGGAGTCGATCGTCCTCGACTCCCGGCTGCCGCGGGCGCTGACCGCGGCGACCGTCGGTGCGGCGCTGGCCCTCGCAGGCGCCGTGGCGCAGGCGGTGACCCGCAATCCGCTGGCCGATCCCTATCTGCTCGGCGTGTCCTCGGGTGCCGGTTTCGGCGTGGTGGTGGTGACGGTGCTCGGGCTCGGGGTGGGAGCGCTCGGCGCGTTCACCGTTCCCGTCGCGGCATTCCTGGGCGCGATGGTGCCGCTGTTCCTGTCGCTGGCGATCGGCGGACGGTATCCGCAGCCGACGGCCGTCATCCTCGTGGGCGTCGCGTCGGCGCAGGTGTTCTCGGCTCTCATCACGTTCTCGATCCTGGTCGTCGCGGACGAGCATCAACTGAGTTCGGTGATGCACTGGCTGGCAGGCGGGTTCGGCGACTCGCGCTGGTCGACGGCGATCTTCCCGGCCGTGGCACTCGCGACGGTCGGGGCCGCGATGATGCTGAGCGCGAGCCGCATCGACCTGCTGCAGGCGGGAGACGACGGCGCCGCCGCCCTCGGCATGAACGTGCGACGCTTCCGCGTCGTGCAGTTGCTCGGTGTGTCGATGCTGGCCGGGGCCGCCGTGTCCGTCGCAGGTGGCATCGGCTTCATCGGTCTGCTGGTGCCGCACCTGGCCGGGTACGTCGTGGGCGCCCGGGCGGTCAGGCTGCTGCCCGTCGCCGCATTCCTCGGCGCGATCGCGATGGTCGCGGCGGACACGGCCGCGCGGTCGGTCGCGCACAGCATCGAGGTCCCGGTGGGCGTCGTCACCGCGCTCGTGGGAGCGCCGATCTTCGTGTGGATGCTCTACCGGCAGTATCGGAGGGCCGAACAGTGACCGCGCTGAGCCTGCAACGTGTCCGCGCCGAACTCGGGTCGCGGGAAGTGCTGCACGGCATCGACTTCTCCGTGCGTCCCGGTGAGGTGCTGGCGTTGGTCGGGCCCAACGGTTCCGGCAAGACCACCGCGCTGCGCTGCTGCTACCGCGCGCTCACCCCGACCGGGGGCGCCGTCGCCGTCGACGGAACGGACACCGCCGATCTGGGCCGGCGGGAACTGGCCCGCACGATCGGGGCGAGCACCCAGGAGCCGCGGGTGTCCGCGGGACTGACCGTGCGCGAATCCGTTTCGCTCGGACGTATCCCGCACCGGGGCTGGTTCGAACGGGCGACCGGCGCCGACAGTGAGATCGTCGAGACGTGCATACGTCAGGTCGGGCTGGCCGAACTCGCGAATCGCGACGTCCAGGCGCTGTCGGGCGGGGAGCGTCAACGGGTGTCGATCGCCCGGGCGCTCGCGCAGCAGCCGAGGGTCCTGCTGCTCGACGAACCCACCAACCACCTCGACCTGCGGCATCAGCTGACGGTGATGAACCTGCTGCGTGACCTCGCGTGCGACGGTCTGGCGATCGTCGTGACCATGCACGACCTCCGGCTGGCCGTCGAGTTCTGCGACACGCTGGCCGTGATGCACGATGGACGGGTGATCAGCACCGGTCCGCCCGCCGACGTGCTGGACGACGCCGTGCTCGGCGGGGTGTTCGGCATCCGCGCCGTCGTGCGGTCGACGCCGCGGCTGTCGATGGAGATCCTGGGGTTGGCCGATGGATGAGCAACTGCGGCGTGCGTACGAGCTGACCGCCCGCCGCGTCCCGATGATCGCCGACCAGATCGGGCAACCCGGCGCCTCCTCGTTCCCGGCCGTGCGCCTGACCGATCCCGGCTGGCTCGCAGACCGCGTCGCGGACACGGCGAGGCGGTGGGGCAGCGACGATCCCCGGGTCAACGGCACCCTGTGGTGGTACTCGGCCAGCTCGACCCTGACCGGGATTCCGATCGCGACCGCGCTCGTCACGGGGGTCGCCGCCCGGCCGCGGCTCGTCGACGCCGTGGCATTCCTGCGGGACGACGGGTATCTCGGCGGCCTGACCGCGTCGTCGGCACTGCCGGTCACCGAGGGGCTGTCCGAGCTGGCGTCCGAGATGGCCACGGCGCTGACGCCGATCATCGACGCTCTCACCGCGGCGTCCGGGGTGCGGCAGGCGGCGATGTGGGCGATCACGACGGATTCGATCGCCAACCGGGCACTCGACGCGGGAACGGCGTGCGGCGATCGCGCACGCGGCAGCATCTTCGCCCGGGGGCTGGTGGACGCACTCCGCCGCGTCGGTGTGGTGATGCCGGACCCGCGGTTCGTCGACATCCGGGCCGGGGCACTGTCACGCCGGTTCACGCAGCGGGCGTCGTGTTGCCTGATCTACGAGACCCCCGGGTCGGGCAAGTGTGTGAGCTGCCCGAGGAGGCCGGCCGAGGACCGTCTGAAAGGTCTGGCCGCGCTCGTGACGTGAGTCCGGGTGCCTGCGTTGACCGGTCCGCGGGTGTGATGGCAGACTGAAGGCGTTCGAACTCCCGTTCGAATGATGCGTCTTCCCCAGCGGCATCTTCCATGGTTTCGGCACGGCACGTGCGCGACATGAAGAGGTGTGCCAGATGGGTTGGGGAAACGGTCCGCCGACGTGGTCCGAGATGGAGCGCGTCCTGTCGGGCAGGCCGGGGAGGGTCAGCCCGGAGTCGCTGTACCCGGGCGACGGCGGCGACAGCCCCGCGTGGTCGCGCAAGCGGGGGGAGTACCGGGCGGGCCCGCAGGAGCGCACCGGCTCCACCGTTCCGTACGCCGAACTCCACGCGCATTCGGCGTTCAGTTTCCTCGACGGCGCCTCCCCGCCGGAAGAGTTGGTGGAGGAGGCCGTTCGGCTCGGTCTCGAGGCCATCGCACTCACCGACCACGACGGGTTCTACGGTGTGGTCCGGTTCGCGGAGGCGGCGAAGGAACTGAACATGCGCACCGTGTTCGGGTCCGAACTGACGTTGGACGACGCGCATCTGCTGGTACTGGCGCGAGGTCAGGAGGGGTACCGGCGGCTCTCCCGGGAAATCGCGGCGGCGCATCTCGCGGGCGGGGAGAAGGGCAAGCTGCGCTACGACCTCGACCGTCTCACCGACGCGGCCGGGGGGCACTGGCAGATCCTGACCGGGTGCCGGAAGGGGCATGTGCGTCAGGCGCTGGCCGACGGTGGCCCGGACGCCGCGGCCGCCCGGCTGCGGGAGCTGATCGACCGGTTCGGGGCCGACCGGGTCACGGTGGAACTCACCCATCACGGCATCGCGGAGGACGGTGAGCGCAACGCCGACCTCGCCGAACTCGCACAGCAGCACGGCCTTCGGGTGATCGCGTCCACGGCGGCGCACTTCGCGGGACCGCCGCGCCGGAGACTGGCCATGGCGATGGCCGCCGTCCGGGCCCGGCAGAGCCTCGACGACGCGGCCGGGCACCTGGCGCCCGCCGGGGGAGCGCACCTGCGGTCCGGTGAGGAGATGGCGCACCTCTTCGCCGCGTACCCGGAAGCCGTCCGCGGTGCCGCGGACCTCGGCCTGGAGTGTGCGTTCGACCTGCGGCTCATCGCGCCGCAACTGCCACCGTTCGACGTGCCCGACGGGCACACCGAGGCGAGCTGGCTGCGTCAGCTCACGATGGACGGAGCCCGCCGACGTTACGGTGCGCCTGCGGCCCGGCCGGAGGCCTACCGGCAGATCGAGCACGAACTGGACATCATCACCGGGCTGAACTTCCCGGGCTACTTCCTGGTGGTCCACGACATCGTGTCGTTCTGCAAGAACAACGACATTCTCTGCCAGGGAAGGGGTTCGGCGGCCAACTCCGCCGTCTGTTACGCCATCGGCATCACCAACGTGGATCCCGTCCGCAACAAGCTGCTGTTCGAACGTTTCCTCTCGCCCGAACGCGACGGCCCGCCGGACATCGACGTCGACATCGAATCCGATCGGCGGGAGGAGGCCATCCAGCACGTCTACGCCAAGTACGGACGCCAGTACGCGGCGCAGGTGGCGAACGTCATCACGTACCGCGGCAAGTCCTCGGTGCGGGACATGGCCCGGGCGCTGGGTTTCTCGCAGGGGCAGCAGGACGCGTGGAGCAAACAGGTCAGTCGCTGGGGCGGCATCGGGAAGGAGGTCGGCACCGACATTCCGCCCGCCGTCCTCGAGCTGGCCGCTCAGATCGAGGGGTTTCCGCGGCACCTCGGCATCCACTCGGGCGGCATGGTGATCTGCGACCGGCCGATCGCCGACGTGTGCCCGGTGGAGTGGGCGCGCATGGAGAACCGCAGCGTTCTGCAGTGGGACAAGGACGATTGCGCGGCGGTGGGTCTGGTGAAGTTCGACATGCTGGGTCTCGGCATGCTCTCCGCGCTGCACTACATGATCGACCTCGTGGCCGAGCACAAGGGGATCGAGGTGGATCTGGCGCAGCTGGACCTCTCGGAGGAAGCCGTCTACGAGATGTTGCAGCGGGCGGACTCGGTGGGGGTCTTCCAGGTGGAGTCACGGGCCCAGATGGCCACCCTGCCGAGGCTGAAACCACGGAACTTCTACGACCTGGTGGTGGAGGTGGCGCTCATCCGTCCCGGTCCGATCCAGGGCGGATCGGTGCACCCGTATATCCGCCGCCGCAACAAGCTCGAACCGGTGACCTACGACCACCCGTCCCTGGAGAAGGCACTGAAGCGGACGCTGGGTGTGCCGCTGTTCCAGGAGCAGTTGATGCAGATGGCGGTCGACGTGGCGGGTTTCAGCCCGGCCGAGGCCGACCAGCTCCGCCGGGCCATGGGTTCCAAGCGGTCGCCCGAGAAGATGGAACGGTTGAGGGGGCGGCTCTACCAGGGCATGCGGGAGATGCACGGGATCGGTGACGACGTGGCCGACCGGATCTACGAGAAGCTGTACGCCTTCGCGAATTTCGGTTTCCCCGAAAGCCATTCGCAGAGTTTCGCCGCCCTGGTCTTCTATTCGTCGTGGTTCAAGCTCCATCACCCGGCGGCGTTCTGCGCCGGTCTGCTGCGGGCGCAGCCGATGGGCTTCTACTCGCCGCAGTCGCTGGTGGCCGACGCCCGCAGGCACGGGGTGCCGGTGCACGGCGCGGACATCAATGCGAGTCTCGCGCACGCCACCGTCGAGGCGGGCGGAACGGAGGTGCGTCTCGGGCTCGGGGAGGTGCGGCACATCGGGACCGCGCTGGCCGAGCGGATCGTCGAATCCCGCGGCGACGGAGGTCCGTACACGTCGTTCCTCGACCTCACCGGCCGGGTGGAACTGAGCACGGCGCAAGCCGAATCGCTGGCTACCGCAGGTGCTCTCGACAGTTTCGGGTTGTCCCGCCGGGAGGCGTTGTGGGCGGCGGGCGCCGCGGCGGGGGAGCGCCGCGACCGGCTGCCGGGGATCGGGGCATCCACCCGCGCGCCGACCCTGCCGGGGATGAGCGATCTCGAACTGGCCGCGGCGGACGTGTGGGCCACCGGGGTGTCACCGGACACGTACCCCACCCAGTTCCTGCGCCCGCAACTCGACGCGCTGGGGGTGATCCCGGCGGCGCACCTGCTCGATGTCCCCGACGGCGACCGGGTTCTGGTGGGTGGGGCGGTTACCCACCGGCAGCGCCCGGCGACGGCCGCGGGGGTCACGTTCATCAACCTCGAGGACGAGACCGGGATGGTCAACGTGGTGTGTTCGGTGGGGTTGTGGGCGAAGTACCGCAAGCTCGCCAACACGGCGCCCGCATTGCTGGTCCGCGGCAAGGTGCAGAACGCGGAGGGGGCGGTGACGGTGGTGGCGGATCGGCTGCAGCTGATGGATTTGCGGGTGTCCGCCAAATCCAGGGACTTCAGGTGAGCCGGCACCGCTAGCATTCGGACATGAGGAGATACGTCTTGTCGGCGATCGTCGTGGCTTCGCTGGCGCTCGCGGGGTGTGGTGGTTCCGGCAGCGATTCCTCCCAACCGTCGCCCGCCCCGACACCCGGGGACTCGAGCCAGATGGAAATCGGTGGCGCAGTACAGCAACCCGCGAAGGACCAGGCGCCCACCGACCGCCAGGAGATCATCACCGGTCAGGTCGCGCTCACGGCGGACGACCCGGTGGCGGTCGGCAGGCAGATCGTGGACAAGGTCGACGATCTGGGCGGACGCGTCGACCAGCTCACCGAACAGCCGGGCTCCGACGACCAGGATGCGAGCAGTTCCCTGACCATCCGGGTGCCCGCCGACTCGCTCACCCGGACGTTGGACGATCTGCGGGAACTGGGCAAGGTCACCAGCGTCAGCGTCACGAAGAGCGACGTGACGATGCAGTCGCAGGATCTCGACGCCCGGATCGGCGCGTTGACGGCGTCCGTCACCCGGCTGCAGGGGCTCATCACGTCGGCGGCGAACACCGCGGATCTGATCGAGGCCGAGAGGGCGTTGTCGGAGCGTCAGGGCGAACTGGACAGCCTCACCGCCCAGAAGCGGTCGCTGAGCGACCAGGTGGCACTGGCGACGCTCATGATCGACGTCACCACCACGGATGCCGAGCAGCCCAGTCCCGGTCCGGACAACTTCTGGGAAGGGCTCGTCGCGGGCTGGCACGCCCTGCTGTCTGCGATCAAGGGCGGTGCCGTGGTCGTGGGGGCGCTGATTCCCTGGTTCGGTTTCGTGGCCGTCATCGCACTGGTCGTGTACGGCGCGTACCGTCTGCGCCGGATGTACAACAGGCCGGCCGGCCCACCGCCGGGCCCGGCGCCGGAACGAGAAGAGGCGAAGACGCAATGATCGAAGTCGACCTGAATGCCCTGG
This sequence comes from Rhodococcus sp. G6(2025), assembly GCF_058628105.1. Lineage (NCBI taxonomy): Bacteria > Bacillati > Actinomycetota > Actinomycetes > Mycobacteriales > Nocardiaceae > Rhodococcus > Rhodococcus sp. G6(2025). The sequence goes on from NZ_CP179750.1 coordinate 2,902,945, forward strand.
ACGGCGCGTTGGCGTCCGGTGCCCCCGTCATCGATGTGCGCGAGGCCGACGAGTACGCCCAGGCACGGGTGCCGGGTGTGACGCTGATTCCGCTCAGTGAGTTCGTCGCGCGCGTGGACGAGATCCCGGAAGCCGAGGTCGTCTACGTGATCTGCGGGGTGGGCGGCCGGAGCCTGCAGGCGGCGGAGTACCTGAACGCGCGGGGGATCAACGCCGTGTCGGTCGCGGGCGGGACGTCCGCGTGGATGCAGTCCGGACGCCCCGTCGAGTCGGGCGCGTGACACCCCGGGGCACCATTCCGGTCAGCGGACCGCGCTGAGGGCGTGCGCCGCGGAATCGTCGCGGACCACGCGCCCACCCCGTTGCCCGGCGGCGTGCCTCAGTGTGCGGACCGCAACGGTGCTCCAGATCAGGACCAGCGCGCACCACAGGGTCACGCCGGCGCCGACGATCACCACCGAGTCCAGTGCGACGCCGAGCGAGTTCGCACCCAGCGCGCAGGTGCCGACGGGGAACGTGAAACTCCACCAGCCGGGCGTGAACCCCAGCCCGCGGCGAAAGGCCTTGGCGGTCACCGTGACCAGCGTCACGAGGGCGAGGACGCCGAGTGCGCCAATGGTGGTCCCGTAGACCACGCCCACCGCGTGGAGCCAGGCGTGGCCGGATGCCCCGCCGAGCAGATTGATCGCCGCCACCGACTGGCCGATCACGCCGAGCGGAATCCACAGGGTGGGCACGAGCGGGGTGTCGGGGAGCCCGTTGCTCAGCAGATGGCGTCCGACGACGACGGCGACGGTCAATGCGGCGCTCAGCGCCAGCGCGAACAGCGTGTAGCAGAGCGCGAGCATCGCGATCTGGGCCGCGCCTTCCGGGAGGCGCTGGACCAGCGCGGCACCGGTGGCGGCCGACACCATCGGCGGCACGACGGGCATGAGCCAGGACGGCACCGGAGTCACCTGGTGAGGCCGGGCCAGTCGGCGCGCCATCACCACGTATGTGACGAGCCCGATGACGGTCCCGATCGTCCACAGGGTGGCCGACGCGGCGACAGCGACACCACCGAGAAGTGCGCGGCCCGCGGATCCGGTGCCGGCCCCGACCGTCAGCACCGCCATCGACACGGCGCCGTAGAACGGGAACATCGTGTGGCTGCGCGCCTCCGCGAGTGCGTCGTCGCGGCGACGGATCCAGTGCCGCACCAGTGCGGTCGTCAGCACCACGAGCAGCGTCGCGGCGATCAGCCAGAAGATCTCGGCGACCGTCCGGGCCACCGGACCGCCTGCCGGAAATGCCGCGGCGACGACTGCGACGATGCCGGTGCCCATCACTGCTGCGAACCAATTCGGGGTCATACCTAGAGCTTGCCGACGCATCGTCGTGGCCGGTAGAAGGCTTGTCGTTGAATACCCACAAATCGCGTTTGTGGGACTAGCCTTGGGTTGTGCCGCTGTCTCCCCGAGTACCCGAACTCAGTGCCCTCGACGTCCTGCTGTCCGTCGAGCGGCTCGGCAGCATGGGGGCGGCGGGGCGTGAACACGGGCTCAGCCAGCAGGCGGTCAGCGCCCGGGTGCGGTCGGCCGAGCGTCAGTTCGGCATCAAGGTGTTCAGCCGCGGTGCCAGCGGTGTGCGGCCCACGTCGGAAGGCGCGCTCATCCTCGAATGGGCGAGTCACATCCTCGCCACGGCCGAGGAACTGGCGTCGGGGGTCGCGGCGCTGCGCGGCGAACGGCAGGCCGGGCTGACGGTGGCGGCCAGCATGACGATCGCCGAGTACCTGGTTCCCGGGTGGACCGTCGCGATGCGGCGCAAGTACCCGAACGTGGTCACCAACGTGCGGCTGCTCAACTCGTCCGAGGTGACCGCCCGGGTGCTGTCCGGTGACGCGGATCTCGGGTTCGTCGAGGGCCCGGACATTCCGGCTGGACTGCAGGTACGGGAGATCGGCCGCGACCACCTGGTGGTCGTGGTGCCGCAGGAGCACGAATGGGTCCGCCGGTCACCGATTCCCGTGTCCGAACTCGCCGCGACGCCGATGATCCAGCGTGAGTCCGGTTCCGGGACGCGCACCACCCTGGAGAACGCGGTGCCGCAGTGCGTTCCGCCGCTGCTGGAGCTGACGTCGTGCACGGCGGTGAAGGCAGCGGTCGTGGCGGGTAACGCTCCGGCGGTGCTGTCCTCGCTGGCGGTGGCCGCCGACCTGACGGATGGCCGCCTCGCCTCCGTTCAGGTGGAGGGGTTGACGCTTCCGCGGCGGCTCTCCGCCGTCTGGGACCCGGTGCGCGGCGTTCAGGGTGCGGCGCGCGACTTCCTCGACATCGCGCTCGGTGCCGGCGCGGCCGCGGGTGTCGGGGCCGCAACCGTCGGAGCTACAGCGCAGCCCCGCTGAATCCGTGCTGGCGCCACGCCTCGTACGTGACGAGGGCGGCGGCGTTCGACAGGTTCAGCGACCGGCGGCCGGGCAGCATGGGGATCCGGAGCCGCTCCGTCACGTGGGGATCGGCCAGCACCTCCTCCGACAGTCCGGTGGGTTCGGGACCGAACAGCAGAACGTCGCCGGGCTGGTAGGCGATGTCGGCGTACGACACGGTGGCGTGCGCGGTGAAGGCGTACACCCGCGCAGGCTCCAGCGCAGCCCAGGCCGCCTCCAGGTTCTCGTGCACGGTCACCGACGCCAGGTCGTGGTAGTCGAGTCCGGCACGTTTGAGTTTCGGCTCGGACAGGTCGAATCCGAGTGGACCCACGAGGTGCAGTTCGCACCCGGTGCCTGCCACCATGCGGATGGCGTTGCCGGTGTTGGGTGGGATTCGGGGTTCGTGGAACATCACTCGGAACACCCGCACAGCTTAGGGGCACACCGCGAGGCGGCATGATGGACGCATGGATCCGGTAGAAGAGGTGGTGGGTGAGGACTACGGCGACGCACGACTCCCCGCGCAGAACTGGCAGCGGCGGCACTACACGAAATGCAACTTCCGCGACGCCGACCTGAGTGAACTCCGCACCGAGTCGGTGATCTTCACCGACTGCGATTTCACGGGCGCCGACCTCGCCGAGTCACATCATGTGCAGACGGCGTTCCGCTCGTGCTCGTTCACCAGAACAACGCTGTGGCACAGCGAGTTCCGCAACTGCAGCTTCCTCGGGTCGGAGTTCGACAACTGCCGGCTGCGCCCGATGGTCTTCGACGAATGCGATTTCACGCTCGCGTCGCTCGGCGGTGCCGACCTGCGCGGACTCGATTTCACGGACTGCCGGTTCCGGGAAGCCAACCTCGTCCGCACGGACCTCCGGCGCGCCGTGCTCCGGTCGGCGGATCTGTTCGGCGCCCGCACCGGCGGCGCGAAATTCGACGGCGCGGACCTGCGCGGGGCCCACGTCGACGCGAACCTGTGGACGGCGGTCTCGCTGGACAAGGCGCAGATCGAACTCACCCAGGCCATCGCGTACGCGACCGCCAACGGGCTCGTGGTGGAACCGACCTGACGCGTGTATGGCGAACCTGAGAGAATGGGGCACGTGACTGCAACGATCCTCGATGGCAAGGCGACCCGCGACGAGATTTTCGAAGACCTGAAGGTGCGGGTGAGCGCCCTGAAGGACAAGGGCATCACGCCCGGTCTCGGCACCGTTCTGGTGGGGGACGACCCGGGGTCGGCCGCCTACGTGCGCGGGAAGCACAACGACTGCGCGAAGGTCGGGATCACCTCGATCCGCCGCGACCTGCCCGGCGACATCACGCAGGAGAAGCTCGACGCCACCATCGACGAGCTCAACGCCAACCCGGACTGCACCGGCTACATCGTGCAGCTCCCGCTGCCGAAGCAGCTCGACGAGAACGCCGCCCTCGAGCGCATCGACCCCGACAAGGACGCCGACGGCCTGCACCCGGTCAACCTGGGCCGGCTGGTGCTGGGCAAGGAAGCGCCGCTGCCGTGCACGCCGCGCGGAATCCTGCACCTGCTGCGCCGGTACGAGGTGCCGATCGAGGGGGCACACGTCGTCGTCGTCGGTCGCGGTGTCACCGTGGGCCGCCCGATCGGTCTGCTATTCACCCGGCGCAGCGAGAACGCCACCGTCACCCTCTGCCACACCCGTACGCGAGACCTCGGAGCGGAGGTCCGCCGCGCCGACATCGTGATCGCGGCGGCGGGCGTTCCCGGTCTGGTCACGGCCGACATGGTCAAGCCCGGTGCCGCGGTGCTCGACGTGGGTGTGAGCCGCACCGCGGACGGACTGCGCGGCGACGTGGCGGCGGATGTCGCCGAGGTCGCCGGCTTCCTGTCCCCGAACCCCGGTGGCGTCGGGCCGCTCACCCGTGCCTTCCTGCTGACCAACGTCGTGGAGCGGGCCGAGCGTGTCGCAGCGTCTCTCGGCTGAGATGGCCGACTGGGGGCAGTTCGCGAAGAAGAATCTGCCGATGCTCGCAGTCCTGGTCGTCATCGTCGTGGCCGTCGTGTTCGTGCTCGCGGATCGGTGGCGACGAGGCGCGTTCGTGTTCGGCGTCGCCACGCTGCTCGCGGCGGTATTCCGGTTGATGATGCCGTCGGAGCGCGTCGGACTGCTCGCGGTGCGCAGCAAGCCTTTCGACGTGGGTGCGCTGGTGGCCGTCGGGGGCGCAATCGTGTGGCTGGCCGTGTCGATCGACCCGCTCGGAACCGACTAGCGGTCCGAGCGGGTGTCGTCCCGCACGGGGGTCAGCGCCCCGCGCGGGCCAGTTGCATCGTCTCGGAGAGCAGTTTCGCGACGGCGGCGGCCTCGGTGAGGAACCCGTCGTGGCCGTCCCGTGAGTTGAGGACCCGCAGACCGTCGCAGGTGGGGATGTCGTTGGCCAGATCCTCCTGCAGGCGGATCGGGTACAGGCGGTCGGAGTCGACGCCGCCCACGATGACGGGTGCGGTGATCGTCCCCAGCGCCGCGGCGATGCCACCGCGACCGCGGCCCACGTCGTGCCGGTTCATGGCCTCGGACAGCAGCACGTATGTGCTCGGGTCGAACCTGCCGACCAGCTTGTCGGCCTGGTGCTGGAGGTAGCTCTCGACGGCGTACCGGCCGCCGCGCCACGGGTCCTCGCCGTCCTGCGGCGAGTTCGCGAACCGGGAGTCGAGTTCGGCCTCGCTGCGGTAGGTCAGGTGCGCGATCCGGCGGGCGATGCGCAGTCCGGCCCGGGGGATCCGGCCGGTGTCGTGATAGTCGCCGCCCTGCCAGTCGGGGTCGCTGGTGATGGCCGCGATCTGGGTGGTCTGTGTGCCGATCTGGTCGGCGGTCGCGCGGGCGCCGACCGCGAGAACGAGCGCGGACGCCACCTGGTCCGGGTAGGTGACGGCCCACTCGAGCGCGCGCATTCCGCCCATCGAACCGCCGACGACGGACGCCAGCTTGTCGATGCCCAGCAGGTCGGTGAACTTCTTCTCGGCCGCGATCTGGTCGCGGATGGAGATCTCCGGGAAACGGCTGCCCCACGGGCGCCCGTCCTCGGCGATCGAACCGGGACCGGTGGTGCCGCGGCAGCCACCGAGGACGTTGGTCGCGATGACGCACCATTCGTCGGTGTCGATCGGCGCACCCGGACCGACCATCCCGGTCCACCAGCCGGGGGAGGGGTGTTCGTCGGTGACGGGTCCGGTGACGTGCGAGTCGCCGGTGAGGGCGTGCTCGACGAGCACCACGTTGTCCCGGTTCGGGGACAACTCACCCCATCGCTGCACGGCGAGGGACACCGACGGGATCACTGTTCCGCTCTCGAGCTCGAGCGATCCGATGTCGATGGTGCCGAGACGTCCGTCCGCCACCGGCAGGTTCTGTACAGCGCTCACGGTCAAGATGCCGCCGCCGTGAGTCCGGTCTCGATATCGGCGATGATGTCGTCGATCCCTTCGATGCCTACAGCCAGGCGGACCAGTCCGGGGGTGACGCCGCTGGCGGCCTGCTCCTCGGGGGTCAGCTGGGAGTGTGTGGTGGACGCCGGGTGGATCACCAGCGAGCGGACGTCGCCGATGTTCGCGACGTGACTGTGCAGGGTGAGCGCGTTGACGAACTTCTTGCCCGCGTCGATGCCGCCGGCGAGTTCGAACGTCACGATCGCGCCCGCACCCCGCGGCGCGATCTGCTTCGCCCGGTCGTGCCAGGGCGACGACGGAAGCCCGGCGTATCCGACGGACACGACCTCCGGCCGCGCCTCCAGGTACTGGGCGACGGCGGTCGCGTTGGACACGTGCCGTTCCATGCGAAGGCTCAGCGTCTCGAGACCCTGGGCGATGAGGAACGCGTTGAACGGGGAGATCGCCGAGCCGAGGTCGCGGAGCAGCTGCACGCGCGCCTTGAGGGCGAAGGCAGGCGGTCCGAGTTCGGAGTAGACGACGCCGTGGTAGCTCGGGTCCGGGGTGGTGAAGTTGCCGTGGCGGCCCTGGGTCCAGTCGAACGTGCCGCCGTCGACGATGACACCGGCGATCGCCGTGCCGTGGCCACCGAGGTACTTGGTGGCGGAGTGCACCACGATGTCCGCACCGTGCTCGAGGGGGCGGATCAGGTAGGGGGTGGCCACCGTGTTGTCGACGATCAGCGGGAGCCCGTGCTGATGGGCGATCCCGGAGATGCCCGGCAGGTCGAGGACGTCGTTGCGGGGGTTGGAGATGGTCTCGCCGTAGAACGCCTTCGTGTTGTCCCGGATCGCGTCCTTCCACTGCTCGAGGTCGTCGGGGTCCTCGACGAACGAGACCTCGATGCCGAGCTTGGGCAGCGTGTAGTGGAAGAGGTTGTAGGTGCCGCCGTACAGCCGCGGGCTGGAGACGATGTGGTCGCCCGCCTCGGCGAGGTTCAGGATCGCGATCGTCTCGGCGGCCTGTCCGGAGGACAGCAGCAGGGCGGCGACGCCGCCTTCGAGGGCGGCGATGCGCTGCTCGACCGCGTCCTGGGTGGGGTTCATGATGCGGGTGTAGATGTTGCCCGGCTCGGCCAGACCGAACAGCGCGGCAGCGTGATCGGTGCTGTCGAACGTGTACGAGGTGGTCTGGTAGATCGGCAGCGCCCGCGCCTTGGTGGTCGCGTCGGACGTCTGCCCGGCGTGGATCTGCTTGGTCTCGAACGACCAGTTCTCGGTCATGTGCTGTCTACTCCAGTGGTCTGACGAGGCGCGACGGAGTTGCTGGTTCGTTCGCGCACAGGGCTTGTCTGGTGCTCTATCTACGACAACAACAACACATCATGAACCTCCGATGTCGGACCCGCGCTTGTCACCCGACTGTTGTATGAATCAGGGAACCAGGTCATCACCCGGGGCACCCCACCGCGGTGGAGGGTTGCCGGCCAGCTAGCCGGGGCTCGTTGCTGGCACTCATGACCTGGAGTGAATCTTAGCGGCTGGGGTGGAACGACCGGAAACGGCACCGATCAGGGCCACTAGCAGGGAAAAGTTACCCGCGAGTAGGGACGACCTCCGTGCCCCACGTGTTGCGAGCGTGGCGCATAGCAGTACGCTTGTCTTGTTTACGTGCGGTCTCCCAGCGGCCGCCTTGACCGTCTACGTTTGAAAAGCGAACCGTTCGCGGACCCACTCACAAAGTGCGACCGCAACCGTGTAACCAGGGAAACTTCCTAGGAGGACGCGAAGCACCCATGTCCAAAATCAAGGTTGAGGGCACCGTCGTCGAACTCGACGGCGACGAGATGACACGCATTATCTGGCAGTTCATCAAAGACAAACTGATCCATCCTTACCTGGATGTGAATCTCGAGTACTACGACCTCGGCATCGAACACCGGGACGAGACCGACGACCAGGTGACCGTCGACGCGGCCAACGCCATCAAGAAGCACGGCGTCGGCGTCAAGTGCGCGACCATCACCCCGGACGAGGCACGCGTCGAGGAGTTCGGTCTCAAGAAGATGTGGCGGTCGCCCAACGGCACCATCCGCAACATCCTCGGTGGGACGATCTTCCGCGCGCCGATCATCATCTCCAACGTTCCGCGACTGGTTCCGGGCTGGACCAAGCCGATCATCATCGGCCGTCACGCCTTCGGCGACCAGTACCGCGCCACCGACTTCAAGGTCCCCGGTCCCGGCAAGGTGATGATCACCTACACGCCCGAGGACGGCAGCGAGCCGATCGAGCACGAGCTGGTGAACTTCCCCGAGGGCGGCGGCGTCGTCCAGGGTCAGTACAACTTCACCAAGTCCATCGAGGACTTCGCGCGCGCCTCGCTCAACTACGGCCTGCAGCAGAACTACCCGGTGTACCTGTCGACCAAGAACACCATCCTCAAGGCGTACGACGGCGCGTTCAAGGACATCTTCCAGCACGTCTACGAGACCGAGTTCAAGTCGGAGTTCGACGCGGCAGGACTCACCTACGAGCACCGTCTCATCGACGACATGGTCGCGTCGGCGCTCAAGTGGGAGGGCGGCTACGTCTGGGCCTGCAAGAACTACGACGGCGACGTCCAGTCCGACACCGTCGCGCAGGGCTTCGGATCGCTCGGCCTCATGACCTCCGTGCTGCTGACCCCGGACGGAAAGACGTGTGAGGCCGAGGCCGCACACGGCACCGTGACGCGTCACTTCCGTCAGCACCAGCAGGGCAAGCCGACGTCCACCAACCCCATCGCGTCGATCTTCGCGTGGACCCGTGGACTCGAGCACCGCGGCAAGCTGGACAACACCCCCGACGTCATCGGCTTCGCCCAGAAGCTCGAAGACGTGGTCATCAAGACCGTCGAGGGTGGCCAGATGACCAAGGACCTCGCGATGCTGGTCGGCGGCGACCAGGGCTACCTGACCACCGAGGAGTTCCTCGGTGCGCTGGACATCAACCTCCAGAAGGCCATCGCCGAGCAGTAGGCACCGAGCCACAGCGTTACGAGCGGGACGTCCCCTCACGGGGCGTCCCGTTCGGCGTTTCCGGGCCGGGTGAGTCATCTCACGGTCGCTCGCGGCGCGAAAAGCGGAATCCGGGGAAGAGAATTTCGATGTGGGTCGTTGCGCAACGAGGCGCCGTGCGCCGCGTAGCCGTCTCCCCGCCTAGTCGAAAGTCCTTCTGTGAGCACTTCCACCCCCGTCCGCCCCGAGCACCTCGGTGTCATCGCCCAACATCCGTCCGTCCGCAAGCTCGCCATGATCGCGCTCGCGCTCGGTGGCTTCGGGATCGGGACCACCGAGTTCGTGGCGATGGGGCTACTGCCCGAGATGGCGTCGAGTCTCGGGATCACCGAGCCGACGGCCGGGCACGTCATCTCGGCGTATGCGCTGGGTGTGGTCGTCGGCGCGCCACTCATCGCGGCGTTGACCGCGCGGGTGCCCCGTAAGACGCTGCTGATCGCGTTGATGGCGGCGTTCACGATCGGCAACGCCGCCACGGTGTTCGCGCCGAACTACGGCGTGCTGATGGCCGCGCGGTTCGTGGCGGGCCTGCCGCACGGCGCCTACTTCGGTGTCGCGGCCCTCGTGGCGGCGCACCTCGCGGACCGCGGCCAGCGAGCCAGGGCGGTCGCTCTCGTGATGATGGGACTGTCGGTGGCCAACGTCGTCGGCGTTCCCGTCGCGTCGTGGCTGGGCCAGACGCTCGGCTGGCGCAGCGCCTTCGCGCTCGTGGCCGTGATCGGTGTGGTGACACTGGGCGCGATCTGGTCGTGGGTGCCCGCGCTCGCCGCCATGCGGATGTCGAATCCCCTCACCGAACTCGGTGCCCTGCGCCGCGCGCAGGTGTGGATGACGCTGATCATCGGCATGGTCGGGTTCGGTGGCATGTTCGCCGTCTACACGTACATCAGCACGACGCTCACCGACGTCGCCGGCCTGTCGCGGTCGCTGGTGCCGCTGGCCCTGATGATCTACGGGCTGGGCATGGTCGCGGGCAATCTGATCGGCGGCCGACTCGCCGACCGGGCGCTGATTCCCGGCCTGTTCGTATCGATGACGGCGCTCGGGGTGTTGCTCGGCGTCTTCGTGATCGCCTCCCACAACCCGTACACGGCGCTGCTGCTGGTGTTCTTCGTCGGTGCGGCGGGTGCGTCGATGGTTCCCGGGTTGCAGACCCGGCTGATGGACGTCGCCGCGGACGCCCAGACCCTCGCCGCCTCGCTCAACCACGCGGCCCTCAACATCGCGAACGCGTTCGGGGCGTGGATCGGTGGTGTCGTGATCGCGGCCGGCTACGGCTACACGGCGCCCGCCGCGGTCGGTGCGCTGCTGGCCGTGGCGGGTCTCGTGGTCCTCACCGTGGCGGTCGCGATGGAACGCCGCAGCGCCCGTTCGTCTCGGTAGCCGCGCTGTCGTACGCGTCCGCTACGGTGCTTGCCGTGCCACATATCATCACCACCGTCAATGTCAACGGCGTTCGCGCCGCCGCCCGCAAGGGGCTCACCGAGTGGATCGAGCGCACAGAGGCCGACGTCGTGTGTCTGCAGGAGACGCGGGCGTCCGACGAGCAGCTCGCCGAGACGCTCGCGCCCGCTCTGGAGGGTGGATGGAACCTGGTGTCCGCGGAGCCGTCGTCGAAGGGACGCAACGGCGTCGCGATCCTGTCCCGGAAACCTGCCGACGCCTTCCGCGTCGGCCACGGTGACGACGAGTTCGCGACCGCGGGCCGCTACCTCGAGGCCGACTTCGACGACCTGACCGTCGCGAGCCTGTACCTGCCCTCCGGGGAGGCCCAGACACCGCGGCAGGAGGAGAAGGAGCGATTCATGGACTCCTTCGCCCGGTACCTCACCGACACCGCAGCGGCTGCCGTCGCGGCAGGCAGGCACGTCGTGGTCTGCGGCGACTGGAACATCGCCCACACCGAACTCGACCTGAAGAACTGGAAGACCAACAAGAAGAACTCCGGTTTCCTCCCGAACGAGCGGGAGTGGCTCGGCGCCCTGTTCGCCGAGGACGCGCACTGGACCGACGTGGTCCGGCAGCTCAATCCCGACATCGCCGGGCCGTACTCCTGGTGGTCGTACCGCGGGAAGGCGTTCGACAACGACTCCGGCTGGCGCATCGACTACCAGATCGCCACCCGGGAACTGGCTGAGCGGGCCAAGCAGGCCGTCGTCGAGCGCGCCGAAACCTACGACCAGCGGTGGTCCGATCACGCGCCGGTCACCGTCCAGTACCGGTGACGGCCGGTATCTGATTCGTGTCGTCACGGCGCACGTGAAAAGATCAGTACTCATGTCGACCCCTGCAGCTCAGAAACCCACCGCGAAACCGCGGGTGCTCTCCGGCATCCAGCCCACCGCCGACTCGTTCCACCTCGGCAACTTCCTGGGTGCTCTGCAGCAGTGGGTGCCTCTGCAGGACGACTTCGACGCGTTCTACTTCATCCCCGACCTCCACGCGATCACGGTGGCGCAGGACCCGAAGGAGCTGCGCCGTCGCACGAAGATCGCGGCGGCGCAGCTGCTGGCGCTCGGAATCGACCCCGACCGCGCCACGCTGTTCGTGCAGAGCCAGGTGCCCGAGCACGCGCAGCTGGCGTGGGTCCTGAACTGCATCACCGGTTTCGGTGAAGCGAGCCGGATGACGCAGTTCAAGGACAAGTCGGCCAAACAGGGCAGTGAGAACGCGAGCGTCGGCCTGTTCACGTATCCGGTGCTGATGGCTGCCGACATCCTGCTCTACCGGCCGCAGCGGGTCCCCGTCGGCGAGGACCAGCGTCAGCATCTCGAACTGTCCCGCGATCTCGCCCAGCGGTTCAACACCCGGTTCGGGAAGGCGTTCGTCATTCCCGAGGCCCAGATCATCAAGGGCACCGCCAAGATCTACGACCTGCAGGATCCGACGTCGAAGATGAGCAAGTCCGGTCCGAGCCCCGCCGGACTGATCAACCTTCTCGACGACCCCAAGGTGTCGGCGAAGAAGATCAAGTCCGCGGTCACCGACAACGAGCGGGAGATTCGCTACGACCCGCAGGCCAAGCCCGGTGTGAGCAACCTGCTCACCATCCAGTCCGCGCTGTCCGGGACTCCGGTCGAGACGTTGGTGGCCGGGTACGAGGGCAAGGGGTACGGCGACCTGAAAACCGATACGGCAGATGTCCTGGCCGAGTTCGTGACACCGTTGAAAGCGAAGGTGGAAGGGTACCTCTCGGACGAGGCAGAACTCGATCGGATCATCGCCGCCGGTGCTCACCGCGCCCGCGAGGTGTCGTCGCAGACTCTGGCGGCCGTGTACGAGAAGGTTGGGTTTCTGACACCGAAGGGATGAGCACTGTGGCTGACGAACCGAGTTTTCTCGACAGGCAGCGGGCAGCGCGCCCCTGGTTCGACCATCTGATGCGGGCCGCAGAGCGGTACCAGCAGCAGAAGGGCGACTACTACGCGGCGGGAATCACGTATTTCAGTGTGCTCGCACTGATTCCGATCCTGATGGTCGCGTTCGCCATCGCGGGTTTCGTCCTCGCCGGGCAGCCGGAGTTGCTGCAGGAGCTGCAGGACAGCATCACCAAGAACGTTCCCGGAAGTCTGGGTGACACGCTCAACACGGTCATCGATTCGGCGATCGCGTCCCGTGCCAGCGTGGGTGTTCTCGGTCTGCTCGGTGCCGCGTACGCGGGACTCGGGTGGATGGCGAACCTGCGCGACGCGCTGACGGCGATGTGGGAGAGCCAGCGCGAGTCGAAGGGATTCGTGCGTACCAAGCTGGGCGACGCGGCCGCGCTGCTCGGGCTGGGTCTGGCGATGGTGGTCTCCCTCGGATCCTCCGCGCTGAGTAGCGGTCCCGTGGCCCGAACGGTGGTCGAGGTGCTGAACCTCGACGACGTTCCCGGGATCGACGCCGGGTTGCGCGCACTGTCGACCGTGGTGTCGCTTCTCGCGACGTGGGCGGTGTTCGCCTGGGTGATCGCCCGACTGCCCCGCGAACCCGTCACGTTCCGCAGTGCGCTCAAGGCGGCGCTGCTCGCGGCCGTGGTGTTCGAGATCTTCAAGCAGGTCGGTGCCATCTACCTCTCGGCGGTCACCGCGGGTCCCGCCGGTGTGGCGTTCGGTCCGATCATCGGTCTGCTCGTGTTCATCTACCTGACGTGCCGGATGCTGCTCTTCTCGACGGCGTGGGCCGCGACCACCCGCGCCAGCCTCGCGCTCGCCTTTGTGCCGCCGCCGGATCCGGCCGTCATCAACCCCCGGATCGAGGTGCACGAGGGGCCGGGTGTGCGTGGAGGACTCGCCCTGGTGGGTGTGGGCGCCGCCGCGGCGCTCGGGTTGTCCGGACTGTTGACCCGCAGCAAGCGCTGAGCCGGGCGCCGGTTTTCGTCAGCGCCTGCGGGACAGCCGACGCGCGCAGAGCACCAGCATGAGGACGACGGCCGCCCCCACGATCCCGACACCTGCCCGCAGGGCGAGTGTGTTGTCGGGGTGGTCGGAACCCGACGCGACGACGGAACTCGTCGCGGCGGCCGAATCCTGTTGCGGCGGTGCGGCAAGTACCGCGGCGGAACCGGTGTCGGCCGGATGCAGGTCCTCGAGGGATCCCACCTGGGCGTCGCGGTCGAGGGCGAAACCGTAATCCAGCAGTCGTGCCGCCTGCTCCCACGGCCGGATCGGCTGGGCTTCGGCGCCCATCAACGTCACCATCAGGCGGCGACCGTCGTGATCGGCGCCGCCGACATAGGTGTGGCGGGCGTCGTCGGTGAACCCGGTCTTGCCGCCCAGTGCGCCGTCGTAGTTGTAGAGCAGCTGATTGTCGTTGGCCAGTGCGAACGGGGGCCGGTCCTGATCGTCCGGAATCGCCGGATCCTTCGGGAAACCCGGGAACTGCACCGTCTCGGTGGAGATCAGCTCCGCGAACGTCGGGTTCTTCATCGCGGTGTGGAAGATGAGCGCGAGGTCGAATGGGGAGCTGCTCATGCCGGGGCCGTCGAGCCCCGACGGGGTCGCGGTCCTCGTGTCGTGCGCGCCGAGGGTGTCGGCGAGGTGGTTCATCTTGTCGACCGTGGCGGCGTCGCCGCCGAGTTGCCGGGCGAGGAGGTGGGCGGCGTCGTTCCCCGAGGCCATCACCAGGCCCTGCATCAGCTGCCGGTTCGTGTACTGACCGTTCTTGCCGATCCCGACGGCGCTGCCCTCCACCGCGGCGTCCTCCGCGGTGGCGGTCACGGTCTTGTCGAGATCCAGTTCGCCCAGCGCCACGAGAGCCAGCAGCATCTTGATGGTGCTCGCGGGCCGGTAGCGGCCGTGCGGGTCCTTCGCCGCGAGCACGGCTCCGGTGTCGATGTCCGCGACCACCCAGCCGGACGCCGCGATGTCGGCGGGCAGCGCCGGCGCCTCGTCGGGAAGGATCACCCCGCACTCGGCCAGCTTCGGTCCGCCCACCGGCTCTTCGGGCACCGATACGGCGCTCGGTGTCGGATCACCCGGCTGGGGTACCTCCGACAGGTCGATCGCAGGCGCGGGGGCCGACCGGTTGGGGCAGTTGTCGGTGTTCGGGGTGGCGAACGGTGTGGAGGTGGGGGAGGAGGGCGCCGCGGGCGGAATCGCCCCGGCAGCACTCACCGAGAGTCCGGCCAGCAGGGTTCCGGACACGACCGCGGTACACACTCGACGCCACATCATCGAAGAGGCAGCGTATGCGACGACCGGTCGACTTCCGAAAACGGACACGTGTCGACACGATTTCGTGACGTCCACGCGACCGTTCCGGAAGACGAACGTCGGATCAGATGAAACCCATGCCCCGGACGGCGTCGCGTTCGGATTCGAGTTCCGCGACCGACGCGTCGATCCGCTTCCGCGAGAAGTCGTCGATCTGCAGCCCGTCCACGATCTGCCACGACCCGTCGACCGAGCGAACCGGGAACGAGCTCACCAGTCCCTCCGGCACGCCGTAGGCGCCGGTGGAGGGCAGCGCCACGGACGTCCAATCGTGGTCGGGGGTGCCGAGCACCCAGTCGTGGACGTGATCGATCGCGGCGTTGGCGGCGGAGGCCGCGGAGGATGCGCCGCGAGCCTCGATGATCGCGCTGCCACGGTTCGCGACCGTGGGAATGAAGTCGCGGGTGAGCCATTCGCGGTCGGCGGCGAACTCGGCACCGGACCGCTCACCGACCCGCGCATGGACGATGTCGGGGTACTGGGTGCTGGAGTGGTTGCCCCAGATCGCGACGCGGCTGATGTCCTTCACCGCGGCGCCCGAGTGCCGTGCCAGCTGGGCGATCGCGCGGTTGTGGTCGAGCCGGGTCAACGCCGTGAAGCGCTCCGCCGGGATGTCGGGGGCGTTGTTCGCGGCGACCAGCGCGTTGGTGTTCGCCGGGTTGCCCACGACCAACACCCGGACTCCGTCCGCGGCAACCTGGTTGAGCGCGCGACCCTGCACGGTGAAGATCTGCCCGTTCGCGGCGAGGAGGTCGCCTCGCTCCATGCCCTTGGACCGGGGACGCGATCCGATGAGGAGCGCCACGTCGGTGCCGTCGAAGCCCCGCTTCGGGTCGTCGTGGACCTCGATGTCGCGGAGCAGAGGGAAGGCGCTGTCGTCGAGCTCCATCGCGGTGCCCTCGGCGGCGGACACTGCCGACGGAATCTCCAAGAGCCGCAGCCGGATCGGGATGTCCGGCCCGAGCATCTCGCCCGCGGCGATCCGGAACAGCGCCGCGTAGCCGATGCTGCCTGCCGCTCCGGTGACCGTGACCACTGCGGGAGTGGGCGACTGCGCCATGGGTGAACCTCACTGTCCGTCGGGAGCATCTGTTCTCGACAGTAGCGCGGAGATGTCACCGTGGGACCGCTCGGACAGTGAGGTTGGACACGACGCAGGGCGCCCCCGACCGGTGCGGTCGGGGGCGCCCTGGAACGTGCTCGGCAGACCTGGGGTCAGCGTGCGAACAGCAGCGCGCGCTTGACTTCCTGGATCGCCTTCGTCACCTGGATGCCACGGGGGCACGCGTCGGTGCAGTTGAACGTGGTCCGGCAACGCCAGACGCCGTCCTTGTCGTTGAGGATGTCGAGACGCTCCGACGCACCCTCGTCACGGCTGTCGAAGATGAAGCGGTGAGCGTTGACGATGGCGGCCGGACCGAAGTAGCTGCCGTCGCTCCAGTACACCGGGCACGACGTGGTGCAGCAGGCACACAGGATGCACTTGGTGGTGTCGTCGAAACGTGCCCGGTCGTGCTGCGACTGGATGCGCTCACGGGTGGGCTCGTTGCCGGTGGTGATGAGGAACGGCTTCACGGCGCGGAACGCGTCGAAGAAGGGCTCCATGTCGACGACGAGGTCCTTCTCCACCGGCAGGCCCTTGATGGGCTCGACGGTGATCGTGACCGGCTTGCCGTCCTTGGGCAGCATGTCCTTCATGAGGAGCTTGCAGGCCAGACGGTTGACGCCGTTGATCCGCATCGCGTCCGAACCGCACACGCCGTGGGCGCAACTGCGACGGAACGTGAGGGTGCCGTCGAGGTAGCCCTTCACGTACAGGAGCAGGTTCAGCATGCGGTCCGTCGGCAGAGCCGGAACCTGGAAGCTGTCCCAGTGCTGGCCCTCGCCGGACTCCGGGTTCATCCGCGCGATCTTGAGGGTGACCATGACGGCGCCCTCGGGAACGGGAGGGAGATCCGCCTTGTTCTCGCTCTTGTCGACTGCAGGTGCGCTCATCAGTACTTACGCTCCATCGGCTCGTAACGGGTCTGGACTACCGGCTTGTAGTCGAGACGGATGTCGGAGAGCAGGCCGTCGCCCTCCTTGTAGGCCATCGTGTGCTTCATGTACTCGGCGTCGTTGCGGTCCGGGTAGTCCTCACGGGCGTGGCCGCCGCGCGACTCCTTGCGGTTCAGCGCGCCGACGACGGTGACCTCCGCCATCTCGAGGAGGAAGCCGAGCTCGACGGCCTCGAGCAGGTCGCTGTTGTAGCGCTTGCCCTTGTCCTGCACCGTGATGTGGTTGTAGCGCTCCTTGAGTGCCCGCACGTCCTTGAGCGCCTGGGTGAGGCGCTCTTCGGTACGGAACACCGAGGCGTTGTTGTCCATCGACTGCTGCAGCTCGCTGCGGATGTCCGCGACACGCTCGTGACCGTGGTCGGAGAGGATGGTGGCCATCCAGTCGTCGACCATCTTCTCGGGCGCCTCGGGCATGTCGACGAACTCGCTGTTGTTGGCGTGCTCGGCGGCGGCGATGCCGGCGCGGCGTCCGAAGACGTTGATGTCGAGCAGCGAGTTGGTGCCGAGACGGTTCGCGCCGTGGACGGAGACGCAGGCGCACTCGCCGGCGGCGTACAGGCCCTGGACGATCTCGTCGTTGTTGCGCAGGACCTCACCGTTGATCCGGGTGGGGATGCCGCCCATGACGTAGTGGCAGGTGGGGTACACCGGCACCGGTTCCTTGACCGGGTCCACACCGAGGTAGGTGCGGGAGAACTCCATGATGTCGGGGAGCTTCTCGTCGAGGACTTCCTCGGGGATGTGGGTCACGTCGATGTAGACGTAATCCTTGTTCGGTCCCGCGCCGCGTCCCTCGAGGACCTCGAGGACCATCGACCGCGCAACGATGTCGCGGGGTGCGAGGTCCTTGATGGTGGGGGCGTAGCGCTCCATGAACCGTTCGCCGTCGGCGTTACGGAGGATGCCGCCCTCACCGCGCACGGCCTCGGAGATGAGGATGCCGAGCCCCGCCAGGCCTGTGGGGTGGAACTGGTGGAATTCCATGTCCTCCAGCGGAAGGCCCTTGCGGAAGATGATGCCCATGCCGTCACCGGTGAGGGTGTGCGCGTTGGACGTCGTCTTGTACATGCGTCCCGAGCCGCCGGTGGCGAACACGATGGACTTCGCGTGGAAGACGTGGATCTCGCCGGTGGCCAGCTCGTAGGCGATGACGCCGGTGGCGACCGGGCCGTTCTCCGTCTCGGTGATCGCGATGTCGAGGGCGTAGAACTCGTTGAAGAACTCGACGTCGTGCTTGACGCAGTTCTGGTAGAGCGTCTGCAGGATCATGTGACCGGTGCGGTCCGCGGCATAACATGCGCGGCGCACGGGGGCCTTACCGTGATCGCGGGTGTGACCACCGAAACGACGCTGGTCGATCTTGCCCTCGGGCGTGCGGTTGAACGGCAGACCCATCTTCTCGAGGTCGAGCACCGCGTCGATGGCCTCCTTGGCCATGATCTCGACGGCGTCCTGGTCGGCGAGGTAGTCGCCGCCCTTGACCGTGTCGAAGGTGTGCCACTCCCAGTTGTCTTCCTCCACGTTCGCCAGCGCGGCACACATGCCTCCCTGGGCCGCGCCGGTGTGGCTGCGGGTGGGGTAGAGCTTGGTCAGTACCGCGGTGCGGGCGCGGGGACCGGCCTCGATCGCTGCGCGCATGCCGGCGCCGCCGGCGCCGACGATGACCACGTCATAACGGTGTTCCTGCATGAAGTCTGTGCTCCCCTAGCTCGCCGAGATATTGGGGTCGAAGGTGAAGATGACGTACGTGCCGAGGCCCATGATCAGGATCATCGAGAGAACGAGGATCGTGGTCAGCCAAAAGCGCGTGGAGTCCTTGCGGGAGTAGTCCGCGATGACCGTGCGGAGTCCGTTTCCGCCGTGCAGCTGGGCAAGCCACAGCATGGTGAGGTCCCAGAACTGCCAGAACGGGCTGGACCAGCGGCCTGCGACGAACGCGAAGTTGATGCGGTGCACACCGTCGTCGAGCATCAGCATGATGAAGAGGTGGCCGAGCACGAGGAAGATCAGTGCGAGTCCGGAGAACCGCATGAACAGCCAGGCGTACAGCTCGAAGTTGTTCTTCGAGGTCCGGCGCGGAGAGCGCGGGTTGTCCAGGCTGGCGGGACGGTCGTAGGTCTTGCCGAGACTCTTGGCTTCTGTCGTCATGTCAGTGCCCCGCAAACATGTTGTAGAAGATGCGGCCGGCGCCCGGGATCATCACCAGGAACCAGATCGCGAGGATTACCCAGAGCATCAGGCGCTGGTACTGCGGTCCCTTGGACCAGAAGTCCACCAGCATCACCCGGACGCCGTTCAGTGCGTGGTACAGCACCGCGGCGACGAGCGCGAGCTCCATGAGCCCGACGATCGGGTTCTTGTAGGTCTCGATGACACTGTCGTACGTGTCGGGATTCACGCGCACCAGCGCGGTATCCAGCACGTGCACGAATAGGAAGAAGAACGTCATTACGCCTGTGATCCGGTGCAAAACCCAGGACCACATTCCGGGGTCGCCCCGGTAAAGCGACCGTGTGCGCTCCTTGGCCGGAGCGGCTTCAGTCGTAGTACTCATCGAGTGCTGTGCCTCCAACGTCATTGGTGGACGTGTCGAGTCTGCGCAGCGTTGCGGACATACCACAACTAGGGACCCGACGTGATCCTGAACCGACTTCTCTGAACTCTAAACCCAACGGAAACGGGGGAACTAATTCGAGTCGGGGTTCGTACGCCCCCCGCAAATGAAGTTAGGTTTGCCTCTCCAATGCGAATTGGGTCGTCCCGGGTGAATCTCTGCATCCATTCAGCCCACGTGATTGGATGGGAAACTATGGTCGAGATCGATTGGAAACTGTTGCGCGCCAACGCGCATGAGGTGATGGGCCGGGCCTACGCGCCCTACTCGGGCTTCGCGGTGGGAGCGGCGGCGCTGGTGGACGATGGACGAATCGTCGTCGGATGCAATGTGGAAAATGTCTCATACGGGTTGGGGCTCTGCGCCGAGTGTGTACTGGTCGGTAACTTATTTGCGGGCGGCGGCGGGCGATTAATCGCCTTCACCTGCTGTGACGCGAGTGGCGACATACTCATGCCGTGCGGACGCTGCCGGCAGATTCTCTTCGAGCACGGCGGCCCCGGACTGCTCGTCGACCACCGGGCCGGCGTGCGCCCATTGGAACAGCTGCTGCCGGACGCTTTCGGTCCGGAGGAGAAGGGGAGAATCAGCCATGCATGACGCTTCGTCGATCATCGCCGCCAAGCGCGACGGCAGGGAACTGTCCGGTGCAGAGATCGACTGGGTGGTCGAGGCATTCACCCGGGGGGTCGTGGCCGACGAGCAGATGTCGGCGCTGGCCATGGCGATCTACTTCCGCGGGATGACGCGCGAGGAGGTGAGCCGCTGGACCACGGCGATGATCTCGTCCGGTCGACGCCTCGACTTCACCCACCTCGGCCGCCCCACCGTGGACAAGCACTCGACGGGTGGTGTGGGCGACAAGATCACGCTCCCGCTCGCACCGCTGGTCGCGGCATGCGGCGCCGCGGTGCCGCAACTGTCGGGACGCGGGCTCGGTCACACCGGCGGAACCCTCGACAAGCTCGAGTCGATCCCTGGCTGGCGCGCCGACCTCGACACCTCCGAGATGGCCGAGATCCTGTCCGACCCCGCCGTCGGAGCCGTCGTCTGCGCTGCCGGCGCAGACCTGGCGCCGGCGGACCGGCGGTTGTACGCGCTCCGCGACGTCACCGGGACGGTCGAATCGATCCCCCTGATCGCCAGCTCGATCATGAGCAAGAAGATCGCCGAGGGCACCGGCGCGCTCGTGCTCGACGTCAAGGTCGGGTCGGGCGCGTTCATGAAGAAGCTCGACGACGCGCGGGAGCTCGCCCAGACGATGGTCGACCTCGGGAACGACGCCGGAGTGCGGACGATGGCGTTGCTCACGGCGATGGACGCGCCCCTCGGCCACACCGCGGGCAATGCGCTGGAGGTCCGGGAATCGCTGGAGGTGCTGGCCGGAGGCGGCCCATCCGACGTCGTGGAACTGACGCTCGAGCTCGCGCGAGAAATGTTGAAGGCGGCCGGAATCGACGGAGTCGACCCCGCCGACAAACTGCGCGACGGGTCCGCCATGGACCGCTGGCGGAGGATGATCGCCGCCCAGGGCGGCGACCCCGACGCGCCGCTGCCGACGGCCCGGCACACCGAGGTGCTGCTCTCCGAGTCGGACGGGGTGGTGTGCGGTCTCGACGCCATGGCGGTCGGGCTCGCCGCATGGCGGCTCGGCGCCGGTCGGGCGCGACAGGGCGAGCCGGTGCAGGCGGGTGCGGGCATCGAGTTGCACGCGAAACCGGGGGAGACGGTGTCGGTGGGCACCCCGCTCGTCACGCTGCACACCGACACGCCCGAACGGTTCGCCGCGGCGAAAGCCGCACTTTCCGAAGCCTGGACCGTCATGGCCGACGCGCCGTCGGTGACCACGCCGCTCGTCATCGAGCGGATAGAGGATCCCTCACGCTAACGTCGACGCATGACCGCACTGGATCTGTCGGCCCTGCGCCGAGCGCCGAAGGTGTTGCTGCACGACCATCTCGACGGAGGTCTCCGGCCCGAGACGGTTCTCGAACTCGCCCGCGACTGCGGCTACGACGCGCTGCCCGCCGACACCGCGCCCGCGCTGGCCACGTGGTTCCGGGAGGCCGCCGACAGCGGTTCGCTCGAGAGATACCTCGAGACGTTCGCCCACACGGTCGCGGTCATGCAGACACCCGTCGGGCTCGAACGCGTCGCCCGTGAATGCGCCGAGGACCTCGCCGACGACGGCGTGGTCTACGCCGAGGTCAGGTTCGCCCCGGAGCAGCACCTCGAGGAGGGGCTGACCCTGGACGAGGTGGTGGAAAAGGTCCTGCTGGGATTCGAGGCAGGGGAGTCGGCGGCGGAGGTGCGCGGCCAGAACATCCGGATCGGCGTACTGCTCACCGCGATGCGGCACGCGGCGCGGTCCCGGGAGATCGCGGAACTGGCGATCCGGTTCCGGGACCGCGGCGTCGTCGGCTTCGACATCGCCGGTGCCGAGGCCGGAAATCCGCCCAGCCGCCACCTCGACGCCTTCGAGTACATGCGGGGCAGCAATGCGCATTTCACCATTCACGCGGGTGAGGCGTTCGGTCTGCCGTCCATCCACGAGGCCATCGCGTTCTGTGGCACGGACCGCCTCGGGCACGGGGTCCGGATCACCGACGACATCACGATCGGCGACGACGGCGTCCCGGTGCTGGGCGCGCTCGCGAACTATGTGCGGGACAAGAGGATTCCCCTGGAACTGTGTCCCAGTTCCAATGTTCAGACCGGGGCCGTGGACGCGCTCGAGAATCATCCGTTCGACCTGCTCGCCCGGCTGCGGTTCCGGGTGACCGTCAACACCGATAACCGGCTGATGAGCGACACCAGCATGAGCCAGGAGATGCTCCGCCTCGTCGAGACGTTCGGTTACGGCTGGACGGATCTCGAGCGCTACACCATCAACGCCATGAAATCGGCCTTCATCCCGTTCGATCAGCGGTTGCAGCTGATCGACGAGGTGATCAAGCCGGGATTCGCCGTGCTGGTGGGCTGAGCGGCCCGAGGGCGGCGCTCAGACCTTCCGCAGGCGGGCCTCGAACTCCCGCTCGAGCGTCCGCCACGCCTCGGCCTCGGCGTCGAACGGTGCGCTGGGCGCCATCCGCGTCGGATCCGGGTTGAGGACGAACGAGACGTACCAGCCCAGGGGCTCGGACGTCGCGAGTGCGGTCTCCACCGAATCGTCGTCGGCGAAATCGGCTGCATCGGTGAACAATTCGACGGCAAGGTCGAGCTGGTCCGCGTCGACGGACTCCGGACCGGCGGCCAGGTCGTCGGCGAGACCGGGGAGGACGTACACGTTCTCGTCGGTGACCTCGACCTCGAGCGATCCGTCGACGGCCGCCACCTGGATCTCCTCGTACGTGCTCACCTGCGCGAGGGCGTGCTCGTGGTTGTCGGCGAGGTAGCGGGCCAGCGCGCGTTCGGACGTGAAGACGAAGATCGCGCCGTCACGCCCGAGGAAGAGCGCGTCGTCGTCGAGGTAGCAGCGGAGCGTGAAGTAGGTCTCCCCGGACGTGATGATCTTGACGGGATCGACACCCACCGCACCCCAGAACGAGTCGTCCTCCTCCTCGTCCTCGGTGTCGAGGTCGAGCGCGACGAACTCCTCGTCTTCCTCCGCCTCTTCGGCCACGTCGTCCACGTCGACGGTGTTCTCGTCGGCGGCCACCAGTTCGGCCTCGGCGACGGCTACCGCCTCGGCATCCACCTCGGGGGTGGCGACGATGTTGTCGACGGCGTCGAGGACGTCATCCCAGCCCTTCGCGATGGCGGTGCCGATCTGGGCCCACAGCTCCTCGCCCTCGCGGCCCTCGAATGCGCTGGCGCCTGCGGGCAGCGCGCCGAGGATGGGGTTCGCGTTGAAGAATTTGGTGACCGCGTCCAGTTCGCAGACCTCACCGATGTTGCGCACCATGTTGAGCGTGTCTTCGAGTTCGCTCACGACGAGAGCCTCGGGGTCACTCGCCGCCAGTTCCGGCACCCCGATCAGATCGAAGCAGAAGTTCTCGTCGGGTTCGAGTTCGGCGGCGGACAGCCCGGACACCACACTCCAGGCGGGGTGCTCGACGAGATCGTTGTCGGTGTTCGTGCGGATGAAGGCAGCGAGTTCTGCCACTGATTCGAACCCGTAGAGGTCTTCCTCGTGACCAAGGAATGCTTCCCACTCGTCGTCGCCCTCACGCCACCGTGGTGCCCACAGTGTCACGAGGTCGCCGTCGGTGAGACCGAGTTCGATCGGGACGATGTCTCCAGCCATGGCGCGAAGCCTATCGACCCCGCGGCCAAAGTTATACCCGGGCTGTGTGCGGAGCGTTTCCGGTGCCCGTCGCCGCCGTGTCGCGGCGGCCGCGACCGAGTCGGCCGAACGGGGCGACCGGCGCGTATCGGAGCCCTACCGTGACTTTCGCTGTGCGTCGAGTCGTTCGAGGAGGGTGCATGTTCCGGATCGGCAATGTGACGGTCACACCCTCCCGAACCCGTCCTGCAGCGTCGTCATGACCCGGGTGCGTTGTTCGGTGGCGAGCCGGGCGGCCTCTTGCGTGGTGCTCGTGATCATCGTCGCGAGTGTTCGGGCGTCGAGCGTCGAGATGGAGTCGTCCATCCAGAGACCGGTCAGCGTGCCGTTCCCGTCGACCTCGGCGGTGACCTGATCGGACTCGCTCGACGCGCGCGCCTTGATCGCCTGCAGCCCGGCGAGGGCCTCCTCGAGCAGATTCACCTGTTCGGTGGCCCGCCCGACGATCGCATCCATATCGTGTTCGCTCACAGTGGTCGCATCCAGCTCGTCGGGGTGGGTTCTTCCTCGTCCTCGATCGCCTGCGCGGCGGCGACGTCGGTGCGGGTGGGCAGACCGAGCTGGTCGAGGATCTCGGCGGGCATGCCGTCGCGGGCGAGTTCGTCGCGTCGCCGCGCCCCGGCCTCCATGGCCGAGCGCCTGCAGAGCGTCAGGATCTCGTCAGCGAGCCGCTGGCCGCCGTACCGAAGCTCGCGCGGATCGATGCGGAGTTCGAGCGGCAGGCCCTGCTCGGTGGTCCGGACCGAGACGGTGCCGGAGCGGTTGCTCACTGCGGCCGTGGTGCCGGCCGGGGGTGGGGTGGGGGGAAACATGATTCCTGTCATTCCGTGGGTCGGTAGAAGCCGTAGAAGCCCATGCCGCTGTTGCTGGTTCGGATCGGACCGACCTGCACGGGATCACCGGCCTCGACGAGCTGGCCGTTGCCGATCACCATGGCCACGTGGCCGTCCCAGACGGCGAGGTCGCCGGGCATGAGGTCGCCCGGGTCGACCGCGGTGCCGACGTTCTGCTCCTGCGCCAGACGCGGAAGACCCACGCCCGCTTCGCCGTACGCCCACTGCGTCAGCCCGCTGCAGTCGAGGCCCTCGCCGGGGGACATCCCGCCCCAGACATACGGGACGCCCTGCTGCGACAGGGCGTTGCGGACGGCGTCCGCCGCCTCCTTGTTGGGGGCGACGGCGGTGCTGCCGTCGGGCAGGACCACCTCCACGCCCTCGCCGTCGCGTGCGGAGTCCGAGGTGGACGGCCCGTGACCGGTATCTCCGGACCTGCCGGTGAGGGAATCCGCGCGGGATCCGCCCGAGCCGCGTCCGCCCGACGAGCGCGCGGCCGGAGCGGCGATGCTGGTCAGGCCCGACATCGGTGACGCGCCGGAGGAACTCGCGAACCCGGAGGCCGCGCGGCTCACCGCGTCGGAGCCCGCGGGTGCGACGGGGGCCGCGGAGGCGGGCACCGTGCTCGCCGCGGACGTGCTCGCGGGGGCGGTGGCGGCGGGCGCGGCCGGGATGTCTTCGGCCGGTGTGAGGGCGACCATTCGGCCGGTCTGCTCGCCGAGTTCGGCCCGCACCTTCGCGACCACCGCGGTGGCCCTGCCGAGGTGGTCGAGTGCCGCCGCGATGATCATCGCCTGACCGGGCGGGGTGGCCAGGGCGGGTCCGGCCGCGACCGCGAGGGAGATGAACGACTGCAGGATCTCCTCCAGTTGGACCATTCCGGCCCGGACGATCTCGGAGGCCTCGGCGACGACGGCAGCCATGTCGTTGCCGCGATCGGAGACCGCGACCGTCGCCCGCTGCGCCTCTTCGGTCTTCACGATCGCACCCGTGCCACCCCTGCCCTGCCAGTCGCCGTAGACGGAGCTGATGCCGGTGCGCCCGGTGTCGTGGACGGCGTCGATGGCGACCGAGGACGCGCGCAGGGCGTCGGCCGGTCCGCCGACGGGAAGGACGCCGCTGCCGAACGCCCCGAGCAGATCGAGGATCGGGCGGGTGAGGAGATCGATGGGGATCACGGTCAGGCCTCCAGCCCGACCGCATTCGCGGCGAGCGCGGCCGTGGTGGCGGCCTCGGTGCCCTCGTACGCGGCGGCGTTCGCGAGGGCGGTGGCGCTGATCCCGCCGAGCACGCCGGACAGTTTCTCGATGGAAGCCAGGTGCGCGGCGTGCGCCGTGGCGAACGCGGCGACGAAATCGCCGCCGATCACCCCGAAGACCGGTCCGAGCTGGAGCGGCCCCGCGGCGGCGGCCCCGAGACCTGCGGCCTGCATCTGCGCTGACATGGTCGCGGCCGTGGCCGCGAACTCGGCGATACTCGCGGTATCCGCCCTCAAGTCGTTCATCGTCATCCCCCCAGTCGGATTTGATACCGGTCACCATATTGGACGCAGGTGAGTCCGAATCGGTTCCACCCCCGATACGCCGAGAATCGCTCTCCTGCGAAATCTCGCCCCGCGCCCCCTTATTCTTCGAACATGAACACGCACGTCGTCGACCACCCACTCGCAGCGGTCCTCCTGACAGCGATGCGCGATGCGCGCAGCGACAATGCCACATTTCGGGCCGCCTTGCGACGGCTGACACACATGTTGGTGTACGAGGCGATGCGCGAGGCTCCGGTCGAGACGTTCGACGTGGTCACGCCCATCGCCACGACCGACGGGGTGCGGCTCACCCATCCGCCGTTGCTCGTTCCCGTCCTGCGCGCCGGACTGGGCATGGTCGAGCAGGCCAGCAGCCTGATCCCGCAGGCGCGAGTCGGTTTCGTCGGCATGGCCCGGGACGAGGAGACGCATCTGCCGGTGCCGTACCTCGAGTCGCTCCCCGCGGATCTGTTCGGGATCCCGGTGTACGTTCTCGACCCGATGCTCGCGACCGGCGGTTCGATGGTGCACACGATCGAGTTGCTCGTCGCCCGCGGCGCCACGGACGTCACCGCCGTGTGCGTCGTCGCGGCGCCCGAAGGTGTTGCCGCCCTCTCGGCGTCGGGTCATCCCGTGCGACTCGTCACCGCCGCGGTCGACGAGGGGCTCAACGAGGACGCGTTCATCGTCCCCGGCCTCGGCGACGCCGGGGACCGTCAGTTCGGACCGCGCTGACGCCGCGGCTACAGGGCTTCGGCGAACTCGCGCAACAGGTTCAACCGGGTCGCGGCCCTCTCGCGGGCTGCGGGTAGCGCCGATCGATCGGGCACCGGGACAACGACCTCCAGGTAGCACTTGAGCTTGGGTTCGGTACCCGAGGGACGCACGACCATCCGGACAGTGGACCCCGCGAGTACGACCGCGTCGGTGCGGGACTGCCCCCGCAGTTCCGCCAGATCCGTGGCCTCGACGGGTTCGCCGGCCAGTTCGGCAGGCAGTTCCGACCGCAGGCGTCGCATCATCGCGGTGATGTCTGCGAGGTCGGTGACACGTCGCGACACCTGGTCTCCGGCGTGCAATCCGAATTCGAGCGCGTAGTCGTCCAGCCTGTCGCGGAGTGTCGACCCCTCTGCCCGCAGCGTCGCGGCGAGATCGGCGGCCACCACCGCGGCGGAGATACCGTCCTTGTCGCGCACCGACTCCGGGTCGACGCAGTGACCGATCGCTTCCTCGTACGCGTACACGAGACCCTCGCCGGCCCGCACGAGCCACTTGAACCCGGTGAGGGTGCGGGCAAAGCGGGCGCCGCGGGCCTCGGCAAGCTTTCCGAGGAGGGCGGACGAGACGATCGTCGTCGCGACGAGCGAATCGGCCGGGGCGGACGCGAGGACGTGCTCGCCGAGCAGGACGCCCGTCTCGTCGCCGCGGAGCATCCGCCACCCGTCCGGCCCGCGCTCGCCGACCGCGCACCGGTCGGCGTCCGGGTCGAGGGCCAGCGCGATGTCGGCGCCGACCTCCGCGGCGAGAGCCAGGACGGCGTCCGCGGCCCCCGGCTCCTCGGGATTGGGGAACTGGACGGTCGGGAAGTCCGGGTCCGGGTCGAACTGTGCGGCGACGCTGTGGACGTCGGTGAATCCGGCGGATTTCAGTGCGGTGACCGCGGTCTCGCCGCCGACGCCGTGCATGGCGGTAAGCGCGATACGCAGTGTCCGCGACCGTCCCGTCGGCAGGGACGCGACCCGGTCGACGTAGAGGTCGAGGAGTTCCTCGGACGCCGGTGTCACCGGGGTGCGCGGCACGAGGTTCGCGGGCCCGACCCGGGTGATCGATGCTTCGATCTCCCGGTCGGACGGCGAGATCAACTGGGCGCCGCCGTCGAGGTAGACCTTGTACCCGTTGTCGGCGGCGGGGTTGTGGGAGGCGGTGATCTGCACGCCGGCCGCGGCGCGGAGTCGGCGGACCGCGAACGCGACGACCGGCGTGGGGAGCGGGCGGGGGAGGAGGACGACCGAGAATCCTG
The DNA here is from genome assembly GCF_058628105.1 of Rhodococcus sp. G6(2025). Lineage (NCBI taxonomy): Bacteria > Bacillati > Actinomycetota > Actinomycetes > Mycobacteriales > Nocardiaceae > Rhodococcus > Rhodococcus sp. G6(2025). The sequence goes on from NZ_CP179750.1 coordinate 2,930,846, forward strand.
CGGCCGCCAGCACTTCCGCGGCGGCGACGGCGAACTTCTCGGATCCGTGCCGCGCGTCGCGCCCGACGACGACGGTGGAGCCGCCCAGGCACCGGTCTTTCAGCCACGCGCTCAGCCCTGCCGTCGTGCGGATCACCACGGCGAGATTCATGCCGTTCGGGCCTGCCCGCACCGGCCCGCGCAGACCCGCGGTCCCGAAACTCAGCGGAGCGGCGAACCGGTCGGCGAGCTCGTCGGCGCAGAGATTCGCGAGTTCCGCCCGGGTTTCGGGGTCGGGATCGGCGTCGATCCAGTCCGCGATCGGATCGCTCACAAGCGTTCCACCAGTTCTCGCAGCAGACCGCCCATGCGGTCGGCGGACGCCCGGCCCGCGGCGAGGACCTCCTCGTGGTTCAGGTGCTCGCCGGTGATGCCGGCCGCGAGATTCGTCACCATCGAGATCCCGAGGACGCGGGCGCCGAGCGCCCGCGCCGCGATCGTCTCGTGGACGGTGGACATGCCGACGAGGTCCGCGCCGATCGTCCGCAGCATGCGGATCTCGGCGGGGGTCTCGTAGTGCGGACCCGGCAGACCGGCGTAGACGCCTTCGGTCAGCGACCCGTCGATGTCGCGGGCGAGGGCCAGCAGTTCGGGGTCGTACGCGTCGACGAGGTCCACGAACTCCGCGCCCACGAGAGGTGACCGGGCCGTGAGGTTCAGGTGATCGCTGATCAGCACGGGCTGGCCGACGGTGAAGTCCTCGCGGATTCCCCCGGCGGCGTTCGTCAAGATGACGGTCGTCGCTCCCGCAGCGATGGCCGTGCGTACCGGGTGGACGACGGACGACAGGGGATGGCCCTCGTAGGCGTGGGTGCGGCCGAGGAGGACGAGGACCCGTGTGCCGCCCACGTCCACGGAACGGATCGTCCCGGCGTGACCCGCGGCGGCCGGCGGTGTGAATCCCGGTAGATCGGCCATCGGGACGGTGCAGAGTGATTCGCCGAACCGGTCGGCGGCGGCATTCCACCCCGATCCGAGGACGACGGCGATCGAGTGTTCGGCGCAGTTCGTGTGCGCGGCGAGCGCGGCGGCCGCGGCGTCTGGCGTTCCCATGAGGCGATAGTCTTCCACTCATGCCCTATCTCGATCGCGACGGCGACGTATTCATCCTGTACCTCGGCAACGAGGGCGAGACGGACAACGAGAACCGCTTCCATCCGGACTGGATCGACGCCACCCATGCCGCGCTGGACGAGGTGGAAGCCCACGAGGGTCCCGCCGCACTGGTCACGACCGCGACGGGCAAGTTCTTCACGAACGGCCTGGACACCACGTGGATCTTCGCGAACACGGACAAGCTCCCCGAATATCTCGACCGCGTACACACGATCTACAGCCGCCTCCTCGCGTTCCCGATGGCCACCGTCGCCGCCGTTCAGGGGCACAGTTTCGGTGCCGGCGCGATGCTCGCCACGTCGCACGACTTCCGGGTGATGCGCGCCGACCGCGGGTTCTACTGCCTCCCCGAGGTGTCGCTGAACATGCCGTTCACCGTGGGGATGTCGGCGCTCCTGAACACCCGTCTGCCCAAGCAGACCGCGGTCGAGGCGATGACGACGGGCCGCCGCTTCGGCGGCTCCGACGCGCTCGCCGCGGGCATTGTCGACGAGATCGCGGACGGCGACGGCGTCCTCGCGGCCGCCGTGACACGGGCCGCCGCACTCACCGCCACCCGCGGCGCCAACCTCGCCGGGATCAAGCGCGGAATCCATCACGACGCCCTCGCCGCGCTCGCCACGGTGACGGACAAGAGCAACTTCAGCTTCGGGTGAGAGAATGAGCACGTGAATGCGGATGTCGAGGCGGCGGTCAGGTCAATCGAGACCGACCTGATCGCGCTGTCCCATTCGATCCACAGCGAACCGGAACTGGCGTTCGAGGAGTTCCGGAGCGTCGCGAAGATCACCGAACTGCTCAAACGCAGCGGGTTCGACGTGCGGTCGGGCATCGCGGACCTGCCAACGGCGTTCGACGCCACGTTCGGCAGCGGCGACCTCGTCATCGGTATCTGCGCCGAGTACGACGCGCTCCCGGAGATCGGTCACGCGTGCGGGCACAACATCATCGCGGCGTCCGCGGTCGGTGCCGGCGTCGCGCTCGCCACGGTCGCCGACCGGCTGGGGATCACGGTGCGGGTCATCGGGACGCCCGCGGAGGAGAGCGGCGGGGGAAAGATCGCCATGCTCGAGAAGGGCGTCTTCGACGATGTCGCGGCCGCCCTGATGGTGCATCCGGGTCCGATCGACATCACCGGAGCGACGTCGCTCGCGCTGGCCGACATCGCGGTCACGTTCACCGGCCGCGAAGCGCACGCGTCGGCCGCACCGGAGTTCGGGCGCAACGCCGCCGACGCCGCGACCGTCGCCCAGGTCGGGATCGGCCTGCTGCGCCAACACCTCTCGCCGGGGCAGCAGATCCACGGGATCGTCTCCGACGGCGGCACCGCGCCCAACATCGTTCCCGCACGCTCCGAGATGCTGTACTACCTGCGCGCCGAGACGGCGTGGGCGCTGTCCGAGCTGACGACACGCGCGGAGGCGTGTTTCGCGGCGGGCGCCCTCGCCACCGGGTGCACGCACGAGATCCGCACCGTGTCGCCGACGTACACGGAACTGACGCCGGACCCGTGGCTGGTCGCGACGTACCGGGAGCAGATCATCGACATGGGACGGACACCGTTGCCGCTCGAGTGGGAGGGCGTCCGTCCGCTGGGCAGCACCGACATGGGCAACGTCACCAACGTCCTGCCCGGAATTCATCCGGTCATCGGCCTCGATTCGGACGGCGCGGTGACGCATCAGCCTCGGTTCGCGGCGGCATGCATCACCGAGTCCGCCGACCGCGCCGTGATCGACGGAGCGATTGCGCTGGCTCGCACGGCAGTTCGCGCGGCAACGGACGACACACAGCGGGTGCGGTTGTTGGAAGGAGTTGATCGCCGGTGAACGCGGCAGTCGACAAATGGATTCTCGCTCACACCGACGAACTCTCTCAGTGGCGTCGACACATCCACGCCAATCCCGAACTCGCGCGACACGAATACGCGACGACGGAATTCGTGGCGACCCGGCTGGCCGCGGCCGGTCTGTCGCCCGACCTGCTGCCCGGCGGAACGGGCCTCACGTGTGATCTCGGACCGTCGAACGGTCCCCGCATCGCGTTGCGCGCCGACATCGACGCCCTCCCGTTGCAGGAACTGACCGGCGCCACGTACTCGTCGACGGTGCCGGGCGTGTCGCACGCGTGCGGCCACGACGCCCACACCACCATCCTCCTGGGAACCGGTCTGGCGCTCAGCGAGATCCCCGACCTCCCGGTGGGTGTCCGGTTGATCTTCCAGCCCGCCGAGGAGGTCATGCCCGGCGGTGCGCTCGAGGTCGTCGCCGCCGGACGGCTCGAGGGGGTGTCGCGGATCTTCGCCCTCCACTGCGATCCGCGGCTCGCGGCCGGGCGGGTCGGGGTGCGGCTCGGTGCGATCACGTCCGCGGCCGACACGATCGAGGTGGTGCTCGACTCGCCGGGCGGACACACGTCGCGTCCGCACCTGACCACCGACCTCGTGTTCGCGCTGGGAACGGTCGTGACCGGGTTGCCGGGCATGCTCAGCAGACGGATCGACCCGCGCACGGGCACCGTGATGGTGTGGGGCGCCGTGAGCGCAGGCCGGGCACCCAACGCCATTCCGCAGACCGGCATGATGACCGGCACCGTGCGGACCGGCGATCACGAGACGTGGGAGATGCTCGAGCCACTGGTCCGGGAGATCGTCCACGGTCTGCTCGCGCCCACCGGGGTGCGGTACCAGCTCAACTACCGCCGCGGCGTTCCGCCCGTCGTCAACGACGAGGTGTCGACGCGCATGTTCGAGGACGCCATCCGCACGGTCGGCCCGGACGCCCTCGCCGACACGCCGCAGTCCGGCGGCGGCGAGGACTTCTCCTGGTACCTCGAAGAGGTTCCCGGTGCGATGGCCCGGCTCGGCGTCTGGTCGGGCGTCGGCGAGCAACTCGACATCCACCAGCCCACGTTCGATCTGGACGAGCGGGCGCTGGGCATCGGGGTCCGGGTGCTGTCGAGCCTCGTCCTGGGCTGAGGCGCGGCGCCAGGCGGTTCTATTCGGTGCCCGGTCCGACGTTGCGGCTGTTGCGGGTGCGCAGGTCGCGCACATAGTCGGAGGGGGCCCCGGCGATCTCTGCGGCGTCGGCCATCACCCCGAGGTAGCGAGCGGACGGCAGGCCGCCCTCGTACGCGTCGAGCACGTACAACCAGGCAAGAACGGGTTCGCCCTCGGTGTCGACGCGGACGCGGATCTTGCGGTGGATGCCGAGTTCGGAGCCCTCCCATCGGTCGAGGCTGACCTCGTCCTCCTCGGGGACGTCGTAGAGCACGACGAACACCTTGGAATCGGGGTCCTCGACCACGGTGGCGAGTGCGCCCTCCCAGCCGATGTCCCCGCCACTGAACGTCAGTCGCCAGCCGTGCAGCCAGCCCGTCCCCGCCATCGGCGAGTGTGGGCAGCGCTGCAACATCTGCTCGGGATGCATGTTGGACCCGTAGGCGGCATAGATCGACACGGCGGCAAGCCTAAACGGTGGCTAGTAATCTGTTGCATGCAGTGCACGACACGACGCGCTGCGATCGCAGAAAAAGCCGGCCGGAGACCCCGGTCGACAGTTGAATTGGAGGACAGATGACCCGAATCGTGATCATTGGTGGCGGGCCTGCCGGATACGAGGCAGCGCTGGTGGCCGCACAGCACGGCGCCTCCGTCTCCTTGATCGATTCGGACGGGGTGGGCGGCGCCTGCGTTCTGTTCGACTGCGTGCCGTCCAAGACCTTCATCGCCTCCACCGGCGTGCGCACCGACATGCGGCGCGCCACCGACCTGGGCATTGCGCTCGATCCCGAGCAGGCCACGGTCGCGCTGCCGCAGATCCACGCCCGCGTGAAGAGCCTTGCGCAGGCGCAGTCCTCCGACATCCGCACCCGCCTGCAGACGGTGGGTGTCGAACTGCTGTCGGGCACCGCCGAGATCACCGACCCACGACTGGGCATGGCGTCCCACCAGGTGTGTGCCACGCTCGAGAACGGCGAGAAGAAGACACTCGACGCGGACGTCGTCCTCATCGCCACCGGTGCGAGCCCCCGGGTGATCCCCGGGGCGGAGCCGGACGGCGAGCGCATCCTGACGTGGCGCGACCTTTACGACCTCGACGAGCTGCCCACGCACCTCGTCGTCGTCGGTTCCGGTGTGACCGGCGCCGAGTTCGTGTCCGCCTACACCGAGATGGGCGTCAAGGTCACGCTGGTGTCCAGCCGCGACCGCGTCCTGCCCGGTGAGGACGCCGACGCCGCCCTCGTGCTCGAGGATGTCCTCGCGGAACGCGGCGTCACCCTGGTCAAGCACGCCAGGGCCGATGCCGTGAAGCGCACCGAGGACGGCATCGTCGTCGTGCTCGCGGACGGCCGGACGGTCGAGGGCAGCCACGCCCTGATGACCGTCGGTTCGGTTCCCAACACCCAGGGTCTCGGACTGGAGAAGGTCGGCATCGAGCTCGACAAAGGCGGATACCTGCGCGTGGACCGTGTGTCGCGGACGCCGGTGTCCGGGATCTACGCCGCGGGTGACTGCACCGGACTGCTGCCGCTGGCGTCCGTCGCCGCCATGCAGGGCCGCATCGCGATGTACCACGCGCTCGGTGAGGGCGTGAGCCCCATCAAGCTGAAGACCGTGGCCTCGGCCGTGTTCACCCGTCCCGAGATCGCCACCGTGGGCGTCAGCCAGGCCGCGATCGACGACGGCGAGGTGCCTGCCCGTACGGTCATGCTCCCGCTCAACACCAACCCGCGCGCCAAGATGTCCGGTCTGCGCCGCGGCTTCGTGAAGATCTTCTGCCGTCCGGCCACCGGTGTGGTCATCGGCGGCGTCGTGGTCGCCCCCAGCGGGTCGGAGCTGATCCTGCCCATCGCCATCGCCGTGCAGAACAACCTCACCGTCAACGACCTCGCCGCGACGTTCTCGGTGTACCCGTCGCTGACCGGGTCGATCACCGAGGCGGCACGCCAGCTGATGCGGCACGACGACCTGGACTGATCCCGAAGTGTGGGATAGGCATTTCACATAGTGGCTCCTCCGGTGAGATAGTCGAGGCACGGTTCGAAATCATCGACCCGTGCCTCGGCGCTCTCCCGCCCCGCAGACCCAGGACGGACAGGGTGTTCCTCACCTGATCCCTGCTTTGACGTGCCTCCTGGGAGTCGACATGCCGCAATCACTTGCCCGCCGCATGGATGGTCTGCACAGCTCCGCCATCCGTGACCTTCTCACCCTCACCGCCCGGCCCGACGTGGTCAGCCTCGCGGGCGGGCTTCCCGACCCCGAATTCATTCCGCGGGAACGGATCCGGAAGGAAGCCGAACTCGCGCTCACGGATCCGGCGTCCGTCCAGTACGGCGAGACCACCGGGCTGCGCCGGCTCCGCGACGTGCTCGCCGCACGGGAGGGTGCCAAGATCGGCCGGCCGCTGGGCGCCGCCGACGTCGTCGTCACCCACGGCTCGCAGCAGGCCCTGAGCCTGCTCGCGCAGGTGCTGCTCGATCCCGGCGGCGTCGTGATCGTCGAGGAACCCGCCTACACCGGAGCGCTCCAGGTGTTCCGGGCCGCCGAGGCCGACGTCCGGTCCGTCGCACTCGACGCCGACGGGATGGACACCGCCGCCCTGCAGGGCATGCTCGAGGACGGACTGCGGCCCGCCGTGGTCCACACGGTGAGCAACTTCCACAACCCTCGCGGCGTCGTCCTGACGCCCGGCCGCCGGGAACACCTGGCCGCACTGGCCGACCGCTACGGGTTCTGGGTGATCGAGGACGACCCGTACGGCGAACTCTTCTTCGACGGACCACCGCCCGCGCCCGTCGCGGCGTTGTCGGACCGGGTGATCCGGCTGTCCAGCGCGTCGAAGATCCTGGCGCCGGCGCTGCGGGTCGGGTGGCTGCACGGCGACCGGCGGGTGTGCGAGGCTGTCGAGCTGCTCAAGCAGGGCGCGGACCTCTGCGGGTCGTCGCTGACGCACCAGATTGCCGCCGGACTGCTGTCGGACGAGCCGTGGCTGGACCTGCACCTGGAGACGCTGCGGGCCCGCTACGGGTCCCGGGCCCGGGCGCTCGCGGACGGCGTCACCTCGACGTTCGGCGACCGCGTCCGCGTGTCCTCGGCGGCGGGCGGAATGTTCTGCTGGACCGAGTTCACGGACGCGGACCTCGACACGGCGGCACTGCTGCAGACCGCCGTGGACCACGGCGTCGCCTTCGTCCCCGGAGCGGCTTTCGGCGTCGCCGCGGAACACCGGGGCGCTGTGCGGCTGTGCTTCGCGACCTGCTCGGAGGACGTGCTGGCGGGTGCGGTGGCGAGACTCGGCGACGCGTACACCGCTCACGCCCAGTCGTAGGTCCGTTCGACCGCCTTGTTCCACTCGGCGTAGAGCCGGGTGGACTCGGCCTCGTCCATCGCGGGTTCCCACGTCTTGTCCACGGCCCAGTTCGCGCGGATGTCGTCCTCGCTCTCCCAGAAACCGACGGCCAGCCCCGCGGCGTACGCGGCGCCCAGCGCCGTCGTCTCGTTGACGACGGGACGGATGACGGGCACGGCGAGAATGTCGGACTGGAATTGCATGAGGGTCTCGTTGACGACCATGCCACCGTCCACCTTGAGGGAGGCGAGTTCGACGCCCGAATCGGCGCGCATCGCCTCGATCACCTCGCGGGTCTGATATGCGGTGGCCTCGAGGGCGGCCCTGGCGAGGTGGCCCTTGTTCACGAACCGGGTGAGCCCGACGATGGCCCCGCGGGCGTCGGGCCGCCAGCGCGGGGCGAACAATCCGGAGAACGCGGGCACGAAGTAGGCGCCCCCGTTGTCGTCGACCGACTTGGCCAGATCCTCGATGTCCTTGGCGGACTCGATGATTCCCAGGTTGTCGCGCAACCACTGCACCAGTGAGCCGGTGACGGCCACGGATCCCTCGAGCGCGTAGACGGCCGGCGCGTCACCGATCTTGTAGCAGACGGTGGTGAGGAGGCCGTGCTTGCTGTGCACGGGAGTGGTCCCCGTGTTGAGCAGCAGGAAGTTCCCCGTTCCGTACGTGTTCTTCGCTTCGCCCTCCGACAGGCAGGCCTGACCGAACGTGGCGGCCTGCTGATCGCCGAGGATTCCGGCCACCGGCACACCGGGCAGCGTCCCGTGGGGGCGTCCGACGCCGTAGACCTCGGAGGAGCTGCGGATCTCGGGCAGCATCGACATCGGGATACCGAAATCGGCGCAGATCTCCGGATCCCAGTCGAGGGTCTCGAGATTCATCAGCAGGGTGCGGGAGGCGTTGGTGACATCCGTCACGTGGGTGCCCTCGGTGATGTGCCACAGAATCCAGCTGTCGATCGTGCCGAAGCAGAGCTCACCCGCGTCCGCCTTCTCCCGGGCGCCGTCGACGTTGTCCAGAATCCACCGGACCTTCGGCCCCGAGAAATACGTCGACAGCGGCAGCCCGGTGCGCTTCTGGTACCGGCCGGGGCCCTCGTCGCCGCCGAGTTCCGTGCACAGTTCGTCGGTGCGCGTGTCCTGCCAGACGATGGCGTTGTACACGGGTTCTCCGGTGTTGCGATCCCACACGACAGCCGTCTCCCGCTGATTGGTGATGCCGATCGCAGCGATGTCGCGTTTGGTGAGATCGGCCTTCGCGAGCGCGGACGCCACCACTTCGCGGGTGTTGATCCACAGCTGTTTCGGGTCGTGCTCCACCCAGCCTGCGCGCGGAAAGAACTGCTCGTGTTCCTTCTGGGCGACGCTGACCACGGCGCCGTCGTGATCGAAGATCATGCAGCGGCTGGAGGTGGTGCCTTGGTCTATCGCGGCGATGTACTGAATCACACGCATGAAGCTACTAGCCTGGCAGAGAATCCGTCGTCATCTCACAGGAGCCCGAGTTGAGTAGTCAGCCAGGTGTGCAGTTCCTCGGTCCCCGGCAGCGTGATGCCGCATGGGACAAGCTGCAGACCGAACAGTTCGACGTCGTCGTGATCGGCGGTGGTGTGGTCGGAGCCGGTGCGGCGCTCGACGCGGCCACCCGCGGGCTGAAGGTGGCGTTGGTGGAGGCACGCGACTACGCGTCCGGGACGTCGAGTCGCTCGTCGAAGATGTTCCACGGCGGTCTGCGCTATCTCGAGCAGCTCGAGTTCGGGCTGGTCCGGGAGGCTCTTCGGGAACGTGAACTGTCGCTGACCACCCTCGCGCCGCACCTGGTGAAGCCGCTCAAGTTCCTGTTCCCGATCACCCACCGCGTGTGGGAGCGCCCCTACATGGCGGCGGGCATCTTCCTCTACGACCGCATGGGCGGCGCCAAATCGGTTCCGGCGCAGAAGCATCTGACGCGCGCGGGTGCGCTGCGGATGGCGCCGGGACTCAAGCGCAACTCGCTGACCGGCGGCATCCAGTACTACGACACCGTGGTCGACGACGCCCGCCACACCATGACCGTCGCCCGCACCGCCGCTCACTACGGCGCGGTCGTCCGCACGTCCACACAGGTGGTCGGATTCCTCCGGGAGGCGGACCGGGTCTCCGGAGTGCGCGTCCGGGACTGCGAGGACGGCCGCACCGCGGACGTGAAGGCGCACGTCGTCATCAACGCCACCGGGGTGTGGACCGACGAGATCCAGGCGTTGTCGCGGCAACGCGGCCGGTTCCGCGTCCGCGCGTCGAAGGGCGTCCACATCGTGGTGCCGCGCGATCGGATCGTGAGTGACGCCGCGATCATCCTCCGCACCGAGAAGTCGGTGCTGTTCGTGATCCCGTGGGGCAGCCACTGGATCATCGGCACCACCGACACGGACTGGAATCTCGACCTCGCGCACCCGGCGGCCACCAAGGCCGACATCGACTACATCCTCGGTCACGTCAACAAGGTGCTGGTGACGTCGCTGACCCACGACGACATCGACGGTGTGTACGCGGGTCTGCGCCCGCTGCTCGCGGGGGAGAGCGACGAGACGTCGAAACTCTCGCGGGAACACGCCGTCGCGCGCGTGGCGCCGGGTCTCGTCGCCATCGCGGGCGGCAAGTACACCACCTACCGGGTGATGGCCGAGGACGCCGTGGATCTCGCCGCCGAAGACATTCCCGCGCGGATGGCACCGTCCATCACGGAGAAGGTGCCGCTCGTCGGTGCGGACGGCTATTTCGCGCTCGTCAATCAGACCGTCCATCTCGGGGAGATGTACGGCCTGCACCCGTACCGCGTGAAGCATCTACTGGACCGGTACGGTTCGCTGATCGACGAGGTGCTCGACCAGGCGAGCGGGAAGCCGGAACTTCTCCAGCCCATTACGGACGCACCGGCCTACCTGCAGGTCGAGGTCGTGTATGCGGCGGCGGCCGAGGGCGCCCTGCATCTCGACGACATCCTCGCCCGGCGCACGCGCATCGCCATCGAGTACTCGCATCGGGGTGTGAACTGCGCCGAGCAGGTGGCGCAACTGGTGGCCCCCGTCCTCGGCTGGGACGCCGACGCCGTCGACCGTGAGGTGAAGACGTATCAGGCGCGGGTGGAGGCGGAGGTGCAGTCGCAGGCCCAGCCGGACGACCTGTCGGCCGACGCGTTGCGGGCGGCGGCGCCCGAGTCGCGGGTCGAACTGCTCGAACCACCGGTCAGTGTGTCAGAAATACCTTGATGACCACGATGATCGTCGCGATCACGGCGAGGCCGAACGCGGCGAGGTGCGTGCCGCTCGTGACTCTTTCGCGGCGGAGACGGCTGATCACGTAACTGATCGAGCCGATACGGGCGATCATCACGATCTCGGCGGTCAATTGCGCCGTTCTCGGCTCCAGCCAGCCCAGCAGGGCCGTGCCGAGGATCACGGAAGGCACCACGGCGGACGTCAGGACGGGGACACTGTCCCGGAGTTCCCGTAGGCGTTCGGTGCCGGACAGTGTTCTGCCCAGGCGGAGCGACTGGCCTACCGACTCGGCGAACACGTGGGCGAGAAACGTGGACAAGGCGGCACCGAGGACGATGGCGATGCCCAGGGTCTCCTGGGATTTGGTCACCGGGATGAGCGCGGCGAGCACCAGGATGTTGCCGTAGATGTAGGCGCTGATGCGGCTCGCCGCGTGGTCGGGCGACAGCGGTTCGTCGCCGATCAGCGGCGGGCGATTCAAGAGCCTCGGAAGGTCCCAGTCCATCCTCCGAGCATTCCACGATCTCGTTGGTCAGCGGGTGTGGACGAGCGATTTCGGGGCGTGAGTGGCGACGACTCCCGACAGAGCCATGACGACGAGGGCTGCGACAGCGATGTATTCCATGTGACCGAGCATCGTCCCGGAACCCGTGAGCGGTGTGGGCGTTGTCTGTGAGCTCCCTGGGAACTCAGACCTTCGGGCTGTAGTGCTGGGGGTCGTCGCGCCTGCCGAGCGGGGGAAGATTGCGTCGGGGTGTGTGGACGAGCGGAGCGTGCGCGGGGGCGCGTCCGGTCTCGCGGTCCCAGCCAGCGCGGGCGCGCGGGTGGTAGCGGTAGCGCCAGGGCACGAGCCGGAAGACGGCGCCCACGGCGCGGCCGGCGAGGGTGTGCAGGCGCTCGTCGCGTGTGGTCCAGCGGTAGCCGAGGAGGTCGCGGACCGGTTGGTCGTACATGCCGACCGTCAGCCACACGAAACCCTTCGCCACCGGGATGCGGAGGATCGCCCAGATCGGGTCGGGTAGCCACGACAGGAACGGGGGAACGCCGAGACCGGACAGGTCGAGGACGTCGCGGGTGGCCTTGTTGTCCTCGAGCACGTTGCGGCACATGTGATCCCAGTACTCCTGGAACGCCTCCCAGGTTTCCGGGACGGGGCGCATGCTCATTCCGTACAGGCGGTACCACTGGATGTGCTCGGTGAACAGCCGGCGCTTCTGGTCTTCGGTGAGGCCACCCATGAAGTGGTCGCCGGTGAGGATGGTGCCCATGAAGAAGGTGGCGTGCGCCCAGTAGAACGTGTCGGGGTCCAGGGCGTGGTACCTGCGGCCGTGTTTGTCGATTCCCTTGATGGTGTCGTGGTAGCCCCGCACCTGTTCCGCCGTCTGCTGGGCGCGGTCGCCGTCGAAGACGACACCGCCGATCGGGTACAGCGACCGGTAGAGCCGCTCCCAGCGCTCGTCGAAGAAACGGGAGTGTTCCTCGACGCCCGCGCCGAGTCCGGGATGCATGTTCTGCATCGACCCGGCCCAGACGCCCTGCAGCATTCCGCGCCAGTCGCCGAAATACTTCCAGGTCAACGAGTCGGGGCCGAGGGGGGCGGGAGCGGAGGCCGGGACGGGCGTACCGTCCGCATTCAAGTGACTACGCACGTTGTCAGACTAGGATCTGACAACGTGCGTAGTCAAGGATCGGAGCGAGAAGAATGACGCTGGAGGACCGGCGGGAAGTACGGCGGAATTCGCTACTCCGCGCGGGCATCGCGCTGCTCGGCGCCCCGGACGGGCCCGCGGTGAACGTGCGCGCGGTCTGCCGCGCCGCCTCGCTGACCGAACGGTACTTCTACGAGTCGTTCCAGGACCGGGACGAGTTCGTGCGCTCGGTCTACACCGCGGTGGGCGACGAGGCGCAGGCCGCCCTTGTGGAGGCCGTCGCGTCCACCGAGACCGCGCGGCAGCGCGCCGAGGCAGCCGTGGATGCATTCGTGAAACTCATGGTCGACGATCCCGCCATGGGCCGCGTGCTGCTGCTCGCACCGTTGTCCGAACCCGCGCTGAGCAGGCGCGGCATCGACCTGATGCCCGGCTTCGTCGCACTCGTGCACGACCAGCTGTCCGCCGTCGACGACGAGGTGGAGAAGCAGCTCGTCGCGGTCGGTGTGGTGGGCGCGCTCACGACGCTGTTCATCGGATATCTCGATGGAACTGTTGCCGCGTCGCGCGAGCAATTCGTCGCTCATTGCGTCACTCTGGTGGTGGAGGCAAACAAGGCCGGCCACGAGTGAGGTGCGCATGCCGTTCCAGGTATCCGTGGACGATCCGACTCGCCCGCAACCCGAGCTTCGGGTACTCGACCGCAAGTTCTTCCAACTCGTCGGCGAGTTCGTCTACGTCCACGGCGACACGGTGGTGACGGTGCCCGGCTGCGCCCCCATGCCGTGCCTTCTCCGCACGGATCTGGCATCGATCCCCGCGCCGCTGCAGGGCCTGCTCACCCCGTACGGGCGGCAACTACTTCCCGCGATCATGCACGACGACCTCTGCAAACGTGCGAGTGCACAGGGACCGGAGGGAAACACGCTGCGCCGGCGCGCGGACGAACTGTTCCGGCTCGCCCTGCTCGACGAGGGCGTCGGACCGTTCCGCAGCCGCATCTTCTGGGTCGGCGTCGAGGTCGGCCGGTTCTGGACGTTCACCGACGTCGCCCGGTTCCTCCTCATCGCGCACCAGGTACTCGGAATGTTGTGCTGGGTGGTGGGCGTGCCTTGGGCGACGGCGACCTCGCACTTCGGCCTGGCCGCGCTCTTTCTCGTGGTTCCGGTCGTGCTGTCGCTGTTGTGGCGCAGAGACTTTCCCGTCGCGCTACTCGGGTGCATCCTCCTGCCCGTCATCGCGCCGACGTATCTGCTGACGATCGCCACGGCCGCGGTGCTGTGGGTGCCGGACGGTGCCGCGTGGTTGCTCGGCCGCAGACGGACTCGCAGGCCGCCGCCGCTCGGGCCGCCGACCACGGTCCTTCGCTAGCCCACCACCGGGGGCTGGCAGTACGTGCAGAAGAAGATCTGCTGCTGACCGAGGTCGTGGCCTTCGATCACCGTCCCGCAACGGCGGCAACGTTTTCCGGCCCGCCCGTACACCCACGGCCGATGGCGGACCGAGTTGTTCTTGTCGATGTGAATCATCCGATGCGCGAGCGTGACCAGCGCGGGCAGGTCGGCCACCTCGCTCGACGGGGTGTAGGGGTGGACGCCGCGGAGGAAGCACACTTCGTTGCGGTACACGTTGCCGAGACCGGCCAGGTTGCGCTGATCGACCAGGGCGAGACCGATGGGCTGGTCGCCGGCCGCCCGGAGATTGCGGATCGCCGTGTCGGCGTCCCAGTCCGGTCCCAGCAGGTCGGGGCCGAGGTGGCCGACCGCGGACTCTTCGTCGTCACGCTCCAGGATCTCGGTGATGCCCAGCGAGAATCCGACCGCCACCCTGTCTTCGGTGGCGAGCACGATCCGGGCCTGGTGAGTGGGACGCCGCCACTTCGTGTCCGGCGCGTAGATGTGCCACGCGCCTTCCATCTTCAGATGCGTGTGGATCGAGTAGTCGCCGACCCGGATGAGGAGGTGCTTCCCGCGGCTGACCACCTCGTCGACGAGCCGGCCGGACAGGTCGACGGTGGCGTACCGGGGGACGCGCACGTCGCAGCGGGTCAGCACCTTGCCCTCGAGGGCGTCGCGAAGCGAGTTGGCGGTGCGCCAGACGGTGTCGCCTTCGGGCATCTCAGGCTCGCAACCGGAATCCGCGAGGGGTGGGCGAGAAACCGGCCTCGGTCAGGATCGGCGCGAAGTCGCTGCCGTGGATGGTGTCGCCGTCGACCTTCTCGACCACGATCTTGTCGATCCCGCCGCGCTTGACCACACCGGCGAGCGTGACCGCCGCGGTGCGGAGCACACCGGGGTCGTCGGTGAAGGTGAGGATCGTGCGCCCGCCGCGTTCGACGAACAGGATCAGTTCACCCTCCACGAGCACCACCAGGCCGCCGGCCTTGCGTCCCGGCCGGTGCGCGGGCGCATCGTCGCCGCGTTTCGGCCAGGGGAGAGCCGCGCCGTACGGGTTGGCGGGATCGCTGGCGGCGAGAGTCACGGCGGGCAGGGTGGTGTGCCTGCCCTCGAGCGAGTCGCCGTAGCTGCGGAGTCGGTCCACCACGGGCGGAGTGGAGAACTGTGCACCGCCGAGCGACTCGACGAAATGTCCGCGCCGGCAGCGGCCGTTGTCCTCGAACGTTCCCAGGACCTTGTACATCAGCGCGAATCCGCCGGGCACGTTCTCGGTCATCACGGACCCACGCGTCACCACCCCGTACCGCTCCAGCAGCAGTTCGGCGGTGGCGCTGGCACGCAGCGTGGCATCGGATTCGGCGGCGGGGAGTATCGACCACCGTCCCCCGACCGTGGGCGGTGCGGTGCGCACCGGAACCGTAAGGCTGCGGTACGCGCGGGCCCGCGGGGGTCGTCGCGGCGACCGGTGGCTCGTGGTGGTCCTGGACGTGTCCGACAGCAGGGCGCGGACCGGGGCGAGCGTGTCGTTTCCGATGTGGCCCAGCCACACCAGATCCCACAACGCCGTGGCCAGTGCGGTGTCGTCGGACATCTCGAGGGTGTCCGCGAGTTGCCGGAAGAAGTACGCGCCGCCGCCGGACAGCGTGTCGAGCACCCGGCGCTGGATATCGGACAGGTCCGACTCCGCGGGCGTGGTCAGTGTGAGCGGCGCGGTGTCGGCGGGGTGGAGGCACACCCACCCGTCCTTCCCGGAGATGCTGCCCGCGCCCGACCACAGCACCTCGCCCGTGGAGGTGAGTTCGTCCAGCATGGCGGGGGAGTAGTCGGCCACCCGGGACGGCAGGATCAGTGACTCGAGTGCCGAGGCGGGCACCGGAACACCGGCGAGCTGTTCCACCACGGTCGCGACGCCGTCGATGCCGCGCAACGTGCCCCCCACATGCTGCCAGCCCGGGAGGAAGCGGCCGAGCGTCGCGGTGCTGACCGGTTCGACCTCCTGACGCGCCGCGGCCAGCGAGCGCCTGCGGAGACGCCGCAGAACCTCGGCGTCGCACCATTCGCTCCCCGTCGCGCCGGGACGGAACTCGCCCTCGACCACCCGCTTGCCCTGCGCGAGCCGCTGCAGCACGTCGCGGGCCACCGCGGAACCGAGCCCGAATCGGGCGGCGGCGTCGGTGATCGTGAACGGACCGTGGGTGCGGGCGTACCGGCTGATCAGGTCGGCCAGCGGATCGTCGACGGGTTCGATGAACGCGGCGGGAACACCGATGGGCAGCGGCACCCCGAGCCCGTCGCGCAGGCGCGCCGCATCCTCGATGGCCGTCCACCATTCGCGACCGGCGAAGGAGACGGCGAGCGCCCGCCTCGCGCGGACGAGTTCGTCGAGCCAGGGGATGGGATCGCTGGTCGACCGTGCGGCGACCTCCTCGGAGGTGAGCGGACCCAGGAGGCGCAGCAGGTCGGCGACGCCCTCGAGATCCTTCGCCTTGCGGTCGGGAAGCAGACGTTGGAGTTCGAGTTCGGCGTGGGCGATGACGTCGGCGTCGAGCAGTTCGCGCAGTTCCACCCTGCCGAGCAGTTCAGCCAGCAGCGTCGAATCCAGGGACAGGGCCGCCGCCCGGCGTTCGGCGAGCGGGCTGTCGCCCTCGTACATGAACTCGCCGACGTAGTTGAACAGCAGCGCGCCGGCGAACGGTGACGGCGACTGCGTCTCCACCTCGACGATGCGGATCTGGCGACGCGCCAGCCGGCGGAGCAGGTCCTTCAGGGCCGGTAGGTCGTACACGTCCTGCAGGCACTCGCGGACGGTCTCGAGCAGAATAGGGAACGTCGGATACTTGCGCGCCACGTCGAGAAGCTGGGCGGACCGCTGCCGCTGCTGCCAGAGCGGTGCACGCTTTCCCGGTGTGCGGCGCGGCAGCAGCAGCGCCCGGGCCGCGCACTCACGGAACCGGGACGCGAACAGCGCCGACCCGCCGACCTGTTCGGTGACGATGTCCTCGATCTCGTCGGTGTCGAAAGCGAAGAGGTCGGCGCCCGGCGGGGTGTCCTCGGTGTCGGGAAGACGCACGATGATGCCGTCATCGGACGCCGTCGCGTTCGAGTCGAGGCCGTACCGCTCGCTCAGCCGCGCACTCACGGCCAGCGCCCACGGTGCGTGAACGCGCTGGCCGTACGGCGAGTGCAGGATCAGGCGCCAGTCGCCGAGCTCGTCACGGAATCGTTCGACCACCAGGGTGCGGTCGGTGGGGACCTGCCCGGTGGCGGTCTTCTGCTCGGCGACGAGCTGAACGAGATTGTTCGTGGCGTTGTCGTCGAGCCCGCCGGTGCGGCAGCGTTCCTGCACCTCGGTCTCGTGCCCGAGTGAGATCTCCCGCAGGAATTGTCCCAGCGCCTCGCCCAGTTCCGCCGGCCTGCCGAGGCCGTCTCCGTGCCAGAACGGCAGCCGTCCCGGCTGCCCGTAGGCGGGGCTGACCAGCACCCGGTCGAACGTGATCTCCTCGATCCGCCAGCTGGTGGCCCCGAGTGCGAAGACGTCGCCGACCCGCGATTCGTACACCATCTCCTCGTCGAGTTCGCCGACGCGAGATGCCTTCTCGCCGACCATGTAGACCGTGAACAGACCGCGGTCGGGGATGGCGCCGCCGGACGTGACCGCCAGCCGCTGCGCGCCGGGGCGTCCCGTGAGTGTGTTGGCCTCGCGGTCCCAGACGAGGCGGGGCCTGAGCTCGGCGAACTCGTCGGACGGGTAGAGGCCCGCGAGAAGGTCGAGGGTGGACTCGTACGCCGAGCGCGGCAGCGTCGCGAAGGAACCGCTGCGCCGGACCGTCTCGAACCAGTCGTCCACGTCGAGCGGTTCGAGTGCGGTGGCCGCCACCGTGTGCTGGGCGAGGATGTCGAGCGGGTTGGCGGGGACGGCGAGCGCCTCGATCTTCCCGGTGACCATGCGCTCGACGGTGACGGCACAGTGCACGAGGTCGGTGCGGTGCTTCGGGAACACGACACCCCGGGAGATCTCCCCGACCTGGTGTCCGGCGCGGCCGACCCGTTGCAGGCCGTTCGCCACCGACGGTGGTGCCTCGACCTGGATCACCAGATCGACCGCGCCCATGTCGATTCCGAGTTCGAGGCTGCTCGTCGCGACCACGCATCGCAGTCGCCCCGACTTCAGGTCGTCCTCGATGAGGGCCCGCTGGTCCTTGCTGACCGATCCGTGGTGGGCGCGGGCGAGCAGGGGGTCCGCGCCGAAATTGACCTCGGACGGCGTGCCGATCTGCGAGGCCGGTTTCGGGTTCTTGTCGACGGCGGTCCCGGCGCGTTCGGCGTAGATCTCGTTGAGCCGCGCGGTCAGGCGCTCGGCGAGGCGCCGCGAGTTGGCGAACACGATGGACGACCGGTGCGCGAGGACGAGGTCGACGATCTGTTCCTCGACGTGCGGCCAGATCGACCCCGCCTGCGGGGTCGCCGACGCGGAACCCTCGGCGGGTTCGGCGAGGCCGAGTTCGGTCATGTCCTCGACCGGCACCTGCACGGTGAGGTCGAACGTCTTCGGCGACGGCGGTGCGACGATCCGGATGGGCGCCGAACCGGACAGGAACCGGCCGACCTCCTCGTGCGGGCGCACCGTCGCAGACAGCCCGATGCGCTGCGCCGGGGTGGCGAGAAGCTGGTCGAGGCGTTCGAGCGACAGGGCCAGGTGGGCGCCGCGCTTGGTGCCGGCCACCGCGTGCACCTCGTCGACGATGACCGTGTCGACCTGGGTCAGCGTCTCACGCGCGGCGGATGTGAGCATGAGGAACAGCGACTCGGGGGTGGTGATGAGGATGTCGGGCGGATTCTTGATCAGAGCGCGCCGGTCGCCTGCCGGTGTGTCGCCGGAGCGGACCCCCACCGAGATCTCCGGCGGCGAGAGCCCGAGCCGCTTGGCCGTCTGCGTGATCCCGACGAGCGGGGCGCGCAGGTTGCGTTCGACGTCGACACCCAGGGCCTTGAGTGGGGAAATGTAGAGGACCCTGGTCTTGCGGTCCGTTACGTCGGTGGCGGCGAGTTGGTCGAGGGACCACAGGAACGCGGACAGCGTCTTGCCCGAACCGGTCGGGGCCACGACGAGCGTGTGCGCGCGGCTGGCGATCGACTCCCACGCACCGAGCTGCGCGGCCGTCGGCGCCGGGAAGGCGCCGTCGAACCACTCGCGGGTGGCAGCGGAAAACCTGCCCAGGACGTCGGTCACCGTTCCATAGTGCACCGGGGGTACGACAGGCAGCGGGAACATACCGTGCGGTCTCTGGAATCCGTCCGGTCTGGGATGTTCACCCCCGACGTGGCACGGGCGCTGCGTCGGGACTCGCGTCGTTTCTGCTCTCGGTCGGCGCCGGAATGCCGACGACGGTCCCCTCGATGCTCAGTGGTGAGATTCCGCGGAGGCACTGTCCGGCGCGCGGCGCGCGGCCGTACTCGCCGACAAGGCCGTGCAATCGACGGGCGAGCTCATGCAAGGAAGTTCGCGTTCTCCGCCGGATCGTCGCACGAACGCGGGCAGACGACTACAGGCTCCCGCGCAAGCGCCTCGTCGGCACTGCGATCCGCTTCGTGCGCCTCGATCGGCGAACTTGTCGGTGGGGCGCAGTATTATTCGCACATGAGTGGCCGTCCTGACCCTTTGGTGGGCGATTAACGTTGCGGAAGAGGTGGGCACGCCCCTCCTCGTGTAAGTGTCGCCATCGCAATCAAGGCCTCTGGGCTGTGAAATCCGTAGGATCGCTTCGTCAGCGACCGCAGGTGGGTGTTGTTGGCCTCGACGCGGGCATTGGACAGGTCGTATTCGATTGCGTTGAGGATCTCGCGCCGATAGCGAGCGATGCTCTTAGCCAGGCCTACAAGTTCCGGGATCCCACTATCCTGGGCCATCTGCACCCACACTCGCAGTCGTACCGAGGCCCTCTTCTTCGATCCGGAATAGACATGTTGCAGTTGCTCTTTCAGGACATATCCTCGACACAGTTCGCTGTTTCTATCCTCGAGGATCTTTGCTCGGACTGATATCTGCGCGGGGGTGAGATTCTCGACGTTCTTCAACAATGCCCACCGCAGGTGCCGTCGATCCCGGTCGGTGAACCCCCACAACCGCGACAACACACGCGACCGCAGCCGGTCCAGAGCCCGCGTCATCCACTGAATCACATGAAACGGATCCATACACCGCTTCACCTGCGGCGCCCTACTGCGCACGGTCGAGGCGATCCACTTCGCAGCATCAGCACTGATATGCGTCAGACGAGCTGTGCGTTCTTCACCCAACTCGTCGAAGAATCGATTCAAGGTGCTCTCGTTGTGCCCTTCGGCCGCCCATACGAGTCGGCCTGTGTCATGATCGACCACCACGGTGAGGTATCGGTGACCTTTCCGGTAGGCGATTTCGTCGATCCCCAAGCGCCGCAGCCCTTGGAGCCGATCAGTACGTCCGACAGCGTCGCCGACGACGCGGGTGACGATCCTGGTCACAGATCGCCACGCCACTCGGGCGTACTCGCACACCGACGTAGCTGGACTGTGCGCGGCCAACCACGCCACGTTGTCGTCGAATGCCCTGGTCATGTTCGCAGCCGGCCGTGCCCACGGCACCATCTCGGTCACCACGCCGTGCTCGGGGCATCGAATTCTCGACACCGAAGCTTGTACGAAGCACCGCGTGCCGCCCATATCCAGATGACGCCACTGTCGAGGTCGATTCGGGCGATCGTATCCGGGACAGCGCTGTTCACAATGCGGACAGCGGGATCGCACCGAGGCGTGCGGCTCGAGGGTCACCAGGATCACCGGCCCTCGTTCGTCGTCCGTGAATTCGATACCGATTATCCGGGCCTTGTCGATTCCTAGCAGTTTCTGCAGTATTCTGGCAGCGCGCAACGCCTTCTCCCTTAGGTCTTGTCTTCGCAAACCAAAACCTATGCGAGGGAGGGCGTTGCGTCTATCAGGCTCGCGGAGATCACCCATCAAAAGGTCAGAAGAGCCACATGAGTTCGACCGGGGGGTTGGCGGCAGATCAGGTGATGGAACACCTGACTGCGTTGGACGATGCCGTGTCAGGCCTGCTCGACGCAGACCTCAATGCTGTGTCGGATGCTGATGTGGTGCTGATCATGCAGCAGCTCGAGAAGTCCCTCCGCCGCGCCGGTGCAGTCTCGCTGCGGCTGATCGTCGAGAGTGCCGAACGCTCGTTACCCGCGACGCTCGGTTGCAACTCACTGAACAAGCTCCTGGTCGAGGTGCTGCGCGTGTCGGCGGCAGACGCGTCGGCACGGGTAGCGGCCGCCCGCCACCTCGGTCTGTTTCATACAACTTCGGGCGAGCAGATGGAGGCAGCGCTGCCGGAAACCGCATCCGCGCAACGGGATGGCGACATCGGTGCCGACCATGCACGCGTAATCCGGAAAATCATGCGAAAGATCCCGCATGCGGTCACCAACGCCGACGTCGCATTGGCTGAGTCGATCCTGGCGCAGTGTGCGAGAGGAGGTACGCCCGAAGATGTCGAGAGTGCCGGCCACCGCCTCCTCGCTCATCTCGATCCCGACGGAAACCTGGGTGACGATCGTGATCGCTCTCGGCGGCGCGGTGTTTCGTTGGGCCGTCAAGATTCCGAACTGATGTCGAAGATCTCCGGTGAGCTCGACCCCACAGCGCGCGCTCTGCTCGACCCGGTTCTCGCGAAATGGGCTCGCCCCGGCATGAACAACCCGGACGACCCGGAGTCACCGTCCGGCGACGCCGAGAATCCGTCGATCGACCGTGAAGCACTGGTAGCGGCAGCGGCGCGTGACACTCGCACTGCTGCTCAGAGAAACCATGACGCCCTCAGCGCGATATTCCGGGTCATGCTGGAATCCGGGATCTTGGGCCGGCATCGGGGTCTGCCCGTCACGGTGATCATCACAATGACCCTCGACCAACTCGAGAAGGCGGCGGGCGGCGTGACCACCACGGCCACCGGCGGACTCCTTCCCCTCGACGACGCGCTGAAGCTCGCCGAGCGCGCCCACCCGGTGCTCGTTCTGTTCGACCACGACGGCCGGCCCCTGCATCTGGGACGGCGCCGACGAGTGGCAAGCGCGGATCAACGCCTCGCTCTCATCGCCGCCGAAGGCGGGTGCACACGACCTGGTTGCGCGGCCCCGGCCAGCATGTGCGCGGTGCACCACGTGCAGGAGTGGCGCAACGGCGGATACACCGCCATCGACTCACTGACGCTCGCGTGCGATGCCTGCCACGCCCAGGTCCACGACGGGCCTACAGGCTGGGCGACCACCAGCGCGCCAGCCGGTGACACGTATGCGGGGCGCACCGAATGGATTCCACCACCGCACATCGACCCGGACAGAAACCCACGAATCAATCACCGACATCACGCCGGTGAGCTGATCGCTCGCGCTCGCCGGAAAGCCCGTGACCGGGCACGAGCCGAGGACGGTGTGCCCTCACCGTGCGCCGCCCCTCACACTGTCGTGAGTTCCGGCGTCGCCGGAACGAACGACGGCGACGGCAACTCGACGGTGGCGGGCTCGTGCTCGGAGACCACCACGTAGGCGCCCACAGCGAGTAGCGCCAGAGCAACTGCGCGGATCATCCTGAACACGTTGTCTCGCTTCGGTCGAAGGGGCGATGCGGCACGGGTGGAGCCGTCAGACCGTAGACGAGGGCACCGACAGCTACGGTGGAGGGAGGAGTATTCGGAGCACGCCGCGATCGTCTGGTCACGCGACGCCGACGTCGACCTCTTCGGCGACCGCGAACTCGACGCCGGTGCACAGGATCCCGGGCCCGGAGCCCCGACGATCCGCATCGTGTCGTACTCGCTGTTCGGTGACCTGCGGGTCCGCACCCGCTAGTCGCGGCCGAGGCGCTCCAGCAACGCCGACTTGATCGCCGGACGTCCCGCCGCGACGAGCGTGAAGGTGGCTTCACGCATCAGACGTTCGGCGGTGTTCCCGGCGAGCAGTGACGAGCTGCCCTTCGCTGTGACGAGGGCGGTGGCGGTGCGGATGGCGAGTTCCGAAGCGCGGGCCCGTGCTTCGGCGATCTCCGCCCGGCCTTCGAGGGCGGCGTTGAGGTCGAGTCGTGCCCGGGCGGCCTGCTCTTCGAACGGGTCGGCGTCGACGCCGAGAGCCTCCAGTTCGCTGATCGCCCGCCGGGTGATCCCCATAGCCATGCACCCGTTGATCCACGACCCGAACAGCTGGCTTTTCGCGAAATCCTCGGGGGAGACGACGGCACTCACCAGATCGCGCGGCACGGCGAGCCCGTCGAATTTCAACCGGACCGTGTTGGACCCGCGGGCCGCGATCAGCGGGAGTTCCTCGGCGGTGAGTCCCCGAAGTGGTTGTGCGGGAATGATGACGTGCACGATGGAGTCGTCGAATTCGTCGCGCGCCGACACCTGAAGCAGATCGACGATGCCCCAGCCGGTGACGAACGGCGACACCCCGTCGAGCACGTAGCCGTCGTCGACGCTGCGTGCCCACAGCGTGGGCGGGACGGGAATCGCGCCGGCCAGGGCGACACCGGCCCGCACGGTGCCGTCGACGAGTCCGTCGAGATAGCGATCCTGCAGGGCAGTGTTCGGGGACGCGGCGAGACCGGCGACGACGCCGTGATGCTGCATCCACGTGAACGCCGTCGCGAGGCAACCACCGCACAACGTCTCCATCACGTCGACCAGCACCGACGGTGTCACACCTTCTTCGCCCGGTGCCGCGAGTCCGTAGAAGCCGTCGGCGGCGAGAGTCTCGAAGTGACTGTCGGGAATCTCGCCGTCGGCATCGACGCTGTCGGCCACCGGGAACAACACGTTCTCGGCAATCTCACGCGCCATCTCGGTCCAGTTGCTCACGCCCCGAGAGTAGCCGGTCGACGCCGCCGATCAGGTGAACTCCACCCCCTGCGCGAGCGGGAGTCGATCGGAGTAGTTGACGGTGTTCGTCGCGCGACGCATGTACGCCTTCCATGCGTCGGATCCGGACTCGCGTCCGCCGCCCGTCTCCTTCTCGCCGCCGAACGCCCCGCCGATCTCCGCACCCGACGTGCCGATGTTGACGTTCGCGATGCCGCAGTCGGAACCGTCTGCCGCAAGGAATCTCTCGGCCTCCCGCTGATCGGTGGTGAAGATCGACGACGAGAGGCCTTGGGGCACTTCGTTGTGCAACGCGATCGCCTGATCGAAGTCGTCGTAGGTGAGGACGTAGAGGATCGGTGCGAACGTTTCCTCCTGCACCACCGACGTCTGCGCGGGCATCCGGACGAGGGCGGGCGAGACGTAGTAGGCGGAGTCGCTACCTCCGCTGCGTTCGCCGCCGCAGACGACGGTCCCGCCGTCGGCGCGGGCCTTGTCCAACGCGGTCTGCATGGCCTCGAACGCGGAGCCGTTCACCAGCGGACCGACGAGGACGCCGTCGTCGAACGGATTCCCGACCTTCAACTGGCCGTACGCCGAAGAGATGCGCTGCACCAGTTCGTCGGCGACGGACGAGTGCACGATCAGCCGGCGCAGTGACGTGCAGCGCTGGCCCGCGGTGCCCGCGGCGGAGAAGACGATTCCCCGCACGGCAAGGTCGAGATCGGCGGACGGGGCCACCACCGCTGCGTTGTTGCCGCCCAGTTCGAGCAGGCATTTGCCGAACCGCGCGGCGACGCGCGGACCCACGGCGCGACCCATCCGCACCGACCCGGTGGCGCTGACCAGAGCCACGCGTGCGTCGTCGACGAGACGCTCACCGACGTCCCCCGCGCCCTGGACCAGGGCATGGATCCCCGCGGGTGCACCGACGTCGCGGGCGGCGCGCGCCAGCAGTGCATCGCAGGCGATTGCGGTGAGCGGAGTCCGGTCCGACGGCTTCCACACCACCGTGTCGCCGCAGACCAGCGCGACGGCGGTGTTCCACGACCACACGGCCACGGGGAAGTTGAACGCGGAGATCACCCCGACGACTCCCAGCGGGTGCCACGTCTCCATCAGCCGGTGTCCCGGACGTTCCGACGCCATCGTCCTGCCGTACAACTGGCGTGACAGACCGACCGCGAATTCGCAGATGTCGATCATCTCCTGCACTTCGCCCTGCGCCTCGGACGGAATCTTGCCCGCCTCGAGGGTGACGAGTTCCGCCAGATCCGTCTTGTGTTCCGTGAGAAGCTGACCCAGGCGACGCACCACCGCGCCGCGCTGGGGTGCGGGGACGGTACGCCACTCGAGAAAGGCCTCGTGCGCCGCGGTGATCGCCCGGTCCACGTCGTCCGCGCTGCTCGCGGTCACCGTGCGCAGTTCGGTCCCGGTGATCGGGGTGCGCGCGACGAGCGGTCCACCGGCGTCGGTGATCTCGGCGCCGCACCGGATCAGTGCTTCCTCGGCGCGTCGGCACAACTCCTCGGGGGCGGGAAGGTTCACGATGCTGTCCTCTCTCGGATTCGATCCTGCTGCTGTCGGTGGAGCGTGAACGGGTCGTGCACGGGCCGGCCGAGTGTCTCGGCGAGCCGCGGTCGGTGGGTGAAGTACGCCGGCGCCCTCGTCTCGCGTTCGGCTTCCGCGCCCGGGCAACGCGGGCGCGGAGCTCTGACGTTTCGACCATGAGGCACCTCCGCTGGGCTAGCCTGCGCTGGTGGTGGATTCTTTTCGTAGCGACGCACCCCATACTCCTCTCGACGACATCGATCGGGTACTGATGCAGGAGTTGGTGGCCGACGGCCGGGCGACTCTGGCGACACTCGCCGAGAAGGCGGGGCTGTCGATCTCCGCCGTGCAGTCCAGGGTGCGCAGGCTCGAGGCCCGCAAAGTGATCCGCGGGTATACCGCGAAGATCGATCCGGATGCGCTCGGGCACGGTCTGTCCGCATTCGTCGCGATCACCCCTCTCGATCCGTCCCAGCCCGACGATGCCCCCGCCCGGTTGCGGAACCTCCCCGCGATCGAAGCGTGTCACTCGGTCGCGGGGGAGGAGAGCTACGTGCTGCTGGTGCGCGTCGCCTCCCCGCGGGAGCTGGAACACCTGCTGCAGGAGATCCGTGCCACCGCCAACGTACACACGCGCAGCACCATCATCTTGCAAACATTTTACGACAGGTGAGCTCTGTTCCGGATATGTTGCTGAATCGTCGCCGGTTCACAGGAATTTTGACGTAATCTCTCGGTATGAGCACAGCGATTCGATTTACCGGAGATGGGGGCGAGCTGCCGGCGAGCCAGGTGCACGACGTGCTGCGCGAGCGCATTCTGGTCGACGGTTTCGACCTGGTGCTCGACCTGGAACGCTCACGCGGTACGCATCTCGTCGACCAGCGGGACGGCACCAGCTATCTGGACATGTTCGGATTCTTCGCCTCGTCGGCGCTGGGGATGAACCATCCGGCGCTGGCCGAGGACGACGCCTTTCGCCGGGAACTGGCAGCGGCGGCGATCAACAAACCGAGCAACTCCGACATCTATACCGTCCCGATGGCACGGTTCGTCGAGACGTTCGCCCGGGTGCTGGGCGATCCCGCACTGCCGCATCTCTTCTTCATCGACGGTGGCGCACTCGCCGTCGAGAACGCTCTGAAGGTGGCGTTCGACTGGAAGAGCAGGCTCAACGAGAGCCGAGGCCTCGACCCGGCGCTCGGCACGAAGGTGCTCCATCTGACCGAGGCGTTCCACGGGCGCAGTGGATACACCATGTCGCTGACCAACACCGAGCCCGGCAAGGTGGCGCGGTACCCCAAGTTCGACTGGCCGCGCATCGACTCCCCATACCTCGCGGACGGGCGGGACGTCGTGGAAGCCGAGCGCCACGCGCTGGACCAGGCGCGGCACGCGTTCGCCGAGAACCCCTCGGACGTGGTGTGTTTCATCGCCGAACCGATCCAGGGTGAGGGCGGCGACCACCACTTCCGCCCGGAGTTCTTCCAGGCGATGGAGGCGCTCTGCCGGGAGAACGACGCCCTCTTCGTATTCGACGAGGTGCAGACCGGGTGCGGTCTCACCGGCACCGCCTGGGCGTACCAGCAGTTGGGAGTGCACCCGGACGTCGTCGCGTTCGGCAAGAAGACTCAGGTCTGCGGCATCATGGCCGGCGGCCGGGTGGACGACATCCCCGACAACGTGTTCGCCGTGAGCTCCCGGATCAACTCCACCTGGGGTGGCAACCTCACCGACATGGTGCGGTCCCGCCGGATCCTCGAGATCGTAGAGGAGGACAGGCTCGTCGACCGAGCCCGGATGACCGGGGCGCATCTCCTCGAACGACTGCGGGAACTCGCACGCGCGAACGCCGAGGTGACCGAGCCGCGGGGACGCGGCCTCATGTGCGCCATCACGCTCTCCACCCCGCAGCGGCGGGACCGCGTCGTCGCCGACCTCCGGGACCGGGAGCGGGTGCTGATCCTGCCGACCGGCAAGCGCGGGATCAGGTTCCGCCCACCTCTGACGGTGACGACCGCCGAACTCGACGCCGCCGTGGATGCACTGGCCCGAGTGCTGGGCGGTACCGTCGACGCATGACGCCGATACCGCTCACGTCCGTGCCCAATCTGCGAGACGTCGGTGGCTACCGAACCCGGGGCGGCGCGAAAGTACGCACCGGCGTGTACTTCCGTTCGACCGATCTCAGCCGGGTCACGGACACGGACATGCCGCTGCTCGACGGCCTCGGGATCCGGACGGTGTACGACCTGCGCACCGCGGACGAGCGTGACGCGGCACCCGACACACTCCCGGACGGGGCCCGCGCCGTCGCGTTGGACGTCCTGGCCGACAAGGGGATCCGGTCGATTCCCGCGCAGATGCTCCAGGTGATCGCCGACCCGATGATCGCCGAACGGGAACTCGGCGGCGGGCGCGCGATCGAATACTTCGAGGGCAGCTACCGCGACTTCGTCGTGATGCCGAGCGCGGTCTCCTCGTTCCGGGAGTTGTTCGGCGGCCTGGCCTCGAACGACAACACGCCTGCCCTCGTGCACTGCACCACCGGCAAGGACCGGACAGGATGGGCCACGGCGGCACTGCTGCTGCTCCTCGGAGTCAGCGAGGAAGACGTGTTCCACGACTACCTGCTGACCAACGAACTCCTGCTTCCGTCGTTCGCGGGCGTGTTCGAGAAGTTCGTCGACGCGGGTGGAGATCCGGCGTTGCTCGAGCCCGTGCTCGGAGTCCGCGAGCAGTATCTGGAGGTGTCCCTGGCCGTCATGGGGGAGCAGTACGGGACCGTCGAGCGGTACTTCTCCGACGGACTCGGCCTCGACGCCGGGGTTCAGACCCTGCTGCGGGAGCGCATGATCGCGGACTGAGCGGACAAGCCGAGCGCCACACCGACCATGTCGGCGCAGAGATCCCAGACCGATCCGTGCCGGCCGATCGGAAGCACGCCCTGCAGAATCTCGGTGATCACCGCGAACGCCGCGAGCCAGAGCACGGTGATCGGTGGCGTCAGGAGCGCATACCGGGAGGCGGCCGCCAGCGCCGCGAACAGCACGGCGTGCACCACCTTGTCGGCATGCTCGGGACCCGACGGCGTCGCGGACGCAGGGGACAACAGCATGACCAGTGCCAGCACGGTGAGGGCTGCCACCGGAACGGATCGCATACTCACCGCTGGACCGTCAACCCCAACGCGCCCTCCGCAAACCGTTGCACCGCATCCGATCCGCTCGCGAGCGCGTCCTCGTGGCCGGTCCTCGCCCAGCCGGTGAGGGTCGCGGAGTCCCCGGACGGAGTGAGCCCCACCTCGGCGAGCAGTTCGCCGGTGTTGGGCTGGCAGATCGCCCACGAATAGTGCTCGTCGCTCAGCCACTGCGCGGTGCGGCGGGCGACGTACTCGGGTTCGGCGATTCCACCGTCCGCGAGCGCCGGACGATCGTCGACCCGTTCGTCCGCCCGCAGCGCGCGCAGGTACCAGCCACCCGCATTGACCTCGACAGGTTCCACGTCAGCGGTCCCGGTCTCGGCGGCGATCCCGGCCGTGGCGGTCGTCGCGGGTGCCGAACAGGATGGCGCCGGCGGCAGGGATCATCAGGAAGAACAGCCAGCTGTTGTCGACAGGAACGACGAAGAACAGCACGAGAGCGACGAGCGGGATCACCGACATCACGATGCGACGCCAGTTCTGGTCGTTGTCGGCACCGGCCGATTCGGCTTTGGCGGGCGTGCCGACCGCGGTCGCGGGGAGGTCGGTGAACACTCGATCGAGCTCGCCGCGGGTGGTGGCATTCGTGACCGCGAGACTGCGCTCGTCGAATTCGGGGACCGTCAGACGGCCCGCCGCGAAATGTTCGCTCAACACGTTCAGGGCCTGCTCGCGTTCGGCAGTGCCGATGCGGATCTCGGGAACGTCAGACATGCGTACAGACTACTGTGAGTCCTTCTCGACCCCGGGGGCCGAGAAGGACTCACGAGTGGTGCAGGCGCCTATTTCAGTTCGGCGAGGACGGTGCCCTGGGTGATGGCGGCGCCGGGTTCGACGGCGAGGCCGGTGACGACGCCGGCCTTGTGGGCGTTGACGGGGTTTTCCATCTTCATGGCCTCGAGGACGGCGATGAGGTCGCCCTCGGCGACTTGTTGGCCTTCTTCGACGGCGACCTTGACGACGGTGCCCTGCATGGGGGCGGTGACGGCGTCACCGGAGGCGGCGCCGCCGTGGGCGCCGCCGCGGGTGCGGGCCTTGGGCTTCTTGCGGACCGCCCCGGCCGTGGCACCGGCGCCGGTGCCGAGGGTGAATTGTCCGGGCAGGGACACCTCGACGCGGCGGCCGCCGACCTCGACGACGACGTTCTGCCGGGGCCCGGTCTCGTCCTCGTCGATCGGCTGGGTGCCGGTGAACGGTTCGATCTGGTTGTCCCATTCGGTTTCGATCCACTTGGTGTAGACGTCGAATGAGGTGCCGTCGCCGATGAAGGCGGGGTCGGAGACGATGGCCCGGTGGAACGGGATGACCGTGGCCAGGCCTTCGACCTGGAATTCGGCGAGGGCGCGGCGGGCGCGGGCCAGGGCCTCGTCGCGGGTGGCGCCGGTGACGATGAGTTTGGCGAGCATGGAGTCGAACTGGCCGCCGATCACCGAGCCGGTTTCGACGCCGGAGTCCATCCGGACGCCGGGGCCGGTGGGGGGCACGAACTTGGTGACCGGGCCGGGGGCGGGCAGGAAGCCGCGGCCGGCGTCCTCGCCGTTGATGCGGAATTCGAAGGCGTGGCCGCGGGGGGTGGGGTCCTCGGTGAGGTCGAGGTGTTCGCCGTTGGCGATCTTGAACTGTTGCAGGACCAGGTCGATGCCGGCGGTTTCCTCGGTGACGGGGTGTTCGACCTGCAGGCGGGTGTTGACCTCGAGGAAGGAGACGGTGTCGCCCTGGACGAGGTATTCGACGGTGCCGGCGCCGTAGTAGCCGGCCTCTTTGCAGATGGCCTTGGCGGAGGTGTGGATGCGGTGGCGTTGGTCGTCGGTGAGGAACGGGGCGGGGGCCTCCTCGACGAGTTTCTGGAAGCGGCGTTGCAGGGAGCAGTCGCGGGTGCCGGCGACGATGACGTTGCCGTGCTGGTCGGCGATGACCTGGGCTTCGACGTGGCGGGCCTTGTCCAGATACTGTTCGACGAAGCATTCGCCGCGGCCGAACGCGGCGACGGCCTCGCGGGTGGCGGAGTCGAACAGTTCGGGGATTTCCTCGATGGTGTGGGCGACCTTCATGCCGCGCCCGCCGCCGCCGAACGCGGCCTTGATGGCGACGGGGACCCCGTATTCCTTGGCGAAGGCGACGACCTCGTCGGCGTTTTTGACGGGGTCCTTGGTGCCGGCGGCCATCGGGGCCTTGGCTTTTTCGGCGATGTGGCGGGCGGTGACCTTGTCGCCGAGGTCGCGGATCGATTGCGGGGAGGGGCCGATCCAGATCAGGCCGGCGTCGATCACGGCCTGCGCGAAGTCGGCGTTTTCGGAGAGGAAGCCGTAGCCGGGGTGGATGGCGTCGGCGCCGGACTTGGCGGCGGCGTCCAAAATTTTGTCGAACACCAGGTAGGACTCGGCGGAGGTCTGCCCGCCGAGGGCGAATGCTTCGTCGGCCAGGCGCACGAACGGGGCGTCGGCGTCGGGTTCGGCGTAGACGGCGACGCTGGCCAGGCCGGCATCGGCTGCGGCCCGGATCACCCGCACTGCAATCTCACCGCGGTTCGCGACGAGCACCTTCGTGATGTGCGCGCTGGCATGACTGGGCACTGAGCCTCCTGTGGTTCGCATGGTCTGTCTCCGCGGTGGCTCCCGTGGGTGTCACCAGCGGTCGTTTACGGCATCACTTCGGAGTCTAGGCACCGAACCGATTCGTGTTGTCACCGGACCGAAATTTCCGGTCAGGGCTGTCCGACGCTTCGCAGCCCTACCGATGGGTAGCTGGTTGAAACCTGTTCCAGTTGCCGGCGGAGGCTCCCGACCCACGTGTGGACGCTCGCGGCAGCGATGTCGTTGCCCGGATATCGGACCGCCAGATTGACGCCTCGGGGGGTGCGATTGATCCACGCGTACACGTCGTGGGTGTACTGCCTGCTCCGCAGGGCCCGGGCGTTGCGCTCGTGCCAGCGGCCCGCTTCGGGCACGAACCGGACGTCCATGTAGGAGACGACGAAGCGCGGCCGGATGGGGATGTCGAGTTCCTTCTCGATCCGGTCGAACGGGACCACCGAGATCGGCTTCGTCCGGGCCACGCTCTCGGCGGCCTCGCGGGCGACGGCGGCGAAGTCGTCCGACGTCACCTCGAAGTCGATCGGGCTCAGACCCACGAACCATCCCAGCGCGGAGGCCCACTGCGGGGAATGCCGGGTGTGGACCGGAGTGACCGTCCGAAAGCGTTGATGCCCCGCCACTTCCGACCCGGCCATCCCCAGGCACGCGAGCAGGCCGGGGAAGAACCCCACCTCTGCTTCGCGGCACGCCGAGTTGAACGCCGCAGCCTGGTCGGCATCGAGAATCCAGGCAGACAGGTTCTGCTGGGCGTACGAGGTGCGCGGGCCGACCTCGAGCGGGAACTCGGGGAGGCCCGGTCCCTCGAGGGCCGACCGCCACACGTCGAGCGCCTCCCGTTTGACCTCGGCGTCGGTGGAGCTCTCACGCTCCTCACGGCCGAAGTCGATGTAGCTGCCGACGGGGAACAGGTTGGCCGTGCGGCCGGACAGTGCCTCCTCGTACAGGGCGGTCAACTCGTGGGCGACGAGCACGATGGAGAACCCGTCGATGATCGAGTGGTCTGCCGCGAAGAACACCGTGAATCGATCGCGTTGGACGGTTTCGAGCGTCGCGAAGACGTACGACGGCCAACTGTGCGGCGAGGCGTACTCGTCGAACAGTTGCTGCAGGTGCGCGAAGTTGTCGCCGCCGGCGGCGTCGTACCCGTGGCTGACGACCCCGACGTGCAGCCCGCCCTGCGGCACGGTGCGCCGACGTACGCGCTCGGTCTCCGCGTCGAACGCCGTGTGGGAGCGCAGCACCTCGTGACGATCGGTCCACTTCTCCAGCGCCGACCGGAAAGCGGTGACGTTCAGTGTGCCGTGGATCTCGAATGCGGTGCCCAGCCAGGATTCGCGACCACCGGAGTCGGAGCACCGGCGCAGGTGCGCCTCGTGGATGTACGAGGCCGGGCGGGGGTCGTCCACCCATTCCGAGCGGGCGCACGGTAACCATTCGGTGAGCGCGCCCACCGGAACGGGGTAGTCGGCAAGTTCGGTGAATTCCATCAGTGTGTGTTCAGATCCTGCCTAGCCGCGAAGATGCCGCTTGATTCGCGCGAGCATCGCGGACATGCCGCGCAGTCGCAGGGGACTGACGGCGTCGGCGAGCCCGAGCGCGGAATAGAAATCGTCCGGAACGCCGAGGATGGTGGCGGCACTGTGCCCGTCGAGGCCCTGGTGCAGGATCGACGCGAAACCCCGCGTCGTCGGCGCTTCCGCGGGCGCGCTGAAATGCAGCCGCACGTGTTCCGGATCGGAGTCGTCGACCGACAGGAACAGCGGAGACTGGCACTCGGGCACCGGTTCCATCGCGTCCTGCTCGAGTTCGGCAGGCAGAGGCGCCAGTTCGCGGCTGAACTCGAGCAGCAACTGCAGCTTGTCCGAGCCGTCGACGGCAGCGAAGTCGTCGACGATCTCGGCAAGCGAATCGGGTAGTTCGGTCATGACGATGCGCCGGGCACGTCTCCCGGCTCTTCACCCCTGACGATCGGAACGCGAACCATGTTGCCCCACTCCGTCCACGAACCGTCGTAGTTGCGGACGCTGGGGTAACCGAGCAGGTGGGTGAGGACGAACCAGGTGTGGCTGGAGCGCTCACCGATGCGGCAGTACGCCACGATGTCGTCGTCGGCGGACACACCGCCGTAGATCTCGTTCAGTTCACCGCGCGAGCGGAAACGGCTGTCGGGGGCTGCGGCCTTGGCCCACGGAATGCTCAGCGCGCTCGGGATGTGGCCGCCGCGCAGCGCGCCCTCTTCGGGGTAGTCGGGCATGTGGGTGCGTTCGCCGGTGTACTCCTGGGGCGACCGCACGTCGATCAGCGGACCCTTGCCGAGGTGATCGAGGACGTCGTCCTTGAACGCGCGGATCGGGGCGTCGTTGCGCTCGACCACCGGGTAGTCGGTGGGGGAGGTCTCGGGGACGTCGAACGCGGTGTCCCGGTTCTCGGCGATCCACGCGTCGCGGCCGCCGTCGAGGAGGCGGACGTCCTCGTGTCCGAACAGCGTGAACACCCAGAGGGCGTACGCCGCCCACCAGTTGCTCTTGTCGCCGTAGATCACGACGGTGTCGTCGCGGCTGATGCCCTTGCGGCTCATCAGGTCGGCGAACTGCTCGCCGTCGATGTAGTCACGGGTCACCGGATCGTTGAGATCGAGGTGCCAGTCGACCTTGACGGCGCCGGGGATGTGGCCGACGTCGTAGAGGAGCACGTCTTCGTCCGACTCCACCACCTTGAGGCCGGGTGTGCCCAGTTTCGCGGACAGCCACTCCGTCGACACGAGCCGACCGGGATTGGCGTACTCGGCGAAGGACTGGGTGGGATCTGGCGCTACGGGCACGGGTGGGCTCCTGGGGCAGATGCGACGGGGACGGCGTCAATTCTAGGCGGACGCCGGAAGTTCTTCCGACCGGCGTTCACACTTACCTTCCGTGGACGGTGAGGGAGGCCGCAGCGGGCGCGTAGATTCGCACCCGAACGGAGGCCTCATGCCCGACATCTCGACGCGCGCCGACCTGGAACTGCTGCTCCGGCACTTCTACGGCCGGGCATTCGCCGACCCGGTCCTCGAACCGGCCTTCGAGACGCTCGCGGTGATCGGCATCGACGACCACCTGCCCGTCATGTGCGACTTCTGGGAGACGATCCTGCTGCGCACCGGCGTCTACCGCGGCAGCGCGTTCGCCGTGCACCGGGCGCTGCACGGCCGGCACGGATTCACCGACCGGCATTTCGACCGCTGGGTCGAACTGTGGGCGTCCAGCGTCGACGAGTTGTTCGCAGGCGACGTCGCGGGGCGGGCCAAGGGCGAGGCAGCCAAGATCGCCGACGCGATGCGGCGACGACTGTTCGAGCCTCCGGCGGTCAGACGACGGGAGTGCCTTCCAGGTTCAGCTGGCTGGTGAGCTCCGCGATGGGAGTGACGCCGTTTTCGCAGATGTCGTGCATGATCTCCCGCAACCGCACCAGGAATTCCGTGACCGCCCGGCGTGCCGTCGACGTCTCCGGGAACCGCGACCGCAGCGCGAGACCCCGCTGCGTGCGGGAGATCCAGAACTGCGCGTCGTCCGCGACCGTCACGTTGCTGATGTGGTGTGCGTTCAGCTCGTCGTGATCGTCGGTGCCGGGCAGTCTGCGGTAGTCGATGTACGAGACCATGAACACATCGGTGCGGGTGCGGCGGTATCCGTCACCGAGCGCCTCCCGCACCTGGGCCATCGTCACACCCTTGAGCGTCAGGGCTGTGCGGAACGAGGCGTGCGTGTGCGCCAAGGAGGACTGGAAGTCGCAGTCCGGGGTCAGTTCGACCGTCAGCGGCGCGCTCGTCGTGAGCCACCCGATCGCATTGGCCCACTCCGGGTCCTGGCGAATGTGCAGCGGAAACTGCAACGGCATCCGGGAGATGCCGTTGATCGAGTGCACTGCCATGCCCATCGCGGTGAGCGTCCCGGTGAACAGGCTTCCCCCCGAGTCCAGGCAGATTTCCTCGAACCGCTCGGTGTCGGCGGCGTCGAGGAGGGGGCGGACGTCCGCCCCCTGTGGTGCGGGCCTGCCCGCCTCGACACCCAGATCGAGCGGGAAACTGGGCGCGGTGCCGCCGCAGCGTTCGTAGAAGCGTGCCCATTCGCGCACCCGGGGGTCGCCGATTTCGGTGACGGGCGTCTCGGCCTCGAGTTCGCAGTACCGCAGGAAGCTCCCGGGATCGCCGAGTTCCTTCGTCAGGTCCGCTTCCGTGAGTTCGGCCGAGCCGCCGAGCCCGGTGAGTCGCTGGTAGATCTGCCGGAGTTCGCCCAGGGCGATGACGAGCGAGTATCCGTCGACGAGAGTGTGATCGAACGCACTGACCACGGTGTAGTGCGAGTCGCGTTCGATGGTGGCGAACAGGTACGCGGGGAACGTCAGCGGGTCGCACGCCTCGGTGAACCGGTACCGCAGATGGTCCCGGAGCTCGTGTGGCGACGTCGTCACCGAGGACTCGGACGCGACGACGGTGATGTCCTCGGGGTCGAGATCCACGCGCGCCATCGCGTCCGGGCTCACGTCGAAGCCGGTCTGCAGCGTGTCGTGCCGCCGGATGAAGTGCACCAGTGCCTGCGCGAGAGCATCCCGGTCGAGTCGCCCGGGAAGGTCGAAAGCTGCTGCCATCCAGACGCTTCGGCCGACGCCGTGGGTGCGGGCGGTGTCGAGATGGAATTGCTGGTTGTACGACGGCGGCACCGCGGACGGGGAGACCTTGCCCGGCGCGACGGACCATTCCGTCACCAGGCCGGGTTCGAGCATGTACCGGTCGATCGACGTGACGTGCACTACTCCACCCCTGCGGCAGTCGCGGAGTCCGCCGCAGGCGCGAACGATGTCACCGTGTAATCGCCCTCGCGGGCAACGGTTTTCATGATGGCCGACAACCGCTCCGCGTATGCGGTCACGGACCGGTGCGCCTCGTCGGTATCGGGGTGCGAGACGGCCATCCACGTGCCCTCGAGCATGCGGTTCACCCAGATCGACGCGATCTGCGTGGCCTTGCCCCCGACGATGCCGGTCGCCCGGGTCGACGTGAAACTCTCGGTCTGCGGCAACCGCCTGCCGTCGATGTACGACACGATCGGCGGCGGTGCGAGTGTGGTGGCGTGTTGCGACATCGCCTCGGGGCCGGCCTGAGCGAGCACGGTGTCGATCACCTGCTGCACGGACACCTCGCCGAGCGCCTTGCCGGACCGGTAGGCGTCCTGCGCGCGCTGGGCAAGGCCCGTGAACGTCGTGGCGTCCTCGAGGGCGAACCCGACCGGAATGAGATTGATGAACCACCCCTGGGACCAATAGAACTGCGGGTCGTTGCGGGTGGTGAGCGGCGACAGCGCCATGTAGCGGTCGCGCCCGACCAGTTCGTGTTCGGTGATGGCGAGGGCCGCGAACACGCCGCCGATGAAGTTGGAACCGTGGGCCTTGCACACGGCACCGAACCGCTCGCACTCGTCGGCGTCGGCGAGGTCGAACCGGCTGCCGATGGCCGGTTTGGGTTCGTCGGAAGCGCCGAGGTCGAGGGGAAAGCTCGGGAACGTTCCGCCGTTTCGGGTGAGGTGACCGATCCAGCCGTGGACCTCGGGGGAGGCGAGGGTCAGCGTCGCCGCCTTCTCTCGTTCCCGCCGGCTGTATTCCACGTAACTGCCCGGGTCTGGCAGGTCGGGCTCCACGCCGTCGAGTTCGGCCTGATAGATGGTCCGGGTCTCGGCGAACGTGAGGATCATCGACTGCATGTCGGTGTGCGCGTGATCGACGGCGTGGATCAGGGTGAAGCTGTCCTCGCGCCCGGGAGCCCCGGTGTCGTAGTGCTCGACCACCCCGAACACGAATGCGGGCCAGGCCAGCGCGCTCGTATCGTTCGCGAAGCGCGCGGCGACGTGGTCGCGGACCTGCTCGGGGGTGGTGAGCGTCTCGCCCTCGTGCGCCGTGAGCGCGATGGAGCCGGCGGGCACGACGTGCCGTCGGACGGCATTGGTGGTGTCCGTGGGGTCGGCGTCCGCGTTCTCGAACGAGAACCAGCTGTGCAACGTGTCGTGCCGCAGGACGTAGCGCTCCAGGGTTCGTGTCATCGCGGCGGTGTCGAGGCGGCCGGGGAAGTCGAAGGCGATGCCGATCCACGGGGACTGCGTCTCGCCGTTGTTCGCCG
The DNA here is from genome assembly GCF_058628105.1 of Rhodococcus sp. G6(2025). Classification (NCBI taxonomy): domain Bacteria; kingdom Bacillati; phylum Actinomycetota; class Actinomycetes; order Mycobacteriales; family Nocardiaceae; genus Rhodococcus; species Rhodococcus sp. G6(2025). Next base: position 2,968,040 of record NZ_CP179750.1, read on the forward strand.
CCAGCCGGGCCCGCCGCAGGTGCCGCTCCTGCATGGTGGTCGGCAGTGCCGGATCCACCGGCGCTTCGGCAGCCGCTCGTGCGCTCGCGTCCGTGACTTTCCACTCGACGACCCGCCCAGGTTCTGGCTTCCAGTGGGTGATCAAGTTCAAGTCCATCGAGCGGCTCCTGGTCGGATTCGAGTTGCGAGTTCGGTCGGGTGGGGCACGGACTTTCTCGCAACAGGATGCGGCACCGAGTGCCTTACCGCGAGAGGTAGAGAAGTATGAGACTGATTACAGGTCGGTCCCGGTCCAGTCAAGTGTCAGGCAAAAGGGTTCCACGCTGCAAGTTCTTCGCGTAGCATCCAGCAACCTTTGAACAACCTCACAGCATTCCGTGAGGTTCGAGCCGCTAGCCTGTCCGGATGCCTGTGACTCAGCGTGACGCACTCTATCGAGGCGAACTCGGTCGCTGGGTCCCGTGGCTGGGTCTGGCCACCAGTCTCGCCGCCGTGTTCATGCAACTCCTGGACGCGACCATCGTCAACGTCGCGCTTCCGAGCATCGCGGTCGATCTCGGCGCCTCGGTGTCGGCGCAGCTGCTGATGGTGAGCGTCTACACGCTCTCGTTCGCATGTTCGCTGATCACAGCGGCGCGGCTGGGGGATCTGCTCGGCCGACGACGGGTCTTCCTCACCGCACTGGCCGTCTTCATCGTTGCCTCTCTGCTCTGCGGACTGGCCCAGTCGCCGACCGCTCTCGTCGTGTCGCGGGCGTTGCAGGGCCTCGCGGCGGGGTCGATGTCGGCTCAGACGTTCGCCATCATCTCGGGACTGTTTCCGAAACGCTCGCACCCGCGCGTGTTCGGAATCTACGGCGCGACCATCGGGCTCGCCACGATCTGCGGTCCGCTCGTCGGCGGACTTCTCATCCAGTGGGATCTCTTCGACTGGGGTTGGCGGCTGATCTTCTTCGTCAATCTCCCGATCGGGCTCGCGGCCCTGGTCCTCGGCTACTTCTATCTCGTCGACGCGAAGCCCGACGGAATCCGCCGGCTCGACGTGGGCGGCGCCATGCTGTCGGCGCTCGGGCTGTTCCTCCTGATCTTTCCGCTCGCGGAGGGCCGGGAACGCGGCTGGCCGACGTCGCTCGTGGTGATGCTGCTGTGTTCGGTGCCGGTCCTGATCGCGTTCGTCGTCCACGAGTGGCGGCTCGGGCGCCGCGGCGGCGACCCGGTCCTGCGCCTCGAACTGTTCACCGACCGCGCGTTCTCGCTCGGCGCGGCCATCGCGTTCGTGTTCTTCGGGACGCTCACGTCGTTGATCTTCACCATCTCCCTCACCCTGCAGTTCGGGTTCGGGTTCTCACCGCTCAGGGCCGGGGTGATGACGCTGCCGTGGGCGCTGGGGACCGGGCTCGCCGCGCTGGCCTCCGGTGCCGTGTATCGGCGCATCGGCAACCTCGTCCTGCCTCTCGGGATGCTGCTCTTCGCCGGCTCCCTCATCGTGCTGGCGGCGCAACTGCAGCACGAGGGCACCGATCCGCGGTGGTCGGCGCTGGCCGGTCCGCTGTTCATCGGGGGAGCCGGGCTCGGGCTGTTCGTGGCACCGCTCCAGACGGCGATCCTCGCGACCGTGCAACCGCAGAACGCCGGGTCGGTGTCGGGGCTGCTCCCGACCGTGCAGCAGGTGGGTAGTTCGATCGGCCTCGCGGTGATCGGCGTCGTGTTCTTCAACCTCGTCGCGACGCAGTCGGCGGACGCGGTGCAAGCCGAGCGGCCCGCGTTGACCGCGCAACTCGCCGAGGCCGGGGTGCCGCCGGCGCTGATCCCGCGGGCCGAGGACACGTTCGTGCGCTGCGCGACGGAGCAACTCGGGTCCACGTCCCCGATGAAGGTGCCCGACGAATGCCGTTCGCCGGCGTCCGGGGGTGCGGCGCTCGGCGCCGCTCAGCAGCAGATCGCCGACTCCGCGGTGGTAGCCGCACGGGAGTCGACCCGATCAGCGGCAGGCGAGGCGTTTCTCCAGGCAGAGCGCCGCATCCTCTGGATCATCGCGGCGGTGGCGGCGGCTATCGGTGTGGCGTCGTTGACGCTTCCGCGCCGGAATCTGTCGGTCGACGAACAGTCAGTCGACGCGGCCTGACGACGCCCACAACTCGGCGACGCCGACCCCGACCTCCGCGAGCAACCTCCGGACGAGCGGCAGACCGATCCCGATCACGCTGGACGGGTCGCCCTCGATGCGGTCCACGAACCAGCCCCCGAGGCTGTCCAGTGTGAACGCGCCCGCGACCTGCAGTGGTTCCCCGGTCGCGAGGTAGGCCTCCAGATCGGCGTCCGGCGGGCTCGCGAAATGGACGACGGTGGCGCTGTGATCGTGTGCGTCACCCACCACCGCGCCCTCCGCGATCCGCAGGACGCTGTGCCCGGTGAGCAGGGTCGCGCTACGGCCGGCCATCGACGACCACCGCGCGCGGGCGACGTCGACGGTTCCGGGTTTGCCTTGCAGGGACCCGTCGATCAGCAACATGGAGTCGCATCCGACGACGACGGCGTCCGAGATCCCGTCCCGTGCGAGAACAGGGAGGACGTCGCTCGCCTTGGCGCGGGCCAGTTCGGTGACGACGTGCTCGGGGGCTGCGTCGGCACCGAGTGCCGCGATGACGGCATCCTCGTCGACTCCGGAGACTCGCACGACCGGTTCCACCCCGGCGCTGCGCAGAACAGCCAGCCGCGCCGGGGAAGCCGAGGCGAGAACGAAGGATGTCACCGGATCCTGATCAACGCCGGTACGCGGACACGTTCGGGAACGCGTACGGCGAGAACGGGGCGACATTCCGGTGCATCCGCGTGGGAGCGCCCCAGGACTCGGGCGGTACGTGCGAATCCGGTTCACCGCTGCCGGCGGCGGCGACCGCGGACAGCACCGCGACGAGCGCAGCGATCTCCTCGTCGGACGGTGAGCCCTTGACCACCTTCAGGAAAGGCTGACGGGCCGCGTCGGCGGCGGTGCCGTCCGTGTCACCCGGCAGGTCGGTGGCCGCACCCTTCGCGAGCGTGGTGTCCGCTGCGGAACCGTTGACTGACGCCGTCGCGTCCGAACCTGTCTCGGTGCGCACGTCGTCGTCGGTGATAGCGGTCATAGGGGGATGTTCCCATGCTTCTTGGGCGGGAGGGTGACCATTTTGCGTTCGAGGAGGCGCAGGGCGGCCACGATCTGTCCGCGGGTGTGGGACGGGGGGATGACGGCGTCGACGTAGCCGCGTTCGGCGGCGACGTACGGGTTGACGAGGGTGTCTTCGTATTCCTGTTGCAGTTGCAGGCGCAGGGCGTCGACGTCGTCGCCGTTCTTGGCGGCCTCGAGGAGGCGTTTGCGGTAGACGAACCCGACGGCGCCGGAGGCGCCCATGACGGCGATCTGGGCGGTGGGCCAGGCGAGGTTGACGTCGGCGCCCATGTGCTTGGAGCCCATCACGTCGTAGGCGCCGCCGTAGGCCTTGCGGGTGATGACGGTGATCTTCCCGACGGTGGCCTCGCCGTAGGCGTAGAGCAGTTTCGCGCCGCGGCGGATGATGCCGTTGTATTCCTGGTCGGTGCCGGGCAGGAAGCCGGGGACGTCGACGAGGGTGATGATGGGGACGTTGAACGCGTCGCAGGTGCGCACGAAGCGGGCGGCTTTTTCGGAGGCGTCGATGTCGAGGCAGCCGGCGAAGACGGTGGGCTGGTTGGCGACGATCCCGACGCTGCGGCCGTCGACGCGGCCGAAGCCGACGACGATGTTGCCGGCGCGTTCGGCCTGGACCTCGAGGAATTCGTCGTCGTCGAGGATGCGGCGGATGACCTCGTGCATGTCGTAGGGCTGGTTCGCCGAGTCCGGGATGAGGGTGTCGAGTTCGAGGTCCTCGGCGGTCAGCGAGTCGTCGATGGAGCCGGTGATCGGGTCGGTGGGCAGCATCCGGGGGGCCGCGGCCTGATTGTTCGACGGCAGGTAGGACAGCAGGTCCTTGACGTAGTCGAGGGCGTCTTGTTCGCCGGAGGCGACGTAGTGGGCGACGCCGGATTTGACCATGTGGGTGTGCGCGCCGCCCAAATCTTCCATGGTGACGTCTTCGCCGGTGACGGTTTTGATGACGTCGGGGCCGGTGACGAACATCTGGGAGGTCTGGTCGACCATGACGACGAAGTCGGTCAGGGCGGGGGAGTAGACGTGGCCGCCGGCGGCGGGGCCCATGATCAGGGAGATCTGCGGGATGACACCGGAGGCCTGGACGTTGCGGTGGAAGATTTCGCCGTAGAGGCCGAGGGAGACGACGCCTTCCTGGATGCGGGCGCCGGCGCCTTCGTTGATGCCGATCAGGGGGCGCCCGGTCTTGAGGGCGAGGTCCATGACCTTGACGATTTTTTCGCCGTAGATTTCGCCGAGGGAGCCGCCGAAGACGGTGGCGTCCTGGGAGAACACGCAGACGTCGCGGCCGTCGACGGTGCCGTAGCCGGTGACGACGCCATCGCCGACGGGGCGGTTGTCGGCGAGGCCGAAGTTCACCGAGCGGTGCCGGGCGAGGGCGTCGAGTTCGACGAAGCTGCCGTCGTCCAATAACGCGGTGATGCGTTCGCGGGCGGTGAGCTTGCCCTTGGCGTGGACTTTCTCGACCGCGGCTTCACCGCTCGGGTGCTGCGCCTCGGCCTGACGATTACGCAGGTCGGCGAGCTTTCCCGCCGTCGTGTGAATATCGGGCGTACTCGCCGACTCCGCCGCGCTCGGCTCCTGAACAGTGGTCATGACAGGTCAGCTTAACGAGAGCCGGCGAGCTTCTGCCAAGGGAGGTGGTCAGGCGGCGGGTTGCCCGGACCCGGCTACTGACCAGTACCTTTTCCAGCTCGTCCTAGGCTGTGGTGATGTGGACCGACCTGAACCGACCCCCTCTCAACGCCGACAATCTGCGCGCGGCGCTCGTCCGCGGTGACGACGACAGCGACACCCGCAGGTTCTGGGCGCGGCTCGACGTGGTGCAGGAGACCGGGTCCACCAACGCCGATCTTCTCGCGCGGGCCGCGACGTCGAACTGTGACCGGCACGTGCTGCTCGCCGAATTCCAGGGCAGCGGCCGGGGCCGCCACTCACGCGCCTGGGTGAGTCCGCCGCAGGCGCAGATCGCGGTCTCCCTGTTGCTGACGATGCCGGGGATGAGCGTCCAGGACATGGGGTGGCTGCCCCTGCTGACCGGTGTCGCCGTCGTCGACGCGCTCCGCGCCGCCGCCAAGGTTCCCGCGGAACTCAAGTGGCCCAACGATGTGCTCATCGACGGCCGCAAGGTCGCCGGCATCCTCGCCGAGGTGTCCGCCACGGCACCGGATCCGGCGGTGGTCGTCGGGATCGGTCTCAACGTGAGCCTCACGAGAGACGAACTGCCCGTCGAGCATGCGACGTCGCTCGTCCTCGAGGGCGCCGAGGTCAGTGACCGCGACACCCTCGTGCGGGCGGTGCTGCGCGCCATCGCCGATCGCTGGCAGCAATGGCACGACTCCAACTGGGACGTCACGGAACTCGCCGAGGCCTACCGTGCCCGCTGCGGCACGCTCGGCCAGCGAGTGCGCGCCGAACTGCCCGGCGGGCGTGAACTCATCGGCATCGCAACGGACGTCGACGCGGAGGGCCGGGTCGTGATCGCCCCCGACGGCCAGCCCGGCACGATCGCCGTCGCCGCAGGTGACATCACACATTTACGCCCGGTGCGCACCGAGTAGTGCCACACTGTGGTACATGAGTACCTCAATTCCGGAGTCCTCCGTCACCGCAGCCCGGCGCACGTTGACCGGTCTCACGGTGGTGCTCGGTCTGCTCACCCTGGGTCTCGGCATCGCGGTGCTCGTATGGCCGCACGTGACGCTCACGGTGCTGGCCGTCCTGATCGCCATCCAGTTCTTCGGCTTCGGGATCGTCCAGATCATCCGGGCGTTCGCCGACGTCGAGGCCGGGGGAGCTGCACGGACCCTGGTGGGCGTATCCGGCGCCCTGGCAATACTTCTGGCGTTCCTCGTGCTGAGGAGCCCCCTCCAGACCGTCGTGATCATCGCGCTCGTCGTCGGTGCGTGGTGGGTGTTCCGAGGTGTCCTCGAAATCGTGGAAGGCGCCTCGGGTTCGGTCGCGGATCGCGGGCTGACCATCGTGCTCGGCGTGATCAGCGTCATCGCCGGGGGCTTCGTCCTCCTGCAGCCCGAACTGTCGCTCGAGGTGTTCGTGATCGTGGTCGGAGTGTGGATGGTGCTGTACGGCATCATCATCGTCATCACCCCGATAGTGCTCAGCCGCATGCGATAGAGGCACACTCTTCGCATGGGATATCCGGAGGACGCCCTCGCCGAGGACGAGGAACTGCTGCTTCACCGTCATCCACACTGGAAGATGCTGCTGCTCCCCGCCGTCACGTTTCTGCTGGCGACGGCCGTGGCAGGTTTCGCGGCGGGATTCGCCGAGAACAAGCTGGACGGCTCCGCGCTGAACGTCGTGCTCGTCGTCGTCCTCGTGGTGTGGCTGGGGCTCGTCGTATGGCGCTGTGTCGCGCCGTTTCTCAGTTGGAAGTTCACCCACTTCATCGTCACCGACCGGCGTGTTCTCATCCGCCAGGGTGTGATGACCCACACCGGGATCGACATTCCGATGGGGCGCATCAGCAACGTCCAGTTCCGGCACGGCCTCCTCGACCGGATGCTCCGCACCGGCACGCTGGTCATCGTGTCGTCCTCGGACGATCCACTGGAATTCGACGACATCCCCGACGTGCAGCGCGTCCACTCGCTGCTCTATCACCAGGTGTTCGACGCGATGGATCTCCACCGCGAACGGGAGCGTGACGACCCGCGCGGCGACGCCGACACCGGCAAAGGCTGGTAACCGGTCACGGCCGTCTGCGCACGTCCGTACGCTGTGGAGGTGACTGCTGTATTGCTTGCCGAAGATGACGAAGCCATTGCCGCCCCGCTGTCGCGGGCACTGGGCCGGGAGGGATACGACGTCACCATCGAGCAGACCGGCCCGGCAGCGCTGGAGCAGGCGCTCGACGGAGCGTACGACCTGTTGATCCTGGACCTCGGACTCCCGGGGATGGACGGACTCGAGGTGTGCAGGCAGGTACGCGCCCACAGTTCGGAACTGGCGGTGCTCATGCTCACCGCACGCACCGACGAGGTCGACTTCGTCGTCGGACTCGACGCGGGCGCCGACGACTACGTGGGCAAGCCGTTCCGGTTGGCGGAATTGATGGCACGGGTGCGCGCCCTGCTGCGCCGTCGCGGTGGCGGCGAGGATTCCGTCGTCGAGGTCGGCGGCATCCGGCTCGAACCGGCGGCCCGGAGGGTGCTCGTGAACGGCACCGAGATCGCCCTCGCCAACAAGGAGTACGAGCTTCTCCGGGTGCTGCTCGAGCACGCCGGGCAGGTGGTGTCCCGCGACACCATCCTCGCGGAGGTCTGGGGCGACGTGGAACTGCGCGGCTCGAAGACACTCGACATGCACATGTCGTGGCTTCGCCGAAAGATCGGTGACGAGGGCCCCGCCGCCGAGCGTCGCATCGCGACGGTCCGCGGCGTCGGCTTCCGCATCAACACCGACTAGGCGGGGTAGTGCGCCGCAGAATTCTCCAGTCGATCCTCGCAGTCGTGATCCTGACGGCACTGCTGCTCGGTGTGCCGCTCATCTACACGGCGTGGTTGTGGGTCGAGGATTTCAACCGGAGCGATCTCCAGGTCCGGCTCGATCGGATGGCGACGGAGATCATCACCCAGGAGGGCGTCAACGGCGTCGTCGAGGGTGATCTCGACACGAACTCCCTGCGTCTGCTGACGCCCGCCGGGGGCCGCCTGGTGGTGGTCTATCCGACCACCGACGACGGCGCAGCGCGAGTGGACATCGGCGAATCGTCCGTGCAGTCGCCCCTCGTGGAATCTCTCGCGATGGGCACATCCGGTTCGCTGCGTCTCGAGGTGCCGTCCGACGAGATGCGCACCCAGCAACGGCAGGCGGTCGGTGCCGTCGCGCTGCTGGTGCTCGTGTCCATCGCCGCGGGCACCGTGGTCGCCTACGTCACGGCGAAGCGGCTCGCCGACCCACTGCGGGATGTCGCCAACCGGGCGGCCCGGCTCGCGGAGGGCGATTTCCGGCCCGACCCCCGACGTCACGGCATCCCCGAACTCGACCGTGTCTCCGACGTCCTGGACTCCGCGACCGTCGAGATCGCGGGACGGCTGCAGCGCGAGCACGCGCTCGTCGCGGACGTCTCCCATCAGCTCCGCAGCCGACTCACGGCCGTCCGTCTCCGGCTCGACGAGCTGTCCGTGCACTCGGACCCCGCGGTCGTGGTCGAGGCCGACGAGGCGATGGCGCAGGTGGACCGATTGACCGTTGCGATCGACGAACTGGTCCGCTCGTCACGTAGCAGTGGTACCGAGACCCACGTGTCGGTGATCCGGGAGCTCAGCGTGGTCATCGCGGACTGGAAGCGGCCGTTCGAAGACGTCGACCGCGAGTTGCTGCTGCGCGGGGACACGAACGTGATGGCGTCGACCACCGGTTCCCGGCTCCGCGAGGCCGTCGCGGTGCTCGTCGACAACGCGCTCATGCACGGGGCGGGAACGTGCACCGTCGCGGTGCGTCTTATCCAGGGGCAGAATCTCAGGACGCCCGGCGAGGAGACGTCGCCCCGCGAGACCATGGTGTGCGTCGAGGTGTCGGACGAGGGAGTCGGGGTCAGCAACGACCTCGCGCCACACATCTTCGACCGCGGATTCTCGGGGGCCGGTTCGACCGGTGTGGGCCTGGCGCTGGCCCGTGCACTCATCGAGGCGGACGGCGGCCGGCTGGAACTGCAGCGACGCCGTCCGGCGCTGTTCGCGATCTTCGTTCCCCTCGCGCGCGAGCACGTGCCGACGCGGGTCACCGGGATCCGGGAACCGCGCTGATGATCAGGAGTGGCCGAACTCTTCCTCGACGGCCTCGTCGACGAGGTCCGGATCGATGATGTGCACGTTCTCGTCGGGGAAGGCGAACCGGCGGAGTGCCCAGAAGCGGAACACCATCTGCAGCAGGTTTCCGATGATGTAGTTGAGCACGAAGTCGACGACCACCAGCGTGGTCAGGTTCTCCTGGTCGGCGCGGATGTCGAACACGTTGTTGGCGATCCACAGGGGCGCCGCGGCGAGGAGGACGCCGATCCCGCTGATCGTGAAGAACAGCAGGGCCTCGTGGTGACGTTCACGCCCGCCACGGTTCTTGAACGACCATTCGCGGTTGAGAATGTAACTCAGGACCGTCGCGAGAATTCCGGACAGAATTTTTGCGACAACGGGCTTCTCTTCGAGGATCGTCAGGCTCAGCGAATAGAAGATCGCGAGGTCGAAGATCATGGTGGTGCCGCCCACAATCGCGAACTTGATCAGTTCGTGATGCCGCAACGCGAGAGCCCGAAAAGGCTGGGGAACGCGTGCTAGGACGCCGTCGACAAATGACACAACGGATGAGTTTACGAAAGTCGGACCGGATACCACCAATTGACGGCGAGATCATCAGGAGAATCACAGAAACTGCCCACCGGCACCTCGGCGGCGGAACCCCGCGCCGGACATGACAAACTAGTGACCCGTGACCGGCAACTCTGACTCCACACCGCGTCCCACGACACCCCGCGATCTGACCGCCGGGCAACCCGTCGTGACGATGATCGGTGGCGGCCAACTCGCGCGGATGACCCACCAGGCCGCGATTGCGCTCGGCCAGACCCTGCGGGTGCTCTCCGGCACCGCCGACGAACCCGCAGCCCAGGTGAGCCCCGACGTCGTCCTCGGCAGCCACACCGACCTCGACGCGCTCCGCAGGGCCGCGGTCGGGTCGCACGCGCTGACCTTCGACCACGAGCACGTGCCCACCGAGCACCTCGACGTCCTGGTCGCCGAGGGCGTCAACGTGCAGCCGCCGCCGACGGCGCTCATCTACGCGCAGGACAAGCTGGCGATGCGCCGCAAGCTCGCCGAACTCGGCGCACCGGTCCCGGCTTACGCCGAGGTGACCTGGGCCGAGGACGTCGTCAAATTCGGCGCCGAACACGGGTGGCCTGTCGTGATCAAGGCCGTCCGAGGCGGATACGACGGTCGCGGCGTGTGGATCACCGACGATTCCGACGAGGCCGAGCGCATCGTCACCCGGCAACTCGACAAGGGTGTCTCCCTCATCGTCGAGGAGAAGGTCGAGATGCGGCGTGAGCTGTCCGCGATGGTGGCGCGGTCACCGTTCGGCCAGGGCGCCACGTGGCCCGTCGTGGAGACGGTGCAACGCCACGGACAGTGCGCCGTGGTCCTCGCCCCCGCCCCAGCTCTGCCCGACTCGGTCGCCGAGGCCGCCGAGGAACTGGCGCTCCGCATCGCGTCCGAACTCGGTGTGGTCGGCGCGATGGCCGTCGAACTGTTCGAGACGACCGACGGCGCGCTCGTCGTCAACGAACTCGCGATGCGCCCGCACAACTCCGGCCACTGGACCATGGACGGTGCCCGCACCTCACAGTTCGAGCAGCATCTGCGCGCCGTCCTCGACTACCCGCTCGGCGACACCGCACCGCTCGCACCGATCACGGTGATGGCGAACGTGCTCGGTGCACCGACGGCCCCCGAGATGAGCATGGACGAACGCGTCCACCACCTCTTCGCCCGGATGCCCGACGCGAAGATCCACCTGTACGGCAAGGGCGAACGTGAGGACCGGAAGATCGGCCACGTGAACATCGTCGGCGGACCCGGCTCGATCGACGACCCCGAATACGTGGCGCGGGTGCGCGAGCGCGCCGAGCGCGCCGCGCACTGGCTCTCGCACGCTGAATGGACCGACGGATGGGATGTACACGGTGAGTGACACGGCAGCACGGCAGGGCGCACAGGTCGGGCTCATCATGGGCAGCGACTCCGACTGGCCCACCATGGAGGCCGCCGCCGAGGCGCTCGCCGAGTTCGGGGTGCGCTTCGAGGTCGGTGTCGTCTCCGCGCACCGCACACCGCAGCGCATGCTCGACTACGCGAAGGACGCGGCCGGCCGTGGCATCCAGGTGATCATCGCCGGCGCCGGGGGTGCCGCCCACCTGCCGGGCATGGTCGCGTCGGCCACCCCACTGCCCGTCATCGGTGTGCCCGTCCCGCTGAAATACCTCGACGGCATGGACTCGCTGCTCTCGATCGTGCAGATGCCCGCAGGCGTCCCCGTCGCGACCGTGTCCATCGGCGGCGCCCGCAACGCGGGCCTGCTCGCCGTCCGCATCCTCGGCGCCTCCGACCCCGCCCTGCAACAGCGGATGGTCGCGTTCCAGGACGGGCTCGAGAAGATGGTCCTGGACAAGGACAAGGCACTCCGCGACAAGCTGCTGGGCTGAGTATCCTGCGCCTGTGAAACGCAGCCGCGGTGTGCCGATGATCCGAGCGTCGCGGGGGAGCTCGCAGTCCGCGGCGATCACACGGCTGGCGTTGGTGTATGCCCGGCTGTGGGGCGCCCGCATCGCGTTCGACGCCGAGTTCGGCATCTTCGTGTGCAGCCGGATGCGGGGTGGATACGCGCGCGGCGGGACGACGATCGGCGGCGCATTCCTCACCGGCCCGGAACCGGCGAGATCGCTGATGCGACACGAAGCGGTCCACGCCGACCAATGGGCTACGTACGGGTGGACCTTCGCGCTGCGGTATCTGTTCGAGGAGTTGCGGCACCGCGGTTCCCGGAACAGGTTCGAGATCGCCGCGGGCCTCGCGGACGGCGGCTACCGGGAGAGCTGACGGGTGATCTTCTCGGTGTCGACGCGCCTCGACCGGGCTGCGTCGTCGGCGTTGGTGACCTGCACGAGTGACGCTCCGGCTGCGAAGACGGCCACCAGACCGTCGATCAGGGCGTCGGGGGAGTCCCACGCCTCTTCGGACAGCACCCGGTCGGTACCGGTGATTCCCTGGGATTCGGCGGAGGCGAGCGCTGCGGCGAGGACGTCGTCGACGCTCTTGCCGGCCAGTGCGGGTCCGGCGACCGTCGGCCGGAACTGGTCGCCGTGGACGCGCACGGAGGTGGCGTAGTCGGTAATGCCGACGGGGAGGTCGGGGACGGGCCTGCCGAACGCGTCCAGCGACAGCGCCGCGACCTCGGGTACGTCCTCGACGTCGCCCAGGTGCTGGGCCGAGACGAGTGCGATCTCGGCGTCCGCGTCGGCTTCGAGGACGACCTCGGCGCCGGCCCACCATGCACCGAGCAGAACCGCGGCGGTCTGCCAGTGCGCGGGAAGGAGCACCGCGACGCGGGCGCCGGGCTCGACGCCGAATTCGTCACGCAGCAGGTTTGCGGTCTTGGCCGCCCAGTTGGCGAGGGTGAGGGCCGAGAGTTCGACCCGTTCGCCGGTCGCATCGTCGTAGAACGTGACGCGCGGGCCGGCCGGGTCGTTCTTCAGGATGGGGTCGAGCAGGGCGTCGGTCAGCGTGCGGGACGCATGGTTCATGGACACGATCCGTCTCTCGTTTTCTAGTTCACGCAACGCGGGCCCGACGAGCCGGCATCGATGGGTGGGCCGGGCGGTGCCGGGGTGGGGGTCGTTCCTGCTGTGGTCGCGGGCTCGAGGCCTGTCTCCGAGGACTCGGACGACGTGGTGGTGCCGGTGGTCTCGGCGGACGTCGGGCCCTGGTAGTCACTCGACAGCACCACCCGCACCGAGCCTTCGGGCAGTGATGCGTCGGTGTCGGTGGGGAGTCCGCCGAGTGCTGCGGCGACCGCCTTGGCGCTGTCGTCGTCCGCGGAGTGCGCGAAGACGGTGGTCTCGCTCACCGACTGACCTGTGTAGTTGCCGACCTCGCCCTGGCCGTAGCCGAGCGACGTGAGAGCGTCGGCGACGCCGTTCGCGAGGCCTCCGACGTCGCTTGCATTTGCCACGTCGACGGTGACGGTCGAGGCGTCGATCTTGGGCGTCTCGGACGTGGTGGTGTCTTCCGAGTCGGTGGGTTCCTCGCCGACGAGACCGGCCACGTACTTCTTCACGTCCTTCGGCTTGACCTCGACGATGGACTCGCCGTAGTCGGTCATGCCGTTGAGATCCGCGACCGGAATCGTCTCGAACTGCACCTTGCCGCCGGCGAGGTCCTGCAGTTGGGTGGCGAATTCGATGATGTCCCAGTCTTCGTCGAGCACCACCGAGCGTTGCACGGCGCCGCTGAGTTCGTTCAGCTTGCCGGGATCGCTGAGTGTCTTCGCGGACAGCACCTTGCCGACGAGCGATGCCATGAACACTTGCTGACGCACGATGCGGTCGAGGTCGCCGCGGGGCAGGTCGTGGCGCTGGCGGACGAAGCTCAGTGCGTCCGCACCCTTCAACGTCTGCTCACCGGCGGGGAAGTGCGCGCCGGACATGTCCTCGTCCACCGGTTCGTTGAGGCAGACGTCGACGCCGCCGACAGCGTTGGTGAGGAGGACGAACCCGAGCAGCCCGACCTCGGCGTAGTGGTCGACGGTGATCCCGGTGAGATCGGCCACCGATTGGATGAGCGCCTCGCGGCCGGCCTTCGTCGACTCCTCCTCGGCTTCCTTGTCGGTGGCGCCGTCCTCGACGAGTTTGAGCCGCTCGGTCTCCTTGGTGGCGCCATACGCGGCGTTGATCTTCGACATGCCGATGCCCGGCACGTCGACGTAGGAATCGCGGGGGATCGAGATGGCGGTGGCGGAACTCCCGTCGTTGGGAACGCGGATGAGGACGATGGTGTCGGTGTTGGACGCCACTTCCTCGCCGGCCCGAAGTGAGTCGAGTTCCTCCTGGGACAGCGGGTTGCCGTGGGCGTCGGTGCGGCTGTCGGTGCCGACCATGAGGATGTCGACGGCGCCGTCGGCGCTTCCGCCGAGTCCCAGACCGCCCGCGGTTGCCAGATTGTTGCGCAGCGAGTCGATACTCCGCCAGGCGAATCCCGTCACGACGAGGGCGAGCACCGACAGCACCGCCACAGCGATGTGAATCGGCCGCCGAGCCGTGCTCGGGGGTGCGTCTGGTGCGGGTTGCTCGTGTGACACGGAAACCAGGCTACTGGTCGCCGCGCCGGGAGCAGGGAGGCGTCGATCGGCGTGCCAGACTGACCCCCGTGACGAAGATCCTTGTGACCGGCGCCCGGGGACAGCTGGGTGGACACCTCCTCCGACGAGCCGCGGCGACCGGTATTCCGGCCCGGGGGGTGGGGTCCGACGAACTCGACATCACCGACCCCGGCGCGGTGAACGAGCAGGTCGAAGGCGGATCGGTGGTGATCAACTGCGCGGCGTACACGGCGGTCGACGCTGCGGAATCGGACGAGGACACCGCCCGGGCGGTGAACGAGACCGGGCCTGGGAACCTGGCGGCGGCGTGCGCCCGGGTGGGTGCCCGGCTGATCCACGTCTCCACCGACTACGTCTTTGCCGGGCAGGGCGACACACCGTACGAGGTGGACGCCCCGACGGGTCCGGCAACCGCCTACGGACGCACCAAACTCGCCGGCGAACGCGCCGTCCACGCAGCGCTTCCGTCCGCCCACATCGTGCGCACCGCATGGGTCTACACGGGGATCGGCTCTGACTTCGTCTCCACCATGCTCCGGCTCGAGCGCGAACGTGACACGGTCGACGTCGTGGACGATCAGGTGGGCTCGCCCACATTCGCCGGCGACCTGGCCGATGCGCTGCTCGAACTCGCGGGGCGCAGCGACGTCGACGCGCCGGTCCTGCACGCCACCAATTCGGGCCGGGCGAGTTGGTTCGACCTCGCGCGCGCAGTGTTCGAGGAAGCAGGCGCGGACCCGGATCGAGTCCGGCCGTGCACGAGTGCCCAGTTCGTGCGGCCCGCCCCGCGACCGGCGTTCTCGGTGCTGTCCGGAAGTGCGTGGGCCGCCGCCGGGCTGACCCCGTTGCGGCCGTGGCGGGACGCGCTGCATGCGGCTGTGCGTGCAGCGGTGTGAGGCGGACCCTCTCCCAGCGGCTACGCTTGCCCGCGTGAGTTCGAAGCTGGCCGTGGTGACGGTGACCTTTTCGCCAGGTGAGCATCTGGAGCAATTCCTGGGCACTCTCGCCGAGGCGACGAAAGAAGATCCGCAGGTCGTGATGGCCGACAACGGATCGACGGACGGCGCCCCCGAGGCCGCGGACGCGGCGCACGAGCACGTGCGCATGCTGCGCACCGGCGGGAACATCGGCTACGGCGGTGCCATCAACAGGGCTGTGGCGGAGATCGACGACGAGATCGAGTTCGTCGTCATCGCCAATCCGGATGTTCGCTGGGCGCCCGGATCGATCGACGTACTTCTCGCGGCCGCCGAGCGCTGGCCGCGTGCCGGGGCGCTCGGACCTCTCGTCCTGGAACCCGACGGGAGCATCTACCCGTCGGCACGCCAGGTGCCCGACCTCGTGTCGGGTGCCGGGCACGCGATTCTGGGCACGGTGTGGCCGTCCAACCCGTGGACTGCCGGCTACCGCCAGGAAAACGAGACGGTCAGCGAGCGGTCGGTCGGCTGGTTGTCCGGTTCGTGCCTGCTCATGCGGCGCGCGGCCTTCGACTCGATCAACGGCTTCGATTCCCGCTACTTCATGTACATGGAGGACGTCGACCTCGGCGACCGCCTGGGCAAGGCCGGATGGCTGAACGTGTACGTGCCTTCCGCCGAGGTCACCCACGCGAAGGGGCACGCCGCGGGCAAGCATCCGGAACTGATGCTGCCCGCTCACCATCAGAGCGCGTACCGGTTCCAGGCCGATCGTCATCCCCACTGGTGGCAGGCGCCGCTTCGGTGGGCACTTCGGGGAGGATTGGCAGTGCGGTCGAAGATCGCCGTGGCTGCCGCAGTCCGGGAACGACGCACGAACCAGAACGAGGGGGGAACGACTCATGGCAATTGAGAAGACGACCGACGCAGTGGTGCTGGTCGGCGGTCAGGGAACGAGGCTCCGCCCGCTGACGTTGTCGGCGCCCAAACCCATGCTGCCGACGGCGGGTCTGCCGTTCCTCCAGCATCTCCTCGCGCGGATCGGGGCGGCCGGGATCACGCACGTGGTCCTCGGGACGTCTTTCAAGGCGGAGGTCTTCGAGGAGTACTTCGGCGACGGTTCCAAGCTCGGTCTCGAGATCGACTACGTCACCGAGACCGAACCACTCGGCACCGGTGGCGGCATCCGCAACGTTCTGCCGAAGCTGCGCGGTGACCACGCCATGGTCTTCAACGGCGACGTTCTCGGCGGCACCGACCTGGGCGCGATCCTCGACACCCACCGGAACCGGGACGCCGACGTCACCCTGCACCTCGTGCGGGTGGGGGATCCGCGGGCGTTCGGCTGCGTGCCCACCGACGCCGACGGCCGGGTCACCGCGTTTCTCGAGAAGACGCAGGACCCGCCGACCGACCAGATCAACGCCGGCTGTTACGTCTTCAAGCGCGAGATCATCGAACGGATCCCCGAGGGTCGTCCGGTGTCGGTGGAACGCGAGGTGTTCCCGTCCCTGCTGGCCGAGAACGCCCGCATCTACGGTCACGTCGACTCCTCGTACTGGCGCGACATGGGCACCCCCGAGGACTTCGTGCGCGGTTCCGCGGACCTGGTGCGCGGCATCGCACCGTCGCCTGCGCTCGACGGACCGCGCGGCGAGTCGCTCGTCCACCCGGGTGCGGGTGTCGCCCCGGGCGCGCTGCTGATCGGCGGGACCGTCGTCGGCCGCGGCGCCGAGGTGGGTGCGGGCGCGCGACTCGACGGCGCGGTGCTGTTCGACGGCGCCGTGGTCGAGGCCGGAGCGACCGTCGAACGGTCCATCATCGGTTTCGGCGCACGCATCGGGCCGCGGGCTCTGGTGCGTGACGCGGTGATCGGTGACGGAGCCGACATCGGCGCCCGGTGCGAACTCCTGCGCGGCGCCCGGGTGTGGCCGGGCGTGACGTTGCCCGACGGCGGGGTCCGGTTCAGCACGGACGTGTGAGAGATCAACGTACCCCTGCCCTGAAGGGCCGGGTTTGCCAGTCGCGTCCCCGACTGGCCGTCGGGTGCGCGCCGACTGTAGGCCGGTTGATTAGGCGGCCCAATAGCCGTGCGTCGTGGTCATGTACTTCACGTACCCCAGGTAGGCGATGTTCAACGCGGCATTGTGATCTGCCTGATCGACATGTCCACACCCGGCACACAAACCGATCCTGTGTGATCCGGTTCGCCTTGTCGACGTGCCCGCACGGGTAGCAGGCCTCGAGGTTCGCGCCCCGCGGCGATCCGGACCCGAGGCGTCCCAACGGATACGCGGGTGATCGGATCGGATTGCCGAGCAACTTGCGGCCCGTTCGGGAGATCTCGGCTACGCCGACCCGGCGATCTGGGGAACATCCTCCGGCGACCGTATCTCGGCGAAACGCCCGACGCTGGCGCCGCTCCGCTAGCGCAGTCCGGCCAGGTGCACGAGCTGGTCGATCGTGGGCTTCTCCGCGTTCGGCGGCAGTGCGTCCACCGGCCACCAGCGGAGGTCCGTCGATTCGGAGCTACGCACGATGTGGGCGTCGGGACGCGCGCGGACGACGAACCGGAGATCCAGGTGCCGGGTGGGCTGTCCGAGTGAGCACGTGATCGGGTGGGTGTGCGCCGACAGCAGGACGGGATCGATCCGGAGGTCGGGAATTCCCGATTCCTCGCACGCCTCCCGCAGCGCGGCGTCGACGACGGTCTCGTCGGAAGGCTCGCAGTGCCCGCCCAATTGGATCCACCGGCCGACCCGGGGATGCAGGGTCAGAAGCACGTGACATCCCCCCTCGTCCAGGACGAGGGAGGACGCCGTGATGTGTCCGGGTGCGTGCTCCCGCAGGCACCCCAGCGGCGCCGACGCGAGGAACGCGAGCATGGTGTGGCGCAACGATTCGTCGTTCTCGTCGAGCGTTTTCCAGCCCTCGAGTGCGGCGGTCGCGGTGCGGTGTAGTGATTCGGCGCTCATTGCGCGTGGGTCATCTCTCGATCAGGGCGTCGCCGGGGTCGGCGGCGTGTCGGGGGGTCAGTGGTTCGAGGGGGTGGCCGACGGCGATCGCGCCGAGGGGTTGCCAGTCGGCGGGCAAGTCGAGGGTGCTGCGGACGGTGTCGGCGGCGAAGATCGTCGACCCGATCCAGCAGCTGCCGATTCCCTTGGTCGCCAACGACACCAGCAGTGCCTGCACCGCGGCTCCGACCGCGACGGTGAACATCGTCGACTCCGCCGCCTGCCGACGCTGGTCGGGGTAGTGGTGGGCGCCGTCGGGGACGCAGAACGGGATGATCACCTCCGGTGCGTCGAACAGGATGTTGCCGCGGGCCACTCGCGCGTCGACCGCGTCGGCGCTCATCCCGTCGGCGGCCAGGTCGGTGCGCCACTGCTGCCGCATCCGGGTCAGCAGTGCGTCGCGGGCCGCGCGGGTGCGGACCCAGACGAAGCGGACCGGTCGGGTGTGGTGCGGTGCGGGTGCGGTCAGGGCGTCCGCGATCGATGCCCGCACCGCATCCGGGTCGACCGGGTCGGTCGCGAAGTGGCGGACCGAGCGGCGCAGCAGCACCGCCTCCGCCCGGCCCCGTTCGACGGACTCGGCGGTGCCGAGCCAGAACAGGTCCTCGGCGCCGCGGCGGATCAGATCCTGTGCCCGCGAACCGTCGTCGACCAGATCCAGGCCCCGCACGACCGCGACAGGTACCCCACCGAGTTTGCCCTTGACCAGATCCCCCGCGGCGGCGATCTCGTCGGCGACCGCCACCTCCGTGACCACCAGTTCGTTGCCCTGACTGTCGCGGGACCCGGCGTAGCCGTGCAGCACCGGCAGCCCGACCGCGCCGATCGCGGCGTCGATCTGACCGTTGCGCCACGCCCGGCCCATGGTGTCGGTGACCACCACCGCCACCCGCACCCCCAGCGCCACCTCGATCGCATCGCGCAGGGTGCGGGCGCTGGCGTCGGGATCCTCCGGCAGCAGTGCGAGTTCGGAGCCCTCGACGTTCGAGCCGTCGATCCCCGACGCGGCCTGCACGATCCCGAGCCGGTTCTCGGTGATCAGGGTCCGGCCCTTGCGGGCCACGATCCGCACCGCTTCCTGCTCGACGAGGCGCCGTCGGGCGGCGTCGCGTTCCTCCGGGTCGGTGGGCGAGGACACGATCCGGCCCTCGACCTTCGAGAACACCTTGCTGGTGACCACCAGCACGTCCCCTTCGGCGAGCCACGGTGCGGCCGCGACGATCGCCGCCGCGAGGTCGTCGCCGGGCCGGAACTCGGGCAGACCGGTCACCGGGCGGATCTCGATCGCCCCGCCCGGGGCGTGATCGAGCCCGGACGCACCCGCAGGGTCGCTCACAACGTCACCCCCGCCACGTCCAGCGCCGCCCGCACCATCGCCGCGGTGGCGTCGGGGTCGGTCATGATCAGCGGCACCCGGGCCACCTCCACACCGGGGATCTCGGCGGTGTCGGTGTCGTGGACCAGCCAGCCGTCGAGGATCCCGGTCCCGGACCGTGCCCCGTACCACCGGCCGATCGCCTCCGCCGAGGTGTCCACCCCGATCACGTCGAGGCATTCGTCGGCCATGCCCCGCAACGGTTTTCCGCCGACGATCGGCGAGATCCCGACCACCTTCGCCGCGGTGGTGCGCAGACCACCCCGGATCCCGGGCACCGCCAGGATCGCCCCCACACTGACCACCGGATTCGACGGTGCCAGCAACACGATGTCGGCGGCCTCGATCGCCTCGAGCACCCCCGGCGCCGGGGCGGCCTGCTCGGCGCCGATGTGCGCGAAGCTGTGCGTCGGCACCTGGGCGCGGTACCGCACCCACCACTCCTGGAAGTGGATCGCCCGCTGCTCCCCGTCCTCGGGATCGGTGATCACGACGTGAGTTTCACTACGATCATCGGTCACCGGCAGCAAGGTCACACCCGGTTGCCACCGGTTGCACAACGCCTCGGTCACCGCCGACAACGGATACCCCGTCCGCAGCATCTGGGTGCGGATCAGATGCGTGGCGATGTCCCGGTCCCCGAGCCCGAACCAATCCGGTTTCGCACCATAGGCGGCGAGTTCTTCCTTCGCGTTCCAGGTTTCCCCGGCATGCCCCCACCCACGCTCGGTGTCGATACCGCCGCCGAGGGTATACATGCAGGTATCCAGGTCCGGGCAGATCCGCAGCCCGTGCATCCACACATCGTCACCGACATTGACCACCGCCGTAACGACATGGCCCGAATCGGCCCCCAGAAGTCTCCGCACACCTTGCAGGAACCGGGCCCCACCCACCCCGCCAACCAATACAGTCACGTTCACGGTGCAAGCCTAGGCGGTGGCCGCCCGCCTCCTGTGTGCTGCTTCCCCGGAGCGAATCGAGAGCGCGAAATAGTAATCGACTTTCGACGGTTAGCTTGACCGCGACACGCTGGGCGTGTCTAATCACAAATATGTCATTCCGACGTTGTGGGCGTGGAATCACTTGCAGCGGGGATCAATTCGAACGGTTGTTCGAACGGGTGGCAGGGGTGTTCGGTTCGGGGTACATGATCGATCGAAATTTTCTGCGCTATCACAGGTGAGGAGGCGGAACGATGCCCAATGAGCAGATCGAGTCGGAGACTCGCTGGAGCACAGTAAGCGACGAACCGCAGACCAATTCCGAAGCAGGCGCAGCGGACGGCGTCTGTGTTCAAGAAGTCTGTGTGCAAGAAGGCAGTGTGAAAGAAATTCCTGTGCCGGAACTCGTCGCACAGGAAGTCGAGACGACGGGCCCCCGCCCGGCGTTGAGTCTGGTGACCGGTTTCGACGAATTGTTCGAGACCATCGAGGATCAGTGGCAGGAACGCGCGCTCTGTGCGCAGACCGACCCTGAGGCCTTCTTCCCCGAAAAGGGAGGCTCCACCAGGGAAGCGAAGCGCATCTGCCTGGGCTGTGAGGTGCGGGACGAATGCCTCGACTACGCACTGGCCAACGACGAGCGGTTCGGTATCTGGGGTGGTCTGTCGGAGCGTGAGCGCCGGCGCCTGAAGCGGGGGATCGTCTAGTTCAGTCTTCGTCGCCCGGCAAATCCGGGTCGATGACCTCGGGTTCGACTCCGAGGTACGTACTCACCTGCTGTACGAGCACGTCGTGCACCAGGTCGGTGAGGTCGTCCGGGTCCTTGGCGCGCTGTTCGAGCGGTCGCCGGAACAGGACGACTCGCGCCCGCGTCGTGGATCCGTGCCGGTCGATGCCGGCCGGGATCAGTCGGGACAGTGGCACGGGCCCGTCCGCCACGACCTCGGCGGGCCAGTTGACCGAATCCGGGTCGAGCGCATGAATTTTCGGGACCTCGTCGACGGCGATGTCCAGCTTCGTCAGGCGTTCGCGCCAGCGCGCGTCGATCGGCGCGAACGCCTCGAGCACCACCAGATCGAACTTCTCTGCGCGGCTCCGTCGTGCCGGCGCGTCCGGAGGGAACACGGACCCGCGGATTCCCCGTCCCCGTCGGTCGACGGATCGGGTGGTCACGGGACGCCTGCGTCGTGCTCTGGACATGGTGTGGACATTACGACAGCCGCACACTCTCGGTGTGTCCGAGTAGGTGCCGGGCCTTCGTGGGGCTAGGCTCCCTAGCTGTGAGATCTCTGCGTCGATGCTGCCGCCCCGGGTGCAAGAACCCCGCTGTCGCGACGCTCACGTACGTCTACTCCGACTCCACCGCCGTCGTCGGCCCGCTCGCCACGGTCGACGAACCGCACTCGTGGGATCTGTGCGAAACGCACGCGTCGAGGATTACCGCACCCAAGGGCTGGGAACTGGTTCGGTACGAAGGTGGGTTCTCGTCGAGCACCCCGGACGAGGACGACCTGACCGCGCTGGCGGAGGCCGTGCGGGAGGCGGGCCTCGGCGATCGCGGGCGGTCCGAACGGACCCTGTCCACCGAGGATCGCGCGGAGACCGGCACCCAGCCCGGCCCGGCACGCACCGGTCGTCGCGGCCATCTGCGGGTACTTCCCGACCCTTCCAACTGACGTCCCCGCCTGCTTCGGGGCCTGCGGCCCGCGGCGTGCCGTGCCCGCGACGGGCAGGCATTAGGCTTGCGCCAGCACTGGTGCTCGTAAAGGAGAAACAAGAAGTGGCGCGATCAGCCGAGTCCGTACATGCCGTGATCAAGGCTTACGACGTGCGGGGTGTCGTCGGTGAACACATCGACGCCGCGTTCGTGCAGGACGTGGGTGGCGCATTCGCACGACTCGTTCGCGAGGACGGCGCCACGAAGGTCGTGATCGGCTACGACATGCGCGCGTCTTCCCCGGACCTGGCCCGCGCATTCGCCGACGGCGTCACCGCCCAGGGCCTGGACGTCGTCCTCATCGGTCTCGCGTCCACCGATCAGCTGTATTTCGCGTCGGGGCTGTTCGACTGCCCGGGTGCGATGTTCACGGCGAGCCACAACCCGGCGAAGTACAACGGCATCAAGCTGTGCCGCGCAGGCGCGAAGCCGGTGGGGCAGGAGACGGGCCTTTCCACGATCGCGGCCGAGGTCGTCGACGGGGTCCCCGCGTTCGACGGCGCTCCCGGCACGGTGTCCGAGGAGGACGTGCTCGAGCAGTACGCGAGTTTCGTCCGCGGACTGGTGAACCTCTCCGACCTCCGCCCGCTGACGGTGGCGGTCGACGCGGGCAACGGCATGGGTGGGCACACCGTTCCCGCGGTGTTCGAGCCGATGCCGGTGAAGCTGGAGCCGCTGTACTTCGAGCTCGACGGCACGTTCCCGAACCACGAGGCGAATCCGCTCGACCCGGCGAACCTCGTGGATCTGCAACGGTACGTCCGTGAGACCGGTGCCGACATCGGTCTGGCCTTCGACGGCGACGCGGACCGCTGCTTCGTGGTCGACGAGCTCGGCAACCCGGTGTCGCCGTCCGCCGTCACCGCCCTGGTCGCGGAGCGGGAGCTGGCCAAGGAGCCCGGCGCGACCGTCATCCACAACCTCATCACGTCCCGCGCGGTGCCGGAGCTGGTGACGGAGCTGGGCGGACACCCGGTCCGCACCCGGGTGGGGCATTCGTTCATCAAGCAGCAGATGGCCGAGACGGGCGCGATCTTCGGCGGCGAGCACTCCGCGCACTACTACTTCCGCGACTTCTGGGGCGCCGACTCCGGGATGCTCGCCGGACTGCACGTTCTCGCGGCGCTGGGGGAGCAGGATCGTCCGCTGTCCGAGCTGATGGCGAAGTACGAGCGGTACGCGGCGTCGGGGGAGATCAACTCGACCGTCGCGGACGCCGCCGAACGGACCGACGCGGTGCTGTCGGCGTTCGCGGACCGCACCACGGTCGTGGACCGGCTCGACGGTGTCACGGTCGAACTGGCGGACGGCGCGTGGTTCAACTTGCGGGCCTCCAACACCGAGCCGCTCCTGCGACTGAACGTGGAGGCGGCGACGGCGGCCGAGGTAGATGCACTCGTTACCGAGATACTGGGCATCGTCCGAGCCTGACTGCCATAGTTGGAACTACAGGTTCTGCTCGTGTTGCGAATGTGGCTTGCACTGATGAAGAAAGGGGGTGCGGTGTCATGACAGCGCCGACGCCCCTGTTCGATCTGGACGACGGGGACGCACTGGTCGCGGCGGACACCGAGGGTGTGTTGCGTTCCGCCGCCATGGGGGGTGCCCAGATCCGGGCCACCCGGTCCGCGGTCGAGGAGGGGGCTCTCGAACGACTGCAGGGGCTGCGTCCGCGCAGCGTGGTGGTGGTGACCGGCGCGGGGCGCGCCAGCCGCGGGGCGGCGATCCTGACGGCGGTCCTCGCCGAACGGATCGGTTTCCCGCTGGTGCGCGCCACCCGGACCCCCGTGTGGGTGGGCCCGCTGGACGTGGTGGTGGTGGCCGGCGACGACGCAGGCGACCCCCGGCTCGTGCAGGCCATCGACGCAGCGGTGCGCCGCGGCGCCGAAGTCGTGGTGGCGGCGCCGGACGAGGGACCCTTGCAGGCCGCGGCGGCCGGACGCGTCGTCATGTTCGCGCCGCGGGTGCGGGCACTCACCCGGCACGGTCTGCTGCGGTACTTCGCCGTACTGCTGGCCGTCCTCCGCGTGGTCGGTTCGGAACGCTGGGGCGACGAGGTTCCCGACCTCGAGCAGATCGCCGACGCCGTCGACGGTGAGGCGCTGCGTGACAGGCCGAACAGCGAGGTGTTCCACAATCCCGCGAAATCGTTGGCCTCCCGCATGCAGGGACGCCGCATCGTGCTGACGGGTCACACGGAGAGCACTGTGGAACTGGCCCGGCACGGCGCCGAGGCGCTGCTGCACGCGGGTCGTGTGGCGACCGCGTCGGAACTTCCGGACGTTCTGAGCGCGGCGGGCACGTTCCGTGTCGACCAGGCGCTCTCCGCGCACGACTCGATATTCCACGATCCCGAGTTGGACGGTCCACCGTCGGCGAGCCCGGTGCGCACGTTCGTGTTGTCCGCCGACGCCGATCGGATGCTCGTCGAACGCAGGATCGCCGCCCTGGGCGACGTCGACCTCGTCGTCGCGTCCTCGGACGAGGGTCAGGTTCCGTCGCAGCGTCCCGAGCTGGAACAGGCGGCGGTTCTCGTCGGCAGGCTCGACATGACTGCCGCGTATCTCCAGTTGATCGGCGGTATCTAGTGCACCGACTCGAAGGTGCGCTGCGGTCCTACGCGTGGGGATCGCGCACAGCCATCGCGCAGCTGCGTGGACTTCCGGTTCCCACGGCGCATCCGGAGGCGGAACTGTGGTTGGGCGCGCACCCGGGTGATCCCGCCCGCGTTCTCACCGAGGAGGGGCCCCGGTCCCTTCTGGACCTGGTGCACTCGGAACCCGAACGTCAGCTCGGCAAGCGGAGTGTGGAGACGTTCGGCGATCGCCTCCCGTTCCTGTTGAAGTTGCTCGCGTCGGAGGAACCACTGTCGTTGCAGGCCCATCCGAGCGCCGAGCAGGCGTGGGAGGGATTCGCCCGGGAGAACGAAGCGGGAATCCCGCTCGAGTCCTCGGTGCGCAACTACAAGGACGCCAGCCACAAACCCGAACTCGTCGTGGCCCTCAGCCGGTTCCACGCGCTCGCCGGTTTCCGGGACCCCCAGCGGACGGTCAAGCTGCTCGAGGCGATCGCGGTTCCGGAGCTGCAGCCCTACGTCGGCCTGATTGCCGGACAACCCGACTCGGACGGTCTCCGCGCGCTGTTCACCACGTGGATCACGTTGCCGCAACCCGTGCTCGGCGCGCTGATGCCGAGGGTGCTCGACGGATGCGTCGCCTATCTGTCGAACACCAGGGACGGCGAGTTCGCGGCGGAGATCCGCACGGCCCTCGAATTGAGTGAGGTGTACCCGGGAGACGCGGGTGTGCTGGCCGCGCTCCTCCTGAACCGGGTCACCCTCGAACCGGGGCAGGGCCTGTACCTCGCCGCGGGCAACCTCCACGCCTACCTGCACGGGATGGCCGTCGAGATCATGGCCAACTCCGACAACGTGCTGCGCGGGGGACTCACGCCCAAGCACGTGGACGTTCCGGAGTTGCTGCGCGTCCTCGACTTCGACACCGTCGACATTCCGATACTGGAGGCGCAAGAGCGCCTGGGCAGTGGCGAATTCGTGTACTCCACGCCGGCGCCGGAATTCGTTCTCGCGCGGATCGACCTGTCACCGGACGGCCCCACGGAGCACCGGCTCGACTCGGAGGGACCGCACATTCTGCTGTGCACCTCGGGTTCGGTGGAGTTGCGGTGCGGAACCGATGCCCTCGAACTGTCCCAGGGCAACGCCGTCTGGATCGCGGCCGAGGACCCCGAAGTGGTGGTGACCGCGGGCACCGAGTGCGCCCAGTTGTTCAGTGCGAGGGTCGGCCCGCCGATCGCGTAGCCTGTACCCGCCCTGATCCGGGAAGGGCTCCGCGGCCCGTCGCGAGGGTCGTGTGCGACCGAGAGGAGAAGTCAGTTGTCGGCTCATGGGGGGAAGAAGGCGATTCTCGCCGCGCTCGGCGCCAATGCCGGTATCGCGGTGGCCAAGTTCGCCGGCTTCCTGATCACCGGCTCGTCATCCATGCTGGCGGAATCCGTGCACTCGGTGGCCGACACCTCCAACCAGGGCCTGCTCCTGCTCGGTCAGAAGAAGGCCGAACGCGCCGCCGACGACCTGCACCAGTTCGGGTACGGGCGTAGCCGCTACTTCTACTCGTTCGTCGTCGCGCTCGTGTTGTTCAGCCTCGGTTCGCTGTTCGCGATCTACGAGGGCATCCACAAGATCCAGCATCCCGAGGAACTCACGTCGCCCCTCGTGGCGGTGGTCATCCTGGTGATCGCCATCGGACTCGAGACATTCAGCTTCCTCACGGCCATGCGGGAGTCGCGCCCCCTCAAGGGAAAGGCGAGCTGGTGGGGATTCATTCGCACGTCGCGCAGCCCGGAGCTTCCCGTCGTGCTGCTCGAGGACACCGGCGCACTGGTCGGTCTGGTTCTCGCGCTCGGTGGTGTCGGACTGACGATGCTCACCAGGGATCCGGTGTGGGACGGTGTCGGCACCCTCTGCATCGGCGCCCTGCTCGGAATCATCGCGATCATCCTCATCGTCGAGATGCAGAGCCTGCTGATCGGTGAAGGAGCGACCGCCGAAGAGGAGTCGCGCATTCTCGCCGCTCTCGTCGACGGGGAGAAGATCGAGCGCATCATCCATTGCAAGACGCAGTACCTCGGACCCGAGGAAATCCTCGTGGCCGCGAAAGTGGCCGTGGCCGCAGGATCGGACATCAGTGCGGTCGCCGACGCCATCGACGAGGCCGAGGCGCGAGTGCGTGGCGCCGTCCCCGCGGCTCGCCGCATCTACATCGAACCCGACCTGTTCCGGGCAACCGAAGGCATAGGCTGAACGGCAACTTTCGATTGAGGAGGCTGATGTGGCCATCCAGGACAAAGACAGTGGAGAACCGCACCTCGGCGGCAGGCCGACCGGGTTGTTCCGCACCAAGTCGATCGAGCAGTCGATCCGAGACACGGACGAACCGGAAACCAAACTCCGCAAGGATCTGACGGCGTGGGACCTGACCGTCTTCGGTGTCGCCGTCGTCATCGGTGCCGGCATCTTCACGCTCACCGCGCGCACCGCAGGCAACGTCGCCGGGCCCTCGGTGTCGGCGGCGTTCGTGATCGCCGCCATCGCGTGCGGGCTCGCCGCGCTCTGCTACGCCGAGTTCGCCTCGACCGTTCCGGTCGCGGGCAGCGCGTACACGTTCTCCTACGCGACGTTCGGTGAACTGATCGCGTGGATCATCGGCTGGGACCTCATCCTCGAATTCGCGCTCGCCGCGTCGGTCGTGGCGAAGGGCTGGTCGCTCTATCTCGGTGAGGTGATCGGCAACCACACGCCGGTGGCGCAGATCGGCTCGGTCACGTTCGACTGGGGTGCGGTACTCATCGTCGCGATCATCACCGTCGTACTGGCGACGGGCACCAAGCTGTCGTCGCGGGTCTCCCTCGTGATCACCTCGATCAAGGTGGCCGTGGTGCTCGTGGTGGTGGTCGTCGGCGCGTTCTACATCGACACCGACAACTACTCGCCGTACATTCCCCCGTCCGAGGCGGGCAGCACGGGCGAGGGCATCCACCAGTCCCTGTTCTCCTACGTCACGGGCGCCGGCGGTAGCACGTTCGGCTGGTACGGACTGCTGGCAGCGGCGAGCCTGGTGTTCTTCGCGTTCATCGGTTTCGACATCGTCGCCACCACCGCCGAGGAGACGAAGGATCCGCAGAAGGCGCTGCCCCGCGGAATTCTGGGATCGCTGCTGATCGTGACAGTCCTGTACGTGGCGGTGACACTGGTGCTCACCGGCATGGTGGACTACCACGAATTGGCCGGGGACAGTTCCAATCTGGCGACCGCGTTCGGCATCCACGGGATCACGTGGGCGAAGAACCTGATCTCGTTCGGTGCGCTCGCGGGCCTGACCACCGTGGTGATGGTGTTGATGCTCGGGCAGACCCGGGTGCTGTTCGCCATGTCCCGGGACGGACTGATGCCGAGGCGGCTCGCGCCGACCGGCAAGCACGGCACACCCGTTCGGATCACCGTGCTCGTCGGAGTCGTGGTGGCGGTGCTCGCGGGGATCTTCCCGATCGGCACCCTCGAGGAGATGGTCAACATCGGAACGCTGTTCGCGTTCGTCCTCGTGTCGGTCGGCGTGATCGTGCTGCGCCGGACGCGACCGGACCTGCCCCGCGGATTCCGTGTCCCACTGGTCCCGTGGGTGCCCGTCCTCGCCGTCCTCGCCTGCCTGTGGCTGATGGTGAATCTGTCCGTCGAGACGTGGATCCGGTTCATCGTGTGGATGGCGCTCGGCGTGATCATCTACTTCGCCTACAGCCGCCGCCACTCGATGATGGAGAGACGAAGCCGCGGCGAGGTCTGACACGCAACGGGTTTCGACGTCCGGGTGCCGGAGCGGCAGTACCGGGCGAGTACCCCGGAGGTGGCGGGCACTAATGTCTTGGCCATGACTTCGTCGCGTGTCCGGGTGCCCTATCAGGAGGCTGCGCGCCTGCTGCTGCGTCAGTCGGTGCTCGATGCGATGCGGGATCTCCTGTTCGAGAAGGACTGGTCGGACATCACGATGTCGGATGTCGCGGCCGGCGCCGGGGTGAGCAGGCAGACGCTCTACAACGAGTTCAAGTCCCGGCAGGGGCTGGCGGAGGCGTACGCCATCCGGCTGGCCGACGAACTGGTCGACGCCGTCGACGAGGCGCTCGTGGCGAACGTCGGGGAAGGTCGGGCCGCGCTGCTCTCCGGGTTCACCGCGTTCTTCGCGGCCAGCCTGTCCGACCCGCTCGTACAGTCACTTCTGCGCGGCGAGACCAAGCCCGATCTGCTGCGTCTGATCACGACCGAGAGCGCGCCGATCATCGAGCGGGCGTCCACGCGGCTCGCCGACGTCTTCCAGCGGTGCTGGGTGCGGGCGAGCCCGTCGGACGCGGGGATTCTCAGCCGCGCCATCGTGCGCCTCGCTATGAGCTACATCTCGATGCCACCCGAATCCGAGGCCAACGTCGCCGAGGATCTGGGTGCTCTTCTGGGGCCTTTCGTGGACGAGGCGGTCGACGGGGCCGATCGGGAGTGATCGCCCCGTGGCGCAGCCTCACGTGAGTGTGACCCTCGGGCCGCAGTACCGATAGCCTTGACCGAAACAGCAGTCAAACAGGAGAGGCAGATGACGACCTCAGTTTCAACCACGCCCGTGGCCGAGAGCCGAAACGGGATCGATTTCAAGGTGGCGGACCTTTCGCTCGCCGAGTTCGGCCGCAAGGAGATCCGGCTCGCCGAGCACGAGATGCCGGGACTGATGGCGCTTCGCCGCGAGTACGCAGAGGTGCTGCCGCTCAAGGGCGCTCGCATTTCCGGTTCGCTGCACATGACCATCCAGACGGCCGTCCTCATCGAGACGCTCGTCGCTCTGGGCGCGGAGGTCCGCTGGGCCTCGTGCAACATCTTCTCGACGCAGGATCACGCCGCCGCCGCGATCGTCGTCGGCCCGCACGGCACGCCCGAGGAGCCGCAGGGCACCCCGGTCTTCGCGTGGAAGGGCGAGACGCTCGAGGAGTACTGGTGGGCCGCCGAGCAGATGCTCACCTGGCCGGACGCCGACAAGCCCGCGAACATGATCCTCGACGACGGCGGCGACGCCACGATGCTCGTCCTCAAGGGCGCGCAGTTCGAGAAGGCCGGCGTCGTGCCGCCCACCGACGACGAGCAGGATTCCGACGAGTACAAGGTGTTCCTCGCCCTGCTGCGTCAGTCCCTCGAAGCGGACAAGACCAAGTGGACCAAGGTTGCGGAGTCGGTACAGGGCGTCACCGAGGAGACCACGACCGGTGTCCTGCGTCTCTACCAGGTCGCGGCCGCCGGTGAACTCACGTTCCCGGCCATCAACGTCAACGACTCGGTCACCAAGAGCAAGTTCGACAACAAGTACGGCACCCGGCACTCGCTGCTCGACGGTATCAACCGCGGCACCGACGTGCTGATCGGCGGCAAGGCCGCGCTCGTCTGCGGTTACGGCGACGTCGGCAAGGGGTGCGCGGAGGCTCTGCGCGGACAGGGTGCCCGCGTCGCGGTCACCGAGGTCGACCCCATCAACGCCCTCCAGGCGCTGATGGACGGCTTCGAGGTGAAGACGGTCGAGCAGGCCATCGGCTGGGCCGACATCGTCATCACGTCCACGGGCAACAAAGACATCATCACGTTCGAGCACATGAAGCAGATGAAGCACCAGGCCATCCTGGGCAACATCGGCCACTTCGACAACGAGATCGACATGGCGGGCCTCGAGCGTTCCGGTGAGGTCACCCGCATCAACATCAAGCCGCAGGTGGACGAGTTCCGGTTCAAGGACGGCCACTCGATCATCGTGCTGTCCGAGGGCCGCCTGCTGAACCTCGGCAACGCCACCGGCCACCCCTCGTTCGTGATGAGCAACAGCTTCTCCAACCAGGTGATCGCGCAGATCGAACTGTGGACGAAGCCGGAGGAGTACGACAACGAGGTGTACCGCCTCCCGAAGCACCTCGACGAGAAGGTCGCGAAGATCCACGTCGAGGCGCTCGGTGGCACGCTCACCAAGCTCACGAAGGAGCAGGCGGAGTACATCGGCGTCGACGTCGAGGGCCCGTTCAAGCCCGAGCACTACCGCTACTAGAGGCTGCGGCGTCCCCCGGCCCGTCGCGGGCGGGCCGGGGGATAGCCTTCTTCCTCGTGGGAAAACTGATTGCGCTCGAAGGCCTGGACGGCGCCGGCAAGCGAACACTCGTCGGCGCAGTGGTGGCACGCCTCACCGAACAGGGCCTGACGGTCGGCACCCTCGACTTTCCGCGGTACGGCAGGTCCGTGCACGCGGATCTGGCGTCCGAGGCGCTCAAGGGCGCGCACGGCGACCTCAGCGACTCCGTGCACGCGATGGCCGTGTTGTTCGCGCTGGACCGGTCCGGTGCCGTCGGAGAGCTCGGAGAGCTGCTCGCCGGACACGACCTGGTGATCCTCGACCGCTATGTGGCGTCCAACGCCGCGTACGGCGCAGCTCGGTTGCATCAGGGGGCGGATGGGGAGTTCGTGGGCTGGGTGCAGAACCTCGAATTCGAGCGGCTGGGGCTGCCTCGGCCCGACCTGCAGCTGTATCTCGACGTCCCCGTGGCACTCGCCGCGCAACGCGCCCGCGGCCGCGAATCGGCGGATGCGAGCCGGTCGCTGGACGCCTACGAACGCGACCGTGGACTGCAGGAACGCACCGGCGAGGTGTACCGCGAGCTGGCCGTGAAGGACTGGATTTCGCCGTGGTGGGTGCTCACCCCGGACACCGATCCGGTCACGCTCGCCGAAAACCTGGCACTCTTGAGTGACGACACGGCACGCCGTGACGAGAAAGAACACGGCACGCCGTAACGGCGAACGGGCTGTTACGGCCTCCGAAGATGCAACGATAGGGACATGAAGCCAAGGATTCTGGTTGTCGACGACGACACTGCGCTCGCGGAGATGCTCACGATCGTCCTCCGCGGCGAAGGATTCGATCCGTATGTGGTGGGGGACGGGACCCAGGCGCTCACCGCGGTCCGGGAGACACGCCCGGACCTCGTGCTGCTCGACCTGATGCTGCCCGGCATGAACGGCATCGACGTGTGCCGCGTCCTGCGGGCCGATTCCGGTGTGCCCATCGTGATGCTGACCGCGAAGACGGACACCGTCGACGTGGTCCTCGGATTGGAATCCGGCGCGGACGACTACATCATGAAGCCGTTCAAGCCGAAGGAGCTGGTGGCGCGGGTTCGGGCACGGCTTCGCCGGACCGAGGACGAGCCGGCCGAGCTGCTAAGCATCGCCGACATCGTCATCGACGTCCCCGCCCACAAGGTGAGCCGGGGCGAAGAACTGATCTCCCTCACCCCTCTCGAGTTCGACCTCCTGGTGGCTCTGGCGCGCAAGCCGCGACAGGTGTTCACCCGTGAGGTCCTGCTCGAGCAGGTGTGGGGTTACCGACATGCAGCCGACACCCGACTGGTCAACGTGCACGTTCAGCGTCTGCGGGCCAAGGTCGAGACTGATCCCGAAAATCCCGAAGTGGTTTTGACGGTCAGGGGGGTCGGCTACAAGGCCGGACCGCCGTGACAGGTGTTTCCCGATGGCGGCGTCGTGTCAACCGACGCGTTTCGCCGATCCTTCGGTGGGGTCACTCACTGAGCAATACCCTCGCGCACACGTGGCGTCGTTCGCTGCAGCTGAGGGTCGTCGTCTCGACGTTGACGTTGTCGCTCATCGTCATCGTCGTGCTCGGCGTCGTGCTGACGAGTCAGATCACCGACCGTCTGCTCGAAACGAAGATCAACGCGGCGACCGAGGAGATGGACCGTGCCCGCAGCACGGTCGAGGGGCAGTTGGCCGGCGCGGACGACAGTAGTTCGCCCACCACCCAGCTCGACGGTGCCCGGGCCGCGCTGACGAACCGGGAGCCCGACGCCGGTCAGGCGTCGGGGTCGGCGGGAACGTTCGATCCCGTGCTGATCGTGCCCGGTGACGGCCCCCGGGCCCCGACGTCCAGCGGTCCGGCGGACCAGATCCCGGAATCGTTGCGGGCGTTCGTCCAGGCCGGTCAGGTTGCCTATCAGTTCGCCACCGTGAACGATCCCGAAGGCTATTCGGGGCCGGCGCTGATCGTCGGGAGCCCGACCGCGTCCGCGATCTCCACGCTCGAGCTGTACCTCGTGTTCCCGCTGGCCAGTGAGGACCGCAGCCTGTCGCTGGTTCGCGGCACGCTGCTGGTGGGTGGTGCGGTGCTCGCCGTGCTGCTCGCGGCCATCGCGCTTCTCGTCGCCCGGCAGGTGGTTCTGCCCATCCGGTCGGCGTCCCGGATCGCGGTGCGCTTCGCCGACGGCCGGCTGAAGGAACGCATGCCGGTGCGCGGCGAGGACGACATGGCCCGGCTGGCGATGTCGTTCAACGAGATGGCCGAGAGCCTCTCGAAACAGATCACCCAGCTCGAGGAGTTCGGAAATCTCCAGAAGAGATTCACCTCCGACGTGAGCCACGAGCTGCGGACCCCGCTGACGACCGTGCGCATGGCGGCCGACCTCATCCACGACGGCAGCGACGACCTCGACCCCGTGCTCCGGCGGTCGTCGGAATTGCTGGTCGCCGAACTCGACCGGTTCGAGGGGTTGCTGGCCGACCTCCTCGAGATCAGCAGGCACGACGCCGGTGTCGCGGAACTGGCCGCCGAGCAACTCGACGTCCGGATGTGTGCGCGTGCGGCGATCTCGACGGTCCGTCACCTCGCGCGCGAGAGCGGGACCGAACTGATCGTTGACCTGCCCGATCAGGCAGTCATGGCCGAGGTGGACCCGCGTCGCGTGGAACGCATTCTGCGGAACCTCCTCGCGAACGCGATCGATCACGGAGAAGGCAAACCGGTGCTGCTGCGCCTGCGCGCCGACGACAGCGCTGCGGCGTTCATCGTGCGCGACCAGGGCGTGGGGCTGCGGCCGGGCGAGGAGAAGCTGGTGTTCAACAGGTTCTGGCGGTCCGACCCGTCGCGTGTGCGACGGTCGGGCGGTACCGGCCTCGGACTCGCGATCAGTGTGGAGGACGCGAATCTCCACGACGGCAGGCTCGAGGCGTGGGGCGAACCCGGCCAAGGCGCCTGCTTCCGACTGACGCTGCCGCGGGTGCGGGGCCGCAAGGTCGTGTCGAGCCCGCTGCCGTTGAAACCGGGAACCGCGAAATACGTTCAAGGGCAGCCCGTCCCGGGCGACACCACGTTGCCGGTGCGCAACGAGAGCCCGGAGACGGTGGCCGACGAGTCCCGCACGGTTCCCCGGAAGCGCGAGCGAGCGCACGTCGGTGACCGAGACGGTTCGCACCTTCCGGAGCAGGACCTGTGACGCCCGGCCGGCGATCCGTCCTGCTGTCGCGGTCGGTGTGCGGAGCGATCGTCCTGGCGGTGCTCGTGACGGTCAGTGGGTGCGCGAGCCTCCCGGATTCCTCCACACCGCAGGCGATCGGCACGATCAACCGTGACTCGCCGGGATCGAGTGTCGCGGCCCCCGCGCCGGGGCGTGAACCCGACCTGCTGCTCCGCGACTTCTTCAAGGCCAGCACGGACCCGACCGACCGGCATCTGGCGGCCCGCCAATTCCTCACCGCCGGGGTGTCCGGCAGCTGGGACGACGCGGCCAGCGCGACCATCGTCGACAAGGTCGACGTGCTGCCGGAGACCCGGTCCGCCGACAAGGCGACGTACACGATCCGCGCCAACAAGGTGGGGCAGCTCGAGCCCGGCGGACTGTACGTGGCGGAGGAGGGAAGCTTCGAGACGAAGATCAGCCTCGAGCTACTCGACGGGGAGTGGAGGATCTCCGAGCTCCCCGCCGGCGTGATCCTGGACCGGGCACAGTTCCTGAACACCTATCAGCGCAAATCGCTGTACTTCCTGGATCCGGCCGGGACGACGGTCGTGCCGGATCCGCGCTGGGTGTCGGGCGCCCAGGACCAGATGGCGTCGCAGCTGATCGGCCTGCTGATCGACGGGCCGAAGGCCGCCCTCGCCCCGGCCGTGCGCAACGAGCTCGGTGACGGCGTGTCCGTGCGGGGCCCGATCACGAAGGCCGACGGCCGCACCGCGCAGGTGGGGGTGGGGCTCGGCGGCATCCGGATCGATTTCGCCGGCGTGCCGCCCATGGACGCGCAGGCGAAGCAGCTGTTCGCGGCGCAGGTGATCTGGACGCTGGCCAACGCGGAGATCTCGGGCCCGTATGTGCTGCTCGCCGACGGCGAGCCCTTCGACGAGCGGTTCCCGAACGGGTGGACCACCGCGGACGTCGCGTCGATGAATCCGTTCGCGACCTCGAGTGCCACCGTGGGGCTGCACGCGCTGCGTGAGGGGTCGATGGTGAGCGTCACCGAGACCGGCGTCACCCCGGTGCCCGGGTACTTCGGTTCGGCCCGCAACATGCGTTCGCTCGCGCTGTCGCAGGACGGAAAGCTGGTCGCCGCGGTCGCGGACACCGGGCGTCCCGCCCCGGAACCCGCGAGTTCGCTGATGGTCGGCGCATACGAGGACGGTGCCGCGTCGGTGCTCGAAGGCGGCGCGATCACCCGCCCGACATGGGCACCCGACAATTCGGCGATCTGGGCAGCGGTCAACGGCAACACGGTGATTCGGGTGTTGCGCGAGCCCGGAACCGGCCGGACGTCGGTGGTCAACGTCGATGCCGGCGCCGTCACCGCGCTGGGTGCCACGATCACCGAGTTGCGGCTGTCCCGCGACGGGGTGCGCGCGGCGCTGATCGTCGACGGCAAGGTCTACCTCGCGATCGTCACCCAGATGCCGGGCGGTGAGTACGCGTTGACGAATCCCCGTGCGGTCGCGATCGGTCTGGGCAGCCCGGCGCTGTCGCTGGACTGGAGCACGAGCGACACGATCGTCGTCGCGCGCGCGGCCTCGGACATCCCAGTGGTGCAGGTGGCCGTCGACGGCTCGCGGATGGACGCGCTGCCGAGCCGCAACCTGACCGCGCCGGTGGTGGCCGTGGACGCGTCCACGACCACGGAGTTCGTCGCCGACTCCCGCGCGGTGTTCCAGTTGAACAACAACGATCCGGCGGGCGACCGGTACTGGCGGGAGGTCCCCGGGTTGACGGGTGTGAAGGCGATCCCGGTCCTGCCGGGCTGAGGCTGTCGGTGCGGTCGCCGATACTGCCCGCATGCGCGCCCTGCCCGGCCTCCGGAGTCTGCTCGACCTGATCCTGCCCGCCGAATGCGGCGGGTGCGGTGTGCCGGGCACGCAGTGGTGTGCCCGCTGCGCCACGGAGTTGGCCGACGATCCCGTGCTGCTCCGGCCCCGCGTGGATCCCGGGGTCGGGGTGTGGGCCCTCGGGCCGTACTCGGGTGCCCGACGTCGGGCCGTGATCGCCGCGAAGGAACGCGGGCGGCGTGATCTCGCTGCGCCCCTCGGATCCGCCGTCGCGGGCGCTCTGGGCCGTCTGCAGCAGTGGGGTGAACTCGACCCGCCGGACGTGGCCCCGGTGGTTCTGGTGCCGGCTCCGACGCGTCCCCGGGCCGCCCGTGCACGCGGCGGCGACCCCGTCACCCGGATCGCCGTCGCCGCGGTGGGAGGCAGACGCGTGTGCCCCGCGCTCGTGATGCGACACGCCGTGCGCGATTCGGTCGGACTGAGCGCAGATCAACGTCGAGTAAACCTCGAGGGTGGCGTCCGGTTGACGCGCAGCGGTCGCGGATTCGCACGGCATCGATTGTCGGAATCGGATGCACTGCAACGGGTATCGGTGGTACTGCTGGACGACGTGTCGACCACCGGGGCGACCGCCGCCGAGTCGGTCCGGGTGCTGTCGCGAGTGGGTATCCGAGTGAGCGCGGTGGTCGTCGTGGCGGGTGTCGGATGAAATTCTGCCGAACAGTGGCACTCGCGCGCGTTACGTACTAGCGTCGCGGACACACCCGAAAACACAGGTAGGAGGTGGAACTTCGAACCTGGTGCCGGGCGGACCCCCTTCCGGCATTGCTCAAACTCGCCGCCGCCCATCAAGGGGCGGGGCCGTAATCGGGAGGTACGAGTGACGACCCCTTCGCAAGCCTCGGTTTTCGTCGACGACCGCACAACGGATGCACAAGAGAAGACGGATACCCCCAACGCCGAGATCGTCGTCAAGGGACGCAACGTCGAGGTACCCGACCACTTCCGCGTGTACGTCTCCGAGAAGCTGTCGCGCCTCGAGCGCTTCGATCCCTCCATATTTCTGTTCGATGTCGAACTTCACCACGAACCCAATCGACGCCAGAGGAAAAACTGCCAGCGCGTCGAGATCACTGCCCGAGGCAAGGGGCCGGTAGCCCGAGCCGAGGCATGCGCCGACAGCTTCTATGCAGCATTCGAGTCGGTGACCGCCAAGCTCGAGAGCAGGCTCCGCCGCACCAAGGACCGCAAAAAGGTCCACTACGGGGAAAAGACCCCGGTGTCGGTGGCGGAGGCCACCGCCGCACTCGCCGAGGACGACAGTCTCGGCATCAGTCCCGACATCTCCCTGGACGGTCAGATGCCGGACGAGCACACACCGGGTCATGTCGTGCGTACCAAGGAACACAAGGCCACGCCGATGACCGTCGACGATGCTTTGTACGAGATGGAGCTGGTAGGACACGATTTCTTCCTGTTCCACGACAAGGAGTCGGACAAGGCGACCGTCGTCTACCGGCGGCACGCGTTCGACTACGGATTGATCCGTCTGGCGTGATGTACTCCCGTTCCGCCTGACGATCCGAGCGGTCGGTCTACTCGTCCGATCGCGGAAGCGCCTACCATGGAATCCGGCCGGGGTTCTCGGACCTCCGGCCGGATTTTGTGTGTCACCCATCCACTGCCGAAGATTGAGGACGAACAAGACTGTGCCGTCGCTGTCGCTATCGAAGCTGCTCCGTGTTGGTGAAGGTCGCATGGTCAAGCGGCTCAAGCACATCGCCGACCACGTTTCCTCGCTGTCGCCCGAGGTCGAAGACCTGACCGACGAGCAACTCCGCGCGAAGACCGAGGAGTTCCGCGCCCGCTACCGCGACGGCGAGACGCTCGACGAGCTGCTGCCCGAGGCGTTCGCGGTCGCCCGCG
This sequence comes from Rhodococcus sp. G6(2025), assembly GCF_058628105.1. NCBI lineage: Bacteria > Bacillati > Actinomycetota > Actinomycetes > Mycobacteriales > Nocardiaceae > Rhodococcus > Rhodococcus sp. G6(2025). The sequence continues at coordinate 3,005,673 of NZ_CP179750.1, forward strand.
AGGCGTCCTGGCGGGTCATCGACCAGCGGCACTTCCACGTGCAGATCATGGGCGGCGCCGCCCTCCACTTCGGCAACATCGCCGAGATGAAGACGGGTGAGGGCAAGACCCTGACCTGCGTGTTGCCCGCGTACCTCAATGCGATCGCCGGAGACGGCGTGCACGTCGTCACGGTCAACGACTACCTCGCCAAGCGCGACTCCGAGTGGATGGGCCGTGTCCACCGCTTCCTCGGCCTCGACACCAGCGTGATCCTGTCCGGCATGTCGCCCGCCGAGCGTCGCGCAGCCTATGCGGCCGACATCACATACGGCACCAACAACGAGTTCGGGTTCGACTACCTGCGCGACAACATGACGCACTCCCTGGACGATCTCGTCCAGCGCGGTCACAGCTTCGCCGTCGTCGACGAGGTCGACTCCATCCTCATCGACGAGGCCCGGACCCCCCTCATCATCTCCGGCCCCGCGGACGCCTCGAGCAAGTGGTACGCGGAATTCGCGCGCATCGCGCCGCTGCTCAAGCGTGACGTGCACTACGAGGTCGACATCCGCAAACGCACCATCGGCGTCCACGAGGCCGGCGTCGAGCTCGTCGAGGACCAGCTCGGCATCGACAACCTGTACGAGGCCGCCAACTCGCCGCTCGTGAGCTACCTGAACAACGCCATCAAGGCCAAGGAGCTCTACACCAAGGACAAGGACTACATCGTCCGCGACGGCGAAGTGATCATCGTCGACGAGTTCACCGGCCGCGTCCTCGTCGGCCGCCGGTACAACGAGGGCATGCACCAGGCGATCGAGGCCAAGGAGAAGGTCGAGATCAAGGCCGAGAACCAGACCCTCGCCACGATCACACTCCAGAACTACTTCCGTCTCTACGACAAGCTGTCGGGCATGACGGGTACGGCCGAGACCGAGGCCGCCGAGCTGCACCAGATCTACAACCTCGGCGTCATCCCGATTCCCACCAACCGGCCGATGGTCCGCGTCGACAACGGCGACCTGATCTACAAGACCGAGGAAGCCAAGTTCGACGCCGTCGTCGACGACGTGGTGGAGCGGCACGAGAAGGGCCAGCCGGTCCTGATCGGCACCACCAGCGTCGAGCGGTCCGAGTACCTGTCGAAGCAGTTCACCAAGCGCGGCGTGGCGCACAACGTGCTGAACGCGAAGTTCCACGAGCAGGAAGCCCAGATCATCGCCGAGGCCGGCAGGTCGGGCGCCGTCACCGTGGCGACCAACATGGCCGGTCGCGGTACCGACGTCGTGCTGGGCGGCAACCCCGACATCATCGCGGACATCGCGCTCCGCAAGCAGGGGCTCGACCCCGTCCACACGCCCGACGACTACGAGGCGGCGTGGGACGACGTCCTCGACCAGGTCAAGGCCGAGGTCAAGGCCGACGCGGACAAGGTTCGTGAGGCGGGCGGACTCTATGTCCTCGGCACCGAGCGGCACGAGTCCCGGCGTATCGACAACCAGTTGCGCGGCCGCTCCGGCCGTCAGGGCGATCCGGGTGAGTCACGGTTCTACCTGTCGCTCGGCGACGAGTTGATGCGACGGTTCAACGGCGCGGCGCTCGAGTCGATCATGACCCGGCTCAACCTGCCCGACGACGTTCCCATCGAGGCGAAGATGGTCTCGAAGGCCATCAAGAGCGCTCAGACGCAGGTCGAGCAGCAGAACTTCGAGATCCGCAAGAACGTCCTCAAGTACGACGAGGTGATGAACCAGCAGCGCACCGTCATCTACAACGAGCGCCGCCAGATCCTCGAAGGCAAGGACATGGAGGGCCAGGTCGAGAAGATGATCACCGACGTGGTCACCGCCTACGTCGACGGCGCCACCGCCGAGGGATACGTCGAGGACTGGGATCTCGAACAACTGTGGACGGCCCTCAAGACGCTGTACCCGGTCGGCCTCGACTACAAGGAACTGGTCGGCGACGGCGACGACGGTGAGACCAACGACATCACCGCCGACGAGCTGCGCGAGACCCTGCTGAAGGACGCACACGACGCCTACGCCCGGCGCGAGGCCGAGATCGACGGCGTCGCCGGCGAGGGATCGATGCGCGAACTGGAGCGCCGCGTCCTGCTGAGCGTGCTCGACCGCAAGTGGCGCGAACACCTCTACGAGATGGACTACCTCAAGGAAGGTATCGGCCTGCGGGCGATGGCCCAGCGTGATCCGCTCGTCGAGTACCAGCGCGAAGGCTTCGACATGTTCGGCGGCATGCTCGAGGGCCTGAAGGAGGAGTCGGTCGGATTCCTGTTCAACCTTCAGGTCGAGGCGGCCGCCCCGCAGGCGGCACAGGCCCCGGGCGTCAGCGTCACCGCGGCTTCCGCAGCGGCGACGGCGTCGGCCTCGCCCGCGCCGGCAGCGCCGCGGCCACTGCCCACCCAGGAGGCGGCGCAGCAGGCGCAGGGCACAGCGGCACCGTCCGCCCTCCGCGCGAAGGGACTGGATGATGGCGAGCCCCGCGGGCTCACGTACTCCGGGCCTGCCGAGGACGGCAACGCCCAGCTCAGCCGCCGCGGAGCCGCCGAATCGGACGATGCCGCCGACGCCGGAACCCGTCGTCAGCGGCGGGAGGCCGCGCGGTCGCAGTCCAAGGGCAAGAAGGCTCCGCGGACCAAGCGCAAGCGCTGACCGCAGAAGAAGACGATCAGCCGATCACCAGCGAGGTGACGGTCCAGCCCGTGTCGGACTGCTGTTCGACACGGGCTGCGATCACGAAGATCCGCGGTCCCCGGCCGTAGGTGCCGAAGGCCTCGAACGCGCACGGCTCCACCGCGCGCAGGTGCACGCGGACGAGCGTCGCGACACCGAGTCGCCGGGCAGGCGACTCCGACAGCGCGAGCGTGCGCACGACGTCGACGAGCGACGGCGTCACCAGCGGCCGCAGTTGCCGCACGTTGCGGCGCCGATCCAGCACTTCGAGGACCAGCCGGAACGCCTGCTCGGTGAATCGCTGGACGTCCGGCGACGGAAGAGGCAGCGTTCCCGGCCGCGTCGCGGCGGTGCGTGGCGACGCCCCCGAGTGGGGCGACGAGCGGTGCCTGCCGCGCCCGGCCGCGTGCCGCCCGCCCGACGGCACCGCCGAACGCCCCGGCAGAGGTGGTGCGGGAACGTCACCGGCGGCCGGCTCGAAGCGCGGCACCCGTGACAGGAACGTGTAGGACTCACTCATTTCTTACCCCCCGGTTTCGGCATGAGACGGCCGTCGTAGCGGTCATACTCGCACGGATCCCGTCGTCGTGTCGCCGAACCGGTGAGCGGACCCTAGGGTGGGGACGTGCGGGGATTGATATTGGACTTCGGAGGCGTTCTCGCGGGTCCCGGTTCGGACATGGACGGCCTGTCGTCCGTCCTCGCCGGTGCCCGGACTCGTGGGGTGCGGACCGCGATCCTCAGTAACGATCCCGGTGGTCCCGGCGCGCAGTGGCTGCGGGAACTCGGTGACGGCCGGCTGGTCGATCAGGTCGTGCTGTCCGGGGATGTCGGTGTGGCCAAACCTGATCCGCGGATCTACCGGCTGACGGCCGACGCGCTCGGTCTGGCCCCGGGGGACTGTATCTTCGTCGACGACCTGTCGGTCAATGTCCGGGGTGCGGTGGCCGTCGGGATGGTGGGTATCCACCACGTCGACGGCGGCGCCACCGCGGACGAGATAGCGATACTTCTCGAGGTCGATCGAGACGGGATGCAAGGGGGACAGGCGCCGACATGGTGACGAGACTGACTACGCAGGACGCGTCGTTCTACTTTCTCGAGGCGAGCAGCACGCCGATGCACGTGGGGTCGCTCGCGATCTTCCGCAAGCCGCGAAACGGGTTGTCCTACGAGGAATTACTGAGCCTCGTCGAGGAACGGCTGAGCCTGGTGCCCCGCTACCGGCAGAAGGTGCGGGAGGTGGCGCTGGGACTGTCGCGGCCGGTGTGGGTGGACGACCAGGACTTCGACATCGAGTACCACGTCCGGCGGTCGGCGCTGCCGAAGCCGGGATCGGATGCCCAGTTGCACGATCTGGTCGCGCGGCTCACGTCGCGGCCGCTCGACAACACGCGACCGCTGTGGGAGATGTACCTGGTGGAGGGGTTGTCGAACAATCGCTTCGCCATCTTCACGAAGTCCCATTCCTCGCTGGTCGACGGCGAGACGGCGCTCGAGATCGGCCAGGTGATCCTGGACCCGGCGAAGACCCGGCGGCCCATGGCCGAGGAACTGTGGATGCCGAGCCCCGCCCCCAGTGAGTCCACCCTCATCGCCGGGGCGCTGGCGGAGATGGTGGCGCGGCCGGGCGAAGGGCTGGCGGCGCTGCGGATGACGTTGGGTGACATGGCGTCTGCGCTCGGCGAGACAGTGCGCGCCGTCGGCAAGGTGGCCGCCGTCGTGCGCACCGCCACGCAGGTGGCGCCGGCGAGTCCGCTGAACGCGACCATTTCCCGCAATCGGCGCTTCGCGGTGGTCAAGACCGAACTGGGTGACTACCGGAAGATCCGCGCGCAGTACGGGTGTGAGGTCAACGACGTCATCCTCGCGGTCGTGTCGGGTGCGATGCGGTACTGGCTGCTCTCCCGCGGCGAGCCGGTGGCCGAGTCGACCACGGTCCGGGCCATGGTCCCGATGTCCGTGTACGCGACGGATCCCGAGGCCGACGACGAGGCGTCACGCCGCGACGAGTGGGCGGATCCGCGGAGCATGGTGTCGTCGTTCCTCATCGACCTGCCGGTCGGGGAACCGAATGCCGTGGTGCGGCTGTCGCACGTGGCGCATGCGATGGAGGCGCACGCCAAGCAGAGCCAGCGGGTCACCGCGGAGACCCTGGTGCGTTTGTCGGGATTCGCGCCGGCCACGCTGCACGCGATGAGTGCCCGTGTCGCGAGCAGTTTCTCGCAGCGAATGTTCAATCTGATGATCACCAACGCGCCGGGTCCGCAGCTGCCGCTGTACGTCGGGGGAGCGCGGATGCTCGAGATGTATCCGGTGTCGCCGCTGCTGAAAAACCAGACTTTGAGCATCGGCCTGACGTCCTACGACGGCAACGTCTACTACGGTTTGAATGCAGACCGTGACGCCATGGCCGACGTGGACGTGGTGGCGGCGCTGCTGTACGAATCTCTCGAGGAGTTGTTGGATGCCAGCCGGTGAGAAGTCCGCGGTGCGAATGACGGGTGCCGCATGACGAGGGTATACGTTCCCGCGACGATCGAGATCCTCCAGCGGCTCGTCACCGACCGGGAGTTCGATCCGATGAGCCGTACCGCGTTCGCCGTCACCCCCACGCTCCGCGAGGCGTACTCGTCGGGCGACGACGAGGAACTGGCCGAGGTCGCGATGGCCGAGGCCGCCCGGGCCTCGCTGCGACTGATCGCGGGCCGGGTGGGGGAGAGCGGGAGCGACGGGGTTCGGTTCCGTCGCGCCGTGGTCGCCGCGGACGTGGACGACGTGACGCCGCGGCCGGACCTCGACGACGCCGTGGTCCGGTTGCCCGGTCCGGTGACGATCGGCACGGTCGCGTCCGTGCACGTGGATCTGGCTGAGGCGGAGCCGGACATCGAGCGGGCCGTGTCGGCGATCGACGAGGCGGATCTCGGGGACCCCGACGCAGAGTTCGTTCTCGGTGACGCGGAGGATCATGTGCTGGCGTGGTACGCCACTCAGGAGCTTCCGTTCCTGCTCGAACTACTCTGACCGGTACGTCCTCTTACCTTGGGGTAACCTACGGTACCGTAACTTGATAACCTACGGTAGCGTAGGTCATGACGGAAAAGGTGGAGGTCGGATGGGTCTGAAGGATTGGATCGAGGCGCCCGCAGCAGCGGTCGTGCCCGCCAAGCGGTCCAAGCTCAATTGGTTGCGTGGCGCGGCGGCACGGCTCACGACGCCGTTGCTGCCCGACGACTACCTGCACCTGGCCAACCCGCTGTGGTCGGCTCGCGAACTGCGTGGACAGATCGTGGAGGTGCGCGCGGAGACCGCGGACTCGGCCACGATCGTCATCAAGCCGGGCTGGGGATTCGATTTCGACTACGAGCCCGGCCAGTACATCGGGATCGGTCTGCACATCGACGGACGCTGGCACTGGCGCTCGTACTCGCTCACCTCGCCGCCGAACTGGGACGACAAGCTCATCTCCATCGCCGTCAAGGCAATGCCCGAGGGATTCCTGTCGAGTCACCTCGTCAACGGTGTGCCCTCGGGGACGATCGTGCGGCTCGCGACCCCCACGGGCAACTTCGCGCTGCCCGACCCGCCGCCGGAGCGGATCCTGTTCCTCACCGCGGGCAGTGGCATCACGCCCGTGATGGCGATGCTGCGCACGATGAACCGGCGCGGTCAGCTTCCCGACGTCTTCCACGTCCACTCGGCGCCCACCGACGCCGACGTGATGTTCGCCGACGAGCTCACCCAGCTCCACGAGGAGCACGACGACTTCCGGTGCAAGATCCAGCTCACCCGCAGTCAGGGCAAGTTCGCGTTGTCCTCGCTCGACGAGGTGTGCCCGGACTGGCGTGAACGGCAGACGTGGGCCTGCGGCCCGCTGCCGATGCTCGACGAGATCGAGACGCTGTGGCGCGACGAGGGCATCGAGAACAAGTTGCACCTCGAGCGGTTCGCCGTCTCCCGCGCGGACACGTCCGGCGAGGGCGGGACCGTGACGTTCGCCAAGGCCGACAAGACCGTGTCGATCGACGGTGCGACCACTCTCCTCGAGGCCGGTGAGAAGGTCGGGGCACTGATGCCGTTCGGCTGCCGGATGGGTATCTGCCAGACCTGTGTCGTGCCGATTCTCGCCGGGCATGCCATCGACCTGAGGTCGGGCAAGCAGCACGCCGAAGGTGACCGAGTCCAGACCTGTATCTCCGCGGCGGCAGGGGACTGCACGCTCGACGCGTAAGCGTGAGCGTGTTGTTCACCTGACTCCGCTATTCTCGGACTCTCACCAGACGGAGGAGCACGGTGGCGATCACCGACATCAAAGAGTTCGCGCATCTGACCGAAGCGGACATCGAATCGCTCGGGCGTGAGTTGGATGCGATCCGGCTCGACGTGGAGGATTCGCGGGGCGTTCGCGACGCCCGCTACATCCGCCGGGCCATCAGGGCGCAACGGCTGTTGGAGCTCGGTGGCCGGCTTGCGTTGTTCGGAAGCCGCTACCGCCCGGCGTGGCTCGCGGGCACCGCGATGCTCTCCCTCTCGAAGATCATCGAGAACATGGAACTCGGCCACAACGTGATGCACGGCCAGTGGGACTGGATGAACGATCCGGAGATCCACTCCATGTCGTGGGAGTGGGATCAGACGGGCCCCTCGGAGCATTGGAAGCGGGCGCACAACTACTCCCACCACACGTTCACCAACATCGTGGGAATGGATTCCGATGTGGGGTTCGGCATCCTCAGGATGACCCGCGACGAGGAGTGGCGGCCGATCAATCTGCTGCAGCCCTTCGCCAACATCGTCCTGGCCGCCACGTTCGAGTGGGGGATTGCGCTCCACGACCTCACGTTCGCCGCCGAGCTCGAGGGCGCGGAGAAGGGGCAGCTCAATTCCCAGGCCAACAAGGATTTCGGTCGCAAGATCTTCCGCCAGGTCGGCAAGGACTTCCTCCTGTTCCCGGTGCTCGCGGGGCCGGCGTGGAAGTCGACGCTCACGGCCAATGCCACCGCCAATCTCGTGCGGAATCTGTGGGCCTATGTGGTGATCTTCTGCGGGCACTTCCCGGACGGTGCCGAGAAGTTCACGGTGGACGAATACGAGAACGAGACCCGGCACGAGTGGTATCTCCGGCAGATGCTCGGCAGCGCGAATTTCGATTCCGGCAAGGTCATGGGTTTCATGAGCGGGAACCTCAGCTACCAGATCGAGCATCACCTGTTCCCGGACCTGCCGAGCAACCGGTACCCGGAGATCGCGGTGAAGGTCCGGGCGCTGTGCGAGAAGTACGACCTGCCGTACACCACGGGTTCGCTCGCCAAGCAGTACCTGCTGGCTCTGCGCACGATCCACAAACTCGCGCTGCCCGACCGGTTCCTGCGGGCGACGGCGGACGACGCCCCGGAGACGTCCTCCGAACGCAAGTTCCGTGACGCCCGTGATGCGGGTGCCGCCATGGTCGAGACGTTGCGTACGGATCCCGTCACGGGGCAGCGGCGGGGTCTGCTGTCGGCGTTGCGCGCCCGCGCGGAGGCCAGGATTCCGCGACGCCGACGGTGATTTCACTCACACCTACACTCAGGTAACCTACGGTGTCGTAACTTACGGTACGGTAGGTCGAGTCAGCGCCCACGGGTGTGAACTGTCGACCCAGCCAGGAGGAGGTCCCCCATGGCGATTGCAGACGTCAAGGAATACGCACATCTCACCGAAGCCGACATCGAGTCGCTCGGACGCGAGCTCGATGCGATCCGGCGCGATATCGAAGAGTCCCGCGGGGAGCGTGACGCGCGGTACGTGCGAAACACGATCAGACTGCAGCGTTCCCTCGAAATCGGTGGCCGAGCCGTTCTCTTCGCGAGCAAGCGGCGTCCCGCTTGGCTGGCGGGCACGGCCATGCTTTCGCTGTCGAAGATCATCGAGAACATGGAACTCGGCCACAACGTGATGCACGGCCAGTGGGACTGGATGAACGATCCCGAGATCCACTCCACCTCGTGGGAGTGGGACGTGACGGGTCCGTCCGCTCACTGGAAGCAGACGCACAACTACATTCACCACAAGTACACCAACGTCCTCGGCATGGACGACGACGTGGGATACGGACTGCTGCGCGTCACGCGCGACCAGCGGTGGAAGCCGTTCAACACCGGCAATCTCCTCTACAACACGCTGCTCGCGCTGTTCTTCGAGTACGGAATCGCGGCGCAGCATCTCGAACTCGGCAAGGTCGCCAAGGGGCGCGTGCCGAGCGAGGAGACCCAGCGCAAGCTCCGCGAGGTCGGCGAGAAGGTCGGCAAGCAGATCCTCAAGGACTACGTCATCCACCCCGCGGTCACGGGTCCCGCGTGGAAGAGCACGCTCACCGCCAACATCGCCGCGAACATGATCCGCAACGTGTGGACCAACGCGATCATCTTCTGCGGGCACTTCCCGGACGGCGCCGAGAAGTTCACCAAGGCGGACATCGACAAGGAAACGCAGCCCCAGTGGTACCTGCGGCAGATGCTCGGTAGCGCGAACATCGAGGGCGGCAAGCTGATGGACTTCATGTCCGGCAACCTCAGCTACCAGATCGAGCACCACCTGTTCCCCGACCTGCCGAGCAACCGCTACGCGGAGATCGCTGTGCGGGTGCGGGAACTGTGCGACAAGTACGACCTGCCGTACACGACCGGGCCCTTCCTCGTGCAGTACGGGAAGTCGTGGCGCACCATCGCCAAGCTGTCGCTGCCGAACAAGTATCTCAAGGCGACCGCGGACGACGCACCGGAGACGGCATCGGAGCGCAAGTTCGGTGGAAACACCACGGCGACAATTGATCCCGTGACCGGCCGCCGTCAGGGGCTGAGTACCGCGATCAAGCGCACCCGCAAGCGCCGCGGTCTCCGCGCGCTGCTGTCCCGCTAGAAAGTTCCGCTGGAAAGTTCCGCTACAGACGCGGTTCGTCCCTCACCAGGCTTCGTTGGACGCGATGGCCGTGAGGAGGTGACGGACCGCGTCGACGCGTTTGGCGGCCTTGCCCTCCAGCTGGTCGAGCGCGCATTCCGGGTCCGCGGGCGGGCCGAGGTGGGTACACCCTCTCGGGCAGTCCTCGATGGCCGCGGCCAGATCGGAAAACGCGGCCACCACGTTCTCCGGGGAGATGTGGGCCAGTCCGAACGACCGGATGCCGGGAGTGTCGATCGCCCAGCCGCCCGTCGGAAGCGGCAGTGCGACCGATTGCGTGGACGTGTGCCTGCCCTTGCCGACGCCCGAGACCACGCCCACGGCCCGATCGGCGTCGGGCACTAGGCGGTTGACGAGAGTCGACTTCCCGACCCCCGAATGGCCGATCAGCGCGGTGAGCCGGCCCGACAGCATCGACAGCACCTCGTCGACCGGATCGTCGCGACCGGCCACCACGACGGGAACGTCGAGGTCGGCGAACGCGCTCGCGAACTCCTCGGGCGGCTCGAGATCGCTCTTCGTCAGGCACACGATGGGACTCAACCCGCCCGCGTACGCGGCGACGAGCGCACGTTCGACGAATCCCGTCCGTGGCGGCGGGTCCGCGAGCGCCACGACGATCAGCAGCTGCTGGGCGTTGGCCACGACGATCCGCTCGTACGGATCGGTGTCGTCGGCGGTGCGTCGCAGCACCGTGGAGCGTTCGGCGACCCGCACGATCCGCGCCAGGGTGTCGGGCTTGCCGGACAGGTCACCGACGACGCTCACCTCGTCGCCCACCACGATGGGCGTGCGACCCAGTTCCCGGGCGCGCATGGTGACGAGGGGACGCTCGGGGTCGCCGCCCAGCACGCAACCCCACCGGCCGCGGTCGACCGAGACGACCATCGCCGACTCCGCGGCGAGGTGCTCCGGCCGGGTCTTCGTGCGCGGGCGCGTTCCTCGGCCCGGGCGCACCCGGACGTCGGACTCGTCGTACTGCCTGCGACTCAGAAGCTCGCCTTCCGCTCGGTGCCCGCGGCTGCGGACAGCATTGTGGCCCACAGGTTCTCGAAGCCGGGCAGGGTCTTGGCGGTGGTGCCGACGTCCTCGATCTGGATGCCGTCGACCCGCAGTCCGACGATGGCGCCCGCGGTCGCCATCCGATGGTCGGCGTAGGAGCGCCACGTTCCACCGTGCAGGGCTGCCGGGACGATCGTGAGGCCGTCCTCGGTCTCGGTGACGTTTCCGCCCAGCGAGTTGATCTCGTGTGCGAGTGCGGCCAGCCGGTCGGTCTCGTGGCCGCGCAGGTGCGCGATGCCCCGCAGGTGCGACGGACCGTCCGCGAGTGCGGCGAGCGCCGCGACGGTCGGGGTGAGTTCGCCCACGTCGTGCAAGTCGATGTCGATGCCGGTCAGCTGCTGCGGACCGCGGACGGTGAGGTCCGCGCCGTCCAGCCGGACGTCCGCGCCCATCGCCAGGAGGATCTCCCGGATCGCGTCGCCGGGTTGCGTCGTCCTGCTCGGCCACAGGGGAACGGTCACCTCGCCGCCGGTGACGGCGGCGGCGGCCAGGAAGGCGGTGGCATTGGACAGGTCGGGTTCGATCGCCCGGTCGACGGCCCGGACGACGCCGGGGCTCACCCGCCACGTGTCGGCCTCCCCGCCCGTCGCCGGGGTCGTGACCTCGACGCCCGACTTGCGCAGCATCTCGACCGTCATGTCGATGTGCGGCATGGACGGGACCGTCTTGCCGTCGTGATGCACGGTGACGCCCTCGTCGAACGCGGCCGCCGACAGCAGCAGCCCGGAGACGAACTGTGACGAGCCGGACGCGTCGATGGTGACCCGCCCACCGCGCAGCGAGCCCGCACCGCGGACCGTGAACGGGAGGGAGTCGCCGTCGATGTCCGCGCCGAGACCGCGCAGCGCGTCGAGGATCGTGTCGAGGGGCCGGGTCCGCGCCTGCTCGTCCCCGTCGAAGTGAACCGTTCCGCTCGCGAGCGCCGCGACCGGAGGAAGGAACCGCATGACGGTCCCGGCCAGGCCGCAGTCGACCGCACCACCCTGGAGCTGTGCGGGGGTGACCCGCAGCGTCGTGTCGGCATCGACCGTCTCGATGCTGATGCCGAGCGTGCGGAGGGCATCGATCATGAGGTCGGTGTCCCGGCTGCGCAGTGCCCCGGTGAGGGTGGACGGACCGTCCGCGAGTGCGGCGAGGATCAGCGCGCGATTGGTGATCGACTTCGATCCGGGAAGGGCGACCGTCGCGACGACGGGCGCTTCGGCACGGGGGGCGTTCCACAGGCTCAGGCTCACGGTCTCCATCTTCGCCTATCGGGCGGGTCGCCGGGCGGGCTGGGCGGCGTGTCGCGGGTGTCGGTGGTTCGTGCCACTCTGGTGGGCATGTGCGGCAGGTATGCGACCACTGCGAATCCGGCGACACTCGCGGCCGACCTCGATGCGATCAACGAGGCGGGCGAGGAGGAGAGTCCGCCCGACTTCAACGTGGCGCCCACCACGCAGGTCCTGACAGTGGTCGATCGCCACGACGCCCGGCGGATCCGGCGGATGCGGTGGGGGCTCGTGCCGTCGTGGACGAAGGAGCTCGGCAAAGGGCCGGTGCTGTTCAACGCGCGAGCGGATTCGGTCGACAACAAACCGGCCTTCCGGAACGCGTTCGCATACAAGCGCTGCCTCGTTCCGATGGACGGCTGGTACGAGTGGCAGACCGAGGTCGATGCGGCGGCCGCCGGGAAGAAGTCAGGTAAGGCGAAGAAGATGAAGAAGATTCCGTACTACATGTCGCCGGAGGACGGCTCGCGCCTGTACATGGCCGGACTGTGGTCGGTCTGGCACGATCCTGCGGTCGCGGAGTCGCCCCCGGTCCTGAGCTGCAGCATCATCACGGTCGACTCAGCCGCCCAGCTCGAGAACGTGCACGACCGGATGCCGCTGGTGATGCCCCGCGAGCGCTGGTCCGCGTGGCTCGATCCCGAGCATCCCGCGTCGACGGATCTGCTCGAGGTGTCACCCGACGCCATCGCCGACATCACCGTCCGGCGGGTGTCCACGCTGGTCAACAGCGTGAAGAACAACGGACCGGAACTCCTCGACCCCGATGCAACCGGTCGTGACGAGGCGCAGGTGGGGGAGCAGATCAGCCTGCTGTGACCGCAGCGGTGACGGCTCCGCTGAGCCGCACCAGGTCGGCGGGGGCGAGTTCGATCTCGAGTCCGCGCCTGCCGGCGCTGCACAGCACCCGGTCCCAGTCGAGCGCCGACGCGTCGACGACCGTCGGGAGTGCCTTGCGCTGTCCGAGCGGTGAGATGCCCCCGAAGACGTACCCGGTGGAGCGCTCCGCCTCGGTACGGTCCGCCATCACGGCCTTGCCCGCGCCCAGCGCCGCGGCCGCCGCCTTCAGCGACAATTTCTCCGGCACCGGCACGACCGCCACAGCCAGCTTGCCGGTGTCGAGTTTGATCACCAGCGTCTTGAACACCTGATGGGCGGTGACGCCGACCGTCTCGCCCAGGGCGTCGACGGCCTCCGAACCGTACGACTCCGCCCGCGCATCGTGCGCGTAGCAGTGCACGGTGTGGTCGACGCGGTGTTTCACGAGCAGCTTCGTCGCGGGAGTGGCAGTTCCGGCCATGGACAGACACTCTGCCACGCGGTCGGGAACACACCGGACGAGAGGTGTGTTGGTACCTGCAGAACAACAGTGCATCGAAGGGAGTGGTCCGTATCGTGATGTCCTCGGTGATGGAGCCCACGTCGCGTCTGCAGTTGGCGGTAACGTTGACGCCCACGGCGACCGAAGGGATCAGCGTGCAGGAACATGACCGTCCGACGGCAGACCAGGCCGAGCCACAGGACGAGTTGATCGCGCGTTTCGAAAGGGACGCGCTCCCACTTCTGGATCAGCTGTACGGCGCTGCTCTGAGGATGACCAGAAACCCGGCGGACGCCGAGGACCTCGTGCAGGAGACGTACGTGAAGGCCTACACGGCGTTCCGTTCGTTCCGCGAGGGCACCAACCTCAAGGCGTGGCTGTACCGGATTCTCACGAACACGTACATCAACTCGTACCGCAAGAAGCAGCGCCAGCCCGCGCAGTACCCCACCGACGAGATCACCGACTGGCAGCTGGCGGCGACGGCGGAACATTCGTCGACCGGTCTGCGGTCCGCCGAGGTCGAGGCTCTGGACGCGTTGCCCGACGACGACATCAAGGAAGCACTCCAGGCCCTGCCGGAGGAGTTCCGGATGGCCGTCTACTACGCCGACGTCGAGGGGTTCCCCTACAAGGAGATCGCCGAGATCATGGGCACCCCGATCGGGACCGTGATGTCGCGACTGCACCGTGGGCGCAAGCAGCTCCGAGGTCTGCTCGCCGACGTCGCACGCGAACGTGGATTCAACCGTGGGGGCACCGACGACGTGCCCGGCGACAGTGCAGTGAGCGCGGAGCAGGAGGTTTCTCGGTGAGCGAGCAGGACGAATTCGAGCAGCTCGACTGCTCCGCCGTCATCGCGGACGTCTGGCTGATGCTGGACCGTGAATGCGATGAGGCGTCGCGGGCGCGGCTGCAGAGGCACCTCGACGAGTGTGGGTCGTGCCTCGAGGCGTACGGCATCGAGGAGAAGGTGAAGTCCCTCGTGAACCGAAAGTGCGGCGGGGAGCACGCACCGGAAAGCCTCCGTCAGAGGCTCTCCATCGAGTTGCGGCGGACGATCCTCATTACGAATACCGAACCCGACGCATAACTCGTCAGAACAGCAATCAGGGGCCGGAAAGCATCGCTGCTTTCCGGCCCCTGGTGCGTTCTACGGCGCGTCAGGCGTTGGGACGCTTGCCGTGGTTTGCGGCGTTGCCCTTGCGACTGCGCTTCTTACGACCACGCTTACCCATGAGTAGATCTCCCTTCTTTTCACCACAGTCTTCCACGTGTGGTTGGGTGTCCTTGCAACAGGGCTTTCTCGACACCCGGGAGTGAAGGATCACAATGGCAGAAGACGTGCGCGCCGAAATGGTTTCGACGGTGTATCAGGTTGTGGTGAGCGCGGGTGACGAGGTGAAGGAGGGCGACACCCTCGTCATCCTCGAGTCGATGAAGATGGAGATCCCCGTCATCGCCGAAGAGCCCGGCACGGTCACCTCCGTGGACGTCAAGGTCGGCGACGTGATCCAGCAGGGCGACCTGATCGCAGTGATCTCCTGAGCTGACACCCACCGACGATGTCCACACTGAGTGACCTGCTCGCCGAACACACCGACCTGCCCGGCGAGGCCGTCGATCACCTCCAGCGAGTCGTCGGTGAGTGGCAGTTGCTCGCCGACCTCTCCTTCGCGGACGTTCTGCTCTGGGTCGGAACGGATTCCGCGGCCACCAACTCGACCGGCACCGTGATCTGCGTCGCGCACTGCAGGCCCACCACCGCGTCGACCGCCTTCCCGGAGGATGTCGTCGGGACGGTCGTGTCGGAGTCGGAACACCCTCAGGTGCTGCAGGCGCTGCTCGAGGGCCGCGTCGTGCGCCCCGAGGACGGCGGCGGGCACGCCGGTCTGCCGCCGCGCGGGGAAGCGGTCCCGGTGCGGTGGAACGGCGAAGTGATCGCGGTCCTGAGCCGGGACACCAACCTGTCGCACCAGCGGGCGCAGAGCCCGCTCGAGGTCGCGTATCTCGACTGCGCCGATGATCTGTGCCAGATGATCAGCGACGGCACCTTCCCGATCCGGGAGGCCCGGTCGGACACCAACTCGAGTCCCCGCGCCGGCGACGGCTTCATCCGCCTCGACACCGACGGCAGCGTGGTCTACGCGAGTCCCAATGCGCTGTCGGCCTATCACCGGATGGGTCTCAGCTCGGACCTGATCGGCCAGAACCTGGCCGCCACCACGCGGTCGCTCGTGACGGATCCGTTCGAGTCGCAGGAGGTCGCCGGGTACATCCGCGACACCATCGCCGACAAGCCGGGCCGCCGCATGGAGATCGAGGCCAGGGGAGCGACCGTCCTGCTCCGGGCGCTGGTCCTCAAACCCGGCGGGAAGCGCGTCGGCGCCGCCGTCGTCGTGCGGGACGTCACCGAGGTGAAGAGGCGGGATCGCGCGCTGCTCAGCAAGGACGCGACGATCCGCGAGATCCATCACCGGGTGAAGAACAATCTGCAGACCGTGGCGGCGCTCCTGCGACTGCAGGCCCGCCGCACCAACAACGAGGAAGCCCGGCAGGCGCTGAGCGAATCGGTGCGCCGCGTCACGTCGATAGCCCTCGTGCACGACACGTTGTCGATGTCGGTGGACGAGGAAGTGAACCTCGACGAGGTCGTCGACCGTCTGGTGCCGATCCTGTCCGACGTGGCGACGGTGAGTACGCCGATCAAGGTCCGCCGGGAGGGCAGCTTCGGGGTGTTCTCCGCGGAGCGGGCCACGCCGCTGGTGATGGTGCTGACCGAACTCGTGCAGAACGCGATCGAGCACGCCTTCGAACCCGGCGCTCCGGGCACGGTCACCATGAGGGCCGAGCGTTCTGCGCGGTGGCTGGACGTCGTGATCCACGACGACGGCAGGGGATTGCCGCCCGGTTTCAGCCTCGAGCGGTCCGACCGTCTCGGTCTGCAGATCGTCCGGACTCTGGTGGCCGCCGAGCTGAACGGCTCCCTCGGGCTGCATCCCGGGCCGGAGGGTGGAACGGATGCCGTGTTACGCGTACCGCTGGGCCGTCGTGGGCCGCGGTACTGATCGGGGGGCAAGCAAAAGGCCCGGCACCATGTGGTGCCGGGCCCGTCTCCTTCTGAAGTATCAGACGGTGGTGCGGGCACGCGTCCGAGCGTTGCGGCGCTTGAGTGCGCGTCGCTCGTCTTCGCTCATGCCGCCCCACACACCGGCGTCCTGGCCCGACTCGAGTGCCCACGAGAGGCATTCGGCGGTCACCGGGCAGCGGTTGCAGACAACCTTGGCATCAGCAATCTGCGCGAGAGCCGGACCGCTGTTGCCCACAGGGAAGAACAACTCGGGGTCTTCGTCGCGACAGATTGCCTTGTGGCGCCAGTCCATCCTTCTGCTCCTTAACTGGGTGCTAAATGCACCGTTTCGTCTTCATGAGTTCATGTGTGCGTAGAGAATGTTTCCGCACTGTTGCTTGTGAATGCTTTCACGAACTGGCGGGATGTCAATAGAAAACCGCCGCACCGTGGGGGAGCTCACGTACTTAGGCTGCCCTTCGAGGTGCGCCGTCCTTTGTACCCGGTGCAGGCACTTCCCGCTAGGTGAAAACGGCGATTCTCGAGAATTGCTCAGGGTCGCGCCGGCGCGACCACATCCAGCGCCTCGGGCACCGACACGAACTCGACGACTTTGCGCAGTCCGATGTAGTCGCCGTCCATCTGCAGTCCGATGGGTTCCGACGCGGAGATCCGCACGGACGGCACGTCGTCGACCCGGACCAGCTTCTTCGCCTTCGGACGGGTTCCGGGGGTCAGCAGCTGGCGGGCCACCCGCAGCGTGGTGAGGATCGCGGTGGACCGCATCGCGAAGACGCCGAGGCCGGTGTCGTAGGTGGTGTCGGGATTCGTGTGCACTTCCCGCTTGTTCAGATACGTCCAGGGACTCGCGTTCGACACGAATGCGTAGTGAACGCCCTCGACCGGATCGTGATCGGGAACCTCGACGGTGAGCGTCGGCTCCGCGTATTTCGACCGGAAGAACACCCGCACCGCCGCGCGGACATACTGCGCCGGTGTGGCCGGCCGCCCGTTCTTGCGGTGCATGTCGACCGCCTCACACACCTGGGCGTCCCAGCCGAGACCGGCGTTGAACGTGAACCAGCGGTTGTCGCAGTGCGCGAGCCCGATCCGGCGCCGCTGCCTGCGGGCGAGGAGATCGATGAGCTGGTTGGTGGCGTCCACCGGGTCGGGCGCGATGCCGAGCGAGCGGGCGAACACGTTCGCCGACCCACCGGGGACGACGGCGATCGGGGGAATCGGCCCCACCGTCACCGCGCTCATCGACTTCGGTACCGGGGTGCCGAGCAGTCCGTTGACCACCTCGTTCACGGTGCCGTCTCCGCCGTGGACGATGATCAGGCCCATCCCGTCCACACAGGCCTGCTGCGCAAGTTCGGCGGCGTGACCGCGGTGTGTCGTGTGCGCGACCGTCAACCGCACCCGGCTCGACAGCGCGTGGGCGAGGAGATCACGCCCGGCCGGAGTCGTCGATGTGGCATTGGGGTTGACGATCAGCAGCGCGCGCACGGGGCCCAAGCCTAGCGGGGGCGGGACGTGTCACCATCCGAGGCCGCCGGCGACGGGGTGTTCTAGGCTGGCCGACGTGCCGAAGCCGTCTCTCAGCAAGTCCACGCCCACCACGGTCCGCGCGGCGGGCGCCCTGGTGTCGCTCGAGGGCGCGGTGGCGGTCGGTGTCGCCGTGGTGCTGGTCATCCGGGGACTGCTCGGGCACGACCAGAGCGTCAGCAGCGGATACGGCACCGCGGCCTGGTTCGCGATTCTCGGGGGCGCCGTGCTCGCCGCCGGGCTCGCGCTGATCTTCGGCCGGCGCTGGGGGCGGGCGATCGCGATCGTCGCCCAACTTCTCCTGCTCCCGGTGGCGTGGTCGCTGCTCACCGATTCGCACCAGCCGTTCTTCGGTGTGCTGCTCGGCGTCGTCGTCGTGGCGGCCCTCGGGTGCCTGTTCAGCAGTCCCACGTCGAAGTGGATGGCTGCCGAGTACGGCCAGGAGGCCGACGCCGACAACCCATCGGACCGCTAGCTCACCTCGGACGCGAGGCGGCCGAGCGGATCCCCGGTCAGCCGGTACGTGGTCCATTCGTCCTGCGGGTGCGCGTCCAGCGACTCGTAGAACGCGATCGACGGCTTGTTCCAGTTGACCACCGACCACGACAGTCGCGTGTAGCCGTTGTCGACGCACTCCTTCGCGAGTGTGGCGAGCAGGGCCTTGCCGTGCCCGGAACCGCGCTCCGACGGGCTGACGAACAGGTCCTCGAGGTAGATGCCGTGCGTTCCGTCCCAGGTGGAGAAGTTCCGGAACCACACCGCGATCCCGACGACCCGGTCGTCGTCGTTCGTCGCGACGTGGGCGAAGGTCGACGGCTGCGGACCGAACAGGGCGTCGTCGATCTGGTCGGCGGTGACGGTGCACTCGTCACGGGCCCGCTGGTGTTCGGCGAGTTCGTAGATCATGGCGGTGATCGCGGAGACGTCCTCGGGTACTGCGCGTCTGATCATCGGGCACCTTCCTCGCTTGTCACGTTGTGGCTGACCACCTGTTGCGCCCCGTGCTCGAAGCCGAGGACGGAGTACGCGCCCGGCGACATCGCGAACCGGCGCCCCTCACTGATGGGAAGCTCCGCCCAGCGGGCGATGAGCCCGCGCGAGAAGTGACCGTGCCCGACGAGGATCACGTCACGGTCGACGAGTTGCGAATGAGCGACAGACAGTACGAGGTCGCACCGGGTGTGCACCTGCTCGGCCTGTTCGCCGCGAGGGCACGGGTGCGTCCACACGGTCCAGTCCGGCACCTGCTGCCTGATCTCGGGGGTCGTCATGCCCTCGTAGATCCCGTAATCCCATTCGGCGAGCGCGTCCCAGGTGCGCTGGATCTTCAATCCCGCCAGCTCCGCCGTCTCCCGGGCGCGTTGCCGCGGGCTGACGATGACGAGGGGGTCGCGCAGTTCGAGGGCGTCCATCGCCGGACCCACCCGCCGCGCCTGGGCTTCACCCAGTTCGGTGAGGTGGACGTCGGTCCGACCGGTGTGTTTACCCCAACGGGCCCATTCCGTTTCGCCGTGTCGGAGGAGGACGATCCGACGGCCGCGCGGCGAATCACTGGGTGGCATCCATCCATCATGTCAGTCAATCTGCGTGTATGGCTCGCCTCCGGGGACGAAGTAGGTAAGGATCGAGCCGTGACAACGGTTCTAGCAGTGGCAAATCAGAAGGGTGGGGTCGCGAAGACCACCACGGTCGCTTCTCTCGGCGCAGCCCTCGTCGGGCTGGGCCAGAAGGTCCTGGTGGTGGATCTCGACCCGCAGGGATGTCTGACGTTCTCCCTCGGGCACAACCCGGACCGCCTGGACGCCTCCGTCCACGAGGTGCTGACGGGTGATCTGGCGGCGCAGGAGGCCGTGATCGACACCGAGGACGGTGTCGCCCTTCTGCCCGCGACGATCGACCTCGCGGGCGCGGAAGCGTTGCTGCTCATGCGTCCCGGTCGTGAGTTCGCCCTCAAGCGCGCTCTGGCGCCGTTGCTGGACGACTACGACACGATCATCCTCGACTGCCCGCCGTCGCTCGGTGTGCTCACGCTCAACGGGCTCACGGCGGCGCAGTCGGTACTGGTGCCGTTGCAGTGCGAGACGCTCGCCCACCGCGGTGTGGGGCAGTTGCTGCGGACGGTCACCGAGGTGCAGCAGATCACCAACCCCGACCTGGTGCTGCTCGGAGCGCTGCCGACGCTGTACGACGCCCGCACGACGCACAGCCGGGACGTGCTCTCCGACGTGTCCGACCGCTACAACCTGCCGGTCCTCGCGCCGCCGATCCCGCGGACGGTGCGATTCGCGGAGGCGACGGCGTCGGGTGCCACGGTGCTGGCGGGGCGCAAGAACAAGGGTGCCCAGGCGTACCGGGACCTGGCCGAGAACCTCGCCAAGCACTGGGCGGGATCCGAGCTGGCTACGTTTTCGCCTGGAAGTGCCGAGTAAGTTCTTCCGGCGTCGGATTCCACGCGGCAGGCCAATCCTGTTGGCGTAACTGGGCGTCCGTGCCCCCGTCGGCGAAGACGATGCTGCCGCAGAACAGTGTCGACCCCGGTCCGAGCAGGAACTCGACGAGCGCGGCGATCTCGTCCGGGCGTCCGCGCCTGCCCAGCGGCACCGGATAGAAGTCCAGCGCCTTCGCCAGTTCGGGGTCGAGGTCGTCCCCGCTGGTCATCGGTGTGTCGATCATGCCCGGCGCGATCGCGTTGAGTCGTATGCCGTTGCCGATCCACTCGGGCCGTACCGCTTCGCGCCGAATCCACCAGGCCAATGCGAGCTTGGACGCGGGGTATGCCGGGATGGCGGTCACCTGGTCGCCGATGCGCACCGCCTCCGCCTCGTCGCCGTCGAGGCACGCGGTCACCAGATTCTCGGGAATCCCCGGCTGTGTGGTGGTGCTGCTCGACGAGATCACCACCACCGAGGCGCCGTCCGCGCGCTCGAGGGCGGGCTTCAGGGCCGTCACGAGTTCCACGGCCCCGAAGTAGTTGACCGCGACGAGCCTGCCGCCCGGGACGTGCGACAGCGAGCCGAGTCCTGCGCAACAGACGAGACCGTCCACGACTCCGCCGCTTGCCTCGGACACGGCGTCGGCCGCCGCGGTTCGTCCGCCGGGGGTCGACAGGTCGGCGGTCACGTCGGTGTGTGCGAGGTCGACTCCGATGACGGTATGACCGCCGGACTCGAGCGTGCGGCGGCTCGCCGCCCCGATGCCCGAGGCGGCGCCGGTGATCACGTAGGTTGCCATGCCGTGAATTAGAACACGTTACAGATCGCGGTGGTGCGGACTTCGGACTCCGATTCACGCGTGCCGGACTCCGCGTCGGCGTAGTGGGCGCGCAGTCCCGTGACGCCGGGCGCCCGGTCCTCGTGCAGCACGAACCGGGCGTCGTAGTCGCCGCCGTTCTGGGAGCGGAAAGGCAACGGCGCGTCGGTGAACAGGCCGGACAGGCGATCGATCAACCGGGCCGCGACACCCGGGTAGTGCTCGGCGGGCAACCGGTCCGCGCTGTCGATCAGGACCGGGGGCAGTACGGACATCCCCGTGTACCAGAAGATTCCGTGGTGGATCGGGAACAGGAGTTCGTCCATCTGGCCGTTGATCCCACGTGCGCCCGCGCTGTCGGCGCTGCCGCCGAAACTGACGACCGTCATCGCCCGCTTGCCGGCCAGGGTTCCGTCGCCGTACCGCCGGGTGGAGCCGTCCTCGCGGCGCAGTCCGTAGCCGTACCCCTCGACGAAGACCCGGTCGAACCAGCCCTTGAGGATCGCGGGCATGCCGTACCACCACAGCGGGAACTGCACGATCACCGCGTCGGCCCACGCGAGTTTGCGCTGCTCGGCGCGGATGTCGGGGGCCAGGGTGCCCTCGGTCAGGGCCTGACCCGACCGCGCGCCGACGAGGAGGCGGTGGTGGGGGTCGTGTCCGAAATCGTCTGCCGTCACCACCGGGTTCCATCGCATCGCGTACAGGTCCGAGGTCCGGATGTCGTGGTCGGCGCCGCGCAGTGCCGAGAGGGCGTCGCTGCGGAGTGCCGCGTTCAGGGACTTCGGTTCGGGATGTGCCGATACCCACAGGATCTTCATGGTTCGCCTTCCGCTCGGTCGTCCTGACCTCTCCGATCATGGACGCGCGGCGGTGGCCGCGACAGTGGCCGGTGGGACGATATGTGAAATAATCGGGCCATGTCCGATTCGAGAGGTAAGCGGACCGTGCGTCGCCATCGCGTGGTCGTGTTCGTGCGCGACGGTCTGCTCCCGATCGAGTTCGGAATCGTCCACCGATTGTTCGGTGAGGCGCGATCGCGGGAGGGCGAACCGCTGTACGAGGTCCTCACGTGCACCCTCACACCCGGCGCCGTCCGTACCGACACCGACGTGACGATCACCGTCGAGCACGGCCCGGCACTTCTCGGCACGGCCGACACCGTCGTGATCCCGGCGTCCGATCAGGACTACGACCCGCCGGAGGACGGGCGCCTGCCCCGCCACCTCGCGGACGCCCTCGCGCACATTCGCCCGGGCACGCGGGTGGCATCGATCTGCACGGGCTCGTTCGTCCTCGCCGCGGCAGGGCTTCTCGAGAACCGGCGTGCCACGACGCACTGGAAGTCGGCGGACGCGTTCCGGCGGCGTTACCCGGACGTGCACCTGGACCCCGGCGTGCTCTACACGCACGACGGCGGCGTGCTCACCGCCGCCGGCGTCGCGTCCGGAATCGATCTGTGCCTGTACATGATTCGTCTCGACCACGGTGCGTCGGTGGCCAACGAGGTGGCGCGGGGAACGGTCGTGCCGCCTCATCGCAGCGGTGGTCAGGCGCAGTTCATCACCGAGCCCGTCCCGGACGCCGACGGTGCGTCCACGGCGCGAGCGCGGGCGCGGGCGCTGTTGCATCTCGATCAACCGCTGTCGCTGCGGGAGCTGGCCGCGTGGGAGTCGATGAGCGTGCGCACGTTCACCCGGCGATTCCGGGCCGAGACGGGGATGTCGCCGACGCAGTGGGTTCTCGAACAGCGGATCATCCGCGCCCGCGAACTGCTCGAGAACACCGACCTGCCGGTGGACGACGTGGCGGCGGCCGCGGGATTCGGCACCGCGACGTCGCTGCGACAACACCTCTCGCGCACGGTCGGCGTCTCACCGTCCGCGTACCGCGCCACTTTCCGTTGACGGCATGCTCATTCGTCCAAGTGCGGGGGAGTGCGCGGCGCTAACGTCGAGGCCATGACAGTCTCGGACACGCCTCGAAACAACACTCTGACGATGCGGGCTCAGCCGCTTCTCGCCGTCGACGACGTCGAACGCGCAGGCGAGTGGTACCGGAAGGTCCTGGACGCGCGCAGCGGCCACGGTGGACGGGACTACGAGCAACTCCTCGTCGACGGGCACATGATCCTGCAACTGCACCGGCTCGACGAGGGCCACCACCACGGCCCCCTCGGCGATCCTTCGCTCCCGCGGGGAAACGGGGTGGCGATCTGGTTCGAGACCCCCGACTTCGACGGCACCGTTGCGAGGGTGCGGGAGGCGGGTGCCGACGTGGTCACGGACGTGCACGTCAATCCCAATGCGGGACATCGCGAGATCTGGATCCGCGACCTCGACGGCTATCTCGTGGTGTTCGCCGAACCGGCGTGACGGGCGATCTCAGCGCAGCGCCACGACAGCATCGCCGCGCTGTTCGAGGACGACGTCGCCGGCCACCGTCGTGAGGATCGGCCCCGCCGCGGCGTCACGCGCAACCGGGATCGTGCGAAGCAACGCGCCGGTCGACAAGTCGAGCACGGCGATGCCGGATTCCACCGGAACCAGCAGGTTTCCGGCCATCACCGCTCCCGGGCCGAGAGCGCCCGGGAAGATCCAGCGCGGTACGAGATCGGAGGCGCCGAGTGACACCACGTCCGAACCGGTCCACCAGGTGACCGCCGAACTGCCTGTCGACGTGACGGGGTCCGGGCCGACCCGGGCGGTGAGCGCGTATTCGGACACGGCGTTGCCGGTGCCGTCGAACAGGCCGATCCGCGGTCCGTACGACGGGCCGGCGGGGAGGTAGACGGCCGTGGTCTCGCCGGACACCCCGAGGATGCGAGCGCCCTCGACGCCGGCATCCACCCCCGCCAGGACGCTCGACCCGTACTCCTCGGGTTCCTGATTGTCCTTCGGCGACGGGTTCATGACCGTCAGACGATCGGCTACCTCGCCGGGACAGCGCTCGAGAACGGACAGCCTGCTGCTACTCGAACCGACGTCGATCAGCGTGCATCCGCTGCGTGGCTGCCTCCTGGGGTTCACGGGCGCGTCCACCCGGCCGTACTCGACGGTGCGGACGAGGTCGGAGCGCCACAATTCCAGCCGGCGGTCGCCGAGAGATGCCACATACGTACCGTCGGCCTTCAGCGTCACCTCGGAATCGGCGTCGCTGCTCCGCTGGGCCAGACGCTCACCGGTACCGCCGTCGAGTTCGGTGGCCTGGGAGCAGCCGCGGTCGTCGCGGTAGACGGCCACGACCTTCTCCCACGACGCCGTCACACCGCACAGGTCGAGATCGCGCTCGTACCGCCACAGCTCGGTACCCGACATCCGGTCCCGTCCCACGACGTCCCCACCGTCGGCGGTGACGACCGCACCAGCGACGACGAGGGGCGCGGAGGTGGCGGAACTGGCGGAGTCCCAGATCGGGCTCAGCGTCTCAGGAACCGTCAGGGCCGTGACGAGCGCAGGCGGCGGCTCGGCGGCGGTGACCGAGGTGGTGCCCCGGGCATCGCTACGGAACCACACCACGGTGAGGGCGACCACGACCGCGACGGCGATTCCGGCAGCGACGACGAGATCGGCGCGCGAGCGCCGCTCAGGTGCGAGCACGGTGGTTGTTTACTCCGCGTTCGTCGCGGCGGCGCCGACCTTCGTGGTCCGGCGGCGACGACGCCGGCGGGGCTTGGAGGCACCCTCGCCGTCGGTGTCCCCGCTCGAAGCGGCGGATTCGGGTGCCGTCGGCTCCGGCGACACGGACTTGGGGCCCACGGAGTCCGCGGGGCGGCCACCACGGGTGCGGCGGCGGGTGCGGGTGCGTGCCGGACGCTCCGTGCGCTCGGCCTTCTCGCCCTGCTCGATATCGGAGCTCTCGCTCCGCTCGGCGCCCGTGTTCTCGCTCCGCTCGGATGCGACCTTCTCGGGCTTCTCCACCCGGGGGCGCTTGATCGTGCCGGTCGCGCCGGCCGGGATCGACAGCTCCTCGAACAGGTGCGGGGAGCTGGAGTACGTCTCCGCCGGATCGGGGATGCCGAGGCCGAGAGCCTTGTCGATGAGCTGCCAGCGGGGGATGTCGTCCCAGTCCACCAGCGTCACGGCGATGCCGGTGCGGCCCGCCCGCCCGGTGCGGCCGATCCGGTGGACGTACGTCTTCTCGTCCTCGGGGCACTGGTAGTTGATGACGTGGGTGACATCGTCGATATCGATGCCGCGGGCCGCGACGTCCGTTGCGACCAGCACGTCGATCTTGCCCGTGCGGAACGCCTTCAGCGCCTTCTCGCGAGCAAACTGATTGAGGTCGCCGTGGACGGAGCCGACGGAGAAACCCCGCTCGGCGAGATCGTCGGCGACCTTCTGGGCGGTGCGCTTGGTGCGGGTGAAGATCATCGTCGCGCCGCGGCCGTCGGCCTGCAGCACGCGGGCCACCATCTCCGCCTTGTCGAGCGCGTGCGCCCGGTAGATGTGCTGGCTGGTCCGGTCGTGCACCGCCGAGTCGTCGGCCTGCTCGGCGCGGATGTGCGTCGGCTGGGTGAGGAACGTGCGGGCGAGCGTGATGATCGGACCCGGCATGGTCGCCGAGAACAGCATCGTCTGGCGCTTGTCCGGCACCATTCCGAGGATGCGCTCGATGTCGGGCAGGAAGCCCAGGTCGAGCATCTCGTCGGCCTCGTCGAGAACGAGGACCTCGACCTTGCCCAGGATCAGATGACCCTGGTTGGCGAGGTCGAGCAGACGACCCGGGGTGCCCACGACGACGTCGGCGCCCTTCTGGAGCGTCGCGATCTGCGTCTCGTACGGGCGGCCACCGTAGATGGCGAGGACCTCGAGCTTGTTCTTCTCGCCCTTCAGATACTTCGCTGCGCCCTCGAGGTCCTTGGTGACCTGGATGCACAGCTCGCGGGTGGGGACGATGACCAGCGCGCGGGGAGTGCCGTCGAGTGCGGCCGTCCCGGTGGTGCCACTGGAGATGCGGTGGAGCAGCGGGACGCCGAAACCGAACGTCTTGCCCATGCCCGTGCGGGCCTGACCGATCAGGTCGTCGCCGGCGAGGGCGAGGGGGAGCGTCAGCTCCTGGATCGCGAACGTCCGCTCGATGCCGATCTCGTCGAGAGCGCGGACGATCTCGTCACGCACTCCGAGCTCGGCGAAAGTGGGGGCGACGTGCGTGGAGTCGAGTTGCGCCGACAGCGTGGTCTCGGTTGCGTCGTCTTCATGGTCGACAGTGATCTTGCTCAGGGGACTGGCCTTCCTCGTAGCTGCACGCACGCACGAGGTAAGGGCCAGGCCGCTGGTCGGCCCGATTTCCCAGTCGACGCTCGTCGATGTCCTCTTCCGAGTCGATCCTGCCACTGCCTCAGCGCTGAAATCGAAGATTTCGGCGAGGCGCGGCTGGGACCGTCGATCAGGTGCGCGCACATTATCGGTGGGAACCGCTGATCGGATCGTGATCGATCATCACTCAAACCGCGTTCTCCGTGGAGGCGAACGTGGTGACGAGCGGTTGCCCATGATCATTGTAGCCGGAGAACGCCCCACAACCGGTTACGCATGGCAAACATCACTGGGTGACCCACTAGGCTGTGGCGCCATGGAGCCCAACACGCCTGCATCCTCTGATTCCACCATTCCCGCTGATCACCCCGGCGTCAGTGAACTCTTCGCGGTCCTCGCGTACGGCGAGATCTCCGCGTTCTACCGGCTGTCCGAGGACGCGCAGATGGCGCGGACCCTGCAGGGCAAAGTGGCGCTCGCAAGCATGGCCGCCGCCGAGATGGGCCACTTCGAGATGCTCGAGAAGGCGCTGACCGCGCGTGGGTTCGACATCTTCGAGGCGATGGATCCGTTCGTCCGCCCCCTGAACAACTACCACGCGTCCACCACACCGTCGACGTGGCTCGAGGCATTGGTGAAGGCCTACGTCGGTGACGGGATCGCCGCCGACTTCTACCGCGAGATCGGGCACTCGCTGCCCGCCGAGGTCTCGCGGACGGTCGAGGAGGTGCTCTCGCAGACCGGCCACTCGGAGTTCGTCGTCCACGAGGTGCAGCAGGCGATCAAGGCCAGCAACCGCGACAAGGACCGCCTCATGCTCTGGGGCAGGCGACTGCTCGGCGAGGCCATCACCCAGGCACAGTTCGTCCTCGCGCAGCGGGAGGCGCTCACCGAACTCGTCATCTCCGCGTCCGGCGACCTCAACGGCGTCGTCGCACTGTTCGACCGCATGCAGGAGATGCACGCCGAACGCATGGCCGTGCTCGGGCTTGTGTGAGGTGTGACGGCATGTTCGCTCAGGGCACAGCCCACGGACGCGCACCGGCGGCGGCCACTGCATTAGCCTTGCCAGGACAGCTGATGTTTCTCGGAGAGTTCGGAGGTTGACCGTGGAGGTCAAGATCGGTGTAATCGACAGCCCGCGTGAGCTCATCGTCAGCAGCGAGCAGACCCCGGACGAGGTCGAGACATTGGTCTCGGACGCCCTCACCGGTGGCGACGGGATCTTGTCTCTGCAGGACGACAAGGGACGCAAGTACCTCGTGCAGTCCAGCAAGATCGCCTACGTGGAGATCGGCCCGTCCGATATCCGCAAGGTCGGATTCGCTCCGACCAAGTGAACACACGAGAAAGGGCCCGCAGTCGACTCGACTGCGGGCCCTTTCTCGTGCACGGTGTCAGCGCTGTTCGGGATGCAGCGGCACGCGGGACAGACCGCCCCACGCGAGCGTGACCGTCGTGTCGACCGCTTCTTCCTTCGGGATCGGGCGCGACGCCTCGAGCCAGTACCGCGCGGTGAACTGGCTGGCGCCGACGAGGCCGACAGCGAGGATGCGGGCGCGGTAGGGATCGAGACCGGAGTCGTGGCTGACGAGGTCGAACACGGCGTCCACGCACGCCTCGGTGGCCTGCTCGACGCGGCTCTGCACCTGGGGCTCACCCATGAGGTCCGACTCGAACACGAGCCGGAAACCCTGCGAGTCGTTGTCGACGAAGTCGAAGAACGCCTGCACCGCGGCGCGGACACGCTGCTTGTTGTCCGTGGTCGAGCGCAGTGCCTGCCGGACGCCGGAGATCAGGCTGTCGACATAGCTCTGCAACACCGCCACGTACAGCTCGAGCTTGCCGGGGAAGTGCTGGTAGAGGACGGGCTTGCTCACACCGGCGCACTCGGCGATCTCGTCCATACCGGCAGCGTGGTATCCGCGTGTGACGAAGACCTCGCTGGCTGCGGCGAGTAGCTGCAGTCGCCGGGCGTCACGGGGGAGTCGCGTGCTGCGACGGGCCCCGGTGCCCTTTCCGGGGGTGGCATCGCGATCGGAGTTCGTCCGATCCGCGAGTTCAGTCATAGCGCTTCCAATCTGCACAAGTATTCCGCGTCACATTCTGTGTAACTGTGTGAACGATACCCGCGCGTAGTGAACCGTTCATGGTGGACTCGCTGGACTCGCCCGGTCAAGGATATTGCCTGACCGGTAACTGGGACCCTGCGGCGGTCGGGTGCGCCTGGTCGCCCGGGTAGCCGCGACGTTGCGGATCGCCTCTGCGTGACACGCCGAATGACCTGCGGACGGTGCGCTGGGACGAGGCGGTGCCGGACTGTGAGATTCTGGGCTGCGTGACTGACCGAGGAGGACCGCGTGTTCGCGGCCGGGCTCCCCAGAGCTCCGAGGACGGGGAGCGACGATCGCGCAGCATCGACCAGCGTGACGTCCGTCCCCACACTTCGCAGTCGGCACCACAGTCGCATCAACCGCTCCGTGCGCAATGGGACCCGACCAGCCGCGACGTCGGCAGGCCCCGGAACCCGCGCCCCGAGCGGCAGGCGCGGAAGCAGAGCCGCATCGGCCGGTTCGTCTCCACCTACGGCTGGCGGGCCTACGCGATCCCGATCCTGCTGGTGGTCACCGTTCTCGTGGTGGTCGACGCGGTCCGGGACACCGGCGGCGGCAGCGAGACGACGGCCGAGACCGACACCCCCGGATTCGGCACCCTGTCCCGCGACACCGACGGTTCGAGCGTCATCGGGATCCCGCCGGAGGCCGACGGTAACTTCGCCGCCGAACTTCCCTCGGGCGCGCTGCCCGAGGGAGGTCCGTTCACGGCGGTCGGCGCAGGCACCTGGCACGTGGTTCCCGGAAGCGGAACCAAGATCGGGCAGGGCACCGAACGCGAATTCACGTACAGCGTCGAGATCGAGGACGGGGTCGACACGTCCGGGTTCGGCGGCGACGAGTCGTTCGGCCGGATGGTCGACCAGACGCTGTCGAATCCGAAGAGCTGGACGAAGGACCCGCGGTTCGCGTTCCGCCGCGTCGACCAGGGCGACCCCGACTTCCGGGTGTCGCTGACGTCGCAGATGACCATCCGTGAGGCGTGCGGCTACGACATCCAGCTGGAGGTGTCCTGCTACAACCCCGGCATCGATCGCGTCGTCCTCAACGAGCCGCGCTGGGTGCGGGGAGCCATCGCGTTCCAGGGCGACATCGGGTCGTACCGGCAGTACCAGATCAACCACGAGGTCGGGCACGCCATCGGCTACCAGGACCACCAGCCGTGCGAGACCGAGGGCGGCCTCGCGCCGGTGATGATGCAGCAGACGTTCGGCACGGCCAACAACGACATCGCGCAGCTCGACCCCGAGGGTATCGTCCCGATGAACGGTCTGACCTGCCATTTCAATCCGTGGCCGTTCCCGAGGGCGTGAGCAGGGGCCGCCCCGCGCGACTGCCGGCGGGAGGGGAAGAATGGACCCTGTCGGAGCGTTGAAGTCAATGCTGTCCGACGCATCGGAAGCTGTCGCGCAACGTCAGGAGTGGGCCGTGTCGCTTGACCGTTCTGTGAAGACCACCGAGGCACTGCCGCCGCTGGTGGAACCGGACGCCGAACTTTCCCGCGACGAGGTGGCGCGGTACAGCAGGCACCTGATCATCCCGGATGTCGGTATGGCGGGGCAGAAACGTCTGAAGAACGCGAAGGTCCTCGTCATCGGCGCGGGCGGCCTCGGGTCACCCGCCCTGCTGTACCTGGCGGCGGCGGGTGTGGGGACGCTCGGCATCGTCGAGTTCGACGAGGTCGACATGTCGAACCTGCAGCGGCAGGTGATCCACGGCCGGTCCGACGTGGGCCGTCCGAAGGCCGAGAGTGCGCGCGACTCGATCCGCGAGATCAACGACAACGTCGACGTCCGGTTGCACGAGTTCCGGCTCGAGCCCGACAACGCCGTGGAACTGTTCGAGCAGTACGACCTGATCCTCGACGGCACCGACAACTTCGCCACCCGGTATCTCGTCAACGACGCCGCCGTCCTCGCGCACAAGCCGTACGTGTGGGGCTCGATCTACCGATTCGAGGGCCAGGCGTCCGTGTTCTGGGAGGATGCGCCGAACGGTCGCGGACTCAACTACCGGGACCTGTACCCGGAGGCGCCCCCGCCGGGCATGGTGCCGTCGTGCGCCGAGGGCGGTGTGCTCGGTGTGCTCTGCGCGTCGATCGGTTCGATCATGGCCACCGAGGCGGTCAAGTTGATCACCGGCATCGGGGAGTCGCTGCTCGGACGGCTGATGGTCTACGACGCACTGGACATGACCTACCGCACCATCACGTTGCGCCGGGATCCGGCGCGGACCCCGGTCACCGAACTGATCGACTACGACGCGTTCTGCGGCGTGGTGTCCGACGAGGGTCAGGCGGCGGCGGCCGGTTCGACCATCACGGCCACGGAGCTGCGTGATCTCCTCGACTCCGGCAAGGAGATCGAACTGATCGACGTGCGCGAGCCGGTCGAGTGGGACATCGTCCACCTGCCCGGTGCCGTGCTGATCCCCAAGGACCGGATCCTGTCGGGGGAGGCGCTGTCGGAGCTTCCGCAGAACAAGCCGATCGTGCTGCACTGCAAGACCGGCGTCCGCTCGGCGGAAGCGCTGGCCGCGCTGAAGAAGGCCGGCTTCTCCGACGCCACACATCTGCAGGGCGGCGTGATCGCGTGGGCGAAACAGGTGGACACCAGCCTGCCCGTCTACTGACCTTCGTCGTGGCGTGATTGCCCGTGCCCGGGCCAGCGCGCCTTGCAGTGTCACCGGCCCACCCGGCGGTAGCGTTGAGTCCGTGAGCACAGGCCAACCCCCTCAACACGTGTGCTCCACGTTCGGCCTCCGGGAAGTCGAGCCCATCCCACTCGGTGCGGACTGGGACGGCGGGTGGCTCTGTGGAGACGTAGTCCTGTCAGCCGTCGCCGACCACGCGCGCGCCGCGTGGTCCGCCAAGATCCGCGAGACGCTGGAGGTGGACGGGGTGCGGCTCGCGCGTCCTGTGCGGTCCACCGACGGCCGGTATGTGGTGTCCGGGTGGCGGGCCGACACGTTCATCGAGGGCACGCCCGAACCGCGTCACGACGAGGTCGTGTCGATGTCGGGGCGGCTTCACGCCGCCACCTCGCAGCTCGACCGTCCCCGGTTCCTCGTGCAGCCCCCGGTTGCGCCGTGGGCCGAGGTCGACGTGTTCGTGGCTGCGGATCGCGCCGCCTGGGAGAAGATCCCGCTGCGCAGCGCGAAGGGTGCGGAACAGCTCGAGACGCCGTCCCCCGACGGTCGCAAGAGCCTGGAACTGATCACCGGACTCGCGACGCTGCGCAAGCCCGTCACGGGCCCGGACCAGCTGGTGCACGGAGACCTGTTCGGCACCGTCCTGTTCGCCGGTGCCCTCGCGCCCGGGATCACCGACATCACTCCGTACTGGCGTCCCGCGTCGTGGGCGGCGGCGGTGGCCGTGGTGGATGCCATTTCCTGGGGTGGAGCCGACGAGGCCCTCATCGGCCGTTGGGAAGATCTGCCCGAATGGCCGCAAATGCTCCTGCGTGCGGTGCTGTTCAGGCTCGCCGTCCACGTGCTGCACCCACGCTCGACCGCGGAGGCGTTTCCCGGACTTGCCCGCACGGCCGACGTGGTACGCCTCCTGCTCTAGGTGAGCAGCTCCGCGAACAGATCGCGGGCGGCCGTGGTCGCGGCAGCCTCGTCCCCGTCGACCACCGCCTGGATCAGACGCCCGTGCTCGTCGTGGAACCCGACACCGGTCGCGTGGACGTGCCGGTCGACGGTCTGGGCGATCGAGGGCAGAAGCGAGTCGTAGAACTCCAGGTACACGGCGTTGTGGCTCGCTTCGACGATCGCGCGGTGCAGGCTCACGTCCGCCGCGACGGCGGCCTCCGTGTCGGATTCGGCCCAGCACCGGGAGCGCTCGTCGAGGAGGCTCTGCAGGCGTGCGACGTCGTCCGGGGTGCGGCGCCGGGCGGCGAGCGCGGCGGCGGTGACGTCGAGCGCCTGCCGCAGTTCCGTGACGTCGCGCTCGTGTGCGCCGGCGAAGTACTTGCCGAGTGTGCCCCCGACGTCAGAGGTGGCGACGACGTACGTGCCGGATCCCTGCCGCCGTTCGAGCAGGCCGGTGTGGACGAGGGCCTGCACCGCCTCGCGGACAGTGTTGCGTCCCGTTCCGGTGAGTTCGGACAGCGCGGTCTCGGTGGGGATCTTCGCGCCGACCGCCCACCGACCACTGCAGATCTCGTCGCGCAGCTGCTCGGTGACCTGTGAGATCAGACTCGAGCGGCGCACTGGTTTTCCAAAGGTCATCCTGTCATCCTATGATTTCTCTTGTGACTCTTCTACGCGGCCGCCTCCTCGTCTTCTGTGCGATCGCCATGTCTGCTCTCGTGCTGAGGCTGGCGGTCACCTCGTTCACCCCGCTTGCCTCGCAGATCCGGGAGGACATCGGATTCTCGCCGACGGTCGTCGGGGTGTTCGGAATGGTGCCGACGGCGATGTTCGCGCTGTTCGGACTGGGGACGCCGCTCATCGCCAAGCGGTGGGGCCTGGAACGGACCGCCCTCGTCGCGATGCTGATGGCCGCGGTCGGCATGCTCACGAGAGCCCTGATGAGCGACACCTGGTCACTGCTGGCACTGTCGGCGCTCGCGCTGGCAGGCATGGGAATCGGCAACGTGGTGATTCCGCCGCTCGTCAAGCGTTACTTCTCCGACCGGCTGGCCGTGATGAGCTCGGTGTACATCGTCGGCGTGCAGCTCGGCACCATCGCGCCCGCCTTCGTGGCCGTCCCGCTCGCCGAGGCATTCGGCTGGCGGTTCTCGATCGGCGTGTGGGCGCTCCTCGGCTTCGCCGCGGCGGTCCCGTGGATCTTCCTCCTCGCCCGCGAACGACGTCGCGCCGTGGTCGTGACGGCGCAGCCGCCGGCGGACGTTCCGGCCGAGCGTCCCCACGGGAAGGCCTGGCGATCGCCCGTCGGCTGGGGAATGGCCGGCATGTTCGGGATGACGTCGATGATCACGTACTCGATGTTCACCTGGATTCCCGACATCCTGTCCGACGCCGGCGCGAGTGAGGCGTTCGGCGGTGCCATGGTGGGACTGTTCTCGTTCATGGGACTCGTCGCGGCGTTCGGCGCCCCCACGCTGTGCGCGCGTATGCGCAACCCGTTCCCGATCGTGATCGGGTGCGCGGTCTGCTACCTCGTCTCCTTCAGCGGACTCCTGCTCGCCCCGATGAGCGCGCCGATCCTGTGGATCGTGCTGCTCGGGCTCGGGCCCAGCACGTTCCCGATGTCGCTGACACTGATCAATCTCCGCACGCGCAGCCATCTCGGCTCGGCGACGCTGTCCGGTTTCACCCAGGGTGTGGGTTACGCCGTCGCGTGCCTCGGTCCGTTACTGTTCGGCGTGTTCCACGATGCCTCCGGCGGGTGGACCCTGTCGTTCGGTTTCTTGACGTGCGGCGTGGTGATCCTCCTCATCGCAGCGTTCCAGGCATGCAAGCCGCGCATGCTCGAGGACAGCTGGCACGTCGATTCGGAGCCGCAGGACGCTCTTCGACACGTCTAGGAAACATGCAGGAAACCTCACATCGGCCCAGCTGAAAAGTGAGGATCAGTTGACGTTGCGGTCACCGACCGCAGCACCGCCGCAACACCGGTTTTCTACCTTTGGGTCTCCCACACAACGAGGAGGCCCGGGTGAAGAAGCACTACATCGAGCACTGGGACGCGGAAGACGTCGACGCCTGGGAGGCGGGCGGCAAGGACATCGCCAAGCGGAACCTGATCTGGTCGGTAGTCGCTGAGCACGTCGGCTTCTCCGTCTGGTCGATCTGGTCCGTCATGGTCCTGTTCATGCCGACCGACATCTACGGCATCGACGCGGCGGGCAAGTTCTTCCTCGTCGCGGTCCCGACCCTCGTCGGCTCGATTCTGCGGATCCCGTACACGGTGGCGACGGCCCGCTTCGGCGGCCGCAACTGGACCGTCTTCAGCGCCCTCGTCCTGCTCGTGCCGACGCTGTTCACGCTGTACCTGATGATGAACCCCGGCGCGTCGTACACGACGTTCATCCTCGTGGCAGCCCTCGCCGGCGTCGGCGGCGGCAACTTCGCCTCGTCGATGACCAACATCAACGCGTTCTACCCGCAGCGCCTCAAGGGCTGGGCGCTCGGCCTCAACGCAGGCGGCGGCAACATCGGCGTCCCGATGATCCAGGTGATCGGCCTGCTCGTGATCGCCACCCTGGGTAACACGGAGCCGTGGATCGTCTGCGCCGTCTACCTGGTCTTCATCGCCGTCGCCGCGGTCGGCGCCGCCCTGTTCATGGACAACCTCGGCAACCAGAAGTCCGATCTCCGGTCGATGGCCAAGGCGCTGAAGTTCTCCGACTCGTGGGTCATCAGCTTCCTCTACATCGGCACGTTCGGCTCGTTCATCGGCTTCAGCTTCGCGTTCGGCCAGGTGCTGCAGATCAACTTCCTCGCCGGCGGCGCCACCCCCGCCGCGGCCGCGCTGCACGCCGCCCAGATCGCCTTCATCGGACCGCTGCTCGGCTCCATCGCGCGGCCGATGGGCGGCAAGCTCGCCGACCGCATCGGCGGCGGCAAGATCACGCTGTACACGTTCGTCGCCATGGCGCTCGCCGCCGCAGTGCTGGTCACCGCGGGGACCATCGACGACGGCACGCCCGGCGCGGCCACGGCCGGAGTGCTGGTGGCGTTCGTGTTCGGCTTCATCACCCTCATCCTGCTGGCGGGCATCGGCAACGGCTCGGTCTACAAGATGATTCCGTCGATCTTCGAGGCCAAGGCGCAGGGACTCGAGGGATTGAGCCGGGACGCCAAGGCGGCGTGGTCGCGGGCGATGTCCGGCGCGCTCATCGGGTTCGCAGGCGCCATCGGTGGCCTCGGCGGCGTCGGCATCAACCTGGTGCTGCGCGCGTCCTACGGGGGCACCGCGAAGTCGGCGACCATGGCGTTCTGGGTGTTCCTCGCCTTCTACATCGCCTGCATCTTCGTCACCTGGTTCGTCTTCCTGCGCCGCCCGTCCGTCACCCGTGGGCTCACCGTCTCCGGCGACGACGAAAAGGTGTCGGTCTCGGCGTGACCTCACGCAGTACCGCATGAACTCGAGTAATTCAGCTAGAAGGAGCGACGGCATGAGCCGCAAGTCAGCAGTGGTCATCGGACACGGAATGGTCGGACATCGATTCGTCGAGGCGTTGCGTGCGCGCGACGAGTCGGACGACTGGTCGGTGACGGTGCTCTGCGAGGAGCCCCTCCCCGCGTACGACCGGGTGGGACTGTCCTCCTACGTGGGGGCGTGGGACCACAAGGAGCTTGCGCTCGCGGGCAACGACTACCCGGACGACGCTCTCGTCGATCTCCGGATCGGCCGCCGGGCCGCGACCATCGATCGGGAGTCCCGCAAGGTCACCACCGATTCGGGCGAGGTCGTCGCGTA
Source organism: Rhodococcus sp. G6(2025) (assembly GCF_058628105.1). Lineage (NCBI taxonomy): Bacteria > Bacillati > Actinomycetota > Actinomycetes > Mycobacteriales > Nocardiaceae > Rhodococcus > Rhodococcus sp. G6(2025). The sequence goes on from NZ_CP179750.1 coordinate 3,041,570, forward strand.
CGACGCTCTCGTGATGGCCACCGGTTCGTACCCGTTCGTGCCGCCGATCCCCGGGCACGACCGGCCGGAGTGCTTCGTCTACCGCACGCTCGACGACCTCGACGGCATCCGGAAGCGGGCCGACGCGGCCGGTCCCGGCGCCGTCGGTGTCGTCGTCGGCGGTGGTCTGCTCGGACTCGAGGCCGCGAACGCCCTCAAATTGATGGGCATGACACCGCACGTCGTCGAGTTCGCACCCCGGCTGATGCCCCTGCAGGTGGACGAGGGTGGTGGAGCGCTGCTCGCCAACCTGGTCACCGACCTGGGTCTCACCGTCCACACGGGTGTCGGCACCGCAGGCATCACCGAGGGTCCGGACGGGATCAGCGTCGAACTGTCCGACGGTTCGGTGATCGAGGCCGCGCTGCTGGTGTTCTCCGCGGGTGTGCGGCCGCAGGACCAGCTGGCCCGCGACGCCGGACTCGAGGTCGGCGAGCGGGGCGGGATTATCACGGACCTCGGCTGCCGCACGTCGGACGAGAACATCTACGCGGTCGGCGAGTGCGCCGCGGTGGAGGGACGGTGCTACGGCCTCGTCGCACCCGGCTACACCACCGCGGAGATCGTCGCGGACCGGTTGCTCGGCGGGGCGGCGGAGTTCCCGGGCGCCGACCTGTCCACCAAGCTCAAGCTGATGGGTGTGGACGTCGCCAGCTTCGGCGACGCGCACGCTCAGACCCCCGGCGCCCTGGAGGTGGTCCTCAGCGACGCCGCCAAGGGCACCTACGCCAAGCTGGTGGTGTCCGACGACGCGAAGACGCTGCTCGGCGGCATCCTCGTCGGCGACGCGTCCGCATACGCGTCGCTGCGCCCGCTCGTCGGCCGTGAACTGCCGGGCGATCCGGCCTCGCTCATCTCGCCGGCGGGGGAGAAGCCCGGCGCCGGCTCCCTGCCCGACGACGCCGAGGTGTGCTCCTGCAACGGCGTCACCAAGGGTTCCATCTGCGGGGCCATCGCCGACGGTGCCTGCGACATCGCGCAGGTCAAGAGCTGCACCAACGCCGGAACGACGTGCGGCGGCTGCCTGCCGACGATCAAGCAGCTCCTCGCGTCGTCCGGCGTGGTGATGTCCAAGGCGCTGTGCGAGCACTTCGAGCAGTCCCGCGCCGAACTGTTCGAGATCGTGCAGGCCACCGACACGCGCACGTTCTCCGCGCTCATCTCGAAGTACGGGAAGGGGTCGGGCTGCGACATCTGCAAGCCCGTCGTCGCATCGATCCTGGCGTCCACCGACTCGGATCACATCCTGCACCGCAACCAGGCGGGCCTGCAGGACACGAACGACCACTTCCTCGCCAACATCCAGAAGAACGGCACCTACTCGGTGGTGCCGCGGATGCCCGGCGGCGAATGCACGCCCGAACAGCTCATCGTCATCGGCGAGGTGGCCCGCGACTTCGGCCTCTACACCAAGGTCACCGGCGGTCAGCGCATCGACCTGTTCGGCGCCCGCGTCGAACAGCTACCCGCGATCTGGAAGCGACTCGTCGACGCGGGCATGGAGTCCGGTCAGGCCTACGGCAAGTCGCTGCGCACCGTGAAGAGCTGCGTCGGATCCACCTGGTGCCGATACGGCGTGCAGGACTCCGTCGGCATGGCGGTCGACCTGGAGAACCGGTACCGGGGCCTGCGGTCCCCGCACAAGCTCAAGTTCGGTGTCTCGGGTTGCGCCCGCGAATGCGCCGAGGCACGCGGCAAGGACGTCGGCGTCATCGCCACCGAGAACGGCTGGAACCTGTACGTCGGCGGCAACGGCGGCCAGTCCCCGAAGCACGCCCAGCTGCTCGCCGGTGGGCTCGACGACGAGACCCTGGTCCGCTACATCGACCGGTACCTCATGTTCTACATCCGCACCGCGGATCGTCTTCAGCGCACCGCGCCGTGGGTCGACTCCCTCGAAGGCGGGCTCGACCACCTCAAGGCAGTGGTGTGCGAGGACAGCCTGGGCATCGCCGCCGACCTCGAGGCGGCCATGGCGAAGCACGTTCTGGGATACAAGGACGAGTGGGCGGGCGTGCTCGAGGACCCGGAGAAGCTGTCGCGGTTCGTGTCGTTCGTCAATGCGCCCGAGGAAGCCGATCCGACCGTCTCGTTCGACGACACGGGCGTCCGGAAGGTCCCCGTGTTGATGGGAATGCCGAAATTCGCAGCTTCTACACCGGAGTAATCCCCGCTTAACGCTGCGGAAACACCGACCCCGAACGATGTATCCAAGCACGGATACACACCAGCCCGAAGGAGGACTGTGATGACCGTCGTCGACATGAACGTGCACAGTGCCAGTGGAATCAGGCGTGAAAGCGTCCAGTCAGGCCGTCTCGAATGGACGTCCGCGTGCCCGCTCAGCCAGCTGATTCCCGGTCTCGGGGTGGCGGTACTGCTGCGAGGCGGGGAGCAGGTGGCACTGTTCCTGCTCGAGGACGGAACGCTGCGCGCCGTGGGCAACATCGACCCGTTCGGGCGCGCGGCCGTGATGTCCCGCGGCCTCGTTGGTGACCGGGCCGGCGAGCCCACCGTGGCGTCGCCGCTGCTCAAGCAGGTGTTCTCGCTGGTCGACGGTCGCTGCCTCGACGACGAGTCGGTGTGGTTGCCCGTGTACGACGTGCGGGTGTGGGCCGGCGTCGTCCAGGTTCACAGCACGAACGCGTGAACGACGACACGCCGCTGTGCGGATTCACGATCGGGATCACGGCGTCCCGGCGTGCGGAAGAATTCGCCACGCTGCTGACGCGGCGCGGTGCCACCGTGGTGCACGCCCCGGCCATCCGCATCATCCCGCTGGCCGACGACACGGAACTCGAGCGCGTCACGCGCCAGATCATCGACAACCCGCCGGAGATCGTCGTCGCGACGACGGGGATCGGGTTCCGCGGCTGGATGGAGGCCGCGGACGGCTGGGGTGAAGCGGAGGAGCTGGGCCGCGCACTGGCGTCGAGCCGCCTGCTGGCCCGCGGACCCAAGGCGAAGGGCGCGATCCGGGCCGCGGACCTGCGGGAAGAGTGGTCACCCGCCTCGGAGTCGTCGGCCGAGGTGCTCGATCACCTGCTCGGTGAGGGCGTCGAAGGCAAGCGCATCGCGGTCCAGCTGCACGGTGCCACCACGGAATGGGAGCCCGTCGCGGACTTCTGCGAGGTGCTCCGCTGCGCGGGCGCCGACGTGATCGCCGTCCCCGTCTACCGGTGGACACCGCTCGAGGACCAGGCCCCGATGGACCGGATGATCGAACTGATCGCCTCCGGCGGCCTCGACGCGGTCAGCTTCACCAGCGCACCGGCGGTCGCCTCGCTGCTGACCCGCGCCAAGGAGACCGGAATGATCGAGATGGTGCTGCACTCGTTCCGGCACCGAGTCCTCGCGGCCTGCGTGGGGCCGGTGACCGCGGGACCGCTGCGCGAACTCGAGGTGCCGACGACGACGCCGGCGCGCTCGCGGCTGGGTGCCCTCGCGCGGCACATCGCCGACGAACTGCCGAGGCGGGCGAACAAGATCCAGACCGCCGGACACGAACTGAGCATCCGCGGCGGCTGCGTCGTCGTCGACGGCGAGGTGCGGCAGCTGCCCCCCGCCGCGATGTCGCTGATGCGCACGCTCGGCGCCCGGCCCGGCCGGGTCGTACCCCGGGACGAACTGCTCGCGGCGCTGCCCGGTGGTGGTGGCGACACCCACGCCGTGGAGACCGCCGTGGCGAGGCTGCGGGCGTCCCTGGGTGCACCGAAAGCCGTCCAGACGGTGGTCAAGCGGGGATACCGCCTCGCTCTCGACCCCGTCGACTGCGTCGATTCACGTGAGGAGGGACAGCAATGAACGAGACAGCACTGGTACTGGTGGCACACGGCACGCGGAGTCCCCGGGGCGTGGAGATGATCGCCGCGCTCGCCGACGCCGTCGCCGAGCAGGTCGGACCCACCCGGGTGTCCTTCGTGGACGTTCTCGGGCCCTCACCGGCCGAGGTGCTCCGCGACATCACCGGGCCCGCCGTCGTGGTCCCGGCGTTCCTCGCGTCCGGCTACCACGTCCACACCGACGTTCCGCGGGAAGTCGCGGACAGCGGTCACCCCTCGGTGGCCGTGACCCGGGCGCTGGGACCGGACCCCGTTCTCGCGGAGGTCCTGCTGCGGCGCCTCGTCGACGCGGGCTGGCGGCCCGGCGACGCGGTCGTGCTCGCCGCGGCCGGCTCGTCCGACCCGCGGGCCCTGCGCGACGTCCGGCGCGCCGCGGCGTTGCTGTCGGAGCTCGTCGCGTCGCGGGTCCGGATCGGCTACGTGGCGACAGCGCAGCCGCGGGTCCCCGACGTGGTGGCCGGATTGCGTGCGAGCGGCGAGAAGCGCGTGTTCGTCGCGTCGTATCTCCTGGCCCACGGACTGTTCCACGCGCGCCTCGCCGATGCCGGTGCGGACGGAGTGGCCGAGCCGCTCGGTGTCGATCCGGCCATCGTCGACCTCGTGGCGGAGCGCTACCGAAGCGGAATTCCGGCCGCGTTGCGCACCCTGTCGTTCCAGCGCTGACCCGTCAGCGCGGTAGCGGCACCAGTTCGGCCAGATCACCGTCGGCCGCGCCCGCCGGTACCAGCGCCAGTGCTTCGCGGTCGATCAGGCCCGCGAGATGCGCGGTGCGGATTCCGGGGTCGACGCGCCACGTGCCGTCCGGTTGCGGGACCGCGGGCAGGATCCGGGTGGCGTCGCCACTAACCTCGGACGCATTCGCGATACGCGCCAGCTGACGCGGTGCCGGGGTGCGGCCCGTGAGTGCGGCCGTGATGGACGGAACCGTGGTCAGGAGCGTCACGACCGCGGCGTACGGATTCCCGGGCAGCCCGAGTACCACCCGCCCGTCGGGCAGCAGCGCGGTCACCTGCGAACCGCCCGGGCGGCACCGCACCCGCCCCACCACGACCCGGGCCTCCGCCCGGTCGAGCGCCGCACGCAACTGGTCGGCCGCGCCGCCGCCGGTGGCCCCGACGATCACGATCAGATCGGGCTGGCGGACTTCCCGGAACAGTTCGTCGAAGCTGTCGGACGTGTCCCGCAGGTGGGCGTCCGCGACCGTCCGGATGCCGCACCACGAGAGGAACTGGGGGAGAACGGGTCCCAGAGCATCCCGCGTCTGCCCGTGTCGTAGCGGACCGTCCCGCCGGATCTCGTCTCCTGTCACCACCACGTGCGCGCGGACTGGTCCGCGGACCCCCGCGGTGGTCACCTCCGCGCTCGCGGCGGCGGAGACGAGGGCGGGCGTGACGGCCGTGCCCTCCGCCGCGAGCCGGTACCCCTCGTGCCAGTCCTCGCCACGCCGCCGCGCGTCGTCGCGCACGGGGGCGTCCTCCCGGCGGGACAGTCGCGGCCCCACGGAGGTGTCTGTCGCCACGGCGAATTCGTCCCGCACGACGGCGGTGGCGCCGCTGGGGAGGTGCGCACCCGTCGCGATCCGGGCCGCCTCGCCGTCCGCCAGCTCGAGTTCCTCGGAGCTCCCCGCGTACCGGATGTCGTCGCGCAGCACCCACGGACCGTCGCCCGCGACGGCGTATCCGTCCATGGCGGAGACGGCGATGCGCGGGAGAGCTTCGGCGGCGAGCAGCGGCTCGGCGAGGGTGGCGCCGAGCGCCGTGCCGAGCGCCGCGGACCGCGGTGGGAGCGGGGGGACGACCGTCAGGATCGCCTCCCGGGCCTCGGCGATCGTGACCGGCGCCGCCGCGGCCCTGCTCCGGGCCCGCTCGACGTCGTCCGGTGTGTCGCAATCGGTGACGCCGCGGAACAGAACCGTCGCGAACGCGTCCGGAACGAGCGCCTTCATCGGCTGATTGACCGCCGACCCGAGCGCGCGCACACGGTCGGTCAACGCACCGACACGCCACGCGGACAACAGGAACTGCAGGCGGCCCGACTCGTCGACCGCGAACACGGTGTCGGCGTCCTGCACGGCGGCGGCGAGGGCCTCCACCATCGTGGGTTCCGCGAACGGCAGATCCGACGCGAGCAGAATCACCCGGTCGTCCGGTTCGGCGTCGAGCACGGCGAGTCCGGCGGCCACCCCCGCGACCGGCCCGGCGCCCGGCGGCGTCTCCTGCGTCTGGAGCACCGTCGAATCGAGGTCGGCGCGCCGAGGTCCCACGACGACGATGCGCTCACAGTCGTCGACGGCGTCGAGGGCGGTGTCGAGCATCCGGCGTCCGCCGACCACCACGGCCGGCTTGTCGACGCCGCCCATCCGAGTGGCTCGTCCACCGGCGAGGACGATCGCGTGAACGGGTGCGGCAGAGTTCATTCCCTCATGCTGCCGCACATCCTCAGTCGCTGTGCAGGTGGCTGCGCGGAGGTCCGGCGAGCCCGGACCGTCCGCCGCGCGCCGTGCTGACGCAGAGCCAGGCCACCGACGCCAGGCTGAGGGCCAAGAGGATTCCAATTACCAGCATGTATCGATTGTCGGGGCAATGTGGACCGCGAATTCCAGTCCTCTGTGGGAAAGTGGCCTGTATGAGTGTCGAACCAGTCCGAAGCGTCTCGGCAACCGAGTTGGCGGTGCTGCTCGGTGCGGCGCCCACCGGCGGGCAACCGCTGTACCGCGGGCTCGCCGACGCCCTCCGCGAGAGAGTGGCGGACGGGTCGATGGCCGTGGGAGTCCGGCTGCCCGCCGAACGGGCCCTCGCGGAGGAGCTCCGGCTCAGCCGGGTGACGGTCAGTGCCGCGTATCGCGAACTCCGCGAGTCCGGTTGGGCGTCGGCGCGACACGGATCGGGAACCTTCGTGGCGATGCCGTCGGGACCGCCGGCGTGGGGAAGCATGGTGGGCGCGCCGGTGGACGGTGTCATCGACCTCGTCAATGCCGCGCCGGCGGCGGCCCCCGAACTCAGGGAGGCCTACCTGGACGCCGTCGACGAGTTGCCCCGCTTCATGTCCCAGCACGGATACCACCCCGGCGGACTGACGACGCTCCGGGCGGCGATAGCAGGCCACTACACCCGCAGGGGTCGCCCGACCACCCCGGATCAGATCCTCGTCACGGGTGGCGCAGGTGATGCCACCGAAGTGGTCTTCGAGGCTCTGGTCGAGGCGGGCGACCGCGTCCTGGTCGAACACCCGACCTATCCCGGGGCGGTCGAGTCCGTGCAGGCGGCCGGCGGCCGACCCGTTCCGGTGGCGATCGATGCGACCGACCCGGACGCGTTCGTCGCCGAGGTCGACCGGGCCGCGCGGCAGAGCGCCCCGACGGTGGCGTACCTGATGCCGGACTTCTCCAATCCCTCGGGAGCCAGGGCGACCCCCGAGGGCAGGCGGCGACTGGCCGCGACCCTGGCGCGCCACGGCGTGGTGACCGTCGTGGACGAGGTGGCGGCGGAACTCGTGCTGGACGGTTCGGACGACCACGAGCCGTTCGGCGTCCCGGTCCCGGAATCGGCGGCTGTGGCGATCGGCAGCCTCAGCAAAACCGTGTGGGGAGGTATCCGCATCGGCTGGGTGCGTGCCGAGGCCGCCCGCACCGCACAGATGGCCAAGATCATGGCACGCAGGCAATTGTCGGTCTCGGTGCTGGATCAGCTTGCGGCCGTCCGCTTGTTCGCCCGGCACGACCGTCTGGTCGCGCAGCGGCGCCGGGACCTCCGGGTGCAGCGGGACGCGCTCGCGGCGGCTGTCGACGATCGGTTGCCCGGGTGGAACTACGTGCTGCCCGCCGGGGGGCTGTCCCTGTGGTGCGCGCTCCCGGCCGGAACGAGTTCGACGGAACTCGTCGCCGCGGCCCGGTCGAGGGGCTTGCTCCTGGCTCCCGGGCCCCGGTTCGGTACCGGCCATCTATTCGACGACCACCAGCGGTTGCCCTTCACGCGGCCGGTGTCCGAGCTGACCGCAGCCGTGAATATCCTTGCCACCCTGGTCGTGTCCGGCGACGCGTCGATGTCCGCGGCGCCGACGCTCGTCGTGTGACGCGCGGGTGTCCGGCGTGAAAGTACCTGTGAATCGAAGTATCGGTCAGAGACCAGTTCGGTACCGGGAAAGGGGCTGATCTTTATCGACGCTCTGGCATAGTGATGCCGTCGACCGCTCGCTGAATTGGGGTATGTCATGGGCTCGTTGTTCCGCAGATCCTTCGGCGCCGCTGTACTCGGCTCGGTCCTCGCGCTGACTGCCGCCCTCGTGGGCGCAGGCACCTCCTCGGCGCAACCACCGTTGCCGTTGCCCCCCTTGCTGTCCGCACCCGCTGCCGACGCGATCTTCCCCGTCGCCGACCCCGACCCCTTCTACCTCCAGCCCGCGGACGTCGCCGACCATGCACCGGGCGAGGTCCTGAAGATCCGGCAGCTGCCGCCGTCGTACTACTTCCCCGGCAGCGCGATGTGGGAGCTGCTGTTCCGGACAACCGACTCCGAGGGCAAGCCGATCGCGGCGAACACCACGTACGTGCTGCCCCCGAACCACGTCCCGGACGGACCGCTGGTGTCGTACCAGCACATCATCAATTCGCTGGGCAACAAGTGCAAGATCGTCACCGAGCTCTACACCACCGACCCCCTGCACCAGATCCGCGAGGCTGCGGGACTCAACATCGCACTCGCGCGCGGGTGGGCAGTGGCGCTGCCCGACCATCTCGGACCGAGGATGGCGTACGGCGCAGCGAAGCTCGGTGGCCAGATCACCCTCGATGGCATCCGCGCCGTGCAACGGGTCCCGGAACTGCAGGTGCAGAACAGCAAGGTCGGACTGGGCGGATACTCCGGCGGCGGCATGGCCACGGCCTGGGCGGCGGCGCTGGCGCCGAGCTACGCCCCCGAACTGAACATCGTCGGCGCCGCCGAGGGCGGAACCCCGATGAACCTGGTGAAGATGGCGGAGGCACTCGGCACCAACCCGCACCCCGCGTTCGGTCTCGCGATGGCCGCCGCACTGGGCCTGGAACGCGAATACCCGGACCGCATCGACGTCAGCGGCCAGCTCAACGATCAGGGCCGCTGGATGAAGCAGATGATCGGCAACGGATGCACCAACGAGATCATGCTGTTCGGACTCGGGCGCAGCGCGTCACAGATGACCGACAACAAGAACTTCATGGACGATCCGGAAGCGTGGAAGGTGATGGAGGAGAACAGTCTGGAGCTGTATGCGGGCGTGCCCACCACGCCGGTCTTCGAATGGCACAGCCCGACGGACGCACTGATCCCGGTCGATTCGATCGACACCACCCTGCGGCGGTACTGCGACGCGGGCACACCGGTGCAGACGCTGCTCACTCCGACCCCCGACCACCTGTCGGCGGCGGCGCTGGGACTGCCGCAGGGGCTGGACTGGATGGACGCCCGGTTCCGCGGTGATCCCGCGCCGAGCACCTGCTGAGGCGGGCGGGACGTCAGCCGGACCGATCGAACCGGTGCCGGGCCGCCGCGAGATCCACGCGGCCGTCCCGGATGGGAACACCCTCGAGTTCGAGCTTCGCGATCTGCCGGTGCGCGAGGTGCGGCGCCGGTCGTCCCGACGCGCCCAGCACCCGGTGCCAGGGGAGGTCGGCGGAGTCGGTGCGCATGATCCAGCCGACCGTCCGCGCACTGGACAGCCCTGCCGCCGAGGCGATGTCGCCGTACGTGGCCACCCGGCCGGGTGGAATCGACGCGACCAGCGCGCGGACCGCCTCGACCTGTTCCTCCGTCGTCGCGACCATCAGAGGAGTGTGCGGACGAGCTCGGCGACCTCGTCGGGCCGGGCCTGCGGCACCATGTGATCGCAGTCGAGGTCGACGGCGGTGAGGTTGTCGCCCAGATGGTCGGTGAGAGCCTTGCGGAACTCGGGTGTGACGTACGGCGGCTGCACCTTCGACGCCTGCACGAGGACGGTCGGCAGGTGCGCGGGCGGCAGGACGGCCTCGCGTGCGAGCTCGCCCCAGGCCGTGACGACGGCGGGGGTGGACAGCCGCCAGTTGACCCGGCCGTTCGCCAGCGGCACCAGGTGTTCGGCGATCTCGTTCTCGAGGACGTCGCGGGCCACTTCGCCCCACGAGCCGTGCACCTTCTCGGACCGGGCCTCCGCGACGTCGGTGTAGTCGGGGGAGGAGATGGTGAGATCCGCCACCGATTGCATCAGCTCGGCATCGAGCCCGATCGCGGGATCGAGCAGCACGAGTCCCCGGACGCGGTCGGGGACGGCCCGCGACAGGTGCAGTGCCAGGGCACACCCGAACGAGTGACCCACGACCAGCACGGGTCCCCGGGCGTGTGCGTCGAGCGTGTCGACGAGACTCCTGACGTGGGCCTCGAGATTCCACGGCGGCGACCACGTGGAGCGGCCGTGGCCGAGCAGGTCGGGGGAGATCCAGCGGGCGTCCGGCAGGTGGTCGGTGGCCAGCGCCTCCCACCGTCTGCCGTGACCGGTGAGTCCGTGCAGGGCGAGGATCTCCGTGCCGTCCTCGGCGCCGAACAGGTACGTATTCAGTGCTGACACGTGACCCATGATGCCGGATCGGGTCGCCGCACGGGATGTCGGACCGTTCTGGTGGAATGCCATCCATGACGGAATCGGCGGTGCGCACCAGGACGTCGGTTCCCCGTGCCCGGCTCGTGCACCGCCAGAACCCGGTCCGCGAGGCCCGGGTGTGGGACGACGCCACGCAGCGGGTCCTCACCGCACCGCCCCTCGGCCTGGGCTGGAATCCCTGGCAGGTGCTCGGCGGCCCGGGAACGGGCAAGACCTCGCTTCTCGTCGACGTCGCGGTGGACCGGATCGCCGGCGGCGAGGACCCGGAGTCGGTGCTCGTCCTGACGCAGTCGAAGCGAGCGGCGGGGCGGGTGCGCGAAGAGGTCACCGCCGCCCTCATCGGCCACGACGAACATCACGGCCCCCGCGCCACGCGCGAACCGCTCGTCCGCACCGTCCACTCCTACGCCTTCGCGGTGCTGAGACTGCAGGCCGCCGCCCACGGAAATCCACCCCCGCGGCTTATCACCGGCGCCGAACAGGACGCGGTGCTGCGCGAGATGCTGCACGGCGACATCGCGGACGGCGGCGAGATGTGGCCCGAACGTCTGCGTCCCGCACTGGCGCTGGGCGGCTTCGCCGTCGAACTACGCGACCTCATGCTGCGCTCGAGCGAGCGCGGTCTCGGCCCGGAAGACCTGATCAAGCTCGGCCAGCGGCACTCCCGTCCCGAGTGGGTGGCGGCGGGGATGTTCGCCGCCCGGTACGAGCACGGCATGCTGCTGCGCGGAGCCGTCGGTGTCGAGGCCCCCGAGGCCACGGCGCCCGCACTCGACGCCGCCGAACTCATCGGCGCGGCCCTCACCGCGTTCGCCACCGACCCCGACCTGCTGCGCACCGAGCGGGCCCGGGTGCGGCACCTGCTCGTCGACGACGCCCAGCACCTCGATCCGCAGGCCGCGGAACTCGTCCGGCTCCTCGGCACCGGTACCCGCACCACGGTCGTCGCCGGCGACCCGGACCAGTCGATCTACGGCTTTCGCGGAGCCGACCCGACATTCCTCGCCGAGCTGGCCGACAAGGGCGATCCCCGGCAGGTGTTGCTGCCGGTCAACTTTCGCAGTTCGGCGGAGGTCGCGACCACGGCGGCCCGGATCACGTCCCGGCTTCCGGGACACCTGCCGCATCGGATCTGGAGCCCAGCGCAGGACGGTGGCCGGACGTCGGTCCGGGTGCTGAGCACGGCGGCGAAAGAGGCCGCGCTCATCGCCGACACCCTGCGTCGCGCCCACCTCCTCGACGGGGTGCCGTGGTCGGAGATGGCGGTGATCGTGCGCTCGGTTCCGCGCGCCCTGGCGCCGCTGCGCCGCGCCCTGCTGGGTGCGGGTGTGCCCGTCACCACCGCAGCGTCCGAGCTGCCGCTGGCCCGTCAGCACGGGGTGTCGGGACTGATGCTGGTGCTGCGGGCCCTGTCGGGTCAGGAATTCACGGGCGAGGACGCGCTCGCCCTGCTCGCCGGCCCGGTCGGCGGCGCAGAACCCGTGGCGCTCCGGCGTCTTCGCCGTGGTCTGCGGCGCGCCGAGCTGGCGTCCGGCGGCGACCGCGACTCGGCGGAGCTCCTCCGTCTCGTGCTGGTGGGCGAGACCGACAGCACCCGCAGGGTCACGGCCAAGCTGACCGACGTCGAAGCGGCATCCCTGAACCGGGTGCTGTCCGTGCTGCGCAAGGCGAAGGTTCCCCTGGACCGCGGGCGCGGCATCGAGGACGTGCTGTGGGCGGCATGGCAGGCCACCGGACTCGAACGCCGCTGGTCGGCGGCCTCCGCCCGCGGGGGTCCGATCGGCGCACAGGCCGACCGCGACCTCGACGCCGTGGTCGCCCTGTTCGACGCCGCGGCGAGTTACGTCGACCGCCTCCCGCGCGCACAGCTCGCCGGGTTCGTCGACTACCTCACCGGGCAGGCCATTCCCACCACACGGAACGTCTCCGCAGTCCCGGTCGACGCCGTCTCGGTGCTCAGCGCCCACTCGGCTGCCGGCCGCGAATGGGACGTCGTCGCGGTCGCCGGTGTGCAGGAAGGGCTGTGGCCCAGTCTGCGGGCCCGCGGAAGCCTGCTCGGCACCGAGGCGCTGATCGATCTGACCGCCGGAGTGTCCGACGGCAGCGAGACGGCCGCCGACCGGATGTCGCGCACCGCACCGCTCCTGGCCGAGGAACGCAGGCTGTTCCTGGTGGCGTGCAGCCGGGCGCGGCGGAGTCTGCTCGTCACCGCGGTCGACTCGGCCAGCGGCGACGCCGACCTCGTCCACTCCCGTTTCGTCGACGAACTGCTCGCCGGAGACCAGGATTCGGACGTCGAGGAGGCGGTCGTGCAGGCGGAGGATCCCGCGACCCGGGTCCTCGCTCTCCCCGCCCTGGTCGCCGAATTGCGCAGCGTGGTCTGCGATCCGGACGTCGCGGAATCCGACCCCGCCCGGCAGGAACGCGCGGCGCGCCAACTCGCCCGGCTCGCCGACGCCGGAGTGCGCGGTGCACACCCGGACCAGTGGTACGGCACCGCCGCGCCGAGCACCGGCGTGGCGTTGTGGAACGAGGAGGACGGCCCGGTGTCGTTGTCGCCGTCCACCATCGACCTGCTCAACACGTGCCCGCTGCGGTGGCTGCTCGAACGCCACGGCGGGACGGACGGCGACAACACTCACGCCATCGCCGGAACGCTCGTGCACACGCTGGTGCAGGCGCTCGCCGGGCGGATCCCGCCCGATCAGGTGGCACGCGCGCTCGAGAATGCCTGGGAGTCGATCGATCTGGGGTCACAGTGGTACTCGAGGCGCGAACTCGACCGCACCCGGGACATGCTCGCCACGTTCACCGCCTGGCTCGGTAACACCCGGTCCGAACTCACCGAGGTCGGTGTCGAGGTGGCAGTCGACGGCGTCCTGGAACCGCGGGAAGAGGGTTCCCCGACGATCCGGCTGCGGGGGCGGATCGATCGGCTCGAGCGTGATGCCGAGGGCAGGCCCGTCATCGTCGACGTGAAGACCGCCCGCTCACCCGTCACCAAGGACGACGCCCAGCAGCACGCCCAGCTGGCGGCGTACCAGGTGGCGGCGGCGGTCGGCGCGATCGACGGGGAGCCGGCGTCGAAACCCGGTGGGGCGCGGCTGGTCTTCGTCGCCAAACCGCACAAAAAGGAAGGCGCGACCCAGCGGGTGCAGGCACCGCTGGAGGACGAGGACCTCGAGGTGTGGCTCGCGGTCATCCACGCGGCAGCGGCGGCCACCAAGGGGCCGGAGTTCCTCGCCCGCGTCAACGACGGTTGCCGGCACTGCCCGGTGCGCACGAGTTGCCCCGCGCACGACGAGGGACGGCAGGTGACGTCGGAATGACCATCCGTATCGACCCGGTGGAACTCGCCGTCGGCCTGGGGCAGCATCCACCGACCCCGGAGCAGGCTGCCGTCATCGCGGCCCCCCTCGGCCCGACTCTCGTCGTCGCGGGGGCAGGCGCGGGCAAAACCGAGACGATGGCGGCCCGCGTCGTGTGGCTGGTGGCCAACGGTGTCGTCGACCCCGAGGCGGTGCTGGGGCTGACGTTCACCCGCAAGGCGGCGCAGCAGCTGACCGCCCGGATCAGGAAACGCCTTGCCCGGCTTGCAGGTTCGGACCTGCTCCGCAGGGTCGACCCGGGCGGCGACCTGCGGTCGCGGATCCTCGCGGGCGAACCGGAAGTCAGCACCTACCACTCCTACGCCGGGCGACTGCTGTCCGAGCACGGGCTCCTGCTGCCCATCGAACCCTCGGCGACGCTCCTGTCGGAGACGGAACTGTGGCAGCTGGCGCACCGGGTGGTCAGCTCGTGGGACGGCGACCTCGACACCGACCGGAATCCGGCGTCCGTCACCGAAGCCGTGCTCGCGCTGTCCGGGCAACTGGCCGAGCATCTCGTCGAACCGGACGATCTGCGGGAGGCCCACACCGAGCTCGACAAGCTCGTCCACACCCTGCCCGCCGGACCGCGGCAGCGCGGCGGCCCCGGAAAGGAACTGCTCGACATCCTCGACACCCAGCACCGGCGGGTGGAACTCCTTCCACTGGTGCACCGTCTCGCGGACACTCTGCGCCGGGAAGGTGCGCTCGACTTCGGCAGCCAGATGTCGCTGGCGGCACGGGTCGCCGCGGACCATCCCGAGGTGGGACTCGCCGAGCGCACCCGCTTCCGGGTGGTGCTGCTCGACGAGTACCAGGACACGGGACACTCGCAGCGGGTGCTGCTGTCGTCCCTGTTCGGCGGTGGCCTCGACGGCGAACTCGCGCTCACCGCGGTGGGCGACCCCATGCAGTCCATCTACGGCTGGCGTGGTGCCTCGGCGGCCAACCTGCCCCGCTTCGCGACGGATTTCCCGCTGGCGAACGGAGATCCGGCGCCGACCCTGGAACTGCTCACGAGCTGGCGTAACCCGCCGGAGGCCCTGGCGCTGGCCAACATGGCTTCGGCGTCCCTGCGCGAGCGGGGCGTGTCGGTCAGCACGCTGCGGGCACGACCACAGGCCGTCCCGGGTGATGTGCGGCTGGCCCTCACCGGTGACGTCGTGCAGGAGCGCGAATGGGTGGCCGACCGCATCGCCGAACAGTACGCGGACGCCACGAGCCGGGGCGAGGATCCGCCGACCGCCGCGGTGCTGATCCGCCGCAACGCGGACGCCGCACCGATCGCGGAAGTCCTGCGTTCCCGGGGGCTTCCGGTCGAAGTGGTCGGGCTCGGCGGACTGCTCCACACCCCCGAGGTGGCCGACGTGATCGCGATGCTCCGGGTGGTCGCCGACCCGATGGCGGGCAGTGCCGCCGTGCGGATGCTGACCGGGGCGAGATGGCAGATCGGGGCCGCCGACCTGACGGCGCTGTCGCGGCGAGCATCCGAACTGGCCATCGGAACCGGCTACGGCACCACCGGCGCCGTCACCGATTCGTCCGCTCTGGCCGACGCCGTCGGCCAGGCGTTGCCCGGTGAACACGCGGAGCAGGCCGGGCTGGCGGACGCCCTCGCGGATCCCGGCCCCGCCGAACGCTATTCGCAGGTCGGCTTCGCCCGGATCACCGCCGTCGCGGCGGA
Source organism: Rhodococcus sp. G6(2025) (assembly GCF_058628105.1). Classification (NCBI taxonomy): domain Bacteria; kingdom Bacillati; phylum Actinomycetota; class Actinomycetes; order Mycobacteriales; family Nocardiaceae; genus Rhodococcus; species Rhodococcus sp. G6(2025). Next base: position 3,057,109 of record NZ_CP179750.1, read on the forward strand.
GTTGGCGTCTCTGCGTGAGCGGATCGGGCAGCCACTCACCGAGCTGGTGGCCGAGGTGGAACGGGCTCTGGGTATCGGCATCGAGGCGCAGGCCCGGACGCGTCGGTCGGCGCGGGGCAGTGCCGGCCGTGAACATCTCGACGCCTTCGCCGACGTCGTCGCCGGGTACGCGAGCCGCACGTCGGCCACCGTCACCGGACTGCTCGCGTTCCTGTCGGCCGCCGAATCGGTCGAAAAAGGTTTGGCGCCGGGCGAAGTCGAGGTGGACCCGCACCGCGTCCAGGTGCTGACGGTGCACTCCGCGAAGGGGCTGGAGTGGGAAGTGGTGGCGGTACCGCACCTCACTGCGGGCGTCTTTCCGTCGCGGACGGCGTCCGGGTCCTGGCTCGGTGCCGTCGGTGAACTGCCGCCGTCGTTGCGCGGAGACCGTGCGCGGCCGGGGGAGTCGGCCGACGGCGTGCCCGTTCTCGAGCTCGAGAACCTGTACGACCGGAAAGACCTCGAGGAGGCCGTGAAGGCGCACAAGGCGGCGCTGGCGTCGCGCAAACTCGACGAGGACCGCCGGCTGTTCTACGTCGCACTCACCCGCACCGAACGGGTGCTGTTCGCGTCGGGTCACCACTGGGCAGAATCCGGAACCGAGCCCAAGGGTCCGTCGGAGTTCCTCACCGAACTGCGCGACACGGTGACCGACGAGGAGCACGAGGGAATCGGGATCGTCGACATCTGGGCGCCCGCACCCGAACCCGACGAGCAGAACCCGCTGACGAGTACCCCCAAGTCGGCTGTGTGGCCGCGGGATCCGCTCGGGCTCCGCCGGGAGTCGGTCGAGCGGGGCGCGGCGCTGGTCGTCGCGGCGCTGACGAGTGCCGGCGAGCCGGCACCGGCAGGCGAGGACGACGATCCCGAGAACTGGGCAGCCGACGTCGACGCGCTTCTCGCGGAGCGGGAGGCGCGGGCGAACGCGCGCACCGAGGTGGTGTTGCCCGGTCAGTTGTCGGTGAGCCAGCTCGTCGAGTTGGAAGCCGACCCGGACGCCCTGGCCGCCCGGCTGCGGCGTCCGCTGCCGTTCCCGCCGAATCCGCTCGCGCGGCGCGGTACCGCGTTTCACGCCTGGGTGGAGCGCCGCTTCGGGGCCACCCGGCTGCTCGACCTCGACGAGCTGCCCGGTGCCGCCGACACGGATGCGGGCCCCGACACCGACCTCGCGACCCTGCAGGATGCGTTTCTGCGCTCGTCCTGGGCGGACCGCAACCCGACCGAGGTCGAGGTGCCGTTCGAGACTTCGGTGGCGGGCACGGTGCTGCGCGGCCGGATCGACGCGGTGTTCACCGACCCCGACGGCGGGTGGACGGTGATCGACTGGAAGACCGGCGCCGAGCCGAGCGCGGCCAACGAGAAGGCCGTCGTGATGCAGCTGGCCGCGTACCGGCTGGCGTGGGCCGAACTGATGGACGTTCCGATCGAGCGGGTTCGCGCCGCGTTCCACTACGTGCGGACAGGGCGGACGATCGCGCCGGACCACCTGCCCGACGCCGACGCGCTTGCCCGTCTGCTCCGTTCCGCCGGTTCTCCCGACGAAGAGATCAGGCCTGACGTCGAGCCTTCAGCGACTCGGTGACCAACGGGATCTGCAGCGGAAGACGCAGCAGCACACCGGCTTTCTGCGCATTCGTCGTCTTGGAGCTCTTCAGCCAGTCCACTGCCATGTTGACGTTGGCGGGGAAGACGGCGACGAACAGGAGAGCAGCGAGGCCGCCACCGAGCCTGCGGGTTCGCGGCACGGCGAGCGCGGTGCCGATGGCGAGCTCGGCGACCCCCGACACGTACGTGTAGGTGCGGGCCTCGCCCGGAAGTTGGGTGGGGATCGTGGAGTCGAAGAACTTGGGGGCGACGAAGTGCATCGTGCCGGCGCCGAGCAGCAGCGCAGCAAGGCGGAGTGCGGGCTTCTGGCTCGGTCGTGGTGTGTGGCTCTCTCGTTGCATTACGTCAGCTTGCCCGAACCACTCGGTTCGCGACAACGAGGCTCCGACGTGTCACCGACGGGGCAATCGGGGTTAGGCTGCCAGCCGATGTCGGAGTTCAGTGCAACGTGGGGACGAACATATGGCCGGTAGGCTGCGTGAGAGATTGACCAGGTCGGACACCCTGACCGACCGGCCTGACTTCGCGTTGGTGGGGGTGCTCCGGATTCCGGAGCTGCAGACCAGTCCGGCGCGGGCGATCTACCGCCGCGTGGGTATCGCCCTGGCGGCGTTGATGTTGGCGGTTCTCATCGTCTACATCGACCGGGCGGGCTACCGCGACGCGCAGGACAACGAATTGTCGCTTCTCGACTGCATCTACTACGCGACGGTGTCGCTGTCCACGACGGGCTACGGCGACATCACGCCGTTCACCCCGTCCGCGAGGCTCGTCAACGTTCTCCTGATCACGCCTCTTCGAATCTTCTTCCTCATCGTCCTCGTCGGTACGACTCTCTCCGCGCTCACGCAGAGCTCCCGGCAGGCGTTCAAAATCCAGCGTTGGAGGCAGCACGTGCGCAATCACACCGTGGTGATCGGCTACGGAACCAAGGGACGCACCGCGATCGACGCGATGCTCGGCGACGACGTTCCGCCGTCGGAGATCGTGGTGGTCGACACCGATCACGCGGTGCTCGACTCGGCGGCCAGCAAGGGGCTGGTCACGGTCCACGGGTCCGCCACCAAATCGGACGTGCTGCGGTTGGCGGGCGCGCAGAACGCGTCGGCGATCATCGTCGCGGCCAACCGTGACGACACCGCGGTGCTGGTGACGCTGACGGCGCGCGAGATCGCACCGAAGGCGAAGATCGTCGCGGCGATCCGCGAATCCGAGAACACGCATCTGCTCCGGCAGTCCGGCGCCGATTCGGTCGTCGTGTCCTCCGAGACCGCGGGCCGGCTCCTCGGCATCGCCACGAAGACGCCGAGCGTCGTCGAGATGATGGAGGACCTCCTGACTCCGGAGGCCGGTTTCGCGATCGCGGAGCGCCCCGTGGAGCGGGACGAGATCGGCGGCTCCCCGCGTCACCTCGCGGACATCGTGCTCGGCGTGGTGCGGGACGGGCGGCTGATCCGGGTCGGCTCACCGGAGGTCGATTCGATCGAGGAGAACGACCGACTGCTGTACATCCGTCGGGTCGCCAACTGACCGGCAGTAGTGTCGACGGCGTGACTGAATTCCGGCTGAACGACACCCCGCTCCTGTCCCGCTCCGCCGTCGGGCGGGCCGAGGAATTGCGTTCGGACACGGACGCGCTGCGAGCGGGCTGGCGGGATGCACTGCTGCTGCGCGTCAATCACCGCGGACAGGTGCGGGTGGGGGACGACGGCCTCGTCTTCGCGGAGGCCACCGAACTCGGCCCCGAACCGCAACGCGGGGCGGTCTTCCTCGGCATCCGCAAGGACCGGCACGTGTGGGCGGTGCGGGTGCAGGCGCTGACCGGCGAACTGGCGGATCTCCGGATGCTGGGCGGGACGCTGGACGACGCGGACGCCGGCGTACTCACCGGGGCCCTCGCGATGCTCAACTGGCACGACAGCGCAGGCTTCAGCGCGCTCGACGGCGCGCCGTCCGAGCCGACGACGTCGGGGTGGTCGCGGATCTCGACGAGCACCGGGCACGAAGAATTTCCCCGCACCGATCCGGCGGTCATCTGCCTCGTGCACGACGGCGGAGACCGCGTCCTGCTGGCCCGGCAGCCCACGTGGCCGGCGCGGCGGTTCTCGATCCTGGCCGGATTCGTCGAGGCCGGTGAGTCGCTCGAGACGTGCGTGGTCCGGGAGATCAAGGAAGAAGTGGGTGTCGACGTCCGTGACGTGCGTTACCTGGGCAGCCAGCCGTGGCCGTTTCCCCGTTCGGTGATGATCGGGTTCGCGGCCGTCGGCGATCCCGACGCCCCGCTGACGTTCGCGGACGGCGAGATCGCCGAGGCCCGGTGGTTCACTCGGGACGAGGTGCGCACGGCACTCGAACTCGGCGACTGGGCGTCGGACACCGACGCCCCGCTGCTGCTCCCGGGCTCGATTTCCATCGCTCGCGGAATCATCGAGTCCTGGGCGGGAGCAGCGACGGAGTCCTAGACGCCGAGGAGCTTCTTGACCTGCGCCAACGACGGGTTGGTCGCGGTGCTGCCGTCGGCGAACTTGACGGTGGGGACGACGTGGTTGCCGCCGTTGACGCTGCCGACGAACTCCGCCGACGCCGGGTCGTCCTCGATGTCGATCTCCATGTAGCCGATGCCGGATTCGTCCAGCTGCGTCTTCAGGCGCCGGCAGTAGCCGCACCAGGTGGTGGAGTAGATGGTCAGGGCCGGGGTGTCGGTAGCAGTCACGGCGGATATAACACCACGACTCCGTCGTGTGTTCCCACTGCGGTGTTCGTCCGCTTCGCGCCGTGTCGGTTGCCCCTGTCATGATGGACGCCATGTCAGCAGCCGGCGCAGCAGAGGTGACGAGTACCGGTCTCGATCCCGAACAGTCCGCAGCGGTACTCGCTCCCCGGGGCCCGGTGTGTGTGCTGGCGGGGGCCGGAACAGGGAAGACCCGGACCATCACCCGGCGTATCGCGCACCTCGTGGCCAGTGGGCACGTCGCCGCGGGACAGGTGCTGGCGGTCACGTTCACCGCTCGCGCGGCAGGCGAGATGCGCGGCCGGCTGCGCAGCCTGGGGATCGGCGACGGGGGAGCGCAGGTCCAGGCGCGCACGTTCCACGCCGCCGCACTCCGGCAGCTCAGGTACTTCTGGCCGCAGGTGATCGGCGACACGGAGTGGCGGCTGCTGGACCGCAAGTTCGCGGTCGTGTCGTCCGCCGCCGGACGGGTCGGGTTGTCCACCAGCACGGAGAGCGTCCGCGACCTGGCGAGCGAGATCGAGTGGGCCAAGGCCTCGCTGATCGCGCCGGAGGACTACCCGCGTGCGGTGGCCAAGTTACGCCGGGAGGCGCCGGTCGACGCCGCGAAGGTCGCCGAGGTCTATCACGGCTACGAGCAGCTCAAGGCCCGCGGCCAGGACGGGATGCTCCTCGACTTCGACGATCTCCTGCTCCACACGGCGGCAGCGCTCGAGGAGCATTCGGCTGTCGCCGAGGAGTTCCGCGACCGATACCGGTGCTTCGTCGTGGACGAGTACCAGGACGTCACCCCGCTACAGCAGCGTGTCCTCGACGCCTGGCTCGGGGAGCGGGACGACCTCACCGTCGTCGGTGACGCCAACCAGACCATCTACTCGTTCACCGGCGCCACACCCAATTACCTGCTCGACTTCTCGCGCCGGTTCCCCGAGGCCACCGTCGTGCGCCTCGAGCGCGACTACCGTTCGACCCCCGAGGTCGTGTCGATGGCGAACCGGGTGATCGGAGCGGCGCGCGGCAGGATCGCGGGCACCCGTCTGCAGCTGATCGGCCAACGCGACTCCGGACCGGAGCCGAGTTTCGTCGAGTTCGACGACGAGCCGGCCGAGGCCGCCGGGGTGGCGCGCACGATCAAGCGGCTCATCGCGTCCGGCACTCCGGCCGCGGAGATCGCGGTCCTGTACCGGATCAACGCCCAGTCCGAGGTGCACGAGCAGGCGCTGACGAAACTCGACATCCCGTACCAGGTCCGGGGCGGTGAGGGCTTCTTCACGCGCACCGAGGTCCGTCAGGCCGTGGCGGCACTACGGCAGGCCGCGGGCCGCGACGACCTGCCGGATGCGGTCGGCGCCGACCTGGTCACGCTCGTCCGCGCGGTCCTCGCTCCGCTGGGGCTGACCGACGCGGAACCGGCGGGTGCGCAGGCTCGCGAACGGTGGTCGTCGCTGTCGGCGCTGGTCGCGCTCACCGAGGAGCAGCTGACCCAGGACCCGGAGTTGACCCTGGACGCGCTGTTGCGCGAACTGAGCCTGCGCGCCGAGGCACGGCATCCACCCGTCGTGCAGGGTGTGACACTCGCGTCCCTGCACGCCGCCAAGGGGCTCGAATGGGACGCCGTGTTCCTCGTCGGGCTGACCGACGGAACGCTGCCCATCCAGCACGTGCTCGGCGACTCCAACTCGGCACCGGACGAGGCGGCCGTCGAGGAGGAGCGCCGGTTGCTGTATGTCGGGGTGACCCGCGCCCGGGAGCACCTGCAGATGTCGTGGGCACTGTCCCGGAACGAGGGCGGCCGCAAGTCGCGGCGCCGTTCGCGGTTCCTGCACGGCCTCATCCCCGAGGATTCACCTGCCTCGCGGATCGCGGCGCCCGCCAAGAGCACCAAGAAGCGTCCACGGTGCCGGCTGTGCGGAAAACAGCTGATCGGGACGACCGCGACCATGCTCGGTCGCTGCGAGGGGTGCCCGTCCAATGTCGACGTGGAACTGCTCGAATCGCTGCGGTCGTGGCGGCTCGAGAAGTCGCGGGAGCTGAAGGTTCCGGCGTACGTGGTGTTCAGCGACAACACGTTGACGGCTCTCGCCGAGCAGCGGCCGCAGGACGATCGCGGGCTCGTCGCGATCCCCGGGATCGGTGCGAAGAAGCTCGAGCAGTTCGGTGAGGACGTCCTCGGTGTGATCAAGGGAAGCGGTAGTCCCTGAACGACTCCCGCGCGGTGCGGGAGTAGCGCGCATCACTGCAGGTCAAAAATAGGTTGTGCGGTTCTGGAGAATTGCCTACTGTGGTTTCAGTGCGCGGGGAGACCCGTGTGGTTCACATCGGATCGAGAAGAAATGGAGGTGGCAGTGAAATGACGAAGTTCCAAGCACATGAGACGGCAGTCGCTGCTGCCTCCGCACTGTTCGGCATGAACGCGGCGGAAACGGCACCGGCGATTGTCTGGTCGGCAGCCCGTCGTCGTCCCGCAGCAGCAGTCGAGTCCGTGTATCGGAGTTGTCGAGGAATTCCTCGGTAGATCAACTCCCACCGTCTTTCCAAGGCCACGGACCCGCATCGCGGACCGTGGCCTTTGTAGTTCGAGCACCTTTCCCGCTCGCAGCCTCGGCTCTGGTTCGCACCCACTTCATCGAACCGAAGAGATTGACCGTCGCAATGAGAGCAGAGGAGAAGGACGTGTCTACCGTGACATGCCGAGGGGTATCCGAAACCTCAACCGCCACAAGCGGATTTGTTCAGATAGTGTCCGCACGTGGTGACCTGCCCTGCCGGGTCGATGATCCCGACCTGTGGTTTGCGGATTCTCCCACCGAGCTGGAACAGGCGAAGGCGCTGTGCGCGTCCTGCCCGATCCGCTCCCGCTGCCTCGACGCGGCCCTCGATCGGGGTGAGCCGTGGGGCGTGTGGGGTGGGGAGATCTTCGACCAGGGTGTCGTGATCGCCCGCAAGCGTCCCCGGGGACGTCCGCGCAAGACTCAGACTCTGGTCTGTGCGTAGAAACCGGTACGGGGCGGGAGAATTCGGGCGTTCGCCCGGCCACTCACACGAGTGGTCCGGGCGAACGCCCGTTCTGTGTTTTCGGGGTCAGACGGTGTCTTCGTCCTCGGGGGCAGGCTCGGCGAAGCCGGGGAGCCACCGCGTGAGGATCTCCATGTACGGCGCGTACGCGTCCAGCTGAGCGCAGATTCCCACCGAGCCGACGAGAACCCGGAAGATCATCAGGTACTCCGCCGGCAGATTCAGTGCCCGGGCCGTCCGGAACTGTGCACTGTTGAAGTCGGTCGCGGAACCCGCGGCCTTCTGCAGCCAGGCGCGGGTGAAGTGGAATGATTCGGTGCGGATCGGGTCGGTGACGGGACGCAGGTAGTCCGCGATCTCCTTGTCGGTGACCGTCCGGCCGGGCAGAACGAATCCGTTGGCGTGCAGCAACTCCGTCAGTTCGTCGAACTGCTCGTGGAGCGCCAGCCGGACCATGGACCCGAGCACCGGGGGAAGACCGTGCGGAAACGGTGCCGCGGCACCGAAATCGATGACACCGAGACGGCCGTCGCTGTGCAGCATGAAGTTACCCGGATGCGGGTCGCAGTGGAGCAGGCCGACGCGGGTGGGGGAGGCGAAGTGGAACTCCGCGAGCAGTGCACCCGCGGTGTTGCGTTCCTCGGGGGTGCCGTCGGCGATGATGGCCGACAGCGGCTTCGCCGACATCCACTCGGTGACCACGACCTTGGGGGCACTGGCGACCACGTGCGGAATCGCGAACTGCGGATCCCCGTCGTACACCTTGGCGAAGCGGCGCTGATTGTTCGCCTCGATCCGGTAGTCGAGTTCTTCCTCGGTGCGGGCCGTGAACTCGTCGATGACCGGGCGCACGTCGACGCCGGGCATGACCGAGGCGAACAGTCCCGCGAACCGGCCGAGCGTCTTCAGGTCGGCGCGCAGCGCCTCGTCGGCGCCGGGGTACTGAACCTTGACGGCCACGTCGCGACCGTCGGCCCACACCGCGCGGTGTACCTGGCCGATGCTGGCCGATGCGGTCGGGGTGTCGTCGAACGACTGGAACCGGTCACGCCACTTGGTGCCCAGCTGTTGGTCGAGCATTCTGTGGACGGCCCGCGCGGGCAGGGGAGGCGCCTGCGCCTGCAGCTTGTTCAGCGATTCACGGTAGGGTTCCGCGAACTCTTCGGGGATCGCCGCCTCCATGACGCTGAGCGCCTGCCCCAGTTTCATGGCACCGCCCTTGAGTTCGCCGAGGACCGCGAACAATTGCTCGGCGGCCTTCGCGCTCAGCTGGGCGTCGATCTCGTCCTTGTCACCGCCGGTCAGCTTCCGGCCGAAGCCCATCGCGGCACGCCCCGCGATCCCCAACGGGATGCTCGCGAGCTTGGCGGTGCGGGCGGAACTCCTGCGGGGGATGTCGGACACCCCACCATCATGCATCATGACCGAAGCCGGTTCGATTCGCCCACGGCGGGTGCCAGATACGTGCAGCTGCAGCTCGCCTGCCGTGGCCAGCGCCGGGTCACCAGCCGGTGCGCGCCGAGATCGATCTCGAGCGTCGCGTCGAGGCTGCTGGGCGGCGCGCCTCGTGGAGCAGCCAAGACGGCCTCGAGCTGGCCGAGGGCGACTGCTGCCGTGGCCATGATCACGGCGGGGCTCGCGTGCCCGACCGTCCCGAGGAGCTGAGCGGACAGGTGCGGCCAGTCCTCGTCGTACGCGGCGCGGAGGAGGTCGGCGCACCGCAGGCAACTGGTGTGGCCCGGGAGCACCAGTGGGCCGACCACACCGCGGCCGTCACGCAGCCGGACCTGCAGGTGCGGTATCCCGTTCTGGACCAGATCCGCGACGAGCCGCGGTTCCGCCACCAGATCGTCCGCGAGTACGACGAACAGGGCGTTCCATCGCCGGACGTCGCTGTCGGCGGAATAGCGGAAGGAGCGGGAGACCCGGATGCCGCCGTCCGTGAGCCCGGCCGACACCGCATCCGACAGCGGGCCGCGCCCGTGCACGCGAATCGGGATCGTGTCCGCGGCGGGGGACGTGCCTGCGACATCGATCAGACCGGCCCGGTCGAGGTCGCCGAGCAGTTTCGACACGTCCGTGGGCGCCAGGCCGTATCCGACGGCGGTCCACAGGATGTGCGGCCGCGAGTTCTTGCCGTCGAGCAGTCGGACGACGGCCAGGAGTTGCTCGGTCCGGACCCCGGGCGGCGGGGCGAGTACGAGCGCGCGCTCGGGATCCCAGCCGAACTGCACCCGCCCGTCGGGGCGGACGAGTACGGCGATCCGGGGATCGAGGGTGACACCGACGTGGGGTGTGGGCTGGATGGTCACCCGCTGAGGATCGCAGGCCACGACCGGGCGTCAGCGCCGAAAACGCGGGTTGTCCACAGGCCGAAACATGCCTCGACCTGTGGACTTCCCGCTATCGCAAGATTGGTGGGATCAGGAGGTCAGGACTCGGACTCGTCGTCCTTGCCGGACTTGCCGCGTTCGGCTTCCTCGGCCCGCTCGCGCGCCTCGGTTGCCTCCAGCTGCGCCATCGGATTGTCGAAGTCGCCGCCGTCGCCGCCGCCGAGCACACGTTCGACGAACGCATCCGGGCTGTCGAGATCGGACGAGTCGGGCAACAGGTCGGGGTGGGCCCACACACCGTCACGGGCATCGACGGTCGACTCGGACGTCAGGCGAGTCCACAACTGCGCGGCCTCCCGGACCTTGCGGGGACGCAGTTCGAGTCCGACGAGCGTCGCGAACGTCTGCTCGGCGGGTCCGCCGGTCGCACGCCTGCGGCGCAGCGTCTCGCTGAGGGCCGCGACGCCGGGGAGTCGGTCGTTCAGCGCCGACGCGACGACGACCTCGACCCAGCCCTCGATGAGGGCGAGCAGCGTCTCGAGTCGCTCGAGGGCCTGCTTCTGCTCGGGTGTGGTCTGCGGTTCGAACGCGCCCTGCTGCAGGATGTTCTCGAGCTGCGACGGATCGGTCAGCGCGGACGGGTCGAGTCCCTTCGCCATGTCCTCGATGGCCGAGAAGTCCATCGTGATGCCGCGGGCGTATTCCTCGACGGTGGCGAGAAGACGCTGACGCAGCCACGGGACGTGGCTGTACAGGCGCTGGTAGGCGGCCTCCCGCGCGGCGAGGAAGACGAGGATCTCGCGGTCGGGCTGTTCGAGCCCCTTGCTGAACCGCTCCACCGCGGCGGGAAGCAGTGCGCCCGTGCCCGCCGGGCCGAGGGGGAGGCCGATGTCGGTGGAGGTGAGCACCTCCTTCGACAACTGGCCCAGAGCCTGGCCGAGCTGGGAGCCGAATGCGAGGCCACCCATCTGGCTCATCATGCCGATCATTGGGCCGGCCATCTGCTGCGCTTCCTCGGGCAGCCCCTGCACCCACATGCCGGATACCTTCTCCGCGACGGGGTCGCACAGCCGCTTCCAGGTGTCGAGGGTGTTGTCGAGCCAGTCGTTGGGCGTCCACGCGACGGTCTTCGTTGCGCCGGCGGGCAGCGTCGTCGCGGCATCGAGCCACAGTTCCGCGAGCCGTGAGGCATCGGCGATCGCCTCGGAGTTGCCCTGGGTGATGGGAGCGACGGACCCCATCTGCTGGCGCGCGAGTTTCTTCGCGATCTCGTAGTTGACCGGGCCGGCCTGCTCACCGGAGCCCATCGACGTGCCCATCCCGCTCAGCATCTGGCCGAACTGGGTCAGCATCTGGCCGAGGGAGGCCGGGTCGAAGCCCCCGGCGGGAAAACCACCCGCCCCGAAACCGAAGTCGTCGGAACCGCCCGCGTTCTTGTCGCGGTCGGGCCCGTTCTGATCCCCCGTGTTCTTGTCACGATCGGGATCGTCGTCGGGTTTGGAGAAGCCGAAGGGCGGATTGCTCATGACTCAACGGTACAAGGCGCGTGGTTCCGTGGCTGTCCACCTCGTCACGCTGACGGCGAACACGCGGGACGGCCGACAGCCGTGTCCGAGGGTTCGCGCTCTACGCTGGTCCAGGTGAATCGACGGATCGTGACGCTTCTGGCTGCGCTGGCCCCGATCGTGGTACTCGGAATTCTCGGCACGGTGATCACGGTGCCGTACGTGGCCCTCGGGCCTGGACCCACGTTCAACACACTCGGCGAAGTGGGTGGTGAGGAAGTCGTCGCCATCGAGGGGACGGAGGTCGACGACACCACCGGCCACCTCAACATGACGACGGTCGCCGTGCGCGACGGGCTCAACGTGTTCGAAGCGTTCGGATTGTGGGCCAGTGGGCGTCAGGGCATCGTCCCCCGCGAAGAGGTGTACCCGCCGGACAAGTCGAAGGACGAGGTCAAACAGGAGAACGACGCCGACTTCCAGCAGTCGGAGGACAGCGCCGAACTCGCGGCACTCCACTTCCTGGGCAAGCCGGTGGACCTGCGGATCGCCAAGGTCGGTGAGGACGGCCCCTCCCAGGGACTGCTGCGCGAGGGCGACGTGCTGGTGAGTGTCGACGGAAAGCCGGTGTCCACTGTCGGTGGTGTGCAGGAGGCGGTGGCCGATGTGCCCCCGAAGACGGAGGTGCCGATCGTGATCCGGCGCGACGGCGCCGAGACGACGGTGCGGGTAGTGCTCGGCGCACGCCCGGACGACGAGTCCAAGGGCTACCTGGGGATCACTCCCGAGGAGATCCCGGACGTCCCGTTCACGATCGACTTCAACCTCGCCGACGTGGGCGGCCCCTCGGCGGGGCTCATGTTCACCCTCGCCGTGATCGACAAACTCAGCCCGGGCGAACTCAACGGCGGCAAGTTCGTCGCCGGCACCGGCACGATCGACTCCGACGGCGACGTCGGTCCCATCGGCGGCATCAAGTACAAGCTGATCGCCGCGGAGGAGGCGGGCGCCGAGACGTTCCTCGTGCCGGCGAAGAACTGCGACGAGGCACGCCAGGGTGCGCCCGACGGGCTCCGGCTGGTGAAGGTCGAGAACCTCGGCGGAGCCGTCGACGCGCTCGAGGCGATCGATGCCGGAGCCGACGCGCCGCACTGCTGAGCGGTCAGTCCTCCTCGGTCGCGTCGAGGGTGGCGTACAACGCGCTGATGAGATTCGGTGCCAGATCCTCGTAGGTGAGCAGTTCGATGCCGGCGTACGGGTCGGCGTCCTCGTCGGGGCGCAACTGCATCAGACACAACGACGGTCCGTCGCGCAGCACGGCGGCGATCAACCGGGCGGACCGGCGGTCGGGATGCGACTCGGCCGCGGCCCGCGCCGCGTCGTCGGCGGCGTCTCGATCGGACAGCAGGGGGACGAGCGCGTCGTCGAGGTCGGACTCCGCCTCGGGCGGTAGAACGACGATCTCCTGAACGAGGGCGCACCCCACCACGGACTCCGGCCAGCTGGTGGTGGCGAGGAACTCGTCGAGTGCGCGCGACCCGCCGTCGATGTCGTCGGGGAACGGATCCTGTTCCACCGGGGTCAATTCCGCGCCGTCGGCGAGTTGGTCGAGCAGGCTCGGTTCGGCGGCCGCGAGCAGTTCGGTCGGGACGAGTGCGAACATCTGGGGCGGCTGATCCCACCCTCCGGCATCGACGAATTCGACCACCTCGCGCACACAGCGGGCGAGGGCGTCCGTCTCTCTGTTCACATTCTCTTCACTCACGAGACCCATCTTCGCACCCCCGGAACAGGACCGACGGCCGCATCTCTCGGTTGTTACGTAGAGTGGGACGAAACGGTCACGCCCGTGCGGTTCGGGTGTGGACGAACGAACGGTGCAGTTGATCGCGGCGCGACAGCGTCGCCGTATTCTTGGAGTGTGGCACGTGGGCATGCGGCCCCCCGCAGGTTTACCGTCGTTGTCCAAACGCAGCCGAGTGCTGCTGGTGCTGGCGCTTGTCGTCGCGGCCCTGTTGCTGGTGGGCCCTCGGCTCATCAGTACCTACACGGACTGGTTGTGGTTCGGTGAGGTCGGATTCCGTGGTGTCTTCACCACGGTCCTGATCACCCGCCTGCTCCTCTTCCTCGTAGTCGGTGTCGTGGTCGGCGGAATCGTCTGGCTGGCACTGCTGCTCGCCTACCGTTCGCGGCCGGTGTTCGTCCCGGTGTCGGGTCCCAACGATCCCGTGGCGCGGTACCGCACCACGGTGATGACTCGGCTGCGCCTGTTCGGCCTGGCCATTCCGATCGCGGTGGGACTGCTCGCCGGGCTGATCGCCCAGTCCAGCTGGGTGACGGTGCAGCTGTTCGTCAACGGCGGCGCGTTCGGCGTCGCCGATCCCGAGTTCGGCCTCGACGTCGGCTTCTACACCTTCGATCTGCCGTTCTACCGTTTCGTCCTCAACTGGCTGTTCGTCGCGGTTCTGCTGGCGTTCTTCGCGAGCCTGGTGACGCACTACATCTTCGGCGGGCTGAAGCTGGCGGGCCGGGGCGGGGCACTGACCAATGCGGCGCGAGTCCAGTTGGCGGTGCTCGCGGGAACGTTCATTCTCCTCAAGGCCGTCGCGTACTGGTTCGACCGTTACTCGCTGCTGTCGAGCAGCCGCAAGGAACCCACGTTCACCGGTGGTAGCTACACGGACATGAATGCGGTGCTGCAGGCGAAGCTGATCCTGCTGGCCATCGCGGTCATCTGCGCGGGTGCGTTCTTCGCGGCGATCTTCCTGCGCGATCTGCGGATTCCCGCGATGGCGACAGCGCTTCTCGTGCTCTCCTCGATCCTGGTCGGCGCGGTGTGGCCGCTCGTGGTCGAGCAGTTCTCGGTGCGTCCCAACGCCGCCGACAAGGAGAGCGCGTACATCGAGCGGAACATCGCCGCCACGCGGCAGGCGTACGGCATCACCGACGACAAGGTCGAGTACCAGGACTATCAGGGGTACGGCACGAAGCCGCCGCGGGACGTGCCCGCCGACGTCATGACCATCGAGAACACGCGACTGCTCGATCCGAACATCCTGTCGCGGACGTTCACCCAGCAGCAGCAGTTGAAGAACTTCTACGGTTTCCCGCCGACGCTCGACATCGACCGGTACGACATCGACGGGCAGTTGCGTGACTACATCGTCGCGGCCCGCGAGTTGTCGTCCAAGAGCCTGACGGGTAACCAGACGGACTGGATCAACAAGCACACCGTCTATACGCACGGCAACGGACTGGTCGCAGCTCCCGCGAATCGGGTGAACGCCGCTGCCGGCGAGTCCGCGGAGGAAGCCGCCAACAGCAACAGCGGTTACCCCGTCTACATGGTCAGCGATATCGCCTCGCAGGAGGCGGGTAATCAGGTCATTCCGGTCGAGCAGCCGCGCATCTACTACGGCGAGGTCATCGCCGACACGGACGCCGACTACGCGATCGTCGGCGGATCCGAGGGTTCGGACCCGCGCGAGTACGACACCGACACCTCGCGCTACACGTACACCGGTTCCGGTGGTGTGCCGATCGGCAACTGGTTCAACCGGCTGGCGTTCGCGGCCAAGTACACCGAGCGCAACATCCTGTTCTCCGGTGCCATCGGGTCGGATTCCAAGATCATCTACAACCGGGACCCGCGGGACCGGGTCACGCACGTCGCCCCGTGGCTGACCGCGGACGGCGACTCGTACCCGGCCGTCGTCGACGGCAAGGTCGTCTGGATCGTGGACGCCTACACCACGTTGCAGGACTACCCGTACGCCCAGCGCAGTTCGCTCGACGGACTCGTCGAGGACAGCATCGACCAGAACACCGGCCGCCTGCTGCCCCGTAAGGAGGTGTCCTACATCCGCAACTCGGTGAAGGCCACCGTCGACGCGTACGACGGCACCGTGAAGCTCTACCAGGTGGATCAGAACGATCCGGTGCTCGATGCGTGGATGGGTGTGTTCCCGGATGCGGTCCAGCCGGCGGATTCGATTCCGGATGAACTGCGTGCGCACTTCCGCTATCCCGAGGACCTGTTCAAGGTGCAGCGCGAGATGCTCGCCAAGTACCACGTGGACGATCCGAAGGAGTTCTTCACCAACAACGCGTTCTGGTCGGTGCCGAGCGATCCCACGATCGACACGAGCGCGAACCAGCCGCCGTACTACGTGCTGGTCGGTGATCCCGAGACCGGGAAACCGTCGTTCAATCTGACCAGTGCGATGGTGGGTTACAGTCGCGAGTTCTTGTCTGCATATCTGTCGGTGAAATCGGATCCGGAGAATTACGGCAAGTTCACGGTGCTCCAGTTGCCGACGGACACGCAGACCCAGGGTCCGCAGCAGACTCAGAACTCGATGATCTCGGATCCACGGGTGGCGTCGGAGAGAACCCTGCTCGAGAGATCGAACAAGATTCAGTACGGCAACCTGCTGACCTTGCCGATCGCGGACGGCGGCATCCTCTACGTCGAACCGATGTATACGGAGCGAAGTTCGACAGGCCCGAACACGTCGACGTTCCCGCAGCTGTCGCGAGTGCTGGTGAGCTACCGCGAGCCGCCGCCGAGTAACAGTGTGCGCGTCGGGTACGCCCCGACGTTGGCGCAGGCGCTCGACCAGGTGTTCGGTGCCGGCACAGGCTCGGTGGCGACGGCACCCAGTGCGGAAGAGGGGACGCCTCCGGAGTCCGGCACCACGCCGCCGGTCGATCAGGGTGCGGCACCGGCGCCGACCGCCCCGGCGACACCGCCGTCCGGCACGGATGTCTCGGCGGCCGTGGCGGAGTTGGACGCGTCGCTCGACGCCTTGACGTCGGCGCAGCGCAGCGGTGACTTCGCGGCCTACGGCGCAGCCCTTGCTCGCGTCCAGAAGGCGGTCGCCGCGTACGAGGCGATCCCGAAGTAGAGGCGCTTCAACCGCAGAGAACGAGGCCCTGTCATCCGAACCGGATGACAGGGCCTCGTCGTATCTGATCGGAAGATCAGCGCAGTGCGTCGACCAACTGCGGGTTGGAGTCCACCAGCTGCTGGAACTGCTGTCCGTAGCCGTTCTGCTCGGCGACCTGACGCGCGGCGTCGAGCGTCTGCTGTGCGGCGGGCTCGACCGGGGCGGGTGCCTGGACCTGAGCCGGAGCCGCGGGGGCGGGAGCCGGGGTGGGCTCCGGAGCGGGCGCGGGAGCCTCGGCGACGTCGCCGCCACCGGTGGACAGGTATTGACCGCACACCGGCCATGCACCCTGGCCCTGGGTCGCGAGAACGTTCTCGGCGACGCGGACCTGCTCGGCCTTGCTGGCGTTCGATGCCGAGCCGGTGCCGCCGTTGGCCTCCCAGGTGCTCTGCGAGAACTGCAGACCGCCGTAGTAGCCGTTTCCGGTGTTGATTCCCCAGTTGCCGCCACTCTCGCACTGGGCGACGCCGTCCCAGTTGTGGGAAGCGGCGGAGGCGGTGCCGGTGCTCAGTCCGAGCGGGACGGCGACGACGGCTCCGGTGACGGCGATCCAGCCGAGGGCACGCTTGCTGATGCTGTGATTGGTCATGCGGGGTCAATCCTCTCCGCGCTTGCTGGCGTGGCCGGCCTGCGGGTGACAACGTCTGCGTCGTCACGCCGGGCTGCGATTCTGTGCCGCGTCCCTGCCCCTCGAAGGTTTCGGGGATTCCGAACCCGCGGGGCAGAGCTAGCAGCGGCGGGCCGGCTTTCGCCCGGTTGTTTCGGGCCGAGAGCGACCGTACGGGAGCTTCGGCCGCAGTTCACCTGGCGAAAATGGTGGACAGCTGTCCGGCGGCGCAGGCGAGTTTCCCCTGTCTGCGCAGGTCAACCTGCCTCGATATCGTTTCGGAGTCTATTCGTTACCCCGCTGTTATGTGTCGGGGATCACCACGATTTTGTGCAGCGGCTCACGTCGAAATGGCAGGAACATGGGTCCTGGTGGTGTATGTCGAGGCCGTGCGATGCAGGAGTGCCCCGCGCGCAGTCGTGCTGCGCGCGGGGCACTCTCGCAAGTGTGTGGTGCGGATCAGAGGTACTGTCCGCAGACCGGCCAGGCGCCGGGGCCCTGGGTCGCCAGGACGTTCTCGGCGACGCGGATCTGCTCCTCGCGCGAGGCGTTGGCCGGCGAGCCGCTGCCACCGTTCGCTGCCCAGGTGCTGTCGGTGAACTGCAGACCGCCTGAGAAGCCGTTTCCGGTGTCGGCGCCCCAGTTGCCGCTGCTCTCACACGCTGCGACGGCGTCCCAGTCTCCGGAAGCGGCCGATGCGGTGCCGGTGCTCAGGCCGAGCGGCACTCCGATGACTGCTCCGGTGAGTGCGATTGCGCCCATGGTCCGCTTGACGATGCTGGAATTGGTCATGTGGTTGTTTCCTCTCCGCGCCTGCTGACGAGGTTGTGGTGTGCGGTAACGGCTGGTGTGCCGACCCGGTGGTCGATCTGTCCTCGTCCCTGCCCCTCGAGGTGTCGGGATTCCGAATCCCGCGGGGGCAGGTCGAGCTGCGGCGGGTCGGCGTTGCCCGGTAGTTTCGGGCTGGCAACGAACGTACGCGGTGATCACGGAATGGTCACGGGTCGATTTTCTGTGACGGGCGTCCAAATACTGGGATGAACGGACGGTGTTTTCCCAGGTCGTCCCCGAAGTTTCAGGTTTCGGCAGCGTTACAGATTTCGACTAAAATGTGACGAGCGTCATAACATTCAGGTAACGGATGTGACTCGAGTGGTGCCGAAAGGTTGCTACTCGGACTCTTTCCGGGCGATTTGCAATCCGTTCGTTCGCTCGTGTAACTTCGTTCATGCAACGCGGGGTGGAGCAGCTCGGTAGCTCGCTGGGCTCATAACCCAGAGGTCGCAGGTTCAAATCCTGTCCCCGCTACCACTGAAGAGCCGGTGTCCTGGAGTCCAGGGCACCGGTTCTTTTTGTCTCCGCTCGCCCCCGTCGAGGGCGGACCACCTCGCCGGTGCGACTGCCCGTCCACCAGCACCCGGAGGCTCATGCTGAGGGACTCGGACACGGGCTGCGAGTGCGACGATCTGGACAAACCCGACCTCACGGCACGCGGTGTCGAGTTCCGCTGCCACACCCGCGGATTCGGCGCTGTTGTGGGCGCGCGCTCTCTCGGCGAGATAGGGACTGATGTCGACGGTCGGGCAGTGACGGCGAGCCGCGGGCATCGAGGGAGGTGCTTCCAGTCCAGGAGTGACTGCATGAGAACACTATTCGGCAGAGCAGCCGCGAGTGCAGGGGACGGTCGACGAACTGACACCGATCGTCGGGGGTGCCGCGATCCCGGATTCGCTGACCGCGGAACAGATCTACACGAACCGGTTCCCCGATCCGCGATCGGGATCAGCTCTCCGTGACGTCCATCTCGATCAGGACGCGACGCAGCAACTTGCCAGTCGCGTTGCGGGGGAGTTCCTCGATGAAGACGATCTCGCGGGGCACCTTGTACCGCGCCAGGTTCGACTTGACGTGGGCCTTCAACTCGTCGGCGTCCTTCGCGGACCCCGGACCGGGTACCACGAAAGCCCTGAGGCGATGGCCGAATTCGGAGTCCTCGACACCGATCACAGCAGCCTCGAGCACGTCCTCGCGGTCGGCGAGCAGGTTCTCGACCTCGAGGGGGTAGACGTTCTCGCCGCCGGAGACGATCATGTCGTCGTCCCGGCCGTCCACGAAGAGGAGGCCGTTGCGGTCGAAGTGGCCGACGTCGCCGGTGGACAGCAGACCGTTGATGCGCTCCTTGTCACGACCGTCGGTGTAGCCGGAGAAGCTGAGACCGCTGGCGACGAAGATCCGTCCGACGGTCTCGGGTTCGGTGATCCGTTGACCCGACTCGTCATAGAGTTCCACGTGGCAGGTGACGGGTGCCCGTCCCGCGGTGCCCGGCGCCAGCGCAAGGTCGGCCGGAGTCGCGACGGTGGCGACGGCGACCTCGGTCGAGCCGTACAGGTTGTGGAGCACCTCGCCGAAGGCGGCGGTGGTGCGCTTGCATAGGTCGGGGGAGAGTGCGGACCCGGCCGCGAAGATGATCTTCAGGCTCGACGTGTCGTACTTCGCCAGCGTCTCGGGCCCGAGATCGATGATGCGCTG
Organism: Rhodococcus sp. G6(2025); assembly: GCF_058628105.1. Lineage (NCBI taxonomy): Bacteria > Bacillati > Actinomycetota > Actinomycetes > Mycobacteriales > Nocardiaceae > Rhodococcus > Rhodococcus sp. G6(2025). Next base: position 3,076,422 of record NZ_CP179750.1, read on the forward strand.
CAGCATGGTGGGAACGACGACCAGTGTGTCGCAGCGGTGCTTCTCGACCAGGCGGATCGTGTTCTCCGGATCGAACTTGCGATGCATCACCACGGTCTGGCCGAGCGCCAGCGCGAGCGCGAACTGGGAGACTCCCGTTCCGTGGAAGGCGGGGGCCGCCATCATCATCGTCTGCCCGCGTCGCAGCGGAACCCGGTCGAGGAACTGGGCCGACGCAAGCGGCGACGTGTGTCCGCGGGGAGCGCCCTTCGGTGTGCCCGTGGTGCCGCTGGTGAGGAGGACGAATCCGCCCTGCGTGGACGGCGCGGGCAGCGAACTGCGGTCTCTGCCCTCCATCACGTCGTCGAGTGTGCGGACCTGGGACGTCGAATCGTCCTCCGCCCAGGAGCGATAGGCGATGACCTCGTCGGGGAGGGCCTCGGCGACCGCGTGGAACTCGTCGTCGTACACGAACGCCTGAACCTGCTCGCGGGCGGCGACGTCGACGAGCTGCGGCCGGGCGAACCCGGTGTTCATCAGCACCAGCTTGGTGCCGTTCTTGGCGGCGGCGAGCATCGTCAGGACCAGGCCCCGATGATTGCGGCACATGCATCCCATGACCGAACCGGGAGTGATGCCGTCGGCCTGCCACGCCCGCACCAGGGCGTTGGACTGCTCCTCGATGTCGGTGTAGGTGAGCGGGCCGCGCTCGTCGATCAGGGCCACCGCATCCAGCCCGGCCTCGGCATTCGCGTGGACGGGCCCGGCGAACGGTCCGTACTTCCGCACGGCCAGGATCGATCGGACGCCCTGATCGACGCGGGGAAAGGGAACGAGGCCTGCGCGGTTCATCACCCGCACAGCTCCCACGGTGTCCGTGATCTTGGTGAGGAAGTGCTGAGCTGGCATCAAGAACCCCTCCGGCTGCAGTGACGGATTTCCCGTTCAGCGTAGATGAAGAGGCCGGTCCGGCCACGCGGTCCGGCGAAGCCGGACGTCCCGCACGAAGAAGCCCCCGCCGCAGGGGAGCGCGGCGGGGGCTACACCCCTCGATGAAAGTCCCCCTCGAGCTGCTACTTCAGCTCGGCGGACGACTTTCCGAGCAGACGGCGAGCGACGATCAGCTGCTGGACCTGCTGCGTTCCCTCGAAGATGTCGAGGATCTTGGAATCGCGCGCCCACTTCTCGAGCAGCGGGCGCTCCGAGTAGCCCAAGGTCCCGGCGAGTTCGACGGCCTTGAGGGAAATGGCGGTTCCGGTGCGACCGGCCTTCGCCTTCGACATGGATGCTTCGAGTGAGTTCGGCTTCTTGTTGTCCGCCATCCACGTTGCGCGCAGAGCGAGCAGGTAGGCGGCCTCCCAGTCGGCCTCGAGCTGCAGGAACTCGGCGGCCGCCGCGTGCTGGTTGTACGCGGGGGTGTCGTAGGAGATCTCCACGCCGGCGTCGGAGAGGATGCTGCGCAGTTCCTCGAGCGCGGCGCGGCCGAGGCCGACCGCCATGCCGGCGACGATCGGACGGGTGTTGTCGAACGTCTGCATGACGCCGGCGAAGCCCTTCTCGACGTTGACCTCCGGCGTGCCGAGCAGGTTGTCCCTGGGGATCCGGCAGTCCTGCAGCAGCAGGACCGCGGTGTCGGACGCCTTGATGCCCAGCTTGTGCTCGAGGCGGGCGACGCTCAGGCCGGGGGCGTCGCGGGGGACGACGAACGACTTGATCGCGGCGCGGCCCTTCGTCTTGTCGACGGTGGCCCACACGACGATGTGCGTGGAGCGCTCGCCGGCCGTGACGAAGATCTTCTCGCCGTTGAGCACGTACTCGTCGCCGTCGAGCACCGCGGTGGTGGTGACGGCGGCGGAGTCGGAACCGAAGCCGGGTTCGGTGATGGCCATCGAGGCCCACACCTTGCCGAAACGCTCGAGCTGTTCGTCGGTGGCGACGGCGGCGATGGCCGAGTTGCCGAGGCCCTGGTACGGGATAGCCAGTGTGAGACCGACATCGCCCCAGCAGGTTTCGATGACATTCATCAGCGACGACATGTTGCCGCCGTTGACGTTCCCGATGACCTTCGGCTCGTCTCCCCGTCCGAGGGCGGCGCCTGCCGCACCCTTACCGGAGTCGTTGAGTCCCTCGACCATGGCGGCCATGGTGTCGAGTTCCTTGGGGTAGGCGTGCTCCGCGAGATCGTACTTGCGGGAGATCGGCCGGAAGATTTCCGCGGCGACCTGGTGCGCCTGATTCGCGGAGGCTTTGAGCTTCTTGGGAAGTTCGAGGTTGATCATGACAGTTTCCTTAGTTCGAATCCGGCCGCTCAGATCAGGACGATGCCCTCGGCGACGCCGATGGCGCGCAGATCGCGGTACCAGCGCTCCACGGGATGTTCCTTGGTGTAACCGTGGCCACCGAGCAGCTGGACGCCGTCGAGGCCGATCTGCATGCCCTTCTCGGAGGCCAGCTTTCGGGCGAGGGCCGATTCGCGGGCGAAGGAGAGCCCCTGCTCGGCGCGCGAGGCGCCGCGCAACGTCACCAGACGCAGGCCGTCGAGTTCGATGCCGATGTTCGCGACCATGAACGCGACCGCCTGACGGTTGCTGATCGGTTCGCCGAACGCGACCCGCTCGTTGACGTAGGGGATCACGTAGTCGAGAACGGCCTGTCCGGTTCCGACGGCGAGCGACGCCCAGCCCAGGCGGGCGAGCCGGATGGCGTCGGCGTACTCGGCCTTTCGCACGTCGGCGTCGGCGTCGCCGAGCAGACCCGACTCGGGCACGGCGACGTCGGTGAGGTTGAGCCGGCCGAGGCCCGCGGCGCGCAGCCCCATGCTCGGGTCCGCCTCGACGACGAGTCCCTTCGTGTCGGCCTCGACGATGAAGAAGGAGGGCTTGCCGTCGAGTTCGGCTGCCACGATGAACAGCTCCGACGAAGCGGCGGCGGGAACGAGGCTCTTGACGCCGTTGAGCTTGTAGCCGCTGGGGGAGCGAACCGCCTTGGTCTGCAACGCGAACGGATCGAACAGTGCGCGTGGCTCGTTGACGACCACGGCGGCGTTCGGAACCTGCTCGCCGGTGAACGAGGGCAGGTAGGTCTTCTGCTGGGAGTCGGTGCCCCACTGGGTGAGGGCGACGGCAACGCCGCTCGGCGCGAGGATCGGCAGGGCGAGTCCCATGTCGCCGTGGGCGAGAGCCTCGGCGACGAGGGAGTTGGTGACTGCCCCGCGCTCGCTGGCGGCCCCGTCGAGTTCCTCGGGAACGTTGATGAGGGTGATGCCGAGTTCGGCGGCGCGCTTGACGAGATCCGCCGGGGCCGCGGCGGCGGCGTCGGCGTCGTGGCCCGCGGGTCGCAGGATCTCGGCCGCGAACTCACGCACGGTCTCGACGATCATCTGCTGCTCGTCGCTCGGGGTGAGGTCGAAATAGCCGGCCTTGGCGGTCGGGTTGTCGGGGAGGCGCTTCGGCGCACCGCCTCCGGACACCTTCTGGAACCCGCGGGTCGCGGCGCCGAGCGTCTTGAAGCCGGTCTTCGTGCCTTCGTAGGTCACCCGGTCGATCGTCTGGCGCAGGTTGTACTTCTCGGCCAGATCGGAACCGGTGATCTTGGTCAGCACTCGCATCGCGGCACCCATGGCGTCGCGCTTGACCGGATTCAGGCCGACGGCGGACGTGTCGCGGGGCTTCCGCTTCGCGCTGTCGTTGGGGGCAACAGTGTCTTGCTTGCTCATGATCACCAGCTGTTTCTCGGTGTTCGGGCGTGGACACGATCTATCTTACTTAGCAGTAAGGTGGGTGTCTACTATCGAGTAAGTTCGGGTGCCTGCGACCGTCCGCGGAAGCGTCCGGATCCTGCTCGGGGAGGAGGTGGCGGCGAAACCCTTCACCTACGGTGAAGCGGTGATCGAGATCCCCGCGATTCGTCGGCTCCGTCCCCTCATACGTCTCGCGCCCCTGCTGCTCGTGCCGTTGCTGCTGCTGGCGAGCACGTTCCCCGGCGAGTACCGCGTACCCCCGAGTTACTGGCTGCTCGCGATGACGGCCGCCGTCGTGTTCGCCGCCGGGGGGCGGTGGCCGCTGCCGGTCTCGATCGTCATGTCCGTGCTCGCGGTTCCGATGTTCGCGGCGCACGCCTGGGGGCTCTCCGAACTGGTTCCCTACCTCGGCGCCGTCGCATTGGTCGACGTCGCGATGCGCGCCCGGCGAACGCCGGCGATCCTCGCCGCCACGCTGTGCTGGACGGCGGCGGTGGTGGCGGGTCTCTGGGCGGACTCCTACCGCACGTTCTGGCAGGTGGCCAGCGTCGTGTCCCTCGTGGCGTACGTCGGACTGCCGTTGCTGCTCGGTCTCTATCTGCGCGCGCAGCGCGATCTCGCCGCGACGTACCGCCTGCGCGCCGCCGAAGCCGAATCACGCCGGCTGGAGGACCGGTCCCGCGCCGTGGTCGCCGAGCGCAATGCCCTGGCACGGGAACTGCACGATCTCGTTGCACACCACATGGCGTCGATCGTGCTCCGAATCGGGGTGGCGCAGCACGTGCTGACGGACGTGGACGGCCGCACGAGTTCGGTGCTCGAGGACGTGCACCGCACCGCATCCGATGCCCTCGCCGACATCCGGCGGCTGCTCGTCGCTTTGCGCGATCCCGCGATGGGCGACGTGGCGCTCGTGGAACCCGAAGCGTTGTCGATCGAGATCGCCGCTGCGGTCGACCGCACGAGGGCTGCGGGCTTCCCGGTGTCGGCGCGGATCGACCCGGGCATAGCCCGGCTCGACGCGATCGGCCGGCTGACTCTCCTGCGGGTGGTGCAGGAATCGCTGACGAATGCGATGAGGCACTCCGCTCCCGGTGGCGCCGTGTCCGTGACACTCGAACCGAACGCCGGCGGAACTGCCCTGCGGGTGACCAGCACCGGGCACCGCACCACCCCCGCGGATCGCTCGGAGGGTCACGGCATCATCGGTATGGGTGAACGGGTGGAACTCGCGGGCGGCACCCTCGGAGTGACGGATACCGTGAACGGGTGGGTGGTCGACGCCTGGCTACCCGGTCGTGTCGGCGACGACACCGGCACGAATGAGGTTGTGGGCCAGTGATACGGGTACTGATAGTCGACGACCAGCGGCTCGTCCGCGCGGGACTGCGGATGTTGTGTGACGCGACGGACGACATCGACGTGGTCGGTGAGGCGTCGAACGGGCTGGAGGCGGTGCGACTCGTGGCGGAGCGCTCACCCGATGTGATCCTGATGGACCTGCGCATGCCGGGACTCGACGGGATCGCGGCGACCCGGCAGATCGCGAGCTCACATCCCGCAGTGAAGGTTCTGGTCCTCACCACGTTCGACGACGACGACCACTTCTATCCGGCACTGGCCGCGGGGGCAGCCGGATTCCTCGTCAAGGACACCGATCCCGGCGAACTCCTGAACGCGATTCGCCGGACGGCAGCGGGCGACACGATCTTCACACCCGCGCTGCTCCGCCGCCTCGTCGACCGGGCGCTGGACATCGCACCTCCGGACGGGCAGTCCTCGACGTCGATCGCACTGACCGGGCGGGAACGGGAAGTGCTGACCCTGGTCGGAGAAGGGCTGGGCAATCAGGAGATCGCGGCCCGCCTCTACATCGGTGTCACGACGGTGAAGACGCACGTGGCGAACCTGATGGAGAAGACGGGCTGCGACAACCGGGTTCGGCTGGCCGTGTTCGCCCACACCCGGTACTAGCCACCGTGGTGGTCGTTCGACGGCATCGCCATCGTCATCGGATCCGGCCGCTGACCGGGCTCCAGGACGAGGAACTGTCCCATCATTCCGCGGTCCTCGTGGAGCAGAAGGTGACAGTGGAACATGTACGGATACGTCGCGTCGGTGTAGTCGATGAAACGCATCGCCAGCCGGATCTCGGTTCCGGGAGGCGTGTAGACGGTGTCCTTCCAGCCGGCCAGCGCCGGTGGTGGCGGGGAGCCGTCGATGTCGACGATCTGGAATTGCACGTCGTGAACATGGAAGTTGTGTGGCCAGTTGTCGACGTTGCGCACCGTCCACACCTCCGTGGTGCCGACGGCGGGGGAGAAGTCGATGCGGTTCATGTCCATTCGTGCTCCGTTGATCATGAACCACCGCAGTTCGAAACTCCGTTCCGCGGCAGCGGTGGCCGGGTCGAGTCGCGGGACGGCCACCAGCCTGGGCGGAATCGGCCGGGAGGGGAGCGGGCGGCGGTCCGGCCGCAGTTCGAGGATGTCGAACGTGTCCTCGAGGCCGTACCCGGCGGCGTCGCCGCGGTCGACGCCGCCCCGGCCGTCTATCGGATGCGAACGCAGCATCACGGTGCGCCCGTCACCCGCTGCGACGACGAGTTCGATCCGTTCGCCCGGACTGACCTGGATCCGGCGAAGGGGCACCGGTTCGCCGAGGAGACCCCCGTCCGTCGCGACCAGGCGGAACTCGCGGTCGTCGGAGAAGCCGAGGTTGTAGAGGCGGCCCGACGAGCCGTTGAGGACACGCAATCGAATCAGCCCGGTAGCGACGGGAAGGTGCGCACCGGCGATTCCGTTGGTGACGATCGTGTCGCCGAGCAGGCCGACGTCCGTCGGGTCCGATTCGTCCAGCGCACCGTCCGCGGTGAACCGCCTGTCCTGAATGATCAGCGGAATATCGTCCAGACCATACGTTTTCGGTAGATCGAGGGCGTCGGTCGCGTCGTCGTCGATGAGGAAGAGTCCGGCGAGGCCGCGGTAGACGTGCTTCTCGGTGGAGCCGTGCGGGTGGGGGTGGTACCAGAGAGTGGCGGCCGGCTGGTTCACCGTCCACGACGGCTCCCACCGTGCGCCGGGTTCGATCGACTGGTGCGGTCCGCCGTCACACCTGGCCGGGACGTGCATGCCGTGCCAGTGCACCGACGTCGACTCGGGTAGTTCGTTGTCGATCGCGAAGGCGACCGCTTCACCCCGTCGGGCGCGGAGGGTCGGGCCGAGCATCGATTCGCCGTAACCCCAGGTGGGGGTCCCGCGACCGGGCAGGATCTCGGACGTGCCCGCTCGTGCGGTGAGCGTGAAGTGCCGGACGCCCGCATCGTCCACCGTGGACGCGGCCAACGGCGGAATCGGGAGTCGCCGGGCGAATCTCCCGTCGACGGGGGCAGCGGAGTCCGATCCTCCGGAGGCGCAGGCAGCAGACAGGACGAACGGCGCGGACGCCAGTCCCATCAGAAAGGTACGTCGGGCGAGGGCAGTCACGATTCTCCTGGGTCCTGTCGCCGCAAGGATCGCGGCGGGAATTTGGCTCAGGAGAAATTCTTCGTGACGGACACCGGCGCGCCGTCCTCCTCGGGGCCGAGGATGGCGGAGCCGGACTCCTCCGTCGGAGTCTTGTCAGGAACTGCTTGCTGTGCTATCGCCGGCGTCAGTTCGAGCGCAGGCGGGACAGCGCCTCGTCGTGGAGCAGCGTGTTGGTGGCCAGTGCGCTGCCTCCGTGCGGGCCGTCGGCGCCGGCCAGGTTGGTGAAGCGGCCGCCGGCCTCGCGCACCAGAACGTCGAGGGGTGCGAGGTCCCACAGCGACACCTCGGGTTCCGCGGCAATGTCGACGGCGCCCTCGGCGAGCAGGCAGTAGGAGAAGAAGTCACCGAACCCGCGGACCCGCCACACGTCGTCGGTGAGGGAGAGGAACTGTTCGCGGATACCCAGTTCCTTCCATCCCGACAGGCTCGAGAACGTCAGGCTGGCCGATCCCAGTCGGTCGACGGCGGAGACGGCGAGACGGGCGGGCTCGGACCCGTCGAACGTCGACCAGGCGCCCGCGCCCGACGCGGCCCACCACCGGCGCGCGAGTGCCGGGGCGCTGACCACGCCGACGGTGGGAACGCCGTCCTCGAGCAACGCGATCAGCGTGGCCCAGATCGGGACGCCGCGGACGAAGTTCTTGGTCCCGTCGATCGGGTCGACCACCCACTGGCGTCCCGCGAACTGCGCGTCGCCGCCGAACTCCTCACCCAGCACCGCATCGGCGGGTCGCTCGGCGTCCAGCGTCGCGCGCACTGCCCGTTCCACGGCCAGGTCGGCGTCGGTGACCGGCGTGAGGTCGGGTTTGTCGTCGACCGACAGGTCGAGCGCCCCGAATCGGGCCCTGGTGATCGCGTCCGCCTCGTCGGCGATTCGGAGGGCGAGTTGCAGGTCGGCGTGGAGGTCGGTCACGGTCGCCCAGATTACTCGTACCGCTTACTCGTACCGCGCCCGCGCGAACTCAGTCGATCTTCACTTCCGCGAGCTTTCCGGTGGCGACGTCGAAGACGAACCCGCGGAGGGACGTGGTCGCCGTGATGAACGGGCTGGACTGGATGCGGCGCAGCGACTGCCGGACGTCCTCGTCGAGGTCGGAGAACGCCTCGGCCGACCAGGCCGGCTTGATACCGACCTCGTCCTGGATGGACTTCTTGAAGTCGTCGTCCGTGAACGTGAGCATCCCGCAGTCCGTGTGGTGGATGAGGATGATCTCGGTGGTGCCGAGCAGTCGCTGGCTGATCGCGAGCGACCGGATCTCGTCGTCCGTCACCACACCGCCGGCATTGCGGATGACGTGCGATTCCCCCTCCTGGATGCCGAGGATCCGGTAGACGTCCAGACGTGCGTCCATGCAGGCGAGGACCGCAACGTGCTTGCTCGGGGGGAGGGGGAGTGGCCCGGTGAATCCGGCGGCGTACTCCTCGTTGTTCTTCAGGTACTGGTCGGTCACGGTCATTTCGACTCCGTCCGGAATGGCGGCAAGAAGATATGCCTACCCGTGCATGCAACAAGGAGCATCCGGGGTGCGCAAGGGTTCGATTCGACGTGATCCGAAGGGGTGACTTCGGCTGGGAAGCAGGGGTGAGAGGGCCCGGGCGCGCACCCGGTAACCTTGGGAACCGTGCATCCCGACGTATCCGCAGACCTCAGCGAGCTCGACACCACCCTCCGTACCGTCGAATCGGTGCTGGACGTGGAGGAGTTGCGCCGCCGCATCGACGAGCTCGAACACCAGGCCGCCGATCCGGAGCTGTGGAACGACCAGGAGCACGCCCAGCAGGTCACCAGCCAGCTCTCGCATTCCCAGGCCGAACTGCGCCGCGTCGAGGAACTGCGGACGCGGCTCGACGACATGCCGGTGCTCTACGAACTCGCCGAGGACGAGGGCGCCGAGGCCATCGCGGACGCGGACGCCGAGCGGCACAGCCTGCGCGAGGACATCGCCGCGATGGAAGTCAAGACGATGCTCTCCGGCGAATACGACGAGCGTGACGCGCTGGTCAACATCCGCTCCGGCGCCGGTGGCGTCGACGCCGCCGACTGGGCCGAGATGTTGATGCGCATGTACGTCCGCTGGGCGGAGAAGCACGGTTACGGGGTCGAGGTCTACGACACGTCCTACGCCGAAGAAGCCGGAATCAAGAGCGCGACGTTCGCGGTCAAGGCGCCCTACAGCTACGGAACGCTGTCCGTCGAGATGGGCACGCACCGGCTGGTCCGGATCAGCCCGTTCGACAACCAGGGTCGCCGGCAGACGTCGTTCGCCGAGGTCGAGGTTCTGCCCGTGGTCGAGACCACCGACCACATCGACGTCAACGAGAACGACGTCCGCGTCGACGTGTACCGCTCCTCGGGTCCCGGTGGGCAGTCCGTCAACACCACCGACTCCGCGGTCCGGTTGACACACATCCCGACCGGCATCGTCGTGACCTGTCAGAACGAGAAGTCGCAGCTGCAGAACAAGGTGTCGGCGATGCGCGTCCTGCAGGCGAAGCTGCTCGAGGTCAAGCGCAAGGAGGAGCGCGCCGAGATGGACGCGCTCAAGGGCGACGGCGGCAGTTCCTGGGGCAATCAGATGCGGTCCTACGTGCTGCACCCGTACCAGATGGTCAAGGATCTGCGCACCGAGTACGAAGTCAACAACCCGTCGGCGGTGCTCGACGGTGACATCGACGGTTTCCTCGAATCCGGCATCCGGTGGCGGATGCGCGAGAATCAGGCGTCCTAATACCTATGGAAGCGACGGCGGCGATGTTCGCTCCCACCCAGAACCTGCTCGACTGGCTCTCGTCGACGGGGCTTGCTGTGTCGCTCACCGTCCTCGGAGCGATCCTGATGGCGCGATTCGTCAATTGGGGTGGCAGCAAGGTCACCGACCGGATCGACAGCAACTACATGCAGGGCGACGCCCTCGTCCGGTCCGAGGCGACCAAACACCGGCACTCGGTGGCGCAGGTGATCACCTGGGTGATCATCACCATCATCTACGTCATCGCGACGATGAAGGTGCTGGATCAGTTGAGCCTGCCGATCGGCAGCCTGGTGGCCCCGGCCACCGTGCTCGGTGCGGCACTCGGTTTCGGCGCGCAGCGCGTGGTGCAGGACATCCTCGCCGGCTTCTTCATCATCACCGAACGCCAGTACGGCTTCGGTGACACGGTGCAACTCGCGGTGACGGGGTCGTCGGAAGACGCCGAGGGCGTGATCGAGGACGTCACGCTCCGGGTCACCCGGATGCGGAACTCGGACGGTGAGGTCATCACCGTTCCCAACGGCCAGATCGTCAAGGCGATCAACCTGTCCAAGGACTGGGCGCGCGCCGTGATCGACGTGCCGGTCCCGGCCACGTCGGACATCAACCGGGTCAACGAGGTGCTGCACCAGGTCGGTGTCGAGGCCTTCGCGGATCGCGGACTGAAGAAACTATTGCTCGACGAACCGACGGTGATGGGAGTGGAGAGTCTGACGGTCGACGAGGTCAGCGTTCGCGTCGTGGCGCGAACCCTGCCGGGTAAGCAGTTCCAGGTGGGTCGCGCGCTGCGCGTGCGCATCGCCACCGCGATGAGACGGCAGGGGATCACCGTCGAACCGGACCTCCAGACGGTCCGGGCAGCGGAGGGCGAGGGATGACCGACGAACCCCGGCGCGGACTGGACCGGATTCTGCACTCGTCGTTCCTTCCCGCCAAGATCTTCGGCGGACGGGTACGGACGTCGACGCTGGTGCTGTGCATCCTCTGGGTCGTGCTGTACACGCTGTACACGTATCTGAACCCGGCCGAAGAGGTGGTCCAGGGCCCCGTCGCGCCGGCTGTCGTGCCCACCCGGCAGGCGCCCCTCCAGGAGACCACGCTGCCGACGTCCGAGATCGAGACGACGACCGAGTCGACGTCGGAGACGGTCACGACCACCGAGACGACACCCGAGGCGACCCCGCAGGAGACGGCGCCCACCGGGACCAGCCAGGTGACGTCCACCCCGACGTTGCCGTTCGGGATTCCCAACCCGTTCCCGCCTCCGCCGACGGGCACACCGCCGACCACGTCGTCCGTCCCGACGACGTCTGCGACGCCGCAGAGCGGACGATGACGTCCGCGCGTCGCTTCATTTGGTCACTGTTCGATAACGTCTAGACTGGCTCCTCGTGATCAGCGTCGAGAATGTGTCGAAGTCGTACAAGACCTCCACGAGGCCCGCCCTGGACAAGGTGAGCGTCGAGGTGGACAAGGGCGAGTTCGTCTTCCTCATCGGCCCGTCGGGCTCGGGAAAGTCGACTTTCATGCGCCTGCTCCTCAAGGAGGAGTCGCCGACGTCGGGTGACATTCACATCGCGGACTTCCACGTCAACAAGCTTTCCGCCCGGCGCGTGCCGAAGCTGCGGCAGAGCATGGGCGTCGTCTTCCAGGACTTCCGGCTCCTGCAGAAGAAGACCGTGTCCGAGAACGTCGCGTTTGCGCTCGAGGTGATCGGGAAGCCGCGCGCAATGATCTCCCGGACCGTCCCCGAGGTGCTCGAGATGGTCGGGCTGTCCGGGAAGGCGGACCGTCTCCCCACCGAACTGTCGGGCGGTGAGCAGCAGCGCGTCGCGATCGCGCGGGCGTTCGTGAACCGGCCGCTGGTGCTGCTGTGCGACGAGCCCACCGGAAACCTCGACCCGGAGACGAGCCAGGACATCATGCTGCTGCTCGAACGGATCAACCGCACCGGAACGACGGTGGTGATGGCCACCCACGACCACCACATCGTCGACTCGATGCGCCGTCGGGTGGTGGAGCTGGACCTCGGCAGAGTGGTGCGCGACGAGGCTCGGGGTGTGTACGGCGTGGGGCGTTAGCCGCCCTCCCTGCACTCCAGCCTCAGTACTGTCCCCAAGCCTCCTACGAAGGACTCTGATTCCCCGATGCGTGCCAGTTTCATTTTCAGTGAGGTCCTGACCGGACTCCGTCGCAACGTCACCATGACCATCGCGATGATCCTCACCACCGCGATCTCGCTCGGCCTGTTCGGCAGCGGGTTGCTCGTGGTGCAGATGGCCGGCAAGACTCAGCAGATCTTCCTGGACCGCGTCGAGGTGCAGATCTTCCTCACCGACGACATCTCCACGTCGGACCCGGGCTGCGAGGGGGAGATCTGCAAGACGCTGCGCACGGAACTGGACGAGACCCCGTCAGTGGTGTCGGTGGAGTACCTCAACCGGGACGACGCCGTGAAGGACGCGACGGAGCGGGTGTTCAAGGATCAGCCCGAGCTCGCCGCACTCGTCAGCCCCGACAGCTTCCCGGCCTCGTTCAAGGTCAAGCTCAGCGACCCCGAGCGGTTCGGCGTGATCAACGAGAAGTTCGGCACCCGCCCGGGAGTCGAGAGCGTCCTCAACCAGCGCGAGCTGGTGGAGCGGCTCTTCAGCGTCCTCAACGGTGTCCGCAACGCCGCGTTCGCGATCGCGATCGTGCAGGCCGTCGCGGCAATCCTGCTGATCGCGAACATGGTTCAGATCGCCGCGTTCACCCGGCGCACCGAGGTCGGCATCATGAGGCTGGTCGGTGCCACCCGCTGGTACACGCAGTTGCCGTTCCTGCTCGAGGCGGTGGTCGCCGCGCTGGTGGGTGCCGTCCTCGCCATCGTCGGCCTGTTCACCGCGAAGAACATGTTCATCGACGACGTGCTCGCCGACGTGTACGAGGCCAACATCGTGGCCAGGATCTCCAACAGCGACGTGCTGTTCGTCTCACCGGTGCTGGTGCTCGTGGGCGTCGGAATGGCGGCGGTCACCGCGTACGTGACCCTGCGCTTGTACGTCCGCGAATAATTCGGTTTGCCTCTTCTCCTATGCTGGAGGGTACGAACTGTTCACCTCGGACATCGCGGACTGAAAGGCCCGGAACGTGAAGGAAAAGGGCCGCAAGGTCATTGCGACCAATCGCAAGGCGCGTCACAACTACACCATCCTCGACGTCTACGAGGCCGGGATCGCCCTCGTCGGTACCGAGGTGAAGAGTCTGCGCGAGGGCAAGGCGTCCCTGGTCGACGCGTTCGCCACCGTCGACGACGGCGAGGTCTGGCTGCGCTCCCTGCACATTCCCGAATACACGCAGGGCACGTGGACCAACCACGCGCCGCGCCGTACCCGGAAGTTGCTGCTGCACAAGCGGGAGATCGAGCATCTCGTCGGCAAGACGCGGGAGGGAAATCAGACCCTGGTTCCCCTGTCGATGTACTTCTCCGACGGCAAGGTCAAGGTGGAGCTCGCGCTCGCGAAGGGTAAGCAGGACTACGACAAGCGCCAGGATCTGGCCAGGCGGACCGCCGAGCGTGAGGTGACCCGCGAACTCGGCCGCCGAGTCAAGGGCATGCGCTGACATCGATCCTGCTCGCGCTCGTGGCCGCGATCGGTTACGGCGTGAGCGATTTCATCGGGGGAGTGGCGTCCCGCCGGGTGGCGGCGCTTCGCGTCGTCATCGTGTCGTACCCGCTGTCGTTGCTGATCGTGCTCGTGATCGCCCCGTTCGCCGGGGGCACCCTCACCTCCGCCTCCCTCGTCTGGGGAGCCCTGGCGGGAGTGGCCGGTGGCGTGGCGGTCTGGTGGTTCTACCTCGCGCTGGCGTCGGGACCGATGTCGGTGGTGTCGCCGCTGACGGCCGTGCTGGTCGCGGGGATTCCGGTGCTGATCGGGCTCGCGTTCGGTGAGCGGCCCGGGCCCGTCGCGTACGTCGGGATCGCCGTGGCCCTCGTCGCCGTGGTCCTCGTCAGCCGGGAATCTCCCGACGAGACCGCGGGGGAGGTGGCCGGGGGCAGGGTGCTGCGATTCACCCGGACCGTCGCGCTGCTGACTGTCGGATCCGGCATCGCGTTCGCGCTCTCCTTCGTCTCGTTGCACCAGATCGGTGACGACGGCGGAATGTGGGCACTCGCCGTGTCCCGTGCCGCGGCGACCGCGGTGGTGTGGCTCGTCGCGTTGTCGGCCGGCCACTTCGTGCTGCCGCACGGCGAACCCCTCAAGCTCGCCGTGTACGTGAGTTTCCTCGACGTCCTGGCCAACGCGGCCATGATGTACGCGTTCCAGGGTGGGCTGCTGTCGCTGGTCAGCGTGATCGGGTCGCTGTACCCCGCCGCCACCGTGCTGCTGGCGATGGTGATGCTCGGTGAGCGGGTGAGCAGAATGCAGCAGGCGGGCATGCTCCTCGCCCTCGCGGCCGTCGGAATGATCGCCGTGGCCAGCTGAAATACGGCCACCGACACGCGGGACGAAAACCGGGATGAAACCGGACCGGGTTCGCGTTACACTAGGTGGCCCCGCGAGACTCGTGGGGCACGTACGGGGCTGAACGGTTTCGACTGCGTACGTTGAGGTAGGGGAAGCGTGTCGGTGCAGGCAAGAGACCACCGTAAGCGTCGCTGCAAACATATAAGCGCCGATTCCAATCAGCGCGACTACGCACTCGCTGCCTAAGTAGCGACTGCGTGTCTGTCAGTCCGGGTTCGCCCTCGGTCCGGGTACTGGCATCAGCTAGAGGGCTTTACCGTTCGACTCGGTCGCGGAGTCGAATGGGACAACCAACAGCGACTGGGATCGTCATCCTGGCTTGTTTGCGAGACTGGGAGATCCAAGTAGAGACATAGCAAACTGCACACGGAGAAGCCCTAGCTTTGCTGCGGAGGACCCGGGTTCAATTCCCGGCAGCTCCACCAGATCCGGGCCGGACACCACCAGGTGTCCGGCCCGGATTTTTTGTGCCCGGCGGAGTTCGAACGCCCCCACCCGCCGCCGTGACACGATGTGTGCCGTGTCCCTGACGAAACCGGTGGCCGTGGTCGCTCTGGGCGGTGCGCTCGGTGCGTCCGCGAGATTCCTGTTGGCCGAGCTGTGGCCGGGCATCTGGACCGTCCTGCTGATCAACGTGGTCGGGTCACTGCTGCTCGGCTACCTCGCCGAGACGGTCGGACCGGACCGGTTGTGGCGACTGTTCCTGGGCGTCGGCGTCCTCGGCGGTTTCACCACGTTTTCGACGTTCGCCGTCGACGCGGTGCGGGAGGACGCCGTCACCGCGACGCTCTACGTGGTGGCCACCCTGATACCGGCCCTGCTCGCGGCGCGGCTGGGGATGCTCGCCGGTCACCGGCATCGGCTGGCACGGAAGGCGGCGGCATGACCGTTCTGCTCGTGGCCCTCGGCGGCGCGCTCGGTGCGGCGACGCGATACCTCACCGGCCGGTACGTCGACTCGTACCGCAGCTTTCCGGTGGCCACCTTCCTCGTGAACGTGGCCGGGTGCCTGATCCTCGGACTGCTGTCGGGGGCATCGATGTCCGAGCAGACGTTCGCCTTGCTGGGCACGGGTTTCTGCGGCGGACTGACCACGTACTCGACGTTCGCGGTGGAATCGGTGGGGCTGCTGCGGATCCGGCGGGCGCTCCCGTCCGTCGTCTACGTGATCGCGAGTGTGGCAGCCGGGCTGGCCGCCGCCTGGCTGGGATTCCGATTGACGTCTTGAGGGCAGACTCCGGTGCGAGGGTGCAGGATGGATGGGTAGTCGAGTTCGATCCCGATGAATTTCCAGGAGGTCTCGTGGCGCACGACAGAGCGGGTCAGGTGGCACTGCCGGAGGATCTCGTAGACATCGCGCACCTGGTGACCGCGTACTACAGCGG
Source organism: Rhodococcus sp. G6(2025) (assembly GCF_058628105.1). Classification (NCBI taxonomy): domain Bacteria; kingdom Bacillati; phylum Actinomycetota; class Actinomycetes; order Mycobacteriales; family Nocardiaceae; genus Rhodococcus; species Rhodococcus sp. G6(2025). Next base: position 3,092,312 of record NZ_CP179750.1, read on the forward strand.
CGTGCCCGACCCCGAGAATCCCTTGCAGCAGGTGGTGTTCGGGACATCGGGCCACCGGGGGTCGAGCCTCGACAATGCCTTCAACGAGGCACACATCCTGGCCACCACCCAGGCCATCGTCGAGTACCGGGCGTCCCAGGGCATCGACGGTCCTCTGTTCGTCGGGCGCGACACCCACGCCCTGTCGGAGCCGGCGTGGACGTCGGCTCTCGAGGTGCTGGCCGCGAACGACGTGACGGTGCTGATCGATTCGCGGAACCGGTACACCCCGACCCCCGCGGTCAGTCACGCGATTCTCCGCTACAACCGCAGCGGCCCGGAGTCGCAGGCCGACGGCATCGTCGTGACGCCGTCGCACAACCCGCCGCGCGACGGCGGCTTCAAGTACAACCCTCCGCACGGTGGTCCCGCCGGCTCCGAGGCGACGACGATCATCGCCGACCGTGCCAACGAGTTACTCCGCCGGGACCTCTCGGGTGTGCGGAGAGTGTCCGCGGACCGGGCGATCCAGCGGGCCGAGCGGTACGACTTCCTCCGCTTCTACATCGACGACCTGCCGAGCGTCCTCGATCTCGACGCCATCCGGAGCACCGGAGTGCGGATCGGCGCCGACCCGCTGGGCGGAGCGAGCGTCGACTACTGGGGTGCGATCGCCGACACCCATCGGCTCGATCTCGAGGTCGTCAATCCGCTCGTCGACGCCACGTGGCGGTTCATGACCCTCGACACCGACGGCAAGATCCGCATGGACTGCTCGTCGCCCGACGCCATGGCCTCGCTGATCGGAGCCAAGGACCGGTTCGACATCTCCACCGGAAACGACGCCGACGCGGACCGGCACGGGATCGTCACTCCCGATGGGGGACTGATGAATCCCAACCATTACCTCGCGGTGGCCATCGACTACCTGTTCTCGCACCGCACGGGGTGGGGTTCGACGGTGAAGGTGGGCAAGACGCTCGTCAGTTCGTCGATGATCGACCGGGTGGTCGGAAGCCTCGGCCGCGAACTGCTGGAAGTGCCGGTGGGATTCAAGTGGTTCGTCCCCGGTCTTCTCGAGGGCTCGCTCGGCTTCGGTGGCGAGGAGAGTGCGGGAGCGTCGTTCCTGCGTCACGACGGCGGGGTGTGGACCACCGACAAGGACGGGATCATCCTGGCCCTGCTCGCCTCGGAGATGACGGCGGTGACCGGCAAGACACCGTCGGTGCGGTACCGGGAACTCGCAGAGCAGTTCGGCAGCCCCGCCTACGCGCGCATCGATGCCCCCGCCACCCGGGAGCAGAAGGCGGTGCTGGCGAAACTGTCGCCCGAACAGGTGTCGGCCACCGAACTGGCCGGGGAGCCGATCACCGCGACGCTGACGAGTGCCCCGGGTAACGGGGCGGCCCTCGGTGGGCTGAAGGTCACCACCGAGTCGGCGTGGTTCGCGGCGCGGCCGTCGGGCACCGAGGACGTCTACAAGATCTACGCCGAATCGTTCAAAGGCCCGGACCATCTCGCGCAGGTGCAGGCGGCGGCCAAGGAACTGGTGGCGGACGTCCTGAAGTAGAACTTCGGCCGGGGTAGGTGCTGCCGCCGAAGCGGGGGCACCTACGATCGGATTCAACTATGAACACTCGCGCAGCCGGGCTGCCCGCTGGGCGCAGCCCGCGGCTCCCCTCGGAAATCTGGGTGCTGGTCTCGGCCAGCTTCGTCATCGCACTCGGATTCGGGATCGTCGCACCCGCCCTCCCGCAGTTCGCCCGCAGCTTCGACGTGAGTGTGACGGCGGCCACCGTAGTGATCTCGTCCTTCGCGTTCATGCGCCTGGTCTTCGCCCCGGTCAGCGGCCGGCTCGTGCAGAAACTGGGGGAGCGGCCGGTCTACATCACCGGACTCCTGATCGTCGCCGCCTCGACCGCCGCCTGCGCGGTCGCCGGGGACTACTGGCAGTTGCTCGTCTTCCGCGCACTCGGCGGCATCGGCTCGACGATGTTCACGGTGTCGGCGATGGGCCTGGTGATCCGCATCGCACCGGTGGACAGCCGCGGTCGCGTGTCCGGGCTGTACGCGACGAGCTTCCTGATGGGATCGATCTCCGGACCCCTCGTCGGCGGGCTGCTCGTCGGATTCGGACTCCGGGTTCCGTTCGTCATCTACGCGATCGCCCTCGTCATCGCGGCCGCGGTCGTCTTCGTGAGCCTGCGCGGTTCGCACCTGACGGCGCCTGACGCCACCGCCGCCGGTGCCACCATGACGCTGCGGGAGGCCCTCGGGCAGCCCGTCTACCGCGCCGCCCTCGGCTCGAATTTCGCGTTCGGCGGGATGATCTTCGGAGTGCGGGTGGCGATGGTCCCGCTGTTCGTCGTCGAGGCGCTGCACCGCGACGCCGCCCTCGCCGGCATCGCCCTCACCGTCTTCGCCGTCGGCAATGCGCTCGTCCTCATCGTGTCCGGGCGATTGTCCGACGTGTACGGCCGGAAGCTGTTCGTCCTGCTCGGACTGCTGGTGTGCGGCGCCAGCACCGTCGGGATGGGCCTCAGCGAGAACCTGCTCGTGTTCCTGGTGCTGTCCGGCATCGCAGGCATCGGTTCCGGAGTCATGAGCCCCGCGCAGCAAGCCGCGGTCGCCGACGTCGTGGGCGCGAAGTCCCGCGGCGGTCCCGTGCTGGCCACCTTCCAGATGGTCGCCGACGTCGGCGGAGTCCTCGGACCGGTCGGGGCGGGTCTGCTCGCCCAGCACCTGTCGTACGCGGTCGCATTCGGCGTGACCGGCGGGGTCATGCTCCTCGCCGCAGTGGGCTGGCTGCTCGTGCCGAACAAGCCGGCGCCCAAGGTGTCGGTCGAGGCGGTCTGACCGGCGTCTTCGGTACCCTCGTTCGGGTGTGGATCAAGGTCGTCTCCCTTCTCGCCCGGCTGTCTCTCGCCGCCGTCTGGCTGGTCTCCGGCGCACTCAAAGTCGCCGACCCCGCCCAGACGATCATCGCGGTCCGCGCCTACCAACTGCTTCCCGAGGACCTCGTCCGGCCGGTCGCGAACACGCTGCCGTTCTTCGAGATCGCCCTCGGACTGCTTCTGCTGATCGGGCTCGCCGTCCGCGCCACGGCCGCGGTGTCCGCCGTGCTCCTGCTCGGGCTCATCGGCGTGATCGTCTCCGTGTGGGCCCGCGGACTGTCCATCGACTGCGGATGCTTCGGCGGCGGCGGTGCGGCCGACGTGAACGGCTGGGACTACACCAAGGAAATACTCCGGGATGTGGGCTTCCTCGCACTGGCCGTGTGGCTGATCGTGTTCCCCCGTTCCCCGTTCGCACTGGGGCTCGGCTCCCGCACCACTTTCTCAGTGACCCCTCAGCAGACGGTGGCAGAGTAAGCATTCGGTAAATCGATCCGACGTCGAAGGACTGCATCCACGTGAGCTCGAAGAACAAGTACAACCCGCAGCCGGAATCCAGCCGGTCCACCTACATTCTCGGTGGGCTCGCCGTACTGGTCATCGCCGTACTGGTCATCGGTGGTGTGATCTGGCAGAGCAACCGCAGCAAGCCGCGCAACGACGGTTACGGCGGGGTCCAGAACTCCGAGGTCCAGGTGGCGCTGCAGGACGACGGCGTCGTACTTCTCGGCCGCCCCGACGCGGCCACCGCGGTCGACCTCTTCGAAGATCCCATGTGCCCGTACTGTGCCGAACTCGAGAACAAGAATGGCCAGGAACTCGCGCAGGCCATCGACGACGGCAAGGTGGCGGTCCGCTACCACGTCCTGAACTTCCTCGACCAGCTCTCGGCCAGCGGTGACTACTCCACCCGCGCCGTCGCGGCATCCGAGTGCGTCGCAGAAACCGGTGACGCCGTGGCGTATTCGGCGTTCCACGCGGCGCTGTTCTCCCCGTCGAACCAGCCGAAGGAGAACGGCAGCTCCGATCACACCAACGAGGAGCTCGCGCAGATCGCCGGCGACGCCGGAGCGTCCGACGAGGCCGTCCAGTGCATCACCACCGGCGCGAAGGTCGAGCAGGCCCGTACGCACGCCGAGGCGGGCCGTCAGGCCCTCGCCGCGAGCGGCGCTACCGGCACCCCTGCCGTGGTCAAGGACGGCACCGTGATCGATGCACTCTCCAACGAGAACTGGGTGTCGCAGCTGTAGGCGGCTCCGCCGCCCGTGCGCCTTTTTGGTAGCTGGAACAACCAGAAAGGCGCACGGGCGCGAAGCGCCTCTGACCAGGCGATTTGTTGGCCCGGTCGGCAATGGTGTAACTTTCTTCGAGCACGGAGGAAGTCATTCCGAGTGTGGAGAACAACCGAATACGGGGCTATGGCGCAGCTGGTAGCGCACCACACTGGCAGTGTGGGGGTCAGGGGTTCGAGTCCCCTTAGCTCCACTTTCGAGAGAAGCCTCTCATCCGCAGACAATGCGGGTGGGAGGCTTTCCTCATTCATCCCCCTTGTCCCGGTGGGACACTGGCGTCATGACATTCACTGTGACGCATCGATCATTCGACCAATTGGCGGAGTTCGCCGTCACCGACTTCGGCGACGACGACAGCTACAGCATCCACGAGTCCGGGGCGCTCGTCATCGTCCGTGCCGCCCGGGAGCTGATCTACGCCCCCGGGAGCTGGTTCCTGGTGGAGCGGGAGGACGGGCAGGAGGACGGTTCGCCCGGCAACTACATGTGACCGCCCACCGTAGCGACGGCGGTCCGGGTCGAACTCGCACATATGTTCGACCGCGAGGTAGGTTGGGCGTGTGGCCGCCAGAACCGAAACCGCGCCGGGGCGCTGTCCGAACGGGCACACGCTGGCCGCCAACACGTGCTTGGTGGGGTGGGAGGTGTGTGGGTGCGCGACGTCGAACAACGGTGGGCACCGCACCCATTTCTGCCGGCGCTGCGGCGCGACCGTCCGGACTCCGCCGTGTAGTGGCACGGCGTCCGGCGACGGGCGGTGAGCGGGCGGTTATCGGATCGGTTGCCTCGCGGCCGTGGGGTTGCCCCAGATCGTGTCGGATTCGTCCTGGAGCACGAGGGCGACCAACCTCTCGGCGCCTGCGGTGAACGTGGACGCCGCGACGCGCACCCAGATCCAGTGGCCTTCGCGGTGGCGGATGCGCAGATGTGCTGTCGCGCTGGTGCTTTCCGTACCCAGGACCCGGGCGAGCATGGTGCCCCACAGTTCGGCGTCGTCGGGGTGGAACAGTTGCTCGTGTTCGAGGTCTGCGAATTCGTCGGTGTCGTAGCCGATCAGGGCCGCGCAGGCGGGGTTGCTGAACACGAGGTTTCGATCCCGGTCGTGAACGCTGATCGCGTGGGGGATGGACTCCATCAGTGCAGCGAATCCGTCGCTATCCAGTTGTCTCACTGTCCCCCCTCGGGAATCTTCGATGGCGCCCACATAGTACGCCGCGCCTCGGATCTTCGGGCGGTGTCGCAGTTAACGGCAAGCAACTTCCGGTATCGAACCTGCTCCGTGGCGATAGGGTGACGGGATGCGGTTCGTCACCATCGTCCAGGCCTCCGCGTTCGTCCCCGTGTGGCTTCGCGTTCTCCTGCTGATGGCGGCGGGCGCGAAAGTGTGGGGAGCCGGCATCTATTCCGGCTGCTATTTCGGCAGCAAAGACGTCACGATGGGGCTGGGGACGTTCGTCAACCGCGGAGTGCTGTTCGACGGCACTGCGCCCATCACGCTCGGCAGGCAGGTCGCTGTCGGGCACCGCGCGCAGTTCATCACGAGTACTCACGAGATCGGTCCGAGCGACGGCCGGGGCGGGCGGGTGGTCGACCGTCCGATCGTGGTCGGCGACGGGTGCTGGATCGGCGCGGGCGCGATCATTCTTCCCGGAGTGACGGTGGGGGACGGATGTGTCATCGGGGCGGGCACGGTGGTCACCCGCGACTGCGAGCCGAACGGGCTCTACGCGGGGTCGCCCGCGCGTCGTGTCCGCGACCTCGACTCCGCGCCGTCCGTGCGCTGAGCGCCGGCCTGGCGTTCGACGGTGACCGCACGGTTCACGCCGTCGAGAAACCGTGAAATGGTGGCCCTTTCGGCGGTGTCGAAGTCGTCGAGGACGGAGGCCGTCCGGTCGATGAGCGGCCCGAAGAACGTCTGACCGAGGTCGACGGCGCGGGGTGTGACCGCGAGCAACGACCTGCGGCGGTCGTCGGCGTCCCGGTCGCGCCGGATCAGGCCTGCCTTCTCCATGCGATCGAGCAGGGCGGTGACCGAGGCGGAGTTGATGCCGAGCTGACTTCCGAGCCATCCGGGTGTGGCGGCGAGTCCCGTGCGGTCGGCGTCGAGGATGCAGATCAGGGCACGGAGATCGGTGGTGTGCAGTCCGTGCAGTTGCGCGAATTCGGCGCCGAGCAGGTTCAGTTCGACTGCGAGTGCACGCAGCCGGTGCACGGTCTGTGCGCCTTCGTCCGGGTCCACGCTCTGCAATCTACTGCGACTTTTCCTTCGTTTGTCTAGTATCTCGATTGGCGAGATAACCGAGGAGGGTTGATGACGTCAGTCGACGACTTCTTCGCCGCGTACGACGCGCTGCTGGACGAGTGGCCGGTGGACGTCACACCCGTCGACGTCCCGACACGGTTCGGGAGCACCCGGGTCAACGTGTGCGGACCCGGGTCGGGGGCGCCGCTTCTCCTGCTCCCCGGGGGCGGGGCGACGTCGACCGTGTGGATCGCGAACGTCGCGGCGCTCGCCCGCAGTCACCGGGTGTTCGCGGTGGACGTCATGGGCGACGTGGGGCGCAGTGTGAACGACGGCGCACCGCTGCGCACGCCCCTGAACCTGTTCGAGTGGCTGGACGCGGTGCTCGACCACCTCGGGGTGAACGCGTCCGCGGTGGTCGGTCATTCGTACGGCGCCATGATCGCCCTCGCCTACGCGCTGCACGGTTCCCGTCGCGTCGACAGCCTGGTGTTGCTCGACCCGACGTCCTGCTTTGCGGGCATGAGCCCGAGGTACCTGCTCCGCGCGGTGCCGGTGCTGATCAGGCCGACGGAGAAGCGGCAGCGGAGTCTGATCGGCTGGGAGACCGCGGGCGCCGGAGTCGACCCGCGGTGGCTGGGCGTGAGCGCGCTCGGGACGGCCGCTTTCGGCCGCACTGCGCTTGTGGTGCCGCCGCGCCCGAAGGCCGAGGCGCTGGGGAGGCTGACCGCCCATACTGCCGTGGTGCTTGCGGGAGGCAGTCGGGCACACGATCCGGGGAGGGTGGCGGCGAACGTCCGCCGGTTGCTCCCGTCGGCCACGGTCACGACGATTCCCGGCGCCACACATCATGCGCTGCCGATGACGCCCGCAGCCGACGTCGACGCGGCGATCCTCGCCGCGGGGGCGGGACGCTAGGATGGGCGCCCGGTAGATCGTCGAGGTCCCACGGAGGTCGCAGCGTTGGCGAAGAAGCGGATTCCCGTCGTCATCGTCGCCGGATTCCTCGGTTCGGGAAAGACGACACTGCTCAACCACGTGCTGCGCAACAACCGCGGGGTCCGGGTCGGCGTCATCGTCAACGACTTCGGCGCCGTGAACATCGATTCGATGATGGTGGCCGGTCAGGTCGATTCCATGGTGTCGCTGAGCAACGGCTGTATGTGCTGCGCCGTGGACGTCAGCGACATGGACGAGATGCTGGACCGCCTCGCCCATCCCACGTCGCAGATCGACGTGATCATCGTCGAGGCGAGCGGACTTGCCGAGCCGCGCAACATGATTCGGCTCGTTCTCGGCAGCACCAACCCGCACGTCGTGTACGGCGGCCTCGTCGTGATGGTCGACGGTGAGCAGTTCGAGGACAAGGCGGCGCAGCACCCGGACCTCGGCAAGCACGTCACGCTCGCCGACCTCGTGATCCTGAACAAGACGGACCGCATCGACGACGGCCGACGCGCCGCCGTGCAGGCGATGGTCCGCGACTACAACGACCGCGCGCCCGTCCTGACCACCGCGCACGGCAGGATCGAGCCCACCCTGCTGTTCGACCGTGAACCCGGGCGTGAACCGGCGGCGGGGGAGCAGCTGACCCTCGACCAACTCCTGCTGGACCAGCACGACCACTGCGATGACCACGATCACCTGCACTCGTCCTACGAGGCAGTCGATTTCGCCTCGGACGAGCCGATCGATCCGCGTCGGCTCGTGGAGTTCCTCGAGAAACGACCGGTCGGGATCTACCGGATCAAGGGATTCGTGCACTTCGCGGTGCCCGGACAGTCGCGGAAGTTCGAGGTGCAGACGGTCGGCCCGCACATCAGATTCACGTCGACGCGCTGGGAACCCGGCGAGGAGCGGGCGACCCAGCTGGTGCTCATCGGCGCCGACATCGAGGCCGAGCACGTGCGGACCCGGCTCGCGGACTGTGTCGTGGCGGAGGGGGACGAGGCGGACCCCGGCGCGATGCTGGGCGTGCACCGCTATACCGTGACCGCGTGACCGAGTCTGCGTGTAGTCCTGAAACGAATCCCGAGCCCGCGCTGTCCGTGTACGACGCGATCCGTCGTCGCCGCGACGTGCGGGCCGAGTTCACCGGGGAGCCGATCGCGGCCGACGTGCTCGACCGCATCCTGGGTGCGGCGCACTGCGCCCCCAGCGTGGGCAACACGCAGCCGTGGGATTTCGTTGTCGTGCGCGACACCGAGACGCTGACCACGTTCGCCGATCATGTGGCCGGCGCCCGGCGGCGTTTCGCGGACTCGCTGCCCGAGGACCGGAAGAAGACGTTCGATCCCATCAAGATCGAAGGGATCTGCGAGAGCGGTATGGGAGTCGTCGTCACCTACGACCGCAGCCGAGGCGGCGAACACATCCTCGGCAGGCACACGGTCGACGACACCGGTCTGTTCTCCGCGGTGCTCGCGATCCAGAATCTGTGGCTCGCCGCGGCCGCCGAGAACGTCGGCGTCGGCTGGGTGTCGTTCTACGACGAGCCGTATCTCACCGAACTGCTGGGCATCCCCGAGCCGGTGCGCCCCATCGCCTGGCTGTGCGTGGGGACGGTTGCCGAGTTCCAGCAGGTGCCGGACCTCGAGCGCTTCGGGTGGCGGGGGCGCCGGCCACTGGCCGACGCCGTCCACCTCGAGAAGTTCTAGCCCTGACGGCGGCGTGAGCCGGCGGCGGACGCCGTGCGGGTTCCGCCGCCGGTGGACGACGCGGCGCGCGGGCGTCCGGCACCGCCGGAGCGGGAGCGACGTGCCCCGCCGCCCTGGCCGTGTGCGCGACCGCCCTGGCCGCCGCGTCCACCCTGGGCGCCGCCCGGTCGCTGGTTGCGTCCGCCGCCGTTCGACGCGGGCGCAGCCGCCTTGGGGGCGGGGGTGACGTGCGGTGCGATGTCGCCGACCAGGTCGAGCACGTGTGCGGAATCCGCGGTGCTGCGGAGGGGGGTCACCTTGATCGCGGCCTTGCGCATCAGGACGGCGAGGTCCTTGCGCTGCTCGGGCAGCACGACCGTCACGACGTCGCCGGCGCTGCCCGCGCGTGCGGTGCGACCGGAACGGTGCAGGTATGCCTTGTGTTCGGCGGGCGGATCGACGTGGACGACCAATTGCACGTCGTCGACGTGGACGCCGCGCGCTGCGACGTCGGTGGCCACCAGCACGCGTGCCTCACCGGCGGAGAACGACGCGAGGTTGCGGTCACGGGCCGCCTGCGACAGGTTGCCGTGCAGGTCGACCGAGGGGATTCCCGCCTCGGTGAGCTGACGGGCCAGCTTGCGGGCCTGGTGCTTGGTGCGCATGAACAGGATCCGGCGTCCGGTCCCGGACGCCAGCCGCTCGACCAGCTTGCGCTTGGATTCGACGCCGTCCACGTCGAACACGTGGTGCGTCATGGCGGCGACGGGCGAGTTCGCCTCGTCGACCGAGTGCAGGACCTCGTTCTTCAGGAACCGCTTCACCAGCTTGTCGACGCCGTTGTCCAGCGTGGCGGAGAACAGCAGCCGCTGCCCGTGCTGGGGGGTCGCGGTGAGGATGCGGGTGACGACGGGCAGGAAGCCGAGGTCGGCCATGTGGTCGGCCTCGTCGAGCACGGTGATTTCGACGGCGTCGAGGCTCACGAACTTCTGCTTCATCAGGTCTTCGAGCCGTCCGGGGCACGCGACGACGATGTCGACGCCGGCCTTGAGCGCGCTCACCTGACGGTTCTGGGAGACACCACCGAAGATGGTGGTGACCCGCAGGTCGTAGGCGGCGGCGAGGGGCTCGAGGGCTGCGGTGATCTGCGTGGCGAGCTCGCGGGTGGGGGCCAGGATCAGGCCCACCGGGCGACCCGGGCGACGCTTTCCACCCGACAGTTCACCCGCGAGGCGGGACACCATCGGGATGGAGAAGGCGAGCGTCTTACCGCTGCCCGTCTTGCCCCGGCCGAGCACGTCGCGGCCCGACAGCGTGTCGGGGAGGGTGTCGACCTGGATGGGGAACGGGGAGGTGATCCCCTTGTCGGCGAGTGCTTTCACCAGTGGTTCGCGGACGCCGAGCGCAGCGAACGTCGTGTCGGGAGTATGTGTGTCAGACAAGTGGTCAGGCCTTTCGGGCACAGGGTTGTGCCCGGAGGGCCGATACGGAAGGTCTCCGTCGGAGCTCGAGCACAGGTTGGCGGCGTTGCCGGTCGGCAAGCTTCTTCGCCGTAAGAAGAGCGGATGCGGTGGTGCACATCCAACAGGATTCGGGTGACCGAACTGAATGCGTTCTACGACGCTCGATGACCGTCGTGGTCACCTAGTGATCGCCACTCTACCCGGTGGCAGCCGAACGGTCCGACCGAGGACTCACAAACCGACCCATTCCGAGGCCCCGTCGGCGAAATTCTGCCGCTTCCAGATGGGTACTTCGTGCTTGATCCGTTCGACCAGTTCGGCGCACGCGGCGAACGCCTCGGCGCGGTGTGGTGCGGCGACTGCGGCGACCACCGCGAGGTCGCCGACGGTGAGGGACCCGACCCGGTGGACGGCCGCCACGGGCAGTCCGGTGGACGCCGCGACCTCCTCGCAAACGGTACGGAGGAAGCGCTCGGCGTCCGGGTGCGACTGGTACTCGAGAGCCGAAACGGATTGTCCGCCATCGTGATTACGGACGACGCCGGTGAACACCACGACGGCGCCGTGCTCGGGCCCGGCCACGGCGGCGTCGACGACGGCGGGATCGAGGGGCTGATCCGAGATCTGGGCGAGGATGTCACTCATCGTGCGCACCTCCGCCTGCGACCTGAGCGAGGAGGTGGTCGACGATGGGATCGAGGACGGACAATCCGTCCTTGACGCCACCCGGCGAGCCGGGCAGATTCACCACCACTGTGCCGTTCGCCACACCGGCGAGTCCGCGGCTCAGCGAGGCGTGCGGGGTCACCGCCGTCCCGCGGTTCCGGATGGCGTCGGCCACACCGGGGAGTTCTCGGTCGAGCACCGCACGGGTGGCCTCCGGGGTGGCATCCGTGGGGGAGACGCCGGTACCGCCGGTGCTGATGATCAGCGCCGGATTGCCGGACAGTGCGTCGGCGAGGCCGGCGGCGATGTCGGCGTCCGCGTAGACCAGCGGACCCCGCGTGGTGAAGCCACGGTCCTCGAGCCACGCGGCGATCACCGGGCCGGTCGTGTCTTCCCGAGTGCCCTTCGCGCCGCCGGTCGAGGCGACCAGAACGGCCGCGGATCGCGATGTCACCGTGGGGATTCCGGTGCTCTGCTGCTCACGCGTCCAGTGTCCGCGTTTGCCGCCGTCCTTGGTGAGCAACCGGACACCGTCCAGTGTCGCGGCAGGGTCGACGGCTTTCACCATGTCGTGCAACGTCAATCCGGCCACCGCCACGGCGGTGAGGGCCTCCATCTCGACGCCCGTCGGGCCCTTCGTCTTCGCGGTGGCCTCGATCGTGATGGCATCGCCCGTGAACCCGAACTCCAGCTTCACCGACGAGAGCGCGAGCTGATGGCACAGCGGAATCAGCTCGGACGTTTTCTTCGCCCCCGAGATCCCGGCGATCCTGGCCGTCGCGAGAACGTCCGCCTTGGGCAGATCGTCGGCCCGGACCAGTTCGATCACCGCGGGTGTGGTGACCAACTGCCCGGCAGCGACTGCAATTCGGGTCGTGTCCGCTTTCGCGCTCACATCGACCATGCGGGCGCGGCCCTCGCTGTCGAGGTGCGTCAGGTCGCTCATAGGGGGATCACCTTCACGAGTTGTCCGGCGTCGAGCGCGGTGACGTCGGCGGGAACGTCGAGGAGGACGTCCGCCCATGCCATCGCGGCGACGAGATGGGAACCGGGGCCGGACACGAGTTCGACCCCGGCGTCGGTGCGGCGTGCGCGGAGGAATTGCCGCTTGCCGGGAATGGAGGTGACGGCCGCGGCAAGCGGCAGCTCCTCGGGTTCGGTCGGAGGGAGCCCGGCCGCGCGCCGGATCTCGGGACGCGCGAACACCTCGAACGAGACGAGGGTGCTCACCGGGTTACCGGGAAAGTTGAGGACGGGCGTACCGTCCACGACGGCGGTGCCCTGCGGGCCGCCCGGTTGCATCGCGACGTGACCGAACTGTGCGCCGAGCGGCGAGAGCGTCTCCTTGACCACCTCGAAGTCGCCCATCGACACCCCGCCGGAGGTGAGGACGAGATCGGCGGTGGTGGTCGCCTCCGCGAGCAGGGTCCGGAACTCGGCCGGGTCGTCGCCGCTGCGGGTGATCGAGACGACCTCGGCGCCGTTGGCCCTGGCGCTCGACGCGAGGGCGATTCCGTTGGAGTCGTAGATCTCTCCGGGGTGCAGTGTGGTCCCGGCGTCCACCAGTTCGGCGCCTGTGGTGATCACGGCGACGCGGGGACGCGGACGCACCGGGACGCGCTGCAGGCCGACGGCGGCGAGGACGGCGATGTGCCGGGCGGCGAGAACACTGCCGACGGGCAGCAGGAGCGTGCCCTCCTGGACGTCGCTGCCGCGCTCGCGCACGAATTCGCCCGCGGTGCGCGAGCGTTCGATGCGGACCTGTCCGTCCGTGGTCTCCGTGTCCTCCACCGGGACGACGGCGTCGGCGCCGTCGGGGATCGGCGCACCGGTCATGATCCGGTAGGCGGTCCCGGGTGTGTGGGTGGTGGCGCCGGCCGGTCCCGCGGCGATCACGCCCAGCACCGGCAGCACAGCCGGGACCGACGCGACGGATGCGGCGTCGACCGCGTATCCGTCCATCTGCGAATTCCGGAACAACGGCAGGTCGACGGGGGAGTGGACGTCGGCGGCGAGGGCGCGCCCGAGCGCCTCGCCGAGCGGAATCTCCTCGGCCGGGCGCTCCTGGAGCGTCGCGAGGAGTTCGGCGACGTGCTGGGCGTGCTGCTCCACAGAGCGTGCGGTCACGATGTTCCTCCGGCCATGGTCACCAATCCTAGGCACCCCGCCAACGGAGCGACGAGGGCACCGCGCCGGACAACGGTCACCCCCTCGCGGCATACTGGACAGATGCAGCGAAAGGCAACTCGATGACGGCCGTGGCGATGGGTATCCCGACTGTCCGGTCGTCGGTCTCGCTCGACGGGAGACCCGACGTCGACCAGCTGGTCGACCGGTTCGGCCGGGTCGCGCGTGACCTGCGGGTGTCCATCACCGAGAAGTGTTCGCTGCGCTGCACGTACTGCATGCCCGAGGAAGGCCTGCCCGCCATTCCGGCGGAGAACCTCCTCACCGCGAACGAGATCGTCCGGCTCGTCGATATCGCCGTCCACCGGCTCGGTGTGCGCGAGGTGCGGTTCACCGGGGGCGAGCCGCTGATGCGGGTGGATCTCGAGCAGATGATCGCCGGGTGCGCCGAGCGGGCACCGGGGATCCCGTTGGCGATGACCACCAACGCGGTCGGTCTCGAGCACCGCGCGGCTGGGCTCGCCCGCGCCGGACTGACGCGGGTCAACGTCTCCCTCGATTCGGTCGATCGTGAGCACTTCGCGAGACTGACGCGGCGCGACCGGCTGCCGTCGGTGATCGCCGGTATCCGCGCCGCCGCCCGGGCCGGACTGGCGCCGCTGAAGATCAATGCGGTGCTCATGCCCGAAACGCTCAGTGGAGCGGCCGATCTCCTGGAGTGGTGCCTGAGCGAGGGCGTCGCGCTGCGGTTCATCGAGGAGATGCCGCTCGACGCCGATCACGAGTGGGCACGCGAGAACATGGTCGCCGCCGACCGCTTGCTGGCCGTCCTCGGCGAACGATTCACCCTCACCGAACACGGGAGGGAAGATCCGTCGGCGCCCGCCGAGGAGTGGCTCGTCGACGGCGGACCGGCCACGGTCGGGATCATCGCGTCCGTCACGCGCTCGTTCTGCTCGGACTGCGACCGCACCCGCCTCACGGCCGAGGGAACGGTACGGTCGTGCCTGTTCAGCGACCAGGAGATCGACCTGCGGGCGGCCCTGCGGTCGGGTGCGGGCGACGAGGAACTGGCGCAGTTGTGGCGCGGCGCGATGTGGAACAAGTGGGCAGGCCACGGAATCAACGCGGACGGCTTCGCCCCGCCGCAACGGAGCATGGGAGCAATCGGTGGTTGACGTGACAGGCATTTCCGTTCGGTACTTCGCGGCCGCCGCCGACGCGGCGGGCTGCACCAAGGAAACTCTCGACCTCCCGGTCGGCGCCGACCTCGGCCAGGTGAAAGACCATCTCCTCGCCAAGTACGGACCCGAGATGCAGCGGGTGCTGTCGGTCTCCGCGTTCCTGGTGGACTCCGAGCTGACGCGCGACCTGACCCGCACCGCCGGTACGCAGGTGGACGTGCTGCCGCCGTTCGCCGGCGGCTAGCGGGCCGCGTTCACGGAGTCGGCCAGCCACCGGTCGAACGTGATCGTTCCGAACCGATTGTCGGGCACCAGGTTCGATCCCTCCCGAAAGAACTGGCCCATCGCGCCCGGAAGAGGCACGGTCACGACGAACCCGTGCGTCCCGGTGGCCTTCTTCCACGCCGCCGTCAGATCGCGGGCGGTGCGAACCTCCGGTCCACCGATCGTGATAGTCCCCTCCGGCGCCGGTTCGGCGGCCAGGGCGGCGTCGACCAGCGCGGTCGCGACATCCCTGGTGTCGATGGTCTGGAAGCTCGTCTTGGAGAACGCGGGGATCAACCCGGCCCGGCTCGCCGGCTTCGCGATCATGGGAATGAAGTCGTGGAACTGGGTCGCCCGCACGATCGACGTCTCCATCGCGGCGCTCTCGTAGACCCGTTCCTGCTTCCGCTTCGCCTGGTAATAGGGGAATTCGCTGCGGTCGACGTTGACGATGGAGAGCAGCACGGCGCGCCCGACTCCCGCGCCGTCCGCGGTCGCGAGGAGGTTCTCGGCGCCTTTCTCCAGCACGGCCCGGGTGCCGCGGGTCTTGCCGTCGGTGGTGTCCACCACGACGTCGACCCCGTCGAGTGCTTCGGCGAGGCCCTCACCGGTGACGAGATCACCGTGGAAATGGGCGATCTCGCTGCCCGGCGCACCGCCGTGCCGGGTCAGGACCCGGACGGAGTGACCGCGCGCGAGGAACTCCTTGACCACCTGCCGGCCCGCAGTGCCGGTACCGCCCGCGACGAGCGCCTGGACCATCGGGTCACCGCCACCACGTGTCGAGCGGGGTCACCGGGACCGTGCGCTTGTGGCGGGTGTTCAGGAACATCGTCTCCAGCTTCTGCGCGACGGCGTCCGGCACGTCCTTGCCTTCGAGGTAGTCGTCGATCTGGGCGTACGTGACTCCCAGCGCTTCCTCGTCCGGGAGGGCGGGCCGATCGTCCTCGAGGTCGGCGGTGGGGACCTTCTTCCACGTGCTCTCGGGTGCGCCGAGTTCGCGCAGGAGTGCGGCGCCCTGACGCTTGGACAACCCGGTCAACGGGGTGACGTCCACGCCGCCGTCGCCGAACTTGGTGAAGAAGCCGGTGATCGCCTCCGCGGCATGGTCGGTGCCGACGACGAGATACCCGAGCTGGCCGGCGATCGAGTACTGGATCACCATGCGTTCGCGGGCCTTGATGTTTCCGCGGACGAAGTCGCGGAGTTCGCCGCCGTCGCCGATGATGTCGCGGAGCGCCTCGGACGACTCCTTCGCGGTGGCGTCCGCGCCGGGCTTCACGTTGACGATTACCGACCGGTCGGGCTTGATGAAGTCGAGGGAGATCTGCGCGTCGGACTCGTCCGCCTGGGTGCCGTAGGGCAGCCGCACGGCGACGAACTCGGCGTCGTGGCCCTCGTCGCGCAGTTCGCTCGCCGCGAGCTGCGCGAGGCGTCCGGTGAGGGTGCTGTCCTGACCGCCGCTGATACCCAGGACGAATCCTTTGGCCGGGGTCGACAGCAGGTAGTCCTTCAGGAACTGAACACGTTTGCGGATCTCGTCGGCCGCATCGATGGTGGGCCGGGCACCGAGTTCCTCGAGGATCTGCGCACGTAGATTCGCCATGACAGAACTCTAGCGAGTGCCCCTGACGAGCGCAGGGTACGGTTCCGCGCATGAGTAGATCGGACGTTCTGGTGGTCAGCGCGACCAAGGCGGAGGCGGTGCACGTCCCGCCCGAGTTCGAGGTCCTGATCACCGGGATCGGCAAGGTGAGCGCCGCCGTGGCCGTGGCGTCCGCACTCGCCGACTACCCGCGAACGGACAAGCCGCTCGTCGTCAACATCGGCACCGCCGGTGCGTTGCACGCGCATCACAGTGGCCTGTTCACGCCGTCGACGGTCCTCAACCACGACATCAGTGGCGACGCCATCCGGGCACTCGGCCACGAGGTGGCCGATCTCCTCGCCCTGCCGGACGGCGACGGTTCGGTGCTCGCGACCGGCGATCTGTTCGTGTCCGACGCCGGCGTGCGCGACGTGCTCGCCCGCAGGGCCGACCTCGTCGACATGGAGGGTTTCGCCGTCGCCTATGCCAGCGCTCGCGGCGGCGCCCGGTGCCGGCTGGTCAAGCACGTCAGCGACACGGCCGACGACTCGGCACTGGACTGGCCCGCCCGGATCGATGCGAGCGCCCGGGAACTCGGTCGCTGGCTGGCGGCTCTCTAGCTCGCCCGCAGTGTCAGCCCGATCCCGTCGCTGTTGACCAGTCGCAGCGAGTCCGAATGGACGCTGTAGCCCGTCTCCCCGGTCAACGCGGCGAGAACGGCACGTTCGACCTCGGACACATCCGGGGGGCACGCCATCCGGGTGGTGGCCCAGGGCCCGAACGAGATCGAACTCCGCTGCACGTCCGCGGTCCCGGTCATGCGGTTGCAGCCGGTGAAGCCGGACGCCGAACCGTCGCCGGCGATGAGCAACTGGGGTGCCGTCCTTTCCAATGCCTCCGTCGTCGTGACCGCGTCCGGACTGATCAGCGCGGTGACCGTCCAGGTGGTCCCGACGACGGGCCGATCCGGCCGGACGACCTTCTCGTCGGTCAGCGTCACCGAACCGGTGGGGGTGGTGAGGGTGAGCGTGTCGCCGCCGAGGGTCCAGTTCGGTTGCGCGTCCAGCAGCGCCGCCACCCAGGCGTCCGCGCCGGCGGCCTCGCCCGGACACGCCATCAACGTCATCGCGAGCGGTCCTGCCACGACCTTCCCGCCGGACAGGTCCACGTCGGCGCTGCCCTGATTGCATCCGGCCTCGACGGAGAGGCGTCCGGGGTCGGTGAAGCCGAGCACGAGCGGCCCACCGCCGGGAATGGGGTCGCCCTCGACGGAGGTGGAGACGTAGGTGCGGCCCGCCGGATCCGGCGGGCCGGGCTGCGCGTCCCCGGCGCAGGCGGTGAGCGAGGCGAACGTCAGGAGGCCGAGAACGGTCGCGGTGGTGCGCATTCCCCGAGGTTAGACAAATTGTCCGGATCCGGGATCAACATCGGGTGACGCGCCGGATCAGGTCCTCCCAGGCGGCGCCGAGCCGCTCCACGGACATCCCGAGGTCGCGCAATTCGTGCAGTACCAGCGTGGCTTCGAGGGGTGCGAGCAATGAGCAGGCGAGCAGTTCGTGGTCGCCCTGCACCCCGGCCGCGCGGAGCAGGGACACGACGTGGCGCACGGAGACCGCCCGGGCGGGTGCGGCGAAACGGAACTCGAGGGAATTCTCGGCCGCGCGCTGGACCTCACCCTGTACCTCGACGATCGCGATGCGGGCGTGCCCGAAGGCGATCAGTCGGTCGATCGGGTCGGCGCCCGGTCCGAGCGGCGGTGGACCGAACATGAACGACTGCTGGAGTTCCCGTTCGGTGTGGTCGAGGAGTGCGTGCATGAGGCCCGACCGGCTGCCGAACCGGCGGAACACTGTGCCCTTGCCCACACCGGCCTTGCAGGCGACCGCGTCCATCGTGACGGCGTCGACGCCGCGCTCCGCGACCAGCAGCGCAGCCGCGTCGAGCAGACGACGCCGATTACGTGCGGCGTCTCCGCGTTCCGGGGGATCGACCCCGATCTGGGGCAGCAGGGGACTGGTCACGCCTCGCATCCTACCGTGACGGGAACATAAGTGGACCGCGGTCCGTTTAGTTGCTATACATGTTCACGAGTCGCCCTACGCACCATCGAAGGATTATTGACATGTCACAGACCAACGTTCTCGTTCTCGTCGGCAGCCTCCGCGCCGCCTCGGTCAACCGTCAGCTCGCCGAGACCGCGATCGCCGTGGCGCCCGACGGTGCCGAGGTGACCGTGTTCGACGGCCTCGGAGACGTCCCCTTCTACAACGAGGACATCGACGTCGCCGGTTCCATCCCCGCCGTCGAGGCGCTGCGTGAGGCCGCCGGCCGCGCCGACGCGCTCCTGCTCCTCACGCCCGAGTACAACGGCACCATCCCCGCCGTCCTCAAGAACGCCATCGACTGGATCTCCCGGCCGTACGGCACCGGCGCCGTCAAGGACAAGCCCGTCGCCGTCATCAGCGCCTCACCCAGCGGCAACGGTGCACAGTGGGCGCACGAGGACACCCGCAAGGCCGTCCGCATCGCAGGCGGCAAGGTCCTCGAGGACGTCACCCTCGCCATCGGCGGCACCATCGACAAGTTCGGTGACCGGCACCCGCGCGAGAACGCCGAGGTCGCGCAGCAGGTTGCCGACGTCGTCGCCAGCCTCGTCGACGCCACGAAGCAGCTCGTCGACGCCTGACGATCCGCTCGCGCGCGGCGCCGTCGTCGCTACAGCCCGGTCCGATCCAGGGCTGCGTCGACGGCGTCGCGCACCGAGTCGAAGTCTTCACCGGCCGCCAGGGCAGAGTCCCTGGCGGCTTCTATCTGTTCGCGCACCGTCTCGTACCGGGTGACCCACTCCTCCTTGTTGTCGCGCCAGTAACCGATGACGTCGTAGCGGTCCGCATGCCAGCCCAGGTCATGTCGTAACCAGCGCCGCACCACCCGCGACACCTTCGCCTCGCCCGCGAACCACACGTATCCCGGTGCATCCGGGCGCGGCCAGTCGCGGGCCGCCTCGGCGAGCAGACTGTCGCCGGCGCCGTTTCCGCTCCCGTCCAGCCACGTCATGGTCAGCGCGGCATCGGTGGCGAACTGCTGCCGGTCCTCGGGGGTCGTGACCTCCGCGATGACGTGCACCCGCGGCGAGCCGGGCAATTCCTCGAGTATCCGGCCGACGGCGGGCAGTGCCGTCATGTCGGCGAGGAGGAGTTGCCACTCGGAATCGGCGGGCGGCGCGTACCACCCCGAGGCGGTGGAGAACCCGAGCGTCTCACCGGGGCGCGCGCGAGCGGCCCAGTGCGCCGCGGTTCCGCCCGCGTGGACGGCGAAATCGATGTCCATCTCCAGGGCGTCCGGATCCCAGCGGCGGACGGTGTAGCTGCGCTTCTCCGCGCCGTCGGGTGGGAAGGCCAGGAGCAGGCGCTCGTCCGGCCGCCCGCTGGACTCGAATCGACCGAGATCTCCGCCCGCGAGGGTGATCCTCTGCATGTTCGGCGTCACCCGCGTCGTGCGCGCCACGGATGCCGACCAGGGGAGGTGGTCCAGGGAGTCGTCGGACATGCGCTCACGGTACCGGGGCCGGCAGGCAGTTACCGGTCGGCAAGCATGGGGAGCACGTCGTGTGCGACGCCCCGGTGTGCCCGGCCGCGGGCGGTCGGGGAGCGGTGTCTCCGGGTGGGGCGAGGGCTGCGCTCGGAGGGTGCCGCCATGGTCCGGCGGAGTCGTCTCCGGCCGGTGCGGGCGGTGCTCTCCCGAAGGACGTAAGCTCCCGGAGCGTCTACGTAGACCTCATACCATCCGCCACTCGTGTGGCGGGCGTCTGAGATGTACGTGTGTCACGGCTACCCGTATCACCGTGCGGTGGTGTGGGTTGAACCGTGTCCCACACCGACGCTTGTGGCGCAGGAACATGCCGTTTCGGAGTCACCCCCATCCACGGTGTCACGGTGGGCAGGCTGCGGCGGACCCGGCGATGCCGCGGCGTGCTCGGTGTCGGAGTGTTCTTGTCGCGACACTTGCGCACCGGCGCATGCTCGGCGCCCCGGACCGCGGGCAACTGCCCACGCCGACGAGTGACTTTGCCTTTACCGAGCAGTGCGCGTTTGGCCAGGTTCACCCCGGCGATGTGGTCGCGGTTGCCGCCGACCCGGCAGCCCGGGCACCACGCGTCGTGGTAGCCGCCGGGGCGGGCAAGCGGTTCGTCGCAGCCCGGACACAATGCGGACGATCCCCGGGCCGGCACCGAAACCACCGTGATCCCGGCACCCGCGGCGGTGTGCGCGAGGGCGGCGACGGCTTGGCGGCGGGCGGACTGCGCGGCCCGATTGTTGTTGACCCGTCCGTGTCCGCGGGTCTCGAGGGTGCTGAGATCCTCCACCGCGATCATCTCCGCGTCCGCCGCGGCGGCGTACTCGGTGACCTGGCGGGCGAAGTGGAAGGCGAGTTCCCGGTTGATCCTCCCTCTCTTGACACCCACCGCCTCGCGATGCTTGTTCAGGACGGCGATCTTCGCCTCCAACTCGGCGCGGACCTCCGGTGGGGCGGCGGCGGCCAATTGCGTCAACCGGGCCGCCTTGGCGTGCAGCAGCTGCCCCTCGGCCTGCAGGCGCGCCAGTTTGACGCCGAGGCCCCGGTCGTCGTAGGTCCAGCCCCGGTAATCCGACACCAGCCCCTCCGGGTGGTCCGCGGTGATGGCGGCGGCACCGAGGGTGCGCGGGGACCAGTCCACCCCGACCGCGACGGCGGCCGAGGCCAGGTCGTTCGCAGGGACGAGTTCGGTCGCCGCGCACCGCCACAACAGACCCCGGTGGTCGAGGACCAGGGTCGGCAGATGCCAGTCGATGACAGTTCTGTCATGCAGGTGCGCGGGGATAGTTGCGGTGAGCCGGACCCGCCGCCACTGCGCCCGCCCCACCGGGGCGGGGCTGGTGGGCAGCTTCACCGTCAACACCAGCTCACGGACTGTCGCGGTGATCCGTGCGAGCTGCCGGTCGGCGGCGGAGAGCTGGGCCATCGCGCTCGCAAGCGGTGGTCCCTGCAGGTCGGTGATCCGCAACCGGCCGGCCGGTGCCCTGTCGGTGCGGCGGGCGTGTGCGAGGAGCTGTCGCCGCACGCCTCGCGCGTAACCCGAGGGCACATAGTCGCCCGGCTCGGTGGGTGCGGTCAGACGACCGGTGTCCGGGTCGAATCGGGCCGACAGTGCCGCGATCGCGGTATCTCGGTAGGCCAGGGTCCGCAGGGTCGCCGTTACCTGCGCGGTCACCACCCGCGTGACCCGCGACGGCACGTAGACCCCGTCCGGATAGATCGGGTTCCAGCCGAGACGCGCCGCGGTGACATGCCCCTGCGCCGGCAGCCTGCGGTCCTGGCGGTCACGACCGGCGGCGAGCACGTCGAACGTCGCCGGCTGCCACAGCCGAGACACCAACTCGCCGCCGGCCGCGGCGACCAGATCGAGGAGCCACCCCACCCGGATATCGACATCGTCGAGTCCGATCGGCTCCTCGGTCGCATCGTCGACCGCCAAGTACGCGCGGGTGGTGAACGCGAACTGCCGCGGCACAGTCGATCCCGGCCCGGTCATACCCGGCACAATTCGGGATCGGTCAGCACCTTCACATTCCGACACGCGCGGACCATGATGCACCAGCCGTCCGCCGGCACCGCCGGTGACAAGAACCCGCGAACGCCCGAGATGCTCACCGGTTAACCCATTCCCAACCGTGCCGCGGCGTCGTGGCTGCCTGATCGTAATCGAGCGGCCAGCGGGCGCGCGTGCAACGTAGCAAGACGGTCGAGCGGGAGACCCCGTCGTTGATTCTGTTTCGACCACAGCGCCCAGAGAACCGGCCGGACAACGATGCCGGCACCGCCCTGACGTCATCCATCAACCCTCCCACCAGCGATCTGTCGCTCCTGTCTCGTAAGACCTCGACTGTAACGCCGGCCTCCGACAAGTACCGCCCGATCCAGCCCACCGGCGAACTGGGCCAATCGATCTCGCCACACCACCCGCACCGCCGTGAACCGACCCTCGGCCGCGTTGTCGAGCATCCGGCCCAACCCCGCCCGCTGCCCCCGCCGACCCGGGCCCGCACACCCCCATCCGGGCGGCCTGCACTGATAGGAGTCGAGGTCCGCGCGGTCAAAAGATTCGGTGATCCGAACCGGTGCGCCCAGAAGGCCACCGGCCCTCCCTGCCGCCTTGCGCACCCAACCACCGACATCCCAAGTCGCCTAACCAATTCACACCGGCAGACAGTGTCAGAACCTATCGATTAGATTAGATATATCGGCAACAGTTAAAAGCCTCCAGTGCAGGAGCGCGATGAGAGGGGAGTCCCGCGTCACACCGACGATGTGATGTGCGACACGCCAGAGCGAGCACGAAATTTATGGTCCGCGGGATGGCGACCTGGGAATTTCATCAATGTGACTCACAACATCTCGGGTTAAGTGTTTCTGTCGGCCACTAGGTGTAGTGTCTTGAGCACTGAGAGACCACAACGAGAACCGACTCGGTGAGCATCTCCATCGGGGGTCACCGCCATCTCGATCAGGGGAAGTCTCAGTGCGCTGAACACACACTTCGTCAGCTCCATTCGGCAGTGGAAAGAGGGACTTCATGAGCATCACCGTCTACACCAAGCCCGCTTGCGTTCAGTGCAATGCCACCTACCGGGCCCTCGACAAGGCGGGTATCGAATACTCCGTCGTCGACATCACCGAAGACCCCGAAGCCCGGGACTACGTCATGGCACTGGGATACCTGCAGGCGCCCGTGATCGTGGCCGGTGACGAGCACTGGTCGGGCTTCCGCCCCGACCGCATCAAGACCCTCTCGGCAAACGCTGCTTGAAGCGAGGCGATCGCACCGCCCGAGGCGGAGATCGAACCGATTCCCGGGCGGCAGTAAACGGTAGTACTAGTCCAGATGGTGGAAACCGATGACATCGCTGGTGTACTTCTCCAGCGCCTCGGAGAACACGCACCGATTCGTCCAGCGGCTCGGGCTGCCTGCGACGCGCATACCCATTCATGACCGCGAGGGAACCTTCGAGGTTCGCGAACCCTACGTGCTGATCGTCCCCACCTACGGCGGGGGAACGACGGCCATGGGCCGCGACACCAGTTACGTCCCGAAGCCGGTCATCCGATTTCTCAACAACACACACAACAGGTCGCTGATCCGAGCAGTGATCGCGGCAGGAAACACCAATTTCGGTGAATCCTATTGCTTTGCAGGAAACATCATTTCTCAGAAATGCCACGTTCCCTACCTCTACCGCTTCGAACTCATGGGCACAGCCGAGGACGTCGAGCGGGTCAGGGCCGGTCTGGGTGAATTCTGGGATCACTTAGACGACGAGGAGCACGAGAAGTGGCGCCGACCATCACAGACACCATCGACGCGGGGAGCGTAGAGCGCGACGCGCGCGGTGGAGACTCGACGAACGGTCTCGATTACCACGCACTCAACGCAATGCTCAACCTGTACGGCCCCAACGGTGAGATCCAGTTCGACAAGGACGTCGCCGCCGCCCGCCAGTACTTCCTGCAGCACGTCAACCAGAACACCGTCTTCTTCCACAACCTGGACGAGAAACTCGACTACCTCGTGGAGGAGAACTACTACGAGCCCGAGGTCCTCGACCAGTACTCGCGCGCGTTCGTGAAGTCGCTGATCGATCACGCCTACGCCAAGAAGTTCCGCTTCCCGACGTTCCTGGGCGCGTTCAAGTACTACACCTCGTACACGCTGAAGACGTTCGACGGCAAGCGCTACCTGGAGCGGTTCGAGGACCGTGTCTGCATGGTCGCGCTCACGCTCGCCGCCGGCGACGAAGAGCTGGCGACCAAGCTCGTCGACGAGATCATCGCCGGCCGGTTCCAGCCCGCCACCCCCACGTTCCTCAACTCCGGCAAGAAGCAGCGCGGCGAGCCCGTGTCCTGCTTCCTGCTGCGTATCGAGGACAACATGGAGTCGATCGGCCGCTCCATCAACTCCGCCCTGCAGCTGTCCAAGCGCGGCGGCGGAGTTGCGTTGCTGCTCAGCAATGTTCGCGAGCACGGTGCCCCGATCAAGAAGATCGAGAACCAGAGCTCCGGTGTGATCCCGATCATGAAACTGCTCGAGGATTCCTTCTCGTACGCCAACCAGCTCGGCGCGCGACAGGGTGCGGGCGCGGTGTACCTGCACGCGCACCACCCGGACATCTACCGCTTCCTCGACACCAAGCGGGAGAACGCCGACGAGAAGATCCGCATCAAGACGCTGTCGCTGGGTGTGGTCATCCCGGACATCACGTTCGAGCTGGCGAAGAAGAACGAGGACATGTACCTCTTCTCGCCGTACGACGTCGAGCGCATCTACGGTGTCCCGTTCGCGGACGTCAACGTCACCGAGAAGTACTACGAGATGGTCGACGACAAACGGATCCGCAAGTCGAAGATCAAGGCGCGCGAGTTCTTCCAGACCATCGCAGAGCTGCAGTTCGAGTCGGGCTACCCCTACATCATGTTCGAGGACACGGTGAACCGGGCCAACCCCATCGAGGGCAAGATCACCCACTCCAACCTGTGCTCGGAGATCCTGCAGGTCTCGACGCCGTCGCTGTTCAACGACGACCTCTCCTACAGCGAGGTCGGCAAGGACATCTCCTGCAACCTCGGTTCGCTGAACATCGCGAAGACCATGGACTCGCCCGACTTCGCACGCACCATCGAGGTGTCGATCCGCGCCCTCACCGCGGTGTCCGATCAGACGCACATCTACTCGGTGCCGTCGATCGAGCAGGGCAACAACGACTCTCACGCCATCGGCCTCGGGCAGATGAACCTGCACGGGTACCTGGCCCGTGAGCGGATCTTCTACGGCTCCGACGAGGGCATCGACTTCACGAACATCTACTTCTACACCGTCGTGTTCCACGCGGTGCGGGCGTCCAACCGGATCGCCATCGAGCGGGGCACCCACTTCAAGGGCTTCCCGCAGTCCAAGTACGCGTCCGGCGAGTACTTCGACAAGTACACCGATCAGGTGTGGGAGCCGAAGACGGAGCGGGTGCGTCAGCTGTTCGCCGAGTCCGGTGTGCACATCCCGACGCAGGACGACTGGCGCGAGCTGAAGGCGTCCGTGCAGAAGTACGGCATCTACAACCAGAACCTGCAGGCCGTCCCGCCGACGGGCTCGATCTCGTACATCAACTACTCCACCAGCTCCATCCACCCGGTGGCGTCGAAGATCGAGATCCGCAAGGAAGGCAAGATCGGCCGCGTCTACTACCCGGCGCCCTACCTGACCAACGACAACCTGGAGTACTACCAGGATGCCTACGAGATCGGGTACGAGAAGATCGTCGACACCTATGCCGCCGCGACGCAGCACGTCGACCAGGGGCTGTCGCTGACGCTGTTCTTCAAGGACACCGCCACCACCCGCGACATCAACAAGGCCCAGATCTACGCGTGGCGCAAGGGCATCAAGACGCTGTACTACATCCGGCTGCGTCAGATGGCTCTGGAGGGTACCGAGGTCGAAGGTTGCGTTTCCTGCATGCTGTAGGCGGCTCCGCCGCCCGTGAGTACTTGTCAACCGCCGGCGGTTGACAAGTACTCACAGCCGAACGAAGTGAGGAATCAATGGTCAAGCTGGTGAGTCGCGTATCCGCGATCAACTGGAACCGCGTCCAGGACGAGAAGGACGCCGAGGTGTGGGACCGTCTCGTCGGCAACTTCTGGCTGCCCGAAAAGGTGCCGGTGTCCAACGACATCCCGTCGTGGGGGACGCTCACGCCGCAGGAGAAGCAGCTCACGATGCGGGTGTTCACGGGGCTGACGCTCCTCGACACCATTCAGGGCACCGTGGGCGCCGTCAGCCTCATCCCCGACGCCATCACCCCGCACGAAGAAGCGGTGTACACCAACATCGCGTTCATGGAGTCGGTGCACGCCAAGAGCTACAGCTCGATCTTCTCGACGCTGTGCTCCACCCGCGACATCGACGACGCCTTCCGCTGGTCCGAGGAGAACCCGAACCTGCAGCGCAAGGCCGAGATCGTCATGGACTACTACCAGGGCGACGAGCCGCTCAAGCGCAAGGTGGCCTCCACCCTGCTCGAGAGCTTCCTGTTCTACTCCGGCTTCTACCTGCCGATGTACTGGTCGTCGCGGGCGAAGCTCACCAACACCGCCGACCTCATCCGCCTCATCATCCGTGACGAGGCCGTGCACGGGTACTACATCGGCTACAAATACCAGAAGGGTCTCGAGCAGCTCACCGAGGCCGAGCGCGACGACCTCAAGAACTACACGTTCGAGTTGCTCTTCGAGCTCTACGACAACGAGGTCGACTACACCCAGGACCTCTACGACGAGGTGGGCCTCACCGAAGACGTCAAGAAGTTCCTGCGGTACAACGCCAACAAGGCGCTGATGAACCTCGGCTACGAGGGTCTGTTCCCGAAGGACGAGACGGACGTCAACCCGGCGATCCTGTCGGCGCTCTCACCCAACGCGGACGAGAACCACGACTTCTTCTCCGGCTCGGGCAGCTCCTACGTCATCGGCAAGGCCGTCAACACCGAAGACGAGGACTGGGACTTCTAGAGCGACCCAGGCCTGTCGCCCGATGTCACACCGGTTCAGTTCGACTGCACCGGTGTGACATCGGGCGAACTGCGTTCAGCGGCGGAACCACGCCTCGGGCTCGTCCTGCAGCGCCTTGTCGAGCCGCAGTCGCGACGACGGGGTCAGATCCGGCGGCAGCGCGTCGGGGGAGAACCAGCCGACGTCGTGGTTCTCGTCGTCCGACACGGTCGCCTGCCCGCCGACGTACCGCGCGAGGAAGCACACGTCGAGATACTGCGCGACGTCGCCGTTGGGGTAGGTGATCGGATCGGTGACGTCGACGCTCGTGATCCGGACCAGTTCCGCGTCCACGCCGGTTTCCTCGCGCACCTCACGCAGCGCCGCGGGTCCGGGTTCCTCCCCGGGTTCGAGGATGCCGGACACGACGGCCCATTTTCCGTTGTCGACGCGCCGCGTCAGCAGCACCCGGCCGTCGGCGTCGCGCACCACGACAGTCACCCCGGACAGCCACAGCGGCGCAGTGCCGACGTGGCCGCGCAGGGCGGTGACGAACTCGGGGACG
This sequence comes from Rhodococcus sp. G6(2025), assembly GCF_058628105.1. NCBI lineage: Bacteria > Bacillati > Actinomycetota > Actinomycetes > Mycobacteriales > Nocardiaceae > Rhodococcus > Rhodococcus sp. G6(2025). The sequence goes on from NZ_CP179750.1 coordinate 3,119,787, forward strand.
GGCACCGGGCCTCCTAGCCGACGTAGCCGTTCAGCGTGTTCCGCAGGTCGGTGAGCATCGCGCGTGCGGCGACGACACCGTTTCCGCCCCACACGTCGCCCTCCACGGCGAAGACCCGCTTGTCGGAGGCCGCCTCGAGGTCTTCCCATGCCTCACCGGACATGATGTCCTCCGCGTGCGCGGTGCCCCCCTCGCCGTCCAGGACGGCGTAGATGAGGTCGCCCTCGGCCTGGTCGATGTCGGATTCGGTGATCGGTTCGGTGACTGCGCCGTCGAGGTTCTGATAGGCGGGCCGCCGCACTCCGGCGTCGGTGAGGACCTGGCCGGCGAACGTGGCCGGACCCTCGACCTCCATGCTGTCGGCGTCGAAGCGGACGACGGACGCTTGTGTCTGCGCTGCGTCGATGTCGACGCCGAGTTGCCTGGCGTCCTGCTGGTACTGCTCGAGCGCGGCCGTCGCCGCATCGGCCCGGCCCAGGGCGTTGCCGGCGAGGAGGAACTGGGCTTTCCAGTACACGGGGTCGGAGCCGACGAACACGGTGGGCGCAATGGGGGAGAGCGCGCCGTACAGCTGGTCGGACGCCGGACTCGATCCGAGGATCAGGTCCGGGTCCGCCTGCGCGATCTTGTTCACGTCCGGGGCGTCGACGGATCCGACGCCCGGGATCTCGGAGATGCCCGTGCCGAGGTAGCCGGGCTGAGGTGAGTCCCCGTCGACGGTCGCCGCGCCGACCACGTTCTTCCACAGACCGAGTGCGCACACCGCGTCCAGTGCGGCGCTGTCGAGCACCACGATCCGCTGCGGATCCGACGGAACGTCGCTCTCGCCTTTCGTGTGGACCACCCGGTGCGTCGAGCCGGCCGCGAGTGCGGCGTCGACAGGGGCCGGCCCGGCGCAGGCGGTCGTGGTGTCCCGCTCGATGCCGACCACACCGGCTCCGGCGATCTGCGTGGTGGTCCGGACGATGGACGCTGCGGGATCGTCGTCGGACGGTTGAGAGCAGCCGGCGACTGCGAGCACAGCGACGGCGGCGACGAGACCGGTGGACGCGCGGCGGGCGGAAAACCTACGAGGGGACAATTCGGCGACTTCCTGTGTGTGCGGGCGCGTTCAGGTTAGCCGCTGTGCTTGTCAACCCCGAACGTGTCCGACAGGTCGTCGAGGATGAGGTGCGCGCCCTGGATGCTGACCGGCGACATCCAGCGGGCGTCGTCGACGTCGATCTTGCGTCCCTTCAGCGTCTGCCACAGCGGGCTCTCCAGGAACGGCTTCGCCGCTTCGGCGCTCTTGCCGGCCGGGTCCTGCCAGGTGCTGACGAAGATGGCGTCGCCCTCCGCCTCGCTGATCAGCTCGGGGCTGATGGCTTGCATGATGTTGTCGGGGTCGGCCGGATCGGGGCCCTGGCTCTGCGGACGAGCGAGCCCGGCGTCCGAGAGGACGATCCCGCTGAACGAGGTGGTGCGGTAGAGGCGTGCCGTCGGCTCGCCCGCGAACCGGACGACCGAGATCACCGGATTCGACGCCGTGTCATTGATCTCCGCGCCGACGGCCGCGGCCCGCTCCTCGTAGGCGCCGATCTTCTGCTCCGCGAGTTCTTCCTTACCCAGTGCCTTGCCGACGAGACGGATGTTGTCCTTCCAGGTGGGCCCGGTCGTCTCGGTGAAGATGGTCGGCGCGATCGCGGACAGTTGCTCGTAGTTCTTTCCGTCGCGCACCTCGGCGGAGATGATCAGGTCGGGTTGCAGCGCGGCGATCTGCTCGAGGCTCGCGGTGCTGACCTTGCCCACCGACTCGGCTTCGGCCGCGAACTCGTCCCGCGAGGCGCCGAGGTAGTCGGGCAGGCCGGGTTCGCGGTAGTCGACGTATCCGACGAGTGGCGCCTCGAGGAGGAGGACGGCGTCGGTGAAACTGTTGTCGAGTGCCACGATGCGCTGCGGTTCGGCCGGGATCTCGGTGCTGCCGCGGAAATGGTCGACGGTGCGGGGGAACTGCCCGGTCGACGACGTGGTGCCGGACGCGGCGGCGGAGTCGTCGCTGCTGGAGCAGGACGTGATCGAGAAAGTGGCTGCAGCGGCCAGTGCGACCGCGCCGGCGACTACCCGGCGTCGGGAGAGAACGTTCACATGAAGCTCCTGATCGAAAGTTAGGTGAGCGAAACCTTAACACCGGGGTTTCGGCGTGTCGGAGCCTTCGTGTCGCACGCGACGACCGGTCGCGTGCGACACGCCGGACCGCGTGACAGTGAGCACTCCCCGGCGCGACAAACCGCAGGTCGCATCCGCCACAATTTGCTCTGAGTCCGGGTAAGTACGACAGTGGGTAGGACCCAGTCGGAGGCCGCTCAGGGCACGGTCTACGATTCGATGAGCGCAAGCCAGAGACCGTTCGCCTCGCAGCCCGGGGACGGACGCGCATTCAGGAGGATCAGTGACTGCCGTAGCGCCCCAGCCAGTCCCCGCGATAGCTGCAGCCAGGCCTTACCCGCCGCGGCAGGGACCCAAGGGCTCGTTCATCTTCAAAATGATTACGACCACCGACCCCAAGGTGCTCGGAATCATGTACTTGACGACCTCGATCGCGTTCTTCCTCATCGGTGGTCTCATGGCCCTGATGATGCGCGCCGAGCTCGCTGTGCCCGGTATGCAGTTCTTGTCGAACGAGCAGTTCAACCAGCTGTTCACGATGCACGGCACGATCATGCTGCTGCTGTACGCGACGCCGATCGTGTTCGGGTTCGCCAACTACATCCTGCCGCTGCAGATCGGTGCCCCCGACGTGGCGTTCCCGCGACTCAACGCGTTCAGCTACTGGCTGTACGTGTTCGGCGCGATCATCACGACCGCAGGCTTCATCACCCCCGGCGGTGCCGCAGACTTCGGCTGGACCGCCTACACGCCCCTGACGAGTGCGCTGCACTCCCCGGGCGTCGGCGCCGACCTCTGGGTCATGGGCCTCGCGGTCGCCGGCCTCGGCACCATCCTCGGTGGTGTCAACATGATCACCACCGTCATCTGCCTGCGTGCACCCGGCATGACCATGTTCCGCATGCCGATCTTCACGTGGAACATCTTCATCACCAGCATTCTGATTCTGCTGGCGTTCCCGCTGCTGACCGCTGCGTTCATGGGCCTGTTCGTGGACCGTCACCTCGGTGGCCACATCTTCGACCCGGCCACCGGCGGCGTACTGCTGTGGCAGCACCTGTTCTGGTTCTTCGGTCACCCCGAGGTGTACATCATCGCGCTGCCGTTCTTCGGCATCGTCTCGGAGATCTTCCCGGTCTTCAGCCGTAAGCCCGTGTTCGGTTACAGCGGCCTGGTCTACGCGACCCTGGCGATCGCCGCGCTCTCCATCGCGGTGTGGGCGCACCACATGTACGCCACCGGCGCCGTGCTGCTCCCGTACTTCTCGTTCATGACGTTCCTGATCGCCGTTCCTACGGGTGTGAAGATCTTCAACTGGATCGGAACCATGTGGAAGGGGCAGTTGACGTTCGAGTCGCCGATGCTGTTCTCCATCGGCTTCCTGATCACGTTCCTCTTCGGTGGTCTGTCCGGCGTCATCCTCGCGAGCCCGCCGCTCGACTTCCACGTCACGGACACCTACTTCGTGGTCGCCCACTTCCACTACGTGGTCTTCGGCACCGTCGTGTTCGCCACGTACGCCGGCATCTACTTCTGGTTCCCGAAGATGACCGGACGCATGATGGACGAGCGTCTCGGCAAGTGGCACTTCTGGACCACGTTCATCGGCTTCCACGGCACGTTCCTCGTCCAGCACTGGCTGGGTAACGAAGGTATGCCGCGTCGCTACGCCGACTACCTGCCCTCGGACGGCTTCACGTTCCTGAACACCTTCTCGACGATCTTCGCGTTCGTCCTGGGTGCCTCGACGCTGCCGTTCATCTGGAACGTCTTCAAGAGCTACCGGTACGGCGAGGTCGTGACCGTCGACGACCCGTGGGGTTACGGCAACTCCCTCGAGTGGGCCACCAGTTGCCCGCCGCCGCGGCACAACTTCACCGAACTGCCGCGCATCCGCTCCGAGCGTCCCGCGTTCGAGCTGCACTACCCGCACATGGTCGAGCGGATGAAGGCCGAGGCGCACGTCGGACCGGGCCACGGTGGCAAGCACGCCAGCACCGTGCTCGAGAAGGAACGCCACGAGCCGCTGACCGTCGGCGACGAAGGCGACCCCGGAACCGACACCGGCCGCTGACACATCAGTTTCGGAAAGGCCCCGCCCCCACACCGGGCGGGGCCTTTCAGTTGGCACAATGGGTGCCGGACAAGCCGCGCGAGCAACATGATCGGAGTACATCGGTGGGTGCAGCTGACACCACTGTTCTGGTGACCGTGACGGGCCCCGACCGACCCGGCGTCACCTCGGTGCTCTTCGGGTCGCTCTCCCGCCACGACGTGAGCCTTCTCGACGTGGAGCAGGTGGTGATTCGTGGGCGACTGACCCTCGGTGTCCTGGTGGCCTGCCCCGAGAACGGGGAAGCGCTGCAGGAGGAACTCGAAGAGGCGATGGCCACCGTCGGGATGTCGGTGGACGTCGAGATCGGTGCCGATCCCGGCAGGCAGTCGCTGTCCACCCACGCCGTGGTCGTGCTCGGTAGTCCGGTGTCGGCTCGCGCACTGCGTTCGGTGGCGCGGGAGATGGCGACCCTCGGGGTCAACATCGACTCGATCCGCGGCGTCGCCGACTACCCGGTGACGGGCCTCGAACTGCTTGTGAGTGCTCCCGGAACCGCGGAGGCGGACAAGAGTCTGCGCACCGTGCTGGCTGAAGTGGCCGTGCGCGAGAACGTCGACATCGCCGTCGAGCGCGGGGGACTGGCTCGTCGCGCCAAACGGCTCATCGTGTTCGACGTCGATTCGACCCTCGTCCAGGGCGAGGTCATCGAGATGCTCGCCGCCCGCGCGGGCGTCGAGGACGAGGTGCGCGCCGTCACCGAATCGGCGATGCGCGGCGAAATCGACTTCACCGAATCCCTGCATCAGCGGGTCGCGACCCTCGCCGGCCTCGACGCCTCCGTGATCGACGACGTCGCGGAAAACTTGGAACTGACACCGGGCGCTCGCACCACCATCCGGACGCTCCGCAGGCTCGGCTTCCACTGCGGCGTGGTGTCCGGAGGTTTCCGGCAGGTCATCGAGGGCCTGGCCCACGAACTGGAACTGGACTTCGTGCAGGCCAACACGCTCGAGATCGTGGACGGCAAGCTCACCGGCCGGGTGATCGGAGACATCGTGGACCGGGCCGCGAAGGCGACCGCGCTGCGGAAGTTCGCCGGACAGGTCGGCGTCCCGATGGAACAGACGGTGGCGGTCGGCGACGGCGCCAACGACATCGACATGCTCAACGCGGCAGGGCTGGGCATCGCGTTCAACGCCAAGCCCGCTCTGCGGGAGGTCGCGGACACCGCTTTGTCGCACCCCTTCCTCGACGCCGTGTTGTTCATTCTCGGGGTCACCCGCGACGAGGTCGAGGCCGCCGACGCAGTGGACGGCGTGGTCCGACGAGTCCCGCTGTCGTGACGGAATCGTGCCGCGACGCGGTTGCCGGGGAAACCGGTGACGACGCCCTGTGGGCGGCGCGTCACGCCGTCCTCGCGGCCGGATACGGCGGCCGGCCGGATCCGGACGACCCGGCGCAGGTTCTCGCCATGCCGATCGTGCTGCACATTCCCAAGGCCGACCCCCCGCCGCGTAGCGCCCTGCTCGAAGCTGCCGCGACCGCGGCGGTGGCGTTGTGCCTCGACTCTCGCGTCGGCCCCGACGACACCGGCGCGCCCGGACCGTGGCAGGAGGATTACCTCGCCTGGATCGGGTCCCGGATCCGCAAGGTGTCGCGGCGTGCGCGGGGAGCGGGGTGGCGTGCGGCGCAGGAGGTCGACGGAATCACCGTCGACGTCGACGGTGCCCAGGCGCGCGCACTCGTGCCCGTCGCCGTCGGCGCACTCGACCCCCGCATCCGGAAGTTGCAGATCGGCGGCACCGATCTCGACCACGACGACCCCGGGGAGATCCCGGACGGGATTCCGGTGCTGTGGATCAACTCCGCCCTGGACATGACGGTGGGGAAGGCCGCGGCGCAGGTGGGTCACGCGTCGATGCTGCTCGCCGGTGCAATGACCACCGAGCAGGCACGCGCGTGGGCGGCCACCGGCTACCGCTGCGCCGTGCGGGATGCCGACGTCGGACTGTGGGAAGACCTGACCATCGAGGTGGTGCGGGGCAGGGCGGTCGCGGTGCGGGACGCCGGTTTCACCGAGGTGGCTCCCGGATCGATGACCGTGATCGCCTGCCCCTGAGCGTCGACGCATCGTCGGTCCAGTGCCTGTGTCGTGGCTATGGGATGCGGCAGGATTTCCCGGAACACTGACGGTCATGCTCGCTCGACGCCTGATCGCATTGCTCGCCGGACTGTGGCTGTACGGCTTCTCGATGGCCATGATGATCACCACCGGCCTCGGCCTCGACCCCTGGGATGTGTTCCATCAGGGGGTCGCGGATCGCACACCACTCAGTTTCGGTGCGGTGACCGCGCTGACCGGTGTCGTGGTGCTCGCACTGTGGATCCCGATCCGTCAGAAACCGGGATTCGGCACGATCGCCAACGTCGTGGTCATCGCCGTCTCGGTGGACACGTCGCTCGCGTTCCTCGAACCCGCCGACTCCCTTGTCGTGCGCATCGTGGTGATGCTCGGCGGCGTGGTCCTCAACGCGCTCGCCACCGTGCTGTACATCGGTGCGGGGATGGGTCCCGGACCGAGGGACGGTCTCATGACCGGTCTGGTCGCGCGGACCGGGCTGTCGGTGCGGGTGATCCGCACGTCGATCGAGGTGACCGTGCTGGCCACCGGCTGGTTGCTCGGCGGCACCGTCGGGGTGGGCACCGTCGTCTACGCGCTGGGCATCGGCCCGCTCATCCAGCTGATGATGCGCTTCGGCGGCATCTACCCGACCGCACGGAAGACGAGCAGCGTCGGACCGGACAGTGCGATCGTGGAGTCTCCCGAGATCGGGCCGCCCGGCGCGGGTGCGCCGTCGGGCGATGTCGAGTCGAATTCGGCGAGCACCGTCCCGTAGAACCATTCGGGGCAGCCCAAAGTGATCACAGCGGGTCCGCCCGAGTGGAAGACGAGAAGCCAACTGTCGTCGGTGAGCTGGTGCCCGTCTTCGGTGTGGGAGCGGATGTCGGATCCGTCGATCCACGCCTGGAGGGTGCGCCTGGAGTCGTCGTACCACGCGGGGTCGTCCATCTCCGCGCCGTCGGCGCCGAACCACACGAGGTCGGGATGGCCGGTGGGTGTGCGCCTGCCCTCGAAGAATTCCGGCTGGCGCAGGGCGGGGGAGGCGCGTCGCAGGTCGAGGGCGCGGGTGACGAACGCGGTGAGGGTCGTGTCCCCGGAGCTCCAGTCGAGCGGCCAGGAGTCTTCACGCGGGGTGTCCTCGGGGACGCAGTACGCGTTGTTGTTGCCGCCGAGGGTGTGACCGAATTCGTCGCCGGCCGTGAACATCGGCGTGCCGGTCGACAGCGCGAGCGTGGCCAGGAGCGCACGGACGTGCCGGGACCGCGTCTCGATGATCGACGGATCGTCGGTGGGGCCTTCGACGCCGTGGTCGACGGAGTCGTTGTGATCGGCGCCGTCCCGGTTGTCCTCGCCGTTGGCCTCGTTGTGCTTGCGGACGTACGACACGAGGTCCGCGGCGGTGAACCCGTCATGCGCGGTCACGAAATTGACGGACGCCCACGGCCGCCGGTTTCCGAACACGTCTTCGGAACCGGCCACCCGGGAGGCGAGGTCGCGCACGCCGGTGCCGCCGTTCCAGAACCGTCGAACGGTATTGCGGTACTTGTCGTTCCATTCCGACCACTGGACGCCGAAGTGCCCGACCCGGTATCCGTCCGACGTGGCATCCCACGGTTCGGCGATCAGTTTGCACCGGGAGAGAACGGGATCCGCCGTGATCGCGGAGAAGATCGAAGCGCGGGAATCGAATCGGCCGCCGCCGGGACGGCCGAGAGCGGACGCGAGGTCGAACCGGAATCCGTCGACCCCCATCTCGTGCGCCCAGTAGCGCAGGCTGTCGCCGATCATCCGGACGACGATGGGCGACTGTGCATCGACGGTGTTCCCGCAACCGGTGATATCGATGTCGCGGCCGTCGGAGTCGAGGAGGTAGTAGCCGGGGGCGTCGAGGCCGCGCCAACTGAGGCTGATGCCGTCGACGCCCTGCTCGCAGGTGTGGTTGTACACCACGTCGAGGATGACCTCGATCCCCGCGGCGTGCAGCGCGTCGACCATCGTGTGGAACTCGGTGATCTCCTCACCCGGCACCACCGCATAGCCCGGGTGGGGGGCGAAGAACGCCGCGGTGGAGTATCCCCAGTGGTTGCGCATGCCCCGCGCGCGCACGGTGGCCTCGGAGACGTACGCCTGGACGGGAAGCAGTTCGACCGCGGTCACGCCGAGGCGGACGAGATGGCCGACGACGGCGGGTTCGGCGAGACCCAGATACGTTCCGCGGTACTGCGGCGGCACGTCGGGGTGCCGTGCGGTGAACGATCCCACGTGAAGTTCGTAGACAACGGTTTCCTCCCACGGCCTTTCGATCCGCGGTCCGCTCGTGCGGGCGTGGTCGGCCGTGACCACCGACAACGGTGTGTGGCCCAGGCTGTCGACGCGCGACGGGCCGCCGAACGGGTCGCCGTCGTGGGAGACGAGTGCGTCGTGGTCGCCGAGTCTGCCCGTGATGCGGGTCGCCCACGGATCCAGAAGCAGCTTGGCGGGATTGAGGCGCACGCCGCGTCCTGGGTCCCAGCGTCCGTGCGCGCGGTAGCCGTAGCGTTGTCCCGCACCGACCCCCTCGACGATGCCGTGCCAGATGCCGTACGTTCGCTGGACCAGATCGATCCGCGTCTCGTCGCCATCCTCAGAAATCAGGCACACCTGTACCAGTTCGGCGTCGGGAGCGTGAACCGCGAACTGCGTTCCGGTGCCACGCACTTTCGCTCCCAGGGGAAACGGTGATCCGGGCAGCCGCAGACTCGGCGGGAGCGACGACATCTCGCCGGGGTGCGAATCGATGTGAGGCGACACGCAACTGATCCTGCCGTGAATGCCCGGAAGATGTGCGGGAAGATGGGTGCGTGCATGAACCTGATCCTGATCTCCTCATCGAATTCGACGACGTTCTCCTCCGCCGCGGGGGCAACACTCTGGTGGGCCCGGTCACCTGGAAGGTGGAACTCGACGAACGATGGGTCGTCCTCGGACCGAACGGGGCAGGCAAGACGTCGTTGCTCCGGATCGCGGCCGCCGAACTGCATCCCACGAGCGGAAGCGCCTACCTTCTCGGTGAAAGGCTCGGCCGCGTCGACATCAACGAACTGCGACCGCGAATCGGACTGTCCTCCTCGGCGCTCGCCAACCGGGTGCCGTCCGAGGAGGTTGTGACCGATCTCGTCGTCTCCGCCGGCTACGCGGTGCTCGGGCGCTGGCGTGAGCGCTACGACGACATGGACACCGACCGTGCCGTCGAGATGCTCGAGAGCCTCGGCGCCGAGCACCTCGCCAAGCGCACGTACGGCACCCTGTCCGAGGGTGAGCGCAAACGCGTCCTCATCGCCCGTGCGCTGATGACCGACCCGGAACTGCTGCTGCTCGACGAGCCCGCCGCCGGTCTCGACCTCGGTGGACGCGAGGAACTCGTCGCGCGCCTCACCGACCTCGCCGCCGACCCCGACGCCCCCGCGACGGTCCTCATCACCCACCACGTCGAGGAGATCCCGCCGGGATTCACTCATGCACTGCTCCTCAAGGAGGGGGAGGTGGTCTCGCAGGGGCTCCTCGATCGGGTCATCACGGCAGAGAACCTCAGCGAGGCGTTCAGCCAGTCCATCAGCCTGGACAAGGTCGACGGCCGGTTCTTCGCGCGGCGGACCCGCGTCCCCGGCGCGCACCGGCGGGGCTGAGGACCGGCCGTCACACCGGGGGACCGACTGCGACCCCCGTCACCCGGCGGCGTAGGTTCCGAGACATGGTCTCGAAGCAAGAGCAGGCGCCCCGCGACAGTACCGACGTGGCACCCAAGGACGCGTCCACGGTCATCCTCATCCGTGACGCCGCGGCAGACGCCGCGTCGCCCGGAATCGAGGTGTTCCTCCTCCGCCGGGTGAAGGGGATGGCGTTCGCCGGCGGCATGACGGTGTTCCCCGGCGGCGGCGTCGACCCGTCGGACGCCGCCGCCGAGGTCGACTGGGCGGGACCGTCCGTCGACTGGTGGGCCGAGCGGTTCTCCACCGACGCCGCGCGCGCGAAGGCACTCGTGTGCGCGGCGGTGCGCGAGACGTTCGAGGAATGCGGCGTGCTCCTCGCGGGACCGAGCGCGGACACGGTCGTCGCGGACACGTCCCGTTACGCGCAGTCCCGCACACAACTCGAGAAACGCGAACTGTCGTTCAGCGACTTCCTGAAGCGCGAGAACCTCGTCCTGCGCGCCGATCTGCTGCGGCCCTGGGCCAACTGGATCACCCCGGTCGGCGAGGGCCGCCGCTACGACACGCGGTTCTTCGTCGCCGCCGCACCGCACGGCCAGATCGCGGACGGTGCGACGTCCGAGGCCGAGGACGTGCAGTGGCAGAGTCCGGCCGCGGCGCTCGCGCACTGGCAGGGCGGCGGAAGCATCCTGCTGCCGCCGACGTGGAGTCAGCTCACGGCGCTCAGCGCGTTCGGCTCGGTCGCGGACGTGCTGGCCGCGGAACCGGAGATCCCGGTGATCCTGCCGACCCTCATCACGGACGAGGAGCAACTCCGCGTGGAGTTCCCGGGACAGGACGGCTACTACGAAGCCGGTCCGCATCCGTGGACGTCCCGCGACTGATCGCGATGCGGCGGGCCGCGAAACCGGGTCGGAGGCAGACAAGTAGCCTTTTGCCCCATGGCTGAGTTTGTCACTCTCGAGGTATCCGAAGGCATCGGCACGATCCGGCTCGCGCGCCCCCCGATGAACGCCCTGAACCGTCAGGTTCAGCAGGAGTTGCGGGCAGCGGCGCGGGAGGCGACCGTCAACGCCGACGTGAAGGCCGTCATCGTCTACGGCGGCGAGAAGGTCTTCGCCGCGGGCGCGGACGTGAAGGAAATGTCCGAGATGAACTTCGGGCAGATGTCCGACGTGATCGGCGACCTGCAGTCCGACCTCGCGGCGGTCTCCGAGATCCCGAAGCCCACCGTCGCCGCCATCACGGGGTATGCGCTCGGCGGCGGCCTGGAGGTCGCGTTGTCGGCGGACCGGCGCATCGCGGGCGACAATGCCAAGCTCGGTGTACCGGAGATCCTGCTCGGCATCATTCCCGGCGGCGGCGGCACCCAGCGTCTCGCCCGGCTGATCGGACCGTCCAAGGCCAAGGATCTGCTGTTCACCGGCCGGTTCGTCGACGCCGAGGAGGCCCTGTCGATCGGGCTGGTCGACGAGGTCGTGGCGCCGGACGACGTGTACGAGGCGGCCCGCACGTGGGCGTCGCAGTTCACGAAGGGGGCGGGCCGCGCCCTCGCCGCGGCGAAGGCCGCCGTCGACCGTGGGCTGGACGTCGACCTCACGACAGGGCTCGCGGTGGAGCGTCAGCTGTTCACCTCGCTGTTCGCCACCCAGGACCGCACGATCGGGATGGAATCGTTCATCGAGAACGGTCCAGGTAAGGCTCGGTTCACGGGCGAGTAGTCTGGAGCCCGAAACTAGAACCTGTTCACTCTTACCAGCGAGTAGGATTTGCCGCATGACTGCAAGCGCCCATGACGACCCAGCTCCTCATCCGCACGCCACCGCCGAAGAGGTAGAGGCTGCGCTGAAGGACACCAAACTCGCCCAGGTGCTCTACCACGACTGGGAAGCCGAGACGTACGACGAGAAGTGGTCGATCTCGTACGACGAGCGGTGCATCGACTACGCGCGCGGACGTTTCGACGCCGTCGCGGGCGATCAGCCGCTGCCCTACGAGCGGGCGCTCGAACTGGGCTGCGGCACCGGATTCTTCCTCCTCAACCTGATGCAGGGTGGAGTCGCGAAGACCGGTTCGGTCACCGACCTGTCGCCCGGCATGGTGAAGGTCGCCCTCCGCAACGCCGAGGGCCTGGGATTGTCCGTCGACGGCCGCGTCGCCGACGCCGAAACCATCCCGTACGAGGACGACACGTTCGATCTCGTCGTGGGACATGCGGTCCTGCATCACATCCCGGACGTGGAGCAGTCGCTGCGCGAGGTTCTGCGCGTCCTGAAGCCGGGCGGGCGTTTCGTCTTCGCCGGTGAGCCGACCACGATCGGCAACTTCTACGCCCGCTGGCTGGGTCGCGCGACGTGGGAGGTTACCACCCGGGTCACCAAGTTGCCGTTCCTCGCCGACTGGCGTCGCCCGCAGGCGGAACTGGACGAGTCCTCCCGCGCGGCTGCGCTCGAGGCCGTCGTCGACCTCCACACGTTCGATCCGGGCGACCTCGAGAAGATCGCGAAGTCGGCAGGCGCCGAGCAGGTTCACGCGGCCACCGAGGAATTCGCCGCCGCTCTGCTCGGCTGGCCCGTCCGCACGTTCGAGGCCGCCGTACCCCCGGAGAAGCTGGGCTGGGGCTGGGGGCGTTTCGCGTTCACCGGATGGAAAACGCTCAGCTGGGTCGACGAGAAGGTTCTCCGGCACGTGGTGCCGCGGGGATTCTTCTACAACGTCATGATCACCGGCGTGAAGCCCGGCAACTGAATTGGGCTATGCGTTCACTCCCGGGGACGTGGAGTTCCTGCAGAGCCCGGACGGGGCAGCCGCTCTCGCGGAAGTGGACGGCTTCGCATTGACCACGTCTACGCGCCTGGCCGACATCGGCCGGGCGCGTACGCGTTTCGGCTCACACGTCGCATTGCTGGTGGAGACCGTGCTGTTGCGGCGGAAGGCAGCCGCCAAACTTCCCGGCACCGAAAACTGGTTCTTCACGGACGACGCTCTGCAACAGGCGACGCCGCGTGCGGTCGCCGCGCATCGTGCGATCCGGCTGAAGGACCGGGACGTCCACGACGTCACGTGCTCCATCGGCGCCGAACTGGACGCGGTGGTCGGGACGGCCGCGACGGTGATCGGCAGCGACCTCGACCCGGTCCGGCTCCTGATGGCGCAGCACAACGTTCCCGCGGCGGCCGTCGTCCGCGCCGATGCGCTCGTCCCGTGCACCCGCGGCACCGTCGTGCTCGCGGATCCGGCGCGACGGTCCGGCGGCAGGCGAACACACGACCCGGCCGCGCTGGAGCCGCCGCTGCCGGATCTGATCGACGCGTACCGCGGACGGGATCTCGCGGTGAAATGCGCTCCCGGACTTGATTTCGACCGGCTCGGCTGGGACGGCGAGGTGGAGGTGGTGTCGCTCGACGGCGGCGTGCGGGAGGCGTGCCTGTGGTCGCCGGGACTGTCCGGAGCCGGTATCACCCGCCGGGCGAGCGTCCTCGGCTCCGACGGCAGCGCGTGGACGGTGACGGACGCCGAGGACGACGACATCCCCGAACGCGCGCCGGGGGAATGGATCGTCGACCCCGACGGGGCCGTCGTGCGTGCCGGCCTGGTGCGGCACTACGCGGCCCGGCACGGACTGTGGCAGCTGGATCCCCGGATCGCCTATCTCACCGGCGATTCGGTTCCGGACGGTGTGCGGGGCTTCCGCATTCTCGAGCAGGTGAAGTATTCGGAGAAGTCGCTGCGGCAGGACCTGGCGCGCCACGACTGCGGGGTGGCGGAAATCCTCGTGCGCGGCGTCGACGTCGATCCCGCGGTCCTGCGTCCGAAGTTGAAGTTGCGCGGAACTCGTTCGCTCAGTGTGGTGATCACGCGGATCGGCCGCGCAGGCGTCGCGTTCATCTGCGCTTCGCGCCCGTGAGTACTTCTCAACCGCCGGGGGGCTGTTTCAAATTTCCGGGTCGGGGTCTCCGCGTGCCGCGGCGCCCCGACCTGATGTTTCTTGGATAATGTGTTGGTGGCCAAGGGGTATCGACCGGTGAATCGTGATCAGCAGTTTTTGTTGCCACCGGACATGCGGGAGTGGGTGCCGCCCACGCATCCGGTGTGGACGGTGATCGAGATCGTCGACACCCATCTCGACACCAGCGCTTTTCACGGCTCTCGCCGCACCGGGGGTGCCGGGCGCGCCGGGTACGACCCGGACATGCTGGTGACCCTGCTGATCTGGGCGTGGTCGCGGGGGGTGCGGTCGTCGCGGCAGATCGAGCGGGCCTGCTCGGAGGTGGTGTCCTACCGGGTGATCTGCGCCGGCGACACCCCCGATCACGTGACGATCTCACGGTTCCGCAAGGACAACCACACCGCCTGCGAGGCCCTGTTCACGCAGGTCCTGATCCTGGCCGCACGGTTGGGTCTGGGCCGACTCGAGACGATCGCGTTGGACGGGGTGAAGATCGCCTCGAACGCATCGAAGGACGCCAACCGCACCGAGGACGGGCTGCGCCGGGCAGCCGAGGCCGAGGCCGCGCGGATCGCCGCCGCCGCGGTGGCCGCGCACGCCGCCACCGATGACGCCGATGACGACCTCTACGGCGAGGACGATCCGGGCCCGGGACAGGTGCCGGCGGAGTTGGCCGATCCCAGCACCCGCTCGGCCCGGATCGCCGAGGCATTGGCCCAGCTCGACGCGGAGAAGGACGCCGAACGGTGCGAGCGGGACCAGAAGGCGCAGGACTATCTGGCCCGGCTCGACGCGGGCCAGACGGTGATGGGCCGGGTGCCGGTCGGGGCCGAGGTCGCCGCCGCCGAGCGGCGTCTGGCCGAGGCGGTCGCCGCCCAGCACGCGGTGATCGAGCGGTTCCAGGGTGGCACCGAGGCCGGGGGCGGGGGCACCCGGTTCGCACCGAAACCGGTCGAGAAGCACCACCTGGTCCGGCGCCGGCGCACCGAACTCGACACCGCCCTCCGCAAACAGGGTGAGCGCACCGCCGCCGCCGGGCAGCGGCGCCGCAACACCACCGATCCCGATTCGCGGTTGCAGCCGCTGCGCGGCGGCGGCTGGGTGCAGGGCTACAACTGTCAGGCCTTCACCAGCGAGGACGGGTTGATCCTGGCCACCGGGGTCGGGACCGGCCCGGCGGACTACGACTATTTCCCCGAGATGGTCGACAAGGCCGGGGCGGCCGCGCACCTGATCGACACCACCCGACGTGGGAAGGAACCGACCGGCACGAGCCCGGAGGAGCTGATCGGGGTGATGCTCTTCGACGCCGGCTACTGCTCCCGCGAGAACCTCACCGCGCCGGGCCCGGACCGGTTGATCGCCACCGGCAAATCCCGTCACCTCGAGGCCGCCGCCACCGCTGATCCGGTCACCGGACCGCCACCGCCGCAAGCGGATCCGATCCAGGCCATGACCCACCGGCTGCGCACCGAGGCCGGTATCGCCACCTACCGCAAACGCTCACCCATCGCCGAAACCGTGTTCGGGCACGCCAAACACAACCTCGGATTCCGCCGCTTCACCAGCCGCGGCCTCGACCGCGCCCGCAGCGAATGGGCGTTCCACGCCGCCGTGCACAACCTCGGCAAGATCCTCACCCACCTGACCGGCGGCACCCCGCTCCCGGCCACCCCCTGACCCGGCGGGGGCCACCCCCGCACCGGCACCCACCTCGGCACGAGACACCCGCACCCGGACCGCCCTCACTCAATTCCGCAACAGCCCCCCGGACGTTGACAAGTACTCACGGGTCAGCGGAGGACGAACAGCTCCCCGAGCAGTGTCGGCGTCAGGACTTCACCCTTCGGCCCGACGGACGTGCCGACCGTGAAGCCCTTCGCCCCGGGCAGGGTCTCCTGGTCGAGGGTTTCGCCGGTCCCGGTGTCGAACGTGAGCATCGCCAGCCCGTCCGTACCCTCGCGGACCACCGCGTAACCGGTCGACCCGGCTGTCTGCGCCGGGACGCCCAGCTGCAGCAGATCCTTCCGCTCCCAGACCAGTTCGGCGTGATCGCCCTTGTCCTGCAACGCCAGGAGGTGACCGTCGAGTCCGCCGGCGGGGATGATCAGACCGTCCGCGGACGTCGACGGGCTACCGGCAGCGGCGTACCCGATGTCGTAGCTCCACTTCGCATCACCGGTCGCGGAATCGATCGCCCACAACGTGCCCCAGTTGTCGTTGGTGTAGACGACGGAGCCGTCGGCCGACAAGTCGGGGCTGGACGCGCTACCGCCCGGCAGCGCATCGCTGGACCATTCCTGGGTGATGGCGGGGTTGTCGCCGCCGGAGTACTTCATCGAGACGAGTTCCGCCGCGGGAGCGCCGGGCGCAAAGAACGTGAAGTAGAACTTGCCGGACTCGAGGTCGATCGCCGGCATGTTCGCGACCGGGCAGTCGGGTGCGCCGAAGAAGCAGCCGCTGAGACCCTTGTCGTCGGGCAGGATGTCGACGTTCGCGCCCTCGGCGACGGACGGCGGTGGGACGAGGTCGTACGGCGCCACGACCTTCTGACCGGTCTGCGTGTTCACGACGTTGATCTGGCCGAGCTGGGTGATGAAGAGGAGATTGCCGTCGCCGGTGAACTGCGCCGACAGCGGCGTCCCGACCACCGGTGTGCGCCAACGCAGCTGGCCGTACTCGTTGAACGAGTTGATGGCACCGTTCTCGCCCACGTACACGTTGGCGGCGCCGTCGACGATCGGCGTGGAGGCCACGACACCCGGCGCGAGCTGACGGCACCAGCGTTTGCGGCCGCTGTCCATCTGGTAGGAGAAGAGGTTGCAGCCCTTCTCGGTGCGGGCCGTGATGAAGATCTGGCCGCTGGCGGCCACCGATGCGTAATTCGCCACCGGACCGCCGAGCGGACGCGACCAGGCGAAGGAGAGGTCGCGGGAACCGGTGACGGGGCTGGTGTCGCTGTTGCGGGCGTCGGCGTGCATGCCGGGCCACCCGCCCGCGGAGAAGATGTCGTCGACCTGCGTTCCGCTGCTGCAGCCGCTGAGGACGACAGCCGAGATCGTCGCCAGCGCCAGTACTGACGAACGTAGGACCCGCCGCATTACTTCTCCTCGTCTTCGATAACGCTCGGCCCAGAGACTATCCCGCCGAGGCTGCACCGATCGGCACACCCCGATGCGGGTGTCGGAGTCCGGACACACCCGAACGAGGGCGCGAGCCGTGAACGTAGGCTGACAGGCTATGACGAGCATGTGGGGCGCACCGTTGCGTACGAGGTGGCGAGGATCCCGGCGGAGCGACAGCGAGCAGGCCCGCTTCCTGACACGCGACTCGCTGCGCTGGGTGCTGGCGAACAAGGCGTACACGCCGTGGTACCTGGTGCGGTACTACCGGCTCGCGAAGTTCAAGCTGGCCAACCCGCACGTGATCCTGCGTGGCATGGTGTTCCTCGGCAAGCGGGTGGAGATCCATTCGACCCCCGACCTGTCGCGGCTCGAGATCGGCCGCTGGGTACACATCGGCGACGGCAATGCGATCCGCTGCCACGAGGGTTCGCTGCGCATCGGCGACAAGGTGGTCTTCGGCAAGGACAACGTCGTCAACACGTACCTCGACATCGAGATCGGCGCGTCGACGCTCGTGGCGGACTGGTGCTACATCACCGACTTCGATCACCGCATGGACGACGTGAACGTTCCGATCAAGGATCAGGGCATCGTGAAGGGCCCGGTCCGCATCGGACCCGACACGTGGGTGGCGGCCAAGGTCACGGTTCTCCGCAACACGCGGGTGGGGCGAGGCTGTGTCCTCGGCGCGCATGCCGTCGTGAAGGGTGACATCCCGGACTTCAGCATCGCCGTCGGTTCGCCGGCCAAGGCCGTGAAGAACCGCAAGGCCGAGTGGGAGGCGGGCGCGTCCGAACGCGCGAAGTACATCGCCGCCCTCGAGGACATCGCCCGGAAGAAGGCGGCGCAGGAGAACTGACCGCCCCGGTGGCATAGTCGGCGTCATGGCCGTGTCGGACAGGGAACTCGAGGAGCGCATCCGGGCGCTCCTCGATGCCCGAGCCGACAGTGCGAGCATCTGCCCGTCGGACGTCGCGCGCGCCGTCGCCCCGGACGACTGGCGGCCCCTGATGGAACCGGTGCGGGAGGCCGCCCGGCGCCTGGCCGACGCCGGGGAGGTCGAGGTCACCCGGAAAGGTGCCGTGGTGGATCCGCGATCGGCACGGGGGCCGATCCGGATCCGGTGGGCCCGCACGGAGTGAGGGCCACGTCAGCGACCGGGCAGCGGACGCTCGGGAATCTCCGGCCTCGCCAACGGGTGCCGCACGCGACGCTTGGCGCCCGCGTAGACGTGGACGGTGTCCTCGGCCACCTTGTGCCAGTCGAAATCCGCGGTGAGACGGTCGCGGGCGGCCACCGCGCGCTGCTGGGCGCCGGCCGGGTCGTCGAGGACCTCCCGGACCGCGGACGTGAGCCCGGCGACGTCGCCCGGCTGGAACGACATGCCGGTCTCGCCGTCGACGACCGCTTCACCGAGGCCGCCGGCGGTGGACGCCACGAGCGGGGTGCCGGAGGCGGCGGCCTCGAGTGCGATGATCCCGAACGGCTCGTACCGGCTGGGCAGGACGATGGCGTCGGCGCCGTGCAGCCACCCGAGCAGTTCGATGTGGTCGAGGTTGCCGAGGAAGTTCACGGCACGGGCGACGCGATGGGTGCGGGCCTGCTGGTAGAGCCAGGTGAACTGGGTGCCCTCACCGGCGATCGACAGCGTGGTCCCGGGGTGGCTGCGGCGGATGCGGGGGAGCGCGGCGATGGCGTCCTGCACACCCTTCTCGTATTCGAGGCGGCCGACGAACAGTAGTTTCGGCGGTCCGGACCGCGGCGCGCGCTCGCGGAAGCTCCAGGTGGTGAGGTCGATTCCGTTGCGGATCACCGTGATCGGCGGGAGCTGCGGACCGTAGAGGGTAGTCACTTCGTCCTGCATCGACGCGGAACAGGTGATGAGCGCATCGGATTCGTTGGCCAGCCACCATTCCACCGAATGCACCTGGCGGTTGATCCGGCCGGACACCCAGCCGCTGTGCCGCCCGGCCTCGGTGGCGTGGAGCGTGGAAACCAAAGGGACGTCGTAGAATTCGGCCAACGCGATGGCCGGATGCGCCACGAGCCAGTCGTGTGCGTGCACCACGTCCGGCTGCCAGCCCTCCCCGACCCCCGGTTTGTGGAGGGCGACACCGGCTCGCACCATCGCGTGCCCCATCGCGAGTGTCCACGCCAGCATGTCCTCGCCGAAGACGAAGTGCGCGGGGTCCTCGGCGACGGCGACCACCAGGACGCCGCCCTCGATGTGGGTGACAGTGGGATGGGTGGAGGCGTCGGTGCCCGACGGCCGCCGCGACAGCACCACCACTTCGTGTCCGGCCGCCGCGAGTTCGGTGGCCAGGTGGTGGACGTGGCGGCCGAGACCGCCGACCACGACGGGTGGGTATTCCCACGACACGATCAGGATCTTCACGACGCCCCTCCCTCGGTGCCCGTCAGCCGGGTGTCCCTGCCGGGCAGACGCCGCGCGTCGAGCCCGGGGAACAGGCCGTCGGCGCGGTTCCATCCCTCTGCGAGCCGGTTCGCGGCCGCGTCCTTGCCCGCGGAGACCGCGGCGGCGATCTCGCGGGTGGCGTGTGCGTGCTTGTGTGCCCGGTCGCGGGCATATCCGGCGGCCGAATCCTTACTGACCATGAACGCCCAGTCGCTCGACACCGTCATGAGTGCCTCCCGCAGGATCTGATCGTTCACGCGGTTCCGGAGCGCGGGGCGTCCGGGGGCGGTGTCGGCGTCGTGGGTCTTGTCCACGGTGTCGAGGGCGGTCGCAACCACCTCGAAGTTGAGTTGCACCAGGTCCGAGACCTGATCGCCGGCCCACACCCGCCAATCCTTGCCGGATCCCCACGACGAGTTCTCGAGCTGGACGGGTTCGCCGACGTAACCCTGCCTGCGGGCGTCGTCGAGGGTGCCGACCCGAATTCCGGCCTCGGGTAGCGCGCGCAGCACCTTCTCGAGCCACTCGGGGCCCTCGTGCCACCAGTGCCCGAACAATTCGGTGTCGAACGCGGCGACGACGAGCGCGGGCCGTCCGATGCGCTCGGACTCGTCGCGCAGCCGCGTGCGGACGGTGGCGACGAAGTCGGCCGCGTGCCGATCGACCGCGGCCGTCGCGAGAGCCGGGTCGTACGGCGCCTTGTCGGCCGAGTCGACGGTGCGGCCGGTGACGCGGGCCGGTTTGAGGCCCGTGGCGTGGTCGTATGTGTGGAAATCGCGGTAAGCGCCGTGCCCGGGATAGCCCGACTTGGGCGACCACACCCGGTAACTCACCTGCAGGTCGCGTCCGAACGCGACCACATCGGACTCACGGACCGGCCTGCCGAGCGACGTGTCGCCGCGCAGGGCGGGGCCGTCGACCATGAAATGAGTGACGCCCGCCGCGGCGTATCCGGTCTCCATGCCGGGGGTGTACCCGCATTCGGGCCCCCAGATACCTGTCGGTGTGCAGTTCCACCGCGCGGCGGCGTCGGCGAGCCCCTCGCGGAGGGAGAAGGCACGCAACCGCGGGTCGAGCAGCGGCTGGAACGGGTGGGCCAGCGGCCCGCCGAGCAGTTCGAACGCCTCGCGATCGAGAAGGTCGCGCAGGACCGGTGAGCCGCCGTGCCGCCAGCGCAGCTCGAAGTCGGCGAGTGCGGCGGCGGACGCGCGGTGCTCGCGGGCACCGAGATCGCGGTGCGCGTCGTCGGGCATTCCTGCCGCCTCGTGCGCGCGGATCTGCCAGTTCCCGAGCCAGTGGTGCATTCCCGCCAGACTGTGCGGATCATCGAGCTGAGCTGCGAGAACGGGGGTGATGCCGAGGGTCAGTAGATGCGAGCGACCCTCGTCGGACAGCCGCCGCAACATCGCGGTGAGAGGGAGGTACGACGCCGCCCACGACTGGTACAGCCACTCCTCGCCCACCGGCCACCGGCCGTGGTTGGCGAGCCAGGGCAGGTGGGAGTGCAGGACCAGGCAGAACATGCCCGGTTCCGTCGCGTCGCCCGCTCCGGTGCGGTTGTCGGATTCGGTCACCGAACAGGATCCTTCACCGCGACGGCCACCAGGTCGAGGCTGTCGTCGATGTCGCCCTCGTGCAGGGCGAAATCGTCGACGGTGATGCCCTCGACGTCGCGGGTCAGTTCGTCGGGCCAGGGTTCGCCGGCGAGTGCGCGGTCGATCTGCGCGCCGATGAACGAGCCGCCGTGCTTCGCGTCGAGGGATTTCAGCCGGTCGCCGTGATGGACGCCGGTCATGAGGGCGACCCTGAAGCCGGCCTCTTCCAGGAGCTCGGTCAACTCGGCCGCGTCGAGTTCACGCGTGTGGAACGGATTGAGGGGTGTGTCGCGGCCCGGCGAGAACGTGATGCGGTTGGGGGTGCTGACGAGCAGTTCCCCGCCGGGCGTCAGAACCCGGAAGCACTCGCGCAGGAATTGGGCCTGGTCCCAGAGGTGTTCGATCACCTGGAAATTGACGACGGTGTCGACGGATTCGTCGCCGAGGGGAAGCTCCGCGAGGTTGCCGTGCAGCATCTCGACGCGGGGGTACCGCGCACGCACGTGCTCGACCGCGGAGATGTCGTAGTCGAGTCCGGTGACGGTCCGTGCCACATCGGCAATCATGTTGGCGCCGTAGCCTTCTCCGGATCCGGCCTCGAGTACCCGGCGTCCCGCGCAGCGGGGGAGGAGGTCGCGGTAGACCACCTCGTGACGCCGGAACCAGTAGTTCTCCTCGGGGATCCCGGGCACGGTCCGCTCGCCCGTGAGGGGCAGTTGCTCGTCTCCGGTCGATGGCAATTGCTCGTGACCGAGCGGGGGCAGCGGTGCGTCCTCGCGGTCGCCGACAAATGATTCGCTCACCGCTGCGAGGTTAGTGCCACCGGCAAGGTCGCTCGTCCAGGTGGTCTACATCACAGGGATGAAATGCACTTTCGGCCGTTATGGTGAACGAGACTTTCACGCAAGTTACCGACGGGTAACTTAACGTGGGGTAATCTGTCGCAGAGCCATCGTGCGACGAAATATCGACAACGAGAGCTCGGCCCATGCGGAGCAACTCGCGATAACCACGCAAGAACACACAGGAGGTCGACGAAGACCCATGACGAACATTGTTGTTTTGATCAAGCAGGTCCCCGACACGTGGTCCGAGCGCAAGCTGACCGACGGTGACTACACGCTTGACCGCGAGGCCGCCGATGCAGTGCTCGACGAGATCAACGAGCGCGCCGTCGAGGAAGCGCTCCTGATCAAGGAGGCTCAGGGCGGCGAGGTGACCGTCCTCTCCGCAGGTCCGGATCGCGCCACCGACGCCATCCGCAAGGCCCTCTCCATGGGCGCCGACAAGGCAGTGCACATCAACGACCCGGCCCTCCACGGCTCCGACGCGGTGCAGACCGCGTGGACCCTGGCCGCGGCGCTGGGACAGATCACGTTCGAGAACGAAGAGCCTGCCGACCTGATCATCGCCGGTAACGAGGCCACCGACGGCCGCGTCGGCGCCGTTCCGGCCATCATCGCCGAGTACCTGGGCATCCCGCAGCTCACGCAGCTTCGCAAGCTCACGGTCGCCGACGGCACCGTCACCGGAGAGCGCGAGACCGACGAGGGCGTCTTCGGCCTCGAGGCGAGCCTGCCGGCCATCGTCAGCGTCACCGAGAAGATCAACGAGCCCCGCTTCCCCTCCTTCAAGGGCATCATGGCCGCGAAGAAGAAGGAAGTTCTCGTCTACACGCTGGCCGACCTCGGTGTCGACCCGGAGACCGTCGGTGTCGCCAACGCGGGCACCACCGTCACCGCCTCCACCCCCAAGCCCCCGCGTACCGCTGGTGAGCGCATCGTCGACGAGGGCGACGGCGGCAGCAAGATCGCTGCCTACCTCGTGGGCCAGAAGATCATCTGATCGCGCCCCTCTACAGACCAGCAGACACATACAGGGAGAGTTAGACATGGCAGAAGTACTGGTGCTCGTCGAGCACGCAGAGGGTGCGCTGAAGAAGGTCACCACCGAACTCATCACCGCCGCTCGCGCGCTCGGTGAGCCGGCCGCAGTGGTCACCGGTCCCGCCGGCACCGCCGACAAGCTGGCCGAGGGCCTCACCGCCGCGGGCGCGGCCAAGATCTACGTCGCCGAGTCGGACGACATCGACGGCTACCTCGTCACCCCGAAGGTCGACGTGCTCGCGTCGCTCGTCGAGTCGGCCGCGCCGGCTGCGGTCATCACCGCCGCCAGCGTCGAGGGCAAGGAGGTCTCCGGACGTCTTGCTGCCCGCATCGGCTCCGGCCTGCTCGTCGACGTCGTCGACGTGAAGTCCGACGGCAGTGCCGTGCACTCCATCTTCGGTGGCGCGTTCACCGTCGACGCCAAGGCCAACGGCGACGTCCCGGTCATCTCGGTCCGCCCGGGTGCCATCGAGGCGAAGCCCGAAGCGGGCGCAGGCGAGAAGGTCTCCGTCGAGGTCCCGGCCCAGGAAGAGGGCGCCGTCAAGATCACCTCGCGTGATCCGATCGTCGGTGGCGACCGCCCCGAGCTCACCGAGGCGACCGTCGTCGTCTCCGGTGGCCGCGGTGTCGGCAGCGCCGACAAGTTCACCGTCGTCGAGGAACTCGCCGACTCGCTGGGTGCCGCTGTCGGTGCCTCGCGTGCCGCGGTCGACTCGGGCTACTACCCGGGACAGTTCCAGGTCGGTCAGACCGGTAAGACGGTCTCCCCGCAGCTGTACATCGCGCTCGGCATCTCCGGTGCGATCCAGCACCGCGCCGGTATGCAGACGTCGAAGACCATCGTCGCCGTGAACAAGGACGAGGAAGCCCCGATCTTCGAGATCGCGGACTACGGCATCGTCGGCGACCTGTTCAACGTCGCTCCGCAGCTCACCGAGGCTGTCAAGGCCCACAAGGGCTGATTTTCGGCCGACGGCGGCCCCGTTCCCTTCCAGGGAGCGGGGCCGCCGTCGTATCTTCCGTCGTTCATCCGGGCTGCATCGACACGACACCCGGGCGATGCCCTCACGCCGCCCCTGCTCGGTAAACCTGCGCCATGACAACTTCGTCAGTTCTCCGCGCACCGAGTGAGACCGCCGATTCTGTTGTAACCGCGCCCCGATACTCCCTGGTCGTCTCGTCCGACCGTGAACACCGCGTTGCGGCCCAAAGGCTGCGCTACCGCGTGTTCGCCTCCGAACCCGGATTCTCCGTCCCCGCGCACGCGGACGCCCTCGACGCCGACCGGTTCGACGACTTCTGCGACCACCTCCTCGTCCGCCACGAGGCGACCGGCGAGTTCGTCGGCTGCTACCGCATGCTCCCGCCCGACGCCGCCGCCCAGGCCGGCGGCTATTACACCGCCACCGAATTCGACATCTCCGCTCTGGACCCCGTCGGCAACCGCATCGTCGAGATGGGCCGGGCGTGCGTCGACCCCGACCACCGCTCCGGTTCGGTGCTGAGCCTGATGTGGGCAGGCATCCTCCACTACCTGCAGCTCACCGGATACGAGTGGGTCATGGGATGTGTCTCCGTGCCGATGCGGGAGCATCCGGACGCGGTGGCCGGTTCCAACGTCCGCGGGGTGCGCGACCTGCTGCTCCGCAAGTACGGCAACGACCCGGCCGCGCGGGCCGTGCCCAGGAACCCGGTGCGCGTCGACGGGCGGTCGCTCGACGAGATCGCGCCGCCCGCCCGCCCGACCCTGCCGCCGCTGCTCCGGGGCTACCTGCGCCTCGGGGCCAAGGTGTGCGGTGAGCCCGCGCACGATCCGGAGTTCGGTGTGGCCGATTTCGTCGCCCTGCAGGGACTGCACGGCGCCAACGAGCGGTACCTCGAACGCCTGCGGTCGGCGTCGGCCACTCTCGAGGCGGGGGCACAGGCATGAGCACGGCCCTGTCCGAGCCGACCGAGGTGACCGTTCACTCGTGGATGCCGTCGAGTCCGTGCGGCGCGGGGTGTCTGCCCGCGGAGGTGAACGGGGTGTCGATGCCGACCGTGGTCGTTCGGTGGTGCCTCGTGGTGTCGGCCCTGGCGACCGCGCCGCTCCTGACCGCGGGATGGTTGCTGCCCCGGTCGTGGCGAACCGGTCTGCAGCGGCGGTATGCGGCGATCCTGTTGCGCTGCGTGGGAATTCGCCTCGTCGTCGTCGATCATCGCGGAAAGCGGCGCCACACCGGCGGGATCCTGGTGGTGGCCGGCCACGTGTCGTGGACCGACGTGCTGGTGCTCAGCGCGCTCGCGCCGGCGAACTTCGTCGCCCGCGGGGATCTGCTGGACTGGCCGGTGCTGGGGTCGCTCGCGCGGCGGATGAGGGTGGTTCCGATCGAGCGGCAGAGCCTGCGGGCGCTCCCGGCGACGGTGGCGACGACGGCGGGCAGGCTGCGCGCCGGCGAACGAGTCGTGGCGTTCCCGGAGGGCACCACGTGGTGCGGACGGGCGTACGGCGGGTTCCGGCCCGCGCTGTTCCAGGCGGCGATCGACGCGGAATGCCCGGTTCAGCCGATCTCGCTGCGGTACACCGGCCGGGGCGGGGAGCTGACGACCGGGCCGTGTTTCGTGGGCGAGGAGACGATCGGTCAGTCGATCCGGCGCATCATCCGACAGAAGGGGGTCACCGCGGAGGTGCGGCTGGCGCCGATCGAGTATCCGGGGGAGTGCCGCCGCGATCTGGCTGCCCGGTGCGAGCGCGCCGCGCGGGGCGACGAACGGATCGATCTCGCAGCGCACGACATCCTCGATCCGCTGCAGGGTGTGGCCGGGACGGCGGCCGCGGGCATCGAGGCGGCGGAGCGTCTCGTCGCCTGAGCTATCCTGGTCACGTCATGACCTCTGCCCGCAGTGCCGATCACCCCGTCTACCTGGACCACGCAGCCACCACTCCCATGGTGCCCGCGGCCGTCCGGGCGATGACCGACATCTTCAGGACCGTGGGCAATGCGTCCTCGCTGCACGGTTCCGGGCGCGCCGCCCGCCGTCGCATCGAGGAGGCCCGCGAGTCCATCGCCGCCGACCTCGGTGCCAGGCCGTCCGAGGTCATCTTCACCTCCGGTGGCACCGAGAGCGACAACCTCGCCGTCAAGGGCATCTTCTGGGCCCGGCGCGACGCCGACCCCGGCCGGGTGCGGATTCTCGCCAGTTCCGTGGAGCACCATGCGGTTCTCGACGCGGTGGAGTGGCTCGAGAAGCACGAGGGTGCCCAGGTCACGTGGCTGCCCGTCGACGAACTGGGCCGGGTGTCCCCGCAGGCGCTGCGCGACGAACTCGCCGTCCACGCGGACGAGACGGCCCTGGTCACGATCATGTGGGCCAACAACGAGGTCGGCACGATCATGCCGATCACCGAACTCGCCGCGGTGGCGGCCGAGTTCGGTGTGCCGATGCACAGCGACGCCGTCCAGGCCGTCACGCACATCCCCGTGGACTTCGCTGCGAGCGGGCTGTCCGCGCTGAGCATCGCCGCGCACAAGGTCGGCGGACCGCAGGGCGTCGGTGCGCTGCTGCTCGGACGGCAGGTGCCGTGCGTGCCGCTGCTGCACGGCGGGGGCCACGAACGAGACCTGCGTTCGGGCACCCCGGACACGGCGGGTGTCGTCGGTATGGCGGCGGCGCTGCGCGACACGACCGCCGACCTCGACGCCCGCGCGACGGAACTGACCGTCCTGCGCGACCGCCTGATCGAGCGCGTCGGCGAGATCCTTCCCGACGCCGTGCTGAACGGGCCGGTGGGCAGCGCACGACTGCCGGGCAACGCCCACTTCACGTTCCCCGGCTGCGAGGGCGATTCACTGCTGATGCTGCTCGACGCCGCCGGGATCGAGTGTTCCACGGGCTCGGCGTGTACCGCCGGGGTCGCTCGTCCGAGCCACGTCCTGACCGCGATGGGCGTGGATTCCGCGACCGCGCGGGGATCGTTGCGCTTCTCGTTCGGGCACACGTCGACGGTGGCGGACGTGGATGCAGTCATCGCGGCACTGCCGCAAGTTGTGGAGCGGGCCCGCGCCGCCGGGCTCGCCGGTGTCGGAGCGCGTGGAGGGGATCGTTGATGCGAGTACTGGCGGCCATGAGTGGCGGCGTGGATTCCGCGGTGGCGGCGGCACGGGCGGTCGCAGCCGGACACGACGTGGTGGGCGTGCATCTCGCGCTGTCCGCCGAGCCGGGCACGCTGCGGACCGGATCCCGGGGCTGCTGCTCCAAGGAGGACGCCGGTGATGCCCGGCGTGCCGCGGACGTGCTCGGAATCCCGTTCTACGTCTGGGATTTCGCCGACCGCTTCAAGGAAGACGTGATCGACGACTTCGTGGCGTCGTATGCCGCGGGGGAGACCCCCAACCCGTGCCTGCGGTGCAACGAGAAGATCAAGTTCGCGGCGCTCGCGGACCGTGCGATCGCCCTCGGGTTCGACGCGGTGGCCACCGGCCATTACGCGCAACTCGAGAACGGCGTGCTGCGCCGTGCCGTCGACGCGGACAAGGATCAGTCGTACGTGCTCGGTGTGCTCACCGCCGAGCAGCTGTCGCGGGCGATGTTCCCGGTGGGTGACACTCCGAAGGACCGGATCCGGGAGGAGGCCGCCGAACGCGGCCTCGCCGTGGCGAACAAGCCCGACAGCCACGACATCTGCTTCATCCCGTCCGGCGACACCCGCGCATTCCTCGGCGCCCGCATCGGTGTCCGCCCGGGCAGTGTGGTCGACGCCGATTCGGGTGAGGTGCTCGCGGAACACGAAGGTGTGCACGGTTTCACGATCGGTCAGCGGAAGGGTCTCGGCGTCCAGGGTCCCGCAGCCGACGGGCAACCGCGGTACGTGACGTCGATCGAACCCGACACCGGCACCGTCCGTGTCGGTTCCGCACGCAACCTCGAGGTGCACGCGATCACGGCGGACCGCGCCGTGTGGACGTCCGGGAGCACGCCGGTCGGACCGGTCGAGTGCACCGTCCAGGTCCGGGCCCACGGCGGTCTCGCCGAGGCCGTCGCCGAAGCGGTCGACGGCGGCATCGCGATCTCCCTGCGGGAGCCGCTCACCGGTGTCGCGAAGGGGCAGGCCGTCGTCCTGTACCGGACCGATCCGGCAGGCGACATCGTGCTGGGCAGCGGAACCATCTCGGGTACCGACGCACGTCCGAACACGCAGTGACGCAGGATATCTCACTGGCCGGTGCCGTCACCGGCGTCGGCTCGTGGCCGGGTACCGATCCGCGTGAAGCCGCCACGATCGTTCTCGGCGAACTCGGCCGGCTCCCGCACCTGGTCGAGTTGCCCGCCCGCGGGCTCGGCGCCGACATGATCGGCCGCGCCAGCGCTCTGCTCGTGGATCTGCAGCTGGACGTGTCCACGACGGCTTACCGTGTGGTGCAGCGTCGCGGCTCGGTCGCCAAGCGGGCGACCGACCTCCTGAACCAGGATCTCGATGCGCTCGAGGAGGCGTGGGAGAGTGCGGGCCTCGTCGGCGCCGACCACGTGGTGAAGGTGCAGTCGGTGGGCCCACTCACGCTGGCGGCCGAGGTGGAACTCGGCACCGGCCGGCGCGTGCTCACCGACCCCGGTGCGGTGCGCGACTTCGCCGAATCGCTGGGCGAGGGGCTCGCGCGGCACGCCGCGGAGGTCACCCGACGTCTCGGCGCGCAGGTGTTGGTCCAGTTCGACGAGCCGCGTCTGCCCGCCGTGCTGGCGGGGACACTGTCCGGTCGCTCGCGGCTCGAGACCGTGCGGGCGATGCCGGAACCGGAGGCTCTCGCCGTGCTGGAGGCCGCCCTCGCCGGCTGCGGCGCGGTGACCATGGTGCATTGCTGCTCCGCGGATCTGCCCACCGACCTTCTGCGGCGCAGCAGTGCCCGCGCGGTGGGTCTGGACGTGTCACAGCTGGCGTCGACGGACCTGGACGGCATCGGCGAGTTGCTCGACGCGGGCAAGGAGCTCGCACTGGGCCTCGTCCCGACCACCGCTCCCACCGTGCCTGCCACGTGGCGCGACCTGGCTCGACCTGCGGTGACGCTGATCGACCGGCTCGGGTTCGCGCGCACGACGCTACGGACCCAGGTCGCCGTGACGCCCGCCTGCGGGCTCGCGGGCGCCGACGCGTCCTGGAGCCGGGACGCCCTGAAGTTGTGCGCCGAGGTGAGTAGCGCGTTCACCGACGACCCCGAATCACTCTGAGTCCGGCATTCGGTGTCGGCCGGACCGGTTAATCTTCGGTAGTGAGTGAATCGACCGAAGCCCCGACACCGGCCCCCGGACACGTCCGGGAGCATTGGAACGAGCTGGCCGAGGAAGTGCGGCAGCACCAGTTCCGCTATTACGTCCGCGACGCGCCCATCATCTCCGACGGCGAGTTCGACGTGCTGCTGGGCGAGCTGAACGACCTCGAAAACCAGTACCCCGATCTGCGGACGCCCGATTCGCCGACACAACTCGTCGGCGGCGGTTTCGCCACCGACTTCGCCTCCGCCGATCATCTCGAGCGGATGCTCAGCCTCGACAACGTCTTCGCCACCGACGAACTGCGCACCTGGATCAGCCGGGTGGAGCAGGAGACCGGGCCCGACCTGCACTATCTGTGCGAGGTGAAGATCGACGGGGTCGCGCTGAACCTGGTCTACGAGAACGGCCGACTCGTGCGGGCCGCCACCCGCGGCGACGGCCGGACCGGTGAAGAAGTGACGCTCAATGCGCGGACCATCGACGACATTCCGGAAAAGCTCACCGGCACAGACGAATACCCGGTCCCGGCACTCCTGGAGGTGCGCGGCGAGGTGTTCTTCCGGCTCGAGGACTTCGCCGCACTCAACGCGGCGCTCGTCGAGGAAGGCAAGGCGCCGTTCGCGAATCCCCGAAATTCCGCGGCTGGGTCGCTGCGGCAGAAGAATCCGGCCGTCACGGCCCGCAGGCGCCTCGGGATGATCTGCCACGGACTCGGCCGGAGCGAAGGATTCGAGCCGGTCTCCCAGTACGACGCGTACACGGCTCTGGCGGCGTGGGGCCTGCCGGTGTCGACCCACACCGCCCGCGTCACGGGCGCGGACGCCGTCGTGGACAGGGTGCAGTACTGGGGCGAGCACCGGCACGACGTGGAGCACGAGATCGACGGTCTGGTGGTCAAGGTCGACGAGACGTCGCTGCAACGCCGGCTGGGGTCCACGTCGCGGGCGCCGCGCTGGGCGATCGCCTACAAGTACCCGCCGGAAGAGGCCACCACCAAGCTCCTCGACATCCGGGTCAACGTCGGTCGCACCGGCCGGGTCACCCCGTTCGCCTATATGGAACCGGTCACGGTCGCCGGCTCCACGGTCTCCCTCGCCACCCTGCACAACGGGTCCGAGGTCAAACGCAAGGGCGTGCTCATCGGCGACACGGTCGTACTGCGCAAGGCCGGCGACGTCATCCCCGAGGTCCTCGGACCCGTGGTCGACGCCCGGACGGGCGACGAGTACGAGTTCGTGATGCCCACCCACTGCCCGGAGTGCGACACACCGCTGGCCCCCGCCAAGGAGGGCGACGCGGACATTCGCTGCCCCAACCAGCAGTACTGCCCCGCGCAACTCCGGGAACGCGTGTTCCACGTGGCGGGCCGCGGCGCATTCGACATCGAGGTTCTCGGCTACGAGGCCGCCACGAGCCTGCTCGAAGCCAAGGCGATCGGCGACGAGGGCGACCTGTTCTCGCTCACCGAGGACGATCTGCTCAAGACGTCGCTCTTCCGGACCAAGGCCGGCGGCCTGTCGGCCAACGGCCGCCGGTTGCTCGACAACCTCGATTCCGCCAAGGACAAGCCGCTGTGGAGGGTGCTGGTCGCGCTGTCCATTCGCCACGTCGGTCCCACGGCGGCGCGTGCGCTGGCCGGTGAGTTCGGGTCGCTCGCGCGGATCCGGGAGAGCTCCGTCGAGGAACTCGCGGCGGTGGACGGGGTCGGCGGCACCATCGCCGCGGCTGTCGCCGAGTGGTTCGGCGTCGACTGGCACCTGCAGATCGTGGAGAAGTGGTCGGCGGCCGGGGTTCGCATGGAAGACGAACGCGACGAATCGATTCCGCGCCACCTCGAGGGACTGTCGATCGTCGTCACGGGGTCCCTGGAGACGTTCTCGCGCGACCAGGCGAAGGAGGCGATCCTCGTCCGAGGTGGTAAGGCCGCGGGTTCGGTGTCGAAGAAGACGGCATTCGTGGTGGTCGGCGAATCGCCGGGCTCGAAGCACGACAAGGCCGTCGAACTCGGAGTGCCGGTCCTCGACGAGGACGGGTTCCGCCGACTGCTGGAGGGTGGTCCGGACGCGGTCGCGGATTCCGGGGTGTGATCGGAACCTCACGCTCGCATTTTGGGCGGCGTGAGCAGTCCTGTCATAGTTCTGGACATGATCGAGATTCGGAATGCGACGCCGGACGACTACGAGGCCGTTGGTGACCTCACGGTGATCGCCTACGTGGGCGGCGGATTCGTGGAGGCGCACGATCCGTACACGAACCGGTTGCGCGACACCGCCGAGCGGGCGGAGAAGGCGGATGTGCGGGTGGCCGTGAAGGAGGGCCAGATCGTGGGTTCTGTCACGATCGCGGATCCGGCCTCCCCGTACGCCGATGTCGCGCAGCCGGGTGAGCTCGAATTCCGGATGCTCGCCGTGACACCCGACGCCCGCGGTTCCGGGGTCGGGTCGGCGCTCGTGCGGCACGTCCTGGACACGGCGTACGACCGCGGGGACCGCGCGGTCGTGATGTCCACCCGGCCGGACATGGAAGATGCCCGCCGCATCTACGACCGCAACGGTTTCGTGCCTGTGCCCGAACGCAATTGGGCGCCCGTGCCGGGTGTCGAGCTGACCGTCCTGGTCCGCGAGCTCGTCTGAGGCGACCACCCCCGGACCTCCCGGCCCGGGACGGTGGTCAGCTCAGAACCGTCGCGATGATGCCGGCGAGGTAACCCAGCCGGGCGATCTCGGACGGACGGAACTCCGGGCCGCCGGGACGGCCGAGCATCAGCACACGGCCGGTGGTCCCGAGGGGAGCCGCCGCGAGTGTGGTGTTCATGTCGCGCCACACCTGCGGCACCCAGTCACCCTCGCCGTCGAGCGCGGTGGGCTTCTCCAGCGGCATCCACGGGATCTCGGTGGCATGGGTCTCGGGAGCTCCCGAGCTGCCGACCACACGGTATGCGCCGTGCGGGCCGAGGTCGGCGACCACGGACCAGCCGACCCGGAGCACGCGCGGCGCCCCGTCGACGAGGACCTGCAGTCGATCGTCCGCCGCGGTGGCGACCTGGTCGATGAGCTCGAGCTCGCGGTGGGTGTCGAGGATTCCGGCGTACGGCCGGATGGAGTCGACGGTGACGCCGGGCAGGTTCTCGGCGGCCGTGATGAGGGTGTCGGGGAGCGATCCCGGCTCGACATCGACCACGAGGTCGTCGATGGCGAATCCGGCACCCCGTTCCACCACGTCGAGCGACAGAATGTCAGCACCCACCGAGCCCAGGGCGACGGCGAGAGAGCCGAGGCTACCGGGACGGTCGGGGAGCTGGACGCGAAGCAGATACGACACGTGCGTCCCTTTCACCACGAGATAGACGCGGGAGTACCTGCGACCCCCGTCGCTCACCATCCTTGCACTTTCGTTCCCGAGTATGCGGTCCCCCCTGCGGCTTCGCCGGGGACGGGACGGGGACGTGCAGGTCGCGCTCGATTCGTGACACTGCCGATACGGATTCGCCTCGTCCGCGAAACACGACAGCCCAAACATGGGTGCATGAACATCACGGCAACGGGAGTGACGACGTCCGTCTCGCGGCGGGTGGCGGCGGGCCGGGAACAGGAATTCCTGCGCTGGACGGACGCCGGGATGGCAATGGCGGGCACGTTCCCGGGGTTCCTCGGCGGGGGATGGCTGCGCGCGGCGACCGACCCCGAGCAGTACCACGTGGTGTACCGGTTCGCGGACGAGGACACTCTCGACGCGTGGACGACGTCGCCCGCCAGGAAGGTGTGGGTGGGCAGGGGAACTGGTCTCGCGCAGGACACGGTCACGCACCGGCTGACCGGGGTGGAGGGCTGGTTCGAACCGCAGTCGACGCTCACGCACGCCGTTCGGGTCACGCCGCCACCGCCGCGGTGGAAGCAGGCGGTCACCATCTGGCTCGGTTTCTTCCCGATCTCACTTCTCATCGCGTTGTTCGTCACTCCTCGGCTCTCGGCCCTGGACGTGGTGACGCGCACCGTGGTGGCGTCGGTGGTCACGACTCCGGTGATGGTCTTCGTGGTTCTGCCGTTCCTGACGGGCAGGTTGCGGCGCTGGCTGCACGGCTGATCGGGCCACGCTCTAGGCTGGGACCCACTTGTGTACGTCCGAACCGAAAGGGGCCCCGCGGTGCCTGCCATCTCCCGTGACGAGGTCGCGCACCTCGCGCGGCTGTCTCGACTCGCCCTGACCGATGCCGAGCTCGACGAGTTCGCCGGTCAGCTGGACTCGATTCTCAGCCACGTGAAGGTGGTCACCGAGGTGCCCGCCGAGGATGTTCCGCCGATGGCGAACCCGAACGCGGTCACCAACGTGACCCGTCCCGACGTGATCGTTCCCGGCTTGACTCCCGAGCAGGCGCTGTCCGCCGCACCGGCTGTCGAGCAGGGTCGCTTCGCTGTCCCGCAGATCCTTGGAGAGGGCGAATGAGCGCCGAACTGACCACTCTCGACGCCGCAGATCTCGCGTCGAAGATCCACAGCCGTGAGGTGTCGTCCGTCGAGGTCACCCAGGCGCATCTCGACCGCATCGCCGCGGTCGACGGTGACCTGAACGCCTTCCTGCACGTGGCAGGCGAGCAGGCCCTCGTGTCGGCGAAGGAAGTGGACAGCAGCCTCGCCGCAGGCAATGCACCCGCCTCCCCGCTCGCGGGAGTTCCGTTGGCGCTCAAGGACATCTTCACCACCACCGACATGCCCACCACGTGCGCGTCGAAGATCCTCGAAGGTTGGATCGCACCGTACGACGCGACGCTCACGAAGAAACTGCGCGAGGCCGGCATCCCGATCCTGGGAAAGACCAACCTCGACGAGTTCGCGATGGGTTCGTCCACCGAGAACTCCGCCTACGGCCCCACCCGCAACCCGTGGGACACCACGCGCATCCCGGGCGGTTCGGGCGGCGGCAGTGCCGCGGCCCTCGCGTCCCGGCAGGCCCCGCTCGCGATCGGCACCGACACCGGCGGCTCGATCCGTCAGCCCGCCGCCGTCACGGCGACGGTCGGCACCAAGCCGACGTACGGCACGGTCTCCCGTTTCGGCCTCGTGGCCTGCGCGTCCTCGCTCGACCAGGGTGGTCCCTGCGGCCGCACGGTCCTCGACACGGCGCTGCTGCACGAGGTCATCGCCGGGCACGACCCGCGGGACTCCACGTCGATCGACGCGCCCGTGCGTCCCGTGGTGGCGGCTGCGCGTGAGGGTGCCGGTGGCAACCTGAAGGGCGTGAAGGTGGGTGTGGTCAAGGAACTGCATTCCGACAGCTACCAGCCCGGGGTCATCTCGTCTTTCGATGCCGCCGTCGCGCAACTCACGGAACTCGGTGCCGAGGTCGTCGAGGTGTCGTGCCCCAACTTCGAGTACGCGCTCGCGTCGTACTACTTGATCCTGCCGAGCGAGGTGTCGTCGAACCTCGCACGCTTCGACGCGATGCGGTACGGCCTGCGCATCGACGAGGGTGACATGAGCGCCGACCAGGTGATGGCCGCGACGCGCGCCGCCGGTTTCGGCCCGGAGGTCAAGCGCCGCATCATGATCGGTACCTACGCGCTGTCGTCCGGCTACTACGACGCCTACTACGGTCAGGCGCTCAAGGTGCGGACGCTCATCGCCAGGGACTTCGAGAAGGCGTACGAGAAGGTGGACGTCCTGGTGTCGCCCACCAGCCCGTTCACCCCGTGGAAGCTGGGCGAGAAGGTCGGCGACCCGCTCGCGATGTACCTCTCGGACCTGTGCACGCTGCCCACCAACCTGGCGGGGCACTGCGCGATGTCGGTTCCGTCGGGACTGTCCGCGGACGACGGACTGCCGGTGGGGCTGCAGATCATGGCACCCGCGCTGGCCGACGAGCGGCTGTACCGCGTCGGTGCCGCCTACGAGGCCGCACGCGGTCCGATCGGCTCGCCGAACTAGGAGCAGTCGGGCAGGGCGGTGCCCTGCTCACTGCCGTAGCGGTGTCCGTGGCCGGCTGCGAAGTTCAGCGCGGACACCAGGTCGACACTCGTCTGCAGGAACGTGATGCCCGGAATCCATTGGGGTACCGGCGCATCGCGTACTGCGAGCGAGAGGTCGGGTCGGTGCAGGACCAGGTCGGGGGACCACCACACCACCGGGTCGGATGTGTTCGCCAACACCGTCGCCCCGTCCGTCAGAACCGAGCCGGCGGGCGGGCCGGCCCACAGTGCGCCGCAGACTCGCTCGCGCAGTGGGTCGGCGTCGGTGAAAATTGCACTGCCGCCGACGGATCCGAGGCTCTGACCGTAGACGTACAGCGCCGGGCGCAGGAGGTCGGGGAGGTCGGCGATCCGCTCGGCGACGGCATCGAACAACGCGGCCGCCGATTCGTCTGCGGCGGAACGCCCGAACACGAACGTGATCCAGCTCGGCAGGTACGAGTACTGCATGCCGACGATGGCGACGTCGTCGGCGAAGCGTTCCTCGAATCCCTCGGCGGCGTTCTCGTCGATCCACCCCGAGCCGGTGGGCACCGTGACGACGATGGCGGACCGGGTGAATCCGCCGGCCCGCTCGAGTTCCGAAACTGCCAGTGCCGCACGCGATTCGACGTCCGGCGCCGAATCCATCCCCACATAGGTGCGGATGGCGGCCGACTGCTCGCCCGCCGCCACGAACCGTCGTCCCTGGCGCCCGAGCGACTCCCAGCTGATCGCGGAGTCCGGGCTGCCGGACAGTTCGGCGGACATCGGCCGGTGCAGGGACACGTCGACGAGCGCGTTGGAGTCGCTGTAGGAACGCGACATCATTCCCCACAATGCCGGTCCGGCGACCAGTTGCAGTGCGGTCGCGAGAACGACGGCGGTGGTGGCGCTGCCGATCCAGCCGAGACGGCGGGCGACCGTGCCGACGACGCTGCCGATGCCGGCGAACAGCAGGAACGTCAGCGCCGCCACGATGATCGCCTTCATCCAGTGGTCCGGCCCGATGCCCGGCATGGCCATGGCGGCGCGCAGCGAATCCTGCCAGTGGTCGGCGAGCACGATCGCCAAGGTCACGACGATCATGGCGCCGATCAGCACCAGCAGACGCACCGAGTCCCGCGGAGGGTGGTTGCTGCGCGAACGGGTGACGAGGTACCGCAGGCGGCGGGCGAGGACGACGAAACCGAAACCGATCGCGGCGAGGACGCCGGTGAACAGGGCCTGCGTCAGCGCACTCCGGGGGAGCAGTGAGGGAGCGAGAGAGGCGAGTGTGACGGCGGTGACGACGATCGTGGAGGAGGCGCGGGGGAGAGCGGAGACCGGGATCGTCGTGACCAGTGTGCGGCGCAGGGCATTCGGCTTCGTGCGCGAACGACTGTGCACCGTGCTCCGTCCGGGACCGGACAGAGCGGTGATGATCATGCGACGGCTCCGACCGGATGCGGGCGGCGGCGGATCGACCAGGCCCCGCCTGCGAGGAGCGCGGCCCCGACACCGCCGGCCAGTGCGTACGGGAGTCCGGATTCGGTGACCGGTGCCGAATAGGCCTGGCGCCAGCTGTTTCCGGTGACGAAGGTGGTCGCGACGTTCGCCATCACGAAGCACTGCGCCCGTGCCTGCTCGTCGGCGCGGGTGTCGCACGCCGCGTGCATGCGCTGATCCAGCTGCGCGTCGAGGCTCTGCCGCGCCCAGGGACCCAGGTCCTCGCCGGACCGTGACGCGTACCGCAGAAGGTCGTAGCCGAGGTCGTGGGCCTTGCACGACGTGTCGAACTCGAGGGGCAGCGGCACGGGGGACGAGCAGTCCCCGCCGGGATTGGCGAGCATCCCGTCGATCGGCACCGGCGTGTACCCCATCACTTCGGCGAAGTCCGCGGGAATGGAGTCCTCGGAGATCTCGGCCGGTGCGGTGAGGGTGTGCACCGCGGCGGAGGCGGCGGCGTTCTCGTGCCGGGGTGTGCTCGCCGCGCCGGTGCCTGCGAATCCTGTCGTGGTCAGTAGTGCGGTTGCGGCGCACGCCACCGCGGCCCAAGTCGTTCTCCGTGTCCCCGTCTTTCGCATGACGAGAACGTTATGAATTCGTGTTGCGCAGCCACATCACCCCGGAGACCGGTTCGATTCCTGGCTTCGTGGTGCGAGGGCGCCCCGATCTCATACTCCGGGGCTACGCCGACATGGGCCCGGGGTATGAGGACACTCCGTGACCAGGGTTTCTACTGTCGACAGTGTGAAGACGAAGACGCGCATCCGGAGAGCCGCCGAAGGTCAGTGGCTGAACGTGGTAATCGTCGTGGTCACGGCGATCCTGTTCGCCGTGGCGTGGCCGACGCTGCAGCTGACCCACCAGGTCAGTCCTCCCATCCAGCCGTTCGTGGCGGCGCTCGCGACGTTCCCGTTCCTGCTCATCCGGTCGAATCCGGCACTGGCCTGGGCCGTCTCCGCGATCTCGGCGCTGGTGATTCCGCGCGTCTTCGCACTGCAGGGCGGCTACGACTACCCGTGGCAGGTGGTCCACATCCTCGTGATGCTCGCCCTGCTGGCCGCCGTCAGCATGCGGGCCGCGATTCCGGTCGTCGGTGTGGCATGGATCTCCACCGTCCTGCTTTTCCTCGCCGACACCCCGGGCACCAACGGCCGCGGGTGGGCGGTGGGCCTGACCGCGATCGTCGTCTTCGGCCTGCTGATCCGGTGGCTGGTGCTCTCGCGCAGGCAACTCGCACAGCAGGAGGAGCTGAGCGAGCTCGAGCGCACTCGCCGGACGGTCCTCGAGGAGAAGGCGCGCATCGCCCGGGACCTGCACGACGTCGTCGCGCACCACATGTCGATGGTCGTGGTGCAGGCGCAGAGCGCGCCGTACCGCATCGCCGACATGTCCGACGAGACGCGGGCCGAGTTCGAATCGATCGGAGCCGCCGGCCGTGGCGCGCTGAACGAGGTGCGCGGACTGCTCGGAGTGCTGCGCAGCGACGGCCAGCTGGCCGAGCACGCGCCCCAGCCCGGGGTTCAGCAGATCAGCGAGCTGCTCGAGGGCAGCCGCAGGGCCGGCATTCCCGTCTCCTGGCACGTCGACGGCGACCCGACGCTCGTGTCGGAGTCGGTCGGGCTCGTGATGTACCGCATTCTGCAGGAATCCCTCGCCAACACGGCCCGCCACGCGGCGGGCGCCGCGGTGGAGGTGAAGATCGCGTACGAGTCGCCGATCGCGTCGGTGTCGATCGTGAACGGGCCGCCGAGGCGGAGTCTCGTCTCCGCACTGACCAGGCACGAGTCGACCGGTGGCAACGGCATCATCGGTATGCGTGAGCGTGCGCAGGCTGTCGGGGGCGTACTCACCACCCACTTGCACGACAACGGCGGATTCGAGGTCCACGCCGAGTTCCCGGTCGCCTCCGCCTAGGCTGGCTGGGTGGCCATCACCGTATTCATCGCCGACGACCAGGCTATGGTCCGGCAGGGCTTCGGAGCCCTGCTCGCCTCACAGCCCGACATCAGTGTCATCGGTGACGCTCCGGACGGGGCGGTGGCGGTGAGCGAGGTCCGGCGTCTGCGACCCGACGTGGTCCTGATGGACGTCCGTATGCCGGAGATGAACGGACTCGACGCGGCCCGCGTCATCCTGTCGGCCGGTTTCGATCCGCCGGTGCGCGTGCTCATGCTCACCACGTTCGACGTCGACGACTACGTGTACGAGGCGCTGAGCATCGGGGCCAGCGGCTTCATGCTCAAGGACGCGCCCGCGGAGGAACTCATCCGTGCGGTGCGGGTGGTCGCGGACGGCGAGGCACTGCTCGCGCCGACCGTCACCCGGCGTCTCATCGCCGACGTGACCAGCCGCCGCAGCACGGCGCGCCGTAAACCGGCCGCGTTGTCGGCGCTGACGCCCCGCGAACGCGAGGTACTCGAACTCATCGCCCGCGGCATGTCCAACACCGAGATCGCGGAGCGCCTGTTCGTCGCCGAGCAGACCGTCAAGACGCACGTCGGCAAGGTGCTGTCCAAGCTGGATCTGCGCGACCGCGCACAGGCAGTGGTCCTGGCGTACGAGAGCGGTCTCGTCACGCCGGGCTGAGGGAACCTGCCGGTCCGAGGTGCCTGAACACGGTTCGAGCGGCAAGATGGGTGATGAGAACCACCATCACCACACGAGACGACGAGGGGTGCTTGGATGCGGATCGGAATGCTCACCGGAGGCGGAGACTGCCCCGGACTGAATGCGGTGATCAGGGCGGTGGTTCGGACCGCCGCCGGCCGATACGGCAGCTCGGTGGTGGGATTCCGTGACGGCTGGCGCGGCCTGCTCGAGGATCGCAAGGTCGTGCTGTCCAACGACGACCGGATCGATCGCATCCTCACCCGGGGCGGCACCATCCTCGGCACCGCGCGGGTCAACCCCGACAAGTTGAAGGCCGGCCTCGACCAGATCCGGCAGACTCTCGACGACAACGGGATCGACGCGCTCATCCCGATCGGCGGGGAGGGCACGCTCACGGCCGCGAGCTGGCTCGCCGAGAGCGGGGTGCCCGTGATCGGGGTTCCGAAGACGATCGACAACGACATCGACTGCACCGACGTGACGTTCGGTTTCGATACCGCGCTGTCCATCGCGACCGATGCGATCGACCGGCTGCACACCACCGCCGAATCCCACCAGCGGGTGATGCTCGTCGAGGTGATGGGCCGGCATGCGGGCTGGATCGCGTTGCACTCGGGGCTCGCGACCGGTGCGCATCTCACTCTCGTTCCCGAGGTCCCGTTCGACGTCGGCGAAGTCTGCTCCCTCGTGAAGAAGCGTTTCCAGCGCGGCGATTCGCATTTCATCTGCGTCGTCGCCGAAGGCGCCACTCCGACTCCGGAGTCGATGAGTCTGCGGGAGGGCGGTATCGACGAGTTCGGTCACAAACGTTTCACCGGTGTCGCGCAGCAGCTCGGCGACGAGATCGTCCGCCGCATCGGCAAGGAGGTGCGGACGACGGTGCTCGGGCACGTGCAGCGGGGCGGCACCCCGACGCCGTACGACCGGGTGCTCGCCACCCGCTTCGGGGTGCACGCCACCGATGCCGTCCACCGCGGCGACTTCGGCAACATGGTGGCTCTGCACGGCACGTCGATCGACCTCGTGCCCCTCGAGGAGGCGACCCGGCGCCTCAAGACGGTGCCGCGGGAACGGTACGAGGAGGCGGCCGCATTTTTCGGCTGACCGCGTTTTCCGGCGAACCACCGGACGCATAAACTCTGTGGCATGACTGCTGTCGACGCTCCGGACCTCCTCGACTACGACGAAGTGCTCGCCAAGTACGAGCCTGTTCTCGGCATGGAGGTGCACGTAGAGCTCGGCACCGAAACGAAGATGTTCTGCCCGTGCCCCACCGAGTTCGGCGCCGAGCCGAACACGCAGGTGTGCCCGGTGTGCCTCGGTCTGCCCGGGTCGCTGCCCGTGGTGAACGAGGCGGCGGTCGAGTCCGCGATCCGGATCGGACTCGCACTGAACTGTTCGATCACACCCTGGGGCAGGTTCGCGCGGAAGAACTACTTCTACCCGGATCAGCCGAAGAACTACCAGATCTCCCAATACGACGAGCCGATCGCCACCGACGGCTACCTCGACGTCGTCCTCGACGACGGCACCACGTGGCGCGTGGAGATCGAGCGCGCGCACATGGAAGAGGACACCGGAAAGTCGCTGCACGTCGGCGGTGCGACCGGGCGCATCCACGGCGCCAGCCACTCGCTGCTCGACTACAACCGCGCCGGGGTCCCGCTCGTCGAGATCGTCACCAAGACCATCAGCGGCGCCGGTGCCCGCGCTCCCGAGGTGGCCCGCGCGTACGTCACTGCGCT
This sequence comes from Rhodococcus sp. G6(2025), assembly GCF_058628105.1. Classification (NCBI taxonomy): domain Bacteria; kingdom Bacillati; phylum Actinomycetota; class Actinomycetes; order Mycobacteriales; family Nocardiaceae; genus Rhodococcus; species Rhodococcus sp. G6(2025). Next base: position 3,160,800 of record NZ_CP179750.1, read on the forward strand.
CCGCGACCTGCTGAAGTCGCTGGACGTCTCCGACGTCCGCATGGACCAGGGTTCGATGCGCTGCGACGCCAACGTGTCGCTGATGCCGATCGGGGCGACCGAACTCGGCACCCGTACCGAGACGAAGAACGTCAACTCCCTCAAGAGTGTCGAGGTGGCGGTCCGGTACGAGATGCGCCGGCAGGCCGCGGTGCTGGAGGCCGGCGGTGAGGTGATCCAGGAGACCCGGCACTTCCAGGAGGCCGACGGGACCACGTCACCGGGCCGCCGCAAGGAAACCGCCGAGGACTACCGCTACTTCCCGGAGCCCGATCTCGAGCCGGTCGCGCCCAGCGCGGAATGGATCGAGGAGCTGCGTGGCACCCTGCCCGAGCTGCCGTGGGTCCGCCGCGCCCGGATCCAGGCCGACTGGGGTGTGTCCGACGAGGTCATGCGCGACCTCGTCAACGCGGGCGCCCTCGACCTCGTCATCGCCACCGTCGAGGCCGGCGCCTCCCCGGAGGCCGCACGGTCCTGGTGGGTGTCGTACCTGGCGCAGCAGGCGAACACCCGCGGGGTGGAACTCGCCGAGCTGCCGATCACGCCGGCTCAGGTCGCGCAGGTGGTCGCGCTGATCGACAGCGGGAAGCTCAACAACAAGGTGGCCCGCCAGGTGGTCGACCACGTGCTCGAGGGGGAGGGCGACCCCGAGCAGGTCGTCGCGAACCACCCCGAGCTGGTCGTCGAACGCGACGACACGAAGCTGAAGGCGGCCGTCGACGAGGCTCTGGCCGCGAACCCCGACATCGCCGAGAAGATTCGCGGCGGCAAGGTCGCGGCCGCGGGCAAGATCGTCGGCGACGTGATGAAGGCCACGCGTGGTCAGGCCGACCCGGCCCGCGTCAAGGAACTGGTCATCGAGGCCTGCGGCTGAACCCCTTCTGCACCAACGGGACGCTCGTTCGGATCAACCGAACGAGCGTCCCGTTCGTTTCGACGGGGCGGGCCGTCAGTCGAATCCGCCGCCACCGGACGGCAGGGGCATCTTGATCACGCGGTCGTCGTTGGGTCCGGGCTGACCGCCGGTCTTGTTGACGGTGCTCACCCAGATGAGACCGTCGGGTCCGAGCGCGGCGCCGCCGAGTTGGCCGTACCGGTCCTGGACGATGACACCGGGGGCGGTGGTGACCGCTCCCGTGCCGGGGTCGGCAGCGAGTGCGGACATCGCCTTCGCGGTGCTCAGTGACACCGCCACGACGTCACCGGCGGCGACGCAGCCGCCGACGCCGGGCCGCTCCGGCCACGTCCATACCGGCGACGACACGGCTCCGTCGGCGCTGACCCGCAGCAGCCGATCCTCCAGGGGGGTGCGATCGGTGACCCACACGGCCACACCCGGGTCGACGCACACGCCACCGGCGGTCCCGATGCCCGACAGCACCACCTGAGGGCGCGGCTGCGCCGGCGCCGGCGCGGGTGACAGGGCGGTGACCTTCAGCAGTTTCCCGGCGAGGGACGCCGGATCGGCGGCCGCGGCGGCGTTGCCCGCGTTGCCGGTCAGGACCATCAGCTCGTCGCCCGAGAATTCGAGCGAACCCGCATTGCCCGCGTCGCCGCGCGGAATCCCGCCGAGAACCTCCTTGGCGGAGTCTCCCGGTGCGATCCGCACCACCCGGTTGTCGGTCGGGGTCGTGACGTACGCGTAGATGAGGTTGTCCTCGACGAAACTCGGCGACAGCGCGATGTCGAGGAGTCCACCGTCGGTGGTGCCGTCGACGTCGACGTGCGCGATCTCCTTGGGGGTCTGCCCCTGGGCGACCTGCAGGATGCGTCCGGTCCGGCGCTCGGCGACGAGGGCGGTGGCCCCGTCGGGGAGGACGACGAGTCCGCCGGTGGTGTCGAGGCAGGTGGCGATCACGCTGGGGTCCGGATCCTGGCACGGTCCCAGCGGACCGCTCGGCGGCGGGGTGGTCGTCGTGGACGGCGGCGGGTTCTCCGGTTCCACCTCGGCACCCGACGCACCGGTCGGCTCGGGTGTGAAGGGGGAGGACGCGGAGTCGTCGAATTTCGCGCATCCGGCGGCGAGGACCGCCGTCACGCACAGTGCGGACATCGCCATCTTGCGGGACGCCGTGCGGCGCCGCCCACCCACCATCATGATGGAGACGTTACGGAAGAGTGCGAGGTCGCCGCCACGCCGGTTCCGCCTACCAGCGATGTCCGGCCGGTCGACCTAGGCTTGACGGTGTGACTGACATGCGGAAAGACCCCAGCGAGTCGTCGGACCAGGGTGCTGCCGACCAGAGCGCCTCACCCGGCTACGGCAAGGTCTCGAGCCCTTACGACCTTCCCACCGAGCGCTTTCCGTCGGCCACGCCGACATCCGGTTCCGCGGGGCAGCGTCTGCCGCACACCGACGACGAACTCGACTACGGCGATGCGCGCGGCGGGGGACTCCCCACCGAGCAGATCCCCGCGTACCGGCAGTCGGGGGCGTCCGACATGTCGGACCATCCGACCCAGGTGATCGGCGCGGGTTCCGGCGCGTCCCTCGGGGCGACAGCGGGCGATCCGTCGACCGACCGGATCGGCGAGGGCGACGTGAAGATCGGCCGCGGCACCCTGGACCTCGGACTGCTGGCCCTGCGACTCGCGGTCGGCGGAACGGCACTCGTGCACGGTCTGCAGAAGCTGACGGGGATGTGGAACGGTCCGGGACTCGACGGGTTCGAAGAGGTACTCGTGAACTCGGGGTTCCAGCAAGCGAAACTGCTCGCGATTCTGGGTGCCATCGGTGAGGTCGCGGGCGGTGCACTGCTCATCCTCGGTCTCGTCACCCCGCTCGCCGCGGCCTCGGTGCTGGCCGTGATGATCAATGCGTGGGCGTTCCGGCAGATCGCGGAACCGGGGCTCGAGTACTTCGCGCCCGCGGGCACCGAGTACGAGACGCTGCTGGGTGTGTGCGCCGGCGTGATCATTCTCACCGGGCCGGGACGCATCTCGCTCGACGGCCGCCGGGGCTGGGCGACGCGCCCGTTCATCGGGTCGTTCGCGGCGCTGATCCTGGGCGTCGCCGCCGGTGTCTGCGTGTGGATCTTCCTGAACGGTGCCAACCCGCTCATCTGAGCGTCTCGTGCATACACGACTGCGCCGCACCCCCGGATCGGGAGTGCGGCGCAGTCGTTTTCGTTCGAGATCAGCGTTGGACGAGTTCCGGGATGTTCTCCTCCTCGGGCGGGCCGGCCTGGGCGGCGAGCTTCTGTCCGAGGACCGACTTGCGCCGGCCGTAGGCGAGGTAGACGACGACGCCGAGGGCCATCCAGACGAGGAACCGGATCCAGGTCTCGACCGACAGGTTCAGCATCAGCCATCCGCAGGCCAGGACGGCGAGGATGGGGACGAGCGGGACCAGCGGAACGCGGAATCCGCGGGGCAGGTCGGGACGCGTACGGCGGAGGATGATGACGCCGATGCAGACGAGGACGAACGCGAAGAGGGTGCCGATGTTCACCATCTCCTCGAGCGTGCCCATCGGGAAGAAGGCGGCGAGGAGCGCGACCACGGCGCCGACGAACAGGGTGATGCGGACCGGGCTGCCGTTCTTGCCGGTCTTGGCGAGACCGCGGGGCACGAGTCCGTCGCGGGACATGGCGAACAGGACGCGGGTCTGGCCGAGCATCATCACCATCACGACGGTGGTGAGGCCCGCGAGCCCGCCGAAGTTGATCGCGGTCTGGGCCCAGGTGATTCCGTGTGCCTCGAAGGCGGTCGCGAGGGTGGCGCTGCTGTCGCCGACGAGCGGGCTACCGGTCTTGAGGTCGGTGTACTTCACCATGCCGGTGAGCACGAGGGTGACGGCGACGTAGAGCACGGTGACGATGGCGAGCGAGCCGAGAATGCCGCGGGGGAGCGCCTTCTGCGGGTTCTTGGTCTCTTCGGCGGTGGTGGCGACGACGTCGAATCCGATGAAGGCGAAGAAGACGAGGCTCGCTGCGGCGAGGAGGCCGTACCAGCCGTAGCTGCTGCCGTCCGCTCCGGAGAGGAAGGAGAAGAGGGTCTGGTGCACACCCTGCGCGGCGCTCTCGTTGCTCTCGGCGGGCGGAATGTACGGGGCGTAGTTCTCCTTCTTGATGTAGAAGACGCCGACGGCGATGACGAGGAGGACGACGGCGATCTTGATGGCCGTGATGACGGCGGACACGCGCGAGGACACCTTGGTCCCGATGGCGAGCACGATCGTGATGCCGCCGACGATGATCAGCGAGCCCCAGTCGAAGTCGATGGGACCGAGATGGGCTGTGGTGGATCCGCTGAACCCGAGGACGTTACCCAGATACAGCGACCAGCCCTTGGAGACGACGGCCGCCGCGAGGGCGAATTCGAGGATGAGGTCCCAGCCGATGATCCAGGCGACGAACTCGCCGAAGGTGGCGTAGGAGAACGTGTACGCACTGCCCGCGACGGGGACGGTGGATGCGAACTCGGCGTAGCAGAGGGCGGCCAGGCCGCACGCGATGGCGGCGAGGACGAAGGCGAGCGAGATGGACGGCCCGGCGACGTTGCCTGCAGTCCGGGCGGTGAGCGTGAAGATACCGGCGCCGATCACGACGGCGACACCGAAGACGGTGAGGTCCTTCGCGGTGAGTTCCCTCCGCAGCCGGGTGTCGGGTTCGTCGGTGTCCGCTATCGATTGCTCAACGGATTTCGTTCGCCAAATGCCGACTCCTGGCATGTGTCGCTCCTTGGTTGTATTCCCGATGGCCTCGTGGGCCGGAGATGTTCCGGTGGTGCTGCCGATTGTGATGTAGGTCTCAACGGCCAACTGAGGGAACCACTACTGAGCGCCGTGTGCAAGAAGCCCGGGCTCAACTGATCAATTCGATCAGTAGAACCTGTTCTCGGGTGTCGCCGTCTGAGCGAGTTGATCACCCGTGAGCGCGGTCACATCCGAGACGGAATCCGTCGTCGCACCGACGACGGAAGCCGGGTGCCGCGGCAGGAAGCTCCTGCTGCGGCACCCGGCTTCGTGTCCGTTCGGTGCGCGGTGCGGGTGTGTCAGGGGACCTGACGGACCGCGCCCTTGTCGGCGGACGTGGCCAGCGCGGCGTACGCCCGCAGGGCGGTGGTGACGGTGCGTTCGCGGTTCACCGGCTGCCACGGACGCTCGGACGACTCCATCTTCGCCCGGCGCTCGGCGAGCACCGCGTCGTCGACGAGGAGTTTCAGCGTGCGGGTCGCGATGTCGATGAGGATCTGGTCGCCGTCCTCCACCAGGCCGATGGCGCCGCCGCTGGCGGCCTCGGGGGAGATGTGGCCGATGGACAGTCCCGAGGAACCGCCGGAGAATCGGCCGTCGGTGATCAGCGCACACTTCTTCCCGAGGCCGGAGCCCTTGAGGAATGCGGTGGGGTGCAGCATCTCCTGCATGCCCGGGCCGCCTGCGGGACCCTCGTAACGCACGACGAGGACCTCACCGGGCTGGATCTTCTTGCCGAGGATCACCGACACCGCCTCTTCCTGCGACTCCACGACGCGCGCGGGCCCCTGGAAGTGGAACAGGTCTTCGTCGATGCCCGCCGTCTTGATGACGGCGCCGTCGACGGCGATGTTGCCGCGCAGCACTGCCAGGCCGCCCTCGACCGTGTGCTTGTGCTCGAAGTCGCGGATGCAGCCGTTGGCGGCGTCCGTGTCGAGCGACGACCAGCGGTTGTTCGTCGAGAACGGTTCGGTGGTGCGGACACCGCCCGGTGCGGCGTGGAAGAGTTCGACGGCCTCGTCGGATGCCTTGCCGGACCGGATGTCCCACGTGTCGAGCCACTCGTCGAAGCTCTCGGTGTGCACCGTCGACACGTCGCTCTCGAGCAGGCCGGCCCGGCGGAGTTCGCCGAGGATGGCGGGGATTCCGCCCGCCCGGTGCACGTCCTCCATGTGGTAGTCCGAGTTGGGGGAGACCTTCGACAGGCACGGCACCTTGCGGCTGATCTCGTCGATCTTGTCGAGGTCGAAGTCGTAGACCTCACCCTCCTGCGCGGCCGCGAGGGTGTGCAGGACCGTGTTGGTGGAACCGCCCATTGCGACGTCCAGTGCCATCGCGTTGCGGAATGCGGCGGGCGTCGCGATGTTGCGGGGGAGGACGGAGTCGTCCTCGTCCCGGTAGTACCGCAGGGCGGCTTCGACGACGGTGGTGCCCGCGCGGGTGAACAGCGCGCGACGGGCCTCGTGGGTGGCCAGCGTGGAACCGTTGCCCGGCAACGCCAGACCGAGCGCCTCGGTGAGGCAGTTCATCGAGTTCGCGGTGAACATGCCCGAGCACGACCCGCACGTCGGGCAGGCGCTGCGCTCGACCTCGGACAGTCCTTCGTCGTCGACTTCGTCGTTGGCGCTCGCCGAGATCGCCGTGATGAGGTCGGTCGGTGCCTGGGCGACACCGTTCACCACCACCGCCTTGCCAGCCTCCATTGGACCGCCCGACACGAACACGGTCGGGACGTTCAAACGCAGTGCGGCATTGAGCATTCCGGGAGTGATCTTGTCACAGTTGGAGATGCAGACGAGCGCGTCGGCGGTGTGCGCGTTTACCATGTACTCGACGGAGTCGGCGATGATCTCGCGGCTAGGAAGGGAATACAGCATGCCGCCGTGTCCCATCGCGATGCCGTCGTCGACGGCGATCGTGTGGAACTCGCGAGGTACACCACCGGCGGCGCGGACGGCGTCGGCGACGATGTCGCCGACGTTCTTCAGGTGGACGTGCCCGGGAACGAACTGCGTGTACGAGTTCGCGATCGCGACGATCGGCTTCCCGAAGTCGGAGTCGGTCATTCCGGTGGCGCGCCACAGTGCGCGGGCGCCTGCGGCATTTCGTCCTGCGGTGGTGGTTCGGGACCTCAGCGGGGGCATGAGCGTATTCCTTAGTCAGCGTACGGAAGTACTGACAAACGCTACTCGCGCACTAATCCCCGTCTGTGTCCGGCCGGTTCTTCACCGGCTGCTCGCCGTTCGATTCCGCGTCGGCGTGGTGGGCTGCTTCGTCCGCCGCGGCGGCTGCCGCGTAGGGGTCGGTGATGCGGCCGCCGCTCGCCTCGGCGATATCGGGAAGCCGGTCGAACGTGACGACGGGAAGGGTCACCTCGCCCCCGTCGGTCAGGGTCGCCCGGGCCCAGCCGCGCTTGGGGAAGCGGAATCCCGTGATCTCGGACCACCCCAGCGACCGGCCGCCGAACAGCCGGCGCACTTCGAGTCCGTCGGGCGTGACGGTGGTGCGCACCCGCGCGACCCAGGCCACCGCGACGATCGGGGCGATCACGAGCCAACCGAAGGCGGCGGGCCAGCCGAAGATGGGGAACGACACGGCGAACAGGAGGAAGGCGCATCCCAGATAGGCCAGGGGAGAAATCCGGATGACCTGCTTGGGCGGGTTCGTCGTGTGGGATGATGATTCTGGTGGCACGGGCTGCTGCGGAGTTGACACCTCTACATCTTCGCACCGCAGCCGATGTATCTCATATTCTGGGACGGCCGACTCACCAAGTTGACTGTTCACTATTAGCGCGCCTACCGTCGAGCGCGTGAAACAGAATGAGTTGCTCGTAATCGGCCGGCGCGTCGTCGCCTGAGTCGATTCCTTCAACTCGCCAGATAACGACGCGCCACCCTCGTACAGCATCAGCTGACGGGGGTTTTTTGTTGCCCGGAGCCAGAATCAGAGGATTTCCCAGTGAGCGCACCAACCGCACGGCCTCAACCCACGCCGCGCAAGTCGGGGGCAGCAAGCCCGACGACCGCGGCCGCCGCGACTCAGACCGGTAGCCGCCGCCAACTCGCCCCCGAGCGGGTCAGCGGCGCCCAGTCCGTGGTCCGAGCCCTCGAGGAGCTCGAGGTCGACACGGTATTCGGCATTCCGGGTGGTGCCGTTCTGCCTGTCTACGACCCGCTCTTCGACTCGAAGAAGGTCCGGCACGTGCTCGTTCGTCACGAGCAGGGGGCAGGCCACGCCGCGACCGGGTACGCCCAGGCGACCGGCAAGGTCGGTGTCTGTATGGCGACGTCCGGTCCCGGTGCGACCAACCTCGTGACGCCGCTCGCCGACGCGCAGATGGACTCCGTTCCGGTCGTGGCCATCACCGGTCAGGTCGGCCGGAGTCTCATCGGCACGGACGCGTTCCAGGAAGCCGACATCTCCGGCATCACGATGCCGATCACCAAGCACAACTTCCTCATCACCGACGGCGTCGACATCCCCCGGATCATCGCGGAGGCCTTCTACCTCGCCTCCAGCGGTCGTCCCGGCGCGGTGCTCGTCGACATCCCGAAGGACGTCCTCCAGGCGCAGACCACGTTCTCGTGGCCGCCGGAGATGCGGCTGCCCGGGTACCGTCCCGTCACCAAGCCGCACGGCAAGCAGGTCCGCGAGGCGGCCCGCCTGATCGCCGACGCGAAGCACCCGGTGCTGTACGTCGGTGGCGGCGTCATCAAGTCGGAATCGTCTCCGGAACTGCTCGAACTGGCCGAGCTCACCGGCATTCCGGTGGTCACCACCCTCATGGCGCGTGGCGCGTTCCCGGACAGCCACACGCTGAACTGCGGCATGCCCGGCATGCACGGCACCGTCGCGGCGGTGGCGGCACTGCAGCGCAGCGACCTGCTGATCACGCTCGGCGCGCGCTTCGACGACCGCGTCACCGGTCAGCTCGATTCGTTCGCCCCCGACGCCAAGGTCATCCACGCCGACATCGACCCGGCGGAGATCGGCAAGAACCGGTACGCGGACGTCCCGATCGTCGGCGACTGCAAAGAGGTCATCGTCGAACTGATCGAGGCGATCAAGGCCGACCTGGCCACCGGAACCACACTGGATCTCACCGAGTGGTGGGCGTACCTCGACGGAATCCGTCGCACGTACCCGCTCAGCTACGACCGTCCCACCGACGGCGCGCTGTCCCCGGAGTACGTGATCCAGGCGGTCGGCAAGCTCGCCGGTCCCGACGCGATCTACTGCGCCGGCGTCGGACAGCACCAGATGTGGGCCGCGCAGTTCGTCAACTACGAGAAGCCGCGCACCTGGCTGAACTCCGGCGGTCTCGGCACGATGGGCTACGCCGTCCCCGCCGCGATGGGCGCCAAGATGGGCATGCCCGACACCGAGGTGTGGGCCATCGACGGTGACGGCTGCTTCCAGATGACCAATCAGGAACTCGCCACCTGCGCGCTCGAGGGCATCCCGATCAAGGTTGCGCTCATCAACAACGGCAACCTCGGCATGGTGCGCCAGTGGCAGACGCTGTTCTACGACGAGCGCTACTCCAACACCAACCTCGGCACGCACGGCGCGATCCGCATCCCCGACTTCGTCAAGCTGGCGGAGGCGTTGGGCTGCCACGGCATTCGCGTCGAGCGCGAAGAGGACGTCGAGGCGGCGATTCGCGAGGCGCAGGCCATCAACGACAAGCCGGTGGTGATCGACTTCATCGTCGGCGCCGACGCCCAGGTGTGGCCGATGGTCGCCGCGGGCACCAGCAACGACGAGATCATGGCGGCGCGGGGCATCCGTCCGCTGTTCGACGACGACGAGGCGGCCGCCGAGCCGGCCGTCATCCACGAGGCCATGGAGCGCGAGCAGCGTTCGGGCACGGCCGCAGCGGCCGGGGAGGAAGATCAGTGAGCACCAGCCACACCCTCAGTGTTCTCGTCGAGGACAAGCCGGGCGTGCTGGCCAGGGTGGCCGCGCTGTTCTCGCGTCGTGGGTTCAACATCGAGTCGCTCGCCGTCGGTGGCACCGAGATCCCCGAGATCTCCCGCATGACCATCGTCGTGACCGTCGACGAGTTCCCGCTCGAGCAGGTGACCAAGCAGCTCAACAAGCTCATCAACGTCATCAAGATCGTCGAGCAGGACGGTGAGGCCTCCGTCGCCCGCGAGCTGGTGCTCATCAAGGTGCGAGCCGACGCCAGCGTGCGCACGCAGGTGATCGAGACGGTGAATCTGTTCCGCGCCAAGGTGATCGACGTCTCCCCGGAGTCGGTCACGATCGAGGCGACTGGAACGCGATCCAAGCTGGATGCGCTGCTGCGGATGCTCGATCCGTACGGTATCCGGGAGATCGTGCAGTCCGGGGTCGTGGCCGTGGGACGGGGGCCGAAGTCCATCACGGCCACTCGCTAGTACTTTAGATACGCAAATCCAAGAAAGAGGTTGAACTGTGGCAGTCGAGATGTTCTACGACGACGATGCCGATCTGTCGATCATCCAGGGCCGTAAGGTCGCTGTGATCGGTTACGGAAGCCAGGGCCACGCGCACTCGCTGAGCCTGCGCGACTCGGGCGTCGATGTGCGTATCGGCCTGAAGGAAGGCTCGAAGTCCCGCGCGAAGGCCGAGGAGCAGGGCCTGACCGTCGGTACCCCCGCCGAGGTCTCCGAGTGGGCCGACGTGATCATGGTGCTCGCACCCGACACCGCGCAGGCGTCGATCTTCACGAACGACATCGAGCCCAACCTGAAGGACGGCGACGCGCTGTTCTTCGGACACGGCCTCAACATCCACTTCGACCTGATCAAGGCTCCGGAGTTCGTCACCGTCGGCATGGTCGCCCCCAAAGGCCCCGGCCACCTGGTGCGTCGTCAGTTCGTCGACGGCAAGGGTGTTCCCGCGCTCATCGCGATCGACCAGGACCCGAAGGGTGAGGGCCAGGCCCTCGCGCTGTCCTACGCCAAGGGCATCGGCGGCACCCGCGCCGGCGTCATCAAGACCACGTTCAAGGAAGAGACCGAGACGGACCTCTTCGGCGAGCAGGCCGTGCTCTGCGGCGGCACCGAGGAACTGGTCAAGACCGGTTTCGAGGTCATGGTCGAGGCCGGCTACGCGCCCGAGATGGCGTACTTCGAGGTGCTGCACGAGCTCAAGCTCATCGTCGACCTCATGTACGAGGGTGGCATCGCCCGCATGAACTACTCGGTGTCCGACACCGCGGAGTTCGGTGGCTACCTCTCCGGCCCGCGCGTCATCGACGCCGGCACCAAGGAGCGCATGAAGGCGATCCTGGCCGACATCCAGTCGGGTGAGTTCACTCGCCGCCTCGTCGCCAACGTCGAGAACGGCAACACCGAACTCGAGGGCCTGCGCAAGGCCAACGCCGAGCACCCCATCGAGGTCACCGGCAAGAAGCTGCGCGACCTGATGAGCTGGGTCGACCGCCCGATCACCGAAACCGCCTAGGTTTCACTGCTTTACAGTTCCACCGAACCGCCGGCCCGATGTCGCATCGGTCTCGTCAGAGGCCCCCGATATGACATTGGGCCGGTGTTGTTTCGTGTCCGATTCCGTTGTTGCAGGCGTCCACTATGTGGTATCGCGGACCAGGATGCGGTTTCCCTGTGAGGGCGGACTAAGCTGTGTGTGGTTAAAACACCCCCACACCCACCTATTCAGGGAGTTTGCACGTGAGCCAGCCAGGCCGTCCTGTAGTTCTGATCGCCGACAAGCTCGCGCCGTCCACCGTCGAGGCATTGGGCGACGGTGTGGAGGTGCGATGGGTCGACGGACCTGATCGCCCGGCCCTGCTCGCGGCGGTGCCCGAGGCCGACGCGATCCTCGTCCGTTCCGCCACCACCGTGGACGCCGAGGTCCTGGCGGCCGGTACCAAGCTCAAGATCGTCGCCCGGGCCGGCGTCGGTCTCGACAACGTCGACGTGCCCGCCGCCACCGAGCGTGGTGTCATGGTCGTCAACGCGCCGACGTCCAACATCCACACGGCCGCCGAGCACGCAGTCGCGCTGATGCTCGCCACCGCGCGCCAGATCCCCGCGGCCGACGCCACCCTGCGCGACCGCGAATGGAAGCGCAGCAAGTTCAACGGTGTCGAGATCTTCGGCAAGACCGTCGGCGTCGTCGGCCTCGGCCGCATCGGCCAGCTGTTCGCGCAGCGTCTCGCCGCGTTCGAGACGCACGTCATCGCGTACGACCCCTACGTGTCGGCCGCCCGTGCCGCGCAGCTCGGCATCGAGCTCGTCACCCTCGACGAGTTGCTCGAGCGCGCCGACCTCATCTCCGTGCACCTCCCCAAGACTCCCGAGACCAAGGGACTGCTCGGCACCGAGAACCTGGCGAAGACCAAGAAGGGCGTCGTCATCGTCAACGCCGCCCGTGGCGGTCTGATCGACGAGGCAGCGCTGGCCGAGGCCATCAAGTCGGGTCACGTCCGCGCCGCGGGCCTCGACGTGTTCGAGACCGAGCCCTGCACCGACAGCCCGTTGTTCGACCTGCCCGAGGTCGTCGTGACGCCGCACCTCGGTGCCTCCACGAGCGAGGCTCAGGACCGCGCCGGAACCGACGTTGCGAAGTCCGTACTGCTCGCTCTCGCAGGCGATTTCGTTCCCGACGCGGTCAACGTGTCGGGTGGCGCCGTGGGCGAGGAAGTTGCCCCGTGGCTCGAGATCGTCCGCAAGCAGGGTGTGCTCATCGGGGCCCTGTCGGGTGAACTGCCCGTCAACCTCTCCGTCGACGTGCGCGGCGAGCTGGCCTCCGAGGACGTCGAGGTGCTCGCGCTCTCGGCTCTGCGCGGTGTGTTCTCCGCCGTCATCGAGGACGCGGTCACGTTCGTCAACGCTCCCGCACTCGCGGAAGAGCGCGGCGTCACGGCCGAGGTCACCAAGGCCGCCGAAAGCCCCAACCACCGCAGCGTGGTGGACCTGCGCGCCGTGTTCGGCGACGGCAGCGTCATCAACGTCTCGGGCACGCTGACCGGCCCGCAGCAGGTCGAGAAGATCGTCAACATCAACGGCCGCAACTTCGAACTGCGCGCCGAGGGTCTCAACCTGGTGGTGAACTACACCGATCAGCCCGGCGCGCTGGGCAAGATCGGCACGCAGCTCGGCAACGCCGGCATCGACATCCAGGCTGCGCAGCTCAGCCAGGACGCCGAGGGCGAGGGTGCGACCATCCTCCTCCGCGTCGACCGGGAGGTGCCGAGCGAGGTGCGGGACGCGATCTCGACCGCTGTCGGCGCCACCAAGATCGAGCTCGTCAACCTGGCCTAATCCCCACTGTGCGCGTGTCACGACCCCTGTTGTCGTGGCACGCGCACAGCTCTATGTGAAGTGAGGCGTTCATGAAGCTTGCGGTCATTCCGGGTGACGGCATCGGTGTCGAGGTCACGGCCGAGGCACTGAAGGTGCTGCGGAAGCTCGTACCCGATCTCGAGACCACCGAGTACGACCTCGGTGCCCGTCGATACAACGCCACCGGGGAACTGCTCCCGGATGCCGATCTCGCGGCGATCCGCGAGCACGACGCGATTCTGCTGGGCGCCATCGGCGACCCGTCGGTGACGCCGGGTGTGCTCGAGCGGGGGCTGCTGCTGAACATGCGATTCGCGTTGGATCATCACGTGAATCTGCGTCCGTCCCAGCTGTATCCGGGATCGAAGTCGCCGCTCGCGGCGCAGCCGGACATCGACTTCGTGGTCGTGCGCGAGGGCACCGAGGGTCCGTACACCGGCAACGGTGGCGCGATCCGCGTCGGCACCCCGCACGAGATCGCGACCGAGGTGTCGATCAACACGTGGTTCGGTGCCGAGCGGGTTGTGCGGTACGCGTTCGCGCTCGCGCAGACCCGGCGTAAGCACGTCACCCTGATCCACAAGACGAACGTCCTCTCCAACGCCGGTGCGATCTGGACGCGTGCCGTGGAGACGGTGTCGGCCGAATACCCGGACGTGGAGACGGCGTACTGCCACATCGACGCGGCCACCATCTACATGGTCACCGATCCGTCGCGATTCGACGTGATTGTCACGGACAACCTGTTCGGCGACATCATCACCGACCTCGCGGGTGCGGTCACGGGAGGCATCGGACTGGCGGCGTCGGGGAACATCGACGCGTCGGGGACGAACCCGTCGATGTTCGAGCCGGTGCACGGCAGCGCCCCGGACATCGCCGGCCAGGGGATCGCGGATCCCACGGCGGCCATCCTGTCCGCGGCGCTGCTGCTGCGTCACGTCGGCCGGGACGGCGATGCCGCGCGCATCGAGGCCGCCGTCGAGGCCGATCTGGCGTCCCGCGGCGACTCGAAGGTCGTCACGTCGGAGGTCGGCGACCGGATCGCTGCCGCCCTCTAGGACCGCGATTCGATCTTGTCTCCCTCGATCCCCGTGGCCCGATCTTCGGACCGGGCCACGGGGATCAGTGGTATCGAGGCGGCCGGAAATGCCGCGGCTATGGCGAAAGTCACCGGGAAGCCGACGATTCCGATCAGTGCGCCGAACACCGGGGGAACGAGCGAGGCCGCGACGAACTGACCGGTGTTCTGGACACCGAGCGCGCGTCCGCCCCAGAACGGGCCCGCGATCTCGGCGACCGCGGTGAAGGCGAGGCCGTTCGGTGCCACCGTCGCGACGGACGCCGCGAGCAGCGCCACGATCGCCACCGGCGTATCCATTGCATCCGTCACGGCGAGCGCCGCCATGGACACTCCGCCGGCGACGGCGACCCAGCGAAGCGGACGCATACGACTGCCCACCACGTCGGACCAGAAACCGACCCCCATCCGGCCGAACGCGCCGAGGATCTGGGCGACTGTCACGATCAGGCCTGCCGCCGTTGCTTCCCAATGCCTTTCGGAGATCAGCCACACGAGCGCGTACGTCCACACCGTGTACTGGGGCACGACGAGCAGCACCGAGACGGCGTGGATGCGCCACAGAGTTCCGCTGTCGCGGTACGGATTCGCGAGCATGCCGAGATTTGCCGCGGCGCTTCGGCTCGGCCTGGGCGGATCGACAACCCAGAGTGCACAGGCCAGCGCGGCGGTCGCGCACAGGATGGCGGGCAGCGCGAGCGCCCATCCGATGCCGTGGTCGTGTGCGACCGAGGGCAGCGTCAGCGCAGCGCAGGCAATGCCGAGCGGCAGCGACATCTGCCGGATACCCATCGCCAGTCCGCGGCGCTCGGGCGGGAACCATCCGACGACGACGCGTCCGCTCGCGGCATTCGCCGAGGCGGCCGCCATGCCGCCGAGCAGCAGGAAGGCCGCGGTGGCCGTGAGTGATCCGGACAGGGCCGCGCCGATTCCCGCGGCCGCCGTGGCCGCCATCCCGGCGGCCAGCACTCGGCGTTCGCCGTAGCGATCGGCGAGGGCGCCCCACGCGATCAGCGTCAGCATGACTCCGAGGGTGGGTGCGGCGACGAGGAGTCCGGTACGGGCGAGGCTGAGCCCGTGATTCTCCTGGAGTTCGGGGATCAGGAAGGCGACGCCGTTGACGAAGACCGCCTGGGCGGCCTGGGCGAACATCCCGAGGGTGAGCATCCACCATCTGCGGGCAGTTCCGACGGCGGACGGCGTGTCGAGCGATGCTGTCATGTCATCTCAATATCTAGGATTGAAGTCTCATATATTGGGGAACATGCGGAGTCTATACCTCCCGTCCCGCGGCGTCCCGGCACGGCGGTGCACCCGGGCCGATAGACTCGCCGTCATGCGTCTTGGTCGAGTGGCAAGTCCCGATGGTGTTGCGTTCGTCAGTATCGAGGGGGACGAGGAGTCCCGGATCGCGAAGGAGATCGCCGAGCACCCGTTCGGCACCCCCACTTTCACCGGCCGGAGCTGGCCGCTCGCCGACGTGCGACTGCTGGCACCGATCCTCGCCAGCAAGGTCGTCGCGATCGGAAAGAACTACGCCGCCCACGCCGCCGAAATGGGAGGAGAGGCGCCGGCCGATCCTGTGATCTTCCTCAAGCCCAACACCTCGATCGTGGGCCCCGACGCCGCAATCGTCCTGCCGAAGTCCTCCAATGAAGTTCATTACGAAGGAGAACTCGCGGTCGTTATCGGACGCCCCTGCAAGGACGTGCCCGCTGCCAAGGCTCTCGACGTGGTGCTCGGGTACACGGCCGCCAACGACGTGACGGCCCGCGACCACCAGCGCCACGACGGGCAGTGGACGAGAGCGAAGGGCCACGACACGTTCTGCCCACTCGGGCCGTGGATCGAGACCCGGCTCGACGCCTCCGACGTCGACATCACCACCGAGGTGGACGGAGTGGTGAAGCAGCGGAGCAACACTTCGCTTCTGCTGCACGACATTCCGAAGATCATCGAATGGGTGTCGGCCGTCATGACGCTGCTCCCGGGCGACGTCATCCTCACAGGCACCCCGGAAGGCGTCGGGCCGATCGTGGACGGCCAGAGTGTGAGCGTGACCATCGGTGGCATCGGCACCCTCACCAACCCGGTGACCGCCAAGCGCTGACGGCTCTCGTGTCGACATCGGGAGCGGACTAGCCTGTAGGAGTCCGTTTTCCCAGCGTCGACCCAAGTGAGCCATGACCACAAGCGAAGTTCGCGTCCGTTTCTGCCCGTCGCCCACCGGAACCCCGCATGTGGGGCTCGTCCGAACCGCCCTGTTCAACTGGGCGTTCGCCCGTCATAACGGTGGGTCGTTCGTGTTCCGCATCGAGGACACCGATGCTGCCCGTGACAGCGAGGAGTCGTACCAGGCGATCCTGGACGCGCTGCGCTGGCTCGGACTGAACTGGGACGAGGGCCCGGAGGTCGGGGGACCGTACGAGCCCTACCGTCAGTCCCAGCGACGGGACCTGCATCTGGACGTCGTCGCGAAACTGCTCGCGGCGGGCGAGGCGTACGAGTCGTTCTCGACGCCCGAGGAGGTCGAGCAGCGGCACAAGGCGGCCGGCCGCGATCCCAAGCTCGGCTACGACAACTTCGATCGTGATCTGACACCGGAGCAGAGGCAGGCGTTCCTCGACGAGGGCCGCAAACCCGTGGTCCGGCTCCGGATGCCGGACCACGACCTGACGTGGGACGACCTCGTGCGCGGCGAGACGACGTTCAAGGCCGGAACCGTTCCCGACTTCGCCCTCACCCGCGGCAACGGGATTCCGCTGTACACGTTGGTCAACCCGGTCGACGACGCGTTGATGAAGATCACACACGTCCTGCGCGGCGAGGACCTGCTGTCGTCGACGCCGCGGCAGCTCGCCCTCTACGAGGCGATGCAGCGGATCGGCGTCGCAGATTTCACTCCGAAGTTCGGGCATCTGCCGTTCGTCATGGGTCAGGGCAACAAGAAACTGTCCAAGCGTGATCCCGAGTCGAATCTCTTCATTCATCGCGACCGCGGTTTCGTCCCCGAGGGATTGTTGAATTACCTGGCGCTGCTGGGCTGGGGCATTTCCGACGACCACGACGTGTTCTCGCTGGACGAGATGGTCGCCGCCTTCGATATCTCCAAGGTCAATTCCAATCCCGCCCGGTTCGACCAGAAAAAGGCCGACGCGATCAACGCCGAGCACATCCGGCTGCTCGAGCCCGCTGATTTCGCCGCGCGCCTGCGTGCGTTCCTGACGCTCCACGGCCATCTCGGGGAGACCGTGGACGAGTCCGTCTTCGCGACCGCCGCCGACCTGGTCCAGACGCGCATCGTGGTCCTGTCCGACGCCTGGGAACTGCTGAAGTTCCTGTTCGTCGACGAGGCCGACTTCGCGATCGACCCAGCCGCCGCTGCCAAGAACCTGGGCGCCGACTCCGCACCGGTTCTCGACGCCGCCCTCGCGTCGCTGGACGCAGTCGAGGCATGGGATGCGGCCTCACTGGAAGAGGCCCTCAAGACCGCTCTCGTGGACGAATTGGGCCTCAAGCCACGTAAGGCGTTCGCTCCGGTGCGGGTGGCCGTCACGGGCTCGCACATCAGCCCGCCGCTCTACGAATCGATGGAACTGCTCGGACGCGACGTCTCGCTGTCCCGGCTGCGCTCTGCGCGGGCCGGCATCGCCGGCTAGAACGCCGCTCTCGGGCCGAAAAGGGTGCAAAAACAGCCTCTGACCATACGATTTGGTAAATCCCGGCAGTAGGCTGGTAATCTCTTCTTCGGCCCGAGGCGGGCCGCAGAGCCCAGAAGCTCAGCGGTTCGAGAACGGCCATTGGGGTATGGTGTAATTGGCAACACAGCGGTTTCTGGTACCGCCATTCTAGGTTCGAGTCCTGGTACCCCAGCGGAAGTTCGGCCGATTTTGACTCCGAACTTCTGGAAGCTATGCTTGCTGAGCTTCCAAAGCAAAACAAGGTTCCTGGCCCCGTCGTCTAGCGGCCTAGGACGCCGCCCTCTCAAGGCGGTAGCGCGGGTTCGAATCCCGTCGGGGCTACAAATTGAAACACCCTCCAAGAAATTGGAGGGTGTTTCTTTTTATCCGGACGATGTGTCGTTTATCCCGTCTTGCGGCGGAATTCGCGTTTGTGGTCGGCGGGCCCATGGGCCTCGTGCGCCTTGGAATGTCCGTCCTTGTGATCGGTGGACAGTCCGGCCTGATGATTCTTCCGCTCGAGTGCTTCGCGGAATTTCTTTTTCGTGTCCTCGTTACTGGCGTCGGTCATGGTGAACTCCCTCGGGTAGTCGGTTCACTCTGTGAAGCTACGCCGAGGGCACCGAGAATGCTCCCGTTTTTTCTGCGCGACGTCAGGCGCGGCGGTCGGCCGTCTCCAGGTACGCGGACGTGGTCCCGCCCACCGGCATCGCGGGCAAGCCGAGCTTGGCATGATCCCAGCTTCTGATGCGCTCGGGAACGATCCGCACGACAACCCGCTTGTGCAGCAGCTGATCGATAGCGGGACGCAGATCGTCGGTGTAGGGCCCGGTGTACCGTTCCCACACGCTGACGCCGACCGCGAACATCGCGTCCGGGTCCTCCACGATCTCCGCCCGGCCCTCGATGGAGATTCCGCGCAGGGTGTCGTACGTCTGGCCGTCCTCGATCAGGACGGTGACGCGGTCGTCACGGCGCAGGTTGACCGCTTTCTGCGATTTCGACTTCGTCTCGAACCAGATCTCGCCGTCGATCACGGCGTACCACATGGCGACGAGGTGGGCTCGGCCGTCCGCTGCCACCGTTGCGAGCGTGGCGATCCGGCTCCGATTCACGAATTCGGCGATCTCCGAATCCGTCATCGTGATCTGCGATCGTTGGTTCTTCCCCATCGGCTTCTCCTATCGCGGTGAACGTCGGTCGTGGTCGATCAGAGCCTCTTGTGCAACGCCTCGGCGGCGGCGAGAAGGTCGGCCGCCCAGCGAGCGCCGGGACGCCTGCCCATCCTGTCGATGGGGCCGGACACCGAAATTGCTGCGATGACAGCGCCGCCGGCATCCCGCACGGGTGCGGCGACACTGGCGACACCGGGTTCCCGCTCGGCGGCGCTCTGTGCCCAGCCGCGCCTGCGGACCTCGAGCAGCACGCGTTCGCCGAACGCCGCGTCGGGAAGAATCGCGCGCTGGGTCTGTGGGTCGGCCCAGGCGAGAAGGACCTTGGCGCCCGAGCCGGCGCTCATCGGCAGTCGTGCCCCGACGAGAACGGTGTCGCGGAGACCTGTGGGCGGCTCCATCGCCGCCACGCAGATGCGCTGAGTGCCTTCCCTGCGGTACAGCTGCACGCTCTCCCCGGTGATCTCGCGCAGCCGCGGAAGGACGAGGGCCGCCGCCGAAACGAGTGGATCGTTAGCCGTTGCAGCGAGTTCGGCGAGGCCGGGACCGGGGCACCACAGCCCGTCGGAGTCGCGGGTCAGGAGGCGGTGGACCTCGAGCCCGACGGCCAGCCGGTGGGCGGTGGCGCGGGGGAGTCCGGTGCGCGAGCACAGTTCAGTGAGGCTGCAGGGCTTCTCGGCCACGGCATGCAGCACGCCCACCGCTTTGTCAAGGACTCCGATGCCGCTATGCTGTCTCATAGGTCGATACCACTTTCTCGCATACTGGGATCATAGCGCACCTTCGTCTCACGTCGAGTGCGTGTCCGGGAAGAGGGTAACGACATCAAGCGCACGGCGGACCGGCCCGAAGCCCGCGGTGCGAGAAGACACACAGAGGTGGAGAAGATGGCGGAGAAAGCACGCACCCTGGCAGAGAAGGTGTGGGAAGACCACGTCGTGGTCCGGGGTGAGGGAGACAACCCCGACCTCATCTACATCGACCTGCATCTCGTTCACGAAGTGACGAGTCCGCAGGCATTCGACGGACTCCGGCTGGCGGGGCGCCCACTGCGCCGACCCGACCTGACGATCGCCACCGAGGACCACAACGTCCCCACCGTCGACATCGACAAGCCGATCGCAGACCCCGTCTCCAAGACTCAGGTGGACACGCTGCGGCGCAACTGTGAGGAATTCGGTGTCCGGCTGCACCCGATGGGAAACATCGACCAGGGCATCGTCCACGTGGTCGGCCCGCAGCTGGGCCTCACCCAGCCCGGCATGACCGTGGTGTGCGGTGACAGCCACACGTCCACCCACGGCGCCTTCGGCGCGCTCGCGATGGGTATCGGCACCAGTGAGGTCGAACACGTCATGGCGACGCAGACGTTGTCGTTGCGTCCTTTCCGGACGATGGCGATCACCGTGGACGGCGAATTGCCCGACGGCGTGACGAGTAAAGATCTCATTTTGGCTGTCATCGCGAAGATCGGAACGGGCGGCGGCCAGGGCTACGTCCTGGAGTACCGCGGCGAAGCGATCCGGAAGATGTCGATGGAAGCGCGGATGACCGTCTGCAACATGTCCATCGAGGCGGGTGCGCGGGCAGGCATGATCGCCCCCGACGAGATCACCTACGAATTCATCAAGGGACGTCCCCATGCGCCGAAGGGCGCCGACTGGGACGCCGCGGTCGAGGCCTGGGAGCAGTTGAAGACCGACGAGGGTGCGGTTTTCGACAACGAGGTCCACATCGACGCGAGTTCCCTGACGCCGTTCGTGACCTGGGGCACCAACCCGGGGCAGGGACTGCCGCTCGGCGAGGCCGTGCCGAATCCTGCCGACATCGTGGACGAGAGTGCGCGTCACGCCGCGGAGAAGGCGTTGACCTACATGGGTCTCGAAGCCGGAACTCCGTTGCGTGAGGTGGCGATCGACACAGTTTTCGTGGGTTCGTGCACCAACGGCCGGATCGAGGATCTGCGCGCCGTGGCCGATGTGTTGCGTGGCCGCCACGTCGCCGACGGGGTCCGGATGCTGATCGTGCCGGGCTCGATGCGTGTTCGCGCGCAGGCCGAAAAGGAGGGTCTCGGCGAGATCTTCACCGCCGCTGGCGCCGAATGGCGGCAGGCGGGGTGCTCGATGTGCCTCGGTATGAACCCGGATCAGCTCGCGCCCGGCGAGCGTTCGGCCTCCACGTCCAACCGCAATTTCGAAGGCCGTCAAGGCAAGGGCGGCCGGACTCACCTGGTTTCGCCGCTGGTCGCCGCCGCGACCGCGGTCCGGGGAACACTGTCCGCGCCGACAGATCTGGCCTAGGACCCAAGGAATTTAGGAGATTTTTCGATGGAATCCTTTAGCACACACAAAGGTATCGGCGTTCCGCTGCGGCGATCCAACGTGGACACGGACCAGATCATTCCGGCGGTCTACCTGAAACGAGTGACCCGCACCGGTTTCGAGGACGGCCTGTTCGCCGCGTGGCGGAACGATCCGAACTTCGTTCTGAACGTCGCCCCGTACGACAAGGGCAGTGTTCTCGTGGCCGGGCCCGATTTCGGCACGGGCTCCTCCCGGGAGCACGCCGTGTGGGCGCTATCCGACTTCGGATTTCGGGTCGTGATCGCCTCTCGCTTCGCCGACATCTTCCGCGGCAACGCCGGCAAGGCCGGTCTGCTGGCCGCTCAGGTGGCCCAGTCGGACGTCGAACTGCTCTGGAAACTGCTCGACGAGCAACCCGGTCTCGAATTGATTGTCGACCTCGAGAACAAGACTGTGACGGCCGGAACCACCGTGGTGCCCTTTGCGATTGATGACTACACACGGTGGCGTCTGATCGAGGGTCTGGACGACATCGGATTGACATTACGGCAGGTAGAAGCCATTTCCGAGTTCGAAAAGTCAAGGCCTTCTTGGAAACCTGCGACTCTTCCGGAGCCCACTCCGGCCGACTGAAAGTTGGAATCGGAGCCTGTCTGCCAGATAATAAGTTCCTGAGAATGGTGCCGCGTTGTATGAGAATTGGCGTGGCACATAGACTCCTGCGGTATTCAGGTTTACCGTAGTTCGTAGTCGGTCCGATGATGGACCATTAGTTCGCGGAGGAATTTCAATGAATAAGGCAGAGCTCATCGATGTTCTGACCGAGAAACTGGGCACGGACAGGCGCACGGCAACGGAAGCTGTCGAGCATGTCGTGGACACGATCGTCCGGGCAGTGCACCGCGGCGACAGCGTGACCATCACCGGTTTCGGTGTCTTCGAGCAGCGTCGTCGCGCGGCACGTGTCGCACGCAACCCGCGCACGGGTGAGACCGTCAAGGTCAAGCCGACGTCGGTGCCGGCGTTCCGTCCGGGCGCTCAGTTCAAGGCGGTTATCGCTGGCGGCCAGAAGCTTCCGGCCACCGGTCCGGCAGTCAAGCGCGGCGCAGCGGCGCCCGCCACCAAGGCTGCTGCCAAGAAGGCTGCTGCCAAGAAGACGGCTGCCAAGAAGACTGCAGCCAAGAAGGCAGCTCCGGCCAAGACCACGGCCGCGAAGAAGACTGCAGCCAAGAAGGCTCCGGCCAAGACTACGGCCGCGAAGAAGACCGTCGCGAAGAAGGTGGCTCCGGCCAAGACCACGGCCGCGAAGAAGACTGCAGCCAAGAAGGCTCCGGCCAAGACCACGGCAGCCAAGAAGACCGTCGCGAAGAAGGTGGCTCCGGCCAAGACCGCAGCCAAGAAGACTGCAGCCAAGAAGGCTCCGGCCAAGACCACGGCAGCCAAGAAGACCGCAGCAAAGAAGGCTCCCGCGAAGCGCGCCAAGTAATACAGCGCACACGGGACTGCCCGAACACAGACAGGCGCCGACCCTGGGGGTTGGCGCCTGTCCGTGTTTCCTTTGCCTCTCGGTGACTCCGGCCGGTGGGGCTCAGTCCTTCCGAGTGGGAGGCAGGGGACTGTCGATGTGGTCGGCGGCGATGAGTTTGCCGCCGGACAGCGAGAGCACCCAGGTGCTCGCCTTCCTGTTCCGCGCCGGGGGAAGTGTGATGCCGTCGTTCTCCGCCCACCAGTCGAGCAGATCGGGAATGACGCCTCCCTGACTGCAGATCACCTGAACTCCGCCGAGAGCGGCGATCTTGCGGACCCGCGTGCGGGTGGCCACCGGGTCGGCGGTGTAACTCTCCTCGGACAGCAGCGGATCCAACCGGACGGTCGTGTCCAGCGCGCGCGCCAGCGGCTCGACCGTCTGTGTGCACCGCGTCCGGTCGGCCGACGTGATGTCGGTGGCCCCGAACGCTTCGAGCTGCGGGACGAGCGTCTCGGCCTGGAGTAGGCCGTTCGCATCCAGGGGCCGGGTGGTGTCGTCGCCCTTGTATCGCTTCCGGCTTCCAGCCTTGGCGTGCCGGACCAGGAGCACGGTCGCGGTGTCGGGTGGCTGAGCCGTGAATCGGCGGAGCATCTTGCGATCCATGGGATACGACAGCTGATCGGCCACCTCGGAGACGGGAAGCCACCGCATCTCGTCCACTTCACTGTTGGAGACGAATTCACCGGCGCGGGCTTCTGCCGCCCAGTATTCGACTCGTTTCAATCGGCGATGGCCCGGAATCGGATATGTCAACGCGCCCAGATGCCGGCCGAGGCGCCCGCGAATACCCGTCTCTTCTTCCACCTCACGCAATGCGGCCACCACTGCGGTCTCTCCGGGGTCGAGCTTTCCCTTCGGAAATGACCAGTCCTCGTATTTGGGCCGGTGAATGAGCGCGATCTCGATCTCGTCGGGATTGCGGGGAGACTTGCGCCACAGCACTGCCCCCGCAGCGAAGATATTGGCTTTGACCGGTTTGCCGGGTGAACTGCTCACCGAGTTCCTTCCTTCTGCCGCGGACTCGCCGCGATCAGGATCCGGTGCCCATTCGTTTGCGCATCATGGCCTCCTGGTGGTCGCGAACCTCCTCGCCGTGGGCAGGCGACGGAACCCACCGGCCGTCGGACCCGAGCACCCAGCACCGCGTGACGGGATCGAGCGCGGAATCGACGATCTCGGCTATCTGAGCGGTGAGTCGAGGGTCTTTCACCTGCGCCATGACCTCGACGCGTCGGTCGAGGTTGCGGTGCATCATGTCTGCGCTGCCGATCCAGTATTCGTCGGCGCCGCGGAAATGGAACACCCGGGAATGCTCGAGGAATCGTCCGAGAATCGACCGGACGTGGATGTTCTCACTCAGCCCGGGGACTCCGGGTTTGAGGGCGCAGATGCCACGCACGACGATTTCGACGGGCACACCGGCCCGGGACGCGCGGTAGAGCGAGTCGATCACCTGTTCGTCGACCAAGGCGTTGGCCTTCAGCAGGATTCCGGAGTCCTCACCCCGCAGTTTGTGCGCGATCTCACCGTCGATCCGCTCGATGATTCCCCGGCGCACACCGTACGGCGCGACGAGCAGGTTGCGGTACTGCGTCTTCCGCGAGTAGCCGGTGAGGGAATTGAACAGGTCGGTGAGGTCTGCGCCGATCTCGGGTGCGGCGGTGAGGAGGCCGATGTCTTCGTACAGCCGGGCGGTCTTCGGGTTGTAGTTGCCGGTACCGATGTGGCAGTAACGCCGGATGGTGGACCCTTCGCGACGGACCACGAGACACGTCTTGCAGTGCGTCTTGAGCCCGACGAGTCCGTACACCACGTGCACACCCGCGTGTTCGAGCTTGCGGGCCCACTTGATGTTCGCCTGCTCGTCGAATCGCGCCTTGATCTCGACCAGTGCCACAACCTGTTTGCCCGCCTCGGCGGCGGTGATCAATGCGTCGACGATGGGGGAGTCGCCCGAAGTGCGGTAGAGCGTCTGCTTGATCGCCAGAACCTGGGGGTCGGCCGCGGCCTGTTCGATGAAGCGCTGGACGCTCGTGGAGAAAGAGTCGTACGGGTGGTGGACCAGGACGTCGCCGTCGCGGAGGGTGGAGAAGACGCTCTTGGGTGTTTCTCTCTCGCCGAACGCCGGATGCGTTGCCGGGACGAACGGTGCGTCCTTGAGGGCGGGCCGGTCGACCGCATACACCTGCCAGAGGCACGACAGATCCAGCAGTCCGGGTACCTGGATGACGTCGCCGGGATCGACGTCGAGTTCGCGCAGGAGAAGTTCGAGCATGTGCTCGGTCATGTCGTCCGCGACCTCGAGTCGCACCGGTGAACCGAAGCGGCGGCGGGCCAACTCACGCTCGAGGGCCTGTAGGAGATCTTCGTCGCGGTCTTCTTCGACCTCGAAATCGGCGTTGCGCGTGATCCGGAATGCATGGTGCTCCACGATCTCCATGCCCGGGAACAGCATGTCGAGGTGAGCGGAGATCAGATCTTCCAGGGGCAGGAACGCGTCGATGGAGGAGGGCGTTTCGTCGCGGCGGACGCGGACGAACCTGCCTACGTTGTCCGGAACCTTGACCCTCGCAAAGTGTTCGCCACCGGTCACCGCATCCTTCACCGTCACCGCGAGGTTGAGACTCAGACCGCTGATGTACGGGAACGGGTGGGCGTGGTCGACTGCGAGCGGAGTGAGCACGGGGAAGATCTGGTCCTGGAAATGCACCGACAGGCGCTCGCGGTCGTCGTCGGTGAGATCGTCCCATCCGATGATGGAGATCCCTTCGGCGGCAAGCGCGGGACGAACGGAGTCGAGGAAGACCCGTGCGGCCTTCTCCGAGATCTCCTGGGTCCGGGTTGCGATCAGCGAGAGCTGTTCGCGGGGGGAGAGACCGTCGGCGGACCGCACGGACAGCCCGGTCTCGTCGCGGCGCTTGAGTCCGGCCACGCGGACCATGAAGAACTCGTCGAGATTGGACGCGAAGATGGCGAGGAACTTGGCGCGCTCGAGCAACGGCAGCGACGTGTCCTCGGCGAGGGCGAGAACCCGGGCATTGAAATCGAGCCAACTGAGTTCGCGGTTCAGGTAACGATCTTCGGGGAGTCCGTCGGTCAGCGCGCTCGTGAGGGCACTCGTCGCAGCGGGTGGCGCCATCGGAACGTTCGTGGGATTGGCCGTGACGATGTCGTCGCGGGTTCCGTTCTTTCCGTCGACGTCGGTCTGCTGGTCGAGTGCTTCTCGGTTACTCACCCCACGATCATCCCTCGAGAATTCGGCCGCCGACAATCGATGGGGCAAATTCACACGGCGTGCGCGACCTACTCGTTTCCGCAGCGCGAGGGGGCGGTGTGTTCGAGAGCGTCGAGGGCGGCACGCGTCGCAGGTCCGACGCCGAGAGCCTGCGCGGCATCGAGATCGTCGGCGGTGTCGACGTCGGTTCGCAGACCGGGCCAGTGCCCGTCGAGGGGCCGCGCCCCGGACTCGAGATGCCGCTTCGCCGAGCCCGGTCCGAACCGGGGATCGAGCGGAATCTCCGGGTCGCAGGAGAACAGTGCGGCGGTTCCGGTGCCGTGATGATCGACGACGACCGACCTGCCACCGGTTCTCGCTGCGGCGAGTGCTTCACCGAATTCGCCTCCGCGCAGAGACGGAAGGTCGGCCTGCAGTGCGACGACGTCGACTCCGCGCTCGTTGCGGCGGACGTGCTCGGCCGCCGCCGACAGCGCCGCATTGAGGCTGTGCTCGGTGCCGCCCTCGTCCGGCCGATCCTCGGCGGAAACGGGTGCGGGGTCCGCGTAGACGTGCGCGCCGACACTGCGCGCGAGCCGCGCCACCGCGGGATCCGGCGTGACCACGGTGACACCGACGACCGTCGCGACGTCGCTGACGACGGCCAGGGTGTCGCGCAGCATCGACAGGACCAGTCCGGTGCGGTCGGCCGTGTCGAAGACGCCCGACAGCCGCGTCTTGGCCGCGTGGAGTTCCTTCACGGCGACGAGTACGTGCGCGCGCGGCGCCACGGATCGGGTCGCTGTGCTCATGCGGATATCTTGCCAGCCCGCGCGGGGCGGTGCTCCGGACGCCCGGTCGCCGCTGAGCAGCGAACGAGTTCGGTAGCGGGGCGGCGCTCGACCTCGGCATCGGCAATACTGTGGGCGACGCATCGGGTAACGAACGACGAGGGGGCTGTGTGAGCAAGGCTGCGGTACTGGGAGCGGGTTCATGGGGGACTGCATTTGCGAAGGTCCTGGCCGATGCCGGGACCGACGTCACCATGTGGGCGCGACGCGCTGAGGTCGCCGAATCGATCGTGTCGCGGCACGAGAACGCGGACTACTTGCCGGGCATCGCCCTGCCTCCGTCGTTGACCGCCACCGACGACGCGCGGGCCGCACTCGATGGCGCCGACATCGTCGTCCTCGCGGTGCCGTCGCAGTCCCTGCGCGACAATCTGCAGGTCTGGAGTCCGATGATCCCCGAGGACGCCACCCTGCTGAGCCTCGCCAAGGGCATCGAAACCGGCACCCTCATGCGGATGAGTCAGGTGATCATCCAGGTCACCGGCGCAGACCCGGGACGTGTCGCCGTGCTGTCCGGGCCCAATCTGGCCCGGGAGATCGCGATCGGTCAACCGGCGGCGACGGTCGTCGCGTGCACGGATTCGACGCGGGCACTGGAACTGCAGAAGGCCTCGGCCACCGGATACTTCCGTCCGTACACGAATTCGGACGTCATCGGGTGCGAGATCGGTGGCGCCTGCAAGAACGTCATCGCCCTCGCCTGCGGTATGGCATCGGGAATCGGTCTGGGAGAGAACACGATTGCGAGCATCATCACTCGCGGTCTCGCCGAGATCATCCGGCTGGGAGTGGCCCTCGGTGCGAAACCTGCCACCCTCGCGGGTCTCGCGGGAGTGGGCGATCTGGTTGCGACGTGCACGTCGCCCCTGTCGCGCAATCGGTCCTTCGGTGAACGCCTCGGTCAGGGTGGTTCGATCGAGAGTGCCCAGGCGGCCACTCACGGTCAGGTCGCCGAGGGTGTGAAATCGTGCTCGTCCGTGCGGGCTCTCGCGGCCAGTTACGACGTCGAGATGCCGCTCACCGATGCCGTGCACCGGGTGTGCCACGAGGGCGTCGTGGTGCAGGACGCGATCGGTCAGCTGCTCGGCCGTCGCACGAAGCCGGAGTGAGCTCGTGAGTGGTGATTCCACCCGCTGCGTCAAAGCTGTTGCCGCAGAAAATGTTCCCGGATCGCCGATGCTGAGGGGGCCGGTTTTCGCAGCGCCGTATCAGCTGAGCGCGGACGAGGGAACCGAGTCCGACACCTATGCGCGTGCCTCCAATCCGGGCTGGCGCGACCTCGAATCGGCGCTGGCGACGCTCGAGGGCGCCGCGGGCGCGCTCGTCGTCGGCTCCGGGATGTCGGCGGTCACCGTCGTGCTGAGGAGTCTGCTCACCGCCGGCGACACGGTGGTCGTTCCGTCTGACGGCTACTACCAGGTGCGCGCGTACGCGCGGGAGCGCCTGGAGCCGATGGGCATCACCGTGCACGAACTGAGGACCGCCGAGATGGCCGGCGAGGCGGCCGCCGCACTGTTGGCGTCCGCCGAGGGGACGACGGTGGTGGTGGCCGAGACTCCGGCCAACCCCTCGCTCGACGTGGTGGATCTGCGCGCCGTGTCCGAGCAGTGCGCGAACGCGGGCGCTGTTCTCGTGGTGGACAACACGACCGCAACGCCGCTCGGCCAGCAACCGCTCGAACTCGGAGCCGACGTGGTAGTCGCCAGCGGCACAAAGACTTTGAGCGGTCACAGTGATCTCCTCATGGGGTACATCGCCGCGTCGGACGCCGACTTCCTGGCCGGGATGGAACGCGAGAGGGCCCTGTCGGGCACGGTGCTGGGGCCGTTCGAGACGTGGCTCGCCCACCGGAGTCTCGGGACGGCCGGTCTGCGATTCGAGCGTCAATGCGCCAACGCCCTGGCCCTCGCGGTCCTGCTCGAGTCACACCCGGCGGCCCACCGCGTCCGTTATCCGGGTCTGCCCGGAGATCCTGCGCACGCCGTCGCCGCCGGTCAGATGCGTCGATTCGGCGGGCTGGTGAGCTTCGAGGTGGACTCCGCCGAACAGTTCCACCGACTCGTGGCCGGAAGTGAGCTCCTCGTGCCTGCGACGAGCTTCGGCGGCATCCACACCAGCGCCGACCGCCGGGCCCGGTGGGGAGACCCCGTACCCGAGGGGTTCGTGCGGATCTCGTGCGGAATCGAGGACACCGAAGACCTCGTCGCCGATCTCGAGAGAGCGCTGTCCGCGTTGTGAGTGCGGGGCCGCCCACCGTGTCGTGAGGTCGGCGAAGGAAATATGAGGAGAGGTGGGTGCGGTGAGCGTGTCGCGACGACGGTACGGTCTGTGTCGTGAGTAAACCGCGTACCCGGGTAGCCGTCATCTTCGGTGGCCGCAGCAACGAGCATTCCGTGTCCTGTGTGTCGGCCGGAAGCGTCCTGAGGAATCTCGACCCGGAACGGTACGAGGTAGTGCCGATCGGCATCACCACCGAGGGCTCGTGGGTCCTCGGCTCCACCGACCCCGAAACGCTGTCCATCCGCGGCAGGGCACTGCCCAGCGTCGACGCCGACGGGTCCGCACTGGCCCTCACCGCCGACCCGACGCGGTCCGGCGACCTCGTCGCACTCGACGACGGCGAAGCGGGCAAGATCCTGGCCTCGGTCGACGTCGTCTTCCCCGTCCTGCACGGCGCCTACGGCGAGGACGGCACGATCCAGGGCCTGCTCGAACTCGCAGGTGTCCCGTACGTCGGTCCCGGCGTACTCGCCAGCGCCGCCGGTATGGACAAGGAATTCACGAAGAAGCTGCTCGCCGCGGAAGGCCTGCCCATCGGGTTCCAGGTCGTCCTGCGTCCGGGCACCGCCACACTGACCGACGAACAGAAGTCCCGCCTCCACCTCCCGGTGTTCGTGAAGCCGGCCCGCGGCGGATCGTCGATCGGTATCACCCGGGTGGCCGAGTGGGCCGCGCTCGACGACGCCATCGCCCACGCCCGCCTGCACGACCCGAAGGTGATCGTCGAATCGGGGATCGTCGGCCGCGAGGTCGAGTGCGGAGTCCTCGAGTTCCCGGACGGCGACGTGCGGGCCAGCGTCATCGCCGAGATCCGGATGCCGGAAGGCGCAGGCGACGACGAGGCGTTCTACGACTTCGACAGCAAATACCTCGACGACGTGTGCGAGTTCGACGTGCCCGCGAAACTCGACGAAGCGGTCAGCGAAGAGATCCGCGAACTCGCGGTGCGCGCGTTCTCCGCGCTCGACTGCCAGGGTCTCGCGCGGGTCGACTTCTTCGTGACCGAGGACGGCCCGGTCATCAACGAGATCAACACGATGCCGGGATTCACGTCGATCTCGATGTACCCGCGCATGTGGGGTGCGGTTGGTGTCGACTACGGCACCCTCGTCTCGACCCTGGTCGACACGGCCCTCGCGCGCGGCATCGGCCTGCGCTAGAGAAACCGAGGTCCGGCGCTCAGGGATTCGCCACGGGCGCCGGATCGAGCGGCTTCTGCGGCAATGCCTGCGACACCGCGCCGGAAATGTCCTGAAGCGGCGTCGGTCCCACCCCGGTGGGAACCGTGAGTCCGATGTACACGCCGCGGTCGACCGCGAAATAGCTGCTCGCGTCGATTCCGGCGCTCGCACCCGAGATCTCGAACCACTGAACTCCGTCGATCACCTGCAGCGCCGAAGCCTGATCGAACTCCGCGGGACGGTCCAGACCGCAACGCAGGACGAGTGGTTCACCCTCGGCCGGCTGCCACACGGCAGTCGCCTCGGGTGCGGGCTCGGTGAGTTCGGCGCGCGTGTAGTCGCCCAGCGCGTCGGGGAGGCCCGCCATCAGGGTGGCGCACTCCGCGGAGCCGGATGCGGGCGCGGGCACCGGCCCCAGCGACACCGGTTCCTTCACCGGGTTCCGCCCGGCGAACACCGCCGCGACGACGATGCCGATGACCAGGGCCACGGGAAGCGCCACGGCCGTCGCGATGAGCGCGGGATTGCGCCGCTCCGCGGGGACCGGGTCGGAGTTGCCGGCAGGTGTGCTCTGTTCGGGTTCGAGGTCGGACATGCTCAGTTCTTGTTCGCAGACTTTTCGGGGACGTCGCAGGTGAGGGTGCGGGTGATGCCGGAGACCTGACGGATCTCCTCGACGACGGGAGCGACCTCGTCAGCGGACACCCGCACGATGACGTCATACGGTCCGACCACGTCCTCGGCGGTCCGGACTCCGGTGATCTTCGCGATCTCGGTCGCGATCGCCGCAGCCTTGCCGACTTCGGTCTGGATCAGGATGAACGCTTGCACTCTCGCTCCGGCCCTTCCCTGCTCCGCGCCGCATGATCTCGGTAGAGTCGCGGGTGCTTCGGCGCGCTGATCGGTCACGTGCCGAGAAGTTCCGGCAACAGCTAAAAGGTACCGCAGTCGCACATTCCGTCGACCGGACCCACAGCCGCTGCACGGGCCACCCGACACTGGAGGCACACCATCACACCGACGGATTCCCCGGACCCGAACCCGCCCCTCACCGTCGCCGACGTCGGCGAGTTCGCCGTGATCGGCCGAGCGGTGGACGGCCGGGTGCAGCCGCCGTCCACGCTGATCGGCCCCGGCGACGACGCTGCCCTCGTCCGGGCGGACGACGGCCGGGTGGCGGTGTCCGCCGACATGCTGGTGCAGGACAGGCATTTTCGGCTCGACTGGTCGTCACCACGCGACGTGGGCCACAAGGCGGTGGCGCAGAATGCGGCCGACGTCGCGGCGATGGGGGCGCGGCCCACCGCCTTCCTCGTCTCCCTCGGTCTCCCGCCGGACACGTCGATCGACGTGGCGGACGGCATCTCGGCGGCGATCGGGGAAAGCGCCGAGGAACTCGGGGCCGGCGTCGTGGGCGGTGATCTCGTGCAGGCCGGGCAGATCGTGATTTCCGTCACCGTCCTCGGTGATCTGGGTGGCAGGAGCCCGATCCGGCGGTCGGGCGCGCGGCCCGGCGACGTCGTCGCGGTGGCCGGCGAACTCGGCCGGTCGGCGGCCGGTCTCGCGCTGCTGCTCGGCGGGTCCTCGGATTTCCCGGACCTGCTCGCCGCGCATCGGGTCCCCACCCCGCCGTATTCCGCCGCCTGGGCCGCCGCGGACGGGGGCGCCCACGCAATGACCGACATCTCCGACGGACTCCTCGCCGATCTCGGTCACATCTGTGACGCCTCCGGCGTCGGAATGTCCCTCACCCGATCCGACCTGGCTGTCTCACCCGAACTGGTGGCGGCAGCGAAGGCTCTCGGCGTCGACCACTGGGAATGGGTGCTCACCGGGGGAGAGGACCACGGTTTCGCCGCCACCTTCCCTGCCGGCGTCCCGCTCCCGGCGGGGTGGACCGGGATCGGCGCGGTGCACGACGGGTCCGGCATCTCGGTGGACGGCGAGACCTGGCCGGGGGCCGGCGGCTGGCAGAGTTTCTCGGTATAGGTTGCACGCATGGCTATCTACGCGCTCGGGGACCGCGAACCCGACATCCATCCGGACGCCTACGTCCATCCCGACGCCGTGGTGATCGGGAATGTGACCCTGGCGGCAGGCACCTCGGTGTGGCCGCAGGCCGTGCTCCGCGCCGACTACGGCACCATCACCGTCGGCGCCGACACGAACATCCAGGACGGCACCGTGATCCATTGCACGATGATCGATCCCACCGTCATCGGCTCGGGGTGCGTCGTCGGTCACGCGGCGCACATCGAGGGATCCACGATCGGCGACCACTGCCTGATCGCCTCCGGATCGATCGTTCTCAACGGTTCGGTCATCGGTGCCGGTTCGGTCGTCGGAGCCGGCGCCGTCGTTCCGTTCAAGTTCGAGGTTCCGCCGCGGAGCATGGCGCTCGGCGTCCCCGCGAAGATCCGGCAGGGCTACGAGGTTCCCGAGGGGCACCTCGAGATGAACGTGAAGATGTACGCCGCGAACGCGGCCTACTACCGCGACTCGCTGCGCAGGCTCGACTGATGGCGGCGCCGCTGGCGGACCTCGTCGAGGCCGGATGGGCAGACGCACTCGAACCGGTGTCCGGACGGATCACGGAGATGGGCGAGTTCCTGCGCGCGGAAATCGCCGACGGGCGTGACTACCTTCCCGCCGGAGAGAACGTCCTGAGAGCGTTCACCCACCCATTCTCCGAGGTCAAGGTCCTGATCGTGGGTCAGGACCCGTATCCCACACCCGGTCACGCGGTCGGTCTCAGCTTCTCGGTGGCTCCGGATGTGCGCCCCGTGCCACGCAGCCTCGGCAACATCTTCACCGAATACAGCAAGGACCTCGGCTACGAGACGCCCACCACCGGGGACCTCACCCCGTGGTCACGTCAGGGAGTGCTTCTGCTGAACAGGGTCCTCACCGTGCAGCCCGGACTCCCGGCGTCGCACCGGAAGAAGGGCTGGGAGGCGGTGACCGAGCAGGCCATTCGCGCTCTCGTGGCGCGCCCCGAAGCCCTCGTCGCAATTCTGTGGGGCCGGGACGCGTCCACGTTGAAACCGATGCTCGGCGACGTGCCGACGATCGAATCGGCGCACCCCTCACCGCTGTCCGCGTCGCGCGGATTCTTCGGTTCGCGGCCGTTCAGCCGCGCGAACGAACTCCTCGACGGCCTGGGCGCCGAACCGGTGAACTGGCAGCTGCCGTAAACGGCGAATTCCCCTACTGCACAGACGAGAAGGCGGCACGTTCCTCTACTGCACAGACGAGAAATCGGCACGCCGTTTCTCGACGAAGGCGTCGACGCCCTCGCGTCCCACCGGGCTGTCGGCCGCGGTGGCGATCGACGCGGCCTCCGCGTCGAGTTGCTCGGCGAGCGAGCGATATCGGGAGGCGCGCACGAGCGTCTTGATCCCCGAGTAGGACGGCGTCGGGCCGGCAGCGAGGGTGCGGGCGAGTCGAAGGGCCTCGTCCTGGACGACGTCGTCGCCGACGAGGCGGCTGAGGATGCCAAGGCGGACGGCCTCGTCGCCGCTGAGAACGGCATCGGTGATCAGGATCTCGCGCGCGCGGGCGTCGCCGACGATGCGCGGGAGGGTCCAGGACATGCCGCCGTCCGGGGTGAAGCCGATGGACGGGTAGGCCGGGCGCAGCTTGGTCCCCGGGCCGCCGATGGCGACGTCCGTGAGGCAGACAAGGCTCATGCCGGCGCCCGCCGCCCACCCGTGAACACCGGCGATCACCGGAACGGTCACGGCGTCGAGCGCACGAACGAATTCGTGGAACACGCGCGCCACCTCGGCGACGTATTCGCTTCGCACCGGCGCGGAGGCGAAGGCGTGGACGTTGCCGCCCGCACAGAAGTTCGGGCCCTCCCCGACGAGAAGGACGCTGCCGATTCGGTCACCGACCGCTTCGAGTGCCCGGGCACCCTGCACCATGCCCTCGCCGTCCAGTGAGGTGCCGTTCTCCGCCGTCGCGATCGTGATGCGCAGGACGCCGTCTTCGAGCTGTACTTTGCTGAGTCCATCGAGAGAAGTCACCGTTGCACCTTACGTTGGGCCCCTGCCGGTGCCCGACGTGCCCCGATGCGCTGCGACGATGCCGAATCGGACGGGTGTGGCGACACAAAAAACTGCGCCCCCGACACCGAAGTGTCGGGGGCGCAGTGACATCGCACGCAGCGTCGGGTCAGCCCCGAGCAACCTTTCCAGCCTTCAGGCAGGAGGTGCAGACGTTGACCTTCCGGGTGTTTCCGGGGGCAACCTCGGCACGAACAGTCTGAATGTTCGGGTTCCAGCGACGGTTGGTACGCCGGTGCGAGTGCGAGACCGACTTACCGAAGCCGGGCCCCTTGGCGCATACGTCGCAGACGGCAGCCATAGTCGCGAACTCCTTCAAGATAGTGAACTGTGAAATTTGCTGGCCTCGTAGAGACAGGGCACAGCAAGCGCGCCCTGTACGAGGCAACCGTGCAAGAGTAGCCGCTCGAGTGCGGATTGGCCAAACCCGGTCCCGAAGGGCTCGGACCGCGGGCCCGATCATCGTCCCCCGACTAGTCTGACGGCACCTTCCCATTCCCTGGCCGGAGAGGACGACAGTGGCCCCTGAGCTCCCGATGGACGGGCGAGTCCTCGAATCGTGGGCGCGGACCGCCGTCGCGGGTCTGGAAAAGCGGTGCGAGGAGATCAACAGCCTCAACGTCTTTCCGATCCCGGACTCCGACACGGGTACCAATCTGCTGTTCACGATGCGTGCGGCGCTGGGTGCGATCGACGAGTACGCGGGCAGCGGCACCAAGGACGTCCGGCAGGTGGCCATCGCCCTGGCTCGGGGCGCGGTCGCCGGCGCGCGCGGGAACTCCGGCGTGATCTTGTCCCAGGTGCTGCGAGGGATTGCGGAAGCAGCCGTCACCCCCGCCGTCGACACAAGGACGGTCCGGACCGGGCTGCTGATGGCCACCAACCTGGTGACGGACGCGGTGAGCTACCTCGTGGAGGGGACCATCGTCACCGTGTTGCGCTGTGCCGCCGACGCCGCGGCGGAGTTTCCGGACGAGGCGCCGATCGCAGTCACGGCCCGCGCAGCCGCGGACGCGGCGGCGTCCGCGCTCACCAGGACGCCGTCGCAACTCGAGGTGCTCGGCACCGCAGGCGTCGTCGATGCGGGAGGACTCGGCCTCGTCGTGATCCTCGACGCTCTCGTCACAGCGGTGACGGGGGCACCGCCCGATCGCGCACCGATCGCGCTCCACGTTCCGCGCCGCACCCCGTCCACGCATCGCGCAGAGCTCGTCCCTGTTTCCGCGCCGCCCGCGTCGCAGCGCCCGCACGCGCATCCGGGACCCGGACCCGAATGCGACGAGGGTTCGGATCAGGACTTCGAGGTGATGTACCTGGTCGCGGAGTCCGACGAGGACCGCATCGCGGAGTTGCGCACCACGCTGAACGCCCTCGGGGACTCGATCGTGATCGTCGGCGACGGCGGCGGAGGCTGGTCGGTCCACGTGCACTGCACGGACGCGGGCGCAGCAGTGGAGGCCGGACTGTCGGCGGGACGCATCCACGGAATCCGGGTCAGCAGCTTCCTCGTGGATGCGCGGGACCAGGGGTTGCTCTTTCCCCCGGTCCGGACCCGGCCGGATCAGGGGGAGCGGGGAATCGTCGCCGTCGTGGCCGGCGACGGCGCCGCCGAACTGTTCGCCAGCGAAGGCGCGACAGTCCTCCGATGCGACGACGCCCCCGTCACCCGGGCCCAGCTCCTCGGCATCATCAGGCAGATGGGACGCACCGAGGTGCTCGTCCTCCCCAACGGTGCGCTGACGGCCCAGGAACTCGTCGCGGTCAGTGCCGCGGCAAGGGACGCCCGGCACGAAGTCCTGCTGCTCGCGACGTCCGCGATGGTGCAGGGACTCGCGTCCCTGGCGGTGCACGACCCCGAGCGTGAGGCGGTGGACGACGCCTTCGCGATGTCGGAGGCCGCCGCAGCGACCCGCTGGGGATCGCTGCGCATCGCCAGGGAACGGGCCCTCACCTATGTGGGCACGTGCGAACCGGGAGACGGCATCGGACTGATGGGTCACGAGGTGATCGTCATCGAACCGGACGCGGTCGCGGCCGGACGGCGACTCGTCGACCTCGTCCTCGGCGCGGGTGGCGAACTGGTGACGCTCCTGATGGGGTCGGAGGCGCCGGACGGGCTGGACACGGAACTGGCCGATCACATCTCGCAGCGGCACCCCGGCGTCGAGGTGATGATCTACCACGGTGGACAACCTGGAGATCTGTTGCAACTCGGGGTGGAATGAGGAATTCGATGGCCACATTGTCCGACCGGCTCGATCATCTGCTGGGAAAGAAGACCGCCGACGCGCTCGAGGAGGCGTTCGACATCCGCACGGTCGAGGACCTGCTGCGGCACTACCCGCACCGGTACGCCTCGCAGGGCCGTGAGCTCGCGGAGAAGGACCCGCCGGAGGGCGAGCACATCACGATCATCGCCCGGGTCACGTCCGCGGCCGTCGTGAAGATGAAGAACCGGCCGGGCAGCATGCTCAAGGTGGTCCTGTCCACCGACACCCAGAACGTGGACGTCACCTTCTTCAGCCCGCAGAAGGTCAAGCACGTGATCAAGCCCGGTGTGCGCGCGATGTTCTCGGGAACGGTCAAGTACTTCCGCCAGAAGTGGAGCCTCACCCACCCGAGCTACCTCATCCTTCCCGAGCCGCGGGCCGGCAGCGAGGACCCCGTCGTGAACGTCGGCCGGATCCGCGGTGCCGGGGATCTCGCGGGAATCGCCCGGGCGTCGCAGGAAGCCGGTGCCGGGGTCGACATGTCCGTGTTCGACCGGGCGCTGATCCCGCTCTATCCGGCCACCCGGGACGTCGAGAGCTGGACGATCATGAAATGTGTCCGCCAGATCCTGGACCAGCTCGATCACGTCGACGACCCCCTGCCGGAGAACATCCGGGCCGAACGCGAGCTGATCGGCCTCGACGAAGCCCTCCGGTCGGTCCACCTGCCCGACACGCGTGAGGACGTGGAGAACGCCCACGACCGTCTCCGGTTCGACGAGGCGACGGCGCTGCAGCTGGTTCTCGCCCGTCGCCGCCACGACAACGCCGAGCGAGTCGCGCCCGAGTGCCTGCCGGTGCCCGGCGGGATTGCCGACGTGTTCGAGAAGATGCTTCCCTTCCAGCTCACCGAGGGTCAGCACACGGTCGCCGACGAGATCTCCGCCGATTTGGCGCAGCCGCACCCGATGAGCAGGCTGCTGCAGGGGGAGGTGGGTTCCGGTAAGACGATCGTGGCCCTGCGCGCCATGCTCCAGGTGGTCGACGCCGGCTACCAGTGCGCCCTGCTCGCCCCGACCGAGGTGCTCGCGACGCAGCACGCCCGGTCGCTGCGGGCGATGCTCGGCTCCCTCGCGACCGCCGGGGAACTCGGGGCGCACGAGAAGGCCACACGGGTGGCGCTGCTGACGGGGTCGATGCCGGTCGCCGCCAAACGCACGGCTCTGAACGAGGCGATCACCGGCGACGCCGGGATCGTCATCGGCACCCACGCCCTCATCCAGGACAACGTCGAGTTCTTCAACCTCGGGATGGTGGTGGTCGACGAGCAGCACCGGTTCGGTGTCGAGCAGCGCGATCGGCTGCGGTCGCGGGCGCGGGAGGGTCTGAGCCCGCACCTGCTGGTGATGACGGCGACGCCGATTCCCCGCACCATCGCGATGACGGTGCTCGGCGATCTGGAGGTGTCGACGCTGCGGCAGCTGCCGAAGGGCAGGTCGCCGATCAAGAGCAGTGTGGTACCCGCGTCCCAGAAGCCGCAGTGGGTCGCGCGCGCGTGGGAACGGATCCGCGAGGACGTGGCCGAGGGGAGGCAGGCGTACGTCGTGTGCTCGCGCATCGGCGACGGCGAGAAGGGCGACGGCGAGGACGCGTTCGACGAGAAGGCACCCGAGACGAAGTCTGCCGTCGAGGTGTACGAGGAGTTGAGTGGCAGCATCATGCCGGACCTGCGGGTGGGTCTGCTGCACGGCCGGCTTCCCGCGGACGAGAAGGACGCGGTGATGCGCGACTTCACGGCCGGCGACATCGACGTCCTGGTGTGCACCACGGTCGTCGAGGTCGGCGTCGACGTCCCGAACGCGACGATCATGGTGATCGTCGACGCGGACCGTTTCGGTGTGAGTCAGCTCCACCAGCTGCGCGGACGCGTCGGCCGTGGCAAACACCAGGGCCTGTGCATTCTCGTCACCGAGATGAATCCGGGCGGTCCCGCCTACGAGCGATTGTCGAACGTGGCGTCGACCAACGACGGTTTCGAACTTGCGCAACTCGACCTCGCCACCCGCCGCGAGGGCGACATTCTCGGTGCGGCGCAGTCGGGAACGACGTCCACGTTGCGGCTGTTGTCGCTGCTCGGCCACGAGGACGTCATCGCTGCGGCGTCCGAGTTCGCGCGTTCGGTCATCGCGGACGATCCGCGCCTCGAAAACCATCCCGGGCTGTCGGCGATGGTGACCTCGGCGCTCGACGCGGACCGCATCGAGTATCTGGAGAAAACGTGAGAACTTACTTCGCTTCACGTAAATCTTCGCTCGTCTGTTTCGGGTCTGTTGCAGAATTCGCACACGTCAGGGGGGTCTTTGTGAAGTTTGTGTAGGATCCTGAAATGTGGGATGCCACTTCTCCGCGGCCGTCCGCGGCGGGGTAGTTTGCTCCAATGTTCTCCAAAGTCCTGGTCGCCAACCGTGGCGAAATTGCGATCCGCGCTTTCCGTGCCGCCTACGAACTAGGTGCTGGAACGGTTGCGGTGTTCCCGTACGAGGATCGGAACTCGATCCACCGTCTGAAGGCTGATGAGAGTTATCAGATCGGCGAGGAGGGACACCCGGTTCGGGCGTACCTCTCCGTCGACGAGATCGTCTCCGCGGCCAAGCAGGCAGGCGCCGACGCCATCTACCCCGGCTACGGCTTCCTTTCCGAGAACCCGGATCTCGCCGCCGCGTGCGCCGAGGCGGGCATCACGTTCGTGGGTCCCTCCGCCGAGGTGCTCGAGCTCACCGGCAACAAGGCGCGTGCGATCGCCGCGGCGAAGGCCGCCGGTCTGCCGGTGCTGGCGTCGTCGGAGCCGTCCGCCGATGTGGACGAGCTGCTGGCCGCGGCCGAGACCATGCAGTTCCCGCTGTTCGTGAAGGCCGTTGCCGGCGGCGGTGGCCGCGGCATGCGCCGCGTCGCCGAGCGGGCTCAGCTCAAGGAGTCCATCGAGGCCGCCGCCCGTGAGGCCGAGTCGGCCTTCGGCGACCCGACGGTATTCCTCGAACAGGCCGTCGTCGACCCGCGTCACATCGAGGTCCAGATCCTGGCCGACGGTCAGGGCAACGTCATCCACCTGTTCGAGCGGGACTGCTCGCTGCAGCGCCGCCACCAGAAGGTGATCGAGCTCGCGCCTGCCCCGAACCTCTCGGAAGAGCTGCGGGCGAAGATCTGCGCGGACGCGGTGGCGTTCGCGAAGGAGATCAACTACTCCTGTGCGGGCACCGTCGAATTCCTCCTCGACACCCGCGGCAACCACGTCTTCATCGAGATGAACCCTCGCATCCAGGTCGAGCACACCGTCACCGAAGAGGTCACGGACGTCGACCTCGTGCAGTCGCAGCTGCGGATCGCGTCGGGGGAGACCCTCGCGGACCTGGGCCTGAGCCAGGACAAGATCACGCTGCGCGGCGCGGCGCTGCAGTGCCGCATCACCACCGAGGACCCCGCCAACGGATTCCGCCCGGACACCGGTCGGATCACCGGCTACCGCACCCCGGGTGGTGCCGGTATCCGCCTCGACGGCGGAACGTCGGTCGGGGCAGAGGTCTCCGCGTACTTCGATTCGATGCTCGTCAAGCTCACCTGCCGCGGCCGCGACTTCGAAACCGCCGTCGCCCGGGCCCGCCGCGCGGTCACCGAGTTCCGCATCCGCGGTGTGTCGACGAACATCCCGTTCCTGCAGGCGGTGCTCGACGACCCCGATTTCAAGGCCGGCCGGGTCACCACGTCCTTCATCGAGGAGCGCCCCCAGCTGCTCACGCTGCGCAGCTCCGCCGACCGTGGCACCAAGATCCTCACCTACCTCGCCGACGTGACGGTCAACAAGCCGCACGGCGAGCGGCCGTCGGCGGTGTACCCGCGCGACAAGCTGCCCCAGATCGACCTGTCCACCCCGCCGCCGGACGGCAGCCGTCAGAAGCTGCTCGCCCTCGGGCCGGAGGGATTCGCCAAGGCGCTGCGGGAGCAGAAGGCCCTCGCCGTCACCGAGACCACGTTCCGTGACGCACACCAGTCACTCCTCGCGACCCGCGTGCGGACCAGCGGTCTGCTCGACGTCGCCGGGCACGTCGCCCGGCTGACCCCCGAGCTGCTGTCCATTGAGGCGTGGGGCGGTGCGACCTACGACGTGGCGCTGCGGTTCCTGCACGAGGACCCCTGGTACCGGCTGGCCGCTCTGCGCGAGGCCGTGCCGAACATCTGTTTGCAGATGCTGCTGCGCGGACGGAACACCGTCGGCTACACCCCGTACCCGGAGAAGGTGACGCGGGCGTTCGTCGAGGAGGCCACCAACAGCGGCATCGACATCTTCCGCATCTTCGACGCCCTCAACAACGTCGACCAGATGCGGCCGGCCATCGACGCCGTCCGCGAGACCGGCACCGCACTCGCCGAGGTCGCCCTGTCCTACACCGGCGACCTGTCGAACCCGAACGAGAAGCTGTACACCCTCGACTACTACCTGCGCCTGGCGGAGGAGATCGTCGAGGCCGGTGCGCACATCATCGCGATCAAGGACATGGCCGGACTGCTCCGCGCCCCCGCCGCCACCACCCTGGTGACGGCGCTACGCAAGAACTTCGACCTGCCCGTGCACGTGCACACCCACGACACCCCGGGTGGTCAGCTCGCGACGTACCTGGCCGCATGGCAGGCAGGCGCGGATGCGGTCGACGGTGCCTCGGCCGCGATGGCGGGCACCACCAGCCAGCCTGCGTTGTCGGCGATCGTGGCCGCGGCCGCGCACTCCGAGCACGACACCGGCCTGGACCTGCAGGCCGTGTGCGACCTCGAGCCGTACTGGGAGGCGCTGCGCAAGGTGTACAAGCCGTTCGAGTCCGGGCTGCCTGCCCCGACCGGACGTGTCTACACGCACGAGATCCCCGGCGGTCAGCTGTCGAACCTGCGCACCCAGGCCGTGGCGCTCGGTCTCGGTGACAAGTTCGAGGAGGTCGAGGCCAAGTACGCGGCCGCCGACCGGATGCTCGGCCGCCTGGTCAAGGTCACCCCGTCGTCGAAGGTGGTCGGCGACCTCGCCCTGCACCTCGTCGGATCCGGAGCGTCCACCGAGGAATTCAAGGAGAACCCGGCGAAGTTCGACATCCCCGATTCGGTGGTCGGGTTCCTGCGCGGCGAACTGGGCACCCCGCCCGGCGGCTGGCCCGAACCGTTCCGCACCCGGGCCCTCGAAGGTCGCGGAGCCGCCAAGCCCGAGGTGGCTCTGTCCGCGGACGACGAGAAGGCACTCTCCGGCACGTCCGCGGAACGACGGGCGACGCTCAACCGGTTGCTGTTCCCCGGCCCGACGAAGGAATTCCTCGAGCACCGGGACAAGTACGGCGACACGTCGCAGCTCTCGGCGAACCAGTTCTTCTACGGCCTGCGCCGCGGCGACGAGCACCGGGTCCGCCTCGCACAGGGTGTCGAGCTGATCATCGGGCTCGAGGCCATCTCCGAACCCGACGAGCGGGGATACCGCACCGTCATGTGCATCCTCAACGGGCAGCTGCGTCCGGTGTCGGTGCGTGACCGGTCCATCTCCAGTGAGCTCCCGGCCGCGGAGAAGGCCGACAAGAACAACCCCGGCCACGTGCCGGCGCCGTTCGCCGGTGTGGTGACCCTCGCCGTGACCGAGGGTCAGCACATCGCCGCCGGCGACACGATCGCGACCATCGAGGCCATGAAGATGGAAGCGGCCATCACCGCCCCGCGAAGTGGCACGGTCTCCCGGCTGGCCATCGGATCGGTCCAGCAGGTGGAGGGCGGCGACCTCCTCGCCGTCGTGTCGACAGGGGAGTCCGCGAGCGAGTGACTCGGATCATCGCGGGACTCGCGGGCGGTCGACGCCTGCGGGTCCCGCCGAGCGGGACCCGCCCCACCTCGGACCGGGTCCGCGAGGCATTGTTCAGCGCACTGCACAGCCGGATGGACCTCGAAGGCGCGTCCGTCCTCGACCTCTACGCGGGGTCGGGGGCGCTCGGCCTGGAGGCGCTCTCCCGGGGTGCGGACCGCGTCGTCCTCGTCGAGTCCGACTCGAAAGCGGCGGGCATCATCAAGCACAACGTGACGACGGTCGGTCTGCCGGGCGCGGAAGTGCGCGGGGCTCCGGTGGCCGCGGTGCTCGCGGGCACCGCCGACCGGCCGTACGACCTGGTGATGGCGGATCCG
Source organism: Rhodococcus sp. G6(2025) (assembly GCF_058628105.1). Classification (NCBI taxonomy): domain Bacteria; kingdom Bacillati; phylum Actinomycetota; class Actinomycetes; order Mycobacteriales; family Nocardiaceae; genus Rhodococcus; species Rhodococcus sp. G6(2025). The sequence continues at coordinate 3,203,597 of NZ_CP179750.1, forward strand.
CCGTACGCCGTCGACGACGAGGCGGTACAGACGGTGCTCGGCCACCTCCGGGTCAACGGCTGGGTCGGCGACGGTTCGATCGTGGTGCTCGAGAGGTCGTCGAGGTCACCCGACACGGCGTGGCCCGAGGGCTTCGCGCCCGTCAAAGCGAAGAAGTACGGCGAGGCGAGAATCGAATTGGCGACCTGCTACGGTCTGGACTCATGACTGGCGCTGTCTGCCCCGGATCCTTCGACCCCGTGACCAATGGCCACCTTGACGTGATCGGCAGAGCTGCCGCGCAGTTCGACGAGGTCATCGTGACGGTCATGGTCAACAAGAGCAAGCGTGGCCTGTTCACCGTCGAGGAGCGCATCGAGATGCTCGAAGACTCGACCAGTGAGCTGCCCAACGTGCGGGTGTCCTCGTGGCACGGCCTGCTCGTGGATTACGCCAAGCAGCAAGGGATCACAGCGATCGTCAAGGGCCTGCGCGGCGCCAACGACTTCGACTACGAGCTGCAGATGGCGCAGATGAACCAGAAGCTCAGTGGCGTCGACACCCTCTTCATCCCGACCAACCCCACCTACAGCTACCTGTCGAGTTCGCTCGTGAAGGAAGTGGCCACGTTCGGCGGCGACGTCTCCGACATGCTGCCCGAGAAGGTGCACGCCCGTCTTCTCGCAAGGATCGCCGAGCGCGCCGCCGAGAGCAGCTGATACCCGACACACCGGCTGCCACGACACACCCGCGGCGTCCGGTCGGGCAGACTTGCACGAAGAAGGCTGCGCCGACCTGCTGAGGGTCATGGATGATTGGGGTTGCTTGTGTACCGGGTATTCGAGGCGCTCGACGAACTTGTCGCAATTGTCGAAGAGGCACGCGGCGTACCGATGACCGCCGGCTGCGTGGTTCCGCGCGGCGACGTCCTCGAACTGCTCGACGACGTGCGCGATGCCATTCCCGGTGAACTCGACGACGCCCAGGACGTCCTGGACCACAAGGACAAACTGGTGGGGGACGCGCGGTCCAACGCGGAGAAGACCATCTCCAGCGCCAACGCCGAGGCGAACTCCACCATCGAGAACGCGCGAGACGACGCCGACCGCATTCTGGCGGACGCGAAGGCGCAGGCCGACCGGATGGTCGCCGAGGCCCGCGCGCACGCCGAGCAATTGGTCACCGACGCGCGCGCCGAGGCCGAGTCGTCCGTCGCGGAAGGCCAGCGCGAATACGACGCACTGACGGGTCGTGCGCGGTCCGAAGCCGATCGGATGATCGAGTCGGGCAAGGCGTCCTACGAGAGGTCCGTCGCGGAGGGCACGGCCGAGCAGGCGCGCCTCGTCTCGCAGACGGAGGTCGTCCAGGCGGCGCACGCCGAGTCGGCCCGGGTGATCGACTCCGCGCACGCCGAATCGGATCGTCTCCGCTCGGACTGCGATCTGTACGTCGACACGAAGCTCGCGGAATTCGAGGACTTCCTGAACGGCACCGTCCGGTCCGTGGGCCGGGGACGTCAGCAGTTGCGGACCGGTTCAGGTGTCCCCGATTACGCCTCGGACTACGACGTCGACGACCGCCGGGCCGAGCGTCGCCGCTGAGCCACCGCCCGGCCGGCGCCCTCGACCGAATTTGGCTCCACCGCGCAGATTGCGTATCGTGGAGTGGTTGCCCTTTGTCGTTTCCCTTTTCTCGAAAGTGAAGTTTGTTGTCATCCCATCGCCACAGCTCATCGCGTTCCCGACGGGACGCGGACTTCGTGCTGGACACGGTCAAACTCGGCCGTCGTCCCGGTTCGATGCGCACCGTGGAACGGGTGGTGACGGCGCCACAGCGCATCGGTCTCGACCTGATCGCCATCGAGGAAGGATCGGAGATCGATCTCGATCTCCGGTTGCAGGCCGTATCCGAGGGGGTTCTGGTCACCGGTTCGTTGCGAGCCGACACCGTGGGGGAGTGCTCGAGATGTCTCGAGCCGTTCTCGGACACGGTGGACCTGACTCTCACGGAGCTGTTCGCTTACCCGGACAGTGCCACGGAAGAGACCACGGAGGAGGGGGAGGTCTATCACGTCGTCGACGACGAGATCGACCTCGAACCCGTCGTGATCGACGCCGTCGGCCTCGCACTGCCGTTGCAGCCGCTCTGCAGTGACGACTGCCAAGGATTGTGCCCAGAATGTGGCGTTCGCCTGGCGATTGCCGAATCTGGCCATGGGCATGACATACTTGATCCTCGCTGGGCTGGTCTTGCAGCCAAATTTGGCGTGGAATCAGAACCCAGCAAGAATCTTGTGAACACCGAAGCCGAGGAGAAGTAGAAGTGGCTGTCCCCAAGCGCAGAATGTCGCGATCCAACACGAGGTCGCGTCGCAGCCAGTGGAAGACCACTGTGCCTACCCTCGTCACCTGCCCCAACCGTGGCTGCGGCGAGAAGACGCTGCCCCACGTCGCGTGCCCGTCGTGTGGCACATACAAGGGCCGCCAGGTCACTGCCGCCGTCTAGTTCTCCGCGGAGAGGCGTTGTGACGAGCGACATCAGTAATACACCCGCCGGCGGCGAGGAGGATCATGCTTCCCTCCTCGCCGCCCTCGGCGTAGAAATCGAGCCTGCACTGCTCACCCTGGCGTTGACGCACCGCTCGTATGCGTACGAGAACGGTGGTCTGCCCACGAACGAGCGTCTCGAATTCCTCGGTGACTCCGTGCTCGGAGTCACCGTCACCGAGAAGCTGTACCTTGCGCATCCGGACAAGTCCGAGGGCGACCTCGCGAAGATCCGGGCGAGCATCGTCAACATGCACGCGCTCGCGGAGGTGGCCCGCACACTCGGTGAGGGCGGCCTCGGTGCCCATCTTCTGCTCGGTAAGGGCGAGGAGATGACCGGTGGCCGTGACAAGCCGAGCATCCTGGCGGACGGCATGGAGTCGATTCTCGGCGCCATCCACCTCGAGCACGGCATCGACACGGCGCGACGCGTCGTACTCGACCTCTTCAGCGACCTTCTCCAGCGAGCCCCTCGCCTCGGCGCGGGTCTGGACTGGAAGACGAGTCTGCAGGAGTTGACGGCGGAGCGTGGCGTCGGTGTCCCGGCGTACGAGATCACCGCGACCGGCCCGGACCACGACAAGGAATTCACCGCCACCGTGATCGTCGGCGGCAAGCCCCTCGGCGTCGGTATCGGCCGCTCCAAGAAAGAGGCCGAGCAGAAGGCTGCGAGCACGGCGTGGAATGCGTTGTCCGACGCAGGCCCCGACGTAGCGGCCGACGACGTCAGTGCCTGAACTACCCGAAGTCGAGGTGGTCCGGCGCGGACTCGAACGCCACATCGTGGGGGCGTCGATCGATTCCGTCGACATCCTGCACCCACGTGCGATCAGGCGTCATCTGCCCGGCGCCGCCGACCTCGCCGGACAGCTCACCGGCGAACGTATCGCGAGCGCCGACCGTCGTGGAAAGTATCTGTGGCTGGTCCTCGAACCCAGCACGGTCGCTCTCGTGGTGCATCTCGGCATGAGTGGTCAAATGCTCGTGCAGCCACCGGAATTGCCGACCGAGAAGCATTTGCGGATCCGGGCCCGGCTCGATTCCGGTCTCGACCTCCGGTTCGTCGACCAGCGGACGTTCGGGGGCTGGGCGCTGGCGCCGCTCGTCGACGTCGACGGCTCGCTCGTGCCGGACTCGGTGGCGCACATCGCCCGTGACCCACTGGATCCGCGTTTCGACCTCGCAGCCACCGTCAAGGTCGTGCGCGGCAAGCACACCGAGATCAAACGTGCGCTTCTGGACCAGACCGTCGTCTCCGGCATCGGCAACATCTATGCGGACGAGGCGCTGTGGCGCGCACAGATCCACGGAAATCGGCTCACCGACAGGCTGAGTGGTCCCAAGGTCCGTGAAGTGCTCACGGCCGCCCAGGAGGTCATGCGTGAGGCACTCACCCAGGGCGGCACGTCCTTCGACGCGCTCTACGTGAACGTCAACGGCGAGTCGGGCTATTTCGACCGTTCGCTGTCCGCCTACGGTCAGGAGGATCGCCCGTGCCCGCGGTGCGGCACCGCGATCAGGCGAGAGAAATTCATGAACCGCTCGTCGTTCAGTTGCCCGAAGTGCCAGCCGGCACCACGGAGAAGCCCGGCGAAATCGTCTGTGTGAGTTCGGCGGTCGCGGGCTCCTCGGAGAGCTGACCGTCGGTGTCGTGGCGCGGTGTCGCCTTGGCGTCGAAGTAGTCGCCGCCCTTGCGTTTCACGTCGTCGGTGCCCCACTCGCGGTGGCGGGGGACCGGTGCCATTCTCGGAATGTGCTTGCGACAGTGGATGTATGCCTCCTCGACGTCCACGACCACCCAGCGTTCCGGGATCCGGCCGTTCGTGTGGTCCGCAGGCAGATCTGCGATCTCGGAGCGCAGGACCGGGTCTTCGACGATCCGGGCCGAGCCGTTCACGTGCAGTCCGATGAGGTCCTGCACGAAGTCCACGAGAATGATTCCGACGTGCGGGTTTTCCCGGATGTTGCCGAGGCTCGCCATGACGCCGTTGCCGCGGTACTCCGGATACGCGAGGGTCTTCGAGTCGATGACGTGCATGAATCCCGGTGTCCCGGCGCGCAGACTGTTGTCGCATTCGCCGGACGCGTCGGCGGTGGCGATGAAGGCGATCTCCTGGCGGCCGACGAACTCGATCATCGTCGGATTGAGATGGTCCAGCATCTGATCCGAGTAGAACTTGGCGGCACGATCCTCGGTGCCGTACTCGGACTGAAGCCCGCGCTCTCCCGCACTACCGATCTGGCCCATCTGCATTCCCCGCTACGTCTCGGCGTCATTGGTCGGTTCACCCTACGGCCCACCGGTTCCCTCTGCTGAGAATCCTCGTTCACAATTGTGTGGAAACCACTGCCGCCCACCCACCTACCTGGCGTTGCGTCGATCGATGGCAGGATTGACCCATGGCAGAACAGACTTCCGACACGACGGCGCCCACCTCACTGTGGGTCGAGCGGACGGGCACCCGGCGATACACGGGCCGCAGCTCGCGCGGCGCCGAGGTCCTGATCGGCTCCGAGGGCGTGGAGGGCGTGTTCACCCCCGGGGAACTCCTGAAGATCGCACTCGCCGCGTGCAGTGGAATGAGCTCGGACTTCCCGCTGTCGCGGCGACTGGGCGACAACTACGACGCCACCATCCGGGTGTCCGGTGCCGCCGACCGGGAGAAGGAGGTGTACCCGCAGCTGGACGAGGTGCTGGAGCTGGACCTCAGCGAGCTCGACGCCGACGCGCAGGAGCGTCTGGTGGCGCTCGTGGAACGGTCGGTCGACAAGGTCTGCACGGTCGGGCGGACGCTGAAGGCCGGGACGAAAGTGACGTTGACCGTCCAGAGGGAAGCATGATGCGTCGTGAGCTGGCCGCACTCGCGGGCGGGACGGCGCTCTGCGCGGGTCTGCTCGTGGTCGCACCCGCGGCCGCCGGGCCCGCGTTCTCGCCCTCCGGCGGTGCGTGCACCCCGTGGTCGGTGTCGGAGGTGACGTCCGGGGCGGGTGTTCTCGAGAACCTGGCCTTCGACGGCGCGGGCACCATGCTGGTGTCGCGGACAGGCCTGGTGGGCGGCGGAGCCCTCGACGGGGTCGCCCCCGACGGCACTGTCACCCCGGTCGTGCCCGAGGTCGAGTCGCCCGGTGGAATCGCCGTGGACGGCGCCGACGCGTACTTCGCCACGGGGAACTCCTTCGCCGCCGGGGTCACCGGCTCGGCGAGCGGCACGGTCGACGTCGTGAACCTCGACACGGGTGACACACGCACCGTGGCCGAGGGACTGGTCATGCCGAACGGGCTGGTCCGGCTGGGCAACGGAGACATCCTCACCACCCGGAATCTGGGCTCCGGGGCGGGACTGACGCGCGTCCCCGCGGCGGATCCCCACACACCGGAGGTCGTCCGCACCGATCTCGGCACCGTCGACGGTCTCTCCGCGCACGACGGCAACGTCTACACGGTGACGACGTTCGACACGACCACCACGCTGCGCATCCTCCGCGAAGACGACCTCGGCGGACCCGTTGTCTCCGTCGCGCTGCCCGGCTCCGGGCCCCTCAACGCGGCCGACGACCTCACCGCCGGACCGGACGGCATCGTCTACGTCGCCTACAACGGCGGCGGCAAGGTGGTGCGGGTCGATCCCACGACGGGGGAGAGCTGCGCCCTGGCGTCCGGACTGCCGCTCGTGTCCTCGGTGCGGTTCGGCGCCGGACCGGGCTGGGATCCTGACGCGCTCTATGCCACCAGCTTCACCGGGAAGATCTACAAGCTCGAACGGTCGTGACGGACATGGAGAGAATGACCGCGTGGGTGCACGGATTCGTGCAGGGTGTGGGATTCCGGTGGTGGACCCGCGCCCGCGCGCTGGAACTCGGCCTCGTCGGATACGCGGCCAACCAGAAGGACGGCCGCGTGCTCGTCATCGCCGAGGGGCCTCGGGACAAGCTGGAAACCCTGCTGACGCTGCTGCGGTCGGGAGACACACCGGGCGCGGTGGATCTCGTCGTGGAGCAATGGGATTCCGCCCGCGGCGACCTCACCGGGTTCGTGGAACGGTGAACCGCAGGTAAAGTTCTCCGTCATGCATCTGAAGAGTCTGACGCTGAAGGGATTCAAATCCTTTGCGTCCGCAACGACTCTGCGATTCGAGCCGGGAATCACCTGTGTCGTAGGGCCCAACGGGTCGGGTAAATCCAACGTCGTCGACGCGCTCACCTGGGTGATGGGCGAGCAGGGGGCGAAGGCACTGCGCGGCGGCAAGATGGAAGACGTCATCTTCGCCGGCACCGCCGGGCGGGCGCCCCTCGGGCGCGCCGAGGTCACGCTGACCATCGACAACTCCGACGGCGCCCTGCCGATCGACTACTCCGAGGTGTCGATCACCCGGCGCATGTTCCGCGACGGCGCCGGAGAATACGAGATCAACGGCAGCTCGTGCCGGCTCATGGACGTGCAGGAACTGCTCAGCGACTCCGGCATCGGCCGGGAGATGCACGTGATCGTCGGTCAGGGCCGCCTCGCCGCCATCCTCGAATCCCGACCGGAGGATCGGCGCGCATTCATCGAGGAAGCAGCCGGCGTTCTCAAGCACCGCAAGCGCAAGGAAAAAGCGGTCCGCAAACTCGACGCCATGCAGGCCAATCTGGCGCGCCTGAACGACCTCACGGCGGAACTGCGGCGCCAGCTCAAACCGCTCGGCAGGCAGGCCGAGGTGGCGCGCCGCGCCCAGACCGTGCAGGCCGACCTCCGCGACGCGAAGCTGCGGCTCGCCGCGGACGACCTGGTCACGCGGCGCGAGGAGCTGGCCAACCAGGCTCAGGACGAGAAGGTCGCGCGTGAGCAGCACGACCAGGTCACCGAGGCGCTCGACGAGGCCAATCTGGAGCTGGGACGGCACGAACAGGAACTGTCGAGGCTCACACCGGGTGCGGAAGCGGCCGCGCAGACGTGGTTCCAGCTGTCGGCACTCGCGGAGCGCGTCAACGCGACCATCCGCATCGCCCGCGAACGGGCGCGCCACCTCGACTCCGAGCCCTCCGCGAACCGCGGTCAGGATCCGGACGAGATGGAGGCCCGCGCCGACCGGATCGCCGCGGAGGAAATGGAGCTCGTCGAAGCCGTCGAGATGGCGCGCGCGGCGCTGGACGCGGCCAAGGAGCAGCTGACACTGGGGGAGGAGACCGCCGCCGAGGCCGAACGCGCTCACATGGCGGCGGTCCGGGCGATCGCCGACCGCCGTGAAGGCCTGGCCCGGTTGTCCGGGCAGGTCGACACGCTGCGCACCCGCGCCGACTCCGTCGACGCCGAAGTGTCCCGGCTGACCGTCGCAATCGAAGAGGCCCGGCAGCGCGGCGACGCGGCACAGTCCGAATTCGAGGTGGTCCAGGACGAGATCGGTGACCTCGACGCCGGCGAGCTCGGACTGGATTCCCACCACGAGCGTGCCGTCGAGGCACTGCGCCTGATCACCGAACGCGTCACGGAACTCCAGGCCGAGGAGCGCGCCGCCGGACAGGAAGTGGCATCCCTGCGTGCCCGGATCGACGCGCTGTCGATGGGCCTCGAACGCAAGGACGGCGCCGGCTGGCTCGTCGAGAATCGGGCGCAGCACGGCATCCGGGGACCGATCGGTGGACTCATCACCGTCGAGAAGGGATACGAGGGTGCTGTCGCCGCGGCCATGGGCCCCGCCGCGGACGCCGTCGTCGCCGAATCCCTCGACGCCGCCCGCGGCGCCGTCGGCGCGCTGAAGGAAACGGACAGCGGACGGGCGTCCCTGTTCATCGGCACCGATCACGTCGCAGGTGACGGCGGGCACCTGGACTCCGGCGCCCGGTGGGCCGTCGACGTCATCGACTGCCCCGCCGAACTGCGGACCGGGCTCGCAGCGCTCCTGGGCGGAGTGGTCGTGGTCGATTCCCTCGACGACGCCGTCGAGACCGTCCGGCGCAGGCCCGACGTGCGCGCCGTCACCCGAGACGGAGATCTCCTCGGAACGGGCTGGATGAGCGGCGGCTCGGACCGTCAGCCGAGCACCCTCGAGGTCCAGGCCGCCATCGACAACTCGGTGCAGGATCTGGCCCGCGCCGAACGTCGCGCCGAGGAACTGTCCGCGGCACTGTCCGGCGCGGTCGCGGAACAGGCCGACCGTCAGGAGAACGCCGAGCAGGCACTGGCCGCGCTGAACGAATCCGACGCCGCGATGTCCGCCATCTACGAGCGCCTCGGCCGCCTCGGCCAGGCCGCGCGGGCCGCGCACGCCGAATCCGATCGGCTCATGGCGCAGCGGGACAAGGCCGAGAGCGGTCGCGAGGACACGCTGACCGCGCTCGCCGAACTCGAGGAACGGCTGCGCCTGGCGGAACAGGACGGGTCGTCCTCCGGCGCCGACACGGGTGGATCCGACACGACGAGCATCGATCGTGAGATGGCGGCCGCGGCGCTGGCCGAAATGCGTGCCGTGGAGGTGGAAGCCCGACTGTCGGTGCGCACGGCCGAGGAGCGTGCCGAATCGGTGCGCGGCAAGGCGGATTCCCTGCGCCGCGCCGCACAGGTGGAACGCGACGCGCGTGCCCGGGCCGAACGTGCGATGAAGGCGCGCCAGAACGCGGCCGCGGTTGCGGCGGCGGTCGCCGAGTCCGGGCAGCGGGTCGCCGAGCACCTCGGTGACGTCGTCGACGCCGCGATGGCGCACCGCGACGAACTCGCGCGGGCCCGCACCGAGCGGACCACCCAACTCGAACAGGTGAAGGAAAGGGTGCGTCAGCTGAGCGGACAGCTGGCGTCGCTCACCGACACCGTGCACCGCGACGAGGTGGCTCGCGCCCAGGCCGCGCTGCGCATCGAGCAACTCGAGGAGGCGATCCTCGAACAGCACGGCATCGGCCTGGACGATCTGATCGCCGAATACGGCCCCGACGTCGCGCTGCCGCCGTCCGCACTCGAGATGGAGGAGTACGAGCAGGCGAAGGAGCGCGGCGAGCAGGTCACGATGCCCGCACCGATTCCGTACGACCGCGCCACACAGGAGCGTCGCGCGAAACGTGCCGAGAAGGACCTGGCGACGCTCGGCAAGGTCAACCCGCTGGCACTCGAGGAGTTCGCCGCGCTCGAGGAGCGCTACAACTTCCTCTCGACACAGCTCGAGGACGTGAAGACCGCCCGCAAGGATCTCCTCGGGGTCGTGGCCGACGTCGATGCCCGTATCCTGCAGGTATTCACCGAGGCCTACTCGGACGTCGAACGCGAATTCGTGCAGGTGTTCGCGAAACTGTTCCCCGGCGGTGAAGGCAGGTTGGTGCTCACCGACCCGTCGGACATGCTGACCACCGGCATCGAGGTGGAGGCCCGGCCGCCCGGCAAGAAGGTCAAACGGCTGTCGTTGCTGTCCGGTGGCGAGAAGTCGCTGACGGCGGTGGCGATGCTCGTGGCGATCTTCCGGGCCAGGCCGTCCCCCTTCTATGTGATGGACGAGGTGGAGGCCGCACTGGACGACACGAACCTGCGTCGTCTGATCGGATTGTTCGAGCAGTTGCGGGAGAAGTCGCAGCTGATCGTCATCACCCACCAGAAGCCGACGATGGAGGTGGCCGACGCGCTCTACGGCGTCAGCATGCGCGGCGACGGCATCACCACCGTCATCTCCCAGCGGCTCCGTGGCCAGGACATGGCGGCCGCGGACGCCTGATTCCGGTCCGAGCCGGGACTGTGCGCGTGGGAAGGCAGTGAGCAACGAAATCCGGAGCCTGAAACAATGGGCGGCGTGACTACCGGAGCTTGGATTGCCATCGCGGCCGCACTGGCCGTACTTCTCGTCGTTCTCGTCGTCGGGTCCCTGCTGTATCGGCGTCGCCGAATCTCCCTGAAGGCGCCGGACACCCCGCAGGTCACCACGGCGGAGAAGGACCGTTCGGGCAGTTACCGCGCGGACGGCGGGTTCAACTTCAGCCAGGGGTCGACGGCGACGGCGCCGCCACGTCCGCCTGCGCCCGAGCCGGTTCTGCCGAAGCCGGTGCCCGAACCCGAGATCGTCGTACCCGAACCCGAGGTCGTCGCACCCCCGGCACCGGAGAAGGCGCCCGAGCCGGAGAAGGCCCCGGAGAAGCCGACGGTCCCGCCGGAGCCGGTCACGTACGAACCGGTCGTCGCACCCGAGGTCGAACCGGAACCCGAGGTCGCGCCCGCGCCCGAACCCGAAGCCGAAGCCGCACCGGCCCCCGCCGCGCCGGTGCTCGACGTCATCGCTCCCACGGAGGGGCGGCTCGACCGTCTGCGTGGGCGGTTGTCCCGTTCCCAGTCCGCCGTGGGCAAGAGCCTGCTCGGACTGCTCGGCGGCGGCGATCTCGACGAGGACTCCTGGGAAGAGGTGGAGGACACGCTCCTCATCGCCGACCTCGGCTCGGCGACCACCACGAAGATCGTCACCTCGCTGCGTGAGCAGATGGCGTCGCGCAGCGTCCGCACCGAGGCCGATGCCCGTGCGCTCCTCCGCGAAGTCCTGGTCGCCGAACTCCGGCCGGAACTCGATCGCTCGATCCGTGCCCTGCCGCACGACGACCACCCGGCGGTCCTGCTGGTCGTCGGTGTGAACGGCACCGGCAAGACGACGACCACCGGCAAGCTCGCGCGTGTTCTCGTGGCCGACGGCAGGCGTGTCCTGCTCGGTGCCGCCGACACGTTCCGTGCTGCCGCCGCGGACCAGCTGCAGACGTGGGCCGAGCGGGTGGGCGCCGAGGTGGTGCGCGGGAAGGAAGCCGCAGATCCGGCGGCCGTTGCGTTCGATGCCGTGGCCAAGGGAATCGACAACGGCGTCGACGTCGTGCTGATCGACACGGCCGGCCGGCTCCACACGAAGACCGGATTGATGGACGAGCTGGGCAAGGTGAAGCGGGTCATCGAGAAGAAGGCGTCGGTGGACGACGTCCTCCTCGTCCTGGACGCGACCATCGGCCAGAACGGCCTCGCGCAGGCGCGGGTGTTCGCCGAGGTCGTCGACATCACCGGTGTGGTGCTCACCAAGCTCGACGGCACCGCCAAAGGCGGCATCGTGTTCCAGGTTCAGCACGAACTCGGGGTTCCCGTGAAGCTCGTCGGACTCGGTGAGGGCGCCGACGATCTGGCGCCGTTCGAGCCGGGTGCCTTCGTCGACGCGTTGCTCGGCTGACGCAGCGATCCGGGTCGTCTCGGGCTCCCGGACCGCTCAGGCGGGCTGAAACCGACCGCAAATCGCCTGGCGAAACCTGCACGCAACAAAATAGGCCGATGCGTTCACGCGCGCGAAACAGTGCAGTGGCACAGCCGAAACACCAACTGAGCACCCTTCTTCTCAGGTCGTCAGCCGCTACCGGCTGGGCAGAGAAGGAGGAGGCTCAAGGTGGATTTCCCCACTATCGGTGCACCGGACACCGGGGACACAGCGTGGATGCTGACCAGCGCCGCGCTCGTGTTGCTCATGACTCCGGGTCTTGCGTTCTTCTACGGCGGCATGGTGCGGGCCAAGAGCGTGCTGAACATGCTCATGATGAGCATCAGCGCGATGGGTGTCGTCGGCATCCTGTGGGTTCTCTACGGCTACTCCATGGCCTTCGGTGAGGACAAGGGAAACCTTGTCGGTGATCCGTTCCAGTACTTCGGGCTCAAAGGACTGATCGGCGGGTCGTACCTCGCCGAGACCGACGATGCCGGTTCGGTGATCGCCGATTCCGCGATCCCGCTCGTCGGCACCATCCCCGCGACGGTCTTCGTCGCGTTCCAGGCCATGTTCGCGATCATCACCGTGGCCCTCATCTCGGGTGCCGTGGCGGATCGCCTGCGCTTCGGTTCCTGGCTGCTGTTCGCCGGCCTCTGGGCGACGGTCGTGTACTTCCCCGTGGCGCACTGGGTCTTCGCCTTCGACGGCGTCACCGCCGAGACCGGTGGCTGGATCGCCAACAAGCTCGCCGCGGTCGACTTCGCGGGTGGTACCGCCGTCCACATCAACGCCGGCGCCGCCGGCCTCGTCCTCGCGATCATCCTCGGCAAGCGCAAGGGATGGCCGGGCACCCCGTTCCGTCCGCACAACCTGCCCTTCGTGATGCTCGGCGCCGGCCTCCTCTGGTTCGGCTGGTTCGGTTTCAACGCCGGTTCGGCCGTCGGTTCCAACGGCATCGCCGGAGCAACCTTCATCACCACCGTCATCGGAACGTGCGCGGCCATGCTCGCCTGGCTCCTGGTCGAGCGGATTCGCGACGGCCACGCCACCACACTCGGTGCGGCGTCCGGAATCGTGGCCGGCCTGGTTGCCATCACGCCTTCCTGTTCCTCGGTGAACGTCCTCGGCGCGCTCGCCATCGGCGTCGTCGCGGGCGCACTCTGCGCGCTCGCGGTCGGACTCAAGTTCCGCTTCGGGTTCGACGACTCGCTCGACGTCGTCGGTGTCCACCTCGTCGGCGGCATCGTCGGAACGCTGATGGTCGGCCTGGTCGCAACGGCTGAGGCGCCCGCGGGTGTTGTCGGACTGTTCTATGGTGGAGGCCTCGACCAACTCTGGCGTCAGGCAGTGGGCGCCGGAGCAGTACTGCTTTACTCGCTCGTCGGTACGGCCGTCGTCGCGTTGATCGTGAAGTTCACGATCGGTCTGCGGCTCAGCGACGAGGGTGAATCACTTGGAGTGGACGAGTCGGAACACGCAGAAACTGGCTACGATTTCGCCGCTCTCGGCGGAAACTCGGCGACTGCTCGTGTATCCGGCAAGGAGGGATGAGGAAATGAAGCTGATCACAGCAATTGTCAAGCCGTTCACTCTGGAGGACGTCAAGACGGGACTCGAGCAGGCGGGCGTCCTGGGCATGACCGTCAGCGAGGTCCAGGGGTACGGCCGGCAGAAGGGCCACACCGAGGTCTACCGAGGTGCCGAGTACTCGGTCGATTTCGTTCCGAAGGTCCGGGTCGAGGTCGTCGTGGACGACGCTGCTGTGGACAAGGTCGTCGAGGTGATCGTCGAAGCGGCACGCACCGGCAAGATCGGTGACGGCAAGGTCTGGGTCTCGCCGGTCGAGTCGGTCATCCGGGTGCGCACCGGGGAACGCGGCGCGGATGCGCTCTGACCCCAACGGGTCCGGTAAGACCGGCCCTGGTCCCGTCGCCAAGGCGACGGAACCAGGGCCGGTTGCGTCAGGCGGATCGGACGAAGCAGCGGACCTGGCCCGCGCACGCAGGCAACTGCTCACCGGCGGCTCCGAGACCGGCCCCGGCGCAAGGAATCCCGCAGGACACGGGCGTCGGCTCGACGCCGCAGCGCTCCGTCACGCGCTCGTCGACCTGCACGAGTTCTGGTTGACCACAAAGGGTGCCGAGCTGGGCATCAAGCCCGACAGCGGTTTCGCACTCGTCGCTGTCGGTGGGCTCGGACGGCGGGAACTTCTGCCGTATTCGGATCTCGACCTCCTCCTGCTTCACGACGACATGGATCCGGCAGTCGTCGCGCAGGTCGCCGACCAACTCTGGTATCCGTTGTGGGACGCGCACATCAAGCTCGACCACAGCGTCCGCACCATCCCTCAGGCACTACAGGTGGCGGACACGGACATCACCGCGGCTCTGGGAATGCTCGAGGCGCGTCATATCGTCGGCGACGTCGAGCTGACCAATCTGCTCATCAGCGGCGTCCGCAGGCAGTGGCGCACCGACATCCGCAACCGTTTCGACGGACTCATCGAGCAGACGCGGTCGCGCTGGGAACGCAGCGGCGAGATCGCCCACCGCGCAGAGCCCGACCTGAAGAGCGGTCGCGGTGGACTGCGGGACGTACAGTTGCTCAACGCGCTGTCCATCGCGCAGCTCACCGACGGCATGCCCGGGCTCGGTCCCGAGTCGCCCGGCGGGGGACTGGCACTCGCACATCGCCGGCTCCTCGACGTCCGCACCGAACTGCACCGGGTCGCGGGCCGCTCCCGCGATCAGCTGCGGGCGCAGGACGCCGACGAGATCGGCGCCGCACTGCGGATCGGCGATCGATTCGACCTCGCGCGCATGCTCAGCGATGCCGCACGCACCATCAGCTATTCCGTCGACGTCGGTGTGCGGACGGCCGGGCACGCCCTGCCGCGGCGCGGTCTGGCGCGGTTGCGCCGACCACCGGTGCGACGGCCCCTCGACGAGGGTGTCGTCGAGCACGCCGGTGAAGTGGTGCTGGCGCGCGACGCCCGGCCGGCGAAGGATCCCGGCCTCGTGCTGCGGGTCGCGTCGGCGTCGGCGACGACGGGGATGCCGATGTCGGCGTCCACTCTGAATCGCCTGGCCGACAACGCTCCCGAGCTGCGCGAGCCGTGGCCGAAGGAGGCGCTGAACGATCTGCTGGTGATGCTGGGCTCGGGTAGCCGTGCCGTCGCGGCGATCGAAGCTCTCGATCGGACCGGCCTGTGGGGCAGGCTTCTTCCCGAGTGGGGTGCCGTCCGGGACCTGCCGCCGCGGGACGCGGTGCACACGTGGACGGTGGACCGTCATCTCGTCGAGACCGCTGCCTATGCCAGCGGGTTCACCACCCGTGTGGCCCGCCCGGACCTGCTGATGCTCGGCGCGTTGCTGCACGACATCGGCAAGGGCCGCGGCGGCGACCACAGCGTGGTCGGCGCGGAACTGGCCACCCAGATCGGTAAGCGCCTCGGATTGTGGCCGTCGGACGTCGCGCTGCTGACGGCGATCGTGCGCCACCACCTGCTGCTGCCGCACACCGCGACCCGGCGCGACCTCGACGATCCCGAGACAGTCGAGCGGGTCGTGGAAGCGATCGGCGGCGACGGCGTCCTGCTGGAGTTGCTGCATGCGCTGGCGGAGGCCGATTCGCTGGCGACGGGTCCCGGTGTGTGGGGCGACTGGAAGTCGTCGCTGATCGGGGAACTCGTGCGCCGCTGCCGTCTGGTCATGGCGGGAGAGGTGCTTCCCGCACCCGATCCGCTCGATCCGGAACACGTGGCTCTGGCCGCGTCGGGTGGCGTGCACGTCGCGCTGGTTCCCGCCGACAGTCCCCACACGTATGTGGTGACGGTCATCGCACCCGATCAGCGGGGTCTGCTGTCGAAGGCGGCGGGCGTGCTCGCGCTGCACTCCCTGCGGGTCTACTCCGCGTCCCTGGGCAGCGCCGAGGGGTCGGCGGTCAACTCGTTCGTCGTGTCCCCGAGATTCGGGGCGCCGCCGCAAGCGGGTCTGCTGCGGCAGGAGCTGATCCGCGCGCTGGCGGGGGAGCTGAACCTGCTGGAGATGCTCACGGCCAAGGAAGAGGAGGCTCGCGAGAGCCAGCGCGTCGCCGCTGTGGAGGAACGGGGCGAAGCCGCGGTTCCGGTGCAGTACGCGCAGGCGCCGCCGCGGGTCATCTGGTTCGACACCGCATCGCCCGGCGAGGTCATCCTCGAGCTGAGGGCCGAGGACCGGCTGGGGCTGCTGTCCCGGCTCGCCGACGCGTTCGACACGTGCGGCGCGGACGTCCGCTGGGCGCGGGTGACCACCCTGGGTTCTTCGGTGATCGACTCGTTCTGCCTCGATCTCGGCGGCGGGGACACCCGGGCGAGCAGGGAACAGGTCGAGAGCGCGATCCTCGGCGTCGTTCCGCTCACGAAGCCGAAGAAGCAGGAGGGCAGCGGGGGAGAATGAACGGCAGGACGTGAGCGGCTAGGCTGGTGCCCGAGAATATCCACCGCATACTCGTATGACTTCAGGAGCGCACTCGGTGTTCGAATCCCTTTCCGACAGGTTGACCGGAACCCTCAAGGATCTGCGTGGCAAGGGTCGCCTTTCCGGAGCCGACATCGATGCCACCTGTCGTGAGATCCGGTTGGCCCTGCTCGAGGCAGACGTCGCGCTGCCGGTCGTCCGCGCGTTCATCGCCAAGATCAAGGAACGCGCCAAGGGCGTCGAGGTGTCGGCGGCGCTGAACCCGGCGCAGCAGGTCGTCAAGATCGTCAATGAGGAACTCGTCGGGATCCTCGGTGGCGAGACCCGCCGTCTGGTGTTCGCCAAGACGCCGCCGACGGTCATCATGCTCGCCGGTCTGCAGGGTTCCGGTAAGACGACGCTCGCCGGCAAGCTCGCGAAGTGGCTGCGCGACCAGGGGCACACCCCGCTGCTCGTCGCCTGCGACCTGCAGCGTCCCGGCGCCGTCACCCAGCTGCAGATCGTCGGCGAGAGGGCGGGCGCTACGGTGTTCGCACCGCACCCCGGCACGTCCATCGGCGGCGGCGACAACGAGCTGGGCATCACCGCGGCCGACCCGATCGAGGTGGCCCGGGCAGGTGTCGAGGAAGCCCGCAACAAGCAGTTCGACGTGGTGATCGTCGACACCGCGGGCCGCCTGGGTATCGACGCCGACCTGATGGCGCAGGCGGCGGGTATCCGCGACGCCGTGAACCCGGACGAGACGATCTTCGTTCTCGACGCGATGATCGGTCAGGACGCGGTCAGCACGGCCGAGGCGTTCCGTGAGGGTGTCGGATTCACCGGTGTCGTGCTCACGAAGCTCGACGGTGACGCCCGCGGTGGTGCGGCGCTCAGCGTCCGCGAGGTCACCGGGCAGCCCATTCTGTTCGCGTCCACGGGTGAGAAGCTCGAGGACTTCGACGTCTTCCATCCCGATCGCATGGCCAGCCGCATCCTCGGCATGGGTGACGTCCTCAGCCTGATCGAGGCGGCCGAGCAGCACTTCGACGCCGAGCAGGCCGAGGCCACCGCACAGAAGATCGGCTCGGGACAGCTCACGCTGGAGGACTTCCTCGAGCAGATGATGGCCGTCCGCAAGATGGGCCCCATCGGCAACCTCCTGGGCATGCTCCCGGGTGCCGGACAGATGAAGGACGCTCTCGCGAACGTCGACGAGAAACAGCTCGACCGGGTGCAGGCCATCATCCGCGGCATGACCCCCGCCGAGCGCGACGATCCCAAGATCATCAACGCGTCCCGCAGGCTGCGGATCGCCAACGGTTCGGGCGTCAAGGTCTCCGACGTCAACCAGCTCGTCGACCGTTTCTTCGAGGCCCGCAAGATGATGGCCGCGATGGCCGGGCGAATGGGCATGCCCGGCTCGCGGAAGCAGCAGCGCAGCAAGAAGGGCAAGAAGGGCAAGAAGGGTGGCAAGGGCCCGACGCCGCCGAAGGTGCGCGGAGGATTCCCCGGCGGCCTGCCCGGCGGGTTCCCGGGAATGCCGCCCGGCGGTCTCCCCGCGGGGATGCCCGATCTGTCGAACATGCCGAAGGGCCTCGACGAATTGCCGCCCGGGCTCGAGGGCATCGACCTGTCCCAGCTGAAGCTGCCGAAGAAGTAGCCGATGGCCGCACTGCACTTCCGGGGCACCGGTCTGCCCGACGAACAGCCGGTCGAGTTCTGGGTCGACGGCGGTGTGATCTCGACGGAACCGGTTCCCGGTGCCGAGACCGTCTGCGAATCGGGATGGATCGTGCCCGGTCTCGTCGACGCCCACTGCCACGTCGGCATCCGGTTCGGCGGCGGCGGTGGCGAGAGCGTCGAGGGGTTGATCGCGCAGGCGGAGACCGAGCGTGACTGTGGGGTCCTGCTGATCCGCGACGCGGGTTCGCCGGTCGACACCCGGTTCGTCGACGATCGTCCCGACCTGCCGAGGATCATCCGCGCCGGGCAGCACATCGCAGCCCCCAAGCGCTACATTCGCGGACTGCCGGTCGATCTGGAGGACGAGTCGCAACTGCCGGACGAGGTGGTGCGCCAGGCCCGGGCCGGTGACGGGTGGGTCAAGCTCGTCGGCGACTGGATCGACCGCTCCGCGGGCGACCTGGCGCCGTTGTGGAGCGACGACATCCTCGTCGAAGCGATCGCGGCCGCACACCGCGAAGGGGCTCGCGTCACCGCGCACGTCTTCGCCGAGGATGCGCTTCCGGGTCTGATCAACGCCGGAATCGACTGCATCGAGCACGGCACCGGGCTCACCGACGAGACGATCGAGCTGATGGTCTCGCACGGAACCGCCCTCGTCCCGACGCTGATCAACATCGCGACGTTCCCGGACATCGCCGAGTCCGCCTCGCGGTTCCCGATCTACGCCGCGCACATGCGTGACCTGCACTCGCGGGTGAAGGACACCATCGGTGCCGCTCACGACGCGGGGATCCCGATCTACGCCGGCACCGACGCCGGCGGATCGATCGTCCACGGACGCATCGCCGACGAGGTCGAGGAACTGAAGGCGGTCGGACTGACCCCGTCCGAGGCCCTCGGCGCCGCATGCTGGGACGCGCGCGCGTGGCTCGGACATCCGGGAGTGGAAGCGGGTGCGCCCGCGGATCTGCTGGTCTTCCGGAACGATCCGCGCGCGAGCAGCGACGCCCTCGCCGCGCCCGACGTCGTGGTGCTGCGGGGCACCGTCGTCAAGACCCGATGACCTGGTTTCCCCCTGACGGTGTTCGTCTGGCAGAATGAACCGCTGTTCGTCGCATCCGGTCACGCACCGCGCGGCGGTCACAGGTTAGAGGCAAAACCGGGCGCGCTATTCCTGCGCGTCGCCGAATTGCACGTGACACGTGAGCACACTCGTGTGCGCACTGAAGGAGAAGTACAGCAGTGGCTGTCAAGATCAAGCTCACCCGGCTCGGCAAGATCCGGAACCCGCAGTACCGCATCGTCGTCGCCGACTCCCGCACCCGCCGCAACGGCCGTGCGATCGAGACCATCGGCAAGTACCACCCCAAGGAAGAGCCCTCGCTGATCGAGGTCGATTCCGAGCGCGCTCAGTACTGGCTCGGCGTCGGCGCCCAGCCCACCGAGCCCGTCGAGGCCATCCTCAAGATCACCGGTGACTGGCAGAAGTTCAAGGGCCTGCCGGGCGCCGAGGGCACCCTCCGCGTCAAGGAAGCCAAGCCCTCCAAGCTGGAGCTGTTCCAGGCTGCGCTCGCGCAGGCCGAGAACGAGCCCGTCGGCGAGGCCATCACGCCCAAGAAGAAGAAGGCGAAGGCCGAGGACGCCGAGGCTGCTGCCGACGCTCCCGCCGAGGCTGCTGCAGAGTCCGAGGCTGCTGACAAGTGAGTGCCGTCGTCGCCGATGCCGTGGAGCACCTCGTTCGTGGCATCGTCGCCAACCCCGACGACGTTCGTGTCGAGCTGATCACCGGGCGTCGGGGGCGCACTGTCGAGGTGCACGTCAACCCTGACGATCTCGGCAAGGTCATCGGCCGTGGTGGTCGCACCGCGACCGCTCTGCGGACGCTGGTCTCCGGTATCGGTGGCCGCGGGATCCGTGTCGACGTCGTCGACACCGATCAGTAGAGGCCTTACAGCAGTGGAGCTCGTCGTCGGCCGTGTCGCCAAGTCGCACGGCATCAAGGGTGAGATCGTGGTCGAGGTTCGCACCGACGAACCCGACGATCGATTCGCCGTCGGTGCCGTGCTGCGGGGACACAAGCCGCGCGAGCAGACTGTGAGCACATACACGGTGGAAGCCGCCCGGGACCATTCCGGGCGGCTTCTGCTGCGCCTCGAGGGTGTGTCGGACCGCACCGCGGCGGATGCCCTGCGGGGCACCCTGTTCGTCATCGACAGCGCCGAACTCGAGCCGTCCGACGACCCCGACGAGTTCTACGATCACGAACTCGAGGGACTGTCGGTGCGCCTCGCGGACGGCACCGAGGTGGGAACCGTCATCGAGGTATTGCATTCCGCGGCAGGCGAATTGCTCTCGGTCCGCCGGGCCGGCGAACAGTCCGGCGAACTTCTCGTCCCGTTCGTGGCCGCGATCGTCACGTCGGTGTCCGTCGCCGACGGCATCGTCGAGATCGATCCGCCGGAAGGGTTACTCGATCCCGACTTCGGTGACTCCGCCGACGGGAAGTGAGTCGGTAGCCATGCGTCTCGACGTGGTCACCATCTTCCCCGAGTACCTCGAACCGCTTCGAGCGGCGTTGCTCGGCAAGGCCATCGACAAAGGCCTCATCTCCGTCGACGTGCACGATCTGCGGGACTGGACGCACGACGTCCACAAGGCCGTCGACGATTCGCCGTACGGCGGCGGGCCGGGGATGGTCATGAAACCCACCGTGTGGGGTCCCGCCCTCGACGACGTCCTCGCCGCGGGCGACGGCGACTCGGACACGCTGCTGGTCGTCCCCACACCGGCCGGTGTTCCTTTCACGCAGGCCACCGCCGAGCGCTGGGCGGGGGAGAAGCACATCGTCTTCGCCTGCGGACGGTACGAAGGCATCGATCAGCGCGTGTTCGACGACGCCGCCCGCCGGGTGCGCGTCGAAGAGGTGAGCATCGGCGACTACGTCCTCATCGGGGGCGAGGCGGCCGTGCTGGTGATGACCGAGGCGTTCGTGCGCCTGATTCCCGGAGTCCTCGGCAATCAGCAGTCGCACCAAGAAGATTCGTTCTCCGACGGCCTCCTCGAAGGTCCCAGCTACACGCGGCCGGCGACGTGGCGCGGACTCGACGTCCCGCCGGTCCTGCTGTCGGGTGATCACGCGAAGGTGGCTGCGTGGCGGCGGGAGCAGTCGCTGCAACGCACCGCCGAACGCCGCCCGGACCTGTTGCCCTGAACCGGCTTCCGGGCCTGCCGCAGCTCTAACCCTGGGGCTGCGCCCAGTCGTCGACGACACCGGTGGGGAACAGCGACTTCACGAATCCGGTCATCGTGTCCCGTGCATGCCGGGCGCTGGAATCCTCGGTGACATCCGTGATCGCGGTGTCCGGGTACGACTCCTCGTCGTCCTCGTACCGGATGTCCTCCCGCGACGCGACGGCCACGATGTAGCGGTTGTCGTCACCGATCAGGCCGGTCGACACGTGGATCCACCGATCTCCCACACAGCACATCCAACCCTGCTTCACCCCGACGACGTTCTCGCCGGGCAACCCGTCGGGGATGCCGAACCGCTGGTCGTAACCGTCGATCCCCGCGGGTGTCGACGAGCGCAGGTAGCCGACGAATTCGGCGATGCGATCCGCGCCCAGGCCGTCGCGATCGTCGAGAAGCCCGGCATAGAACGTCACGAGGTCGGCGGCGGTCGTCTCGGTGTTCCACCACAATCCGTCCCAGGGTGGGGTGGTCGCGGCGAGTCCGTACCGCCCGGCGACGTCGACGACGACGTCCGAGCCGCCGAGATCGTCCCAGAGAGTGTTGGCCGCGTCGTCGTCGGACGATTCGAGCATCCGCTTCAGGAGGACACGGTCGAAGTCGGACAGCGGCCGCTCACCGAGCGCGTCGAGGTGATACATCTGGGCGGCGATGAACAGCTTGGCCAACGACGCCGTTTCGACGGGTTCGGCGGCGGCACCCTCCAGATAGCTGCCGGTGGCGCGGTCCAGAACAGCGATCGACATGTCGGCGCCGCGTTCGGCGGACGCCGTCGCGACCGCCGCCGAGATGCGTTCGGCGAGGGGTGCGGAAACGGGAACTCGCGCGGAGGGGAACGGCTCCGGGCTCACGGTCACGCCGTCCCCCGCCGGCGGGTCGTCGGCCGGGAGGAGGTCGGGGGTCGCGACGGCCGGTGACGTCGCCGGGATGTCGACCACGGAGTTCGTCTCGGTCGGGATGGTGCAGGCCGGCGCAACCAGCACGAAGACCATGACCGTCAGGCATCGGATCAGCCTGGACATGAAATTCTCCCGAGATTTCCGTGACGGCCTCACCGCCGACGATATTGTCTCAGAGTAGCGGTAGGGTCCATTTCCGTGACTCTCAAGACCGTGAACCAGCGCATTGCCGAGGAACTCGACGTCCGGGAGGGACAGGTCGCGGCCGCCGTGGACCTCCTCGACGGTGGAGCCACCGTGCCCTTCATCGCCCGGTACCGCAAGGAAGTCACCGGAACGCTCGACGACGCTCAGCTCCGCCAACTCGAGGAACGCCTGCGCTACCTGCGGGAACTGGACGAGCGCCGGGTCGCCGTGCTCGAGTCGATCGACTCGCAGGGCAAGCTCGACGACCAGCTGCGTGGGCAGATCATGACCGCCGACACGAAGGCGCGCCTCGAGGACATCTACCTGCCGTTCAAGCCGAAGCGGCGCACCAAGGCGCAGATCGCCCGCGAGGCCGGTCACGAACCCGTCGCCGACGCACTGATCACCGATCCCTCCACTGATCCGGCGTCCTACACGGCCGAACAGCTCGAGGGTGCGCGCGCGATCCTCGTCGAGCGTTTCGCCGAAGACGCAGACCTGGTCGGTGAGCTCCGCGAGCTGATGTGGACCCGCGGGCAGCTGGTGTCCGCGGTCCGTAAGGGCAAGGAGACCGAGGGTGCGAAGTTCGCCGACTACTTCGAGTTCTCCGAGCCGTTCGGCAAGCTCCCGTCCCACCGGATCCTGGCAGTGTTGCGCGGCGAGAAGGAAGAGGTGCTCACACTCACCCTGGCACCCGACACGGAGGAGCCCGTCCCCGGCGAGCCCACCGTCTACGAGGGCCGGATCGCCGGCCGGTTCGGCATCGCCGACCGCGGCAGGCCCGCCGACCGGTGGCTGCTCGACACCGTGCGGTGGGCGTGGCGCACCAAGATGATCGTCACGCTGGGCATCGACACCCGGATGCGCCTGCGGCAGTCGGCGGAGAAGGACGCCGTCGACGTGTTCGCCAACAACCTGCGCGACCTGCTGCTGGCAGCGCCTGCCGGTACCCGCGCCACGATGGGCCTCGACCCCGGCTTCCGGACCGGGACGAAAGTCGCGGTCGTGGACGCCACCGGCAAGGTCGTGGCCCACGACACGATCTATCCGCATCAGCCCCAGAACAAGTGGGACGCCTCCCTGGCCACTCTCGCCGGTCTCGTCGCCAAACACGGCGTGGAACTCGTCGCCATCGGGAACGGCACCGCCTCCCGCGAGACGGATGCGCTCGCGACCGAGCTGATCGCCAAGTCGGGTGCCACCAACCTGACGAAGATCGTGGTGTCCGAGGCCGGCGCGTCCGTGTACTCGGCGTCCGCGTACGCCTCGGCGGAGCTGCCCGACCTCGACGTATCGATCCGCGGAGCAGTCTCCATCGCGCGACGTCTGCAGGACCCCCTCGCGGAACTGGTGAAGATCGACCCGAAGTCGATCGGCGTCGGGCAGTACCAGCACGATGTGTCGGAGACGCTGCTCGCGCGGTCGCTCGGTGCCGTCGTCGAGGACGCGGTGAACGCGGTCGGCGTCGACGTGAACACCGCGTCGGTGCCGCTGCTGTCCCGCGTGTCCGGTATCGCCGGTTCGCTCGCAGAGAGCATCGTCGCGCACCGGGACCAGAACGGCCCGTTCCGCAGCCGCAAGGGACTCAAGGACGTCGCGCGGCTCGGTCCGAAGGCGTTCGAACAGTGCGCCGGCTTCCTGCGCATCCCCAACGGGGACGACCCCCTCGACGCGTCCAGCGTCCACCCCGAGGCCTACCCGGTGGTGCGGAAGATCGTCGGCGCCAGCGGCACCGGCGTGCGCGAGATCATCGGCAACACGTCCGCGCTCCGCAGCCTGAACCCGGCGGACTTCGTCGACGACCGGTTCGGTCTGCCCACGGTCACCGACATCATCGGTGAGCTCGAGAAGCCCGGCCGCGACCCCCGCCCGGAGTTCAAGACGGCCACGTTCGCCGCCGGCATCGAGAAGGTGTCGCACCTGAAGCCGGGGATGACGCTCGAGGGCGTCGTCACCAACGTCGCGGCGTTCGGCGCGTTCGTCGACATCGGCGTTCACCAGGACGGCCTCGTTCACGTGTCCGCGATGTCCCACAACTTCGTCAAGGACCCGCGGGACGTCGTCAAGTCGGGTGACGTCGTGAAGGTGAAGGTCCTCGAGGTGGACGAGGCGCGTCAGCGCATCGGCCTGACACTGCGGCTCGACGACGAGGTCGGGGCCGGCCGCAAGAACGACGGTCCCCGCGGCGGAGGCGCGCAGCGGCAGGACCGGCGGGGCGGCGGGCAGCCGCAGGATCGGCGCGGCGGCAAGCCGCAGCAGCAGGGTGGACGCGATCGCGGGCGTGACTCCCGCCCGGCGCCCGGCGGTTCGATGGCCGACGCGCTGCGGAAGGCGGGGTTCGGCAAGTAGAGAGGTCACCATCCCGACACGAGCCACCACTTTTCGATGGAGTGACCAGTTCTTTACTGGGATAGTGGATGCCGATGTACGAATGGCTGGATCGGGAAATCGTCGGGCACGGGCGCCTGCCTCTGCTCTTTTTCCTGCTCGGGTTTCTCGCGGCGTTCCTGTTCATCCGGTTGAGCGTGCGGATGATCCGCGCCGAGGTGTCGTGGTGGCCGGGCAACGTGAAACCCGGCGGGCATCACGTCCACCACGTGGTGTTCGGCGTCGTGACGATGCTCGTGTCGGGAGTGTCCCTCATCGCCGTGTACGAGGACGGCACCCAGACCACCGGCGCCGTCCTCGCCACGTTCTTCGGGATCGGCGCCGCGCTGGTGCTGGACGAGTTCGCGCTGATCTTCTACCTGCAGGACGTGTACTGGGCGGATGAGGGCCGGACGTCGGTCGATGCCGTGTTCGTGGCGATCGCGGTGACGGGTCTGCTGCTGCTCGGACTCCGGCCGCTCGAACTGATCAACGTCACCGACTTCCGGGACTCGCCGGATCCGTGGGTGCGGGTCGCAATCGGGTTGTCGTCCGTGATCAACCTGCTCATCGCGGCGGTGGTGCTGCTGAAGGGCAAGATCTGGACGGGGTTGCTCGGCCTGTTCATCTTTCCGATCCTGCTGATCGGGGCGCTCCGATTGAGCCGGCCGAGCGCACCGTGGGCCCGGTGGCGCTACACCTCCAAGCCGAAGCGGATGCTCCGCGCACTCGAACGGGAGCGGAAGTGGCGTCGGCCGGTCATCCGCGCCAAGATCTTCGTGCAGGACTTCATCGCGGGAACTCCCAGCGCGGTACACGTGAAGGAAGCCGCGGAGCATGCCAGGGTGGCGGCGGAGGTCGAACTCGACCACGTGGTGCACGCGGCGCCGCCGCCGATTTCTCTTCACCCGGTGGCGTCTGGCACAATGGACGGGTTGCCTGGACCAGGCAGCAGTACTTGATCTGGGCACGAACCAGACGAGCACCGGTGTTCTTCGAACGTCCGGGTGCCGCTCGGTTCCTCTGCTCCTGCGAAAACGCAAGGATGGAACACCGATGAACACTCTCGATTTCCTGGACAAGAAGTCCCTCCGCGACGACATTCCCGAGTTCCGTCCCGGCGACACCCTCAACGTGCACGTCAAGGTCATCGAAGGCTCGAAGGAGCGCGTGCAGGTCTTCAAGGGCGTCGTGATCCGCCGTCAGGGCGGCGGCGTCCGCGAGACCTTCACCGTCCGCAAGGTCTCCTTCGGTGTCGGCGTCGAGCGCACCTTCCCGGTACACAGCCCCAACCTGGCGCAGATCGAGGTCGTCACCCGCGGTGACGTCCGTCGCGCCAAGCTGTACTACCTTCGCGATCTGCGTGGCAAGGCCGCCAAGATCAAGGAAAAGCGCTGACCTTTCCGATGAGCCCGGCACTGCGTACTCGCAGTGCCGGGCTAATCTGATTTCGTGACAGATTCTTCGAAGGAGCGGGCATTGTCGTCGGAATCCGAGACCACCGGCGATTCGGCCGCCACCTCCGCCGTGAACGGCGGAACGGCGGAGCCCGAGAAGAAGCCCCGCTCCTTCCTCCGCGAGTTGCCGATCCTGATTCTGGTCGCGCTCGTTCTGAGTTTCCTGTTGCAGACGTTCGTCGCCCGGGTGTATCTCATTCCGTCCGAATCGATGGAACCGACGCTGCACGGGTGCGCGGGCTGCACCGGCGACCGCATCGTGGTCGAGAAGATCGGTTACCGCTTCGGTGAAGCGCAACCGGGTGACGTCATCGTGTTCCGCGGCCCCGATTCGTGGTCACAGGATTTCGTCTCCACCCGGTCCTCCAACGTGGTGATCCGCGGTGCGCAGGAACTCGGTTCCCTCGTCGGACTCGTCCCCCCGGACGAGAACGACCTCGTCAAGCGTGTGATCGCCACCGGCGGTCAGACCGTCGAATGCTGCGACGACCAGGGCCGGATCCTGGTCGACGGCAAGCCGCTCGACGAGCCCTACGTCGTCATGGATTTCCCGTTCGTCCCCGGCTCCCAGGCCTGCGACACAGCACTGAAGTCGGCGCGCTGCTTCGGTCCGGTCACCGTGCCCGACGGGCACCTGTGGGTGATGGGCGACAATCGCAGCAACTCCGCGGACTCGCGGTACCACGTGGGCGACGACATGCAAGGCACCATCCCGCTCGACAACGTGATCGGTAAGGCCGTCTTCATCGCGTTGCCGCCGTCGCGGATGGGCACGATCAGTTCACCCGATATCCAGGGCAAGTGACTTCCTGGCCTCCACGCACCGTCATTCGCAGGTCGTCCGGTCTGCGGACAATGGAGTCGGCCCTGGTCCGTAGCGGCCTCGGGCCGGTGGCCGGTGTCGACGAGGCAGGCCGGGGCGCGTGTGCGGGGCCGCTCGTCGTGGCGGCCTGCGTGCTCGCGCCGAAGCCGTATCCGGCGCTGGCGCGCCTCGACGATTCGAAGAAGCTCACCGAACGCACGCGTGAAGAGCTGTTCCCGGCCATCACCCGGCTCGCGGTGGCGTGGAGCGTCGTATCTTTTCCGGCCGAGGAAGTCGACCGGATGGGTGTGCACGTAGCCAACATCGAGGGCATGCGACGTGCCGTCGCCGGGCTCTCGACCACCCCGGGTTACGTTCTCACCGACGGCTTCCGCGTCCCGGGCCTGCCGGCCCCGTCGCTGCCGGTGATCGGCGGCGACGCCGCGGCGGCATGCATCGCGGCGGCGAGCGTGCTGGCCAAGGTCTCTCGTGACCGGGTGATGGTCGCGATGGACGAGGCACATCCCGGTTACGGTTTCGCGATCCACAAGGGGTACAACACGCCCGCGCACCTGGCGGCTCTCGAGAAGCTGGGCCCGTGCCCGGAGCACCGCCGCTCGTGGTCGAACGTCGCCGCGCTGATACACCGAGTGGATAACAGTTCCGGAAGTGCGAGATGATGACAATTCACACCAGAGCAGGAGGACTCCGAGACCGATGAGTGCCGAGGATCTCGAGAAGTACGAAACCGAGATGGAGCTGTCGCTCTACCGCGAGTACCGGGACATCGTCGGTCAGTTCTCCTATGTCGTGGAGACGGAGCGCCGGTTCTATCTGGCCAACTCGGTGGAGTTGCTGCCGCACAACGCGGACGGAGAGATCTACTTCGAGCTGCGGATGTCCGATGCGTGGGTGTGGGACATGTACCGCCCCGCGCGTTTCGTGAAGTATGTCCGCGTCATCACGTTCAAGGACGTGAACATCGAGGAGCTCGACAAGCCGGACCTGCGGCTCCCCGACAACGGTCTGTCCTGACGATCCGGAGTCCTCGTCCGCGTACGATCATCCGATGACCGGACCGAGGCGCGTCGCGCTGGCTCTGGGTAGCGGCGGTGCGCGGGGATACGCCCACATCGGAGCGATCCAGGTACTCGAGGAGCGCGGATTCGAGATCGTCGGTGTCGCAGGCTCGTCGATGGGTGCCCTGGTGGGTGGACTCCACGCAGCGGGCAAGCTCGACGACTTCACCCGGTGGGCGATCGGCCTGACCCAGCTCGACGTCGTGCGTCTTCTCGACCTGTCGGTGTCCGCACCCGGAGCCATCCACGCCGAGAAGATCCTGCAACGGGTCAGGGAGATACTCGGCGAGATCCGCATCGAAGACCTTCCGATTCCGTATACGGCCGTGGCCACCGATCTCGCTGCGGGCCGGTCGGTGTGGTTCCAGCGAGGGCCCGTCGACGCGGCGATCCGTGCGTCGATCGCAATCCCCGGCGTCATCACGCCGTATGTGCTCAACGGCCGAGTCCTCGCCGACGGTGGGGTGCTCGACCCTTTGCCGATGGCGCCGCTCGTCTCCGTGAGCGCCGACCTGACCGTCGGAATCAGCCTGAGCGCCGAGGATCGGGACGGGCGCTCGCTGTCACCGGAGAACGTCAGCGCGGATTCGCGGCCGGTGGACGAATGGGTGGCGCGCTTCCGCCGGAGCGCCGCGCAGCTGCGTGACCTGGACATCGTGCGGTCGGTCGTGGGGCGGTTCGGCGCTGCGCAGACCGACCCGGATCCGTCGGACGAGCAGGACGGCCAGGTGATCGGCGATCAGACCGTGGTCGAGGGCGACGCCGTGGCCGTCCCGAAGTTCAGCCGGTTCGCGGTGATGAACCGTTCGCTCGACGTGATGCAGGCGACGTTGGCTCGCTATCAGCTCGCCGCGTATCCACCGGACGTGCACGTTCGGGTGCCCCGGAACGCGTGCCGCAGTCTCGACTTCCATCGTGCCGCCGAGATGATCGAACTGGGTCGGGTTCTCACCGGGCGTGCGCTCGACGACGCCGGTCTCGTCTCGCCGGCAGCCGCTGTGTCTCCGGCAGATTCGGACGGCGAGCCCACCTGACAGGTGGAAGGGCCGGTGCTGCACACGCACCACCGGCCTTTCCCGTCGCGGGGATGTCAGCTCGAGGCCGGAGCCCGGGCGGCGCCCAGGTCGCCCACCGATTCGTCGGACTCGCCGTCGACGTGATCGACGTGCTGCGGCGCCACGAGCAGGCAGAGAATGCTGACCGCGCACATTCCGATCAGGAGGCCGATCACCGGCCACACACTGCCGGTTGCCTGGAACATGAGCGTGGACACCAACGGGGACAGCCCACCGAAGATCGCGCCCGCGCCCTGGTAGGCGAGGGAGATGCTGGTGTACCGGGCCTGCGGCCGGAACATCTGCGACAGCACCGCCGCGATCGGGCCGTACGTCGCGGCCAGGACGAGCCGCATGACGGCGAAGGTCAGGAAGATCAGGATCACCGACCCGGATTTGAGGACCAGGAACTGTGGTGCGGCGAGCACCGCGACGGCCAGCAGTCCGTAGATCACCACGCGGATCCGGCCGACCTTGTCGCCGAGCCACGCCACCCCGAGCGTGGCGATCAATTCCACCACCGCGGCCACGCTGAGCGCGTTGAGGACGAGTGTCTCGGACAGCCCGACGTCCGGGTCGGTGGCGTACGCCGTGATGAACGTCGTCACGAGGTAGTAGCCACCCACCGCGACGGGCAGGATGCCCATGCCGAGCAGGATCGGGCGCCAGTTGGTGACGATGGCGTACTTCAGCGGCAGCGCTTCGGGTTCGGTCGCCGTCTGCACCTCGGACTCGAAGACGGGAGATTCCTCCACCTTCAGTCGCACCAGCAGACCCACGCCGATCAGCAGCGCCGAGCACAGGAACGGCAGCCGCCACGCCCAGTCCCGCAGGGCGTCGTCGCCGAAGGTCGAGAGGACACTGAAGAACCCGGTGGCGAGCAGCGCGCCTGCGGGGTTACCCAGCTGTGCGAATCCGCCGTAGAACGTCTTCTTGTCCTCGGGCGCGTGTTCGACCGCCATCAGCACGGCGCCACCCCATTCGCCGCCCACCGCGAAGCCCTGCACGAAGCGCAGCATCACGAGCAGCAGCGGCGCCCAGAACCCGATCTGCGCGTACGTCGGCAGGGCGCCGATCAGGAACGTGCCCGCGCCCATCAGGGTGAGCGTCACGACGAGCGCCGTCCGCCGGCCGACCCGATCGCCGACATGTCCGAAGACGATGCCGCCGAGCGGGCGGGCGAAGAAGCCCACCGCGTAGGTGGCGAACGCGGCGGCGATGCCGGTCAGGCGGTCGGTGTCGGAGGGGAAGAAGATCTCACCGAACACCAGGGCCGCCGCCGTGGCGTACACGTAGAAGTCGTACCACTCGATGGTGGTGCCGACGAAGGCCGCGAAACCCGCCCTGCGGGCCTTGGCGATCTGGGTGTCGTGACTCATGACTGATCCTCGGTGGTTGCAGTGGTCGAGAATAGGTCGCTGCGGGTGGAATGCGCCAATTCGCCGTCGATCCACGTTTCACGAACCTCGATGTCGGCAATGGTGTGCGGGTCGACGGTGAGAGGGTCGGAGCCGAGGACCACGAAATCGGCGCGCTTGCCGGGGGAGATGCTGCCGAGTTCGGATTCCCTTCCGAGCGCGCGGGCCCCGTTCAGCGTGTGCGCGGTGAGCGCCTGGGCAGCGGTCAGCCGCAACGCGTTCGAGCCGAGCTGATGTCCCTGCCGGGTGATGCGGGTGACGGCGGCCTGGATCGCCTCGAGTGGTTTGGGCTCGGCGACGGGTGCGTCGGAACTGATCGTGACCGGCACGCCGGCTTCGACGAATTCCCCGAGGGGATTGAAACGCTCACCCGGCGTGCCGATGGCCGCGGTCACGCCCTCGCCCCAGTTGTAGTAGTGCTGCGGCTGGTTGACGGGGTACACCCCGAGTGCGTGCATCCGCGTGATCTGCTCGGGGGTCGGCAACCCGCAGTGCTCGATGCGATGACGGGCATCGGCGTCGGGATGCGCCTTCTGCGCGGCCTCGATCGCGTCGAGGACCATGTCGATGGCGGTCGGCGACTGCGCATGCGTCGCGGTCTGCAGGCCGACGGTGTGTGCCTTCGCGATCAGCGCCGCATAGTCGGCGGGCTCGTGATAGAGCTGCCCGGTCCGGCATGGGTCGCCCACGTACCCATCAGGGAAGTAGGCGGTCCAACCGCCGAGAGTGCCGTCGGCGTAGAACTTGATCCCGCCGAACGCGAGACGTGAGTTGCCGAACGCACCGTGCAGCCCGGTGTCGAGCGCGTGATCGAGCAGGTGGCTGAGCAGGTACATGCTCACCCGGGTCTCGAGCCGGCCCTGCTCCGCCAGGCGCAGGTACATGTCGAACTCGCGCCGCGTCACCTGGCAGTCGCCGATCGTGGTCACGCCGCCCTCGAGGAACTTCTCCTGCGCCACGGAGAGCTGTCGCAGATGCTCCTCGGGTTCGTCCTCGAGGTGAAAATTCGGGCCGTGATGACCGACCTTGACGCCGTTCACGCCGGTGAGGATGTTGCAGGCGGCATCGGACAGTTCGCCGGTCAGCTCGCCGTCCGCGTCGCGGAAGAACTCGCCGCCGGGCGGATTCGGGGTCTCGCGGGTGACGCCGTGGAGTTCGAGGGTGAACGTGTTGACAACGCCGCCGTGACCGCTGGCGTTCATCAGGTAGACCTCGCGGTCGGTACCGACCTGATCGAGTTCCTCCTTCGTGGGATGACGGCCCTCGACGAGGTTGCGGTGCTCGTAGCCGTACCCGCGCACCGGGATCCCGGCAGGCTGATTCCCCGATGCCTCCTGCAGCAGCGCGACGATCTCGGGAATGGTGCGTGCCTTCTCGGGGCCGCAGTCCACCCAGCTGAGCATCTGGCCGTACATCAGGGGGTGGGCGTGCGGATCGACGAACCCGGGTACGACGGTCGCCCCGGCGAGATCGATGACGTCCGTCGTCCGGGTGCCGATCCTCCGCGCTTCCTCACGACATTCCGCAACGGTGCCGACCGCGGCGAAGCGATTGCCGTAGACGAGGAAGGCCTCGGCGCCCTCGGTGTCTGCGTCCACGGTGCGGAGCGTGCCGCCGGTGAAGACGGTGGCGGTGGCGTCGAGGGGGGACGCCTCGTGGTGGAACAGCTTGCGCATGGGGATCCTTCGAGATGGTGGTGTGGGTCACGTTCCGGTTGGGAGGGAAAATTACGCCCTGACCAGCGGCTGCGCAATACATCAAAGTTTAGGACCGAGCAGTCGACGGCGAATGTGTTCGATATCTGGAGCAGATTTGCACCGATTCGCAGAATCTGGAGGTATGTGCGATTCTTCTTCTCTGTCGTAAGTGCAGAAAGAAATCGAGAAATCTCCGGGCATCATGACTGTCGAACTGGATTCCAAGCTCATCGCGGCGTTGCAGTCGAACGGTCGCGCAACCTATCGGGAGCTCGCCGCGACCGTCGGAGCACCACGCGCCGCGGTGTCCACGCGCGTCCAGATGCTCCTCGACACCGGCACGGTGAGCGTCGTTGCCGTCGCCCACCCCGAGTTGCTGGGCCTCAAGGCGATGGCACACCTGTCCGTCGCCGTGTCGGGGCCGGTGGGTCCCGTGGCCGAGGTGCTCTGCGCGTCGGAGGCGGCCGTCTACATTTCCGCTGTGAGCGGGCAGTACAACATCATCGCCGAACTGCGCGTCCCCAGCCAGCGGGACCTCTACGACGCCATCGCCGCGATCCGTGCGGAACCCGGTGTCCGCACCGTCAACACGCTCTTCTACGCCGATGTCATCAAGGGAATTTTCATGCCCAAGAGCGCATTACGGGCCGACGTTCGACTGGACGCGAAAGACGTCGCGCTCATCGAGCTACTGGAACGGAACGGGCGGATGCCGTTTCTGGAACTGGCCGAACGCACCGGGCTCTCACCGAGCGCGGCGCGGAATCGCGTGAACCATCTGATCGACAGCACCGCGTTGCGCGTCGGAGCCGTCGTGAGGCGCCGCGGTGGCGGCAGAACCCTCGCCATGGGCATCGGTGTCAGCCTCGGATCGCGGGATCGGGAGGCGTGCGCGCAGATCGAGGACCTGCCGGGTATCGAGTTCCTGGCGCGGACACTCGGCAGATTCGACCTGATCGGCACGGTCGCCGCCGATTCGTCGGGTGACCTCTACTCTCTTGCCGAGCACATCCGGACGATCGACGGTGTGATGGCCCTGGAGACCTGGACGCATCTCGAGGTGTTCAAGGAGCACTACGCCCGTAGCCTCGACGTCCGCGGCTAGGAGCATCCCGGAAGCGAGTCACTTCGGCCGGGCAACTGTGAGACGATCGGCCGATGCGCCTCGGGTTGCACGCACTCGGGATCGGCACCGGCGCTCGTCGCGCGGTGATCGACTCGGTCGCGGGTGCCGCCGAGAACAGCGGATTCGCCACGCTGTGGGCAGGCGAGCACGTCGTGATGGTGGACCGGTCGGAGTCGCGGTATCCGTACGCGGACGACGGCCGGATCGCGGTCCCCGCCGTCGCGGATTGGCTCGACCCGATGATCGGGCTGAGCTTCGCCGCCGCTGCCACCCACACGATCGGCGTGGCCACCGGGGTGCTGCTACTGCCCGAACACAATCCTGTCCTCATGGCCAAGCAGGCCGCGACGTTGGATCTGATGAGTGGTGGCCGGCTGACGCTCGGCGTCGGCATCGGCTGGTCCCGGGAGGAATTCGCTGCGCTCGGCATTCCGTTCGAGGGACGTGGCGAGCGCGCCGCCGAATACGTCGCGGCGATGCGCACGCTGTGGCGTGACGACGTCGCGACGTTCGAGGGTGAGTTCGTCCGCGTCGATTCGGTGCGGGTCAATC
The DNA here is from genome assembly GCF_058628105.1 of Rhodococcus sp. G6(2025). Classification (NCBI taxonomy): domain Bacteria; kingdom Bacillati; phylum Actinomycetota; class Actinomycetes; order Mycobacteriales; family Nocardiaceae; genus Rhodococcus; species Rhodococcus sp. G6(2025). Next base: position 3,237,310 of record NZ_CP179750.1, read on the forward strand.
CGAAACCCGTGCGCGATCGCCGGATTCCGGTCGTGCTCGGCGGCAACAGTGACGCGGCACTCCGCCGGGTCGCGGCGTGGGGTGACGGCTGGTACGGGTTCAATTTGGACGGCATCGACGCCGTCACCGAACGGATCCGGACGATCCACGCACTGTGCCGGGGCGCGGGGCGCGACACGGAGGAGTTGCGCCTGGCCGTCGCCCTGCGGAAAGTGGACCCGTCCGACGTCGACGCGCTGGCCGACGCGGGAGTCGACGAACTCGTCCTCGTCGAGTCGCCACCCGGGGATCCCGGTGAGGCCGCCGACTGGGTGGCATCGCTCGCGCGCCGATGGATGCCCGCTGTCGGCTGACCGTTCGATTACCGGCTTGACAGGCCTGACCTGGGACTTTGGGTGAAACACCTCCCGCACAGTGCCGAGTTGTCCACAACGTGCACTTCATCCACAGCCCAATTCGTTCGGCCAGTTCGGGCACCTCTTCCCGGAATGCGGGTCGGGCACGGTGATGCGAGAGACGCGGTTCGCATCGGTGGGCCGCCGGGGGACGGGGTGGAGGCTGCTGTGGCGCACAATCTCGCGCTTGGTGCACATGGGGAGGATCTGGCCGCCCGGTATCTCACCGAAGCGGGCATGGAGATCGTCGACCGAAACTGGCGATCCCGATACGGCGAAGTCGATCTCATTGCAGCAGAGGGAGACTGGCTCGTCTTCGTCGAGGTGAAGACACGGCGCGGCCTGGGATACGGCAGTCCCGCCGAGGCGGTGACGTTCTCGAAACAGCGCAGGATCCGCCTGCTGGCCGTCGAGTGGCTGCGGGACTCGGGCCGGCACTGGTCGCGGGTGCGGTTCGACGTGGTCGCGATCATGATCGGGCACGGTCCGCAGCCCCAGATCGAGCATGTCCGGGATGCGTTCTGATGGCGCTGGGGCGAGCACATTCGGTGGCCGTGACCGGGGTCGACGGTCAACTGGTCGAGATCGAGGCCGACATCGGCCGCGGCCTCCCCGCGGTGCATCTGGTCGGGCTGCCGGACACCGCGCTGCAGGAGGCTCGGGACCGGATCAGGGCCGCGGTGGCGAACTCGGGCGAGGAGTGGCCGGATTCGAAGGTGATCCTCGCGCTGTCGCCGGCGACGCTGCCGAAGGTCGGGTCGGTCTACGATCTCGCGCTCGTCGCTGCCGTCCTGGACGCGGCCAAGCAGGTGAAGCGGCAGCGGCTGCGCGAGACCGTTCTGCTCGGAGAACTGGCGCTGGACGGGCGGCTCCGGTCGGTGCGCGGGATCCTGCCCGCGGTGCTCGCGGCGAAGAATGCGGGGTGGGCAACGGTAGTGGTTCCGGTGCAGTCGCTGCCCGAGGCAGGGCTGGTCGGTGGTGTCGAGGTGCTCGGCGCGCACGACCTGCGGGCGGCGATCGCGTGGCTGCGGGAGGAGCGGGATCTCGAGTATCCGGAGCCGGCGCAGTGGGTTGCGCAACCGGTGCGCGCCGATCTGAGCGAGGTGGTGGGTCAGGTAGAGGCGCGCTGGGCCATCGAGGTGGCGGCGGCGGGAGCGCACCACCTGATGCTCACCGGTCCACCCGGCGTGGGGAAGACGATGCTGGCGCAGCGACTTCCCGGGGTTCTGCCGCCGCTCACCGAGAGCGAATCGCTCGAGGTGACGGCAATCCACTCCGTGGCCGGGCTTCTGCCGCCCGAGCGTCCCCTCATCGACGTGCCGCCGTTCATCGCACCCCACCACACGGCGTCCGTGAGCGCACTCGTCGGCGGTGGAAGCGGTGTCGCGAAGCCCGGCGCCGTCAGTCGCGCCCACCGAGGGGTGCTGTTTCTCGACGAGTGCGCCGAGATCGGAACCAAGGTCCTCGAAGCCCTGCGGACCCCGCTCGAGGACGGGGAGGTGCGAATCGCGCGCCGGGACGGGGTCGCCCGCTATCCGGCGCGCTTCCAGCTGATTCTCGCGGCCAATCCGTGCCCGTGCGCGCCCGCGCGGGAAGCCGACTGCGTGTGCGCACCGACCGCTCGGCGACGCTACCTCGGGAAACTGTCGGGACCGCTGATGGATCGGGTGGATCTGCGAGTGCGGATGCAGGCCGTCGCGACCGGGGCGTTCATCGACGACGTCGGGGAGAGCACCGAGGACGTCCGCCAACGGGTTGCCGAGGCGCGGGCCGCCGCCGGCGAGCGGTGGAGCGACTACGGCTGGCGCACCAACGCTGAGGTGCCCGGACCGGCCCTGCGGCAGAAGTTCCGGTTGGCGCGGCCCGCGCTGGCGCCGGTGGAGCGTGCGCTACGGAAGGGACTGATCACGGCCCGGGGCGCCGATCGGGCGTTGCGGGTGGCCTGGACCGTGAGCGATCTGGCGGGACTCGACATGCCGGGCCCGGAGCAGGTGGTCACCGCGTTGGGGTTTCGTGATCGGAGCTTTCAGTGACAGTGGAAAGTCGAAGTGGTGCAAGCGATCTGAATGGTGTCCAGGATCCGCGGCGATTGGCGTGGGCGTATCTGTCGAAGGTAGTGCAGGGGCCGTGCCCGGCGCTGTCGCGGCTCGTGGAGAAGGTAGGTCCGGAGGAGGCTGCGCGGGCCGTGCGGGAGCGGGACCTGTCGGAGATGCTAGGGGAGCGGACCGTTGCCCGGGCGCATGTGGATACCGCCGCGCACGATCTGGAACTGGTGGCGGGGATGGGTGGCCGGCTCGTGACGCCGGACGACGACGAGTGGCCGCAGTGGCGGCTCCTCGGCTTCGGGAATTTGTCCCGGTCGAGGGACGAGGGCCCGCCGTTGGCCTTGTGGGTGCTCGGTTCGCGGCCGGTGACCGAACTGACCGATCGGGCGATCTCGATCGTGGGGACGCGGGCGGCGAGTGGTTACGGCGAACACGTGACTGCCGAGATTTCCGGTGATCTCGCCGTCGACGGGTGGACGATCGTGTCGGGTGCGGCGTTCGGGGTCGATGGTGCCGCGCATCGGGCAGCGCTGGGTGTCGGGGGCCTGACGGTGGCGGTGCTGGCGTGTGGTGTGGATCGCGCGTATCCGGCGGGGCATGCACGCATGTTGCGGCAGATCGCGCAGAACGGTGCGGTGATCAGTGAGTACGCGCCGGGCACGACACCCGCGAAGCATCGGTTTCTGGCGCGGAATCGTTTGGTGGCGAGCCTGTCCGACGGGGTGGTCGTGGTGGAGGCGGGATGGCGCAGCGGTGCGCGGAACACGGCGAGTTGGGCGCGCAAACTGGGGCGTCCAGTGATGGCCGTGCCGGGTCCGGTGACGTCGGCGTCGTCGACGGGGTGCAACCGGATGATTCGGGAGGGGGAGGCGCGGTTGGTCGCGAATGCCGGTGACGTGGTGGAGGAGGCCGGACCGATCGGGCTGCGGGAAGGCCTCGACGTGGTCCGCGATCTGGATGCGCTGTCGGGGGATGCCCTGCTGGTGTACGAGGCGTTGCCTGCGGTCGGGGCGCGTGGGGTCCGGGAGTTGTCCGAACTGTCCGGGGTCGCGGTGGAGCAGGTTCGGGCCGTGCTGCCGCTCTTGGAGATGGAGGGCTTCGTCGGCTCCGACGACACGGGGTGGTCGCGGCAGAAGTGAGACGAGGCGAGCCAGTCGAGAGCCCGCTCGGCGCGTGCTTCATCGTGCTCGGTTGCCCAAAGTGCGAGTCGAAGCGACTGATCGACGACGCATTGGGGTAGAAACTTCGTATCGCACCTCACAACCGCACGAAGGAGTGAGATATGGGGTCAGCCGAGGACTTGTGGCGGAACTTCGTCGCGCAGGTGTTGAGCTTGTTGATCGCCTCCGGCTCGTAGCGGAGCTGTTCGCCGATAACCCGAGGGCACGCCCTGGACCGACATCGCGCCCCGGGGCGATCAAGTCTGTGAAGTCCTCGAAGCGCTCGCGACGGTTCCCACTCCACCCAACGTTGTGCCGGAGGGGTAGTTGCGCCCGTCGTGGGTACTTGGAGTCCAGTCGTCTCACCCACGGCGCCCGGTCGGTGCACATCCGGTGTCCGATGAGGCAACTACCGGCGCCCCGGGAGTGCAGTCCGCTCGCGGGTGCGTCTCGAGGAGGAATCTCACATGACCAGGACCACGGCGGAACTGCTCGCTGATCTCGAGGATCGGCTCGAGCAATCGCTGAATCCGGGGAGCCCGAGGGCGATCGAGCGGCGCAAGGAGAAAGGTCTCTCCGGACCCCGCGAACGGATCCGGATGCTGCTCGATTCCGGCAGTTTCATCGAGATCGGACAGATGGCGAGGAACCCGGGAGCCCCCGACAACCCCTACGGTGACGGCGTCGTCACCGGCCACGGAACCGTCGACGGACGTCCGGTGGCGGTGTTCTCGCACGACCACACCGTGTTCGGTGGCAGCGTGGGGGAGATGTTCGGTCGCAAGGTCGCATCGATCATGGAATTCGCGGGACGGATCGGCTGCCCCTGCGTCGGCATCAACGACTCCGGAGGCGCACGCGTACAGGACGCCGTCACGTCGCTCGCCTGGTACGCCGAAATGGGCCGCCGCCAGATCCCGCTGTCGGGAGTATGCCCGCAGGTTTCGATCCTCCTCGGCAAATGCGCGGGCGGCGCCGCGTACGCGCCGATCAACACAGACCTCGTTGTCGCCGTGGACGAGCAGGCGTACATGTTCGTCACCGGTCCCGGAGTCATCAAATCCGTCACCGGCGAGGACGTCACCCTCGACGAACTCGGCGGCGCCCGCGCCCAGGCCGAGAACGGGAACGTCCACCACGTCGCGCCGAGCGAGGAAGCGGCGTTCGCCTGGGTGCGTGATTATCTCGGCTTCCTCCCGTCCAGCAGGCACGAACAGGCGCCGATCGTGAACCCGGGACTCGAACCCGAGACCACCGACAACGATCTGGCGTTGAACGAGTTCATGCCGGACGCCGACAACGCCGCCTACGACATGCACGACCTGCTGCTGAACATCTTCGACGACGGCGACTTCCACGAACTCGCCGCGCAAACGGCACCGAACGTGATCACCGGATTCTCCCGGGTGGACGGACGATCCGTCGGAGTCGTGGCCAACCAGCCGCAATTCCTCAGTGGAGCACTGGATCGGGTCGGCGCCGACAAGGCGGCCCGCTTCGTGCGGATCTGCGACGCCTACGAGATTCCGCTCGTGTTCGTCGTCGACACGCCGGGCTTCCTACCCGGGCTGGAACAGGAGCGGAACGGCGTGCTCCGCAGCGGCGGACGTTTCCTGCAGGCGTTCGCGGCGGCCACCGTGCCCAAAGTGACTGTCGTGGTCCGCAAGTCCTACGGCGGCGGATACGCGGTGATGGGGTGCAAGCAACTCGGTGCCGACGTGAACTTCGCATGGCCGACCGCACGCATCGCGGTCATGGGCGCCGAGGCCGCGATCAGTCTCCTCTACCACCGCGAACTCGAAGCTGCCGGCGACGAACAGGACGCGATGCGGCAGCAACTCGTCGACGCCTACAACGAGAACGTCGCGACACCGTATTCGGCCGCCGAGCGCGGCTACATCGACGCGGTGATCGAACCGTCCGCCACCCGGCTCGAGATCCGGCGGGCGCTGACGTTGCTCCGCGACAAGCGCTCCGCCCGCGGCGAGCAGAAGCACCACCTGATTCCGCTCTGACCGCCGTCGGCAGTCACTCCTGTATCGTAGTTAGGTAACGCTAACCAACTTGAGTTCATTGGAGAGATGCCCGTGGCAAAACCGACTGCGACACTGACCGTGCTTCGGACCGAGTGGCTGACCCCGCACATGGTGCGGGTATTTTTCGGCGACCCGGGATTCGACAGCTTCGTTCCGAATGCCTTCACCGATGCGTACGCGAAACTCGAATTCGGGAGCCCCGACGAGCCCGTCCTGCGCACGTACACGATCCGGTCGGTGGATCCGGTGAAGCGAGAGATCGCCATCGACTTCGTGGTGCACGGCGACGCCGGCGTCGCCGGACCGTGGGCGGCGTCCGCGGCGGCCGGAGACGTCCTCCGGCTGCGCGGACCCGGCGGCGCGTTCGCGCCGGACCCGGCCGCCGACTGGTACCTGCTCGCCGGCGACGAGACCGCAATTCCCGCCATCTCGGCGTCCGTCGAGAAGCTGGACGCGTCGGCGGTCGGACGGGTGATCATCGAGGTCGCCGGCCCGGAGGACGAAATCGCGTTCGACTCGCCCGCCGGCGTCGACGTCACGTGGATCCACCGCGGCGACACGTCGGACCGGATCGGCGAAGAGGCGTCCGGGGACAACGCACCCCTCGTCGCGGCAGTGCGCGACGCCGCGTGGCTGCCCGGCACGGCGCAGGTCTTCATTCACGGAGAGGCTCAGGCGGTCATGCACAACCTGCGCTCCTACGTGCGCAAGGAACGAGGCGTCCCCGCGTCTGCCGCGTCGATTTCCGGCTACTGGCGTCGCGGTCGCACCGAGGAGGGCTTTCGCGTGTGGAAGTCCGAGCTCGCCGCGAGCGAGGGCGCTTCCCGCTGACCCGGTGCGGCGGACGCGCTACGAGATGTGCGTCCGCCGCGTCAGCACCAGCAGCGACAGCATCGCCACGGCGCCCGCGGTCGGGATCGCGACGGCCATCGGCACTGCGGTGTCGGGGCCGGCGATGCCGACGAGCGGCGAGACCACCGCGGCGAGGCCGAACTGGCCGGCGCCGAGGAGCGCGGACCCGGTGCCGGACGCCTTGGTCACCTCGCCCTGAGCCAGCGCCGTCGCATTGCCCATCACGAAACCGATGCTCGACACCGAGACGAACAACGGAATCAGGATCGCCCACCACGGCGGCGAATCGATCAGCACCGCGGCGAGAAGCAACACGACGCCCGCTGCCAGGAGCAGCGTGACCCCGAACCCCAGCAGTTGCCGGGCATGGAATGTGCCCACGAGCCGTGTGTTCACGATCGCGGCGCTCACCATGCCCGCCGCGTTCACCGCGAACACCATGGAGAACTGCCCCGGGCTGAGCCCGAGGACGTTCTGCACGACGAACGGGGATGCGGAGATGTACGAGAAGAGTGCGACGAACCCGAACATGAACGTGAACGCGTAACCCAGGTAGACACGGTTGCCGACGACATAACGCAGGTTCCGGACCAGTGCCCTGAGTCCGCCGCCGTGCCGGTTCTCCTCGGGAAGCGTCTCCGGGACGAGGACCAGCACTCCCGCGAACATCACCACACCGGCGGCGGTCAGCACCCAGAAGATCCCTCGCCAGCCGACCGGTCCGAGCAGGGCGCCGCCCATCAGCGGTGCGACGACCGGCGCGACCCCGCCGATGATCATCATGATGCTGAAGAGCCGGGCGGCGTTGTCTCCGCGGGCCCGGTCGGCGATGCAGGCGCGTGCGAGCACGATTGCCGCGCCACCGCTGAGTCCCTGGAAAAGTCGTGCAGCGATGAGGGTTTCGACGGTGGGCGCGAGAGCGCACGCCATCGCGGCGAGGGTGGTGACGACGGTGGCGCCGATCAGCAGACGCCGGCGTCCGAGGCCGTCCGACAGCGGTCCGACGACGAGCTGCCCGATTCCGAGCCCGGCCATGAACGTGGTCAACGTCAGCTGCACGCTCGGCGCCGACGTGTTCAGGCTCTCCGTCATCAGGGGGAGACCGGGGAGATACATGTCGGTGGCCAGCGGGGCGATCGCGGACAGTAACGCCAGGACACACAACATGGGGATGGAGATCGTTCGCTGCACAAAAGAACTCTAGCGGCGCGGCTGCTTGATTTATCTCCCGCCCGAGTCGACTGTTGCCTCTATGAGCAGCGACCTGCCGGCACCGTTGGAGCTGGTACTCGAGGAGTACGCGCGCCATCTCGGGCTCGAACGCGGCCGATCGCAGCACACCGTGAAGGCATACGTCGCGGACGCGAAGTCGCTGCTGCAGCACTGGTTGTCGACGTCACCGGAGGCGCACCTCGGCGAGCTCGACATCCAGGTGCTGCGGTCGTGGCTCGCCGGCCAGTCCGCGGCCGGCATCGCCCGGACGACCCTTGCCCGGCGGACGTCGTCGGTGCGCAACTTCACAGCCTGGCTGCTGCGGACCCGGCGCATCGCCACCGATCCCGGCGCCCGGCTGGGTGCCGCGAAGGCCCACCGGACGCTGCCCCCGGTGCTGCGGCAGTCGCAGGCGGTCGATGCGATGGATGCCGCCGAATCGGGCGCGCAGCAGAACGATCCGATCGCCCTGCGCGACCGTCTCATCGTGGAACTGCTCTATGCGACGGGAATACGGGTGGGGGAGCTGTGCGGCCTCGACCTCGGCTCGGTGGATCGCGAACGGCGGCTGCTGCGCGTGATCGGCAAGGGAGACAAGGAGCGCTCCGTGCCGTACGGGAAGCCGGCCGCCGACGCCGTGGACCTCTGGTTGCACGTCGGCAGGCCCGCGGTCGCGACGGACAGCTCCGGGCAGGCGCTTCTCCTGGGCAAACGAGGGAAGCGTCTGGACCAGCGGCAGGCGCGCAGCGTCGTCCACGAGGTCCTGTCCGCGGTCCCCGGCGCACCGAACCTGAGCCCGCACGGACTGCGCCACACGGCGGCCACACACCTCCTCGAAGGCGGCGCCGACCTGCGCGTCGTCCAGGAACTCCTCGGGCACGCCAGCCTCGCGACCACCCAGCTCTACACCCATGTGTCCGTGGCGAGACTCCGTGCGGTGCACGATCAGGCGCATCCCCGCGCCTGACCCGGTTTGGTAGCGTCGCGCCACGAATCTGCAGTTGTTTCTGCACTATCCCGGGGGAAATAGTGGACCGAGAAGACTTGGCTCGACCGCAACCGTCCTGGCTGACCGACGGTGGCGGCGCCCCGGTGGGTGACACCGCCGCCGATCCGTGGGGGCAGCAGTCCTGGGACGGTCCCGCCCCGGAGCCGAGCCGGCATCAGGTGACCAGTCAGGATCTGGTGGCGGATGCTCTCCTCGCGCGGGCGCGCAAGGCGCCGAGCCGAGGGTGGCGGCGCGGACTGCACCGGCTCACCGGGGGATCGGTGAATCCGGGGGAGTCGGCAGGGGAGGCGCGCGAGGCGGCACTGCTCGACCGCATCCGGCAGCCGATCCAGGGGGACTATCGAATTGCCTTCCTGTCCTTGAAGGGCGGCGTCGGCAAGACGACGACCACGATCGGGCTGGGATCGACGTTCGCGTCATTGCGCGGCGACTGCGTGATCGCCGTCGACGCCAACCCCGACTTCGGGACGCTCGCGCAACGTGTGCCCCTGCAGACGCATTCGACCGTCCGTGATCTCATCGCGGCGGAGTCGACCATCCGGCGTTACTCGGATGTGCGGGCCCACACGTCGCAGGCGCCGAGCCGTCTCGAGGTGCTCGCGAGCGAACAGGACCCGGCGATTTCCGAGGCGTTCAGCGAGGACGACTACCGGCGGGTGATCGACATCCTGCAGGTGTACTACAACATCATCCTCACCGACTGCGGCACCGGCATCATGCATTCGGCAATGAACGGCGTTCTGCAACTCGCCAATTCCCTCGTTCTGGTGAGCTCGCCGGCCATCGACGGCGCCCGCAGTGCCGCCGCCACGCTGGACTGGTTGCAGCACCACGGTTACGGGCACCTGGTCTCGCGGACGGTCGTCGTGATCAGCGCCGCCCGGCCCGGCTCGAGCACGATCGATATGACGGAACTGACCAATCACTTCCTGCTCCGGTGCCGGGCCGTGAAGGTGGTGCCGTTCGACGAGCACCTCGCCGAGGGCTCGGTGGTGGATCTGGACCTGCTGCGTCCGGCGACGCGGAAGGCGTTCGTCGAACTCGCCGCGATGGTCGCGGACGACTTCCCGGAGTCGGCAGGCAGGCACGCGGTCGCGGAGTGGCGCTAGCCGCCGCGATCACGGGGCCCGACGGGTAGCAGCCGCACCGGCGCCACGCGGACGAGCCCGAGCGGGTCGAGGTACTCACGGTCGCGGCGAAGACCCCAGTGCAGGCACGCTGCGACAGGGGCGATGCAGCCCGGGTGCCGGGGTTCGAGCGTGCCGAGGACGGTGCCGCGGCCCACGCGCTGCCCGGGGGTGACCCGGGCGGTCACCGGCTCGTACGTCGTGCGGAGGCCACCTGGGTGGTCCACGGAGACGACGGGCTTGCCGGCCACCGTGCCGGCGAACACCACCACACCCGCGCCTGCGGACAGAACGGCCTCGTCGGGCACGCCGCCAAGATCCACGCCGCGATGGCCGGGAAGCCAGTCGCGCTCGGGATTGTCGAACGCCCGGACCACCCGCGGTCGTGGGTGCAGCGGCCAGTCGAATTCACCGGTCGGCGCGGCATCGGCGGGCGGGGCGACGAGCGCCGCGCCGGTCAGCAGCGTGGCCGCCGTGGCCGCCGCCGTGAGTGCCCGCACGATCGCCCCGAATGTCGTCATGGATGGACGATCCCGCACGTCCGGGCCGACGAACGGGCAGCGGACGAGAATGTGGATCGACTACGTTTTGTCCACAGATCCTGCGAAACCCTTGCACGCGCGGCCGCGGTGTGGCAGGGGCGGTTAGGGCGTTCGGCGTGGAGGCCGTACACTGATCGAGCGGTCTGTGCTCCCACAGTCCGACTTCGCGCGCCCGCGCAGGTTATCGGCCATCGGCTGGTCTCGCATCTCGGTGTGAGTCCGATGGTCTTGCGGGCGCCAGGGTGGAGCGTCTCGTGATGCTCTGCATCAACCGGCAATGAAAGAGAGATACACAGCCATGGCTGTCGTAACAATGAAGCAGCTGCTCGACAGCGGCACGCACTTCGGTCACCAGACCCGTCGTTGGAACCCGAAGATGAAGCGTTTCATCTTCACCGACCGCAACGGCATCTACATCATCGACTTGCAGCAGACGCTGACGTACATCGACAAGGCGTACGAGTTCGTCAAGGAGACCGTTGCCCACGGCGGCACCGTCCTCTTCGTCGGCACCAAGAAGCAGGCCCAGGAATCCATCGCGGCCGAGGCCACTCGCGTCGGGATGCCCTACGTCAACCAGCGTTGGCTCGGCGGCATGCTCACCAACTTCACCACCGTCCACAAGCGTCTTCTCCGCCTCAAGGAGCTCGAGGCAATGGAGCAGACCGGTGGCTTCGAGGGTCGCACCAAGAAGGAAATCCTCATGCTCACGCGTGAGATGACCAAGCTGGACCGCACCCTCGGTGGTATCCGCGACATGGCCAAGGTCCCCTCCGCGGTGTGGGTCGTCGACACCAACAAGGAGCACCTGGCCGTTGCCGAGGCTCGCAAGCTGAACATCCCGGTCATCGCGATCCTGGACACCAACTGCGACCCCGACCTCGTCGACTACCCGATCCCGGGCAACGACGACGCCATCCGCAGCGCCGCCCTGCTCACCAAGGTCGTCGCATCCGCAGTGGCCGAGGGCGTGCAGGCCCGTGCCGGACTGAGCGCCGACAAGGACGCGAAGCCCGAGGCCGGCGCCGGCGAACCCCTCGCCGAGTGGGAGCAGGAACTGCTCTCGCAGGCCGCGCCCGCCGCCGAGGCAGCGCCCGCCGCAGAGGCCGCTCCCGCAGCTGAGGCACAGGCGGCTCCGGCTGCCGAGGCCCCCGCAGCAGAGGCACCCTCCACCGAGGCCTGATCCGATGCACACGGCCCTGACCAGAGATCTTTTGGTCAGGGCCGTTTCACGGTCTGGTCCGAGTACTACCCTGACTTACGTCCCGACAGACATATGAGGAGGCTCGCTCACCATGGCGAACTACACCGCCGCTGACGTCAAGCGGCTCCGCGAGCTCACCGGCTCCGGAATGATGGCCTGCAAGAACGCTCTCGCTGAGGCCGAGGGTGACTTCGACAAGGCTGTGGAGCAGCTGCGCATCAAGGGCGCCAAGGACGTGGGCAAGCGTGCCGAGCGCACCACGGCCGAGGGCCTGGTCGTTTCCAAGGACGGCGTCCTGCTCGAGCTCGACTGCGAGACGGACTTCGTCGCGAAGAACGAAGACTTCCTGAAGCTCGCCGAGTCGATCGTCACGGTCGCCGCGGCAGCGAAGCCCGCCGACGTCGACGCGCTCAAGGAGCTCGACCTCGACGGCAAGACGGTCGACACCGTCATCCAGGAGCAGTCCGCGAAGATCGGCGAGAAGCTCGTCCTGAGCAAGATCGCCTCGTTCGACGGGCCGGTCGCGGTCTACCTGCACAAGCGCAGCGCCGACCTGCCGCCCGCCGTCGGCGTCCTCGTCGAGTACACCGGTGAGGGTGACGCTGCTGCGGAGGCCGCTCGCGGTGCCGCCATGCAGGTCGCGGCGCTCAAGGCCAAGTACGTCACGCGTGACGAGGTCCCCGAGGACATCGTCGCCAACGAGCGTCACATCGCCGAGGAGACCGCTCGCGCCGAGGGCAAGCCGGAGCAGGCTCTGCCGAAGATCATCGAAGGCCGCGTCAACGGCTACTTCAAGGACGTCGTGCTGACCGAGCAGTCCTCGGTGCAGGACTCCAAGAAGTCCGTCAAGGCGATCCTCGACGAGGCCGGCGTCACCATCAAGCGCTTCGTTCGCTTCGAGGTCGGTGCTTCGAGCTAGTCGTGTGAGTCGTATGGCCCCGTCGGACGAGTGCGCTCGCCCGGCGGGGCCTACGTATACCGCCACCGTCCTGATGAGGCAGGATGAAGATGGCCGTCTGAATGGGTCGAGTAGGCGCGTGGGTGTGCTCGGCCGCTGTCGAAATCGACGAGTGCTGTGGAACTGAGGAGAGCAATGTCCGAACCAGCCAACGAACGTACGGGATTCCATCGAGTCCTTCTCAAACTCGGCGGAGAAATGTTCGGTGGTGGCAAGGTCGGCCTCGACCCCGACGTGGTGACCAAGGTTGCGGAACAGATCGCCGAGGTCGTGCGGTCCGGGGTGCAGGTGGCGGTGGTCATCGGCGGCGGCAACTTCTTCCGTGGTGCGGAACTGCAGCAGCGAGGTCTGGACCGCGCGCGTTCCGACTACATGGGCATGCTCGGCACCGTGATGAATTGCCTTGCTCTGCAGGACTTCCTGGAGAAAGAGGGCATCGACAGCCGCGTGCAGACGGCGATCACGATGGGGCAGGTGGCGGAGCCTTACATTCCGCTGCGCGCTCAGCGGCACCTCGAGAAGGGCCGCGTCGTGATCTTCGGCGCCGGCATGGGCATGCCCTACTTCTCGACCGACACGACCGCGGCGCAGCGCGCACTCGAGATCGGCGCCGAGGTCGTCTTGATGGCCAAGGCCGTCGACGGCGTGTTCACCGCGGACCCGAACCTCGACCCGACCGCGACGATGTACACGCAGATCACGCACCGTGAGGTCATCGAACAGGGACTCAAGGTCGCCGACGCGACCGCGTTCAGTCTCTGTATGGACAACGAGATGCCGATCATGGTGTTCAATCTGCTGACCGAGGGGAATATCGCTCGGGCAGTGTCCGGTGAGAAGATCGGAACGCTCGTCAAGTCATGACGCGAGTGACACGCTCGACACCGGGTTTTCTCGAAACAGAGGCAGTGACGAATCGATGCAGAACGACATGGAGGAACAGCCGTGATTGATGAAGCTCTCTTCGAAGCCGAGGAGAAGATGGAGAAGGCTGTCACGGTGGCCAAGGACGATCTCGGATCGATCCGCACGGGCCGCGCGAATCCTGGCATGTTCAATCGCATCGGAATCGACTACTACGGCGCGTTCACCCCGATCACGCAGCTCGCCAGTATCAACGTGCCGGAAGCGCGACTGGTCGTCGTCAAGCCGTACGAGGCCTCGCAGCTCGGGGCCATCGAGACGGCGATCCGGAACTCCGACCTGGGCGTGAACCCGTCCAACGACGGAAACCTGATCCGCATCTCCGTTCCCCAGCTCACCGAGGAACGCCGCCGCGAACTGGTCAAGCAGGCCAAGTCCAAGGGCGAGGACGCCAAGGTGTCCGTGCGCAACGTGCGGCGCAAGGCGATGGACGAGCTGTCCCGGATCCAGAAGGACGGCGAGGCCGGCGAGGACGAGGTCGGTCGGGCCGAGAAGGAACTCGACAAGACGACCGCCCGGTACGTCGCGCAGGTCGACGAACTGGTGAAGCACAAGGAAGCCGAGTTACTGGAAGTTTAGTCACGAGACGAGGAGTGGATCGGGGACAGTGACCGTGCCAGCAGAACACGGGACCCCAGGGGGACCCATCTCGGAGGGCGACCCCTCGGAACCGGTCTCCGAGGGTGCGCCGGCGCCGGAGGCGGCCCCGGCCGGGAAGTCGAAGGCCGGGCGTAACCTTCCTGCCGCGATCGGCGTGGGCGTCGGTCTCGGCGTCGCGCTGATCCTGATCCTCGTCTACGTGCCGCTGGTATGGATCGCCGTGGTGGCCGTCGCGATGGCGGTCGCCACCTGGGAGGTCACCAAGCGCCTTCGGGAGGCCGGGATCAGCGCCCCCCGGATCCCGCTGCTCGCCGGCGGCCAGGCGATCCTGTGGCTGGGGTGGCCGTTCGGCCCGGTCGGGGTGCTCAGCGCCTTCGCGGGGACGGTGCTGGTCTGCATGGTCTGGCGTCTGTTCGACCACGGGCTGAAGGCGACACCCCAGAATTTCCTCCGGGACACCGCGATCACCGTGTTCGTCGCCTCCTGGATTCCGCTGCTGGCGTCGTTCGCTGTGCTGATGGTGTTGCAGGACGACGGCGCCGGGCGGGTGTTGTGCCTGATGATCGGCGTGGTCTGCTCCGATGTGGGCGGCTACGCGGCGGGTGTGCTGTTCGGCAAGCATCCGATGGTGCCGGCGATCAGCCCCAAGAAGTCGTGGGAAGGGTTCGTCGGTTCGCTGCTGTTCTGTGTCATCGGCAGCCTGCTCACGGTCACGTTGATCCTCGACGAGAACTCGATGATCGGCGTGCTCCTCGGTGTGGTGCTGGTGGTAACCGCCACGCTCGGCGATCTCATCGAATCCCAGGTCAAGCGAGAGCTTCGCATCAAGGACATGGGCACCCTGCTCCCCGGTCACGGCGGGATCATGGACCGTCTCGATTCCCTGCTGCCGTCGGCGTTCGTGACGTGGCTGGTGCTCACGGTTCTCGTCTGACCGCCCTGCCGTGACCATCCCCAGCCCGAACATCTGGCACTGGCCGGAGTGGTACGAGGTAGAGAACCGCGCCCAGGACGTGGACGGGGCGATCTTCCGTCACCTGCGTGGGGCCGTGGACTGGACGGGCGGCACCGTCGCCGACGTGGGCTGCGGGTCCGGCTTCCACCTCCCGGTCTTCGCCGAGTCCGCGGCCACGGTCTACGGAATCGAACCGCATCCGCCGTTACTCGAACGTGCGCGCACACGGGTGGGGCACCTGCCGAACGTCCGCGTGATCGAGGGCTCGGCCGAAGGCATACCCCTCGGCGACGCGAGCGTGGACGTCGTGCACGCACGGACCGCCTATTTCTTCGGCCCCGGCTGTGGCCGCGGAATCTGTGAGGCGATGCGGGTGCTGCGCCCGGGCGGCGCGCTCGTGGTGGTCGACCTGGACGCCACGGCCCATCCCTACGGCGAATGGATGCGGGCCGACCTGCCGCAGTACAACCCGGAGACCGTCGAGGCCTTCTTCGCGGCGCAGGGGTTCGACATGGTGCGCGTGGAGACGCGATGGCGATTCCCGGATCGGGAATTGCTGCGCGGAGTCCTCGGTATCGAGTTCACCAAGAAGACGGCATCGAAGGCGTTCGCGCAGACACCCGGCGTGGCTCTCGACGTGCGTTACCGCGTGCACGTCCGCCGAAAGCCCGCCGGGCTGCAGATTCTCTGACCGGCGTCGTTTACCGCGGTGCGATGTGGAAGAGCTTCGCGAGCGCGTTGATCTTCTTGGCCTTCGCCAGCTTGGGGAGGTCGCTGCCGTCCCGCACCCGGGAGCCGTCCTCGCCGAGGTCCGCGATCACGTCGAGCGCCCATTCGGCCTCGTCCGGGGACGGGCTGAGTGCGTCGTTGACCGGCGCCGTCTGCGCGATGGTCATGCACAGCTTCCCGGTCATGCCCATCGACAAGGTCAGCGCCGAGGCCCGGACCAGGGCGTCGACGTCGGTGCCGAGGGTGGGGCCGTCGATCGGCGGTGCGATCCGGGCTGCCCGGCTGGCGACCGTCAGCCGGGAGCGGGGGTAGGCCATCGCCAGCGGCGAATCGTCCATCCCGGTGTCGCGGCGGAAGTCGCCGCTGCCGAACGCGAGCCGGAAGGTGGCCTCCGTCCGGGCGATCTCGGGTGCGGCCTCGAGCCCCATCGCGGATTCGACGAGGGCGAGCACCTTCGTGCCCTCCGGGAGCCGCTCGGCGGTGGCGTCGACCTGCATTCCACTCTCGGTCTTGGCGAGCATGACGCCCTCGAGCCCGGGAACACCGTTCAGCGCTGCCAGGTCGTCCGCCCAGTAGGGTGTGGTCGCGTCGTTGATTCGCACCCACGCGCGCCGGTGCTCGCCGAGCCAGGCGACGACGTCGGCGCGGGCCCGGGGTTTGCGGTCGGGTGTGACGGCGTCCTCGAGGTCGAGGATCACGGCGTCGGCGGCGCTGGCATGGGCCGCCTCGAAACCCTCGGGTTTGCCGGCGGGAACCAGCAGCCAGGATCGTGCTTGTTCAGCCGCGATTCGCGGTGCCACAGTCGTCTCCATGTCGGCCTTCACAGTCGTGCCGTTCCGGTGATATCCACGACAGTAATTCTGCTCGCTCAGCGTCTGTGTAATCCACTTGCGTAACTATTGTTCAGTTAGAAATTACTGTTCAGGCGTCGCTGCCGGTTCGCGGCCCGGCGGATCTGGATGATGCGGACACCGCCCGCGAGGGCCATGATCACCGCGCCGGCGATCGCCGCGAACAGCAGTGTGACCCCCAGTGGGAGGGTGAATTCCCAGACGAACATTTCGAGGGTCACGCTGTCGAGATTCTGCAGGATGAACACGAGAAGCAGTACCAGAACGACGATTCCGATCACCAGACCGGTCCACGTGGCGCCCACCCGGGTGTGCGTGATGCCCTTCCGGCGTGCGACGTCGGGATGCTCGGTGCCGGCCGGTGTCGTGTCGGGGTGCGGCGGGTCGGTGGGCACCGGACCGGTGCCGGGGCCGCGGCCGACTGGGACGTCCGGAGGGAAGTTCGAGGGGTCGTCCGGTGTTGTCGACATAAGTTGATCTTTACCCACCTGGGCGGGTTCCGCATGCGCATCGGGCGGCGAAACGACGTCGATCAGGCATCCGCACGACAACGACCCCCGAATCAATGGGACAATGGAGAAACTATGGCTGTCTCGCTTCCCCTCGTTTTCACCGCGCCCCGGCGTGGGATGCCGCCCAAGCATCTCGCGGACCTCGACTCCGCCGAGCGGCGGGAGGCCGTCAAGGAGCTGGGTCTGCCCGGGTTCCGGGCCGATCAGCTGGCCAGGCAGTACTACGCGCGGCTCGAGGCGGATCCGGAGAAGATGACCGATCTTCCCGCCGCCGTGCGCGAGCAGGTGGGCGCGGCCCTGTTCCCGACGCTGCTGACCCCGGTCAAGCACCTGGCCTGCGACGGCGGCGACACCCGCAAGACGCTCTGGAAGGCGAATGACGGGACGCTGCTCGAAAGCGTCCTCATGCGCTACCCCGACCGCGCGACGCTCTGCATCTCCAGCCAGGCGGGCTGCGGAATGGCGTGCCCGTTCTGCGCGACCGGTCAGGGCGGGCTGCAACGCAACCTGTCGACCGCCGAGATCGTCGACCAGGTGCGTGCCGCCGCGGCCGCGCTACGCGACGGCGACGTCCACGGCGGTCCTGGCCGGTTGTCGAACGTCGTCTTCATGGGAATGGGGGAGCCGCTCGCCAACTACAAGCGAGTGGTCGCCGCCGTCCGTCGCATCACCTCGCCCGCCCCCGACGGCCTCGGGTTGTCGCAACGCTCCGTGACGGTATCGACGGTGGGTCTGGCGCCCGCGATCCGCAAGCTCGCCGACGAGGACCTCAGCGTCACGCTGGCCGTGTCTCTGCACACCCCGGACGACGAACTGCGCGACACCCTGGTCCCCGTGAACAACCGCTGGTCGGTCGCGGAGGTGCTCGACGCCGCCCGCTACTACGCGGACAAGTCCGGCCGCCGCGTCTCGATCGAGTACGCGCTGATCCGGGACGTCAACGATCAGCCGTGGCGCGCCGACCTGCTGGGCAAGAAGCTGCGCAAGGCGCTCGGGCCGCTGGTGCACGTGAATCTGATCCCGCTGAACCCCACGCCGGGCAGTGAATGGGATGCGAGCCCGAAGCCGGTGGAGAAGGAATTCGTCCGGCGCGTGCTGGCGCAGGGTGTGTCCTGCACGGTCCGGGACACCCGCGGCCAGGAGATCGCCGCCGCCTGCGGGCAGCTCGCCGCCGAGAACTGAGCTCCCACCGAACAGGCCGAAACGACGAAAACCCCTCGTTCCCGAGTAATCGGGGCGAGGGGTTCGTTCGTGGTTCGGTGTTACCGGGGCTTACGCCGCAGGACGATGTCGCGAACGAGGATCGCGACCATCAGGGCCGCGCAGCCGATCAGCCACAGGTCCTCGACCAGGCCGGTGTGGTTGCCGATGATCATGAGCAGCAGGAACACGGCGAAGAACCATCCGAAGAACCGGAACGTCTTCGGCGCCTCACCGCTCCAGCCCCACGCTGCCGACGGGACCTCCACGGTGTCGACGTGTGCGGCCACGATGGGGTCGCTGGACGAGGGCTCCAACTGGGTACCGGCCACGATCGATCCTCCTGCAGATTCGGTTGCGCTACTCGACATATCGTGACATACGACTGCCCGTCGTATGTAGCGGGGCCATCCATGGCGGGCGGTCCGCATTTCATCAGGAACAATGGGTGGGTGGATGAAAACAGGCCCACTCGCGTCCTGCTGCTCGGCAGCACAGGTTCGATCGGTACCCAGGCGTTGGAGGTGGTGGCCGCCAACCCGGACAAGTTCACGGTGGTGGGACTCGCGGCCGGTGGCGGAAACGTCGAACTGCTGGACCGGCAGATTCGTGAGACGGGTGTGTCCTCCGTCGCAGTCGCGGATCCGTCGGCGGCCGCATCGCTGGATCGGCCCGGCGTGCTGAGCGGACCGGAGGCCGTCACCGAACTCGTGCGGACCACCGAAGCGGACGTCGTGCTCAACGCACTCGTCGGTTCGCTGGGACTGGAGCCGACCCTGGCCGCGCTCGAGTCCGGTGCGCGGCTCGCCCTCGCCAACAAGGAGTCGCTCGTCGCCGGCGGGCCCCTCGTCACCGCGGCGGCGGCTCCGGGACAGATCGTGCCGGTGGACTCCGAGCACTCCGCGCTGGCCCAGTGCCTGCGGGGCGGCAGCGCGGACGAGGTGGACCGGCTGGTTCTCACCGCCTCGGGCGGACCGTTCCGTGGCTGGACGTCCGATCGGCTCGAATCGGTGACACCCGAGCAGGCCGGTGCCCACCCCACGTGGTCGATGGGGCCGATGAACACGCTGAACTCCGCGACACTCGTCAACAAGGGGCTCGAACTGATCGAGACCCACCTGCTGTTCGGCGTCGACTACGACCGGATCGACGTCACCGTTCACCCGCAGTCCATCGTGCACTCGATGGTCACGTTCACCGACGGGTCGACGCTGGCGCAGGCCAGCCCACCCGACATGAAACTTCCGATCGCCCTGGCGCTCGGCTGGCCGCACCGGATCGCGGGCGCCGCCGCGGCCTGCGACTTCAGCACGGCGTCCACCTGGGACTTCGAGCCGCTCGACTCGCAGGTTTTCCCCGCCGTCGACCTCGCCCGCGAGGCAGGCAAAGGTGGGGGATGCCTCACCGCGGTCTACAACGCTGCGAACGAAGTCGCGGCTCAGGCATTCTTGGACGGGATCATCCGGTTCCCGCGCATCGTCCGCACCGTCGCCTCCGTGCTGTCCGAGGCGGACGAGTGGTCGGCGCCACCGGCTACCGTGGAAGACGTACTGGCCGCCGACGGCTGGGCACGTGAGCGAGCACGTCAGCTCGTGAAGCAGGAAGGCTAGAACTGCATGGTGTTCGCAGTGGGCGTTGTTCTCTTCGCCCTCGGGATCGCGCTGTCGATCGCACTTCACGAAGCGGGGCACATGTGGGTGGCGCAGGCCACCGGCATGAAGGTCCGCCGGTACTTCATCGGTTTCGGACCCAAGATCTTCTCCTTCCGACGCGGTGAGACCGAGTACGGGCTCAAGGCGCTCCCACTCGGCGGGTTCTGCGACATCGCCGGGATGACGGCGCTGGACGAGCTCGAACCGGACGAAGAAGACCGGGCCATGTACAAGAAGCCGACCTGGAAGCGCCTCGCGGTGATGTCCGGCGGCATCGGCATGAACTTCGTCCTCGGCCTCGTGCTGGTCTACGTCCTCGCCGTCGGCTGGGGGCTGCCCGACCTCAACCGGTCCACCGACGCGGTCGTCGGCTCGGTCGGGTGCGCGGCGCCCACCCAGGGGCCCGGCCCCGACTACGCCCTGTCCGAATGCACCGGTCCCGGCCCCGCCGAGCAGGCGGGCATCAGGACCGGCGACGTCGTCACCGCGGTCGACGGCAAGGACACGCCCACGTTCGCCGACGTCGCCGCCGCCACGCGATCGCTGTCCGGTCCGGTGGACTTCACGATCGAGCGGGACGGCGAAGAGCAGACGATCGTCGTCCCGGTCCAGCAGGTGCAGCGCTGGGTCCAGGAGGAGGGGGAGACCGAACCTCACGAGGCGACCGTCGGCGCGATCGGTATCGGCGCGACACCGAGCGTCGTCGAGCACTCGGCCCTCTCGGCGGTGCCCGCCTCGTTCGAGTTCACCGGCGACATGTTCGTCATGACCGCCGAGCGGCTGGTGCAGATGCCGAGCAAGGCCGTCGACCTGTGGCACGCGGTGACGGGGGGAGAACGCGACCCGGAGACCCCGATCTCCGTGTACGGCGCCAGCGTCATCGGCGGCCAGATCGCCGAACAGGGCATCTGGGAAGCGTTCGTGCTGCTGCTCGCGAGCCTGAACTTCTTCCTCGGGATGTTCAACCTCCTGCCGCTGCTGCCACTCGACGGCGGACACATGGCGGTCACCGTGTACGAGCGGGTCCGGGACTGGTTCCGCAGCAGGCGCGGACTGCCCAGCGGGGGACCCGTCGACTACATGAAACTTCTGCCCGTCACCTATGTGGTGATCGTCATAGGCGGCGCATACATGCTCCTCACCCTGACCGCCGACATCGTCAACCCGATCAAGCTCTTCCAGTGATCGCTAAACTCGGACTTGAAGCTACGAAAGAAGGCACCCACGTGACCAGCCCTGTCGGATTGGGTATGCCCGAAGGCCCGGCCGCCGTTCTCGCACCCCGCCGCAAGACTCGCCAGCTCCAGGTCGGGACTGTCGGTGTCGGCAGCGACTACCCGGTATCCGTGCAGTCGATGTGCACCACCAAGACCCACGACGTCAACGCCACCCTGCAGCAGATCGCCGAACTCACGGCGTCCGGCTGCGACATCGTCCGCGTCGCCTGCCCGCGGCAGGAGGACGCCGACGCCCTCGCGATCATCGCGAAGAAGAGCCAGATCCCGGTCATCGCCGACATCCACTTCCAGCCCCGGTACATCTTCGCCGCCATCGAGGCGGGCTGCGCGGCCGTCCGCGTGAACCCCGGCAACATCAAGGAGTTCGACGGACGCGTCAAGGAGGTCGCGAAGGCCGCGGGTGACGCCGGTATCCCGATCCGCATCGGCGTCAACGCCGGTTCCCTCGACCCGCGGCTGATGCAGAAGTACGGCAAGGCCACGCCGGAGGCGCTCGTCGAGTCCGCCCTGTGGGAGGCGGGACTGTTCGAGGAACACGGGTTCGGTGACATCAAGATCTCGGTGAAGCACAACGACCCGGTGATCATGGTCGAGGCCTACCGGCAGCTGGCGGCGCAGTGCAACTACCCGCTGCATCTCGGGGTGACCGAGGCCGGTCCGGCGTTCCAGGGCACGATCAAGTCGGCGGTGGCGTTCGGTGCGCTGCTGGCCGACGGCATCGGCGACACCATCCGGGTGTCGCTGTCCGCCCCGCCCGCCGAGGAGATCAAGGTCGGCACGCAGATCCTGCAGTCGCTGAACCTGCGGCCCCGGAAGCTCGAGATCGTGTCCTGCCCGTCGTGTGGGCGCGCGCAGGTCGACGTGTACACGCTGGCCGACGAGGTCACCGCCGGTCTCGAGGGCATGGAGATCCCGCTGCGCGTGGCCGTCATGGGGTGCGTCGTCAACGGTCCCGGTGAGGCCCGCGAGGCCGACCTGGGTGTCGCGTCCGGCAACGGCAAGGGGCAGATCTTCGTCAAGGGCAAGGTCATCAAGACCGTGCCGGAGGCGCAGATCGTCGAAACCCTCATCGAGGAAGCGATGCGGATCGCTGAGGAGATAGAGGGTGATGCGACGTCCGGATCACCCGTCGTGACGGTCAGCTGAGTCGGCGCAGGCAGCGGGCAACGAAACGTCTCCCGTTTCCGGCGAGTTCATGGCAATCTGGTGGGCAGGTCCACTAGCTGACAAGGTTGGGTAGATGCTCAAGCTCCTCGGTGCCAAACAGTTGAGCAGTCGGGACGCAGCACACGTGCTCCGCGTTCTCGACGCCGATCCTGTCGCCGCCTGTATGGTTGCCGCTCGTGTAGAAGAGGGCGGCGTCGATCCCCGGATGATCCACGGAGAGTTGTGGAGTCGGGGCGGGCCGCTCGAATCGTTGTGCTTCTCGGGCGCGAATTTCGTGCCGCTGCGCGGCAGCGTCGACGACATGCGGGCGTTCGCCGACCGGGCCTGTCGCACCCCGCGCATGTGTTCGTCGCTGGTCGGCCGGGCCGAACTGACGTTGCCGCTGTGGGAGATGCTCGAGATGGATTGGGGGCCTGCCCGCGAGGTCCGGCCCGACCAGCCGCTGCTGGCGCTGGCGAGTACCCCGCAGTGCCGCCCGGATCCCTTGGTCCGGCAGGTGCGGATGCACGAACTCGAGCAGTACCTGCCTGCCGCGGTCGCGATGTTCATCGAAGAGGTCGGCATCGATCCCCGCGCCAACGACGGCGGACGAGGGTACCGGCGCCGCGTCGCCAATCTCATCGCCGCCGGCCGGGCGTGGGCCAGATTCGACGACGGTCAGGTGGTGTTCAAGGCCGAGGTCGGATCGGTGTCCTCGCGGGTGGGGCAGATCCAGGGCGTCTGGGTGCATCCGATGTATCGCGGGCATGGGTTCGGGGCGGCGGGTACCGCGACGGTCGCGGAGGCCGTCATCGCCGAGAGCCGCATCGCCAGCCTCTACGTCAACAGCTTCAACACGGTGGCCCGCAGTGCGTACGCGCGCATCGGCTTCAGCCAGGTCGCGACGTTCGCCACAATTCTCCTGGACTGACTCGCTGTCCGCCTACCGTGTCGGCGGTGTCCGCCGACATACCATGGGCGGCGATGAACCTGCGGCCACATTCTCGCTTACGCGTCGTCCAGTCGATCGCCCTCTGCGGCGCCGCTGTGCTGACGGTGGGTCTCACGGCGTGCACGCCGAGACCGGACGGTCCGGAACCGGCCGCGCAGGCGTTTCTGACGGCCTTCGCCGAGCAGGACTCGGAGGAGGCCGCCGATCTGTCGGACCGGCCCGACGTCGCCCGCCAGGCCCTCGAGTCCGCGTGGACGTCGCTGCAGGCCGAGTCTCTCGACGCCCGGACGACGGATGTCCACGTCAGCGGTGACACGGCCACCGTCGGGTACACGTACGAGTGGCATCTGCCGAAGGACCGGGTGTGGACGTATTCGGGTGAACTCCAGATGGGGCGGCGCGGCGGCGACTGGGCCGTGCGGTGGAGTTCCACCAACGTCCATCCCCGGCTGGGTGATCGGCAGACGATGTCGCTGCGGTCCACTGCCGCCCCGCGGGCCCGGGTCAACGAGCATTCCGGGTCGGACGTCCTCGTGCCCGGAGTGGTGTACCGCGTGAAGTTCGATGCGGCGCAGTCGGGCAACGTGATCGGCAGTGCACAGTCCCTGGCGTCGGCGCTCGCCACGTTCGACAACACGCTCACTGCGCAGTCGATCGCCGAATCGGCGACGGCGGTGAAGGGCGACTACCTCGTCACCAGGCTGCGGTCGGACGACTACGAACAGGTCGCCGGCGTGCTCGGCGCCATTCCCGGTGTGAGCGTGTCCGACGAGGCGGATCTCGTGGCCACCGACCGGAACTTCGCACCCGATCTGGTCGGTCAGGTGAAGAAGACCGTGATCGACGAGGTCGACGGCAAGGCCGGCTGGAGTGTGGTGACGGTCAACCAGAACGGCGTGGACACGGACGTGCTCACCGAGACGGCGCCGCAGACCTCCCCGTCGTTCTCGATCAGCCTCGACCGTCCCATCCAGATCGCCGCGCAGAACGCCGTCAATGCTCGCACCGACCAGACGATGATGGTCGTCATCCAGCCGTCGACCGGCGACGTCCTGGCCGTCGCACAGAACAAGGCCGCGGACAGGGACGGTCCGGTCGCGCTCACCGGCCTGTATCCGCCCGGTTCGACGTTCAAGATCGTCACCGCCGGCGCCGCGATCTCGTCGGGGATCGCGACACCCGACACGATGGTGCCGTGTCCGGGACGCATCGAGATCGGTGAGCGCAGCGTCCCGAACTACAACGAATTCGCGCTCGGCACCGTGCCGATGGCCACGGCGTTCGCCCGCTCCTGCAATACGTCGTTCGCGAAACTCGCCAGCGAGATGCGTCCCGACGCACTGACGGTCGCGGCGTCGCAGTACGGAATCGGGCCCGACTACGAAGTGGTGGGCCTGCCGACCGACTCGGGTTCGGTGCCGCCGGCCGAGGATCTGGTGCAGCGAACCGAGGACGGGTTCGGGCAGGGCAAGGTGGTGGTCAGCCCGTTCGGAATGGCGTTGGCCGCCGCGACCATCGCGCACGGTTCGACGCCCGTGCCGCGGTTGATCGCCGGACGGGAAACCACGATCGACGGCGAGCATCCTCAGATCAGCCCGGAGATGGTCGACGGGCTGCGCGGGATGATGCGTCTCGTGGTGACGAGCGGTACCGCGGAGCGGATCGAAGACCAGGGCGAGGTGTACGGCAAGACGGGTGAGGCGGAGGTCGAGGGCGGTTCGCACGCCTGGTTCGTCGGCTACCGCGGCGACCTCGCGTTCGCGACGCTGGTGGTGCGCGGCGGCAGTTCCGACAACGCCGTCGCCGTCACCCGCGACATGTTCGCCGCGCTGCCCGAGGGGTACTGACACCGACGCTGTCCACCGATCGGGGGACGCGGAATTCATCCTGTTCAGGGGCTGATCGGTGGACAGACGCTGCCCCCGGGGCGGTCCATAGTTGGTTGCAGACGGAAGAACCCGCACAGCCGGGATCGAAAAGCCAACGTGGACAGGAAGTCGGACCATGACCATCAGTGCAGAAGTGAACCGCGTGGAGACAGCGAACGGCACCCGGAGGGTGTTGTTCGTCGGGCGCCCGGGCGCC
Organism: Rhodococcus sp. G6(2025); assembly: GCF_058628105.1. Taxonomy (NCBI): domain Bacteria; kingdom Bacillati; phylum Actinomycetota; class Actinomycetes; order Mycobacteriales; family Nocardiaceae; genus Rhodococcus; species Rhodococcus sp. G6(2025). The sequence goes on from NZ_CP179750.1 coordinate 3,262,694, forward strand.
GGTACGGAGCTTACGCGGTGGGTTGCGTTGCGGCAGTGGGCTTCCGACCGTGGAATGGAATCGATCAGCGAATGTGAGGGTGACGTCGTCTGCGCGATCGCGACCGAGGACGTCCTGGACGGACTCTGTTCGCCATCCGATGCGATGGCGATGCAGCTGGCGCGGGCTCGAGGGGTGCCCTGCGTCGGCGTTCGCGACGCACACGTTCTCGAGGATGCGATCTGACATGGGGTTCGAGATCATCGAACGCGGCGAGACCCTGGTGGCCGGTCTGCCCGTGCGAAGCCCCCAGCGGGCGTTGGGGAAACTGAGCGACCCCCGCCTGGACCGTGCATGGACGCGCGTGCTCCACCACGAGGTCGGGGGACCGCTCGCGTCCACCTACATCGACTTCGCTCCCGACGTCGAGTCGTATTACACCCAGATCGTCGGGTACGAATGCGCGACGGTGGACGACGCCACTCGGGGTCACGTCATTTCGCGGATACCGCCCGGCACGTACGCCAAATTCTCTTCGCGGGGAATGTTTCCCGACGTGATGCTGCGGCTGTGGGCGCAGGTCAGCGAGGCGGAGACGAACGGCGACATCGAGCGGACGTACACCGGGGACCTCGAAGCGTACCCCCACGCCTACGCCGTGGATCTGTACATTCCGATCCACGTGGACGAGTCCGGGGCGCCGTCGAGTGCGGCGGGGTCGAGTGTGATGGGTGAGAAGCGATGATCGAGATCGTCAAGAGGCAGGCCGAATCGTTTGTGGGCCTGACCATTCCCGAAGGCAAACCCGGACGTCCCGGGCCGGGCCGGGAACTCGTCGACTACACGGTGGAGCGGATCAGGGATCGGGGGATCTCCGAGATCTTCGTCGTCTACGCGGCGTCCCCGCCGCCGCGCACGTTCACGGTCGTCGTCGGATACCCGTGCGATTCGACCGACAAGATGGAACCCGGCGACGTCCTGGTCGGCGTGCGTTCCGGCTATTTCGCCCGATTCTGTTGCGAGGACGAATCGGAACCGGAGGCGCTCGCCGAGACGTGGAGCGTCGCCGACTACGCGGCGGCGCGCGGCCGGATCGAACGCGCCTTCGCGGAGGACTTCGAGGTGCATCATCCGGACGGGTCCGTCGAACTGTTCCTCTCGTTGTACTGAGCGGCGACCGGGCGGGTCACTCGTGCTCGGCGAGTTTCTCGGGGTCGATCTGGGGCCCGCTCTTGCCGAGCCTCTTGTTCACGAGGACGGTCCCGGCCCACAGCACGACACCGATTCCGAGGAGAACGCCCGCGATCTGGTACTGCACCGCGGGACGGTCGGCGAAAGGAGTGACCAGGAAGCCACACGTGAGGGCGCCGATGATCGGAAAGATGGTCGGCACCCGGAAATGCTTGTGCTCCACCGGCTGCTTGCGCAAGACGAGCACGGTGATGTTGACGATGGTGAACACGCCCAGCAGCAGCAGCGCGGTGGTGCCGCCGAGTTCGGGGACTTCACCGACGAACGTGATGAGGCCGAAGGCGAGGATCGTGGTGAAGACGATGGCAACGTACGGTGTGCGCCGCGTGGCGTGAACCTTGCCGAGTGGGGGAGGCAGGACGCCCTCGCGGCTCATGCCGTACAGCAACCGGCTCGCCATCAGCATGTTGATCAGCGCCGTGTTGGCGACGGCGAACATGGTGATGAATGCGAAGATCCCGATCGGGAACCCGGGCGCCCCGGCCTGAACGACCTTCAGCAGCGGGGTGTCACCCTCGCCGAGTTCGCTCACGGGCACGAGAGCGATCGCGGTGATCGACACGAACACGTAGATGCAGCCGGTGATGATCAGGCCGGTCAGCAGGACCTTGGGGAAGATGCGGCTCGGTTCCTTGCATTCCTCGGCCATGTTGACCGAGTCCTCGAACCCGACCATCGCGAAGAAGGCGAGGGCGGTGCCCGCGACGACCGCGCCGAGTGCGGATCGGTCGCCGGTGTCGAACGTGGCCACCCGGGAGAAGTCGCCGTCTCCGACGCCGAGGGCCCACAGCCCGATCATGATGATGATCAGGAGACCGGACAGCTCGACGCAGGTGAGGACGACGTTGGTCTTGACGCTCTCGCTGACTCCGCGGAAGTTGACGAGACCCACCAGCGTCATGAAGCCGAGACCGAGCAGAGTGATGCCGATCCCGGTGGAGAAGTCGAGGTCGAACGCCTCGACGAAATTGGCGGCGAACGCCCGCGACGCCGTCGACGCGGACGTGATTCCCGAGCACATCACCGCGAACGCGACCATGTACGTGAGGAAGTGCACCCCGAACGCCTTGTGCGTGTACAGCGCGGCGCCCGCGGCCTTCGGGAACTTGGTGACCAGCTCCAGATAACTGAATGCGGTGATGATCGCGACGACGAACGCCACCAGGAACGGCAGCCACACCGCGCCCCCGACCTGATTGGCCACCTTTCCGGTGAGCGCGTAGATGCCGGTGCCGAGGATGTCTCCGACGATGAACAGCAGGAGCAGCCCCGGGCCCATCACCCGCTTGAGGCTCGGCTGTTCGGGCGAATTCGAATCCGGTGCGTTCGAACTCGTGGCGTCCGCTGTCGATCCCATGATCCACCGCCTTTCGCTACCGCCTGCGTCCCTCGTTCGAGGAGACTGTGTTCGCTAGGGGAGCAGCCCGAGCCTGCGCGCGGTGACCACCGCCTCGTGCCGCGACCGTGCGTCGAGCTTGCTCATGGCACTGCGCAGGTAACTCTTCACCGTCTCCGGTCCCACCGAGAGGCGCTGTGCTGCTTCACTGTTGGTGCATCCCAGGGCCACGTGAGACAGGACGTCGATCTCGCGTGGGGTGAGGCGGACGCCGGGGTCCTCGTCCGCGCTGTCGGCGTCCGGACGCAGAATGCCCGCCAGTCGCTGCGACAGCCCGCGGAGACGGGCCTGCAACGACGTGTCGGCGACGGTCTGTGCGACACTCCGCAGCTCCGCGTGGATGTTGCGGAGTTCCTCGGTGGTGGCGCCGCCGGCGCCGCTGACGTCGAGCGTCTTCATCATCTCGAGGCGGCGATCGACCTCGTCCCGGATGGCGATCTCGGTGCCGAGGCGCCGGGACGCCGCGACGACGATGTCGGCGGTGCGGTCGCCGATCGGTGCGCAGTCGCGGATGGCGGCGTAGAGCACCGCGCGCGAACTGCCCCGCACCATGACCGGCACCGCGAGGATGGACCGGAGTCCCTCACTGAGGACGGGCCGGTCGTAGTGGTGGGTAATGGTCGAGGAGCGGCCGTAGTCGTTGACCGCCACCGGTGTGCGCTGGGCGACGACGCGGCCACCGAGACCGGAACGCGAGGGGATTGCGAGGCCCTTGAGGTTGTTGGTGCGGGTGCCGACGAACTCGCTGAGGTGCAGTGTGCCGTCCTGGACCTCGCCGCCGAACAGGACCGGCGCGACACCGTGAGCTGCGATGGAGCGCAGCTCACCCCGAAGTGCGTCCCCGTCCCGAGGGCGCAGCAGCGACGGTGCACGAGCAACCAAGTCGGTCACCCCTTTCCGGGGGTAGTCACAGCGGTCTGTGAGCTAGATCATAACCGTAGTGAGTTCGGGCGACGGCCCGATCATCTGTCACAGGCCATGAGAGCACAAGGAGTACCGCATGACCACCGATCCCACCGCACGCGTGCGTGAGCTGCTGGACCAGTACGACACGCCGACGGCGTCCGCCGCGGAACTGCTGTGTGATCGACACCCCGCCGACGACGTGGCATTCACCGTCGTCGAATCGGATCTGTCGTCGACGGACCTCACCTACGGCTACCTGCGCGAGCAGTCCACGCGATTCGCCGCCGCACTCGCCGACCTCGGCGTCGAGCCGGGCGACCACGTCGCGACGCTGATGGGCAAGTCGGCCGAACTGGTCGTCGCGCTGCTCGGCATCTGGCGCCGGGGTGCCGTCCACGTTCCCCTGTTCACCGCGTTCGCGCCGCCCGCGATCGCGTTCCGGCTGGGCGCGAGCGGGGCGAAGGTCGTGGTCTCCGACGCCAACCAGCTCGACAAGCTGACTCCAGGGGAGGACATCCCCGCGGACGCGTCCTGGCAGGTCGTCGTCGTGGGCGGGGCCGGCACCGATGCGCTCGACTTCGCGACGCTCGTGGAGTCGCACGACCCCGCGGATGCGAAGGGTGCGGCCGTCACGGTCGGCGGCGACGGCCCCCTCGTCCAGTTGTTCACCAGCGGCACGACCGGCACACCGAAGGGGGTGCCGGTGCGGCTGCGGGCCCTCGCGTCGTTCCACGCCTACCAGGAGTTCGGCCTCGACGTCCGCAAGGACGACGTGTTCTGGAACGCCGCCGACCCCGGCTGGGCGTACGGCCTGTACTACGCCCTGCTCGGGCCCCTCGCCGCGGGCATCCGCAGCATCCTGCTGCACGCCGGGTTCTCCGCGCCCCTCACCTGGCAGGTGATGGAGCGCTTCGGCGTCACCAACTTCGCCGCCGCGCCCACGGTCTACCGCAGCCTGCGGGCCGACCCCACGCCGATCCCCGAGACGGTGACACTGCGGCGCGCGTCGTCGGCGGGTGAACCGCTCACCCCCGACGTGATCTCGTGGGCCGAGGCCAACCTGAACGTGTTCGTGCGCGACCACTACGGCCAGACCGAGCACGGCATGTTCATCGCCAACTCCTGGGCCGACGGACTGCGGGACGAGGTGCGCGACGGGTCCATGGGCAAACCGCTGCCGGGGTGGGCGTGCGCCGTCCTCGAGGACGACTCCGACGCGATCGCGCCGCCGCGCACCCCGGGTCGGGTCGCGATCGACACGCTGGGCAGCCCACTGATGTGGTTCGCCGGCTACGTCGACGCCCCGGAGAAGACCGCGCAGCGGTTCACCGCCGACGGTCGCTGGTATCTCACCGGCGACGCCGGGCAGACCGACGAGGACGGCTTCTTCTTCTTCTCCGCCCGCGACGACGACGTGATCATCATGGCCGGCTACCGGATCGGGCCCTTCGACGTCGAGAGTGTGCTCGTGATGCACGACGAGGTCGTCGAGGCTGCGGTCGTCGGGATGCCCGACGAGTTGCGCGGTGAGGTGCTCGAGGCGTTCGTGGTCCTGCGCGAAGGCGTCGACGGGACCGACGAACTGGAGGTCGAACTGCAGACGCTGGTGAAGAAGAAGTTCGCGGCGCACGCCTACCCGCGCACCGTGCACTTCGTCCCCAACCTGCCCAAGACCCCCAGCGGCAAGGTGCAGCGGTACCTGCTCCGCCAGAAGTAGGCGGCTCCGCCGCCCGTGCGCCTTTCTGGTAGCTCCAGCTACCAGAAAGGCGCACGGGTGCGTCAGCGCCCGCGGATGCGGCCGACGACCAGCAACGCGAGGAGGGTGACCGCGAGCAGCAGCGTGGTGTCGGCCGCGGCGAGAAAGACCTGACCGCGATCGGTGAGCCCGAAGATGCTCACCGGCAACGTCTTCCAGGTCGCCGGATACACCATCACGGTGGCGCCCAGTTCGCCCATCGACAGCGCGATCGACAGGCCCGCGGCGGCGCCGAGCGCAGGCAGCAGGAGCGGCAGCGTGATCCGCAGCAGGACCCGGGTGGGACCGGCGCCGAGGGATTCGGCGGCCTGCCGGTAGGCGGGATCGAGGCGGTCCAGAGCCGCCGAGACGGTGCTGAACGTGAACGCCAGCACGAGGATCGTGTGCGCCAGGATGACGATCCACTTCGTTCCGCCGAGCAGGAGCGGCCGTGAGTTGAACGCGATCAGCAGACCCAGTCCGATCGCCACGGACGGGATCGCGATCGGCAGGTGGAAGACGGCGTCGGTGATGCGGCACAACCACGTCGGCGCCTCACGCGCTGCCAGTGCCGCCCACGTCCCGACCACCAGTGCCAGTGCGCCCGCGACGAACGCCGTCTGCAGGCTGACGGTGAGACTGGCGAGGTTCTCGTCGGACAGTGCCTTCGCGAAGTTCCGGCCGCCGAGGTCCGACGGCAGTGGGCCCGTCCAGGACCCGGCCAGCGCGGCCGCGATCACGGTGGCGATCGGAGCCACGAACACGACGGTCACGACGACCGCGAACACGCCCAGAGTCAGGGCTCTAGACCTTCTCGTCCACAGCAGCACGGCTGCCTCCCGTCAGCGTGGCGAACACGAATCGGTATGTGCAGTACAGGGTCAGCGACAGCGCCACCTGGACGGTGGCGATCACGGCCGCGCCCGGCAGGTCGAAAGTGACGATGCCGCGCGTGTAGATCAGGACGGGCAGCGTCACCACGTCCTTGGCGCCCGTGAACAGGACGATGCCGAACTCGTTGAGGGTGAGCAGTAGCACCAGCGATCCACCCGCCAGCAGTGCGGGCCACGCCTCGGGCATCACCACGGTCCGGAGCACCCGCAGCGGCGACGCCCCGAGACTGGCGGCGACGTCGAGTTGTTCGCGGGGGATCTGGGTGAACGCGGCGAGCAGGGGGCGGACGACGAACGGCGTGAAGAACGTGACCTCCGCGGCGATCACCCCGAGTGGGGTGCCGAGGAAGTTCAGCGGTCCGTCGGCGTCGCCGGTGATCCGCGCGATCAGCGCGTTCACTGCCCCGGCGGTGCCGTAGAGGAACGTGAACGCCAGCGTGATCAGGAACGACGGCAGCGACAGCACCGCGTCGATCAGCCGTCCCACGACCTTCGATCCCGTGAACGGGACGAACGCCAGGACGAGCGCGAGGAACGTGCCGAGGATCACGCAGCCGAGGGTGGAGAGGGCGGCGATCTGCACCGTCCGCCACAGGGCTGTGCGGAACAGTTCCGAGCCGAGCACCCTGGACCAGTTGTCCAGACCCGAACCGGTCTCGGAGTCGAGGGATTCGGTGAGCACCCGCGCCATCGGGTAGACGGCGAATCCGAGTACGAGCAGCAGGGGTGGGAGCGTCCACGCGATGCCTCGCCACCGGAACGGCTCGCGGGAGAGCGGTGCCGTCGCGGCGGGCGGACGCTCGAGGGTCGCGGTCATGTCGCCGGTACCAGGACGCTGCCGTCGGACGGGAACTGCACGCCGACGACGGTGCCCGGACCACGCTGGTCGTGACCGGACACGTCCGCGTCCACCTGCACTCCCTCGAAATCGTCGACGGCGAGCGTGATCCGCGTGGTCGATCCCCGCCACACCGTCGAGACGATCCGCGCCGAGAACGAACCCCGCGCGCCGGGCGCCGTCAGCGTCACCGCGTGCGGGCGGACACACAGGAACGCGGGCAGGTCCGACTCCCACTCCACGTGCCCGATGTCGGGTTGTGGCGCGGTTGCAGTGACGGGAACGCCGCCGATCGACACGAGCGCCGACGTCCCGATCACCCGGGTGACGGTGCACGGCAGCAGGTTGGCGCCGCCGAGGAATTCCGCGGTGAAACTGCTCGGCGGCCGCTTCCAGAGATTCTCGGCGGTGTCGATGTCGGCGAGCCGGGAGTTCCGCATGACGGCGATCCGGTCCGCCAGTGCCAGCGCCTCGCTCTGATCGTGCGTGACGTAGAGCATCGCAGTGTCGGGCAGGGCCGCCCGCAGCCCCGCGAGCTCACCGAGCATGCTCTCGCGCAGTTGGGCGTCCAGCGCGGCGAGCGGTTCGTCGAGCAGCAGAACCGAGGGCCGGATCGCGAGGGCCCGCGCGATCGCGATCCGCTGCTGCTGTCCGCCCGACAGTTCGCGGGGCAGGCGCTTGCCGTAGGCGGACATGCCGACCATGTCGAGTGCCTCGGCCACCCGCGCGCCGATCTGCGCGCGCGGCACCCGTTGGGAGCGGAGGCCGAACGCGACGTTGTCGGCCACCCGCATGTGCGGAAACAGCGCGTAGGACTGCACGACGACGCCGATTCCCCGTTTCGCGGGTGGTAGGTCGGTGACGTCGCGGGATCCGAGCCGCACGGAACCCGAAGTGGGGCGGACGAATCCCGCGAGTGCCTTCAGTGCGGTCGACTTTCCGGAGCCGCTCGGGCCGAGCAGGGCCACCGTCTCACCGCGGCCGACGCGCAGGTTGAAGTCGATCAGGGCGTGAGTCACGCCCTTGCCGCGGCCGTAGCCGACGGTGACGCGGTCGAACGTGATGGCCGGCGCGGAGAAGTCGGTGACTCCGCGGACCGCAGTGGTGTGCGACGGCTGTGCCCGCCTGGCTGGAGTTCCCGACACGATCAGCTCCCGGTGGCCTTCTGGTACGCCGCGATGTCCGAATCGAGTTCGGTGAGTACGTCGTTCCAGTTCGGCGACCACACCTGCACCCCCTGCAGTGCTCGCGCCGGGGCGCTCTCGCCCGCGGTGGCGCGCACGTCTTCGCGGACCGACATGCCGAGCGCGTCGTCGGCGACCGTCTTCTGCGACTCCTCGGACAGCAGGAACTCCATCAATTGTCTGCCCTGCTCGCTGCGGGGCGCGCCCTTCGTCAGACCCATCACGTACGGCAGGGCGACGGTGGTGCGGGTGCCGTCGGCGGCGGCGGGGAAGAAGAGGTCGAATGTCGAACCGTCCTCGGCGATGGACGTGAGGTTCATCTGGACGTCACCGTTGGCGACGAGCAGTTCGCCGTTGCTGACCTTCGGCTGCAGCTTGCCGGTCGAGGACGACGGTCCCACGTTGTTGACCTGAAGCTTGGTGAGATAGTCGAGTGCGCCGTCCTTGCCCCTCAGGTGCTGCAGGAGCAGCAGCACCGCGGTGCCGTCGCCGGCCTGGCCGGGGGTCGAGTACTGGATCTTGCCCTTGAACTGGTCGGACAGCAGGTCGTCCCAGGTCCGGGGAGCAGGCGAGGCCGCCGGGTTGGCGATGAAGGACAGGTAGTTCTCGACGACGGGAACGAAGTGACCGGCCGCGTCCTTCTCCGCCGCGGGAACCGCGGAGGCGTCGACACCGCTCGGAACGAGCAGTCCCTGGGAGTCGGCCTTCTGGATGAACGGCGGCAGCGTGACGACGACGTCGGCCTGCGGGTTCGACTGTTCCTTCTCGAGGCGAGAGACGACTTCGCCGGATCCGGCCTCGACGAGGTTCACCGCGATCCCGGTCTGTGCGGTGAAGGCGTCGAAACGCGATTTGTACCAACCGGAGAGCCCGTCGGCGCTGTAGACGGTGACGGTGTCGGTGCCCGAACCGGCGGCGGTGCCGGTTCCGCCGCAGGCGGTTCCGAGGGTGAGGACGGTCGCGGCCAGGGCGGCAGCGGCGATCCGGGGGCGAAGACGCATGACGGGTTCCTAACGATGAGGGGGATTGCGAAACGGAGCTTGCCGTTTGGTCTAGACCAGTGGGCCACTGCGAGAAGAACGGCAGGTGAACAATTGGTATAGACCATTTTTCGGGTACGCTCGGCCGCATGAACGACGACAGCGGCGCGTCCGGGGAGTCCGCGTTGATCGACACTACGGTGGCGCTGCGGTCGCTGTGCTGCGTCTACGACGGCGAGGGGTGCGACTGGCTCACACCGCAATTCAGAGGGTCGACGACGTGATTGCCGTCGCGCGCACAGTACGAGACACGGTGATACCCACACCATGACGGAAACGCGGAACGTCCCCAAGTACTACCGGGTCCGCACCGAACTCGAGTCGATCCTCGCCGAACTCGAGGTGGGGGACGCGGTCCCTGCGGAGCGGGAACTGGCCCTGCGGTTCACGGTGTCCCGCGAGACGGTGCGGCAGGCCATCCACGAACTGCTGGTCGAGGGTCGCGTCGAACGTCGCGGCCGCGGCACCGTCGTCGCCAGCCCGAAGCTCGTGCAGCCGCTGTCGTTGCGGTCCTACACCGAGGGTGCGCTCAGTCAGGGCCGGGTGCCCGGGCGCGAACTGGTGACGTTCGAGGAGCTCGGTGCCGACGCGGACCTCGCCGAGGCGCTCGGTCTCGCGTTCGGGGCGCCGGTGATCCACCTCGAACGCGTCCTGCTCGCGGACGACGAGAAGATCGGGCTCGAAAGCACCCATCTGCCCGCCGAACGGTTCGGGGAGATGGCGCGCAGGTTCGACCCGGGCACCTCGCTGTACGCGGCGATCCGCGAGACCGGCGTGGTGTTCGCGTCGGCGACCGAGCGGATCGAGACGGTGCTGGCCTCCCCGCGGGAGGCCGCGCTGCTCGACTCGACCACCGCGATGCCGATGCTGCGGCTCCATCGTGTCTCGCTCGACACCGACGGCGTCCCGATCGAACGGGTGCGTTCCCTCTACCGCGGCGACCGGATCGCCTTTCTCACCACACTGCGGGAGTGATGTCGACGCGCACGACGGGTCCGGGGGCGTCCGGGTCGTGCACGGGGCTAACCTGGTACCCATGTCTGTCCGCACAGCACTGAGCCCCGGAACCGTGTCGCCCGTCCTCGCCGTACCGGCGGGGATCGAGCGTCCCGAGTATGCGTGGAAGCCCACGGCGAAGGAAGGCAACGAGCCGTGGGTGCAGACCCCGGAGACCATCGAGGCCATGCGGGTGGCGAGCAAGATCGCGGCGCAGGCCCTGCAGGAGGCCGGTAAGGCGGTGGCGCCGGGTGTCACCACCGACGAGCTCGACCGCATCGCGCACGAGTACATGATCGATCACGGCGCCTACCCGTCGACGCTCGGATACAAGAGTTTCCCCAAGTCGTGCTGCACGTCGCTGAACGAGGTGATCTGCCACGGCATCCCCGACTCGACGGTGATCCAGGACGGCGACATCGTCAACATCGACGTCACCGCGTACATCGGCGGCGTGCACGGGGACACCAACGCCACGTTCCTCGCCGGGGACGTCGCCGAGGAGAACCGGTTGCTGGTGGAGCGGACCCACGAGGCGACGATGCGCGCCATCAAAGCCGTCAAGCCCGGCCGTGCGCTCAACGTCATCGGCCGCGTCATCGAGTCGTACGCGCACCGCTTCGGCTACGGCGTGGTCCGCGACTTCACCGGACACGGCATCGGCACCACCTTCCACAACGGCCTCGTCGTCCTCCACTACGACGAGCCCTCCGTGGACACGGTCATCGAACCCGGCATGGTGTTCACGATCGAACCGATGATCAACCTCGGCGACATCGGCTGGGAGATCTGGGACGACGACTGGACCGTCGTCACCAAGGATCGCAAGTGGACGGCTCAGTTCGAGCACACCATCGTGGTCACCGAGACCGGCAACGAGATCCTCACCCTGCCTTGAGTGAGAGCCGGTGGAAGGGCGCCCTGCTCGTCGCCGGCACCACGTCCGACGCGGGCAAGAGTGTGCTCGTCGCGGGACTGTGCCGGATGCTCGCGCGGCGAGGTGTCCGGGTGGCGCCGTTCAAGGCGCAGAACATGTCGAACAACTCCGTCGTCACGCTGGACGGCGGCGAGATCGGCCGGGCGCAGGCGCTGCAGGCCGCGGCCTGCGGACTCGAGCCGAGTGTCCGCTTCAACCCCGTACTGCTGAAACCGGGGAGCGACCGCACGTCGCAATTGGTGGTGCGCGGCCGCGCGGTCACGTCCGTCGGAGCCCGCGACTACATCGAGCACCGGCAGCACCTGCGTGCGGTGGTCGCCGAGGAACTGGCGTCGCTGCGCGCCGACTACGACGTCGTGATCTGTGAGGGAGCGGGCTCACCCGCCGAGATCAACCTGCGAGCCACCGACCTCGCCAACATGGGGCTCGCCCGGGCCGCGGGCCTGCCGGTGATCGTCGTCGGCGACATCGACCGCGGTGGAGTGCTCGCCCACCTGTTCGGCACCGTGGCGGTCCTCGAACCGGACGACCAGGCGTTGATCGCGGGATTCGTGATCAACAAGTTCCGCGGCGACGTGTCGTTGCTGGGGCCGGGCCTCGAGCAGTTGACGGCCGTGACGGGACGCCCGACGCTCGGGGTGATTCCCTTCGCCGAGGACCTGTGGCTCGACGCGGAGGATTCGCTCGGTGTGGTGGGGGACGCCCCGGTCGGACGTCCGGCGCCACCGATCGGCGACGACTGGCTGCGGGTGGCCGCGATCCGCCTGCCCCGCATCTCCAATTCGACGGACGTCGAGGCGCTCGCGTGCGAACCCGGGGTGTCGGTGCGCTGGGTCACCGATCCGTCGCGGCTGGAGGACGCCGACCTGATCGTCCTGCCCGGCAGCAAGTCGACCGTGTCGGATCTGGAGTGGTTGCGCCGCAACGGCATCGCGGATGCGATCGCCGCGCACGCGAAACGCGGCGGTCCGGTGCTCGGCGTGTGTGGCGGCTACCAGATGCTCGGGTCCGTGATCGTCGACGACGTCGAATCCGGCCGGGGTGCGGTGCCCGGTCTCGGACTGCTCGACCTCGAGGTGGAGTTCGCCCCGGACAAGGTGCTCGCGCAGGTGCGCGGCAACGCCCACGGAGTTCCGGTGTCCGGGTATGAGATCCATCACGGCCGGGTGCGGCGCAACGGCGACGAGCCCCTGCTCCACGCGAGCAGCGGCGCCGCGGAAGGCAGTATCCGCGGCGCCGTGTACGGCACGCACTGGCACGGACTGCTGGAGACCGACCGTTTCCGCCGGCTCCTGCTGGACGACGTGGCCGATCACGCGGGGAGAACCGGTTTCGTCACCGCACCCGACACGGATGTCGCCGCGATCCGGACCGCTCAACTCGATCTGCTGGCGGATCTGGTGGAGCAGAACCTCGATCTCCGTGCCCTGGAGGACCTCCTCGGCGCAGGTGCCCCGGAAGGCCTTCCGGCCATCGCGTCGACCCTGGTGCGTTAGGCCGTCGCGCGGCGGACGAGCGCCCACGCCGCGATGATCCCCGCGGCCGCGGCCAGTGCCGGCAGCCACACCATCGGCACCGACCGGGGCGCGGCGGCGAACCAGTGGCCGATGTCCGGCCACCACTTCTGCCACGTGATCACGAACGCGGCGGCGCCTGCGGCGAGGAGAGTGCCGACGCCGAGCGTGAAGAGCCCCACCACCCGCCACCGGTGATGCAGTGCGCCCAGGAACATTCCGGCCGCCGCGGTCAGTGACAGGAAGGCGAAGTAGGCGGCCAGTTGTATGACCGGGTCGGACGTGAAGTAGTTGGGTATCGCGAACATCCGCATCCCCACACCCCAGCCGCCGGTGGCCTCCTCGATCAGCGACAGTCCGTAGAGCATTACCCCGAACACGAAGACCTGGACGGCGGCGACGATCAGGGTGGCCGCGAAATAGTCGCGTCGGGTGACGCTCATCCCCAGTGCGAACGGGAACGTCTGTGTCATGGCCTGCAGGTAGAACGCGAGAGCGAACCCGAACAGCGAGAAGACGCCGCCGGTGAAGTTGGTGTCGCTGCCGGTGTCGCCCACCATCGCGAAGATGGCCGCACCGATCGTGAACGACGCGACCAGCACGCCCAGTGGCCACGCGACGAGCAGGGGCCAGGCGACGGTGTGGATGCGGGAGACGGTCAGGACCCGGTTCGTCATCGTGCGTCCTCCTTGGTGGCCGTGGTGCTGCGGACCACGAGTTGCTGAAGGCTGAGCGGCTCGAAATGCAGGCCTTCGTCGACCGCCCGGTCCCGTTCGGAATCCGACAGGGTGGTCTGCACGGTTGCCCGTTCGTGATTACCCAGCGATTCACGGTGCAGGACAGTCTTGTTCGAGGTGAAGTCGGCGACGAGCGAAGCCAGGCCGGAGACGACGACGGCGCCTTCGCGCAGCGCGTCGGTGTCCTCGTCGAGGATGATCCGTCCCTTGTCGATCAGGATCACGTGTTCGATCAGGTCGCTGACCTCGTCGATGAGGTGTGTGGAGAGCACGACCGTGCGCGGGTGTTCGGCGTAGTCGGCGAGAAGCCGGTCGTAGAAGAGGTGCCGTGCCACCGCGTCGAGGCCGAGATACGGCTCGTCGAACAGGGTGAGCGGTGCGCGGGAGGCGAGACCGACCGTCACGCCGAGCGCGGACGTCATGCCCCGCGACAGCTTCTTCACCTTGCGGCACAACGGAAGGTCGAAATCCTCCAGCAGTGTCTGTGCGAACTCCTCGTTCCAGTGGGGGAGCAGGTGCCGTGCGGTCGCGAGGACGTGCCCGACCTTGAATTCGTCCGGGTATTTCTGGCTCTCCTTGACGAAGCACACGTCGGTGAGTGCCCGGGAATTCTCGTGCGGAGCCTGACCGAAGATCTCGACCGTGCCCGAAGTCTGGAACTCCTGGCCGGTGAGGATCTGCATGAGCGTGGTCTTGCCGGCGCCGTTGCGGCCGAGGAGGCCGTAGATCTTGTTCTCCTGCAGGGAGAAGTCGATCCCGTCGAGTGCGACGAAGTCGCCGAATCGCTTGCCGAGGCCCCGCGCCGAGGCGACCGTCTTCGTGTCGAATGCTGTGCCGATCATCGTGCTCCCTCCCGTTGGTCGAGCATGGTCTTGAGTTCGGCGATGCTGACGCCGAGTTTGTCCGCCTCGGTGACGAGCGGGTCGATGAACTGGCGCGCGAACCGTTCGCGTCGCCGGAAGCGCAGCGCGTTCCGGGCGCCGGAGGTGACGAACATTCCGATTCCCCTCTTCTTGTAGAGGATCCCGTCGGCGACGAGCTGATTCAGCCCCTTGGCTGCGGTCGCCGGGTTTATCCGGTGGAACGCGGCGAGTTCGTTGGTGGACGGCACCTGGCCTTCCTCGGGAAGGGTTCCGTCGATGATCGAGTTCTCGATGAGTTCTGCGATCTGCTGGAACAGCGGTCTGCCGTTGTCGATCATCGACGCCCGCCTCGTCGGTTGATCGGTTCATTGCTCATGTAATGAACCATAGAACCAGGGAGGTCCGAGCGCAAGACGTCCCCGATCGCGTAGTTTTTAGCCCATGGAACTGACGCACGTGGCGGTGGGAAATGGAACCTGCACGGTCCGCATCGACGGACCGGAGAGCAAACACACCGTTCTCCTACTGCCGGGGGCCGGCGACGGACCGGATGTCTACGACGGCGTCTGCGAGCGCCTGCACAATTCCGATCTGCGCACGATCGTGCCCGAGGACATCACCGGTCTCGACGAGACGACGATCATGGCTCTGCTCGACGAACTGAAGGTCGGGTGGGTCAACCTCGTCGGCAGCCGCGAAGGAGCCGAACTGGCGTGGTCGCTGGCGGCTCGCCAGTTCGGACGCTTCGCCAGCCTCGTGGTGGCCGACCGGGGGCATCCGGCGGCACCCGACTCCGCCGGTGCGGTGCGCGGATCCGACTGCCCGCCGGTCGAACTCCCCACGACCGTGATGGTCGGCAGCCCCGACCGGCGTGCCGAGGCGGACGCGAGCGGCCGCTTCGTCTACTCCGACTTCCGCGTCGTACAACTCGACGACGTCACCAACGTCCCGGCCGCGGCGGCGGCGGAGCTGGCCACCGAGATCGTCCTCCGTACCAGCCCCTGGTAGATCCCGGCCCCACGCCGAGCGCAACCGTGCTCAGCGTGGGGCGTACATGATGACGGCCATGCCCAGCAGGCAGATCAGGGCGCCCGAGACGTCCCAGCGGTCCGGGCGGAAACCGTCCGCCACCATGCCCCAGATCAGCGAGCCCGCGACGAACACCCCGCCGTACGCGGCGAGGATGCGGCCGAAGTGGGCGTCCGGCTGCATCGTCGCGACGAACCCGTACGCACCGAGCGCCGCCACACCGGCGCCGATCCAGATCCAGCCCCGGTGCGCGCGGACGCCCTGCCACACCAGCCACGCGCCGCCGATCTCGAACAGCGCCGCGACGGCGAACAGCGCGACGGACTTGGCGACCGTCACTCGGGCGGCAGCTCGAGGCCGAGGAGAGCGTTCTCGACGACCTCGGGCAGCGCCGGGTGGATCCAGTACTGTCCCCGCCCCATCTGCTGCGCCGTCAGCCCGAAGCTCATCGCCTGGATCAGCGGCTGGATCACCGTGGGTGCCTGGGCGCCGATCACGTGCGCACCGAGCAGACGCCCGGTGCCGCGTTCGGCGATGACCTTGCACAGCCCCTCGTCGTCCTCCATCGCCCACCCGTAGGCGACGTCGCCGTACGCCTGCACCTTCACCGTGATGTCCCAGCCCGCCTCCCGGGCCTCGGCCTCGGTCAGCCCGACGTGCGCGATCTGCGGGTCGGTGAACACGGCGGCGGGTACGAACCGGTGGTCCGCGGCGCGCAGACCCGACGTGTCCTTCCACGCGTCCTGCAGGAGATTGTGCTGAACCACTCGCGCCTCGTGGTTGGCGACGTGCTTGAGCTGGTACGGCGAGGAGACGTCACCGAGCGCGAAAACGCCTTCGGCACTGGTCCGTTGGTAGTCGTCGACCACGACGCGTCCCTCGTCGTCGAGGTCGATGCCACCGGCGGCGGCCCCGATGGCGTCGCCGTTCGACTGCCGCCCGGTCGCCACCAGGAGAACGTCACCCGAGACGACGGTGCCGTCCTCGAGTTCGACCGCGACGCCGTCACCGTCGCGGCGCACGGCCGCGACGGCGCTGCCGCGGTGCACGTCCCATTTCTTCTGGGCGAGATCCGTGAACCGGCGCGAAACGTCCTCGTCGAGGTGCCGCAGCAGGTGGGAGCTGCGCGCGATCAGCGACACCCGGGTGCCGAGCGCGGAGAACACGTGCGCGAACTCGGCGGCGATGTATCCCGCACCGATGATCACCATGCGCTCGGGCAGCTCCGGCAACCGCATGATGTCGTCGTTCGTGTAGTACCGCACACCGGATTCCCGGACCACGTAGGGAATGATCGGCCGGGACCCGGCCGCGATCACCACCTGGTCGGCCGTGACGACCTCCCCGGTACCGGTGTCGAGGGTCCGTGGGCCCACGAACGTCGCGTGCCCGCGGAACAGCGTGGTGTTCGGGCTGTCCTCGGCGCGGTAGCGCTCCCCGCCTGCCGAGATCGGGTCGATTCGGCCGAAGACCCGTTTGACGATGTCCGGCCAGCGCACCCCCTCGAGCTCTGCGTCGACGCCGTACTTCGCGGAATTGCCGACCGTGCGGGCCACCTCCGCGGCGTAGACGAACATCTTCGTCGGGATGCAACCCACGTTCAGGCACGTCCCGCCGAAGATGCCCTCCTCCAGGATCGCGACCGTCTTGTCGGCGAAGCGTTCGTCGGGCAACGAGTTTCCGGACCCCGAACCGATGATCGCCAGATCGAAATGTGTCATCGGTTGGCCTCCGCAGCGTTGTGGCCGTGCAACCAGTCGAGCCAGAGGTCCACTTCGGCGAACGCCTCCGCCCGGGGCTTGTCGGCGGACAGGAACACGTCGTGCCGGGCGCCCGCGATGGGCACGATCGTGGTGCGGTCACCGAGGCACCCCGCCCAGCGGGCGATCTGCCGGACGTCGAGGACGGCGTCGGCCGTGTCCACCCTGGGGTCGTACCGCGGCGCGAAGTACGACGCCTTGGACCGGAGGATCAGGGCCGGAACCCCGATGTCGAGACCGCGGTGCAACTGGGCATGGCCGCGGCGTACCGCGCGCAACCACCCGAACGTCACCGGAAAACCGCTCAGCGGCTTCCAGTCGAGGTTGTAATTCCAGATGCCGTTGCCCTCCACGTGCAGGCTCACGCCGTACGTGTCGAGCCCGGTCTTCGGGATGATCGACTTGCGTTTGACGCGCCCGAGCGCATCGACGGCCACCGTCCCCACGTTCCGCAGATACGACGGACCCTGCAGGTCGAACCACGGGCTGTTGAGGATGACCCCGCTGATGCCGAGTGCCGCGGTGCCGCCCGGCTTGCGCTGCAGGCGGTGCAGCCACAGCGGCAGAACCAGACCGCCCGTCGAATGCGCGACCAGCAGGACCTCCCCGTCACCGGTCTGTTCCCTGACCTGGCGCAACGCCTCGTTCAGCTCGGCGTCGTACAGCGTCAGATCGGAGACGAAGTGCGGCGTCTGGCCGGGTTCGAGCGAGCGGCCGCACTTGCGCAGGTCGAGCGCGAAGAACGCGTAACCCTGTTCGGCGAAGTGCTCGGCCAAGTGCTTCTGGAAGAAGTAGTCGGTGAATCCGTGAACGTAGAGCACGGCGCGGCCGGTCTTCTTCGTCTCCTGCGCGGGCTGGTAGCGGATCAGCGTCGCCTTCACCTCGCCCTCGCGGTCCGGGTCGGTGCCGAGAGGAATGGTCAGCTGCTGATATCCGTCGCCGAGAACGTCGGGAGCCCATGTAGTCACAGATCACAATCTAATGTGCGATTCGGGGGCGCGGGGAGGCGCACAATTGGGGCAGGTGATTCTCGCTCATACGCGCGGGTAACCTATCCGGCGAACACGGCAGGCGTATGCGCGTACGGCTATGGACAAGGAAGTCGATACTCCAGTGTCAGATCAGAATGCGGTAGAGACGAAAACGGATGTAGTGCTGGTTGGCGCGGGCATCATGAGCGCGACGCTGGGAGCGATCCTGCGTCAGGTGCAGCCCGATTGGTCGATCACCACATTCGAGCGGCTCGACGCAGTAGCCGCCGAGAGCAGCGACCCGTGGAACAACGCGGGCACCGGCCACTCCGCGCTGTGTGAGCTCAATTACACCCCGCAGAACGCCGACGGCACCGTGGACATCACGAAGGCCGTCAACGTGAACGAGCAGTTCCAGGTGTCGCGGCAGTTCTGGGCGCACGGTGTCGAGAGCGGTGTGCTCACGCACCCCAAGGAGTTCATCAACCCCATCCCGCACGTGAGCTTCGTGCACGGCGAGGCCAACGCGAAGTACCTGCGGGCCCGCTACGACGCCCTCGCCGGTCACCCCCTGTTCGCGGGCATGGAGTACATCGACGCACCCGACGAGTTCACCCGTCGCCTGCCG
The DNA here is from genome assembly GCF_058628105.1 of Rhodococcus sp. G6(2025). Classification (NCBI taxonomy): domain Bacteria; kingdom Bacillati; phylum Actinomycetota; class Actinomycetes; order Mycobacteriales; family Nocardiaceae; genus Rhodococcus; species Rhodococcus sp. G6(2025). Next base: position 3,281,351 of record NZ_CP179750.1, read on the forward strand.
TTGATGGCGAAGGGCCGCGACTTCAGCGATCCCGTCGCACTCAACTGGACCCAGGACGGCACCGACGTCGACTTCGGCGCCCTGACCAAGCAGCTCCTCGGTTACGTCGGCGCATCCGGCGGCGTCGTCCACTTCGGGCACGAGGTCACCGACCTCACCAAGCAGTCCGACGGCAGCTGGGTGGTCAAGGTCACCAACCGCCGCAACGGTGTGAAGAAGGTCGTGCGCGCCAAGTTCGTGTTCGTCGGCGCCGGTGGCGGTGCGCTGCACCTGCTGCAGAAGTCCGGCATCGAGGAGGCCAAGGGCTTCGGCGGGTTCCCCGTCAGCGGCGCGTTCCTGCGCTGCACCAACCCGGAGCTCATCGACCAGCACCGCGCCAAGGTCTACGGCAAGGCCGCCGTCGGCGCGCCGCCCATGTCGGTTCCGCACCTCGACACCCGCGTGATCGGCAACAAGCCCGGACTGCTGTTCGGGCCGTACGCCGGCTGGTCGCCCAAGTTCCTCAAGCAGGGCCGCGTCACCGACCTGCCCAGCTCGGTCAAGCCGAACAACCTGCTCTCGATGCTCGGTGTCGGCGTCAGCGAACTCGGTCTCGTCAAGTACCTGATCAGTGAGCTCGCGATGTCCGAGGCCGGCCGGATCGAGACCCTGCGGGAGTTCGTCCCGAAGGCGCTCGGCAAGGACTGGGAACTGATCACCGCGGGCCAGCGCGTCCAGGTCATCCGTCGAGCCAAGGGCAAGGGCGGCGTTCTCGAGTTCGGCACCGCCGTCGTCAACGCCGCTGACGGCACCATCGCGGGCCTGCTCGGCGCGTCGCCGGGTGCGTCGACCGCGGTGCCCGCCATGCTCGACGTGCTGCAGCGCTGCTTCCCGACCCAGTACGAGTCGTGGAAGCCGAAGCTCCAGGAAATGGTGCCGTCGCTGGGCGTGAAGCTCTCCGACGACACCGCGCTGTTCTCGCAGGTGTGGGACTGGACGTCGAAGGTGCTCCAGCTCGACACCAGCAAGGTGGAGGACGCGTCGGTCGCGGTCTGACGCACCGACCGGCCCGGGTTCGCGGGCGCGCACACTTGCCGGTGCTGTGCGATAGTTGCCTGTCATGACGGCAACTGCAGCACTCAAGCGTTCGTGGGCACTCGATCTCGACAACAAGACGCTCTACGAGTTGCTCAAGCTTCGCGTAGAGGTCTTCGTCGTCGAGCAGGCGTGCCCGTACCCGGAACTCGACGGCCGTGATCTGCTGGCCGAGACCCGCCACTTCTGGCTGGAGCAGGACGGTCAGGTGGTCTGCACTCTCCGCCTCCTCGAGGAGCACGCCGACGGCACCACGTCGTTCCGCATCGGTCGGCTGTGCACGTCGCGGCCGGCGCGCGGGCAGGGGCACACGACGCGTCTGCTGCGCGCCGCGCTCGCCGAGGTCGGCGACGCGCCGTGCCGCATCAACGCGCAGACGTATCTGGTGGACATGTACGCCAAGCACGGTTTCAAGCCGGACGGCGAAGAGTTCGTCGAGGACGGCATCCCGCACGTCCCCATGCGGCGCGGCGGCGGCGCTGCGTACGAGGCGGCGGAGGCGGCCCCGTCGAGCGCCGCGCAGTGAGCGCCGACTAGGGTCGTCAGGTGAATGTCCGCGGGGAAGTCCTGTTCGAATCAGGCGCGGTCCCGCCACTGTGACGGATCTCTGACCGGCTGCCACCACCCTGGTTGCCGATCCGGTCTCCCAGCCAGATTGCCGCGGCGTTCGTACCGGCCAAAGCTCTCGGCGAGGAAACCGGGACGTGAAGGGATGCAGCGTGCGTACGGATCGTGAAGTGGACCAGGTTCGACCCGACTTTTCGTGGGGATTCCCGTTCAGTGCGGTGGTCGGTCAGGACCGGTTGCGCCTCGCCCTCATCCTCTGCGCGGTCCACCCCGGTATCGGCGGTGTTCTCGTCCGCGGTGAGAAGGGGACGGCCAAGTCGACGGTGGTCCGTGCTCTCACCGCACTGCTGCCCGCGGTGCACGACGAGAACGGGACGCGCCCGGCGCGACTGATCGAACTGCCGGTCGGAGCCACGGAGGACCGCGTCGTCGGTTCCCTCGATCTCGAGAAGGTCCTGCGCGACGGTGAGCGCGCGTTCCAACCCGGGCTGCTGTCGGCCGCCCATCAGGGTGTCCTGTACGTCGACGAGGTCAATCTTCTGCACGACCATCTGGTCGACGTGCTCCTCGACGCGGCGGCGATGGGCCGCGTTCACATCGAGCGTGACGGCATCTCGCACTCGCACGCCGCCCGATTCGTGCTGGTCGGCACGATGAACCCGGAGGAGGGCGAGCTCCGGCCGCAGCTCCTCGACCGGTTCGGGCTGGCCGTCGACGTCGCCGCGTCGCGGGAGGTGGACGTGCGCATGGAGGTGGTCCGGCGGCGCCTCGACTTCGAGCGTGACCCGGCACGGTTCGCCGAGCGCTACGCCGAGCAGGACGCCGCCCTGGCGGCCGCCATCCTCGAGGCCCGCGACCGGCTCGACTCCGTCGAGCTCGACGACGTCGAGTTGCGCCGAATCTCTTCTCTCTGTGCGTCGTTCGACGTGGACGGCATGCGCGCCGATCTCGTCCTCGCCCGGACCGCGACCGCGCACGCCGCATGGCGGGGCGCAGGCGCCGTCACGGCGGAGGACGTGCGGGTCGCCGCCGAGCTGACCTTGCCGCACCGCCGCCGCCGGGATCCGTTCGACGAACCCGGCCTCGATGAACAGCAGCTCGACGACGCTCTCCGTCAGGCCGACGAAGACGCCAGGTCCGGTGCCGAGGAACCGCCGGAGCAGGAGCCGGGAACTCCGCCCGGCACCCCGCCCGGACCGGACGGCGGGGACACCGACCCCGAGGGGCCCGACGATCCCGACGGGCCCGGAGGCGGCGCTCCGGCACCCCCGGAACGCCCGGCGGGACCGACCGGCACCCAGTTCACCACCAAGCTCCTCGAGGTACCCGGAGTCGGCGAGGGCGCGCCGGGCCGGCGTTCCCGTTCGCGCTCGTCCCGCGGTCGCGCGGTGCGCTCCACCGCCGAACAGGGGCACGGACTCCACCTGGTGGGCACGCTCTTCGCCGCCGCTGAGCGGCAGGTTGCCCGCGGCCGGAGCGCCGGCCGGATGATCCTGGACTCCGCCGATCTGCGCGGGGCGATTCGCGAGGGCCGCGAGGGCAACCTCGTGGTGTTCGTCGTGGACGCGTCCGGGTCGATGGCGGCCCGTGACCGATTGTCCGCCGTGACCGGTGCCGTCGTCTCACTGCTGCGCGACGCCTACCAGCGCCGCGACAAGGTGGCGGTGATCACGGTTCGTGGACGAGCCGCGGAACTGGTTCTGCCGCCCACGTCCTCGGTGGACATCGCCGTCCGTCGCCTGCGCGGAATGAAGACGGGCGGCAAATCCCCACTGGCAGAAGGATTCCTGCGCGCGCGTGAGGTCGTGCTGCGGGAACGTCTCCGCGATCCGCAGCGCCGCGCCCTCGTCGTCGCACTGACCGACGGGCGGGCGACGGGCGGCAAGGACGCACTGCACCGGGCCAAGGTGGCCGCGGGACTGCTCGCCGACAGCTCGGTCGCGTCGGTGGTCGTCGACTGCGAGACCGGCGTGGTCCGGCTCGGGCTGGCCGCGGAGCTGGCCCGCCGGCTGCGGGGCGGCTACGTGCGCCTCGGTGAATTGTCCGCGCAGCAGGTCGCGGGCGTCGTCCGCGCCGCGGCGTGATCCGGACGCGGCTTCGGTAGGGGAGAGAGAAGACACATGCCCAAGGGTGTTCCCGAGAACGTTCCGAACGACGGCCTCACCACACGTCAACGACGCAACGCTCCCGTGCTCGCGGTCCACACCGGACCGGGCAAGGGGAAGTCGACGGCGGCATTCGGCATGGCGCTGCGTGCCTGGAATCAGGGATTCGACGTCGGGGTGTTCCAGTTCGTCAAGAGCGCCAAGTGGAAGGTGGGGGAGGAGGCAGCCTTCCGCGCCCTCGGCCAGCTGCACGAGGACACCGGTGTCGGTGGGTCGGTGCAGTGGCACAAGATGGGCGAGGGCTGGTCGTGGACGCGCAAGCACGGCAGCGAGGAAGACCACGCCGCCGCGGCCGCCGAAGGATGGCGCGAGATCGCCCGCCGGCTGGGGGCCGAGGAACACCGGTTCTACGTGCTGGACGAGTTCACCTATCCCCTGAAGTGGGGGTGGGTGGACGTCGACGAGGTGGTCGAGGTCCTGCAGAACCGGCCCGGCAACCAGCACGTGGTGATCACGGGCCGCGACGCCCCGCAGGCACTGATCGACGCCGCGGATCTGGTGACGGAGATGACCAAGATCAAGCACCCGATGGACGCCGGCCGGAAGGGCCAGCGGGGCATCGAGTGGTGACCACGCTCCCCGCGGCGCCGGCGGTGGTCATCGCCGCTCCCGCATCGGGCAGCGGAAAAACCACTGTCGCAACCGGTTTGGTGGGAGCGCTCCGTGAGTCGGGCTGCACGGTGGCACCGTTCAAGGTCGGCCCCGACTACATCGACCCCGGATATCACGGGCTCGCGGCCGGACGTCCGGGACGCAATCTCGACCCGGTCATGGTGGGCGCGCAGCGGATCGCCCCGCTGTACCGGCACGGCAGTTCGGGATGCGACCTCGCGGTCGTCGAGGGCGTCATGGGCCTGTTCGACGGCAAGATCGACGCCGCGTCGCAGGAACCGTCGGCCGAGGGATCGACGGCCCAGGTGGCGGCACTGCTCGGCGCCCCGGTCGTGCTCGTGGTCGACGCCCGCGGGCACAGCCAGAGCCTGGCCGCGGTCCTGCACGGCTTCTCCACCTACGACACCGGGGTCCGCATCGGCGGTGTGATTCTCAACCGGGTGGGAAGCCCGCGGCACGAACAGGTGCTGCGACAGGCATGCGAGCGCGTCGGGCTCCCCGTGCTCGGTGCCGTGCCGCGGATGGCCGAACTGGAGGTCCCGTCCCGCCACCTCGGGCTGATCCCGGCGGCGGAGCACGGGGCCGACGCGGTGGCCGCCGTCGACGCGATGACCCGATTGGCCGCCCGCCACCTCGACCTGCCTGCCATCCGCGCGCTCGCGTCGTCGGCGGTAGACGGGCCGGTGTGGGACCCCGCCGCCGAGGTCGGGCCGATTCTCCCCGGCCCGCGCCCGGTCGTGGCGATCGCCGGGGGCCGGGCGTTCACGTTCGGGTACGCCGAACACCGCGAACTCCTCGGCGCCGCCGGTGCGGACGTGATCACGTTCGACCCCCTGCACGACGCGTTGCCGCCCGGTACGAGCGGTGTGGTGCTGCCCGGTGGCTTCCCCGAGGAGCACGCCGTCGCGCTCGCGGAAAACTCCGCGCTCCTGACGCAGATCCGCGAACTCGCCACGGCGGGGGCGCCGATCCATGCGGAGTGCGCCGGTCTGCTCTACCTCGCCCGCAGTCTCGACGGGCACGCGATGGCCTCCGTGGTCGGGGTCGACGCCTCGTTCGGGTCCCGTCTCACGCTCGGGTACCGCGAGGCGGTGGCGGTGACGGACTCCATCCTCTTCGCGGCGGGTGAGCGGGTGGTCGGCCACGAGTTCCATCGCACGTCGCTCGCTGCGGCCGAGGCGGACGGCTTCGCGCCGGCCTGGGGCTGGCGGCCCTGGGACGGCGACCCTGCGCGCGAGGGTTTCGTCCGCGGCGGCGTGCACGCCTCGTACCTGCACACGCACCCTGCGGGTCACCCGGAGGCGATCACCCGTTTCGTGGCCGCGGCCCGCACCTTCGCCGCGCATGGGTGACGTCTGCGTCGGCGTCGGATTCCGCGCGGCAGCGAGGAGCACGGACATCCTCGCCGCCGTCCGGCACGTGCTGACGTCCGCGAACCCGGGTCCGGACGCGACACTGGACTGCCTGTGCACCCTCGACCGGAAGGCCGCGGAGCCGGCTGTCCGGGATGCGGCAGCAGCGTTGGGTGTCGCCGTCCGCGGATTCGCCGCGGGGGAACTGGCCGCCGTCGAGGTGGCGAACCCGTCGGACCGCGTGCACTCGGCGACGGGATCGCCGAGCGTCGCAGAAGCGGCGGCGGTGCTCGGAGCGGGCGGCGGGCCCTTGATCGTGACCAAGTGGTCCGCGAATGGCGTCGTCGTCGCGGCAGCCCGTAAAGTTTCGTAGGTTCGAGACGAGACGTGCAGGATTTTCAGGAGAAACGGGGAGAGCGCGTGACTGCTGCCACCGGAGACGAGACCAACTACCTGGTCGGACTCAATTTGGCCGATCGTCGTGTGGTCGTGGTCGGTGGCGGAACAGTGGCACAGCGCAGGCTCGGGCTCCTGATCGCATCGGGTGCGCGGGTGCACCTGATCAGCCGCGCGGTCACGCCGGCGGTCGAGGGAATGGCCACCGCGGGACAGATCACACTGGACCTTCGCGAATACCGGGACGGCGACCTCGCCGACGCCTGGTACGCCATCGCGTGCACAGACGAACCGGACACCAACGCGGCGATCGTCGCCGAGGCCGAGCGGAATCGTGTCTTCTGCGTCCGAGCCGACAACGCCCGCTACGGCACCGCCGTCACACCCGCGAGCGCAAGCTACGACGGGATGAGCATCGGCGTGCTGGCGGGCGGCGACCACCGCCGTTCCGCCGCAGTGCGCACCGCCCTCGTCGAGGGCCTGCAATCCGGTGCGGTCGCCGACACCGCCGACCACCCGGCGGCCGGTGTCGCACTGGTGGGCGGCGGCCCGGGCGACCCCGACCTCATCACCGTCCGCGGCCGGCGACTGCTCGCCCGCGCCGACATCGTGGTCGCCGACCGCCTCGCCCCGCCGGAACTGCTCGCCGAACTGGGCTCCGACGTCGAGGTCATCGACGCCGCGAAGATCCCCTACGGCCGTGCGATGGCGCAGGAGGCGATCAACGCCGCCCTCATCGACGGAGCCAAGGCAGGCAAGTTCGTGGTGCGGCTCAAGGGCGGCGACCCGTACGTGTTCGGCCGCGGCTACGAGGAACTCGAGGCGTGCGCCGCGGCGGGTGTTCCCGTCACGGTCGTCCCCGGCATCACCAGTGCCATCTCGGTGCCGTCGGCCGCCGGCATCCCGGTCACTCATCGAGGCGTCACCCACGAGTTCGTCGTCGTCAGCGGTCACGTCGCCCCCGACCACCCGGATTCCCTCGTCGACTGGCCGGCACTCGCCCGGTTGAAGGGCACGATCGTGTTGCTGATGGCCGTCGAGCGCATCGAGGCGTTCGCGACGGTCCTCATGGAGGGTGGGCGTCCGGTGGACACACCGGTCACGGTCATCCAGGAGGGCACGCTGCGCACGCAGCGCACGGTGCGGGCCGATCTCCAGACCGTCGCCGCCCGGGTGAAGGAAGAGCAGATCCGGCCGCCTGCCATCGTGGTCATCGGGCCGGTGGCCGGGTTTTCTGTGGACGCTGGGTAACGTGAACCCTCGTGTCTGAATCCCGAGTACCCGAAGGCGCGTCGGCGTCGAACAAGTCTGCGGCGAGAGCCACGGTGAATCCGCCCGCTGCCACCCGCGTGATGGGGCTTGCGATCATCGTGCTCAGCGGGCTGCAGATGATGGTGGTCCTCGACGGCACCGTCGCCAACCTGGCGCTCGCGCCGCTGCAAGCCGATCTCGGTCTCAGCGACAGCGGCCGCAACTGGGTGCTGACGTCGTACGCGCTGGCGTTCGGTGGCCTCATGCTCCTCGGCGGACGGCTCGGCGACGCGTTCGGCCGGAAGAAGATGTTCGTCGGCGGTGTCGCCCTGTTCACCGTCGCCTCGCTGCTGTGCGGTCTCGCGGTGGGCGAGTTCATGCTGATCGCCGCCCGGTTCCTTCAGGGTGTCGGCGCCGCGGTGGCGTCCCCGACGGCGCTGGCTCTGGTCGCGACCACGTTCGCCGCCGGCCCTGCGCGTAACCAGGCCATCGCGATCTTCGCGGCCATGACGGGCATCGGGTCGATCGCCGGCCTGATCATCGGCGGCGCCCTCACCGAGGTGTCGTGGCGACTGATCTTCCTCATCAACGTGCCCATCGGCGTCGTCATCGTGGGGTGCGCGTTCGTCGCATTGAAGGAGACCGCGGGCGAGCGCCTGGCCCTCGACGTTCCCGGGGCGGTCCTCGCCACGGTCGCGGCGACGGGCGTCGTGTTCGCGCTCACCGAGGGTCCGGAACTCGGGTGGGGGAGCCCGTACGTGATCGGTGCGCTCGTCGCCGGTCTGCTGCTGTTCTGCGCATTCCTGTACGTCGAACGGACCGCAGACAACCCGCTGCTGCCGTTCTCCCTCTTCCGCGACAAGAACCGGGTGGCGACGCTCGTCGCGATCTTCTTCGCCGGTGCCGTGATGTTCACGGTCGCCGCGTTCGTCGCGTTGTTCGTCCAGGACATCCTCGGCTACAGCCCCCTCGAGGCCGGCCTCGCGTTCATCCCGTTCGCGTTCGGCCTCGGCGGCGCGGCCGCGGTGGCGTCCAAGCTCGCCGTGCGGATCCAGCCCCGGTGGCTCGTGGTCGCCGGCGCCGCGATCATGGTGGTCGGGCTGCTGTACGGCTCGACTCTCGACAGTTCCGCCACCTATCTCGGCAACCTGTTCGTGCCGGTCATCGGTATCGGATTCGGTGTCGGACTCGCCGTCGTCCCGCTCCCGCTGTGCGCCATCGCCGGTGTGTCGGAGACGGAGATCGGTCCGCTCGCCGCCATCGCCCAGGTGGCGCAGACCCTCGGCGGACCCCTCGCCCTCGCCGTCATCGGGGCGATGGCCACCTCACGCACGCTGTCCCTCGGCGGCATCTCCGGCAAGGTCGCCGACATGAATCCGACGCAACTCGAGGCGCTCGGCAACGGGTACACGTTCGCCCTCGTCGGCAGTGCCGGCTGCGCCCTCATCGCGGGACTGGCCGCGCTGTTCATCCGCTTCACCCCGCAACAGGTCGCGCAGGCGCAGGCCGCCGAGAAGGCCGCGCAGCAGGGGTGAACGCGGTCCGGTCCGGTTTCGGCCCGGTTGTCGGAGTCCGTCTATAGCATCCGGTCATGGACTACAAAATCGAGCTGATCATTCTGCCGGTGTCCGACGTGGACCGGGCCAAGGCGTTCTACGCCGACCAGGTCGGCTTCGTCGTCGACCACGACCACCGCGTGAACGAGAACGTTCGGTTCGTCCAGCTGACGCCGCCCGGGTCGGCGTGCTCGATCGCTGTCGGCGAGGGCCTGGTCGACACGCCGCCCGGCTCGGTGCACGGGTTGCAGATCGTCATCGACGACGCCGACGCCGCCCACGCCGAGCTGTCCGCCCGCGGCGTTCCCGTCAGCGACGTACAGGACCTGGCGTGGGGGCGCTTCGTGTACTTTGCCGACCCCGACGGCAACGAGTGGGCGCTGCAGCAGCTTCCGCCGCGCAGCTGACGCGCGGCGGGTAGCGGAAATCGGCCTGCCCTCGCGCGACGAGCGGGGCATGATTGTCCTGTGGTCACGCCCTCCCGCACGTCCGTCACGGGGGCAGCCGCGGTGGGCCTGCTCCTCGCTGCCTGCGTAGCCGGGGGATCGGCCGCCGCCGCGCCTGCATCCGACGCACCGGATCCTCGCGTCGGTCCGCTGTTCCTGGCCGGCACGCCCATCCACGTCTGCACCGGATCGGTTCTGGACAGCGCGGACGGCGACCTCGTCCTCACCGCCGCGCACTGCATCGCGGGGTCCGGCGGCGCGCTGTCGTTCGCACCCGGATTCGACCGCGGCGTGGCCCCGTTCGGACTGTGGACGGTGTCCCAGATCTACGTCGACCCCGCATGGCTGGAGTCGCAGGACCCGGAGCACGACTACGCCGTGCTCCGGGTGGCCCCGAGCGGAACCACCGTGCCGGCGGCCGTCGAATCGGTGGTCGGTGGGGGATTCGAGTTGGCGTCCGCGCCGGAACCCGCGACCACCGTGGCGGTGACCGGCTATCCGACCCTCGGGGACGGTCCGGTGTCGTGCACCGCCGCGACCACGTCGACGGACAGCTATCCGACGGTGGTCTGCGACGGTCTCGGCGAGGGAACGAGTGGAGGCCCGTGGGTCGTGGGTTCGCGGGTCGTCGCCCTCGTCGGAGGCCTCGACCACGGCGGGTGCACCGACTCGGTGTCCTACTCGCCGACGTTCGGTTCCGGAACGCTCGCCCTGCTGGACCGCGCGGAGCGCCGTGATGCCGGCGACTCGACACCGTTCGCCCTCGCCGGCGCCTGCACCCGATCCTGACGAACCGGGTCAGCGCGGGGCAGGCCGGTACCGGCGGACGGGCCTGCCGGCGCCCCCGTATTCGAGCCGGACCTCCAGCAGTCCCTCGGACAGGTAGTGCTCGAGGTAACGGCGCACACTGACCCGGGACAGTCCGGCGAGTTCGGCGCATTCGGTCGACGACAGCTCGCCCTTCGACCGCAGGATGTCGAGCACCAGGCGCCCGGTTTCGGCGCTGAGCCCCTTCGGGAGCCGGCTCGGTTCCGGATTCTTGCCCTTGCCGCCGAACAGGGAGTCGATCAGGGATTGGTCTGCGCCGGACTGTGATTCGAGGGCCCGGGCACGGCGGCGGAAGTTCTCGAGTTTCTCCTGCAGCTGCGTGTAGTCGAACGGTTTGACCAGATAATCGGAGGCGCCGCCGTGCAGTGCGCGGCTGACGGTGTCGATCTCCCTGGCGGCGGTGATCATGATGACGCCGACGGCGTTGCCCTCCGCACGCAGTCGTTGCAGGACGTCGAGGCCGGACATGTCCGGCAGGTACACGTCGAGGAGCACGAGGTCGGGGTGTGCGGTCCGCACCGATTCGAGGGCCTCGGCGGCGGTCCGCGCCACCCCGACGGTGGTGAACCCCGGTGTCTTGTCGACGAATCGGCGGTGGATCTCCGCGACCATGAAGTCGTCGTCGACGACCAGGACCTCATACATCGCCACGCCGTCCCGTCATGATCGGAGAGTCTAGCTACGCGGCACGTGGACGGTGAACAAGGCACCGCCGGTGCCGGGTGCGTCCGAGACGGCCGCGGACCCGCCGTGCTGGGAGCTGACGAGACGCACCAGGGCGAGCCCGATTCCGCGGCCACCGGGGGTGCCCGGCTTCGAGGTGACACCGCGCGAGAAGATCTCCTCCCGCATCGTCTCGGGAACTCCGGGGCCGGAATCGGCGACCTCGATGAGGATGCCGTCGTCGTCGGTGATCCGGATCGAGATCCGCGCGTCCCGGCCGCCCTCGGACACGTCGACGGCATTGTCGATGAGGTTGCCGAGGACGGTGATCACGTCGGTGGCGAGTTCGGGGTCGAGGGCGTGTAGGTGCGAGTCGGGTTCCAATGTCAGCGACACCCCGGTCTCGGCGGCGAGCGACGTCTTCGCGATCAGCAGCGCGGCGACAGCCGGATCCGAGATGCGTTGCGTGACAGCATCACTGATCTCCGCTCGGCGGCGGGTGAGGGTGCCGACGAAGTCGGTGACGGCGTCGTAATCACCGAGCTGCGTCAGACCCGAGATCGTGTGCAGCTGGTTGGCGAACTCGTGCGTCTGCGCCCGCAGGGTGTCTGTGACACTCTTGTGCGAGGACAGCTGGCTCTGCATGGATGCCAGTTCGGTGCTGTCGCGCATCGTGGTGACGGTGCCGATCTTGTGCCCCTGGCTGGTGGCCGCGCGCCGGCTCAGCGCGAGCATGCGCGACGACGTCGACAACACCACGTCGCGGCCGTCCTCCCCGTTGAGGAGGTACTGCCGGACGGCGGGGTCGAGCGCGACGTCGTCGACGTGCCGGCCGACGGCGTCGTCGGTGAGGTCGAGCAGTTCCTGGGCGCTGTCGTTGAGCACGGTGATCACCCCGTCGGGGTTCACCGCGACCACACCCTCGCGGATGCTGTGCAAGAGGGCCTCGCGATGGTCGGCAAGGCTTGCGATCTCGGCGATTTCGAGTCCACGGGTGTGGGTCTTGATCCGGCGGGACAGCAGCCACGAGCCGAGAAGCCCGAGACCGGCGCCGATTCCGAGATACAACAGCAGGCGCGCCCCCGCGCTGCTGAGCAGGTCCCAGACGGACGGGTAGTCGTCGCTGACGGTCACGACCGCGAGGACGTCCCCGGTGGCGGACAGGATCGGGACGTGACCGACGATGGCGCGGCGTCCGTCGACGTCCACGTCGCCCGACCAGGCCCGCCCGGTCATCACATCGCTGGCGCCGAGTTCCGCGGGCGCCCCGAGCCGCGTCGGATCGGACGACACGGTCACCGCCCCGTTCGGCGCGACGATCTCGGCGAGTGTGGCGCCCGACAGGTTGACGGCGCGATCGACCTCCGGCGCCAGCACGCGCTCGACCGAGCGGTCCGACAGCTGGTCGCGCACCACCGGCGTCGACGCCACGTTCTCGGCCACCGCGATCATGCGCTGCCCCTGGAGGTCGCGGAACTCCACGGTCGACTGGTGGACCGACACGGCGGCAACCGCGAGCAGCACGACGCCGACGACGACGAGCTGGAGGAGCAGGACCTGGCCCGCGAGGCTACGCACGCGGGGATGAAGTGGTGACCACAATGAACTTAAGTTCCGTTTCGTTCGCATAGGTGACGTACATCACCCCTGAGGTTCAGTATTGCGGAAGATCACATTCATGGCGAAATGAGGAACGATGTCGAGAACAGGTAGCGGGAGCAGGGTACGCGCGCTGCTCCTGCTCGCGCTCGTAGGCCTCCTCGTGGCCGGCTGCGGGATCACCCGCGGCGAGGACGAGGGCCTGCACAGAGTGCGGATGATGGTTCCGAACAGTCCGGGCGGCGGCTACGACCTCACGGCGCGGACCGCGGTGAAGATCATGGAAGACGAGGGCATCACCGGCCGCGTCGAGGTCTTCAACGTGATCGGCGCAGGTGGAACGGTCGCAATGGCCAGGCTGATGAACGAGGCCGGCAACGACGACCTCATGATGATGATGGGCCTGGGTGTCGTCGGCGCCGGCTACACCAACGGATCCACCGCACGCGTCTCCGAGGCCACCGCGCTGGCCAAGGTGGTCGAGGAGCAGGAGGGCATCCTCGTGCCCGCGGATTCGCCGCTGCAGACCATCGACGACTTCGTGGCCGCATGGCGCGCCGACCCGGCGTCGATCACCATCGGCGGCGGTTCCTCGCCCGGCGGCCCGGACCACCTGTTTCCGATGGAGACGGCGCGCGCGGTGGGAGTGGACCCGAACGCGGTGAACTACGTGTCCTACGACGGCGGCGGCGACCTGCTGACGGCCCTTCTCGGCCAGAAGATCACCGCAGGCACGTCGGGACTCGGCGAGTACGTCGACCAGATCGAGGCCGGCCAGGTCCGGGTCCTCGCGGTGTCGGGGAACGAGCGGGTCGAGGGTATCGACGCGCCGACGCTCACGGAGGCCGGCGTGGACCTGACCTTCACCAACTGGCGGGGAATCTTGGCGCCGCCCGGACTGTCCGACGGCGCCAAGGCCGACATGGTCGAGGCGCTCCAAAAGTTGCACGACACACCGGAATGGAAGGAGGCCCTGGTGAAGAACGGTTGGAGTGACGCCTTCACGACGGGACCGGAGTTCGAGCAGTTCCTCCGGGACCAGGACGAGCGGGTCTCGTCCACCCTGGCCGAATTGGGGCTGACATGACCGCGCCCGCAGAACCGTCCGCCGTCTCCGCGGACACGGCCCCGGCGCCGAAGCGGCGGGACTACGCACAGTTCATCGTCTGCGCGGTGATGGCCGTGGTCGGGGTCTTCCTCATCGTCGACGCACTGTCGCTGAGCGAAGGTTTCGCGAAGGTCGACCCGGTGGGCCCGCGACTGTTCCCGCTCGTCATCGGCGGTGGACTGCTGGTCTTCGCCGTGGTGCTGGCCGTCGCGATCCTGAGGGGCTCCACCGGGGAAGCCGACAGCGGCGAGGACGTCGATCCGGACTCGCCGGGTGACTGGAAGACGGTGGGACTGCTCGTCGGGTTGTTCGTGGTGACCATCGCGCTCGTCGACTTCCTGGGCTGGGCGATCATCGGCACCGTCCTGTTCGCCGGGGCCGCAACCATTCTGGGCAGCCGGCACTGGGTGCGGAACATCGCGATCGGGGCCGTGCTCGGATTCGGCAGCTTCTACGCGTTCTACGTCGGGCTCGGAATACCGCTGCCCGCAGGCATTCTGGACGGAATTCTCTGACATGGACAATTTGAACTGGCTGCTGCAGGGGTTCGAGCAAGCAGCCACCCCCATGAATCTGCTGTATGCGTGCATCGGCGTCCTCCTCGGCACGGCGGTCGGCGTCCTCCCGGGCATCGGACCGGCCATGACCGTGGCCCTCCTGCTGCCCGTCACCTACAACGTCAGCCCGAGCGCCGCGTTCATCATGTTCGCCGGCATCTACTACGGCGGCATGTACGGCGGGTCGACGACGTCGATCCTGCTGAACACACCGGGGGAGTCGTCGTCGGTGATCACGGCGATCGAGGGCAACAAGATGGCGAAAGCCGGCAGGGCCGCGCAGGCCCTGGCGACCGCCGCGATCGGGTCGTTCGTCGCCGGGTCGATCGGCACGATGCTCCTGGTGCTGTTCGCGCCCATGGTGTCGAGTTTCGCGGTCACCCTCGGAGCCCCGTCCTACCTCGCGATCATGCTGCTCGCCCTCGTGGCCGTCACGGCCGTCCTCGGAACCTCGAAGCTCCGCGGATGCATCTCGCTGCTGCTCGGTCTCGCGATCGGATTGGTCGGCATCGACTTCCTCACCGGCCAGCCGCGTGCCACGTTCGGCATCCCGCAGCTGTCCGACGGGATCGACATCGTCGTCGTCGCGGTCGCCGTGTTCGCACTCGGTGAGGCGCTCTGGGTGGCCGCTCACCTCCGCCGCAAGCCGGCCGAGGTCATTCCCGTCGGCAGGCCGTGGATGGGCAAGAAGGACTGGAAGCGTTCGTGGAAACCGTGGTTGCGGGGTACCGCCTACGGGTTCCCGTTCGGCGCACTACCCGCAGGCGGCGCCGAACTGCCCACCTTCCTCTCCTACATCACCGAGAAGAAACTGTCGAAGCACAAGGACGAATTCGGCAAGGGCGCCATCGAAGGTGTCGCCGGGCCGGAGGCGGCCAACAACGCGTCGGCGGCGGGCACACTCGTGCCGATGCTGTCGCTGGGTCTGCCGACCAACGCCACGGCCGCGGTCATGCTGACGGCCTTCGTGTCGTACGGAATCCAGCCGGGCCCGACACTGTTCGAGAAGGAACCGCTGCTGATCTGGACGCTGATCGCGAGCCTGTTCATCGGCAACTTCCTGCTCCTGGTGCTCAATCTTCCGCTCGCACCGCTGTGGGCGAAGCTGCTCCGCACACCGCGGCCCTACCTCTACGCGGGCATCCTGTTCTTCGCCGCGCTGGGCGCGTTCGCCGTCAACCTCCAGTGGCTCGACCTCGCGCTGCTGCTGACGTTCGGGCTGATGGGTCTGATGATGCGGAGGTTCGGGCTGCCGGTGCTGCCGTTGATCATCGGCGTCATCCTCGGACCGCGCATCGAACGGCAACTGCGGCAGAGCCTGCAGCTCGGTGGCGGTGACTGGGGCAGCCTGTTCACCGAGCCCGTCGCGATCATCGTCTATATCGTGATCGCAGTGCTCCTCATCGCACCCCTCGTCGCCAAGGTCGTCCGCGCGCACTACCCCGTCGCGTCGCCCGATTTCCCCGACGGACCGGCCGGTGGCGACTCCACCGACACCAGAGAGAAGGCACACGCATGATCGTCGTCGGATACACCCCCGATCAGTTCGGAGGGGCCGCCCTCGAACACGGCGTCGCGGAGGCGCAGCTGCGCGGGACGTCGCTGCTCGTGATCAACACCTCGAAGGGCGACTCCCTCGCCGACCAGTCGTTCGCCGACAACGCGCACCTCCAGGAACTCGAAGGCAAGCTGGCCGCGAGCGGGGTCGACCACGAGGTCCGGCAGATCGTGGGAGACGAGACCGTCGACGTGATTCTCGAGGCCATGACGGCGCCCAGCGCGGAACTGCTCGTGATCGGCATCCGCGACCGCACCCCGGTCGGGAAGCTCCTGATGGGCAGCACCGCCCAGCGCCTGCTGCTGTCCTGCCGCAAACCGGTCCTGGCCGTCAAGCCCGAATAAAGCCCCTGTGAGTACTTATCAACCGCGGGCGGTTGATAAGTACTCACAGGTCAGTCGGTGAGGATGATCAGCTCGCGGTCCGACGCCACCTCGACGCGCAGGCCGGCCTTCGCCGCCACCCGTGCCACCCCGCGCACGTCCTGGGGTTCGGCGCGGGAGACGGTGAGCGCACGTGCCAGCAGACCCTTGTGGTGCTTGTTGAAATGACTGACGACGGTGCGGGTGCCGTCCGGCTTCTCGGTGAGGACGGTGGCGATCACGGCCTCGGGGATCGGTCCGAGTTGCTGGTACGTCCCCGACCGCAGGTCGACGACGAGACCGTCCGCTTCCGCGGCGATCGCCCGGCTCAGTTCCGGCTTCCACAATGCCCGGAGAGTGCCCATCCCGGGAAGCTTCGATCCGCCCGACAGCCGGTAGGCGGGGATCAGATCACCCGCGCGCACCGCACCGAACAGCGCGGACCCCATCGCCAGCCGCGACAGCGCCTTGGACTTCTGGGCCTTGGTGAACGACTTCGCGTCGAGCGCGTCGAACAGCACACCGGTGTAGCGCTCGAGTGCGGGCCGGGTGGGGGAAACCCACAGTTTGGCGTTCCGCTCGATCTCGTCGGCCTGGGTGGGGCCGAGGCCGAGCGCGAGCTGCGACGCCTCCCCGTCCGCCGCCAGCGCGACCAGCGCCTGGACCAGCACTTCGCGGGTTTCGGTGAGCTGCGGCATCGACAGCTCGGCCAGGTCGAGGGGCGCGTCGGCGCCGCCGTCGGACTTGGTTTCGGAGGGAGGAAGTAGCACCAGCACGCACGAAACCCTACCGACGCGCCCGGCCCTGTCCCAGCCGACTATTCTGATATCCCGTGATTACCCGCCTGTCCCACCTGTTCCTCCGCACTCTGCGCGACGACCCCGCCGACGCCGAGGTCCCCAGCCACAAGCTGCTCGTCCGCGCCGGTTACGTGCGTCGCATCGCGCCCGGCGTCTACTCGTGGTTGCCGCTGGGTCTGCGCGTGCTGCGTGAGGTCGAGCGGGTGGTGCGGGAAGAGATGAACGGCATCGGTGCCCAGGAGATCTCCCTGCCCGCGCTCCTGCCGCGCGAACCGTACGAGGCGTCCAACCGCTGGACCGAGTACGGCGACGGACTGTTCCGCCTGAAGGACCGCAAGGGCGGCGACTACCTGCTCGGCCCCACCCACGAGGAACTGTTCGCGCTCACCGTCAAGGGCGAGTACAACTCGTACAAGGATTTCCCGGTCACCCTGTACCAGGTGCAGACCAAGTACCGCGACGAGGAGCGCCCGCGGGCCGGCATTCTCCGCGGCCGCGAGTTCGTCATGAAGGACTCGTACTCCTTCGACCTCACCGACGAAGGACTCACCGAGTCGTACCGGGCGCACCGCGACGCCTACGAGCGGATCTTCAGCCGGCTCGGCGTGAAGTACGTGATCGTGTCGGCGACGTCCGGTGCGATGGGTGGCAGCGCGTCGGAGGAGTTCCTCGCCGAGAGCGAGATCGGTGAGGACACCTACGTCCGCTGCCTCGAGTCGGGCTACGCCGCCAACGTCGAGGCCGTGAAGACGCTGGCTCCCGAGCCGGTGCCGTTCGACGGTCTGCCCGCCGCGAAGGTGCACGACACCCCGGACACCCCCACGATTGCGACGCTCGTCGACTGGGCCAACGGCGCCGACCTGGGCTGGACCGTCACCGCCGCGGACACCCTGAAGAACATCCTGGTCAAGACCCGGCAGCCCGGTGGCAAGTGGGAACTGCTCGGCATCGGTGTTCCCGGCGACCGTGAGGTGGACGACAAGCGTCTCGGTGCCTCCCTCGAGCCCGCGGAGTTCGAGCTGCTCACCGAGGCCGACTTCGCGGCCAACCCCTTCCTGGTCAAGGGCTATATCGGACCGAAGGCGCTGCAAGCCAACGGCGTTCGTTTCCTCGTCGACCCGCGCATCGTCGACGGCACCAGCTGGATCACCGGAGCCGACGAGAAGGGCAAGCACGTGGTGGGGCTCGTCGCGGGCCGCGACTTCACCCCGGACGGCACCATCGAGGCCGCCGAGGTCCGCGACGGCGACCCGTCCCCCGACGGCGCCGGTGCGCTCGTCGCGGCCCGCGGCATCGAGATCGGTCACGTCTTCCAGCTCGGCCGCAAGTACACCGACGTGTTCTCCGTGGACGTGCTCGGCGAGAACGGCAAGCCCGTCCGCCCGACCATGGGCTCCTACGGCGTGGGCGTCTCCCGCCTCGTCGCCGTGATCGCGGAACAGCACCACGACGAGAAGGGCCTCCGCTGGCCGGCCGAGGTGTCGCCCGCCGACGTGCACGTGGTGATCGCCAACAAGGACGAGACGGCCCGGGAAGGCGCCGAGGGGCTCGCCGCCGAACTCGACAAGGCCGGTCTCGAGGTGATCCTCGACGATCGCAAGGCGTCGCCCGGCGTGAAGTTCAAGGACTCCGAACTGCTCGGTGTCCCGCTCGTCGTGGTCGTCGGCCGCGGCTGGGGCGAGGGCAAGGTGGAGGTCCGCGACCGCTTCACCGGCGAGAGCCGCGAGGTGGCCGCCGAGTCCGCGCTGAGCGAGATCGTCGAGACCGTCAGGGGCTGATCAAACCGCCCCACGCCTTTCGTCCGGACTGTTAGCTTGGCCTGACACGTCCGGACGAAAGGCCTGCTGTGACGAATTCCCTGCTGTTCGATCCGACCTCCTACGATCCCGAGCATTTCGATCCGGAGACGCGCAGACTGCTGCGGGCGCTGATCGAGTGGTTCGAGTCGCGGGGCAAGAAGCGGCTGCTCGAGGACGATCTCGAGGCCGTGTGGCCCGACGACTTCCTGGAGTTCGTGAAACGGGAGAAGCTGTTCGCGAAGTTCCTCACCCCCGCCGACCTGGCGGGCGGCGATCCGGACAAGCGCTGGGATGCCGCACGCAACGCCGCCCTCAGTGAGATCTTCGGTTTCTACGGTCTGGCGTACTGGTACGCGTGGCAGGTGACCATCCTGGGTCTCGGCCCCATCTGGATGAGCGGGAACCGCGCCGCAAAGGAACGGGCCGCGGAGCTCCTCGACGACGGCGGGGTGCTGGCGTTCGGTCTGTCGGAGAAGGAACACGGCGCGGACGTCTACTCGACGGACATGCTGCTGACCCCCGCCGACAACGACCCGGATCTCGCGTTCACCGCGAGCGGCGACAAGTACTACATCGGCAACGGCAACGTAGCGGGCATGGTGTCGGTGTTCGGCAGGCGCACCGATGTGGAGGGCAGCGACGGGTACGTCTTCTTCGTCGCGGACAGCCGCCACCCGGCATACCACCTGCAGGGTAATGTGGTGCACGGCCAGATGTACGTCAGCACGTTCCGGCTCAAGGACTACCCGGTGCGGGAAGAGGACATTCTCCATACGGGGGTGGCTGCGTTCGAGGCGGCGCTCAACACGGTCAACGTCGGCAAGTTCAACCTGTGCACAGGATCCATCGGGATCTCCGAGCACGCGTTCTACGAGTCGATCACTCACGCGCACAACAGGATTCTGTACGGCAACCCCGTCACCGACTTCGCGCACGTGCGCGGAAACTTCGTCGACGCCTACAGCCGGCTGATCGCGATGAAGCTGTTCAGCGCGCGCTCCGTCGACTACTTCCGCAGCGCGAGTCTCGACGACCGCCGGTACCTGCTGTTCAATCCGATGACGAAGGCGAAGGTCACCTCCGAAGGGGAGAAGGTGATCGCGCTCCTGCACGACGTGATCGCGGCGAAGGGCTAC
This sequence comes from Rhodococcus sp. G6(2025), assembly GCF_058628105.1. NCBI lineage: Bacteria > Bacillati > Actinomycetota > Actinomycetes > Mycobacteriales > Nocardiaceae > Rhodococcus > Rhodococcus sp. G6(2025). Next base: position 3,301,180 of record NZ_CP179750.1, read on the forward strand.
GAGAAGAACACCTACTTCCGCGAGGCCGCCCAGTTGATCGGCACTCTGCCGAAGCTCGAGGGCACGGTGCACGTCAACGTCGGCCTCATCCTCAAGTTCATGCCGAACTACCTGCTCAACCCGGCCGAGTACCCGGAGATCGGCACCCGGCTCGACGCCGCCGACGATGCCTTCTTCTGGGCGCAGGGCCCGACCCGCGGCGCCGGCAGGATTCAGTTCCACGACTGGACGAAGACCTACGAGGCGCACTCGGACGTCCCCAACGTGTCCCGGTTCCACGAGCAGGCGACCGCGCTGAGGGAACTGCTCACCACCGCCCCGCCCGACGCGGCCCAGCAGAAGGATCTCGACTTCCTGCTCGACCTCGGGCACCTGTTCTCGCTCGTGGTCTACGGGCACCTGATTCTCGAGCAGGCCGCGATCGCCGGTATCGACCGTGATCTGATCGACCAGATCTTCGACTTCCAGATCCGCGATTTCTCCGGGTATGCCGTTGCGCTGCACGGTAAATCGTCCGCCACCGAGGCGCAGCAGAAGTGGGCACTCGGTGCGATTCGCCGTCCCGTGGTGGACGCGGAGCGGTTCGCGCGGGTGTGGGCACAGGTGGAGAACTACGACGGCGCCTACGAAATGCGGCCGTAGACAGGGCTCTACGAGGGTGGGGTGGCGTCATCCCTCGGGGTGCCGGTTGCGCCCCCTGGGGTACCTGTTCCGGTGGGTGCGATCGGCGCATTCTTATGTGGCAAGCAAAACCCCACCCCCACAGAAAGATCCACACATGGCACACACCCTCAAGCGCACCCTTTCCGCTCTCGCCATCGCGGGCTTCGCCCTCACAGCCGGAGCGGGAATCGCCTCGGCTGATCCGGGTGGCAACGGCGGCACGGCGCCGGGCGGCACCTCGCAGGGCGGTAACGGTGGCACCTCTCAGGGCGGCGCCGGCGGCGCCGGCGGCAACGGTTCCGGTGGGAACGTCGTCCTCGGCGGTCCGGTTATCGGCAGCCCGGGCACGACCACCGGACCCCAGAACGCGGGCAACGGCGGCAATGGTGGCAACGGTGGCAACGCCGGGGATGCCAACGGAGGGAACGCCGGGGATGCGAATGGTGGCGCCGCAAACGGAGGCGCAGGTGCGGGCGACACGACGACCACGGAAAACACCGAGAACTGCGGATTCGTCTTCTGCTGGTGACCGAGTCGTGATCGCTCGATCTTGCTGAACAGCCCGAGGGGCCGTCACCGCCAGGTGCCGGCCCCTCGGCGCCACACCTGTACCGCCTTCCCGCCTCCCCGGCACCACGCACTGTGAAAGGTTCTTCCCATGTCGACGTCCTTCGGCTTCTCCACTGTCCTCACACGCACGGGTGCCACCGTCGCGGCCGCGTTCTTCGTCCTCGCGGCGGGCGCCGGCATCGCGTCGGCGGCCCCGGACGTCCCGTCCGATGACCCTTCCGTCAGTACCGTTGCCCCCGGACAGAACGCCCAGGGCGGCAATGTCGACATCGGCGGCCCGCATGTCGGGCCGATCGCCGTGGACGGCATCAAGGCCGGCCCAGGCGGAGCGAATGTCGGCGGCTACGACTTCGGCGGCGGCCAGGGGCAACTCTGGGGGTGACGGGATTCGCACCCCAGGGTGCCTGGTAGCGCCGGCCCGGGCGCCGCATTCTGAACTGGCAGTAGAGAATACCCTCCAGTCGCGAGCGGACCGGACAGGTCGATTCGTCGCGGCGAGGACCCCGGAACCGGAACTCACGAGGCGAAGAATCCGGGGTCCTCTCGAACTGGCACTCTCGGGTGCCGAGTGCTAAATTAGCGATGCACAGTGAATCTGGCTGCCCGTCGGGGTGGCGGGCGCCTCGAGTGATGTGGGAGGTGTGTTGCTGTGCTTCGCTTCGATCCTTTCAACGACCTCGAATCCATGACCAAGAGTCTGCTCGGCACGGAAACCGGAACCGCACGGGTCCCGCGATTCATGCCGATGGATCTGTACAAGGTCGACGACCACTACGTCCTGCACGCCGACCTGCCGGGCGTCGATCCGGGTTCCGTCGACGTCAGTGTCGACAACGGCACGCTCACCCTGACGGCTCATCGCAGCGCGCCGTCCGAGGAGAACGTGCAGTGGATCGCGTCCGAGCGGTTCAGCGGAACGTTCCGGCGCCAGCTGTCGCTCGGCGACGGCGTCGACCCGGACCGCATCTCGGCGTCCTACGAGAACGGTGTCCTGAGCGTGACCATCCCGCTCGCCGAACGGGCGAAGCCGCGGCGGATCGAGGTCTCCAGCCTCGGAACCGGCGAGCATCGCACGATCGAGGCGGGTCCCGCGAGCGAGACGGACTGACGCTGCAGCGGAACATCTGCTGTGTCGAAGCCCCCTCGACGAGGGGGCTTCGGCGTGCCCACGTCCACCCACCCCAGGGGTGGAAAGGGCAACACCTCCGGGTGCACCGGCCACCACTGGGGGTCCTGGTCGGGTCGGACCGTGCGCGGCACAGTAGAGAGAACAAGCAAGAACGTAACGCTTCACCAGCCGCGAGCGAAGAAACCGAGGAGGCCATCATGACGAACACCCCGGTTGCACACGAGCACGAGGGCCGGCGCCTCACGGTCAGGACCGACGACGGGATCGCACTCGCGGTTCGCGAGTTCGGTTCGCCCGACGCAGCCACCACAGTGGTGTTCGTTCACGGTCACTGCCTGCGCACCGAGTCCTGGTGGGCGCTGCGCAAGCAGCTGGTCCGCTTCTGGCGCAACGACGTTCGCATGGTCTTCTACGATCACCGCGGACACGGCGAGTCCGGGGAGGCGCCGGCAGCCACCTACACGATCGATCAGCTCGGCCGCGACCTCGGCTCCGTGCTCGATGCCGTCGCACCGCATGGCCCGGTCGTCCTCGTCGGGCACTCGATGGGCGGAATGACCGCGCTGTCCTACACCCGGCAGAACCCGCACACGATCGGTTCGCGGATCGTCGGCATGGCCCTGATCTCCACCGCGGCGTGCGATCTCGCCGAGGCCGGTCTCGGACGGCACCTGCGGAGCCCCGCGGTGTCGCTGTTCCGCACCGCGGTGCGCCGGGCACCCCGGGTCGTGCACGGATCGAAGCGCGTGGGACGCACCGTCTGCACGGCGATCGCCCGTGCGGCAGGCGCCCGCAACCGGGTCGTCGATCCTCGCCTGGCGGCGCTGGTCGCGGCCATGGCCAACACCACGTCCGTCGTCACCATGTCGAGCTTCCTCGAATCCCTGCTCGGGTTCGACGAGCGGCATTCCCTCGCCGCGCTGGCTCACATTCCGTCGCTGATCCTGTGCGGCTCGGTGGACATGCTCACCCCGCTCCAGCATTCCGTCGCGATGGCCTCGAAGCTCCCCGCCTCGGAACTCGTGAGCGTCGACGGGGCCGGCCACTCGGTGATCCTCGAACGTGCCGCCGACGTCGCACTCGCGATCATCGGCCTCGTCGAGCGAATCGCACACGGTGAGACTGCCGCTTTCGACCGCGAACTGATGGCCGTCGGCTGATCAGAGATCGCGCTCGTTGATGATGCCGCTGCGCATGGCCCGTTCGGCCAGGCTGACCCGCTTCTGATTCTGCGGGAGATCGCCGACGCCGAACTTCGCGAACAACGCCCGGAGGTGAGTCTTGATAGCGTCGACACTGAGAAACAGTTCCTGGGCGATCTGCTGATTCGACGCCGGATTCGCGAACGCGGCGCCGTGCTTGTACGGCCGGCACAGTGCCGTGAGGACCGCCCGCTGGGTGTCGGTGAGGGACCGGACATCGGGCATGTCGGTGCCCATCCGGGTGGCCTCGTCGAGAGAGCCGCCGAATTCCAGGTACCGGATCTTCGTTCCCCCGATGCGGATGCTGTCGCCCTGGCGGAGCCGCCGACGCCCCGCGAGACGCTCGCCGTTGACGAAGGTGCCGTTGCGGGAGAGCCCGTCGTCGAGGATGGTCCAGTGCGAGCCGACGCATTCGAGGACGGCATGGAGACGTGAGACCTCGTCGTCCTCGGTGAGGAGCAGATCGGAACCGGGCGACCGTCCGATCGTGACGCGCGCGGAAGTGGGGGAGAGGTCCACGGTGTGGTGGTGACCCTCCCGGTCGGAATAACTCAGTCGAGACTCAACGGCTCGGTCCACGGCGACACCCCTTCGGCACGCTTCCATCGTGCCCCGCCGCGTGTCCTCTGAGCAAGATCAAGAGCGGAAATCGCCGATCACGGATCAGTTCTCGGAGCCCGCGGCGTCCAGGGTGCTGCCGAACGCGCACACGGCGAGCTCCTCGAGCGCCGGATCCTGCCCGGCATGCTCGGGTACCTGCATGGCGAGCAGGGTGTTGAGGAGCATTCCGTTGGCGATGAAGATGCGCGCCCGTTCCGGGCTGCACCCGGTGCGCGTGCGGATCTGCGTGTAGAGCCGGGACATCCAGTCGCGGGCCAGCGCGCCGATCTCCGGGTTCGCGCCGGAGGTGAAGCCGTGCATCATCACGAGCAGGAGGTCGCGGTCCTCGAGCAGTTCGGCGTACGCGATGCCCATCGGGAGCCACGGCTCGTCGTTCTCCGGGGCGGCGGCGACATCGTCGAAGTACGGCTCGAAGGTGTCCATGATCCGACGCATCGCGCGGTCGAAGACGTCGGCGAACAGCCGCGACTTCGAACCGAACATGCGCACCACGTAGGGCTGGGACACGCCCGCCTCGCGTGCGACGGCGTCGGTGCTGGTGCCGTGATAGCCGTCCCTGGCGAACGCGCGGGAGGCGGCGGCCAGGACGAGTTCGCGACGTTCGGTCGCGCTCATGCGGGTCTGTTTCACGGGCGATGCCATGTTGACATGTTATCAGTCGATTACTAGTCTTCGAAATAAGTAATCATCTGATGCTTACAACTTCCTTCTTCCCGTACTCACGACTCGGATACGAGGACCCGTCATGACGACACTCTCCGAACGCCTGGAACACCAATCGGCGGCGCCTCCCTCGGGACGGGGCCACGGCCGGCTGGTGCCGGTATGGCTGGCGATCGTCGCCGCCTCGATACCGATGTTCATGGCCACACTCGACAATCTGGTGATGACCAGCGCCCTGCCGGTGATCCAGCGCGACCTCGGGGCGTCGGTGGGGCAGTTGCAGTGGTTCATGAACGCGTACACACTCGCCTTCGCGACGTTGATGCTGACGCTGTCGGCGCTGGGGGACCGCCTCGGCCGTCGCCGTGTATTCCTCTGGGGCATAGTGCTCTTCGCGCTGGCCTCGATTGCATCGGCGCTGTCGACCACCTCCGAGATGCTGATCGCCGCGCGCGCCGTCCAGGGCGTCGGCGCGGCCGCGATCATGCCGCTCTCCCTCACCCTGCTGGCCGGTGCCGTGCCGCTCGCCAAGCGCGCCCTCGCCATCGGGATCTGGGGCGGCGTCTCCGGACTGGGCGTCGCCCTCGGCCCCGTGGTCGGCGGCGCCGTCGTCGACGGGGTGTCGTGGCAGGCCGTGTTCTGGATCAACGTTCCTGTCGCAGCGGTCGCGATTCCGTTGGCGCTGTACGCGCTCGGCGAGTCGAAGGGAAAGCGGCAGCCGCTGGATCCGCTCGGCGTCGTCCTGGCCGGAGCCGCCGTGTTCCTCGGAGTCTGGGGCATCGTGCACGGCAACGACGACGGCTGGACCAGCGCCACGGTGCTCGGTGCTCTCGTCGCATCGGCGGTGTTGCTCGCGGCGTTCGTGGTGCGCGAGTTGCGCACACCCTTCCCCGTGATGCCGCTGCGACTGTTCCGGTCCCGGCAGTTCTCCCTGGCCAACGTCATCGGGCTGACGTTCACGCTGGGAATGATGGGCGCCGTCTTCCTCCTGTCGCAGTACCTCCAGATCGTCATGGGGTACTCCCCGTTCGAGGCCGGCCTGCGAACCTTGCCGTGGACCGCCGCACCCATGCTGGTGGCGCCGATCGCAGGCCTGCTTGCGCCACGGCTGGGTGTCCGGACCCTCCTCGTCACCGGACTGGTCCTGCAGGGGTTGTCGCTGCTGTGGATGGCGTCGCTCGTCGTCCCCGGCGCCACGTACGGCAGCATGATTCCGGCGTTCGTGATGGCGGGCGCAGGGATGGGTCTGACGTTCGCCCCCAACGCGACCGCCGTCCTCGCCGACATGCCCGAGGCCGACCACGGCACGGCTAGTTCGACCAACGCGACACTCCGTGAGATCGGAGTCGCGCTGGGGATCGCTCTGCTGACCGCGGTGTTCCTCGGTGCGGGCGGCAGCCTGACACCGACGGGATACGTCGACGCCCTCGCACCCGCTCTGTACGTGGGAGCCGGATTCGTGGCGGTCGCGGTCGTCGCCGCGGCCCTCATGCCGGGACGATCCAAGGCCGTCCTGGCGTCGACGTGACCGTGGTGGGGGTCAGTCCTGCCAGCCCGGCCGGACCAGCCCCCACTCGTACGCCATGACCACCAGTTGCGTGCGGTCGCGGGCGCCGAGTTTCAACAGAATTCGGCTGACGTGGGTGCGGGCGGTGGCGGGGCTCAGGAACAACCGTGAGCCGATCTCGGCGTTGGTGAGTCCCTCTGCGATCAGGATCATCACCTCGCGTTCGCGGTCGGTCAGGTCGTCGAGACGGGTGCGCTGCGGCGGCCGTTTGGCGTGGGTCGCGAACTCCGCGACCAGCTTCCGCGTCACCGACGGTGACAGCAGGGCGTCCCCGCCCGCCACCACGCGGACCGCCCGCACCAGTTCGGCGGGTTCGGTGTGTTTGACGAGGAAACCCGTTGCTCCCGCGCGCATCGCCTCGAACACGTACTCGTCCAGTTCGAACGTGGTGAGCACCACCACCCGCACGCCGGACAGCGCGGGATCGGCGGCGATACGCCGGGTCGCCTCCAGCCCGTCGAGCACCGGCATCCGGATGTCCATGAGGACGACATCGGGGACCAGCGAGCGAGTCAGGCTCACCGCCTGCTCACCGTTCTCGGCCTGACCGGCCACGGTGACATCGGCCTGCGCGTCGAGCAGGGCGGCGAACCCCGCCCGCACGAGGGCCTGGTCGTCGGCGACGAGCACGCGAATCGTCATGTCCGGCCCGCCGTGTCCCCGCCGAAGGGGAGCGTCGCCTGCACCCGGAAGCCGCCGACCGGTCCGATCCCGGCGGTCAGCTCACCACCCAGAGCGCGTGCGCGTTCCCGCATGCCGGGGATGCCGTTCCCGCCGCCACCGGTGGCCGTGCCGACGGGACCCCGGCCGTCGTCGTCGATCCGGACGCGGACGAACGTGGGCGCGTACGACACGGTCACGTCGGCCGACGAGCTCCCGGAATGGCGGGCCACGTTGGTCAGCGACTCCTGGACGATCCGCGCCGCAGCCACGTCGACCACGGCCGGCAGCGGCCTCGGTGCGCCTTCGACGACGGTCGTCACCGCGAGGCCCGCGGCACGGGCGCGCTCGACCACACCGTCCAGGTCCCCGAGCCCGGCGGTGGGCGCGATCGGCGGGTGGTCCTCGCCGCCCCGCAGCGATGCCAGCAGCGCATGGACGTCGCCGATCGCGTCGCGGCTCGCGACCTTGATCGCGGACAGCGCCTCCTGCGACTGTTCAGGTCTGCTGTCCCACAGCTCGAGTGCGACCGACGCCTGCACGTTGATCATCGAGAGGCTGTGTGCCAGAACGTCGTGCAGTTCGCGGGCGATCGCGAGCCGCTCCTCGCTGGCCCGTCGACGCTGCTCGTCCAGGACGCTGCGCCTCGCCGCCTCGGCGCGTTGCCTGCGGGCGTCGAGCGTCCCGCGGCGCTGACGGATGATCTCGGCGGCGGCGAGGAGCACCAGCAGCCACGCGGCGATGCCGGTGAGGGCGGCGAGTGACGGCGCCTCGGCAGACGACACGGCGGGCACGGCGAAGACGATCAGGGCGTAGCCGATCGCGAGAACCGGATAGGTGAGCCATCGGGATCCGGCCGTCGCGGCGCCGAGAAACGCGACGACGAGCGACAGGAAGACCGGGCCGTACCCGTATCCCCGCGCGACGTAGAGGACCGTGACGGCCAGGACGACGAACAGGACCGCGACAGGACGCCGTCGCCGGAAGACCAGCGCGACCGGACCGCACACCAGCAACACGAAGCCGGCGGCGTCCAACGGCTCCGCCCACGACTGGTTGTGGTTGGCGCCGATACTGCCGACCACCTGCACGATCGCGACGCCCAGGGCGATCAGGAGGTCCCGCGGGGCGATCGACGTGTCCCTCCGGTCAGTGCGCACCACCCGAACGTAGACCCGATCCGGCGAGCCTGTCATCGTCCGCGACGCGTACACGAGAAGACGCGCGCAGACGGATGTGCGCGACTCGCGCCGAGCCGACGCTGGAGGCATGACTTCCGACATCGTGGTCACCGACAGGTTGACCAAACGCTACGGCGAACACACGGCGGTCGACGCCGTCAGCCTGACCGTGCGGGCAGGGGAGGTGTACGGGTTCCTCGGACCGAACGGCGCAGGCAAGACCACCACGCTGCGCATGCTCACCGGTCTGGTCCGGCCGACCTCCGGGAGCGCGACACTCTTCGGGCGTCCACCCGGGGACAGCGCGGTGGCGGTGCGCACCGGCGTCCTGATCGAGGGACCCGGCTTCTTCCCCTACCTGTCCGGTCGCGACAACCTGCGGGTGCTGAGCAGATACCGCCGACTGCCGGACGACGCGGCGGAATCCGCGCTGCACCGGGTGGGGCTGCGCGAGCGGGGACACGACCGTTTCCGCACCTACTCGCTCGGGATGAAGCAGCGGCTCGGTGTCGCGGCCGCACTCCTCGGCGAACCCGATCTGCTGATCCTCGACGAACCCACCAACGGTCTCGACCCGGCCGGCATGGCCGAGATGCGGGAACTGATAGTCGAACTCGCGCACTCCGGGCATTCGGTGCTGCTCTCCAGCCACATGCTCAGCGAGGTCCAGGAGATCTGCGACCGCGTCGGGGTGATCTCGCGCGGGGAGTTGATCGCACAGTCCACCGTGGCCGAACTACGGGGAGACACCAGCCTGCTGGTGCGAGCCGATCCGAGGGAACGAGCGGCAGCGGTGCTCGCGGAACTACTGGGACACGACGTCGTCGACACGGTGGGCGACGCCCTCACACTTGCGGTGTCGCCGGACCTGGCGCCGAAGGTGGCCCGTGTTCTCGTCGACGCGGGAATCGACGTGCACGAACTGGCCCGGCGGGAACGATCGCTCGAGGACGTCTTCTTCGACCTGACGTCGGACGTCACCGCCGGCGACCACACGAGCAACGATGCGAGGAGAGCGTCATGAACGCAGTGATCGCCAGCACGCGGGCCGAGCTTCTGCGACTACGGAAATGGCCGTCGATGTGGGTGCCGCTCGCCGCGTGGATCGTGCTCAACCTGGTCTTCGTCTATCTGTTCAACTACATTACGTTCGCGACCGGCGGCACCACCGACATGGCGTCGTCCGCACCCCCGGACGTGCTGCTCGCGCAGATGCTGCCCTCGGCGGTGCCCCAGGTGTTCACCCAGGGCATGGCCATGTTCGGGGGCGCACTGATGCTCATCCTCGGCGCCCTCACCATCGGCAGCGGCTACGGGTGGGGGACGTGGAAGACCGTATTCACCCAGGGACCTCCACGATCGGCCGCGCTCACCGGAACCCTGCTCGCTCTGCTGATCGTGGTGATCGGACTCGTTCTCACGGTGGCGGCCGTCGATCTCGGGGTGGCCTCGGTCATCGCCGTGGTCGAATCGGAGTCGGCGAGTCTTCCTGCCGCGGATGCGATGCTGAAGGCGCTCGCCTCCGGGGTGCTCATCCTCGGGATGTGGACCGCCGCCGGTGTCCTCGTCGGCGCTCTCGCACGGGGGCCGGCGTTGTCGGTCGGTCTCGGACTGGTGTGGGTGCTGGTGGTCGAAAACCTCCTCCGCGGGGTCGCGGCCGTCCTCGACCCCGTGTCGGTGGTGACGGACTTCCTGCCCGGCACCGCCGCGGGCTCGCTCGCCGGATCGCTCCGAGACTTCGGCGGTGACACCACCCCCGGTGTCCTGAACATCCTCGACGGAGGCACGTCCGTGGTTCTCCTGGCCGGGTACGTCGCCGCGTCCGCGCTGGGAACGGTCTGGCTCGTCCGCCGGCGCGACGTGAACTGACCGCGCGAGGCGGCGGCTCAGAACAGCGGGCCGCCGCCGAACGGTTCCCGGTGTGAGGGAGGGGTCCGGCCCTGGGTGTCGGTGATGCCGTATTCGACGGCCAGCTCCGCCGTGACGAAGGTGTGGCCGCTGCGCTGAGGAAGGGTCGGGTCCGCGGTCAGGGCGCAGATCACCTCGCCGATGAACTCGGGGGACTCGGCGTCCGCGACGGGAAAGCCGGCGATGGTCTCGAGGCCGCTGGCAACGATCATCTCCGTCCGGACGATGCCCGGCCACAGCGAGACCGCGCGCACGTCGTGCGGAGCCAGCTCCGCCGCCATGTCGCTGGCCATCTTGTCCAGCCCGGCCTTGGACATGCCGTACAGCACCGAGTGCAGATGCCCGCGGGTCCCGAACGACGAGATGTTCGCGATCAACCCGGAGCGGCGGGGCACCATCATCCGCGCAGCCTCCACGGACGCGACGTAATGGGCGCGCAGTCCGACACCGATCAGCGAGTCCCAGTCGTCCAGCGGCCGCTCCCAGAACGGCGTGCTGAACCCGCCGAATCCCTTGGGCGCCGCCCACACGTTGTTGACCAGCAGGTCGAGTCGGCCGGCCTGCTCCTCCGAGATCCGGGCGAACAGCGCACGCACATCTGCGTCTTCGCGGTGATCGCAGGCCACCGCGATGCCGGTCCCACCGGCACCGGTGACCGTTCGCGCCGACACCGACAGCGGGCTGTCGTCCGTCACCGGGCCGCGCCCGGTGACGTAGACGGTCCACCCGGCGGCTCCCAGCGCCGTCGCCACACCCTTGCCGACGCCGCGGCTCCCCCCGGTGACCAGGGCTACCCCGGCGCTCACTGGACGACCACCGTGTCCTGGGTGAGCGGGCGGGTGATCGACCATCGAGTGGTGAAGTGGCATCGTGACATTCGCCAGCCGCCGTCCTCGAGACGGTAAGCGTCGTCGTACTCGCCGGAGGACACGGTCTCCGTCCCCTTCAGCAGATCGACCTGGCGGAACTTCAGCGTCCACGCGCCCGACGCCTCGGTGTTGCTGTGCATCACGATGTCCGGATGGAAGCCGTGGTGCATGTCGAGGATCACGTGCTTGCCGTCCACTTCGTGGAGCGCGATCCTGCGGAAGATGTCCGTGAGCCGGTCGGCGTCGTCGAACCGGCCGAGCGGACCGAAGTCGATCGACGCCCCGGTCGAGACGAAGCAGGCACGGAACGCGTCCGGATCCTTGCCGTCGCACGCTCGCCAGTAGCGGTACTTGAGCGCCTTGATCGCGTCGATCCGCTCCAGGTCCGCCAGACGCTGCTCCACCGAGCGTTCGTCCACGCCGCCGTCCTCCCGTTGCCGTTCACCGTGTCGGGAGAGACGCTAGGCCGGGAACGCGCCGCGTGGATGCAGAATCCCGGTGGGCGGGAACCTGCGCGTCGTCAGGATCCGCCGGGGAACGGGTCGGTCACCGGATCGGTCCCGAGCGCCACGCGCCAGGTGGCCTCCCGGACGGCCGCCTCGGTCAGCGCGGTGACGCCGAGCGTGCGGGTGTCCTCCGTCTCACCGTGTTCGACGACGGCCCGCCACGCGACGGCGGTGTCGGCCTCGACCTGGGCCGCCAGCTGCGCGGCCGTGATCGGATCGGTGACCGGGAACGGCAGGGTGTAGCCCGCCTCGGCGGGCGGGGCCGTCAGCCCTGCCGCGGTCAGCGTGTCCAGGAGCCCGTCCCGGCGCGCCCGGTGGGCCGCGGCGGCGGTGGCCACCTGGGTGGCCCGGGTGGGATTCGAGAATGCGGCGACCACTCCGTAGGCGAACACCGCGGAATGTTCGGCGGTCAGCGCGTCGGCGAGGCTCTTACCCTCGGCTTCGGTGGGTGTCGTCACGGCAGCACCACCGCCAGATACGTTCCGCACGCGGCGCTGATCGACGCGCAGAGCCCCGCCCGGTAGGCGGTCAGTGTGCGCGCCGAATCGGCTGCGCTGCGCTGCGACTCGGCCAGGTCGGCCCGCAATTGATCGAGACCGGGCGGCGGCGCCGGAGCGGTCGGTGTCGTCGACGGGGGAGCGGACGTGGTCGGTGCGGTACCGTCCGGGTAAGTTCCTGCAGCCCTAGCGATTTCGGCGTCCAGTGCGTCGGCGTGTGCGGTGCGCTGGGCGCGGACGAGTTCGAGTGCCGCACCGCGATCGGGGAGCAGCGCGATCGTAGCCGCCGCGCCGGCGGCGTCACGACGAGCCAGACGCGACTGTGCGACGAGTGAATCGACCTCGGTGTCGGAGTCCGCGTCGTCGGCGCACCCCGCCAGCAGGGAGACGCTCGCGACGCCGAACGCCGAGGCTGCTGCGAACCGGAGAGCGGTGCGCCGGGACACGGCCGGACCGGATGTCGGGGGCCGGGAGACGGTGGGCATGAGCACCGGTCCATGGTGCCAGGTCGGGCCGCGATCCCGGGAATCGAGCACCGGGGCTGGTCACGGATGCCTCGAATCGGCGTTACTCTTAGATGCTCGAACCCGTCCCGGCGGGTTCGCGGTGCTGCGTGCGCAGCACGATGACCTGCCAGACCACGAACACGACGAGCGACAACTGAAACGAGGAGCTTCCCCGATGCCGGTTCCATCCAAGGAGAGGGTGACGGAGCTCATCTCCGATCTGGTGCAACGCCAGGGCTACGACTTGGAGGACGTTGCAGTCACCCTCGCGGGTCGGCACAGCGCAGTCCGGATCATGGTGGACAGTGACGCCGGACTCGAACTCGACGCGGTCGCGAACCTGAGCCACGAGATCTCCGAGGTCTTCGATTCGGTGTCCGATTTCGGGGAGTCGCCGTACACGCTCGAGGTCACGTCTCCCGGTATCGGCCGGCCGCTCACGCACGAGCGGCACTGGCGCCGGGCACGCGGCCGCAAGGCGCGTATCGATCTCGCGCACGAGACCGTCGTGGGTCGGATCGGCGTCCTCGACGGCGACTCGGTCGCGGTGGTGATCGGCTCGCGCACCGGCCCGGAGGTTCGGCGCGTCGCGCTCCCGGACATTCAGAAAGCTGTTGTGCAGGTGGAATTCTCGAAACCCGACCCGAGGGAGCTGGAACTCGCCGGCGGGATTCCCGAAGGTCGCGTGGCACCCGCGGACGCAGACGCGTCGGAAGATGAAGAAGTAGTAGAGGGGTTGGACAAGTGAATATCGACATTGCGGCGTTGCGCGCCATCGAGGCCGACAAGGGCATCTCGATCGAGACTGTCATCTCGACCATTCAGACCGCGTTGCTCACCGCCTATCGGCACACCGAGGGGCATCAGCAGCACGCGCGGATCGACGTCGACACCAAGAGCGGCATCGTGCGGGTGATGGCGCACGACGTCGACGCCGACGGCAATATGGTCGGCGAGGAATGGGACGACACCCCGGAAGGTTTCGGCCGGATCGCCGCGACCACCGCCCGCCAGGTCATCCTCCAGCGGCTGCGGGACGCCGAGCACGAGCGGAGCTTCGGCGAGTACTCCACCCACGAGGGTGAGATCGTCGGCGGCGTGATCCAGCGCGACACCCGCGCGAACTCCCGCGGCATGGTCGTCGTGCGGATCGGCAGCGAGGCCAGCGGCGCCGAGGGCCTGATCCCGCCCGCCGAGCAGGTGCCCGGCGAGAACTACGAGCACGGCGAGCGGCTCAAGTGCTACGTCGTCGGTGTGGCCCGTGGGCAGCGCGGACCTCAGATCACGCTGTCGCGCACCCACCCGAACCTCGTCCGCAAGCTGTTCGCGCTCGAGGTTCCGGAAATCGCGGACGGTTCGGTCGAGATCATCGCCGTCGCCCGGGAGGCCGGGCACCGGTCGAAGATCGCCGTCCAGTCGCGGGTGCAGGGATTGAACGCCAAGGGCGCGTGCATCGGGCCGATGGGCCAGCGGGTGCGCAACGTGATGAGCGAACTGGCCGGCGAGAAGATCGACATCATCGACTTCGACGAAGACCCGGCCCGGTTCGTCGGCAACGCGCTCTCGCCGTCGAAAGTGGTCTCCGTCACTGTCGTGGACCCCGAGGCGCGGGCCGCGCGTGTCGTCGTCCCCGACTTCCAGCTGTCCCTCGCCATCGGCAAGGAAGGGCAAAATGCCCGTCTTGCTGCGCGCTTGACCGGGTGGCGAATCGACATCCGCAGTGACGCCGCACCCGCCCCCGAGTCGGCAGGCGGACCCGCCGCGACCAGTCGTTGAGCCGGGAATGCGGAGATCGGGGCGAGTCGGCGGTAGAGTGGTCAATGGTTCAGCATGAGCATCCCGATTCTGCGCGCGTTCCTACCGGTTCACCGGTCCGAACATGCATAGGATGTAGGGAGCGCGCGCTGGCTGTCGATCTGCTCAGGGTTGTGGTTAGTGAGAGCGGGCCGCAAGGTCATGTTCTCGCCCCGGACCCGAGGCGCAGGCTTCCCGGTCGAGGTGCGTGGCTGCACCCCGTCGAGGCTTGCCTGAGTCTCGCGGAACGACGCCGAGCATTCGGCAGAGCACTGCGAGTGTCCGGAAGTGTCGACACGTCAGAAGTCGACCACTGGGTACGAGCAGGGCACCCACCCAGAGCAGTACCTCTCGAACAGAACAGGCACAAGCACTCATGAGCACACCGTGAAGCACCAGCGATGATCGTCCATCGGAGATAACCCGAGGTCGTGCGGGCCCCTCTCAGGGGAGCCTCCTGCTCGACCTCATCAGTGAGGAGAGCAGTGGCAGGCAAGGCCCGCGTGCACGAGTTGGCTAAAGAACTCGGTGTCACAAGTAAAGAACTACTCGCAACGCTCAAGGAGCAGGGCGAGTTCGTGAAGTCGGCGTCCTCCACGGTGGAGGCGCCCGTCGCCAGGCGTCTGCGGGAATCCTTCCCGTCGGCGAAGTCCGCCGATTCCGCAGCCCGTCCGGCTGCCAAGCCCGGCGCACCCGCGCCGAGCGCCCCGGCGACCGCAGCGAAGCCGGGCGGTCCCCGTCCCGGCCCGAAGCCGGCAGCCCCGGCTCCGGCTCCGGCTCCGGCCGCACCCGCTGCGGCAGCCCCCGCGGCTACCCCCGAGGCGCAGGCCCCGGCTCCGGCCGCCCCCGCGGCAAGCGCAGCCACCCCGGCTGCCCCGGCGACCAATGCTCCCAAGCCCGGTCGGCCCACCCCGGCTCCGGCCGCACCCGCAGCTCCGGCCGCTCCCGCAGCCCCGGCTGCCAGTGCACCCGCGGCTCCGTCCACGGGCGCCAAGCCCGGCGGACCCCGTCCCGGCCCGAAGCCCCCGCGTGTCGGTAACAACCCGTACTCCTCGGCTCCCGCCGAGCGTCCGGCACCCCGCCCCGCTCCCGGCGCACCGCGTCCGGGTGCACCCCGTCCGGCTCCCGGACAGGGTGGACCTCGTCCGGCTCCCGGTCAGGGCGGTCCCCGTCCGGCTCCCGGTCAGGGTGGACCTCGTCCGGCACCGGGTCAGGGCGGTCCCCGTCCGGCTCCCGGTCAGGGCGGTCCCCGTCCCAGCCCCGGCTCGATGCCTCCTCGCCCGAACCCGGGCGCGATGCCTGCACGTTCGGCACGTCCCGCTCCCGGCGGTCGTCCCGGCCGTCCCGGCGGAGCCCCCGGCGGTCGTCCCGGTGGCGGCGGCGGTGGATACCGCGGTGGCGGAGCCCCCGGTGCCGGCGCAGGCGCGCCCGGTGGCGGAGCACCCGCAGGTGGTTTCCGCGGTCGTCCCGGCGGCGGTGGACGCCCCGGTCAGCGCGGTGCGGCAGCAGGTGCGTTCGGTCGCCCCGGTGGTGCCCCGCGTCGTGGTCGCAAGTCGAAGCGTCAGAAGCGCCAGGAATACGATTCGATGCAGGCGCCCGCCGTCGGCGGCGTGCGGTTGCCCCGTGGCAACGGCGAGACCATTCGCCTCGCCCGCGGTGCATCCCTGTCGGACTTCGCTGAGAAGATCGACGCGAACCCCGCAGCGTTGGTGCAGGCACTGTTCAACCTCGGCGAGATGGTGACGGCGACCCAGTCGGTCAACGACGAGACGCTGGAACTGCTCGGCGGCGAGATGAACTATGTCGTCCAGGTCGTCAGCCCCGAGGACGAGGACCGCGAGCTGCTCGACAGCTTCGACCTCACCTACGGCGAAGACGAAGGTGGCGAAGAGGACCTCGAGTCCCGTCCGCCGGTGGTCACCGTCATGGGCCACGTCGACCACGGTAAGACCCGACTGCTCGACACGATCCGTAAGGCCAACGTCCGTGAGGGCGAGGCCGGCGGCATCACGCAGCACATCGGTGCCTACCAGGTGCTGACCGAGCTCGACGGCAACGAGCGTCTCGTGACGTTCATCGACACCCCCGGTCACGAGGCCTTCACGGCCATGCGTGCCCGTGGTGCCAAGGCCACCGACCTCGCGATCCTGGTCGTCGCCGCCGACGACGGCGTCATGCCGCAGACGGTGGAAGCGATCAACCACGCCCAGGCGGCCGACGTGCCGATCGTGGTCGCGGTGAACAAGATCGACAAGGAAGGCGCGAACCCGGACAAGATCCGGCAGCAGCTCACCGAGTACGGACTGGTCGCCGAGGAATACGGCGGAGACACCATGTTCGTCGACATCTCGGCGAAGCAGGGCACCAACATCGACGCACTGCTCGAAGCCGTGCTATTGACGGCGGACGCTGCCCTGGACCTGCGGGCCAACCCGGACATGGACGCTCAGGGTGTCGCCATCGAGGCGCACCTCGACCGTGGACGCGGCCCCGTCGCTACCGTGCTCATCCAGCGCGGAACGCTGCGGGTCGGCGACTCGATCGTGGCCGGCGACGCATACGGACGTGTGCGCCGCATGGTCGACGAGCACGGCGACGACGTGCTCGAGGCCCTGCCCTCGCGTCCCGTCCAGGTGGTCGGCTTCACGTCGGTCCCCGGTGCAGGCGACAACCTGCTCGTGGTCGACGAGGACCGCATCGCCCGTCAGATCGCCGACCGGCGCAATGCGCGTAAGCGCAACGCGCTGGCCGCGAAGAGCCGCAAGCGCATCAGCCTCGAGGACCTGGATTCGGCTCTCAAGGAGACGTCGCAGCTCAACCTCATCCTCAAGGGCGACAACTCGGGAACCGTGGAGGCCTTGGAAGAGGCCCTGCACGGCATCGAGATCGACGACGAGGTGCAGTTGCGGGTCATCGACCGTGGTGTCGGTGGCGTCACCGAGACCAACGTCAACCTGGCCGCCGCGTCGAACGCGATCATCATCGGGTTCAACGTCCGCGCCGAGGGCAAGGCGACCGAGTTGGCGAACCGCGAGGGCGTCGACATCCGGTACTACTCGGTGATCTACCAGGCCATCGACGAGGTCGAGAAGGCTCTCAAGGGCATGCTCAAGCCGATCTACGAAGAGGTCGAGCTGGGCAAGGCGGAGATCCGCGCGATGTTCCGTTCGTCCAAGGTCGGCAACATTGCCGGTTGCCTCGTCACCTCGGGTACCATCCGTCGCAATGCGAAGGCCCGGCTGCTGCGTGACAACACGGTTGTCGCCGAGACCGTCACCATCTCCTCGCTGAAGCGGGAGAAGGAGGACGCTGTCGAGGTACGCGAGGGTTACGAGTGCGGTTTAACGCTCACCTACTCCGACATCAAGGTCGGTGACGTCATCGAGGCCTACGAGCTTCGGGAAAAGCCGCGCGACTAGTCGCCATCCGTTTGGGGTGACGCAGCAGCGTCATCCGGCGTGCGCTTCTCCGGCCGATCGACTCGGCCGGGGGAGCGCACGTCTCCCCGAAGGAGGAAAGTTTGTACGTCGGTGCGCTCGAGCTCGACATCTTGCTCGGTGACGTGCGATCTCTGAAAGAGAAGCGTGCAATGGTCAAACCGGTTCTGGCGGAGCTGCGACGCTACGGCGTCTCGGCGGCGGAGACCGGGGAACAGGATCGGTACCGCCGGTCGATGCTCGGTGTCACGATGGCGAGTTCGGCGGTCGATCACGTACACGAGGTACTCGACACGTGCGAACGGCACGTCGCCGAGCTGCCGGAACTGCAACTCCTTGCGGTCCGGCGACGGATTTTCGGCCCCGAGGACTGACTCGGAGTGCCCTGCCCGCCCCGCCGCATCCGCGGCCCGGCGTGCAGAATGAACTACAGCTACACACGCAACTTCACAACTTATCCAGCGGCCAGGGAGAGGAGTCTGATTGTCATGGTGGATCCCGCCCGGGCACGCAAACTCGCCAAGCGCATCGGCACGATCGTCGCGACGGCGATCGACCACGAAATCAAGGACCCTCGCCTGGCGTTCGTCACGATCACCGATACCAAGGTGACGGCCGACCTCCACGACGCCACCGTGTACTACACCGTGATGGGTGCCGACCTCGAGTCCGAACCGGACCTCGCCGCCGCAGCCGCGGGGTTGGAGAAGGCGAAGGGCGTTCTGCGCTCGAAGGTGGGCGCAGGCACCGGAGTCCGGTTCACTCCGACGCTGACGTTCGTCGCGGACACGGTCCCCGACACCGCGCGGCACATGGAGGAACTCCTCGCCCGCGCACGCGCCGCCGACGACGAGGTCGCGCGTGTCGCGGCCGGTGCGTCCCCGGCCGGTGACCCCGACCCGTACAAGGAGCCCCGAGCCGAGGACGCGGACGACGCGGAAGTCGACGAGCCCTCCGGTTCCCGCCAGGCGGACTGACACGAACCGACATGACCCACACTCAGGAGACGTCCCTGTCTGATCTCGATCGTCACGAGGTGTTTCTGCCGCAGGCGGTCGCCGTTCTCGAGAACGCGACGTCGGTGACGATTCTGTGTCACGTCCAACCCGATGCCGACACGATCGGCAGTGGGCTCGCCCTGGCGTTGGTGCTCGAGCGCAAAGGGATTCCGGTACAGGTCGCGTTCGGCGCGCCCGACGAACTACCGGAGTCGATGCGCGAACTGCCGGGCACCCACCTGCTGGTGCCGGCGGATCAGGTGCGCCGCAACGTCGACCTGCTCGTGACCGTCGACTGCGGCAGTGCCGGGCGTCTGGGGAAGCTCGCCGACCGGCTCGCGAACGCGGGCGACACCCTCGTCATCGATCACCACCGGTCCAACACCCGCTTCGGTCGCATGAACCTGATCGACGAGTCCGCGGAGTCGACGACCGCTGTCGTGGCACAGATGTTCGACCTGTGGGGTGTGGACATCGACGCCGATCTCGCGCACTGCCTGTATGCGGGACTCGTGACCGATACCGGTTCGTTCCGCTGGGTGCAGCCCGGCACCCACACGCTGGCCGAGAGGCTGCTCGCCACCGGAATCGACGGAGCCCGCATCGCGCGGCGCCTGCTCGACACTCACCCGTTCGGCTGGCTGCCCATGCTGTCCTCGGTGCTCGGATCGGCGACGCTCGTCCCCGACGCAGCGGGAGGGCGTGGACTGGTGTACGCGGTCATCCGGCGGGCCTACATCGGAGATCTCCGCTCGGAGGAGATCGAAAGCGTCATCGATATCGTCCGGACGACGTCCGAGGCCGAGGTCGCCGCCGTCCTCAAGGAGGCGGTGGACGGCACCTGGTCGGTGTCGCTGCGATCGAAGTCCGACGTGGACGTGTCGGTCGTCGCCGGGTATCTCGGCGGCGGCGGTCATCGGTTCGCCGCCGGTTACACGGCCGAGTGCTCTGCGGACGAGATCGTGACCTCGCTCGTCGAGTCGCTCGGCTGAGGTCCGAATTCGTTGGCTGACGTCTCGGAAGTCACGGGCGACGCGACCGCCCGGACGGTGTTCGGGCTGGCGCTGCCCGCGCTCGGTGTCCTCGCTGCCGAACCGATCTATCTGCTCTTCGACATCGCCGTCGTCGGTCGGCTGGGCGCCCTGGCGCTCGCGGGCCTCGCCGTCGGCGGTCTCATCCTCGCCCAGGTCAGCACGCAGCTGACGTTCCTGTCCTACGGCACGACGGCGCGTGCGTCCCGCATGCACGGTGCCGGCGACGAGCGCGGCGCGGTCCGGGAGGGCGTGCAGGCCACGTGGCTGGCACTGGGCATCGGCGCGCTCGTGATCGCGCTGGCCCACCTGTTCGCGCGGCCGGTCACCTCGGCGATCGCCGGCGGCTCCGACATCGCGGCGGCCGCCGAGAGCTGGCTGCGGATCGCGGTGTTCGGGGCCCCGCTGATTCTCGTCGCGATGGCGGGCAACGGGTGGATGCGCGGCGTGCAGAACACGGTGCGGCCCCTCCGTTTCGTGATCGCCGGTCTCGCCGTGTCGGCCGTGGCCTGCCCGGTGCTGGTGCACGGATTGTGGGGCGCGCCGCGGCTGGAACTCGAGGGTTCGGCGGTCGCGAACGTGATCGGTCAGGCGGTGTCCGCGAGCCTGTTCGTCGGAGCGCTGGTGGTCGAGCGGGTGCCGTTGCGTCCGCGGTGGCACGTCATGCGCGCTCAGATGGTGCTCGGCCGGGATCTGATCCTGCGGAGCCTGGCCTTCCAGGCGTGTTTCCTCTCGGCTGCCGCAGTCGCGTCCCGGTTCGGTGCCGCGGCGGTCGCCGCGCACCAGGTGGTGCTGCAGCTGTGGAACCTCGTCGCCCTCACCCTCGACTCCCTGGCGATCGCCGCACAGGCGCTGGTCGGTGCCGCGCTGGGCGCCGGACACGCCAAGGGCGCCACGCGACTGTCGTGGCGCATCACCCGATGGTCCACGATCTTCGCGACAGGGCTCGCCCTGATCTTCGCCCTCGGCCACGGGGTGATCCCCGAACTGTTCACCTCCGATCAGGCCGTGCTCGACGAGATGGCGGTGGCGTGGTGGTTCTTCGTCGCGATCATGCCGGTCGCCGGAGTGGTGTTCGCCCTCGACGGGGTGCTGCTCGGGGCCGGTGACGTCGCCTTCCTCCGGAATGCCACGCTGTTCTGCGCGTTGGTCGGATTCCTCCCACTGATCTGGCTGTCGATGCTGCACGACTGGGGCCTGGCGGGAATCTGGACGGGTCTCACGGTGTTCATATTTCTTCGGATGCTCGCGGTCGTGTGGCGCGTCGGAACGGGCCGCTGGGCAGTGGTCGGGTCCGACCTGCAGACACGACACGGATCGGACAGCGATCCGGCGGCGGAACACGATCGGAAAGGTGGTTGACGTGGCACCCAAACTGATGGCGGTGAGCGACGTCCATGTGGGGCACCGGGGAAACCGCCCGATCACCGAGGACATCTATCCCGACTCGCCCGAGGACTGGCTGATCGTCGCGGGCGACGTCTCGGAGAAGACCGACGACATCCGGTGGGCGCTGAAACTCCTGCGCAGTCGTTTCGCCGAGGTCATCTGGGTTCCCGGCAACCACGAACTGTGGACGACGGCGAAGGACCCGGTGCAGATCCACGGCGCCGCCCGCTACGACTACCTGGTCACCATGTGCCGGGAGATCGGCGTCATCACCCCCGAGGACCCGTTCCCGGTGTGGGAGGCCGAGGACGGCCCGATCACCCTGGTCCCGATGTTCCTGCTGTACGACTACACGTTCCTGCCCGACGGTGCCACCACCAAGGAGGAAGGTCTCGCGATCGCGCGCGAGAAGAACGTGGTGGCCACGGACGAGTTCCTGCTGTCGAGCGAACCGTACGGAACCCGGGATGCCTGGTGTCGCAGCCGCGTCGAGGCGACGAAGGCCCGGTTGGACGCCCTGCCCACGGGCACCCGCACCGTGCTGATCAACCACTTCCCGTTGGTGCGTCAACCGACGCAGGTGCTGTGGTACCCGGAGTTCTCCCTGTGGTGCGGTACCGAACTGACCGCGGACTGGCACACCCGGTACAACGCAGTCTGCGCCGTGTACGGGCATCTGCACATTCCGCGCACCACCTATTACGACGGGGTGCGGTTCGAAGAGGTGTCGCTGGGCTACCCGCGGGAGTGGCAGCGGCGGGGACTCCCGGACCGCCTCCTGCGGCAGATCCTCCCGGTGCCGGAGTACCCGCCGGGAACACTGAACAAGTGGGGCGGCCACTTCAAGGTGACCCCCGAACAGGAAGCCGAAGTGGAGAAGATGCGGGCGAGGGGGGCCCTGTGATCGAGAGAATTCTGCCTGCCGGAGTGGTGTCGTCGGAACTGTTCGACGATCCGCCGGGCCTGCGTCCGCACCCGCAGGAGGAGGCGCTCATCGGCAGGGCGGTGGAGAAGCGGCGCCGCGAATTCACCACCGCACGTCATTGCGCCCGCCTGGCGATGACGAAGCTGGGCGTGGACCAGGCCCCTGTTCTGCGGGGCGACAAGGGGTCCCCCGTGTGGCCGCGCGGCGTGGTCGGAAGCCTCACCCACTGCGACGGTTACCGCGGCGCGGTGCTCGGCTACGCCATGCAGGTGCGGTCCGTGGGGATCGACGCCGAACCGCACGAGGCGCTCCCCGACGGTGTGCTGGACGCGGTGAGTCTGCCCGCCGAACGGGACTGGCTGTCGGGCGCGGCGGACTCCGGGCTGTGGCGCTCCGCCACCGGCGGTCCCGTGCACCGGGACAGGCTGCTGTTCTGCGCCAAGGAGGCGACGTACAAGGCGTGGTTCCCGCTCACCGCCCGGTGGCTGGGGTTCGAGGACGCGCACATCACGTTCGAGGCGTCCGGGGACGGCACGGGCACGTTCCATTCGGATCTCCTGATCTCCGGAGAGACGGTCGACGGCCCACCGCTGGCGTCGTTCGACGGACGGTGGATGGTGTCCGACGGCCTGATCATCACCGCCATTGCGGTGCACTGATTTCGGTACTGTGCGGTGCACTGATTTCGGTGCGGTGACGACGGCTGGCAGAATCGGGCCTCGTGTCTGCACGTGAAAAGCCCTCTTCCGGTCTCGTCGGCGCCGGACTGCTCATCGTCGACAAGGATGCGGGCGTCACCAGCCACGACGTGGTGGCCCGGTGCCGCAAGCTGCTCGGCACCCGGAAGGTCGGGCACGCGGGCACTCTCGACCCGATGGCCACCGGGGTGCTGGTGCTCGGTGTGGAGCGGGCAACGAAGCTGCTGGGGCTCCTCGCACTGACCACCAAGGCGTACACGGCCACGATCAGGCTGGGTCAGGCCACCACGACCGACGACGCCGAGGGCGAGGTCGTGGCGTCGGCCGATGCGTCCGGCGTGACGGACGAGGAGATCGCCGCGCAGGTGCACACCCTCACCGGAGACATCCAGCAGATCCCGTCGAGCGTCAGCGCCATCAAGGTTGACGGCAGGCGGGCGCACGCACTGATCCGTGCGGGCGAGGAGTTCGAACTCGCTCCCCGCTCGGTCACGGTGTCCCGGTTCGAGGTCGTCGCGAGGCGAACCGAGGGCACGTTCGTCGACCTCGACGTCGAGGTGGAATGTTCCTCCGGCACGTACGTCCGGGCCCTCGCGCGTGATCTGGGGATCGCGCTGATCGGCGTAGGCGGACATCTCACCTCGCTGCGACGGACCCGGGTGGGACCGTTCACGCTCGAGCACGCGCGCACGCTGGAACAGCTGGCCGAGGAGCCGGGGGTCAGTCTCGACATCGATGCCGCCGCGCAGACCGCGTTCCCGCACCGGCAGATCGATGCGGACGAGGCCGAATCGATCAGTCAGGGCCGGTGGCTCGAGCCGATCGGTATCAAGGGCGTCTACGCTGCCATCGATCCGAGCGGGCACACGATCGCGCTGCTCCAGGAACGTGGACGGCGGGCCAGCTCGGTGATGGTGGTCCGCCCCGCGACCCTGAGGTAGCGGTTCACACCAGCCAGATGGCCTGGGCGGCGGGGTTTCCGAGCTCGATGGAGTCGTCGTGCGTGCCGAGCCGGATCGAGACGGTTCCGGCGTAGTCGCGTCGCTCCAGCACGGTGATCGTGACGTCCAGTGCCACCCCGACCGAGTCGAAGTACCGCAGCATCGCCGGGTCGGAGTCCGAGATCCGGGCGATGCGGCCGCTCTCGCCGTTGACGAAGTCGCTGAGCTGGCGTGCCGGAGGAGTGGGCACCGAGCCGTCGACCGCGGGAATCGGATCGCCGTGCGGATCGCGCTCGGGATGGCCGAGCTTGGCGTCCATCCGGGAGATCATCAGATCCGAGACGGCGTGTTCGAGTACCTCCGCCTCGTCGTGCACCTCGTCCCAGCCGTATCCCAGTTCGTGCACCAGGTACGTCTCGATGAGGCGGTGCCTGCGGACCATTCCGACGGCGGCGACGCGCCCCGCCTCGGTGAGGGCGATGGACCCGTATCGGGCGTGATCGACGAGACCCTGGTCGGACAGTTTCCGGATGGCCTCCGACACGGTGGACGCCGACACCCCGATCTTCTCGGAGAGCAATTTCGTGGACACCCGCTCCTGCGACCACTCCTGAACGGTCCAGATGACCTTGAGGTAGTCCTGCGCCACTGCCGAGAGAGCCCCGGTCTCGGAGGTCGAGTCCTCGGTCACGCTCTGGTCATTCTTGTTCACGGCCACGCCAACGAGCTTAGGCAAGTCTTACCGGCGAGACACATCGACACACCTGATCCGTCGCCGGGGGACGGCCCGGGTGACCACGAACCGCGAGGTCGTGGCGCTTCGCCGGCGCGCGGGGCGGCCGGACACCCGGTCCGGAGATGAACATCGGCGCGCGGCACCGTAGGCTGCCACTCGTGCTGAGATGGCGTGGTCTCGACGAGGTTCCTGCCGACTGGGGTCGTTGTGTTCTCACGATCGGCGTATTCGATGGCGTGCACCGAGGTCACGCCCAACTGATCAGTCGAGCGGTGGCGGCTGCCCGCACGCGTGGAATACCCAGCGTGCTCATGACTTTCGATCCTCATCCGATGGAAGTGGTTCGTCCGGGCAGTCATCCCGCCCAGCTCACGACGCTCGCCCGCCGGGCGGAGCTCGCGGAGGAGCTGGGGATCGACGTGTTCTGCGTCATGCCGTTCACCGCCGAATTCATGAAGTTGACGCCGGAGCGGTACGCCCACGAGATCCTCGTGGAGCGCCTGCACGTGGCGGATGTCGTCGTCGGTGAGAACTTCACGTTCGGCAAGAAGGCTGCGGGCAACGTCGACCTGCTGCGTCAGATCGGAGACCGGTTCGGGTTCGCCGTCGACGGTGTGACGTTGCTCGCGGAGCACGCGGTCACGTTCTCGTCCACCTACATCCGGTCGTGCGTGGACGCCGGCGACATGGCCGCCGCGACGGAGGCCCTCGGCCGTCCGCACCGCGTCGAGGGTGTCGTCGTCCACGGCGACGGCCGTGGACGGCAGCTCGGCTATCCGACGGCGAACGTCGCGCCGCCCATGTATGCCGCGATTCCCGCGGACGGCGTGTACGCCGCCTGGTTCACCGTGCTCGGACACGGAGTCGACCTGGGCACGGTCACCTCCGGCGAGCGGTACATGGCCGCCGTGTCGGTGGGCACCAATCCCACGTTCTCCGGGCGGACGCGCACCGTGGAGGCCTTCGTCCTCGACCGGGAAGCCGACCTGTACGGCCAGCACGTGGCCGTCGATCTGGTGGAGCGGCTCCGCGGGATGGAAAAATTCGATTCGGTCGACGACCTGATCGTCGCGATGGGCAAGGACGCCGAGCGTGCGCGTGCGATCCTGGCGGCGTCGGAGGACGTGCGGTAAAGCCGTCCCATTTCAGCTGGTAAAGTAGACCGCTGGCGTGCGCTGCGGTTCGCGGTGGCCGCGCCGAGTTTCGATCCTTGCACGCGAACGTCATCACCAGGAGTGAACCAGTGGCATTGACCACCGAAGAAAAGAAGCAGGTTCTGAGCGAGTACGGCCTGCACGAGACCGACACCGGTTCGCCGGAGGCGCAGGTGGCCATGCTCACCAAGCGCATCGTCGATCTCACCGAACACCTCAAGATGCACAAGCACGACCACCACTCCCGCCGCGGCCTCCTGCTGCTGGTCGGACGCCGTCGTCGTCTGCTCAAGTACGTCCAGAAGGTCGACATCGAGCGTTACCGCTCGCTGATCGAGCGTCTCGGCCTGCGTCGCTGAGTTTCGTACACAGCGGTCATTTCGATCGCAAATCACTCCGGTAGCCGGCGGGGCCTTGCTTAGACTGGGCCTCGCTGGCTATCGGCGTTAGCTGCCGAGGGCAGCACTACCGTATGCACCCGAGAATGTGGTGTCGGTCTTCGGTAGTGGTCTTCCGGACACGGTCCGGGGGACTTCGATCGACGGCCGCCTCCGCACAGCGACATCCCGAGAACTCGAGAGGGGGATGTCCCTCAGGTGCGCAGTTCTCGCCAGGAGGGTGAGAACGCCCCCGCGGGTACGGCGAAGACGAGAGGGAAGTGAAAAGAAGAGATGACAGAGAATTCCGCAGTAGAGGTCGATGAGGGCGTGTTCGAATCCACCGCCGTGATCGACAACGGGTCCTTCGGAACCCGCACCATTCGTTTCGAGACCGGTCGCCTCGCGCAGCAGGCCGCCGGCGCCGTCGTCGCCTACCTGGACGACGAGACGATGCTGCTGTCCGCGACGAGCGCCAGCAAGCACCCCAAGGAGCACTTCGACTTCTTCCCCCTGACGGTGGACGTCGAGGAGCGCATGTACGCGGCGGGCCGTATCCCCGGCTCGTTCTTCCGTCGTGAGGGCCGTCCCTCCACGGACGCGATCCTGACCTGCCGCCTGATCGACCGCCCGCTGCGCCCGTCGTTCGTCGACGGTCTGCGCAACGAGATCCAGGTCGTCGTCACGGTGATGAGCCTGAACCCGCAGGACCTGTACGACGTGGTCGCGATCAACGCCGCGTCTGCTTCCACCCAGATCGCCGGACTGCCGTTCTCCGGACCCGTCGGCGGTGTGCGCGTCGCGCTCATCACCTCGGACGAGAACAAGGCCGGCCAGTGGGTCGCATTCCCCACCGTCGAGCAGCTCGAGAACGCCGTCTTCGACATGGTCGTCGCGGGTCGCATCGTCTCCGGCAGCGGTGACGACGCCGACGTCGCGATCATGATGGTCGAGGCCGAAGCCACCGACAACGTGATCTCCCTGATCGACGGTGGCGCACAGGCTCCCACCGAGGCGATCGTGGCCGAGGGCCTCGAGGCCGCCAAGCCGTTCATCGCCCGCCTCTGCACCGCGCAGCAGCAGCTCGCGGCCAAGGCCTCCAAGCCCACCGGTGACTTCCCCGTCTTCCCGGCGTACCAGGACGACGTGTTCGCAGCCGTCGAGGCCGCCGCAGCGGAGAAGCTCAGCGCGGCACTGACCATCGCGGGCAAGCAGGAGCGCGACGACAAGACCGACGAGGTCAAGGTCGAGGTCCTCGAGCAGGTCGCCCCGAACTTCGAGGGTCGCGAGAAGGAACTCGGCGCGGCATTCCGTTCGCTGACGAAGAAGCTGGTCCGTCAGCGCATCCTGCGCGACCAGTTCCGCATCGACGGCCGTGGCATCACGGACATCCGTTCGCTGTCGGCCGAGGTCGCCATCGTTCCGCGTGCCCACGGTTCCGCTCTGTTCGAGCGCGGCGAGACCCAGATCCTGGGTGTCACCACCCTCGACATGGTGAAGATGGCGCAGCAGGTCGATTCGCTCGGACCCGAGACGACCAAGCGGTACATGCACCACTACAACTTCCCGCCGTACTCCACCGGTGAGACGGGACGCGTCGGTTCCCCGAAGCGCCGCGAGATCGGTCACGGCGCGCTGGCGGAGCGGGCACTCATGCCCGTGCTGCCCAGCGTCGAGGAATTCCCGTACGCCATCCGTCAGGTCTCGGAGGCGCTCAGCTCCAACGGCTCCACCTCGATGGGTTCCGTGTGCGCGTCGACGCTCGCGCTGCTCAACGCCGGTGTGCCTCTGAAGGCTCCGGTCGCCGGTATCGCCATGGGCCTCGTCTCCGACCAGGTCGACGGTGAGACCCGCTACGTCGCGCTCACCGACATCCTCGGTGCCGAGGACGCGTTCGGCGACATGGACTTCAAGGTCGCGGGCACGAAGGACTTCGTCACGGCCCTGCAGCTCGACACGAAGCTCGACGGCATCCCGTCCAAGGTCCTCGCCGGCGCGCTGTCGCAGGCCAAGGATGCGCGGGCGACGATCCTCGAGGTCATGGCCGAGGCCATCGACACCCCCGACGAGATGAGCCCGTTCGCCCCGCGCGTCACGGCCATCAAGGTCCCCGTCGACAAGATTGGTGAGGTCATCGGCCCCAAGGGCAAGATGATCAACTCCATCACCGAGCAGACCGGCGCCAACATCTCCATCGAAGATGACGGCACCGTGTTCGTCGGTGCGACGGACGGCCCGTCCGCGCAGGCCGCGATCGACATGATCAACGCCATCGCCAACCCGCAGCTGCCGAAGGTCGGCGAGCGCTTCCTGGGCACGGTCGTCAAGACCACCGCCTTCGGTGCGTTCGTGTCGCTCCTTCCCGGCCGCGACGGATTGGTGCACATCTCGAAGCTGGGCAGCGGCAAGCGCATTGCCAAGGTCGAGGACGTCGTGAGCGTCGGCTCGAAGTTGCGTGTCGAGATTGCCGACATCGACAACCGCGGCAAGATCTCGCTTATCCCCGTCGAAGAAGACGGCGCTGCGGCTCCGGCCGAGCAGAGCGAAGAGGCGGCTGCCGAGAAGTAGCCTTCTCCCGGTCACCACGCCGGCGGCCCCGCACGAATCTCGTGCGGGGCCGTCGGCGTCTTCGTGTCGGGTGCGTCAGGAGGACGGTGCCGCGGTGAACCGTCCGACATACCGCCGCTGCCACGGTGTCTCGACCGCGTGACGGTGGTAGTGCTGCCGGACGTACGCGACGGCGTCCCGCGCCGGGACCCCGTCGAGCACGGCGATGCAGGCGAGGGCTGTGCCCGTCCGGCCGCGACCGCCCCCGCATGCCAACTCCACCCGTTCCGTCGCGGCGCGGCGCCACACCTCACCCAGCGCATCGAGGGTGTCGTCGCGGTCCCGCGGCAACGCGAAGTCGGGCCAGCGGACCCACCGTGAGTCCCACTGCACCGGCGGCGGCGTCCGCCCCAGCAGGTAGACGGCGAAATCGGGGAGGGGACCGTCGGGGAGTGGTCGCCTCAGCCCCCGGCCGCGGACCAGCCGCCCGGACGGCAGGCGGAGGACTCCAGGAGCGTCGGCGTCCCAGGTATCGAACATGGCGCTCACTCTATTGCGCAGCCGCTCGGAAGACGCGATCTTCGAGGACCGGGACGGCGGTGCTCCGGTCCACCTCGGCGGCGATTACGACGTCCTGCGGGTATCCCGAGGCACGCAACTCCCGTCCCGACGCACACGCCGCGAGGGACTGCGGGAGGGTGTCCGCGACACCGCGCCAGGCGGTCATGGCCGCCAGGGCTTCCGGCGACGCGTCAGCGCCCCGACCGATCGCCGTCAGAGCGGACAGCACGGCGCCCGCGCCCCACAGATCCTCGATCGCCGGCCGGAGTTCGCCGCCCGGCCATTTCTCCCCGGCGGCGATCACCGACACCACCGACGTCGACGTGCAGTGCCGGGCGATCCAGTCTGCAACAGCGGTCGCATTCCGTAGGGACGCCCCGACGCACACGCCGGTTCCGGTGCCGAGCTCGAAGCTGATGGTCGATCCGTTCGGCGAGGGAAGCACCAACCTGCGCGGCGCCGCGGTCCGTCGAATCGTATTCGGCGACAAGCTGATCTGCCCGTTCGCCGCCCGGCTGCGTCCGACGGCGAGGACCGCGTCCGAGTCACGGGCGTAGCGTTCGGAAGAATCGTCGTTCCACCGGTAGGGCAGGACGTCGATGCCGGCGTCGACCGCAACGGTGAGTGTGGTGGTGAACGACAGGACGTCCACTACGACCGCGACGTCGGCGTCGGCGCCGACGGCTTTCGCCCCCGGCAGGCCCCAGTCGAAACGGAGGCCGTAATCGTGTTGGAGATGTTCGCGGTTCACGGGGTCTCCCCGCTCTCCGTCGACGTGAGCGTTATGAGGGCAGCGATAACCGTGGTGACCGCGACGCTCGGGGGACCGGGTAGGCGCGCGGCACCGATGTCGCGGAAGGCTCGGGGATCGTCGAGGCGAATCTGCGCGCACCCGGGTGGGGGAGTATCCGTGGCCGGCACGATGCCCACGCCCAAGCCGGATGCGACCAGGCCGTGCACGGTGTGCACGTCCTCTCCTTCGAACGCGATCGTGGGTAGGGCACCGGCTCGGGCGAACAGGTCGTCGAGCGATCCCCGGAGTCCGTAGCCCGGCTTGAGAGTGACGATCGGCTCGGAGGCGAGGTCACGGATCGTCGTCGAGGTCGATGCGGCCCGCGGGTGTTCGGAGGGCACCAGGACGACGAGCGGCTGTTCGAACAGCGGCGTGACCGTCAGGCCCTCGGGCGGTGGGGTGAGACGGGAGACGAGCGCGATATCGGCCTCACGGTTGAGGAGGGTGTCCAGGCACGTGCGGCGCGCGCCCTGACTGAGGACGAACCGGATCGTCGGATCCGTCGCGCGGACGGTGCGAATCAACTCGGGCACGAGGTGCTCGCCGAGCGACATCTGAAAGGCGACGCGAACGGTGGCCCGCGCCTGTCGGTCTTCGGACTGCACGGCGTCGAGGCCGTCCACCACCGCCTCGAGTGCGCGCTGTGCGTAAGGCACCAGTGTCCGGCCGGCATCGGTCAGGCGCACGCCGCGGCCGTCCGGTTCCAGGAGCGAGATGTCGAGTTGCTTTTCGAGTCGGCGGATTATCCGGCTGACCGTGGGCTGGGGCATCCCGAGCATCGCGGCAGCGACAGTCACATGTTCGACTTCGCCGAGGGCGACGAGGACGGGGAGGTGCGGCAACAGCGCCTTGACGGTCTCGCTATTCATGACTCAACTGTATGAGTCGATGGATGGTTCTGCATTGGATTCATCAGTTCTTCGGATCTAACGTCGACTCCATGCCCGCCACACACCTCACGGAGAAGGAGACCCGCGCAGCGACTGCCCTGCAGCCCACGCCGCCGACGGGCAATCCGGACCGCCGACTCTCGGCTGCGCTGTGGTGTGCCGGTGTGGCGACCTTTGCCCTGATGTACGCGCCTCAAGGGCTCCTCACGCAGATCGGGCACGACGCGTCCGTGAGCCCGGCGCAGGCTTCTCTCCTGGTCTCGGCGGCCACGCTCGGGCTGGCGTTGTCGGTTCTGCCGTGGGCCCGGTTCTCGGATCGGGTGGGGCGCCCCACCGCGATGCGGTACGCGGCGGCAACCGCGGGACTGCTCGCCGTGGCCGTCCCCTGGCTCCCGACGTTCGACGCGCTGGTGGCGGGACGATTCGTCCAAGGGGTGGCGCTCGGGGGACTGCCGGCGCTGGCGATGACACTGCTCCACGAGGTCGCCGCGCCGGCGCGGACCGCGGCATTGGCCGGTTCCTACGTGGCAGCAACATCATTGGGTGGTTTGAGCGGTCGACTTCTGGTCGTCCCGGTCGCCGATCACCTCGGGTGGCGTCCGGCCCTGGCGATCCTCGGCGTAGGTCTGGCGATCCTGATGACCATCCTGATCGCGTTGCTTCCCGCCGGACGGGGGCGGCGAGTGGCCGTCCCGTCCACCGGGATCCTTGCCATCCACCTGCGGGATACCCGCCTCCTGGCATTGTTCGGCATCGGTGCGCTACTCGTCGGCGGCATGGTGGCCGTCTTCAACTACCTCCCCTTCCGCCTCGAGGCCGCTCCGTACCACCTCGCGCCCACGGTGGTGTCGCTGATCTTTCTCGCCTATCTGGCGGGCACGGCGGGCTCTCGCGCCGCCGGCTGGGTGGTTGGCCGGTTCGGTCACCGAACCGTGCTCGTGTCGGCCTGTGCCTTCATGGCAGGTGGGACGATGCTCAGCGTCGCCGGATCGCTGGTCCTGATCCTCCTCGGCGTGGCCGCGATCACCGGCGGACTCTTCGTCGGCCATGCCGTCGCATCCGGCATGGTCGGCGCCCACGCGACAACGGGTCGCGCACAGGCGACGGCGCTGTACAACGTCTCCTACTACGCCGGCTCCAGCCTGTTCGGCTGGGTCGGAGGAATCGCCTGGGCGAACGGACACTGGTTTTACGTGGCCGTCCTGGTCCTCGTCCTGACGGTGCTGGCCCTCGTCCTCGCGCTCCTCCCATCGACAACCGCACGTCGCGTCGTCGCCGTCGAGTCCTGCTGAAGCGGGAGTTGGGATCTCTCCGGCAGGCCGGAGCCCCTGTCCGGGTGGGGGCCTGCTGTAATGGGGACAGGACAGAGGGGAGGGTCTGATGAGTGGAATGTTCCTACTCGGTGCGGTGTTGGCCGGCAGTGGAGGTGTTCTGGGGTTGGCAGTCGCACTGTTCGGAGGTGCGGAACCAAGCCGCCTTCGCCTATGTGCGTTGGACGGCCACACCGAAGCCTGTGATGCGCCCCGGGCTTGACCGGAGAGTCGGTCGGGTCGTTCGGCCGTCTGGCGCGAAATGCGTGAAGATCAGCTGCGACGGCGGGCAATGTGCAGGACCGCGCCGAAGTGCCGCCGGATGCGGTGTTCGGGCCGCTCGGCAACTCGACGACGAATCTCGCTGTGCAGCCGTTCCCGTTGCCATTTCGCCATGGCGATGTGTCCGGAGAAGGTGTCGAGAAGGTCGAGATAGCCGTCCACGTCGTAGCTGACTTCCCAGTCGAAGTGACGCACCACGACGCTGTCGAAGAACCCGCTCTCCTCGAATTCGGCCCGATGATCGGCCAGCTCACCCGGGCGCGCCCACGTCGCGGTATCCGGGAGACCTTCGCCGATCTCCTCGTAGACGGGCTGAATGTCACGAAAGATCGGGTCCCCACCTTCCGGGAACACGTGTTGTGCACCCCAAAAAGCCAGATGTCCTTCGGGGCGAATGAGGCTGGCCGCCTTGATGTATCGCGTCGAGGGATCGATCCAGTGCCAGGAGGTTGCCGCGAATACTAAGTCGTAGGTCACGCCTGGCGCAGGCCTCCATTGCTCGAAATCGGCGCAGACCACCTCGGCGTTGGGGAACGCCGCTACATTCTCACGTGCGATCGCTGCCAGGTCATGCCCGAGTTCGACCGACGTGATGGTGAAGCCCCTCCGCGCGAGCTCGACGGTGGCCTTGCCCGTACCTCCTCCGATCTCCAATAGCGAGTCACCTGGGCGCAGTCCGGACGTGAGGACGAGTTCGTCGTAGAGCGCTGACGGATAGCTGGGCCGAGCGGCGTGGTACTTCTCGGCGGCCAACTCGAAGGTGTTCCGAAGCGTACGGCGATCCGTTGTCATGATTCGATCATCTCTGCTCCTCGGCGGATCGATCCAGCCCCGGATTCGCCGGCGCTTCGCGGTCTTGTCGTGTCTACACCGCTACCAGCGCTTTGACGCGCTAACCATCAGTGATAGCGACCAGGTATAGCGGGAGAATCAAACAGACCGGTCTCCATCGTGGCCCGACCGAGCAAGGAGCGTGACGAGGCCAACTCGGGGTGGGCACCCGGTGGCGCGGGGTAACCCGCATTCTGGGTAGGCGGCTCGACCGGTGACCGAATTCGTCGAGTACGAGCCGTTGAAGGTGGCCACGTCCACGTCGGTGGAGAGCAAGGTCGGCTTCACCGCGACGACGAGGCTCGAGGAAGTCGACGGCGGCACCCTGTTCACCTATCGGACCGACAGCGAAAGTGGCCTCGGAGGAATCTTCGGCAAGCTGGCCGACCCGATAGTCGCGAAGGCGTACTCACGCACGGTGCGGGCAAGTTTGGATAACCTCGCAGACGTGCTCACCATCGACAGCTGACCATGTGGGTCGGCTCTCATTCGGTCGTTCCCCGAGCTGCGATGAGATTCCGTGTCTCGACGAGTCTTACCGTGCATACGATGTGGCCGACCGAAGGAGCGAGCTGTGGAATATGTCTGGTCGATGGTGCACGCGGAGCGTGCGGCGCTGATCGACGACCTCGGGAGTCTCGACGCGGCACGGTGGGACGAGCCGTCGCTCTGCGGCGACTGGACGGTGCACGACGTGGTCGCCCACCTGGTCGACACGGCTCGGACGACGCGCCTCGGTTTCATGCTCGGCCTCGCCCGGGCGCGATTCGACTTCGACCGCCAGAACGCACGCGGCGTGGAACGCGAGCGTGGCGCCTCACCGCAGGAGACATTGGAGCGGCTTCGTCGGGCAGCGTCGCGCACGTCGACGCCTCCGTCACCCCTCGACAGCAGGCTCGTCGAGGAGATCGTCCACGGTGAGGACATCCGTCGGCCCTTGGGACTCACCCGCTCCTACCCGGCGGAGGCCGTCGACAGATCGCTCCGCCTGCAGACGCGCACCCCGGCGTCCTTCGGCGGCGCCAAAGAGCTTGTGTCCCGTGTCCGGCTGACGGCAGCGGACGCCGACGTGTCGATCGGCGACGGCCCCGAGGTGAGCGGCACCGCCCTTTCGCTTCTCCTGGCCGTCTCCGGTCGGAGGGTGGCGCTCGACGACCTCGACGGACCGGGCGTGGAGGTCCTCGCGGCGGCGATCTGACGATCTACCGTCCGGAAACTGGGCGACGGTCCCAGGAGCGTCGTCACTCGCAGGCCACTTCGGTTCCCCTCATGGTCGGGGCGCCTGCATCTTCGATCCCGCGTAACTTGCGGGCGTGATCTGGGCTCCGTATCCCGGGACCTGATCGTGGACCCCGGTGACGTCGCAGCAGGCCGGTCCGCGATTGTCGAGCAGGCGCGGCTCGTCCTGGTTGGGCAGGTAGCGACCTTTCGGGTTGATGAACTGCACGCCGAGTGTGTTCGCCAGCGTGTCCCGCCGGCCTGGATCGGCGGAGCCGTGTCGCCCTCGGGAACGATGAGCGACACAGCGTTAAATAGCGCTCGGGCAGCAACCGCGCCGTCGCGGTGGACGGAATCAGCTGCGCCTTGTCCGGCTGGATCGCGAGATGGCGATTTCATGCGTTCGTTGCACCATCGAGTAGTTCGTTTGACACAGGGAGGCGCCGCTAACTGACAGCGTCGACGAGGTAGGTGTTGAGAACTCGTGCAATGTCCGCCAACGCTCGCGGCGTGGTCATACGAATATGCGTGGCATCGATGGGATAGTAGTCGATTGAACCAGTTATGTATGGTTGCCAGCAACTTTCGGCAACCTCTCGGGTCATCTCGCCAGCTGCGGCGGCGAAGAAGACCATGTCTCCGTCGAACACGGCGGGGTGGTAGTCGGCGACCAACCGTGGCGCGTCATTGAAGGATTCGACGATCCGCTTCACGTGTGATGGCTGGAGAAACTCGAATGCTCCGGTTCGCAGATGAATCAGTTCGGTCGCTTGTTCAGCCGACATGGTTTTCCCCGCGGCATCGAAGTCTTCGGCACCGAATCCAAACAGATCGGCTAGCTCGACCAGGATGTCTTCAACAGTGAATTCCTGGTTTGCAGTCGATTCCGCTTCGCGGAACCGGCTGTCCAGCATCGCCAGCATCGAGACCTTCTTCCCGAGAAGGCGAAATCGTGTGGCTACGGCGTGGGCAATAACTCCGCCCAAGGACCAGCCGAGCAGGTGATACGGCCCGTCTGGTTGCACGGCCTGGATCTCCCGGACGTAGTGCTCCGCCAACTGTTCGATGGAACGGGGATGCGGGTCGTCTTCGACGAGTTCGGGGGATTGCAGCCCGTAGATTCGCTGTCTCGGTTCGGTGTATCGAGCCAAACCTGCGTAGCACCAGGCCAATCCGCTAGCCGGGTGTATGCAAAAGATCGGGTCGGAATCTCCAGCCGATGTGATCGGAAACAGGACGTCGAATGCCGAAGGTCCGGTCGGCGCAATAGGTGTCGACCCGTCGGAGACCGCCTCGACTCTACTGGCGATCGCTTCCACCGTGGCGCCAGTGAAGAGCCATGCCACTGGCATCTCGACGTCGAGAGCCTCTCGCAGCCGCGCACTGACCTGGATGGCGAGCAGCGAGTTGCCGCCCAGGGTGAAGAAGTCGTCGTCGAGTCCGATTCGGTCGTGGCCGAGGACGTCGGTGAAGACGTCGGCGATGGTGTGTTCGGTGGGGGTGACCGGTGGTCGGAACTGCCGCTTCGACGGTGTTGGTGCGGGGAGTGCTCGTCGGTCGATCTTGCCGTTGGTGGTCAGGGGTAGTGCGTCGAGGATGGTGATGGGGGTGGGCACCATGTAGTCGGGGAGGTGGTCGGCGGCGAAGGTGTGGATCGTGGTGGGGTCGAGGGGGGTGTGGTTGCGGGGGACGACGTAGCCGACGAGTTGGTCGCCGGTGTGGTGGTCGTGGTGGACTGTCACTGCGGCGTGGGTGATGTCGGGGTGGGTGGTGAGGGTGGCTTCGATTTCGCCGAGTTCGATGCGGTGGCCGCGGATTTTGACTTGGAGGTCGCGGCGGCCGAGGTATTCGAGGTTGCCGTCGGGGTGCCAGCGGACGAGGTCGCCGGTGCGGTACATGCGTTGGCCGGGTGGGCCGTAGGGGTTGGCGACGAACCGTTCGGCGGTCAGTGCGGGTCGGTTGTGGTATCCGCGGGCCAGCTGGATCCCGGCCACATACAACTCGCCCACCACCGCCACCGGTACCGGATGCAAGCGGTGGTCCAGCACGTAGGCGTGGCAGTTGATCTGGGGTGTGCCGATGGGCACCACCGACTCTTCGTGTTGGGTGCAGCGGTGGCAGATGACGCTGACGGTGGTTTCGGTGGGCCCGTACTGGTTCCATACCGTCGCCGGACCGAACTCCGCCAACCGCGCGACCGTCTGCCCGGACAGCGTTTCACCGCCGAGGTAGACCACCCGCACGCCGCGGAGGACGTCGGGTGATCGGCCGGCCATCAGGGCGGTCAGTACCGTCGGCACCGACGCCACGTGAGTGACCTTCTGTGCCCGGATGAGTTCGGCGAGGTAGTCGGGGTCGCGTTGGCCGTCGGGCCCTGCCAAGACCACGCAGCCCCCGACCTGCAGCGGTGCGAAGAGATCGGGGGTCGACGCGTCGAAGGTCACCGCGTTGCTCTGCAGAAGTCGGTCACCGGCACGGTAATCGAACGCCTCGACCACCCACTGAGCCTCGTTGACGATCGCGCTGTGCGCCACGGTCACCCCCTTCGGGCGGCCGGTCGATCCCGAGGTGAACATCACGTAGGCCGTGTTCTGCGGGCGTAGCGGTGCGCGGCGGTCCGCGTCGGTCACCGGCATCGCGGACAGCGGTGACAGATCGATGGTGTCGAGGTGGAGGACCGGTACCGGGTCGGGCGGATCGTCTTGGTCGTCGTGGGTGGTGGTCAGCATGCAGGTGGGTTGCGCCACTGCGAGTATGAAGTGTGTGCGCTCGGCTGGGTGGTGGGGGTCGATGGGCAGATAAGCTGCACCGGCGGTGAGGGTGGCGTAGACGCCGACGACGAAGTCGAGGGAGCGGCGCATCCGTAGTGCCACGATGGTTTCCGGGCCCACGCCCTGGGTGATCAGGTGTCGGGCGAGGCGGTTGACGCGTGCATCGAACTCGGCGTAGGACAGTGTTCGGTTTCCGTCCACCACCGCGGGCGCGTCGGGTGTGCGCGTGACCTGCGCACCGAACATCGACACCAGTGTGTCGGTGGTTGTCGCATGATCGGTGTGGTTCCAGTCCTCGAGGATCAGCTGTTTTTCGTCGGGGTCGAGGATGTCGAGGTCGCCGACCGGGCTGTCGGGATCGGCGATGATGGCTTCGAGGACATGCAGGTATCGGTTGAGCAGGGCTTGGACGTATGGTTCGTCGAACAGGTCGTGGAGGTAGGTCAGGGTTAGTCGGATGTGGGTGTCGTCGGTGATTTTCAGGGCGAGGGGGTAGTGGGTGTTGTCGTTGGCCCTGACGCCGGCGAGGGTTATGCCGTCGAGTGCGTCGGCCTGTTCGGTAAGTGTGGTCTGCTCGACGGGGTACGACTCGAACACCGTCAGCGTGTCGAAGAGGGCGTCGGTTGTTCCGGCGGCGTGCTGAATGTCGGTGAGTCCGAGGTAGAGGTGGTCGAGCAGGTCGGCCTGTTCACGGTGCATCCGCGTCAGTAGTTGGGTGATCGACTGGTCCGGGTCTGCGCGCACCCTGATCGGTACCGTGTTGATGAACAGTCCGATCATCGATTCCACGCCTGCGAGCTGGGGTGGCCGTCCTGACACGGTGCTGCCGAAGACTGTGTCGTCGCGGCCGGTCATCCGCATCAGCAGAATTCCCCAGGCCGCCTGCATGACCGTGTTGACGGTGACATCGAGTCGGGCGGCCAACTCGGACAGGGCACGTGTTTTGTGTTCGCCGAGATCGGTGGTTACTTCACCCGCCCGCGAGGAGATCTCTCGGCCCGGGTCGGCGGGGGCGAGCAGGGTCGGGCCCTCGACACCCTCGAGTGCCGCCGCCCAGACCTGCCGCGACGTCGCCTGGTCCTGTTCGGCGCGCCATTCGAGATAATTGCGATACGGACGGGCGGGAGGCAACGCCGATGCCTGGTCGCCGGCGGCATAGAGTGCGAGCATGTCCGTCATCAGCAGTGGCATCGACCAGCCGTCGAGCAGGATGTGGTGGTTGGCGACGACCAGCTCGTACCGGTCCTCGGCGACGGTGACCAGTGTGAACCGGATCAACGGTGGTGCGGTCATGTCGAAGTGCGTGGCCTGATCGTCGGCCAGCAGTCGCGTCAACGCGTCCGGGCGAGTGGTGTCGTCGATTTCGCGGAGATCGACCTCGGACCATGGCACCGGCACCTTGTCGAGGACCAGCTGCACGGGTATGCCGTCGGCTCCCTCGACGAACGCCACCCGCAGGTTCGGGTGCCGATTCAGTACCGCCTGTGACGCCGTGTGCAGCCGGGTGGCGTCCACCCGGCCGGTGAGGGTGAACACGACCTGCATCGAGTACACGTCGACCGACGACGCGGCCAACAGCGCGTGGAACAGCAGACCCGACTGCAGCGGCGTCAGGGGCCACACGTCCGTGACCGCCGGATACGCCGCTTCCCAGCGGTCGATGTCCGGTTGGCGTGCGGTGATCAACGGTAGATCCGACGGTGTCAGCCCGCCGGCGTCGGGGGTCTGCGCATGGGTGGCGAGCGCGGCGAGCGCAGCACACCATTCCTCCGCCAAGTCCTGCACATCGGTCCGCCCGATTGCACCGGTCGGGAACGTGAACGTGGCGCCCAGCACCGGACCCTCGCTGCCGTCGGTGACGATCGCATTGATGTCGACGACGCCGTTCGCCGGCATGTCGGCATCTCCCGGAGCGGCGATGTCGCCGAGATGGCCGCACGGTGCCCACTCCGCCCGCGGCATCTCGTTCGGCACACCACCGCCGGACACCCGGCCGAGGTAGTTGAAGCTGATCTGGCCGACCGGCAGTGACCGCAACTGCTCGGCTGTGTCCCGATTCAGGTAGCGCAGCAGCCCGTAGCCGATTCCCCTGTCCGGTAGCGACCTCAGCTGCTCCTTGATCGACTTGACCACCACACCGGCGCCGGCGCCACCGGCGAAGGCGTCGTCGAGGTCGGCGGCCCCGATATCCAGACGCACCGGAAACACGGTGGTGAACCATCCCACCGTTCGAGACAGATCCGCTCCCGCGGCAATCTGCTCCTGACGGCCGTGTCCCTCGAGGTGGATCAGCGTCGAGGATTCGAAGACCTGTCGCGTGCGCCGCCACCGGCAGACGGCCAATGCCAATGCCGCCAGCAGTCCGTCCTCGACGCCGCCGTGGAACAGTGTCGGCAAGGTCGTCAGGAGTGATGCCGTCACCGGTGCCGGTACTCTCACCTCGACCCGGTCGAGGGTGGATCCCACATCGACAGCCGCGTTGAACGGGCGGAGGCCCACTACCGGGTCGGGGGCTTGCAGCAGTGCCTGCCACATCGGTAACTCCGCCAGCCGCGCCGGGGCCGATGCCTCCTCGACCAACGCGTGCGCCCACCGACGCATCGACGTTCCGACGGGATCCAACACCGGAGTGTGCCCAGCGGACACCTGCGCCCACGCGGAGGCCAAGTCCGGCAGGAGTATCCGCCACGACACCCCGTCGATCACCAGGTGGTGCGCGACGATCAGCAGCCGGCCCGGCCGCTGCGCGGTGCTGCATCCGGACCGGAAATCGAGCCACACGAACTGCACCATCACGCCCGTCGTCGGCGCCAACCGCCCCAACGCCGCATCCAATTGCGCCGCCGCCAACGCCGCCGCGGCTTGCTCGTCGAGATCGGCGGTGACCTCCACCCAATGAACAAGGCCGTCCACATCGACGGCATCCGACCCACCGACTTCCAGACCCCACCCGCGTTCGTCGCCGACAAGTCGAGAGCGGAAAATGTCGTGGTGCTCGAGCACGGCCTCGACCGTCGCCACCAACCCACCGCGCTCAATTCCGGGCGGCAACTCCACCCACATGTGTTGCGAGAATCGACCGAAGCCACCACCCCGCTCGATCAGCGCCGCCGCGACCGGGGTCAGCGGCATCCACCCGATGCCGCCGCCCGGCAACTCCTCGAGGGCCACCGGCAGTCCGGAGTCCTCGGGACACTGCGCGACTGCAGCCAAGCCGCCAACGGTCCTGCGCTCGAATACATCGCGTGAGGAGAACACCACGCCCCGGGCTTTCGCGCGCGAGACCAACTGAATCGCGACGATGCTGTCGCCACCGAGAGCGAAGAACGACTCGTCAACCCCGACGCGGTCGACGCCGAGGACGTCGGCGAAGACGTCGGCGATGGTCTGTTCGGTGGGGGTGACCGGTGGTCGGAACTGCCGGTTCGACGGTGTTGGTGCGGGGAGTGCTCGCCGGTCGATCTTGCCGTTGGTGGTCAGGGGTAGTGCGTCGAGGATGGTGATGGGGGTGGGCACCATGTAGTCGGGGAGGTGGTCGGCGGCGAAGGTGTGGATCGTGGTGGGGTCGAGGGGGGTGTGGTTGCGGGGGACGACGTAGCCGACGAGTTGGTCGCCGGTGTGGTGGTCGTGGTGGACTGTCACTGCGGCGTGGGTGATGTCGGGGTGGGTGGTGAGGGTGGCTTCGATTTCGCCGAGTTCGATGCGGTGGCCGCGGATTTTGACTTGGAGGTCGCGGCGGCCGAGGTATTCGAGGTTGCCGTCGGGGTGCCAGCGGACGAGGTCGCCGGTGCGGTACATGCGTTGGCCGGGTGGGCCGTAGGGGTTGGCGACGAACCGTTCGGCGGTCAGTGCGGGCCGGTTGTGGTATCCGCGGGCCAGCTGGATTCCGGCGAGGTGCAGTTCTGCGGTCACGCCGGTGGGGACGGGGCGGAGTCGGTCGTCGAGGACGTAGGCGTGGGTGCCGCGGATCGGGCCGCCGATGGTGATCGGGCCGCCGGGTGGCAGTGGTCCGCTGCAGTTGCTCATCACGGTTGTTTCGGTGGGGCCGTAGCCGTTGAAGAAGCGGCGGGGTGTGTGGGTGGGGGAGGTGTCGGTGGGTGTGGCCCAGCGGGTGGGCAGGTCGGGGGTGCAGGCCTCGCCGGCGGAGAGGACGGTGTGCAGGGTGTGGAGGTGGGTGGGGTCGATGGTGGCCAGTGCGGCCGGTGTGATCACGGCGTGGGTGACGTGGGTGGTGTGGAGGAGGTGGGTGAGTTCGTCGCCGCCGAAGACGGTGGGTGGGGCGATGACCATGGTGGCGCCGGTTCCGGTGGCGAGGAGTAGTTCGAAGACCGAGGCGTCGAAGCTCGGGGATGCCACGGCCAGGGTGCGGGAGTCGGGGGTGATGGTGAATCGTTCGCGTTGTTCGGCGGCGAGGTTGGCCAGCCCTTGGTGGGTGACGACGACGCCTTTGGGGGTGCCGGTGGAGCCGGAGGTGTAGAGCAGGTAGGCGGTGTTGGTGGTGTGTAGGGGTCGGAGTCGGTCGGTGTCGGTGATCGGACCTGAATCCATGGTGTTGCAGCGGGTTTCGAGGTCGGGGGTGTCGATGAGGAGCCAGGGCAGTGGTTTGGGCAGGGTGGTGGCGTGCTCGGTGGTGGTTACTCCGAGTGCGGCTCGGGAGTCCGAGAGCATGTGGGTGATGCGGTCTTTCGGGTAGTTCGGGTCGATCGGGAGGAACGCGGCGCCGGTTTTGGTGGTCGCCCAGATTGCGAGGGTCGCTTCGAGGGAGCGGGGGAGTGCGATGGCGACGGTGTCTTCGGTGCCGATGCCTTCGGCGATCAGGATCCGTGCCAGTTGGGAGGATGCGGTGTCGAGTTGTTCGTAGGACAGGTGGTGGTCTTCGTATGTCACCGCTGGTGCGGTGCGGTTGTGTGCTGCGGCGGTGGTGAGCAGTTGTGGCAGTGTCGTTGCGGGGTGTTCGGGGCCGCCGGTGCGGTCGAGCAGGTTCCGTTTTTCGTCGGCGTCGAGGAGGTCGAGGTCACCGACCCGACTCCCCGCATCGGCAGAAAGGAAGCGGTCGAGAAAGGACAACAAGCGGTCGTGATGACATTTGAGAATGTCGTCGTCGTACAGGCTCGGGTTGGCTTGGAAGTCGATGTGCGTCGTGGTGCCGCCCACGCTCGGGTAGATGTTGACGAAAAGATCGTCGACGAGCCCGGAGGTCAACACGTGCAGTCGGCCGAGGTGCGGGCCCAGCCGGATCTCTCGGTCGGCCGGCATGATGTTGAGAGTCGGACCAAACGAGCGATTGCGGCTGATGTCCCTGCCGAGATCACGGCAGATGTCCTCACGGCGGTACCGCTGCCGCCGCAGCGCCCCGGTCAACTCGAGCTGGGCGGAGTGGATCAGCGCCTCGATCGTCACGTCCGCGCCCACCTCGAGTTGTAGCGGCACGACATTGGCCAACATCCCACCTGAGCGTCGCAGCGGTGCGGTCGTTCGGGCCGAAACCGGCAGACTGAGAACGATGTCCGATCTGCCTGTCATCCGGCACAGGAAGCCGGCAAGAGCAGCGACCAAGACCGTTGCCGCACTCGAGTTGTGCTTCGTTGCGACCGAATCGAGCATTGAGGCTACGTCGTGTGACAAGGCCGCGCTGGCCACTCGCGGATGCGCCTCGACGGGCGCCGACCGCCCCGCCAGGCTCGCAGGTTCCGGCAGTCCCGAGGTCCGTTCCGCCCAGTACCGCCGATCCGCCTCGAAGCGATCCGAGTTCCGGTAGGCAGCATCGATTTCGACGATCTGTGCGAGGTCCAGCACGCGGAGCGGCGGGGCCTCGCCACCGGCAACTGCGGCCGTATACAACTCGGCAATACGCTGCATCAGCGTCATGGCGCCGTAACCGTCGAGGGCGATGTGGTGAACGCGTGAGTACCAGTAGTAGTGCCGGTCGCCGACTCGGAGGATCGCCGAGACTGCGAGCGCATCGTGGAGGAGGTCTATCGGGGTGCTGAACTCGCTGCGCATCCACTGCTGCGCGGCGACGCTCGGGTCGTCCTCCGCGCGAAAGTCGATTCGCCGGATTCCGCTGTCGGAAGAATCGTCGACCAGTTGATACAGCTCACCGTCGTGATCGACCAGGCGTAAGAACCCGGAACCGAACTCCCTGGCCGCCACGCGACTGGTCGCCTCGAGCAAATCGATATCCAACTCGCCGAAGACCTCGACGTATTGCGCGATCGTGATCGGGAGCTCGCCGGCCAGTTGCTGGGCGAACCAGATTCCCTTTTGTGCGGCCGATAAACGGCATGCCTCGGACGGAAGGGCTCCCGAGCGCATTTCAATTCCTGGAATCGGTGGCGGGACGGCGTCCACGACTCTTCTCCGATCTGCTCTTCGCACCAGGAGGCGTGCAAGGGTTGGGCTCGGGCCCGACCTCGGCGTGCTGGAGTTGCATGGATGTCCGCGCGCACGTGGTGTAGGCCGCTTCTCCCGCCTGATCGAAGTGTGTTGCCACGTTGGCGAAGAACTTGTTCTCGTCGAGTAGTGCGAGCACTGTCGTGTAGCGGTCGGGGCGGTGCTCCACGACGAGGCTGCCGCCCGCGTGCAGGAGCCGTGCCGCCGCAACAATCGTTTGCCGGGCGAGCTTCAGACCATCTGTGCGGCTGACCAAGGCCCGTCGGCGGTACTCGCCGCACTGTGAGGGAAGGTCTTCGTCGTCGGGAATGCACGGTGGACGGGCGAGGACCAGATCGGCCGTTCCGGCAAGGCCGGACAGCAGATTGGGCGTGGAGACGGCGGTTTCGTGAAGCACGATCGGGCTCTCGCCGAGGCGGATCTGACGTTCGATGTTGCGTCGCGCCACGTTCAGGGCTGTCGGATCCGCATCCACGGCATGTACACCGGCATCGGCTCGGGCATGCGCGATTGCCAGGGCGATTGCTCCCGAACCGGTGCACAGATCCACGACCACTGGAGTCGTGACATGTGAAATATCGGCGAGGGCCTCGGCAAGTACAAGTTCGGTGTTGGCCCTGGGTGCCGGCACACCGGGGCAGACCCACACTTCTACACCGCCCAGTTCGGCCCGCGAGGGTCGTCGCCTGGCTCGATCGATGGCGTCACTCGAGGTCTGCGGACCGACGCTGTGGGCGAGGGCGGGGGATCTGCCGGCGCTGATCGTGAGGGCCCTGCGCATGGCGGCCGCCTTGACCAGGGTCTCGGTGAACTCTTCGTCGGGGTCGGATAATGCGACGATGGCGCCCCCGATCCCGAAGCTCACTGTCCCGTGCCGGGACACCATGGTTCGGATGACGATGCTGAGGTCGGCGGTGCCGTTGATGGACAGCCAGCCGAGG
Source organism: Rhodococcus sp. G6(2025) (assembly GCF_058628105.1). Classification (NCBI taxonomy): domain Bacteria; kingdom Bacillati; phylum Actinomycetota; class Actinomycetes; order Mycobacteriales; family Nocardiaceae; genus Rhodococcus; species Rhodococcus sp. G6(2025). The sequence goes on from NZ_CP179750.1 coordinate 3,345,739, forward strand.
GCGCCCGAGTACACGCCTCGCGGCCCCTCCTCCAGCCGATCGATGATTTCCATGGTGCGAATCTTCGGTGCTCCGGTCATCGAGCCACCCGGGAAGCAGGCGCGCACGCACCCGACTGCAGTCGCGTCGCTGCGCAGCGTCCCCCGCACCGTCGACACGAGTTGGTGGACCGGTGCGTAGGTTTCGACGTCGAACAATCGCGGTACGTGCACCGAACCGGGGATGCAGACCCGTGAGAGATCGTTGCGCACGAGGTCGACGATCATGAGGTTCTCGGCCCGGTCCTTCTCGCTCGTCAGCAGGTCCTGGCGGAGCGCGTCGTCCGTCGCAGCGGTTGTTCCCCGCGGCCGGGTGCCCTTGATCGGCTTGGACTCCACTACCCGGTCGGCGTCCACGCGCAGAAACCTCTCGGGGGAGGCGCTGAGTATGTCCGCTGCCTCGAACCTCAGGAGTGCTGCGTAGGGCACTGGAGTGATCGATCGGAGGTAGGCGAAGGTTTCGACGGGGTCTATCTCGACATCGATCTGGGCGTGGTTCGTCAAGCACACTTCGTACGTTTCGCCGACGCGAATGTTCTCCAAACAGGTACGGATCTTGTCGAGGTAGGTTTCACGGTTGTGGCGCAGCGTCATGCGCGGGTCTGCGGCCGACCTGATGAGCGGCCGCGCGGGAAGCGCATCGTCGGTCGTGACGAGCAATCGGTTGATTACCTGGGCCGTACGGCGCATCCAGTCGCGGGTTTCGGGTTCGTGGGCCTGCTCGCTGAGCGCCAGCAGGTAGCAGCTGCCGTCGACGTGGTCGATCACGACTGCGCGGTCGGCGAAGACCAGGGCAGCGTCCGGTGTGTCCGCGGAGTGTTGCGCATTGCCGTCGGCTTCGGCCTTCAACTCGTAGCCCAGGTAGCCCACGTAACCCAGATTGAACGAGAACGGCAGGTCCGGCGATGGCGGCACAGCGCGGGCCCGCAACTGTTCGTCGAGATAGTCGAAGAATCGCACGCGTCGTTTGCCGGCCGGAACGCCGGAACGGTGCACCAGGACGGTGCCGTCCGCGACGTCGTACGTGATGTACTCGGCGCGTGGGCCAGAGGCGTCGCCCATGATGGTGAAGCGGGCGTCCGACTCCACTGTGGAGCTGCCGTCGAGCCAAAAACTGTTGGGGCCGTCTGCGAACAGGCGCTCATACACCGTCTGTGGGTCGACTCGCCGATCTATCCGTCGTGTTTCCACCACGTACGGCGACAAGGTCCGCGGCCGACGTCGAGGCTTCGGGGCGGATCCCTTCCGGCGGGTCGGAGTGAGGTCACGGAAGTTGGCGAGGAGTTCATGTCCATGGTCGGTGCAGACCGACTCCGGATGAAATTGCACCCCCCACAGCGGGCGCTGGCGGTGCCTTACCCCCATGAGAATTCCGTCGGATGTCCACGCAGTTGGCTCCAGCTCGTCAGGGAGATCGTCGACGGCGAGAGAGTGGTACCGGACGACCGACAGGGGCGAGGGGAGGCCCGCGAACAATTCTCTTCCCTCGTGGAATACCTCTGAGTTGCGACCGTGCCGCGGCTCTGGTGCCAAGACGACATGCGCACCGAACAGTTGGCATAAACCCTGATGGCCGAGGCACACTCCTAGTGTCGGAAGCCCACCCTGCAGAATGGCCCGCGAGCTGATGCCGAAGTCGCGTTCGCTTGCTGGACGACCGGGCCCCGGAGAGATCACGATATTGTCGAACTCGGTCAGTTCGATCGCACGCCAGTCGACGTCGTTGCGCACCACCGTCGGCGGGCACCCGTTGACCTCGCTGAGAAAGCTGTAGAGGTTGTAGGTGAAGGAGTCGTAGTTGTCGATCAACAACGTCTTGGTAAACATCGTTTGCCCGGTTCTCGGCGTGTGAGGGATGCGACACTTCGGTGTCACTCGCCGGTGCATCGACGTGAAGAGGTCCCTCGAACTTATTGCAGGAGCTTTCGTCTGAGCGCGCACCACCCGTGGCGTCCTCCTCCAGCACGGGGAAAGCTGGTGTGGTTCATTGACTGGGGGCGGCGAATCGGCCGACGCTGTGGGACGAGGCGCCGAGCCATGAAGTCCGCCCGTGCCGGCGATGGTGCGGATGGTTGCCACCAAGTCCTCTCGACGTGTCGGCCCCGTTTGGGAGGCTCCGCCGACCTGAGGAAAACTGACCAGCTGCGCCTGAGTGCCGGCGATGCCCGCTCGTGCATTCTTGGTGACGAGCCGGCCGGGGGACAACTGGGTCCTTGTACCGTCGACACGGTGGGCCTGGTGGACATGATCAATCCTTAGGAGGGCTATTTAGCCTGTCTATCAACGCAACCCGCCCAGGCCCCGACACGCCGCGCGATGCGCGCACTCCACCTTAAGTCACGAAAGTCTGTGGATACAAGGGCACCCATCCGGTAGTAATCCACAGAGCAAATGGTCGGTTCTATTCACGGAGTGTGACAGTGTGGCCTGGAGCCTCTAGCCCACGAAAGTGATTGCGTCTCTTGATCTCAGGGTTGATGTGTCGGGTGTAATGATCACGAGGATGGAACGGCCGACCGCGACGATGGCGCGCGTTTCCCCGTTTCGCCGGTTGGGGACGGCGCGCCGGGGATTGCATCGGCATGAAGTTTTCTGTACCTCGTGCGCGGTGGTATCGCCTGGCGGCAACTGCCGATCGAGTTCCCTCAGGTCCGGACGGTGTACGCGGTCTTCGCCCGCTCCAGTCGAGCGGCGTGGACCTGGTGGGGGAGTGGGTGAGGAAGCGCCCCTCGAGGTGACGAGCCTGCAGAGGGCGAACAGGAGTGGGAAGACGCATAGCTACCCGAGGACGAGGGAGGGGAGCAGAACGAGGAGAGAGACCAGACCCGACGAGAGTGAGGAGGCCGCGCAGCCCGAGCAAAAAGAACCGCCAAGTCGCAGTCCGCGCACCCGCGGACATCGAGCAAGCTTTCCGCGACGCTCACTGATAACCGGGGGGTGTTGCCTGTCCAGGCGTGTGAGACCAGCCCGGGACTGCCTCGAGCGCGGTCGAGTTGTGGCGCCCGCCCGGTGCAACTCTCGAGACCGTTGAGAGGCGAGATGTAGTATCTCCCATAATTTGCCGATAACGATTGGTACGTCAACTACCTATCTGAACGTGAACTGTCCCAACAGCTTCCGTTCTCGGCGTTGCGCGAGCGTCTCGATAGCGGTCGGCCCATTTCTTGGCTGTTGCCGGTGAGCCCTGGAACCGTTCGGAGGCACGGCGCAGCGGCCGATGTTCGTCGACGACGAGTCGGGCGAGGGCGGTGACCACACCGATACCCGAGGCCCTCGCCTACCTGCCACGCCGTTCACAACCTCCCTGGGAACTACATCTAGCGCAGCCGTTCGATCCCGATGAGTGCCATGCAGTCACGCTAGTGGCCCACATTCGTCTGCGCAGGCAAGAAGCCGCCGGCACCTGACGGTGTCAGCGGCTTCGCTTCCTTCCCAGGCGCGCTACGCAATGTAGGTCTGACCCGGTCGGGGGGTGACGGTGCCCGCCAGTGCGCCTCTCGGCAAGTGGTCGCTCGAAGCGACAATTTTTCAATGTGACACCCGGGGCATTGGGTCGAACACCGTCGAGTGTGTCAACCGTTCGCGGTGCAGCGGCATTCCCTTCCCTGACGGGCGGCTTCGAGAGGTGCGCTTCGGCTCGTCGACGCGCAGACTGGAACCAGGAGGTCAGGAGGTTGTCATGCGATTATTGCGGGGCCTGCTCGACGTGGTGCTGGGCATTCTCACGGCTGTGCTCGGCACGGTGCTGGGCATTGTCGCGGCGGTCGTGTGGCTGGTCGGTGGGGTGCTCTGTGTGACGGTCATCCTGCTTCCTCTGGGCTTGCCCGTGGTGAGGCTCGCCCGCCGTCTCTTCACCCTCGCCAGGAAGCTGATGCACTTTCCCTGACGCGCAGCGTAAAGAAGATGAACGGTGCCTCACGGCTGAGCCGATCGAAGTGCTCGGGGGAGCGAGCGCGCACCGCCGCACAGGGTCGTGGCTCCGAAACGCGTTCGACGGTGAATCCTGCTGCGGTGAATGCGTCGAACATGGCGTGCAGCGGCCTGTGCCAGAACTTCATGTGGAAGGTCTCGCCGGACTTCACCCATTCTTCGGTGAAATCGTACGTTCCGAGATAGTCGCCCTCCCCGGCAAGCCTGAAGTCGACGAACGGGTGATGGGTCGAGATGACGCCGCACCCGCCTGGCACGAGTACCCGGCGACACTCGGTCAACGGTCTCGACCAATCGTGGACGTAGTGCATGACCAACGAGGCGACGACGACATCGAAGGTCGATGACCGGATGGGCAACTGCTGGTTGAGGTCCGCCCGGATCAACGGCACGTCGGGCCGAGGCGCGTCCGGGCGATCGCGAGCAGACCCGTGCTGAGATCGACGCCGGTGACGGCAGCACCAGCGGCGGCGAGTGCGCGTGAGAGCGCACCGCTGCCGCACCCCGCATCCAGTACTTTCCGGCCTCCGACGTCGCCGACCAGCGCCAATGTCGCGGGTCGTTCGTGCAGGGCGTTGTACACGTTGTTCTCGATACCGGCGTCATACGCCGACGCGTACGTGTCGTAGTCGTTGAAGGTTGCCTCGATCTGATCATTGCGGATCGGAGTGGCCGCTGCGCCCCCACCGTCGCGGCAACTCTGGTTCCGCCCGGGCATCTCGCAATTCCAGCGGACTGAGACACTTCGCCAGTCCCATCTCGGCGAACGTGTCCGGACTCGGGCGGGACCTCCCGGAAATCGCTGGAACAGCATTGTATTGAAAACCTGCGCGTTCTAGAATTGGGGGTATGGCGACGGTCGACTACGACTCGGCGGAGCCGGGCGGATCCGGGACCCGCCGTTACCGCTCTCCGCTGCGTCGGATGCAGGCAGCTCAGACGCGGGCGGTCGTACTGCAGGCCGCCACCCGGCTGTTCGCCGAGCACGGCTGGGTCGGCACCGGCATGAGGGATGTCGCGCGGGCCTCGGCGGTCTCCGTCGAAACGGTCTACACGACGTTCGGATCCAAAGCCCACCTGTTGAAGGCGGCGCTCGAGGTCGCCATCGTCGGCGACGACGCACAGGTGCCGTTGGCCGACCGGCCCGTCTACACGGCGATCGGTACGGGGCGCACGACCGGCGACCGCATCGAGATGGGATCGCGCATGATCGCCAGGATCAACGAGCGCATCTACCGCCTGGCCGTGGCGATCCGTCAGGGGGCGACGGCGGATGCCACGCTCGCAGCGGTGGCAGCCGACCTGGAGGGGCAGCGCAGGCGTTCGGTCGCCGACGTCGCACACCTCATCACGGGCCATCACGCCGATGCTGGTCAGGTCGACGAACTGTGGGTCCAGACCGGCGACCAGGTCTACGCCCTGCTCGTGGACGAATGCGGTTGGAGTCGCGACCGTTACGAGTCATGGTTGATCGACCGCATCGAAGAAATCCTCGACCGCCCGGTGTGACACACGGGCGCTTTTGTTTGGAGTAGGTCATGACAACCGACACTCTGCCTCCTGCCGACACTCGTATCATGCGCATCGTTCACAGCGCACTGCGCCGCGATATCGCCCGCGCCTCTCAGGTGCTGCGCACAACACCTCCGCCCGCGCGGACCCAGCGGGTCGCACTCGCCGATCACCTCGTGTGGATGATGCATTTCCTGCACCTGCACCACAGCGGCGAGGACCGTGGGCTGTGGCCGCTGGTCCGCGAGTTGAACCCGGCCGCCGGAGCACTGCTCGACGTGATGGACGCCGACCATGCGCGAATCGGCCCCGAGATGGAGCGGGTCGCCGCCGCGGCAGCCGAATACCGTGCGCATCCGGCTGCCCGAGAAGACCTTTCGCGTTCCCTCACCGTTCTCGAACAGGTTCTGCTGCCGCATCTGCAGCGCGAAGAGGACGAGATGATGCCGATCGTCGCCCGCACCCTGACCCGTCGTCAGTGGGACGACGTGGAGCAGCAGGTGTTCATCGCCTCGAAGACCAAGCGGGCGCTGGGCATCGAAGCTCACTGGATCGTCGACGGTGTCGACCGGGAAGACTACGACGTGACCGTCCGCAAAGTCGATCCGGCCACCCGGTTCATGCTGATCCATGCGTTCAAACGACCATATCGGCGGGCGTGCGCCGCCCGGTGGGGCGCCGACCTCGACGTGAGCCCCCGGCTCCACCAGCCACCCCGCACCGACGGCTCGGCAGAATTGTGGATCGACGCCCCGGCTCGGCAGCTGTACGACGCGGTCGCCGACGTCACCCGAGTCAGCGAACGCAGCCCCGAGTGCCGCAGCTGCGCGTGGCTACCGGGACGGCCGCCGGGGACCGTGGGCGCCCGATTCCGGGGGCACAACCGTGCACATCACATGCGCTGGTCCCGGGTCTGCGAGGTGACCGCCGCCGAGCCGGGCAGGATGTTCGCATTCCGCACGGTGTCGGATCGGCGCAACCCGCTGTACCACGACTCGACCACGTGGTCATACATCTTCCGAGCGGATGGCGACGGGACCCGGGTGACGCATTCGTATCGGATCGACGTACTGCCGTACCGCCCGCTGCTCTCGCTCTACTCACGCCTGCAGCCACAGCACCGGGACATGCGGCCGCAGATGCGGGAGAATCTGGAGGCGCTGCGGCGGCAGGCGCGCGCCGGTGCGCTTACCGGGTCGCCGCTGCCCCGAACGGCGTGATCTCCTGTCACGTTGGAGTGCTCGCCATTAGAATCAGCGTCGATGTCAGGTGACCGCAGGAAGCGCTGCATTCGTGGGTAGGGCCCGCACACTCGCTCAGGTGTACCGACACTTCGGTGAGGTCGATGCCGCCGAAAGGTCACCGCTGTACGGGCGCGTCGCCGTCGCACTGAGTGAGTCCGACGAGGCGCTGCGCGCCATCGAGGCGGCCCCGGCGCGCAAGCGACACCCCACGGTGATTCTCGCCGCGCTGCACGACCTCGCCCTCGCCGGTCGCGCTCCGGGGCTTGCCTCGGCCTATGCCGCTACGGACGGCGACGCTGCTGCCGACGCGGCGGTCGACACCCTGCTGCGGATGACCGACTCGGTCGTGGCTCTCGCCGTGCGCCGGAAGACGCGGCCCGACGAGACCGGACGCTCCACCGTGCTGTATCCGGCCATTGCCGAGGCGGCGCGCCGGTTCGGCGCGAATGCGGTGGGGCTGATCGACGTGGGCTGTTCGGCTGGGCTCAACCTCAATGTCGACCGTGTGGGCATCACGTACAGCAACGGACAGTCGTTGGGCGACCCGTCCTCTCCCGTGCAGCTGTCGGCTTCGATCGTGGGAGACCGGCCCGTCCCGGCGCGAGTGATGCCCGAGGTCGTCACCCGGATCGGCGTCGACCTCGATCCCGTCGACGTGACCGACGCGGACGAGGCCCGATGGTTGCGCGCCTGCCTGGGGCCGGATCAGCCCGAGCGGATCGCGAGGCTCGACGCGGAGATGGCGTTGGCGGCGACGGCCCCTCCGCTGCTGCTGCAAGGCGACGCCGTCGAGGTGATGCCCGACGCCGTCGCCCGGGTGCCCGCGGACGCCCTGCCTGTCGTCACCACGACGTGGGCGCTGTCGCGCTTCCGGGGCGAGAGTCGCCTGCGCTTCCTGGACCGCCTCGACGAAGCGGCAGCCGGCCGGCCGGTGGCGTGGGTGTCAGTGGAGGGAGTCGGAGTCGCACCGACGATACCCACGCTCGGCGATCGCCACGCCTCTGGGCACAGCCTCATCGGCCTGGCCGTGTTCGACCGGTCGGCTCGGCCCGCCGAGGCTATCGGCCGCTGTTGGTCGCGGGGCCGCGTGCTGGCGTGGCTGGCAGACTCCTGACGAACCGGACATCCCTTGAAACTGAATGATGTTGCCGCTGTGCGGGATTGTCGGGTGTGGGTCGTTTTCTCCCGAGGCCGGCGAATTCACTCGCTGTGATCTGCAGGTGGGGCGTCGGTTGCGTCAGTGTTGCGGTGAGTCAGGCTGTGGTCGGCCAGGGTCGGGCGGGTGTCGGAGGATGCGGATTTTGTGGTTTCGCCGCTGTCGCAGCTGCGCGCTTCGCCGGAGACTTGTTGCTCCCAGTACGCATCCGATCGTGCCCGTGATGCCCACGGAACTCCCATGCGATGTCCTCTCTGTGCGGGTGGCTGGAGGAGATCGCTCTTCCTGTCACGTAGATCACGCGGATGGCGGCTTGTCTCACCATCGCCGAGCCTCACGGGTGTATTTCCTTTGTACGCCTCGGCAGTGAGGTCTGTCGTACCCGGCGGACCGGGTCGGTGACCTGTGCAGCTCGGGTATCGGGCGAGTGGGAAGCATCAGCCGGCGCGCCCTGGCCCACGTTCGTTGCCTTATCCGGACATACGGGGTAGACCTGAGGTACGGAGCCACGGCAGACCAAGGTCGGACCGGAAGAGAAGATTCCACCTCTCGGTCGTGGCGCCCAGCACGAGTTGTAGGCACCCACGCACAAGCACAGCCCACTATCTGGGCTCAGCGCGGTGGGCTTGCGTCAGGCGGGGGGATGTCTGACGCCGAGGCCACATTTCACCCCGCGCAACCATGCAGCTTGGTAACCAGACGTTCGTGCTCGCGGGCGGCGCCCCCTGATCAGGGACGCCGCCCGACGTGTGTTTGTGGTACGACCTGTTCGGGCGGGCGATCGGGGTGCAGCGGAAGCCTGGACGAGGTGATTCGATGATGGTCGTCTATTCCCGGAGAAGGAGAGCACATGCTGGTGGCATTCAGCGTCAGCCCGATGGGCGGGGACTCCGACAGCGTCGGTGCCGCGGTCGCCGCGGCCGTGCGGGTGGTCCGCGAATCCGGACTGTCCAACGAGACCACGTCGATGTTCACCACCGTCGAGGGTGAGTGGGACGAGGTAATGGCCGTCGTGAAGCGTGCAACGGACGTTCTGCTGGAACAGTTTCCGCGGGTCAGTCTGGTTCTCAAAGCGGATATCCGGCCGGGTCGAAGCGATCAGCTGCGAGCGAAGGTCGAGACGGTGGAGCGCTACCTGACCGACTGAGGCTCGGTCATCCGCCCTCACCATGTTCGCCGGCATAGTGGTGGGCGAGTTCCGTGCCGATCCGGGCCAGCTCGGCCCGGACCGATCGAGGTTCGAGCACCTCGACCATCGAGCCCCAGCCGGCGAGGTTCCGGGCGATGTCCAACGGGGTCGGTGCGGCGAGACGGACCCGGGCGCGACCGTCGTCGTCCTCACCGTCGCGGTGGCAGTGCCGCCCGAAGTGATCGCGCAGGATCGGCACGAACCTGGCGTCGATGAGCACGGTCGCCCACGTCGTCGAACGCCGCTGTTCCACCTCGCCGACCACCTCTTCCCACGCCGCGGCGAGTGTGAAGTCGTCGGGGCGCTCGGCGGGCTGCTCCGTCGATTCGGCGTGGACGATCCGGTCGACCCGGAAGGTCCGCTGTCCCCGTTCGGTCCCGGCCAGGAGATACCAGATGTCGTCCTTGTCGACGAGACCCCACGGGTCGACGAGCCGCTCGGACCGTTGTCGGGCGCTGTTCGTGTACGTCAGGCGCACTTTCCGGCGCCGGATCACGGCGGCCTGCAGCAGGTCGACCATCTCGGGCCTGCGGCGATCGCGTTCGCCCCACCGGGTGGGATCGATCATGGAGGCAGTGGCGGCGGCCTCGGCATCGGCCCGGAAGGTCTGCGGCAGCGCCCGCACGAGTTTGCGCAGCGCGGCCTTGGCCTCGCCCGAGACGGCGGCCGCGGGGCCGACCAGAAGGAACAGCGCCTGCGCCTCCGTCGCGGACAACCCGCTGAGGTCGGTGCGAGCGCCACCCACGAGCGACCACCCGCCGCCACGCCCGGACTGCGGGTACACCGGGATCCCCGCAGCGGACAGCGCTTCCAGGTCGCGGCGAGCAGTCGCGACGGACACCTCCAGTTCGTCCGCCACCTCGGCGGCGGTCACTCGACCCCGGGACTGCATCAGCAGGAGGGTGGCGACGAGTCGGTCAGCGCGCATGTCCTCAGTTTCCCGCAGAAAGTGCTCAATTGGTGAGCACTTTGGGTTGGAGGATGAATGTTGTCACCGACCGAGGAAGGGAATCACCCATGTTGCGAGGACTCACCACCGTCAACTTCTACGCCGACGACCTCACGGCCGCCCAGGCCTGGTACACCGAACTGCTCGGAGTCGAGCCGTATTTCGTGCGCGCGGTGGCGGGGGCACCCGCCTACATCGAGTTCCGGCTCGGCGACTACCAGCACGAACTCGGCATCATCGACAGCCGATTCGCGACGCCCGACCGGTCACGCGGTGTCGAGAACACGATGACCTACTGGCACGTCGACGATCTGGACGCGAGCGTCGAGCGGCTGCTGTCGCTAGGTGCCACCCTGCACGGAAAGCCGATCGAACACGGGCCCCGATTCGTCACCGCATCCGTGGCCGACCCGTTCGGAAACATCCTCGGCGTGATGTTCAACCAGCACTACCTGGACATTCTGGCTGCGAAGGCAGGCGCGTGATGGACACCCACGACGTGAACACCGTCGTCGCTCGCACAACCGCGCAGTGGCGTGCCTGGCTTTCGGAGAACTGCCGGTCCGAGACGGAGGTCTGGCTGATCATCCACCACAAGGACAGCGGAACGCCGAGCGTGCGCTACCACGAGGCGATCGAGCAGGCCCTGTGCTTCGGGTGGATCGACGGCCTGCACCGCAGACGTGACGCCGACAGTTCTGCACTGCGTTTCACGCCGCGGACCCCGCGCAGCACCTGGAGCCGGGTGAACCGGCAGCGCGCGGCGGAGATGATCGAGCAGGGACTGATGACCGAGCACGGTTACGCCGCCATCGATCTGGCCAAGGCCAAGGGGACCTGGGAGAACACGGCGAACGGGGACAGCGCGACCATCCCTGGCGATCTGCAGGAAGCGTTTGGGCGACACGACGCCGCGCGCGCGAACTTCGACAAGTTTCCGCCGTCTTCGACCCGGTTGATCCTGGAGTGGATAGCGTCAGCCAGGAAGCCGGACACGAGGCAGCGGCGGATCGAGCGGACGGTCACGCTGGCGGCGATGAACCTCCGGGCCAATCATCCGGGGGTCCGGGTCCCGGACGGTGTGCGGTAGCCGTCTCGAGACCGGTGTCCCGATCGGAGACAGGGAGAATCGGAGACAGGACGAGGGGAGACACGACATGGACTGGCCGCGCGAACTCGCCGACCAGCTCGGCTGGCACTGGGAGCAGCAGTTGCGTCCCCGGCTGGAGGGACTGTCCGACGAGGAGTATTTCTGGGAACCCGCGCCGGACGGCTGGAGTGTGCGCCCGCGCGGGCAGTCGCAGGCGCCGGTCCAGGCCGGAAGTGGCGCGTTCACCATCGACTTCGCCTTTCCCGAACCGGACCCGCCACCGGTCACCACCATCGCGTGGCGGCTCGGGCATCTCGTCGTCGGCGTCTTCGGGATGCGGATCGCCAGTCACTTCGGCGGGCCGCCCGTCGACTATCAGACGTTCGAGTACGCCGGCACCGCGGCGGAGGCGCTCGCGCAACTCGACGAGAACTATGCGGCCTGGTCTGCAGGTGTCCGGAGCCTCGGCGTCGAGGGGTTCGCCCGGCCGTGCGGCGCCAGCGAGGGAGCGTTCGCGGACTATCCGATGGCGGCGTTGGTGTTGCACATCAACCGGGAGGTCATCCATCACGGCGCCGAGGTGGCGCTGTTGCGCGATCTCTATCTGCGCCGCCCGATTTCCTGACCGGAATCCCGGCCGGCTCCACGGGTTTCACTCCCGGGGCCGACCGGATCTGCCAAGCTCGGGTATGCCACCGACTCGGCGGGTTCTCCTGTTGACGTGCGTCCTCGCTCTCCTGGCCGCGTGCACTGCGAACACCTCGTCCCCCGATTCCTCCTCCGCGGACGCGAGCAACGGTTCTGCCGTCTCGTCGGCCGATCCGGCGCAGGCCGACGCCGTGATGAAGATCGTGCGCGACACCATGGCGGAGAGTCACCTGAAGGCGGTGATCGTGCGTGTCACCGTCGACGGCAAGGAGATCGTCACCCAGGCGCTCGGCGAGTCGATGACCGGAGTGCCCGCCACCACCGACATGCACTTCCGCAACGGCGCGGTCGCCATCTCCTACGTGTCCACGCTGCTGCTCCAGCTCGTCGACGAGAAGAAGGTGAGTCTCGACGACACGGTGTCGAAGTGGCTGCCCGACATTCCGCACGCCGACCGCGTGACCCTCCGCCAGCTCGCCCAGATGACCTCGGGCTACGTCGACTACGTCATCGGCAACACCGAATTCGACCGCGCCCTCTACGCGGCGCCATTCCGTAACTGGACGCCTGAGGAACTCCTGGCATTCGCCACGCCCAAGCCTCTGCTCTACGAACCCGGGACCAACTGGAACTACGCCCACACCAACTACGTCATCCTCGGGTTGGCTCTCGAGAAGATCACCGGTCAGCCGATGACAGACCTCATGCAGGACAAGGTGCTCGGTCCGCTCGGCCTCGACGACACCACGGATCCGGGGACGGCGGCGATCCCCGAACCCGTCCTGCACGCGTTCTCGTCCGAGCGGCGCGAGGCCCTGCAGATCCCGCCCGGTGCACCGTTCTACGAGGAATCCACGTATTGGAATCCGTCCTGGACCATCACCCACGGCGCCGTCCAGACCACGAACATCTACGACCTCCACGACACGGCCGTCGCCATCGGCACGGGTGAACTACTGTCGGCCGAATCCTACGAGGCCATGGTGTCGACGGACCTGCGCGGCAAGACGACCGCGCTGCCCGGCTGCACCACCTGCTTCCCGCAGTCGGAGGACTACACCTACGGGCTCGGACTGCCGATCGTGGGCAACTGGCTGATGCAGAACCCGCTGTTCAGCGGATCCGCGGCGGTCGAGGCCTATCTGCCTTCGCAGAAGATCGCCGTCGCCGTCGCCGTCACGTACGAGCCGGCCGCCTTCGACGACACGGGGGCCTACAAGAACGAGGCCGACAGGCTGTTCCGGAAGATCGGCGCACAACTCGCTCCGACCGACGCGCCGCCGATGGCGGTCGGCTAGCGTTCACCCGCGACGCGGGCGAGGCGACGGACGAGAGTACGCACCACCGGGCCGTAGGTGACCGCGAGTGCGGAGTCGAGAGGTCCGGGAGCGGACATCGTCATCGTGATCCGCGAGCCGGCACCGTGGGGCTCGACGGCGTGATCGAGCGTCATCGGTCCCACCCGCCAGGTCCAGGAACGTCCCGGTGTCTTGGCCGAGATCGATGCGGGAACAGGCACGATCCAGAGCAGTCGCGCCGCTCCGCGCCGGCCGGCCTGAACCTCGGGGGACCCGAGACCCCACGCGCCGCGGAGGTGTGGCGCCCACTCGGGCCAGCGCGAGGGCCGGGAGACGAGCGCCCACGCGACGTCCACCGAGGCGTCGGAATCAGCTGAGAAGGAATGCGGCACGGGGGAGGAATACCCGGTTTCGACCCCGGCAGACACCGCAGATGCGGCTCGGGAAGTGGTCGGAGGTGAACACCGGGTGAATTGGCCCGTGTCGAGTTGCATGTAACTCGGGGTACTGGCCACGCTGGGAGGGAACGGCGAGGGAGGGAGCCGATCATGCTCGTTCGTCTACCCGGGGTGTATGGGCCCCAGCGTGACACCTGGCTGCTCGCCGAGGTGCTGGCGGCCCGGGATCTCGGACCGGGCTCGCGGGTGCTCGATCTCTGCTGTGGCACGGGGGTGTTGAGCGTCGAGGCCTGCGCGGCGGGGGCGGGGTGGGTGACGGCGGTCGACGTGTCGCGCCGGGCCGCGATCAGTACCTGGCTCAACGCCAAACTGCACCGCCGGACGATCCGCGTCGTGCGGGGCGACCTGGTGGACTCCGTCCGGACTCTTCGCTTCGAGGTGGTCGTGGCCAACCCGCCCTACGCGCCTGCGACGAACGACGGCAGACCGGGCCGGGTACTCGCGCGGGCCTGGGATGCGGGCGTCGACGGGCGCGCCGTGCTCGATCGGATCTGCAGCGAAACCCCCGACCTTCTCGCTCCCGGCGGCACCCTGCTCCTCGTCCAGTCGACGCTCAACGGGGTGGACAAGACACGGGCGATGCTGGAGGAGCGGGGACTGCGGGTGGACGTGGTCGCGTCGGAGGACGTGCCGTTCGGTCCCGCCCTCTCGTCCCGCACGAGGATGCTGGAGGCGCGGGAGATGATCCGGCCGGGCCAGCGCACCGAGCGCATCGCGGTGCTCACGGCGACCGACCTCCGGTCTTGCGACCCCCCACGCCGACCCGGACTCTGACCGGCATCGAACTGTTCTTGCCACGGCACTGGTGAGTGGTTCACGTGGTTCGTCGCAACCGGGACACAATTGCCGAGGATCGTGTTGTTCGCGCCGTGGCCGTCCTCAGGAACAGCGAGCTGATCGGGCTCACAACCACATCGCCGAGGCTGGTGAGGGACGGCCGGGTGCCGCGTGTAAAGTTTGCCGTTCGACGACGCCCAGCTTTCGAGGACTGCTGAACCACTACATGGCCAAGATCGATCGCAGCCGCACTGCCGCACTGACCCAAGCGCCGACCCTCCACGAGCCGGATGCCGGCGTCCGGCGCACCGTGCTCCCCGGCGGGCTCCGGGTGGTCACCGAATACGTTCCCGGTGTCCGATCCGCGTCCGTCGGCGTCTGGGTGGGTGTCGGATCACGCGACGAGCAGCCCACCGTCGCCGGGGCCGCGCACTTCCTCGAGCACCTCCTGTTCAAGGCCACGCCGTCGCGCAGCGCCCTCGACATCGCGCAGGTGATGGACGGCGTCGGCGGGGAGCTCAACGCGTTCACGTCCAAGGAACACACCTGCTTCTACGCGCACGTGCTCGACGACGACCTGCCCCTCGCGATCGACCTCGTCAGTGACGTCGTCCTGCGGGGCCGCTGCCGGTCCGCCGACGTCGACGTGGAACGCCAGGTGGTCCTCGAAGAGATCTCGATGCGCGACGACGACCCGGAAGACCTCCTCGGCGACGCGTTCCTGACCGCGCTCTACGGCGACCATCCCGTCGGCAGGCCCGTCATCGGCAGCGTCGAATCCATCGAATCGATGACCCGCACCCAACTCCACTCCTTCCACGTGCGGCGCTACACGCCACCGCGCATGGTGGTGGCCGTCGCCGGCAACGTGGAGCACGAACCGACGGTCGAGCTGGTCCGGCGCGCGTTCGCCGGGCACCTCGACTCGGCGTCCGAACCCGCCCCGCGACGCGCAGGCACCCTGCGCCTGCGGACGGGGCCGACCCTCAGCCTGACCAACAGGGACAGCGAACAGGTCCACCTCTCCCTCGGGGTGCGCGCGTTCGGGCGGCACGAGTCACACCGCTGGGCGCTGTCGGTGCTCAACGCCGCGGTCGGTGGCGGTCTCAGTTCCCGGCTCTTCCAGGAGGTGCGGGAGATCCGCGGCCTGGCGTATTCGGTGTACTCGGGCATCGACACGTTCTCCGATACCGGTGCGTTCTCGATCTACGCCGGGTGCCAGCCCGAGAACCTCGGCGAGGTCACCACGGTGATCCGGGAGGTGCTGTCGAACGTGGCCGCCGAGGGCATCACCGACGCCGAGTGCGCCCGCGCCAAGGGATCGCTGCGGGGCGGACTTGTTCTGGGACTGGAGGATTCGGGATCCCGGATGCACCGCATCGGCCGAAGTGAGCTCAACTACGGCAATCACCGCAGCATCACCGAAACCCTGAGCAAGATCGACGCAGTCACCACCGACGAGGTGCGCGACGTCGCGCGAGTGCTGCTGCAACGCCCGTTCGGCGCCGCCGTCGTCGGACCGTATCGTCGCAAGCGTGACCTGCCGGCCTCGGTGCGCGGCATCGTGCGGTAACGAGGATTCGCCGAAACCAGAGGAGAAGCCCGAGATGAAGATCCGTGGAGCGGTACTCGAGGAGATCGGGAGAACCCGCCCGTTCGCCGAGTCGGCGCCGATCTCGATCTCCGAACTCGACCTCGACGAGCCCGGTGAGGGCGAGATCCTCGTCCGGATCGAGGCGGCGGGCCTATGCCATTCCGACCTGTCCGTCGTCGACGGCAACCGGGTGCGCCCGGTCCCGATGCTGCTCGGGCACGAGGCTGCGGGGCGGATCACGCAACTCGGAGCCGGAGTCGACGACGTCACGGTCGGACAGCGCGTCGTGATGACGTTCCTCCCTCGCTGCGGGGAGTGCGAGGGCTGCGCCACCGACGGCCGGATGCCGTGCGTGCCCGGCACCGGTGCCAACAACGACGGAACCCTGCTCGGCGGGGGAGCGCGACTGCACCGCGGCGGCGACACCGTGCACCACCACCTCGGGGTGTCCGGATTCGCAACGCACGCGGTCGTCAACCGCCGCTCGGTCGTTCCCGTCGGCGACGACGTCCCCGCCGATGTGGCGGCCGTGCTCGGATGCGCCGTCCTCACCGGCGGCGGTGCCGTCCTCAACGCGGGCGATCCGCAACCCGGCCAGGCCGTGATGGTCGTCGGGCTCGGTGGAGTGGGGATGGCCGCGATCCTGACGGCGGTCTCCCGGGGTGCCGGCGAGGTCATCGGCGTCGATGCCGTTCCCGAGAAGCTGCAGACCGCACGCGAACTCGGCGCGACGGCCGTCTACACCCCGGCGGAGCTCGAGGAAGCCGGTGTCCGGGCACCCATCGTCATCGAGGCGGCCGGCAACGCGCGCGCATTCGAGTCGGCTGTGCGCGCGACCGCTCCCGGTGGCAAGACGATCACCGTCGGTTTGCCGTCCCCCGACGCGCGGTCGTCGATCTCCCCGCTCACCCTGGTGGCCGAGGCCCGCACCATCATCGGCAGCTACCTCGGGTCGGCGGTGCCGTCGCGGGACATCCCGATCTACGAGGACCTCTGGCGCGCCGGGAAGCTTCCGGTGGAGAAGCTCATCTCCTCCCGCATCACGCTCGACGACATCAACCGCGGCATGGACGAACTCGCCGACGGCAAGGCGATCCGGCAGATCATCGTGTTCGACTGACCCGGCGGGCCGGTCGCGGGCAGAATTCTGCCCATGAGGTTTCGCACCACCATCGAGCTGGGCGGCAAGACCGCGACCGGTTTCCGGATCCCCGAGGACGTCGTCGCGGAACTGGGATCGGGTAGGCGTCCCGCGGTCCGAGTCACGATCGGCGGTCACACCTACCGCACCACGGTCGCGCCGATGGGTGGCGCGTTCATGATTCCGCTCAGTGCCGAGAACAGGGCAGGTGCGGGCGCCGCGGCAGGCGACGAGGTGGACGTCGACGTCGAACTCGACACCGAACCCAGGGTCGTGACGGTTCCGCCCGACTTCGCCGACGCGCTCGACCGGCAACCGGACGCGAGAACGGCGTTCGACGCACTGTCGTACAGCAACCAGCGGCGCCACGTGCTCTCGATAGAGGGTGCCAAGACGGACGAGACCCGGCAACGCCGGATCGGCAAGGCCGTGGACGCGCTGCGGCAGGGCTGAGGCCAACCGGCAGCAATTTCCGTCAGGCGGAGTCGGCCGGGCGCCCGGTGATGTCCTCGACCGGCAGAGTCGACAGCGCGATCAGCGCGGACACGAATCCCTTGCGGTCGCGCTCCGGCAACCTGGCCAGGAGCCGCTCCTCGCCTCGCCGGATCGCCGCCTGCGCCGAGTCGCGCACGTCGTGCCCGTCCGGGGTCAGCGACAGCAGGCGGGCCCGGCGGTCCGCGGGATCGCGCTGACGGTCGATCAGACCACGGACCTGCAGGTCGTCCAGCACGCCGATGATCCTGGTCTTGTCGGCGCCGATTGCTTCCGCGAGCGCGGCCTGGGTGCGCAGCGGGTGCTCGTCGAGTGCCAGGAGCACGACGTATCCCCACATGGTGAGTCCGTGCTCCGCGAGCACGGGGAGTTCTGCCGCCACCAGCGAACGGTTCAGAGCGGTCGTCATCGCCGCGAGGTCGGGGCGAGTGCGTTCGTGCTGTCCGCTGGTCGGGTCGAGGCTGGGCATATCGCAGAAAATACACCTTGACCAATCATAGGCTGAGGTAGATGATAAGCGGACGCGTATCAATTCGGGTCGAGGACGAGGTGTCGACGATGGATGTGGACGAGGTCCGGCGCTGGGATGTCCGCGCCGTGCAATCGAGTGTGGAGTTCGTGTCGCAGGTGACCCGCGACGATCTGCAGCGCGCGACCCCGTGTGCGCAGTGGACTCTCGGGGAACTGCTGGCCCATATGACCGTGCAGCACCTGGGATTCGCCGCAGCGGCCGCGGGCGGCGGTCCCGACCCGTCGAACTGGCAGCCGCACACGTCGGCGGATCCCGTTGGCGCGTACCGCTCGGCGGCCCACACCGTCATCGAGGCCTTCACAAGGGATGGCGTCGGGGAGCGACAGTTCTGGTTACCGGAGATCAGCACCGAGTTCCCGTTCCCCGCATCCACGGCCGTCGGGTTCCACTTCCTCGACTACGTCGTGCACTCGTGGGACGTCGCCCGGTCACTCGGGCTCGACTTCGCGCCCGAATCCGGCATGGTGGCTGCGGTTCTCCCGATCGCACGACTCGTCCCGGACGGGGCAGACCGGATGCGCGAGGGAGCCGCGTTCGCGCCCGGCCTGCCGACCGACCCCGACTCCGCCGATTTCGACACCGTGCTGTCGCTGCTCGGCCGATCACCGCACTGGCACCCCGAGTACGAGGCCGGCCGCGTCTGACGACGAGACGCAGGTCTCCCGCCCCGCCCCTGCACACCGGCCGGCACCCGGCGATTGCGTAGGCTTTCGGGCGAATCGTTGTGACTGGACGGAGCGTGGAGAAGTGAGCGCAGCAGCACCCATCAGGGTCGGGGTTCTCGGGGCCAAGGGCAAGGTCGGCCGAGCGATCTGCGAGGCGGTGGAGCAGGCACCGGACCTCGAACTCGTCGCGGAGGTCGATCACGGCGACCGGCTGGAGACGTTCGTCGAGGCCGGCACGCAGGTCGTCGTCGACTTCACCCACCCCGACGTGGTGATGGACAACCTGAAGTTCCTCGTGTCCAACGGTATTCATGCCGTCGTGGGCACGACGGGCTTCGACGACGCCCGGCTCGACACGGTGCGGTCGTGGGTGTCGGAGCGGCCCGAGGTCGGGGTCCTGATCGCCCCGAACTTCGCGATCGGTGCCGTTCTCTCCATGCGTTTCGCCGAGGCGGCGGCACGATTCTTCGATTCCGTCGAGGTCATCGAGTTGCATCACCCCAACAAGGCGGACGCGCCGTCCGGCACCGCCTACCGGACCGCCGCGCTCATCTCGGAGGCACGCCGCAAGGCGGGCGTGGGACCGAGCCCCGACGCCACGACCACCGAACTGGACGGTGCCCGCGGCGCCGACGTGGACGGCGTGCGGGTGCATTCCGTGCGGCTGGCAGGTCTCGTCGCCCATCAGGAGGTCATCCTCGGCACACAGGGCGAGACGCTGACCATCCGGCACGACTCGATCGATCGCAATTCCTTCGCCCCCGGCGTCCTGCTCGGGGTACGGGAGATCGGCTCCCGTCCCGGCCTGACCGTCGGTATCGACCCCCTTCTCGACCTGTGAAGGACGGCTCGACCAAGACCGTCGTCACGATCGGACTGCTGGTCGCGGCGCTGGCGTTCTACTTCGTCCTTCTCGGCCAACGCGGGATCGAGCTGATCCAGGACGGCGGAGCGGCCGCGATCGGCCTGGGTGTCGGCGTCCTGATCCTGCCGTTCCTGGGCGCCTGGATCGTCTACGCCACGCTGCGCGCCGGATTCCAGCATCAGCATCTGTCCCGCCGCATCGCCGACGAGGGGCTCGAACTGGATGTCACCGATCTGCCGAAGCGCCCCTCGGGCCGCATCGACCGGGATGCCGCCGACGCACTGTTCCAGCAGGTCAAATCCGAATGGGAAGCAGACCCGGACAATTGGCGGAACTCGTACCGCCTCGCCCGCGCCTACGACTACGCCGGCGACCGCGGCAGGGCCCGGGAGACGATGAAACGGGCCGTGGAACTCGAACGCGTCGAACGGGAAGGCGAGCCCGGCCGGTAGGAAACGGGCCCGGTCGTACGCTGACGACTGTGAAGTCACTACTCGTCGTCCACCACACGCCGTCGCCGGTGACCCGTGAGTGCCTCGAAGCCGTGCTGAAAGGCGCGCGGGACCCCGACATCGACGGCGTCGAGGTGAAGTCGATCCCCGCTCTCGGCGCGACCGTGCCCGACGTCCTGGCAGCAGACGGGTTCCTGTTCGGGACGTCCGCCAACTTCGGGTACATGTCCGGTGCGCTGAAGCATTTCTTCGACACCGTCTATTACCCGTGCCTCGACGCGGTCGCCGGCCGCCCCTACGGGCTCTGGGTCCACGGCAACAACGACACCGCCGGGGCCGTGACATCGGTGCAGAAGATCGTGACCGGGTTGGCACTCACGCAGGTGGCCGAGATCCTGGAACTGACCGGATCGCTCGACGCGAGCGCACGGGAGCGGTGCTACGAACTCGGCGCGACGGTCGCGGTGACGCTGGCCGAGGACGCCTGACGGTCGCGGCCGGCAACGTGTCGGTGGTTGATGGCAGGCTGCGGGCATGCGTGAGATGACCGCAGCCGCGGCCCGGAGATCGGCGCTCTGGGCGCAGGGGTTCGCCGACCGGAAACCGGCTGGGGCGCCGACACGCAGGCACGTCCGTTCGGTCCTCGACCGAGTGCGGCTGTTCCAGATCGACTCGGTGTCGGTGGCGGTGCGCGCCCACTACGTCCCGCTGTTCAGCCGTCTCGGTGTCTACGACCGCGGGCTGGTCGATTCGGCGGCGTGGTCGCATTCCGCCCGCGCACCCCGGATGCTGGCGGAGTACTGGGCCCACGAGGCAGCGTTCATCCCCGTCGAGGACTGGCCGCTGATGCGCTGGCGGATGCACCGGTACCGGCACGGTCGCTGGTCCGGCGAATCTCGCGTGCTCGATCGCAATCCCACGCTCGCCGCCGACGTGCTCGACGTGATCGGCGCCGTCGGTGCGTGCAGCGCGAGCGACGTGGAAAAACACCTCGAGGTCGACAAGCCGGACCGCAAGGGGCCGTGGTGGGATCGCAGCGACACCAAAGTGGTGTGCGAGCAACTGTTCGCGTCCGGCGCACTGGCGGTGGACAAGCGGGTCGCCTTCACCCGTCACTACGACCTGAGCGAACGTGTGCTGCCGAAAGCGATACTCGCCGAGGAAGTCTCGGAGGACGATGCCGTCCGTGGCCTCGTGCAGCGGTCCGCGCGGGCCCTCGGTGTGGCCACCGAACCCGACCTCCGTGACTATTACCGACTGTCGCCGGCGCAGACCGCCTCGGCCATCGAGGAACTCGTCGAGGACGGGATCCTGGAACGGGTGGGAGTCCGCGGCTGGGATGCGCCGGCACTCGTTCACCGCGACGTCCGGGTTCCCCGGAAGGTGGAGGGTGCGGCGCTGTTGTGCCCGTTCGATCCGCTGGTCTTCTGCCGTCCCCGGACCGAGCGGATATTCGACTTCCGGTACCGCCTCGAGATCTATACCCCCGCGCACAAACGTGTCCACGGGTACTACGTCTTTCCGTTCCTGCTGAACGGTGAACTGGTCGCGAGGGTCGATCTCAAGGCCGACCGTGCGTCGGGAACGCTCGAGGTGCGATCCGCGTTCGTGGAACCCGACCGGAATCCGGGGCATGTGGTGGAGGCGCTGCTCCCGGAACTGCGAAGAATGGCAACGTGGTTGGGTCTGGACGACGTCCGGGTGGACGATCGCGGCAACCTCGGTGCCCTCCTCGCGGCCGCGGCGGTGCGGCCGCGAGGAGAGTGAGGAACTACAGGCTCTCGACGAACTTCGTCAGACCCTTGCTCGCGGTCTCGAGTGCCGTCTTCTGCGCCTTCTTCACGAGGAACCCGGGCAGCGGGATCTTCGGGTCGACCGTCAACTCGAATGTGACCTTGGTGCCTGCGCCGGACTCGGTGAGGACGTACGAGCCGTCCTGGGCATTCTGCTGGCCGCTCTCGACGAGGTGCCACGACACCGTGTCGTCGCCCTCGAACGTGTAGTCGACGACCTGCTCGTCGCTGATCCCGAGGATGGAGACGCTCATCCGGACTCGATGGGGGCGGCCGTCGTCGTGTGTGCTCTCGATGGTGACCGACTTGTGGGCCGAGGACCACTCGGGCAGGCGATCCACCGCAGCGATCGCGGCCATCACCGTGGCCGGATCGGCCTTGATCTCGAATTCCTTGACGCCGGAAACGGCCATGTTCTTCGCTCCTTCGAGCCCGTGGCGACTCTCACCGTGTGGCTGATGCGACGTAATTACATCACCGCCGCCGACGGGCGCGTGGAGTGAGTACGCCGGTGCTCAGAAATTGTCTCTCCCGCTGCGGCGCATCTGGTCCTTGAGCGCGCCCTGGACCGCCTGCGACACCCAGGAATTGAGCGACACCCCGTTCTGGGAGGCGGCCTCCTCGGCCTTCGACTTGATCTGATCCATCAGACGCAGAGTGACGCGGCTGATGTCACCGGTGACGTCATCGAAGGCGGCACCCAGGTCCTCGGCAGTCGTGGTCCCGTCCCCGTCCGGCCCCGGCGCGGTGGGGGTGCGATGCACGTCGACCGCCACCTCGCTGCCGTTCAGACGCACACCGACGCTGCGATTGCCCAGCTCGGACGACACTTCACCCGCGAAATCGGTGAGCGCCGAGAGCAGAAGGAGCCGGGCGGCGGGTTCAATCGCGGCGGCGAGCGCCGACGCGGTCGCCCGCGTCTGCTCGTCGCCGAGTGCGGCTGCCGCGTTCAGGTCGTCTTGCAGCCGGGAGACGTAGTTGCCGAGGTCCATGACGCCATCATGGCGTCATACTTGACGTCAGTCAAGCAGTCGTGACTTCAGCCGGGCGATGTCGCCCTCGGACAACTTCAGCCCCTCCGACACGTAGGCGTCGAAGCTGCCGTAGGTGGCGACGGCCGTGTCGAACGCGATGTCGAGCCACGCCTGGTCGACGCCGTCCAGTCCAGGATGCTCCGGATCGGCTCCGCGGTAGGTGTTGCTGAGCAGATAGTCCGCGGTCACAGCCTCGCGCGGGACCCCGAGGAGGGTGAGCAGTACGGCCGTCGTCCACCCGGTGCGGTCCTTGCCAGCGCTGCAGTGGTAGATCACGGCGCCGTCGGACGCCGCGATGTCGTGCAGAACCGCCGAGAACGCCTCGTTCGCACCCGGTCCCGTCACGAAGGCGCGGTAGGCGGCGGGCATGTCGACCAGAGTGGTGATCGGTGACTGCCCGAGCACGTCGTACCAGTTCCCGGCTGCGCCGGCCGGAAGCCGATCCGGTGCGAGCGTCCGCTCGTACGTCGTGCGGAGGTCGTCGGCGATCGTGACGTTCGAAGCTTCGAGTTGCGCGAGGTCGCGCAGGGTCAGCCTGTCCAGCGCGTCCGTGCGGAACACCAGACCGGAGCGGACGACGGCGCCGTCTGCCGTCGGGTATCCACCGATGTCACGGGCGTTTCGGACGCCCTCGAGCCCGAGCGAGCGCTGCACGGCCGTGTGTTGTGCCGGACTCTCGGCAACCGACGGTCCCGTCGCGGGCGGTCCGGCGAACGCCGGGGGAGCGGCCCCGAGAACCGCTGTCCCGAGAACTGCGATCACGACGGCGCGGCGAGCGCGGCCTGTCCGGTACTGCACAGGAAGTCTCCCTCGCGAATCTGCGGCACCACCGACAGTGTGGGCGAGACGAGACTGACACGCGCGGGTGAACACACGGGAACCGGGCCGTTGCCGGAACGGGGCACGCCGAGCCCCCGATCAACGCTGCGACTAGGGTCGATGCATTCAGGAGGGACTCCCGACCAGGGAGTTCGGTAGGAGGAACAGCGCAGTGCCGCAGACCGTGCCGCTCAGGGTGCAACTCGTCGCGAAGACGGAGTTCTTTCCGCCGGCGGACATTCCGTGGGAGACCGACGCCGACGGCGGCGAAGCGCTGGCAGAGTTCGCGGGACGGGCGTGCTACCAGAGCTGGTCCAAACCCAACCCCCGCACCGCGACGAACGCCGGATATCTGCGCCATCTGCTCGAGGTCGGGCACGAGTCGGTCCTCGAACACGGCACCGTCAGCTTCTACATCACCGGCATCTCCCGGTCCTGCACCCACGAGTTGATCCGGCACCGCCACTTCTCCTACTCGCAGCTGTCGCAGCGCTTCGTGCGGGAGAACGACGGCAATGTCGTCGTCCCTCCCGCGATCGCGGGCGACCCGGAACTCGAGGAGCTGTTCGCGAAGGCCACCGACGCGAGCCGGGCGGCGTACGGCGAACTCCTCGCGGCCCTCGAAACGAAACTGGCGGACACCTCCAGCGTGCCGCTGCGCAACAAGCAGGCGAGGCAGGCCGCGAGGGCCGTCCTGCCCAACGCCACGGAGACCCGCGTGGTGGTCACCGGCAATTACCGGGCGTGGCGGCACTTCGTCTCGATGCGCGCCACCGAGCACGCCGACGTGGAGATTCGCCGCGTCGCGGTCGAGTGCCTGAGGCAGCTGCAGGCGGCCGCGCCGAATGTCTTCGGCGACTTCGAGGTACTGGTCTGGGGCGACGGCACGGAGGTGGCACGGAGCACGTTTTCCGCCGACGCGTGACGGGTGTGCAAAAGTACCTGGGTCACCGGGTAGCCTTCTGACCATGACCTACGGTGATTCCGCTTCTCCCGTCGAGCGTCCGTTCGGCACCGTGTCCACAGCGATGGTGACGCCGTTCACCTCGGACGGAAAGCTGGACGTCGACGCCGGTGTCCGCCTCGCGGCGTACCTCGTCGACAACGGATGCGACTCCCTCGTCCTCGCCGGGACGACCGGTGAGTCGCCGACGACCACCGAGAACGAGAAGCTCGAGCTGCTCCGGGCAGTGATCGACGCGGTGGGCAACCGCGCGAAGATCATCGCCGGCGCGGGCAGCAACGACACCGCGCACAGCGTCGAACTCGCCCGAGACGCCGCCCGCGCGGGCGCGCAGGGCCTCCTCGTCGTCACCCCCTACTACTCGCGTCCGCCGCAAGCCGGACTGTTCGCCCATTTCACCGCCGTCGCCAACGCCACCGACCTTCCGGTCATGCTCTACGACATTCCACCCCGCTCCGTGGTCCCCATCGAGACCGAGACCATCCGGCGCCTCGCCGAGAACCCGCGCATCGTCGCGGTCAAGGACGCCAAGGGCGACCTCAACGCAGGCGCCGAGCTGATCGGCACGACGGACCTCCAGTTCTACTCGGGTGACGATCCACTCAACCTGCCGTGGCTGTCGGTGGGCGCGACGGGATTCGTCAGCGTCATCGGGCACCTCGTGCCCGGCCGGTTGCGCGAACTGCACACGGCGTTCGCGGCCGGTGACATCGCCCGCGCCCGCGCGATCAACCTCAGCCTGATCCCGGTCATCCGCTCGGTGGCGCGTCTCGGCGGCGTCAGCGCGTCGAAGGCGGGTCTGCGCCTGATCGGCCTGGACGTCGGCGAACCCCGGTTGCCGCAGGTGGCACCCACCCACGATCAGCTCGACCTGTTGGCCGCCGATCTGCACGCTGCGGGGGTGCTCGCGTGACCCGACCGCCTCGTCGTCGCAGTGCCAGCCGCCAGGCCGGTCCCCCTTCCCCCACCGCAAGCGAGCCGCCGAAGTCGGCGCCCCCGGCCACCGAGCCTCCGGTTGTCGCCGAGCCGCCGGTTGTCGCCGAGCCGCCGAAGTCGGCGCCCGTCGTCGCCGACCAGCCGTCGGCTCCGAAGTCGGAGCAGGCCAAGTCCGCGCCCGTGAAGACCTCCTCCACGAAGGGCGGCGCCGCCAACAAGTCGTCGTCCCGCTCCGGCAGGCGCGGCGGCGGCAACAAGCGTCAGGACACGCGGCCGGCGTCGGTCGATCCGACAGCCCGGCTCGGTGCACCGCCGAAGGCTCCGTTCAAGGGTCTGCGGGTGGTGGCGCTCGGCGGTATCGGCGAGATCGGTCGCAACATGACCGTCTTCGAGCACCAGGGCAAGCTGCTCATCGTCGACTGCGGTGTGTTGTTCCCGGAAGACCAGCAGCCGGGTGTCGACCTGATCCTCCCGGACTTCCGGCACATCGAGGACCGGATGGACGACGTCGAGGCCGTGGTCCTCACGCACGGCCACGAGGACCACATCGGCGCCATCCCGTTCCTGCTGCGCCTGCGGCCGGATCTGCCCGTGGTGGGTTCGCGGTTCACGCTGGCGCTCGTCGCGGCCAAGTGCCGTGAGCACCGCCAGCGCCCCAACCTCGTCGAGGTCGTCGAGGGGCAGCGCACCGATCACGGTCCGTTCGAGTGTGAGTACTTCGCCGTCAACCACTCGATCCCCGACGCCATCGCCGTCGCGATCCGGACCGACGCCGGAGTCGTGCTGCACACCGGTGACATCAAGCTCGACCAGCTGCCGCTCGACGGCAGGCTCACCGACCTCGCCGGCTTCTCTCGGCTCGGGGACGAGGGTGTCGACCTGTTCCTCGTCGACTCCACCAACGCCGAGGTGCCAGGCTTCGTCACCCCCGAACGTGAGATCGGGGGAGTGCTCGACAACGTCATCGGCAAGGCTAAACAGCGCGTGATCGTGGCCTCCTTCGCCAGCCACGTACACCGCATCCAGCAGGTGGTCGACGTCGCCCACCGGTACAACCGGCGGGTCGCGTTCGTGGGCCGGTCGATGGTCCGCAACATGCAGATCGCGCAGGATCTCGGATACCTGACCGTGCCGGACGGCCTGGTGGTCGACATCGACACCGCGGCCAACTTGCCCGACGATCGGCTCGTTCTCATCTCCACCGGCTCGCAGGGTGAACCGCTGTCGGCGTTGTCGCGGATGGCCCGCGGTGAGCACCGGCAGATCAACATCCGGGCGAACGATCTCGTCGTGCTGGCGTCCTCGCTGATCCCGGGCAACGAGAACTCCGTGTTCGCCGTCGTCAACGGACTCGCCAAGCGCGGCGCCACCGTCGTCACCCAGCAGAGCGCGAAGGTGCACGTCTCCGGTCACGCGTCGGCGGGCGAGCTCCTGTACCTGTACAACGCGGTCCGGCCCACCAACGCCATGCCGGTTCACGGCGAATGGCGTCACCTGCGCGCCAACGCCGCCCTCGCGAAGGCCACCGGCGTGCCGGAGGACCGGATCGTGCTCGCCGAGGACGGCGTGGTGGTCGACATGGTCGACGGTCTCGCCGAGATCGTCGGGCAGGTTCCCGTCGGGCACGTCTACGTCGACGGACTGTCCGTCGGTGACGTCGGCGACTCCACGCTGTCGGACCGGCTGGTCCTCGGTGAGGGTGGATTCATCGCCATCAACGTCGTCATCGACGACCACACGGGTCGTGCGGTCAGCACCCCCGAGGTGTCCGGGCGCGGATTCTCCGACGACCCCACGGCCCTCAAGGATGCGGCTCAGCTGGTCGAGGCGGAACTCCTGCGATTGGCCACCGAGGGCATCAACGACGCTCACCGCATCGCCCAGGCGATCCGGCGCGTCGTCGGCAAATGGGTGGCGGACAAGTACCGTCGCCGGCCGATGATCGTCCCGACCGTCATCGCGGTGCCGTCGGCCGAGGGCAAGTAGTTCTCCGGCAGGTAGATTCGGTCGGGTGACCTTCGCCCGAGATGAACGCCTCGCCCTCGTCGACTCGATGGCCGAATTCGGTCCCGACGCCCCGACCCTCTGCGGGACGTGGACCAACCGGGACCTGGCTGCCCACCTGATCGTGCGCGAACGACGCCTCGACGCTGCCCCCGGCATCGTCGTGGGTCGGCTCGCCGGCTACACGGAACACGTCCAGAACGAGACGGCGAAACGTCCGTGGAGCCGCCTGCTGGACGAGGTCCGGTCGGGTCCGCCGATGTGGTCGCCGATGTACTGGGTGGACGCGCAGGTGAACCTGGGGGAGATGTTCGTCCATCACGAGGACGTGCGCCGCGCCCACGACGGATGGGAACCGCGGGTCCTGCCGGACAAGCGCCAGGACGCGCTGTGGGGTCTCGCCCGCAAGGTCGGAAAGCTCGGCTACCGGCACTCCCCGGTGACGGTGGTGCTCGAGCGGCCGTCCGGAGAGCAGGCCACCGTGCGCAAGGCCGGCGCCGGCCGGGTGATCCTGCGCGGTGAACCGTCGGAACTCGCCCTGCACGCGTTCGGCCGGGATCAGGTACGGATCGAGGCCGATGGTGAGACTGCCGACATCGAGGCCGTGACCTCCCTCGACCGAGGGTTCTGAGGGCATTTCGCCGCAGGTGTCCCTGTGTTACGGGTGTTGCGGATGGTCCGGAAGGTGCCGTAGCGACTAATCTGGGAGCCATGGCAGGTAAGGCGAGCGCCCGCGGTTCGAGCACGACGACGTCCACGGCGAGGACGGGCGTGCGAGGCGGCTCGACCACGTCCAAGCCGAAGTCCCGCACGACCCGGACGGTCAGCACTCCGCGCAAACCCACCTCGCCGCGGGGTGGCGGCTCCCGCGGCGGCGCCCGGAGGCCCGCCGCGAAGAAGCCGTCCACGTCCGGTCCCCTCAAGTCGGTGGGCAGGGGGATCGGTGCCGGCTGGTCGCTGATGGCCAAGGGCGTCGGGGCCACCACCCGCACGGTCGGCAAGGCTGCCGAGATCGAACAGGGCCACCGGCGCGACGGCATCGCGCTCGGATTGATCGCGATCAGCGTCGTGGTCGCCGGCGGAATCTGGTTCTCCGCGGGCGGTCCGGTGGGCGAGTGGATCGAGACCGGAGTCCGTGCCGTGTTTGGTGGGGCGTCCGGGGTCCTGCCCCTGATCGGCGTCGCCGTCGCGGTGATCCTGATGCGGACCGAGCCGAAACCCGAGATCCGGCCGAGACTGGTCCTGGGGTCGCTGCTGGTCGGTCTGCCCGCTCTCGGGCTCTGGCACATCGCGACCGGTTCGCCCACCGACGCCGAGGGCAGGGCCCGCGGCGCCGGTTTCGTCGGGTACGCGGCGGGAGGCCCACTGACGGACGGCCTGACCGTGTGGCTCGCCGCTCCGCTACTGCTGATGGCGGCACTGTTCGGTGTCCTGTTGCTGACCGGAACCACGGTCCGCGAGGTGCCCGGCAAGCTGCAGTCGTACTTCGGCACGTCGTTCGGCCGCGACCACTACGCCGACTACGACAGCGAGTACTACGAAGACGGCGAATACGACCCCACGCTCTTCGACGCCGACGGCTACCCGGTCGACGACTACAAGACCGGGGGCCGGGGTGCCCCGGCCGACAACTACCCCACCGACGAGTACGACGTCAGCGATACCGCGAAGACGGAGGTGCTCGGGCTGTGGGAGACCGAGCCCGCCACGGAACCCGTCCCGGCGCCTGCGCCGGCGCCGAAACCGGCGCGTGCCAAGGCCAAGCCGGTCGTCGCCCCCAAGCCGGAGCCCGAACCGGAGCCGCTGCCCGACGTCGACAAGTTCGTGACCGACCGGGTGGTCGAGGGCGATTACACGCTGCCCCCGACGTCGCTGCTCATCGAGGGCGATCCGCCGAAGAAGCGCAGTTCCGCCAACGACGCGATGATCGAGGCGATCACCGAGGTCCTCGAGCAGTTCAAGATCGATGCGGCCGTCACCGGATTCACCCGCGGCCCGACCGTCACCCGCTACGAGGTGGAGCTCGGACCGGGTGTGAAGGTCGAGAAGATCACCGCGCTCGCCCGCAACATCGCGTACGCCGTCGCCACCGACAACGTGCGCCTGCTCGCGCCGATCCCCGGCAAGTCCGCGGTCGGCATCGAGGTCCCCAACTCCGACCGCGAGATGGTGCGCCTCGCCGACGTGCTCACCGCCCCGAGCACCCGCAAGGACCACCACCCGCTGGTGATCGGTCTCGGCAAGGACATCGAGGGCAACTTCGTCAGCGCCAACCTCGCGAAGATGCCGCACCTGCTCGTGGCCGGTTCCACGGGTTCCGGTAAGTCGAGCTTCGTGAACTCGATGCTGGTGTCGCTGCTGTCCCGTGCGACACCCGACGAAGTGCGGATGATCCTCATCGACCCCAAGATGGTGGAGTTGACGCCCTACGAGGGCATACCGCACCTCATCACGCCCATCATCACCCAGCCGAAGAAGGCCGCGGCCGCGCTGGCCTGGCTGGTGGAGGAGATGGAACAGCGCTACCAGGACATGCAGGCCAACCGGGTCCGCCACATCGACGACTTCAACTCCAAGGTGAAGTCGGGTGAGATCACCGCGCCGCTCGGCAGCGAACGGGTCTACCGGCCGTATCCGTACATCCTCGCCATCGTCGACGAACTCGCGGACCTCATGATGACCGCGCCGCGCGACGTCGAGGACGCGATCGTGCGGATCACCCAGAAGGCGCGCGCCGCCGGTATCCACCTCGTGCTGGCCACACAGAGGCCGTCGGTGGACGTCGTGACCGGTCTGATCAAGACCAATGTGCCGTCACGACTCGCCTTCGCGACCTCGTCCCTGACCGACTCCCGGGTCATCCTGGACCAGCCCGGCGCCGAGAAGCTGATCGGTATGGGTGACGGGCTGTTCCTGCCGATGGGCGCAGGTAAGCCGACCCGCCTGCAGGGCGCGTTCATCACCGACGAAGAGATCTCCGCGGTCGTCGATTTCAGCAAGAACCAGGCGGAGCCGGAGTACACCGACGGCGTCACCGCCGCCAAGGTCGGGGAGAAGAAGGATGTCGATCCCGACATCGGCGACGACATGGACGTGCTGCTGCAGGCGGTGGAACTCGTCGTCTCCAGCCAGTTCGGGTCCACGTCGATGCTGCAGCGCAAGCTGCGTGTCGGTTTCGCCAAGGCCGGCCGCCTGATGGACCTGATGGAGACCAGGGGAGTGGTGGGCCCCAGTGAGGGCTCGAAAGCCCGTGACGTGCTCATCAAGCCCGAGGAACTCGACGGTCTGTTGTGGTCGATCCGCGGCGGCGATCCGAACGAGGCGCCGTCCGATCAGGAGTAGGGCGCGGTGCGCGTGTCCGAAATGGGCGATTCTCGCGCAGTGTGGTTGAATGGTCACCGAATTGGAGGGGAGTATCCCCACCTCTGTGACAGCATCGTCAACACGATCGGCACCGTTGCCGATCCGGGGCTGTCAGTCGCTCGGACACAAGATTCCGGCGGCGGGAGAGACCTCCGGTACCCGCTAGGTCTACCGGAGGTCTGTGTTCATGCATGTGTCACCGCTGGTCTGGGTCATCACCTGTGTGGTGATTCTCGGACTGTTCGTCTTCGACTTCTTCGCGCACGTGCGCACACCGCACGCCCCCACGTTCCGTGAGTCGGCGTTCTGGTCGTCGGTCTACATCGGTATCGCGATCCTGTTCGGCCTGGTCGTGATGTGGTTGTGGGGAAGTCAGTACGGCGGCGAGTATTTCGCCGGTTACGTCACCGAGAAGGCGTTGTCGGTCGACAACCTCTTCGTGTTCGTCATCATCATGGGAACATTCGCGGTGCCGCGGGAATACCAGCAGAAGGTACTGCTGATCGGCATCGTGATGGCGCTGGTGATGCGCGGCATCTTCATCGGCGTCGGTGCCGCGGCGATCAACGCCTACAGCTGGGTGTTCTACCTGTTCGGTGCGTTCCTCATCTACACCGCGTACACGCTGGTGCGTGATCACGGGCACGAGAAAGAGGTGGAGGAGGAGCGCGACAGCAAGATCGTCGCCGTCGCGAAGAAGATCCTCCCCACCACGGACACCTACGACGGCGACAAGCTCGTCACGCGGATCAACGGCAAGCGCGTCGTGACGCCGCTACTGCTCGCGCTGGTCGCCATCGGATTCACCGACGTGCTGTTCGCGCTCGACTCGATTCCCGCGATCTACGGGCTCACCCAGGAGCCGTACCTGGTCTTCACGGCCAACGCGTTCGCGTTGATGGGTCTGCGTCAGCTGTACTTCCTCATCGGCGGCCTGCTGGACCGCCTGGTGTACCTGTCGTACGGCCTGTCGATCATTCTCGCGTTCATCGGCGTCAAACTCGTGCTGCACGCCCTGCACGAGAACACGCTGGGCTTCATCAACGGCGGCGAGCACGTGGCCGTACCGGAGGTGTCCACGGTGTTCTCGCTCGCCGTGATCATCGGTGTGCTGGCAGTGACCACCGTCGCCAGCCTTCTCAAGACGCGGAACACGACGCCGGCGCAGTAGTTCCGCCGGGCGTCGTACTCGAGGTGTCCGGTGCTCGGCGAGTCAGGAACTGAATTCGCCGAGTACCGGAACCCATTCCACGATCCGCGAGTCCGCCACGAGTCCGTTGCGGGCGAACGGGTCGTGGGTGAAGAGCAGTTCCACAGTCTCCGCGTCGGCGGCGTCGACGATGATGAATGCGCCGCTGCCGTCGGCGAACGGGCCGGACGACACGACGGTCTTCCGCTCGGCGAGCTCACCGAGCCACTCGCGGTGGGCGGGGCGATGCTCGTCGCGTCCTGCGACGGTGTCGGCCGAATATGTGTACTCCACTACGAACAGGGACATGTTCTCGCTCTCTCGGGACGGGTTCGTCGAACAAAAATGGGATCAGGGCACTTCTGTCTCACGCACTGGGATTTCAGAGGGTGAGAAGCATTCGGGTATTGCCGAGGGTGTTCGGCTTGACGTAGCTCAGATCGAGGAATTCGGCGACACCGGTGTCGTACGAGCGGCACATCTCGGCGTAGACCTCGGCGGTCACGGGTGTGCCGTCGATTTCGACGAATCCGTGCTTGCCGAAGAAGTCGACCTCGAACGTGAGAACGAAGAGCCGCTCGAGTTCGAGTTCCCGCGCGACCTCGATCAACTTGGCCACCACGTGGTGTCCCGCACCCTGGCCCTTGGCCGACGGATCGACCGCGATCGTGCGTACCTCGCCGAGGTCGGCCCACAGCACGTGCATTGCGCCACAACCGATCACGTTGCCGTCGCGTTCGGCCACCCAGAACTCCTGGACGGATTCGTACAGGGTCACGAGGTTCTTCTCGAGCAGGATCTTGCCGGAGTAGATGTCGATCAGGCGCTTGATCTCGGGTACGTCGGAGGTTCGTGCTCGCCGCACGATCAGCTGATTGTCGGCGGTGTCCGGCGTCCGAGAAGTCATGTCGTGAACATTAGCCAACGGCCGTACCGATATTCTTAGGCACGTGCCGGTACGACCTACGAATCCTCCCCACTCCCCGCTGCGTCCCGGGGTGCAGTTCGACGCTGCGGTGCTGCGATGAGCACGCAGCGCGAGGGTAGGACGGCCGCCGACAAACCGGCGGCCCCGGATCCGTCGGTGGAACCCGCGAGTGAGACGACCGTACCGCTTCTGAACATCGCGAACATCCTGACGATTCTCCGGATCCTGCTGGTCCCGGTCTTCTTGGTTGTGCTGTTCGTCGGCGACGGACACTCGACGACGTGGCGCCTGATCGCCACCGGTGTGTTCGCGGTCGCGGCCATCACCGACCGGATCGACGGGCAACTCGCCCGCAAGTACGGCCTCGTCACCGATTTCGGCAAGCTCGCCGATCCCATCGCGGACAAGGCGCTGATCGGAGCGGCCCTCGTGGGCCTGTCGATTCTCGGAGACCTGCCCTGGTGGGTGACGGCGGTGATCGCCGTCCGGGAACTGGGCATCACGCTGCTTCGGTTCGCGGTCCTGCGCCATGCCGTCATTCCGGCAGGCAGGGGAGGCAAGCTCAAGACTCTCGTGCAGACGATCGCGATCGGCTATTACCTGCTGCCGCTGCCCGAAGGGTTCGAGGTCGCCGGCTGGATTCTCATGGGTGCTGCCGTGTTGCTGACGGTGGTGACCGGGCTGGACTACGTCGTGCAGGCCGTCCGTCTGCGGGCCGGGGTGCACAAGGTCGAGGCGAACGCGA
Organism: Rhodococcus sp. G6(2025); assembly: GCF_058628105.1. Taxonomy (NCBI): domain Bacteria; kingdom Bacillati; phylum Actinomycetota; class Actinomycetes; order Mycobacteriales; family Nocardiaceae; genus Rhodococcus; species Rhodococcus sp. G6(2025). The sequence continues at coordinate 3,379,544 of NZ_CP179750.1, forward strand.
GCACCGGGGCGTGACCGACCCGCTGGTGGACGGCACGCGGGCCGGTGACCTGGTCGCCGTGCTCACCGCCCGCGGTGAGACGGTGGCCACCGCGGAATCGCTCACCGCGGGACTGCTCACCGCGACGATCGCGGGAGTGCCCGGCGCCAGCAACGTCCTCCGCGGCGGGCTCGTCGTCTACGCCACCGACTTGAAGGCCACCCTCGCCGGGGTCGATCCCACCCGACTGGCGGCGGACGGGCCCGTGGCGGCGTCCACGGCACGCGCACTCGCGGAGGGGGCACGCGCCCGCTGCGGCGCCGACTGGGGCGTCGGCCTGACCGGTGTCGCCGGCCCCGACATGCAGGACGGACACCCGGTCGGCACCGTGTTCCTGAGCATTTCCGGGGCGTCCGGCTCGGCCGTCCGCGAGCTCGGATTGACCGGTGACCGGTGGCAGATTCGCAAATCTGCGGTTTCCGCCGCCGTGTCGGGACTCCTCGATCGTGTGCAGGAAACATCCGCAGGCTAAGGTCGGGAACCAATCGGTCCTGTTCGCGCGTTGAGATAGGCGAGACAGGTGACGGATGAAGGAGGAGCGAGATGGCGCTGCTATTGCGTGAGGCAATCGGTGACAGTCTTCGGCGTACGCGCGTTTCGCAGAGCCGGACCCTGCGTGAGGTCTCCAACAGTGCTCGTGTGAGCCTCGGGTACTTGTCCGAGGTCGAACGAGGGCGCAAGGAAGCCTCGAGTGAGCTCCTGGCGGCGATCTGCGACGCGCTGGAGGTTCCACTCTCCGATGTGCTCGTCGACGTCAGCGAATCGCTGTCCGACGGTTCTTCGGCCAAGCGTGCGGACACCGAGCGGCATGCGGTCGAATCCGCGCCCGCCGAGGCTCCCGCCGCGAGCGCACGACCGGGTTCGACGACCATCGCCCGCGACACCCGGGTGGTCATCCCCGCGCCCGCGCAGGCGCTGGCCGCCGCGTAGCAACACCCGTGCCGAACCGATAGATTTCAGTTGACCGCCGATCTCGTGGGCGGTTGGTCAGACAGGCAGTCGGGGCGCAGCCCTTGTTCCGGTGCGTGACGGTCGCGTATCGGGTCGCGCATCGCGCGGCGCAACAGATGGAGGCAGGATCAACCCATGGCTAATCCTTTCGTCAAGGGATGGAAGTACCTGATGGCGCTCTTCAATTCCAAGATCGATGAGAAGGCTGACCCCAAGGTTCAGATTCAGCAGGCGATCGAGGATGCGCAGCGTCAGCACCAGGCTCTGTCGCAGCAGGCCGCGTCTGTCATCGGCAACCAGCGCCAGCTCGAGATGAAGCTCAGCCGCCAGCTCGACGAGGTGGAGAAGCTCAACGCCAACGCCCGTCAGGCCGTCAACCTGGCCGACCAGGCCCAGACCGCGGGCGACACCGAGAAGGCCATCCAGTACACCAACGCCGCCGAGGCGTTCGCCGCCCAGCTCGTCACCGCCGAGCAGGGGGTCGAGGACCTGAAGGCGCTGCACGACCAGTCCCTGCAGGCCGCCGCACAGGCGAAGAAGGCCGTGGAGCAGAACGCGATGGCTTTGCAGGCCAAGGTCGCGGAGCGCACCAAGCTGCTCAGCCAGCTGGAGCAGGCCAAGATGCAGGAACGCGTCAGCGAGTCGCTGCGCTCGATGGACAGCACCCTCTCGGCTCCGGGCAACACGCCCAGCCTCGACGCCGTGCGCGACAAGATCGAGCGCCGCTACGCCGACGCCCTCGGTTCCGCGGAGCTGGCACAGAACTCGGTATCGGGCCGCATGATGGAAGTCCAGCAGGCGAGCATCCAGATGGCCGGACACAGCAGGCTCGAGCAGATCCGGGCCTCGATGAAGGGCGACGCCCTGCCGTCCGGCGGTGCCGCCAACGCTCCGGCGACCCCCGCCAGCCCGAACCTCGACAAGCAGCCGCCGGCAGCGGGCCAGACCGGCGCCGCACAGTAGCCGAACAGTATTCGCATGAGTTCCACCCGACGTGGCCGACCTGGACGCGCAGTCCGGTCGGCCACTGTCGTGTCCGGGCTCGCGGGGATCCAGGGCGCGCTGCGCGACGCCGGTGAGTCCGTCGCGGACGCGGCGCAGAGGTGGCGTGACCCCCGGGAACGGCTGCTGCGGAAGAAGCGGCGCGCCCGGCGCCGCGCGAAGCGCTACGGCATCGTGTCCGGATCCTCGGCCACCGGCGCCGCGGGTCTCGCCCTGATGGCGGCACCGGAGTGGTCGATGCTGATGGCTGGTGGCGGCGCAGTCGTGTTCGCGGTCCCCGCGGTGCTGGCAGTCAGCCGTTACCGCAAGCTCGACGCCGTGACGTTGCCACCGGGCCTGCCTGCCCGTCGGGTGCTTCCGGGGCCCTCCTCGGCCGCCCGGGAACCGATGGAGCGACTCGTGCACAGCGAACGGGCACTGCACGGCATCCTCGGCGTGCTGTCCCGGTCCGGGAGCATCAGCGGCGAGGACATCGAGGACACCCATTCCACGGCCCGCTCGGCGGCCGCAGCCCTCCAGGCGGTCGCCCTCGACATCACGTCCATGGAGGACGCCGCGCGGGGGAGCCGGGCCGCGGCCGCACCGCTTGACCGGGCGATCGCCTCCGCCGCCGCGCAACTCGACGACGGCGTCGACCAGTTCGAAGAACTGGTGGCCGCGGCCGCTGAGGTCGCCGTTCCCGGAACGACGAGTGCCGTCGGCGAACTGGCGTACGAGCGTGCTGAACTGGTGTCGGCGACGGAAAAGCTCGCCGGCCTCGCGGCGGCTCTCGGCGAGATCGACGACATCGTTCGCCGCTACCGCTGATGTCGTCGATCGACCCGACCGAGGACTTCTGACTTATGGGACATCGTGTGGGGGAGAACCCTGATCTTTCCCTGATCTTTACGCTGACCTGGTGATTTACCCGCTCCGCCGTGCCACGCTGGTGTGCGTACCCGATAAGTGGGGTCGACCAGATGTCGGGCGCAGAAATCGATCGGGGAGACGTGAGTGGAGGAAATCATGTTCTGGAAGATTGTTCTGGCGGTCGCGGCGATCTGGATTGCATTGGCGGTCGTCGGTGCCCTCGTCAAGGGTCTGTTCTGGATTCTCGTGGTCAGCGCCGTGGTGTTCGGCGTGTACCTGTTGATCAAGGCGATGTCCGGATCGGGCGAGAAATCGGACATCACGCGGAGCTGACAGGCATGCTCTACCCATGGAACCGGTACCCGAGGACTGGCATCGTGGGCTCGTCGTCGTCGCGCACCCCGACGACATCGAATACGGCGCAGCGGCGGCTGTAGCGCGCTGGACCGAGCAGGGCAAGGACATCCGCTACGTGCTCGCCACCAGCGGGGAGGCGGGGATCGCGGGCCTGCACCCCACGGAGTCGGGCCCGCTGCGGGAGGCGGAGGAGCGACGTTCCGCGGCCGTGGTGGGAGTGACCGACGTCGAGTTCCTCGGGTACCCCGACGGCACTCTCGTGGAGAGTCTCGCACTCCGCCGCGATCTCGCGACGGCGATCCGTCGTCATCGCCCGGATCTCGTGGTGACGGCCAACTTCGCGGACACCTGGGGGCCCGGGCAGCTGAACAGTGCGGACCACCGCGCACTCGGCCGTTCCGTTCTCGACGCCACCGCGGATGCCGCGAACGAGTGGATCTTTCCCGAGCTGGGGGAGTCGGGGCTGCCGCCGTGGCGCGGTGTCCGCTGGGTCGCCGTCAACACGATGACACCCACGCACGCGGTGGACGTCACTCACACGGTGGATCGGGCGGTGCTCTCGCTCGCCGAGCACGTCCGCTACCTCGAGGCGCTGAGCGACGTACCGGTGGGGCGGCAGGCGAGGGCACAGGTCGAGATGGTGACCGGGCCGCGACCGGGATTCGCCGCCGAGCGCGCCGTGGGATTCGAGCTCTATTACTTCGGCTGAATCCGCGAGCGAGCACGATCGTGCCGGTGCCCCTGGCACTGCCGGTCTGGAATCGGACTCGGACGGAACAATAAAATTTCCCGAATCAGTGAGTGGTTACCTCGGCCTTTGTCCGACGCGTCGGCCCTTCCTGCCGCCTCACCGCCCGGTCGCACCTGCGCCCCGCGAATCCCCGACGTCGGGGAGGTGGGGCAGCGAACGCCCTGCGTGTGTGATTCGAGTGCCGGTTCGGTGCCGGCGGGGGATTCATGCGTTACGGTGTTACACACAATGTCTATTCGTAATTCTTCGCCGCGTGACGACACCTCCGCGAGCGTCGAGGACTCCATTCTCGACGCCGCACGCTCGTGCATCCTCGATTTCGGACTGCGCCGCACCACGCTGGCGGAGGTCGCCCGGCGCGCCGGCGTCAGCAGGCCGACCGTCTATCGCCGCTGGTCGGACACCAGGGCTGTGGTCGCCGATCTCATGACCCGTGAGATCGCTGCGGTGATGCCCGAATTCTCCGCCGAGGAATCGGTCCACCGCCAGCTGGTCGACGCCGTGGTCCACGTGTCCACCGAGGTTCGCGACCATCCGCTGTTCGTGAAGATCCTGCGGTCGGATCAGGAACTGTTCACCACCTACGTCCTCGAGCGGCTCGGTACGAGCCAGCGGGCGATCATCGACCAGGTCGCGTTCGCGGTGTCGACGGGTCAGGACCAAGGCTCGATCCGCGCGGGGGACAGCCGTCAGATCGCCACGATGGTGCTGCTCATCGCACAGTCCGCCGTCCAGTCGGCCGTGATGGTGGCCGAGGAACTTCCCGGCGACGCCCTGACGGAGCAACTCCGGCACGCTGTCGGCGCCTATCTGGCACCGGACGCCGCCGACACCCACCCGACAGATCGAGGAGACCGGTGAACCACCCGAACACGCCGCCCGTGAGCCGCTCGTCGGCTCTGAACGCCACGCGAAGAACGCGCGAACTCGACCAGCTGTCGGACGGTGCCGTCGTCGACGTGCTGGTGATCGGCGGCGGAGTGACCGGCGTCGGTGTCGCGCTCGACGCGGCGTCACGCGGCCTCGACGTCGTGCTCGTGGAGAAGCGGGACCTCGCGTTCGGGACCAGCCGGTGGAGTTCGAAACTCGCCCACGGCGGGCTGCGGTACCTGGCATCGGGCAACGTCGGTATCGCTCGCGAGAGCGCGGTCGAACGCGGAATCCTCATGACCCGCACCGCGCCCCACCTCGTCCGGGCTCTCCCGCAGCTCGTGCCCGTCCTCGATTCGACGACGCTGTTCGGCAAGTCCCTCGTCCGCACGGGATTCCTGGCCGGCGACCTGCTGCGTGCAAGTGCTCGCACACCGTCGTCGGTCCTGCCGCGATCACGGACGGTCCGGGCCGACCGGGTGGTCGAACTCGCCCCCGCGGTTCGGCGGGAAGGCCTGCGCGGCGGCCTGATGGCATACGACGGCCAGCTCATCGACGACGCCAGACTCGTGGTGTCCCTCGCGCGCACCGCCGCGCTCCACGGTGCGAAGGTGCTCACCCGGACGGGCGCGTACGACGTCACCGGGACGTCCGCGACCCTGCGCGACGAGCTGACCGGCTCGGAACAATCGATCAGGGCGCGCGCCGTGGTCAACGCGGCGGGCGTGTGGTCGGGTGAGATCGATCCCGCGATCACGTTGCGGCCCAGTCGCGGCACGCATCTGGTGCTCCCGGCCGAGCGGCTCGGGAACCCGACCGCGGCGCTCACGGTTCCGATCCCCGGTGAGACCAATCGCTTCGTCTTCGCGCTGCCCGCACAGCTCGGCCGCGTGTACCTCGGCTTGACCGACGAGGCCGCGCCGGGACCTGTTCCGGACGTTCCGGTGGCGTCGGAGCAGGAGATCGACTTCCTTCTCGACACGGTCAACACCGCGCTCGAGGTTCCGTTGCAGCGCTCGGACGTCCTGGGGACCTTCGCCGGACTGCGACCGCTCCTCGACACCGGGGACGGATCCACCGCGGACCTCTCGCGCAACCACGCCATCCTGCGCTCGGACACGGGTCTCGTCAGTGTGGTCGGCGGCAAGCTGACCACCTACCGCAAGATGGCGGAGGATGCCGTCGACGCCGCGGTCGAGGTGGCAGGACTGGACGCGGGCCCGTGCCGGACACGGGCCCTGCCGCTCGTCGGTGCCGCGACACCCGAAGCGCTGCGGAAGGTCTCGGTCCCACCGGCGCTGCTCGCCCGCTACGGAACGGAGGCGACGCTGATCGCCGCCGCCGACCCCGAACTGCTGGCGCCGATCGCCGAGGGTGTCGACGTGAGCCGCGCCGAGTTCGAGTTCGCGGTGACCCACGAGGGGGCACTCGACGTCGACGACCTGCTCGACCGGCGCACCCGGATCGGACTCGTGCCCGCCGACCGTGCCCGGGCTCGCGGTGCCGCCGAAGCAGTGTTCGAGAAACGGTGACGCCGGCCGTGTGACACCCTGTGGTTCGTGCGAGTCGCCGTGGTCGCCGGGCCTGATCCCGGACATGCCTTTCCCGCCCTTGCATTGTGCCTCGCTTTCATCGAGGCCGGAGACGATCCCGTCCTGTTCACAGGCTCACGGTGGGTCGAGTCCGCACGGGCGGCCGGTGTGCCTGCCGAGTTGCTGAAAGGTCTCGCGCCCCGCCCGACGGACGACGACCTCGATGCGGGAGCGCGCATTCACGCCCGCGCCGCGCACATCTCCACCGAGTTGCTCCCCGACCTGCGCGCGATGGGACCCGACCTCGTCGTCTCGGACATCCTCACCGCCGGCGGGGGTATGGCCGCGGAGCGGCTGGGGATCCCGTGGGTCGAGCTGTCCCCGCATCCGCTGTACGCCGCGTCCAAGGGGTTGCCGCCCATCGGAAGTGGATTGGCTCCGGGCGTGGGAATTCGGGGCAGGCTCCGTGACACGCTCATGCGCACCGCGACGGCGCGGTCGATCCGGCAGGGTGTGCGGCAACGCTCCGAGGCCAGGGTCGGTGTCGGACTGCCTGCGAAGGACCCGGGACCGGTGCGCCGGCTGATCGCGACGCTCCCCGCGCTCGAGGTGCCGAGGCCGGACTGGCCCGCCGAGGCGCACGTGGTCGGACCGCTGCTGTGGGAACCGACGAACGAGGTGATCGAGGCGCCGGACGGCACAGATCCCCTGATCATGGTGGCTCCGTCGACCGCGTTCACCGGCGCGGAGGGCATGCTCGAGACGACGCTGGCGGGGCTCGACGGGGCCGGTGTCCGTGTGATCGCGTCGATACTGGACGGATCGCCGGCCACGGTTCCGCCCTGGGCGAGGGCAGGTCTCGGCCGTCAGGACGCGATGTTGCGCGAGGCCTCGGCCGTCGTCTGCGGTGGCGGACACGGAATGCTGGCGAAGGCCCTGCTCGCAGGGGTTCCGGCGGTGGTGGTTCCCGGCGGCGGCGATCAGTGGGAGCTCGCGAACCGGGCCGCGCGGCAGGGGAGCGCCGTCGTGGTGCGTCCCCCGAGCGCCGAAGCACTCCGCGCGGCGGTCGAACAGGTGCTCTCGAACGGTGCCCACACGGACGCCGCGCGGCGGGCCGCGCGGAGCATCGCGGACGTCGCCGATCCGGTGGCGGTGTGCCGCGACGCGCTGCGGTAAGAGGGCGGCGCGAGGTTCGGCTAGCGTGGATGTGTGCGACTGACCGAATTTCACCAACTCGTCCGCGAAGAGTTCGGGCAGATGCGCGGCGACGCACTACTCGTCGACCACGTGCTGCTCAGTCTCGGGGGCAAGACCGCCGCCGAAGCCATCGAGGACGGCCGGGAACCCCGCGAGGTGTGGCGTGAACTCTGCGTGGAGTTCGACGTCCCGCCGCAGCGCCGGTAGAAATCCGGCGTGTCGAACGGACCGACCGCACATATCGAACACACGTTCCCCTATGCTGGAGATGTTCGGTGGTCACGGTTCTTGTCGGTACCCGGATCTAACCTGACCGCAGATCACTGATGAGACTCGAGGAATGGGGACGACGATGGCACCACAGGCACACGATCGAGACAAGGCGCTCGACCTCGCGCTGGCGCAGATCGACAAGAACTTCGGCAAGGGCTCGGTGATGCGCCTGGGCGAAGGTGTCCGTCAGCCCATCGCCGTCATCCCGACCGGCTCCATCGCGCTGGACGTCGCCCTCGGCATCGGCGGGCTGCCCCGTGGCCGTGTCGTCGAGATCTACGGCCCGGAGTCCTCGGGTAAGACCACCGTGGCTCTGCACGCTGTCGCCAACGCACAGGCGGCGGGCGGCATCGCCGCGTTCATCGACGCCGAGCACGCGCTCGACCCCGACTACGCCCAGAAGCTCGGCGTCGACACCGATGCGCTGCTGGTGTCGCAGCCCGACACCGGTGAGCAGGCGCTCGAGATCGCAGACATGCTGATCCGCTCCGGCGCCCTCGACATCCTCGTGGTCGACTCCGTGGCCGCTCTGGTCCCGCGCGCCGAGATCGAGGGTGAGATGGGCGACAGCCACGTGGGTCTGCAGGCCCGTCTGATGAGCCAGGCGCTCCGTAAGATGACCGGTGCGCTCAGCAATTCCGGCACCACCGCGATCTTCATCAACCAGCTGCGCGAGAAGATCGGCGTCATGTTCGGTTCCCCCGAAACCACCACCGGTGGTAAGGCATTGAAGTTCTACTCGTCGGTGCGCCTCGACGTGCGGCGGATCGAGACCCTGAAGGACGGCACCGACGCAGTGGGTAACCGTACCCGCGTCAAGGTGGTCAAGAACAAGGTCGCGCCGCCGTTCAAGCAGGCCGAGTTCGACATCCTCTACGGACTGGGAATCAGCAAGGAAGGCTCGCTGATCGACATGGGTGTCGAACACGGGTTCATCCGCAAGTCGGGCTCCTGGTACACCTACGAAGGCGACCAGCTGGGACAGGGCAAGGAGAACGCCCGCAAGTTCCTGTTGGAGAACACCGACATCCGGGACGAGATCGAGAAGAAGATCAAGGAAAAGCTCGGAATCGGCGCCGACGTCACTGCTGCTACGGATGACGCCGCCCCGGTCGAATTCTAAGGCGCCGCCGTGCGTCCGACGGGCGAAGGTGGAACGGAGACGCAGGCCAAGGATTTGTGCCTGCGTCTCTTGACGGACCGTGCCCGGAGTCGAGCGGAGTTATCGGAGCGTCTGGCGAAGAAGGGCTACTCGGCCGAGATCGCTGAGCGTGTGCTGGATCGCCTCACCGAGGTCGGACTCGTCAACGACGCCGACTTCGCCCAGCAGTGGGTGCATTCGCGGCACACGTACTCCGGCAAGGGGAAACGTGCGCTCGCACTGGAACTGCGCCGCAAGGGCATCGGTCAGGAAGACGCCACCGAGGCGCTCGCTCAGATCGACAGCGAAGACGAACGAGCGCGAGCCACCGAACTGGTCGCGAAGAAACTGCGGACGGTGCCCGCGGACGATCGGGACCGGGCGGTCCGCCGGCTGGTGTCGATGCTCGCGCGCCGCGGTTTTCCCCAGGGCCTGGCGTTCGAGGTGGTCAAGGAACAACTCGATCGCGCCGGTGCGGAAACCGACGGCCTGTTCGACGAGACCTGACCCGAGACGACAACAACACTGACGAGACGTCGACAACACTGACGAGACGACAACACTGACGAGACGACAACACTGACGAGACGACAACACTGCGGTCGGACGGGAACAGAGTTCGCGTCCGACCGCAGTGTCACGTCACACCCGCGTCAGATCACAACCGCTTGTCGGTGATGTCCATACCCGGAACCGACACCGCCGGAAGCTCAGGAACGGCCCCCCCGGGGCCTCCGCCCTTCTTGCTGGCCCGTAGTCGCTTCTCCACCTTGGTCGCCACCACGGTGAGCGTGTAGTTGAGGATGATCATGATGATCGCCACCACGATCAGGGCGGGCAGGTAGTTGCCGTAGAACGCACCGAGCTGCTGGCCGGACCGCACCACTTCGACGTAGCCGATGAGGTAACCGAGCGCGGAGTCCTTCAACGCCACCACCATCTGCGAGATGATCGCGGGCAGCATCGCCGTGACGGCCTGCGGAAGCAGGATGGTCCGCATGACCTGGCCCTTGCGCATACCCAGTGCCATGGCGGCCTCGCTCTGCCCCTTGGGGAGCGAGTTGATACCTGCCCTGACGATTTCGGCGATCACCGAGCCGTTGTACAGCGTGAGGCCCACGATGACCGCGGCGAGTGCAAGGTATTTCGACTTGAAGACCTCGTACTCGGCGAACAGCTGGTACGAGAAGATCATCAGGATCAGCACGGGGATGGCGCGGAACAATTCGACGATCCCGCCGGCCACCCATCGCACCGGCCGGTGGTCCGACAGGCGTCCGATGCCGAGGATCGCGCCGAGGATCAGTGCTAACAGGATCGATACGGCGGCCGCCACGAGGGTGCCGCGGATGCCGGGGATCAGATACGTCGTCCACGACGTCGATTCGAGGAACGGATCCCATTTCGCCGCTGTCAGCTGACCTTTGTCGTCGAGCGCAGCGTAGACGAGGTAGCCGATTCCCAGCAGTGCGACAGCGACCACGACCGAGATCAGGCGATAGATGTTCTTCGCCTTCGGGCCCGGTGCGTCGTAGAGGACGGTGGCGGAATTGCTCATCGTGCAACCTCGAATCGCTTGCTCAGGTATCCGAAGAGAAGCCCCATCGGCAGGGTCAGGATCACGAAGCCGAGCGCGAAGATGCCACCGACGACGAAGATGGCGGCCTCGTTCTCGATCATTTCCTTCATCAGCAGCGACGCCTCCGCCACGCCGATCACCGAGGCGATCGTCGTGTTCTTGGTCAAGGCGATCAGCACACTGCCGAGTGGGGCGGTGACCGCGCGGAATGCCTGCGGCAACACGATCAACCGCAGATTCTGCGAGAACGTGAGGCCGAGTGACCGGCCCGCCTCCGCCTGGCCGACGTGCACCGTGTTGATACCGGACCGCAGCGACTCACAGACGAAGGCCGCGGTGTAGACGCTGAGGCCGAGCACGGCGAGCCGGAAGTTGTTCTCCTCGAAGAACGTCGGCGACTGCTCGGGGGCGAGCTTGACGCCCATCGTCTGGAAGAGCCCGAAGGAGCAGAAGATGATGATGAGCGTCAGGGGAGTGTTGCGGAAGATCGTCACGTACGCCGTGCCGACGCCACGCGCGACCGGGATCGGTGACACCCGCATCGCCGCGAGGATGGTGCCGAGTATCAGAGCACCGACAGCCGAGAACGCGGTGAGTTGCACCGTCGTCCAGAATGCGTCGATCAGCTGATCGCTGTATTTGCTCAGTAGGTCCACTTACCGTCTCCCCAGGTCACCGGTGGTTGGTGTCGAACCGGGCCGGACGACTCCACGAATGGGAAGTCGTCCGACCCGGATGAGTGAGTTGCTCAGTACCGATCGACGGTCGGCGGGGCGGGGATCGGGTAACCCGACGCGCCGACGGTCTCGTTGAACGCGCGCGCCCACGAGCCGTCCGCGATCATCGCGTCGATGGCGTCGTTGATCTTGGCGCGGGTCTCGTCGTCACCCTTGGCCAGTCCGATGCCGTAGCGCTCTTCGGTGAACGGCTCGCCGACCACCTTCAGCTCGCCCGGGTATTGCGCCGCATAGCCGGCGAGGATGATGTCGTCGGTGGTGACGGCGTCGACCGCACCGTTACGCAGCGCCTCGACGCAGGCGGAGTACGTGTCGAACTCCTGCAGCTGCACGTCCTGCGCGTACGTGTCCTTGACCTTCTGCGCCGGGGTGGACCCGGTCACGGAGCACAGCTTCTTCCCGCCGTTGAGCGAATCGGGGCCGGTGATGTCGGTGTTGTCGGACTTCACCAGGAGCGACTGTCCGGCGATGAAGTACGGCCCGGCGAAGTCGACCTTCTCCTTGCGGGCGTCGGTGATCGAGTAGGTGGCGACGATGTAGTCGACCTCACCGTTCTCGATCAGCGTCTCGCGCTGAGCCGACGGGGACTCCTTGAACTCGATGTTCTCGGGCGCGACACCCAGCTTGCCGGCCACGTATTCGGCCACCTCGACGTCGAAGCCGCTGAAGGACCCGTCGGGGTTGCGCAATCCGAGGCCGGGCTGGTCGTACTTGATTCCGACCGTGAGCTTGCCCTCCGACGCGCTCTGGGAGGCGCTCTTCTCTTCACCTCCGCCACAGGCAGATGCGACGACGGCGAGCGCCATGACGCCGATTCCCACGCGAATCGAGCGATTGATCCTCATCGAGTTCCTCCAATTGAAATGACGGGTGTTGCGTGTCGAGCACGGTCGACCGAGAGAGCACCGCAGCGGCGCCCTTTCGAGTCAGTGGCTGAGAATCTTGCCGAGAAAGTCCTTCGCGCGCTCGGATTTGGGAGCGGTGAAGAACGTGGCGGGCTCGGCGTCCTCGACGATCTGGCCGTCGGCCATGAAGAGAACCCGGTGGCCGACCTTGCGGGCGAAGCCCATCTCGTGGGTCACCACGAGCATGGTCATGCCTTCCTTGGCCAGCGAGGTCATGACGTCCAGGACCTCGTTGACCATTTCCGGGTCGAGTGCGGACGTCGGCTCGTCGAACAGCATGACCTTGGGGTTCATGGCAAGTGCACGTGCGATCGCGACTCGCTGCTGCTGACCGCCCGACAACTGCGCCGGGTACTTGTCCGCCTGGTTGGCGATGCCGACCCGCTCGAGAAGTTCGTAGGCCTTCGCCTTCGCGTCGGCGCTGCTCTTCTTCCGCACCTTGACCGGTGCGAGCATCACGTTGTCGAGGATCGTCTTGTGGGCGAACAGGTTGAACGACTGGAACACCATGCCCACGTCGGCGCGCAGCGCCGCCAGAGCCTTGCCCTCGGCCGGAAGTACCTTGCCGTCCACCGCGATCTCACCGGAGTCGATGGGCTCGAGGCGGTTGATGGTGCGGCACAGCGTCGACTTACCCGAGCCGGACGGTCCGAGCACGATCACGACCTGTCCGCGAGGGACTTCGAGGTCGATCTCCTGGAGGACGTGGAGGGCGCCGAAGTGTTTGTTCACCGATTTCATCGAGATCATGGACGGGGCCGCGCCCGTGGAGGGTGTCGGCGTCGCGTCGTCGGCTTGCGTCATAGTCGATGACCCTATGTGTTGGGAGCGGGAGCACCTGCCATTTGCTCCGAGAATCCTCGGGATGTCACGGAAACTTTACTGTCCGGCTTCGGGCGTGTGTCCGGGCGCACACCGGCCGCGACGAGGCGATTTGGCGCGGGCCGTACCCTGGCATACGTGGACACGATCGACCAGACCCCTCACCGCAGCTACGAGGTGCGCACGTACGGCTGCCAGATGAACGTGCACGACTCCGAGCGGTTGTCGGGGCTCCTCGAGGACGCCGGCTACACGAAGGCGGCCGCGGGGCAGGCACCCGACCTCGTCGTCTTCAACACCTGCGCGGTGCGGGAGAACGCCGACAACAAGTTGTACGGCAACCTGAGCCACCTCGCGCCTGCGAAGGAACAGAACCCCGACATGCAGATCGCGGTCGGCGGGTGTCTGGCGCAGAAGGACCGCGACGTCGTCGTGAAGAAGGCGCCGTGGGTGGACGTCGTGTTCGGCACCCACAACCTCGGTTCGCTCCCCGCGTTGCTGGACCGGGCCCGCCACAACCAGCGGGCCGAGGTCGAGATCCTCGACGCGCTGGAGGCATTCCCGTCGACGCTGCCCGCCAAGCGGGAGTCGGCGTACGCCGGCTGGGTGTCCATCTCGGTGGGATGCAACAACACCTGCACGTTCTGCATCGTGCCCGCGCTGCGCGGCAAGGAGGTCGACCGGCGCCCCGGCGACATCCTGGCCGAGGTGCAGGCTCTGGTGAACGAGGGCGTCGTCGAGGTCACCCTGCTCGGGCAGAACGTCAACGCGTACGGCGTGTCGTTCGCGGATCCGGACCAGCCCCGCGACCGCGGCGCGTTCGCCGCGCTGCTGCGCGCATGCGGAGAGATCGACGGTCTCGAGCGAGTGCGCTTCACGTCTCCGCACCCGGCCGAGTTCACCGACGACGTCATCGAGGCGATGGCCGAGACCCCCAACGTGTGTCCCCAGCTGCACATGCCGCTGCAGTCCGGCTCGGACCGCGTGCTGAAGGCGATGCGCCGCTCCTACCGGAAGTCGCGGTTCCTGGGAATCATCGACAAGGTGCGCACCGCGATGCCGCACGCGGCCATCACCACCGACATCATCGTGGGCTTCCCGGGTGAGACCGAGGAAGACTTCCAGGACACACTCGACGTCGTCCGGCAGGCGCGCTTCACCAGCGCCTACACGTTCCAGTACTCCAAGCGGCCGGGCACCCCGGCCGCGGAGATGGACGAGCAGCTGCCCAAGGTTGTCGTCCAGGAACGGTACGAACGTCTCATCGCGTTGCAGGAACAGATCACCCTCGAGGAGAACCAGAAGCTCGTCGGCGCCGAGGTGGAACTGCTCGTCGCCGCCGGGGAGGGTCGCAAGAATGCGGAGACCGCCCGGATGAGCGGGCGCGCCCGCGACGGCCGGCTCGTCCACTTCCGGCCCGAGGGCAACCTCGACGGGACCGTCCGGCCCGGCGACGTCGTCACCGTCGTCGTCAGTGCCGCCGCCCCGCACCACCTCGTCGCCGACACCCCGGTCCTGACCCACCGCCGCACCCGCGCGGGCGACTCCTTCGAGAAGGGCGTGACCCCGAAGACCCCGCCGATCGGCGTTGGACTCGGACTGCCGCAGATCGGTGCGCCCGCACCACTACCCGCCCAGATGGGATGCAACGCATGACCTCCCCGTTCGACGACAAACGGCACGACGGAAACCGGACCGGCGACAACGGTTCGGGCGCCGAGAACGAGCCGATCGAGAGTTACCTGAAGGATTTCGACGCCGCCGAGAAGAAGGTGGCCGGCGAGATCGATCCCGGCGCGCGTGCGCTCGTCGTCGCGGTTGCGGTGGTCGTGCTCCTCGGCTCGCTGACGTTGCCGCACTCCGGCATCGCCAACGGCTGGGAGGTACTGGTGTACGGGGACGACGCCCGCGCGGAGACGATCGCCCTGCCGTCGCGGCTGTTCGTGTGGTTCGAGGTGGTGTTCGGGGTCGTCGTGTCGATGCTGGCGCTCGTCACCCGCCGCTGGGCCCTCGCGTGGGTGGCCCTCGCCGGGACCGCCGTGTCCATCGTGTTCGGCATGCTCGCCATCTGGTCGCGGCAGACACCGGCGCCCGGGGTCGAGGCGGCCGGACCGGGGATCGGCCTGATCATCGGCTGGCTCACCGTCATCGTGCTCACGTTCCACTGGTTGAAGGTGGTCTGGAGCCGGACCGCCCTGCAACTGGCCGCGGAAGAGGAACGCCGCGCCGCTGCCGCCGAAGCGGAGCGACGCGGCGACTGGAACGTCGGCTGATCGGACCTACTGCCCGCTGACGGCGCCCTCCGCCGCCTCGGCCCATTCGCGCCACTGCTTGGCCTGCGCGAGGGCGCTCTCGGCGTCCTTCGTCTTGCCCGCCGCGGTCGCCTTGGCGGCCTGTTCCTCGAACTGCGTGACCCGCTCCCGGAACTGCGCGGCCCGGGCGAGGGCCTCCGGGTCGGTGCGGCGCCATTCCTCGTCGGCGGCGTCGCGGACACGCTTCTCGATGGCCCGCAGCTTGCCCTCGAGGTCGTGCATCCGCTCGCGGGGCACCTTCCCGATGGCGTCCCACTTCTCCTGCAGGTCGCGGAGCGCCGCCCTCGCCGCGTCGATGTCCTTGGCCGGATCGATGTGGCCGGCGTTCTTCAGCAACTCTTCCTTGGCGACCGCGTTCTCCTCGAACTCGGCGTCGCGTTCGGAGGACGCGGCGTTGCGGGCGGCGAAGAACACGTCCTGAGCGCCCTTGAAGCGCTTCCACAGGTTGTCGTCGGCTTCCCGCGGTGCGCGGCCGGCGGCCTTCCACTCGGCGAGCAGGTCACGGAAAGCTCCGGCCGTGGGGCCCCAGTCAGTGGAGTCGGACAGCGCCTCGGCCCGTATGACGAGCTCTTCCTTCTTGGTCTTGGCGGCGGCGCGCTCGCGATCGAGTTCGGCGAAATGGGCGCCGCGGCGACGGTTAAACGCCTCCCGCGCCTTCGAGTACCGCTTCCACAGGGCGTCGTCGACCTTCCGGTCGATCCCGCGGATCGTCTTCCACTCGTCCAGGATCTCGCGCAACCGGTCGCCGGCGGCCTTCCACTGCGTGGATTCGGCACCGATCTGTTCCGCCTCGGCGGCCAGTGCTTCCTTGCGTTCGGTGTGAGCCTGCCGCGACAGTTCCTTCTCGTGCTTGGCGTGGGCCGCAGCCTCGTCGGATCCGGCGATGATGACGTCGAGCCGCGCCGCGAGTGAATCGATGTCACCGATCACCGCGGCGGTCGGGAGGGATTCGGCGAGCGCGAGCGCGGCCGCCTTGGTCTTCTTCGCGTCGCCCGCACCGGAGCTGAGCCGGGCCTCGAGGAGTGCCACTTCCGTTGCCAGATCGTCGAAGCGCCTTCCGAAGTGCGCCAGACCCTCCGCCGCGTCTCCGGCCTGCCACGACCCGATCTGCCGTTCGCCGTCCGCGGTCTTCACCCAGGCGGTGCCGTCGTCGTCCACGCGGCCGAACTTGCTCGGGTCACTGTGGGCGGGGGCGGCGACGGCGGGGGCGGAGAGGGCGTGTGTCGGTGTGGGGTGGGGCTTGGGCGCACCCGGTTTCGCGGCGGCACCGGGCTTCGGGACGCTGGACTTCGGTGTGTCGTGCTGCTGAGCGGCAGGCTCCACGGCGGGCTTCGCGTCGCTGCTGTCGGTCATCGGTTCCTCATCTCTGCCGCGCGTCACGGCTGCCTGAACGCAATACTGGCTCCATACGACCCGGGACGGGTGCTGGCTCCATTCAACCCGGTACGGGCCCTGTGGACTATTGAATCAGGTCGGACGGTCCGCGTTGGTACCGATTGACGGCAGCACCAGAATCGGATGTCGGGTCCCCTCGGACGGTCGACTAGCGTGACTGTGTGTTCACCGCCGCAATCCTCGTGCCGTCCCCACCGCTCCTGGTACCCGAACTGACCGGGGCGGCCGCTGCGGAGACGGCGCCGTTGCGGGACGCGGTCCAGACGGCGGCGAAGGCGTTGTCCGCGCTCGCCACCGAGTGGGTGGCGGTCGGAGCGGCACCGGCCGCGGTGGAGGTGCGGGCCGACGCCCAGGGCACCTATCGCGGCTACGGCGTCGACGTGCGGGTCGCGCTGCGGCCCGGTCCGGCAGGCGATCCCGACCCCGACCTGCCGCTCGCGGCGCTGACGGCCGGGTGGATTCGGGGGACGTGCGCGCCGGACGCCGTCGTCGACGCGCGGATCCTCTCAGCCGACCTGTCCCCGGAACAGTGCGCCGCGTACGGCGCGGAACTGCGCACGCTTCTCGACCGGGAACCGGAGCCGCGGGGGCTGGTGATCGTCGCGGACGGGGCGAACACCCTCACGGCGAAGGCGCCGGGAGCGTTCGACCCGCGCGCGGAAGGCGTGCAGGCCAGGATCGACGCGGCGCTCGACACCGGCGACCGCGACGCGCTGCTGGCCCTCGAACCCGCGGAGTGCGAGTCCCTCGGCATCGGCGGGCGCGTCCCGTGGCAGGTGCTCGCCGGCGTGTTCGCCGCGCCGCCCGCATCCTGCCGGACGCTGTACAGCGCAGCACCCTACGGAGTCGGCTACCACGTGGGGGAGTGGCGTCCGTGACGTCACCCGTGCCGATCGCCGTCGTCGGACCGACCGCCACCGGAAAGTCGGATCTCGCACTGGACCTGGCCGAACGTCTCGGCGGCGAAATCGTCAACATCGACGCGATGCAGCTGTACCGGGGCATGGACATCGGCACCGCGAAACTCGCCCCGGCCGAGCGCCGCGGAATCCCGCACCACCAACTCGACGTGCTCGACGTGACGGAGACGGCCACCGTCGCGAACTATCAGCAGGCGGCGGTCCGTGATGTGGAGGCGATCGCCGCGCGCGGCGCCGTGCCGGTCATCGTCGGCGGATCGATGATGTACGTGCAGTCGCTGCTCGACGAGTGGAGCTTCCCCGCCACCGATGCGTCGGTGCGGGCGCGGTGGGAAGCAGTCCTCGCCGAGAAGGGCGTCGCGGCCGTCCACGCCGAACTCGGCCGGGTGGACCCCGAGGCCGCGGCGTCGATCCTCCCCACCGACGGCAGACGCCTGGTCCGTGCCCTCGAAGTCGTCGAGATCACCGGGAAACCGTTCGCGGCGTCGGCCCCTCGCATCGGCGAGCCGCGCTGGGGCACACACATCGTCGGTGTCGACCGGGACACCGCCGAACTCGACGACCGGATCCGGCTCCGCACCCGGCTCATGTTCGAACGCGGGCTCGTCGACGAGGTCCGCGGGCTCATAGACCTGGGACTGCGCGAGGGCGTCACCGCCCCCCGGGCCATCGGCTATGCGCAGGTCCTCGCGTGGCTCGACGGCGAATACGACCTCGACGAGGCACAGGAACGCACGTTCATCGGCACCCGGCGCTACGTGCGCAGGCAACGGTCGTGGTTCCGCCGCGACACCCGCATCCACTGGGTCGACGGAAGCGACCCCGACCTCGCGGACACCACGATCCGCACCCTCGGCGAGACCCGAACACTGGGAGAACGATGAGCCGCGCACCGTCCGGACGCAACCGTCCGGCCCCGTCCCTGCTGGTGACCACCCGCAACGCCCGTTTCCAGCAGTGGCAGTCCTACCTCACCAACCGCGCCAAACGAACGAAGGCGGGACGCTTCCTGATCCAGGGCGTCCGCCCCCTCAACCTGGCGCTGGAACACGACTGGCCGATCGAATCGCTGCTGCACCGCATCGACGGCCCGCCACTGTCCGACTGGGCGCGGGAACTGCTCGAGACCCGGTCCGTCGAACAGATCGGTGTCAGTGCCGAACTGATGGCCGAACTGGGCGAGAAGACCACCACCACCGCGCCGGAACTGATCGCCATTGCGAAGACACGAACCCCGCGACTGAAGGACCTGCGACTGCAGTCCGTCCCCCTGATCGTCGTGTTCGACCGGCCCGCCTCACCCGGAAATCTGGGCACCCTCGTCCGTTCCGCCAACGCGTTCGGCGCCGACGCGGTCGTCGTCGTCGGCCACGGCGCAGATCCATTCGACCCCCGGAGTGTCCGCGCCTCCACCGGATCCCTCTTTGCGATGCCCGTCGTCACGGTCTCGTCCGTCGAGGAGATCCTCGCCTTCCGCGACGCCCGGCGTGCGTCCGGAACCGACCTGCACATCGTCGGCACCGACGAGACCGGCTCCGTCACCATCGACGCCCACGACTTCGGCGGCGGCACCGTGCTCGTGATCGGCAACGAGACCCGCGGGATGAGCGCCGCGTGGCGCGACGCCTGCGACACGGTGGTCAACATCCCGATCGGAGGCGCCGCGAGTTCCCTCGGCGCCCCCTCCGCCGGCGCCGTCGCCCTCTACGAAATCGCCCGGCAGCGCAAATGAACCGCACCGCGGTCGCGTAAATGAACCGCACCGCGGTCGCGTAAATGAACCGCACCGCGGTCGCACAGATGAACAGCACCTGCTCGACCGTTGGTTAGAGTGGTGCGCATGGATTTCAGCAAGGGGCACGGCACCGAGAACGACTTCGTGGTCCTCCCGGATCCCGATGTCCGCATCGACCTGTCGGCCCCGCGGGTGGCGGCGTTGTGCGATCGCAGGCGCGGGCTCGGCGCCGACGGAATCCTGCGCGTCGCGAAGGCCGGTGCGCTGGCCGGCGCCGGTGTGCTCGCCGAACTCCCCGACGGCACGTCGGAGGACGACTGGTTCATGGACTACCGCAACGCCGACGGGTCGATCGCGGAGATGTGTGGCAACGGCGTCCGCGTCTTCGCCCACTACCTCCGGGCGGCGGGGCTCGAGTCCCGCGACGAGTTCGTGGTGGGCAGCCGGGCCGGCGGCAAACCGGTGATCGTGCACTCGGCCGACGGCGCCTTCGGTGAGGTCACCGTCGACATGGGTGTGGTGCGCGATCTGGGAACCAGTGCCGCGACCATCGACGGCAAGGTGTTCAACGGGATCGGCATCGACGTCGGCAACCCGCACCTGGCGTGTGTCGATGCGCACCTCACGGCGGCGTCCCTGGCGGCCCTCGACCTGACGGCTGCACCCGGGTTCGATCCCGGCTTCTTCCCGCACGGTGTCAACGTGGAGATCCTCACCCGCATCGATTCCGGTGCCGTGGACATGCGGGTGCACGAGCGCGGGGTCGGCGAAACCCGGTCGTGCGGCACCGGCACGGTGGCCGCGGCCACCGCCGCGCTGCGCTTCGAGGGGGCCGACTCCGGTGAGGTGAACGTCCGTATTCCCGGTGGTCAGGTCACTGTCGCGGTGTCCGGCGGTCGGGCGACGTTGCGTGGACCGTCCGTCCTGGTGGCGTCCGGGAACCTCGACGACGGCTGGTGGAACGGCCTCGCCTGATCGCCCTGCGCGAAATGCACGTGCACACCCTCGACATTCCGTGGGATCATGAGGGTGTATGACGAAAACACATCGCACAGAAGAATCGCCGATCTCCGACTCCACTGAGTTCGCCTACGACGACGGGCGCCCCTCGGTCGGCGAGATGCAACTCGAGGACCGCAGCGCGCTGCGCCGAGTTGCCGGGCTCTCCACCGAGCTCACAGACGTCACCGAGGTCGAATACCGACAGCTGCGCCTCGAACGGGTGGTGCTCGTCGGTGTCTGGACGCAGGGAACCGCGGCGCAGGCCGAATCCAGCATGGCCGAGCTCGCGGCGCTGGCCGAGACCGCCGGGTCCGAGGTCCTCGAGGGCCTCGTCCAGCGGCGGGACAAACCCGACGCTGCCACCTACATCGGCTCCGGTAAGGCCGAGGAACTCCGTGAGGTCGTCCTCTCGACCGGCGCCGACACCGTCATCTGCGACGGTGAACTCACTCCCGCGCAGTTGACCGCGCTGGAGAAGGTCGTCAAGGTCAAGGTCATCGACCGGACGGCCCTCATCCTCGACATCTTCGCTCAGCATGCGACGTCCAGGGAGGGCAAGGCTCAGGTGGCGCTGGCCCAGATGGAATACATGCTGCCCCGACTGCGTGGCTGGGGTGAATCGATGTCCCGGCAGGCGGGTGGTCGCGCCGGCAGCAACGGCGGCGTGGGTCTGCGTGGTCCCGGTGAGACCAAGATCGAGACGGACCGCCGGCGAATCCGGGAGCGGATGGCGAAGCTGCGCCGCGAGATCAAGGGCATGAAGGCCGCCCGCGACACCAAACGCACCAGGCGTCTGCGCAGCGAGACCCCGTCCATCGCGATCGTCGGCTACACCAACGCAGGCAAGTCGAGCCTGCTCAACGCGCTGACCGGGTCCGGGGTGCTGGTGCAGAACGCGCTGTTCGCCACCCTGGATCCCACCACCCGGCGGGCGGCGCTGGACGACGGCCGCGAGTACGTCCTCACCGACACCGTCGGGTTCGTGCGGCACCTGCCGACGCAGCTGATCGAGGCGTTCCGCTCGACGCTGGAGGAAGTCACGGACGCGGATCTGCTGTTGCACGTCGTCGACGGCTCCGATCCGCTGCCCACGGATCAGATCAGGGCCGTCCACGAGGTGATCACCGAGGTGATCCGGGAGAACGACGCCGCAGCGCCGCCGGAGCTCATCGTGGTGAACAAGATCGACGCGGCCGACCCGGTCACGTTGACCCAGTTGCGCGGCCTGTTGCCCGGCGCATCGTTCGTCTCCGCCCGGACCGGGGAAGGCATCGCCGAGTTGCGCGCGCATCTCAGCGACGTCCTGATCCGCCCGGAGATCGAGGTCAGCGTGCTCCTCCCGTACAACCGGGGAGATCTGATGGCCCGGATCCACTCGGACGGACAGATCCTCGACTCGTCCCACGAGGAGGACGGCACGCGCGTCCATGCGCGGGTGCCCGAAGCGCTGGCGTCGGCACTGGTTCAGTACAACGGCAGTGCCTGACCGTTCACGGTGGTCGCGCTCACGGTGGTCGCTCCGAGTCGCGGTTGCAGTCCTTGCTGCGTGCACACCGCTCGCGGCGGCGGGCACCGGATCGGCCGAGCCGTTCTTCCGCGATCAGACGGCGGTCGATGCGTCGGAGTTCACTCCGCTCTGCACTCCCGACGATTCGGCGGCCGGAACCCCGGACGAGGCCTCGCTGGAAGAGTTGTCGGGGCTCGTGTCGGCCGGGGGACTGCTCTATGCGGTCGGTGACAGCGGTTCCGACCGCGCGGTCGCGGTGATGGACGGGAACTGCGCCGTGCAGCGGTGGCTTCCGCTGCCGGTCGATCCGTACGACGTCGAGGACATGGCGTCCGGCCCCGACGGCCGGCTGTGGCTCGCCGACACCGGCGACAACGGACGCCGCCGCGACACGGTGGCCCTGATCGCGATGGACCGCGACACCGGTGCGGGAGAACTGCATCGGCTGACGTATCCGGACGGCCCGCACGACGCGGAGACCGTTCTCGTCCAGCGCGACGGCACCCCGCTGATCGTCACGAAGGAAGTGTTCGGGGCGGGCAACGTGTACCGGCCTGCCGGGGGCGCCGTCGTGGGTGACCTCGCGAGCCCCGGCCCGACCCCGCTCGAGAAGGTGGGGACGCTGGACGTCGCGGAGACGAACGGCGCCGACGACGCCACCACCGGGAGCGGCACCACGGCGCCGGCCCTGCATTCGACGATGTTCACCGGCGGCGCCGTGTCCGCCGACGGAACCGTGGCCGCCGTCCGCAGCTACTCCGACGTGTTCCTGTTCTCGGCCCCGGACGGCGACCTGGCCGCCGCGTTCGCCGCGGGGCCCGTGGTGCGCGCACACGTGCCGCAGCAGCCGCAGGGGGAGTCGATCGCGTTCACCGAGAACGGCGACCTGCTGATCGCCTCCGAGGCGCGGGAGGGGCCCGTTCCGCCGATTCAGGCGTTGCCCGGGGCGGTGTCGAGGGTGCAGGAGCAGGCCCGCGCGCAGACAGCCGCCGACGAGGCGTCGGCGCAGTCGCCGGGAACGGTGTGGGGAATCGGCGTCGCCGGCGGCGCGGTCGTGCTCGTGGTCGTCGCCGGCTTCGTGATCCGCCGCCGTGCCCGATAGGTCTGTTTTGCGAGAAATGTTGCGAGCCTGATTCTTTCGATGACCGACGCGGTGTGAATACTGGCGGGGTGCAGGCCCACGAGTTGTTGTCGCGTATCGCCCACCTGTCGCTCGAGCACGGTCGCGCCCAGGCCGCATCGACCGTTGCCGTGGTGGTGGGCGTCGTCGTGATGCTCGCGGCGTCGCGTTCCGCAAGGGCGCCGATCCTCCGCGCCGCCGCGGTCGCGGTGCCCGTGACCGCGGTGATCGGGGGAGCGGTGTGGGCGAGGTACCGGCCGCTTCCCAATCAGATACCGCCGGCGGGTTACGCATGGATCTGGCTCGCAGTCGGCACCCTCGTACTCGCAGCCACCATCCTGCTCCGGAAACCCGGTGTCCTCCGCGCCGCGGCGGTCGGGGCGGCAGGTGCCGTGGTCGCGGCCGCGGCGGTGGGGCAGGTCAACGCGGAGGTCGGCGTCTTCCCGACCGTCGGTTCGCTGGTGGGACACCGCCCGCCGACGGTCGTCGAGCCGGTGTCGTTCGGAGACGTCCCCGGGTTCGAGAGCGCCGTGCAGTCCGGGACCCCGGTGGACTCGGTGTGGACACGTCCGGTGCGCACACCCGGCTCCGGTGTGGTGACGGAAGTGGAGATCCCCGGCACCGAATCCGGATTCCCGGCCCGGCCGGCCGTGCTGTATCTGCCGCCGGCGTACCTGACCTCACCCCGCGCCGTGCTCCCCGTCATGGTCATGATCGCGGGACAGCCGGGGCGCCCCCAGGACTGGTTCAGCAGCGGACGACTGGGGTCCACGGTGGATGCGTACGCCGCGCGGCACGACGGCCTCGCACCGGTCGTCGTGGTGGTCGACGCACTGGGGTCGCAGGACGCGAATCCGCTCTGCCTGGATTCGGCGCTGGGGAACGCCGCCACCTACGTCGCTCGTGACGTCCCCGCCTGGATCGAGAAGTCTCTGCAGGTGTCGCACGATCCTGCGCAGTGGGCGATCGGCGGATTCTCCTACGGGGGAACCTGTTCGATTCAGCTGGCCGTGAACTATCCGGCGATCTACCCGACGTTTCTCGACTTCCTAGGCCAGGACGAGCCCTCGCTGGGCGATCACGCGGGGACGGTCGCGGCGACGTTCGCCGGCGACGAGCGGGCGTTCGCGGCGGTCAATCCGGTCGACGTGCTGAGGACGCGGCAGTTCCCGGAATTGACCGGGGTGTTCGTCGCCGGGGCGGCGGACGACGAATACCGCCCGCAGCAGCAGCGGATGTTCGCTGCCGCGCGGGCGGCCGGTCTGCACGTGCGGTACTACGACCTCCCCGGTGGCCACGAAGGGGCCACCTGGAGTGCGGCGCTCGAACGGGAGATGGACTGGACCGGCCGTCAGCTGGGCGTCACCGGCTGACGGCCGGATACCGGTCAGGCGTCGAGGTCGGCCGCCACCAGCTGGGCCACCTTCTCGACGGCGTCGGCGTCGTCGCTGGTGACCGTGACGTCGGTGCCCTTGGTGGCGCCGAGCGTCATGATGAGCAGTGCGGAGCCGGCGTCCACGGGTTCGCCGTCCGCCACGGCCAGCGTGACGGGCACACCGGCGGCGGCAACCGCTTCGGCGATGACGGCGGCGGGACGGGCGTGCAGGCCGATGGACGAACCGACGGCGACTGTGGTGCTGGGCATGGGACTCTCTCCTCTGTCGGTGGGGTTGATGCGGGGCGATCTGTTTCTCTTACGCTGCGACGGTCGCAACGTCGGGGTCGAGTTCGGCGTCGGACGCGCCGGGCTTGATGAATTCTTTGGCGCCGACGACGCACAGTGCGGCGACGACGACACCGGCGGCCAGCGCCACCAGGAACCACAGCAGGTTGCCGATGGCGAAGAAGACGAAGATTCCGCCGTGCGGTGCGCTGAGGGTGACGTCGAACGCCATGATCAGGGCGCCGGTGACGGCGCCGCCGGCCATCATCGAGGGAATGACGCGCAGCGGGTCGGCGGCGGCGAACGGAATGGCACCTTCGGAGATGAACGCCGAGCCGAGAAGCCAGGCCGCCTTGCCGTTCTCGCGTTCCGCCTCGCTGAACAGGCTGGGACGCAGGACGGTCGACGCGAGAGCCATCGCCAGCGGCGGGACCATGCCCGCAGCCATGACGGCAGCCATGATCCGCAGCGAGGCGGGATCGTTGACGTTGAGGCCGGCCACCGCGAACGCGTACGCCGCCTTGTTCACCGGGCCACCGAGGTCGAAGCACATCATCAGGCCGAGGATGATGCCGAGGAAGATGACGGAGCTGCCGGACAGACCGTTGAGCCAGTTCGTCAGGCCCGACGTGATCGCGGCGAGCGGACGGCCCAGGACCAGGAACATGAGGGCGCCGACGATCAGGGTCGCGAACAGCGGAATGATCACCACCGGCATCAGGCCGCGCAACCATTGGGGAACCGGGATCCGGCTGATCCACAGCGCGACCACACCGGCGATCAGACCACCGACGAGGCCTCCGATGAATCCGGCGCCGACGAAGACCGCGACGGCACCCGCGGTGAAGCCCGGCGCCAGACCAGGCCGGTCGGCGATGGCGAAGGCGATGTAACCGGCCAGAGCGGGCACGAGGAAGCTGAATGCCAGCGAACCCAGTTGGAACAGCACCGCGCCCAGGTACGTCGCCAGGCCACCGTCGGGGAGTTGGCCGAGGGAGTTGCTGAGGACGATGTCCTCCGCGGGACCGGAGATCTCGTAGCCGCCGAGCAGGAAGCCGAGGGCGATCAGCAGACCGCCGGCGGCGACGAAGGGGATCATGTAACTGACACCGGTGAGCAGCACCTGACGCAGGTGGGTGCCCCAGCCGATCGATCCGGCCGGCTCGTCCGCCGCGCTGCCGGCACTACCCGCGTCCACGGTGGCCGCGGACGGGTTCATGCCCGCGCGCAGTGCCTCGGTGATCATGGTGTCGGGCTCGTTGATGGCGCGCTTGACTCCCGACGCCACCACCGGCTTGCCAGCGAAGCGTTCCTTGCCCTTCACCCCGACATCGGTGGCGAAGATGACGGCGGACGCGCCCGCGATCACTCCCGGTGCCAGCGGTGTGCTTCCGCTCGAACCCTGCGTCTCCACGTGGACGACGACGCCTGCGCGTTCGCCGGCGGCGACGAGGGAGTCGGCCGCCATGTACGTGTGGGCGATGCCGGTGGGGCAGGCCGTGACCGCGACGATGTGCTTCGGTGCCTCTTCGGGCTCGGGTTCCTTCTCCGGGGTGACCGGTTCGGGCCTCGGAGCCGGGGCCGCGGCAGCCGCCGCGGGGGCTGCCGCAGCGGCAGCCGGTGTGGCGGGGGCCGCGGCAGCCGGTGTGGCGGCGGGTGCGGGTGCCAGGACGTCGTTCACCAGGGTGACGATCTCGGCGGGGGTCTTCGCATCACGCAGGGCGCCGACGAAGGCGGGACGCACCAGTGCCCGCGCGAGCGAGGAGAGCAGCTTCATGTGCTCCGCGCCCGCACCTTCGGGTGCGGCGATGAGGAACACCAGATCTGCGGGTCCGTCGGGGGCGCCGAAGTCGACCTTCGGGGCGAGCCGGGCGAATCCGAGGGACGCCGCCACAACAGCTTCGGAACGGCAGTGGGGGATCGCGATCCCACCGGGAAGTCCTGTAGCCGACTGTGATTCACGCGCCAGTGCGGCGTCGCGGAGAGCGTCCGCTTCGGTGGCGCGACCGGCGTCGGCCAGACGCCGGGAGAGCGCGGAGATCACGTCCTCCTTGGAGGCTCCGAGGTCGGTGTCCAGGGAGATCAGATCTTCGCTGATGATCTGCGGCCCCGAATCGCGGTCGGGTGTCGAGTGAGACATGGTGTTTCCTTCTGGTTCAGGCCGGATCGGGGGCGGGGGAGCTGAGGGCGGTGACGGTGACGGCGTCGATGTCGACGTGTTCGGGGGTCGGCAGGGTGGTGCCGGGGAGGGCTGCCGCTGCGCTGCCGTAGGCGACGGCGGATCGGAGGCAGTCCGCGGGCGTTGCACCGGACATGTGCGCTGACAGGTAACCCGCCAGCGACGAGTCGCCGGCGCCGACGGTGCTGCGGGCGACGATCGGTGGTGGCGTGGCCCACCAGGCGCCGGCCTCGGTCACGAGAACCGCACCCGCGGCGCCGAGCGTGGCGAGGACGGCTTCGACCCCGCGGTCCACGAGTTGCCTGCCGGCATGGGCGGTGGCCGTCGGGTCCCCGCGCAGCGCGGACGCCTCGAGCAGCTGCCCGTCGGCGCCCGTGAGCTGCGCGAGTTCCTCGCTGTTCGGTTTCACGAGGTCGGGAGCGGCCGCGGGGAACCGGTCCGCGAGCGCGAGCAGCGGGGCGTCCGACGTGTCGACGGCGACCCTGCACGGCGCCGAGCGCAAAGCCTCGACGAGCGTGGCGTACCAGTCGGTGGGAATGCCCGGGGGAAGCGACCCGGACAGCACCACCCATTCGGCCCGGGACCCGCGCTCGATGATCTCCGACTGCAGATCGGCGAGGGACTCGGCCGACATCGCGACGCCGGGTTCGTTGACCTTGGTGGTGGTGCCGTCCGGTTCGGTGATGGTGATGTTGGTGCGCGCCGGACCGGACGTCGCCACGGTCACGTGCTCGATCCCGTGCTCGGACAGGGCGGTGAGCAGGGGATCGCCCTCGTTGCCGGGGAGTACGGCGACCGCGGCGACACCGGCCGAGGTGAGTGCGCGGGCGACGTTGACGCCTTTGCCGCCGGGGTCGCTGTGGGTGGCGGCCGCGCGCAGGACGGTTCCTCGTTCGAGGCGCCCCACCAGGTTGACGGTGCGGTCGATGCTCGGATTGGCGGTCAGCGTGACGATCATGCGATCACCACCTCGATTCCCTGGTCGTGGAAGTGGGCTCGGTCTGCGGAACTGATGTCGGCGTCGGTGACGAGGATGTCGACGCTGTGGATGGGGGCGAAGCTCACGAGGTGCTCGCGGCCGACCTTCGACGAGTCGGCGACCACGACGACGTGGTTGGCGCACCGGACCATCGCGCGCTTGACCGCGGCCTCCTCGGTGTCCGGTGTGGACAGGCCGTGGCCGACGCTGAGCGCGTTGGTGCCGATGAACGCGACGTCGACGCGGAGGACATCGAGGATGCGCAGCGCCTCCTCGCCGACGGCGGCCTGCGTGATGCCGCGCACCCGGCCGCCCAGCATGTGGAGCGTCACCGAATTGAGTCCCGCGAGCCGGGCGGCGATCGGCACCGAGTTGGTGATCACGGTGAGGTCCAGATCGGACGGGAGTTCCGGGATGATGCGCCCCGTCGTGGTTCCCGCGTCGAACAGCACGCTGCCACCGGACGGCGGCAGGTAGGTGGCGGCGCGCTTGGCGATGCGGTCCTTCTGCTCGGCGCGGGTGTGATCGCGCTCCGTCATGCCGGGCTCGGTGACGGTGAGGGACCCCGCGGGCACCGCGCCGCCGTGCACGCGGCGGACGTGGCCGAGACGCTCGAGTAGCGCGAGGTCACGTCGCACGGTCTCGGTGGTGACGCCGAACGTGTCGGAGAGGTCCGCGACCGACATGCGTCCCCGCTGCGAGATCAGCGTGGTGACCGCTTGCTGGCGTTCTTCCGGATACACCGTGACCCCGTTCCTGTTCTCGTCGATGAAGTATTCGGTGACGCGATCCGTTATGGTCTGCATCACACGAAATGTTGTGTCATGTTGTTTTACGCCCGAGTGTGTTGACATGTCAAGAGTTGAGAGTAATCTCCGTCACATAGTCGATTCGCATTTCCGACTGTGCGAAGACAGAACGAACCGGCCAGGAGGACCCGATGACCGAAAACCGTGAAATCGTGCGAGGTACACCGGTGGTACCGGGCATTGCCTACGCGCCGGTGATCTGGCCGGCTCCGCGGCCGGAGGTCGCGCCCGGTTCGGCCCGGATCGACGAGGTGTCGCGCGACGCGGAGAAGGTCCGATTCGAGGAAGCGGCCGCCGTGGTGTCGCAACGACTCCGCGACCGCGCGGCGAGCGTGTCCGGCGCCGCGGCAGAGGTGCTGCAGGCGAACGCGGCGATGGCCGCCGACCGCGGCTGGCTCGGTGCAGCGCAGAAGCTGATCGCCGGTGGAACCCCGGCCGAGGAAGCGGCGGCCGAGGCCACCGAGCAGTTCGCAACCCTGTTCACCAAGATGGGCGGGCTGATGGCCGAACGGGTGACCGACCTGCGCGACATCCGGGACCGCGTGGTGTCCGAACTCCTCGGTCTGCCCGAACCCGGCATCCCCGTGCCCACGACACCGTCGATCCTGTGTGCCCAGGACCTCGCGCCCGCCGACACCGCCGGTCTCGATCCCGAGCTGATCGTCGGACTCGTGACCGTCCTCGGCGGCCCCACCAGCCACACCGCGATCATCTCGCGGCAGCTGGGCATTCCGTGTGTGGTCGCGGTGCGTGACCTCGAATCCGTCGTCGCGGGCACCCCCGTCCTCCTCGACGGCTCGGCCGGCGAACTCGTCGTCGAACCGGACCCCGTGGAGGCCCGCGCCGCCGTGGAACACGGCCGCGCCGAACGGATCCGCATCCAGTCGTGGGAGGGGCCCGGCCGCACGAGCGACGGACATTCCGTGTCGATTCTGGCCAATGTTCAGGACGGGGCCGGTGCGCGGTCGGCCGCCACGACCGCCGCCGAGGGCGTCGGACTTTTCCGCACCGAGTTGTGCTTCCTGGACCGCGATTCCGAGCCCGGCGTCGACGAGCAGGCCGAGATCTACGGCGAGGTGCTCGACGCGTTCGCCGGCCGGAAAGTGGTGATCCGGACGCTCGACGCGGGTTCGGACAAGCCGCTGCGCTTCGCCAACCACGCCGAAGAGGCGAACCCGGCACTCGGGGTCCGCGGAATCCGGATCGCCGAACAGAATCCGGGCATCCTCAGCAGGCAACTCGACTCCGTCGCCGCCGCGGCGAAGCAGACGCAGTCGCAGCCGTGGGTGATGGCGCCGATGATCTCGACTCCCGCCGAGGCCGAATCCTTCGCGGCGGAGGTCCGGGCTCGCGGACTCGTGCCCGGCGTGATGGTCGAGGTACCGGCCGCCGCGCTCCTGGCCGACCGTCTTCTGCGCCACGTCGACTTCCTGTCCATCGGCACGAACGACCTCGCGCAGTACACGATGGCCGCCGACCGGATGTCCTCCGACCTGGCATCGCTCACCGATCCCTGGCAGCCGGCGGTCCTCGCGCTCGTCGCCCGCACGGCCGCGGCGGGCATCGCGGCAGGCAAACCGGTCGGCGTCTGCGGCGAGGCGGCCGCCGACCCGCTGCTCGCCTGCGTGCTGATCGGACTCGGGGTCACGTCGCTGTCCTGCGCGGGTGCCGCCGTGTCCGGTGTGGGTGCGAAGGTGGGATCGGTCTCGCTGGACGACTGCCGTCGTGCCGCCGAAGACGTGCTCGCCACGAGCGATCCTGCGGAGGCGCGTGCCGCGGCGGTCCGGGTGCTGGGCGCGTAGCCCCGGTGTGCTGCGGGATCCGGTCCCGAAGGCGCGAAACTCCCAGATCGTGCCTACTATTGGCGAACTGTGACGAAAAGAGAAACCGACGCCCCCGACGGTCCGGCCGGCGGCTCAGCCGGCCCGTCCACCCCCACACGGGCGTTCGGGTGGACGCTGCACGGTGACGGCAGGCGGATCGGTGAGGGCGAGGTGGTCGCTCCCGGCGA
Organism: Rhodococcus sp. G6(2025); assembly: GCF_058628105.1. Taxonomy (NCBI): domain Bacteria; kingdom Bacillati; phylum Actinomycetota; class Actinomycetes; order Mycobacteriales; family Nocardiaceae; genus Rhodococcus; species Rhodococcus sp. G6(2025). Next base: position 3,410,181 of record NZ_CP179750.1, read on the forward strand.
GCGTCTCACCTGGCCGCGCACGGTCGGAATCGGGATGCAGCACGTCATCGCGATGTTCGGCGCCACCCTCCTGGTGCCGACCATCACCGGGTTCCCGGTCACGACGACACTGCTGTTCTCGGGTATCGGGACGGCCCTGTTCCTGCTCATCACCCGTGGCCGCATCCCCAGCTATCTCGGATCGTCGTTCGCGTTCATCGCGCCGCTGACGGCGTCGCAGAGTTCGGGTCCCGCCGCGCAACTCGGCGGTGTTGCCGCCGCGGGTCTGTTGCTGCTCGTGGTGGGCATCGCAGTGAAGCTGGCCGGATCGCGAGTCATCGACGCCGTCATGCCCCCGGTCGTCACCGGCGCCGTGGTCGCGTTGATCGGGCTCAATCTCGCACCCACCGCGGTGGATTCGTTCGAATCGCAACCGCTGATCGCCGGGGTGACCCTGCTGGCGATCCTGCTCGTGACCGTGCTCGGTCCGGGACTGCTGGGCCGTCTCGGCATTCTCGTCGGGGTCGTCGTCGGCTGGGTGTTCGCCGCCGTGATCGGCGGGCTCGCCGAGGAGCGGGTGACGGCGCTGCGGGAGGCGGCCTGGTTCGGCGTGCCCGAACTGCGGGGACCGACGTTCGAATGGTCCGTGATCGCGCTGACCCTGCCGGTGGTCATCGTCCTGATCGCCGAGAACGTCGGCCACGTCAAGGCGGTGTCGGCCATGACGGGTCGGTCGCTCGACGACGTCGCCGGCGACGCCCTCGTTGCGGACGGATTGGCCACCACCCTCGCCGGATTCGGCGGCGGCTCCGGAACCACCACGTACGCCGAGAACATCGGAGTCATGGCCGCGACGCGGGTGTACTCCACCGCCGCCTACTGGGTCGCGGCCGCCACCGCCGTGGTTCTCGCGTTCTCACCGAAGTTCGGTGCCCTCGTGTTCACGGTGCCGAACGGTGTCATCGGCGGCGCCACCCTCGTGCTGTACGGACTGATCGGCGTCCTCGGTGTGCGCATCTGGATGGACGCCGAGGTGGACTTCACCGACCCCGTGAACCTCACCGTGGTCGCTGCGGCGCTCGTCGCCGGCATCGGCGACCTGACGCTGACGATCGGATCCGTGGAACTCGGTGGCATCGCGTGGGGTTCGGTCGGCATCCTCGTCGCCTACCCGGTGATGCGCTCGCTCGCGCGGTTCCGCAAGCCCTGACACGGTGACCGGATGGGTCACGAATCCCGATCACCTGGGTCATTCACCACGGTGTTCCTCGCCTCTACCGTCGAACGAGACGTACCCAGATAGTTGATACGAGGAGTCGGCGTGGAGCGCACCCTGTTCGAACCGGAGCACGAACTGTTCCGGGAGTCGTACCGCAAGTTTCTCGCACAGCACGCCGAGCCGAACCACGCCAAGTGGGAAGAGCAGAACATCGTCGACCGCAGCCTGTGGGTCGAGGCCGGCAAGCAGGGCTTCCTCGGCATGGCCGTACCGGAGGAATTCGGCGGCGGCGGCGTGCGCGACTTCCGGTACAACGCGATAATCACCGAGGAGACCACCCGCGGCGGGTACAGCGGCATCGGCTTCACCTTGCACAATGACGTCGTCGCGCCGTACCTGCTCGAACTGAGCAACGCGGAGCAGAAGCAGCGTTGGCTGCCCGGCTTCGCGTCGGGCGAGCTGATCACCGCCATCGCGATGACCGAACCGGGCACCGGCAGCGACCTGCAGGGCATCAAGACGCGCGCCGTGCGCGACGGCGACGACTGGGTCCTCAACGGTTCCAAGACGTTCATCACCAACGGCATCAACGCCGACCTCGTGATCGTCGTCGCGTGTACCGATCCCGACAAGGGGGCGCAGGGATTCAGCCTCCTGGTCGTCGAACGGGACATGCCGGGCTTCGAACGCGGCCGCAATCTCGACAAGATCGGGATGAAGGCGCAGGACACCGCGGAGCTCAGCTTCGCCGACGTCCGCGTTCCCGCCGCCAACCTCCTCGGTGAGGAGGGGATGGGCTTCCTCTACCTGATGAAGAACCTTCCCCAGGAGCGGCTGTCGATCGCCGTGGTGGCCGCGGCCGCAATGGAATCGGCACTCGACATGACGATCCAGTACTGCCGCGACCGGAAGGCGTTCGGCAAGTCGATCGGCAGCTTCCAGAACACCCGCTTCGTGCTCGCCGAACTCGCCACCGAGGCAACGGCCGTCCGAGTGCTCGTCGACAAGTTCATCGAACTGCTCAACGACGAGAAGCTGTCGGTGCAGGAAGCGGCGATGGCCAAGTGGTGGACCACCGAGGCGCAGGTCCGGCTGATCGACCGGTGCCTGCAGCTGCACGGCGGCTACGGATACATGAAGGAGTACCCGATTGCCAAGGCCTACATGGATTCTCGTGTCCAGACCATCTACGGCGGTACCACCGAGATCATGAAGGAAATCATCGGTCGCGGCCTCAATCTCTGACGAGGCGCGACCTGCGTATCCGGGGTGGATGCGAGAAGGCCCCACGGCAATCGCCGTGGGGCCTCCTCGTGTCTCCGCGCGGCGGTGACTAGATCTTGCGCATGACCGTGACGACCTTGCCCAGAATGACCGCGTCGTTGCCGGGGATCGGATCGAACAGCGGATTGTGCGGCATCAGCCACACCTCGTTCTCGGTGCGTTTGAACGTCTTGACGGTTGCTTCGCCGTCGATCATCGCTGCCACGATGTCTCCGTTCTCCGCCACGTTCTGCTGACGGACCACTACCCAGTCGCCGTCGCAGATCGCGGCATCGATCATCGATTCGCCGACGACCTTGAGCAGGAACAGTGAGCCCTGGCCCACCAGTTCGCGGGGGAGCGGGAACACGTCCTCGACTGCTTCCTCGGCGAGGATCGGGCCACCGGCCGCGATCCGGCCGAGGACCGGGACGAACGTGGGTTCCGGCAGGGGTGCGCCGTCGGCGCCGGACTTGACCGCGGCCAACCCGACTGCGGCGCTCGCGTTCGCCGCGGCTCCCGCCGCCACCTCGTCGAGGCCGCGCACGTCCACGGCGCGGGGACGATTGGGATCCCGGCGGAGGAAGCCCTTCCGCTCCAGCGTGCGCAGTTGATGAGCGACGGACGACGTGGAGGTGAGCCCCACGGCGTCGCCGATCTCGCGGATGCTCGGCGGATATCCGCGCTCGTTGACGGACGTGCGAATCACCTCGAGGACACGGCGCTGCCGGTCGGTCAACCCGGCGGCGGAGCCACCGCTCACACGTGGAGTCGAACCGTCGGTCGAGCTGTCGTCCTTCATGGCGAGGTGCCTCCGTCTGTATGTGGATCTTCTCGGTATGGGTCGCATGTGACTGCTGTGCCGCGTGACACGAATCTATCCCGCTTTCCTCGGAGTTTCAAACATCTGTTCGACACGTGTCGCGAGAAGTAGAGACATTGTCGGAGTGCCGTGGTAGAAATCGAACATGTGTTCTTTCGAACGCGTGATCGAACGACCGGAGCGATCAGACACCGACCGGGTCGGTAGCGGATACGACAACGGATCTGACGACAACGGATCTGACAACGGATACGAGCAGCGGAGGTACCGATGAGCAACGCAGTTCTCCATCGGCAGGCAGTGCTGAACCGGCAGGCCCTGGAACGGGGTGTCGTCCGGTCCGGGGCCGCACGGTCGTACCGGACCGAGCCGCGCCGCCGGCGCACCGACGGCGAGCTGCGGCGCCCGTCGTCCGGCGCCGTCGCGTACCGGCCCACCCACACCGGTGTCTCCCGTGCCGATCACGCGCGCGGGGCAAACGACGTCGGCTGGCGGATGGTGCTCGCGAGTGTCGTGATCACGGCGGGTGTGTTGTGCGGGCTCGTCGGGGTGGCTCAGCTGGCCACGACCGACGGTGTGAGCAATTCGGCGGCCACGGAGGTCGTGCAGGTGCAGCAGGGGGAGAGCCTGGCAGCGCTCGCGGCGCGGATCTCCCCGGAATTGCCGGTGGCACAGGTGGTCGAGCGGATCATGGAGCTGAACGCCATGTCCAATTCGGCGCTCCACCCGGGCCAGAGTCTGATCGTCCCGTCGTCCTCTACCCGGTGACGGGGGTGGCTCTGCATGTCTGTCCCCCAGGGCGGCCGAGTAGTCTCGGATGCTGTCAGTCCCACCACTTCGTGTGGTCGCGTCGAGATCGTGCATCCGCTGCGTGAATCCGTTTTCGTCGGTTCGCCATCGGGGGAGGCGAACAGTTGCGGCCACGACGGCTACGACGAAGGAATCGCCATGCACTGCCCGTTCTGCCGGCACCCCGATTCACGTGTGGTCGATTCGCGAGAAGCCGACGAAGGACAGGCCATCCGTCGCCGCCGCTCGTGCCCCGAGTGTGGTCGCCGATTCACCACCGTCGAGACGGCCGTGCTGTCGGTGGTCAAGCGCAGTGGTGTCACCGAACCGTTCAGCCGGGAGAAGGTGGTACGGGGAGTGCGCCGCGCCTGCCAGGGCCGGCAGGTAGACAACGACGCCCTGAATCTTCTTGCCCAGCAGGTCGAGGACGCGGTCCGGGCGTCGGGTTCTGCGGAGATCCCGAGCAACGAGGTCGGCCTCGCCATTCTCGGTCCGCTTCGTGATCTCGACGAGGTGGCGTACCTGCGCTTCGCGTCCGTGTACCGGTCTTTCAGCTCCGCCGAGGACTTCGCCCGCGAGATCAAAGAGCTACGCGAACACCGCGAATCCCGAGACGACGCCTGAGCCGAGGCGTCACCGCACCTTCTCCATGGCCTTGCGCGTCAGCGCACCTTCTCCATGGCACTGATCACGCGCTTCTCCGACACGGGGATCGGTGTCCCGAGTGTTTGAGCGAACAGGCTGACGCGCAGTTCCTCGATCATCCAGTGGATGGCGTCGACTTCGGGTGTGTGCTGTCGTTCTTCCGGCAGGCCCGCAAGCATGCGTTCGTATCCGGCGTACACCCGGTCGAGGACGTCCATCCCCTTCTGGTCGCGCGGTGCGCTCCCGGGAAGAGCTTCGAGACGTGCCGCCGCGGCGGCGAGGTAGCGGGGCAGTTCACGGAGGCGAGTGGCACCGATGTCGGCGACGAATCCGGGAAACAGCAGCGACTGCCGCTGTTCGCGCACGTCGTCGGCGGCCTCACCGGTCGCGCGTTCCAGCACGACGGCGAGCCGATGGTCGGCTTCGAGCACCGGCGACACCAGTCGTAGGAGCACCGCCACGTTCCGGGCCATCTCGGCGCGCGCCGTCGCCACGAGGGCATCGAACTCCTGCGGGGTGCGCACCGGCGTGCCGTGTGCGGCGATCAACTGGTTCGCGGCGGCGTTGCGGCAGTCGTCGATCAGGGCGTCGAGGCTGCCGTCGGGGTTCTGCCCGAGCGCAAGTCGCTGTGCGTTGCTCAGGCCCGATGTGACCGTCTTCGCCTGGGTGGGAACGGCGGCGAGCAGCAGCCGGCGCGTTCCGGCGCGCATTGCGGATCTTTGCGCCGCCGCGGTGCTGAGCACGCGGACGGCGACACCGTCACCCTCCGGGACCAGGGCGGGGTAGCCGGTGACCTTCTGGCCGCCCAGTTCGCGTGTCACGGTGGCCTCGAGCGAACCGAGGGTGGCAGGGGTCCACGTGAGTGCGGGCGGCCGCTCCGAATTCGACGCCGCCTTCGCCACCTCCACCTGGACGCGGGGAGCGAGCGACTTGCGCAGCGACACGAGATCCTTGTCCCGGCCGAGGACGGCACCTTTCTCGTCCACGGCAGCGAACGTCATGCGCAGATGGTCGGGGAGCGCGGTGACGTCGAAGTCCTTGGGATCGATGCGACAGGCGCCGAGCCGCGACAACTCGCGGGCCATCGCCGTGGTGAGCGGTTCGGAGCGGGGTTTCACGGCGGAAAGCGCGGCGGCCGCGAAGTCCGGTGCCGGAACCACTTGTCGGCGAAGGGTCTTCGGGAGCGTCTTGATCAGGGCGGTGACCAGTTCGACGCGCATGCCGGGGACCAGCCAGTCGAAGCCGACCGGGCGCAGGCCCGCCAGCAGCGCGATCGGGATGCGGGCGGTGACGCCGTCGTCCTCGGTGCCGGGCTCGAACTGGTACGTGAGGGGGAACTGCATGTCGCCCTGACGCCAGGCGTCGGGGTACTCGCCGCCGAGTACTGCTGCGGACTCGGCGTTGACGACCGTCGCCTGGGTGAACGTGAGCAGGTCGGGGTTCTTGCGGCGGGCGACCTTCCACCAGGAGTCGAAATGCCGGGCGGAGACCGCTTCCGGGCCGACACGCTGGTCGTAGAAGTCGTAGAGGGTGTCGTCGTCCACGAGGATGTCGCGCCTGCGGGCGCGGTTCTCGAGTTCCTCGACGTCTTCGAGGAGTGCGCGGTTGGCGTGGAAGAACTTGTGCTGCGTCTGCCACTCGCCCTGCACCAGAGCGTGGCGGATGAACAGGTCCCGGGACGTCTCGGGGTCGATGGTGCTGTAGGTGACCGCACGCCGGGCGACGAGCGGGATCCCGTACAGCGTCACGCGTTCGTAGGCCATGGCGGCGCCGCGCTTCGACGACCAGTGCGGCTCGGAGAAGGTGCGTTTCACGAGGTGCGGCGCCAGATTCTCCGCCCACTCGGGTTCGATCCTGGCCGACATGCGTGCCCACAGCCGGGACGTCTCGACCAGTTCGGCGGCCATGACCCATCGCGGGGGCTTCTTGAACAGGCTCGAGCCGGGGAAGACCGCGAATCGGCTTCCGCGGGCCCCGAGGAAGTCTCGCTTGTCACCCTCGCGGAGTCCGATGTGCGACAGCAGTCCCGCGAGGAGGGACTGGTGGATCGCCGCCTCGCCGGCCGGGGTATCGGTGGTGTCCCAGCCCAGCCCACGGGTGATCTGCCGGAGCTGGCCGTGCAGGTCCTGCCATTCGCGGATGCGCAGCCAGTGCAGGAACTCGTTTCGGCACATCTTGCGGAACTGGTTGGACGACAAGTCGTTCCGCTGCTCGCGCAGGTATTTCCACAGTTCGAGGAAGGCGAGGAAGTCGGAGTTCTCCACGGTGAACCGGGCGTGCTTCTCGTCCGCTGCCTGCTGGAATTCGGCGGGACGTTCCCGCACGTCCTGGATCGAGAGGGCCGAGACGATGACCAGCACCTCGGACAGGCAGCCGTTCCGGTGTGCCTCGACGAGCATCCGGGCCATGCGCGGATCGACGGGGATCTGCGCGAGTTCGCGTCCGACCGCGGTGAGGACGGGTTGCTCGTTCTGGGCTTTCCGTTCGATCGCCCCGAGTTCCTCGAGCAGGCCGATGCCGTCGCGGACGGCCCGTGGGTCGGGTGGCTGGACGAACGGGAACGCGGCGATGTCGCCGAGGCCGAGCGCCGTCATCTGCAGGATGACGGACGCGAGGTTGGTGCGCAGGATCTCCGGTTCGGTGAACGCGGGCCGCGCCTCGAAGTCCTCTTCCGAGTAGAGGCGGATGCAGATGCCCTCGGCCACACGGCCGCAACGCCCGGAACGCTGGCGGGCGGACGCTTGCGAGATCGGTTCGATGGGGAGGCGCTGCACCTTGGTGCGCACCGAGTAGCGGGAGATGCGGGCGGTTCCCGGGTCCACGACGTACCGGATGCCGGGCACGGTGAGGGAGGTTTCCGCGACGTTCGTCGACAGCACGACCCTCCGCCCGGTGTGGGGCGTGAACACCTTGTGCTGTTCGGCCGCCGACAGCCGGGCGTACAGGGGCACGATCTCGGTGCCGCGCAGTCTGCGGTCGCGGAGCGCGTCGGCGGTGTCGCGGATCTCCCGTTCGCCAGAGAGGAAGACCAGGATGTCGCCGTCGCCCTCGCCGGACAATTCCTCGACCGCCTCGCACACCGCGTCGACGGGGTCGCGGTCGAAGGTCTGGTCGCCCACTTCCACGGTGAGTGGGCGGTAACGCATCTCGACGGGGAAGGTGCGTCCGGACACCTCGACGATCGGTGCGGGCACCCCGTCGTCGGTGGCGAAGTGCTGCGCGAAGCGTTCCGGATCGATGGTGGCCGAGGTGATGATCACTTTCAGATCGGGCCGGCGGGGGAGTAGCTGTCGCAGGTATCCGAGGATGAAGTCGATGTTGAGGCTGCGTTCGTGGGCCTCGTCGATGATGAGCGTGTCGTACCGGCGCAGCATCCGGTCGCGCTGGATCTCGGCGAGCAGGATTCCGTCGGTCATCAGTTTCACCAGCGTGCCGTCCGACACCTGGTCGGTGAATCGCACGGTGTAGCCGACGGTCTCACCGAGTTCGCTGCGGAGTTCCTCGGCGATGCGTTCGGCAACCGTCCGCGCCGCGAGACGGCGGGGCTGGGTGTGTCCGATGAGGCCGCGGACGCCGCGGCCGAGTTCGAGGCAGATTTTCGGGATCTGCGTCGTCTTGCCCGAGCCCGTCTCGCCGGCGACGATGACGACCTGGTTCTCGGCGATCGCCTTCGCGATGTCGTCGCGGCGCTGGCTGACGGGTAGCGCGTCGGGGTAGTCGATGACAGGGACGCTGTCGAGTCTTCGTGCGATGCGTCCGCGCGCGGCGGCGATCTCGTCGGACAGGGACGCGAGTGCGTCGGGTGTGCGCGCACGGTCGAGTCGCCGGCGGAGCCGGTGTTCGTCGCGCAGAGTGAGTTCGCCGAGGCTGTTTTTCAGTTCCCGCCGGCTGGGTGCTGTGGTGGACATGCTGGACCCCAGCCTAGCCAACCCGGTTGATCACCCTGTGCCGCGCCCGCCCGTGTGCGAATATCGGCGGATGGGCGCTGCCGTCGTCACGGACCTGCGAGGTCAGAGGATCGTTCGGGTTCTGCGGGCGGTCTTCGCCGTCTACGGTCTGATCGCGTTGCTGTGGATTCCCCTCCGCAGCGCCGGCAGCGACGACTTCTCCCTGGCCAACTACCTCAGCTACTTCACCATCGAGAGCAACATCCTCGCCGCCGTCGTCCTGCTCGTCGGCGCGATCCGGGATCCGCAGTCGCGGGGCTGGCAGCTGTTCCGCGGCGCGACCACGCTGTACATGGTCATCACCGGAATTGTGTACGCGGTGCTGCTGGCGAACATCGACGTCATGCTGCAGGACGCCTGGATCAACACGGCCCTGCACCGTCTGCTGCCGCTCGTGCTGCTGCTCGACTGGGTGGTGGCCCCGTCCCGGGTGCGGATCTCCGAGGCGCAGAGCCTCGGCTGGCTGGTCTTTCCGGCCGTGTATGGCGCCTATTCCCTGATCCGGGGTCCGATCGTCGACTGGTACCCGTATCCGTTCCTGGACCCCCGACAGCAGGGGTACCTCCAGCTCGCCGTCACGGCGGTCGTGTTGTTGCTGGCAATGGCGTTGATGGCGCTCGCCGTGAACGCGGTGGGACGTCTCGGTGCGCGCCGGCGGTACGGCGAGGACCGGTAGCGGCGAAGCTGCGCGCAGACGATTCGCGCACCGCGCTATCCTCCACACGACAGGCGTCCGCGCGATCATCCGTGACTTCGGCAACGGCTGGGAGACTATGTTCGACGAGTTCGCAGGCGAGAACTTCGACCTGCTCGGCCGCGACCGCGGCAGTGTCGTCGCCGCCGACGACGGTGTGCCCCTCGCGGTGCGCGAGGTGGGTCCGGCGTTCGCCCCCTTGACGGTGGTGTTCGTCCACGGCTTCTGCAACCGGATGACCGGCTGGCACTTCCAGCGGGTTCAGCTTGAGGAGGCGTGGGGCTCGACGATTCGCATGGTGTTCTTCGACCTGCGGGGGCACGGCGACTCCGGGGTGCCGCGGCGCGCCACCTGCACCATTCCGCATCTCGCACAGGACGTCGACGCCGTGATCCGTGCGCTCGTGCCGGAGGGGCCGATCGTGCTGGTAGGCCATTCGATGGGCGGTATGGCGGTCCTGTCGTACGTCGGGCAGCATCCCGATCTGATCGGGTCCCGCGTCGTCGGGGTGGGCCTGATCGCCACCGCGGCGGAGAAGCTGGGTGACGTGGGGCTCGCGCGGACCCTCAACACGCCGGTGGTTGCCGGATTCAGCACCGCGGCCCGGCACCTGCCCCGGGTCGTCCAGAGCGGTCGCGGCGCGAGCAAGAGGGTGCTGGCGCCGATCCTGAGGTCGGCGTCGTTCGGTGACCGCAGCATCAGCCCGGCGATCATGTGGCACTCCGAGCAGATGATCAACGACACGTCCCTCAAGACCCTCGTCGACTTCCTGCCGTCGTTCAAGAATCACGACGAGACGGCGGCGGTGCCGTTGCTCGCACCCATCGAGACGCTGGTGGTGTGCGGCGATCGCGACCTCCTGACCCCCTTCCGGTACTCGAAGGCGATCGCCGGGCATCTGCCCGACGCGGAACTGGTGAAGGTCCCCGGTGCGGGGCACATGGTGCAGTTGGAGCGCGCAGAACTCGTCTCGGACGCGATCGATCGTCTCCTGACCCGTTCGGTCGAAACCCTGCCCACGCCGAGTGCCTGGAGTGAGTGGGTCCGGGTGGCGACGGATTACGTGGACCACGCACGGCACTGGGTCGCCCACGGCGGGCCCGCCGCCTGGTGGCGAGGGCTACGTGGTCGTCCCGTCGTCGGCCCCACGTTCCGGTAGCACGCAGAATTCGTTGCCCTCGGGGTCTGCGAGGACCACCCAGGGAACGTTCGGGTCGTCGCTCAGCCGGCGTGCGCCGAGCGAGAGGAGCCGCCGGACCTCCTCGTCGCGGGTACCGGACGACGGCGCGATGTCGAGGTGCAGGCGGTTTTTCTCGGACTTCGGGTCGTCGACGGGCTGGAACACCAGTGACGGGGACCCCGGTGCGTTCGCTTCGACGTACTCGAGCCCGTACGAGTCCTTCCATCGGCGGGTCGACGGATAGCCCAGGGCGTCGCACCAGAATCGTGACAGTGTTTCCGCGTCACGACAGTCGACGGCGATGGCGATGATTCGGCTGGTCATGGGCTGCGGATACCCGCGCGACGCTGGTCGCACACTGTCGCGGGAACGGCTCGGGCGCGCCTCCGTGGCGTGTCTGTAACCGGCAAACGCGCGACAACACGTGCCACTCGGGCCACAATGGGTGAACGCGAAACCGGCCCGAGGAGACGGGATCACATGGCATCTGCGAGTTCGTCAGCCGAGCAGGAAACCCTCCCACCAGGTGTTCTCCGTCGCGCGATCGCGGCGTCGGCGATGGGTAACGCCACCGAATGGTTCGACTACGGTGTCTACGCGTTCACCGTGTCGTACATCTCGGCAGCGTTCTTTCCAGGCGACACCGGTTCGGCCACCCTGTACGCCCTGCTCGTGTTCGCGGTGTCGTTCGTCGTGCGACCGCTCGGCGGCCTCGTGTGGGGTCCGCTGGGTGACCGGCTCGGACGCCGCCAGGTTCTGGCACTGACGATCATCCTGATGGCGGGTGCGACGTTCTGCGTGGGCCTCGTGCCGGGATACGACGTCATCGGTTTCTGGGCGCCCCTGCTGCTGGTGCTGCTGCGCATGATCCAGGGCTTCTCGACGGGCGGCGAATACGGCGGCGCGGCAACGTTCATGGCCGAGTACTCGCCGGACCGCAGGCGCGGTTTCTGCGGAAGTTTCCTCGAGTTCGGCACGCTCGGCGGGTATGCGCTGGGTGCGATCGTGGTCCTGGCGGTGGAGTTGTTCTCCAGCGATCCGTTCATGTCCACCTGGGGCTGGCGTATCCCGTTCCTGATCGCCGGACCGATGGGTCTGATCGGCCTCTACCTGCGGACCAAGCTCGAGGAGACCCCCGTGTTCCGGGAACTGGACGCGGAGGGCGAGGTGGAGTCGACGCCGACCCACGAGTTCAAGGATCTGGTGACCGAGTACTGGAAGCCGTTGCTGCTGCTCGGAGGCCTCGTCATCGCGTTGAACGTCACCAATTACACCCTGCTCAGTTACATGCCGACATATCTGGAGACACAGATCGGTCTGACGTCCACCGCGTCGCTGTCCCTGTTCATCGTCGGGCAGCTCGTGATGATGGCAGTCATTCCGTTCGCCGGCGGGTTGTCGGACCGGGTCGGCCGCAAACCGTTGTGGTACGGCTCGCTCGTGGGATTGATCGTGCTCGCCGTCCCGATGTACCTGCTGATGCGTCAGGGTTTCGGATGGGCGATCCTCGCGTTCGCGGTACTCGGGTTGCTGTACGTCCTGCAGCTGTCCACGATTTCGGCGACGTTCCCGGCGATGTTTCCGACCCATGTGCGGTTCGCGGGTTTCGCCATCGCCTACAACGTGTCGACGTCTCTGTTCGGCGGCACCGCCCCCGCGGTCAACGAACTGCTCATCGAATGGACCGGCAACACACTCATGCCGGCGTTCTACATGATGGCCGCGTGCGCGATCGGCCTCGTCGCGCTGTACTTCGTGGCCGAGACGGCGGGCGCGTCCATCCGCGGTCGCGGGATTCCGGGAGTCGACACCGAGCCACACCCCACCGCCCTGGCGGAGAAGTGACGCGGCACGATCCTCTGTGGGGCGTCGTGGCATAGTCGCCTTCGGGCGGGGTTTCACGAAGGGATGAGCATGGCGTCGGCACTGTGGCACGGATTCGCGGACATGGGCGCGGTGGAACAGAAGGGCGCCTTCGTGGTGTCCCGCGGCGAGGGCGCCTACATCTGGGACGATCGCGGCAACCGATACCTGGATGCGACAGCAGGTCTGTGGTTCACCAACGTGGGGCACGGCCGTGCGGAGATCGCGGACGCCGTCGCGCAGCAGTTGCGGACCGTGGCCCATTTCTCGAACTTCGGTGACTTCGTCCCCGAGACGACCGCGGCCCTGGCCGATCGTCTCGCGACCATTGCGCCGGTGCCCGGCAGCAAGATCTTCCTCACGTCCGGTGGTTCGGATTCCGTGGACACGGCGGCCAAGCTCGCCCGCCGCTACTGGCACGAGATGGGCAAGCCGTCCAAGACGATCGTGGTCGGCCGCCAGAAGGCCTATCACGGGATGCATGTGGCGGGCACCGCGCTGGCGGGAATCCCCGCCAACCGCGAGGGCTACGGCGAGTTGATGGCCGACGCCGCCACGGTCGCCTGGAACGACGCCAAGAGCCTGCTCGAACTGATCGAGAAGATCGGCGCCGACACGATCGCCGCGTTCTTCTGCGAGCCCGTCATCGGCGCGGGCGGCGTATACCTGCCGCCGGAGGGCTATCTCGCGGAGGTCCGCGACATCTGCCGCGAGCACGACATCCTGTTCGTCGTCGACGAAGTGGTCACGGGATTCGGCCGCATCGGCGGCGAGTGGTTCGCGTCGACGCGATTCGACCTGCAGCCCGACATGATGACTACGGCGAAGGGCCTCACCTCCGGGTACGTCCCGATGGGTGCGGTGTTCATCGCCCCGCGCGTGGCCGAGCCGTTCTTCGCCGGCGGGGTCTGGTGGCGGCACGGCTACACCTACGGTGGGCATGCGGGTGCCGCCGCGGCGGCACTCGCCAACCTCGACATCATCGAGCGCGAGAATCTGCTGGCGGAGTCGAAGCGGCTCGAGTCGTCACTGCACGAGCACCTCGCGCCTCTCGCCGATCATCCGCGCGTCGAGGAAGTACGCAGCGGTCTCGGTGCGGTCGCGGCGGTGCAGCTGGCCGATCCGGCGGAAGCGCTCCCGTTCGTGAACACGTTGCGCGAACACGGGATCTCGGGGCGCGCGGCCGGTCAGGGTGCCATGCAGATCTCGCCGGCGTTCGTGATGACGGACGGGCAGGTCGCTCAGCTCGCGGACGGAATCCGCCGGGCCCTGGGCTGATCGGTCCCGGTGCCCCGCCTGCGGAGGCGGCGCAGGGCACCGGTGACCCGGTCCCGCCAGGTGGGCGGGGTCAGGTCGATCTCCTTCTGCCCGTCGTGCACCGCGTACGCGCGGGTGTAGCGCTCGTGGAGACGCGCCCGGACCTCGTCGGGCGTGTACGCCTTGCGGTGCCGATCCGCGCGCACAGCGACGACCCCGGTCGCGGCGACACCCACCGCACCCGCGAGTCCGAGTAGTTTCCACCATTGCCTGCCGCGCGGTCGCATCCTTCTAGGCTAGGGTCCATGGACGCGCCACGGCACACGGACGCACGACGACACGGCTCCACCATCGACCTCGACACCGCTGTCGAGGTCACGCGCACCGGCGACATCTGGATCTTCCGCGGAGAGTCTCCGGCCGACCGGGCCATTCAGACGCTGACGAACAGTCCGGTCAACCACGTCGGGATGTCGGTGGTCCTCGAGGACCTGCCGCCGCTGATGTGGCACGCCGAGCTGGGACATTCGCTGCAGGACATGTGGACGGGACGCTTTCAGCGCGGTGTGCAACTCCACGACCTGCGCGCCGCGGTCCAGGTGTGGGGTGCGCGGTACGGGCAGCGGGGATGGCTGCGTCAGCTCGCCGAGCCCGCGACGTCGCAGCAGGAGGACGCGTTGCTGCGGACGATCGCACGGCTCGACGGAACCCCGTTCCCGTCCACCGCGAAACTCGCGTCACGGTGGTTCGGCGGGCGCCTGCCCGGGACGGGGCGCCGGCAGGAGAAGTCGGGCGGCCTCGAAAGTGCCTATTGCGCCGAGGTGGTTGCGCAGACGTACGAGGAGATGGGACTGATCAGTGGGCGCAGGCGCACCAACTGGTACGACCCCGGCAAGTTCTGGAGCGGCGACAGGCTTCCCCTCGCTCCCGGCGTGACGCTGGGCCGGGAGATCGAGGTGACTCTGAGCGAAGCCGACCTCACCGCGGGGCGAGGTCGGCGGCCGTCGTCAGAGGGTGCGTGACTTCTCGGGGTGGACTCGTCCGCCGACCTCGATCCAGCCCGCGGGATCGTAGGTGGTGCGCAGTTCGGATCCCTTGCCCTGGGTGATCAGGAGGGCGTGCCGGAGGTGCGCTGTGATCCGGACGGCCGCGGCTCCGGTGGCCTCGTCCTCGGTGATGCCCATGTCCGGGGCGAACATTCGTGACCGGATCGAGTGCTCGACCTTGTCCGTCCAGGCCCACAGATAGTGGTGTCCGGCACCGAACTTCTTCGGGTCCGCAGACTGAACCTCGCGCACGCTGTTCATGGGGTACAGCGAGAACTCGGGCGCCCACTCCGGCCGGGCCCGCACCCAGGTGAAGGCGCCGGAACGGCGGGTGGCGACCGGGCCCGCGGGCACGTCGAGTGTGGTGACCGCGGCGCCGCGCTCGTGCAGCCACCAGGACAGTCCGACCGTGGGGTGTCCGGCGAAGGGCAGTTCGCTGGTGGGGGTGAAGATCTGGGCGCGCGCGTGCTCGTCGCCGGGTCCGGGCACGTCGACGAAGATCGTCTCGCTGTATCCGAGTGCGGCGGCGACCGACTGCCGGTCCTCGGGCGGGACGGCCGAGGAGTCGACGATGCCGAGCGGATTGCCGTGGCGTCCTTTGTCGTCGGTGAACACCCGGACGACGTCTACGTGGATGGGCATTGACGCACCTTATCGCTCGTCGACCTCGAGGAAGTGCCTCGACGGTGGGAGGGGTCGCCACCTGCCCCGGGTCAAGAGGCAGGGGCGATGGACGACGCTAGACTGATAGGTATGGCTGATCAGAGTTATCAACCCACGCTGTCGCAGCTGCGTGCGTTCGTGGCAGTCGCGGAGTACCGCCATTTCGGTACGGCGGCAGCGCGTTTGAGTGTGAGTCAACCCACACTTTCGCAGTCGCTCGCCGCCCTGGAGAACGGGCTCGGGGTGCAGCTCATCGAGCGCAGCACCCGACGCGTTCTCGTCACCATGGCGGGGGAGCGGCTCCTCGGTCAGGCCAAGGTCATCCTCGAGGCCGCGGACGGTTTCGTCGCGACGGCCGCGGGTGTCGGCGACCGGTTGGCCGGACCGCTGCGTATCGGGCTGATCCCCACCGTGGCCCCCTACGTGCTGCCTGCCCTGTTGCCGGCGCTGCGCGAGGAGATGCCCGCCCTCGAGCCTCAGGTCATCGAGGACCAGACGGCGCGACTCCTGGAGGCGTTGCGTGTGGGTGCGCTCGACGTCGCGGTGCTGGCGTTGCCGAGTGGTGTCAGCGGTCTCGTCGATATTCCTTTGTACACAGAAGATTTCGTGATGGTCGTCCCGGAGGGGCACGCGCTGGCGGGGCGCACCGACGTCTCGCCGCAGATGCTGGACGCGCTTCCCCTCCTGCTGCTCGACGAGGGGCACTGCCTACGCGATCAGACCCTCGATCTGTGCCGCTCGGTCGACGCGCACCCGGTGGCGGGCGACACCCGCGCCACGTCGCTGTCGACGGTGGTGCAGTGCGTCGCCGGCGGACTCGGCGTGACCCTGGTGCCGGAATCCGCCGTTCAGGTGGAGACCGGACGGGGACCGCTCGCGACCGCCCGCTTCGCGGCTCCGGCGCCCGGCCGCACGATCGGCCTCGTGTTCCGCTCGTCCAGTGCCCGTGCGGACGGCTACGGGCAACTCGCCGCCCTGCTCACGAAGACGGCGTCGGTCGCCGCGCCCGCCTGACGGTCGGAGCTACGACCGCCGTCGCGGTTTGCCCTTCTTGCCGCCCTTCGTTCCGGAGCCCGACCGGGACGTCCTGGCACCCGCGGCCGGTTTCTGGCGTGCCGTCGCCGCGGCAGGACGCTTCTTCTTCGGCTGAGCCGGCGTCGGGGTGCGGCCCCGGGAGCTGTTGACGGTCCGGCCCCGGACGATGCCGATGAACTCCTCCACCAGTTCGGTGGTCTCGTCCTCGGGCCACGACAGCGCGATCCGTGACTCCGGGCCGTCCGACACCGTCCGGTAGACGAGGTCCTTGCGGTGGTGGAGCCGGGCGAGCGACTGCGGGACGACGAGCAGCCCGATCCCGGCGGCGACCAGTTCGATCGCGTCGGCCGTCGTGGCCGGGCGGTCCTGGGCGGGCAGTCCCGGCACGCTGTCCCAGACGAGGATGTCATCGAGCGGGTGCAGCACGATCTCGTCGGCCAGATCCGCGATCGACACCTCGTCCACCGCCGCCACCACGTGGTCCTTCGGTGCCACGACCACGGGGATCTCGGTATACAGGGGGATGGCGCTGAGACCGGTCCGGTCGATCGGCAGCCGCACCAGGCCCACGTCCGCGCCGCCGCCGCGCAACTGGTCGGGTGCGTCCGCGGCCGCCACCGGCACGAGGGTGAGCGGGACGTCGGGCAGCCGTTCGTTCCAGATCCGCACCCACTTGGTGGGGGTCACGCCCGGGACATACGCGAGCCGGAACGAAGGGGATGCATCCGCGTCTGTCACCCCGTCAGGCTACCGGCCTTGGTCAACGGCACCGCACACGCTCGTTACTCTTGACACCATGACGTCGCACAAGAGCCCCCAGACTATGAAGCCCGCCACCGCGGCGAAGAAGCTGGGTGTGTACCTCGAGGCCACCCCCGCGGAGTTCCAGGAGGGTCTCGTCTCCCGCGACGAGCTGAGTGCACTGCAGAGCGACCCGCCGGAGTGGCTGCTCGAGCTGCGCCGCAGCGGCCCGCACCCGCGGCCGGTGGTCGCGGCGAAGCTGGGGGTGTCCATCGCGGGCCTCGCCCGGGGCGGCGTCACCGAGGCGCTCACCACCGAGCAGATCGACGCGCTCATGGCGGATCGTCCCGAATGGCTGCAGCAGGAACGCGCCACCCAGGCCGAGGTCCGCAAGGAGACCGTCCGCATCAAGGAGAAGAACGCGGCGCGGCGGGATCAGCCCCGCAGGCCGCGTTCCTGACCGCTACCCCTCGACGATGCTGAGCTCGTCGAAGATCACTTCGCCGGCCGCGTCGGACTCGGGAAGGTCGACGACCGCCGTCAACGCCCACCCGTGATCGCCCTGCGGGTCCTCGAGGACCTGCCGCACCCGCCACAGCTCGGGCGCGGTCTCCACCTGGAACAGCTGGGGGCCGCGTGCCGAGGGGCCGGTGCCGAGGGAGTCGTATTCGTCGAAGTACGGCTGGAGCTGGTCCTCCCACTCGTCGGCGTCGATGCCGTCGTCGAGTCCCTCCAGTTCGGCCCACCGCCGCCGCGACGCGAGTTCGATACGCCGGAACATGGCGTTGCGCACCATCACCCGGAATGCTCGCGTATTCGCCGAGATCGGGCGCGGCACATCGGCGCCGAACGCGACCTGCTGGTCGTCTCCCTCGGCGCCGGGGTCGGTGAGGGATTCCCATTCGTCGAGCAGGCTGGAATCGACCTGGCGGATCAGCTCGCCCAGCCACTCGATGAGGTCGTCCAGCTCCTCCGTCCGGGCCTCGGTCGGAACGGTCTGGCGCAGGGCTCGATACGCGTCCGCGAGATACCGCAGTACGAGCCCCTCCGAACGGGCCAGACCGTAGTGGCTGACCATTTCGGCGAACGTCATCGCCCGCTCGACCATGTCGCGCACGACCGACTTGGGCGACAGCGCGAACTCCGTGATCCACGGGTGCCCACCGCGATACATCTCGAACGCTGGGAACAGCAGGTCTGCGAGAGGCTTGGGCCAGGTGACCTCCTCGAGCAGTTCCATGCGTTCCTCGTACTCGATCCCGTCGGCCTTCATCTGCGCGACCGCCTCACCGCGGGCGAAGTGCTGCTGCGCCATGAGGACCTGCCGCGGGTCGTCGAGGGTCGACTCGATCACCGACACCACATCCAGTGCATAGGAATCGGATTCGACGTCGAGGAGTTCGAGGGCGGCCAGGGCGAACGGGGACAGTGGCTGATTGAGCGCGAAGTCCCGCTGGAGTTCCATCGTCAGCCGGGCCATGCGGCCGTCGGCGTCGGGTTCGTCGAGTCTCTGCACCACCCCGGCGTCGATCAGCCCGCGGTACAACGACAACGCCTTGAGGATGTGCTTGCGCTGTGCGGGCCGCGACTCGTGGTTGTCCTCGAGGAGGTGCCGCATGGATTCGAAGCAGTTGCCCGGTCGCGCGATCACGTTGAGCAGCATGGAGTTCGACACGGAGAACCGGGAGACAAGCGGTTCGGGTGACGCGGCGACGAGGCGATCGAACGTGGCCTCGCTCCACGACACGAAGCCGTCCGGCGCCTTCTTGCGCTGCACCTTCCGGCGCTTCTTCGGGTCGTCTCCCGCCTTGGCGAGTGCACGCAGATTCTCGACCTCGTGTTCGGGGGCCTGCACGACCACGGTGCCCAGGGTGTCGTAGCCGGCGCGTCCCGCGCGTCCCGCGATCTGGTGGAACTCGCGGGCACGGAGGTGCCGCGTGCGGGTGCCGTCGAACTTGGTCAGCCCCGTGAGGAGCACGGTGCGGATGGGCACGTTGATTCCTACACCGAGCGTGTCGGTGCCGCAGATGACCTTCAGCAGACCGTCCTGTGCCAGCTTCTCGATGAGGCGGCGGTACTTCGGCAGCATGCCCGCGTGGTGGACGCCGATACCGTGCCGGACGAGGCGCGAGAGGGTCTTGCCGAATCCGGTGGTGAACCGGAAGCCGCCGAGCGCTTCGGCGATGGCGTCCTTCTCCTCGCGCGAACAAAAGTTGACGCTGGTCAGGGCTTGCGCGCGTTCCAGGGCGGCGGCCTGGGTGAAGTGGACCACGTAGACCGGGGCCTGATTGGTGGTCACCAGTTCCTCGATCGTCTCGCTCACGGGTGTCGTGGCGTACGAGAACATGAGGGGAACGGGACGCTCGGTGCCCGCCACCACGGTGGTGGGCCGGCCGGTCCGGCGGGTGAGGTCGGACGAGAAGAAGTCGACCTCACCGAGGGTGGCCGACATGAGCAGAAACTGGGCGTGGGGGAGTTCGACCAGGGGGACCTGCCACGCCCAGCCCCGGTCGGGCTCGGAGTAGAAGTGGAACTCGTCCATCACGACCTGACCGATGTCGGAGTCGGGGCCCTCGCGCAGTGCGAGGTTCGCGACGATCTCGGCGGTCGCGCAGATGATCGGCGCCCGTGAGTTGACGGCGGCGTCGCCGGTCATCATGCCGACGTTCTCCGCGCCGAATACCTCGCACAGAGCGAAGAACTTTTCGCTGACAAGGGCTTTGATCGGGGCCGTGTAGAAGGTGCGCTTGCCGGTGGCCATGGCGTAGAAGTGGGCGCCGACCGCCACCATCGACTTGCCGGATCCGGTGGGCGTCGCCAGGATCACGTTGGCCCCGGACACCAGCTCCATCACGGATTCTTCCTGGGCGGGGTAGAGCGTCAGACCCCGTTCTTCGGTCCAGGAGGTGAAGGCGTCGAAAACGGAATCGGAATCCGCGTTCTCGGGGAGCAGGTCGGAGAGAAGCACTGCTACAGGCTAGCCGGAACGCGGTGCGCCGCTGCCGGGCCTACGTTGCGCTGCGTTCGTCCGATCCCATCGCGTCCAGAACCGCCATCCGGGTGGACGCGCTGCCGGTGATGGTGCTCTCACCGACGCCGGTGACGAGCATCTGCCGCCACTTCGCTTCGTCGAACTGCAGGGGATGAGTGACGGACAGGAACTTCTCGATGGTGCGCAGGAACCGCATCGGGTCGTCGCGGAACGGGAAATGGCCTGCGCCGCGGAAGATCTCGAGGTGTGATCCGGGCATCGCCGCGTGTGCGAGGTGGGCGTGGCTCACCGGGATGACGGCGTCCTGATCGCCCCAGATGAGCTGCACCGGGAGGTTCTCGGTCAGATAACATCGGTCGAGCATGGTGACGACCTGGCCGCGCCAGTCGACGACCGCGCGCAGGGTGCGCAGATACGCCTCGTAGGCGGTGGGGTCGTACAGCTCCGCGAGCACACGTACCAGGTCGGGTGTGTCGTGCAGCATCGCACCGGGACGCAACCGCGTTCCGTTCAGCTGGCTCAACACGTTGCCCACCAGACGCACGGTGGGCATGGCGCCGGGAATGCGCAGCAGTTTCAGCGCCTCGTTGACCACCGGAACCGACGCGAGCCGGAGCAGCGGGTGAACGTCCTTGGTGACGCCGCCGGCCGAGACCAGGACGAGCCGGTCGACCATCTGCGGGAACTGGTAGGAGAACTGCATCGCGACACCGCCGCCGAGGGAGTGGCCGACGACGGTGACCTTGTCGATGCCCAGGGTGGAGAGCAGGTCGCGCATGCCGTTGGCGTACGCCGCGACCGAGTAATCGGCCCGCGGCTTGTCGGAGCGTCCGTGGCCCAGCAGATCGGGGGCGATGACGGTGTAGTTTTTGGCGAGGTGCGGGATAATTTCGGTCCAGGTGGACGAGTTGTCGCCGATGCCGTGGATCAGCAGAAGTGCGGGACCCTCGCCTGCCATGCGGAACGCGCGGCGGTAGCCGTGGATCGTGCGGAACATCATGCGGGTTTCGGCGTTCGGAACGGGCCTGAGCTTACGAATGCGAGTGTCGCTCATGTCGCCTCCTGAACTAGGTGCACTCCCGAATGTTGACAGCTCAATCATCCGCTTCATCTCGACGCTATTGCACCGCTCTCGGCCGAACAACTGGACCGTGCGGTCGCACAGTGTCCGCGTGGCGACCGCACAACAGCTCCTCGGTCACGCCCCGCCCGGTGATCCCCCCTCCTCGTCGGAGTCGCCGCCCTCGCCGTCCTGCAGGGCCTGTTCGGCGAGGAAACGCTCGAATTCTGCACCGAGTTCGTCACCACTCGGCAGGTCTTCTTCGCTGGCCAGGAGCGTGGACTGCTGTTCTTGAGCCGTTACGTACGCATCGTACTGGCGTTCCAGGGCGTGGACGACGGTTTGTACCTCCTCGTTACCCGCGATGTGCTCGTCGACCTGTTCGCGGACGCGTGCGGCGGCCTCGCCGAGCGCGGCCAGCGGCAGGTCCAGGTCGGTGACGTCACTCACATTCTCGAGGAGGGTCTCGGCGGCGCCCGGATAGTCCGTCTGAGCCAGGTAATGGGGGACGTGAACCGAGAACCCGACCGACTCGTGCCCGTGCTGCGCCATCCGCAACTCGATCAGCGAGGACGCGCTGCCGGGAACCTGCAGTTCGCCGGACCAGCGCTGGTGATCCTTGATCAGGTCCTTGTTGGTGGAATGCGCGGTCACCCCGAGCGGGCGGGTGTGCGGGATGGCCATCGGAATGGCATTGATGCCCACGGTCCGGCGCACACCGAGCTGCTCGGCCAGCAGGCGGACCGCCGTGGTGAACCGCTCCCAGCGCAGGTCGGGCTCCATGCCGGCCAGCAGCAGGAACGGGGTGCCCGCCGTGTCCTTCAGCGCATACAGGTTCAGCTCGGGCTGGTCGTAGTCCGAGAAGTGATCGGCCTTGAACGTCATGGTGGGCCGCCGTGAGCGGTAATCGACGAGTTCGTCGACCGCGAAGGAGGCGACCAGCTCGCTCTCCAGGCTCTCCCGGAGATGCGTCGTGGCGAGTTTGACGGCGTGGCCTGCGTCGGAGAAGCCCTCGAGTCCGTGGATCAGTACAGGTCCCTGGCCGTCCGCGGAGGACAGCTGCGGTGCCGGGAACTCCAGCTCGTACATCTTCGACTGTTCGTCCATTACAGACCTCTTCTCCTTCGTGCCTGGCCTCCAGTGTCCCCTATCGTCTCCGGCATCGATACGTCGGACTTTGCTCTCGGAGGTCCTGCTCTGGGGGAACACGGCGTGGGCGACCGATAATTCCCGCCTGCGGCGTTCCGGTGTTCGCCCACAGCGAGATCCCGCGCACGGTCTGTGGCAATGTGAGGAACGGCACGGTCCCAGACGGACGAGATCCTGGAGGTGCGCGATGTCGGCACGGGTACGAAGATGTGCGGACCGGGTTCGACGATCGGCGGTCGCGTCGTGAGCGTGCGCATCGACCGGGTGGTCACCTCCGGCACCTTCAGTCTCGACGGGGGCACCTGGGACGTCGACAACAATGTGTGGATCGTCGGCGACGACACCGAGGTGGTGGTGATCGACGCCGCCCACACCGCCGCCCCGATCGTCGAGGCTGTCGGCGGCAGGCACGTGAGGGCCATCGTCTGCACACACGGCCACAACGACCACGTCACCGTGGCGCCCGAACTGTCCACGGCGCTGGACGCCCCGATCTACCTCCATGCTGCCGACGACGTGTTGTGGCGGCAGACTCACCCCGCCGTCGCCTACACGCCGATCGAGGACGGGCAGCAGATCGCCGTGGCCGGGACCGACGTCCGCGTGCTCCACACGCCCGGCCACTCGCCCGGCTCCTGCTGCCTGTTTCTGCCGGAGGCGGGGGAGTTGTTCAGTGGCGACACCCTGTTCTCGGGCGGTCCGGGAGCCACCGGGCGCTCCTACTCGGACTTCCCGACGATCATCGGGTCCATCCGCGACCGTTTGTTCGCGTTGCCGCCGTCGACGACGGTCCGCACCGGGCACGGCGACGGAACCACCATCGGGACCGAATCCCCGCACCTGGAGGAGTGGATCGCCCGCGGCAGCTGAGCCGCAGCCTCCCCGCTGTCGGCGCGCCGGCGTGGCAGAGTGGCGGAAAAGGCTCCCCGGGGTGGGAGCACCACACATCCGACACGGGAGGTCGACGGTGAGGTCTCGGCGCACAGCGGTACGGACGGCCATGGTTGTCCCGGTGGTCTCGCTGGCCGCGGTGACGATTCTCTCCGGATGTTCCTCGACGGTCGTCGGTGACGCGCAGCCGAGCACGACGATCGCGGCGGGGTCGCCGTCGGGCAAGGGACTGTCGAAGCTTCTGGTGGATCCGGCCGACTTCCCGGCCCGATACGAGGCGATCGTGCTGCCCGCCCAGGCCGTGTCGATGGCGGCACCCGACCTGACGGGCGTACCGCAGGGCGCGGTGGTCGACCCCGCGGACTGCGCGCCGCCCGCGCAGGACTACGGACCGACCGGCACCGTCATGGCGGTGGGCACGGACAACGCGAGCCGTTCGACGATCTCGGTCGAGCTCACCAGAACCGATACGCTCCTCGACGAACTGGCGGCGCAGACGAAGAAGTGCGGTGAGGTCACCGTGACGGACAGTGGGGCCGAGTCCACCGTCACCACCGAGGTCACACCTGCCCCTCCCGTCCGGGCCGACGACACCCTCGCGCTCCGGCGGACTGTCAAGTCCGGTAACGGGAGCGACAAGGTCACCCAGTCGATGGTCACGTTGATCGCGCAGGTGGGCGACGTGCGGGTGTCTGCGACCTTCATGTCGTTCGGCGACGCGAAGGCCGATACCGTCGCGCTCGACGAGTTGTTCACCGCCGCGGTGCAGAAGGTGCAGAACAGCTGAGCGCGCCCTAGCACAGGGGTCCGACGACTTCTCGGTCGCTCGGCGCGTCCGTGCGGCGCGGCGACCCGGTTGTCCACAACCGACGGCCCATCCACAGCCCTCTGTGTTTCCCCAGTTCGCCCGCCCGCGCCGTCGCGTCGACCCGTCAGAGTCTGGTGCATGACGACACCCGCATTCCCGCACGGTTCCGGATTCTCCGACGATCCCGGCGGGGGACCGCCCCCGCACCAGCACACCGTCACGCTGTCCGCCCCGGGCGACCTTCTCGCCTCGGTGCCCGCACTGCTCGGATTCCGGCCTGCCCGGTCGATCGTGGCGGTGTGCCTGTCCGGGGAGCGCAACCCGTCGGTCGGAGCCGTCATGAGACACGACCTCGTCCTCAGCGGCGGCGACGTGCCGACCCCGCCGATGTACGCGGCATTGGGTCAGTTCGCCACCGTCTGCGAGAGGGAGCAGGCCACCGGGGTGCTCCTGGTGCTCGTCGACGACCGCTTCACCGACCCGGCCTCGATCTCCCTGGACGAGCTGTCCGCGATCGTCGAGGAATTCGAGGAACTCCTCGACTTCACGTCGGCCGAACTTCTCGACGTGTTCGTCACGGCGGAGATCGCCGCCGGCCGCGAATGGTTCAGCCTCCTCGGCGGCGGTGGGTGCGGAGTCCAGTCCGATCCGACGTCGTCGCGGGTCGCGCTCGCGCGGGTCGTCGAGGGCAGGGCCATCCGCTCTTCGCGCGAGGAACTGGAAGCCACGATCGAGGTGGGCCCGGTGCTCGAACGGATGCAGATCGCCGCCCTCATCGAACGTGGTCGTCAATCATCGCTTCTGCGAAGGGAATTGGCTGGACGGTCGGCCACGCCGGAGCGTGGTCACCGTCTCGAGCTCGAACTGGTGCTGACGCACGTCGCGCGGGTGTCGTCCGGGGAGCGGCTCCTCGCGCCGGAGTACGCGGAACTCGCGCTCGCACTGGACAATGTCACCGTCCGGGACAGCGCGCTCGCTCTGGCCGTCGGCCCGTACGCCGACGACGCGGAGCAACTGTGGATTCTCCTCGCCCGCAACCTCCCGGACCCGGAACGCGCGAACGCGGCGGCGCTGCTCGGATACAGCGCTTATCTTCGTGGCGACGGGCCGTTCGCCGGCATCGCGCTGGCCGCCGCACTGGACTCGGAGCCGGGGCACGTACTGGCCACCCTGCTCGACGGTGCACTGCACTCAGGACTCCGGCCGACCGAGGTGCGGGGCCTGGCCGACGTCGGTTACGAGCGAGCCGAAGCGATCGGTGTCGTGCTGCCCCGCTAAATCGCGGACCGCGCCGGCGTCACCGACGTGCCGCGTGCGACCGGTCGCCCAGCTCCTGCAGGTAGGCCCAGGCGTCGGCGACGATCTCGTCGAGGTCGGTGTGCTCCGGCCGCCATCCGAGTTCCGCGATCGCCCGATCACTCGACGCCACCAGCACGGCGGGATCGCCTGCCCGGCGCGGTGCGTCCTCGACCGCGATGGGAAGCCCGGTGACCCGCGCGCACGCCGAGATGACTTCGCGCACACTGAAACCCGCACCGCTGCCGAGATTGTAGATGCGGTGCCTGCCCTCGATCGACGACTCCAGTGCCAGCACGTGCGCCTCGGCGAGGTCGAGCACATGGATGTAGTCGCGGATCGCCGTGCCGTCCGGAGTCGGCCAGTCGGTTCCGAAGATCGAGATCTTCTCCCGCTGACCGAGCGCCACCTGGAGCACGAGAGGAATCAAATGCGTTTCGACGACCCGGTTCTCGCCGGCCGACTTGTACGCTCCCGCGACATTGAAGTACCGCAGGCTGGTCGCCGCGAGCGAATGAGCCACCGAATACGACGTGATGGCATGGTCGATCGCGAGTTTCGTCGCCCCGTACGGATTGGTGGGACGGGTTGGATCGGCCTCCGTGATCGGCGAGTGCTCGGGCTCGCCGTAGGTCGCGGCGGTCGACGAGAACACGAGTTTCCGCGTCCCCGAATGCCGCATGGCCTCCAGAAGTTCGAGCGTGGTGACGACGTTGCCGCGCCAGTACTTCTCCGGGTACTGGACGGACTCGCCGACGAGCGACTGCGCCGCGAAGTGCAGGACGCCGTCGAAGCGGGGTGTGCCGCTCGTGCCGAGCACGTCCGACACCACCTCCGCGACGTCGCCCTCGACGAACTCGGCACCGAGCGGCACCGCGTCGGCGTTACCCGTGGACAGGTCGTCGATGATGACGACCTCGTGCCCGCGTTCGAGCAGGACCGTGCTGCAGACGCTGCCGACATAGCCGGCGCCGCCGGTGACCAGAAGTTTCATCGACTATCCCTGAACCTGCTTCACCTGGACGGCGTGTGCCATCTCCTCGGACAGATCGAACCCGCTGTGGCCGGGCACCGTGATGGTGACCGAACCGGGCTTGGTCTCGACGGTGACGCGCGCGTCCGGGACGACACCCGCCTCGCGCAGCTGTCCGATGACGTCCGGATCAGACTGCACGTGCTCAGCGAGACGCCGGACGACGACAGCGGTCGGCTTGCCGGGCGGCACGTCCGTGAGCCGGATGAGCGTCTCGGGGGCGTCCACCGGGCGGTCCAGCCCGAGCAGCGCGAGCCCCGGAATCGGGTTGCCGTACGGCGAGGTAGTGGGGTTGTTGAGCACCTCTACGAGGCGCCGCTCGACTTCCTCGCTCATGACGTGCTCCCACCGGCACGCCTCCGCATGGACCTCTTCCCATTTGAGGCCGATGACATCGACCAGCAGTCGTTCGGCGAGGCGGTGCTTCCGCATCACCGACACCGCGAGTTCGCGGCCCTTCTCCGTCAGTTCCAGGTGGCGGTCACCGGCGACCAGGAGGAGACCGTCACGCTCCATCCGGGCGACGGTCTGGCTGACCGTCGGACCGCTCTGCTCGAGTCGTTCGGCAATACGTGCTCGAAGTGGGACGACGCCCTCTTCTTCCAAGTCATAGATCGTCCGGAGGTACATCTCCGTGGTGTCGACCAGATCCTTCACACTCACACCCCTTCGTCTCGGTTGATTCTACCGGTGATTGCCCGCCACCGGCGCCGTCCGTCCCCGCAGCGCGTCGGTGCCGGTCGTGCCGGGGTCTGCTCGCACCCTCCGCGGGGGACCAGTAGCGTGAGTTCATGACCGCGTCGTTCAGTTCCGGGGAGGATTCGGCTGCACTGGTATCGCACCGTGCAGTCGTGTGGAGTCCGGACTATCTCAGTTATCGGTGGAGTGCGGACCACCCGATGAATCCCACCCGGCTCGAGCTGACCATGTCGCTCGCCCGCAGCCTCGGGATTCTGGAGGGCGTCGAACTGTTGCGGCCCGCCGCCGCCTCGGACGCGGATCTGTTGCGGATCCACACTCCCGCGTACGTCGAAGCAGTCAAACAGGCCGGGCACTCGGCGACGTCGGGCGTGCTCGGTGCGGACGCCCCGCACGGGCTCGGCACCGAGGACAATCCGGTCTTCCCCCAGATGCACGAGGCGAGCGCGATCCTCGCGGGCGGTTCCCTCGCCGCGGCGCAGGAGATCGCAGCGGGACGCACACGCCGGGCCGTGAGCATCGGCGGCGGCATGCACCACGCGATGCCCGACTGGGCCTCCGGCTTCTGTGTGTACAACGATGTCGCCATTGCGATCTCCTGGCTGCTGGACCACGGGTTCGACCGGATCGCCTACATCGACGTCGACGCGCACCACGGTGACGGGGTGCAGCACGCGTTCGCGCACGACCCACGCGTCCTCACGATCTCGCTCCACCAGCATCCGGCGACGCTCTGGCCCAACACGGGATGGTCGAGCGAGGTCGGCGAGGGATCGGGGGAGGGCACCGCCGTCAACCTCCCCGTGCTCCCCGGGACCGTCGATGCGTTGTGGCTGCGCGGTTTCCACGCCGTCGTGCCGGGCGCCCTCGCGTCGTTCCGGCCACAGATCGTGATCAGTCAGTGCGGTGTCGACAGCCACCGCGAAGATCCGCTGGCCGACCTGGCGCTGACGGTCGACGGCCAGCGGGCCGCGTTCCTCGCCATGCGCGATCTCGCCGACCGCTACGCCGAAGGACGCTGGCTCGCCGTCGGCGGCGGCGGTTACGGCCTCGTCCGGGTGGTCCCGCGCGCGTGGACCCACCTCATCGCCGCGGCGCTCGACCGCGAGATCGACACGGGCCGTGCCGTACCCGAGGCCTGGCAGGAACGCGCGCACGCGCTCGCGCCCAGCGTGGACCTGCCGGACACGATGGGCGACGGCGGCGAGGTCGACTACCTGCCCTGGGACGGTCCCGGTGGCACACCGGAAACCGGGGTCCCGTCGATCGACCGCGCCCTGACGCGGATCGACTCGGCCGTCATCGCCACTCGCCGCGCCTGCTTCCCCCTACTCGGACTCGACCCGGAGGATCCCCGTGACTGAGCCGACGCACGGCAGCGAGACCACCGGCGGCGCCGAGGCGTCGAACAGCGCCGAGACGTCGGGTAGCGCCGGGGCGGCGGTCACGACCGAGGCGAAGGGGACCCCCGACGCAGCGCACAACTACCCGCGGCACTGGGTCGCCGACGTGCTCGCGGCGGACGGCGGGGCAGTGGCGTTGCGGCCGATCGTCCCCGAGGACGCGGACAAACTCGTCGCGTTCCACTCGAAGCTCTCCGAACGCACCCGCTATCTCCGGTATTTCGGCCCCTACCCGACCATGTCGCAACGGGACATCGTTCACTTCACCACGGTCGATCACCACGACCGGGTGGCGTTCGTGGTGCTGCTCGGGGACGAGATCATCGCCGTCGGCCGATACGAGCGACTCATCGGTGAGGGGGACGGCAAGTCCGCCGAGGTGGCGTTCGTCGTCGCGGACGCGCATCAGGGCCGCGGACTCGGGCCCATTCTGCTCGAGCATCTCGCCGCGGCGGCCGCGGAGAACGGCCTGACCATGTTCGTCGCCGAGGTCCTCGCGGAGAACCGGAACATGGTGACGGTCTTCCGTGAGGCGGGCTATCAGGTGAGCCGCAGCTTCGAGGGCGGAGTGCTCAAGCTCGAGTTCGCGATCGACCCCACCGAAGCGATGGTGTCCGTGCGCAATTCCCGCGAGCGGGCCGCCGAGGCGCGCAGCATGCGGAACGTGCTCAGTCCACGGTCGGTCGCGGTGATCGGCGCGTCCACCGACCGCGCGAAGGTCGGCAACGCCGTGCTGACCAACCTGCTGCGGGCGGGATTCACCGGCCCGGTGTATCCGGTCAACGCCGAGCACCGTTCGGTCCACGGTGTGCGCGCGTACCCGTCGGTCCGCGACATCCCCGACGAGGTGGATCTCGCCGTCGTCGCGGTACCCGCTGAATCGATCAATGCCGTCCTCGACGACTGCCTGGTCAAGGGGGTGAAGGCCCTCGTCGTCGTGTCTTCGGGATTCAGTGAAACCGGCATGGACGGACGGCAATCCGAACGTCGCCTCGTCCACGCCGCCCGCGCGCACGGGATGCGGCTGATCGGGCCCAACGCGCTCGGCGTGGCCAACAACGACAGCGAAGTCTCGTTGAACGCCACCCTCGCGCCGGTGCTGCCGAGCCCCGGTAACGTCGGATTCTTCTGCCAGTCCGGCGCACTCGGCATCGCCATCCTCGACGAGGCCGCACGGAGCCGCATCGGATTGTCCGCCTTCGTCTCCGCGGGCAACCGCGCCGACGTCTCCGGTAACGACCTCCTGCAGTACTGGGATTCGGATCCGGCCACCGAGGTGGTGCTGCTGTATCTGGAGAGCTTCGGCAATCCCCGCAAGTTCTCGCGCATCGCGCGCCGGGTGGCGCGGAACAAGCCGATCGTCGCGGTCAAGAGTGGCAGGCACGCCGTCCCGCCCGCATTGGCGGCCAGCGGTGGCGAGATGGACGATTCGATCGTCCGTGCCCTCTTCGAGCAGGCCGGTGTGGTGCAGGTCGGGTCGATCTCCCAGCTGTTCGACTGTGCGCTGCTGTTCGGGTATCAGCCGCTGCCCGCGGGCCCCCGGCTCGCCGTGGTCGGAAACTCCACCGCGCTCGGTGTGCTCGCCGCGGATGCGGCGCGCAGTGAGGGTCTGCAGGTCGGCGACCCCGTCGACCTCGGTCCGCAGGCCGGTCCCGAGGAGTTCGCGGCGGCCGTGCGGACGGCGCTCACGTCCTTCGACGTCGATTCGGTGATCGCCGTGTTCGTCCCGCCGGTCGCCGTTCCGGTCGAACCCTATGCCCAGGCGCTGCGGGAGGCGGTGCGGGAAGCCGACAAGCCCGTCCTCACGACGTTCCTCGCGGCGGAGGGTGTGCCCGACGTCCTGGCGGTCCGGGGTGAGGACGGGCACCCGACACGCGGTTCGGTTCCCTCCTATCCCGGTCCGGAGCGCGCGGCGCTGGCGCTGGCGCGCGCGTGGCGGTACTCGGCGTGGAAGAGTAAACCGTCCTCGAAAGTGGTGCGCCCCAACGGGATCGATCCGGAGCGGGCGAAAGCGATGATCGACGGCTGGCTCGCGGCGTCGTCCGGACGCTGGCTGTCGGACTTCGAGGCATCGCAACTCCTCGCGTGCTACGGCGTGAACGTCGTGGAATTCCGTTCCGCCACCACCGAAGACGAGGCCGTGCAGGCCGCCGAGGAGTTGGGATACCCGGTCGCGGTGAAGGCGACGGGGGAGCAGTGGCGGCACCGGCCGGACCTCGGTGGCGTCCGCCTCGATCTGGTCGGACCCGATTCGGTGCGCTGGGCCTACCGCGACCTCGCCGCCGCGTCCGGTGAACCGCTACTCCACGTGCAGCGGATGGCTACCAAGGGAATCGGCTGTGTGGTGGGCGTGCAGGACGACCCGTCGTTCGGTTCGCTCATCTCGTTCGGACTTGCCGGCGTGATCTCCGACCTCCTCGGCGACCGCGCCTACCGGGTGCTGCCCCTCACCGAAGACGCCGCAACGGAACTGATCGACGCACCGAAAGCGGCGCCGCTGCTGTCCGGCTACCGGAGTGCGGTACCGGTGAACAAATCGGCTCTCGTCGACCTCGTGCAGCGGATCTCCGCCCTCGCCGACGACCTCCCGGAGGTACGGGAACTGGCCTGCGAACCCGTGCTCGCGTCGGCCGAAGGCGCGCAGATCACCGATTCGCGCGTGCGGATCGGCCCGGAACCCAGCGTCGCCGACCTCGGCCCCCGCCGCCTGCGCTGACCGGTCACCCGGTCCCGCAGACAGCGCAACGCCGGTGCCGGTCGCGTACGACCGGCACCGGCGCTGATACCGGGTGGGAGACTCTCGTCAGCTGGCGTAGGAGCGCAACCGCTCGGCGCGGTCGCCCTGACGCAGCTTGCCCATCACTTCGCGCTCGATCTGACGGACACGCTCACGGGAGAGCCCGAAGAGCTTGCCGATCTGGTCGAGAGTGCGCGGCTGACCGTCGTCCAGACCGTAACGGAGGCGGATGACCTGCTGCTCACGCTCGTCGAGGGTGGCCAGCACGCTGCGCACGTCGCTGTGCAGGAGACCCGCGATCACGGCGTTCTCCGCCGACGTGGCCTCGGAATCCTCGATGAAGTCGCCCAGGGGAGCTTCCTCGTCGTTACCGACCGGCATGTCGAGGCTCACCGGGTCGCGGCTGTGGTCGAGGAGATCCGCGATCTTGTGCGCCGGGATGCCCGACTCCTCGGCCAGCTCGTCGTCCGTCGCCTCACGCCCGAGCTGCTGATGCAGCTCACGCTTGATACGGGCCAGCTTGTTGACCTGCTCGACGAGGTGCACTGGGAGCCGGATCGTCCGGCTCTGGTCGGCCATGCCGCGGGTGATCGCCTGACGAATCCACCAGGTGGCATACGTCGAGAACTTGAACCCCTTCGCGTAGTCGAACTTCTCCATCGCGCGGATCAGACCCAGGTTGCCCTCCTGGATGAGGTCCAGCAGCGGCATTCCGCGTCCGGTGTACCGCTTCGCGAGCGAGACGACGAGCCGCAGGTTGGCCTCGAGGAGGTGCGCTCGGGCGGACTGTCCTTCACGGACGACCGTCGCGAGGTCGCGCTTCTTGGCGGGGGAGAGTCGCTTCCCGGTCTCCAGGATGTGCGCGGCGTACAGCCCAGCCTCGATTCGCTTGGACAGTTCTACCTCGTCTGCGGCCGTCAGCAGAGCCGTGCGGCCGATTCCGTTCAGGTAGACGCGGACCAGGTCGGCAGCGGGGCTCTGGGCGTCCAGATCGGCAGCGCTGGGGCGAATGCGAGTAGTGGTGCTGGGGCTTGTCATGACTTGCCTCCTCATCGGTGGTGTCTCATATGGATCAACGCACCGAAGGCCTGGGAAAGTTCCCGGCCGGTAATTTGCGAAGAGGCTGTGACCTGCGGGTTCCTCGATTCGGTCCTGAGAAGTTGCTGAGAACACGTATAAGGGGGACGGATCGGGAACCCGACGGCTACGCGGGAAGCACGAGTCCGTGCCGGACGAGGGCGTGCACGAGTGGCACGGCCGACTGCGCGAGGTCCTCGGCGTCGACGCCGTGGGCGGCGGCGAGAAGCTCGATCAGTTCGCCCAGCACGAGGCCGTCACCGCGCATGCCCGCGACGAGCGACGCGACGAGATCGTCGATCTCGTGCTGCCACGCCGGGCCGTTCCCGCGGTGCAACCGGGCGACCACCTGGGTCCATCCCTCGTCGCCGGGCAGGAACACCCGCTCCAGGGCGGTGCTCTCCTCCACGCGGAAACGTGCGGTGAGCACGTCGTGCTCGCGCAGCCACGCCACCCGCTCGAAGTACGCGAGCGCCTCCGCGCCCAAGGGGTCGCTGAAGCCGTGGGTGAGATCCTCCGCCATCAGATCGGTGGGTGCGTCGGTCCGGCGCAGGTAGACGAACCCGAAGCCGACCCCCTCGACGTTCGCGCTCGCGAGGTGATCCAGCCAGTCCTCGGCAATAGTCGCGGTGGCCGGGTCCCGGGTGTCGAGGCCGCCGTCCCGCATCCAGGTGCCGACGTACAGGGCCGGGTCCGCGACATCCCGCTGAACCACCCACGCGTCGATCCCGTGGGCGGGAAGCCAGGAGGCCACCCGGGCCCGCCAGTCCTCGCCCTCGACGTGGATCCACGACGCCAGCAGCGCCGCCGTGCCGCCGGGCGCGAGGTAGTCCGCCACGCGGGAGATCATCAGTTCACTCGCGCCGTCGAGGTCGAGTCCGGAGTCGCGGTAGGTGTGACCCACCCGGGCGCGGCTGACGACGAACGGCGGATTTGCCACCACCTGATCGAACGTGCGGCCCTCGACCGGCTCGAACCACGAGCCGGCGAGCAGTTCCACCTGCTCCTCGTTGAGCGCCGCGGTGACTGCCGCCAGTTCGACGGCACGGACATTCAGGTCCGTGGCCGTGACCGAGTCGGCGTAGGACGTGCCGTGCAGGGCCTGGATGCCGCAGCCGGTCCCGACGTCGAGCAGTGTCCCGACCGGCGCGGTCGGGGTGGCCTGCAGCAGCGACAGCGACGCGTGTCCGACGCCGATGACATGGTCGACGGGAGTCTCGCGGGGGCGGAGGGAGCCGTCGAGGTCGGAGAGCACCCAGCGGTTGCCCCCGCCGATGTCCATCGGACGGAGGTCGAGGGCCGCGCGGACGACGTCGCCGTCGGATTCGAGCAGGCCTGCTGCCACAGCATCCTCGACCGGGAGCGGGGAGAGCGCCGCGGCCACCTCGCCGACGGGACAGTCGTCGGTGAGCAGGAACAGGCGGATCAGGCTGCCGAGTTCGCCGCAGCCGGCGCTGGCGCGGCGCACCGGGACCGGCTCGTTGCGGCTCAACGCCGCATGGACCTCGGGGCCCAGCGCATCGAGCAGGGTGTCCGTGTCGTACCGGTTGCGGCGGAGGGCCTCACGCAGAGAGGGGCAGATCGACAGCAGCTCGTCACGGTTCACCCGTGCATTGTTGCAGCACGCCCGACTGCGTCAGCCCTCGATCGTGTGGTGCGGCGGCGCGGGCAGGGCGGTGGACGGCGACTCGCGGTGGTCGTACCGGCTGGGCTCGTCCTTGCTGCGCGGCGGGCGGTCGTTGGCGATGAGAACCGCGATCCACGGCAGCGGGATCGACACACCGATGATCGCCATCGAGATCCACGGGTTCTCCCAGATGCCGTACGCCACCGCCGCGAAGATCAGCGCGGGGAACCGGAAGGACATGATGAGCAGGTACTTGCGGACACGGGCGCGATGTTGATCCTCGATGGATCGCGCCGCCTCGGTGATGAGAACCGGATTGCTCGGGGAGCCGGCGTCGTGGGACCCACCGAACCCTGCACTTCGTGCCATGACTCCACTGTTCCACTGTCGGGCGGCAAATGCACACAGGGGGTGGGTTCGTCGGCCGGTTGCGGCATTATTGAGGGGTGAGCACTCAAACCAAGGAACGGCCCGACGTCACCACCGACGAGTCGACCGATGACGACACTCCCAAATTCTTCCACTACGTCAAGAAGAACAAGATCGCGGAGAGCGCCGTCATGGGCACTCACGTCGTCGCGTTGTGCGGCGAAGTGTTTCCGGTGACGAAGTCCGCGAAACCGGGATCGCCGGTCTGCCCCGACTGCAAGAAGATCTACGAAGGATTACGCAAGGGCGACTGAGGCTTCACCGGCGCTCGTCGCACACCCGGTGGCTCGGGGGATTCTCGTACCGGGCCGTCGGGCTCGTCGTCGTTCCCGGGCTCCGGCTCGGCCTCATCCGGACGGGCCCGGTCGCCGACGACCTTGATCGGACCGGTGGCGATGCGACGTGTGAGGCTGGTCACCGGACCCGTCGACGGCGAACTCTCGGCCTGTGCGGCGATCCAATCCCGCATCTGGTCGATGCGCGTCGCGCGGGCGGGCCAGAACTCCTGGACGGTGGCGTTGAACTCGGCACCGAGCACCACCGCGAACCCCAGGAAGAACGTGAACAGCAGGAACGCGATCGGCGTGGCCAGCGCCCCGTATGTGTACCCGGTTCCGGCCACCCAGGAGAGGTAGCGGCGCAGGCAGGTGCTCGCTCCGAGGAAGAACACCCCCGCGACGAGCGCGCCGCCGAGCAGCCGGTGCCAGGGCAGCGACCGGGGGAGCGCCACCTTGTACAGCGTCGTCAGGCCGACGATGAGCAACAGACCCACGCCGGGGTAGTAGAACGTGTCGACGATCTCCGTCCCGATCGTGCGCCACGCCTCCGGGAGCACCCTGCCGACGAGCGTCGGACCCAGCGCGACCAGCGGCAGGGTGAAGACGGCGAGGATCAGGAACATCACGTAGAGCAGCAACGCGAACACGCGCTGCCACACCGGGTGCCGCGCCTCCTGCTGGCCGTGGGCCTCGACGATCGAGTCCACGAACGTGGAAATGGCGGACGAGCCGGCCCACAGGGACAGCAGGAAGCTCAGTGACACGATCTCGGGACGTCCGCGTTCGAGTACGTCGCCGACCGTCGGGCGGATGATCTGTTCGACGACGCTGTCGCTGAACACCGTCCCGCTGAAGTTGATGATCTTCGACTGGATGATGTCGACGGTGTCGGGCCCGAACCAGCCGCCGACGTAGCCGAGCATTCCGAGGAGCCCCAGCAGGAGCGGGGGCAGCGACAGCGTCTGCCAGAACGCCGCCGTGGCCGCCTTTCCGAAGATGGAATCGTCCCAGGCCTTGCTCGCTGTGCGACCGATCACGCTCAGTGTGCGACGTAGCGGATGCCACCCGGACCGGGGTGGGTCACCGCCACTCTGCGGCGTTGTCGAGGGTGTTTCGGTCATGATGTTTCCAGCATCCCTGACGACACGCCCGGTTGCCCACCGCTGCTGTCCTCGTGTCGCGACAAATCTGTCACTATCGGATGTCGCGAATGCGGTTCGCGTCGGATCCGGACGCTAGGCTCCTTGACGGACAGCGCCTTCGGGTGTGGACCCGGACATGTCGATCGAATACCGAGGAGTGCGAGCAAACAGTGCCATGCCAGCGGAGGGCAGCCCGTGAGTGCTGAGACAGTGGGCTCCCAGTCGGCGCCGAGAGTGGAAACCGAGGCCGCGCAGATCGTGGGCACCGAGGCCTACCT
Organism: Rhodococcus sp. G6(2025); assembly: GCF_058628105.1. Lineage (NCBI taxonomy): Bacteria > Bacillati > Actinomycetota > Actinomycetes > Mycobacteriales > Nocardiaceae > Rhodococcus > Rhodococcus sp. G6(2025). The sequence continues at coordinate 3,446,224 of NZ_CP179750.1, forward strand.
CGCACAGACGGAACCGGCCAGACCCGCAGGATCCCTGCGTGCCTGGCAGCGTCGTGCGCTGACGAAGTATCTGTCCACCGGACCGCAGGACTTCCTAGCGGTCGCGACGCCGGGCGCCGGTAAGACCACGTTCGCGCTGCGGGTCGCGTCGGAGTTGCTGCGCGATCGCACCGTCGATCAGGTGACCGTGGTCGCGCCGACCGAGCACCTCAAGCACCAGTGGGCCGAGTCCGCCGCGCGCAACGGCATCGCGCTGGACTCGTACTTCTCGAACTCGACCGGGCAGACGTCCAGCGACTACCAGGGTGTCGTGGTGACGTACGCGCAGGTCGCCTCGCACCCGTTCAAACACCGGGTCCGTACCGAGAGCCGCCGCACGCTGGTCATCCTCGACGAGATCCACCACGGTGGTGACGCGAAGAGCTGGGGTGACGCCATCCGGGAGGCGTTCGGTGACGCCACCCGCCGCCTCGCCCTGACCGGTACGCCGTTCCGCAGCGACGACAGTGCGATCCCGTTCGTGACGTACGAGCCCGATCGCGAGGGTCTGATGCGCTCGAAGGCGGATCACTCCTACGGGTACTCGGACGCCCTCGCCGACGGCGTCGTCCGGCCCGTCGTGTTTCTCGCGTACTCCGGCGAGGCACGCTGGAGGAACAACGCGGGCGAGGAGTTCTCCGCGCGACTCGGTGAGCCGCTCAGCGCGGAACAGACGGCCCGGGCGTGGCGAACGGCCCTGGATCCGTCGGGCGACTGGATTCCCGCGGTCCTGCACGCCGCAGACACCCGGCTCGGCCAGCTGCGCACGGGCGGCATGCCCGACGCCGGAGGTCTGGTCATCGCCACCGACCAGACCGTGGCCCGCGCGTACGCGCAGACCCTGAAGGCGGTCACCGGGGAAGACCCGGTCGTGGTGCTCTCCGACGACCCGACGGCGTCCAAGCGGATCGCCGAGTTCGGGGCGAGCACCCAGAAGTGGATGGTCGCCGTCCGCATGGTGTCGGAAGGCGTCGACGTTCCCCGCCTGGCCGTCGGTGTGTACGCCACCAGTGCGTCCACCCCGCTCTATTTCGCGCAGGCGATCGGGCGTTTCGTGCGGTCCCGCCGCAAGGGCGAGACCGCGAGCGTGTTCCTCCCGTCGGTTCCGGTGCTGCTCGATCTGGCCAGCCAGCTCGAGGCGCAGCGCGACCACGTGCTCGGCAAGCCGCACCGGGAGAAGGACGGCTTCGATGACGATCTTCTCGCCGACGCGAACAAGCAGAAGGACGAGCTCGGCGAGGAGGAGAAGGCGTTCACCTCGCTCGGCGCGGACGCTGAGCTCGATCAGGTGATCTACGACGGTTCGTCCTTCGGGACGGCCACGTTCTCGGGTTCGGACGAGGAGGCCGACTACCTGGGTCTGCCCGGGCTGCTTGACGCCGATCAGATGCGCGCGCTGCTGCGTCAGCGTCAGTCGGAGCAGCTGGACAAGGCGGAGCCGGCACCCGCGCCCGTGCACACGCCCGTGCCCCAGGTCGCGGACCGGGTGGCTGCCGCCGGACAGCTCGCGCAGCTGCGCCGGGAACTGAACAGTCTCGTCGCGATGCACCACCACAGGACGGGCAAGCCGCACGGCACCATCCACGGCGAACTGCGCCGCGTCTGCGGGGGACCGCCCACGGCGATCGCCACCGTCGAGCAGCTCACCGAGCGGATCTCGACCCTGCGACAGTGGTGACCGCCGTCACTCGGTGACGCGAACGTGAAGAGACCGGCGAGTGCATCGCACTCGCCGGTCTCTGTGCTGAAGAGGTGAGCCTGGGACGGGTCACCCGGGCTGACGTATCAGATTGCAGCTTCGGCTTCGGACACGATCGTGGCGTTCATCTCGCGAAGGCGGTCTGCGTGCTCGTTGGCGTGGTGACCGCAGAAGAGCAACTCTCCTCCGGTCGGAAGAACCGCGCGAACGCGGGCTCCCGCACCGCACCGGTCGCACCGGTCGGCTGCGGTCAACGGGGGGCTGGTCAGTGTTCCGGGCATGACTCCTCCGTACTGGCTTCGACTGATGCCGAGTGCCTGGGGCCTTGGTCCGCCGCGTCGGGGGTGGCGCGGTGGATCTACTCTGTCAGACGTTTGGGGTTTACGCGTTGTTCCCGTCGGCGTTTCTCAGTGTTGCATCACACACGAAACCCCCCGGAAACGCCCAGTCAGGGACGTGACGAGCGCAGATGTGAACAGACCGCGCGGTCCGAGTTCGCTGACAGCTGATTCGTTTTCGGGCGTGACGCTAGTCTCACCGTGTGAAATCCGAAGACCAGCTGGTCCACATCTGCAGCCGCGGGGAATGGCGCACCGCGGAACGCGAAGGCAGTCGAGTGCCCGCGACGTTCGCCGCGGACGGTTTCGTGCACCTCTCGACGCCGGCCCAGGTGCATCTGCCCGCCAACAGGTTGTTCGCCGGGCGTACGGACCTCGTCCTGCTGAGGCTCGACCCCGCCGCGCTCGGTGCGCCGGTGAAGTGGGAGCCGGGCGTGCCGGCCGATCCGGCGTCGATGCTGTTCCCACACCTGTACGGGACGCTGCCCGTCACGGCGGTCACCGCGGTCGAGGATTACCGCCCCGACGCCGACGGAACGTTCCCGGCCCGGCACTGACGCGAGCCTTGCGCGGTTGGTCACACCGATCGGTCTACCGTGGAGGCATGAACGTTGAAGTGACGCCACTACCGGGTATCGGGGTGCGTAAGGACTTCGAACTCGCCGCCGGTCGCCGCATCGGTGTCATCACCCATCGCGACGGTCGCACCGATCTGATCGTCTCGAAGGCCGACGATCCCGATGCGTGCGCTGCGTCGGTGCCGCTCACCACCGAGGAGGCGGCAGTCCTCAGCAACCTGCTGGGGGCGCCGCAACTGGTGGCGCAGCTGGAGGAGGAGCACCGGGACCTGCCCGGAATCCGCACCAAGCAGCTGTACATCAAGGAGGACTCCCGGTTCGACGGCCGTCCGCTCGGCGACACGGCGATGCGCACCCGCACCGGGGTCTCGATCGTCGCGGTCATGCGGGCCGGTCAGGTGTACCCGTCACCGAAGCCCGACTTCCTGCTCACCTCGGGCGACCTCCTGGTCGCTGTCGGAACCACAGACGGACTGGACGCGTCGGCCAAGCTCCTGGCCAACGGCTGACATTCCCGTGAACACCACCACGCTCGCGCTCATCGAACTGGGCGCGGTGTTCTTCGCGCTCGGATTGCTGGGCCGCCTGGCAGCTCAGTTCGGCATGTCGCCGATCCCGTTCTATCTCCTCGGCGGACTCTGCTTCGGCAGCGGCGGATTCGTCAACCTCGGCGACATCAGCGAGTTCAGTCACTTGGCGGCCGAGATCGGGGTGGTCCTCCTCCTGCTGCTGCTGGGGCTGGAATACACCGCGTCGGAACTCGTCACCGGGCTGCGACGGTCGTGGATGGCCGGGGTCGTGGACGCCGTTCTCAATGCCGCGCCCGGAGCGGTCGTCGCACTGATGCTGGGGTGGGGACCCACCGGCGCGGTTGTGATGGCCGGCGTCACCTACATCTCGTCGTCGGGCATCATCGCGAAGGTGCTGAGCGACCTGGGTCGGCTCGGTAACCGTGAAACGCCGGTCGTGCTCTCGATTCTCGTGTTCGAGGACCTCGCGATGGCCGTGTATCTGCCCATTCTGACGGCGCTGCTCGCCGGCGTCAGTTTCGCCGGTGGACTCGAGGCGGTGGGCATCTCCCTCGTCGTTATCTCGGTCGTCCTCGTGATCGCACTGCGGTACGGCCGCTACGTGTCCGCCCTGCTGGACAGCCCGGACAGCGAGACGCTGCTCCTGAAACTGCTCGGCGCCGCGCTCCTCGTCGCGGGGATCAGTTCGGCGATGCAGGTGTCGGCCGCCGTGGGGGCGTTCCTGCTGGGGATCGCGATCTCCGGTACGACCGCCCACAACGCGAGCCGCGTCCTCGAACCGCTCCGCGATCTGTTCGCCGCGATGTTCTTCGTGGTGTTCGGACTCAACACCGACCCCCGGGCGATTCCACCGGTTCTCGGCTGGGCCGTCCTGCTCGCCGTGGTCACCGCGCTGACGAAGATGGTCACCGGCGCCTGGGCGGCGAAACAGCAGGGCGTCGGGCGGCTGGGCCGGGCCCGGGCGGGGGTCGCGCTGATCGCGCGCGGCGAGTTCTCCATCGTCATCGCAGGCCTGGCATTGTCGGCCGGAGCGGTGGAGAGCGAACTCGTGGCACTCGCCACCGCGTACGTGCTCCTGATGGCCGTCATCGGCCCGGTGGCGGCACGGGTGGTCGAACCGGTGGCAGGGGCCTGGATCCGGGTCCGCACCAGCGCGTAGCGAGACACAGACGACGATGCCCCCGGACTCGCTCGGAGTCCGGGGGCATCGAGGTGTGTTCGTCAGTCCAGGTAGTCGCGCAGCACCTGCGACCGGGACGGGTGGCGCAGCTTCGACATGGTCTTGGACTCGATCTGACGGATGCGCTCACGCGTCACCCCGTAGACCTGCCCGATCTCGTCGAGGGTGCGGGGCTGACCGTCGGTCAGGCCGAAGCGCAGGCGCACGACGCCCGCTTCACGCTCGGAGAGCGTCTCGAGCACCGACTGCAGCTGATCCTGCAGAAGGGTGAACGACACGGCGTCGACGGCGACGACGGCCTCGGAGTCCTCGATGAAGTCGCCGAGCTGGCTGTCGCCCTCGTCGCCGATCGTCTGGTCGAGGGAGATGGGCTCACGAGCGTACTGCTGGATCTCCAGCACCTTCTCGGGCGTGATGTCCATTTCCTTGGCGAGCTCTTCGGGAGTGGGCTCACGGCCCAGGTCCTGCAGGAGTTCACGCTGGATGCGGCCGAGCTTGTTGATGACCTCGACCATGTGCACCGGGATGCGGATGGTGCGGGCCTGGTCGGCCATCGCGCGGGTGATGGCCTGACGGATCCACCACGTGGCGTAGGTCGAGAACTTGTAGCCCTTGGTGTAGTCGAACTTCTCGACGGCACGGATGAGGCCCAGGTTGCCTTCCTGGATCAGGTCGAGGAAGGCCATGCCGCGGCCGGTGTAGCGCTTGGCGAGCGACACGACGAGGCGGAGGTTCGCCTCGAGGAGGTGGTTCTTGGCGCGGTTTCCGTCGCGGCAGATCCAGCTCATGTCCCGGCGCTGGGCGGCGGGGAGCTTCTCGCCGGAATCGGACAGTTCCTGCATGATCTGGGTCGCGTAGAGCCCGGCCTCGATCCGCTTGGCGAGCTCGACCTCCTCTTCGGCGTTGAGGAGGGCGACCTTGCCGATCTGCTTGAGGTAGGCACGGACCGAGTCGGCGGACGCGGTCAGTTCGGCGTCCTTGCGGGCCTGGCGGAGCGCTTCGGACTCCTCCTCGTCCCACACGAAGTCGCCGGAGGCCTTGTCCTTCTCGGACGGCTCCTCGGTCTCCTCGTCCTCGCCGACTGCGACGACCTCGACGACATCGGACTCGACCTCGGCGAGATCGCCCTCGGTGATGTCGATGTCCTCCATGTCGGCGGAGTCTTCGTCGAGGTCTTCGCCGTCCGCACCCTTACCGGCCGTGGCCTTCTTGCCGCCCGCCTTCTTGGCCGCCGCCTTCTTGGCGGGGGCCTTCTTCGCTGCTGCCTTCTTGGCGGGAGCCTTCTTGGCCGCCGGCTTCTTCGCGGGAGCTTCCTCGGCTGCCGGAGCGGTGCCGGTGGCTGCCGCTCCGACTGGTGCTTCCGGTCCTGACTCCGAAGTCGAATCAGCAGTCTGACGTGTATCGGTGGCTGCCACGTACGCCCTTTCGTGACGGTGTCGTGCGGCGTCACGCCAGAGTGGTCATCCGGCGGAGAGGTCTACTGGTTTCGCCGGCGCGCAGCCGGGCTCTTCCATTGTAACGACCCATCCGAATTAGTTACGGAGCGATGCCCGTTTCCACTGCGAGCGCAGCACCGACGATGCCCGCCGTATTCAGCAGCGCAGCAGGTACGACGGGTGTCCTGTTGGTCAGATGCGGGATCCACTTCTCGTTCTTCCGGCTGATTCCGCCGCCGGCGATGAACAGATCCGGCCACAGGAGGTTCTCGAACCGGGTGAGGACGCGGCTCACTTCGCCGGCCCATTCCTTGTACGACAGGTCCTTCTTCTCCTTGACCGAGGACGCCGCCCGGTGCTCGGCTTCCTTGCCGTCCACCTCCATGTGCCCGAACTCGGTGTTGGGAAGCAGGACGCCGTCGTGGAGGATCGCCGAGCCGATGCCGGTGCCGAACGTGAGGAGGATGACGACCCCCTTCGCGTCCTTGCCTGCGCCGAGCGCGTCCTCCCCTATCCCCGCCGCATCCGCGTCGTTGAGGACGGTAACGAGCCGGCCGCCGAGTGCCTCGGAGAACAGCGCGCGGGCGTCCGTCCCGATCCACTTCTTGTCGATGTTGGCGGCGGATCGCGCCACACCGCCGGTGACGACGCTCGGCAGGGTGATACCGACCGGTCCGTCCCATTCTGCCTGGCGGATGATCTCGGCGACGGTCTCCGCGACCGCCTCCGGCGTGGACGGCTGGGGAGTGAGGAGTTTGATGCGGTCCCCGACCAGCTGGCCCGTCTCGAGATCCACGACGCCACCCTTGACGCCACTGCCTCCGACGTCGACACCGAACCCCGTTTTGGTCATGGCGTGTGCTCCTTCGTGTCGACGACGACGTGTTCTCCGGCGCTCTTCTGCTGCTCGTCACACTAGTGTGTCGACGCGTGTTCGGTGGGCGATGACACCAGCCGCGCGAACCGTCAGCGGTGGTGTGAGGCAGCGAAAGTGTGTTCCGATGGGTGGGTGCATGCACCCCAGAGTTCAGAGTCCGCGCCAGGCCATGTCGGCACCGACCCCAGGCGACTGCTCGAGGTCGCCGTGGCGGTGGCCGAGGAAGCCGCCGCCCACGTCCGGGCGCGACGGCCCGAGGTCTTCGGAATCGTCGGGAAGCGAGCGGGATCCGGAGATTCCGTCGCCTCGAAGAGCACCCCGACCGACCCGGTCACGGTGGTCGACACCGAGAGCGAGCAGGTCATCCGCGACCGGCTCGCGGAGCTTCGCCCCGACGACGCGATCCTCGGCGAAGAAGGTGGGGGAGAGGAGGATTCCGTCGCCGAGGTGCGGTGGATCGTGGATCCGATCGACGGCACCGTGAACTTTCTGTACGGCGTCCCCGCGTACGCGGTCTCCGTGGCGGCCCAGATCGACGGGGTGTCCGTCGCCGGGGCCGTGGTCGACGTGGCGGCCCGATCGACCTACGCGGCGGCACGCGGCGGCGGGGCCACCCTCACCGACGCGGACGGGCGGGTGAGCGACCTCCGGTGCAACCCGGTCACCGACGTGTCGATGGCGTTGCTCGCCACCGGATTCGGGTACGGCGCAGCGCGGCGCAAGGCGCAGGGCGCCCTCATCGCGGACATCCTGCCGAGGGTGCGGGACATCCGCCGGATCGGCTCGGCGGCCCTCGATCTGTGCATGGTCGCGGCCGGCCGTGTCGACGCGCATTTCGAACACGGGCTGAGCCCGTGGGACTGGGCCGCGGGGTCGCTGATCGCGACCGAGGCGGGGGCCCGCGTGCGAATCCCTTCCCCGCAGACGTCGAGTGCGGACGGCGACGTGGTGGTGGCCGCGGCCCCCGGCATCGCCGACGCGCTGGACGCGCTGTTCGCCGAGATCGGGGTGGACGCCCCGATCCCGGAACGGTGACCGCCGGTCAGCAGCGGGCGGTGCGCGCCGCCTTCAGCAGGTCGATGTCGAGGGGGGCGGGCTGGCTGCCGGGCGGCGGATCCTTCAGGGACCGCAGGACCTCTTCGGCGTCCGTGTTCGGCGAGATCTTGCGGAAGTAGGTGCCGAGCGCGAGGTCGACCGTGTCGTCGGTGCGGGTGTCCTGGATGAGTTCGGCGCACGGGGCCACCAGCCAGAGCGCGCTGGCGGCCGCGGCACCGTTGGGACCGAACCGCAGCTGACCCTGGCACTGCATGTTCTGGTCGACGTAGACCGGGTCGTTGCCCGCCTGGACGTCGGGTGCGCTCGCGAACCCGTAGTCACTGAGCTGTGCGGCCACCTGCGCCGCCTGGCCGTGCTCGCCGTTGGCGTTGAACACACGCACCTTCGTGGCGGACAGCGCGGCAGGCTCCACGTCCCGCAGGGTCGAACCGTCGACCTTTTCGCCCAGCGCCTGCTGCGGCGGGGCGGCGGGGTCGACGGGTTGCGCGGCCGGCTGCGGAGGGTTGCAGTCGACCGTGGTGGCCAGATCCTCGTCGTCGCCGAGGACGCCGGCCCACACGACGGCCCCGAGCAGGGCGAGGACCGCGAACACCACGAGGATCGGCAGCGCCCGCCGCCGCCGGAACGGACGACCCTTGTCGTCGAGCGGGCTGCCTTCGGTGATCAGTGAAACCACAGTGTGCCTCGACCTCTCCTACGAACTGCGCTTCGTACGTTGCACCCGTACAGCGCACCGATACAGGGCCCGGCCACACGTCGTGGCGCAGGTTCGGCACCTACCTTAGATCCCGGGCACGTCATAACCCCGAACCCGTCCCCGTTGTGGAATGTCACAGCTTGCTGTGGTGTTGGTGACGATTAGCAGACAATTTGCGCGAACGGTCGATTCGGTTACGACTTTTGTACTTCCTTCGGCTACTGTCTGGCGGCCCCAGTCGTTCAAAGCGTGCAGGACGAGGGTCGGCAGAAGATGACAAATGAGGCGTAGATCATGTTTCCGGAGCCTGGTTCCGGGCACGAACCCATCCGCTGCAGCGTTGTGCAGCCGCAGGGTGTGATCTGCGCCGAGGCGGTTTTCGTGTGGACGGTCGACCAGCAATCGGTTCGACGTACCGCACGGGCCGGGATACACCGAAGAGGATGAGGGGAAGGCGACATGGCAACTGACTACGACGCACCGCGGCGAACAGAGTCCGACGAGGTTTCGGAGGATTCGCTGGAGGAACTGAAGGCGCGACGCAACGAGGCTCAGTCGGCTGTTGTCGACGTGGACGAGTCCGACACCGCGGAATCGTTCGAACTGCCCGGCGCGGATCTGTCCGGTGAAGAGCTCTCGGTGCGGGTCGTGCCGAAGCAGGCCGACGAGTTCACGTGTTCGAGCTGTTTCCTGGTGCACCACCGCAGCCGACTCGCCAGCGACGCGGGCGGAGTACTGGTGTGCAGGGACTGCGCAGCCTGAGCGGCGGCGAGTACGAGAGGCGGACGGTGGGAGGCCCACCGTCCGATCAGTCTCCGTCCGTATGCGGGCGGGCACGGTTGACGGCGGACAGCAATTCGGCCGGCCGTCGTGTGCTGATCAACCAGTAGGGGGTCGGGTCCTCGGGGTCGTCGAGCACGATCAGTGCCATCGGCTTGACCCACACCCGGTGTTGCACGAAGGCGGCGGGGTCGAGCTGACGACCGAGCGCCGCACTCTTCGCCGAACCGGGTACCTCGGCGACCCGCGAGATGACATCGAGCGGCAGGTGCGCCTGTCCGACCCGCAGGTGGACACCGTCCGGTTCCTCGACGACCTCGACGCGGAGACGGCTGAGCCAGACGAGTCCCCACACGGGCAGGGGCAGTAGAAGGACGTACGGCAGCCACGCGCGCAGGCCCGGCGCACCCATGTGCACCTCCGCGGCGAGCAGACCGGCGACGAACAAGCCCACTGCCCACCACCAGACGGGCACCCACAGGCGCTCGGAGTACAGCACGGGCGAGGTGTTATCGGTGGGCGCGACTTCGGGCCGGGACGTTTGTGACACCCGACCAGGATAGTCGGTGTCTGAGAGTAGGCTCGGTGCACGTGAGCGACCTATCTCCCGGCCTTTCTCCCGCCGCGACCCCCGCCCTTCCGCCCGTCGCCCTTCAGCGGCTGGACCCCGACATTCAGGTACCGCAGCGTGCGCACGACGGCGACGCCGGTGTCGACCTGTGCAGCACCGTCGACGTGACCATCGAGCCGGGGCGCCGTGTCCTCGTCGGAACCGGCATCGCGATCGCGCTGCCCCTGGGCACGGTCGGGCTGATCCACCCCCGATCCGGGCTGGCCGCGAAGTCGGGTCTGTCGGTGGTCAACACCCCCGGCACCATCGATGCCGGGTACCGCGGCGAGATCAAGGTGTGCCTGATCAATCACGACCTCGAGACCCCGATCGAGATCCGCCGGGGCGACCGGATCGCCCAACTGCTCGTCCAGCGGGTCGAACTGGTGTCGTTCGTCGAGGTCCCGTCGCTCGACGGCACCACCCGCGGCAGTGACGGACATGGGTCGAGCGGAGGCCACGCGAGCCTCGTCGGCAATGCCAGTGAAGGAGCCTGATCATGTTCGGACGTCGTAAGAAGAAGGAAGCCGAGGACGACCGGCCCGGTTTCTTCGAGGACGCCGAGGCCGGCGACGCCGACGCGGATTACGAGGAGGCGGACTACGAGGACGACTACGACGCCGTGACCGAGGTGGACGGCGGTCCGTACGACGCCGACGACCTCGAGTCGGGCGCCGACCTCACCGTCGGTGAGGTGGGAACCCGCCTCGACCTCGGTTCGGTCCTCGTCCCGATGCCGCAGGGCGCCCAGTTGCAGGTCGAGATGGCGCCCGACGGTTCGCCGCAGGCAGTGCATCTCGTCACCCAGCAGGGGCGCATCACCGTGGCGGCGTATGCCGCCCCGAAGTCGCTGGGCCAGTGGCGGGAAGTCGCGGGCGACCTCGCCGAATCGCTGCGCAACGACAACGCGACGGTGAGCGTCGAGAGCGGACCGTGGGGACGCGAGGTCTTCGCCGTCACCCCGAACGCCGACCTGCGCTTCATCGGCGTCGACGGCTACCGGTGGATGGTGCGCTGCGTGGTCGCGGGACCGAGCGGTGGCAACACGGCCGACTCGGAGCTCGTCGCGACCGCCAGGGCGATCCTGCGCGACACGGTCGTGAAGCGGGGCAACGAACCGAACCCGGTGCGGACACCGCTGCCGGTGGTCCTGCCCGAGGCCCTCGCGCAGCAGCTGGCTGCCGCTCACCAGCAGCAGCTGGCGCAGCAGCAGGGTGCTGCTCCGCAGCAGCCCGCGCCGCAGCAGCCGGCTCCGGCGGGTCCGCAGGGCGAGCCGCAGGCGCCCCCCGCGGAGGCCCCGGCGCAGCCGCAGCAGCGTCGCGGCGAATCGGGTTCGGCGATGCAGCAACTCGGTCGCTGAATCCCGGTCCCGGAGATGTGGCGCTCAGATCGTGTGCAGGACCGAATCGAGCGCATCGAGGCTGGCGTAGCCGAGAATCGCCGGGTCGGCGCCGATCTCGTCCAGCGTCACCGTGACGAGGCCCGCGTGCGGTAGTCGTTCGGACCACTCCCGGGCGACCTCGAGGGGATGCACGGCGTCGTCGGTGGCGGCGGCGATCCCCACCGGCACCGTGATGCGCTCGAGGTCGCCCGCGCCGGGGGCGTGGTACTCGGACGCCTCGTCCAGTGCGGCGGGAAGGTGCGGCCACTGCGATCGCCACGATTTCGCCAGTTCCCGGCCCAGCCACGGCGGGCTGGACGCGATCATCTCGGCGGTGACCTGTTCGAGGCCGTCGGCCCGCAGCCGGGCCGCGGTGTACCGGGCGCTGGCGGCGGCGGGAGCGTCCGCGGCGGTCCCGGTCCACGCGGGCAGCGCCGCGAGGACGCCGGCGACGCGATCCGGGTGTGATCCTGCCCACTGCAGCGCCACGGCGGCCCCGATGGACACCCCTCCGACGAGGATGCGTCCGTGCTGCGCGGCCGCGGCGTCGAGCGCGTCGACGTAGCTTCCGACGACTCGCCGGGGATCGGGTTCGACTGCGGCCGTGCGCACTCCACGGCAGGTCAGAGGCTCGGTGAAGGCGCGGGCCACGAAGTCCGCGTCGGATCCCGTACCCGGGAGCACAACGGCCACGCAAGGCCGACTATCAGAGGGCATGTGATGATCCTGCCTCGTCTGTCGCAGCGCTCTTCCGGTGGTGTGGTTGCCGGGAACCAATGGGTCTACAGTGGCGAATACACAGCCCTACGAGCGGCGCGAAGATCTCGCGTCGCACATGCTCCAGGAGCGCGCAATGGCACCCGCCACGGCAGGATATTTTCGTCGGCTGACTCGCAGGCTCACCGAGGACCTCGAGCAGCTGGACGCCGAGGAAATGGCCGAGACGTCTCAGGCGTCCGGCGCACAACGTGCCTGCGACTGCAGCCGCGGCGAAGAGGTCACCATGCTGGGGCGGCTCCGTAGTGTCGAAGCCTGTCCGAAGTCCGGGAACGCCAGCATCGAAGCCGAGTTCTTCGACGGCACGGAACAGATCAAGCTGGTGTGGATCGGCCGGCGGAGGATTCCGGGCATCGAGCCGGGCAAGACCCTGCTGGTTCGCGGACGTGTCGGCGAACGCGACGGCCAGAAGGTGATCTTCAACCCGTATTACGAGTTGCGCGGCGAATCGTAGCGGCCCTCTCGTGTGGCACTCTCGTTGAGTGACCGAAACGAAGCAACAATCCATACTCGAACAGCTCGGTGGGCTCAGCGGGCTGGTCTATTCGACCCTGCCCATCCTGGTTTTCGTTCCGGTCAACGGTGTGTGGGGCCTGGGTCCGGCTATCTGGGCGGCCCTCGGCGTCGCCGTCGCGATTCTCCTCTGGCGCCTCGTCCGCCGCAGCCCCATCCAGCCCGCGGTGTCCGGGTTCGTCGGCGTCGGCATCTCCGCGTTCATCGCGTACCGCACGGGCGATGCCAAGGGATACTTTCTCTTCGGGATCTACACGAGCCTCGCCTACGGGGCGGTGTTCCTGATCTCGATTCTGGTGCGCTGGCCGATCGTCGGCCTGATCTGGGGTTTCCTCAACGGCCACGGCAACCTCTGGCGGCGCCATCGCGGTGCGGTACGTGCCTATGACGTGGCCACCGCAGCCTGGGCGCTGGTGTTCGCGGCCCGGTACCTCGTGCAGTCGCAACTCTACGATTCGGACCAGACGGGCTGGCTCGCGTTCGCGCGCATCGCGATGGGCTGGCCGTTGGCGGGATTGGCTCTCCTGGTGACGATCTGGGCTGTGCGCCGGGCAGACCGGATCGTCGAACCGGCACCGTCGGACGACGCCGGCGAACCGACGGACGACACGGAAGCGGGCGGCCCCCGCGACGAGCCCGGCCGCACCTGAGTGCAGCCCCACGCCGAGGACCGTGTCGGCCCTGACCGGTTGTGCCGGAGACGAAGTCGCCGACCCGATCAGGCCACGAGGTCCTGGTACTCGGGATGCTTCGACACGAACCTCACGACATACGGGCACACCGGGCGCACCCGCAGCCCACGGCGGCGGAGATCGTCCAGGGCCGCACCCACGAGCGTCCGGGCGAGTCCGAGTCCCTCGTACTGCGGATAGATCTCGGTGTGAACGAAAACGTGTACGTCCCCGTCGACTTCGTACTGCTCGATTCCCGCGAGTTCATCGTCGGCGTGGATCTCGTACCGGCTCTGCTGCGGGCTGTCGGTGACGACGATGCTCTCGGGTGTTGCGGTGGTACCCATCGGATCCTCCCGGGTGTCGATCGGTCCCCGCCGGGTCAGGAGAGCCCGACGGCCGCTCGCAGGTCGTCCTCGACGTCCACGGACGCGACGAACAGCAGTTCGTCACCGCCCTCGAGCGGATCGTCCTGCTGCGGCACGATGACCCGTCCGCCGCGGAGAATGGTGACCAGCGCGGCATCGCGGGGCAATTGCAGCTTGCGGACGGGCTTCCCGGCGAGCGGGGTGTTGTCGGGCAGCGTGACCTCGACGAGGTTGGCCTGCCCCTGGCGAAATGTCATCAGCCGCACGAGATCGCCGACCGACACCGCCTCCTCCACCAGCGAGGCGAGCATCCGGGGGGTGGAGACGGCGACGTCGACTCCCCAGGACTCGTCGAACAACCACTCGTTGCGGGGATCGTTGACGCGGGCGACCACACGACTGACCCCGAACTCGGTCTTCGCGAGGAGGCTGAGGACCAGGTTGGCCTTGTCGTCACCGGTGGCCGCGATCACCACCTCGTAGGTTTCGAGGGATGCGGCCTCGAGGCTGCTCAGCTCGCACGCGTCGGCGTGGACCCAGGTCGCCTCGGGCACCGACTCCTGTTCGACGTGCTCGAGCTTGCGTTCGATCAGCATGACGGCGTGTTCGCTGCGGACCAGTTCGCGCGCGATCGAGCGTCCGACTGCGCCGGCTCCTGCGATTGCGACTCTCATCGATTGCTTCCGTTCGGGTGGTCGATCGTGAACATTCTCACTGCCGTCTCAGTTGTCCGAAGGCGGGGGATTGCCCGCGAGCGCGACGGCCTCGGCCACCGTTCCCGACACGGCCGCGATGTACACCTGGTCGTCGGCCTGGAAGACCGTCTTGCGGTCGGGAAGGACGCCGGTGCCGAAGCGGATGATGAACGCGACACGCGAATTCGTCGCCGCCTCGAGTTCGGCGACCGGCCTGCCGATCCAATCCTCGTGCAGGGACAACTCGGTGACCGCGACGGTTCCGGACGGATCGCGCCACTTGGCGGTCTGGCTGTCGCGGGTGAGGGTGTGCAGGAAGCGGTCCGTGGACCACGGGACGGTGGCGACAGTGGGGATCCCGAGCCGCTCGTACACGGCGGCACGCTTGGCGTCGTAGATCCGGGCGACGACGCGCTCCACGCCGAACGTCTCCCGGGCCACGCGTGCGGAAATGATGTTGGAGTTGTCTCCGGACGACACTGCGGCGAATGCCTCTGCGCGCTCGATACCGGACTTGACCAGCACGTCACGGTCGAATCCCATGCCGACGACGGTGCGTCCGGGGAAGTCGGGTTCGAGACGTAGGAATGCGGCAGGGTCGCGATCGATGACCGCGACCTCATGGCCGATCCGGGTCAGCGAGCCAGCGAGGGATGAGCCGACCCGGCCGCATCCCATGATGACCACATACACCTTGTACTCCGTTCATGGGCTCTTACGTCACGTCTCGAGTACGTGCGTACCGAATCGAACCGTACAGTGCCCAGGCGGAAGAGCAACCGAGACAGAGATCGCAATCCGGACACATTGGTGGGTGAGGGTCCAGGTTTTCTGCGGACGGCTTACGCTTTGGCAGTGTCAAAGCTCTCGACCGCCACAAAGCGGCTACTGCTAGGCAGACCCTTCCGGAGCGACAAGCTCGGGCACACGCTGCTTCCCAAGAGGATCGCCCTCCCGGTCTTCGCCTCCGATGCGATGTCGTCGGTGGCCTACGCCCCCGAGGAAATCTTCCTCGTACTATCGGTGGCGGGCATCTCCGCCTACGCGTACACCCCCTGGATCGGACTTGCCGTCGCCGCCGTGATGGCGGTGGTGGTCGCCAGTTACCGGCAGAACGTGCACGCCTACCCGTCGGGCGGCGGCGACTACGAGGTCGCGACCGTCAATCTCGGTCCCAACGCGGGTCTGACCGTGGGCAGCGCCCTGCTGGTGGACTACGTCCTCACGGTCGCGGTCTCCATCTCGTCGGCCGCGTCCAACATCGGTTCGGCGGTGCCGTTCGTGGCCCAGCACAAGGTGCTGTTCGCGGTCGCGGCCATCGTGCTGCTGACTGCCATCAACTTGCGTGGCATCCGTGAATCCGGTGCAGCCTTCGCGATCCCGACATACGCGTTCATCGCCGGCATGGCCCTGATGCTGCTGTGGGGGTTCTTCCAGATCTTCGTCCTCGGCGACGACCTGCGCGCCGAATCGTCCGGATTCGAACTCGAAGCCGAGGACTCCCACCTGTACGGGATCGCGTTCGCGTTCCTGATCGCTCGGGCCTTCTCCTCCGGCTGTGCGGCACTGACCGGTGTCGAGGCGATCAGCAACGGTGTTCCCGCCTTCCAGAAGCCCAAGTCCCGCAACGCGGCCACCACGCTGCTGCTGCTGGGATCGATTGCCATCGTGCTGCTGATGGGCATCATCATCCTGGCCCAGAAGATCGGGATCGTGTACGCGCACAGCCCGGCCGAACAGCTGATCGGCGCCCCCGCCGGGTATCACCAGAAGACTCTGATCGCGCAGATCGCGGAGACGGTGTTCGGCGGTTTCCCCATCGGCTTCTATTTCATCGCGATCGTGACGGCTCTGATCCTCGTGCTGGCCGCCAACACGGCCTTCAACGGGTTCCCCGTGCTCGGCTCGATCCTCGCGCAGGATCGCTACCTGCCCCGTCAGCTGCACACCCGCGGCGACCGCCTGGCGTTCAGCAACGGCATCCTGTTCCTGTCCGGGGCGGCGATCGCGTTCGTCGTCCTGTTCGGCGCCGAGGTGACCAAGCTGATCCAGCTGTACATCGTCGGCGTGTTCGTCTCGTTCGTGCTGAGCCAGACGGGCATGATCCGGCACTGGACCCGGCACCTGAAGACCGAGAACGACCCGGCTCAGCGCCGGCGGATGCACCGCTCCCGGGTGATCAACTCCATCGGCCTCGCCATGACCGGCGCCGTCCTGATCATCGTGCTCATCACGAAGTTCGCGGCAGGCGCCTGGATCGCGATCGTGGCCATGGTCGCCATCTTCGTCGTGATGAAGATGATCCGGAAGCACTACGACAGCGTCGCGCGGGAGCTCGAGGAACAGGAATGGGACGGGGTGCTGCCCAGCCGGACTCACTCCATCGTCCTCGTCTCCAAGCTGCACATGCCGACGATGCGGGCGCTCGCCTATGCCCGGGCCACACGGCCGGACACACTCGAGGCGATCACGGTGAACGTCGACGAACCCGACACCCGGGCGCTCGTGCGCCAGTGGGAGAAGACCGACATCGCGGTGCCGCTCAAGGTGATCGAGTCGCCGTACCGCGAAATCACCAAACCCGTGCTCGACTACGTGCGGCGCGTCCGGAAGGATTCGCCGCGGGACGTCGTCACCGTGTTCATCCCCGAGTACGTGGTGGGGCACTGGTGGGAGCAGATCCTGCACAACCAGAGTGCGCTGCGGCTCAAGAGCCGCCTGCTGTTCCAGCCAGGTGTGATGGTCACCAGCGTTCCGTGGCAACTGAACTCGTCCGAGAAGGCGAAGACACTGAACATCGAATACACGGCCGGGGCGTCACGCCGCGGCTACGAACCCGACGACAAGTGACGGGCGAGAAGCGTTGAGTGAGAACTGGTCGGACCGCCGCTTCGAACTGCGGCTGGGAAATCCCGGGCACGGCGGTTTCGTCGTCGCCCGCCATGAGGGCCGCGTGGTCTTCGTGCGGCACGGACTGCCCGGCGAGCGGGTGATCGCCCTCGTCACCGAGGATCGCGGCGGGTCCTACTGCCGGGCCGACGCGATCGAGATCCTCGACGCGTCCCCGGAGCGGGTCACCCCGGTGTGCCCGGTGTCGGGTCCGGGCGGCGCGGGGTGTTGCGACTTCTCGCACGCGAGCCTGCACGTGCAGCGGGACATGAAGGCGCAGGTCGTGGCCGAGCAGTTGGCGCGGCTCGCACGTGTGCAGCGGGACGTGGACGTCGAGGAACTGCCCGGCACCGGAGACGGCACCGGCTGGCGCACGCGGGTACGGCTCGCCGTCGACCCGGACGGCCGCCCCGGCTATCACCGGCACCGCAGTTCCGGGATCGTCACGGACCTGGCGTGCCCGCAGATCGAGTCGGCCGCCTACGACGGTGTGAGCGAGCACGATTGGAAGCCCGGCAGCGAGGTGCAGATCGTCCTCGACGGCGCGGGGGAGCGGCACGTGGTCGAGATCGCTCCGCCGAAGGTGTCGCGGACCGGCCGCACGAGTCCCGGGCGCCGCGGTGCCATGGCTCGCCGCGCCGCCAGCGGTGCGCCACGCTCCGAGCGGGTGGTCGTCGGATCGGGTCGCCCGGTGGAGCGGGTGCGCGACCGGGAATGGGCGCTGGCCGCCACCGGGTTCTGGCAGGCGCATCGCGGGGCCGCGGAAACGTATTCGGCAGTGGTCGCCGAATGGGCCGGGATGTCCGCGGGCGAGACCGCATGGGACCTGTACGGGGGAGTGGGTGTGTTCGCCGCCGCCCTCGCCGGCGATGCCGGGCCGTCCGGACACGTGGATTCCGTCGAGTCCTCACGCCAGGCCGTGTCGGACGGGAAGGCCGCGCTCTCCGACCTCCCGCAGGTGCGGTTCCACTCCGACCGGGTAGAGCGCGCCGTCTCCGGGCTCGCCTCCCCGCCGCAGGTCGTGGTGCTCGATCCGCCGCGTGCGGGTGCCGGGCGTGACGTGATCGACGCGGTCGCCGCCGCGGGCGCCGAGCGGGTCGTGCACGTGGGATGCGACCCGGCGTCGTTCGCCCGCGACATCGGTCTGTACCTCGCGCAGGGATATCATGTCGACGAGCTGCGCGCGTTCGATGCGTTCCCTCTCACCCATCACGTGGAGTGCATCGCGTTGCTGACGCGCTGACAGCGGCGCATCGTTACCGAACGCAACAAAACGTTATAGTCGGCCCGCAGGTAGTGGGTGTGTGGGACGGGGACTGGATGTCGGTACAGGCAGATACTGCGCAAGCGCTCGTCGATGCGGTGTTCGCACTCGGGCGGTCGTTGCGGGCGGTCGTCTCCGCGAGCGGCGAGACCCCGATCCCGCCCGCGTTGACGAGCGTGCTCTTCGTGCTCGCCGCCCGGGGGGAGTGCCGCCAGAACGAACTGGCCGCCGACCTGTGCGTCAGTCAGTCCTCGCTGAGCAGGCAGATTTCCGAACTGGTCGACGCGGGATACGTGTCGCGCGCCGCCGACCCCCACGACAAGCGTGCCTCCCGCATTCGGGTGTCGCCGAACGGGATGGACATTCTGCGCGAGACCACCGAGCGCCGGGCCGAACGGCTGCGCGGCATGCTCGAAGGCTGGTCCCAGGAACAAGCACTCGCGGCGGTGACGTCGCTGACTCAGCTCAACGACACGTTCGCCGCGTCGGTCCAGCAGCGGGGCCCGCGGGTCTAGACCAGACGCCACCGCACCCGGACGTCGACGCGCGTCGGCTTCTCGCCGCGTTCGACGGCGATCGGGGAGTCGGCCGCCGCGAACGCCTTCGCGACCGGCCGCGGCGGCACGTCCCCGGTGTCGACTTCCGAGATGTCGAGCACCTCGCCCAGTGCACGACGTGACAGCGAGGCATACTGCTCCGCCTTGGCGAGGGCATCGGCCCAGGCCCGGTCCCGAGCGGACGCCGTCAGCGCGGCAGGGTCGGAGAAGTCGAATTCGAGTCCGCCGAGCCGGATGTCGTCGCCACCCGCGCCGACGCAGGCGGCCACCACCTGCGCCGACGACGACGCGGACGCCCCGGCCTCGCGGACGGTGATCTGCAGCGTCGTCGCGGCGGTGTAGCCGGTCACCTCGCTGCCCCGGCCCTCGGTCCACGTGGTCTCGGAGTGCACGGAAAGGCCGGTGGTCGCGAGGTCGGGCCCCGAGACGCCGTACCCGCGCAGGGTGTCCGTGACCGCCGTGGTGGACCGGGCGACGGCCTCGAACGCATCGGCCACCGCGGGACGTGTCGCGGTCACGGTGACGGTGGCGCGCACGAGATCCGGAATCGCCGACACGATTCCGGATCCGCGTACCGTCACCGATCTCTCGGCGTGATCCGTCGCCACCGTCAGGACTTACGGT
This sequence comes from Rhodococcus sp. G6(2025), assembly GCF_058628105.1. Taxonomy (NCBI): domain Bacteria; kingdom Bacillati; phylum Actinomycetota; class Actinomycetes; order Mycobacteriales; family Nocardiaceae; genus Rhodococcus; species Rhodococcus sp. G6(2025). Next base: position 3,465,783 of record NZ_CP179750.1, read on the forward strand.
TGTACAGGCGCATCGTCAGGGGTCCGAAGATCACCACGAACCCGGCGCACCACCCGAACACGATGGCGAGATCCGCCATCTCCACCGTCCCGGCCATCAGCCCGCGAATGGACGTCACCAGCTTGCTGATCGGGTTGACGCCGACGAAGGCCTGCAGCCAGCCCGGCATCGTTGCGGGGTCGACGAAGATGTTGCTGGCAAATGTCAGCGGGAACAGGATGAACATCGACACCCCCATGACCGCCTGCTCGGTACGCATGAGCATCGCGAACATCGTCCAGATCCAGGACAGGCTGAACGAGAACAGCAGCAGCAGGCCGATCGACGCCACCACACCGACGAGCCCGCCGTCCGGGCGGAACCCCAGGACGAGCCCCAGGAGCAGGACGATGATCGAGGCTATCGTGTAGCGGACGACGTCACCGAGCAACGCGCCCACGAGTGGAGACGGACGCCAGATCGGGAGCGACCGAAACCGGTCGAACACCCCCTTCTCGATGTCCTTGTTGAGCGTCAGGCCGGTGTACATGGTGATCATGACGACCGTCTGCACCAGGATGCCCGGCAGCAGGAACTGGACGTAGGCGCTGGTCGAACCGGCCAGCGCACCCCCGAAGAGGTACGTGAACATCAACGTGAACATGATCGGGAACATCGTCACGTCGAACAGTTGCTCGGGGACGTGCTTGATCTTGAGCAGAGCTCGCCAGCCGAACGAGAGCGAGGTGGACCACGCGGTGGGTCTCGCGGGCCTCGGGCCGGGCATCTTCAGGACGTCGGCGACCGCGGTGGCGGTGTCGGTGGTCCGGTCGGTGGTGGAGGTCATGACGCATGCTCCTCGGTGGGTCGGCCGGTGAGGGAGAGGAAGACTTCGTCGAGGCTCGGTTGCCCCAACGCGAATGTGCTGACGGCGATTCCGGCGTCGTCGAGTGCGGGCAGCGCCCGCGCGACCCGGGCCGGGTCGTCGATACGGGCGGTCAGGGCGGCCGGGTCGGCTTCTTCGACGATCGGCACCTCGAGCACGTCCCGCAGCAGCGCCGCCGCGGCGGGACGGGTGGCGATGTCGGTGACCCGCACGTGCAGGGCCCCGGATCCGACGGAGGCCTTCAGTTCGCCGGTGGTGCCCTCCGCGATGACCTTGCCGTGGTCGATGACGGCCACCCGGTCGGCGAGTTGATCGGCCTCGTCGAGGTACTGCGTGGTCAGCAGCACCGTCGTTCCGCCGGCCACCAGCGCGCGGACGATCTCCCACACCTGATTGCGGCTGCGCGGGTCGAGACCGGTGGTGGGCTCGTCGAGAAAGATCATCTCGGGAGTGACGATGATGCTGGCCGCGATGTCGAGCCTGCGGCGCATACCACCGGAGTAGTTCTTCACCTGCCGGTTGCCCGCCTCGTCGAGCCCGAACGCGGTCAGCAACTGTTCGGACCGGGTGCGGGCCGCCGCGCGGGAGTACCCGTACAACCGGCCGAGCAGCAGCAGGTTCTCGCTGCCCGTCAGATCCTCGTCGAGCGAGGCGAACTGTCCGGTGAGGGAGACCTTGCTGCGCACGGCGTCCGGCTCGCTCGCGACGTCGTGGCCCAGCACGGTGGCCGTTCCACCGTCGAGGGGCAGGAGCGTGGCCAGCATCCGGATCGCGGTGGTCTTGCCCGCGCCGTTCGGTCCGAGGACGCCGTACACGCCGCCGAGGGGGACGGCCAGATCCAGGCCGTCGACAGCGTGGGTGGATCCGAACGTCTTGACGAGTCCCGTCGTCTCGATGGCCAGCTTTGTCGCTGTGAGCATTGCACCCTGCTTTCGATTCGAGCGTCGTCGATTCCGAGCCCCAGCCTGTCCGATTTTTCCGGTTCGGGCAATCGGATTTTCCCGTGGGCGATCCTCGATCAGGGCCGAAGCAGCGACCGCAGAATCACGTCGAGTTGCTCATAGGCGCCGGCAGCCAGTCGTTCGAGAAGGGCGAGTTTGAGTCCGGGCTCCGTCGCGGCCATGTCGGCATACCGATCCGCGGGGAGAACGGCGACGGTGACCTCGGAGTCGGCGCACACGTCATTGAGAAAGCGTAGGTCCAGCAGCATAGTCATCTCGCCGAAGGTCATGCCCGTCGACAGGGTCATGATCCGGTACACGGCGCCCCCGGAATCGGTGACCCTCATGCTGACCCGGCCCGAGAGGATCAGGAACAGCCCGCACGCCCGGTCGCCTCGCTGGATGATCTGCTCGTCGCGAGCGAACGTGCGGATGTCGAGGTCGCGGGTGAGTCGCCGCAACTGTTCCGGTCGCAGCCCGGCCAGCACCGGATGGTGCGCGACGTCGATGGTCGCCGGCTGGCGAAGGGCGGCGCAGTGCCGATCGAGGAGGGTGTCCTCGGACCACTGCAATGCGGCTTCGAGGTCGGCGAACACCCGGCCGCCCGCACCGGTGAGATCCGAATGCGTGTAGCCGAGCAGGGCCGCGGGATCGACGAGGGCGACCGCGCAGCCGCGACGGGTGAGTTCGTCGCGCAGACTCTCGAGCATGCGGCGCGCGATGCTGCCGACGTCGTCCACCCGCCGCACGTCGACCACCACGACCTCGAGCTCGTTCTCGACCCCGCCGATCTCGCGCACCGCGGACTCCGCGCCGGCGAAGAGCAGGTCCCCGTGCAACTCGTAGATCCGGCTGCGCTTGCCGACGTCGTCGAGGGCGGCCCGCTCGGCGGGAGTGCGCCGCATCCGCGACGGACTGTCGACGACGGAGTACGTGGCACGGATCGCCGACCGGGCGGCGCGGGTGACGTGCAGGAAGTGCAGCTCCAGGTCGTTCGACAGGGCCCGGCACGCCTCCACCCCGCGCACGCTGTTCCCGTGCGCGTCGAGGCGCGGCGAGTAGACGGCGATGCCGATCTGGCCCGGCAGGACCGCGACGATGCCGCCGCCGACGCCGCTCTTGGCCGGCAACCCCACCTCGTACACCCACTTGCCTGCGGCGTCGTACATGCCGCACGTCGACATCACGCTCAGGACGCGCTCGACGAGGGCCGGTTCGAGAACGGTGTCCCGGGTGACGGGGTTGACGCCGTTGTTCGCCATCGTCGCGGCCATCAGGCTCAGGTCCCGGCACGTCACGTCGATGGAGCACTGGCGGAAGTAGAGATCGACCGCCTCGTCGGGGTCGCCGGTGATGATGTCGAACGAGCGCAGCATGTGGCCGATCGCCCGGTTGCGGTGCCCGGTCCGTGACTCGGACTCGTACACCGACCGGTTGAACGTCAGGTCCCGTCCGGCGTACCGGGAGTACGCGGCCCGGATCCGTTCGAACCTCGAGTCCAGGTCCGGGCCGGCCACCAGCGACGCGGCGGTGATCGCCCCGGCGTTGATCATCGGATTGCGTGGTCGCTCCGTCCGCGGGTCGAGGCTGATCTCGTTGAACGGTTCCCCGGACGGTTCGACGTCGATCTTCTCGGCGACCGCGTCGGACCCGCGGTCGGCCAGCGCCAGGGCGTACGTGAACGGTTTCGAGATGGACTGGATGGTGAAGGGCAGGCGGGTGTCGCCGACCTCGTACACGTAGCCGTCCACGGTGGCGATGCAGATTCCGAACGAGTCGGGGGCGACGGCGGCGAGTTCGGGAATGTAGTCGGCGAGCTCGCCGCTGCGGTTCCCCCGGGTCGCGGCGAAGACTTTCCCGATCAGCGCGTCCACGACGGTGCTCATGAGTCGACCCTAGAGGCTGTTCACGACGCTGTCGGGTGTTCCGCGGGGCCCGTCCGGCGGCACAATTGTGTGAAGCCGGTCACGGTCGTGGCCGGGATGCCCGAGGACGAGCCCGCGATACCGGGCCGCACCGGCCCCTACCGTGTGTCCCGCACTCCGGCGGCTCCGTAGACTGGTTCCACTGTGACGTGACACGAAGCCACGGCAGAGGCACGCAAGGCCGCGTGCATCACGGAGGGAGCGATCTCGTTGGGTGTTCTTGCCCGTATCCAGACGCCTGACGATCTTCGTCAGCTGAATTCGGCGGAGATGAAGCAGCTCGGCGCGGAGATTCGTGAGTTCCTCGTGCAGAAGGTCGCGGCGACCGGTGGTCATCTCGGCCCCAACCTGGGCGTCGTCGAACTGACCCTCGCGTTGCACCGCATCTTCGAGTCGCCCGCCGACCCGATCATCTTCGACACGGGCCACCAGGCGTACGTCCACAAGATCCTCACCGGTCGCAAGGACGATTTCGACTCGCTCCGCAAGCAGGGTGGCCTGTCCGGGTACCCGTGCCGGGCGGAGAGCGATCACGACTGGGTCGAGTCCTCGCACGCATCGGCGTCGCTGTCGTACGCGGACGGCCTCGCGAAGGCCTTCGAACTGACCGGTCAGGACCGCCACGTCGTCGCCGTCGTGGGTGACGGTGCGCTGACCGGCGGCATGTGCTGGGAGGCCCTGAACAACATCGCGGCAGGCAAGGACCGCTCGGTGGTCATCGTCGTCAACGACAACGGCCGTTCCTACGCACCGACCATCGGTGGTCTCGCCGACCACCTCGCCGCCCTCCGCCTCCAGCCGGGATACGAACGCATCCTCGACAGCGGCCGCCGGATGGTGAAGAAACTTCCCTGGGTGGGTCGCACCGCCTACTCGGTCCTCCACGGCATGAAAGCGGGCCTCAAGGACGCCGTCGCCCCGCAGGTGATGTTCACGGACCTGGGCATCAAGTACCTCGGACCGGTCGACGGACACGACGAGGCCGCGCTCGAATCCGCGCTGCGCCGCGCGAAGGCGTTCGGTGGCCCGGTCATCGTCCACGCCGTCACCCGCAAGGGCATGGGTTACGCGCCCGCCGAGAACCACGTCGCCGATCAGATGCACTCGACCGGCGTGATCGACCCGCTCACCGGTAAGGCGACCGGGTCGGCGTCCGCCGACTGGACGTCGGTGTTCTCGGCCGAGCTGATCGATCAGGCGAGTCACCGGCAGGACATCGTGGCGATCACCGCGGCGATGGCGGGCCCCACCGGTCTCGCCGCGTTCGGCGAGAAATACCCCGACCGGATGTTCGACGTCGGGATCGCCGAGCAGCACGCCGTCACGTCGGCGGCCGGCCTCGCCCTGGGCGGCCTGCACCCGGTGGTCGCGGTCTACTCGACGTTCCTCAACCGCGCGTTCGATCAGCTGCTGATGGACGTGGCGTTGCTGAAGCTTCCCGTCACCCTCGTTCTCGACCGCGCGGGTATCACCGGCAACGACGGCGCCAGCCACAACGGCATGTGGGACATGTCGCTGCTCGGCATCGTCCCCGGAATGAAGGTCGCGGCTCCCCGCGACACCGCCACCCTGCGGGAGGAACTGGACGAGGCGCTGGCCGTCGACGACGGTCCGACCGCGCTCCGGTTCCCGAAGGGCACCGTCGGCGACGACGTACCCGCGGTGAGCCGCCTCGACGGCGTCGTCGACATCCTTCGTGCCCCCTCCGGGCGGAACGACGTGCTCGTCGTGTCGGTCGGCGCGTTCGCCGGTCTCGCGCTCGCCGCGGCGGAACGCCTGGAACAGCAGGGCATCTCGGCGACTGTCGTCGACCCGCGGTGGGTCCTGCCGGTCCCGGAGTCGCTGGTGAAGCTCGCCGAGGACTACACGATGGTCGTCACCGTCGAGGACAGCGGACTGCACGGCGGTGTCGGTTCCACCGTGTCCGCCGCGCTGCGGGCGGCGGGGGTCGACGTCCCCTGTCGTGATCTCGGTGTTCCGCAACAGTTCCTCGACCACGCGTCGCGCGCGCAGATCCACGCCGAGCTGGGCCTCACCGCGCAGGACGTCGCCCGGCAGATCACCGGATGGTTCGCCGGCCTCGGGAACCTGCGCCCCGAGCAGCAGAACGGCGTCGTCGCCGACCTCGATGCGCAGCGCGCGGAGAAGCAGCAGGGCTGAGCCGTTGCACAGAAATCCGGCCGAATCACAGTGTGATTCGGCCGGATCCGTATGTGCCTGGGTCAGGTGTGCATCTCCTCGAGCTCCATCCCCTTCGTCTCCCGGACCTTCGACCGGACGAAGAAGAACGACAGCAACGCGAAGAACGCGAACAGCCCGTACAGGAACCACAGCCCCACCGAGCGGGTGAGCGGCGGGAATGCCAGCGTGACCGTGAAGTTCGCGATCCAGTTCGCCGCCGTGCTGATGCCGAGTGCGTAGGCGCGCATGTTGTTGGGGAACATCTCGCCCAGCATCACCCACATGACCGGGCCCCAGGTGGAGGCGAAGAAGATCACGAACAGGTTGGCGCCGATCAGGGCGACCGCCCCCCACGGGCTGGGGAGCACGACGTCGTCGCCGCTGCCCGTCGCCTGGGAGAAGGCGATTGCGGCCATGAGCAGGCTCACGAACATGCCGAGCGAGCCGACCATGAGCAGGATGCGCCTGCCGATCCGGTCGACGAACAGGATGGCGACGAACGTCATGCCCACGTTGATGATCGACGTGATCACCGACGTGGTGAACGACTCGTTCTCGGTGAAGCCCACCGACTTCCAGAGCGTGGTGGAGTAGTAGAAGATCGCGTTGATACCCACGAACTGCTGGAAGATGGCCATGAAGATGCCGACCCAGACGATGGGCTGCAGCCCGAACTTCGGGCCGCGAATGTCGTCGAACGACGCCGTCGATTCGTGGCGGAGGGTCAGCCGGATCTCGGAGACACGCTCGTGCGGGTCGACTTCGCCGGTGATGTTCGCGAGGATGTCGGCCGCTTCCTGATCGAGGTGCTTGCCGACCAGGTAGCGGGGTGACTCGGGAATGAGCAGGGCGAGAATGCCGTACACGACCGCGGGGACCACACCGACGATGAACATCCAGCGCCAGGCCTCGAGGTTCAGCCACAACTCGTTGGAGGCGCCGCCCGCGGCGTTCTGCAGCACCGCGTCCGACAGCAGCGCGGCGAAGATGCCGAGAGTAATGGCCAACTGCTGCAGCGACGCCAACGCGCCGCGGTAGCGGGCCGGCGCGATCTCCGAGATGTACGTGGGCGCAATGACCGACGCGATACCGATGCCGAGACCGCCGAGGACGCGCCACAGCATCAGGTCGGGGACGCTGAACGCGAGACCCGCTCCGAGCGAGGACACGACGAACAGCACCGAACCGAGCAGCATCACTTTCTTGCGGCCCCAGCGGTCCGCGAGGCGACCCGCAAACCATGCGCCCACAGCACATCCGAGCAGTGCGATCGCCACGGCGAAGCCCGTGAAGAACGATCCGAGTTCGAAGTGGCCCTGGATGGAGTCGACGGCACCGTTGATGACCGAGCTGTCGAAACCGAAGAGAAATCCACCGACCGCGGCGGCGACGGTGACGCCGATGACCTTCGCGGTGTGTCTTTCGGACATCTGCGTCATCGCATACCTGCTTTCGGCGAGCGTTCCTGATGCGGGCACAGCGGAAATTTGTGTCTCGAATCACGCTACGCCCGACACCGCCTGTCAGGCGGGAGTTCAGGCACCCGCTTTCGTGGCGGCCTCGCTCAGCTGAGGTGTCAGCTTGTCCAGAACCCACGGGGTCGCGAGAACGCTGGTCTGGCTGAGCCCCGAGATGATCTTCGTGTCCGACAGCGCGACCGCGGTTCCACGCCCGATGGCACCGAGATTCGCGTAGGCCGGGTTCGCGGCCACGGTCGTGTTCTCCGGGACGAACGCGACCACGACGTCGGCGTCGACATCGGAGATGTTCTCCACGGAGATGTCGGCGAAGAACTTGTCCGGATCATTGGCAGCGGCCAGCTTCTGCACACCGGGAGACACGGTGAACCCGAGCTGGGTCAGCACCTGGACGCGGGGATCGGAGGGCATGTAGACGTTGACCGTTGCGGCGTCGGTGTCGAAGTTGATCACCGAGATCGTCTTGCCGGCGAACTCGGGGTGCGCGGCGGCGGTCTGAGCGAGGGTGTCGTCGAGCCCGGCCACCAGCTGCTCCGCCTCGGCGCTCTTGCCGAGTGCCTGTCCGACCAGCGTGGTCTGGTCCTGCCACGTGGTCTGCCACGCCTTGTCCGGGTACGCCACCGTGGGGGCGATTCCCGACAGCTTCTCGTACGTCGCCTGGTCGAAACCTTCGTACGGGGCGAGCACGACATCGGGGGCCAGCGAGGCGACGCCCTCGATGGGGGTGGACGTGGCCGTGTCGAGCAACGTGGTCCGGGACGGATCGAATCGGTCCTGCAGCCAGGGCATCACACCGTTCGCCTCGGCGCCGTACGTGTACTTCGGCATGCCGACCGGTGTCTCGCCGAGCGCGTAGACGACGTCCTGGGCGTTCCATCCGAGCGTGACGATACGTTCGGGTGCCGCGTCGAGGGTGGTCGATCCGAACGTGTTCTCGATGGTGACCGGAAACCCTTCACCGGACGCTTCCGTGGTTCCTCCGTTGTCGCCGGACGAGCACGCGGCGAGGAAGAGGGACGAACTTGCCACGGCGAGTGCGACTGCGATCTGACGTCTGGCGGTGGGTGCGAACACGGCAACGACTCCTTCGGGACGAAAACAGAAGGTAAGCCTAACCTAGACTGGAGTGCTCCCCGGGCGGACGTCGCGACTTCGAATCACCCTGATTGAAACTTCCCGGCCCGGCCCGGCCTGGCGCATTTCCGGGTCGTTGCCGGGTTTTGGCTGGTGAGGCGGCTCGGGCCCGGCGCGGGCCCGGCCGATTCGCGGGGGCGCCCCGAGCGGCGGTTCGCGGCGACTCCGGGCCCCGCCGACTGCCGTTAGCGTTTGTCTTCGTCCAGCTCACACGCACTATCGACGAAGGAAACCATGGTGGTGAATCCGACTCCCCTCCCGACGGCGTCGCGCAGTTCCCGCGCGGACCATGCGCGCAGATTCGCCGACCTGCTCCGGCAGCAGATCCATGCGGACTCCTTCGCCGAGCGCGGATTGCCGTCGGAATCGGAGCTGGCCGCCGAGTTCGGTGTGTCGCGCAATGCGGTACGCGACGGACTGGCACTGCTCAAGCAGGAGGGGCTCATCGACCGGGCCCCGCGGGTGGGAACCCACGTGGCGCAGCGCAAGTACGACCACGGTCTCGACGCCCTCCTCGGGCTGAAGGAGACTCTGAAGGGGCACGGCGACGTCCGCAACGACGTCCGCGCCGCCCTGGAGATCAGCCCGCCACCTGCCGTCGCCCGCCGCCTGCAGCTGGAGCCGGGCGAACCCGCCGTCTACATCGAACGGGTGCGGTACCTCGGCGACCTGCCGCTCAGCCTGGACCTCACCTACCTCGTCCCCGACATCGGAGCCGAAATCCTCGGTCACGACCTCGAAACCAACGACGTGTTCGCGCTGATCGAGGAAGTCTGCGGTCAGCCCCTCGGCTCCGCCGATCTGGCGATCGAATCCGTGAACGCCGACGCCCATTCCGCCGCGAACCTCCAGACGCCCGAGGGTGCGGCGCTCCTGTTGCTCGAACGCCTCACCCGGCTCGTCGACGGACGTCCCGTCGACCTCGAATACATCCGCATGCGCGGTGACCGAATCACCATGCGCAGCAGCCTCGTCCGCCGACCCGACATCACGAACTGGGAGCTCACCTCATGACCTTGGTCAATCAACGAGCAGACGTACCCGTCACCATCGACGAGTCGCTGTGCATCGAGGGCTGCACCCTGTGCGTCGAGATCTGCCCGCTTGATTCGCTGGCCATCAACCCGGAGAACGGCAAGGCCTTCATGCACGTCGACGAATGCTGGTACTGCGGTCCCTGCGCGGCCCGCTGCCCGACCGGCGCGGTCACCGTGAACATGCCGTACCTCCTCCGCTGAGCGAAAGACCACCCAGATGAAGCGACGCTCTTCCACGCTCGCGATCGCCGCCGCGGCACTGACCCTCGTGGCCACGAGTTGCTCCCTCGAACCGTCGGCCGACAACGGTGACGCGGTCACGCTCGTGATCGGGTACCAGTCCAAGACGATCAACACCGTCACCGCCGGAACGCTGCTGCGCGCACAGGGATACCTCGAACAACGCCTGCAGGACGTGACGGAGCAGACCGGGACGAAGTACGCCGTCGAGTGGCAGGACTACGACACCGGTGCGCCGATCACCGCCCAGATGGTGGCCGAGAAGATCGACATCGGATCGATGGGCGACTACCCGATGCTGATCAACGGCTCCCGCACCCAGGCGAACCCGCGCTCGAAGACGGAGATCGTCTCGGTCACCGGCTACAACCCGAACGGCGCACTGAACATGGTGGTGGTGCCGCCGAATTCACCGGCCACCACACTCGGCGACCTGGCCGGCACGAAGGTGTCCGCGAGCGTCGGCTCCGCAGGCCACGGCACCCTCGTCCAGGCCCTCGACCGCGCCGGAATCGACCCGGGCACCGGCGTCGAGGTGCTCAATCAGCAGCCGCAGGTCGGATCCTCGGCCCTGGAATCCGGTCAGGTGGCGGCGCTGTCGCAGTTCGTCGCCTGGCCAGGGCTTCTCGTTTTCCAGGACAAGGCCAAGCTGCTGTACGACGGCGCCGAACTCCGAACCCCGACCCTGCACGGTGTGGTGGCCCGTGAGGCGTACGCGGACGAACACCCCGAGGTTCTCGACGCGTTCCTCCGGGCACAGCTCGACGCCACGCGGTTCGTCCAGACGCAACCGCTCGAGGCGTCGCGGATCGTGGCCGACGCGAGCGGCCTGCCCCAGGAGGTCGTGTACCTGTACAACGGTCCGGGCGGCACCTCGTTCGACACCACGCTCAAGCCGGGCCTGATCGGTGCGCTGAAGAACGATGTGCCGTACCTGAAGTCGATCGGCGACTTCGCCGACCTCGACGTCGACGGCTTCGTGAACGACGCTCCGCTCCGGTCCGCGTTCGAGGCCGACGGGCAGGACTACGACGCCGCGCTTGCGTCCACGGCCAACCCGACGTCGGTCACCGGCACCGATCCCGTGTGCGCCACCGCCCCGGGCGATCCGGCGCTGGCCGGGGAGGTCTGGTTCGACGGCGCCACCGAGACGCAACCGGCCGCGAACCCGACGTGCCTGCTCCGGGCGGTGAAACAGGCCCGGGCCGAGGGCCGCACCGTCCGCGCCGCGTACGTCCCCGACGCCGAACTGGGCACCCGGTGGTTCGCCGACAAATCGGTGTGGGTGCGCGACGGCGACAACTTCCTGCCCTTCACCACCGGTGCCGCGGCAGACCGGTACCTGCGCGCACACCCCACGGGCGCCGTGATCACGTACGACCGCGCGGTCGAGGAGGTGCGGCAGTGACCACACTGCACCAGCCGACGGTCCTGGTCGACACCGAAGTCGCTGCCGAAGAACACGATCCGGCATCGACGCGCCGACGAACCTCGCCGTGGCGGTCACGCCTCGTGCGGATCACGTCCGTGATCGTGGCGATCGTCGCATGGCAGGTGCTGACCGCCAACGACGTGCGGGTGTGGTTGCGGTTCGACACGCTCCCCACCGTCACCGACGTCGTGTCCGCGTTCGGTACCCAGCTGCAGAGCGACCTGTTCTACCTCGACCTCGGGCAGTCGCTGATTCGCATCCTCAGCGGATTCGGACTCGCGACGGTGGTCGGTGTGGCCACCGGAATCGCCCTCGGCAGATCGGAACTGTTCGCCGACGTCCTCGGTCCGCTGACGGAGCTCGCACGTCCGATCCCTGCCATCGCGGTGGTGCCCGTCGCGATCTTGCTGTTCCCCAGCGACGAGGCCGGCATCGTGTTCATCACGTTCGTCGCCGCGTTCTTCCCGATCATGGTGAGCACCCGGCACGCCGTCCGGGCCCTCCCGACATTGTGGGAGGACTCCGTGCGCACGCTCGGGGGCGGACGCTGGGACGTGCTGTCCCGAGTCGTGCTGCCCGGAATCCTGCCGGGCGTCTTCGGTGGACTGTCCGTCGGGATCGGGGTGGCGTGGATCTGTGTGATCTCCGCCGAGATGATCTCCGGCAGGCTCGGAGTCGGGTACCGCACCTGGCAGGCGTACACGATCGTCGACTATCCCGGCGTCTTCGTCGGCATGATCACCATCGGCATCCTCGGATTCGCGACCTCCGGCGCAGTCGAACTGCTCGGCAGGCGCGTCACCCGCTGGCTGCCACGAGGGGAGCGCGCATGACCGCCACCGCAGCAGCGTCCGTGGCCGCCGGCATGGCGCTGGTCCTCGACGACGTCACCCTGTCCTACACGGGGAACCCCGTCATCCGTTCGCTGTCGCTGACCGTGGTTCCCGGCGAGATCCTCGTGCTCACCGGACCTTCGGGGTGCGGCAAGTCCACCGTGCTGCGCGCACTGGCCGGTCTGCTGCCGCCCGATTCGGGCCGCGTCGTCGCCGACGGCGCGGCGGTGGAGTCGACGTCCCGGGACCGGGCCGTCGTCTTCCAGGACAACGCGCTACTCCCGTGGCGCACGGTGCGCTCGAACATCGAGTTGGCCCTCGCACTCCGCGGCGAACCCCGCAAGGGACGCCGTGAGACCGCCGATCGCTGGATCGCGGAGGTGGGTCTGACCGGGTTCGGCGACTTCCTGCCCAAGAACCTGTCCGGCGGCATGCGCCAGCGAGTGCAGTTGGCGCGCGGCCTCGCCGGGGCGCCGCGGGCCGTGATGATGGACGAGCCGTTCGGCGCCCTCGACACCCAGACCCGCGGCGTCATGCAGCGACTGCTCGTCGACACGTGGAGCACCCACCCGACGACCGTGGTGTTCGTGACCCACGACGTGGATGAGGCGGTGCTGCTCGGCGACCGCGTCGCGGTGCTCGGCCGGGCCGGTGAGCCGCTGCGGGCGCTCGTCGACATCCCGCACCCCCGGGACCGCGACCACCTCGACCACCCCGACACCCGTGCCGCGCGCGCCGACGTGCTCGCCGCACTGAACCACACTTCGGAGACCTGATGGACATCCCCGACCTCGCCGACACCGTCCGTCTCGATTGCGACGTGCTCGTGATCGGTGGCGGCACCGCCGGCACGATGGCGGCGCTGACCGCCGCCGAGAACGGCGCGAACGTGCTCCTGCTCGAGAAGGCACACGTGCGCCATTCCGGCGCGCTCGCAATGGGAATGGACGGCGTCAACAACGCCGTCATCCCCGGCAAGGCCGAACCCGAGGACTACGTCGCCGAGATCACCAGAGCCAACGACGGAATCGTCAACCAGCGGACCGTGTACCAGACGGCGACCCGCGGATTCGCGATGGTGCAGCGCCTCGAGAAGTACGGCGTGAAGTTCGAGAAGGACGAGTACGGCGAGTACGCGGTACGCCGGGTGCACCGCTCCGGCTCGTACGTGCTGCCGATGCCCGAGGGCAAGGACGTGAAGAAGGCCCTCTACCGGGTGCTGCGGCAGCGGAAGATGCGGGAGAAGATCCGCATCGAGAACCGCCTGATGCCCGTCCGGGTGCTGACGGAGAACGGCCGTGCCGTCGGGGCCGCGGCACTGAACACCCGCACCGGCGAGTTCGTCGCGGTCGGGGCGAAGGCGGTGATCCTCGCGACCGGTCCGTGTGGCCGGCTCGGGCTCCCTGCGTCGGGGTACCTCTACGGCACGTACGAGAACCCGACCAACGCCGGTGACGGTTACTCGATGGCCTATCACGCGGGAGCCGAACTGAGCGGCATCGAATGCTTCCAGATCAACCCGCTGATCAAGGACTACAACGGTCCGGCGTGCGCGTACGTCGCGAACCCGTTCGGCGGCTACCAGGTGAACGCCGAGGGGGAGCGGTTCGTCGACTCCGACTACTGGTCGGGGCAGATGATGAGCGAGGTCAAGAGCGAGATCGAATCCGCCCGCGGTCCCATCTATCTGAAGGTCAGCCACCTCCCGGAGGAAACCCTCGACACGCTCGAATCGATCCTGCACACCACCGAACGCCCCACCCGCGGCACGTTCCACGCGAACCGCGGCCACGACTACCGCAGCCACGACATCGAGATGCACATCTCCGAGATCGGCTTGTGCAGCGGACATTCCGCGTCCGGGGTGTGGGTGGACGAGCACGGCGCGACCACCGTCCCCGGCCTGTACGCGGCAGGCGACCTCGCGTGCGTCCCCCACAACTACATGATCGGCGCCTTCGTCTACGGCGACCTCGCCGGAGCGCACGCAACCGGCACCCTGCCCGGCGTCGAGGCGCCGACCGCGCTGCCCGCGGAGCAACTGGCCGCCGCGCACGAGCTGATCTACCGGCCGCTGCGCAACCCGGACGGGCCGCCGCAGCCGCAGGTCGAGTACAAGCTGCGCCGCTTCGTCAACGACTATGTCGCGCCGCCGAAGACGGCGACGAAGCTGTCGATCGCCGTCGAGACGTTCGACCGGATGGCGGGGGAGATCGCCGGGATGGGCGCGACCACCCCGCACGAGCTGATGCGCTGCGCGGAGGTCACGTTCATCCGGGACTGCGCGGAAATGGCGTCCCGCAGCTCCCTCACCAGGACCGAAAGTCGATGGGGGCTCTACCACGAACGGGCGGATCTCCCGGAGCAGCGGGACGACGAATGGGGATACCACCTGAATCTGCGGCGCGGCGAGAACGGCGACATGGAATTCCTCAAGCGCCCCGTGGAGCCGTACTTCGTGCCGGTGCCCGGACTCGATTCCCTTCCGCCGGTGGACCGGACGGTCGTACCCGTCGCGCAGCCGCCGCTGGTCGGGGGGCGTGCCCCGGTGGAGGAGCGCTCGCGCATCGCGTCGCCGGTCCGGCAGGAGCCGTCGTCACCGGCCATCGTCGCGGTCCTCGGACTCGACGCGCCGAGTGTCGCCGAACTCGCACCGTATCTGGCCGACGCCGACCCGCAGGTCCGCGTCACGGCCCTCTCGGTGCTGACGGAAGGAACCCCCGACGGATTCGGGGCGGCACTCGTCGACGCCCTCGGTGACGGTGCGGTGACGGTGCGCCGCGCTGCCGCCGACGGCCTGCGCGAACTCGTCGAGGTGCTGCCGTCCGCGGACGGACTGGCCGACCACCTGGGGTCGGGTGACGCCGTGGTCCGGGCCGCCGTGGTCGACGTATTACGCGCGCTGCACGCCGGTTCGGCGGAGCAGTTCCTGACGGCGCTGTCCGACGGCGATCACCACGTCCGGATCGAAGCGGTGCGGGCGCTGGTCTCGCTGGACCGGTGGGAATCGGTGGCAGCGGGGGCACACGACGAGAACCGCGAAGTGCGGATCACCGTCGCGCACGGCCTGGCCACCATCGGGATCGGTGGTGTCGACACCGTGCGCGCACTGGCCGGCGACCGCGACCCGCTGGTGCGCGCTGCCGCGCTCACGGCGTTCGCGAGTCTGGGCTGCGACGGTGACGACGTGACCGTTGCGACGGCGGCGCTACGGGAGTCGGCCTGGCAGATCCGGCAGGGAGCCGCACGGGCACTCGCCGGAGCGGACCCCGAACTCGCGGTGCCCGCGCTGGCGGACGCCCTGACGGATGCGCACCTCGACGTGCGCAAAGCCGCCGTCCTCGCGCTCGGCCGGTGGTCCGGCGACCGCGCCGCCGTCGGCGCGCTGACCACGGCCCTCGAGGACACGGACGCCGACGTGCGGGCGTACGCCCGCCAGGCGCTCGTCGCCGCCCCCTGAACAGGTGAGTGGCAATGTGTGCCGGGGCACACATTGCCACTCACCTCCGGGTCAGACGCTCGCGACGCCCGGCGCCAGGAACCGCTTGCCGTTGACGGCCTCGGACGTGCCGGTGCGGTCCAGGTACGGCGTGATGCCACCGTTCCAGAAGCCGAATCCGCCGCCCAGGATCAGGCAGAGGTCGATGTCCTCGGCCGCGGCGACGACACCCTCGTCGAGCATGATCTGGATCTCTTCGGCGAACGCGCGACGCGTGCGCTCCAGAACCTCTTCGGACGTGGACGCTTTGTCGCCCTGCTTCCACAGTTCGGCGACCTCGGGGTCGACGACCTGCTTGCCGTCGGCACCGTAACTCCACACCGCCGACTTCTTGGCCTCGACCAGCGCCTCGAGTCCGGGGGAGTTGTGGAAGCGCTCGGGGTACGCCTCGGCGAGGGTCTCGCCGGTGTGCAGCGCGACCGCAGGCCCGACGAGGGCCAGCAGGGTGAAGGGGGTCATCGGCATGCCGAGTTCGGCGATGGCGTTGTCGGCCACCTCGAACGGGGTGCCCTCGTCAACCGCGTTCATGACCTCACCGAGGGTGCGGATCAGGAGCCGGTTGAAGACGAACCCGGGCAGGTCGGCGGAGCCGACGGCCGACTTCTTGAGCGCCTTGGCGGTGGCGAATGCCGTTGCCAGGGTGGCGTCGTCGGTCTTCTCGCCCTTGATGACCTCGAGCAGCGGCAGCACGGCGACCGGGTTGAAGAAGTGGAAGCCGACCACCCGCTCTGGGTGCTTCAGGTCCGCGGCCATCTTGGTGATCGACAGCGAGGACGTGTTGGTCGCCAGGATCGTCTCCGGGGCGATGTGCTCCTCGAGTTCCGCGAAGATCTTCTTCTTCAAATCGAGGTTCTCGAACACGGCCTCGATCACGAAGTCGGTCTTCGCGAACGCGGCCTTGTCCAGCGAGCCGGACACGAGACCCTTGAGACGGTTCGCCGCGTCCGGGGACAACCGGCCCTTGCCCTGCAGCTTGTCGATCTCGCCGTGGACGTAGCCCACACCCTTGTCAATGCGTTCCTGGTCGATGTCGGTGAGGATGACCGGCACCTTGAGCTGGCGGACGAACAGCATCGCGAGCTGGCTGGCCATCAGACCGGCACCGACGATGCCGACGCCGGTGACCTTGCGGGCGAGGGACTTGTCCGGTGCGCCTGCGGGACGCTTGGCACGCTTGTTGACCAGGTCGAACGCGTACAGGCCCGCGCGGAGCTCGTCGGCGAGCAGCAGGTCGGCGAGCGCCTCGTCCTCGGCGGCGAAGCCCTTGTCGAGCGACGCGGGATCGGTGAGATCGGTGGTCCGGGCCAGCTCGAGGAGCTCGACGGCCTTGACCGGTCCGGGGGCGTTGTTCTTGGTCTTGCCCTCGACGATCGCCTTCGCGCGGGCGATCGCGTCGTCCCAGCCCTTGCCCCGGTCGATCTCGGGACGCGCCGGGGTGATCTCGCCGGCCAGGACCTGCGCGGCCCAGGCGAACGACTGCTCGAGGAAGTCGGCCGAACCGAACACCGCGTCGACCACGCCGAGTTCGAGGGCCTTCTTCGGGTTGAGCGTCTTGTTCTGGTTCAGCGCGTTCTCGAGCACGACGGTGACGGCGTTCGAGGGGCCGATGAGGTTGGGCAGCAACTGCGTTCCGCCCCAGCCCGGAACCAGTCCGAGGAACGTCTCGGGCAGACCCAGTGCGCCCGCGCTCTCGGATGCGGTGCGGTAGTGGCTGTGCAGCGCGACCTCGAGCCCGCCGCCGAGTGCGACGCCGTTGACGAACGCGAACGTCGGCACCGACGATTCGCGCAGCCGGCGGAACACCTTGTGCCCGAGCCGGCCGAGTTCGAGCGCCTGGTCACGGTTCGTGATGCTCGGAACACCCTTGAGGTCCGCGCCTGCGGCGAAGATGAAGGGCTTACCGGTGATCGCGATCGCGACGGGGTGGGCGGCGAACGCCTCGTCCAGTGCGGCGTCGAGGGCCTTCAGGCCGCCCGGGCCGAACGACGACGGCTTGGTGTGGTCGAAACCGTTGTCGAGGGTGATCAGCGCGACCGGGCCCTCGATGCCGGGTACGGCGACGATCTTGGTGTACGCGTTGGTCACGACCTCGTCGGCGAATGCCGTTGCAATGTCGGTCATCTACTTGACTCCATCGAAGTTCGGGTTCTCCCAGATCACGGTTCCGCCCATGCCCAGACCGATGCACATCGTGGTCAGGCCGTAGCGGACGTCGGGGCGCTGGGCGAATTGGCGGGACAGCTGGGTCATCAGGCGGACACCGGAGGACGCGAGGGGGTGGCCGCACGCGATGGCGCCGCCCCACTGGTTGACTCGCGGATCGTCGTCGGCGATGCCGTAGTGCTCGAGGAACGCGAGGACCTGAACGGCGAAGGCCTCGTTGATCTCGAACAGGCCGATGTCCTCGATCTTCAGGCCGGTACGGGCCAGCAGCTTCTCGGTGGCCGGCACCGGGCCGATGCCCATGACGGCGGGGTCGACGCCCTGGAACGCGAATCCGACCATGCGCATGCCGATCGGCAGTCCGAGTTCGAGCGCGGTGTCCTCACCGGCGAGGAGGGCGGCGGTCGCGCCGTCGTTCAGACCGGCCGCGTTGCCCGCGGTGATGCGGCCCGCGGGACGGAACGGCGTCTTCAGCTTGGCGAGGTCCTCGAGCGTGGTGCCCGGACGCGGCGGCTCGTCCTCGGTGGCCAGGCCCCAGCCCGCGGCGGAGCGGGTGGCGACGGGCACGAGGGTGTCGGCGATGAAGCCGGCCTTGCGGGCGGCCTCGTACTTGTTCTGGCTCGCGACGGCGTACGCGTCGGTGCGGTCCTTGGTGATGGTCGGGAACCGGTCGTGCAGGTTCTCGGCCGTGTTGCCCATGACGAGCGCGCTGGGGTCGACGAGGCGGTCGGCGAGGAACCGGGGGTTCGGGTCTGCGCCCTCGCCCATCGGGTGGCGGCCCATGTGCTCGACGCCGCCCGCGATCACCACGTCGTACTGGCCGAAGCCGATGCCCGACGCGGTGGTGGTGACGGACGTCATGGCGCCGGCGCACATGCGGTCGATCGCGAAACCGGGGACGGTCTCGGGGAGCCCGGCCAGGATCGCGGAGGTGCGGCCGATGGTGAGACCCTGATCGCCCGTCTGCGTGGTCGCGGCGATGGCGACCTCGTCGATACGCGCGGGGTCGAGCTGCGGATTACGGCGAAGCAGCTCGCGGATGGTCTTGACGACGAGGTCGTCCGCGCGGGTCTCCGCGTAGATGCCCTTGGGGCCGGCCTTGCCGAACGGAGTGCGGATGCCGTCGACGAACACGACGTTGCGTTGGGTTGTGGTGGATGGAGCCACGCGAATTCCTCCTGATGGAGCAGTTTGGTTCCGGATCACGGCCAGGCGTCCGGCCTCCAGACCAGCGTACCCCTACCGTTACTCGCGGGTAACTTAATGGGTACCTCATCGGGAATTCACGCGCTCACCGCGCGCGTCGGTGCAGTCGATCAGTCGCCGGAACCCTTCTGCTCGGCGGCGGAGAGCAGCGCGCTCGCCAGCACGGGCACCGTCAGCATCCGCTGCCAGGGGCGGGCACCGCCCGCGGCGAGCACCCGGTCGATCGCCGACTCGACGTCGCCGCCCTCGGGGGCCGACCAGTCCCAGCACAACCTGCGGACGAGTTCCGGGGTCACCAGGTTCTCCACCGGCACCGACACCTCCTCGCCGAGAGCGGCCAGCGCGGCGCGGGCCGCCGTCAGCCGCTCGGCGGCGTCGGGGTCGTGCCGCGCCCACCGGCTCGCCGGCGGCGGTCCCGTGAACGGCGGGGTCTTCGGTGGCAGTTCGGTGTCCGGCAGCGCCCGGGCATCCTCGAGCGCCTGCAGCCAGATCCGGGAGTGCCGCCGCTGACGGGGACCGCCGAAGACGGGCAGCGCCCGGAGTGCCTCGATGCTCCGCGGGTCCTTCGTCGCAGCGTCGATGATCGCCGCATCCGGCAGGACCCGGCTGGGGGAGACGTCGCGTTTGCGGGCGAGGTCCTCGCGGGCCTGCCACAGCGAGCGGGCGGCGGCGAGTTGCCGCTGCGTCTTCAGCGACGTGATGTGCGACGTCCGCCGCCAGCGGTCGGCCTTGGGCTTCGGGGGCCCCGCGAGCCGGATGTGCTCGAATTCCTGTGCAGCCCACTCGCTCTTGCCCTGCCCGTCGAGTTCCGCGGCCATCACGTTCCGCAACTCGACGAGAACCTCGACGTCGAGGGCCGCATAGTTCAACCAGGAATCGGGCAGCGGCCGCTTCGACCAGTCGGCGGCGCCGTGACCCTTCCGCAGTTCGAGGCCCAGCGTCCGCTCGACGATCGCGGCGAGACCGACCCGTTCGAACCCGGCGAGGCGCCCCGCAAGTTCGGTGTCGAACAGTGTCGCCGGAGCCAGACCGATCTCCGCGAGCCCCGGCAGATCCTGGTCCGCGGAGTGCAGGATCCACTCCAGCGGGTTGATCACCTCCGCCAGCGGGGCGAGATCGGCGGCGGTGGGGATCGGGTCGAGGAGCACCGTCCCCGCACCCTCCCGGCGCAACTGCACGAGATACGCCCGCGCCGAATAGCGGAAGCCGGACGCCCGCTCGGCGTCGACGGCCAGCGGCCCGGTGCCCTCGCTCAGCGCGGCCGCGGCCTTCGCGACACCCTCCGCCGTGGTCACGACGTCGGGCACGCCGTCCCGGGGTGCGAGCAGGGGAACGATCTGCCGGCCGGGCTCTTCGGCGGGGCCGGGTGACGAGGCGTCGTCGGTGACTTCGGACATGACAGCTGACTCTACGTCGCTTCGGGATTCCCGCAGCGCACCGGCGGGTTCACGACCGGTTCCCCGCTGCCTCGACGAGCTCGTCCAACGCCGCGGGAAACGCGTCGACGAGGTCCCAGAGGTGGGGTGCGAGTTCCGGGCAGCTCATCAGGCCGACGTCGAGCTGACCGTTCAGCGACATCACCGTGACGTTGAGCCCGGCGCCGTGGAAGATCGGGCCCAGCGGATACATCGCCTTGATCAGCGCACCCAGAAAATACAGCGGGACCGACGGCCCGGGCACGTTGGAGATCACCAGGTTGTGGACCACCGGATGCCGTTCCGCCAGGCCGAGGGTCGAGTAGAGGCGCATGGCGGTGCCGAACACGGCCTGCCCGGCGAACTGGGACCAGTCCTGCAGCAGGCTCGCGCCGAGGGTCTCGTTGTGTTCCTTCGATGTCGAGTTGTGCTCGCCGATCGCGAGCAGGCGTTCGGCCGGATCCTCGATCTGGGTGCCGAGTTGAGTGAACATGCCGGACACCTGGTTGGTGCCCGGCCGGTCCGACTTTCCGTGGACCGAGACCGGGACGATGGCGACCAGCGACTTGTCGGGCAGCTCCCGGCGGTTCTGCAGGTACTTGCGCAGTGCGCCCGAGCACAGTGCGAGCACCACGTCGTTGACCTTGACGTCGAACGCGTCCTTGACCGTCTTGACCTTCTCGAGGTCGAGCTGGGTGAACGCGAGATTGCGGTGACTGGTCAACGTGCCGTTCAGGGACGTGCGCGGCGCGGTGAACGGCGCGGGCATGGCGGCGCCGCGGCGGGCCCGGCCGATCCAGCGGGGCAGCAGTGTCAGGCTCTGCGGGACGATCCTCAGCAGTTTCGCGGGCCGGGACGCGACGGCGAGCAGCCCGCCGACGGCGATGTCGAGTGTGCTGGCCTGCCCCGCGCTCTCGGCGGAGTCGTCGGGGCCGGGGCGTGGTGCGTCCGGTTCGAGGCCGCACAGCTGGGCCATCATGTTGGCGCCGGTGATGCCATCAACCCCGGCGTGGTGCATCTTCGACATGACGGCGACGGAGCCGTCCTCGAGACCCTCGATCACCCACATCTCCCACAGCGGCCGGGCGCGGTCGAGGGGAATGCCTGCGATGTCACCGCACAGCTCGGCCAGCTCGTCGCGGCCGCCGGGCGCGGGGAGCGCGACGCGATGGCAGTGCCGGTCGATGTCGAAGTCGGTGTCCTCGACCCACACGGGGTGGTCGAGGTTGAACTTCGAGTCCTGCAGCTTGCGCCGGAACGAGGGAATCGCCTCGGTGCGCGCGCCGAGTTC
Organism: Rhodococcus sp. G6(2025); assembly: GCF_058628105.1. Classification (NCBI taxonomy): domain Bacteria; kingdom Bacillati; phylum Actinomycetota; class Actinomycetes; order Mycobacteriales; family Nocardiaceae; genus Rhodococcus; species Rhodococcus sp. G6(2025). The sequence continues at coordinate 3,487,423 of NZ_CP179750.1, forward strand.
CGCCTTGAGCTGGGCGAACGTGTAGCCGCCCGGAACCGTCGACGCGTCGAGGATGATGACTCCGCAGACGTGGAGGAGTTGCGTCGACGTTTCGAGGTAGAGGAAGGACGCGTCGAGACCGCTGAGTCGCTGCATGCACCCGATACTAGAACACGTTCTAGATTGTGGTCCATTGAATCGTGAAAGTGCGAGGTCGACGCCGTGGCCTGACCTACGATTGGCGGCTCCGTCTCGTTCTCGATCCGGCGTCCGCCGGCTGGGGTGGGCGACCGATCGATTAGAACATGTTCTACGGTTGGGGGTATGACCCGAGGCTTCGTTCTCCGGCAGGCCGTCGGCGCCGCACTCGCCGCCAACGCCCTGCGTCCCCTGCCCGGTGCGCCCACGTCGGTGGTCGCGTTCTTCTCGGGGTGGCTCACCACCGAACTCGCGCCGCACCTGCTCGCCGTGACCGCGGCCGACGCCGCCCAGCACGCCGCGCGTCACGGAACACGAACCCGAAGCGACCGTGTCGGCCTCGCGCTGGCCGCCGCATCCGCCGCCGGGCTCGCCGCCGTGATCGCCACCGGCCGGGGCGCCGGAGCGGAAGCCGAATCCGCTCTCGTCGACACGCTCGGCGAGAACTACACCGACCGCGACGCAGCCATCGAACACCCCGGGCGACCGGTGTGGCGCCAACTCCTCAACCCGTTCTGGATGCGCAACAAGGCGGTCACCCGGGTCCGCAACCTCGCGTACGGGCCGGGCGGGCGGCGGGCCCGCCTCGACATCTATCACCGGCAGGATCTGCCGTCGAAGAGCCCGGTCCTCCTGCAGATCCACGGCGGGGGATGGGTGATCGGGAACAAGGATCAACAGGGTCTGCCGCTCATGCTCGAGATGGCCTCGCGGGGGTGGGTGTGCGCGGCCGTCAACTACCCGCTGTCGCCGAAGGCGAAATGGCCCGAACACCTGATCGCGATCAAGCAGGCGCTGGCCTGGCTCCGGGAGCACGTCGAGGAATACGGCGGCAACCCCGACTTCATCGCCGTCACAGGTGGTTCCGCGGGTGGCCACCTCGCCGCCATGGTGGCACTCACCGCGAACGACAGTCACCTGCAGCCGGGCTTCGAGGACGTCGACACATCGGTTCAGGCGTGTGTGCCGTACTACGGGGTCTACGACATCGCCGGCGATACCGGAATCAAGGCCGTCCTCCAGCGCGTGCACTCCGGACTGATGCCGATGGTGCTCGGCAAGCACGCCACGTTCCCCGACGACTACCGGGCCGCGTCCCCGCTCGCGCACCTCCGGGCGGACGCACCGCCGTTCTTCGTGATCCACGGCACGAGCGATTCGCTGATCCCCGTCGCCGAGGCGCGGATCTTCGTCGACGAACTCCGGCAGGTGTCCGACAACCCCGTCGTCTACGCCGAACTGAAGGGCGCGCAGCACGCGTTCGACGTGTTCCCCTCGATCCGCAGCATCTCCGTCACGCAGGCGGTCGGGCGATTCCTGGAATGGTCGCGCAGCGCCACCACCGACGTGCCCGCGGCGGGCACGGAATCGGCCTGACTATTTGCCGCCCAGCGTCCGCAGCTGCGACACCCCGGCGGGCGGCAGACCGGCCGCATACGCCAGAACCTCGCAGAACGCCTCGACGTGCGTCGCCAGTTCGACCGATGTCGCCGTCCACGACGCGCGCAGTTCCAGCTGATGCGCATGCGGGGGACCGGCGATGTCGCCGTAGCGCACCGACGTCGTCGCCGTCACCGTCCCGCCGAGCGCGTTGAGAGGTTCGTGGCGCGACTCGAGTGCGTCGACGAGCCAACTCCACGCCACTTCGGGAAGCAGCGGGTCGGACGCCACGGCGGCGTCGAGATCGGCCTGAATGTAGGCGACCAGCCGCATCGTGCCGTTCCAGGCCTCGTCACCCTCGGGGTCGAACAGGAGGATCAGCCTGCCGAACGCGTCACCCTCGCTCTGTTCGGCGACGACCCCGGTGTCCTCGTGCACGACCTCTGCGCCGACGGCGTAGCTGTACGGCGCGAGCCGTTGCGGGGGCCGGATTGGGCCCAGCTCGATGTCCGCGCGAACCTGCGCGGAATTCATCGCTTCGACCGCGGCGCGGAACTCGGCCGGTTCGGCGGGCGATCCCGAAGTCGTCACAGCTCGGGACGTTAGACCCGGACCCACACATCTCGTCGGAGGCGCGCCGAGCAGGGCCGATCGGCGGCGGAGTCCCGGCATGGCAGCATGAGAGCTGCCGAAATTCGAGCAGGCAGAGAGCGCGAGGACCGATGAGCGGGTTGGAAAGCACCAATGCAGGCATGAGCGAACGGGCGACGTACGCCGCGAGGCGGGTGCTCCCCGACGCGCCCCTCCTGGCGGCCGCGGAAGGCCGTACCCCCGGCCGTCGCCCGGTGTGGTTCATGCGGCAGGCGGGCCGCTCGCTTCCCGAGTACCGCGAGATCCGATCGGGGATCGGGATGCTCGAGTCGTGCTTCGATCCGGCACTCGTCTGCGAGATCACCATGCAGCCGGTGCGCAGGCACGGCGTCGACGCCGCGATCCTGTTCTCCGACATCGTGGTGCCGCTCAAGGCCGCCGGGATCGATCTCGACATCGTCGCCGGCACCGGTCCCGTCGTCGCGAACCCGGTCCGGTCGATCGCCGACGTCGCCGCCCTGCCGCGCCTCGTGCCGGAAGAGGTCGGCGCCGTCGCGCAGGCCGTGCAGCTGCTCACCGCGGAACTCGGCTCGACGCCGCTGATCGGCTTCGCCGGAGCCCCGTTCACCCTCGCCTCGTACCTGGTCGAGGGCGGTCCGAGCCGCAATCACGAGCGCACGAAGGCGCTGATGCACTCCGACCCCCGGACGTGGCACGCGCTGCTCGGCACCCTCGCCGACACCACCATCACCTTCCTGCAGACCCAGCTGCGCGCCGGCGTCGACGCGATCCAGCTGTTCGACTCGTGGGCCGGCGCGCTGTCCCTCGCCGAGTACCGGGAATTCGTGCTGCCCCACTCCGAGCGGGTGTTCGCGGAGGTGGAGAGCGCGAAGGTGCCGCGCATCCATTTCGGTGTCGGAACCGGTGAACTGCTCGGCGCGATGGGCGAAGCGGGCGCCGACGTGGTGGGTGTCGACTGGCGCATCCCCCTGGACGTGGCGGCGCGCAGGGTCGGCCCGGGCAAGGCGCTCCAGGGCAACCTCGACCCCGCGGTGCTGTTCGCGGGACCGGCGGCCGTCGAGAAGCAGGTCCGCCGCATCACCGCGGAAGCGGACGCCGCCCTCGCCGCCGGCGCCACGGGACACATCTTCAACCTCGGGCACGGCGTGCTGCCCGACACCGACCCGGGCGCGCTGACCGCGCTGGTCGAGCTGGTGCACTCCCTGTGACCGGGTCGTCGCCGAACGTTCTCGTCGTCGGCGGCGGCATCTCCGGGCTCGTCGCCGCGTACCGGCTGCGGCAACGGCTCGGCGCCGATGCCCGGATCGTCCTCGCCGACGGCGCGGAGCGGCTCGGCGGCAAGCTGCGCACGGTGGACCTGGCGGGGGAACCCGTCGACGTCGGGGCGGAAGCCTTCATCGCGCGGCGACCGGAACTCCCGGCCCTGCTCGGCGAACTCGGCCTCTCCGACCAGCTGGTGTATCCGGCGGGACTGCGGCCGCTCATCTGGTCCGAGGACGCGCTGCACCCGCTGCCGACCGACACCCTCATGGGGATCCCGGCGGACGGAAACAGCCTGCGCGGTCTTGTCGACGACCGGACGCTCGCGCGCATGGCGGGGGAGCGGACGGTGCCCTTCGACTGGACACCGGGCGCGGACATCGCCGTCGGTGCACTGGTCGGCGACCGGTTCGGCGCGCAGGTGGTCCAGCGGTCGGTGGATCCGCTTCTCGGAGGGGTCTATTCGGGTCTCGCGGACACCATCGGCGTGCGCGCCGCCCTGCCCACTCTCGCGGCGGCGCTCGACCGCGGCGCCACGAGCCTGTCCGCGGCCGTGGCGGACGCCCTCCCTGCCCCGACCCCCGGGCCCGTGTTCGGGGCGCTGCGCGACGGCTACGGCGTCCTGCTGCGCGCCCTGACGGAGGCCGCGTCGGCGGAGATCGTGCACGAGCGGATCCGGACACTCGGCCGGGACGGCGACGGCTGGTCGGCAGAACCTGTGGGCCGCGTCGACGGGGTCGTCCTCGCCGTGCCCGCCCCGCAACTCGCCGACCTGCTCGCCGGCATCGCCCCCCGCGCGTCGGCGGCCGCCGCGGACATTCCACTGGCCTCCTCGGCGGTCGTCGCGCTGGCGCTGCCGATCCGGGTCGACCTCCCGCAGAACTCCGGGATCCTCGTCGCCACCGACGCCGCGCTCGGCGCGAAAGCGTTCACCCTGTCGAGCCGCAAGTGGCCGCACCTCGCCGAGCGGGAGGTGACTCTCGTCCGGGCCTCGTTCGGACGGTTCGGCGACGCCGCCGTCGTCGACGCACCCGACGACGAGTTGATCGCCGCCGCCCGGCAGGATCTCGCGACCGTCACGGCGGTGACCGCGGAGCCCGTCGCGGTACACGTCCAGCGCTGGCACGGCGGCCTGCCGCAGTACGGTCCCGGCCATCTCGACCGGGTGGCGGTGATCGAGCAGGAAGTCGCAGGTCTGGACGGTCTCGAGGTGTCCGGGGCACTCCTCCACGGGGTCGGTGTTCCCGCGTGTGTGGCCGCTGCGACGACGGCGGCTGCACGGCTCGCCGGGCGAGTGGCACGATAGACCCATGGCACGCCTCGACTTCGACGCATTGAACTCTGAAATCCGCTACCTCATGTTCTCGGTGTTCCAGGTGGAACCCGGTGTACTCGGGGACGACCGGGAAGCTGTGATCAAGGAGGCGCGGATCTTCTTCGAAGGTCAGGCCGACAAGGGCGTCGTGGTGCGCGGGCTCTACGACGTGGCCGGTCTGCGAGCCGACGCCGACTTCATGATCTGGACGCACTCGGCGAGCATCGAAGCCCTCCAGGCCACCTACGCCGACTTCCGCCGCACCACCGCACTGGGCCGCGCGAGCAAGCCTGTGTGGAGCAACGTCGCGTGCCACCGTCCCGCCGAATTCAACAAGAGCCACATTCCGGCGTTCCTGGCCGGTGAGGACCCGGGCAACTACATCTGCGTGTACCCGTTCGTCCGCTCCTACGAGTGGTACCTGCTGCCCGACGAGGAGCGGCGCAAGATGCTCGCCGACCACGGTATGGCGGCCCGCACGTACAAGGACGTCCGCGCCAACACCGTGCCCTCGTTCGCGCTCGGCGACTACGAGTGGATTCTCGCGTTCGAGGCGCCCGAGCTGTACCGCATCGTCGACCTGATGCGCGATCTGCGCGCCACCGAGGCCCGTCTGCACGTCCGCGAGGAGGTGCCCTTCTTCACCGGCCCGCGGGTGGATGTGGAGAAGCTCATCACCGCTCTGCCGTGATCTGACACAGCACCGATGAATGACGCCGACGGAGCGCGCACCGCGCCCCGCTACCAGCACATGTCGCACTGGGGCATGTTCGAGGCCGAGGTCGCCGACGGCGACGTCGTCGCCGCCCACCCGTACACCGGTGACGCGAATCCGTCACCGGTGCTGGGCAACATCGCCGGGTCGGTCCGCAGCAAGGCGCGGATCACCGGCCCGGTGGTGCGCCGCGGGTGGCTCGAGAACGGCCCGGGACCCAGCAGTTCCCGAGGGTCCGACGAGTTCGTGTCGGTCGACTGGGAGGAGCTGACCCAGCGGCTGGCGAACGAACTGCGCAGGGTCGTCGACACGCACGGCAACAGCGCGATCTACGGCGGTTCGTACGGCTGGGCCAGCGCCGGACGGTTCCATCACGCCCAGAGCCAGGTCCACCGGTTCCTGAACACGCTCGGTGGCTATACCCGTTCGGTGCACAGCTACTCGCTCGGCGCGACGGGCGTCATCATGCCCCGGGTGGTGGGCACACACTGGAAGATGTTCGCCCGCTCCACGTCCTGGAAGATCATCGCCGAGCACACCGATCTCATGGTGTGCTTCGGCGGCGTCCCCCTCAAGAACACCGGCGTCAATCACGGCGGGACCAGCGACCACCCCACCCGCGACGCACTCGACGCCTTCCGGCGCCGCGGCGGATCCATCGTGTCGTTCAGTCCGCTGCACGACGACGTGCACGGCGCCGCCGAACGACACGCCCCGGTGCCCGGCACCGATGTCGCGATCATGCTCGCCCTGGCATACGTCCTCGCGACGGAAGACCTGCACGACACGGCATTCCTGGGCAGCCACTGCGTCGGCTACGACCGCTTCGAGGACTACCTCCTCGGCCGCTCCGACGGCGTCCCGAAGTCGCCCTCGTGGGCCGAGCAGATCTCGGGTATCGCCGCAGCGGACCTCGTCGCCCTCGCCCGGCGGATGGCGGCGGGCAGGACGATGGTGACCGTCACCTGGTCGCTGCAGAGGGTGCGGCACGGTGAGCAGGCCCCGTGGATGGGGGTCACTCTCGCCGCGATGCTGGGCCAGATCGGCCTACCCGGTGGCGGTTTCGGCCACGGCTACGGTTCCATGAACGAACCCGGGCTGGCCCCCGTCCCGTACCCGCTGCCCACGCTTCCCCAGGGGCTGAACCCCGTCCGCGACTTCATCCCCGTGGCCGCGATCTCGGACATGCTCCTGAACCCGGGCGCACCGTTCGACTACGACGGTCAGCGGCTGACGTACCCGGACATCAAGATGCTGTATTGGGCGGGCGGCAACCCGTTCCACCACCATCAGGACATTCCCCGTCTGCGCCGGGCGCTGGCCCGGCCCGACACGATCGTCGTCCACGACCCCTACTGGACGCCGATGGCCCGGCACGCGGACATCGTCGTCCCATCCACCACGTCGCTCGAGCGGGCCGACCTCAGCTGCACCCGCAACGACCCGCTGCTCGTCGCCATGCACGCCGCCGTCGGGCCCTACGCCGACGCGCGGGACGACTACGACACGTTCGCCGCCGTCGCCCGGAAACTGGGTGTCGGGGAGAAGTTCACCGAGGGCCGCTCGTCCGGGCAGTGGCTCGAGCACCTGTACGGGCAGTGGCGAGACTTCGTCCGCGCGGACGGCGGTCCCGCCCCGAGTTTCGACGACTTCTGGACGCAGGGCCACGTGCGGATGCGGACCGAGGACGACCTGATCCTGTTCGGCGACTTCCGGACCGATCCGGTGAAATTCCCCCTCGCCACCCCGAGCGGGCGGATCGAGATCTTCTCCGCCGACATCGACGGATTCGGCTACGACGACTGTGCCGGACACCCCCGCTGGTACGAGCCCGAGGAATGGCTGGGCGGCCGGCGGGCACGGCAGTTCCCGCTGCACCTGATCGCCAACCAGCCGCGCACCCGCCTGCACAGCCAACTCGACCACGGCGGCACCAGCCAGAAATCGAAGATCCGGGGCCGCGAACCGCTCCGAATCCATCCGGACGACGCCGCCGACCGCGGACTCACCGCCGGCGACGTCGTCCGCGTGTTCAACGACCGCGGCGCCTGCCTCGCCGGTGTGGTGGTGGACGAGGGCGTCCGGCGCGGTGTGGTCCAGCTGTCGACGGGAGCCTGGTACGACCCGCTCGACGCGACCGACCCGGATTCCCTCTGCGTGCACGGGAACCCCAACGTGCTGACCCCGGACGTGGGCACGTCCTCACTGGCCCACGGCTGCACGGGCCAGCACGTGCTCGTCGAGATCGAACGCTACGAGGGTGCGCTTCCGCCTATCCGGGCGTTCGATCCACCGACGATCATTCGCCGGTCGGTTCCAGGGTCAGCGAGATCGAATTGATGCAGTACCGCTGATCGGTGGGGGTGGGGTAGCCCTCGCCCTCGAAGACGTGGCCCAGGTGGCTGTGGCACGTCCCGCACACCACCTCGACGCGGCGCATCCCCAGCGACGTGTCCTCGCGGAGGATGACGGCGTCCGAGTCGGCTGGATCGAAGAACGACGGCCACCCGCAGTGCGATTCGAACTTCTCCGTGCTGCGGAACAGCTCGGCGCCACAGGCCCGGCAGTGGTAGACGCCTTCGGTCTTCGTGTCGGTGTACTCGCCGACGAAGGGGCGTTCGGTACCGGCCTGGCGCAGCACGGCGTACTCCTCGGGAGTCAGTTTCTCGCGCCACTCGCTGTCGGAGAGAGCAACCTTCGGGGCGGATTGCGTGGGATCCTGCTGCTGCGAACTCATGGCTCCACGCTAATACGTTTCGCCGATTCCGGCCGCGACGCCCGCGCGGGACGGGGGCCTAGGTCTTGGCGGTGGCCGACTCGACCTGCGGCTGCTCGTCCGGTTCCGGTTCCCGCGGCGAGATGTCGGGGGCCTTCTCGTGCGGTTCGAGGAGGAACGCCGGGTCGATGCCCCGGTCGAGTCGCCCCTCGCGCCGCGCCGAGACGTAGCGGACGGTCAGCACGCCGAAGACCACGAGCAGCATCAGGCTCCATCCCAGCGTGGTCTTCATGTACTCGGCGGTCCGGCCGGCCTCGATGAACCGGCTCGACAGCCAGCTGTCGTAACTCATGAACCCGTACACGGCCAGCCACGCCGGCCAGTTCCGCATCACCGAATTCTTCAGTACCACGGACATCAGGAGCGGGAACAGCATCATCGAGTAGTACATCTGGCCCAGCGAGCCGAGCAGCCACGACGCCGTCAGCAGAACCCCGGACGTGGTGACGACGAAGAACAGCTCGTCGTGGCGGTAGTAGCGGTAGAGCAGCCACAGGGAGCTGAGCACGATGGCGGTGAAGACGCCGCGCAGGGCCCAGATCAGGGCGGTGGGGAGGCCGTAGTACTTGCCGTTGCCGACGATCGCGCTGTTGAAGTAGTCGCGCGATTCCATCAGGTACGGCACCGTGTGGCGCACGAAGTCCATCGGGTCCGCGGACAGCGGCCACGCCACGGCGGTGAGGATCAGGGGAATGCCGATCGCGGTGACGAACACCTTCCACTGTCCGCGCACCAGAGGCAGCAGCAGGAGTGGGGCGAGGATCGGTTTGACCGCGAACGTCAGCCCGATGGCGACACCGGACCACATGTCCTTGCGCTTCATCAGCAACACGAGGAACGCGATCTCGCCGAGCAGGACCAGACCGTTGATGTTGGTGAAGACGAGGGTGTTGGTGACGGTCTCGGAGGAGAACGTGGCGAGCAGCAGGATCGGGGCCGCGATGGAGTTCAATCCCAGACCGAACAGCCGCAGGAGCAGGTACAACGCGATCACGATGGCGATCGCGTTGGCGATGATGAACAACCACCGGGACTTCTCGGGGTCGATCACCGCGATCGGCGCCATCAGCAGGGTGCCGGACGGCGGATACAGGTAATGCGGATCGACCCAGTTGAAGTTGGCGGCGTAGACGGGGCGGCCGTTGAGGAAGGCCAGCGCCGCGTTGTAGACCGGCCGGAAGTCGTCGGTGATGTACCCGTTGACCGCCTTGACGACCACTCGATGCAGCACTGTCATGACGGCGATCGGCCACAGCGCGAAGTTGATTACCTCGTTGGCAGTCCGCCCGGTGCGCGGTTCGAGTTGTCGAAGGAACACCACGGCACGGTACACCGAGAAGCTCTGACGTGCGGTCACGCACCCCCTGTGGGTGTCGGGCGGAACACGTCGGCTAGGCGGGGCAGGCGCTGCCGTCCGGGGGCAGCGCGCCGTCCGTGACGTAGGTGACGATCGACTTCTGCGCGCAGTCCGAATGGGTGGCGGGGTGGCCGCTGCCGTGCCACGTCAGGGTCGCCGTCGCGGCGCCTGCGCTCGACACGGCACCCGTCACCGTCCCCACCCCGGCGTTCCCGACGACCGGGTCGGCGGTGCCGCTCAGCACCAGGACCGGGAGTGTCAGCTCGCCGGGCAGGGCGGGCGGCGCGGTCGCGGGCCAGGAGGTGCACGCCAGCAGTCCGACGGCGGCGTTCGGTCCGAACAGCGGGAACCGCTCGCCCCACAGCTCCTGCAGTTCGCGAACGCGGTCGGGTGCGGGCCACTGCTGGCCGTCGGTGCAGCGGGTGATGAACTGGCCGTCGCCCTCGTAGGCCGCCTCGGCCTGCGCGATCGCCGCCAGGATCGGCGCCGTGTTTCCGGCGAGGGCGGCGGACACCGCATCGGACAGGGCGCGGACGCGGCCCTGCTGGTCGCCGCCCGCCGCGGCGAGCGACCCGGACACCGCGGTGAGGAGGGCGTTCGCGGAGACCCGCGGGATCTGGCCGTTCGCGGCGCGGGTGACGGCGTCGGTCATCGCGGCGCGGGGATCGGCGCCGAGGGAGCAGTTCAGGGCGGTGCACTGGCGGGCGAACGCGTCGAACGCCGCCTCCTGACCCGCGACCTGCTGTTCGGTGGCGGTCGCGGCATCCACCGTGGTGACGGCGGGGGAGTCGAGGACGAGCCGGCCGACCCGATCGGGGTACTTGGCGGCGTAGCTGAGCGCGACCGCACTGCCGTTGCCGGTGGCGAGGATCCCGAGTGCATCGACGTCCCAGGTGCGGCGCAGCTCCTCGATGTCGTCGGCGGCGTGGGTGCTGTCGAACGCGAGTTCCTGTGGCTGCAGGTAGTCGGTGCACGCGATGGTGGCGTCGCGGCCCAGCGCGGTGACCTTGTCGACCTGGTCGCCCGTCCCCGGATCGAACTGCCCGAGATTCGCGAGGCTGCTGCGGAGCTCCGGGGTGAGGCATTCGATCTCCTGCGAGGAGGCGATGCCGCGGCGGTCCACCGCGACCACCGGTCGCGTCGACAGCAGGGACGTGAGACCGCCGGTGCTCAGCGCGGCGAGCGTTGCGGTCGACGACCGGTCCGATCCCGACGTGAGCACCAGCGGGGCCGCGTTCTCGGGGGTGTCGGCGAGGCGTGCCCGCATCGCACCCATCGTGAAGGAGCCGGGCAGGGTGCCGCTCTCGTCGACGGCTGACTCGTACGAGCCGCATTCGAAGATCAACCCGGCGGGCGGCGTCGTTCCCGGGCCCAGGGCGCCGAGGGTGCTCTGCGTGCAGTCGGTCCACGCCAGATCGTTCTTCGGGGTCTGCAACACGGGTGGGGGAGCGTCGGCGTTCTCGGTCTCGGTCGCGGTGGGTTCGCTGCCGCCGCCCTCGCGTTCGACCGCCACGTGCGGCCGGTTGGACGGTCCGGCTCCGCACGCGCTGCACACCACGAGAACCATTGCGAGCAACACCGATCTGCGCATGGCGACCACCCTGCCAGGTTCCCCTACGGCCGGGGCAGCCGCACCCATCTGGTGAGGACGGTGCCGTCGGTGTCGGTGAGGATGTGCGCGGGAGTCATCGCGGTGATCCGGGCCCCAGGCGCGGTGGCGACGCGACCCGCGGTTCCGCCGACGAGGACGGGTGCCGTGGTCAGGCACACCTCGTCGACGGCGTCGTCCGCGGTCAGCTGCCCGAACAGGCTCGGGCCACCCTCGCAGAGCACACGGCGCAGTCCGAGATGCTCGAGGGCGGCGATCAGCCCGTCGCCGGTGACCTGCCCGTCGCCGGCCGTCACGATTCGCGCACCCGCGTCCGTGAGAGCACGGACCCGCGCCGGGTCGGCGTCTGTGCACGTGACGACGATCGGGGCCACCTCCGTGTCGGTGAACAGGCGTGACCGCGGGTCGAGGTGGGCGCGCGCCGACACGACGGCGATCGGCGGGACCTCCGGCATCCCCGACGCCACCCGCCGTCGCCTGCCCTCGGTGTCGATGCGCGCCCCGCCGTAGTTCTCCGCCCGGACGGTTCCGGCCCCGACCAGCACGACGTCGGCCAACTCCCGCAGGGTCTCGAAGACCAGCCTGTCCGCAGGTGTGCCGAGCGCCCCGCTGACCCCGTCGACGGAGACGGCGCCGTCGATGCTGCTCACGAAGTTGACCCGGACCCACGGCCGCGGGGTCTCCGCCGGGTACGCGTACAGGTCGCGCAGCGCGTTCGCGGTCGATTCACTGGACTCCTCGCGGGCAGGCGGGCTGTCCGGTGTGAAAAATGTCGCAATATGTACACGGTGCATGTTGGTGATCACAACACGTGGATACCCTGCTTGTATGCATGCACGTCTTGTCGATCGCAGCCCCGTGGTACCGGCTGATCAGTTGGTAGCTCAGATGGTGCCCCCGGCCATGTTCGACGAGGTGAGCTTCGCGTCGTACATCCCCGATCCCGCAGAACCCAGCCAGGCCGCCGCGGTCCGGACGGCCGAGGAGTTCGCGAAGAAGGTCGTAAAGATCCGCAGCGGCGGACGACGCGGCCTGTTCGGGAAGAAGACGCAGGCCACCGGCGCCGGTCTCTACCTCGACGGCGGCTTCGGCGTCGGCAAGACCCACCTTCTGGCCTCGATCTTCCACAGCGTCCCGTCGCCCAAGGCGTTCGGCACGTTCGTGGAGCTGACGCACGTCGTCGGTGCCCTCGGTTTCAACAAGGCCGTCGAGCAGCTGTCCGACCACAGCGTTCTCTGCATCGACGAATTCGAACTCGACGACCCGGGCGACACCATGCTGGTGTCCCGCCTGCTGTCGGAACTGTCGGCGCGCGGCGTGTCCATCGTGGCGACGTCGAACACCCTGCCCGGCCAGCTCGGTGAAGGACGATTCGCTGCACAGGACTTCCTGCGCGAGATCAAGAAGCTCGGCTCGATCTTCGAGACGATCCGCGTCGACGGCCCCGACTACCGGCACCGCGACCTGCCGCCGGCCCCGGACCCGATCTCCTCGGCGGAGCTCGCCGAGCGCGCCGACAGCATCCCCGGCGCCACGCTCGACGACTTCGACGCGCTGTGCAAGCACCTCAGCACGCTGCACCCGTCCCGCTACAACAAGCTGGTCGAGGGCATCCCGGCCGTCTTCCTGGACGGCGTGCACCCTGCCGAGGACCAGTCGGTCGCGCTGCGCCTGGTGGTCCTCGCCGACCGCCTGTACGACGCGAGCATCCCGGTCACCGTGGCCGGGGCCAAGCTCGACGCGATCTTCACTCCGGAGATGCTGGCCGGTGGGTACCGGAAGAAGTACCTGCGTGCCACGTCGCGCCTGCTCGCGCTGTCGCGCTTCGAGGTCGCCGCGAGCTGACCCAGCTCGTCACAGCGCCCGCTGCATCACGAAATCGTGGTGCAGTTGGGTGCCGACGAGAAAGGTTTTCGTTCCGACCTGCGTGAATCCGTGCTTCGCGTAGAAGCGCTGGGCGCGCACATTCTCCTGGTTGACGCCGAGCCACAGCCCGGCGCACCCGGCGGCGACGGCGCGTTCGACGATGGCGTCCATCAGCGCGGACGCGACCCCGGTCCCGTGATTACCGGGTAGCACGTACAGCTTGCTGATCTCGGTGGTCGGCCGAAGCGTCACGGCCCTGCCGACATCCGGGTCTGCGGGTTCACCGTCGATCAGCATCGCGTAGCCGACGATCGCCCCGCCGTGGGTGACCTTCAGGACGGTGCGGTTCGGGTCGGTGAGGTACTCCGAGAACCGTTCGGCCGACAGCACGTCGTCGATGAAGGCGGCGATGTCGTCCTGCGTCGCGCCGGGCGGGCACGCAAGAGGGAACGTTGCCGCGGCGACGTCGGCGATCGCCTCGGAATCCCAGATCCCCGCCGGGTCTATCTCGACAGTCACAGCTGATCCACCGCGTCCTTCGCTTCCCGAAGTGTCATTCCCGTACTGTCCCGCAGCAGGGTGATTGCCGCAACGGTCTTGATCGACTCGTTCGTCCTGGGGTGTGCGAGCCGCCACGAGCGGACCGTGCCGAGACCGGAACCGCGACGTAGACGATCGCCGCGGTGATCACGAACCATCCCCGAGTCGGCATGTCCTAAGTAGAACATCTGCCGTCAGTCGCGATCCGGGGTCCACGCGGATTGCCTGTCGCGGTCCCGGTCCGGGGCGAATGCGGGGGCGAGCAGGACGAGCCCCACCGCGAACAGGAGCGGGACCACGAACCCGATCCGCAGGCTGGTCGCGGCGGCGACGCCGCCGACGATCGCCCCGCCCACGAGCGTGCCCACGTAATTGAACAGGTTGATCCGCGCCACGACGTCGTCCACCTGGCCGGTGGGTGCCAGCCGGCCGGCGGCGCTGAAACACAGGGGAGCGACGACCGGCACGCCGAGGCCAACGACGAGGAATCCGGCGATCGCGACGGCCGGGGACGGGGCCAGCACGACGACCGTCAATCCGGCGACACCGACCGCCGAACCCGCACGGACGACGGCGATCTCGCCGTACTTCGCCACCCAGAAGTCGCCGGTCAGACGCGACACCAGAGCCGCGCACTGGTATGCGGCCAGCGCCAGGGCGGCCGTGCCGGCGTCCGCGAGCAGAACGTTCCGGACGTACAGGGCGGACCAGTTGCCGACACCGAAATCGATGGCGTAGAACAACGCCATCGCGGTGCCGAGCGCGAGCAGCGGCCGAATCGGAACCGGCACGGACACAGGGCCGGTCGCAGGCGGGGCGCTGCTCACCGGCTCCTGACGGGCGAGGAGCCGGGGGCCGCAGACGGCGAGACCGACGGCCACGACGAGCGCCGCCACCAGTTGCGCGCCGGCCACGCTGACGTCGAGGGCGGAGGTGGCGGCGACGAAGAGTGCACCCGCAATCGCGCCGACGCTCCACACCGCATGGAACGACGACAGGATGAAACGGCCGTACGCGTGCTGGATCGACACCGCCTGCATGTTGGCGGCGGCGTCGACGATGCCCAGCCCGGCGCCGTACACGGACAGGCAGACGAAGAACGCCGCGGTGTTCGGGCTGAAACCGAGGGCGCCACCGGCGACCGCGATGGTCGCGAGCCCGAGCTGCAGCGCCGATCTGCTGGAGAATCGGCGGGCCAGGTGCTCGGCGAGGACGCTTCCCGCCCCGGCGATGAGGGACACCGTCACGACCGCGACCACGATGACCGTGTCGTCGAACCCGAATCGGTCCTGGTACTGCGGCAGTTGTGTGAGGACGGCCGCGAGGAGAAAACCCTGCAGGCCGAATGCGCCCGCCGCGGCGATCCGTGCCGGGCGGTGGTCCGCGGGCACGTCTGCGCGTGGTGAATCCGTCATGGGAGTCGGCCTTCGGTAGAGGACATCCGATCGATTGGGCGAGTGTCCAATACTTTGCGGGGATGTGCAGCGTTCTCCGAGGCGGCGGGCGAAATGTCCGAAAGTGGGGGTGCGTGAGGGGCCCGGAACAAGACTGAGCCCCAGCCTTGGATGGGGGGTCATGGCTGGGGCTCATTGCCATCGGGGGGGTGGATGGCAAGTTCGACGATACATGAGGAATTCCTCACGTTCCAGATGCAGTGGTAACGATTTCGTCACCCGCCCGTCACCGGTGGTCGGCGCGACACCGTGAACCGGGGCCTGCCTGTTGCCTCATGTCAAGATGCCCGCGAAGTCTGATTCGTTGACTCATCGAGAAGTGCCCGCGTGAGAGGGGCTCTCCTCGTGGGTGTGTTCTTGGCGGTGGCGAGGGCGATGAGCTCGGTGGTCAATGCCTGGATCTGACGCTGGACGGCGGCGGGGTTGATGGTCGAGTACGTGTCGGCGAGGATGGCCTTGTCCTCTCCGGTGACGGCCTCGTGCTGGTCTGCACGCCGATGCGGAGTGGTGGCGATGTCGTACTTCTTGGTCACCTTCGCGCCGTCACGTTCTTTCGACACCAATTTCTGCTGTGGGTAGAAGTAGTTCGTTAGCTGCGACTGCAGAACCCAGATCTGATTGAGCAGCAACAACTCTGCAGAGGTGTCATAGCGGAGATAGCCGACGATGGTGCGTACTACGGCCCAGTTCTTCTGCTCGACGTGTGCCCCGTCGTTGGAGTTTCCGGGACGCGAGCGGGTGAAGGTGATCTGCTGTCTGTTGCACCAGTCGAGCAGGTGGTGGTTGATGAACTCGCTGCCGTTGTCGGAGTCGACGCCGAGGAGTGGGAACGGCATGATGGCAGCGATCTCGTCGAGTGCGGCGATGACCCATTTGCGGGCCTTGTTGCGCACACTGCGGTTCTCGGTCCAACCGGTGGCGATGTCGGTGACCGTCAGCGTGTAAGCGTGCTCACCGACGGCGTTGCCGCCCTCGTGGCCGACCAGGTCGATCTCGACGAACCCCGGCGCCGCATCATCCCACTGCGCCCAGGTGCGGATCGGGATCTGGGACTTGAGCAGGGAACCGGGCTTGGTATGTGATCGGCCCTTGAGTTCATGGTTCTTGCGTTCGGGCGCCAGCCGTCGGTCGATGGTGGCTGCAGACATGCCGACCAGCAACAGTGCGGTAGCGTCGTCGATGTCGAGTTCACCGAACGCACGCAGAATGGGCACGAGGTCTGGCAGTGCCGGCGCAAGCCGCTTCCCGGCAGGCATCCCCAGCACCGCCCAGCAGAAGATCAACGCTGCAACAACGTTCGGCCCGTACGTCGGTGGGCGCCCGGTTCGGGGACGGACCACCTTCGGAATCAACGCTGCCCGCAATGCCTTGCGGGCGTGGTCGCGATGCCAGCCGGTCGTGGCGCACAGTTCGTCTAGGATCTTCGCTTTGCCCGGCTTGTCGGCGCGCTTGTAGCGGGTCGCGATCGCCGTGGTGACGGCTCTGCGTTCAGCCATGGTCAGTCCCATCCTCCGGCCCTACCCTCGACCACCACACCGACGTGATCGACACGCCGCTACGCGGGCGTTCTCACGTGAGGCAACGAAGGGGCTTACGCGGGCATTTTGGATGAGTCAACGCGGCCTGTTGCCTCTGCGGACGGTTGTCGCTTACAGTGTCATCATGCAGCGCATTCTCGTAGTTCTCCGCCGTAGCGGGGTCTGATACGGACCGACCCCTCGCTGCGGGTCGTTGAGCTACGCGTTGGTCCTCCCTTCTTTCAGGAAGACCACGAGAATGAGTACCAACACTTCTTTCGCTTCATCCTTCCCCTCGTCGACACCGGCCGCCGATCCGTTCGCCGCGCGCCACGGAAAGTCGCTGCCACGGGAACTCCGCACCGAATCCGCCGGAATGGCGTGGTCCGCGTTCGAGGCCGTCTACGCGCCGTCCACCGGACCGTTCCGTCTGGGCAGTTGGTCGGAAACGAAGACCGGCCCCGGGATGTGGGATTTCGAAGCGACACTCGGTATCGGCGAATCGATCTGCAAGACCGCTGCGAGCGCGCCCGGCCCGGTGGCCGCCATGACCTCGATGCTGTACGACGCGGGGTGTGCGATGGAGATCCTGTCTTTTCATCAGCACGAGATCGGGCACCGCACCGCGACATTTCTGCTCTGCGAGCGCGACGGCATCCGGCGCTGGGCGATGGGAATCGGTGAATCCCACACGGAATCGACTCTGCGCGCGATGATCTCCGGCGCCAACCGGCTCCAGCCCGCCTGACACCCGGACAACAGTTCAGCCCCGGTCGAGGGACCGGGGCTGAAGTGTCGTGAACTGTTCGGTTGAAAGTGAACTGGTGCGCGATACTGGGATTGAACCAGTGACCTCTTCCGTGTCAGGGAAGCGCTCTCCCGCTGAGCTAATCGCGCGGGATGGAGAAAAGAGAGCGGACGACGGGATTCGAACCCGCGACCCCAACCTTGGCAAGGTTGTGCGCTACCAGCTGCGCCACGTCCGCATTCGTGAAAGCCCCCGGGCTGGGGGCCGTCACTGGTCGAGCAAGTAAAACAGTCGTGCATCTATCATCTATCTCGGTGCGCGATACTGGGATTGAACCAGTGACCTCTTCCGTGTCAGGGAAGCGCTCTCCCGCTGAGCTAATCGCGCGAGGTGGAGACGGGAATCGAACCCGTGTGCACGGCTTTGCAGGCCGTTGCCTCACCACTCGGCCACTCCACCGTGAAGGTTGAGTCCAACCTCTCGAGCGGACGACGGGATTCGAACCCGCGACCCCAACCTTGGCAAGGTTGTGCGCTACCAGCTGCGCCACGTCCGCATGCACCGTGTAACTCGCGGAGAATGTTCTCCGTGGTGCGGTTGAGAACATTAGCCGACCATCCGCGATAGTTACAAATCTGCAGGTCAAGGCGTCAGACGGCGAACTACGCATGAACGACGCCGGGTCGCGGACGTGCCGCGGGCAGGGGTCGACACGAATCCCAACGACGTGATTTTCGTTCGGCCGCTCGGTCGTGTTAATGTTCCAACTCGTTCGAGCGCGAGTGTTTGGCGCGCTTCGGTCCCGTGGCTCAGTGGAAGAGCGTCCCGTTCACACCGGGGAGGTCGCTGGTTCGATCCCAGCCGGGACCACAGAGAAGAAGAGGGCGTTTCCGAAATCGGAAACGCCCTCTTCTTTTTCGTGTGCGCACCCGAATAACGTTTGTTCCGGCCCTGCGGCGCGGCGGACAATGAACTCAGGCGGCCGAAATTCCCCGGGTGATCCGCGATCGAAGGACTGAGTCCCATGTTCCCCGTGAGGCTGGAAGGCACCACCGCGCCCACCTTGATGTGGGCGGAAGAGTGGACCATCGAGCAGGCAGCGTTGCAGCAGCTGCGGAACATGGCCGACCTGCAGTGGGTGCACGGTGTGCGGGTCATGCCCGACGTCCATGTCGGCAAGGGGGCGACGGTCGGTTCCGTCATCGCGATGCGGGCGGCGGTCGCCCCGGCGGCGGTCGGCGTCGACATCGGGTGCGGGATGACGGCGGTCCGGACGGATGTGACCGCGAGCGATCTGCCCGACAGCCTGCGCTCGATGCGCTCGCGCATCGAGCGTGCGGTGCCGGTCGGGTTCGCCATGCACGAGCGTTCGGTGAACGTCGGCGCACTGGACGTCACGGACGCCGGGGGAGTGAAGGAGGGTTGGCACCGCTTCTGGCAGGAATTCGGTGACCTGCATTCGGGTGTCCAGTCCCGCGAATCCAAGGCGATGAAGCAGATCGGGACGCTCGGCGGCGGCAACCACTTCATCGAGGTGTGCCTGTCGGACGCCGACGAGGTCTGGCTGATGCTCCACTCCGGGTCGCGCAACATCGGCAAGGAGCTGGCGGAGCGGCACATCGCGGTGGCGCGGGCGTTGCCGCACAACCAGCGGCTGGTCGATCGCGATCTCGCGGTGTTCCTCGCAGGCAGCGAGGAGATGGACGCGTACCGCCACGACCTGACGTGGGCGCAGGAGTACGCGGCCCGTAACCGTGCCGTCATGCTCACGTTGGTGATGCAGGCATTCCGGCAGGCCCTGCCCGGCAGGCCGGTCCGATTCGACGAGCCGATCTCCTGCCACCACAACTATGTGTCGGAGGAGATCATCGACGGCGAGCCGATGCTCGTCACCCGCAAGGGCGCGATCCGGGCCGGCCGGGGTGATCTCGGACTCATCCCCGGATCCATGGGCACCGGTTCCTACGTGGTGCGTGGCCTGGGCTCCGAGTTGTCCTTCAATTCGGCATCGCACGGGGCGGGACGGACGATGAGCCGCACGAAGGCGAAGAAGCGCTTCACCGTCGACGACCTCGTGCGGCAGACGTCCGGAGTCGAATCGCGTAAGGACGCGGGCGTGATCGACGAGATCCCCGGCGCCTACAAGGACATCGAGCAGGTGATCGAAGCGCAGGCCGACCTCGTCGAGGTCGTTGCCCACCTGCGGCAGGTCGTCTGTGTGAAGGGATGACCCGCGGGCGGTGCGGCGGTGCGACGACGCGCCGCCGCAGGTCGCGGTCGGTAGGCTGGAGCGGTGACTAGCGGAGAAGCTCGGCCGGGACCCGCGCCCGAGAGCGTGGACGTGGACGACTCGGATCTGTCCCCGTTCCAGGAAGCGGAGAGCCGGTGGCATCGGTGGCGCGCGCACATCGCCGCGCGGCCGAGCCTCAACCTGGCGTACCGCATCGCGGTGGGGGTGATCGGCGCTCTGGTGCTGGCCGCCGGCATCGTCGCGATTCCCTATCCGGGCCCCGGCTGGCTGATCGTGTTCGCGGGACTCGGGATCCTCGCATCCGAGTTCGCGTGGGCCCACCGGCTGCTGCACTACGCGCGGCAGCGCTACGACAAGTTCATGCACTGGTTCTCGCGGCAGTCGCTGGTGGTCAAGGGGGCGGGCGCGCTGCTGACATGTGTCGTCGTCCTCGCCACGCTGTGGTTGCTCGGGACGTTCGGTCTCGTCGGAACGTGGATCGGCCTCGACTACCCGTGGCTGGAGAGCCCGCTCTAGCCGGACGCATGGTTGGGTGTGACTGCTGGGCCGATAACATGGGCTGGCACATTCACCATGTCTGCACCGCACACCTCACCTAGGAGAACATCGCCGTGAGCACCCCCGCATCCGCCGCCCCAGCCGCCCTCGTCCGGGTACCCGCGGGGACTACGGCCGGTACAGCGGTTCGGGAGGCCGGCTACCCGAGCAAGGGTCCGGACGTCGTCGTCGTGGTCCGTGACGCCGAGGGCCAGCTCAAGGACCTGTCCTGGGTGCCCGACACCGACGTCGAGGTCGAGCCGGTCGCGTCGAACACCGACGACGGGCGCAGCGTCATCCGTCACTCCGCCGCCCACGTGCTCGCGCAGGCCGTCCAGCAGGAATTCCCCGAGGCGAAGCTGGGCATCGGCCCGCCGATCAAGGACGGCTTCTACTACGACTTCGCCGTCGATCGCCCGTTCACCCCCGAGGACCTCGCGAGCCTCGAGAAGCGGATGAAGAAGATCATCAAGGGGTCGCAGCGGTTCTCCCGCCGCGTCGTCGAGTCGCTCGAGGACGCGCGCGCCGAGCTGGCGAAGGAGCCCTTCAAGCTCGAACTCATCGACGACAAGTCGGGAATCGACGATCCGGAGATCATGGAGGTGGGCGGCAACGAGCTGACCATCTACGACAACCTGGACCCGCGGACCGGCGAGAAGGTGTGGGGAGACCTGTGCCGCGGCCCGCACATCCCCACCACCAAGCACATCCCGGCGTTCAAGCTCACCCGCAGCTCGGCGGCGTACTGGCGCGGTAATCAGGACAACGCCGATCTCCAGCGCATCTACGGCACCGCGTGGGAGTCGGCGGAGGCGCAGGACCACCACCTGGAACTGCTCGCCGAGGCGGAACGTCGCGACCACCGCAAGCTGGGGTCCGAACTCGACCTGTTCAGCTTCCCCGACGAACTCGGCTCCGGACTGCCCGTGTTCCATCCGCGGGGCGGAATCATCCGCACCGAGATGGAGGACTACTCCCGCAAGCGGCACGTCGAGGAGGGGTACGAGTTCGTCAACACCCCCCACATCACCAAGGGGCACCTCTACGAGGTGTCGGGTCACCTGGACTGGTACCGCGACGGCATGTTCCCGGCGATGCACATCGACGAGGAGCTGAACGAGGACGGCACCGTGCGCAAGCCGGGCCAGGACTACTACCTCAAGCCGATGAACTGCCCGATGCACAACCTGATCTTCCGCTCCCGCGGCCGGTCGTACCGCGAGCTGCCGTTGCGGCTCTTCGAGTTCGGTTCCGTGTACCGGTACGAGAAGTCGGGTGTCGTCCACGGACTCACCCGCGTGCGCGGCATGACCCAGGACGACGCGCACATCTACTGCACCCGTGAGCAGATGCGTGACGAACTGGCGACCACCCTGCAGTTCGTGCTCGGCCTGCTGAAGGACTACGGACTCGACGACTTCTACCTCGAGCTGTCCACCAAGAACCCGGACAAGTTCGTCGGCGACGACGCCGTGTGGGACGAAGCGACGGCGACTCTCGCCGAGGTCGCGGAGTCGTCGGGGCTGAACCTCGTTCCCGATCCGGGCGGCGCCGCGTTCTACGGACCGAAGATCTCGGTGCAGGTGCAGGACGCCCTGGGCCGCACCTGGCAGATGTCGACCATTCAGCTCGACTTCAACCTGCCGGAGCGTTTCGACCTCGAGTACACGGCCAACGACGGCACCAAGCAGCGTCCGGTCATGATCCACCGGGCCCTGTTCGGTTCCATCGAACGGTTCTTCGGTGTGCTCACCGAGCACTACGCGGGTGCGTTCCCGGCGTGGCTGGCGCCCGTCCAGGTGGTCGGCATCCCGGTCGCCGAGACGTTCGCCGACCACCTCTTCGACGTGGTGAAGCGGCTGAAGGCGGCCGGTGTCCGCGCCGAGGTCGACGCGAGCGACGACCGCATGCAGAAGAAGATCTTCAACAACACGGCACAGAAGGTGCCGTTCATGTTGCTGGCGGGTGCGCGCGACGTCGAGGCGGGCGCCGTCAGCTTCCGATTCCGGGACGGCACCCAGGTCAACGGGGTGCCCGTGGACGACGCCGTGCGCATCGTCACCGAGTGGATCGGTCGCCGCGAGAATGCCTCGCCGACGGCGGAACTGCTGCAACCCGGTAAGGAAGGGTGACGCACATGACCGGAGGTGACGACGTGACGGCCGACGAGATGCTCGGCGGCCCCGGCCGCCTCGTGGACCGCGGCCCCGGCGAACCCGATCACCTCCAGCGGATCTGGTCGCCGCACCGCATGTCGTACATCGCCGAGGCGCCGAAGTCGCGGGACACCCCGAACGAGCCGTTCATCGACATCCCGAAGATGGACGACGAGGACGGGTTGATCGTCGCCCGGGGTGAGCACGTCTACGCGGTGCTCAACCTGTACCCGTACAACCCGGGGCACCTGATGGTCGTTCCCTACCGCAAGGTCGCGGCGCTCGAAGACCTGACGGAGGAGGAAAGCGCCGAGTTGATGTCGTTCACGCAGCAGGCTCTGCGCGTGATCAAGCGGGTGTCGCGGCCGGACGGTTTCAACGTCGGTCTCAATCTCGGTGCGGCGGCAGGCGGTTCGCTCGCCGAGCACCTGCATCAGCACATCGTTCCGCGCTGGGGCGGGGACGCGAACTTCATCACGGTCCTCGCCGGGGTCAAGGTCATGCCGCAGTTGCTGCGCGAGACCCGGGGGCTGCTGGCGAAGGCCTGGAATGAATGACGCGATAGATGAATGACGCGGGAGTCGCTGGCTCACGCGTGCGGGGTTCCTGGCAGGAAGTGAAGAACGGGGTGGAGAGGTGCTGAGCTTCTTGGGACGGGCATCCGTGTCCAAGGTGACGGCACCATTGGGGAAGGCTCTGGTCAAGACCGGGCTCACCCCCGATTCCGTCACCGTCATCGGCACCGTGGCGACCGTGGCCGGCGCGGTCACACTGTTTCCCAGCGGACATCTGTTCTGGGGAGCGATGTTCATCTGGCTGTTCGTCATGTTCGACATGCTCGACGGTGCCATGGCCCGCGCCCGCGGCGGCGGAACCCGGTACGGTGCCGTTCTCGACGCCACCTGCGACCGGGTGGCCGACGGTGCGATCTTCGCCGGTCTCGCCTGGTGGGCGGTCTATCACGAGAACAGCAAGCCGCTGCTGATCGCGACTCTGCTGTGCCTCGTCACCTCGCAGGTGATCTCGTACGCCAAGGCGCGCGCCGAGGCCAGTGGACTGTCCGCCGACGGTGGACTCATCGAACGACCCGATCGGCTGGTCATCGTGCTGGTCGGTGCCGGCGTGACCGGGCTCGGAGTTCCATGGGCCATTCACGTCGCGATGTGGTTGCTGTCGGCGGGCAGCGTCATCACGGTGTTCCAGCGGGTGCTGGCCGTTCGCCGGTCGCCGGGCGCCCGGGACGTGCTGCCCCTCCCGCCTGCGGACACGACGCCGGAAGACGGACAGGCGAGCGCGCAGTGAGCGGCCTGTCGGAACGCATCAGCGACCTGGGGTACGCGACCGGCTGGCGGCTGGTCCGTGCGCTGCCGGAGAAGGCCGCGGTCGCCCTGTTCGACAGGGGAGCCGATTTCGCCGTCCGGAACGGCGGCCCGGAACAGTTGCGCCGCAATCTCGCCCGCGTGCTCGGTGTACCCGCGGCCGAGGTGCCGGACATCCTGATGCAGGCGTCGATGCGGTCCTACGCGCGCTACTGGCGGGAGGCTTTCCGGCTGCCGTCGATGGACCTCGTGAAGACGGGCGCCGCCCTCGACGAGCTGATCGAAGGCCAGAAGCACCTCGACGCCGCGAAAGAAGCCGGCCGGGGCGCGGTCATGGCACTGCCGCACAGCGGCAACTGGGACATGGCGGGTGTGTGGTGCGCCCAGCACTGGGGCGGGCTGTCCACGGTCGCCGAGCGATTGAAGCCGGAGTCGCTGTACCGGCGGTTCGTCGGCTACCGCGAAGGGCTCGGCTTCGAGATCTTCCCGCTCAGCGGGGGAGAGAACCCCCCGTTCGTGGAACTGTCGGCGCGACTGCGCGGCAACGGAATCGTGTGCCTCCTCGGTGAACGCGACCTGGCGAAGAAGGGCGTCCCGGTGACGTTCTTCGGGGAACCGACGCGCATGCCCGCCGGCCCCGCGAAGCTGGCGATCGACACCGGCGCGCCGCTCCTGCCGGTGCACTGCTGGTTCACAGACGGCGGGTGGGGTTTCCGCATCGACCCGCCGATCGACACCACCGCGGGGGTTGCCGCGGCGACTCAGGCCCTGGCGGACCGGTTCGAAGCCAACATCGCGGCACATCCCGAGGACTGGCACATGCTTCAGCCGCTGTGGCTCTCCGACCTGTCCCAGTCGAGGCTCTCCCGCATGGAGAACTCGTGAAGATCGGAATGGTCTGCCCGTACTCGTTCGACGTCCCGGGCGGAGTGCAGGCTCACGTCGTCGACCTCGCGGAGGTTCTGATCGAGCGCGGGCACAAGGTGAGCGTCCTCGCGCCGGCGTCCGACGACGTCGACCTGCCCGACTTCGTCGTCTCCGCGGGACGCGCCCTCGCCATTCCCTACAACGGCTCGGTGGCCCGGCTGAGTTTCGGCCCCGCCGCGAGCGCCCGCGTGCGGCGCTGGATCTCGGACAACAACTTCGACGTCCTGCACATCCACGAGCCGAACGCGCCGAGCCTGTCGATGCTCGCCATGCGCGTGGCCGAGGGGCCCATCGTGGCCACCTTCCACACGTCGACCACGAAGTCGTTGGTGCTGAGCACATTTCAGGGTGTACTCCAGCCCTACCTGGAGAAGATCAGCGGCCGCATCGCGGTGTCGGAACTCGCGCGACGCTGGCAGGTGGAATCACTGGGCTCCGATGCGGTCGAGATCCCCAACGGGGTCGACGTCCAGGCGTTCGCGAACGCCGAGCCGCTGCCCGGCTACCCGCGTCCCGGAAAGACCATCCTCTTCCTCGGCCGCTACGACGAGCCCCGCAAGGGCATGGCGGTGCTTCTCAAGGCGCTTCCCGCCCTGGTGGAGAAGTATCCCGGCCTCGAGGTGCTGGTGGTCGGCCGCGGCGACGAGGACAAACTGCGCCGCGAGGCCGGCCCGGTCTTCGGGCACCTGCGTCTGCTCGGCCAGGTCGACGATGCCGACAAGGCGTCGGCACTGCGGAGCGCCGACGTGTACTGCGCACCCAACCTCGGTGGTGAGAGCTTCGGCATCGTGCTGGTGGAGGCGATGGCCGCGGGAGCCGCCGTCGTGGCGAGCGAACTGGACGCGTTCCGCCGGGTCCTGCGGGACGGGCAGGCAGGCGTGCTGGTGCCGGTCGGGGATGCGGCGGCGCTCGCCGCCGGGATCGACTCGGTGCTCGGCGACCCCGAGCGCAGCGCCGCACTCACCGATGTCGGCCGAACGGTGGTCACCGAATACGACTGGCCGGTGGTGGCCGAACAGATCCTGCGGGTCTACGAGACGGTCACCGTCGGCCGCGACGGCGTCCGGGAGGTCGGATCATGACATTCTCCGCCCTCACGATCCTGGTCCTCGCCCTGGTCGCAGCCGTTGTCCTGGCGATCGGCCTGTGGGCGTACGGAACGGCCAACCGCCTCGACCGCCTGCACGTCCGCTCCGACCTGTCCTGGCAGGCCCTCGACGCGGCCCTCGCCCGCCGGGCGGTGGTCGTGCGGGCGGCGGCCGCGGCGATGGACCCACCCGAAGGCAGGTCGCTGGCCGCGCTGGCGGCCCGGGCCGAACGGTCGGACCGGGCCGACCGGGAGATCGCCGAGAACGCGCTGTCCAGTGCGCTCTCGGCCCTCGACCCGGAGACCCTGCGCCCCCAGTTGGTGGCGGAACTCGCCGATGCCGAGGCGCGGGTGCTGATCGCCCGCCGATTCCACAACGACGCCGTCCGCGACACCCTCGCACTCCGCACCCGGCGTCCGGTCCGATGGCTGCACCTCGGGGGCACGGCCTCGCTGCCGACGTACTTCGAGATCACCGAACGCTCGTCCGCCGCTGCGTTCACCGAGGGTCTGTCCCTCGACTCCGTCCGGACATCCGCCCGGGTGGTGCTGCTCGACGGTGAGGGCCGGGTCCTGCTGCTCCGGGGTCACGACCCCACCGTCCCCGACATCTACTACTGGTTCACGATCGGTGGCGCCGTCGAGAAGGGGGAGAACCTGCGGGCCGCCGCGGTCCGGGAGATCGCCGAGGAGACGGGGCACACCGCGTCGCCCGAATCGCTGCGCGGACCCATGTGGCGGCGGGTTGCCATCTTCTCCTGGAACGGGCAGCTGATCCGCTCCGAGGAACTGTTCTTCGCGCTGCGCACCGACGGATTCGAGCCGCACCACGGGGGCTTCACCGAACTCGAGAACCGCACCATCACCGGCCACCGGTGGTGCACCGCGGACACGGTTCGTGAACTGGCGGCAGCAGGCGAAGCCGTGTACCCGCACGACCTCGCGGATCTCCTCGACGAGGCAGGCGCGGTGGCCTCGGCCCCGGACGAACCCGAGGTGCGCGCGATCACCTGAGCCGCGCCGGGCGTCCGGAGAAAGCCAGCAATCGCGGACTGGCTACGGAAGTGGACCGCCCCTCGTCCTAGAATCGGGTACTGCAGCGTGAACGTCGTCGCTCACGCATGCCGCTATCGAAGTCAATCCACGCCACAACCCAGGAGTTCGCTGTGAGCACCCCCGACACCACCCCCACCACCGGTACGGCACGCGTCAAGCGTGGCATGGCCGAGATGTTGAAGGGCGGGGTCATCATGGACGTCGTCACCCCCGATCAGGCGAAGATCGCCGAGGACGCCGGTGCGGTCGCGGTGATGGCGCTCGAGCGGGTGCCCGCGGACATCCGGGCGCAGGGTGGGGTGTCCCGGATGAGTGATCCGGACATGATCGACGGCATCATCTCCGCGGTGTCGATCCCGGTGATGGCCAAGGCCCGGATCGGGCACTTCGTGGAGGCGCAGATCCTGCAGTCCCTGGGGGTCGACTACGTCGACGAGTCGGAGGTGCTGACCCCGGCCGACTACGCCAATCACATCGACAAGTGGCAGTTCACCGTCCCGTTCGTGTGTGGTGCCACCAATCTGGGTGAGGCGCTGCGGCGGATCACCGAGGGTGCGGCGATGATCCGGTCCAAGGGTGAGGCCGGTACCGGTGACGTGTCGAACGCGACCACGCACATGCGGACGATCGGTGGGGAGATCCGCCGGCTGACCTCGCTGAGTGAGGACGAGCTGTATGTGGCGGCGAAGGAGTTGCAGGCCCCGTACGATCTGGTCGTCGAGGTCGCCAAGGCCGGGAAGTTGCCGGTCACGATGTTCACCGCCGGTGGTATCGCCACCCCGGCGGATGCGGCGATGATGATGCAGCTCGGTGCGGAGGGTGTGTTCGTCGGGTCGGGGATCTTCAAGTCGGGCAACCCGGCGGAGCGGGCCGCGGCGATCGTGAAGGCGACCACGTTCTTCGACGACCCGGACGTGCTGGCGAAGGTCTCCCGTGGGCTGGGTGAGGCGATGGTCGGGATCAACGTCGACGACATCCCCGTCCCGCACCGGCTCGCCGAACGCGGCTGGTGATCTCCGCGATCGATCGGTGATCGATCGCGGCGCTCCCGGCGCCGCACTACTTCCGTTCGCACCGCACGAGGCCCCGACCCGGGCCTCGTGCGGTGCGGTGCCCGGTGCCCGGGACCCGTGTGAGAGTGTCAGCGGACGAGCATCGGAAGGGGCCGTGGATGGCGACGATCGAAGAGATCCTGGAAGTGGAACGCCTCGAGGAGAACATCTTCCGAGGCATAGCGACCGAAACCATGCTTCCCCGGACGTTCGGTGGGCAGGTGGCCGGTCAGGCGCTGGTGGCGGCGGTCCGCACCGTAGACCCCCGCTTCATGGTGCATTCGCTGCACGGCTACTTCCTGCGTCCCGGAAACCCCACGATGCCGATCGTGTACCTGGTGGACCGCATCCGGGACGGTCGGTCGTTCGTCACCCGGCGGGTCAGTGCCGTCCAGGACGGTCAGGCGATCTTCACGATGTCGGCGTCGTTCCAGGTCGAGGACGAGGGCATCGAGCACCAGGACGAGATGCCCGTGGTCCCGCCGCCCGATACGCTGCCGTTCGCCAGTGACTCCGACGACCCGGAGATCGCCTGGCTCGCCCAGGAGTGGTCCGACTGGGACATCCGGATGGTCGGCCACGGCGAGGTCGACCGTCGGCGCGGTGCGGCCGCTCAGCAGCAGGCGTGGTTCCGGTCCCGCAAGACGCTGCCCGACGACCCGGTCTTCCACGTCTGCGCACTGGCCTACATGAGCGACATGACGCTGATCGGTTCCGCCATGACCCCGCACCCCGGTATCGAGATCAACGGTGCCTCACTCGATCACGCGCTGTGGTTCCTGCGCCCGTTCCGGGCCGACGAGTGGCTGCTGTACGACCAGACGTCACCGTCCGCCGGATTCGGACGGGCGCTCGCGCAGGGCCGGATCTTCGACCGGAAGGGAAACCTGGTCGCGGCCGTCGTGCAGGAAGGGCTGACCCGGTTCCTGCGCACGACGTGAGCGGCCTCAGCGGCCCGCCCGGACTGCGGGCCTCGGCGGATGGTCGTACCGCACCAGCAGGTCGGGTTCGTCCGTGACGTCGGCAGCACGGCGCAGCAGTGCGGGGACGGTCCATTGTTGATCGGCCGGGGTTCGGCGAATCAGGGCGCCTTCGCCCAGATGGAGTTGCACGGTGACGTCGAAGTCGAGATCCCGGCCCAGCAGCATCGGGCCCGCGACGAGAAGCACCTGACCGTCGGCCGCGGGAACGCGGGCGCAGCGGGCGGAGCGATCCTCGGCCTCGTCCCACAGGCGCGGCAACCACCGGCGGTCGGTGCGGACCGACCGCACCACCTCCCGGTTCAGGGCGTCGTAGTCGAACCAGAGGGTGCGGTAGCTGAGTTCGTCGTCGCGCCCGTGCTCGAACCGCAGGGAGGCGGGCCGGACGTAGTCGTGGAGCGACACGACGTCACACGGGCGGCCCCGCTCCCGCAGCGAGGCGCACACCGCGTCCGCGAGGGGCAGGGGGTGCGCGCCGTCGGGAGCGTCGATCGCGACGACGGCGGTGCCGTGAACGGCGAGGCAGCGTTCGGAGACGAGGGCGACGAGACCGTCAGGGCTCGTCGGTGTGAACATCGTCATGGCACCCATGGTGCCTCGAGCCCGAACCGGGCGGATAACCTTGACCAGGCACAGAAGGAGGGCTCATGGCGAGCATCGAGGACGTTCTCGAACTCGAAGCGCTGGAGAAGGACATCTTCCGCGGCGCGGTTCATCCGTCTGTTCTGAAGAGGACGTTCGGCGGGCAGGTCGCGGGTCAGTCACTGGTGTCCGCGGTCCGTACCGTCGACGAGGCGTTCAAGGTCCACTCCCTGCACGGGTACTTCCTGCGCCCCGGAAATCCGGCGAAACCCACCGTCTACCTGGTCGACCGGATCCGGGACGGCAGATCCTTCTGCACGAGGCGCGTCACCGGAATCCAGGACGGCAAGGCGATCTTCACCATGTCGGCGTCGTTCCACACCGAGGACGAGGGCATCGAGCATCAGGACACGATGCCGTCCGTCCCCGCGCCCGAGGAACTGGTCGACGCACAGACCCTCGAGGAGTTCGCCGCCACCGATCTCTACCGGGAGTGGAAGGAATGGGACGTCCGTATCGTTCCGGCCGGCTCCACCGGGAAGACTCCCGGAATCGCCGCGCAGCAACGGGTGTGGATGCGGTACCGCAGCAAGCTGCCGGACGATCAGGTCTTCCACATCTGCACCCTCGCCTACCTCAGTGACATGACGCTCCTCGGTGCGTCGAAGGTCCCGCACCCCGGAGTGGTCACGCAGACGGCGTCGCTCGATCACGCCATGTGGTTCATGCGCCCGTTCCGCGCCGACGAGTGGCTGCTCTACGACCAGACCTCACCCTCCGCCGGCTTCGGCCGCGCCCTCACCCAGGGCCGCATGTTCGACCGGAACGGCACCATGGTCGCCGCCGTCGTCCAGGAGGGGTTGACCCGTATCCAGCGCGATCAGGACAAGCGCGACATCGAGACAGGAAACATGGCATGACCCGTCCCCTCGTCGGAGTACTCGCCCTGCAGGGCGACGTCCGTGAACACCTCGCCGCACTGAACGATTCGGGTGCGGACGCCGTCGGCATCCGTCGCCCGGAGGAGCTCGAGAAGATCGACGGCCTCGTCATCCCGGGCGGCGAGTCGACGACGATGAGCAAGCTGCTGCAGATCTTCGAACTGCTCGAACCCCTGAAGGCGCGCCTGCGCGACGGGTTGCCCGCCTACGGGTCCTGCGCCGGGATGATCCTCCTCGCGAGCGAGATCCTCGACACGAGACCTGACGCGCAGCACCTCGGTGCGATCGACATGACGGTGCGCCGCAACGCCTTCGGTCGTCAGGTCGACTCCTTCGAGTCCGACCTCGAATTCGAGGGCATCGTCGGCGACCCGATGCGGGCCGTGTTCATCCGGGCTCCGTGGGTGGAGCGCGTCGGCGACGACGTCCAGGTCCTTGCCCGCGTGCCCGAGTCGGGTGGCGCGGCCGCCGGACGGATCGTGGCCGTCCGGCAGGGCGCCGTGGTGGCGACGTCGTTCCACCCGGAGGTGACGGGCGACCGGCGGGTGCACGAGCTGTTCGTCGACATCGTCCGCGGGGTCTAGCTCGCCGGACGGGGCGCGGCGAGTGTGTTGAGGAGCGCCGCACCCTGTGCGGCGCCGTCCACGGTGACCGCGAACGGGCGGCCGCCGGTGCGGTTCAGCACGATGCCCTCGCCGGCGCGGATCACGACCGCGGTCCCGCGCGGCGTGAAGCGGTAGCCCCAGCCGCCCCATTCCGTGGGCCGGATCTCGGTGACCCGAGCCTCGTCGATGGAGTCGAGCGGGATCTTCCGCCAGCGGATGTTCCACGACGACAGGGTCAGTCCTGTGCGGTCGATCTGCACGGTCACGGAGGCGAAGCCGCCGCCGGCGACCGCCAGGACGACGAAGAGGACGGCCAGCCAGAGCGCTCCCACCAGCGCGGAGACGACGGCGGCCAGGGTCATGGCGAGAGCGAGCACGCCCGCCCACCGCCCGCGGGCACAACCGGTCCACGATGCGCGCTCGCCGGGCGCCAGGGGGACGGGCAGCGTCGGCGCCGCACCGTTCTCCGGGGAGTGCGGCGTCCGGGGGAGCAGGGCGAACGTGGCGATGGCCCACACGATTCCCAAGAGGGGAACGACGATCCACCACCCCAGCGTCGCCGCTTCCGGCGAGCCCGCCTCGATCGTGGCGGCGACGCTGACGATCCAGGCCGTGGCCACCGTCCACCCGACGAGAACGGTGGCGGGAAGCCAGAGCGCGGCGTCGGTGCGGACCGGCGCCGCCACGACGCCCGCGCTCACGGCGGCGGCCGCGCAGACGGCCAGAGCGATCCAGAAGTAGGTGGTCGTGTCGCTGAATCGGTCGGGTTCGGTGCCGGACCAGTGGCTGGCCACCACCGGCGGCAGTTGCCCGCTCCAGGCGAGTCTCGCGATCACGACCGCGAGGAGGGGCACAGCGGAGGTCGCGGCGAGGAGGCGCGTTCGGGAGGTCGTCATTGTCTGGTGGTCTCCTTGATCACGTCGAGCATCTGTTCGGTGTCGAGTCCGAGGCGTCGTGCCTCGGACACGAAAGCCTTTGCGGCTTCGGTCAATCCGGTGTGTACCGGGTCCGTGTCGGCGCGGATGACCGCGCCCCGGCCCCGGCGGAGGTCGATCAGGCCCTCGTCGCGCAGCGCGGCGTACGCGCGCAGCACGGTGTGGAGGTTGACGTCGATGGATTCGGCCAGCGCCCGGGCGGAGGGGAGCCGATCGCCCGCGCCGATCTCGCCGCGCAGGAACGCGCCGCGCACGTTGGCCGCGATCTGTTCACCCAGTGGGGTGGTGGAGCTGTGGTCGACCCGCATCAACATGTTTGCATTCTATGCAAACAATGGCGACTTATGCGAGTTGTTACCCCGGGAACGCGCAGGGGCGGCCGGGCTGCGGGTAACATCGTCAAAGCTGAAACCGCGCATTCGGCGTGCCAAAGGCAGCAGGAAAGGGGCTTGAATCGCATGAGCGGCCACTCCAAATGGGCCACCACCAAGCACAAGAAGGCTGTGATCGATGCCAAGCGTGGCAAAGCCTTCGCGAAGCTGATCAAGAACATCGAGGTGGCGGCCCGTACCGGCGGTGGCGATCCTGCGGGAAACCCCACCCTGTACGACGCCATCCAGAAGGCCAAGAAGACGTCGGTCCCCAACGACAACATCGAGCGCGCCCGCAAGCGCGGCGCCGGTGAAGAAGCGGGTGGCGCCGACTGGCAGACCATCATGTACGAGGGTTACGGACCCAACGGTGTCGCCGTCCTCATCGAGTGCCTGACCGACAACCGCAACCGTGCGGCCGGCGAGGTGCGCACCGCGATGACCCGCAACGGCGGCAACATGGCCGACCCGGGTTCCGTGTCCTACCTGTTCACGCGCAAGGGTGTCGTCACCCTCGAGAAGGGTGACCAGAGCGAGGACGACGTGCTGATGGCGGTCCTCGATGCGGGTGCCGAAGAGGTCACCGACCTCGGCGACACCTTCGAGATCGTGAGCGAGCCCACCGACCTCGTCGCCGTCCGCAGCGCACTGCAGGAGGCGGGAATCGACTACGACTCCGCCGAGGCCGACTTCCGTGCGTCCGTCGAGGTTCCGGTCGACGCCGACGGAGCCCGCAAGGTGTTCAAGCTCGTCGACGCGCTCGAGGAGTCCGACGACGTGCAGAACGTCTACACCAACGTCGACCTGTCCGACGAGGTACTGGCGGAGCTCGACGACTGATCGCACGACGCACGGCACGGGGCGGGGGAGCGGTGCTCGCCCGCCCCGGCTCGTCCTGCGTGTTGATGCGCCGACTCGTCCGACCCCACGGCTAAGCTATCGAACAGCTGTTCGGCGTGGGAGAGGTGGCTTTGCGTGCGTGTGCTGGGTGTGGATCCCGGTCTGACCCGGTGCGGATTCGGAGTGGTGGACGGCGGCAGCGGCCGCACCGTCACCCCGATCGCCGTCGACGTGGTCCGGACCCCGGCAGACCTCGAGTTGTCGTCCAGGCTGCTGCGGATCTCCGAAGCGGCCGAATCGTGGATCGATCTGCACAGGCCCGAGGTCGTGGCGATCGAGCGGGTGTTCTCCCAGCACAACGTGCGCACCGCGATGGGCACCGCGCAGGCGGGTGGCGTCGTCGCCCTCGCCGCCGCGCGCCGCGGCATCCCCGTGTGTTTCCATACCCCCAGTGAGGTCAAGGCCGCCGTCACCGGGAGTGGCTCGGCAGACAAAGCTCAGGTGACGGCAATGGTGACGCGCATCCTCAAACTTGCGGCCGCACCCAAACCGGCCGACGCGGCGGACGCGCTGGCACTGGCGATCTGCCATTGCTGGCGGGCGCCGATGATCGAACGCATGGCCCGCGCCGAAGCCGCGGCCGCCGAACAGAAACGTCGCTACCAGGCCCGACTGGCCGAAGTGAAGAAGGCAGGTACACGATGATCGCGTCCGTCCGCGGCGAGGTGCTCGAGATCGCCCTCGACCATGCGGTGATCGAATCCGCCGGAGTGGGCTACCGCGTGAACGCGACGCCGGCCACCCTCGGCGGACTGCAACGGGGATCCGAGGCCCGGCTGGTCACGGCGATGATCGTCCGCGAGGACTCGATGACGCTGTACGGGTTCCCCGACTCGGAGTCCAAGGAGTTGTTCGGGCTGCTCCAGACGGTGTCGGGAGTCGGCCCCCGGCTGGCGATGGCCACCCTCGCCGTCCTCGAACCCGACGCGCTGCGGGCGGCCCTGGCCGAGGGCAACGTCACGGCACTCACGCGGGTGCCGGGCATCGGCAAGCGCGGGGCGGAGCGGATGGTCGTCGAACTGCGCGACAAGGTCGACGCCGTCGCGTCCACGTCCGGGGCGGTGCCGATCGGTGCGGGCGGCGGCGGATCGGTCCGCGACCAGATCGTCGAAGCCCTCGTCGGCCTCGGATTCCCGGCCAAGCAGGCCGAGCAGGCCACCGACTCCGTCCTCGCCGAGGCGCCCGAGTCGACCACCTCTACGGCGCTGCGCTCCGCCCTCTCCCTGCTCGGGAAGACCAGATGAATCCCGAACCCGGGGGCGACTACGACGAGGAGTCCCCGGTCTCGGCCGATCTCGTCGCCGGCGACGGCGACATCGAGGCCAGCCTGCGCCCGAAGAACCTCCACGACTTCATCGGGCAACCGCGGGTCCGGGAGCAGTTGCAGCTCGTCCTGACCGGCGCGAAGATGCGCGGCGGCACCCCCGACCACATCCTCCTCTCGGGCCCGCCCGGGCTGGGGAAGACCAGCATGGCGATGATCATCGCCGGCGAACTGGGCTCCTCGCTGAGGCTGACGTCGGGTCCGGCGCTGGAACGGGCCGGCGACCTGGCCGCCATGCTGAGCAACCTCGTCGAGGGCGACGTGCTGTTCATCGACGAGATCCACCGCATCGCCCGGCCGGCCGAAGAGATGCTCTATCTCGCGATGGAGGACTTCCGGGTCGACGTCGTGGTCGGCAAGGGTCCCGGCGCCACGTCCATTCCCCTGGAGGTCGCACCGTTCACCCTGGTAGGGGCCACCACTCGCTCGGGGGCGCTCACCGGGCCGCTGCGCGACCGGTTCGGGTTCACCGCCCACATGGACTTCTACGAACCCGCGGAACTGCAGCAGATCCTCATGCGGTCGGCGGGCATTCTCGGCGTGCAACTCGGCGAGGAGGCCGGCGCCGAGATCGCGAGCAGGTCCCGGGGCACGCCCCGCATCGCGAACCGTCTCCTGCGCCGTGTCCGCGATTACGCCGAGGTCCGGGCTGACGGTGTCGTCACCCGCGACATCGCCCACGCCGCTCTCGCCGTCTACGACGTCGACCAGCTGGGACTCGACCGCCTCGACCGGTCCGTCCTCAGCGCCCTCGTGCGCAGCTTCGGCGGCGGCCCGGTCGGAGTGTCCACCCTGGCCGTCGCGGTGGGTGAGGAACCCGCCACCGTCGAGGAGGTGTGTGAGCCCTTCCTCGTCCGTGCCGGAATGATCGCCCGGACACCCCGCGGCCGTGTCGCCACGGCCGCCGCGTGGACGCAACTGGGCCTGACCCCGCCGCCGGACGCTGTGACCGGCGGAATCGAGGTCCGCGTCAACGAACCGCAGGCCTCCCTGTTCGATCCGCAAGACCCCTGATCGACCCCCGGAGAAACGCCCGCCTCGTGCCGAGCGAACCGGTGTCCGGGCCGGTGATGGCACACTGGTGTATTGCATCGGTCCAACCGGGACCAGTGCTTCGGACCGTGCGACATACCTCGAGGTTGACTTTCAGATGGATTTTCTCTTCCCGCTCCTGATTCTGGCGCTGCTCGTCCCCATGTTCCTGGGGATCCGCCGACAGAAGAAGGAGGCGGCCAAGGTGACCGCTCTGCAGGACTCGATCTCGGTCGGCGACCGCGTCCTCACGACTGCCGGTCTGCACGGCACCGTCGTCGCACTCGGCGACGAGACGATCGACCTCGAGATCGCTCCCGGCGTGGTCACCACGTGGTCGCGTCTCGTCGTCCGCGAGCAGATCGTCGACGCCCCGTTGCAGCGTGACGGTTCCCTCGACCACGAGTCGATCGACGCCGAGGCCCCCGCCACCGACATCGTGCGCGAGGATCGTGAGAACGGCGGCGACAGCACGCCGCGGCTGAACAAGGATTGATCGACGCTTCCGCGGCGTAATTCCGCAGCCGTCGCGTCGCAGGCGCCCGGGCGCGGCAGCCGGGGCACAGCCCTGCGTCTGCCGGCCCGGTGCGCTGTGAACGTTCCCACCCGAACTGCACGTACTGAGGAGACATAGAGATCGTGGCACCTTCCACAGGATCGGTGCATCCCGTCCGCTACCTCACCGTTTTCGCGGTGCTCGTGGCGGTTCTGTATGCCCTGGTGTTCTTCACCGGCGACAAGTCCGCGACACCCAAGCTGGGCATCGACCTGCAAGGTGGGACCCGAGTCACCCTCACCGCACGCACCCCGGACGGCAGCAAGCCGACGCCGGACAGCCTGCGGCAGGCCCAGGAGATCATCGAGACCCGTGTGAACGGACTCGGCGTGTCCGGCTCCGAGGTGGTCATCGACGGCGACAACCTCGTCATCACCGTCCCCGGCGACGACAGCGCACAGGCGCGTTCGCTCGGACAGACGGCGCGGTTGTACGTCCGTCCCGTCCAGACGTCGCAGGCCGCGGCTCCTGCCGGCACACAGGCACCCGCCGCCGGTGAGACGCCCGCCCAGACTCCCGCCGGAACCGAGACTCCCGCGCCCCAGAACCGGCCGTTCCCGGCTCAGGATCCGTCCACCTCTCCCGAGCCGACTCCGGCGCCGGCCGACGGGTCCGGCACCGAGACCGCCGAGGCGGCCGACGAGATCGCGGCAGCGCGGGCCACCCGTCAGAGCACCGACCCGGCCGTGCAGCAGCAGGCCATGGCGACACTCGACTGCAGCGTGCCCGACCCACTGCGCGGCAACGACGACCCGGCCCTGCCGCTCGTCGCGTGCTCCACCGACGGTCAGGCCGTGTACCTGCTCGAACCGGCGATCATCGACGGACAGGAGATCGCCGACGCGACGTCCGGCTACAACTCCCAGCAGTCGCGGCACGAGGTGAGCCTGACGTTCAAGTCCGAGGGCAGCAACACCTGGGCCACGTTCACGTCGCAGAACATCGGCAAGCAGGCCGCGTTCACGCTCGACTCCAAGGTGGTGAGCGCACCGGTCGTCCAGGGCGCGACACCCGCAGGCAGTTCGACGTCGATCACCGGCTCGTTCACCGCGGAAAGCGCGAAGGAACTCGCGAACACCCTGAAGTACGGCTCGCTGCCGCTGTCGTTCGCGGCGTCGGAGGCGGAGACCGTGTCGGCGACGCTGGGTCTCGCCTCGCTGGAGGCCGGTCTCATCGCCGGACTGGTGGGTCTGGTCCTGGTGCTGCTCTACTGCCTGCTCTACTACCGCATGCTCGGCGTGCTGACGGCGCTGTCGCTGGTGCTGTCCGGTGTGATGGTCTACGCGATCATGGTGCTGCTCGGCCGGTACATCAATTTCACCCTCGACCTCGCGGGCATCGCCGGTCTGATCATCGGTATCGGTATGACCGCCGACTCGTTCGTGGTGTTCTTCGAGAGAATCAAGGACGAGATGCGGGAGGGACGCAGTTTCCGGTCCGCGGTTCCGCGCGGCTGGGCCCGTGCGCGCCGGACCATCCTGTCCGGTAACGCGGTCAGCTTCATCGCCGCCGCGGTGCTGTACATCCTCGCGGTCGGGCAGGTGCGCGGCTTCGCGTTCACCCTCGGCCTGACCACCATCCTCGATGTCGTCGTGGTGTTCCTGGTGACGTGGCCGCTGGTCCACCTGGCCTCGAAGTCGCCGTTCTGGTCGAAGCCGGGCGTCAACGGGCTGGGTGCCGTGCAGCAGATCGCCAAGGAACGCAAGGCTGCCGCAGCGTCGGCGAAGGAGTCACGAGTATGAGCGAATCGACCACGTCCCAGTCTGCGTCGCAGGCGGACCCCGAGTCTTCGCTGTCCGATTCGGGCGTCAACCAGTCGTCGATGCCCCAGCACAGCCTGCTGTCGCGGCTGTACACCGGAACCGGCGCCTTCGAGGTCGTCGGGCGTCGCCGCTTCTACTACATCCTGACCGGCACGATCGTGCTGATCTCGTTGCTGAGCATCCTCGTCCGCGGGTTCACGCTCGGTATCGACTTCGAGGGTGGATCGCGGATCCAGTTCCCCGCCGGCGACGGGGTGGAGACCGCACAGGTGGAGGAGGTCTACTCCGAGGCGCTCGGCATGGACCCCGTCTCGGTGCAGACGGTGGGCTCGGGGTCGAGCGCGACCGTGCAGATCCGCTCCGAGGCACTCGACGCGGCGCAGGTGGTGACGCTTCAGGACGCGTTGTACGACGAGTTCCAGCCGAAGGACAGTGACGGCAACGTCAGCAAGAACGTGATCAGCGTCGCCGACGTCAGCGAGACGTGGGGCGGGCAGATCACCCAGAAGGCGCTGATCGCGCTGCTTGTGTTCCTGGTGATCGTGAGCGTGTACATCGCCGTCCGGTTCGAGCGGGACATGGCCATCGCCGCGATCGTCGCGCTGTTCTTCGACATCGCGGTCACCGCCGGCGTGTATTCGCTGGTCGGATTCGAGGTGACCCCGGCGACCGTCATCGGCCTGCTGACGATTCTCGGTTTCTCGCTCTACGACTCGGTGGTGGTGTTCGACAAGGTCGAGGAGAACACGCGCGGGATTCTGCACCTGACCCGTCGCACCTACGCCGAGCAGGCGAACCTGGCGATCAACCAGACGCTGATGCGGTCCATCAACACCACCCTGATCAGCGTGTTGCCGGTGCTCGCGCTGATGGTGGTCGCGGTCTGGATGCTCGGTGTCGGAACGCTGAAGGACCTGGCGCTGGTGCAGCTCGTGGGCATCATCGTCGGCGCCTACTCGTCGATCTTCTTCGCGACGCCCCTGCTGGTCACGCTGAAGGAGCGGTGGGGTCCGGTCGCCGCGCACACGCGCAAGGTCCTCGCTCGCCGCGCGACCCTGGCACAGGGCAGTGCGCAGAAGGCCGGTACCCCGGCCGCCGAGGTCGCCGCGTCCACGGCGGACACCGCCGTCCCGCGCCGCCGGTCGGCGGCGACCGCACCCACACCGGGCTCACGTCCCACCGGGAAGCGCAACAAGAAGAGGCACTGACATGCCCGCATCGCACAGCACCCGGCGCGGTGCGCACACCCGACACGGCCGTACGGCGGCCGTGTCGGGTGCCGGCCTCCTCGCGACCGTGCTCCTCGCCGGCTCGCTCGCCGGATGTTCCGAGGAAGGTGAGCAGATCCCGTCGATCGGGTACGCCATCGACAACACCGTCACCACCTACAACGCCAACAGCGTCGCGGGTGCGGTGTCGGGGGCGCGTCAGGCGTTCGCGCGGGTGCTGCCCGGGTTCAACTACACCGGACCGGAAGGCGGACCGGTGGCCGACACGGACATCGGCACCGCCAACGCGATGCCCGGGGATGCCCTGACGATCCAGTACAAGCTCAATCCCAACTCCGTCTACTCCGACGGTGTGCCGATGTCCTGCGACGATCTGGTGCTGACGTGGGCGGCGAACAGTGGCCGTTTCCCGATGTTCGATGCGGCGAGTACGGCCGGCTACTCGGACATCGACCGGATCGACTGCCAGACCGGCGCGAAGGATGCCGTCGTCACGTTCAAGGCGGGACGCAATGTCACCGACTGGAAGTCGCTGTTCGGCGCGACGTCGATGATGCCGGCGCACGTGGTCGCCGGCGCTGCCGGCGTGCCCGACGTCGTGGCCGCCGTGCAGAATTCGGACGCGGATGCATTGACGCGCGTCGCGGACTTCTGGAACAACGGATGGACGATGGCGCCCGGCGACCTCGACCTCGCCAAGTTCCCCGCGTCCGGCCCCTACAAGGTCGAATCGTTCTCCGAGGACGAGGGCCTCGTGCTGGTGGCCAACGACCGCTGGTGGGGGAACCGTCCCGCCACGTCCCGGATCGTGGTGTGGCCCAAGTCTTCCGACGTGAGCGCGCGGATCGGTGACGGTTCGGTCGAGGTGGTCGACGTCGCCGCCGGATCGGCGCCGGACCTGGATCTCGGCGGGTTCGACGTGACGGAGGTGCCCTCGCGCAGCGTCGAGCAGTTCGTCCTGTCCACCTCGGGTCTGTTCGAGAACGCAGCCGGACGGCGGGCGTTCGCGGCGTGCCTGCCCCGGGAGGAGCTGGCGTCGAAGTTCGGGATCGCCACGGAGTCGGGCGAGGCCGGTGCGGCGGCCGGGGGCCCGGTCGACACCCGGGTCACCGCCCCCGACAGTCTCGTTCACGAGTCGGTGGCCGGTGCCGTCGGCGGGCGGTACGAGACGGCGGACACGGCAGCGGCGGCGGACGCACTGGCCGACACCGGCAACACGTCGGCGACCGTCCGCGTCGGATATCTGGGACCGAACCCGCGCCGCGCCGAGATCGTGGCGGCCGTGGCGGCGGCGTGTGCCCCGGCCGGTATCACGGTGCAGGATGTCGCGTCGCCCGAGTTCACCCCGACCATGCTGCGCGACGGGCAGGTGGATGTGGTCCTCGCGGGCACGGCCTCCGCTCCCGGCGCCGCGGGCACCGCGGCGGCCACCACCGCGATGTACGCCCTCCGCAGCGGAATCCGATCGAACTTCGGGGACTACAGCAACGGCCGCGTCGACCAGATCGTCGACCAACTCGCGGTCGACAGCTCCACCGCCACCCAGCTGTCGCTGTCGACCGAGGCCGAGAACATCCTGTGGTCGGACGTGCCCACGGTGCCGCTGTTCGATCAGCCGCGGACCGTCGCGTTCGCAACAGGTTTGCAGGCGGGAGCAGTCAATCCGACGCGATCGGGCGCCGGCTGGAACATGGACAGGTGGGTTCTGCGCAGGTGATCGACCATTCTCCGGCCCGTGACGCCGTCACCCGGCTCACCCGATGGGCCGACGACTTTCCGCAACCCGGGGTGCGGTTCGCCGACCTGACGCCGGTCTTCTCCGACGCGGACGGTTTCCGTGTCGTCGTCGACGCGCTCGCCGCCTGCGCCCCGGAGGCGGATGTGATTGCCGCCGTCGACGCACGAGGGTTCCTCCTCGGTGGCGGCGTCGCCCGGGAACTGGGCTCCGGTGTGGTGGCCGTGCGGAAGTCGGGCAAATTGCCGCCGCCGGTGCTGTCGCAGTCGTACACCCTCGAGTACGGAACGGCCACGCTGGAGATTCCGGCCGGCTCGATCGGTCTGGACGGGCGCTCCGTGCTCGTCGTCGACGACGTCCTGGCCACCGGTGGAACCCTCGACGCCACGGCGCGACTGGTGGAATCCGCAGGTGCCCGGGTGATCGGTGTCGCCGTGGTCCTGGAGATCGCCGCGCTGGGCGGCCGAGAGCGGCTCGGAAAGTACCCGCTCACGTCCCTCGTCACGGTCTGAGTACTAAAGTTGTGCCTGGTGGTCGTCACGGCCACCGGGGCGCATGCCCGAGACCAACCAGGGCCGCACGGCCCGAGCCATTTCAGTGGTAGGAGGTGACGGCATGACTTCGAATCTTGATCGGTCGCAGAACACGGGATCAACCTCGTCTGCGCAATCCGATGCCGAGTCACCTGCAGCGAACCCGGCTTCCGGTAACAACCGTGGAGCACAGGGATTCGCCGTTCCGGCGTCCGCATCGCGCCGGGTACGAGCGCGACTCGCCCGGCGCATCACGGGTCAGCGGAACACGACCATCCGGCCGGTTCTCGAACCCCTCGTCAGCCTGCATCGCGAGCTGTATCCCAAGGCGGACCTGGCGCTTCTGCAGCGCGCCTACGACGTCGCGGAGGAGCGGCACGCCAGCCAGCGCCGCAAGTCGGGCGACCCGTACATCACGCATCCGCTCGCCGTCGCCAGCATCCTCGCGGAACTGGGAATGGACACGACCACGCTCGTGGCGGCCCTGCTCCACGACACCGTCGAAGACACCGGGTACTCCCTCGAGCAGTTGACCGACGAGTTCGGCGAAGAGGTAGCCCACCTCGTCGACGGCGTCACCAAACTCGACAAGGTGGTCCTCGGCAACGCCGCCGAGGGCGAGACCATCCGCAAGATGATCATCGCGATGGCCCGCGACCCCCGCGTACTGGTGATCAAGGTGGCCGACCGGCTCCACAACATGCGGACCATGCGGTTCCTGCCGCCCGAGAAGCAGGCCCGCAAGGCCCGCGAAACCCTCGAGGTGATCGCGCCCCTGGCCCACCGGCTGGGCATGGCGACCGTGAAGTGGGAACTCGAGGACCTGTCCTTCGCGATCCTGCATCCCAAGAAGTACGACGAGATCGTGCGGCTCGTCGCCGACCGGGCGCCGTCCCGCGACACCTACCTCGCGAAGGTGCGTGCCGAGATCAACGCGACCCTGACGGCGTCCCGCATCAACGCCGTCGTCGAGGGCAGACCCAAGCACTACTGGTCGATCTACCAGAAGATGATCGTCAAGGGCCGCGACTTCGACGACATCCACGACCTGGTCGGCGTGCGGATTTTGTGCGACGAGGTCCGGGACTGTTACGCGGCCGTCGGCGTCGTCCACTCGCTGTGGCAGCCGATGGCGGGCCGGTTCAAGGACTACATCGCGCAGCCGCGTTACGGCGTGTACCAGTCGCTGCACACCACCGTGGTCGGACCGGAGGGCAAACCCCTCGAGGTGCAGATCCGCACCCACGACATGCACCGGACCGCCGAGTTCGGTATCGCCGCGCACTGGCGGTACAAGGAGACCAAGGGCAGGCACTCCGGTGACGTCGCCGAGGTCGACGACATGGCGTGGATGCGTCAGCTCCTCGACTGGCAGCGTGAGGCCGCCGACCCGGGGGAGTTCCTCGAGTCGCTCCGCTACGACCTCGCGGTCAAGGAGATCTTCGTCTTCACCCCCAAGGGCGACGTGGTGACGCTGCCCGCCGGGTCGACACCCGTCGACTTCGCGTACGCCGTGCACACGGAGGTCGGGCACCGATGTATCGGCGCCCGGGTCAACGGCAGGCTGGTGGCGCTCGAACGCAAGCTCGAGAACGGCGAGGTGGTGGAGGTCTTCACCTCCAAGGCCGTCAACGCCGGCCCGAGCCGCGACTGGCAGACGTTCGTCGTCTCCCCGCGCGCCAAGACGAAGATCCGGCAATGGTTCGCCAAGGAACGCCGTGAAGAGGCGCTCGAGACGGGCAAGGACGCCATCGCGAAGGAGGTGCGCCGGGTCGGCCTGCCGCTGCAGCGCCTGATGAACGCCGAATCGATGGCGTCCATCGCGCACGAACTGCACTACACCGACGTGTCGATGCTGTACACGGCCGTCGGCGAGAGCCACGTGTCGGCGCAGCACGTCGTCCAGCGTCTGGTGGCACATCTGGGCGGCGTCGGCGACGTCGAGGAGGAGCTGGCCGAGCGGTCGACTCCGTCCACGATGCCGATGCGGCCGAGGAGCACCGGCGACGCAGGTGTGCTCGTTCCCGGCGCGGAGGGCACGGTCGCCAAGCTGGCCAAATGCTGCACACCCGTTCCCGGCGACGAGATCATGGGCTTCGTGACCCGGGGCGGCGCGGTCAGCGTGCACCGCACCGACTGCACCAACGCGGGCTCCCTGCAGGAGCAGTCCGAGCGCATCATCGAGGTCAAGTGGGCGCCGTCGCCGTCGTCGGTGTTCCTGGTGGCCATCCAGATCGAGGCGCTCGATCGGCACCGGCTGCTGTCGGACGTGACGAAGGCGCTCGCGGACGAGAAGGTCAACATCCTGTCGGCGTCCGTGACGACGTCCGGTGACCGGGTGGCGATCAGCAAGTTCACGTTCGAGATGGGCGACCCGAAGCACCTCGGGCACGTGCTGAACGTGGTCCGCAACGTCGAGGGTGTGTACGACGTGTACCGGGTGACGTCCGCCGCGTAGCACCGACGAACGGGACGGTCGTTCGATCTGTTCGAACGACCGTCCCGTTCGTATAGCCGCGGGAGTGAGGTCAGCCGACCTTCGCGGTCTCGATCTGCACCGAGGTGTTGGGCTTGCCGCCCCCCGCGGACATGGATCCGTCGTCGCCGTCCGCCGCGATCTTCTCGACGGTCGCGAGGCCCTCCTCGGAGATCGTCCCGAACACGGTGTAGTTGGGCGGGAGCACCGAGTCGGCGTACACGAGGAAGAACTGGCTGCCGTTACTGCCAGGTGTCCCGCTGTTCGCCATCGCGACCGTGCCGCGCGGGTAGACCACCGGATTCGCGAGTGCCGGATCGTTCGGCGCGAACGCAGTTTCCGGGTACTCGGTGGTGAAGCCGTAGCCCGGTCCGCCGGTGCCCTTCCCGCTGGGATCGCCGCACTGCAGGACCTGCAGACCCAGCTCCGTCGTCAGCCGGTGGC
The DNA here is from genome assembly GCF_058628105.1 of Rhodococcus sp. G6(2025). Taxonomy (NCBI): domain Bacteria; kingdom Bacillati; phylum Actinomycetota; class Actinomycetes; order Mycobacteriales; family Nocardiaceae; genus Rhodococcus; species Rhodococcus sp. G6(2025). The sequence goes on from NZ_CP179750.1 coordinate 3,531,540, forward strand.
AGGGTGTGTCGTCGAAGTAGCCCTGCTGGGCCAGGCTCGTGAAGCTGTTGACCGTGCACGGGGCCTCGGCGCGGTCGAGGACCAGGCCGATCGGTCCGGCGCTCGTCTGGAGGTCGACCGGGACGGTGCCCTCGGTGGAGACCCCGGACGTGGGCGGTGGGGTGACGTCCTTGGCAGCGGGCTGCCCTGCCGGATAGGTGCAGTCCACGGTCGCCGCGGCCGGTGCGGGGACCGGCGGCAGCGTGCCGAATTTGGACAGATCGAGCGACTGTTCCGCCGCGCTCGTGGGGGCCGCCTTCGACGAGGTGCCGGTCGACGAGCCGCCGGAGTCGGACGAATCCGAACAGCCGGCGAGGAGGACCGCGAGGCTCACGCCTGCGACGAGGATCGAGGTGCGTTTCATCGGTCCATCCTCACACGAGACCTCAGTCCATCCGGACGGATGTGATGTCGATTGGCAGGTTGGGCTTGCCGCCGCCCGCCTGCATCGATCCGTCGTCGCCGGCCGCCGCCACCTTCTCGATGGTCGCCAGGCCCGTCTCGTCGACCTTCCCGAACGCGGTGTACTGCGGGGGCAGCTGCGAATCGGCATAGACGAGGAAGAACTGGCTGCCGTTGCTGTCGGGCTGGCCGCTGTTGGCCATCGCGATGGTGCCGCGCGGGTATGTCACCGGCACCTGCAGCGACGGATCCGACGCCTCGTACTGGTCGGTGGGGAATTCGTTCGCGAATCCGTAACCGGGGCCGCCGGTGCCTGCGCCCGTGGGATCACCGCACTGCAGGACCTTCAACCCCTCGGACGTGACCAGCCGGTGGCATGGGGTGTTGTCGAAGTAGTTCTGGCTCGCCAGGCTCAGGAAGTTGTTGACGGTGCACGGGGAGTCGGCGTTGTCCAGGATCAGGCCGATGTTGCCCTGCGTCGTCTGCATGCTGACGCTGACTTCCTGGAGCGTGGTGTCGATGTCGTCGGTGCGCGGCGGGTTCACCTGCTTCGCCGGCGGCTGAGTGCTGGGGGTGTACGTGCAGGACACCTTCTCGGGCAGCGGTTCGGACCGGCCCGCCGGCATCACACCGGGCGACTGCGGCGACGCCGACACCGACTCGGCCGCCGACGCTTCCGTCGCGTCGTCGTCGCCGCTGGTGAGGGCGAAGACGACGGCGGCCGCCGCCACCACGAGCACGACACCGAGCACCGAACCGGCGATCGTCAGCTGCTTACGCTTGCGTGCTCTGTCGGCGCGGCGTTCGAGCTGACGCTCGAGCTTTCGTTTGGCTGCTTCCCGGCGCTGCTCGTTGCTCGGCACTGCGGTGGTCCTCCCGTATCGGTCTGTCTGGCAGTCGGTCGATATAGCAGTTGGTCGGTGCGAACTACCCCCGGCACACGACCTCCAGAGTCTGCCATCCGAACCTGAGAACATCCTGGCGGGGCGGCGGCTTAGGCTGTAGCGACTGCAATGTCCACTCGAACAGGAGCCTCACAGGTGCTCGTCACAGGATTCCCGGCCGGGATGTTTCAGACCAACTGCTACATCCTCGCGCAGGATGATGCCCAGGAATGCGTCGTCGTCGACCCAGGACAGGACGCCGCCGAACCGCTGTTCGAGTTCCTGGACCAGTCGAATCTCACGCCGACCGCGGTGCTCCTGACCCACGGTCACCTCGACCACGTCTGGAACGCCTACGACGTCTGCGAGAAGTTCGGGATCCCCGCGTACATCCATCCCGAGGACCGGTACATGCTGTCGGATCCCGGCCGCGGCATCGGCCCGACGATGAAGCCGTTCATCGAGGGCATGACGTTCGTCGAGCCCGGCGAGGTGATCGCGCTGGCCGACGGCGACGTGATCGAGCAGGCCGGGATGTCGTTCGCCGTCGACCACACCCCGGGCCACACACAGGGGTCCGTGGTCTTCCGGACCCGGGTCGCCACCGAGAACGGTCCCGTCGAGATCGCCCTCACCGGTGACACCCTGTTCCAGGGGTCGATCGGTCGCAGCGACCTACCCGGCGGCAACCACGAACAGCTGTTGCAGTCCATCGCCGACAAGCTTCTGATCCTCGCCGACGACACGGCGGTCCTCCCCGGGCACGGCGGGTCGAGCACCGTCGGCGCCGAACGTGGGTCGAACCCGTTCCTCGTTGGACTCTCGGGATCGAAATAAGGAAAAGTAACGACAGTGAGCAAAGCCAGCACCTTCTCCGCCCCCAAGGGCGTCCCCGATTACGTCCCGCCGCAGTCGTCCGAGTTCGTCGCGGTCCGTGACGGACTCACGCGCGCTGCGCGACTGGCCGGATACGGCCACATCGAACTTCCCATCTTCGAGGACACCGGGCTGTTCGCCCGCGGTGTCGGCGAGTCCACCGACGTCGTCAGCAAGGAGATGTACACGTTCGCCGACCGCGGTGATCGTTCGGTGACCCTGCGGCCCGAGGGCACGGCGGGCGTCATGCGGGCCGTGATCGAACACGGACTGGACCGCGGCCAGTTGCCGGTGAAACTGAGCTACGCCGGACCGTTCTTCCGCTACGAGCGACCGCAGGCCGGTCGTTACCGCCAGCTGCAGCAGGTCGGGGTGGAGGCCATCGGCGTCGACGACCCCGCCCTCGACGCCGAGGTCATCGCCATCGCCGACGCCGGGTTCCGCGGCCTCGGCCTCGACGGGTTCCGGTTGGAGATCACCTCCCTCGGTGACGACACGTGCCGGCCGCAGTACCGGGAACGGTTGCAGGAGTTCTTGTTCGCCCTTCCCCTCGACGAAGAGACGCGCCGGCGGGCGGAGATCAACCCGCTGCGGGTTCTCGACGACAAGCGCAAGGAGGTGCGCGAGATGACGGCGGACGCACCGCTCATGCTCGACCACCTCTCGGACACGGCGAAGGCGCACTTCGACGAGGTCCTCGCACACCTCGACGCACTGGGTGTGCCGTACGTGGTGAACCCGCGAATGGTCCGCGGCCTCGACTACTACACGAAGACGACGTTCGAATTCGTCCACGACGGTCTCGGCGCCCAGTCGGGTATCGGCGGCGGCGGACGATACGACGGTCTGATGGCGCAGCTCGGCGGTCAGCCGTTGTCCGGCATCGGTTTCGGGCTCGGCGTCGACCGGACCGTCCTGGCGCTCGCTGCCGAGGGCAAGACCGCAGGCTCGACTGCGCGCTGTGAGGTCTTCGGCGTTCCGCTGGGCGACGAGGCGAAGGCGAAGCTGGTGGTGATCGCTCAGCAGTTGCGCGCCCAGGGGATTCGAGTCGACCTCGCGTACGGCAACCGCGGGGTGAAGGGCGCGATGAAGGCCGCGGACCGATCCGGCGCCGCGCTGGCACTCGTGCTCGGCGACCGCGACATCGCCGACGGGACGGTGGGAATCAAGAATCTCGCCACCGGAGACCAGGAATCGGTCTCCTCGGCGGATGTCGTCGCACGCGTCGGAGCCATCCTTGGCGCGTGACGACACCGCGCCGGTGTCACTCGACCTCGTTCCGATCGAGTTGATCGCACCGCGGCTCAAGCGGGTCGCGGCGATCGCCGTGCTGATCGGTGTGGTGGTCGGCGTCATCGTCGGGTTCTTCGGTCCCGTGTGGGTCGGTGTGACGGTCGGGGCCGTGATCGCGGTCCCGACCGCCGCCTCCGCGCTCCTCACGTTGCGGCGACGAATCGCACTGCAGACCGGGCGAATCCGGTCGACGGGGGGACTGCGCAGCAGGCACGTCGACGTCACAAGGGCGGTCGCGGCGGAATTGGTGGTCCGTTCGGCTCGCGTCAGCGAGGTGAGCGTCCGGATCACGGACCCCGACGGGAGCCTCGCGATACCGCTCGCCCTCTACACGACCGACGGCGGCCGTGAACTCGAGATCCTCGGGCTCCGGAGGCTGGCCGACGCCCTGACGACGAGCGAACTGGTGCCGGCGGCCGCGATCGCGTCGGTGCTCATCGAGCAGCTACGTGCGGAGGCCCGCGGCGCGGCCCTTCCCGAACGCCCCCTGTTCCGGGCCGTGGAACTGGTGCGTTCGGAAGGCCGCGTGCCCACCACCACGCTCACCGATCACGAGGTGGCAGCGCTCCTCGACTGAGCGATCAGCTCTGGTCGCCGAACGGAGTGTCGTCGAGATCCTCGCCGCCGATCACGGCGGGCGCGACCATCGGGAGGTCGCCGGCGAACGCGTTGTTCTCGCCGGCGTTGACGAGGTAGCTCGGTGTGGACCGGCCGCTCAGCTGGTCGTCGCCGCCGCGCCCGGCACCCGCCATCCCGGCACCCGCCATCCCGGCACCGCCCATCCCGCCCATGGCTCCGCCGGGTGCGAGAGGGGACGAGGCAGCGGCCGGAGCGGCGCCGGGTGTGGGAGTGGTCCCCGGTGTCGCCGGGGGAACCACCGGCCCGGTGACCGTTCCGCGGGGTACGGAACCGCTACCCGCGGAGACGCTTCCGCCCGCGCCGCCGCCGTACATGCCGATGCCCGCGCCGCCGGCGATGCCCACTGCACCCGGAACTCCGCCCGACGCCCCGTGTGCGGGGGTGACGGCGGATTTCGCCGACAGGGCGTCGGCAGGCAGATCGGACGAGGAGACGCTCGCCGCCTGGGTGCTCGCCGACACCAGGTCGCCGACACTGTCGGTGACGGTGGAGATCATTGGTTTGCCCACACCCTCGATCACGGTGGACGCGATGGCGAACGGTGACGCCGGTGCGGCTCCCGACACGGCTCCGGGCGCCGGGGGCGGCGGTACCGGAACCGGCGCGGCCAGACCGTTCATCGTGAGGGTCTGTTCGTTGAGTTCGGTGCGCGTCTGCGTCACGACCCCGATGGCCGCCTTCAGGTGCTCGGCGGCGGACGCGAGCAGCATCGCCTGCCCGGGCGGCGTCATCACCATCGGCGCGGCAGCGACCGCGGTGGCCGCGAACGATTCCGAAATCGTCATGAGGTTCGCGTTGCCCCGCGCCACGGACGCAGCGGCGGTCTGCGTGGTCGCCGAGATCTCCGTGCCGCGTTCGCTCAGTTCCGTGCCGCTCGTCTGAGCCTGCAGGCCCTGCGACTGCGCTGCCTGCGCTGCCTGGCTCTGCCAGATCTGGTCGAGCACCTTCAGCCCCGACAGGCTCATCGACATCGCCTGGTCGACCATGCCCGAGGACATGTCGAGCAGCGACGTCGGATCGAACGAGCCGAACGTGCCGGTGCCGAAACTCCCGGCGAGATCGGTGAGCGGCTTGAACAATTCGTCCACACCCGGCAGTCCGGGCAGCCCGTGCCCCTGCAGCAGCGCCTCCACCGGGTTCGGCGGCAGTGGAGGCAGCGGCGGAAGGGCCGGTAGCGGCGGCAGGTCACCGAGCGGCGCATCGAGGAACGGGCCGAGCGGAGAGTTCTGCAGGGCCTCGAGCGGAGTGCTCGGCAGTGGCGTCGCGAGGGCGTCGCCGACGGGCGTTCCCTGGATCAGGTCGAGGATCGATCCGTGCTCCACAGGGTGCCCGGCGGGTTCGGGGGACGTCATGCGAGGCCCCCGATTCCGTCGCGGACGCCGCCGAGCGCAGCGCCGTTGGCGCCGTCGACGGAGTCGTAGGAATCGGCGGTGGCATGCGCCGCGATCGCGGTCTGCGCGTAGTGAGACGCGAGTTCGGCGACCGACCTGGCGTGATTTGCCTGTGCGGCGGCGAACGACGCGAGGAAGTCGGCGCCGATCGGGCCGAACACGGGCGCGAGTGCCGCGAGATTCGCGCCGAGATCGAGTGCGGCGGCGCTGCTGATCTGTTCGGCGGCCTGCGCAGCGGTGGCGCCGTAATTCCTGATGCCGTCCGTGACGACAAAGACATCGCTCAAGATAACCCCCCAGTGATAAGCGTTCGCCAGACTTTATCTCACGGGCCCGACGTGCACGGCTAGAGGCGAAGGGGTGTTCCGCCCGCCGTCTCGGCGAGCAGTGCCCGCGACTTCGCCCGGATTTCGTCCATCGGCTTCGTCCATCCGAGGGCGCGGAGGCAGGCGTCGGCGAGGAGTCCGGCGGCACCCTCGTTCTCGGGCCCGGGAAGCAGTCCGCGTTCGATGTCGGCGCGGGTTGCGATGGCGCTCTCGACTATTCGGAACGGCAGGTCGGTCAGGGCGGGGGAGGTGTCACCTGAATCGTCGGTGATTTCCGTGAGGGCCTGGTCCGCCAGCTGCCGGTAGTGCCGGCGCAGCAGGGCTCGCTGGGCGCGGAACGGCTCGAATCGATCGGTCAGCAGTTCCGGAAGAAGATACAGCGCACCGAGGTTCCATGTGGTGGCGGTGAGTTGCGTGACGTCGTAGGTGGCCAGCGCGTGCAGGCGCACCGTGGCGGGCGCGGCGGCGTCGGCGAGCCGCCCCGCCGCGGCGAGCGCGGGGGACACCGTCTCCTCGAGGAGCGCCACCAGGATCTCCTCCTTGTTGGGGAAGTGGTGGTAGAGCGATGCCTGCCGGATACCGACCATCTCGGCGATCTGCCGGGTCGAGGTGGCCGCGAAACCCTTGGTGGTGAACAACTCTCCGGCGGCGTCGAGTATCTCCTCGGGAGTGGTCTGCCCTGGTCTGCGCTGACTGGTCAGTCGGGGTCGTCCCGGCCCTGTGGTCACCGCTCCATGATGTCAGGTCGCTCTCGGGATCGACGGTCTCCACCCGCAGTGAGGGTTTCGTCACGCTCCCGAAACGTAGGCAACGATGCTGTTACGGCCGGCGGCGATCTGGATACGCGGGCGTCACCCATCGAGGCCCTTCCGCGAGAAAACTATCGAGCGACAGATATTGCTCTCGCCGAAGGAGTAAGCCCTTGAGTACACCCACAAGGACTGCGCAAGTGCTGACCGCGCCGGCCGCACCTCCCCGCCCGTCCGGCGGAACCGGCGTCGACGACACGGGCGACCTCGGCGAATTCGGCTACGAGCAGCAACTTCACCGTTCCCTGGGTAAGTTCGCGTCGTTCGCCGCCGGCTTCTCGTTCGTCTCCATCCTCACCACCATCTTCCAGCTCTTCGGGCTCGGATTCGGATTCGCCGGACCCGCCTTCTTCTGGACGTGGCCGGTGGTGTTCGTCGGCCAGTTCATGGTGGCGCTCAACTTCGCCGAACTGGCCGCCAGGTACCCCATCTCGGGGGCGATCTACCAGTGGTCACGCCGGATGGGCGGCGAGGTGGTCGGCTGGTTCGCCGGATGGTTCATGATCCTCGCGCAGATGGTGACGGCATCCGCCGCGGCCATCGCGCTGCAGGTCGTGCTCCCGAATGTGTGGAGCGGATTTCAGATCATCGGTGAGGACAGCACGCTGACGTCCGCGAGTGGCGCCGCCAACGCGGTGCTGCTGGGTTCCGTCCTCCTCGTGGTGACCACGTTCATCAACTGCATCGGCGTCAACTGGATGTCCAGGATCAACAACATCGGCGTGACCTGCGAGATCGTCGGCGTCATCGCGGTGATCGGCATGTTCCTCACCCACGCCCAGCGCGGACCGGAGGTCGTGTTCGACACCGGCACCGCCGGGGCGTCACCCGGGTACGGATGGGCGTGGATCGTGTCGGGTCTGATGGCGGCCTACGTCATGGTCGGATTCGGCTCCGCGGGCGAACTCGCCGAGGAGACGCGGAACCCGCGCCGGGTCGCGCCGCGCACGATCCGCCTCGCGCTGTCCGTGTCGGCGCTCGGCGGTGGACTGATGATCATCGGCGCGCTGATGGCCGCACCGAGCCTGACCGACGGCCGGCTCGCCGCCGAGGGCCTGCCGTACGTGCTCTCGTCGATCCTCAGCTCGCCCTGGGGCACACTCCTGCTCGTCGACGTCGCGATCGCCGTGTTCGTCTGCACGCTCGCCATCCAGACGGCGGCGTCCAGGCTGGTGTTCTCGATGGCACGCGACGGACGGCTGCCCGCCTCGCAGATTCTGTCGACGGTGAACACCCGCACCGGAACACCCATCGCGCCCTCCGTCCTGATCGGCCTGGTCTGCATCGGCATCCTCGCTGTCAACGTCGGGAACTCCGCCATCTTCGCGACCCTCTCGAGTGTCTGCATCATCCTGATCTACCTCGCCTACCTGATGGTCACGGTGCCGCTCCTGCTGCGCAGGCTGAAAGGCTGGCCGCACGGAGGACCGCAGGTCGACGCGGACGGACGGAAGCTGTACTCGCTCGGACGGTTCGGCCTTCCCGTCAATATCCTGGCCGTCGGCTACGGCGCGCTGATGGTCGTCAACCTGTCCTGGCCGCGCGCGGAGATCTTCGACCCCAGCGGCGACTACCCCCTCCTGCGGTGGGCCGCCCCCGTCACCGTCGCCGCCGTGGTCGCGCTCGGAGTCGCGTGCTTCCCGCGCGGCCGCACGACCCCCAACCCCGTCACGATCGGAGCCTGACATGACCTCAGTGGACACCTCGACCACCAGTGCCGCGAAGGAACACGCGCGTGCCCAGTCGGGAGTGGTCACCGACTCGATGCCGGTGGTCCCGGCGTCGTCCTGGCCCACCCCACCGTCCGACATCGCTCCGGCACAGCTCACGTGGGCGGAGACGGTTCCCGGTGGCCGGTACACCACGAAGGTGCTGGGCCGCGGCACGCGACTGCGGCTGCGTGACCTCGACGGCCGGGCCTGCGCCCACCTTCTGCTGTACCGGGCGGACGCGCCGTGGGAGCGGCTCAACGTTGCCGACACCGTGAAGGTGCCGTGGCAGGCGTACCTGGGGGCGGGGCATCCGCTGCTCTCCGATCAGGGGCGCGTTCTCGCGACGCTCGTGTCGGACGGGTCCGGGCGGCACGACGCCCTGTGTGGCACCACGTCGCTCGCCTCGAACACCGCGAGATACGGTGACGGCAGCCTGCATTCGGCGTCCCCGGCCGGCCGTGAACTCTTCACCGTGGCGGCGGCGAAGCACGGACTCGAGCGGCGCGACCTCCCGCCCTCGCTGTCGTTCTTCCACGGGGTGCGGGTGGGGGAGGACGGGTCGCTGAGCAGCATCGGATCCGCCGGCGCGGACACCGCGATCGACCTCGTGATCCACCTCCCGGTGATCGTCCTGATCGCCAACACGGCGCACCCGCTCGATCCTTCGCCGACGTACGACACGACCGCGCTCGAAGTGCTCGCCTGGACCGGCGCCGACGTGGCCGAGCCCGTCGACGCCGATCCGGAGTACCGACGCGCCTTCCTCAACACCGAAGACGTCTGGGCTGCAGCGCAGCGCCAGGGACGGGAGCAGGCATGACCACCACCATCGAGACCGCACCGCTGGTACCGGGAACGGTGATCCTGGACGAGGAAGTCGGCGCCCGCGGACCCTGGTCCACCGTCGTCGTGGCCGGTGACGTCCTGACCATCGTCGATCTGTGCGGCAACCAGGCCGTGGACACCCTGATCTACGCGGCCGACGATCACCGGCAACGCTACTCGGCCGCCGCGACGGTGTCGGCGCAGCGAAATCTGTTCCTGACCACGGGGAGCGTGCTCCGCACCGACGATCACGACGCGCTGATGACGCTCGTCGCCGACGAGGTCGGTTCCCACGACACGGTGGGCGGCGCCTGCTCGCAGGAGTCGAACACCCTGCGGTACGGCCACCACACCAAGCACCAGCACGCCTGCGTCGAGAACTTCCTCGCCGAAGGATCCCGGTGGGGGATCGGCAAGCGGGACCTGGTGTCGAACATCAACTTCTTCATGAACGTTCCCGTCGACGCCGACGGCACGCTCGGAATCGTCGACGGCCTGTCCGCACCCGGCCGCCGCCTGGCACTCCGCGCGGAGCGCGACGTTCTGGTACTGGTGTCCAATTGCCCGCAGATCAACAACCCCTGCAACGGTTTCGACCCGACCCCGGTTCGGATGATCGTGACCCGGCCGACGGGAGCGCAGGCATGAGCGCCAAGATCACCGTGCACCGGCCCGGCATGCTCACCACGGTGCAGGACTTCCCTGGACGGACCGGGTACTGGCACGTCGGTGTGCCGCCGTCGGGGCCGATGGACGACCTGTCGTTCCGGCTCGGCAACACCGCGCTCGGCAACGACGAGGGCGCCGCCGGAATCGAATGCGCCATGTCCGGTCCCGCACTGCAGTTCGACGAGGACACGGTGGTGTGTGTGACGGGCGCGCCCGCCCCGGTCACCGTCGACGGAGTGCTGCAGGCGCAGTGGCGTCCGGTACGGGTTCCGGCAGGCGCGGTCCTGGACGTCGGCGCGGTGGCAGGACCCGGCCTCCGCATCTACGTACTCGTCCAGGGCGGGCTCGACGTCGACGACTTCCTCGGCAGCGCCTCGACGTTCACGCTCGGCAAGTTCGGCGGACATCAGGGCCGCACGCTGCGGCAGGGCGACGTTCTCGCGGTCGGCGAGCACACCGGCGCCCGCGCGGCCGCCGTTCCCGCCGAATACGTTCCGGCCCTGTGCAGTCGCTGGGAGATCGCGGTCACCGAGGGCCCGCACGGCGCACCCGAGTTCTTCACCCGCGCCGACATCGACACGCTGTACCGGACCGACTACGAGGTGCACTTCAACTCGGACCGCACCGGGGTGCGGTTGATCGGACCCAAGCCCGACTGGGCCCGCACGGACGGCGGCGAGGCGGGACTGCATCCGTCCAACATCCACGACAACGCGTATTCGGTCGGCGCCCTGGACTTCACGGGGGACACCCCGATCCTCCTGGGCCCGGACGGACCGAGCCTCGGTGGGTTCGTGTGCCCTGTCACGGTCGTCTCCGCGGAACGCTGGAAGCTCGGACAACTGGCCCCCGGCGATACGGTGCGTTTCGTGCCGATCAAGGCCGACCGGGCCGCGTCCGCGCGGACGCTGGGTCCCGCACGGCGGGCCGCGCACTCGACGGTCTTCTCCACCACCGGCGATCGCGACGACGGCGTGATCGCCCGGCGCGACGGCGAGACCGCCGTGACGTACCGGCGCTCCGGCGACGACAACGTCCTGGTCGAGTACGGCGACATGACCCTCGACCTCGCACTACGGGCCCGCGCCCACGCGCTGCACCAGCGTCTCGAGATCGAGAAGCCGGCCGGGCTCCTCGACCTGACACCGGGCATCCGCTCACTGCAGGTCCGGGTCGACCCCGACGTGCTGCCGATCCCGAAGCTCATGGGGCTGCTCGGCGAGGCGGAGGACGCGCTACCCGCGGCGAACGAACTCGTGGTGCCGAGCCGGTCCGTGCGGATGCCGCTGTCGTGGGACGATCCCTCGACGCGTGAGGCGATCCAGCGCTACATGCACGGTGTCCGTTCCGACGCACCGTGGTGCCCGTGGAACATCGAGTTCATCCGCCGCATGAATGGGCTCGGCAGCGTTGACGACGTCTTCGACACCGTCTTCGGAGCGGAATACATGGTGCTGGGGCTCGGCGACGTCTACCTCGGCGCACCCGTCGCGACACCACTCGACCCGCGGCATCGGCTGGTCACGACGAAATACAACCCGGCCCGCACGTGGACGCCGGAGAACGCGGTCGGTATCGGCGGGGCATACCTGTGCATCTACGGAATGGAGGGTCCGGGCGGCTACCAGTTCGTCGGCCGAACCACCCAGGTGTGGAACCATCGGCATCCCGAGAAGTCGGGACCGTTCGAGGACGGTACCCCCTGGCTGCTGCGCTTCTTCGACCGGATCTCCTGGTACCCCGTGGAACCTGACGAGTTGATGGACCTGCGATCCGACGTCGCAGCCGGTCGCGGCGGCGGTATCGAGATCACCGAGGGCACGTTCTCGCTCGCCGAGCACCAGCAGTTCCTCACGGCGAACGCCGAATCGATCGGCGACTTCCGGGCCGAGCAGGCCGTCGCGTTCGCCGCCGAGCGGCAACGATGGTCTGCGGCAGGGGAGTTCGCGACGGTGGGCTGATCCGCGTTACGCGAGCATGTCGGTGAAGCTGTCCGGCCTGGGTGCGTCGGCGCGTTCCCTGGGCACGTAATGCACTTCGACCACCCCGTTGCCGTACGCCTCGGTGCCCACTAGTCGGAGGTCACGCTGGTCGGATGTCTCCGAGAACCAGGGAACGCCCGGCGACACGACCGGATAGACGAAGAAGTAGAACTCGTCCACCAGAGCCAGCGCGAGGACCGATCGCGCGAAGGACGATCCTCCGGACAGGTGAATGTCCGTGTCCGGCTGTCTCTTCAGCTCCTCGAGGTGGGTTGCGAGCTCATTGTCGGTGGCCACGATGACCTGTTCGTTGTCGGCCTCCTCCGTTACGCCTGTCGCTCGGCCATTTTGGCGAGCTGCTCCGTGACGGTGCCCCAGCCGTCGTAGAAGCCCATTTCCTCGTGCGTGTTGCGGTCGGCGTTGTCCTTGTGCATCACGTGGGCGACGTACTCCGTGCCCGTCGGATGGTCGTTCAACGTGATGATCGCGGTCATGAACGGCTGTTCGGCGGGTCGCCAGCCGCCGACCAGCGAGTTGGTGAACACGATGCGTTCGAGTTCGTCGACGGCGAGGAAGCAGCCACCGATGTGTGGTGCGAATTCACCCCCGTCCTCACTGATCTGGGTCGTGAACGCCCCGCCCGGGCGTAGTTCCATGTCGACGACCCGGCACCGAGACGGCGCGGGGACCCACCATTGCTCGAAGCTGGCGGGGTCGGTCCAGGCGCGCCACACGACCGGACGGGGTGCCCGGATGATGCGCGAAATCGTGAGGTCGAGATCGGGTCTCGCAGTGTCGGTCATTGCGGTGTGTCCTTTGCGGGTGTCGTGACGGTGTGTTCGGTGGCGAATTGTTCGAGTCGGTCGGTGCGGCTCTCCCACAGTTCCTGTTGCTCCGCGAGCCACGCCTCGACGGCCGTGAACGGTTCCTTCTCGATCGCGCACGTCCGTACGCGGCCCTCCTTGTGCGTCCGGATCCATCCGCTGTCCTCGAGGAAGTGGATGTGCTTCATGAAGGAGGGCAGGGCCATGTCGAACGGTTTCGCCAGTTCGCTGACCGTCGCCGGGCCCCGGCTCAGGCGGCCCAGCACGGCCCGCCGCGTGGGGTCGGCGAGCGCTTGGAAGATGCCGTTCAGCTGCTCCGGATACTGAGCCATAAGGCAAAGTATTCACAGCAACAATGGTTAGCGCAAGAGCTAACTGATGTGGGTGGTGTCAGCCGAGCTTGCCGTGACCGGGGGTGAGCGGGACGTCCAGGGCGTCGTAGAGCCCCGGCGCGGCCGTCCTCAGCCACGGGATCGCGTTGACCAGGCGCCCCACCGCGGTGGCGTTGCCGCCAGCCGCTCGATTGCCGCCCTCGTCGGTGGCCTCCACGTTCACCTCGATGCGCGGCCGGCCCTCGATGATCACCTTGTGCGCGCCGTCCCCGCCGTCCGGCGGCACGGGCCAGTCCGGGGCGCACGACGGGTGGATCCGCGTGACGTGCTCGATGGCGATCAGAGGCTCGCCGCCCACGATGCCCTGCACCTCGAAACGCAGCGCCCCCTGGGTGCCGGCCTCGAACTCGCCCATGAGATCGGTGGTGATCGTCTCGTCCAGCGGCCGGCGCAGCAGCGTCTCCCGGATCTCGTCGAGCTCCACACCGAGGGCCCGGGCGACGAGCCGAATTTGGCCGCCCCACACCATCGTCGGCACGGTCGCCGCGACCATCGGCGGTTCGTAGTCCATCGGCTGGCCCATGCCGACGAGGTATCGCACGGAATCGTGCTGGTCGTAGGTGGTGTAGTCGAAGATCTCCTGGCAACGGATCTGATCGATCGTGCCGGCCAGGCCCGTCATCAGGATCGGCAGGACGTCGTTGCCCCATCCCGGATCCACGCCCGACACGAACAGGGCGCCGCCGCCGGACTTCGCGGCCGCCTCGATCGGGTCGCGCAACTCGGCCGGCGCGTTGCGCTGGTCGTAGAGCGCATAGATCGACGGGGTCACGACGACGGCCCCGGCGGAGAGTGCGCGGATGATGTCCGCCGCCGCATCGTCCGGGCGAATTTCGCCCGACGCGGCGTAGACGACAGCGCCCGGTGAGGTCGCGAGCACGGCATCGGCGTCGTCCGTTGCGGCCACCCCCAGCGAGCGGCCCAGGCGGGCCAGGTCGCCGGCATCGCGTCCCACCTTCTCCGGGTTGGCCACGATCACCGCCGTCAGCTCGAGTCCGGGGTGTGCATCGATCGCGCGGATCGCGGCCCGCCCCACATTCCCGGTGCCCCACACCACGGTCCGGATCTTCCCCTGGTCAGCCATGGAATCGGACCCTACCCAGTGCGCGAGGTGGGTAGTGCCCGAATGGGGCAACATCGGGCCGTGGAACCTCCACGCGAGGGGCGGCGATCGTGGGTGGGCACGATTTCTCGACGAACTGGTGGGTCGTCAGCTGTGCGGGGGTCGGTAGACCTCTGCGAGCTCGTCGATGAACGGGGGTGCGAAAACGCAATTCTCGAGTATTCGCCAGAGTGCCTCGACGAAGCGGTCCGTGGACATTCCGAATCTGACGAAGATCTCTTCGTCGGGTGCTCCGCCGTAGGGTGCCCAGACATGTGCGAACTAGATGAAATCCGCGCCAGCGACTTCATCAAGGACAAGGGCGCCTTCCTCCGCTGCTCGAACGATCACCACAACCTGCTGGTCCTCAACTCACCGGTCACGTACCTTCACCGCACCTCATGGCAGGTCGACGACATCGACGAGATCGGTCGCGGTGCCCACCTCATGCTCGAAGACCATCCCGAACGGCACGTCTGGGGGCTCGGCCGGCACCACGCCGGTAGCAACTTCTTCTGGTACCTCAAAGATCCCGCCGGCAACTTCAGCGAGTACTTCTCCGACATGGATTGCATCGTCGACGAACAGCTGTGGACCCCCGAGATCCTCGAGGGAGCCAAAGGCCTCTTCAACTGGGGGCCACCCCCGCCGCCGTCGTTCATCAACCCGGACGACCTCGCCGGACTGATGGCCGGCACCCACTCGATGACCCAGTGACGAAGAGACAGGTAGCAATGGCCGACACCAAAAATCGCCGTACTCGGCAGCGGAGCCAACGGCGCCTCCATCGGCGCCGACCTCACCCGAGCCGGACTCGACGTCACCCTGATCGAACAATGGCACCGAACTCACGCCCGTCCGCGCGTTCAACCTCTGCGACGTCGCCACCTTCCGCGACACATTCGATGTCGTCCTGATCCTGATGAAGGCATACGACACCCGCTGGGCCAGCGAACTTATCAAACCCGTCCTCGCCGACGACGGCATCGTCGTCGGAATTCAGAACGGCATGACCATCGACCCGATGGCCGATGTCCTCGGCGCCCATCGCATGCTCGGCTGTGTCATCGAAGTGGCCTCGAACATGTTCGAGCCAGGCATCGTCAATCGGGACACCCCCCGCGAGCAGTCCTGGTTCGCGGTCGGTGGCGTCGAGGCGCATGCCCACGCACGTGCCGCCGATATCGCCGGAATCCTGACCCACGCAGGACGCGCTGAGGTCTCCGACGACATCCGCTCGTCGAAGTGGATGAAATTGGTCGCGAACTGCACCGAACTGGTTACCTCCGCCGTGCTGAACATGACCGTCATGGAAGCCGTGCAGGTTCCGGGCATGCGCGACCTCATGGTCGAGGCCGGCAACGAAGCAGTACGAACGGCGTTGCAACTCGGGCACAGCCTGCGGCCGATCATCGGCATGATCGAATCCGATCTCACCGGGCCGGAACAGTTCGCCGCTGCGCTGCTCGACGTGGTGCACGATGTGTACTCGATCCCTGGACAGAAGACCACCGTGCTGCAGGACTGGCTCAAAGGCCGTCGCAGCGAAGTGCACGAGCTCAACGGACACGTGGTACGTGAGCAAAGCCGACTCGGCGGGACAGCCCCTGTCAACAGTGCGGTCGTCGACATCGCGACCAGAATCGAGGACGGCACCCTTTCCGCAGGGCCCGATGTTGCGCCCGCGTTGATCGAGCGCGCCGATCTCACGATCGCGAAATGAGTAGGACGAATTACATGTCTGTCTGTCACATCGTCACTTTGAGCCTGTCCGCCGACGTTCCCGGCGATGTTCTGCCGCAGCTGCAGAAGCGTCTCACCGAGTTGTACGACAGCGCTCTGGGATTCTGTCGTACAGGTGTGGTGCTACCTGGGCCACAACGAATCCAACGCCGACTTCGCGATTGCGGCAGTCTTCGACTCGATGGACGCACTCGCCGCGTACTCGGGTCATCCGGAGCATCACGCGATCATCCAGGAATTGATTTCCCCCTATCTGACTGCGCGCTCGGCAACACAGTTCAGTCCGAATGAGGGAGTGACAGCACACTGACTGCCGCTGAGGGGAGTTGGTGAAGCTGTCACATCCCACCAAAGTCCGCCTTCTGCTGCGGCTCGCTCCATTTCGGTCGGCCCCTCGCCGTTCCTGCGCGGCGGAACGAACCTCCTGTGGCTTGTACAGTACAGTCCATACCACTGAGGGGTTGACTTCGCAGCAGGTTGCTGTGCAGCAGAACGTTCGGAGGGCAGTGTGGCAAATACGGTGGAGGGTTCAGCGGCGGCCGAGCCCGAGACGACCGGCAAGATCCTCGACGCCGCGCAGGCGCTTTTCTTGCGGGACGGATACGCGGGGGTCAACCTCGATCGGATCGCGAAGTCGGCGGGAGTGGCGCGGCAGACGTTGTACAACCGCTTCGGCAGCAAGGAATCCGTCTTCCGCTCGATGCTGGATCGGCACTGGTCGAAGTTGTTGCAGACCGGGCGCATCGACGATCTGGTGGACGGTGCGCCGCAGTCGGCGGAAGCAGTACTGAGGCGCTTCGCTCAGGCGATCCTCGCGTTCGTGGCCGAGACCGACCAAGTGAGCTTCATCCGCCTGGTGGTGGCCGAATCTCGGCGGCTGCCGTGGATAGCCGAGGAGTTCTACCGGGCCGGCAAGGAGCCTCTGCTGAAGGCGCTGGTCGGCCAACTCGACCGATTGGTCACCGACGGACACATCGAATGCCGCTCGACCGAGTTGGCCGCCCACCAGTTCTTCGGGCTACTCCAGGAAGTGACGTTGTGGCCTCAGGTCATGGGCATCGTCGAGTTCGTCACGGATCTCCCGCCCGCCGACGAGATTGTCGAGGAGTCGGTCGCCACCTTCATGGCGCGGTACGCGCCCGCTGCGGGATAACTGCCGCCGACGCGTCACCGGGCGAGATCTCCTCGAGGGTCCGCCCGGTGGTGGCAACACCGAACCCCACGGTGACGACCGCAGCAACCGCCAGGGCTGCGGCGACGAGGGTGAATACCGCTCCGGCACCGCTGTGTTCGAGCATGGGGATCAGATAGAGCGGCGCGGCGGCGGTCGACAGGCGTCCCAGTGAATAGAGCCGGCCCGTGGCGGTGGTCCGGATGGCGGTCGGGTATTGCTCGAGCTGATACACGTGGGTGACATTCGACATCAGGTTCGCGATCACCGTGAACGTGAAACCCCACAGCACGATCCACACCGGTGTGACGGCATTTCCGTAGGCCAGGCCGAGCGCGGCCATCACGATCAGCGAGCCACCGAGAAGCCATTTGCGCTCGAACCTGTCCATGACGAGCATCGAGAGCAGTGAGCCGACCGGGTATCCGACGAAGGCGAGCGAGACATACAGCAGGGAATTGGTGACACTGATTCCCTTCCCCGTCAATACGAGCGTCGCAACGCTACTGAATCCGTGGTACCCGACGACGGCCAGAATCCAGACGATCGCCATCGTGATGGTGCGGCGCAACAGCGGCTTCCGCAGCATCGCGGACGCGCTCACCGGTCCGGTGCTCACGGGAGAGATTGCCTCGTCCTCGGCCGGGGCGGCCCAGCCCTCCGTACGTGCGGCATCCTCGAGTTCGCGGGTGACGGCTTCGGCTTCGTCTGTCCGGCCGACGGATTCGAGCCAGCGCGGCGACTCGGGTAGGTGCCGCCGCAGGACGAAGGTGATCAGGGCGCCGAGCGCACCCAGGGCGAACATCCATCGCCAGCCGTCGATCCCGAGCGGGCTGGCATCGACAACGATCATGCCGACGAACCCGACGACGGGGACCGCAGTGTACGAAAGCGTGAAGGCCCACGCCACGAAGTAGCCGCGTCGTTTCGACGGCAGGATGTCGCCGAGGAAGGAGTCGGTGACGGGCAGTTCGCCGCCGAGTCCGACGCCCGCGATGAAGCGACACAGCACCAGCATCCACAGATCGGTGGAGAAGGCGGCTAACAGCGTGAACACCGAGTACAAGCCAAGGGTGATCATGTACGCGCGCCGGCGGCCGAGACGATCAGCGATCCGGCCGATCAGGACGGCGCCGACGAAGGCGCCGACGAACGCCGAGGCCAGCACCAGCGACAGGTCGAAGCCGGTGAGCGCGAACTTGGTCTTCAAGGTGGCCGCCAGTACACCGGCGAGGAACAGTTCGTAGATCTCGAAGAAGTTGCCCAACGCAATGATGGCGATGATCTTCTTGTGCCGCCGGGTGACCGGGAGGCGATTCAGCCGGGCGGCGATGGTCAAGGGAACGCCGGGGCTGGGGGTATGTGTATCCATGGCTCCTCGATGGGGTTCGTGCCGAAACGTCAGCGATTGGCCATTGCCGGCCTGGGCTCTGGCGACCGCTACCGATAGGGGTGTACTGTACAGTCCAATCTAACTTTGGTCGAGGCTTGACAGCGTTATGGAGGACGAGGGCGCCATGGAGTACTCCTGGGAGAAGATGACCGCGGAGCAGTTGCGAGAGCGGGCGGGACTGGGCGGTCTGGTGCTGCTCCCGGTCGGATCGATCGAGCAGCACGGCCCGCACCTGCCCACCGGGGTGGACGCGCTGCTCGCCACCGAGGCGGCGAACAGAGTCGCAGCCCAACTGGCGGAGAGCCTTTCCGTCGTCGTCGCACCGACACTGTGGTGGGGTCTGGCGGAACACCACATGCGTTTCGGCGGCACGCTGACTCTGAGCCTGCCCACCTACCACGCCGTGCTCCGGGACGTCTGCCGGTCGATCATGCGCGCCGGGTTCACCCGGATCGCGATAGTGAACGGGCACGGCGGGAACATCTCGGCGCTCAATGCCATCGTCAACGAACTGACCGCGGAACTGCCCGTCACTATCGCCGTGACGACGTACCTGACCGCGGCGGCGGACGACGTCGCGCACATCCTGGCGGGGCAGAGCGGCGTGATGCACGCGTGTGAGGGGGAGACGTCGATGATGCTCGCCGCGCACCCCGAGCTCGTGGTCCTGGGCCGCCTCTCCGACGCACACGGCCCCGAATGCGGACTGCAATCCGACAACGTCCCCGTGTACCTCTGGCGCTCGTTCGAGGAGATCACCGAATCCGGTGTGGCCGGCGACGCACGACTCGCCACGGCCGACAAGGGCGAGAAACTGTTGGCGGTGTGCGCACAGCGACTCGCTGATCTGCTCGCGGCGCCGGAAACCTGGCACCGGAACGCCACCATCGACCGCCAGGCTGCCGCAACGAGCGTAGGGAGCTGATCGTGTCCGGAACATCAGCGCACTGGACGGTAGGGGACGCGACCATCGGTCGCGTCGACGAAGTCGTACTCGAAGGGCAAGGCCGTTGGCTCCTGCCCGACGCGACAGCCGAACTCGTTGCCGGCCAACCGTGGCTGGACCCGTCGGCCACCGACGACGGCGGTGACATCCGCCTGTCGGTGCATAGCTTCGTCGTGGACATCGCCGGAACCCGCATCGTCATCGACACCGGTGTCGGTAACGGCAAGGTCCGGGACAACCCGGCGTGGAACAACCTCGACGGCGACTACCTGCCGCGACTGGGCGACGCCGGGTTCGACCCGGATTCGGTCGACCTCGTGATCAACACGCACATCCACCGCGATCACGTCGGGTGGAACACCACCTTGCGAGAGGGGGTGTGGGAGCCGACCTTCCCGAATGCCCGCTACCTCGTCGCCCGCACCGAATGGGACTACTGGTCGGCGGCAGCGTTGAGCGAAGACCAGCAGCGAATGTTCGCCGATTCGATCACCCCGATCCGCCAGGCCGGTCAATACGAACTCGTCGACGCCGAGACACCTGTCGAGATCGCCGACGGAGTCGAACTGCTCCCCACTCCCGGGCACACCCCGGGGCACGTATCGGTCCGGATCAGCTCCGCGGGCGAGACCGCACTGGTGACCGGGGACTTCCTCCACCACCCCATCCAGCTCGCCCACCCGCGCCTGTGCTGCGGAGTGGACATCGACCCGGCTCTGTCGGAACGCACACGAGAGACGATCCTGTCGACTATCGCCGACACCGAAACACTCTTGCTCGGTAGCCATTTCACCCACCCCACCGCCGGACGCGTGCGCAGCACCGCAACAGGTTTCGTGCTCGTTTCGGCCGCCGCGATCCCGTAGGCATTTCACCCACAACCAAGGACTTCGCCGTGACCACACATTCCGGACACCGAAATCGCGAGCACGCCGCAGCCGTGGCGGCCACCGTCATGGGCATCCGCGGTGTCCTGAGCGCTCTCGACGGCGTCGAATACGCGGAGACTCCGCCGGCGTTTTCCTTCGTCGCGCTTACCCACCCGCAGAACGGAACACCCGATGCAACCGCATGAATTGGACCTCACCGCCGCTGCCGACGCCATCTTCCGCCGAGAGTTGTCACCGGTCGAACTGATCGACTCCGCGCTCGATCACCTCGACCGCGTCGATCCGCACCTGTCTGCCTTCGTGACTGTGACGGCCGGCGCGGCGCGGGAGGAGGCGGCGATCGCCGAATCGGACATCGCCGCAGGCCGATATCGCGGTCCGCTGCACGGCATTCCGATCGCGATCAAAGATCTCTTCGATACTGCCGGTGTTCTCACCACGTCCAGTTCTGCGGTGCGGGCAACTCACGTTCCCGACCGCGACGCGACCGCAGTGCGGAAGTTGCAGTCGGCAGGCGCGATCTCGCTGGGCAAAACCCACACGCACGAGTTCGCCTTCGGAACGATCACACCGCAGAGCAGGAATCCGTGGGCTGTCGACCGCGTGCCCGGTGGCTCGAGCGGCGGATCTGCGATTGCGGTCAGCGCGGGGATCGTGGGTATCGCGCTCGGCAGTGACACCGGAGGTTCGATCCGGATTCCGTCCGCGCTCTGTGGGGTTGTCGGGCTCAAGCCCACATTCGGCTTGGTCTCCCGCGCAGGCGTCACCCCACTGTCGTGGTCGTTGGATCACGTCGGCCCGATCGCCGGCACCGTGCGTGACGCGGCGGTCGCACTCGATGCACTCGTCGGATACGACGACAAAGACCCCGCCAGCTTGCGGCACAACGAGGGGAGCTACGTTCCCGATTCCGGGAGGGACTTGACGAACGTCCGAGTAGGCGTTCCGACGAACTACTACTTCGACAACGTCGAACCCGAGGTGCAAGCGCGCGTTCTGGAGGCGATCGACGTACTCGCCGGGCTCGGTGCCACGCTCGTCGAGGTGGAAGTCCCGCTCACCCACCTCGTGCACGCCACGCAATGGGGTCTGATGGTTCCGGAAGCCACGACCTACCATCAGGATTCCCTGAACAGCCACCCCGAGCTGTATTCGGACGACGTCCGTCTCCTCCTCGAAGCCGGGCAGCACCTGCTTGCTACCGACTATCTCCGGGCGCAACGGTCCCGCGCGCTGATCCGCCAGGCCTGGGCGAACTTGTTCGACGACATCGACGTGCTCGCCGCACCGACTGTGACATCGGTAGCCGCACGGGCGGGTCAGGAGACCATCGACTGGCCCGACGGGAGCAGTGAAGGTATCAGTGACACCTACGTCCGTCTCTCGGCTCCGGCGAACCTCACCGGTCTGCCGGCGTTGTCCGTGCCGGTCCGCGTGTCGTCCGATGGGCTGCCGATCGGAATGCAACTCATCGGACGGCCACTGTCCGAGGCAACACTGCTTCAGGTAGGCGCGTCCTACGAGCTCGTCCGCGGGCAGGTGAGAAAGCCGGGATGGAGCTGGCTCCCCACCGGCGTCTGAAGTGGTGGGGCTGTCTGCTGATCGACTCGTGGGAGAACAAAGTTTCGGCGACGAACGATCGGGCGTCGGGCGATCCGCTGTGCTCGTTCCACGGCTGAAGGCGGCCGCGTCGTCGGGCCGTCGTTCGGCAACAATGTTGCTCCTATCGGCCGACAGGAGTCGGCCCGCCCGGGCGAGGGTGCTTCGCACGGGCGGGCCATCCCCCGACACGCACCGGTCGACGGTGCGTCCTTGGGGTGCAGCACTGGTCCCTCATAAGGGGGCGCAAGTTGCCTGTCTGCGCGGGGTGTGCTGCCTGCGTGATTGCGAGTGAAGTTGTGGGTCGGAAGCTTTGTCCGGCGGCCTCCTTGCTGTGGGTCGGCGTATCGGGTTGGTCACAATTGTGGGTTGACCTGCGAGCTTGCGCATGGGGCGTTCGGCGTATGTGGGTACCTGTCTTCTCGGGTTGCCTCCAGGTCCGGTCACGTTGAGGTGGACAATGGGAAGATGCACCCGCACGGGACGCTGCCCGGCTCGGGAAAAGGTCTGAGCAGAGCCGAACTGCTGGCCGCGGTATCGCTGGCGATCGATCTCGGTCTGGGTCAACCGATGGAACACATGCTTCGGTCGTCCTTGATCGCGACACGGATAGCGGAGCGGATGGGACTCGACCCCCAGCAGCGAGCGACCGTGTACTACGCCAATCTGGTCGGGTGGATCGGCTGTCACGCGGACTCCCACGAACTCTCGGCGCTCTTCGGCGACGACATCGCCTTCCGGGCCGACACCTACGCGGTGGACATGACCGGTCTGCCGTTTCTGCGGCTGATGACGAGTCACGTGGGACGCGGCCTGCCGGGCTGGGAGCGCGGCATCCGGGCCGCTGTTTTTCTGGTCGCAGCGCGTAGCCAGGTCGCCACGCTGATCCATTCACATTGCAGTTCCGCCGGGGTTCTGTCCGATCGGATGGGCTTGGACGGGCAGGTCGGAAAGGCGCTCGCCTACGTCTTTGAGCGTTGGGACGGCCGGGGGTTGCCCAACGGTTGTCGCGGAGAGGGTATCCCGGTCGAGATCCACATCTCCCACGTGGCGGACGTCGCCGAGGTGCACCTGCGGACGGGTGGGCTGGGGCACGCGAAGGACGTTCTCCGTTCCCGGCGTGGCAGTCAGTTCAGCCCGGCAGTGGTGGAGGTGTTCGAACGTGACGCGGCGGCGATCGTGGACGGGTTGTTCGAAACGGACGTCTGGGTCGCAGCGTTGGCTCGGGCTCCGGATCGCGACCGAACCCTGAGGGCCGAGGAGAGCGACGAGTTACTCGGGGCCATGGCTGATTTCGTCGATCTCAAGTCTCCGTTCACCCTGGGGCATTCGCGTGGCGTCGCGAATCTGGTGGCCGGGGCGGCCCGGCACCTGGGCATGTCGCCGTCGGACATCACTCATCTCTACCGCGCAGGCCTCGTGCACAGCCTCGGCAAAATGGGGGTGTCCAACCAGATCTGGGAGAAGAAGGGTCCGCTCACCACGGCTGAATGGGAACGGGTGCGAATGTATCCGGATCTGACCGGCCGGATACTGAGCCGAGTCAACGGCTTGGAGTCGGTGGTGTCCGTCGCGATGAAGCACCGGGAACGGATCGACGGGTCCGGCTTTCCCCGGGGGATCGCCGGCGCGGAGTTGACCGCGCAGGATCGGCTGCTTGCCGCGGCGGATGCCTATCAGCGACTGCTCGAGCCGCGTCCGCACCGGCCGGCGCTCGATCCTCGCGGCGCTGCCGATCGGTTGAAAGAGGAGGCGCGCACCGGACGCCTCGACGCCGAGTCGGTGGCGGCCGTGCTGGCGGCGGCGGGGCAACGGGTGTCGCGGCGG
This sequence comes from Rhodococcus sp. G6(2025), assembly GCF_058628105.1. Lineage (NCBI taxonomy): Bacteria > Bacillati > Actinomycetota > Actinomycetes > Mycobacteriales > Nocardiaceae > Rhodococcus > Rhodococcus sp. G6(2025). Next base: position 3,555,274 of record NZ_CP179750.1, read on the forward strand.
ACGCCCTGGCCCGCCGGGCTGACCGACCGCGAGGTGGAGATCCTGCGCCTCGTCGCGCAGGGCCGGTCGAACCGAGAAATCGCCGCCGACCTGTTCATCGCCGAGAAAACGGCACGCAACCACGTCGAGCGTGTCTACGCCAAGCTCGGGGTGAACAACCGCACGCAGGCCAGTCTCGCCGCGATCGACCGGGGTCTGGTGGGCTTCCCGGTCAATGCGGTCGTGGGGAAGTGAAGCATCCGCCTTCTGGCGGGACCGGCCGTGCGGGCGGTCATCGACGGGATGCGCCGGGCCGGGACCGCCGGTCCAGTACCCACACGGTGGCCAGCATGAGAGCGACGGCAAATGAGGCCAGCGCGATGAGACTGGCACCGGTGCCTCCGCGGAAGGTGTCGCCGTACGCGGACATGGCCGGCAGAGTGGCGCTGTACCGGTCGAGATCCAGGTCGCGACCCAAGGCTTCGAATGCGTGGCGGTTGGACAGGCCGAGGCTCATCAGGCGTCCCGGGAGGGCCATCTCGTCAACCGGGACGATGGCTCCGCCGAACAGAACCTGAGGGAAGCAGAGCATCGGCAGGGCGAGGGCGGCCTGCGCGGCGTTGGAGACCGCGGCCGAGGCGAGCAAGCCGAGGGCCAGCGCCGAGGTCGCCTCGATCACGATCGTCACGAACAGGACGGCTGACACGTCCCATCCGACGGCGGGGAGTCGACCGAGCGCTCGCAGCACACCGAGCAGCAGCGCGCTCACTCCAGCCAGCACCGGAAGCAGCGCTGTCATCTTGGAGGCCACGTAGGCGCCGACACTGAGCCCGGCCAGGCGCTCCTGCCGGAAGACGGCCATCTCCCCGACGATCTGGAGCAGGCCGTACGTGAGGCCGAAGAAGAAGCCTGCGAATGCGATCCAGAAGACGATCTGGGCGGGGCCGAGGTCGGCCGCGCCATGCGGATCGAACGCGCCGCGCTGGAACAGCGTCGCCATCATCGCCGTGACCAGCACCGGTGAGCCGAGCAGCACCGCCAGGGTCAGCCGGTTGCGAAGGAGGACATCGACATTGCGTTGTGTGAGTAGCCACCATTGCCGCACCATGCCGGTGCGTCCCACGTCGGACCGGGTGGCGGGGACGGGCGGGATGGGCGGTAGCGCCGAGCCGGGCCGGGATTCCGACGTCCCGCCGCTGTCCGCGAATCGCTCCGCCCAGACCTGGGGGGTGTGCTCACGAGCCAGCCGGTCGTACACGTCGGCGAGGTCCTCCACACCGAAGTAGCGCCGAACCTCGGTCGGGCTGCCGGTGAAGGCCAGGTGGCCGTCGCGAGCCAGGAACACCACCCGGTCGCACCGATCGATGCCGGCCGGCTCGTGCGTCGTGAGGACGACTGTGACCCCGCGCCGGCTGAGTCGGCGCAGTAGGCGCATCACGTCAGCTGCGGTCGACGGGTCGAGCCCGGAGGTGGGTTCGTCGAGGAAGAAGAGGTGTGGCCGGGTCAGTAGCTCCACGGCGATACTCGCCCGCTTGCGCTGGCCGCCGGACAGCGCACGGACCGGCACCTCGGCTCGATCGGCCAGGTCGAGGTCCTGCATGGTCTCCTCGACTATCCGGTCCGCTTCGGCCGCCGATGTGCCCGCGGGCAACCGGAGCCGCGCGGCGTAGCGCAGCGTGCGGCGCAGGGGCATCTCGAGGTGGATGATGTCGTCCTGGGGGACGTAGCCGATGCGCGAATCGGCGCTGACTCGGGCACCGCGAACGACGCCGTCGTGCCGGACCTCCCCGGCGGACGGTGGTTGCAGTCCCGCGAGGATCTCCAGCAATGTGCTCTTTCCTGCTCCACTGCCGCCGGCGATGGCGACCAACTCGCCCGGCTCGACCGACAGCGACAGCTCCTGAAGGATCTGCCGTGCCCCGACATGCCGGCTCACGTCGACCGCGTCGACGCGCCCGACGGTCGGTGATTCGACGGTCGATCCGGTCATGACCGGTGATTCCTGAACTCGCTTTGTCATGCCCCGATCATCGGTCGGCCGCTTATGTCGTCGCATGGGGCGTTTGCCTCAAATCGGGCGCCGGAAACCGATCCAAGTCGAAGCAGATGAGGCAAGCTTCCATCAGACGACAGTGGAGGCTTGGATTGGGGAGCGGGGTGTCACAGACATTCGCGGGACGCCGAATCGTCGCGGTGTTGGCGATCTCGATGACCGGACTCGTGGGGTGCGGTGAGTCGGCAGTGCAACCGGCCGTGCCCGACGCACAGCTCGACGCCACGATTCCGGGGGCGATGGAGCACGCCGCGATTCCCGGGGCCATCGTCGGTGTCTGGCAGGACGGGGCCGCACCCTACGTCCAGGCGTTCGGGGTGGGCGACACGGCCTCCGGCGACCCCATGGCACCCGACCTGTTCATGCGCATCGGCAGCGTAACCAAGACCTTCACCACCACCGCCGTGCTGCAACTGGTCGATCAGGGAAAGGTCGGCCTCGATGATCCGATCGACAGGTATGTGCCCGACGTCCCCAACGGGGACACGATCACCATCCGCCAGTTGGCGGCCATGCGCAGTGGGCTTCCGGACTACTCGGAGGTGGTGATCCCGGCGCTCCCGAGTCAGCCGCAGCGCCAATGGACGCCTCAGGAACTGCTCGAGATCAGCTTCAGCCGTCCACCGCTGTTCGCACCGGGCACCGAGTTCGACTACTCCAACACCAATACCGCGCTCCTCGGCCTCGTGGTCGAGAAGGTCTCCGGCCAGCCGCTGAACGCGTACATCGACGAGTACATCACGCGACCCGAGAATCTCGGCCACACCTCGGTCCCGACCGATGCGGCCTTCCCGTCGCCGCACGCTCACGGATACACGAAAACACCTGACGGCGAATCGGTGGACGCGACCGACTGGAATCCGTCGTGGGGATTCGGTGCGGGAAACATGATTTCCACCCTCGACGACCTGCGTGTGTGGGTGCGCGACTTGGCGACCGGCGCGTTGCTCTCCCCGGCGACTCAGCGCGAGCGGGAGCAGTTTCAGCCGGCGCCGTCGGAAGGTGCGGGTTCGCTGTATGGACTTGGTGTCGAGTACCAGAACGGCTGGATCGGCCACAACGGAAATATCGCGGGCTACCAGACCTACGCGTATTACCTTCCGCCCGAAGGTAAGACGGTGGTAATGCTGGTCAACACGAACGTCGACCCGCTAAGCGTGTGGAACTTCTTCGCCGAGATCGTGAAGATCATCAGCCCCGATCATCCCTGGCCGGCGCCTCCGTCGTAGAGATCAGATGATAGGAGGTGCCGCGTCATGACCAGGTGTCCTGGTTGTGGGCGGCGGTGGGGACGTGGCAATTTCTCGATGAATCGCAGGGCGACAACCTCATGTAGGCGCCACTGCAGCAGATCTCCGGCGCCGCTCAGGGTTTCGGGCATGAGTACAACGTTGATCTTCACCGGTTCCAGTCCGGCGGCGACGGCGGCGCGGATTCCGGTGAGTACCGACGGCAGTCGGTCCCGGCGGGAAGGACGCGAAGTGCGCGCGGTCGATGGTATCGAGTGAGACGTTGACTCGGGTCAGTCCCGCATCGGCGAGCCGGTGTGCGCGATGTTCGAGGCCGACGGCGTTGGCGGTCATCGCGAGGGGAATGCCCGGTACCCGTTGTGAACAACCGGCGATGATCTGGTCGAGGTCCGCGCTCGCTCGTTGGCTCATTACCCGGCACGAGCGTGCGCACGCCTGGACCATCGCCGGTGCGCGAAGTCGGCAGAGCCGAATCGCACACCGATCGGCCTATGACACGTGATTCACGATCGGACCGGATCGTGGCTGTCGGTGAAGTCGAGGAAGCGGGGAATCACCTGCTCGGGATTCGCCCACAACAGGTCGTGCCCGATGCCCGGATAGATCTCGACCTCGACCGACGGGATGTGCTCACGGGCGCGGGCGGCTCCCAGCTCCGGATCGCCGCAATCGAACAGCCGGCGACGCAGGCGTTCGGTGTCTTCCGACATTGTCCATTCCAACACTCTTCGGGAAACGGCAGGTCCTACTGGGACGGCAAGTCCTATTGGGACAGCGGTGCGCCGACGACCGATCACCGCGGCGTAGACCTTAGCGGGCACCGCCAACCGCCCCCACACCGTGCTACCGGCATGGGCGGGCTCACGCGCTGCGTAGTGAACGTTCCTGGCATGGACAAAGCGCAAATGCTCCTTAGTAGCTGGAGTAGTCGTTGGCTCCCGCGACCATCGCGATCGTCAGGACGTAGAACGCGATCAACGTCGTGTTGAGGATGATGAAGATCCACAGGGCCGTCTTGCCGAGGCGCTTCGTCCGGTGGGAGGCATGCGCCGCGCCCAGGTAGTCGCCGGTCGCCCACAGCGGATACACCCGGGAGGAGTGGTTGAACGCGGCGAACGCGAGCGGCCAGAAGAAGATGATGGCTGCGGCAGCCCAGCCGGCGTTCGATTTTGGCGGCGCGGGCTGGGGCGCCCCATAGGTCGGCATGGACTGGGCGGGGAACGACTGGCCGGACATGGGCGACGATGTCGGGTACATAGTTGGGAGCTCCTTCAACGGGCTGTCGAATTCGTGCTGTTATTAGTGAGATGCGTTCGAAGACGCGAAAGTTCGCACAAGTTCGGGGAACGCCTCGGACTAATTGCGGTGGTCGCGGATGACGGGTTCGTCGCGGTGGTCGCGGACGACCGGACCCGTGGGCTCGTCGCGGTGGTCGCGGATGACGGGTTCGTCGCGGTGGTCGCGGATGACGGGTTCGTCGCGGTGGTCGCGGATCACCGGCGGCTCTGCGACCGGCGGGTCGGCAACGGGTGGTTCTTCGACCGGCGGGTCGGCAACGGGTGGTTCTTCGACCGGCGAATCGGCAACGGGGGGTTCTTCGACCGGCGAATCGACAACGGGTGGCTCCGCGACCGGCGGATCGGCGACCGGCGGGGATGGGGGCGAACCGGGATCCGCGGGGGCCGGGCCGACGATCGTGCCCGGGTTCGCAGGGGCTGAGCCGGGGTTCGCGGCGCCGTCACCGGACGGGTCAGCCCCGACGGCTCCTCCCGCAGTCGCGCTACCGTCGGGCCCGACGGTAGCGGGAAAGTTGCCGGGGAATTGCGTCCGCGCGTCCGCGATGTCTCTGCCGGTCTGTGGTGCGCTTCCAGGGACGACCTGCACTGTGGTGCCCTGTTCCCGGCCGGGAAGCGGAATGCCGCTCAGATCGTCGTCCGCGAGGACGATGGCAGTCGTCGCGGCCAGGGAGATTGACAGCGCCGCGAGGGCGCCGATCGCGATGCGGGCGCCGGTGTTTCGAGCCATGAAGTGCCTCCAACAGGGGGTACGGGATGGGATGACAGGCCTTATCCTGCGGCCCCGACGGACGACGGGACAGGCACCCGAGGGTCACTGTCGCCCACCCCGATGGGGCGCCCCGATACCCCATCGGGATGGGCGACAGCGCCCCAGCGTTGGTTAACTCTTTGACATCCTGCGTGAATGTCCGCGTGCGGGTTTCCACTGAATAGGGGTTGAACACGTGATTGTGATCGGGAGCGAGGCCAACGAGCACATCGCGTTGTCGCTCGGGGCAAATGCCCGGCCCTGACGAGCTGTTCCGGCGTTCGCCAGGGTGCCGATCGCGATCCGGGTGGGGGTTCACCGGTGATCTGACCGCGGAACTGATCCTGAGCGAATTCGTCGCTTTCCGGGACGGGCTACAGCAGGTCTACGAGACCCTGGCTGGACAGCGACCCTCGCCGGCTCGATCACACTCGTAGTGCACCTGAGAGCCGCGGCACCAAGCCCCATCGGACCCGCCGACCTGCTATGGATGCCGTACCGGCAAGGCGCACGGTTGAGTTCAGCGTTAATGCGCGTCGCGGTGCGCCGGCTCCTGGACAACCCTGGCGACCTCGCGGGCGATCTAAAGATCGTTGCGCCGGTGCACGACCTGTGACCGCCACCGCCCACCGTCCGGGTCGATGTCGCCTCGACGACGAACTCCTCATGCACGTCGACGCCCTCGCCGACCGGCTCGGCTCGGACCGCCAGGAGCTGGTGTATCTGGCGGCCAAACGCATCCCCCGGTTCCGCGGCAACATCGAGAACTGGAGGCTCGACGAAATGTTCCGCGGCCCGAAAAACCGTAAGCACATGCTGGCCAAACCTGCCCGCCGCGAGAAGATCCGTCGTATGGACCGCGGCAGTGACACCTGACCTGCGAGAATGGACGGTGGGTCGGGCCCGCACCACCGGAGGACCCATGTCTCGGTTTCTGCGCCTCACCCTCGCCGCGGCGGCAACAGCGGCTGCAGCGATGTCCCTAACCGCAGCACCCGCACACGCAGCACCGCCCGTCCCGAGTGGATGCGCATGGCAGAGTTTCGTCATTGGCGGGCTGTCGACGTGTGCACCGAGTTCGGTGAAATCCCATCAGGTGGAGGTGTTGTGCCATCTGCTCGGAGGATTCCCCTATATGGACTTTTCCGTGTGGGGGCCGGCGGTGCCCACCTCCCTGCCGTCGATCGCGCTGTGCCCGCCGCTTCACGTTGGACTCGGCGGCACTGTGCACACCCGATAGCGCAGGCGCGGCTTCCCGCACCGCCCACGCTGCAAGTGACCTCGGGAAATGGCATTGCCCGCTTTACCGGCGTGAACGCGGTCAACCACACCGGTTGGCCTCGGCCACCATGAGCCGCAGAGTCAGATAAGCATGTGCGGCGACCGCTGCAGCCGCTGCGGCGGCTCCGGCGAAGAGGGTGGCGGCGAGCGAGGGTCAGACGAAAAGGGGGAATCCGCCACAGTTCGGTGACCCGGAGCTGCCGTCGGGCGGCGGCGGTCCATGACAGCCGACTGCTTCGGCGGTGTTCTCGATCTTGGATGGTGGTCGGGTCGCGTACCGGGTCGGGTGGTGCTTATGCTCGATTTCGGGAGTTTCGCCGAGCGAAGAGGTGTGTCAGCATGGCCCGAGACAGTGGCAACCGGCCGGTAGGTGGCCCGGAGTTGACGGTTGGTGTCCGGGTGCTGGTCCGCCGGAGTTCCGGGGTCGATCTCACCGGTGAGGTTGTCGAGGATTACGCGGCGGTGACTGATCCGGGCGGTGGTGGGCATGAGTGGGCGCCGGTGCATCGGTGGGCGGTCGCGCTCGACGACGGGCGGCTGGTCTTCGCCGACACCGAGGACCTGACCATCGATCCGGGCTCCTACCGTTCCGCCCCGAACCCGAACCCGGATTCGGCTGCGCGGACACCCGGCCGTCACCGGGGAGAATGATCGGCGGCAGCCGCTTCGTGGCCAGTTCTGGTCGGCGTCAAACATCGTGCACACGAATTGCGCTAGCAGTCAGTCGATTACATGAATCACGTGGATGAGGTCCTGAAGGGGACGTCGATCTCACCGCATGATCGGTCGGGGTATGCCTCAGTCGTGGCATAGCCGCACCGGATGTGTTTTGCGCTGTGGTGTTGTTCGGAACTGAGGCTTCCGGTTTACCGTGTCGGGTATGAGACGTGATGAGGCTCGCGTGGCTCGGGACTTCGCGGGGTGGTTATCGTCTCAGGGGTGGACGGTCCGCACCGATACGGATGTCGTCGACATCGTTGCCGACAAGGACGGACGCCGGCTCTATGTCGAGGTCAAGGGTGCGAGCTCCGCGCCGGGGTTGGATGTCGATACCGCCATCGGGCAGCTCGTGCGGCGGATGCCGAGCGAACCGGATCAGTCGGTGTCGTTTGCTCTGGTCGTGCGTGATGAGCCGCGATCGGTGGAAGCGGCGGTGCGGGCACCACAACGGATTCTCGATCTGTTGGGGATGGCGCTGTATGCCGTTGATGACAACGGTGGGGTGCGGCAGCTCTTTGGCCGCGTGTGAAGACCTTCCCCCGGAGCGTGAGCGGGGACGGTCGGCGGTGTGGAGATACCGTCGCCAGGTCCCGCGAGAGTGGGGTAGTGCAGTGATGGGGCGGTAGCTCGGTCGGTTAGAGCCGTGGACTCGTAATCGGTTGGTCGCGGGTTCGAGCCCCGCCCGCCCCACCTCGTGTCGCCTGCGAGGCCGCAGGGAGGTCCGTGGAGGGCGAATCAGGCCGTGGCGGCGGCGATCGAGGGTGTGCGATGCGGGCCAATCTGAGGGCGGCCGCGCTTCTCGGTCGGTCCGACCGTGTTCAGGCGCAGTCGCGGCAGAGTTGTTGCGCGGCGTCGGCGAGGCGGCTGCGGTGGTGGACGAGGAAGCAACTGGTGCAGGTGAATTCGTCCGGCTGCTTGGGGATGACGCGGACGGTGAGTTCTGGGTCTTCGGACCCGTCAGATGAGAGGGTCCGGTGCCGCGACATGCGCTCGGGGGCAGAATGTGCTGTGGACTCAACCGCTTCGGTCGGTGGGTGGTCGTGAGCGCGGTCCGGTTGCGTGGTGCGTGTCTCCCATTGTCGTTCTCTGGTAGGTGATATGACCTTCCGGGGTCGAGCCCAGTGGGTGGCCGGGACCCGTTCTGCGGCAGCAGGTGGGATTGGGTCCGCAGCCGGGTGTCCAGTCCTACCGGGCGTGCTACTCGCGACCCGTGGTCGCCCATGTCATTCGAACGAATGACACCGGAGCATCGGGGCGTGGGGATGCGCGTGTCGACAGCGCGGCACTGGACTGAATGGGCACTGCACGTCTCCAGCCAGAGCTGAGGAGCGAGCCGCACGGTTACCAATGTCGGCTTGAGTTTTTCACTGCCGACATGTACAACAAAATCTATATGCGCCGACATAGATAAATTCGTTGCGACGAGCCAGACCGTCAAGGAGAACCGATGACCGCACACCCTCCGCGCCCCGTTCCCCGCGACCGCGAGGTCCTCGTTCTCCGCGCCGACAGTGGCGGAGCCATCGCCGGGGGATTGATCGTCACACTGGCCCTCGGTGCGCTGACTCTCCTCTCGTCCCTACCCACCTGACCAGTGGTGACGCCACGCCCCGCCACCTGCACGCCGTCACGTTGCGCATGACCACCACGAAGGTTTGTGCGGGGCGACGACCGGTATCTGGACGTTTGTGCAGATCGCTGGTTGCTGCCGGTGTGCTAGAACTGATCACGCATCGTCAGTGACGTGGCTCACATTCACGTCACGGTCGGGATGGTTGTCGGCACACCGGCACGTTCCGGTCGATGCACGAGAGCAAAGGACACATCACATGATCGAGGACATTGCAGAATCACCCCCCACCCCGGTTCCGAGCCCGACGCGCCTTCTTTCCCGCCGGCGCCCCGACGGTCGCGAACTACTCGCCAGCGCGAAGGGCATCCTGATGGCCGCCCGCGGCTGCAGCGACGCCCAGGCATTCGACGAACTCCTCGACGTCTCCCGCCGTCATCACCTGACCGTCCTCGGTGCCGCCCGGAATTTGGTCGACCTCGCCGCCGGATCCCCGACCCGTCGGCGGACACCGGACGCCGTCCGGTTCGACGAATGGGAGCAACTACTCACCCAACTCCCACAGCGGCACGCCCACGCCAGCTGAAGCAAAGCGGGAACACACCGCAGCGGAATCAAAGGATGCGATCGACACCCTTCCGGAAACCGGTCAGGGCCAACCGATCTGGCTTGATTCAGTCCCTCGACACGGGGAGTGCGGTCGACGACGCCCGGCTCCGGCGTCCGCGGAAATGCTGACTCGGCACCGCCACCCAGCGGTCCGGCAACGGGGCGAAGTCGGTTCGGTGGTTCTACACTGAGTGCCACGGAGGTGTCCCGGTGGACAACCGTTCCGCTCGGTGGCCGTTGTGGGTGCTCGCGGCGGCGCCCCGGCGGTGGGGAGGGTGGCATTGACCTCACCGCCGCCGGTTTCCTCTCGGCGCCGCCATGCTGGCCGGTGCGCTCGGGGCCAACGCAGGGTCCATGATCCCGGCCGCGTGGCCAACCTGGTGCGCCATGGTCGGTGCCGATGTGTCCATACGGTCAGCGATCCGTGCGGCGCTCGCGCTTGCCCTCACTCGCTCTGATCGCCGCCGGAACTGGAGACCTCGTGCCATGCAACAACTTCTCGCCGACCACGAAGATATTGTCAACGTTGTGATGGTCATGGTTGTCGTAGCGCTCGCCGCTGCCGCGGTGTGGACGATCTTCCGTTGACCGGTCACGGTGCCGGGTCTGCTGGTGCAGCTCGAGTTCCACGCACGGTGGTCGTTGCTTCCCTGCGACCCCCACGCTGTGTCTCTTGCGTGTGCGATGGTTGCGGCGGGCGAGGTGGCCCACCAACCGGAGTGAGCGCCCAACGGTCACCGCAGCTGGTGGGCCCTACCACCCGAATCGCTGTGTGTCCGAACGAACTCGGGAGGTAGCGTCAGTAGAGTATCCGCCGACGTGGCCATCGAAACCCAGAGGGCTTATGTCTCGGAAACGGTGCTGTTCGGGTGTTCAGCCAGAACAGTGCGCCCCATTCGGTGCGGGCCGCGCGGGCGGCGGTGGGCTCGGGCAACTCGTTGCCGCTGGCGAGGGCGACCAGGGCCTCGGCGAGGGTGAAGACGGACAGCCGTGACGGCGGGCCGCATTCACTAGTTCGTCGAAAGCGTCTGCGGCCTCGATCCGGCGGATCCCGATGAGCACCCCCTCGGCGGTGTCGAGGGCGCGGGTACGAGCTCCCGGACCGCGGGGATTGGTTGTGGTCTGACTGTGCAATGCTGTCATCGACGACACCTCCGCCGAAATCTTGGGAATGGGTTCCTCTCGGTCGTGCCCGGTCGGGTCCGAACTCACACTTGTACGCCTCCACCAGCTGCTGGACCCGGCGACGGAATCGCTTACGATCTCTATCTTGACCAGCGCTGACGGAGTAGTTTCGACGTCACCGCGGACAGGTAGATGATCCGCGACGGAGAAAAGCGCTCACGAGGAAGCACGGCGCCGGCGTCGGCGAAGCCCCGACGTTAATGCATACGTGTTCGCGGTCGCGCGGGCACTAAAACGCCGACACGATCCGCCGATGGGACGAGGTCAGTTTCGATGCGGTGGTCGTGGTGTCGAGGCAGTTCCGGCACTACAGCGGACGCGACATCCTGATCGCGTGGAACCACTATTTCGGGTGGTCGTTGGGAATCGAGGGTCGCGCTGCGATCGTGTCCTGATCATTTCCGGGCTCGGGATCGGCCGTCGCCCGCAACCCGAGAACATCGCCGACCGAACTGACGAGCTCGTCGCCGACCTGCTGCACCGCGAATATCGAGCCCGGACAGTTTTCCGGTTCCCACTGTCGTCTACCGGCTCGGTACCGGCCCCGCCGCGCACGGGCCGTTCTGGCGGTGACGGACCGCCGGTTCCCGGTTGGGGGAGCGGTGCCTCGGCGAGGGCGGGATGCGCCGGCTGCGCACGGAAGTCGGGCGCTGGCGATTTGTCGGTGGCAGGGCCCGGACAGGAGAGGACGCCGGGGGCATGACGACGAGGCCGCGATCCGACCGTGGGTGCAGTCCGTACCCGTGGACATCGGTCCCCGGCGCCCACGGCGGCGGGGGTGGTCCTGGGCGACTGCGGCGAGCACCAGGATCCGGAAACCGCGGGCCTCGTCAGACAGTGAGACGGGCTCGGACCCGAGATCGGCGCCGGTGAGCAACTCGAACCCGCACGACACTTCGTTGTTGTCGGCTCCGAGCGGACGCGCAGCAGAGACCCGTACTCCCCGACCAGCGAGATCATCACCGAGTGGAATGGGGCGGTGCGCAGGCCACCCGCACGTCTGCGTGACCGCCGCCGGCAGGTTCCGTTCGCCGACCTCCTGCAGGCGCTGCCCCCCGATCCGGGACTGCGGCCGACCACAAGAATGTCGCTGGGGTGTGCGGGTCTACTCGTGGGGTTGGGGGTGTTCGGTGCCGATGGTGTCGTGTCCGAGTAGGGAGGCTTCCCGCAGGCTTTGGGCGAGGGTCTTTTTCAGGGTCGGGGTGGAGGGGGGACCGGCACATCCGGGGTCGGTGTTCGGGTAGGCGGGGATCTCGTCGAGAGCGGTGTCGAGGTGGGGGCCGGTGATTCCCCAGGGTGGCACCGGTGGGGCCGCCGGCGGCGTGGATGCCGGTGAGGAGGTGTTCGCCGAGGTGGTTGTGGTGGTGGGTGCGGGCCGCGTCGGAGGCGAGCACGACGACGTGGCGTGCTTGGTCGCTGAATTTGTCGAACACCGTTTGATCACTCCCTCGGCGAGTGCCCTGCGCGGGGGTGGAGAGCTGGCGCCCTTCCAGTCTCCGTGTGGGGGCGCTGAGCCTGCAACGATGAGTCGCCTCGGTGAGGATGGGTCGTCGCTCGGTTGCGGCCCCGGGTGATCTCGGAGCGCATGCAGGCGTGGGCCGCGCAGCGCGGGCTACGTGGAACAGCCCGGACCTGCGTCCACAGGTCCGGCGAATTTCGCACCGGGCCACACCGGGAGCTGCGCTTCCACATGGGGTAGCCGCGCCCCGCCGGGCTCTTGAAACGGTCCTCGCGGGCTGACCGGGTGCCGGACGTCTTGGTCCGTGCCGATGAGCGTTGCTTCCGTTGCGAGGCACCGGGTCCGGGGGTGACCGACCGGAAATCACGGCGGTGGTCTTCATGGGGGTGTCGGCGAGATTCGGGTCGGGCGTCGTTCGCTTTCGGACGGGGATCGGATTAGTCCTTGTTTGTTATGTGGGGCGGCTACCGTGGGGGTTTGTGGCAGCAGGTATTCCGGGGCCGTCGCCCAAGATGACGCCGAGCCCCGAGGTTGGGCTCGACTTCGCTCGGGAGTGGGTGGAGTTCCTCGATCCCGACGACGCCGAGCATCTCATCGCCGCGGACATGACGTGGCTGCTCTCGCACTGGACCTGCGTGTTCGGCACCCCGGCCTGCCAGGGCATCATCGCGGGTCGACCCGACGACGGTTGCTGCTCGCATGGCGCGTTCTTCTCGGACGAGGAGGATGTCGCGAGGTTGCACGAGTCGGTGAAGCTGCTCAGACCCGAGGACTGGCAGTTCATGAAGCAGGGTCTCGGGAAGAAGGGGTACATCGAGGAGGACGAGCTCGACGACGAGCCGGCGCTGCGGACCCGCCGATACAAGGGTGCATGCATCTTCCTCAACCGTCCCGGCTTCGAGGGTGGCATCGGGTGCGCACTGCACTCGATGGCACTCGAGCGCGGCATCGAGCCGCTCGAGGTCAAACCCGACGTGTGCTGGCAGCTGCCGATCCGGCGCACCCAGGAATGGGTGGAGCGACCCGACGGCGAGCAGGTCCTGAAGACGACGATCAGCGAGTACGACCGGCGCGGGTGGGGTGAGGGCGGCGCGGATCTGGACTGGTACTGCTCCGGCTCGCCGGACGCGCACGTCGGCGCTAAACCGGTGTGGCAGTCGTATGCGCCGGAGCTGACCGAGTTGCTCGGCAAGGCCGCGTATCGGGAGCTGGCTCGGCTCTGCAAGCGACGCCAAGGCCTCGGCCTGGTCGCCGTGCACCCGGCGACCGCGGTCGCCGAGAAGAAACCCCGGTAGCGGAGTGGCGGTCCCTGAACGTCGACCCCGGTGACAGAGTTATGGGCGTCTACGGCGCAAGAGTCGGGTATCGCTGCGATTCGCAGGCGGCAGCGTGGTTGCCAAGTAGGCTCTCCGATCCCGACTAGTGTCGGTGTTCGGTTAGGGGCCCTCGAATGTAGTGCCGTGAGATGGACGTGATCAGGGAGCAGCTTTGCGCCGGTGGCGCTGGCCCGGTCCTACGACGCCGACAGCACTCCAACTCGCAAACTCGCACACTCGCACCAGGGTGACACTGACGGCAGGTCCTCTGAGGATCACGGCTGAGAAGTCGCCGAGGCGCATCAGCTGGTGGCCCGACTGATCGCCAAGTCCCCGGAACTGCGCGGTATCAGGCGACCGTCCGGCCGGTGACCGGAATCGTGAATCAGGTGCGGCGGGGTGTCGATAGAGGTGCGATCACCGCCAGGTTCACGGTGGTCATGCTGGCGGGTAACCCGATCTGCGGCCGCTCGGCGGTCAGGGTCACCGTCCGTACCGGTGGCGGGACGGGCAGCCAATACAGCGGCTCGCTGCGGTAGGTGCAGATGCCGGTGGCGGTGGCCTGCAGATCCGGGCGGGGCAAGGTATGGGTCCGCGACCGCGAGGTCGGCGGTTCCGGCCCACACGTTCAGAGAGGACCACCGGGCCCGACGGGACCGCGAGGTCGGTCAGCGGCCGGGTCTGGTGCAGGGCGCGTCGTGCCGGTCGACCGGTCGCGGTCAGGGCCAGCTGCACCGGGAGCCCGGACGGGTACGCCGTGATCCGCACCAGTTCCAGGGTCAGGTGGGTGTGTGCGCTCAGCTGTCGGTGACCGTGCACCCGGTCACCGGCGCACGGCGGTGGGGCGGTCGAGGGCCAGCGTGGACTGCGCACGGAAGTGATGGTGCACCACCACCGGGAACCTGGCAAGAGCGGCGAGACGAACCAAAACGGTTGTACCGGTGAGTAACCGGCGATGGTCGGAGGGGCCGGGTTTTCGGGTCGCCTGCTGGAGGTGAGGGTGCTTATGCTCCAACCCCGGGTTCACCGAGCAAACGAGGTGCAGCAGATGGCCCACAGAAGCGGTAGCAGGCTGGTTCGCGGCCCGGAGTTGACGATCGGTGCCCGGGTGTTGGTCCGCAGGAGGGCTGAAGCGGACGTCACCGGTGAGGTCGTCGAGGACTTCGCGGTGCTGACCGAATCCGGGGGCACTGGTTACGAGTGGGCGCCGGCGCATCGGTGGGCGGTCGCGCTCGACGATGGTCGCCTGATCTTCGCCGACTCCGAGGACCTCACCATCGATCCCAGCTCCGGCCGCCCTGCGGAACCGGAGTTGGCGCCCAAGCCGGTCACATCCCCGGGGGAGTGAGAGGCGGACAGACAGGCCCGCGACCTGTTCAGGCGGACGATCGGTGGGTACTTCCGGTCGGACAGGATCGGCGGCGTCGTCGATCTCGGCGATGGTGGAGCGGGGCGAAAGGTCATGAACTTGGTCAACGGAACGGCACGGGCGGTGACCGGAGCGGGTGAGGCTGCGACGGCCACCCTCGGCGCGGTCGGTGGGGCCGCGGTCGGCGGTCTGGTCGGCAGCATGAAGGGTGCGGCCGTCGGGGCTGCGGAGGGTGCCCGGCGTGGAAGTCATTCGACGCCTGCGGCCGTGTTGACCATGGGTGCGGTCGCGGTGACCGGTGTGGTGCAGTGGCCGATCGTGGCCGCGGTCGGTGGGACGGCGCTGGTCCTCGATCAACTCAAACTCGGCACCAGACCGGATAAGCAAGGGACCGGCGAGCCGTCGACCGGACCCGGAACCGCGGCCGAAGCAAAGACTCCCACCCCTGCGGCGAAGCCGGTGCGGGGACGCCGGACGCCGGCGAAGACACCGCCCTCGTCGACACCGTGACGGTGGGCCCGACGCGGACGTCGCCGGCCTACCTACCTCCACTGCTACGGAATGTCGGACACGGTGGCGCCGCCGGGCACCGTGGTTGCGGTGCTCGACGGCGCGACCGTGGGGTCTAAATGTTGTTCGCCGTCCGCGGGGTGTGGTTGCGGGCCTCGATGGCCGCGACGGTCTTGTCGAACGCCTTTCCCAGGACGCGGCTGCCGAAGACGCCGAGCACGGCCCCGAGCGCTCGTCCTTTGAGGTTCTTGCCGTCGCGGACCACGACGGCGTCGACGTCGGTGGTCCCGTC
Source organism: Rhodococcus sp. G6(2025) (assembly GCF_058628105.1). NCBI lineage: Bacteria > Bacillati > Actinomycetota > Actinomycetes > Mycobacteriales > Nocardiaceae > Rhodococcus > Rhodococcus sp. G6(2025). The sequence continues at coordinate 3,570,913 of NZ_CP179750.1, forward strand.
GGGGCGCGGGGTGAGGGTGTAGGTGTGGCCGGAGTTGCCGCCCCACAGGTTGGAGTCGGTGGTCGTCATGACGATGCGGTGGGGGTCGGTCCAGTCGTAGCGCAGGCGTTCCCAGGCCCCGCCCGAGCCCTCGGTGACGTCGGCCTGAGTGGTGCCGAGTTCGTGTACCTGGAGGTAGTTGTCGGCGCTGTTGCCGAAGACCGCCTCGCGGCCGGGCCCGAAGTCGGTGAGTGCGTCGAGGAATTGTTCGGGTGTCGCGGTGGTGGTCTGGTGCAGGTGGATCGTGGACATGACGTTCTCCTTGGTGGGTGGTGCAGGGGTGACGGGTTGATCGGTGGGTGGTGTCGAGGGCGGTTAGCGGGGCGGCTCCGTCCCCGCCTGTTCGGCGACCATGTAGGCGGCGTACCAGTGGGGCCAGTTCGGGTCCGCTGAACCGGTGCGCTTCTCGTGTTCGCCGTGGGCGATCGCTGCGCGAATCAGCGCACCGGTCAGGTCGACGGTTCTGCCGAATGTTGTTGCCGTGCTGGTGTTCGTCTCGGTGGTGCGGGTGTCGATGGTGCTCATGGTTGCCTTCTCGCCGGTTTCTCAAACAGTGGTGACGTCGGATGTCAGGCCGTCAGGCCCTGATGGGGGAGCAGCTGGTCGCCGCTGGCACCCCCGGGATAGGCGGCTGCTACAGCTGGGAGCTGCCGCTGTTCCAGCCGGCCAGAATCTCGTCGAGGACGATGGTTTCGGCGCGACGGTCCTGCCGCTGGTCACGTTGGCGGTCGTGCTGGCGTTGCTGCTGGATGTCGTTGTCGCGGTCGAGCGGGCTGTCGTGGGTGACGGCTGCGGCGACGGGTTGCGCGGCGTTCGAGGGTGCGGTGGTGGCGGCGGCGGCGGCCACTGGGACGAGGCCGAGTGCGACGGTCGCGGCGGCGACGGCAGCCAGTCGCTTCCAGGAGGAGGTGCTGGTGGCGGAGCGGGTGATCGGGTGAAGCTGTGTGGCGATCATGGTGGGTGGTCCTCATTCGAGTGCCGCGGGCCCAGCGTCTGCGGCTACTCGAACGGTGTCGGGGAGGGCCGGAAGCGTTACACCAGCCAACCTCAGATCTGTGTGACGTGTGTCACTACCGGTGTTACCGCCGTGGATGGTGACGGACCTCGCTGCGGGTCACCGCGCTGCTGACGTGACGGCATCCCGGGGTCAGCAGCATCGTCGATAGGACCGACAGGGCGACGGTAACGGGGTAGGTCCCGACCTCGCGAAGTCCGTCAGGTCCGTGAATCGCTGCTGGAACGGCAACGTCAGCAGGTACCCGGTGAGCAGTTGCACGCCGGTCCGCACGACGGGGAGTTCCTGGAGCAGCGCCGCCCAGTTTCGGTCGAGTCGTTGGGTTTCCGCCTCGTGGCGGGCGCGATAGTTCCACTCGTCGTCGTCCCGCGCCCGATCGTCACTGCCGTCCGACATCTCCCACCCGCTGTTCTCGGTATGGATCGGTCACCCGTGGCTGGGACGCGAGGTGCCGCGATCAGGATGGGCCTGGATCGAGGTACTTGCCGCCCGGCCGGTACTGGACACTGCCCACCTGGTGTTCCCGAAATGTCCGTTTCTCACATCCCTGTCCGGGCGGCCTCCGTGCCGAGGCGCGAGATCTGCCCGGCTGAATGGCCCGCCCGCGACCCCCCGACGGTGATGCACCGTCGTCGGCTCCGGGCATGGGCGGGCGCGGGTCGGGCGACGCCCGGTACCGGAGTGTGTCGGTCCGCAAACGACGGGCCACCGCATCCTCGCCGGTGCGCACTGCGGAACGCGGATCAGGTGGCGAGCCGGGCGGCGTCGTCGCGGGCACGGCGGGCGGCCTGCAGCTCGAGCCCGTAGAGCAGCCCGAAGGTGAATCCGTTCTCGCCGTCGGTGCTCCCGGCGCGGGCACCGAGGTCGCGGAGGGTGCCCAGGGCCACCACGCTGTCCTGGTGCTCCCCGAGAACCTTCTGGATCTTCTTGTATTCGGCGATCCTCTTCTTGCTCGTCTTCTTCCCGACCAGCCCGCGGGTGAGCTCGGCGGCGTAGCGGGCCCGCTACGCGGCCTTCCGGGCGCGGTGCAGGGCCTCGTCGTCGCCGTCCTCGACGGCGGCAACCAACCTCTTGTCGGCCTTGCGGCGGGCCTTGCGGGCGGCCTTCTTCAGCACCCGGGCCCCGGCGGTGGCGTCCTCGGTCAGCGGCGGTGCGGTGCGCCACCGCGCCAGCGCGGCGAGCACCGCCCGGTACCGGTCGCTGTCGACGGTTTCCATGACCTCGGCCCGGTATCGGAGTTGCTCGGCGAGCAGGTCGTTCTCGATCCGGGCGGCGACCGGACCGAGTACCAGCTCGTCGGGTAGGTCGGTGACCGCGGCGGCGAACCGGGCACGCTGAACCTGCCGGTCCCGGACCTCACCGAGCACCCCCGCGTACCAGGACAGTTCCTCGTCGAGCCGGGTCCGGGCGGCGGGGTCCAGCACCTTCTTGAACACCCGCAGGGTGCTGCGGAACCGCCGGATCCCGACCCGGGTGGCGTGGATCGGGTCCAACCCGCGGCGCAGCCACACGTCGCCGCCGACGATCGCCTGCACCTGGGTGTCGAGGTAGCCGGTCAACAGCTCGCGAACCACCTCCGCGCCGGAGTCGTCGTCGACGGTGCCCGGACCGTTCGGGTTCAGTGCCCGGGACAGTTTCGACGGATACCGGGACGGGCGGGCGTCTTCCCGGGTCAACCGTTCACCGATCGCCTCGAGCAGCTTCCCGTCGCCTCTCTCGCCCAGTTCGACCTCCACCTCGCGCCACTCGCTGGCGACCGCGCCGTCCCCGGCCGCCGCGGCGGCCGCGGTGGCCCGGACCGTGTCGTCGGCGACCTCGGTGAGCAGGTTTCCGTCCGGGTCGAGCATCCGGCGGCGGAGCCGGACGGTCGAGATCGACGTCACCGGGTGCACCGGTTTGCCCAGGGCCACCCCCGAGACCAGGGCGGCCAGCTCATCGGGCATCGAGTCGTCCGCGGTGAGCGGAAATCGGATTTCGGTGCGTGCCTTGCGGTCGGGGACCTTCAGCTGCCAGCCTTCGTCGGTGTCCCCGGATCGGCGCCGCAACGTGACGTGCTGGCGGAGCAGGTCTCGGTCCGCGGTGTCGAAGTATTGGTTGTCGAGGGTGACGGTGTCTTCGTCGACCCGGCCGCCCGGTGGGACGAGGTCGTCCAGGTTCGGTACCGCGAAGTCGGCGCCGACGTCGTACTTGTCTTCCCGTTCTTGCTGCGCCGTGCTCATGAATCCAGACTGCCCGCCAGGCCCGTCGAATAATCAGGACCACGTTGACCGAGGACCCGCTGCGGTGCTGCGCTGGCCCTGGGCGGGGCGTCAACTGTCGCCCACCCCGAGCGTCCTACTCGTGGGACCGGGTTGCGCCGGAAATGGTGTGTCACCCGCTTTTCGTTTTTGCCGACGCGGGAATCGACCGATGGTGCGGACGCGGGTTGAACATGCTCGGTCGGCGGTGCTAACAACGGTTGAACAGTGGCCCGGCCCGGGCTGCCGTCGGCCTCGGCGGGGTACGCGGCCAGGGTGCAACCGTCCATGCCATCAACTCCGAAGGGGCACACCCGCATGAGCACACCCGACACGACCACCCTGCTTGCCCAGCTGCGCACGGTCCTCGATCTCACCCACACCGAAATCCAGGTCGCCGAAACCCGCGTCGTCCAGGCCCGCACCGACGCGGTACGCCGAGAACTGTCGGAGAACGCCGCCAACGGCCGCTCCCGGGCCGAGGCCATCGACGCCGCAATCCGCCAACTCGGCGGTGTCCCCGAGCTGATCGGCCCGTTCCTCGGCCGCGCCGCCGCCGTGGTCAAGGCCCTGACCGAGCAGGCCCAACCATTCGACGAAGCGCTGTTCGGCGATCTGGCCCTCGAACACCAGCTCCTCGACCGTGCCCGCTACATCAAGGCCCTCGCCGTCGCCGCCGGGGAGAGCGACATCGAAAACCTTGCGTCCCGGTTGATCGCCGCCCACTCCGCCACCGTGGATTGGTTGACCACCGTGCTCGCCGAGGACGCCCTCGGTGGCCCCGCCGCGCTGCGCCGCACCCCGTTGCAGGCCGCCGCCGGCGCCGCGGTGCGGCTGGTCCAGGGACCCGTCACCTGGTCCGCACGCGGCCTGGACCGCGCCCTCGACACCGTCCGCACCACCCCACCCGCCCTGAACGAGCTCCTCAGCCGCGGCGCCCGGGCGGGGGACGTCGCGGTCAAGACCCTGACCGCCTCCCGCGACGCGGCCCTCGAGACCGCCGAACAGGTCACCCGCCGGGAGGGCGCCGGTGGTGTCGCCGGGGTCATCCACTCCGCCCGCACCGCCACCGGTGTCCTCGAGCCCGGGGAGCTGCCGATCGACGACTACGACGAACTCAACGTCACGAAGGCGGCCGCCGCGATCCAGGACCTCACCGAGCCGGGCGACGTGCGGGCGATCGTGGCGTACGAGGAGGCGCACAAGAACCGGCACAGCGTCGTCTCCGCCGCCCAGACCAGGCTGGCCGCCATCGCGCAGGAGGTGGTCGGCATCGACTAGGCGACGCCACCACTCAGCGGGAATCCCCGCACACCCGGTGTGCGGGGATTCCCGCGTGTCGGCGGGCCGGGCCCGCACTCGGTTCCGGCGCCGCGACGTGACGGATTGACGGGGCGACCGGGGGCGCGCAGGCTTTGGGTATGAACTCCGCGGAGGAAGAACGCCAGCTTTCGCAGGTCACCGTACGGTTGCTGAACAAGTTCCCGGCCGCGTCGCGGGAGATGGTCGGGACCGCGGTAGGGGAGGCGGTCGCCTACTTCGTCGGATGCCCGATTCGGGATTTCGTACCGTTGCTCGTCGAGCGTGCGGCGACCGCGAAGCTCGGCGCGTTGCTCGACGCATGACTTTCGACGCGGTGGCGCGGCACCAATGTGGCGGAGGCGCGATCTTCCCTTGGCCAACTCGCCGAATGCGCTGGGGTGGCCACTGCCTCGCCACCGGTTGCGCGCCGAGCTGTATGAATTGCACTGGCCACGAAGGCGCTCGTCGCCGTGCGCACGTGTGCAGATATGTGCGGCCCGCTCGACGCGACTCGCGCGGAAGGGGCCGCCGGATTTGCCCCGACGGCCCTCCGCAACCCGGCACCCGGCCGTGCGGCCACCTCATACCTAGTTGAGTTTCTGCGGCACACCGTATGTCATGACGGTGTCACCGTTTTCGGTGACGGCCTTCGCGTATGGCCGGATGGTGACGGCTCCGATGGCGCCGGAGATGGACCCGTGAACGCCCTGCATCCGCACCAGCGCCTCGGGTCCGTCGAACTCCTGATCCTCGAGCAGCGGGATCTCGGTGATACCGCCCGGCTCCAGGTCGATGTCCAGCTCCTGCGACGGGATGATGTCACCGGCCAGCTCGGCGTTGGTTCCGGCGCTCAGATCGAGGGTGAAGTCGGGGACGAGCCCCAGGTCGATGCCGGTGTCCGACCCGATCGCGAATCCGAGGCCGGGCGAATTGAGGACGATGGTCGCGCCGGCCAGCGCGATCGGGTAGCCGATCTGGTAGCCGACGGTGAGCTTGGTGCCCTCGAAGTCGGCGGCGTCGGGGCCGCTGATGTTCACCGCGGCGTAGCCGTTGTGGAAGAATTCGACGCTGGTCGGTACGCCGTCGAGTGGCGGGACGGCATGGTACTGGGTGTCGCCCTGCAGGACCTCGATGCGGTTGCCGTCCGCGTCGATGACGGAGCTGGAGTTGTCGACTCCTGCCGAGGCGGTGCCGTCACCCATCACCATGGCAAGTACGGCGATACCTAAGACCGCCGCCAGGCGGGTGAAGGGTTTGTATCCGGGTCGAGCTGTGCTGATGTTCGTCATGCGAATCCCCATTCGGTCCGTACTGCAACCGAAACGAAAAAGCATGCAGAGCTTAACCATTCGGGTCGGATGATGTCCTTGTGTTGATCAGATCTTCACGTGAGCTTCGTGTGTATCTTCGACGACCGGCTCCCGCTCGGCATCCGGGTGAGTTGCTCGGGGCTCCGTTGAGGTCGCACGGCCCGCCCGCGATCGTGGACCCGGTGCGCGGCCGGCCGACTGACCGGCGAGGTGGTGCAGATGGTTGGCGACGCCATCGTGATCGACGATCGTCGAGGCGGTGCGCGGGAGGTGGCCACCGAGTGCGGCGGCGCTGCGCGTGCGGGACTGGACCGGCGATGACGTGCTCGCCGACCAGCTCGACGCCGCGTTGGGGACGTCCCCGACACCGTTGCTCCGGCCACTTGCGGGCGACCTCGACAAACTCACATCGGTGCTCGAGGGAGACCCCGTCGACGGGGGCGACCGGATCGATTTGAAGACGCCGACACGTGGCCGGCGATGATCGCGGACGCCCCGACCGCTGGCTGTCCGTGCACTGCGCCCGATCGCGGGCGAGTCACCGTGACATGGCGTCGTTCATTGACTGGTCACCAACTCGGCTCCTGCGCCGTGACCTGGCCCGATCCGTCGGCACCGCGCGCCGGCGCGGCTGGCCCGCCCATCCCACACACGGAGCAGCGATGTAGGACAGCCGTCGGTGCCGACCTGCGCGACACCGGGGCGGGTGATGGGACTTCACAGCATCGCGTTCAGTGCCGTTCGCGCAGTTCGCTTTGCGGGATTTGCACGTCAGACCGAGGTTGTCATCGACTGCCCCAACCGCGGGAGCCCACTTCACCTCGGGAACCACCGACAGACCGGCACGTCCTTTCCGCAGTCGGACGCGACGCTTCGACCAGCGCCCGCACTTCCCGAACCGGATAATTACCTCTCCGAGACCCCTCTACCCCTGCCTACCCGGCAGCGGGGAACCTACCGTGAACGTCGCCCCGAACGGATCGGTGACATCCGCGGTCCGCCCGTACGGCATGTCCGTCGGGTCCTGCGCGGTGCCCCCGTTGGCCCGGGCGGCGGCAACGGCGGCGTTCGCATCGGCAACCTGGAAGAGCGTGCCCCAGGAGGACTCCGAGGCGGCCGGGTCGCCCACGATGCCACCGATCTCGTGCCCATCCGGTCTGCGCAGGAAGGTGAAGTCCACTCCGGGCAGGTCGTCGTTCCCGTCCAGCGTGAAGTCGAAGACCGCCGCGTAGAAGTCCCGCGCCGGGCCGGGATTCGGGGTCACCAAGTCGTTGCGCAACAACGTGTTCGGCTCGTTCACGAGCTCGCAGCCGACGTGCGCCCGCCCCTGCCACAGGCCGAACTGCGCACCGGACGGATCCCGCACCATCGCCATCCGACCCTGCTCGGCGATGTCCATGGGCTCCATCAGCACCGTGCCGCCCGCGTCTGCGGACCGAGCGACCGTCGCATCGAGATCGTCGGTCGCCAGGTAGACGTTCCACCAGAACTCGGTGGCGTTCTCGTCGGGATTCGGCATCAGCGCGGCAACCTTCCTGCCGCCGAGCAGACACATCGTGTACCGCCCGTACTCCTCGGGCCCCACGTCGAACTCCCAGCCGAAGACCGCCCCGTAGAAGGTCATCGCCCGGTCGAGGTCGGGAATGCCCAGGTCGATCCAGGTGGGGGTGCCGAGTGGTTGATTCGTCGTGACCGCGCTCATCGCTGCTCCTCAGCTGCCGGGTACCCACTCGACGCTAGCCTGCGGCACCGACATTCGACGGCGGAGCCACGGGATTCGCTGTCCGCTCCGCCGAACCCACTCTGCAATCGACAGGACGGAGTCCTGAAGGTGCAGGGCGGCCGATGCCCGGTAGTCACCTCGCCGAGGCGTCCTTCCGGGTCACCGACAGCGGGTATCGGGCAATCAGTGGGCCGGCCATCCGACGCGCCTCGAACGGTTGCTCCTGCAGCGCCGGAACCTCCGCCCGGAGACGTTCGGCCGGGACGTTCACATCGTCGCCCAGTGCTCGCTTTCCGCGCGTTCGGCGGCGTCGGCGGTCACCTCCTTCCGGTGCGTCACCCCAGCGTGTGCGGCAGCTCGACATGCTCACGCTGGGCATCGCCACAGCGTGAGCGACCTGCCCAGGCGGTGGTGACAGGGTTCAGGCCGGGCCGGTGCTCTGGGGGTGTGGGCTGCGTTGGTGGAATCGTGCCCGTTGCTGGCCCAGAAGGATCACGCCCTCGTGGATCCGCCGTTGGTGGCGGGCGATGGTGACTCGGACGGCGGCGGTATGCCGGCGCGGGGTGGGAATTAGCAGGCGCGGGCGGGCGGGCGGAGCGGGGGTGGGTTAGAGCATGCGGTGTGGGCGGGTGAGGGCCTTGGCGCGGCGCACCGAGATCCGTGACCACACCGCCTGCTGCAGACTGAGCGTGGCCCATCCGGCCAGTGCCATTCCGGTCAGGTTCAGCAATAGCTGCAGGGTGCTGCCCCAGATCGCCGAGCCGACTCCGAACGCCGCCCCGAGCGCGATGTTCCCCGCGGCGGGGACGGTGGTGACCGAGATGAACACGCCCGTCAGTCCGCCGACCTTGGCGGAGGTCAGGGAGAGCACGCCGGCAGCCGCGGCGTGTAGCCCGACGGGAAGGCGCAGACCGATGTCCGAGAAGAAGGATCACAGTCCGAGACCCGAACCCGGTCCGCTCGGCGCGGGCGCACGGGTGCTGGTGCGCCGGCCGTCCGAATCGGCGCAGACCGGTCGGATCGTCGAGGACTACGCCGAGCTGACCGACACCGAGGAGCGCGGGCACGCCTGGGCTCCGGTGCATCGGTGGGCTGTCGCCCTCGACGACGGTCGCCTGGTCTTCGCCAACACCGACGACCTCACTGCCGACCCGAGCACGCCAGGATCCGCCGGGTAGACCGACCCTGGGCGGTGGAAAAACCACTGAGGGGCCGCGCCCCCCGAGGGGTGACCACAGCTGCAGCTGTTTCGTGAGTGACACCGTCGGCCGGAAGTCGCGGGCCGAGAGCATCTGTGGCTGCCAGTGGCGGCGTGGGTTGTCTTGGGGGACAGCCAAGCGCAGCCCCCGCCAACGATGAATATCAGCTGATGGCCTACAAGGACGAATACGAGGTCGCCCGCATGCTCACCGACCCCGCCTTCCGCGAGGCCGTGCGAGCCGAGGTGCCCGGCGGCGGCAACCTCACTTACAAGCTGCATCCCCCGGTCCTCGAAGCGTTGGGCCGGAAGAATAAGTCGGTCTCGGCCCCCGCAGCCACGCTGCACTCCGTGTGCTGGCGAAGGGTAAGCGGCTGCGGGGCACGCGGTGGGATCCGTTCGGATACGCCCTGGTGCGGGGGCTCGAACGACGCCTCGTCGCCCAGTACGAGCAGATGGTGCTGGGATTGGCGCGTGCGCTGGATGCGAGCACGTACGAGACGTCGGTCGCCGCCGCGGAGGCCGCGGATCTGGTGCGCGGCTACGAGGACGTCAAACTCCGCAATGTCGACAACTACCTTCCGCGGTGCTGAGAGTCGGCCGCGGGTCAGCGGTCGAACACGCTGACCGGTCGTTGCCGCAGCTTGCCCATCAGGTCGGCGATCGAGTCGCTCGACCGCAACTGGGCGAGCAGTTCGTGCTCGACCCGGTCGGCTTCCACGCAGATCTTCACCACGTCGAACAAGCGGTCGGCCGGGATGACGGCGACCCCGTCGTCATCGGCGACGATGATGTCGCCCGGGTGGATCAGGCGTCCGGCCAGCCGGACCGGTTCGCCGATCGATTCGGTGGCGTAGCGGAACCGGGCGGCCTGCGGGGCCCGGGCCATCGACCAGACCGGCAGGCCGCTGTCGACGATGGATACCGAATCACGCACCGCGCCACCGACAATGCACCCGGCGAGTCCGGCCAGCAGCGCCCATTGTGCCGACAGCGCACCCACGACCGCGGTGTCGGCGGGGGCGGGGCAGTCGAACACTGCCACGTCACCGGGGCGGGCGCTGCTGTAGAGGTCTCGGTCGCCGAGGCGGGTACCGAGTCCGTCCGCCCTGTTGTAGGCGACGTCGCCGGTCAGTTGCCGGTACCGCAACGTCACCGCTGGCCCGCAGATCCGCTGCCCTCGGCGCAGGGGTGCGATGGTACCGGCACCGATCGCGGCACCGACACCCAGCTGGTCGAGTGCGTCGGCGACCGCGCAGGAGACATCGGAAACCTGCGACAGGGACGTCAACAGCGCGGCACGATCGCGCTGGACGGCCGTGACAGGCGCCTGGCGGTGGAGGGCCGGCGAGACCGGAGAGGCTTGCTGGGACATCGAGTTCTCCATACTTCAAAATAGGGGGCGGTGTAGGAATCTGCCCCCGGTGGGCTAGTGGTAGTTGACTGGAATCAAAGTTTGAGCAATCGGTCCGGTCGGGTTCTGTCTGAGCGTTGTAGCGGGCACAATGGGGCGATGCAGTTGACCACTCCCTTGGACAAGTTGGATCTCGATCTGTTGAAGCTGATCGTCGAGGAACCAAAGGCGGGGGTGCGTGAGTACGCCCGCCGCCTCAACGTCGCGCGCGGCACTGTGCAGTCGCGGCTCGACAAGTTCTCCCGCGAGGGGGTGATCACCAGTTACCGCCCGCAGATGCAACCGACCGCGCTCGGGTACTCCATCCTGGCGTTCGTGCACCTGGACATCGCGCAGTCGATGATGGACGCCACCTGTCAGCATCTGGCCACCATCCCTGAGGTGCTCGAGGTCAATTCCGTTGCCGGAAAGGGTGATCTGCTGTGCCGGGTGGTGGCCAAGGATCACGAAGACTTCGAGCGGGTGCTGCAGGAGATGATCGCCACCGAGGGGGTCCTGCGTACCCAGTCGGAACTGGTACTCAGCCGCCGTATCGCCCCGCGGATCGTGCCGTTGCTGGAAAAGAAGCGGACCGAGACGCCCTGAGGGTCTCGGCCCGTCCAACACTGTGGTCAACGAATCGCTGTGGTCAGCGAAGCAGGGTGGTAGCCGGCAGTGCGGGGCGCCGCTGATGCTCGAAGTCGCTGATCGTGGCGGCGTGAGTGAGGGTCAGGTCGATGTGATCGAGTCCCTCGAGCAACCGCCACCGGGTGTTGTCGTCGAGTTCAAACGCCGCGGTGATCTCACCCGCCCGCACCCGCCGTTCGACGAGGTCGATGGTGACCTGGTGGCCCTGGTCGGCCTCGAGCAGTAACCAGAGTTGCTCGATGATCTCGGTCGGCAACACCACGGTGAGTAGGCCGTTGGTGAGGGCGTTGCCGCGGAAGATGTCCCCGAACCGTGGCGCGATCACAGCCCGGAATCCGTAGTTCTGCAACGCCCATACCGCGTATTCCCGCGACGATCCGGTGCCGAAGTCCCGGCCGGCGATCAGGATGGTCGATCCGGCGTACGCGGGGTCGTTGAGGACGAAGTCGGGCTCTTCGCGCCAGTCGTGGAAGAGCTTGTCGGAGAACCCGGTCCGGGAGCTGTGGGTGAGGAAGCGGACGGGGATGATCTGGTCGGTGTCGACGTCGGTGCGCCGCAGGGGTGCGGCGACGCCGGTGTGCACGGTGAACGGTTGCACGATGGTCCTCGATTCGAAAACGGTGGGGGAGTCAGTTCAAGTCGGCGGGTGCGGCCAGGTGGCCGGCCACCGCGGTCGCGGCGGCAACCGCTGGCGAGACGATGTGGGTGCGCGAGCCCTTGCCCTGGCGGCCCTCGAAGTTGCGGTTATTCGTCGATGCGGCCCGTTGACCGGGTGTGAGGCGGTCCTCGTTCAGAGCCGCGCACATCGAGCACCCGGCGAACCGCAGTCCCGCCCCGGCGGCCTCGAACACCTCGTTCAGGCCTTCGTCGATCGCTTGCTGACGCACTTTCATCGATCCGGGCACGATCATCAACTCGACCCCGGGTGCGACCTTCCTTCCGTCGAGGACGCGTGCGACTTCCCGCAGGTCCTCGATGCGGCTGTTGGTGCATGATCCGATGAACACGACATCGACCGGGAGCCCGCGGACCGGGCGTCCGGGGGTGATGTCCATGTAGGCCTGGGCGCGCTGCACGGCGGCCCGCTCGACCGGGTCGGGAAACTGGTCCGGATGCGGGACCGGATCACCGAGCGGACCTGCCTGCGCGGGCGTGGTGCCCCAGGACACGAACGGGGTCAGGGTGGCGGCGTCGATGACGACTTCCTTGTCGAAGACGGCGTCGTCGTCGCTGAACAGGGTGCGCCAGTACGCCACTTCGGCGTCCCATGCGGCCCCGGTCGGGGCGGCGGGACGACCGTGCAGATACTCGAAGGTCTTCTCGTCCGGGGCGATCATCCCTGCCCTGGATCCGGCCTCGACGGACATGTTGCACACCGTCATCCGGCCCTCCATCGACAGCTCCTCGATGGCCTGGCCGCGGTATTCGATGATGTGGCCCTGCCCGCCCGCGGTGCCGACGCGGGCGATGATCGCCAGGATCAGATCCTTGGCCGTCACTCCCTCGGGCAGCGATCCGTTCACGGTTACCGCCATGTTCTTCAGCCGTCCCATCGGCAGGGTCTGCGTCGCCAGCACGTGCTCGACCTGACTGGTACCGATCCCGAACGCCAGCGCCCCGAACGCGCCCTGGGTGGCGGTGTGCGAATCACAGCACACGATCGTCGAACCCGGATGGGACAGGCCGAGTTCGGGACCGATGACGTGCACGATGCCCTGATGCTCCTCACCGAGGCGGAACAACTCGATCCCGAACTCGGCGCAGTTCTTGCGCATCAGCGACACCTGTTCGCGGGCCGCGGGGTCGACGATCTCCTTGTCCACGGCCACGGTCGGGGTGTTGTGGTCCTCGGTGCCCAGCGTCAGGTCCGGGCGCCGCACCGTGCGACCGCTCGCCCGGAGACCGTCGAACGCCTGCGGTGTATTCACCTCGTGGAGCAGGTGCATGTCGATGTAGAGCAGGTCCGGTTCGCCCTCCCCTCGGTAAACTATGTGTGTGTCCCAGACCTTCTCGGCCAGCGTCTTACCCATGTGTTTTCTTTCTCCTCATCGAATACGTTCGCGCCGACGACATCGGCAGACCGCAGAAATCAGCCGTAGAAGTAGGCCAGGAAACCCGAAGCCGACAGCAGTACCAGCCCGCCGCCGAGGCGCGAGGTGATCTGCGCGAACGGCAACAGGTGCATGCGCCGGGTGGTGCCAAGGGTGGCGATGTCGCCGGACCCGCCGAGGTCGGTCATGCACAGGCCGGCGGTGATCGAGGACTCCACGAAGTACAACTTCAGCAGCCAACCCACGAACCCGGCGGTCAACGCGGTGATCAGCACGGTGGCGACGGTGAATGCGAGATAGGCAGGGCGGGAAACGAGTTCGGCGATCTGCTCTATGTCGATCAGGGATACCCCGATGCCGACCAACGCTGCCGGCACCCACAGCTTGACCACGAATTGGTACCACTCGGTCGTCGACTCCTCGACCTCCTGCGGCAGCACACCCGACAGCTTGATCGCCGCGGTGAGCAGGATGACCCAGGCGTAGAGGTGCACCGGCGGAACCGCGGCCTGCAGCATCGCGCCGACGAGGTAGATGGCACCGGTCATCAGCAGGCCGGTGCCGAGGCCGCTGATCGTCAGCGGACGCTTGTCGGTCAGCGCGGCGACCTGCTCCGGGGTGGCCTTGATCCGCAGCATCTCACCGTGGCCGTTGAAGCCGACGAACAGCTTGGTGCGTCGACGGGTCAGGTTGGCGTACACCGATGCCAGCACGATGCACAGCAGGTTCGCGCAGATGATCGGCGGCACGATGCTGGACATGTACTGCTGGGCGTCACCACCGATGGTGTCGGCGTACATCTGCGACAGCGGGATCGCACCCCCGGAGATGCCGCCGGCCATGATCGGGATCGTGACGTCGAGGATTGCGGTCTTGAATCCGAAACCGGTTGCCGCGGCGATCGTCCCGATGATGGTGACCACCAGCGCGAATGCCACCACAATCACCGCGCAGAACCGGCCACCTGCCTTGATCAGGAACCGACGGTCCATCCCGAGGATGCTGCCGGCGATGATCGACGCCACCAGGATCTCGACGAATCCGTACCCGGTGAACCAGTTCTTGACGATGTCCGAGAAGCTCTCCGGAACCACTCCGAAGTACACGGCCAGGGCCGGCGCGAAGACGCACAACAGCGGCCCGCCTCCGATCGCGGACAATGCCGGGGTGCGGTCCCCGATCCAGAACAGGCCGCAGCCGATGATCATCGCGATGGCCAGACCACCGAAGATGTTCTCCGGGAGCGTGCCGGTGTAGACAGCACCCAGACCGACCCCGACGAGGACGAGGTACCACGGCCAGGGCATGGACAAGATCTGGGCGCGGGAGGACCCATTTCGGGTCGACTCCGTCGCCTCCGTGCCGGGCACAGCATCCTTGATTTTCACGTTCGCCTCCTGCGCCGTGCCGGCGGGGCTGTGCCGATCACGGAAGTTTGTGGAGTGACTCAGGTCACTGGTCACGAACGGTAGCGTTTCTTGCGCCTCAATTGCCAATGCCTCTGAGTTATTCATACCAATGGACCAGCTTGCTGCGGCTAGGGCAGGCCAGGTTGGACAATTGGTCCGACTTCCGTCCGGGCACCCCCAGGTCGCCGCTGATGACCTGGGGGACCTGTCGGCATTCGCACACCTGCTGACCGCCGGTGACACGGGTGGGAGCCGCCGGCAGGAGGTGGCAGCGGTTCTTCGACATGTCGGACGGGCGGCAGTGGTCGGCACGGCCGGGATCTGGTGGAGGCGGCAGCGGTGTTGGGGTTCGTGGTGGTGTATTCGACGGCCCGTCACGTACGCGGAGCAGACCCGGATGTGACTCGGAGAGAACGGCTTTCCGTCCGGACGCACACTGTTGTGTCGGTCTCGTGGTGATCATCGTCCGGCCGTCGAGGTCAAGACCAGCCATTGCCGGGCGGTGGGGCGGTGGTTGTCGGCGTTCGTCGACGACGAACCCGAGCTTGTGGATGCTCTGCGGTCCTGCGAGGTGCAGGCACACTCTTTCGACGTCCTGACCGGGCTCCGGGTGCGGGAACTGCGAGCCACGCTGACAGCGGGGACACCCGGCGCACCGACCGGACGCGGGCACAGCTCGGGGGTCACGGTCGCCGGGCGCGCCGCATCGCAGGCGGGGCGCGGTGGTGCAGGGAGCGGGCTGCGGTACACACTGCCGTCTTCGTGGGGCTGGGGCTTTGTCTCACGTTGTCACTCATCCCGGCGGGGGTTGTGCTCGGCCGGCGCCACTGGGGTGGGGATGTCACAATCATTTCCATGGCCGACACGCCGAAGGAGAATCGTGGCCCGATCGTGCCGGGGGCACGGGTCCGGGTCCGGGCCGGCGGTGCTCGTTCGGCGTGGGTGTCCGGTGTGGTGGTCGACGACTACGCCGCAGAAGTGGGTACTGGTGCCCGTCACGAGGGGGCGCCGGTGCGCCGGTGGGCCGTCGCGACGGATGACGGCACTCTGGTGTTCGCCGACGATGGTGACATCGAACTTGTTGCACCGGACGAAAGCTGAGACCGACCTCCGGTTCGGTGATCCGTGCGGTCCTCACGCTGAGTAGACCACTCGCGGGCGGTGTGGGCGGTGCGGCGCCCCGCCTCCCTCGCGGATATCCGGCCGATATCGAGGATTATCTCGGTGGCTTGTCGAACTGTTTCCACTCGTGTGCCCAGTGCCGCAAGCGGTGTCGATTCAACAGTAGGTGTGCGAGGACGGTGGGGAAGACGATGGCACCGGCGGCGAGTGCCCAGACTCCGCATCCAGCGGTCACCGCCACCACGGTGTTGTCCCGGGTGCTGGGGAGGGGGCCGGTGAGGTTGCCGTCGGCGTCGACGCTGATGGTGACCGTCTGACCGGCCTTCGCCGGGCTATGGGTGGGCACTGCGGCGGTGCGGTCCCCGTGGGGTGTCGGCCACCGGGCGCGGGCCGTTTCCCGGGTGCCGGTGGCGCGCAGGAGTATCCGGTGGTGTCGGGTGCGGGATAACTGTCCTCGAGCAGGACGGCCGGCACCTGGTCCACGTCGGCGCGCAGTGCCTCGGTTTGGTGTTGCAGTCGGGTGTGCGTTGAGGTGCCGAACGCGGCGGCGACGGGAACCATGAGCTGGACCAGCATCGAGGCGAGCAGGACCAGGGTGGCCTCGACGCGGTCGCTGCTGCGCATCAGGTGGTTGCGGCTCCACGGCCGCAGGCGCCACCACCGGATCGTTGTGGGCACCGGCACCGGTGCTGACTGGTTCGGACGCATCGCTTACCCCCGTTAGGACTTCGCTTCTCCTCCTTCCTCGATTGTGCGTCGGAATCCGAGTCGGTGTCACACGCTGTTGCGGGTAGCGCGTGCTGCGCGGCAGCCTGTGACGAACGACGGTAGGTCCCTGTTCTGGCTCGACACGGCTGATGATCCTGACGTCGCGCGTCGGCTCTGGCGTCGACCGATCTGACCATCGCTGAGATGACTTTGTAACCCGTCAGATTGTGTTCGCGGCCGGTGTGGACCGGTCGCTGCACACGCTCGACCCCATCGCCCTCGCCCGCGCGTTCTCCGAGGGCGGCCGCGGCTACATCTCCCGCGCCCGGGCCCGTGACCGCGAGATTCCCGTGACCGTGGACACCATCGCGACCGCCGTGTGGGGACTGGCATTCATCCGCGACCCGGCGGTGCGCCGCGAACTCGACGACGGCGCGGCGGAGGCCCGCCGGATCCGGGCCGAGCAGCCCGAGCTGATCGACGGCGTCCTGGCCTCCGCCGAGACCATCGATGCGGCCAGGGATTGCGGGATGAACCTGCGCACCCTGCTCGCCGGGGAGTACGTGTCCGCGAAGTCGTTGGGTATCGCCGCCTCACTGGTGGCGGTCTACGCCCGGCAGCAGCAGCTGCGAGCCGAACGCGCCACCCTCGTCCCCGGTTTCCTCGCCCCGACCGGTGCCAAGGTCACCGACCTCGGCGCCACCGTGACCGTCCGTCTCCCGCATCATCGACGGCCACTACGGCGCCAAGACCCTCCTGGTGCTCCGCACCGACGGCAACCAGCTGATCAAGTGGTTCGCCACCGGTGTGCGCGACTACGAACCCGGCCAGCGGGTGCGGATCCTGCGCGCCACCGTCAAGGACCACGAAACGTTCCGCGACCAGGACCAGACCGTCGTCACCCGCGCCAAGCTCGAACCCGTCGACCCCGCCGCCCGACACGCGGCACCAACCACCACACCGCGCGCCCAGCCTCGGCGAGATGCCCTCGACGGCCGCCGATCTCGCGCGCCCACTTCTGCTACGACAAAAAGGACATGACATGCCTGCGCTGATTCGCTCGACCTACCGCTACACCGACCCGACCCTGACACCTCCGACCCCCGGCGCCGCCCTGGTCATGGAGGTGGTTGGTGTTCTCCCGCCCCGGCATCGGCCCGAAGGGCGGCGGCCGGCACGGCGGTATCCCGCGCTCGGTCGGCCCGACCACCACACTGTTCCGCCGTCACGACGGCATCGAGATGCGCCTGCCGAACACTGATCCGCTGCTGTGGGACGCCCCGTTCACCTGGGGAGATGACACATCGTGGCAGGGCTGAGGAGGTGTTTGGACCGATCCGCCTCCTCCTGGCGAGCCGGGCCGTCGAGCGACCGCCCGGTGACGTTGACGGAACCCACTTGCCCCTGACGCGTACGAAATCCCTGGTCAACCAATTGCGGCGTTGAATGCCATTCTGACGGCGATAGGCCCGGACCGGGACCTGGTTTCGACGAACCGGAGCCGCTCGCCCCGGGATGGCCCGCCTGGGAGCTGGAAACGGCCCTGTGGGCGCTGCCGGGGATCGGCCGGGATGAAGGCAACGAAGTTGATCGCCCGTAAACGCCCCCGGCTGTACACGATCTGGGATTCGGTCGTCAGCCAGGTGCTGGGCGCCGAGCGGGCACATCTGAAGCCGGTGCGGGAGGCGCTATGGGCGGATTACGGGACGTTGCATCACCGGTGGCTTTCGACTCGGAAGGAGGCCGGCCTCCCCGACGAGATCTCCGCACTGCGGGTGTTCGGTGTGATCGCGTGGATGGACGGGGAAGAATCGCGGCCTGGGCGAGCGTTCTGACCGGGAAATATGAGATGTCCCGGTGCTGTCTTCGGCAGGTGCACGAGGATGATGCGCATGCGGATGAAGTTTCACGAGCAGCTCGACGCGCTGACCGACCGGTTGGCGTCGATGTGCCACCTGGCCGGGGATGCGGTCCAGGCGGCGACCGAGGCCCTGGTGCTGGCTGACCTGCCCCTGGCGGAGTGGGTGTTCGACCTCAACGAACAGATCGAGGAGTTGCGCGGTCCGTGCGAGGACCTGGCGATGGCGCTGTTGGCGTTGCAGGGCCCGGTGGCGCGTGATCTGCGTCAGGTGGTCACCGGTGTGCACCTGGTGACGGATCTGAGTCGGATGGGCGGGCTGGTGCAGCATGTGGCCGAGAGCGTCCGCCGCCGCCATCCCGAGCACGTCGCTTCCGGTGAGGCGGAGGAGTTGCTCTCCCAGATGGGGCGGGTGGCGGCCGAGTTGGCCGGCCTCTCGCCGAATGGGTCCTGCGCACGCACGATCCCGAACTGGCCGCCGAGATCGGTAGACGTGACGACGAGCTCGACGACCTGCACCGCCGGCTGCTCACCCTGATCGAGGATCCGGCCTGGACCGGCACCATCCCGGCCACGGTCGATGTGACTTTGCTCGGCCGCTTCTACGAGCGCTTCGGCGACCACACCGTCGTGGTCGGACGCAGAGTGATTTTCCTCGTCACCGGGGAACAGATGACCCCGTAGGTCGTCGCCGTCACGGGCCGCATCGCCGCGGCCGATCCGAGCATGGACTTCGCCCTGCCCGTTGGTGTGCGCGTTCGTGCCGTTGGTGGTGTGGTTCTTCGTGTCGATGGCGCTGTTCTTCACCCCCGATTGAACCTGTTATTCGGGTTGTTCGACGGCGTCGGTGATGCGGTCGTGGACCGGAGGTTTCGAGGTTCTGGCCGGGGGTGCGGGCGGCAGCGTGGGCGCAGGTGTATTCGTCGTCGCTGAGCCGGATGGGGATTCGGTGGGCGGGGCCGGGAGTGGGCTGCTGGGCCAGTTCGCGTCTGAGGTGCTCACGCATGTCGCCGATGCTGAGGGATGCAAGGTCGGTGAGGATGTGAGCGCCGGTGGAGACGGGGTGGTCGAGCAGCGCCAGGAGGAGGTGTTCGGTGCCGATCTCCTCGTGCCCGAGCAGGGCGGTCTGGCGCAGGCTGCCCTCGAGGACCTTCTTCGTCTTCGCCGGTGTTCGGGATGTGCCCCGCGGCCGGGGCGGAGCCTGCCGGTGCGCTGGCACCGTCGAGCTTGCTCTCGGGTGCCGGGGCGGTGAGACCCCATGAGAGTCAGTGCTGCCGTTCCGGGGCCGCCGGCGTCGAAGATCTGGGGCGGGCAGGTGTTCGGTGCCGACTCCAGTTCTGGTGGTGGGTGCGGGCGGCGCCGGCGGCGAGGACGACCACTTGACGGCCGGAGCAGCCGTCGGTTACGGCACGATAGATCACGTCGGCCGTGACTTCCGGTGCGGAACCCGAACTCGCCCGCGGGTAGTTGAAGAATCTATCCATGTCGACGCGGTAGTCGTCCGGAGCCTGGAAAGCGATATCCATCTTCGAGAAGATCGCGGTCGGATGGGTACCAGGTAGGACGGACTTGACTGCGACCCCGAAGCTTGCAGGCTCGATATTGAGGCCCTCGCGCTGAACGCGGCAACGGCAGCCTTGGATGCGGCATACCACGGAGGTGGCCATACCGAAACGTGCAGATGGCGGGTCGATGTTTTGCAGGAGGCGGGATGCGGTGTGGCAGTGCTGCAATGAGCGCGCCACCCCGCCGGAGCCCGACCGTAGCATGGTCGCCGCGGGAAGCGGAGTTGCTGCTCCACGAAGCGGTCACCTCACCCGTCTATAACGGGTGCCCGTTCGCGAACGCAAACGCCGAAGCCCTCTCAGGCAGTGTGGGAGCGAAAGCATTACGCACTGCCTGGGACTGGCTCGCCGACCTGCCCCTCACCCTTACCGCCGAGGCCAGGTTCGCAGACCCTCACGACGTGGCGAACCAGCTACGGTTGCTCTACGACGGAGTGGTCAGCAATGACGAGTGTCGAGCTTCGCCTTCGGCGGCTGCGGTCGATCAGTTTGTGTTGAGTCCTTGACGTCGACCGAATTGTAACGGAAACTTGGTCTTGAATTCAAGTTCATATACTACAGTGGGAGCTTCCCTCACCCGCGTTACCGAAGCGCTTGGAACCCGACGGTGCCCGTCGACAACGCTGGCATCATCGCGCCAACCTGCGCTTCAAGACGCGTCGACTAGCGGGACGCCGTGATGAACGTGTATCTGCGCGGCTCCTCTCGTTCCTCGCCAGTGAGAGGGCATTTTATCTGGCCAGGTCATCTACGTCGCCGGGGAGCCGCGCGACTAATACTTCGATCGTGGTCCGGCGCCAGTTCTCGGCCGGCCACGACCCGACTCGCCCGTCGGCCACACGCTGGTGGGTGCCCGCCCCGTCGGTCATTCGCCGTTGCGCGGGCGGGAAATTCAGTCCCGAAAAAGGAAGGCGTGACCGATGGATGTACGCAACAAGACTGCAGTGGTGACCGGAGCGGCCGGTGGGATCGGCGCCGCACTTGCCCAACGACTCCTCGAAAGTGGCGCCCGCGTGCTGCTTACCGACTTGGACGACAGCCGCCTACAGGAGACCGCCTGTGCCCTTGCCGAGTCGTTCGTCGATCACGTGGTTGCATGCGCCGCGGACGTCTCAGTTGCCGAGGACATTGCCAGCCTGCTCGCATTGGCCACGCAGACTCACGGGCCCGTGGACCTCTACTTCGCCAACGCCGGAGTCGGTGGCGGCCCCGGGCTCGAGGCTACTGACGACGAGTGGCAAGTCGCCATCGATGTGAACCTAATGGCGCATGTGCGTGCCGCCCGGCTGTTGGTGCCTGACTGGCTCGAGCGCGGCGAAGGGTATTTCATCAGTACCGCCTCTGCTGCCGGCTTGCTCACTCAACTCGGCTCCGCGACATACTCGGTCACCAAAGGCGGCGCGGTCGCGTTCTCGGAGTGGCTCGCGGTGACGTACGGCGCAGCCGGCGTGCGGGTCTCCTGCGTGTGTCCGATGGGCGTCGACACCGACATGCTCCGCGCCGGCATGCAGTCACGCGATGAACTCGAGCGGGTCGCCTCCCGGGCGGTCACCGATGCCGGCGGCGTGCTCTCGCCACTGGACACCGCCGACGTAGTGATGGCGGCCATTGACGAGGAGCGGTTCCTGATCCTGCCGCACCCTGAGGTACTCGAAATGCACCAGCGCAAGACTGTTGATCGGGATCGGTGGATCCGTGGCATGCAACGGTACGGGGCGAGCTTGAGGTGACCCCCTGTCGACCTGATCCCGTCGCGCACATCCCCCCATCTTCATCGTCCACGGTCGTGGTGACCTTCGGCCCGAGGCAGGATGCGTATCCCGCTGCTGGCCGCGATTCGGCCCTTCTGCGGTCAAGTCCAGTGGAACTATGCAGTTGCGGTCCGACGGCGCTGCGGTAACCCCGGGTCAGGTCCGTCCGGTTGCGATCCTGGAGCGCTGTAGACCCCACCACACCTCGATCGCGCTGCTGGGGTCGCGCAAGTCTGCGCCGGTGATGTCTTCGAAGCGGCGCAACCGATAACGGACGGTGTTTTCGTGGACGAAGAGCGCCGAGGCGGTGACGTCCACCTTCATGTGATTGGCGAGATACTGTCGCACGGTCTCCAGAACGTCTGGGCCGCCCTGTCCGTCGTCGAGTGGGGCGACGTAGCGCCGGACCATCTCGTCGCCCACCTCGTCGTCGGCGAGCACAGCCGGCAGCAAGCCGAGTTGATCGAGGCTGTGGACGCCGCTGAGTCCAAACGCGGCGGCGGTCGCAGCGGCTCTGCTGGCGATTCGGAACGAGGTTGGTAGACCGTCGAGCAGCGTCGGCGGGCCAACGCCGACCGACACTTCGGTGGTGTCGGCAGGGACGTGGTCGACGAACCCGCACACGTCGCCGTCGATCATTGCGGTAAGTCCGCGTGGCGCGTGGCGCCACGGCCCGACGGAAAGCAGCCTTTCCACGCTGTCGGCGGGCATCTCGGGGGTGGGGCAGGCGCGTATTGCGAGGTACCGCGCATCAGGGTCGAGCCCCTGGGCTTCCATGTCCTCACGGACCTGAGCGGTGTTGATCGCTCCCGACAAGATGCTGCGCAAGAGATCGACTCGTCGCTGTTGTTCTGCCCGGTCCCACAGCAGTTCGGCATTGCGGTGGCCGCGCGCGGCGAACACCATGGCCACGTCGGAGGCCGCGAGAACGTTTCGAGTCAGTTCGAGCACGATGCCCTCGTCCAACGTCTCCTGACGCGCCAGGTCGAGCATCTCGTCGACCAAGGCCCGGGTTCCGAGACGCCACCCCCGCAAGAGTTCTTCGATTGCGATTCCCCGCCGGGCGCGGGCTTCGCCGTGCTCTACGAATGCAGCAACTTCGGCATCGGTGAAAGAACGGGACGACGACATGGCGGGCAGCATCAACTGGATGTTCAGCAATGCCGCTGGCAACAGTTCATCGACCGACAACTCGGCGTACGCCGGCATCTCGTCCTGCATTCGTTGGACGATCCGCCGGCCGAGCGGCTCCAGCCGCTGGCGTACCAGCTCGAGAAGCATGCTTTTGGTTTCGTCCTGTCCGGTCCTCCGACGCGGTGCTGCCACGGCCCTGACTCTACGGGATGGTCCCTTCTTTGGAGCCGGCGACAACGCAAGCCTTGTAAGACTTGTCCGCGGCTCCATTCCCACAGGCCCACGGCGCTGACACTCTGGTGGTCGCCAATCATTTCCCACACGAGAGGTCCCGGATGTCCATGCTCGAGACGGTGCGGGGGCCACGGGACCTCGCATCCTTGGGGAAGGTGCTCATGCATGAGCACGTCTTCATCCTCACTCCCGACGTGCATCAGAACTACGGCGACGAGTACTGGGACGAGGATAAGCGGATCGCCGACGCGATCTCAAAGCTCAAGACACTCAAGGGCGCTGGAATCGACACGATTGTCGACCCAACGGTGGTCGGCCTGGGCCGCGACATCCCGCGGATCCAGCAGGTTAATGCCGAGGTCGACATCAATATCGTGGCGGCAACCGGCCTCTACACCTATGACGAGATCCCGCACTACTTCTCCTACCGTGGCCCCGGCGCGCTGTTCGACATGCCGGAGCCGATGACCGAGATGTTCGTGCGGGACATTGAAGAGGGTATCGGCGGGACCGGGGTCAAGGCCGCCTTCCTCGAGTGCGTGGTGGAGGAGCGTGGGTTGACACGCGACCAGACCCGAGTTGCCAAGGCCATCGCCGCGGCCCACCGACAGACCGGCGCGCCGATCACGGTGCACACCAATGCGGCGCACCAAACTGGCCGCGCCGCGCTGGACCTGTTTCGCGAGGAGGACGTGGACCTGAGTAAGGAAGTCGTGGGTCATGCAGGGGATTCCAACGACCTCGACTACCTCCGTTGGATCGCCGACCAAGGCGCCGTCATCGGTTGCGATCGTTTCGGAATCGACGTCTTCAATCCGGACCCCAACCGGATCGAAACACTCGCAACGTTGTGTCGTCAAGGCTACGTCGACAGCATCGTCCTTTCCCAGGACGTGGCCTGCTACATGGATTACTTCTCGGGAGAGATGATGCAGCAACAGGTACGTAAGGCGCTGCCGAATTGGCACTACCTGCACATCCTCGAGGACGTGCTGCCGGCTCTCGAGGAGCGCGGCATCAGCGACGAGCAGATCCGAACGATGCTGATCGATAATCCGCGTCGATACTTCGAGGCGCGGTCATGATGAATGCAACGACGCCGGAACCTCGACAGCAAGGCCGTGACATCCCCGCCCTCTCTGCTTTTACGCTGTGTGAAGCCTTTCAGACGACTGTGCGGGCCAGAGGCGACGAGGTGGCGTTGCGAACCTCGGGCGGCGGGGTCGTGCTCACCTGGCGACATTACGCCGAGAGAGTGGGGTGCGTCGCCTCCGGCCTTGCGGCGTTGGGCGTAGAGCGCGGGGACACTGTTGCGCTGATGCTGACCAATCGACCCGAGTTCCACATCGTCGACATGGCGGCCCTGCATCTGGGCGCAACGCCCTTCTCGGTGTACAACACGTTTTCTCCCAAACAGATCGCGGAGGTCTGCGCCAACGCCGGCCCACGGGTCGTCGTTACCGAGCGGCGCTTCCTGGAGCAGGTGAAGTTGGGTATGACAAACATCGAGCACGTCGTCCTCGTCGATGCCGACTCAGATATCGACGGCGTCCTCAGATTGGAGGAACTCGAGGCACCCCTTGGAAATGGAATCAATGTCGAGAAGTCTTGGCGCGCCGTCGATCCTGAGGACCTGCTCACCATCATCTACACCTCTGGGACGACGGGTCCATCGAAAGGCGTTGAGCTCACCCACGCCAATGTGCTGCAAGTCCTGTGCGCGATGACCGAACGGTTTTCGATGCAGCCCGGCGGACGTGCGGTGTCCCATCTGCCTGCAGCGCACATCGGCGACAGGTGGGCCAACCACTACTGGCCGGTGCTCTTGGGCGCAGAGGTGACGTGCGTACCGGAACCCCGCGCCCTTCAAGCGACACTGAAAGAGGTCCGGCCGACGTACTTCGGGGCAGTGCCGCGAACCTGGGAGAAGCTGAAGGACGCCATCGAAAGGGATGGGTTGCGACGTGATGCCGGCGAACCCGGCCCGCTCGAGAGCTTCGGCCTCGGCGATTGCCGCTTCGGCATCGTCGGTGCAGCCCCGACACCACCCTCGGTAATCGAGTTCTTCGCAGGACTAGGTTTGCCGCTCTGTGACGTCTGGGGCATGTCCGAAACGGCAGGGCTCGCTACGGCTACACCCCCTGAGAGGATCAAGGCCGGTTCGGTCGGACTTCCCTTGCCCGGAGTCGAGTTGCGTACGGCCTCCGACGGCGAGCTGCTCCTGCGGGGCGGCATGGTGATGCGCGGCTACCGCGCGGATCCGGCCAGGACCGCCGAGGCCCTCGACGAGGAAGGCTGGTTGCACACCGGCGACCTGGCCGAGGTCGATGACGACGGTTACGTCCGCATCGTCGATCGCAAGAAGGACATCATCATCAACGCGAGCGGCAAGAACATGTCACCGGCGAACATCGAATCGGTCCTGAAGGCCGCCTCGCCACTCGTGGGGCACGTCGTGTGCATCGGTGACGCTCGGCCGTACAACGTTGCCTTGGTCGTGCCTGATTCCGAAGCGCTGGCCGGACGCCCAGCCGACGACCCGGAGGTGCACTCCGAAATCGCTTCAGCTATCGACCGCGCCAATGCCGACCTGGCCCGAGTGGAGCAGATCAAGACGTTCACCGTCGTGGATGCAGAGTGGCTCCCCGGTGGAGTGGAGTTGACGCCGACGATGAAGCTCCGGCGTCAGCCGATCATGGAGAAATATGCCGACAGGATCGAGCAGTTGTACGACCGGTCAGGTCCCCAATGACGGCTCTAGCGCACTCGTTCTCGCGACGAACACCCAACCCCTCGAAATTAATGAAAGGACCATGAGCCATGGCTCAAATTGTTCGCATAGAGTCGTTGAAGAGTGATCTGGGAGTGACAGGGACCGTGGAGTTCCCGACGTCACCGCTGGCTGACGGAGAGGTCTTGGCGCGCATCGAACGCATTGCGCTGACGACCAACAACATGACCTATGCAGTCTATGGCGATTCAATTGGATATTGGAACCTGTTTCCCGCGAACCAGTCTGGGTATGGTTGCATTCCGGCGTGGGGGTACGCCGAGATCGTCGAGTCGCGTGTATCTGAGATCCCTTTGGGCACTCGCGTATTCGGGTACTTTCCCATCGCGACCCACCTGGCGATGAAGCCCACGGCGGTCACCTCTCGCAGCTTCGTCGACGGCGCCAGCCACCGCACAGGCACTCCCAAGGTATACAACCTGTACGAATTTCAGCCCCAAGGCCCCGATCCGCGTATGGACAGCCTCATATCGCTCTTCCGCGCCTTGTTCATCACCTCATACACAGCCGAGGACTATCTGGCGGAACGGCTGTATTTCGGAGCTGAGCAGTTCGTAATCTCGAGTGCCTCCAGCAAGACTGCTTACGGAATCGCACATTGCCTCTCCGACGTTGCGACGCCCAAGATCGGTCTAACTTCGCGGCGCAACAAGTCGTTCGTCGAGGGACTGGGATGCTACGACGCCACTTATGAGTACGAAGAAATGACGGACATCGATCCGTCGAAATCGACCGTCTACGTCGATCTGTCCGGCGACGACATGCTCCATCGCAGGGTTCACGAGCACTTCCGCGATCGATTGGCGTTCGACTGCCTGGTCGGGTCCACCCAGTCCACCAGCTTTCCAGAGCGGGATAGGGACCTCCCCGGACCCGACCCGGTGTTCTTCTTCGCTGCGCTGCAACTTGACTCCTACAAGGCAGCGGGAGAATTGCCTTCTTTCATGCAGCGCTACCTGCGCGACGAGCGGGTCTTCCTCGAGCGGATCGCCGACCCTCGACATCCATGGATGATGCTCGTCGAGCATTCGGGTCTCGATGATGCACCCGCTGTAATCACCGATCTGCACAACGGGTCGACCGACCCGTCAGTAGGGCACGTATTCGACCTGACCATCCGATAGGTGAGTTCGACGCAAGACGGGAGTCGAGAAGCGGCACCGCGTTCGAGCGGTGTGTGCGAAGCGGGTCCGTCCGCGACGCGCACGTCTACGAATTCGTCCATGAGCCGATCGATACCGATCGGGGCGATACCACGATCGTCCGAGACGTAGCGCCACCACCGCGCGCCCGACCGTCGCCGTCGTTCGGGAAACCAACGACGGCGAGTGGCGGATCGCTGGTGCCGTGATGGTCCCGTCGTTAATGAAGCGCCTGACGTGGTCGTCGAGTCTGGGGCGGAGCCTGATGGGCACCGGGTTCGTGTAGCCGCGGCGTAGAAATTTACTCGATCCGCCGGCCTGACGTCGTGGGGGCGGGCGTGTGCCTGAGTTAGTCAAATGGCTCGCAAACTGATCCGTCACGACCTAGGGATTCGTTCTGTCTTCGTCGTTTCTGCGGATCGCCGAGATACTTGGTGGGACAGCATTTCCGCACCACTTCGAGGAGTTTCGATGTTTGCTGTGTGGCGCAGTTGCCAGCATTACGCCAGTCCCGATTCGCTGCCGGATGCGTCCGCGGCAAGCCTGGAGACGGTGTTGAACGCGTCGTCGCGGTTGCCGTCGGCCGGTCGCGCGGCCCGGTTCGTGGCGCGTGAGATGAACGCGGAGTGGTCGGCGGTCGGGTTCATCAAGGACGGGGGGCTGATGGAGACGACGACGGCCACTCAGCTACGTAAGTACGACCGGGTGCGGCGCCGCGAAATTCAGTGGTCGAATGACAACTACCGGGCGTTGACCGCGGCCGATCATCCTGAGCGCACCGTGGACCTGGACCAGCGATGAACATGCCCGCCTCGGGCGGCCGAACACCCGAACGGGCCCGGCCACGTTCTCGAGGAAGGAACTTCGACCGAATTTCACCTGACAACAGCTGGGTGTCCTCATCGTCGACTACCGCGAAGTAGGTCGCGTCCAGGGCCGCCCGCGCGGGATCGGCAGCCCCAGCGCTGGTGAGTGAACTGACAGCGAAGACTTGCCGCGCGAGCTGCTGGTTTCTGAGGGCTGGCGTCGCGCGAGCACGAAACCGCCGAAGGGCGGGGGCGGTCTCGACCCGCTGCCGCGCATTGAAGAGACCGGCGAACGGCGCAGGAAGCGCGACTTGTTCCGCGAGCGCGTTAAGTCCGTCCTGGACCCATTGCGTGTTGCTCAGGTCCGCTCGATCGATCGCTGTCCGGGCAGCCCACCGGGCAATCGAGCGTTGAGTGGTGGGCGATGTCGATGCGATCGCTTCCGCGACGGTCCGGTCCAGGAGACAAAGGTTCGGTGCCATCGACCCGGCTGCGAGAAGCTCGGCTGTCGGGGGATTACCTCCCCAGATCGCAAAATCGTCATCCGGCGACAGCTCGGGGCTGTGGGGTGTCGTCCGAGAAGCCGATGCAGGCGTCGATTGGCCGAGCTTCTGCAGGATCCGCATCAGTCGTCGTGGTGTCGGTCTCGGTCCAGAGCTTCCTCGGTGGGAGGTCATCGGTTGTGGACGTGGCAGGCCATAAGCGGAGGCGCCACGTATCTCCCGGTTCGGTCGTGCCGGGCCAACCGAGGGCCACGAAGCCGCGGCCGCATACTTCCACGCGGTACCGGCCCGGATCGACCGTCACGTGGTGTGGTTCTCCACCGGTACCGTTGGTAGGTGCCGGGATGGCAGGATCGTACACACCGGGTCGGCGAGGGGTGCCTCGGCTAGGGCGTCCGTCGCGGGAGCCCGGGACCTGCTGCGAGCCACGATCGTTCCGGCAGGGCACCGGCCCGCCCGACCCCCGGTCACCGGCCGCACCCATGGTGCGGTAGGGCCAGGACGCCGTCGTATTCGGTCTATGCTCCAAGACCGAATGCGACGAGGAATCCCAACGCGGTGGACAGGCCCACCCACCAACCACCTTCCCGGTAGGCCTCGGGCATCAACGAATCCGCCAGTACGGCGATGGTCGCGCCGCCGGCGAAGGCCTGGATGGTGGCGATCGCACCGTGGGAGATCTGGTCGGACACCAGGTTCGCTCCGATCACCACGAGGACGAGTAACGCTGCGGTTGCTGCCCACACGGCGAAGGCTCGCGGCCGGTTGAAACCGGGTTGGGCGCGCATCGACGCCGCTCCGGCGACGGCTTCGGGGACGTTGCCGACTGCGACCGCGACGAGCAGCACGATTCCGCCGCTGCCGCCGAGGGTGACCCCGAGTGCCGTGTTTTCCGGCACGCCGTCGAGCAGGGCACCGAGCATCAGAGCCCATCCGAGGGCGCCGGCGCCGAGTTTGTTCTCGATCAGGTGGTCGGCGACGACGTAGACCAGTGCGCCCGCGAACAGGGCCGCGCCTGCGCCCCAGATTCCTTCGGTTTCGAACGCCGGCTGGAACAGTTCGGTGGAGACCGCGGCGACCATGGTGCCGGCTCCGAAGGCCATCAGCGCGGCGAGTAGTGGTTTGGGCAGGTGGTATCGCAGGCCGACGCCGGCCCCGATCAGCAACGGTAATGCAGTTCCCAGTCCATACAACACGGCAGTGAGCATGCGGGGATGGTATCGAGGCCGACCTTTGGCGTTGCCGGCCGACCGAGCGGGTGCCCGGTGAGCACAGCGACGGGTGACGCTCGTGGCGGGCGGACATTGAATGCCGGCGAGGCGTGAAAGCTCAATCCTCCGTCGCGGCGTGGTGTCCAGGCCTCCTGTGCGCTGGGAACGACGGAGGGGTCGAACTCGAGGCCAGGCGACCACACCCCTTGCCGCAACTCAGGCGCGTCCTCGACGAATTCGAGAGAGTCGGTCGACTGCGAAACGCAGCCGCGCTCGCGGCCGCGCGTGAAGAACCCCGCCGGCAATCAGAACGACGTCGACCCTGCGGCCACGCCGGAAGCTCCGTCGTCGGATCGGGCCTACGCGAATCCCCAGAACGAGATCTAGCTCGATGTCACCACCGAAGCGAACGGCAACGCCCAGGCGTCGACGACCGTCCACTGGAAGTTTCGTGACGGAGAAGCCAACTCCGCGGTTCTGCACGCACAGCACACCACCGGTCCGGGGCAGGCCGGCATGGTCGGTGATGTCTGGCCTGCATCGATGAGGACTTCTGAAGGTACCGCTGACGTCGTGCAGATTAGGCGAAGGGGCATGGATATGGATCCCCCAGCCGCGTACTTCCGACGTGTCAACGACGTTGCGACACAGAGTCATCCTCGGGGCCATGCAGACGCACGTCAGGTCGTGGTCGGCTATCTTGCTGACTCGACCACCGCGGCGCTGCGGCGGGTGCGTCCCGTCGTGCCCGTGAGCGGGGGCGTGACCCCGTCTCGAGTTCTTGGCGTCCCAGGCGGCGTCGAGACGAGGTTGTTCTGACATCTCCGGTCACGGCGGTCGTGCTGACGTGCTCCGCCCTCCTCACAGTCGAACCGAGTCCCGTGTGCGCAGATTCGCCGACGGACCGTCAGCACCCACACCACCGATAACGAAACTGGTCGGGCCACCGCGTCCCGGTTGGACACGCGTGATCCGGGCACGCGGTGGTTGTGGCTTCGGGCACCGACGGGCAGCACGATGCTGTCCGCGCAGAATGCAGCGACCGATGACACGGAGGCAGCTGTGGCCGTGTACTCGTCGGCAGGTCGGGTACGTCGAACTTCGGCGGGGCAACAACCTCTCGCCCTCCCTTTCCTGGAGGAGAAGTGCGGTGCTCAATCTGTGGTGCTCAATCTGTACTATCCGCTGGTCATCGTCTTGTACACCATCTCGGCTTTGCGGCAGGGCAATCTCGGCCACTGCTGAGCGTTCCCATCAGCCGACCGTTCCGTGCGACAGCATCCCGGATTCTGAACACTGGACGGGCGAACCTGCCTGAGGGGCTTCTGGCAGGTTCCCCTGGTTCGGTGTGCGGCATTCGTGCCGCCGATGCGGGTGGCGTTCAGCTAGGTTCCTACCGAACGGGTTTCGGTTGGAGGGTGCGCGAAGTGGACGTTGACCGTGGGCTGCGCGACGAGCTAATTCCGGCGGCTCGCCGCGCGTCCCTCCGTGGCGGTTTCGCGGGGACGATCTCGCCCGTGATCGACTGTGGTGGGGCGCTGGGTGCCGGTGGTGGTGTCGTGCCGCGGTGGCCGACACGGGCGATCTGCCGTGTGAGAAGTTGACGGAAGTAGTCGATGCTCGTGGGACCGACCAGGCCGGGTAGAAGCAGGTGCCAGGTTGTGGTCAGCCGGACGGGCAGATCGTCGAGGTGCCCGGTGGCTGCGGCCAGTAGGCGGGCTCCGGAGAGGGTTTCGACCAGGAGAAGAGCAATGGCGTCGGGATCGTCGTGGTGGAGGTCGCCTTCGGCGATGGCGCGGCGGGCGAGTTGTTGGTAGTCGGACAGCCAGGTGGTGAGCAGCGGCGTGCCGGTATCTGGACGGTCGGGAACTTCGGTGATCAGGCGGAACGCCGCTCGGACCGTGGCGTCGTTGACGACAGGATCGAGCAGGGTGCACGAGATGCCGATCAGTGCTTCGAACGCGGGAATGTGGGAGGTGCGGAAGGGGTTGCACGCGATCGTGAAGCGGGCGCTGCCGGCGTCGATGACTGCGCGCGCGAGTTCTTCCTTGGAGTTGAAGTGGTCGTAGAGAGCGCCCTTGCTGACGTGAGCGCTGGTGGTGATCGTGTTCAGCCGGGCATGGGCATACCCGACTCGGGCGAACACCACTGCCGCTGCCTGCAGCAGCGCCGCACGAGTGACTTCCGCCCTCTTCTGCATCACTGATCACCTCAGACGAGGCGACCGCACTACCCGAGATCCGGACCCGGATCCCGCGTGGCCGGGACGAGCGTGCTGGCGGCACGGGAATCGGGAACGCTGTGCGGCACCCCGCTCTCCGTGCACGGCTCCCGCCGCGCGCAACAACGCCGGAACAGAGTCCGACTGGTCTGTTTCATTCTCCTCTCAACAACTGCGGATGTCACCGTTGGTTCGGCGCTCTAAGCACTCGTGGATGATCCACCCCGTCGGCCAGCACGACCTGGATCCCGCTAGGACGCTACCTAAGGGAAGTGATCTAACTCTGCGGCTGAGTCGATGTCGATTCGTCTCTTGCTGTTGTGGGTAAGCCGGGAATCCATCTATCCCTAGCGAGAACCCTTGCCGGGGGCTGCCAACCAGGAACCGATCGATGACCATACAGAGTTCACACCGCCACATCACCACTGATCATGACGAGATTCGCCGTTGGTCGAAGGGCACCACGGCTCACCGGCGCGGACGGCGTACACGGCCACCGCCGGTAGCGCCGGTGTCCTGCGCATTGCCGTCCCCGGTCACGCGGTGGGACTCGAGCACATTTCCTGGCATGAATGGTTTACCGCATTCGACGGGCAACGCCTGGCATTGCGTTACCCGGATCCGCACATCCGCGGCGGAACCAGTGCATGGTTCGAACTGGTGCATCGGGATATCGGGGACGGGGATTTCGCCTGACGTGGTGTCACGAGCTGCCCGACACGGAGCAGCGCGGGCATGCCTGGGCGCTGGTGCATCGTGGACTGTCGCTCTTGACGCCGATCTTTGCCGACACCGACGACTTCAGCGCCGACCCGCGCACGCCAGGATCTGCCGGGTAGTCTGACTCTGGAGGCAAGAGGACCATTCCGAGACCTTGTCCCTGTGGGTCCGACTGAATTTGGGTTACCTCACCGCCATGCTGCCGGTGGAAGAAGAACGGCCGTGCGCCGAAGCAGAAGGCGATCGCGCTTCCCATCCCGAACCCCGTGGGCGTTTTTCCGTACCCTCAGGCCCAAACGCAGCGGTCTGGAAGTTGAGCTCGAGCCGAAATCAGAAGCAGGCTGCATATCGCATGGAAAGTCCGGGAGACTGCACCCCTTCACACTGAACAAAAGACCAATTCAGGTGGACGAGCGATCAAAAAGGAAAATGGACGACTGCTCAAAATGTGTGATCCCCCCGGTGCTTCAGGGAGGGGAAGGGGGCGATCCGGCGTGGCGTGAGACCCCTGGTGGACTGGGCGCGCGCCGCCGAATCGTCTGTGCCAGCGTTGCTGGCGCGAATCGGGCCTACCCCGCCATGCACCGGGCCGGTGAGGGCGCCCGATCGGATAACACCTCGGTGAACCACGGAAGTGGTGTGGGCCGAAACTCTGGCGGCCAAGCAGTCTGTTGTCGGGTATTGATGGCAAATGCCTGCTACGAGTAGCGTCAAAATCAGCGGTCCGGGCGGCCGTCAAAACTTCGGATGCGTGGTCGTCCGCTTCGCGTGTCACACAAGCGCGAATTGAAGGAGCACGGTCATGATCACATTCGTAAGTTCAAGTATCGGTTCGGGTTCGGCAGGGCAGGGCACGCACATGCCACGCCGCCCGGCCCCACGGGGGAGAGCGGCAATGTTCACCCTGGGAGCCGCTGCTTCGGTGATGGTGCTGGTGGCTCCACCCGCCGCAGCAGCGGCCGATACCACGACGACTGTGTCCGTGCAGGGGACCGTCGCGACCACCTGTCCGGTCACGCTGACCGCGAAGGTAACGCCTGTAAACGCCGCTGGCACGGTGGAGTTCAAGGATGGCCCCACCGTGATCGTTCCCGCCGCCGTCGTCATGAACGGCACCGCGACCGCCAACCACACCTTCAACGCGCCAGGCGCGCACGTCATCAGCGCAAAATTCAAAGCAGCGGCAGGCTTCAACAACTCGGAGGGCAGCACAGCCGTCACCGTGGCAACCGGACTGAATCTTGGCTCGATCTGCCTCCCAATCGGTTGACTGATTCCTTTACAAAGCCGTTCCTCTGAACGCCTGCTCGTCGGTCCCCGCCGGGTCCCCAGGATCGCCTGCGTGTGCGCCAAGTCGGCATACCGCAACGGAGCGGCGGTAACGAGGTCGAACACCCACATCCAGAACTCGGGAGCTGAAATTATCAGCCATCGACCATCGACGTCGCGACGAAATCGTGTCGGCCAGCACACAACCCACGCTGTAGCTACTGTCCTGCGCGGCGCGCACCGCTACAGGCAATTGGGCGATCACTTCGGGTTGGAAGATACCCGCCCTGAAAGTCGACCAGACCGTGGCAGAGCTCGGTTAAGCGTGTGCGTACCTGGGTAGTCGCGACGAAAGACTTGCTTTGATCCGAAGGCCGGGCGCGGAAGATGTCCACCGATGACCGATACAGTCACCGTCACCGAAAGTGGGCGCTGTCGGCTATCTCGAGCGCCGTTTGCACCACGAGCGTGACGAGGTGTGGCGGGTCCTCTGCCTGCTGCATCCCGCGTGCGCAGACAGGGGACATGGCGTGCCGTCTTCAGGCGCCCAGTCTGCTCGAGTATGCGAGCGGGGCAATCGTGCTGCGGTGAGACATCACCGGCGACGGTCGCTCGCGGTCGGTTCTGCAGTTCAGCCACTGTTGCCCCAGCCGGGAGGGCGGCATCGAAGAGAAGGGCTGGTGGCTCACCGAACTCGACGTCCTCGGTGAGCTACTCGAGGGCGCGGACGTGACCGATTTCCGGCGCCGTGCCGATGACATGATCGACCGCTGCCGACGCGCGTTCGGATAACAAAGGGATCGAGGGCAGATGAGTCCTCACTCCTCGGTGGACTGCTCGAGTCGGTACTCGGTTCACGATGTGGTGGGCGGTAACAGGGCTGAGGGACCTCGACGTTGTCGGAGAGATTGTCGCGCATCTTGTCCACTTCCTGCTCGATCCGGTCGACGGCGCTGTCGTTGCTGAGGACGGTGACCACCCCTGCGGCAAGGCGATCGAGATGACGATCGCCAGCGCGCTCAGCACCAGGCCGACGACCGCCACCCCCTTGCCGGTGATCCCCACCTGGCGGCAGCCCGCCGGCCGATCACTCCGAGGATCAACCCTATGATGCCCAGCAGCCCGACCGGGGACAGGATCACAATCAGCACACACACGACGCGGCCACCCCGAAGGCGAGCGCGAAGGCCGCGGCCGCGCTGGTGCGCGCCCGCCTGGTGACCACGCGTTCCTCGACAGCGGCAGGCTGGTCGTCGACAGGGCGCTCGTCGACCCTAGGCTCTATGCGCCGCGGGTCCTCATCGCGTCCCGGGCCGCTCAGCGGTCTGTTCATCGTTACCTCCGTGTCGGTC
The DNA here is from genome assembly GCF_058628105.1 of Rhodococcus sp. G6(2025). Taxonomy (NCBI): domain Bacteria; kingdom Bacillati; phylum Actinomycetota; class Actinomycetes; order Mycobacteriales; family Nocardiaceae; genus Rhodococcus; species Rhodococcus sp. G6(2025). The sequence goes on from NZ_CP179750.1 coordinate 3,605,625, forward strand.
GTTTGCCATGCGGCGCACCTCGACGCTCGGTGTGCCACCCAATACGCCCAGCTCACGTGCGCCCCAACCCGGACCGAGCCCATCGGCGTCCTTCGTTGCACGCGGTACTTCTACTCGGACGTGGGAAGGAAGCCGCCGATGCGGCGGCGGGATTGACCAGTGAGGTGAGCGGCGTGGCAGGCGTACCGCCGCATCGACGCGGGTACCCGATCCGGGTGGGGCAAGGGAATGTCGAGAGGCCCCTCGTGAAGGTGATCGTTGATGAGCAATCTGAATCTGTACTATCCACTGGCTGTTGCGCTGTACATCCTCGTGGCACTCTGGCAAGGCAATCTCGGCCACTGGTGAGATGCGCCGAGGGCGTCCGGCGGGTCCGGGTGGAGTGCCGCCCGATGTAGAAAATCGACGAGACTCGACGACCCACCCTTTGTGCTCGTCGATGGTGGAACGGTGTGCCCGAAAACGGGGGTTGGTCGATGTCCGGGGGACGGGTGAGGATACGTCAGCACGACGACCGTGAGGGAATCGCCTATGAGCGTGTGGATCCCGAGCGTCGGTGCCATTCGGTGGCCAGGGTCAGGCCAGGCGTCACCTTGGGTGCGATGAGGTTTCATCTTCCATTCTGACGCCCCAGCAAGCGGCGATGTCCATTCCTCGTGGTGGAGGCAAGTGCGTGGGCGGTCCGTTCAGTTCCCGCCGCCGTTGCCGCGGCCGCCACCGTTGTTGCCCCCGTTGCCGTTTCCGTTGCCGTTTCCCTGGTTCCCGTTGCCCGGACCGCCCTGGCCGTTGCCTCGGTTGCCGCCGCCCTGGTTGCCGTTCCCGCCGCCGGTGCCCGCGCCTCCGCCCGGTGCGGTGTCGTCCGGCGCGACAATGTCCGGTGCCGGGGCGATCGGTTCCGTGCTGATCATCGTGGCCGGCGGCGGCGCTGCCGGGGCGAGGCTGCTGCTCGGGGTGGGAGCGGACGGCGACAGGACCGAGGTCGACCCTATGGTGCTGCCCTCGTCCTGCGACGCGACGGCCAGTGCCAGCAGCGCGATAGCCACCAGTACTGCCGCGACCGCGGCGATGATCACCCCGGTACCGGGTGACCGTCGCGGCTGTGCGGGTGGAGGCGGGGGATCAGCGGCGACCGGGACGGGGGTGAACACCCGGGTTGGGGGAATCTTGCGCGGATTCGTGAGGGCCGCACGCATCTGCGCCGCGCTGGCGAACCGCTGCTGGGGGTCGCGGCTGAGGGCGCGCTCGATCACGGCGATCAGCGTCGGATCGAGGTCGGGGCGCACCGCGGCGAGCGGTTCGTATTGACCGTTGACGATCGCGTGAGCCAGCGACATGATCGTGTCCCCGGTGAAGGGGCGGTGTCCGGCGAGGGCCTCGTAGCCGACGACACCGACCGCGTGGAGGTCGTCGGTCACCGTGGCGGGGTGTCCGGTGATGCGGTCGGGACTCAGGTAGGCGACGGTGCCGAGGACCTCTCCGGCGGTGGTGTGGTCGGTGTCGGCGCTTTTGGCGATGCCGAAGTCGGTGACCTTCACGGTGCCGTCGGCGTCGAACAGGATGTTGCCCGGTTTGATGTCCCGGTGCAGGATTCCCGCCGCGTGTGCGGCACCGAGGGCGTCGAGGGTTTGGGCGAGAATGGTCCGCGCTCGCGGTGCGGGGAGCGGGCCGGCGCGGAGGTCGTCGAGCAGGGTCCGTCCGGGCAGGCGTTCCATCACGATGTACGGGGCACCGTGGTCGTCGCCGCTGTCGTGGACGGCGACGACGTTCGGGTGGTTCAGTGTCGCGGCGAGGCGCGCCTCGGACTCGAAACGCCGCCGGGTCTGCGGTACCGAGGCCATTTCCGGGCGCAGCACCTTCACCGCGACCGCCCGGACCAGGCGCTGATCCCACCCGTCGTACACGTCGGCCATTCCGCCGCGGCCCAGCACCTCACGCAGCTCGTACCGACCTGCGAGAATCACCGACACCGACATACGTTCACGCTAGTTGGCGCGGCCACCGTCCGGTAACCACGCCGCCGACCTGGTCGGTACTCGCCCGCTTTCCACGCCAACCCTGTGGGCGTCCCCGTGGGCACCCAGTCCGTCCGAATGCACGCGGCTTTCGTGTGGGATCGGCGAGAGCCGGGTACGCGAGGGGGCATGAGCACAATCACCGAAGAGGTCGACGTCGATGTTCCGGTCCGGGTCGCCTACGACCAGTGGACGCAATTCGAGACGTTCCCGAAGTTCATGGAGGGCGTGCGAGAGATCCGTCAGCTCGACGACACCCACACGCATTGGGTTCTCGATATCGCAGGGCAGATCCGTGAGTTCGATGCCACCATCACCGAACAGCATCCGGACGAGCGGGTGGCATGGCATTCGGACGCCGGCCCTGATCATGCCGGGGTGATCACCTTCCACCGTCTCGACGACGCCCACACCCGGGTGACCGCGCAGATGGACATCGACCCGGACGGGTTCGTCGAGAACGCCGCCGACAAACTCGGCGTCCTCAGCCACCGAGTCAAGGCCGACATGAAGAAGTTCAAGCACTTCATCGAAGAGCGCGGCGCCGAAACCGGCGGCTGGCGCGGCGACGTCGACCGCCCCACCCCCTGACAACACCCGGAAGAGGTGCTCCCTCCAAACCGCCACGGCCCCGTGGGGGCGTGGTCATCGGCAGCGGCTACCAGTCTCGGTTGGGGTCGGACCGTTTCGCACGGGCCGAATCGCCCAGGCTCCAGCGGTTTTGGCGGATCGAACTGCGGCCGTTGCGGGAAGTCCGGTAGTTCCCGCGCGGGCATCCGTTTTCGGGGTATGCCCGCGCGGGGGCGAGCCCGGCCGGGGCGCCGAGCGGACCGCACACGACAAGTTCCGGGGTGGGTGGTGGCGGGGAGCGAGGAGCGAAGCGATGACCACAGCGGGCGGTCCGAGTTCGAGCAGCCTGGCGGACGTCATCGACACCATCTTGGACAAGGGCTTGGTCATCGACGCCCGCATCGTGGTCGCGAGCGTCGACACCTACCTGCGTTTCGCCGAGGCGGCGAACCGACTGGCGATCGGCAGCGAACCCAAGGGCCTGTCCGACCTCGTGTCCGACGTCAAGGGCAGCGGCAGTACGAAGTCCAAGACCAAGGGCGTCCTCGAGGGCGTGGGGGAGACGCTCGGTGAGCTGCTCGGCGGATCCGGAAGCGACCGCGAACCGGCACCCCGCCGGAGGCGGAAATGACCTCCGCCGACGACACCGCCGACCACGACACCGACGAGGGTGCTTCGGCGGCCGTGATCTACGTGTACGGCATCGTGCCCGCGGACGTGCAACCCGAGAAGGACGCCGCCGGCGTCCACGATGCCCCGATCGAGATCGTCAAACACGGCGACATCGCGGCGTTGGTCAGCGAGATCGACCCGGACCAACGCCTCGGCGCCCCCGCGGACCTGCAGGCCCACGCCCACATTCTCGACGGCACCGCGCACGTCGCCCCGGTGCTGCCGCTGCGGTTCGGTGCAGTCGTGTCAGATCGTGACGCGGTAATCCGCGAGTTGCTCGCCGAACATCACGACGAGTTCGCCTCCGCCCTCAATGAGCTCGAGGGCTTCGCCCAATACATGATCAAGGGCCGCTACGTCGAGGAGAGCATCGTGCGGGAGATCGTCGACGAGAGCCCGGAGGCGTCCGCACTGCTCGAAACGATCCGCGACCAGCCCGAGGAGCTCACCCGCGATGCCCGGATTCCTCTGGGCGAGCTCATCGGCCACAGCCTCGAGGACACGCGGGAGACAGACACCCGCACCACGCTCGAGGCGTTGTCACCGCTGACCGACACCGTCACCGTCCGCGAACCCACCCACGACGAGGATGCCGTGCAGATCGCGGTTCTCTTCGAGGTCGACCGACAAGAGGAACTCGAGCAGACGGTCGGGGACCTGGCCGCACGCTGGGACAACCGGGTCACCATGCGGGTGCTCGGTCCCACGGCCCCCTACGACTTTGTGGTGAGACCGAAGCGGGAGGACTGACGAAGGATCTCCGGCGTGCAGGATTCGAAGAGTCGGTGTTCACCTCCTTTGTCCATGCGGCCGGGAATTTCCGAGACCGGTCACTCTCGTGCACGGTGAGATGAATATGCAGACACGGGACTCTCGGATATCCGATGTTGGCAAAACTTGTGTAGACATTAGGAGGCCCACCTTCTCGAACCACGCTTCGCGCAAGGCTATTCCGTGTTCGACCGGCCCGATTTCGGGGAGGCAATGTCGACTCGACTGCCCGGTCGCCCGCCGACCGAGCACCCCCCGCAGACCGAGCCCCATCTCACGGCCTAGGATGGCGGTCAGGACAGGGGGACCTGGCCGGTGATCGTGCTGATCAGGGCGGTGGCCCGGACGCCCTCAGGTGAGCCGGGCCACCGCGGCCTGATTACTCGGTCCGATGCCGTCGCCGAAGGCGGCGCTCAGCCACCTACCTCGAACGGGACGATGAAGTCGATTCCTGCAAACCCATAAGAATCCGCGCCTTTCCTGGTGCTGAATCCACGGGATCGTCGATCCCCGCTTGCGATGCCTATCGCGCTCAGAACGAGGAGCGTTTCGCGAAAAGCGAATTTATCACATTATGAATTTAACAACCGCCCATGATGTTCCTGGGCAATCGATTTAGGAAATGGGGGTGACTTCAAAAGTCGGCGCATGTGCTTCTCGCGTGTATTTGCGTGATCCACGACGTGAGAGGGCCGTGGCCGCGCGCGGCCGAGGTCGGGGTGGGCGAGCACTCGACCTCGGTCCGCTCGCGACGGGGCGCCCCGCCGGCCGAAGGGGTTCGGCGGCCGGAGCGGGGCTGGCTGCCCGGTCCGCCTTCGCGGCGCGGGCAGCGTATTCAGCGGGTACCCACAGACAACCGCGGTACACGGGTATCCCGAGGACCGGCAGATCCCACGGTCATTCGGTGCGGTCCTGTCCGATCGTGACGCGGTGACGAAACGAACTGCTCGCCGAACACGACGGCGCGTTCGCCTCCGCCCTCCCGGAACTCGAGGGCTTCGCGCAGATTGAGTGTCGCCAGCCCGGGGTAGTCGGCGGGAACGAAGGCACCACCCACCGACCACGGCCCCCATCCTTTTCGCCGACGCCGGCGCCGAGGTGCACCACATCTTCTCGACAACAAGGGGTTGGGCGATGACAGGCAAGGGTCAGATGGCTATGGCGGTGGGTGCCGGTTACATGCTGGGCCGTACGCACAAGATGAAGCTGGCGTTGATGCTCGCCGGGTTCGGAGCCAGCAGACGTTTTCCCACCGGGTCGCTGGGTGTTCTCAACGAGGGCCGCAAGCTGCTCGCCGATTCTCCCGAGGTCGCCAAGCTCGGTGTGACGGTGCGCAAGGAGTTGATGAACGCGGTGAAGGCGGCCGCGGTGACTGCGGCCAGCCAGCGCATCGACTCGCTCAACACCCGGCTGGAGTCGGGTGAGGACCTGGTCGGCGGCCTCGGCAAGGCTGTGGGCGGGAAGAAGAAGTCCAAGCGGGCCCGTGTCGAGGAACCCGAGGACGAGTACGAGGGCGAGGCGTACGCGGAAGACGAAGGCGAACCCGATGACGAGGGCGACAACGAGACCGGTGACGACGATTCCGAACAGGCGCCCCGCGGCCGGAGGCGGCCGGCCCCGCGCCGCCGCTCGTCGAGTGGCGGTAGTTCCCGGCCCACCCGGTCCCGGTCGCGGTCGTCGAAGGACGACGACGAGGAAGACGATCTGGCCCGAGCCAGGGCCCGCAGGACGCGCGCGAAGGCGACGACCGATTCTGTACCCGTACGACGACGCACCCGGAAGTGATCAGCGATGACCTCGAATCTCGACAGCGCGGCGAAGAAGCTGCGCCAGAACGTGTCCGGTGCGTCCGGTGAGGCCGCATCGCTGTCACCGCTGAAGAAGGCGGCGCAGGGCCTGCTCGGCACCGTGACCGACAAGGCGATGTCCACCGTGTCCGACAAGGTGCAGGGTGCGTCCGGCCGGCTCACCGACTACGCCGAGGGCGGCGGCGGCAGCCTGCTGTCCGCGGTCACCGGCAAAGAGCAGCAGGGTGACGGCAACGGGGACGAGAAGGGCGACGGCAAGTCACTGTTCTCCGGGCTGACCGACAAGGTGAAGGAGAGGGCGTCGGATGTGAAGGACGCGGTCACCGGTGGTGGCGGTGGCGGTAAGGGCAAGAAGCTCAAGTTGACCAATATCGTCGAAACGATCGATGTCGGTGTCCCGGTCCAACTGGCGTATAACCAGTGGACCCAATTCGCCGACTTTCCCTCCTTCATGAAGAAGGTCGAGCGGGTGGAGCAGGAGGCGGACGAGAAGCTCGAGTGGAAGGCTCAGATCTTCTTGTCGCACCGGACCTGGGAAGCGTCGATCATCGAGCAGGTCCCGGATGAGCGGATCGTGTGGCGTTCGAAGGGTGCCAAGGGTTTCATCGACGGGGCGGTGACGTTCCACGAGGTGACTCCCGATCTCACCCGCATCGTTCTGATCCTCGAGTATCACCCGAAGGGATTGTTCGAGAAGACGGGAAACCTGTGGCGTGCACAGGGGCGACGAGCACGGCTGGAATTGAAACACTTTGCACGCCATGTCATGACGCAGGCCGTTCTCCATCCTGACGAGGTGGAGGGCTGGCGCGGGGAGATCCGGGACGGCAAGGTAGTCGAACCCGAGGATGCCGAGGACAACAACGAGGAACCAGCTGACGACGAGACCGACGAGTACGAGGAGGAGGAGCCGGAGGAGGAGACCGGCGAGGACGAGGAGGAGGAGGAGCCGGAGGACGAGACCGGCGAGTACGAGGAAGACACCGCCGAGGCGGAGGAGGAGCCGGAGGACGAGACCGGCGAGTACGAGGACGAGGAGGAGCCCGAGGAAGACACCACCGAGGCGGAGGAGGAGCCGGAGGAAGACACCGCCGAGTACGAGGAGGAGGAACCCGAGGACGAGACCGACGAGTACGAGGACGAACCCGAGGAAGACACCGCCGAGGCGGAGGAGGAGCCGGAGGACGAGGAGGAGGAGCCGGAGGACGAGACCGGAGAGGACGAGGACGAGGAGCCGGAGGAAGAGACCGCCGAGGACGAGGAGGAAGAACCCGAGGAGGAGCCCGCGCCGCGCCGGCGTCCCGAGCCGCGGCGGCGTCGTCCCCGGAAGGCCGCAGCAAAGAAGGCCCCCGCGAAGAAGGCCCCCGCGAAGAAGGCCCCCGCAAAGAAGGCCCCCGCAAAGAAGACCACAGCGAAGAAGACCGCAGCGAAGAAGACCACAGCGAAGAAGACCCCTGCAAAGAAGACCGCAGCGAAGAAGGCAACGCCGCGGCGTAGGAGAGGAGCACGCGCATGACCACGGCCGGTGGACCCAGCTCGAGCAGTCTCGCCGACGTCATCGACACCATCCTCGACAAGGGTCTGGTGATCGACGCGTACGTGCGGGTCTCGCTGGTCGGCATCGAACTGCTGACGATCGACGCCCGCGTTGTCGTCGCCAGCGTCGACACCTACCTGCGGTTCGCGGAGGCGGTGAACCGGCTCGAGATCGGCAGCGAGCCGAAGGGGCTGTCCGAGATCGTCTCGGGTGCCACCGAGGGCGGTGCCAAGCACAAGACGAAGGGGGCGCTCGAATCGGCGGGGGAGAAGCTCGGCGGCCTCCTCGGGGGCGGGGAGGAAGAGGAAGAACCAGAGCGAGAACGAGTGTCGCGCAGGTCGACGCGAGGTGACCGGTGATGGCCACCTCGGAGCAGACGAAGAAGACGACCGGCGTGTATGTCTACGGCATCGTCCCGGCCGACGTCGAGGTCGCCGAGGATGCGACCGGGGTCGCGGACGGCACCGTGGAGGTGATCACTCAGGGTGACATTGCCGCCCTGGTGAGCGGCCTGTCGGTGGATCGGGCGCTCGGGGCGCCCGGGGACCTGCGGGCGCATGCGGACCTGCTGGACGGGGTGGCCGGGGTGGCACCGGTGCTACCGCTGCGGTTCGGTGCGGTGCTCAGTGGCGCCGACGCCGTGCAGGAGGAACTGCTCTCGGCGCACGCGGACGAGTTCAGTTCTGCGCTCGAGCAATTGGCGGGCAAGGCCCAGTACATCGTGAAGGGCCGGTACGTGGAGAAGGCGATCCTGCGGGAGATCCTCGACGAGGACGATCAGGCGGCGGCGCTGCGCGAGGAGATCCGCGACAAGTCGGAGGACGCGGGCCGGCAGGCACGGATGGCCTTGGGGGAACTGGTGAGCAACGCGATCGCAGCCAAACGCGAACAGGACACCCGCAGGGTCGTCGAGGCGCTCGACGACCTCGCCTCTTCCGTGAACGTGCGCGAACCCACGCACGAGGAGGAGGCCGTGCAGGTGGCGCTGCTCGCCGACGTCGAGCGTCAGGACGAGCTCGAACAGGTGCTCAGTGAGCTGGTCCAGGAGTGGGACGGGCGGGTGGAGATGAAACTGCTCGGACCGCAAGCGGCATACGACTTCGTGGTCACCCCGAAGCCTGAGGGGCAGGGCTGAAGGCATGGGTCTGTTCTCATTCATCGTCACCTTGCCGCTGCAACCGGTCAAAGGGGTGATCTCGCTGGCGGAGTTGATCCAGCGGCAGGTCGAGCAGGAGTTGCACGATCCGGCGCGTGCCCGCCGGGCGCTCGAGGAACTCGAGGAGGCCCGGGAACGTGGTGAGATCACCGAGGAAGAGGAGATGCAGGCGCAGCAGGCGATCCTCGACCAGATGACGGGCGGTGGTGAATCCATCCCTGACTGAGTAGGGCAAACACGGCAGCACCGAGACCCGATCCGCCGCAACGGCGGAAACGAAAGACGGCTGCCAGCCTTGCCAGAGTGTGAGGGGAAGGCCAGCCGGTTCGGCGCACCGGATCGGTTCCTCGATACTGTCAGGATCGTCACCGCGCGCGAGACCGGTGCTGATGGCGGCGGCAATGGCGCGGGTGCGTCCGTGGTTGTCAACACACTTCTCGTGCAGGTCACGCCTGGCAAGAATCCGACCCTCCCGTCCTCGACCGTCGGTCAGTCGATGCGCTCAGCGAGCCGGTATGGACGAGCAACGTTTGCGTGAACCGTAAATCGTTCAGTCCTGCGGGGTTCCGCGTTCACGCGGACGCGGTCGAAACGACATCGCGGAGTAGCACGGACCGAGCGGACGAGCCGGTTCGCCATGCGCACACAACTTTAGTGAGAGTAGATATCGGGAGGGCGGCGTGGAGCGCAGAACCCAGCCCAGGAAGGTGGCGACACGACGAATCGGGGCCTGTCGATGTTCTGGCAGGCCCCGATTCGGTGCGCGTGTGCGCTGTGGGTCAGGTGATGCTGCGGAATGATCCGCCGTCGACGCCGTACACCGAGGAGGTGACGTACGAGGCGAGGTCGGAGGCGAGGAAGACCACCACGTTGGCCACTTCCTCCGGAGTTCCGATGCGCTGCAAGGGAAGTCCGCGATGTTTCATCTCGACGTCGATGGACTCGTCGCGGTGCACGCCGTGGACGGCGGCGAAGGTGTCGGCGAGGCCGCCCTCCATCAGCCACATCGGCGAGAGGATCGGCCCGGGTGCGACCGCGTTGACTCGCACGAGTGGCCCTTCGCTGATGGCCAGCGAGCTGGTGAACGACAGGATGGCTGCCTTGGACGCGGCGTAGTCCGGTCCGGCGGCGATCGGCTGGCGGCCCAGGTCCGAGGCGTTGTTGACGATGACACCGCGTCCGGCGGCCCGCATGGCCGGCAGCACGTGGGTGGCGGCGCGGACCTGGCTGAGGAAGTTCAGTTCGAGGGTGGAGACCCAGTCGGTGTCGGTGAGGCTGTCGAAGGTTCCCAGGCTGCCGGCGCCGACGTTGTTGAACAATACGTCCACCCGGCCGTCGTAAGGGGCGAGGACCTCGTCGAGGCCGCCGGTCACTCCGGTCTCGGTGCTCAGATCGGCCACGGCGTAGTGCACCTCGGTGACCTGCTCGAGTTCCTTGACGAGGATGTCGAGACCGTGCCGGTCGCGGTCGAGCAGGGCGAGGCGGGCGTTTTCCGCGGCGAAGGCGCGTGCGGATGCGGCTCCGATTCCGGAGCCGGCGCCGGTGATGACGACGACCTTGTCCCCTAGTCCGGTTTCCATCGTGTTTCCTCTCGGGCGTGGGTCGTTAGTTGGTGGCGGGTTCGGAGTACCCCTCGGGCAGGCAGCCGTTGGGGGTGAACTCGTCGAGGTTGTCCTTGGTGACCACCGGCAGCGGCATGTAGCTGACCGGCGGCACGTCCTTGCCTGCGAGGACGTCCATCATGGTGGTCAGGGCGTGGGTGGAGTCCCAGCATGGTGACTGGAACAGTGTCGTCGCCATGGAGCCGTTCTCGAGCAGGGACCGGGCGACCGGGGCATAGTTATGGCCGAGGAGTTTGACCTGTCCGGCCATCCCCGCGGCGTCGAGGGCTTGGGCGGCGCCGGAGGCCATGATGTCGTCCGGGGTGACGAGGGCATCGATCTGGTTGCCGAATCGGCTGATCAGTGAGCTCCCTGCGGTCTGGGCCTGGTTCTTGTCGAAGTTGCCCGGCTGGGAGCCGAGGAGCTTGATGTCGGGGTGGTTGGCCATCTCGCGTTCGAGGCCGATCTGACGGTTGATCGCGGCCGCGTTGCCCGGGGTGCCGCCGATGTAGACGTAGGTTCCCTTGCCGCCGAGCAGCTTCGCGAGTTCCTTGCCCTGGAGTTCGCCGATTCGTTGGTCGTTCGGTCCGGTGAACGCGTGGTACAGGCTGGTGTCGAGGTCCTCGGGGGGCTGGGAGTTGCTGATGTCGACCGGAATTCCTGCCCGCTGGGCCTGGATCAGCATCGGCTGTTCGGCGCCGTAGAGCGCGGGCCAGATGACGATGCCGTCGACCTTCTTGGCGATCGCGATCTTCATCTGCGACGCCTGCACCGAGGCGTCGTAGTTCGAGTTCATCACGAACGCGTTGACGTGGTGTTCTTCGGCTGCCTTCCGCAGGGACGAGACGTAGTTGCGGCCGTACTCGTGGTTGCGGTCCATCGGCACGAGGAAAGCGATGGTCGGCCAGTCCTCGTTGTCGGTTGCCGCGCCGGGAGCGCCGCACGCGGTGCCGGTCAGCACGGTGGCCGCGCAGACGGCGATCGCGAGTGCGGCCCGGCGGAACAGTGAATTCTTGTGCGCCATCATCGTGCCTTTCCTGCTGCGGCAGCTGTGTGGTCCGAGGATGCACCGGTGAGGGGACCGAGCAGCGACGGCAGCCGCAGGGCCCGCACACCCTCCTTGGTCAAGACGATCGCGGCGAACAGGATCGCGCCGATGGCGATGCTCTCGACGCTCGAGTCCAGCCCGCTCATCTGCAGGCCGATGCTGATGCCGCCGAGTGCGACCGCCCCGATGACGGCGCCGATCACGCTGGCGCGGCCACCGGAAAGGCTTGCACCGCCGACGACGGCGGCCGCGATCGCCAGCAGCATCACCGTCGATCCCAGGGTGGGTGAGGCGGCGACCAGGTTGAGGGTGTCGACGACACCGGCGAGGCCGGCAACGCAGCTGCAGATGATGAAGGCGAGGATCTTGCGGGTGTCGATCGAGATCCCACCCGACGCCGCGGCTTCGGCGTTGCCGCCGATGATGTAGAGCTCACGGCCGGTACGCATCTTGGTCATGAAGAACCACAGGGCGGCGGTCGCGGCGACGGCAATGATGATGTCCGGGGTGATCTGCCCGATCAGCGGGACGCTGAATTCCAGGGCCCGGGTGGAGTCCTGCAGCGGCACCGGGGCGCCGTCGGTGATCGCCAGGGCGAGACCTTGCAGGGTGATCAGCATGCCGAGGGTGGTGATGAAGGAGTTGATGCCGACCTTGACGACGAGGAGACCGTTGATCAGTCCCACCACCGCACCGGTGATCAGCGCGAGGGGGATCGAGACGGCGAGGTTGCCGGAGACCTGCGCGGCGACGGCCGCGGTGACGGCCATGGTCGATCCGACGCTGAGGTCGATCTCGCCGAGGACGAGGACCGGGACCAGCGCGATCGCCACCAGCCACACGTCGACGATGCGGGACAGGGCGATGCCGTAGGAGCCGAGTGCGGTTGGCTGTACCGCCAGCAGCACCACGACGACCAGGGCCAGCAGGATCACCGCCCGGAATGCGGTCCAGCTCTTGAACTGGGTCAGAAGAGTGTGGCCGTTCATTTGAGACCTCCACGTCGGCGCAGGATGGCGTCCGCCGCGAGGGTCGCGACGATGATGAAGCCCTGCACGAACTGTTGCCATTGGAACGGCAACCCGGCCAGGGACAGCACACTGAGCAGCACCTGGACGAACGCGACACCGAGGACGGTGCCCAGGATCGACCCGCGGCCGCCGAAGAGGCTGGTGCCACCGATGACAACGGCGGCGAGGGCGTTGAAGTCGTAGCCGGCGGACATCGTCGAGACAGCACTCGAGCTGTAGCCGGCCAGCGCCATGCCCGCCGCGGCGGCCCCGAGCGAGGAGACGGCGAAGGTGAGGGTGAGGGTGAGGGTGGTGTTCAGGCCGGCGATCCGGGCGGCACCGCGGTTGGTGCCGGTGGCCCGCAGCGAGTACCCGAAGCTGGTGGCGGAGAGTAGGTTGTGGGCGAGCACGGCCACGACGGCGAAGATCAGGAACACCACCGGAATGCCGGCGACGGAGGCGTTGCCGATCCACGACAGCAGCGTGGTGTTTCCGGAGTACTGGGCCCCACCGGTGATGTAGTTGAGCACGCCCATGCCGGCGGTGGCGGTGGCCAGGGTGACGATGACTCCGTTGCCGCGCATCAGTCCGGCGCCGATGCCGTTGACGATCGCGAACCCCAGGCACGCCAGGATCGCGGCCGGTGCGGCCACGGCGATGCCGTGCGGGCTCAACGCGATCACGACGATGGCGGCGAGGGCGATTTGCGGCACCACCGACAGGTCGATGATCAGGCCCGAGATGACCACGAACGTCATTGCCAGTGCGACGAATCCGAGGAAGGCGCTGTTACGCAGCAGCGTGCCGAGGTTCTGTGCGGACCAGAAACCGTCGAGTCCGACCGCGGCGAACAGCAGTAGTGCGATCAGCGCCCCGGTGACCACGATGGCGGTGGGGTTCTCATCGAATTTGCGCCGCAGGGGCGGCACGTAAGGTGCGACCTTCCCTGCGGGCGCGATCTGGGTGTCAGACATGTGCGGCTTCCTTGCGTTGGTGCGTGGTGTCGTGATGGGTGCCGAGCCGGACGATGGCCTGTTGGTCGGCCTCGGCGGCGGACAGTTCGCCGGTGATCGTGCCGTCACGCAGGACCGCGATCCGGTCCGACAACGACAGCAGTTCCTCGAGGTCGGAGGAGACGACGATGACGGCGGTGCCCTTCGCGGTGAGGTTGCGGACCAGTTCGTGGATTTCGGCCTTGGCTCCGACGTCGACGCCGGCGGTCGGCTCGTCCAGGACGAACAATCGCGGATTGGTGGGCAGCCACCGGCCGAAAGCGACCTTCTGCTGGTTGCCGCCGCTGAGCAGTTTCACGGTGGCCGAGGTGTTGGCGGGGCGCAGGTTGACCTCGCCGGCGAGGCCGGTGGCCATCTTTTTCAGTGCCTTGGTGCGGATCTGTCCGAACCGGCTCAGCGCGGTCAGCGAGGGCAGCGCCAGGTTCTCGCGCACCGACCGGGCCAGCAGCACCCCTTCGGTGCGGCGGTCTTCCGGGACGAAGGCGACGCCGGACCGGACCGCGGAGCGGTAGGAACTGATGGTGCGGCGGTGGCCGTCGTAGCTGAGGGTGACCGATCCGCGGGAGCGGGGTTCGAGGCCGAGGATGGCCCGAACCAGTTCGCTGCGGCCCGAGCCCATCAGACCGCCGAGACCGAGGACCTCGCCGGCACGGACCTCGAGGCTGGTGCCGAACACCCCCGGCGCCCAGAGGTTGTCGACGGACAGCACCACCTCACCGAATGAGTCGGTTTTCTCTTCCCGCTCGTGTTGTTCCTGGTCGAGCAGTTTCTGCCCGACCATGCTTTCGACCAGCCGATCCGTGGTGGTTTCGGCGAGGTCGAGGTGCTCGACCAGGCGGCCGTCGCGGAGCACGGTGGCGCGGCTGCACAGTTCGAAGATCTCCCGCAGCCGGTGCGAGATGTACACGATGGTCACACCCTGATCGCGCAGGGACTCGAGCAGTTCGAGCAGCTGGTCGGTCTCCTGGGGTGTCAGGGAGGCGGTGGGCTCGTCGAGGATGAGGATCTGCGGGTCCAGGCGCAACGCCTTGGCGATCTCGACGAACTGTTGCAGGGTCGCCGGCAGCTGACCGACGAGGGTGTCGGGGTCGATGTTCACGCCCAGCCGCGCGCACAGTGCGGCGGCGATCGAGCGCATGGCTTTGCGGTCGACGAGTCCGTGTTTGGTGGGAGTGGTTCCGACGCAGATGTTCTCGGCAACGGTGAGGTCCGGGCACAGGCTCAGTTCCTGATGGACCAGTGCGATGCCGGCGGCCTTGGACGCTACGGTTCCCCCGGACAGCGGTTGCCCGGAGACCAGCACCTGACCCTCGTTGGGGCTGTAGAGGCCGGCGAGCACCTTCATCAGCGTGGATTTGCCGGCGCCGTTCGCGCCGACGATGGCGTGGCAGGTACCGGAGTCGATGCGGATGCTCACGTCTTTGAGCGCGTGCACACCGCCGAAGTGCTTGCTGACCCCGGTCGCCTCGATGGCAGCGGGTGACGAAGCGGGAATCTGTGAGGTCACGGAGGGCTCCTGATACAGGCTGGGAAATAACGTGGTACTGCGGGGCTCGGGGGTGGAGACGCCCCAGACGGCTTTCATCGTTACTTAAACGTGTGACGCCTACCATAGCATTTAGTTCAGCGTGACTGTCAACACCACGGAATTGCTCGGGTCATATCGATAAATGTTCATTATCGCTAAATACAGACGCGGTGGTAACCGATCGGGTGGATCCCGACCGGTTACCACCGCGGTGTCTGCGCCGAGGCGGCCGCAGGTCTAGAAGAAGACCTGCTCGCCGCCGGTGAGGTTGAGAGCGGAACCGGTGGTGAACGAGGCCTCGTCGGAGGCCAGCCAGGCGACCATCCTGCCCATGTCCTCGAGAGTGCCGAAACGTCCCGTGGGGATCTTGGCGTCGAGGTAGTCCTGCAGCTTCTGCTCGAGCGTAATTCCCTCGCTCTGAGCGATTTCCGCGAACGACTTCTCCATCATCTCGGTGTGCATGCAGCCGGGGCAGATGGCGTTGACGGTGATGTTGTAGGGCGCCAGTTCCAGCCCGAGGGCCTGCGTCATCAAGATGACGGCCGCCTTCGATGCGGAGTAGACCCCCTCGTTGGGGCGGGCGAGCTTGCCGAGCTGGGAGGCGGTGTTGATGATCCGCCCCGACTTTTGCTCTTTCATCACCCGGGCGGCCGCACGGGATCCGTTGAAGACGCCGCCGATGTTGACGTCCATGGTGCGGCGGAAGTCTTCGTCGGTGACGTCGGCGATTGCACCGTAGGTGTAAATGCCGGCGTTGTTGACCATGATGTCCAGGCGCCCGTGCGTCTCGACAGTGGAACCGACCAACTCGTCCACCGACGCCGCGCTGGACACGTCGACCTTGGCGGAGCTGCTCTTCGGGCTGCCGGCGGACTGCAGCGTGGCGGCGGTGTCCTCGGCGCTGTGCAGGTCGGCGCAGACGACGGTGGCCCCGCGCCGGGCGAGTTCGACGGCGATGCCCTCACCGAGTCCGCGGCTGGCTCCGGTGACGATGGCGATCTTGTTCTCGAGGGTGGACATGGGGAATCCAATCTGGTGTTCGGGTGGGGTGAGCTCCGCCGGCACACCGGTGCACGGGGGAGTCGGGTGAGGGGGTTTACGCGGTGGGCACCGGGGTGGGCTGGTAGGCGAGGAATCGCCAGCCCGCATCATCGGTGTACTTCCATACGGCCAGGCACCGGTTACGCAGCTTCTTCTCGCGTCCGCCGGCGGTGATGCTGGCGTTCATCTCACCGATGACGAGCGCGACGTCGTCGACGATCCGGATGAACTCGATCGGGTGGTCGATGTCGTGATAGACGTAGTAGCCCGACCGCACCTTGTCGAGGTAGGAGTCGAGGCTGTCCGTGTCGCCGGAGGAGTGCGAGTAGGCCAGGTCGGGGTGGCTGAGCTCGGCGAACCGGGCCAGGTCCTGGTCGACGATCGCCCGGTACCGGGCGTTTTCGAGATCCCGGATGGTAGTCGTCGCGTCGTGGGTAGCTGTCACGTCGGCTCCTGTGCTGTTCAGGGTGGGTGAGGGTGGGTGTCGTACCGGGTCATCGGCGGGTGGGCCGATCGCCGCGCAGAGCCTGGCCGAGGAGGTGGCGCAGCCCGTCCTCGGTGACCGGGGTCGGGTTCGAGTAGGGGTTGGACAGGACCTCGTCGATGACGGCAGGGAGTTGGGTTTCGCGCACGCCCAGTTCTTCGAGCGAGTGCGGGATCTGCAGTTGCTGTTCGAGGTCCCACAACGCGGTCGACGGATCACCGTCGGTGCCCAGGGCCCGCTGCAAGGCGGCCCGCGCTGCCGGGGCGTGGGATTCGTTGTAGGCCAGCACGTAGGGCAGCACGATCGCGTGCGTCTGGGCGTGCGGCAGGTCGAGGGATCCGCCGAGGACGTGGCAGAGCTTGTGGTGCAGCGACATCGTGGTCGCCCCCAGGCAGGCGCCGCACAGCCATGCTCCGTAGAGGGCTTTCGATCGGGCGTCGAGATCGTTGCCGTCGGCGACTACCGCAGCCAGAGATTCGGCGAAGGCGCGTACTCCCTCTTCGGCCATCAGCGAGATGATCGGCGAGGCGTCCGGGGCATAGAGCGCCTCGACGGCATGCGCGACCGCGTTCAGACCGCTGGCGGCCGAGATCTCCGCCGGCAGCGTGGCGGTCAGCTGTGGGTCGTAGATGACGCTCTGCGGCAGTACCTTCGCGTCGCGCCCGGTCTGCTTGCGCCCGTCGCGGGTCAGACCCCAGATCGGGGTCATCTCCGATCCGGCGTAGGTGGTGGGGATCGCGATGATCGGTAGCCCGTGTTCGAGGGCGATCGCCTTGCCGAGGCCGATCGAGGAACCACCGCCGATCACCACGCAGCTGTCCGCGCCGAGCTCGCGGGCCCGGTCCCGGGCGCGGTCCGCGGTCTCGACCGGCACGTGCATGCGGGCCTGGTCGAAGATGCCGGCACCGCGGTCACCGAGGTGATCCATGACGAGATCGGCCAGGTGGTTCTGCTCGGGGGTGCACAGCACCAGCGCCCGGCTCAGCCCGAGTCGGTCGAGTTCCTCCCCGACCTTGGTCACCGCGCCGACTTCGAAGCTCACCCGCATCGGCAGGGCCTGATAGTGGAAGGAGCTGGTGAAGGTCACAGTCCGGCCGCCTCTCGTACCTCGGATTCGAGCAAGGTCACATCGAAATGGACCGTGCGAAAAGGATTGCCGAACCCGAGCTCGCGGGCCCGTTTCGGGTCATCGACCACCGGGAACTCCCGGATCAGGCTTTCCTTGACCCCGAACACGACATCGGAGTCGATATAGGGGGTGCCGTCGACGAACAGGTGGGTGGTGACCGGTTCGTGGCCGGGTGCGGTGACGATGAAATGCACGTGCGCCGGCCGGTTGGGATGGCGTCCGGTGATCGCCAGCAGTTCCCCCACCGGTCCGTCGTCGGGGATGGGGTAGTACCGGGGAACGATCGAGCGGAACCAGAACTTGCCCTCGTCGTCGGTGGTGAATAACCCGCGCAGGTTCAGTTCCGGCTGGATGCCGGGTTGCTGGACGTCGTAGAAGCCTTCGGCGTTGGCCTGCCACACGTCCACGCTCGCCCCGGCCAAGGAGGTGCCGTCCGCGCTGCGGACCTGCCCGGTCACCAGGCACGGCTCACCACCGTCGTCGAGGGCGATGGTGTCGCCGAGCTCGCGCGGCGGGGAGTCGACCATGTGGAACGGGCCCAGAACGGTCTGCTCGGTGGCGTGATCGAGGGCGCGGTGGTTGATCGTCTCGACCAGCATCGATACCCCGAGGACGTCGGAGAGCAGGATGAATTCCTGACGTACGTCGTTGCAGGTGTGCCCGGTGCGGGTGAGGAACTCGATGCCCTTCTCCCACTCGGACTCGGTGAGCTGGACGTCCTTGACGAAGTCGTGCAGGTGCTGGATCAGGGAGGTCAGAATCTGCCGCAGCCGGGGATCGGTGTCGGCTCCGAGGCTGTCGATCACCACCTCGGCTGAGCGGCCTTCGGTGAACAGTCCACGATCGGTCATCGGTTCAACTCCTTTCACGGTGCGGTGTAGCCGCCGTCGACCGGCAGTTCGATGCCGGTGACGTAGCTGGCCTCGTCGCTGGCGAGGAACAGTGCGCCGTAGGCGATTTCGCGGGGATTGGCGGCACGCTTCATCGGGGTGGCGGCGATCACGTCGGCGGTGATCGCCTCGTCCTGAGCGTCGATCATCGGGGTGCTGGCCAGACCTGGGTGCAGGGAGTTGACCCGGATGCCGTCGTCGACGTACGACAGGGCGGCGTTCTTGCTCATCATCCGCACCGCGGCCTTACTGGCCTGGTAGGCCGAGACTCCGGCGGCGCCGACGATGCCCCAGATCGACGAGACGTTGACGATCGAGCCGGCGTGCTGGGCCTGCATCGTCGGCAGGACCGAGCGCATGCCGTAGAAGACCCCGGTCTGGTTGACCGCGATGATGTTGTGCCAGTCGTTGAGGTCGATCTTGGCGATCGCTTCGTAGGAGCCGACCAGGCCGGCGTTGTTGACCAGGATGTCGATCCGCCCATGCGCGGCGATCACCGAGTCGACGAACCCCTGCCAGCTGTCGAGTTGGGTGACGTCTAGGGGCGTGAAGGTGATGTTCGGGTGATCGAACGGCTCCGGCTCGCGCAGGTCGCCGACCACCACCCTCGCGCCTTCCTCGGCGAACAGTTCCGCCGTGGCGCGGCCGATACCGCGAGCTCCGCCGGTGACGATAGCTACCTTCTGATCCAACCGCGCCATTGCGATGTCCTCTTCTTTCGGTATTCGATCCGTATCAGGCCAGGTCAGCGCAGGTACTTCATCGACGCTTCATAGGCGGCGGGAACGGCCTCGCCGATCGGGAGCTTGCGGTACGCGGCGGACAGGATCTCCACGCCGTAGATTCCGTCGTAGCCGGTCTTACGGATGGCGTCGACGAAGCCTTGGATGTCGAGTTCGCCCTCACCGGGAAGCCGGCGACCGTTGAAGGTGTCGGCGATGAGGTCACCTTCGAACGTCAATGGAGCATCGTCGAGTTCGACGTCGAAGATATACTTCGCCGGGATGTCGGCGAGAGTGTCGAAGTCGACGCCGGCGCGGGCGACGTGCCAAATGTCGATCAACAACCCGCCAGCGGGATGATCGGCCTTGGCGATGAACTCGAGTGCCTGCTGCGGCGTCTTGATGTTCACGAACGGCATCGGCTCGAACACCACCGTGGTACCGGCATTTGCAGCGTCGGTGCAGAGCTTCACGAACTCGGCCGCCATGTGGTCCGCATCGAATTCACCACCGCTGAAGTCGCCGCCGACCTTGATGTGGCGGGCGCCGAGGGCTTCGGCGGCCCGGAACATGTTCGCGCGAATCTCGTCCGCGGCCGCCCGGCGGTCGTCGGTGAGAAACCAGTTCTCCAGGAACTCGAGCTCGAGGTGAGCGATGCCGTTGTCGGCGAGCATGGTCTTGACGGTGGGGAACCCGTACTGCTGCTCGGCGTCTAGAAGATCCAGGTAACCAATGCCCACGCCGGTGAATCCGGCCTTCGCGGCAACCTCGATGCGCTCCTGGAAGCTGTGCGGACTGCGATCGTTCTCAGCGTTGCCGGCGTCGGCGTCACCAGCGGTCGTCCACGTTCCAGCGATCAATTCGATCTTGCTCACTATCAATTCTTCCTTCCAGAGGGGGTTGGATGGGTTGCATCCTGCGACGTAGCGCAGGTTTACGACGATGCCAGACCGACCAACTCAATAATTCATCCTGGCTTAAATCTGTGACTCCAATCATGCAAGTCGTGTAGTGTGAATGTCAACATCGGGCGATGAACTGCGGTGTTGCACCACTGCCGGAGTTAAGCCAGAGTGGATATCGAGCGTCAGACACACAGAACGGGGCACAGTGGTGGAAGAGGAAATCGGCGTGGCCTTGAAGCGGGCCCGCCTGGACAAGAAACTGTCACTGCGCCAGATCGCCGATCAGCTCGGCATCTCCACCAGCCTGCTCTCGCAGGTCGAGAACGGAAAAACCCAGCCGTCGGTGAAAACGCTCTTCGGTCTCGCGACCGTGCTCGAGGTCTCCCTCGACCAAATAGTGTCCGGTCGCAGCGGTCTCGACGTCGAGCTCCCGCAGAACCGCGACGCGGCGGCCGGTATCCAGCGCGCCGCAGACAATCCCGTCCTCGAAATGGAAAACGGGGTCACCTGGCAGCGGCTGGCCACCGGGGGGCGCACCGAGATCGAACCGCTCTACGTCACCTACGAGGTCGGCGCCTCCAGCTCGGTCGACGGCAAACAGATGCGCCACGACGGAGCCGAGTTCGCGTACATCCTCGAAGGCACGCTGCGGCTCCGGCTCGACTTCGACGAACACGATCTGGGCCCCGGCGATTCGTTCTGCTTCGACTCGAGCCGGCCACACCTGTTCTACAACCCGGGCACGGTTCCCGCCCGCGGCGTCTGGTTCGTCTTCGACAGCGCGACCCACACCGCCGACGTCAAATCGCTACTCGACGCGATGCGAACCGCCAACGGCAGCGGCCAGGGCCGCACCCATCTGCCCACGTTCAGGTAAACCCGCCAGCCTGTCCCCCCAACACCCCGGCGATCACCTCCGCCTGATCGCTGCCTGCCGGTGAGTCGCCTGCACCGCCCCCTGAGGGCGACCTCTGGGCTGCGTGGTGCGCGCACCACCTTCCGTGAATAACTGTCCGACGGCGTGCACACCTGTCGCTGCCGAGAGGAACCTCGATGCCCCGAGCCGATACCACCCCGGCCACCGGGACCCGTGCGGCCATGCCGACCTGGCTGGTGCTGCTGATCGCGACTGCCTGCGCAGTGGTGGTCGCCAATCTCTACTACTCGCAGCCCCTGATCGGCGAGATCAGTGCATCGCTAGGCCTACCTGCCCAGTCAGCGGGGCTGATCGTCACACTCACCCAGATCGGCTACGGCGTAGGGCTTCTCCTCGTCGTGCCACTCGGTGATCTCTACGAGAACCGCACCCTGGTAACGGTCCTGCTGGCCGCCGAAACGGTGGTCCTCATCGCAGCGGCCCTCGTGACGGCGCCGATTGTCTTCCTGGTGATCTCCGCACTCATCGGGCTCGCCGCGGTCGCAGTCCAGGTGTTGGTTCCCTTCACCTCGCACTATGCCCCCGAACACCAGCGCGGCCGGGTCATCGGCACGGTCATGGGCGGACTCACGATCGGAATCATGCTGGCCCGCCCTGCCGCGAGCCTGATTGCGAGCCTGTGGTCCTGGCGGGCCGTCTACGTGCTGTCCGCCCTCCTCGTCGTGATGATCGGCGCCGCGATCCGATTCACGATGCCCGCCCGGCGGCCCGAACACACCGCGGGCTACCGCGCACTGCTGGCATCCCTACCTCGCCTCGTGCGCGACATCCCGGTCCTGCGTCGCCGCGCGCTTTACCACGCCTGCCTGTTCGGGTCGTTCAGCCTCTTCTGGACCGTCGTTCCGCTGCTGCTGACCAGCGACGCGTTCGAGATGTCCCAGAGCGGAGTCGCACTGTTCGCCCTCGCCGGAGCCGCCGGAGCCATCGCATCACCGATCGCCGGCAGAATGGCCGACCGCAACCGAACCCGGTCATGGACGCGGATCGCCATCGGCTGCGTCCTGATTGCACTGCTGGCCGCGGCCCTCGCCCCCGCCGGATCCGCCCTCGGGCTCTCAATCCTCGTCGGTGCGGCAATTCTGCTCGACTTCGGTGTCATGACCAATGTGGTGCTCGGACAACGCGCCATCTACAGCCTCGGACCCCAACTACGGGCCCGCCTCAACGGCCTCTACATGGCCATATTCTTCGTCGGGGGCGGAGTCGGCTCAGCACTCGGCGGATTCGTCTACGCCCACCACGGATGGACAGCCGCCGCACTGACCGGGGCCGTCCTGCCCGTCCTCGCCCTCGGATACTTCCTCACAGAGCGACACGACTAACACCCGGATGACGATCCCTTGCGGGACAGCACGTCGTCATGAATCTGTCGCATGAGGCGGTCACGATGCGCGTCGGGCGAGTATGAGTGCTCAGCGTTTGGTCAACGGCAGCGGCAGGGGCCCGCGGTCGGCCAGCGCATCGGCGAGAAGCTCTGCCCGGTGGTGCGGCACCAGGCGTGCCTGAAGGAAGTCCCGCACAGCGTCCCGGTCGGGCAGCGTGATGAGCGACGCGTCCCAGGGCTCGGTCTCAGCCGCCCCGAAGGCGGCGGCGACCAGCTGTTGAGCGTCCTCTGCATCGAACGGTGTCGGCTCCGGTTGCCAGAACGGCGCCAACTCCGGGGAATCCACCCTGGAGATCGTGCCGGCGATGAACAGCCCGTCCGGGCGCAACACACGGTAGGCCTCGCGCAGGCCCAGCTCGGGCCGGTCGAGGTGGTCCAAGACGTTGACCGCGACGACGGCGTCGGCTGCGGCGTCCGCGACGGGCAGTGCGATGACATCGCCTCGCGCCACCGGGCAGCGCCGCACCGCCGCTGCTGTCATCGCCGTCGCGGCATCGATGCCGAACACCCGTAACGCGCTGCCGACCGCGGACCGGGCCAATGCCCCGTCACCACAGCCGATGTCCAGCACGCGAGCGGCCCCGGCGTCGAGCAGCAGACGCACGATCCGGGCGTGCAGGTCCGCTCCGGGCCGGACATGGGCCGCGGTGAGACGGACAGGGCGCCGAAACCGGCCAGGGTCGGCGTCATAGTCTCGCGGTGTGGGCACACCTCACATCCTGGCCTTCAGCGCTGCTGCCCGCGCTCGCTTTCGGCGTTGACCGAACGCCGGCCGTGCCGACCAGCACCGCCGTTTTGCTCCGCGATACGGCCCAACGCACTGCACACCCTCCACGTGTGCCCGCAGGGTGCACGTCATGGCCGACCTCTGGCTCCAGACGATTCACAATTCGATTGGATACGGCAGGGCTCGGGGCTCGGGGCTCGAGTGCACTGATGGACGGAGCCCTCTGCTGAACCGGCCCGTTTCCGTGTCGTGGACGGACGGGTAATGCGCGGTCCTGCGCCCCGACCGCGGCAGGTGTTCGAGGCCCGGGTGCGGGGCGGACGGATTCAGGTCCGGCAACCGGACGAGCAGCGAACGCTCCGCACCAACCCTGGTGCCGGCGTCAATGATTGACGCTCCGCGGATCGGGTAATGGTCATCGCCGACGCAGGTGAGAGGCGACCGAGGGCACCGACCGAAGTTCATGTCGATGTGGTCGGTCGTCGTTCTCTGTTTCAGGTGGATTGATGTACGCTCGCCCGGCTAGTGATTGCGAAGCTCGTCGATGAGATACTTCTTGTTCAGCTTCGAATAACCTTCCAATCCAGATCTTTGGCACGCTTCTTCGGGTCGTCGACCGCCCAGTCCTCGGAGGATTGTGACTGTCCGATATTCTTGCGGCCACGACTCGCTGCAGCATTGGAGACGTGGGTCGCCTTCCTTCGTTCGAGTGGCCTGCCCGTGCCCCGGGCACCTCAAACCACGGCGAGGCTTCTCAGGTGGCCAGCCACACACGTCGTCGCGCGACGGCCTTCATCCGCTCGAGCAGGTCGGGGCGCAGGGGGGTGGGCGGGGAAAGTTCCAGATATTCGGCCAGGTATCGGAAGAACGCCGCGGCGTCCATGCCGAAGTCGGCCATGATCGTCTCAGCGGGGCCTCCGCCCAGGGCGCACCACCGAACTTCGAACGCCACCATCCGATTCACCGCAGTGGTTCCCACGGTTATCGCAGTTTCTGCGAGGGTCGTGCCGCGTCCGCTTCCATGTTCCCGACCTCGCTGCCGCCGTCGCCGTGCTCCATGCGATCGAGGTGGTGCTTGATCCATGCGGTCGACCACGCTGGCGGGTTTGAGTACTGGTTCGTCATCGGGCGATGCCTTTCCGGTTGAGCGCTGTAGGGGAGGGGAGGGTCGCGAGAGAGCAATGCAGCGAACGCGATCGGTCGAGGACCGGAAATGTCGGTGTGTGATCTGCGGTGGAAGCAGAGTAGGCGAGTGCTGCGTGGAACGCTTCAGCGACGGTGTCGAAGCAGGGCGCCGCCGTGCTGAGCCCGATTCGGTCCAGGACCGCGTGCAGGCCGGCCGGAGCGGCGACGGTCAGACGGCATCGTTGCTCGGACAATCGGGTGGCGGCGTAGTCGAGTGCAGCCAGTCCGGCGCAGCCGACGAACGGAACGCGCAGAAGGTCGACGACGACGCTGTGGCCGGTGAGCACCGCCTCGGCGAGGCACGCGCTCAGCACCGGGGCGGTGACGACGTCGACGTCGCCGCGCACCCGGAGCACCCCGGGGCCGCCGGTGGGTTCGTCGATGTCGATGCGGAAGCCGTGATCGGCGTTGCTGCACAGGTCGGTCCCGGACAACGATGACCGCGTCAGACCGGGAGAATCGAAGATGGTGCGAAAATTGGCCATGGGTGGCTCCCGGTGTGTGACCGGCCGCGGAACCGAACCAAACCCTGGAATGAAGGGTCTTCGACACACAAGTCGGCGATCCCAAACCGGTGGCGGCGTTGTCTGCCAGGCTGTGATCTCAACCTCTGATCAGAAGATAACGCGTCTTCGCGCGGAAGGAAACCCTGCACACGCGTCGGGGTCCTGCGGTCCGGTGCACGAGGTCGGGAGTGCGCGCACGGTCTCGCCGAACCCGATTTGCGCGGCAGAACTGCGCAAGCCCGCCCGGTCTCGGATAGGTGCATCAGTACGTTGTGGAACAACCGGGTAGGTCTGTGGACCCCTCTCGAGATCGCGACACCGTCCCCGTCGTGAGGTCTGGACGGCCACCCTCACCGAATGGTATGCATGAGTCATGCATGGAAGTCGCACGGCCAACCTCCTCGGGGCCGCGGCGCTGGCTGTGAGCGATCTCGTTCTCACGAGGGTCACCCGCGTCAGCCAGGTCAGCCCGAGCGGTGCTGCCGCGCTGGTGGTCTTGTCGGCCACCCCCGACCTGAGCGTGACAGAACTCGGCCGGCGCGTGGGCCTGACTCAATCGGCCGCGGCACGCATGGTCGAGTCACTCGAGGGCAAGAACTTGGCGCAACGGAAACGCGGTGCGGGACGGGAAAGGGCTGTCGCCCTCACTTCGGAAGGGCAGCGGGCAGCGCGTGCCGCCCTCGGGGCCCGCGGGGATGGACTGGCCTCGCTGCTGGCGGCACTCGACGACGAAGAACGCGAGGCGCTGGCCGGTGTGCTGGACAAATTGTTGGCCCGGATTTACCAGGATGTCCGTGACTCGGAATTGCTCTGCCGGCTCTGTGATCGCCGGGCATGCACCACCGACGCGGTCTGTCCGGTCGGCAACGCCGAAAGAGCGACCGAAAAGTAATCCGGATGGGACCTCTCCTCGCGCTCACCTCGGCACTCTTCTACGGCATCTCGGACTTCACCGGCGGTCTGCTGTCCCGTCGCGCCCATTTCCTGGTTGTCGCGGCCGTGGGTCAGGTCGGTGGGCTCCTGTTCGCCGTCGTCGCTGCCACAGCGGTCGGCTCCTCCGGTGTGCCGGCGCCGGTCGACCTGGCCTGGGGCGCCCTGTCGGGGGTCGGTACCGGAGTGGGGATGTTGTTCCTGTTCCGTGGCCTCAGTCATGGGGCGATGAGTGTGGTGGTTCCGATCAGCGCGGTCTGCGGTATCGCCTTGCCGGTCCTGATCGGAGTCGCCGCTCTCGGTGAGCGCCCGTCCACGCTGTCCTGGCTCGGCATCGTGATCTCGGTTCCCGCACTGTGGCTTGTCGCGGACACCGGTACTCGCGCTGGACCCGCGCTGCCGGCAGCCGCTCTCGATGGTCTCATCGCAGGAATCGGCATTGCCGTGCAGTATATTTCGCTGGCGCAGGCCGGGTCGGGGGCAGGATTGTGGCCCGTTGCCGCCGGGCGGGTCGCGGCGATCCTCACCATCGTGCCGCTGCTGTCGACCGTGGGACGCGCACACATGCGGCGGTCTCTTCACACCGTGCCGGCGGCAGCCGTCACCGGGGCGGCAGCAACACTTGCGCTCATCGCGTATCTGCTCGCCACGAGGGAGCAACTCGCCGTCGTCGCCGTCGTGTTGTCCTCCCTCTACCCCGTCGTCCCCGTCGTGCTCGGTGTCACCGTTCTTCGAGAACGCCTGATCCCGAAACAGTCGGTCGGCCTTCTCGCCGCCGCGTCCGCGGTGGCACTTCTCGCCACCAGCTGACCCCTTGGCGCGAAACTCGGTATACGCGTCCGCCGTGTGGGTGTGGCAAATCCGGGTACCCGCATGTCACAGCCGTCCGCTCGAACGCCGAGCAGCCGTATTCCACGGAGGGCCGTTACTATGACCGCTCAACCTCCGGACCCTGATCCGGCGAACACTCCCGATCTCGAATCGGGCGGCGGTGTCCGACCAGGTTCGACGCCTCCGGACTCCGCCCAGACGTCGGGGTTGTCCGAGCACGAACCGCGCACCAGTTGGTCGTTTCCACCGACAGGCATTGCCACGATGGTGGTCATCGGTGTGATCGTCGTGGTGTTCGTGGCGATCGCGGTCCTGCTGGTGCTCGATATCGTCGGGGTCTTCGACTGAGTTCGGTCTCCCCTTCGGGCGCCGCCCGATGATCATTCCCGCCGCACGTCCTCGGGATTCTTGTCCGTGCGCAGGCCACGCCAGGTCGGGTGCCGGAGAAGGTTCGCCGTGGTCCATTCGGTGAACCCGACCTCGCCGACCAGCCGGGGAGTGACCCAATTCGCGTCCTTGCGTTGGGCGGTCGTCAGGGTGTCGGTGAACGGGCTCGTCTTCCGTGAGAGCCGTTCGAGTTTTCGCGTCAAGGACTCGAGCATCGGTTCGGTGAATCCGGTGCCGACCCTGCCGACGTACCGGAGCCCGTCCGTGTCCGGGATGCCGAGCAGCAGCGATCCCAGCGTGTCGCTGCGTGATCCCTTGCCGCGTCGCCAGCCACCGACGATCACCTCCTGAGTGCGCTGGTTCTTCACCTTGATCCAGGCTTTGCCCCGCCGGCCGGTCAAGTAGGTCGAGTCGTTCTTCTTGCCGACGATTCCTTCCCACCCGCGTCGACGGCTCTCCGCCAACGCCTCGGCGGCATCGCCGCGCAAACGGGCGGGGACGGTGAGACCGGTGCTCGACGCCAATTCCTCCAACACCCGGCGCCGATCCGCATACCCGTGACGCAGCAGCGAGGCGCCGTCGAGGTAGAGCACGTCGAACACGTAGAACTCGGCCGGATACTTCTGCGCGGCAGCGGTGATCGCCGCCGGCTTCTGCAGCCCGGACCGGTTCTGCAGGGCGGCGAAGCTCGTCACGCCCGCCGAGTCGAGGGTGACGATCTCGCCGTCGAGGACGACATCGTGATCGGCCAGTGTGTCCCCGATCGAGGCCAGTTCCGGGTAAGTCGCGGTGAGGTCGCGACCGGACCTGCTGTGCAGGTGGACCTTCCCGTCGGAGATCTCGGCAATCGCCCGTATCCCATCCCATTTCCCCTCGAACGACCAGAGGTCGGCGGGCATGTCGGGGAGATCCTGATCGGATCCGAGTGTCGCGAGCATGGGTTTCAGGTCCCGCGGCATCGGTGTTTCGTCGGCGGGCTTCGACGAGGCGCTCGCGGGTTCCTGGTCGGATTCGCTGTGCGGCAGCGGCCGTTCCTTGTCCTTCTTGATCTTGTGCATCAACCACTGGTCGTCTTTGGTGCGGATCAGCACGTACTGCCCGTGAAGGCGTCGGCCCCGGAGTTCGAACAGAATCTCGTCGCGTTCCCACTTGATGGGGACGTAGGTTCCCTCGTCGAAGATGTCCACT
The DNA here is from genome assembly GCF_058628105.1 of Rhodococcus sp. G6(2025). Lineage (NCBI taxonomy): Bacteria > Bacillati > Actinomycetota > Actinomycetes > Mycobacteriales > Nocardiaceae > Rhodococcus > Rhodococcus sp. G6(2025). Next base: position 3,633,597 of record NZ_CP179750.1, read on the forward strand.
CGGCCGCCGCCGTACTGGTCCTTCGGGATGGTCCCGGAGAACGTGCGGTAGTCGAGGGGATGGTCTTCGGTCTGGACGGCGAGGCGATTCTTCGACGCAGAACGTGGGACGCCTTTGGGTACCGCCCACGAGACCAGTACCCCGTCGCGTTCGAGGCGGAAATCCCAATGCAGGTTGGTCGCGTGGTGCTCGTGGACGACGAAGCTCAGGGCCCGGCCCGAGTCCGCTGATGGTGAATCGGCTGTGGGAGCGGGGACCGGTTCGGGTGTCTTGCCGCGCTTTCGTTTGGATCGGTACGTCCGAAGGGAGTCCAGGGACGCCGAGAGTAGGTCGCCTTCGCTGCGGTATCGGTCGAGTACCTCGTCGAACCGCAATTGACGCAGATCGGTTGCCTCGAGCTCCTTCCATTCCCGTGGCGCGGCGACCGTCGGTTCGGAGCGCCCGCGCAACGAGTACGGAGTAACGGTGGCTTGGCGACGTTGTTCTGACTCCAGTCGAGGAAGACCTTTCCCCGGCGGTCGGTCTTGGCCATGGTGGCGGTCACCGATTCCGGCGAGTCCTTCTCGAGTCTCTTTGCGAGCGTCCGGGCGAACGGAGAGGGGTCGATGTCGTTCTTCGCGGTGAGCGACGCGTAGACGTGAATACCCTTGCTGCCGCTGGTGACCGGGAACGACGTCAGCCCGGCGTCGTCGAGTTGCTCCTTGACCGCCAGGGCGACACGGGCACAGTCGGAAAGGTCCATACCTTCACCGGGATCGAGATCGAACACCAATCGTGTTGCCGGTCCCGGTTTGCCGTCGACCACCGTCCATTGCGGCACGTGCAATTCCAACGCGGCGAGTTGCCCCATCAGCACCAAACCTGCGGCGGAGTCGATGAGGGGATAGTCGACGCTGCGGTCCTTGTGCTGCACGGTCAGTCGCGGAACCCATTTCGGCGTCGACGAGGGGAGGTTGCGTTCGAAGAAGGAGTCCGAGTCGACACCGTCCGGCCACCGCTTCCGGGTCACCGGGCGTTGCGCCAGGTGCGGCACCATCGCGGGAGCGATCTCCGCCAGGTAGTCGATCACCTCGCCCTTCGTCGTTCCCACGGACGGGTACAGAACTTTGTCGAGATGCGTCAGGTGCAGTCGGTGCCCATCGATCGTCCTGGTCGACATGGGTGTGGTGCTCCCTTCGAAGGTCTCGGATGAATTTTCGTGGGGACATCGTCAGCGGCGACATCGACGACGGCGAAAGGTTGTGTTGGGACCAACCCACCCGGCGCAGCACCGCGAGGCACCGACGGCCTCGGCGACAGCAGCGTCTGTGCTCGACCCCGCAACGACACCAGTTCCGACGTTGCCGGTCGGCTGCCGACGACCTTTAGACCCCGTTCATGACTCACGACGACCGAATACCCTGCCGTACCGCCCCGCCAATCGTCCGGCTGCCTACGGACCGACTGCCGACCCCGCACCGCAGTCCGCTGCGCGGGTCCGAGTCCAACTGATGGCAGCGCCGTGATGTACCAGTAGGTTCCGCGGCCGAGGACGACGATGGGCCGCCGCAACAGAGCAACGTCAGGTGATCAGAACGGCGACCGGCAGGAGTATCGGAGCAACGTCGAAATGCTGTCTGAGTTGACAGAACGCAGAGAACCGCAGTTCAACCCCGTACGGGGTTGACCCTCTCGGCGAGAACCTGCAGCGTCGGGGGACTGAGCCCTGTCGTGGGTGATTCAGCACCCCACCCTGGGGGTAATGCCGAATCATGCACACACGACACGTAACCCTGATCGTCGGCGTATCCCTCACCGTCCTCGCCGCAGCCGGATGCGGCAACGACGATTCATCGACGGATGTCTCGGCCACCGTGCAGACGCCCCCCGACTCTGTCGAAACGACGACCACCGGCATGCCTATCTTGCCCGGGTCTGAAGGAGCCTTCCAGTTGCCGGGCGACAGCGCCGGCGACGACAACGCCTTCACCTATGGCGAAGCCGCTGTTCCGGTGGGTTCCTCCGTGAACATTGAATCCGAGGAGGAGGGTGGCCGCACCACCGTCACGTTCAACGCAACCGGCCTTGCCCCCAACCGCGACTTCGGTGTCCACGCGCACACGGCACTGTGTGGGCCGCAGCCGTCGGATTCGGGGCCGCACTATCAGAACGATGTCGACCCGAAGGCCACGCCGAATGCTCCGTCGTCGGATCCGGCCTATGCGAATCCCCAGAACGAGATCTGGCTCGATGTCACCACCGACGCGAACGGCAACGCACAGGCGTCGACGACCGTCGACTGGGAGTTCCGTGACGGCGAGGCCAACTCGGTGGTACTGCACGCACAGCAGACCATGACCGGTGCCGGACAGGCCGGAATGGCGGGTGATCGACTGGCCTGCATCGATGAAGACTTCTGACAGCATCCGTTGCCTCGCGACCGAGATCCGGATCGATACATGACAACGTGACCGGCCTGCCCTGAGTGCTGCCGGCCCCCCAGCGACTGTGGGATGCGGGTACCCGGATTCGCGACACCCGAATTGGCAACGGCAAGCCTCGCCGTCCGTGGGGGACGATTGCACACCAAGGAAATCCCAGACTCACACCGCTTCGACCCACCGCCGGTGGATGGGATCGTAAGTGATCAGCCCCAGTTCTTCGAACGAATGCAACCATCCTTCCATGGGCCATCGGTGCCAGCGTCGATGAAACAGTTCAGCGTTGGCGAGGATGTCAGCGAGGTGCTCGACGGGGGGATCGGACACGGGATGGTACTGGTGGAACGCGTCGGCGCCGCCCACCCACCGCAAACCCACGCCCGCGGCGGCGGCGGTCTGCGCGAGATCGGTGTCCTCCCCGCCGTAACCGGTGTATTCGGTGCAGAATCCACCGATCCGATTCCAGGTGGCGGCGGTGACGGCGAAGGACAGTGACCAGAACAGGTCGTAATCGGTCCCGGTCAGCACAGTCCCTGCCGGCGGTGCCGGACGCGCCGGATGTGGGCGGCGTCGTTCGTGGACATGGTCGAGGTCGTAGCCCAGCGGTCCGGGTGGCGGCAGATAGGTGACCGGGCCGCACAACAGAGCATGGCGATGGCACCGCTGCCGAGCCGCGTCGACGTACCGCTGGAGCATTTCGGTACCGGCGATGCAGTCCACGTCCAGGAAGACCAGCAGTTCCGCCCCCGCAGCCAGAGCGGCCGCAGCACCGGCGTTGCGGGCGTAGGCCAGCGGGAGTGGGCCCCGATCGTGCTCGATCCACAACGGCCGGGTGGTGCTGCCCTCGGAGGCCACGACGTCTGCCACCGCGGGGTCTCCGATCGCGACAACCACGTGTTCGTCTGCGGCCACTGTGCTGCGTTCCAGAGACCGCAGGTGAAACCGCAAATGGGTGTCTCGGTTCGCGGCGATCGTAATGACCGCGATCCTCACCGCGAAGCCTCGGATTGCTTTGCGAGCGTGTCGATGACCGCCGCGGCGCGTGCGGCCGCCCCCGCGGTTTGCCAACGAGGCCACCGCTGACCACCGCGCTTCAGTGCCGCCTCGATCAGGTGTGGCCACGCGGTCACCGATGGCCACTGCGGCACCGACACTGCTAGCCCCTTGTCTGAGAGTGCCGCCGCGGTGGCCTGTTGTTCGTCGAACGGGCGTGATTGGGCGATGATGATCGCCGGACGGCGGGCGGCGGCGATGTCGGCCACGGCGTTCTGACCGGCGTGGGAGACCACGACGTCGGCGCCGCTCAACTGTGGCCACGGGTCATCCACCCAGGGACCGCCCGGGACGCCGAGCGCCTGCCACCGGTATCCGGGGTGCCGATGGGCGCACAACCGAATGTCGTCCATCGACAGATCCGATCCGCCGGTGCCGCTGAGCACCAACACCTGGGGACGCCCGGATGGCGGGGTGTCGTCACACTCGCGGCCATCGAACCGGCTGATTCCGCCCACAAAGGTGGTCTTGTGCGCAAATTCTTGGAGCCAGACCGGGTCGTACATCTCTTGCGGCCACGCCGCGATGATGTGCTCGGCAAGCTGATATCCCACACGATGTGCCGAATCGGTACGAACTCCCGGCATGGCCATGACCACGACCGGCACCCCCAGAAGCCGGACGAAGGCCGCTACTTCCACCGAGACATCCACCACCATGAGACTCGGCCTGGCGGATTCGACCCAGTTGGCCACTCGGCTCATCCGCGAACCCAGACCCCGATCGAGCAAGGGCGCCCAGTGCAGTGTCCCGTTGGCCGTCGGATCCAGGGGCGGACCACCGTGGTCGTCCCGGGCGAGGCAGATTACCTCGGCGAAGCACTCCGCACCGGTCGGCGGCGCAGACGACAGCGCGGTGACTGCCGTGGCGAGGGCGGAGCAGATACTCGTCGCCCGCACCCGGTGTCCCTGCCCGTGGTGATGAATGTAGTAGCCGATCACAGCGACGCCCTGGTGTGTCGGAACGACTTTCCGCTGTGGTGCGCCCGCGTCAGCCGCCGATAGGTAGCCACGTACGCGTCGACCATGGTGCGTTCGGAACAGTGTTCAGCGGCGCGGATACGGGCCGCCGGACGGGAGAGTCTCACGGTTTCCGGGATCGCCCGCACCAGGGCATCGAGGTTGTCCGGGGGTACCAGTCGGCCGCAGTCGGGGGTGAGCACTTCCGGGATCCCACCCCGGGCGAACGCGACCACGGGCGTGCCGCAGGCGAGTGCTTCGGCGACCACCAGACCGTAGGGCTCGTCCCATACCGGTGTCACCAGCGCCGCAGCCGACCTGCCGATCGCGGTGGCCAACGCGGACTGGCCCAGGTGACCGAGGTAGACGACGTCCCGGTTCAGGAGAGGTTTGATGGAACGCTCGAAGTACTCCTTGTCGCTGATCGGGCCGGCGAGTACGAGAGGAAATCCGGCACGTCGGGCGGCGATGATCGCGAGGTGAGCCCCCTTCTCGGGCACCAGACGGCCGAACCAGATCAGGCGCCTGCCCCCGCTGCCGACCGGCCAATCGGCGAGATCGACCCCATTGGGGATGACATCGATGTCACCGACTGCGTGCCGCCACGAGGCGGCGGTGTGTGCGCTCACCGCCGCGAACTGGGCGCCCTGCCCTGTGCCGACCGTGATGGCCGACTCGAGCCACGGTGTGGGCGGGGTGTGCAGCGTGCACAGAATCGGGGTGGGGACAGTGGCAGCCATGGCCACCGGCAAATAATGCAGGCTGTGGTTGTGTATCACGTCGAACGCTCCCGCCAGAGGGCCGCCGAGATCGAGCATCAGCTGCAGATAGGCGTGATGTTCGGCCATGAACTCGATCGACGGCATCGATGCATCGGTTCGGGCCGCCGCGCTCATCTCGAGAGTCCGGACTTCGAGGTGCGTGCAGCCCAGTGCCGGATCGGAGTCCGGACCGGCGAACAACGTCACCCGGTGACCGTCCGCAGACAAGGCGCGGGCCAAGTACCACACATGCGATTCGAGACCCCCGGCGAACGGTTGCCGGATCGGGAATCGGCAGGACGCCAGAAGTGCAATCCGTAGCGGTGCCCCGGTCACGACAGTGCCTTCTCGTAGAGGTTGTGGTGTTCGCGGGCCAGCGCTTGCCGCTGCGACGCACGTTCGTCCCACGTCGCCCGCACCGGGTGGCCGCCATGGAGTGCGCGGATGCACCGGTCCAGTGACGGCCCGTCGAAATGGGTTTCGTCGAACCCGAACACCGCGCAGTCCTGCTGCTCGCCGTAGAAACCGCAGTTCGGGGCCGCGACCGCGGTGCCGAGGTCGTAGCAGGCCTCGAGCCAACCCGAGTGGGTACCGAAGCGGTACGGAAGTACCGACACCGACAGCGACGACAGATAATCCCACAGTTCCTCGTCCGAGAAATACGGGTGGACTCGGACTTCGACGCGGTTCCGGTTCCCGTAGCGCAGAAGACGCGCACCGGCGTCGGGGGCATACCAGTGATTCTCGGGATCGAAGATCTCGTCGTGGACGTCGACCTGCAACCGAGCACCCTCAAGCCCTTGTACGGTCTCGGACAGTGCATCGAGGACAGGGAACGGATCCATGTTCGCGCGAAGACTTTTCACGTGCACCCCGATGACGAACTCGTCGTTGCCGGGCCGTGGGCGGTCGATCAGCAGGCGCTCCACTACGTGCGGGTGTCCGAGCACCGTGGCCGCACGAGACCACTGTCGATCGATCACCGCCGCGGCTCCCGGGGTGAGGGTGACGACCTGTGCGGCTGCCGGCACCAGCGCATCGAGCAGATCGAGGTGCGGTTCGGGATCGGGTTGGTGCGGGTTGCGCAGATCGTGGACGGTGTACACCAGGGGGATATGACGAACGGACAATTCGTGGAGAATCGCCTCCATCAGGGCAGGGTCGATGGCGTCGAAGCCGAAGTGGATATGAAACACGTCGAATTCCCTGTAGTGCCGGCTGATCCACATCGGGTCGAGCATCAACGGCGGCCACCATCCTCCCGGTACCGTGCGTCCATCTGCGGGGATCGGGTCCGGGAGCCGGACGACGTGATCATTGCTTCTCGGATCGGTGAGATGTCGAACATAGACGTGCGACGCCGGCACCGAGGCGACCCGGATCATCTGCGCTTCCTCTCCATGAGTGTTGGTTGACGAACTTTCCTTGCTTGGAATCCAATGCTGTCGAGGGCGTCCGGGGGACACTGGCGAAGTCGATCTATGCCACAACGGGATCGACCTATGCCACAACGGGGATCGACGAACCTTCGTTCCACCACGGAAAGCTCTCCGCCGCGCATGTTGCAGCGAGGCGCTCACCCCGCTGGCAACAGGTTCTGTCCGCACCTTCGACAAGTGGCACGGTTACAGTGCGCAGCGCGGCAGCCCGCTGACCGAGCCGGGGGCAATGCTCGGGGGGATCCGGGACTCGGCGATAGCTGGGGACCTGATCGGGATCGAGGGAATCGGCGGACTCTGTCGGGCACGGCGTAGCTCCTCGCTGGCAATTCAGTGGGATGGAGCCGCATCGCTGCTGTACGGATTCGCTCTTCTCTGTATGCCCAGTCGTTCCCAAAACAAATCAGTCGCCCTGCCGAGGCACGTGCTCGATGCGGCCGCTCGACGACCACGGCATCATCCCGGAAGACCCGGTGATCGACGACTTCGGGACACCAGACCTCGCCGAGACGAGCAGGTCAGGGTAGATGCGCCCTGGTGAGGTTTGCGTCGCGCCAGGATGGGCGCAGTGCCAAACCTTGCCCACCCGAGAGATGCGGTTTCGTGTCCGTGTTTCAGGGCATAGCTACAGCAGATGGCAACCACGAACGAAGCCGAGAATCCGGCGTTCTGGTTCATCAACGAGGAGTGATCATGGGTACCGAACCAGGCAAACAGCTACACGAAGAACCACAGTCCGAGCGCGGCCCCGAAGGCTCACGCGACGCGGGCCCGGACCAGGCTGGAGCAGGCCAGACGGACCGCAAGCCGGGGTCCCTGAATCAGGAGGAGGTCACCTCCTCCGCGGAGCAGGGCACGAACCCGGCGCCCGCTGGCGGCTCGCTGCCTCCCGGCGGCGCGGAGCCGGCGACACCGCCTTACGACGGCCGGACGACCAGCACGAAGGAAGGGCGCCCGGAGCACGACGACCATGTGGACGCCACCGGAATGCAGTCGCCGACACCCGGGGAGACCCCACGCGGCGCGGTGGCCTCTCCGGCCGAGGAGAAGCCCGCTGTACACGCGGCCGAGACCGAGGGCAGCGACTCCGGAGTGGGACCCGCGCATCAGGGAGGCGTCGGCAAGGGCGAAGACAAGAAATGACAGACCCCGGCAGCGCCGCTGGGGATGTCTCAGAAGGGGGGGCGCTCGTTGCCTGCCCGGCACCCCACCAGGCGCCCGATATGTGTCTGTGCCGCGTTCCCAGCGGCTGGACTGATTGCGGGTCTGGCGTTATCGAGGGCGCCGGCAGGGAGGGTGAGGTATGCCCGAGAACGTGTTTGTCCTGGGACTGGATCAGCACAACAAGCGGATCCTGGAGCGGATGCCGGACGCGCGAGGGTGCCGGTTTCATTCCTTGCTGTCGTGGGAGGAGATGTTCGGCGAACGCATCGCATTCGATGACCTGCTGAGCTCAGCGCAGTGCCAACTCGATTCCTTCTCCGGATCGGTTGATGCGATCATCGGATTCTGGGATTTCCCGGTCAGTGCGATGCTGCCACTCTTGCGCAATTGGTGTGGGCTCGCCACAGCCTCCGTCGAGGAAGTGGTGATGTGTGAGCACAAGTACTGGAGCCGGATCATCCAACAACGTGTGATCGAGGAGTACCCGCGGTTCGGGCTCGTCGACCCGTCCAACGACCGCGAACCACCAGCGAACGTGCATTTTCCGATGTGGATCAAGCCGGTGAAGTCCTTTTCCTCCCTACTGGCCTTTAGGGTCACCAACGTCGACGAGTTCCGTCAGGCGTTGGGCAAGATCCGCGAAGGGATCGGCTGGGTCGGTGACCCGTTCGATGCGCTCCTTGCCCGGGTCGAGCTCCCACCCGAGATCGCCGGTGTCGGTGGCAGCTTCTGCGTGGCAGAAGAGGCTGCGGCGGGGCGGCAGGTGACGGTGGAGGGGTTCCGCTACCGTGGCGAAGTCGTCGTCTACGGGGTGGTCGACTCGGTGCGGGCAGCCACCTGCCCGAGTTTCCTTCGCTATCAGTACCCTTCGTCGCTACCCGATTCCGTCTGCATCCGTCTGGCGCATATCACGCGCCGTGTCGTCGAGGCTATCGGACTCGAGCGGATGACGTTCAACGTCGAGTTCTTCTGGGACACAGTCACAGACACGGTCATGTTGCTGGAGATCAATCCGCGGCACTCACAGTCGCATGCGACGCTGTTCGAGGACGTGGACGGGGCCGCCAACCATCAAGTGGCGTTGCGGCTGGCGCTCGACAGAGACCCCGAACACCCGAGTGGCAAAGGTTCTTTCGCAGTAGCGGGCAAGTTCTTTCTTCGTCGCTACACCGACGGCATCGTCCGTCGAAGTCCACGCCGGGACGAAATCGACGCGATCGAGGCAGTGGTGCCCGGGACCTTGATCGATATTGCCGTCCATGCGGGGGACCGGCTGTCGGACCTGCGCGGGCAGGACAGTTACAGCTTCGAATTAGGCCGCGTCTACATCGGGGCGTCCAACGAGGTGGCGTTGACCCGCAAATTCGCACGTGTGGAAGCGGCGTTGCCCTTCGAGTTCGAGGCGGTCGGCTGATGCGCACGGTGACCGTGTTTCCGTCCATCGTCCGTGAGGACCGGCACGTCTGGATCCCGATGCGCGACGGAGTCCGGCTGGCCGCGCGCATCTGGCGTCCCGAGCGGTCCGACACGGCGCCGGTTCCGGCGATCCTGGAGATGATTCCGTACCGACAGGGTGACCTCACGGCTCGGCGGGACTCGATCCACCATCCCTACCTCGCCGGGCACGGCTATGCCGGGGTGCGGGTGGACTTGCGGGGCAGCGGGAACTCGGAAGGGATTCTCACCGGTGAATATCTGGAACAGGAACTGACCGACGCCGAGGATGTGCTGGCGTGGCTTGCCGAGCAACCGTGGTGCACGGGTCGGTGCGGGATGATGGGCATCTCCTGGGGTGGGTTCAATGCGCTGCAGGTGGCGGCCCGCCGCCCACCCGAACTCGACGCGATCGTGACAGTGAGTTCCACCGATGACCGCTACACCGATGATGTGCACTACATGGGCGGATGCCTCCTTTCGGACAACCTGTCGTGGGCGTCGACGATGTTCGCGTACAACTCGTGTCCACCGGACCCGGCCGTGGTGGGGGACCGGTGGCGGCAGATGTGGCACCAGCGGCTGACCGGGAGTGGGCTGTGGATCGAGGACTGGCTGCGTCACCAGCGGCGCGACGACTTCTGGCGGCACGGTTCGATTTGTGAAGACTATTCTGCGGTGACCTGTCCGGTCCTCGCGGTCAGTGGGTGGGCCGACGGCTACACCAACTCCGTGTTCCGGCTGCTCGCCCACCTCGACGGACCGCGCAAGGGGCTGATCGGACCCTGGTCGCACAAGTATCCGCATCTGGGAGAGCCGGGTCCCGCGATCGGTTTCCTCCAAGAAGTGGTTCGCTGGTGGGATCACTGGCTCAAGGATGTCCCCAACGACGTCATGGACGAGCCGATGCTGCGGATCTGGATGCAGGAGACCGTTCCGCCACTCACCGCATACGAGGATCGACCCGGCCGTTGGGTGGGCGAGCCGAGCTGGCCCTCACCCGACATCCACTGCAGCGAACATCCCCTCGAACGCAACCGTGTGGGCAATCCAGGGGAGAAGGTAGGGGTCGAGGAACTCGCGATCGAATCACCACTGTCGGTCGGCCAGTTCGCCGGAAAATGGTGCTCATACAACGCCCCTCCAGACCTGCCCTACGATCAGCGCGAGGAGGACGGTGGCTCACTGGTTTTCGACACCGACGAGTTCACCGACCGCTACGAAATTCTCGGCTCTCCCACAGTCGAGCTCGAGCTCGCCGCGAGCAAGCAGGTCGCGATGGTTGCAGCGCGCCTCTCGGACGTCGCACCCGACGGCCGAGCAACCCGCATCAGCTACGGCCTACTGAACCTGACCCACCGAAAGAGCCACGAGGACCCCGAACCGCTAGTTCCTGGAGACCATTACACGGTCAGTGTGCAACTCAACGCCATGGCACAGGCCCTGCCAGCAGGGCATCGCCTCCGGGTTGCCCTCTCGACTTCCTACTGGCCACTGGTATGGCCGCCGCCGGAGCCGGTGCGGCTGTCGGTATTCACCGGCTCGAGCAGACTCGTCCTGCCCCTCCGCCCGACCATCAATCGCGATGAATTGCCGTTGCGTCCGTTCGACGATCCGGAAGGGGCTCAACCGATCCCGATGACGCAACTCGTGCCCGGTGAAGAGCACTGGACCGTCTCACGGGACCTGGTGCGCTATATCTCCGCTCTCGAGGTCGTCAAGGACCTCGGCGTCATCCGTTTCGACAACAGCGGACTCGAGGTCGCGCGACGGGCGTACGAGCGCTACAGCTGGGTTGGTGACGACTTCGGGTCGGTTCGCGGTGAAACGGAGTGGACGGTCACCTTCGAGCGGGAAGACTGGAAAGCGTCGACGACCACCCGCACCGTATTGACGTCCACCGCGGAAAACTTCCGCATCCAAGCCGAGCTACGCGCGTATGAGGGCGGCCAGTGCGTCGCCACCCACGAATGGGACCGCACGGTACCCCGTGACCTCGTGTGAGCAATGCGGCATGTCATCTCAGAAGGCAGCAAACTCTGAATATGATGCTCCGGAACGGTAATCGGCCTGGTCCGCGTCCACCTGATCCCGGATGGCCAACGGTGTGTTATCCGAATTCCTGGGTTCCCTTCGTGACCCTCCACACGACAGCAGGATCCGGCGCATTCTCGGCCATGAAACGCGCTCGCGACATGCACGCTCATGGAGTGCCTGCCCGGCCCATCGACGGAGCACAATCGACCGCGTCCCGGCTCTGATCAGCAGCCTGGCGTCGGATGCCGCTGCTCGACTTGTCATCGGCATCATGAACGTCCGACCAGAACCTGCCCACCTCAACGCTGTTGTCAATCAGAATCTTTCACCGCGAAATCGGGCCGTGTCCCTCGCCGGGTCACGCCCGCGTGGTCTGTTCCAGGTCGATCACGATCTTACCGAGCACGTGCCCGGACTCCATCGCGCGCAGGGCTTGCGGCGCTTCATCGAAGGGGTAGGTCTGCAAGATCTTGGGGTCGACCTTGCCCTCGGCGACCAGGCGGGCGACGCTGGGAACCCCTGCGGTGCCCGATACCAGGAACGTGCCACCGATTTCGTCGACACCGGGATCGACGATGGAGACGATGCGGGCAGGGTTGGTGATCAAAATGGCGACCTGCCGCAGGGGTCCGCCGCCGACAAGGTCCAGGATGGCATCGACACCACCGGGGAGCAGTTCCCGCATCTGCTCGACGACGTCGCCACTGTCGTACGGCACCAGCGTCGCTCCGAGACTCTCCACCAGCGGCCGCTTGGCCGCGCTCCCGACACCGAAGACCGCGGCACCACGGTCCCGCGCCAGCTGTGCCCCCATCACGCCGACCCCGCCACCGATGCCGTTGATCAGCAGCGTCTGGCCCTCGACGATGTCGAGTCGCTCCAGCACCTCCCAGGCGGTCCCGCCAGCCACCGGAAGCGCCGCCGCCTGCAAGAAACTCAGCTGCGGGGGCTTGTGCGCGGTCGCCTCGGCGAGCAGCACCGCGTGCTCGGCGTAGCTACCGTGCTCCGGTGCGGACCTGCCCATCACCGCGTCGCCCTCGGAGAACCCGGTGACGTCGGATCCGACCGCCACCACGACACCCGACGCTTCGACACCGAGAACCAGGGGGAAGGCCGGGGTGGCTTGCGGGTCGGCCATCGCTCCGCTGCGGATCTTGTAGTCGATCGGATTGACCCCGATGGCCTTGACCCGGATCACCAGCTCGCTGGGACCCGGGGCCGGCTCCGGCCGGTCGAACCAGGTCTCGGTCTCGGGACCGCCGTAGGAGGTGTAGCCGTAGGCCCTGCTCATCCTGGTGTCCTCCCCAACGTTGCGGCACGTATCCGTTCCCATCCTGCCTCTCCCAGCCCTGCGGCCGCAGGCCGATCGCGAAGGCCGGAAATGTGCGTTCGTGGTCCGTGGTGCGCACGGCCACGACGGCCCAGGGACCACCGAGTTGGATGCGCAAGGTCATCGCCAATTCTTGGGCGACGAGCGACGGCGTGGGGGCTACGGCAGCCGCACACTCCTCGAGAGGGTGGCGGGGTGTACGGGTGGGCCGTCGGGGTACTCGAGTCCGCGACCGGAATCCGACGAAAGGCAGGGGACGTGACCGAAAAACCGGACACCACGCAGGCACCGCGACCACTGGCCCTCGTCACCGGCGCTTCGCACGGCATCGGTCTGGAACCGGCGAAGCTGTTCGTGCAGGACGGGTACGACCTCGTCGTGGTGGCGGACTCCGACGCACTCGACTCCGCGGTCGCTGACCTCGCCTGCACGGGAGCGACGATCATTCCCGTGCGCGCCGACCTGAAGACCGAGGAGTGCGTGACCACGGTGTACGCGGCCGTCGGGGAGGACGGCAGGCCTCTGGCCGCGGCGGTTCTCAATGCCGGTGTGGGACGCGGTGGTTCATTCGTCGATACCCGCTCGCCGACACGCTCGCCGTCGTCCACCTCGACGTCCGCTCCACCGTGCACCTGGCCAAATTGGTTTTCGACGACATGACGCGACGGGGCGTGGGCAAGGTGCTCGTCACCTCGTCGGTGGCGTCGACGATGCCCGGCCCCTACCAGGCGGTGTACAACGCCTCGAAGTCCTTCGTGGAGTCGTTCAGCGAGGCGTTGCACAGCGAACTGACGGGCACCGGTGCGTCACCATCACCGCGCTGATGCCCGGGCCGACGGACACCCACTTCTTCGCGCGGGCGAGATTGGGCGACACGGCGCTGGGGCAGGGCCCGAAGGATGATCCCGCCGCGGTCGCGAAGCAGGGGTACGACGCGATGTGGCGGGGCGAGCGGAAGGTGGTCGCCAGTTCCGTGCTGTCGAAGGTGATGGCTACGCTCGGCGCCGCCACGCCGGACGCGGTCGAGGCGGCCGCACACAAGGTCCTCGCCAAACCGGGATCGGGACGGTAGCTCGGCCGCACCACCGCCACGGGGAGCGCCGACAGTCGAATATGCTCCGGGGCAATAAAAATAACCCAACTCTGATGTGCAGATTGGTGGGCGAGGGTGGTCCGTTATGTCGAGCGGGTCCGGCGGTGTGCCTGTTCCGAAGGTGCGGCGTTGCTGGATGGCGCCGGTGCCGCGGGCGAGGACCGCTGGTGGGCCTGGTGCGCCCGGTGGTAGTCGCTGGTGCGACCCAGGGCGGGGCGAAGATGGTCGAGCAGGCGCAGGATCGGGTCGGTGGCTGGGACCAGATGCCCGGAGACCGGGTCGATGCCGTGCCCGTCGATTCCGTCGCGGGCGGCGCGCCAGTACGCCGCGTGCGTATCCACCGGGCTGGGGGTGTAGCCCCGGAGGAGCGCGGTGGGCGGTGACGACAGACCCTGGATCAGGGTCGCCACTACCGCGGCGTCGTCGTCGGTCGCGGGCACGTCGGCGATTCGGGCTTCGATGGCAGTGGCACGAAATTTCTGTAGTGCTGACTGTAGACTTCCTCCAGTCATCGGCATAATATTGACCGCAGATCGGCGGAGACGACCCCTCCGGGGGCCGCCCCGACAAGACACCGACGGGAGCGGAACTCTTCCAGATGCGGGTTCCGTACCCGGAACCCGCATCTGACGAATGAGACTGTTCACCCGTAGGCGCGGGGTCTCGAGTCGAGAGGCAGGTGTTGCGTAACTCACGAGATCTGAAAGCTGTGCATCGAATGTCGGGGTACCGGCGGCCGCTGACACCGTGGTGAACGCGGGCGGGACCCCGGTACCGCAGGCGCGCAGTCCCGCCCCGACCATGAAGAAGCACCGAGGTATTCGTGGACGAGAACCCTGACCGTGAAACATCGAGGAACGAACTCGACAATGACGACTATCCGGCGTTCAGCATGGGCCGCGCCGTCGACACCCTCGGTGTCACCGCCGCCTTTCTCCGCAGTCTCGACGACATGGGTTTGGTGGTGGCGCAACGTTCTCCGGGTGGGCATCGCCGGTATTCGCGGAACCAACTCCGCCTCGTCTCCCGCGTACGCGAGCTGGTCAGTAACGGCACCGCCGTGGAAGCCGCGTGCCGCATCGTCTCGCTCGAAGAACAACTCGCCGACGCGCGGCGCGATCTGCGGGATCGGACCGCCGACGACCGTTCCTGACGGCGATGCAGGATCAGGGATTTCGAGTACAGCCAACCGGCGGGCGCCGTTACCGCGCTTTCAATTGGTTAGTCATGAGCACAATCCCTGAAAGAGGTATGTGAGATGGCGTCTGAAAGAGGTATGTGAGATGGCCGCCGAGCTAGTTGGTGACATGTCGGCGACCAATGCATTGGACGTCGTCATCGAGGGGGTGGCAGCACTGCGGGGTGAGGCGGCGACGCAGAATCTCGAGACGGTGCTGGGTCGGCTCGCGAAAACCGCCCTTGTGGCGGTTGCCGATGCGGATGCGGTCAGCGTCACGCAACTCGAAGACGGGGTTCCGCGCACCGTTGCCTCGACCGACGACGCAGTAATCGCCCTCGACGAATGCCAGTACGCCGCTGGGCGGGGCCCGGGCCTGCAGGCCGCGACGTCATTGCGTCCGGTCCGAGTGGCGGGCGCAGATCGCGACCGGTTTCCCGAATTCACCATCGCCGCAGAGAACGCCGGAATTCGGGCGTGTCTGTCGGTACCGGTTCTGCTCGATGATCGAGATCCCGGCGATGTAGTGGGAGCGTTCAACGTCTACAGCTACCGTGTCGAGGCATTCGACCCGTTCGACGAGCGATTGCTGCGGTTGTTGACTACCGCAGCGTCGGCCGCGATCGGCAATGCGCGGGGTTGGCAGCATGCCAGCACGCACGCCGAACAACTCGCGACTGCGTTGGTCTCGCGGGCGGAGATCGATCAAGCCAAGGGTGTGCTGATGGCCGTTCACGGGTTCACCAGCGATCAGGCGTTTCGGCATCTCAAGCAGATTTCCCAGCGCACGAACACCAAACTCAACCAAGTTGCCCGCAAGTTCATGCAGGACTGCACCACTGATCGCCTGTCGAAGCGCGAACCGGGCGGTGAAGCAGCGGGGGATTCCGTGTAGATCCCGGGTGGGAGATCAGCCAGGCAGGCCTGTTCCGGCCTCGCCGGTTCGATCGTTACCGCTCCCGCGGTTCGGGAGCGGCGGCATCCTCACCGATCCAGTGGACGAGCGTGGGGACCGGAAAGGCCTCCGGGGTTCGGCATTCAAGGTGCAGCAGGTCGGCGATGAGTTCGTCCGTTCGGTCGCCGATACGCTCGGGCTGAGGGTGTGACCCGACTCCGAGTCCGGTGATGATCAGGATGCGGTCGATGCGCTGGCCCTCGATGCCCAATGACCAACCGAAATGGTGATTCCAAGCGACCAGGATGCGGCGTCCGCTGTAGTACCGGAACTGCTTCGGTAGCACCACCAGTGCGTCGAACGTGACCGTGTCCCATCGGCGCATCGTTTCGGTGTTCAGTGCGACCGCGACCGCGACCACGTACGCACTGATGTCCGAGGGGTCGGCGGCGCCGGCGCGATGCTTCATCGAAGAACTCTTTCTCTTTCGCGGAACACCCGACCACCGTGGTGACGTCTATGATGCTCCATTGGGCCTGGTCAGCGCGTAAAGAGCGGGGCGATCCCGCCGGTGCGGATGGGAGTGTCGGACCGGTCAAATATTGGGGATTCGATCTGCCGGTGCGACCGGCAAAATCCGCAACCGCGGCTTTGCGCTGTCACGCTTGGGATGGTCACAGTCAGGACGCGACCACCACCGGGTCGCCGCCCCTCCAGCACGCACACCACCGAGTTCGTGGTGCCGAGATCGATCCCGACCGCCCGTGCCACAACTCCCTCCTTACACCCCGGGCGCACCCTCGGCGCACCGCCGAAACCCTCCCGTTGACAGTTCAATTTTCGCTCCGTACAACAACCAGCGTCAAGAAAATATGCCGCAATTGCAGGATGTTTTCTCCTGCCGCGGGAGGACCTACGACGGTGCTGGCTACCGCCCCGTGCAACGCGTGGGTGGGGTCAACCCAAGGCCGGCGGTGCGGTAGCCGCCCAGGCAGCCACTCGCCGCCTCGCACCGCCGAGGGCGAGATTTTCTCCCCCAGATGCACGAGGTTTGTGGCAGAATGTAACCGCTCGGACAGGCGCGGGCGGTGGACGCCCGCACATATGGTCGGGGGCGGTGACGATGACAGATGAAATACTGGTGGCGCTGAAGAACTACGAATACCTGATCCTCGAGCACGGCTGCGAGAACGTCAGCCTGGTCTGGCATACCGACTCGCTGGTGTTCGGCGAGGCCGGCTGCGCCGACATCGACATGCTCGCCCAACCCGGTTTCACCCCGGCCACCGAGTGCTTCGCCCGCCGCGAGGACACCTGAGACGGCCGCGGAGCGGAACCGCGGGGCGGACCGGCACCCGCCATCCCCGCGATCGGATGCGATCCCCAGCAGCGAGGAGGTCGATGACGATGACAACTTCACCCCGCATCACCACCGCACACGACGAGATCCGCCGGTGGATTCAGGCCCATCGCGGCGCACCGGCACGCGATGCGACGGGTGCTCTGCGGATCGACTTCCTCGGTGTCACATCCGGACTCGAGCACCTGTCCTGGAACGAGTGGTTCACCGCCTTCGACGAGCAGGGCCTGGCCCTGTGCTATCCGCACCCCCATATTCGCGGCGGAACCAGCGCCTGGTGCGATCTGGTGCCCCGCGCACGGACCGGTGCCGGTTCGGCGAGATGAGCACCTGGCACAGTCACTATCTCGGCCCGGGACCGAACGGAGCTGAGGTGGTGGCGCGACAGCTGTCACAGCAATCTCCGGCGCACATCGCCTGCTGCGGCACACATACGGTGAGCGAGCAGACTCGCCGCCCGTAACCGGTCATGCCCGCGTTGACGAGTGTCCCGGCACGCCGGTGCCGAAACGGTGTGCCGGGTGCGTTAGTGGTGTTCGCGTTCGCCGGCGCTGTGGGTGCGGGTGGGGCCGGCCCGCAGGCGGGGATTCTGCCCGGAGGCTGACCGCCGTCGGGGCCTTCCGGGCTGCGCCGCATCACTCGCGGACCGGTCCTCGTCAGCGTCGACCTCGGGGGCACGGGAGGCACCAGTGTGGTCTGTACTGGTCACGGGATCCTGCTCGGCGCGCAGTTGCGCGTTGTCGGCTTGCAGGCGGCGGTTGTGGCGTTCGAGTTCGTCCGTGCGGTGCTCGAGGTCGAGAACCCGGCCGATACCGACGAGGTTGACGCCGGCCTCGATGAGTTCGGCGATGCGCCGAAGCCGGGCCAGGTCGTAGTCGCTGTAGCGGCGGGTGCCGCCGTCGGTGCGGCCCGGGGTGATCAGCCCGTAGTCCTCGTACAGGCGCAGCGCCGCGACCCCGAACCCGGACAGCTCTGCGGCTACCGAAATGCCGTAAACACCGCGCAGCGACGGTGATTCGGAGTCGTACCGCTCGGATTTTTCGGGCACTTTTGCTCCGATCGGGAATTTTCTCGCACAACCTCTTGTCATGGTCTACGACAGATGCTATACCAAACCTACAGCATCTGCTGGAGTTTACCTGGTGGAATGAAGAGGGTTTCAGGAGGTGGACACGATGTTGATGCGTACGGATCCGTTCCGCGACCTCGACCGTCTGACGCAGCAGTTCCTCGGCACCGCGGCCCGTCCGGCGGTGATGCCGATGGACGCCTGGCGCGAACAGGACCGGTTCGTGGTGGAGTTCGATCTACCCGGTGTCAATGCCGACTCGCTGGATCTGGACGTCGACAAGAATACTCTGACGGTGCGCGCCGAACGGTCCGCGCTCGACGAGAACCGAGAGATGGTTGCAGCCGAGCGTCCGCGCGGGGTGTTCAGCCGGCAGTTGTTCCTGGGGGAGAACCTCGATGCGGACAAGATCGAGGCGAATTACGACGCCGGGGTGCTGCGGTTGACGATTCCGGTCGCCGAGAAGGCCAAGCCCCGCAAGATCGAAATCAGTAGTGGGCATTCGGAGAAGAATGCGGTCAACGCCTGAGGCACGGTCGACAGGGAGACCGTCAACGCTCGACCGAGGTGACAAGGCTCGGGAGGGGGTGAACTGTCGATGACATTGGCGAACATGGTCACCGAGTTGAACGCCACCGTAATTCCGGAGCGCAGCGAACGCCAAGTGGTGTGGCCGTGGCACGAGCGCGACTACGCAGTGCTCGAGGCCGATTCGGATCACATCCTCGCCGACGCGCTGACGCCGCAGGCCGTGGTCCTGCTCGCTCGGTTGGCGAATGCGCCGGCCGGTCCGCCGCGGCCATCCCCTCCCGCTTCGATGGGGTGGACGGTGTCGGCTCCTCCGGTCCCGGAGATCCGGGCCACACAGCGTTCGCCACCGACATCCGGAAAGTCCCTCCGCAAGAGTATGTTTCGTATGTGATGCAATTCGGAAAAGGGGTGATGAATCAGACGAGTGCACCCAGCTCACGGGGTTCGACCGCTGCCGCCTCCTTCACCTGTCAATCCTTCGCGCGCGGCGCGCCGAACCCCGGGCACGCCGCCCGATGCCGCCGATCAACGAAAAGACCATACGACGGCGCCGACCGCGCACCCGACAACAATCCGTGGTGGTTGTGTCGGATGGACCGGGGCGCACGGCCATCAGTGGCGGACGGGGTCTTCGTCGGCCGTTCCGGGCGGGGAGTGCCCAACCCAGACATCTGGAGAATCAGGAAAAGCGCGGGCGGACCTTCCTGTGGTTCGGGCCCGCCCCGTCCTGGTGGTTCCGGCACCCCGAACGCCCGGAACCACCTTTCTCCTGCGCATCACACGAAAGGGGTGAGGTGATGGCCACCGGGCGGGATCCATATCGGGTGCTGGGCCTTTCCTCGTCGGCGTCCCAGGCTGACATTGCCAGTGCCTTCCGGCGGTTGCTGCGTGAACACCACCCCGACACCCGCACCCACCACCAAACCCCCGACCCGGCGGCGGACGAACGCCTCCAGCGCATCCTTTCCGCCTACACTCTGCTGCGCGACCCCGCACACCGCGCCGCCCACGACCGGGCAGTCACCGACCGCGCAGCGGCCGAACCCGGTGTCCGGCCTCCCCGATCGCCGCGGGCTCCGACCCAGCCTGCCACCCCGGTCCACATCCAGGTCGTCGTGCGCGGTACCCCGCCGCGGCGCCCACCCGCGGCCGGGTTGTGGGTGAGTCCGGTGCGATGGCACCACTGACAGGTGCACTTATCCGGCTGAGGCCCGGTCGAACGCCAGACTGGATATACCTTTCCCGGTTGGGCACATTTTCTCCCGAATTGCAGCCCGAACCGCCCGAGCGGCCGGTATGAATCAGCGATTCTCGCAGCATGTTTGGTGGCTCGACCGAGTCCCGCGGGATGCGGAGGGCGGTGGTTTGGACTCGGTGGCGGCGCGGCGGGACAACCGCGCCGGCCACCCCGGTGGTGCCTTCGCGACGGGCGACCGTTCGACCGTCTCGAGCGGAAGGCGAAGAGAATTGTGCCGGCGACATCGCCGTCGAGCGAATCCTCGGCCGGTACGAGAGGGCGGCCAGTCCACGGCGGCCGGTGCGCGGAGATCAACCAGAACCCAGATTTTCTCACTCCCGGTACGTTCGCGAGTGAATGTGCGCGGTCGCCGCTCCGCCCCCGCGGGTGGAGAGGTGGCCCGTCGACATGAAACCTTGCATCTCCGAAATATCTGTAGTGAAGACTGTAGACATTGCGATGTCGCCGTTGTAGAGTTCCTCTTGTCGCAAGGAAAGAGTTCACGAGGTGCGGGAGAGGATGAACTGCCCGCCGAGAAGTACCGCTAGACCAGGATGTGCTGGGTGAGGGTTGATGTGAGTGTGTAAGGCCCCGGCACATCCGGCGGCTGCCGGGCGGCACGAAGAGCCCGACGGCCGGAAGAAGTGCAGTAAATAAGGAAGTGAATCCCGCTCCGGCCCCCGGTGCCTCACGGCGCCGGGGGCCCTGTCCGTTGAAAGGTGTCACCCCCATTCAGGAAGATTCGCCCGACCGTGACCCTGCCGGGAAGTTCGACGACGAGGACTACCCGGCCTACAGCATGGGTCATGCCGCCGAGATCCTCGGCGTGACGCAGGCATTCCTGCGCAGCCTCGACGCCGCGAAGCTGCTCACCCCCGGACGCTCGGAGGGCGGCCATCGCCGCTACTCCCGATACCAGCTGCGTCTCGCCGCGCGAGCCCGCGAACTGATCGACCAGGGCACCGCACTCGATTCCGCGTGCCGCATCATCATCCTCGAAGACCAACTCGCCGAGGCCCGACGCATCAACGCCGAACTCCAGCAGGTCCAGCAGGCCCACGGGCCCTCATCCGGTCGGATCGGCCCCGCCCTGGGATGAGACGGCACCGGCGTGGGTCGCTGAAGGTCGCGTCCTGCCAGCTCGACGTTGACCAACTGACCATCGCCCTGGGAGGCGAGTTGGAGTGGTGAGCGCGTCGTTGGTGACGTAGCCGGTCGAGTCATGGGAGTGCCTTTCTCGGAGGGTAGGAACTCGAATGTCTGTTGCCGAGTGGTACCACTGCATCCCACCGTGAAACAGCCACGGCACTGGGTGCCAGTCACCGTGTGGACCCGCTGCGGCACCGGTCGTTGCAGGCAGGGGTGCGCATGAGTTCTGTCCGTCGGCGTCCCGGCGGAGGTGGTCAGGTCGCGGCGCAGCGGGATGCGGATCTCAGGCCCGTGTTAGCGCGTGGTGTTGGTGGGTAATGCGTAGAGGACGTCACCGCCCGTCCTTTTCCATCCGATTCCCATGTGTGAGGTACCCATGTCGACTGATGCGATCGTGCTTCTGAAGAACGACCACAAGGAGATCCGGAAATTGTTCCGGGATTTCCGCGGTGCGGGACCGAACGCCGAGGTGGAGAAGGGTCGCATCGTGAACAAGATCATCGAAGCGCTGACGGTGCATACCTATATCGAAAACGAGGGGATGTATCCGAAGGTGCGTGAACTCGTCCCGGATCTCGAGGACGACATCCTCGAATCCTACGAAGAGCACCACGTCGCGGACGTGCTGGTCGTCGAGCTGGCAGCGATGAAACCCGACGACGAGCGGTTTGACGCGAAGACCACCGTGCTGATCGAGAGCGTCGAGCACCACATCGAAGAAGAAGAGCAGGAGTGGTTCCCGAAGGTGCGAGAACAGCTGGGACGTAAACAACTCCAGGAAATCGGCGCGAGGTTGCTGGAATTGAAGGAGAAGGCGCCGAGGTCTCCATCCCAACCGTCGGCATTGAAGAAGACTGTCGACGCCGTCCTGAAGTAGGGGGTGTGAGCGCGGACGGACGGCAGCGAACCATGCATCTGGCGGAGCGGACCCTCGATACCGCACGGACGCTGTTTGTGGGGATGCCGTTCCGGGTGGCCGCCGCGATGCGGGGCGGCGTCCGGGTTTTCCATCCGCGTGGCCTGGTCGCAACGGGGCATATCGAACTCGGCTCCCCCTGGTGGACGCTGAAGACCGGAACACCGATCGACGTGGTGGCGAGACTGTCCGGGGGAGTGGGAACTCCGTCGGGAGTACCGGACGTGCTCGGGCTGGCGTTGAAGATCCCGCTCGATCCGCCCGACACCGAATGGGATCTTCTGCTGGCCAGCTCAGGCACCTCGGCGGTGACTCGGATTCTCCCGCTCCCCGCACGGGGGTGGAGCAGCGCCCGGTACAGCAGCCTGATGCCCTATTCGTCGAACGGAACGGACACCCAATGGGTGCTGGCCGTCCCGGTGGGACCCCATCCAGCGACGACCTCACTGGATTCGCTGAGGCAGTCCCTCACCGACGCGCCGCTGCGGTTCCGCTTGGACCTGGTCTCGGCGACCGGGTCGCCCGTTCCGGCTGGGCAGGTGACGCTGACACGGGTGCAGGAGCTGACGGACGACGAGCAACCCACCTTCGACCCGGTACTCCACTGTCCACCGGGGTTGGCGCTGCGCCCCGCATGGCTCGCCGGGGTGCGGGTCGGCGCGTATCGGGGTAGTCGCCACGGCCGCGGCGACCCGTCCTCGTAGATCTCGCCGAGTAACGCTCCGACGACGGCGTCTATGCATGCTGACGGCCGCGGATCACCACGATCTCTTCGATGCGCTGATCCGCGGTGATGATGCCGCGGGACGCGAGCATGCGGCGACGCGCGGTCAGGACGGGACCGAAGGGAATCTCCCGCCGAGCGATGACGTCGACCCTCAAACCCTGCTCTTCGAGCATGACCTGGGACGTCGGGTGCCTGGGTGCAAATTCGGTCGAGGAGCAACCTGTGGGTGCCGGCATCCCAGGCGCGCGCCATGCCGGAGCCGGGGATTCGGTCTTCCTCAGAGGGCACGTACGGTGGGGGAGAGATCCCCAGGTCGAAGCATTCGCCCCGGACGGGCACGGTGACGCTGCCCTGTAACACCGGATCGTGTGCCCGTGCACGCGAGCGTTGATACGTAAGTACCGCGCGGCGCGAGATGTCGATCGCGGTGACGCTGCCGGCCCCCCAACTCGGCTGCCCGAACGGTGAGCGCTCCGGTACCGGTGCAGATGTCGAGGACACGCGTTTGCGCGTCTGGTGGTCCGCCAGGGTGTCAGCGAACAGCCAAGTATCGTCCTGTGGTGGATAGCCCCGGGTTCGTAGGATCAAGACAACTCCTCATGCCTTCGGGACCGAAACGCCGCACTTATCAGCGCAGTGCGTCTTCGAGCAAGAACAGGGCATGAGCGGTAGTCGCTTCCACCACGTCGCCGGGATCTCCATCGAAGTGCCGCAGCTCGGTGCGAGCGGAACCGTCGACAAAGACCCCGAACCACACGGTCCCCGGTGGTTGTCCGTCCTGAGGTTGGGGTCCGCCGGCACCGGTGACCGCCACCGCAAGATCCGCGCCGAGCAACTCCGCTACTGATGTCGCCATCGCGCGGGCACTGGGTTCGCTGACAACCGGGCCGTCTGGAACCTGCAGTAATCCATGTTTCACCGAGCTGGCATAGGCCACGATGCTGCCTCGATACCACTCGGACGACGACGGCGCGGCACCGAGAACGGAGGAGATTCTCCCGCCAGTCAATGATTCCGCGGTCGCAATGGTGAGTTGCCGGTCGCGCGCCACGACAGAGATCCGTTCCGCACGCTCGTCGCAACTACTCACTCGCCGCGCCCCGGCGGATGCGGTGAAGTCCAGATACACTGGCCATTCCGGCCGCGAGCACAATCACCAACAACATCACATTGATCATCGGACCTCCACCTCGTGCTTCGAGCAGGACTCGTTGCTGACTCTCCCGGACTGCAATTCCTGCGAGTAGTGCACCGCTCGCCTTCGACATTCAGTCGCCGGCGCCGATACTTTTCGGCGGCCCCGCCGGCTACAGGCTGAACCGGGGAGCCTGGCCGTCATCGCGTCCGGACACGACGACGACGTGAGTACCGAAATACCCCGCGACGAGTAGGCGCAATCCCAGAATCGCAATCGCCATACACGGGAGTGCCAGTCGGCAGAACCACTGCGCGCCATCTGACGATGAGCGAGGGGGTGCGGACCGGGCCCCCACAAGCTCGTATCGACGACTCGCGGAGTCCCGGTTCGGCCCGAAGTGCAGGAAGAATTAGGGCCAGTCCGCGAGTTCACGGACTGGACCCGAGGGAGCGCACCTGAAAGCCGCAACAGCCACCGAAGGGTGCTATCAATCAGGTCGACACACTGCGCATGCATATAATTACCCACCACCCTAGGAGCGCACGGCCTCCTTGGTTCTCAACCTTCGGGGCGTGCGTATACGTCAGAGGTTGGGAAGCGCTGCGGCGAGGAAGACGACGCCGGCGGCGATTCCGAAAGTCCCGGTGAGCATGCCGAGGAGCGCTACCAATCCCTTGGACTCGTTCCCTTCGACCCCGGGGTGTCGGTTGGCGGCGATTCCGGCAGCGATGGCGCCGGCACCGAGCAGGATGCCGAATCCGAGCATCCAGAACATCACGTTCGACAGCGAGCCCAGCATGATCGAGAGGTCACTGCAGTATTCGCCGAGAGGACGACGCGGCCTGGTGGGCCAGGATGAGTGTGGCTCGGAATTGTGGCGATCGTGTCGGAACTCGGTCGTGGTGGCAGTCATCTTTCAGGTCCTCAGAGTACGGGCAGTGGGTCGGATGCGTTTGTCCGGCATCGGGTTCGGTCCAGCGGTGTGTCGCTGGACCGAACCCGGGTGCGTGGTATCAGCCTTCGATGGGGGTGCGGTCACCGCATGCGACGGGTGAGCCGCTGCGGGTGATCTCGATGCGCCGCGGTTTCGCTCGTTCGGTGACCGGCAGGATTACGCTGAGAACACCGTTGTCGTAGCTCGCCGAAATGCGGGCGACGTCGATGTTCTCTCCGAGCGACACCTGGCGCCGGTAGCGGCCGCTGAAACGTTCCGATGTCAACCACTGCACACCGTCGTCTGCCTGGCTTCGATGGGCGGTCAGGGTCAATACCCCGGCGTCGACATCGATGTCGATCGAGCCGGGGTCGATGCCGGGCAGATCGGCTCGGGGTGTCGCCTCCCGGGTCCACTGGAGACTCTCGGTGACCCGATCGGCTCTGTCGGCGGGTTGGAGGAATGGGAAATAGGCCTGTTCGGCTTCGAAGGGTGGGATCATCGATCTTGCCGTGAAGCAGACGGTGGGCGTGGCGGTGGGTTTGCTTACTGGGAAAAGCGCGTTACCGTGTAGAGCAGAGGTTGAGTTCACAGCCCGGCAGACAGTGTCCGTCACCGGCTACGATTCTCGGCCTTTCTTTTTGGGTTTCTCGGGTCGGTCCCACCCTGGAGGAACCTCATGACCTATTTCCATTCCGTCGTCGACTCTCCGGAACAGGTGCAGTCCTGGTTTGCGGACACCTGGCGGTGGAACACCACCGCTGCCGGGGCCACCGAATCCCGCATCGACATCGACGAGCCCCCCGGGCGGCCCGGTCGTGATCCGGGAACGTGGACGCCGTCACCGTGCCGGCGTCCCTCGAGATCGCTCGCTTGTCGCCGGCTTCAGCAGGGGGCATCTGACCACGGAAAAATAGACCGATTGGTATTTTAAGTTTGTTGTCTCGTGCGCCGAGCATCGTGGCCGGTCTCCGGCGCAAGGACTCGCCGCGGACCAGACTGCCCACCGACTGTCATCGCGGAGATGTGGCGCATCTTGGAGTCCTCCCGGGAGGTCGAGTCGTCGTTGTTTTCCTCGCCGGAGGGGGAGCGTGGCCGGGACCGGGCGCGGCGCGAAGCGCACCCCAAACGAGTCTGCCCGGCCGAGAACACGAGTGGCACGTCTGCCGTGCAGAACCGAACTGAAATGAGTTGACACCGAGCTGATGACTTCTGTACCTGCTGAGAGTTTGACATGAGATGGTTTCTTCCCGCGCGGACCGATATTCAGACGCAGCGACCGAGTTCGGGTGCATGGGGTACCTGGCTGCGCAGTGCCCTCCAGCAGCCGGGGTTGGTGTCGGCCGTCAAATGCACTGTGGCGGTGCTTATCGCGTGGTGGCTGGCCGATCGAGTGCTGCAGAGTCCCGAGGCCTTCCTCGCGCCCTACGCCGCCCTGTTCATCATCGGCACCACGGTCCGCAGTTCGGTCGCCGCTGCCGCACGTCAGGTCACCGTCGTAGTGCTCGGTGTGCTTGTGGCCGCGCTGGCGACACAGACCTTGCCCGAACTCGCCGCCATCGCAGGTGCGGTCGCAGTCGGTACGATCCTCGGCCGCAGCCGGTGGCTGGCGCCGGACGGGATGTGGGTGGCGATCACCGCGCTGTTGGTGTTGCTGTACGGCACGGCAACAGATGCCACCCTGGTGTTTCATCGTGTCCTCGACGTCACAGTGGGTGTGCTCGTCGGTGTCGCGGTCAACGCTCTCGTCCTGCCTCCTGACAGGCTCTCCACGGCGCGTGATCTGATTCTGCAACGTGCCGAGGAACTCTCCGCCCTGCTCGCCGATCTTGCCCACGGGCTACGGTCCGGGCGCCACGATAGTGATCGAGGGCGGCAACGGGTGTGGGATCTGCACAAGTCGACCGGCGCCGGCGCTGCACTGAGTGAGGGTCGGGAAAGCCTGCGAGGCAACATGCGCAGCGTCGGCTGGGCCAGAGTCGGGGGATCTCGGGTGTACCAGCCGATAGCTACGATTCTCGACGACACGTTGCTGCAGGTGTCAGTGCTGGAGGTCGCAGTCGAGGCACTCACCGCCTCCGAGGATCGGTTGGAAGGTTCCACGGCGCCCATTCCGGATCAGCTTCGGTGCGAAGCAGCAGGGCTGATCGAGGGGTTCTCGGCTGCATTCGACAAACTCACGTGGGATCCTGCCCACCATCGAGAGCCCTATCTTCACGTTGTGCATACAGCTCTGCCCGATGCGCGCTCGCGCCTCGAGTCCTTCAGGGAGACAGTCCAACGGCGCCAACCCTCATCCGGTGCGTTGCAGGCGATCGCCTTGGCGGCGGATGGTCTGTGGGCCGCCCTGACCGTGCTGGATAATTTCGACGAGCAGCGGGAGCATCATTAGTTCCAGGTGCAGTCGACAGGGCCGGCCATGGTGGATGGTGATCGCCCCGTGGGGCGCAGAGATCTGTCACATCAACCGCAGCGGTGGAACAGGGGGTGGGAGTAGCTGACCGTCGTTTCACCGAGGCGGTGCGGCTCGATCAGTTCGCTGTGGTGGGCCCGCCCTCGCGCGTCCGTGGTTCTGTTTCGTATTCGCTGGTACTCCAGTCGACTCACTTCTTCGGCCATCGCCTTTGATCAGTTCATCTAGGACGCGGCGCTGTCGATCGCCGAGAAGGTATGCCTCGGAGGGGTGTGTAGAGACCGAGCCGTGCGGTTGCGTTCCACGCCGCCCGCTGTAATTGGCCGAGGGGGATCGGCAGAACCGCGGCGAAGCGCTCGAGCGTCTGCCGTTGCGGTCGGCCGTGTGTGCCGCCAATAGCCGGGGAACGTGACGTGCGGGAGTCGGATGCCTCGCTGCTCGGCAATGTCGGCTGCCTGTCTGGCACTCACCGGTTGACAGTTCAGCCGCTCGCCTAGCTCGCTCACGGTGGCAGGCGGGCCTCCGAGCATGCGCGGCCTCCGATGCCCGAATCCCAACGCACGTGGTATCCGCCTCCTTGATGGAACCACCGACCCGTTAACGACCCGGGCGATGGAGGTGAGCGCCGATGCCTCCCACCTGCGGGGTTCCTGAAGAGTGGCGGCGCCGTCGCCAAGGCGGGTCTCACGTGGGTACGGCGCCGCTCGTTGTCCGGTAGCCGGTGCATCGTTGCCACGCAGGTCCGGCGTACGCGGGTAGTGGGGACGTAACGCTACTGCGTGTGAATCAGATCACATAAATGCGTGGTTGCTGAATACATCGACGCGGCCGCTCGCGGCGGCGCACCCCAAAAAAGCGACGAAGGCAGACTTCTCATGGCGACACCCACGAACCCGACGTTCTCCGTGTCCACACCTCGCACGCTGCGGCGACCCGGCGTGATGGGCACCGCCGAAATCAAGGCGAGAATCGAAGCCATCTATGCCGACGATCGCCGACCCGTCACCCGCACTGCTCGCTGACACGGTGCCGGTGGAGCACGGGCCGGAGATTTGAGTAACGACCAAACGTCGCGCTTCGGTCCTCCTGCTTACGCTCGAACCTGCTTTGCTCATCGACACATCGCCTCGACACCTCGACACCTCGACAGGACAGCCAGGATGGAACCGGCAGCGGCGGACCCTCGTCTATTGCTCACGGTGATCGAACGCGCTCCGGATCTGGTCGCCATCTCGGACTACGACAGCGGTCGCCTGCGCTATCTCAACCCCGCTGGCATGCACCTGATGGGGTTGGCCGACGAGGCCGCGGTCGGGGCACGCAGGGCGCCGGAGTTCTTCACCGACGTCGGGGTGGTGCAGGCGCCCGAAATGGAATCGGCCCTGCTCGAGCAGGGCCAGTGGGAGGGCAGGTCGGAGTTCCGGCATTTCGTGACCGGGGAACCGATCCCGGTGACCGTGTCGATCTTCGTGGTCCAGCACACCGAGGACCACCGTCCGGCGGTGATCGCCTGCATCGCCCAGGACCTGCGGACGGCGCAGGAGCACGAACAACGCTTGCACACGGCGATGGAGGCGGCGGCGTACCGGGCCCGCGAACAACAAGCCCTCGCCGAGCTGAGTCGGCTCGCCGTGGACGGCGACCTCCACGACGTACTCGCGGGCGCCGCGGACGCGGCCGCCGCGTTGATGGGGGTCAACTGCGCCGCGGTCGCCCGGGCCGGTGAGTCGGGCGGGGTGTTGCGGGTGCTCGCCTACCGGGGGCAACCACCCGCACTGCAGGCCTTCGCCGCTGGTGCCGCTTCCCAACCGGGATATGCGGCGGCGGTCAACGAGACCATCATCTGCCCCGACCGCTATGGGGAGCACCGATTTTCCACCGACACCATGAAGACCCGGGGACTGCGGTCCGGGGTGTGCGTCCCTATCGGAAGCGCCGGGTCGGTGTGGGGTGTGTTGACCGCGCACAGTGTGCGCCCCCGGGAGTATTCCGACCGCGAGGTGACGTTCCTGCTCTCGGTGGCCGCGGTGCTGGCGGCGGCGGTCCGGCGTATCGAGGCGGAGGAGGGGCTGCGGTATCAGAGCGTGCACGATGTGTTGACCGGACTACCGAACCGGGCCCTGGCGCATCGGCGGATCGATGTGGCCTTGGAGGCGGCGCGCCGCAGCGAGTTCGGGGTTGCGGTGTTGCTGGTCGACCTAGACGGGTTCAAGATTCTCAACGACCGGCTCGGCCACGCGGTGGGCGATGACGCCCTGATCCGGTGGGCCGAACGGCTGCAATCGGTGGTGCGTCCCGCTGACACCGTGGCGCGGATCGGGGGCGACGAATTTCTCATCGTGTGCCCGGAGATCGGTTCGGTCGAGGATGCCATTGCAGTCGCGACCCGGGTCACCGAATTGCAGGTCGGCCCCGGTTCGGGCGGGCGTGGTCTTCGGTTCACCGCCAGCGTCGGCATCGCACTCGCCGGTCCGGACGGGACCCGTGAGTCGCTGATCCGGCGCGCGGACGCGGCGATGTATCAGGCCAAGGCCACCGGGAGTGGGTTCGCCGTGGCTCCATGAGCTGAATCGCCTTGCCGCTGAGTCGATTTTATGCTGACGTCGGGATGGTGGCTCGAGAAGGCGAGCGGAGTCTCCGACGCCATCCTGTCCCGCCACATTGCCACCGGCGTCTCGAGCCGGACGAGCCTCCCATGACCGGCTGCGAAGACCGCAATGTGTTGACGCCATCGCCGCGGTCATGGAGCGCACCGCGCCCGCCGACGCGTGCCACGCCTCCTCGCGCGCGTGCGATGAGTGGGCGGGACACGGTGCAGTCGTCTACCGTTTGGCGTAGTCGGCGACGCCGGTCCAGTCGATGACCACGCAGGGCTCATCACCGAGGATCCAGGCGTCATGTCCGGGCGGGCAGACCATGAGATCACCCGGCCCGAACTCCATGTCCTCTCCGTCGTCCATAACGATCTTCATGCGACCCGAGATGACGTAACCCATGTGAGCGGCTTGGCAGCTGTCGGTCTTGGCTATGGGTTTGACGTGTTTGGACCACTTCCAGCCGGGCTGGAAGGTTGCCCTCCCCACAGCGCCGGACGGGACGTTGACGAGTTCGAGCTTGCCCATGTCGTCCTCGAAGGGGCGGGTTTCCTCGGGTGAATTGAGACTCTTGCGGATGAGACCGGACATTGTTGTCCTCCCACGTCGTTGTGGCGGTACCGACCGAGGCGGCGGACCTTCGACCGCTAGATCGGAACCGCGCGCTGAAGCGAATTCCTCGTCCTCTGATTCTGGGCGGGCTCGCTGGCTGCCGCAATATCTAGCCTGGCCACTGGGTGAGTCACTGCCGCCGACACGCTGGTGGCTGCTCGAGGATCGCGGTGTGAACGCTTGGATGGGGACGGATGCGCGGCGTACGGGCCCTACCAGGACATGCCCGGGGTGACCAATTGACGTCGCAGCATGAGTGTGAGACCAGGAATGTGTCCGGCACCACGGCCGTGGGGATGGGTGAGTGGAACTCGCCTTAGAGTGGCTGTCTCGCTGGCGCGGGAAGCGCAGACACTGAACGGCGAACCCACCCGGCGGGTGCCACAATGAGAATGCGGGGGAAGCGGTCGAACACCCACACCCGTCATCGCTAGCACGGACCCATGACCGGAACAAACGGAGCTGCGCCGTCCCGACAGGGCGGTCCCGCCCTGGACGGCATCAATGGCCAAGGCCAAGGCCAAGGTGAGGCAGAAGCTGGACGGAGTGCTCGGGCTCGGGTCACAGCCGACCTGGTCAGCGGGCACCGTCGAGGTACGACGCCAGGTTCGCTAGGGAGGAGGCGATCCCGGCCTCGTGCCCCTTGGCCGATGCCGGGTGGCACGTCAGCGGCGGTGACGGTCACCTCGGTCCCGTCACCGGCGGCAATGAGGTGCCAGGTTATCGTCATGGTGCCGCGTACGACGGGTCGTCGGCTTCGAACACCGTCCGCTGTACTACTCGCTTCGGTGGCGTCAGGTCGGTGCGGGAAGTCGTGTTGTGCAACGACATTCCGGCATTGTTCAGACAGGCCCTCGGCCGAGCCGGGCTCGGGGGCGACAGGCGTGAAGGGGAGATGGTGGGTGAGAACGAAGCATCAACGGGTGCATGCAGTTTGGTGCCAAAATGGCGATCTGTGTCAGTCGCACTATTTGCCGACATGCACCGCACACTCTGCCGGTCGCTCATTGACTCACATTCACGATTAGTCTGTGCGGTGATGGATACGTCCGAGAAGGCCGCCCGTGCGTCGGCGGCCGTGACTGCGGAAGGCAAGCGGAGTTGGCAATGAACGTTATCAGCGGTGCCGCGCGCGCCGCCAGAAATGCAGTCGGGGTTCTTCGGGACGCGGGTGAGGGCGCCTGGTCCTTTACGAGCAGCAAGCTGCGGCGACGGACGCAAACATCTGAGGAAGCCAGAGCCGGACTCGAGGTGGAACCCCAGCTCACTACCGAACCCGAGTCGGAGCCGATCACATCCGAGGCGCCGACCGCGAAGAAGGCTGCGGCCAAGGTACCTGCGAAGAAGGCTGGTGCCGCCAAACCGAGCCGGTCTGAGACGGCGCCCGCCAAGGGAGGCTCCAAGGCAATTGCCGAATCGGCGCCGTCTGAGGTGGTGCCCGCGAAGAAGGCTGCGGCCAAGGTACCTGCGAAGAAGGCTGGTGCCGCCAAACCGGCCCGGTCCGAGACGGCGCCCGCGAAGAAGGCTGCGGCCAGGGCGCCTGCGAAGAAGGCTGCGGCCAGGGCGCCCGTGAAGAAGGCTGCGGCCAAGGTACCCGCGAAGAAGGCTGCTGTCGCCAAACCGGCCCGGTCCGAGACGGCGCCCGCGAAGAAGGCTGCGGCCAAGGTTCCTGTGCGGAAGGCTGCTGTCGCCAAACCGGCCCGGTCCGAGACGCCGGCCGCCAAGACTCCCGCAAGGAAGACTGCGGCTGCCAAGAGGGGCGGCGAGGCAGCTGGGGTTCCTCCCGAATAGTGACCATCGTTCCAGCGAGACCGTCGGACCGGCCTTTTCGGTGTCTATTATTGGGGAACGCGTCACAATCGAATCCAGGTGAGTTCGATGCTGGATCCGGGAAAGCGGTTGACAGGATCGGTGCTTGACCGGTCGTGACTCGGTTCAGGTACTGCGCGTTGACTACCCAGCCCCGCAGGACGGTCATCTATTCCGGTAGCAGGGCGCGCTGGTGGGCGGTGAGCAGCAGGTGTTCGAATCGGGCACGTAGCTCGGTGTCGGGGTCGCACTTGCTGAACCCGGCGACGAGTTGTTCGGCGATGGTGCGGAGTCGGGTGTTGGTTTCCTGGGATCACCAGGTCAGCACTTTGTACGCCCGGTCTACGGGGATGCCGTAGATCCGCATCAGCGCACCATTGGCTTGCTCGATCACCGACCGTGATTGGGCGATTTCGGCGACTGCTTCGTCGACCGAGTCTTTGACGTCGCTGCGGGAGGAGTCGGTGATATCGATGTAGAACCCGTCGCGCCGATCACTTGACCGGTGTCGTCGTGCAGGCGGTCGCCGGCGACACGACCTGGTGAATCGTGCCGGTCGTGTCGATGATCCGGTGTTTGCTGTTGAACGGTTCGGCGTCGTTGATCATCAGGTCCAGGTCCAGGTCCAGGACCAGGGCGACGCGCGGGTGATCGGGATGCTTGTGGGAGAGCAGCAGTTCGGTGGTCGGCGCCACCTCGCCGGGTTAGTAGCCGTGCATCTGGGCGACGGCAGTGGACCATTCCCACCGCTGCCCGTCCAGGAGGACCGGAAGCTGCCCACCAGTTGCGGCTCACCGCCCAACACCTGTTCTGAATCCACGCCCACTCGTAGCGCATCGGTAGCGGGGGAGTTGCACGGGCGGTCCGGCCGGGACCGGGCCCGACCACCGCGCGCGGGTCGATACCCACGGGGGCTGGGACGGGTCTTCCGTCCAAGCGGTAGCCAGCGTACTGTCCCCCCGCGCCGTGATGTCCCGTAGCTCCGGGCGAGGACGACGAAGGCAAACCGTTGCTGCAAGCGTCGACAACGCGGTCCAGGAGAGGACCTGGGGCCGCAAGTAGTTTCATTCTCCTGCCGGGGCCGCGCGCGTTCCGGCGACAGGTGCGGGGCCTCGCCCTCGGCCCGCGCGCGGCGGTGGCGGCCCCAGAGCGGAAGGGGGGAACCGCTCGAGGGTCTGGCCGCTCGCGGTCGGCCGTCGAGCCGCGGGCAGCGTGCGGGTGAGATACCCCGAACCGGGCGCCATTATGCGCGCCGCTCAGGCGAAAACAGGGGGAGAAGGAGGAGGCACTGCCCCGGGCGGGGCGTGGACGCCCATGGTACGCAACTTCTCGCAGAAAATCTCCGGATGGAGTGAGGCCACCGAGCGTCAGCCCGATCGCTTCGGCGAGCGGGCCCTCCTCGACGCGCTCCGCTGGCACGACTTCGCCTTCGACGCCGACATGCCGAATACGGATACGGGACTTCCGCAGGATTCGAGACCTGATCTGACCTGTATTTGGGTGCTTCCCCCTTGCACCTCTCCACCGGTGCGGCGGTGGCCGGTCGGGTTGCCCTCGCAGCAGTTGGCCGCACCGGTGAGCCGGACCTGTTCAACGCCGCCGCGGTGATCCTGCGGGCCATGCTCGCCGATCGGGTGGTCGAGGATCTGCACCGTGTCGAGGCCCGCAACGCCGAGGCGCATACCCGGGCCGGGCCCCACCGGCGCATCGACGTCGAATTCGCTGGTCCGGCTCTGGACCGAGCGAACTCGCTCGCCGTCCTCGCCGAAAGAGATCCTCCGCCGGTCGTTCCGTGGACTGCGGCGCTTGCGGAACCCACAACTGACCCTGCTGGCCCGGTGCTTCGGTGGGTGAGGCGACCCGCCCCGCGATCCTGCTCAGCTTCCTGTTCTTCGACCCCGCCTTCGCCATCCCGGCGACCGCCCTGGGGCGGGCTGACGGCAGGCTCCGGCAGTATCCCCGACCAGGTTCACAGCGACACGTGGGGCGAATAGGTTTCCGGGGGAGTTGACGATTCGATCCGGTAGTCCGTGAGACGGCCAAACCGGTGACTGAGTCTACTGGCGCGACAGGCGCATGCCCGTCGACGCGCGCGTGCCGCGCGTGCAGACACCCTGAACGATCAGGTCAGGTGGACGGGTTCTAGGCGCTGTAGACGAAAGGTCGGGACACCCGCCACCGGTCTTCAACGACCACACATCCGGAATTTTGATGTCCACAGATCCGGAGATCTCATGTCTGTCGGCCCGGGCTTCCTCGTGTCCGTTGACACCGGTCAGCTCCGCTGTGATCGATCGCGGGTTCACGGTGCCGAACGTCGTCTGGTCTGCGCCGTCAGCCAGACGGCCACCTTGAACCAAGATTAGGTCCGCGCCCGCCCCTCCAGAGCCGTGTGGATGTGGTCACGAGCACCGAGAGCGCCCGACCGTGACCACGTGTGGCGGCACTGCAGCCCAACCTCATTGGGACCCGGGTGGTCCCGTGTATTCCCCGGCGGGACGGTACTCGAAATCCGACGGGGATCAGCAGCCTCCCGCCTGGTCGGCCCTTTCACGGAAGGTGAGTGCGATGATCAATTTGTACTACCCATTGGTCAGGGCAATCTCGGTCACTTCTGACACTCAGCTTCTGTCAGCCGGATGATGCGTGCATCATCCACAACGTGTGAGGCTTCGCAATGTCATCGGAGATGAGGAAGTCCGGGGCGAGCTGTTGACAACGCGACGATCACATCGTTCGGCGGCCAACGCGAATGACCGGTCGCCCCACCCACAACTCGATTCACCGTCCGCGACAGCGCTTCCCCTCGTGCGGACTTCGGTGCCAACTTCTGGTGCTCGCCAGCCTTATACCGACCCCCGTACCGTCGAGGTACTTCCGTTCGTCCGATGTCATCATGATGTTGAAGAGACCGCGGTCGAGTTCTGGCGCGGGAGGATGGGAGAGTCCTGGGGCCAACCTGATCCGCCCGATATGTGGGCGGTTTCAGGCGCGCTGCCCTACACCTGTCGCGAATTCCCGTACCCGGTTCGCCGTGGTGTCCGGATTCAGGGGCGGTGTGGGTAGTCCTGCTCCGTCGTGAACTCCGAGCAGGAACTCGCGGAGCGTCTCATGGGGTGAATGTCGAGGTGTCCAGTTCAACTCGTCACGAGCTCGAGAGCAGTCCATCAGCGGGATGTGCAGGGCCGTCTCGAACAGTCCCGGCGAGGCGGGGATGACGTGGAGGTGCCAGCCCACCGCCACGGCGGAGCGGACGATGAAGGGGGCGACTCGCACACGGCGGGCACCGAAGGCTTTTGCGAGGAACGCACCGTCCACGGGTGGCTCGGCGGCCAGATTGAACGCGCCGTGTACCGGGTTCACCACCGCTGCCGCGTATGCGGAGGCTGCGTCCTCGGTGTGGAGCACCTGCACCCGCAAGTCGTCCACGAAAGGCACCAGTGGAATCCGGTCCGGATGCACGAGTCGGCGGGGGAGCAGCGGGCCGAGGAACAATCGGCGTTGCGACGTCGCTGATTCTCGTTTGAAGATGAATCCGGGGCGTATCCGCACTACACGGATGCTCGGATGCCGGGTTTCGTACGTATCGAGCCACCGCTCGAGGTACGCCTTTTCCCTGGGGTAGGCGGCTCCGGGCCAGCCATGGGTCGGCCACCTTTCGTCGACCTTCTCATCCGAGGGTCCGGGGGAGTACGCGGCCACCGAGGACGCATAGACGACGGGCGGGACCGACTCCTCCGCCGCTGCTTCGAAGACCCGGATCGCGCCGAGGACATTGTTGTTCCATGTGTCCTGCGACCGATGGGTGGGCTGGAACAACCACGCGAGATGGACCGTGACATCCGCGCCGCGCACCACCTCGTTCATGTTGTCGTGCGCTGCGTCCGCGGTGAGGAACGTGGTGTGCGATGGGTTCCAGCTGCTCGGGCGTCGCGCGACGCCGATGATCTCTGCAATCGCCGGTTCGCGGCTGAGCGCATCGATGACACTGGTTCCCACATTGCCGGTCGCACCGATCACGACGACCTTCAATCCGCGCGAGCTACTCATGCTCACCCGAATACCCTTCACGAGGAACCGTAACCGCCACATCGATACCGCCCGTTTCGCAAAGCAGGTCAGCTTCTTTCGCGCGCATTTCGGTGGCTCCAGCCGGCACTTGACCCAGGCATATGGGTAGACCAGTTCCCGGAGGGGTAAATACCGGGACAGCACAGTTCGCCCTGAACGGCAGCTGGGCACGGCTCAACGAGCCGGCGACATGATTTGGGGCCGGTCACGTTCGTCAGCATCCTCGTATCGCTCGCGATCGAGGAGTTGTTCGTGCGGGTCCTGGTCGGCTACGACCTGAGCCAGATGATGCACACCGATCAGCAGCTGATTCTGCATCGGCCGGTGCAGGTCGGGAACCGGTTGGACTGCGAAGTCTGCCTGGAGTCGTTCCGCCAGATGGGCGGCACCGACATCATCGTCACCAAGAACCTGATCACCGACCAGCACGAGGACCGGTGGCCACCACCCGCACCACACTCATCGCCCGCACCGGCGGGGTGGCCGATCCGGAACTGGCCCGGGTGGTCGCCGCGGTGATGATTCACAAAGCACCCACACCGACGGCTTCGACTCGATACGACCACACATGCCGCGCTCACGTTGCAGGGGGAAGCCGCCAGCCGCGACTGTACTCGAGTTGGAGAGGCACCCGGACAACGGTGAGATCGCCGAGCTCGCCTGCTGCGGAACCTCGTGTCGTTGGTACGTGCCGAACTGTTCCAGGTAGCCGGCCCAGCTCGGGGTTAATGTCTGCCGCATCGGCTCGTCGAAATCGGTGGTGGCCGCGGCGAAGTCGTCGCGCACGATCGCGTCGAGGATGTGCACTGCCGCTCGTCGTACGAGGATGTCAGAGCTGTGGTTGTCGCTGGTGCGGCCGTGGAGGTGGACGGCTCATCGGGCGTGTGGGCTGTCGCTTGTGCATCCGGTGGACAGCGTGAGTGCGGCGACGGCCGCGTAGACCGCGGTGAGCAGGACACACCGGATTGCTCCGAGCGGATTATCGGGGTCCGGGGAGCCACGGACATTTCCCCGCGTAGGCAGTACCTGCGCGGTTGTGTCTGGGGGAGGTGGGGTACCCGAATGTCAGGACTGCTACGCGAGTGCCGGATGTGCGTGGATGGTCGACTGCCCGTCGCGGTGGTCCCGACTGCCCGCCGCCAACGGTGGCCGCGTGAACCTGGAAGTGTCGAACCGAAGGTCGGGGCGCCGGAGGAATACTCTCGTGACCGATGTTGTCACGGTCGATGAGGACGGGCGTTACCGCCTGCGCCTGGAACGCCATCTGGATCACGCTCGCTCGGAGGTGTGGCGGGCGCTGACGAGTGTGCGATGTCCTCCTCGCCTGGCGCAGGTGGCACCGCGCGCCGACCCGCCAAGGTTACTCGAGTACAGAACCGCGGACACCGCGGTGCGGTGGGAGATCGCCGACGATGGCCGCGCCGGGTCGGTGCTGGTCTTCACCCAGGTCTGCGGCAGCCGGCAGGACGGTGTCGACGAGATGGGGTGGTGGTTAACCGCCCTCGAGGTGCTCGGGGAGTGGCTCGACGGCGATACGCACACCGACTTCCCGCGCCGGGCCCGGTGCATGATTGAGCGCTGCCGCTGCGCATTCGGGTGAGCGTCGGGTGACCTCAGCGGGGTGCCACCGGTGGCCTCTGGTTCCGGACCGCGTCCCAACCTCGCCGGATTGACGGCGTCCGCGAGACGGGAGGTCTACTCGTCGGCCTCCGCGAGATCGAGCGGGAAATCGATGTGGTCGGCTGCCGAGGGCTGATCGGGCGGTTTACGGTGTTGTGCGGTTTCGCGATCGCAGTGGACGTCCGTGGAGGAGGGGCGCCATGTCTGCGAAGTTCGAGCTGTTCAAGACGCCGCCGGCCAGTTCCGGTTTCATTTGAAGTCGGCGAACGGCGAGGTCATCGCGGCCGGTCAGGGCTATACCTCCAAGGCGGCGGCGCAGAACGGCATTTCGGCGATCAACGACAATGCCGCAACCGCTGCCACCGAAGATCTGACCGGACCGCTGGTGTACGCCGGCGCACCGACGAGGTGGGGTCGCCCGTGGAGTCGGGAGGGGCGGAGGGACTTCGCTGGGGTGCGGATCTATTCGTGGGGTTGTGGGTGTTCGGTGAGTTGGTGCCGGAGGCGGTCGCGCATCTCGTGCGTGCTGATGTCGGCGAGGTGGGTGAGGATTTGGGTGCCGGTGGAGGTGGGGTCGGCGAGGAGGGCGAGCAGGAGGTGTTCGGTGCCGATGATGTCGTGTCCGAGAAGCGAGGCTTCTCGCAGGCTGTGTTCGAGGGCCTTTCTCAGGGTCGGAGTGAGGGGAGGCCCGGCACATTCGCTGTCGCTGTTCGGGTAAGCGGGAATCTCGTCGAGGGCGCTGTCGATGTGGGGGCTGGTGATCCCCCAGGAGGTGAGGGTGGCAGCGGTGGGGTCGCCGGCGGCGAGGATACCGGTGAGGAGGTGTTCGGTGCCGACGTGGTTGTGGTGGTGGGTGCGGGCCGCGTCGGAGGCGAGGACCACGGCGCGGCGTGCTTGGTCGCTGAATTTCTCGAACACCGTTGATCTCTCCTTCGGCGAGTCCCTGCGCGGGGGTGGAGCCGTTGCTTTCCAGTATCCCGTGTGGGGGCGCCGAGCCTGCAAGGATGAGTCGTCCAGGGGTGGGTGATTCGGGGCGGGGGTTACGGCTGCGGGGTTTCGGTGCGTCTGCAGCTCCGCGCTGACAGGCGTGAAGACACCCGGTGTGCCGACCCCGGGCCGACATCAGGACACTTCGCCTTCGCTGTCGGTCCTTTCGCCTGTCGAAACGGCGAGCAGTCGTTGTCTGGCGAGGCCTTCGAGTCCGGGTGGATTCGGGTCGGCCGGGGAGTCCGAGCCTCTCGTTTCGCGGCAGCACTGGCGCACGATCTGCGTCACCCTCTGCAGTGGCACCCGGCCGTCGAATTCGCCGCACAGCCGTTCGACGACGTCGGCGTAGGAATCGGGCACAGTAATCACCACCTCGAGCAAGACCCTGTCACCACGTACCCCGGACCGGTGTCCGGCAAAACGGTAGCTCGGTGGGTGTCGGGACAGCGATGGCTCCTGTGAACAGGGGCCAGGTCTCACCGCAGGTGGGGGCGACTGCATCTGTCGAGAGATCCGCTGCTATATCCCGCGGAGCAGCCGATCCGATTCTCACGGACGGCGCGTACGTCGAACGCGATTCACACCGCGTCTGCAGAGTGAATGGTCGCCTCCGCGGCGAACACGATGTCCCGATTCCCGTG
Organism: Rhodococcus sp. G6(2025); assembly: GCF_058628105.1. Taxonomy (NCBI): domain Bacteria; kingdom Bacillati; phylum Actinomycetota; class Actinomycetes; order Mycobacteriales; family Nocardiaceae; genus Rhodococcus; species Rhodococcus sp. G6(2025). Next base: position 3,673,167 of record NZ_CP179750.1, read on the forward strand.
TCAGGTCAGGGCGCTGCCGGCCTGCCATTGCTCCCACGGCACGGACCAGTCGCCGTTCTGCCACAGCTCGAGCGGGGCCCCACCGGTGTTGCGGACCTCGACGATGTCGCCGGGCACGGAGAAGTCGTAAAGCCAGCGGGCGTTGTCGGGGCTCAGGTTCAGGCAGCCGTGCGAGACGTTGGTGTTGCCCTGCGCCCAGATGGTATCGGCGAGTTCGTGGAGGTAGATTCCGTCGTTACTGATGCGGGTGGCGTAGTTGATCGATTCCTTGTACCCGAGGCGGGAGTTCACCGGAAGCCCGTAGGTGGACGAATCCATGATGACCGGGTTGGCCTTGTCGATGACGGTGTAGATGCCCGGTTGAGTCCAGAACGAGAGGGTCTGCCCGCCCACGACTTCGGTGCCGCCCCGGCCCATCGACGTCGGCATCGTCCGGACTACCTGCCCGTTGTCGGTGACGGTGACCTGTTTGGTGGTGTCGTCGGCGACGGAGATGTGGGCGTCACCGATGGTGAACGAGGTGGTCGCGTCCTCCTGGCCGAAGAGGCCTTCGCCGAGCGCGATGCCGTAGACGTTGGCGCGGACGGTGACCCGGGTGCCGGGTGTCCAATAGTTCTCCGGTCGCCAGTGCACGTTCTGGTCGTCGGCCCAGTACCAGGAGCCGGTGACCGGGGGTGTGGTCTCCACGTGCAGGGCCTTCTCGGCGGCGACGCGGTCGGTGATCGGTTCGTCGAAATGGGTGACGATGACGATGCCGATACCGAAGGTGCCGCCGTCGGCGAGCAGGTTCCCGCCGCTGGTGACGAAGGTGGGTTTGGTCTGGTTCCCGGGGGTGACCGTGGAGAACGTGCTGGTCTTCTCGCTCCGGACACCCTGGTCGCCGACCGCGATGACCGCGAGGGTGTAGGTGCGGCCATAGCCGAGGGGCACGCCCGGTTTCCAGGACAGGCGATCGGGGGTGAAGATGCCCTCGACCAGCCGGCCCTCGTCGTTGGTCATGGTGACCGTCTCGAGGGTGCCACCGGTGGTGCTCACCGCTACCGGGTCCGTGGGGTTGACCGCGGGGGCGCCGTCGGCCGGGGACACGGTGATCTCCGGTCCCGGCGGCGGCGTGGCCGGTCCCGCGGGTTGGTTGGTGGAGGGTGCGCAGGCGGCGGCCACGAGAGCGAGCAGCAGGACTGCGAGGACAGCGGCGAGGTGACCGAGACGGCGACGGCGGCGGGCGTGCATGACAGTGATTCTCCCGTGCCGAAGGGTCCGCGCGCGTGCAGTCGCTATGCGACGGAGGTCACCACGGCATTTCCGGGGCCTGTGTCCGCGACGGGCTCGTTCTGCAAGGTCGCGTGCTGGCGGTCGAGCTTCTCCGCTAGCGGCCTGATGCCGCTGACGGAGTTCGCCAGCTAGGCCGTGAAGAAGTCGATGAGCGCGCAGGCGATCTGGTGGGGTGCGTTTTCCGTGGGGATGTGCCCCGCATCTGGGATGCGGATGAGCACGGTGTGCGGGATCTCCGAGACGAACCGCTCGGCGTACTCCACCGTCTCGAAGGGGTCGTCCTCACCCCAGATCAGCAGCTTCGGTGTCATGGATTGTCGCAGCGCGGGAAGGAGATCGAGGGTGAAGCGGCTGTCGGCCGCACCCGCGAGAGCGATCCAGGATCGGCGCACCCGCGAAGTCGTCCACGGATCCAGATAGTCCGCGATTCGCCGCTCGGTGGCGGCACCGCCCAGTGCCGCCGTCACCGCTTGTCGGCGGGCGGTGAGAACGTCGTCAGCGGTGGTCCCCGCGGCCACCCCTGGGCCCCGGAATCGGGCGACATGGGGCGCTGGCCAGGAGTCGTAGGTGACTGAGTTGACCAACGCCAGCCGGGACACCTTCAGACGATCGTGAACAAGGAGATGCTGAGCGATGGCGCCGCCGATGTCATGACCTGCCACGGCGGTCGGCCCGGAAATTTTCAGCGCCGAGGCGAATCGCACCACCCAATCCGCGAGGGCCGGGACCGTGGCCGTTTCCAGGGTGAGCTCGCCTGCCGAATGCCCCAGTCCGGGGAGATCGACCGCAATGGGCCGTAGCCCCGCCTTGGCGAGGCGGCCCAGCACCGGAAACCAGACCCGACTCCAGTACGTTCCGTGCAGCAGCAACACCACCGGACCGTCTTGCTCGACGGTCAGGTAGCTGGCCGCTTCACCGTCGACCTGGACTGCGGTCCTGACCACACCCGTGTCCGTGACTTCGCTCATGGGACCACTGTGGACGAAATCAGCGTGATGTGTCAACGACGTTGCAACACAGACTTATCCGCGACCCCAAGCAGGCGACGAGCTCTACGTCGCGGTCGGCTATCGAGCTGACTCGATCACCGCCCGCGGCGCTGTGGCGGGTGTGCGTCCCGCCTTGACGGGAGCGGGAGCCGTCGCGTTCTCTTGCCGGGGTCGCCGCACCGATTCTCGCCGACCGGCGGGGTGCACAGCGCAATCGCCGTTTCCGAACGAGCCGGTCGGGTATTCCGTCTTAAGGACGAGGAGGTCTGAAGAAAATGCCTGTTTGGGGATGGATCCTGATTGCGGCCATCGTCGTGATCGCCGTACTGGCGATCATCGTCGCACGCTCGGTCAGCAGTCGTCAGCGGACGGACCGGCTGAGGGGACGGTTTGGTCCCGAATACGAGCGAACTGTGGGAGAGGTCGGCAACCTAGACGCCGCGGAAGACGAGCTCGCCGCGCGCGAACGAAAGCGGGAGAAGCTCGATATCGTGCCGTTGACGCCCGAGGCGCAAGCGAAGTACGCCGACTCGTGGCGGACGGTGCAGATCGAGTTCGTCGACAATCCGTCGAGCGCGGTGGGCGCTGCGGACCGGCTCGTGATCCAGGTCATGCGCGAGCGCGGCTACCCGATCGACGACTTCGATCAGCGGGCGGCCGACATTTCGGTCGACCATCCGAAGGTCGTCGAAAACTACCGAACTGCGCACGGCATCTATCTAGCGCAGGAGCAGGGCGGCGTCGGCACCGAGGAACAGCGCGAGGCTTTTGTGCACTACCGGGCACTCTTCGAGAAATTGCTCGAGACGGATGAGAACAAAGACAAGCCAAAGGAGGCGCGCGCATGACCACCCAGGATCAGCAACCCGAGGGCATCGGCTCGACCAGGGGGGTCGAATCGTCGACCGAGACCGCCGGTTCGGGCGAGACCGTGACCTCAACCGGGACAACCGGCTCGTCGACCGAGACCGCCGGTTCGGGCGAGACTGTGTCCTCGGCCGGGACAACCGGCTCCTCCACTGCGGGGACTGCCCCGTCGGCTGAGGGGACCCACTCATCGACCACGGCAACCGAATCATCGTCCCGGCAATCGCTTTTCGCTGAGGACGAGCTATCGGTCCTCCGCTCGCGTTGGGACGAGGTTCAGGCGGGATTCGTCGATGATCCCAGAGAGTGCGTTCAAAAGGCGGATGGTCTCGTGTCGGACGTCGTCGACCGGCTCACGACCGGCTTCTCGGAGGCGCGTTCGCGGCTCGAGGAGCAGTGGGCTCGAGGCGAAGAGGGCTCCACGGAGGATCTTCGTATCGCACTCAAGCGCTACCGCGAATTCTTCCAGCGACTACTCGCGCTCTGAGGAGCAAGAGAACGCCTTAATTGACACAATCTCCGTTATCGACACTTCCGCAATAGCTTTCCAGCAGCGCATTTGGCGCTCAACTGTGGTCCACGTGTACTCCGTCGGCAAGGACGCGATCGATGCTCGAGGGCCACCGTCGAGCGGCCGGCACCGTACGGATCGTGTACCAGCTGAAGGGCTGCATCACCGGTGAAATGCCATTCGGCGAGACCGGGCAAGGCGAAGGCGGCAGATCGGCGGACGAACGTCGTGTACCCGAAGTCGACGCGGTGGTCGCCGAACTTGCCGAGGCACCGGCGGTAACCGAACAGGCCAAGGGCTCACTGGTGCTGGTCTACGGGATTCCCGCCGACCGCGCCTTCGACGTTCTCACCTGGTGCTCCCAGCAGACCAACACCCGACTCCGCACGATCGCCGAACAACTCGTCGCCGGATTCGCCGAGTGCGAACCCGCTCCGGACCTACGGACCCGGTTCGACCACCTTCTGCTCACCGCCCACCAGCGAACCCGGCAACAGGGCTGAGGAATTGACCGAGTAAGTGACAGTCCCGCGGGGCGCCGGAGAAAAACAAACCTGGACCGGGCGGCCCACCGGTCGAGGACGCAATCTGGCACCCGTGCATCTAGGGACATCCCCGATGAATCACCAGGGCTGCGTCGCGCACGCTTCGCCGACCACGATCATCCCGCCTCGTTCGACGGTTGTCGCGTCTCCTCGAGACGTTGCCGCTGCCGGACCCCGTACGCCGCCTCCTTGACGGCGGCGTCGTCCTCGAGACCCGACCCGAGCGCCCCACCGATGGTCGCGATGGACGCCAGCAACCAGGTGAGCGTCAGGTAATCGGAGAAGTTCACCGCGTGCCCGAGAACACGGGACAGCAGTTCCGGGGGAAGAGTGAGGCACGCGGTGAACAGCAGCAGGCCGAACAGGGCCACGTGCAGCACGACGACGCCGATGACCAGGGTGGCCACGGTCGCGGTGTTGTACAGCGCCGAACGACCGCGCTCGGTCGGCGACTTCGGCCGCTCCCACAGTTCGTGATCGAGGATCAGCCACAGAATCATCGCCACGATCGACAGGACCGTCGCCGCACTCATACGCCATGGGCCCATCGTGTCGGCGAACAACCAGATCGTGTTGGTGGCCAGCGCGATCGCACCCGTGGCGAAGGCGCCGACGAGCACCTTCGACAGTCCGGTGACCAGTCGCCACGGCCGGTTGGCCCGCACCATCCCCGACAGCAGTCGCAGTCGCCGCAGTCCCTCGGGCGCGAAGTACCGGATGCCGTCCTCAATCTGCGCAGACGGGAACCGTCGCGCCCCGCCGGGGGGCTTGAGTTCCGGTTCCCCGAGGATGCGGGCGATCGCGAGTTCGGTGACGGTGCGGACGCGGCGCTCGATGTTGACGCCGCCCACTCCGGCGACGGAGATGAGCGCGAATTTGTGGTCGGCGCTGACTTCGGCCACCACGGGCAGGGTGTCCTCGCGTCGCGGCAGATCGGTGAGGTACACGACGATGTCCTCCGCTTCGGAGGACGGATCGACTGTGTCGATGACATCAGCGAAGTCTGCTTGCTCGTCGGGCAGGTACGGTTTGCGGCGTACGCACGTCGTCCACCGGCGCCCGACCCGGTCAGAGCTGCGCAGGCGTTCCGGCAGGTACTCCGCAATGCGTTCGGCAACAGCCGCAGGTTTGCCCGGATCCGCGATGAACAGCACCGAGGCCTGCTCACCCGCGGCACCGGAGCGCCCTTCCTGCAAATGCTCGTTCGCCTTCACCGCCTTCGCGTACCCGCTCGGTCTGCCCCCAAACCCCAGTCAGTGGGTGCGAGTCGATCACCCCCAACAGCGACCGAGGATGCACCGCCGACACGACCACAACCCACGGGATCTGGTGCGGTCGGTGCACCCCCGCCGATCGATCCATTAGGGGCAAACGGGCCATCACTGACCTGTCATCGATCGCCATACGGGATAGCGACCGGGCTGAGGATTTCGACAAGTTCGTGAGAATCACGCACCGACACTACGGTGAGAACGTGCAGGTCGGAGATCCGCGAAGTGACACCGATCCGCGGAACCTACACCGCCATCGTTGTGAGACACGCCCATGTCGAATGACGGGCTGTTGACGATCGATGGTGGGAGCTGCGGTAGTGCCCGCTGCGGTATCGAGGTTGTCTGATTGCCGTTGATCTTGATCCGTGTCCGACATCTGTCGCAGTGAGGGTCCGTCGTTGCTCACCGGTGAGCAGTGGGCACCGCAGCGCGGCGAGTTCTGCCACCTGGTTGGCAAACCCGCCGACCCGGGCGAGGCCCTGACCGGGGGTGGTCGGCGAATTGCACGAGGCGGTCGGGCGAGTTGGCCTGTCGATCGTGGACCGGCACTGCTACGCGTTGCGGCGCCGGCACGCGTAGTTTCTTGTTCCGTGAGCACACAGGGAGCATCAGCAGTAGGCATCGCCAACGTGACCGTCGGCGGCACGGTCCTCGACACCTGGTTCCCGGCGCCCGAGCTGGGAAACTTCGACAGCGCGGGCACCGTGCGGATCGAGGGTGGCGACATCCCCTCCGATCTGGCACTCCTCGCCGGACCCGACGAGGCGCGTGAGGTCGACCAGGTCGTGGTGCGCACCACCATCGCCGACCTGTCGGCGCCGCCGGCCGACGCACACGACGCCTACCTGCGCCTTCACCTCCTCTCGCATCGCCTCGTGACCCCGCACGGCGTCAACCTCGACGGTCTGTTCGGCTTGCTGTCCAACGTGGTGTGGACCAACTTCGGTCCCTGCGCGGTCGAGGGCTTCGAGAAGGTGCGGTCGCGTCTGCGCATCCGCGGTGTGGTCACCGTGTTCGGTGTCGACAAGTTCCCGCGCATGGTCGACTACGTCGTCCCGTCCGGCGTCCGCATCGCCGACGCCGACCGCGTGCGCCTCGGCGCGCACCTGGCCAGCGGCACCACCGTGATGCACGAGGGCTTCGTCAACTTCAACGCCGGCACGCTCGGCAACTCCATGGTCGAAGGCCGTATCTCCGCGGGCGTGATCGTCGATGACGGATCCGACGTGGGCGGCGGCGCCTCGATCATGGGCACCCTGTCCGGTGGCGGCAAGGAGACCATCTCCGTCGGCAAGCGCTGCCTGCTCGGCGCGAACGCCGGTCTGGGCATCTCGCTCGGTGACGACTGCGTCCTCGAGGCCGGCCTGTACGTGACCGCGGGCACCAAGGTCACCGGGCCGGACGGCACCGTCGTGAAGGCCAAGGAACTCAACGGCCAGTCCAACCTGCTGTTCCGTCGCAACTCCGTGTCGGGAGCCGTCGAGGTCGTGCCGTGGAAGGGCACCGGCGTGGAATTGAACGCCGCTCTGCACGCAAACGACTGATCTCGGCGATCGCTGGCACCGCGTCCCTTGCGCCGACACCGCACACCTGCTGCCGCGGGGGATGCGGTTCGAGGTGATCTCGGCCGGTGAGGGGCGTTACCGTCGCCCGGACGGGAGCATCGGCCGGCGGATCGTCCAGCTGCGGGTCATACCGAAGCTGAAGAGGTTCAAGATCGGACTGTTCACCGACGACAACGGGCGGCCCGAGCTGGTCGTGCACCCGGACGTCAAGCTGGGGCGCGTGCACTTCCCGCCCGTCGACGAGCAACCCGAACCCTGAGGAGACGCCGAAACAACGCGCCCGCCGGGAGCTGAAGAAACGGATGGCCGGCGAGCGCCTCGCAAGAGAAAGCCGGAGGGAGGCACCAACCCCGAGAAGGGGTGAACGCCCTCCGGCTCATCCTGTGCATCCGCAGTGTCGCCGACTCTGGCCCACTCTTGCCCACGAACTAGACAGTCGGCCTTGTTCGAGCTGCCCTCGGCACTGCGATCAGCGGATCGGGGGACATCATGTCATCACCCGTGGTGAAAACCGCACTCCGTGACGGTCGGAGGGGCTGCCAGGAATGGACGCATCTCGAGCCATTCGTGGATCGGTTTCCCGTCCGCACCTGGGGCTGCGGACAGTTCGCCGGCCAGTTCGAGTGCCCGCTCGTGGGTCTCGACGTCGATCACCATCCAGCCGGCGATCAGGTCCTTGGTCTCCGCGAACGGGCCGTCGGTGATCGGCGGTCGCCCCTCGCCGTCGTAGCGGACGAACGTGCCCTCCGGGGAGAGTGCCTGACTGTCGACGAACTCGCCGGTGCTTTCGAGCCGAGCGGCGAAGTCGTTCATGTACTGCACGTGGGCGGAGATTTCCTCCGGTGTCCACTGGTCCATGGGCACGTCGTTGACCGATGCCGGCGCGCCACGGTAGTGCTTTAGCAGCAGGTACTTGGCCATCATGTTCTCCTTGGTGCGGTGCGGCCCATTGTGGCCGTTTCACTCCGGGGACGCAGCCGCGCGCGGGTTCTCGACATCCTACGGCGACATTTCCTGACCATCTTCTCTGTCGGGGCCACGATCCATCGCGGGGAAGGTGAGAGCCGCTCAGCTCAGTCGTCGGATGTGGGGCAGGGTGTCGGCGAGTTGCTCGAAGAGGGTGCGCCCCGACGTGGAGGCGCTGAACGCCCTTCTGACGACGGTGGGCCGAAATCGGGACCTGGTTTTCGACGAACCGGACCGGCTCGCCCCTGGGTGCCCGCCGGGACCTGAGACCGCCCCTCTGGGCGTCGCCGGGGTTGCGCGGACGAAGTGCAACGTGTGGTCGGCGGGTGTGCAGGCGACGAATCCGATTGCCTGCAAACGTCCCCGGTTGTATCCGATTTGGGGTGCGTCCACCAGGACACGAGAGGAGTGACTACGGATCGGACCGGAGACCAGTGTCGAAAGCCTTGTATTAGGGGGGAGCGAGGATGTGGTCCGTAGCATGTAGCGAATCCTGCGGGTGCGCAAAGCGGTCCAGATCGTGAGTGGAGGCTGTGAAGTTCCGGCGGTTCGTGAGTAGCCGTACCCCGCAGTTGCATCTCGGTCATGGTGGGCCTCTTCCGTTTTGGAATCGTTCGGCGGAGCGGCGGTGTGATCGACAGGTCGACGCGGTGTCCTGCGGGCCGTTGTGCTGTGTGGGGGCGTAATGGTGTTGTGACCTGGTGTGATGGCATGTCCCCGGGTTGTTATCCGGTGTGGGTGGTGGGGCGGGCGTCGCGGGGTGCTGGTTTTGCCCCGATACCAACCCGTTTTAAATAATGGCCGTATGTACCGACTTTCGATATCGCATTGGTGCGCAAAGGGTTTCCGTGTTTGCGCACGTCGTCGTTTATCGTGCTTCGGGAACGTCGTGAAATTTGTACCGGATACGCAGGAGCATCTTTTCGGTGTCGAGATGCCCGTCTGATTCCGCCTGTTCGATCATGTCGACGAAGTTCGCTTCCCAGTCGTCCGGAGCATCCGGCGTCGTCGATAACTCTGCCTCGAGACGGTGCAGGTCAACCCACAGATCTCCACGTCGCCACCGGGCCAAGGTCGAGAGCCGTCCCACACGACGAACTCGGCAACTCGCCCCTCGATCGATGATGGCTTCGAGGCCGGCGGGATCGCCGGTCCAGGCGATCCACGCGGTGGGGACCGAATGGTGTGCGTTGATGAACAGCCGCATGGTGGATCTCCCGGTCGGTGTCGCGCCGGTGCATGGCGATAGCTGAGGCTGAAGGCATAGCCGAGGCAGTCTCCACGCGATGAGGTGTACTTCCCTGGCGGGCCTACCCTGTTCGGATCAATAGCGTGGGTGGATGCTACCCGCACGCCTGGGTGTTGTGGTCTGCCTTAGCTGGATTCGTCGCTGGCGAGGAGGAGCATGAGGTTGGTGACTTCCTCGGGTTGGCCGTAGCGGGGGAGGGGCATTGTCGCGACCAGCTTGTTGTCGCCGCGGGGTCGTCTGTTGAGGTGCTGCCGATCTTGGGTGTGGATACGGCGCCGGGATGGACGGAGTTGCCCGCGATCTGTGCCGTGGCGAGTTCCATTGCAGCGCTTCGTGTGATGCCGCGGATGGCGAATTTTCCGGCGCTGTAGGGTGGATACTCCGGCGCCGCCGGCGATCCCGTTCATGGAGGAAATCTTGGCGATTGATCCGCCGGGTTTCATCGCGCGGCTCACGTCCTTCAGAAAGGTCGCACGTGCGAGGCCCCCATCCGTCGTCGCGTGTGTCTCCCGCTCGCGGCGCTCGACGCGGACGCAGCGTGCGCCGGTGACGATCGTGGGCATGCATTTGTCGCAGTGGATGCACAGTGATGGTGTCTGCGCGTCGCGCGATATCCGGTTGACCACGTCCGGTTCGTGCAGCAGTGCCCTGGCCATCGCTTGCCGATCAGTTGCACCCGAGCCGTATCGGTTGAGGCATGGCGGCCACCCAGACGAAGCGGGTTCGGTCGTGGCCGGATCAGTGGGTCAGCTTGACCCGCAGCTTGTTGATGGTGTCCGGGCTCAGGCCGAGCCCGTCTGCGAGGTACTTGTCGACGGTGCCGTAGTCGGCGGCCAGCTGGTCGATGCCGGCCTGCAGGTAGCTCTTGTCGACGCCGAGCAGCGGCTCCCATTTCGCGGCGGCTGCCTCGCCCTGGCTCTGCTTGATGTAGGCGAGGGTCTTGATCATCGAGTCCTTGGTGTACTCGTTGGTGAGCAGGTAGGCGTCCATGATTGTCGTCGGTGCCACGCCGGCGATGCTCAGCAGCAGGTACGTGACCCAGCCGGTGCGGTCCTTGCCGGCGGAGCAATGGAAGACCTGGGCCCCGCCGGTGTTCGTGAGACCGGTGAGCAGCGTGGCGTAGCCGGCCCGCTCAGTCGCTCCGGTGACGTTCTTGCGGTTCCCGTCCTGCATCGCGGCGCGGGCGTCCTCGGGTGTGTGGATATTGGCGATGAATTCGTCGATGTTGCCCGCAATGACCGGGATGTTGACGTAGTTCACGCCGGCGGGCAGCTTGTCCTGCTTCTGCGTGATCTCGTCGGGTCCACGCAGATCGTAGGCGGTGGTCAGGCTGAGCCCGGCGAGGGTGGCGAGGTCCGCGTCGTTCGGCACGATCGCGTTGGAGCGGTAGAAGACCCCCCTGTTGACCGTCTTGCCGTGTGCCGCCGGGTAGCCGGCGCCGGTACCCGCCACGTCGCGGAAGTTGTCGACGCTCGCCAGTCGGGGTGCGTCCGCACCCGGCGTCGTCTTGCCGTTGCCGCCCGGGCCGGGCTGGAACAGCGGGGCCGACGCCGGAGGAGCGGTGGGCTCGGCCTGGGCGAGTCCGGCGCCGCCGAGTTCCGCGAGCAGTACTCCGCCGGCGAGCAGAAGCATCCCGCAGATGCGGGAATGGTGTCTGGACATGAAGAACCTTCCTAATCTGTGGGTCAGGCCTGTCGGGAGGCGAACGTGTCAGTGGGCGCGTCCATGGCACGGCCACCTCGGCGTTCTCCGCTGAGCGTGATCGGTGTTCGCAATCAGCTTGGGGGACCGGCGATTCCTGCGAATATCCTTCGTGCTTCGTCCTGACCGTCGAGGATGCGGCTGGTCCTCGTTGTGACCCTCCAGCCGTCGCAGGTGCGGGTGAGCTCCCACCGGTTCGCCGTGACTCTGCTGACCTGATATCCGTCGCCGTCGGATCGGCGCAGGATCAGTTGCGTGTGGCAGTGCGCTACCGCGGCGTCCCCGTCCACGGTGATGTGCGCAGGGCTCATGACGTGTCCGCAGCCTTGACGCAGGAAGCCCTGGTGGGGGTCTGTTCGAACCATCGCTTCGATCTGGCCGCGTCCGTCCATGCGGCCGGTGTCGACGTCATAGACGCCGTTGTGGGTCCACAGTCCGGCGACGAGATCGGCAAGTCCGCAGTCGACGGCCGGACCGTAGGAGTGCATCAGCCGCATGATCTCGTTGTGGTCCTCGAGTAGCTGAACTCGTTTCTCCAACAACTGCATTCGGGCTTCGATGTCCGGACCTCCGGGCCCGGTCATGTCGCTCATGTTATTCCTTTCCGGATGGCCGACAGGCCATCGCCGGAGGGAGTAAAGGGATGTGGTCAGTCCGGGGGGATCGGGATCGTGCCATCCAGGACGGCCTGCCGGATCGTCTCGCGCAGCGCCGAGCAGTTCCTGATGTGGACCCCCTGGCGGCCCGGAACGGCGTCGACGCGGAACTGTGCGCAGGAGGTTTCGCAGTCGGCCAGCCACTGCACGGAAGTGTGGTGCCAGCTGAACTTCTCCACCATCACCCGGGTGCTGCAGGTGCTGCATTCCAACGGTTGCATGACAATTCCTCTCAGGTGGGCTTGCCTGCGGCGGTGCTGCGGGCGAGGTTGTCGGCGACTTCCTGCTTCCAAGTCTCGACCGGTTTGGTGGTGTCGAGCTCGTACTCGAAGCGGTCCACCATCTCGGGCGTGATGTCCGCGACGTCCACGTAGAACTGCTCGTACCAGCGGCGCAGCTGGTAGACGGGGCCGTCCTCGTTGGTGAGCAGGGGGTTGTCGATCCGGGTCTTGTTCTTCCAGATCTCGATGTCCTGCTCGAAACCGACGCCGATGTAGCCGATCATCGCGTCGACCAGTTGGTCGGCGATCGCGGCGGGCGCATGTTCGGTCTTCTGGACGGTGATCCCGTACATCAGGACGAATTTGTCGGGGGTGATCGGGTAGTGACAATTGATGAGGATGGATTCGACGTCGAACTTGTCGTACTCGTAGGTCAGTTCGTCGACCATGAACGAGGGCCCGTGGTAGGCGGCGAGGGACCGGTGTGCCAGCAGTTGGGGGACGTCCGGGTCCGTCCATTCGGTGATGTCCTCACGGCCGACGCCGCTTTGCTCCTGGATCGCGACGTGCCCCTCGAAGATGTTCTTGAAATACGTCGGGAAGGAGAAGTGGACGTAGAAGAAGTGCGCCATGTCGACGACGTTGTCGATGATCTCGCGGCAGTTGGTGTCGATGACGATCGACTTCCACACCCACTCGGTCCACTCGGTGCCTGGCGCCCTCATCACCGGGATCGTCACCTCGGCCGGCGGCGGGTTGCCCTCCGGGTCGTGCCAGACGAACAGCAGCTCATCCTGTTCCATGGTCGTCCAGGCGCGAGTGCGCGCCAGCGGCGGAACCCGTCGCGCGTAGGGGATGTCGGTGCACTTGCCGTTGCCGCCCCAACGCCAGTCGTGGAACGGGCACGCGATCGAATCGCCCTTGACGGTGCCCTGACTCAGGTCGCCGCCCATGTGCCGGCAGTAGGCGTCGAGGATCTTGATCTCACCCTTGCTGTCGGCGAACACCACGAGCCGGGTGCCGAACGCCTCGATGGAGTGCGGCGCGCCGTCCCGAAAGTCCACCACCAGCCCGAGGCAGTGCCACCCCCGGGCGAAGCGAGCAGGCGGTGTGCCCTCGTCGATGTAGCGGACCTCGTCGGTTTCATCGATATTCAGAGCAGTCATGGTGGTTTCCTTCCTTCTGGTCTTTGCTCAGGTCGCGCGCAGCCACTTGCGGCCGCGCCCCGCCTGGCGTCCGGACCGAATGCGCAGAACTTGGCGCCATGAGGCGTCCGCGTTGTGACCTCGGCCACGGGTTCCTGGCCACCCTGTCAGCGCCAGACGGCGGTGCACCACTTCCGCATCCGCTCAGCGGACGACACGCTGGTCGATCGCGGTGACCTCGCGTGTCGTCACGTGTTGCCTGCACCGACTCGCGTTCGACGGGGCCTCGACCTGCAGCGGGCGAACACGAGGCAGTTCCCGCTCACCGGAAGGGGCTCTGGTGATGCGCCGGTTCCGAAGCTGTGCTGGGAGTGCCTGTCCGTCTCGGACGGCCGGCGGCGCTCCAGGTCGCGACTGCCGCCAGGGAAGGGAGAAGCCGATGTTGCACGGAGAACGCACGGAGAACGTCCCGCCCGCGTCCACCCTCGATCGGCTGTCCCTGGTGCTGGACTGCTTTCGCAGCACGCCGGCTCTGAGCCTCACCGACCTGTCTCGCCGAACGGGGATACCACGGACGAGCACTCGTCGGATGCTCGAGCAGTTGGTGCGACTGGGCTGGCTCCGTCGCCGGGGCAGCGAGTTCGAGCTCGGGGACACACTCGTCGAGTTCGGAGCACTGTCGCTGCACCAGAACAAGTTCGACCGGGTGGTGGCCCCGGTGCTCCGCGAGCTGCATCTTGTTACCGGTCACGTCGTTCATCTCGGTATCCTCGACGGCACCGACGTGGTCTATCTCGAGAAGGTCGGCGGCCAGACGGCCCCCAACCTCCTGACGCGGGTCGGAGACCGCATACCCGCACGGTCGTCGACAATCGGCAAGATCTTGCTCGCAACCGCCCCACAGTCCGATGATGCCTCCGCCGACCTCCGCTCCGAGACCGACAGACTCCGACATCTGGGAATTGCGTTCGGAACCTGCGCGGCAGGATTCAGTTGCATCGGAGTGCGAATCGGTTCCCTGGGCGGAGCGCAAGCAGGGCTCTCGGTCAGCGGACCGACGAGCCAAGTGAAGTTCGACCATCGGCATGCCGCACCTGTGCGTATGGCGGCTGCAGCCATCGCACAGTACCTCGACTTCGCGTCAGTGACCCGAAGACCTGCCTGACAGTGCCCGCTGGGCAAGGCCAAGACTATTCGACCCCGCCCAGCTTTCGGGATCTCCACCTGGCCGAGATCCGCTCACCGGACTGCCGGCTTGCTCGCGTATCGACCCCGTTGGCACCGTGTTCTCATGACATCCGACCTCACCGATTCGCGTCGAGTCGATCCCGAAGGAGCAGTGAACGCGCTGTTCGAGCCGCTGCAGGTCCGCTCCCTTGCCCTGCCGAACCGCATCGTCATGTCCCCCATGACGAGGGAGCACTCACCCGGCGGGGTCCCCGGTGCGGACGTGGCCGCCTACTACCGGCGGCGCGCCGAGGGCGGCAGCGGTCTGGTGATCACCGAAGGCGTGGCGATCGACCACCCGACCGCCGTCGACAGTCCGAAAGTGCCACGCCTGCACGGCGAAGCGGCACTTGTGGGCTGGCGCGGCGTGGTCGACGAAGTTCACGAAGCGGGCGGCCGGATCATCCCGCAGCTCTGGCACGTCGGACCACTCTGGGGCGCGATGAGCGACGTGGATCCGAGCCTGACGTCGATGCGCCCGTCCGGAGTGTGGGGCCGGGCGGGGCGCACCGTCTACCCGGACGACTACATCGCCCGTGCGAGCGCTCCGACCGCGGCGATGACCGAGCAGGACCTCGAGGATGTCATCGCCGCGTACGTGCGCTCGGCCCGCAACGCGGTCGAGGTCGGATTCGACGGGATCGCCATCCACGCCGCACACGGCTACCTGTTGGATTCGTTTCTGTGGGAGTCGACGAACCAACGCACCGATCAGTGGGGCGGCGACCTGCAGCGGCGCACCCGGTTCCCGGTGGAGGTGATTCGGGCGATCCGGCGGGAAATCGGTCCGGAGCTGCCGATCTTCTTCCGGTTCTCGCAGCACAAGCAGCAGGACTATGGCGCCCGGATCGCGAACACCCCCGCCGAGCTGTCCGTCGTACTGAACGCGCTGATCGACGCGGGAGTGGACGTGCTGGACGCCAGCATTCGCCGTTTCGACATCCCAGCGTTCGAGGGGAGCGATCTCACACTGGCTGGGTGGGCGAAGAAGCTGACCGGAGCCGTGAGCATGGCCGTGGGCAGCGTCGGCCTGAGCAAGCCACTGCGCGACACGGGCACGCCCGAACCCGCCGACCTCGATGGAGTATTCCGGCGGTTGAAAAGCAACGAGTTCGATCTGGTCGCGATCGGGCGACTGCACCTGGCCGATCCGGCCCTGGCTCGCACGCTGCGCCGCGGTGGGCCCATCCCGACCTTCGACCGCGAACGACACGAGGGACAGCTGTACTGACGTGGATTTCTAGGTCAAGATCGATCTGAGTGTCCACGGCTGTACTCGTGCCCATCGAGCCGCACCCCCCGACTGAACCTGCAGCCATTCGGGTTGTTCGGTGTCGAGGGAAGCGGTGATGCGGTCGTGGACCGGAGATTTCGAGGTTCTGGCCGACAGTGTGGGCGCGGGTGTAGTCGTCGTCGCCGAGACGGATGGGGATCCGGTGGGCGGGGCCGGGGTTGGCGTCTTGTCCAGTCCGGTGATGATGGCCGCTAGTCTCGGGGCCGGCTGTCGTGATGCTTGACCCACCGCCCCTGTTGGTGGTCCCAGTAGCGGGTGCGATCGTGTGAGTGACCAGGCGGAGGTGAAGCGGCCGCAGCTGTGCCCGTCGCGGTTTTTCTGTGTGATCCTGTGTGTGCGCCGGGAGAACCACCGGCAGTCGGATGCCCGATGGAGGGGCTGCGGTGGGGCAGCCTGTGCGCGCGCAGAACCACGTCGTGGGTGTGGTGTGCACCCGCGCCGCCACTGATCGAACGCTCCCGCACCTCGTTCACGTCGATGTGCCAGCTGTCGTCGAGTAGCGCCGCCACGTCACCGGGTGTGACCCAATCACCGGGATCGAAGCCGTGCTCCCGCGCCGCCTCCGCGTCGCGGATGTCGTGGTGGACGACCAGCAAGATGCCACCCGGTGCGACCGCGGAGACCAGCGCACGTTCGGCGGCACGATGGGCGGTACTGCGCAAGGCGGGGTACTGGGCTGAGACCAGGTCGAAACCACCCGCGGGCACGTCGGCATCGAGCAGTCCGCTCAGCACCCAGGTGATGTCCACGTCTTCCCGGTCGGCGTGTGCCCCGGCCCGGTCGAGGGCGATGCGCGAAACGTCCAGCGCGGTCACGGCCCATCCCTGCCGGGCGAGCCAGAGCGCGTCGGCGCCTTCACCGCAACCGACGTCCAGGGCGCGTCCCGGCGGTGCGCCGGTCATCTCGTCGACAAGTGCACCGTTGGGTTCGCCGCTCCACACGCGATCCTGCTCGCTGTAGCGCGCATCCCATTCGTCCGCCTCACGTGATGTCGTCTTGACCTCGGTGACCTCGCCCGCATCTTCCATACCAACACAGTGCAATAACACCGACGGTTTCGGCGAGAGTTCTTGCCGTATCGGCAAGCTAGGCAATCGCAAGACGGGCGCCGGGCCGGACGTCGGCGGGCAGGGACCGGTGCGTGGTGTAGGTGCTGTCTCGGCTCCGCCATCAACGAACTCGCACGCCTCTCACGATCGGGGATGAACCCAGGGCGCACAATCGGTGAATGCCTTTTCGGTTCGTACAGGAGACAGTCCGTTTTCTCGCGGTCTCCGATCCCGGCAGGCTGCGGCTCCGTGCCGCAACCGCCACGACGATCACCGTCGTGCTCGCGATGGTGGTGCTACTACCGGGTTCCGACGTGATCGGCCAGCCACTCACCGTCGCGCTTCTCGGGACGGTTGTCGCGATGCAGTCCTCGGCGGCGGTCAAGGACAGGGATCAGCACAGCAGGGTGATCACGACACTGCTGCTCGTGTTCCCGGCAATCGCAGCGGTGTCGATGTCCGCGGCGCTGTCACACTTCGGGAAGGTCGCCGATGTGGGTTTCATCGCGGTGCTCTTCGCGGCCGTCTGGGTGCGGCGCTACGGCCCGCGAGGGACGGCTCTCGGGATGGTCGCGTTCATCTGCTACTTCTTCGCGCTCTTCCTTCGGGCCGAGCCTGGGCAGATTCCCATCCTCGCCGTGTCCATCGTCGCCGGCGTCGGTATCTCGCTCCTCGTCCGAACAGTGATCCTGCCGGATCGGCCGGGGCTCGAACTCAAACGTTTGGTTCGGGCGCTGCGGGCCGCGTCGATCGACGTGCTGGAGGTGGCGTCGAACAGGGGTGATCGGAATCTCGATCTACTCCGCAAGAAACTCGATCGGCTCGGAAGCACCGCGCTGATGATCGACGACTGGCTCGACCGCAACGATGCAGCTCAGATCCTGAGCGTCACGAATGATGATCTGTCCGTTCGTATCTTCGATGCGCAAATCGCTACCGAACAACTCGTCAGCGCGCTGTGGGCGCTCGACCCGAACAAGTCGTGGCCGAATTCGCTGGGGCAGGCGACCACGGCACTGGGATCGTGCCTGCAGAACAATCCGTCGGACGACCAACTCCGCGCTGCCCGACGCCTCGCCGCCACGGCCGCAGACAAGTCCGATCCATCGACTCCGGCGGGTATCGCGACCGCCGTCGCGATGCGAGCAGTGCAGGCACACATCGCGATCCATCACATCACCAACAATGCCCTGCGAACAGAATCCGAGCCGAGGAAGAAGCCGGACGAGGACGAAGAAACGGACACCGGATGGAATCCGAGCACCAAAGCCGCGATCCAGGTAGCCGTCGCGACCAGCGCTGCAACGATCCTCGGTGAGCTCATCTCGCCCGACCGCTGGTACTGGGCGGTCCTGACGGCCTTCCTCGTTTTCACCGGAGCATCTACCCGCGGTGAGATTCTCTCGCGCGCAGGCCACCGCGTCGTCGGCACCATCGCGGGAGTTCTTGCAGGAGTATTGCTGTCCGCGTTGGTCGGAAACAACCAGCCATTGCAGCTGCTCCTGCTCGTCGTCTGCGTATTCTTCGCGTTCTACCTCGTGACGGTCGCCTACGCATTGCTCTCCTTCTTCGTCACCGTCATGCTTGCGATGCTCTACGGACTGCTCGGCACATTCAGCATCGAGGTACTCGAACTGCGCATCTACGAAACGGCGGCCGGCGGAATCGTCGGAATCGCGGCGGCGTACTTCATCTTCTCCACCGGAACGAGATCGACGCTGACCTCGAAGATCGACGACTACCTCGATCAGATGACTGCCATCATCGACACCGCTATCGGAGCCGTCGTCCAACCAGGCCACGAGACTGACCTCGTCGCCGACATCCGGAAGCTGGACAACGCGCTGAAGGACCTTGTCACGGCGGGCAAACCCTTGGAAATGGGACCGACGACGCGGACCCGCCGGGGCGCAAAACGGTTGTTGCGGATCATGACGGCCAGCAATCGGTCGTCTCATGCACTCGCCCGAGCAGGGGTAAGCGCCGCCCGCGGCGAACCAGACAGCGAACCGTCGCAGGAGACCACGAAGGCATTGCGCCAAGCATCCGACGTCACCAAGGCAACCATCGCCGACGTCAAACGCGCACTCGCCGGCGAGCACGTAGAGCCTCCAGAGAAACTCACCGAAACCTCGGCACCCGACGTCATGCTGCAGTCGACCACCACGCCGGGGCCGGTTCGCAGTGCCGTCCGCTCGCTCAGCACCCTCAACCGCACGATGGGGGAGGCATTGACGCATGTCTGATGGCTCGTATGTACTCCCGAGCGAAGCACAAAGCAAGCCAGTCGAACCGGGAAGCCTGCCGAAGTCCCCGGCGCTGACCCGCAACGGTGGGCGGTCTTCGCGAGGAGGCGGGGAGCTCGATTACCCATAACTCGGCCAAATCCTCAGGCGCACATGTGTGGACGAGGTTGACATCACCGACCCGCAGTCGATCGACCGGGCGTTGCGTGTCGCGGTCACCAATCCCGCGGTGCTGGTCGAGTTCGGGTTCTCCGGCAGCCGGTATCGATGAGGGCATTCGTTCACCCAGCGGACGTCAGCACTCCGATGATTGCAATCGCGATCGCCGAGGCGGCGCCACAGATTGTCCAGGCCTGCACAGCGGTCCGGCGCCAGCGGGGATCGCGGAGCCGGGTGGTCGGCGCGGGGGCAGCGCCTCCGCCACCGACACGTGACGGTTCGGGTTCACGTACGTGACGGTGCGACATCGCATCCGCAGCGAGCGCTGCGCCGAGAGAGGCGACCACCACGATCAACGTGACGGCGATGACCACAACAGTCCAGGGCATATGTGCACCGTGCCTTTACGATTCCTGGGATGCCGACGGCATGCGTCGACGTTGGTGTGGGCGTGCGTCATGGCGAAGGCCGGAGCATCACAGCTGCCGCGATGAGGCCGGCGAAGGTCGCGGCGACGATCGCCGCGGTGGCGCACAGTGAGCTGGTGACCATCCAGGCGGGCATGGCGACGGATAGTGCGGCACCGGCACCGATGATTGGCTGTGAGAGGCGTTCTGCACCGCCGGGAATGTGCTGCTTCATGGGTAGCGAGGGATGCATTCCAAGCTCCTTTCGCAAAGGGATAGACGCAGGCGGTGGTGATATCGAGTCCGATCGGCAGGGCCGCCTGGGTGGTTTGTCTGTCTCCTCCGGTAACGATTAAGAGTGATTTGGATCACAATTGAGTTGCAGGGCTCGTTTGTACCGCATTCCTGTCGGGAGCGCCACTAGGCAACCGTCCATGTTCGGGAATCCCCGGCAGCGTCCGGTGCGATTCGCGGTAACCCGCCGGGTGCTGTAATCCGCTCGGCGGATCGAACACCGACGTGAATCGCCGACGTTGCGAGACAACGGGACTTAAGACCCTATCCGCAAATGCTTTCGCCGAGCTTACGATGCCGCGTGTGACACTCGGCTCCCTGTCCTTGGCCCTTCTACGTGTGAACTACCGACTGGCGCGGCTTCCGCTGCAACTGTTCGAAGACGTGGCGGTGTCTCGGCTCGACGAACGGGAGCCGGTACGGCTCGCCTACGAGCAGATTCTGATCGACTGCGACCGTGCCGCGGCATACCTGCTCAACGATGGGAACGCGGCCCGGCGTGCGGCTGAGTTGGAGCGGCGGACCGCGTCGGTGCGACTGCTGATTGCCCGTGAACATCACCGCGTGCAGCGTCGTGGTGTGATCTTGCTCGATGAGCAGCGCGAGCGGTTTCATCGACGCCGTCAGCAGGACGCGGGTCTGCCGACATGACGTGAGCCTTGTTCGTCGTTACGGTGGTGCGCGGTCAGCACAATCGACCGGTGAGCCGACGGGCCCAGGTGGGGCGTAGGGAAGTTTCGCGCATCATCAGGGCGCGCCGGCCGCTCTGGCCTTTCACGCCACGTGTGGTGGTAGCTGCCGGGATGGGGGAGGGCTGACTGCTTTGCGGCGGGCGGGCCCGTAGTTCGCTGGCGTAGTGCGCACCACGTCTCAAACCCGGTTCAGCCCACCAGCGGCCTGAATTCGTGGAGGTTCAACAGCTGCTGCACATACTGCCCTTCGGCCAGCGCCGTCATGGCGTCGAGCCTGGCCAACTCTCCGGGGCTAGCCGTCGCAATGTCGAGTTGCATCAACTCGGCGACCCACTCCCGGATCTCCTGATGGATCACACCCGATCACCACCTCTGCACTGTGCGTTTGCGCGACTCGGGCCGACGCTGATTCTCGATCTGATCTGGCGTCAGCGCCGGATCTCGAGCCCGACGACGACGCCGGTCTTGCGTGCCTCCGCGATCGCGGCATCGTCCTGTGTGCTCATGCCTTGATTCTCCTCCGAACGTCCAGAGCGCGGGAATCGCCGGTTATCACCACTGAGTTCATTGCCTCTCCGGCGGCCATTTCCAGCCGCGGAGGGCGTAGTACCTCTCGCGGGGCTCGCCGGTCCAACCGTTGATGCCTTTCCGCGGAAGCCACCAGGCGTGGATCAGCAGCACGATCGCGGCCAGGACGGCGAGCAGCACGAAGAACCAGAATCGCCCCGCAGTGGCGGAAACCAGGACCGACAGCCGCACAACACGACGATCTTTCCGATCCGCCGCATTTCGGGGTGTGTTCCTCCCAATGCCCCCACACGATGGTGCCTACGGCGGTGATCCCGCATATCACCGCAATTTCGAACCAATAGGGCCAGCTGCTCATCGTTCACTTTCCCATGCCTCGCGGAGGCCGTCCTGCCTGCCGACCCCGGCGTGACCAACCGTCAGCAGAACAATCGCAGCAACCCGAGAGCTACTGTCCAGTTGAAGGCGTTCACCCCGCTCGTCGTCCGGTCAGCGGGCGTAGCGCTGGTCGATCGGAGGCAGGGTGGTGGGGCCGAAGTTGTTCGCGATCGGCATCATCGCCGTGAACCAGGTGCGGGCCGGCTCGGTGCCACCGAAGAGGTTGCCGTCCCCGCACGAGCGCAGTGGACTGGTGCAGATCTGGCCGGGGGTCGGCGAGTCCCCGAACACATAGACGCTGCCGGCCAGGTTGTTGGTGTACCCGACGAACGCCGACGACATGTGCGATTCGGTGGTCCCGGTCTTGCCGGACATCGGGAGCTTCCACCCGGCGGCCGCGGCCGCGGCCGACGCCGTGCCACCGGGCAGGTCGTCTTTGCTGAGCGCGTTGGACAGGGTGTCGGCCAGGCCGGGATCGATGACCTGCTCGCAGGCTTGCTGGGTGAGGGGTACCGGCCGGCCCTCGCGGTCGACGATGGAGTCGATCGGAGTCGGTGGGCACCATTTGCCGTGCGAGGCCAGGGTCGCGGCGACATTCGACAGTTCGAGCGGATTGATCCACACCGGGCCAAGGGTGAACGACCCCAGATTCTGGTCCTTCTGCATGTCGGCCAGGCTCTGGTCTCCGAACCCGGAGGTGCCCGGTTCGGTGTAGGACCGCATGCCGAGGCGCACCGCCATGTCGACCGTCGCATCCACCCCGGTGGCCTGGAGAAGTTTCACGAACGCGGTGTTCGGGGACTGGGCGAGGGCGTCGGTGACCGCCAATGCCCGCGGATAGGGGGCGGCGTTCTGCACGCAGTAGGTCGCCGCCGGGCATCCGGGGGCGCCGCCGTCGCCCATCCCGCGGGCGTCGAACCGGCCGGGCACGTCGAGGATCGCGTTGAGCCGGAGCCCCTTTTCCATGGCCGCGGCGGTGGTGAAGATCTTGAACACCGATCCGGCGCCGTGCCCGGACAATGAATAGGGCAACTCCTGCACCGTCTCGGCGGCGGCAGCGTCCAGGCCGTAGTTGCGGCTGCCCGCCATCGCCAGGACCCGATGTTGGTCCTGGCCGGGCTGCACGACGTTCATCACGCTCGCGATGTCGGGGAGCTTCGGGTCGGCGTAGGTGGACACCGCCGACCTCACTGATCCCTGCACGGCCGGATCGAGGGTGGTGCGGATCAGGTAGCCGCCCTTCTCGAGCTGCTCCCGGGACAACCCGGCGGTCTGGAGGTACTGCAACGCGTAGTCGCAGAAGAACCCGCGGTCGCCGGCGGCGATGCATCCTCGGGGCAGATTGTTCGGTTTCGGGAGCACCCCGAGCGGCGTTTCCTTCAGGGCGCGGATCTCGGCTGCCCGGTCCGGAACATTCACGACCAGGGTGTCCAGGACGACATTGCGGCGCTCGAACACCCCCTCCGGGTTGGTGTAGGGGTTGAGTGCGGAGCTGGACTGCACCATGCCCGCGAGCATCGCCGACTGCGCCAGGTTCAGGTCCTTGGCGTCGATGCCGAAGTACGTGCGGGCGGCGTCTTGCACCCCGAAGGAACCGTTGCCGAACGGCACCAGGTTCAGGTACCGGGTGAGAATTTCCTCTTTGGAGAGTTCCTGGTCGAGGGTCATCGCCATCCGGATCTCCCGGATCTTGCGGACCGGCGTGGTCTCGATCGCGGCACGGCGCTCGGCGTCGGTCTTGGCGACCACGTGCAGTAGGTAGTTCTTCACGTACTGCTGATTGATGGTCGAGGCACCCTGCTCGATCTGACCGCTGGTGGTGTTGGTGAAGAACGCCCGCATGGTGCCCTGCCAGTCCACCCCTTGATGTTCGCCGAACCGTCTGTCCTCGATGGAGAGAATCGCCAGTTTCATCTCGTTGGAGATCTGGTCGCTGGGGACCTCGAATCGGCGCTGGTCGTACAGCCAGGCGATCGGGTTCCCGGTGATGTCGGTCATGGTCGTCACCGCCGGCACCACCCCGTCGGCCAGTTCGGCCGAGGAATTACCGACGCTGTCGGCGGCACGGTTGGACGCGTACCCGAGCCCGGCGGCGATCGGGAACATCACCCCGGCCAGCATTATCCCCGCGGCCACGGTGGCGCCGGTGAGTTTGAGAACAATCTTGGAATGCACTTCGGCACCTCATTCCGACGGTGCACCGGCAACGAATCTACCGATGCTGAAACGACTATCGGGTCACGCGGCACGCCCGGTGAGGGATGTGGCGCCCAAGCCCGTGGCGGTCACGAGAGGGGAGTGGCGTCAGATCTGCTGGGACGGCAGCCGGTGCCTGCCTGTCACACCCGGAGCACACAGGTGCTGTTCCGCGCGGGCATGGGTGACACGGCCGAGGTCGGTGACGGTGCCCGGGCGCGGACCGGCAGCGATACCGGCCAGTTGACGGCGCCGCGCTCCGGGGCGCGGCGCGGCGCGAGCGCGTCGGCTCCGACGTCAGCTGGGAACGTCTCCTGCGCATCGTCCACCGCGTTGGTGTGGCCGAACTGCAGGGCCATGCGCTCGACGGCGATCACCCCGAGCACGGTGAGCAGCGCCGTGCGCCGCCGCGAGGATTGCCGACCGCCACACACAGGGCTCAAGGTAACACCGATAGCGTGTTTCCTGCCCTGTTCCGGGGAGAGACCATCAAAGGCGCTGAACCGGTGGGCGATCCGCCGCCCGTCGGCCACAGCCAAAGCGAGGGGGAGACCCCTGGCAGAAGATGACGGACCGCGCGGAGTCCGGATCTGGAACCCCGTTGCGTCGATACAAGATGACGAATCATCACTTCCAGATCGGTCAGAAATCGAGAAGCGCCGGCCCCGAGCCGCGCATAACGTGGTCGTCATCGCCGAACGAGCGGCCGCCGCATAACGAAGGAGACGAACATGAGCCCCACAATCCGCAGCCTGGTGATCCCCGTATCCGACCTGGACGCCGCCAAGGCGGTCTATTCCGCGCTGCTCGGCGCACCTCACACCGACGAGGCCTACTACGTCGGATACAACGTGGACGGCTTCGAGGTCGCGCTGAATCCAGGTGACGGGGCCGCCGGACCGGTTGCGTTCGCCGACGTCGAGGATCTCGACGCGACCCGCGACACGCTGCTTGCCGCCGGCGCAACCGAGCGCGACGCTCCACGTCAGGTTGCACCCGAGACACGGATTTGCGTGCTTGCCGACGCTGACGGCAACCCGATCGGGCTGCGCGGCCGATAGACGTCGGCGTGGCCGGGCCCTCCCACGTGAATCGCGCGGGAGGGTGGGGCGAATCAGCGCACTCGTCCAGGACGGCTACGCGTAACCTCGGCCCGGTAGCCGGACACTCGGACTGCTTGTGTTCCTTGCCATTAGACGGCGAGCGGACTATCTCCTACGCACCTCGGCGACGCGGCGGAGCAGTTGGGCGGATCCTGGCCATCGCCTGCGCGTGACTGTGACCCCGGAAACCGCCTGCGGTGACTGTGGCCCGGAAACCGATTCGATGACCCGTGCAGACGTCGCACCGACACATCACTACCGATCATGACGAAATCCACCAGGCGAACACAGCAAAGGTTGAGCGTTCCACGCTCAATTCTTCGCCTTGACCTCGGTTTGGACCGGGGGGAAAATTGAGTCGATAACACTCAATTTCGGTGGGTGTGACGACGAGCAGATCGACCGAAGGATCACGGCCACCCGGTGTGCTGCTGGAGGCGGTCATGGCTCGCGCGGTGGGAATCGATTTGGGGACCACGAACTCGGTGGTGTGCGTGCTGGAGGGTGGCGACCCGGTGGTGGTCGCCAACTCGGAGGGGTCGCGCACGACACCGTCGGTGGTGGCGTTCGCGAAGAACGGTGAGGTGCTGGTCGGCCAGCCCGCGAAGAACCAGGCCGTCACCAACGTCGATCGCACCATCCGCTCCGTCAAGCGCCACATCGGCACCGACTGGCATGTGGAGATCGACGGCAAGAAGTACAACGCTCAGGAGATCAGTGCCCGCACGCTCATGAAGCTGAAGCGCGACGCCGAGGCGTACCTGGGTGAGGACATCACAGACGCCGTGATCACCGTCCCCGCGTACTTCGAGGACGCCCAGCGTCAGGCCACGAAGGAAGCCGGCCAGATCGCCGGTCTCAACGTCCTGCGCATCGTCAACGAGCCCACCGCGGCCGCACTGGCCTACGGCCTGGACAAGGGCGACAAGGAACAGACCATCCTGGTCTTCGACCTCGGTGGCGGCACCTTCGACGTCTCGCTGCTCGAAATCGGCGACGGCGTCGTCGAGGTCCGGGCCACGTCCGGCGACAACCACCTCGGTGGTGACGACTGGGACGACCGGATCGTGAAGTGGCTGGCCGAGAAGTTCAAGGCTCAGAACGGCATCGATCTGACCAAGGACAAGATGGCCCTGCAGCGTCTCCGCGAGGCCGCGGAGAAGGCCAAGATCGAACTGTCCTCCTCGCAGAGCACGTCGATCAACCTGCCCTACATCACCGTCGACGCGGACAAGAACCCGCTGTTCCTCGACGAGCAGTTGTCCCGCAGCGAGTTCGAGAAGATCACGTCCGATCTCCTCGACCGCACCCGCGCCCCGTTCCAATCGGTGATCAAGGACGCGAAGATTTCCGTCAAAGACATCGACCAAGTCGTGCTCGTCGGTGGTTCCACCCGTATGCCGGCCGTGACGAATCTGGTTCGCGAGCTGACCGGCGGGAAGGAACCGAACAAGGGTGTCAATCCGGACGAGGTCGTCGCCGTCGGCGCCGCCCTGCAGGCCGGTGTTCTCAAGGGCGAGGTCAAGGACGTGCTGCTCCTCGACGTCACCCCGCTGTCCCTCGGCATCGAGACCAAGGGTGGCGTGATGATCAAGCTCATCGAGCGCAACACCACCATCCCGACCAAGCGTTCCGAGACCTTCACCACGGCTGACGACAATCAGCCGTCGGTGCAGATCCAGGTGTTCCAGGGTGAGCGCGAAATCGCCTCGCACAACAAGCTGCTCGGCTCGTTCGAGCTGGCGGGGATTCCGCCGGCACCGCGGGGGGTGCCGCAGATCGAGGTCACCTTCGACATCGACGCCAACGGCATCGTGCACGTGACCGCCAAGGACAAGGGCACGGGCAAGGAGAACACGATCAAGATCCAGGAGGGTTCCGGACTGTCCAAGGAAGAGATCGACCGGATGATCAAGGACGCCGAGGCTCACGCTGCCGAGGACGCCCAACGCAGGGAGGAAGCGGAGGTCCGCAACCAGGCCGAGTCGCTGGTGTACCAGACCGAGAAGTTCATCAAGGACAACGAGGACAAGGTGCCCGCCGACGTCAAGGAGAAGGTCGAGTCGTCGATCACGAATGCCCAGGAGAAGTTGAAGGGCAGCGACGTCGCGGCGATCAAAGAGGCCATCGAGAAACTGTCCACCGACTCGCAAGCCTTGGGCCAGGCGATCTACGACGCGCAGGCGAAGGACTCGGCCGCCACCGGCGGTGGGAACGGTTCCCCGGGTGGGGACGAGGAGGTCTTCGACGCGGAGGTGGTGGACGAACCCGGACGGGAGGACAACCGATGAGCAGCAGCGAGCGCCGCAACGGCAACAAGCCGCCGCGGGAACCGATCTCGATCACCGACAAACGCCGCGTCGATCCGGACACCGGCCGGGTGCGCGAGCACACTCCGAGCCAGCCCGTCACCCCGACCCCACAACGGGAACCCCCGCCGACCACGTCCGACGCGGAGATGCACCCCGGTGACCGGGCCGATCGGGCGGCGCGCGAACACCCTGATCGAGTGGCGGAGTTGACCGCCGATCTGCAGCGGGTGCAGGCCGAGTACACCAACTACCGGCGCCGGATCGAACGCGACCGACACGCGGCAGTCGAGGCCGCGACGGCGTCGGTGGCGGCGAAGTTTCTCGGGATCCTCGACGACCTCGATCGAGCCCGCGAGCACGGCGACCTCGAAACCGAACCCCTGCGTGCGATCGCGGCCAAGCTCGATGCGATCCTGACCGGCCTGGGAGTGGCCGCATTCGGTGAAGAGGGCGACCGCTTCGATCCCACCTTGCACGAAGCGGTCCAGCACGAAGGTGCCGGGGGCGATCCCGTCGTGGGCAGGGTGCTGCGACGCGGCTACACCTTCGGTGACCGCAAGGTGCTGCGGACCGCGACGGTCGCCGTGGTCGAGGGGCCCGCTTCGCCGGGGAACGGCACGGGCACCGCCCCGGTCGACGGTGCCTGAGACACCGCACACCAGCCTGACAACGCCGATCTCGGAGCGCACGGCGCTCTCGTCGCAGCCAGGAGAGGAAAGGAGGATGCCAAGTGTCGCAGCAGGAATGGCTCGACCGCGACTTCTACGCCGCTCTGGGTGTCCCTTCGACGGCGTCGGCCGGGGAGATCAAGAAGGCGTACCGCACATTGGCTCGGGAGCTGCATCCGGACGCAAACCCGCACAACACCGAGGTGGGGGATCGGTTCAAGGCGGTCAGTGAGGCGTACGCGGTGCTCTCGGACCCCGCCACACGCAAGGATTACGACCGCGTGCGCCGGCTGCTCCGATCCGGAGCGTCCACCGGGACGGGTTTTCCTCCACGCGCCGGGTCGGGCGGCTTCGAATTCGGGGACCTGTTCGGGAGCGGTCCACCCTTCACCATGGCCGATCCTCTGGGCGGGGTCGGCGATGTGCTCGGAGACCTGTTCCGGCGCGCAGGAACCCGAACTGCATCGGCCCGGCCGAGGCGGGGCAGCGACGTCGAGACCGAGACCAGACTGTCGTTCCAGGAGGCGGTCGCCGGGATGGTGTTGCCGCTATGGATGACCGGGCCGATGGTGTGCACCAGCTGTCACGGCTCCGGCATACGGCCGGGAACCCGGCAACGAACGTGCCCACACTGCGGCGGGGTCGGGGCGCGCAACCGGAATCTGGGCGGCTTCGGGTTCAGCGAACCCTGCGAGGATTGCCGGGGCACGGGATCGATCGTCGACACCCCCTGCCCGGATTGCCAGGGCAACGGGATCGGGGACCGCACCCGCACTATCTCCGTCCGTGTTCCGCCCGGGGTGAGCGACGGGCAACGCATCCGGTTACCGGCGCAGGGCGAACCTGGTCTCGGTGGGGCGCCGTCGGGGGACCTGTATGTCACTGTGCGCGTCGAACCGGACCCGGTATTCGCCCGCAGCGGCGATGACCTCACCGTCACCGTTCCCGTGTCGTTCGCCGAATTGGCCTTGGGTACCGTGCTGTCCGTACCAAACTTCGATGGTCGGGTCAGTCTGAAGATCCCGCCGGGAACCCAGTCGGGGAGAACGTTCCGGCTGCGCGGACGCGGGGTGCCTCGCCGCGGCGACGCGGTCGGTGATCTGCTGGTCACCGTAGAGGTCGCGGTCCCGTCCGATCTCGGCCAAGAAGCCGCTGAGGCGTTGCGGGCGTACGCTCGGGCAGAGGAAATAGGCGGATTCGACCCCCGCCCCGGTTGGGCGGACAGCCGATGACGTCGGGAACGATGTCAGCACCGCGGAATCACCTCGTCATTCCCGCCGTCGAGATCGACACCCGCATCCGATACCCGCTTCCCACCCTCACCACCGAATCGTGAAAAGGAGTGTCCGATGACCCCACCCGACGAATGCGCCGGCGTCCGCTACCTCGTCGATGACGTGTCCGCAGCCATCGACTTCTACACCAGCCACCTCGGCTTCACCTTGCACGCCAATCCCGCCCCTGCGTTCGCCGACGTGATCCGTGGCCCCTTGCGATTGTTGCTGTCCGGCCCGGCCAGTTCGGGTGCTCGCGCCACCCCGTCCGACATCACCGGCCCGGGCGGCAACCGTATCCACCTCATCGTCAGCGACCTCGACGCCGAGATCACCCGACTACGCGACGCCGGTATCGCCTTTCGCAGCGATGTGGTCAGCGGCCCGGGTGGTCGCCAGATTCTGCTCGCGGACCCCGCCGGCAATCTGATCGAGCTGTTCCAGTCCTCCGCACCGGCCAGGTGACCTCGGAGTGCGCTCGTCATCGCGGCTACTGCTGCCAGTGCTCCCGTGAGCACCGGCGACAGGTGCCCTGCCGGACCGAACCCGTGCGATTCCGGAACCCGACGTTCCACGGGTAGGTCCTCGGCGACATTATGTGTGGACCTGTTTCCACCGCACCCGGTGAGACTGAGTGTGCCAGCCACTGGCAGGCGACAAGGATTCACTTCAGATGCGTGATCACACCGGACCATGCACGCTCGGGCAGCCGATTCCTCGAGTAGCTGCAGATCACGTGAACGATATTCGGCTCGAATGGATCTCGACTCGCAGCCACGACTGTCACCCCGGTCGCCGGTCGACCCATCACCAGCGTGGCGGCAGTGGCGCGGGATCCGGCCACGACCCATCGGTCGTCTCGGAGTGACGATTGATCGGCCTTGTTTCGGCGGCCGGCCTCCACGGCATCGAAGAGTGGAAGTGCTTGGCAGCGGCGAACGAGCCTGGTGTGGCCAGGCATCGGCGCTTTGCCACTGTGCTCACAGCCTTGTACACTTTTGGACCATGCGAGGACACCTCCATTTCACGACGACGCCGGACGCTGCCGGCGCCTTCGTGATGGACTGAGAACCCTCAGGCATTTCAAGCCCCGGAGCAGATCCGGGGCTTCTTGCTTTCCTGGCTGCTCCGGCACGAACAACAGGAGCAGACTTATGGTCACTGACCACCGAGATCTCAACCACGACATGGCCATATTTGCCACGGATCCGCTTGCCGGATCCGGTCTTCCGATGTGGCTTCCCACCGGTGCCGTTGTCCGAGAAGAACTGCAGAAGCTGGCAAAGGAGTTGGCGTCGGGCGATGGATGCCTCGGCGTGTTCTCGCCGGTGCTCGGGAAACGAGCGCTGTACGAGCGGTCCGGGCATTTGAGCAAGTTCAGCCAAGACATGTTCCCCGCCATGCGCATTGGGGATGACGAGGTCATGCTGCGGCCCGCGAACTGTCCTCACCACGCCTTGATCTACGCCTCCGACAGACGCTCATATCGTGAGCTGCCGCTTCGATTCAACGAACTCGCCTCCATGTTCCGAGCCGAGCGTTCCGGAGTTCTGTCCGGCTTGAATCGCGTCCGACAGATCAACCTCGACGACACGCACGTCTTCTGCCGCCCGGACCAGGTGCTGCATGAAGCCGAGCTGGGGTTGCGAGCTGCGCTGCGCGCACAGGAGATCTTGGGGCTACCCATCGATTACGTCCGGCTTTCGATGCGTGACAATTCGGCCGCGTGGCTCGGAATCGAAGCGCAATGGGAGCACGCTCAGGAGCAACTTCGTGCTGCCGGATTGTCCGTCCTCGACGAGCATAGGCTGAACCTGGTCGAAGCCCCATGTGAGGCCGCTTTCTACGGTCCCAAGCTCGATCTGCAAGTTCACGACGGACGTGGCCACGAGGAAACCATCGCCACCGTGCAGCTCGACTTCAACCAGCCGGAGCGATTCGACCTGACCTATGTCGGCGCCGACGGTGGAGACCATCGACCGGTGATGATCCATCGAGGGACTGTCGGGTCGATGGAGCGAGTGACCGCAGCGCTCCTCGAACGCTACTCGGGACGCCTTCCGTTCTGGTTGGCTCCAGTCCAGGTCACAGTTCTGCCGGTCACTGCCGAGCAGGATGCTGTGGCGCGCGCGTTCGCGGATGTAGTACGGCAGCGGGGGCTGCGCAGCCGAGTCGACCATGACGGGTCACTGGGAGCGCGTGTTCGGAAAGCCCGGAAAACCAGAGACCATCTGATCGCAGTCATCGGGCAGACGGAAATCGCGCAGAAGAGTGTGCAGATCACGGACGTCGCCAGTGGTGTTCGAACCCGAATCAGTCAGGAGCAACTTCTCGGGTTGATGGACGACGCGTACCGCCACCGCAGGGCAACCCTCGATTGGGCCCTCTGCGAGCGAGTCTCATGTGGATGAATGGCTTGGTGCATTGTGTGACGCGTGGGAGATGAGGTGCCTCTGGGTGGTGCCGGATGCGTTGTGGGAGACCAGGTGGCTACCGCGGGCGTGGCTGCGTGAACAGGGCGTCACCCCGCGGATCGCGTGCCGCGGGGTCGAGAGGAACGACCGACTGTCTGCCGGGAGCGCTCGTGGCTAGGTCGGATTCGGGCTGTTTCGGGTGACTGAGCGCTGATGGACCCGGTTTCCAGCCTGCCGACGAGGTGTGGGCCTAGGGTGGACTCGGGTGTGGAATCGATGAGTGTCGGCGCGAACCGGCGCCGCTCAGCTGGTTCTGCGAGTCCGAGAGGCACGCGATGACGGATTCGAGCGCGAATACCGCGAGGGTCTCGTTGCGGACGCTGCTGTGGCTGGCTATCGGCATCCTGGTGACGCTGTTTGCGGTGTCTGCAGCCTTCGCGGTGTACGGGAGATTGGCGGTCCGAGCCGCCGTAGACGACCTGTCCGAGCAGCTGCTGCCCGCGCAGCGGGCGGTGGCCGAGCTGACCACGTCGTATGTGAACCAGGAAACGGGACAACGCGGCTACGCCCTTACCGGTGAACCGCAATTCCTCGAACCCTACGACGCGGGCCGGCGTGACGCGACTGCACTGCACACCCGCCTGGACACGCTGCTCGCCGAGGATGCGGCCGCGCAGGAAGCGCTGCAGACGACGGTCGAGGCGGCCGAGACGTGGCGGATACGGGCAGCGGAGCCGGAGATCTCCGCTCGCCGCGACTCCGCGAGCGAACCGGATCGGATCCAGGCGACGACCGGGACGGGCAAGGAGTTGTTCGACGACCTGCGCGCACGGATCGCGGCATTGAGTGCCCGCACCGACATCCTGGTCACCGAGCAGGTCGAACGAGTCCACTCGGCGCAGGCCCTGGCGAACATCACGACCGTCGTCGCGTGCGTTCTCGCCGTGGTCATGGTCGTGACCGCGGTGTATTTGACGCGGCGGCTGCTGACACGGCCGATCGATCATCTCCTCGCCGACATCAGCGCGGTGGCCAGCGGTGACTACGGGCGGGAGATCGACACCGACGGGCCCCGGGAGGTGGCGATCATCGCGGGCACGGTCGACACGATGCGGACCAGCCTGTTGACCAAGAATGAACAACTCATGGCGGCGGAGCGGGCCAGCGCACGTGATGACGAACAGAGCCGGATGGCGGCGGATCTCCACGATGTGATCCTCCAACGCGTGTTCGGTCTGGGCCTCGCACTGACCTCCCTGGGATTCCGGCAACCACGCTTGTCTGCCGAACTCGACCCACTGATCGACGAGACCGACAGCATCGTGCGTGGGTTACGTGCCGTCATATTCGATCTCACCCAGTCCACCGCGGCCGTGCGGTCCGGGGACGCGGGCAGCCTGAGTGCCGCGGTGAGTGAGATCGTCGAAAATAGCGCCGCAGCGCTCGGTTTCACCCCCGACTTCTGTGTGGAGGGACCGGTCGACCGGTATTCCGGTGGGGAGGCCGGGCCGGAACTGCAGGCGGCCCTGCGCGAGGTCCTGAGCAACGTGGCCCGCCACGCACAGGCGAGCGTCTGCAGCGTCCGGGTCACCGCCGACGAGGACGGCCTCGTCTTGACCGTGAGCGACAACGGCACCGGAATCGCGGCGGGTGCTGCGCACGGACACGGACTGACGAACATTCGGAGTCGCGCCGAGCGGCTCGGCGGTCACACGGCCTTTCGCGACCTGGGGCCGGGGACGGAGATCGAGTGGGAGGTACCCGCAACGGAGGCGTCTCCACAAGGGCTTATCGACCGCGGGACCGGTGACCTGTGACTCCGCTGCCGCATCGGCGTGGCCACGACAGTTCCGACACGGCAGTCGCTGCAGCAACGTGCCGTGCGCGAATGGTCTTCGTGCAGGCCGGGTCGCGTACGGACCGGGTGGTGCATATGCTCAACCTCAGGGTTCGGCGAGCGAAGAGGTGCAGCAACATGGCCCGAAACAACGACCACCGGCCGGTGGGTGTGCAGGAGTTGATCATCGGCGTCCGGGTGCTGATCCGCAGGAACACCGAGGCCGACGTCATCGGTGAGATTGTCGAGGACTTCGCGGCATTGACCGACCCCGGCGGCCGTGGGCACGAGTGGGCGCCGGCGCATCGTTGGGCGATCGCGCTCGACGACGGGCGACTGATCTTCGCCGACACCGAGGACCTGACCATCGATCCGAGCTCCCCCCGCTCCGTCCCGGATTCGGGCCCGGCTCCGGCAGTTCGCACGCCCGGCAGACACCGGGGAGAGTAATCGGCGCCGCCGCAGACGCGTTCCGACCACAGCGATTTCGGGACGCAATGGTGCACTCTTGTCCGAACAGCTCTGAGCGACGTCGCCTCAGAGCAGAACTGCGGCGATCTCGTCGGCGGTGACGCGGGCGAGTTCCACGAAGAATGGAATGCGCGCGTCGATCATGAGTTCGGTGGGCCCGCGCAGGATAGATAGATGCGGTGCTGGCGGTACGAGATCTGACCGTAGGCAGCCAGCGCTGCCGAGCCGGTAGCGGTTAGACGTCTTGTCCTTGTCGAGAAAGCCGCCCTGATCGAGGATGTCACCAAGGCAACGCAAGGCAGAGTGTGGAGCCTGCTCTCCCCGGACAGCAAATACTTCGATTCCCGACACGACGACACCTACCCCGCCGACATCGACGAGGCCGGCTCCCTGCTGGACGCTGCCGGCTGGACCGGCCGCGACGGTGACGGATACCGCGCCGATGCCGGCGGGTCCCGCCTGAAGATCAAGCTCCTGGCCACGATTCCCACCTACCCGCTCGACGACGTTCTCGAGGCGTGGCAGGCGGAGATCCGCCAGAACCTCGGAGCCGAGGTGGAACTCGAATACGTCGAGAACGCACTGGTGTACAACCTGCTCGCCAGTAACGACTACGAGGCGTTCCCTCGGCAGATCGGCGGACTCGATCTGTCCCTGCAACTCAACCGTGCCTTCGGCTCCACCACACCGGACCTGAAGTACGGCCAGATCGACGGCATCACCATCGGATCGATAGTCGCCGGGTCCAAGCTCGCCGACCCGCAGGTCGACCAGTGGCTGGTCCAGGCCACCAAAGCGACCGACGAGGCCACACGACGGGGTCTGTTCGACCAGGTGACACGCTTCATCCTCGACAACGCCGTCGCGTTGCCACTGTTCACGGACCGCAACAGCGTGGCCGCGACATCCAGCGTCCACAACGTCACCACGCTCTTCGATCCTCCCCGCAACGTCGTCAGCGCCTCGGCGTACGACATCGCAGTCAACTGACGACGGCACGATCACTGATCGTGATGGACCGGGACCGGTAGTTGCAGTCGACGGGCGTCACGCCTCGGAGCTCGGTGGTCATGGGAGTGTCGGTGGTCAGGTTTGCCGGTGCACCGACACCGTTTCGGGCACAATGGCGGTCGTACCGCACCGACACACTGGGGAGGGAACGATGTGGGAGTTGCCAATTGAGGGTGGCATACCCTGGCTGGTCTGGCTCTTGGACCTGGTGATCAACGGATCCTGATGGCGCTATATACCGCGGCCGACCTGCCGGCGAAGGACACGAGAGACCGACCGCGACCGACCTCGAGGTAGAAGTCGGAGTTGCCGACGGAGAACTCGTGCTGGCGTCCGACAGAGGAAAAGGGAGCGCCGAAATCGCTGAGGAAGTGGGCGAGCCGACCGATGAGGGCATCGTCGAGGGTCGCGTTCGCTGTAGGCGGGTCGAGCGCAGCAGGGTGCTGCGCAATTGGGTCGGGGTGTTCGCTGGCGAGGGTGCGCATGTAGACGAGGCTGCGTTGGGGCAGTAGTCGCATGCTGGAGAATTCGGTGAGGAGGTCGTCGGCGAGCCGGGCAAAGACACCAACGCACGCTCAGTCAGTGGCCGCGTCGCCGGACTGAACCTGCTCAGACTGCGACAGCGGTGCCGCAGATGCCACATTCCTCTAACTGCCGCCGCTTCCAGCGTGCGACCGGAACGAAGAACAACGTGAACTGCTTGAATTCCCGCATCTGTGCCCACTGTGTGGTGTTGTGGCAGCGTGGGCACGTTCGGCTCTGCCCCGGGCCACGGTGTTGCCGCTTGGTGCCGTAACCGAATATAAAGAACACCATGCCAGCATAGAGCGATCCCTAATAGACGGTCATCGGTCGGCAATACCCGATCGCGTTCGTGCGGCACGGCCACCGCGCCAGGAATGCGCAGTCAAGAGAACATGCAGGGCCGCCAGTAGCCAGGTTCGGTTCCCATTTCGGCGTCCGGTCGTGAGAGAAAAGAGTTGTCGACCCTGAGGGATGCGGTTGTCGCTTTAGCCAGAGTGCCATGCGAACGACACTCGCATGGAGTGGTTGTCGTGCAACACCTCGAAGTTGTTTTGCATCAACTAAATAGAATAGGCACCACTGATGATTGGGAACGTCACGTCGATGCCTAGCGGCAGGTCAGGCAAGTTGCCCATCTTAGAAATACCCGTAGCCGGTCGTCCAGCCGGTGAGAATCCACACCACATGACTGAACATTTCGCCCATTTCCCTGGTCGGGAACCATGAGTACCACACAGGGTCGGGACTCGGCGGTGATGCGCTTGCTGTACCAGCGATTAGGACATCAACAGAGTTGTAACGCCGACCACAGTTGTGGCACGTGCCATCCTCATTTGGAACTCCTGGTCCTCCCGACCATGTACCGCGTATCGCTCAGTGGGTGTTCTGCGTTACGGCTGCGTGCCTACTGGTTCAATTTGTCTTTGCAGTTGGGCAAAGGCCCCTCTGCTCCCGCCCTTTCCACACCTCCGTAACGAATGACGACGGCCCGACGACGGCATCGTTGACCCCGCGGCACGTCGCCAGTCGTGTCCGAGCGAACCGATTGGGTCCCCACAGGAGGTAGCTACGATGCAACGCCGTACCTCGAACGTCATACTTAGACGCAGAAGTTCGATCGCTGTTGTTCTGGTCGGACTGGGTGTCCTGTTCCTGGGTGTCGCACCGGTCGCGACCGCGGCACCCACGGACACCGTCCTACCGGTCCCGGTCATCGGGATCACCAACTTGCCCACCGGTTTTCTCAGCCCCGTCTACTCACAGGTGACGGTGCGTACGGACCCGGAGGCACCGGGTATCACCGAATTTGCCGAATACTGCGTCTGCACCGTGCATTGGCGCAATCTGACGACCGGGGCAGCCGGTGCGGTGAGCCCGTCGCGGTTCACGGGCCCCGTGCTCACGGGGTCGGGAACGGTGGTCACCGTCCTGACCGTCAACGGCCTGTCCGACCGTGTGGGTGTCCTCACCGCACTGCCCGGCGCGGGTACCTGGAATGTTCCCTGAGGAGGGGTTCACGCAGACCGACCATCGCGGCCCGGTGATCAGGAATCACCCGACGGCGGGATAGTCGGTCTCGTGCCGGCGGATGCAGGCGGGCGGTGTCCGCCGGTTGCGGGCCTTGCGCTCGCCGCGTCCTCGTGCCACGCTCTAGAACTATGACTACTGGAAAGGCGGACACCGCCACCGTCGCGTGAGCGCCGCACCGTTTCGCTCGGTGGCTAGACCCCGAGCGCAATTCACCGAGAACACTGATGTCTCCTCCGACTACATTCTGGCCGTTGAGGCCGTGCGTGATGCATGGCTGAGACACGGGCTGTGCGCACACCCCTCCGATCGCACCACTGCAGAATCGGCTGTCGCGCAAGTGTATCGGAAGTCCGGATTACGGAGGCCGGAGTTCGTGTGGGTTCCGTCTCCCGTCGCCGGATCGGACCTGATCGTCGCCGAAGGTTTGTCACTACCGATGTCGTTCGATGGCAACGGAATCCACTGCGCTTCCGCCCGGATCGCAACCATGCTTTCGGAATCACGCAGTCGCATGGACGCACGAATCGAGCGGAGGAGATCCGACTGGCCGAACGAGCGCCGGACAGTCGAGACCGCACGGGTGAAGCCTCCTGAGGAGGCTGCCCGCGTCGGCATCAGCCCCGATCGGATCATCCGAGCGACCGTCTGGGATTCGCTGCACACCACACTCTTCGACGGGGTCGCCGCTGCGATACGGACACTTCTGACCCCTGCTGTCCTCGGTGTCACTTGGTACGGGCAACAAGAAGCCCACCGGGTCGCCTACTACGACACGTACCGCCGGCTCGGCCTCGCTGAGTTCCACCCCAACGACAACACGCTGCTCGACGCCAGCATTGCGCTGACCGGCGCAACCGGATGGTGGTGGGCCTTCGGCGACATATGTGTCATGGCAGAACGACCCACCACTCTTCATGCCGAGCCCATACCGGGCCGTGTGCACAACGAACACCGGCTGCACCACTCGGATGATCCAGCACTCGAATTCCAAGACGGCCGAGCAGTATTCGTTCAGCACGGGACAATAGTCCCGGACTGGGTCGTCCGCGACCCGACTGCAGAACGTATCGCACGTGAACGCAACGTCGAGATCCGCCGATGCGCGATTGAGCGCATCGGGTGGGACAACTACATCGAGGCGGCCGGACTCGCGCTGGTCGACCAAGCCGACGATCCAGGCAATGCCGGTCGCACCCTGCGGCTCTACGCGACACCGGACGGGTGGGGTCGCAGTGGCCGTATCCTGCTCGCGGTCAACGGTTCTTCCGAACGCGACGGGCATCGGCGGCAATACGGGCTTCACGTGCCCAGATGGATCTCATCAGCACTGGACGCCGCAGGCTGGACCTACGGCCTCGGCGGCGCCGACTACGCCCGTCTCGTTCGTCGCACCTGAACAAGACCGAAACCTGAATCCCTGAACTCGAAGGTGACGCGCATGAATGCAACCATGACCTTGTCCACTCTCACTGCCCTCACCGGCCTCGATGTGTTCGACTATCTCGACCAGGAAGTGTCCATACCTGTCGTCGACGGCCTGCAGGCCCAAGGTGATCTCATCGTGATCCCGTATTCGCTTGTCGCCGGCATCGTCACGTCCACCGCGTGGACGCGGACGGAGAACGTACCGCTCTCAGGCGTGGAGTTGCTGCGCAGCGCTGCGGGTGGGAACCCGCACAGCCTGGTCGCCGAGCAAGGTGGCTGCACGTGGTCGACGCCGGTGAACGACCCCAGGGGTCTTGCGCTCGGTATCCTCGACACCCGGGTGACTGCGTACCTCATCCACCCTGAGCACGGAGCCACCGGCATCGCCCCTGGCCGGTATGTCATCGGACGGCAGCGAGAACAAGGCATCGGACGGTCCTCCGAGCGGGCGCAACTGGTCGCCGACTGACGTTCGGGTCCTCGTCCGAAGTGATCGGATCGGTACCCGTGTCAGAAATGCCGAAACTTTCGATACCTGATTCCGCCCGCATTGACCGGGGATGATGGCAGGCCCCCGTGATGGCAGGTGGTTCGCCGAGGGCACTATGGATAGCCCTCCGCCTGTCCTATCCCGTGGGCAGATGGTTGACCATAGTGGGGCAGTGGCGCATGCCCCGGCTCGTACAGGACTTGAACTCGAGGACGCGGTGATCACGTCAGCGAGATGCCCTCGTGGTGTGCCGCCGGTCACGAAAGGGGCGCAAGTAGGTTGACAAGCTGAGCCCGGGCCCGGTGGGTCCGTGTCTTCACCGTTTGGACGCTGACGCCTCGGTGTTCGGCGATATCGGAGCAAGTTGAGGGGACATGACTGCCGCCAGCTCCGTCGGGCGCAGGAACCGCAAGGTTGAATCAGCGGCGCTCTCGGATGGGAGCTGGCTCATTTTGCATACCCTCGCCTTCTCGGACCCGCCGCGAGTCTACTCTTGGCGCCATCGACCTGCGGTTCCGCAACGAGCCCACCGGGCCGGGTTCTTGAAATCGGGAGGCTCCGTCGCTAGGCCGAGGTCGTCCAGGCGCTCGATATCTGCGTGGTCAACTTGCCCGGTGATCGACGCACGCACCATGCCCCCGAGGGTTTGTGCGGCGGAGAGGGAGATATGCGCTACGGCGGGCGGACCGTTGCAAGTAGTAGTGGCCTGGTCTCGCAGCTAGGAGTTGTGTGGAGCTACTGGGTTACTCTCGACTGTCGGTAGTCCGCCGTCGTGGAGGCGAGTGAAGCAGATCTGCCGAAGGTGCGCTTTCTCGTCAGGGGACAGTGCCGCGGCGGCAGGCGTACTCAACAGTTTTCTCACCCGCAGAAAGTACTGGCAGGTGTTGAGCCCGAATTGAACGAAAATGTCTTCGTCGTCTCCACCGCCCCAGTGGCGCCACTTCATTGCAAAGGCCAGTGCCTCTTGGGCGTCGCTTGGTGAGTGCTCACTCGGATGTGCCGCAGGTGTCTGAAGTGGGCGGTGTCGTGACCGCTGCGCTCGGTGTAAGTCGTTGGGGACATGGAACTCTGGGTCTCGCTGAGCGGATTGTGTGACGGTTCGAGTACGTGCCTGCTTGACGTGGGGGGTCGCGGTTCCGGCTGCACTCACATGACCGGCGCCGAGTATCGCCGGGTGGTGTGGGCGCGGCGTGCGATCTGTCATGAGGGTGGCCTTCTGGGTCGGGTTGTGGGGTCGGTTGGGTGCTTGCGGACAAGAACTCCGTATACGGGGTTATGGGCGCGTGCTGCCGACCGCGGATCCAGCGGCTGTTCGGCGGCTTCTGAATCGACTGCGATGGCGCGCGCGGGCGGTGGGGAGCGCGGTCAATTCGGAAACAGTCGTGGCGTGGGGCGCCGGTCGCATTGGCGTGAGCCGCTGATCGGTGGGCGGCCTGGAGGTATGCGTATGCATGTTAGACTGGCGATATATCTGTGCCCAAGAGCATTCTGGCACAGACGATTACACCCTGCCCCGTGGATTGTTGAGACTGCTGGTGGAGTGCTGGATCAACAGGGCGGTACATTCGCCGGCGACAGGAGCGAAATGGCGATCACTAGTCGCGACGTGGCCCGGCTTGCGGGGGTCTCGCAGCCGACGGTCTCCCGCGCGTTGCGTGGAGACCCGCGTGTTGCTGCGGAGACGCGTGCTCGGGTGGAGAGCGCCGTCGCCGCCCTCGGCTATGTTCCCAGTGAGGCGGGACGTAACCTCGTCACTCGGACCGCCAAGCGCATCGGCATAGTGGTGAGCGATCTGACCAACCCGTTCTACCCTCATTTGATCGGACCCCTGCATGATGCGCTCGAAGATCATGGTTATCGAATGATGGTCTTCACCGAGCCGTCCGACAGCCAGGTCTCGGTCGGACAACTCGTTGATGGCTCGGTGGACGGTGTGGTGCTCTTGACCAGTGATGTGGGCTCTGCCTTACCCGCGGAGCTGTCTCGGCGCCGTGTGCCGTTCGTCTTCCTCAATCGCGAGAGTGGACCCGGGGTCGGGGATGCCGCGGTGGTGGACAACGACCTCGGGGGCCGCCTTGCCGCGAAACATTTCACCGGGCTGGGGCATCGGCGGATCGCGGGCATCTTCGGCCCGCAGACGACCAGTACTGGCCGCGATCGCGAGATGGGCTTCCGCCTGGCCCTCGCCGATGCAGGAATCGGACTCTCCCCGGAGTTGACCCACCGAGGGTCATTCGAATTCGACACCGGGCATCGGGCAATGCGGGAGTTGCTCGCGTTGCCCTCGCCTCCGACGGCCGTCTTCTGCGGCAATGACGTCGTTGCGATCGGAGCGCTCAATGCGGCTTCGGCTGCGGGTGTCCGTGTGCCTGACGTGCTGAGCCTGATCGGTTTCGACGATATCCCGATGGCGTCGTGGGAAGTGTTCCAGCTCACCACCATCGGCCACGATCTGAATCTGATGGCGCGGTCCGCGGCCGAACTGCTCGTCGAACGAATCAAAGGCAGCAGCACAGAACCACCGCGTCGCATCATGTCCAGGCCACACGTCGTCGAGCGGTCCACCACAGCACCCCCGTCGCCACGGCAGCCCTCGTGAGAGCAGTTCCTTCGGTCGGCAACACCAGTCCGGGGGGACTGATGCAGGAAAGCGCGGTGGCCGCAGCGAGGGGAGCGTCTTGTTCGAGACCTACCGGTGATGCCGGCAGGTTCAGTCGGGCGTGCATCGCAGGTCGCTGCTCACCAGGCGGTGTAGCCGCCGTCGACCAGCAGCGTGTGACCGGTGATCAGCTTCGCAGCGTCGCCGGCCAAGAAGGCGACGGCGCCGACGATGTCTTCCGGTTCCCCGAAGCGTCCGGCAGGAATGCGGGAGAGCAGGGTCTGTCCCCATCCAGGTCGGTCGAGGGTGGACGCGGTCAACTCGGTGCGAACGAACGTCGGGGCGACGGTGTTGACGCGGATGCCGTGGGGTGCCCACTCGATGGCGAGTACCTTGGTGAGCTGATCGAGTCCGCCCTTGCTGGCGCAGTACGCGGCGCGTTCTTCGATGCCGACCGTGCCGGCCTGGGACCCGATGTTCACCACCACTGCGCCCGTTCCCGCCGCCACCCAGGTCCGTGCCAGAGCCTGGGTGAGGAAGAAGGTGCCCTTCAGATTGGTGCCCGTGACCGCGTCCCACTGTTCTTCGGTCACGTCGAGGGCGGGGGCTGGATGGTTGACACCGGCGTTGTTGATCAGAATGTCGATCCCGCCCCCGATGTGTTCGGGCAGCGAGTCGATGAACGGCGCGATCGACGCCGTGTTCTGGATGTCGAGTATCAACGCCGGGGTGCCGAGATCGGACTCGATTTGCGTGGCCCCCGTCTCGGTCCGGGAGGTTCCGTATACGGTGGCGCCGAGTTCGGTGAGGGTGCGGGCGATCGATTGCCCGAGACCTTTGTTTGCGCCGGTGACCAGCGCGCGTTTGCCGTCCAGTGTGAACGTGACCATGGTGGATCCTTCGAGGTGTGTGTGATGCCTGCGGGTTGGAAGGCGACGACGCACCCGGGGAGGCACCCACCCGGGTGCGTCGTCGCCGGTCTCATCAGAGCGCCGCGGAATCCTGAGGCGCCCAGGTCAGTGGTGCGCCGGCGTACTTCGCGGCGCGCACGTCGCCGGAGCGGGCGTGTCCTTCGAAGAACTCGACGCGTGCTGCGCGCCCGCACAGCTCACCGAGTTCGGCGCTCGCCGCATCGGACGTGACTTCCTGGTATGTGACTGTCTTGAGGTACTTGCCCACCCACAGTCCGCCGGTGTAGCGCGCGGCACCCCGGGTCGGCAGAGTGTGGTTGGTTCCGATTACCTTGTCGCCGTACGACACGCAGGTCTTCTCGCCGAGGAAGAGGGCACCGTAGTTGTTCATCACGTCGAGGGCCCGGCGTGGGGTGTCGGTGAGAATCTGCACGTGTTCGGAGGCGAAGGTGTCCGCCAGCGCGTACGCGGCCTCGATGTCCTCGACGACGATGATCTGGCCGTGGTCCCGCCACGCCGGTCCCGCGAAGTCGCGGGTCGGCATGTCGGGGAGGATCGCGTCGATGTGAGCGAGGGTGGCCCGGGCCAGGGCTTCGGAGTCGGTGATGAGCACGGCGGGGGAGTCCGGCCCGTGCTCGGCCTGGCTCAGCAGGTCCACGGCCACGATGAACGGGTCGGCGTTCGAGTCTGCGACGACCAGGACCTCGGTCGGCCCGGCGAACAGGTCGATGCCGACCTGACCGAACAGTTGCCGCTTGGCTTCGGCGACGAAGGCGTTACCGGGGCCGGCGAGCATGTCGACCTTGCGGATCGTCTCCGTGCCCAACGCCATGGCGGCAACAGCCTGGACTCCGCCGAGGAGGTAGATGTCGTCGGCTCCCGCCAGGTGGAACGCCGCAACGGTGGCGGCGGGAATCTCCCCGCGGATCGGTGGGGTGCAGGCGGTGATGTGCGGTACCCCAGCCACTTTCGCGGTAACAGTAGTCATGTGTGCGGACGCCACCAGAGGGTAGCGGCCACCCGGTGCGTAGGCGCCGGCCGCAGTGACCGGCAGGTTGCGCTGACCCAGGTGCACGCCGGGCGTGGTCTCGACCTCGAAGTCGGTCAGCGAATCCCGTTGGTGCTGTGCGAACACCCGCACGTTCTGCTGCACCGTCTTGATGTCGTTGATGACCTCGGCGGGGACACGAGCGACGATCTCTTCGA
Source organism: Rhodococcus sp. G6(2025) (assembly GCF_058628105.1). Lineage (NCBI taxonomy): Bacteria > Bacillati > Actinomycetota > Actinomycetes > Mycobacteriales > Nocardiaceae > Rhodococcus > Rhodococcus sp. G6(2025). Next base: position 3,716,374 of record NZ_CP179750.1, read on the forward strand.
TCTGAGTGTCGCTCAGCTTGAAGCTCTCCGGCGTCCACTTGTCGAACTTTTCGGAGTACTCGCGCACCGCGGCGTCTCCGCGCTCGCGGATATCGGCGATTACCGCGGTGACCGTCTCGGCGACGGCGGGATCACCAGTGGGGGTAGCCACGGAGAGGGCGGATTTGATGTAGAGCGGCTCGGACACGCGGAGCTCCTTCAGAGGGGTGAAACGATTCGGATTGATGGTGCGCGGTCTCGAACGACCGATGCGCAAGGGTATGTATACGTATGTACTTCGTGTTGCACGATACCTTCCCCGGCGCGAAGATGGCAAGGGTGAATGAAAATACCGCGTCAGCCTGGCATGTGAAAGTTTGTGTCAATAAGCAGAATTGGATCTCGAGTGCGTCCTGCTTCGCCGTGACAGGGCAGCGCGACGGCGGGTGATGAAGACACGATTTCGGGCTCAGGGCGCAGTGTTCGGCCAGGGGCGGTTCATTCGAATGAATCGGTCTACCGAGGGTCGACGAATTCCGAACGCACCAGTGCGCTGCTGCGCTTTGTGCCGGCGGCGGCACCCGGTTCGGTTGGGTGTCTAGCTGCTCGGAGGGGTCAGGAGGGCATCGGTGGTGCGCCGGATGTGGGTGCACAGCAGCTCACACGCTCGACCGGAGTCGCGACCCACGGCGGCGTCGAGGATGGCGCGATGCTCGCCGGCGATGTCTCGATCCCGATCGTGCAATGGCGCGGACCAGCGCCGGTAGAGTTCGGCCGAATCGCGGAGCATAGTTGCGGTTGCCAGGATCCGGTTGTTGGTGCAGCCGTCGAGCAACGCCTGGTGGTACTCGCCGTGTGCGAGAACCCAGTCGTCGGAGAACCGAGCGGGGTCGGCGGGGTCGTACTGGGGGGTGCGCTCGAGGCGGTGGTGTGCGGCGACGACCCGGCCCTCCCATCCCAGATCGCCCCCTGCGATGGCGTACTTGAGTGCGAGGACCTCGATTTCGCAGCGTGCATCGGTTAAGTCGACCAGGTCTTTCTCGGAGATCTCCACTACGCGAAAGCCCAGTTTGGGCGCTGAGGTGACCAGTCCCTGCTCGGCGAGCCGTTGCAGCGCCTCTCGGATGACGCCGATGCTGCACTTGTACGTCTCCACCAGTCCGGCAAACCCTAGCCGTGAACCGGGGGCGAGACGCCCCGCAAGGATGTCCGCGCGGACCGCTTCGTACACGCGGGCCGTCCGACTCGGGGCCTCGATGGGCAGCTGAGTGGTCATCGCGCTCTCACCGGTTCCTTGTCACCTCGGGGTTGGGTACCTGCAAGATCCTACACGATCGCGAAAGATCGCAGAGTTTTCGAAAACTATTTGACTTTTCACTCCACCGGTGTGATTGTCGTTACAGGCGGTGCCGCTGCCGTCTCGAATTCCAATAGTGATGAGGAGTAGCTCGTGCGCTTGATGAACCTTGCAGGTCGATTGCAGATTGCGTTGGGGGACAAGGTGATGGACGTGTCTGATGCCAGTGGTGGGCGCTTCGACGCGGACCCGCAGGCGGTCTACGACCGGTGGGATGAGTTCGTGGGATGGAGTTCCTCCCTGCCCACTGACGCTCCGCTGAAGGATCAGCAGGGAGTGGTCGGTGCACCGGTCCCGCGGCCGCGGCAGGTCTTCGCGGTCGGTCTGAACTACGACGAGCACGCCGACGAATCGGGCTTCGAACGCCCGGAGAACCCGGTGATCTTCACCAAGTTCGTCTCGTCGATCACCGGCCCGGTCACCACGGTCGAATTGCCCGAAGGAGCGGTCGACTGGGAAGTCGAGCTGGTAGTGGTGCTCGGCCGCGGTGGCCGCAACATTCCCGTGGCCCAGGCATGGGATCACGTCGCCGGCGTCACGGTCGGCCAGGACCTGTCCGAGAGGGTGCGGCAGCATTCCGGCCCTGCCCCGCAGTTCAGTCTGGCCAAGTCGCATGCCGGCTTCTCCCCGGTCGGCCCCACGCTGGTGACGGTCGACGAACTCGACGATCGCGACGACCTCGAGCTCGGCGCCGACATCAACGGCGAGACGGTGCAGACAGGACGGACCTCGCAGCTGATCTTCCCGGTCCCGGTGCTGATCGAGAGCCTCTCGCGCACCGTCGAGCTCTACCCGGGCGACGTCATCTTCACCGGCACCCCGGCCGGTGTCGGTGCAGGTCGTACCCCACCCCGCTACCTCGGCGCCGGTGACGTGCTGCGCAGCTTCATCACCGGTATCGGCGAGCTGAACCAGAGGTTCGTCGCTCCCGCCGAGTCCGCAACCGCGCTCAGCAGTGCCGAACTGGTCACCCAGCGAGGCTGATCATGGCGCTTCACCGACTCGACTCCATCGTCCTGGGCGTGCCGGACCTCGACTCGGCCACGGCCTTCTACGAGGACTTCGGTCTCGCCCACGTCGGCGGGCACCTGTTCGCCACGCAAGACGGGTCCATCCAGCTCTCGCTGGTCGCGGCACCGACCCGCCGGCTGGTCACCGCGACGTTCGCCGTCGACGATGCCGACGATCTCTCCCGCGCCCAACGGAACCTCACCTCGCTGGGGTTGGCCTCCGCGCGCACCGGCGGCCGGGTGAGCACCGTCGAACCCGCGACCGGAACCGGAATCGACCTGTTGATTTCCCCCCGCCTCGAGCAAGAGCGGTTTACCGCCCCCGCGGTCAACGCCCCCGGCCGGATCGATCGAGTCAACGCCCGCGCCGACGGGGCCGTCCTCGAAACCCGGACCAAGCCCCGCCGGCTCGGACACATCGTCCTCGGTACCCCGAACTTCGATGCCTCGCACCAGTTCTTCGTCGACGCACTGGGCTTCAAGATCAGCGACATCGTCAAGGGCGAAGGTGTGTTCCTACGGTGCTCGACCGATCACCACAACATCTTGATCCAACGCGCCCCGATTGCGTTCATGCACCACAGCAGCTGGCAGGTCGACGACGTCGACGCGATCGGGCGGGGAGCTATGGACATGCTCGACGGGCATCCCGAGCGCCACGTCTGGGGTCTCGGTAGGCACTACGCCGGGTCCAACTTCTTCTGGTACTTCAAGGATCCCGCCGGCAACTTCGCCGAATACCACAGCGACATGGACTTCATCCCGGAAGACGCGCTCTGGACACCCGAAGAACTCGAAGGAGCTCGCGGACTCTATCGATGGGGACCGCCACCACCACCCTCGTTCATCAAGCCCGACGACCTCGCAGACCTGATGATCCACGGCCACAGTGGCTGAGAGCCGATCTTCACAGCTCGCAGACCGCTCTCACGGAAGGAGAAACACCAATGGACAACAGCAGCGATCCTACGCAGGTGTTGCTGAAATTCTATGCCGCGGAAGAGAAGTATCTCGCCACCGGCGGTGAGGACTTCAGCGAAATCGCCAGCACACTGGATCCTGAATGCGTTATGCACCAGCCGCAATCATTGCCCTACGCCGGCGAATGGCACGGACACGATGGCTTCGAACGGTGGATGGAGGCGTTCGGGGATACCTGGGCGTCCCTCGCCGTCGAGAATCCCGCCTTCTACCCGTCCGGAGGGAACCACATCTTCGTTCGATCGACAGTGGTCGCACGCGCCAAACGCACCGGAACGGACATCACCTGGCCACTCTTGCAGATGATCACGATTCGTGACGGGCGCATCCTGGAGATCCAGCCCTTCCACTGGGACACAGTGCCGATCGCTACAGCGGCGGCCTACCCCACGAGCTGATCGACCACGACCCTGGTAATGGCGAAGTGCTGTGTCGCTCGTGAATCGAGCGGTCATACACGGACATGGCACCGCACCACCTCGGCACCCGCGTGTCCCCGGAGGTCGGCGGCCATCCCGGGAACTGCAGAACGACCCGCACGCCGCCCTCCGGGAACCCGCAGTCGACCACACCCTCAGCGTCGACTTCTCCCTCGTTCCAGCTGCCACATGACGGGTGATTGCCCGATAAGCGCGGCAAACCCGGAATCGTCAACCCGACCGCGCAGATTGAGCGCCGAACTCGGCACGCAGTGCGGGCAGCAGCATCACTCGCTCCTCAAACGACGCGAATCCCGTGATCCCGCATCCCATGCGCCGGTCCACCCATGTATGGCAACAATCAACCGACACCGCACCCGCGGTCACCGGAATTGAACTGCCCGTGCCGTTCGGCGCGGTGCCAGTCGGCAGGACCTCACCACGACGGCCCCGGGTCGGCGACTGCCGGAATCGACATCATTGCACCGCGCCCATCACCGCCCAAGGACAACAATGACCATTCCCCGTCAATCCGCCCCGGCAAAAACCGCCGGGCAGGACAGTCCGCGCAGCACCACAAACGCGGATACCCTGCCCATCGCTGCCCTTCTCCCGCTCGCCGCGACTGCACTGCTTGCCATCGTCACGGAGACACTCCCGGCGGGATTGCTCCTGCAAATCTCGTCCGGCCTCTCGATCAGTGATTCCGCAGCGGGGCAGATGGTGAGCGCGTACGCACTCGGCGCCGTCATCGCGGCCATCCCTGCTATCACCCTCACGCGAGGTATGCGGAGAAAGCCAATCCTCCTGTCCGTCGTGGCGGGGATGTTCCTCGCCAACCTCATCACTGCCTTCGTCGATATCTTCGCCATCACACTCGTCGCGCGGTTCGTCGCCGGTGCGTTCTCCGGAGTGCTGTGGGGCATGCTCGCCGGCTATACCCGAAAGATCGCCCCACCGGCCAAGACCGGCAAAGCGCTGGCGATTGCGATGGCGGGTACCACCATTGCCTTCTCCATCGGTACGCCGCTGGGGACCTACCTCGGATCAATGCTCGGCTGGCGATGGGCATTCGTGACCTTGGCAACGTTCGCCGCTGTTCTGATCGCATGGATTGTCGTTGCCGTTCCCGACGCACCAGGACAGCCGCCGCAAACCCGCACACCCCTGCATCGGGTGTTCACGGTCCCGGGAGTGGCGGCGATACTCCTCGTCGTCTTCGGCTGGTTCTTCGCCCACAACATGCTGTACACCTACATTGCACCGTTCCTCGCCTCCGTCGACGCCGGCCTGCGCGTCGACGTGGTCCTCCTCATCTTCGGTGTCTCCTCGCTCGCGGGAATCGTGCTCACCGGAACCGTGATCGATCGGGCTCTCCGCAAGATGGTGTTGGCCAGCCTGACTGCATTTGCCACCGGAACACTCGCCCTCGGAATAGCAGGCGGCAACTCACTCGTCCTCATGGCCGCCGTAGTCCTCTGGGGCGGAACATTTGCCGGCGCCTCGACATTGCTGCAAACAGCACTGGCGGATGCCACCGGGCCCGATGCCGATGTTGCAAATTCGATGCTGACTGTTGCCGCCAACCTCGCGATTTTCGGTGCGGGCACCACCGGCGGAGTCCTACTCGACACGGCAGGCCCGCAGCTATTCCCATGGGTGGCCCTGGTCATCATCGCAGTTGTCTTCGGAATCGCACTCCTCGCCCGACGAAACGCGATCGTTCCAGGTCGACGCGTGGACCGAATGGAATCGCCGTCGCAGGAGTAACCCCCACCGGCCCAACACCAACAACACCCGCAGAGACCGAGGAGAAGACTATGACTGCACCCGCGGAGTTGATCATGTGGGAGGGAAGTGTGCGCACCTTCACCTATCGTGAACAACTCGAAGCAACAGCCGAGGCGGGATTCGACTCGCTAGCACTGACACCCGCAGCCTTTCGCGCAGCCATCGACGGCCTCGGTGCGACGGGTGTCAGACACCTGGCAACTGAGGTCGGAATCAATCTGCACCTCGACACGGTCACCGGATGGGCGCCGATCCGCATACCCAGTGGCGCAGACGACAATCTCATCGCACGATTCGACTTCTCCGTCGACGAATGTCTCGAACTCGTCGACTCGCTCGACCTCAGATCCATCCTGGCCGTGGGGGTATTCGACCACGACGCCATACCGCAGGACACCCTCGTACGCGGATTTGGTGAGCTGTGTGACGCCGCGCTGGTCCGAGAAATTCCCGTCAATCTCGAGTTCATGCCGTTCTGGGGAGTACCCGACCTGGCCGCAGCTTGGCACATCCTCGACCGCGCACAAAAGCCCAACAGCGGTCTGATGCTCGATACCTGGCACTTCGCGCACAGCGGATGCGACCTGGACCTGCTCGCTCAAATCCCGCAGGACGTCACAGTCAACCTGCAACTAGCGGACGGATTCCCGGCGTCGCCGGAAGCAGACCTGATTGAACTGACCTTGCACGAGCGACAACTGCCAGGAGAGGGAACCCTCGATCTGGAGAGCGTGCTCAACGCGGTCCACGGTCGCGGATCGGTCGGGACAGCGGGCCCCGAGGTCTTCTCCGACGAGTTGGACACAATGGCCGCACCAGAGGCCGGCCGCGCATTGGGAACGTCGACCCGCCGGGTGCTAGGTATCGGCGCCCACGACCGCTGAGCGGACCTTCACACAAGCCCGAGCGAATCTTCGCCTCGGTGTCACGACACGAGAAGAGGTTAACGATGAAACTGAACAACAAAGTTGCGGTGGTCACCGGTGGAGCCGGCGGACTTGGGACTGAAATCTCCCGAGAGTTGGCCCGCCAAGGTGCGGCGGTAGCAATCCTCGACCGCGACTCGGTGGACGACGTCGCATCGCAAGTGTCCGCAGAGGGGACGAAAACCATCCAGCTCGGCGTCGACATCACCAACAACTCCGAGGTCGCATCCGCCTTCGGTGAGATCGAAAGCCTCCTGGGGCCAGTCGACATCTTGGTGAACGCAGCCGGTATCACCGGTACGTCCAGGCCCACCCATGAAGCAACCGAGGACGATTTCGACGATGTCTTCGCAGTCAACGTCAAAGGCACCTTCTTCTGCTCCAAGTACGCCATCCAAAGCATGCTTCAACACAAGTCCGGCGGGTCCATCGTCAATATCTCCTCGACGTACGGAGTAGCCGCTAACGCGGACATTCCCCTGTACCATGCGACGAAAGCAGCTGTCCTCATGATGGCCAAGACCGATGGGGTCACCTACGCGGCAGAGGGAATTCGCGCCAACGCAATAGTTCTCGGAACCACCCGTACCGCTATGTCCGAGGCTGCCATGTCGATCAGCCCAGAAGGCTCCGCCTACCTCCAAAACTTGATCGACCTGCACCCGCTCAAGCGGCAAGCCGAACCCGACGAGGTCGCGAAGGTCGTCGCCTTCCTCGCCGGCCCCGACGCCAGCTACATCACCGCCGCCGCAATTCCCGTCGACGGGGGATACACCGCAATCTGATCTCGCAGCAGAACAGGCAACAGCAAGCAAGGTGTGCCTCGCGGTCCATGGTGCCGTTCCAGGCCTTTCCGCCGCCCCTGCCCTTGGTGGGGAGGTTCCAGGATCCTGGCGGGGCGTGCGCACGTCCCGCCGGGTTGCGCACATTTGACGGGGGCACCAGGGCTCAGGTGGATCAGGCTCTGGCACATGGGATTTATGCCGTTCGAGGCGATGGGTCGAACGTCTTCGCTGTTGAGACCGACAACTGGTGAAAACCCATGTCCACTTTCGCGTAAGCCATGGAAACATCGGCTTCAAGCCGGATACGGCGGCCTCCAGGCTCCTGGGTTGGATTGCGGACAACCTGCAGCCTCGATAGCCGGTGGGCGTGCGCGATGGTCACCGCGTCAGTGCGCGGAGTCGCCTTTCTTCCGCTTCGGGATCAGGTGCGCGATCAGGACGACGATCGCGCCGATGACGAGCCCGACGAGTGCGGACACCACGGTCCCGGCAGTCCAGGACAGAGCACCGGCGAAGCCGCCGTGCACGAGATCGCCGAACCAGTGTTCGAGATCGTGGAGGCGATCGGCCGGCCAGTGGAATCCTGCCTCGCCGACGTTGACCAGAAGGATGTGGCCGCCGACCCACAGCATCGCGGCGATCCCGACCACGGTGAGCACCGCCATCACCTTCGGCATCGCTGCGACGAGCCCTCGACCAATCCACTGACTGAACGAGGACTCGCGTTGGGCAAGCACCAGGCCCACGTCGTCCATCTTCACGATCAGCGCGACCACGCCGTACACCAGGACGGTGATGAGGATGGCGACGACGAGGAGCACCAACAGCCGAGTGAGGAACGGTTCGTCCTCGACCGACGACAGCGAGATCACCATGATCTCGGCGGACAGGATCAGGTCGGTGCGGATCGCGCCGCTGACCATTGTCTTCTCGAGTTCGGGTCCGCTCGGCCCTTCGGTCGCGCCCTCGCCCTCGTGGTGACCGCCGGTGAGTGCCTCGTAGACCTTCTCGGCTCCCTCGAAGCACAGGAACAGACCACCGGCGATCAGCAGGTACGGCAGTGCCTGGGGCAGGAACTCGCTCAGGATCATCGCCACCGGCAAGATGATCAGGAGTTTGTTGCGGATCGACCCGATCGCGATCTTGCGGATGATGGGCAGTTCGCGATTAGGGGAGAACCCGTGTACGTAGCGGGGGGTGACGGCTGTGTCGTCGACGACCACGCCCGCTGCCTTGACGCTGGCCTTGCCTGCCGCGGCTCCGATGTCGTCGATGGATGCCGCAGCCGCTTTCGCGAGTGCCGCGACGTCGTCCAATAGGGCCACGAGACCACCAGCCACGGGAACCTCCCTCAGTTCGGATGTGCAGAGCCGACCGAATGACACGCGGTCGCGGGTCGACACCGAACGGTACCGAATCCGTGGTCATTCACAACAATGAGATCAACGATGCAGGGCTGAGTGGGCCGTGCCGGTGGTGGTCGACTGCGTGCCCACCACTGCAGTCGCTGATACGGCGGGGGCGCCTTCGAGTGACTGTCGCCGTCGGAGTCGGTGCGTCGTTCTCGTGCGGCGCTCGAGGCGACTCGGAGGGGGTTGGCGAATATGGCTGCGGGGCAGGGGATCACCGCCGTCCCGGCGCAAGCGGAGCTTGCGACTCGAGCATCCGCGCAGCCACGCCATCGAGAAGCTGCAGGTCAACAGTGGCTGTCAGTGACAGCTCGATCGCGGACGCTATCGCTTCCCCTCCAGGCGAACCTTGATGGTACTTAGGTTAGGGTTACATGATATCTTTCACGTTCTTCCTCGTGCGCACCTGCTGATCGCTGTCGTTTCGATCGACACCCGCGATCGACGCTCGCGTGGAGTATTGATCCTGGACGAGCAGAAAGTTATGACGAGCGTGAAGATTTCCGTGGGCCGAACCGGTCTCGTGGCCGTCACCGCAGTACTGGCGAGTGCGCTGGCCGCGTGTGGACAATCCGAGGCGGTCGACGACACCGGCGCCGCTGCGACCGGGGAAGGCAGTACGAGTTATCCGCTCGTCCTCGACAACTGCGGCGAGACGGTCACCGTCGACGCACCGCCGCAGCGAGTGGTGTCGCTGGACCAGGGCTCGACCGAGATCATGCTGTCGCTCGGCCTCGCCGACCGAATGGTGGGCACCGCGTCGTGGACGGATCCGGTTCGCGAGAATCTCGCCGGAGCCAACGCATCGGTCCCCAGGCTGGCGGACAACGCACCGACGTACGAGGTCGTCCTCGACGCCGATCCGGACTTCGTGACCGCGTCGTTCGGCCGGCACTTCAAGCAGGGTGGTGTAGCGGAGCGCGCCCGGTTCGAGGAGACCGGAGTCGCGTCGTACCTCTCGCCCACCGACTGCGAGAACGGGGTGAGCATCAACGGCGGCGGCAAGCGCACCACACCTCTGACGATGGACGCGCTCTATCAGGAAATCCGTGAGATCGCGGCCGTGTTCGACGTGAATGAGCGGGGCACGAAACTGGTCGACGAACTGCAGGGCCGCGAGGCCGCTGCGCTCGCCGGCCTCGAGAAGTCGAACGTGTCGATGGCGTTCTGGTTCGCCGACACCAAGAGCCCCTACGTCGCGGGTGGTCTGGGCTCGGCGAGCCTGCTCGCCACCACGGTCGGGGCCACCAACGTGTTCTCGGATCTGACCGACGATTGGCCTGCCGTCGGTTGGGAAACGGTCGTGGAACGCAACCCGGAGGTCCTCGTCCTCGGTGACCTCCTGCGGAACCGCTTCCCCGGAGACCTACTGGCGGACAAGATTGCCTTCCTCGAATCCGATCCCGTGACCCGGAATCTCGACGCGGTGCGCAACCGGCGGTACATCGCACTGCACGGCGCGGAGATGAACCCGTCCATTCGTGCCGTGGACGGCCTCGAGAAGGTCGCCGCGGGCCTTCGCGACCTGAAGGTCCCGTCCTGACCACCACTCTCGGCCGCGCCGATACCGCTGCTGCCGAACCGGTTCGGCAGCGACAGTGGGTCGTCGGGTCACTGATCGTGGGCGGCGGGATCCTCGCGCTCGCACTGTCGATCCTCGTCGCCGTCACCTTGGGCCCGGCGGACGTTTCACTGGTCAACGTCCGCGACGTCCTGCTCAACCACCTCGGTCTCGCGGACATCCCGGTGCGGCTGTCGAAGAACGCGATCGTGTGGGAGGAACGTCTACCCCGCGCATTGGTGGCCGCCGCCTGTGGCGCCGGTCTCGGTCTGTGCGGTGTGATCATGCAGTCGCTGCTGCGGAACCCGCTCGCGGACCCGTTCGTGCTGGGAATCTCGTCGGGTGCGTCGACCGGTGCCGTGATCGTGGGTGTGCTCGGGGTTGGTGGGGCGGCGCTCGGATTGTCCGGCGGCGCATTCATCGGGTCCCTGGTCGCGTTCGGCCTGGTGCTGCTCCTTGCCCGCCTGTCCGGTGGCAACAACGACCGCATCATCCTTGCAGGAGTCGCGAGTACCCAACTGTTCTCCGCGCTCACGTCCTTCGTCATCTTCGCGTTCGCCGACTCCGACGAAACCCGAGGCGTGATGTTCTGGCTGCTCGGATCACTCGAGGGCGTCCGCTGGGACGACGTCACGCTGTGCGCGGTAGTCGTGTTCTGCGGGACGGCGGTGTGTCTGCACTTTGCGTACGTCCTCGACGCCTTCTCCTTCGGTGACGATGTGGCGGCCTCCCTCGGCATCTCCGTCGCGAAGGTCCGTCTCCTACTGCTGGTGGTCACGGCGATCATCACTGCGACCCTGGTCAGCGTCGCCGGCGCGATCGGGTTCGTGGGGCTGGTACTCCCGCATGCGGCGCGGTTCCTGGTGGGGCCCCGGCACAGCAGGCTGATCCCCGCGACGGCGCTGATGGGCGCCGTCTTCATGGTGTGGGTGGACGCCGTCTCCCGCGTCGCGTTCGCGCCCACCCCGTTGCCGGTGGGTGTCGGCACCGCCCTGGTCGGTGTTCCCGCGTTCATCGTCATCCTGTCCCGTCGAAGGAGAACACAGTGACCCTGCGTGCAGACAGCGTCACCTGGAACCGTGGCGGCGCACTGGTCGTCGACGGTGTCACGGTGACACCCGAACAGGGTGAGACCGTGGGACTGCTCGGGCCGAACGGCTCCGGGAAGTCCTCACTCCTGCGCCTGCTGAACGGTGTCGTCCGCCCCACCGCCGGTGTCGTGACCCTCGACGGGGACGACCTCGCCGCCGTGCGGCGCAAGGAGATTGCGCGCGCCGTGGCGGTGGTGAGCCAGCACGCCGACACCGACGTCGACATCACGGTCCGCGACGTCGTGCGACTCGGACGTATCCCGCACCGCGGAACCTTCGGCGGCAACCCGACCGCCGACGATGCCGCGGTGGCGGCCGCGCTCGCACACACCGGCCTCACGTCGAAGGCGGACCGGCTGTGGCACAGGCTGTCGGGCGGGGAGAAGCAGCGGGTGCAGATCGCCCGTGCGCTGGCGCAGGAACCACGGGAACTGCTGCTGGACGAGCCGACCAATCACCTCGACATTCACCATCAACTGGAGTTGCTGGCACTCGTCACCCGGCTGCCGGTCACCAGTGTGATCGCCCTGCACGACCTCAACCTCGCCGCCATGTTCTGTGACACGGTGATCGTGTTGAAGGAGGGGCGGGTCGTCGCCGGGGGAACGCCCGCCGAGGTGTTGACCGCCGAGTTGATCGCCCAGGTGTACAACGTCCGGGCTGAGGTTCTCATCGACCAGGCGAAAGGGCGACTGTCCATCCTGTTCGAGCCGGGGCCGATTCCCGTTCCCACGCACTGAGGCCCTGGGGTGTTGTGCTGCGGGTCGACCATCGCGGTGACGTGACCGCGGGTGCTGATGGACGGCGGACGCGCTGGCGGTGGTCGTTCTTCGACGACCTCCATCGAGCGACGCCCACCGTCAGGCTGCTCGTCCTCACCCAGTTGACGTTCAACGTCGGCTTCTTCATGGTCTTGCCCTACTTGTCGGTGCACCTGACCAGCGACCTGAGTCTCGGTGCGGCACTGGTCGGCGTCGTACTCGGCGTTCGCACATTCTCACAGCAGGGACTGTTCTTCGTCGGCGGCACCCTCGCCGACAGGTTCGGTATCAAGCCCGTCGTCCTCGTCGGCTGCGGACTGCGCGTCCTGGGATTTCTCGGCTTGGCGGTCTGTGATTCCCTGACCGGAGTGCTGCTGGCGACGGTTCTGGTCGGATTTGCGGCCGCATTGTTCTCTCCCGCAGTCGAGTCCGCGGTCGCCATCGAGGCCGGCACGAGCGAGCGTCACGGTGGTCCGCGCCGGGTGGAGACATTCGCCCTTCTCTCGGTATGCAATCAAATCGGCTCTTTCACCGGACCACTGGTCGGATCGGTGTTGCTTCTGGCCGATTTCCGCATCGCCTGTCTCGTCGCTGCGGTCATCTTCGTCGTCATCATCGCCGCGCACCTGAAATGGCTTCCGAACGAACCGGGTGAGCACCACAACGAACCATGGCACGGGGGATGGACAGACGTAGTGCACAACAAACTGTTCGTGCTGTTCGCGATCGCCATGAGCACCCAACTGGTCGCCTACAACCAGCTGTACCTGCTGCTCCCTCTCGAAGTCGAACGGATGTGGGGATCGCAAACGGTGCTGGGCTGGTTCTTCGCACTTTCGGCGATCTTCGTCGTGACGGCGCAGTTGCCGATCACCCGCAGGGTTCAGAACCGTTCCCCTCGCGTCGTCCTGCCGATCGGGTTCGCAGTGATGGCGGGGTCGTTCCTCGTCCTCCCGGCAACAGCTCCGCTTCGACTGAGCGGTGTCATCGGTCTGATCCCCGTGGCGGTGTTCGTGCTGCTGCTCGCGCTCGGGCAGATGATCGCGATGCCGCAGGCGCGCGATTTGGTGCCCCGTCTGGCCGCCGAGCGGAGACTGGGTGCCTACTTCGGATTCATGGCGTCACTCGGCGGCATCGGTGTACTCATCGGCTCGGCTGCGCTCGGGGCGTTGATCGACGCTGCCCCCGAGACCGGTTGGGGTGCAGGCATTCCCTGGCTGGCGGCGGCTGCGTTCCCCATTGCCAGCGGATTGTGTCTGCGGACCGTGCTGGCCAGATTGCAGTGAGCTCGATTCCGTCGTGTTGCTTCGACGGATTAGTCCCTCGGCTGCGCCCCGCGACATGCTGACCCTTCTCGTCGCCGCCGGATGCGGCAGCGACGATTCGTCGCAGGACGTGTCTGCCACCGTCCAGGGGGTGTTCACCTATGGCGAGCAATGATGCGGGCCTTGGGACCTCCACGAACTGCCGGGCCGGTAATCACGCGTAAGTGGGAACTCCAATCACACCTGATTCCGATTTTGCTGCGGTCGCGCACTTCAGGGGAGGATCTACCCACCTACGCCGGCGAGGAGCCGTTAGGCCGCTGCCGGTTTGTGGGGTGACTGCTGCAAAAAGACGTTTACGCAGCGTCTCCTGTCCGTTACCGGCTCTGGGGCACCTTTCTAGTCGTGGTCGCCAGTCGCTGCATGCACCGGTGCCGAATTCGCAGGATCGTGGACGGGTCGACCGACCGGGCCGCGGGGGTGTCCAGCAAGTGCAGAACCCGGCGGTAGTACTCGTCGAGACTGATGCCGAAGGTCGGTAGTACGTGCTCGTCGCCACCGTCGTAGGGCGCCCATGTCACGGCGAATGTGAGGATCTCTGTCTGGTAGCCGATCATGTCGATGTCCGTTCTGGTGGGGCTGCCCCGCCCAGCACTTGCTGTGGCCGGCGCTCAGAGGTGTCCTTCCACGAATTGTGCGATGCCGTTGCCGAAGGACCAGTCGTCGCGTGTGTTTTCGAGTACCGATACGATCAGATCGGTTGGCACCAAACCAGTCTCGGCGTGCAGGTGATCGGCGAGGGCCCGATACATGGCCTTCTTCTGCTCCTGGCTGCGGCCCTGTTGAGCCACCTGCACGACCACGATGTCGTCGGTTCGCTCGAACCCCAACCCCGTGTCCTCGGCGATGATCTGCCCCGGCTTGTGCTCGGAGATGATCTGGTAGCGGTCTCGGTCCGGTGCGGCGAAGTGCTCGAGCATCACGCCCTGCACTACATCCGCGAGGTGACGAAGCTGCTCAGGAGTACGCCTGTTCTCGATGACGTGGATGTGAACGAGAGGCATGACGTGCTCCTTGATGGTGTGAGGGGTGATCGTGCGGGTGGGGCCTGTGCGGGGTGCGGTCCGAGATCCGCACCCCGCACAGGTGATTGGTGGGCTCTCCGTCTACGAAAGCCTCATGGAAAGGGGCTAGTTGTTCTGGGGGAAGCCGAGGTTGAGTCCGCCGTGGCTGGGGTCGAGCCAGCGGGTGGTGACGACCTTGCCGCGGGTGAAGAAGTGGACGCCTTCGGTGCCGTGGGCGTGGGTGTCGCCGAACAGGGAGTTCTTCCAGCCGCCGAAGGAGTAGTACGCCATGGGGACGGGGATGGGGACGTTGATGCCGACCATGCCGACCTCGACCTCGTTCTGGAACCGTCGGGCGGCGCCGCCGTCGTTGGTGAAGATGGCGGTGCCGTTGCCGAACTGGCTCGAGTTCACCAGTTCCAGGGCCTCGTCGTAGGAGTCGACGCGGATGACGGAGAGGACGGGTCCGAAGATTTCGTCGGTGTAGACGCTCATGTCGGTGGTGACGTGGTCGATGAGGGTGGGTCCGAGCCAGAATCCGTCCTTGCCGCCGTTTGCCTGCACGGTGCGCCCGTCGACGACGATGGTGGCGCCGTCGTTTTCGCCGGCGTCGATGTAGGAGGCGACCTTGTCGCGGTGCACCTTGGTCACCAGCGGTCCCATGTCGGAATCCTGGGTGCCGTCGCCGATCTTCAACGTGTCGGTGCGGTCCTTGATCTTGGCGACAAGTTCGTCGGCGATGTCGCCGACCGCGACCAGGGCACTGATGGCCATGCAGCGTTCCCCGGCGGACCCGAAGCCGGCGTTGACCATGGCGTCGGCGGCGAGGTCGAGGTCGGCGTCCGGCAGGACGATGGCGTGGTTCTTCGCCCCACCCAATGCTTGGACGCGTTTGCCGTGGGCGGTGCCGGTGGCGTAGACGTACTGGGCGATGGGGGTGGAGCCGACGAAGCTGATGGCCTTGATGGCGGGGTGGGTGAGGAGTTCGTCGACGGCGGTCTTGTCGCCCTGCAGGACGTTGAAGACCCCGGCCGGGAGTCCGGCTTCGGCCCAGAGTTCGGCCATCCAGATCGCGGCGGTGGGGTCCTTCTCGGACGGTTTGAGGACGACGGTGTTGCCGGCGGCGATGGCGATGGGGAAGAACCACATCGGGACCATGGCGGGGAAGTTGAACGGGGAGATGATGCCGACCGGGCCGACGGGTTGGCGGAGGGAGGAGACGTCGATGTTGGTGGAGGCGTTTTCGGTCATGCCGCCTTTGAGCAGGTGGGCGATGCCGCAGGCGAATTCGACGACTTCCTGGCCGCGGCTGACTTCGCCGAGGGCGTCGGAGACGACCTTGCCGTGCTCGGCGGTGATGATTTCGGCGAGTTCGCCCTTGCGGGCGTTGAGCAGTTCCCGGAATGTGAAGATCACCTGGGTGCGCTTGGCGAGGGAGGTGTCGCGCCAGGCGGGGAACGCGGCGGCGGCGGCGTCGATGACGGCGCGGGCGTCCTCGACGCTGGCGAGGGCGACCTGACCGGTGACGGCACCGGTCGCCGGGTTCGTCACCGGAGCGGTGTTGCCGCTCGTGCCCGTGAACGTTTTGTTGTCGAACCAGTGTGGGATCGCCCGAAGGGTGCTGTCGCTGTGTGTCATGAAGTGGGGTCCTGTCGAATGAGAAGAAGCTGGTGGTCTCGTCGGGAAAGCGGCACGATCGGCATCAGAAGATGGTGTATGCCTTGCGGACGGTTTCGGTGACGTCCCAGCGTCCGGACCATCCCGGAGGCAGGACCACGAAATCGCCGGCCGAGATCTCGACCTTGATGCCGGTCTCGTCGTCGGTGAGTGTGGCCTTGCCTTCGATGATGAAGCAGGTTTCGGTGTTGGGTCGGTCGACGACAGGCCAGCCGCCGGGCTGGCATTCCCAGATTCCGATCTGGGCGTCGGTGCCGCCGTCGACGGGCAGGGTGCGCAGCTGCGGGTCGCCGCTGTCGGCGCCGGGTCGCTGGCCGGCGGGGGTCAGCTCACCGTTCACGACGGTGGAGGGCAGGTGGATCAGTGAAGCCATGTTCGATGTCTCCAGGAATCGGTCGAGGGGATGTCAGTGGGCGCCGGTGAGCTTTTCCAGCAGCGCGGACACCTTGGACGGTTTGTTGGTGACGCGCTCTTCGAGGTCCGCGGTCGCGGCGGCTCGCAGTCCGGCGTTGACCCCGAACCATCGGAAGGGTTCGACCTCCCATTTGGGGGAGTGGTGGTTGACCACCGGGAGTGAGTTCAGGTCGTCGCGTTTGTCGAGGATGAGGTTGCGCAGGATGCGGCCGGCGAGGTTGCTGGTGGCGACCCCGTCGCCGACATACGGTCCGGCCCAGGCCATTTTGTTGTTCTGGTCGTAACCAACCGAGGGGAACCAGTCGCGCGGAACACCGAGTGGGCCGCCCCACCGGTGGGTGATCGGTACGTCCTTCAGTGTCGGGAAGAACTCGTGCATCGTGTCGATGATCTTCTCGTGAATCTTCTCGTCGACGTCGAACGACGGGTGGACCTTGGACCGGAAGTGGTACGGCGCCCCGCGCCCGCCGAAGACGAGGCGGCCGTCGTTGGTCGGGTGGGCGTAGATCCGCAGGTTCCGCATGTCGTTGAACGCGGTTCGGCCGTCGAGGCCGAGTTCCAGACGGACCTCGTCCGGCAGCGGGGCGGTCGCGACGACGAGCGAGTACAGCGGCGCCACATTGCGCCGGTATTCGGGGAATTCGGGGGTGAACGCTTCGGTGGCGCGGATGACGACGGATGCGGTGACCGACCCGTGCTGCGTCCAGACGATGCCCTTGCCGATCTCGTCGACCGCGGTGTCCTCATAGATGACCCCGCCGCGCTCCTCGACCCAGCCGGCGAGACCGCGCACCAGCTTGTCCGGGTGCAGCAGGGCGCAGTGCTCGGTGTAGATACCGCCGAGCGCACCGGCTGCGTTGACCTTCTCGCGCGCGGCGTCGGCATCGAGCAACTGCCACTGCCCGTGGGTGCCGAACCTCTCGGCGCCATCGACAGTCGCCTTCGCCCGCGCCCATTGCGCCTGGCTGCGGGCGAGGGAGACGAATCCGTCGCGGGAGTATTCGCAGTCGATCTTCTCGGCCGCGACGACGTCGCCGATCTCGCTGACCGTTTCGTTCATCGCCGCCTGCAGATCCAGGGCGGCGCGATGCGAGTACAGCTGTTCGACGCGGCCGAGCGACACCGGGAAGATCGAGGACGCCCACCCACCGTTGCGTCCCGAGGCGCCGAAACCGGCGTATTCCCGTTCGAGCAGAACTACTTTCAGCGTCGGGTCGGCCTGCAGCAGATAGTAGGCCGCCCACAGTCCGGTGAACCCGGCACCGACGATCGCCACGTCGGCGGTGATGTTGCCGGGCAGCGTGGGCCGCCGGGATGTGTGCTCTCGGTCTTTGCGCCACAGGGGTGTACCGTCTGCGGCACCTGACACATCGCGCTCCGCGCGGGCGTTACTGACCACCATTTACAGCCTCCAGCCGTTCGTTCGTTCGTGCGTCGAAGTCCAGTGTCGTCTCAGCGTGTGAGCCCCGACATACTCCGGATTTACAGACATATAACTGGCAGCTGTACTTTTGTATGAGGAGGTGAAGGCCGATGATCTCCGTCGATCAGCTGGCCGCGATCCCATCGCTCGGCCTGCGATATCTCGCCGGTGAGAGCGGCGGCGCGAGGCTGGTGACCTGGGCGCATGCCTGTGACCTGCCCGATCCGTGGTTGTGGTTCGAACACGGTGATCTCGTCATGACCACCGGCGGCGGGCTGCCTCACGGCGACACGGAGCAGTCCGAGTGGATGGCGCACCTGATCGACAGCCAGGTCAGCGCCCTGGTGATCGCCCGCGGCCCCGGCACCCCGGATGTCACGCCGGCACTGCTCGAAGTCGCCGAAAGTCGCGGATTCCCCGTGCTCTCGGCAAGTTTCGACCTGCAATTCGTCGCGCTCGCGCGCACCGTCATCGAAAGTGCCGTCGAATCCGAACGACAGCGCCTGTCCACCATCACCCGCCTGTACGACGTGTACTGGCAGGCCCTGCACGCACGCGGCACCTTCGGGGACCGGATCTCCGCGCTCGAAGGGACCACCGGATGGGCTCTCGAGGTCCGCGATCACGGTGCCGGCGGCGAGGTCATTGTCAGCGGACGCCTGGCTCTCCACGAGCGGAGCGGCCACGCGGATCCTGCGGCCGACCACGTCGAAATTCCGATCCCGGGGGCAGGAGAAGTGGTGCTGTCGGCCAGCCCCGGCCGGGTCCCCGTCAACGACCGCCCGCTCCTGCAGCACCTCGGGGGCCTGATTGCCCTCGAACTCGAACATGATGCCGCTCAACGCGACCGTCTCCGTGCGTCCGGGGCGGACTTGCTCGTCGGCCTTCTCGACGAAACCATCACCTTCGCCGCCGTGTGGCCCGAACTGCGCCACCGCGGCATGACCAATGGGGTGGTCGTCGCCTGCTGGAGTACCCCGAACGCCGACCCACTTCATCACGAGACCATCCACCGGCAGGTCTGTCTGCAGCAGTACGCACCGCTGCTGCTGCCGCGCTCGGCGATACTCATCGCGGTGGTGCCCCGCGATCTCGACCTGCTGGCGACGATCAGCGCCAAGCTCGCGCCGGACTGTGCGGTCGGGGTCAGCAGCACTCTGACCGCCAATTCGAGTGTCGCCGAGGCGGCCCGCCAAGCCCAGCTCGCCGTGGCCCGCGCTCATGAGCAAGACCAGACGGTCAATGTCTACGGCGAAGACATCGACGACGTCGGGTTTCTGCCCCGCAGCATGGAAGACACCCGGAGGTTGGTCCGCACCACCCTCGGCCCGCTCATCGTTCACGACAAGAGCAACGAGGGTGAGCTGGTGACCTCGGTGCGCGTGTTCCTCCGGAACGATGGCGCGTGGCAGAAGAGCGCCGACGAGTTGAAGATCCACCGGCAGACCCTCGTCTACCGGCTGCGCCGCGTCGAGCAACTCACCGGCTTGAAGCCGACCTCCACCGAAGGCTCGGCGATGTTCTGGCTCGCCCTGTCCGGTGCCGAGCGAGCGAAACTCGATCTCGACGAGTTGATCGACTGAATGGAACACCAGATGGGCTGGTCCGTCACGGACCAGCCCATCTGGTGTTCAGGTGCTACCTCGAAGGTCAGGAGCTGATGCTCTCCGTGGCCACCCCGGATGCGTCAGGTCCGCTGTCGTGGGCGGCCGGCGCCACCTGTGTGGAGGCGCGGGTCTTCTTCTTGACGAAGTAGACGATCGTCAGCACCACCCACACCGCGATTCCCTGCATCAGTTCGACCCGATTGGCTTCCCGGAAACCCATGCTGACCAGTACCGCGACGATGGCCACCGTCACCAGGATCGGAAGGCCCGGGTAGAGCCACATCCGGAACTCGAGGGAGCCGGGGTTCTCCTTCTCCCACCGTCGACGCAGGCGCAGCTCGGAGATGCAGATCATGAAGTACACGAACAGGAACACCGCACCGGAGGCGTTGATCAGGAACAGGAACACCGTGTCCGGGAAGATTGCCGCAAGGACCACGCATCCGTAGCCGATGACGGTGCACGACAGGATGCCCTTGACCGGCACGCCACGCTTGTTGGTCGAGGTCATCCACGCCGGTGCGTCACCGCGGCCGCCCATGACGAACAGCAGCCGGGAGGAGGTGTAGAGCCCGGAGTTGAGGACCGACAGCACCGCCACCAGGATGACAAGGTTGAGCAGGTCCGCTGTGCCGGGGATTCCGATCCGGTCCAGGGCGGCGACGAACGGAGACTCGCCCGGTACTACCGAATCCCACGGCACGATCACCGCGATCAGGAACGTGGAGATGACGAAGAACGCGAGGATACGGAAGACGACGGAGTTGACGGCCTTGCGGATCGCCTTGGCCGGTTCCGCCGACTCGGCGGCGGCGATGGTGACGACCTCGACACCGGTCATGGAGAAGATCACCACGACCACGCCGATGAACAGGGTGGCCAGCCCGTTCGGGAGGAGCCCGCCATGGTCGGTCAGGTTGGAGAAGTCGATGCTCGCGCCGGGCCAGAGCCCGAAGACGAACAGTGCGGCGACCGCAATGAAAGCGACGATAGCGACCACCTTGATGCTCGCGAACCAGTACTCGGCCTCACCGAACGCGCCCACCGAGAGCAGGTTGACCGCGGTCATGATGACCATGAGGGCAGCTGCGATAGCCCACACCGGCAGCGACGGAATCCATTTGTTGATCATCTGACCGCCGACGACGGCCTCGAATCCGACGACGATGACCCAGAAGTACCAATACAGCCACCCGGTTGAAAACCCCGCCCACTCACCCCACGCCATCCGGGCGTAGTCGGTAAAGGAACCGGAACATGGTTTGGCTGCCGCCATTTCGCCGAGCATCCGCATCACCAGCAGCACGATCAGCCCCGTGATGCCGTAGGTGACAAAGGCGAGCGGGCCAGCCTGGTTGATGATCGCACTCGACCCCACGAACAGGCCGGCACCGATGACCCCGCCGAGCGAGAGCATTGTCAGGTGCCGCTGTTTAAGGCCGGGTTTGAGCTGATGGGCCCCGTTCGGAGTCGTACCCATGGCATTCCCTTCATCAGGTGCCCGCGCCCGTCGACTTCGCGGGGCGGGCGGGATCGAGCTTGTGATGGGAGTCACCCTGCTTGCCCGCGGCCGTCCCCGCCATGCGCCAACGGAACAACGCAGAGGCGGGGCCTTCATACATTTTGATGAACCGCTGTCGGGTTTCGGCCCTGACCTGGTCGTCTGGCGCGAGCGCCGCTCCGAGGGCTAGCCCGCCAGGTCGTGAACGTTGTGTTTCCTACTGCTTCCGCGGGCGCCGAGCTGGGGCTATCCGGTCCTGGTGATCAGCCCACTGTGGGTGGTAGCGATGGACCGGAGTAGGGCGATCGTGGTCCGAACACGCGCAAGGCGTTGAAGCTCTCGTGGAACGATCAGTCAGTACTTCCGCAACCGTGACCTCTTCGGCCAGAATCCACTCCAGTGTCAGGTCGGGGTCGCCGATATGGAGGGGGAGTGCCGCGACACCGAGCCCGGCTGCGGTAGCCAGCCATTGGCCGGTGATGTTGTTGGTCTGGATCTGGGTGCGGTGACCAGGGGATCGGCTACGCCACAGCTGTTCTGGTGTGGTGGGGTATAAACGGATCCAAACGGGCCCTCACTTCAGCCGAACGAACGGCCTTGCTCTCCGCTGCAGTCAGTGCGGTCCGAAGCTGACCCGGTCGGTTTCCCCGGCAGGCTCTCGCTTTCGCCCTCGCCGCCATACCCGATGTGGGAAACACGACGTGTATTCGGCTGTCAGGGGTGGTGTAGCCCGGTGATCTCCTACGCGTCGCGATTTCGGTGATAGCGCGCGCAGCAGCAGCTCACGTCCAACTCGATGACCCGCCTGTTATACCTCGTAACGGACGCCACCCCGCGGGAGAACACGATCGATAGCTGGTCGTGGTCTTCGAAACAGTGGCTGCACACAAGATTACGGCGCTGGACCGGGCATCGCCCCGGTAATCGACAGCGGCGGGCGACACGCCGGATGAAGCATGAACTTGTCGACCTGCGGGATGGGCGAGCGCTCGGGCATCTACTGTATTCCGGGGTAGTCGAGTTTACTTACCTCCGTTATCAGTACTTCGAAAACGTATGATTTCAAAGTTCTTGGGCTCAAAGCTTGCCTGAGCAATCGTGCGGGCAGGTTCGGTTCTGCACTTTTGACTCGCCAATGAGAACTGCGCGCCACCTGGTGGTGTCGGTGGCCGTGGGTAGCTTCCCTCTAGCGACGAACGAGGCAACCGCAGGGTCGAGTCCCGATCGTGGGTGGGTTGCGTTTCCCCACCTCTGCCGAGACGACGACCACCGCCCGTACCGCTGCCCGGTGTGGAGGGAGGAGCATTCCGGTCGCCTGGGGAGGACGACGGCGACAATGCCTTCACCTACGACGAAGTCGCTGTCCCGGTGGGTTCTTCGGCAAACATCGAATCCGAAGAAGAGAACGGCCCGACCGTTACGTTCAGTGCGACCGGCCTGGCACGCGACCGTGACTTCGGTGTACATGTGCACACGCAGCCCTGCGGGCCGCAGCCGGCGGATCCAGGGCCGCACTATCAGAACGACGTCGATCCCACCGCCGGCGGAAAAGCCGTCGGCTGTGTTCGATCACGGCTGGACAGCTGTGGTGATGTGGCTCAACACGCACACCCAACGACCATCTCGTTTCACGAACACGTCCGTTGTCCATTCGTCGGCGTCGAACTGCCTTCCCGCGTAGTGCGCGGTATTCGTCACCCGAGCAGTGAAGACCGCAGTATCGCCGTAGACCCTGACTCGGGCCTCCCCGGCGCGGTCCATGGCCGAATGGGTCAGCTCGCCGGACATAGCATCGCTCACGTGAAGGGCGGTGCGAAGGCGATCTTCAGTACGGCGAGGACATTTTCACTATTGATGTCGATGCCGCGCTCGCTCTCCTGCAGAAGATCCGAGCAATTTGCGGACGACGGCGGAACCGGATGGCCTAGTTTCGCCGGCGAGGGTGTCTCGTACATGATTCGAGACGAAAGGGCGGAAGGGAGGCTCGTCGCGTCCCGTTCTGCCGTCGGGGGTCGAGGGTGGGGACCGTTCGTCCGTTGGTGGCCCGGGGTGGTGTTCTCAGACGGTGTAGCGCAGCAGAGAGACGCCGTTTTCGAAGCCGCGGGCCTGCGCCAGCTGCAGCCTCGGCATCTCGTAGCCGTCGGGGAACAGCCGGCGCCCCCGACCCTGGACGGTGGGGTACACGAACAACCGGTACTCGTCGACCAGGCCGGCGACGATCAGGGCGTGGGTGAGCGTGATGCTGCCTGTGACCACGATGTCGCGGCCCTGCTGCCCTTTGAGTTCCCGGACTCGGGCGATCCAGTCGCCGGTGAGCACGGTCGAGTTCCGCCACTGGGGGTCTGTCATGGTCGAGGAGACGACGTACTTGTGGATCTGGTTCAGCTCGTCGGTGATTCCCGTCTGGTCGTCGGTCTGTTGGGGCCAGTAGCCGCGGAAATCCTCGAACGTCTGCCGACCCAGCAGCATCGCGTCCACGTGCTCGGACTGCCGGCGGGTGGCCTCGAGCAGCTGCGGATCCTGGTCCGCGGGGTCGAACCAGTCGCCGAGCATCTCGATGGAGCCGTCGAGGGTGATGTTCTGGGTGATTGCGAGTGTCCTCATATCAAGTACTGACCCTGCGGCGGCCGAAAAATCATCGCCAACAGGCGCAGCCCCAGCCGTACCGCTGCGATCCATGCACTGACTGTCCCCGACTGCAGGGCTGCGCCGGGGGCTTGTCTGACCTCAGGTCGACCAGCATTCCGTGATCTACCACCCATCGGGTCGTCATCTGGATCGGGTGAACGCGGCCTTGGAAGGTTCTTCCACCCTTGCCCAGGCAGTATCTGTCCGCGCGCAAGGCTCCGGCGCGGTAGATGGTTACTGATTCAGGCTCGCCTGAGCCTGAACCTTGTCCAGGTGAGGACCAACCGGCGACAACCCCGACCGCCGGCCCGGCCAGTGGCAGCGTCCACCACATGATGCAGAGAACCGATCTCCAAAACTGGCGATCGACATGCTCTTCGGCACGGCGACGATCGCCAGGGGTGCACATATCCCGCCGAGAGCACTGCCGGCGACACTCGGCCTCGGCTCCGGGCGGGTTTGCGCTTCGGGCAGATGTCGCAGATCTTGTTCACCAACGGCTACCAGGAAGCGGTCTTTGAGAGAGATCAGGAGCAGGCCGACTTCCCGAACGGCTGAAACGGAAACCGGATTACCTGGCTCGCAATTGGATGGCTGTGTGGTTCACGCCTCGTTCCGGAAACCAGATACGCCTGCCTCCCTGATAGATACGGTTCGACCCGCTGCCCCGGATCAGAGCGACGCGGTCCAATGGACAACTGCCGGCCCTGAAGCCTCGTTCGAGATCGCCGTGGTCCAAGGCCGCGTTGCGCAATCCCAACCTTGCCTATCGTCGCTGCGGCTCACCAACGTTTTTGATTGACAGAGTGAGTCGCACTCGTTCTGCCTGAATCTTGGTGCGTCGTGAGTGTGGAACTTCACGAGGATCGTGTCGACCCGCCCAGATCGGGGATGGGTTGGGACGTTGAAATGTCAGTTCGGGTGTGCTTCCTGATTACCGTGAGAAGCCGCCTGCCGTTACTGTGTGCGTTCGACGGTTGCCCGGGCGAAGAAGGAGACACATGACGGTATCACCGAAGGGTTCGAAAGGTTCGGCGAAAGTGACAACCAAGGAGATTCGTGAGTGGGCGATCGGGGAGGGCCGCGAGGTGTCTTTGCGTGGCCGGATCTCGGCCGAGGTGGAGCAGGCCTTCCATGACGCTCAGACGAAGAAGGTTTCGACAAAAACGGCGCCGGTAAAGAAGACGGCCGCGAAGAAGACGGCCGCGAAGAAGACGGCCGCGAAGAAGACAGCCGCAACGAAGACGGCCGCAACGAAGACGGCCGCGCCGAAGGCGGCGGTCAAGAGGACGGCCGTGAGTAAGGCTCCGGCGAAGAACTCGTCCAGGGAGATTCGTGAGTGGGCGATCGGGGAGGGCCGCGAGGTGTCCTTGCGTGGCCGGATTCCGGCCGAGGTGGAGCAGGCCTTCCACGACGTTCAGGCGAAGAAGGTTTCGACAAAAACGGCGCCGGTAAAGAAGACGGCCGCAACGAAGACGGCCGCAACGAAGACAGCCGCAACGAAGACGGCCGTGAAGAAGACAGCTGCAACGAAGACGGCCGTGAAGAAGACAGCTGCGACGAAAACGGCCGGCAAGAAGACAGCCGCGACGAAGACGGCTGCGAAGAACACAGCGAAGAAGATAGTCGCGACAAAGGCGGTTGCGGAGAAAAAGGCCGTGAAGAAGGTGGTCGCGGTGAAGGTTCCGGTCAAGAGGACGGCCGTGAGTAAGGCTCCGGCGAAGAAGTCGTCCAGGGAGATTCGTGAGTGGGCGATCGGGGCGGGTCACGAGGTGTCCTTGCGCGGCCGGATTCCGGCCGAGCTCGAGCGAGCCTTCCATGACGCTCAGGCGAAGAAGGTTCAGGCAAAAACGGCGCCGGTAAAGAAGACGGCCGCGAAGAAGACAACTGTGAGAAACACCGCCGCGGCGACGGCTCCTGTGACGAGGGCGGCGGCGCGCACGGCTCCGGCGACGAAGACCGCCGGGACGAAGACCGCCGGGAAGAAGACAATCGCGACAAAGGCGGCTGCGGAGAAAAAGGCCGTGAAGAAGATGGTCGCGGTGAAGGTTCCGGTCAAGAGGACGGCCGTGAGTAAGGCTCCGGCGAAGAAGTCGTCCAGGGAGATTCGTGAATGGGCGATCGGGGCGGGTCACGAGGTGTCCCTGCGCGGCCGGATCTCGGCTGAGCTCGAGCGGGCCTTCCATGATGCTCAGGCGCAGATGCCGGTGGCGTGAGTTGCAACATTGCGCTGATGGATTCCGTGGCCAACCTGCGGCGAAGGCCATGAGCCTGTGGGGATCATGGCCTTCGGGATCATGTGGTGGGCGATTGTCCGGCCTCAGCGGTGCCCGCTATGGGTCCGAGGTGTCCCGGCGGCACCTGACTTGACGATTCTCGCGGGGGAGGGGATTGGGTGCAGCAGTTCCGGCCCAGGGTAAGCCTGGGCCGGGGTGTGCGTGGCGCCTTGGGCGCGGCGGGACACTGTGATGCCACCGCCGGGGTGACGCGAATGCGGGTCACCGCGGCGAGGGTGCCGACGGCTGGGTGAGGTGCCGAGTTGCCGTGATCTCGACAGCTTCACCCGCTGCTCGGCAGTGGTCCCCTGAACATTAGTTCGGTTGTGGCACTGACGAGCTGCGGGTGAGTGCTAATGGTTGCAGTGCAGGATTCCCTCCGGCAGTTCGACAGTTCACGCCATCTCGGGGACGTGCAGGTGCGCGATGGCGAGCTCGAACTCGCATGTATCGAGTACCTCGGCGTTCGCCTCGCGAACCCATTCGTCCCGGATGCGGTCGATGCGTTCCCTGTTCCGTTCCATTGCCTCGGAGCTGTCGAATGTCAGCGACGACACCCCGCGACCCGCGGCGTGGTCGAGCATCAGACTGGCGCTGCAGAAGCCGTCGAGTTCCTCCATCTTGGGCAGTGCTGCCATCTTCCACACGTCGACGGCGCGGTCCATATGGGCCGACTCGGTCTTGACCCACGTGACGCGGCAATAGGCCCCGCGGTCCGAATGGTGGTCGCGATGCATGACAGCGATGTCCCACCGCGACACCTCGGTGGTGCCGTGGAAGACCTCGGCTGCGACGTCACGTAGCTTCAGTACCTGCCCCTCGCTGGCGCGTAGCGATTCCTCGTCCCGCCACGAACTGGTCGCAATGCACCGGCCCGTGCCGCGATCGATGAGCAGAGACATTCCGAGGCAGCCCTCTACATCCGCCAGCGCGGGCATCACGGTGTCGCGTACGTGCTTGATCCCGGCGTCGATGTACGACGGATGCGCTTGAATTGTGGTTGAGCGTGCGAACACGATCGGCACCCTTCTTCTCAGGGCGGCGCCGACGCGGCGTCGCCGGTCATTTGTCTGTGTTTCACACTGCTCCCCCTACCCCTCGGAGGCAATGGGCGGTGGCCGGATGCCCCAAACGAATGCGTGCCGGCGAGCCGTCCCCAGTGTCACCGCGGGGTTGTGCGGGCCGCGGTGGCGAGGTCGGTCAAGGCGGTATCGAGGTGGCCGATGATCCGATGCAGATGAGGGACCGCCGTCCGGTCACCGACGACCGCGACGTGCAGCTGCCCGGATCGGCTGGTGAGGGTGATGCTCAACGCCTGGCCACGCGCGAGGGTCGGGATTGGGTAGACGGCGTCGAGGTGGGCGCCGTTCCAGTACCGCGGGCGGGTCGGCCCCGGGGTGTAGGAGATCATCACGTTGAACGGTGGCGGGATGTCGTCGAGGACCTGGCGGATCGGGTCGAGCATGATCGGACTCAACGTCATGGCACTGACCAGTTGAAATTGGGTACGGCTCAGGGCCGCGACAATCCCGCTGGTATGGGCTACGGAGTCGGCGATCCGTGCCAGGCGGGCAAGGGGGTCGTCTTCGTCGGTGGCCAGGGACACCACCATTGCCCCGACCCCTCGGTTGCCGCCCGGCCCGATGGTGGGGTCCTCGCCGAGGTCGAGCGGGACGGGGAGCATCGCGGTCAACGAAGCTTCGGGGAGTGCGTACTGCTCGAGCAGATATGCGCGGAGCGCGCCCGCGCACAGGGTCAACACGATCACATCCAACGGGGCACCGGTACAGGCGGAGAGCCGGCGCAGTTGTTTCAGGGGCCAGGACCGGGCGGCGACCTTGCGGGCACGGCCGGTCGGGGCGTTGAAGATCGTCGGCGGGGACTGCAGCGGCAACGTCAGGCGCTCTTCGGTCAGTCCGTGGTAGCCGGCACGGACCAGGGTGGGAAAGGCGGCCGCCATCTCCCGCGGGATGCCCAGGCCAGACCGCAGCACCCCGCGTGGGTCGAGGGAGGAATACCGAGTGGGGGCCGCGACCGACGGGCTCCACGGCGCGGGGGAGTTCCGGAGGTCCGGGTCGACCGAGAGCGTGCGGTGCAGCAGCCTCATCCCCGAGGCGCCGTCGGTCAGCGACAGATGGAATTTCGTGTATACAGCGGTGCGCCCATCGGTCAGTCCCTCGATGACGTGCATCTCCCACATCGGGTGCTGCGGATCGAGCGGCATCGAGTGCATCTGCGAGACCAGCGACAGCAATTCGGCCATGGTGCCGTCGCCGGGAACGGCGGTATGCCGCACGTGATATCCGAGATCGACGTGCTTCTCGAGCCGCCACCACGGATACCCGTGCAGTCGGCGGACAGGGCGTTTGCGGAACAATTCGCCGGCCTCGGTGTGGGCGCGCAGGCGCTCGACCATGTCGGAGGCGTGGGCATCGGGTGCTGTGCCGTCCGGGGGATCGAACAGGGTCAGGGTGGCCACGTGCATCGGGTGCGACGGCGACTCGAAGAGCACGAACATCGCCTCGGTTGGGCTCATCGGCGCCAGACCACCGAACCCAGCTCGCACACCGCACCTCCCGGCTTCTGTGTGGTCTCAGCAGAACACACTGCGCCCGCGATGACCGTACTTTCCGCCGAGCCGACATAGGACCGCACGGATTCCACACATGCGAGCAGGTCCGCGGGTCCTGGTCGCGGGCCGGCCGAGTACTCGGTCCCACCAGTCGGCGAGCCGGGGCTGGGGTCGGGCCAGATGATCGGATCGCCGCACAGCCCCGCACCGACCAGCGGCCACGGTCGGTGAGCGGTCCGGACGCGTCGCTTGTCGGAGCGGTGGCGGATCGGCGGGCGGGGGCGGGATGCGTGCCACGGTGCGCGGAGTCTTAGTCGCCGATGTAACCGGTCTCGGGATTGATCTGGCCGAGGAAGTCGCGGATCGATTCGCGATGCTCGTCAATCGTGTTCGGCTGGAGCGCGGCCGACGGAGTGTTCGCTCGGTCTTGAATACCGGAATAGGCCACGCGTTGAAAGCTGGAGAATCCGTACCCTTTGTTCGGTCCGGATTCCCAGTCGTAGTCGCAGGCGCCTGGTTCCTCTGGACGTAGTCTCACAGTGAAAACCTCGCCATCGACCGTCAACGTGAACGGCCCATCGTCAGCCGTCGGTCGACTGTGACCTGCGGGCTCGTCGTGATCCTCGGTACGCATGAACGAATCTTCACATGCGCCGAGCTTGTCGGATCGAACGTTTGCCCACTCCTGCTCGAAGTGGAAGTGAGAATCGCTAACCTCACTGCATCGCGCTGGTGAGAGCAAGAAGGCGTTGTGGCTCCGTAAACAGCGTCAAGCGATGACCATCGATGACGACCAGCTCAAAGGCGCACTCGCAGTCATCTATCGACTACCGGACCAGTCGCCGGAGGCGATGGAGGATTGGGTGCGGACCCAGTACCTCGAAGACGGCCGGGACAAGGGCTATGCCCGCGAGGGCACCGAAGACCCGCTGTGGTTGCTCGCTGCCAAGGCGCACACTTATTACGGCGACCTGAAACAGGCGGGCTGAATCACATCTGCGGCCGCGCCTCACCGTAGTTGTCAGCCGCCTCGAAGTGCATCGAGTCCACCACATCGCTTTGCCAACCGGAACGGTAACTGCATCGTTGACCGGTTCGCGATGAGCACGAACGTCCTCAGACGTACCAGTCCGTGGGTCGTCCGGCTCGCGCACGTATTAGCTGCGAGCGGCAAGGACGATCTGCGATGCTGGTCAGCACCGACTGCGCGGAGACACGAGAAGGCTCAAGATGGCAGAAGCCCCAAGTAACGGTTCCGCATCGGGTGACAAGGCGGTGACCGTCTGTGCCGCCGCCATCCGGGACGCGGCCACAAGCCAAGCACCGAAGCACAGGCAGCTGCTGCAATCGGCCAGGGGCGGACGCATCCTGAGCAAGATCATGCTGTGGGTCTTCGCTGTCTCGACACCACCCGGGCACGGAGTCCTCACCACCACGGGGCGCAAGAGCGGCAAGCAGCGCCGCAACTACGTTCGCGCCATCCGGCGCCAAGACAAGGTGTACGTGGTGATGCTTCGCCCACCCACCCTGGCTATCGAGCGACCTCTGGCCGTTTCATCCTGGGTGTGGAACATCCGCGGCAACCCGAAGGTTCACCTGCGACTGCGACGCCGAACATTTGCTGGCGTCGCGCGAGAGATCAGCGACCCGACCGAACTGCAGCAGGCAAGAGACGCGATCTGCGAGACGGTTCACCTCATTGACTTCGGCGAGTGCCGGCTGCATCTTCGCGGGCGACCCTCCCGGGCCAAGATCAAGGATCTGCACCGCTATTGGTTCGACACCGGCATTCCACTCGTCATCGAACTCGCAGACTACTGAGGGCAGTAGGCATCCGCCCGCACCGCAATAGTGCATCTACACGGTGCCGGGGTTGGCAGGGATTTCGGAGAATGAGTTCAGTTGTGCGGAAGCAACGAATCGGGAGCGGCCAGCGCCCTCTGCCATGACCCGCTCCCGAATTCGTCCGGTCATGGATCGGCAACCGGGACTGAACACCGTGGTCCAGGTCGTCACAATCACACCGGTCCTACGGCTTGCTCGCCGACGTGTGCATTCCGCGCCCGTGCTCGGCTGAGGAATTCGAAAACGTAACAGACCAGTCGGTCCGGACGATCAAGGTGCCAAGACTAGATAACGACCACAAGGAGCGAGAACGATGGGTTCGTCTGGAATCGTCACCGATTTGGTCGCCTGGGATGCTGAAAGTTTTCTGAACGGGGCCGGGTGCAGTCGGCAGCGAGGTCGATGGTCAACGACGCCTGCTCGCTCCTCGGCCCTAGACCTTCCGAATCCGGCCACTCGACGCCGGACAACATCCGTGGCATATCCGTAGTCACTCTTCGCATCGACCCTCGTCCGGGCCCAGTGGATTCGTACAAGAACAGCAACGTTGTATCACCTTGCACGATGAGCGGGCTGTCGGTCATCGGACGGGCCACCGGGACTGCCCGGAACCAGACATATTGCTACTGAAAGGATCTCCATGAAGAGAGCAATCGTCGCTGCAGCACGCGTCACGGCCGCCCTCGTATCGGGGCTTGCCGTCGCAGCGATCATCGGGTCCGGCACCGCCCATGCGGACCCCCAAGCTTGCGTCATCCAGCGGGATGCCTTCAGTGCGACGGCAACCTGCCACGACACCGGTGCGCCCGCTGGTAGGGAGTACGCGCTGATCGTCGACTGTTGGGGCCTTCACGGCATTCCCAACGCCTTTCCGTTCTATGCGGTAGGGCCCTTCAGCCAGTCCACTCGCTCATTTGTGCCGACAGGTCAGGCCACCGGGGCTTGCGGCACGAATTGGGGTGCCCCCTCGTTGAATGTCGGCGTGATCACCAACGCCCATGTGGAGATCTATCGCCAATAGCAGGTACTAGCGACGCAACCGATCCACATCCCGGTATCGACATCGCCGAGCGCGGTTGTCGGTATGGCGATGGATTGGGTCCCGGAAGGGGAGATGTCGACTCTCAGGAACCGGCCATCGACGAAGGACTGCCAGCGACCGCCGAGGATCGCTGGCGGGATGCGATGGAGGACCAAGATCTGAGTCGACCACCGGCCGGCCGTCGGACGCTGTCGACGCTGGAGGCCAGCTTGCCGATGCGGATCTGAGCGTCAAGATCGGTTTCAAGCCACGTCGCGAATCTTGCACAACGCTGTGGCCAATCCGACGGCGATTGGTTTTGCAGTGGTTTGGCGCGCCATTTCAATGCCTTTGTCCCTCTTATGCGCCCACTCCACGTCCAGTAGGCAATGCCCGCCTCGGTCGAAATACTCTACTCCACTGTATGCACAAAGAATGACAAATCGGGCGGAATTTTTGGCGGAAAGTACGTCGTATCCCTACGGATCCCCCTCGCATCCATGGCGGGTGTTGGGAGTAGTCGGGGCCTGGGAGCGCGATATCCGCCGCCCCCCAGATCAGCCGCGGGCAGCGTGACTTGGGTCCCCAGAGATGGTGACTCGCATTCGATAGCTTCCGACTCGCCGCGAACGGAATCGTACGGGCGCGGCGACGCGAAGAAGTTCACGGCGAGGGTGGGGACGGGGCTCAGTGGAGGCCTTCGCGGAGCCGGCCAGCGGGGGAATTCCGATGTTTCGGAACGGATGCCCACGGGCACGCCGGGAGTATGACGACCGAACACGGAACGACGCACCACTCCGAATCCGGGTCGGCGGGGGACTGTCCGCTTCCGCCTCTGAGGTCCGGTGGCCGCTTGCATATCGTCGAAGGGCGGCCGTGGCGGCGGGCCCTCGACTGTGTAGTGGCCGGCGGTGGGGAGGGGAGAAGGCCATGGCACGGGGTAACGAACCCCCATGATCTGGATCTGCTGCTCGTTGTGCTCTCGACAGATCCCCGCATGGTGTTGTGCGTGGACGTTGTGGACGGAGAGGCGGCCGACCGCGGTGGCAATATCGTAGTTTGTCCTTCCGCGACGGTGTTATTCCGCCACGGCATCATGTTCGATGCTGTGAAAAAGCGTTCAGGACTCAATGTTCGGATGTATGAAAGTTACCGGGGGGCGGACGCGCATTCGATATTGGACGCACTCGACAAGGAGTATCACCTCGATACACCGTGGTTCACCCCCGCGCGGTGGCTCGATGGCCACGGGGTCGACTTCTAGCTGGGTGCCGGACGGGACTTCACCGGCATCCTCCGGGTTGATTGTCGGCTCTCGAAGGTTCGTGACCGGTTTCGCTTGCTTAGCTTGAACCCGTCGCTGGATCGGTCTCGTCGAACCGTGTCTCAAACCTTCAGCCCGCCGCTGTGCCTTCGATCAGAGTTCGGCGACGTCACCGTCTGTGACCACGGTATGGCTCAATCCCGCTTCGGAACCGATTCCGGCTGAAAGGGGAAGTGCGACACTTCAACGCAGGCGGAGATCCCGGCTGTCTGAGCTAGAACACCGTGATCGTGCCGGTGGGGCGACCCCTCAACGCCCCACCGGTCTGCGAACGGTCGGTCGCTGAAGAGTCAATGTCGACCGTCGCATTGGCGGGACCGGCGCTCACGGGCCGCGGGTGCTGGGAACCGAGTGGTCGGCGCTCACCGCGGCGGAGTCGCTTGGTGTGCCTTCGTCGGTCCGCTTCCGTCATACCACCCCACACACCATAGGGTTCACCCACAGCGAGCGCGTGATCGCGGCACTGCTCGAGCACGGGGCAGGGCAGGCAGATCTGCCGGGCCTGCGCTTCGCGCCGGTCGCGGGCGTGGCCGCGTTCGGCGTCGGGTGAGAAGAACACTGCCCAATCGTTTCCAAGGCACGCGGCACGCGCCTGCCAGTCACCGGAATCGCGGGGGACGTTGTCCCTGCGCGTGGCGGGATCGTCGAGGGGCGGCGAATGCGGCATCTTGTTCATTTGAACACCGCCGGCGTCGTGGGACCCGCACGGCGCGGACGGGCCGCAAGGCGGGGTTCCTGCTGCTCTCTCCGGCCGTCAACGGTCGATTGCCGGGACAGGACGTGCTCGGCTGCGTTGGCTACGCTGGCGTGGTTGCGGCGGGCAATGTCGAGGAGAGCATCAAAGGCGGCGTCCTGGCTGCAACCATACTGTTTGGCCAGGAGTGTTGCCGCGGCGGACAGTAACAGTGCGTCCGCGTTGTCCGAAGGGTCCCGTCCGGCTACCGCAGAGGTGTCAGTTGGCACGGAGAGTCCTTTCGCTGCATAGGCGGTCCAGGCGGCCCGGGCGGCCACGCATCACCGCCGGCGCGGCGGGTTCACTCTTCAGAGTCGTCGGCGAGACGCTCAGAGAACACCGACATTCACCTAGTCATACCTAGGCCGCGTCGTACCTGTCGGGACGACCCGAGACGAGACTCCACAAATTTGGAGCGGCGACTGTGACAAGGCACGTCGAAGGTCTTCGCGGCGGGCTGGTTGTCGAGCGCGGCAGGCGCCTCGCGCGCCGGCTTGCTGCGGCTGTGTCCGACTACATCTTGGCGTAGCGGGCCATGGCGAAGCTGTAGAGGCCGTAGGTGATGATGCCGAGGCCGGCCGCGATGAGGAGGGCCGCTCCGTAGGGTTGGGCGCTGACGGTTTTGAAGGCGCCGTCGAGTCCCGAGGCCTTATCGGGCTCGGTCGGCGGTGCCGGCTGCGTCGCCGAGGGCGAGCCGGATCGCGATGTAGCCGATGATCAGGTGCACGATGCCGCTCACGACGAACCCTGCGCGGGCGAATCGTTCGAAGAAGCTGTTCTGGGCCACCCGTCCTGCGGTAGAGGACGAGTTGTCGTGCGACGCCGGCGAGGAGGTGGCGGCGTGTGCCGGGGAAGGTGTGGTGTCAGGCATGGCGATCGTCCGATGTTGGTGGTGTCGACCGTCGGCGGGTGCGACGGTGAGTGGGCAGGGCTCGTAGGGCTGTCCGGAGCCCGATGCGGGAAGCCGGGGTCGATTCGATCGGCTCACGCACGGTGCGGAATTTCAGTTCGGAGGCCGTCTCGGGGGCGTCGTCGACGGTCGCGCGCAGAAACCGTTCGGGCAGTGCGAGTTTGAGGATGGTGTGCAGTGTCTGCAGGTACTTCCCGGCCAGGGAGCCGGTGGTGTATGGCAGGTCGTATTTCTCGCACAGTGCTTGCACCTTGGTGGAGATTTCCGCGTAGCGGTTGCTGGGGAGGTCGGGGAACAGGTGATGCTCGATCTGGTAGCAGTGGTTGCCGCTGAGGAACGCCAGCACCGGGCCGGCCCGGAAGTTGGCCGCGCCGAGCATCTGCCGCAGATACCATTCCGCCCGCGTTTCGTTCTCGATTTCGGCGAGGGTGAACTTCTCGGCGCCGTCGGGGAAGTGCCCGCAGAAGATCACCACGTACGCCCATACGCTCCGCAGCAGGTTCGCGGTCAGGTTCGCCGTCAGCGTCCGTCGCCAACGTCGTCCGCTGAGGGCGGGGAAGAGCAGGTAGTCCTTGCCGGTCTGGCGGGCAATCTTCCCGAGCAGCGCGCGGGTCTGGGCGGATTTCTCGGCGGCGGTGCCGGCCCGGGTCTGCTCGGAATACAGGTCGTGGAGGGCGATGCCCCATTCGAACATGGCCGCCAGCAGCAGGTTCCGCAGCGGTTGCAGCAGATGTTCCGGTTTCCAGGGTTGGTCGCGGGTGATGCGGATGACCCCGTAGCCGAGGTCCTCGTCCATTCCGACGACGTTGCTGAACACGTGGTGGCGGTAGTTGTGGGAGTAGCGCCACTGTGATGACAGGCCGGCCATGTCCCATTCCCAGGTGGTGGAGTGGATTTCGGGATCGTTCATCCAGTCCTATTGGCCGTGGGAGACGTTGTGGCCGATCTCCATGTTCTCGACGCTCTTGGCCACCGCGAGAGCCGTCGTCCCGAGAACCCACCCGGTGGTGGTCCTGCTGCCGTGGATCACCAACCGGGCCGCGGCATCGAGTACCCGCTGGAGGCCGATGGTGCGGCGGATGTAGGCGGCGTCGGCCTCGCCGAGCGACTCGGTGACGTCCCGGCGAATGCTAATGAGTTCGTCGCTGAGTGCCTCGACGTCCGCGTCGTCCTTGATATCGGAGATGGCCATGGTGTGCTCAGGTTCCCGACGAGCCCCCGTCCGGAACCTGGTGGTGCCCCGTCCGGTGCGGCCTCACGGCCGGGTCAGTAGGTCGACCCGACGCCGCTGATCACCGGCACCAATATCCGATGTGTCAACACTGTAGGTCTACTACCAAGCCCTACGGCAAAGGCCTACAGTTGAAAGCGAAGAAGGAAGTGTTTCTGATGGCCAAGGCCCCCGCTGATCGCACGACCCGCTCCGGCAACGGTCAGGTTCCGGACAGCGGCCCGATCACCCGACAGCGAATCCTGACGGCTGCACTCGAGATCATCGACCGCGACGGAATCGACGCACTGTCCATGCGTCGCCTCGGCAAAGCCCTGGGCCGCGACCCGATGACCCTCTACCGTCACGCCCCGAACAAGGCCGCGCTCGTCGACGCCGTCGTCGAGCGCGTCCTCGAACAACTCGAGGTCGACACCGACGACGGCGACTGGGCAACCCAACTCCGGGAGGTCGCCCGGGGCTTCCGCCGGTTGGCGCTCGACCATCCCCACGTGGTCCCGCTCCTGGTCACACGACCCCTGTCGACCCCGCTTGGGCTGCGCCCCCTGGGAACACTGCGCCCGCTCGAGAACATCCTCACCCTGCTTACCCGGGCAGGTTTCACCGCGACTGATGCCTTGCACGTGTACCGGGCCTTGTTCGGCTTCCTCCACGGTCACGTCCTCAACGAGCTCCAGGAAATCGTCGAAAAACCCGACGAGCACGACGACCTGCTGCGCTTGGGCCTGCACCGGCTGCCGATCGGAGACTTCCCCCTCCTGCGCGGCCTCGCACCCGTCTTGGCGTCGTACGACGGCGCCGCGGAACTCGAACGCGGCCTCGACATCTTGATCACGGGACTCACCGCAACGCTGCCCCACCCCGGCAGCCCCGCCCCTACTGTGAGCTGAACCCAGACCATGGACGAACCTTTGTTGCACCCTCCAACGCGCAGCAGTAGTGGCGAGGACGTGCCCGGCGCTGCCGCAGAAGAGGTGAACGCGGATAGAGACGGTGCCCTCACACCGTCGCCCCGGCTGCAGCTTCGCGAGATCATTCGCTGTCGTGGGGCGCGCTGGTGGTGGTGGGGCTGACAAAGAATGTGGTCAACCAAATGGTTGAGGGTATTGCGCGCCAGTACTGGTGATCGATATGGGGAAGAGTCGCCCCCTGGTCATGCGTGGACCTCGTTCGTTCGGTTCGAGCTCGGATCGGCCCCCGGGGTGCCTGGCTGGTCACCTTCTCCCGTCATCACCACCCATGCCGCCGACGGCGTGGGACCGTATGCCGATGAGCGTGGCCCCGGAGAACTGGGCGGACTGGCTGGACCCGACGGACAGCCTCGGACATGTACCCGGTGTCCAAGGCCGTCAACGACGTCAGCAACAACGGCGCAGACCTGCTGAAGCGATCGCAGCGGAGGACACCCACTGACCACGGTGGCGCCCCGCAGGCCCGTCGTCTCGGCGGACACGCCCGCGTCGGAATACCACCGGTAAGGCCGCTGTTGAAGGCTATGACGGTGGCGCCCATACCCCGGGTACCACACCAGAAAAGTCGCTGCGAGCGACCACTTGCCGAGAGGCGATATGGCGTCACTGTCGCCCCTGACCGGGTAAGACCCACATTGCGTAGCGTTCCCGGAAGGGACGAGGAGCCGCTGACGCCGGGGAAGGTGCCGGCGGCTTCCCTTTGCCTTCTCACCCGGTGTCAGTTGCGGGGTGGAACTCGCCGCGATGCCTCGAACTGCGCAATGCCCGTGTCCGAGGGTTGGTGACTGCAAGGGAATGTCCGAGCCGAGCCGAGAGCGGATCCCCGGCAACTGCCACTGGATTCACAGCGGAGGCTGACCGGATCTCGAATTCAAGGCCATCCTGTGACCACATACAGACATTTCGGACAGCATCCTCAGGGTCGGGCAGTAGAGTTACGGATATCATCCGGGCCGGTCCGTTCCGGCCTCGCTCGACACATCTCGTTCGACGGAGAGAATGCACCATCAGCAATCCACACCGCGCCGGAACATCACCGAGAACCCACAATCTTCGCCACGCAGCAGCTGGCACGGCCTGGGTACTTTCGTTCGCCTACTTGTTGGCGGAGGTGTTCACCGCGGCGGCGTGGAGCACGCCTTACAGCTACGCGCAGGACTCGATCAGCTCCCTGGGCGTGACGACCTGCGAAGTCGGATCCTGCTCACCGATGCACGACGTCATGAATTCGACGTTCGTCGCGCTCGGGGTGCTCACCCTCCTCGGTGCACTGTTTCTTCATCAGCACATAAGAAGTGGCCGGGAGAAGAAGTGGATACTCTCGCTTGCCGTGATCATCGCGGTCAGCACCGCTGCCACCGGACTGTTTCCGGCGAACGATGGAACGATCATCCACTGGTCGGCCGTGTTGCCGGGCTTCGTGGCGCGCCACGTGGTGCTCGTGCTCATCGCCTGGCATATGTGGAATGAGAAGCGGCTGGTCGCTCTGTGGTCGGCCCTGTGCGCACTCGTGGGCCTAGTCGGCGCCGGCCTCATGCTGGGACAGGCGCTCCATTTCGGCCTGGGGGAGCGTCTCGCTCTCTACCCGCTGCCGATGTGGATGGCCGTGACCGGCATGGCGGTCCTGATGGCGCTGGCACGCCGCACGGTGTTCCGCAATGTCGAGTTCTCGCTGCGTGCTCTCCACCCGCGCACCGCCACTTCGCGGCCAGCTACCGCGACAAATTCCATGTGGCGGTCCCTGGGCCGACATCCGGTCTCTGTCCCTTGGAAGAGGGCAGCACTGTCGAACAACCGCACGGTACGGCGATGAACGCCTGCCGCGCCACGCTCGACACGTGCAGGGCGGGTCCGTGGTCGGCACGAACGAACACGCTGTGAGTGTCTGAACAACCGACACGCGAGAACCTCGACTGGCGAACACCGGCACAGGTTCTGCCCGAGATTCTGGCACCGTGAACCGACAGTGTTGCGACCACCGCTTGAATGCGCCGTACTCTCAGTTTTGACCCCCTGCGCACTGATCTTGACGCGAGTCGAGTCGGGAGAGACGAAGGATGTGGAAGATTGGGCTGAGATTCGTCGTCTGCTTCGCAGGGAAGAATTGCCGATTCAGGTGGGACAGTCTTCCTGTCTATGCCGACGACCGTGATCGCCGCCTGCCAGGGCTTGCGCCGGGTGTTGTTCGCTGATCCTTCGGTGCCCTGACTGCGTGGTGACGAACCGGGACCGAATTGAGACCGCCCCTAGGGCGACTCGCCCAGGCGTGGGAGGTCGATCCGTTATCGTCTACGGATGAGCGATGACGCGACTCCGTCCAGTCCAACCCGCGCTCCGACGAGCACCCGGCGGGCGGTGCTCAACACGATGAAGGGCTCGGCAGGAAACCTCGTCGAGTGGTACGACGTGTACATCTACACGGTCTTCGCCACGTACTTCGAGGCGCAGTTCTTCGACGAGAACGACGCCAACTCCACGCTCTACATCTACGCGATCTTCGCGGTCACCTTCGTCATGCGACCGGTGGGGTCCTGGTTCTTCGGCCGGTTCGCCGACCGTCGTGGCCGCAAGTCCGCCCTGATGCTCAGCATCACCATCATGTCATCGTGCTCCTTCGTGGTGGCGGTCATGCCGACGCGCGAAATCATCGGGTATTGGGCGGCGGTGGTTTTGGTCCTCGCTCGGCTTGTGCAGGGATTCGCCACGGGTGGGGAGTACGGCACCTCGGCGACGTACATGTCCGAAGCGGCGACCGCGAACCGGCGCGGCTTCTTGTCGTCTTTCCAGTACGTGACCCTCGTGGGCGGCCACGTGCTCGCGCAGTTCACGCTCCTGATCGCGCTCAGCGTCCTCGATGTCGAGGCGTTGGAGGATTGGGGATGGCGGATCGGCTTCTTCATCGGCGGCATAGCCGCACTGGTCGTGCTGTGGATTCGGCGTTCGATGGACGAGTCGCTCAGCGAGTCGCATCTGAAGGCCATCCGTGCGGGTGAGGACCGGACGGCGGGTTCCTTGACGGCGTTGTTCACCAAACACTGGCGTCCGCTGCTGCTGGTGTTCCTCATTACCGCGGGTGGCACGGTCGCGTTCTACACCTACAGTGTCAACGCGCCGGCGATTGTGAAATCCACCTTCGGGGCCGACAATGCGCTGACGGCAACGTGGATCAACCTGCTGGGGTTGATCTTTCTGTTGCTGCTGCAGCCGATCGGCGGCCTCGTCAGCGACCGCGTCGGGCGCAAGCCGCTGCTGATCTTCTTCGGTGTGGGTGGTGTCCTCTACACCTATGTGCTGCTCACCTTCCTTCCGCAGACCACCTCGCCGCTGATGGCGTTCGCGCTGGTCGCGGTCGGCTACGTCATCCTCACCGGGTATACCTCGATCAACGCGATCGTGAAGGCGGAGCTGTTCCCCGCCGACATCCGTGCCTTGGGTGTGGGCCTGGGATATGCGCTCGCGAACTCCATCTTCGGCGGTACGGCGCCGGTGCTTTTCCAGGCGTCAAAGTCGGCCGGTCACGTCGGTTGGTTCATCTTCTATGTGACGGTAGTGATCGGGGTCAGCTTGCTGGTCTACATCTTCGGGCTGAAGAACAAGGCGGTCACGGTGCTCGATCGCGAGCAGGGGAGCGCTTGGGCCGTGCCCGTGTCTTCAGGTCCCCGCTGAGCTGATTCCCGCGGTCCGGGTTCCGGGAGATCGGTGACGGCAGTGCTGGCCCGTGCTGGCCGAATAAGTGCCCGGCCGGCGCACCGAGCCGCTCGGTTGAAAATGGCAGCAGTTTGCGAATGGCAGTCCCTGCTCGTGGCGGAAAGAAACAGCCGCGAGTGTCGCGCCGGAACCTCTCGGTCGCCATCGTGCCCCGTGCAGGTGTCCTGAAGGTCGGGTCTATTCTGATTCTGGACGGGACGACCGACTCGCCATCACCGGCGGTGAGATGGACGGTCCGAAGTCGGAAAGGTTGTTGGCCTCTAGGCACTCTCGCAGAGTAGGCGTCATTTCGCGGCGAGGCGGAGCTGTGCGCCACAGGTCCGTCTCGAATGGGAAGATTCGCGCCGTCGACGTTCGAGATCCTTGACAGGCTTCACGGCGGGCGAGGCCAGCGGCGGCGAGACCGGTCTCGGTATCGTCAGTGTCCCGGAGGGGCGACGACGTGCGACACCCTCGAGTAGGGCGACAGCGCCGATCGCGGTGACAACCGCCACGGTGAGCCCCCAGCGCTGTAAATCCTCCAGCGATGCCGCGCCGGCCGCGTGAAGCGACGT
The DNA here is from genome assembly GCF_058628105.1 of Rhodococcus sp. G6(2025). NCBI lineage: Bacteria > Bacillati > Actinomycetota > Actinomycetes > Mycobacteriales > Nocardiaceae > Rhodococcus > Rhodococcus sp. G6(2025). Next base: position 3,757,168 of record NZ_CP179750.1, read on the forward strand.
CGCGAACAGCGCACCGGCGGCCGCGACCGCAACGAGCGTGGACCGCCGGTCTCGGGCGGAGGCGGCAGCGTGGTGCAGGAGACTGCTTTCAGCACTGTCACACAGCTTACCGAGATCGGTATGTAGGAGAGCGATCTCGTCGGCGGTGCGGTGGACCAGCGTTGATCGAAGGTGTGTCGATGCGATCCGTGGCGGGCATCGATGTGCACTGGTGAGATGTGTTTGCAGAAGCCGTGTCTCGATCATCCGTGTGCGGGCCGCCGCGATGTCGCCGAGGCCCGCGAGCCCGCCGCGTTCGCACAGGTGGCGGCGGTTGCGCAGGAGCGATAGTACGCGGCGGTGGTCCGCCGAGTGCTGGGCGCGGAGGGCGACCCAGCCGATGAGGCCGTAGAGCATGTTACGGGTGCCCCGATCGAGGTAGTCGGGACTGGTAGCGGTGGCGCCGAGGTCGACGGCGAGGACGCGGGCGTCCTCGCGAATCGCGATCCCTGACCCCGGACGCCACGGCCTGTCGGTGAGCGGGGCCCGGTGCCAGCGTAATAGTCCACGGTAGGAGGGGGACGCGGCTTCCGTGCAGGGTGTGGTGCTCGGTTCGTCGAACCAGTCGCCGTACCGTATCGACCCCGTCGGTGTGGACCTCGATGACCAGGCCCTCGACGGTGTCGCGATCGGTCCGGGGAGGGCTGTGCATTGTCAGGCTGCGCAGCCGTCGGTAGACCTCGGATCTGGGCAGTCGGGTGTCCAGTCGCGGGAATACGTCGATCGGGCTCGCCTCGGGCGTCAGTCCGAAGGGTCGAAGAAATGCTTCGATGGCGGTCCAGAATTCGGGGCTACCGTCGCCGCGGAGCGGGTCATGATGTCGGTCGATCAGACCGCCGGTGCGGTCGGGGGCAAGTTCCTCGCAGGCCAATACGAGTCCGTTGCCAGGAACCTCCCACAGTGACAGGCACGTTGCCGGTGGGCCGACGTACGGGCGTTGCGGGCTGTCAGGCGCGCGCTGGTTATCGAGTGCGATGCCGAAGGTTATCGGTGGACTGCTGCGGTCGACGATGTGTCGGAACGCCAGCAACTGTGCGTGGGGTCCATCGTCTCCGGTGGTGGTGGGGGCGCTGATGCGGGCAGGCAGGAACGGTTCGACATAGTCGACCGCGGGAACCGGGACCGGGTCGGCGCTTTCGGCGATATCCAACGGCAGCAGGATGACCCGCAACGTTGCCTGGCGTTTCCTCGACGACAGTGAGGTCGGGTCAGGCCGTCGGGTGACGAGTCCCGGACGATTCATTTCTGTTTCATAGTTTCTCGACGGTCCGGCACTGCTGTGCCGACCCTGAGGGTCGGCACAGGAGACAGTGATCTCGCCGGATGTTGTGTGAGTTGCTCTTGTCTCGCTCAGCCTGACTTCTTGGGAAACATGTCGTCCCGGCCGCTCCCGGCCGGGACGACATGCCAGAGGCCGGAAGTTGGCCCCCCGATCAGGTGGTCACACGCAGGGCGAACCGAGAACTTATGGCGTGTCTCCATTGAACTTGTCAGGGTCGTGTGAGTCTTGTTCGCTCCTATAGGAAATCGGAAGAGTGCAGCGGTGATATCGTCACGCCGAGCCGGTCTCTTCCGGGCTGCTCCTTCTGCTGTGGGCGCGGGTCAGGCTTTTTGGCTGTATTCCCGGGCAATATCGTCAATCCTCAGGCAGTGAAGAGGGTGGCGTGGTGTGTTGATGTCAGTTATCCTTCAGCTCTTACGCTTTCGGTCGAATTGGGTCGACTCGAGGGCCCTCTCTCGCTTCTCCGCTCGGCGCTCCTTGAGGGTACGTGCAGACTGTTTCGAACTCTTGACGGCGGATTTGTCAGCCATTGTCGGTCCTTTCCGAATCGGCAACCGCGAACTGGCTTCGACCATACCCAACAAAAGAAATAAGTCCAGTTCAGCGGCCGATATGGGGCGGCTCAAGTACAGGCGGGTCGTGACGGCGGGGTCGGTTGGAGCATCGTCACCGGGTTGTACCTCCTATTGGAGATGCTCTACGTCTCAGTAGCGTGCACCCCGATTTTCCTGCAGTGGCAGTCAGAGCTTCCGAGGTGCAAGGCGCGCAGTAAATTTCACGAAGCTTGCGTATTTCCTGCCGATGGCTATGGTGCAGGGCAGCGTTAGTGGCATCTATCTGGAGGACTGAAATGTGAGTGCAGCTACCGATCGTCAGTGGGCGGTTCGTGACGCTGTTCTGCGTTGGCTTCTAGCGAAGACAGCGGGGGGCTATCGCAGCCCGATTCTAGACGCGGATGCCATCGGAGCAGAAGTCGGGTGGGTGGCCTCGGCGCTCACCCACGACGAAGTGTCCGACGCCTCGATGTTTCTCTTCAAGGAGAACTTCCTGACAGGCGTGCCGGTAATGGGGATCGGGATTCCACGACCGATGCTGACTGTTGCCGGCCGTCGGGTGGCCAAGACCGGCAAACCTCTGAGGTCCAAGGACGACGCCCACGAAGTGAAGTTGCGCCAGCGTCTGGCGGCCCCGCTTGGGCAGGCATCCGTGACGACGGCGGTAGTGAAATAAATGAGAGAACGACTCGGCCGGTCAACCGTTGGGCTCTGCACCGTCGTCGGGGCACGTTGCGCCGACACCGACGAGGTCACCAGTCCGGTGGTCCCCTGCGGTAGGTGTCCGCGTACGCGCACCCTGCGGCGCGAAGGGCAGACCGCATCGGTCGATTCTTCATAGTTTGAGTTTCGGTACGGCGTGGCCCGTATGTCGGCGACGTGCGGCAGAGATTCATTGGCACGAAATCTAGAGCAATAGCAGGATTCACTGGAATGCTATTGGGGGAGTAGGTGCTCCGGAGGTCGTAGTGTGGGTGCTGGACGGATCGGTCGATGGCGGGCAGAGCGGCTCACAGTTTCGCCGGTCCGTCGCCGTTCCTGCGTTCGTGGGTGGGCACGTTGTTCTGGTGAGGGTGTAACGGCGGCGATGACCCGCGGTCTTCTCGTGGGATGACTGCATGTTCGTCCGTGATCTGACCGATTGCACTCGGAGCCAACCAACTGATTCTAGACGAAGGCGGGAATCGTCCACCATGAGTACGACATCCGACCACAGGGCAGCGTCGACCCTCGCCGGTGCCGGGTCGATCAGTATCGCGGAGATCAAAGTTCCTACCCGCCGCGATCTTCGCTGACGACAGCGTCACCTCTTCGCCCTCGTTGCCGAGCTATGCCGGATGCGCGAATTGTGCTATACCACATAATGATCCGCACCCGGACCCATATTGGTCCACCCCGAGGAGGGCCTGTCCCGTGAACCTCAATGTCGCCCTACTGTTCCTCGTCCTCGCCGGCGGAATCGGTGGCACCGCCGCCATCCAGGCCGCGTTGCGCCGTTCAGCCGACCACGGTCGGCGCGTGTTCCATGTCGACGGCTGATCAACTTTCTCGGCTTCAAGCTCGCCAGGGTCGAGAAGGGTAGAGGTGGTGGCCCTAGAAGTTGTACCACTCGATCGTGGGTGCCGATCGGGCGTCCTGTACGGAGAAGTCATCGCGCCCTCCAGCAGTATGACCGGGAGTGGGTCCGCTGGTTCAACGCGGACCGATTGCTCTCATCGATCGACCACTTGTCGCCGATCGACTACGAGACGCGCCGCCGTGGACAGTGCCCCATCGCTACCTCCATCCCGGAGGTGGCCTGAACGACGTCTCCACTCGACCGGGGTCGTTCTGGAGGGTAGGTCCGCATAGCTTGGATGGAGTGGATGGATGGATGGAGAGAGAGGGGTGTTCACCTATGGCGAGCAACGGTGCGAGCCTGGGTACCTCCACGAACTGACTGGGCGGTAATCACGCGTAAGAGGGGCTACTAATCACACCTGATTCCGCTGCTGCGGGCACGCGCACTCCATGCGAACGGGTGGTTGCTGCAGATCGTTCTGGTGGGCGCAGTGCCGGCGGGGGAGTGGAGTGAGTGCCTCACCGTCAGTGTTCGCAGCGTCTCGGCAAAACGCCAGCTGAGGACAATTTTTGCTCTGCAGATCGCTTTCGGAGCACCTCGACCGGCGATTCCGGGCAGGTGGGACGGAATATGCCGTGCCGAGGGTGTTACCACGGCACTCGGGCCGGCGCCGCGGTAACAGCACAGCTGGTGATCGCGAAGTTGATCTTGTGCGGACATTGATATTGATCGGAACGGCCCTCGGACTCGGCGCGGGCCTGGTGTGTACCAGCTTGTTCGCCTGGTGGTTGTCGTACCCGGTGCGCTTCACCACGGGGTACGTCGGGTCTGGCGCCGGGCGCATGGAATCGGTGGACCCCATCCCGTTCCTGGTGGCCGGCCTGATTATCAGTGCGTGCCTCGGCGCGGCCGCCGGTTACGCAGCCGCCCACCGCGGCTGGCGGCTGATACGACACTGCGCCTGACGTCCGTGTGCTTGATCCGGACATTCCGGTCCCGGTTCTGCGGGGTGACGACCCCGACCCGGGGCCGTCACTTACACCGGGCGCGGGGCTCCTTCGTGGGCGGTGAGCAGAAGGTGGTCGAACTGGGTGCGCAGACTCGCGCCGGATTCGCACTGGCCGAATCCGGCGACGATCTGTTCGGCGAGGATGCGTAGCCGGGTGTTGGTCTGCTGGGAGCGCCAGATGAGGATGTCGAACGCCCGGTCGGCGGAGATACCGTAGACCAGCATCAGCGCTCCCTTGGCCTGCTCGATTACCGCCCGTGACTGTTCGAGTTCGGCGACAGCTTCGTCGACCGACTCCTTCACTTCGTCGCGGTAGGAGTCGGTGAGGTCGATGTAGAACCCGGTTGTGCCGACCACGGCACCGGTGTCGTCGCGCAACCGGTCGCCGACGACGACGACCTGGTGGACGTTGCCGGTGGTGTCGAGGATGCGGTGTGTGCTGCTGAAGGGTTCGGCGGCGCTGATCATCCGGTCCAGTAGCCGCGCGACATTCGAGTGGTCCTCGGGGTGTTTGTGGGAGAGCAGCAGTTCGGTGGTCGGGACGATCTCACCTGGCTGGTACCCGTGCATCCGGGCGACGGCATCGGACCATTCCCACCGCTGCCCGTCCAGGAAGAATCGAAAACTGCCCACCCGCTGCGGTTCCCCACCGAATACCTGCTCTGAGTTCACGTCCTATTTCTAGCGCATCGCGGTAGCCGGAGAGTTGCCGTGGTCCCGTGGCCGAGACGGCCTCCGGCCGCATCGCGACTCGGCGGCGCAGAAGGCGTCAACTGTGCTGCGGCAGGGAAGGGTTGGCGCCGACAGGGTCGGTGAGGTACAACCTTGACAGCAGAAAATGTGAAGCGAGTCACATCACTGTGACAGAGGTGCACACCAACAGGGTGTGCCGAGTCCGCAGACACGATGAAAGGCAGGGCGCGCATGACCACAGCCTCGATGATTCCGGCGTCTTCGATCACCTCGCCGCCGCCGGTGCGGCGCAGCGGCGGCATGAGCACCGCGGAGATCAAAGCGAGGATCGAGGCCATGTATGCCGACGACCGACGACCGGTCCACCAGACGGGTCCACGCTGACACATTAAGGGCGACAAAAATGAATGTGCTGCTTCTGCTGGGTTTGCTGATCACCGCGTTCGCTGTAGTGCTGGCGATGCAGACCGACGAGCAGTCCCGCTCTCGGCACTGAACGGCGTGAAATTATCGTGCCTAGTGCGCACACCATGAGTGACACGGAGCACTCGAGACCAGGACGAAGGTTTGTTGGAGGTGGTGTAGGTTCTCGAGTTCGATGTCAGTCGTCTCGATTTCGTGTCAGCAGCGTGGCAGTTTCTCAAATTGGTGTCAGCAAGGATGTCTAATCCTGCAAGTTGGCTCAGGTCCGAGCGTTTCTCTGGTTGTCGACAAACGCCACGGTCGACCTGGAGGTCGAGAATATTGACGAGATCGCGGGATCCTCTGATAACCCGACCGTGAGAATCCGCGGTTCGGGCCATTCCGATTCCGGCAGAGCAGAGTTGACCAAGACCAGGGCGCCACTTGAAATTCTCACCCCAGGTCCAAGCGTCGGCTTTCAACGATTCGTTGGCGCAGGATACTCGGCGAGGAGGGTCGAGCCCTTCGTGATGCTGAAGTCCGGCAGCGCCGTCCGACGGGCAGGCGCTGACCGAGTACGCCAATCAGTACCGGCCGCTACAAGTCTCCCTGTACGTTCCACTGGTTGCCGAGCTCCCGAGGGGCGCCACCGGCAAGGTCCTCGAGCACGAACTGCGCCGCGGCTGAATTCGATCCGGCTCATCGCCGCTACGGCGGAGAGATGAGCCGGATCACCCCATCGAGTATCTGCTCGATCTTGTCTGCGCCGAAGTTGTGGGGCTCGAGGGGGGCGATGATCGCCAACCCGTCACCCATCGCCCCGATTTGATCGACGAGGATCACCGCGGATACGTCATCGCGGATCGTGCCGCGCCGCTGGCCTTCCCGGACAACGTCGGCGAAGCGCGCACGATAACTCGCGTATCGCCGAGCGATGGTCTCCCGCAATTTCGCGTCGAATTGCGTATTGGCCAGCAGTTGCGACATCACATGGGAGAATTCCGGTTCCCCGACCGACATTTCCAGCCATTGCTGCAGCAGTCCACGAATGTCTGCCTCCGGTGCGACGGCGTCGAGCAGTGTGTCGTACCGGTCGAAGCGGCTTTCCGCGAGCGCGTGGACGAGGTCGCTCTTGTTGGCGAAATAGTAGGTCACCGCCCCCGTCGTATATCCAGCGCGTTCGGCGACTTTTCGAAGCGACGCTCTGGCGAACCCCTGCTCGGCGATGACGCTGGTTGCCGCTCTGAGCAGCTCCGCCCTCTTCTCCTCGTGATCGCCTACCGGGCGCCCGGGTCCTCGCATCGGGCGTGCCGTGTGTTCGGCACCATCCGGGTCGTTCGTCTGCGTCAGCATGGTCCCATCATCACATCGACGCCGCCCTGGATCGACCCGCAGGCATCTGCACGGTGCCGAGCAGCCTTCCAACGTGGTTTCAGTTCCTGGCGACAACGGGCCGCCGGGCCTTTCCAGACCGGGCGGCCCGCTCGTACGCGACTGTGGTCAGTCGGCAGGTCGCAACTCGCACGCCGAGACTTCTTCCAACGACTTGTTGGCCGTCTTCGGGCCGAACCCGAACACCGTGATCGCGGACACGATGTACACCGCGGCTGCGCTGATCATCAGGCCCGACCGGTCGAGACCCCATTCGTCTGCGCTGTAGATGGCGGCGCCGAGCACGCCCGAGAGAACGCCACCCAGTCGGCCGAGACTGAAAATGACGCCGGTGCCCAGACCTCGGGCCTCGGTGGGCATTGTTTCGGGAATGTAGGCGTAATAGACGGAAAACACGACACCGGTGAGAATGCCCGCGGCGCCGCCCGCGATGGCGACCACGACATTGCTGGTAGCGAGGCCGAGCGCCAGGATCGGGAGCGCCGAAGCCGCCGACGACCAGAGAATGAGCGTTTTACGCTCCATCCGGTCGATCAGCAATACGGTGACTAGTGGAGTGAGCGCATACACGAGCGACCAGACGAATTGGAGTGTGTAGGCGTCGGTCTCGGAGTATTGCAGCGAATCGATTAGCACATAGACCGACCAATTCTGATACATGTAGAGCCCGAGCGTGGCGCCGAACCAACCGAAGCCGACGACGGCGACCAGCCGGAGCATTTTCTTGTTTCGCACCAGTTCGCGCAGGGTGTATTGGGTGCCGGTTTCGATGCGTACGACGGGCTCCGGCAGCGGTTTACCGGCGTGCCGGGCCCTGCCTTCGAGGTCGGCGACCTGCTTGTCGGCGGCGTCGAGATCTCCTTGTCCGACCTGCCAGCGCACCGATTCCGGGAGCAACAGACGGACGGCGGGGGCGATGAGCAAGCCGATTGTGCCGAATAGGAACAGGTAGCGCCAGGTTCCCGGCGCGCTGTTGGGCAGCATGTACAGCGACAGGGCGCCGAGGATGGGGGCAGTGAGAGTGAAGGCGATCGTGGCGATGGCGACGAAGCGTCCCCGCGATTTCGACGGGAACATCTCGGCGATGTACACGAGCAAGACCGAGGTCGCCGCCTGCACACCTATGCCGGTGATGATCCGGGAGACCAGGAGCCAGGAGTATTCGGGCATTGCCGCCGACATCAGTGAGGCGAGGGAGTAGACCACTGTCGCCCACACCAGCACCGTGCGGCGTCCGAACCGGTCGGCCAGTCGCCCGCCGATGAGCGCGCCGACGAGCATGCCGACGAAGAAGGCGCTGCCGATGGTGCCGATCTGGCCGGTGGTGAGATCCGCGTCGGATTGCAGTGCCGGTGCGATGTAGATGAAAAGCCCGTTGTCGTAATACTCGATCATCAAATTGATCGCGATGAGGGCAATCCACAGGATGTGTGGTTTCAATACCGGGAGCCGGTCCAGTCGGGCGACGATTTCGGGCCCGTACAGGGGTGGGCTGACACGGTCGGAAGTGGTGGGCTGCTGTGTCAAGGTGTGCTCACTGATGTCGATCACACCGTCGCGGTGTGATGGGGATGGAGGCGTCGACACGTGGGGGACGCCTGCGAGCGGAACGGTCTCCCTCGCCGGGGCTCCGGCCCTCTGCTCTTAGGGTGACGCACGCCACATTATCGACTCACCATGATTAACGCAACAGTGGTTATGTAAACTCCGAGTTGCCGGCCGCGGAGGCCGGCCCGTCATGAGCTGGTCGGCGGGCGGACCCTGAGAAAGTGAGCAGGTGAGGTGGATGGACACATCGCAGGTCATCGGAATTCCGTTGCGTTGGAACGACGTCGATGCCTATCGGCACGTCTCGCACATGGCCCTGGTGGCAATCCTCGACGATGGCCGCGGCCGCTGGCTCGACAGCGTCGTCGGCTCCCTGGTTCCAGACTGGGGGTATGTCGTCGCCCGGCTCGAGCTGGACTTCCGGGCCCCCGCCTCACTTGGCGAACGGGTGCTCTGCGGCTCGTTCGCGGTGGAGCATGTCGGCTCGTCGAGCATCCGGCTGCACGAGCGACTGACGACCAATTCGGGCACGGTGGTGGTCGAAGCTGTCAGCGTGATCGTCGCCTGGGATCAGGACCAGGCGGTCGGCCGCCCACTGACCGGTGAGGAGAAGGCGGCGCTCACTCGCGAAATAGCGCCAGCTCACGGGCCCCGAAATTTCTGACGACATAGTTGTGCAAACCGTCCTGGTTTACCGCAGTGATCTGCGCACCAGGGATTCTGATTCGGTCGCCACGATGTGGGGCCGAACAATGACTGCCATCGCCGACCCGTTCTTTCTGCTGTCTGGGGGAGTTCACCGAAATCTTGTCCGACGGCACGGCGGTGATCGTGCGACTCACCGAGGAATTGGCGACCTCAGCCCTTCTCTCAGTTCAGCGCCGTAACACCGTAAATGTGTGGGTGTCGGGTTCGGGCGAGGTCGAACTCGCGGGTACCGGAGCCGATGCCAGCTGTGAGCCGTCGCTTCGGTCCCGGCCGATCACCCATCGGCTGCGTAGATTGTGCGCGATGTCGGCCGTGGCGCCCTGGGCTGCAAGGTGTCTGGTGGCCGACGACGCCGAGATGTCCTGGCGGGCCCCGCGCCGATCTGGTTGAGGTGATCGCGCCCGCCCACGGAGGTCGTCTGCGTGGAGCACGCGCTGTATCCGCTCGAGGTGTCAGCGCCTTCGACAGTGGGCGGGCCGGGGCGATTTTCACCCCGTAGGCCATTTACAAAACGACTGTTGTGCAAATATTGCCTAGCGGTTAGCGTGGTCTGCGTCACCCACTAGGAAATTAGGAGACCCCCATGATCGACGAATCCGTCAAGAAGGCCTTCTGGGAAGACGGCGCTACCGTTGTCCGCAACTTCCTCAACCCGGAACAGCTCGCGGAGCTGTACGAGGTCTTCAAGTGGAATGTGGCCAACCCGGGCCCGTTCGTCTTCCGTCGTCTCGACGGCACGAGCCTGCAAACCCACATCGACAACGCCAACCCGGCCGCCAAGGAACGGCTCGACGAACTGATGACCAGGCTTCCGTTCGGCGAATTCTTCGCCGAGCCTGTGGGACTCCGAGCACGTCTGGTACTACGCCGAAGAGGTGTTCGTGAAGGAGAACGGCGCGAGCGGTCGCGGCCCATTTCACCAGGACACCTCGAACCTGCCGTGGGCGGGCCCGGACTGGGGCAACGCCTGGATCTCGTTCCAGCATGTCCCCAAGAAGAACTCGCTGGAAATCGTGCGTGGCAGCTGGAAGGGCATCGAGTACGACGGTGCCAGCTTCACCAACGCCGACGATCCCACCGAACCGCTGTACGGCGACGGATCGCTGCCGCGGCTGCCGTGGATCGACAAGGACCTGGAAAAGGACCCGAACTCCTGGGATCTCGTCTCGTTCGAAGTCAACCCCGGCGACGTGGTGTTCCTGCACCCCCGCTCGCTGCACGGCGGCGCCGCCGTCGACGCCGAGTGCCCCGATCGCCACACCCTGGTGCTGCGATTCTTCGGTGACGACGCGACGTTCCGCGAACTGCCGAAGTCGAACCCGCGCTACGCGCGCAACGGCGTGCTGTTCACCGACGAGATGGCGAAGCTGAACGCCGGCGACGCGTTCCGCTCGCCGGTGTTCCAGCAGCTCGTCTAATCCATCCCAGAACAGGAGACCTTTCCCGATGTCGAAGCGTCAGAACTTCAATCCCGGACCGCGTGCAGAGCGTTACCACAATGACCTGCATTTCTCGACGGCCACCCGCGTCGGTGACCTGATCTGGGTGTCCGGTCAGGTCGGGATCGACCCGGCCACCTCGGCGCCCGCCGACGGCATCGAGGCCCAGGCCCGGTTCGCGTTCGACGGCGTCAAGCAGGCCCTCGAAGCGGCCGGGTCCTCGATGGACAACATTCTCGAACTGCTCACCTATCACACCGATATGGCCCGTGACGGTGAAACTTTCGGCCGGGTCAAGGACGAATACATCAAGGAACCGTATCCCTGCTGGACCGGCATCGGAGTCACACACCTCGCCCGCCCGGAGCTGCTGTGTGAAGTCCGCGTCGTCGCCTATGCCAACGACTGAGGAGCGGTAATGAATTCGACGCAGTCACGCCGGGTCGGACTCTACGGAACCGGACGCGCCGCCGCCCAGCTCGTCGGCGCCATCGAGGCGAGCCCGCACACGCTGACCACCGCCATCGTCTTCTTCGACGAGCAGGCCGGCCAGGACATCGGCACACTCACCGGGGGTCGAGCCGCCGGGATCACGGCGACCACCGACCTCGAGGGCGCGATCCGCTCCGGCGACTTCGACGTCCTGGCCTACGCCGGCCTGAAAGGCAAAGTCCTGCACCGGGCGATGGAACTGTGCGCCGATGCCGGTGTCGACCTCGTACACGCCTGCTTCGTCCATCCCCGGGTCAAGCTCGATCCCGAGATGTACTCGCGGTTGCAGACGCGCGCCGAGGGAACCGGCGCGCGCATCGTCGGCACCGGCATGCTGCCTGGATTCTGGCTCGACGTGCTGCCTGCGCTGCTGAGCAGCGCGCTGCCCGCGCCGGTCTCGATCATCGGCGAGTCCTGCTCCGACATCGCCGCGTGGGGCCGAGGCGTCCTTGCCGACGAAATGGGCCTCGGCACACTCGCAGACGGTCAACCCGGTCCTGTGGGCGGGGTGCTGCACGAATCCGCGGAGATGATCGCCGATGTCCTCGGCCTCACCGGGTACGAGTCGAAGGTGTACGGCGGATACGTCACAGCCGACGCCGCCACCGAGGTGGCGGGCATCCAGATCAGCCCGGGCGACAGGGTGGGTTTCGACGAGGCCGCGATGGTGGTCCACGACGGTCGCGAACGCGTCCGCATCGCATGGAAGGGACTGCCCAAGGGGTCTTTCGAGGGCTACGAGCGCTCGTTGACGGTCACCGCGATCGGCGGCGACGGCTCCGAGTGCACCCTGAGCATCACCCCGGCACTCGATCCCTACCCGGGTACCGCCGCACGCATCGTGCACGCCGTCGGCGCGCTCGGGGCGCTGCCGGGCGGCCAGCACACCCCCATGCAACTCGGTATCTGAACCAACAAGGTAAGGCGTGGGCGCTGTGCGCCGCGCGAACTACGACGACCACGAAGCCTTCGAAAGACCGCCCGCGCCTTCATCGACGCCGAGGTCGTGCCGGTCTTCGGCGAGTGGCTCGTCGCAGGCATCGTGCCGAGGGACTTCTATCGCAGAGTAGCCAAGGAGATGGCCAGGGCCGGAGTCACGTTCGGTGGATCGCCAGTGCACATCTGTGCCTGCCGTACATCACCGAACACGCCCGGCCGACGGCACAAACCACGATTGCCCGCTCTACGCCGACAATCGCGGCGGCACCAGCGAAGTCATGCGCTCGATCATCGCCAAAGGCATGGGTCTCTAGGTTCCATCCGAAACACAAGGAGTGCATCATGAACGGGAGTTCGCTACCGGCCGAAGACGCCGACACCAGATACACCACTTTCACCGGCTGGGTCGACCGGCCCACCGACCTCACCGCACCACTGGACGCCACGATCAGCTGTGACGTCGCCGTAATCGGCGGCGGTCTCGGCGGCATGGCGACCGCGCTGCGACTGGCCGAGCGCGGCGTCGATGTCGTCCTGCTCGAATCGGATTTTTGCGGCTATGGGGCGAGTTCGCGCAATGCCGGACAGATCTCGGCCAAACCGACCGGTGAGCCCCAGATCCTGGCGAAGGTAAACCCGCAGCTGCTGCGTGACCTGGTCCGATTCGCCGGGTCGTCGGTGCAGTTCGCGGAGGACCTGATCAAACAGCTCGGTATCGAGTGCGACTACGAAGCGGTCGGCAATGTCGGGGCGGCAGTCACCAAGGGGCAGATGCGCAAGGCGCTACGCGACGCGCAAGCGCTGTCCGACGCCGGTGCGACACTGCAATTCGGGGACCAGCACGAACTCGGCCTGCCCGACACCTTCCTCGGCGGCCTGCTGACCCCCGCCGGCGGCACGATGAACCCCGGCATGTTCACCCTCGGTCTCCGGGCGGCCCTGCTGGAATCGGGGGTGCGGGTATTCGAGCAATCGCCCGCACAGTCGGTGGACGACATCGGTTCCGGCGCAACGGTGACTACCCCGCTCGGCCGGGTGCGCGCGAAGAAGGTGGTGCTGGCCAACAATGCGTGGGCGCCCGAACTCGCGATCACGCCGCAGCGGCTGTCGCGGCCGGTGTGGGTCAACATGATCGAGACCGCACCGGTCGAGCGCGAGCGTATCGAGGCGACGGGCTGGACGAGCCGTTCGGGCTTGGCGACCAAGCACAACGTAATGGAGAGCTATCACGTCACCCCGACCAACACGATCGCCGTCGGGGTACGTCGGCTGCAGATCGGGAAGAACCCGATTTCCGACCGCATCTCCGATCCCGTAGTGGTGGCCGACCTCACCGATGCCTTCCGTGCGCGGTTCCCGTCGCTGCGTGATGTGCCCGTGACCAAGACCTGGGGTGGCTGGATCGCCATGACGTCCTCGCGGGCGCCCGTGGCCGGTAAGGCGTCGAAGAACGTCTACTACGCGATCGGTTGCAACGGTCACGGGCTCGGCCAGGCACCCTACCTCGGTAGCCTCCTCGCCGATCGCCTCACCACCGACGAAATCCACCCGGACATAATGCCGTGGTGGGAGTCGGAGAACCACTTCCCCCGTTCGCTGTACCTGCACAACCCGGTGCTGCGGGCGGCGTGGCTGGCGGACCGGATCGGCGACCGCCGCGCGGGCCGTTAGTGGATGGTCGTTGCGGGGCGGGCCCCCGAGCTCGCGACAAACCGAACCGGCTGGTCCAGAGGTCGCGACTGGGTCCATGCGTGGTGTTCGGCGCGCTGCGAGACTTGAATATCAGCCGTCGGCGGCGCTTGGCGTTGTGCCGCTGGCTGTCGGTCGGGTGACCGCGGCCCCAGTCGTCGACGACTAACCCCCGTCTCGGACCTCGCGCAGGTGCAGGCACACCTCGTCGATCGCTTGCTTGGCCTGAGCGAACGCGCCGATCTCGGTGACAAAGCCGTGGAAGACGCCGGCATACCTGGTCAGCGAGACGGGTACGCCGTCGCGCCCCAACTGTGCCGCGTAGGCCTCGGCGTCGTCCCTGATCGGGTCGACCTCCGCGGTCAGGATCAGGGCAGGCGGCAGACCGCGCAGCGACTCGGCGCGCATCGGTGCGGCGAGATGGTCGCCGCCCGAGTGGTGCTCGCCGACGTATTGCTCCCAGAACCAGCGGGCGTCCGCGGCGCTCAGCATCGGTGCGTCGGCGAATTCCGACCACGACGACGCGGTGAATGTCTCGTCGACGGCGGGGTAGGCGAGTACTTGCGTCACAGGGAGGGTGCTGTGCTCGTCGCGTCGGTACAGGCACAGGGCGGCTGCGAGATTGCCGCCCGCGGAGTCGCCCCCGACGGCGATGTAGCCCGGATCGATACCGAACTCCGATGCTGTCCGGCTCAGCCACGCGTACGCGTCGACGCAGTCTTCCAACGCGGCCGGGTAGGGGTTTTCGGGAGCCAGGCGGTAGTCCAGTGACACGACCGTCCATCCGGATCCGGCGGCGATCGCGCGGCACAGCTCGTCGGCTCCGTCTAGGGTCCCCAGGACGAAACCTCCGCCATGCAGGTAGACCAGAGCAGGACTGTTGCCCTTCGCACCGGCACTGTCCGCGCGGTACAGGCGAGCCCGGATCGAACCCGCACGGGTCGGCACGGTCAGTTGTTCGACATGGTCCAGCGGCGTGATCGGCTCGGCGGGCGATGCCGTGTTCAAGAGCGCTCGGGCCTGTTCCGGTCCCAGCTCACGAATGGGTTTCTGCAGCACGCGGGTGATCATCTGGGCCACGGTCTGAGCCTGGTCGTCGAGCAGATTCCACCAGGTGGGAGCGTCGTCGTTCAATGGGAAACCTCGCAAGTCGTTGACAAGTAGTGATCTGTGCCTCACCATCATAGTCACGTGATCCAGTCGTTTGACAGTGACACGTTTTCCATTGGGATCCGCTGCTGACGGGTGTACCGCGCACACGATCTCGTCGAATCGAAAGGACAGAAGGATGACCGAAACGACGATCGGCCACGCGACACGCGGGGCTGACGCGGTCGGTGGGCTCGACATTCGGATCGAGGACGATGCGAGTCCGATCGTCCGGCTGATCGGTCGGACCATCGCCGATTCCGTCCGCGCAAACGGTGCGGACTCCGTCGTGGCGACGGTGGCAGGCACTGTGGCCGTCCGCTCGCACGACACCCCGCAGGCTGCGACGATCAGCATCTCTGACGGTGTCGTCGCGGTATCGAGCGGTGTGTTCGTCGAGCCCGACCTCACGTTGACCGTCGACTTGAACGGCCGGTTCGCCCTGGTCGGTGAGCCTGTTGTCGCAGGCGACGACGATCTCGCTGCCGCGGCGCTGGCACTGCTGGCGCCGCCGCTGCCGGACTGGAAGGTCGCCGCGGATTCGTTCTGGGCCGCGGCCCGGTCGGTGCCGGGGATCCCCGACATGCTCGTCGCGATCACGGAGGGCCCCGAGGGGCTGGATCAGCACGTCGTCGGCGAGGGCGAGACCCACTATGTGATCGCCGGGCCACCGGAGCTGCTGGCCGGCATCTTCTCGGGCGCCGACGACCTGATCGCCGCCCTGTCCACCGGTCTGATCGGCGTGCGCGGCACGTTCTCTCAGCTGTCGGTGCTGGTCGCCGCATCCTGGAAGGTTCGTTACGATGTCTGAAACCACCTACACCGCAACAGAGCTCGAGACCCCCGTGCACACGGTCCGGCTCGAGTCCACCAACCACGACGGCAGCTTCCTCGGCAAGAATCTGGCACCCAAGAAGTTCGCCGCGAGCGCGGGCTCGGGCTTCGCGATGGCCGACCTCCTGTTCGGCCTCGACCTGGGCAACGCCCCGACCTTCGGCTTCGCCTTCCCCGAGTGGCGTGGGCACGTGTCCGACGTGCAGTTCCGGCCTGACATGTCGACGCTGGTGCAGTGGGAGCCGGGTCTGCAGTCCGTGATCGGTGATTACTGGCAGGCCGGCGGCAGCCCCATCGGAACCTGTCCGCGCAACCTCGCCCGAAAGTTGGTCGACCGACTCGCCACGCGCGGTTTCACGGCAACCGTTGCGGTCGAGATCGAGGCGACTCTGTTCCAGGAGTCCATCCACGAGGCCCGGGAAAAGGGATATCGCGACCTGACCCCACTCGGCGGTTCAGCCGGAACCGCGTACCACCTCGCGAAGTCGAAGGACTGGATCGACTACATGTCGGCGGTCGCCCGTCGCCTCGACGAGATCGGCATCGAGTGGGAAGCGTGGAGCGACGAGGACGCGGCGGGTCAGGTCGAACTCAACCTGGTTCCCGGCGACCCGATCTCGGTCTGCGACAACTGGGCTCGCGCCCGGCAAGTGATGCGCGAGGTGGCCTTCGAGCGCGGTCACACCGTCACCTTCATGGCCAAGCCGACCGCGGGCTACGGCCAGGCCTCGCACGTCAACCTGTCTCTGCAGCGCGACGGGGTCAACGCCTTCTACGCCGAGGACGGGCCGTCGCCCACGATGCGGCACGCGGTCGGCGGACTGCTCGCGACCATGCGCGGGGCGGCATCGGTCATGCTCCCGCAGATCACCTCGTACCGCCGCCTGGTCGACTTGAGCGGCCCGCCGACGACGATTACCTGGGGCATCGCCAACAAGAGCACCGCGGTGCGCGCAGTGTGCGGTCACCCGGCGTACTCCCGCCTCGAATACCGCGTTCCCGGCGCCGACGCGAACCTGTACCTCGCGGTCGCGGCCATTCTCGCCGGTGTGATCGCCGGCCTCGACGGCGAGATCGAGCCACCCGAGCCGGTCAGCGACCTGGCGTGGTGTGTGCCCGACCTCGAGCGGCTGCCGAACACCATCACCAAGGCGGCCGCCGCGCTGGAGACCGACCTGATCCTGCGCGAGCAGCTCGGCGACGAGTTCGTCGACTACTGGGTCGGTACCCGGCGCTGGGAGTGGATGCAGTTCCACACTGCAGGCGGTGATCCGTTCGCCGAGCTCTCCGAATGGGAGTCGGCGCGATACTTCGAGTTCCCGTGAGCGGGGGGAACGCGACGCCGGGCGCGATCCGGCCGATGATCGGCATCACCGGCCGACGGGTCCGGCTGGGGCTGGTCGACGGGCTGGACAAGCGCTACGGTCACCTGCTCACTGACACCTTCATGTCCGACTTCTCGGACCGGATCGCCAGGGCCGGAGGGATTCCGGTGAACCTGCCCTACGATGCCGACCCGGAGGCACTCTGCCATTGGCTGGCGGGCGTGGTCATCACCGGAGGTCAGGATGTTCATCCCGCGTACTGGGGTGGGGATCTGTCGGTGGTCCGTGACGTGGATCCACGGGATAATCCGATGGTCCACGACCCCGAGCGGGACGAGTACGAGATCGCGCTCGTGCGTGCCGCACTCGCCAGACATATCCCGGTGCTCGGGGTGTGCCGGGGCCTGCAGGTCCTGAACGTCGCTCTGGGCGGCACGCTGATCGCGGACCTGCCGCCCGGCTCCGTCGGGCATCAGTCGAGTTCGCCCCCGCTCACCGACGGTGCCGACGACCACAAGGTGACGTTCGAGCCCGGCTCGATCGCGGAAGGTCTGTTCGGTGCCGGCGCGGTGACCAACTCGTGGCACCACCAGGCGGTCGACCGCTGCGGGACCGGCCTGGTGGTCACGGGGCGCACGGCCGACGGCGTCGTCGAAGCGGTCGAGCTGCCGGGGGCCGCGGTGCTCGGTGTCCAGTGGCATCCCGAGTGGATGGAACGTGACGATCCGGCGCTGAGCTGGATCGTCGCCGAGGGCAACCGGCGGATCTGACTCGGGGAAGACTGTCGGCCGCCACCGAAGGGTGGCGGCCGACAATTACTTTCAGGTCAGAGCGGTTTTCACTCGACGCTCACCCAGGACACGAGCGAGCGCATGGCTTCTTCGGGCGAGGCCGTCTTCGGGGCCGGGGCCGGGGCCGCAGGCGCGGGGGCATCGCCGAGGTGGGCGGCCATCCAGGCGTCGAGCACGCCGAGGATGAGTTCGATCTGTCGTTCCGCCGCTGGGGGGTCGGTGAACACCAGCCAGTTGAGCGCGAATCCGTCCGACAATGTGGACACGATGTAGGTCAGTGCGTCGATGGTGTCCGGGTCGACCGGCCGGCCGGAAGCGGTCGCGGCGGACTCGAGGATCGCTCGCAGGGTCGCGGATGCCTCGTTGTACACCATCTCGGCCTGCTGGCCTTCCTGACGCTGGCCCCAGCTGATCAGCTCGACGATCGCCGCGCCGAAGTCCGGATTCGCCAGGTACCACTCCGTCACGCCGCGTAACAGGGCGCGCGCGGTGATCGCCACGTCGCCATGGACATCGTTGCGCGTCAGCACCTCTCGATACTGTCCGGCGACGTGCTCGAAGACCGCCGCGAACAGCACCTCCTTCGTGGCGAAGCAGTAGTGCAGGGTGGCCAGCGGAGCGTTCGCCTCCTGCGCGATACGGCGGGTGGTGGCGCCGTCGACCCCATCGGCAGCGATCACGCGCACGGCCGCCGCCACCAGTTCGGCGCGACGTTCGGCGGCGGGAATGCGAGCCATGCCCTCTCCTGTCAACAGATCTGAACGGATGATCAAGTCGGTTCCACGCTACCAGTCGGAAAGGTAAGCGTGTTGCCATATTTCCCCGGAGAACCGCCGTCAGGTGCGGGCAACAACGCGAAGCAAATAGTCATATGCCTTGATCAAACGACTCACTTGGCTTACGGTATGAGCCGGATCACATTGGCGGGTCGGCGCACTCCGATGCGACCACACCGGTTTCGAAGAAACAGACCCGTCATGACCGACGAACTCACGTGTCTCACCCCCGACGCCACCACAGAAGCCATGGTCGACATGATCATGCGAGACGGCGGCGTGATCATCGAAGGAAGCAATTCATGACAGAGATCCACCAACAATCCGGACCCGGCCATGCGGGGACTGCTCGCCCCGGGCCGAACAAGGCAGTGCTCATCGGTGTCGGCACGCTGCTGATCGTCCTGACCAACGCCGTCATCTTCATCCTGCCGCCGCTGTTGCCGATCATCCAGGCGCAGTACGGCCTCGCCACAGTGGCCGAGACGACGTGGCTCTACACGGCGCTGACCCTCGGCGGGGGAGCGGGCTTCATCTTGCTGCCGCGCCTCGCCGATCTGCACGGCGACCGTAACGCCGCGGTGGCGGCGTCCGCATTCCTTGCGGTCGGCGCGCTCGTTCCGGCTGCCGGCGACTCGTACTCGACCCTTCTGGTCGGCTGCATTCTCATGGGATTCGGGGGCGCGGCGCAGCTGCTTCCGCTCGGTTTCCTGCGCCGCAATCTCGGCGAGGACGGTATCACGGTGGGTGTCGCGGTTCTGGTCATCGCCACCGGTGTCGGCATCGTCGTGGGCATGATCGGCGGTGGCTTCATCGTCGAGAGTCTGTCGCTGCGAGGCTTTTTCATCATCCTCACCATAGTGTGCGCAGTGACGGCCATTGCGTGCTATGCCGTGATCCCCCACACCCCGCCTGCTGAGCGTTCCGGCCGCATCGCGGTACTCGGCACGGTGTGGATGATCGCTTGGGTCGCCGCGATCCTGCTGACTCTGACGCAAGGCCTCGTGTGGGGCATCGCGGCGCTCATTCCGTTGATGGCCGGCATCGTCGGGGGCATCGCCTGGGTGCGCGTCGAGCGCCGCTCGACCTCGGCGGTGTTCGACGTCGCACTGATGAAGGCGCCTTTGGTCACCGCGTCGTGCTTGTGTATCGCATTGTTCGCCGCGGTGAACTCGGCCTTCCTGCTGCTGCTCAGCACGTACGCTCAGATCACTCCCGAGGATCTTCGTCCCGCGGACGCCTACGGACTCGGGCTCAGCGCCCTGCAGACCGGCTGGCTCATGGCACCTTTCGCGGCGGCGTTCTTGATCCGCGGAACCGTACTCGACCGCGCCTTGTTCAACGGCCGTGGTGCGACCGTCTTCGTCATCGGAGCGCTCATCAGTGCATCGGGGCTGGCCTGGCTCGCCGTCGCGCACGACCAGCAGTGGCACTACCTGGTGGGCGCTGCCGTCATGGGTCTCGGGATCAGAATCGGCTACGCAGCGGGGTTCACCATGGTGCAGATGGCAGTGCCCGAGGAGAAAGCCGGGATGGCGGCCGGTATCGCCGGCACGTCCATGGCCGTGGGGTTCGCCTTCGGCACGGCACTGGTCAGCGCCGACCTCAGCGCCTCCCTGGTTCCGGTGGTCGGAACCGGTCTCGAGGTCGCTGCCAAGGGCCTCTACGGCATCGGCTACTGGTTATCGGGACTCCTCGCCCTGCTGGTCGTGGTGAGCGTGCTGGTCTCACGCGCCCGGTCCGGTCGGCGCGTCGGCGCGGCGGCGTCCTGAACGTGGCTGGGTCGATTGCCGTCCCCGACCTGGCGCGTTGATTCGTGCGGGCGGGCGCTGCCGTGGCGCTCACTATCACTCCACGCTCACCCAGGACACGAGCTCGGCGGGGGAGGCCTGCGAGGGACGGGCCGCCGGTCCGGAGGTGTTGCCGAGGTGGGCGGCCATCCAGGCGTCGAGCACGCCGAGGATGAGTTCGATCTGTCGTTCCGCCGCTGGGGGGTCGGTGAACACCAGCCAGTTGAGCGCGAATCCGTCGGACAATGTGGACACGATGTAGGTCAGTGCGTCGATGGTGTCCGGGTCGACCGGCCGGCCGGAAGCGGTCGCGGCGCTCGCGAGTTTCGTCCGTATGGTCGCGGATGCCTCGTTGTACACCATCTCGGCCTGCTGGCCTTCCTGACGCTGGCCCCAGCTGATCAGCTCGACGATCGCCGCGCCGAAGTCCGGATTCGCCAGGTACCACTCCATCACGCCGCGTAACAGGGCGCGCGCGGTGATCGCCACGTCGCCATGGACATCGTTGCGCGTCAGCACTTCTCGATACTGTCCGGCGACGTGCTCGAAGACCGCCGCGAACAGCACCTCCTTCGTGGCGAAGCAGTAGTGCAGGGTGGCCAGCGGAGCGTTCGCCTCCTGCGCGATACGGCGGGTGGTGGCGCCGTCGACCCCATCGGCAGCGATCACGCGCACGGCCGCCGCCACCAGTTCGGCGCGACGTTCGGCGGCGGGAATGCGAGCCATGCCCTCTCCTGTCAACAGTTCTGAACGGATGATCAGGTCAGCTTCGGCTACCAGTCGGAATGGACAATCAGGCCGTCATGTCGGCGAGATGACCACCTTTCGGTGAGTGATCCTACCGCTTCATGATCATATGCCTTGATCATTTGACTATGTTCTTCTAGGCTATGACCGAGACCACAGTCCGGCGCCATCGGTGATCGGAAGGTCACGGGCCTCGAGCTCACCGCGGATGCGCCGTCACGACCAGAGATCGCGAGCTGCATCCGCATCGCACCCGACAAGCGTGAAGAGGATGACCATGACCGGAGTCGAATCAGTTCCCCGGGAACGCGCGATCGCACTCGATCGCATGGCTGTGGACCCGCCGATCGACACCGTCGTCGGCCTGCTGGCGATCCAGGCCGCCCGCTTTCCCGACCGCGAGTTTCTTCGGTTCGCGGAAGGATCCTGGACCTTCGGCGAGATCGACGACTGGACGTCACGCCTGGCGCAGCGTCTGGTCTCCGAGGACGGGATTGGCGCCGGCGACCGGGTCGCGATCATGCTGCCCAACGTGGTGCAGTGGCCGATCGCCTGGCTCTCGATCCTCAAAGCCGGCGGCGTCGCGGTGCCGGTGAACTCGTCATATCAGCGCGCAGACCTCGAATTCGTGCTCCGAGACTCCGGCGCCCGGGTGATGTTCACCGACGACGGTCACAGCCCGCTCGTCGACGAGGTGCGCGCCGCGAACGGCGATCTGGCCGATGTCCGTATCGTCGAAGCCGCGTCGCGCGGCGAGCTCGCGCAGTACCCGGCGGACAGGCCCGATGTCGCGATCACCCCGGACACGCTGGCCAACCTCCAGTACACCTCGGGGACCACCGGATTCCCGAAGGCGTGCATGTTGACCCACGACTATTGGGTCCGGCTGGGGTGGATCTGTGCGGGCGCGGCGGGCCTCGGGTCCGGCGACGTGGTTCTCACCTCGCAGCCGTTCTCGTACATGGACCCGCAGTGGAACACCTCTTTGTGCCTTACGGTCGGCGCGCCGCTGGTGGTGCTGCCCCGGTTCTCCGCCTCGGGTTTCATGGCGGATGTCCGTCGACACCGGGCCACGTTCTGCTACGTGCTCGGCTCGATGCCCACGCTTCTGTTCAAGCAGCCGCCGAGTCCGGAGGACCGGGACAACGAGCTGCGCCTCGTGCTGTGCTCGGCCATCCCCGTCGCGCTGCACGCGCAGCTCGAACAGCGTTGGGGCACGCCGTGGCGGGAGATCTTCGGGATGACCGAAAGCGGGGCCGACCTGGTCAGCCTCCCCGAGAGCACGGTCGACGTCGGCAGCGGACGACTGGGGCAGCCCGTTCCCACGAAGCAGGTCCGGGTGGTCGATCCGGAGGGCCGGGAAGTTGCCGCGGGAGAGTCCGGCGAGCTGATCACGTCGGGCAGGCCGATGATGCTCGGCTATTGGAACCGACCCGAAGACACCGCGGAGGTCCTCCGCGACGGCTGGCTGCACACCGGCGATGTCGCGGTCCGCGAGCCGGACGGCTACCGCCTGGTGGGCCGGATCAAGGACATGGTCCGCCGCGGCGGGGAGAACATCGCGAGCGCCGAGGTCGAACGCGTCCTCGAACACGACGACACCGTCGTCGCGACAGCGGTGGTCGGCGTCCCGGACGAGCTGTTCGGTGAGGAGGTCAAGGCCTTCGTTCAGCTGGCCCCCGGCGTCGAGGAGAGCCGCGCGACGGCAGAGCAAATCGTCGACGGCGCACGAACTCAGCTGGCGCGCTTCAAGATTCCTCGATACGTCGAGTTCGTCGCCGAGTTCCCGCGCACCCCGTCCGAGCGCGTGTCGAAGCCGGCCCTGCAGGCGCGCTCCGCCGCGCATCCCGGCATCACCTACGACCTGCAGCCGCCGCGCACCGCCGGCAACGGCAACTGAGGAGCCGGACATGACCGACAGTTATCTGGACGTGCACATCGACGACGACGTCGCGGTGCTCACGCTGAACCGCCCGGCGAAGCTGAACGTGATGGACGTGGCAACGAGGGTGCGGCTCGCGCAGACCATCCGCCGGTTCGGAACGGGTGATCTCGTCCGCGGGATCGTGCTCACAGGCACCGGGCGGGCGTTCTCCGCCGGTGAGGACCTGCAGGCGGTGCCGACCACCTACGACGAGATCCGCGAGGCCTTCGCGACCTTTCACGACATCACCCGCGCGATTCTCGAGACGAAGGTCCCCGTGATCGCGGCCGTGAACGGGATCGCGGTCGGCGGCGCCTCGGAGATCACGTTGTGTTGCGACTCCCGGATCGGCACTCCCGCTGCCGAGTACTACCAGCCGGAGAACCACCGCGGAATCATCATCTCGAACGCTTCGAGCTTCCTCATGGGCCGCCTGGTACGCAACCACGCGATGCGAATAATTCTGGGCTCGAACCGGATAGGCGCAGGCGAGGCCCTGCGGATCGGGCTGCTCGACGAGATCGTGGCCCCGGAGGCACTGGTGCACCGCGCGGTCGAGGTGATCAGGCAATGGAACTCCGATCCCCGGACCACCGCGCTGCACCTGGGTCTGCTGCGGCCGCGCCCCGAAGACATCGAGGCCGCGTTCACCCGCGAAGACGACGCCGCCCGCCAGTCGTGGGAGTCCGGCGCCTTCACCGAAGGCATCGAGGGCTTCTGGGCATCGAAGAACGCGGCGCCGACGGCGCCCGCGCAGAGCAATTGAGATCGGAGACGATGATGATCACCACCGAGGCAGCGCTTCTCACCGCGCTGAACGAACCGCTCGAATTCACCGAGATCCAGGTCGACGACCCGGATCCGAACGAGGTCCGCGTCGCAGTCTCGAACGTGGGCCTGTGCCACAGCGACCTGCATTACATGACCGGCACCGTGGGCGCCGACCTACCCGTGGTTGTCGGGCACGAGGTGGCGGGCATCGTCGAGTCGGTCGGCTCCGCGGTGACCTCGTTGCGCCCGGGCGACCGCGTCGTCGGCGCCCTCACACCCTCGTGCGGGTTGTGCCGCAACTGCCAGGTCGGGCACTCGACGCAATGCCAGCGTGTCTCGCAGATCCGACAGCGCCCCCGCCCCGCTTTCCAGCTGCCGGGAGGCCAGGTCGTCGAACGGCTCGGCGACATCGGCGCGTTCTCCCGCCACACCGTGATGCGGGAGAACTCGCTGGTCAAGGTTCCCGACGAGGTGGGACTGCACGTCGGGTGCCTGCTGTCGTGCTGCATCGTCACCGGCGTCGGCGCCGTGTTCCGCGGCGCGCAGGTACGCCCCGGCGCCACCGTGGCCGTGATCGGCTGCGGCGGTGTCGGATCGGCAATCATCCAGGGCGCACGGCTCGCGGGGGCCTCGGCGATCATCGCCGTCGATCTCGACGATGCCCGGCTCGCGGCGGCGCGGACCTACGGTGCCACGCACGTCGTGAACGGTGCGGCCGATGTCCCGGCCGAGATCCGGAAGGTGCTCGGCGACGGCGTGGATTACTCGTTCGAGGCCGTCGGTTCCGCCCGGACCGCGGCTACCGCGCTGGCGGTCCTCCGCGGCACGGGCACGGCATGCCTGGTGGGCATCGCGCCCGACGGCACCGACCTCACTGTTCCGGCGTCGGATTTCTTCTTCGGTGAGAAGCGCCTCATCGGTTCCTACATGGGCTCGGGCCAAGCGCACGAGGACATCACCCAGTTCGCGCGCCTCTACCTGCAGGGACACCTGTTGCTCGACGAGATGGTCAGCGGCGTGATCCCGTTCCACGAGATCAACAAGGGCTTCGAGGCGATGAAGTCGGGCGAGGTAACCCGCATCGTCGCCGACCTCACCGCGTGATCACCCCGACCCCATCCACAATTGCGCACAGAAGGAGTCCGCAGATGTCGAATACGCAACTGCCTCAGCCGATCAACTACATCGCGGACGGGTGGTCCGAGTGCCGGGCACTTCCGGACGCGTGGAATCTCGACCCCAACACGGGGCAACCCATCCACCGGGCCGTCACCACCGGACCGGACGACGTGGAGCGCGCGCTGCGCCATGCCGAGCGGTCCTACGGCTTCGAACGCTGGGATGACGCGGCGAGCGAGGAACGCGCCGCGGTCATCGAGCGTGCAGCCGACATCGTCGAGACCCGGATCGAGGACATCGCCCGGACCGACGCCCTCACCAGCGGCGTCCCGATCGCGAAGGCCCGGCTGGTCGCCCAGTTCCTCCCGCACCGGATCCGCTCGTCCGCTGCGGATCTGCGGGCCACCCCGCGGCGCACCGCGCTGGCGGCCGGCGGCCGCGACGTGCGGCTGTACAAGGTCCCGTGGGGCCCCGCAGCCATCCTCACCCCGTGGAACGGCCCCAGTTTCATTCCCGCCGCGAAGATGGTGAGCGCCCTCGCCGCCGGCTGCCCCGTCATCCTCAAACCGTCGGAGCACGCGCCGAGCAGCGCCCAGATCATCGTCGAGTGCTTCGTCAAGGCCGGGCTGCCCGACGGTGCGCTGCAGCTCGTCCACGGCGGGGGAGACGTGGGCGCGGCGATCACCGGCGACCCCCGCGTGAAGATCGTCTCGTTCACCGGCGGCCCGAACGCGGGTCGTGCGATCGCCCGTGCCGCCGCGGAGGACTTCAAGGTGCTCCAGCTCGAGCTCGGCGGCAACAATCCGGCCCTCGTGCTGGACGACGCCGACATCGACGTGGCCGCCGACGGGATCCTGGACGGGATGACCAAGCTCAACGGTCAGTGGTGTGAGGGACCGGGAAAGGTGTTGGCGCACAAGAGTCTCGTCGAGCCGCTCCTGGACGCGCTGCTCGATCGCATCTCCCGCATCGAGATCGGGCACTCGCTCGACGAGAACTCCCAGCTCGGCCCGATCTCGAACGCCCCGCATTTCGCCACCCTGCAGAGCCGCATCGACGGGCTGCGGGCCCACGGCGCGACGATCCATCAACCTGCGCAGCTGCCCGCGCTCGACGGGTACTTCCTTTCGCCCACCGTCGCGTCGGGAGTCGACGCGTCGGTGGCGACGGCCGAGCTGTTCGGACCACTCGTCAGTCTGCATGCCGTGGAGTCCGACGAGGACGCGCTGCGCGTTGCCAACGCCAACCCTTCGGGTCTGGACGCCTACGTGTTCGGCGGCGACCTGGATCGCGCCGTCGAGGTCGGATCCCGTGTGCTGTCCGGCGAGGTGCGCGTGAACGGTGCCAAGATCGCCGATCTCGCAGACGGTTCGGCACAGAGCTTTTGGGGCACTGCCGGAATCGGCGGTCACGCCCCCGGCGAGTCCGTCCGGGTGTTCTGCGGCGACCGCGTGGTCGGCGTCGATTCACCCGACCTCCCGCTGTAGCGATCGGCACTTCTTTCGCGTCACCCCTTGACTGTGACCGGGACCACTGGTCTACTGAACTAAGTCAATTGATCCAGTCAAATGACCAATTTAACGAAAGCGGCAAATTCCATGAACTTCCCCTCCACCTCGGATACCGGGATCGTCGATGTCATCGGCGTCGGCGCCGGCTTCTCCGGCCTCTACCTCTCGCACCGGCTCACCACCGCCGGGTGGACCTTCGCGGGCTTCGAGGCCGGACCCAGCGTCGGCGGCACCTGGTTCTGGAACACCTATCCGGGCGCGCGCTGCGACGTCGAGAGCATCTACTACTCGTACTCGTTCGACGAGGCGCTCCAGCAGGAGTGGACGTGGAGTCAGCGATTCGCGCCGCAGGCCGAGATCCTCAGCTACATCAACCACGTCGCCGACCGCTTCGACCTGCGCAAGCACTTCACGTTCGATACCCGAGTGGTCGGCGCGACGTGGAACGCGGCCGACCGGCTGTGGGAGGTGCAGCTGGACAACGGCGAGACGCGCCGCGGCCGCTACCTGATCTCGGGCGCCGGCGGTCTGTCCACCCCCAAGGACTTCGACGTGCCGGGCCTCGAGAACTTTACCGGACTCCAGGTGTCCACCAGCCGCTGGAACATCGCGCTCGACGACCTGGCGGGCAAGCGTGTCGCTGTGATCGGCACCGGATCGTCCGGCGTGCAAGCCATCCCGCTGATCGCGGAGGTCGCCGAGCACGTCACGGTGTTCCAGCGCACCCCGAACTATGTGATGCCCGCGCGCAACGCCGACCTCCCCCCGGAGCAGGTCGCCGCCGTCAAGGACGGCTACCCGGCGATCCGTGAGGAATGCCGGCACTCGCCCGGCGGCATCCCCGACCGCCCCGTCACCGACAACGCCTTCGACGTCTCGGACGAGGAGCGTCGGGGGCGCTACGAGGAGGCTTACGAGCGCAGCGGCTTCCAGGGCGTCGGCGCCGAGTTCGCCGACCTCCTCACCGACGCCGAGGCGAACCGGACCGCGTCGGAATTCATCCACGACAAGATCCGTGAGATTGTCGAGGATCCGGCCACCGCCGAGCTGCTGGTGCCCAGGTATCACCCTCTCGGCGCCAAGCGCAGCGTTTTCGGTACGGACTACTACGAGACCTACAACCGGCCGAACGTGTCGTTGGTGTCGCTGCGTGACGAGCCGATCGAGACCATGACCGCGAACGCGATCGTCACCTCGAAGGGCACCTACGAGGTGGATGCGGTGGTGCTCGCGATCGGGTTCGACGCCTTCACCGGCCCGCTGTACGGGCTGGGTCTCACCGGCGCGTCCGGCAAAACGCTGCAGGAGACCTGGCACGACGGCATCCGCACCTACCTCGGATTCATGACCACGGACTTCCCCAACTTCTTCATGGTGGCCGGTCCCCTGAGCCCCGCGTTGGCGAGCAACGTGGTGGTGACCATCGAGCAGGCCGTCGACTGGATCGCCGATCTCATCGAGCACGCCCGCGACTCCGGCGCCACGCTGATCGAGGCCACCCCCGAGGCCCAGAACGACTGGGTGGACATCACCGAGGGGACCGTCGCCCAGACGCTGTACGCCACCACCGACTCCTGGTACCGCGGCTCCAACATCGAGGGCAAACCCAACACCTTCATGGGCTATGTGGGCGGTGTGGGCAAGTACCGCCGGATGTGCACCGAGATCGCCAAGCGCGGTTACCCCGGCGTCGAGATCGACGGGGAGACACAGTCCCGCAACCTCGGCCCGATCCATCAGGAGATCTCATGAGCAGGACGGTGCACCGGCGCTACGTCGCCTTCTCCGACGCGCACTACGCCGGAAACCTGGTCGACGGTGCGTTCGCCCTGAAATTGTTCGGCGACGCCGGGACGAACCTGTCGATCGAGATCGACGGCCACGAGGGGCTGTTCGCCGGCTACTCGTCGGTCGAGTTCCTCGCCCCGGTCCGCGGCGGTGACGTCGTCGAGGCCGAGGCCCGGCTGGTGAAAAAGGGCAACCGCAGCCGCACGGTCGATTTCGAGCTCCGAGTGATCTGCCGCGGCTCCGACGACACCGGCCGCGCACAGGTCCTCGAATCGCCACTGGTCGCGGTGCGCGCTCGCGGCACCGCGGTCATCCCTGCAGACGAGACGGAGAAGTAGCCATGGAGCTGATTCACGACACCGGTTGGGCCGCACCGCCCGCCACCGTCGAACAACCCCTGACCGGTGACATCGACTGCGATGTCGTCGTGATCGGCGGCGGCGGGGGCGGCATGTCGGCCGCCATCCGCCTCGCCGAGAAGGGCGTCGACGTGGTGCTCCTCGAGGCGCAGACCCTCGGCTGGGGCGCCAGCTCCCGCAACGCCGGATACATCACGAACTCGGTCGCCGCCGATCCGGAGCTGTTGGGTTTTCTGCTGAAGCGCGAGCGGCTGCGCGACCTCTACCGGTACGCCGAAAACGCGGTGCACTTCGCCGAGGACGCCATCACTCACTACGGGATCGACTGCGGCTACCAGCAGGAGGGCATCGTGATGGCCGCCGTGTCCAAGGGGCAGCTGCGGCACGCGCGCCGCAATGCGAAGGTCATGGCCGAGGCCGGATCGGCGGCCGAATTCGTCGAGGGCCGCGCAGCAGGCCTTCCGGACGGCTTCCTCGGCGGAGTGCGCGAGGGGGTCGGTGGCACGCTCAACCCGGGTGAGTTCGTCCTCGGTCTGCGGGCCGCGACGATCGCGTCCGGCGTGCGTGTCTACGAACGCACCCCCGCCCGCGACGTCACGGACTCCGGCGACGGTGTCACCGTCGACACACCGGACGGAAGGGTTCGGGCTCGCAAGGCGCTGCTGACCACCAACGCCAACAGCAACGGCTTGTCCATCGCGCCGAAGAATCTCGCCAGCCCGGTGTGGACCTCCCTGGTCGAGACCGAACCCGTCGCACCCGAGCGACTCGACGCCATCGGCTGGACCAGCCGCGCCCCGATGGTCACGCTGCACATGATCATCGAGAGCTACCGCGTGACCCCGCGGGGCACCATCGTGTTCGGCACCCGCCGCGTACAGACCGGGCGGAACCCACTGCCGAACCGCACCCCCGCACGGAACGTCACCGACGACCTCGTCCGCGGATTCCACGACCGCTTCCCGGGCCTGCGCGACGTCAAGCTGCAACAGTCATGGGGCGGCTGGATCGGCATGAGCTCCACGTGGCTCCCCGTCGCCGGCGAGGCCTCCGACAACGTGCTCTACTCGCTCGCCTGCAACGGCCACGGGTTCGCCCAGGCACAGTACGTGGGCCATCTCCTCGCGGACCGGGTCGGCGGCGCGCCGCTGCACGACGACCTGGCCGCGATCTGGCACGGCCGCAAGCATTTCTGGCCCAGCTTCGTCAGCGGACCCGCGCTGCACGCGGCCTGGCTCGCCGACCGCGCCTCCGACCGCCTGGCAGCCCTCACGAACTAACCATCGGCGCAAGCCACCCTCCAAGGAGAAATCATGTCCATCAAAGAACTGCTCTTCGCGGTCGCGGACATCTGGATGATCGCCGTCGGATTCACCTACGGCATCAAATTCATCCGGAACTACAAGAACTACCTGCTCGGCATCGAGTGGATCATCGTCGCGACATCGGGCTCGAACTTCCTGATCTACGGCCTCGTCAAGGCAGGTCACGACAGCCCGATGTACGCCTTCGCCTACTTCCTGGACGCCTTCTCCCGGTCCGTCGGCATCACGCTGATCCTGGTCCTGGGGCTGATGAAGGTCACCCACCGGTACAAGCCGTCCGCGGCGGTGGACATCGGCGCGTTCGCCCTCGCTGGCGTGGTGGGCTTCCTCCTCAGCCAATTCGCCGTGGAGATCGGTCTGCCCGGCAAGATCTTCTACATCGTCGTCAACGTGCTCACCACGATCTTCCTGATCTACTTCGTCAAGCGCCTCTGGGGCATCGGCGAGCGCGGGCACGCCATCTCGGCCGCCGTCGCCACCGCCTGCGGCTTCGTCATCGCCGCGACCTACGACTTCGTCCACATCCCGGGCGACGACGCGGAGCACACGATCTTCTACATCTTCGCGCTGTCCACGTGGGGCCTGCAAATGTTCACGTACTACCGCGCCTACCGAGCGTTCGACGCCTACAACAAGCGCGTCGATGCGCAGGCGGTCAGCGGCAGCGCTCCCGCTACGGCCTGAGCCGCCGGACCTTTCCTTGTGATCGAGAATCAGGAACCGAAAAATGACAACGCACGACGTGCATGAAGAGACCACCGAGGTAGTCGTTGTCGGCGCCGGAATGTCGGGGCTGATGGCGGCCACCACGGTGGCGCCGGAGACCGACGTGGTGGTGCTCGAATCCACCGATCGCACGGGCGGACGAGTCGAGACCGTCCGGCGGGGCGACTACTGGATCAACGTCGGCACCCAGTTCACCGAGGGCACCGGCACGCTGATCGATGCCCTCGACCGGCACGGCATCGAGATGGGCTCGCTCGCAGGCAAGAGCGTCGCGCTGTACTTGAACGGCGAGGTGGTCGACACCTCGAACCCCGTCGCGCTCATGTTCCGCACGCGGATGACCATGATGGACCGTATCGGCATGGCCATCGTCGGTGCACGCATCCTCTCGGTCATGCCGTTCCTGGAGTCGCAGAGCCGTATCGCGCAACGGGTTCGCGCCAAGCTCGACACCAAGCTGGCGTCATACCTGCTGAAGGGTGTCCGGTCGGAGTTGGCCGCCGCCGTCGTGCGGTCGTGGTCGGCGCAGTGGATGGGATGCGAGGTGGAGGAGACGGCCGCCACCCAGTTCGTCACGTCGGTGGGCCTCGCGCTGGCCGACCCGGAGAAGATCCCGAACTTCTCGCTGCCGGTGGGTGGCAATCAGACGTTGACCGACGTGCTGACCGAAGATCTCGGTGGCCGGATCCGGCTGAACTCGGTGGTGCGCTCGGTGCGGCAGGACGGGGACGGCGTGGTCGTCGACTATCACGACGGCGACCGACCGGTGCGGCTGCGGGCAAAGCGCGCGATCGTGACCGCACCCGCCGATGTCGCCGAGCGAATCATCCCGGACCTCCCGCAACAGCACCGGAATGCTTTCAACGACATCACCTACGGCCGGTACGTGATCGTCGGATTCTTCACCGACGAAGTCGGGCCGCAGCGCTGGGACGACTACTTCGCTGTCTCGACGCCGCAACTGTCGTTCCAGGCGATGTTCAACCACGCCGCGGCGATGCGGAACGGCGACGGCCGTAAGCCGGGTGGAGCGCTGGCCTGTTTCGCCGGCGGCGCTCACGCCGACGCGTTGTTCGACCTCCCCGACGAGGAGATCGTGTCGCGGTACCAGCAGGACCTGCTCGCAGTGTTCCCCGAGCTGGAAGGGAAGCTGGGCGAGGGCATCGTGCGACGGCATCGTCGGGTCGTGCCCTTCTGGGCGCCCGGGCGGAGGAACTCGCTTCCGACGTTGCGTGATCCGCTCGGCACCACCTACCTCGCCGGCGACTACCAGCTCGATCTGCCGTCGCTCGCCGACGCAGCGACGTCGGGCGAGCGAGCGGCGAAGGCCGTACTGGCGAGCCTGAGCCAGGCCGCGAGAGAGAAGGACTCGGCAATCAGAGTTTGAGCAGTCGCTTCGCCAGCTTGCCGGAGGCGCGGGGTAGTTGCCGCGTGGTCCGGGCACGCCCTCAGCCGAACAACTCGGGGTCGACGCGATCGGCATCGACGGCTTCGAGTGCGCCGGACACCCCGGCGAGGACGACGTCCCGGGCTCGTGCTGATCCCCGCCGCGGCCCGGGCGCAGTCCGTCCCGATCATCGCGCGAGCGGCGGACTCGCCACCGGCGCCCGACCACCGGGCTACGAGACCAATTCACCACTGCTGCAACACTTCGAGGGAGAGGCCCCAGTGAGCTTCAAGAGCCCGTTTCCGGACGTCGAGATTCCGAACCTCAGTGTCTACGATTTCCTCTTCGGCCAGGTCGACACGGCCGATGGGGACCGGCCCGCGCTGATCGACGGTGCCTCCGGCGCGGTCACCACGTACCAGTCGCTGGTCGCCCAGATCAACGGGGTGGCCGGGGCGTTGGCCGCGCGCGGTCTCGCCGTCGGTGAGGTGGTGGGTCTGCATTCGCCGAACGTTCCCGCGTTCGCGTCGGTGTTCCACGGGATCCTGCGGGCCGGTGGCGTCGCGACCACCATCAACGCCCTCTACACCGCCGAGGACATCGCCAAGCAGCTCACCGACTCGAAGGCGAAGTTCCTGTTCACCGTCTCCCCGCTGCTGCCGCAGGCCAAGGCCGCGGCCGCGAAGGTCGGGATCCCGGTAGCGAACGTGATCGTCCTCGACGGCGCCGACGGGCACCCGTCGCTGAAAGATCTGCTGGCCGAGGGCGCCCCCGCCCCGGACGTGTCGTTCGATCCGGCGACCCAGCTGGCGGTGCTGCCGTACTCGTCCGGGACCACCGGCCGGCCCAAGGGGGTGATGCTCACGCACCGCAACCTGGTGGCGAATGTGTGTCAGATCAACCCGCGGATGGGCATCGGCGCCGACGACAAACTCCTCGCGGTGCTGCCGTTCTTCCACATCTACGGGATGACGGTGCTGCTGAACGCGGCCCTGTACAACCGGGCGAGCTTGGTGACGATGCCGAAGTTCGACCTGGTCGAATTCCTGAAGATCGTCTCCGGCCAGAAGTGCACGTATGTGTTCATCGCCCCGCCGGTCGCGGTGGCGTTGGCCAAGCACCCGCTGGTCGACGATTACGACCTGTCGAGCGTGCATTCGATCTTCTCCGGTGCCGCCCCGCTGGATCAGGAGCTGGGCAAGGCCGTCGCGAACCGGCTCGGCTGCCGGGTGCGGCAGGGCTACGGGATGTCGGAGATGAGCCCGGTCTCGCATGCGATTCCGTTCGACCGTGACGACATCGCCCTGGACTCGGTGGGTCCGTCGATCGCGAACATGGAATGCAAGCTGGTCGACCCGGGCACCGGCGAGGAGGTCGCCTACCCGACCGACGGGGTCAGCGCACCGGGTGAGTTGTGGTGCAAGGGCCCGAACATCATGGCCGGGTACCTCGGCAACGACGAGGCCACCGCGGAGACCCTGGACGGGGACGGGTACCTGCACACCGGCGACATCGCGACCGTCGACTCCGAGGGCGTCGTGACGATCGTGGACCGGATGAAGGAGCTGATCAAGTACAAGGGCTACCAGGTGCCGCCCGCCGAGCTGGAGGCGTTGCTGTTGACGCACCCGCAGATCGCCGACGCCGCCGTCATCGGGGTTCTCGACGACGAGGGGGAGGAGGTGCCGAAGGCGTTCGTCGTCCGCCAGCCCGGTGCCGACCTGGACGAGGCCGCGGTCATCGCGTTCGTCGCCGAGCGGGTGTCGCCGCACAAGAAGGTCCGCAAGGTCGAGTTCATCGACCTGGTGCCGAAGTCCGCCGCGGGCAAGATCCTCCGCAAGGACCTACGCGCCGCCGAAACTGCCGGGAGGTAGGCCCTCCGACAAGGCACACATCGAACCGACCACTACCGCCACCCTCATCGACGGTGTCCTGCAGCTGCCCATCTCCACGCCGGCCGCAGGCACGTCGATGGATTTCACCCAGATCGACGAGGCCACCGAGGCCGTGCGCCTCGGCTTGCTCGACCAATTTGTCGCCGACGACGAGATCCACACCGAGCGCCCCAGAGCGCCACGCTCGACGGTATAAGGGCGCCGCCGCCAGCGTGAACGCAGCATCTGCGCTGCCACACGTGTTCGTGCAGCATCGAGTCTGTCGGTGTCGTGACGCGGTTCGAGGCTACCGTAGCCCGCATCGTTCAGGCTACCGTCAGCGATATCCTGGAAACACGTCGTCGAGAGGCTGAACGTGCAGATTTCATCGAACATATCGCGGACCGGATGAATCGATCCGGACGATGCCCGATATCGATCCGTTCGAGACCCATCGCGATGTGACCCCGTCAGTCGCGTCGGAACTGGCAGCCGACGGATTCGACGACGCCCGGGAGATCGGGCGTGGAGGCTTCGGTGTCGTGTACCGGTGCACGCAACCCGCACTCGACCGGACCGTCGCCGTCAAGGTGCTCACCAACGATCTCGCGGAGGAGAACCGGGAGCGCTTCTTTCGCGAACAGAGGGCGATGGGCCGCCTGACCGGCCACCCCAACATCGTCAACGTCCTCCAGGTCGGGGTCACCGACAGCGGACAACCATTCATCGTGATGCCGTACCACCCGCAGGGCTCCCTGGACGAACGTATCCGACGGCACGGCCCGTTAGGTGTGGACGACGTACTGCAGTTAGGGGTGAAACTGGCAGGTGCGTTAGAGGTTGCCCACGGCGAGGGCATCGTCCACCGCGACATCAAGCCGGCGAACATTCTCCTCACCGACTATGGCGAGCCGGCGCTCACGGACTTCGGGATCGCGCATATATCCGGCGGGTTCGAGACCGCTACCGGCATCGTCACCGGTTCACCCGCGTTCACTGCGCCCGAGGTCCTCGGCGGCGGCGCCCCAAGCCCCGCCTCGGACATATACGGACTCGGAGCCACCCTGTTCTGCGCAGTCACCGGCCACGCCGCATTCGAGCGCCGCAGCGGCGAACAGTTGGTCGCCCAATTCATCCGCATCACAAAGGAACCGGCACCGGATCTTCGGGATCACGGCCTCGCCGACGATGTCGCTACCGTGATCGAGCAGGCAATGGCCCGTCGCCCCGAGGACCGGCAACCCTCAGCCCTAGCGTTGGGCGAGAATCTGCGCGAGATCCGACGTCGCCGCGGGATATCTGCAGACGACATGGCGCTCCACGTGCGACCCGCCCCGGATACAGAACCAGCACCGCAGGAGAGGATTCACCTGAACCCTTCCCGCCACGAGAGGGGGAATCTCCCCCTGGAGTTGTCCAGCTTCGTCGGTCGCAGGCACGAACTCGCCGAAGCGAAGAATCTACTGACGTCGTCGCGCCTGCTGACATTGGCCGGAATCGGCGGAGTCGGGAAAACACGCCTCGCACTTCGACTTGCATCGAGCATCCGCCGCGAGTTCGCCGACGGCACATGGTTCGTCGAGCTCGACGAGGTCGATACCCCGTCCCGCTTGATCCACGTGGTGGCCGCAACCCTCGGTGTGCGGGACCAAACTGACCGGTCGCTACGCGAGATTCTGCTGGACTTCCTGTCTTCGCGAGAACTGTTGCTGATCTTGGACAACTGCGAGCAAGTGATCGACGCGGTTGCCGACCTCGCGACGGTTCTGCTTCAGCAGAACCCGAATCTGCGCATCCTCGCGACAAGCCGCGAACCCCTTGCAATTGCCGGCGAGGCAGCACTGCGCGTTCCCCCACTCACCGTCCCCGACCCCGACCGCGAGCCGTCCCTGCAGGGTCTGCCCCGCTACGACGCGGTGTCGCTGTTCACCGAACGCGCCACCACCGCGGTCTCGACCTTCGCGTTGACCGATGCCAACAAGTCCGCTGTAGCGCGGATTTGTCACCGGCTGGACGGGTTGCCCCTGCCGATCGAACTGGCGGCAGCGCGGTTGCGTGCGATGTCGCCCGAACAGATTCTGCAACGGCTTTCCGACCGCTATGCGTTGTTGACTCGCGGGAGCCGAGGCGCGCCGTCGCGCCAGCAGACGCTTCGGTTGTGCGTCGACTGGAGCTACGACCTGTGCACCCCGCTCGAACAATCCACGTGGCAACGGCTGTCGGTATTCACCGGCAGCTTCGAACTCGATGCCGCAGAACACGTGTGCGGGGACAATACCGGGGACCTGCTGGACTCGGTGGCATCCCTCGTCGACAAGTCGATCCTCATCCGCGAAGAGCACGGCACCGCGGTCCGCTTCAGGCTGCTCGAGACCCTCCGCGCCTACGGACGAGAAAAGGCCCAGGAAATCGACGACTACCACGACTTGCGCCGGCGGCACCGGGATTGGTACCGCCAGCTGGCTCGCACCGCCGAGGACGAGTTCATCGGTCCCAGGCAGCTCGAGTGGATGGAGCGACTCAGCAGTGAGCAGCCCAATCTGCGGGACGCGATGGATTTCTGCCTCGCCGAAAGCGATGCCGACGCCGGTTTGCAGATGGCCACACCCTTGTTGCAGCTCTGGGGGTCGCGAGGCCAGCTCAGCGAGGCGAGGCGCTGGCTTGACCAATTCCTGTCACTCCAGAAAGAACGCCCGACCATCACCTACATCCGGGCGCTGTACGCCGACTGCCTGATGTCCGAACAGCAGCAGGACCACCAGCGAGGTGCTGCCCTTGTCGAGCGGGCGCGGATCCTCGCCGATCAGATGACCGACCCGATAGCGCACGCGATCGTCGACCACGCGGACGGCATCGTCGGATTGTTCACCGGCGATCTCACACGCGCGGCGTCACGTCTGGAGCGGGCACAGCCTGTGTTGCGACATGCCGAGAACGAACTCGCACTGCGGATCGAGTCCCTGACGCTGCTGGGATTGACGTATCAACTGGCCGACACCCAACCCCACCGGGCAGTCGAATGCTACGAGAAAGTTCTCGCGATCACGGAAGCTCAAGGTGAATCCGTCTATCGGGCCTACGCACTGTGGGCCATGGCCGTCGCACAATGGCGACTGGGTGATCAGCGCCGCGCAACCGACCTACTCGAAGAAGGAGTGCGGCTCGCTCGACTCGTCGACGACCCGGTCAGTTGCGCGAACTGCGTCGAAGTACTCGCCTGGATCGCCGGAACCAGTGACCCTGAACGCGCCAGCACACTGATGGGGGCCGCGGAGACGCTCGGCCGCGCTGCCGGGAGCCCGTCCGTAATCGTTCCCGACCTGTTCGTTTATCACGAAGAATGCGAGCGGTCCGCCCGCCGGATGCTCACCGAACGCGCCTTCGAGCAACCCTGGCAACACGGCAGGGCAATGGATCTCACGTCCGCTGTCTCCTACGCACTCCGCGAGCAGACCCCGAAGACGAGTCCTCCAGATTCCACCACCCTGACGAAACGCGAAAAACAGGTCGCCGAACTGATCGCCGAGGGTCTGACCAACAAGGCGATCGCCGCCCGCCTCGTCATCTCGCAGCGCACCGCTCAGGGACATGTCGAACACATCCTCACCAAACTCGGATTCACCTCAAGAGCACAGGTCGCTGCCTGGGTTGTCGAAGAGAGACAATCGTCCTAATTTACGCTCGGCGTGACGGGGAGGCACGGGTCAGCCGGACATCGGACCCGCCTCCATCGAGCCATGGAAGGTTTCGTGGGTACTTGTGCTGGCCGTGTAGTCCACTCCTGAACGCCATCACCAAAAGCCGACTGCACACGGTCGCACGTGCCAGCTAGCGGTGCAGTCGCCGTTTGATATTGAAAGCGTGTTCCTAAAACGGTCGTTTATGAACCCTCGATCGGAACAGCGCACCTCCTGACGGAATCGACAGTGGTCGTGCGACGTTCGGGCCTTCAGCGCACTATGGGATCAAGCGGCCGAACACGATTGTCTCCGACCCATGTGGGGTTCAGGGCGGCAACCACTGCTTCCTGAAATGACACGAAGGACAATACTCATGGTGAGTAGTCTTCGCGCACCGCTTATGTGCTGCTGACCACCTATCTCGACTTTCAAGATAGCTACGATCTGCCGATGCGTCTCAAAGAGCAACTACCGAGAGAGCTGGTTGCTGGATTGCGGCCGCTCCATTCTGGTTGCATGATGTGCGGTCAGGAGCCGTGCGTGGCGAATTCGGTTGCGGCAGCGAGCATGGTGTCGCGCACGGTGTCGAGGTTCGCTTCGCGGAGTAGCTGTGCGGGTGGTTGGTTGTCGAGTGCGGGGTTTCGTCCTTGGAACCAGGTTTGGATGACGGCGGGGGTGTCGCGCGCGCCGATTCGTCGTGCGGCGTCGAGGGCGACGTGGAGTCGGTTGAGGATGGCGTGGTCGGGCGGTGGGGTGGTGCCGTCCACCCATCCGTGGACGGTGGCGGTGTCGGGCGCTTCGGCCAGGTATGCAACGAGTTTCGCGCCCAGGCGTGACCGCAATTCGGTGATGAGGGTGCGCGCTGCCGTGTCGGGTCCGGTGCCTGTGTCGACCATTTCGCCTCTCCTCGGTCAGCCCCCGTGTGCTGTTCACGCTACTCGGGTTCCGGGTGGGGATGTTACTTCGAGGTGCGCATGTCGCCGCTGGTCAGGGCTTTTCTGGGTGCCGCCGCTGGGTTAGCGTGAAGGTATCGGATCTGCCTCACACGCTGGATAGGGGAGTAAAAACTTCATATCTGCGTGCTCCGACTGGAGGTGATCCGCTCAACTACCTTTGAACGCACCGAAAGACACCGAATGACGCTCGGTGTCTTTCGAATTCGTCAGCTGTGGTGCAGCTGACCCCATGTGATTCATGAGGAGTAGACACTCATGACGATACTCCCTTGCGCTTTGATCGGCGACGGGCTTATTGGAAGTCACCTGTTGGATGGGGAACGGTGATCACTGATGACGGCCTACAAGCGGCGAACTGATGACGCCGATGGCATCGCGGCGCGTATCCGGTGTTTTGAACCACGATCGGTCGATCCCGCCGCGTGGTCGGTGGTGGCGCCGTGGGTGCGCGAGACCGTCGAATTGTCCGGGCCCAGGTTGCACAGTCAGGCGGCGAACGCGTTGAAGGCGCTGTCGCGGTTCGCGGTGTGGGCAATCGATGTGGGGTACGACCTCGACCGGGAGACGGTGCTGACCCCGGAGGTGCTCGAACGGTATCGGGTGACCGGGATGCGGGAGCTGGCGCCGACCTCGCGGTTGACGGAGATCTCGCGGCTGCGCAGGGTGGCGCGGGCGGTGACGCGCCGGGCGCCGTGGCCGGCACCCGGCGAACAAGGAGCCCGGCAGGGCTTGTCCGCGCCGTACACGCACGAGCAGGTCGAGGCGTATTGGGCGGCCGCGATGGCGCAGAACGGGCCGTTCCGGGTGCAGGCGATGACCGCGGTCCTGGCGTTGACGGTGGGCGCAGGGGCCCGCTCGGGCGAGTTGTTCGCGGTCACCCGGGCCGATGTGGTCGAGGTCGGCGGCGTGGTCGCGGTGGCACTCGGGCCGGTTTCGGCTCGGCGGGTGGTTCCGGTGCGGGCCGGGTGGGTGGATCGGCTGGAGAAGGTCGCCGCGGGAGCTGGGACGGGGCCGTTGGTGGCCTCGCACCGGGCCGGCCGCGATCAGGCGGCGGCGCTGCTCGCCTCCTTCGAGTACCCGGCCGGGTTGCCCCGGTTGACGGTCGCGCGGTTGCGGTCGACCTGGCTGACCGGTGTGTTGTCCGATTGCGGGGTGGCGGAGATCTTCGCGGCCGCCGGGATCGTGAGCGGGAAGGCGTTCTCGGATCTTGTTCCGTATCTTCCTGTCCCGGAGGTCGGTTCGCCCGGGTGGCGGCGGTTGGCGGGAGGGCAGCAGTGATGGCGCCGCGGACATCGGAGCAGATCATCGAGCTGTACACCCCACGGATGCCGGCGCAGGAATGGGAGGCGATCGCACCGTTCGTGCGTGACGTCGTCCGGTGCGGGTTCACACCGAGCCAGATCGCGAAGGTCACCGCGACCCGGATCTCGGAGGTGGCGTCGATCGTGGCGTGGGCGCGAGAACAGGGACTGCCGCTCGA
Organism: Rhodococcus sp. G6(2025); assembly: GCF_058628105.1. Lineage (NCBI taxonomy): Bacteria > Bacillati > Actinomycetota > Actinomycetes > Mycobacteriales > Nocardiaceae > Rhodococcus > Rhodococcus sp. G6(2025). The sequence continues at coordinate 3,797,227 of NZ_CP179750.1, forward strand.
CGTCGAGCAGGTCTTCCATCCCGCGACGGTGAACCGGTACGCGATGACGGCACCAGGATTGGCGGCCGCCTCACGGTCCACACGACGTGCCACGCTGACGACGTTGTCGCGGCGGATCACCAGGCGGGCGCCCTGGGAACCGCAGCGGGAAGCGTTGCGGTATCCGCGGACGGTCGCGCCGTATACGGCGGCTCAAGTGGCGCAGTTGCTGTGGTGGGCGCCGCGGCAAGCGAGTGCGGTCCGCAGGCGGGGGCTCGCTGCTGCGGTGGCTCTCGGTGTCGGGGCCGGGTTGCGCGGCACCGAGATGCTCAACGTCGGCGTCCCGGATGTGCAGGTCCGCGGCGAGCACGTCATCATCGAGGTTCGTGGCGCGAAGCGGCGGGACGTACCGGTGCGCCCGGCGTACCGCGAGGCGGTGCTGGCGTCCGCGGAGCGAGCGAGCCGTGGGCACTTGTTCCGGGATCCGGTGCCGCGGGTCGAGTTCGTGAGCGATCTGCTCGCGCAGTGCGAGGCCCCGCGTGGAGTGAAGCCGGTGACGTCGTCCCGGCTGCGGTTGACGTGGGAGGTCGCGATGGTGCAGGCCGTTTCGCTACCGATCTTCATGAGGCTGTCCGGGCTGACCGGGACCTGCAAGCTGAACAACCTTCTCGCTCTCGACTCCCTGGGCACGCGTGCGCGGTGGAGCATCGCCGAGTTGGATGCGATCGCCGAGGGGGTGCCCTGGTGAACGCGAAGGGCAGGGTTCGTCGATTGCACGAGGTCAGCACCGACGTGCATCGCACCGAGGGGTGGCAGTTCAAGCGGGTGGTCGCGGTGATCGAACATTGTGAGGCACGCGAGTTCGTCCACGAGGTGTTCGACCACCATCGCGGCGTTCAACGCAATTTCACCGCCGATGCATTCCTCGCCGCCTACCTGCTCACACCGATGCTCGGCCTACCGATGCACCAGACAAAAGTCGCGACGGTGGTGCGGGGATGGACCGATCGGCAACGCGCGGCACTCGAGCTGCCGGACGGTGTGCCCATCAGTTATAAGGCCATCAACGATGCGTTACGGCGACTGATGAACGCGTGCCGATCATCTCGGTATCCCGAGTGGGACGAGCATCGCTTCGTGCAGGCCCTGCTCGATGCCTCCCTGTGGGGTCACCCGTCGACCGGGGCCGTGGCTCTGGATTCGACCGACCTCTCGACGTGGGGGCGGGTGCGCCACCGCAAACCGCTCGTCGACGCCGACCCCGACTCGCCGCCGCCGCCGGATCATCCGCTCGCGCCGCCGGATCCGAACCATCCGCATGCCCGCAGGAGCGGGCACCACCTCCCGGACGCCCCGACCGGGCCGGATGGCCGCTACATCTACACGGCCGACATGGACGCGCGGATGGGCTGGCGCAGCAGTGAGTTCGAGGAAACGATCTTCTTCTGCGGTTATGACCTGCACGTGATCACCGATGTGCCATCCGTGCCCGGCCGTGGCCCGGTGGTACACGTGGCCCGGGCGATGAACCTCTCACCGGCCGGGTCGCACAAGGGCATCGGTGGCCTGCCCGCCGTTCACGCGCTCGGTGACACCATCGGCAAGCCGCGCCAGCTCCTCGCCGACCGCGCCTACAACTACGTCACCAACGACACGTTCGCGTTGCCGGTCTGGCAGCTCGGCTACACCACCATCTACGACCTGCACCCCAAACAGCGCGGCACACACCCCGGACCCGACGGTAGCGACACCCTCTGGATCGACGGCACCCTCTACCCGACGAGTCTTCCTGCGGGCCTGCACGACATCGAGCCGATCGACACCAAGATGGACGCCGGCGTGCGCGGGCGGCTCGACCGCCGGCACCAGGCCCGCCAGGCCTACGCCTTCGTCCCACACGGCGCCCGCCAACCCGACGGATCCCGGCGTTACCGCGGGCCGGCCGTTCCTCCGGCCCGGGTTCGCTGCCCGAACAATCCCGTCTCGATGCGCGCACCGCACAGCGTCCCGACCACCTCCTGCACATCGGGAACACCGTGCGGGTGCGGGCGCACGATCACCCTGCCCGACGCCGATTACCCGGACCTGCGGATGCCGTTCCAGCACGGCACCCTGGCCTGGGAGGCGTCCTATCACCGCAGGGTCGGGATCGAGAGCCTGTTCGCCGACCTCAAACGCAACCGCCTTGGTGTGCACCGCGGCTACTTCCGGGGCTTCGGGATCCGCCGCTACACCCTGCTCGCCGGCTTCACCCTCGCCGCCCTGAACATCCTCAATCTCCACGACTGGGCGACCCGGCGCGAGGTTCTCGATTCCTGGGGTCGGTTCCTCGGCGAATCGGAACCCGAACGCCGACCCCGACGGCGTCGCCGCACCCACTCCGCCACGCGCCACGCAACATCTCTGGCCGCCACAGGACCGGGCAGATAACTACCCCGCCCCGCCACCGGAATCCACGGATCCCGGTAGCCGACCTCGACCACCCGACGAAAAATGACCGATTGTCGAGTACGGGTTCGCCAGGTTTGCGGGCTCCCACAGCGTCGAACGGGTCGCAGACCGGCCGGAGAACCGCCCGAAACGGGCGTCACAGCGTCGAATGCGCAGAAATAAGGGTCCGAATCCGATCCCGGGCCTAATAGGTGAACCCAACAGGCCCTAATGGGTGAACACCCCAGAGAGGCGAGGACGGGAATCGAACCCGCGTATTCAGCTTGGGAAGCTGATGTTCTGCCATTGAACTACATCGGCGCACGATATTGGGCGCGCGTAAGCAGGCCCAACACCCTGCGGCGGAAACATTAGTCGCCCACTGACCGGCAGGGATCACGAAGAGGATCCAGCGGATCAACGCCCGCGCCGGGGGACGCTGGACTCTCCCGCAGCGGTGTTGCCGGGCCCGATCCTGCTGGTTACGCCGCCATAGTGCCGCCGCGAGGAGCGCGCGGGCAGCGGGGGAGAGCACCCCTGGCCGATACATGACCCCTACAGGGAGGATCAACGGCGGGTCCATGGCGCGGGCAACGACACCCGACTCGCCGGCATTGTCGACGACTGCCCTGGGCACCCACGCCATTCCGGCACCGGCGGCGACCAGCGGTACGCTCGCTTGGCGATGCGCTGTGACGACACCGAGCGTTGTCCGCCGTGATGCGCGGCGTAACGCGGACTCCACCGCGACCCGCCCTAGCGCGCCGCCGGTCACCGCGATCACCGGTAGGTCGTGAATCTGGTCGAATGGCAGGGGGTCGGGGAGACCCTCGGCGATCTCACGGGGAAGGGCAACGCACAGTTCATCGGTGCCCAGGTTGTGGGTGTCGAGGTCGCGGCGGTCGGCGGGCTCTCCGGAGTCGGCCGGTTCGAGGAAGCCGAACCCCAGCTCGACGGTTCCGTCGCGCACTGCCGTGGCTACGTCGGTCTCGGACCGGTACTCCCTGATCCGGACGGTCACCTCGCCGTAGGCCCGCCTCAGGTCACCGATTAGTTTGGGGAGCGGCGACTCGTACTGGCCTCCGGTGGTGCCGACGTCGACGTGTCCGCCGTGGAGACCTGAGAGTTCGGCAACGGACGCCGGTGCGGTGGCCCCATCCCGGAGCAGTCGTCGGGCGGGATCGACCGGTGCCGCACCCACAGGTGTAGGGAGGGTCGGACGTCGCGAGCGCCGTTGTCGTCGCGCTGAGTGTGGCCCGTGGCTATTCAGACGCCGCCCCGAGGCCGTGAGTAGTAGGAGCTCCGAGGCGAGGAAGCGCGAATGATCTTGGTGCGCATGGAAAGGAGATGCTGGCGCCGTTCAATTATGCAGCGAAGACCAGCGAGCGGGCCCACCAATCTCACCGTCCGCCGAGCTGTGCGGCCGGCGCGCCGCGTCGCCCGAAGTGAGCACGGAAAAAACATTTGGCGGCGGAACTGGGGGTCGGTAGATTCGGTGGCTGCCCTGCTTCTGTTCCGTCGTTCGCCGGGATGTCCCCAGTTCCCACCACCCGAAAGGTCCACCGTGACCGAACCTACTGGCCTCGTGAACGACGAGGCAAGAGCCGACGACCGAATCGAACGCCGACACCTCCAGGTGATCGGTGTCCTGTTGGTAGCCAGCTTCGTGGTGATCCTCAACGAGACGGTGATGAGCATCGCCATCCCGGTCCTTCAGGTCGAATTGGGCGTACATCCCAGCGTCGGGCAGTGGCTGACGACCGCATTCATGCTCACGATGGCGGTGATCATCCCGCTCACCGGCTATCTCATCCAGCGCATCCCTACGCGCACCTTGTTCGTGCTCGCCATGTCGCTGTTCACGGCGGGAACGCTGATTGCGTTCGCCGCACCCGGCTTCGGTGTGCTGCTGTTCGCCCGCATCGTGCAAGCATCCGGGACAGCCCTCATGCTGCCGCTGCTGATGACGACGATCATGACGCTGGTGCCGCCCGCCCGTCGTGGTGCGATGATGGGCAACATCTCCATTGTCATCGCGGTTGCGCCTGCTCTCGGCCCCACCCTGTCCGGTTTCATCCTCGACCACTTCGGGTGGCGTTGGATCTTCGGATTCGTTGCCCCCATCGCGTTGGTCACATTGGTCCTCGGCGCCCGATTCGTTGTTTCGGTGTCCGAGACGACGAAGGCCCGCATCGACATTCTGTCGATCCCCCTGGCGGTACTCGGATTCGGTGGCCTGGTGTACGGCCTGGTGAGCATCGGCGAATCGGCCCAGGAATCCCCGACGATCCCCGTGTGGGTGCCGTTCCTCATCGGTGCGGCCGCGATGTCCGGGTTCCTCGCCCGACAGTTCCGGCTGCAACGCGAGGACCGGGCCCTGCTGGACCTGCGTGTGTTCGGATACCGCCAGTTCAGCATCTCGGTCGTCGCGATGCTGGTCGGCATGGCAACGATGATGGGCACCTTCATCATCGTTCCCTACTTCGCGCAGTCGGTGATTCACCTCGATCCGTTCGAAACCGGTCTCATCACACTGCCCGGCGGCCTTCTGATGGGTCTGGCGGGTCCGATCGTGGGCCGCGTCTACGACCGGCGCGGTCCTCTCGTGCTGGTCATCCCCGGCTCGATCCTCGTCAGCATCGGAGTGTGGATGCTGACGACGTTGAACACGTCCACCTCATTGTGGTGGCTGCTGTTGTCGAACATGGCACTGTGCCTCGGCCTGGCGGCGACCTTCACACCGCTGATGACGTCGGGATTGGGATCGGTGGCCGCTCACCTGTACGCGCACGGCTCCGCAGTGGTGGGCACGTTCCAGCAGGTGGCCGGCGCCGCCGGTACGGCACTGTTCGTCACTGTAATGACGGTCGTTGCCTCACGATCCGGTCACCCTCACGATTCACCGGACGCCATCGCCGAGGGGGTGCGAATGGTCTTTCTTGTCGCCGGGATCCTCTCATTCGTGCTGATCGCCGCATGCGCCTTCGTGCGCAAACCGGCGAACCCGGTAAATCACGCACACCCTGCATCGGTGGATGCGGCCGCGCAGGGGACCTGAACGGTGGCGCGTGCTGAAGGTGGGCCCCCGAGCCAGTGTTCGAGCCGCCTGGATCGGGTGCGCTTGCCGACTGAGGGTTGCGTCCATGACGATGGTTTACGGACCGGATCCGAATCTGTGCGAGCGCGGCTCGCCCCTGCTCCGCGGACGCTGGAGTGGCGTTGCGGTGCCGGATCGCGGCGTCGTGTTGCGTCGGCTGTTGTGCGAAGTTGGCTTGGGGAGGGCCCTGTCCAGTTGGTGTGGGTGAGTTGTGAGCGGAGGAGGGCGACCGGTGCAATGATCTGGTCTGCTGTGGGCAAGGGTCCATCCGCATTCTCGGGTGTGGCGGTCGAGGGTGTGTGAGATTCGGTTCGCGTGGACGCCTCGACCGTCGGTGGCATCCACGAGGAAGGTGACAGGTTTCTGTGCCCGGGTGTCGGTCACGAACGGTGCCTGCCCGGTAGTGGTGCATCCATCGTCTGTTTCGGTGGCGACGAGGGGGGATCGCAGGGTGGGCGTAGCTGCTGCCGGATACATCGGCAGTGATCGCGCCAGCGCTGCATGAGACGTCCTCGCCTGTTCCCCCGGTTGAGCTGGGCCTTTGAATCCGATCCGGCGGTCCGCCGATGGGTGTGGCTCCCAGTGCTGTCGTGTGTCCACGCGGACACACCTGGCTGAGTGGGGGAATGTACATCCGCTCACTCTCGATTGCAGAAGTCCCTGGTCCAGGCATCATTCCTACTCGAAGATGCTTTCGGGAAGCCAGTCTGCGTCGAACAGCCGGGCGAGGTTTCCGAACCCCCCGAGATCGCCATCGACACTGGCTGATGTCACCATGAGCCGATTGATCATGATCCGAGCCGCCTGCTCCTCCACCGTTCCGGCGGCGAACAGGAGTGACCACGAGCAAACCTGCCCGTCGCGATGCGCACGACCCATCGTTTGGCGTGCGGCAATTCCGGAGTAGCGAGGCTGGTGGAAGAACCCGATGCGACGTGCCGATGAGGCGCGGGAACCGTCGACCATCAACTCGGACGCCTGCAGATTGATCGCAGATGCGGTGTTGAACACCACGACCGGGTTGTGGCCTCGCTGAAATCGAATGCGCTCCGTCTCGAGATCGCCCCCGCCGAAGATGCGGGAGACGCCAATGCCGTGCTCCTCCAAGAGGTTGGCTACCGGGTCGGCGGCCGTGGTGACCAATTCGACGGCGACGAGTACCTGGTAGCCGCGTTCGACGTGTGCGGCTACCAGCTCGGCGGTCTGCGGGGCTCTCAGCATGCCTGCCTTCTGCCGGAACCGCATCAGAGCGGCACGGCCGCGGGCGGTGTCGTTCCCCTGGCGGGCGATCCTCATCGCGCTGCGGAACTCACTCCAGTCCTGGTGGTACGCAGCCCATTGTGTGGCGGTGAAGTCGAGTGGCAGGCCGTCGATAGGTGGCGGCCCCCAGGGCGCGTCGCGATGCATCATGACGGGCGGGTCGCAGTCGGTCATCCATTTCCGGACGCGGGTGACGGCCTGATGCTGCAGCCGCTGAGAACCTTTTGCTTGGTCGTTCCAGTCCCATTTGCCCTTGTCCCACCCGGGAGCCAGGGGTAGGCCATGCTCGACCAGTTTCTTACCGAGGTCGGCCCACTCGCCCGGCGGGTCATCGTGCAGTTGCGCGAAAAGCGAAGACAAGTAGGTGTATTCGCCTGGGTGATGACCCGGCGTCGCCGTCACGGTGATGACGAACGGCGCCTTCTCAGGCGTCGCGGAGAGACGGTTGATGCGCCGCTGGTACTGGGTGCGCTGGGCCGTGAGGTGCCTGAATTGCTGTGCCTCGTCATTGATGATGAGGGAGAAGGAGTACTTCGGTTGGCCGTTGCGTCCGAGTAACTTCTTGAGCTGGTCCGGGGAGATGATCAGCCACCGATAGCCTCCGTCGCCGAACGCAGCGAGGGCGTCGCGCCACGCGGCGATGGTGATCTGGGCCGGCCGGTCCACGGTGATGAGTACGGTGTCGCCGCCCCCTAATTTCAGCGCAGCTTTCGCGCCGAGGATTGCGCTGCCGGTCTTGCCTACACCGGGCTCGTCGGCCAACAGGAATCCGCGCTTGCCGTGGTGAAAGGCCGTCGCGATCGCCTTCGCGGCGTCCACCTGTTCGGGCCGCGGTATCTTGTGGAAACCAGTAGCGCCCGGTTGCCGCACGCCGTTGAAGTCCTCTTCGACCCAGCGAGCGTACGAGTACGGTTTCGACGCGTAGACGGTGAGTTCGTCAGGCAATTGAGCGCCGATGTAGGCATATGCTTTGAGCGCTTTGTAGTACTTGGCACCGGGCGCGGATGCCCGATACGGGACGTCGAGGATCCAGATCTGCTCCCCGTGCCCCGGGGTGGGTATCAGGGGCTTGGCGCCGGCTCGTCTGGGACTGGAGCGTCGCTGGGTGGTCTTGCGTGCGGCCATGAGTGCAGGCTATTCCCAAGGCGGATCGCCGGGGTCGACGACGTCATCTGCGGCGCATGCGGTTGCGACCGCCGCGGCGGCTGGCACCGAGGAATCGCGGGCTGTCGCGGCGGGCGCGGGGCCCGGTGCAGGGCGATTATGTATATCGATAGTCTCCACAACCTCAGGTTCTGCGGACGGTTCCACTGCTCTCGACTCGGCGGTGCGCGCGGTGGCGTCGGGGATGTTGAGGCAATCGCCTTCGTCGTGCAGCCCGACCAGGCGTCGCGTTCGGCGGGCCCGGGACAACGCCCGCCCAGGCGGTTCGTGCGCCTACTCAGCAAGGCGGCGAATGTACCTGCCCGTATCTCGTCGTAGAAGGGGCTGTCGGACTGTCTCATTGGCCTTGCCCTCGCTTGTGGTAGGGGTCCTGTCTGTGCCTATTGACCTGTTTCGGTGGCCGTCCGCTGCGGCTGGCGCTGCAGGCGGCACATATCAGTTGTGCACGAATAGATAGTGTACGCTACATGTTGAGATGGACTCGGCCGAAGGAGCGATCGGCGGGTGTAGTGAGTTGGTGAGAGGTCCTGGCCTGGCGGGCGACCGGCAGGGCGGTCGTGTCATCGTCACCGATGTGGTCGACGACCTCGACCGCCGATCTGAAAGTCATTGTCCGGGATCAGGTCGCGCCTGCAGCGCCGGCGCGGCGGCGGCCAGCAGCGCGTCACGGTCTCGGTTCAACGGGGGATAGATGCGTTGGGTGTTGATGGTGACCTTGGTGGCTTTGGCTCGCGCGCCGCGCGACACCACCTGTCGATCCCACCCCTCGGTGTACACCGCTCCCGCCGGTCCCAGGTCGAGAATCGTTGCGTACCAGGGGATCCGGAGCGGGAGCATCGCCTCCCCGAGTAGATCGCTGATGACGTTGTATCCCGCGTAGCGGCCCATCGGTCGCCCGTGCTGGCACGACATCACCGACAGGTGGTCCTCGTCCACCCTTGCCGCGGCGACGTCGCCGGCGGCGAATACCTCGGGCGAGCCGATCACCCGCAGATAGTCGTCGACCGGCAGGCGACCGAGCCGGTCGTGCTCGGCACCGAGTTGTGCGGTCAGCGGGTTCGCCCGCATGCCCGCGCACCAGACGACGGTGCCCGCGGCCAGCACCTCTCCGGAGGAAAGCGTCACGCCGTGCTCGTCGACAGCGGCGACACCGACACCCGTCCTCGTCTCGACGCCGTTGTCGGACAAAGCCGCTTCGATCACCGGTCGCGCCGATGCCCCCATGTCGGAACCGACGTAGGGGTTGTGGTCGATCAGCACCACCCGTGGTTCGACGTTGCGTCCTGCGAATACCTTCGCCAGCATTCCGGGCAACTCGGACGCCGTTTCGATGCCCGTAAGGCCGGCGCCGACCACCACCGCGGTCGCCGCGCCCGCGTCCGCTCGGCCGCCGGACAGCGTGGCCAGGTGGCGCTGTAGCTTCATTGCGCCGTCGTAGGTGTCCACGTCGAAGCCGAATTCCCGCAAACCGGGGATATCGGGCTTCGCCACCCGACTGCCCAGCGCCATGACCAAGCGGTCGTACCTCTGCGTGGGTTGTGCCCCGTTACCCGAAACGGTGACGCTGTGCGCCGCGGTGTCGATCGCCGTCACCTCGGCGGCGATGTGCCCGACGGCGACCGGGTCGAGCACGTCGCTCAGTGGAATGCGGCAAGCGCTCAGGTCTGCCTCGTAGTTGCGGACCCGGATGTCGTGGAACGGCTGCGCACTGATCACCGTGACATCGACGGTGCCCGCCGCATCGAGTTCGTCGAGCCGCCGCGCAGCCCCCAGCGCGGCCCACAAGCCGGCGAATCCCGAGCCGAGGACGAGGACGCGCTTGGAATCCGTCACACCGCCATCGTGCCAGGTCTGCGCCGGGGCGACCGCTGGATCACGCGCGATCGGGCAGCACCGGACCGGAACGCCCGAACTCAGCCCTGCGTGAGACGGGCCACCAGGTCGATGTAGCTCTGCTTGGCATCGGCGCTGCTCGTACCCGCCACCTTGGCCCAGGCGTCGTACTTGGCGCGGTTGACCATGTCGAACCGACCGGGCCGCTTGCCTTCGACATCGCCCTTCGACCCCTGCTTGAACAGCGCGTACAGCCGCAGCAGCTCATCGTTGGCCGGCCGCGAGGTGAGCTTCGTGACGTTCTCCTGCGCATCGGCGAACGCCTGATCCAGATCCGACATGGGCACCCCTGGCTCTCGGACGAACTCTTCGACGCAATCGTAACGCCCGGAGCCGATGGCGTCTGATCCGTTCGGGCCGCCCATTCGATGACGGCGAGTCGGGGTTCGAGAAACAGGATGTCCCGAGCGGGAGTTGGTGTGAAGGTGTGCGGCGACGGGGGTTCCATCGATATGGTCGACGGGCGAGTGAGGTGAACTGAGCAGCCGCAGTGGTGGTGGGACCCCAAACTTCGACGGAGGTGTGTATGACGGTCGCTGACACGGTGGCGCCGCTGGTTCGCGCGGTGGTGGGGGAACAGGTCCCGGTAGGAATCCGGTGTTGGGACGGTAGTCGCAGTGGTCCCTCGGACGCGCCGTGGCAGGTGCACATCGTCAATCGGCGTGGTCTGCGGCGGTTGCTGTGGGCGCCCAACGACCTCGGTTTCGCGCGGGCCTACGTATCCGGCGACATCGACATCGAGGGTGACCTGCTCGCCGGGCTCGACGTGTTGGAGCAGGTGTCGGACCCGACGAGGGGCCCCGGCGTACGGATAGACAGGCAGACGAAGAAGGCGCTGGCGACAGCGGCGCTGCGTCTGGGGATCATCGGCCTCCCACCGAAACCACCGGCCGAGGAGATGAAACCGGCGCGCGGGCACCGGCACGACAAGGAGCGTGACGCCGCCGCGATCAGCCACCACTACGACGTCGGCAACGACTTCTATCGACTCGTGCTCGGCGAGTCGATGACCTACTCGTGCGCGTACTGGGCGGAGCCGAGCGACGATCTGGACGCAGCCCAATATGCCAAATGCGATCTGGTGGCCCGTAAGCTCGGCCTGACCGCGGGGATGCGGATCCTCGACGTCGGCTGCGGGTGGGGAACCTTCGCGCTGCACGCGGCACGTCACTACGGAGTGCACGTCGTCGGTGTCACCCTGTCCCAGGAGCAGGCGGACTACGCCGCCAAACGGATGGTCGCCGCGGGCGTGGGGGAGTTGGTGCAGATCCGAGTTCAGGACTATCGCGACGTCACAGACGGCCCCTACGACGCGATCTCGAGCATCGGCATGGCCGAGCACGTCGGCGCCGCGATGCTGGCGACCTACGCCGCGGACCTGTTCGCGTTGCTACGCCCGCAGGGGCGGCTGCTCAACCACGCGATCTCGCGGCGACCCCGCAAACCCGCCGCCACGTTCTCCAAAACGTCCTTCATCGATCGCTACGTGTTCCCCGACGGAGAAATCGAACCGCTCGCGACGATGATCGAGGCGCTCGAAGGGGCCGGTTTCGAGGTGCGCGACGTCGAGTCGCTGCGCGAGCACTACGCGCTGACCCTGCGGGCCTGGGTGGGGAACCTGGAGGCGAACTGGGACGAGGCGGTGGCCTACAGCAGCGCCGGGCGGGCCCGGGTGTGGCGGATGTACATGGCCGGCGCGGCGTTGGCGTTTGCGGCGAATCGGCTCGGGATCAACCAAGTTCTGGCAGTCAAATCCTCCGATCGGGGTGACAGCGGCATGCCCGGCACCCGTGCCGAACTCTTGCAACAATCTGTACCGATACAATCTCCGTCGGCTCGCGAACGCTGAAAACCGTTCAGAAGCACTGAATTCGCGTTCGGTGTGTGCCGAGCGCTGCGCGGTAAACAGTGTGGTGATGAGACCCCGACGGTGAGGAGGGCGCGTGCGGTTCGCGCTGGACTATTTGCTGGCTGACGTGCCCGCGGAGCAGGTCGAGGAAGCTCGGGGTTTCTACACCTCGCGGGCAGCAGGCCGTGGCCCCCGCACCCCCGAGGAGTTGAGGGAAGTACGGGCGAGGCGGTCCGCTCCTTCTCCCGCCGATCCACCGGCGATCGAAGAGATGGTCGAAGCCGCGGGAGCGCATGTCCCGGTGAGGATCTCTACCCCCACCGGCGGTCGAGCGCGGGGCGTCTACCTCGACATACACGGCGGCGGCTTCTACATGGACTCCGCGGCGCGCGACGACGTGCGTAACCGTGAGCTCGCTGACGCTCTCCGCATCGCCGTCGTCAGCGTCGACTACCGGCTGGCACCCGAGCACCCGTGGCCGGCCGCACCCGATGACTGTGAAGCGGCGGCGCTCTGGCTCGTCGAACACGCCGATGCCCGCTTCGGATCATCCCGACTGGCGATCGGCGGGCGATCGGCGGGAGCGACACTCGCGATGGCAACCCTGCTCCGGCTGCGGGACCGGGGGGCCGTCGACGGGTTCACCGGCGCCGCACTCCAATTCGGCACCTTCGACTCGAGCGCGCAGACTCCGGCCGGACGTCGGATCGCCGACGAATACTTCATCCAGGCCTACGCCGGCCATGTGGAAGATCGCACTGCTCCAGACATCTCTCCTCTCTACGGCGACCTCCACGGCCTTCCCCCGGCGCTGCTGGTCGTCGGAAGCAAGGACGTGTTGTTGGAAGACAACCTCGCGATGGCAGGCCGGCTCTCCGCCGCCGGCAATGACGTCGAGCTCCGGATCTATCCCGACGCGCCCCACGGGTTCACGGGCCACCCCACGGCAATGGCCAGGACTGCGCTCAGCGGCGTCGAATCATGGCTCCTCGAGCGGCTCGCCCAACCGTAGGACTACTCGGCCGTCCAAGCCTGGGAGGTCGAGGCGGCAAGCTCGGCCAGGTGGTGCAGCGAGTTGGTGAGATGCTCAGGACCGAACGGCGGGAACTGGATGTACTCGCGGATGAACTGGGGCACCGCAGACCAGTCGTAGGTGAGCGTGACCTCGGTCTCGGCCGGGCCGCGCGGCACCAGGTCGTAGCGCCAGATCCAACCGCCGAACTCCAGGCGACCGCCGTCCTTCTCCTGCCCCGTCCTCCAGCCGATGGCGCGCGGCGGGTCGATCACGTGGACCTCGTTGGCCACCTGATACTCACCGTTCGGATGGTTGGGGTGATACATGTCCATCCGGAAAATCTGCCCCACCTCGGTCAGCGGCGCCCGGTCGGCGGCTTGCTGAACCCAGCCGGTGCCGTCGATCGCAGAATGGGTCGTCGGGTCGGCCAATACCGCGAACACCCTCGGGGCGGGCACGGTGACCGTCACAGTGGCGTTCACGTTGTCTTGATCCACTGTATGCACGCTCCTTGTTGCCTCATCTCACACCTCCCGCAGGTGCGGAAGCGGACACTCATCAATACAGACTGCGTGGCGAGGCGGAATTCATCGGTCGCCGACGCCACACGGTGGCCACGGTTATCCTGCGTCGGCGCGGTGTGCGGTGCCGAAGCGGCGTTGGTAGGCCGTCGGTGACATCGACAGCTCTCGCACGAAGACTCGTCGCAGGCTTTCGTAGCTGGGAAATCCGGCGAGTGATGCTGCCTGGGTTGCGTTGTGTCCCTGGTCGAGCAGCGCCTTTGCCAGGTCGAATCGGACCAGCTCGACATACCGGGCAGGCGTGGTGGACAGCTCGGTGCGGAAGAGTCGGGTGAGGTGGCGGGCGCTCATGTGGAGGTGTGTGGCGAGTTCGGCGAGCGAATGCTTCCCGGCGGGGTCCGCCGTCACCAGATCCACGATTCGGCGGAGGGCTGGTGTGCGCGGCGGTGGGCCTTGGAGTGGCGCGGAGAATTGCGATTGTCCGCCCGCGCGCTGCAGGTAGACCACGAGGCGTCGGGCGACGTCGCGTGTCAGTTCGGGGCCGTGGTCGTCTTCGACGAGGGCCAGCGCCAGATCGATGCCGGCGCTGACGCCTGCGGAGGTGTAGGTGGTGCCGTCGCGAACGTAGATCGAGTCGGGTTCGACGTGGGTCGTCGGGTGGCGGGCGGCGAGTTCGTGGGCGACTTTCCAGTGCGTGGTCGCGCGTTTGCCGTCCAGGAGGCCTGCCGCCCCGAGGATGAATGCCCCGGTGCAGATGGAGCCGACCCGGGCGGCTCGGGTGGCGAGGGTGTGTGTGGCGTCGAGGAGGTCGCGGGCGATGGCGGTTCGGGGGTAGATGTCGCCGCCGGCGACGAGGAAAGTGTCGGGGGACGGTTCCGATGCTGCGTCGCCGTCGACGGAGATCGTGATGCCGATGGACGATGCCACATTGGCCCCGGTCGGTGACAGCAGCACGATCTGGTAGTCGGCGCCGCATAGGTTCGCCTCGGCGAACACCTCGGCGGGGCCGGCGACGTCGAGCAGTTTCACCCCGTCGTAGACCAGGATCGCGACCCGGTGGGGGTGGGGGCTGGTGTGCATGCTCATCGCCTGTCCGGATTCGAGTGGTTCATGGCCGGACCGAGGCGGCGCCGGAGGCCAGGTGTGCGGCACCGTTGGGGGACGGACACATCGTCTGTTCTACAACATCGAAACCTGAAAGTGCAGGGCTCATGACCGAGATCATCGCAGGAGTGGAGATTCCCGAGACGCAGGCGGCGGCTGAGGCCACGGTTCTGATCAGGGAGACGACGAACCCGCTGATTTTCCATCACTCGCGGCGGGTGTTCCTCTTCAGCACGCTGCGGGCTCGCGAGCTCGGCCTGCGGCCGGACCCTGAGCTGCTCTACCTCTCTGCCCTCTTCCACGACACGGGTCTGCTCACGCCCTTCTCGGATGTGGAGCAGCGGTTCGAGCTCGATGGCGCCGATCGTGCTCGCAAGTTTCTGCTCGATCGCGGTTTCTCCGATGCCGCCGCTGAGGTGGTGTGGACGGCGATCGCGTTGCACACGACGCCGGGGATTCCCGGCCGGATGGGGGATGAGGTCGCTGCCACGAACTTCGGTGTTCTCACCGATGTGGTCGGGTTGGGTTTGGACGGTCTGGACCCGGATCAGGTGGGGGAGATTACCGCTGCCCATCCGCGGGGTGACTTCAAGAACGAGTTTCTGCGTGCTTTCGTCGACGGGCTCAGCTATCGGCCGGACACGACCTACGGCACCGTCAACGCCGACGTGCTCGAGCACTTCGTTCCGGGCTTCCGCAGCGTGAGCATGGTCGATCGGATCACGGGGTCGGCGTGGTCCGCGTGACCGGAACGCACGCACGACCATTCGTCAGTCCGGCACACTATTCGAAGGAAACATGATGACCAGCGTGAATCTCGGTAAGCAGCACCCGTCCGTTTACCAGAGCCTGACGAAGTTGGACGCGGAGGTGAAGGCAGCTCTGGAGGCGGCGGGGGTGGGCCCGCTGCTGGTGGAGTTGGTGAAGATTCGGGTCTCGCAACTCAACGGCTGCGCGTTCTGTCTTCGCTTGCATACCCGCGACGCGCTGGCCAAGGGGGAGAGCGCGGATCGACTTGCGGTCGTGGCGGCGTGGTGGGAGTCGCAGTACTTCAGCGACCAGGAGCGGGCGGCGCTCGGGCTCGCCGAACAGGTCACCGCGCTCGCTGTCCCGGAACGGCGGACCTGGGACGACGGCTCACTCACCGCCGTGCAGGTGTCCGCGATCAGCTGGCTGGCGACCGTGATGAACGCCTGGAACCGGGTCGCGATCACCAGCCACTATCCGGTTGCGCCGTAGAGTTCTCGGTCCTCGCGGCACGAGGCAGGCGGTGACGGCGAATCGGGCCGGCGCAAGTGCGGGAATCGCGGTGGTTGTCCATGGCGAGTGTCACCTGGTTGGATCCGGCGTGCTGTTGACGTTGGCCTGGGCTTCGATTGCCAGCGAAACATGGTCTATGACCCGGCTTTTGGAAATTTTCGAGTTGCCGGTGAGCCAATGCTGGTACAGGAACGCGAGAGCGCCGAACATCGTTGCCGTCCGTGCCCATGATTTCCAGGCCTGCTTCGATCAGTTGTTCCCGGCGCGTGGCCCGTCGGTCTTCCGGCTCCTGTCCACGCCATCGGCGGGGTGCGCCGCGGCCGGTCTCGGTCATGTCCTCATCCTCTCACTGCGGCGTGCAGGTCGGATGCCGGTGTGATCCTCTCCCTAATGTTGACATCGATCGCTGTTGACAGCGTGTGATGTCAGTTCTAGTGTTGCCGGCATGCGCGGCATCAACGAGGAGGGCGCCCGAATGGTCAGGTCTGCAACACCGGTGGAACTTCCGGTCGACAGCGTCGATGACCCACCCGAAGTGGTCGACGTACTCGTCGTCGGAGCGGGATTCGGTGGGCTGGGAACTGCGATCAGACTGAAACAAGCCGGCATCGACGACTTCGTCGTGCTCGACCGCGCGGAGGACATCGGCGGGACGTGGCGGGTCAACACCTACCCGGGAGCGCAGTGCGACATCCCCTCGATCCTCTATTCATTCTCTTTTGCGCCCAACCCGAACTGGACCAGGCTTTACCCGCTGCAGCAGGAGATCCACGACTATCTCCGCGCCTGCACTGAGAACTTCGGCATCGTCCCGCATCTGCGGATGGGTCACGACGTGCGGGACGCGACCTGGGACGACGACTCGCAGGTGTGGCACGTGACCACCAGTCGTGGAACCTGGGAGGCGCGGATCCTGGTCGGGGCGATGGGCCCGTTCAGTGAACCGGCGGTACCGAACCTCCCGGGACTTGCGAGCTTTCGAGGCGCTGTCTTTCACTCGGCGGCCTGGGATCACGAGCACGATCTCGCGGGGGAAAGGGTCGCGGTGATCGGAACCGGTGCCTCTGCGGTCCAGATCATCCCCCGAATCCAGCCGATCGTCGGTTCGATGACAGTGTTCCAGCGGACCCCGACGTGGATACTTCCGCACCCCGACCAACCGATGACCGGATGGCCCCGGAAACTGTTCGCGCGGGTACCTGTTGCCCAGCGGCTGGCACGGACCGGTCTCGATCTGGTCCAAGAGGCGATGGTTCCCGGATTCGTGTACAAGCCGGCGCTACTGAAAGGGCTGGCGGCACTCGGCCGCGCCCACCTGCGCCGCCAGATCCACAACCCCGAACTGCGGACAAAACTTACGCCCACCTATGCGTTCGGTTGCAAACGACCAACGTTTTCCAACTCCTTCTATCCGGCGCTCGCGCAACCGAACGTGGACGTGGTCACCGACGGAATTCGGGAAGTGCGATCGAATGGGATCGTCACCGAGGACGGCGTTCTGCACGAGGTCGACACGATCGTGCTGGGAACGGGCTTCCGGTTGACCGACAATCCCGCGTTCGATGTGGTGCGAGGTCGAGACGGTCGTACCCTCGCCGAGGCGTGGAACGGCAATGCCCGCGCCTATCTCGGCACCACTATCAGTGGTTTCCCCAACTTCTTCATGTTGCTCGGTCCCAATTCGGTCGTCTACACCTCGCAGGTTGTGACCATCGAAGCGCAGATTGCGTACATCCTCAGTTGTCTGCAGGAAATGAACGCGCAGGGGGCGGCGAGTATCGACGTCCGCCCCGATGTTCAGCAGGCATTCGTCGACGAGGTCGACGAGAGGTTACAGACCTCGGTATGGAACACCGGCGGGTGCAACAGCTACTACCTCAGCGGCGAGGGCCGCAACTTCACCTTCTACCCGGGGTTCAACCGCCGCTTCCGCGCGCGGACCCGCCGGGTGGACCTCGACCACTACATCGTCAGCGGGGCCGGAGCCTCGGCAAAGTCGACAGTGAGGACAGCAGGATGATGTCGTTTCCCCGAATCGGCCGAAACCCTGTGGTCGATCCTGTCGGTGCGCGGCGGTACACGGACGAGGCACACGCGATCGCCGCTCGTGACGTCGAGTTCTCCTGGGATGGAGTGCCATTGCACTATGTTCCCGACGAGCCGATGGCCACGCACGTCATCAACTTCATGCATCTGGTTCTTCCCGAAGGTGAGCGCGCGATGTCCGCGACGTTGGCGGAGGCACTGCCGCTGATCGAGGACGAGCGGCTCCATGAGGAAGTGGTCGGGTTCGTCGGCCAGGAGGCGACTCATGCCGCTTCGCACAAGGGTGCCCGTGAACACCTCGCGGAACTGGGCATGGACATCGAACCGATGGCGAAGAAGATGGACTGGCTCGTAGACCGGATTCTGGGAGATCGAGGGCTGTCCGGCCGCGCGAAACGGGCGTGGCTGTGCGAACGGCTGGGCTTGTTCGCCGCCATGGAGCACTACACCGCCGTGGTGGGGGAGTGGCTCCTGACGGACCCCGCGCTGGAGAAGGCGGGCATGCATCCGGTGATGCTCGACATGGTCCGGTGGCACGGCGCCGAGGAGGTCGAACACCGGAACGTCGCCTTCGACGCCTACATGTACGTCGACGGCAGCTATGCCCGCCGCGTACGAACGGCGCTGATCGCCAGCCTCACGCTCAGCTTGCTGTTCCTGACATCGATGAACTACCTCTTCCGCGCCGACCCGTCGACGGACAAGGGTCGCTTCTGGCCGCTGCAGCTGATCCGGGCAACCAGGCGGGGGCTCGTGCCCAACATCAAATTCCTGATCACGGAGATTCCGCCGTACCTCCGTCCCGGCTTCCATCCCTCGCAGATCGGTGACATGGATGTGGCGATGCGATACCTCGCACAGTCGCCTGCCGCCAACCGTTCCCACCGAGAAAGTCACTCATGACGATGACGACGTCGGACAGGTCCGCAGGTTCGGACTCCGATACGCCCCATTTCGAACCCTCCAGGGTTCTCCGGCTGGCCGCGCGGGCGACGGTCGCGTACCGGCACGTGTTCGCCGCCAGCCGGGCAGCTCCATGGCTGTCGAGGCCGAAGCCTGTGCGCAACTGGGGGTTCGATAGGGATCTGATTGTTGCGGAGGTGCGGACCGAGGCTGCTGATGTGGTCAGCCTGAAAGTGGTGTCGCCGGACGGACGCGATCTTCCGTCCTGGATCCCGGGCGCTCACCTCGACCTGATCCTCCCGTCGGGAAAGCAACGGCAGTACTCTCTGTGCGGCGACCCCGACGACCTGTCGTCCTACCGCATCGCGGTCCGCCGGATCGACACCGGTCTGGGTGGCTCGATCGAGGTACACGACTCCCTGCGGGCAGGGACGCCGATCACCGTGCGGGGGCCGCGCAACGCCTTCCCGCTGGTGGCCGCGGACTCGTATCTGTTCGTCGCGGGCGGAATCGGAATCACTCCGATCCTGCCGATGCTGAAGAGATGCCACGACCGTGAACTGCCATGGCGGCTGGTGTATCTCGGCCGCTCCCGAGCGACCATGCCGTTCCTCGACGAACTCGCCAGGTACTCCCGTGGCCAGGTCGAGATCCGGCCGGACGACGAACTCGGCCCTCCCGACATCACCGGAATCGTCGCCACGGCTTCACCGGGTGCCGCCGTCTACATGTGCGGCCCGACACCGTTGATGACGACCGCACGTCGGGTGATGCGCGAGACCGACCCGACCGGATCGCTTCACACCGAACGCTTCTCACCACTTCCGGTGGCCGATGGCCGCGAGTTCGAGATACACCTCGCCCGCCGAGGGACGACCGTGTCCGTCGGGCCGGACGAGACCGCGCTGGCCGCGATCCGCCGGGAGGTCCCCGGCGTCGCCTACTCATGTCAGCAGGGCTTTTGCGGCACCTGTCGCGTACGTGTTCTGGCCGGCGAGGTCGATCACCGCGACAGGATCCTGACGCACAACGAGAAGGAGGATTCGATGCTGATCTGTCTGTCCCGCTCGGCCGGTGGGTCACTGGTGGTCGACCTGTGACGCGCTGGTACCCACTCGCCGCGACCGACGACGAGTTCCTGCAGACCGCCCGATTCCGGATCGTGCACGTCGTGAATCTCTCGACGGACACCGGCCACGTGTGGAGTGTGTTGACCGCACACGACGCACTGGTGTCGTGGGCGCGGCTGATCACGGCAAGCGAGTGGACATCGTCGCGGCCGTTCGGCGTCGGCACCACCAGGACCGTGACGCTCGGGCACGGGGCCGCAGCGCTGAGGGAACGCTTCTACCGCTGGGACGAGGGCAGACGGATGACCTTCACCGCCGAGGCAGCCAGCAGACCGGGATTCCGCCGGTTCGCCGAGGACATCACCCTGGAGCCGACGCCGGACGGAACCCGCCTCACCTGGACCTTTGCGGTGGACTCCGCGCCCGGTTTCGCCCCCATTCTCGCGCTGTCCCTGCCACTCCTTCGTCGGGTGACACGGGGATGGGCGAACGCGCTCGCCGACACGGCGCTCGACGACACGGCGCTCGACGGACCGAGGGGCACCACCCGATGATCAGCACCTCGGCTGCGGCCGACACGTTCGATGTGATCAGTCCGGCGAACGGGCAAGTGGTCGGTACTCACCCACGCGGGTCGGCCGACGACGTCGACGACGCGGTGCGCCGCGCGCGTGAGGTCGCCGGATGGTGGGCGGAACTGGGATTCGAGGCACGCGCCCGGCGACTCGATGCGTGGCGGGGCATCATCGCCCGCCGGGCACCGGAACTCGCGGAACTCACCCACCTCGAGATGGGCAAGCCGCAAGCGGACGCGATGTTCGAAATTGCGATGGCCTTGGAACACCTCGCGTGGGCAGCGAAGAACGCCGCCCGGGTACTGGGTCGTCGCACGGTCCGCCCCAGCCTCCTCACCGTCAACCAGGCGGCCGGCATCGAGTATCTCCCCCTCGGAGTCGTGGGGGTGATCGGACCGTGGAACTACCCCATTTTCACCCCGCTCGGTTCTCTGTCCTTCGCGCTCGCAGCCGGGAACACCGTGGTCTACAAGCCCAGCGAGTACACCCCGGGAGTCGGTGTGTGGTTGGCCCAGACATTGTCCGAGGTCGTGCCGGAACACCCGGTTCTGCAGGTGGTCACGGGTGACGGCTCGACGGGAGCAGCGCTGTGCCGATCGGGTGTGGACAAGATCGGGTTCACCGGTTCCACCGCCACCGGAAAGCAGGTGATGACCGCGTGCGCGGCGACGCTCACCCCGGTCCTGATGGAGTGCGGCGGAAAGGACGCCTTGATCGTGGACGCTGACGGCGACCTCGACGCCGCGGCCGATGCGGCGGTGTGGGGTGGATTCTCCAACGCCGGTCAGACCTGCCTCGGGGTGGAGCGGGTGTACGTGCACGAAGAGGTATTCGACGCGTTCGTCGATCGGGTGGTCACCCTCGCAGGCACGATCCGGGCCGGTACCGGCGGGAACGCCCAGATCGGTCCCATCACGATGCCCACGCAGATCGACGTCATCCGTCGCCACATCGACGACGCGATCGGAAGGGGCGGCCGCGCCGTACTCGGAGGGCCGGACGCCATCGAGGGCAACCTCGTGCAGCCGACCATTCTGGTGGACGTGCCGGAGGACAGTGCCGCGGTCACCGAGGAGACATTCGGGCCGACACTGACCGTCACCAGGGTGCGGGATATGGACGAGGCGGTCGAACGGGCCAACGCGAGCCGATACGGATTGGGGCTGAGCATCTTCTCCCGCCGACGCGGCGACGAGATCGCGACGAGAATCCGCACCGGCGCGGTGTCGGTCAATTCGTACGTCATGTACGCCGCCGTCCCGAGCCTGCCGCTGGGTGGTGTCGGTGATTCCGGATTCGGCCGGGTCCACGGTGCTGACGGGTTGCGGGAATTCACGTTTCCCCGTGCGATGACGAGGCAGCGATTCCCGTCGATTCTGCCGCTCACCACGTTCCGGCGCACACCACGGACCGACGCTCTGGTCCGCGTTCTCGTCCGACTGCTCCACGGAAGGCATTGATGATGGCCACGTTCAGAACCCGGTCGACAATTGCGCGCACCCTGAGAGACCTGGGCCTCCCACTTCCCGGTCGAGGCGCCGAGTACAACGTTGCCGGCAAGGTGGTCCTGATTACCGGCGGAGGCGACGGTATCGGACTGGCATCGGCGCGAGCGCTGCATGCCCGCGGCGCAACGGTCGCGCTGCTCGACGTCAATCAATCGTCGCTGACGGCAGCCGAATTCGCGCTCGGCCGACGGCGGGTCCTCACCCTGGTCGCCGATGTCCGCGACCGTCCCGGCATGGATGCAGCCGTGCACGCAGTGATCGAGCGGTATGGGCGGATCGATGTGGTGATCGCGAACGCCGGAGTGACCCCGCCCCCGTCCACCCTCCGCCAGATCGATCCGGCGGGCTTCGACCGCGTCATCGACATCAATCTCACCGGTGTCTTCAACACCGTCCATCCTGCGATCGACGAAGTGATCGCGCGACGCGGCCACATCGTGGTGGTGTCGTCTGCGGCGGCCTTCGCACCCGGTCTCGGTGGCGCGTCCTACATGATCAGCAAGGCCGCCGTCGAACAACTCGGCCGGGCACTCCGTCTCGAACTCGCCGGCTACGGCGCCTCCGCGGGTGTGGCGTACTTCGGGATGGTCGACACCCAACTGGCTCGGGCAACACTCGACGACGACGAGATCGGCAGAAGGCTCGATGCGCGCCTTCCGCGTCCGCTGCGCCGCCGCATCAGCCCGGAGGATGCGGCGACGGTGATCGCAGACGCTATCGCCCGCCGCGCGGGACGCACCCTCGCTCCAGCGGCATGGCAACCGTGGGCCCTGGGACGAGGACTGGTGAACGTGCTCGCCGACGGCTACCTCGCGGCCGACGCCGAATGCCACCAACTGATCCGTGAGCTCGAAGAACGCCCCATCACCACACATGCGAGTGGATCCACGACAGCCGGTCCCGACGCGAGGAGAACACCATGACCATCGAGGAAGCGCCCCACACCCTGTGCGCAGCTTTTCAACGCACCGCCGCCATCGACCCGGACGCCATCGCGCTGCGAACGGTCGGTGATGCACAGACCTTGACCTGGCGGCAGTACTCGAGCCAGGTCCGCGACGTGGCAGCCGGATTCGCCGCACTCGGAGTCCGCCGCGGCGACACCGTCGCCGTGATGATGGCCAATCGTGTGGAGTTCTACCCCATCGATGTCGGAGCCCAACATGTCGGGGCGACGTCGTTCTCGATCTACAACACGCTTCCCCCCTCTGCCATCGCATACGTTCTCGGCAACGCCGAAGCCAAGGTCGTGGTGTGCGAGGCCCAGTACGTGGAGCGGATCAGGGAATCCGGCGCACAGCTGGACCAGATCGTCGTCATCGACGCCGAGGGAGGAATTGCCCCGGCCGGGACACTCACCTTGAACCAGATGAAGGCGCTCGGCTCACCGGACTTCGACTTCGACGCCGCGTGGCAATCGGTGCGGCCCGACGATGTTGCAACCCTGATCTACACCTCGGGCACCACCGGCAACCCGAAAGGCGTGGAGTCGACTCATGCCGCATTGCTGTTCGAGGCCGGCGCGGTGTGCTGGATCCTCCCGATCGAGTTCGGAGACCGCATCACCTCCTTCATGCCGTCGGCACACATCGCCGATCGGATGACGGCGCTGTACTTCCAGATGGTGTTCGGAACGCAAGTCACCGTCGTCGCGGACGTGCGGGAGATCGCTGCCGCACTTCCCGACTGCCGGCCGACCATCTGGGGCGCGGTGCCGCGTGTCTGGGAGAAGCTGAAGATCGCGGTCGAACGGGCGGTGGCGAACGAGCCGGACGACGCACGGCGGCACGCGTTGCAGTGGGGGCTCGATGTCGGCGCACGCCGGATCGAGATGCTCCGGGCAGGGCTGCCGGTACCGGAGGAACTGGAACACGAGTTCGTCAAGGCAGAATCGATGGTGTTGGCGCCGATGCGCGCCGAACTCGGATTCGACAAGCTCAGATGGGCCGTGTCGGGGGCGGCACCGATACCCGCCGACACGTTGGCGTTCTTCTCCGGGCTCGGGCTGCAGATCTCCGAGATCTGGGGGATGTCGGAACTGACCTGCATCGCCAGCGCGGCCCCGGCCGATCCCGCCAAACTGGGAACGGTCGGCAAGATCGTGCCCGGCATGGACATGCGGGTCGCGAACGACGGTGAGCTTTTCGTTCGTGGCCCCCTCGTCATGAAGGGTTACCGGGGGGAGCCCGCCAAGACTGCCGACGCCGTCGACGCCGACGGATGGCTGGCCACCGGTGACGTGGTGTCCATCGACCCGGACGGATACCTCGCCGTGATCGATCGGAAGAAGGAACTGATCATCAACTCGTCGGGGAAGAATATGTCCCCCGCCACCATCGAGAACGCACTCAAGGCCACCTCCTCGCTCATCGGCGGCGTGGCCACCATCGGAGATGCGCGGCCGTACAACACGGCCCTGATCTCACTCGATCCCGAGGCCGCAGCCAATTTCGCTGCGACGAAGGACATCCTGGTCGACGCCGCTTCCCTGGCACGAGACCGCGACATGATCGCGATGATCGCGACCGCCGTCGCGATGGCCAACACGTGCCTCTCTCGCGTGGAGCAGATCAAGCGCTTCCTGATCCTCCCCACCTTCTGGGAGCCGGGCGGTGACGAACTCACCTTGACGATGAAGCTGCGCCGCAAACCGATCGCCGAGAAGTATGCATCCGAGATCGAGCTGCTCTACCGCGAACCACTCGCCCAAGGTGTGTATGAGCCCGCCGCCCGGACGTCGGGAGTCCCGGTGGGGAGCTGAGACACCTGATCCCTCATGACTCGTTCGCAACAACTGTGGAGACGAACCCTTGACTGCTCACCCTGCCATCACCGACATCGCATCCCCATGGATGGACGACGAACTCGGCGCGGTTGCCGAACTCGCCCGCAACTTCTTCGCCAAGGAGGTCACCCCCCACCAACGCCGGTTCGCCGCACAGGGCTTTCCGGACAAGGGGGTCTACGGCACCCTGGGCAAGCTGGGCTTGTCGGGTATGTCGATTCCTACGGAGTTCGGCGGAGGGGGAGGAACTTTCGCTCACGATGCCGTGCTGTTCCACGAACAGGTGATGGCGGGTGACCACTCGTTGCAGCTCGGTGTGCACTCGGGAATCGTTCCGCACTACCTGAACGCGTACGGAAGCCGCGAGCAGAAATCGCGATGGCTTCCCAAGCTCACCAGCGGTGAATGGGTCGGTGCCATCGCCATGACCGAACCGGGCGCCGGCTCGGATCTGCAAAATATCACTACCAAGGCCGTGCGTGACGGGGGTGACTATGTCATCACCGGCGGCAAGACCTTCATCTCCAACGGTCGCAACTGTGACCTCGTGATCATCGCGGCCAAGACCGATGCCACGCTCGGGGCGAAGGGTGTGTCTCTCGTTGTCGCCGAGGTGAACGACGACACTCCCGGATTCTCGCGCGGACCGATCTTCGACAAGCTGGGCCAGAAGGGGCAGGACACCACCGAACTGTTCTTCGACGGACTTCGCGTCCCGGTGGACAACCTCCTCGGAGAACGCGAGGGTGCCGGCTTCGTCCAGCTGATGCAGCAACTACCACAGGAAAGGCTGATCTGCGGCGTCGCTGCCGTCGCCGCGATCGAACGCGCAGTAGCACTCACGATCGAGTACACCAAATCGCGGACAATGTTCGGAAAGACCCTGTTCGACCTCCAGAACACGCGCTTCGAACTTGCCGAATGCGCCTCCCTCGCGAGGGTATCGCGCACCTTCATCGACGACTGCATCGACAAGCACCTTCGCGGCGAACTCGATGTCACTACCGCCGCAATGGCGAAATACTGGTTGACCGACCAGCAGTGCGCCGTGATCGACCGCTGTCTCCAACTGTTCGGAGGATACGGTTACATCCTCGAATACCCCATCGCCCAGATGTACGCCGACGCCCGCATCCAGCGCATCTACGCCGGATCCAACGAGGTCTTGAAAGAACTGATCTCGAGAGCGCTATAGCAAGCAGGCAGCTCAGCGTCGTCGCATGGTGGGTGATTCCGCAAGTGCCTACCAATATGCACACGATCGGCTCGGCCTGGTCTGGGGACGTGCCGGGGCGGAAAACAGATCTGACAGAAGAGCAATCGGCTCTACTGGACCGTTGGTTCGGGCAGTGGCAGGTTCTCGCGGATCATTCGTGGCCATTGCAGGACACGACCGTACTGAGAGTGCGGACAGCTTGCAACGACTTCATCGTGAAGGCATCACGGTCGAGGGGTCGCCAGCGGAATGGGACCCGGCCACCTACCTGCAGGCGGCGCAGGCACTCGCTGGCCTGCTGTTGCCGGGCGAGGTGTCTACCGTGTACTACGCAAATCTGATCGAGCGCACGCATGGGTACATCGACCGGGCGGACGATCTGGTGCCGGCTGACCAGCTGGAGGCATTGGACAAGTGATCTGGTGAGGTTGCAGCCTCAGCAGTTCATGGGCCGCCGATTTGGAGGAGGCCTTCCTTGCCGGTCTCGGGCGTGATCTCACCGCCTCGGACGTCGAAACCTTGGACCTCGAGTGGATGCATCAGGCGATAGCGACTGTGGTGTGGGCTCACAACATTGGTGACGCAGAGTTCGAGCAACACGGCCGCTGGATGCTCGACAAGAGCGTCGGCCCGGGTATCCCAGGTTGATCTTTGAAAACGTAGAAACGCGACGCATCTACCGATCGGCGGAATCCCGCAGATCATGACCGCAGGCAGATCGCCGGTCGGGCAGTGAGTGTCGCTCAGGCGTGCCCACACCGGGTGCGGACCCACCCATCTCGGATTCCGACCGGGCGCCCACTACGGTGGCGACCCGGTCGGAAGTCGAGGCGGTGCTCAGCACGCAATTGCGTGCGTCGTGAACGGGTGGGTGAGGTGCCGCCTCCCCGCGTCGGTCAGTCGCCGATGACGGCGTCGGCCTCGATCTCGATGAGCAGGCCGGGGGCAATCAGCGCGCTGACCTCGAGGATCGTGGTGGCGGGTCGGATTTCGCCGAAGACCTCGCCGTGCGCGATGCCGGCCTCTTCCCACCGGCTCATGTCGGTGAGGTACATGCGGGTGCGGATCACATCGGTCGTGCTCGCGCCGGCCTCCGTGAGTGCTGCCTCGATCCGGCGCAGTGCCTCCCGCGTTTGTTCGCCGAGATCGTTTCCGCCGACGGGGCCGTCGGGACCCGACGCCGTGGTGCCCGACACGGACACGAGCTGGCCGATGCGCACGGCGCGGGAATAGCCGATCTTGGCTTCCCATTCGGAACCGGACGAGACGTTGTTTCTGTTCGACATGGGCAACATTGTCGCAAGCCCCGATCCGGCGCTCACCAGCGCGGTCTTTCCCCACGATCCGGTCTCCGCGCGGGTCGAAGTCTTGACACCGGTTAGAACAAATGTTCGCATGTACTCATGAGGTGGGATGGGCAAGCGGTCGACGCCGACGACGGTGCATTGCCGGGGCTGGAGCGCGCCGGGCTCGTGCGCAGCGTGCAGACACCCGAGTTCGACGGCATCACCTTCCACGAGGTGCTGTGCAAGAGCGCGCTGAACAAGATGCCCGAGGAGTCGCAACTGCCTTTCCGCTTCACCGTCAACGCTTTTCGCGGATGCTCACATTCCTGTCGCTACTGCTTCGCGCGGCCCACCCACGAATACCTCGACCTCGACGCGGGCCGCGATTTCGACAGTCAGATCGTCGTGAAGACCAACGTCGCGGCGGTGCTGCGCAAGGAACTGGGGCGCCGGTCGTGGAAGCGGGAGCACGTGGCGCTCGGCACCAACACCGATCCCTATCAACGAGCGGAGGGCCGGTACCGTCTGATGCCCGGCATCATTCGAGCGCTGGCCGAATCCGCCACCCCGTTCTCGATACTGACCAAGGGGACGTTGCTGCGGCGCGACCTCCCGCTGCTGACGCTCGCGGCCCAGCAGGTGCCGGTCAGCATCGGCGTGTCGCTGGCGATCCACGATCCCGACCTCCAGAAGTCGATCGAGCCGGGCACACCCACCCCGAAGGCGCGCCTCGATCTGATCCGGGCGATCACCGACGCCGGCCTCCCCTGCAATGTGATGGTGGCCCCCGTCATTCCCTTCCTGACCGATTCGGTACGGCATCTGGACGGACTACTCGAATCCATCGCCGATGCCGGGGCCTCGGGTGTGACCGTCTTCCCGATGCACCTGCGCGGCAGTACCAAGGGCTGGTTCATGAACTGGCTGTCGACGGAGCATCCGGCGCTCGTCCGTCAGTACCGGCAGTTGTACGGGCGGGCGGCCTACGTTCCGCCCGAGTACACATCGTGGCTGAAGCAGCGCGTCGACCCTCTCGTCGACCGGTACGGTCTGGGCGGCGCGGCGAACCATCGGGAGGCCGGACAGGCCGGACAGGCCGAGGCCGTCGAGCCCGATCGCGGTGAACTGGTCGGGGTCGGTCGTCCCGGACCGGCGCTCACTCTCTTCTGACGTGAACGGTCCGCCTCGGCTCGTACCATTCGGCGCCGGCAGGTTCTCCCGCCATGTTCCAGCTCCACGAGATGGTTGGTGCGATGCGCACATAGAGACCGGGGCCGACCATTCCGTCCCGTTCCACCGGCTGATCGGCCGTGCCGTAGACCCGGATGGACCGCGCGACGAACGGCTCGAACGACACCAGGTCGTCGACGACCAGTGACACCTTGTCGTTCCCGGCCCGGATGTTCCGGAACTTGCGGGTACCGGCGACGGACGGTCCGGAACCTCCCACCCAGAAGTCCGTTCCGTCGAACTCGAAGGCGAGTGGAACGACGTCGGGTTGCCCGTCCGCGCCCACGGTGGCGACGCGGGCGATCGGCTGTGACCGCAGGTAGGCGATCTCTTCGTCAGTGAACGACATGGAAATCTCCTCGTCGATGTCGACCGATGTTTCTGCGTCGACACTAGCCAAGCGCACGAGTAACGCTCCCCGCATTCCCGGAGACAAGGGGAAGAGAGGTTCGCCCGACGCACAACGACCGAGGAGCGCCATGCCTGTGGGAAATCTGGTTGTCCGGTCGGCGGTGGTGGGTTCGCTCGCCGCGGCCGCACTACTCGGTGCACCGGCCGCCGCCGGGGCGGATGCTGCGACGCTGACCCCCACCTACACGATCGGGCACGGTCTGAACCCCGGCGACCTCAGCGTGTGCGGAGGGCGGATCGACGCCCACGCGTCGTCCGATTACCCGGAGTCGTACGGTCCGAACTACGTGCTGTTGACGACGTACTTCGTGGGCCCCTCCCGGGTCTGCATGGTCGACGGCACCCTGCATTGGCGCAACCTCGACACCGGCGCCTCCGGAACGAAGCAGTGGGCGTTGAGCGGATGGGACGGTCCGGGCGCGCCGACAGCCGTGTACTTCGATCCGGGGGCGGGCCGGGTCAGCATCGAGATCGCCACGAGCACCCCGAACATTCCGGGGAGGGGCGAGTTCACGGCGTCCTGAGCGGAGGTGTGCCGGGTTCAGGCGAAGGCGTTGTCCAGCCAGGACTTCCACGCGTCCTGCGACTTCTTTTGGTCGGCACCCGCAGTGAACAGGTGGTGCGCCGCGTCGACCGTTCCGCCGAACGCGTTGCGGCCGTAGAACCGGTACAGCGCATCGGCGGTCCGGATGCCGATGAAGTGCGGCGTCAGGTAGTCGACGACACCGTCGACGGTGCCGAAACCGGGCACGTCGACGGACACGGCGTCGCCTGCGGCGGAAGTGTCGGTCAGCCCCAGCGCGCCGCGGAGTGTGGCCATCGCGCCCGGACCGGTGGACGTATCCGGGCCGGCGGTCGTGATGTAGGTGGCCGCGCGGCCTGCGAAGTACTGGACGTACTGGCCGAGGCTGTGGAGGTAGAACGTGGTGTGCTTGTCGGCGCCGTCGTACTGCGCGTCCCAGTCGTCGGTGAAGATGCCGCTGTGGACGTAGCGCAGCGCCGCGGTGCCGCCCTCGCGGGCCTCGATGAGGTATTCGAGGGCGTTGAACCAGCCGTCGGGACCTTCCTGGCGCACGGCGAACTTCTGCGGCGGCTCCCACGCGACGACGGTCGGGTCGTCCGGTCCCTCGCTGCCGACGCCGGGATCGAGATCGGAGGGGAACATCCACCCGCCGGTGCCGCTGGTGACGGCGGCGAACACCTCTTCCGGGGTGGCGTTCAGGACGACCTCGCGGCGAATCTCGAAGTTCTGGGACATGGCTAGCTCTCCTCGTGACAGTTGTCGGGTGACTTCGCTTGCTCGGACGGTGTTTTCAGGCTGGGGTGCAGTGCGACGACGAGTCGGTGTCTGCGGCCGTTCGGGGCGTTCTCGTCGTGGTATCGGGCCACCAGGTGCTTCACGGACTCGCCGAGTTCGTCGGCGAAGGCGGACCGGTCGGCCGCGGACGCGAACCGGATCTCGCTGTCGATCGCGTAGGTGGCCAGCGGCTGACGCGCCGCGGTGGCGCCGGCGATCAGCTCGCCGACCTCACGCACCAGGCGCGCGGCCAGTGCGACCAGCCAGCGGGCCGACAGTTGGTCCGGCGACCGGTCGGGATCGGGGGCGAGGGCGGCGAACGCGGCGGGGGAGATGACGTACGACGCCGCGGTGGCCTGGAAGACCCGTTCGGTGACGTTGCCCTTCTTGCGTTCCTCGACGAGTTCGACGAGGCCGTGCTCCTCGAGTGCCCGCAGGTGGTAGTTGGCCTTCTGCCGCGTCAATCCGACCGTCGCGGCGATGGAACTCGCCGAACCGGGTTCGGCCAGCGCCGCGAGCAACCGCGCCCGGACCGGGTCCAGGGAGATCTCCGCGGCGGCCGCCTGATCGATCACTGCTACGTCCAACATGCGTCAACTCTCACACTGACAGTAAATTCTGTCAAGACAAAAATAACTGTCGGTGAGTCGGGTGGTCAGCGCAGCGCAGGTGGGTTGTTCAGATCGCGCGCCGAATAGGTGTCGCAGGCCTGGACCTGACCCGTCCGGTACCCGGTGGCGAACCACTTCTGGCGCTGCTCCGAGGAGCCGTGCGTCCAGCCCTCCGGATTCACCCGGGCGCCCGCGGACTGCTGGATCCGGTCGTCACCGACCGACGAGGCGGCGGAGAGGGCGTCGTCGATGTCGGTGCCGGTCAGGGTGTTCAGGAACGGCGGCCCGCCGTCGGGGCCGGGGAGGCTGTCGGCGTAGTGGGCCCACACGCCCGCGTAGCAGTCGGCCTGCAACTCGGTTCGGACCGCGGCCGAGTCGGCGCCCCGCGGGTCGGCCTGTGCCCGCCCGATGTCGCCGAGCTGATTCTGGATGTGATGGCCGAACTCGTGCGCCACGACGTACTCCTGCGCGAGCGGTCCGCCGCTGGACCCGAAGCGGTCGACGAGAAGCTGGAAGAAGCTGGTGTCGAAGTACGCCGTCGAGTCCGCCGGACAGTAGAACGGTCCGACCTCGCTGGTGGCGTTGCCGCAGCCGGTGTTGACCGAACCGGAGAACAGCACGACCTCCGGCGGCACGTACGCGGTGCCGGTCTGTTTCGCGAGCTCCTGCTCCCACACGGAGTCGAGACTGCCTGCGGTGAACACCACCCGGCAGTTCACGTCGCGGTTGGCGTCCGCGCCGGTCTCGCATCCGGCGAGGCCCGCGCCGGAATTCTGGGCGGAGGAATCGGTGGTGCCGCTGAGGCCGCCGAGTAGCGAGCCGGGATCGCCGCCGAGGAGCAGTGCGAGGACCAGCACGATCAGACCGCCGGCGCCGCCGCCCATCGCGAACTTGCCGCCGAGGCCACCGCCGCCCCCGCCGCCGACCGACACCCGGCCGGAGTCCATTCGGGCGCCCTCGTTGAAGGTCATGTGTCGTCGCTTTCTCTGCAGTTTTCCGGTGCGTGCCGATCGAGCCTCGCACGTGAAGCGGGTATGCGTTTCCGCTCACGCCCGGTGTCTCCGTAGGATCTCAGCCAACGAAGTAGCTTGCCCCATGTTTCGAAAGGAATCCCGTGCTGCGCACACATCTCGCCGGTTCATTGCGAGCCGAGCAGGCCCAGCAGACCGTAACCCTCACCGGTTGGGTTGCCAGGCGTCGTGATCACGGCGGGGTGATCTTCATCGATCTACGTGACGCGTCGGGTGTCTCCCAGGTGGTGTTCCGGGAGGGCGCCGCCGCCGAGCAGGCTCACCGTCTGCGCGCGGAGTACTGCGTCAAGGTGACCGGTGTGGTCGAGGTGCGTCCCGAGGGCAACCAGAACTTCGAGATCCCCACCGGGGCCATCGAGGTCAACGTCACCGACCTCGAGGTCCTCAACGAGAGCGCGCCGCTGCCGTTCCAGCTGGACGACCAGGCCGGTGAGGAAGCGCGCCTGAAGTACCGCTACCTGGACCTGCGCCGTGAGGGCCCCGGTCACGCCATCCGGTTGCGGTCCAAGGTCAACGCCGCGGCCCGCGCCGTGCTCGCGCACCACGAGTTCGTCGAGGTCGAGACGCCCACGTTGACGCGGTCGACGCCGGAGGGCGCCCGCGACTTCCTGGTTCCCGCGCGACTGCAGCCGGGCAGCTTCTACGCGTTGCCGCAGAGCCCGCAGCTGTTCAAGCAGCTGCTCATGGTCGGGGGCATCGAACGCTACTACCAGATCGCGCGCTGCTACCGCGACGAGGACTTCCGCGCGGACCGCCAGCCCGAGTTCACCCAGCTCGACATCGAGATGAGCTTCGTCAACCAGGACGACGTCATCCTCCTCGCCGAGGAGGTGCTGTCGTCGCTGTGGAAGCTGGTCGGGCACGAGATCAAGACGCCGATCGCGCGCATGACGTACGCGGAGGCGATGCGTCGCTACGGCTCCGACAAGCCGGACCTGCGCTTCGGCGTCGAACTGGTCGAGTGCGCCGAGTTCTTCAAGGACACCACGTTCCGGGTATTCCAGCAGGAGTACGTCGGCGCGGTCGTCATGCCCGGCGGCGCGAGCCAGCCGCGTAAGCAGCTCGACGCCTGGCAGGAATGGGCGAAGCAGCGCGGGGCCAAGGGCCTGGCGTACGTGCTCGTCGGCGAGGACGGCACGCTCGGCGGACCGGTGGCCAAGAACCTCACCGACACCGAACGCGAGGGCCTCGCCGCGCACGTCGGCGCGAAGCCGGGCGACTGCATCTTCTTCGCCGCCGGCACCACCAAGTCGTCGCGTGCGCTGCTCGGTGCCGCGCGTGGCGAGATCGCCCGCAAGCAGAACCTCATCGACCCGGACGCGTGGGCTTTCGTGTGGGTCGTCGACGCACCGCTGTTCGAGCCGACGGCGGACGCCACCGCGAGCGGCGACGTCGCGCTCGGCTACAGCGCCTGGACGGCGGTGCACCACGCGTTCACCTCGCCCAAGCCGGAGTCGATCGACACGTTCGACACCGACCCGGGGTCCGCGCTCGCCTACGCCTACGACATCGTCTGCAACGGCAACGAGATCGGTGGCGGCAGTATCCGTATCCACCGC
Source organism: Rhodococcus sp. G6(2025) (assembly GCF_058628105.1). Lineage (NCBI taxonomy): Bacteria > Bacillati > Actinomycetota > Actinomycetes > Mycobacteriales > Nocardiaceae > Rhodococcus > Rhodococcus sp. G6(2025). The sequence continues at coordinate 3,830,327 of NZ_CP179750.1, forward strand.
AAGGACATTCAGGAGCGAGTGTTCAAGGTGATGGGCATCTCCCACGAGGAGGCCGAGGAGAAGTTCGGCTTCCTGCTCGACGCGTTCGCGTTCGGCGCCCCGCCGCACGGCGGCATCGCGTTCGGCTGGGACCGCATCACCGCCCTGCTGGCCGGTGTCGATTCGATCCGCGAGGTCATCGCGTTCCCGAAGTCGGGCGGCGGCGTCGATCCCCTGACCAATGCTCCGGCTCCGATCACCGCGCAGCAGCGCAAGGAGTCCGGGGTGGACGCCAAGCCGGAGCCGAAGGGCGATGCCGCGGCGGCCGAGCCCGACGCACCCGCAGCCATGTAGGCGGGCCCGCCGGCGCGATCTGCCGGCAGGACTCGATTGACCGGACGACGCGGAACAGCCGGGGGACACGATGTTGCACCTGCGAGTGATCTGTCCGGCCGAGCGCACCGAGGACGTCCTCGGTGTGCTCGCGGCGGAACCCGGCGCCACCCACGTGGTGGTGCTGCGCGCCGCCGCGATCGACCCCGCCGGTGACGCGATCCAGACCGACGTGGCCCGCGAGGCCGCGAACGACGTGATCGACGCGCTCGAGGCCCTGGGAATCGACCGCACCGGTGCGATCACGGTGGAGCCCGTCGAAACGGTGCTGTCGAAATCCGCACACGACGCGGAGAAGGCGGCCCCGGGTGATCCCGCGGACAGCGTCGTGTGGGAGGAACTGGTCAGCCGGACGCGCGAGGAGTCGACACTCAACGGCACCTTCCTCGCGTTCCTCACCATCGCCTGCCTGCTGGCCGCGGTGGGTGTGGTGACCGACTCGCCGATCACCGTCGTCGGGGCCATGGTGGTGGGACCGGAGTTCGGTCCGCTCGCCGCGCTCGCCGTCGCGCTGATGCGGCGCAAGCTCGGTCTGGCCCGGCGGTCGCTGATCGCCCTGCTCTTCGGTTTCCCGTTCGCGATGGCGGCGACGCTGGTCGCGACGCTGCTGATGGAGCGGGTCGGCTGGATGGAGTTCGAGAGCATCGAGTCCCTCGACCAGGTCGATTTCATCTACCGGGTCGGACCGCTCTCACTGATCGTCGCGCTCCTCGCCGGCGCGGCAGGCATGCTCGCGCTCGTGTCCGCGAAGTCTGCGGCACTCGTCGGCGTCTTCATTTCGGTCACCACCGTTCCCGCGGCGGGATTCGCCGTCGTCGCGGTCACCGTGGGCGAATGGCGCGTCGCGGCGCTGGCGGCGCTGCAACTCGGTGTCAACATGGTGGGCATCGTGATCGCAGGCGTCCTGGTTCTGGCACTGCGATTGCGCAGCGGCGGCGATCCCCGCCGGCTCCTCGAGCAGGCGCGGAAAGAGCGGTCCGTGGCACAGAGGCGGAGGGCCTGATGATCGTGTCGCCCCACGACGGCGCGGGCTACGACGAACTCTTCGACGACGGCGGCGGCGTCCGGGACCCGTGGGCGGAGCTGGCCCAGGACTTCACCGGAGGCGGGCCGGACTCCGTCCGCCGCCTGCAGTCCCGCATCCGGCTTCTCGTCGACAACCACGGGATCACCTACAACCCCCTCGACGGATCGGACGCCCCGACCGTGCCGCCGCGGTGGGAGATCGACGCGGTCCCGCTGATCGTGGCGGCCGAGGAATGGGAGCAGCTCGCGGCGGGCTTCGTGCAGCGCTCCCGCCTCCTCGACGCGGTACTCGCCGATCTGTACGGACCGATGGCGCTCGTCCGGAGCGGCGCCGTGCCGGCCCGCACGGTGTTCGGACACCCGGGGTACGTCCGTGCGGCGCACGGCATCACGGTGCCGGGCCGCCATCAACTGTTCCTGCACGGACTCGACGTCGGCCGCGGGGCCGACGGCACGTTCCACGCGCTGCGCGACCACACGCAGTCGCCGGCAGGCGCCGGCTACGCGATGGCGGATCGCCGCGTCGTCGCCCGGGCGATGCCCGGCATCTACGAGAGCGTGGGCCCGCGTCCGCTGTCCTCCTTCGCCCAGTCGATGCGGCTGGCGGCGATCGACGCCGCCCCCGCGGGCACCGAGGACCCCCTGGTCGTGGTCCTCAGCCCCCGTACCCGGTCCGAGGCGGCATTCGATCAGGCGTATCTCGCGACCGTCCTCGGCTTCCCGCTCGTGGAGAGCGCCGACCTGGTGGTCCGCGACGGCCACGTGTGGATGCGCTCGCTCGGCAACCTGGAACGCGTCGACGTGATCGTCCGGCGGGTGGACGCCGACCTCGCCGACCCCCTCGACCTGCGCCCCGACTCCCGGTCGGGCGTGGTCGGGCTCGTCGAGGTGCTGCGACGGGGAGCGGTGACCGTCGTCAACCCTCTCGGCAGCGGAATCCTCGAGAACCCGGCCCTCACCCGGCTGCTCCCGGACCTGTGCCGTCGTCTCCTCGACGAGGACCTACTCCTGCCGTCGGTGCCGAGTTTCTGGGGTGGCGACCGGTCGGAGCTGTCGCACATCCTCGCGAACGTCTCGTCGATGGTGCTGCGCGCGGTGCACGGGGGGTCGCCGATCGTGCCCGCCGAGCTCGGTGCCGCCGACCGGGACACCCTGCTGGACCGGGTGCGGGCCGAACCCGAGCGGTGGGTCGGGCAGATCGTCCCGGACCCCTCGTATGCGCCGGCGGCCGACGGATCCGGGGACGTCTTCCTCGCACCGGTCGGGGTGCGGCTGTTCAACGTCGCGCAGCAGGTCGGATTCACCCCCATGGCCGGAGGTCTCGGCACGTCCCTCGTTCCCGGGGCCGAGCGCGGCGACCGGCGTCACGCCGGCGCGAAGGACGTCTGGATCCGGCTGGCCCAGCGCACCGCGTCCACCGATCCGGGGGACGCCGCCGACCGCGACGGGGAAGCCCTGCCCACGTATGCGGCGACGACGTCCGACCTGATGACGTCGCCGCGCGCACTGACCGAACTGTTCTGGATGGGCCGGTTCGCCGAGCGCGCCGAGGGTGCGGCCCGCCTGATGATCGCCGTCGGCGAGAAGTACCGCGACTACCGTCTGCGACCGTGGCTCGCGGGCGGCGGAAGCCTCCCGATCCTGCTCGACACGGTCCTGCGGGTCGCCGACGCCGGGAACCGCCCGCAAGGGCCCGATCGCGGTGCCGAGGCAGGCTCGGATCCGGTCGCCGACCAGCCGCGGGTGCGCTCGGAGTTCCGTTCGCTGACGGTCGACCCCGACCGGGACGGGTCGCTCGCGCATGCGGTCCGCGGCGTCGAGCAGGCCGCGCGGGCCGTGCGCGGGCAACTGTCGAACGACATCTGGGCCGTCCTCAGTTCCGTCGAACGCGCACTCGGGCAGGTCGCCGCCGACACGGCCGACGACGGTTCCCTGCTGTTCGAGGCGCAGTCCGCCGTACTCGGCGGGATGCTCGCACTGTCCGGAGTCGCCGCGGAATCGCTGGTGCGGGACACCGGCTGGCACGTCATGGACATCGGCAAACGGATCGAGCGGGCATCCACCCTGATCGCGCTGGTGGAGTCCACGCTGCGACGGAGGACGGACCCGGCGACCGAGCGGGCGGTGATCGAATCGCTCCTCGTCGCCACGGAGAGTTCCGTCGTCTACCGCCGCCGCAATCGGAGCATCCGCCCGGCCGCCGTGGCCGAGTTGCTGCTGTTCGACGTGAAGAACCCGCGGTCGCTGGCGTTCCAGCTCGAGGCGCTCCGTGCGAATCTGGCTGCACTGCCGGACGCCTCGGGTGCGTCGCGTGCGGAGCGGCTCGTCGAGGACATGGTCAACACCGTGCGACGCGTCGATCCTGCTCGACTCGAATCGGTCGACGCGAACGGGTCCAGGAAGGAGCTGGGTGAGCTGACGACCACGATGCGCGCACTGCTGAGCGAACTGTCCGACGTGATGCTGAAAGGTCAGCTGTCGCTGCCGGGCGGCACCCAGCCGCTGTGGGGTAGCGGGACCACGTGGAGCGCCGCGCAGGGCGGGGTTCCCGCATGACCGATGTGTCGCCCCGCGCGGACGAGGCAGCGGAACGGCCGGTGCTGCGCCGATACAAGATCACCCACCGCACCACGTACACGTACTCGGGGCCGGTGTCCTCGTCGTACGGCCGGGGTTATCTCCTGCCCCGCGACACCGAGGAACAGCGATGCGTGAGTTCCGTCGTCGACATATCGCCGGCGCCCGCAGACCGTTCCACCGGGTCCGACGTGTACGGCAACCGGGACCTGTACTTCCAGGTGAGCACGCCGCACGAGGAACTGGTCGTGGCGGCCGAATCCGAGATCGAGGTCTACGGACCCGACAAGACCCGACTCGCCGCCGCACCCGCGAACGCGCCGTGGGAGTTGTCCCGCCCCGTGGGAACCGAGGGAGCGATGGCGCAGGAGTTCGTGTTCGACCTCGAACCCCCCGAGATCAGCGACGCGGTCCGCGAGTACGCGGCGCCGAGTTTCCCGCCGGAACGGCCCCTCGCCGACGCGGTGGTCGATCTCACCACGCGCATCCACCGCGACTTCCAGTACAAGTCGGGGTCGACGTCGATCTCCACGCGCGTCGCGGAGGTGCTCGAGAAGCGGTCGGGGGTGTGCCAGGACTTCGCCCGGCTCGCCATCGCCTGCCTGCGCTCGCGCGGACTGGCGGCCCGGTACGTGTCCGGCTATCTGGCGACGCAACCGCCGCCCGGCAAGGAACGGATGATCGGCGTCGACGCGACCCACGCCTGGGCGGCCGTGTGGATGCCGGGGGACCGGTGGCTCGCCTTCGACCCCACCAACGACCAGCTGGTCGACGAGCGGTATACCGTGGTCGCGTGGGGCCGGGACTACGCGGACGTGCCGCCGCTGCGCGGTGTCATATACACAGAGGCACGAAACAGCACCATTGCGGTGTCGGTTGACGTGGCGCCGATCGAAGTGCTCGCGCCGGATCAGCCGAAATGCTGAAATTCATCCGGGCTTCCGGTGGAGGACTCGATGATCCGTGTCACTAGCAGGTAAGTTGGTCCGCGATGACTGCAATACTGGCAGACCCCGTTTCAGAGGTAGTTGCCGCAGCCGAGAAGCTGCTCACCCGTCGCACAGGGGCACCCGTGACACTGGTGGATCCCGTGGATCTCGGCGGTAGTGGCCGCACCATCGTGCTCCGCGTGCGCGTGGCGGAGAATCCGTTCTCCCTTCCACGGACGTTGGTGATCAAGCAGGTCCGCGAGGAGTCCGGGGTGTCCGGCGCGCGGGCCGTCGATCCCGACGATCTCACCGGCGACAGCCGCAGCGCCTTCCTCCGGGAGGCCGTCTCGTACCAGTTCGCCACGGCGCTGGCGACGGACAGCCGCCCCGGAGCCGAACTGCTCGCATCCGACCTCGACGCCCGGCTCCTCGTGCTCAGCGACCTCGGGGACGCCACCCCGATCAGCGCCCTGCTCGAGCACTCCGACTCCGACACCGTCACCAACACCCTGATGGCGATGGCCCAGGCGCTCGGCCGCATGCACGCGGCCACCGTGGGCCGCGAGGAGGACTTCACCGCGCTGCTGCGCCGCGCCGAGGTGGCGCACTGCGACGACACCGTGGCCGAACAGGTGGAGCGCGCGGTGCCCGCCGTGCCCGGCCTGCTGTCCGAGATCCTCCGCGTCGATGTCTCCCCGGACCTGACCGATCAGGTGGCGCGTGCCGCGAAGCTGTTCGAGAGCGGCCGGTTCCGGGCGTTCAGCCCCTCCGACCTGTGCCCGGACAACATCATCGTCAACGACGAGGGCGTGCGGTTCCTCGACTACGAGTGGGGCGGTTTCCGCGACGCCATGCTCGACATCGCGTACGCGCTGGTCTCGTTCCCCGGCTGCCTGTGCAGCATCGAACTGTCCGAGGACCGGACGCAGGCGATGATCGAGGCCTGGCGTGCGGAAGTCGTGGGGATGTGGCCTGCGCTCGCCGACGACAACGTGCTCGCCGCCCGCATGGTCGAGGCGCAGCTGATCTGGGTGTGGCTCAGCACCTACCTGTTCCTACCGGAGAACCACACCCGCATCGCCGCCGTCCGCGAACACCACCTGTCCGTGCCGCGGTCCGAGGCGCTGACCCAGCGCTGGGACAAGCTGGCCCGCTCGGCCGATCACGCCGGGAACACGGTGGTCGCCCACCACGCCCGCGTCATCGCCGACAAGATCCGGGGACTGTCCGTCGGCTGACCCACGGTCCGGCCGGACTGGGTCGGACGGTGCGGTTCCAGTAGCGTCGAACTTGTGAGCGATCTTTTCGGTTCGGATGTCGGCGAGGACGAGTCGGCAGGCCTGTTCGAGACGGCGCAGCCCGACGAGGCGGCATCGGCCCCGCGATCGGTTCCCGGTCCCGTGTCGGTCGACCACCACGCACCGCTGGCCGTGCGGATGCGTCCCCGCACGCTCGGCGAGGTGGTCGGGCAGCAGCATCTCCTGGGCCCCGGCGCGCCGCTGCGGCGCCTCGTGGAGGGGTCGGGGGCCGCGTCCGTCCTCCTGTACGGTCCGCCCGGCACCGGCAAGACCACGCTGGCGTCGCTGATCTCGGGGGCCACCGGCCGCCGCTTCGAGGCACTGTCCGCGTTGTCCGCCGGGGTGAAGGAAGTGCGCGGCGTCATCGAACTGGCCCGCCGCCGCCTGCTCGCGGGCGAGCAGACGGTGCTGTTCATCGACGAGGTGCACCGCTTCTCCAAGACCCAGCAGGACGCCCTGCTAGCGGCGGTGGAGAACCGGATCGTGCTCCTCGTGGCCGCCACCACCGAGAATCCCTCGTTCTCCGTGGTGTCCCCGCTGCTGTCCCGCTCACTCGTGCTGCAACTGCAGTCGCTGACGGCGGACGACATCGAGAACCTTCTGGAGCGGGCGCGCACCGACGAGCGGGGTCTCGGCGGGGAGATCGAGATCGCGGGTGACGCGATGGACCATCTGGTGCGCCTCGCGGCCGGCGACGCCCGCCGGGCGCTCACCGCGCTCGAGGCGGCGGCGGGCGCTGCGCTCGACCAGGCCGGTGACGCGGACCGTCCGGTGCTGCTGGACCTCGCGACCGTGGAGGCGAGCGTCGACAAGGCGGCCGTCCGCTACGACCGCGACGGCGATCAGCACTACGACGTGATCAGCGCCTTCATCAAGTCGATCCGTGGTTCCGACGTCGACGCCGCCCTGCACTACCTGGCCCGGATGCTCACGGCGGGCGAGGACCCCCGCTTCATCGCGCGGCGGCTGGTGGTCCATGCCAGCGAGGACATCGGCATGGCCGACCCCACCGCGCTGCAGACCGCGACCGCCGCCGCGCAGGCAGTACAGCTGATCGGTATGCCCGAGGCCCGCCTGGCCCTCGCCCAGGCCACGATCCACCTCGCGACCGCGCCCAAGTCGGGGGCCGTCATCGCCGCGCTCGGTGCCGCGATGGCGGATGTCGCGGCCGGAAACGCCGGGCTCGTCCCGCCGCATCTGCGCGACGGCCACTACGCGGGGGCGGCGAAACTCGGCAACGCCGTCGGATACCGCTATCCCCACGATCACCCCGACGGGGTACTGGCGCAGCAGTATCCGCCGGACGAGCTGGTCGGTGTCGACTACTACCAGCCCACCACTCACGGCGGTGAGCGGGACATCGCGGGGCGCGTGGACAAATTGCGCGCGATCGTCCGCGGCACGAACCGTCAGGGTGGCCGGTTAAGCTGAATGTTGACGAACTGCGCGGTGGACGCGTGGTTCGCTCCGCTTGTTCGACCCATCGTTGCCCTCGAGACAGACAATAAGGATCACTGACGTGCAGACCCACGAGATTCGCCGGCGCTTCCTCGACCATTTCGTCAAGGCAGGCCACACCGAGGTACCCAGCGCCTCGCTGATTCTCGACGATCCGAACCTGCTGTTCGTCAACGCCGGGATGGTGCAGTTCGTGCCGTTCTTCCTCGGCCAGCAGACGCCGCCGTACCCGAGGGCGACCAGTGTCCAGAAGTGTGTGCGCACCCTCGACATCGAGAATGTGGGCATCACCACACGGCACAACACGTTCTTCCAGATGGCCGGCAACTTCTCGTTCGGCGACTACTTCAAGCGCGACGCGATCAAGCATGCGTGGGCGCTGCTGACCTCGAGCGTCGACGACGGGGGTTACGGCTTCGATCCCGAGCGCATCTGGGTGACGGTCTACCTCGACGACGACGAGGCCCGCGACATTTGGCGCGACGAGGTCGGCGTTCCCGAATCGCGGATCCAGCGCCGCGGCATGGCCGACAACTACTGGTCCATGGGCATTCCCGGCCCCTGCGGCCCGTGCTCGGAGATCTACTACGACCGCGGCCCCGAGTACGGCAAGGAAGGCGGCCCCGAGGCCGACGAGGACCGCTACATCGAGATCTGGAATCTCGTGTTCATGCAGAACGAGCGTGGCCTGGGCATCAGCAAGGACAACTTCGAGATCCTCGGCCCGCTGCCGAAGCAGAACATCGACACCGGCATGGGTGTCGAGCGCGTCGCGTTCCTGCTCCAGGGCGTCGACAACGTGTACGAGACCGACCTCGTGCGTCCGGTCATCGCGAAGGCCGAGGAACTGTCGGGCCGCAAGTACGGCGCCGTCCACGACGACGACGTGCGTTTCCGGGTCATCGCCGACCACGCGCGCACCGCGGCGATGCTCATCGCCGACGGCGTGAACCCCGGCAACGACGGGCGCGGCTACGTCCTGCGCCGCCTGCTGCGGCGCATCGTCCGGTCCGCGAAGCTACTCGGTGCCGACAAGCCCAGCATGCGGGAGTTCATCACCGTCGTCCGCGACACGATGGCGCCGTCCTACCCGGTCCTCGACACCGACTTCGGCCGCATCGAGACGGTCGCGGTGGGGGAGGAGACCGCGTTCCTCAAGACCCTCACGTCCGGCTCGAAGCTGTTCGAAGGCGCCGCCGAGTCGGTGAAGGCGTCCGGCAAGTCGACGATCGGCGGCGACCAGGCGTTCGCGCTCCACGACACGTACGGCTTCCCGATCGACCTGACCCTGGAGATGGCGTCCGAGGCCGGCCTGACCGTCGACGAGGAGGGGTTCCGCACGCTGATGGCGGAGCAGCGGCAGCGCGCGAAGGACGACGCCCAGGCCCGTAAGCACGCGCACGCCGACCTGACCGTCTACAAGGAACTCCTCGACCGCGGACCCACCGAGTTCACCGGATTCCACGAATTGGTCTCCGAGGCACATGTTCTCGCGCTGATCTCGCAGGGGCAGCGGGTCCCCGTCGCGACGGCGGGCCAGGACGTCGAGGTCATCCTCGACCGCAGTCCCCTGTACGCGGAGGCGGGTGGCCAGATCGCCGACCTCGGTACCCTCACCGGCCCGGGCCTGCGGGTGAAGGTCAACGACGTCCAGAAGATCGCCAAGAAGCTGTGGGTCCACAAGGTGACCGTGCAGGAGGGTCAGCTCACCGAGGGCGACGTCGTGCTCGCGCAGGTCGACGCCGCGTGGCGCAAGGGTGCCACGCAGGGTCACTCCGGCACCCACATGGTGCACGCCGCACTGCGACAGGTGCTCGGCCCCAACGCGGTTCAGGCCGGCTCGCTGAACAAGCCGGGCTACCTGCGTTTCGACTTCTCCTGGCAGGGCGCGCTGACGGAAGCGCAGAAGCAGGACATCGAGGTCGTCGCGAACGAGGCGGTGGCCGCCGACTACTCGGTGAACACGTTCGTCACCGATCTCGACAAGGCGAAGTCGATGGGCGCGATGGCGCTGTTCGGCGAGAACTACGGCGACGAGGTGCGGGTCGTCGAAATCGGCGGACCCTTCTCGATGGAGCTGTGTGGTGGAACTCACGTGGGCAGCTCCTCGCAGATCGGCAACGTCACGCTGCTCGGTGAGCAGTCCGTCGGTTCCGGTGTGCGCCGCGTCGAGGCGTACGTCGGGCTCGATTCGTACCGCTACCTGGCCAAGGAACGCGCGCTCCTCGCCGGTCTGTCGTCGTCGCTGAAGGTGCCCTCGGAAGAAGTGCCTGCCCGCGTCGAAGCGCTGGTGGAGCGACTCCGCGCGGCGGAGAAGGAACTCGAGCAGACCCGCGCGCAGGCGGTTCTCGCCGCGGCGGGCACGTTCGTCGACAAGGCGCAGCGGGTCGGGCCGGTGCTGCTGGTCGCGGATGCCGCCCCGGCCGGTGTCGGCGGCAACGACCTGCGTGGTCTCGTCACCGACATCCGCGGCCGGTTCGGCACCCAGCCCGCCGTGGTCGCGCTGCTCGGCGACGTCGACGGCAAGGTTCCGTTCGTGGTGGCCGTGAACAAGGCGGCACAGGAACTCGGACTGGCGGCCGGCGACCTCGTGAAGGGATTCGGTCCGAAGATCGGCGGCCGCGGAGGCGGAAAGGCCGACATGGCACAGGGTTCCGGTTCGGACACCAGCGGAATTGCGGCCGCCCTCGACGCTGTCCGGGGACAAGTGGCGGACAAGGTGGGGAGCCAGTAGCGGTGGATCACGCGGAACAGGGTCCGGATCGACCGGGAGCCGACGACCCTGGGCGTGGTCGGCGCATCGGCATCGATGTGGGCAGCGTCCGGATCGGGGTCGCGTCGAGCGACCCCGACGGGATCCTCGCCACCCCCGTGGAGACGGTGCCCCGGTCCAAGGATCGGGGACCCGACGCGCCGGATATCCGGCGCATTGCCGACATTGTCGAGGAATACGAGGCCGTGGAGGTTATCGTCGGTCTGCCGCAGACCTTGCGGGGTGAACGGGGGAAGGCCGCCTCGATCGCTACTGTGTTCGCGAAGCGATTGCGAAGGAAGGTCGACCCGATACCGGTGCGGATGGCGGACGAACGTCTGACGACCGTCACTGCCGCACGGGCGCTTCGCGAGAGCGGTGTCAGTGCGAGGGGCCAGCGTCCTGTGATCGACCAGGCTGCGGCGGTGGCGATCTTGCAGGGATGGTTGGACGAGCGGAGCAGGTCGGTGAATGCAGGGGATTCAGGTGGGGACGTGCAGCTACCGGAGGGGGGCCAGTGAGCAATCATCGGCGACCCGCAGGTGAGCGACCCGAATTCGAGTACGTCCCCCGCGAACCCCGACGGCACCGCTACCTCGACGAGGACGACGACCACGTCGACTACGCGCCGCCCCCCGAGGACGACGACGTCGTCACCACGGGGCGCCACGCGGTGGTGTACGACGACCGTGAAATCGACGAACCCCACGCCGACTACATAGAGCCGGTGTACGAGCAGCCCGCGTACGAGAACCCGGTGTACGAGCAGCCGTTCGACCCCGAGCCCGTCTACGAAGACGGATACGGTCCCCGTTCGTACGGCGACGCCCGCGCCTACCGGGCACCGGCAGCCGACGAGCACGCGTACGACGAGCCTGCCTACGCCGACGAGCCGGTGCACGTCGACGAGCAGTACGAGGCCCACACCTATGCCGACGACCGCTACGACACACCGCCCGACGAGCCCGATGTCGCGTTCGCGGAGGCCGAGACACAGATAATCTCCGCGATCCCCGAGGAGATCCCGCCGACGCGCGCCCACGCCCGCACGCAGGCGCGCCGGCGCAAACAGGCCACGGGACGCGCACGCAGGGGCAAGCTGTTCGGCGCCCTCGCCGCCGCGACGGTCCTGATAGTGCTGGTCGGCATCGTGTTCGTCGGCGGCAAGATGTTCTTCGGCGGTCCCGCCGCGCCCGCGGACTACGCGGGCCCCGGTGGTCCCGAGGTGGTCGTGCAGGTTCATCCAGGCGACACCGCCGAGGAGATCGCCTCCACTCTGGCCGAGCGGGACGTCGTCGCGAGCGGGTCGGCCTTCTTCAACGCCGCGGTCCAGAGCAACGCGATGAACTCGGTGCAACCCGGCTTCTACAGCCTCTCGACCCAGATCCCGGCAGATGACGCCGTGCAGGAACTGGTCGACCCCAGCTCCCGCGTCGGGCAGATGATCATCTCCGAGGGCAGGCAACTCCACGACACCACCGATGTGCAGACCGGGGCCAAGAAGAAGGGGATCTACACCCTGATCTCCGAGGCCAGTTGCGTCGGTGAGGCCGGCCAGGAGCAGTGCATCAGTTACGACGATCTCAACGCCGCCGGCGCGGGCGACCTGTCCGCGCTCGGGGTACCCGACTGGGCGAAGGACGCGGTCGCCGGCGTTCCGGACCGGGACCGCCAGCTCGAGGGGCTCATCGCCGCGGGCAGCTGGGATTTCGACCCGACCGCCGGTCCCGCCGCCATACTCCAGAGGCTGGTCACCGAGAGTTCCGCGAGCTACGAGAAGACCGGCATCCTCACCGCGGGCAACCAGGTCGGACTCACGCCGTACAAGATGCTGATCGCCGCGTCCCTGGTGGAACGGGAAGCGATGCCGGACGACTTCTCGAAGGTCGCTCGCGTCATCCTCAACCGGCTCGCCGTCAACCAGGCGTTGCAGTTCGACTCGACGGTCAACTACGCGCTCGACACGACCGAACTGGCCACCACCGACGCCGACCGCGCACAGGTGACACCCTGGAACACGTACGCCAGCCCCGGTCTGCCCGCGACGCCGATCTCCTCGCCGAGCATCGGGGCGTTGCAGGCGGTCGAACAACCGGCGCCCGGCGACTGGATCTACTTCGTGACGGTCGATTCGAAGGGCACCACACTGTTCACGAAGAGCTACGACGAACACCTGGCCAACATCGACCAGGCTCTGAATAACGGGATTCTCAACAGTGGACGATGAAGTGGTGACCGCACGCAAAGCTGCGGTGCTGGGCAGCCCGATCGCGCATTCGCGCTCGCCGCACCTGCACCTCGCGGCGTATCGGGCGCTCGGTCTCACCGGGTGGACGTACGACCGGATCGAGTGCGACGGGGCGCGACTGCCCGGCCTGGTGTCCGGGCTCGGCCCGGAATGGGTCGGACTGTCCGTCACGATGCCGGGCAAGATCGCCGCACTCGAATTCGCGTCCGAGCGCACCGAACGGGCCGTGGTGATCGGCTCCGCGAACACCCTCGTCCGTATCGAGGGTGGCTGGCGTGCCGACTGCACCGATGTCGACGGGGTCAGCGGTGCGCTCACCGCGGGTGGTGTCGGAACCATCGCGGGCGCCGAGGCGGTCGTCGTCGGCGCCGGGGGAACGGCCAGACCCGCGCTCGTGGCGCTCGCCGACATGGGCGTGAAATCGGTGACCGTGGTGGCACGCGACGCGGGTCGCGCGGCAGGCGCACTGGGGTGCGCGGAATCGGTGGGGCTCGACGTCCGGTTGCTCGGCTTCGACAGCCCTGAACTCGGTGCCCGGTGCGCGGCGGCCGCCGCGCTCGTCAGCACCGTTCCGTCCGCCGCGATCACCGAGTACGCGGACATTCTCGGGCGGGCGCCGTTCGTGCTCGACGCGATCTACGACCCGTGGCCGACCCCGCTGGCAGCGGCCGTCGAGGCGGCGGGCGGCACCGTCGTCGGCGGTCTCTCGATGCTTCTGCACCAGGCGTTCGGGCAGGTGGAGCAGTTTACCGGTCGACCGGCGCCGCGCGAGGCGATGGCGGCCGCTCTGGGCTAGTTGTCCACAGGCCGGACCGCTATCCACAGGTCGATTGTCGTGCCAGGTCATCGCGATCCACACGGTGATCCGGTCACGCATGCTGCTCGGCATGTGGTGGCTGATCGCGGCGAGTGTGGTGGCAGGTGCGGGTGCGGGCTGGGCAGCCCGCCGGACGGCCCGTCTGTTCGTGGGCACGGTGCGGGCGGGCTGGTGCGAGGCGGTGTGCGCGGTCGGCGTCCCCGCCACGGTCTGGGCCGGTACCACCGCATCCGCACTGTGGGTGCTGCCGTGTGCGCTCGTGTTCTGGTGGTGGTGTGTCAGTCTCGCCGCCACCGACCTGTGTGCACGGAAGCTGCCGAACCCGCTGACCCTGCCCGGATTCCTCGCGATCGTCGGCGTCGGCGCCGCGACCGGATCCGCGGCCACAGCCGTGATCGGCGGGTTCCTGTTGGCGTCGGCGTATCTCGCCCTGTACCTCGGCGCACCCGGGGCTGTCGGTGCGGGTGACGTGAAACTCGCGCTCGGGGTGGGCGCCGCCGCCGGGCTTGCCGGGGGAGAAGCCTGGGTGCTCGCGGCCGGGCTCGCGCCGGCGCTGACAGCGCTGGCGGGCTGCATCGTCCTCGCCGCCCGGCGTTCGCCGCCACTGCTCCCGCACGGCCCGGCCATGTGTGCCGCGACACTGGTTGCGCTGTTCGCCGTGCACATCGCGTGAACGAGTCCACGCCCGGCACACGGTTGGGAGGACCACCGTCACTGCCGGGCGCGGCGACATGGAAGGATATTGGGCGTGCTGCGCTGGATAACTGCCGGAGAATCCCATGGTCCCGCCCTCGTCGCGATGCTCGAGGGGATGGTCGCGGGCGTCGAAGTGACGTCCGAGGACATCTCGACCCAACTCGCGCGACGCCGACTCGGCTACGGCCGCGGCGCGCGGATGAAGTTCGAGGCCGACAAGGTCACCATCGTCGGTGGTGTACGCCACGGGCGGACACTCGGCGGACCGATCGCCGTCGAGGTGGGCAACACGGAGTGGCCCAAGTGGGAAACCATCATGTCCGCGGACCCGGTGGACGCCGAACTGCTCGCCGACCAGGCGCGGAATGCGCCGCTGACCCGCCCGCGCCCCGGTCACGCCGACTACTCGGGCATGCTCAAGTACGGATTCGACGACGCCCGCCCGGTTCTCGAACGCGCGAGCGCACGCGAGACCGCGGCCCGGGTCGCGGCCGCGACGTTTGCCCGGAGTTTCCTCCGCCAGGTGTTCGGTGTGGAGGTGCTGTCCCACGTGATCTCCATCGGCGCGTCCGATCCGTACGTCGGCCCCGAACCCACCGCGTCGGATCTGGCGGCGATCGACGCCAGCCCGGTACGCGCCTTCGACAAGGCCGCCGAGGAATCGATGATCGCCGAGATCGAGGCGGCCAAGCGTGACGGCGACACCCTCGGCGGGGTCGTCGAGGTCGTCATCCACGGTCTCCCCGTGGGTCTCGGATCGTTCATCAGCGGCGCGGACCGTCTCGACGCCCGTCTCGCGTCCGCCCTGATGGGCATCCAGGCCATCAAGGGTGTGGAGGTCGGTGACGGCTTCGAGACCGCGCGCCGTCGCGGCAGCCAGGCGCACGACGAGATGCGTCCGGGCCCGGACGGAATCCTGCGTTCGACCAACCGCGCGGGCGGCCTCGAAGGCGGCATGACCAACGGGGAGGCGCTCCGCGTGCGCGCGGCGATGAAGCCGATCTCGACGGTCCCGCGCGCGCTGGCCACCGTAGACATGTCGACCGGTGAGGAAGCCGTGGCCATCCACCAGCGGTCCGACGTGTGCGCGGTGCCCGCCGCCGGTGTCGTGGCCGAGGCGATGGTGGCGTTGGTCGTCGCCCAGGCGGCACTCGAGAAGTTCGGGGGCGACTCGGTTGCCGAGACGACCGCCAACTACGAGCGCTACGCGTCGGGCGTCGCAGCCCGGCTCGCGCGATGACCACCCGGTCTGCCGTCGCATCGGGGCGGTGACGGATGATGGCACCGAAAGCCGTGCTCGTCGGCCCCCCGGGAGCGGGTAAGTCCACGATCGGGCGGCGCCTCGCGCAGGCCCTGGACCTTCCGCTGTTCGACACCGACGTGGCGGTCGAGGAAGAGGCGGGACGCACGATCGCCGAGATCTTCGTCCAGGAGGGCGAACCCGCCTTCCGGGCCCTCGAGGAAGAGATCGTCCGGAAGGCCATCGAGAGCCACGAGGGGATCGTGTCGCTCGGCGGTGGATCCATCCTCTCCGAGCGGACCCGGGCATTGTTGAAGGGCCACACCGTGATCTATCTCGAGATCAGCGTGGCCGAGGGGCTCAAGCGCACGGGGACCAACACCGCGCGCCCCCTTCTCGCCGGTGGCGACCCCCGCCAGAAGTACACCGAGTTGATGCGCAAGCGCCGACCGCTGTACCGGCAGGTGGCGTCCATCCGGATACGCACGGACGGGCGGAGCCCCGCCCGCGTGGTGCAGCAGCTGGTGGCGAAACTCGCCGAGTGATCGGCGACCCCGGCGGAGTCGCCGAGTGACGGGCGACCCCGGCGGAACAGAGACATCCGAGAATCTCGGACAAGACGGAGCGGAGCAGCAGACAGTGACCGAACCGGTACGCGTACAGGTGCAGACGGCGAACCCCTACCCGGTCATCATCGGGCGCGGATTGCTCGGCGAGCTGGTGGACGAACTCACCGGCACGAGGACGGTGGCGATCTTCCATCAGCCGCCGCTGGCCGAGACGGCGGAGGCGGTGCGCGCGGCACTCGCCGAGAAGGGAATCGATGCGCACCGCATCGAGATTCCGGACGCGGAGGACGGCAAGGATCTGGCCGTGGCCGGATTCTGCTGGGAGGTCCTCGGCCGCATCGGGCTGACCCGCAGCGACGCCGTGGTCTCCCTGGGCGGCGGCGCGGCCACCGACCTCGCCGGGTTCGTCGCGGCGACGTGGATGCGCGGTGTGCGCGTGATCCACGTGCCCACGACATTGCTCGCGATGGTGGATGCGGCGGTCGGCGGCAAGACCGGCATCAACACCGAGGCCGGCAAGAACCTGGTCGGGTCGTTCCACGAGCCGTCGGCGGTGCTGATCGACCTGGCCACGCTGGAGACGGTGCCCCGCAACGAGATCGTCGCCGGAATGGCGGAGGTCGTGAAGACCGGCTTCATCGCCGACCCGGTGATCCTGGACCTCATCGAGAAGGATCCCGAAGCCGCCCTGGACCCGACGGGAACCGTTCTGCCCGAACTGATCCGGCGGTCCGTTGAGGTCAAGGCCAAGGTCGTGGCCGCCGATCTGCGCGAATCCGATCTGCGGGAGATCCTGAACTACGGGCACACCCTCGGGCATGCGATCGAGCGGCGTGAGCGCTACCGCTGGCGCCACGGTGCGGCGGTCGCCGTCGGGCTCGTGTTCGCGGCGGAGCTGGGGCGTCTGGCGGGACGCCTGGACGATGCGACGGCGGACCGGCACCGCACCATCCTGGAACTGGTGGGTCTGCCCACCACGTACGACGCGGACGCGTTCGGCCAGTTGGTCGAGGGGATGCAGACCGACAAGAAGAACCGGGCGGGCGTCCTGCGGTTCGTCGTGCTCGACGGGCTCGCGAAGCCGGGACGGCTCGAGGGCCCGGACCCGTCTCTGCTCGTGGCCGCGTACTCCGCGGTGGCGCGGGAGGAGAAGCCGGGCACCGGCGGTGCCGTCCTGCTGTGACGTAGCGGCACGAAGTGAGACGCGGCGGTGTGAGCGAGTGCGCTCACACCGCCGCGTCGTCTGTCGGTGTGGTGAAGCCGAGGCTGTTACTCGCCGCGGCGCTGGTCGTCGGTGGTGCGCTTCCCGAGGTCGACGGGGTCCTGCCACGCGGTGTCCCCACCCTGCGGCTGATCGAGGTCGGACGTGTCCTCGCGGTAGTTGTGCACCGGTTCGAACACGGCCGTGTCGGCGTCGGACCCGGCGTAACCGGTGTCCGCGGTCTGCTCGTAGGCCTGGCCGGGATAGTTCTGTCCGTAGCCCTCGTCGTCGGCGACGGCTGCTGCTGCGGTTCCCCCCGCTGCGGCCCCTGCGGCCGTTCCGGCGCCGCGCGCCGTCGGGTGACGCTCGCCGCGGTCCTTCTCCGTCTTCCTGGACTCGCGGCTGACGAAGAACCGGCCGAGGAACACGGCGAGCATGGCAGGCACGAAGATCAGCAGGACCGTGAACGCGGCCCCGGACGTGATCTCGAAGAAGAACGAGTTCTGGGTGACGTTGAGGGACGGAATCAGGTTGGCCAGCCAGCTCCCCACACCCGCCACGATGCCGCCGAGCAGGGCCGCCTTCAGCCACAGCATCGTCAGGTCGGCGCCGTCCTCCGGCTCGGGGTTCCGGCGACGGTCCCGGATGCCGTCGATGCCGGCCCAGATCAGCGCCACGAACACGACGATCAGCAGTGCGAGCCATCTCAGAGCGGATCCCTGAAGGGGCCACTGTGTGATCGACACACCGAGGATCACACGAACGAAAACATGTATCAGGGCCATGCCGAGGCCGCGTACCACCCACGCATTCATGGGCACAGCGTAACGAGCGGGTTTTCACCCGTGTGGTCTAACCCACACGGCGCGCTCTGAAACCTGTTCTCGCCACCGGACGGGTGCCGTCGATCCGCGCCCTCCGGGCGGCGATTTGCCGGTACGTTTGACGACATGCCTGCTGATCATGGTTCGCGGCGCGCGGCGCTGCGCGCGGCCCTCGCCGCCCGGGATCTCGACGCACTTCTGGTGACGAATCTGGTGAACATCCGCTATCTCACTGGGTTCACCGGATCGAACGCCGCCCTGCTCGTGCACGCCGCCGACGCCGAGGGGGCCGAGGAGCGCACCGTCATCTGCACCGACGGCCGCTACCTCACGCAAGTCGGGGAACAGGTTCCCGATCTGCGGGCCGAGATCGCCCGCGCCAGCGCCGCGCACCTCATCGAATCGGTGGGTCGGCGGAGCCCGTCCTCGCTGGCGTTCGAGAGCCACGTGGTGACGGTGGACGAGTTCGCGGCCTGGTCGGTGCTCGCGCCGGACGCGCGCCTCGATCCCGTTCCGGGTCTCGTCGAGGAACTGCGGATGGTGAAGGACGATTTCGAGGTCGGATTGCTGCGGGCGGCGTGCACGGCCGCCGACTCCGCGCTCGCCGACCTGATCGAACGGGGTGGCCTCCGCCCGGGACGCACCGAGAAGGAGGTGGGCCGGGAACTGGAGGCGCTGATGCTCGCGCACGGCGCCGACGGCATCTCGTTCGAGACCATCGTCGCGGCCGGCGCCAACTCGGCGATCCCGCACCACCGCCCCACCGAGGCGGTCCTCGCCGGCGGCGACTTCGTGAAGCTGGACTTCGGCGCCGAGGTCGGCGGATACCACTCGGACATGACCAGAACGTATGTCCTGGGGCAGGCCGCCGACTGGCAACGGGACGTGTATGCGCTGGTCGCGCGGTCGCAGGAGGCCGGGCGGGACGCGTTGCGCCCGGGCGCCGAGGTGTCCGCCGTGGACGGTGCCGCCCGCCGGGTCATCGAAGACGCGGGCTACGGGGAACTGTTCCTGCACGGGCTCGGACACGGCGTCGGCCTGGAGATCCACGAAGCTCCGGGAATCGGCAAGCTCGGCACCGGTACACTTCTGGACGGTGCGGCGGTGACCGTCGAGCCGGGCGTGTACTTCTCCGGGCGCGGAGGCGTGCGGATCGAGGACACGCTCGTGGTTCGTGAGCAGGGACCGGAGCTGCTCACACTCACCACCAAAGACCTGACTGTCGTGTAGACGGTTTCGACCTTATCGAGGAGACGCGAAGCAAGTGGCTTCCACTAGTGATTTCAAGAACGGCCTGGTCCTGCAGATCGAGGGCCAGCTGTGGACGATCATCGAGTTCCAGCACGTGAAGCCCGGCAAGGGTCCCGCGTTCGTGCGCACCAAGTTGAAGAACGTGCTCTCGGGCAAGGTCGTCGACAAGACGTTCAACGCCGGCGTCAAGGTGGAGACGGCCACGGTCGACCGCCGCGACATGACGTACCTGTACCACGACGGCACCGACTACATCTTCATGGACGGCGACACCTACGACCAGATCTCGATCAGCGAGGCCACCGTCGGCGACGGTGCACGCTTCATGCTCGAGAACATGGCCGTGCAGGTTGCGACGCACGAGGACGTCCCGCTGTTCGTGGAATTGCCCGTCACCGTCGAACTGGTGGTCAAACACACCGATCCCGGTCTGCAGGGCGACCGCTCCACCGGTGGCACCAAGCCCGCCACCCTCGAGACCGGTGCCGAGATCAACGTGCCGCTGTTCATCAACACCGGTGACAAGCTGAAGGTCGATTCCCGCGACGGCAACTACCTCGGGCGTGTGAATTCCTGAGTGTCCGGTACGCATAAGAAACTCGGCGCACGGCACAAGGCCCGCAAGCGCGCCGTCGATTTCCTCTTCGAGGCCGAGGCGCGAGATCTCGATCCGGTCGATCTCGCCACCGAGCGCGCGGAGCTGTCCGGCAAGGACGACTCCGTGGCGCCGGTTGCTCCGTACACCGTCACCGTGGTGACCGGGGTGGCGGAGAACCTGGACCGCCTCGACGAGGTGATCAGATCCCACCTGCAGGACTGGACGCTGGAGAGGCTGCCCGCCGTCGACCGCGCCATCCTGCGCATCGCCGTGTGGGAGCTGTTCCACGCTACCGACGTGCCTCCGGTCGTGGCCGTGGACGAGGCGGTGGAGCTGGCCAAACAGCTGTCCACCGACGAGTCGCCGGGGTTCGTGAACGGCATCCTCGGTCAGGTCGTGCTGGTGGCGCCGCAGGTGCGGTCGGCTGCGGCCGCGACGTCGCGGCGCACCGAGACCGCCGGCGGCGAGTCGAACGACGCCGGTTCGTAAGTTCGTGTCCCGCTGCGGGCCCGCGACTGCGGGCCCGCAGGTCAGGGGTCCGGGCCTGGCGCAGTCGACGCGCTGATAAGCTGTCCGCGTCAGGCATCCTTTAACGATCCGTCCAGTGAGGCGGAGAAGGAGGTCGTTGTATGCGCGTGCCCGAAGGGTCTCGCCCCGCCGGGGAACCGGCGGATTCAACACCAGAGTCGTCTCCGTCCGTCGAACCCGCACGCGAGCTGCTGTCCGCAGCCGATGTGGGACGGACCATTGCGCGAATCGCGCACCAGATCATCGAGAAGACCGCGCTGGACGCCGCCGACGGTGACGCGCCGCGGGTCGTCCTGATCGGCATCCCCACCCGGGGCACGACGCTCGCCGCCCGCCTCGCCGGGAAGGTCGAAGAATTCTCCGGGGTGCGCCCATCGGTCGGCTCCCTCGACATCACCCTGTACCGCGACGACCTGCGCACCAAACCGCACCGTCCCCTCGAACGCACGTCGGTGCCCGAGGGCGGCGTCGACAACACCCTGGTGGTGCTCGTCGACGACGTGCTGTTCTCCGGCCGCACCGTCCGCTCGGCACTCGACGCCCTCCGCGACCTCGGGCGGCCGCGCGCCGTTCAGCTGGCCGTCCTCGTCGACCGGGGCCACCGCGAACTGCCGCTGCGCGCCGACTACGTGGGCAAGAACGTGCCCACCGCCCGCACCGAGGACGTCAAGGTGCTCCTGAGCGAACACGACGGCCGCGACGCGGTCATGATCTCCGGGGGGAAGAGCTAAGTGAAGCACCTGTTGTCGATCGCGGACCTGACACGGGAATCGGCTGTCGAACTCCTCGACGAGGCCGAACGCTTCGAACAAGCACTCCTCGGACGTGAGGTGCGGAAGCTCCCGACGCTGCGGGGCCGGACGGTCATGACCGTGTTCTTCGAGAACTCGACCCGGACCCGGGTGTCGTTCGAGGTCGCCGGGAAGTGGATGAGCGCGGACGTCATCAACGTCAGCGCCTCGAGTTCGTCGGTGTCCAAGGGTGAATCCCTCCGGGACACGGCGATGACACTGCGCGCGGCCGGCGCCGACGCCCTGATCGTGCGCCACCCCGCCTCGGGTGCGGCCCACCAGATCGCGAAGTGGACCGGGCATCAGGACGACGGCGGCCCGGCGGTCATCAACGCCGGCGACGGTACCCACGAACATCCCACCCAGGCGCTGCTCGACGCGCTCACGCTGCGTCAGCGTCTCGGCGACATCGAGGGCAAGCGCATCGCCATCGTCGGCGACATCCTGCACAGCCGGGTGGCGCGGTCGAATGCACTGCTGCTGTCGATGCTCGGCGCCGAGGTGGTTCTCGTCGCGCCGCCCACGTTGCTGCCCGTGGGGGTGTCCACCTGGCCGGTGTCGGTGGCGCATTCGCTGGACGCGGAGCTTCCCGGCCTCGACGCCGTCCTCATGCTGCGGGTGCAGGCGGAACGGATGAACGGCGGATTCTTCCCGTCCCAGCGGGAGTACTCGATCAATTACGGCCTGTCGGAGAAGCGGCTCGCGCTGCTTCCCGACCACGCGGTGGTGCTGCACCCCGGCCCGATGCTGCGCGGCATGGAGATCGCGTCGGCGGTTGCCGACTCGACGAGGACCGCCGTGCTGCAGCAGGTGACCAACGGTGTGCACATGCGGATGGCGGTGCTGTTCCGGCTGCTGGTCGGAGCGGAGGAAGTTGCGGGATGAGTGGTAGCGGGATGAGTGACAGTGCAGTGACAGGAGAGACAGTGCTCATCAAGAACGTGTTGCTGTACGGCGAGGGCGAACCCACCGACGTGCTGCTCGGGGACGGCGTCATCGCCGCGATCGGTGCGGACGCAGGGAAGGACAGCGGGCCGGACGTCGACGTGATCGACGCGGCGGGGCAGATCCTGCTCCCCGGTTTCGTCGACCTGCACACCCACCTGCGGGAACCCGGCCGCGAGGACACCGAGACCATCGATTCCGGTTCGGCCGCCGCCGCGCTCGGCGGGTACACCGCGGTGTTCGCGATGGCCAACACCAGCCCGGTCGCCGATTCGGTGGTCGTCACCGACCACGTGTGGCGCCGCGGCCAGGAAGTCGGACTCGTCGACGTGCATCCCGTCGGCGCCGTCACCGTCGGGCTCGGGGGCAAGCAGCTCGCTGAGATGGCCACGATGGCGTCGGGGGTCGGCCGGGTGCGGATGTTCTCGGACGACGGCCACTGCGTCTACGACCCGCTGATCATGCGCCGGGCGCTCGAGTACTCGAGCTCGCTCGGGGTGCTCATCGCGCAGCATGCGGAGGAGCCGCGGCTCACCGTCGGCGCCGTCGCACACGAGGGCCCCACCGCCGCCCGGCTCGGGCTCGCGGGCTGGCCGCGCGCCGCCGAGGAGTCGATCGTCGCCCGCGACGCGCTGCTCGCCCGCGACGCCGGGGCGCGCGTGCACATCTGCCACGCCTCCACCGCGGGGACCGTCGAACTGATGAAGTGGGCACGCGGCCAAGGCATTTCGATCACCGCCGAGGTCACCCCGCACCATCTGCTGCTCGACGACTCCCGGCTCGAGACGTACGACGCCGTCAACAAGGTGAATCCGCCCCTGCGGGAGGCGAGCGACGTCGCCGCGCTCCGGGCCGGACTGGCCGAGGGGATCATCGACTGCGTCGCGACCGATCACGCACCGCACGCCGAGCAGGACAAGTGCTGCGAGTTCGCGGCCGCCCGACCCGGAATGCTGGGACTGGAGACGGCACTGTCGATCGTCGCGCAGACGATGGTCCGCACGGGCCTGCTCGACTGGCGCGGCGTCGCGCGGGTGATGAGTGAGCGGCCCGCCGAGATCGTCGGACTCGACGACCAGGGTCGCCCGATCGAGGTCGGCGAGCCCGCCAACCTGGTGCTGATCGATCCGGACGCCGAATGGACGGTCCACGGCCCCGATCTCGCCAGCGTCGCCCACAACACGCCGTACGAGTCGATGACGCTGCCGGCGCGGGTGACTACGACGATCCTCCGTGGCCGGGTCACCGCGAGCGACGGCCAGGCCCGCGTCCCGGTGCGGAACGGTAGGGGATGACGGTGGAGAGAATTCTGTGGATAGTCGGCCTCGTCGCGTTCTGGGCGCTGGCCATCTTCCTCATGTACATCGGGTGGCGCGGTCGTGCCCGCCGTCAGGCCGACCGGGTCGGGCAGCTTCCCGCCGTGCCCGCGCACCTCGGCGAGCAGACGATCGCCCCGGCCACCGGACTGTATGTGGGCAGCACCCTGGCCCCGAGCTGGCAGGACCGGATCGCGGTCGGCGACCTCGGTTTCCGGGCGACGGGGGAGATCTCCCGCTACGCGGCCGGGATCCTGCTCGAACGTGACGGGGCGTCGGCGATCTGGATTCCGCAGGACGCGGTCCGCGCCGTGCGCACCGAGCGCGGTCTCGCGGGCAAGGTCATGAGCAAGGACGGCGTCCTCGTGATCCGGTGGGAACTGCCGACGGGCACCGAGATCGACACCGGTTTCCGGAGCGACGACAAGTCCGTGTACCCCGCCTGGGTCGGCGCAGGGGAGCCGGACGGCAAGACAGACAGTGAAGATTCAGCGAATGCGGCGAGCTCTGGTGAGGTCGAGCAGAACGGAGAGAACGCATGAGCGGCTACGACACCGACTCTGCAGTACTGGTCCTCGAGGACGGACGGGCATTCCGCGGCACCACGTTCGGTGCCGTCGGCCAGACCCTCGGTGAGGCCGTCTTCAGCACCGGCATGACCGGCTACCAGGAGACCCTCACCGACCCCAGTTACTACCGCCAGATCGTCGTGGCCACCGCGCCGCAGATCGGCAACACGGGATGGAACGACGAGGACGACGAGTCCGTCGGCCCCACCGGCAGCAGCGCCGAGGCGAAGATCTGGGTCGCCGGGTACGTCGTCCGCGACCCCGCCCGCCGCACCTCCAGCTGGCGCGCCACCGGGTCCCTGCAGGACGAGCTCGTGAAGCAGGGGGTCGTCGGGATCGCCGGCATCGACACCCGCGCACTGGTCCGCCACCTGCGCACCCGCGGCTCGATGCGCGCCGGGGTGTTCTCCGGCGACGCACTGGCCGAGACCGACGTGCTGCTCGACCGGGTGAAGAGCCAGCCGTCGATGCTCGGCGCGGATCTCGCCGGCGAGGTCAGCACCACCAGCGGGTACGTCGTCGAGCCGACCGGGGGAGACGCGCGCTTCACCGTCGCGGCGATCGACCTCGGCATCAAGACCAACACCCCGCGCATGTTCGCCGAGCGCGGCATCCGGGTGCACGTGCTCCCGTCCAACGCGACGCTCGAGCAGATCCTCGACCTGAAGGCCGACGGCGTCTTCCTCTCCAACGGTCCCGGCGACCCGGCGACCGCCGACGGCGCCGTGCACCTCACCAAGGAAGTCATCGGGCAGGGCCTGCCCCTGTTCGGCATCTGCTTCGGCAACCAGATCCTCGGGCGGGCTCTCGGTCTCGGCACCTACAAGATGAAGTTCGGTCACCGAGGCATCAACATCCCGGTCGTCGAACACGAGACGGGACGCATCGCGATCACCGCGCAGAACCACGGGTTCGCGCTCGAGGGCGAGGCCGGGCAGGAGTTCGACACCCCGTTCGGCAAGGCCGTGATCAGCCACACCTGCGCCAACGACGGTGCCGTCGAGGGGGTCCGCCTGCTCGACGGATCCGCGTTCTCGGTGCAGTACCACCCCGAGGCCGCGGCGGGCCCGCACGACGCCGCGTACCTGTTCGACCGCTTCACCAGCCTGCTCGAGGGAGTCAAGAACTAATGCCACGCCGTACAGATCTCTCCCACATCCTGGTGATCGGCTCCGGGCCGATCGTCATCGGCCAGGCCTGTGAGTTCGACTACTCCGGAACCCAGGCCTGCCGGGTGCTGCGCGAGGAGGGCCTGCGGGTCAGCCTCGTCAACTCCAACCCGGCCACGATCATGACCGACCCCGAGTTCGCGGACGCCACGTACGTGGAGCCGATCACCGCCGAATTCGTCGAGAAGGTCATCGCCCTCGAGGCGGAGAAGGGCCACCCGATCGACGCCGTCCTCGCGACGCTCGGCGGCCAGACGGCCCTCAACACCGCGGTGGCGCTGCACGAGCAGGGCATCCTCGAGAAGTACGACGTCGAGCTGATCGGTGCCGACTTCGACGCCATCCAGCGCGGCGAGGACCGGCAGAAGTTCAAGGACATCGTCGCCAAGGTCGGCGGCGAGTCCGCGCGCTCCCGTGTCTGCTACACGATGGACGAGGTCCGCGACACCGTCGCTGAACTGGGCTTCCCCGTCGTGGTGCGGCCGTCGTTCACGATGGGCGGCCTCGGCTCCGGCATGGCCTACGACGACGAGGACCTGACGCGGATCGCCGGCGGCGGTCTCGCCGCGTCACCCACGGCCAACGTGCTGATCGAGGAGTCGATCCTCGGGTGGAAGGAATACGAGCTCGAGCTGATGCGCGACGGCCGCGACAACGTCGTGATCGTGTGCTCGATCGAGAACGTCGACCCCGTCGGCGTGCACACCGGCGACTCGATCACCGTCGCCCCCGCTATGACGCTCACGGACCGTGAGTACCAGGCGATGCGCGACCTCTCGATCGACATTCTCCGCGAGGTCGGCGTCGACACCGGCGGCTGCAACATTCAGTTCGCCATGGATCCCACCGACGGACGCCTCGTCGTCATCGAGATGAACCCGCGCGTGTCGCGGTCCAGTGCACTCGCCTCCAAGGCGACCGGCTTCCCGATCGCGAAGATCGCCGCGAAGCTCGCGATCGGCTACACGCTGGACGAGATCGTCAACGACATCACCAAGGAAACCCCGGCGTGCTTCGAGCCGACCCTCGACTACGTCGTCGTCAAGGCGCCGCGGTTCGCGTTCGAGAAGTTCCCCGGCGCCGACGACACCCTCACCACGACGATGAAGTCGGTCGGTGAGGCCATGTCGATCGGCCGCAACTTCACCGAGGCGTTCGGCAAGGTGCTGCGCTCGCTGGAGACCAAGCGGGCCGGGTACTGGACCGGACCCGACGTGGAGGCCACCGACCTGGACAGCCTCCTGGCGGAACTGAGCATCCCCCGCGACGGCCGCGTGTACGGCCTCGAGAAGGCGTTCGCTCTCGGCGCCACCGTCGAGCAGCTGTTCGACGCCACGAAGATCGACCCGTGGTTCCTCGACCAGATCCTGCAGATCCACGAGCTCGGCGACACGCTGCGCGAGGCGCCCGAGGTGACCGAGCGGGTACTGCGCCGCGCCAAGCACCACGGCCTGTCGGATCGGCAGATCGCGGCCCTGCGCCCCGAGATCGGCGGCGAGGACGCCGTCCGGGCGCTGCGTGAGCAGTGGAACGTCCACCCCGTGTACAAGACGGTCGACACCTGCGCCGCCGAGTTCGAGGCAAAGACGCCGTACCACTACTCCACGTACGAACTCGACCCGGCGGCCGAGTCCGAGGTGGCCCCGCAGACCGAGCGTCCGAAGGTCCTGATCCTCGGTTCCGGACCGAACCGCATCGGTCAGGGCATCGAGTTCGACTACTCCTGCGTCCACGCCGCACTGACGCTGTCGGAGGCCGGCTACGAGACGGTGATGGTCAACTGCAACCCGGAGACCGTCTCCACCGACTACGACACCGCCGACCGCCTGTACTTCGAGCCGCTCACGTTCGAGGACGTGCTCGAGGTGTACCGGGCCGAGACGCTGTCGGGCACCGTCGCCGGCGTGATCGTGCAGCTCGGCGGACAGACCCCGCTGGGTCTGGCGAAGCGGCTGAAGGCCGCGGGCGTGCCGATCGTCGGCACCAGCCCTGAGGCGATCGACCTCGCGGAGGATCGCGGCGAGTTCGGCAAGGTGCTGGTCGAGGCCGGTCTGCCCGCTCCCAAGTTCGGCACCGCCACCACGTTCGCCGGGGCCCGCGAGATCGCGGCCGGCATCGGGTACCCGGTGCTGGTGCGCCCGTCGTACGTCCTCGGTGGCCGCGGCATGGAAATCGTCTACGACGAGGCATCGCTGGAGAGCTACATCTCCCGCGCCACCGAGATCTCCGACGATCGGCCCGTCCTGGTCGACCGGTTCCTGGAAGACGCCATCGAGATCGACGTCGACGCGCTCTGCGACGGCTCCGAGGTGTACCTCGGCGGTGTGATGGAGCACATCGAGGAGGCCGGCATCCACTCGGGCGACTCGGCCTGTGCGTTGCCGCCGATCACCCTCGGCCGCGCCGACCTCGAGAACGTCCGCCGCTCCACGGAGGCGCTCGCCAAGGGCATCGGCGTCAAGGGCCTGCTCAACGTCCAGTACGCCCTGAAGGACGACATCCTCTACGTCCTCGAGGCCAACCCCCGCGCCAGCCGCACCGTGCCGTTCGTGTCGAAGGCGACGGCGGTGCAGCTCGCCAAGGCGTGCGCCCGCGTCATGCTGGGCGAGTCCATCGCCGATCTGCGTGCGAGCGGTGTGCTCCCGGCCACCGGCGACGGCGGCTCGACCCCGGCGGACGCACCCGTCGCCGTCAAGGAGGCCGTGCTGCCGTTCAACCGGTTCCGGCGCGCCGACGGCACCGGCATCGACACCCTGCTGAGCCCGGAGATGAAGTCGACCGGCGAGGTCATGGGCATCGACGCCGACTTCGGCACCGCGTTCGCGAAGAGCCAGACGGCCGCGTACGGCTCGCTGCCCACGTCGGGGTCAGTGTTCGTCTCCGTCGCCAACAAGGACAAGCGATCGCTGATCTTCCCGGTCAAGCGGCTCGCCGACCTGGGTTTCCGGATCCTGGCCACCGAGGGCACCGCGGCGGTTCTCCGCCGGAACGGGATCACCTGCCAGGAGGTGCACAAGCACTCCGGCGAGAAGCTGGAGGAGGGTGAGCGCACCATCGTCGAGATGATCCGCGACGGCGAGGTCGACATGGTGATCAACACGCCGTACGGCAACTCCGGACCGCGCGTCGACGGTTACGAGATCCGCAGCGCGGCCGTCGCCATGAACATCCCGTGCGTCACCACCGTGCAGGGTGCGTCCGCCGCGGTGCAGGGCATCGAGGCCGCGATTCGCGGCGACATCGGTGTCCAGTCGCTCCAGGCGCTGCACGAGCGGCTGCGGTCGCCCGCCGTCGTCGTGGCTCCCGCGAGCGGTTCCGCGTCGTCGTGAGCGGACACCATCACCACCACTCCTGGGTGCATCGGCTGACATCGGCGGTCGAGCACCGGGGGCGGTTGTGCGTCGGGATCGATCCGCATCCGGGACTGCTCGAGGCGTGGGGGCTGCCCGTCTCCGCCGAGGGGCTGGAGACGTTCGCGGAGATCTGCGTGGAGGCCTTCGTCGGTGAGGTGGCCGTCGTGAAGCCTCAGGTGGCGTTCTTCGAAGCGTACGGCTCCGCCGGGTACGCGGTGCTCGAACGCACCATTTCGGTCCTCAGAGAGGCAGGGACGCTCGTCGTCGCCGATGCCAAGCGCGGGGACATCGGGTCGACGATGGCGGCGTACGCGCAGTCCTGGCTGGGTGCGGAGTCGGCCCTGTCCTCCGATGCGGTGACGGTGTCGCCGTATCTGGGATTCGGTGCGCTCGACCCGGCGCTGTCGCTGGCGGCGGAGCAGGGCCGCGGGCTCTTCGTGCTGGCCCGGACGTCCAATCCCGAGGGCGGCGACCTGCAGGCGGCGCAGACCGCCGGGGGAGCGTCCGTGGCCCAGTCCGTGGTGGACGCGGCGGTCCGGCACAACGACGCGCAACCCGGTCTGGTGGGTCTGGTGGTGGGCGCGACACGCGGACACGGCCTGGATTTGTCGAATTTTTCCGGACCGATTCTCGCGCCCGGTCTCGGCGCCCAGGGCGCGACTCCCGGTGACCTCGCCGACATTTTTCCCGATTCTCGAAAACTGTTGTTGCCGAACAGTTCTCGTGGTGTTCTCCGTGCCGGACCGTCGGTGACGGCACTGCGTGAGGCGGCCGTGAAGGTCCGCGACGAGATCGAGTCCGCACTCTCATAGCCCACCCGAATCCGGCTCTGACCTCGGGGGGTGGGTTCGCAATCGGCGCCGGGCGTGAGTACGGTCGCTATCGCTGCTGGTTATCCAGTGGTTTGGACTATTTGCCAACGACGAGACGGAGGAACCGTGGCCCTTCCCCAGTTGACTGATGAGCAGCGCGCTGCTGCTTTGGAGAAGGCAGCTGCTGCCCGCAAGGCCAGGGCTGAGCTCAAGGAGCGCCTGAAGCGTGGTGGCACCGACCTCAAGCAGGTTCTCAAGGACGCCGAGGACGACGAGATCCTGGGCAAGATGAAGGTGTCGGCACTGCTCGAGGCGCTGCCCAAGGTGGGCAAGGTCAAGGCGCAGGAGATCATGACCGAGCTGGAGATCGCTCCGACCCGTCGCCTCCGTGGCCTCGGCGATCGGCAGCGGAAGGCCCTGCTCGCCAGGTTCGACTTCGAGGCCTGAGCACGACAGTGGTAGCTGACGCACAAGTGTCAGAGAGCAAGACCGCAGTGCGGAGGGGTCGGCTGGTAGTTCTGGCCGGCCCCTCGGCCGTCGGTAAGTCCAGCGTGGTGCGACTCCTGCGTGAACGGATGCCGGAGCTCGTCTTCAGCGTGTCCGCGACGACGCGCGACCCACGCCCGGGCGAGGTGGACGGCAAGGACTACCGGTTCACCTCTCGCGACGAGTTCCAGCGGATGATCGAATCCGGTGAGCTGCTCGAATGGGCCGAGATCCACGGCGGACTCCAGCTGTCGGGAACCCCGGCCGCACCCGTACGCCGGGCCATCGAGCAGGGCAAACCGGTGCTGGTCGAGGTCGATCTCGCCGGTGCGCGGGCCGTCCGCGCCGCGATGCCGGAGGCTCTGCTCGTCTTCATGGCGCCCCCGAGCTGGGACGTGCTGGTCGAGAGATTGACCGGCCGGGGCACCGAATCCGCCGAGGTGGTGGAGCGGCGTCTCGCGACCGCGAGAGTCGAGCTGGAGGCGCAGGACGAGTTCGACGAGGTCATCGTGAACGAGGATGTCAGCCGATCGTGCGACGAGTTGGTATCCTTGTTGGTTGGACGACCGGAACAGTCCGAGTCGACCCACTAGATCTCACATCAACTAGCCAGAACTATTTCAGGAGATACCGAGTGAGCAGCACCCCCGCAGTAGCGTCCGCAACTCCCAGCCACGGCGCCCTGCCGGCTTACGACACCCCGCTCGGCATCACCAATCCTCCGATCGACGAGCTTCTCGCCCGCACGTCGTCGAAGTACGCGCTGGTGATCTACGCGGCCAAGCGTGCGCGTCAGATCAACGATTACTACAACCAGCTCGGTGACGGCATCCTCGAGTACGTCGGCCCCCTCGTCGAGCCGGGCCTGCAGGAGAAGCCGCTGTCGATCGCGCTGCGTGAGATCCACTCCGATCTTCTCGAGCACACCGAAGGCGAGTGAGCGGAGGATCTGCCGTGCCTGAACAGGCAGCGGGCCCGGGCACCGGGCACGTGACGGATTCACCGGAACCGGTTCTGGCGGGGGCAGCCCGCAAGCGGATCGTCGTCGGTGTCGGCGGCGGCATCGCCGCGTACAAGAGTTGTGCCGTCATCCGGGCCTTCACGGAGGCCGGTCACCACGTGCGGGTCATCCCGACGGAGTCCGCGCTCGAGTTCGTCGGCAAGGCGACGTTCGAGGCGCTGTCGGGCAACCCCGTGCACACGGGTGTGTTCACCGACGTTCCGCAGGTTCCGCACGTCCGTCTCGGGCAGGAAGCGGACCTCGTCGTCATCGCGCCCGCCACCGCCGACCTCATGGCGCGGGCCGTGGCGGGACGCGCGGACGACCTCCTCACCGCGACGCTGCTCACCGCACGATGTCCCGTGGTGTTCGCTCCCGCGATGCACACGGAGATGTGGGAACACCCGGCCACCGTCGCCAACGTCGCCACGCTGCGCGCACGGGGCGTGACCGTCATCGAACCCGCATCCGGCCGCCTCACCGGCAAGGACACCGGCGCCGGCCGGCTGCCGGAACCCGACGAGATCGTCGGGTTGGCGTCGTTGCTGGTGGAGCGTCCCGACGCCCTGCCCCGTGATCTCGAGGGCCGGCGGATCCTCGTGTCCGCGGGCGGCACCCGCGAACCGCTCGATCCGGTGCGGTTCCTCGGTAACCGCAGTTCGGGCAAGCAGGGATACGCCATCGCCCGGCTCGCCGTGCAGCGCGGGGCCGAGGTCACCCTCGTCTCCGGCTACACCGCCGGCCTCGCCGACCCGGCCGCCGTCGACATGGTGCACGTCCGCACGGCGGAAGACATGCGGGTCGCGGTCGGCAAGCACGCGCCCGGATTCGACGCCGTGATCATGGCCGCGGCGGTGGCCGACTTCCGGCCGTCGACGATGGTGGCGAGCAAGATCAAGAAGGGTGCGGGCGAGCCCGACTCGATCGCACTCACCAAGAACGAGGACATCCTCGCCGGGCTGGTGCAGTCCCGGCGGGACGGCGAGATCCCGTCCAAGACCGTGATCGTCGGATTCGCGGCCGAGACGGGCGACGCCGACGGCGACGTCCTCACCTACGCGAGGGCCAAGCTCGCGCGTAAGGGCTGCGACCTCCTCGTCGTCAACGCGGTCGGCGAGGGCAAGGCGTTCGAGGTCGACCACAACGACGGGTGGCTGCTCGGAGCCGACGGTTCCGAGTCTGCGCTCGAGCACGGATCGAAGGCGTTGATGGCCAGCCGGGTACTCGACGCCGTCGACCAGCTGTTCCGAACACTCTGACGGCACATCCGGCAGAGTTTCGGTGATTCGAAAGGTGTCACTCCCGCCGGGGTGGCGCTAGGGTCGTTCGCGGTATTACGCAGCTAAGCTGTTTTCACGTGCTGTTCAGGACAACTGTCGAGAGGGAATTCTGTGAGCCAGTCCGGTAGTCGGCTATTCACCAGTGAGTCTGTGACCGAGGGGCACCCGGACAAGATTTGTGATGCGATCAGCGACTCCATCCTCGACGCGCTCCTCACCGACGACCCGCGCGCCCGCGTCGCCGTCGAGACCCTGGTGACCACCGGACAGGTCCACGTCGCCGGTGAGGTCACGACCACCGCCTACGCCGACATCCCCAAGATCGTGCGCGACACCGTGCTCGAGATCGGGTACGACTCCTCGGCCAAGGGATTCGACGGCAACTCCTGCGGCGTCAACGTCGCGATCGGTGCACAGTCCCCGGAGATCGCCCAGGGCGTCGACCACTCGCACGAGGTCCGCACCGGCGAACTGAGCGACGACGAGATCGACCGTCAGGGCGCCGGCGACCAGGGACTGATGTTCGGGTTCGCGACCACCGACACCCCGGAACTGATGCCGCTGCCGATCGCGCTGGCGCACCGCCTGTCGCGGCGTCTCACCGAGGTCCGCAAGTCCGGTGTCCTGCCGTACCTGCGCCCGGACGGCAAGACCCAGGTCACCATCGAATACGACGGTGACAAGGCGGTTCGCCTCGACACCGTGGTCATCTCGACGCAGCACGCCGCCGATATCGACCTCGACAACCTGCTCACCCCGGATCTGCGGGAGAAGGTTCTCGGATCGGTTCTCGCCGAGATCGACATGCCCGAACTCGACGTCTCGAACATCCGTCTGCTCGTCAACCCCACCGGCAAGTTCGTGCTCGGCGGCCCGATGGGTGACGCCGGCCTGACGGGTCGCAAGATCATCGTCGACACCTACGGCGGCATGGCCCGCCACGGCGGCGGCGCGTTCTCCGGCAAGGACCCCTCGAAGGTCGACCGGTCGGCGGCCTACGCCATGCGCTGGGTGGCCAAGAACGCGGTCGCGGCGGGCCTCGCGGACCGGATCGAGGTTCAGGTGGCGTACGCGATCGGCAAGGCGGCGCCGGTGGGTCTGTTCGTCGAGACGTTCGGTACCGAGAAGACGGATCCGGCGCGGATCCAGCAGGCCATCACCGAAACGTTCGACCTGCGGCCCGGCGCCATCATCCGCGACCTCGACCTGCTGCGTCCGATCTACGCGCAGACCGCGGCCTACGGCCACTTCGGTCGCACCGACATCGACCTCCCGTGGGAGAGCATCGACCGGGCGGAGAAGCTGCGGGCAGCCGCAGGCCTCTGATCGGTAGTCACGGCGCGACGGGCGCCGCTCCGGTAGGGGCCGTCGCGTGAGCGCGGAAAAGGTTGCGGCAGAAGTAGATCCGGTTGCCCGGGTGCTGCCGCTGCTTCCGCTTGCCCACCTCGACCGCGAATTCGACTACCTCGTTCCGCAGGACCTCGACGAGCAGGCGCGGCCCGGGGTCCGGGTGCGCATCCGGTTCGCCGGGCGTCTCGTCGACGGGTTCGTCGTCTCCCGGAACGCGACGAGCGACCATCAGGGCCGTTTCGGCTGGCTCGAACGGGTGATCTCGCCCGAGCGGGTTCTGACCGAGGAGATCACCCGGGTGGTCGACCTCGTCGCCGGCCGATACGCCGGAACCCGCGCGGACGTCCTGCGGCTCGCGATCCCGCCGAGGCACGCGCGGGCGGAGTCCGAGGCCGCGTCCGAACCCCCCGAGGTGCCGGACACCGCAATCGAGACCGAGGCGTGGGACCGGTACGTGCACGGCGGCGCATTCCTGACCGCACTGTCGGGGGAGCGTGCCCCGCGCGCGGTCTGGCAGGCGCTCCCCGGCGAGGACTGGCCTGCGCGTCTCGCGGAACTGTCGGGGCTCGTTGCCGCCACCGGGGCGAGCACCGTCGTCGTCGTGCCCGATCAGCGTGATCTCGACCGTGTGGTCGCGGCGGTGGAAAAGCTCCTGGGCAAGGACGCGGTCGTCGGACTCGCCGCCGGTCTCGGCCCGGCGCTGCGGTACCGGCGTTGGCTGGCTGCGCTGCGCGGGACGGCCAAGGTCGTCGTCGGGACCCGGAGTTCGGTGTTCGCGCCGACTCCGCGCACCGGGCTGATCGTGGTCTGGGACGACGGGGACGACAACCATTCCGAGCCGCGCGCACCCTATCCGCACGCCCGCGAGGTGGCGCTGCTCCGCGCGTACGCCAGTGGCTGCGCGGTGGTGCTGGCCGGACACGCGCGAACCGCGGAGGCGCAGGCCCTGGTCGATTCGGGGTGGGCGCACGACCTCGTGGCCTCCCGGGACTCGGTGCGGGCGGCCGCCCCGAAGATCACCGCACTCGCGGACAGTGACCACGCCCTGGCCCGCGATCCCGGTGCACGCGCCGCCCGGTTGCCCGCGATCGCGTTCGCGGCTGCCCGGGAGGCGCTCGGCGCCGGCCGGGGAGTGCTCGTCCAGGTGCCCCGGCGCGGCTACGTGCCTAGCCTCGCGTGCGGCAAGTGCCGGGCGCCCGCGCGATGCCGGCGATGCAACGGACCTCTCGCGCTGCCGTCCGCGGCCGGCCCGGACGGGGCGGGGACCCCCGCGTGCCGATGGTGTGGCGTCGCCGACGCCGCACACCGCTGCCACGCGTGTGGAGCGAAGGCGCTGCGGGCCGTCGTGGTCGGTGCCGGACGGACCGCCGAGGAACTGGGTCGCGCGTTTCCCGGGGTTGCCGTCCGGATGTCGGGGGGCACGGACGTCGTGGACGAGGTGAAGCAGGGTCCCACCCTCGTGGTGTCGACGGTCGGGGCCGAACCGGTGATGCCGGGCGGCTACGGCGCGGCGTTGCTGCTCGACGGCTGGGCGCTGCTGGGCCGTCCCGACCTGCGCGCCGCGGAGGAGACGCTGCGGCGATGGATGACGGCATCGTCACTCGTGCGGCCGTTCGCCGAGGGCGGTCAGGTGGTCGTGGTCGCCGATTCGGGGATTCCGACCGTGCAGGCGCTGGTTCGCTGGGATCCGGTCGGTCACGCCCGTGCGCAGTACGAGGAGCGAGCGGAAGTCGGATTTCCGCCCGCCATCCACCTTGCGGCGATCGACGGCAGTGCGAAGGCGATCGCCGACCTCCTGGACCTCGCCGATCTGCCGGCGAATGCGGAATTGCTCGGCCCGGTCGAGTTGCCTGCGGGGGAGCGGCTGCCGTTCTCCGGCGACGCGCCCGAGCCGGCGGACGTGGAGCGCATGCTGATCCGGGTGCCGCGGGGCGAGGGGAAACCACTGGCCAAAGCGCTCGGAGAGGCGCAGTCGGTGCGTAGTGCGCGCAAGGACTCGCAGCCTGCCCGGGTCCAGATCGACCCCATTCGGATCGGCTAGCTCCACCCCGGGGGTGACAAAAAGGAATGGCAAGGAGGTTATGCACTCCCTGCCACTCTCAACATATAACGCACCGGGGGCCTTGCGGCAAGACCCGGGTCGTGCCGCAGAATCTCCCACCGAAGTCAGGACCAGCGGAAATCAGTATTCGCGGCATACGTGTGGGGGTTTCATGATCGACGTGATCGTTGCAGGCAGCGGACCGACCGGGCTGATGCTGGCCTGCGAGTTGCGGTTGCACGGCGTGCAGGTGCTCGTGGTGGAGAAGGAGGCGGAGCCGACGAGGGTTGTCCGTTCGCTGGGCCTGCACGCGCGCAGCATCGAGATGATGGACCAGCGCGGTCTGCTGGAGCGGTTCCTCGCGCTCGGTACGCAGTACCCGCTCGGTGGCTTCTTCGCCGGCATCAGAAAGCCGGCACCCGAGCGGCTGGACACCGCACATCCGTACGTTCTCGGCATCCCGCAGACCACCACCGAGCGACTGTTGACCGAGCACGCCACCGAAGTCGGCGTCGAGATACGGCGCGGCTGCGAACTGGTCGGCCTGAATCAGGACGAACACGGGGTGACCGCCCTGCTGGCCGACGGCACCCAGCTGCGCTCGCGCTATCTCGTCGGCTGCGACGGCGGCCGCAGCACGGTGCGGAAGCTGCTCGGCGTCGATTTCCCCGGCGAGCCCAGCAGAGTCGACACACTGCTGGGCGAGGTGGAGCTGACCGCGCCGCAGGAGACGCTGGACGCCGTGGTGGCCGAGGTCCGCAAGACCCAGCTCCGGTTCGGCGCCATGCCGCTCGAGGACGGGGTGTACCGCATCGGCGTGCCCGCCGCAGGGGTGGCCGAGGACCGCACGGTCGCGCCGACCCTGGACGAGTTGAAGCAGCAGTTGCGGGCAACCGCGGGCACCGACTTCGGCGTGCACTCGCCGCGGTGGCTGTCCCGCTTCGGCGACGCCACCCGGCAGGCCGAGCGGTACCGG
The DNA here is from genome assembly GCF_058628105.1 of Rhodococcus sp. G6(2025). Taxonomy (NCBI): domain Bacteria; kingdom Bacillati; phylum Actinomycetota; class Actinomycetes; order Mycobacteriales; family Nocardiaceae; genus Rhodococcus; species Rhodococcus sp. G6(2025). Next base: position 3,866,799 of record NZ_CP179750.1, read on the forward strand.
GTCGGCCGGGTGCTGCTGGCCGGCGACGCGGCGCACATCCACCCGCCGGTCGGCGGTCAGGGGCTCAACCTCGGTATCCAGGATGCGTTCAACCTCGGTTGGAAACTGGCAGCCGAGGTCGGTGGCTGGGCGCCGGAGGGGCTGTTGGACAGCTACCACACCGAACGGCACCCGGTCGCCGCCGACGTGCTGACCAATACCCGCGCCCAGATGGAGCTGATGTCCCTCGATCCGGGGCCCCAGGCGGTGCGCCGGCTGGTGTCGGAACTGATGGATTTCGAGAACGTGAACCGGTACCTGACCGAGAAGATCATCGCGATCGGGGTCCGCTACGACTTCGGCGAGGGGCATGAACTGCTCGGCCGGCGCCTACGGGACGTGGGGCTGAAGCGGGGACGACTCTACGAGCTGATGCACGACGGCCGCGGCTTACTGCTCGACCAGACCGGCCGGCTGTCGGTGACGGGCTGGGCGGACCGGGTCGACCACGTCGTCGACGTCAGCGAGGAACTCGACGTGCCCGCGGCGCTGCTGCGACCGGACGGGCATGTGGCGTGGGTCGGTGACGACCAGCAGGATCTGGTCGGCCGGCTGCACGAGTGGTTCGGCGCCGCCGCCGACTGAGCGCGAACGCCTCCGGACTCGGCCGGCGCAGCGCCCGCGAGTCCGGGGGCGACTTGACCACCGTCACAGAAAAGGACCTTGCCGAGTGTCTATTGCCGATATATCGTTGATGCATCAGCGATACAGAAGGAGGCTGATGATGGAAAACTTCCATTTCGAACACAGAGGTCCCCGACGGGACCGATTCGCGCGCGAGCGGACGGGACGGCCCGAGGGGCCCCACCGTCACGGACACCGGCGAGGCCGCTTCGGGCCCGAGGGTGATCCCGGGTTCGGCCCGGGAATGCACTTCGGCCGCGGACGCGGACGCGGTGGCAGGGGACGACGCGGCGATGTCCGCTCCGCGATCCTGCTGCTGCTCACCGAGGAGCCGATGCACGGCTACGAGTTGATTCAGCAAATCGTCGAACGCAGCGACGGGGTGTGGAAGCCCAGTCCGGGTTCGATCTACCCCGCGCTGTCACAACTCGAGGACGAGGGTCTGGTACTGATCGAAAAGGTGGCGGGCCGCAAGACCGCACGCCTGACGGACGAGGGCAAGGCCTTCGTCGAAGCGAACAAGACCGAACTCGGCACCCCGTGGGACGACGTGCGGGAGAGTGTCGGCAGGCCCGCCGAGGACCTGCGGGGCCTGATCGGGCTGCTGATGGGTGCCGCGGGGCAGGTCGCCGCCGTCGGTGACGACGAACAGGTTCGGCGTGCCGGCGAAATTCTCACCGAGGCGCGTCGCGCGATGTATCGCCTTCTCGCGGAAGACGATCAGAGCGAAGCCGGCAAGGCTGACACCGACTCGTAGGGCGTCGCGGTTCACCGCGGGCCCGCCGCCTCGACGCGACAGCGCGTGCACATTCTGGGAAGGTTCACAGAAATGTCACGGCGAAGTCGGGAGAGATCATGAGATTTCGGGGTGCCGGTGCGGTCGTCGCGGGTGTCGTCCTGCTGATGTCCGGCGCAGTGTCCACCGCCCATGCGGACGACTCCTCACCGCCCCAACCCGTCGTGCCCGCCACGGCCGGGCTTCCCCAGACCGGCCGTAGTGCCGCCGCCGCGTATGCGCACGAGCACCCGGGCAGCGCACCCGCGGGATCGAACGACTTCTCCTGCACACCTTCCCCGGACCACCCCGAGCCGGTGGTGCTCGCACACGGCACCGACGCCAGCGCCTACGCGGACTGGGCCGCCCTGTCGCCGATGCTCGCCGCCGACGGCTACTGCGTGTTCGCGCTCAACTACGGCGGAGCGCCGGGCGCCGATACGTACGGCACCGAGGACATCGTCGCGAGCGCGGAGGAGTTCGGGCGATTCGTCGACCGGGTCCGCAACGCGACCGGCGCCGACAAGGTCGACACGGTCGGGTACTCGCAGGGTGCGAACGTCACGCGGTACTACGTCAACAAGCTCGGCGGCGCCCCGTTCGTCGACCACTGGGTCGGGCTGGCGTCGCCCAGCTACGGGGGAGTGATGTACGGCCTCGTTCCGATCGTCCAGGCGCTTCCCGGCGGACCGGACTTCGCCCGCACGGTGACATCGGTGGCCGTCAGCCAGCAGATGCAGGGCTCGCCGTTCATGAACGCCCTCAACGCGGGCGGTGACACCGTGCCCGGTGTCGCGTACACGACGATCGGGTCTCGGTACGACGAGATGATCCAGCCGTACACGAACATGGCGCTCCACGGCGCCGGGGCCGACAACATCCTGATCCAGGATCGATGCCCCCAGGACGGCACCGGACATTTTCAGGCGCCCTACGATCCGTTCGCGCTCGACCTCGTCCGGGCGGCGCTCGACCCGGACGCGACTCCGCTGGCTCGTTGCGAGTTCGTCCCGGTCGGTGCGGGTATTCCGCAGGTGATTCTCGACAGCAACAGATAGACCCACACGAATGAGGCGGGGAGCCGTGCGCTGCACGGCCCCCGCCTCATTCGTGTGTGCGCTACTCCGCCAGTTTCGTGACCGCCTGCGCCCACAGGAAGTACTTGTTGGTGCCGAGGTCCTTCACAGACTTGATGTCGAATGCGGCCGCGAGGTGTTCGGCGTCGGAATCGCTCACGCCCTGCAGGGCGGCGACGACAGTTCGCCGAGTGTTATGGCCCGGGGTCGACTCCCTAGACTGGTCGGCGCATCGTCGATCAAAGGGGAGCTTTCTTCGTGAGTATCGTTTCGGCCCGCGCAGCGGTCCACCGTCCGTCGTGTGGGTCGCCGACGTGCGCATAGTCTTCGCCGGAACCCCCGAGCCCGCTGTTCCCTCGCTCGAACGCCTGATCCGTTCGCCGCGCCACGACGTCGTGGCGGTGATCACCCGCCCGGACGCGGTCGCAGGCCGCGGACGCAAGGTGGTCCGTTCACCGATCGGTGAACTCGCCGACTCCCACGGCATCGAGGTGCTGACTCCCGAGCGGCCCTCGGAGCCGGACTTCCTGGCGCGTCTCGCCGACCTCGCACCCGACTGCGCGCCCGTCGTCGCCTATGGGGCGCTGCTGCCGCAGAAGGTCCTCGACATCCCGGCCCACGGCTGGGTGAACCTGCACTTCTCGCTGTTGCCGGCGTGGCGCGGGGCAGCCCCCGTGCAGGCCGCGATCGGTGCGGGCGACGACATGACCGGCGCGAGTGCGTTCCGGCTCGAGGCGGGGATGGACACCGGGCCGGTCTACGGGGTGGTCACCGAGAGGATCCGTGATACCGATACCGCCGGGGATCTGCTGGGGCGCCTGGCCGACAGCGGTGCGGTCCTCCTGGAGTCGGTTCTCGACGGGATCGAGGACGGCGCGATCACCGCGGTCCCGCAGTCGGCCGACGGGGTGTCGCATGCGCCCAAGGTGAGCGTCGAGGCGGCCCGGATCCGTTGGGACAGAACAGCTGCCGTGGTTGACCGGCACGTCCGCTCGGTGACCCCCGCGCCCGGCGCCTGGACCATGATCGGCGATCTGCGCGTCAAGGTCGGTCCGGTCACTCCGACGGAGGAGCGACTGGAGCCGGGGGAGATTTCGGTGACCAAGGCCGGATTCCTGATCGGCACGTCCACGGTGGCGGTGCGGCTCGACCGCATCCAGCCGCAGGGCAAGAAACAGATGGCCGCCCTGGACTGGGCGCGAGGCGCACGACTCGACGCGGAGGTACGGGCACAGTGAGCGAATCCAGAAGGCCTGCACGTCGCGGCCAGTCCGGCTCGGGGGCCCGCAACAACCGTCCCCGACAGGCCCGCCGGCCCGACGCGTCGCAGTCCGGTCTCGACCAGCCGCGGCTCGCCGCGAGGGACGTGCTGCGCGCCGTCCGGGAACGCGACGCCTACGCCAATCTCGTGCTGCCCGGGCTGCTGCGTGAGCGGCGCCTGGACGGACGCGACGCGGCCCTCGCCACGGAATTGGCCTACGGCGCCGCCCGCGCCCGTGGGCTCCTCGACGCCGTGATCGCCGACTGCGCCGGCAGGCCGATCGCCGAGATCGACGGACCGCTCCTCGACGTCCTCCAGCTGGGCGCCTACCAGCTGCTGCGCACCCGCGTCGCCCCGCACGCCGCCGTCGCCACCTCCGTCGACCTCGTGCGCGCGGAGGCCGGTCCGGGGAAGGCGGGCTTCGTCAACGCCGTGCTGCGCCGGGTGTCGGAGCGGTCCGAAGCGGAATGGGTGGAGCGCCTCGCCCCGGCCGACCCGGTGGGGCGGCTGGCGTTCGAGCACGCGCATCCCACGTGGATCGCGCAGGTGTTCGCCGACGCGCTCGGTGCCGACGCCGGCGAACTCGAGGACGTCCTCATCGCCGACGACGCCCGGCCGGTGGTGCATCTCGTCGCCCGCCCGGGGGAGATCTCGTCGGAGGAACTCGCGCTCGCCACCGGCGGCGAGGTGGGGCGCTACTCGCCGTACGCGGTCTATCTGGACGGCGGCGACCCGGGGCTGCTCGACGCCGTCCGTGAGGGGCTCGCAGGAGTGCAGGACGAGGGCAGTCAGCTCGTCGCCCGGGCGCTGTCGCTGGCACCCTTGGACGGTCCGGACGCGGGCCGCTGGCTCGACCTGTGCGCGGGCCCGGGTGGCAAGGCGGCCCTGCTCGGCGCCCTCGCCGGAATCGAGGGCGGACGCCTCGACGCCGTGGAGCCGGTGGAACACCGCGCGGACCTGATCCGCAAGACGACGAAGGAACTCCCGGTCGACGTGCACGTCGCCGACGGGCGGGATCCCGGGCTGGCGGGCGGGTACGACCGCATCCTGGTCGACGCGCCGTGCACCGGACTGGGTGCGTTGCGCCGACGTCCGGAGGCGCGGTGGCGCCGGCAGCCGTCGGACGTGGCGGGTCTCGCGAAACTGCAGCGCGAACTCCTGGCATCGGCCGTCGAGTTGGTTCGTCCCGGCGGCGTGATCCTCTACGCGACGTGTTCGCCGCACCTGTCCGAGACGGTGGCCGTGGTCGCGGACGCGGTGCGCCGCTACGGGCTCACGGCACTCGACACGCGTGAACTCGTTCCCGGTGTGCCGGGTCTGGGAGACGGTCCGGGCGTCCAGCTCTGGCCGCACCGGCACGGCACCGACGCGATGTTCATGGCCGCGTTGCGCAAGCCGTAGGGCGGGGGCGTCCCCACTACCTGGACATCTGCCCGACTCTCGGTAGAACCTGTTCCACTTTTCCGTGAAACGTGTTCTAATTCTTCTCGCGACAGAGACGTACGTCACGAAGCGAGTGGAGGACTTCAGATGAATCGGGTAGCGGGGAAGGTCGTTCTGATCACGGGAGCGGCGCGGGGTCAGGGGCGTAGTCATGCAGTGCATCTCGCCGACGAGGGCGCCGACATCATCGCCTTCGACCTCTGCGAGGACATCGCATCCAACGAATACCCGCTGGCGACCGAGGCCGACCTCGCGGAGACGGGACGGCTGGTCGAGAAGGCGGGGCGCCGGGTCGTCACCGCCAAGGTGGACGTGCGTGACCGCGCGGCCCTGCAACGCGAACTCGACGCCGCCGTCGCGACGCTGGGCCGGCTGGACGTCGTGGTCGCCAACGCCGGGATCGCGCCTCTCGGGAACGACGTGCCCGTCGAGGGGTTCGTCGATGCGTTCGACGTCGACTTCGTCGGAGTGATCAACACCATCCACTCGGCCCTTCCGCACCTCGACGCCGGCGCCTCGATCATCGCGACGGGATCGGTGGCCGGGCTGGTCCCGCAGACCGGTCTGAACGGCCAGCAGGCCCTGCAGGGGCCGGGCGGCGACGGCTACGGTCTCGCCAAGAAGATGCTGTGGACGTACACCAACTCGCTCGCGCTCACCCTGGGCCCGAAGTCCATCCGCGTCAACGCGATCCATCCCACGAACTGCAACACGGACATGCTGCAGAGTCCGCCGATGTTCCGCACGTTCCGCCCCGACCTGGAGAACCCGACCGCCGAGGACGCGAAGGTCACGTTCCCGTTCATGCAGGCGATGCCCACCCCGTGGGTCGAGCCCGAGGACATCTCGCACGCGGTGGTGTTCCTGTCCTCCGACGAGTCCCGGTTCGTCACCGGTCAGCAGCTCCGGGTCGACGCGGGGGCGGGTCTCAAGCTCGGCGTCTGACGCCGATCCGATGAGGGTCCGGGCCGGTGTGCGGGCGCCGCCCGGGCCCTCGCCTTTCGCGTCAGGTCTGGTCGAACTGCTTACGCAGCTTCGCCGGTGCCTTGATCCGCCAGGCATCCTGCAGCAGTTCGGTCAGCTGCGGAACGTCGACGTTCTCGAGGTCGACGACGATCGAACCGTGACCGTCGTAGTGCGGAGTGGTATAGAACGGCGCGCCCTGGGCCAGCAGGGCCGCCTTCTCGTCGAGGTCGCACATCACCACCAGGCCCCCGTCCGACTCGGCCCGCAACCGGGCGAGCAGCTTGCCCGCCACCTTCAGGGCCGGGGTGCGATACGACGTGCTCTCCTGCACCTCCGGTAGTGACGCACCGATCGCCACGACGTCCGTCCAGGTCGGCATGAGCCCAGTATGGACCGCGGGACCCGGGCACGGCACGCGTACGACTAAACTGCGGCCCGTGGCAACCCCGATGATCGCACCGTCCATTCTGTCTGCCGATTTCGCGCGTCTCGCCGAGGAGGCGGACGCCGTCGCCGGTGCCGACTGGCTGCACGTCGACGTGATGGACGCACATTTCGTGCCCAACCTGACGCTCGGCCTTCCCGTCGTGCAGAGCCTGCTCGCGGCGACGGACATCCCGCTCGACTGCCATCTCATGATCGACGACCCCGGCCGCTGGGCGCCGCCCTACGCGGAGGCGGGTGCGCACAACGTCACCTTCCACGCGGAGGCGACCGACGACCCCCGGTCCGTGGCCCGGGACATCCGCGCCGCCGGCGCCAAGGCCGGTCTCAGCGTCAAGCCCGGCACGCCGATCGAGCCGTACCTCGAGATCCTGAAGGACTTCGACACGCTCCTCGTCATGAGCGTCGAGCCCGGCTTCGGTGGTCAGTCGTTCATCCCCGAGGTGCTGTCGAAGGCGAAGGCCGTCCGCCGGCTCGTCGACTCGGGTGAACTGAGACTGGTCGTGGAGATCGACGGCGGCATCAACGCCGACACCGTCGAGGCCGCTGCCGAGGCGGGCGTCGACTGCTTCGTCGCCGGGTCCGCCGTCTACGGCACGAGCGATCCCGCGGAGGCCGTGCGCGCCCTGCGCGCCAGCGCCGCCAAGGCGTCACCGCACCTGAGCCTGTCGCGGTAACGGCGCTCCGGCACAACGTGAACTCCCACGTGCGGCACGAGAATTCGGCGGCGGACCTCGACGCCGCGATGCAGATCGCCATCGGCGCCGCCGAGTCGGCGCGCGGATTCACCAGCCCCAATCCGGCGGTCGGCGCGGTGGTCCTCGACGCCGCGGGACGCATCGCCGGTGTCGGGATGACGCAGCCTCCCGGCGGTCCCCACGCAGAGGTCGTCGCACTGCGGGAGGCGGGGGACGCCGCCCGCGGCGGCACCGCCGTCGTCACGCTGGAACCGTGCAACCACCACGGCCGGACCGGGCCGTGTTCGCAGGCGCTCCTCGATGCCGGTGTGGTCGCGGTGCACTACGCGGTGGGTGATCCGAACCCCGAGGCCGCGGGCGGTGCGGAAACCCTCGTCTCGGCGGGTGTCGACGTGACGTCCGGGCTGCGGGCCCAGGACGTCGAACGCGGCCCGCTCCGCGCCTGGCTGCACCGGCAGCGCACCGGACGGCCGCACGTGACCTGGAAGTACGCGGCCACACTGGACGGGCGCAGCGCCGCCGCCGACGGCACCAGCCAGTGGATTACTGGTCCCGAGGCGAGGGAACGCGTCCATGCCGACCGGGCGAAACTGGACGCGATCGTGGTCGGCACCGGGACGGTGCTCGCCGACGACCCGCGGCTGACCGCCCGGATGCCCGACGGATCGCTCGCGGCGCACCAGCCGGTGCGCGTCGTCGTCGGACTCGGCGACATCCCGGCCGACGCCCGGGTCCTCGACGACTCCGCGCCCACCCTGCTGCTGCGCACGCACGACGTGGACGAGGTCCTCGCCGCACTCGCCGAGTACACCGATGTGCTGCTCGAGGGCGGGCCCCGGCTGGCGGGCGCATTCCTCGCCGCGGGCCGCGTCGACCGCATCCAGGCGTACCTCGCCCCGCTGGTCCTCGGCGCCGGCCCGTCCGCGGTCGCGGAGGCGGGAGTGCACACGATCGACGGCGCGCTGCGGTTCCGTCACGAGTCGGTCGAAACAATCGGCCCCGATCTGTTGTTGAGTCTGGTTCCAGCAGTGTCCGAAAACCCTGACAGCCCCCAAACGTAGGAGAAGCCACAGTGTTCACCGGGATCGTCGAAGAGTTGGGTGAGGTCGTCGCCAAGGAGGAACTGGCCGACGCCGCACGGTTCACCGTCCGTGGTCCGGTCGTGACTTCCGACGCGTCACACGGGGATTCGATCGCGGTGAACGGTGTGTGCCTGACCGTCGTCGAGGTGTTGGCCGACGGCTCCTTCACGGCCGACGTCATGCAGGAGACGCTGAACCGGTCGAGCCTGCAGAAGATCGACGTGGGCAGCCGCGTCAACCTCGAGCGGGCCGCCGCCCTGAACAGCCGCCTCGGCGGCCACCTCGTCCAGGGCCACGTGGACGGCACCGGGCACATCATCAGCCGCAGCCCTTCCGAGAACTGGGAGGTCGTGCGCATTGCGCTGCCCGACGCCATCTCCCGGTACGTCGTGGAGAAGGGCTCGATCACGGTCGACGGTGTGTCGCTTACGGTCTCGGCTCTCGGCGGGGAACGCGGCGACGAGTACTTCGAGATCTCGCTCATCCCGACCACGCTGCAACTGACCACGCTCGGGGCGGCGTCCGTCGGGACGCCCGTCAACCTCGAGGTCGACGTGATCGCGAAGTACGTGGAGCGGCTGCAAGCGGCCGGCCGCTGAGTCGTACTGTTGAGGAGCATCCCACGGATGCATCCGTTGTATTCGAAGATGCCTAAGTCAAGACTTTGGAGACCGAGCACGTGACCAGGTTCGACAGTATCGAGCGCGCCGTTGCGGACATCGCCGCAGGCAAGGCAGTCGTCGTCGTCGACGACGAGGACCGCGAGAACGAGGGAGACCTCATCTTCGCCGCGGAGAAGGCCACCCCCGAGTTGGTTGCCTTCATGGTTCGATACACGTCCGGGTATCTCTGTGTGCCGCTCGACGGCGCCGATTGCGACCGCCTCGGCCTGCCCCCGATGTACGCCACCAACCAGGACAAGCACGGCACCGCGTACACCGTGACCGTCGACGCCCGGGAGGGCATCGGCACCGGCATCTCCGCGTCCGACCGCGCCGCCACCATGCGGTTGCTGGCCGACCCGTCCAGCGGCGCCCAGGACTTCACCCGGCCCGGCCACGTGGTGCCGCTGCGCGCCAAGGAGGGCGGCGTGCTGCGCCGTCCCGGCCACACCGAGGCCGCCGTCGACCTCGCCCGGATGGCGGACCTGCGGCCTGCGGGTGTGATCTGCGAGATCGTCAGCCAGAAGGACGAGGGCCACATGGCCCAGACCGACGAGCTTAGGGTCTTCGCCGACGACCACAACCTCGCCCTGATCTCGATCGCCGACCTCATCGCGTGGCGCCGCAAGCACGAGAAGCACGTGGAGCGGGTCGCGTCCGCGCGCATCCCCACCCGGCACGGCGAGTTCACGGCTGTCGGCTACCGGAGCATCTACGACGACGTCGAGCACGTGGCGCTGGTCCGCGGCGACCTGCCCGGCCCGGACGGCGACGGCAGCGACGTGCTCGTGCGCGTGCACTCCGAATGCCTCACCGGCGACGTGTTCGGTTCGCTGCGCTGCGACTGCGGTCCCCAGCTCGACGCCGCCCTCGACATGGTCGCGCAAGAGGGGCGCGGTGTGGTCCTGTACATGCGCGGGCACGAGGGCCGGGGCATCGGGCTCATGCACAAGCTGCAGGCCTACCAGCTGCAGGACGCGGGTTCGGACACCGTCGACGCCAACCTCGAGCTCGGCCTGCCCGCCGACGCCCGCGACTACGGCATCGGCGCGCAGATCCTCGTGGATCTGGGCATCTCCTCGATGCGGCTGCTCACCAACAACCCGGCCAAGCGGGTCGGCCTCGACGGCTACGGGCTGCAGATCACCGAGCGGGTGTCGATGCCGCTGCGGGCGAACGCCGAGAACCTGACGTACCTGCGCACGAAGCGCGACCGCATGGGCCACGACCTGATCGGGCTCGACGACTTCGAAGCGGGAGAAATGCTGTGAGCGGTGAGGGATTGCCGGAGCTGCAACTCGGTGAGGCGGGCGACCTCCGGCTCGCCATCGTCGCCGGCAGCTGGCACGCCGAGATCTCCGAGGCGCTGATCGCCGGCGCGCAACGGGTGGCGGCCGAGGCGAACGTGAAGAACGTCACCCTGGTCCGGGTCGCCGGTGCCATTGAGCTTCCGGTGGTGGCGCAGGCCCTGGCCCGCACCCACGACGCCGTCGTCGCGCTCGGTGTCGTGATCCGCGGCGGGACGCCGCACTTCGAATACGTCTGCGACGCCGTGACGGCCGGTCTGACCCGGGTCTCGCTGGACGAGAGCACCCCGGTCGGGAACGGTGTGCTCACCACGGACACCGAGCAGCAGGCCGTCGACCGCAGTGGCCTGCCCGGCTCCGTCGAGGACAAGGGCGGTCAGGCGTGTGCGGCCGCGCTGGACACCGCTGTCACGTTGGCGCGACTGCGCCGCGCCGAGGAGTCGTTCGTATGATCCGGATCCATCCATGACCACTCCCGAATCCGAGTGGACACTCGTCGCGACGCCACGCAAGTCGCGTCGATACGCGATCGGTGTGGCGGTCCTTCTCGTCGTCGTGCATGTGACGTTCGCAATCCTGCTGCGCGGAGATTCGACGGGCGTGTACTTCCGGCTCGCCGACCAGCTGGCGTTCGCGGGCATCGGCTGCCTCCTTGCGGCAGCCGTCCTGCTGCTGACCCGGCCCCGGTTGCGGGTCGGGCCCAACGGCATCGCCGTGCGCAACGTGCTCGGGGAGCGCATCGTCGACTGGGACCTGTACGAGGGGCTGTCTTTCCCGGACGGCGCGGCGTGGGCCCGGATCGAGCTGCCCGACGACGAATACCTGGCCGTGATGGCCATCCAGTCGAACGATCGCGAGTACGCCGTGGACGCCGTCGACCGCTTCCGCGCACTCGCGTCGGAGTACGCACCGTCCTGAACCGGGGGTCGGCCCTCCGTGACGTCGCGGATGCGGGGTTGGTCGGTGGCGCCGACTAACGTGGAGGGGTGCCCGATCCTTCGACATATCGCCCCGCGACCGGAACGATTCCGGTCGACCCGGGGGTGTACAAGTTCCGCGATCCGCACGGCCGGGTCATCTATGTCGGGAAGGCGAAGAGTCTTCGATCACGGCTGAATTCCTATTTCGCCGACGTCTCGACGCTGCACCCGCGCACCCGCCAGATGGTGACCACGGCCGGCAGCGTCGAGTGGACCGTGGTGAGCACCGAGGTCGAGGCTCTCCAGCTCGAGTACAACTGGATCAAGGAATTCGATCCCCGGTTCAACGTCCGTTACCGCGACGACAAGACGTACCCGGTTCTCGCGGTCACCCTGAACGAGGAGTACCCCCGGCTGTTCGTCTACCGCGGGCCCAGACGCAAGGGTGTCCGCTACTTCGGTCCCTACTCGCACGCGTGGGCCATCCGCGAAACCCTCGACCTGCTGCTGCGGGTGTTTCCCGCTCGCACCTGCTCGGCCGGGGTGTTCAAGCGTCACAACCAGATCGGCCGTCCCTGCCTGCTCGGCTACATCGACAAGTGCTCCGCGCCGTGCGTCGGACGCGTGTCCGCGGCCGAACACCGCAAGATCGTCGAAGACTTCTGCGACTTCCTGTCGGGACGCACCGACAAGCTGGTCCGGCAGCTCGAGGCCAGGATGCAGGAGGCGTCGGAAGAACTCGACTTCGAAACGGCGGCGCGGTTGCGCGACGACGTGGGCGCGTTGCGGCGCGCGCTCGAGAAGCAGGCCGTCGTGCTCGGTGACGGCACCGACGCCGACGTCGCCGCGTTCGCGACCGACGAGCTCGAGGCCGCGGTGCAGGTGTTCCACGTCCGGGGTGGCCGCGTGCGCGGTCAGCGCGGTTGGGTGGTCGAGAAGGCGGGTGACGTCATCGACTGGGCCAGCGTCGATTCCGAGGCGGGATCGGACCTGCCGCTGCTCGTCGAGCAGTTCCTCACCCAGTTCTACGGTGAGCAGGCGGCGCTGTCGGGCGCGACCGACCAGGAGGCCGGCACCAGCGGCGTGCCGCGGGAGGTCCTGGTGCCCGTGCTGCCGCCCGACGCCGAACAGGTGCAGGAGTGGCTCAGCGGTCTCCGCGGATCCGCGGTCCGCCTCCGCGTGCCGCAGCGCGGCGACAAGAAGGCTCTCGCCGAGACCGTGCAGCGCAACGCGATGGAGGCGCTGCAACAGCACAAGCTGCGCCGCGCCGGCGACTTCACGTCCCGGTCGGCGGCCCTGCAGGGCATCCAGGAGGCCCTCGACCTGGATTCGGCGCCCCTGCGGATCGAATGCGTCGACATCAGCCACGTGCAGGGCACCGACGTGGTGGCCTCCCTCGTCGTCTTCGAGGACGGCCTGCCCCGCAAGTCCGACTACCGCCACTACGCGATCAAGGAGGCGGCGGGCGACGGCCGCTCCGACGACGTCGCCAGCATCGCCGAGGTCACCCGCCGGCGGTTCCTCCGGCACAACCGCGACGTCGGGGTGCTGCGTGCCGAAGCGGCCGGGGCGGACGCCGACCAGGTGTCGGGCGGGGACGGCGGCGACCTGGCCCCGGAGGCGGCGATCGATCCGCAGACCGGCAGGCCGCGGCGGTTCGCGTACCCACCGAACCTGTTCGTCGTGGACGGCGGAGCCCCGCAGGTGGCCGCGGCCTCGGCGGTCCTCGACGAACTGGGCATCACCGACGTCGCCGTGATCGGGCTGGCCAAACGGCTCGAGGAGGTGTGGGTGCCGGGGGAGGAGGACCCGGTCATTCTCCCCCGCACGAGCGAGTCGCTGTACCTGCTGCAGCGGGTACGCGACGAGGCGCACCGCTTCGCGATCACGTTCCACCGCAGCAAGCGGTCCCGCCGGATGACGGCGTCCGCACTCGACTCGGTCCGCGGGCTCGGCGAGACCCGGCGCAAGGCCCTGGTGACGCACTTCGGTTCCGTCGCCCGCCTCAAGCAGGCCTCCGTCGAGGAGATCACGGCGGTGCCGGGCATCGGAACGGCCACGGCGAAAGCGGTACTCACCGCTCTCGGGGCGGAGGAACCGTCTGCGGACGTCGCGGGAGTGGGGGATGATGAACCAGATCGGAACGGGCCGGGCACGGCAGAACGGAACGGCGCGGACATTCCCCGCGAACCGGTAGAACAGCACGGCCCGGCAGCACAGAGCGCTTCGCAACGGACAGGTGTCGAGTGAACGAGCAGCACGCGCAGAGTGACCGTCCATCCACGGTCCGGCCGATGGACTTCCTACTCGTCACCGGGCTCTCCGGGGCGGGTCTGCAGACGGCGGCGAAGGTCCTCGAGGACCTCGGGTGGTACGTCGCGGACAATCTTCCCCCGGAACTGATTTCCCGGATGGTGGATCTGAGCCTGGAATCCGATTCGCGGCTCGAGCGGCTCGCCGTCGTCATCGACGTGCGCAGCCGGTTGTTCACCGGCGACCTCGGCTGGGTCCTCACCGAACTGGAGAGCAAACCCGTGCACACGCGGGTGCTGTACCTCGACGCGTCGGACGAGGTCCTGGTGCGCCGTTTCGAACAGGTGCGCCGAAGTCACCCGCTGTCGGGGGGAGGCGCCGAGGGCACCTTGTCGGAGGGCATCGCCGCCGAGCGCGATCAGCTCGCGAAGGTGAAGGCCGCCGCGGATCTGGTGATCGACACGTCGTCCCTGGCGGCGCACCAGTTGCGGCAGAAGATCGAGGACGCGTTCGGCGACGCCGAGAACCGGACCATGCAGGTAACAGTCCAGTCGTTCGGTTTCAAGTACGGTCTTCCGATGGACGCCGATCTCGTCTGCGACGTCCGTTTCCTGCCCAACCCGCACTGGATTCCGGAGTTGCGTCCGCACACCGGGCAGAGCGAGGACGTGCGGGACTACGTGTTGTCGCAGGACGGTGCCGAGGACTATCTGGCCACATATCACCACCTGCTGGATCTGACGATCGCGGGATATCGTCGGGAGGGGAAGCGCTACATGACCATCGCGGTGGGGTGCACCGGAGGGAAACATCGGAGTGTCGCGATGTCGGAGGCCTTGGCGAGCCGACTCGGAAAGGACTCCGGGCTGAACGTGCGTGTCGTCCATCGTGATCTGGGGCGCGAATGAGGCCGGTCCATCAGCCGCCTGCGATCGTCGCGCTCGGCGGGGGCCACGGGCTGTTCGCCACCCTCAGCGCCGCGCGCCGGCTCAGCCGTGACGTCACGGCCGTCGTCACCGTCGCGGACGACGGCGGATCCTCGGGACGGCTGCGCGCCGAACTGGGTGTCATCCCGCCGGGGGACCTGCGGATGGCGCTCGCCGCACTCGCCGCGGACGACCCCGAGGTGCAGGGCTGGACGGACACCATCCAGCACCGCTTCGGTGGAATCGGCGCCCTCGCCGGCCACTCGGTGGGCAATCTCATCCTGGCCGGCCTCACCGAAGTGCTCGGCGACCCCGTCGCGGCGCTGGACGAACTCGCCCGGTTGCTGCGGATCAACGGGCGCGTGCTGCCGATGTCGCCGATCGCCCTGGACATCGAGGCCGACGTGCAGGGCCTCGAAGCGGACCCTCGGGTCAGCCGCTGCATCCGCGGTCAGGTCGCGGTCGCGACCACCCCCGGCAAGGTGCGGCGTGTGCGACTGCTGCCGGCGAATCCGCCCGCCTGCCCGGACGCGGTCCGGGCGATCGACGTCGCCGACATGGTCGTCCTCGGCCCGGGGTCGTGGTTCTCCAGCGTCATCCCACACGTCCTCGTGCCGGAACTGCTCGACACGCTGATCGCCACCGCCGCGCGGAAGGTGCTGGTGCTCAACCTGGCTCCGGAGCCGGGCGAGACCGCAGGATTCTCCACCGAGCGTCATCTGCACGTACTGTCCCAACACGCGCCCGAACTCACCGTCGACTTCGTCGTGGTCGATTCGGGTTCGGTTCCACCGGGGCGCGAGCGCGAGCACCTCGCCCGCGCCGCCGGACAGTTCCAGGCACGCGTCGTGTACGCCGACGTGTCGGAGCACGGCACCCACACGCACCATGCAGGAAAACTTGCGTCCGTTCTCGAACAGCTCTGGAGCGACCCCGATGCGGGGTCTCGGGGGAGCGAAGTGGCCGAGACACCAGAGGAAAGGGAGAGCGCTTCGTGGCAATGACAGCAGAGGTCAAAGACGAACTCAGTCGTCTCGTCGTCACTCATGTGAGTTGCCGGAAGGCCGAGGTCTCGTCGCTGCTGCGGTTCGCCGGGGGATTGCACATCGTCGGCGGCCGGGTCGTGGTCGAGGCGGAAGTGGATCTGGGGTCCACGGCCCGCCGGTTGCGCCGCGAGATCTTCGACCTGTTCACCTACAGCGCCGACGTCCACGTCCTCAGTGCCGGCGGGCTGCGCAAGTCGTCCCGGTACATCGTGCGGGTCGCGAAGGAGGGCGAGGCCCTCGCCCGCCAGACCGGTCTCCTGGACCTGCGGGGACGCCCCGTGCGCGGGCTTCCAGCACAGGTGGTCGGTGGCAGCGTCGCCGACGCGGAAGCCGCGTGGCGCGGCGCGTTCCTGGCGCACGGTTCGCTGACCGAGCCGGGCCGGTCGTCGGCGCTCGAAGTCAGCTGCCCCGGCCCGGAGGCGGCGCTCGCGCTCGTCGGGGCGGCGCGCAGGCTGGGCATCTCCGCGAAGGCGCGTGAGGTCCGCGGCACCGACCGGGTGGTGATCCGCGACGGCGAGGCCATCGGCGCGCTGCTCACCCGGATGGGCGCCCAGGACACCCGCCTCGTGTGGGAGGAACGCCGCATGCGCCGGGAGGTCCGGGCGACCGCCAACCGGCTCGCCAACTTCGATGACGCCAACCTGCGCCGGTCCGCGCGGGCGGCCGTCGCGGCCGCGGCCCGCGTCGAACGGGCCCTCGACATCCTGGGTGACGAGGTGCCCGACCATCTGGCGGCGGCCGGTCACCTCCGGGTGGAGCACCGGCAGGCGTCCCTCGAGGAACTCGGCCAGCTCGCCGACCCGCCGATGACGAAGGACGCCGTGGCCGGGCGCATTCGGCGGTTGCTGTCGATGGCGGATCGCAAGGCCAAGGAAACCGGCATCCCCGACACCGAGTCGGCCGTCACCGCAGATCTTCTCGACGACGCCTGACCGTCGTCGGCGGTCGCCTCCCACCACCCCCACTCCCGGACGAACGGGACGCTCGTTGCGTCAGATCGGACGAGCGTCCCGTTCGTTCGGGTCGGGGCGGCCCGGAAAGGGTGCCCGGAGGTGACTGCGCGCGCGCGTGCCGCGCGCACTAGGGTTAGAGCCACATCGACCGATGAAACCTCGCGCCGACCACCCGTCGGTGGTGTCGTAGCGGCGCGGGAGCAGAGCTGCACAACCAGAATCATGCGCAAAGGAGCAGATTGTGACTGTCCGGGTAGGCGTAAACGGTTTCGGCCGTATCGGACGTAACTTCTTCAGGGCGGTGGATGCGCAGAAGGCGCTCGGAACCACCGACATCGAGATTGTGGCGGTCAACGACCTCACGGACAACGCTACGCTGGCGCATCTCCTGAAGTACGACTCCATCCTGGGTCGTCTCCCGCACGACGTCTCGCTCGAGGGTGAAGACACCATCGTCGTCGGAAACCAGAAGATCAAGGCACTCGCCATCAAGGAAGGCCCCGCGGCGCTTCCCTGGGGTGACCTGGGCGTCGACGTCGTCGTCGAGTCCACCGGCATCTTCACCGACGCAGCCAAGGCGAAGGGCCACCTCGAGGCCGGCGCCAAGAAGGTCATCATCTCCGCCCCGGCCAAGGGCGAGGACATCACCATCGTGATGGGCGTCAACGACGACAAGTACGACGGCAGCCAGAACATCATCTCCAACGCCTCGTGCACCACCAACTGCCTCGGCCCCATCGCCAAGGTGCTCGACGACGAGTTCGGCATCGTCAAGGGCCTCATGACCACGGTCCACGCCTACACCCAGGACCAGAACCTGCAGGACGGCCCGCACAGCGACCTGCGTCGCGCCCGCGCCGCCGCGCTGAACGTGGTCCCCACCGGCACCGGTGCCGCCAAGGCCATCGGCCTGGTCCTCCCGCAGCTTCTCGGCAAGCTGGACGGCTACGCGCTGCGTGTCCCGATCCCCACGGGCTCGGTCACCGACCTCACCGCGAACCTGAAGAAGTCGGCCAGCGTCGAGGACATCAACGCCGCGATGAAGGCTGCCGCCGAGGGACCGCTCAAGGGCATCCTGAAGTACACGGACGCCCCGATCGTGTCGTCGGACATCGTCACCGACCCGCACAGCTCGATTTTCGACTCCGGCCTCACCAAGGTCATCGACGATCAGGCCAAGATCGTGTCCTGGTACGACAACGAGTGGGGTTACTCCAACCGTCTGGCCGACCTCATCGGTCTCGTCGCCAAGTCTCTCTGAGCGAAGGTTCGGTAACAGTGGCAGTTCAGACTCTCGACGACCTGCTGAGCGCTGGGGTCGAGGGGCGCGCCGTGCTGGTGCGCTCCGACCTCAACGTTCCGCTCGACGGTGACCGGATCACCGATCCCGGACGCATCATCGCTTCCGCGCCGACGCTGAAAGCGTTGGCGGAGGCGGGCGCCAAGGTCATCGTCACCGCCCATCTGGGTCGCCCCAAGGGCGAGCCCGACCCGCAGTACTCCCTCGCACCGGTGGCGGTGAAGCTCGCCGAGGTGCTGGGACGCAACGTCCAGCTCGCCGGCGACGTCGTCGGGCAGGACGCTCTGGCACGTGCCGAGGGGCTCACGGACGGCGATGTTCTCCTGCTGGAGAACATCCGTTTCGATCCGCGGGAGACCAGCAAGGACGAGGCCGAGCGGACGAAGCTCGCCAAGGCCCTGGTCGAACTCGTCGGCGACGACGGCGCGTTCGTGTCCGACGGATTCGGTGTCGTCCACCGCGCGCAGGCGTCGGTGTACGAGGTGGCCAAGCTGCTCCCGCATTACGCGGGCAGGCTCGTCGAATCCGAGATCAAGGTGCTCGGCAAGCTCACCGAGGAGCCCGAGCGGCCGTACGCGGTCGTGCTGGGTGGGTCCAAGGTGTCGGACAAGCTCGCGGTGATCGAGGCGCTGGCCCCCAAGGTCGACACCCTCGTCATCGGTGGCGGCATGTACTACACGTTCCTGGCGGCGCAGGGCGTGTCGGTCGGCAACTCGCTGTGCGAGGAGTCGATGATCGACACATGCAAGGCGCTGCTCGAGCAGTACGCCGACGTGATCCACATCCCGCAGGACGTGGTCATCGCCGATTCGTTCTCGGCGGACGCCGAGTCGAAGATCGTTTCGGTGCTCGAGATCCCGGACGGCTGGATGGGCCTCGACATCGGACCGCAGTCGGTTCGCCGGTTCGCGGCGATCCTGACCAGCGCGAAAACCGTCTTCTGGAACGGCCCGATGGGCGTGTTCGAGTTCGAGAAGTTCGCCGCGGGCACCAAGGGTGTCGCCGAGGCGATCATCGAGGCCACCGGGAAGGGCGCGTACAGCGTCGTCGGTGGCGGTGACTCCGCCGCGGCGGTCCGCCAGCTCGGTCTGCCCGAGGACGGGTTCTCGCACATCTCCACCGGCGGCGGCGCCTCCCTCGAGTACCTCGAGGGCAAGGAACTCCCCGGCATCGCAGTTCTGGAGGGCTGAGGCATGGCACGGAAGCCGCTGATCGCCGGCAACTGGAAGATGAATCTGAACCATCTCGAGGCCATCGCGCTGGTTCAGAAGATCGCCTTCTCGCTCCCGGCGAAGTACTTCGACAAGGTCGACGTGACGGTGATCCCGCCGTTCACCGACATCCGCAGCGTGCAGACCCTCGTCGAGGGCGACAAGCTCCTGCTCACCTACGGTGCGCAGGACGTGTCGGCCCACGATTCGGGTGCGTACACCGGCGAGATCAGCGGCTCCATGCTGGCCAAGCTGGGCTGCACGTTCGTCGTCGTCGGGCACTCGGAGCGCCGGACCCTGCACTGCGAGGACAACGACACCGTGCTGGCCAAGACCAAGGCCGCGCTGAAGAACGGGATCACCCCGATCGTCTGCATCGGTGAGGGCCTCGACGTCCGCGAGGCCGGCGAGCACGTGTCCTACAACGTCGAGCAGTTGCGGGGCTCGCTCGCCGGACTGTCCGCCGAGGACATCGCGAAGGTCGTCATCGCGTACGAGCCGGTGTGGGCCATCGGAACCGGCCGCGTGGCCAGTGCCGCGGACGCGCAGGAAGTCTGCGCCGCGATCCGCGCCACGCTCGGTGAGCTGGCCTCGCCGGACGTCGCGTCCGGTGTCCGCGTTCTCTACGGCGGCAGCGTCAACGCGAAGAACGTCGGCGAGATCGTCGGTCAGACGGATGTGGACGGCGCCCTCGTGGGCGGCGCCTCACTGAAGGCCGACGAGTTCGCGACGCTGTCGGCGATCGCCGCGGGCGGACCTCTGCCGTAAGGCGCCGTCGGTGCCCGTGCGCCTTTCCGGTACCTACAGCTACCGGAAAGGCGCACGGGCGCGGAGCGCCTGTAGGGTGTACGAGGTCGTTGTTGTTCCTACTGGATGGGTGGACGTAGACAGACATGGAACTGTTCCTGGATATCCTGCTGGTGGTCACCAGCTTGCTGCTGATTCTGCTGGTGCTGCTGCACCGCGGTAAGGGCGGCGGTCTGTCCAGCCTGTTCGGCGGCGGCGTCCAGTCGAGCCTGTCCGGTTCCACCGTGGTCGAGAAGAACCTCGACCGCCTCACCGTCTTCACCGGCCTGATCTGGCTGATCGCGATCATCGGCATCGGCCTGGAGATCAAGTTCGGCTGATCGGCTTCATCATGCAGACGGGCCGTCACCGGTCGATACTGGATGAATGATCGAAACCCCACGTGAGGCCACTGAACCACTCCGCGAAGACATTCGGCTCCTGGGCGGCATCCTCGGTCAGATAGTGCGGGAACAGGCCGGGGACAGCGTCTTCGACCTCGTCGAGAAGGCCAGGGTCGAATCGTTCCGGGTTCGTCGTTCCGAGATCGACCGCGCAGATCTGGCGGACATGTTCACCCAGGTGTCCACGAGCGACACCATTCCCGTCATCCGGGCCTTCAGCCACTTCGCCCTGCTGGCCAATCTCGCCGAGGACATCCACCGCGAACGCCGGCGTGCCGTCCACGTCGCCGCCGGTGAACCCGCCCCCGACAGCACCCTGACCGCCACGTTCGCCAAACTCGACGCTGCGCACCTCGACAGCACCGTCGTCGCGGACGCATTGCGCGGGGCGCTCGTGTCGCCGGTCATCACCGCCCATCCCACCGAGACCCGCCGCCGGACGGTGTTCGAAACCCAGTCCCGGATCACGGAACTGATGCGCTACCGCGAGCGCACCGCCCTGACCGAGACCGAGACGGCCGACGTCGACGTCCGGCTGCGGCGGCAGATCCTCACCCTGTGGCAGACCGCACTGATCCGGTTGTCGCGGTTGCGGATCCAGGACGAGATCGAGGTCGGCCTGCGGTACTACGACGCGGCACTGTTCGAGGTCGTCCCGAAGATCAACGCCGAACTGCGCGGCGCCCTGCGATCGCGGTGGCCGGACGCGGATCTGGGCCGGGAACCGATACTGCGCCCCGGCTCGTGGATCGGCGGAGACCGCGACGGCAACCCGTACGTCACCGACGAGGTGGTCCGGCAGGCCACCACCCGTGCCGCGGCCACCGCCCTCGAACACCACCTCGGGGAACTCGAGACGCTCGAGCGCGAACTGTCCATGTCGGCTCGCCTCGTCACCGTCACCCCCGCGCTCGACCTCCTGGCCGCGGCGTCGCAGGACGATTCCCCGTTCCGCGCCGACGAGCCCTACCGGCGTGCGATTCGGGGTATCCGGGGGCGTCTCACGGCCACCGCGCACCGCATTCTGGGTGAGGCACCCGACCACGGGCTCGACCTCGGGCTCGCACCCTACGACACCCCGCGGCAGATGCTCGACGAACTCGACGTCGTCGACGACTCCCTGCGGCGCGGCGGCGACGGCACCATCGCCGACGACGGGCTGGCGAACCTGCGGGACTCGGTGGAGGTGTTCGGTTTCCACCTCTCCGGACTGGACATGCGGCAGAACTCGGACGTCCACGAGACCGTCGTCGCCGAGCTGCTGGCATGGGCGGGCGTGCACGCCGACTACCCGTCGCTGTCCGAGGACGAGCGGGTGGAGTTGCTGTCGGCGGAGCTGTCCACCCGGCGCCCACTGACCACCGCGAACGCGGAGTTCAGTGAGCTGACCGCGAAGGAGCTTGCCATCCTCCAGGCAGGCGCCGACGCGGTCCGGACACTCGGTGCGGGCGCCGTGCCCAACTACATCATCAGCATGTGCACCTCCGTCAGCGACATGCTCGAGGCCGCGGTGCTGCTGAAGGAGGTGGGTCTGCTCGATCCCGGATCGGGGGAGGCGCCGTCCTGTCCGGTGGGCATCGTGCCGCTGTTCGAGACGATCGAGGACCTGCAGCAGGGTGCCGCCACCCTCGAGGCCACCCTGGAGGTGCCGATCTACCGGGCCCTGGTGACGTCGCGCGGCGACTCGCAGGAAGTGATGCTCGGGTACTCCGATTCCAACAAGGACGGCGGCTACCTGGCGGCCAACTGGGCGCTGTACCGCGCGGAGCTGGATCTGGTGGACGCTGCCCGCAAGACGGGAATCCGGTTGCGGCTCTTCCACGGTCGCGGCGGCACCGTGGGTCGCGGCGGCGGACCCAGCTACGAGGCGATCCTCGCGCAACCGCCCGGCGCGGTGGCCGGGTCGCTGCGGATCACCGAACAGGGCGAGGTGATCGCCGCCAAGTACGCGGAACCTCGCCTCGCGCAACGCAACCTGGAAACGCTGCTCGCCGCGACCCTCGAGGCCACCCTGCTCGACGTCGAGGGCCTCGGCGACGACGCCGAACCGGCGTACCGCATCCTCGACGAGCTCGCTGCGCTGGCCCGCCGCGCCTACGGCGAATTGGTGCACGAGACACCCGGATTCGTGGAGTACTTCGAGATGTCGACTCCGGTCGCGGAGATCGGGGCCCTCAACATCGGCAGCCGCCCGGCCTCACGGAAGCAGACCACGTCCATCTCCGACCTCCGGGCGATCCCGTGGGTGCTGTCGTGGAGTCAGTCCCGGGTCATGCTGCCCGGGTGGTACGGCACGGGTGCGGCGTTCGAGGAATGGACGCAGGGCGACCCCGAGCGGGTGGCCACGCTGTCCCGCCTGTACGAGAAGTGGCCGTTCTTCCGGACCGTGCTGTCGAACCTGGCGATGGTGATGTCGAAGTCCGACATGGGTCTCGCCGCCCGCTACGCGGAACTTGTTCCCGACGAGGAACTCCGCCGACGGGTGTTCGGCAAGATCGCCGAGGAACACGAGCGGACCATCCGGATGTACAAGGCGATCACCGGGAACGACACCCTGTTCGCCGACAACCCCGGTCTGGAGAGGTCGGTGCACAACCGGTTCCCGTACCTCGAGCCCCTCAACCACCTGCAGGTGGAACTGCTGCGCCGCTACCGGGCCGGGGACGACAGTGATCAGACGCGCCGCGGCATCCAGCTCACGATGAACGGGCTGGCGACCGCGCTGCGCAACAGCGGGTAGCCGGACGGGTTCCTTCGCCCCGCGAGAACTGCGTGAACTTTCTTGCGGGGCGGGGGAACCGAACCGTCCGTCGCTGCGTCAAAACGGGAAAGAGCACGAACGTTTCCGAGACGAATTGGGGCGACGGATGAGGCGCTGCGCGGGCAACCCTGACCATTGGCGCGGGGGAATCGGACGGCGGGGGGCGAGCACGGCAAGCCCCCGTCGTGCCGGTCGGATCGTCACCGAATGCCGGGTCACCCGGTCACCGGTCGAGCGGGACCCTCGGTCGCCCGCCGGGTTACCGGCGGACGACGACGAGGACCCCGTCGGATGAGAGCGTCAGTTCGGCAGCCGGGACGCGGCCGACGTGTCGAGCAGCCACCGGGTCGCGGACAGCCCGCGGGCCCCGGACGCCGGGATCTCGACGGGGGGAGCGCCCGCGATGGCGGCGGCGACGGCCTCGGCCTTCGCGTCACCCGACACGACCAGCCACACCTCGTCGGCGTGCCGGACGGCGGGCAGGGTCAGCGTGACCCGCACCGGCGGCGGCTTGGGGGAGTCCGTCACCGCGACGACGAACCGGTGCTCCTCGCGGACCGCGTCGGTGTCGGGGAACAGCGAATTGACGTGTCCCTCACCGCCCATGCCGAGCAGGTGGACGTCGAAGACCGGGACCTGCTTGCCGCCGGCATGCGCCCCGAGTACCTGCGCGTACGCGACGGCGGCCGCCTCCGGATCGTTCTCGTAGATGCCGTCCGCGACGGGCATGGTGTGCACCCGGTCGGGATCGACGTCGACGTGGTCGAGCAGCGCGGCCCGCGCCTGCACGTCGTTGCGTTCCGGGTCGCCGGCAGGCAGGAAGCGTTCGTCGCCCCAGAAGATGTCGATCGCACGCCAGTCGATGTCGCCCGGATTCTCCCGGACCTTCTCGAGCAGGCCGATCCCGGTGCCGCCGCCGGTGAGGACCACCGACGCCGTGCCGCGGTCCTTCTGTGCGGCGACGACGGTGTCGACGAACCGCTCCGCGGCCTTCGTCACCAGCGTGTCGGTGTCGGGGTGGACCTCTACGTGGATGTCACTCATACGTCACCTTCGTCAGCCCGGCGAGTGCGGTCTCGTAGACCTCGTCGGGGTCGAGTCTGCGTAGTTCTTCGGCCAGGCACTCGCTCGTTTCCCGCCTGCGGAGCGCGACCCGCGCATCGGGCTTGCCGGTGCGTGACAGCGTCGCCGTGGTACCCGTCTGGGGGCGGCTGATGGTCAACGCACCACCGTCGGCGAAGTTGATCTCCACGAACAACGGGCCGACCCGCCGGGTGACCGGGACGTCGACGCGGCTCGCCAACCACCCCGCGATCATGTCGACGGCGGGTTCGTCCACCAGTCCGGACACCACCGCCGACGTGATCGGCGAGTGCGGCGGCTGGTCGACGGCCGAGGTCAGGAGCGCACGCCAGTAGGTGATGCGACTCCAGGCCAGGTCCGAGTCACCGGACGAGTACGACGCCAGGCGGCTCTTGATCTCCGCGGCTGGATCCGCGCGATCGGTCGCGTCGGTGATCCGCCGGATCGCGAGCTTGCCCACCGGATCCTCGGCGGGAACCTCCGGGGCGGTCTCCGGCCACCACACGACCACGGGAGTGTCGGGGAGGAGGAACGGCACCACCACGCTGCTCTCGTGGTCGGCGAGTTCGCCGAAGAGGCGGAGCACGACGACCTCCGACGCGCCGGCGTCGCCGCCGACGCGGATCTGCGCATCCAGGCGGGGTTCCGCGTCACGGGACCCCCAGGCGACGACGATGACGCGGCACGGATGCTCCCGGCTCGCCTCGTTGGCGGCGTCGATGATGTCCTCCGAGTACTCACTGTCGCGGGTGCACACCACCAGCGTGAGTACTCGTCCCAGGGTCACCGCGCCGCCCGTCTTGCGCAGCTCCACCAGTTTCTTGTTGACCTGTCCGGTGGTGGTCGCGGGAATGTCGGTGATCATCTACGGCCTTCTCCATTCGCGACCGGTGCGGTGCATCATTTCGTCTGCCGACGGCGGGCCCCACGTGCCGGCCTCGTACGGTTCCGGCCTGCCGTCCGCGGCCCAGTGCTCGAGCACGGGGTCGAGGATTTCCCAGGACAGTTCCACCTCGGCGTTCACGGGGAACAGCGAGGGCTCACCGAGGAGCACGTCGAGGATGAGGCGCTCATACGCCTCGGGCGACGACTCCGTGAACGCCTGACCGTAGCTGAAGTCCATGTTGACGTCGCGGACTTCCATGCTCGACCCCGGCACCTTGGACCCGAACCTCATGGTCACACCCTCGTCCGGCTGCACCCGGATGACGAGGGCGTTCTGCCCCAGTTCCTCGGTCATGGTCTGATCGAACGGCAGATGCGGTGCGCGCTTGAAGATCACGGCGATCTCGGTGACCCGACGTCCGAGCCGCTTCCCGGTGCGGAGGTAGAACGGCACCCCCGCCCAGCGGCGGGTGTCGACCTCGAGGGTGATGGCCGCGAACGTCTCCGTGGTCGAGTCCTTCGAGAACCCTTCCTCCTCCAGCAGTCCGACCACCCGGGTACCGCCCTGCCAGCCGCCCGCGTACTGGCCGCGCGCGGTGGTCTCGTCGAGCGGCTGGGCGAGCCTGGTGGCGGAGAGCACCTTGATCTTCTCCGCCTGCAACTCGGACGGTTCGAAGCTGATCGGCTCCTCCATCGCGGTGAACGCGAGGAGTTGCAGCAGGTGATTCTGGATGACGTCGCGTGCCGCCCCGATGCCGTCGTAGTACCCGGCGCGTCCACCGAGACCGATGTCCTCGGCCATGGTGATCTGGACGTGATCCACGTAGTGGGCGTTCCAGATCGGATCGAACAACTGGTTCGCGAAGCGCAACGCCAGGATGTTCTGGACGGTTTCCTTGCCGAGGTAGTGGTCGATCCGGAAGACCGTGTCCTCCGGGAAGACCTCGTTCACGACCGCGTTGAGCTCACGTGCGCTCTCGAGGTCGTGACCGAACGGCTTCTCGATGACCACCCGACGCCACTGGTCGTCGTTCGACTGCGCGAGACCGGCCTCGGACAGCTGCTTCAGGACGACCGGGAACGCGTCCGGCGGAATCGCGAGATAGAACCCGTGATTGCCGCCGGTCCCGCGTTCGCGTTCCAGCGTCCCGAGAGTGTTGGCCAGTTCCTGGAAGGCTGCCGGGTCGTCGAAGGTGCCCTTGACGAAACGCAGGCCCTCCGACAGTCGCTCCCAGACGTCCTCCCGGAACGGGGTGCGGGAATGGTCGCGGACGGCATCGTGGACGATCTTGCCGAAGTCCTCGTCCGACCAATCCCTGCGGGCGAACCCGACGAGAGCGAACCCGGGCGGCAGCAGACCACGATTGGCCAGGTCGTAGATGGCGGGCATCAACTTGCGCCGGGCCAGGTCGCCGGTGACACCGAAGATCACCAGCGCACACGGCCCGGCGATGCGTGGTAGGCGCTTGTCCCTACCGTCGCGGAGTGGATTGACCCAATCGTCTGACGCTGCGGGCTCGCTCACGTATCAGCTCTTCTGCCCTGCTGCGCGCAACTGCTCCGCGGTGGCCTCCAGGAGCTCGGTCCAGGACACCTCGAACTTGTCGACGCCCTCGTCCTCGAGGACCTTGAACACGTCGGTGAGATCGATGCCGACGGCGCTGAGCTTGTCGAACACCTCTTGCGACTCGACCGCGGTGCCGGAGACGGTGTCGCCGGCGACCTCACCGTGATCGGCGAACGCGTCGAGAGTCTTCTCGGGCATCGTGTTCACGGTGTTCGGAGCCACCAGTTCGGAGACGTACAGGGTGTCGGGGTAATCGGGGTTCTTGACTCCGGTCGACGCCCACAGCGGGCGCTGCGGGCGGGCACCGTCAGGCAGCAGACCCTGGAACCGCGGCTGCACCTCGAAGATCTGCTGGTACGCGGCGTACGCGAGGCGGGCGTTGGCGAGCGCCGCCTTGCCGCGCAGCGCGAGAGCGTCGGGGGTGCCGATCTTGTCGAGCCGCTTGTCGATCTCGGTGTCGACGCGGGAGACGAAGAACGAGGCCACCGAGTGGATGCGGGACAGGTCGTGACCGGCTGCCTTCGCGGCCTCGAGGCCGTCCAGGTAGGCGCCCATGACGAGTTCGTAGCGTTCCACGGAGAAGATCAGCGTGACGTTGACGCTGATGCCCTCGCCGAGCACCTTGGCGATGGCTGGGATACCGGCCTCGGTGGCCGGGATCTTGATGAACAGGTTGGGGCGGTCGACGATCTTCCACAGTTCGACGGCCTGCGCGACCGTCTTGTCGGCGTCGTGCGCGAGGCGCGGGTCGACCTCGATGGACACCCGGCCGTCGACGCCGTGGCTTGCCTCGAACTGCGGGGCGAGGACGTCGCAGGCGGCGCGGACGTCGTCGGTGGTCACCGTGCGGATGGTGGCCTCGACGTCGGCACCGCGCTCGGCGAGCTCGCGGACCTGGGCGTCGTAGACGTGGCCCTTGCTCAGTGCGGCCTGGAAGATCGACGGGTTGGTGGTGACACCGACGACGGACTTGGTCGCGACGAGCTCGGCGAGGTTGCCGGACTCGATGCGGTCACGGGAGAGGTCGTCGAGCCACACCGACACGCCTGCTTCGGAGAGCTTCTGGAGGTTGGGGTTCTGAGTCATGGCGGTCTATCCCTTCACGCGTGCGAGTGAGCGCTGTGCGGCGGCGGTGACGGCTTCGGCGGTGAAACCGAACTCGCGGAACAGGGTCTTGTAGTCGGCGGACGCGCCGAAGTGCTCGATGGAGACGATTTCGCCTGCGTCGCCGACGAAGCGGTACCAGGGCATGGAGATGCCGGCTTCGACGGAGACCCGAGCCTTGACCGTCGGGGGGAGGACACCGTCGCGGTAGGCCTGGTCCTGGGCGTCGAACCATTCGACGCAGGGCATGGACACCACCCGGGTGGGGATGCCGTCGGCCTCGAGGGTCTCGCGGGCGGCGACGGCGAGCTGTAGCTCGGACCCGGTGCCGATGAGCACGACCTCCGGTGCCCCGGTGGAGGCGTCGGCGAGGACGTAGCCGCCGCGGGAGACACCCTCGTAGCTGGTGCCCTCGAGGACGGGCAGGTCCTGGCGGGTCAGGGCGAGGCCGGCGGGAGCGCGGGTGGCTTCGTCGGCGCCCTTCTCGAGGACGGCGCGCCAGGCGTGGGAGGTCTCGTTGGCGTCGCCGGGCCGCACGACGTACAGGCCGGGGATCGCGCGCAGCGCGGCGAGGTGCTCGATCGGCTGGTGGGTGGGCCCGTCCTCACCGAGTCCGATGGAGTCGTGCGTCCACACGTAGGTGACCGGGGTCTTCATGATCGCGGCGAGCCGCACGGCGGGACGCATGTAGTCGCTGAAGACGAGGAAGGTGCCGCCGTAGGGGCGGGTCGGTCCGTGCAGCGCGATGCCGTTGAGGATCGAGCCCATGGCGTGTTCGCGGACCCCGAAGTGCAGGGTGCGGCCGTAGGGCTGGGCCGTCCACATCCGGGTGGAGATGGCCTCGGGACCGAAGGAGTCGGCACCCTTGATGGTGGTGTTGTTGCTCTCGGCGAGGTCGGCGGAGCCGCCCCACAGTTCGGGGAGCACCGGTCCGACGGCGTTCAGAACGGCGGCGGACGCCTTGCGGGTCGCGACGCCCTTGGGATCCGGCTCCCAGGTGGGGAGCACGTCGGCCCAGCCGGCGGGAAGATCGCGGCCGATCAGACGGTCGAGGAGCTTCTTGCCCTCGGGGGCGCGCTGCGTCCACTCGTCGTACTGGGCCTGCCACTCCTTGTGTGCCTGCGCGCCGCGCTCGACGACCTTGCGGGTGTGGGCGATGACCTCCTCGGCGACCTCGAACGTCTTGTCCGGATCGAAGCCGAGAGCCTTCTTCACGGCCGCGACCTCGTCGGCACCGAGGGCGGCGCCGTGCGCCGCTCCCGTGTTCATCTTGGTCGGGGCGGGGAAGCCGATGATCGTGCGGAGCAGGATCAGCGACGGCTTGTCGGTGACCTCGCGGGCCTTGTTCAGGGCCTCTTCGATGGCGACGACGTTCTCGCCACCCTCGACGATCTGCACGTGCCAGCCGTACGCCTCGTAGCGGGCGGCGGTGTCCTCCGACAGCGCGATGGCGGTGTCGTCCTCGATGGAGATCTTGTTGTCGTCGTAGATCAGCGTGAGGTTGCCGAGCTGCTGCACTCCGGCGATGGAGGAGGCCTCGGAGGTGACGCCTTCCTCGATGTCGCCGTCGGAGGCGATGACGTAGATGTGGTGGTCGAACGGGCTGTCGCCGAGGGCGGGCTCGGGGTCGAAGAGGCCGCGCTCACGGCGGGCGGCCATCGCCATGCCCACCGCGGAGGCGAGGCCCTGACCGAGCGGTCCGGTGGTGATCTCGACACCGCGGGTGTGGCCGTGTTCGGGGTGGCCGGGGGTCTTCGAGCCCCAGGTGCGCAGCGCCTCCAGGTCGTCGAGTTCGAGACCGTAGCCGGCGAGGTACAGCTGGATGTAAAGGGTGAGGCTGGAGTGCCCGCAGGACAGCACGAACCGGTCGCGGCCGATCCAGTCGGCGTCGGTGGGATCGTGGCGCATGACGCGCTGGAAGAGGGTGTAGGCGAGGGGGGCCAGGCTCATGGCCGTGCCGGGGTGGCCGTTCCCGACCTTCTGCACCGCGTCCGCGGCGAGCACCCGGATGGTGTCGACGGCCTTGGTGTCCAGGTCGGTCCAGTCGGCGGGGTGAACCGGTTGCGTGAGGACGTGGATGTCGTCTGTGATCGACACGGGCAGAAGTCTCCTGACATGGGTGAACGTGGAGCCTGAGGATGCGTGGGCCTCTTGTGCGACTCCAGCCTAGTGTGCGGTCGTATCCGGGTCGATTCGGTTCGCGCATTGCGGCGGTCTACCATCGTTTGTAGTAGACGGCCGGCCGTCGCGAAGGACTTCGGGAGCAGTCGCCGGCATTCGGATGTGGAATTACGCGTGGTGCGAGGAGAGAACGTGCGGACAGGGCATCAGCCGAGCGGACACGGCTTCGGCAGCCCCAGCCCCGCCCCCCGCGCGACCGACACCGGTACGGTGCTGGGTCGCGTCACGGGCAAGGTCCTGGCCTACATCGCATTGACCAAGCCGCGGGTGATCGAGCTGCTGCTGGTCGCCACCATCCCCGCGATGCTGCTGGCGGACCGCGGCAACGTCGACATCGCGCTGATCCTCAGCACGCTGTTCGGCGGATGGATGGGCGCGGCGAGCGCGAACTCGCTCAACTGCGTCGTCGACGCCGACATCGACAAGGTCATGAAACGCACCGCCCGCCGGCCGCTGGCCCGCGACGCGGTGCCGACGTCCCACGCGTTCGTGTTCGGCATGACTCTCGGTGTCGCGTCGTTCCTGTGGCTGTGGTGGCGGGCCAACCTGCTCGCCGGCTGCCTGGTCGTCCTGACCATCGCGTTCTACGTGCTCGTGTACACGATGGTGCTCAAACGCCGGACCTGGCAGAACGTGGTCTGGGGCGGCGCCGCGGGCTGCATGCCCGTCATGGTCGGCTGGTCGGCGGTCACCGGGTCGCTGAGCTGGCAGCCCATCGTGCTGTTCCTGGTCATCTTCTTCTGGACGCCGCCGCACACGTGGGCCCTCGCCATGCGGTACAAGGAGGACTACAAGGCGGCCGGTGTCCCGATGCTGCCGGTGATCGCCACCGAGGAGCACGTCACCAAGCAGATCCTGCTGTACAGCTGGGCGATGGTGATCACGTCCCTCGCGCTCGTCCCCGCCGCGGGCGTCGTCTATGCCGCCGTGACCCTCGTCGCGGGCGCCTGGTTCCTGCTGATGGCCCACCAGCTGTACCGCAGCGTCCGCGGCGGAGCGGCCGTGAAACCGCTCCGCCTGTTCCTGCAGTCCAACAACTATCTGGCCATCGTCTTCGTCGGTCTCGCCGTCGACTCCGTGCTCGGACTGCAGACCGTCGGCAGCCTGCTGAGCTGACCTTCCGCGTCAGGTCCTCAGTTGACGCTCCGCGTCAGGGCCTGAGTTGACGCTCCGCGTCAGGGAACCAGCACGATCGATCCCGTCGTCGCACGCGCCTCGAGGTCGCGGTGCGCGTCCTCGGCCCGCTCGAGCGGGTACTCCGCGCCCACCCGGACCGTCAGCGAACCGTCGGCCAGGGCGGAGAACACGTCTCCCGCCCGCCACGTCAGTTCCTCACGGTTGCGGATGTGGTGCGCGAGTGTCGGCCGGGTGAGGAACACCGAACCGGCCGGGTTCAGCCGTTGCGGATCGAACGGCGGCACCGGGCCACTGGCCGCACCGAACAACGCGACCGTCCCACGGATCCGCACCGACGCGAGACTGGCCTCGAACGTGGACGCGCCGACACCGTCGTAGGCGGCTGCGACGCCTTCGCCGTCGGTCAGTTCACGCACCCGGGCGGCGACGTCGTCGTCGTATCGCAGCACCTCGTGTGCGCCGGCGTCACGGGACAATTGTTCCTTGGCGTCGGAGGACACGGTGGTGATCACCCGCGCGCCCAGCGTGGTCGCCATCTGGGTCAGCAGCAGACCGACTCCGCCCGCTCCGGCGTGGACGAGGACGGTGTCGCCGGACTGGATCGGGTAGGTCGAGTGGGCCAGGTAGTGGGCGGTCATTCCCTGCAGCAGAGCGGAAGCGGCCTGCGGGGCGGGCACGGAGTCGGGGACGGTGATCGCGGCCGCCGCGGGGACGACCACCTTCTCGGCGTAACTGCCGGGGGCGGAGCACCACGCCACCCGGTCACCGGGAGCGATACCGGTCACGTCGCCGCCGACGGCCTCCACGACTCCGGAGCCCTCGTCTCCGGGAATGTAGGGCAACGGCCGCGGGTACAGCCCCGTCCGGAAGTAGGTGTCGATGAAGTTGATGCCGATCGCCTCGGTGCGAACCAGAAGATCCGTCGCTCCGATCCGGGGTTCGGGAACCTCCGCCGGTTCGAGGACGTCGGGACCACCGAGACGGGAAACCTGTATAGCGCGCATGGATTCAGTTCTACACGGCGAGTGTCGCCGATCGGAGCCTGGCGGACACGACGCCGCTACCGCCCAGTATTCTCGGGGTCATGAGTACCGACACCCACGCGGATCAGGCGCCCGCGAGCCCGGCGCCCTCGCTGCCGTCCCACACGGTCGACGCGATCAAGAAGTTCGTGGCCGAGCACGGCGGTTCCGCCAGTGCCGTCATCCAGCCGATCGGACTCGCCGGCGTCCGCATCACGCTCGTCGGAGCCGACGGCATCCTCGGTGACCAGGTGGTCAAGGATCTCGCCACCGCGAACGCCGTCGTCGCATCCTTCGACGACGTCACCGTCTCGGAGTGGGATCGCGCGATTACCAGCATCGTCACGCCCCGCAAGGGTCACTTCCAGAAGATGGCCGGCTGGGTCGCGCGGCAGACGCGGTTCCCGAAGGCGCGCAACGAGCGCTAGACGCTCGCGGTGTCCGGCTGCGTGACGTACTCGCGGGTGCGTCCCGCAGCCCATACCGCCGCGGTGGCCGCGGTGCACAGCCCGGCACCCGCGACATGGACTGCCACCAGGGCCGCGGGAACGTCCGTGAAGAACTGGACGAGTCCGACCAGCGCCTGCGCCACCACCAGTGCGAGCAGAACCTGCACGCGGATCGTCACCGCGCGGGTGGCGCCCACGGCGTACAGGCCGAAGCACAGGCCGACCAGCAACGCCAGGTAGCCCACCAGCAGCTGGGCATGCAGGTGCACGAGCGTGACGATCTCCACCTCGAGGCGCGGAACCACGCGGTCGAGACTCTTGTCTCCCGCGTGCGGTCCGGCGCCCGTGACCAGCGTTCCGGCGGCGAGCACCCCGGACAGCGCGACACCCGACAGCGCGGTGAGCCACCGCAGCGGGGCGGGGATCACGTCGATCGCCGGCGCGTCGTCGGGTTCGCAGATCTTCGCGTACATCACGGTCGCTAGCCACACCATCGCCATCGACGCGAGCAGGTGTACCGCCACCGTCCACCACAGCAGTCCGGTGAGCACCGTGACACCGCCGATGACGGCCTGCACGACGGTGCCGAGAGGCATCATCCACGCGTAGACGAGGACCTCTCGACGACGGCGGGCGCGGGTGACCGCGAGAACGATCAGAGCCGCGGCCACGACGACGACGAACGTGAGCAACCGGTTGCCGAACTCGACCGCCTGATGGACGACGGCGACCTCGCCGTGCCCGACCGGCACGAAACTGCCGGGGAAGCACTGCGGCCAGGTGGGGCACCCGAGGCCGGATGCGGTCACCCGCACGACGGCCCCGGTGACGGCGATACCGCCCTGCGTGAGGATCACCGCGAACGCGATGACACGCTGCACGGTCAGCGACGGAAGGGGGAGACGGTCTACCAGGCTCAGAAACCCGCGATACAGCACGACGTCGATGGTAGAGGGCCGTCAACTACAGCGTGTCGTTGGGCCGGTGGCGGCGCGCTCGACTCCGTGCTACTCGCCGCGAATCCGCAGGATGCCGGTGACCGTGCCCTGCCAGAAGTCGCCGGTGTCGGTGACGAGTCCGGACATCTGCAGTGTGTCGTTGACCGCGGTGCCGGGGAGTGGGCTGGTGTGCTCGACCGTACCGTCCGCCGGATCGATCACCGCGAACGAGAAGCCGTCCAGGGGCGTGGTGACGTCGAACCCGTGACGGATCACGGTGTACAGCAACCCGTCACCGGTCGAGAGATGGGGTACCGCCGCGCTGCGGACGTCGTTGCTCCACACCTGGTGGCAGCCGATCGGGTCGATGTCGACACGGGTCATGCCGCCGGTGAACGGGGCGTTCGTCGGCACCGCCGGGCCCGCGCCGTCCGGAACCGCGGGATACGGGTAGCCGTACGTCCCCGCGACATACACCGAATTGGCTATACCGATCGGCGAGTTCTCGCTGCCGCCCGGGCTGCCGAGCACCGGAAGGGAGCAGATCTCGTCACCGGAATCGGCGCGGAAGACCCGAAGACTCACCTGCGGGTCGGCGTTGTCGACGATCGCGACGAAATCGCTGCCGGTCGACGGCCCGAAGTAGGTGGGGGTGGACCCGGTGCCGTGGCTGAGTTGCCCCGGCTTACGGTCCGGGCCGCGGTCGTAGTCGCGCCGCCAATCCACCCGCACCGCCCCGTCGCGGAGCGTGAACTGGTACAGGGCATGCGTCGTCGCGACCGCGGTGCCGGCGGGCGAGGTGGAGATGCTGTTCTGGACCTGTTCGCCCGCGGCCAACGGCAGAGCATGCGCGACGCCGGCGCGATCCACGGCTCCGACGACACCGCCACCCGTGGCGAACCAGACGTTGCCCTGCCAGTCCGGCGTCAGTCCGGTCACGTTGTCACCCGGCGGAACACTGCCGGACAGGTCGACGCGCGAGTCGACGCTGATCCGCCAGCGGCCTTCGGGATCCTGCGAATGTCCGAGGCGCAGTAGCTGACGGTTGCCGTCCACCACGACCAGCCGGTTGTCGTTGTCGAGGAACGCGTACACGCCGCCCAGGAGGCTGCCCTTCGCCAGCGCGAACGTGGCGAGCGAGCTGCCGAACGGGGCCGCGGGGGCGGCGGGATCGATGAGGTGAACGGTCGGGACCTGGCCGGCCACGGACGTGCACAAGGCGACGACGAGCCGGTCGGAACCCTGCAGGAGGGTCGGGCACGCCGACACCAGCGGGTACGCGGACAGTGTGAGCGGGCCGGTGCCGGGACCGGGCAGCGGAGTGACGTCGGTGGACCCCGCGTCGCCGTGCATCGTGGACGTGCCGGCGGGTCCGAGGAACGGATTCGGCGCGGCGGGCGGACCCCACTGCGGTGCGGCGCCCGCGGGCAGCGTGCCGCAGCCGAGGACGGCGAGCAGGACTGCCAGAACGGTGCCGACGCTGCGGGCGCGCCGGGCTGCGGGTCGGCGGATCACGTGAATCGGAACGTCCGGGCCGCCAGGGCTCCCGCGGCCGCACCCCAGACGACGAGGACCACGACGCTGAGCAGATCCACCGACCCCGACAGTGCGGCGTCGAGCGCGTGCGCGAGCGCACCGGACGGGATCAGCCGGGCCCCGGTGTGGAGGAGCCAGGGCAGCTCGCCGGTGGCGAACACCACGCTGCCGACGCCGACCATGACGAACCACAGGATGTTGGCCAGCGCGAGGACGATGTCGGCACGGAGGGTGCCGCCGAGCAGCAGTCCCATCGCCGCGAACGTCACGGTGCCCAGGGCGATGATCACGGCGCCGAGAACCAGTCCCCACGCACTCGGACGCCAGCCGAGCGCCAGCCCGATCGAACCGAGGAGCACCGACTGCAGGGCGACGACGATGACCACGGCGGCGCTCTTCCCGGCGATGATTCCCCACGTCGGCAGGGGGGTGGCGCCGAGCCGCTTGAGCGCCCCGTACCGGCGGTCGAAGCCGACCGCGATGGCCTGGCCGGTGAACGCGGTGGACATCACCGCCACCATCATGACGGCGGGGACCACCTTGTCGACCCGCGACGTTCCGAGGTCGCCGATGGGCAGCAGACACAGGCCGATCAGCAGTGTGATCGGGATGAACATGGTCAGCAGCAGCTGTTCGCCGTTGCGCAGGAGCAGTTTGAGTTCGAGCGCGGTCTGGGCCCGCAACATGACCGCCGCGCCACTCGGGCGGGGGTCGGGCGCGAACGTGCCCGGGGCGAAACGATTCTCCGTCAGACGGTCGCTGGTGCTCATCGTCATCCCCTCAGTTCCCGGCCGGTGAGTTCGAGGAAGACGTCCTCGAGGCTGCGCTGGTCGACGCGGATATCGCTGATCAGGGCATCCAGATCGGCGCACCACGACGCGACCGACGCCACCACCTTCGGATCGATCGGCCCTTCGACGAGGTAGGTGCCCGGTCCGGACTCGGCCACCCGGAAACCGTCGGGGAGGGCTCTCGCGAGGGGCTCGGTGTCCAGACCGGCGGGCGCGCTGAGCCGCAACTGGCCCTCGGCGCCGCGGCTGGTGACCTCGGCGGGCGTGCCCGCCGCGACGATCGACCCGTGGTCGATGATGACGAGCCGGTCCGCGAGCTCCTCGGCCTCGTCCATCAGGTGCGTCGTCAGCAGCACACTGACGCCGTCGCGGCGCAGGGCGTCGATCAGTTCCCACACGAGCAGGCGGGCCTGGGCGTCGAGTCCGGCGGTGGGTTCGTCGAGGAAGACCAGTTCCGGCCTGCCGACCAGCGCGCAGGCCAGGGACAGGCGCTGCTGTTGCCCGCCCGACAGCCTGCGGTAGGGGGTGCGACGGGAATCCTCGAGTCCGAGGCTGCGCAGCAACCAGTCGGGGTCGAGGGGGTCGGCCGAGTAGGCGGCGACGAGGTCGAGCATTTCTCCGGCGCGGGAACCGGGGTAGGCGCCGCCGCCCTGGAGCATCACACCGATCCGGGCCCGGACGGCGCCGGCATCCGCGACGGGGTCGAGTCCGAGGACGCGGACGGTGCCGCTGTCCGGGCGGACGAAGCCCTCACACATTTCGACTGTGGTCGTCTTACCCGCGCCGTTGGGACCGAGCAACGCGACCACCTGTGCAGGTTCGACGGTGAGATCGAGTCCGTCGACGGCCCTCACACCGTCGAAGGTCTTCACCACGCCTTCCAGGCGTACAGCAGGTTGCGCCGATCCGGGCGTTCGCGAGGTCACGGGGAATCAGCGTAAGCCCTGGCCTGGTGTGACCCGGCCGGTGCCCCGGCTTTCCGCGTCGGCGTCGTCCCGGGGCGGATATTGGGTGTCCGGCACGGTCGGCTGCTGCTCCGAACCGACCCGCCACGGCAGCCGGTTGCGGGTGATCACGATCAGCGTTCCGGCTGTGAAGATGGTGGCGATGGCGGCCTGCACGATGACGAACGGCTGGTACTCGCCGCCGTTCGGCATCAGGATGACGCTGACGATGGACGAGAAGACGATGGCGGGGACGCGGAACGCGGGTGCCGTGGCCCAGGCGGCGAGCGGCAGGACCGCCCACAGCAGATACCAGGGCTGCACCACGGGAAAGAGGAGGACGACCGCGCCGAGGGACAGCCCAAGCGCGCCGACCGCGTGGATGCGGCCGACGAGCGTGGCGACGAGCATCCGCAGTGTGATGAACGCCGCAGCGACGGCCGCGATCGGCCGGGTCAGGCTCAGCACCGCCGTCGTGTGGTCGCCGAGGCCCAGCAGGACCCCGGCCAGTCCGGTGCCCAGCCCGAGGAGCGTGGGGATGGACATCCAACTGCGGACCGCGTTCGCAGTGCCGAGGGTGTGTACCCAGCCGATGCCGAGTCCGCTGGACGTGCTGATGGCGAGGGTGACCACCAGGGCCACCCCGCCGAGCAGGGCGGCCGCGGTGAGCACCGCTTTCGGGGTTCCGCCCCATCTCCGGGCGAGCGCCATCCCGACGAATCCCAGCGCGAGGAGGGAGGGGATCTTGATCGTCGACGACAGGGCGATGAGTGCCGCCCCCGACAGCAGGAGGAGGAGAGATTGCCCGCGGATCGGCTCCGATCGTTCGACGGCCCGCAGCGCCAGCTCGATCCCGGCCAGCATGAGGCCGAGCATCAGAGCCTCGTTGTGAATTCCGGCGACCAGGTGGAACAGCAGCAGGGGGTTGGCGGCGCCCAGCCAGAGGGCGCTGACCTCGGCGACACCGCAGCGCCGCGCCAGCCGGGGGAGTGCCCACACGATCATCGCCACACCGGCGAGGGCCAGCAGCCGGTGCAGGAAGATCCCCGCGACGATGTTCTCGCCGGTCAGCCAGCTGATTCCACGCCCCATCCAGAGGAACAGCGGCCCGTACGGCGCCGGGGTGTCGCGCCAGATCGTCGGCACGGTCCGGGTCAGGACGTGATCGACCCCGAGCGCACCGGCGGGACCGATCGCGTAGGGATCGAGCCCGCGTGCCGCGATCTCGCTCTGCGCGAGGTACGAGTACACGTCCTTGCTGAACATCGGCGGCGCGACGGACAGCGGGATGATCCACAGCAGCAGGGTGCGGTCGAGCTGAGACCGGTTGAGGCGACGCACGGCCCCGGACTGCAGGCTGCCGATCGCGAAGCGCCCGAGGAGTAGCCACGCGAGCACGATCATCACGGTGCCGGTCATGGTGAGCGTCAACGCGACGCTGGGGATCCGGGCGGGAAGCCCGATGACGCGAAGCCCCTGGACCGGGTTCTGCAGTACCGGCTGGGCGCCTGCGCCCAGCGCACCCACCGCCATCAGGACGGTTCCGGTCGCACCGAACCGGCGGATCCCGCGGAGCTGCGCGGTTTCCTGTTCGTTCAGCCCCGCGGTTTCCGGCTCGTCGCCGTGCAACGCGGCCGCCACCGAGGGGCGCGGGGAGCGGCCGTCGATGCCCAGCGCCCGGCGGGCGAGCTCGGCCGGATGTCGGAGAGCGGCGCGAGCCGTGAAGGTCGGCTCCGCGCGGGTCGGCTCCGGGTTCTCGGGGGTCTGCGGCACACAGGCAGCGTAGCGGTGCGCCGAACACAACCGGTTCGGCCAGTATTCCCGGGCCCGGGCGGCACATAATCACAGGTGTAAGGCAGGGCACCCTTAGTAGACCTGCGATCCGAATTCCGTCACACTGGTGTTGTGAAAAC
The DNA here is from genome assembly GCF_058628105.1 of Rhodococcus sp. G6(2025). NCBI lineage: Bacteria > Bacillati > Actinomycetota > Actinomycetes > Mycobacteriales > Nocardiaceae > Rhodococcus > Rhodococcus sp. G6(2025). Next base: position 3,905,286 of record NZ_CP179750.1, read on the forward strand.
GGAAACGACACCACGTGCAACGAAGGAAAGCGCAGTTCACGCGCCTTCCTCGGCGGCGCCTGTCGGAACCGCGTCACCCGTCGCCGTCGGCCACGAAGGCCACACCCGCGCTGCCGTCGTGAAGCTCCTCCTCGAGGAGGGGCCGATCACCGCATCGGAAATCGGAACCCGCCTCGGCCTCAGTGCCGCCGGTGTCCGCAGGCACCTCGACGCACTCCTGGACTCCGGTGAGGCGCGCGAGGCGTCCTCCGTCGCCGTGCGTCACCGCGGACGGGGACGACCCGCCAAATACTTCCAGATCACCGCCAAGGGCCGCGGCAGGCTCGGACACGCGTACGACGACCTCGCCGGTGCGGCCATGCGTCAATTGCGGGAGGTCGGGGGAGACGCCGCGATCACCGATTTCGCTCGTCGCCGAGTCCAGGCGATCGTCGGAAACGTGACCCCGGCAGACGATCAGAGCGCCGAGGGCCTCGAGACCACCGCCGACGCCATCGCCGACGCGTTCACCACTGCGGGATTCGCGGCGTCGACGCGCCCGGTGGGCAACGGCGTGCAGATCTGCCAGCACCACTGCCCGGTCTCACACGTGGCCGAGGAGTTCCCGGAACTGTGCGAAGCCGAGCAGGAAGCGTTCGCCCAACTGCTCGGCACCCACGTCCAGCGGCTCGCGACCATCGCGAACGGCGACTGCGCATGCACCACCCACGTTCCACTCGTCCCCCCGTCCGGTCCCAAATAACAACGATTTCCCGATAGATCCCCTAGTCAGCAACCTGTTCTCCACCGGCGACCAGCCCTCGCCGGTCTCGTAACAAGACTCCGGAAGGAGCTCGCATGACCGTCACATCAGACCAGGTGACATCCACTGCGTCGGCCAACGCCGAGCCGCTCACGCAGGAAGAGACCATCGCGTCACTCGGGCATTACGGGTACGGCTGGTCCGATTCCGACGAGGCCGGTGCCAGTGCGCAGCGCGGTCTGTCCGAAGACGTCGTGCGCGACATCTCGGCGAAGAAGAGCGAGCCGGACTGGATGCTCGACATCCGCCTGCGCGCGCTGAAGACCTTCGACAAGAAGCCGATGCCGAACTGGGGTTCGAACCTCGAGGGCATCGACTTCGACAACATCAAGTACTTCGTGCGCTCGAGCGAGAAGCAGGCCGAGAGCTGGGAAGACCTGCCCGAGGACATCAAGAACACGTACGACAAGCTGGGCATCCCCGAGGCCGAGAAGCAGCGCCTCGTCGCCGGTGTCGCGGCTCAGTACGAGTCCGAGGTGGTGTACCACTCGATCCGTGAGGACCTCGAGGCGCAGGGCGTGATCTTCCTCGACACCGACACGGGCCTGAAGCAGCACCCCGAGCTGTTCCGGGAGTACTTCGGCACGGTCATCCCGGCCGGCGACAACAAGTTCTCCGCGCTGAACACCGCGGTGTGGTCGGGTGGCTCCTTCATCTACGTCCCGCCGGGTGTGCACGTCGACATCCCGCTGCAGGCCTACTTCCGCATCAACACGGAGAACATGGGCCAGTTCGAGCGGACCCTGATCATCGTCGACGAGGGCGCCTCGGTGCACTACGTCGAGGGCTGCACGGCGCCGATCTACAAGTCGGACTCCCTGCACTCCGCGGTCGTCGAGATCATCGTGAAGAAGGGCGGCCACTGCCGCTACACGACCATCCAGAACTGGTCGAACAACGTCTACAACCTGGTCACCAAGCGCACCAAGGTCGAGGCCGGCGGATCCATGGAGTGGATCGACGGCAACATCGGGTCGAAGGTCACCATGAAGTACCCGGCCGTCTGGATGATGGGCGAGCACGCCCGCGGCGAGGTTCTCTCCGTGGCATTCGCCGGTGAGGGACAGCACCAGGACACCGGTGCCAAGATGCTGCACCTCGCGCCGTACACGTCGTCGACGATCATCAGCAAGTCGGTGGCACGTGGCGGCGGACGCGCGTCCTACCGCGGACTCGTCCAGGTCAACAAGGGTGCTCACGGTTCCAAGTCGACGGTCAAGTGTGACGCGCTGCTGGTCGATCAGATCAGCCGCTCGGACACCTACCCGTACGTCGACATCCGCGAGGACGACGTGACCATGGGCCACGAGGCCACCGTTTCGAAGGTGAGCGACGACCAGCTGTTCTACCTGATGAGCCGCGGGCTCACCGAAGACGAGGCCATGGCCACGGTCGTGCGCGGCTTCGTCGAGCCGATCGCCAAGGAACTCCCGATGGAGTACGCCCTGGAACTGAACCGCCTGATCGAACTGCAGATGGAAGGGGCGGTGGGTTAGTGACCACGCCAGAAACTGGTGTCCAGAATCTCGGAGTCGCGGGAGCCGTCGCAGGCGAGAATCCGCGGATAGCGCGGACCGCCACCGGCTCGCCGATCAAGAACAAGGGTGAGGTCTTCACCTCGTTCGACGTCAACGCCTTCGAGATCCCGGGTGGTCGCGACGAGGTCTGGCGGTTCACCCCGCTGCGCCGACTCCGCGGACTGCACGACGGAACGGCCGTCGCGAACGGCACGGTCACCGTCGACGTCGCCGGTCCGGACTCCGTCCAGGTCGAGACCGTCGGGCGTGACGACGACCGGCTGGGCAAGGCCGGCGTGCCCGCCGACCGGGTGGCCGCACAGGCCTACTCGGGTTTCGAGACGGCCACCGTCGTGACGGTCGGCCGTGAGGTCGAGGTCGCCGAGACGATCAACATCACGGTCACCGGCCCGGGCGAGGACAAGGTCGCCTTCGGGCACCTGCAGATTCGGCTCGACGCCTTCGCGAAGGCGACCGTCGTCATCGACCAGCGCGGCAGCGGCACGTTCGCCGAGAACGTCGAATTCGTTCTCGGCGACAGCGCCCGCCTCACCGTGGTCGCCGTCCAGGACTGGGCCGACGACGCCGTGCACGTCGCGTCGCATCACGCGCGGCTGGGCCGTGACGCGGTGCTCCGCCACAACGCGATCAGTCTCGGCGGCGACCTCGTCCGCCTGTCCGCGACCGTCAAGTACGACGGCCCCGGCGGCGACGCCGAACTGCTCGGCCTGTACTTCGCCGACGCCGGACAGCACTTCGAGCAGCGACTGCTGGTGGATCACTCGCAGCCGCACTGCAAGTCCAACGTGGTCTACAAGGGCGCCCTGCAGGGTGATCCGAATTCGGGAAAGCCCGACGCCCACACCGTGTGGATCGGCGACGTGCTGATCCGCGCCGCGGCCGAAGGCACCGACACGTTCGAGCTGAACCGCAACCTCGTCCTGACGGACGGTGCACGCGCCGACTCGGTTCCGAACCTCGAGATCGAGACCGGTGAGATCGTGGGTGCCGGCCACGCCAGCGCCACGGGACGATTCGACGACGAGCAGTTGTTCTACCTGCGCGCCCGCGGAATCCCCGAGGACGCGGCACGGCGACTCGTCGTGCGCGGGTTCTTCCACGAGATCATCAACAAGATCGCCGTCGCCGAGATTCGCGAGCGCCTCGAGGCTGCTGTCGAGGCCGAACTCGCCGCAGTCGGCGTGTGACCCGCGCCGCCGGACCACTACTTCCCATTTCTTCGAAGGATCACAATGTCTACCCCTGACGCTTCCACCCCCGAAACCTCGGTCCTGGAAATCAAGGACCTGCACGTCGACGTCGCGAACACCGACGAGAACGCCGACCCGATCAACATCCTCAAGGGTGTGAATCTGACGGTTCGTTCCGGCGAGACCCACGCGATCATGGGACCCAACGGGTCCGGCAAGTCGACGCTGTCGTACGCCATCGCGGGTCACCCCAAGTACCAGATCACCTCGGGCTCCATCACCCTCAACGGTGAGAACGTCCTCGAGATGAGCGTCGACGAGCGTGCCCGCGCCGGACTGTTCCTCGCGATGCAGTACCCGGTCGAGGTCCCCGGCGTCTCGATGTCCAACTTCCTGCGCACCGCGGCCACCGCAGTCCGTGGCGAGGCCCCGAAGCTCCGTCACTGGGTGAAGGAAGTCAAGGAAGCGCTGACCGAGCTGGACATCGACCCCTCGTTCGGCGAGCGCAGTGTCAACGAAGGATTCTCCGGCGGTGAGAAGAAGCGCCACGAGATCCTGCAGCTCGGTCTCCTGAAGCCGAAGATCGCGATCCTCGACGAGACCGACTCCGGTCTCGACGTCGACGCCCTGCGCGTCGTCTCCGAGGGCGTGAACAAGTACAAGGAACGCGAGCACGGCGGAATCCTGCTGATCACGCACTACACGCGCATCCTCCGGTACATCAAGCCGGAATACGTCCACGTGTTCGTCGGCGGTCGTGTGGTCGAGTCGGGCGGACCGGAACTGGCCGACGAGCTCGAGGCGAAGGGCTACGAGCGCTTCACCCAGGCTGCAGCAACGCAAGGAGCATAAACGCAGATGACCACCTCGGTGCGCGTATTCGACGTCACCCGGATCCGGGAGGACTTCCCGATCCTGGCGCGTACGGTCCGCGACGGAAAACCGCTGGTGTACCTCGATTCGGGCGCGACGTCACAGCGCCCGAACCAGGTGCTCGACGCCGAGAGGGAGTTCCTCACCACTTGTAACGCGGCCGTGCACCGGGGCGCTCACCAGCTCGCCGAAGAGGCCACCGACGCGTACGAGAATGCGCGTGCGGCGATCGCCGCGTTCGTCGGTGCCGACAGCGACGAACTCGTGTTCACCAAGAACGCGACGGAATCGCTGAATCTCGTCACTCACGTCCTCGGCGACGACCGCTTCGAGCGGCACCTCGGCCCCGGCGACGAGATCGTCATCACCGAACTCGAGCATCACGCCAATCTCGTGCCGTGGCAGGAGCTCGCGCGCAGCACCGGCGCGACGTTGCGCTGGTACGGCGTCACCGACGACGGCCGGATCGATCTCGATTCGCTCGAGCTGACCGACGCCGTCAAGGTCGTGGCGTTCACCCACCAGTCCAACGTGACCGGGGCGGTGGCACCCGTCGAGGAATTGGTGCGTCGCGCCCGCGCGGTCGGCGCGCTGGTGGTACTCGACGCGTGCCAGTCCGTCCCGCACATGGCGGTGGACTTCCACGCGCTCGGCGTGGACTACGCGGCCTTCTCGGGGCACAAGATGCTCGGCCCGTCCGGCGTGGGTGTCCTGTACGGGCGCCGCGATCTGCTGAACGCGATGCCGCCGTTCATCACCGGTGGTTCGATGATCGAGACCGTCACGATGGAACGCACCACCTATGCGCCGCCGCCGCAGCGGTTCGAGGCGGGCGTTCCGATGACGTCGCAGGTGGTCGGACTCGGCGCAGCGGTCCGGTATCTCGAGGAGATCGGGATGGACGCGGTCGCGGCGCATGAGCACACCCTGGTCGAGGCGGCACTGGCGGCGCTCGGTGCCATCGACGGTGTGCGCATCATCGGACCCACGACCGCCGAGGACCGCGGCGGGGCAGTGTCGTTCGTGGTCGACGGAATACACGCACACGATCTCGGTCAGATTCTCGACGACGAGGGGGTCGCCATCCGCGTCGGCCACCACTGCGCCTGGCCCCTGCACCGTCATTTCGGTGTCGCGGCCACGGCGAGGGCGTCGTTCGCGCTGTACAACACGGTCGACGAGATCGACGCACTTGCGGCGGCGGTGCGGCGCGCACAGGAGTTCTTCGGGGAGGTTCCTGCATGAGAATGGAACAGATGTACCAGGAAGTGATCCTGGATCACTACAAGCATCCTCACGGCCGCGGTCTGCGCGAACCGTTCGGCGCCGAAGTCCACCACGTCAATCCCACGTGCGGTGACGAAGTGACGCTGCGCGTGCAGCTCGCCGACGACGGCACCGTCGTGGATGTGTCGTACGACGGCCAGGGTTGCTCCATCAGCCAGGCGTCGACGTCGGTGCTCACCGATCAGGTGGTCGGGATGCCCGTCGAGCAGGCCCTGCAGACCGTTGCCGCATTCAACGAGATGGTCAGCAGCCGCGGTACCGTCGAGGGGGACGAGGACGTCCTCGGGGACGGCATCGCCTTCGTCGGCGTCTCGAAGTACCCGGCTCGCGTGAAGTGTGCGCTGCTGGGATGGATGGCATTCAAGGACGCGGTTGTTCAGATAGTGGACGACCGGGTCGTGGACGAACGGGATTCGGCCGTTCCGACAGAAGACGGCGAACCAGCTCGAATCGGAGGACAGGCATCATGAGCGAGACGCAGACGCCGGAGGCGGACGCCACGGCCGTACCGGACCAGGCGACGGCCGACCACGGCGGCGAGACCGCCACTGCCGCGTCGGGTGCGATTACCGACCCGAAACGCCTCGAGGAGCTCGAGGAGGCGATGCGTGACGTCGTGGACCCCGAACTCGGCATCAACGTCGTCGACCTCGGTCTCGTGTACGGAATTACCGAGGAAGAGGACGTCGTGACCCTCGACATGACGCTCACGTCGGCGGCGTGCCCGCTGACCGATGTCATCGAGGACCAGTCGCGGGGCGCGCTCGTGCGCAGCGGTCTGTGCAACGAACTGAAGATCAACTGGGTGTGGCTCCCGCCGTGGGGCCCCGACAAGATCACCGAGGACGGCCGCGAGCAGTTGCGCGCGCTCGGCTTCACGGTCTGACCAGCCACTACGGGTAACGCGGAGGGGCTCGGCGAGATGCATCTCGCCGAGCCCCTCCGCGTCGGTTCAGGCGCGTTTGCGTTCCGAAGTGGACGACTTGGAGGTGGCCTTCTTCGCGGCGGTCTTGGCCGGAGCCTTCTTGGCCGGCTTCTTCTTGGCGGGTGCGGCCTTCTTCCCGGCGGCGTCGACGCTGCGCTGCAGTGCCGCCACCAGGTCCACCACTTCGGCGTCCTCGCCGCTCTTCTCGACTTCGGCGACGGGGATGACCTTCTTGCCGCCCGACTCGATCATCTCGTCGAGCAGTTCACGCAACTGCACCTGGTAGTCGTCGGTGAATTCGGTGGGGTCGAAGTCGTCGGCCATGCTGTCGACGAGCGTCTCGGCCATGGCGAGTTCCTTCGCCTTCGGCTTGTCGACGCCGTCGAGCGAGGAGAACTCGGCGGCGCGTACCTCGTCCGGCCACAGCAGCGTCTGGATCACCAGTACCCCGTCGCGTGACCGCATCGCGGCCAGTCGGGTGCGCTGCCGGAGGGTGAAGTGGACGAGGGCTGTGCGGTCGCTGTTCTCGAGGGCTGTCGCGAGGAGGACATACGCCTTCGGAGAGCTGGAATCGGGTTCGAGGAAGTAACTCTTCTCGAACAGAATGGGGTCGATCTGTTCGGTCGGCACGAACTGCAGAACGGGAATCTCGTGTTTCTCGGCGGCGGGCAGTTTCCCGAAATCATCGTCCGTCAACACCACGCGCACGCCGTCGTCGGAGTCGTAGGCCTTGTCGATATCGGCGTATTGGACGACGTTGCCGCATTCGGAGCAGACGCGGTTGTATTTGATCCGGCCGCCGTCCTTGGCATGGACCTGGTGAAACCTGATGTCGTGATCCTCGGTTGCCGAATAGACCTTGACCGGCACATTCACGAGTCCGAACGCTATCGAGCCCTTCCATATCGACCGCATGCGTTCCATGATGGTCTCCTTTTCGCGTTCGCGCGACAGTTCATCGAACTTCCCGGCGAAGCGTCGAACGGAGAATCACACTGCGGATATCGCCGGAGGATGCCCGAAACATCCGCCCCATTGCGGACAGGGTTCCGCGCGGATTCGACCGTTCGGACAGATATGCCGCCTGGAGTTGTGGCGGTAGATCGAAGAAATGCTCGAAGAATTCGGGGACGTGTTCTGCATCCAGATTCAGGAGGACGCGAAGACCGACCGACCGCAGGGACGCGACGGTGCGGGCCTTCCATGGCCACAGTCGCGCGTTCGAACCGTCACGAAGATCGTGGGCCAGAACATCTGCGCACAGGAGCGACGCTGCGACGCTGTAACCCGTTCCGGGGTGCATCAACCCGGCGCGGGCCCCGAAGCGCACCTGATCCGAGCTGTGGGCACGACCCGCCTCGGGGGGTGGTTCGACGGCGAATCTGACTCTCTCGACGTCCGAATGGGACGGTACGGTGACGCCCCGCTGTCGGAGTCGGTCGTGGAGTCGGGTGGCGAGTTCCGAGATCGGGAGTGGCGGGCGACCGACCAGGCAGGTCTCTTCGAGCAGGAACCGGTCGTGCGCGAGGGGGACCCCGTAGAGGAACGACGGCACGTCCGAGGGCGATGTGCCGTTGTCGCGGCGCCAGTCCATGAACACCGCGGCGTCGCCGGCGAGCGCATGGGCGGCCGTGCCGGGGTCCACCACGACGCCGTAGGCCGTCTGCTGGGCGAGGTCGGGGCTGTCGCCGGTGCCGCGAGCGTCGACCACGACGTGCGCCTCCAGCGTGGACCCGTCGTCCAGCAGAACGGACGTGGGGGAGAGGTCCACGGCTCTACCTGCGAGGACGGTTCCGCATTCCCTGCTGAGTATTGATTGCAGTGACGATGTATTCAAAACACAATATGTGTGATCGATGATGTGGCGACGTGTCGTCCAGGCCGCCGGGCGAGAAGTTCTCGTTTCGATCGCGTCCCGAGGGAGCCAGTCGGGGAGCTCGTCTTCCCACGCCGCGTACGTCGCGGTCCACGACCTCCGGGGGAGCGGGTCGACCGAAACGACCGTCGCACCGAGAGCTGTGGCCCGGTGGGCGAGGGCGCGGCCGGCGGGCCCGAGGCCCACGATCGCAACGTCCCAGATCGCTGGACGGGGAGAAGCTGTCACGCAGCCAGCCTGACACGAGAGCCGGGTTCCCTGCCGGAGAACAGATCCGCGTTCCAGAATCGGACACGGACGGAACACCACTATTTCCCGAACTCATCCCGTGCGCTCCGGATAGCTCGGGGTAGTGGGGGTTTCGCCGGCGCACGTCACGACCTCGTCAACTCACCCTGGACAGCCCGGACCGGCCACGGCGGGTGCTGGGGGAGTGGGCGCCGCGGTCCTGCCTCGCCGACCGTGGGGGAGCGCGAAGAGTTGAGCGAGATGGAGTCGCGCGGGGTGGGGGAACCTGAATGCGCCTGCGAAATCCCGGAAGACGTCGGTCGGGCTTCCCGATCCAGCACGTCGGCAGCCGGCGTATAGAGTCGGGCCCAGACGGAACGCACTAGTTTCCCGAATTTTCACGGTGGCCATCGCTCCTCCCACCCACAGACGTCACCACCGTGTACAAACTCCCGAACGCATCACCCCCGATCAACACGCCAACGACGAGAGGGCCAGGGGCTTTCTGCGAGTCGGATACGGCCGCGAACGTTAGCGGAATCACTGGCGGGCGTGTTCCGAGTCGCCGGCGGTCGGGTAAAATTGCTGGTTCGTGTGTTCTTTGCTCAGTTTTTCTCATTCAACGCGTGCGTCATTTTCCTAGGAGTCTTGTTGATCACCGCTACCGACCTGGAAGTTCGAGCTGGAGTACGGACGTTGCTGTCCGCGCCCGGGCCGGCTTTGCGGGTGCAGCCCGGCGACCGCATCGGGCTGGTCGGCCGCAACGGTGCCGGCAAGACGACCACCCTCCGCATTCTTGCGGGGGAGGGGGAGCCGTATGCGGGTGCCGTGGTGCGCACCGGCGATCTCGGATACCTCCCGCAGGACCCGAAGGAAGGCGACCTCGATGTCCTCGCGAAGGACCGCGTGTTGTCCGCGCGCGGCCTCGACTCGCTGCTGCGGGACATGGAGAAGCAGCAGATCCTGATGTCGGAGGTCGTCGACGACGCCGAGCGCGACAAGGCCGTGCGCAAGTACGGAAACCTCGAGGACCGCTTCTCGGCCCTCGGGGGTTACGAGGCCGAGAGCGAAGCTGCGCGCATCTGCAACAGTCTCGGCCTGGCCGACCGCATCCTCGGTCAGCAGCTGCACACCCTGTCGGGTGGTCAGCGCCGACGTGTGGAACTGGCGCGCATCTTGTTCGCGGCGTCGGACGGTAGCGGCGGACGGTCGGACACGACTCTTCTGCTCGACGAGCCGACCAACCACCTCGACGCCGACTCGATCACCTGGCTGCGGGGATTCCTGCAGAACCACGAGGGTGGTCTGATCGTGATCAGCCACGACGTCGATCTGCTCAACGACGTCGTGAACCGGGTGTGGTTCCTCGACGCCGTGCGCGGCGAGGCCGACGTGTACAACATGAGCTGGAAGAAGTACCTCGACGCCCGCGCGACCGACGAACAGCGTCGTCGCCGCGAGCGCGCCAATGCGGAGAAGAAGGCCGGTGCGCTGCGCGCGCAGGCCGCGAAGCTCGGCGCGAAGGCCACCAAGGCGGTGGCGGCGCAGAACATGGCGAAGCGCGCCGACAAGCTGATGTCCGACCTCGACGCGGAACGCGTGTCCGACAAGGTGGCCCGGATCCGGTTCCCCGAGCCGGCCGCGTGCGGCAAGACTCCGCTGATGGCGGAGAACCTGACCAAGGTCTACGGTTCGCTCGAGATCTTCACCGGAGTGGATCTCGCGATCGACCGTGGGTCACGGGTCGTGGTGCTCGGTCTCAACGGTGCCGGTAAGACGACGCTGCTGCGCATTCTCGGCGGCGTCGAGACGCCGGACGCGGGCGGGCTCGTCCCCGGTCACGGGCTGAAGATCGGCTATTTCGCGCAGGAGCACGACACCCTCGACGACAACGCGTCGGTGTGGGAGAACATTCGCCACGCGGCCCCCGACACGGGGGAGCAGGAGCTGCGTTCGCTGCTCGGTGCGTTCATGTTCACCGGCCCGCAGCTCGAGCAGCCCGCAGGCACCCTGTCCGGTGGTGAGAAGACGCGCCTCGCGCTCGCGGGTCTCGTGTCGTCGGCGGCGAACGTCCTGCTGCTCGACGAGCCGACGAACAACCTCGACCCCGTCTCCCGCGAGCAGGTGCTGGACGCGCTCCGCAGCTACACCGGTGCCGTCGTGCTGGTGACACACGACCCGGGTGCGGCCGAGGCGCTCGACCCGGAACGGGTCATTCTGCTGCCCGACGGCACGGAGGACCACTGGTCGCAGGACTACCTGGAACTGATCCAGCTCGCCTGATCACTGCGCGTAGATATCGCCGTCGCGGGGCTCTACCGTGGAAACCACCGTCGCTCGCCGACTGGAGGAGTTCATGGCTGACATCGGGGTCTTCGCCAAGAGCGCTCGGATCACGGGACCGTCGCGCGCCGATCTGCAGGCGGAGCTGAAGGAGCGCTACCAGGCCGGAGCGAGTATTCGTTCCCTTGCCCGGGAAATGGGGAGATCGTACGGATTCGTCCGCAACATTCTCGCGGAGTCCGAGGTGGAGCTCCGCGGACGAGGCGGAGCTCACCGTCGCAAGACCTGACCGGTGTCGGTGGGGGAGTGCGGTGTCAGTCGCGGCGTCGGACGGATTCCTCGACGAGGTCGAGCACGGCCGACAGGTTGTCGCCGGCGTGCCCGGAGGCGATGCGCGCGACGAGGCCGTCGAGAACCAGGTCCAGGTAGCCGATCAGGACGTCGGTCGGGACGTCGTCGCGGAGGCGGCCCGCGGATTTCTGCCGCGCGAGACGCGCCATGGTCGCCTCGGTGAGTTCCGCCGACCGTTGTGACCAGCTTCTGCGGAAGTCGGGATCGTTCCGCAGCCGTCGGGCGATCTCGAGCCGGGTTCCCAGCCAGTCGAACTGTTCGGGCTGGGCGAGCATGTCCCGCATCACCTGGACGAGGCCCTCGTGGGCGACGACGTCGGCCATCCTGGTCGCGTCCTCGTGGGCGAGCGCCAGGAACAAGCCGTCCTTGTCCTTGAAGTGATGGAAGATCGCCCCGCGTGACAGTCCGGTCACTTCTTCGAGCCGGCGGACGGTGGCACCGTCGTAGCCGTATTCGGCAAAGCAGCGGCGGGCGCCGTCGAGGATCTGACTGCGCCGTGCCGCGAGATGGTCTTCACTGACCTTGGGCAAAGTGCCTCCTTCGTCGGCCTGTGAGTGTTTCGGCCCTCGACATCTGAGGGTCACCGAATGCACGAAGCGCGCACGACCACCTCGATCGGGAACAGCGGAGCTCCCCTGAAACTGGTCGTGCGCGCTTCGTGCCTGCCATGGCCGAAAACACTCACAGGTGCGTAGCGCCTGTGGGCCGAAAGCTCGCACAGGCGCGGTAGCGCCTAGCCCTTGATCATGTTGCGGAGCACGTACTGCAGGATGCCGCCGTTGCGGTAGTAGTCGGCCTCGCCGGGCGTGTCGATGCGCACAACCGCGTCGAAGACGACCTTCTCACCGTTCTCGCGGGTTGCCGTGACCTTGACGGTCTTCGGCGTGACACCCTCGTTCAGCTTCTCGACGCCTTCGATGTCGAAGACCTCGGTGCCGTCCAGCTTCAGCGACGCAGCGGACTCGCCGGCCGGGAACTGCAGCGGCACGACGCCCATGCCGATGAGGTTGGAGCGGTGGATGCGCTCGAACGACTCGGTGATGACGGCCTTGACGCCGAGGAGGCTGGTGCCCTTGGCGGCCCAGTCACGGGACGATCCGGAGCCGTACTCCTTGCCGCCCAGCACGACCAGCGGGATGCCGGCCTTCTGGTAGTTCTGCGACGCGTCGTAGATGAACGCCTGCGGGCCGCCGTCCTGGGTGAAGTCGCGGGTGTAGCCACCGGAGACGTCGTCGAGGAGCTGGTTGCGCAGACGGATGTTCGCGAACGTGCCGCGGATCATCACCTCGTGGTTGCCGCGACGCGAGCCGTAGGAGTTGTAGTCCTTGCGGTCGATGCCGTTCGCGTCCAGGTACTGCGACGCAGGCGTTCCGGCCTTGATGTTGCCTGCCGGGGAGATGTGGTCCGTGGTGACCGAGTCGCCGAGCAGCGCGAGGACGCGGGCGCCCTTGATGTCGCTGACCGGGGTCGGCTCCTTCGGCATGCCGTCGAAGTACGGTGGCTTCCGCACGTAGGTGGAGTTGGCGTCCCACTCGAAGGTCTTGCCCTCCGGGGTGGGCAGTCCACGCCAGCGCTCGTCGCCCTTGAAGACGTCCGCGTAACCCTTGACGTACATCTCCTGGCTGATCGAGGAGTTGATGGTCTCCTGGATCTCCTGGGGAGTGGGCCAGATGTCCTTCAGGAACACGTCGTTGCCGTCGGCGTCCTGGCCGAGGGCGTCGTGCTCGAAGTCGAAGTCCATGGTGCCTGCGAGGGCGTACGCGATGACCAGCGGCGGGGAAGCCAGGTAGTTCATCTTCACGTCGGGGGAGATGCGTCCCTCGAAGTTGCGGTTACCCGACAGCACCGCGGTGGCGGTGAGGTCGTTGTCCTGGATCGCCTGCGAGATCTGCTCGTCCAGCGGGCCGGAGTTGCCGATGCAGGTGGCGCAGCCGTAACCGACGAGGTAGAAGCCGAGCTTCTCCAGGTACGGCCAGAGGCCGGACTTGTTGTAGTAGTCGGTGACGACCTGCGAACCGGGAGCCATGGAGGTCTTGACCCACGGCTTGGCGGACAGGCCCTTCTCGACGGCGTTGCGGGCGAGCAGGGCCGCGCCGAGCATGACCGACGGGTTGGACGTGTTGGTGCAGGAGGTGATCGACGCGATCACGACGGCACCGTGGTCGAGGATGAACTCGCCCTTGTCCTCGGACAGAACCTTGACCGGCTTGGTCGGGCGGCCCTCGGATCCGTTGGCGGCCGACTGCACGTCGACGGCGCCGTCGTCGGCGAACGACAGGGCGGCGGGATCGCTCGCGGGGAACGACTCCTCGACGGCCTCGTCGAGCTGCGAGTGACCCGTGGGGTGGTGCTCCTCCACGTAGTTGTGGATGTCCTTGCGGAACGCGTTCTTCGAGTCCGACAACAGGATTCGGTCCTGCGGGCGCTTCGGGCCTGCAATGGACGGAACCACGTCACCGAGGTCGAGTTCGAGGTACTCGGAGTACTCGGGCTCGTGGTCGGCGTCGTGCCAGAGGCCCTGTTCCTTCGCGTACGCCTCGACGAGTGCGAGCTGCTCCTCGGAGCGGCCGGTGAGGCGGAGGTAGCTGACGGTCTCGGCGTCGATCGGGAAGATCGCGGCGGTGGAACCGAACTCGGGGCTCATGTTGCCGAGCGTCGCGCGGTTGGCCAGCGGAACCTCGGCCACGCCCTTGCCGTAGAACTCGACGAACTTGCCGACGACGCCGTGCTTGCGCAGCATGTCGGTGACGGTGAGGACCACGTCGGTGGCGGTGACGCCGGGCTTGATCTCACCGGTCAGCTTGAAACCGACGACGCGCGGGATCAGCATGGAGACGGGCTGGCCGAGCATGGCGGCCTCGGCCTCGATGCCGCCGACGCCCCAGCCCAGCACGCCCAGGCCGTTGACCATGGTGGTGTGCGAGTCGGTGCCGACGCAGGTGTCGGGGTACGCCTGGCCGTTACGGACCATGATCGTCCGGGCCAGGTGCTCGATGTTGACCTGGTGGACGATGCCGGTGCCCGGGGGGACGACCTTGAAGTCGTCGAACGCGCCCTGGCCCCAGCGGAGGAACTGGTACCGCTCACCGTTGCGGGAGTACTCGATCTCGACGTTGCGCTCGAATGCGTCGGCGCGGCCGGCGACGTCGATGATGACCGAGTGGTCGATGACCATCTCGGCGGGTGCGAGGGGGTTCACCTTGTTCGGGTCGCCGCCGAGTGCGGTGACCGCTTCACGCATGGTGGCGAGGTCCACGATGCAGGGGACGCCGGTGAAGTCCTGCATGATCACGCGGGCAGGCGTGAACTGGATCTCGACGTTCGGGTCGGCCGAGGGATCCCAGCTCGCGATGGCGCGAATGTGGTCGGCGGTGATGTTCGCGCCGTCCTCGGTGCGAAGCAGGTTCTCGGCGAGAACCTTCAGTGCATAGGGCAATTTTTCGGTGCCGGGCACGGCCGAGAGGCGGAAGATCTCGTAGGAGTTCTCACCGACCTCGAGGGTGCCTTTGGCGCCGAACGAATCAATACTCGTGCTCACGTCAGCTCCACTCGTCTATGAGGGTCGCCGCCGACGGGGCTGTGTCGACGGCTGCAGGCACTGCGGGCACGGCTGATCCGTGTGCGCTGTCGTGCTAGCGATGACGGAATCGGCCCATACCGCGGTACCTCCGATAGTCTAACAGTACGCTTGTCCTGTGAGAATTCCGGGGGGATCGAGCATGTACCCCCCGGCGATTCTCCTCGTCCCCGACGCGGGACGCGCGCGGACGGAACGGAACTTCGGGGACTCCTCACGTAGTGTTCACGCGAGGCTTACGTTCCTACAGCAAACCCGGATGAGAGATGCCTGCCCCTATCGCCACCGCACTTCCTGCCAGTGTCATGCTCCCCGTCCAGTCGGCCCTCCCGTTGTCGACGGACCTTCCGGAAGACATCGACGTCTCCGACGTGGTCGCGGACGTGTCCGACGACGGCGTGTCGGCGCCGTCCGACGAGGCGAGTGAACTCGCCGCCGTGGTCGACCGCGCCGCCGACCACGGGATCAAGCTGAGCATCGTGGTGCTGGACGAGGATCCCGGCCGCGATTCGCAGCTGCGCGACCTCGCGACCGAGGTCGGGGCGGAAGAGGGCGGCACCGTTCTGGTGCTGAGTCCCAGCTGGGTCGGCACGTACAGCGATTCGATCAGCCGGGTCCTGCTCGAATCGGGTCAGGACCGCACCTACACCGGCGATGCGGTGGTCTCCGCCAATCACTTCGTCGACGAGGTGATCGAGCCGGGACCCCCGTGGGCCCTGATCACGGCCGTCATCATCGCGATCGTCGTGATCGCGTCGGCCGCCACGTTCTTCGCGAAATCGCGCCGGGCGTCCGGATCGCGTGACGACACTGCGGAAAAGGGCGACAACGCCGCGGGGGCCGGCACGTCGTACGAGCGACAGAAGCCCTGACGCCTGCCGAATTTCCGGGATAACTCGGCGGCAATTTCACGATTCGCCCGACTGTGGCCGCTGCCTGCGTCGATGCGCGTAAATAGCGCCGACGATTCACAGTTCGACATTTCCGCTGGTCAAATTACTCATGTGTTATTTGTGACTAAAGTTTCCATAGAGTCCGGAAGTGTCGTACGGTGCATTTGGCGCTCTTGGGGAAGAAGTGTCGCAGGCTGGTGATTGACGTCCAAAGTGACGACGATCCGGCGTATGTCGGTGTCGCCGACGCATGGGAAGGTGTGGCTGCCGCAAATTTCTCCCCACGACGAGCACGGCGCGGTGTGCGTGATCGGTGCAGAACCGAGGGAGAGAGTTGTGAAGCGACAAGCACGAGCTGGAGTGGGGCACCGTAGCTTCTCCCGCGGGCACACTCGCACGGCGCGCCTCCTGATCGGATTGGGCATCGTCGGAGCCCTGGTCGGCAGCACACCCGGCCTGGCCGCAGCCGTACCGCCCCCGCCACCGAATCCGTCCGACAACGACATCGCGCAGGCCCAGACCCAGGTGTCGGCGGGCCTCGGGCAGGTCAGCGAACTGATCAACCAGGTCGCCTCCGCGGATCAGCAGCTCGCTCAGCTCGACAACGAGGTCGCCATCAAGCGCGAGGACGTGAACCGGGCTCTGGTCGATCTGCAGAACGCCCGCAGCGCCGCCGATCTGGCGGCCAGTGTGGTCGGGGCCTCGCAGCAGGCGCTGCGCGACGCCGGGGCGCAGATCGAACTCGCGCAGAGAGATTTCGACAAGTACGCCCGGTCGAGCTACACGCAGGGCACCAACGTCTCCTCGATCTCGACGTACCTGGGCGCCCAGGGGCCCGGCGACGTCCTGGATCGCGCGCAGGTTCTGAAACTCCTGGCCACCAGCCAGAACGCGGTGCTCGAGGGTCTGCAGCGGGCACGGACCGCGCAGGCCAACAAGGATTCCGCGGCACGCGAGGCCAAGCAGCAGGCGGACGTGGCCGCCGACCAGGCCGCGGCGAAGAAGTCGCTCGCGGAGCAGGCGATCGCGATCGCCCGTTCGGCGCTGCAGGATCAGGCTGCCAAGAAGGCGCAGATCGAGAGCAACCGCGCCGCCGCCCAGGCCCAGCTCGACGCCGCCCGCGGGAACGTCGCGGGGCTGCAGGGGCAGCGTGAGGCGTACGCGACGTGGGAGGAGCAGAAACGCGCCGAGGACGCGCAGAAGGCGGCCATCGCCGCCGCGGCCCGGGAAGCCGCGACACAGGCCGCCGCGCGGGTCGCCGCCAACGAGGCGGCTCGACAGCGCGCCGCGGAACTCGCCGCGGGGCAGCGCGCGCACACCACGATCGAGGAGGACTCGGAGGACGAGGACTCCGACTACTCCGCGGACGGTGGGACGACCACACCGAAGTCCACCCCCAAGTCGAAACCGTCGACCAGCGGTGAGGACCTGACCGGCAGCGAGGCCATCGAGACCGTCATCGACCGGGGTCTGTCCCAGATCGGTGTGGAGTACGCGTGGGGCGGCGGCGACGAGAACGGCCCGACCCTCGGCATCCGCGACGGCGGTGTCGCCGACAGTTACGGCGACTTCAACAAGGTCGGTTTCGACTGCTCCGGCCTGATGATCTATGCGTTCGCCGGGATCGGCATCTCCCTGCCCCACTACACCGGGTATCAGTACACCGCGGGCGAGCAGGTTCCCTCGGAGGAGATGCAGCGCGGCGACATGATCTTCTGGGGCCCGAACGCCAGCCAGCACGTCGCCCTGTATCTCGGAAACGACGAAATGCTGGAGGCCCCGCAGTCCGGATCGACCGTCCAGATCTCCCCGGTGCGATGGGATGGCATGACCCCTTACGCTGTCCGTATGGTGTCGTGATCCATGATGTCGATGAAGTAGTCCGCAGTGCGGATCGTGCTTGGTTGCGGCGGGGGTTGCTTGCACCTGGAATAGTTGAGCAAGTACGTGAACGGGCGGAACGATCTAGGTGAAAGCGGTGGATTCTTGGTGACCTCACGTGATGATGCGGTATCGGAGGGTGCAGCCCGGAAGGAGTCGCCCGCGAAGGCCGCTCCCGAAGGTGTGAAGAACGGGGGTGCGGCCAACGGATCGGGTCCCCAGAACGTCACCGCGCCGAATGCACCCTCACAGAACACGGGCACGCAGAGCGCGACGACGAAGACGGTCGCGCCCAATCTCGCCGCCGACGTCCAGACGCTGGAACGCGCGATCTACGAGGTCAAGCGCGTGATCGTCGGGCAGGACCGGCTCGTGGAGCGGATCCTGGTCGGTCTGCTCGCGAAAGGGCACGTGCTGCTCGAGGGTGTGCCCGGTGTCGCGAAGACCCTGGCCGTCGAGACGTTCGCGAAGGTGGTCGGCGGATCCTTCTCGCGTGTCCAGTTCACCCCCGACCTGGTGCCCACCGACCTGATCGGTACGCGCATCTACCGGCAGGGGCGTGAGGAGTTCGACACCGAACTCGGACCCGTCGTCGCGAACTTCGTGCTCGCCGACGAGATCAACCGCGCGCCGGCGAAGGTGCAGTCGGCGTTGCTCGAGGTGATGGCCGAGCGGCACGTCTCGATCGGCGGCAAGCGGTACCACATGCCCGACCCGTTCCTGGTGATGGCGACGCAGAACCCGATCGAGAACGAGGGGGTGTACCCGCTGCCGGAGGCGCAGCGCGACCGCTTCCTGTTCAAGATCCTCGTCGACTACCCGACGGTGGAGGAGGAGCGCGAGATCGTCTACCGGATGGGTGTCGATGCGCCGGAACCCCACCAGGTCCTCGATCCCGAGGAGCTCGTCCGCCTGCAGAAGGTCGCGAGCGGTGTCTTCGTGCACCACGCGCTGGTCGACTACGTGGTGCGGGTCATCGCGGCCACGCGCACGCCGGCCGAGTTCGGTCTCCCCGAGGTCGACGGCTGGATCGCGTACGGCGCGTCGCCGCGCGCGACGCTGGGCATCATCTCCTCGGCCCGGGCGCTGGCGTTGCTGCGCGGGCGTGACTATGTGGTGCCGCAGGACGTGCTCGAGGTGATCCCGGACGTGCTGCGTCACCGTCTCGTGCTGTCCTACGACGCTCTCGCCGACGAGGTCAGCCCGGACGACGTCATCTCCCGCGTGCTGCAGACCGTGGGTCTGCCGCAGATCGCCGCACAGCCGACGACGGTCCCGGCCGCTCCCGCCGGTCACCACGGACCGCCCGTCCCGTCCACGTCGGTGCCCGGACCGACGGCGATGAGCCAGCCACGGTGAGTGCGCGTACCGCCGGTGCGCAGAGTTCCGGCCCGCCGCCGTCGTTTCGCTCCGGCGAACTCCGTGATCCCAAACTGTCCGCCGCGCTGCGGACGCTGGAACTGACCGTCCGCCGCCGCCTCGACGGGGTGCTGCACGGCGACCATCTTGGCCTGATCCCGGGCCCGGGCTCCGAACCCGGTGATGCCCGCGAGTACCAGCCGGGTGACGACGTGCGTCAGATGGACTGGTCGGTGACCGCCCGGACGACGCACCCGCACGTCCGGCAGTCGGTGGCCGACCGGGAACTCGAGACGTGGCTCGTCGTCGACCTGTCGTCGAGCCTCGACTTCGGTACCGCCGGCTGCGAGAAGCGGGACCTCGTGGTGGCGGCTGCCGCCGCCGTCACGCACCTGACCAGCGGCGGCGGGAACCGGATCGGGGCGATCGTCTCGACCGGCGCCCAGACCACCCGGATCCCGGCCCGCGGCGGCCGCATCCACGCGCAGGCGATGCTGCGTCAGATCGCGACCACCCCGCACGCCCCGGACGGGGTGCGGGGCGACCTGCAGGGTGCGGTGGAGTCGTTGCGCCGACCCCAGCGTCGCCGCGGTCTGGCCGTCGTCATCAGTGACTTCCTGGGGCCGATCGACTGGGAGCGGTCGCTGCGGGCGATCTCCGGCCGCCACGACGTACTCGGGGTCGAGGTGCTCGACCCGCGAGATCTGGAATTACCCGACATGGGGGATGTAGTGCTGCACGATCCGGAGTCCGGACGGACCCGCGAGTTCACGACCACACCGCAACTGCGCGCCGACTTCGCGCGGGCCGCCGACGAGCACCGCCTGCAGGTGGAGCAGTCGTTGCGGCGCTGCGGCGCCCCGCTGCTCAGTCTGCGGACCGACCGGGACTGGATCTCGGATGTCGTGCGGTTCGTGTCCGCCCGGAAGCACAGTTACGGGACCGCGACGAACCAGAGGTCCCGCCGGTGAGCCTTTCCCAGTTCACCTCACCGTGGTGGCTGCTGTTCCTCCTGGTCGTCGTGGCATTGGTCGCGGGATACGTGTGGGTGCAGCGTCAGCGGCAGAAGCACACCCTCCGGTTCACCAACTTCGCGCTCCTCGAGAAGGTGGCGCCGTCGCGGCCGGGCCGGGCCCGGCACATTCCGGCGCTGCTCATGGTGCTGGCGCTGGTGTTCTTCAGCGTGGCGCTGGCCGGACCGACGGAGGACAAGCGGGTTCCGCGGAACCGGGCCACCGTGATCCTCGTCATCGACGTGTCGTTGTCGATGAAGGCGACCGACGTGGAACCGACCCGGCTGGCCGCGGCGCAGGACGCCGCGAAGTCGTTCGCCGACGGGCTCACCCCCGGCATCAACCTCGGTCTCGTCGCGTTCGCAGGCACGGCCTCGGTGCTGGTGTCGCCGACCACCAACCGGGAGGCGTCGAAGGTGGCGATCGACAATCTGCAGTTGAGCGAGCGGACCGCCACCGGTGAGGCGATCTTCACCTCGCTGCAGTCGATCGACACCCTGGCCGCGGTGCTCGGCGGCAGTGATCAGGCGCCGCCCGCCCGCATCGTGCTGCTCTCGGACGGCAAGCAGACGGTCCCCGAGAACCCGGACGATCCGCGCGGCGGATTCACCGCCGCCCGGCAGGCGAAGGACAAGGACGTCCCCATCTCGACGATCTCGTTCGGCACCAGCTACGGCAAGGTCGAGATCGAGGACGAACGCATCCCCGTGCCCGTCGACGATCCGTCGCTGCGGGAGATCGCGAATCTCTCCGGGGGCAGCTTCTTCACGGCGTCGAGCCTGGAGGAACTGCGCGACGTCTACGACACCCTCGAGGAGCAGATCGGTTTCGAGACCACCCGCGGCGACGCCAGCCGCCCTTGGCTCGTGCTCGGTGTCCTGTCCGCCACGGCGGGGCTGATCCTCGCGCTGGTCCTGCGTCAACGGCTGCCGTGATCTGCGTTCCACCGCGGCCCCGCGCTTCCACTCCCGCACATCTGAACAGATAGGTTGATCCCCATGTCTACCCCACAAACTACTGACGCGTCAGTTAGGACGGTGTCCACTCCCCGGTCGGTGCTCGTCACCGGCGGCAACCGCGGGATCGGCCTCGCTGTCGCGCAGCGCCTCGCGGCGGACGGCCACAAGGTCGCGGTCACGCACCGCGGCTCGGGTGCGCCCGACGGGCTGTTCGGCGTCCAGTGCGACGTCACCGACACCGAGTCGGTCGACCGCGCCTTCAAAGAGGTGGAAGCGCACCAGGGTCCCGTCGAGGTTCTCGTCGCGAACGCCGGCATCACCGACGACACACTGATCATGCGGATGACCGAGGAGCAGTTCACCTCCGTCGTCGACGCCAACCTGACCGGCGCGTTCCGCGTCGCGAAGCGGGCCACGCGGTCGATGCTGCGGGCGCGGTTCGGCCGGTTCGTGTTCCTCGGGTCGGTCGTCGGTCTGGCCGGTGGTCCCGGCCAGGTGAACTACGCGGCGTCGAAGGCCGGTGTGGTCGGCATCGCGCGGTCGCTGACCCGTGAGCTCGGTTCCCGGTCGATCACCGCGAACGTGGTGGCCCCGGGATTCATCGACACCGACATGACCGCGGTCCTCGACGACAAGTACAAGGACATGATCACCGGCGCGGTTCCGCTGCAGCGGCAGGGCAAGCCCGAGGAGGTCGCCGCGGTGGTGAGCTTCCTGGCCTCCGACGATTCCGCCTACGTCTCCGGCGCGGTGATCCCCGTCGACGGCGGCCTCGGCATGGGCCACTAGCTCTCCCCACCCCACTTCCCGGACTTTTTCTTCACAGGAGGACACCTCATGGGCGGATTGCTCGAAGGTAAGACCATTCTCGTCACCGGCATCATCACGGACGCGTCCATCGCGTTCCACGTCGCCAAGGTCGCCCAGGAACAGGGCGCCAAGGTGATCATCACCGGCTTCGACCGTCTCCGGCTGATCGACCGCATCGCGCAGCGCCTGCCGCAGCCGGTGCCGCCGGCGCTGGAACTGGACGTGCAGAACCCGGAGCACCTCGCGAGCCTCGCCGACCGCATCCGGGAGATCGCGCCCGAGGGTGTCGACGGCGTCGTGCACTCCATCGCGTTCGCGCCGCGGTCCTGCCTGGGCAGCCCGTTCTTCGACGCACCGTGGTCGGATGTGGGAGTGGCGTTCGAGGTCTCCGCCTACTCGTACGCGTCGCTGTCGAAGGCGCTGCTGCCGGTGCTGAACGACAACGCGTCGATCGTCGGCATGGACTTCGATCCCGCGCGCGCGGTGCCGTTCTACAACTGGATGGGCGTCGCCAAGGCGACGCTCGAGTCGGTGAACCGGTATGTCGCCAAGGAGGTCGGCGAACGCGGTATCCGCTCGAACCTCGTCGCGGCCGGCCCGATCAAGACCCTCGCCGCCAAGGCCATCGCCGGTACCGCCACCGACGACGCCAAGCAGATGAACGAACTGAACACGGCGTGGGACGAGCGCGCGCCCATCGGCTGGAACGTCGACGACCCGGAGCCGGTCGCGAAGACCGTGTGCACCGTGCTGTCCGACTGGCTTCCCGGCACCACCGCGTCGATCATCTACGTCGACGGTGGCGCCCACGCGATGGCCGGCTAGGGCACTACCCGGGGAGTGTGCCCCGAACGGCACCGCGGAAGATGGGGATCATGATCGCTGCGAATTCGACGGACGGTTCCGGTTCCCGGTTCGATGCCCTTCTCGTGTTGTCGTTCGGGGGTCCGGAGCAGCCCGCCGACGTGCGCCCGTTCCTGGAGAACGTCACCCGGGGCCGGGGGGTGCCGCCCGAACGTCTGGACGCGGTTGCCGAGCACTACCTGCATTTCGGGGGTGTGTCGCCGATCAACGCCCTCAATCGCGACATCATCTCCCGCGTCGAATCCGAATTGGCAAGCGCCGGAATGGATCTGCCCGTCTATTTCGGTAACCGGAACTGGCATCCGATGGTCGAGGACACCGTCGCCCGGATGGGCGCGGACGGGGTGCGGTCCGCCCTCGTGTTCCCGACCTCGGCGTGGGGCGGGTACTCGGGCTGCAGGCAGTACCACGAGGACGTCGCCCGGGCGCGGACCGCGGCCGGGGACGGGGCACCGCACCTGCTGAAGCTGCGGCAGTACTACGACCACCCGCTGCTGATCGGGGCGTTCGCCGACGCCGTCCGCGAGGCCGCGGCGCAGCTCCCCGCCGGGCGCCGGGCCGACGCCCGCCTGGTGTTCACCGCGCATTCCGTGCCGGTGTCCGCGGACGTCAACGCGGGACCGCCCACGGAGGGCGGTCATCTCTACAGCCGGCAGGTGGCCGAGGCGGCCCGCCTCACCGCCCGCGCCGCCGGCTTCGACGACTTCGACCTGGTGTGGCAGTCCCGGTCCGGGCCACCCCAGGTGCCGTGGCTCGAACCGGACATCTGCGACCACCTGGACGCCCTCGCCGGCCGCGGGGTGGGCGCGGTGATCGTGTGCCCGGTGGGATTCGTGTCCGATCACCTCGAGGTGGTGTGGGATCTCGACACCGAGGCCCGGGACAGGGCGGCCGAACTCGGCATCGACTTCGTACGCGCGGCCACCCCCGGAACGGATCGGCGGTTCGCGGAACTCGTCGTCGCACTCGTGGCCGAGCAACTGGCCGGCGCACCCGCCGCGCGGCTCGGTTCCGAGCCGCTGCTCGGTTCGACCCTCGACGGTCGGTCCTGCGCGATCGACTGCTGCAAGGCCGTGGTCAGGCCGTCAGGCCGTCCCGCGCACACGCATTGACGGCGGCGGTGCGCGCCGAGCGCACCGCCGACCGCAGCGGCCGCAGTAGGTCCTCGAGCGTGGCCGCACCCGACGCGGACACGGTGCGCGCGGGGGCCATCTGCTCGGCGACCGTGAGAATCGCGGCCACCTGATCGGCCGAGTCCAGGATCCGCAGCGCCCGCGGGGCGATCGTCGTCGGATACCGGTGCCGCGCGGACTGCGCCAGCGCGTCGGCGATCAGCGCGCGCGGGTCGGCGCCGAAACCGGAATCGAGCATGTGCAGCGCCTCGAGCGCGGCCGCGGCGTCCCGCACCGCCTGCCGCATCGTGAACTCGGCCTCACCCAGCCCGGTGTGGTGGGCGTCGAGGGGAAGCCGCTCGATCGTCGACACCGTCCAGCGCAGCACGTCCGGACCCTCGACGTGCGGGACCAGCCCCGTTCCGGACCGGCCGGGCGGTCCGACGAGCACACCCTCGCCCGCACTGATCGCGGCGGACGCGAACTCGGTGCCCGCGGGAAGCCCGCGCACGTCGCCCGGCCCGGGCAGCACCAGCCGGATCTCGGTCTCGGGCTGCGACACGGAGCGGCGCATCGTCTGCAGCAGCGCCGTCACCCCGGCGTCCTGCGGATGGGGCCACGGCAGCCCGGTGCGGCCTGCCGTCCCCTCGTCCTCGGCGCAGGCGAGATGCATCGGCGCCCACGCGTGGAGGGCGTCGATGACGTCGTCGGGTGCACTGTTCCCGGCGAGCCAGGAACTGGCCCACACGGTGAGAGTGGCGCTGGGTGAAGTCACGATAAACGAGCATATGTCGGCGTGGCGGCGTGTGCGTAACGGCGCCGCTGGCATAGCGTCAGCGCCCGTGAGCGGAGGCGACAGATACGGCGACATCTTTTCCGGACACCCACGCGCGCGGAAGCCCGTGACGCCGACGGTCCCGGCCGAGCGGGACCTGGTGGTCGAGGACGCCGGCACCGGTTTCTGCGGGGCGGTGGTCGGGTTCGAGCGCACCTACGACGGCGATTTCGTCCGCCTCGAGGACGGGGCGCGGCGCACCCGGTTGTTCGCGATGCGCGAGGCGGCGTTCCTGATCGACGGGAAACCGGTCACCCTGGTCCGCCCGGCGGCCAAGCCCGCCGGACCGGCCACCACCCGATCGGCGTCGGGATCCACCAAGGTGGAGGGGCTGCGGGCCCGGACGGCGCTGGCGAGCCGGATCTGGGTGGAGGGCGTGCACGACGCCGCCCTCGTGGAACGGGTGTGGGGGCACGACCTGCGCGTCGAAGGTGTCGTCGTCGAGCACCTCGAGGGTCTCGACAATCTCGGGGAGCGGCTCGCCGAATTCCGGCCTGGCCCCGGACGGCGCGTCGGTGTCCTCGTCGATCACCTCGTCACCGGATCGAAGGAGACGCAGCTGACCCAGGGACTCGGTCCGAATGTGCTCGTGACCGGGCACCCGTTCATCGACGTGTGGGAGGCGGTCCGCCCGTCGGCGGTGGGCATCGAGGCGTGGCCGAAGATCCCGCGCGGTGAGGACTGGAAGACCGGGGTGTGCCGCGAATTGGGGTGGGGGACACCGCGCGACGGCTGGCGCCGGGTCTATTCGGCCGTCAACACGTTCCGGGACCTGGAGGCACCGCTGATCGGGGCGGTCGAACAGCTGGTCGACTTCGTCACCGTCGGTTCCGGAGATTCTGGTTAGATGGTGTTGTGGCTGCATTGATTTGGCTGGTAGCGGGGGTGCTGCTCGCCGCCGCGGAAGCGTTGACGGGGGATTTCTTCCTCCTCATGCTGGCGGGCGGTGCGCTGGCCACGGCCGGGGTCACCGCGATCACCGACTTCCCGGTCTGGGTCGACGCGGTGATCTTCGGGGTGCTGTCCCTCGCCCTGATCCTCGGGGTGCGGCCGGTGTTGTTGCGTAAGTTCGAGACCCCGCCGCCGACCCCGACCGGGATCGAGGCCCTGACCGGCAAGCAGGCCCTGGTGCTCGAGGAGGTCGCCGAACACGCGGGGCAGATCAAGCTCGGCGGCGACGTCTGGACGGCCCGCCCGCTCGACAGCACGGAAGTGTATCCACCGGGAACGACCGTGACGGTAATGCAAATTGACGGCGCGACCGCCGTCGTATGGAGGGGACCGTAGATGGCAGCGCTCATCGTGTTGATCGTGCTCGTGTTGTTCGTCGCCCTGGTGGTGGCCAAATCGGTGGCGCTGGTGCCGCAGGCCGAGGCCGCGGTGATCGAGCGACTGGGCCGGTACGCGCGGACCGTGTCGGGCCAGCTGACGTTCCTGATCCCCTTCGCGGACCGCATCCGGGCCAAGGTGGACCTGCGGGAACGGGTGGTGTCGTTCCCGCCGCAGCCGGTGATCACCCAGGACAACCTGACACTGAACATCGACACCGTCGTGTACTTCCAGGTCACCAACCCGCAGGCCGCGGTGTACGAGATCAGCAACTACATCGTCGGTGTCGAGCAGTTGACCACCACCACGCTGCGCAACGTCGTCGGCGGGATGACGCTGGAGGAGACGCTCACCTCCCGTGACTCCATCAACGGGCAGCTGCGTGGCGTGCTGGACGAGGCCACCGGCCGGTGGGGTCTGCGCGTGGCCCGGGTCGAACTCAAGAGCATCGATCCGCCGCCGTCGATCCAGGAGTCGATGGAGAAGCAGATGAAGGCGGACCGCGAGAAGCGGGCCACCATCCTCACCGCCGAGGGGCACCGGGAGTCGGCCATCAAGACGGCGGAGGGCGACAAGCAGTCCCGCATCCTCGCCGCGGAGGGCGCGAAGCAGGCGTCGATCCTCACCGCGGAGGGTGAGCGGCAGTCCCGCATCCTGCGGGCGCAGGGTGACCGGGCGGCGAAGTACCTGCAGGCGCAGGGGCAGGCGAAGGCGATCGAAAAGGTGTTCGCCGCAATCAAATCCGGCAAGCCCACCCCCGAACTCCTCGCCTACCAGTATCTGCAGACGCTGCCGCAGATGGCGCAGGGCGACGCGAACAAGGTGTGGCTGGTGCCCAGCGACTTCGGTGACGCCCTCAAGGGGTTCGCGAAGACCCTCGGCGCGCAGGGGCAGGACGGGGTGTTCCGGTACGAACCGTCCACCACGGAGGAGGATCTGCCCAAGCCCGAGGACGATTCGGAAGAGGTCGCCGACTGGTTCGAGACCAAGTCCGACCCGGCCATCGCGCAGGCCGTCCGCGCCGCCGAGGTCGAGGCACGTCGTCCAGTTGACGGTCCGGGACCGCTCGCGAACCCCGGTGGCGCCGACGAGCATCCGCCGCTGGATCCGGGGGGAGCGCCCGGGCAGCTGCCGCCGCCCGTCACCCCGCCGGGACAGTAGCGGCGTACCGGCGCAGCACCGGCCGGAGCACACGGAAGAGTTGTTCGGGTGTGTGCTCGAGGTAGAAGTGATCGCCCGTCATGATGCGCACCTCGCGCAGCTCGGTGGTGTGCCGATCCCAGGCGCGGAGATCCCGCTCGCCGACCAGCGGATCGGCGTCCGCGCCGAGCACGTGCGTCGAACAGGGAAGCGGCGGGTCTGCGGGATCGCGGTACCCGGTGCAGAGGCGCAGATCGTCGCGCAGTGCGGGGAGGCAGTGGTCCCGCCATGCCGGCCGGGCCGGGAGGTCGGCGGGCAGACCGCCCGTGGCGCGCAGCAACTCGATCAGGGCCGGGTCGTCCAGGTCGTCGACCGGCGGCAGCGGCGAGGGCAGGTGCGGCGCCGAGTACGCGGACAGCAGCAGCGCCCGCGGGAGCGGGCGCCCGGCCGCGCGCCGGCGACACGCGAGCCGGTACGCCACCAGCGCACCCATGCTGTGCCCGAAGAAGACGTGCGGCTGCGTGAGCGGTTCGGCGAGTTCGGACTCGAGTGCGGTGACGAGGGACTCGACGTCGGTGAATCCGGCCTCGCCGGCACGGCTCTCCCGGCCGGGCACGTGCACGGGCCACACCGACACGTGCGGGCTCAGGGCGCGGTGCCAGTGCCGGTACGTCGAGGGTCCGCCGCCGGCGTGGGGGAAGCAGAACAGCAGGAGGGGGCCGGGCACGGCGCTACGCGGCCGCGACGAGCGTGGCGAGTTCGTCGGCGAGAGCTGCCACCGTGGACCGGATCTGGTCCTCGGTGTGGCACGAGGTGACGAAGAAGCGCAGCCGCGCGAGGTCTTCCGGCACGGCCGGGTAGAGGATGGGGTTCACGTTGATGCCGCGCCGGAGCAGTGCGTTGGACAGCGCGAGGGTGCGGAGTGAATCCCCGACGATGCACGGGATGACCGGGGTGTCCTTCGAGTCCCCGGTGTCGATTCCGGCGTCCGTGGCGAGCTGCAGGAAGAGCCGGGAGTTGCGCCGCAACCGGTCCAGTGCCTCGGGTTCGGCGCGCATCTGCCGGATCGCGGCCAGGGACGCCGCGGCATTCATCGGCGTGATCCCGACGCTGTAGACGAAGCCGGGCGTCGTGTACTTCAGGAAGCGGATGAGCTCGGCGCTGCCCGCGACGTAGCCGCCGCAACCGGCCAGGGCCTTCGACATCGTGCCGGACCACAGCTCCACGTCGTCGCGGTCGACGTCGAAGTGCTCGCCGATGCCCCCGCCGGTGGCGCCGAGCACCCCGATGCTGTGCGCCTCGTCGATCATCATCAGCGCCCGATGCTTCTTCTTCACCGCGATCATCGCGGGCAGGTCGGGGATGTCGCCGTCCTGGCTGTAGACGCCCTCGATGACGATGAGGACCCGCCGGTACTGCGATCGGATCGCGGTGAGGAGGGCGTCCAGCGCGGCGTGGTCGTTGTGCGGGAAGGGACGCCGGGTGGCGCCGGACAGGGCGCAGCCCTGCAGGATGCTGTCGTGCGCGAGGCTGTCGTGGATGACCAGGTCGCCCTCCCCGAGGAGATGACCGATGACCGTGACGTTGGTGGCGTGTCCGCTGACGAGGGCGATCGCGTCCTCGGTGCCGAGCAGGCCGGCCAGTTCGGCCTCGAGTTCCTGGTGTACCGGTTTCTCCCCGGACAGCAGCCGACTGGCCGAGCAGGAACTGCCGTAGCGGGCGACCGCGTCCTGCACGGCCGAGACGACGGCGGGGTGCCCGGACATGCCGAGGTAGTTGTAGCTGGAGAAGTTGACGACCTCCGCGCCCCCGATCGTCGACGTGTCCCGGGTGACGCCGTCGTTGACGAGGAAGTACGGGTTGGTGACCCCGAGCCCCTCGGCGGAGGTCAGCCGTGCGGCGAGCGCCTGAACCTCCGGGAACTCCGCGATGCGGAACTCGGGTGCCACCGTCCGTTCCGGTTCCGGGACAGCCGTCACCGTGCGACGCGACCCGGGTGCGTGGTGCGCGGTCACGTGCTCGATCACATCGCCGAGAGTGCGGCTCGGTGAGAACCAGTGCGGTTCGACGACGAGACCGGGGAATGCGCGGCTCACCCCGCCGAACAGGTCGGTGATCATGATCGAGTCGAATCCGAGGTCGCCGACGATCGTCTGCGTCGTCTTCAGTGCGGCCGCGGGGAATCCGCTGACCCGGGCGACTTCCGTGCGCACCCTGGTCGCGACGTCGCCGACCGCTGTCGCGGGACCCGGCCCGGCGTCCGGCGTCGCCGCCGGCGCGGGCGCGGGGAGGGCAACCGTGGGAGCGCCGTTGGCGGCAGCGGCGAGAACGGCGGCCTGTTCCCGGAAGAGCGCGATCAGCTGGTCCATGGTGGTGTCCTCGGGTTCTCGTGTGACGGTGGGCGATGCGGTGACGGTGGCCTGGACCGCGGCGGCGGGTGCGTCCCCGGGTGTCCAGAAGCGGGCGGTGGTGGCGAACTGGTATCCGCTGAGCCGCCGCCGGACCCGTGAGTCCGGTTCGTACAGCGCATCCCACACGGGGTTCAGTCCGTCCCGGTACAGGGCGGCGACGGTGTCGGGGAGTTCGGCTCCGGTCGCGGCGGGACCGGGGCACGGTGCCAGGTGCCGCGCGGGCGAATCGTGATGGGCGCGAGCGACGAGCGGCAACAGGATTCGTGCGGGGCCCACCTCGATCAGGTGGGTCGGATCGCAGGTCAGGGCGGCCGCGGTGGCGTCCGCGAACCGCACGGTCGCCGTGATGTGGTCGGTCCAGTAGGCCGCGTCCATCGGCTCGTCGACGTCGAGCAACCGGCCGCGTGTGGTGGAGAAGATCGGGATCTCGGGCTGTCGGTACGTGCAGCCGGCGGCGACCTCCGCGAACGCGTCCTGTATCGGCGCCATGGCGGGGGAGTGGAAGGCATGCGACACGGTGAGCCGGCGGACGCGGAGTCCGGCCGCGGTCAGTGCGGCGCCGAGGCGTTCGAGTGCGTCGGCCGCCCCCGACAGCACCACGTCCCGCGGCCCGTTCACCGCTGCCAGCGCGGCCGCGGGTTCGCCGGCGAGCAGGTCGGCGACCTCGTCCGGGGTGGCCCGGACCGCGAGCATCGTCCCGCCGGCGGGCAGTTGCTGCATGAGCCGTCCCCGCGCGACGATCAGCCGGCACGCGTCGTCCAGGTCGAACACGCCGGCGTGCGCCGCGGCGGCGTACTCGCCGACGCTGTGACCGACCAGCCACGCCGGTTCGACACCCAGCTCGCCGAGCGTCCGGGCGAGCGCGTATTCGACCGCGAACAGGGCGGGCTGCGCGAACTCGGTCCGGTGGATGTCGTCACCGGCATCGAACAGCATCTCCCGCACCGAGCGGCCCAGATGCGGTGTCATCCGCTCGTCCACGTCGGACAGTGCACGCCGGTAGCCGCCGTGGTGCTCGTGCAGCGCGCGGGACATTCCCGGGTGCTGCGCGCCCTGACCGGTGAAGAACCAGCCGATGCTGACGGGGCGGGCCGCGCCGGACAGCGACGCGCGCAGGTCGTCGTCGGCCGCGACCGCGCGCAGCGCCGCGACGGCCTCGTCCCGGTGGTGTGCGGTGAGCGCGAGGCGGTGGCGCCCGGATGCCTTGACCGTGTTGGTGGTCCAGCACACCCGGCCCAGATCCGCGCCGGGTCGTGCGAGATCGTCGGCCAGGACGGCGGCGGTGCGGGCGAGGCCGTCCGGGTTGTTCGACGACAGGGTGAGCACGCCGCCGCCGGTGCTCGGCGCGGCCGGGGTGGTGGCGGGCGCGGAGGCCAGCAGCATGTGGGCGTTGGTGCCGCCGAGGCCGAAACTGCTGACGGCGCCGTGCGCGTCGTCGTCGGGCAGCGTCATCGGCTCGGACAGGAGTCGGAGGCCGTTGTCCGCCAGGCGGAGTCGCGGGTTCGCGTCCTCCGCGTAGCGGCTGGGGGGTACCACGCGGTGGTGCAGGGACAGGGCCACCTTGATCAGGCCGGCCACGCCGGCCGCCCCCTCCGTGTGGCCGAGATTGCCTTTGATCGATCCGATCGCGCACGGCTGCGGCCGGGTCACCCCGTGGACGTGGCCGAGGGCCTTGACCTCGATCATGTCGCCGAGCACCGTCCCGGTGCCGTGGGCCTCGACGAACGCGACCTGGGCGGGCGTGACACCGGCACGCCGGTAGGCCGTCTCGACGACCTGCTGCTGGGCCCAGCGGTTGGGTGCGGTGATCCCGTTGCTGCGGCCGTCGTTGTTGACGGCGCTGCCCTTGATCACCGCGTAGATCGGCAGGCCCTCGGCCTGCGCGTCCTCGAGCCGGCGCAGCACGAGCACCGCGACACCCTCGGCGCGACCGATGCCGTCCGCCGTCCCGCTGAACGGTTTGCACCGGCC
Organism: Rhodococcus sp. G6(2025); assembly: GCF_058628105.1. Taxonomy (NCBI): domain Bacteria; kingdom Bacillati; phylum Actinomycetota; class Actinomycetes; order Mycobacteriales; family Nocardiaceae; genus Rhodococcus; species Rhodococcus sp. G6(2025). The sequence goes on from NZ_CP179750.1 coordinate 3,936,793, forward strand.
GTCCGGTGCGGACAGCCCGGCCTGGGTGTAGAAGACGTTCACCGTGGGGGTCAGGGTGAGGTTGACGCCCCCGGCGAGGGCCTGATCGCATTCCCCGGACCGCAGCGCCGCGCAGGCGAGATGGACGGCGACGAGGGACGACGAGCAGGCCGTGTCGATCGCCATGCTCGGGCCCTGCAGGTTCAGGTGATAGGACACCCGGTTGGCGGTCATGAAATAGCCGTTGCCGCTGCCGAGTTGGGGGGTGATACGCGAGATGTCACGCATCTGGAGATTCCACTCGTTGGCCATGACGCCCACGTACACGCCGGTGTTCGACCCGGCCTGCGCCCGCGGGTCCAGGGCGGCGTCCTCGAGCGCACGCCACGCCGCCTGCAGCAGCAGCCGCTGTTGTGGGTCCATCGCCGCGGCCTCGCGGGGCGCGATGCCGAAGAATTCGTGGTCGAACGCGTCGGCGTCGGTGAGGAATCCGCCGTTGCGGTTGTTGACCGCGCCGGGACCACCGGCGGCGTCGAAGACGTCGTCCGCGTTCCATCTCGAGGCGGGGACATCGGTGATTCCGTCGCCGCCGCCCATCAGCAGCGCCCACAGCGCGTCGGCGTCGGGTGCCTGCGGGAAGCGGCAGTCGAGGCCGACGACGGCGACGTCGGTCATGAGGCCGTCCGGTACCGGGCTGCGGCCTCGCCGACGACGAAGACGGCCATTTCGGCGATGGTCGGATACTCGAACACCACGGTGGGATCGAGTTCGAGGTCCCAGCGGTCCTCGATCTCGCCGCACAGGCTCACCGCGGACACCGATTCGATTCCCAGTTCGGCGAGGGGCAGGTGGGGGTCGACCTCGCGCACCGGTTGTTCGGTGTGGAAGGCCACCCTGCCGGCGAGCCAGTCGATGACGGGTGCGTGGTCGCGCGGGGTGCTCTGTTCGGGGATACGCATGGGTGTTCTCTCCTGGTCGGTGATCGGGGGTCAGGCGGGTGCTGCGACGGCGGTGGTCCGGAGGCGTTGCACCGCCGGGTCGATCTCCTCGTGCAGCACCGCGTCGACGCGGGACTGCAGGAACGACGCGCGCATCGATCTGCGCTGGACCTTCCCGCTCGTGGTGCGGTGCACCCCGTGCCGGTCGACGAGCACCACACTCGGGGCGTGGACGTCGAAGTCGCGGGAGACGGCGAGCCGGATCCGGCGTGCGAGGCCGGGCAGCGTCAGGTCGTCGATCAGCGCGGTCTTGACCTCGTGGATCACCAGCAGCCGCTCGTGCTGCCCGGTATCCATCGACAGCACCACCCCGGTGGCACCGGTGAGCGCCGGGTGCAGGTCCCGGACGGCCTCCTCGATGTCCTGCGGGTACAGGTTGCGGCCGTTGACGATCAGCAGGTCCTTCAGGCGGCCGGTGACGTAGAGGTGACCGTCGTCGTCGGTCACCCCGAGGTCACCGGTGCGCAGGTACGGTCCGTCGCCGGCGAGGGTGGCGCGGAACTTCTGCTCGGTCTCGTCCGGCCGGTTCCAGTAACCGGCGGCGACGCTGCCACCGGAGATCCAGATCTCCCCGACCCGGCCGTGCGGCAGCTCCCGGCCGGTGTGCGGGTCGACGATGCGGATGTCGCACCCGAACGGCCGGCCGCTGCCGACCAGCCGGACACCGCCGACCCGCGGGGTGAGCTCGTGGCGCTCCAGCGCGGCGGCGTCGACGTCGAGATACCTTGGGGCGCAGCCCACCTCGCTCGCGGTGGCGAGCAGGGTCACCTCGGCCATCCCGTACGCGGTCAGGAACGCGCCCGCCGGGAAGCCGAAGGGTGCGAGCCGGTCGGTGACGGCGTCGAGGGTGCGTGGCCGGATGGGTTCGGCCCCGTTCAGCGCGACCCGCACCGAGGAGAGATCCAGCCCGGCCAGTTGGTCGTCGGAGATCCGGCGGGCGACGAGGTCGTACGCGAAGTTCGGGCCGAGGGTCATGTCGGCGCGGTACCGGTCGATCAGCTGCAGCCATCGCACCGGGCGCTTGAGGAAGGCCATCGGCGACATGAACACGAGATTGCCGCCGACGTAGAGCGGCAGCAGCAGCATCCCGATCAGCCCCATGTCGTGGAAGTGCGGGAGCCAGCCGGCGCCGGTCAAAGTGTCGTCCGCACCGTTGGCGAGGGTCATGGCCGCGGCGTTGTGCAGCAGGTTCCCGTGGGTCACCATCACGCCCTTCGGCTCACTGGTGGAACCGGAGGTGTACTGGAGGAACGCCAGGGTGTCGCCGTGCAGGTCCGGGAGCCGCCAGTCGTCGGGATCACCCGGTTCGGTGGTGTCGGTGGCGGCGACGGAGACCGTGGCGGCGAGCCCGGAGTCGCGGATCCAGGTGTCGAGCGGCTCGGCGACCGCGGCGGTGGTGAGGACGAGGCGCACGTCGGCGTCATCGAACATCGTGGCGACGCGCTGCATGCTGCGCGCGTCGTGCGGGACGGGCGCGGGGACGGCGACCACCCCGGCGTAGAGGCACCCGAGAAACGCGCGGAGGAAGTCGATTCCGTCGACGTACAGCAGCATCACCGGATGTTCGGCCTCGGGCCGGGTCGACAGCCACACCGCCAGTGCGCGGGCGTCGCGATCCAGGTCGCGGTAGGTCACTTCCTCGGCGACGAGTTCCCGGCCGACCTCACGGTGGTAGGTGTAAGACCGGTCGTCGCCGTAGACGGCGACCTGGGCGCGGACGTGGGACACGAAATCGGTAGGCACGAAACTTTTCTCCCTCGATGCGGACGAGTACGACTCTCGTCCGCGTCGAGGAGGGATCCCACCACCCCGAGGGCTGGTTCTGCGCACCCCTGGGGTGACGGTCCTGCACCGGTGGATGCCGCCGGGAACGGCTTACGTGATGAGGGCGCGTCCCGTCCCGCACACCGCGATCGCCCAGAGCACGCTGGTGAACGTGCCGATGATGAATTGTTCCGACGCGTGCGGTTCGCGCAGTTCGGGGTAGCGGGCCAGTCCCTTGACCGCCAGGACGACGGCGATGCCCTCCGGCCAGGCCGCGAGGATCGCCACCGCGACGGCGGCACGCTCGAGGAGTCCGATGATCCGTCCTCCGCGCAGCGGCCCGGCGTCCGGCCGCGGGTCGGAACCGGCGTCGGGCTGGCGGCGCGCGATCCGGAACGCGGCGAGCACGAGGGGCGCCCCGCCGGTGGCGGCGGCCGCGACGCACAGGACGAGGGTCGCGGCGAGCGCGAAGCCCGTGACCGGGGTGGTGGCGGAGGCGGCGAGCGCGGCGACGGCCAGGGCGAGCGCGACCACGATCGGTGCCGCCCACTGCGACATCCAGCGGGGGCTGCGGGGCGCCGCGAGGGCAAGCGGTGCGACGGCGGCGACGCCGAGGGCGATGAGTGCGAGGGTCGTCACGTGTCCGCCTTGCGTAGGAGTCGTTCGGCCAGTCGTCGTCCGGCGGTCTCGACGTGCCAGCCGGCGGTGGAGAGTCGTTGGGAGACCGCCTGCTTGCTGATGCCCAGCGCGCGGGCCGCCTCGGTCTGGGTGGAGCCGTGCCGCATCTGTTCGACGGCCTCGCGGCCCTCCTCGGTGCGGCGCGCGACGAGGATCGCGACGAGGGTGAGGGCGGTGTCGGCGTCGGCGGCGCCGTCGGGGTCGGAGCCTTCGACGGCCACCCGGCCGGGGGCGTTCTTGGCGCGGTCGACGGCGACCCGTGCGGATTCGAACGCGGGGCCGCGCCCGGCCCGGGTCTCGGCGGGGAGGGGTTCTTCGACGGGGCCGGCGCCGATGCCGATGCTCCAGTGTTCGCGTCCGACGAGGTCGAGTGCGAGGTCGACGACGGTGGCCGGGTCCGCGACCACGGCCTGGACCTCGTCGCCGGCGGTCCGCTGGAACGGGCGGACGAGGTCGCGGTGCGCGAATTCGGTGAGGAGTTGCGCGACGCGGTCGACGTCGCGGCGGCTTCCGCGCTGGTCGACCGTCAACACGAACATGGGTCAAGGTTAGAAACTGGATACCACGATGTCAAGACTCAAAGCTTGACTTTCCTGGTTCAAGGCTGCGCGATTGACTCGTCCTCGGCGGGGCGGTCCACGGCCCCGTCCGGCATCGCGTCGCCTGAACCGTCCAGCGGCCGCCGGGAATCGACCACCAGCCCGGCGATTCCGACGACGATGCACACCGCGGACAGCATGAGAAGGCCCGGCTTCGTCTCCCCGGTGAGGGCGTCGCCGAGAACGACGATGCCGACGGTCCCCGGCAGCACACCGACCACGGTGGCCAGCACGTACGGGACCAACCGGATCGAGGACACCCCGGCGCAGTAGTTCACCACCGAGAACGGGACGAACGCGATCAGGCGCAGCGACCCGACGGCGAGCCAACCGCGCCGGGCGATCCGCTCGTCCACCCGGCGGATCGTCGGATTGGAGATCCGCTGCCACACCACGTCCCGGCCGACGGCGCGCACCAGGTAGAGGGCGAGTACGGCACTGACCGTCGACGCCAGCATCGCGATCGCGATGCCCAGCCACGCACCGAACAGCAGGCCGGCACTCAGCGTGAACACCGTGCGGGGGAACGGGAACACCGTCACCACCGCGTGCACGGCGAAGAAGACGAGCGGAAAAGCCGGCCCGACGGATCGCGCCCATTCCCGCACCTGCAGCACGGACGGGTGCGGGGCCAGCAGCGCCACGACGACCAGCGCGACTGCCAGTACTGCGACGCCGATCACCCTGCGGTCCCCGAGGCGTCTCTTCACAGGGCACCAGGCTACCCGGGTGACCGGTGCGGGGCGCCGCGAGCGGCGGGTCAGGACGGGCGGCGGCGACCCGTCACGGTCGCCTCGACGCAGATCCGCCCGCCCGACGTCCCGGCCACCCGGGCCACCGCCACCGAGCGGCCCGCCCTGACCACGTCCGCGGTGAACGTCGTGTCGCGGTCGAGAGGAATCGGGCGGAAGTAGTTGATCCGCGCGGACGCCGTGTCCGTGTCCGCGCCGGCCCGGCTCAGGGCCGCGTTCGCCGCGAGGTCCATCGCGCATGCCTGGACGCCGCCGTGCATGAACCCGAGTTTGTTCGCGATCAGCGGGTTGGCCGGCACCACGACCCGCACGTCGGGTCCGTCCTCGATCCGCCCGCCGATCCAGTCGAGCGGCGCGACCCCCGGTTCCGGGAAGTCGGGCAGGGCCGACCCGGCCGCCGCCGGTGCCGGCAGGTCCACGAAGTTGCCCCACAGGGTGCCGGTGGCGATGAGGGTGCCCGCCGAGTCGTGGACGCGGGCGGTCGAGGTGCCGCCGTCGGCGGTGAGCGCGAGGAGCCGGCTCTCCGCCCGCAGCGTCGGCCCCTGCCACCGCCGGGGTGTGAGGACGTCCACCGACAATTCGGCCGTGACCAGGCCGTCGCGTGCTCCGCGCCGGTCCCACACGGTGAATCCGAGGAGATCGTCGAGCAGCACGGCGAGGACGCCGCCGTAGGGGGTGCGGGCGGTGTTCGAGGCGAGCGCACCGATGTCCATGCTCATACGATTGAGTGGTTCGCCGCGGTCGTCGACGTCCCGGGTCGGCGCGCCGAGACCGAACAACCGCTGCGTGGCGGTGCGATCGGTGACCACCGGTTCCTGCGCAATGCTCATGACCTGAGGTTATGCATCGTGTGGTGATCCTCACGATAGGGGTCGCCGAACTGCGGCTAGCATCACAGTCACACAATGTATTGATCGATCGCTCATCAGGGAGAGGAAGCCGACACCGTGTCATTAGCTTCAGAAGCCGAGGAAGCTGCGCGGGCGTACGCCGACTGGCAGCACTCCGTGGCCGGAGTCCTCGCGAAGTCGCGTCGGATCGACGCCGCGGAACTCGGTCCGGAACCCCAGAAGCTCCTCGAGACCGTCACCTACGACGGTGTCACCGTCGCGCCGCTGTACAGCCCGCGCGACGAGCGTCCGGAGCAGCCCCTGCCCGGCACCTTCCCCTACGTGCGCGGCGCGGACGCCACCCGGGACGTGAACGCGGGCTGGCTGGTCAGCGCCCGCTTCGGCGAGGGCGCGGACGCGTCGGACGTCAACCGCGCCGTCCTCGACTCCCTGGAGAACGGTGTCAGCGCGCTGTGGCTCGCCGTCGGCGGCGCCGACCTTCCGGTCCGGTCGCTGGAGACGGCGCTCGACGGGGTGCTCCTCGACCTGGCACCGCTCACCCTCGACGCCGGAACGGACGCACCGCTCGCGGCGCAGGCACTGTTCGCGCTGCTCGACGCGCGTGCCGCCGCTGGGGACGGGGTCACCGACCGCACCGCGGTCCGCGTCGACCTCGGGACCGCCCCGCTCACGAGCGCGTTCTCCGGTGCCGCCGACGTGGCACTCGGCGACGCGGTGGCCCTCGCGGCCGAGGCCGCGGCGCGCTCGGAGAGTGTGCGGGCAATCGCCGTGGACGGCACCGCATTTCACAACGCCGGCGCGTCCGACGCCGAGGAACTCGGCGCGGCGATCGCGGCGGGCCTCGAATACCTGCGGGCGCTCACCGAGAGCGGCCTGACCATCGGGCAGGCGCTCGGGCAGCTCGGCTTCCGGTTCTCGGCCACCGACGACCAGTTCCAGACCATCGCCAAGTTCCGGGCGGCGCGGCTGGTGTGGGCGCGGATCGCCCAGGTCTGCGGCGCGTCCGACTTCGGCGGCGCCCCCCAGCACGCGGTCACCTCGGCCGCGATGATGGCGCAACGCGATCCGTGGGTGAACATGCTCCGCACGACGCTCGCCGCGTTCGGTGCCGGCGTCGGCGGCGCGGACGCCGTCACGGTGCTGCCGTTCGACGCCGCACTGCCCGCCGGGGCGCTGGGTGTGTCGAAGACCTTCGCCGCCCGCATCGCCCGCAACACCCAACTGCTGCTGCTCGAGGAATCGCACCTCGGCCGGGTGCTCGACCCGGCGTCCGGGTCGTGGTACGTCGAGGACCTCACCCAGCAGGTGGCGGCCAAGGCGTGGGAGTTCTTCCAGCAGATCGAGGCGGCAGGTGGCTACCTCGCCGCGCTCGACGCCGGCCTGATCTCCGAACGCATCGCGGCCACCCGCGCCCAGCGTGAGTCGGACATCGCGCACCGCAAGACCACCGTCACCGGGGTCAACGAGTTCCCGAACCTCGCGGAAGCACCGCTGCCCGCGGGCGCCGCCGAGACCGGCAGCGTCGCCCGGTACGCCGCCGCGTTCGAGGCGTTACGGGACCGCTCCGACGCCTACCTGGCGGCGCACGGTGCGCGACCCGCCGTGTTCCTGGCCCCGCTCGGCCCCGTCGCCGAGCACAACGTGCGGACCACGTTCGCCGCGAACCTGCTGGCGTCGGGCGGCATCGAGGCCCGCAACCCCGGTCCGCTCGCGGTCGGTGACGGCAGCATCGCCGCCGCCGCGAAGGACTCCGGCGCCGGTATCGCGGTGATCTGCGGTACCGATAAGCGGTACGCCGCCGAAGCCACCGCCGCGGTGGAGGAACTGCGCGCGGCCGGTGTCGGCACCGTGCTGCTCGCCGGCCCGGAGAAGGTCGTCGCCGACGCGGACAGCTCCGCCCGGCCCGACGGATTCGTCACCGCCCGTATCGACGCAGTCTCGGTCCTGTCCGGCCTGCTCGACACCATCGAGAGCTCGAGCGACTCCTCGGGCGACACAGGGAGCAAGAAGTGACTACTCGCGAGGTCAAGCACGCGATCGGCAGCTTCGCCGAAGTGCCACTGGAAGATCCGCAGTTTCCGCAGCCGTCCGCCCCCACGCCGGAGCAGACGGAGGAGCTGATCGCGGCCGCCGCGGCCGCGAACCACTACAGCCCGGAACAGGTGGTGTGGTCCACCCCCGAGGGCATCGACGTCAAACCGGTGTTCACCAAGGCCGACCGCGACGCCGCCGAGGCCGAGGGCTACCCGGTGGGCAGTTTCCCGGGCGCCGCACCGTTCCTGCGCGGCCCGTACCCCACCATGTACGTGAACCAGCCGTGGACGATCCGGCAGTACGCGGGCTTCTCCACCGCCGCCGAATCCAACGCCTTCTACCGCCGCAACCTCGCGGCCGGGCAGAAGGGTCTGTCGGTGGCGTTCGACCTGGCGACGCACCGCGGCTACGACTCCGACCATCCGCGGGTGCAGGGTGACGTGGGCATGGCCGGGGTGGCGATCGACTCGATCCTGGACATGCGTCAGCTGTTCGACCACATCCCGCTCGACAGCGTCAGCGTGTCGATGACCATGAACGGTGCGGTGCTGCCGATCCTGGCGCTGTACGTTGTGGCCGCCGAGGAGCAGGGTGTCGCCCCGGAGCAGCTGGCCGGAACCATTCAGAACGACATTCTGAAGGAGTTCATGGTCCGCAACACCTACATCTATCCGCCGAAGCCGTCGATGCGGATCATCTCCGACATCTTCGCGTATACCAGCGCGAAGATGCCGAAGTTCAACTCGATCTCCATCTCCGGGTACCACATCCAGGAGGCCGGGGCCACCGCCGACCTGGAGCTGGCGTACACCCTCGCGGACGGTGTGGAGTACATCCGCGCCGGCCTCGACGCCGGCATGGAGATCGACAAGTTCGCGCCCCGGTTGTCGTTCTTCTGGGCGATCGGCATGAACTTCTTCATGGAGGTCGCGAAGCTGCGGGCGGGTCGCCTGCTGTGGAGTGAACTGGTCGCGAAGTTCGAGCCGAAGTCCGCGAAATCGTTGTCGCTGCGCACCCACTCGCAGACGTCGGGCTGGTCGCTGACCGCGCAGGACGTCTACAACAACGTGGCCCGCACGTGCGTCGAGGCGATGGCGGCGACGCAGGGGCACACCCAGTCGCTGCACACCAACGCGCTCGACGAGGCCCTCGCCCTGCCGACGGACTTCTCCGCCCGCATCGCCCGCAACACCCAGCTGCTGCTGCAGCAGGAGTCGGGGACCGTCCGTCCCATCGACCCCTGGGGCGGATCGCACTACGTCGAGTGGCTCACCCACCAGCTGGCCAACCGGGCCCGCGCGCACATCGCCGAGGTCGAAGAGGCCGGCGGCATGGCGCAGGCGATCAGCGAGGGCATCCCGAAGCTGCGCATCGAGGAGGCCGCGGCCCGCACGCAGGCCCGCATCGACTCCGGCAGGCAGCCGCTGGTCGGCGTCAACAAGTACGTGCCGGACGAGGCCGACGAGATCGAGGTCCTCAAGGTCGAGAACTCGCGGGTCCGCAAGGAGCAGCTCGAGAAGCTGGACCGGCTGCGCGCCGACCGCGACTCGGACGCCGTCGAGGCGGCGCTCGCCGAGTTGAGCCGCGCCGCGGCCACCACCGAGGCCGGGGCGAGCGAAGCGACAGGTCATGTCTCGATGGAGAACAACCTGCTGGCCCTGGCGATCGACGCGGCCCGCGCGAAGGCGACGGTCGGGGAGATCTCCGAGGCGCTCGAGAAGGTGTACGGGCGTCACCAGGCCGAGATCCGGACCATCAGCGGGGTGTACCGGGACGAGGCCGGAAAGGTCGACAACATCAGCAAGGCAACGGAACTCGTCGAGAAGTTCGCGGAGGAGGAGGGTCGGCGTCCCCGTGTCCTCATCGCCAAGATGGGGCAGGACGGCCACGACCGCGGGCAGAAGGTGATCGCCACGGCCTTCGCGGACATCGGATTCGACGTGGACGTGGGACCGCTGTTCCAGACCCCGGAAGAGGTCGCCAACCAGGCGGCCGACAACGACGTCCACGTCGTCGGTGTGTCGTCGTTGGCTGCAGGCCACCTCACGCTGGTGCCTGCGCTCCGGGAAGCCCTCGCGGCGGTGGGACGTCCCGACATCATGATCGTGGTCGGCGGCGTCATCCCGCCCGGCGACTTCGCCGAACTGTACGAGGCGGGTGCCGCCGCGATCTTCCCGCCCGGGACGGTCATCGCGGACGCAGCCAGCGGTCTGCTCGAGAAGCTGGCCGCGCAGCTCGGCCACGACCTGACGGGCACCCCGGAATAGCATGGGGCGCCCTCCAGTCGACATCGATGCCCTCGCCCAGGCCGTGCGCGCCAATCAGCGCGCCGGCCTGGCGAAGGCCATCACCCTGGTCGAGTCCACCCGGACCGATCACCGTGAGGCGGCGCAGCGGCTGCTGCTCGAGTTGCTGCCGGAGTCGGGGAAGGCACACCGGGTGGGTATCACCGGTGTGCCCGGCGTCGGGAAGTCCACGTTCATCGACGCGCTCGGGATGCACCTGATCGGCAAGGGGCACCGGGTGGCGGTCCTGGCCGTCGACCCGTCGTCGACGCGCACGGGCGGGTCGATCCTCGGTGACAAGACGCGGATGGCGCGACTGACCGTCGAGAAGGACGCCTACATCCGGCCGTCGCCGACGTCGGGCACCCTCGGCGGGGTCGCGAAGGCGACCCGCGAGACGATCGTGCTGCTCGAGGCCGCCGGATTCGACGTGATCCTCGTCGAGACGGTGGGTGTCGGGCAGTCCGAGGTGACGGTCGCGAACATGGTGGACTGCTTCTGCTTCCTCACCCTGGCCCGCACCGGCGACCAGTTGCAGGGCATCAAGAAGGGTGTCCTCGAACTCGCCGACCTCGTCGCCGTGAACAAGGCGGACGGCAAGCACGAGCGGGAGGCGAAGGGCGCCGCCCGGGAACTCGCGGGTGCGCTGCGGCTGATCTACCCGCACGACGCCGTCTGGACGCCGCCGGTGATCACGATGAGCGGCCTCGAGGGCGTCGGTCTCGAGGACTTCTGGGACACCGTCTGCCGGCATCGTGAGGTGCTGACCGCGGCCGGGCAGTTCGAGGAGAACCGGCGCCGCCAGCAGGTGGACTGGACGTGGACGATGGTCCACGATCAGCTGCTGCGACGGCTCGCGTCCAACACCCGGGTCAAGGCGATCCGCGGCGAGGTCGAACAGCGGGTGCGGGACGGTTCCCTGACGGCGGCGCTGGCCGCCGCCGAGATCCTCGACGCGTTCGACGGCCCGGACGCGTCAGCCGACTGATTTCGCGAAGCGCCCGACCCGGTCGACGAGATCGTCGAAGAACGCGGCCGGGTCGGTGCGCACCGCGATGTCGACGTTGGGTTCCCGGTTCCAGTGCCCCACCCAGTCGGCGACCGTGGTGCCCCGGGTGAGCCGGCCGTGCAGTTCGACGTCGACGGTGGCCGGACGGGTCCTTGTGATCGCCGGGTTCAACGCCACCGCCGCCGCGAACGGGTCGTGCATGTGCGCCAGGAAACCCTGGTCGTGGGTGCGGTGAAAGTCCATGTAGAAGCGGATGGCGTCGGACAGGTGCCGGATCACCGGGTTGGACGCGGTCGAGCGCACCTGCGGCCCGTCGTCGGGGGAGATGATCTCGGCGGGTGTGCTGCCCGCCGCCTCCGCCAGCCGCCGGACGTGGTCCGGTGTCATCTCGATCGTTTCGGTGACGTCCAGCCCGCACAGGATCGGGCGCCTGCCCGCCGGCAGCCCGGAGAACGCGTCGAACACCTCCTTGGCGGCCTCCGGATCCACCGACACGTTCCATTCGCTGGTGGGGGTGGTGTTGCCGGGGTGGTTGAACGCCCCGCCCATCACGACCAGGCGCCGCAGCAACCGGGGCAGCGCGGGTTCCTCGCGGATCGCGAGGGCCAGGTTCGTCAGCGGCCCCGTCACCAGCCCGGTCAGCTCGCCGGGGTGGGCGCGGACCAGGTCGACCCACAGGGCGGTGGCGTCCCGCTCCGACAGCGACCGCCCGGACGGGGGGAGGACGGCGTACCCGATGCCCTGGGGCCCGTGCGTGTCCTCGGTGGTGCGCAGCGGGCAGTCCAGCGGCACCCGGGCGCCGAGCGCCACCTCGATGTCGGGTGCGCCGCACAGGGCGAGCCAGTTCAGGTTGTTCGCCGCGACCTGCTCGACGGGCACGTTGCCGGCGGTGCTGGCGATGCCGGCGATCTCGGCCTCCGGGCTGGCCAGCAGGTACAGCAGGGCGAGGGAGTCGTCGATGCCGGTGTCGACGTCCACGATCAGCCGGTGGGCCGGGGCGCTCATGCGACGCGCACCGCGGGACGGTGCCGGACCGGGAAGTTGACCGACCGGGCGATGAAACACTTCTCGTGTGCGCGGGTGTGCAGCTGTTCGGCGCGCGCGGCCATCGACCCGTCGGCGACGGTCACGACGGGCGCCAGCACGACCTCGGTGAATTCGCCTGCACCGCCGGGGTGTTCGGACATGGTCCCGGTCGGCTCGTCGCGGTAGTCGACGACGACCACGCCGGCCGCGGCGGACAGGCCCAGATACCAGAGCATGTGGCACTGCGACAGCGACGCGACCAGCAACTCCTCGGGGTTCCACCGCGTCGGGTCGCCGAGGAACGACGGGTCGGAGCTGCCCTGCATGTCGGGTTTGCCGGGCGCCGACACCACGTGGTCCCGGTCGTAGCCGTCCGGTCGGGTGGTGCCGTCTCCGCGGTTCCCGGTCCAGGTGACCGTCAGCGTGTAGTCGTGTGTGCTCACCCGACCATTCTTCACGGCTGCGCGATGAGTTTCGCCGGCGGGCACGGTCTGCCTACGTAGGGCACGACACGGCGACCGGAGGAGACGGACATGACACGGAACACGGCACCGGACTGGGTCGCAGGGGAGCGGCGCGACCTGGCGTCGATGCTGGCGGGACTGACGCCGGAGCAATGGGACGCGCCGTCGCTGTGCACGGGGTGGCGCAGCCGGGAGGTGATCGCGCACATCACCATGCCGTACCGCCTGTCGACGCCGCGGATCCTGCTGAAGATGGTGAAGGCGCGCGGCAACTTCAACCGGATGTCGGACACGCAGGCCCGCGAGGACGCACGGACCCTGACCGCCGACGCGCTGCTGCACACGCTGGAGGAGAACGTCGCGCACCCGTGGAAGCCGCCGGGCGGCGGCTTCGAGGGGGCACTGTCCCACGACGTCATCCACGGTCTCGACGTGTCGGTGGCGCTCGGCCTGGGCAGGCGGGTCCCGGACGACCGCCTCGACCGGGTCCTCGGCGGCGTCGGCCCGAAGCACGTCAAGTACTTCGGCACCGACCTGACGGGAGTGCAGCTGACCGCGGACGATCACCCCTGGACCTTCGGTGCGGGTGCGCCGCTGCGCGGTTCCGCCCAGGACCTGCTCCTCGTGCTGTGCGGTCGCCGGTTGCCGCCGGGACATCTGAGCGGGGAACCGAGCGCACGGTTCACGGCGATGGGCTGACCCCGGACCAGGAGGGGGCGTCGCCGCCCCAGGGCCGGGCCGGGAACGGGTAGTCGTCGAATTCGGCCAGGGCGGGACGGGCGGTCACCAGGTCGCCGTGCGCGGTGAGGCACCGGGGCCCGGGCACCGCGGGCGGCAGCGGGTCCTCGGATCGGCCGTCCGCGGTCAGCAGCCACGCGCCGGTACGGGCGAGGGACACGTCGACCGAGCGGCCGCGTCCATCGACGTGCGTCGCGGCGAGGGCGTCGACGACGCCGGCGGCGAGCAGATAACCGGTGGCGTGATCGAGTGCCTGCGCGGGCAGCGCGCCCGGGGTGTTATCGCCGCCCTCGATCGTCGCGATCCCCGACGCCGCCTGGACGATGCTGTCGAAGCCGCGGCGGTCCGCCCACGGTCCGGAGCCGCCCCACGCGCACACCCGTCCCCGCACCAGATGGTCGGGGGCGTCGTCGAGCAGCCCGTCCAGCGCGCCCGGACGGTACCCGGTGACGACGACATCGGCCTCGGCGAGCAGGCTGTGCCACACAAGCTTGCCGTCCGCGGACCGCACATCGAGCAGCGCGGTCCGCTTGCCCTGCCCGGTGTCGAGGTGCTGCACGACGATCTCGGGAATCGACGGCGGATCGATCCGCAGCACGTCGGCGCCGAGCAGCGCCAGCGTGCGGGTGGCGACGGGGCCGGCGATCACCCGGGTCAGGTCGAGGACCTTCACCCCCGCCAACGGCCCCCGGTCGGGTTCCCGGTGAGAGCGGTGCTGTGTTCGCGGACGGCAGCTCTCGGCGTGCACGACGGTGGACACGAGGTCGCCGGACGCCGCGGCCGCACCCTGCGCGCTCGCCGCCCACTCCGCCGCGGTCCGCACGCGCACGGCGACGGCCTGCGCCACGGCGGCACGGTCCTCGACGTCGGCGGCGGTCAGGCGCCCGATCCGGGCGGCCACCGCGTCGCGGCCGGCGTCGTCCGAGAGGTCGAGTGCCGCCAGCAGTCTCGTGCGGTGATGCGGGTAGTTGGCGTGGGTCCGCACCCAGCCGTCCGACGCCGCAAAAAACCCCGACAGCTCCGCGAAACCGGACACCGGGGCCCCCGAGACCCGCAGCAGCCGGTCGCTCGCGAACGAGGCGGCGATCCGCTCGGGATCGAGCCGCCGCGACCGGGGGTCACGGCCGTGCGCGCTGTCGAACCGGTCGACGGCGCCGGTGAGCGCCGCCACCGAACCCGCCGCCAACGAGAGCACGGGGAGGCGGGCCGCCAGGTAGTCGCCGGGGTCGCCGTAGTCGATCACGGTGGGGATCATCCGGGCACCGGCACCGTCATGTCCGCGCCGTCGATGGTGGCGGCCGGCAGTTCGGTCTGCGTGACGATCTCGGCACAGTCGCGGTCGTAACCCGTGAGAGTCATGGGCTCACGGTAGCGAGCAACCGGTTGCACCGGTCGCGCAACGCGGCACGAAGCGGTGCGGCGCGGTCGGCCAGCGCCGACTGCTCCCGGACGTACTCGGCGCGGCCGTGCGGGGTCTCGATCGGGATCGGGGTGTACCCGTAGGCGGTGAGGTCGTACGGGCTGGCCCGCATGTCGAGTTCCCGTGCGGCGAGCGCCAGCTCGAAGCAGTCGACGGTCAGGTCCGAGTCGATCATCGGCGCCAGCTTGTAGCAGAACTTGTACAAATCCATGGACGCGTGCAGGCACCCGGGCTGTTCCCGCCCGAGCTGGTCGTCGCGGGTCAACGGCTCACTGTTCCGCGGTTCGGCGGCGGGGGTGAAGAACCGAAACGCGTCGTAATGGGTGCACCGCAGGTTCAGCGACTCCACGACGGAGTCGGTGCCGCCCGGCCCGAGCCGCAGCGGGACGCTGCCGTGCCGAACCTCGTCCGATCGGTAGACCATCGCCCACTCGTGCAGCCCGAAGCAGGCCAGGTGGGTGGGACGCCCGGCGGTCGCCTCCATCAGTCGTGCGGTGAAGGCGACCGTGTCCGAGCGGCGCTGCAGGAATTCCGGGTCGACGGTGACGCCGGCGTCGGTGCGGTGATACCCGCGGAGTTCGGCGTACTCCTGCCCGCCGGCGAGGACCGTTCCCCACCCGGGGTGCCAGCGCAGCAGCTGATTCGGCCGATAGCTGTAATAGGTGAAGAGGAAGTCGATCACCGGGTGGGTCTCGCCGCGTTCCCGGCGCTCCAGGTGCGGTCCGATCAGCGCGGACACCCTCGCCCGGTGCCGGTCGCGGCGAGGGATCCACTCCGACGCATCCAGAACGTCCATCCGATCAGCTCGTTCGCTGTCCCGGATTGACGCCGTTGACGCGGTGGGTGCCGTCGCGGACGGTGCCCACGTATTCCTCGACGAGGTCCTCGAGGGCGACGATGCCGACGATCTGCCCGGACGCGTCCGCCGCCGCCCCCAGGTGCGAGCTGGCGCGCCGCAGACTCGCCAGGGCCTCCGCGAGCGGGGTGGTCGTCGACATGCACGGCAGCGGACGGATGTCCGACCGCGGGATGACGGTGTCGGGTCCGGCCTCCTCGTCGAGGATGTCGTCGAGCACGTCCTTGAGGTGCAGGTACCCGACCAGTGAGCCGTCGTCGGCGCGCACCGGGTACCGGGAGTACCCGGTCTCGACGACGGCCTCCTCGATGGCGCCGAGCCGGGTGCCGCCGTCCGACAGCGGGATGGTCCGGGCCTCGTCGAGCGGGATCATCACCTCGCTGACCGTGCGGTCGGTGGTCTCCAGCGCCTGGGTGAGCCGACGGTGTTCTTCCGCGTCGATCAGTCCCTCGGACCGGGACTCGCCGATCATCTCGGACAGTTCCACCGCCGACACGGTGACGTCGAGTTCGTCCTTCGGCTCCACCCGCAGCAACCGCAGCGTCAGGTTGGCGCACAGGTTGTAGAAGGAGATCAGCGGGCGGGCCAGCTTGATGAACAGCAGGTGCAACGGGACCAGCAGCATGGCCGTCCGCTCCGGGCCCGCGAGCGCGATGTTCTTCGGCACCATTTCACCCAGCAGGATGTGCAGCACCACGACCAGCGCCAGCGAGATCGTGAACGCCACCGGGTGCAGCAGCCCGGCGGGCAGGCCGACCGCGTGGAGCGGGACCTCGAGGAGATGCGCGATCGCCGGTTCGGCGACCTTGCCGAGCAGGATCGAGCAGATGGTGATGCCGAGCTGCGCGGCCGCGAGCATCAGCGACAGGTTCTCGCCCGCCGTGATCACGGTGCGGGCGCGTTTCTTGCCCTGCGACTCGAGGGCCTCGAGCCGGTCGCGGCGGGCCGAGATCAGCGCGAACTCGGCGCCGACGAAGAAGGCGTTGCCTCCCAGCAGCACGAAGGTGAGCAGCACACCGAAGAGGTCACTCATCGTCGTCCTCCTCGCTGTCGGTGTCGCCGGTCTCGTCGGGCTTGGGGGTGAGCAGCACCCGGTCGATGCGCCGGCCGTCCATGTGGGTGACGGTGGCGACCCACCGGCCGCCGGGGTCGTGCGCGCCCTCGGGCAGTGGCAGTTCCACCTCGTCGCCCTCGTCGGGTATCCGCCCGAGTTCGGTGAGGACGAGTCCGCCGAGGGTTTCGTACTCACCCTCGGGTGCGGTGTAGCCGGTGGTGTCGGAGACCTCGTCCACCCGGAGGAGCCCGGAGCAGGACCAGCCGTCACCGACCCGCTGGACGTCGATCTCGGATTCGTCGTGCTCGTCGCGGACGTCGCCGACGATCTCCTCGATCAGGTCCTCCATGGTGACCATCCCGGCGGTGCCGCCGTATTCGTCGACGACGAACGCGACCTGCATGCCGTCGGACCGGATCCGCTCCATCAGGGCGTCACCGTCCAGGCTGGAGGGCACCACCGGGACCTTCTGGGCGAGCGAGTTGAGGCGGGCGGTGCGCCGACGGTGGGCGGGCACCGCGAACGCATGCTTGATGTGGACGACGCCGACGGCGTCGTCCAGGTCCCCGTCGACGACGGGGAAGCGGGAGAACCCGGTGCGGGAGGCGGTGTCGATCAGGTCGGCGACGGTGTCCGTGGTGGACAGGGTCTCGATCTTCACGCGCGGGGTCATCAGTTCCTCCGCGGTGCGTTCCCCGAACCGCAACGAGCGGTTCACCAGCAGCGCCGTGCCCTTGTCGATGGCGCCGCGCTGCGCGGACGTCCGCACGAGCGATCCGAGCTCCTGCGGGGACCGCGCCGACCGCAGTTCCTCGGCCGGTTCGATGCCGAGGCGTCGCACCAGCCAGTTCGCGGATCCGTTGAGCCCGTTGATGGCCCACTTGAAGATGAGCGAGAACGCCGCCTGCATGCCGGCCGTCGCGCGTGCCGTGGGCAGGGGGTGGGCGATGGCGAGGTTCTTCGGCACGAGCTCGCCGAACACCATCGAGAAGGAGGTCGCGAGGACGAGGGCGATCACCAACGACGTTGCCGCGGCAGCGGATTCACTGAACCCGATCGCGGACAGCACCGGGGTGATGAATCGTGCGAGGACCGGCTCGGACAGGTATCCGGTGATCAGCGTGGTGATGGTGATGCCGAGCTGCGCCCCGGACAGCTGGAAAGACAGGGTGCGGTGGGCGTGCTGCACCTGCCGGGCCCGGCGGTCACCGTCGCGGGCGTGCGAGTCGACGGTGCTGCGTTCGAGGGCGGTGAGGGAGAACTCGGCTGCCACGAACAACGCGGTACCCGCGGTCAGGGCGAGAAAGCCGAGCAGGGCGAGAATGCTGAGCGCGATGTCCATGTGTCATCGCCGCCGAGCTGAGGAACGGGGGTCGCCGGGTTTGTCACCCGGCTCGCTAGAGGAGCCCTCCGAACCGGCGGAATCGGAGTCCGATTCCACGGAGCAGGAGGCGACGGCACTCCCGGAGACGGCGGGTGGGGCGCTTGCTTCGTGTGTGGGTGCCGCGGGCACCGGAGTCCTCTCGTTCGGCCTCGACGGCCCGGACGGGTCCGGCGCCGAGAACTGGTGTGGTTGAGCGACCCATGATACCGGTGGATGTCCGGTTCCGTGGAACAGGACACCCACCGGCGCATCAGGATGCGGTCGTCACCAGCCGGCCGGCAGCGGGCGGCCCTCGGCGAACCCGGCGGCGGACTGCACACCGAGAACGGCACGCTCGTGCAGTTCGGCGAGCGTCCGCGCGCCCGCGTACGTGCAGGTGCTGCGCACACCCGAACAGATGTGGTCGATCAGGTCCTCGACGCCGGGGCGTTCCGGGTCCAGGCGCATCCGGGAACTCGAGATACCCTCCTCGAACAGGCCTTTCCTGGCCCGGTCGAACGCGGTGTCCGTGGCGGTGCGCGCCGCGACCGCACGCTTGGAGGCCATGCCGAAGCTTTCCTTGTACGCGTTGCCGGACTGGTCCACCCGCAGGTCGCCGGGGGACTCGTAGGTGCCCGCGAACCACGACCCGATCATCACGTTCGACGCGCCGGCGGCGAGGGCGAGGGCGACGTCGCGGGGGTGACGGACGCCTCCGTCGGCCCACACGTGCGCGCCCATCGCGCGGGCCTGCGTGGCGCATTCCTCGACGGCGGAGAACTGCGGCCTGCCCACCCCGGTCATCATCCGGGTGGTGCACATCGCGCCCGGTCCGACCCCGACCTTCACGATGTCGGCGCCCGCGTCGATCAGGTCCCGGGTGCCGGCGGCGGACACGACGTTGCCGGCGACCAGCGGGACACCGAGGTCGGCCTTCTTCAGTGCGCCGAGGACGTCGATCATCTTCTGCTGGTGGCCGTGCGCGGTGTCGACGACCAGCAGGTCGGCCCCCGCGTCCACGAGGGCGCGGGCCTTCGCGGCGACGTCGCCGTTGACGCCGACGGCCGCGGCGACCCGCAGCTTCCCGTTGCCGTCGACGGCGGGCTGGTAGATGCCGTCCCGGATGGCGCCGGTGCGGGTGAGGACCCCGGCGAGGGTGCCGTCGGGGTGGACGATCACGGCGAGGGAGTCGTGTTTGCCCTCGAGGAGTTCGAACACCTCCCGCGGCGACGCGGAGTCGGGGGCGGTGACGAAGTCGGTGAGCGCCACCGAGCGCAGTCGCGCGAACCGGTCGACGTCCGTGCAGGAGCCCTCGGTGACGACGCCGACGGGGCGGTCGTTCTCGACGACGACCACGGCGCCGTGCGCCCGCTTCGGCAGCAGCGCCAGGGCGTCGGAGACGGCGGCGTCGGGGCCGAGCGTGACCGGGGTGTCGGCGACCAGGTGCCTGCTCTTGACGAACGACACGGTCTCCGCGACGGCGGGTGCCGGAAGGTCCTGGGGGAGTACCACCAGACCGCCGCGGCGGGCGACCGTTTCCGCCATGCGCCGTCCCGAGACCGCCGTCATGTTGGCGACGACGATCGGAATGGTGGTGCCCGACCCGTCCGAGGTGGCCAGGTCGACGTCGAATCGCGAGGTGACCTCGGTGCGGTTCGGCACCAGGAACACGTCGTCGTACGTCAGGTCATAGGGAGGGCGATGCCCGTCGAGGAACTGCACATGTCAGGACGATACCGGGGAAGTTGCGGCGGTGTCGGATGTCCGCTGGGCCTGCGACCTGGACAGTCCGATCGTGGCCACCAGCATCACCGCGACCGCGCAGCCGACCACCACCAGTCCGGGGCCCGCCACCCGGAGCCGCTCGTCGAGGACGGTCATGCCGAGGAACACGGCGGCGAGTGGTTCGGCGATGGTCAGCGCGGGCAGCGACGCGGACAGCGGTCCCACCTGGAAGCCGCGCTGCTGCAGGTACACCCCGACCAGGCCGGCAGCGACGAGCGCCCACGCCTGCCAGCTGCTCAGCACCGCCCACAGCCCGTGGGGCACGAGTTCGACGACGTATTTGGTGAACGCGACCGCCACCCCGTACAGGATGCCGCCGGCCCCGCCGAGCAGCAGCGCCCGCCATCCGGGGTCGATCTTCGACATCCCCGCGGCGGCCGCGACCGCCACCACGGCGAGGAGGATGCCGAGCGGTACCACCCATTCGCGGAACGGGGCGTCGATGTTGCCCTCGGTGGGGTCGCCGATCACCAGGAAGACTGCGAGCGCGACGGCCAGTGCGACGGCGAGGGCCCAGGTGGTGCGGCTGAGCCGGTACCCGGAGAACTTCGCCGACAACGGCAACGCGAACAGCAGCGCCGTCACCAGCAGCGGCTGCACCACGAGCACCGATCCGAGCGCCAACGCCACCGCCTGCATCGCGTACCCGCCGCCGTCCCCGACGAAGCCGGCCCACCAGCGGGGACTGCGCAGCAGGGTGGTCATCAATGCGGCGTCCTCGGGGACCGCGGACGCCGCGCTCTGCTGGGCGACCGACGCGCACGCGAACAGCAACGCCGCGATCAGCGCGCACACGATCGACGCGAACGGCAGGGACATGCCTCTCAGTGTGCCCCGCGGTTGCGGTGTCCGTGCGGAGTTGACGCAGGTCCGGGTTTCCGGCCGCGTCGGGCACCCGCCCGTGGTGCTCCGCCGTCCCCGGGGCGGCCGCGGCGGGCCGGGCGACCCCCGGTGTCGTGCGCCTGCCTGCCCTTCTTCGGGGTGTCCTGCGCCGGTGCCCGGGTGTCGGGCGCGGGGACCGCCTTCCCGGTGGGGCGGCGGGCGCCGGTGATCTCGGCCAGCACCGTGTCGCCGGGCCGCACCCGCACGCCGTCCACCTCGATCCCGGCCTTGCGGGTCAGCTTTTCCACCTCGGCGCGCTCGTCCTCGGTGACGAGGGTGACCACCACGCCGGACTCGCCGGCGCGGGCGGTGCGGCCCGCGCGGTGCAGGTAGTCCTTGGGGTCGGCCGGGGGGTCGACGTGGACGACGAGCGAGATGTCGTCGACGTGGATGCCGCGGGCCGCCACGTCGGTGGCGACCAGGACCGGGGTGGTGCCGTCGGCGAACGATTCGAGGGTGCGGGTGCGGTTGTTCTGCGCCTTGCCGCCGTGCAGGGCGCCCGCGGAGATGCCCGCCTCGTGGAGTTGCTGCGCGAGCCGGTCCACTCCGTACTTGGTGCGCACGAACATGAGGGTCCGCCCCGCACGTGAACCGATATGTGCCACAACGGATCTCTTGTCGGCCCGGTCGACGAACAGCAGGTGGTGGCGCATGGTGCTCACCGACGCGGTGACCGGCGCCGTCGAGTGGGTGACCGGGTCCCGCAGGTACCGGCGGACGAGGGTGTCGACCTCCCCGTCGAGGGTCGCCGAGAACAGCAGCCGCTGACCATGCGCCGGGGTCTTGTCGAGGATCGTCGTGACCTGCGGCATGAACCCCAGGTCGGCCATGTGGTCGGCCTCGTCGAGCGTCAGTACGGTCACGTCGTCCAGGGACACCGACCCCTGCGCCACGTGATCGGCGAGGCGTCCCGGCGTCGCGATCAGCAGGTCGACGCCGCGCGACAGGATCTCGACCTGACGTTTGATGGGAATCCCGCCGACGACGTTCGCCACCCGCAATCCCACGGACAGGGCCGGCTCGTCCAGCGCCCGCTCGATCTGCATCGCCAGTTCACGGGTGGGCACCAGCACGATGCCGCGCGGGAAGCCCCGCCTGCTCGCGGCGCCCTTGAGTCGCACGAGCATCGGCAGTCCGAAGGCGAGGGTCTTCCCGGACCCGGTCGGCGCGCGGCCGAGTACGTCGCGGCCCGCGAGGACGTCGGGAATGGTGGCCGCCTGGATCGGGAACGGCGCCCCGATGCCGCTGCGGTCGAGGGCGTGGGTCATCACCGCGGGGAGACCGAGCGCGAGGAACGTCTCACCCACCGGTGCGGGGGAGGAGAACTCGTCGTCGGGCATATCGAGAAGGCTACCGCCTCCGAGGTGGGGCCTCCGACGCCTCGGCCGTGACGTACACGCGGTACGTCACGGCCGGGGAAACGGGCAGGCGGCGAGGCTCAGGCCTGCACTTCGCTGCGGTCACCGCTCCAGAGGGTGTGGAACTTGCCCTCCGCGTCGACCCGCTCGTAGGTGTGGGCGCCGAAGAAGTCGCGCTGCCCCTGCGTCAGGGCCGCGGGCAGCCGCTCCGCGCGCAGGGCGTCGTAGTAGGACAGCGACGACGCGAACGCCGGCACCGGGATCCCCAGCAGCGTGGCGGTGGAGACCACCCGGCGCCAGCTGTCGATGGCCGTCTCGATGGCGTCCCGGAAGTACGGGGCCAGGATGAGGCTCGGCAGCTTCGGGTTCTCGTCGTACGCCTCCTTGATGCGGTTGAGGAACCGGGCGCGGATGATGCAGCCGCCACGCCAGATGGTCGCGAGGTCGGCGGGGTGCAGGTCCCAGTCGTATTCGGCGCTGCCGGCCGCGATCTGGTCGAATCCCTGCGCGTAGGCCACGACCTTCGACGCGTACAGGGCCTGCCGGATGTCCTCGGTGAACTGGGCGGCATCGGTGGGCTTGTCGGCGAGGACGCCGGACGCCAGCCCGACCGCGGCCTTGCGCTGCTCGCGGGACCCGGACAGCGCGCGGGCGAACACGGCCTCGGCGATCCCGGTGACGGGGACACCGAGGTCGAGCGCGGACTTGACGGTCCAGCGGCCGGTGCCCTTCTGCTCGGCGGCGTCGACGATCACGTCGACGAGCGGCTTGCCGGTCTTCGCGTCCTTCTGCCGCAGCACCTCCGCGGTGATCTCGACGAGGTAGCTTTCGAGGTCGCCGCCGTTCCAGTCGGTGAACACGTCGGCGATCTTCCCGGCGTCGTAGCCGAGGGCGGACCCGAGCAGGTTGTACGCCTCGCCGATGAGCTGCATGTCGGCGTACTCGATGCCGTTGTGCACCATCTTCACGAAGTGGCCGGACCCGTCGGGGCCGATGTGCGTGCAGCAGGGGGTGCCGTCGACCTGCGCGGCGATCGACTCGAGCAGCGGGCCGAGGGCCGCGTAGGACTCCTTCGGGCCGCCCGGCATGATCGACGGACCGTTGAGCGCGCCCTCCTCGCCGCCGGAGATGCCGGCGCCGACGAAGTGCAGGCCCCGCTCCCTCAGTGAGGCCTCGCGGCGGATCGTGTCCGTGTACAGGGCGTTGCCGCCGTCGATGATGATGTCACCGGGCTCCATCGCCGCGGCGAGTTCCTCGATGACGGCGTCGGTGGGGTCGCCGGCCTTGACCATGATCAGCACGCGGCGCGGCTTCTGCAGCGCGCCCACGAACTCCTCGATCGTCTCGGTGCGGACGAAGTCGCCCTCGCTGCCGTGCTCCTCGATGAGGGCGTCGGTCTTGGCGATGCTGCGGTTGTGCAGCGCGACCGTGTGACCGTGCCGGGCGAAGTTGCGGGCGATGTTCGAGCCCATGACGGCCAGTCCCGTGACGCCGATCTGGGCGCGGGCACCCTCAGTGTTGTCGATAGTCATGGATACAGCATTCCCTCTCGCTCGGCGGTAGTGAAATCGGCGGCTACGAAAAGCTCGACCGCCTAAGCCAAACATACGAAGGCCGGCCGTCGCACATGCGACGGCCGGCCTTCTCTCACACTTCGATATTCGGTTGTCGGATCAGCGATCGATCAGCTGCGGCGCTCACGCCGCGGGCCGTCGAAACCGTCGTACGAGCGACGCTCCGTGCGGCTGCGGAACCCGCCACCGGTCGTCGCCGCGGGGCGACGCTCCGACGTGGCCGCGGGGCGGCGATCGTCACGGCGGTCATCCCGGCGATCGTCGCGACGGAACCCGCCTGCCGCACCGCGGTTGTCGCCGAACTCGCGGCGGGGTGCGCTGCGGTCGAAGCTGCGCTCGCCGGTTCCGCGGTGGCTGTCGCCGCGGTCGCCGAAGTCGCGGCGCGGGGCCCGATCCGTGAACGTCCGGTTGTCCCGGTCGCCGCGGTAGCCGCCGCCACGGTTGTCACCGTCGCGCTGGGGACGGTCGCCGCGGTAGCCGCCGGACCGGTTGTCGGTCTGGTCGCGGCGCGGGCCGCGACCCTCGAAGCTGCGACCACCCGACGGACGGTCGCCGAAGCTGCGCTCACCACGGTCGCCGCGGTCGTTGCGATTGCCGCGGTAGCCGCCGCCGTCGTATCCGCCCTCACGGCGGGGTCCGCGGTCACCGAACTTGCGGTCGCCGCCACGCTCACCGCGGGAGTAGGTGTCGCGCACCGGTTCTCCGCTGGGCGCCTTGGCGCCGGTGATGGTGGCCAGCTTCTCCGAGCCGGGGGTGACGGGTACGGCGGTGGCGTCGACACCGGCCATCCCGGTCAGGCGGCGGAACGTGCGCTTCTGGTTGGGGAGCACGATCGCGACGACGGTGCCCTTCTCACCTGCACGGGCGGTCCGGCCTGCACGGTGCAGGTAGTCCTTGTGGTCGGCGGGCGGATCGACGTGCACGACCAGGTCGATGCCGTCGACGTGGATGCCGCGGGCGGCGACGTCCGTCGCGACGAGCACCGGGGTGCGGCCGTTCTTGAACCGTTCGAGGACACGGGTGCGCTGATTCTGCGCCTTGCCGCCGTGCAGCGCCTCCGCGGCGATTCCCACCGCGCGGAGGCGGTCGGTGATGCCCTCGCAGCCGAGCTTGGTGCGGGCGAACATGATCGTGCGGCCGTCGCGGGCGCCGATCTCGGCGAGGACGTTGTCCTTCTGGCCGCGGTCGACGAGCAGCACGTAGTGCTCCATCGTGTCGACGCTGGCGCGACCGTCCTCGGTGGAATGCTGCACGTGGTCGGGCAGGAACTGGCGGACCAGCGACTGCACCTCACGGTCCAGGGTGGCCGAGAACAGGAGACGCTGGCCGTCGGCCCGGGTTTCCCCGAGGATGGCCCGGACCTCCGGCAGGAAGCCCATGTCGGCCATCTGATCGGCCTCGTCGAGCGCGGTGATCTCGATGGAGTCGAGGATGCAGGTGCCCTGACGCAGGTGGTCGTTCAACCGGCCGGGGGTGGCGACGAGGATGTCGACGCCGCGGCGCAGCTGGTCGACCTGCTTGCTGAACGGGGTGCCGCCGACGGCGGGGCGGACGGTCAGTCCCATGGCCCCGGCGTACGAGTTGAGGGAGTCGACCACCTGGAACGCGAGTTCACGGGTGGGAACGAGCACCAGCGCGCGGGGACGCTTGGGTGCGGGCCGGTCCTCGTGCCGGGACAGGCGGGTGAGCATGGGCAGGCCGAATGCGAGGGTCTTGCCCGATCCGGTCTGTGCGCGGCCGAGGACGTTGGTGCCGGCCAGCGCATCGGGGACGGCCAGCGCCTGGATCGGCGACGGGACGGTGATGGAGTTGCGGGCGAGGGCCTGCACCAGGGGTGCGGGCAGGCCGATCTCGGCGAACGTCACGGTGGCGTTCTGGTCAGGGGTTTCGGTCTCGGTCTGCTCTAGTGGGGCAGACGTCGTCTGGACAGCGTTGGTCACGCAAATACCTCTCCGGGCATAGGGCGCGTCGCGGAGCGGGGGCTGTCATGCAGCACGCACAAAGGGACGAGCCAGGGCACATGTCACCTGGTCAATCCATTCGCGGAAGTGCGGGGAATTGGGCTGTGTGCCGTTTCAGTGTTGATGGGCCGCAGTGGCGACCGTCGACCAGTGTACGCGACGGGGCACCCGGTTATCGAACCCGGCGGGATGTGAGCTGGGTGACTACACGGCGCTGAACAACCGGCTCAGTTCGGTGAGCCAGGGGACGGCGACGGCGATGGTCGGCACCACGAGGATGGCCACCGACGCGGCGTAGGCGGCGAGAGCCACCGGGGTTCCCGCCTCCGAGGAGGCCAGGCGCTGCACCCGCAGCAGGGTGCTGGGACCACCCGCGGCCATGGCGCCCTTGGGGGCGATCGACCCCGAACAGGCGACGAGCGCGCGGGCCAGCGCGGTCGGTCCGGTGGCGCGGACGGCGGAGTCGTCGGCCAGCATCTCGACCAGCAACTGCACCGACCCGAGCGCGGACTTGCTGCGCACGACGGTGGGGAAGGCGGCGTTGACGGCGGTGAACGCCTCGAGGACGAGGTCGTGCCGGGCCCGCAGATGGGACCGCTCGTGGGTGAGGATCGCGGTGATCTCCGCGTCGTCGAGATTGGTGAACGTGCCCTGGCTCAGCACCACCCGCTGGCGCAGACCGGGCAGGCAGTAGGCGATGGGCTCGGTGACGTCGAGGACCCGCAGGTCCGGGGTGCGGGCGAGCGGCGACGAGGAATCGCAGCGGTCGAGGAGGTCGACCAGCATGCGGTGCCGGGCGCGTCGGCGACGGGTGCGGACCCCGACCTGCACGATCGCGAAGATCAGTTTGGCGCCGACGAGGAGGGTGAGCGCAAAGACCACCACGTACAGCAGCCACAGGGGCAGGCCCAGGGCGTCGATCTCGGCGACCGGCGCCGTGGTCGGGCGTCCGTCCGGTCCGGGGACCAGGAGCTGGCTGGCGATCGCGAGGCCCGAACTGAATGCGGACAGAACTGCGGCGAGGGCGATTGCCTGCCACAGCACGAGTGCTGCTCGGGGGGCGCGATGCGGCCATCGGGCACGACTCAACAGCGCAGGGACAGGCCCTGCGAGTAGAAGTGCGAGTACTCCGAATACCAGCGCGGTGGTGGCGTCCATGTCCTACTCATCATGCATGACGAACGTCAGCCGGCGCGAACGGTTCCCGACTGATTGTCTCCGGTGGACCGCTCCTTGGCCTCGAGCGCGGCGAGGGCCTCGCGGAGCGCGTCGGCCTCGTCGGCGCCGACCTGGCCGACGAAGTGCACGAGTGCGGCGGCACGGCTGCCGGACTTGTCGGCCTGCTGCAGTGCGTCCACCATGAGGCTCGCGACGAGCTCCTCACGCTGGTGCACCGGCAGGTACCGGTGGGCGCGGTCGTCGCGCTGCTGAATGACGAGGTGCTTCTTCGCCAGTCGCTGGAGCACTGTCATGACAGTCGTGTACGCGAGTTCACGGCGTGCCGCCAGTGCCTCGTGTACCTGCCGTACCGTCTGCGGTTCCGAAGTGGACCACAGGTGATCCATCACTGCGCGTTCGAGTTCGCCGAGTCCAGCCATAAACCGATTCTACGGATACGACGACGCAGATACGTACTACTGGTAGTAGTAAAACTGCGTCACGGCGTGTGGTATTGGCCATACTTCGAAGGGGTGGATTACGGTCGGGTTGGCAGCGGCCGACCCGCCGGGCAAGCGTTCGTTCTCGACATCGCGGAGAGTGGGGACCTGGCGGATGAAGACCGACGACAGCGCGGCGACCGGGCACGATGCGGCGGCCAGGGTCAAGGGTCAGACCGGGCGGGCAGCGGAACGGGTCTGGGGCGGGGTGCGGGGTGCACCGGTCAGCATTGCGCTGCTGGTGGTGATCTGGATCCTCGCGATCGCCACGTCCAGTGTGATCAGCGGCCCCTCCCACGACCTGTCCCAGCACGTCGCGATCGGGATCCGGGCGTTCCAGAACGGGTGGGTGTGGACCCTGTTCACGGCCGGGCTGTGGGGCGACGACGTCCTGGCGTACCTGTCGACGACCGTCCTCGTCCTCGTGGCGGCCGCACCGCTGGAACGTCGCATGGGGTCGGCGCGGTTCGCGCTGGCCGCGGTCGCCACCCAGGTGCTCGGCGGGCTGCTCGCACTGTCGGTGGCCGCCGTCGCGAAGGTCGTCGACGCGAACTGGGGTTTCCGGCTGCACGTGGGCATGGCCGTCGGCCCGAGCACGTGGATCGTCGGTGCCGCGATGGTCGCCAGTTCGAACATGGGCACCCTGTGGCGTCGGCGGATCCGCGTCGGCGTCCTCGTGTTCACCATCACCCTGGCACTGTTCAGTGGGTCGCTGCAGGACGTGGTCCGGCTCGCCGCGGCCGTGGTCGGGCTGGTGATCGGCCGCTGGATCGTCGGCCGCTCCGCCCGCGGCGAACGGATCGCGGGCACCCAGCGTGAGGGCCGGGTGCTGGTCGCGATCATCGTGGCGGCCAGTGCGATCGGCCCGATGATCGCGGCGCTGTCCGCGGAGGCGGTCGGACCGCTCGCCGTGCTCCGCGACCTGTTCCGCGGCATCCCCTACACGGCCGGCGAGGTGCGCGACCTGTGCGAGGTGTCGGCGTCGGACCCCGAATGCCGGCGCGGGCTGCTCGAACTGCGCCTGTCCGGGGTCGGGCCGACCCTGCTGAGTCTGATGCCGTCCCTGTTCCTCCTCACCCTCAGCGACGGCCTCCGACGGGGCCGTCGCTTCGCGTGGGTCGCGTCCGTGATCGCCCAGGTGATCCTGCTGGTGCTGTCGCTGCTGAACTTCGCGGTCCGGTTCGTCGACTCCCTCGACGAGGACTCCCTGTTCTACGGTCTCGCCGACCCGAACCTGTACCGGACGCTGGTGCCGTTCCTGACGCCGCTGGCGATCCTGATCGTGCTGCTCGCCACCCGGCGGTTCTTCGACGTCTCCGCCCCGGCCGGCACCTACCGGCGGCTGGCCGTCGTCCTGGTGTCCGTCCTGGGCGGGCTCGCCGTCCTCTACGTCCTGGGCGGGCTGTGGGCGCGGAACGGTTTCGACCCCCGGCCCGGCATGGCGACGCTGCTCGCCGACTTCCCGGAGCGGCTCATCCCGCCCGTGTACCTGCAGTGGCTCGACCCCCGGCTGCTGCCGGTGAGCATTCCCGCGACCCTGCTGTACGAGTGGACCGGGGTGGTGTTCTGGGTGGCGGCGTGCGCGCTCGTCGCCGCGACGTTCCTCAGTCCCGCCATCGGATCGGACTCGGAGTCCGCCGAACGGGCCCGCGCCCTGCTGAAGTCGGGGAGCGGAAGCCCGCTGTCCTGGATGACGACGTGGCGCGGCAACAACTACTGGTTCTCCGCCGACGGCACCGGCTACGTCGCGTACCGTGTCCTCGCCGGTGTCGCGCTCACCACCGGCGACCCGGTCGGCCCGCCGGACCGGTTGCGGGACAACGTCGAACACTTCGCCGAATTCGCCGCCGCCAACGGGTGGATCCCGTGCTTCTACTCGGTGACCGGGGAGGTCCGCGCCGTCACGGACGCCCTCGGCTGGAGCGGCATCCAGGTCGCCGAGGAGACGGTGCTGGATCTGGGGCAGATCGCGTTCACCGGAAAGCGATTCCAGGACGTCCGGACCGCCCTGAACAAGGCGAAGAAGTCGGGGATCACCGCGGAATGGGTCAGCTTCCCCAGCGCCCCCCGGTCGATCACCGACCAGATCACGGCGATCTCCGAGGAATGGGTGGCCGACAAGGGGATGCCCGAGATGGGGTTCACGCTCGGCGGACTCGACGAGGTCGACGACCCGGAGGTGCGCTGCCTGGTCGCCGTCGACGAGGACCGCACCGTCCACGGCGTCACGTCCTGGTTGCCGGTGTACCAGGACGCGCGGGTGGTCGGCTGGACCCTCGACTTCATGCGGCGGCGCTCGGAAGGGTTCCGGCCGGCGATGGAGTTCCTCATCGCGTCCGCGGCGCTGAAACTGGAGGAGGAGGGGGCGCAGTTCCTGAGCCTGTCCGGCGCCCCGCTCGCCAAGGTCGAACAACCGGACGGCGACGCCGACGAGCAGGAACGGTCGGAGTCGTCGAGCCTGTCGGCGGTGATGGACAGCGTTCTCGATCTGCTCGGCCGGACCCTGGAACCGGTGTACGGGTTCCGTTCGCTGCTGGCGTTCAAGTCGAAGTTCCAGCCCCGGTACGTGGCCATGCACATGACGTTCGCCGACCCGGCCGCCCTGCCGAGCATCGGCAACGCCGTCGGCAGGGCGTACCTGCCGACGGTGTCGCTGGGACAGAGTTACCGGCTGGTGCGGACGATGATCGGCGGCCGACGCTGACGGCCGCTACTTCGACTCCGGTCCGCCGACCGCGCCGTACACGTGGCGGGTGCCGATCGGCACCACCAGCGGGCGATCGGACACCGGGTCGGCGATGACCGCGGCCTCGAGACCGAACACCTCGAGCAGGAGTTCGGCGGAGATGATGTCCTTCGGCGCGCCGGCCGCGACGATGGTGCCGTCCCGCATGACGATCAGCTGATCGCTGTAGCGGATCGCGAGGTTCAGGTCGTGGAGCACCATCACCACGGTGCGGCCCAGCTCCTCGTGCATCCGGTCCACCAGGTCGAGCACCTCGATCGAGTGCGCCAGGTCCAGGTAGGTGGTGGGCTCGTCGAGCAGGAGGATGTCGGTTCCCTGCGCGAGGGCCATCGAGATCCAGGCCCGCTGACGCTGACCACCCGACAGTTGGTCGACGGGGCGGTCCGCGAGGTCGGACACCCCGGTCAACGCGAGCGCCTCGGCGACCTCGCCCTCGTCGTCGGACGACCACTGCCGCAGCCACGACTGGTGTGGGTGCCTGCCGCGGGCCACCAGGTCGGCCACCGTGAGCCCCTCGGGGGCCAGCGGCGCCTGGGGAAGCATGCCCAGTGTGCGGGCGACGTCCTTGGTGCGCATCGAGCCGATGGCCTTGCCGTCGAGCAGCACCGAACCGTTGCGCGGCTTCAGCAGCCGCCCCAGCGCGCGCAGCAGCGTGGACTTGCCGCAGCCGTTCGGCCCGATCACGGTGGTGATCACCCCGGTCCTCACCTCGAGGTCGAGGTTGTCGACGATGACCCGGTCGCCGTACCCGAGGCTCAGGTTCTCGGCGATCAGTCGAGAGTCAGTCTGCACGGTCATGCCGAGACCTTCCGATTGTTGCGCACCAGCAGATACAGCAGGAATGGACCGCCGAGTGCGGAGGTGACGATACCCACCGGCAGCTCGACGGGCAGGATCGTGCGGGCGACGACGTCGCTGCCCACCACGAGCACGGCGCCGGTCAGGGCGGACGCGATGAGCGGCGGGCCGGCGGACCGCACCAGCCGCAGCGCCACCTGCGGTGCGGCGAGCGCGACGAAGCCGACCGGACCCGCTGCCGCGGTCGCGATGCCGGCCAGGGCGACGGCCATGAGCAGGAGCCGGGCCTGCGACCACTGCAGCCGCACACCCAGCGACACCGCGTTGTCGTCGCCGAGGCGGAGGGCGCCCATCGTGAACGACGAGATCACCGCGTAGCCGCCGACGAGGACGACGGCGATGGTGACGGGCCACACCTGACTCCAGGCGGCGCCGTTGAGGGACCCGTTGAGCCACACCTGGGCCCGCGACGCGTCGTTGATGTCCGCGGAGATCAGCAGCCAGCCGGTGACGGCGATCAGCATGGCGTTGATGCCGATGCCGATCAGGATCAGCCGGTAACCCTCCACCCCGCCGCGCCACGCGAGCATATAGATGACCAGCGCGGTGAGCAGTCCGCCGAACAGGGCGGCCAGCGGGATGCCCAGGGTGGCGAGGAGGCCGACGAAGCTGCCGCCGCCGCCGAGGACGATCAGCGCGACCGCGGCGGCGCTGGCACCGGACGTGATGCCGAGAATGTCCGGGCTGGCGAGGGCGTTGCGGGCGATGGACTGGGTGATGGCGCCGGCCAGGCCGAGGGCCATGCCGATGAACACCCCGGTCAGCGACCGCGGCAGCCGGAGGTCCATGACGATGAAGTTCTGGGCCTTCGTGCCGCCGCCGAACAGCACCCGGGTGACCTCGGGGATCGACAGCGGGTAGTCGCCGCGACCGATGTTGAGGCACAGCACCAGGAACAGCGCCACCAGCAGGGCCACGTTCACGGCGATGCCGAGGGGGCGCAGGACCAGGGAGATCGGTCCGAGCCGGAACGCGGGGCGGGCCGGGACGCGGGACGCCGGGGCGGCCCCGAGGTCGGGGCGCACTTCGTCGCGAGTGCTCACAGGCTTGCCAACTTTCTGCGCCGAACCAACGCGATGAAGAACGGTGCACCGAACACGGCCAGCACGATCCCCACCTGCAGCTCACCCGGCCGGACCACGACGCGTCCGATGACGTCGGCGGTCACGAGCATGACGCCGCCGAGGAGCCCGGCGTAGGGGACCAGCCACCGGTAGTCGGGGCCGGTGATCGCCCGCGCGACGTGGGGGACGACGAGACCGATGAATGCGATCGGACCGCACGCCGCGGTGGCCGCACCGGTGAGGAGGGTGATCGCGACGATGCCGAGTGCGCGGCTGGCCGCGATGTTCGTGCCCAGCGACCGTGCCACGTCCTCGCCGAGGCTGAGGACGTTCAGGCCCGGTGTGCTGACGAGGGCGAGGATCAGTCCGATGACGAGGAACGGCAGCACCTGCCACAGCACGTCGAAGCCGCGGCCGGCCACCGACCCGACCACCCAGAAGCGGTAGGAGTCGAGGCTGGACTGGTCGACGATGATGATTGCGTTGGTCATCGCCTGCAGGAAGAACGCGACGGCGGCGCCGGCCAGGGCCAGGCTCAGCGGGCTCGCCGCCCCGTTCCCGATCGATGACAGCCCGAACACGATCACGCTCGCCGCGAACGACCCGGCGAACGCGAACCACAGGTATTCGCTGGGCGCGCTGAACCCGAACAGGTACATCGACAGCACCACGAGGAATGCGGCGCCCGCGTTGAGCCCGAGGAGGCCCGCGTCGGCGAGCGGGTTGCGGGTGTGCCCCTGGATGAGGGCGCCCGCGACACCGAGCGCCATTCCGACGACGAGTCCCAGTGCGGTGCGCGGGCCGCGGAGTGTGCGCACGATGATGTCGGTCTGCGAACCGTCCGCGTCGAACAGTGCATGGAAGATCTCCGCGAACGACAGCGGCCGCGCCCCGACGGCGACGCTGGCGAGGAGCACCAACCCGAGCAGGACCACGAGGACGCCCAGCCCGACGAGCCGACGTCGCCGGATCGCCGCGACCGACACGTCCTTCTCGCGGACGGTGAAGCCCTCGTCGGACGCGGTGCTCTCCCGCACGACCTCGGTTCCGGAACGCCGGAACACCCGCTGCAGCGACCGTTTCGGGCCGATCGCGTCCTGGGTGTGGGTGTCGCGGGTGACCAGGCCGACCCAGCCCTTGCCCGAACTCTGGCCGGTGTTGCCTTCGCGGAAACCGCGGTTCCACAGGGCCAGTCCGAGGGCGATCGCGACGGCGGCGCCGCCGAACACGACCCGGTCCGCCTGCCCGCCGCCGTTGTCGTCGCGGAGGGACTCCACGATGTACCAGCCGAGGACGAGGGGGATGGCCACTATCCCGATGTCGAGCAGTCCCGCGAGTGCCCGGAGGTACAGCGGGGCGGGACCGCGCGGGACGTCGCGCTTCCCGTAGGCCTCGTCGGTCGGCAGGTGCGGGATGTCGCTGCCGAACTGTCTCGTCGTCGTCACTGGCGGGGGAAGCTCCTGACGTGTGTGCCTGTGCACCGGATCTGCACCGAATTCAACTACTTAGGTTACGGAACCCTATCTCTGATGCCACATCCGGCGGGACGTCCCGAGCGTTGCGGTCGACGGGGGTGCCTCACATCACATGATGTCAAGTCTTGATATTTGGTTAGGCTCACCTATGTTTGGTGTGTTCCATCCCGACCGATTGGAGTGCACGGTGACTTCGACCCTGTCCGCCCCCGCGACCGCACTGGACGTGTCCTGCACGCGACTTCGCGCGCTGAACGCCGAATATCCGCGCATGTACGCGGTCGCGACGATGGCAGACGAGGGTAAACGCCGGTGGTGGTCGCTGGCGGACGACATCGACGGCGACCGGGTGCCCCGGATGTGGGCCCGTTCGCTCGAGGATGTTCCCGACCCGGACGTCGCCGCGATGCAGGTGGCCACCGCGCTCATTCACGCCGTGGTCGGGCGCGTCACCGCGCTCGTCGTCCTGGAGGGCCGCGCGTGGGACCCGGGGCTCGAGAACCTGTGGATCCACATGGACAGCGACGAGGGCATCGACTGGGCGGGTGTCGCCGACGACACCATGCGCGTGCTGCCGGACGACCCCTACGCCGGCGCACCCCGGACGGTCACCGTGCCCTGCGAGCGGGCGCTGCTGCTCTGGACGGTGCACCGCAGTCTCACGTCGCTGCACGCGGTGTTCGACGCCATCGCCCGGCTGACGCCGATCGACGCGTCCCGCTTCTGGGGACTCGTGGGGGAGGCCGTGCTCGGAGCCGCGACGTACGTGCCGATCCTCGCCGGTGGCGGCGAGGCGGCCGCGCAGCGCCGCGGGCAGGGGATCCTGGACGCCTTCGTGGCCGCCGGGGTGCCGGTCCGCTCGAAGAGCCGGATCACGCGCCCGCACTGCGGCCGACTCGGGCAAGCCAGGAAGCGCTTGCTTAATTAGGGCAGCCTTGCCTATACTCGTTCCAGGCGCCGAGCAGAAATGCCGGCGCCGAGAACCGAACTACCGGACCGCGCCGGAGTCCTGAGGGCTGCAGTGACTCCCAGGTCCATCCCACGGCGGGCCTCACGCTGACACAGTGTGAGGCCCGCCGATCCGTTTGCCCCACCTGCTTCTCCCGCCTCCCTTCCCGTCGTGTAGGCAGGAGATCGGGTGCGCCGCGAGAGCGCACAGCGATCCGATGGAGAGTGTGATGGTGGATTCCGGGGAACAGCAGGCATCGAACGGTGACGGGCGGATCGACACTGCCGCGTTGGCCGATCAACTGGGCAAGGGCTTCGACGCCCTCATCGGGCTCGAATACACCGAACTCTCACCCGACCGCGTGCGAGCGCAATGGACGGTCACCCCGGACCTGCAGCAGCCGGCCGGAATCCAGCACGGCGGCGTCTACTGCTCCGTCATCGAATCGGTGGCCAGCGCAGCGGGCACGGTGTGGCTCGGCGGCCGCGGACACGTCGTCGGTGTCAACAACAACACCGACTTCCTCCGCGCGACCCGGGAGGGCACGCTGACCGCCGAAGCCAGCCCCGTCCACCGCGGACGCACCCAGCAGCTGTGGGAGGTCCGGATCACCGACGAACAGGACCGACTCGTCTCCAAGGGACAGGTCCGGCTCGCGAACATCACCGACACCGGACGCCTCGGCAACTGACGACCACCCACGCGCACGGCGGAGGGGACGGACCCGACAGGTCCGTCCCCTCCGCTCTGTTCACGTCATGGGCGCGCCTGCGTCACCCCGCGGCTTTGCGCTGCGCGCCGCCCGACTTCTCGGCGGCCTCTTTCTCCCGCTCGTGCCGCTCCAGCTGCTCCATCGCGTTGCGGGCGAACACCCACTGCTCGGTGGATGCCATCTGCGCGCGCCCGCGGCCGAGGAACGTCACCGTCCACGACAGCAGAGTGGACAGCCGGCTGCGGAACCCGACCAGGTACATCAGGTGGATCGCCAGCCAGGCCACCCAGCCGATAAAACCGCTGATCTCGAGCTTCCCGACCTTCGCCACCGCACTGAATCGCGAGATGGTGGCCATGCTGCCCTTGTCGAAGTACTTGAACGGCGGCCTGTCTTCCGGCTTGCGACCGCTCAGGCCGGCCTTGATCTGATTAGCTGCGTACTTGCCGCCCTGCATCGCGACCTGCGCCAGACCCGGCAACTTGTCGAGCGCCATCATGTCGCCGATCACGAACACCTCGGGGTGGCCGGGCACCGACAGGTCGGGTTTGACCAGGACGCGACCGGCCCGGTCGATCTCGGCGTCCGACTGCTCCGCGATCTGCTTGCCCAGCGGGCTCGCCTGCACACCGGCCGACCACACCTTGCACTGCGACTCGATCCGGCGTTGCGTGCCGTCCTTGTCCTTGACGACGAGGCCGTCGACGTCGACGTCGACGACCATCGCCCCCAGCTGGATCTCGATGCCGAGCTTCTCCAGCTGCTGGCGGGCCTTACGGCTCAGCTTGCCGCCGTAGACGGGCAGCACGTCGTCCGCGCCGTCCAGCAGGATCACGCGGGCCTCACGGGGATCGATGTTGCGGAACGCCCCCGACAGGGTGCGCCGCGACAGTTCCGCGATCTGGCCGGCGAGTTCGACACCGGTCGGACCGGCGCCGACGACGACGAACGTCAGGAGCCGGGCGCGTTCGGCGGGATCGTTCGACAATTCGGCCTGCTCGAACGCGCCCAGGATGCGGCCGCGCAGTTCGAGGGCGTCGTCGATGGTCTTCATGCCCGGCGCGAACTCGGAGAAATGATCGTTGCCGAAGTAGGACTGGCCCGCGCCCGCCGCGACGATCAGGCTGTCGTACGGGGTGACGGTGGTCCGGTCCAGGAACCGGGAGGTGATCGTCTTCGCCTCGAGATCGATCTCGTCGACATCGCCGAGCAGAACCTTGGTGTTCTTCTGCTTGCGCAGCACCAACCGGGTGGCGGGAGCGATGTCGCCGACGGAGAGAATGCCGGTCGCCACCTGATACAGCAACGGCTGAAACAGATGGTGAGTGGTGCGCGCGATCATGGTGATGTCGACATCGGCATTCTTCAGCGCCTGTGTGCCGAACAACCCACCGAAGCCGGATCCAATGACCACGACGCGATGGCGGCGTGACTCAACCGACTTGATACTCATTCCGTGCTCCTCGAAAAATAGACGACTCCTGTCACGGTAGTCGCCTTGTCCCCGAGCGTCTCAGTAAGCCGCGCTTCCCCCCGCCTGCACAGCGGAATCGATCCAGAACCCGGCGGCCCGTCCATACGTGAAGGCGGGCAGCCCCTCCGTGAGGAACTGCCCGCCTTCCGGTGCGTACGCGGCTATTCCGCCCGGCCGATCCGCTTCCGCCCCGTGGGAGTCCCCGGCGATTCCGGCGGAACGAAATCCGATTTGATCGAGAACACGAACAGTGCCGACACCCCGACCACGACGACAAGAATGGTGAGGACTACGACCACGTAGCCGAAACCGACACCAATTGCTGTCAAGTCCATCAGACCTACCTCCTCAGTCGCTGCTCACGCTACTGCGGAGGGTAGCCGCTGTCACCGCGTCGGCGGGGAAGAACGATTCGATGGCCAGCTCCGCGACCGTCACGTCGAGGGGAGTGCCGAACATCGTGGTCGTGCTGAGGAACGCCAGCACCGTGTCGTGGTGTCGGATACGCAGCGGCACGACGAGCGACCCCGGCAGTCCGGCGCCGTCGACGGTGCCGCCGGGGTAGCCCTCCAACTCGCCCAGCAGGTCACGCAGTCCGTCGTCGCCGGTCACCGCGATCTGATGACGCAGCCGGTGCAGAAGATGCCCCCGCCACTGCGCCAGGTCGAGGATCCGCGGCGCCATGCCGTCCGGGTGCAGGCTCAACCGCAGGACATTCACCGGCGGCTCGAGCAGCTCCGCGGCACATCCCTCGGTCAGCACCGCGACCGCCTCGTTGGCGTCCACCATGTTCCAGTGCCGATCGACGACCACCGCCGGATACGGGGAATGCGCGGTGAGGATCTTCCCGATGGCGTCGGCGATCGACGCCATCGGCACCTCCGACAGTCGGTGCTCCGGGAAGGCGGGCGCGAAACCGCCGGCGAGGAGCAGTGCGTTGCGTTCACGCAGCGGAATGTCGAGATGGTCGCTGAGGCGCAGCAGCATCGCCCGCGTGGGATTCGACCGCCCGGTCTCCAGGAAACTGATGTGCCGTGCCGAGATCTCCGCGCGGTTCGCCAGTTCCAGCTGACTGAGCCGGCGGCGTTCCCGCCACGCCCGCAGGTGGGTGCCGACATGCGACGTGCGCCGATCGTCGAGGGTGGTCATTCCGCCAGCCTAGGTCGGGCGGATCGCCGCGACCATTACCTCGGACGTCATGGTCAGCGGTCACGTGAGGTGATCGAACTCCCCGGTCACCCACGCGCAGTGCCGCGTGGCCGAGTATTCGAGCGCCTCCCGGCCGTCGCTGTCGATCACGTTGTCGAAGTTGCCGATGATGCGGTCGAACTCGAGATGCGAGAGCTGGTCCGCGATGCGCCGCACCACCGCCGCGGACAGCGGCAGCCGGTTCGGGTAGGACCGGAGGAACGACACCGTGCGGCGGTCCGGGTTGGGGAACACGCCGTCCCCGGTGAGGAGGACCCCCCGGCCGTCGGCGCCGTCCCGCCAGTGCGCGACGGCGCTGCCCGGAAAGTGCCCGCCGATCTGGTGCAGGGTCAGACCCGGCGTCACCTCGTGGGTGCCGGACCAGAACACGATCGGGCCGTCGGACCGCGCCAGCCACGCGCGGTCCGCGTCGGCCACCAGGATCGGCACGCCGCCGAGCGCCTTCGACCACTGCGTCTGGACCCCGAACATGTGCGGGTGGCTGCCGGCGACGGCGATGACCGGGCCGTGCGCGGCGACGGCGTCGACGGCGGCGTCGTCGACGAACCCGATCGGATCCCACAGCAGCGACCCGGCGGGGGTGCGGATCACGAGGGACTGCTGGCCGATCGCGGTCTTCGGGTCCACGTACAGGCCGTGCAGCCCCGGCTCGACCTCGTGCTCGACCGCGCGGTACCCCGCACCGGCGAGCTTCTCCACGGTGGTCCACTCCTGACCGCCCAGCGGAATGTACTGGCGTTCGTCCGCGCAGATCGCGCACTCGTCGGGGAGCGGGGTGTTCGGGTCCTGTTCGACGCCGCACGTGGCGCAGAGATGAAATAACACCCCTCGATCATGCATCCTCACGGCACCCCGAGGAGCCGCAATCCGGCAGTCGCTGCGGCCGCGGACAGGACGATCACGACGAAAGGTGCCTTCCGCCAGGCGAGTATGCCCGCGACGACGACGCCGGTGGGACGCGCCACTCCGGCGAGGTCGTGGCCTTCGGTGAGCGCGGTCGTGCCCACCAGTGCGGTGAGCAGAACCACGGCGGCCGTCGCCATGGTCCGCTCCACCCACGGCCGGGTGGCGATCCGTGGCCGCAGCACCGGTCCCGCGAACCGGAAGGCGAACGTGCCCGCCGCAAGGACCCCGACCGACCCGATCAGCACGAGGTTCCCGGTCACGGCAGCACCTTCCGCCGCACACCGGCACGCAGCCCCACCAGCGCCGCCAGCACCGGAAGCCCAGCGGGCAGGAAGGGCGTGGTGGCCAGGGCGATCACACCGCCG
Organism: Rhodococcus sp. G6(2025); assembly: GCF_058628105.1. Classification (NCBI taxonomy): domain Bacteria; kingdom Bacillati; phylum Actinomycetota; class Actinomycetes; order Mycobacteriales; family Nocardiaceae; genus Rhodococcus; species Rhodococcus sp. G6(2025). The sequence goes on from NZ_CP179750.1 coordinate 3,975,639, forward strand.
GCCAGTGCCGGCACCCGCACGTCCCGATCGCGCAACGCCGGCAGCACCAGCGCCAGCAGCACCGCCGGGAACATGGCGTCCAGTCCCAGCACCGCGGGGTCGCCGATCGCCGAGCCCGCCACCGCGCCGAGCACGGCCCCGAGCGGCCAGCACACCGCGATCCCCACACCGCACGCCCAGTACGCGGCGCGCCTGCGGTCGGCGTCCGTCTCACCGAGGGCGAACACCACCGACTCGTCGTTCATCAGGTGACTGCCGACGACGCGGCGCAGCCCGCGCCCCAGCACGTCACCGACCGCCAGACCGAACGGCAGGTGCCGCGCGTTCACCAGCAGCCCGGCGATCGTCGCCGCGACCGGGCTTCCGCCTGCCGCGACGATGCCGACGAACAAGAACTCCGCAGATCCGGCGAGGACCAGCACCGACAGCGCGACGGGCAACCAGGCGTCCAGGCCCGAACCCACCGCGATGGCGCCGTACGACATGCCGACCAGTCCGTCGGCGAGGCACACCAGCGCGATGTTTCGGAGGACCCGCGAATCGAGTGTTCGCTTCATCGAACGCATGACTTCTATACTGAACACATGGTGCATCGTTCGTCAAGACGAACATCGCGACCAAAATAATGAACGGGTTGTCGGGAAGGGAAACCATGGCAGGGCAATCCCCACTGGGCTACATCGGACCCTCGCTGCGTCGCGAACGCGAACGCTCGGGTATGTCCCTGACCGAGGTCGCCCGCCGCGCCGGGGTTGCGAAATCCACACTGTCCCAACTGGAATCGGGGGGCGGCAACCCGAGCGTCGAAACCCTGTGGGCCCTCTGCGTCGCACTCGATGTGCAGATGTCGCAACTGTTGGACCCGCCGCGGCCGCGCGTGCAGGTCATCCGGGCCGACGAAGGACCGGAACTGACATCCGACCGGTCCGACTACCGCGCCACCCTCGTCGCGTCCTGCCCGCCGTCCGCGCGCCGGGATCTATACCGCCTCGCCGTCGAACCCGGCCCCGCCCGGGAGTCCGAACCGCACATGCCCGGGGTGGTCGAGCACGTCATCCTCAGTGCCGGGCGCGCCCTCGTCGGCGTCGCGGGTGATCCGGTCGAACTCGGACCCGGCGACTACATCGCCTACCCCGGCGATGTCGCACATGTGTTCGAAGCGCTGGAGCCGGGCACCCGCGCCGTCCTGGTGTCCGAACACAACTGAGGACATTCGGCGAAATTTCTCCGCCCAGGGTGTCGATTCGGAAGGGTGACATTCGTATAGGAGGTGAGAGCCGGCCACATCCGCAGTCGCCGGCTGTCCGATCCGAGGAGGAACCCGAGATGACCCAGTACCTGTTGAGCGTGTACCAGCCCGACGGACCCGCTCCCGAACCCGACGTCCTCGCGAAGATCGGCGACGACCTCGACGCCCTCAACCAGGAGATGGTGTCCGCGGGCGCGTGGGTGTTCAGCGGGGGACTGTGCGCCCCCACCACGGCGACCGTGCTGCGGGCCCAGGGCGGGGACGTGCTCCTCACCGACGGCCCCTACACCGAAGGCAAGGAACATCTCGGCGGATTCACCATCGTCGAGGCGCCCGACCTGGACGCCGCCCTCGAATGGGGTCGCAAACTCACCCGGGCGACGACCCTTCCGATCGAGGTCCGGCCGTTCGTACACCACGGTGGAGCCGGCGACTGACGTGGTCGGGTCCGCCGACATCGAACGGGTGTTCCGCGAGGAACACGGCCGCGCGGTGTCCGTCCTGGTCGGCGTGTTCGGCGACCTCGACATCGCCGAGGACGCCGTCCAGGACGCGTTCACCGAGGCGGTGCGGCGCTGGCCCTCGTCCGGGCTGCCGCCGAGCCCGGCCGGATGGATCATCACCACCGCCCGGCGCCGCACGATCGATCGGCTCCGGCGCGAGGCCACCCGGCACGACCGCCACGCGCAGGCCGCCCTGTTGCTCGCCCGCGACGAACCGGTGGAGGAGGGCGTCGTGCACGATGACCGGCTACGCCTGATCTTCACGTGCTGCCACCCGGCGCTCGCCCCCGCCGCCCAGGTCGCGCTGACCCTCCGCCTCCTGGGCGGGCTCGGCACCGCGGAGATCGCGCGCGCATTCCTGGTCCCCGAGCCGACCATGGCGCAGCGCCTCGTCCGGGCCAAGGGGAAGATCCGGGACGCCCGGATCCCCTACCGGGTGCCGAGCGAGACCGATCTGCCGGACCGCCTCCGCGCCGTCCTGGCCGTCGTCTATCTGATCTTCAACGAGGGCTACACGGCCAGTTCCGGGGACCGGCTGACGCGGGCGGACCTGTGCGCCGAGGCCATCCGCCTCGGCCGGGTCCTGGCCGCGCTGATGCCCGACGAACCGGAGGTCACCGGGCTGCTCGCGTTGATGGTGCTGATCGAGTCGCGGCGAGACGCCCGCACCGACGGCGACGGCCGGCTCGTGCTCCTGCCCGATCAGGACCGCAGTCGGTGGGATCGTGACCTCGTCGCCGAGGGGCAGTCGCTGGTGCGGGAGTGCCTGCGACGGAACACGCCCGGGCAGTATCAGATTCAGGCCGCGATCAACGCCGTCCACAGCGATGCGGAGACGGCCGCCGACACCGACTGGTGGCAGATCCTGCAGTTGTACGACCAGTTGATGTCGGTGGCGCCGAGTCCGGTGGTGGCCCTGAACCGGGCGGTCGCCGTCGCCGAGGTCAGGGGACCGGAGCAGGGGTTGGCCCTCGTCGACCAGCTCGACCTCGGCAAATACCACCTGTACCACGCGGTGCGGGCCGATCTGCTCCGCAGACTCGGACGTCCCGACGAGGCGGCGCGCGCATACGAGACGGCGCGCGACCGCACCGAGAACGCTGCCGAGCGGGAATTCCTTCGGGAACAGCGCGATTCGCTCCGATGACCCGGACTGCCGGTCAGAGACCCAGGCCCGGCGGCAGGCACACCGACCCGAAACACGTTTCCGTGCTCACGGTGACGGGGAGAGGCTCCGCCGTCGCCGGCTTCGCGTATGCGGTCTCCGGGAGCGGCGCCGAACCCCACACCTCGTCACCGGGGCCCGCGTTCTCACTGCAGATCCAGTGGACCAGGTAGTCGCCGTCGGGCACCGCGTCGAACACGAAGTCCCGCGGTCCCGGCCCGATCACCACATTCGATGCGTGGAACACCGCCACGGACTCGGGGTTCACGATGTCATCCGCCGCATGCAGCCCGCCGAGTCCGCACACGATGTCCGCACCGGTGTCGTTCGCGATCGTCGTCGTGACGGTGCTCCCGGCCACCGCGGCGGCCAGGGTCACGTCGGGTGGGTCCGCGGCGACGGGAGCGGCCAGGAACAGGGGGAGGGGGCCTGCGGCGATCAGCGTGACCGCGGCCCGGGGCACGAGTGTCATCAGCGGAACCTTCGTTCTCGGCGGTCTCACTCCGGACTTCACGGTGTTGATACCCGCGGTGCGGGCGGATAAACGGCGGCGGGCGACACGTCAAGTTCCCCCGGTGGATCATTCGACGGCACCCGCCGGGGATCGGAGCATTCAGCGTCGGCGGCGTTTGGCGCGGGCGGCGAACTCGTCCAGCACCCGGACCACGTCCTTGGCCTGCCAGATCCGGTTCCGTCGCCCGTCGGTGATCTGGGTGAGGATCCCGGCGTCGACCAGGCGGTCGATGGCGATCTGCGCGTTGGCGCCGGTCACCCCGAGCGTGGATGTGACGAGCTTGTTGTCGACGACCGGTTGGCGAAGGAGCAAGTCCACCAGCCGGTGTACCGCCGCGCCGCGCCGCGCCGTCACACGGGTGCGCCAGTCGGCTCGAACCGCTTCCAGGTCCTGAACGAGGGTGCGACCGTTGGCGACCGCACCGAACGATGCCTCCGCGATCGACCGGACGATCGGCTCGACGTTCCCGGACCGGTACTCGCCGAGTGCGTCGAAATACTCTGCGGTGTCGTGTAGTAGGCCCGCGGACACCGGAACGGCAACACTGCGGGTGAGCTGTCCGCCGCGCAGCATCGCCTGGATCAGGGCGCGTCCGACACGCCCGTTGCCGTCCGGGAACGGGTGGATGGTTTCGAACTGCGCGTGCGCGACCGCTATCTGCGCGATCACGGGCACATCGACGCGGTTGGCGAAGACGATCAAGTCGTCGATCAGTGCGGGAACCCGGTCATGGTGCGGGGGGACGAATTGCGCGGTGTGGGGTCCGAGGCTTCCGCCGCCGATCCAGACCTGCTGCTGCCGCCATCGACCGGCGATGTTCGGATCGCCGTGTTCGAGCAGCGCGCGATGCATCTGCAGGATCGCCTCGGCGTCGATGGAGTCGGACAACTCCAACGCGGCGTGCATGGCGCGGACGTTTCCGACGATCAGGCGGGCGTTGCGGGAGGCGTGCTCGCCGAGTTCGGCCAGCGCGATCTGCCGCGCCCCGCTGCTGAGGTTCTCGATCTCCGAGCTCGACGCACTCTCGGTGCGGAGCAGAATGGAGGCGAACGGGGCGGTGATGTGGCCGACCTCGACGTCGAAACGGGTGAGCTCGGTCGCCGCGTCCTCCGTCAGCGATTGCAGCTCGCCGCTCAGTGAGATGGTTTGCTCCGCGATGAACGCCGGTACTGCCGCACGGTAGGGGCCGGCAGTGAGGCGCCGCTCGCGCCGAGAGCCGTAGTCGCCGGCGGTGCTGACCCACGGATGCTGCTCGTAGGCGACAGGAGGCCACAAGAGTCCGCCGTTAACCGATGCCACCCAGCGAACATACCATTGGTTAATAAGTTATCCAATGGTATGGACCCTGGGTAGTGGCGGTGTGCAACGCGATCGAGCGCCGGTTCTACGACTTCGGTTCCGGCGCCCAAGCGTGTTCCGCGTGATTCTCGGTGTTCCCGTGTTCATCACGCTGTGACCGGCGTCGCCGGGAGGCGGTGATTCGGCGACCGATGATTCCGTGCTGGGGTGCGAACAGGTAGACCAGCGCGAATGCCGCACCCTGGGACAGCACCACCATGCCGCCGCTGGCCGTGTCGAGGTGATAGCTCAGGTACAGGCCGATGACGGCGCAGGCTGCCGAGATCGCCGGGGCGATGACCAGCATCCGGTGGAAGCTGTCGGTCAGCAGGTACGCGGTGGCTCCGGGAATGATCAGCATCGCGACGACCAGGATGACGCCGACGGCCTGCAGGGCCACCACCGCCGTCAGGGCCAGCAGCCCCAGGAGCGCGGCCCCGAGCAGGCGCGGGTTCAGGCCGATCGCGTGGGCGTGGGTGGGGTCGAAGGCGTACAGCGTGAAGTCGCGGCGCTTGACGATCAGTGCGACGAAGACGAAGGCCCCGAGTAGGGCGATCTGGACGAGGTCGGAGCGGCTCACACCCAGCAGGTTGCCGAAGATGATGTGGTTGAGGTCGGTTTGGCTCGGGGTGACCGAGACCAGCACCAGCCCGAGCGCGAACAGGGTGGAGAACACGATGCCGATCGCGGCGTCCTCCTTGACGCGGCTGGTGTCGCGGACCACCCCGATCAGTGCCACGGCAAGGAACCCGAAGATCACCGCGCCGATCGCGAACGGGGCGCCGACGATGTAGGCCAGGACGACGCCGGGCAGGACGGCGTGCGAGACCGCGTCACCCATCAGTGACCAGCCGATCAGAACCAGCCAGCACGACAGCACCGCGCACACCACGGCGGCGATCAGGGTGGTGATCAGCGCGCGGACCATGAAGTCGTAGCGCAGCGGGTCGACGAAGAAGTCGATGACATCCATTGATTCTCAGGTCCTTGTCATGACGTCGAGGCCGAAGGCGGCCGCCAGGTTCTCCGGTTGCAGCACGACCGTCGGGTCACCGTGCATGAGGACGGTGCGCATCAGCAGGATCGCCTCGTCGGCCAGGGTGGGCAGTGCGTGCAGGTCGTGGGTGGAGACCAGGATCGCCGCACCCGCGGCCGCGAGTTCACGCAGCAGTGCGGTGATGGTGGCTTCGGAGCGTTTGTCGACCCCGGCGAACGGTTCGTCGAGGAGAAGGATGGTGGCGCCCTGTGCGATTCCGCGGGCGACGAAGGTGCGCTTCTTCTGGCCGCCGGACAGTTGCCCGATCTGCCGGTCCGCCAGTTCGGTCAGTTCGACGCGTTCGAGGGCGTGGTCGACGGCCTCGCGGTCAGCTCTGCCGGGCCGCCGGGTCAGCCCCATGTGCCCGTAGCGGCCGGTCATCACCACGTCCCGCACCGAGAGGGGGAACGTCCAGTCCACGTCCTCGCTCTGCGGAACGTAACCCAGCACACCGGTCTTGCGTGCCGCGGCGGGCGCCGTGCCGTTGATGCGGACCGTGCCGGAGTCGGGTTTGACGGTGCCCATGATCGTCTTGAACAGGGTGGACTTTCCGGAACCGTTCATGCCGACGAGACCGCAGACGCGTCCGGGGTGCAGGGCAAGCGAGACCTGGTCGAGCGCAAGGACATCGCCGTAGTGGACGGTGACGTCCTGCACCTCGACGGCCGGCCGGGTGGTCATGATTGCTGCCCGTTCAGTGCGGCGGTGAGGGTGTCGGCGTCGTGCCGGATCAGATCCAGGTACGTCGGCACGGGCCCGTCCGCCTCGGACAGCGAGTCGACGTAGAGGGTGCCACCGAACGCGGCGCCCGTGGCTTCGACGACGCGTTGCATCGGCGCATCCGACACCGTGGATTCGCAGAACACCGCCGGAACCCGATTGTCCTTGACGAACTCGATCGTCGAAGCGATCTGCTGGGGCGTGGCCTGCTGTTCGGCGTTGACCGGCCAGATGTACTTCTCGGTCAGCCCCGCGTCCCGGGCCAGATACGAGAACGCTCCCTCGCACGTGACCAGCGCCCGTTCGTTAACCGGCAATGCTCCCAGCTCGGCGACCAACTCGTCCTGCACCTTCTGCAACTGCGCCTTGTACGCGTCGCCGTTGATGCGATAGTCGGCCGCATGCGCGGAATCGAGCTCGCTGAACGCGGCGACCATGTTGTCGACGTAGATCTGCACGTTCAGTGGTGACATCCAGGCGTGCGGATTCGGTTTGCCCGCGTAGGCGTCCTCGCCGATGGCGATCGGCTCGACGCCGTCGCTGACGACCACGTGTTCGACGTCCAAGCCGTCGACGAACTGGGCGAACCACGCCTCCAGGTTCATCCCGTTGTCGAGGATCAGGTCGGCCTCGGCTGCCTTCTTGATATCGCCCGGGGTGGGTTCGTATCCGTGGATTTCCGCGCCGGCCTTGGTGATCGACTCGACGGTCACGTGCTCGCCTCCGACGTTCGCGGCGATATCGGCGAGAACGGTGAACGTGGTCAACACCACCGGTTTGTCGTTTTCCGGCCCGTCGCCCGTGCCGCATCCCGACAGCATCAGCGCCGTGGCAAGCGCTGTCAGCACGGCGGCACCGGCTGCCGGCTGTCGTCGCGCAGCCACCTTGAAGCCCGTTGTTTTCACGGTCGAATCATAATGTTCGGCTGACCGAAACCACAAGAGGGCGGAAACGCAGTCACGTCGTCGGTCGACGGAAGTCGCCGTTGGAGCCCGCCTGGGACCGCCGTGCCGCGACCGTGTCGGCGCTGGACCCGATCGTGGGCGCGAGCCGCCACAACCCAGCGGCGGCGAGAATGTGCCACAGCGCGTGGCCCTGCAGGACACTGCTGGGCCGGCAGATCGACGTCCGGTCGCCGATGGTGCCGAGCAGCGCGCCGGACACGAGAAGCAGTGCCGCGACGACGGTCGTGCGCCGCAGCTGCGGATGGACGCGGGCGCGTTCCAGACCGAGTCCCACGGCGACCGCGGCGAGTATTGCCTGCACAATCGTGGAGGCCGTCGGGCCGGCCGCCACCGCGGGGATCATCATGACCGGGACGGCAAGCCACCACACCGGCGACAGCCGCCGGCCGAACCGGTTGGAGGCGGCGTCGACGGCGAGGTAGGCCAGCAGTGTCGCGATCGGGATGTCGTGTGCGTAGGCCTGCCAGGGTGGGTTGGGTCCGTGTGCAACGAGCGACCCGGCGCCGACCGCGATGACAAGGAGGCCGTACGTCACGGTCGGCGCGCCGTGCGGACGACGCGCGACGACCGCGAGACCGGCAATCACGAAGGCGAGGCTGGTGACGGCGGCCGCCGGCTGCCCGCTGAAACCTGCGTCGCGATACAGCTCGCAGGCATTCGCCAGCATCATGTCTTCGAGGTTTCCAAAGAGGTCCGCCGGCCGCAATCGCGGTAGCGCCGGCGGGAAGATGGGCAGGCAGTCACACGGTGGCCCCCGTGCGGACACCGAAGTCGGTGTCGTGTCAGCTCGCCCGCGCGACGTCGGCTTCCGTGTCCTCGATGCGGCGTTCGAGGTAGTGCAGTTGCGCGATCGCGTTGCGGGCGGTGATCTGCTGGTGGGTGTTGGTCAGTTGACCGCGCCAGGTGCCGAGGAAGGTCCAGGCCCACGACAGCAGGGTCGCGAGGCGGCTGCGGAAGCCGACGACATAGACGACGTGCACGGCCAGCCACATGATCCACGCGAGGAAACCGGTCAGCTCGAGGCCGCCGATCTTGGCGACCGCGTTGAATCGGCAAATGGTTGCCATCGAGCCCTTGTCGCGGTACCGGAAGGGGTTCCGTTCCGGTACCGGGCGTCCCTTGGCTGCGGCGGTGACCTCGGCGGCGATCTGTTTCGCGGCGTAGCGGCCCCCTTGGATCGCGACCTGGGCGACGCCGGGCAGACGATCGCGCGACATCATGTCGCCGACAACGAACACATTCGGATTGCCCGGCACGGTGAGGTCTTCGTCGACGGCGACGCGGCCTGCGCGGTCGATGTCGGCGCCGGACTGTTCGGCGAGCTGGCGACCGAGGGGACTCGCGGCCACTCCCGCGGACCAGACCTTGCAGGCGGATTCGATGCGGTGCTCGGTGCCGTCGGTGTCGCGAACGGTTAGTCCGTGGGCGTCGACGTCGGTCACCGACGCACCCAGCCGCACCTCGACGCCCAGCTTTTCGAGGGTTTCCGCCGCCTCGGAGCCGAGGTTGTCCCCGAACGGCGGCAGTACCGCCGAGGCGGCGTCGAGCAGGACGATCCGCGCATCCCGGGGATCGAAGTTGGAGTACGCCCCGACGAGTGTGCGGTGTGCGAGTTCGGCGATCTGGCCGGCCATCTCGACGCCGGTGGGTCCGGCACCGACGACGACGAAGGTGAGTAGGCGTGCCCGCTCCCGCGGGTCGGTGGTGACCTCTGCCTGCTCGAACGCGCCGAGGATCCGGCCGCGGAGTTCGAGGGCGTCGTCGATCGTCTTCATGCCGGGTGCGTGTTCGGCGAAGTGGTCGTTGCCGAAATAGGACTGCTGCGCCCCGGCGGAGACGATGAGGCTGTCGTATCCGGTGACGGTGATCTGCCCGAGGTGTTCGGACGTCACCGTACGTTCGGTCAGGTCGATGGTGGTGACGTCGCCGAGTCGGACGGCGGCGTTGGCTTGGTCCTTGAGGATCATCCGCGTCGAGGGGGCGATCTCGCCTTCGGAGAGGATGCCGGTGGCCACCTGGTATAGGAGGGGTTGGAACAGGTGGTGGGTGGTGCGGTCGATCACCGTGACGTCCACGTCCGCGCGGCGGAGGGCCTTCGTTGCGAACAGCCCACCGAAGCCAGATCCGATGACGACGACGCGGTGGCGCGCGGGCGGGGACTGGGGGTTGCTCATGGTGAGCCTTTCCGATCACGCCCAGGGGCGACGATCTCGGTGTCGGGGGAGATGGATGTCAGGGTTCAGACCAGCAATTCGACTGGCAGGCATCAATAGTGAACAAGCGGCGCAGGTAAGCCAAGGTGAGAGAACAAAATTCTCTAGACTGAGCCGATGAAGAAGAATGTTTCAGGCGCGCCGTATGCCGAAGGCTCGGGATCGAATGATGTTCGAACGGGGGCGCCGATCGATGACGTCGACCGAATCCTCCTCGATCAACTCTCGCGCGACGCGCGTACCCCGAACAACGCCCTCGCCGCCCTCGCGGGCATCGCCCCCTCGACCTGCCTGGGCCGCGTGCGTTCCCTGATCGATCGCGGAGTGATCCGCGGCTTCCATGCCGACATCGATCCCGCCACCCTCGGCAGGGACCTGCAGGCAATGATCGCAGTTCGAGTACAGGCCAACGCAAGACAGCATCTCGGGCAGCTCGCCGAGCAACTCGCCACCGTCGACGAGGTGCTGAACGTGTACTTCATCGCCGGCGCCGACGACTACCTCATCCACGTCGCCACCGCGAGCAGTGAAGAGCTGAGACGCTTCGTCCTCGACCACCTCAGCGCACATCCCGCGGTCGCCTCGACGGAAACCATCCTGATCTTCGAGCACGTGCGCCCGCGGCACCGAGCGCCCCGGGCCGAGCAATCGTCGGGCCGATGAGGACCTCCACCGTCGACGCTGCCGTCGTCCGGGGGCCGAGACCGGTACCCGTCAGGCTGCCGTGAGCGCCTTGATGCGGTCGGGCCGGAAACCCGCCCAATGGTCGTCACCCACCACGACGACAGGGGCCTGCAGGTAGCCGAGACCTTTTACGTAGTCATGGGCGTCGGGGTCTCGGGTGATGTCGACGATCGTGTAGTCGAGCCCCTCGTTGTCCAGGGCGCGGTAGGTGGCGGTGCATTGCACGCAGGCCGGCTTGCTGTAGATCGTGATGGTCATGGTGCACTCACGCTCCGTGATGTGTGCCGGCGGGGGACCGGAAGCATATGTTCTCCGGCCCGGGTTCGCGCGCTGACAGCGCGGAGGTGCCGAGTCCCGCGAACGCATCGAACATACATTCGATTATCTGTTATGGTGACCTTTCGGCGCCGGTGACGGTGTAGGGAAGACTCCGTCACTGGCGCCGTCAACGCAGCGGAAAACACGAGAGCCGTTGTCGTGCAATGCTTGTCGGATAGATTCCGGAGTATCGACACGGGGGAGAAGCGTCAGGACGCGGCCCTAACGTCCATCCCGGCGAGTCGGGCGCTGTGCCGTTCCGGGCCGCTGTGGCTAGGGCGCATCCATGACTTCGTACCGGATTCCTCAGCGTTCAGGGACGGACGCACTCGTTCTCGGTTCCCGCACCCGTTCTCGAGGCCGAGAACGGGTGCGTCTACGGAAAGGGTGCGCGGCTGTCACCCACAGCGCTCGACGCGCCGACGCTGCCGACCCGTCGTCCGGGTGTGGAGGTCGCCGGTGGCGCGGGGCAGGCCCTGCGATCCACTAGTTGACATAATGTCGATTATCGGCAAAAGGTGGCATTTTATCGCCGCAGGTCAGAGGTCCGGATTTGGCCTGCCTGTTTACCCGCAGCCAGTTCTGCGTCGATCTGGTCCTCGGGCCCGTCCGGCACTTGTTCGCCGCGTATCCGACTCGATGCGTCGGCCTCGTAGCGTCGCGGCTGATGCGTCCGTCGGCGCGCTGAATAATATTCACGCCGCCGGATGTGCGGCCCCGGACCGCTAAGGCCAATTCGGCGGTGTCGTCGAGTGGCCCGCTTTTCCGAATGAATGTTCGGTTTCGGGTCTCCCCTCCCTCCGCCCATGCACCCTTATTACGTCACTGTGACGTAATGAGGGTGCATCCGGTTCCACTCGGAACGTGGCCGGCTTCGGTATCACCCGTGCCAGGATCGAAGGGCACTCCACAACACGTTCGGAAAGGGTGTGCCGGTGTCCGAATTGCTGGCCTTCGACGATGAGCCCGAACCTCGGACTGCGCTCTGGCATGCATGCACGAGGGTTCCCACGGCCGCCCCGGGCGACTCGGTGACGGCCGTACTGAGCGATATGACCACTAAGCGATACGACTGCGCTTCGGTCGTCGCCGTACTGGTCGCCGGCAGGCTCGTGGGTGTCGCACCGATCGAACGTATGTTCGGTACCCCCGGTTGTGCGTCGCTACGCGACGTCGATGGCCTGTGCGGCGCAGAGGTTCGCGTGGTGCAGGATGCCTCGGAGGTCGTCGAGGTCGATCGCCCGCAGTGGCCGACTAGTGTTGCGGCCAAGCAGACCACGCCCGGTCATGGCGTGCAGAAGTCCGGCCATGAATGCGTCACCCACCCCGGCCGGGTCGCCGATGTCGACGCGATGGCCACGCACACGCACCGACCCGCTCCTGGTGTAGCCCGTGGCTCCGGCCGCGCCGTGGGTGACGACCACGATCGCCGGGCCCCGAGACATCAACCACCGCATCGCGTCACCGTGGCGCTCGCCCGGCCGCACCCATTCCAGGTCCGCGTCGCTCAGCTTGACGATATCGCTGCGGGAGATCATCTCGTCGATTCGTACGATCGAGATGTGCCGGGGGCCCATCGCTGAGGGCCTGACATTGACGTCGTAGCTGATGGTCGTGTCCGGGTGCCGGCGGGAGACGAGTCGTGCCACGTCATCGGCGCCGGGTGCTCGGACGACGGCGATGGAGCCGACGTGCAGGTGATCACACGACGGGACGTCGGTGTGGACGAGATCCCAGCTGAGAACCACGGTTTCGGTGTCGGGTCGGTCGGGGTGGGCGGTGACTGTGGAGGTGCGGGCGGCGGGATGACCTGCCTGAACCACTCGGACGCCGCAGCGGGTGAGCTCGCCGTGGAGGGCGCGGCCGTGGCGGTCGGCGCCGAACGTCGTCAACAGGGTGGTGGCGATACCGAGCCGGCGAAGGCTCCGCGCGAGGAGAGCAGGACTACCGCCGACCCGTTCGCGGGTGCAGTCGCCACCGATCGTGATGTCGATGAGGGATTCCCCGACGACGGCGATGTCGCATCGGGCGGTGGAGGTGGTGGTGGTGGTCATGTCGGGAGGCTTCTCTGCTGGTTCGGGAGGGGGTGGGCCGGTGACGGGTGTTCCCGGTTCGGTTCCGTCTCGGGCCTGATGAGGGGCGGGCGGCGGTGGCGGCCCGACGGCGAGATCGCCCGGTTGTCCGAGCACGTCGGTGCGAATCTGATGCTGGCAGTCCATGCCGCGAGGCACGAAGCACTCAGCAGCCGTGGCTGCTATTGCGGTAGCCGTGCGCCGCCGGGAGTGTTGGCGAAGAGGTGGGCGTGCGTCGGGTCGATGCGGACGTGCACGGTCTGGCCTTTCTCCGGTGGGTTTCGCCAGTCGACCCTGGCCACGATTGGTTCGTGCCGTCCGCCCACCTGGGTGCGTCCGAAGATGAACGCTTCGGAGCCGAGTTCCTCGACGACGTCGATCTCGAGTTCGAGGCCGGCGTTGGCGAGTTCGACGTGCTCGGGCCGGATCCCGAACACCACCTCGGAGCCGGCGGACGACAGGGTGTCCCGCGGCACCGGAATCACCTGCTCGCCGAAGCGGATTCCGCCGTCCGTTACCGGCAGCGTGAACAGGTTCATCGACGGTGAACCCATGAATCCGGCGACGAAGACGTTCGCGGGCCGGCGGTAGAGCTCGCGGGGGGACGCGCACTGCTGCAGCACGCCGCCCTTGAGGACGGCGACCCGGTCGCCCATCGTCATGGCCTCGACCTGGTCGTGGGTGACGTAGACGGTGGTGGTGCCGAGTCGGCGCTGGAGCTGGGCGATCTGGGTGCGGGTCTGCACGCGCAGTTTCGCGTCGAGGTTCGACAGCGGCTCGTCCATCAGGAACACCTGGGGTTGCCGGACGATGGCGCGGCCCATCGCCACCCGCTGTCGCTGGCCGCCGGAGAGGGCCTTGGGTTTGCGGTCCAGGTAGTCACGGAGGTCGAGCATGTCGGCGGCCTCCCCGACGCGCCTGCGGATCTCGCCTTTGTCGGTACCCGCGAGTTTGAGGGCGAAGCCCATGTTCTCCGCGACGGTCATGTGCGGGTACAGGGCGTAGTTCTGGAAGACCATCGCGATGTCGCGGTCCTTGGGTTCGGCGTGCGTGACGTCGTGGCCGCCGATCAGGATCTGCCCGCCGTCGAAGTCCTCGAGTCCGGCGAGCATCCGCAGCGAGGTGGATTTGCCGCAGCCGGACGGGCCGACGAGGACGAGGAACTCGCCGTCCTCGATGTGCAGGTCGAGTTGATCGACCGCGGGGACGTCCGAGCCGGGAAAGAGCCTGGTCGCGCGGTCATAGGTGATTGTTGCCATGAGAATTGAATCCCTCCACCGGCAGGAACGTGCCGGACGATCCGAGTGAGTGAGGTGGGGTGGTGCGTCTGTGGCGCGGGTGTATCGGTGGTGTCAGGTCGTCGGTGTCGAACTTTCTGTGGCGGTGGGCGGGAGGTAGCTCGAGGACGAGATGGTGCCGAATTGCGGTCCGTCGCTGTTGAAGCCCCACGTCATCCAGTTGCCGTCTCGTGCCTGCCGCATCTGCACCGCGTACAGGTCCGCGGTGTCGACATTCTTCGCGTCGGTGACCTTCCACGGCCCGAGCAGGGACTGTCCCTCGGCGATCCACGTCCCCGCACTGTGCTCGGCAGTCACGCGGGCGTTCTTGGGCGCGCAGGAAAACACCAGGACTGGCTTTCCCTGGACGTCGTGGACTTGGAGCACCTCCATTTCGCCGAAGCCGGCGGGCGCCGACAGTGGGGGTTGGATGTGCCAGTGGTTCAGGTCGTCGCTGGTGGCGTGGCCGACGACGGCGCGGCCCTCGGGGTCGCCGGTGTTGGCTCGGGCGGTGATCAGCATGTGCCACTGACCGGCATGTTCGAAGACATAAGGGTCGCGCCAGGCTTCGTCGGGCCAGGTTCCTTCGCCGAGGCGTTCGTACCAGCGGCCGTCGGCCTCGAGGACGAGGTCGGGGTCCTTGGTCCAGGTCAGCAGGTCCGGGGAGGTTGCGCGGCCGATGCGTTGTTTGAGGCCGTTCTCGGCCCGGCTCACTCCGGTGTAGAACATGCTCCAGAGTCCGCCGGTGTCGCGGACGACGGAGCCGGTCCAGGTGGCGAGGTCATCGAAGGCCGGGCCATCGGAGGGCGCCAGCGCGTCGGCGGTGAGGGTCCATTCCTCACCGTCCGGAGACGTCGCGTGACCGATGGTCGCGCGGTAGTGGCGGCGTTCGCGGTCCTGCAGGGCGCGCGAGGCGCGGAGGAAGAACAGGTGGTAATCGGTGCCGTCGTCGGTCATCCAACTGTCCCAGACCCAGTGGTCGGGAAGGGCGAGTCGCATCATCTCTCCTGGGGGTGCGCGGGAACCGCGGGGCGGCTACCGGCAAGTTCGGGGTGTGGGTCGTCGGAAGAAGCCGCGAGTGACCGAGCGTGATCCGGTGCGGGTCCGGTGCTGCCGCGGACGACGAGTGTGGTCGGTGCGGTGACGGCGGTGGGGGCATCCCCGTCTGGGATGGGGGCAAGTGCGTCGAGGACGAGTCGGGCGGCGATCTCGCCCTGCTCGCGCACGGATTGGTGCACGGTGGTCAGGTCGGTGAGTGCGGCGAGCGGATGGTCGTCGATTCCGACGACGGAGACGTCCTCAGGAATGCGCAGGCCTCGGCGGCGCAGTGTTCGGATCGCTCCGAGGGCGAGTTCGTCGCTGTGCGCGAAGACGGCGGTCGGAGCCGATTCCGGGGTGGCGTCGAGGATGTCGGCCATCGCCTCTGCGGCGTTGAGGCCGCCCCAGTCGACGTCGCGGACGAGGCAGTGGTCCACAGCGATGCCCGCTCCGGTCAGTGCGTCGACATACGCCTCCGATCGACCGGAGCGTGCCGGCCACCCGGGCTGATCGGGGTCGTGGGCGGCGATCATGGCGATCCGCCGGTGTCCTGATTCCAGGAGGTGGTCGACGGCGAGCCGCCCGGCGTGGTAGTCGTCGATGCAGACATAGGGGTAGTCGGCGCTCTGGCCGCCGGCGGCGACGATACCGACGCCCATCAGTGCGAGCCGTTCGCGCTCGCGTTGATCCACCGGGAACGCGACCACCACCACGGCGTCGACCTTCCGGCGGGCGGGTAACCGGGTGAAGAAGTCCTGGCGATCCTCGGGGCCACCGACCTGGTACAGCAACAGGTCGAAGTTCGCTGATGCGAGCACCGTCTCGATTCCATTGACCATCTCGCCGAAAAACCAGCGCTCGATATGGGGAACGACCAACGCCACCCGTCGGGTCCGCCCGCCGGCCAGGCGGACCGCGTCCGGGGAGACCACGTAGTCGAGGCGACGGGCGATGGCGAGGACCTTCTCTCTCGTGGCCGCGGAAACCCCGTACGAGTCGTTGAGAGCGCGGGAGGCGGTCGTCAGCGAGACGCCGGCTTCCCGGGCGACGTCGCTGAGACTCAAAGAACCAGGTTGATCGGGCACGAGGCGATGGTAGCCCGACCGACCTTGATTTCGGAAGCGCTTCCGACATACGCTTCGGAAGCGCTTCCGAATTGTGATGCGCGTCTCAATGCGGAGGAGCTATGGACTCACACCACTCGAACCGGGGCCGGTGGGCGCGCAGGTTCGCCGCGGTCGCCGGAGCCGCGATCCTGCCGACGGCGGTGGCCTGCGCGCCGCCGGGCAGCGGCTACACCACGACAGCCCCGACGGAGCCGGTAGCGGTGAGCACGGATCTCGGTACCGACCCGATCGAGTTGACCCTGTACGACGGGGCGGGGCTGAAGAAGATCGACGAGGCGTTGATCGCGGCGTTCACCGAGCGCCACCCGAACGTGACCATCACCGCGCGCTATGACCCGGACGAGGTTCAGGCGGTCAACGCGCCCCGGGTGCTCGCCTCGGACAACCCGCCGGACATCGCACGGATCATCGCGCTGCCGGCGGCGGTGGCCAACCGCCAGCTCACCGCACTCGATCCGTGGGCCGAGGCCTACGGCTGGAACGAGCTACCGGAAGGGCAGATGGCCATGTACCGGGTCGATGACGCCGGGGTCCGGGGCACCGGCCCGCAGTACACGATGGCCAGCGGATTCACCCTGACCGGTCTCTACTACAACGAGGAGCTCGCGACCCGGATCGGAATGACCTCACCGCCCACCACCGTCGAAGAATTCGAGCAGGCACTCGCGGCGGCGAAGACTACCGGACTGGTCCCGATCATGGCCGGCAACAAGAGCGCGCAGGTCACCTTCCTGGTCCAGATGATGCTGAACACCGCCCTCGGCCAGGACGCGGTCAACGACTGGGTCTTCAACACTCCCGGCGCCACCCTCGACACCCCCGCCGGCGTCGATGCGGCTGCGGTCGTGGCCGACTGGGCCGCAAAGGGGTACTTCCCCCAGGACACCAACGGCACCGACGCCACCGCCGCCGCCGGACGGTTCGCCGCCGGCGAGGCACTGTTCTACGCCTCCGGGAACTGGGATGCCGCGACCCTGCAGACCAAGATGGGCGAGGACGTCGGCTTCGTTCTCCCGCCGGCACCGGCGGGGGCGCCCGTGCTGGCCATGTCGGATCCGGTGTCCAACTTCGCGATCCCCTCGGGCTCGGACGACAAGAACGCCGCCGCAGCCTTCTTGGACTTCCTCCGTTCAGATGCCGGACGGCAGGTCGCGGTCGATGCCGGTTTCGCCCCGGCCGGCACCGGCAAGGTCCCGGCCACCGCGCCCGGATCGCTGGGTGCTCAGATCCAGGCCGCCTTCGGCAGGCTGGTCGCCTCGGGCGGCCAGGTCCAGTTCGTCCAGAACGCCACCAACGGCATGTCCGGCACCTGGTTACCGCAGGTCCAGATGCTCGCCGCCGGCCGAACCACATCCGGGCAGATGATGGCCGCCGTCCAATCCGCCTACCAGCAGGACCTTCTCCGATGACCTCCACCGCGCACACCCCCCAGGCCTCCCCCGTCCGGGCGTTCGGTCACCGCGCCGCAACCCGGCACGACCGGGGGCACCGCGCCAAACGAGCCCTGACCGGATGGCTGTTCGTCCTCCCCGCGGCGCTGGTGTACACCGTCTTCGTCCTGCGGCCGCTTGTGACCACCATCTGGTACTCCCTCTACAACTGGGACGGCATCTCCGTCGGCAGCTGGGTCGGACTCGGCAACTACGGCCGCGTCCTCACCGACCCGCAGTTGCTGTCCTCGATCGGCCACGCGTTCTTCCTCATCGCGTTCTTCACCGTCTTCCCGGTCATCGGCGGACTTCTCGTCGCCGCACTGCTCCAGGAGATCCGCATCCGCGGCCTCGGAACCCTCACCCGCACTCTGCTGTTCCTGCCGCAGATCATCCCGGGCGCCGCGGCGGCGGTCGCCTGGGTGTGGATGTTCTCGAGCAACGGCACCGTGAACCAACTCCTCTCGGCCGTCGGCCTCGGCGGCCTCACCCGCTCGTGGCTCGGCGACTTCGACTGGGCACTGCCCGCGGTCGGCATCATCGGCACCTGGCTCGGGCTCGGATTCTGCACCATCCTGCTCATGGCGGGCATCGGCAAGATCGACATCGCGATCTACGAGGCCGCCCGCATCGACGGTGCCGGCTTCTTCAGCACCTTCCGGTACGTCACCGTCCCCGCCCTGCGGGCCGAAATCGGGGTCTGCGTCACCGTCACCATCATCGCCGCCCTCGCCAGCTTCGACATCGTGTTCATGTCCACCCAGGGCGGTCCCGGCTACGCGACCACCGTGCCCGGCGTCCAGATCTACCAACTCGGTTTCACCGAAGCCCGCGTTGGCCTCGCCAGCGCACTCGCCGTCGTCCTGACCGGCCTGATCCTGCTGGTCATCCTGCCGATCCAGCGCTTCTTCAGAGAGAAATAGCCATGAAAACCTCCGTCCGCCAACGCATCCCCGGACTCGCCCTGCTGCTGGGCACCATGATCTTCTCGATCCTGCCGTTGCTGAGCATGCTGTCGGCGGCACTGCAACCGCAGGGCACCGTCCCCTTGGGACTGTCGTGGCCGTCGAACCCGCAGTGGCACAACTTCCTCGACGCCTGGCGCGTCGCCGAGGTGACTCCCCTGCTGGTCTCGAGCATCATCCTCGTCGCCGGCGTCGTCCCGGTCGCCGCGTTGTTCGCCGCGATGGCCGGCTACGGGCTCGGGCAGCTGAAGGTCCCCGGCGGCACCGTCGTGTTCCTGCTAATGCTGCTGGGGTTGACCCTCCCGCGGGAAGCGACGATCGTGCCGCTCTACTACCAGCTGCGCGAGATGAATCTGCTCAACACCCGCCTCGGGCTGATCCTGGTCCTGATCGGCACGTTCATGCCGTTCGCCGTGTTCTGGATGCGCGCGCATTTCCTGTCCATGCCGAAAGAGCTCACCGAAGCCGCGGCCCTCGACGGTGCCGGCCCCTGGCAGGCCTTCCGCCGCATCCAGATCCCGCTCGCCGTCCCGGCGCTGGCCTCGCTGTGCCTGCTGCTGTTCCTGTGGACCTGGAACACCTTCCTGCAGGCCATCGTCCTGATCGACGACCCCAGCAAACGCACCATGGCGGGCGCACTGCAGAACTTCGTCGGCCAGTACTCCACCGACGTCGTCCTCCTCAACGCCGGATCACTGCTGATCATGGCACCGACCATCGTGGTGTTCCTGCTGTTCCAACGCCACTTCGTCAAGGCGATGATCTCCGGCGCCGTCAAGGGCTGACTCCGCACCGAGCATGAACTCCCGACCCACCAACCCCGAGGACACCATGACCACATCACCCCAGTGGTGGCACGACGCCGTCATCTATCAGGTGTATCTGCGCAGCTTCGCCGACTCCGACGGCGACGGCATCGGCGACATCACAGGCCTCCGGGACCGCTTGCCGTACCTCGTCGACCTCGGCGTCGACGCCGTGTGGATCACCCCCTGGTACCGGTCACCGATGGCCGACGGCGGCTACGACATCGCCGACTTCCGCGACATCGACCCGCTCTTCGGCACCCTCGACGACGCGGACACCCTACTGGCCGCCGCCCACGCCGCCGGGCTCCGCATCATCATCGACCTGCCCGCCAACCACACCTCGCACACCCACAGCTGGTTCCAGGACGCCCTGGCCAGCGCTCCCGGTTCGCCCGAGCGCGCCCGGTACTTCTTCCGCGACGGACGCGGCGACACCGGTGAGCGCCCTCCGAACGACTGGATCAGCGCCTTCGGCGGACCGGCCTGGACCCGCACCACCGACCCCGACGGACAACCCGGCCAGTGGTACCTGCACCTGTTCGCCCCCGAACAACCCGACCTCGACTGGACCAACCCGGAAGTGCGCGCCGACTTCGCCGACGTCCTACGGTTCTGGTTCGACCGCGGCGTCGACGGCATGCGCATCGACGCCGTGTCGGCCATGGCCAAGGTCCCCGGCCTGCCCGACGCGGGCCACGCACCCGGAGCCCGTTTCGAATCCAGCACCTGGGTCGACAACCCGCACTGGGATGTCGACGCCCTCCACGACATCCTGCGCGAGTTCCGCACCATCGCCGACACATACGGGCCAGACCGCATGTTCGTCGCGGAGGCGATCGTCCGCAGCCCCGAGCGCCTGGCCCGCTACGTGCGACCGGACGAACTGCACACCGCCTTCAACTTCGACTTCCCCCGAGCCGGCTGGAACCCGGCAGTGTTGCGCGCCGCGATCGACCGCAGCCGCGACGCGCTCTGCGAGGTCGGAGCGCCGGCCACGTGGGTGCTGTCGAGCCACGACGAGACCCGCCACCTCACCCGATTCGGGCGCGCCGACACCAGCACATTGCCCATGACCCTGACCGCCGGCACCGACTCCGATCTCGCCCTCGGCACTCGACGCGCCCGCGCCGCCGCCCTTCTTATGCTCGCCCTGCCCGGCGGGGCCTACCTCTACCAGGGCGAAGAACTCGGACTCGAAGAAGTCACCGACCTCCCCGAAAACCTGCTGCAGGATCCGACCTGGGAACGATCCGGGCACACCATCCGCGGCCGCGACGGATGCCGGGTCCCGCTGCCCTGGAACGGTGATCACCCGCCCTTCGGGTTCGCCGCCGACGACATCCAGCCGTGGCTGCCCCAACCCAGCTCCTGGAAGTCGAAGACCGTCGCCGCCGAATCCGGGGACCCCGACTCGATGCTCACCCTCTACCGCACCGCACTCCGACTCCGCCGCACCCTGCCCGCCCTGCGCGGGGACGACTTCGCCTGGCAGCCCTGCGCCCCCGATGTCCTCGCCTTCGACCGGGGACCATCCTTTCGGTGCGTCGTGAACCTCTCCAGCGGGCCCGCCCCGATCGACGCCGGCGCAACCGTCCTCCTCTCCTCCGGCCCCCCGACGGACGCTCTCACAGTTCCACCGGACACCACGGTCTGGCTCCAGACCACACGATAGGAGAGCGATACGACCACCCCGGTGCCTACATCGGCGGACCGCAGACCACGCGTGCCCGAAGTCGACCCACAGGGAACCACCATGACCACACACCACCCCGACGCATCCCCCATTGCTGCTGATCAACCCCACCGCGCGCAGGCCGACGACCGCATCTGCAGATCCCGGACGGGGCATCGTCGACAGGCCTATCGTCAAGTGCCGGCACCTCACGACAGGGAGGCGGAGGAGATCCTCCGATTCGCACGAATCTGGGCGCCCTATGGCGGAGCACCCGATGACGAGACATTCCAACGATTCGGGATGTCACGACCACGTTTCTTCGACAAGCTTTGGGAAAGCGTCCGAGACAGCGGATGCGGCCAGCATCTCGAAAGCCAACTCGCCATTGCCTATCCCCGCCCAACGTTCCGCACAGTGAGCCAGCACGAGCCGACCAACACCACATCCGATTACGAAAGACCACTCCGGGTGCCGAACCCAGATCCACAAGATGGTTCGGACTGAGTTCATCACCGCAACAGTCAATTCTCGGATACTCCGCCTCTACCGACTCTGCAACCTGAACAACCTTGCACTGCAGTACAACCGGTCGTCGGCGACGATCCAACACCACAATGCCCTCGCCGCTACGGCGCAACTCTATTCATGGTGCTACGCCTACGGGAACAGTTCCTCGCCCGAAACGCCCACAACCTCGCGCACGTTTACCCGCCGACGTCACACCCTGCGCGAACCGTAACAGGATGAAAGAAGCGGTCCATGTCACTCCCTACGGGCTCGAGGGTAGGAAACCTACCCTTCGAGCTGTCCAGCTTCGTCGGTCGCCGAAGCGAAGTCGCCGAGGTCAAACGCCTTCTCAGCGCATTCCGGCTCGTCACCCTCACCGGGTTCGGCGGGGTGGGTAAAACACGACTTGCGCTGCGAGTGGCAGCGGACGTGAGCCGGGCGTTCACCGACGGGGTATGGCTGATCGAACTCGGTGAGCAGCAGGACGACACGCGGTTCACCGAAACAGTAGCCGGCGCCCTCGGTATCGAGACGCCATCGGCCACGAGGACGCTCGAAGCCTTAACTGAGTACCTCGCCCCCCGACAGCTCCTCCTCGTGCTCGACAATTGCGAGCACGTGGTTGATGGAGTCGCGGCCCCGACGGCGGCATTGCTCCGGAAGTGCCCAAGACTTCGCATTCTCGCCACCAGCCGGGAGACTTTGGCAATTGCAGGGGAGGCCGCGCTTCCCTTGCGGCCACTGACTTTTCCAGATCCGGACCGATCTTGCTCAGCGCAAGGGCTGTCCAGCTATGAGGCAGTGCGGCTGTTCATCGAGCGTGCATGCGCCGCCGTCCCAGGGTTCGGCGTGACCGAGGACAACAAGGCTGTCGTTGCACGAATCTGTCAGCGGCTCGATGGGCTGCCGCTGCCGATCGAGCTCGCGGCTGCGGGGTTGCGGGTGTTGTCGGCGCAGCAGATCTTGCTTCGCCTGAGCGATCGATACCGACCTCTGAGCATTGCGAACCGGGGTACACCTGCTCGTCAACAGAGCCTGCGACTGTGTATTGATTGGAGCCACGAGCTCTGCACGGCACGCGAACGCGAAGTGTGGAGAAAGGTTTCGGTCTTCACAGGAGGATTCGAGCTGGACGGGGCGGAGGCGCTCTGCGCTGGGGAGTTCGGCCCGAACGAGCTGCTAGAGGTGTTGGCCGCGCTGGTCAACAAGTCGATCCTGATCCCAGAGCAGACACACGGTGTCATCCGGTACCGGTTGCTTGAAACGGTTCGCGACTACGGGCGGGACAGGCTTCGGGAGAGCGGCGAGTACTCGACGTTGCAACGACGGCACCGGGACTGGTTCGAACAACTGACCGTGCGGGCACACACCGAATGGCTCAGCCCCAGGCAGGCAGAGTGGACCACCCGATTGGAGCGCGAGCTACCAAATCTCCGCGACGCGATGACGTATTGCCTTGCTGATCCGATCCACGCTCCTGTCGGCTTGCAAATAGCCAACGCTCTTCGCCGCTTTTGGATCTCCCGTGGCCTCCTGAGTGAAGGTAGGCAATGGCTCCGTCGGGCCTTGACCTCCCAGGTCGAGCAACCAACCAGATCGCAGGTCACAGCGCTCTGCACCGAGGGCATGCTCGCCGCGTTGCAGGGCGAGGGCACCGATCCCTTCGCTCTCGTGGCGAAAGCGCGTAAATACGCCGCGGGCATGGCGGACCCGATCCTGGAGCAGTTGGTTACCCGCACCGAGGGTCAACTAGCACTCTCGAGCGGCGATGCGGCACTGGCTGTCACTCATTTCGAGAAGGTCCTCGACGCGTGCCGAGCATCCGAAGACCTCGATACGCACCTCGAGGTGCTCCTCGGACTGGGAGTTGCGTGCGGACGGTGCGGGGACCGAGCACGAGCGATGACCTGCTTTGAAGAAATCCTCGCCATCACCGAGCCTTTGGGTGAAACTGTCCACCAAGCGCAAGCCCTGGCAGCGCTCGGGTCAACTGTCTCGTGCACCGACCCCGTTCAAGCGACTCAGCTGCTGACACGAGGCTTACAACTGAGCCGAAGCCTCAACAGCCCTTCGACCGCAACCAGCTGCCTCTACACGTGCGCGTGGATCGCCGCCACCGAGCACCGAACCGAGCACGCCGCGGTGCTGATGGGAGCAATTGAGAAGTTAGGGGAACCCACCGGAGCCAAACGGCTGAATCGGTACAACATCAACGCAGGTCAGGAATCGAGCCTGGCCCGCTTACGTCTCGTACTCGGCGAGCGAGCCTTCAGCAAGGCCGTCCAACAAGGTCGAGGTCTTAGCCTCAGGCAAGCGGTGGCCTATGCGCTCGGTGAAAGCACAGCAGCCGGTGACCCACCACGATCCGGTCCGAACAAAGACCTGACACCGCGCGAACGGCAAGTCGCAGACCTAGTGGCACAGGGGCTGACCAATAGAGTGATTGCGGACAAACTCGTGATATCCCAGCGAACCGCGCAAGGGCACGTCGAGCACATCCTCGCCAAACTCGGATTTGTCTCGCGGGCACAGATCGCGGCGTGGGTGGCGCCGAACGCAGGTGAACGATAGCGGACGAACTTGCCCCCACCTTCGACTGTCCGCTGTTCCGTAAGACGAACGGCCAGCGGAACACCGCGCGCTGCGGATCGCACCACTGCTCACCACTGTTCCGTTTGAGTGTTCCGCGTATTGTTCCGGTGAACCCCCGCCCTATGGAACGCTGGATGGATGGGTGAGCCGTTCCGCGTCGGATATGCCCGATGCTCCACCGACGAACAGGATGTCGGGATCCAGACCGAACAGCTGCTCGCGCTCGCAGTGCCGCGCGAGCGGATCTTCATCGACAAGGGGTTCTCCGGCACGACCCGCAAGAACCGGGCCGGGCTGGACAACGCGCTCGCCGCGGTCACCTCCGCCGCCGCGGCCGTCACCGGCCGGCAGGTGGTGCTGACGACAACGAAATTCGACCGGTTCGCGCGCAACATGGCCGAGGCCGGCGAGATCCTGACCGGTCTACGCGAGCGCGAAGTGCTGTTCGGGCTCGGTAGTTCGGTGTACGACTGGAACGACCCGTTCGGCAAGCTGTTCCTGCAGACGCTGGCCATGGTCGCCGAATTCGAAGCGAACCTGAACCACCTGCGGACCCGGGAGGGCATGGCGAAGGCCCGCGCGAAAGGGCGCCTCAAGGGTAAGCAACCGAAACTGCCTCTCGCCGCACGCAAGACGATCCACCGCCGGTACCACGACCCCGACGACGACGCGAGCTTGGCGGACCTGGCCGACGAGTACAGCGTCGGTCGCTCCACCATCCACCGTATCGTCAGCGGCACCACACCGCGGGCGTAATTCCACCTCGAGGCCCATCGCGCCGCGGTCACGGCAACGCGGCGCTGTCGAATTCGAGGTGTGCCAGCAGAATGGCCCGGGCCGCGCGCTGCCTGGTCGGCGCGTCGCACAGGTAGATGCCGTTGCGGTGATGCGCCCACCAGCTAAGTCACCCCCGACCAGCGGCTACGCCAAATACGCCCGATTTTCGGCGGATACTACGGCGACCCCGTGTCATCCGGGGGCCGCAACGATGAAGGTCGAGGCAGAAAATTCGGCACCAGCAAACCCGGAGGAGTGCGCCATGTCCGGCCACTGTTCGATCGTTGCAGGGATCGACGGCTCACCATCATCGTTGCAGGCGGTTTCGTGGGCGGCCAAAGAACGGCGGGTCCACCTCCTGGCGGCGGAGCCCGGTCACGCGATGGTGCTCGGGTTCATCGGTCGCTGGTGGGAGAAAGGCTACGGCCGCGTCGAGTAGTCGCCAGCAGACTTCGGCCGGTTCGCCCTTCCCGGATATGGCATCGGCGCTTGGGGTTTCACAGTTCTCACGTACGACGCCCACACGTCTGTCCTGGTCACCGAGGTGCGCGTACACGGCACGGACGACAAGGCACGGCGGAGCTTCCGCGGGTATTGGACGGTGGTGGGCCCGTTCGGCAAGGCGATGGGCGGGCCGGTACTGCGCCTGATTCGTGACGAGGCAGAGTCTCTCTGAGTCGCGACCCAGCTCGTCACTCGATGGCGGCCCGGAATTGCTCGTGCAGAGCCGCGGCGAGCTCGCGGACCTCGGGTACGACGTCGGGGTCGACGATGATCGTTACTGTCAGCGTGCCCGCATAGGACAATGCCGCGAACGCGACGCCGACATTCCCCGCGGTGACGGTAATCGGGGTGATGCCCGTGATCGGTGCACCGGCGATGACGAGTTGCCCAGGGGGACCCGGGAGGTTCGTCAGGAACGAGTTGACGAGTCGCTGACGATCGACGAACCACCGAAACAACCGCACGGCGGCCAGAATCCGGAAAAGTGGTCCGATCAGCGTCGAGGATGTGCCTCGGGTCCGCATCTTCCGGGCGCGGGTGACGCGCGAAACAGCGGCGAGCCGTTCCTCGAAGCTTCCTTCCAGCGGTACGCGGACGGGCATCACGCCGACCTGGTTCCCCAGGTGCCCACTGGTTGTCGCACTCCGGGCCGAGACGGGGACCGAAACCACCAACTCCTGGGGAAACTCCTTCCGCTCACGTAGGAGTTCGGCCAATGCCCCAGTGACGGCGACCAACAGAACATCGTTGACGGTGGCACCCGACCTCCGCCCCGCTGCCCGGACACCGTCGAGACCGACGTCGACGGTCACTACCCTGCGACGGGGACCGGTGGCAGTGTTCAGGGAACACCGCGGAGCCCACCCGCCGCGACCACGACCGAGTTCGGCCCAGCCGCCTCGTATACGAGCAATCCTGCGCGGAACTCGGCGCAGCGTGCGGCACCGTTCGCAAACGCCGTCGACGAACCGGCCCCGAGGCGGTGCCGCGGTATCGTCGGCCGGCTCAGCCGGGTCCGCGCCGTCGACCAGGCGCGTGAGCACGGCGAGACCACCGATCCCGTCGGCCACGACGTGATGCAGCACCAGTACCAGACCGGTGTGATCGTCGATGAGACCGGTGACGACGACCGCCCGCCACAATGGTCGTGACCGGGGCAGCGGCCGGGTCACCGCGTCCACCGCGATTGCCAGCGCAGCGTCACGGTCCCCCGGACTCGGGCACCGGACTCGGGCCAGATGGGCGCGGACGTCGAAATCGGAGTCGTCGACCCAGTACGGCCGTCCCAGGCCCCGCCGTGGCGTGGCCAGGCGCTGTTGCAGGCGCCGAATGCTGGTGAGCCGTCGTGTGAACGTGGCCTCGACGGTCGCCGCATCCACGTCACTTTCACCGGCAACGACAAGTATCGCGCCGACGTTCATGGGTACCGGTCCGACGTCCGAGACGAGCGTGATCAGGTCGCCCGAGCCGAGTTGCTCGCGACGGTCGCCGGAGGTCATTCGAAGGCTGCGTCAGCCGCGCGCGACGAGGCGAGGAGAGTCAGGACACCACGTTCTATGGAGTCGGAGAGGTCGGTGAGGTCCGGTGTGGTGTCGTAGTCCCCGGTGAGACCGAAGGCGAGATGGTCGCTGTAGCTGAGGATCGCGATCCCGATCCGCAGCCGCAGCGCGATCGGCACGTACGGAAAGATCTCCAGGATCGTGCGGCCCATCACGTGTCGTGTGGCCTTGGGTCCGGGGACGTTGGTTGCGACGGCGACGACACTGTGCTGAGGAAACCGGGTGGCGAGTCGAACGGCCCAGGCCATGGGCATGAACGGCCCGTACTGGGCCACCGCGGTGAACGCCTTGCCCCCTTCCGCTTCCTTGCTCGCCTTGTGCGTCGTGAGCCGTTCGTGGACGGCGACCAACTGCTCGACCGGGTCTTCGATGTCGACTGGCAGAAAGGGCAGCATGAGCGAGACCTGATTGTGGATCGCATGTTCCTCGGTTGCGGAGCGGACGGACACGGGAACGAGCGTGCGGACCGTGTGGGGTTCGGGACGCTCGCCCCGTTTCAGGAGCAGCTGCCGTAGTCCGGTGGTGATCGCCGCGAGTGCGACGTCGTTCACGGTGACCTGGTACGTGGCGCAGATTTCGCGAACGTCATGCATCCTGACTCGCGCGGCGCAGTAGCGGCGCTGGCGCCCGATCGGTCCGATCAGCGAAGTATCCGTGGATGAGGTCAGTATCTCGGACAGCAGGTGGGTGAGGCCGGTTGCGACGCCGATACCGGCGGCCGTCAGCCGACGTGGAATCGCCAGTGCCGCCGAGACGAGCCGGAGTTGCCGCACCGGGGACAGGAACTCGATCGTCGAGCGGACCATGCTCTCGACGCTCCCGAGGCGTGTACCGACGGTCGGCACCGGCTCGGCGTCGGTGTCGGGCTCTGCGGTCCTCGACGTTTCGGCAACGACTTCGTCGCACATGGCCTCGAACAGTTTGGTTCCGGTGATCCCGTCCGCCATGCAGTGATGAATCTTGGTCAGTATGGCCCAGCGGTCGTCGGTGAGGCCTTCGACGACCCAGCATTCCCACAGGGGGCGGTCACGGTCGAGTCGGTGCGCCATGACCCGGGCGACGAAACCGAACAGGAACTCCTCCTCCCCTGGTTCCGGGACGGCGACCCTCCGCAGATGATGGCCGAGGTCGAAATGCGGATCCGGTGACCAGGAGGGTGCGCTGAAGTCGAGTGGGACCGTGTGAACCCTGTCTCGGGCGTGCGGGAGCGTCGCGAAACGTGCGGCGACCGTGTCCCGAAATTCGTTTTGCCCGGGAACCGGACCCTCCATGATGGCGAGGGCCCCGATCGTCAGGCTCGCGTGCGGGTCGGAGTCCTCCGTCTCGAGGAAACCCGCGTCCAGGAAGCTCAAGTTGTCGTCCACTGGCTCTGGCCTCACCCTTCGGAAATCGTCATCGTCTTCCTGCGTTCGACACGAACGGGCGTCAGCTGACCGGCCACCCTGGCGCCTTTCCGAGGTTCCTCCACTCGCGGTCCCACTGCGACATCCGGTATCTCGTTCCTGCCCAGCGAATTCCGATCATCATCGTGAGACAGATCGTCGCACCCATGGTCCACAATGCGAGTGCGGCGCCCACGACCTCGAACGCGTTCTCGGTGCCTGTCTTCGGTGCGGCCACGATCTTGCCGGCCGGGTCGATCCAGATGCTGATCGTGTGTCCCGCTTTCGCTTCCGGCGCGGTCTGTACCTGACCGGTGTGTGTGGTCCCATCCACTGCCCACCGGGCGGGTGCCTGCCCGGTGGCACCCGTTGCCGGGGTGGTATCCGCGAGGTTCACAGTTGCGTCCTCGAGGAGCACTGCCGCGATCTGATGCCGGTTTTCGCGGTCGGCGCGGGATTGGTCGTCGAGGCGTGTGTGAGTCGCGGTTCCGAAGGCTGCGGCGAGGGGAACCAAGATCAGCACCAGGGAGACGACGAGGAGAAAGACCGAGGATTCGAGGCGACAGCTTCCCCGCATCAATCGGTTCCCGCTCCACGGCCCCAATCGCCACATCCGCGCTACCAGTGTCGGTTCCCCGATCATGACGACCTCCTGCGATTGCTCCTTCGAGTGTCACTCTGGAACAGGTACGGATGTAGGGCCCAAGGTCATCGCCCTGGTCGGATCGGTGCGGCGATCAGGAGTGGACACGGCGTGATGTGCACCAATGCTGCGCTGGTCGAGCCGAGCGTCATACCGGGGAAGCCGCCCCGCCCGCGGCTGCCGATGACGATCATCTGGGCTTCGTCGGCCATTTCGAGGAGGTGGCGAACGGGTCGGTCTCGAACGAGGGTCTGTCGCACCGGGACGTCGGGGAACCGTTCACACCATCGGGTCATCGATCTGCGTCGCATCGTTGGGTTGACACTCGTCGTGTTGCCAGGGGTGGCAGCCCTCCCCTACTCACCGGACAGGTTTCCCGGCGCCGGCCGTTCTCGAACCAGGACTTCCGATAAGGGGCGTCTGGGTGTGGGCGACGGTTCCCCCACCCCGGTGCCCGCTCCCACCCTGATCAGAACCTGCGGCATCCCGTCCCCGGAAGACAGCTCCCGCAGCATTGTCCGTGTCGCGGCGCGTTCGGTCAGATGGGTGACGGGGCAGGTGGCGAGTCCGCGGTCCGTGCAGGCGAGCAGAACGGCGGAGAGTGCTTCGCCGCTCCGTAGCCAATCAAGTCTCGAATCCGTGGATGTGGAGAGCAGGAGGATCGCGGCGCGGTCTTCCGACGAGCTGCCGTCGGGTGTGCTCGCGCGGCCGGGCGGAAACTCTCGTGAGAGGTGCACCGAGTGCTGCTGCGAGTCGGACGGGCGCGCCTGTTCCGGCACACCGTCGGGGAACAGTCCGCGCCCCGACCACCACCGCAGTTCGGCTTGGTAGGTGGGGTCGTCGTGCCGTAAACCGGTCATCCGGCGTGATGCGTCCTCGAGTGCGGGACGGCTTCGCTCGCCGAGGTCTTCGAGTTCGACGCCTGTTCCTGCAATGATTCGCACCAGCTGTTCGAGTGTCTCCGTCCACGCGGGCGGTGCGTCCAGTGGCAGTCGTTCGGTTCGCCTTCGTTCGATCGCCGCCGCCATTCGGGCGACGAAATCTGTCGGTGTCGGAGCCGGGACGAAGCCGATCGTCGACAGAAGTTGCCGGTCGGAGGAACGCGGCAGCCGTTCGATCACAGGACGCCAGCGATTCGCCGCGAAGGCGTACTCGAGGTGATTCAAGGCCGCACCGCAGGAGATCACCATCTGACGACCGAAGCCATCGGTGGCGGGTAGCAGCCGGTCGGGATCGCTGTACAACCGCAGGGCAGTGCCCATCACCCAACGCCACGGTTGGCTGTTGTGCAGTGACGGCGCGCGACACGCCAGCGCCACAGCTGACTCGACCGTACGTCGGTCGGGTACCACGGGCAGTTCTCGCGTGTTCACAGTGCGTCCGTGAATGTGGTGGGTGCTCCGCCGATCATCGTGTCTCCTGAGTTGTACTGGCTTCGAGTGTTGTGCTCGCAGCTCGGTGACTCTAGGGCCGTTGGTCATCGACGCCGCCGAGGAAGGTTGCACCATCTGACCGGCACATTTGCGGTGTAGCGGTCGCCGAACTCCACGACCTGATCAGGGACCGTGTCGGTGTCACAGTGAACCTTGCTGATCATGACCGGACACCGAGCCCGGTGCAGCATGTCCCGACTCGTCGACCCGAGGACCGCACGGCCGAGCGCGCCGTGCCCGTGGCTTCCGGCGACGAGAAGCTGCGCGTCCACACACCAGCGGAGCAATACTTCGCCAACTCCACCGGACTCGACAATCTCTCGCACGGCGACGTCGGGGTATCGTTCGGCCAGTCCCGCGAGACTTTCCGCCAGAACCGCAACGCTCCCGTTGACGGGCCGCGACCTCATCCGGTGCGTTCTCGGTTTCGGGCCGCACCACGACCCGGCACCGGGAGTGATGGGCGAGTCGCAACGCCGTCGCATTCAAATATCCTTCCACCGGGCCTCGTGCCGTCGACCCGATCACCACCATGGACGCCGAGTCCGCCAACGGCAACAGGGCGCAGGGCGCCGTCGATCCGGCCGGTAGGAAACACTCCACGGCGAGGGCACTCCGGTCGGCTCTGATGCTGCGCACCGCATCGGCCAGGAACGTTTCCCCTGCGATGTGGTCCTCGTCTTCCGACGGCAGGGGCCGCGGTTCTGTGTAGAAGACCGGGTGTGGGGGAAGCACGTGAACCAGGTGCAGCGTTGTTCCCTGCCTCTCCGCAACCGCGGCGGCCCAGTGTGCAGAGGCTCTCGCTGCCGCCGAGTCGTCGACTCCGACGACAACCGGGGCGAGAGAAGGTGTCCCCGCGTCGGTCACGGTCGACTCACCGCGTGCACACCATGCGGATGGCGATAGCGCCGGACGTCTTCCCAGGTTTGCAGCGGGCACATCCCTGTCAGTAGGGTCTTCCGGCCCGAATCGTCGACAGGTCTCCGCCAGTGACCATCGGCCCTAACCTCGGGCCACGGATAGGCGAACACTGAGGTGGACGCACCGACTGTCCGACCCACGTCAGGGCGGAGTGCGATTCACCAGGAGGCGATCGTGGACAGCACCATTCCCGACGAGAACGTCGTTCGCATTGCCGTGGACCTCGCCTGCCGGGCACCGTCGGTACACAACAGTCAACCGTGGCAGTGGACGTACGCCGACGGCCAGCTCGACCTCTACACCGAACGTGGGCGGCTTCTGGCCTCGACGGACCCGTCGGGCCGACAGTTGGTCGTCAGTTGTGGTGCGGCGCTGAATCATCTCCAGACGGCATTGACAGGGCTCAAATGGTCCGTCGACATTCGGCGCGTCCCGGAGGGTCCGCACTCGGGGCACCTGGCGACGATTCGGTTCCGCCACGACGCCCGGCCTCAGTCGCACGACTTCGATCTGCTCGCGGCGATCCGGCACCGGTATTCCGACCGCAGGCCATTCGGCCCGATCAGCGTGAAGACCCCGTTGCCCACGGCATTGACCGACATGGCGCGGGGCATGGACGTCCACCTGACACGGCTGGGACAGGATGCTCGTCCGACCCTTGCGAAGGCGACGGAGTTGACTGCGGCGGCACGGAAATACGATTCCGCGTACCAGGCCGAGCTCCACTGGTGGGCCGGTCATTCGATTCCTCAGGGTGGAATACCCGCAGATTCGCTCGCGACCGCGGAGAACCGTGACCGCGTCGACATCGGGCGCCGCTTTCCCGCAGGCCGCGACAACAACGCGGCCGCGGAGATCGACCGCTCGACGGTTCTCGTGCTGAGCACCGACACCGACAGCCGCGATGCGTGGCTCAGGGCTGGTGAGGCCCTGTCCGCGGTGCTGTTGGAGGCTACCGTCGGCGGTCTCGCGACCTGCCCGCTGACGCACACGACCGAACTACGGCAGAGCCGGGAGATGATCCGCGAACTACTCCCCGACCGCGGCTTCCCGCAGGCCCTGATTCGGGTAGGCACGACTGAGAAGAAGTCTCCGCCACGGCAGACTCCGCGACGCCCCGTCGAGTCGGTGTTCTCGATCGGCCGCCGCCACTCCGCTCGTTGACGATTCCGGCGACACCTGCGCACGGTCAGGACATTCGGTCGGAGGGCTCACTGATCTCCGACAGCACCGCCGACACCGCCGTGTCGACAGCTCGGCCCACCGCGGGTGAAAGCCCGCGGCCACCGCCCAGATCAGCGACCTCCACAGCCAGGACGATCATTCTGCGGGGCAGCCGATTGAGTACGGCGCCGAGCTGAATGGTGTGGTCGAGCGGGATTCCGTGCGTGCTGAACGTCCCCGCCCGAACGTCGCCGAGCTCGTCCGGAGTGAGCCGATACACGGCGCCGGGTCGCGGCGGGTCGCATACGACGGCGTCCACGATGACGGCCAGCTGCGCACCGGTCCACGCTTCGAGCAGAGTGCCCGGGTCCCCATCGGATACCGACACGCACACGTCCGGGGCGACGTGGTCCGCGACCTGCCGCGCAACGATCGGGCCGATCCCGTCGTCGCGGCGGAGATCGTTCCCCAGCCCGATCACCACGACGGTCATCTGCGGTCGAGCGTGAGGGTCAGAAAGTGGGTGGCGCAGGAGATGCACGGATCGTAGTTGCGGATGGTTCGTTCGCACAGCGTTGTCAGATCGTCATCGGCCAGTATGAGATTTCCGTCCACCGCGCGCCGTAGATCGTGTTCGATGGCAGCCTGATTCTGCGAGGTCGGAGGAATGATGATGGCGGCGCGGATCGATCCGGTGGGATCGAACTCGTATCGGTGATACAGCAGTCCACGGGGTGCCTCGCTGACCCCGTGCCCGACCGTGCGTATCGGTGGCCCGGCGGTGAAGGGCTCCGCAGGCCGCTCGTATCGGTCGATGATCCGCAACGCTTCCTCGACGGCGTAGACGACCTCGACGGCGCGGACGACGATGCTGCGGTACGGGTTCCGGCACTGCGCGCCCAGCCCGGCATCGGCGGCGGTCTGCGCCGACACTCCGGCAAGCTGCGACGACTTGAGTGAGTATCGAGCCAGTGGTCCGGTGAGGTACCGGCGGCCGTCGAGCTCGGCGTGGAGCGCGGTCGAGTGCGGGACCTGACGCTCGACCACGTGCTTCGGGAATCCGTCAGCGGTGCAACGTAATCCGGTCGACGACCAGATCTCGCCGTCGTCGATCGCGTAGCTGGAGTCGTCGTGAAGTGCGAGGAGGTCGTGGTCGAGTTCGACGTCGGGGAAGTCGAAGGACGACACCCATCGGACGGTTGCCACGGCGTGATCGAGTGCCGTGCACAGTTCGTCGGACAGGGGAATCAGTTCGGCTGTGGTCGGCATCCGGTGGAACCCGCCGATTCGGACGTTGACCGGGTGGATCGGTCTGCCACCGATCACATCGAGGATCGCGTTTCCGGCCTTCTTCAACGACACGCCCCGCTCGACGGCCTCCCGATCGCGCCGGGCGAGGGCAATCGAATCCGGGAGCCCCAGAAAGTCGGGTGCGTGCAGGAAGTAGATGTGCAGCACGTGACTGGCAATCCACTCGCCGCAGTACAGAGTCGCCGCAGATCCCTCACCGCGTCGTCGAGTTCGAGTTCGCATGCCTGCTCGATGGCATTGCATGCGCTCACCTGGTAGGCGACCGGGCAGATACCGCAGATACGCGAGGTGATGTCCGGGGGTTCGAGGAAGTGTCGGCCACGGAGAAAGGACTCGAAGAAACGGGGCGGCTCGTAGATGTTGAGTTCGACGCGTTCGGCTCTCCCCTCGCGCACGGTCACGTCGACCCGGCCCTCACCCTCGACCCGGGCGAGGGCGCGCACGGTCAGTTCCCTATTCCGGGGCGCCACGGTCGTGCCCTTCCGATCCGTACGCCGCCACGTTGAACGTGGCGAAGATGCGGCCTATGGCGTCCTCGTTCATCCCGCACGTGCGCAGCCACCCGCTCATCGCGGCGAGATTCGGGTCGGTGGTGGGACCGAAGCAGCCGTAGCACCCGCGGGCGACCGACGGACACAGCGCGCCGCACCCGGAGTGGGTCACCGGGCCGAGGCACGGTGTTCCGTCGGCGACCATCACACACGTCAGTCCGCGCCGCTTGCACTCGGTGCAGGTTTCGAGTGCGACGGTGCCGCGGCCGGGTACCAGCGTGGTCAGGACGACACTTCCGGTGCCGAGCAGCCAGCACCGGGTCGCCGGTTCGTTCTCGCGGAAGACGAATTCCCCCGCGGCGAATCGAACCGGGGTGCTGAGTTCTGCGAGCCGCAGCCGGTGCCTGTGGCCGAGGGCAGGGGGCAGGGGGGCAGCGGCGCTTCGTCGGCGTTCACCGTTGCTCCCGGTCGTCCTCCGGCCGATACGCCGGCATGAGCTGGACGAGCCGTGCGGCCTCTTCGGTGATGTCGATACCGACTGGGCACCAGTCGATGCACCGTCCGCATCCCACGCACCCGGAGCTGCCGAACTGGTCGAACCACGTGCCGAGTTTGTGGGACATCCACTGCCGGTACCGGCTCTCCCCTGACGTCCGGATGTTCCCGCCGTGGACGTGGCTGAAATCGGGTTCGAAACACGACGACCAATGCTGCCAGCGCTCGGCGTGCTCGCCGGTCAGATCGGTGACGTCCTCACTGGTGGTGCAGAAACAAGTAGGGCATACCATCGCACAGTTTCCGCAGGTCAGGCACCGGCTGGCAACGTCCTCCCAGACGTCGGCTCCGCGCGCGTCGCGGAGCAGTGCACGAAGATCCACCTCGGGCATTGCCCGTCCCATCCGGCCGGCTGCGGTGCTCACGGCGTTCCGGGCCTCGTCGACCTCTGCGGTCGCGGCGGTGTGGTGGTCGACCTCGGCGAGGACGGCGGCACCGGATTCGGTGCCGGCCTCGACGACGAAGCGGTGACCGTTGTCGTCGATGCGCTCGGTCAGTGCCAGGTCGTATCCCGGGCCGGCCGCCGTTCCGGTCCCCATCGAGGCACAGAAACACACACCTCCGGGTTCGGTGCAGTGGGCGGCCACGATGAACAGGTGCCGGAACCTGCGGGCGGTGGTGCTGTCGGAATCAGGGTCCGGGCACAGCACCCGGCGCAGGACCGCGATCGCCGCGAGATCACAGCCTCGAACCCCCACGAATGCGTAGGGCCGCTCGTCGGGTGCCGGTGCGATGAAGGCACCGTCCCGGTCGACGGACCACTGCTGCTGTCGTGGCGGATGGAGGAAGCGTTTCCACGACTGCGGGCCGGCCGAGTGGCCGAAGACCGCGGCGTCGTCCCGCCGACGCAGCCGATACGTCCCGGGCCCGACCCCAGCCGGACGGTAGCTGCGCGCCGGATTCGAGTTCGGCGAGAACGATGGCCGAGTCCTCGACGGTGGGACCGACAACGCAATAGCCGCGGGCGCGGAGGGCCTCGATCAGTTGGTCGAGGCCGCGGCGATTCAGAACACTCGCATCGGTGTGCACGGTCGATTGCCCATCCATGCGCTCACTCCTTTGCCTTACCGGCGGGTCCGGTCACTCGGTGAGGTGAACGCGGCTGTGCGTGGCCGCTTCTACGTCGGACGCGGTGAGCTCGATCAATTGGTGGGCCAGGTCGGCCAACGCACGTGCCGTGGCCAGTTCGTCCCCGATCTCGGGGATCTCGGTGTCCGCGGGATTCCGGCGGGCGAGCCCGACCCCGACGAGGGTGTGGGTATCGCGGGATCTCCACGGACCACTTCTTCTCGTTCATGTTCATCGGCCTCCGTTCGGTGTGGACGCGGTGTCGCGCCCTCGATGTGGTTCTCGGGTATGGGGTGTGCCGCGATCACGAGGCCACGACCACCCTCGTATCGGTTGTCTTCGCGCACAGCCCGAGGACGGCGCGAAACCCGTCGGCTATCGAATCGGTCAAGGCGGCGAGATCCGGGACGGCATCGGCGTCGGCGTTGATCCCGACACAGCATCGTGAGGTGTAGGACATCAAGGTGACGTTGAACGCCGATCCGAGTGTGGGGCTGAACGCGTAGTAGTGCAGAATCTCCGACCCGGCGACGAACAGTGGCACCGGCGATCCGACGACGTTCGAGGCGACGAAGTCGACGTGTTTGAGCATGTTTCCGAGTGTCGAGGCCGGAAGCAGGTTCAAGGCGCCGGCGATCGTCGGTGACAGCGGAATCGCGGACTCGTGGCGCCAGGCATCCACCGTGGCGTGCACCCGGCGCATCAACTCGGCGGGGTCGTCGATGTCGGTGGGTAGTGCAAAACGTGCCAGGGTGATGCGGTTGCCTCCCACCTGGTCCGTCTCGGCACGCAGGCTGATCGGCAGCGTCATCCGCAGTTCGCTGATCTCGGCGCCGTGCAGTCGGTGGTACTTCGCCATTCCCAGCAGGACAGCAGCCAGAAACGCGTCGTTGATCGAACCGGCACCCGCCGCGGCCGCCTGAGCGAGCGCCTCCACCGGCACGTCGAGCACCGCACAGTGACGCCGCGTGCTGCGTTTCGACATCACCGGGGACAGCGTGGACACCACGGGACGCGTGAGGCGCAGTGTGGAGCCGGCTAGTGCGGCTGCATCGCGCCAGGTGGCCCTCGGAGTCCGGACCAGTCGAACACTGTTGCGGCCCAGCGCGTTCGATGCCCGGCGGGCCACGTCGGCGGCCGTGTTCCGGTACCAGGAGAGGCGGCCCGGCGGAGTGGGCGATTCACCGTTCGGCGCGGCCGTCCGATGGTCGGTCCGGTCCGGCCGCGGCCCGCCGTCGCGGGTGAAATCCACGATCTCCCGGGCAATCTGCATTCCACTGACACCGTCGGTGAGAGAGTGATGCACCTTCATCACGAGGGCGGACCTGCCGTCGTGGAGTCCGTCGAGAACGGTGAACTCCCACAGCGGACGGCGCTTGTCGAAGGCGGTCATCTCGGCGGTCCGGGCGAAGTCGAGAACCCCGTCCCATGTTCGTGGTTCGGGGAGGGTGTAGCGGCGCAGGTGCCAGCTGAGATCGAAATCGTGATCGTCCGCCCACCTCGGCGGCGCAAAGCCCATCGGAGCCTCGATCGCCGTCCGCCGGAAGAGGGGAACCAGGTCGACCGCCCTGCGCATCATGTCGACGAATCGGCTCTGATCCGGACTGCGGTCGAGCAGCGCGACCGCCACGATGGTCGACCGGAGGATCGGGTCCTGCTCCATCCGCCACGACATGAAGTCCGTCTGGGTCATGTAGCGCTGATTCGTCGTGCTCACGTCGGTCAACTCGCTCGTCGATTGGGTCTGCGGTCGGTCGTCTTCGGTGTGTCCCGCCGGGGCCCGGTCCCTTGGGGTTCCCGGCGGCCACGGGTCACATCGGCATCATGGGCATGGGTGGCAGAACACCCGTGCTGTGCAGCCACATCATGAACATGTGGAACATCTGCATCGCATCCATCACGGTCACCTCCTTCGCCGTGCGCTCGTGTCAGGGTGTCGTCCCGGCGCGCAGAATGGTCAGGCGACTCCGGTATTCCTGCTCGTCGATCTCGCCGCGCGCGAACCGCTCGGCAAGGACCGCCTCAGCACTGCGAAGCGGCGGCGACCCACCGGGCGGTGCCGGGAACGGGTGACTCACATAACGGATCAGCAGGATGATCCCCACGATCAGCAGCCCCCAGAAAAGCGCCATACCGGTGAACATCAGTGCATACCCCCAACCGCCGAAATCATCGTCGTACATCACGGGGCGGCCTCCTACGGTCTGTTCGGCGGTGTGTGTCCGGGTCGGCCCGCCGTACTACCAGTGTCCAACCGTGCGAGGGGTGGTTCACAGGGTCTTTCGGCCGTTTCCGGTGGTTTCGCTCCGGCGGAATCAGCGCGCCGTATCCGGCGTTGTATACAAGCGATGGCGGTGGCGTACCTGCACGGTGAGCCCGTGGTCGACATCTGGTCGGGATGGGCCGCGCGCGACACCCGCTGGCAATCCGACACCGTGTCGGTGTCCTTCTCCACGGGCAAGGGAGTTGCGAGCACGGTGCTCCACCGGGCTGGTGGACCGCGGACTGATCGACTACGACGCCCGTCGCCACGTATTGGCCCGAGTTCGCGAGTGCCGGCAAGGAGTTGGTGACGGTGCGGGAGCTGTTGACGCACCAGGCCGGTCTGCGCCGCGTGCGCGGACTGGCACCGGGACCCTCGGCGCTGTTCGATCACGACAGCGTCGTCGGCGCACTCGCATCCGCGGCGCCGGATCGTCGCTGAGCCGTCATGCCGGGCTATCACGCCGTCACGTTCGGATCACTGGTCGCGGAACTCACCACTCGGGCGACCGGCTCGTCGTTCACCGACCTCGTCCGCGCCGAGATCGCCGAACCCCTCGGAATCCGGGAGTTCTGGTTTCAGGTTCCCGCGGAGGAACGTCACCGCATCGCGAAGTCCTTCCCGCGCATCACTCCCTTCGGGGTGCCCCTGGGAGACCGTGTCCTTCGCCCTATCGTGCCTGCCCGTGCTGCGAAACATCGCACACGCGGCATGCCGGAGGGGCCAGGGGCGTAGGTCATCTGGCTGCAATGCGGCAGGCTCGACGCTTGGCCGCCTGGCACAGTCCGGAAAGTGACGGTTGACCCTACTCGGTGGACGACATCGTTGGTTGAATCCGAAGTGACACGACACCCCGGAGTTCGTCATGAATCCCCACGGCACCATCGTCGACCGGAAGATCAGTCGACACCGAGACACACGCGCTCACCAGCGCCGGACACCAGACGACCGAATCGACTGGCCCGACCCGAGCCCACTGGCGGACTGGTGGGCGCGTGTGATGTCCGGTGCACACCCATCGACGAGAACCGTCGGCTAGAACATGCTCGGGCACCGAGCGCCGGGATCGAGCCCACCAACCGCAGAAGGAGTCGACATGCGAGCACTCGTGGTCTACGAATCGATGTTCGGAAATACCCGGCACGTCGCAGAGGCGATCGCCCGAGGTCTCGAGTCCACGGGAACCGTCACAGCAGTCCCGGTCGCCCGAGCCGGTGACGAAGACTTGTCCGGCTACGATCTCGTGATGGTCGGCGGCCCGACGCATGTCCACGGGATGAGTCGCGAGTCGACCCGCCACGGAGCCGCCGTGACAGCGCACAAACCCGACAGCACTGTGGCACTGGAACCTGACGCGGAAAGCGAGGGCCTCCGCGAATGGCTCGACGGGCTCCCCCCGACCCACGGGAAGGCGGTGGCGTTCGACACTCGCGCCGACGGCCCTGCCCTCCTGACCGGACGAGCATCGAAGGGTATCGGCCGAAAGCTACGCCGGCACGGGTTCGATCTCGTCGCCGAATCCGAGAGTTTCCTCGTCGACAAGGAATCGCGGCTCGAGGAAGGTGAGGAGACACGCGCCGAGCAGTGGGGTCGGACACTCGCCCAGCAGGTCACTTCCGGTCGCGCCTGATCATCGTGCTTCCGACGTAATCTGGGCATACCGACGTCGCGGCAGTTCGGAAAGCAGTTGACATGCGTCCACCACCCGGGGGCTGAGCCCATGTCACACGCTGCGATCGATCTGCGACGGCACGATGCGGTGCTCTTCGACCTCGACGTCGTGATGGCCGAGTCCGCGCGGGCCGACACCACGAGAGCACTCGTCCGTCAGTTGCAGAGTCTCGGGGTGGCGACGGCGGTCTTCTCGACCGATCGCGACGTTCGACCGGTGCTCGACGCCGCGAGAATCGCCGACGTGTTTCCCGTACGGGTCGACGGCGCCTCACCGGTCGACGCCGCCGACCGGCTGGGGGCGCGCCCGGGCGGTGCGGTGGTCGTCACGGCCTCCGGAGAAACGGCTGCCGCGGCCACGCGTGGCGGCTTCGCACTCGTCATCGGGGTCGGTCACGACCACCGCGCCGACGACTTGAGAAGATGCGGAGCAGATATCGTCGTCGTCGACCCCTCCGAGATCCCGTTCCGTGCAGGCGATCTCCGGCTATCCGAAATTCCGGACGCTCTGACCTCTCGGCACGAACTCCCCGCCGTCCTCCGTGTCCGCAGGCCCGCAGTGTTTCTCGACTTCGACGGCACCCTCGCGAATATCGTGTCCGATCCTGCGAAGGCCGTCCTGGTCGACGGTGTGGCCGCCGAGTTGGCCCGATTGACACGCAAGTGTCCGGTGGCCGTGATCAGCGGACGCGACCCCGCGGACGTGCAGACACGGGTCGGTATGGCGGAGATCTGGTATGCGGGCAGCCACGGGTTCGAATTGGCCGGACCGCAGGGGCAGTACTACCAGAATCCCGACGCTCTCGCCGCGGTACCGGTGCTGCATCACGCCACCCGCGCCCTCACCGACCGCCTCCGTGGCGTGCCGGGCGTGTTGATCGAGCCCAAGAAGTACACCGTCGCCGTGCACTATCGCAACGTTGCCGCCGATCGGATAGACGAGGTCGTTGCCACGGTCCACGATGTCGCCACGTCCGGGGAGGTCCGGCTCAGAGTCACCGGGGGTCGCAAGGTCGTCGAACTCCGTCCCGACGTCGATTGGGACAAGGGACGCGCACTGAACTGGGTCCTCGAGCACATCCACGACGCGAGATCCCTACTGCCGATCTACGTCGGCGACGACTTCACCGACGAGGACGCATTCGACGCCGTGACGGCGAACGGGGTGGGGATCGTCGTCCGCAGCAGTGAGGTCGGGGATCGACGGTCTGCGGCACGCTTCGCCGTGACCGATCCAGTTCAGGTCCGCGTACTGCTGCAGCGGCTGGCGGATCGTCTCGGCCGCGACCCCGAGACCGCGTCTGCGGCCGATGCATGGATGCTGTTCTTCGACGGCTATGAACCCCCGACCGAGAAGCTACGGGAGGCCGTCTGCACTCTGGGGAACGGCTACTTCGCCACTCGCGGGTGCGCACCCGAAGCAACCGCCGGCCCGGTCCACTACCCGGGCACGTATCTCGCGGGTGTGTACAACCGCTTGCGCGACGAGCGGGCCGGGATGGAGATCGTGAACGAAAGCATGGTGAACGCGCCGAACTGGCTGACGACGACCTTTCGTATCGAGGGCGGGCCGTGGTTCGACGTCGACGCCGTCGACCTGCTCGAGTACCGCCAGTACCTCAATCTGCGTCGCGCCGTACTCACCCGCCAGTTCCGGTACCGCGACGAGACCGGGCGAACGACGTCGGTCATCCAGCGGCGATTCGTCGCCATGCACCTCCCCCACGTGTGCGCGCTGCAGACGACGATCATCGCCGAGAACTGGTCCGGCTCGGTCGAATTGCGTTCGGCGTTAAATGGTGCGGTTCGCAACACCCTCGTCGAGCGGTACCGGGATCTCGCCGCCGATCATCTCGTACTACTCCATTCGGGCCCGCTGTCGGCGGACTCCGTCCTGCTGGCGATGCAGACCACTCAATCGCGCATACCGGTGGCCATGGCGGCACGAACCACGCTGTTGCCCCGCGACCGACACCGTGAGTGCACCTACCGTCTGCACAATCGCGACGGCCGCATCGGCCACGACATCACGGTCGACCTCACCGAGGGTGAATCCGTGACGTTCGAGAAGATGGTGACGGTGTTCACGGGGCGCGATCACGCATTGTCCGAGCCGGCCGACGAAGCGGCCCGCTGGGTGCCGTCGATCGGCGGGTTCGAGGAAGTGCTGGACGGTCACGTGCTGGCCTGGGAGCACCTGTGGGACCGTATCGGGATCACCCTCGGCGACTACCGGGACGGTCTGCGCATCGCCCGGCTCCATCAGATGCAACTCCTGCAGACGGTGTCGCCGAACACCGCCGACCTCGACGTCGGTGTGCCCGCCCGGGGGTTGCACGGTGAGGCGTATCGGGGCCACGTCTTCTGGGACGAGTTGTTCGTCTTCCCGGTCCGGCGGCCAGCACTGACACGGAGGTGGCGACTACCACATCCGCACACACCGAGAGTCCGGTGCCTGAATCTGCGGGTGCCCACCTTGACCCGGTCGTTGCTGCGCTACCGGTACCGTCGTTTGCCGGAGGCCCGCCGGGCCGCGCGGGCGGCCGGATATCGCGGCGCGATGTTCCCGTGGCAGTCGGGCAGCGACGGCCGGGAGGAAAGCCAGCAACTGCATCTCAACCCGCGGTCCGGTCGTTGGCTCCCAGACCCGAGTTGGCGCCAACACCACATCGGCATCGCGATCGCCTACAACGTGTGGCACTACTACCAGGTCACCGGGGACCTCGAGTTTCTCAGTGATTTCGGCGCCGAGATGCTGGTGGAGATCGCCCGATTCTTCGCAGGCCTCGCCTCCTACGAGGCGCCCCGGGGGCGCTACACGATCCGCGAGGTCATGGGACCGGACGAGTTTCATTCCGGCTACCCCGAGGCTCCGCACGAGGGAGTCGACAACAACGCGTATACCAACGTCATGGCCGTGTGGGTGATCCTCCGGGCGAGAGAGGCGCTCGATGTGATTCCGGCCCCGGACCGGTCCGATCTCGTCGACTCCCTGAGCTTGGACGTGGGCGAGATGGCCCGGTGGGCGGACGTGAGCCGCCGCATGTTCGTTCCCTTCCACGATCGGGTCATCAGTCAGTTCGAGGGCTACGAGGCGCTGGCGGAACTGGACTGGGCCGGCTACCGGGAGCGGTACACCGACATTCAACGGCTCGACCGCATCCTCGAGGCGGAGGGGGACGACGTCAACCGGTACCGGGCATCGAAGCAGGCCGACGTGTTGATGCTGTTCTATCTGCTGTCGGCCGACGAACTGCGTGATCTGTTCGAACGACTCGGATATCAGCTCGAACCGGAGGCGATACCGCGCACCATCGACTACTACATCGCCCGGACCTCGCACGGTTCCACACTCAGCGCGGTGGTGCATTCCTGGGTGCTGGCCCGCGCCAATCGCGACAAGGCCGTGGAGTTCTTCGACAGGGTGCTTGCATCCGACATCACTGACATCCAGGGAGTTACGACCTCCGAGGGAATCCATTTGGCAGCCATGGCGGGGAGTATCGACCTGCTTCAGCGCTGCTTCACGGGACTTGAAACTCGTGGTGATCGCCTCGTTTTCAGCCCAGAATGGCCGAAAACGCTCGGTGCGCTCGAATTCCCGATCGTCTATCGCGGACATCAGTTGTGGCTGACCATCAGCGGTCGCCGCGTTCAGGTCAGTGCGGGCGCCGGAAATCGACGCGCGATCGAGAGATCTCGTGTCGTGACCAGGTGGTCCGACTGGAACCGGGGTGCACGGTCAGTCTGGGGTAGCCACCGTCGGCGCTCTCCACGACCGGCGCCTCCCACGGTCAGCTGACCGGCCATCCGGGTGTGCGGCCGCGATCGTTCCACTCTCGATCCCACTGGCGCATCCGGCGTCGGCCGTTCGTCCAGCGCACCCCCGGTACAGCAGGAGGGAGCCGACCGCCGCGGCCGCCCAGACCGACAGTGCCGCGCTCACGGCGATCGCCGCGTTCTGCACTCGAGAACGGGGCTCGGCGACGACGTTGCGTGTCCACCCCTACGGTGACCGTGTCGACGCTGTGCGTGCCGGGTCTGGTTTCCACGGCGGTCGAGCGCAGGGTGCCGTCCGGTGCCGTCCACCGAACGGAACCACGATCAGGATGAATGTGATCAGGACGGCCGCGACGACGGAGTCGCATCGGTCCGTGGCACGCATGAGGGGATTTCGGCTCCAGGGCGCCAGGCGCCACCAGGGCAGTGCCTGATCAAGGATCCTCACAGCCTCCTCGGACCGTCCTGCTGTTTTCGAGCCTTGCGCGCACGAGGTGAGCGGCTAGGGCCCAAGGTCATTGGCAGGGATGACCGGGGCCGGACCGGCCTCGGAAGAGTGGCCGAGAACCACAATTGCCGCGCCGTTCTCCCGCGAAATCCCGAGAAGAGTGACTTTCGGCCCTGAAATCGAGCGCGCCGTTATCGCACCGTTGTGGAAGAGCCGGCGCACGACATCGGAACCACCCGTCGGCGAGGGAACGAGGAACATCATGTTCGAAGGCCACGCCACCGCATCGCCGCGCGAC
Organism: Rhodococcus sp. G6(2025); assembly: GCF_058628105.1. NCBI lineage: Bacteria > Bacillati > Actinomycetota > Actinomycetes > Mycobacteriales > Nocardiaceae > Rhodococcus > Rhodococcus sp. G6(2025). The sequence continues at coordinate 4,020,104 of NZ_CP179750.1, forward strand.
GATCGTCACCGCCGAGACGACGAACCTGAGGAGTTTCTGTACGTGCATCCCGCCGGCTTCGCGCTCTCAGTGGTGTCAGGGGCAGCGGCCGCAGGCCTGGTCATCCTGCTCGGCGCCTGGCTCGCAACCCCCCTCGTCGGAGTCGGCGCTGCCGCGACACTCATCGCCACCGTCGGTCTGGCGGCGGCGATGTTGATGCCCCACCGGCCACGCCGGCATGGGGCGAGCCAGGTTCGTCCAGCTGCTCGATAACCGCCGGAGGCCCTCGAGTGGGACGCTTCGGATGCCTGCTGATCTCGGCGTAGTCTGATTCTCCGGAGCGATCACACAGCAAGACTGGAGGTTGCCGCATGATCAACGTCTTTCTCGTGGACGATCACGAGGTCGTCCGGCGCGGAATCGCGGACCTCCTCACCGCCGACCCCGACCTGACCGTCGTCGGTGAAGCCGCCTCCTACTCTCAGGCGATGGCACGAGTGCCCGCACTGAAACCGGACGTTGCAGTCCTCGACGTAAGACTCCCCGACGGCAATGGAATCGAACTGTGCCGCGAACTGCACTCACTGATGCCGGAATTGCATTGCCTCATCCTCACTTCGTTCACGGACGACCAGGCGATGCTCGACGCGATTCTCGCCGGGGCCAGTGGATACGTCGTAAAGGACATCCGGGGTATGGAACTGACCCAGGCGGTCCACGACGTCGGGGCCGGCAAGTCGCTCCTCGACAGTCGCGCCGCCGCTGCTCTGATGGTGAAGGTCCGCGCGAACGCCAGTGAGAAGGAAGGAATCTTCGGCCATCTGACCAATCAGGAACGGACACTCCTCGCCCTGCTCGGTGAGGGGCTGACGAACCGTCAGATTGCTGCGCGGATGTTCCTTGCCGAGAAAACCGTCAAGAATTACGTGTCCAGGCTGCTGACCAAACTGGGGGTGGAGCGCAGGACTCAGGCAGCGGTACTTGCCACGAAGATGCCGTCGAGACCGTCCGACACCTGACGGGCGAAGCCCTGAGCCCAGTAGCGGTTCCGTCATGCGGCAACGCCACTACGTGGGAGAATGCGTCTCGTGACCCGTCAACCGGATGAGCGCGACCGGGGTCCGCTACTCGGTAGCCTGTCCGAGCTGCGGCTCCGTGAGCTCCTGACCGAGGTGCAGGAACGCATCGCGCAGATCGTCGATGCCCGAGATCACGTCGACGGGCTGCTCGAGGCGATGCTCGCGGTCACGTCAGGACTCGACCTCGACGACACGCTTCGCACCATCGTCCATGCCGCGATCAATCTGGTGGATGCCCGCTACGGCGCGCTGGGGGTGCTCGGCCCGGGTGGGGGCTTGAGTGAGTTCGTCTTCGAGGGCATCGACGAGGAGACACGCGAGCGTATCGGCGACCTGCCCCGTGGTCGCGGGGTCCTCGGTTTTCTCATCACCAATCCGAAGCCGGTCCGGCTGGAGGACCTGTCTCATCACTCTGCATCGGTGGGATTCCCGGCCGAGCACCCGCCGATGAAAACGTTTCTGGGAGTTCCCATTCAGATCCGGGACGAGGTGTTCGGGAATCTCTATCTGACGGAGAAGGCGAACGGTGCACAGTTCACCGAGGACGACGAGGTGCTTCTCCGCGCGCTCGCGGCCGCCGCCGGGATCGCGATCGAGAACGCCCGCCTGTACGAGGAGTCCCGGACGAGGCAAGCCTGGCTCGAGGCGACACGTGAGATAGCGACCGAACTACTCGCGGGCAGCGAGACGGCGGAAGTGCTGCGGGTGATCGCCGACGACGCGCTTGACCTCACCGGCGCCGACAGTGCTTTCCTCGCGGTGCCGGACGATCCCGACATCCCGTCGGACGAGGTCACCGAACTCGTGGTCACGGCGTCGGCCGGCACGGTGTCGGATCGCATCATCGGCCGGACGATCCCGATCGAGAAATCCACTTCCGGTGAGGCATTCCGCGAGCGGACACCGCTTCGGGTCACCGCGCTGGCCTTCGATCCTGGGTTCGAGACCGGAACCCGGTTCGGCCCGGCGCTGGCGCTGCCCCTGCGCGCCGCGCAATCGGTGGCAGGGGTTCTGGTGACGCTCCGTCACGTCGACGCGTCGCCGTTCACGGACGACCAATTGGCGTTGATGTCGGGGTTCGCAGATCAGGCGGCGGTCGCGCTGCAGCTCGCCAACAGTCAACGCCGAATGCGTGAGCTCGATGTCCTGTCCGATCGCGATCGGATCGCGCGGGACCTCCACGACCACGTCATCCAGCGACTCTTCGCGGTCGGCCTGTCAATGCAGAGCACCTTGCAGAGGGCGAAGGCTCCGATCGTCAAGGAGCGACTCGAACAGTCGATCGACGACCTTCACGACATCGTGCGTGATATCCGTACCGCCATTTTCGACCTTCACGGCGGTTCGGGTGGTATGACCCAGTTCCGACGGCGGCTGCACGAAATCGTCGCCGAGACCACCGCGGATTCCGGGTTACGCACGACGGTGCACATGTCCGGGCCACTGTCCGTCATCGACGCCGGGCTCGCCGAACACGCCGAGGCTGTCCTGCGTGAGGCGTTGAGCAACGCGGTACGGCATGCAGGAGCCGACACGGTCACGGTCAGCATCTCCGTCTACGACGATCTCGCCATCGAGGTCGCGGACGACGGCAAAGGTTTCGTGGAGAACGTCGTCACCAGTGGGTTGGAAAACCTGGCTGCCCGGGCGCGGGAAGTGAACGGGCACTTCACCATCGACACAACCCTCGGTGGCGGAACCACTCTCCGGTGGTCGGCTCCGCTGCCGTGAGCCGGGATCGGCTCGCCCCGCCCACGAAGGTGGGGACCTTCTCCCCTACGCGGCCGACGGGCGCACCGTCACGATGAGAGGTAGCGGCAACTTCTGCCGCGCGCTTCCTCGAGGAGAAGACCATGACCGCGCGCCGCCCGATCGTTGTCGGAACCGATGGGTCACCGTCATCGCTCCAGGCGGTTGCGTGGGCCGCACAGGAGGCGGCGTTGCGGAACTCCCCGCTGTCGCTGATCGCGACCACGTTCGTCCCCGGCGCCTACGGTGTCCCGATCGGCATGCCGGAGAGCTTCTTCGACGACGAGGAACGCAACGGGAAGAACCGGCTGGCTGCCGCAGCGGAGATCGCCGCCCGAACGGTTCCCAGGCATTCCCTCGACATTCACACCACGCTCTGCACCGGAACGCCGGCCGGGGAACTCCTCGAAAGGTCGAAATCCGCAGCGATGGTCGTCGTCGGCTCGAACCGGCAGGGAATCGTCGAGCGCGGCTTCGTGGGATCGGTCAGCGCCGCGGTCGCCACCCACGCACCGTGCCCGGTCGCGGTCATCCGCGGCCTACCCGATTCCGACGTCACCCGACTCGAGGGCCCCGTCGTCGTGGGCGTGGACGGGTCGGCACACAGCGAGCCCGCCATCTCGGTGGCCTTCGAGGAGGCCGATCTGCGGCAGTGCGAACTCACGGCCGTTCACGCCTGGTCCGACGTCGACCTCCCCGTGCACTACGCGGGCGGTAGCGTTTCCGGGTGGAAGAAGATCGTCACCCAGGAAACGGCCCTCCTGTCGGAGAGTCTCGCCGGCCGGGCCGAGGATTTCCCCGACGTCAAGGTTCGGACGATGGTCGTCATGGACCGACCGGTACGCAATCTTCGCGAACAAGCCGACAACGCACGACTTCTCGTCGTCGGTAGTCGCGGACGCGGCGGATTCACCAGCATGCTGTTGGGATCCACGAGCCGCGCCCTGATGCACTCGGTGCGCTGCCCGCTCCTCATCGTTCGGTAGGGAGTCACTGTCCGAAGGGGGTCATGGAGGCTTGAATGAATTCCGACGGCCGACGACGGAGGTGACGGTGAATGAAGGCTCGGAGGCCACACGCGGTCACCACGGGCGTCGTCGTGCGCTCCCTTCGCCCCACCGACAGAACCGACGTGCAGGATCTGCACGAGCGGATGGACCAGCACGACGCCTACCTGAGGTTCTTCGGAGCCCGTCCGAAGCATCTCGAGGATCTGGCCGAGTCACTGTGCCGGCAAGACCCCGGGCGTTGCGCACTGGGTGCCTTCATCGGCGGCATCCTGGTCGGAGTCGCGAACTACGTGAGCCCGGCCGACCAGTCGGAAAACGACTCTCCGTTGGTCGAATTCGCGCTGGTGGTCGATCACGAGTACCAATCGCACGGAATCGGAACGATGCTGTTGACGCGGCTCGTCGACGCAGCGCGGGCGCACGGCATCGACAGGATGACGGCGGAGGTGCTGGCGCAGAACACCTTGATGCTCGAGGTGATCCGAGACCGGGGGTGGGCACCGGACGTCGCCGCCACGACCCGCCACAACATCGCGGCCGCGGAACGCAGGATCCTGCTCGACGCAGCGAGATCAGATTTGCGAACGTCGGCGGATGGGGACCGCCGAGGAGGAACCCGATGAGCGAACCGTCACCGTGCACCGTCCCGGTCCCGGTGGCACCGACACTGTGACTGCCGATGGTCGTGTGGCACACGCGTGACTATCCGACGGTGGTGCCGGCAGCGGATCCGTCGGTGAGCAGGGCGTAGAACCGCTCGACGTCGGCTCGCCAGCACAGGGCGGTGCCGGGTGCCTGCAGCATCGCCGCCCCCGCCGCGACGCCGTACCGAGTCGCTCAACGACCGACCGCACGCCAGGCCACCCACCACACCGGCGACCATGCTGTCGCCCGCTCCGACACCGCTGACCACGGGGACTTCGACCGACGGGAAATACTCGTCGCGGTCCCGCGTGACCAGCAGGGCGCCTTCGGCACCGAGGGAGAGGACCACGACCTCACAGACCCCCCGGTCGATGACCTCCCGAGCCGCAGCCACCTGGTCGTCGATCACAAACAACTCCCGCCCCGTCCAGTCCCGAAGTTCGCGAATGCTGGGTTTGACGAGAAAGACCCCGCCCCCGAAGCTGTCTCAGGGCCGGACCGGAAGTATCCACGATCACTCGCGCACCGAGCTCGCCTACGACGTCCGCCACCTGCTGGCCACGTAGTCGGCCCCTGACGCGACCTCGGTGACGAGGTCGAGACAGGCCATCTGTTCCCTCGCGGTCACTGTCGGTCCCGGCAGGACGAATCGGTACTGCAGACCCGGACACCGACGTGATGCCGTTACGTACGAGATGTTCCGCGAGAGCGGGATTGGTCGACACCGCCTGCCCGCACAGGGAGGTGGTGAGGCCCGCGCGGGTGGCACGCTCGATGATGACGTCGATGGCGTCGAGCACGGCGGGGTCCATGGTGTCGAACAGATCCCGGCAGATCTCGGAATCCCGATCGACTCCGAGAACGAGCTGAGTGAGGCCGCCAGTACCGAAGCTGCACGACCACGCTGAAGCGGTACCCCGCCGTGTCGAAGTGGTGTCCCGGCCCCGGGAGCCCTTCGGTTCCAGTGCGGTGGGAAGGACCTGACCGCTTCCGGTGTCAGGGGTGTTCCCTGTACAGCGCGGCGCCGGCGGTGACCCCCGCACCCACGGCGATGATCAGGACTCGATTCCCGGCCGGGATGCCACCCGTCCGGCGGTCCAGGGCTGCCACGAGGGACGCGGTATGCATCCGTTCGTCATCCGCGACCACGATCCGCGGCACGGGGACGCCCAGGTGCTCGGCGAGCGTCGCGCGGAACTTCCGCCGGGCGGGAGCGGCCACGATCAAATCGACATCGGCGAGGTCGAGGGAGGATGCCTCCAGGCATTCCCGCGCCGCCTGCGCTCCGGCGGTCGCGAATCGCTCGTCCATCGAATCCGACTCCCGGAACCGCAGTACGTTCCGGGAATCCTCGAGTCCGACGGTGGCACAGAAGCTTTCACCGGCATCGGAGCAATTCACCCAATGGACGGGCCCCAGGCCGAATTCGTCGTCGGTCCAGCGGCAGAGGATGGCTCCACCCGTCGGCGCAAACGGAAAGTGCTCGCTCATCCCACGTCCGGGATCGGCATCACTGGCAACCACCAGCGCCCAGTCGATCGTGTGCGACCGCAGGAATCCGTCGACGATCTGCAGACCGTTGAGAGCCCCACAGGATCCGTTTGCGACATCGAAGGAAAAGGTCCCGTGCGTGTCGTCGTGGGGGTCCTCCGGGTGGGCACCGATATCTTCCTGGATGAGCGCCGCGAGGGCGGGCTCTCCCAGATTCCGGTCGCGGTACAACCCGACGTTGACGAGCAGGTCCAGGTCATCGGCATTCCGACCGGCCCGTTCGAGGCAGGTCTGGGCGGCCGACACCGCGAGATGCAATGCACTGTGGCGGGTACGCCAGCCGCCTCGTGTGACGTCGAGCCGATCAATGACTGTGCCCATAGCGTGCCACCAATTCCTCGTCCAGGGTCAACAGAACGACGCCGATCTCCAAACCCGATGCGAGGGCGATCAACGCCACGGTCTCACCCGCTTGGATGCGGCCTGCTTCGAGTTCCTCGACGAGCGCGACGGTGTGGGTCGTCGAGGCCGTATTTCCGTAGCGGTCGACGGTGATGACCGCGTCGTGCCGTGGAGAATCGCCCAGCGTGGCGGTCACCTCGGCCATCCCTTTGCGGATCGCCCGCGCCGAGGTTTGGTGTGTGATCACGTGATCGATGTCGTGGAGGGAGATCCCGGCGGCGTCGAGCACCTCGTGCAACAACAGCGGGGTGTCCGCGATCGCTGCCCGCTGGATCCCCCGCGAGTTGGTAAACATCCGGGCGCCGGGGTCGCCGCCCTTCGGGTACGCGAGACAGAGCCGACTGTAGTCGGCGACGGTGGTGAATCCGGCCAAACCGATCCCGGCCGATCCGGCAGGGGCACGTTCGAGGAGCAGCGCGGCCCCGGCGTCCCCGAGCGTGAGGCACGCAAGCTCCTTGCTCATGATGTTCCGGATGTGCTGGGCAGCATTCTGTCCGAGCTGCGAAATGTACTCACCACTGACGACAAGTGCCCGTTCGACGATTCCCTGACGGATCCAGTTGTTCATCACCGTCACACCGGTCAACATGCCGGCGCACGCGTTCGAGAGATCGAAGGTCATCGCCCCCGGCGCGCCGATCGCCTGGGCGACCGCACTACTCATCGTCGGTTCCAGCCATTGGGTGAGACCGCCGTGAAACTTGGTGATGCTGCAACTGACCACCACATCGATCGACCCGGCGTCCCGGTTCGACCGTTCCAGGCAATCCAGTGCCGCCGAGATCGCCAGTGTGTAGGAGTCCTCGTCCCCCACCGACACCCGGCGCTCGCGGATCCCGGTGAGCCGCTCGAGGTCGATGTGAGTCGAGTGCCGGGTGGTCGACATCAGGTCCGTGGTCGTGAGATGTGTCGTGGGTAGATGCCGTCCGGCCCCGGCGAGACGAGTAGCGAACGGCATTCGCAGGTCGTCGTTCTCGGTCTCCATGACCAGCCAACGCTTGACCATTCTCTTCACCTCCGTGCTCACTCCACGATCGCGCACCGGCGATCTCGTCACCAGGGCATTTGGACCCTTCCGGGGGATCGTTCGAGGAATGCGACGAGGTGAGGCCCTAGGACCCTTGTCCCGTGATGGTGGCACGCCGACGCTGGTGGACGAGGAGAGGAGCCGTCATGCAGGCACAATATCTCGACGCCGGAGATCTGCGATGGCCATGGGTCGCGGCCGCCGCCTTCGTGGGCTTCGCGGCGTTGTCGGTGACGTCTCCCCTCACCGTCCTCGGGGGCGCAGCAGCGGTCGTCTTCATCGGACTCGGCGTCTTCCGTAATCCGCATCATCGGGTCGTCGGCGCCGCGATCGTGTCGGTCGGTGTCGGACTGATGGTCCCGGGTTTGCCCGCCCTGCTTCTCCACGGTGTGAACTCGCTGTGAGCGGCCGCTCCGCGATTTGGAGACTGTGTGCCCTGTCGAGACGGTCACGCGGCGGTGGCACATTCTCTACGTGGCCGGCACGACCGAACAGAGACGAGGAATCGACATGCAGACTGATTCACCGATAGTCGTGGGTGTGGACGGATCGGCGCAATCGCTCGACGCCGTGCGCTGGGCCGCCGATGCGGCCGTCCACCATCGAGTCCCGCTACTTCTGGTGTCCTCCCTCCTGACGGCGCCCGGTACGTTCGGCGACGCCGTCAACCTCTCCGCAGGTGTGTTCAGCGGCGTGGAATATGCGGGCACTCAGCGTCTCGCCACGGCCGCCGAACTCGCCCGGCGGAGCGTGCCCGGCAACCACCTCACCCTCCGGACGTCGCTGCGTCACGGCTCGGCCGTGCGGGCCCTACTCGACGCCGCCGAGTCGGCTCGCATGCTGGTCGTCGGTTCGCGTGGCCTCGGAGAGTTCACCGGCGGACTGGTCGGATCGGTCAGCTCCGCAGCAGCCAGTCATGCAGCGTGCCCGGTGGCGGTGATCCGCGGAATGCCAGAAATGGACGCGCCGCCATTGGACGGCCCGGTGGTGGTCGGTGTCGCCATTGCACCAGCCGATCTCAGCGACAACGAACTTCCTTGGTCGGCAATCGAAACCGCCGAACGGGCGGTCCTGTCGGAGAGCCTCGCCGGATGGAAGGACAAGTATCCGGACGTGTCCGTCCGCAAAGTTGTCGTCCGAGATCGACCGGTTCACCACTTGCTTCAGCAATCTCAGGGAGCGCAGTTGGTGGTGACCGGCAGCCATGGGCGGGGTGGTTTCACCTCGTTGCTGCTCGGTTCGACGAGTCGGGCGCTCCTCCACGCGCTCACCTGCCCGCTGCTGATCGTGCGCCGGTGACGAGACGAGACGCCTCCACCGCCGTCCCGGCCGGGCGGACCGTGATGAGTCCCCTCCTGAGGATCGGCCGCGCACTGGGGGCGTTCGGGTTCGTCGTCGTTGCAGGCACGCTCGGGTATGTCGTCCTGGGCTTCGGTATTCTGGATGCGCTGTACCAAACCGTGACGACGATCAGCACGGTCGGGTTTCGTGAGGTCCACCCACTCGGTGCGGTGGGCCAGATCTTCACGATCCTGCTCATACTGGCAGGTGTCGGTACGGCGCTATACACCTTCGGGGTAATCCTCGAAGCACTCATCGAAGGACATCTACGTCAGCACATGGAGCGTCGGCGAATGGACAGACACATCAGCAGGACGACCGGGCACACGATCATCTGTGGTTTCGGCCGGGTCGGACGGGCCGGAGTGCAGTACCTGGCCACGCTCGGGATGCCGGTCGTCGTCGTCGACCGAGATCCGGAGCGCCTCGCCGACCTCGACGTCCCGACAATAGTCGGGGATGTCACCGACGACCAGGTTCTCGAAGCGGCGGGAATCGGCCGTGCCCACGCCCTGATCACGGCGCTCGACACCGACGCGGACAATGTCTACGTCACACTCTCGAGCCGTGCGTTGCGGCCGGATCTGATCATCATTGCCCGCGCCCGCAACGATGGTTCGACGTCCAAGTTGATTCGGGCGGGAGCAAACCGCGTCGTCAACCCTCAACTCATCGGGGGGCGCCGGATGGGTGCCTTCGCACTCCAGCCACATGTCGCCGAGTTCTTGGACGTCGTGATGCACGACGAGACACTGGACTACCGGATCGAGGAGGTCGAGGTCTCGGCTGGTTCGCCGCTGGCCGGGCGGACGCTGGCGGAAGCGGCCCTCGCGGCGGCCACCGGCTCGCTGTTGATGGCGTTGCGGTCGCCGACGGGACAGTTCGTCGCCAATCCCCCGCCGGAGCGACGTCTGGACCCGGGCACGATTCTCATTGCACTCGGAACTGCGCCGCAGCTCGACGCGCTTCGGCGCGAGGTCAAGCAGAGGGAGGGAATCGAGTCGTCCTGAACGATTCTCGCGCCCTCACCGTGCCTCGTCCGGGGTACGGCGAGCCCACCGGAAATACGCGATCGGCCCGACGAAATTCACCGCGATCACGGCAGCCCAAATAGTTCGGCTCCCCCTGATCTCGCGGGGATCACGCTTCGCCAGATCTGCCCAGGCCGCCACGGCCAGCCCCACTTGCACCGCCGCCGCCACGACCAGCGCGGCGCGCTGCGGCGTTGTCAGACTCGACCACGTCACACGCCTCTTCCATGGACTCATCGATGCTCCTCCGATCTCACCTCCACCGGCACGGCACCGCGAGAGCAATGCCTCGGCGGCGCCGACCACTGGATCTAGGTCCGTCTTTCCGTGTCCCGGGTCGATTCGGCGGCAATGGTGCCTGCCCACGCGCACACGTCCGCCCAGTCCCGGGCGTCGCCGTAGTGCCCACCCATGAGCGTGAAGACGACTCGCCCGAATCCCGGCCAATCACCCGAGGCGATCGCCCCGGCGAAGAATCGGTGGTCGCGCACATCGGCCGCATCCCGCAGCAATTGCACCGCTCGCGGCTCCGGTGTCACGCGACGCAGAAAACGCGCCAGCCGCTTGGACAGGGTCGTGCTGGTGACGCCCACCGACGACACCGAGAACGCCCACACTCGCTTCCCTTCGAATTGCGACCGCAGGCGCTCGACCGCGTCGGAGGCCTCGGCGAGCCACTGCCCGTCATGGATCGCGCTTCCGAGAACGATCACGTCGTAGGAGTGCACGTGTGACACGTCCGCGGCCGCCCGCACATCGACTTCCTGCCCGAAACCTTCGATACACGACCCGAGTCTCTCGGCTATCCCGCGGGTCGAGCCCTTCGCTGTCGCGTACGCCACCAGTACTTTCATGGGCGGGGCCTTTCCGGAGAGGTGTCGGCACCGGAATCGTCTCCGCGCGAGTGTGGCCCGGGCTCATCTGGCTCGAATGGTCCCTGGTCGAGGCGGAACGGTGGGTACTCATCCCGCATCAGGGTGGCGTACGCCGCGACGCGAAACGCCCAGCGGTTGATGCCCATCACGAAGTCGAAAAGACCGTGTGGGTACCGTCCGGTGAAGAGAAGCGCAATTGCCGAAAAGGTCACCACGAGACCGAGCAGAGAACCGAGGAGCCACGGCTGCCCGTAGTGCGTACCGTCGGTGGCGAACGCTCCGGCACGCCAGCTCCCGAACCACCCTCCCGCGAGTAGCGCCAGGATCAGGTAGTGCGGGATCGCCAACAGCCACCACTTCACGAGCACCAGTCCGCGGGACAGCCGCACGGGGTAGTCGACGTCGAAGTCCGCGGGATAGTCGGTGCGTTTGAGGGTGAAGGGTGGGTAGCGGTCCGTCGCCAGGGCCGAGTAGGTATAGAACTGCACGCGCCACCACCACCGGAGAACTCCGACGCCGAAGTCGAAGAGGGCCCGCGGGTACCGCGCGGTGAACAGGATCGCGAATCCGGAAACCAGGGTGGTGACGACGAACGCGACCCCGAGGAAGAAGAGTACGAAGTAGTGCGGGATCGCCAGGAGCCATTTCACCAGCCACAGCCATCGCGACAGTGGTTCGTCGAGTTCGCCCACGAGACGAGTGGGATAGACGGTCCATGGAACCTGGGGGTGGGTGTCGTCGGCTGCGTCCCGTCCGACGGGATGCGGTTGCGGCGGACCGTGCCGACCCAGACCGATTGCTCCTGCCACGATCAACGGGATTCCGATGATCAGAAAGACGACTGCGCCGATCAGGACACTCAGAGCGAGCGGTCCGAGGAAAGCGAGGCGTGCCCCGGCCTGAATGTCGGCCGACACCCCGGGGGCGGCGTCGGCATTCATCACGACAGCCGTCCAGGCACCCTGCTGCAGCTCCCAGCGCACTTCTTGTGTGCCGGGACCCGATGAAAAGGTCGACCAGAACGACTGCGCCCCTGGTGCTTCCGCGGGCCGGGTTCCAGGAATCTGCCGATAGGTCGGTCGGAACGGATCGAAGTGCACGTCTGTCACCTCGGTGCGAGCAACGTCGGTGAAGTACTTGTCGACCTCGTCACGAAGGCCGATCCCGATGAAGATCTCCTGGCTGGGATCGGTCGCGGTGGCTCGCAGCAGTACCCGGCCGAGGTCCTCGGTGCTGAACCCTTCCGGCAAGTCGGCGCCCTCGAACAGATCGACCTTCTCCGATACCAGGGCACTTTCACTCGTCTCGAAGTGCTCACGCGGCGAGGTGAAGTGCCCACCGTCGCGTTGCATGAAGTAGGCCCACCCCAGAAACACCGCGGCAGTGAGCAGCGCGAACCCGGTCAGGGCGCTCAGACAGCCCAAGACGAGAACAGCCACTCTGCCGGTTCGCACAGGAAATTCCTCCCGGTCCGTGTCCCCGAAGTCTCAGTGTGGGTCCTGGCTCCATCGGCGCGTCAGGGTCATTGGTCACCACCTCGCCCGATGGTCGCGCGTGTTTGCGGCAACGAAAGAACGCGGACGAAAGGCCCTAGTACACCGGCCGGTGGATCAGCGACAGTTGAGCAGGACAGGAGCTGACATGCACCACGTCATAGAAGTGCACAGTCTTCACAAACACTTCGGTCACGTTCACGCACTGGACGGGTTGGATCTCACCGTCGACACCGGCGAGATCCACGGCTTCCTCGGGCCGAACGGTTCCGGAAAATCCACCACCATCCGTGTACTGCTCGGGATCCTGCGCGCCACGTCGGGTCAGGCCCGGATGCTCGGTCGCGATCCGTGGTCCGATGCAGTCGCGCTGCACCGTGAAGTGGCCTACGTGCCCGGCGATGTCACACTGTGGCCATCCTTGTCCGGTGGCGAAACGATCGACCTGCTGGCACGACTGCGCGGCGGACTCGACGAACAACGCCGCGGAGAACTCATCGATCGGTTCGATCTGGATCCGCGCAAGAAGGCGCGGAGCTGCTCCAAAGGTAACCGGCAGAAGGTAGCCCTGGTGTCGGCCCTCTCGTCACACGCCAGGGTTCTGCTCCTCGACGAACCCACCTCCGGTCTGGACCCATTGATGGAGCAAGTATTCCGCGAGTGCGCCCGCGAAGCGGTCGACCGCGGCGCCACCATCCTGTTGTCGAGCCACATCCTTTCCGAGGTCGAGGCGCTCTGCCATCGGGTGACGATCATCCGTGAAGGCAAGACAGTCGACAGCGGCGCCGTCGACTCGATGCGTCACCTCAGCCGCACGTCGATCACCGCCGAACTACTCGGCGACCCGGTCGACCTGCACCACATCCCCGGCGTCGCGGATATCGTGATCAACGGCAGCATGCTGCACTGTCAGGTCGACAGCGGAGTTTGCGGCGGCGACCGCCGCCAGTCCCGCCCAGATCGCCATGTACGGACCCATATTCAACCCCAGTCCCGGGGCGGTGGCGATCTGGAAAACCGGTGCGCTGTACACCGTGATCGCCGTCGCGGTGATCTTGACCGTGATCCGGCACACCCGGGCCGAGGAGGAATCCGGTCGCGCCGAGCTGATCGATTCGACCGCGGTCGGCCGGTACGCCGGACTGACCGCCGCGATCGTCGTGGCCGCGGGTGCGTCGATCGTGACGGGAACCGCATTCGGCGTCGTGTTGCGCATGTTCGACCTGCCGCTGGCCGGCTCGATCGGCTACGGAGCCGCCCTGGCCGCAAGCGGTCTCGTGTTCACCGGCGTAGCCGCCGTCGCCGCGCAGTTGACCACCTCCGCCCGCACGGCCCGCGGGTTCGCGCTGGGCGCACTCGGAGTGTTCTTTGCACTCCGCGCCGTCGGTGATGCCGGTTCCGGGGCATTGTCGTGGTGGTCGCCGCAGGGCTGGTCGTTGCAGCTGCGCCCGTTCGCCGAGGAGCGGTGGTGGGTTCTCCTGCTGCATGTGGCAGCGACCGCGGCGTCGACCGTCGCCGCCTACGTGCTGCTCCGCCGCCGCGATATCGGTGGCGGTCTCATCGCCGAACGCCCCGGCGACGAGACCGCCGGGCCTGCTCTCGCGGGGCCCGTCGGTCTGGCGTGGCGGATGCACCGCGGGACACTGCTCGCGTGGACCGTCGCCCTGCTCCTGTACGGACTGTTGTTCGGCAGCGCCGCTCACGGGCTCGGCATCCAACTCGGAGCCGGACGATCAACGACGTCCTCGCCCGCCTCGGCGGAAATGCAACCGTGGCAGACGTCTTCGTCGCCTTCGCGCTCACCATGCTGGGCATCGCCGCGTCGGCCTACGCGATCTCCGCCGCACTCCGGCTCCACTACGAGGAAGCCGCGCAACGCGGCGAGCCGGTGATCGCGGGAGCGGTCGGCCGCGTCCGGTGGGCACTGAGCCACCTGCTGTTCGCGGTGCTCGGCCCAGCCGTCGCGATCACCGTCGCCGGTGTTTCCGTCGGGGTGACGTACGGCGCGTCCGTCGGCGACATCGCGGGCAAGTTCCCCGCGACGGTGGCCGGCGCGCTGGTTCAGCTTCCCGCGATCTGGATATCGGCCGGAGTAACCGTGGCACTGTTCGGACTGCTGCCCCGCATCGCGCCTGCCGCATGGGCCGTCTATGTGACGTTCATCCTGATCTTCATGGTCGGCGCTCTCGCCGGCCTCCCGGCCTGGGTCCTCGACCTGGAACCATTCAGTCATCTTCCGAAACTGCCTGGAGAAGCATTCGACCCGGCACCGATCGTGTGGGAGTTGGTTTTCGCGGTCGCAATGATCACAGTGGGATTGATCGGTTTCCGCCGGCGCGACCGGAGGTGACCGATCCGGGTATCGAATCTCGCCGGCGAACACGGGCCGTCAGCTCAGCGCGGCCCGGACCACCAGTTCGAACGTCGGCCGCGGATCCGTCGTGTCGTGTCGGGCGATGCGATGCAGGATCAGGCCTTCTGCGCAGGCCATGACTGCGGTGGCGGCGGTCTGTGGATCCCGTGCTCCCAGCCGGTGGAATGCCGAGACGGCCGACGCCTCCATGGCCGCGCGCCCCCGTGCCAGCGCCTCCCGGAGAGTGGGGTCGTGGCTGGCTTCGAGGAACAGGACCAGCCGTGCGGCGGTGACGGTTCGGTTGGCGACGGTCGTGTAGTCGATCAGACCGCAGAGCGCGTCGACGAGGTCGTCTGCGGATGTCGGTGCCAGTACACCGACTTCGGCCATCTCGCGTTCCACGATCGCGTCGACGGTGCCGGAGAGCAGCGCCGCCCGGGTGCGGAAGTAATTGGACGTCGTCCCCTTCGGGAGGCCGGCGCGTTCGTCGACCCGGGCGTGGGTGAGTGATCGCAGTCCCTCGGTTCCGACCAGGTCGATCGCTGCGTCGAGCGCTGTCGTTCTCGTTGGCGTCACACGCTACTATAAACATAGTGACTTGGCACTATGATCGTAGTAGCGTGATGTCATGAGACACGAGGCCAGCGGACACGACAGAGTTTCCGGACCGAACGGCGAGCCGGACAACACCTTTCCCGCACTGGACGGTGTCCGGCACCGCTACCTCCGACTCCCCGGCCTGCGCATGCACGTGGCCGAGGCCGGTCACGGCGAACCCGTGGTGCTACTCCACGGCTTCCCCCAGAACTGGTGGGAGTGGCGCGGGGTCCTCCCCGGGCTGGCCGCGCATTACCGGGTGATCTGCCCGGATCTGCGCGGCGCCGGCTGGACCGACGCCCCGCCCACCGGATACACCCGCGAGCAGTTGCTCGCCGACGTCGTCGCGCTACTGGACGCGCTCGAACTCGACCGGGTCTGCCTGATCGCGCACGACTGGGGCGCTCTGCTCGGATACGAGCTGTGCCTGCGCGCGCCGCACCGTGTGCGGAAATACGTGAGTCTCGGTGTCCCCCACCCGTTCGTTCGGTTCGATCCACGGCTGCTGCTGACGATCGCACGGCACGGCTGGTTCGAACCCGTGATCGCCGCACCGTTCCTCGGTCCACGCCTGCTCGGACGGGGGCGTCAACGACTGACCTACCACCTGCTGCGGGGTTTCACCACGAACCGGAACACCTGTTCGGAGAACGACATCGAGATGTTCGCCGCCCAGCTGCGCGAACCTGCCCGCGCCGACGCAGCGTCCGCTCTCTACCGGTGCTTCATCATGCGTGAGGCCGCGCGGATCATGACCGGCGCGTACCGGAACAGTCGGCTCGGCACCCCCACCCGGGTGCTCATCGGCGCCGAAGACCCCATTGTGCGCCCGGAGTTCCTCGGCGGATTCGAGAAGCACACCGATGACTTCGGTGTCGAGGTCGTCGAGGGCGCCTCACACTTCCTCGTCGACGAGAGGCCGGAGGTAGTGCTCGAACGCGCTCTCGCATTCTTCGCGCCGCCGGGTCGGGGTCACGAGGCGGCGACGGGCACCTGACGGACCGGATCGATGCTCCCGGGACGCTCGACCTCGCCGAGGGCGAATCCCACGCCGCGCACGGTGTGGACGACGTACGGCGATCCCACGGCCACCAGTTTCCGTCGCAGGGAGCAGACGTAGGCATTGAGGACGTTCGTCTTCGATTCGACCGTCACACCCCACACCATGAGCATGAGGTCGCGGCGGGTGACGACCCGGTCGACATTCTGCGCGAGCACGGTGAAGAGGACGAATTCCGTCCTGGTCAGCGTGGTGCGGAGCCCGTCGTGGTCGGGTTCGTGAGGTTCCTCGCACAGGCAGACGTCCTGCGCGCCGTCGGGCGCCTGCGCGGGCACCTCAGGCTTCACCCGGCGGAGGATCGCGCGGAGCCGTGCGACGAGCTCGTCCGCCCCGACAGGCATCTCCATCACGTCGTCGGCGCCGGCCTCGAGGAGGTCGCTGCGCCGGTTGCCGGAACGGAACGTGCCGATCACCACAACGGCGAGCGCGAATCGCATCGCCTTCAACGCACGCACAGTGGTGTCGGCGTCGAGATGTGGTGATCGTGCGTCGACTATCACCACATCGGGGGGTTCGATCCGCGACCGCACCGGCTCCGCATATGTCCTCGTGACGAAGAACCCCGCGTCCCGGAGGCGCTCGACGAGGGATCTCTCGACATCCGCGTCGATCAGCAGGACGCGCGGACGGGCGATGGCCGAACTCGACACAGCGTTCATGCGGGTTCCTCCTGTTTTCGAGCCTCGCGTCGGGGTTCCTGCTAGATCAACCCGGGACTGAGATCAAGTTCCCACGCCGCAGTTGATGACGATATCGGGCGAATCTCCCCTATCGTTACCGAGAGACCGCTGCATCAGACGATCGGGAGGTCGTTGTATGTCCCAGCTCCAGCACCTCACACTGCACGGGGACGCCGTCGCATACCGGATGGAGGGTGAGGGCGAGACGCTGCTGCTCGTACACGGGATGGCGGGAAGTTCCGCGACGTGGCGTGCCGTTTTCCCGCAGTTGGCGCAGCGGTACCGGGTCCTGGCGCCGGACCTGCCCGGCCACGGCGATTCCGCCAAGCCGCGCGGCGACTACTCGCTGGGCGCGTTCGCCGCGTGGCTGCGCGACCTCCTGAACGAACTGGGCATCGAACGGGTGACCGTCATCGGTCAATCCCTCGGCGGTGGGGTGGCGATGCAGTTCAGCTATCAGCATCCCGAACTGTGTGACCGGCTGGTCCTCATCGGCAGCGGCGGACTGGGACCGGACGTGAACTGGACCCTGCGGTTGCTGGCGGCGCCGGGGTCCGAGTTCGTCCTGCCCTTGGTGGCGCCCACCGTGGTTCGTGACGCCGGAAACAAGGTCCGTGGCTGGCTGGCGGCGGCCGGGTTCCACTCGGTCCGCGGCGACGAGATGTGGAACGCCTACTCGTCGCTGTCCGATTCGGCCACCCGGCAGGCGTTTCTGCGGACGCTCCGCGCGGTCGTCGACCATCGGGGGCAGGCGGTGAGCGCGCTGAGCCGTCTGTACCTCAACGAAGGTCTCCCGACGCAACTGATCTGGGGCGATTCCGACGGCATCATCCCGGTCGCGCACGGATACGCGGCGCACGAGGCGATTCCCGGGAGCCGGCTCGCCGTCCTCGACGGTGTCGGGCACTATCCCCACCTCGAGGATCCCGCCGCGGTGGTCGAGATCATCGACGACTTCGTCTCCACGACGCCGGCGCGGACCTGAACGATCCGTTCCCGGCGGCGCTCGCGCGGCGTCCGGTGACCAGAATGTAGACGCTGACCAGCAGCACCCACGCCGGGAACGCCAACGTCGACCAGAGGCTGAAGTCGACGATCACCAGCAGCCCCAGGGCCAGCAAATACGTGGTCACGACGAGCCATCGCGGCATCAAGCCGGTCCGCAGCCAGATCGTCCCCAGCGAGATCATGAACACCGCGGCCATACGCAGCGCGTAGACGTGGTTGATCTGCAGCATGATCTCGCGGCCGAAATAGACGATCTCGTTCGCGGAGCTGCCCGAGTGACGGGCAATGGCGAGGACGCCTCCCGCCACCCCCATCGAGACGAAACCCATCGCGAGAAACAGCAATCCGCTGCCGAGGAACACCGTCGCGAAGAATCGGTCCTCGAGGTCGCCGAGCCGGTCGCGGATGACGCCGATGAACCAGAGGAACGCGATCCCCGCGAACGGAGCAAGCAGCAGGGCCGCCTTGATCCGCATCTCGCCGCTGCCCACCCAGGGGGTTTCGTCGAACGGGTCCGCCGGCAGCGCGGTCCGCAGGAGGACGAGGCTGGTGGCGAACAGCACGGCGAAGACGATCCCCGCGACGGCCGCCGAGCGTGGCGTTCTCAGCCGGCGGAGGTCCTGCGCGCGCTGCGTTTCGGCCATGAGTCGATCCTCGCTCGAGGAGCGTTCGGGATTCACCGATTCGCGTCAACCGGGGAACACCCGCCGGTCGGTTTCCCGCTGGGCGGAACGCCGCATGGCGTGCCGCATCCCCGAGAACTGTGATGTCAATTACACATTCACGAGACTTCGACCACCGAATGTGACCACCCACCCCTACCGCCCGGCTCGGGCCGCGCCGCAGTGCCGCGGCGCCGTCACGAGTCCCGTGCAGGTATTCGAAAGGACCCGATGATGGTCACCCATGCGACCACCGAGCGATGGACACCCCGCCTGATCTTCTCGCTCGCCTCGATCGTGTTGCTGCTGGAGATGCTCGCGGTCAGCTACATGATGATCTCGATCGCGTTGCCGCAGATCGTCACCCACTACCAGACGACGCAGGGCGCATGGCTGCTCACGGCGTTCCTGCTGGTGGGAGCGATCACCTGCCCGCTGATCGGCAAGCTCGCCGATACACACGGCAAACGGAGACTCCTGCTGACGGCCGTGGGCCTGTCGGCGCTCGGGTCGCTGATCTCGGCGATCGCACCGACGTACGCGGTGCTGATCGCCGGCCGCGCCCTCACCGGTCTGCTCGTGCCCTGCCTGTTCCTGAGCTATTCGCTCATCCGCGACGTCTTCCCCGCCCGGACGGTGGCGTTGGCGGTCAGCATCGCCACGAGCGGCATGGGACTCATCGCGATCCCCGCACCGTTCTTCACCGGCTGGCTGATCGACAATTTCGGCTTCCGGAGCATCTTCTGGTTCTTCGTGGCCGGTCTGGTGATTCTCGCCGTCCTGATCCGGGCGACGACCGCGGAATCGCCGGTGCGCCTGCGCGCCCGCATCGACCTGATCGGCGCGGCGCTCCTGG
The DNA here is from genome assembly GCF_058628105.1 of Rhodococcus sp. G6(2025). Lineage (NCBI taxonomy): Bacteria > Bacillati > Actinomycetota > Actinomycetes > Mycobacteriales > Nocardiaceae > Rhodococcus > Rhodococcus sp. G6(2025). The sequence continues at coordinate 4,039,502 of NZ_CP179750.1, forward strand.
GAGCCGGACTCGCCGGCATCCTCGTCGGGGTGAGCTTCGGGCCCTCGTGGGGCTGGGCGTCGGGGTCGACGATCGGGTTCCTCGCCGGCGGTGTCGCCCTGCTGGTGGCGTGGACGGTGTCCGCACGACTGCTCGCGGACCCGCTGATCGACATCCGGTTCTTCGGTAAGCGGCCGGTGTTCCTGACGGCGCTCGGCGCGGGATTCTGCTACGGCACGTCCGCGGTGTTCACGATCATGCTCCCGATGATGTGCATGACCCCGGCGATCCTGGGGCTCGGCTACGGATTCGGCATCAGCGCAGAGGGATTCGCGATCTTCCAGGCGCCGCTGGGTGGCGCCGTGGTGATCGGCGGGCTGATCGTCGGAACCCTGGTCCCCCGGAACGTCCGCCCGCGGACCCTGATGGTCGTGGGCATGCTCGTGATGGCCGCCGCCTGCCTGCTCACGGCGATGGTCCACGATGACAAGGCACTCCTGATCGGCTTCGCCGCACTCCTCGGCGTGGGAATGGGCATGGGGTACGCCTCCGTCCCGAACCTGCTCATCGCCGCGGTGCCGCCGCAGTTGCAGGCGACGACGGCGAGCATGGTGGCGGTGTTCCAGAGCATCCTGCCCGCAATCCTCCCGGTGATCGTCTTCTCGGTGTTGAACTCGCACATCGCGACCGTCATGCAGGGTGCGGTCTTCTACACCGACACCGGCATCACGATCGCGTTCGTGATCGGTGCGATCTCGGCGCTGCTGGGCGCGGTCGTGGCCTTCGCGTTGCCCCGCCGGATTTCGCAACTGAGCGCGCCCGGTTCGGGGTCGGCGGCCGCGGCCGACACGGACGGGGCCGTCGTCCTCGCCCACTGAGCCGCCGGTCTCACACCGTCGTCGCCGCGACTCCCCCGTGGGGTCGCGGCGACGACGGCCCTCAGCGATTTCACAGCGCGCGTGTGTCACCATCAGCGGTCGTCCCGTCCCTGGGCTCGGTCGTTGTGAGGAGGCATTGATGCGGGTGCGATTACCCGGGCGGGTCGTCCCGCTGACCGAGGCGCAGCACGCCATTTGGTTCGCACAGCAGCTCACCCCCGAGATTCCCTACGTGATCGCCCAGTACGTGGACCTGCGTGGTCCGGTACGCCTGGACCTACTGACGGACGCGTCCGCACGAGCCGTCCACGAACTGGGATCGTTCACCGTGCGGGAGGTGGACGGCCGGCCCCACCAGGTTTTCGGCACCGGAACGTCGGAGCCGGTGCCGGTGGTCGACCTGCGGGACGAACCCGATCCGGTCGACGCGGCCGAACGGTGGATGCGGAAGGACTGCACCTCCCCCGTCGACATGTACGGCGAATCACTCGTCCTATCGACGATTCTGCAGGTGGGCGCCGAGCGCACCTACTGGTACTCGCGTGCCCACCACGTCGCGATGGACGGTTATGCGGCGATGATGTTGATGCGCCGCACCGCCGAACTGTACGTGGCGGGAATCGACGGCGACCGGCCTCCGGAGTTCCGGACGGTCGATCCTGGGCGGATCGCGGCGGACGACGCGGACTACCGGTCTTCGCCCCGCTTCGAACGCGACCGCGCCTACTGGCGGGCGCAGGTCCGCGACCTGCCCCCGATGGTCGGCCTCAGCGGACGACGTACCCCGAATCCCGGCGCCTCGGTGCTGGTGGCACGGGGCAGCGCGGACCGCAGCAGCGACCTCTTGCGTCCCACCGACGACGGGAACGCGCACAGCCCGACCGTGGTGGTGGTGGCGGCGTTCGCCGCGTATCTCGCCCGCATGACCGGCGCCGACGACGTGGTCCTGTCACTTCCGGTGTCCGCCAGGACATCTGCGCGGCTGCGCGGCGCCGGTGGTTCCGTGTCGAACGTCCTTCCCCTCCCCCTGCGCGGTGTCGGCACCGGCACGGTGCGGGAGGCGGTGCGGGCGGCCCGAACGGCCTTGACGGGGGCGCTCCGCCATCAGCGGTACCGCCGCGAGGACATCGGCAAGGACACCGCCTCTGCCGGAACGGGTCTCACCCACTTCGGTCCGGTCCTCAACGTGATGCTGTTCAAGCAGGAGATCACTCTCGGTCCGGTCAGCGGACGCGTGCAGGTGCTGACGACCGGTCCCACGGCCGACCTGGCCGTCAACATCTATCCGGGACCACCCGGCTCGGTTCCGCGCATCGACATCGAGGCGAATCCGGCGCTGTACGACGAGGACGAGGTCACCGGGCACCATCGACGATTCACCGTGTTCCTCGCGCGCTTCCATGCCGCCACCGGCACGGACCGCCTGGTCGCCGACCTCGACGTGTTCCACGACGCCGAACGGGAGGCGTTCACTCCGGCCTCCGGACTGCCGGATTCGGAACCTGTGACGCTGGATCGGATTCTCGCGGCGACCGTCGTTACCCGCCCCGACGCCGTCGCGGTCCGGGACCGAGCGCGGGTGGTGACCTACCGCGAACTCGACGAGGCCGCCGACCGGTGGGCGCGGGTGCTGACCGGGCACGGCGTCGAACCCGAGGACCTGGTGGCGGTGTCGATTCCGCGGTCGTACGAATCGGTGCTGGCGTTGTGGGCAGTAGTCAGGAGCGGCGCGGCGTACGTGCCCGTCGATCCGACCCACCCCACCGACCGGATCGCCTACACCCTCGGCGACTCCGGCGCGGCGCTGGGTCTCACCGTCCGCTCGGCGCGCGATAGCCTGCCCGGCACCATCCGCTGGCTGAGCCTCGACGACGGCGACGAGAATCCGCTGACCGCGGAACGCGGTAGCCCTGTGCGCATCGAGCACCCCGCCTACGTGATCTACACCTCCGGCTCCACCGGGGTCCCGAAAGGGGTCGTCGTCACGCACGACGGTCTCGCCAACCTCGTGCAGGAGATTCGGGACAAGTACGCGGTCACAGCACATTCGCGGGTCCTGCATTTCGCATCGCCCAGCTTCGACACCGCACTGGTCGAGGTGCTCGCGGCGTGCATCGGCGGCGCCACCCTGGTGATCGCACCGACCGACGTGTACGGCGGGGCGGAACTGCGAGAACTGCTGCGCGCCGAACGCATCACCCATCTGCTGTCGACGCCGTCCGCGCTGGCGACCGTGGCACCCGACGGGCTCGACTCCCTGGAGCTGGTCCTCGTCGGAGGCGAGGTGTGCCCGCAGGACCTCGCTGATCGGTGGGCGGTCGGCCGGACGATGCGGAATGCCTACGGGCCCACCGAAACCACGTGCAGCGTCACCCTCACCGACCCCCTCGACCCGGGCAGCCGGGTGACGATCGGGTCCCTGATGCGGGGCGTGCGGGCGACGGTCTGCGATCCGCTGCTGCGCCCCCTCCCGCCGGGGGCCGTCGGCGAGCTGTACCTCGGGACGCCGGCACTCGCCCGCGGATACCACCGGCAACCGGCACTGACCGCCACACGATTCGTCGCGGACCCGGCCGGCAAGCCGGGATCCCGCATGTTCCGCACCGGTGACCGGGTCCGGTGGACGAACGCGACCACCCTCGAATTCCTCGAACGCGCCGACGATCAGGTGAAGGTCCGCGGATTCCGCATCGAGCTCGGCGAAATCGACGCCGCGCTGCGCAGGAACCCGGACATCGACTTCGCCACCACGGTCGTGTACCGCAACCCGGCCGGAGACCCGGTCCTGGTCTCCTACATCGTGGTGCGGCGCGAGTCGCAGACCACGCCCGAGTCGGCGAGACGCGACCTCGCACGGTTCCTGCCGGACTACATGGTTCCCGCATCGATCACCGTGCTGGACGCGGTTCCCCTGACACCGACGAAGAAGCTGGACCGCGGCGCACTCCCCGCCCCCGCCTTCCGCACGACCACCACCCCTCGACGCGAACCGGACACGGTGACCGAGCGCACGGTCGCCGACGTGTTCGGCCGACTGCTCGGTGTCCCCGCCGTCGCGGCGGGCGATTCGTTCTTCGACCTCGGCGGAGACTCCTTGTCCGCCACGAGGGTGGTCGCGACATTGAACGCAGAACTCGACGCGACGCTCGGTGTGCGTGAGCTGTTCGAGACCCCGACCGTGTCGGCGCTCGCGGAGCGGATCGACGACAGGGACGCTTCCGGATCCGGCACGGTGCGCGCTCCGGGTATCGCCGCCACCGCCGTGCCCGACCGGGTGCCGCTGTCGCCGTCGCAGCAGTTCATCGACCGCACGGCCACCACCCCGCCGCTGTACAGCATTCCGTTCACGGTGCGGGTGGCGGGGGCGGTGGACGTCGACGCGCTGCGCTGCGCTGTGGCGGACGTCGTGGCGCGCCACGGTGCGTTACGCACCGTCTTCCCTGACTCGGCGTCGGGGCCGTATCAGCGTCTGCTGTCCGTCGACGATGCCCTACCGGATCTGGCGCCGATCCCCGCCGGACCCGACGACGTCGGCAACCGGGTGGATCGGGTGCTGGGGGCGCCGTTCGACGTGCGGACCGAACCCCCCTTGCGCGCACGGCTCTTCGCATTGGACGCACGCGATCACCTCCTCGCGTGCGTCCTCCACCACATCGCCGCGGACGGATGGTCGCTGGCGCTGGTCGCACGCGATCTCGTCTCCGCGTATGCGAGCCGGACCGCGGGCGCGCCCCCGGGCTGGGAGCCGCCCCGGGTGACCTACCCGCAGTACAGTGTGTGGCGTCGCGACATGCTGGGCACCGAGGATGATCCGGGAAGCGTCGCGTCGCGGCAACTCGCGTTCTGGACCCAGGAACTCTCGGGACTCCCCGGCGAGGTGGGGCTGCCCCTCGACCGACAGCGGCCGCAGAACTGGACGTACGGCGCGGGACGCGTCACGTTCCGGATCGACGAGACGGCACATGTCACGCTCGCGTCGCTTGCGCACCGACATCACGCCACGGTGTTCACCGCGCTGCGATCTGCGGTCGCGATCCTGCTCGCCCGGTTGAGCGGAGACACCGACATCGCCGTCGGCACCCCGGTCGCCGGTCGGAACGTCCCGGAATTGGACGACGTCGTCGGGATGTTCGTCAACACCGTCGTCCTGCGGACCCGGGTCGATCCCGGGGACACGCTCGCGGCGGTGATCCGAGATACCCATGACGTCGAACTGCGTGCCTTCGCGCACGCGGACCTGCAGTTCGAGCGACTCGTCGACCTGATCGACCCGCCCCGGTCGCCGTCGCTGCACCCGTTCTTCCAGGTCGCGATGTCGCTGAACAACTTCACCCCGGCGACCCTGGACGTCGCCGGCCTCCGTTTCGACATCACCCCGCGGCCCCTCGACGTGGCGAAATGCGATCTCCACTTTCATTTCACCGAGTGCCACGACTCCACCGGCAGGCCGGCCGGGATCGACGCCGAACTGGTGTACGCCACCGACCTCTTCGACGGGGCCACCGCGACGTCCTTCGTCGACGCTCTACTGGCCGTCGTCGGAGACGATCACGGTGGATGAGCAACACTGACACCATGGATCGGAATCTGCTCGACCCGAGGTCGTGGAATGTGCGCGCCCGGTCCGCGGCGGCGGCCGCCCTGGTGGTCACGATCTGCCTCGTCCTCGCGGGCGGAGCGTTGCTCGTGGTGCTGTATCGGACGCTGGAGCATTCGGCGCGCGACGCCGCGGACACCCGCGCACGGCAAATCGTCGAGGAACTCCGGACCGCGGCACCCGGGGGCCTCGACAGCTCCTTGTTCGCGACCGACGGCCAGATCGGCACCATCCAGGTCATCGACTCGGCCGGCATCGTCGTGGCGGCCTCACCCGGCGCCGACCGCCTCCCTGTCACGTTCGAGCCAGTGCCGCCCGGCGATTCGCGGTACCTCGGCAACATCGACCTCGGCGGCGAACCCGACTACTGGATCGTCGAACAGGGCGCGCAGTCGCCGTCGGGTCCCGCGACCGTCGTGGTCGGGGCGGACCGCGAACCCATCGAGGGCATTCTCGGCACGGTGGCCCTGCTCATGGCGATCGGTGGCCCCGTCGTCGTCGCGTTGGTGGCGGTGGCGAGCTATCGACTCGTCGGCGCGGCCCTCCTGCCCGTCGAACGGATCCGGGCGCGGGTGGCCGCCATCTCCACGGACCGGCTCGACGAACGCGTCCCGGTCCCGGACACCCAGGACGAGATCGCCCGGCTCGCCGAAACGATGAACAGCATGCTCGGCCGGCTCGAGTCCGGTCACCGCGCACAGCAACGATTCGTCTCCGACGCATCGCACGAACTGCGCAGCCCGCTGGCCACCATCACCGCCGCCCTGGAGTTGGCGCACACCCGCCCCGAACTGGTCGACACGTCGCTGGTCGACGAGTCGTTGCTGCCCGAGGCGCGCCGCATGAACCATCTCCTCGCGGACCTGCTGCTCCTCGCCCGGGCCGACGAGAACGGGCTCACCCACACGTCGGTGGATGTGGATATCGACGACCTGATGTACGCCGAGAGTGCCCGCGTGCGGGACATGTCGCCGGAGTTGGTGGTGCGGGCGGCGATCGCGCCGGTCCGCGTGGTCGGCGACCCGCAGCAACTGGCGCGGGTCGTCCGCAATCTCGTCGACAACGCGCGGCGTCACGCCCGGCGTGAGATCCGCCTGATCTGCCGGACCTCGTCCGACGGAGCGGTCCTCGAGGTCGCCGACGACGGGCCGGGGATTGCTTTGCTGGACCGGCAGCGGATATTCGAACGGTTCGTCCGCCTCGACACCCCCCGCACCCGCGACTCGGGGGGTGCGGGGCTGGGCCTGGCGATCGTCGCCGAGATCGTCGCGACACACGGTGGCACGATCGACGTCACCGACAGCGACACGGGCGGGGCGCGATTCGTGATCACCCTCCCCGTGGACGGTACCTGTCAGTCGTCACCGGACTTCAGCCGGTAGCCGACCCCGCGAACGGTATCGATGCTGTTTCTGCCGAACGGGGTATCCACCTTGCGTCGCAGATAACCGATGTACACCTCGACGATGTTGTCGTCGCCCTCGTAGTGGGTGTCCCACACCGACTGCAGAATCTCCTGCTTGGTGACCGCGGACCCGGCATTCCGCATCAAGAACTCCAGGACGCTGTATTCGCGAGGCGTCAGCGCGAGCGCGATGCCGTCCCGAGTGACCCGATGCCGGGCGGGATCCAGTTCCAGTCCGTTCACCGTCAGGACGGGGGGACGCCGCGGTGCGCCGCGGCGGATCAGCGCCCGCAGCCGGGCCACCAGCACCACGAACGAGAACGGTTTGATCAGATAGTCGTCGGCGCCGAGGTCGAACGCGTCCGCCAGGTCGTATTCGCCGTCCTTGGCCGACAACATCAGCACCGGAGTCCACACTTCACGACGCCGCAGGTCCCGCACGATGTCGTACCCGTGTTTCCGGGGCAGCATGATGTCGAGGACGACCACGTCGAAGTCGCCGCTGAGCGCCGCCTCGAAACCCGACAGGCCGTCGTGCTCGACCTCGACGACGAACCCCTCGGCCGTCAGTCCACGGCGCACCGTCTCAGCGAGACGCCGTTCGTCCTCGACCAGAAGAACTCGCACCGCCTCTCCTCCCTGTGCCCCGCGACTTTCAGTACAACAGACCGCCGCGGGGTGGGCCACGCGCTCTCAGCGTTCCCACAGCGGGCCGTGACGACACTGGCCGAATGCCCCACACCTCCGCCGCCACCGCCGGGCTTCGTGTGTCCACCGTCCGCTCGGCGCCGTTGCTCCGTCGAAACCGCTCCCGGTCGTCGGCCGAGTGGGAGGCTGAGGAGGGAACAGTTTCTCTGGTTCGACCCGGACGACAGGAGACCACTATGCGACTGACCACACTCGGCGACCTTCCCGCGCGCATCGCGACCGGGGGTTTCATCCTCCATACAGGGATGCAGAAATGGTCGGCGGACGAGCAGACCGCCCAGAGTATTCACGGGATGGCGGCGGGGGCGTTCCCGTTCCTGAACGGGATCCCGCCGGAACGATTCATCAAGTTGCTGTCGGTCGCCGAGATAGGCACTGGCGCAGCACTGCTCACACCGTTCGTGCCCTCCGCCGTGGCCGGGGCGGCGCTCACCGGGTTCTCCGGCGGCCTCGTGGCCATGTACGCGAGGACGCCCGCGCTGCGTAACCCCGGCAGCATCTGGCCGAACGAGAACGGCATCGCCGTCGCCAAGGACGTGTGGATGCTCGGCATCGGGTTGGGTTTCGTGCTCGGCGGGTTGTCCCGTTCCCGCTGCCGCTGACTGTCTGACGTCGATCGGACCGAGTTCGGAGACTCCGTCGGCTACTGCTCGGGCACGACGCAGAAGTCGCTGTCGGAGAACCCCGAGGGCCGCACACCGAGCGCCTGATTGAGCCGTCCCCGGTGGTTCTCCCAGGCGATGGCCGCGGCGAGTTCGGTCAGCTGCGCCTCGGAGAACTCGGCGAGCAGTGAGCGCCGCAGGTCCTCGCCGACGTGGGCGGGTGTGCGGGTGATGGCCTCGGCGAATTCCAGCACCAGCTTCTCGGTGTCGTCGAATTCGCTGCTCTCACGAAACTTCGGGAGGGCGCGCAACTGCGCGTCACTCACTCCGAGCGCGCGGCTGAACGCCGATCCGATGTCGAGGCAGTACTCGCAGTTGGTCAGTGCGGCCGCCTTGATCTCGCCGAGCGCCTTGAGGCGGGGGTCGAGCCTGGCGCTCGTCGCGAGCGCGAACTCGTAAACCCCGACGGCGGCGAGTAGCTGCGGTCGGCGCCGCAACCAGCGCAACAGGTCTGCCCGGTTGCGGCGGGCGGTGGGAAAGACACGACGTAACGAGTCCATCTGACCGAGGACGCTCATGCTGTCGGTCTACACCCATCGCCGGGGCGGGACAACCCTGAAGCCATTCGGCAATCGTGGTGTCTCGGCGACGGGAGTGTTCTACGTTCGGAACGGAGGCCCACCGCACCCCGAGGAGTCGGCATGAAGGCTGTCATCTGCACCGAGGCTCGCCTGGAGGTGGATGACATCCCGCCTCCGATCCCCGTGAGGGGTCAGGTGCTGATCGATGTGTCCCGGTGCGGGATCTGCGGCTCGGACCTGCACGCCCGCGTGCACGCCGACGAGATGGCGGAACTGGCGGCCGAGACCGGCTACCGCGACTTCATGCGCTCCCACCAGCGAGTCGTGCTCGGGCACGAGTTCAGCGGCACCGTCGCCGGCTACGGGCCCGGCTGCCGGAAGAGGTGGCCGGTGGGTACCGCGGTGGTCGCGTTGCCCATCGTGCGCACCGGGTCGGACATTCACCTGACCGGGCTGTCGGTCTCGGCGCCGGGCGGCTACGCAGAACAGGTGGTGGTGCAGGAGTCGATGACCCTGCCGGTGCCCAACGGGCTGTCGACGGAGACGGCCGCGCTGACCGAGCCGATGGCGGTGGCGTGGCACGCGGTGCGGAAGGGTGATGTCGGCAAGCGCCGGACCGCGATCGTCATCGGATGCGGCCCGATCGGTCTCGCCGTGATCAGCATGCTGAAGGCGTCCGGTGTCCGCACCGTGGTGGCCGCCGACTTCTCTACCCGTCGGCGGGAGCTCGCCCGGCAATGCGGTGCCGACGTCGTCGTCGACCCTGCCGCGGCGTCACCCTGGACGTCCTATCCGCGACGCAGGGAGACGACGTCCATCACGGAGGTACTCGCCCTCGGACTGGACACCATGGAGAAGCTGCGTCGAATCCCGAAGCTGCCGTGGTGGCATGCCTTCGCCCTCGCCGACGCGGTGGGCGCGACACCGTCCGGGCCGGTCGTCTTCGAGTGCGTCGGCATGCCCGGAGTCATCGACGGCATACTGGCCGGCGCGCCGCTGCGGTCACGTGTCGTCGTGGTCGGGGTCTGCATGGAGACCGACACCTTCCGGTCCGCTCTGGCGATCAACAAGGAAATCGACCTGCGCTTCGCCATCGCCTACGACCCCCGCGAATTCCGCGACACACTCCACATGCTCGCCGACGGAAAGGTCGACCCGACGCCGCTGATCACCGGCACCATCGGGTTGGCCGGTGTCGAATCCGCGTTCACCGCGCTCGGCAGCCCCGAGGTGCACGCGAAGATCCTGATCGACCCCGAGAACACCACCGCCGCGCTGTGATTCGCCGACGCCCATGACATCCCACCCCCGGCTCCAGTGGGCCGTCCCGGCGCTTCTCCTCGCGCTGATCTACGCCGCGTCGCTCACCGTGTACGGGTTGAGCAGCCGCACCGGCGACGACGACGGACCGTTCGAGATCGGTAGCGACGAGGTCGTGGTCCTCGTGACGGCGAAGTCGCTGCAGCCGACGACCGACCGGGTGCAGGCCGAGGTGACGATCACCGTCGGTGAGAATTTCCTCCACGCCAACGGCGACACACTGAACCGGGACATCACGCTGCTGCTCATCCCGAGCACCAGCCACGAGGAAATCGTCTTCCGGGCGGGCGCCTCGGCCACGACCTTCGACACCGAGTTCATCGCCACCGGCAACGCGGCCTACTGGCCGTTCGACCGGTTCGAGGTGAATCCGATGGTGGTGGAGGCGTACCAGGGCCTCGGCGCCGACCGTGAACTGGTGCCCACGGCCCTGCTGCTGGAAGGCCGGGTCGACGGGTGGAAAGCACGCGCCGAGGAGGTTGCGGTCGACACGGACCTGTCCCGGAACGGCACCGGTGCCGCGCTGATGTCCGCGCGCACGGGCGGGAACCTGATCTACGCCGGAATCCTACTGCTGATGATGACGATCCTCGCGGGCCTCGCCGCCTTCGTCGCGCTGCAGACGTTCCGCCGCAAGCGCGCCGTCAACACGGACATGCTGGGCTGGATGGCCGCGATGCTGTTCGCAGTCGTGCCACTGCGCGGAATCCTGCCGGGAAGCCCGCCGATCGGGTCGTGGGTCGACATCGCCCTCACGGTGTGGGTGGTCTCCACACTCGTCGCGTCGCTGGCGCTGTTCGTGTTCTGCTGGTGGCGAGACAGCGAGGCGCCGGCACAGCACGAGGTGGTTGCCACGACAGCACCGGGTTCGGAATAGTCGAGGACATGGTGCGCCGGACCGGAAGAGTGCTGCCGCCCTGGTATCTCGCCCACGTGAACAAGGTGATCGTGGGCCTGCATCGCTTGGGCGTTCCGATGCCGATGCCGGCGCTGACCGTCCCCGGCCGGAAGACGGGCGTGCTCCGGTCGACGCCCGTGTCACCGTACGAGGTGGACGGCCGGCGCTACGTCGTCGCGGGATACGCCGAATCGGACTGGGCGAAGAACGCGCGGGCCGCCGGGCGTGGTGAGCTGACCCGGGGGCGTCGCCGCGAGCGCGTCCGGCTGGTCGCCCTGCCGGTGTCGGAGCGGGCCCGGATCCTCCGCGAGTTTCCGATCCGGGTGCCGCACGGGGTCACCATGTTCCTCAAGGCCGGGACGGTCGCGAACTCCTCCCCGGAGGCGTTCGCGGCCGCCGCGGACCGGTGCGAGGTGTTCCGCATCGAGCCGCTCGACTGACGGGGTCACCGAACCTCGAGCGTGCCCACCATGTTCGGGTGATACGTGCAGTGGAACGCGAAGGTGCCCGGCTGACCGGGGACGGTGAACGTCGCGGTCGCACCCGGTTCGACCTCCACGTCGAACAGGTCGCCGGTGTCCGCCGTCACGGTGTGTTCGGCGGTGTCGTCGTTGCGGACGGTGACCTCTTCTCCCGGCGCGAACGTGCCGGGCAGGGTGTATTTGAAATCGGAGATCAGGATCTCCTGCCCGCCCGCTTGACCCGCCCCCGCAGGCATCGACATGGACATCGACGGCATGCCGGACATGGGATGGTCCCCGCCGTGCGCCGTTTCCGCCGAACCGGACGAGTCGTCACCGTCGCTTCCGCACGCGGCGAGCACGAAGACGGCCAGCAGAATCGACAGGAAAAGTGTCAGAACGCGTTTCATGGTGGTCGCCTCCGGATGACGGTGAGAACGGATGCCCGACGCCCCGCTCCTCGCGGGAGTAGTACCCGTTTTCGCGGCAGGCACCCCTCGGCGCGCCCGGCGACCCGTCAGCCGCCGTTCAGCGCCTCCTGCGATTCGAGGTTCGCCACCGGGGTGCGGAGCGAGGCGACGGCGTCCGCGTAGAGGGAGGACTTGATCTCACCGAGTGTGCGTCCGCGGGTCGCGACGAGCCCCTGCGCGTGTTCGACGGCCCTGGTGAGCACCTGCTGCTCGGGGGCGACCTCGTCGACGAACCCGAGTTCGCTCGCCGCGACGCCGCCGTACCGACGGCCGGTCACCAGGGCGGTGTGCACGGCCCGCGCGGGCAGGCGGGCCGCGAGCAGCGCGATGCTGCCCGGCGCGTAACTCGCCCCGATGGTGATGCCCGGCAGACAGAAGTAGCCGCGGTCCTCACGCATCACCCGGTGATCGTGGGCGGCGGCGAGGATGGCGCCGCCGCCGAAGGTGTGCCCGGTCAGCGCGGCCACGGTCGGCAGGGGGAAGGTGAGGATCCGGGCAAACAGGGTCTGCACCCGGTCGATGTAGGAGTTCAGCTTGTCGGTGTTGGCGACGACCCAGGCGGTGTCGAGACCGGTGGAGTAGAACTTTCCGAGTCCTGTCGTCACCAGGGCGGCGGGGCCGTCGTGCTGCTCGATCTGGTCGAGGAGGCCGTCGATGCTGTCGATCCAATCCGGGTGGAAGGCGTTCTCGCTGTCCGGTTCCCCCTCCTCGCCGAAGTACAGGACGAACACATCTCCCGAGCGCTCCACGTAAGGCATGCGGCGAGGCTACCCGGAGTCGGGCGGGTCGCGCCGCTCGAGCACACACACCTCGGTGGGTGAAGTTTCAACTGTCGCGGGGCCGGGTATGTCGATCGTCTAGCAGCTGAGGCGGTGGACGATGAAGAGCGGAACAGGCATTGCCGACACCCGCACCGTTCGGGACTACATCCACACGGTGGCCAGAACCGTTCACGCCGACTCCATCGACTGGTGGGACAGCGACGGCATCGAAGCCGTCCTCGTTCTGCCGCTCCGGTTGCACTATCTGCCCGGACGCAACGCGGTGCTCGCGTGGAACCGCACGTTCGGCTGGTCACTCGGCGTCGAAGGACTGGGTCGCCGCAGTGTCATCGTGATCGACGGCCTCGGCATCGGGCGGATGCCGTCGCCCGCCGTCTGCGCGGATCGTGCGGTGGAGTTGATCGACGACTACTGCCGCTCGGCACCCGCATCGGCGGGGGTGCCGACCACGAGACCTGGCACGACCGCCGCGGATCGGTGTCCCCGCATCGGCCGGGACACCGCTGGCAGTGGACGGCGGGACAGAGTCGTCAGACGGCCGTGACCAAAGGCGCCGGGGGTCACGACGACAGCGTGGCCCAACCGCATTCCCCCGCGCAGGAGCAGCCGATCGTCGCCGCGGAGGAGGGCGCGGCGCGTATCAGCACGGCGACGCATCCGCTCGGGAAGCCCGGACCGCGGTTCGATCGCCGCTCCCCGTTCTTCATCGGAATGGCCGGGGCCGCCGGTGTCGCCGTCACATACGCCCTGATCGAGGTCGTTCTCGCGGCCCGCGGGGTGCTGGTCCTCATCGCCGTCGCCGCATTCCTCGCGATCGGCCTCGAACCCGCGGTGTCCTGGTTGGTGCGGCACGGTTTTCCCCGATGGGCTGCGGTCGCAACGGTTTTCGTCCTGGCCTTCGCCGTGCTGGCCGGGTTCCTGGCCGCCGCGATCCCGCCCATGGTGACGCAGGGTGGCGCACTCGTGCACAACGCCCCGGACTACCTGGGACACCTCGAGCAGCGCTACCCGGTATTGGAGGAACTCAGCACCCGGTTCCACCTGCAGGACGAACTGCGCCGGGCACTCGATGCGAGCAACGCGCCGACGGTGGTCGGCGGGCTCGTGGGTGCGGGCAAGTTCGTGTTCAGTGCCATCAGCGGCACCGTGATCGTGGTCGTGCTCACCGCCTACTTCCTGGCCGACTTCGCACACATCCGATCGTCGATCTACCGCCTGGCCCCGAACTCACGGCGACCCCGCACGATCCTGATCGGCGACGAAATCTTCGTGAAGGTCGGCGGATACGTGCTCGGGAATCTCCTGATCTCGTTGATCACCGCCGTCCTCACGTTCGTGTGGCTGGTCGCCTTCGACGTCCCCTACCCGTTGCTGCTGGCCGTTCTGGTCGCCGTGCTGGATCTGATTCCGGTGGTCGGCTCCACCCTCGCCGGCGTGGTGGTGGCACTGGTCGCCCTCACCGTCTCCCTGCCGGTGTCATTGGCCACCATCGTCTTCTTCATCGCCCTCCGCCTATTCGAGGACTATCTTCTCGTTCCCCGCATCATCGGCCGCACCGTCAAGGTGCCCCCGATGGTCACCGTCGTCGCCGTCCTCATCGGTGGCGCACTGCTAGGGATCGTCGGGGCGCTGCTCGCGATACCCGTCGCCGCCGCCGTTCTGCTCCTCGCCCGCGAGACGGTGTTTCCGCAGCTCGACCGCGGCTGAGCAGGCGGGGCACGAAAACGGCCTTGCGGAAGAAGTTTCCGTGTTCTGCTTACCCTGGAGACGTGGGATGGGCCGGGGCATGCTCGGGCCGTGTCCCGAGCATGAGAAAGAGGCGCTGGATGTCGGTGATGAGTCCCACCGAGGCGATGTTCGTGCTGTTCGAGACGCCGTCGCATCCCATGCACGTGGGTGCGCTCGAACTGTTCGAACCGCCGCGCGAGTCGGGGCCCGATCATGCCCGGGCCATGTTCGAGGCGCTGATTTCGCACGAGGGCGCGTCGGACACGTTCCGCCGGCGCGCCGTACGCCCGCTCCGCGGGGCCAGTTACCCCTGGTGGTCGTTCGACGAGCGTATCGATCTCGGCTACCACGTGCGGCACACGGCGGTCCCGGGCCGGGGCCGGATGGAGGACCTGCTGTCGCTGGTGTCCCAGATGCACGGCATGCCGCTCGATCCGCAGCACCCGATGTGGGAGATGCACGTCATCGAGGGGCTCGCCGACGGACGGACGGCCGTGTTCTCGAAGATTCACCTGTCGTTGATGGACGGACCGGCCGGGCTGCGACTTCTCCATCACGCGCTGTCGACCGACCCCGACGCCCGCGACTGCCCCGCACCGTGGACTCCCGGGGTCGCCGGTGTGCCGCGGCGCGAATCCGTGTTGCCGGTGGCCGTGGTCCGGGCCGGGGTGCGGGCCGCCACCAGCATCGTCGGGGTGCTGCCCGCGCTCGCGAAGGTCGCCTACGACGGCGTCCGCGAGCAGCATCTGACCCTTCCCCTGCAGTCACCGCCCACGATGCTCAACGTTCCGGTCGGCCGGGCCCGGAAACTGGCGGCACGATCGTGGCCGATCCGGCGCCTGGTGTCGGTGGCCACCGCGGCCCGCACCACGATCAACGCGGTGGTGCTCGCGATGTGTTCGGGGGCTTTGCGCCGGTATCTCCTCGAGCAGTACGCGCTGCCGGACGCACCGTTGACGGCGATGCTGCCGGTGCCCCTCGACCTCGGCGGCACGATGATCGGACCGCGCGGCCGCGATCACGGCGTCGGCGCGATGGTCGTCGGCCTGGCCACCGACGAAGCTGATCCGGCGGCACGCCTCGCCCGCATCAGCGAGTCGGTCGAGCACACCAACCGGGTCTTCGGTGCGCTGAGCCACACCCAGTTCCAGCTGATGAGTGCGCTGGCGATCAGCCCGATCCTGCTCGAGCCGGTCCGCCGGTTCGTCGACGAGACTCCCCCACCGTTCAACGTGATGATCTCGTACATGCCGGGCCCGTCGAGGCCGCGATACTGGAACGGGGCCCGCCTCGACGCGGTGTATCCGGCGCCGACGGTCCTCGGGGGTCAGGCGCTCAGCATCACCCTCACCAGCCGGTCCGGTCAGCTCGACGTCGGCGTGGTGGGCGATAGAAACGCCGTCCCGCACCTGCAGCGGATCATCACGCACCTGGAGACGTCGCTCAGCGATCTCGAGCACGCGGTCGCCGCGTCCGGCACCTGACCCTTCAACCGGGCGGCTGCCGCAGCGACGTGCGGTTCTCCTCCCAGCACCGTGCGACGTGGTCGCCGACGAGGTCGTCGAAGGCGAGGCAGGCCGCGGCCCCCAGCAGGATGTCGTCGGCCACGTCGGGCCGGGCCGCGACCAGTCCGCCGGCGAGGTCGCGGCAGACGATCTGTTCGTGCACGGAGTCGGCCTCCACATGCTCGTCGAAGAACAGGGTGGCCGCCTTCCCGAATCCGAGGCGGCGCAGTCCGGCGGCGTATTTCTTGCTCGGCAACGCGGACGTGGTCTCCACCGCGCACAGGTGTCCCACCAGGGCCCCGAGTCGGCTGCGGTGCAGGCCGAACAGGGA
Source organism: Rhodococcus sp. G6(2025) (assembly GCF_058628105.1). Taxonomy (NCBI): domain Bacteria; kingdom Bacillati; phylum Actinomycetota; class Actinomycetes; order Mycobacteriales; family Nocardiaceae; genus Rhodococcus; species Rhodococcus sp. G6(2025). Next base: position 4,055,747 of record NZ_CP179750.1, read on the forward strand.
CAGCGCGTTCAGCGACGCCAGCGTCACGGCGGGCACCGCGTCGATGTAGTGCGCGTAGTCGTCGGACAACCCGAATTCACGCATGGTGGTGGCGAACAGCGCCGAATGCATCCGCTCGGGTCTGCCGCCGCCGTATTCGTCGGACTGCACCTCCACCAGCGCCGCCTTCGGCGCGCCCGCGAGTCGCGGAATGCCGAGTGTGTGCACGTCGGCCTCACGCAACTGGTTCAGGGAACGGTGGATCAGCAGTTCCCGGAACTGGTTGAGATCCGCCTCGTGGGCCATGTGACCGGACAGCCCGGGCGCCGTGCTGGGGGCGGTCATCGCCCACAGTGCCGCCACCACGTCGTCGGCGCCGGTCGGCGCGTCGGCGACGTCACGGATCGCGGCGTCGAACGGAACCTCGAGCGCCGACCGGGCGGCGATCAGGTCGCTGTTCCACTCCCATTCGTCGCCGACACCGGTGATCCCCTGCAGGTGCAGTTCGTAGAGCGCGGTCAGGCAGATCTGCGCGTCCTCGTCGACGAGGAACGCCCGCGGGCTGTCGCGCGCGGACGAGGCGAGGGAGCGTGCCGCCGCCACGAACGGCTCGGCATCGGCGACGTCTGCGCGCAGAATGGAGAACAGGAGGTCGCTGACGGGCCCGCGCGGCTTCGGAAAGGGCATGGACGTTCCCGATTGCGCGACCGTGTCCGACATCGACGGAGAGTGCAAGGTAGTCATATGAACTCCATTCCCAGTGCCGGGGCCGACGAATCCGACGTCACGATCACGGTCTGCCCCGATGGTCCACTGCTGGTGCGCGGTGCCGCGCGGATCCTCGACCCCGAAGGTAACCCGCTCGGCACCGATCGGGCCACCGTGGCGCTGTGCCGGTGCGGGCGGACGAGCATCGCTCCCTTCTGCGACAGTTCGCACAAGAAGCGGCGCCGCCCGTAGGGCCGACCCGCATCAGTTCCGTTTCCGATTGTGCGCACGGCGGCGGGCAATCACGAACGTCACGACGCCGACAAGGATCACGATGGCGATGATTTCCATCCGTCCCGATTACCCACTCCGCGAACAAGCTACGCCGCGCTCCGGTTCGATACCCCGATTGGACACCGAGAAGTGCAGTGGGACAAGCGGAAGCGCGGCCGCCGTGGCATCGGTGACGATCCTGCGCAGAAAAGCGCGCCCCCGCCGTTGACACAATGGGGTAACGTCGGAGTCCTGCACGGTTGAGCCCCCAGCCGCAATGGACGGGCACGGTTCACGCGCCTTATGTCGTGCCTGTCTCCTAACGTCGCTCGACCGTGAGGAAACGACATGAAATCTGTTCTCAGTGCGCTGCCGACACACTACGACCCTGCCGACGATTCGACGCTGTTCAGCTGGGCCGTCGAGCCCGAGCACGGGCGGCTCTCCGTCGTCAGTGCGCCCGGTGCCGGCGGGACCCTCGTGGTCCGGATATCCGGTGACATCGACGTCACCACGCTGCACACCTTCGGGAATCATCTCGACGAGGCGATCAGCGAACGACTTCCGTTCGTGCTCGACCTGACGGACGTGCAGTTCTTCTGCGCGTCTGCTCTGCCGGTACTCGGCACCATGGCCGCCCGCGCCCGCAGGCTCACCGTGCCGTGGGCGGTGACGGGCAACAACGCTCTCCGCAGGCCGTTGACGGCGATGAAGATGGCTGCACAGATCCCGTTCTGCGCCGACCTCGAGGACGCCTTCCTGCTGGTCGCCCAGGGAATTCACCAGGGTGGGCGCTCGGCGTGAAGAACACTGCTCCGCACGGCACGTCCGACTTCGTGGTGGTCGCCAACAGGCTGCCCGTGGACATGGAAACACTCGACGACGGGACGACTCGCTGGAAGCGGAGCCCCGGAGGCCTCGTCACAGCACTGGAGCCGATCCTTCACGACCGGGAACGCGGTTCCTGGGTGGGCTGGCCCGGTGTGCCCGACACGAAGGTCGAACCGATCGTCTCCGGCGGGATCGACCTGTACCCGGTGGAGCTGAGCTCGGACGAGGTCGCGCTGTACTACGAAGGATTCTCGAACGCGACGCTGTGGCCGCTGTACCACGACGTGCTGGTGGCACCGGTCTTCGACCGGGACTGGTGGCACTCGTACCTGGAGGTGAACCGCCACTTCGCCGAGGAGACCGCGCGCACCGCGGCCGAGGGCGCAACCGTGTGGGTGCAGGACTACCAGTTGCAGCTGGTTCCCCGCCTGCTGCGGGAGCTGCGCCCCGACCTGACCATCGGGTTCTTCCTCCACATCCCGTTCCCGCCCGTCGAACTGTTCATGCAGTTGCCGTGGCGCAAGGAGATCGTGGAGGGGCTGCTCGGGGCCGACCTCATCGGCTTCCACCTCCCCGGCGGCGCCAACAATTTCCTGTTCCTGGCGCGCAGGCTTCTGGGACTCGACACCACCACCGCAGGCGTCGGCGTGCGCAGCGCACTCGGCAAGGTGACACTCGACGACCGGGTCGTGCAGGTCGGCGCGTTCCCCATTTCCGTCGACTCGCGGCAACTGGTCGAACAGGCCACCGATCCTGCCATCGTCGAACGGGCCGCCGAGATCCGCCGCGAGCTCGGGAACCCCCGCAAGATCCTCCTCGGAGTCGACCGACTCGACTACACGAAGGGCATCGACCTGCGCCTCTCGGCGCTCGGCGAACTCCTCGACGAGGGCCGCCTGGATCCGTCCGACACCGCGATGGTGCAGCTCGCCACCCCCAGCCGTGAACGCGTCGAGCACTACATGAAGATGCGCAGTTCCATCGAGGAGCAGGTCAGCCACATCAACGGTGATCACGGTCAGATCGGCCGGCCATTCGTGCACTACCTCTACCAGCCGGTCGATCGCAGCGAGCTGATCGCGCTGTTCCTGGCCGCCGACGTCATGCTGGTCACCCCCATGCGGGACGGGATGAACCTCGTCGCGAAGGAGTACGTCGCCTGTCGCGCGGATCTGGGTGGTGCGCTGGTGCTCAGCGAGTTCGCCGGTGCCGCCGCCGAACTCCGGGGCGCCTACCTGGTCAACCCACACGACCTCGACGGAGTGAAGAACACCATCATGGCCGCGCTCGACCCGGAGCGGGAGCAGGGACGGCGCCGCATGTCGCGACTGCACCGTCAGGTGCTCGACCACGACGTGCACCGCTGGGCGCAGTCCTTCCTCGGTTCGCTGTCCCCGGTCGTGGACTGATCGCACTGTCCGCCTCGGTTCATTCGGGAGTCGTCGTCACCGAGTCGACGATGCGGCGGGCCACCTCCGCCAACTTGACGTGCTCCTGCTGCGACTGCGCGACGAGGATCTCGAATGCCTGGTCTGCGGGCACGCCCCGCAGCGCCATCACGATTCCCTTGGCCTGCTCGATGACCGCTCGGGACTTCATCGCCCTCGTCAGGCCCGAAACCTCGTTCCTGGCCAACTCCACGCTGCGGGCGCTCCTCAGCAGGCCCTCGATCGCCGTCGTGTAGACGAGCAGCACCACCGCGTCGAGTTCGCTGAACCCGTGATCCCCCTGCCCGTAGATGTTGAGTGTGCCGGCGAGGGCCTCGTCGACGGCGAGCGGCGCGGACAGGAAGCTGCGCATGCCGGCCTGGTCGAGATTGTCCGCGACCGACGGCCATCGGGCCGCAGCCTCCCCCAGCCGGGCCTTGACGACCTTCCGCGTTCCGGCGACACCGAAGTAGTCGCCGTCGATGGCCTGGAAGTTCTGAATGTCGATCTCACGGACCGCCTCGTCCGTGTACGCGACGGTCACCACCCGTCCGTCGCGCAGCAGCGATATCCCGGCCATGTCGGCGTCGGCGATCGCGTCCACCACCTGATCGCAGACCCGCTGAAGCAACAGGCTCATCTCCACCTGCGAACCGGAATTGCGATTGAACTCGTCCAACGCGGTTGCCAAGGAGCCCAACTGGGCAGCGATCGTCGCGCTGTCGAGATCAGGGGACATCGACGACTCAGGGCGCTCACCCGCAGTCTCGGTCATTCTCGGATACACCTCAAATTCCGGGTGTAACCGACAGGACACCCACTGAACGAACGCAGCAGTTGTCTCTACCGTCGAGAAGACTTTACTCGACCCGGGGACCGCCTTCGTCCACCGATCCCGTCCCGGACGGTGAGGGGGGAGATTCCCCGGTCAGCAAACTCAGCGCCGCCGCCGACGGCCGGAGGATGCTTCCGGCGCTCATCGACGAACCCCGGGTGAGACCGCGGTGGGAGGACACCGCATCCTCGAAGTTGCGGAGCCGTTCCTCCGCGGCCCGACAGGCGGCGACATGAGCGTCGCGGCTGTCGGCGAAGGCGAATTCGGCTCGGATCACGTCTGCCAGTGCGTCCACGAACGCGGCCGCGCTCTCCCGGATCTCCGGGTCGAGAGGACCGAACGGGGGTTGCGGTGCCAGCGCCAGCGAGGTGGCGCGCGCGCTCTTCCCCGTCCAGGCCACGGCGTCCAGAGCGTCGTCGAGACCAGCGCGTTCACCGCCCCCCGGTGCCGGCGCCGAGCGCGATCGCCAGGTGCCGTGCGCCCGAGTCGCGGCAGCACCAACCGACACGGTTCGAACGCGGCGCCTCCGGGTATGCCGGGCACTATGAACACCCACGTGACCGCGACGCACCTGCAGACACTTCTCGATTCGCCACTGCCGGATCCCGCCCTGATCCTGCAGAGCGGCGCCCCCACCATCGTCGATTCGGGTGAGCTGGGCGACGAGCATCAGTCCCTGGTCATCGTGACCCGGGCCGAACTGCGCGAGCAACTCCCGCAAGACCGCGACTGCTCGCAGAGCGATCTGGAGTTCCACGCCGCGTCGCTCGAATCGACGGTCGCGGGTTTGGGTGGCTGACCCGGGGTGTTCAGCCGCCGCCCAGTTGCTCCCGCAGTCCGGAGAGGGTGCGCGCCAGAATCCTCGAGACCTGCATCTGTGAGACGCCCACGCGCTGGGCAATTTCCGTCTGGGTCATCGATCCGAAGAACCGCAACATCAGCACGCGGCGTTCGAGCGGCGGAAGTTTCTGCAGCGCCGGCCGCACGGCGGCGTGACTTTCCACGTTCGCGAGCTCCGGATCCTCCTCGCCGAGCGTCTCGGCGAGGGGAAGGTCGTCGGGATCATCACCCATGGCCGCATCCATCGACAGTGTTTGGTAGGCATTTTTTGCGAGCAGGCCCTCGGATACTTCGCGGACGTCGAGTTCGAGTTCGGCGGCGATCTCACTGGCCGAAGGTGACCGTCCCAGTTCCTGCGACAGCTCGTCGACGGCCTTGGTGATCAACGCGTGGAGTTCCTGCATGCGCCGGGGCACCCGCATCGACCAGCCGGTGTCGCGGAAATACCGGCGAACCTCGCCCATGATCGTGGGCACTGCGTAGGACACGAAGTCGAAGCCGCGGTCCGGATCGAAGCGGTCGACGGCCTTGACCAGCCCGAGCCGGGCGACCTGCAGCAGATCCTCGTGCGCCTCGCCGCGCCCGCCGAATCTTCGGGCGATGTGATCGGCGAGCGGAAGGCAGCGTGTGATGACTTCGTCGCGCAGCGCGGACGCCTCCCCGGACGACGCGTCCAGGGCTCGCAGGCGCGCCACCGCGGGCGCCACGTCCTTGTAGTCGTCTCTGCCGGGACGGTGCCGCTCGCTGCGTTCCGAAACCGGTGACACTAGATGGTGCCCCGGTATTTGACCAGTTCCACCGCCACGGTCCGTTCTACGGACCCGTTGCCGACGGGTCCCTCCGATACCGAAACCGCATTCATCAACGTCTCGAGCACGTGCCAGCCGAAGCTTTCCCGGTTGGGCACTCCACCGCGGGTGAGGGGTGCACTGATCGTCACGTGCAACCCAGTCTCGGTGACGGCGAACGAACACGTCAGTTCGGCACTTCCCGGCGCAGCCGCGATCAGCTCCGAACACACCTCGTCCACGGCAAGTTTGATATCGGCCACGTCGTCGAGCGTGAAGTCTCCCAGAACGGCGAGAGTCTCCGCGACGGCGCGCACCACAGGCAACTGTTCGAACTCCGCCGCCACACGAAGCTCCACGGGCACACCGGATCTCGTTTTCATTCGTCTAACCTCGTCGACCTCGGCCATCTGCACTCCACGTCTGTGTCGTCGGTTTCTGCGACTCCTCGGCAGCGTACCCAGCTGCCGCGACCCTCAACCCGCCGGCGAACGAAAGTGCGAGCGCGTGCCGAATGCGTCCCGACTTGCGGGTTCGACGAACTCGATTCGGTGGGCTCAGGCGATCCGGACGTCGCGCGCCTGGTCGCCGGTCTCGGTGCGGCAGACGGCGAAGCTGACGCGCTGCCCTTCCTCGAGAATGCGGTGGCCGTCGCCGGCGATTTCGGAGACGTGCACGAAGATGTCGTCGGATCCGTCGGCCGGGGCGAGGAAACCGAAACCCTGTTCGGCGTTGAACCATCGCACCGTGCCCGTGCGCAATGCCGTCGACTGCCGCGCAGGCAGCGTGTGCCCGGCACTCATCGTGCCGCCCTTCGATCGGCCAGGCCGTGGAGCGCAGCGCCGCCCCCCAGACTCGCAACGAGCAGAACCACAAGCAGAGTCACGTTGAGCATTGCTCCTCCTCGGCGTGCGCACGGTCGACCCTTTGGTCGAATCAGACCGAAAATAGTGCCTCTCTTGTGGGTACGGGGCGATTCGGGCGGAGCGTTTGCACAATCGAGATCTGCCGACCACAGCGCATCCGCGATCGACACCGCAGAAGATCTGATTTGCTCGACATAGATTTTGTAGTACGGTCGGGTTGTCGGAACTTCAGCGATCGAGTCAGGAACGTTGTTCGGCACGATCGCAGGTTGCGGCGAGGCGGGGTCCCGGCGATTCGAGACTTCTCTCCACGGGTACGCGGTGAGTCATCCGGCGCCTCGCCCCCCGACAACCGAGCGGGGCACCCAATGCCTCGAAGTTCCGCCGGCAGGTAGTAGCGAAAGAGAGGACCGAGAATGTCGAAGTTCACCGTGCCAGGTCTTTCCGACGATCAGGGCGCGCGAGTCGCCGACATACTTCAGAAGCGGCTCAGCGCATACAACGATCTGCATCTGACGCTCAAGCACATTCACTGGAATGTCGTGGGTCCGAATTTCATCGGCGTGCACGAGATGATCGACCCGCAGGTCGAGCTGGTACGGGGCTACGCGGACGCCGTCGCCGAACGCATCGCCGCGCTGGGGAAATCGCCCGACGGAACCCCTGCCGCAATCGCCCGCGACCGCACGTGGGACGACTACTCGGTGAAGCGGGACACAGCGCAGGCGCACCTCGGTGCACTCGACCTCGTCTACAGCGGTGTCGTCGAAGGCAACCGCAAGGCGATCTCCGAGACCGGCGACCTCGACCCGATCACCGAGGATCTGCTCATCGGGCAGACCGGTGAACTCGAGAAGTTCCAGTGGTTCGTACGCGCCCACCTCGAGAATTCCGGCGGCAGCCTGTCCAACGACGGCGCGCACTCCGAGAAGCAGGCAGCCGCGCAAGCGCGGTGAGTACCCACAATTCTTCCGCCCACAACCGAAAGGTGACGAACATGGCTGAGAACAACAGCGGTCCCGCAGAGGCCGTCAAGGGCGTCGTCGAAGACGTCAAGGGAAAAGCGAAGGAAGCCGCGGGTGCGGTGTCCGGTCAGGACGACCTCACCCGCGAGGGCAAGGCGCAGCAGGACAAGGCGGCGGCCCAGCGCGAGGCGGCCGCAAAGGAAGCCGAAGCCGAGAAGGCCCGAGGCAAGGCCGAAGCGCAGGAAGCACGCCAACGCGCCGAACAGTGAGACGGTGCGGGCCGGTTCACGACCGGCCCGCACCGAGCGTCTCTTCTCCGAGTGGAATCGGCAATCGCCGGTCACCACTCTCCCCCGAAAGGACTGATACGTGCTAGGACTGGGAATTCTGGGCTGGATCATCATCGGCGGCCTCGCCGGGTGGATCGGCAGCAAGATCATGAAGACCGACGCTCAGATGGGCATCATCCTCAACATCGTCGTCGGAATCGTCGGCGGCCTCCTGGGCGGCTTCATCCTGAGCCTCTTCGGCACCGACGTCGAAGGCGGCGGTCTCTGGTTCAGCTTCTTCACCTGCCTCCTCGGCGCGGTGATACTCCTGTTCCTGGTCAAGCTCGTCACCGGGCGAAGCGCGGCCGGGCGACGCTAGTCCCCGTACTCCGGAACCGGGCCTGTCCATCTCACGATGGGCAGGCCCGGTTTTCGTCACGTATTCCACACGAAATCGTGCCCTCGAGGCCGTCAATGGGTACTCGTGGGGGATGGACAGTCGAGGACCGGATCGGGACGATGCGAACTGGAACTTCCGCGCCAGGCACGAGACCGAGACTCAACGACTCGACCGGAACTGGAGCGGCCTTCTCCAGGAACTTCGCGTCGTGCAGACCGGTGTGCAACTCCTCACCGGGTTCCTGTTGACGTTGCCGTTCCAGGAACGTTTCGAGGACCTCTCGGACAGCGAGGTTGCCATCTATCTGGCAACGGTCGCTCTGTCGGTGACGTCCACCATGCTCCTGGTGGCCCCTGCCGGCCTGCACCGCCTACTCTTCCGCCGGCACGCTCTCCCCGATCTCGTCTCTGCGTCGCATCGCCTCGCGATCTGCGGCATCGCCACCCTCGGGCTGGCGCTGATCGGCGTGGTCGCGTTGATCTTCAGCTTCGTGATCTCACCCGTCGCCGGAGCCGTCGCCGCCGCAGCGGCCCTCGCGATGTTCTGTGGACTCTGGGGCTTCGGCACAATCCTGCAGTCGCGGCATCGGTGAGCCGGCCGGCGAGGCATTGTGTTTTGCCGGTAAGGCTTCCGGGTAGGCGGAGCGGAGACGAGAAAGGAGCACGGACATGACCGAAATCCATCGCGGCGATGCCCCGCGGGTCCAGCCACCCGGCGCTGCACACGATCTCGACGAGCTGTCGACGGTCCAACTCGTCGAACGACTCACCGATCAGGTCACGGGACTCGTACGGACCGAGATGACCCATGCCCTCACCGAAGTGAAAGACAAGGGAACGCGCTTCGGGATCGGAGCAGGAGTCTCCGGAGCGGGCGTGCTGGTCCTGCTGTACGGATTCGGGGCCCTCGTCGCCACCGCAATACTGGGACTGGCGACGGCACTCGACCCGTGGCTGGCCGCATTGATCGTGGCCGCCGTGCTGATCGTGGTGGGCAGTGTCGTGGCGGCGGTCGGAGCCCGCCGCGCCAAGAACGCGTTGCCGCCCGTACCCGAGCGGACGGCGAACAGCGTTCGCACCGACGTCGACACCGTCAAGGAAGGTCTTCGATGAGCGACCCACAGCCCCAACCGGAACCTTCGGTCGCCGAACAACGGGCCGCTCTCGCATCGACGGTGGATGCGCTGCACCGCAAAGTGGACGTGCCCGCCCGCGTGAAAGCCGGCGCGCGCCACGAACTCGACCGGGTCCGGCAGCAACCCCGTGGTGTCGCGGCCGCCGGACTCGTGAGCGCATTCGTCGTCGCCTACGTCGCCGTGCGACAACGCCGTCGGCACAGCCACTGAAGGAGAGCATGAACATGACCAAAGACACTCACGGAGAGACGGACGAGCCCAAGGGTGGCCGTCCCGGTCCCGCCGATCACGGCAAGGACGGCGGCATGGCGACGCGCGAGAACGCACCCGAGTTAGCGGAGGACTCCGCCGACGCCGAAACCGAGACCGACTGATGAAACTCAGATCACCGCTCGCGCACAGGAGGACTGTAGTGACGTATCAGCCGGACAACGGGCCCAGCCGGGAATTGAACTCCGAGCATCACCCGCAGGACGATGCGCACACCATGCGCAACCATGCCGGTGAGGCGATCACCGACGGCCGCAACTGGCCGGGATACATCCTGATCGCCGCCGGAATCGCCGTACTCGGGTTGACGCTGGTCGCGGCCGGCTACGGATTCGAGGGCTGGGCGCTGATCGGTGGAATCGCCTGCGTCCTCTGCCTCGTCATCGGCACGGGTCTCGTGCTCCTCGAACGGCGCCGCGTCAAGGCCCTCGAAGGCAGGGAACTGACCGATCAGGAAGGGCATTGACAGATCCGAAGGCCGACCTGCACCACTACCTCCAAGCCGCCCGCGACGCCCTGCTGTGGAAGCTTGACGGGCTGTCCGAATACGACATCCGCCGGCCGATGACCCCGACCGGCACGAATCTGCTGGGGTTGGTCAAACACCTGACGGGCGTCGAGATCGGCTACTTCGGCAAGACTTTCGGCCGATCCGTCGAATACCCACCGTGGGTGACCGACCACGCCGAAGACAACGTGGACATGTGGGCGACCCCCGGCGAGTCACGCGAATACATCGTCGGGCAGTACCGGACAGCGTGGGCGCACGCCGACATCGTCCGCGAACTCGTCGACGGCACGGTCGGCCTGCGCGCGGACAACACCAACCTGCCCGCAGAAGACCGGATGTGGTGGGAGACCTACCGGACCCGCCTCGAACGCGCCGCACGCGAAGCCGACCGGGGCTGATCGGGCGTCACCCGGCCGCCGGCTGAAGCGTCGTCGTGGTGACGACCGGCGTGGTGGTCGTCGGTGACTCCGATTCAGTGGTCGCGGTGGGTTCCGCCGCGGTGGTAGTCACCACGGATGCGTCCGATGTTCCGGCGACGGCCTGAGGCGCCGATGCCGACGTCGTGATTTCTGCGGCTACTTCCACCGCTGTCGTGGGTTCCGGTGACGTCGTCGTCGCGACCGTCGTCGTGGGTGTCGGCGAACTGCTGGTCGTCGTGGTCGTCGCACTGACCGGGTTGCCCGCCAACTGAGCCTTTTTCGCGCTGTCCGTGGTGGTGGGAACGACCTGAGCCGCTTCCGCTTCCGTCTCCTTCGTGGAGGCAGCGGCAAGTTTCGCGGTCGACGCTTCCGCCGCGGCCGCGCGCGACTCACCCTTCTCCGCCTCCTGCGCCAGGTGTGTCAACCAGGCTGCGGCGTACTGGGCAGAAGTCAGCGGTTTCCCGCTGCCGGCGTTCGCATCACGCCAGTAGTCGAAGTGATGGCCGGTTCCCTCCCCCAGCGTCTGCTGATACGGGTCGCTCATCGCCACCTGGATCGTGTTCTGGTTGTCCGCAATGAACCCGATGATCTCGTTCCGCACCTTCGCCGGCAGGTAGACCAGGTCGACCGCCTGATTCGACGAGATCGGACCAGCTGACGTGTCCGATTGCGCCGCACCGCTATCGGGCTTGTACGCCGGATCCGACACCTTGATCAAAACGTCGAGGAACGTCTCGTCGGACTGCATCCAATCGTCCTGCGACTGGATGTCCGCGAACGCGGCGAGGGCGATCTGCCCGAGCACCACCGCGAGATCCTGTCCCGTCGCGGGGGTCAGCCCATCCTTCTGCAACGAGTCGACGTTCAGCTGCCGTCCCACGTTGATCGCGAGCTGCAGTAGCGCAATGTTCTCGGGCGCGGAGCAGGTCAGGTCGCCTTCCGAGCAGAACGATGCCACCTTCCCGTCCAGGGCACCGAAGCTTCCCGACGTGCCGGGCAATGCTCCCCGCCCGGATGTGCCCGTCTGCCCCGACTGGTAGGCGAGGTCGAAGCCGTCGGGATTGCGGAATTCGTTCTCCGAACCGGGAAATGGCCCTCCCCCGAGGTTGCGGCCGGCATCCGCCAGGATGACGACGCCGACCACGGACGCAGGATCGAGAATGTCGTACGAGCCGTCCTGGCCGTCCTGGTTGCCGACCTCCATCGCAACCCGCCGTGCCACATCGGCGCCCTCGCTGTAGCCGACGATCGAGAACTTCGTGTCCGGGCACGACGCGTGAATCGACCGCATCACGGTTTCGGTGTTGTCGACGCCGGCGTTCACGGCGTCTTCGTACGAGTTCATGTTGGCCGGATACTCGATGTAGACCGCGGCATAGGACCCTCCGCCGACGGATTGCTGCGGCGCATTCACCACCTCGTCGATCCATGGACTGCTGTAGTCGCTGGAGTACGACGCGGGAAGCCGCGTGCCGTCGGGCGCCACGAGCATCCGGGTCCCGTCGCGCGGGGTGTCGCCGCGGCCGGCGACGGCGATGCTGACCATGTCGTAGCACGCGTCCGAGGCCGCCGCGGTCAAGGCTGTCGACGTCGTGGCCGGTGAACCCGGGTTCGACCACGGTGTCGCGAGCAGCGCCGCCAGCCCCAACGCGCCGGGCGCGACCAGACTGCCTGCGATCCTTCGTCGATGCGCGACCTTGCGTGCTGAAACGCGACGTTCCATGGTCTACCCCATCCGTTCGTAGCCCGTGTCGAACACCCGAGTAGGTGTCAACGCGTTAACAGACAAGTCGCACATTGCAGCAACGGCGTTACACGTCCGTCTCGGAGGCGTCGTTCACGAGGCGCGGAGGTGTGTGATCAGAAGGGTCTCGACCTCCGACTCTCGCGCCGCGGCCGGGAGCGGCGGGGCCGCCGATCGGTAGTGGTGGCCTGTCGGAGTGCCCAGGTCGATGAAGTGGGTGCGCCCGGGCCGGTGTATCGGACGGGCAGCCCAGCCGGGCGCCTCTTTCGCGTAGTTGCAGGCCTCGCAGAGGCCGGACCCGTTGTCTGCCGTCGTGGCACCGGATTCTCGGTGTGAGCGGATGTGGTCGTGGTGCCGGATCGGCGCATCGCACCACGGGGTGCGGCAGGTGCGGTCCCGGAGGTCGATCAGTGCCGCGAGGCTCTTCGGGAACGTCCGCGACCGGGATTCCATCGCCGTCAACGCCCCCGACTGAGGGCAGGTGTAAATCCTTCGTAAGGTGGCCTCGATACCCGACCCCACCGCATCTGCCACCAGTTGCCGGGCAATCCCCGCCGGCACCGGCCCGAACCCCTGCAACTGCGCCGCCTCCTGCCCGCCGGCCAGCAAGGTCTCGTCCGAGAGCACCAGATTCACCGCGACGGGAACACCACTCGCAGCGGCCCGGCCGGTTCCGCGGTCGAACAACAGGTCCACCATCAGCTGATTGCGGGTGCGACCGCCGCTGTTCCCGGTCGCGATCAGGCTGTCGGCATCCCCACCCAGCGTGGCCTGCAGACACACCGCCTGCTCGACCGGCATCAGCACACTCAGATATGCCATCGAATCTGGGGCCGGCCGTGTCGTGACCCGACGCTCGGACACCGCCGTGCGATGCCGGGCTACAACCGCCGCGGCGTCGAGTTCGACCGCCAACGCCTTCGCGCGGGCGATCAGCCCGCGGTCGCCGACTCCGCCGAGAGTGGCCGGGTCCGAGCACAACCGGCGGTCCACGATGCCCCGATCCGTCGCCGACAGGCACGCCGTCTCCCGCACAAGCAGCGTGGCTCGCCATTCGTTCAGCCGGCCCAACCGCAACAGGGCCAGGGTGTGCGGCATCGCGTGCACCAACGCCTGAGCGAACCCGAGATGCCGACCGCCACGGTTCGGGGATTCCCTGCGCGCCAACGCAATCTGCGAGGCAATGCCGCGGTCCCAGTCCGCCCGCGGCAACCCGGCAGCCTTGCGGTCCGCGCGAGTACGGGTGGCGACGTTGTCGGTGATCACCGCCTGCACCGCACACCCGACCGACTTCAACGCCTCGATCGCGTCGAGCAGATCGATGCCCAACCCCGCATCGCCACCCGCCTCGGCACATTGCAACCGCGCCGTGAATGCGCGCAATTCCTCGAGAAGTAATGCCCCCACAACCAACCTCCCCCAAGGTCGTTCGAATACATGTTCGAGCCTAGCTAGCTGCCGCACGCATGGCAATACCCGGGCAACGACTCCCCCACGTGCGATGCCGGCCCCCTCGGCCCCCTAGTGGTCGTTGCCGTTCTGGCAGAATTGATCGGACGTCGCGAGAATTGCGACGCCGGTTCACGCCGCGTTAGTGCACTTCGGGAGGCGAATAATGCCGAATGATCCTTCGGAGATGACGCGTACCGGAGGCGACGGACCCAGTGCCGTCTTCGCGAAGCTGGCCGAGATGGTCTACAACGGCGACGACTTCGCTCAGGTCTACCAGGCCATCTGCGATGCGGCTGCCACTTTGGTTCCCGGGTGTGCCCACGCCAGCCTCATGCTGAAGGAGAACGATCGTCACGTCACCGTGGCCGCTAGCGATGACATCGCAGCCCAGGTCGACGCGCTCGAACGAGCCGAGCAGGAAGGGCCCTGCCTCGATGCGATCGAGAACGACGCACCGCAGGTCGAGAGCGAGCTCGCCCGTTCGACGCAGTGGCCGCGCCTTGCCCGTCGGGCCATTGCCGAAACCCCGGTCCGGGGCGCTGCCGGCTTCCGGCTCATGATCCGCGGACGCAAGGTCGGCGCACTCAATCTGTTCTCGGACAACCCCGGAGAATTCACCGACAAATCGATCGATCAGGCGATCCTGATCACGGCGTTCGCGGCGGTGACGCTGACAGCGCTCCACGAACACCAGGAAGCGCAGACTCTGCGTGAGGGCCTGGCCAGCAACCGCGAGATCGGAAAAGCGATCGGACTGTTGATGGCCTTCCACGACATCTCCGAAGGTAGGGCGTTCGACCTGCTGCGCAAGACGTCGCAGGACATGAACATCAAGCTCACCGGCGTCGCACGGGAAGTCATCACGCATCACAATTCGAAGTTCGACTGACGCGCCCTCACCGTTCGACCACGTTGGCAATCGGTTGATGCCGATCTGGTGTAGACGTAATGTAGATCGCGCGTGGTTGAGAACACAGCCGCAGATTGTCCGGAGGCCGCAGCAGTGCGCGGTGGACAGATATTGTGTGCACTCCCACTGCGGTCTCGATGCCGCTGCGCTCCGTTCGGCCCACGGCGCACGGACTCCCATAGAGTGCACGCGATCGGAGGGTCATGAAGCTATTACACACGTCGTTCCGAGTCACTCCCCCCACCGCGCGGGCCACCGGCCACCGCACCCGGGAGATGCTCACCAGCGACCGTGGACTGGGGATCGCCGTCGAATTCGCGCCGGACGCCGACGCCACGGTGGGACGAATCTCCGGCGACATCGACGTGCTCGCCGCCCCTTCCTTCGCGCTTGCCCTCGCGCACCTGGCCGACGGGGGCTCCTCCTCACGCATCATCGTCGACATGACTGCAGTCGACTTCGTCGGAACCTCGGGATTGTCGATACTGTCCGAGTTTGCGGAATCGGCCAAGCGGCAGCACATTACCTGGGCGCTGGCGGGCAATAGAGCGGTGCTCCGGCCCATCGAGGCTATCGGTCTCGACGCGATGATCCCCACGTGCCGCACGGTTCGCGACGCCTTCGACAGAGTGGAGAAAATCGCACACAGCTGATCGGAGTCGACATGCCCGGGAAGCAGTCCACTCGTGGGCATCCGAAGGCACGCGGGGCGGAGACCGTGCGTGTGCTTCTCGACACGGCCGGTCCGACGTATGCGTCCGAGTCGCACGTGACTTTGAAGGACACCCCGACGCCTCTTTTCCAACTGCTGACGCTGTCTTTGCTGCTGAGCGCGCGGATCTCCTCGGAGATCGCCGTCGCGGCGGCCAGGGAACTGTTCCGAGCGGGTTTGCGCAGCCCACGCGCGATGCGCGCGGCGGACCGTCGCATGATCATCTCCGCACTCGGCAGGGCAGGTTACGTGCGCTATGACGAGAGCACGGCTACCCGTCTACACGCCGCCGCGGTTCGAGTCCACGACGAGTACGGCGGTGACCTGCGCCGGCTGGCCCGCGCCAGCGATCAGGAGACCTCCGCCGCGATTCGGTTACTGACGGAGTTCGACGGAATCGGCCCGGTGGGCGCCGATATCTTCCTCCGGGAAGTTCAGGACGTATGGACGTGGGTGCGCCCCTACTTCGACACGCGAGCTACCGAGTCTGCGCGTGAATTGGGGCTACCGGACGATCCCGCCGCACTGTCCGCCCTTGCCTCGGAGGACCGAGTCGCGGAATTGGCGGCCGCCCTGGTGCGGGTCTCTCTCAATCCGCGACTTCGTGAGGAAGTGCGCGGCAATACGCGCTGAGAGCCGGCACTACTACTCCGCTCGGACTGCCTTCGACTCGCGCTCGTCGTCCTCGCGGAACATTGCTTCGATGCGGTTCTTGATCTCGACCGTGCTCATCGAGCCACGGGAGGGGGCGAAGCCGCGATTGCGAGCGGAGGTGGGCGTGGTGAAGGTGTTCATGTGACGTGCTTTCTGTCTTCTGCGCCGGCGAGTGCCGCGTAGTGGTCGAAGGGTGCGTCCGCGAGTCGGACGGTTAGATCAGGAGCGCGGCAAGTACTACGGCGGCCAGCACTGACACGGAGGTGGCGACTGCGACGAGGACGGATCCCGTCACGACGACGGCGGGCGCGGTTGCGGTTGCCGCCGAGACAGAGGCGATGTATACGGTCGGACGCAGCGTGTGGCGGTGTGGCGGCTCCTCGGCAGGGGGCGGCGACATCGTGCGCTGATCGTCCTGGTGCACCGTGGTGCGGGTCATGTGTTGGCGTACCCCGTGGTAGCAGGAGTGACGTGAGTCACAAACTTACGAGTATGTTGTACATCACAACACGCCCCTCGCGCCAGTCGGTGCCATCTGCACCATGTGCGGGCCGGAGGGGATCATCGTCGAACGGTGGAGCAGTTGGCCGTCCGTCACGGAAAGCGACGATCGAAAAATTCCGTGCAGGGATGTCGAGAACCCGCGCGTCGCTTCGTCCCCGGAGTGAATACGGCCAGAATGGGCCGCACCGCACCAAGGAGAACATGATGGCCAAGTACCTGCTGCTCAAGCACTACCGTGGCGCGCCGGCATCGGTCAACGACGTGCCCATGGACCAGTGGACACCGGAGGAAATCTCCGCCCACGTGCAGTACATGAACGACTTCGCCGCTCGGCTCGAGAGCACCGGCGAGTTCGTCGACAGTCAGGCACTCTCCCCGGAGGGCACGTTCGTCCGCTACGACGGCGAGGGGCGACCACCGGTGACCGACGGCCCGTTCGCGGAGACCAAGGACCTGATCGCCGGCTGGATGGTGATCGACGTCGAGACCCACGAGCGGGCACTCGAACTGGCCGGCGAGCTGTCCGCGGCCCCGGGTGCGGATGGGAAACCGATCCACGAATGGCTCGAGGTGCGTCCGTTCCTGGCCGCGCACCCGACAGTCACGGAGTGACGCACGGTGGACGACGCCCTTCTGCGGACCCTCACCCCCACCGTGATCGGCGTCCTCGTTCGTCGCGGAGCAGACTTCGCGGCGGCCGAGGACGCCGTGCAGGACGCTCTGATCGAGGCCGTGCGTGCATGGCCGGACGACCCGCCGCGCGACCCCAAGGGCTGGCTGGTCACCGTGGCCTGGCGCAAGTTTCTCGACGCCACCCGCGCGGATTCCTCGCGGCGGCACCGCGAGGAACGTGTCGACGCCGAGCCCTCCCCCGGCCCGGGCGAGGCGGTGGACGACACACTCCAGCTGTACTTCCTGTGCGCGCACCCGTCGCTGACACCCGCTTCGGCCGTCGCGCTGACGCTGCGCGCGGTCAGCGGCCTGACCACGCGTCAGATCGCGCAGGCCTACCTCGTGCCCGAGTCGACGATGGCCCAGCGGATCAGCAGGGCCAAGCGGACCGTCTCGGACGTGCGGTTCAACCAGCCCGGTGACGTCGCGACGGTGTTGCGCGTGCTCTACCTGGTCTACAACGAGGGCTATGGCGGCAGTATCGATCTCGCCGCCGAGGCGATCCGGCTTACTCGCCAGCTGGCGGCCAAGACCAACCACGAGGAGGTCGCGGGCCTGCTCGCGCTCATGCTGCTCCACCACGCACGGCGCCCGGCGCGGACCCGCACCGACGGCAGCCTCGTGCCTCTTGCCGAGCAGGACCGCAGTCTGTGGGACACCCGCCTGATCGCCGAGGGCGTCGTCGTACTCCAGTCGGCCCTCGCCCGCGACCGACTGGGCGAGTTCCAGGCCCAGGCCGCCATTGCTGCGCTCCACGCCGACGCCCGGACGTCCACGGAGACCGACTGGGTGCAGATCGTCGAGTGGTACGACGAACTGGTGCGCCTCACCGACAGCCCGGTGGCCCGCCTCAACCGGGCCGTCGCCGTCGGCGAGGCAGATGGCCCGAGGGCGGGCCTGGCCGCCCTGTCGGGGCTCGACCCCGCTCTGCCCCGGCACTCCGCGGCCGCGGCGTACCTACACGAGCGTGACGGGGACCCGGCCACCGCAGCACGGCTCTACGCCGAAGCAGCCCGGTCGGCGCCCAACCTCCCCGAACGGGACCACCTCACGCGACAGGCCGCTCGGCTCAACGCACACCTGCGTAGTTGAGCAGCGACCACACCGTCTCCTATGCGCTGGTTATGTGGTGATCGGCTATGGAAAGGAACCGTGCTGGTTGTGGTGACGACGGTTGCTGCGAGCGTTGGCGACCCCGCGAGTTCGTTAAAATTGGGTGTTCCGTCACGGTCCGAGTCAAATATCGACGACGGAAGATGAAGGGCGCTGACGGTGGGTGCGCGATTCCTGCTCGCTGCCGACCGCTACTCGGCTGAATGCCGGGCGAGTCGCTCCACTACCCCTGGCCGCTCCACCGGCCCCGGCAGCGTCCTCTCCCCTACTCCGGCGTCGGCCTGAGGCCCGTTGCGTCCAAGCCTTTCGAACAAGTTGTGAACTAGTCGAGAGGTGCAGACAGGGGTCCCACTACCCCGACGCCGCGGGGTGACCACCAAAATTCGGGTAATCGACGCGTTCCGTCCGAGTCAGAGTCATACCGTCGAATTTTTTGGGGACTTGATGCGGCGATTTCCGACGAGCCTGCAGGAGTCGCAGATGGTGGGAATGCCACGAACTGGTCACGCGTCCTCCCCCACCCCAGGCACGGCCCTGCCGCCGAGTTCGCCACTCCCCCGCTGAACGCAAAATTACACGCGTCAGAACCAGCCTTTACGCTTCGCCCAGACGAGCAGTGCCCCGGACATCGCGAGCATCACGAGCAGGATCGCGGCAACCGAGAGCCATTGCGTCCGTTCGTTCACGATCACATTCATGCCGATGATCGAGGACAGAGCAGTAATCGGCAGCGTGACGGCCGCGATGACGGCGAGTCGCTCGGCAGCGATGGTCATTTTGGTGTTCGTGCGTGCCTGGTAGAACTCGATCGTGCCCTGGAGGTAGTCCTTCTGGCCCTTGGCCATCGCGGTCAGATGCTGGAACTGGTCGACCGCGTCGAGCAGGAGATCCTGCCCGTTGCCGGCGCCGAACGCCTCGATGGTGACCATGCGGCCGTAGACCTCTCGGCTCAACGCGGCCATGGTGCCGACCGTGAGCAGACCGTGTCGGACCCGGAACATTTCGTCGAGAAAGGTTTCCGGATTGCCGAGGTGCCCGCCAGTGACCTGTTGCTCGAGCTTCCACACGTCCTTGGTCAGCTCGGCGGTGTACGCCCGCATCCGAGCCGTCAACGCGGCGAGCAACGCGAACGACAACTCGAACGCGGTGCCCGGCTGCAACTTCCCCGACTCCAGCCGGCCCAGCACCGCATTCGCCTCGACCATTGCGGTCGAGGGATCGATCGCCGGATTCACCGGACCGTGCACGGTGACCAGGTACCGGCCGCCGATGAACTGGTCCAGTTCGACGTAGTGCACGTGTCCGTGCGCTCCCGACTGCGGCGCGTGCAGAACCACGAAGAAGTGGTCCTCGTACCTGTGCACCTTCGGGACCTGATTGCGGTTCATCGAATCCCGCACGGCGAGAGGATGGAAGCCGAAAATCGTGGTCAAAGCGTCGTTCGCCTGGTCGTCCCAGGCCGGGACATCCACCCAGACCAATCCGTCGGGGCGGTCGAGCAACGCCCTCAGTTCCGTCACCGCACACGAACGCACACCGTCACGGGAGATGAAGCGGACGTCCATATCGGCCTCCTCGCCACGACGGACAGACCATCTCCTCTGTCATAGCACCCGCACGGCGGATGCGAGGAGAGAGGAGACTGAGGGCGTGGCTGACGACAAAATTGCGCTGGTTGTGGTGGATGCTGCGAACGTCGTCGGCTCGCGACCTGACGGTTGGTGGCGTGATCGTGCCGGTGCGGCTCGACGATTGCTCGCCAAGCTCGGCACCCTCGAACAGCGCCTGGACCAGCCCGTCGAGGTGGTGGTCGTCCTCGAGGGCGCGGCGAAGGCCGCGGTCACCGGTGAGACCAACCCGGAATTCGAGGGCCTGCACGTGGTATCGGCGGTCGGTTCGGGCGACGACGCGATCGTCGACGTGGTGGCCGCAGCCGCCGAGGAGGACGGCGACCGGCCGATCACCGTCGTCACCGCAGACCGAGAACTCCGCGACCGAGTCGAGGCACTCGGGGCCAGAACAATCGGTCCGCGCTGGCTCCTGGACCACATCGACTCCTGACGGTCTTACCACTCAGCGGCGGTGCGGCGACCGCTTTCCGTCGGGGGTGACCACGAGGTCGAGGATGCGGCCACGGACCTTCCTCCGCACCAACCCCCACCGCCCGTGATCGGCCAGGGCGGCACGAGCCGCGTTGTATCCACACATACCGTGGACACCGCCGCCCGGATGGGTGGCCGAGCTGGCCAGATACAGCCGGTCGATGGACGTGTAGGGCCCGGACGAACCCGGGGTCGGGCGGAAGACGAGCTGCTGGTACAGCTGGGCGGTGCCGCCGTTGACGGCGCCGCCGTGCAGGTTCGCATTGCTCGCCTCGAGGTCGCCCGGACGCTGCACATTGCGACCCACCACCCGCTCGGCGAATCCCGGCGCGTGCGATTCGAGCATCGCGTCCACTCGGTGCCCCAGCAACTCGGCCGATTCGTCGTCCGTGATTCCCCGCGGCAGATGCGTGTAGGCCCAGGCGCTTTCGGTTCCCTCGGGCGAACGGCTGGGATCGGACGTCGTCATCTGACCGAACAGTAGGAACGGGTGGGTCGGGATCACCCCTGTGGTCAGGTCGGCCATCCACCGGACCAGTCCGTTGTCGTCGGCGCCCAGATGCACGGTTCCGGCGGACTCGAGGCTCCGCGACCGCCACGGAATCTTGCGGTCCAGAGCGTAGTTCACCTTGACGACGGGGGTATCCCATTCGAACTTCTCGAGGTCTGCACGGACGCCCGCAGGGACAGCGGAGGAATCCAGCAGCCGTCCGTAGAGTGCGGGCGCGGAGACATCGGCGAGCACCGCGCGCCTGACCAGATAGCGGTCGCCGCCCGCGGTCCGAACCTCTGTCGCCACTCCCCCGGTTGCCTCGATCGACGTCACCTCCTCGCCGCACCGAATTTCCGCGCCGTTCCGTTTCGCTCGTTCCGCCATCGCGGCGGAGAGGGCGCCGGCCCCACCGACCGGGACGACGTACCCGTCGTCCTGCGCGAGCATGGTCAGGAGATATCCCATGACTCCGCTCCCCGGTGCGTCGACCGGGGTGTCGGCGTGCATTGCGTTGCCCAGCAACAACACCCGGGCCGATTCTCCGTCGAACAGCTCGTGCGTCATCCGGCGTGCGGGCAGCATGAGGAAACGCAGGAGCCGGAGAGCTTCCGCGGTGCCGAGCTGCGACAACAGTCGCCGTGGTCCCCGTACAGGCGGAAACGGGCTGAACAGGGTGTCGAGGAACGGTTCCTTCACGTCCTTCCACTGCTCGAAGAGGCGGAGCCACGCCTGTCCGTCCCCCGGTTGCCTGCGCTCGAGGTCGGCCGCGGTGTCTGCCGGATCCCGGTGGATCAGCGGGGCGTCGTCGTCGTGCGGGTGCCTGGGGTGCCCGACCGCGGCGGGCGCCTGGCTCCATCGCAGACCGACACCTTCGAGGTCGAGGTGCCGGATCGCCGGTGAGACCGCTGCCAGGGGATAGAACGCACTGAACAGGTCGGTGCGGAAACCCGGGAAGAGTTCGGCCGACCTGACGGCGCCACCCGGCTCGGGTTGTTGTTCGAGGAGGACGACGTCCCAGCCGGCCTCCGCCAGGGTGGCCGTTGCGGCGAGACCGTTGGGTCCGGCCCCGATGACGACAGCGTCGATAGTCCGCACTGTCACGGCGTCAGGGTTTCGTGTTTCGCTCGGCGAGGAACGAGAGCCGGCGTAGACACTCCAGATTTCGCGGGAGGACCGCGAGGTCTTGCGCCGTCTGCGGAACCCACTTCAACGGAACGGAGGCTGCGGCCTCGGACATCCGGAGGTGGCAGCCGGATCCACGCGGCTCGAGTCGCAGTCGCACGACAGCTTTCGTAGGCGTCACCTGGGCGAGCAGCCGAAGTTCACGGTCCTCTTCGGCGAAGAGGACCTCGGTGGAGTCGTCGATCAACGCGGGCCAGGCGCCGACGGAATGGTGCAGACGGCTCCCGACGGCGGGCCATTCGGCGGAGACGGCACGCATGCGTGACGCTCCGACCACCCAGGACGGGTACAGCCACCCGTTGGCGAGAACGGACCACACGTCCGAAGCCGACGCCGACGTGTCGTGTTGTGCCTCGATGACGACCACTCCCTCGAATGAGTACTTGACGGACTCTCCGCGCTTACCCGCGTTCATCGCATCGAAAACTGTGGTTTGCTCGAGCCTATGTCTGCGGAATCTGCGTCCACCACTCGAGCAGCGCTGTTCGACGTCGACGGCACCCTGGTCGACTCCAATTACCTGCACGTCCGAGCGTGGCAGCGGGCGTTCCGGGAGGTCGGGCACGATGTGGACGCGTGGCGGGTGCATCGTGCGATCGGACTGGATTCTTCGCTTCTCCTGCAATCGCTTCTCGGTGACGATGCGGACGAGCTCGGGGACCGCGCGAAGGATCTCCACACGACGTATTACCTCGGCGCGCGGGACAGCATGCGGCCGCTGTCCGGGGCACGGGAACTGATCCGGGAATTGCACGGGCGCGGTGTGCAGGTCGTCCTTGCCACCTCCGCCCCGGAGGAGGAGCTGGATGCGCTGCGGGCGATCTTGTCGGTCGACTCGTACACCGCTCACACCACGTCGTCCGAGGACGTCGATCATGCCAAGCCGGATCCTGGGGTGGTCCGTGCGGCGATGGACCGAGCGTCCTCGTCGCCCGACACTGCGGTGATGGTGGGCGACGCTGTGTGGGACGGCAAGGCGGCGTCCCGGGCCGGTGTCACGTTCGTCGGTCTCCTCAGCGGGGGTATTTCCCGCGCCGAGTTGACGGAGGCCGGCGCGGCGGCGGTGTTCGAGGACGCACAGGACCTACTGGACAACCTCGAGTCCAGTCCGCTGGCGAAGCTGCTGGTGTCCTAGGCTCCGCGCGACGACCACGCCTGCGCGATCTCGGGATACGCGTCGGCGATCTCGTCGACACGCTCGTCGGTCGCGGTGTCTATCTCGGCTCGGTGGCGCTGCGCTGTGACCAACGGACCCTCCGATCCCCCGGATTCGGAACCACCGGCAGGCGCGTCCGCCTCCCATTCGTGGATCACCTCGTCGAGGCGCAGTGCGACGAATTGCTTCTTGCTCTCAGCCATCATCTGTTCCTTTCGTTGCGTTCGCAGGCGGCGTGCTTTCAGTGCTGCGCTCCTACGCCCTCCCCGGCCGCGAACCGCGATTCCGAATCGGTGACCAGTCCGATCGACACGAGTGGGCGGGGGAAGAGCAGATCGGTGAGGTAGGCGAGAGCGACCGCCCAGCGATTGGCCGCGTTCGGCATGGCGTACAGGTGGTAGGCGCGCGTGACCACCTTCGCGAGGAACCCCGACAGCTGGATGCCGAGAGGATTCGCGACGGCGAACCCCGGGCCGAGATCCACGACGAGACCCATGTCGCGGTGGCTGTACGGTTTCGGGTCGCCGACGCCCAGGCTGGCCGCGACGTTGCTGGCCAGGGCCTGCCCTTGCCGGACGGCGTGCTGGGCGGTGGGTGGGGTGATCGACCCGCTGTTCTTCGGATCGGGAACAGCTGCGGCGTCGCCGCCCGCGAACACGTCGGGATGCCCGTCCACCGAGAGGTCGGGGCGCACCGTCAACCTTCCCTTCTCGGTGGGTAATCCGAGCGTGTCGATGAGGGGGCTGGCGGTCACTCCCGTCACCCAGGCGACGGTGCGGGTGGGGATCACGGTGCCGTCGTCGAGCGTGACGTGTTCGGGTCCGAGTTCCGTGAGGGTGGTTTCCAGTCGCACGTCGATGCCGCGGGAGCGCAGCACATCCAGTACCTTGCCGCCCAGCTTCTCCCCCACCTCCGGCATCACCTTGCCGGCGGCGTCGAGCAGCAGGAACCGGATCTTCGCGGGGTCGAGGTTTCGCCGCGCGGCCGCTTCGTCGGCGAGGGCGCGCAGTTGGGCGGTGAGTTCCGTGCCCGCGTAGGAGGCACCCACTACGACGACCGTCCGGCGGGCGTCGGCGACCGAAGGATCGGTGTCCCGCTCGGCGAGTTCGATCTGGGTGAGGAGCTGGTCGCGGAAGTACAGCGCCTCGGCCGGCGTCTTGAGTCCCCTGGCGTGCTCGGCGAGACCGGGAATGTCGAACAGGCGCGTCACCGACCCGGGGGTGAGCACCACCCGGTCCCAGGCCACGTCCTCGACGCCCTGCTCGCAGTCGGTCACGTGCACGGTGCGGGCCTCGAAGTCGACGGAATCGACGTTGCCCTTCACCAGTTCGACGTTCGGCAGCGCCTCGGACAGCGGAACGGTGACGAACCGTGCGTCCAGGATTCCGCCCGCCACCTCGGGCAGGAGCGGTGTGTAGAGCATGTAGTCGTGCGCCGAGATCATGGTGATGCGGCTATCGGTCCCCCGGAGGCGCCGCGTGAGAGCGCGTGCGCATTCGAATCCGGCGAAGCCGCTTCCCACCACGACGATGCGAGTTGGCTCTCCAGCTGATTCGTGGGTCATACAGAACACTGTCCCCAACCTGGCGTCGAACCAAACAATCTCCGGCGGCGCGGCATCGCGGTGTGAGGACGGCGATTCCGGGTACTCGCCGTACGAGAGTGATCGACGTGATCGAATGTGAAGGGCGGGAACATGAGTGCTGTGTCGAAGGCAATGTACAAACCGTTGGCGCTGGCCGCGAGTGTCGCCGGCGGAATCGCGGCCAGTGCGGCCTTCGGTCAGGTGTGGAAGCGCGTCGCCGGCGAATCCGAGGCTCCCGACCCCAAGGATCTCACACGCAGCACCCGCGAGGTGCTGATCGCGGCGGCCGTGCAGGGCACCGTATTCGGCCTGGTCAAGGCGGCGGTAGACCGTGCAGGCGCGCAGGGATACCGGAAGCTCGCCCACGCCGACCCACGGTAGATCGAGGCAGTTGTCACGGAACACCCCTAGGCTGAGCCGATGCGTACTCGTTTCGCGGAAAACCTCGACAGCCTGTCCGGCGATCTCGCCTCCATGTGCCGGCTGTCCGTTACCGCGATGTCGGAGGCGAGCGACGCACTGCTGCAGGCAGACCTCGAGCTCGCCGAGCACGTCATCGATGTGAGCGGCGAACTCGACGATGCCGCGGCGCACTGGGAGAAGCGGGCCTTCGCACTGCTGGCGCTGCAGGCGCCGGTCGCGCACGACCTCCGGTTCATGGTCGGCGGCCTCCACATCTCCGCGGATCTGCACCGCATGGGCGGACTCGCGGTGCACATCGCGAAGATCGCCCGCCGACGGCATCCCGACCACGTCGTTCCTGACGAGGTCCTGGACGTGTTCACCGAGATGGGCGCCGTCGCCGTCGCGCAGGCGAAGGAGACGGAGCAGGTTCTGCAACACCGCGATCCCGAACGCGCACGCGGATTGCTGACGGCGGACGAGGCGATGGACGAACTCCATCGGAGCCTGTTCACGATCACCCAGGCCGAGGACTGGCCGCACGGTGTCCAGTCGGCCGTCGACATCACCCTGCTCGGCCGCTTCTACGAGCGGTTCTGCGACCACACGGTCGAGATCGGCAGGCGCGTCATCTTCCTCGAGACGGGCAGCCTGCCCGAACAGTGAGCGCGGCGCCCGGTCAGCTCAACCCTTCCGCCGCGGCCACCGAGGGCACCGGACCTCGGGTGTAGACGTCGAGGTGGAAGTCCGCGTCCTGGTACGCCCCGGCACGGTGGAGGCCGTCCGTCGCGGCGACCGTCTCGTGCACCGCGCGGCCGGTCTGCGGGTACTCGGGTACCGGATGCTGCCAGTGGACCGCCACGAGAGTGCCACCGACTTCCAGGGCGTCGACGGCACGTCCCAGCGTGGTGGCGAGGTCGGCGGGCGTCAGGTAGTACAGCACCTCACTGAGCACGACGAGGTCGAAGGCGCCGGGCGGCCACGGGTCGAGCAGCGATGCGAGGCCGAGTTCCACCCGGTCGGCCACTCCTTCGCGCCGCAGACGGTCCCGTGCGCTCTCCAGGGCGCGCGGAACCACGTCCGTTGCGACGACCCGGTCGCAGCGCCGCGCCAGGTGCGCCGTGAGCACGCCGATAGAGCACCCCGGTTCGAACGCCCGTCGATAGTGCGGACGGGGCAGGGCCGCGAGAGTGAGCGCGTACTTGCGGCGCTCGTACCACCGTTCGTCGAAGCCCCACGGGTCCGCCGAGTCCGCGTACATCGTCTCGAAGTAGCCGGGATCCATCGCGCTCACCACAGCACCCATTCCGTTGTCCGCATCAGTCTCGCGAGCACCCACGGCGGGAGGATCGCGGCGTCCCGCGGGTCCTCGGACAGCGGGAGGATCTGGGTCCGGAATTCGTCGACGGCACGGCGTTTGCGTGCCAGGATCTCGGCGGCCGGGGTCAGGACGCGTATCCGGTTCCAGGGCACCGCCGGATCGGCAGGCCGGGCCCAGTGCCACATCCAGACCGGATACTCGATCAGTCGGTGCCCGGTGATCGAGCAAGCTGCTGCCGCAGCTCGCCCAGTGGCTTCGTGATCGGGGTGGCCGTCCCCTCGCCAGGTCGCGAGCACCCACACCCTCTCCCCTTCCCCGGAGGTCGCGGTGAGCACGTCCACGAGGCCGGTGGTGAGTGCGTGCTCGTGTGCGCTCACCCCGCCGTCCGGTATTCCGAGTCGCAGTGGTTCCCCGACACCCAACAGTGCTGTCGCCTGGTTCGATTCGGCGATCCGGGCGGCGGCCAGGGCGTTGGGCGACAGCGTCGGCGAGTCCGGGTGGGACGCCGCACCGTCCGTCACCGCCACCACCACGACGGGTATGCCGGCGGCCGCGGCGGCGGCCATCAGCGCGCCCACGCCGAGTACCTCGTCGTCGGGATGTGGTGCGACGACGACCAACCGGTCGCATTCCGCGAGTGGTACCGGCAGGAAGCGGGTGGACTCCAGCCACGGCTGCCATTCGTCCTCCGGTGTGCCGCGCGCGGCCACGGGGATCTCCCGGAACCTGGTGCCGTTGTCCACTGTCAGTCCTCCCCCGCGACGAGTGCGCCGAGTGTCGCGAGATCGCGTTCGGCGTGGGATTGCCGGATGTAGACGAGGAGGTCCGCGACGTTGCGGGCATGGTCGGCGTCGGTCGCGAGCGGCGCGGCGCCCAGCGCTCGGCCGACGCGGTCGATCACCTCGCTCGCGGTCCGTTCGATCAGCGCCCGCACCCGGAACGCGCGCACCTGGGCGGATTTCCGGTCGAGGGGGCTCGCGTCCACCTCCCCGGCCGCCGATTCGAGTGCCCATCGTGCCGCGCTGACGGCGACGTCGATCGCGCCGAGGTGCGCGAGCTGGTGACTGTCCGCGCGGCCACTCCGGGCCCGCACCCGCAGCGGTTCCGCGACGGCGAGTGCGCCCCCGAACCAGCACGCCGCCACCCCGATGCCGCCGTGCCAGAACCCGGGACGATCCAGGTACTCGTCGGGCGCGCCCACCGGTCGCGCGGGAACACCGTCGAACGTCACCGACTCGGTGTCGGTCGCCGCCATGCCCGGATTCCGCCAGCCTCCGCGTCCCGCCGTGACCCCCGGTTCCCGCAGATCGACGGCGAACAGGCGGGGTTGCCCGTCGACTCGTGCCGTGATCAGGGCATGCGTGCACATCGACGCCCCGGAGCACCATGCCTTGGTCCCCCGCAGGCGCCACCCGGTGACGTCGCGGGACGCGTGTAGGACGGGGTGTGGTGGCTCGCTGGCCCACACGCCCCAGAATTCGTTCCGGCCGGCGCGGGTGCCGTCGACTTCGGCGAGGATCGCGTCCGCGTCGGCGTGTGCCTCGAGGAGCCGGCCGACCGAGAGGTCGTGGCGGCACCATTGCGTCAGCCGTGCCCACCGGGCTGCGGTCGAGCCTCCGCCGGGCAGCGGCAGTTCCGCGTCCCCCGCACCGATGATCGCCCGCACTGCGGCGTCGGTGGGGCTGCTGTCGTGGGTGACGTCGGCGCTCATCGGTCCTGCAGTCCTTCGAGGTACGTGGCGAAACCCTGCGGCGCGCGGGCGTCGACTCGCGCAGATGTCTCCACCGGGGCATCGATACTCCACACCACGTTCGCTCCCCGCTCGACCATCCGCTGCACCAGATCCACGTCCTCGTGCGCGGGCAGTGCGGCAAACCCTCCCGCCGCCCGATACAGGTCCGCGGAGAATCCGAGGGATGCGCCGTGCACGTGCCCGTGGGCGGCGCCGGACCGGTAGGCGCTGCCGTACCGCGACCGGACGTGGTCGGGCCACCCCGACCAGTCGGTGACCGCCACCGTGCCCGCCACCAACTGCGCCCCACGACTCGCGTGTTGCAGGTGGGACGACAGCCAGTGCGCGGGGACGCGCGAGTCGGCGTCCGTCGTGGCGAACCACTCGTGCGGGCGCGGGGCGACCGACTCGAAACCCGCACGCCGGGCCGCTCCGACGTTCCGCGCACCCAGGACCACGACGTCGACACCCGCCCTGCGGACGACGGCTTCACTGCCGTCGGTGCACCCGTCGAGCACCACCACTGTCGTGACCGGCACGGACACCGCCTGCGCGGCGGTATGCAGGCCCTCCAGGCAGCCGGGCAGCAACGCTTCCTCGTCGTGGGCGGGCACGACCACCGTGATGTGCTCGACGCGCATGACGTCCCTTCCTGATCACTCACTGTTTCCGGGTTCAGCAAGTACCCAGTCCGTCGTCAGGGGAACCACAACCGTTCGGCGTTGACGACGGCAACCTGGTGCGCGACCGGGACGGGTAGCGCACCCAGCAACGTACGGATTTGACGTCCCCGGGTCTTCACCGTCTCCGCCCTGCCCACGGTGTCCGTGCCGACGACGAATCGGTCGCGATGCCGGGTGATCACCTCCACCCAGTCGGCGGCGACGTCGGAGCCGTCGACGATTCGATCCAGCAGCACCCACGACAGTTCGACGGTCAAGTTCGGGTGCCGACCCAGTAGTTCGCGGACCAGGCCCAACTGACCGCTGGGGTCGACGCGGCGCGACACGCCCGCGTGGCACCAGACGACGGAGGTCGACCGATGCCGTTCGAGGGCTCGCTCGAGTGCGCCGATGTATTCGTGCCTGCCCGGCATTCCGGTCGAGGCGGAGTCGTGATGGAGCGAGATCGGCACCTCCTTCTCGGCGCAGAACGCGAGAACCTCGTCCATCGCCACGTGGTCGGGAGAGGGCACCTCGCCGAGCGTGAGATTCGTGAGGTCGTCGTGACGGAACATGACCTCACCGACACCGGCCCAGCGATCGGTGCGATTCCACACGAATTCGACATGCTCGACCGCGAGGCGGTCGGTGGGATCGAAACCACAGACGAGCGGCGCCACCGTCAACCGGCCGTCGGATTCGAGTTCGGGTAGCAGGTCGAGGACGATGGCGTCGGTCAGCGAGTGGTAATGACACGGCGCATTGTCGTCGAGGTAGTAGTCCGGCCGCACCGGCTCGGCCGTCGACCACTTCTTCTTCAGCGGGAGACCGAACACCACGGCGCGCTGCGCACCGGCGTCGACCAGGGTGTCGCGTAATTCGTGCACGGCGGCGGGATGTTGCAGGAAGTCCACCAGATGCACGTGCGTGTCGATCCACTGAGCAGAGGCCATGTGGTCCGATATACCAGCAATTCCCCGCGGGAGCCGACTCTGATTCGGGATCTGCCACCGCGGGTAACCTCCCGCCATGAATGTCGCGGACAGCCCCCGCTACCGGAAGATCACCCTCACCGTGGACGGTGAGGAACGGACACTCGAAGTCGACACCCGCACGACGCTGCTCGACGCGCTTCGCGATCACCTCGGGGTGACCGCGCCCAAGAAGGGCTGCGACCACGGCCAGTGCGGCTCGTGCACCGTCCTCCTCGACGGCAGACGGGTCACGCCCTGCCTCACGTTCGCGATCGCCCACGACGGGGACCGCGTCGTCACCGCGCACGGGCTGGCCGACGGAGAGGTGCTGCATTCCGTTCAGCAGGCGTTCGTCGAGCAGGACGGACTGCAGTGTGGTTATTGCACGCCCGGTCAGATCTGTTCGGCGATCGGGATGTTCGACGAGTTCCTGGCCCTGCACCCGAGCGCCGTCACCGAGAACCTGACCGCTCCGCCCGAACTCACCGACGACGAGATACGGGAGCGGATGAACGGAAACCTCTGCCGGTGCGGCGCGTACCCGAACATCCTCGCGGCGATCAGGCAGGCGGCGGAGGCGTGATTCCCTTCGATTACGAACGGGCCACCGACGTCGACAGTGCCGTCGCCACGGTCACGGGTGACCCGCGGGCGTCGTTCCTCGCCGGCGGCACCAACCTCGTCGACCACATGAAGCTCGGGGTGGCGCACCCGCATCTCCTCGTCGATGTGAGCCGTCTTCCCCTCGACGACGTCGCCGAACTCCCGGACGGCGGGCTCCGTATCGGGGCGGCCGTCCGCAACAGCGATCTCGCCGCGCACGACGTCGTCCGCGCCCGGTACCCGATGCTGTCGCGCGCACTCCTCTCCGGTGCGTCGGGCCAGCTGCGCAACGTCGCGACCACGGCGGGAAATCTGCTTCAGCGGACTCGCTGCGTGTACTTCCAGGACGTCTCGACGCCGTGTAACAAGCGGGAGCCCGGCACCGGGTGTTCCGCGATCGGCGGTTACGTCCGCTACCACGCCATTCTCGGCGCGTCGGAGCACTGCGTCGCGGTGCACCCGTCCGACATGGCCGTCGCGATGACGGCGCTCGACGGTGTCGTGGTGGTGCGCAGTGCCGACGGTGACCGGCGAATCCCGCTGAGCGAGTTCTACCGGCTTCCCGGGGACCGGCCCGACCGCGACACCGTCCTCGCGCACGGTGATCTCGTGACGGCCGTGGAGCTGCCCCCGCCGCCTGCCGGGAACCGGTCCGCGTACCGGAAGGTGCGTGACCGTGCCTCGTTCGCGTTCGCGGTGGTGTCGGTGGCCGCCGAGCTGACGATCGGGGACACGTCGATCACGTCGGCGCGGGTCGCGCTCGGCGGGGTCGCGCACCGACCCTGGCGTGCCACGCTCGCCGAGGAGGTCCTCGTCGGGTCGCCGCCCACGGAGGCCACGTTCGCCGAGGCCGCCGCAGCGGAACTCGCCGCGGCACAACCGCTTCCGGGAAACGAATTCAAGGTCGCGCTGACCCGCCGGGTGCTCGCGTCGGTACTTCGTTCACTCGCCGAGGAGGCGCGCCGATGACCCTCGTCGATCCGAAGGTGATCGGGACCTCCGCCGAACGGCTGGACGCCCACGACAAGGTGACCGGCACGGCGTTGTACGCGTTCGAGTACCCGGTGGAGGAGCCGACGTATCTGCATCCGATCCTGTCGACGATCGGACGCGGCCGGATCACGGCGATGCACACGGCCGACGCGGAAGCCCTGGACGGGGTGCTCGCGGTCCTGACGGTGTTCGATGCGCCCCGCCTCGCAGACACCTCGGACGGGGAACTCGCGATCCTGCAGGACCCCGAGGTCCACTTCCGCGGCCAATTCGTGGGTGCGGTGGTCGCGGAGACACCCGAGGTCGCCCGGCACGGCGCGAGCCTCGTGCGTGTCGACTACGACGTGGAATCCCACGACACCGACTTCCATTCCGGCCGGGACGACCTGTACGCCCCCGAAGACGTGAACGCGGGGTTCCCAACCGACACCGAGGACGGCGACGTCGACGCGGCACTCGCCGCCGCCGCGGTCACGGTCGATCAGGTGTACTCCACCGCGATGGAACACAACAATCCGATGGAACCGCACGCCGCCATCGCCCGATGGACCCCGGGCGGCAGCGGACCGGTTCTGACGCTGCACGATTCGACGCAGGGCGTCCACTCCGTGCGGCAGACGCTGGCACCGCTGTTCGGACTCGAAGTCGAGCAGATGCGGGTGATCGCCCCGTACGTCGGCGGCGGCTTCGGCTCCAAGGGACTGCCGCACGCGCACGACGTACTCGTGGTGCTGGCGGCGCAGCGGGTGGACGGCCGGCCGGTGAAGTTCGCGCTCACCCGGCAGCAGATGTTCGCCCTCTCCGCGTATCGCACCCCGACGGTGCAGCACATCCGGCTCGGGGCGGATGCGGACGGACGGCTGACCGCGCTCTCCCACGAGGCGATCGTGCAGTCCGCGAAGATCAAGGAATTCGCCGAACAGGCGGCAGTCCCGTCGCGGCTGATGTACTCCGCGGGCACCCGGTACACCACCCACCGTCTCGCGTCCCTCGACGTGCCCGCCCCCTCCTGGATGCGTGCGCCCGGCGAGACCCCGGGCATGTTCGCGGCCGAGGTGGCGATGGACGAACTGGCCGAGGCCTGCGGACTCGACCCGATCGAACTGCGGATCCGCAACGAACCCGACGTCGACCCGAGTACGGGCCACCCCTGGTCGGGTCGGCGCCTCACCGACTGCCTGCGGGAGGGCGCCCGGCGTTTCGGGTGGGCGGACCGCGACGCGACGGCGCGGGCCCGGTCGGACTCCGAGTGGCAGGTGGGGATGGGCGTCGCGTCCGCAACGTATCCCGCCAACACGTCACCGGGATCGGTTGCCCGGATCGTGTACGAATCCGACGGCACGTACACCGTGCAGATCGGGTCGGTCGACATCGGCACCGGCGCATGGACCGCGCTCACGCAGATCGCCGCCGACGCGCTGGGCTGTCCCCTCGACGCGATCGTCCTGCAGATCGGCGACACGAATCTTCCGTCGGCGACCGTCGCAGGCGGCTCCACGGGTACCAGTTCCTGGGGCAGTGCGATCGTCGCGGCGGCCCGGGCGTTCCGGGACCAGCACGGCACGTCCCCCGCCCCGGGCGCGGCGACGAGTGCGGGGACGCCCGACAACCCCGACGCCGACAAGTTCGCGCTCCACTCGTTCGGTGCCCACTTCGTGGAGGCGCACGTCCACCGGGACACCTGCGAGATCCGCGTCGAACGCATGCTCGGGGTGTTCGCGATCGGCCGGGTGATCAACACCCGCACGGTTCGGTCGCAACTCCTCGGCGGGATGACGATGGGGATCTCGATGGCGCTGCACGAGAGCAGTGTGAACGACCCCCGGTTCGGTCACGTCGTGACCCAGGACCTTGCCTCCTATCACGTCAGCACGCACGCCGACATCAGGTACCTCGACGCGGTGTGCCTCGACGACGTCGACGAGCACGCCAATCCGATGGGATCGAAGGGCGCCGGTGAGATCGGCATCGTCGGGGCAGCGGCCGCGGTGGCGAACGCTGTTCGTCACGCCACCGGGGTGCGGGTTCGGAAGGTGCCGATCCACCTGGACGACCTGCTGCCCGGGTGATCGACCGGTGCTACTGCACGCCCCACGCCTGCGCGAGGGAGGTGCGCAGGTGACGTTTCATCGCGCGGATCTTCTGGACATCGGTGGACTTCGGTGCGAGTCCCTCGAGCACGAGTTCCATGAAGCGTCGGCGGCTGACACCGAATCGCTCCAGCAGTTCCGCCGCGCTGGCACCACCGAACGGTGCCCACTGGATCGCGAAGCTGATCATCCACCGGGCATCCGAGCTCACCGAGTGCATCTGCGCGAGCAGATCGCATCGGCGAAGCGCCAGGCGCAGCCAATCGGTGCCGAACGCTTCCTCCGGTTCCTCTGTGATCTGTGTCGTCATGCCGCTCACCGCTGACCGGCGGAGCGGACCGCGAACACCGGCAACTGTTCCGCCGTCGACGCGGGACGGAACTCGACGCGAACCGGACAGTCGGACGGTGCCGGGACGTCGCCGTCGATCCAGGTGTACACCCATGGTCCCTCGTCGAGTTCGACGATCGCGATCGTGCACGGGACGAGGCCACGGTTGGTCTCGTTCACCTCGCGGTGGACCACCTTCGAGGACACGATCGATCCGACGCCGCACGACGGGACCCGCTCGAGGTTCGAACCCTGACACGCGGAGCAGGTGGCCATCAACGGCGCGAGCAGGGTCGTGCAGTTGAGGCAGCGCTGGATCATCAGTTCGCATTTCTGGGCAAGACCCTGCCAGCGGGTCATGCCGTCCGTGGTCACGCCGTCACCCCCGTGAATTCCTGCCCCACCACCTCGTCTGCCATTCGGCTTCCCCCGATCCACACAAGACACCGGTCGGTGTGCGCCCGACGGAGGATCGGGGGCCGTGGAAGTTGGGGGTCGGGCTTTCGGTGCGTTCGGGGATCAGTGGACATCGGGGGCCTCGGTCTCGAGCCGGATTGGGGGGACGCGTACGAGCATCCCGTCCGCGGCGGCGAAGTACAGCGGCTGAACGACCCGGGGACATACCTATTTCGTCCCGTGCGGGTGCCCGGTCAGGGGTGCGGGTCCTGTGCGTGTTCGACAATCCACGCCGCGATCTGGGTGCGCGAGTTAAAACCCAGTTTCGCGAGAATGTGCTCGACATGCCCCTGCGCCGTGCGCTGCGAGATCACCAACCGGGCGGCGATCGCCTTGTTGGTGAGCCCGTCGGCGACCAGTTCCGCGACCTGCCATTCTCGTCGGGTCAGGTGCGTCGCCCCGTTCGACGCCGACACCGCCTCCGGTCGCTGCTCGTCGAGCGCATAGGCGACCGCATCGTCGAACGACGTGTGCATGCCGTGGTCGAAGGCGGCGTCGAATGCGCGGTCCCCGATCACGGCGCGTGCCTGCTGCTCGCATTCGGCGTGGTGGACGAGCAGGTTCGGGTAGACGGTGCTCGGGTTGCCCACGGTCTGCGCGACGGCCTCCGCGGCGCCCATCAGCTCGGCGGCCTGCTGGGCCCGGCCGGAGCCGACGGCGACCCAGGCGAGCACCTCGAGTGCCCCGCACGCGCTGATCCGGTCGTCGACCAGGTGGGACAGCCGCAGCCCCTGCTTCACGTAGTCGTCGGCGAGGGCGAGGTGTCCGCGCTGCCACGCCGCCATTCCCGCCGCCCACAGCGACCAGCCCCGGTACACGGACTCGCCGTGCGCCTCGGTGAGCGCGAAGATCTCGGACCCGCACATCTTCGCCACCGCCCCGTCACCCTGCATGCCGCTGACCAGTGCCACCCCGAGCAGTCCCCACGTCAGTTGGAGCAGGTTGCCCTTGTCGCGGAACTCGGCGAGTGCCTCCTCGAAGCAGGCCCGTGCGCGGGGGAGGTCCCCGGCGAACATGGCGCAGCACCCGGCGGCGTGGACCACCAGGGCACGCATCAGCATGTCACCGTTCCGCTCGGCGAGGACGACCCCCTCGTCGACCAGCGCTTTCGCGGCCTCGCGGTCGCCGTGCATGCCCGCGAGCACACTGTCGACGTACAGCGCCTCGATCCGTTCCCGGCTCGCGCCACCCGGGTGCCGTCCCAGCAGCTGTCCGAGCCAGCGGCGACCCTCACGGAGCAGTCCGCGGGCGCGCCAGTACGGGTACAGTGCGGCGGCGATCCGCAGCCCCGTCTCGGCCTCCCCCGGCTCGGTCAGGCAGAAATGGAGAGCCGCCCGCACGTTCAGCGTCTCCGCGTCGAGCCGGCCGATCCACATCACCTGCCGGGGACCGATCCACTCGGCCTCGCACTGCACCACCAACTGCTCGTACCAGTCGCGGTGCCGCCGCCGCAGCGACACGTACTCCCCGGTCTCCTGCAATTTCTCGCGGCCGTAGTCGCGCACCGTCTCGAGCAGGTGGTATCGCACCGCCGGCCCCGACTCCTCGCGGATCAGGATCGACTTGTCTATCAACGACGCCACCACGTCGAGGACGTTCTCCACCGGCAGGTCCCCGGCGCAGATTCCCTCCACGGCGTCCAGTTCGAAGCCGCCGGCGAACACCGACAGTCTCGCCCACAGCTCGCGTTCCTCCTCGGTGCACAGCTCGTGGCTCCAGTCGACGCACAGCCGCAGGGTCTGCTGCCGGCTCGGCGCGCCCCGCGATCCGACCGTCAGCAACCGGTAGCGGTCGGTCAGTCGCTGCAGGATCTGTTCCGCCGACATCACCCGCAGCCGCACCGCCGCCAGCTCGATCGCCAACGGCAACCCGTCCAGCTGGCGGCAGATCCGGGCCACCGCCACATGGTTGTCCTCGGTGAGTTCGAACTCCGGCACCGCCGTGGCCGCCCGCTCGACGAACAACGTCACCGCCTCGTACTGCGGCAGGCCCTGCAGTGACGAGCGTTCGGGTTCGGGCACCGTCAACGGCGGCACCCGCAGTACCGCCTCGCCGCCGATGGCCAGCGGTTCGCGGCTCGTCGCGAGGATCCGCAACTCCGGGCAGCTCCGCAACAACGTCTCCGACAACGCGGCGGCCGCGGCGACCACGTGCTCGCAGTTGTCGAGCACCAGCAGCAGTTGCCGGGTGGCGAGGTACTCGGTCAGCAGCACCTCCGGGTTCCCGGAGCGCTGCTCGCGCAGTCGCAGTGCCGTCGACACGGCGTCGACGAGTGTCGTGTCGTCGTCCAGCTCTCCCAGTTCGACCAGCCACACGCCGTCCTCGAATGCGCGACTCGCATCGGCAGCCACCCGCAACGCCAGCCGGGTTTTCCCGACCCCGCCGATCCCGGCGAGCGTCACCAGTCGTGACACGGACAGCAGACGTCGCGCCTCGGTCACCTCACGGCGACGGCCGACGAAACTCGTCAGTTCGTGGGGCAGATTTCCCACTGTGCCCTTCACTGCCGCCGGCATCACACCGTCACTCTCGACTCGCAGCCCCCTGCGCACACGGTACTCCCGGTGCGCGGCGGCAACGACGCTTTCGGCTGCGGGTCCGCGAGTTTCGGGTCACCGCGTCCAGCGGGTGGGCGCCCAGCGGCCGGTGTAGGACCGGATGCGGTTGGCGCGGCGGGCAGGCCGCCGCGTGCCGGCCTCGGTCAGGCTGTGCGGGATCATGGCGATCCGGGTGCCGTCGACCACGTAGGCGGCCCCGGTGACGAACATTGCGCCCGGCGCGGTCAGGTACGACGCGACGGCGGCGACTTCCCGGTCGTCGGGGCCGGGCGACGCGAAGTCCGGTTCGACCGCGGGCACCACGACCGAATTGACCGTGATCGAGTATCGCGCCAATTCGGCGGCGAGCAGACCGGTGAGTCCGCCGAGACCGGACGACGACGGGACGATGTTGACGATCCGGCCGCCCCCGCCACTTGCGATCATGTAACGGACGGCGCGCTGCATGCACTCGACGGCCGTACTGCCGGGGCAGCTGACGAGAACGCCGATTCCGCCCAGCTCACGGGCGAACTCGTCGACGGCGGCCGCGGAGTCGGGCAGGTCGGCCAGGTCCATGCGCTGCACGGCCGCATTCACCGATCTGGACCGGACGTCGGCGGCGGTGGCTTCGGCGCTGTCCCGGTCCGCGGCGTAGGCGAGGCCGATGTGGAACCCGTCGTCCGCGAGCGCCAGTGCGACCGCTCGGCCCATCGGCGAGTCCGATCCCGTCACGACTGCGGTGCGTGTGCTGGGGTGCATGGATTCGGAATACCCCCTGGCAGATCTGCTCAAACGCTCAACTTTCGGACTGCGTACGGGCAGAACATAATCCGACGACGAGCCGCACACGCGACCCGTCGCGGATCGACGCCCACCGTCAGCAGTTGGACGGCGCCGGATCGCCGCGGAACCGGGCATCGAGGTAGTCCAGGGCGGTCGGAAGGCCCAGCACGGCGGTGGTCAGGTGGTCGGGACTCGGGAACAGATCGGACTGCACCGTGACGCCGGCGGCGCAGTATCGCGCGACGGTCGCCTCGATCGAGTCGACCGGAATGAGTACGTCTGTCGGGCTGTGCCATTCGAAGATCGGCGCGGTCGGAACCCCCGGATACAGCTCGACACTGTTCTCGTTCAGCACCTCCCAGGCCTGCGGGCTGCTCATGAGGTCGGTGGTCCTGGCGACCTCCGTCGCGCTGCGCCCTGCGCC
Organism: Rhodococcus sp. G6(2025); assembly: GCF_058628105.1. NCBI lineage: Bacteria > Bacillati > Actinomycetota > Actinomycetes > Mycobacteriales > Nocardiaceae > Rhodococcus > Rhodococcus sp. G6(2025). Next base: position 4,093,852 of record NZ_CP179750.1, read on the forward strand.
TGCCGCGAGGATGCCGTTGGTGCACGCGTTGACCATCTCGTCGCGCATCGCCAGGCCGCGATCGTTGAGTTGCTCGCTGATCGGAAGGCGGTCCGGGTACTCACGCTCGAGTCCGAGTGCCGCCGCCATCGCGAGGCCGAACGCCGGGTGCGGTTGCATGCCGAGGCCGTTGGCCATCTTGCCGATGTTCATGGGCACACCGCCCTCGGCGACACCGACGATGTTCAGTTCCGGCGCGTACGTGGGGGCGAGCGCCGCAGCCCACGCCGACGCCATGCCGCCACCGGAGTACCCGGCCAGCGCGACCGGGCTCTCCGCCACGGCGAGTTCGGGCACCCGCTGAACCGCGCGGATGCCGTCCAGGGTAATGGTTCCGCCGAGTCGTGCGGCACCGTACGCACTGTTCGGGCCGAGGTGGTCGGGAAGCGCGACCGTCCAGCCGCGTTGCAGTGCGAGGTTCAGTGCCGGCGCCTCCTTGATCTGGAGGTCGGGATCGTTCGAATACAGGGTCCGCGACGGCGCGCACCGCGGTCCGAGCGCGTTGATGATGTGCTGATACGACAGCAGCGGCCCGTTCACCGCCCGGGTGCGGGGAACCAGCACGGTGGTGACCGACGAGATCGGGTGGTCCTCCGAGTTGGTGGTGCGGTACTTCACCTGCCAGACGTCGGTGTCGGGGAAGGCGAGCAACGGCGGCATCGGCCGGACCACGAGCGGCTCGCCGACCGCCGTATCCGCCAGACCCTGCGGCTGCAGGTAGAAGGGATCGGGGTCGGATGCGGGATAGATCGGCACAGCAGCCGCGACTCCGACGTTCGCGACGGTGGCGCAGGCGACGAATGCGGCACACAGTGCACCCGCGGTGAGGCTCGAGATACGTGAGCGCTTCATGCCGCCTCCTAGTTTGCGTAGATCGATTGTTACCGAGTTCGCAGGAGATATCGGTATTCGGGCCCGCCCGTTACGCCACTGCAATGGAGGGCGGGCCCGACGCAACGAAATCGGGTCAATGCGCGCTCAGATAATCCTCGAGGACCGGCCCCACCACGGCCAGGACCTCGGGTTCGATCATCTGATTGTGCTCGCACTCGATCTTCACTTCCCGGATGCCTCCGGTGACGGAACTCCGCCACTCGTCCGGCGAATGCTGTTCCGTCGACGCCGATCCGGCGGCCGTGAAGAACAGCAGATCCCCGTCGAACACCTGCGGGCGGAAGTTGTTCATGATCCGCGAGGAGTTCGTGAATCCGGCGCTGATCCGCTCCAGGTGCTTCGGGGTCAGTCCCGTCTTCTGCCCGAACGCGTCGTCCAGCAACTCGACTGCCCGCTCGTAGGTGAGTTCCTCCTCGGAGACGGACTCGAGGTCCAGCCCGAGGCCGTGGAGCAACTCGGACACGGTGAGGCTCTCCGGGCCCTGGTCGGTCCCGTCGGTCACGTAGCTGTCCATGACGGCCAGCGTGTCGACCGCCTCCCCTTCCCGCCGCAGTTCGACGGCCATCGCGTGGGCGATGACGCCGCCGAGCGACCAGCCCAGCAGGTGGTAGGGCCCGTGCGCCTGGACCTTGCGCATCTCCAGCACGTACTGGTGCGCCAGCTGCTCGATCGACTCGAAGCTCGGGCCACCGCTGATGATCGGCAACTGCAGGCCGAACGCCGGCCGGTCCTGCGAGAGGTGCTGCAGGAGACCCGCGTAACCCCACGACAGCCCGATCCCGGGATGGATGCAGAACAGGGGCGGCTTGTCCCCTGTCGGCCGCAGCGGGATGACCACGCCGAGCGCCTCGTCGACCGGCGACCCGGCCGCGTTCTCGGTGTCGACGCGCAGTGCGAGACCGGCGGGGGTCGGGTCCAGGAACATGGATTGCAACGGGATCTGCCGTCCGAGGCGTTCCTGCAGCACCGTGATCACCCGGGTGGCGACGATCGAGTTGCCGCCGAGGTCGAAGAAGCTGTCGGCGGTGCCGACCCGGTCCACGCCCAGCACCTCGGCGAACGCCTCGACGATGATGTGCTCGGTCGCCGTCGTCGGGGCCCGGAAGGCCGCGCCGGTGGTGCCGAACTCGGGTGCGGGCAGCGCCTTGCGGTCGAGTTTGCCGACCGGGGTCATCGGGATCTGATCGAGGACGACCACCGCGGACGGGACCATGTGCGCGGGCAGGCGGTCGGCTGCGTGGGTACGCAACTCCGCCGGCTCGAGATCGTGTCCCTCGGCCGCCCGCACGTACGACGCGAGGAGCGTGTCGCCGGACGGTCCGGTGTGACCGATGGTGGCCGCGAACGCGACCGCGGGGTGGCGGGCGAGGACGGCGTCGATCTCACCGAGTTCGATGCGGAAGCCGCGGACCTTCACCTGGAAGTCGGTGCGGCCGATGTACTCGATGGTGTGGTCGCCGCGCCAGCGCACCACGTCGCCGGTGCGGTACATCCGGCGACCGGGCTCGCCGAACGGGCAGGCGACGAACCGCTCCGACGTCAGCGCCGACCGGTTGTGGTACCCGCGTGCCAGTCCGGGGCCGGTGATGTAGAGCTCGCCGGGCACACCGACCGGGACCGGCTGCAGGCGCTCGTCGAGGACCAGCGAACCGAATCCCAGCGCGGGGGCGCCGATGTTCACGACGCCACCCGGACGCATCGGGGCGCTGACGCTCGCCTGGATGGTCGTCTCCGTGGGCCCGTAGCCGTTGTGCATGTTGCGGTGCTTACCCCAGATCTCCACCAGCTCCGGCGGGCAGGCCTCACCGGCCACCGCGAGGACACGGAGCGATTCGAGTCCCACGTCCTCGATGGACGACAGCGCGGTAGGCGTGATGAACGCGTGCGTCACCGCGTTGCGCCGGAACAGGTCCGCCAGCTCCGTGCCACCGAAGACGGTGGGCGGCACGATCACGACCCGGGCCGACGCGCCGAACGCCATCATCAGCTCGAAGATCGACGCGTCGAAGCTCGGGGACGCCAGATGCGAGACCCGGGACTCGTGCGTGACCTGGAACCGTTCGTGCTCCTCCGCGGTGAGGTTGGCCATGCCGCGGTGAGTGACGATGACACCCTTCGGCTTACCGGTCGATCCCGACGTGTAGATCAGGTACGCCGGGTGGGCCAGATGGAGCGGGCGTGTGCGGTCGGCGTCGGTGACCGGCGCCGAGGAGACGGCCGCGACCTGCTCGGCGAAGGACTCGTCGTCGAGCACCAGCCACGACACGGTGTCCGGCAGGTTGTCGCGACGGCCGGCGACGGTCAGGCCGACGGACGCCCGGCAGTCGGTCAGCATGTAGTCGATGCGGTCCCGCGGGTAGGTCGGGTCGACGGGCACGAACGCCGCACCCGACTTCGCGACCGACCAGATCGACACGACTTCCTCGATCGATCGCGGCATTCCGATGGCCACGAACGTCTCCGGCCCGACTCCCTGGGCGCACAGCACCCGCGCCAGCCGGTTGGACCATTCGTCGAGTTCGCGGTAGGTGACCTGCCGGTCCTCGAAGGACAACGCCACCGAATCGGGGTCGAGTGCCGCGGCGGCCGTGAGCAGGTCGGGCCACACCTCGGGGCGCACGTCGGGCTTGCCGCGCGCCGGGACCATCTCCTCGATCTCCGCCTCGTCGAGCAGCGGGAGGGTGCCGATCGGCCGGTCCGGGTCGGCGGTGACGGCCGCGAGGATCCGGACGAACCGGTCCGCGATCGAGCGTGCGGTCCCGCGGTCGAACAGGGAGACGGCGAAGTCGAGTCCGCCGGCGACACCCGCCGGCGCGCCGTCCTGATCGAACTGCTCGGCGAGGATCACCTCGAGGTCTTCCTTCACCACCTTGGTTTCGAGGTCCACGTTCTCGACCCGCAGATCCGGCAGTTCCAGCGTCGGGTTCTCGTTGTTCTGGAACTCGAGGGCCACCTGGAACAGGGGCGAGTACGACGTGGACCGGGTCGGGTTGAGCTCCTCGACGAGGCGCTCGAACGGCAGATCCGAGTGCTGGAACGCGGCCAGGTCCGTTTCCCGGATCCGCTGCACCAGTTCGGTGAACGTCGACGCCGGGTCGATCCGGTTCCGCAGGACCAGGGTGTTGACGAACATGCCGACCATGTCGTCGAGTGCGGCTTCACCGCGCCCGGCGACGGGGGTGCCGATGACGACGTCGTCGGTGCTGCCGAGCCTCGACAGCAGAACCGCCAGCGCGGCGTGGACGGCCATGAACATGGTGGCGTTGTTGGCCCGGGCCAGTGCCGTGAGCCGCTGATGGAGGTCGGCGTCGATCGCGAACTCGACCCGATCACCCTCGAACGTCTGCTGGATCGGGCGCGGCCGGTCGGTCGGCAACTGGATGACGTCCGGCACCCCGGCCAGCGTCTCCGACCAGAACCGCAACTGCTGGTTGATCATCGATTCGGGATCGTTCTCCGAGCCGAGTCCGGCATGCTGCCACAGCGTGTAGTCGGCGTACTGGACGTGCAGCGGATCCCACTGCGGGCCGTCGCCGCCGAGCCGTGACGTGTACGCCACCATGACGTCGCGGGCGAGCGGCGCCAGGGAGAATCCGTCCGCGCTGATGTGGTGCACCACGATCGTCAGCACGTGATGGTCGGGCGCAATCCGGAACAGGGCCGCGCGGACCGGCACGTCGGTGCTGACGTCGAACCCACGGGACACCAGATCCATGATGTGCCGCGGCAAATCCTCCGCCGCCACCGCGACGGTGTCGACGCCCGGTTGCGCATCGGCGGCGGGCAGGATCCGCTGGGTCGGTTCGTTGTCGACCGTCGGGAAGACGGTGCGCAGCGTCTCGTGCCGTTCGAGGACGTCGGCCATCGCCAGCCGCAGGGCGTCCTCGTCCAGGGTTCCGGTCAGCCGGACGGCCAACGGAATGTTGTAGGCCGGTGAGGACGTGTCGAATTGGTTGAGGAACCACATCCGCTTCTGTGCCAGCGACAGCGGAATCCGGTCGGGCCGTTCGACCGGCGCGAGGGCCGGGCGGGCGCCGCCGCTCACACTGTCGGCGACGCGTGCGGCCAGCGACCGGACGTCGGGGGCCTCGAACAGGGCACGCACACCGATGTCGGTGTCGAGGGCATCCCGCAACCGCGCCGTGACACGGGTGGCGACCAGCGAGTTTCCGCCGAGATCGAAGAAGTTGTCGTCGATACCGATCCGTTCGACACCGAGGACATCGGCGAAGATGTCCACGATCTTGCGTTCGAGGTCGTTGGTCGGCGGCTGGAACTCGGTGGTGGTGACGTGGAACTCGGGGGCGGGCAGCGCCGACCGGTCCAGTTTGCCCACCGGGGTCAACGGGATCTCGTCCAGGAACATGACGCTCGTCGGCACCATGTGCGCGGGGAGCCGGGTCGACAGGTGCGCGGTGAGTTCGGCCGGATCGACGCCGCCGGCCGTGTTGGGCAGCAGGTAGGTCACCAGCACCGTGTCACCGGACGGGCCGGGAACACCGAGGGTCGCGGCGAAGCTGACCCCGGGGAACGTGGCGATCTCGTTGTCGATCTCGCCGAGTTCGATGCGGAAACCGCGGATCTTCACCTGGAAGTCGCTGCGGCCCACGTACTCGACGGTGTGGTCGGCGCGCCACCGGACGATGTCGCCGGTGCGGTACATCCGCTCCCCCGCCTCCCCGAACGGGTTGGCGACGAACCGCTGGCTGCTCAGTTCCGGGCGCCGGTGGTAGCCGCGGGCGAGACCGGCACCGGTGATGTACAGCTCGCCGGGCACCCCGACGGGCACCGGCTGGAGACGTGAATCCAGCACGAGCTCACCGACTCCGCGGATCGGGCCGCCGAGGGTGATGGGGTCGCCCACCGTCATCGGGTCGCTGATGTTCGCCATCACCGTGGTCTCGGTGGGCCCGTACGCGTTGGACAGTTGCCGGCCGGGCGCCCAGCGGGTCACCAGTTCCGGCGGGCACGCCTCGCCGCCGAACACGACGTGCTGGAATTCGTCGAGCCCCGTCGGGTCGACCGTGGACAGCGCCGCGGTGGTGACGAACGCGTGGGTGACGTGTTCGGACCTGATCAGTTCGGCCAGTTCCGCTCCGCCGTACACCGTCGGCGGGGCGATCACCATCGTGGCGCCGACCCCGAAGGCCTGCAGGTACTCGAACACCGACCCGTCGAAGCTGGGCGTCGAGAAGTGCAGGGTGCGGGACGTCTGCGCGGCGGCGAAACGCTGCCGCTGGTCCTCGGCGAAGTTGTCGAGGCCCTCGTGGGTGACCACGACGCCCTTCGGCTTCCCCGTCGAACCGGAGGTGTAGACGATGTAGGCGGCGTTGTCGAGGCTTATCGGCGACCGCCGATCCGAATCGGCCACCGGCAGAGCAGGTTTCGACTGGCAGGCCTTTTCGAATTTGGGCGAGTCGAGCTGCAGCCACGGCACCGAGTCGGGCAGCGCCTTCTCGTACGCGGCCATGGTCAATCCGATGGTGGCACCCGAATCGGTGAGCATGTGCTCGATGCGGTCCATCGGGTAGTTCGGGTCGACGGGGACGAATGCGGCACCCGTCTTGGCCACCGCCCACACGGCGAGGACCGACTCGATCGATCGGGGAATGCCGAGCGCCACGAACGTCTCCGGGCCGGCGCCGCGGGAGATGAGCACCCGCGCGAGCTGGTTGGAGCGTTCGTTGAGCTCCCGGTAGGACACGTTGCGGCCCTCGAACGTCAGCGCCGTGCGGTTCGGATCCAGGGCGGCCGCGTCCTCGAAGATCTGCGGCAGCGTCCGGACGGAGAACCCGGGACGGCCGCGCACCGGCGCGAACTCGGCGAGTTCGGCCTCGGTGAGCAGTTGCATGTGGGCGAGCGGAATCTCGGGTCGGTCGGCGAGGGCGTCGAGCACCCGCTGCAGCCGGTCCGCGATCTCGTCGACCGCGCTTTCCTCGAAGACCTCGGGGAGGTACTCGAACTTGAAGTTCAGCCGCGCGTCCCCGGAGGCGACGACGGCGAGCGGGTAGTGCGCGGAGTCTTTGCCGTCGATGCCGGTGACGAACATCCCGGCGATGTCGGTCTGTTCCGTCAGCCCCGCCTCGTCGACCGGGTACGACTCGAACACGGTCAGCGTGTCGAAGGCACCGCCGCCGCCGACCGCCGACTGGATGTCGGTCAGACCCAGGTAGTGGTGATCGAGCAGTGCGGCCTGTTCGCTCTGCACACGTTCGAGCAGCTCGCCCAGCGACTCCCACGGGTCGAGGGTCACCCGCACCGGCAGGGTGTTGATGAACAGACCCACCATCGATTCGATGCCCGCGATCTGCGGCGGCCGGCCCGAGACCGTCCCGCCGAACACCACGTCGGAGCGGCCGATCAAGCCGCCCAGCACGATTCCCCACGCCGTCTGGACGACGGTGTTGAGGGTGAGCCCGCGTTCCCGGCTCAGGTCCCGCAACCGGGTGGTCTGCTCCACCGACAGTGTGAAGGCGGTCTCCTCCGCGACGACGGAGTGCGCCTCACCCCGCTCCAGCGGGGCAAGGAGGGTCGGCTCCTCGACCCCGTCGAGCGCGGTGCGCCAGGCGTCGAGGGAGTCTGTGGTGTCGTGGCGCTTCATCCACGACAGGTAGTCGCGGTAGGAGTGGACCCGGGGCAGCAGGCTGCCGTCGGCGTCCAACGCGTACAGCGTCAGCAGGTCGCGGATGACCAGCGGAGTCGACCAGCCGTCGAGCAGGATGTGGTGGTTGGTCAGGATCAGCCGGTAGTCCTCCTCGGTGAGCCGGACGAGGGCCAGCCGCAGCAGCGGCGCGTTCGCCATGTCGAACTTCACCGACCGGTCCCGTGCCACGATCCGGTCGTATTCGCGGGTGGTCTCGTCGGGGTCGAGTGCCGAGAGGTCGAACTCCGACCACGGCAGTTCCACGTGCTGCTGGATGATCTGCGCGGAGGCGCCCGCGCTGTCGTGGACGAACGCGGCCCGCAGGTTGGGGTGCCGGTCCAGCAGGGCCTGTCCGGCCCGGCGGATCCGGTCCGGGTCGATGTTTCCGCGCAGTTTCAGCGCCAGCTGCACCAGGTACGGGTCGACCGAGGCGTCCGAGAACTGGGCGTGGAACAGCAGCCCGGACTGCAGCGGTGACAGCGACCAGATGTCCGACAGTGCCGGGAACCGGGCCTCGAGCCGGTCGATCGCGTCCTGGTCGAGGGTGACCAGGTCCAGATCGGACGGGGTCACACCGCCGGCGTCGGGCCGCGCGACGTGGGTGGTCAGCGCGGTCAGCGCCTGCACCCACAGGTCGGCGAGTGCGCGGACCTCGGACGGGGTGAGGACCCCGGTCGGGAACGCCCACGTGGCCCGCAGCCGGTTGCCGTCGGCCCCGGTGCCGGTGACGGCGTTGATGTCGAGCGCCGATGCCACCGGGATGTCGGAGGCGGGGATGTCGTCGAGCTTCGTGTCCGTCACCGGAACCCAGGCGTGACCGTGGATGTCGGTGGACGTCGCGCCGCCCAGCCGGCCCAGGTAGTTGAACGTGACCTGCGGCTTCGCCAGCGCCCGCAGTTGATCCGCGCTCTCCGGGTCCAGGTAGCGGAGCATGCCGTAGCCGATGCCGTGATCCGGGATGGCCAGCAACTGTTCCTTGATCGCCTTGACCGCGGACCCGGCGGCCTTGCCACCGGCGAACGCGTCGTCGAGGTCGATGCCCGACAGGTCCAGGCGCACCGGGAACATCGCCGTGAACCAGCCGACGGTGCGGCCCAGGTCGGCGCCCGGCAGCACCTGGTCCTCGCGGCCGTGGCCTTCGAGGCTGACCAGCGATTCGCGCGTGAAGTCGCCCTGGGTGCGCCGCCACTGGGCCAGTGCCAGCGCCAGCGCGGTGAGCAGTCCGTCGTTGACGCCGCCGTGGAACGCCTCGGGAACACGGGTGAGCAGTGCGTCCGTCACGTCGGCGGGCACCTCCACGGTCACCTTCTCGACGGTCCCGGCCACGTCGACCGCGGCGTCGAGCGGACGCGATCCGATGAGCGGGTCGTCGGCCTCGAGCACCCGGCGCCACAGTTCGATCTCGCCGGCGCGTTCGCGTGTCGCCTCGACGAGGCCGTGCGACCAGCGCCGCATCGACGTGCCGACCGGTTCGAGGGCCGGTTCCTGACCGGCGGAGACCTGCGCCCACGCGGTCGCCAGGTCGGGGACGAGGATCCGCCACGACACACCGTCGACCACCAGGTGGTGGGCCACGACCAGCAGCCGCCCGCCCTCGTCGCCGGCGTCGAACCACACCATCTGCAGCATGACCCCGGCCTCGGGGTCCAGTCGTCCTGCCGCGGCATCGAGTTCACGGGTCGCGACCTCCGCGAACCCGGAACCGACCACCGACGCGACCTCGACGCGGTGCAGCACGTCGTCGACGTCGACCGCGCCCACGGCCTGCACCTCGATCCGCCACTGCGGCTCGGCACCGAGGAGACGCGCCCGCAGCATGTCGTGGTGATCCACGACGGCCGCGATCGTGCGCTTCAGCAGTGTCTCGTCGGCCGAGGGGGGAAGGGACAGCAGCGCGGTCTGGGTGTAGCGGCGGAAGTCGCCGCCGCGTTCGAGCAGCCACGCGGTGATCGGGGTGACCGGCATCTCGCCGATCCCGCCGCCCGGCAGTTCGTCGAGGACCACCACGTCGGCGGCGCCCGCCCAGGAGGCGGCCTCGGCGAGCGCGGCAACGGTCTTGGCCTCGAACACGTCCCGCGGGGTGAGCACCACGCCGGCGGCCTTCGCCCGGGCCACCAACTGGATCGACATGATGCTGTCGCCGCCGAGTGCGAAGAACGAGTCGTCCACACCCACCGATTCCAGACCGAGGACCTCGGCGAACAGACCGGCGAGGACGGTTTCCATCTCCGTGGCCGGGGCGCGGCCCGCCGACACCCGGGCCCCGAAGTCGGGTTCCGGCAACGCGCGGCGGTCGAGTTTGCCGTTGCTCGTCAACGGCAGTGCGTCGAGCACCACCAGGGTGGCGGGCACCATGTACGAGGTGAGCTGGGTGCCGACGAACTCGAGCGCGGACGACACCTCGACGGTGGCGCCGGATTCCGGAACCACGTAGCCGATCAGCCGGTGACCGCCGTGCCCGTCGTCGCGGGTGAGGACGACGGCCTGGGCGATGCCGCGGTACCGGAGCAGCGCGGATTCGATCTCGCCGAGTTCGATGCGGAAACCACGGATCTTGACCTGGAAGTCGCTGCGGCCCAGGTACTCGAGCTGGCCGTCGGTGTTCCAGCGCGCCAGGTCACCCGTGCGGTACATCCGGGCCCCGGGCCGGAGCGGGTCGGCCACGAACCGGGTCGAACTGAGCCCGGCCCGGCCGAGGTAGCCGCGGGTCACCTGGTCACCCGACACGTACATCTCCCCGATGGTGCCCGGGGGAACCGGGTGCAGGCGCCGGTCGAGGACGTGGACGTGCAGCCCGGCGATTCCGCGGCCGATCACGCTGGCCGACGCGGACTCGGCGAATTCGCGGTCGAGCGCGAGGTAGCTGACGTGGACCGTCGTCTCGGTGATGCCGTACATGTTCACCAGCGTCGGGGCGGAGTCGTCGTGCCGCGAGTACCAGCGCCCGAGCTGTCCGAGGTCGAGCGCCTCACCACCGAAGATCACGTACCGCAGGGCCAGTGCCGCCGCGTTCACGTCGATCTCCGAGACGATGCGGTCGGTCTCGGCGAGCTGGTAGAACGCGGTCGGGGTCTGGTTGAGTACGGTGACCTGCTCGTTCCGCAGGAGTTCGTGGAACATTTCCGGCGACCGCGCCGTGTAGTAGTCGACGACGACGAGTCGGCCGCCATAGAGCAGCGGACCCCACAGCTCCCACACGGAGAAGTCGAACGCGTACGAGTGGAACATCGTCCACACGTCGTTCTCGTCGAACCCGTACAGCGGCTGCGTGTTCGCGAACAGCGTCAGCACGTTGCGGTGCGAGACGACCACGCCCTTGGGGCGGCCCGTCGACCCGGAGGTGTAGATGACGTACGCCACCGACGCGGAGTCGAGCGGCGCCAGCCGGTCGGCGTCGGTGATCGTCGCCGGCGACTGCTGCGCGAGGTCGGCGGTGGTCTCGGGGTCGTCGAGCAGGATCGCCGGGGTCTCCGAATCCGGCAGGGCGGAGACGTCCCCCGTGGTGGTGATGACACAGTTCGGTGCGGCGTCCTCGAACACGAACGCCAGCCGGTCCGCCGGGTAGGTGATGTCGACGGGCAGGTAGCCGCCGCCGGTCTTGATCACCGCCAGCAGGGCGATGATCAGATCGCAGGTGCGTGGAAGCGCCACGGCCACCAGCGTTTCCGGCCCCACTCCCTGGGAGATGAGCAGGCGGGCCAGCCGGTTCGACCGGGCGTCGAGCTCCGCGTACGTCAGTGCCACGTCCTCCGACGTCACGGCCGTGGCGTCGGGGAACCGGGCCACGCTCTGGGCGAACCGGTCCGCGAGGGTGTCGGTGCCCGCGTCGAGTCCGGCGGTGTTCCATTCGGTCGCCATCGCCGACCGCTCGGCGGCGTCGGTGATCACGATGTCCCCGACCGGGGCCAGCGGGTCGGAGGTGACGGCACCGAGGATGCGCAGGAACCGGTCGGCGAACGTCCGGACGGTGCCGGCGTCGAACAGATCGGTGGCGAAGATGAACGACGCGGCGATACCCGACGCCACCCCGTCCGCGTCGAATCCTTCCTCGACGCTGAGCTGCAGGTCGAACTTGGCGACCTCGAGATCGAAATCGACGGCGGCCGCGGTCAGTTCCGGGAGCTCGAGCCGCGGCGTCTCGTTGTTCCGGAACTCGAGCAGCGCCTGGAACAGCGGCGAGTGCGCGGTGGAGCGCTCCGGCGCGAGAACGTCGACGAGCCGCTCGAACGGCAGGTCCGAATGGTGGAACGCGGCCAGGTCGGTGGCCCGCACCTGATCCATCAGGGCGCCGAAACCCGCCGCCGGGTCGACAGCGCTCCGCAGCACCAGGGTGTTGACGAACATGCCGACCATGTCGTCGAGTGCCGCGTCACCGCGGCCGGCGATGGGTGTGCCGACCGCGATGTCCTCGGTCGACGAGAGCGCCGACAGCAGCACCGACAGGGCCGCGTGGACGGCCATGAACATGGTGGAGTTGTGCTTGCGCGCCAACGCCGCCAGCGCCCGGTGCACGTCCGCCGGAATCGTGAAGTCGACCTGCGCACCGCGGAACGACTGCTGGACCGGCCGCGCCCGGTCGGTGGGCAGCTGCAGGAGTTCGGGCAGGTCGGCCAGCTGATCCGTCCAGTACCGGAGTTGCTGGGAGATCAGCGATTCGGCGTCGCTCTCGTCGCCCAGCAGTTGCAGCTGCCACAGGGTGTAGTCGGCGTACTGCACCGACAGAGGGTTCCACTGCGGTGCGCTCCCCGCGATGCGGGCGGCGTAGGCGGTCATGACGTCCCGGGCGAGCGGGGTGAGCGAGAACCCGTCGGCGCAGATGTGGTGCACCACGATGACGAGCACGTGGTCGTCGGGGGCGAGTGCGAACAGCGCCGACCGCATCGGCACGTCGGCCGTCACGTCGAAGCCGGCGGTCGCGAGACCGGCGATGTGCTCCCTCAGTTCGTCCTCGGACACCTCGACGATCTCGAGGTTCGGCGTCCACTGACCCGGCGAGAGGACCACCTGGGTCGGTTCGCCGTCGTGGGACGGGAACACGGTCCGCAACGATTCGTGGCGGACGAAGACGTCCGTCACCGCCGCGCGCAGCGACTCCACGTCCAGGTGACCGGTCAGCCGCACGGCCAGGGGAATGTTGTAGGCCGCCGACGACGTGTCGAACTGGTTGAGGAACCACATCCTCTTCTGCGCCAGGGACACCGGCACGTGCGCGGGCCGCGGCATCGGGCCGAGCGGGATCCGGACGTGGGCGCCGTCCTGCGCGGGTGCGAATGCCGTCGACTCGATGAGGCGGGCCAGCTGATGGATCGTCGGCGCCTCGAACAGGGTGCGGACACCGATGTCGGTGTCCAGTTCCGCGGTCAGGCGCGCGGCGACACGGGTCGCGATCAGCGAGTTTCCGCCGATGTCGAAGAAGTTGTCGTCGATGCCGACCCGTTCGATGCCCAGGACGGTGGTGATGACGTCGGCGATCGTGTGTTCGAGGACCGTCGACGGCGGCCGGAAGTCGTCCGACGTGGGCAGGAACTGCGGTTCGGGCAGCGCTGCCCGATCGAGCTTGCCGACGGGGGTGAGCGGGATCTCGTCCAGGATCATGATGCTGGACGGCACCATGTGTGCGGGCAGCAGGTTCGCCGTCCACTCCTTCAGTTCCGGCGGTTCGAGTGCCGACTCGGTCTCCGGCAGCACGTAGGAGACGAGTACGGTGTCGCCGGCGGGGCCGGGACGCCCGAGGGTGACGGCAAACGCCACGGACGAATGCGCGGCGAGCGCGCTGTCGATGTCGCCGAGCTCGATGCGGAACCCGCGGATCTTCACCTGGAAGTCGGTGCGGCCCAGGTATTCGACCGTGTGATCGGACCGCCACCGCGCGAGGTCGCCGGTGCGGTACATCCGGTCGCCCGGCCCGCCGTAGGGGTTGGCGACGAACCGCTCGCTGGTCAGCCCGGCGCGTGCATGATAGCCGCGGGCCAGGCCCTCACCGGAGATGTAGAGCTCGCCGGCGACGCCGACGGAGACCGGTTGCAGCCGCGAGTCGAGAATCACCTCGGAGACGCCGCGGACGGGGGCACCGATGGTGACCGTCTCCCCCGCCTGCAGGTGGTCGCTGAGGTTGCTCATGATGGTGGTCTCGGTGGGACCGTAGCCGTTGTACATGGTGCGGCCCGGCGCCCAGCGGGTCACCAGTTCCGGCGGGACGGCCTCGCCGCCGGCGACCACGTTCTGGAACACGTCGAGCCCCTCGGGGTCGACGGAGGCCAGCGCCGCGGGGGTGACGAACCCGTGGGTGACGCTCTCGCTGCGGATCAACTCCGCGAGTTCCTCGCCGCCGTACACGGACGGCGGCACGATCACCATGGTCGCGCCGACGGCGAACGACAGCAGGTATTCGAGGACCGAGGCGTCGAAGCTCGGTGAGGAGAAGTGCAACGCCCGCGACGTGGAATCGGTCGCGTAGCGGGTCCGCTGCTCCTCGGCGAAATTGTCGAGACCGCGGTGGCTGACCACCACGCCCTTCGGCTTGCCGGTGGAGCCGGACGTGTAGATGACGTACGCCGGGTGTGCGAAGCGCAGGGGCGCGACGCGGTCGTCGTCGGTGACGGTGTCGGTGGACATCGCCCGAACGGCCGTCGCGGTCTCGGCGTCGTCGAGGGTCAGCCAGCTGACCGCGTCGGGGAGCCGGCCGTGGTCGGCGTCCAGGCGGAGACCGAACGTGCACCCGGAATCCGTGACCATGTGCTCGACCCGCTCACGCGGGTAGGTCGGATCGACCGGAACGAACGCCGCGCCGGTCTTGGTGATCGACCAGACCGCCAGGACCGATTCGATGGACCGTGAGATACCCAGGGCCACGATGTCTTCCGGGCCGACGCCGCGGTCGATGAGCAGACGCGCGAGCTGGTTGGACCGTTCGTCCAGTTCCCGGTAGGACATCCGGCGGTCCCCGAACACGAGTGCGGTCGCGTCCCCCGCGGCGGCGGCCGTGTCGGTGAACATCTGCGGCAGTGTTCGCACGGAGCGGCCGGACGGGCCGCGGGCCGGAACCAGTTCGGCCTCCTCGACGTCGGTGAGCAGACGCAGCTGCGCCAGTTTCATCCCGGGATGCTCGGCGAGCGCGATCAGCGCCCGGACGATCCGGTCGCCGATCCGCTCCACGTCGGCCCGGTCGAACAGCTCCTCGACGTACTCGAGCTTCAGCTGCAGGTTCTCGTGCGCCGAGGCGATCAGCGCGAGCGGGTAGTGGGCGGCGTTCGCGCTGTCGTGCACGTCGAGGACGTGCATGCCGGCGATGTCGGTCTGCTCGGTCAGCCCTTCCCGATCGACGGGATACGACTCGAACACGGTCAGCGTGTCGAAACCGGCACCGGGACCGGCCACCGACTGAATGTCCGTCAGTCCGACGTAATGGTGGTCGAGCAGCGCGGCTTGCTCGCCCTGGATGCGTTCGAGCAACTCCCCCAGCGTTTCCCGCGGGTCGAGAACCACGCGCACCGGCAGGGTGTTGATGAACAGGCCCACCATCGACTCGATCCCCGCGATCTGCGGAGGCCGACCGGACACCGTCCCACCGAAGACCACATCGGAGCGACCGACCAAGCCGCCCAGCACGATTCCCCACGCGGTGCGGATCAGGGTGCTGAGGGTCAGACCGTGCTCGCGTGCGAGCACACTCAGCTGATCGGTCCGGTCGACGTCGAGTTCGACGAGCAGTTCATTGGACTGCGTGTCGCTCTGCACCGACGCGTCGGCGGGCGCGAGCAGCGTCGGCTCCTCCACCCCGGCGAGGGCACGCCGCCACACACCGAGGGAGTCCTCGGTGCTGCGGTGCGACATCCACGCGAGGTAGTCGCGGTACGGGTGCACCCGCGGCAGCGCCGTGGCGTCACCCTCCGTGGCGTACAGGGTCAGGAGGTCGCGGATCAGCAGCGGCATCGACCAGCCGTCGAGCAGGATGTGGTGGTTGGTGATGATCAGGCGCTGCTCGTCCCCACCGATCTGGATCAGCATGAACCGCAACAGCGGCGGGGTGGCCATGTCGAACCCGCGGCGCCGGTCGGCGTCGAGGAGTCGCACGATCTCGGCCTCGCGGCTCTCCGCGTCCAGCCCGGACAGGTCGATCTCCGTCCAGGGCAGCTCGGCGTACCCGTGGATCGCCTGAACCGGGGTGCCGCCCTCGTCGTAGACGAACGACGCCCGCAGGTTCGCGTGCCGGTCGAGCAGGGCCTGCCCGGCCACCCGCATGCGGGACGGCACGGCACCGCGCAGTTCGAGAGTCACCTGCACCGTGTACGAGTCGATCGTCTGATCGGCCAGCAGTGCGTGGAAGAGCAGTCCGGACTGCAGCGGCGACAGCGACCAGATGTCGGACAGCGCCGGGAAGCGCGATTCGATGCGGTCGATGGCGTCCTGGTCGAGGCTGACCAGTTCGAGGTCGGACGGGGTCACGCCGCCGGCGTCGGGGCGGGCCGCGTACGTGGTGAGCGCGGTGAGCGCCCGGACCCACAGTTCGGCGAGTTCCCGGACCTCGGCGACGGTCAGGACACCGGCCGCGTACGCCCAGGTGGCGCGCAGTTGAGGCCGGTCCTCCACCTCGGTGGTGACCGCGTTGACGTCGATGGCCGAGGTGACCGGGGTGTCGAGGTCCTGCGCACGGTCCATGTCGACTTCACCGGTCGGCGTCCAGCCGGCGCGGGTGGCCGCCTCGGACAGGTCGGCGGCGAAGCGTCCCAGGTAGTTGAAGCTGATCTGCGGCAGCGAGCGGGCCGCGAGCAGCGGGGCGGTGTCGGCGTTGAGGTACCGCAGCATGCCGTAACCCATGCCGTGATCCGGGATCGCGAGCAGTTGTTCCTTGATCGCCTTGATCGCGGAGCCGGCGGCCTTTCCGCCGTCGAACGCGTCGTCGAGGTCGATGCCGGACAGGTCGAGACGCACCGGGAACATCGCTGTGAACCAGCCGACGGTGCGGCCCAGATCGGCGCCCGGCACGACCTGGTCTTCACGGCCGTGACCCTCGAGGCTCACCAGGGTCCCGTCGACGGACCGGCCGTGCAGGGTGTGGCCGCGGGTGCGCCGCCACTGGGTGACCGCCATCGCCAGCGCGGTGAGGAGTCCGTCGTTCACGCTGCCGTGGATGGCCTCCGGCAGGGCCGTGAGGACGGCTTCGCTGACCTCGGCGGGCAGCTGCACGGTGACGCGGCCGACGGTCGCGTTGACGTCGATGTCGGGGTCGAGCGGGCGGCTGCCGACGAGTGGGTCCTCGCAGTCGAGGATGCGCTGCCACAGGTCCAGTTCGGCTGCCCGGTTCGCCGCCTCGTCGACCAGTCCGTGCGCCCACCGGCGCATGGACGTGCCGACCTGTTCGAGGACCGGTTCCTGGCCTGCCGAGATCTGCGCCCAGGCGGTCGCGAGGTCGGGGACGAGGATGCGCCACGACACACCGTCGACGACGAGGTGATGCGCGACGACGAGCAGGCGGCCGCCGGATTCCCCGGCGTCGAACCACACCACCTGCACCATGACGCCGGCCGCGGGATCGAGTCGGTCCAGCGCGGCGTCGAGTTCCGCGATCACCGTCGCCGCGAACGCCGGGGTTCCCGGGGCGGTGGACACGGGGACCCGGCGGATCAGGTCCTGTGCGTCGACCGCGCCGACCGGGCGGACGGCGAGGTGCGAGTCCTCGGCGGAGACGATCAGCTGCGCGCGCAGCATGTCGTGCCGGTCGAGGACGGCTTGGAACGTGGCGCTCAGGGGTTCGAGTTCGCGCAGGTTCGGCGGTGCGGTCAGGAGCGCCGACTGCGACATGCGGTTGAACTCGCCGCCCCGTTCGAGCAGCCACTTCGTGATCGGGGTGGTCGGCATGTCGCCGACTCCGCCACCGGGCAGTTCGTCGAGGACGACGATGTCGGCGGCCCCCACCCACGACGCCACCGCGGCGAGACCGGCAACGGTCTTGGCCTCGAACACGTCCCGCGGGGTCAGCACCACACCCGCCGCCTTCGCGCGGGCCACCAACTGGATCGACATGATGCTGTCGCCGCCGAGGGCGAAGAACGAGTCCTCGACACCGGCCGATTCCAGACCGAGGACCTCGGCGAACAGTCCGGCGAGCACCTCCTCCATCTCCGACACCGGCGCGCGGCCGGTCGACACCCGGGCGCCGAAGTCGGGTTCGGGCAGCGCGCGGCGATCCAGCTTGCCTGCGGGGGTGAGCGGCAACTCGTCGAGGACGATCAGCGCGGACGGCACCATGTACGGGGCGAGGAATCCGCCGACGAAATCGAGGACGGCTTCCGGGTCGAGTTCCGCGCCCGCCGTGGGGACGAGGTACCCGACGAGCCGGTTGGCTCCGGTGCTGCCCTGGTGCGCGGACACCACCGAACGGGCGACCCCCGGGTAGCGCGTGAGGGCGGTCTCGATCTCGCCGAGTTCGATGCGGAAACCGCGGATCTTCACCTGGAAGTCGCTGCGGCCCAGGTACTCGAGCTGGCCGGCACCGTTCCAGCGCGCCAGGTCGCCGGTCCGGTACATGCGGGCCCCGAGGCCGCCGTACGGGTTGGCGACGAAACGCTCCGCCGTCGTGCCCGCCCGGTCCTTGTAGCCGCGGGCCAGACCGGAACCGGTGACGTACAGTTCGCCGGTCACCCCGTTGGGCACCGGGTGCAGGCGTGAATCGAGCACCATCTCCCCGGTTCCCATCGGCGGACGGCCGATGGTGACGCCCTCACCGGGAATCATCGGTCCCGTCACGCTGGACACGACCGTCGCCTCGGTGGGGCCGTAGGCGTTGAACATCCGCCTGCCCCCGGTCACCCACTGCGCCACCAGCTCCGGCGGGCACACGTCGCCGCCGGTGGCGACACACTCGAGCTGGTCGAGGCCCGCGGGGTCCACGGACGCCATGGCCGCCGGGGTGATGAACGCGTGCGTGACCCGGCCTTCCCGGAGCACGTCGGCGAGTTCGGTGCCGCCGATGACGGACGCCGGAGCGATCACCATGGTGGCGCCGGAGCCGACCGCGAGCAGCAATTCCAGGATCGACGCGTCGAAGCTCGGCGACGAGAAGTGCAGCGTGCGCGACCGCGGCGTGACCCCGAAGCGGACGCGTTCGTCGGTGGCGAAGTTCGCCAGGCCGCGGTGGGTGACGACGACGCCCTTCGGGGTGCCGGTGGACCCGGACGTGTAGATCAGGTAGGCCGGGTTCTCCAGGGCGAGCGGGTGTGTCCGGTCGGCGTCGGTGACGACCGCGGCGGAGCGCGCGCTCACCTCGTCGTCGAATCCGGGTGCGTCGACCACGACGTAGGACGTGCAGTCCGGCAGCGTGGGACGGAACTCGGCGACGGTGAGCGCGAGCGCCGCACCGGAGTCGCTGAGCATGTGGACGATCCGGTCGGTCGGGTAGTTCGGGTCGACCGGGACGAACGCGGCACCGGTCTTGGCGACGGCCCACAGTGACAGCACCGACTCCGGTGACCGCGCCAGCGCCAGCGCCACCACCGATTCCGGGCCGATGCCGCGCCCGATCAGCAAGCGGGCGAGACGGTTCGACCGCTCGTCGAGATCGCGGTATGTCACCTCACGGCCCTCGTAGGACAGCGCGGCCGCCTTGGGATCCACGGAGGCCGCGGCCGCGAGCAGTTCGGGCAGGGTCCGCGGTTCGGCGTCGGGCCCGTCCATCACCGGGGTGAGGGCCGCACGTTCGGACGCCACCATCAGGTCGATGTCACCGACGGCCATGCCCGGTTCGGACGTCACCGCGTCGAAGATCCGCTGCAGGTAGTCGGCGAAGCCGGCGATCGTGGACGCGTCGAACAGGCTCGACGCGTACGTGAAGGCCGCGGAGATCCCGGCGGGCTCCCCCGACACCCCGAATTCCTCGGTGAGGGTGAGTTGCAGGTCGAAGTTGGAGATGTCGGTGGCCAGGTCGAGGCCGGTGACGGTCAACCCGGGCAGCTCCAGCCGCGGGCGCTCGTTGTTGCGGAACTCGAGCACCACCTGGAACAGCGGCGAATGCGACGTCGCGCGTTCGGGTGAGATCGCGTCGACCAGCCGCTCGAACGGCAGATCCGCGTGGTGGAACGCGCTCAGGTCGGTGTCGCGGACCGTGGACAGCAGATCGGTGAACGTGCCGGCCGGTTCGACCGGGGTGCGCAGCACCAGGGTGTTGACGAACATGCCGACCATGTCGTCCAGGGCGGCGTCGCCACGACCTGCGATGGGGGTGCCCACCGACACGTCGTCCGTGTCGCCCAGCCTGGCCAGGAGCACGGCGAGCGCCGCGTGCACGGCCATGAACACACTCGAATTGTGTTCGCGGGCAGTCGTGATCAACCGGCCGTGCACCTGCGGGTCGATGCTGAACGAGTGGATGCCGCCGCGCATCGACTGCTGCACCGGCCGGGGGTGGTCCGTCGGCAGCGCGAGGAGTTCCGGAAGCCCGGCGAGCGTGTGCGTCCAGTAGTCGAGCTGGGCGGCCAGCAGGCTGTCGGGGTCGTCGGCGTTGCCCAGCACCCGGTGCTGCCAGAGCGCGAAGTCGGCGTACTGCACCGGCAGCGGCGTCCAGTCCGGTGCCTGTCCCCCGGTGCGGGCCGCGTAGGCGGTCATCACGTCCCGGGCGAGCGGGGCCATGGAGAAGCCGTCGGCGCTGATGTGGTGGACGACGATGACGAGAACGTGCTCGCCGGGATCGGTACGGAACAGGGCGGCGCGCACCGGCACCGACACGGTGACGTCGAACCCGGCGCCCGCGAGTCGCGAGATGTGCTCGGGCAGTTCTGCTTCCGTCGTCGCGATCGGCGACAGATCGGGCACCACGTCCTCGGTCGGCAGGATCACCTGGACGGGTTCGCCCTCCACCATCGGGAACCGGGTGCGCAACGACTCGTGCCGGTCCATCACGTCGGCGACGGCGTCCTGCATCGCGTCCTCGTCGAGGTCGCCCGTCAACCGCACCGCGAGCGCGATGTTGTAGGCCGGGGAGTCGAGGTCGAACTGGTTGATGAACCACATGCGCTTCTGCGCCAGCGAGACCGGCAGTCGGTCGGGGCGCACCCCGGCCATCAGCGGCGGGCGTTCGGCGCCCTGCACGGCCTCGGATTCGATCCGGGTGGCCAGGGTCGCGACGGTCGGGGCGTCGAAGATCTCCCGGACCCCGATCCGGCTGCCCAGCGCGGCGTTCACCCGCGCCACCAGCCGGGTGGCCACCAGTGAGTTGCCGCCGAGGTCGAAGAAGCTGTCGTACACACCGATCCGGGGCGCGTCGAGCAGATCCGCGAAGATCGACGCGAGGATCTCCTCGATCGGGTTCCGCGGCGTGACGAACTCTGCGGACGGGCTGAGGAACTCCGGCTCGGGCAGGGCTCCCCGGTCCAGCTTGCCGGTGGCCCCGAGCGGGAACCGGTCGAGCACGATGATCCGGGTCGGCACCATGTAGGCGGGCAGCGCCTCCGCCGCCGCGTCGCGCACGACGGCGGTGTCGATGTCGGCGCCGGCCACGGGAATCACGTAGCCGACAAGGCTTTCGCCGGTGGCCTCGCTGCGGTGCACGGTCACGACCGCCTGCGCCACCGACGGGTGCGCCAGCACGGCCGCCTCGACCTCGCCGAGTTCGATGCGCTGACCGCGGAGCTTGACCTGGAAGTCGCGGCGTCCGATGTACTCGATGTTGCCGTCGGCACGCCAGCGGACGACGTCGCCGGTGCGGTACATCCGCTGTCCCGGCGCGCCGAACGGGTTCGCCACGAACCGGTCGGACGTCAGATCGCTGCGGCCGACATAGCCGCGGGCCAGCTGGATGCCGGCCAGGTACAGCTCGCCGTGCACGCCGACCGGCACGGGGTGCAGCCGGGAGTCGAGGACGTACACCTGCGTGTTCCACACGGGCGCCCCGATCGGGACCGAGGCCCGGTCGCCTTCCGTGCACTCCCAGTAGGTGACGTCGACCGCGGCCTCCGTCGGGCCGTACAGGTTGTGCAGCGCCGCGGACCCGAATTCCCGGAACGCGTCGGCGGTGGCGGGCGGCAGCGCCTCACCACTGCAGAACACCTGGCGCAGCGAACCGCAGAGTTCCGGTTCGGCGCCTGCCGTGAACACCGCGAGCATCGACGGCACGAAGTGCATGGTGGTGACCTGGTGGTCGGCGATGATGTGGGACAGGTAAGTCGGGTCGCGGTGACCGTCCGGCGCGGCGAGGACGAGTCGCGCACCGACCTCGAGGGGCCAGAACAGTTCCCACACGGACACGTCGAACGTGACGGGTGTCTTCTGCAGCACCACGTCCGTGTGGTCCATCCGGTACGTGTCCTGCATCCACAGCAAGCGGTTCACGATCGCGCGGTGGCTGACGGCGACCCCCTTGGGACGGCCGGTCGATCCGGACGTGTAGATCACGTAGGCGGTCGAATCGGGGTGGATCGGACCGCCCCGCTCGGCGTCGGTGATCGGGGTACTCGGCCGCCGGGACAGGTTCAGGGTGTCGATCTCGATCACGGACGCACCGGCCGCGCCGTCGACGCCCTCGCACCGGTCGCGGGAGGAGGTGAGAACGCATGCGGGCTCGGCGCTCTCGATCACGTAGGCGATTCGCGAGGCGGGGTGATCGGGGTCGAGCGGAACGTACGCTGCCCCGGTCTTCTCGACCGCGTAGATCGCGATCATCAGCTCGAGTGAACGGCGCAGGGCGACGGCGACCCGGGATTCGGGTCCGACGCCGCGGGCAAGGAGTTCGCGTGCCAGCCGGTTGGCGCGGGCATCGAATTCCGCGTACAGCAGTTCCTCTTCGGCGAACACGACGGCCACGGCGTCCGGGGTCCGGGCCACCTGCGCCTCGAACAGGCTGACCAGGGTCGCCGAGTCCGGCACGGCGACGTCCGTGTCGATCCACTGCTCGAGCATCCGGTGGGTCTCGTCCGCACCGATCAGGTCGATATCGCCGACCTTCGCGTCCGAACCGGCGGTGACGGTCTCGAGCAAGGTGACGAAGCGTTCGGCCAGCGCCGTCATCGTCGGCGGGTCGAACAGTTCCGACGCGTACGAGAATTGGACGTCGATCGCACCCGGGGCGCCGGATTCCTCGGTGTGCTCGGTGAGGATGACCTGCAGGTCGAACTTGGCGGCGCCGGTCTCGAGGGCCTCGACCTCCACGTCGAGCCCGGGCAGCTCGAGCCGCGTGTTCGCGAATCCCTGCAGCACCAGCATCACCTGGAACAGCGGTGAATGTGCCTCGGAGCGGGTCGGCTTCAGTTCGTCGACGAGCCGCTCATACGGCAGATCGGTGTTGCTGAACGCCTCCAGATCCACGGAGCGGGTGTGGGAGAGGATCTCGGGGAAGCTCCGATCGGGGTCGATGGTGGTGCGCAGGACGACGGTGTTGACGAACATGCCGACGACGTCGTCGAGTTGGCGTTCGCCACGACCGGAGACCGGGGATCCGATCGACACGTCGGACGAGCCGCTCGACCGGGACAGCAGGACCGCGAGGGCGGCGTGCACCACCATGAACAGGCTGGCGTCGTTGGCGCCCGCGATCTCGAGCAGCGCGGCGTGGATGCGCGCCGGGATCGAGAAGTCGGCGGTGGCGCCGATCATCGACTGCCGGGCCGGGCGCGGCCGGTCGGTCGGCAGGTCCATGACCTCGGGGGCGCCGTCGAGCGTGCGGGCCCAGAACGCCAGTTGGCGGGCGAGGAGGCTCGTCGGATCGTCGGGGGAACCGAGCAGCTCGCGCTGCCACACCGCGAAATCGGCGTACTGCACCTCGAGCGGTGCCCACTGCGGCGTGTCGCCTGCGGCGCGGGCGTGGTAGGCCACCATCACGTCCCGGGTCAGCGGTGTCATCGACAGGCCGTCGGCGGCGATGTGGTGCACCACGAACACCAGCACGTGATCGTCGGTCGCGGTGCGGTAGAGCTCCGCCCGGATCGGCGGTTCGACGGTGACGTCGAAACCGGTTGCGGCGTCGGCGATCAGGCGGGATTCGAGCTCGTTCTCGGCCACCTCGACCGCGTCGAGGTGCGGGCTCACCTCGGCGACCGGCAGAACCACCTGAATGGGACCGTTGGGGGTGTTCGGGAACACCGTCCGCAGCGACTCGTGCCGGGCAAGGACGTCACTCACCGCGGTCCGCAGCGCGTCCACCTCGAGCGTGCCGCGCAGCCGGATGCCGACGGGAATGTTGTATGCGGGCGAGGCCGTGTCGAGCTGGTTGATGAACCACATCCGCTGCTGCGCCAGCGACACCTGCACCGGGCCGGACCCGGCCCGCGGAGCGAGCACGGGGCGGGCGGAGGTGCGGGGCCCGAGAGCGTCGACGCGGGCACTGAGCAACGCGACGCTGGGCGCCTCGAACAGATCGAGCACCCCGATCTCCGTGCTCAGGGCCGCGTTGACCCGGGACACCACGCGAGTCGCGACGAGGGAGTCGCCGCCCAGGTCGAAGAAGCTGTCGTCGACGCCGATGCGCTCGACTCCCAGAAGCGCCGCGAACACCTCCGCGATCTGCATCTCGGTCGGGGTCACCGGCGCCCGGTAGACGGTGGAGGTGGCCTCGAACTGCGGTTCCGGCAACGCCTTCCGGTCGAGTTTGCCCGCCGGGGTCAGCGGGACCTCGCGGAGCACCATCACCCGGGCGGGCACCATGTGCGCGGGCAGCGCGGCCGCGGCGTGCTCGAGGATGTCGCCGACGACGATGTCCGTCCCGCCCTCGGGGAGCACGTACGTCACCAGCACGGTGTCGCCGGACGGTGCGGTCCGTCCGACCGTGGTCGCGAACGCCACACTCGGATGCGAGCGGACGACGGCGTCGATCTCGCCGAGTTCGATGCGGAACCCGCGGATCTTCACCTGGAAGTCGGTGCGGCCCAGGTATTCCAGCTGTCCGGCAGCGTTCCACCGTGCCAGGTCGCCGGTGCGGTACATCCGCTCGCCGGGCGCCCCGTGGGGGTCGGCGACGAACCGTTCGGCCGTCGGGATCGACCGATTGTGGTACCCGCGTGCCACACCGTCACCGGTGATGTACAGCTCGCCGGGGACCCCTTTCGGGACGGGGTGCAACCGCGAATCGAGCACCAGCAGAGCGCAACCGCGGGACGGGCGGCCGATCGTCACCGGTTCACCGACCGTCAACGGTCCGGCCACGCTCGCGACGACGGTGGCCTCGGTCGGGCCGTATGCGTTGAACATGACCCGCCCCGGCGCCCACTGCGCCACCAGCGCAGGAGGACAGCTCTCACCACCGGTGACGACGCACCGGATGTGGTCGAGGCCGGTCGGATCGACGGATGCCAGCGCGGCGGGGGTCACGAACGCGTGCGTCACCCGTTCCCGACGCAACAGGTCCGCGAGTTCGGTACCGCCGTACACCGTCGACGGCGCCACCACCATCGTGGCGCCGGCACCCACCGCGAGAAGCAGTTCCAGGATGGACGCGTCGAAACTCGGTGAGGAGAAGTGCAGGGTGCGGGACTCCGCGGTCACGGCGAACCGCTGCCGCTCGTCCTCGGCGAAATTGGCCAGGCCGATGTGAGTGACGACGACACCCTTGGGTGTGCCGGTGGAACCGGACGTGTAGATCAGGTAGGCCGGATCCGCGGTCCGCAGCGGCCGCAGGCGGTCGGGGTCGGCGACCGTGCCGGCCGCGTGCTGCGCCAGGTCCCGGCCGAACGACGCGTCGTCCATCACGAACCACGGCGTGATCTCCGGCAGCGACGACCGGTGCGCCGCCACGGTGAGACCGACGACCGCACCGGAATCGGTGAGCATGTGCTCGATGCGATCGGGCGGATAGTTTGGGTCGACCGGGACGAACGCGGCCCCGGACTTCGCGACCGCCCAGGTGGCCAGCACCGATTCGATCGACCGCGCGATCGCCAGCGCCACAACCGAACCCGGTCCCACACCGTGTCCGATCAGCATGCGGGCGAGACGGTCCGACTGCGCGTCGAGTTCGGGGTAGGTCAGGGTGCGTCCCTGGTAGACGAGGGCGTCCCCGTCGCCGCCCGCCTCGACGGCGCGCGCGAGCAACGCGGGCAGCGTGCGGGGCTCGACCGACGGTTCGTCGCGGACCGGCGCGAGTTCCGCGTATTCGACCTGCTCGAGGAGGTCGACGTCCCCGATCGGTGCGGCGGGGTCCGCCGTCACCGTCTGCAGGATGCGAACGAAGCGCGCGGCCAGGGCCTCCGCGCCGGCGCGGTCCCACACGTCCGTCGCGAACCGCAACCGGCCGATGATGCCGCCCGTCTCCGATTCGGTGAGGGAGAACACGAGATCCAGCCCCAGCGCGCGGTGTTCGCGCTGGATCGGGCTGACCGTCACGTCCCCGGACGAGTAGTGCGGATGGCCACCGTCGGTGAATTCGAGCATCACCTGGAACAGCGGGGCGTGCGAGGGATCGGATTCGGCCCCGAGGGCGGCGACGAGATCGTCGAAGGGCAGCGCCGCATGCGCGAACGCGGCCCGGTCGGCGTCCCGGACCCGGCTCAGGTGGTCGACGAACGACGTTGCGGTGTCCACCTGCGACCGCAGGACGGTCTTGTTGAAGAATGCTCCGGCTTCCGGGTCGTCGGAGTCGGAAGCCTCGCGCCCGACGACCGGCGTTCCGATCACGACGTCGTCGGTGTCGCCCAGCCGGCCCAGGAGTACGGCCAGCGCGGCGTGCAGCGTGGTGAAGATCCCGGTGCCCGCCTCCTCGGCAAGCAGTGCCGCGCGGCGCTGCACGTCCGCGTCGACGGCGAACCCGACGACCTCGCCGGCCCCGGCCCGCTCAACCGGACGCGGCCGATCCAGTGGCAGTGCCGTCACCTCCGGCAGGCCGGCCAACTCCCGCTTCCAGAACGCGAGCTGGGCCTCCCGCTCGAGGAACCGCGCGCCGAGGCGCGCACTCTCGGCGTGAATGTCGGCGGTCCGTGTCTGCGGCTCGGCCGTGACGAACTCCTCGACCAGTTCCACGAACCTGCGGTGGTGGGCGCGCAACTCCTCCGAGCCGTACCGGTTGGGGTTGCCGCGGAAATCGAGGAGCGTCTGCCCGTCACCGCTCTGATAGATGTTGACCAGCAGGTCGTCCACCGGGCCCGATGTCACGATGTGGTACTCGCCCGTGACCGTGCCGAGAGTGAACGCCTGGTGGAACAGCATGACGTTCACCATCGGGCCGGCGAGGCCCTCCGCGGTCCCGGCGAGCCCGGCATCGCGGCGGATGTCCTCGAGGCTGCACCGCTGATGGCGCAGCGCACCCATCAGTTCGAGCTGCGTTCGCTGCACGAGCTCGGCCACCGTGTCCTCCGGGCGGACGGTGATCCGCAGCGGGGCGACGTTGACGAGCATGCCACCGGACCGCTGCAACGGCGCCGTGGTGCGCGCCGACACCGGCAGGTTGATGAGCACGTCCCGCTTGCCCGTCATCCGGGACAGATAGCAGGCGAACCCGGCGAGCAGTACCGCCGCCGACGTGGCGCCGACCCGCTGATCCGACTCTCCGAGGAAACCCAGTGCGGTGTCGGAGATCTTCGCGCTCTCGAGCCGGCTCTTCGCCGCCGCGGGCGCGTCGTGGGTGGCGAGCGTCGACCCGTGCTCGATGCCGACAATGCGTTCGGCCCAGTACAACCGGTCGTTCTCGAAGCGGCTCGACGCCCGGTACTTCTGGTCCAGCTCGTAGAGGTCGCGCAGATCCAGCGCACGGTTCGGTTCCGGTTCGGTGCCCTCGACCGCCGCCGTGTACAGCGCCGCGATCCGGTTCACCATGGTCATACCGCTGTATCCGTCGAGCGCGACGTGGTGAATCCTGGTGTACCACAGGTAGTGCTGCTCACCGACCTGGAGAACGTTCATCTCGACGAGCCGGTCCCGGGTGAGCCGGAGCGGCGTCGCGTAATCCTCGTCGATCCACACCTGCGCGGCAGCCATCGGGTCGGACTCGCCCCGGAAGTCGAGGAATCCGATCGACGGGTCGATGCTGAAATCGACCGCCTGGTAGGGCTCCCCGTCGACGTCCAGCAGTCGCAGGAACGGCGACTGGAACTCCTGACCCGCCCGGACCGCCGCATCGCTCAACAGGTCCAGGTCGATCTCGCCCCGCAACTCGATGTACTGGGCGATGAACTTCGGAACGGTGGGGCTCAGTTGTTGGGCGAACCACATGCTGCGTTGCACCGAGGAGAGCGGGAAGGCCCCTTCGGGAACGTTCACATCTTCGGCGCCGTTATTCGGCTGCGGCGAATTCACACTCGTCATCTCGTTCCCCCAGCGGGTAGAAGACCTTGGATGCGCAAGTCCTGCGCGTGAGACGGACCAACCGACGCCGGTCTCCCACGCTGTACTGATCGTGCTGTACGCGTGGGCTCGGCGTGCGTCGATTCGTGATGTTCGTTTCGGAATCGCCATCGACGGGCGACGGTCGGACCGGTCGAGCAGAGTGCGTCCTACGCTCCCCCGCCTCTGTCCGAGGCTCAGCGGAAGCGTTCGGCCTCACGTGCGAGTTGCACGAGGTCGGCGCACAGAGACTCCACCTCATGGGCCGCCGCACCTTCGGCAACGGCTGTCGCCACGTCCTCGGCGGCACATCGAACCTGGAAAACCCGGTCGACCATGGCGGAGGCTTCCTCCGAGGTGAGCACCACCGCATCGGCGGGGATGCTCGTGCCCTTGACCTGGTTGCGCTGCTCGTATGCGCGCTGCCGGCAGGATTGGCGGCAGTACCGGCGGCGCCGCCCCATCCCTGTCTCGGCCACTTCCCGGCCGCACCACACACAGGAATCGGGTCTGCGGGAGGCGCCGGTCATGGTCAACCACCTTACTGCGCGGCGCCTCGAGGCCCGCCCGGTAAGATGTCGAGGTTGCATCTGCGCGGCGTGCGGGAACCAATCGGGAGGCCGTGGCGTTGTAGATGAGTGTGAACGCTTGGTTCTGGTCCAGGCGTACTCGCGCGGAGACGATCGAGGAGAGGACACAACCATGGCAGATCGCGTACTTCGAGGAAGTCGACTCGGAGCGGTGAGCTACGAGACCGACCGTGACCACGACCTCGCGCCCCGTCGGATGGCCAAGTACCGGTGCGACAACGGTGAGGTCTTCGACATTCCCTTCGCCGACGATGCCGAGATTCCCGGCACGTGGCTGTGCCGTAACGGCCTCGAGGGAACCCTGGTCGAGGGCACTGCGCCCGAGGCCAAGAAGGTCAAGCCGCCGCGTACCCACTGGGACATGCTGCTCGAACGCCGTTCCAAGGAGGAACTGGAGGAGCTGCTGAAGGAGCGCCTCGACCTGCTGAAGGCGAAGCGCCGCGGAGCCTGACACAGGCAACCGAACCGTACGAACGCCGTCTCGGCTCTGCCGGGGCGGCGTTCGCCGCGTCCGGGGAGACTGCGACCCCGGCTTCGGCGCGGACGGGGTGTTCGACACGGACAAGCTTCTGTTCGTCACTGGGCTGGTCACCGTCTCGACAGGACTCATCCAAGTACTCCGATCTGCTGAACGCGGGCGCGTTACATTCCGAGCACACAAAGCACCGAGCGTCACGCCCCGAACACGCAGTCGAAGAAACCACGTATGACCGACCTCTCGGGCTTCCGTACCATTTGAGAGGTAGGTCACATGACCGCTCTCAATCTACTATTCGGTACCGCGGAGTCAAGGGTTTGGTCTTCTCTTCGGGTAAATCTCACACCTGGGGTATGAAATCGGCACCCGAAACGACGACCGGTCGGGCGTCCACGACATTCGGGGTGGTCAACCGCTCGTTTTCCGTACAACCACTCACATTTCGTGGTATTCCCCCATCACCGCCCAAACCAAACCTTCCGGTCTGTCGGGCGGTGATGCGGTCAGCGCACCGAGTGCGGCCGGTTCGCGCTGTCGTCGGGATCGCTGTCCCTGCCGGTGTCGGGCGCGGCGTGCCGCGGCCGACGATGCGAACGCTCGAGGTGCGGTGCGATCGCGGCGAGAGCAGCCGGCGTCGTCATCGTCCAGTGCGTCGCGTCCACCGGATGCTCGTCGATGCTCCCGCGCACGAACTGGCCCCAGCAGGTCACCGGGTCCACGTGGAAACCGTCGTCCAGGGCGGCGGTGAAGAACACCAGATCGCCGTCGAACACCCTCGGCCGGTGTGCGTCGATCAGTGCGGGGGCTCGCAGCGCATTGCCGTAGATCCGTTCGAGTTCCGAAGCGGTCAGCGCCGCCAGCGGCCCTCCGACGACCCGCAGCAGTGCCGCCGCCCGCTCGGCGTCGAACTGTCCGTCCGGCGCGAGTTCGTCGAGCACGCTGTCGTCCGGGAGGTCCAGGCCGACACCGCCGAGAAGATCCGCGGTGGTCGCGGAATTCTCCACGCTGCGGTCGATCCCGACATAGCTGTCGAGGAGCCCCAGCAGACGCACCTCTTCACCGGCGTCCTGCAACTGCACGGCCATCTCGTGAGCGATGACCCCGCCCAGCGACCACCCCACCAGGTGGTACGGGCCGTGCGGCTGGACCGAACGGATCTCCCGGACGTAGCGGGCCGCGAAGTCGGTGATCGTCTCCAGGTGCGGCTCGTCCTCGGTCAGCGCGGGCGACTGCAGCCCGTAGATCGGCCGGTCCTGGGTCAGCTCGCGGCCGAGCCCCGCGTAGCTCCAGGCGACCCCGATGAACGGATGCACACAGAACAGCGGCTCCGCCGTCCCTCTCGTGCGGATCGGGAGCAGCACGTCGAGTGACGCACCGGCACCGTCCACCCCGTCGTTCGCCCACTTCTGGATGCGTTGTCCCAGCGACTGCGGGGTGGGGTCGCTGAACATCCATTGCAGCGGGAAGTCGATTCCCAGCTCGGACCCGAGCGCGGATGCGACCCGGGTGGCGATCAGCGAGTTGCCCCCGAGGTCGAAGAAGCTGTCCGTCACTCCCACGCGGTCGATGCCGAGCACGTCGGCGAACACCGTCGCGACGGCGCGCTCGGCCGCCGTCCGCGGCGCCTGGTACTCGTCGGCCGCCGACCGGGCGGCCGGTGCGGGCAGGGCCGGGCGGTCGAGTTTGCCGTTCACCGACAGCGGCAAGGTGTCGAGGTGCACGACGCGCGCCGGGATCATGTACGACGGGACGCGGGCCGACAGGTATGCACGCACGTCGGACCAATCGGCCGCGCGCCGGCCCACCAAGTACGCCACCAGCGCTTCCTCGCCGCGGTCGTCGCGGTGCACCACCACGACCGCCTGCGACACGTCCGGATGGGTCTCGAGCGCGGTTTCGATCTCCCCCAACTCGATCCGCTGACCGCGCAACTTCACCTGGAAATCCGTCCGACCCAGATACTCCAGCGCACCGTCGGTGCGGCGACGCACCAGATCACCCGTGCGGTACATCCGCCCACCCGCCGCATGCGGATTCGCCACGAACCGATCCGCCGACAGATCCGCCCGGTTCAGATATCCCCGCGCCAGCTGATCCCCCGCCAGATACAACTCCCCCGCCACCCCGTTCGGCACCGGATGCAACCGGGCATCGAGCACATGCACCTGCGTGTTCCACACCGGACGCCCGATCGGCACCGTCACCGTGTCCGCCGCACCGGTCTCCCAGTACGTGACGTCGACTGCGGCCTCCGTCGGCCCGTACAAGTTGTGCAGATCGGCACCACTGACCGCCCGGAACCGCGACACCTGCTCCGGCGTCAACGCCTCCCCCGAACAGAACACCAACCGCAACGAATCACACACCGCCACAGCAGATTCAGCAGTGAACACCGACAACATCGACGGCACGAAATGGGTGGTCGTCACGTGACGTTCCTGCATCAGCCCTGTCAGATACCGCGGATCGCGGTGTCCGTCCGGCGCGGCGATCACCAGGGAGGCTCCCACCTGCAGCGGCCAGAACAGCTCCCACACCGATACGTCGAACGTCACCGGAGTCTTCTGCAGAACGACGTCCGCACTGGTCAGGGTGTATTCGTGCTGCATCCACAGCAGGCGGTTCACGATCGCACCGTGGGTGACCGCGACGCCCTTCGGCCGGCCCGTCGACCCGGACGTGAAGATCACGTACGCCGTGTTCGCCGGGGACAGCGGCCACAGCCGGTCCGCATCGGTGACGGGCGAGTCGTCGAAGCCGGAGAAATCCTCGGACGCGACGTCGATGACGGGGACCGATCCGCCGCCGGGGAGTCCGGCACCGCTGACCAGGACACATGCCGGCCGTGCGGTGTCGAGTACATACGCGGTGCGCTCGGCCGGATGGTCCGGATCCACCGGCAGGTAGGCGCCACCGGCCTTCACGACGGCGTAGATCGCGACGAGCAGATCGATCGACCGGCGCATCGCGACCGCCACCACCGACTCGGGGCCGACGCCCTGCTCGATCAGTCCGCGCGCCAGCCTGTTCACGCGGGCGTCGAAGTCGGCGTACGTCAACTCGTCCCGGTCGAAGATCACCGCGATCCGGTCGGGGTCCGCCGCGACCCTCGTGTCGAACAGCGACGCCAGGGTCCCGGCGGGCACCTCGTGCGATGTCGCGTTGGTGCCGGCGATCTGCTTCCGTTCGCCGCTGCCGAGGACATCGATGTCGCCGACCG
This sequence comes from Rhodococcus sp. G6(2025), assembly GCF_058628105.1. NCBI lineage: Bacteria > Bacillati > Actinomycetota > Actinomycetes > Mycobacteriales > Nocardiaceae > Rhodococcus > Rhodococcus sp. G6(2025). The sequence continues at coordinate 4,125,951 of NZ_CP179750.1, forward strand.
CGGTGTCCGGACTGTCGGCGGCCGCCCGCAGAATCTGCAGGAACCGCTGTCCGAACACGTGCATGGACGGCTCGTCGAACAGGTCGGAGGCGTACGTGAGGCGGGCCGCGATCCCGTCCGGACTTCCCGCCGAGTCGAACTGCTCCATCAGGGTGAGCTGCAGGTCGAACTTGGCGATGTCGACGTCGAAGTCGACGCCGCTCATCGACAGGTCACCCAGTTGAAGTGTCGCCTGGTCGAGGTTCTGGAACGTGAGCATCACCTGGAACAGGGGATGCCGCCCGGTGGACCGCGACGGATTGACGACCTCCACGAGGCGCTCGAACGGGACGTCCGCGTGGGAGAAGGCGGCGAGATCGGTCTCGCGCACGTCGGCGACCAGTTCGGCGAAGGTCCGGCCTCCGTCGACCTGCTGGCGCAGGACCAGCGTGTTGACGAACATCCCGATCAGGTCGTCGAGTTCGCGTTCGCCTCGGCCCGCGACGGGGGTGCCGATGGCGATGTCCCCGGTGCCGGAGAGTCGGCTCAGCAGCACCGCGAGCGCCGAGTGCACGAGCATGAACAGGGACGCGTTCGCGTCCCGCGCCGTACCCAGGAGCGTGCCGTGCAGGTCGGCCGGCACGGCGAAGTCGACGGTGCCGCCCCGGTACGACGCGACCGCGGGACGCGGGCGGTCGGTGGGCAGGTCCAGCTGATCCGGTGCGCCCGCGAGGGTCTGCGTCCAGAACGCGAGTTGCCGTGCCGACACCGATTCGGGATCGGCCTCGTCGCCGAGAAGCGCCCGCTGCCACAGCGCGTAGTCGGCGTACTGCACCGGCAACGGCGCCCAGTCGGGCGTGGTGTCCGCCGACCGCGCCGCGTACGCCGTCATCACGTCCCGCACCATCGGTGCCATCGACCAGCCGTCGCCGGAGATGTGATGGACCACCAGGGCGAGAACGTGTTCCGTCGGAGAGATGCGGAAGATCCGCACCCGCACCGGAACCTCCGTGGTGACGTCGAATCCGGTGGTCACCAGGCCGGCGATCTGAGCGGGCAGCGCAGCCTCGTCCGTCGCGACGACGGACAGCTCGCCCCCTACCCGGTCGACGGGCAGGATCACCTGGTGCGGGCCGTCCGCGGAGTCCGGGTACACCGTCCGCAGCGACTCGTGCCTGCGGACGACGTCGGCGACCGCATGCTGCAGTGCGTCGACGTCCAGCGCGCCCGACAGGCGAACCGCCGCGGGAATGTTGTGCACCGCGGAGTTCGGGTCGAACCTGTTGAGGAACCACATCCGGCGTTGCGCCGACGACAGCGGAATCCGTTCGGGGCGCACCGCCGGTGTCAGCGCCGGGCGGGCGGGTGCGGTCGCCTCGATCGAATCCAGTAGTGCCGCCAGGGCGGCGACGGTGGGCGCCTCGAACAGGGTTCGAATCTCCACGCGGCGCCCGAGCCGCTCGGACAGCCGGGCGACCACCCGGGTGGCGACGAGGGAGTTGCCACCGAGGTCGAAGAAGTTCGCGGCGGCACCGACCTGGTCGACGCCGAGCACGTCGGCGAACACGGCGGCAACCGCTTCCTCCGTGGGCGTCGCGGGAGCGCGATACTCGTCTGTCGCCGAGGCGAAGTCGGGCGCAGGAAGGGCCTTGCGGTCGAGTTTGCCGTTCGAGGTCAGGGGTAGTTGCGCGAGCACGACGAGGGCGGCGGGCACCATGTAGCTCGGCACCGCCGCGCCGACAGCGGCGAGAACCGCGGCGGAGTCGACGGCGGCGCCGTCCTCGGGGACGACGTACGCGATCAGGGCGGTCCCGGTGTGCGGGTGCTGGTGGGCGACGACGACGGCCTGCCCCACCGCCGCGCTCGACACCAGGGCGGACTCGATCTCGCCGAGTTCGATGCGGAACCCGCGAACCTTCACCTGGAAGTCGGAGCGCTCGAGGTACTCGAGGACACCCCTGCTGTCCCGGACGCGCCAGCGGACCACGTCGCCGGTGCGGTAGAGCCGCGAACCGGATGCGCCGAAGGGGTTGGCCACGAAGCGTTCGGCCGTCAGATCCGCGCGAGCGACGTAGCCGCGGGCCAGTTGCTCACCGGCCAGGTACAGCTCACCCGCCACCCCGACGGGGACCGGGTTCAGCCGGGCATCCAGCACGAACACCTGCGTGTTCCACTCGGGTCCGCCGATGGGAACGGTGTCGATGTCGCCGGCGGTGTGTGTCCAGGCGGTCACGGACACGGCGGCCTCGGTGGGCCCGTACAGGTTGTGCAGCGCGACGGTCCCGAACCGGCGGCGGAAGCGGGCGGCGGTGTCGACGGGCAGCGCCTCGCCGATGCACAGCACCCGCCGCAGGGCCGGCTGCTCCCCGGCATCCGCCAGGAAGGCCTCCAACAGGGACGGCACGAAATGTGCTGTCGTGACGCACTGCTGACGCATCAGGTCCGCCAAGTAGGCCGGGTCGCGGTGACCGTCCGGGCGGGCGATGACCAGTCGGGCGCCCGTGGTCAGCGGCCAGAACAGTTCCCACACCGACAGGTCGAACGTGACGGGTGTCTTCTGCACGACGGCGTCGGTGGTGTCGAGCGGGTATTCATGCTGCTTCCAGCGGAGTTGGTTCGCGATGGCGGCGTGAGTCACGGCGACCCCCTTGGGGCGGCCGGTGGACCCGGACGTGAAGATCAGGTACGCCGTGTTCTCCGGCCGCAGCGGGGCGAGGCGATGCGCATCGGTCACCGGTTCGCGGGGCGAGCCGGCGAGGTCGATGCTGTCGATCTCGATGACCGGGACGTTCACGGAGGCGAACCCGTCCGAGGACGTGGTGAGGATGCACGCCGGGCGTGCGGTCGCGAGCACGTAGGCGAGTCGGTCGGCCGGATGGGTGAGATCGATCGGCAGGTACGCGCCGCCGGCTCGCAGCACCGCGTACATCCCGACCAGCAGTTCGATCGACCGGTTCATCGCCAGTCCCACCACGGATTCCGGTCCCACCCCGCGAGCGATCAGCCGGTGGGCGAGGGCGTCGACACGGCGGTCGAACTCTGCGTACGTCAGTTCGGTGCCCTCGAAGAACACCGCGGCCTTGTCGGGGGTGCGCGACACCTGGGCGGAGAACAGTTCGGCGAGCGTCGTCGGCGGCAGATCGACGCCGCTGTCGTTGAAGTCGGCGAGGACCGACTGCCGTTCGGGGCCGTCGAGGAGGTCGATGGCCCCGACGGCCACGTCCGGATCCTGTACGACCGACTCGAGGACGCGGGTGAAGCGTTCCGCGAACGCCCGCACGGTGGATTCGTCGAAGAGGTCGGTGGCGTAGGTGAACTGGGCCTCGATCACGTCCGGGGATCCGTCGGCGTCGTGCTTCTCCGACAGTGTCAGGTGCAGATCGAAGTTGGAGATCGTGTTCGGTACGTCGAGTCCCTCGACGTGCAGTCCGGGAAGCTCGAGCGTGGTGGTGGCGAGGTTCTGGAACGAGAACGCGACCTGGAACAGCGGGTGGTGCGCGCGGGACCGGGCCGGGTTCAGCACGTCGACGAGGCGCTCGAACGGAATGTCGGAGTGCGCGAACGCATTCAGATCGACAGACCGCGCGTCGGCGAGGCTGTCGGCGAACGAACTCGCGAGGTCCACGGGGGTGCGCAGCACCAGGGTGTTCACGAACATCCCGACGAGTTCGTCGAGGGATTCCTCACCGCGGCCGGCGATGGGTGCGCCGACGGCGATGTCGGACTCGTTGCTCAGTCGCGCGAGAAGCACCGCGAGCGCGGTGTGCATCACCATGAACAGGGACGTGTTCCGGCCGCGGGCGAGCGCCAGCAGGGCGCGGTGGGTGCCGGCGCCGATGGTGAACGGCACGTGCGCGCCCCGGTGCGACGCGACCGCGGGACGGGGACGGTCGGTCGGCAGGGACAGCCGGTCCGGCAGACCCTCCAGTGTGCGGGTCCAGTAGGCGATCTGAGCGGCGGCGACAGATTCGGGATCGGCCTCGTCGCCGAGGAGTTCCCGCTGCCACAGGCTGTAGTCGGCGTACTGCACCGGCAGCGGCGTCCAGCGGGGAACGTGTCCCTCGGCGCGGGCGGTGTAGGCGAGCATGACGTCGCGGGCCAGCGGGGCGAGCGACCAGCCGTCACCCGAGATGTGGTGGGCGACCATCACGAGCACGTAGTCGTCGGCGCCGACGCGGTACATCCGGGCCCGCAGGGGCACGTCCGCGGTCACGTCGAAGCCCGTCGTGACGAGTGCGAGCACCCGCTCGAGGACGTCGTCGGGGTGCGCCGTCACCGGTGTCAGGTCGGGCACCGCGTCCCCGGCGGGCACGATCACCTGGTGCGGACCGTCGGCGGAGTCGGGATAGACGGTGCGCAGCGCCTCGTGCCGCCCGACGAGATCGGCGATCGCGATCTGCATGGCACGCAGGTCCACCTCGCCCGACAGCCGGAGCGCGACCGGCAGGTTGTAGGCGGGCGATGCGGTGTCGAACTGGTTGATGAACCACATCCGCTGCTGGGCGAGCGACAGCGGAATGTGTTCGGGCCGGGGCTTCGCCGTCAGCGCGGGGCGCCGCACACTGTGGGCGGTGGTCTCGGTGATACGTGCCGCGAGCGCGGCCACGGTCGGCGACTCGAACACTTCACGGACCCCGACGTGGACGTCGAGTGCCGCGTTGATCCGCGACACCACCTGGGTGGCGAGCAGCGAGTTGCCGCCGAGGTCGAAGAAGCTGTCGTGGATGCCGATCTCCGGCAATGCGAGGATGTCCGCGAAGATACCGGCGACGATCACCTCCATCGGGTTCCGCGGTGCCTCGAATGTCGTGGCCGCGGCGGCGAAGATCGGCTCGGGCAGCGCGGCCCGGTCGAGCTTGCCCGCCGGGGTGAGCGGCAGGGCGTCGAGGAGGGTGACGGAGGCGGGAACCATGTAGGCGGGCAGGGTGCGTCCGACGAAGTTCGCGACCTCGACCCGGTCCACGTCTTCACCGGTGAACGGCAGCACGTACGCGACGAGGGAGGTCTCCCCGTTCGGGTGCTCGTACCCGATCGTGGTGGCGTACTCGATCTGCGGGTGTGCGGTGAGCGCGGCATCGATCTCGCCGAGTTCGATCCGGAATCCGCGGATCTTCACCTGGTGGTCGGTGCGGCCGACGAAATCGAGGACGCGGTTCTCCCGCCACCGGACGAGGTCGCCGGTGCGGTACATCAGGTCGCCGGGCTCGCCGTACGGGTCGGCGACGAAGCGTTCGGCGGTCAGTCCCGGCCGTCCGAGGTAGCCGCGGGCGAGGCTCGGGCCTCCGACGTACAGTTCGCCCGGCACACCCACCGGCACGGGGCGCAGCCGGCCGTCCAGCACGAGTGCCCGCACTCCGCGGCTCGGGCCGCCGATGGTGACCGGTTCGCCGGCGCGGAGGGGTTCGGTGATGGACGACATGATCGTCGCCTCGCTGGGGCCGTACGCGTTGACCATGCGACGCCCGGGCGCCCAGCGGGCGACCAGTTCCGGTGGGCACACGTCACCGGCGACCACGACCACGGCGAGGTCGTCGAGCCCGTGATGGTCCACCGACGCCAGCGCCGCCGGAGTGGAGAACGCATGGGTGACGTGTTCCGCGGCGAGCAGTTCCGCGAGTTCCGATCCGCCGTAGATCGTGGGCGGGGCGATGACCATCGTGGCTCCCGCGCCGAGTGCCATCAGCATCTCGAACACCGAGGCGTCGAAACTCGGGGACGCGAAATGCAGTGTCCGCGAACGGGAGGTGACCCCGAGGAGCTCACGCTCGTCGGTCACCAGATTCATCAAACCGCGATGCGTGACCGCGACTCCCTTGGGCCGGCCGGTGGACCCCGACGTGTAGATGACGTACGCCACCTGGTCGGACAGGATCGGGCGCATGCGGTCGCGGTTGGTGAGCGGCAACCGGGATTCGTGGGTGCAGCGCACCTCGACCGCCGGGTCGTCGAGGAGCATCCACCGGATCGAGTCCGGGAGCAGATCCTGTTTCGCGGACACGGTGATCCCGACCATCGCCCCGGAGTCCTGCACCATGTGCAGAATGCGGTCCGCGGGATAGCCGGGGTCGACGGGCACGAACGCGGCACCGGTCTTGGCCACCGCCCACACGGCCACCACGGATTCGACGGACCGCGGCAGCGCCAGCGCGACCCGGGTTTCGGGTCCCACTCCCCTGTCCACGAGCAACCGGGCAAGCTGATTCGACCGTTCGTCGAGGTCCCGGTACGTGAGGCTCTCTTCGTCGAAGACGACGGCGGGTCCGTCCGGTGCCGCGGCGACGGCGTCGGCGAGGATCTCGGGCAGCATCTGCACCGGTCGCGGGTCGGCGCCGCGCACCGGGGTGAGCGCCGCGTATTCCTCGTCGCCGAGGACCGGAATGTCACCGATCGGCCGCTGCGGGTCGGCGACGACCGCCTCGAAGATCCGCCGCAGCCGGGTCGCGTACTCGGCGGCGGTGCTCTCGTCGAAAATGTCTGTCGCGTAGACCAGTTCGGCGTCGATGCCGGCGGCCTCGGACGCGTCGCCGAGGCGCTCGGTGAGCGTGAAGTGCAGGTCGAACTTCGCGATGCTCGCGTCGAGGGTGAGCGGCTCCACCGACAGCCCGTCCAGTTCGAGTCGGTCGGCGGAGACCGCCTGCACGCCGAGCGCCACCTGGAACAGCGGGTGGTGCGAGGTGGAGCGGACCGGGCTGAGTACCTCCACCAGCCGCTCGAACGGCAGGTCCGCGTGGGCGAACGCCTCGAGGTCGACATCCCGGGCCTGTTCGAGCAGCGACACGAACGACGCCCCCGGGTCCAGCGTCGTGCGCAACACGAGGGTGTTGACGAACATGCCGATGATGTCGTCGAGTTCCACCCGGCCGCGACCGGCGATCGCCGTGCCGACGGTGATGTCGGAGCTGGTGCTGAGCCGGCCCAGCAGGACGCTGAGCGCGGCGTGGGCGACCATGAAGATGCTGGCGCCGTTCGCGCGTGCCAGCTCGGCCAGGGCCCGGTGTGTGTCGGCGTCCAGGGTGAAACGCGTTGCCGCACCCCGATGCGACGGAACGGCCGGCCTGCCCCGGTCGCCCGGCAGGTACAGCTGGTCCGGGACACCGGCGAGTGTCCGGGTCCAATACTCGAGCTGGGCGGCGGCGAGGCTGCCCGGGTCGGATTCGGCGCCGAGCACCTCCCGCTGCCACAGCGCGTAGTCGGCGTACTGCACCGGCAGCGGTGCCCAGGTGGGCGCACGGCCTGCCGCGCGGCTCGAGTAGGCGATCATCACGTCCCGGATCAGCGGTTCCATGGACACGCCGTCGGCGGAGATGTGATGGACGACGAGAGCGAGCACGTGCTCGGTGTCGCCGAGCGAGTACACCTTCACCCGCAGTGGCACGGCTTGGGAGACGTCGAAGCCGGTCAGCAGGAACTGCTCGAGATCCGCGCGTAGCCCGGCCTCGTCCACGCGGACCGGTGCGGCGTCGGGGGTGAACTCTCCGGGTTCGAGGATCACCTGGTGCGGTCCGCCCCGGGAATCGGGGAAGACGGTCCGCAGCGATTCGTGCCGGGTGATCAGATCGTCGATCGCCGCGGCCAGCGCCGCCGTGTCCAGCGGTCCGGTGAGCCGGACCGCGGCGGGGAGGTTGTATGCGGGCGAGGACGTTTCGAACTGGTTGAGAAACCACATCCGCTGCTGCGCGAGTGAGAGGGGGATCCGGTCGGGGCGGACCGCCGCCGTCAGGGGTGCGATCGGCGTGGTCGGACCGTGCCCGTCGAGTCGCCGGGCCAGGGCCGCGACGGTGGGGGCGTCGAACACGTCGCGGATGGCGACGCGTGTCTCCGTCGCGACCCCGATGCGGGTGCTGAGCTTGGTGGCGGACAGGGAGTTGCCGCCGAGTTCGAAGAAGTTGTCGTCGACACCGACCCGGGGGACGCCGAGGAGTTCGGCGAAGATTCCGGCGACGATGCGTTCCGACTCGGTGCGTGGCGCCGTGTACTCCGCCTTCACGGTGAACACCGGCGCGGGCAACGCGTTCTGGTCGACCTTCCCGTTCGGTGTCAGCGGTAGTTCCGCCAGCGTGATCAGCAGCGACGGAATCATGTAGGAGGGCAGGCTGCCCGCCGCCTCGGCGAGGACGGCGTCCCGGTCCAGTGTGCTTCCGCGCCGCGGCACCACGTACCCGACGAGGTGATCGCCGGTGTGCGGGTCCGAATGCGGGACGACGATCGCCTGGTCCACGTCTTCGTGCCGAAGCAGTGCCGACACGATTTCGCCGAGTTCGATACGGAATCCGCGGACCTTCACCTGGAAGTCGGTGCGCCCGAGGTACTCGAGCCGGCCGTCCGCGTTCCAGCGGACGAGGTCGCCGGTGCGGTACAGGCGCGCGCCCGACGTGGAGAAGGGGTCGGCGACGAACCGTTCGGCGGTGAGGTCGGGGCGGCCCAGGTATCCGCGGGCGAGCTGGACTCCACCGAGGTACAGCTCTCCCGCGACACCGACCGGAACCGGACGCAGGCGGCCGTCGAGGACGAGGGTGCTGGTGTTCCAGACGGGCAGACCGATCGGGACGGTGTCGGAGTTGTCGGACCGCGCCGCGAAGAAGGTGGTGGTCACCGCCGCCTCGGTGGGTCCGTACGTGTTGTCGATTTCCGCGGGATGGGACGCCCGGAAGTCGTCGATCGTCTCCGGCGACACTGCTTCGCCACCGACCAGCACGTGCCGCAGCGCCGGCAGGTCGTCGAGCCCGGGGCCGGACGTCACGGCCGCCAGCATCGCCGGCACGAAGTGCACGACGGTGACGCCGTGTGCGCGGAGGACGCCCGAGAGGTATTCGGGGTCGCGGTGCCCGTCGGGTTCGGCGACGACGAGCCGCGCGCCGGAGACGAGCGGCGCGAAGCACTCCCACACCGACACGTCGAACGTCACCGGGGTCTTGAACAGCATGGTGTCGGCGGTGCTCAGCGCGTACTGCGCACGCAGCCACTCGAGTTGCGCCGCGATCGCCGCATGGGAGACGGCGACCCCCTTGGGTCGTCCCGTGGAACCGGACGTGAAGAGGACGTACGCCGTGTTGTCCGGGCGCAGCGGTGCGACGCGTTCGTCGTCGCGGATCGGCTCCCCACCGAACTCTGCCGGGTCCGGGTCTGCGGGGACGATCGCCCGCACCCCGTACCGTGTCGTCCCGGTTTGTGTGAGCAACGCGCTGCTCGTGAGCACCGCGGACGCGCCGGACTGTTCGACGATGTCGCTGTTGCGCTGCGCCGGTTGACCGGGCTCGAGTGGGGTGTAGGTGCCGCCTGCCCTCACCACGGCGTGGACGGCGACGAGCAGGTCGAGCGACCGCGGGATATCCACCGCCACGACGACGTCGGGTCCCACGCCGTCGCCGATGAGCCTGCGCGCGAGGCGGTTCGCCCGAGCATCGAACTCGGCGTAGGTCAGTGCCGTGTCGCGCCAGAGCACCGCGGGGGCGTCCGGTGTGGTCCGTGCCTGGTCGTCGAGGAGACCGACGAGGGTGCGCTGCGCCGTGTCCCGGGTCGCGCCGTGTGACAGGGCGAGCAGACCCAGCCGGGCTTCGTCGCCGAGCAGGTCGAGGTCGCCGACCGTGGTTCGGGGATCGCGGGTCAGTCCGGTGAGGACCCGGAGGAAGGACTCGCCGATCCGCAGTGCGGTGTCCTCGTCGAAGAGGTCCTTGGCGTAGCCGAGTTCGAGATCGAGACCGGTCGGGTTCCCTTCCTCGTCGTGGCGTTCGCCGAGCACGAAGTTGAGATCGAACTTGGCGATCGGCGATTCGATCTCGAGTGCGGACACCTCCAGTCCCGGCAGTTCGAGTGTCGGGGTCTGCAGGTTCTGCAGTGCGAGCGCCACCTGGAACAGCGGGTGGAACGCGGTGGAACGGGTCGGGTTGATCGCGTCGACCAGCTGCTCGAACGGCACGTCGACGTGGGAGAACGCCTCGAGGTCGACGCGCCGGACCTGCTCGAGCAGTTCGGCGCCCGTCGATTCCGGTTGCACGTCGGTGCGCAGCACCAGGGTGTTGACGAACATGCCGACGAGTCCGTCGAGGGACTGCTCCCCGCGACCCGCGACGGATGTTCCGATGGCGACGTCCGGGCCGGCCCCGATCCGCGACAGGAGCGCCGCGAGCGCGGTGTGGACGACCATGAACAGGCTGGCGTGGTGGGTGCGCGCCACGTCCAGCAGTCGCAGGTGGCTGTCGCCGCCCAGGGCCAGTCGTACCGTGCCGCCGAGGTTCGACGGAGCGGGCGGTCGGGGGCGGTCGGTGGGTAGTTCCACCTGATCCGGCAGACCCGCGAGTGTTCGCTTCCAGTAGGCGATCTGGCCGGCGGCCAGCGACTGCGGATCGTGCTCGTCGCCCAGCAGTTGACGCTGCCACACGGCGTAGTCCGCGTACTGCACCGGCAAGGCGTTCCAGGCCGGGGCGTCACCGGCGGTCCGGGCCGCGTAGGACGTCATGACATCGGAGGCGAGGGGGATGAACGACCAGCCGTCCGCCGAGATGTGGTGGACGACGAACAGCAGGATGTGCTCCGAGCGGCTCTCGCGGAACAGGTGAACCCGCAGCGGGATGTCGGTGGTGACGTCGAACCCGGCGGACGCGTGCCGCAGGATCGCACCGCTGAGGTCTTCACCGGACAGGCGTGACGGCGTCAGATCGAGGGAGATCGACTCCACCGGGACGATCACCTGATGCGCCCCGGTCTCGGTCGCCGGGTAGACGGTGCGCAGCGCCTCGTGCCGCTCGAGGACGTCGCCGAGCGCCGCACGCAGGGTCGCGACATCGATCCTGCCGGACATGCGCAGCGCGAGCGGGATGTTGTACGCGGCCGAGGAGGTGTCGAACTGGTTGAGGAACCACATGCGTTGCTGTGCCGGCGACAGCGGGATCGTCGCGGGCCGCTCACCGGCGACGAGGGCCGGCCGCTCGATCGTCGTCTCGGACAGCGCGGCGATCGCGAGTTCGCGGACGGTGGGGTTGTCGAACAGGGTGCGGACGGAGATGCGTGTTCCCAGCGCCGCACCGACCCGGGAGACGACCTGGGTGGCGGACAGCGAGTTGCCGCCGAGGTCAAAGAAGTTGTCGTCCAGCCCGATCGACGCCTCGCCCACCACGTCGGCGAAGACGGCGGCGATCGCCTGCTCGGCCGGGGTCTGCGGCGCCGTGAACTCATTGCGGCGCGCGAATACGGGTGTGGGGAGGGCGTTGCGGTCCAGTTTCCCCGCCGGGGTCAGCGGCAACGAATCCAACACCATGATCGCCGACGGCACCATATACCCCGGCAACCGCTCCCCCACGAACTCCGCGAGAGCACGGGTTTCGACCTCCACACCCGGCGCCGAAAGCACATACGACACCAGCCGACTGCTGCCACTCCCGTCGTCATGGCCGACCGTGTGGGCGAACTCCACCACCGGATGCGCCGCCAACACCGCGTCGATCTCACCCAACTCGATCCGGAACCCCCGGATCTTCACCTGAAAATCACTACGCCCCAAAAACTCCAGAACCGGAGGCCCGTCCGGAGCGGCCACCCACCGGACCACATCACCCGTGCGATACATCCGCCCACCCGCACCGAACGGACACGCCACGAACCGCCCCGCCGTCAACCCCGCCCGATGCACATACCCGCGCGCCAAACTAGACCCGAGGACGTAGAGTTCGCCGCGCACCCCGACCGGAACCGGACGCAACCACCGATCCAGCACCACCAGATCCACACCCACCGTCGGCGACCCGATACTCACCGGCCGCCCAGGCACCAACGGGCCGGTAGCCGACGACATGATCGTCGTCTCACTCGGACCGTACGCATTGACAATGATCCGGCCCGGCGCCCACCGCGACACCAACTCCGGTGGACACACATCACCGGCCACCACCACCGTTTTCAGATGGTCCAGACCACGGTGATCGAGCGACGCCAACGCCGCCGGCGTACAGAACGCATGCGACACCCCATGTTCGGCAAGGAACTCCGCCAACTCCGAACCACCGAAAATACTGGTCGGCGCCACCACCAGCGTCGCCCCCGCACACACCGCCATCACCAACTCGAACACCGACGCATCGAAACTCGGCGACGCAAAATGCAACACCCGCGACCCCACGGACACGCCGAGCCGATCCCGCTCATCCGCCGCCAGATTCACCACACCCCGATGCGTGACCGCCACACCCTTCGGCCGACCCGTCGACCCCGACGTATAAATCACATACGCCGGATGATCCACCGACAACACACCCGTGCGGTCCGAATCATCCAGGGGCTCCGAGGAGTACGAGGCCAGACCCTCGACCACTGCGTCGTCGTCGAGGACGATCCAGTGCGTACCCACCGGCAGACCATCCCGCAACGCCGCCGTCGTCACACCGATCGGCGCACCACAATCCTCCAGCATGAACGCGATCCGGTCAGCCGGATAACTCGGATCCACCGGAACGAACGCCGCCCCCGACTTCGCCACCGCCCACACACTGGACACGGACTCGACCGACCGCGGCAAGGCCAGCGCGACGAAAACCTCGGGACCGACCTGCATGTCGGCGAGCAGTCGCGCCAGGCGGTTCGATTCTGCGTCCAACTCCCGGTACGTGAGCGTGCTGGTGGTGCCCGCGGACGCACCGAGCACTGTCGGGGCGACGAGCGCGTCACCGTCCGGGTTGCTGCGCACCGCGCCGGCCAGCAGATCCGGCACGGTGACGGGCGCGAATCCGGGCCTGCCCGCTGCCGGGACGAGAGCTGCCCGTTCGGTGTCGTCGAGCAGGTCGAGATCACCGACGGCGGTGCCCGGGTCGGAGATCACGGCCTCGAGAATCCCCTGCAGCCGCCACGCGAAGTCGCGGACGGTGGACTCGTCGAACAGGTCGGTGGCGTAGGTGAATTCGGCACGGATCCCGGACGGCCCACCGGTGTCGTCGAGATTCTCCCCCAACGTCAACTGCAGATCGATCTTGGCGACCCCCGGGTCCACGTCCTCGACGCCGATCCGCAATCCCGGCAGTTCGTACGCGTCCGCCTGTCCCGGGTTCATCGACAGCGCAACCTGGTAGATCGGGTGATGCGCCGGGGTGCGCGCCGGGGCGAGCACGTCGACCAGCCGCTCGAACGGAACGTCGGCGTGGGCGAACGCTGCGAGGTCGGTGTCGCGCACCGTGTGCAGCAACTCGGCGAAGCTGTTTCCGCTGCGCACCGCTGTGCGCAGGACGAGGGTGTTGACGAACATGCCGACCAGGTCGTCGAGAGTGCGTTCGCCGCGTCCGGCGATCGGGGTGCCGATCGCGACATCGTCGGTGGCCGACAGACGGCCCAGGAGCAGCGCGAACGCGGCGTGGGCCACCATGAATGTGGTGGCCCCGTGTTCCCGGGCCAGACGCTGAATGCCGCGGTGGGTTTCGGGATCGATGCTGAAGCCCACCGATCGCCCGGCGAACGTCGGCTGAGCCGGACGCGGCCGGTCGAAGGGCAGGCGCAGTTCGTCGGGCGCGCCGTCGAGTGTTCGCGTCCAGTATCCGAGTTGGGTGGTCATGACGGATTCGGCGTCGTCCTCGCTGCCGAGCACCTCCCGCTGCCACACGCTGAAATCGGCGTACTGGACCTCGAGCGGCGCCCACTGGGGGGCGTGCCCCTGCGCACGGGCCGCGTAGGCAACCATGACGTCGCGGCCGAGGGGTCCGAACGACCAGCCGTCGGCCGCGATGTGGTGCAACGAGATCGCCAGGACGTGCTCGGTGGGCGCCGTGCGGAACAGCGTGGCTCGTACCGGTGTCTCCGCGGTGACGTCGAATCCGCGGGACGCGAACGCCACCATTCGGCCGGGGAGGTCGGTTTCGGTGACGTCGACCGGCTGCAGTGTCACGGAGACGTCGGAGGCGGGCAGCACGATCTGTTCGGGGCCACCCTCACCGTCCGGGAACACCGTGCGCAGCGACTCGTGACGTTCGACGACGTCGTCGAACGCCGCCGCCAACGCTGCGGTGTCGATCGCGCCGGACAGCCGCACCGCGAACGGCAGGTTGTAGGCCGGGGACGACGGGTCGAACTGGTTGAGGAACCACATGCGCTGCTGCGCGAGCGACAGCGGGATGCGTGCGGGCCGGGTCACTGCGGTCAGGGCCGGGCGCACCTCAGTGGTGATGGAGTGGATACGCAACGCCAGTGCGGCCACGGTGGGCGCATCGAACACGTCGCGAACCGACAACCGGGTTCCGGTCGCCTCGGTGATGCGCGCGGTCACCCGGGTGACGGACAGCGAGTTGCCGCCGAGGTCGAAGAAACTGTCGTGCACACCGATCCGGCCGGCGTCGAGCACGTCGGAGAACACGTCCGCGAGCTTCTGCTCCACCTCGTTGCGGGGTGCCACGTATTCGGTTGTGTTCGAGACGAATTCAGGTGCGGGGAGGGCCTTGCGGTCCAGTTTCCCGCTCGTGTTCAGCGGGAACTCGTCGAGCAACACCGTCGCCGACGGCAGCATGTACGCCGGAAGCGCACCCGCTGCGTGCCGGCGCAGGTCCGCGGCGTCGACAGTGCGACCGGACGCGGGAATCACATACGCCACCAGATGATCACCCGTCGAGGCATCCGAGTAGACGACAACAGCAGCACCCGTCACATCCGGATGCGACCGCAACACCGCCTCGATCTCACCCAACTCGATCCGCTGACCACGGAACTTCACCTGGAAATCGGTACGCCCGATGTACTCGAGCACCCCGCCCCTCTGGCGCCGCACCAGATCACCCGTCCGGTACATCCGCGCCCCGACATCGCCGAACGGATTCGCCACAAACCGGTCCGACGTCAAATCCACCCGGCCCAAATACCCCCGCGCCAACTGGATGCCACCGAGATAGAGCTCCCCCGGCACCCCCACCGGAACCGGATGCAACCGGGAATCCAGCACGTACGCCTGGGTGTTCCACTCCGGCACACCGATCGGCACCGTCACCTCGTCGGCGTCCGACGTCTCCCAGTACGTCACCGACACCGCGGCCTCCGTCGGCCCGTACAAATTGTGCAACCCCGCAGACGACAGGGTACGGAACCGAGTCGCGGTTTCCGGGGGAAGCGCCTCGCCGATCACGAACACGTGCCGCAGACTCGAACACGAGCCGGCGGGTACCGACGCAACGAACACATCCAGCATCGACGGCACGAAATCGGTCACCGTCACCCCGTACTCGTCGATCGCGCGCGCAAGATACGCCGGATCGCGATGGCCGTCCGGAGTGGCCAGCACCATGGTGGCGCCGACCTGCAACGGCCAGAAGTACCCCCACACCGACACGTCGAACGTCGTCGCCGTCTTCTGCAACAACACATCCCGCTCGGTCAGCGGGTACTCCGACTGCATCCACACCAACTGGTTCACGATGCCCGCGTGCGGCACCGCCACACCCTTCGGCTTACCCGTCGACCCCGACGTGTAGATCACGTAGGCGGTGTTGTCCGCGCGCAGGGGATGCGTCCGATCGGCGTCGGTGATCGGATGCGACCCGAATTCCGACAGGTCCAGCGCGTCGATGGTGACCACGTCGACGCCGGACGGAAGTGCGGGCTGGTCCGCGGTCGTGGTCAGGACGCGGACCGGCGCGGCGGACTGCAGCACGTACCCGATGCGGTCGGCGGGGTGATCGGGGTCGACGGGCACGTAGGCACCACCCGCCTTGACGACGGCGTACATTCCCACCACGAGGTCCAGCGAGCGCCGCATCGCCAGCACCACCCGCGACTCCGGCCCCACACCGCACGACACGAGATACCGCGCCAACCGGTTCACCCGAGCATCGAACTCCGCATACGTCAGCGCAGCGCCCTCGAACACCACCGCCGTCGCACCCGGCGTCCGCGTCGCCTGTGTCTCGAACAGATCCGGCAGGGTGGCGACGGGAACGTCGTGGTCGGTCGAGTTCCAGAGCGTCAGTGCGGCGTTCTCGTCGGCGTCGAGCAGTTCGATGTCGCCGACACGCGTGCCCGCATCCGTGGTGACGGCATCGAGGATCGCGCTGAATCGGGCGGCGATGAAGGCAGCCGTGTCCTCGTCGAACAGGTCCGAGGCGTAGGTCAGTAGCGCGGTGATCCCGTCGGGATCGCCGTCGGCGTCGAACCGCTCGACGAGGGTGAAGTGGAGATCGAATTTCGCGACGTCGATGTCGGTGTCGAGTCCGCGCAGTGTGAGTCCGTCGAGTTCGAGTGTGGTCTGCGCGAGGTTCTGGAACGTGAGCATCACCTGGAACAACGGGTGCCGGGCAGCGTGCCGGGTGGGGCTGAGCACCTCCACCAGCCGTTCGAACGGCACGTCGGCGTGGGAGAACGCCGCGAGATCCGCGTCCCGGACATGGTCGAGCAGGTCGGTGAATGCCGAACCCGGATCGACGGGGGTCCGCAGGGCCACCGTATTGACGAACATACCGATCAAATCGTCGAGTTCGCGTTCGCCGCGGCCCGCGACGGGAGTGCCGATGGTGACGTCCGGGGAGGCGCTGAGACGCCCGAGCAGGACGGCGAGCGCGGTGTGCACGGCCATGAACAGCGTGGCCCGCCGGGACTGTGCGAGCGCGGCCAGCGCGCGGTGCGTCGACGCGTCGACGGCGAAGTTGACGTGCCGACCGCGGTAGGACTGTTCCGCGGGTCGCGGCCGGTCCGTCGGGAGATCCAGCTCCTCGGGAACACCCGCAAGGATGTTCGTCCAGAAGTCGAGTTGCCGGGCCGCGAGAGAGTCGGGGTCGGATTCCTCGCCGAGCAGGTCGCGTTGCCACAGGGCGTAATCGGCGTACTGCACGGGAAGCGCCGTCCAGGTGGGGCGCTCTCCCCGTGTGCGGGCCGCGTACGCGATCATCACGTCGCGCACCATCGGTGCCATCGACCAGCCGTCGCCGGAGATGTGGTGCACCACCAGTGCCAGCACGTGGTCGTCGGCGCCCAGCCGGATCAGCGTGACGCGGACGGGCAGGTCGGTCGTGACGTCGAAACCGGTGGTGAAGAATCGTCCGAGGACGGTCTCCAGTTCGTCCTCACCAACGGCCGCGACGGACAGGGTCGGGCGTGCGTCGGCGGTGTCGCGCACGACCTGGTGCGGACCGGTCGCCGAGTCCGGGAACACCGTGCGCAGCGTTTCGTGGCGTTCGATCAGGTCTGCGATGGCCGCCTCGAGTGCCGCCCGGTCGAGTGCCCCGGTGAACCGCACCGCGAACGGCAGGTTGTAGGCCGGGGACGACGGGTCGAACTGGTTGAGGAACCACATCCGCTGCTGGGCCGGCGACAACGGAATCTGCGCCGGCCGTTCCCGCCGGGTCAGTGCCGGTCGGGTGTCCGCACCGTGCGACTGCGACAGTCGGGCCGCGAGTTCCGCGACGGTCGGCGACTCGAACAGGTCCCGCACCGCGAGCGGCACGTCGAGTTCGCTGCGGATCCGGGACACCAGCTGGGTGGCGATCAGCGAGTTGCCGCCGAGGTCGAAGAAACTGTCGTGGACGCTCACCCGGTCGAGTCCGAGTACCGTGCCGAACACCGCGGCGACGGAGTGCTCGACGCTGGTGGACGGTGCGATGTATTCACCTGCAGCCGAGGAGAACTCGGGTGCGGGGAGTGCCTTGCGGTCCAGTTTCCCGCTCGTGTTCAGCGGGAACTCGTCGAGCAACACCGTCGCCGACGGCAGCATGTACGCCGGAAGCGCACCCGCTGCGTGCCGGCGCAGGTCCGCGGCGTCGACAGTGCGACCGGACGCGGGAATCACATACGCCACCAGATGATCACCCGTCGAGGCATCCGAGTAGACGACAACAGCAGCACCCGTCACATCCGGATGCGACCGCAACACCGCCTCGATCTCACCCAACTCGATCCGCTGACCACGGAACTTCACCTGGAAATCGGTACGCCCGATGTACTCGAGCACCCCGCCCCTCTGGCGCCGCACCAGATCACCCGTCCGGTACATCCGCGCCCCGACATCGCCGAACGGATTCGCCACAAACCGGTCCGACGTCAAATCCACCCGGCCCAAATACCCCCGCGCCAACTGGATGCCACCGAGATAGAGCTCCCCCGGCACCCCCACCGGAACCGGATGCAACCGGGAATCCAGCACGTACGCCTGGGTGTTCCACTCCGGCACACCGATCGGCACCGTCACCTCGTCGGCATCAGACGTCTCCCAGTACGTCACCGACACCGCGGCCTCCGTCGGCCCGTACAAATTGTGCAACCCCGCAGACGACAGGGTACGGAACCGAGTCGCGGTTTCCGGCGGAAACGCCTCACCGATCACGAACACGTGCCGCAGACTCGAACACGACCCGGCGGGTACCGACGCAACGAACACATCCAGCATCGACGGCACGAAATCGGTCACCGTCACCCCGTACTCGTCGATCACCTCCGCCAGATACACCGGATCCCGGTGCCCGTCCGGAGTGGCCAGCACCATGGTGGCGCCGACCTGCAACGGCCAGAAGTACCCCCACACCGACACGTCGAACGTCGTCGCCGTCTTCTGCAACAACACATCCCGCTCGGTCAGCCCGTACTCCGACTGCATCCACACCAACTGGTTCACGATGCCCGCGTGCGGCACCGCCACACCCTTCGGCTTACCCGTCGACCCCGACGTGTAGATCACGTAGGCGGTGTTGTCCGCGCGCAGGGGATGCGCCCGATCGGCGTCGGTGACGCGCGCGCCGGAGAAGTCGGTCAGGTCCAGCGCGTCGATGGTGACCACGTCGACGCCGGACGGAAGTGCGGGCTGATCCGCGGTCGTGGTCAGGACGCGGACCGGCGCGGCGGACTGCAGCACGTACCCGATGCGGTCGGCGGGGTGATCGGGGTCGACGGGCACGTAGGCGCCACCCGCCTTGACGACGGCGTACATTCCCACCACGAGGTCCAGCGAGCGCCGCATCGCCAGCACCACCCGCGATTCGGGCCCCACACCGCAGGACACGAGATACCGGGAGAGTCGATTCGCCCGCTCGTCGAGCTCGGCGTACGTCAGGGAGGCGCTGTCGAAGACCAGGGCTGTCGCGCCGGGAGCGCGCGCCACCTGTGCGTCGAACAGGTCCGGCAGGGTGGCGACGGGAACGTCGTGGTCCGTGGCGTTCCACCCGGCCAGTTCCCGGAGGCGCGCGGCGGGGTCCGCGACCGCGATGTCGCCGACCGGCGTCTGCGGTGCAGCAGTCACAGCTTCGAGGATCCGGACGAACTGTGCGCCGAACGAGCGAATCGTGCTCTCGTCGAACAATTCGGTGGCGTAGTTGAACTCGGCGGCGATGGGGCCGGGCCTGCCATCGGCACCGTGAGTGTCGGTGAGGACGAGTTGCAGGTCGAACGCGGCGACGTCGGGGAGGATCGGCTCGCTCGACACCGACAGCCCGGGGAGTTCGAGGTGCGCGGGTGCATGGTTCTGGAAGAACAGCGCGACCTGGAACAGCGGGTGGTGGGCCGCCGTGCGGGTGGGGTTCAGGTGCTCCACGAGACGTTCGAACGGCACATCCGTGTGGGTGAACGCGGTGAGGTCCACGTCGCGGACCTGCTGCAGCAGTGCGGTGAACGACGATGCCGGGTCCACCTGTGCGCGGAGCACGAGGGTGTTGACGAACATTCCGACCAGGTCGTCGAGGTCGCGGTCGCCGCGGCCGGCGACGGGCGTGCCGATCGCGATGTCGGTGGTCGCGCTGAGCCTGCTGATCAGCACCGACAGGGCGGAGTGCGCGACCATGAACAGGGTGACGTTCTGGGTGCGGGCCAGGGTCAGCAGGCGTTGGTGCAGTTCCGCCGAGATCTCCCAGGACAGCGTCGCGCCGTGTTTCGACGCGACAGCGGGTCGGGGTCGGTCGGTGGGCAGGTCGATGCTGTCCGGCAGCCCGGCCAGCGCGGTTCCCCAGTAGGAGAGTTGGCGGGCGGCCCGGGAGTTCGGGTCGTCCTCCTCGCCGAGGAGTTCTCGTTGCCAGAGTGTGTAGTCGGCGTACTGCACCGGCAGCGGCGTCCATTGGAGGTCGTGGCCGCCGCTGTGCGCGGCGTACGCCACCATCAGGTCGCGGGACAGTGGTGCGAAAGACCATCCGTCGGCGGCGATGTGGTGCACCACCAGCGTCAGCACGTGTTCGTCGTCCCGGACGCGCACCAGTTGTGCGCGCACGGGAATCTCGGTTGTGACGTCGAAGCCGGTGAGGGCGAACGTCCGGATCGAGTTGTCGAGGTCGGCCTCCCGGGCCTCGACGACGGTGAGGCCGAGGTCGATGTCGGGGGCGTCGAGGATGCGCTGCCAGGGTCCGGTGTCGGAGCCGGGGAATACGGTGCGCAGCGATTCGTGCCGGTCCAGCAGGTCGCGGAGTGCGCGACCGAGTGCCGTGACGTCGAGGTCACCCGAGAACCGCACGGCAAGAGGCAGGTTGTAGACGGGGCTCGAGGTATCGAACTGGTTGAGGAACCACACCCGCTGCTGGGTGGGCGACAACGGCACCCGCGTAGGCCGCACCTGCGGAACCAGTGCGGGAGTCGAGGTGTGGGCGTCGCGGTCGACTTCGTCGAATCGTTGCGCGAGCCCGCCGACGGTCGGCGCATCGAAGACGTCGCGCAGCGCCACCGGGACGCCGAGCGCCGTGCGCAGTCGCGACACCAGTCGGGTGGCGACGAGGGAGTTGCCGCCGAGGTCGAAGAAGTGGTCGTGGACACCGGCCCGCTCGACCCCCAGGATGTCGGCGAACACACCGGCGACGATCTCCTCGGTGGGCGTCCGCGGCGCCAGGTAGTCGGTGGTTGCCGCGTCGAGGTCGGGTGCCGGCAGCGCTTTGCGGTCGAGTTTGCCGTTCACCGACAGCGGCAGGGTGTCCAGGTGCACGACGTGCGCCGGGATCATGTACGACGGCAGAATCGTGGCGAGGTGGTCGCGGAGATCGGTCGCCGCGACGTTCACGGCACCGACCGTGTAGGCGACGAGGGCCTCTTCGCCGAGGTCGTCGCGGTGCACCACCACCACCGCCTGCGACACATCCGAATGCGCCTCCAGCGCCGTCTCGATCTCCCCCAACTCGATCCGCTGCCCCCGCAACTTCACCTGAAAATCAGTACGCCCCACATACTCCAACACCCCATCCGCGCGGCGACGCACCAGATCCCCCGTGCGGTACATCCGCCCACCCGCCACATACGGATTCGCCACGAACCGATCCGCCGACAGATCCGCCCGGTTCAGATACCCCCGCGCCAGCTGAACCCCCGCCAGATACAACTCCCCCGCCACCCCGTTCGGCACCGGATGCAACCGGGCATCGAGCACATGCACCTGCGTGTTCCACACCGGACGCCCGATCGGCACCGTCACCGTGTCCGCCGCACCGGTCTCCCAGTACGTGACATCGACCGCCGCCTCCGTCGGACCGTACAAATTGTGCAGATCGGCACCACAGACCGCCCGGAACCGCGACACCTGCTCCGGCGTCAACGCCTCCCCCGAACAGAACACCAACCGCAACGAATCACACACCACCACAGCAGATTCCGCGGTGAACACCGACAACATCGACGGCACGAAGTGCATCGTGGTGATGCGGTGCCGACGAATGAGGGTGGCGAGGTAGTCGGGGTCGCGGTGCCCGTTCGGTGCGGCGATCACCAGCGTGGCACCGACCTGCAGAGGCCAGAACAGCTCCCACACCGACACGTCGAACGTCACCGGAGTCTTCTGCATCACCGCGTCGTCGGAAGTCAGCGGGTATTCGTGCTGCATCCACAGCAGGCGGTTCACGATCGCGCCGTGGGTGACCGCAACACCCTTGGGCCGGCCCGTCGACCCGGACGTGAAGATCACGTACGCCGTGTTGTCGGCGGTGAGCGTGGTGGAGATCGGTGCCGGGTCCTCGTCGGGGAGGTCGAGCGTGTCGATGTGCAGCACCGGTGCCGCGGTGGCGAACGTGGTGTCGTCGGCGGCGCGTGTCAGCACGCACACCGGCTGCGCGGTGTCGAGCACGTATGCGGTGCGCTCGGCGGGGTGATCGGGATCGATCGGCAGGTAGGCGCCGCCGGCCTTCACGACGGCGTAGATCGCGACGAGCAGATCGATCGAACGGCGCATCCCGACCGCGACGACGGACTCCGGTCCCACTCCGCTTCCGATCAGATAACGGGCGAGGCGGTCGGTGTGCTCGTCGAATTCGGCGTAGGTCAGCCATCGTTCCTCGAAGACCAGCGCCACGGCGTCGGGTGTGGCGGTGGCCTGGTCCGCGAACAACGACACCAGAGTGTCCGCGGGCACGGGGTGGTTCGTTGCGTTGGCCGCCGCGAGGGCGGACCGTTCGTCCGCGTCGAGCAGGTCGATGTCGCCGACGGCGACCGGCGGGTTGTCGACGACCACGTCGAAGAGCCGGCCGAATCGTTCGCCGATCGACACGGCTGTGTCCTCGTCGAACAGGTCTGTCGCGTAGGACAATTGCACGGCCAGACCGGCTGGTGCGCCGGTGGAGTCGAACTGCTCGACGACGGTGAGCTGCAGGTCGAACTTCGCCACGTGGACGTCGATCTCGGTTGCCTCGACCTCGAGTCCGTCGAGTTCCACCCGGGTGTTCGCGGTGTTCTGGAAGGTGAGCATCACCTGGAACAGCGGGTGGTGTGCCGACGACCGGGCGGGGCTGAGCACCTCCACGAGGCGCTCGAACGGGACGTCGCTGTGCTGGAACGCGGCGAGGTCGGCGTCGCGGGTCCGGGCGAGTACGTCACCGAACGTGTCGCCGGGGTCGACGGTCGTGCGGAGGACGAGTGTGTTGACGAACATGCCGACCAGGTGGTCGAGCGCCTCCTCGCCGCGTCCCGCGACGGGGGTGCCGATCACGATGTCCGATCCGGCGCCGAGACGGCGGAGCAGAACCGCCAGGGCGGCGTGCGTCACCATGAACGGCGTGGTGCCGGTGCTCTGGGCGAGATCGACGAGACGCCCGTGCACGTCGGCCGGGATCGTGAACTGCACACGCCCGCCCCGGTGGGACATCTCGGCGGGCCGCATCCGGTCGGTGGGCAGCTCGATCAGCTGCGGCACGCCGGCGAGCGCTGCCTGCCAGTGGGCGATCTGCCTGGCGGACAGGCTGTTCGGGTCGTCTTCCGAACCCAGTAGATCCCGCTGCCAGAGGCTGTAGTCGGCGTACTGCACCGGAAGCGGCGCCCAGGTGGGTGCGTGACCGGCGGCGCGCGCCGCGTACGCGACCATCACGTCGGCAGCCAGCGGCGTCATCGACCAGCCGTCGGCGGCGATGTGGTGGACGACGAGGACGAGGATGTGCCGGTCGGGTGCCTCCCGGAACAGGCCGGCGCGCAGCGGTCTGTCGGTGGTGAGGTCGAATCCGGTGCTGCCGAGGGTCGTCATCGCGGCGGTGAGCGAATTTGCGTCGACGTCGATGGGATCGTCGCCGGCCAGCACGCTCACGACGGACGCGACCAGCTGGTGGGGTCCGTCGGGGCTGTCGGGGAAGACGGTGCGCAGCGCCTCGTGACGCTCCTGGACGTCGTCGATCGCCCCGAGCAGGGCGTCGCGGTCGAGTGCGCCGGTGAGTCTCAGCGCGATCGGCAGGTTGTAGGCGGGCGATGCCGTGTCGAACTGGTTGAGGAACCACATGCGTTGCTGCGCAACGGAGAGGGGCACCCGGTCGGGCCGTTGCCGAGCCTCCAGTACCGGACGCGAGTCGGCCTGCGCGCCGGTGTTCGCCGCCGCGACCGCCAGCTGCGACACCGACGGCGATTGGAAGAGGTCCCGGACCCCGATCCGCGCACCGAGGGCGGTGTTCACTCGGGACACGACCTGGGTGGCCATCAGTGAGTTGCCGCCGAGTTCGAAGAAGCTGGTGTCGACGCTCAAATCGGGTAGGCCGAGGACGTCGCGGAAGATCCCGAGGAGGATCTCCTCCGTGACCGTTCTGGGTTGCACAATCTCGGCCGAGTGTGCGGCGAATACCGGTGTGGGCAGTGCGTTGCGGTCCAGTTTCCCCGCCGGGGTCAGCGGCAACGACTCCAACACCATGATCGCCGACGGCACCATATACCCCGGCAACCGCTCCCCCACGAACTCCGCGAGAGCCCGGGTTTCGACCTCCACACCCGGCGCCGAAAGCACATACGACACCAGCCGACTGCTGCCACCCCCGTCGTCATGGCCGACCGTGTGGGCGAACTCCACCACCGGATGCGCCGCCAACACCGCATCGATCTCACCCAACTCGATCCGGAACCCCCGGATCTTCACCTGAAAATCACTACGCCCCAAAAACTCCAAAACCGGAGGCCCGTCCGGGGCGGCCACCCACCGGACCACATCACCCGTGCGATACATCCGCCCACCCGCACCGAACGGACACGCCACGAACCGCCCCGCCGTCAACCCGGCCCGATGCACATACCCGCGCGCCAAACTGGAACCGAGGACGTAGAGTTCGCCCCGCACCCCGGCCGGGACCGGACGCAACCGCTGATCCAGCACCACCAGATCCACACCCACCGTCGGCGACCCGATACTCACCGGCCGCCCAGGCACCAACGGACCGGTCGCCGACGACATGATCGTCGTCTCACTCGGACCGTACGCATTGACCATGATCCGGCCCGGCGCCCACCGCGACACCAACTCCGGCGGACACACATCACCGGCCACCACCACCGTCTTCAGACGGTCCAGACCACGGTGATCGAGCGACGCCAACGCCGCCGGCGTACAAAACGCATGCGACACCCCGTGTTCGGCCATCAGCTCCGCCAACTCCGAGCCACCGAAAATCGTGGTCGGCGCCACCACCAGCGTCGCCCCCGCACACACCGCCATCACCAACTCGAACACCGACGCATCGAAACTCGGCGACGCGAAATGCAACACCCGCGACCCCACGGACACGCCAAGGCGATCCCGCTCATCCGCCGCCAGATTCACCACACCCCGATGCGTGACCGCCACACCCTTCGGCCGACCCGTCGACCCCGACGTATAAATCACATACGCCGGATGATCCACCGACAACGCCCGCGTCCGATCGACGTCCGTAACCGCATCCGCCGGATACGCCGCCGCGGTCGCCCGAAACTCGTCGTCGTCCAATACGATCCAGTGCGTACCCTCCGGCAGACCATCCCGCAACGCCGCCGTCGTCACACCGATCGGCGCACCACAATCCTCCAGCATGAACGCGATCCGGTCAGCCGGATAACTCGGATCCACCGGAACGAACGCCGCCCCCGCCTTCGCCACCGCCCACACACTGGACACGGACTCGACCGACCGCGGCAGCGCCAACGCCACGGAAACCTCCGGGCCGACCTGGAGGTCGATCAGGAGACGCGCGAGCCGGTTCGACATCTCGTCCAGTGCGCGGTAGCTCAGGGCGACGGCGCACGTCCCGTACCCGGGTGCGACGAGGGCATCCCCGTCCGGGTTGCTGCGGACGGCGCCGGCCAGCAAGTCCGGCAGCGTGACGGGTGCGAATCCGGCGCGCCCGGTGGCGGGCACCAGACTGCGGCGTTCGCCGTCGTCGAGGATCTCGAGGTCGCCGATCCGTCGCGGTCCGTCGGTGTCGGAGGTGAGGAACGCGCCGAGGAACCGGCTGAAGCGAGCGTGATGGGCGGCGAGGGTGTCTTCGGAGTACAGGTCGGGGTTGGCCTCGAGGTCCAGGTTGAGGCTGGTGCCGGCGACCCCGTGATAGACGTTCACGGCGAGGTCGGTGATGGGGCCGGTCGACAGCAGTTCGAGTCGGCCGACGATGCTGCCGAGGGTGATCTCGTTGTGGAACAGCATGACGTTGATCAGTGGGCCGTAGAAGCCCTGATCATCGGTGGCGGCGTCGCGTCGGATATCAATGTGCGGGTACCGCTGGTGCCGGAGCGCCGCGGTGACTTCCAGCCGGACCGCCGACACCAGATCCGTGTTCGTCATGTCCGGGCGCACGTGCAAGCGCAGCGGGACGACGTTGGACACCATGCCGCCGGAGCGGCGGAGCAGCGCGGTGGTGCGGGCGGTGACGGGCAGGCTGACCGCGACCTCCTCGCGTCCGGTCATCCGGGAGAGGTACGCGGCGAAGGCGGCGATGATTTCGAATGCGGTCGACGAGTCGTGGCGGTCCGTCGCGGCCTCGAGGTGATCGACGAGGACGTCGGGGATCTGGCCGCCCGTCGTGCGGCTCCTGGCCCGTGCGGGGGCGGTCCGGTCGACGAGGCTGTGCGGTTCGCCGATGGTGGATACCCGCTCGGACCAGTACTCCCGGTCGGCGCGGTAGCGCGACGACGTCCGGTAGTCGTCGTCGACCCGGGCGACGTCGGTGAGTGCGGCGGCCTTGGACGGCCCGGCGGTGCGCCCCTCGACGGCCGCGGTGTACAGCTCCGCGGTCCGGTCGACGAGTGTCACCGATCCCATGCCGTCGAGCGCGACGTGGTGGACCCGGCTGTACCAGTAGTGGCGGTCCGGCCCGATGCACAGCAGCGCCGAGGTCGTGAGCCGATCGCGGCACACGTCGAGCGGGGCGGTGTACTCCTGCCGCATCCACTCCGTGGCCGCGGCCCGCGGATCGGGCTCGTGCTGCAGGTCGACGAACCGGACCGATGCTTCCAGGGTGGGATCGACCAGCTGATAGGGAACTCCGTCGACTTCGACGAGGCGGAGGAATGCGGAGCCGAGTTCGCGGCCCGCGGTGATCATCGACTCCGACAGCAGCGGTACGTCGAGTGCACCCACCAGTTCGACGCACTGCGCGATGGTGACGGGCACGTCGGGACCGAGTTGCTGGGCGAACCACATGCCCTGCTGAGCGGCGGAGAGCGGGAATGCACCGTCCGGAATGCGACCCTCGGTGGTCACGTCACCACTCGGCACAGCTTCGACCACCTTGTTCGTCCTCTTTCCCGCTCCGGCGGTGGGACGAACCCACCGGCCACCGAAGAAACTCATAGTGACCTGCGAACCTGGGAATTTACCGAACCTTACCCGGGAGTACGCTTCAGGTTCCTATCGGACGTACGGTTCAGACCGTTTCAGGGTGTCTCACGATGTGGACATGGCGTCGGTTTGCCCACGTACGTCACGTTTCGGTGCGGTCGATACGGCACTGCCCCATTCCTTCCGCGGAAGGAATGGGGCAGCGGTCGGTGCCGGGTAACTAGCCGGCTGCCGCACCCTTGATCTTGGCGATCCGGTTCCGGAGCCCCCACTGCGTGACCTTGAGGAGCGCCTCGCGAACGATCCCGCCGCTCATCTTCGACTCGCCGATCTCTCGTTCCGTGAACGTGATGGGAACTTCGCGGACGTCGAAGCCCTCCTGAATGGCCCGCCATGCCAGATCGACCTGGAAGCAGTAGCCGTGCGACTCCACCGCGGCGAGGTCGAGCTTCTCCAGTACCTCACGGCGGTACGCCCGGTATCCGCCGGTGATGTCCTTGATCTTCACGCCCAGCGCGAGCCGCGAGTAGATGTTTCCGCCGCGCGAGAGCCACTCGCGGTGTTTCGGCCAGTTGACGACCGTGCCGCCCGGCACGTACCGCGAACCGAGCACGAGGTCGGCGCCGGCGTCCACCTGGTCGAGGAGGCGATGCAACTGCTCGGGCGCGTGGCTGCCGTCCGCGTCCATTTCGACGAGGACGGTGTAGTCGCGGTCCAGTCCCCAGTGGAAACCGGCGATGTACGCGGCGCCGAGACCGTTCTTCTCGGTGCGGTGCATCACGTGGATGCGGCCGGCGTCGTCGTTCGACGCGAGGGCGTCCGCGACGTCGCCCGTGCCGTCCGGGCTGCCGTCGTCGACGACGAGAACATGCGTCCGCGGCAGCGCCGCATGCAGGCGACCCACGAGCAGGCCGAGATTCTCCCGCTCGTTATACGTCGGAATGATCACCAGAGTCCGTGCGCTCGGTGCCCCGCTCTGCCCGGAATCGGTCTCCGATGCCATGAGGATCCTCCCTGCCGGCAACTGCCGGCGCCTTCTCGGTACTGCGTTGAATCAGTGTGCGAACTGTGCGTCGTCGTTGCACCACGGCGAACGCGACGGCAGCGACGGCGCCGACACAGAGAAGAACCTCCGGAATCGGGCCGAGCCGACTTGCCAGCGTAGTACCGGTGCGCAGCGGCACCTGCGACACCAGGGCCGCGGGTACGAAAAGTGAGGTTTCCGCCGCCGTGGACCCGTCGGGGCCGATGATCGCGCTCACACCGCTGGTTGCGGCGACGACGACGGCGCGGCCGTGCTCCACCGCCCGCACCTGCGACATGGCGAGCTGCTGGTAGGTCATCTCGGTGTCGCCGAACGTGGCGTTGTTGGTGGGGACGGCGAGCAGTTCGGCGCCGCTGCGCACCGACTGCTCGAACGCCCGGTCGAACGCCACCTCGTAGCAGGTCGCGACCCCGACGGCGATTCCGTCCGCGTGGACGACGCCGTCCCCGTCGCCGGGAACGAAGTTGCCCGCCCGGTCGGCATACGCGGAGAAGTGCCGGAAGAACCCGCGGTACGGCAGGTACTCGCCGAACGGCTGGATGATCTTCTTGTCGTGCTGCTCCTGCGGTCCCGCATCGCCGTCCCACACGATCACCGAGTTGGTGGTGGTGCGGTCGGAATTCACGAGCACCGCGCCCACCAGAATGGGCGCACCGATCGCCTCGGACGCCCGGGAGATGTCGGCGGCGGCGTCGGCGTTGCGCAGGGGATCGATGTCGGACGCGTTCTCCGGCCAGACGACGAGGTCGGGTTGCGGCGCCGCGCCCGACGCGACGTCGTCGGCGAGTTCGAGGGTGCGGTTCACGTGATTGTCGAGGACCCGCTTGCGTTGGTCGTTGAAGTCGAGTCCGAGTTTGGGGACGCTGCCCTGGATCGCGGCGACGGTGATCGTCCGGTCTCCCGAGTCCATGCCCGGCAGGGTCGGCCACAGGGCGAGCGACACGACGGTCGCGGCGAGGGCGGCGACCAGACCGCCTGCGAGCGACCGCGTCCAGTTCGTGGCGCCGCCCGCCCGGGCCCGCACCGTCACGGCGACGGATGCCAGCCCGGCACCGGTCAGTGCGACGGCGAAGCTGAGCAGCGGGGCACCGCCGATGCTCGCGAGCGGCAGGAACCAGCCCTCCGACTGGCCGAACGCCAACCGCCCCCAGGGGAAGCCGCCGAACGGCACGCTCGCGCGCAGCCATTCCGTGAGCGACCAGCACGCCGCGATCCACAGCGGGGCCCAGCGCAGCCGGGAGACGAGCACGGCGAGCACCCCGAACAGTCCGATGTACAGCGACTCGACCGCGGCGAGCGCTAGCCACGGGAGGGCTCCGACGAACACCCCGATCCACGGGAGCAGCGGCACGAGGAAACCGAGTCCCGCGAGGTAGCCGTAGCCGAAGCCCGCGCGCAGTCTCGGTGCCGAACCCCCCGCTCCGGTGAGGATCAGCGTCAGCAGGGCGATGCCGATGGGCGCGAGGAACCACAGGGGCCGGGGCGGAAACCCGGCGAACACGAGGAATCCCGCTGCCACCGACAGGACGGAACGCACCGCCACGCCGCGCTTTCCGGTGATCCAGCGAGACGTCGTGCTACCGCTCATGGACGACGCTCCCCCGGTGCACCGAACGCAGCAGCGCCGGTGTGGGCGCGTCGTCCTCGAGCCGCGGCAGGGCCGGGACCCGGGACCGGGGATCGGTCGACCACCGCTGCACGGAGTCCGTGGGCGCGCTGACCACGAGTTCCCCGGCGTCCCACACGGCGTACGACGCCGGCGCTCCCGGGTCGAGCGTCCCGGCGAGACCGTCTCGGACCCCGCCTGCCCGCCATGCACCCCGGGTGGCAGCGGAGAACGCCGCGCGCGGGGAGATCCCGCTGCCGGGGGTGCGGTGATGGACGGCCGCGCGCAGCATCGCCCAGGGGTCGACCGGGGTGACGGGCGCGTCGGAGCTCAACGCCAGCGACACCCCGGCGGAGGCGGCGGCGGAGAACGGGTTGAGGGTGAGGGCACGCTCGGTTCCCAGGCGCTGCGCGTACAGGCCGTCGGTGCCACCCCACAGGGCGTCGAACGCGGGCTGGACGCTGGCGATCACACCCCACTGCGCGAGCCGCGCGGCGTCGTCCCCGGTCATCATCTCGGCGTGTTCGAGTCGGTGCCCGGCCTTCGCGACCGCGGGCCCGCCCAGTTCGGCGGCGACGACGGCGAACGCGTCGACCGCGGCCCGGACGGCGGCGTCGCCGATGACGTGGAATCCGGCCTGGATTCCGGCGATCGTGCAGGCGCGCACGTGGGCGGCGATCTCGTCGACTCCCAGGTAGCTCTTGCCGGTGCCGCCGGCCAGATCGGCATAGGGTTCGCTGAGCCACGCCGTGTGGGAGCCGAGGGATCCGTCGATGAACAGGTCGCCGCCCAGCGCGTGGGCGCCGGTGGCGTTCAGCAGCTTCCTGGCCTCGTCGGCGTCGGCGACCGCCTCACCCCAGTAGCCGCGGACCTCGACACCGTGCGCGGTGGCGAGGAGTTCACGGAAATCGTCGAGTCCGGCGATGTCGGGGCCCCCGCACTCGTGCACCGCGACGATGCCGCGGGAGGCGATGGCGTCGAGGGCCGCGATGCGGGCGGCGGACCGCTGCTCGGCTGTCAGCAGCGAGCGCGCGACGGTGCGGGCGGCGTGGTGCGCCTCGAATGTCAGCGGCCCCTCCGGCGAGAAGCCGGCGGTGTCGCTCAGATCCGGGACCGACCGGCGCAGGGCCGTCGAGCAGACCGCCGAATGGACGTCGATCCGGGACAGATACACCGTGCGTCCGGGCGCGGCCTCGTCGAGCTGCGCCGTGGTGGGACCGGCGCCTTCCGGCCACGCCGATTCGTCCCAGCCGTGTCCCCAGATGACCGCGTCGCCGTGGGTGCGGGCGAAGGAGGCGAGCCGGTCGAGGCATTCGCGAAGCGACCCGACACCGACCAGGTCGAGCCCGACGATGTTCAGGCCGAGCGCCGTGACGTGCACGTGGGTGTCGCCGAAAGCCGGGGTGACGAATGCGCCGCCGAGGTCGACCACGCCGGCACCGGGGTGCAGCGCACGGGCCGCGCGGTCGTCGCCGACCCACGACACGACACCGTCGGTCACTGCCATCGACGTGGCGTCTGGAGCAAAGGAACTGTAGATTCGGCCGCCGACCAGCAGTTGTGTAGTCACAGGCAACCAGTCTGCCTGTTAGGGCAGAACGCGGGGATCACGGGTCGGGGTTCGGGGCTCCTCGTCGATCACTACGCCCTCGAAGACCTCGTCGACCACCTCCCCTTCGATCACTTCGCCGCCACCCCGCCGGGGTGCCCGTGCGAACGCTTCCGCCCCGGCCGCGACGGTGGCCGCACGCCTGCCTGCCAGCAGGACCACGACGGGCCGAAGTGCCCATCGGGTGGGGGGAACGAGGAAGAGCAGCCCGAGCACCGAGGTGACCAGGCCAGGGACGAACATCAGCGCGGAGCCCAGTGCGACGAGTGCGCCGTCCGCGACCGCCGAACCAGGAGAGCCGTCGCCGCTCGCCGCCCGGCGCAGGCCGTCCATCACACGACGCCACTGCGACCGCATCAGCAGCAGTCCGATCAGCGTTCCACCGAGCAGGAGGAGCACGGTCCACAGCACGCCGATCGCGTGACCGACCAGGACGAGCGCGGCGATCTCCACCACTACGTACAACAGGAACAGTGCGGCGTACATGACGCCCCCTTTCGGACGGCCGGGTCATCGAGGGTCTGGGTCAACCGTCTGATCGTTCAACGTTCGACGGCGCCGATTTTCTCCCGGCCGCAGATATCGAAGCGCTCACAATGCTAAACCTCAAGTTGACATTGAGAGTCTGGGCATGATGCAGTTCACTGCGATGGGGGTCTTCCGACCCCGCGCACAACGAGGAGCCGATATGACTCGTTCCACCGTCTTCCGCCGAGCCGCAATCGTTCTCGCGTCCGCAGCCGCCTTCGGCATGCTGTCTTCGGGACCGGCATCGGCAGCACCGGTCGCCGACTTCGCGAAGGGTGCCGCCGAACTGCAGGCGCTGGCCACCGAGGTCTCCCCCGCCGCGACCGCGGCCGTGGACGCCCTTCTCGGCGCCAGCGTGTTCATCCCGAAGGACGTGCTCGAGGTCGGACTCACCACACCGCAGGACTTCATGTACCCGTCCCCCACGCTCGGGTGCGGCGTCGCCGACAAGCCCGCGACGGTCACGCTGGCGAGCGCTCAGGGCGGACCGAACCTGTTCCCCCAGATCACCGCCAACCAACTCCGATTCCAGGCCATCCCCGCCTACGTCGCGATCCCGCAGACGTCCGACCTCAGCGTCGCCTGGATCAACCTCACGACGTTCCAGGGCGGGATCGTCACGCTCGACGACAAGCTGCCGATCATCAATACCCCGCTGCTGTCGAAGATCGTCGACACCGGCAAGGGAACCGTCCTCGCGACGATGTTCGGCACGGTCGGCTACGCCGACTCCGTCACGTGCACCGTGGTCCCGACCGTCGGCACCTTCACCGTCTAGCGGCAGTACGCTTCCCCACCCGCCGGCCTACGAGCCGGGTCGCACCAGGCCCGTCTCGTAGGCCAGCACCACTGCCTGGACCCGGTCGCGGACGTTCAACTTGGTCAGAATCCGGCCCACGTGCGATTTGATGGTCGACTCCGAGAGGAACAGCTGACCGGCGATCTCCGTGTTCGACAACCCGGTGGCGACCAGCTGCAGCACTTCCCGTTCACGCTCGGTCAGCACGTCGAGGACCTCCGGGTCACGAAGCGGACCCGGACCGTCGTCGAGGAACCTCGCCAGCAGCCGGCGGGTCACCTTCGGCGACACCACTGCGTCCCCCGCGGCCACACTGCGGATGGCCGACACCAGGTCTTCCGACGGGGTGTCCTTGAGCAGGAAGCCGCTGGCCCCGGCCCGCAACGCACCCATGGCGTGCTCGTCGAGGTCGAAGGTGGTCATCACCAGCACGCGGCTCGCGACCCCCGACTCCAGGATCTGGGCGGTCGCGCTGACCCCGTCCACCACCGGCATGCGGACATCCATCAGCACCACATCGGGTTCGAGTTTGCGGACCGCGGCGACGGCGGCCGCGCCGTCGCTCGCCTCCCCGACGACAGTGATGTCGTCCTGAGCGTCGAGCACCATGTTGAGGCCCATCCGCATCAGTTCCTGGTCGTCGACGAGTAGCACGGTGATCGGCACAGCGCCAACCTAACACCGCGGTCCGGGCGGGCGCCCGGCCCGCGGTACGCGGCGGTCACGACTGGATAACCAAACCAAGACCGGCAGAAGCGCTGGCATACGCTCGAAGTCTGCCTATGATCGAATCGGCGGCCAGTCGGAGTGCCCACAGATCGGGGTGTCCAGATGCGAATCGCGGATGTGTTGCGGAACAAGGGTCCGGCCGTGGTGACGGTCGATCCGGAGATGCCGGTCAGCACGCTGATCGGCGAACTCGCCAGGCACAATGTCGGTGCCCTGGTGGTGACGGAGAACGACGCCGTCGTCGGGATCGTCACCGAACGCGACGTGGTGCGCCGCATCCACGAACGCGGCCCAGACATCCTGAATGCCCGGGTCGTGGACATCATGACGACGTCGGTGTTCGCCTGCCTCCCGACCGACACCGTGGACAGTCTCGCCGAAACCATGACCGAACGCCGGATCCGGCACCTGCCGGTGATCGTGGACGGGCAGCTGGTCGGCATCGTCAGCATCGGCGACGTGGTGAAGAGCCGGATCGGCGAGTTGCAGACCGAACGCGACCAGCTCGAGTCCTACATCGACCACGGTTGAACGAGAACCTCATGGCCCTGTTCGTCGTGGAATACACGTACAGCCCCGAGACGTCGTCCCTCCGCGACGACCACCGGACACAGCATCGTGGGTGGCTCACCGAACTGGTCCGACGCAAGGTCATGCGCTCGACCGGCCCCCTCGCCGACGGCCACGGTGCGCTGTTCATCGTCGACGCCGAGGACGAGGACGCCGTCGCACGCCTCTTCACGCAGGATCCGTTCGCCCAGGAGAATCTGGTGCAGAACGTGCAGATCCGCGGATGGACGCCCGCGATGGGCGAATTCAGCGAGTAGGACGCACGTCACACCCAGCCGAACGGGGCTCGGCTCCGAATACCTCTAGCGGATCGTTCTGCGCACGCCGCGATGATCGCTGTACCAGTCGTCGTCGGGGCGAAACATCGAAGGAAGTACGCATGCCCGGGTTCCCCCTCGCACCGGCCGACAGCCTCGGCCAGGACGCGTTCACCTCGCTGGTGGTCTCTCTTCCACGCCCGGTCAGCGTCTATGACGACCGACGGCAACTGGTGTTGACGAACCCCGCCCTCGCCGACTTCGTCGGATACCGATTGGACGAATTCGATCGTGTGGACCTCGCGGGATTGATGCACCCGTCGGATGCGCCGCGGTGGTTCGGCCTGGTCCGAGGTGTCCTCGACACCGGCACCGCCCACGCCGGGTATGCCCGCATCCGGCACAGGAACGGGAACTGGCTGTGGGCGCACGGGTTCGCCTCCACGTTCACGTCCGCGGACACCCGCTTCGTCGTGCTCGTGTGGCAGGACAGGACCGACGACGTCTGGAACAACCCGCGCTTGCTCGACGAGGCCGACGTCGTCCGTTCGCGGGCGATCATCGAACAGGCCAAGGGTGCGCTGATGCTCGTCTACTCCCTCTCCGCCGACGCCGCCTTCGACCTCCTGACGTGGCGGTCACAGGAGACGAACACGAAGATCCGCGTGATCGCCGAGCAACTCGTTCTCGCGTTCGGCGACGACATCCGCGCGCCCACTTCGTTTCGCGACCGTTTCGACGCTCTGCTGCTCACCGCTCACGAGCGGCGCAGCCGATAAAAAAGCCCGGGGCGGTCCCGCGACCTGGGGGCTCAACCCGCGGAACCTGGGCCGGTGGTGCCACCGGTGACGCTTCCGACCCTGGGGCGTCGATTTCCCGCCTTGTCGAATGACTAAACAGTCGGCGGGCACCAGCGCGTGCGCGCGGTACGACCTTTCCGGCGACCGGGACCGTGCGGCCGTCGAATTCGGCGGCTGCCAGCAGCAGTCGCGGCTCCCCTCTCTAGGATGTCGCGGTGTCCACAGGATTGCTGAACGAACCGCTCGAGCGGTCTGCCCCGCCACCGGTACCGAGACCGTTCCGGGCGCCGATGATCCTCGCCGCGTCCGGCGCGGTGTTGGCCGCCGTGTTGTTCTGGATCGTCTCCGGCAGCCTGACGGACGATGCCTACATCAGTTTGTCGGCCGCCAGGAACCTCGCCGTCCACGGGGAGTGGGCGATCGTCCACGGCCTGACCGCGAACACGTCGACGTCCCCGCTCAACGTGCTCGCGCTCGGGGCACTGACGTTCCTGACCCGGTTGTGGGGCCCGGGCGACCCCCTGTTGGCACTCGGAATGCTCAACGTCGCGGTCACCGCCCTGTTGGGCTGGGTACTGGCGCGGATGTGCCGGCGGCTCGGCATCGGGACCGGGTGGGCGGTACTCGCCGGCGCGCTGGTGGTGTTCAACCCGTTCGTGTTGTCCGCGGTCGGGCTCGAGGTGCTGCTGATCCCGGCGGCCGTCGCGGTGATGGTGTGGTTCGCGCTCGAGGGCAGGGCCGCCTGGTTCGGTGCGGCCGCGGGGATGGCGGCGCTGGTACGTCTGGACCTGCTCGTTTTCGTCGTGGTCATCGCTGCCCTGTCACCGGCGATTCGCACGCAACTGCGGCGCGCCCTCGCCGGCTTCGCCGCGATCGCAGGGCCGTGGTACCTGTTCAGCTGGGTCGTCCTCGGTTCGGCGCTGCCCGACACCTTCCTGATCAAGCAGGGCCAGGCCTCCGACGTGGGCGGCTACAACTACCTCACCGGCCCGATCATGTACTTCGAGTCCAACCCGTGGCGGACCGTGGCGGCATTCGGTCCCGCGGTCCTCGCGCTCGTGCTGATTCTCGTCGCGCTCGCCTCGTACGCCAGACCCTGGAAGCGACCGGTGCCCGTCCCCGTGCCGCTGCTCGCGCTCGGCTTGTCCGGCGCCCTCTACTACGTCGCCTACGTCGTGCTCGACACCGTGCCGTACCACTGGTACTACGTGGCGCCGGCGACCACGCTGGCGATGTTCGCCGTCCTCGCCGCCGGCATCCACTGGAGCGCCGCGCGCGGCACCCCGTACCGCGCCGCCGCAGGCACTTTGGCCGGCCTCCTCGCCGTGCTGGGAGTCGGCGCCGTGTACTACGACGTCGAGAGCGGTCTCCCGTGGGAGGCACCCCCCATCTTCGGTAACTGGGCGAGCGCGCAGGACTACGAACGGGTCGGCCGGGCGGTCGGGACACTCGTCGGGGAGGCGCCGGTGCGATCCCCCGGTGAGATCGGGACCCTCGCCTACTTCTGTGAGTGTGTGATCGTCGACGAGTTCTCCGACCGCGGATTGGTGGTCGAGGACCGGTTGGTGCCCCGTCTCGCGGAGGCCACGGAACCGGCGCGAACGTTGCTGCGCGCCAACTACGCCTTCTTCGACTACCGGCTCGCACCCGTGAATCCCGCGTTCGATCTCCGGTACGAGGACGGCCGTGGTCCCGGCGGTCCGATGTCCTGGGACGTCTTCTCCGCTGCCCGCGGAGCCGGTCACTTCATCCTGGTGCCGCTCGCCGGCGGCTGACGCCCTCGAACACGTCGTAGCCGGGGGTGAGGACGTGATCCGGGTCGAACCTCCGTTTGGCCTCGTCGAGGCGGTGGAACGCGGACCCGAAATGCCGGCGCCAGTCTTCGGGGGACATGGGGACCGCGCTCACCGGGTAGAGCGCGCCGCCGGCGTTGCGGACGCGGTCGTACGCGGCCCTGTTGGAGTCCACGAGCCTGTTGGCGTCGCCGAGGTCGGCGGTCGTCGGCACCCGGACGAAGTTGAACGCGAAACACAGGCCCTCCGAGGGTGTCCGCAGCAGTGGACTGGTGATCGCTCCGGTGCGGATCGGCGACAGCACGATCTGACCGAACTTGCCGAGGTCGGTCGCAGGGTCAAGCCTGCCCAGCTCGTCGTCGACCACCGACTCGACGTGCGAGTCTCCGATGAAGGTGGTGATCCAGGGGTGCGGGTGGAACCACTGGCCGTTGTCCCGCAACGCCGCTTCCAGCCCGGCCAGCCGCTCGAGGTAGTCGACGTACGCAATCGTGCCGGGCATCCGTCCGGCGGGGTCGTCGGACAGTCCGGCGAGCAGGAGGTCGTCGTCCGGCGGGCTCCCGGTGAAGAACTTCGCCACGTCCAGCTGGAACGAGAGCTCACCGGTCGGTGCTGCCAGGATCGCGCCCTGCACCGCGTCGAAGCCGGCGCCCGCGGACAGGAGGCGCGCGTCCTTCAGCATCCCCGCCAGGTTCGGGTAGACCAGCACGAACCTGCGCACCTGCTCGGGTGCCGCGACGAGTTCGAGCGTCGCCTCGGTGATCACCGCCCACCTGGCCGAGCCCTGCCCGCACCGCGTCGAACAGGTCCGAGTGGCTCTGTGCCGAACAGGTGATCGTCTGCCCCGTGCCGGTCACCACGTCCATCGAGATGACGTTGTCGCTCTGGACGCCGTACCGCGAGGTCGTGACGCCCACGCCCCCGACGACGAGTGTCCCGCCGACCGACAGGTCGAGGTAGTCGGTGAGCACGGGCGGGGTCTGTCCCCGCGGCAGCGTCGCGGCGAGCACCTCGCGCCACGTCGCGCCCGCGCCGACGACGATCCGGTCGCTCGCCGCCCGGCCGACGGAGTGCCGCGTCGACATGGCGGCCACGATGCCGTTCCGGGCTCCGGATCGTCCCCACACCGAGTGGCGCTGCCCCTGCGCGGCGAACGTGCGGCCCCGCTTCGCGGCCCAGCGGATCGTCGCAGCGACGTCGTCGGTGGATCCCGGTAGCAGGACGGACTCCGGTTCCGTGTGCACGAGGTGCCCGAAATCGTCGGCGGCCCGTTCTCGCGTCGCTTGATCGAACCGCAGCTCGCCGTCCAGCGCCGGCGGCGGCAGATCGGTGGTCCGTGCGTTGCGAAGGTGCGGGTCCATCGGGTTCTCCTTCCATGGATTCTACGACCCGCCTGCCAGGTCACGAGGTTGCCGATCCTCGCTTCGCGTCGAGTCGGTGAAGCAGTGCGCGCGCGCCGTCGAGGAGCAGTTCGAGTGCGTCGGGATAGGCGCTGCGGTCGGAGAGGTCGACGAGCAGGCCCGCGGTCGCGGCGATGTGCGGGTGCGTCTCGGCCGGCAGTTGCGCGTAGGACGATCGCCACAGTTGCCGGTCGGACTCACGGACGTCCTCGGGCAGTGCGAGTTCGGCTCCGTCGAGGGCGGCGAACGCCAGCATCTGATCGACGAACGCACGGTAGAGGCGCACCGCTGCGCCGTCGGGGAACCCCGCCTCGCGCAGTATCCCGAGGATCGTGTCGACGGCCGCTTTCTCCGAGGTGCGACCGCTGACACGGCTGGCCGACAGGACTGCCGCCTGGGGGTGGTCCAGATACGCTGCATGCGAACGTATTCCGAGGGAGTGCAAGTCGCGCCACCAGTCTCCGGTGGGTTCCCACCCGCGGAACGACCGGCCGATCAGCTCGTCGGCGATCGCCAACGTGAGGTCGTCGATGCCGCGGAAGTACCGGTACAGGGTGCTGGGGTCTGCCCCGAGCGCAGCACCGAGGCGGCGGACGGACAGGCCCGCGCTGCCGTGGTGCCGCAGCAACCGCAGTGCCGTCTCCATGATCAGCTGCTCCGAGAGAACTCCACCCTGCTTCGTCGGCCTGCGCCTCTTCCGGGCCGAGTCCGAGACCACCTGCTTCGCCATTCCGGGATCCTTCCGTCGGCCGAAGCTTATGCCAACACCGTTGACGGTGTAAACGGCGACGGTGTTGCATGTCACAGGCAGGGAGCGAAGCCCCAGGCCGCGGGCACGAGACACCGGACCGGCGCGTGGCCTCTCGTCCCTCTCCACCTCCAGCGAAAGCGACGCACACATGGCAGCAGTGAACAACGGCGCGGCGGACGCGCCGAGGGCGACGTCCCTCCGCAAATCCCTCGGCGTCATGGACGGAGTTGCGATCGCCGCCTCGAGTACCGCGGCGACGACCAGCATCGGTGTCGGTTTGGGGGTCATCGCCGCCGTGGTCGGTCTCCAGATGCCGGTGGTGCTGTTACTGGCGTTCGTCCCGATTCTGGGAATTGCCAGCGGATACGCCCGGCTCAACCGGGTCGAACCCAATTGCGGCAACAGCTACGTCTGGGTGGGCCGCAGTCTCAGTCCGTGGCTGGGTTTCCTCACCGGGTGGATGGCCATCGTCGCCGTGGTCGTGTTCATGGCCTACACCACCGCGATCGCCGGGTCGGCGATCCTGCAACTCGCCGGCATGGCCGGCCTGCACGGCATCGGCGGGCTCGCTCTCGATCCCGACTCCACGCTGCAGTCGACGATCTTGGGGCTGACGATCCTCGGTGCGGTGACCTTCACCGCCGTCCGCGGCGTCGCGGTCGCGGCACGGCTGCAGAAGTATCTCCTCGTCTTCGAGTACGTCGTGTTGATCGGCTTCTGCACGTATGGACTGTTTGCCGGGAGCCAGCCGTTCTCCCTGTCCTGGTTCAATCCCTTCGCGATTCCGTCGTTCGCCGTGCTCGCCGAGGGCATGGTGATCGCGGTCTTCTTCTACTGGGGTTTCGAAGCGGCGTTCAGTGTGAGCGAGGAGGTGCGCGATCCGCGCGATGCGTCCCGCGCCGGCGTGATCACCGTCTTCCTGGTCCTCGGCTTGTTCCTGCTCGGTGCGGTGGCCTTCCAGCGCGTCCTCACCCCCACGGAACTGGCGGACAACGGGACCGTCGGGCTCGCGTTCCTCGGCGAGGCACTCGCCCGTCAGCCGCTGGCCGCGCTCCCCGTGGTGGCGCTGATGTTCTCCGTCGTCGCCTCGCTCCAGGCCACCGTGATACCCAGCGCGCGTGGACTGTTCGCGATGGGCCGGGACCGCACGCTCGGCCCGGTGTGGAACCGCATCCATTCCCGCTATGGAACCCCGGCGGCCGGAACCGTGCTGCTCGGCGGCATCTCCGCCGTGGTCGCACTGCTGGCCACGGTCATCCCCAAGCTCAGCGACCTTCTCGGTGCGGGCATCAGTTCGATCGGTCTGGTGGTCGCCCTGTGGTACGGCCTGACGGCGCTCGCCGCCGCCGTCCGGTTCCGCGGACTCCTGCGCGAACGTCCGTGGGAGGGACTGCGCGCGGTCGTGTTTCCCGCCGTCAGCGCCCTGGTGTTGCTGGCGTTGGGCGGTTACCTGGGCTGGATCTTCTACACCTCGGCAGATCATCTCGAGTTCAGCGCGACCAACGGTTGGTTTCAGCTGCTGTTCCCGGTCCTCATCCTGATCTCGGGGCTGGTGGTGGCCGCGCACGCGAAGTGGGTCCGGCGGTCGCCCTACTTCGTCACCGGACGCGGAACAGATGCCGACGCCGCCGACCTGCTCGGTGCACCCAGCGAGGTTCTCGTGACCACCCGTTCCTGATCAGCGCGACGCGACCTGATCCGACCACCGACGAAATCACTTCCCGACAGGAGATTTTCGATGTCAGCAGAACCCGCAGATCTGGTCTTCACCGGCGGATCGATTGCCACCCTGGACCCGGCCCGCAGCCGCGCCACGACGGTCGCGGTCACCCGTGGCCGGATATCGGCTGTCGGCCACGACGAGGTCCGGGAGTTGATCGGCACCCGCACCGAGGTCGTCGACCTCACCGGCAGGCTGCTGCTCCCCGGCTTCCAGGACGCGCACATCCATCCCGTGGTGGCCGGACTCGAGTACGCCCGGTGCAACCTCACCGGCGTCAGCGATGCCGCCGCCACCCTCGCCGTCATCCGCAGCTACGCCGACGCACACCCGGAGTTGCCGTGGATCGTCGGCGGCGGGTGGTCGATGGAGGCGTTCGACGGGGGGACACCCACCGCGCAACTCCTCGACACCGTCGTGCGGGATCGGCCGGTGTTTCTGCCCAACCGCGACCACCACGGGGCTTGGGCCAACACGAGAGCCCTGGACATTGCGGGCATCACCCGAGACACCCCCGACCCCGTCGGCGGACGTATCGAACGCGACGCCGACGGCGTGCCGACCGGCATGCTCCAGGAGTCTGCGATGGAGTTGGTCGGCTGCCACACCCCGCAGCACACGCCCGACGACCGACTGAAGGCCCTGCTCCATGCCCAGCAGCACCTGCATGCGCTCGGCATCACCGCCTGGCAGGACGCGCTACTCGGCGACACCTCCGGGATCTCGGACGTCTCGGACGCCTACCTGACCGCGGCCGGCGACGGGTCCCTCACTGCGCGGGTGGCGGGCGCCTTGTGGTGGGATCGCGATCGGGGCGCCGAGCAGATCCCCGACCTGCTCCGGCGACGTTCCCGTCTCCGCGTCGGGAGGATGCGGGCCGACACCGTGAAGATCATGCTCGACGGTGTCGCCGAATCCCGCACCGCGGCCATGATCTCCCCGTATCTGGATGGATGCGGCTGCGCGACAGCCCATTCCGGCACCAGCTTCGTCGACCCGGACGCGCTGCGCGGGTACGTCACCGAGCTCGACGCCCTCGGCTTTCAGGTGCACTTCCACGCGCTCGGCGACCGGGCCGTGCGCGACGCGCTCGACGCGGTCGACGCCGCTCGGACGGCGAACGGATTCCGCGACACCCGGCCGCACCTCGCCCACCTTCAGGTCGTGGACCCGGACGACATCCCGCGCTTCCGCGCGCTCGGCGTCACGGCCAACATGCAACCGCTGTGGGCAGCCCACGAACCGCAGATGGACGAACTCACCATCCCCTTCCTCGGGGACGAACGCTCCCGCCGGCAGTACCCCTTCGGTTCCCTGCTGCGCTCGGGCGCAACGCTGGCGGCCGGCAGCGACTGGCCGGTCAGCAGCGCCGACCCGATCCACGGCATCCACGTCGCGGTCAATCGCGTGCTGCCGGGCCGGGACGGGCAAGGCCGCCCGGTGTTCCTCCCGGAGCAACGAATCGACCTCACGGCCGCACTGACCGCTTACACCGCCGGGTCCGCGTACGTGAACCACCTCGACGACACGGGGAGCATCGAGGTGGGCAAGCTCGCCGACCTGGTAGTCCTCGACCGGGACCCGTTCACGGGAACTGCCGACGAGATCGGCGGGAGCCGGGCGGTCCTGACCTATGTGGGCGGTGATCGCGTCTACACCGCACCGGACGCCTGAGGTCCCGCGGGAGGAGGCCCTGTTCGGTGGCCGCGGATGCCGATCGGCGGACCGTCGTGGCGCCGATCGGCATCCGCGGCCACACTGGAGATGTCCCGCCGAAGTCAGGAGACAGTGATGGGCGACAACAGGCCGTTCGGGTTCGACCCCGACGATCTCGACCGCGTGATCCGTGAGGCCGGCGAGGAATTGCAGGGCGTCAAGGACCGGATCGTCAGGTTCCTGGACCAGGCGGATTCTCAGATTCCGTGGACGGGCGTGTTCGCGGACTTCGCCCGCTCGCCGCGCGGCGCGTCGAAGCCGGAAACCGCCGGCGAGACCGGTGACGGTGTGTGGGCGATCTACACGCTCGACGACGAGGGCGTCGCACGTGTCGAGCAGGTGTATGCCACCGAACTCGATGCGCTCCGCGCGCACAAGCACAACACGGATCCCCACCGGTCGGTGCGGTTCCTCCCCTACGGCGTCACCGTCAGCGTCCTCGACCAGCCGGAGGAAGCAGCGCCACCGGAGACGGAGTGACCGGGGCCGCTCAGTCCTCCAGCTCGAGCGGCAACTCCGCGGTGACCCGCCAACTGCCGTCGGTCTGCCGTCCCGCCTCGAGGGTGCCGTGCAGGACGGCGACCCGCTCTCGCATGCCGAGCAGCCCGTTGCCCGACCCGAGCGAGAACTGTCCGGACGAGTTGCCGTTGTCGGTGATCTCGACGAGCACGTCCGTCTCGCGGCGCCGCACCCGCACTTTCGCGCGCGGACGTTCCCCGGCGTGCCGCAGCACATTCGTCAGCGATTCCTGGACCAGCCGGTGGACGCCGAGGCTGACCGCGGGGCTGATGTCGTCCAGCTCCCCCGTCAGTTCGAGTTCCACGGGCAGGCCGGCGCTGCGCATCATGTCGACCACTCGGGCGAGGCCGGCCGTGCCGTGCTGGGGCATGTCGTCGGTCGCCGGTTCGGTGCGCAACAGCGAGACGGTGCGCCGCAGTTCCGCCAGGGCCTCCCGCCCGGTGCTCGCGATGTTGGTGAGCGCCTGCTTCGCGATGTCGGGGTTGGTCTTCAGGGCGTAGGACGCGCCGTCGGCCTGCACGATCATCACGCTCACGGCGTGCGCGACCACGTCGTGCAGTTCCCGGGCGATCCGGGTCCGCTCGGCGGCCACCGCGTCCTCGGCGCGGCGATCCCGGTCGTAGTCGGCGACGACGAGGCGTGCGGCGACCTCCTCGTCGTAGGCCCGGCGGGCGCCGAGGAACTCCGCTGTGATCCAGGAGAGCGCGAAGACGAGGACGAAAAACAGTCCGGCCGCCACCAGTTCCTGTTCCAGCAACCAGATCGACAGGGCCGAATCGACGGCGAGGCCCACCGCGTACACCGCGGCCGTGCGGCGGTCGACGTAGGCGACGAGCGTATAGAGGGCAACGGCAAGGGCCAGCAGACCGGGATGTTCGGCGTCGAGGTCACCGATCGAATAACTGATGAAGGTGATCGTGATCGACGTCACCAGAACGGCACCGGCCGCCGCCCGCGGGTACTTGCGACGCCACGCGATCGGCAGGCACAGCAGGAAACCCATGACCAGCTGCACCCACGGCGAGCGGTCTCCCGACGCGGTGAACACGAACACCTCGAGGGTGAACAGGATCGCCGCCAACATCGAGTCCGCAACCGTCGGCTTTCCTCGCAGCCACAGACTGAACCTCCGCATGTGCACAGCGTAAGTACCTCAGGGTGGGTGTGGTTGAGTCTGCACCATGAATGTGGGTGACTGGGCGCTTCTTCTCACCGCCGCGACGGCCGCCGGGTGGGTGGACGCCGTCGTCGGCGGCGGCGGACTGATCCTCATTCCCGCACTGTTTCTCGTCGCACCGCAGCTGACGCCGCAGGCGGCGCTGGCCACCAACAAGCTCACCGCGTTCACCGGCACCTCCGCCGCCGTCGTCACGTTCGCGCGCCGGATCCCCATGAACTGGCGGCTGCTGGTTCCCGCCGGCCTACTCGCGGCGGTGGCGTCCGCGCTCGGCGCGGCAACGGTGTCGCGCATCGACAAGGACGTCTTCATCCCGCTCATCATGGCGGTACTCGTCGGCGTCGCCGTCTTCGTGACGATCCGTCCGCAGCTCGGGACCACGCTGGCGAAGGATCCGCCGACACGGCGGAAGGTCGTCGCAGTCGTCCTGCTGTCTGCCGGGCTCCTCGGTTTCTACGACGGCCTGTTCGGGCCGGGCACCGGAACATTCCTCATCATCAGCTTCGCCACGTTCCTCGGCACGGAGTTCGTGCGCAGCGCGGCGATGGCGAAGGTGATCAATCTGGGATCGAATCTCGGTGCGCTGGTGTTCTTCGCCGCCACCGGCCACGTGCTGTGGGCACTCGGTCTGGGTATGGCTGTCTGCAACGTGATCGGCGCGGTCATCGGTTCGCGAATGGCCTTGAGCAAGGGCGCCGGATTCGTCCGGATCACCCTGCTGATCGTGGTGATCGCGATGGTGATCCGGTTGGGTTGGCAGCAATTCGGCTGAGCGACCGACTACGGTGGTCCAGGTGACGGCTCCACGACAGGTTGATCCGGAATTCCTTGCCCTCCCCCTGCGTTCGCTGGCGGACGCGGCACTCGCCGCTGCCCGCGCGGCGGGTGCGTCGCACGCCGACCTGCGCGTGCATCGGCTGACCAGCCAGTCGCTGCGGCTGCGCGACGGTGAGGTGCAGTCGGCGGTGGACACCAGCGAACTCGGCTTCGCGGTGCGTGTCGTCGTCGACGGCAC
The DNA here is from genome assembly GCF_058628105.1 of Rhodococcus sp. G6(2025). Classification (NCBI taxonomy): domain Bacteria; kingdom Bacillati; phylum Actinomycetota; class Actinomycetes; order Mycobacteriales; family Nocardiaceae; genus Rhodococcus; species Rhodococcus sp. G6(2025). The sequence goes on from NZ_CP179750.1 coordinate 4,170,860, forward strand.
CTGGGGTTTCGCCTCGCATGCCGAGCTGACGCCGGCGACCGCCGCCGCGACCGCGGAACAGGCCGTCGCGGTCGCCCGGGCGTTGCGTGGACTGAACCGGGAGCACGTCGAACTCGCCGCCGAACCGGTGCACACGGATGTCCACTGGGTGTCCGATTACGACGTCGATCCGTTCGAAGTTCCCGCCTCGGACAAGATCTCGCTGCTCGGTGAATACTCCCGCAGGCTACTCGGATCCGACGGCGTCGACCACGTCACCGCCGGATGCCTGCAGGTGAAGGAGCAGACGTTCTACGCCGATCTCGCCGGATCGTCCATCGTGCAGCAGCGGGTGCGGCTGCATCCGCAACTCGAAGCCACCACCGTCGACCAGTCGGCCGGCGTCTTCGAGACGATGCGCACCCTCGCTCCCCCTGTCGGCCGCGGATGGGAGTACGTCGCCGGCGACGGGGTGTGGAACTGGACCGACGAACTCACCCGGATCCCGGACCTGCTGGCCGAGAAGGTGAAGGCCCCCACCGTGGTACCCGGCCCCACCGACCTGGTGATCGACCCGACGAACCTGTGGCTGACGATCCACGAATCCGTCGGGCACGCCACCGAGTACGACCGCGCCATCGGCTACGAGGCCGCGTACGCCGGCACGTCGTTCGCCACCCCCGACAAGCTCGGCACGCTGCGCTACGGGACGCCGATCATGCACGTGACCGCGGACCGCACCGAGCGGCACGGTCTCGCCACGATCGGCTACGACGACGAAGGCGTCGAAACCCAGTCCTGGGACCTGGTGGCCGACGGGATTCTCGTCGGCTACCAGCTGGACCGGGCGTTCGCGCCCCGGCTCGGGCTGGCGCGTTCCAACGGCTGCTCGTACGCCGACTCGCCGCATCACGTCCCCATTCAGCGGATGGCCAACGTGTCGTTGCAGCCCGATCCCGACACCGACCGCAGCACCGACGACCTGATCTCCGGTGTGGAGGACGGAATCTACGTCGTCGGCGACAAGTCCTGGTCGATCGACATGCAGCGCTACAACTTCCAGTTCACCGGTCAGCGGTTCTACCGCATCCGCGGCGGGAAGCTCGACGGGCAACTCCGCGACGTCGCGTACCAGGCGACGACCACGGACTTCTGGGGTTCGATGGAGGCCGTCGGCGGCCGCTCCACCTGGCAGCTCGGCGGCGCCTTCAACTGCGGCAAGGCGCAACCCGGCCAGGTCGCGGCCGTCAGCCACGGCTGCCCGTCGGCACTCTTCCGCGGCGTCAACGTACTGAACACTCGGACGGAAGGCGGCCGATGATCGCACCGCAGCAACTCGTGGAGCAGGTCCTCGCCCGGGCCACCGTGGACGAGACCATCGTGATCGTCACCGATGCCAGCGAGGCGTCCCTGCGGTGGGCAGGCAACTCGATGACCACCAACGGGGTGTCCACGTCGCGCAGCTGGACCGTCATCTCGATCGTCCGGGCCGGCGAGGACGCGAGGGTCGGCATCGTCACGTCCGCCTCCGTCGACGCCGCCGACATCGACGGCGTGGTCCGCTCGGCCGAAATCGCCGCCCGCGCAGCCACACCCGCATCGGACGCGATGCCGCTGCTCACCGGCACCGACACCGACGAGCGGTGGGACGACTCGGCGGAGCGCACCGAGATCGGCGCGTTCGAACAGCTCGCCCAGGATCTGAGCATGGGCTTCGACGGCAGCGACCAGCTCTACGGTTTCGCCCACCACCAGCTGCACACCACCTGGCTGGGCACGTCGACCGGGATCCGGCGCCGGTTCGCCCAGCCGACCGGGTCGGTCGAGATCAACGGCAAACGCGGCGACGCCAGCGCCTGGGTGGGCACCAGCACCAAGGACTTCACGGATGTGGCCAGCGTGAAGTTGCTCCAGGACCTGTCGACGCGCCTCGACTGGGCCCGCAACCGGGTGGAGTTGCCCGCCGGCCGTTACGAGACGATCCTGCCGCCGTCCGCGGTCGCGGACCTCATGATCTACCTCATGTGGACCATGGAGGGCCGGGCCGCGGAAGAAGGGCACTCCGCCCTGTCGGCGCCCGGGGGCACCCGCATCGGGGAGAAGCTGAGTGCGCTGCCCCTCACCCTCTACTCCGATCCGGCCGCGCTCGGCGTGGAATACACACCGTTCGTCGTCACCGGGTCGTCGTCCGAATCGGTGTCCATCTTCGACAACGGGATGGACGCGGGCCGGGTCGACTGGATCCGTGACGGCACCGTCAATGCGCTCGCGTACCCGCGGGCGGCGGCGAAGGAATTCGGCGCCGACGTGACCGTGCCCGGCGACAACCTGATCCTCGACGCCGGCGGCTCGGTGTCACTCGATCAGATGGTGGCCGAGACCGAACGCGGGCTGCTGCTGACCACCCTCTGGTACATCCGGGAGGTCGACCCCGCCACCCTGCTGCTCACGGGACTGACGCGGGACGGTGTCTACCTCGTCGAGAACGGGAAGGTCACGGGCGCCGTGAACAACTTCCGGTTCAACGAGAGCCCCCTCGACCTGCTGCGGAGGGTCACCCAGGGCGGAGCCACCGAGCGGACGCTGCCCCGGGAATGGAAGGACTGGTTCACCCGAACCGCGATGCCGCCGTTGCGTGTCCCGGACTTCCACATGTCGTCGGTCAGCAAGGCGCTCTGAGTCGCGGATCCTATGCGGACGCTCGTCTAGGTGACAGCCCGTACTGTTTCCGTTATAAATGCTGCAGACATCGCGCATATGAGATTGCTCACTCCAGAGCAGTTTCGCCGCGCATGTCATATTCAGGTCTCCAGAGAACGGGGCCGAAACTCACCGTAGCGCCGCGTGGCCGGCGCATGCGCCGAGTACGTCCCTTGCCCGTCTGACCAGGAGGTTTCATGCACTCCGATACCACCACCCGCGAACTGCTCCACGACCACACCAAGGTCACGAGACGGTTCGCTCTCGCCGACGTGGCACTGACGACGTTCGTCTGCCTCGTCTGCGCCACCGGAATCGGCATCATCACCGGTTCAGTTCTCGCCGCCGCGACAGGAGGACTGATCGTCGCCCTCGCCACGGCACTGATGGTGGCAGCGGTATGACCGCGCCCAGACATCAGCGAAGCACCACAACCCAGGAGATCACCGTGTCGAACGACGTACTCGAGGCCGCACCGCCCGCACATCCGATTCCGCACCGTCACCCCGACGGACGCGAGGTTCTCGCCACCGCGAAAGGCATCCTCATCGCCACCCGCGGTTACGGCGACGCCGAGGCATTCGAGGAATTGCTCGACGTCTCCCGGCATCACCACGTCAGCGTGATGCGGGCAGCGAAGTCGTTGGTGGAGTTGGCGACTCGGCGACAGCCGTGCCCCTCCGTGACGACGCCCGCACCGTCGTACGCCCTCGAGTTCAAGGAATGGACGACGCTACTGGCGCGGTGACACCGTTCCTGTCCGCCCGGGTGAGACGCTGGTAGCCCCGGTGTGTGAGCCATTCGAGTGGCCCCCGATCGAACCGCCGCAACCACAGGCGTGACACGACGATCAGCGTCGCCGAGACGGCACCGAACAACACGATGGTCGCCGGAACGACGGTGGCGCCGTTCAACCGGGCCGCGAGGCCGAATCCCCAGCCGTAGCAGACGATCGAGCACAGGATGTTCTGCAGCACATAGCAACTGAGCGCAGTGCGGCCGACTCCCGAGAGCGCCCGACCGGCCGGGCCGGGTTCGCGTCCGTCGGCGTAGCGGTGCGCGATCGCGGCGAGTAGCCCCAACGCCACCACCGGAGCGGTCCCGTACCTGCCGAGGATCAGGCCTACGTCTCCGCCGAACAATCCGAGCGCGAAGTCCAGCGGAAGTGCGATTGCCAGGCCCGCGACCATCAGGCGCCGACGCAAGTCGCCGCGGTCCGGGTCGAGGACGCGCGCACCGTAGAGGTGTGCGCCGACGAGGAACAGGGCGATCGACAGCGGCAAGATGAAGAGCACCTCGAGTCGGAACAGCAACACGTGGTCGGCGCGGAAGACGACGAGATCCCAGAAGCTGCCGTCCGCATAGGGGTTCGGTGACAGCGGCTGGGGCTCCCGCGCGGGCGCCGAGGACAATGCCGCGACGACGAGGCCGAGCATCGCCGCGTGGACGGTCACGGCACACGCCACCCAGACGCGTTGCGCGCGAATGCCTGTGGTCAGGATGAAGGCGACGATCAATCCGGTGGGGGCGTATCCGATCAGGACGTCGAACTCGGTGAACAGCAGAAAATGCAGTGCTCCGTCGAGCATCAGCAGCCCCGCACGCCACGGGTAGCCGCCCGGCCACCGCCGGCCCCGTCGCTGCGCGGAGCGCTGCTGAACGACCAGTCCGATGCCGAACATGATGGTGAGCAGGCCGAGGAACTTGCCCTGCGCGAACTGCTGCAGTACCGCCTGCACCGGGGCCCATCCGCCGGTGGCTCGTCCGGTGCCGTTGATATACCCCACCAGACCCCCGACGTTGGTGAAGATCCAGATGTTGGTGGCGAGAGTGCCCAGGATGGCCGCACCGCGCATGACGTCGAGCGCGGCATAGCGGTGGGAACTCGACAGCGACGTCATGCCTTCAGCCCTCCAGTACTTGTTAGTACGATCGTGCTAGCAAGCGCTCATGCTAACACGGTCGTGTTAACATGGCAGAGTGCCGAAGCTCATCGACCACGACCGACGGCAGCAGGAGATCGCCGAGGCCGTGTGGCGGGTGATCCAACGCGAGGGCATCGGCGCCGTGTCCGTCCGGGATGTTGCCGCGGAGGCCGGAATCTCGAGCGGATCGCTCCGACACGTGTTCGCCAGCAAGGCCGAACTCCTCGCCTATTCGATGCGGCTCGTCGCAACGCGTGTCCGCGAACGAGCACAGACCCACGCCTCGATCACCGACCCGTGGCAGCGCGCTCTCGCGGTGCTGGACGAAGTCCTCCCCCTCGACGACCGCCGACGCTGCGAAATGGAAGTGAACCTGGCCCTGGTCGCGGAAAGCCCCGCCCATCCCCTGCTGAAGGAGATCGCCCTCGACGCCCAACGGCAGCTCCGCGGTGCCTGCGCCGCGATCCTGACCGGCCTCGCTCAACGGGGCCTGATCGCGCCGGACATCGACGTCGACACCGAGGCGATGCGCCTGCACGCACTTGTCGACGGCGCCGCGATGCACGTTCTGCTCGGCGACACCGACACCCCGGACACCGCTCAGCGCATGATCGCCGACCATCTCCGCACACTCGCCTGACCGGTCACCGAAGATGCGGTGCCACATACCCGTTCCGCGAAGAGGCGACCCGCCCCCTCATCGCGCGGGCCGGTAGCGGAGCCAGACGAGGCCGTCTTCGAAGGCACGGCTCGCGATGAGGTCGAACCGGATCGCTGCCGGTGCCGATCCGTGCCACAGACGATGTGTCCGCACACCAGGCAGCCGGGGGTGGACGAGCAGGCTCACCTCATCCAGCAACCCAGCGCCGAGCAGGACGCCGATCAGCGCACCCCCGCTGTCCACCCGCACGACCTCGCCGCCGGCGCGCCCGCCGAGGATCTCCAGAGCAGCAGCCAGATCCACACGCTCGGTACCTGTCACCAACTCCTGCACCGGTCGGCCACCTCCGCGAGGCGGGGTGGCCTCGGCGTGCAAAGCGAGCACCTCCGACCAGTGTCCGACGTCCCGCAGCGCCTCCCACACCCAGTCGTCGACGCGTCCCCGGCTGTCGACAACGGCCAGCAGCGGCCCGCCCTCGAGCGGGCCGGGGCGGGGAGCGGCAGCCAACGCCTGCTCCTGCGCCAGCATCGTGTCCGCCCCCACCAGGGTCACGTCTTCTCTCCAGGTCGCCGCGAGTTCGTAGAACCGGCCCACATCCGGCTCGAAGCCCGTCGTGGCCCCGTCCAGGGCGACCGCAACATGAGCGACGACATAGGGACGCTCCTCCGAGTCGCGCGTCTCTCTCGGCATACTCGTGACCGTAACTCGTTGGCTCGTTCAGCCGATCACGAGACCTATTGTTGCCCGCCGCCTGGACGGTTTCGGCAACCGACTGTTCGACGACGCCGCGTTCGGATCACGTTCTCGGTTCGATGGCGGCCCCTGCCTACCGGTCGTCGGCCGTGACGGCGAGCCCGATGGTGCCGGTCTTTCCTCGGCGCAGGAGGCTGCCTTTCATCGTGAGCCAGCCGAGGATGCCGTACTTGCGGGCGATCACGTCCCGCGTGTGATCGGTGTCGGTGGCGTCGAGGATGACGGCGCGGGCGGGAACCTCGGGCCCCTTCGGCTTGCCGCGAGCATCGCACGCAGCCACCGTCACCTCCGGGTTGCGGCGGATCCGTTTGACCTTGTAGGAGTCGGTGACCGTCCACATCAGCAGACGCTCACCGTCGGCGGCGGCCCAGAGCGGCGTCGCCACCGGAGTGCCGTCTTTCCGAAACGTGGTGAGCAGGACATACTTCGCGGACGACACCCGGTCGAATTCTGTGGTCACCGGCCCCATGCTAGACCGAACCGCGAAGCCCGGACGGTGGGTCAGTCCCCTTCGAGTTCGCCTTCGGTCTCGAGATACACCTGCCGCAGGCCGTCGAGGGTCTGCTGGTCGGGGTGCTCCCACATGTCCCGCTCGGCCGCCTCGAGCAGGCGTTCGGCGATGCCGTGCAGGGCCCACGGGTTGGACTGTTCCATGAACTTGCGGTTCTGGTCGTCGAGCACGTACGACTCGGCGAGTTTCTCGTACATCCAGTCGGCGACGACGTTGGTGGTGGCGTCGTATCCGAACAGGTAGTCGACGGTGGCCGCCATCTCGAACGCACCCTTGTAGCCGTGGCGGCGCATCGCCTCGAGCCACCGCGGGTTCACGACGCGGGCGCGGAACACTCGGGACGTCTCCTCCGACAGGGTTCGGGTGCGCACAGACTCCGGACGGGTGCTGTCGCCGATGTACGCCTCGGGTGACTTTCCGGTGAGCGCCCGCACGGTCGCGACCATTCCGCCGTGGTACTGGAAGTAGTCGTCGGCATCGGCGATGTCGTGTTCGCGGGTGTCGGTGTTCTTGGCCGCCACGGTGATTCGACGGTACGCGGTCCGCATGTCGTCGGCGGCGGGCGCACCGTCGAGTCCGCGGCCGTATGCGAAACCACCCCACGTGGTGTACACGTCGGCGAGGTCGGCGTCGCCGCGCCAGCTCTTGGAGTCGATCAGCTGCAGCAGCCCGGCCCCGTAGGTGCCCGGCTTCGACCCGAAGATGCGGGTGGTCGCGCGCCGTTCGTCGCCGTGCTCGGCGAGATCCGCTTGCGCGTGGGCGCGGACGAAGTTGCTCTCCGCCGGTTCGTCCAACGCGGCGACGAGCCGGACGGCGTCGTCCAGCAACGCCAGGACGTGCGGGAACGCGTCCCGGAAGAAGCCACTGATCCGGACCGTGACGTCGATGCGCGGCCGGCCGAGTTCCTCGAGGTCGATCACCTCGAGGTTCACCACGCGGCGGCTCGCCTCGTCCCACACCGGGCGCACACCGAGGAGCGCGAAGACCTCCGCGATGTCGTCGCCGGAGGTGCGCATCGCGGACGTGCCCCACACGGACAGGCCCACCGAGCGCGGCCACTCACCGTGATCGGACTTGTAGCGGTCCAGCAACGATTCGGCCATCGCCTGGCCGGTTTCCCAGGCGAGCCGGGACGGCACGGCCTTCGGGTCGACGGAGTAGAAGTTGCGGCCTGTCGGGAGCACGTTGATCAGCCCGCGCAGCGGCGAACCGCTCGGCCCGGCGGCGATGAATCCGCCGTCGAGCGCGTGCAGCACCTGGGCGATCTCGTTGTCGGTCTCGCGAAGCCGGGGCACCACCTCGGTGGCGGCGAAACGCAGGATCTTCGCGACGGTGACATCGTCGGTGAGGGTGTCGGCGGCCTCAGGTTCCCAATCGGCGTCGTGCATCCCCTGCACCAGTGCGTGCGCCTGCTGCTCGATGTCGTCTACGCGGGTGCGGGATTCGTCGCCGTCCTCGCTGAGGCCGAGCGCCTCCCGGAGTCCGGGAACGTTCTGCTCGCCGCCCCACATCTGCCGGGCGCGCAGCATCGCGAGCACCAGTTCGACCTCGGCGTCGTCGCGGGGGGCCGCACCGAGGATGTGGAGGCCGTCACGGATCTGGACGTCCTTGATCTCGCACAGCCAGCCGTCGACGTGCAGCAGCATGTCGTCGAACACGTCCTCGTCGGGCCGCTCCTCGAGTCCGAGGTCGTGATCCATCTTGGCGGCACGCATCAGCGTCCAGATCTGCTGGCGAATGGCAGGCAGCTTGGACGGGTCGAGCGCGGAGATGTTCGAGTGCTCGTCGAGGAGCTGCTCGAGTCGTGAGATGTCGCCGTAGCTCTCGGCGCGGGCCATCGGCGGGATCAGGTGATCGACGAGCGTCGCATGGGCGCGGCGCTTGGCCTGCGTGCCCTCGCCCGGATCGTTGACCAGGAACGGGTAGATCAGCGGCAGGTCGCCCAGCGCGGCGTCGGTGCCGCACGACGCGGACATGCCGAGCGTCTTGCCGGGCAGCCATTCGAGGTTTCCGTGCTTGCCGAGGTGGACGACTGCGTCGGCGCCGAAACCGCCGGCGGCGGCGTCCGCGGCGATCCACCGGTAGGCGGCGAGGTAGTGGTGGCTCGGTGGCAGGTCCGGATCGTGGTAGATCGCGACCGGCTTCTCCCCGAACCCGCGCGGCGGCTGCACCATCAGCACGAGATTCCCGAACTGCATTGCGGCGATCACGATTTCACCGGCAGGATCCTGCGAGCGGTCGACGTACAGTTCGCCCGGCGCCGGTCCCCAGTGCTCCTCGACGCCCTCGCGCAGTTCCGCGGGCAGCGCCGAGAACCACTCGCGGTAGCGGGCGGCGGAGATCCGGATCGGGTTGCCCTCGAGCTGCTCCGCGGTCAGCCAGTCCGGGTCCTGTCCGCCGGCGGCGATGAGGGCATGGATCAGCGCGTCGCCGTCCTGGGCGGCGAGACCCGGCACGGAATCCGGCCCGTCCGCCGGGCCGAGGTCGTATCCGGCGGTCCGCATCTCGGTGAGCAACCGGATCGCACTGGCCGGGGTGTCGAGACCGACGGCGTTGCCGATGCGGGCGTGCTTCGTCGGGTACGCCGACAGCATCAGAGCGATCCGGCGGTCGGATGCGGGGATGTGCCGGAGTCGGGCGTGCCGGACGGCGATGCCCGCCACCCGGGAGGCGCGCTCGGCGTCCGGAACGTAGGTGGAGAGACCGTCGGCGTCGATCTCCTTGAACGAGAACGGCACCGTGATCAGCCGACCGTCGAACTCGGGGACCGCGACCTGGGTGGCGACGTCGAGCGGCGACAATCCGTCGTCGTTGGACTCCCACGACTCACGGCTGCTGGTCAGGCACAGACCCTGCAGGATCGGCACGTCCAGCGCGGCCAGCGCGGCGACGTCCCACGCCTCGTCGTCGCCACCTGCCGAGACCCCGGCCGGCTTGGTGCCGCCGGCGGCGAGCACGGTGACCACCATCGCGTCCGCCCGGCGCAAAGTGTTCAGCAACTCCGGTTCGGCGGTGCGCAGCGACGCGCAGAAGATCGGCAGCGGGGTGCCGCCCGCCGCGTCGACGGCGTCGCACAGCGCCTCGATGTAGCGGGTGTTCCCGGCCAGGTGCTGGGCGCGGTAGTAGAGAACGGCGATCGTGGGGCTGTCCGGGTTCGCAGCGGGAGCGAACGGCGCGACGCCCCAGCTCGGCAGGTGGATAGGCGCCTCGAAACCGTGACCGGTCAGCAGCACGGTGTCCGACAGGAAGTGGTGCAGTTGGGCGAGGTTGTCGGCGCCGCCCTCGGCGAGATAGTTGTGCGCCTCCGCCGACACACCGGCGGTGACCGTCGAGCACTCCATCAGCTCGGCGTCCGGGGCGTGCTCGCCGCCGAGGACCACCACGGGCAGTCCGCTGGCCAGGACCGCGTCGAGGCCCTCTTCCCACGCCCGGCGGCCGCCGAGGATGCGCACCACGACCAGGTCGGCGCCGTCGAGCAGTCCCGGCAGATCCTCCTCGACCAGCAGCCGTGCCGGGTTGGCCCAGCGGTAGTCCGCCCCGCTGGCGCGTGCGCTGAGCAGGTCGGTGTCGGAGGTGGAGAGCAGCAGGATCACGTGTGGAGCCTTCCTGGGGGTGTCGCGCCCCGTGGCAGTGGTTCTGTGCGGAACCGTAGGTCGGAGGACGGCAGGTGAGGGTCTGGCTCGCCCACCGGTTTCGGCGAGCTCACAGTGGCGCGACCGCGCCGGATTTTCACCGGCTTCCTCTCCTGCTGTCGCAAGTGCTGGAGATGCTACCCGGGGCCGGACGTAACCTGGGACCATGGTCGACTCCCGTTCCCGCCCCGATGCATGCCCCGGCGCGCTGCAGGTCCACCAGGCCGCGGACGGCGCGCTCGCGCGCGTGCGCCTTCCCGGAGGTGTGCTGACCTCCACCCAGCTGCAGACCCTCGCGGAATCGGCCCGCGACCTCGGGAACGGCGAGATCGAACTGACCTCCCGCGGCAACGCGCAACTGCGGGCGGTCCGCGACCCGCGGGAGTTCGCCCGGCGCCTCGCCGACGCAGGTCTCCTGCCGTCGGAGACGCACGAGCGGGTCCGCAACATCCTCGTCTCGCCGCTGACCGGCCGGATCGGTGGTCTCGCGGATCTGCGGGATCTGGTCGACGAACTCGACCGGACGTTGTGCGCGGACTCCGCGTTGGCGGACCTCCCCGGCCGCACCCTGTTCACTCTCGACGATGGGCGCGGCGACGTGTCGGCGCTCGGCGGCGATTTCGGCGTCCATGCGGTCAGCGAGACGGAGGTCGCCCTGGTTCTCGCCGGTCGCGACAGCGGCGCCCGGATCACGACGACGGAATCGGTGGCGGTGCTCCTCGACGCCGCCCGCGTCTTCCTGGAATTGCGTGATCAGCACTGGCGGCTGTCCGAGATCGCCGACGGGGTCGAACGGACCCTGTCGGCATTGACGCTCGCACCGACCGCCGACCCGGTGAGCGGGTTCGACGAGCATCGGGCACCGATCGGATGGCTGGACCAACCGGACGGCAACGTGACCCTCGGCGGCGGTCTCGCGTTCGGGATCCTCGACGCCCGGCTGGCGGAGTTCCTCGCCGCCGTCGAGAAGCCGGTGGTCGTCACGCCGTGGAAATCGGTGCTGCTGTGCGATCTCGACGAGTGGTCCGCCGAGCAGGTCGTCCGGGTCCTCGCCCCGATGGGCCTGATCTTCGACGAGAACTCCCCCTGGCTGAACGTCAGTGCCTGCACCGGGCAGCCCGGATGCGAGAAGGCGCTCGCCGACGTGCGGTCCGACGCGCGGGATGCCGTCGCGCGCGGTGAACTCCCGGTGGAGGGCAGGCAGCACTGGTCGGGCTGCGAGCGGTGCTGCGGGCGACCCAAGGGGGAGGTCGCCGACGTCGTCGCCACGGAGACGGGTTACCGGGTGGAGGAGCCGTGACCGCGGTGCCTCTATCGTGAGCGAATGATCGAGTACATCCGAGACGGCGCGGAGATCTACCGCCAGTCCTTCGCCACGATCCGCGCCGAGGCGGATCTCAGTGCCTTTCCCGAGGACGTCTCACAGGCCGTGGTCCGCATGATCCACGCGAGCGGTCAGGTCGACCTCGTGGACGACGTCGCGTTCACCCCCGGCGTCGTGAAGGCCGCCCGCGCGGCGCTGGCGGGCGGCGCCCCGATCCTGTGCGACGCGCAGATGGTGGCGGCAGGCGTCACCCGGAAGCGTCTCCCCGCAGACAACGAGGTGCTCTGCACCCTGCGCGACCCCCGGGTCCCGGTGCTGGCGGAGCAGATCGGGAACACCCGCTCTGCGGCCGCGCTGGAATTGTGGGGCAGCAAACTCGAGGGTGCCGTCGTCGCGATCGGCAACGCCCCGACCGCCTTGTTCTACCTGCTGGACATGATCGAATCCGGTGCACCCCGGCCCGCCGCGATCGTGGGCGGTCCGGTCGGTTTCATCGGTGCCGCGGAGTCGAAGGAAGCGTTGATCGAGCACCCGGGCGGACTCGACTATCTGGTGGTCCGCGGCCGCCGGGGTGGCAGTGCCATCACGGCTGCGGCACTGAATGCGATTGCGAGCGAGGTCGAATGAGCTCCGAAGAGCGCGTGACCGGCAAACTGTGGGGCGTCGGCATCGGACCGGGTGACCCGGAACTGGTGACGGTCAAGGCCGCGCGGGTCATCGCCGAGGCCGATGTGGTGGCGTTCCACAGCGCCCAGCACGGCAAGAGCATCTCCCGCGCGGTCGCGGCGCCGTACCTGTGTGAGGGACAGATCGAGGAGCACCTCGTCTACCCCGTCACCACCGAGACCGTCGACCATCCCGGCGGCTACCAGGGGGCGATGGACGAGTTCTACGAGGAGGCGTCGCAGCGACTCGCCTCCCACCTCGACGCCGGCCGTTCGGTCGCGCTCCTCGCGGCGGGCGACCCGCTGTTCTACAGCTCCTACATGCACATGCACAAGAGGTTGGCGCAGCGCTTCGAGGCGGAAGTCATTCCCGGGGTCACGTCGATCAGCGCCGCATCCGCCGCACTGGCGATGCCGCTGGTCGAGGGCGAGGAAATCCTGACCGTCCTGCCCGGAACGCTGCCGCCCGGCGAGCTGACGCGGCGCCTGCGGGAGACCGACGCCGCCGCAATCCTGAAGCTCGGACGCACCTACCCGGCCGTCCGGCAGGCGTTGAAGGACTCCGGCCGCATCGACGAGACGTGGTACGTCGAACGGGCCAGCACGACCAGGCAGAAGATCGACGCCGCCGACGACGTCTCGGACAGCGACGTCCCCTACTTCTCGATCGCCATCGTGCCCAGCCCGTCGAACGCCCGCCGCGACGACGCGGCACCGCAGGGCGAACTCGTCGTCGTCGGGCTCGGTCCCGGTGATCAGGCATGGACGACACCGGAAGTGCAGCACGAACTGTCGCTCGCCACCGACCTCGTCGGCTACGGCCCCTATATCGACCGGGTCCCCGAACGTCCCGGCCAGCGCCGCCACTCCAGCGACAACCGCGTCGAGGCCGAACGCGCCGCGATGGCACTCGACCTGGCGAAGAACGGCGCCCGCGTCGCCGTCGTGTCGTCCGGCGACCCGGGTGTGTTCGCGATGGCCGCCGCGGTGCTGGAAGTCGCGGCCGAGGAGCAGTGGCGCGGCGTCCCCGTGCGCGTCCTACCCGGCATGACCGCCGCGAACGCCGTCGCGAGCCGGGTCGGCGCGCCCCTCGGGCACGACTACGCCGTCCTGTCGCTGTCGGACCGGCTCAAGCCGTGGGACGTGGTGGCGCAGCGCATCTCCGCGGTTGCGAGCGCCGACATGGCCTTCGCCGTCTACAACCCGGCGTCGAAGTCGCGCACCTGGCAGGTCGCCGCGATGCGCGACCTGGTTCTCGAGCACCGCTCCCCCGACACCCCGGTGATCATCGGCCGCGACGTGGCCGGCGCGCAGGAGTCGGTGCGGGTCGTGCGGCTCGCGGACCTCGACCCAGCCGAGATCGACATGCGGTGCCTGCTCATCGTGGGCTCCTCCATGACGACCGTCGTCGAGAACGAACACGGGACCAGGGTGTTCACGCCCCGGCGTTATCCGGGCTGAGTACCTCAGTCGACGCGGCCGGAGCGGAGTTCGGTCACCGCGATCCGGGCGGCGTGCCCGATCGCGGCGTCGACCACCGGTAGTACAGGGTCGGTTCGGGCGGCACGGGTGAAGACGGCGACCGCGACGGGAATCTCACCGGGAAACGTCACGACGGCCACCTCGTTGCGGATGGCGCCGATGGTCCCGGTCTTCCCGGCAACGTCCACCTCGGAATACGGGAACCCGGACCGGATGCGGTGCTGCCAGATCTGCGCGGACATCACGTGCCGGACGAACTCGCCCTGCGGCTCGGGCACCGCCCTTCCGGTCCAGATCGCGTCGAGAAGCGAGGTCATCTCCCGCGGAGTCGTCGCGCTCGCATACGACGGGTCGTAGGCGGACACGGTCCACGCCTCGTCGTTGTCGGCCAGCGCCGCGAATGCTTCCGCGGTGGTGTGCGCATGGGCGTCGATCACCAGGCTGCGGTGCGCATCCGCTGTGCCGCCGAGGATGCGCGTGCTCGTCATGCCCAGCTCGGACAGTGTGCGCTCGACGCTCGCCAGTCCCACCTGCCCGAGGACGAGGTCGGCGGCGGCGTTGTCGGACACGGTCATCATCGACATCGCCAGATCCCGCCAGCTCAGCACGACGGGATCACGGAACGTCGACACCCCCGTCGGCCCCGGAGTGCAGTCGGCCGGATTGACCCGGACGGTCGCGGTCGGCGACAACTCCCCGGATTCGAAAGCACGGCACAGGGCTACGAGTAGCGGAAGTTTGTAGACCGACGCCAGAACCACGAGGTCGTCCGCGCCGACCGCGATGTCACCCGCGTCGCCGGTCGGGGTCCCGACGCGGCGGGCGTGCAGCCATCCGGTGCACCCGGCGTCGGCGAAGACGTCACGGATCCGCTTCGCCGCCGGCGGGGTCATCGATCTGCCCTCAGCAGCACCCGGTCGAGGGCGGCAGCGGACGGTGCGACGTCGGTCCCCGATCGCCAGACGATGCGCAGACGCAGCGCGAGGTCTTCGCGCAGCAGATCGACCCAGGCCACACCCGGCATCACCGTCGGTGCCGTCGCCGTCACCCCGAAATGACCGCCCGCGGCCACGTGCGTGAGAATCTCTCGCGGACCCGGTGCGATCACGATGTCCGGGTCCAGCCCCCGGACCCGCCACAAGTCGACGAACAGGTCGTGGGCAGGTGGATTGTCCGAGCGTGGACCGATGGCCAACGCCAGCCCGCGCAGCATCCGGACCTGTGCCTTCTTCGCGACCGCGGCCGGGTGGTCGTCCGGCACCACCACCCACCGCCGAAGCTTCAGCACCGGCCCGCTGTCGAGACCGGTGAGCAGCGCGGGATGCTCGACCACGGCGACGTCGAGACTGCCCGTACGGACGGCGTCCACGAGTTCGGTGGTGGGCGCCGTGGTCGTCACCACCCGGGTGGGCCGGGTCTCGTCCGCGTCGCGAAGGGCACGGACACACCGCACCACCACACCGTCGGCCACCGAGTGCGGGACACCCCATCGCACCACCGCGTCGCGACCGCCGGCGATGCGGTGCGCTTCGTCCTCGAATCGGGCGGCGTCGGCGACGAGAAGTCGCGCACGCGGGAGCAATTGGCGTCCGGCGTCGGTGAGTCCGACTCCGCGGGCACTGCGCTGGACCAGCTCCGCGCCGAGTCGCTGTTCGAGCCGCCGCACTCCCTGTGACAGCGGCGGCTGCGTCATCCCGAGCCGGGATGCGGCGTTGCCGAAATGTCCCTCCTCCGCAACGGCGACAAAGAAACTGAGGTGGCGGAGCAGGTCCATGGCGACCATTGAACCAGTTCCGACCGCCCACGTCGGGCGACGCCACCGTTTCCCTGGCATAAAACGTCGTCCTGAACTGGGGTGATAGCGCACCCGACTCGCGACGACGCCGCTTTCGTCTTTGCGCTATGAGTGTCCGCATCCGACATTGGATCCATGCCCACACACCGAAATCATCCGAAGCCCAGGCGCACCGGTCGCCGAGGTGCCGTCGCTCTCGCGCTGGCGCTGCCCCTGCTGCTCGGGGCGTGCACGGCCACCGCGGAACAGGCCCAGCCCACCACGTCGGTGGCTGCGGCGCCGGATCGGCGGCCCCTCGACGCGACGATCGACGCCCTGGAGGCGCAGTACTCCACCCGGATCGGAGTGACGGCCGTCAATCCCGCGACCGGCGAGGTCTACAGCCACCGGGGCGACGAACGGTTCGCGATGTGCTCGACCTTCAAGGCCTACGCATCCGCGGCGGTTCTGCGCAAGACCGAGGACGGATCGACGTCACTCGACAAGACGGTCGTGATCGAACCCGGCGACCTCGTCGAGAACTCGCCGGTCACCGCCGCAGCGGTCGGAACCCCGATGACGTTGGGGCAGATCGCCGAAGCAGCGCTGACGCAGAGCGACAACACCGCCGGGAACTACCTACTCCGGGAGATCGGCGGGCCGCAGGCGATCACCGCACTCGCCCGGGACGTCGGCGACGGGAGCACACGACTGGACCGGTGGGAGACCGAACTCAACACCGCATTCCGCGACGATCCCCGGGACACGACGACACCCAACGGCCTCGCGCAGGGTTTCCGGGCGCTGCTCCTCGGAGACGCCCTCGACGCGGCGAGCCGCGATCAGCTTCTCGAGTGGATGCGGGCGAGCAAGACGTCGGACAAGCGAATGCGCGCCGGTCTGCCGACCGGGTGGACTGCCGCCGACAAGACCGGTGGCGGCGGGTTCGGCACCGCCAACGATGCCGGTGTCGCGTGGAGTCCGGACGGCGCACCCGTCGTCCTCGCCATCCTCACCGACAGCCTCACCAATCAGCAGGACGCGCAGGGAAACAACCAGGCGATCGCCGACACCACCGCGGCCGTCATCGAAGGGTTGACTGCGCCGTGAGCCATCTGAGCGAGGCGCGGGGAGCCGGCCGACCTGTGACGGCCCGACTCCCCCGCCGCCGAAGGCTCTCAACTGTTGACGTACTTCCTAATACTTCCTAATCCTTCCTGTTGCTAGTCGGATCATGCGCATCGGCGAGCTGCGGCATACCTGAACATGTCGGTGGTGGGGGTCCGGAAGGCCGCGCCGGAGGGCCGGTTACCCTCTCGGCGTACAGGTTCCGGTCAGCGAGTCTTCGATCGGGAGGATCTCGACGTCTACCTGGGTCGACCTACACCGGAGAGTGTTCCAGCCGACAGGGCGGAAGCGTTGTACTGCCGGGTGTCCGGCTCGACCGGTCAGGAATCTTCGCTCGCCTATCAGGAAAGGATGCTGCGTGAGAGTGCCGCCGGCACCGTGTACAGGGTCTACAGGGATCGTGGTTCAGGTCTGCGGGAGACCCGAGCGGGACTGAATCGGATGCTCGAGGACGCAGCCAAGGGCCACTTCACGGTGGTGCGAGTGGTGTGGCGGGATCGGTTGGCGCGGTTCTCCGGTGGCGTGGATCGAGCGGTAACTGTCGGCGGTCGGGGTTAAGGTCGAGGTCCTGCGTGACCATGGGGACACGTCGCTGGTAGAGGAGCTGATGGATGACTTCATGGCAGTGCTCGCTTCGTTTTCCGGCCGCTTCTACCCATTGCGGTCGAAGCAGAATCAACGTCGACTTCTTCCGGGCGACGCGGCAGCACGGTTGGAGATGGACTAACTGATGGCCGATACCGGATTGACTGCGCTGCGACAGTTCTCGTTCACCACCCGCCCCTACCTGGCTGTCGATGACGCGACCGGTGCGCCGATCGGACTCGACGACCTCGACATTCGTGTCGGGTGGATGCTCGACCTGATCTCCGGTGCCGAAACCGAGCTGATTTCACGGCTGTGGCAACCGGCCACCTTCGATGTCCTCGCTACCGGTCGTGACAGCCACGGCCGGGCACTGCCGAAGCACGGGCATGTCGCGGCCGCGCGTCTGGGCTGGACCCCGCGCTACCCGGACGGTGTCTACGCGCCCTCACGAGTCACGCGCGTGGTCACCGCGCAAGCTGTGGCGACGCTGCGGACCCTGACCTACCGGGATACCGCCATCGCGTCGCTGTCGGCCCGATTCGATTCGGAAACCGGCCGTCTGAGCGCACCGAGTGGTGCTGCGGAGTATGTGCCGTCGGGTTTCGCGCGGGGAGTCCGTCGGCAATTGCTCGCCCGCACCCGCCAGATCGACGGCGCGGACTCGGGTGCAGCGCAGTCCGCGCGGGTGCGGATCACCGACGTGCAGACGCCACCCCGAACCTCGGCGATGGCTCGGCTTTCGGCAGCGGATCGACAACTCGCACACATCACCGTCACCGACGCCGCCATGACGCTGACGGTCACACTACCCACCACCGTCGCCCCGACAGGACGCGCGCAGTGGCGACGAGTCCGGCTGGCCGCCGCGATCCCACGGCACCTGCACGGGCGGCCGATCCGCGAGTGGCATTTACCGACCCTCGATGTCGACCACCGTGGTCTGCTGTTGCGGTGCGCTGCCACCGAAGCGGTCCCAGCCGCTGATGTGACATCGGGAACTACCGTGGTGGGCGTGGACTGGTCTCCGTCCACACTCGGGGTGGCCGCCGTTGCCACCGAAACCCCGGATGGTCTGGTCTCGGACTATCGGGGTTTCACGTACGACGACCGAGGCCTCGGGATCAAGCTGGCCCGACTGCAGGCCGAAGGGCAGCTGCTGCACCGCAAAGCGGCTCGCCTGCGCCGGCTCGCCGCGACCGCACCCCCCGAGGTCCGCGCCCAGCTGGAGGCGAAGATCGCCGTCCTCGATGGATACCGCGAGGCAGTGGGTGCCAAGCGGGGGATGATCAACCGGGAATTGGCGTTTCACTTCGGCCGCCAGCTTACCGACTTCGCTGCCGCAGCGGGCGCGAGCGTGATCGCGGTGGAAGACCTCACCACTCTCGAAACCCGCGGGCATGGGCGGGTCAACAATAACCGGGCCGCGCAATCAGCCCGCCGCAAAGCCGTCGACGCTCTCACCCACACCGCCGCCGGTGTCGGTGTGACGGTGGTGTCCGTACCAGCACGAGGATCCTCGGCGTTGTGTCCGGGCTGCAACGAACCTCTCATCCGGCCGGGTGGTTACCATCGGGCCTGGTGTGCGCGGTGCAAAGTCGGCGGACATCGTGACCATGTCGCGGGCGTGAACCTGGCCAAGCGGGCATTGCTGGGACGCGGACAATCCGTTCGCAAGCGCGGGGAGAATCCGCGGATCCGGGTGATCGAGCATGCGCCGGTGCGCCAATGCCGCGACAAGAAGAGTCCCACTCCGAGCAGGCCGCGGCATCGCCGTGTCCGTCGTAGTGCTCCCGCCGCGACACCCCGGGTGGGGGTGAACCAGACCAGGATTGTTCCTGCGCCACAAGCGTCGGTGTGGGACACGGTAAAACCCGCAACACCGCAGCGTGTTACGGGTAGCCGTGAAGTACATACATCTCTAACACCAGCCACGCCAGTGGTAGGAAGTATGAGATCTATGTAGACGCTACGGGCGACGGCAGTCTCGTGCACCCATACCGCCTCGCTCTCGTCTGCACAGGTGACGCAACAGCTGGTGCGTCGACGGACGGAGCGAGATGCCGCTAGCTCACGACGTCGTGACCGCGCATCGCCCGGCGCAACGGCCTTTCCGTCTTGGCGACGCGCCGCCCGGCCACCGTCAACATCGGGCGCGGAATGCCGATACCCGTCACCGGCACCCCTGTCGCATACCCTTCCCGGTAGAGGTAATTCGACGCATCGGCCACTTCGTCCCGAGTCAGGGGCGCGGGTGCCCAGCCAACGGTCTCACCGATGGCATCCGCGTCCAGAATCGGACTTCGGTACCCTTCCGTGGTCTTCGCGAGAAGCCAACGCAGAACAGCGTCACGAACCGCCCATTGACGATCGGTAGCTGCATTCACATTTCAGTCCTCCGGTAGATGCCGTTGATGCCTGCATGCACCATAGCCACCGCCCACGAATAAGCAAGTTCGTGAGCGTTCCTGCGGTTCTTGGGATCTCACGGAAGGATGTTTCCAGCTCGGCACCACGTTCGAGTCGGATACCGAAGTGGACTTATCTACTTCCCTGGGTATGGTCGGGATCAGTTCGTGGTTGCCACTCTCGAAGATGGAGCGACAATGGCTGACAAATCCGCCGTCAAGAGTTCGAAACAGTCCGCACGCGCACTGAAGGAGCGCCGGGCGGAGAAGCGGGCGAAGGCCCAGGAGTCGACGGAGATCATCCGAAAAAGGAAGGGCTGAAGTCGCATTGAAGATTCACGGCGTGCTCAGCTGGCGATGAAGGGCACCACCGTCCCCATAGTCGGTGCTGGTAACGATGTGGTTGCCTTTCACTTCCAGCATCTGCACTCCGGCCAGGTGCACACTCTGCCCTTTCGGCTCGTACGGGCCCAGGCGGCCATTCAAGTGACCGGGCAGTGCGTAGGTCACCGCCGCACGGTTGCCCATCGATGAGCGTGTCATCGAGGTTCTATTGCGCGTCGGGAATGCTGCGACGAGCCCTGCGAGACCGGCGGCGATCTTCTCCGGTGTGCGATGGCCCGCGCCGGCTGCGATATCGCGGTGCCGACACAGCGGGGCGTAGAGCTTTGCGACGTCTGCGGGCGGTTGGGTGACCCGCAACTCGAACGCGGGGACAGCGCGTTCGGTGTGAAGGACTCGCTGATCAAGGACTTCGTGGAGCAACCCCCAGAGACACCCACCCCCGATGGGCGACTCATCGGCGACCGGCATTGGTCTCGATGCCGGTTCGACATAGTCCTTGCACCAGAACAGATTTGATTCTCGCCGTCGCTGCATGCATAGCTCTGCCACGAAGGACGAGGAAGCCCACCCCCCGGCCCGGCGCACGGAACGTACACAACCCTTGACTCGGACACCTACCATCCGAGTAAACTAGGACAATATAAATCCACGTTAGGAGACGGGTATGAAGATCGTCATTTTCGGAACCGGACTCATCGGGAGTCAGGTCGCATCGAAGCTGACCGAGACCGGTCACGACGTCGCGGCTCTCGGTCGCGGCGACGGTATCGATACCACCACCGGCAAGGGAGTCGCGGAGGCTGTGGAGGGCGCCGACGTCGTCGTGGACCTCACCAACTCGCCGTCGTGGGAAGACGACGACGTCCTGGCCTTTTTTCGCGAATCGACGAAGCACATGCTCGCCGCCGAAGAGGCGGCAGGCGTCCGGCACCATGTCGTCCTGTCCATCGTCGGCGCCGATCGACTCCCCGACTCCGGATACATGCGTGCCAAAGTCGCCCAGGAGGATCTGGTCAAGTCCGGCCCCATCCCCTACTCGATCGTGCGATCGACGCAGTTCTTCGAGTTCATCGCCGGCATCGCCGCGGCAGGCACAGTCGGCGAGACGGTGCATGCGACCCCGGCACATCTTCAGCCGATCGCCTCGAACGACGTCGTCACCCGGGTAGCAGAGGTCGCTGTCGGCGCCCCGCTGGGCGGCACAGTCGAAATTGCGGGACCTGAGCCGCTCGGCATCGATGCACTCGTTCGACGGCTGTTCGCCTCGACCGGCGACCAGCGGACCGTGACCACCGACCCCGATGCCGGTTATTTCGGCGCCAAACTCGATGACGCTGCGATCACTCCGACACCTGGCGCCAATGCCTGGATCGCACCGACCACTCTGGACCAGTGGTTGCGCGAACACGCCTGACACAATGACGCAGTACCACCCCGCAACACCGACACAGGGGCGTGGATAGAGTCGTGGCCATGAAGCTTTCCGGTGGTGTGGAGTGGGCACTTCACTGCTGCGTCGTTCTCAGCCAGGCCGAAAGCCCGATACCCACTGCCCGGCTGGCCGAACTGCACGGTGTGTCGAAGACATACCTCGCCAAGCACCTGCAGTCGCTCGCACGTGCCGGCCTCGTCCACCCCACCGAGGGCCGCGACGGCGGATACGTCCTGACCCGCGCACCCGAGGCCATCACCGTCCTCGACGTCGTCCAGGCCGTCGACGGAACCGAGCCCGCCTTTCGGTGCACCGAAATCCGACGACAAGGAGTGCTCGCCGCCCCTCCAGAGCAGTGCCGCTCTGCATGCGGCATCGCGAAAGTCATGGCCGGTGCCGAACAGGCTTGGCGCGCATCACTATCGGGTGTGACGATCGCCGACCTCGGCGCGACGACAGACCTCGCCGGCCTCAAACACATCTTGGCGACGTCCACGACCTGAGGTCGCCCGCGGCAGACCGAACGCGAGATTCCTGACTTCCCCACCGTGAACCGCCCTACGATCGATGGATGGAGACCGGAACCGACGAGACCAAGACCTGTTCGTTCTGCCGCGGTCCGATCGGATACGAGATCAAGGACGCTCATGCGGGCTTCGCGTCACTGCCCCCGGGGAAGCGGTATCGCGTCTTCCACTGCATGAATCGATGCCCACGATCAGCGCCCGACGGTCTCGAATGCGGACACCGCCACGAATACCTCTGACCCGTCCGTCAATGCTCGCCGGGAACGTTCAACCGAGCGAGTTCATGCCCTGCTCACCCGCGTGAGAGTCCGGGCTGAGTCTGAATCTGTCCGGGGCCGCCCTTGAAACCGCCGGCCTTACCCACCGTCCATTCACCGTCCGCACCGCACACCAGGGCGCCGTTGCGGTCTCCGGGCTTGCCGTACGTCACTGTCTCGTTGCCCTGCGAGTCCGTGTTCACGATCGGGCAGGGGCCACCGGTGGGCCCGTTCGGGCCGATCGGCTCGGCATGCGCAACGGACGCCGCCCCGAAGGCACTCAGGACGGGAAGAGCAGCGAAAGCGATGGCGGCAATGGTGCGGCGGGCGTTGATCATTCAGTATCTCCAAGGGATGGTCGGATCGTGCTTCGTTGACAGGTACAACTCTGCCCACTCCAGCGCCCGAACTGAACCAACCCTCGGGGGGCTTCGCGGCACCCCTGGGAGTGGAATCACCCCACCCTCACGGAGATCGATCGCGACCTACCGACTGCCGGAATCCGTTCTTCAGAGCCGGTTCGGACCCGAACCTTCCACGGCGAGTTGGTCTTCGGGATTGAGCAGATAGCACGCCTTCATCGACAGGCAACCACACCCGATGCATCCGGTGAGCTCGCGTTCGAGACGCTCGATACGCTTGCGCTGATCCTCGAGCTGCACCCGCCACAGCTTCGACACGCGCTGCCAGTCGCGGATCGACGGCATCCGGTCGGCCGGGAGCGTCTCGAACACCGCTCCCACGTCGGCCAGTGGAATCCCGAGCCGTTTGGCCACCACGATCAGCGAGATCCGTCGGAGCATGTGCCGTTCGTACCGGCGTTGATTCCCGGATGTCCGCGTCGACGCGATCAGTCCGAGCTGCTCGTAGTAATGGAGCGCCGAGACGGCCACACCGGTCCGACGCGACACCTCCCCCACCGACAGCAGATCCTTCGGATCCAATGACATCACATCAGCCCCTTGACCTCGAGTCCACTCGAGATTTTAGCGTGGTGTGCATGACATCGACCGCCCCGTCACCGGCCAGCTGGTCCGAGCTGCTCGGACCCCGTTACCGCTCCACCTCCGCCGTCCTCGCCGGCGGCGTCGGACTGCACGCCGTCAACATCTTTCTGACGACGAGCCTGCTGCCCACCGCCATCGGCGAACTCGGGCGCGAATCGCTGTACGCGTGGAGCGCGACCGTCTTCATGGTGGCGTCCGTGATCTCGTCGATGACCGTCAGCCGGCTGCTCGCACATCGCGGGGCGCTCGGTGCGTACCTGTTCGCGCTGGCTCCGTTCTTCGTCGGCACGATGATCTGCGCCGTGAGCCCTTCGATGGAGGTGCTCCTCGTCGGACGAGCGGTCCAGGGGCTCGGTGGGGGCCTGCTCGCGGGGCTGAGTTACGCGGTACTGCGCGAGGCGCTACCGGAGCATCTGTGGGCCCGTGCAACCGCGCTGGTCTCGGCGATGTGGGGCGTCGGAACTCTGGCTGGACCGGCGATCGGTGGGCTGTTCGCGCAACTCGGCCAGTGGCGTCTCGCGTTCGTCGCCCTGGCAGTGGTCGCCGCCGCCATCGCCGTGATCGCGCCCCGGGCGTTGCCGCGCACCGAGCGTGTGCGTGGCGGAGAACCCGTGCCTGCCACGTCACTCGTCCTGCTCACCCTCGCGACGATCGCAATCAGCGTGGCGAGCATCGTCGGCAACCGGACCCACATGCTGGCCCTGATCGCGGTCGGGGCCGCATTCATCGTTCTCTTCCTGGCCTGGGAGCTGCGGTCACCGCGCCGGGTGTTGCCGCAGTCGACGTACACCCGGGCGTCGTCCCTGAAGTGGATCTACCTCACCATCGCGGTGCTCGCGTCCGGCACCGTGTCGGAGGCCTTCACACCGCTGTTCGGTCAACGGCTCGCCGGACTGGTGCCGTTCGCCGCGGGATTCCTCGGCGCCATGATGTCGGTGGGATGGTCGGCGACCATGATCTTCAGCTCCGACATCTCCCGCCCGCGGGCGCAGACGGCGGCGAAGATCGCCGGACCCGCGGTCCTCGCCGCCGGCCTGCTCCTCACGGCGGCCCTCTGGCGTGACGACGCCGGACTGGTCACGGTGATTCTGTGGGCGGGCGCCCTGGCCGCCGCAGGTGCCGGAATCGGCCTCGCCTTCCCGCACCTGATGGTCGCCGCCATGCGGAGTACCGACGACGAGCAGGAGGGAGCGAAGGCCGCGGCCGGGCTCAACACGGTCGAGTTGATCGCTATGGCCGTGGGGTCAGCGGTCGCCGGTGTGCTGGTCAATCTCGGTGCGCCCTCGGCCCTGGCCTCCGCACGACTGCTCTTCCTCGGCCTCGGCGTCATCGCGGCGGCCGGCGTGTTCACCGCGTACCGCGCGACCCGGCAAGCCGAGCGCGAGGACGCCGGACGGCCCTACGTCCGCGACGCGAAGTGAGCTGCGCGACGCAGAATGTCGTGGGCGCGGGCGAGTTGCGGCGGATGCCCGCCGTGGGTAACACGACTGCCGTCCGCACCCAGACGCGCGATCGTCGCTTCGGCCCAGGAGATATCGTTCGAGTCGGGTGCCAACGCGGTGTTGATCACCGGCACCTGCTCAGTAGCGAGGGTCAGTTTTCCGGTCATCCCCATCTCACGGCCCAGACGCGTGTCGTCCCGTACGGCCTCGGCGTCGAGCGACAGTGTCGGTCCGTCGATCGGGGCTCCGATCCGGGCCGCCCTGCTCGCATTGACGAGCCGGGATCGGGCGTACGCCAACGCCATCGGGGTTCGCCCGGCACCGGTGTCGCGGCAGTAGTCGCCGATCCCGAACGCGAGCCGAGAGACGGGAGCGGTGCGAGCGATGTCCTCGGCTGCCACGATCGCGGCCGCGGACTCGACGAGGGCGACCACCGGAACACCGGGAATCTCTTCAGCGGTGTCCCGTACCTGTTCGGGCGATTCGGTTTTCGACAGCATCAGCCCGCGCAGTCCGGGCAGATCGCGGATCGCGTCGAGGTCGCGCTGCCAGTGCGGGGTGGTCGCGTCGTTGATCCGCACCCAACCTGCATTCCGTGCGAGCCACTCGGCGGTGCAGGCCCGCCCCTCGTCTTTCGCAGCGAATGGCAAACCGTCCTCGAGGTCGATGATCAGCGAGTCGGCGCCGGACGCAGCCGCCGCCGCGAGGACCTCGCTCCCGACTGCAGGAACCAGAAGCCAACTCCGCGCCATTGCGACGCCGACCTCACTGCGCTGGGCTGTCTCGACACTCATTCTGTTCTTCCCTCGGCCATACCGAGAAGTCTGCGCGCGGCCGGTAGGCGACGCACTCGACGAAGCGGAGTGCGCAGACGGTGTCCGGTCACCGCTTCGTCAGGTGCGCCTCACATCCCGGCAGTCCGCCTCAGAAGTCGAAGCCCCAGGAGGCCGGGTTGAAGACGACGCGGTACCAGACGTTGGTCGGTTCATCGAACGTGCACGGCACGATCACGACTCCCGACGTCTGTTCGAGAGCCGCGGCCTTCCCGCAGAAGTACTCCGCGCCTTCACCGGACGTCTCGGCCCGGTAGACGGGGCCGACGTGCCAGGGTTCCGCACTCGCGGTTCCGGCACCGACGGTGGCTCCGAGGACGAGGGGTGCGGACAGTATCCCGACCAATGCTGCGGAACGCCGAGCGGACTTCTTCTGCACGAGATCTCCTTCGTAGGCGACGACACGACAGTTCTGTGTGATTAGTTCGCACAAGAACCGTCGGACGTTACCGGGGAGCCGACGCCCGCTCCTCGAACACCTGACCCGACCCGCTCTGCTCGGCAAGTTCACGCGCGCTGTTCAGCGCTTCCTGGGCCGCCGCCTTCACCGCCGCCTTCACCGCGGCGGAATCGTCGACGGTCGCAGGCGCTTCGACAACATCCGGGGTCCCGACAACATCCGGCGTCTCGACAACATCCGGCGTCTCGACAACATCCGGCGTCTCGACAACATCCGGCGTCTCGGCGAGGTCAGGAGTTTCGACAGGCTCAGGAATTTCAATGGCAGGTGCAGGTGCAGGTGCAGGTGCAGGCGTGGTGTGGGGTACCTCGACGGGCGCTGTGCCGCCCTTTTTCAGATACTGTCCGCACACGGGCCATGCGCCGGGGCCCTGGGTCTTCAGGACGTTCTCGGCGACCCGGATCTGCTCGGCCTGGCTGGCTTCCGAGGCCACTCCCGTTCCACCGTTGGCTTTCCAGGTTTCCGGTGTGAACTGCAGTCCGCCGTAGAACCCGTTTCCGGTGTCGGTGGTCCAGTCACCGCCGCTTTCGCACTCGGCGACTTCTTCCCAGTCGTGCGGGGCGCCTCCGGCGGTTCCGGCGCCCAGCCCGAGCAGAACAGTGACGACCGCGCCGATCAGGGCGATCCAGCCGAGGGTGTGTTTCTCCATGTTGCGAGTGGTCATGCTGGCTCAATCCTCTCCGCGCGTGCGGACGCGGCGTGCCGGCGACAACGCCTGGTTGTCGACCGTCCCTTTCGGTGCCTCGTCCCGCGCCTCGAAGGTGTCGGGATTACGAACCCGCGTCGGCAGATCTGCAGCGGCGGGCCCCCGAACGTGGCCTCCTCCCGAAATTCACACGGCATGAACAAGGTACGGATGTTCGACTATTGAGAAACGCGAGTGAAAATTGTGCTGTTCTGAGGTTTTGTTACCGTTTCGACGTCATGTCGTGACAAGTTCGTAATACGTCTGACGGGTAGCCGAATGCCCCAGCGGCTCACCCGTTCCCGCTCTGCGGCGTGGTCTCGATTTCGACACGGCGTCCGCGCGGCGCACCCGCCGCGGCCCGTAGTCGTGGCAGCACCCTGTCCGGACGGCCCATTCCGACGAGATGAACAGCCCTCGCATGCAAGGCATCTCGGAATCACCAACCGAGACGGCGACAGATCAGGGAAGCACACCCTGTCGCAGGACGTCCACGACAGCTTCCTGCCTGCTGCGCACCTCCAACTTGCCCATCAGATTGCGCATGTACGACCTGACGGTCTCGACGCTCAGCGACAGCCGCTCGTGCGCCAGGGTGTCGTTCTCACCCCGTGCGTGATCGGCCGCGAGTTCGAGTAGTCCTGAAACCCCGATCGGGCGCAGCACCGCTTCGGCATCCCACCTCGGAGGGTAGCGGTGCCGGAGTGATGTTCCATAACGTCGTCTTGGGCGGGTATCGCCCGTCAGAGCACCTTCACCACATCTCGGAGGTTTCCAGTGTCCGGACCGACCCTCTCGCCCGCGAACCACACACCGCTCAGTCCGCTGCGCTTCCTGGAGCGCTCGGCGACGGTGTTCCCGGATCGGGTCGCCGTCATTCACGGCGACCGCCGCTACAGCTATCGCGAGTTCGGCGACGAGGTCGAGAGACTCGCCCGGGCCCTGCGGAGCCGGATCGAGCCCGGCGACCGCGTTGCGTTCCTGTGCCCGAACACCCCCGAGATGCTGTTCGCCCACTTCGCGGTGCCCCTCGCAGGTGGCATCTTCATCGCGCTGAACTGGCGGCTGGCGGGCCGTGAACTGGAGTACATCCTCGAGCACTCCGGGACGAGCCTGCTGTTCGTTGACTCCGAACTCGTGGGATCCGTCGCGACCGCCCGCGACACCGTCCCGAGCCTGCGCGAGGTAATCGAGATTCCCGACTCAACGATCGCGCGGCCGGTAGTCCCGGAGGGGATCGCGACCGGGATGTACGCCGACTTCCTCGCGGACGCACACGCCGTGGACGACATCCCGCTGCACTGGGGTGTCGATGACGAACAGCAGGTGATCGCGATCAATTACACGTCCGGAACCACCGGGAAACCGAAGGGCGTGATGTACACGCACCGCGGCGCCTATCTCAATTCCCTCGGCGAAACGTTCCACAACGGCTTCACCGGATCCACCAAATACCTGTGGACGCTGCCGATGTTCCACTGCAACGGCTGGTGCACCCCGTGGGCGGTCACGCAGGCCGCCGGCACGCACATCTGCCTGCGCGCGGTGCGTGCCGACGCGATCTGGGACGCCATCGACACCCTCGGGGTCACTCACCTGTGCGGCGCTCCCGCCGTGTGCTCCACAATTGCCGAAGCGCCCCAGGCACATCCGGTTGACGCCCTGCGGATCACCACCGCCGCGGCGCCGCCGTCACCGACGGTGATCGCCCAGTTGGAGGCGATCGGCGTCACGGTCGTCCATGTGTACGGGCTGACCGAGGTCTACGGGCCGTACACGATTTGCGAGTACCAGGAGTCGTGGAGCGAGCGCACCGCCGAGGAACGCGCGTCCCTGCTGTCCCGGCAGGGCGTGGGCATGGTGCAGGCAGAGAACGCCCGCGTCGTCGACGCGCAGATGAACGACGTCCCCGCCGACGGCGAGACCATGGGCGAGATTGTGCTGCGCGGCAACAACGTCATGCTCGGCTACTACCGCAACCCGGAGGCCACGGCGGAAGCCTTCGCGGGCGGCTGGTTCCACACGGGCGATCTCGGCGTCTTGCACCCGGACGGCTACATCCAGCTCAAGGACCGCGCGAAGGACATCGTCATCTCCGGCGGCGAGAACATCTCGACCATCGAGGTGGAGCAGGCATTGATAACGCATCCCGCCGTACTCGACGTCGCGGTCATCGGTGTCCCACATCCCAAGTGGGGCGAGCGGCCCAAGGCATTCGTCGTTGTGAGGAAGGGGGCCACGGTCACGGCTGAGGAACTCGTCGAGCACACCCGTGGGCGTATCGCGAAGTTCAAGGTGCCCGATGAGATCGTCTTTCCCCTCGAACTCCCCCGCACCCCGACCGGGAAGGTCCTCAAATTCGAACTTCGAAACTCGAATTGACTGTCTCGCAGGAAGCGCGTGGGCGCGAAAACGGAGAACAAAACCTTCCAGTCGGATTTTTTATGTGGCATCGTAACGATCCATGGGGGAACCAGGAGTCGACGCGATCGCCATCTACCACGCAGCGGGCCACCGGGTCACACCGATGGTGGCGCTCGACTACAGCGTCGGACCCGGCATGCGACAACCCCTGCTGCGAAGGTTGGCGGGGCGCGGATGGCGGGATCCCAGCCCCGTCTTCGACGGCGTCGACGGCGTGACCTCGCCGGTGCTGTCGTTGCGTTCGGTCGACGGGCGCACCCTGTTGATCGAGGACGACACAGACGTCCTCTTCGAGGGCGTGGTCGAGCCCCCGCACGGGTGGATCGACCACGTTCGAGCCCTCGGCGCGGTCGGCGTGGTCGCCGGAGCGGGCATCACCTCGACGCCCGGCTGGGAACGGCAACTCCCCCGGTTGGCCCGCGAGAGCGAACTGCTCGGTTCCGTCGCCACGGTCACCCTCACGAACGCCTTCGGCAGGGAAGATTTCAACGCCTTTGCATACGAGGTGATCTCGGCATTGCGGCCGGCACTGCCTCCCGAGGCGCTGGACGATGCGGGCTTCGCGCTCGAGGACGACCGGCCCCACCGCGCGGTCATCGAGGTCGTGGCAAGTGCGGCGAGACACCAGGTGGTCGTCCCCGCACGAATCTTCGACATGATCCACCGCCGCGCCACAGACCGCACATCGTTCGGGTGGAGGGACTCCCGAACACTGAAGCGGCTCCTGCGAAAGGTTCGCACCGCCGAACGCGCACCGTCCGCTGAACTCCGAAGGACGCTCGCTCGATACGACGAGACCTGCCCCGGGCCGCGGGCGCCGATGGACGCGACCGAGCTGGGTTCGCGCACGTGCATGACGGCCGGTGCGGCGCTGTGCAAAACTCGGAGGGGTACGTACGAACGTGCTGCGCCGGACCATTGTGATGCGGAGGGCGTCATGTCCCGATCGGTTCCCGGAGGTGCTTCGGACGACGCGGAGCACGCGGCGTACGCGCGTGTGCGCGCCGGCCAGGTGAGTGCGGTTCAGGCCGCCCTCGAGGATCACATGGGACGCCTGGATTGGTCGAGAGATCAGATCGAGCGCTACCGAACCGACCGGCTGCGGGCCCTCCTCGCGCACGCACGCGAGCGGTCACCATTTCACGCCCGGAGACTTCGTGGTCTCGATCCGTCCTCGGCCTCGCTCACCGACCTGGCAACGCTGCCGATGATGACGAAGCGGGACGCTCAGGACGAGTGGGATGCGATCGTCACGGTGCGCGACCTCGATCGCGAACGTGCCGAACGGATTCTGGCCGAGCAGCAATGGTTTTCGTACACGTCGGGCGACGAGCAGATCTTCAGCTCGGGCGGGTCCAGTGGTGTCCGGGGCGTCTACGTCTGGGATTGGCAGTTCTACGTTTCGGCGGCGTGCCTCGCCTGGCGGGTACAGGCGCGCGAGGAACGGCGGGCGTCGTCGGTGCGGTCTCCCGCGCGGCTGGCGGTGCTGGCGGCCGGTGTCCCCCCGCATGCGAGCACACCACTGTTCGATGTGCCCACCGCACCGGGAATGGAGACCGTCGTGATCCCGGCGGGCGCACCGTTCGACGAGATCGTCGCCGCGGTGGCCGCTGCCCGGCCCACGCATCTGGTGGGCTACGCGACGGTCATCGGGCGACTTGCCCGAGCCGCGGTGGCGGGTGATCTGGAGATCAGTCCTGTGCGCGTGAGCACAAACTCCGAACCCCTGCTGGAGGAGGACCGGCAAGCCATCCGCGACGCCTGGTCGGTGCCGATTCACAACCTCTGGGGGTCGACCGAGATCGGCGTTCAGGCCGTGGGTTGCGGATACGGCGAGGGCCTGCACGTGTGCGAGGACGAGGTTGTGCTCGAGCGTGTCGATGACAGTGGTGCTCCGGTCGCAGCCGATGCGCCTGCGGCGCGAACCCTCGCGACGGGTCTGGCCAACCGCACGTTTCCCTTCATCCGGTACGACCTCGGAGACCAGGTCACATTGCTGCCCGGTAGGTGCGCGTGCGGAAGCGCGTTCGCGCGCGTCGCCGACATCGGTGGGCGGCGCGACGACGATTTCCGGTACGGAACCACGATCGTGCCCGCAAGCACTTTTCGCTACGTCCTCGGTGCAGACCCGCGTATTTCCGAGTACCAGGTCCGACAGACCGTCGACGGAGCGGAGATCTTCGCGGTCGGCGAACCCGACGTCGCCGCCCTGACGTCGGCTGTCACGGCGGCATTGCGCCGGCAAGGTGTGGCCGATCCGCAGGTCCGGATCGAAGTGGTCGACCATCTGCAGCGTCATCTCGCGAGCGGGAAACTGCAGCGGTTCATCGCACTGCGATAGTCCGCAAATGCCTCGAGGAAGGCAAGGGGTCGACGATCTGCACCCCAGGGTGTCTGTCGTCACGGCCACTCGGGTCCGACGATGGTGGTACACGATCACCCAGTCGAGGAGCAACGATGACGGACACGGATTTCGGGGCGGTCACCGAAAACGCTGCGGGCGCATTACCTGCCGCCACAGATCTGAATCGCGTTCACGCCGAGATCGCTCGCCTCGACGCGGAGATCCTGGACGCGGTCAATCGCCGTCTCGCTCTCGCGCAGCTCGCGGCTCGAACCCGGGTCGAGTCCGGAGCGCCGATGGTCGCGCTCGGCGGCGAAACGGACGTGATCCGCCGCTATCAGGACGAGCTGGGCCCCCGCGGCTCGCTGCTGGCCCTGGAATTGCTCCGGCTGGCGAGGCCACCCTTCTCGTCGACGTACCGAACTCGGTAGCCCCACCCATTCTCACCTCGGTCGATACCGAGCACGAGAGCAGTGCCCAGCAGTCGTCGTGACGCTGGGCACTGTTCGCCTGTCCAGCGCAATCCGGGTGCGCCGGATCCGGCCGCGTCACCGCAAGCGCCCCCACCCGATGTCGGCGGCATCACCACACCGGACCCGCCGACGGCGGATGCGACCGCGGCTGTCGAGCTGAAGGCGGCACTCGAACAGCTCCGCGACGCCCAGCGACGGGGCGACTTCAGTGCGTTCGGTGCCCCCCTCGACCGCCTCCAGCACGCGGTCGATGCCTACCTCACCTCCGGGGATGACGGTCACCGCCCCGGCCCACGAGAAGCAGTTCAGGCGTTCACCTCACGCAATTCGGTGGTCGGTCCTTGTTCGCCGGCGGTGCCGTCGTCGCCGTTGTCCGACTGCGCCGTGCGCCCACCGCGAGCAATGAGGCGATCGAGCGAGAGAGCGCCGGCGCCGAGGAAGATCATCAGGAACAGGGCCCAGCAGAAGATGGCGGAGAGCTCACCGTTGTTCTGGATGGGGAGGACGCCGTCCGGCTGATGACTCCAGAAGTAGGCGTACGCCATCGAACCCGAGGCAATGAACGCGGCGAAGCGCGTCCCCAGGCCGAGGAACAACGCGGCGCCACAGACGAGTTGGATGACTGCGCCCCACCAACTCGGCCAGGCGCCTACCGCTGCGGTGTGCCCTCCATGAGGTGCAGTCGGCCACGCGAACAAGGTCGACGTGCCGTGGCAGAAGAACAGGAAGCCGATAACCACACGAAAAGCCGCGATGGCGTAATCGACGCTGGGGCCGTGAAGGCGTGAAATGCTCTTAGTTGTCACATCGCAGAAGATAAGGCATGCCTGCCCTAATCTCTGCGCTACCGCGTGTATGAGACACAGTCACGTGGGAAAACTGACCTAATTGTGGCGAGCATCACATTCATCGTCGTGCGGTCCCGGGATTCACTCACCGCATTCGGTCACCGGCCGAGCCAGTTCGGGTGCATCGTGAAGTCCATGCGTGATTTCCGATTCTCGTTCAACATCTT
This sequence comes from Rhodococcus sp. G6(2025), assembly GCF_058628105.1. Classification (NCBI taxonomy): domain Bacteria; kingdom Bacillati; phylum Actinomycetota; class Actinomycetes; order Mycobacteriales; family Nocardiaceae; genus Rhodococcus; species Rhodococcus sp. G6(2025). The sequence continues at coordinate 4,203,631 of NZ_CP179750.1, forward strand.
CGGCTTCGAATCCCGCGACGCCCTTCTCGACCGATGTCGACTCGGCGAGAGCGCCGGCTACGACACGGTGTTCGCCGCGGACCATCTCGGCGCCCCGGCCCCCTTTCCGCTGATGGTGGCCGTCGCCGACGCCACCTGCTTACGTGTCGGAACGCTGGTGCTCAACGCACCGTTCTGGAATGCCGCCCTACTCGCCCGCGAGATCGCGACGACGGACGTCCTCACCGACGGAAGGCTCGACATCGGACTCGGTGCCGGACACATGAAGTGGGAGTTCGACGCTGCGGGTATCGAATGGAAAGCCCTCGGCGGACGGGTCGCACAGTTGTCCGAGATGGTCGATGACCTACGCACCTTCTTCACCGGGGATCTCGACGAACTACCCGAGGGCCGCGCCCTGCCACGACCGTTGCAGCGGCGCGGATTCGGCGGCTCGGGCCCGCCGCTGATCATCGGCGGCACCGGCGACCGGGTGCTGCGGATCGCAGCGGCCCACGCAGACATCGTCGGCGTCGCGGGGGCATTTCAGATCCCGGGCCGACCGCCGGGCACCTTCCGCCTCGCCACCGCGGACGAGACCGCCGAACGAATTCGCTTCGTACGGACACACGCCGGAGCGAGAGCCGAAGACATCGAGTGGCATCTACTGGTCCAGATGGTCGTCGAGACGGACGACCGCCGGGCCGCGGCCAATGAGATCGCGGACCAGCTCGGTGGGACGATGACGGTCGACGACGTCCTCGACACCCCGTATGTCCTCGTGGGAACCGTGGAGGAGATGGCCGAGCAACTCCGACGCCATCGGGAGCGCTACGGTTTCTCGTACATCACCGTCCACGAACCGTATCTGGAGCTGTTCGCGCCCGTGATCCGTCAACTCCGCGAACAGAGTTGACGGACAACGACTCACGGTGTGTTGATGTATTCCTGGATGGCCTGCTGCGCCCGGGGGTTGCCCTGTCCGATACCGACGATCGCGCCGGTGATCGCCCCGATCGGTGTACCGATGATGCAACCGGCGAGACTGCCGGGGAACATCGAGATACATCCGACGCCGAGACCCATGAGCGCGCCGATCGCCGTCCCGGCCGCTCCCCCGTTGGCCCAGCCGACGCCGAGCTCGTTGAGCATGTTCTCGAGCGCCTTCTGCTTGTCGACCTCGTGCCTGCCGGGGATCGCCAGTGCAGGCGTTCCCGTGTTCGGTAGGACTGGGTCGGCGTGGGCCGTACCCGCCCCGAGTGTCACCGTCGCTGCGACGAGGACCGACGCTGCCGATTTCTTGATCAAGTTCATCGCGATCCCACCCTGCTGAAGAAGGAAAAACCGGTTCCGACTGTAACCTGCGGCTGCATCATCGGTGGCGAAACCGCGGCATCGGAAGACTACCTCGGCGATCGCCCGCCCGCAGGGGTGCCGACGAACGGCGCACGATGGCATCCGGCCCCCAATCAGGGCAGCGATTCGGGCAAACCGAAGGGGTCGAAATGCTCCGGCCCGAGAAACGAGGTCAGGTCCGCGATCTTGGTGCCGCGCAGGGTCAGCACGGTGATCGACCAGCGCAGGTGGGTGCCGGCGTCTTCGTCCCACAGGTAGAAGGCGACGGCGGGCTGAGCGTTCGCACAGACCGGGAGGTGACGCCACGAACCGCACCCCGTGAGCGGGACCCGGACCGCGAAATCGGTGACCGCGTCGAGACCGCGGTACCAGTGCGCCATCGGCGGCATCGACCAGGTGACATCCTCCGTCAGCAGGGCAACGAGGGCGTCGGCGTCACCGCGTTCCAATGCGGTGGAGTACCCGGCGACGATGGCACGCAGACGCGTGTCGTCGATCTCTCGCAAAGTTTGCGCCTGCGTCACCGGCGGAATCTTCTCGGCGACGATCGCCCGTGCCCGCTGCAGCGCGCTGTTGACCGACGCCCTCGACGTGTCCATGGTGTCGGCGATCTCGGCGGCGGAAAAGCCCAAGACTTCGAAGAGCAGCAGGGCCGCCCGCTGATTGCCCGGCAGATGTTGCAGTGCCGCAACGAATGCCAATTCGACAGCCTCGCGTTGCTCGTAGCGTGCGGCCGGCCCCGCCGAACCGGCGGTCAGACCCGCGTCGGCGTAGGGCCCCAGCCACGCCACGTCCGTGAGCGGGACGTCCCCGATGACAGCACGATCACTGGACGGACCCAGGTCGACGGGTAGCGCCCGCCTACCGCGCGATTCGACAGCGTCCAGGCACGTGCGCGTCGCGACGGTATACAGCCAGGAGCGCAGCGTGCTCCGACCTTCGAACCGCGCAAAACCCCGCCACGCCCGCAGCAGGGCATCCTGCAGAGCGTCGTCGGCGTCGTGACTCGATCCGAGCATGCGGTAACAATGCGCGTGCAGTTCGCGGCGCAACGGTCCGACGAGGCGGGTGAACGCGGCATCGTCTCCGTCGCGCGCCCTGGCCAGGTCGGCATCCTCGGCGTCTGCCGCGCCGGGTGTTCGTGCGGACATGTCGGTCACAAGGGACGATTCTGCCCGACCGCCGGCGGCCGCACCGGCGACCGACGAGACCTGCCCGCGGTAGACGGGCCCCCGCGGTCGATCTCGAGCATCGGACCGTGGCACAGCGCACCGCATCACCTGGTGGTGGTCGGAGCCGGTGTGGGCGCCAGCGACATCCCGGCGTAGACCTCGTCGAGAACGGTGGGGAGCATAGCGTTCGCCGTGGTCTTGCCCTCGGGTGACAGGGTCAGATTCGTCCAGATCACCAGCGTGACGTCGTTGTCCGGGTCGTAACCGATGAACGAGTTGAAACCCGGCAGCTCACCGCCGTGGTAATACATCGACGCGTTCGGCCCGAAACGCTGATAGCTGATGCCGTACCCGTATTGCTGCCCGTCGGGTGCGCTCGGATCCTCGGGTTGCAGGCTGTGGAGCCACTGCTGCTGGTACTCGGGATTCAGGACATTGCCCGACACCAGGGCCCGGATCCACGTGGCCAGGTCGTCTGCCGTGGAGATGGCGCCACCGGCAGCGGTGGCGTAGGAGGAATTCTGGTTGGTGTAATCGAGGGGTTGGAGCGTTCCCGCGCGTGCGGCGGCCTGCATGTCGGCGGGATACTCTTCGTCGACCATCGCGTAGGACGATTCGCCGTACATGTAGCCGTGCGAATAGCGATCCGGGATGGTCGGCGGCGGGAAGCGAGGTTTGCTGCAACCCGAGGGGACCGAACAATCGATCCCGGAATTGCGCGGCCAAGGGGCGCGCGCCGGCCTTCTCGGCGATCAGACCCAGCAACGCGTAATTCGTATTGCTGTACTCGTAGGAAGTGCCCGGCGGGAATTCCGGCGGGTGCCGGAACGCGATATCCAAGACCTCTTGCGGCGTCCAGGCCTTCGCCGGGTCGGTATCCAGAGTGGCCGCGAACTCGGGCGAGTTCGTGTAGTTGTACAGCCCACTGCGCATCGTCAACAGCTCTGCGACGGTGATGTTCTCGCCGTTGGGCACATCTGAAACGTAGGTGGACACCGGGTCGCTGAACTCGAGCTTCCCGTCCTGGGCGAGGAGCACGGTCAGCGCCGCAGTCATGGTCTTGGTGTTCGACGCGATCCGGAAATGGGTGTGTTCGTCGGGCGGCGTCTGCGCGCCCAGTTCGGTCGTACCGACCACGGCGTCGACGTTCCCCTGGGGGGTGCGGAGCTTCACCACCGCGCCGGGTACGAGCAGCTCCTCGGCCGCCGCGTTCACAACGTCCTGGAATGCGGCCGGGTCGATGGGTTTCAGCGCCGACCCCGTTGGTGCGGCGGCGGTCGTCGAGGCGGGCACTCCACCGTTCGACGTCTGCGAGGTCGTCGGATCGGAAGTGGTCGAGCAGCCCGCGATCGCGACGGCAACGCCCACCGCGAGCGCAGCGGCGCGGGTGGTATTCAGTGTGCGGCACCGGCGCCCTCCGACCGTCCGGCTCGCCACGTTCCCCACCGGAAAATTCCTCATCGTCGGCATCACCGCCTCTGCGGCAGAGTCCGATACCGCGCCGATGAGCGGTACCAGCTGGGCAGATCTCCTTGTGCATCCTAACCCCGATGCCCGCCCGCTCCTTCGACTTCACCGGAACAATCTCCCGCGGAAGAAACATACTTCTCCACCTTCACGATGGGCCCCGAGGGGACAGAATGCGGGCACCGCACTGACAGCCGATCACCGGTTCACCTCCTCCGACACCGCTCATCATCACCCGCAACAACCCGCACAGACGAACGCGGCGCCGGAGATCCGCCGCACCTGCAGCGCCCACTAAATCCGCTCCCGTTTCAAGAATGGTCGCGAGGGTAATTGCGGTGTATGGGCGCACGAGTGAGGACAAGCGGCCGGAGCACACCGGCCAGGCCTGACCGTGGAGGCACTTCCTCTCACAGCAAGACCACGGACAACGACAAGCCGATGGCCACCGCCACGGCGGCGACAAGTCGATCACATCAGACTTCGAAGAAGTCGACGCCGCCCGCCGGCGCAGCCTCGGGGCGGCTGCCACGAAGACGACCGTTGCCCCCTAGGCGACCGGCAGCCGAAAAATCACCCTCCACGTCACGCCACAGCGCCCCCGGGAGAAGGAAACCGGCACCCCGAACGGACCGCCCCGACGCCACGAAGCCGACGGCCCGGAAGCGTCCCCGAGACACCGGGTCCCACGTAACGGCGCGCCCTCGGTCCACCACGCCGACTCGTCAGCGCAGGCCTGACCCGATCTCGCAGGAGACCGAACGCGGACTGTTGTCGCGGTCGGTCGAGGCGGTCATCGCATGGCTTAAAGACCACGTTCACCGGCTCATGGACGCGATTCGAGAACGCGGCGACACGGTGACGCAGAATATTCGGCAGAAGTTCAGGGAATGGATGGACACGCTCGTCGATACGATCGCACAGAGCGACGCGGGGATCAACGCCGTAATTGCAGGCATTCGGGCCGCCCTGACCGGCAAGAATCCTGTGTGGGCCGCGATCAAAGCGCTCGTGTCCGGGTTGAGCGGCAAGGCCAAGGTCGCCCTGGTTCTCGTCCTGGTCCTCGGGGCCCTGCTCGCGCCGGTACTGCTCGTGGTCCTCCTGCTGGTGCTCGTTGTCGCGGCGCTGGTGGCGGCGGTGCGCGCCGCCGCCGAGTGAATTCCCCTAACCTTCTCCGTGAACAGGGTTGCTGCTGAGGCACATTCGATTTTCGGTGCCAATCCGCAATCTCGAGACAGTCGACGTGGATGCGTGGCCGCGGAAAGCTGCCCGAACCGGATTTTCTGGTGGTGGTTGAGTGTCCCGCAGCTGGGGTAGTCGACAAGCGGCGCCCCATACCGCGCAGGGTTTTGCGAGACATTGCCGAGGACGGTTCTGCCACACATTGCCGAAGTGGGCGAGCGGTGCGCCGGCGACTACTCGGTAAAGGGGTTCGACGATGAAAACCAAAGGTCAGGTGGCATTGGCCGTCGGCGCAGGATACATGCTGGGCCGTACACACCGAATGAAGATGGCACTGATGCTCGCGGCCGCGGGTGCGACCGGACGCTTCCCCGGCGGGCCACGCGATTTACTGGAACGCGGTACGAAGATGCTCGCGAGCTCCCCCGAGTTCGCCAAGATCAGCGACTCGGTGCGCGAAGAGCTGGTCAGCGCGGCGAAGGCCGCAGCGGTCACCGCCGCAAGCCAACGCATCAATTCGCTCAACAACCGCCTCCTGTCAAGCGGCGGAGAAGTCGTCGGCGACGTGGGCGACACCGTGGACGACACCGCGAGTGGTGTCGGCAATTCCGTAGGCAAGCTCAGCAGGCTCGGAAAACTCGGTCGCAAGCGACGCGGCCGGTCCGAGGACGAGGAGTACGACGAGTCCGAAGTCGAGGAAGAGCCGGACGAACAGTACGCCGATGAGGAAGACGAGTACGAAGAGCCCGACGAGGAAGACGCTGCCGACGAAGATACCGCCGACGAGGAACCCGCCCCACGCAAGCGGCCCGCCGCGCGTCGACGGACTTCCAGCAACGGTAGCTCCCGGCCGACCAGCAGATCGCGGAGCGCGAAGTCCGACGAGGATGACGAAGAGGCCCCTACCAGGGGCCGCAAGACACGGGCGAAAGCCACGACTAATTCTGCGCCCGTCCGGCGCGGCGGACGGTGAGCACGATGACGAACGCCGCGAAGAAACTGCGAGAAACTGCGCCGGGTGACGGCAACGGATCGTCCAGCGTGCTCCAGGAAGCAATGCAGAAGCTGGTCGGCACGGTGGCCGAAAAAGCGCTCTCGTCGGTCTCCGACAAGGTGCAGGGTGCGTCCGGACGGCTCACCGACTACGCCGAGGGTGGCGGCGGAAGCCTGCTGTCCGCGGTCACCGGCAACGGCAACGGCAACGGCAACGGTGACGGTGACGGTGACGGGGACGAGAAGGGCGATGGCAAGTCACTGTTCTCCGGGTTGACCGACAAGGTGAAGGAGACGGCGTCGGATGTGAAGGACGCGGTCACTGGTGGTGGCGGTGGCGGTAGCGGTAAGGGCAAGAAGCTCAAGTTGACCAATATCGTCGAAACGATCGATGTCGGTGTCCCGGTCCAACTGGCGTATAACCAGTGGACCCAATTCGCCGACTTTCCCTCCTTCATGAAGAAGGTCGAGCGGGTGGAGCAGGAGGCGGACGAGAAGCTCGAGTGGAAGGCTCAGATCTTCTTGTCGCACCGGACCTGGGAAGCGTCGATCATCGAGCAGGTCCCGGATGAGCGGATCGTGTGGCGTTCGAAGGGTGCCAAGGGTTTCATCGACGGGGCGGTGACGTTCCACGAGGTGACTCCCGATCTCACGCGCATCGTTCTGATCCTCGAGTATCACCCGAAGGGATTGTTCGAGAAGACGGGAAACCTGTGGCGTGCACAGGGACGACGAGCACGACTGGAATTGAAACACTTTGCACGCCATGTCATGACACAGTCCATTCTCCATCCTGACGAAGTCGAGGGCTGGCGTGGAGAGATCCGGGACGGCGAGGTAGTCGAACCCGAAGAGGACGAGGCGCAGCCGGAGGAGTCGGAAGAGCTCGAGGAAAGCGACGAGGCCGAGGGCGAGGAGCCTGAGGACGAAGAAGCCGAGGACGAAGAGGCCGAGGAGACCGACGAAGGCGAGACCGACGAAGGCGAGATCGAGGAAACGGATGAGGACGCCGGCGAGGAAGCAGACGAGGAGGAAGAAGCAGAAGCACCCCCGCCGCCGAAACGCCGAGGTCGCCCGCGCAAGACCGCGGCTGCCGCTGAGGATCAGGCCCCGAAACGGCGAGGTCGCCCACGCAAGACTGCCGCGAAGACGGCGGGCTCGCGACAAGGAGCACGGCGATGACGGCGATACAACCGGCGGGGGGAGGTGGCGGCGGAGTCAGCGGCGGTCCCAGCTCGAGTAGCCTCGCCGACGTCATCGACACCATCCTCGACAAGGGTCTCGTCATCGACGCCTACGTGCGTGTCTCGCTGGTCGGCATCGAACTGCTGACGATCGACGCACGCGTCGTGGTCGCCAGTGTCGACACCTACCTGCGGTTCGCGGAGGCCGTGAACCGGCTCGAAATCGGCAGTGGCGAGCCGAAGGGCCTGACGGATCTCGTCGGGGACGTCACCGAGGGTGGTGCCAAGTCGAAGACCAAGGGCGCACTCGAGTCCGCGGGTGAGAAACTCGGCGACATCCTCGGCGGCGGGCAGGAAGAACCTGAGCGCGAACGGGTTTCGCGCAAGTCCACTCGAGGGGACAAGTGATGTCTACGTCAAACCAGAGCACCGACGCACCCGACGAGCCGCGCACCAGCGGTGTCTACGTGTACGGAATCGTGCCTGCCGATGTGGAAGCCGAAGAAGACGCGGTCGGCGTGTGTGACGGACCGGTCAGCACCGTCAAGCACGGCGACATCGCGGCGCTCGTGAGCGAAATTTCAGTGGACAGACCGCTCGGCAAGCCCGAGGACCTCCGAACCCATGCGCACGTGCTGGACGGCACGTCTCGGGTGGCACCGGTGCTCCCGCTTCGTTTCGGGGCGGTCATGACCGATGAGGACGCCGTCGCGGAGGAGTTACTCGCGGCACACGCCGAGGAGTTCGCCGCCGCGCTGGAGGAACTCGAAGGCCGGGCACAATACGTCGTGAAGGGACGATACGTCGAGGAGGCGATCCTCCGGGAAATAATCGAAGAGAACGAACAGGCGAGCAAGCTGCTCGGCACGATCCGAGATCAGCCCGAGGAGACCACCCGCGACGCCCGGATGGCCCTCGGCGAGATCGTGGGCAACGCCATCGAGGCCAAACGCGACGAAGACACCCGGAAGGTGGTCGAGGCACTCGACTCGCTGTCCGACTCGGTCAACGTCCGGGAACCGACTCATGAGGAGGAGGCTGCGCAAGTAGCCGTCCTCGTCGAAGTTGCGCGGCAGGAAGAACTCGAGAAGGCAGTGGGAGAACTGGCCGAGCAGTGGGACGGCCGAGTCGACATGCGCCTGCTCGGACCGCTCGCCGCCTACGACTTCGTGGTGACGCAGAAACCGGAGGGCTGACCGATGGGTCTGCTGTCGTTCATCGCCACCCTGCCACTCGCCCCCGTTCGCGGGGTGATCTCGCTGGCCGAGTTGATACAGCGACAGGTCGAGGAGGAAGTCCACAATCCCGCGAGTGCGCGCCGCGCTCTCGAGGAGCTGGAGGACGCCCGTGCGGCAGGCGAGATCTCCGCCGAGGAGGAAGAGCAGGCACAGCAGGCCATCCTCGATCGAATGACCGGAACAGCACATCCCACCGGTCCGGAAAAGGAGTGACGGGCGATGGCAGAAGAGGAGCCACCACCGTTGCCGGCACCCGAGATCGCCGAGATCGCGACGCGTGACATTGCGCAGTTGACCGGCAAGAAACCACTGGGTGCGACATCGGTCATGCCGACCGACGACGGCTGGACGGTGGAGGTGGAGGTAGTCGAGGACCGGCGAATACCGTCGTCGACGGACATGCTCGCGATGTACGAGGTGGTGTTGGATCTGGACGGAGAGCTGTTGTCCTACCGCAGAACCCGCCGCTACATCCGCGGTGTCGGTGACAGCGGGAGCGCGCAGTCATGACGATCGCCGGCGGCGGCGCGAGCAACCTTCCGCAGAGTTCGGGCGGCGGAATGGGCGGTGGGCACCAGTCGACGAACCTCGGCGAGATCCTCGAGCGCGTACTCGACAAGGGGCTCGTGATCGCTGGAGACATCCAGGTCAACCTGCTCGACATCGAACTGCTGACCATCAAGGTGCGACTGGTGATCGCCTCGCTGGAAACCGCGAAGGAGGTGGGCATCGATTGGTGGGAGCACGACCCCTGGCTGACCGGCAGGAACAGCGACGTCGAACTCGAGAACCGGAAGCTGCGGGAGCGGATCGCCGAACTCGAGTCCGGCAGGTCTGTTCGCCCTGCCGTCGAGGCCGCCGAAACGGTCGAGGTGGAGGCGAAACGTCAGGAGCAAGACGATGACCGCGGATGACGGTGTCTGGCTGTACAGCATCACCACCGACAGCATCGGCGACGCACAACTCGCCGGGGTCACCGGCGTGGCCGGCGAGCCGGTCCGCGCGGTGGCATCGGCGGGTCTCGTCGCGGTGGTGGGGACAGTGAGCCTGAGCGAATTCGGGCAGGACCCGCTGCAGCGCAACCTCGAGGACCTCGACTGGCTCGCGGCAACCGCGAGAGCACACGACGCCGTGGTGGCTGCCGTGCTACGCCACGGTCCCACCGTTCCATTGCGGTTGGCGACCCTCTACCTCGACGACGATCGCGTTCGCCTCCTCCTCGACGAACGACAGGAGGAGTTCGGCGCAACGCTGCGTCGGGTGACCGGACGAAGCGAGTGGGGTGTCAAAGCGTACGGAGACGCGAAGGCTTTGGCGCAGAACGTGAAGGAGGAGCCTTCCGCGACGGGTGCGGCGGGCAAGGGGACCGCGTATCTCCTGCGTCGTCGTGCGGAGTTGAGCGCACAGCAAGACGTGGAACGCCGGGCGGCCGGCCACGCGGACGAGATTCACTCCGCGCTCCGGGGCCATGCCGTCGACGGGGTTCGACGGCAAGTCACCGATCCGGTGCTGACCGGGAAACGGGCCTGGATGATCTTCAACGGCACCTACCTCGTGGACAACTCACGGGTCGACGACTTCGCTGCGCTCGTGTCGGCACTCGACACCGAACGCCCGGGCATCACACTGGATCTGACCGGACCGTGGCCGCCGTACTCCTTCGCCGGGATCGACGGGTGAGCACATGAGCGAGATGGTCCCCGGGGACGACACTCGCCGCATCGCGCTCGTCGATCTGCTCGATCGGGTGCTCGGCGGTGGTGTCGTCATCACCGGTGAGATCACCCTGTCGCTCGCCGACGTCGACATGGTCCGGATCTCGCTGCGCACACTCATCGCATCGGTCAGCGCACTCGTCCCCGACCCGGTCGGGCCGGAGCCCGCCGATGACTGAACCCGACCCCGTCGATTCGGATGCACCGACCGACATCGGTCGCCGGGTTCTGCCGCAGCGAATCGACGCCGACCCCGAATCCGTCGAGAAGGGCCTGGTCACCCTGGTCCTGACGATCGTCGAACTACTGCGCCAATTGATGGAACGGCAGGCGATACGCCGAGTCGAGCACGGCGATCTCAGCGACGAGCAGATCGAACGCATCGGCACGACACTCATGCTGCTCGAGGAGCGAATGGCAGAGTTGCGTGAGCATTTCGATCTCATGCCCGAGGATCTGAACATCGATCTCGGACCGCTGGGGCCGCTGCTGTCGAACGAATAGTCCGGACTCACCGAGGTTCGATCAATGTTTGAAAGCGTTCTTGATCTTCTTGCCCGCGTCCTTGAACTTGTCTCCCATCTGCTTGGTGTTGCCCTTGGCCTGTTCCTTGCTCCCCTCCGCCTCGAGGTGGGCATTCCCCGTAGCCCTGCCGACAGCCTTCTTGGCGGCGCCTTCGGCGGTTTCGACCTTGTGCCGGATCTTCTTTCCCATGTTCATGACGACGTCCTGTCCTCCGCGATCGCTTCTGTTCTCCGAGATCACCAACTTCAGTCAACTCGCACACAGCGCCGCTGTCGAGAACCGCGATTGCATCGTCACCGTCGCAGCAACAACGCACTGTCTCCGAACTCGTGCCACAGGTAGCCACGTGCGAGCGCCTCGTCGTAGGCGCGACGGACGGCCTTCTCTCCCACCACCGATTCGAGCAGCATGAGATGCGACGCCCCCGGTGCGTGCCAGCCCGTGATCAGGCCGTCCACGACCCGGGTCGGCCTCTCCGCACTCAGAACCAGGCCCGTCCAGCCGGCGCCCGCCACCGCCATGCCGCCCGAAGTGGCCTCGGTCTCGAGCGCCCTGGTCACGGTGGTTCCGACCGCGATGACGCGGCCTCCGGCGGCACGCCGGTCGTTGACCAGCCGCGCCGTCTGCTCCGGCACCTCGAACCGCTCCGGGATCGGCGGTTCCCCTCGCTCCGGCGAGGAGACCCCCGTGTGCAGCAGGATCGGTGCCACCACCACCCCCGAGGTCACCAGGTCGGTAACCATCGGATGGGTGAACGGCCGGGCGGCGCTGGCCATCTCGGCGCTTCCACCGGTGTGGCCGAAGATCGTCTGGTACGAGGACAGGGGCCAGCGTTCGTGGACGTACGCGTAGGTAATCGGACGACCCGAGGTGGCGAGCAGTTCCGCGGCTACGTCCGCGATGCCGTCGATCGAGGCCCGCCACAACCTGGTCGACCCGAGGGGCCAGGGTTCCACGAGCGTCGCAACGACGCCGCGCGGCAGAACGATCCGCGCTCCCGCCGCGACCGTGTCGAGGGCGCCGGAGACCGGTCCCGGCGCTCGCACCTCGACCGCCCAGTCCCCGTCCTCGAGAGCGGTAGAGAAGTGCACGACCACAGGTCCGACCGCGTCGACGGTCCCGTCCACCGCCGCGGCCAATGTCGACGACGCGTTCACCACCACCACGTCACCCGGGCGGAGGAAGCGTGGCAGGTCGTGGAATCTGCTGTGTTCCAACCTGCCCCGGTCGGAGACCAGCAGTCGCACCGAGTCGCGCAGCAACCCCCGGCTCTCCGGTGGACCACTCGCCTCCAATCGCTGTGGCAGCACGAACCGGAACTCGGCCGCGGAGGTGACCCGTGCACGCGTCACGACGACACCCCCGGGTTCGCTGCGACCGCGAGGTCCGCCGCACGGTACCGGCCGCTGGGTGGGCTCGTGTCGAGCAAACTCAGCAGCGCAGGAACCACGGTCTCCGGATCGGGCCGATCCGAGATGTCCTCGCCGGGGAACGCCGCCTGATGCATCTCCGTGCGCATGTCGCCGGGATCGAATGCATAGACCGCCAGGCCGGGTTCCTCCACCGCCAGCACCGCGGACGCGTGGTCGAGCGCCGCCTTCGCCGCCCCGTAACCGCCCCAGCCCGCATACGCCTCGACCGCGGCATCCGACGAAATGTTGATCACGGTCCCGCCCGCGTCCCGCACATGTTCGATCAGCGCGGCGATCAATGCGAGCGGGGCGAGCACATCGGTCGCGAAGACCTGCGCCAATGCGTCCTCCGGGTACTCGGCGAGGGAGGGCATCGGGCTGGGCCCGAGCGCGCTGGCGTTGTTGAGCAACAGGTCCAGTCGCCCCCGCGCCGCGATCTCGACGGCGATGCGCTCGCGGTGCCCCGGATCGGTCACGTCACCGGGGAGCGCGGTGACGGTGTGTGCCCGCGCGGCAACCCGATCGAGCGGTTCGACCCGCCTCCCGGTGACGATCACCTCCCAGCCGCGCTCCGCGAGCGCGAGCGCGCTCGCCCGTCCCAGCCCTGCCGATCCTCCTGTGATCAGCGCCGTCCTGGTGTTCATCGCAGACTCCTTGCCTCCAGTGACATCTGCGACCATCGTGAAACCTAAAGTCCACTTCATGTCAAGGGCGGTGGCGCCTACTTCCCGGGAGGAAACGCCGGGCGTCGGGCCCTCGGACGTGCTGCCGACGTCTCACCGGGCCGACCCGCCCGTCGGCTGGATCCGCTCGATGGTCGCGAACCAGGCCGGTGCGCCGTTGTCGTGGAATCTCGTCTCGATCCGATCCGGTTCGATGGCGGCGACCTTCCATCCATCGCCGGGGTCGAACGCCGCTCTCAGCTCCTCCCGGCTGACGGGGTGCGGGCCGGTATCGGGACCAGCGTCGCTGAAGCACAACACATACACGGTTCCGCCGGGTTCGGTCACCGACGCCACACTCGCCACGTAGCGTGGTCGCTCGGCGGCGTCGAACGTGTGGAACAGTCCGCAGTCCAGCACGGTGTCGAACCGGCGCCCCATTCTGTCCAACTGGACCGCGTCGGCCAGCGCGAACTCGACCTCGATCCGACGGTCGTGGGCCTTCTCCCTGGCGATCGCCAGTGCCGTCTCGGCCACGTCGACGCCCAGAACCTGGAATCCCAGGGAGGCGACGTGAAGAGCGTTCTCGCCGGTGCCGCATCCCGCATCGAGCACCGCTCCGGCGAATCCGCCTTCGGATGCCACCCGCACGACCGCCGGCTGCGGCCGGCCGACATCCCACGGCGCAGGGCCCTCGTGGTACGACGCATCCCAGGGCCGTCCTGTCATGCGTTCGTGGCTGGTTGGCTGCCGACCGATGAACGGATCGTCGGCGAGGGGACCTGATCGCTCCGACACTTCGACGCCTCCCTGAAACGGATCGTGCCACCTCATCTTGGCACGGCACTGCGCGGTTCTCGACCCTCGACACCGCGACTGCTTGCCTCACCGACACGGTTAGATTGTTCGAATGTCTTAACATACAATCCAGATATGAGCACAACTATCGGAATCGTCGGGTACGGGCTGGGCGGCCGCTACTTCCATGCGCCGTTCGTCGAAGCGGCAGAGAGAATCGCACTGGGCGGCATCGTGACCCGCTCCGCCGCACGGGTCACCCAGGCTGCCGCCGACTTCCCCGGAGTGCCGGTGTTCTCGAGCCTCGGCGAACTCATCGACTCCGGCGTCGATGCCGTCACGATCACCACGCCACCGCAGACGCGGCGCGAACTCGTACTCGAGGCAATCGGGCGTGGTGTGCACGTGATCGCGGACAAGCCGTTCGCGCCGGATGTCGAGACGGCCCGCGAGCTGGTAGCAGCCGCAGAGGACGCCGGCGTGCTGCTCAGCGTCTATCACAACCGTCGATACGACGCCGACATCCGTACCCTGAAGTCGGTGTTGCCGCGACTCGGCGACATCTGGCGTGTCGAGTCCCATTTCGACCTGGACGGTGCCGGCACACTCGAAGCAGGCCCGACCGGTGGGTTGCTGCGCGACATCGGCGCACACGTCGTCGACCAGATGCTGTGGTTGTTCGGGCCGGCGGAGCGGGTCGACGCCCACCTCGATTACGTCGATCGGCCGGAGGGGCGCACCGACGCCGGCTTCGTCGTCAACATCGCTCACTGCAGCGGGGTCTATTCGAGCGTCTCGTCGAGCAAGGTCAACCATCTCGAGGGGCGGCGGCTGCGCGCATTCGGCAGCGTGGGCGCCTATGTGGCGGACGGTACGGACGTGCAGGCACAGGCTCTCTTCGCGGGGTCGCGGCCCGTTGACGATCCCACCGGATGGGGTTACGAACGACGGGAACGGTGGGGCGTCCTCCACACAGCGGATGGCGCGGAAACGGTTCCGTCGCAGCGGGGTGCGTATCAGGACTACTACACGGAATTCGCGGCCGCCGTTGCCGGCAGCGGCACACAACCGGTGCCTGCCCGCACCGCGCTCGGCACCATCGCGGTGTTGGCGGCGGCGCGGGAGGCCGCGGAGAGCGGCAACACGGTCGTCGTGCGGTCCGTCGACTGACCGGAGGCGACTTCGGCAGCACTCGCGTCGGTTCAGGGCTCGCGTCGGTTAGGGGCTCAGGACGCGGAATCGAAAAATTCGGCGACAGCCTTGCTGAACGGATGTGGTCGTTCCATGTTCGTCGCGTGGCCCGCGCGCGGAACGACGATCGACGCTCCGTTCGGTGCGAGTGCCGCAGCCGCTACGGCGTGTGCTGACGGCCAGTACTCGCTGTCGGAACCGGCGACGAAGAGCACCGGAATCCCGTCCGCAAAGAACGTGTCGACCTCCTCCTGGTCGTAGCCGTAGAACCCGTACGCCCACTCCGGCGTATTGAGCATTCGCGGGGTCTGATCGACCACAACCGCGGCGCGAAGCCGCCCCGTGCCGTACGAGTCGACGTACGACGAGATCGTGTTTGCGCCCATCGAGCCTCCGACTATTGCCACACCCTGCAGGTCGAGTTCCTCGATGAGCGCGTGCACGAATCCGGCGCGTGTCTGCATCGTCGTTCCGTGCGGCGTGGCCGGAGCCGTCCCGTGACCCGGCAGATCCACAGCGATGACGCGGTGGCCGGCCTCGATCAGCGACGGGATCTGATACCGCCACGACGTGGCGGGGGCTCTGAAACCCGCCAGCAACATCACGCTCGACGAGGAGCTGCCGTCACCGTGCACGGTGTAGTCGATCCGAGCCCCGCCAGATTCGATGGAAGGCACTGCTTCTCCTATCCCCCAACTGTTCCCGGCTGACGCGCCGTGGTGTCCGCCTGCGGTCACTGCGACGGTAGTACGGACTCGGGAATCCATCCATGGAGAACATCTCCACTCCGGGACGGTTTCACTGTGGAACCAAAATTCCTGGACTGTCGGGTGTAACGTTCCGGGCCCTCGCAGACACCATTCGAGTAGCTGTGGACGTTGGGCCCACGCATTCGAACAGGACACTACGAAATGCACATCTCACTTCCCCACTCCGAGACTTCGCACGCGGCGAATCCGTCGGGCGCAGTGAACCGTCTCCCTCGAATCCCCCTGCGAAACCGGTTCGCCGCGGCCGCCGTCGCCGCCGCGATCGCCGTCATCCCCCTCGGAGCCGCCACCACCATCGCGACAGCGGCCGAACACCCCGTGACGACAGTCGCCGCACCCACCATCCCCGGCGATCGTGGTGACCACGGTGACGGCCCCCGCCACGACCGACAACGCGACCAACGGCAAGAACGCCGAGACCAGAGCATGACGCTCGACGAACTCCTCGTCGGATGGAACAGCAGCCAGATCTACCAGATGTGATGACGCTTGACCGAGGACGGCACCAGGATTCGTCGTCCTCGGTTCCGCATGCCTTCCTCCATCAGCGTGGAGTGGATTCCGATCGTCGCTCGTAGCGCGAGCGAGCCAGGGCGTGCGCACGGCACAGCAACGCCCGCGTGACTTCGCCTGTGCGCGAGCCGGGGTCGATGACTGCCAGCCAGGCCAGTGAGCCATAGACGGGATGCGCGATGACGGTGTCGGGCGCACCGGCGTCGACGTCGGCGACGCCCTGCTCTCGCGGCGTGTGGCCGGTTGCCTCGATGAACGCCTCCTTCCCGGCACGGATGTTCACCCGGAATGCACCCGCGCGGTCCAGACCCGAACTTTCGTCGCCGGGGTAGTTCTTGGTGACGATGGTGGCGAAGGGCTGGGTCCTGTCGGGAACGATCCGATCCGGTGAGTAGTAGAAGAAGGCGTCACCCCAGCTGATCTCCGGCGAACCGTCGCCGGGGGCGGGCCTGAGCGTCAGAACATCGCCGAGGCCTTCGACGAAGTCGATGATGTCGTCCATGGTCATAGCTTCCAGCGTTTCATTAAAGTGCTTGTGGAGACCTCGACCAGCAAACGTAGGAGAATACGGTGCCAAGTCTCCAATCGCGTCATCTGCGGACCGTGGATGTCGCCCGGCGCGCCGGGTGCTCCGTGCAGCACGTGCGCAACCTCGAACGCGACGGGGTGCTGCCTCCCGCAACCCGCACAGCCACCGGATACCGGATCTACACCGACGTGCATGTGCAGTCCGCGCTCGCCTATCGGGAACTCGCCATCGGCGCCGGCCCGGTGGAAGCCAAACGGATCGTGCGCAGCGTGCACACGTGCCCGGCCGCGACAACGGTCGCCCTCCTCGATGCCGCACACGCCCGACTCCACACGGAACGAACCGAACTCGCGCTGGCGAAGCAGGCCGCCGAGCTGATCTCGACCGAGCCTGTCGACGACGTGCAGGCATCCGACTGGATGAGCGTGAGTGAACTCGCCGTCGCCCTCGGTCTCCGCCCCTCCACGTTGCGGCACTGGGACGCAGAGGGACTCGTCGTCCCGGACCGGGACACACCCACAGGAGCGCGCCGATACTCCCCTTCGCAGGTCCGCGACGCTCGCGTCGTGCATCAGCAACGCAAGGCCGGTTACCGCATCACACCTCTCCACGCGGTCATGTCACAACTCGGGCACACACCCGGATCGGGTGACATCGGCGCCGCGCTCGCTGCCCGCGACCAGGCCACCACGGCCCGCTCCCGAGCCTTGCTCGACGCAACCGCTGCCCTCACCGTGCTCCTCGCACTCCGAGATGGGGTGGTCAGTGCGCGCGCGACAACACCGCCACCAGAAAGTCGGAATCCTCGCTGAACGGGCGCAGATCCCACGTCGAGAACAGCAGATCCGCCGTGAGACCGCTCGCCTGCGAATCCGCGAGGAATTGGGAGAACTCGTAGCCCCGGTCGGCGCCGAACCCCACAACCACTCGGCCGGTCGGGGCGAGATGAGCGGCGAATCCCGTCAGCACCGCCTCCCGGGTCGACGGCGCCAGGAAGGTCATCACGTTGCCCGCACAGACGATGACCTCGAAATCGGCGGTCACCCCACGGGCCGGCAGATCCAACTCCGCGAGATCACCGACCAGCCACGTCGGACCGGGGTGATCCTCCTCTGCCACGGAGATGAGCACCGGATCCACATCGACACCCACCACGACATGACCGGCATCGTGCAAGTAGCCGCCGAGACGGCCCAGTCCGCAACCCGCGTCGAGTACCCGACCGCCGCGGCCGAGCATCGCATCGACCAGCCGCGCCTCCCCCACGATGTCCTTGCCCTGCGCCTCCATGGCACGGAACCGCTCGACGTACCACATCGAATGCCCCGGGTCGGCTGCTGTGATCTCCTCCCACTGGCTGGGGATGCGCTCCTCGGGGGTGCGTGCACTCATTACCGATTCCTCCTCGATCCGGCCCGCTCGGCGAGCCACTGCCACCGTATGCGACACCACCTCGGCACCCACCCGCAGCCCAAGGGTGTTGCGCCGACGCGACAGTCTCGATCAGCGGGATGCCCTGGCCGACGCGGCCGGTCCTCCGAGGAAGATCGAGCCATGCCCGAGTCCGTTCCCGACCGCGTCCAGATCACCGACCGCCTGCACGTCGTGGCCGACCTGCTCGACACGAAGGACTGGCCGGGGCTCGCGGCGACTCTCACCGACGATGTCGTGGCCTATGGGCGGGCGGGGCCGGTGGACGTGGTCGCGCGCGTCCGCTCCCACCTCGACGTCTGCGGCGCCACCCAGCACCTGCTCGGCAACATCCGCGTCGACGTCGACGGTGACGCGGCGCGCACTCGATCCTATTTCCGGGCGTTTCACGTCGGCCGCGGCGAACGCGCCGACGCGACGTACGAATGCCTCGGCGAGTACCGCGACGAATGGCGACGCGGACCGTCGGGCTGGTTGCTGGCCGGGCGGGTGATCGACGTCCGCGCCGAGATCGGCGACCGCGGTGTCATCGCGCCCCTGAGCTGAACCCCGTCGACGGCTCAGCTGTGGTCCCCGCACACCGCGGATGCCGGGTCCGGTGCGCAGATCTGCTGCCAGGTGTAGAAGCCGGAGTTGACCACGACGTCGAGGTTGTCCTTCGTGATGTTCTGCACGGGCAGGAACACCGTTGGCACGGCCATGTACTGGTTGTCGATCGTGCCGTTGACCATCTCCTCCGAAATGCCGTCACCGTGCAGGATCGACATGGTCAGCTGCGCCGCGACCTTCGCCTGATCGGACAGGTTCTTGAAGATCGTGTTGTCGAGGGTTCCCTGTGCGATCAGTTGCAGCGCAGCGAGATTGGCGTCCTGTCCGCCGGTGACCGGGATCCGCCCGGCGAGCCCGCGGCCTGCCAGTGCCGCGACGATTCCGCCTGCCAGGTCGTCGTTCATGGTGACGAACAGCGCGATGTCGTTGTTCTCACGGGCCAGGCATTCCTCGGCGAATGCCTGACCTCCGGCCGGGTCCCAGTCGTCGATCGCGGTCTCGCAGACCACGCGGATCTTGCCGCTGTCGGCGAGCGGCTGCAGATACTCGTCCTGACCGAGCCGAAATTGACGGGTTCCGTATTCACCGAAGTTTCCCTCCACCCGGGCGATCTTCACCCGTCGCCGGGCATCGCGGCGATCAGATCCGCGGCGCGGCTCCCCTGCCGTCGGCCGACCTCGAGTGGATCGAAGATCACCTGAACGTCTGCCGGTCCACCGACCGCGTCATGGTCGTAGAGCACCACCGGAACGTTCGCCTCGCCGGCGGCGGTCAAGGCTCCACCCGAGAACCTCGCGTCCGTGGAGATCAGCACGAGCACGGAAGCGCCCTCCGCGATCGCCGACTCGACCTGGCTCTGCTGACGGGCGGGATCGCCCTCGGCGTTGCGAACCGTGACCGCCGCCTCCGGCGCGAACAACTCCAGGAAGTCGGTGAACAGGGGTTCGTCTCGCTCCACGAATCGGGTGGTCGTCGTGTTCGGCAAGAGAAAGAAAACCTTCTCCGGTGCCTCGTCGCCCTGCGGCGCAGGGGCCGCGCAGGCCCCGAGCGCCACCGCTGCGACCGCGGCCGCGACGGAGAACGCGCGCACCCTTCGCTTCATGAGCTTGTCTTCACGAGCCGTGACCTCCAGCGTGATCGTGCCCAGTCTGGAGGTACCCGCGGGCGAGGCAGGCTACTCGCGCGCGTCGATGCTTTCGGTGTTTTCCGACCGTGATCGGCGCACACTGAGTGCAGGGATGAGGAGGAGAAGGTGTTCCACCAGGACAGCGGCACCGTATCCAGGGGAGATCGTGACACTTCGCCTGCCGACGAGCATCTCCTGAACGAATCCCTTCTCGTCGAACCCGAGGTCCGCCGGCGCCCCTGGCGCGAATTCCTCGCGTCGACTCCCGGACGCCTGTCCCTCCTCGCCGTCGTCCTCGTCGCGGTGGCGCTGACGGCCGGTCTGGTGACGTCCGCCGTGGTCGCCGCACGGCAGCAGCGCATGGAAACCCTTCGCGCCCACACCGAACCGCTGGCGGACGCCGCGCAGAACTTGTTCAGCTCGTTGTCGATTGCCGACGCGGCAGCGACGTCGTCGTTCATCGCGGGTGCCATCGAGCCGCTGGCGGTGCGCGATCGGTACAACCAGGCGATCGGGGACGCGTCGAACGCGCTCGTCACCGCGTCGTACGGCGTCACCTCCGGCGACGTCGAATCGCTGAGACTGCTCACCGAGATGTCGCGGCACGTCGCCGTGTACACGGACCTGGTGGCGACCGCCCGCTCCAACGACGCCGCGGGAAACCCGGTCGGGGTGGCGTATCTCGGAACCGCTTCGGCTCTCATGCAGGACACCATCCTGCCCTTGGCCGAACGCCTCTACAACGACCAGGCCCGAGCTGTCGCCGACACGCAATCCCACACCGCCCGGCTGCCCGCCACCGCCATCGTGGTCGCGTCGGCCGGGGTCGTCGTCCTCGCCGTCGCGCACGCGTACGTGGCGCATCGAAGCCGTCGCCGAATCAATCCCGGACTGGCGTGCGCGACGGTCCTGCTGGCTGCACTCGTCGTGTGGATCGTGGTCGCCGGGCTGTTGTCGACGTCGGCGAGCGAACGCGCCCGGATCGACGGCGCCGAACCCCTCGCGGCGGTCACGAAGGCGAGGATCCTCGCCCAGCAGGCCCGCGCCGACGAAACCCTCGGACTTCTCCGGCCGGGTTTCGATCCGGCGGGGAGCGATTACGCCCGGCACACGGACGCGCTCTCCGCGATTCTGAACTCGGACGCGTCGCGGAACACCGTTGTCGCACCGACGATCGCCGATGCGTCCGCCGCGTTCGACGGATGGCGGAGCGCGCACCGGGATCTGCAGCAGAAGCTCGCAGACGGCGACTACCAGGGCGCGGCGGACGTCGCGGTCGGTCCGGGATCGACGGCATCGACCGCCCGGTTCCGGGCCCTCGACGAATCGCTCGAAGGCGCCATCACCGCTCTGCGCACCGAGGAACTCGACGCGATGCGGGAGTCGTACCGCACGATGGCCGCGCTCACCGTGGGCGGCATCGTGCTCGCTGTTTCCGCAGCGCTCGCCGTCGTCGCGGGGATCGAGCCCCGAGTGAGTGAGTACCACTGATGGTGCGACCACACCCGGAACGGCGACCGCGCTTCACCCGGCTGCTCGGGAGCCTCGGGCTCGGAGCTGTCCTGATTGCCGGCTGCGGCGCCCCCGATGCACCCACCCCGAGGTTTTCCGGAGACTTCACGGAGTTTTCCCCTGTCGGCCGGCGCCCAGCTCATCGCACCGTCCGACACGCCGCCGCCGGACACAGAGCCGTCGGCATGCGCGGCCCCGGCCAGTCTCCGCCCGGGGACTCCGAGCCTCGGCGGCGCGCTCGGCGATATTCGTGCCCGCGGCACCGTGGTCGTCGCGGTCGATCAGAACACCAACCTGTTCAGCTTCCGCGACCCGACCACCGGCACCCTCACCGGATTCGGCGTCGACCTCGCTCGGGAGGTCGCACGTGATCTGCTCGGCGATCCCACCAAGGTCGAGTTCCGTCCGCTCGGAACCGATGACGGTGCCGAGATGCTCGCCCACCGTGACGCGGACATGGTCGTGCGTCCGGTGGCCCTCTCCTGTGAAGGTCCCCAGGACTTGACGTTCTCCACGGTGTATCTCGAGGCCTCCCGCCGGCTCGTGGTGCGGGATGGGTCGGGTATCGCCGGTCCGGCCGACCTTGCCCGGCGACGGGTCTGCACGCACCACGACCCGGCGTCGGTGTCGGCGCTGACGCGCATCGCCCCCAAAGCGACGATCCTTGCGGTCCCCGACTGGGACGACTGCCTCATGGCCATCCAGCAGCGGCAGGTCGACGCGGTCGCAGGCGCCGCCTTCCTCGCCGGCCTCGTCGCCCAGGATCCGAATCTCGAAATCGTTGGTCCCGAAACAGATTCCGCCCGATACTCCATCGGCCTCGCTCCCGGAAACGACGACCTCGTCCGGTTCGTCAACGGCACACTGGAACGACTGCGCACAGACGGAACCTGGACGGCCCTCTACGACCGGTGGCTGTCGTCGCTGGGCCCGGCACCCGGACCGCCGGCGCCGGAGTACCGGGACTGACCGACCCCTCAGACGGCGGTCGCCACTTCTATCGCCCCGAGTTCCACCACGTCCGGTTCAGCTCGGATCGTCGTCGGCAACGGTCTTGGGCAGGCCGGTCCCCATCGGGTCGAGCAGGGCGGTGGTGCGCGAACCCCATCGCTCGTGCGCGGATTGACGGGTCATCCCGGCGGCCTTGCCGATGGTCGCCCACGTCGCCCCCTGAAAGCGCAGACCGAGAACGGTTTCGATGCCGTCCAGGCCGGCAGCGAGCTGTATACGAAGACTCAGTAGGTGCCAGGCCAGGGTTCGCTGGTGGGGAATGTCCGTGCCTTGCTCGGCGTCCCAATCCGCCGTGCCGGGAAGCGGCCCGGTGCCGATGATTTCGTCGGCGTGACGGCTTGCTTCGGCGGCCGCAGCCGTTATCACCGCGCGAGCAGCGGCATCGATATCCGCACTGACGGCGCGTTCGACAAGTTCCATGACTACCTCCCATTTCTGTCAGGTATAGCCTGACAGGCAGTGGACGTGGCGTCAAGAATTACCTGACACGGGGTGGCGCACGCGGAGCAAGCCGACGTGCCACCGGGTGCTCGGATCGATCGACTCGACGACGAAGAACAGATGGTCCTCAGCATCAAACCCGACGCGCCGAGCAGCGGCCGGGGAGTGGGCGACACGACCCGCACAGGGCAAGCAATTCGAGGCCGAGTTCGACACAGTGTTCACTCGGGCCGTCGAGAAGGTTCGCCGCCTCACCTGAACCCTGTCGATCCCGCACGGAGCAGCGCTGCGAGATGAGTGATGTCGGTGGCTGAAATGTCCCAGCTGCCTGTTGGCGCGAGGTCATCGGTCTGGTGCGGTCCGTGTTCGACGGGCCGGAGAATGAACGCTGTAGCCAGTCCTGTGGCGTGAGCGGCTTCGAGGTCGTCGTTGTGGGCGGCGGCGAGCATGACTTCACCCGGGTCAAGACCGAGGAACTGTGCTGTCTGCAAGTAAGCCTGGGGATCGGGCTTGTATTCCGGTTGATGTCGGAGCCGATGATCACGTCCCACGGGATTCCGGCGTTCTTGGCCATGTCGAGCAGAAGTGAGGTGTTGCCGTTCGAGAGCGGGCCGATGATGTACTCCGCCTTGAGTGCCGTGAGACCTGGCACGCTGTCGGGCCAGGGGGTGAGCACATGCCAGGCGCGCGCGAGCTCGTCGAGCTCTCCGGCATCGTGATTCGTGGGGTCGATGCCCGATTCGCGGAGCACGAAGTCGAGGTTCTCGCGGTGCAAGATATCGAGAGTCACGAACTCGCGGGTGCCGGAAAGGATCGCGTCCATCGACGGCTGGTAGCGGGCGCGCCACCGGTCGGCGAATGCAACTGCGTCCACCCCGAGCTGATGGCGCGCCGCGTAGTCCGCGACAGCGGTGGCGATACCGGTGCGCCAATCGACAACGGTGCCAAAGGTATCGAACAACACGGCGCGAACATTGCGTCCCGTCGACGGGGACCGGAACGGCACACCAGCCATGGGCGTCCTCTCGACTCGAACGTACGACGTGGCATCAGGATAGTGCCGTCATGCAAGGTCGTCGGCGAATCGAGCGGAGCGCCCGTGGGTGGGCGTCTGCTTCAGTACCGGGAGTAGTGCTGTCCACTCACCTGGTCACCGGCGCAGATGCACTTACGTTCGAGGCTTCGCGCCGAGGTCACGGCACAGAACCGAATCCCGAGCTCGTCGTGGGAATCCGCGCTGTGTGGGCATGCCGTGCACGACGCCTCCGATTCCACCACCAGCGCGGAGTTCGGAGACTCGGACACGAGGAAATTGGACACATCAGTCGGGTTCGACGCCATGGCGGCGCTCCAGTTCTCGGCCTTTCGACTGCAGGCCGGTGTGGGCGCCGAGGACGACATGGCATGACCGCGCATATTCGAATAACCCTCGACAACCACCACGCTACCCCCTCACGGCCCAACCCCGCCCCGTCACCATTTCGTGACCTCGCCAGACGCACGCGTCGACCGACTGATCGGGCGGGCACCCTCGGCAGGTACTGAGGGCGGCACGAACCACGGCGGGCGGGGGCATTTCCGCAGGTACAGGACATACTGGTAGTAACGGACCTGGTCGTGCCCGCGATATAGATCAGCTAAGCCGAAAACGTCCGACCCAGAGGCAATCGCCGTTGGTTGCCGTCGGGAGGTTCTAGTAAGTGGATACCAGGAACAGGAGCGACGCGACCGCCCGCAGTCGTCCCCATGCCTTCCCGCTGACTCCCGCGCAGCGCGGAATCTGGCTGGCCCAGCGCCTTGCCCCTGACGTCCCGAGGTGCATCGCACAGTACGTCGAGGTGCGCGGCGCCCTGGACCTCGCCGTCCTCGACGAAGCCTCGGTGACCGCGGGCCGCGAGTTCCAGTCGGCGTTCCTCCGGGTGTTCGAGATCGACGGGGAGCCGTTCCAGACCGTCGACCCGACCCTTGACCTGTCGACCGGATTTGTCGACCTCGGTGGTGCGGACGATCCCATCGCAGCCGCTCACGCGTGGATGACGCGGGATTACACCGCGCCGCTCGATCCCACCCGGGACCGGCTGGCGACGTCGACGGTGTTACGAGTCGGTAACGATCACTACTTGTGGTACAGCAGAATTCACCATATCGCGCTGGACGGGTACGGAGCGATGACGCTCATGAACCGGATCGCCGCGCTGTACACCGCCCGCGTGGAGGACCGGACGCCGGAACCTGCCGGTGCCGCAGATCTGCGCACCCTTCACCGCCTCGACGAGGCGTACCGGTCGTCGACGCGCTACGAGTCCGATCGCGCCTACTGGCGGGAGCACCTCGCCGGCCGCCGTACCAACTCGAGCCTGTCCCCGACGGTGGCACCCGCCGTCGCGGAAAGCAGCCTCGAGACGGCCACCTTGTCTGCGTCCGCGACGGAGCGACTGGACAGTTCCGGCGAACGGCTCGGTGTGCCGCCGGCGACCGTCGTGATCGCCACCTTCGGCACGTATCTGGCCCGGATGACCGGACGGGACGACGTGCTCGTCGACCTCCCGGTGTCGGGCCGCACGACCGTGCTGCTGCAGCGATCGGGCGGGATGCTCGTCGGACTCGCTCCATTGCAGGTCTCCACCGCACCCGACGACACGGTGGCCACTCTCACCCGCCGGGTACACCACGAAATTCTGGGTGCTCTTCGTCATCAGCGCTTCACGCTGGAGGACATCCGGCGCGAGACGGACGCGACGGACTCGCTGTCCGGGCCGATGGTCAACGTCATGCTCTTCCGCCCCCGGATCCGGTTCGGTCCGCTCACCGGAGACTTTCACGTGGTCACCTCGGGACCGGTGGCGGATCTGCTGGTCAACGTGTACCGCACCGCCGCTGCCGGGCGGATGGTCGTCGAGTTCCGCGGGAACCCCCACCGCTACTCCCGGGACGAATTGGCTCGTCACCTTCGGTCGTTCGTGGGCCTCCTCGAGGAGTTCCTCGCGGCAGATCCCGGCGATCCCGTGGCAGGGGTGCACGCGGAGACCGCACACGAAGGTGTGCGGAGTCGCAGGCGCACAGCAGATCTGGACTACTGGCGGACGATGCTCGCCGACCTGCCCCACGACACGCCTCTTCCCCGCGACTACACGCGCCGCGCAGGTACCGTCGACAGGCTCCGCGAGCACGTCGAGGCGCACGTGACCGCGGACCTGCATCACCGGATCGAGAACCTCGGACGGGACTGCCCGTTCGCTGCCTACACCGTTTCGCATGCGGCCCTCACGACACTGCTCGCTCGTCTCGGCGGAGTCCGCGACGTCGTCCTCGGGACACCGGCGGGCGCACGCGGATGGCCCCTCCTTCTGCGCACGAGGGTCGACGGCACGGAATCGTTCATCGAACTCCTCGAGCGCACACGCACCACCGAACTCGGTGCGTTCACGCACGCCGACGTCACCTTCGACGAGGTCGCCGCCGCGCTCACGTTTCCAGCACCCTCCACGGGCCGGCAGCCGTTCCAGGTCGCGTTCGACGTGCAGGCCGGCGATCACTCGCACGAACCCGATAGCCGGTCCGACGAAGCCGCCGACCTCTGGATCCACATCGTCGAACGCCCCGGCCGGGCCGGGCTCGACCTCCGACTGACCTTCGCGCGGGAGTTCTTCGAGCCGTCGACGATCCGCGGATTCGCCGACCGTCTGGTCCGCGTGCTCGACCAGGTCACGGCACACCCCGACATCCCGGTCAGGGATCTCGACCTGTTGAGTTCCGCCGAACGG
The DNA here is from genome assembly GCF_058628105.1 of Rhodococcus sp. G6(2025). Classification (NCBI taxonomy): domain Bacteria; kingdom Bacillati; phylum Actinomycetota; class Actinomycetes; order Mycobacteriales; family Nocardiaceae; genus Rhodococcus; species Rhodococcus sp. G6(2025). Next base: position 4,230,151 of record NZ_CP179750.1, read on the forward strand.
CGCCGGCTCGTGCCCGCGCGCGGCGATCCGGGAGTTCCGCCGCGCACGCTGCCCGACCTCCTGGTAGATGCGGCGCACCGCGACCCCGACGCGATCGCCGTCGTCGACGCTGCAGGTGGCGGCATCGGCGTCACGTACCGCCAGCTGGACGACGACTCCACCCGGCTCGCTCGCCTTCTCCTCGCCCGGGGTGCCGGCCCTGAAACAGTAGTCGCCCTCGCGCTCCCGAGATCCGCTGATCTCGTCCGCGCCGTGTGGGCGGTCGCGAAGTCGGGGGCCGCCTTCCTGCCCGTCGATCCCGGATACCCCGAAGCCCGCATCACGCACATGCTCACCGATTCCGGTGCGACGCTCGGGGTCACGGTCGGTCGTCACCGGGACGACCTACCCGGTGTCATCGAGTGGATCGAACTACACGACCGTCACGTCGAGGACACCCTCTCCGAGCGCACCGACACACCGGTCGGCGACGCCGACCGCCCCCGACCGCTGCGGTCGGACCATCCGGCCTATCTCATATACACGTCGGGATCGACCGGCGTCCCCAAAGGGGTGGTCGTGACCCACCGCGGGATCGCGAATCTGATTGCCGCACAGATTGAAGGGCTCGACGTGCCGCCGACCGGGCGGGTGGCCCAGTTCGCGTCGCCGAGCTTCGACGCCTCACTGTTCGAGCTGCTCGCGGCTGTCGGATCCGGTGCGCGCGTGGTGATCGTCCCGCCCGAAGTGGTCGGGGGCGCGGAACTGGAGCGCATACTCACCGAGCATCGGGTCACCCACGCCGTACTCACGCCGACCACCCTCGCCACGCTCGATCCCCTTGGCGTGCCAACCCTGTCGCATCTCACCGTCGCCGGCGAAGCCTGCCCGCCTGAAGTCGCGTCGACATGGACGGCGGGTCGCCGCGTCGTCAACGCCTACGGGCCCACCGAGGCGACGATCATGGCGACCATCAGCGCACCTTTGGTGCCGGATGAGCCGGTCACCCTCGGACCGCCGGTGCGCGGGTTCGAGGTCGTCGTGCTCGACGACCGGTTGCGCCCGGTGCCGCCGGGAACCGTCGGCGAGCTGTACCTCGCGGGCCCCGGCCTCGCGCGCGGCTACCGAAACCGTGCCGGACTCGATGCCGCCCGTTTCGTGGCCGCGCCCTTCGGGTCGCCGGGGACGCGGATGTACCGGACCGGCGATCTCGTGCGATGGCGCGTCCGGGACGAGGAGGATCCATCCACCGCCGCCGACCTCACCTACGTCGGGCGCAGCGACTTCCAGGTGAAGGTCCGCGGATTTCGCATCGAACTCGGTGAGATCGAGGCAGTCCTGCGGGCCGACCCGAGCGTGGGGTTCGCTGTCGCAACTGCCGCGACCGACCCGCGCACGCGAGATGCCGCGGTGATCGCCTACGTTCACCCGACCGAAGGGCGGCGCGTCGATGTCGGGGAGGTGCACCGTCGGCTCGCGCGCACACTGCCCGCGCACATGCTCCCTGCCGCGGTCGTCCCCCTCGACGTCATTCCGCGCACCCCGAGCGGCAAGCTGGACCGTGCCGCACTCCCGGTGCCGACGTTCGCCCCGCGGAGCGGCGCCGGCCACCGCCGGCCACGCACGCCGACGGAAGCCACGATCGCGTCGGTGTTCGAGACCGTGCTCGGTGTCGCGGATGTCGGTGCAGACGACGACTACGTCGATCTCGGCGGAGGTTCCCTGGCGGCGACCCGGGTGGTAGCACGGCTGAGTTCTGCGCTGGAAACGTCGCTGGATGTCCGCGACCTCTTCGAACACCCGACGGTCGCCGCACTCGCCGATGTCGTCGAGAGCCGGCGCGGCGATGGCTCCGAGCGGCCTCCCCTCCGCCGGTTCCCCCGTCCCGCCAGGATTCCGCTCTCCCCGGCCCAGGAACGGATGTGGTTCGTCAACCAGTACGACCCGCACTCCCCGGCCTACGACATTCCGCTGGTCGTCCGGCTCACCGGGCACCTCGACGTCGGTGCCCTCGTCGCAGCGATCGCAGATATCGTGGAACGGCACGAGTCGCTCCGCACGGTGTACCCGGCCTCGGACGACGGACCACATCAGGTGATCCTGCCCGCCGAACGGGCGCTGCCCCGGGTCGAGACCGTGCGGGTCGACAATCCGACCGACCTCGACGCACACGTCGCCCGGGCCGCGGCCGCGCCGTTCGACGTCACCGTCGATGCGCCGCTCCGAGCGTCTCTGTTCACGATCGGTGGCACCGACCACGTGCTGGCCCTGGTGATCCATCACATCGCGGCCGACGGTGCGTCGGCTGGTCCGCTCGCTCGTGACCTCTCCGCCGCCTATCGTGCCCGGGTCGACGGACGCGCCCCCGCCTGGGAACCGCCGGCAGTCCAGTACGTGGACTACGCCTTGTGGCAACACGCAGTGTTGGGTCGGCCCACCGATCCCGACAGCCTCGCGTCGCGGCAACTCGACTATTGGAGTGAGTCGCTCCGGGGATCGCCGCCCCTTCTCGCGCTGCCGACCGACCATCCCCGCCCACAGCGGCGGTCCCTGCACGGCGGCCGAGTGGACTTCCACCTGCCTCCGGAGCTGCATGCCGGCATGCGGGCACTGTCCCGAACCTGCACGTCCACACTCTTCATGACGTGTCACGCAGCGCTGGCAGTCGTGCTCGCCCGGCTCGCCGGCACCTACGATGTGAGCATCGGCACCCCGGTCGCGGGACGTGGGGAGCCCGCACTCGACGACGTGGTGGGCATGTTCGTCAACACGCTCGTGCTGCGCACCCACATTGATCCCGAGGCGGGCTTCGCGGACACCATACGCACCGTGCGGGATGTGGACCTGGGGGCGTTCGCACACGCCGACTATCCGTTCGAGAAATTGGTGGACGCCCTCGAACCCGAACGCACGGACAGTCGTTCACCGTTGTTCCAGGTTCTCCTCGAGTTCCAGAACGTCCTGCCGGCCGGACACGAGGCGCGGGAGCTCGACCTGCCCGGTCTGCGCGTCGCGGCCGTCGGCTACGACCCGAAGATCTGTAAGTTCGACCTGCAGGTGTGGCTCAGTGAACGCCGCGATGACGGCGGGGCGCCGCAGGGAATCGACGGCGGAATCGTATACGCCACCGACCTGTTCGACGAAGAGACGGTGCGTGGGCTCGCCGACCGACTCGTCCGCGTCCTGAAGATCGTGACCACAGAGCCGGACACCGTGGTCGGGAACATCGACCTGCTCACCGACCGGGAACGTGACGTCGCCCTCCGTTCGTGGACCGCACCGGACGAATCGGGCCCCGCGACGACTCTGCCCGAAGAATTTGCCCGGACGGCGGCACGGCAACCAGACGCCGTCGCGCTGTCGTTCGCGGGTGACACACTGTCGTACGGCGAACTCGCCGACCGGGTGAACCGAATCGCCCGGCTGCTCCACGACCACGGAGCGGAACCGGAACGCCTCGTCGCCTTCGCGATTCCCCATTCGATGGACTACGTCGCCGTCACACTGGGCGTGCTCGCGGCAGGGGGCGTGTGTCTACCACTCGATCCCGGATGGGCGTCGCCCACGCAACTCTCCCGGACGATCCCCGACGTCGACGCCGCGATACTTGTGACGACATCCGCTGTGGAAGAACATTTTCCCCACGGTCACGTTCCCACCCTCGTCCTCGACGCGCCCGGCACCGTCGCCGACCTCGCGCGCAGGTCGGGGCACCCCCTCGCCGCCGTCGACGTCGGCGCCGGTCCCAGCCCGGACTCAGCCGCCTACGTCCTGCTCACACGCGGGTCGACCGCGCTACCGAAACCGGTATCAGTGACTCACCGTGCAGTACTGTCGGCACTGGCACGTCCCGCCGTCACGGCCGGCGAGGTCTGGGCAATGGTCCCGACCTTCGCACCGGGCGTCACCGTCCTGACCCCGTGGAGCGCATTCCTCCACGGAGGTCGGCTGGAGGTGGTCGACGACGCTACTGCCTCCTCACCGTCCGCGCTGGCCGACCTGTTGCACCGCCGCGGCGTCACCATGCTCGCCCAGACCCCGGCCGCGTACGAGCACCTGTCCCGAGCAAGGGAATCCGCACCCGGGGCAGACGAGCTTCGCTCGGTCCTGCTCACCGGTGACCCCGTCGGCGCCGCGGTCGTGGCTGCCCCCGAAGTCGTCGCCGTCTACGCGTCCGTCGAGACCGTGTGGTTCGCCGCAGCCACGGATCTCGCACCGGAATCCGGTGCCGACCGGGTGGGGTACCGGCCCGGGCCGGGCCGGAGATTCGCGGTTCTCGACGACCGCCTTCAGCCTGTCCCGCCCGGCGTCGTCGGCGCGTTGTACATCGGTGGACCCGCACTGGCTCGGGGCTACCACTGCCGGGCCAGTGCGACGAGCACCCACTTCGTGGCGAGCCCCTTCGGCCCGACCGGCGAACGCATGTTCCGCACCGGCGATGCCGCTCGCATCACGCCGAACGGAAGCCTGAACATTCTGTGGCGCCGCGATTTCCAGACGGAACTGCGCGGATACCGAATCCCGCTCGGTGACATCGACATCGTCCTCACCGCGCATCCGCAGGTCGCGAACGCGGTCACCGTCGACCACACCCCGCGCGCCGGACAACCCGCCCTTGTGACGTATGTCGTGCCGGCACCCGGATCCGCGCCGGCCATCTCCGATATCCGCGCCCACGCCGCGATGATCCTGCCCCCGCCCTGGGTGCCGGGCACGGTCGTCGTCCTCGACCGACTGCCCGTCACCGAGACCGGGGACGTCGACCTCGACGCCCTTCCCGTTCCCGAGGAACTGCGGCACTCCCCCGTGTACCACGCCCCGGCCACCCCGACCGAGAGGACGGTGTCGAAGGTGATCGCCCAGGTTCTCGGCATCGGTGGCGTCGGTGTCGACGACAACTTCTTCGAACTGGGTGGCACGTCCCTCGACGCGGCAAAAGTCGTCGCCCGAATCGATTCGGCGTGCGGGACCCGACTCGGGATCCGTTCCCTGTTCGAGGCGCCCACGGTGCGCGGACTCGCCGCCGTGCTCGACGCGAGCGAGGTGCACCCGGATCGACCCGCTCTGGGCCCCCGGGTCCATACCGAACCTGCACCGGTGTCGTTCGCGCAGCGGCGGATGTGGTTCGTCAACCAGTTCGACGTGACGTCGGCCGTCTACAACGTTCCGATGGTGGTCCGGCTGACGGGTCGCCTCGACGTCGCCGCGCTGCGCGCTGCCCTCCTCGACGTCCTCGTTCGGCACGAACCGTTGCGGACCCTCTATCCCTTGACCGACACCGGACCGGTGCAGGTCGTCGTCCCCGCCGAGAGCGTGTCGGTCGATCTGGCGCCGATTCCCGTGGCCGATGCAGCGCAGGTATCCGGCCCCATCGACGGAGTTGTCGCCGAGGGGTTCGACGTCACGGTCGGTCCGCCGGTTCGCGTCCGACTGTGGCAACTCGACGACCGCGACCACGTCCTGGCTGTCGTCGTGCACCACATCGTCGCCGACGGGGCATCGCTGGTCCCCCTGGCGCGCGACCTCTCCACCGCCTACACCGCGCGCCGCGCCGGCCGCGCTCCCGTGTGGGAGCCGTTGCCCGTGCAGTTCTCGGACTTCTCGGTGTGGCAGCGGGAGGTCCTCGGGTCCGTGCCCAACCCGGCGTCGCCGGTGGCACGGCAACTCGACTTCTGGCGCACGGCGCTCGCGGATCTTCCCGAACGGTTGGAGTTGCCGCTGGATCGGCCGCGTCCCGCCACCGCGTCGTACCGGGCCGCAGCGGTGCCGTTCGTGATGCCCGAGACGACGTATCGCCGGCTCGTCGACTTCGCCGGTTCCCACCACACGACGACGTTCGTCGTGATCCACGCGGCCCTGGCCGTGTTGCTGTCCCGGCTCGCCGCCACCACGGACGTCGTCGTCGGGTCGCCGACCGCCGGCCGCGGCGAACAGGCGATCGATCCCCTGGTCGGTATGTTCGTCGGCACTCTCGTTCTGCGCACGACCGTCGATCCGGCGTCACCGTTCGGTGCCGTCGTGGCGGCGGTGCGCGATGCCGATCTGGCGGCTTTCGCGCACGCCGACATTCCGTTCGAAACCCTCGTGGACGAACTTCACCCACCACGTTCGGCGGCGAGTCATCCGTTGTTCCAGGTAATGCTGTCGTTCCAGAACATCGAGCCGCCACGCCTCGCGCTGCCCGGCCTCGAAGTGCATGTCGCGGACCTCGACCCCCGAGTGTCGCCGTTCGACCTGAATGTGGTGTTGCGTGAACAACCGGCCGAGGAAGGTTCGGTGACAGGTATCAGCGGGCAGATCGTCTATGCCACCGACCTGTTCGACGCCGGCACGATCAGTGCATTCTCCGGCCGGCTCCTTCGGGTGATCACCGCAGCAGTGACAGATCCCGAGGCGGTGGTAGGTGACATCGACATCCTCGACGACGCCGAGCGCGGGCTCGTCCTCGACCGGTGGAACGCCACGGCCCACGACCTTCCGGCCGCGACGATAGTGGACCTGTTCGAGGCACGGGTCGCGGCGGCACCCGATGCACCGGCCGTTCGCTGTGAGGATCGAATCCTCACTTACGCCGAACTCGACACCTGGTCGACCCGCCTGGCGCGCTCCTTCCTCGTCCGCGGGATCGGCGCCGAATCCATTGTGGCCCTAATGCTCCCGCGATCCTTCGAGATGCTCGCCGCGATGTACGCGGTGGTCAAGTCCGGTGCTGCGGTGCTCGCCCTCGATCCCGGCCACCCCACCGACCGCCTCGAATCACTGATCGACACCGCGTCGGCGGCTCTCGTCGTCACCACCGCCGACGCCGACCTACCCGCTCCGGCCGGGGTTCTGGTGGCGCGGTTCGACGACATCGACCGCGAGGCCCGAGACGCCGCACCGGTGACCGACGCGGACCGGGGCGCACCACTACACCCCGACAACCTGGCCTACGTGGTCTACACATCCGGCTCGACCGGCACACCCAAAGCGGTGGCGGTATCCCACGCGGCAATCGCGAACCAGCTGGCCTGGTCGCAGGCTCATCTGCCGCTACACGAGCGTGACCGCACCGTGCAGAAGGCGCCGATCGCCTTCGACGTCGCCATCTGGGAGTGTTTCGCGGCTCTCTGTTCAGGAAGCATCCTGGTCCTCCTGCGCCCGGATCGGCAGCTCGACCTCGACTATCTGTCCGGCCTCCTCGACGACACGCAGATCACAGTGGTGGAGTTCGTGCCCTCCCTACTCGACGTGTTCGTCAACGATCATCGGCACTCCTTCCCCGGGTCCCTGCGCCGGGTCCTGACCGGGGGTGAGGCGATCAGTGCACGGACGGCGAGCAGCGTGCTTGCGCAGGGTGTCCGCCTCGGCAACATGTATGGTCCCGCGGAGGCGGCCGTGACAGCGACGTACCACGACGTCGCAGCCGACCAACCTGCCCCCGCTGTGCCCATCGGGTCGCCGGTGTGGAATACACAGGTGTACGTCGTCGACGGCCGGCTGCACCCCGTCGTCCCCGGGGTGACCGGCGAAATGTATCTCGGCGGAGCTCAGTTGGCGCGGGGGTATCTCGGCAGGCCCGGGATCACGGCCGGTCGGTTCGTCGCGAATCCGTTCGGCGTCCCCGGCTCCCGCATGTACCGAACCGGAGACCTTGCCCGCTGGAACCCCGATGGACAGCTGGACTACCACGGCCGCACCGACTTCCAGGTTCAGCTGCACGGCTACCGCGTCGAGCCCGGCGAGGTCGAATCCGCCCTCCTGCGTCACCCCGGGATCTCGCAGGCCGTGGTAGTGCCGCGAGCCGATCGCAACGGCGCACACCATCTCGTCGGATACGTCGTCCCCGTCCCCGGCATCGACGTTGCAGAGGAGGAACTGCTCGACCACACGAGGTCACTTCTTCCCTCGCACATGGTTCCGTCCGCGGTGATCTCACTGTCCACGCTGCCGTTGACGCCCCACGGGAAGGTAGACCGGAACGCGCTCCCGGCCCTCGACTTCACGACCCGCGCCGCGGAATTCCGCTCGGCTGGAACAGCTGTCGAAGAGTCGTTGGTCGCCCTCGTCGGCGACGTGCTCGGCCTCGAGTCCGTAGGTGTCGACGACTCGTTCTTCGCGCTCGGTGGCGACAGCATCATGGCCATCCAGTTGGTGGCACGCGCGAAGACCGCCGGGCTGGCACTCACTCCGCGGGATGTGTTCGAGTACAGGACGATCGCCCGGCTCGCGCGCGCGATCTCCACACGGCCGGAGCCGAGCGCGGTCCTCTCCGAGCTTCCGGGCGGAGGGATCGGGTCGTTCCCGCTGCCACCGGCAGCGCGGTGGTTGCTCGAGCGCGGTGGCAACCTCGACACGTACTGCCAATCGGTCCTGCTCACCGCACCACCCGACCTGGACACCGACACCCTCACCGCCACCGTGCAGACAGTCCTCGACCACCACGACATGCTCCGAGCCCGACTCCGGCGCGGAACAACGGACGAAGACACGGTGTTGGAGGTCCTGGCCGCCGACCAGGCTCCACGGGTCGCGTCGCTGATCCGCCGGGTCGCACTCGATGATCCGGCCGACCTGAAGGGCCGGGCCGAGGTCGAGTCCCGTGCTGCCGCCGCACGTTTGGATCCCGAAAACGGGATCATGCTCCAACTCGTCTGGCTCGACCCCCGCACCCAACCCGGACACCTCCTCCTCACCATCCACCACCTCGCCACCGACGGCGTCTCCTGGCGCATCCTCATCCCCGACCTCGCCACCGCCCACCACGCCCACACCACCGGCACCACCCCCACACTCCCACCCGTCACCACCAGCGCCCGCCGCTACGCCCACGCCCTCACCGACACCACCACCCACCACACCCACGAACTCCCCCACTGGCGCCACATCCTCACCACCCCCGACCCCCCACTCGGCACCCGACCCCTCGACCCCACCCACGACACCGAACACACCACCACCCACACCACCACCGAACTCCCACCCCACACCACCCACACCCTCCTCACCACCCTCCCCACCACCTACCACTGCGGCATCGACGACGCCCTCCTCACCGCCCTCGCCCTCGCCGTCACCACCTGGCGCCACCGACACCACACCCCCACCCACACCCTGCTCGTCAACATCGAAGGCCACGGCCGCACCGACCCCCACATCCCCGGCGCCGACCTCACCCGAACAATCGGCTGGTTCACCACCATCCACCCCGCCCTCCTCGACCTCACCGACGTCGACCTCCACGACGCACTCACCGGCGGACCCACCACCGGACACGCCCTCACCACCATCAAAGAACAACTCCACACCACCCCCGACCACGGCACCGGATACGGCCCCCTCCGATACCTCAACCCCCACACCGCAACCCAACTCCGCAACCTCCCCCAACCCCAAATCACCCTCAACTACCTCGGCCGGTTCGACCACCCGCCGTCAGGTCCGGAGGCGGGCTGGATGCCTGTGACGGATGTGGATCTCGGCCGACGACCCGACTCGGACCTTGCCGCTGCCGCCGTCCTGACAATCGATGCCGCGACGGTCGTCACTGAGGGCGCTGCACGGCTGACGGCGACGTGGTCCTACGCCGCCGGTGTCCTTGCCGCGACCGATGTCGACGACATCGCCGAGCTGTGGACCGAAGCGCTCACCGCCCTCGCCGACCACATCAGCCGACCCGGCGCCGGCCGGCTCACCCCCAGTGACCTCGACCTCGTCCACCTCGACCAACCCGCCCTCGACGCACTCCACCAGCACTACCCCACCCTCACCGACGTCTGGCCCCTCACCCCCTTGCAGGCCGGTCTTCTCTTCCACGCCGAACTCGGCGGCCCCGCTGCCGACGCGTACGTCGTCCAACTCGTCCTCGACATCGACGGACCCCTCGACGCCGACCGTCTCCGCGACGCCGTGGCAGCCTTGCTCGGTCGTCATCCGAACCTGGGCACGGCCTTCACTCACACGGCGGACGGCACACCGGTACAGGTCGTCACGACCACTGCTCTCGCCTGGGCGCACCACGACGTCACCACCGCACACCGTCCCGCCGAAGAACTCGGCGACATCGTCAGCGCGGACCGCGCCGCGCCGTTCGACCCGGCCGAGCCGCCACTCCTGCGATTCACCCTCGTGACGACCGGCCCCGACGACCACCACCTGGTGCTCACCAACCATCATCTGGTACTCGACGGCTGGTCCACCCCACTACTGCTGCACGAACTCCTCGAGCTCTATGAGCACCACGCCGATCCCGATGCGCTTGCGCCGGTGCCGCCGTACCGTGATTTCCTCGAATGGCTGGGCACACGCGACGTCTCGGCGTCCGTCGCCGCGTGGGGTCGTGCGCTCGAGGGTGTCGAGGACGCTACGCGGCTCGCACCGGGTCTCGATCCTCACCGGGTTGCGGGTCCCTGCGCGGAGCGCGTGGTGGCACTGACGGCCGCGGAGACGGATGCGTTGCGGACCGTGGCCCGCACCCACGACCTTACCCTCCACACCATCATCGACACCGCCTGGGCCCTCGTCCTCGCCACCCACACCGGCACCACCGACATCACCTTCGGCACCACCGTCTCCGGACGCCCACCCCACATCCCCGGCATCGAAACCATGATCGGACTCTTCATCAACACCATCCCCGTCCGCATCACCCTCCACCCCACCGACACCCTCACCACCCTCCTCACACGCACCCACACCACCCACACACAACTCCTCGACCACCACCACCTCCCCCTCACCCACATCCCCAACCCCCACGCCACCACCTTCGACACCATCACCGTCCACGAGAACTACCCCCACCACACCACCACCCCACCCACCGACCTCACCATCACCACCACCTCCGCCACCGACGCCACCCACTACCCCCTCGCACTCGCCACCACCACCGACACCACACTCCACCTGCGGGGCATCTTCCAGCTGTCGGCATTCGATGCCGACAGCGTCGACGCGATCCTCGGACAACTGGCGCGTGTGCTCGTCGCCATGGGATCCGACGCGTCCCTGCCGATCGCCCGCCTGAACCTGCTGGATGCTGCGGAGCAGCGAGCCGTGGTGCCCGCCCGGGGTGGGGCGGCCGAGGAGCCGCGGACCCTGGGCGCGATCCTCGCGGACGCCGCCGAGCGCTCGCCCGACGCCGTCGCCGTAGACGACGGGGCCCGCCGGCTGACGTACGCCGAACTCGAGGCCCGCGCATTGCTCCTTGCCGACCGTCTCGTCGAGTCGGGCGTGGGTCCGGAAAGTGTGGTCGCCATCGCGATACCGCGGTCCCTCGAGTCAGTCCTCGCCGTCTGGGCCGTCGCCGGAACCGGCGCCGCGTTCGTGCCCGTCGACCCGACGTATCCGCAGATCCGCATCCAGCACATGGTCACCGATTCCGGAGTCCTCGTCGGGCTCACCACGAGCAGCCGTCGCGACGCGCTGCCGGACACCGTCACATGGATCGACATCGAGGGCACGGGTGCCGGCCGGCTACCACACACCCGTGATTCGGAAGCTCGTCCGGCGCCCACGATCCGCCCCGACAATGCGGCGTACCTGATCTACACGTCCGGGTCCACCGGGGTTCCGAAAGGGGTGGTGGTCGGTCATCGTGGATTGAACTCTCTCGCAACCACGTTGCGCGAGCGTGCCGGGGTGACCGCGGCGTCCCGGGTGGCGCATTTCGCGTCTCCCAGCTTCGACGCGTCGGTACTCGAGTATCTGCTCACGTGGTCCGCGGGAGCCACGGCGGTGATCGTGCCCACCACGATCTACGGCGGGGATGAACTGCGTCGGCATCTCGCCGACAACCGGGTGACCCATGCTTTCCTGACCCCCACGACGCTGGCCACCCTGGACCCGGGGGGCCTCGACGACCTCGAGTGCGTCGTGACCGGTGGGGAGAAGTGCACCCCCGAGGTGATCCGCCGGTGGTCTCCGCACTGTCGACTCATCAACGCGTACGGACCGACGGAAAGCACTGTGGCGGCGGATGTCTCGGACGATCCGGCCGCCGACGGTGCGAATGTGATCGGTGGCCCGATCCGCGGCGTCACGGAGGTCGTACTCGACGCTCGGATGCAACCGGTCCCGATCCGGGCCCGGGGTGAGTTGTACATCGCGGGCGACGCGATCGCCCGCGGATACCACGGCAAGCCCGCACTCACCGCCACCCGTTTCGTCGCCGATCCGTTCGGCCCGCCGGGCGGTCGCATGTATCGCAGCGGTGATGTCGTCCGCTGGAACACCGCACGCGAAGGGTCTGCCGTCCTCGAATACCTGGGTCGCAGCGACTCGCAGGTGAAGGTTCGTGGGTACCGGATCGAACCCGGCGAGATCGACGCGGTGCTGTCGGGCCATCCGGCGGTCACGTTCAGCGCGACACTCCCCTCGACGGGCGGCCCGGACACAGGCGGCCAGGACGCGACACTGGTCTCCTACGTGACGACCACCGGCGCGGCCGGACCCCGCGAACTCCGCGACTACCTGGCCGGTCGGCTTCCCGCACAGCTCGTTCCGTCCGCGGTCGTCGAAATCAACGTGATTCCGCGGACGCCGTCGGGCAAGCTCGACCGCGACGCACTCCGCGCCCTCCGATCCACCCCGCTCCCCGCGCAGGTGTCGGCGGCCACCCCACTCGAACAGACCGTCGCGGAAACCCTCGCCGCGGCACTCGATCTGTCGAGTCTGGGAGTGGACGACGACTTCTTCGCGGCGGGTGGAGACTCTCTGACGGCGACCCGGGCCGTCGCCCGTGTGAACGCGAGCCTGCACACCGACCTCGCCGTCCGGAGCCTGTTCGAGGCCTCCACACCGCGCGCACTGGCGCGACTGCTCCTCGACGACACCGGATCTGAACCCCGCCCCCCGTTGACCGCCGCCGCGGAAGAACCGGAGTACGCACCGTTATCGCCAGCCCAGCAACGCATCTGGTTCCTCAACCAATACGACACCACCACCCCCACCTACAACATCCCCCTCACCCTCCACCTCACCGGCCACCTCGACACCACCGCCCTCCACCACGCCCTCACCGACCTCATCCACCGCCACCAACCCCTCCACACCACCTACCCCCTCCACCACGGACACCCCACCCAACACATCCACCCCCACCCCACAACCCCACCACTCACACCCACCCCCACCACCGAAACCCAACTCCCCCACCACATCAACACCGACACCACCCAACCCTTCGACCTCACCACCGACACCCCCCTCCACACCCACCTCTACCAACTCGACACCACCCACCACACCCTCACCCTCGTCCTCCACCACATCGCCGCCGACGGCCACTCCCTCACCCCACTCACCCACGACCTCACCACCGCCTACACCGCCCACACCCACCACCAACCACCCCACCCCACACCCCTACCCCTCACCTACACCGACTACACCCACTGGCAACACCAACTCCTCGGCACACCCCAGCACCCCACCCCCACCACCCAAACCCACACCACCTACTGGACCACCACCCTCACCAACCTCCCCGACACCCTCCCCCTCCCCACCGACCGACCCCGACCCACCCACCGCACCCACCACGGCGAGTCGATCCGCTTCGAGATCCCCGCCGACGTACACCACCGCCTGCGTGCGCTCGCGCGGAGCACCGGGGCGACCACATTCATGACTCTGCATGCGGCCTTCGCGGTCCTCCTCGCCCGCCTGTGCGACACGGATGACGTCGTGATCGGCACCCCCGTCGCCGGCCGCCCCGATCCCCGGCTGGACCAACTCGTCGGCATGTTCGTCGGGACGCTCGTCCTCCGGACCCCGGTCGGCTCGGCCGATTCGTTCCGCGAAGTGCTGACCAGAACCCGCGACGCGGACCTCGGTGCATTCATGCACGCCGACCTGCCCTTCGAGATGCTCGTCGACGTGCTGGCGCCGGAGCGGTCCACGACGCACACACCGTTGTTCCAGGTCCTGATCGACTATGGGACCGAGGTACCACTCCGCCTCGAGCTGCCGGACCTGACGGTGACGGTCGCCGAGGACGCTCCGCCCCTCGCGAAGTTCGACCTTCAGCTCACCCTCCGCGAACATGCGGACCCCGCACACCCCGGCCTGTCGGCCGCGTTGACCTATGCCACCGACATCTTCGACGGCACCACCGTCGAGAGTGTCGCGGTACGCTTCCTCCGGCTCCTCGACTCGGTGACCGCGGACCCCGGCCGGCCAGTCGGGGACGTCGACCTCCTCGACGACACCGAACGGGCCACGCTGACGACCGGGTGCAATGCCCTGCGCCATGCCGATAATCCCCCTTCGCCCGTGGCGGAACCAGCCGAGGCCACACTCGCCGACCGGTTCACTCGGTCCGTCCACCGCTTCGCCGGCGAACCGGCGCTGACCGATGCCGACGAAACGCTCACCTACGCGGCACTCGGTGCCCGCGTCTACCGACTCGCCCGGCATCTCGTCGAACTGGGCGCCGCCCCCGACACGGTCGTCGCCGTAGCACTGCCACCCTCGATCGAGCTGGTCGTCGCCCTGCTGGCCGCACAGCAAGCGGGCGCCGGTTACCTCGCTCTCGACGTCGGTCACCCGGCCGACCGGCTCGACGCCGCGATGTCCGACGCCGCCCCGGTGTGTCTCGTCTCCTCGACCGATCACGCGGCCCGCTTGCGGCGGGACCTTCCCACGGTGCTCGTCGACGACGCGGACACACGCACGCACCTGATGGGTCTGTCGCCGGAACCGATCACCGATCCGGAGCGACGGGCCGGGCTCACCCCCGACGCGGTCGCGTACGTCGTATACACCTCGGGGTCGACCGGACGCCCGAAAGGTGTCGTGGTGACACACCGCAATGTCACGACGCTGTTCGACAACACCCGGCCTGCGTTCGACTTCGCCGAGACCGACGTGTGGACGCTCTTCCACTCGGCCGCCTTCGACTTCTCGGTATGGGAGTTGTGGGGCGCCCTCCTGCACGGTGGCCGCCTCGTCGTCGTCGACACCGTCACCGCACGGTCACCCGACGAGTTCCTGGGCCTGCTCCGCCGGGAGCGGGTGACGGTCCTGTGTCAGACTCCCACCGCGTTCGCCCAGTTGGCCACGGCGGAACGGAACCAGCCGACCGACCTGGCGTTGCGGTACGTCGTCTTCGGCGGCGAAGCCCTCGCGCACGGTCACCTCGTCGACTGGCTCGACCGGCACGAATCCACCCGACCCCAGCTCGTGAACATGTACGGCATCACCGAGACCACCGTGCACGTGAGCAGGCATCCCCTCGGCGATACCCGTCCCGCTGCGCGGTCGGTCATCGGCCGGGCGATTCCGGGACTGCGCGTGTACGTCCTCGACCGGCGGCTCCACCCCGTACCCACCGGAGTGACCGGCGAGATGTACGTTGCCGGGAACCAGGTCACCCGTGGGTACCTGCACCGATCCGGGCTGACGGTGACCCGGTACGTGGCGGACCCGGCCGGGCGCGGAGGACGCATGTATCGCACCGGCGACCTCGCACGCTGGAACGCGCAGGGTCAACTCGAGTTCCTCGGACGTAGTGACGCCCAAGTTCAGCTGCACGGCTACCGGATCGAGCCAGGAGAGGTCGAGGCCACGCTCGTCCGCCACCCGGATGTCGCACAGGCCGCGGTGTCGGTCCGTTCCGACGACCGAGGCACCGAGCGCCTGTTCGGGTACGTCGTACCCGCCCGGGACGGTGAACAGACGAGGGCTGTCGACATCGAGCGGGTCCTCGGCTTCGCCCGGACGACTCTCGCACCGCAGATGGTGCCGGCAACGCTGGTGGTCCTGGACCGCCTGCCGCTGACCCCGAACGGCAAGCTCGATCGCCGGCAGTTGCCCGCACCCGACTTTGCCGAACGCGTCTCCACGGGTCGCGCTCCGGCGACCGCGACGGAGATTGCCCTCGCCGAGGTTTTCGCGGAGGTCCTCGGCGTGCCGTCCGTGAGCGCCGACGAGTCCTTCTTCGCAGTCGGTGGCGACAGCATCATGGCCATCCAGTTGGTGGCCCGCGCCCACGAGGACGGTGTCTTCCTCACTCCCCGCGACGTTTTCGAGCACCAGACCGTGGCCGCCCTCGCCGAGGTGGCGGCCACCCGGAACCCGGACGTGCTGGCCGAGCTTCCCGGCGGTGGAGTGGGGACCGCACCGCTCATGCCGATCGCGCGGTGGTTGCTCGAGCGCGGCGGCAACCTCGACACGTACTGCCAATCGGTCCTGCTCACCGCACCACCTGACCTGGACACCGACACCCTCACCGCCACCGTGCAGACAGTCCTCGACCACCACGACATGCTCCGAGCCCGACTCCGGCGCGGAACAACAGACGAAGACACCGTCCTCGAAATCCCACCGGCCGGAACAATCGCGGCCGCACCCCTCATCACCCACGTCGCGGTCGAGACGCACCCGGACAACGACCTCGCCGCGATGGCACGCACGCAACTCGACGCCGCAACACACCGACTCGACCCCGAAAACGGGATCATGCTCCAACTCGTCTGGCTCGACCCCCGCACCCAACCCGGACACCTCCTCCTCACCATCCACCACCTCGCCACCGACGGCGTCTCCTGGCGCATCCTCATCCCCGACCTCGCCACCGCCCACCACGCCCACACCACCGGCACCACCCCCACACTCCCACCCGTCACCACCAGCGCCCGCCGCTACGCCCACGCCCTCACCGACACCACCACCCACCACACCCACGAACTCCCCCACTGGCGCCACATCCTCACCACCCCCGACCCCCCACTCGGCACCCGACCCCTCGACCCCACCCACGACACCGAACACACCACCACCCACACCACCACCGAACTCCCACCCCACACCACCCACACCCTCCTCACCACCCTCCCCACCACCTACCACTGCGGCATCGACGACGCCCTCCTCACCGCCCTCGCCCTCGCCGTCACCACCTGGCGCCACCGACACCACACCCCCACCCACACCCTGCTCGTCAACATCGAAGGCCACGGCCGCACCGACCCCCACATCCCCGGCGCCGACCTCACCCGAACAATCGGCTGGTTCACCACCATCCACCCCGCCCTCCTCGACCTCACCGACGTCGACCTCCACGACGCACTCACCGGCGGACCCACCACCGGACACGCCCTCACCACCATCAAAGAACAACTCCACACCACCCCCGACCACGGCACCGGATACGGCCCCCTCCGATACCTCAACCCCCACACCGCAACCCAACTCCGCAACCTCCCCCAACCCCAAATCACCCTCAACTACCTCGGCCGGTTCGACCACCCGCCGCACCGGCTCTCGAACGGTGCCGGCTGGGAACCGATAACCAGCATCGAGTTCGACACCACGATCCTCGGAAACGTGCCCGTCGCAGCGATTCTCGACGTCAATGCCTACGTCTACGAGTCAGGGGGCGCCCCGATCCTGCGCGCCACCTGGGTGTATCCGCCCGGTGTGCTGCCGGCGGCCGACGTCACCGAGCTCACCGAGCTGTGGACCGAAGCGCTCACCGCCCTCGCCGACCACATCAGCCGACCCGGCGCCGGCCGGCTCACCCCCAGCGACCTCGACCTCGTCCACCTCGACCAACCCGCCCTCGACGCACTCCACCACCACTACCCCACCCTCACCGACGTCTGGCCCCTCACCCCCTTGCAGGCCGGTCTCCTGTTCCACCACGAACTGACCAGCCAGGCCCTCGACACCTACGTCGTCCAACTCGTCCTCGACATCGACGGACCCCTCGATCCCGACCGTCTCCGCGACGCCGCGGACACCCTTCTCGGCCGTCACCCGAACCTCCGCGCCGCTTTCGGACACACTCACGACGGCACCCCGATTCAAATCGTCACTCCTGCAATACTTCCCTGGAATCACCACGATCTCCGCGCCGAGCGTGACGCGACGGTCGCTCACGACATCGTCACCGCCGACCGCACCACCGCGTTCGACCTGACCGCGCCACCCCTGCTCCGGCTCACGCTCATCACGCACGGACCGACCCACCACCAGGTCGCCCTCACTCATCACCACATCCTGCTCGACGGCTGGTCGACGCCCCTTCTCCTGCACGAACTCCTCCAGTTGTACGAGCACCACGCCGACCCCCGCGCTGTGCCTCGACCCCTCCCGTATCGCCGCTACCTGGAGTGGCTCACCCAGCAGTCACTCGAGGAGAGCCGGGCCGCGTGGGCCGACGTCCTCGACGGACTGGAAGAACCGACGATCCTGGTGCCGTCCGCGCGCGGCCGCATCCCATCCACTTTCCCCGAGGAGTATCGGGTCTCGCTGTCAAGGGAGCACACCGATGCGTTGCGGACCGTGGCCCGCACCCACGACCTCACCCTCCACACCATCATCGACACCGCCTGGGCCCTCGTCCTCGCCACCCACACCGGCACCACCGACATCACCTTCGGCACCACCGTCTCCGGACGCCCACCCCACATCCCCGGCATCGAAACCATGATCGGACTCTTCATCAACACCATCCCCGTCCGCATCACCCTCCACCCCACCGACACCCTCACCACCCTCCTCACACGCACCCACACCACCCACACACAACTCCTCGACCACCACCACCTCCCCCTCACCCACATCCCCAACCCCCACGCCACCACCTTCGACACCATCACCGTCCACGAGAACTACCCCCACCACACCACCACCCCACCCACCGACCTCACCATCACCACCACCTCCGCCACCGACGCCACCCACTACCCCCTCGCACTCGCCACCACCACCGACACCGACACCACACTCCACCTCAAGTTCGAGTTTCTGCCGGAGTTCCTCAGCCGCAACGACACCGAGGCGATCGCGGCACGCATGTGCCGGGCTCTGGACGTCATCGCGACGGCACCGGACACGACCGTCGCGTCGGTGCGGCTTCTCGGCGACGACGAGTTCCGTGCGCTCGCGCCCGTGCGCGGCGGTCCCGCACCCGCCACCCGCACGCTCGCCGCGATCGTCACCGACGCCGCAGCCCTCGATCCGGACGCCGTCGCGCTCGAGGATTCCAGTCGCGCGGTGAGTTACCGCGACCTCGACGAGGCGTCGAACCGGCTCGCACGCCTGCTGATCACGCACGGCGCCGGCCCGGAACGCTACGTTGCCATGGCGATACCGCGGTCCCTCGAGTCAGTCCTCGCGGTCTGGGCGATCACCAAGACCGGGGCCGCTTTCGTCCCGATCGACCCAGGCTATCCCGCCGCACGCATCGCCGAGATGATCGCCGATTCGGGTGTCGCGCTCGGCGTCACACTGACACCGCAACGTGAGCGGCTCCCGGACACGGTGCCGTGGCTCGTCCTGGACGAACCCGGGACGATCACGACGGTCGAACAACAGTCGAGCGGCGCCCTCGGTGACGCCGATCGCCGCCGGCCATTGCGACCCGACCATCCCGCGTACCTGATCTACACGTCCGGATCGACCGGTGTCCCGAAAGGCGTGGTGGTTCCGCACCGCGGGCTGGCCACGCTGGCCGCGGCGCAGGCGGCCGGCCTCGGTCCGGGGCGGCACTCGCGCGTGCTCCACTTCTCGTCACCCTCGTTCGACGGATCGGTGTTCGACTATCTACTGGCGTTCGGCTGTGGCGCGACTCTGGTGATCAGCCCGCCGACCATCGTCGGCGGCACGGAACTGTCCCGCTTCGTCGCCGCCGAACGGGTGACGCATGCCTTCGTCCCGACTGCCGCGCTAGCCTCGGCCGATCCCGACGACCTCGACGGATACGACGGGTTCGGCGAAATTCTCGTGGCCGGAGAAGCGTGTCCGCCCGGTCTGGTGACCCGGTGGTCCCGTGGCCGTGCTCTGCGGAACGGCTACGGCCCCACCGAAACCACCGTGATGTCCAACATCAGCGCGCCGCTCGCACCCGGGTCCGACGTGACGATCGGCGGCCCGATCGCCGGTGCGGAGGAAGTGGTGCTGGATGCGCGGATGCAGCCGGTCCCGGACGGTGTTCCGGGTGAGTTGTACATCGCCGGGCCGGGTCTGGCCCGCGGATACCACCGGAGGCCGGGGCTGACCGCCGGACGCTTCGTCGCCGCTCCATACGGGCCGGCGGGCGAGCGGATGTACCGGACCGGCGACATCGTCCGCTGGATCGCCGACACGTCCGGCGGTCGGGTGGTCGAGTACCTCGGCCGGGCCGACTTCCAGGTGAAGTTGCGCGGGTTCCGCATCGAACCCGGCGAGATCGACGCCGTCCTCGGCGCCCACCCGGACGTGGAATACGCCGCGACACTCACCCGCACCGGGCCCGCCGGGGACCCGATCCTCGTCTCCTATGTCGTCGGTTCCGCGGAGCTCGACCCCGCACGACTCTCTGCCTATCTCACCGAACGACTTCCGGCGCACATGGTGCCCGGCGCGATCGTGCCGATCGACCGGATCCCGCTGACCCCGGTCGGCAAACTCGATCGCGCCGCGCTGCCCGATCCCCGGTTCGACTCCCCGGCCGATCCCGCGCACCGATCGACGTCGCCGGTCGAGGAGACCGTCGCGAACGCATTCGCGGCCGTTCTGGGGCTCGAGCACATCGGTGTCGACGACAACTTCTTCGAGGCGGGCGGGAACTCGCTGACGGCGACCCGGGTGGTGGCGCGGGTCAATTCGACGCTGCACACCCACATCGACGTCCGGACCTTGTTCGAGGACCGGACACCGCGGGTCCTGTCCACCCACCTCGACCACGACTCGAACGACGCCCCGCTGCCGGTGCCCACTCCGGGGCCCCAACCCGAGTTCGTGCCGTTATCGCCAGCCCAGCAACGCATCTGGTTCCTCAACCAATACGACACCACCACCCCCACCTACAACATCCCCCTCACCCTCCACCTCACCGGCCACCTCGACACCACCGCCCTCCACCACGCCCTCACCGACCTCATCCACCGCCACCAACCCCTCCACACCACCTACCCCCTCCACCACGGACACCCCACCCAACACATCCACCCCCACCCCACAACCCCACCACTCACACCCACCCCCACCACCGAAACCCAACTCCCCCACCACATCAACACCGACACCACCCAACCCTTCGACCTCACCACCGACACCCCCCTCCACACCCACCTCTACCAACTCGACACCACCCACCACACCCTCACCCTCGTCCTCCACCACATCGCCGCCGACGGCCACTCCCTCACCCCACTCACCCACGACCTCACCACCGCCTACACCGCCCACACCCACCACCAACCACCCCACCCCACACCGCTACCCCTCACCTACACCGACTACACCCACTGGCAACACCAACTCCTCGGCACACCCCAGCACCCCACCCCCACCACCCAAACCCACACCACCTACTGGACCACCACTCTCACCAACCTCCCCGACACCCTCCCCCTCCCCACCGACCGACCCCGACCCACCCACCGCACCCACCACGGGGATCGGGTCGTGTTCCACATCGGACAGGACCTGCACCGGTCACTAGTGGCGCTCGCGCGGCAGAACAACTCGACGCTCTTCATGGCGATTCACGCGGTATTCGCCGTCCTCCTCGCCCGCCTCAGCGGCAGTTCCGACATCGTGATCGGCACCCCCGTCGCCGGCCGCCCCGATCCCCGGCTGGACCCATTGGTCGGCATGTTCGTCAACACACTCGCCCTGCGCACGCCTGTCGACGGCTCCCGGTCGTTCACCGAGGTACTCGACCGCACCAGGGACGTCGATCTCGGCGCCTTCCTGCACGCCGACCTGCCCTTCGAGCGCGTCGTCGAGGCCGTGGATCCGGCGCGGTCGACCTCCCGCTCGCCGCTGTTCCAGGTGTCCCTCGAGTTCGAGGGCGTCCAGCGACCAGAGATCACGCTCCCGGACCTGACCGTCACGGTCGCGGAGTACACGCCGCCCGTCGTCAAGGTCGATCTCGAACTGGTGGTCGCCGAGACGTTCGACGAGTCCGGTGCACCGGACGGGATCGCCGCCGGATTCACCTATGCCACCGACATCTTCGACGTCGCGACCGTGCAGGGCTTCGCCGATCGTCTGACCCGTCTCGTCGCGGCGGTCGTCGCCGACCCGGACGACCCGGTCGGCGACCTCACGCTCGGCGACGAGGACGAGGACACACCTGTCTCCGGACCGCCCGGCCTCCCGGCGCGGGTGTGGCCCGACCTGCTGGCCGGGTTGGCGGAGCGGCACTCCGACCGGGTGGCCGTGTCCGATGCCGGTCGCACGCTCACCTATCGCCAACTCGGCGCCGACTCCGCGCAATTCGCCCGGCTGCTCATCGCTCGGGGTGCCGCACCGGAAAGGTTCGTCGCCCTGGCATTGCCGCGGTCGATCGCGTGGGTCCGTGCCGTGTGGGCGGTCGCCGGCTCGGGTGCGGCGTCGGTACCCGTCGACCCGACGTATCCGCCCACCCGGATCGCCCATATGCTCGCCGACGCCGGCGCTGTGCTCGGCCTCACCGTCGCTGAGTATCGCGCACAGTTGCCCGACACGGTCGAGTGGCTGGTGCTCGATGATCCCGACTTCGAGACGCAGATGCGGCACCTTCCTGCCACGCCGGTGACCGACCTCGACCGCACAGCTCCGCTGCGCACGGACAACCCCGCCTATCTCATCTACACGTCCGGGTCCACCGGCGCCCCGAAGGGCGTGGTTGTGTCGCACCGGGGTCTGGCAAACCTGTTCGAGCAAGAACGTCACCACCTCCACGTCACGCCCGATGCGCGGGTCTCGCACCTCGCGTCCCCCAGTTTCGACGCGTCGCTGTTCGAGTTGACGATGGCGTTCTGTGCGGGTGCCCAGGTCGTGCTCGTACCCCCGCTGACCTACGGCGGGGCGGCCTTGGCGGACATCCTCGCCGTTGAGCGGATCACCCACGCGTTCATTACCCCGACCGCGCTCGCCACGCTCGAACCGACGGGACTCGACTCGCTGCGGGTCCTCGCCGTCGCTGGTGAACCGTGCCCGACCGACCTGGTCCGGCGATGGGCGCCCCGCCGACGCATGCTCGACCTGTACGGTCCGACCGAGACGACGATCTGGTCGCATGTCAGTGAACCACTGGCACCGGCGGAACCCGTCACCATCGGGCGCCCCGCCCGCGGGTTCACCGCCGCCGTCCTCGACGCCCGGCTGCATCCCGTTCCCCCGGGAACCCCGGGTGAGCTGTACCTGGCAGGGCCCGGCCTGGCCCGCGGCTACCACGCTCGCCCCGCCACGACGGCGACCCATTTCGTCGCCTGCCCGTTCGCTGCCCCCGGGTCGCGGATGTACCGCACCGGTGACCTGGTACGCACCCGGCCCGACCTCACGCTCGAACACCTCGGCCGCACCGACTTCCAGATCAAGGTGCGCGGATTCCGGGTCGAACCAGGCGAGGTCGATTCGATCCTCACGGCGCGCGCGGACATCGGTTTCGCGGCCACCGTCGGGCGAACCGGTCCGGACGGGCAACCGATACTCGTCACCTACGTCCGCGGTGCGAACGGCGCGGACGTCGACGCGAGTGCGGTGCGCACGGCGTTGTCCGCGCAGCTTCCGCCGTATCTGGTTCCCGCCGCGGTCGTCGTACTCGACGAGGTGCCGCTCACCCCGGCCGGCAAGCTCGACCGCTCGGCCCTCCCCGAACCCGAGTTCGGTCCCCGGCCCGAACGATTCCGTGCCCCGTCCACGGCCGTGGAGCGGGCCGTCGTCGAAGCTTTCGCGGAAGTCGTCGACACCGGCGAGGACCGCCCGATCGGAGTGGAGGACGACTTCTTCGCGCTCGGCGGCACGTCACTGTCCGCAGTCCGCGTCGCCGCGGGCCTGCAGCGCCGCTTGGGCCGGCCGGTGCCGCTTCCGGCCCTCTTCCTGGACCCCACTCCCGCGGGGCTCGCGGCCCGCCTCGCCACAGAAGTGCCCGGCACCACCGACGAAGCTCTCCGGGTTCTCGTGCCGCTGCGCCGTGGTGACCGGCTCGCACCTCTATTCTGCGTCCACGCCGGGATGGGCCTGGCGTGGGCGTACACCGGCATGGTCCGCCACCTCTCACCGGACCGGCCCGTGTGGGGACTGCAGTTGCCCTCCCTCGGCGGCGGCCCCGACTACGACTCGATCGAGGACCTGGCGCACCGATACCTCGACGAGGTCCGTGCCGTCCAGCCGGCGGGACCGTATCATCTGCTCGGCTGGTCGCTCGGCGGTCTGATCGCGCATGCCATGGCCACCGAGCTGCAGGACCGGGGTGAGGAGGTCGCGTCCCTCGTGCTCCTGGACAGCTACGTGGGCGAACCGACTGCGGAACCCGACCCGTTGGACGTCGGCGACCTTCTGCGTGGGCTGGGGGTCGACGTCGGACCCGGCGACGACGCCCGACCGCTCACGTACTCCGACGCCCACGACCGCCTCGGCGAGGCCTACGGTCCCGCAGCCGCCGTGACGGCAGACCAGCTGCGGCGCATCGCCGAGGGATATGACCGGTCGACCCGGCTGTCGACGCGATTCGCCCCGAGAGTCTTTCGCGGGGACGCGCTTCTGATCACCGCGGTCGTCGGTCCCCGCGCCGGCAGCGCGCCGTCCGTCGACGACGGATGGGGCGACTCGATCACCGGCACCGTGCAGGAAGAACACGTCGAGTGCGGACACAACGACATGATGCAACCGAAACCAGCACGTGCGATCGGCATGCTCGTCGAAAACTACGTATCCGGGCGGGGCGGGTAGAGCCGCGCCAGAGTGCCGCAGATTCCGCGGATGCTCGGGTGCCGGTACAGCTCCCGCATCGGGAGGGCCGGAAGGCCGAGCCGCCGCATCATGCCGTCGGCCTTGATCGCGCACAGTGAGTTCCCTCCGAGCTCGAAGAGGTTGTCGTCCAGCGACACCGGGACTCCCAGCACCGACTCCCAGATGTCGGTGAGCATGTGCGCTGTTCCACCATCAGTGAGGGGGGCACCGTCCTGCGGTTCGACGACATCGAGCGGCAGAGACCGCAGGACCGGATCGGGAAGCCTTGCCACGTCGAGCTTTCCGTTGATGGTGAGCGGCAAAGCGTCGACCAGGGTGATCGAACGGGGCACCATGTGCTCCGGTAGGAATCGGGCCGCGCGTTCGCGTATCGCTGCGACCGTCTCCGTCTCCCCGGCCGCAGCGGACCCGCCCGGAACGACGTAGGCGTCGAGCGCGATTCCGGCCGGGTCTTCCGACCTTCCCGAGGGCACCACGGCCGCTGCCGTGACGACGGGATCGTCGAGGAGCACGGAACGCACCTCGTCGAGTTCCACACGGAACCCGCGAATCTGGACCTGGGCGTCGACGCGACCGAGATGCTCGAGATTGCCGTCGCCACAGATTCTTCCGCGATCGCCCGTGCGATACCAGCGGGACCCGCCGGGTGCAGCGACAAAGCGGCAGGCCGTCAGTCCGGCGCGGTCGAGGTACCCGAGCGCGACACCGGCCCCGCCGACGTAGATCTCGCCGGTCAGGCCGTTCGGCAGAGGATCGCCGAACTCGTCCGCGACCGCCGTCTCCCAGCCGGGTAGTGGTTTCCCCACCGTGCGCGACCCGGTCAGGGCGTCGCGCCGCGTCACGGTGTGCGCGGTGACGTGCACGGTGGTTTCCGTCGTCCCGAACATGTTCACCAACCGGCATCGTGATTCCGGATACCGGTCGAGCCACGGCAGTACCACCCGGGGGTCGAGAGTCTCACCGCCGAACACGACGAGGCGGAGCGCGGACAGCGGCTCGAGATCCCGGTCAGCCGCGACCAGGAGGACGAATGCGGAGGGCGTCTGACTGAGGACGGAGACGCGTTCGTCGGCGAGCAACGTGTGGAACTCCACTGGGGACCGCGAGATCCAGTACGGCACGATCACGAGTCGGCCACCGGTCGACAACGAGCCCCAGATCTCCCACACCGAGAAATCGAAGGCGGGCGAATGGAACATCGACCAGGTGTCCCCGGGAGTCGGCGCGAATTCGGTTGCGGTGGACGACATCAGCGCCGGCACGGCACGATGCGGAATCACCACGCCTTTCGGCCGACCCGTCGACCCCGACGTGTAGACCACGTAGGCGGGGGCGCCGTCGCCTCCCACAGCCCAATCCACGTCACCCGGGCCCGATACCGATCCCGGCAACTCCGCCGGCGTCACCGCCGGTACTCCGGCCCACCGGACTTCGCCCTCCAACTCGGTCACGACCAATCGGACACCGGCATCACGCGCCGTGTATGCGAGCCGATCCGGAGGATGCCGCACGTCCATCGGAACAAACGCCGCACCGCTGCGCAACACCGCAAGCATCGTCACGACGAGGTCGACCGACCGATCCACACAGATTCCGACCCGGTCCCCTGGGCCGACTCCCCGATCGTGAAGACCTCGCGCCATCCAGGCCGACTGCTCCTCGAGTGCACGGTAAGTCAATGTGCGCCGGCCATGGGTCACCGCGACCGCGTCGGGACGCTCGTGAGCGTGCCGGACGACGAGATCCTCGATCCTCCCGCCGGAGACAGGCGCTCGCACACCGGCACCCACCGGTGCCACCGCCGCGCCGAACACACGACGTCGTCCCGGTGACGGGTCGCGAAGTCCGTCCACCACCCGGGCGACCCATTGCCCAAACCGCGCCGCCGTGTCGGCGTCCACAGTCACCGGGTCGGCGTAGACCTCCAGTGTGACGCGCCCGCCGGTGTCGACCACCGGTACGAGTGTCAGTGGAAACGGTGCCGTCTGGCAGGGGAGGTACTCACGTCCGGAGTCACGCGTAACCGTCCCCAGCACCCCGGTTGCCGTACTGCCCATTTCTCCAATCTTCGCGAAGTCCCACGAGACCTCATGTTGCCGTGAGCTTTTCACTTCCTCGACCAGCTCGGCCAGAGCGCGGTCCAGGGAAGTGTGGAAGGCCAGGTCGACCCAGCTCTCGAATCCGCCGAGCGTTCGTGGCGGCCGCGTCCGGTCGACCCGCCACACCGGAACCGTCACCGCGGAGAGGTCGTCACGCCTACCGGTCACCACCGCGGCGGCAGCGGCCACCGTCGCCGTCATATCCTCACGGGCCGCGACCAGCGGGTGGGAGGAACGCAGTACCTCCGCGCTCCATCCACCCAGTGCCCGACCGTGCCGATGTCGACCCACGGGATTCGCGGTCACCGTGTCGGCGTCGCGCGCGCCGACGAGCACGTCACACACGAGCGTGAGCGAGGCAGTGTCGAGATCACGGCGGTCGGCAACCACGACCAGATCGGCCACCTGGTCGAGGTACTGCATCACGACGGCGCGCACCGCCGGACCATCGACAGCGACGGGCCGCCGGCACTCGGCGGCAAGCCGGCGTCGTGCCTCCTCCGACGCCGAACCGGCCGGGACATCCACCACCCATAGCCGCGTCGGCCTGGTCGCGCGCTCCCACCAGCGACGGGACGCCGTACCCCACCGCACCGCAAGCATGTCCGAGCTCACTCCGCGGGGCACCCGCACCGTCATCGCATGGCCGAACGCCGTGCGCACCGGTCCAGACCTCCCCCAAGGAGATTGGTGCATGAAGCAATCGTAGTCGACAGACGCGCGGCGACTGGGGCCTGCGGACACGGACTCATCGTTCTCACCGGGCCGTGAAGCCGCCATCCACCGTCACCACGGCACCCGTGACTCCACGCGCATCGTCGGACGCGAGCCACCGCGCCGCTGCCGCGACCTCGCCGGGTTCGACGAGCTTGTTGGTCGGCTGGGCCTGCACGAAAACCGACTCGTGCTCATCGACGCCGACACCCAGGGAGCGCGCGATCTCCGCCAGCATCCGCCCTTCGTACTCGCTGCTGTCCCGCACCGATCCCGGGCACAGCGCATTCACCCGGACCCCGCTCGGCGCATAGTCGAGGGCGACGGCCTTGGTGAGGCCGACCAGGCCGTGCTTCGCCGCAACGTACCCGGCGAAGTGGCGGTACCCGACGAGCCCTGCCGTCGAGGCGACATTGATGATGCTTCCGCTGCGCTGGGTGACCATGATCCGTCCGGCCGTCGCGATGGTCCGCCACGCCCCGGAGAGGTCGACGTCGATCATCAGACGCCACTCGGATTCGGTGATGTCGTGTGCGACCTTTCCGGACGGTGCGGCGATTCCCGCATTGTTGAGCAGCACGTCGAGGCGACCGAATCGTTCGTGTGCGACCTGCACTGCTGCCGTGATCTCTGCGAGCTCGCGGACATCCACCGCCTGGGTCAGAACCGTCGCACCGTGCTCGCGGCATAACTCCGCGGTGTAGTCGAGCTGACTCTGCGAACCGAGTGGGTACGGCACCCCGGCCAGATTCCGGGTGATGTCGACGAGCATGAGATCGGCCCCAGCCGCCGCGAACTCGACGGCACAGGCACGGCCGATACCCCGCGCTGCGCCGGTCACGAAGGCCGTCTTTCCGGCGAGGTCGGCGCTCACCGAGCGTCCTCGGCGAGCTGCGCGGCAAGCAGCCGTACCAGCGCGTGCGGGTGCTCGGTCAGGTACATGTGTCCGCCGTCGACCTCGATCACCGACGTCCCCGCGGTCGTCGTCGCCGCCCACTCCGCCAACTGAGCGGCACCGACGAGGTGATCACCCCGCCCTCGGAGGGCGGTGATCGGGACGTCCAGCGGTGGATGTGGTGGTGGCCGATAGTTTTCGTGCATCTCGACGTCGGCCCGGACGACGGGCAACAGCAGCTCGCGCAGTTCCGCGTTCGCCAGCGCAGGGTGGGAGTACCCGGCCAGCTCACCCACCTGGTCGAGGAATTCCTCATCCGCCAACGACGACGCCCGGATCTCCCGCACGGTCGCCGGACCTGGCGATCCACTCACGAACAGGCGGGTCAGCGCGACGCCTCCGTCGGCGGTCAGGCGATGCGCCAGCTCATAGGCCAGGACCGCACCGAGGCTGTGCCCGAACACGGCCACCTCGGAAGACTCCCGGAGGACCGGCAGCACGCGCGGCGCAATGTCGTGGACGGCGGCGTCGACCGAGGTGAGCAGGTCCTCACCAAAGCGTTCCTCGCGGCCGGGTAGCTGCACGGGGAGGATGTCGAGTCCACGCGGCGCACAACTCTGCCAATCGCGGAAGAAGGACGCGCCCACCCCCGCGTACGGCAGACACACCAGAGTCGCAGGTGACATTGTCACCTCCTTCTACGACGCCGACGAAGACCGGATGCTTCCGACCCTAGGCCGCGCTCCCCTCCGGTGTGGGAATTCGCCCGCGCAGAGCCGCCAGCACTTCCGCGGAGCATGCGAGCTGCCCAGTGTGCTCGACGTGCCGTCGTCGAGCAGCCTGATGACATGCAGGTGACGGGGCACGGCACGCACACGGACAGCGACACGTGCTGGGTGTCAGGACCGAGGGAACTCGACGTGGTCGCATAGTGTGTCCACTGTCTGCTACACCATCCGGTCGATTGTCGGCACACCTGGTTGCGTGTCGATCCTCAGCAGCGGAATTGTCGGCGGGCTGAGCGGCGGGCCGCTCACAAGGAACCCGGTCCGACTGTGAGGCAGCGGAATTGATACCGCGTGCACGTCGTACCACTTACCATCGAATGCATGGGAGTCGCAGCCGCGGCACGAGCGCTCGGCCGCCTCCAGTACCGAATCGCGCGCATTCCCTTCCACCTCGTCGACGACACGGTGATGCCGTTGTTCTTCGACGACGCTGCCCCGGCCCGGCTGGCGTACGAGTGGGTGCTGATCGAATGCGACGAGGCCGCAGCGATTCTGTTCGACGACGACTTCGCAGCCACCCACGCACAGATGTTGCGGCGGCGCAGTGCCGCCGTGCGATACGCCATCGCCCGCGGACAACGGCAGGCTCTCCGCGATACCGACGTCGTCGTCCTCGAGCGGCACCGCGCTCGTTTCCGCGAGCGGCACCGCCAGCACGCCAGAAACACTGATTAGCGTCGGTGGGCGGCTTTTTGTCGCGTGCTCCGACGACCGTATCGCTGAGATAGCTGGGGTCGGCAGTTCTGGCGGGATGTGGAGTGTGGCGAGGGTGATCGGCATCCACCTGACGTCGATCCGGGCGATGCCGCGCCGGGGCAGAACGAGGGGGGAGAATCAGCATTGTGCCCGCCCATCAGCCCGCACTACCTCTCCGCCCGGTGAAACCGATGCTCGCGACGCTCGGCTCACCGCCGGGTGGAGACGACTGGGCGGTGGAGATGAAATTCGACGGTGTACGCGCCGTCGCCACCGTCACCCCGGCCGCGGTGCACCTGTTCAGCCGCGACGGCGCCGACATCACCGCCGCATACCCGGAGATCGCCGCCGGACTCTCCGAGATCAACCCAGGCCGAGGCGTAACAGTCGATGGTGAGATCGTCGCGCCCGCTGCCGGCAGCGGCCGACCGCGCTTCGACCTGCTCCGACAGCGGACCCCCATCCAGAATCCACCGGCCGCACTGCAGCGCGCCGTACCGGTCGCCTTTAACATCTTCGATCTGCTGGTGCACCGCGGGGCGCCGATCCTGCGGTGGCCGTACCTCGAGCGCCGACAACTCCTGGCCGACCTGAATCTCGGTCTGGAGGGTGAGGCTCTGCTGGTCCCGCCACACTGGGTCGACGTCGACGGCGAGGACATGCTCCGGTTGGCCGACGCGCACGGCCATGAAGGAATTGTCGCAAAGAGAATGACCTCGCCCTATCGCCCCGGACGCCGCTCACCGGACTGGATCAAAACTCCGCTACGCAACAGCGCCGAAGTGGTCGTCGGCGGGTGGGAAGCGACCAGCCGCGGCGGTCTGCGGTCGCTGATCGTCGGTGCCCACGCGGACCAGGTCGGCTTGATATTCGTCGGGCACGTCGGCTCCGGCTTCACCGAATCCCACCGGCGCCGAACGCTCATGCTGCTCCGGCCACTCGAGCGCCCTACCAGCCCCTTCGACAATCATGTTCCCGATGAGCTTGCCACTCACGCGCGCTGGGTGGAACCGATTCTCGTCGGCACCGTCGAGTACCGCGAGTTCACCCTGGACCGGCGGCTCCGCCATCCGTCGTGGAAGGGATTTCGGGCCGGGATAGACCCGAGATGGGTGACCGTCGAGGAGCTACCGTAGTCCCGCGCGTGTCTCGGCACGATGGCTTCGGCGCCTCGGCAGGCCTGGCCGGTTACCTCTCTCCGTGTCGGCAACCGATCAGCGGCCGACCGGCGAGGCGGCCGAGTAGAAATCGCACCCTTCCTCCTCGGACCGGCGGGTCCGACAATAGGGAGCGTGAGTTCGCGACGTTCCGCCGCAGAGTGGGCAGTCGATCAGGTCCACGCTGTGCGTGACGATCCTGCAGCTCGACTCGCGCTGATCGCCCGTACTTATCACGGTCCGATCGGCAACGCACCCCGGCACTTGCCGTTCCGCCGGGCGGCACTGTCGTTCATGCGCTGGCAGATCGGTCGCGGCGTGCTGGCGCCGCTCGGTGCGATGCCGCCCGGCAGTCCGTGGTGGCGAGTGGTCAACGAACGGCTGATGCGCGACGGCTGCGAGGCCGTCGCCCGGAGCGGCGGAATGGGAGGGACGCCGTCCTCGCACACGGTCGATCTGTGGATGCTGTTCGTTGCCGATCCGACCGCACGTACGTGGTACCGGGCCCACAATGCGAGCATTGCCTCCGCCTACCTGGACCATCGCGACCTTGCCTGTACCGAGAGCCGTCCGGAGCGCTTCTTTCTCAACGTGGTACTGCTCCGTGTTCTCTACGCCCATGCCCTGGTCGCGGCGCCGCGTCTGGCGCTGGGGCGGCTCGCGCCGGCCGGCCCCATTCTGGGAGATCCTCGCCTCTCGATGACCGGGATCTTCCTGTCCCTTTCTCGGGTCCTTCCCGACCGATATCCCCTCGGAGACGACGTCGCGGCGTATGTCGCCGCTGAGCACAACATCGGTGAGATGCTGGACTACGGCCTGATCGGGCCGCGGCTGCAGCAATTGTACGAATGGTCGGCCGATGAACTCGGCGAGCCGGGACTACTCGACTGCATTTGCGACGGCAGTCCGACGTACGCCTGGTCCTACTCTGATCGCGAGGTGTGGCATCCGGCGATCCCGGCGGCCACGATTCGCGCGGTTCGGCGGATATTGCCGGCGAATTGAGGGGTGACATCCCGTTGATACTCCCCCGGTCACCCCGGTGACGTCGCCGGCGTCGGGCATCACGTCGGCTACGACAGCCCCTCACAGTTCAATCGCGAATACCGCCGTCTGTTCGGCGCCTCCCCCGGCAAAGACGCTCACGGCCTACGCGGAAACACCGCACTGTCGGAAACCGGCGCCCTGCCCTGATCTGTCGACGCACGGCTTCCGGTCGCGGATGCAGCCGGTTTCCGGGTGCTCAGGAAGGGGTAAGCGTGGCGGGAAGCGCCTCTGATTCGGCGAACTTATCAGTCCTGCTTGCCGATTCGACAGAAGACGAAGAAGGGTACGAGAATGACCGACCAGTACGCCCGGCAGGATCCCACTACGCAGTACCCCGCCCCCGATCGCGAACACCAACCGGAGCTGCCGCACCCGGGACTGACCTCCGACATGGTGACCGCCCCGGATCACGGCGAGAAGTCCTATCGGGGAAGCGGTCGCCTCGACGGTCGCCGCGCCCTGATCACCGGCGCGGATTCGGGCATCGGGCGAGCGGTGGCGATCGCGTTTGCTCGCGAGGGTGCGGATGTCGTGGTCAGTTGTCTGGACGACGAGGAGTCGGATGCACGGGAGACCGTGCGACTGGTGGAAGAGGCCGGACGACGAGGCGTCGTCGCGACTGGCGACATCACGTCGGAGGACCACTGTCAGACTCTCGTGGACCTGACGGTCCGCGAACTCGGCGGTCTCGACATTCTCGTGAACAACGCGGCCTTTCAGATGGTGCAGACGGGTGGTATCGCCGATATCACCACCGAGCAGTTCGACCGTGTCCTGCGCACGAACCTCTACGCGCTGTTCTGGTTGTGCAAGAAATCCGTCGCGGTCATGGATCCCGGATCGACGATCGTGAACACCTCGTCGATCCAGGGGATGAATCCGTCACCCGGGCTTCTCGACTACGCCACCACGAAGGCAGGGATCATCGATTTCACCAAGGGATTGGCGGCCGACGTGGCGAAGCGGGGAATCCGGGTCAATGCCGTTGCACCGGGGCCCATCTGGACGCCGTTGATCCCCGCGACGATGCCCGCCGACGGTTATCGGCAGTTCGGGGACGACGTGCCTCTGGGCAGACCCGGCCAGCCGGCCGAACTGGCACCGGCGTACGTATTCCTGGCATCGAACGAATCCAGCTACGTCACCGGAGAAGTGCTCGGCGTCACCGGCGGGACGCCCTTCACCTGAGCACCCCGGCGGTGAGGGAGCCCCTGCGAGGTCACTCCTTTTCGCGGGCGGCGACGATGGCGTCGAGGTTGGCGGCGATGTTCTCCTCGGCGGCAGCCTTGTCGACACCCAGTCCGGTGAGCACACCGACCCCGTCCTCGACCTCGAGCAGGGCCAGCAGGATGTGCTCGGTGCCGATGTAGTTGTGCCCCAAACGTAGTGCCTCACGGAACGTCAGTTCGAGCGCCTTGCGTGACTGAGCATCGAAGGGAACGAGTGCGGGCACCTCCTCGACGGCGGGGGGCAGCGTCGCGGTCGCGGCGTGCCGGACCGAATCCAGTTCCACGCCCTGCGCGGCGATCGCCCGGGCGCCGAGTCCTTCGGGATCGGCCAGGAGTCCGAGGACGAGATGCTGAGGCAGGATCTCGGCGTTGCGTGCCGCCCTGGCCTCGTTCTGCGCGATCACCACCACCTGTCGTGCGCGCGGAGTGAACCGGCTGAATCCCTGATTCGGGTCGAGGTCGGAGGCCTGCCCGGGATCCTTGGGGACGAACCGCTTCTGCGCGGCCTGCTTCGTGACGCCCATGCTCTTTCCGATTTCGGTCCACGATGCCCCCGAGCGGCGGGCCTGGTCGACGAAGTGGCCGATGAGATGGTCGGCCAGTTCACCGAGGTGTTCGGCGGCGAGGACCGCGTCGGTGAGTTGATCGAGCGGGGCCTCGGCGTGCACCTTCTTGATCGCGTCGATGAGCTCGTCGAGTCGGATGGGTGGGGGTGTGCGATCCGAATTCTCCATGCGTCAACTCTAGGTTGACGAACCGTGAGCGTCAACCCCAGGTTGTCGCTTTCGGCTTCCGCGAGCTGCGCACCGACCCGCGATCCGGTCTGCTAGTTTGATGACTAGCAGATCTAGGGATAGGGGTTCTATGCATATCGAGAAGGATCTGGTGGCGGCTTCGGCCACTCCCCTCGTGCTCGGAATTCTCGCGGAAGGCGAGTCCTACGGGTACGCCATCTTGAAACGAGTCAACGACCTGTCCGGCGGGCGGATTCAGTGGACCGACGGAATGCTGTACCCCCTCCTGCATCGCCTGGAAAGATTGGGGTACGTGTCGGCGTCGTGGGGGGCCTCCGACAGCGGGCGAAGGCGCAAGCACTACACGATCACCGCTGCGGGCCGGGAGATGCTCGCGGAACGACGCGCCCAGTGGGACGTCGTCGCGGACGCGCTGAGCCAGGTGTGGCGCTCCGTCCAACTACCCCCAGCCACCGTCGAAGGATGGTCGTGATGGATACCGACAAGGAGCTGGAATCGCAGATCGGTCAGTGGCGGGGTTACGTCGAGCGCCGTCACGCGATATCCGCCGCCGACACCGACGAGATGGAAGACCATCTCCGTGATCAGATTTCGGACCTGTCCGCCGCCGGGCTGAGGACCGACGAGGCATTCCTGGTCGCGGTCAAACGCATGGGCAACGTCGACGACATCTCCCGCGAGTTCGCTCGCGAGCACTCCGATCGGCTGTGGAAGCAACTCGTCCTCATGCCCGCCGCGTCGGATGGCGACGGCACTCGCCCCACACGTGAGCTGTTCGTCGTTCTCGGGCTCGCCGTCGGCGCGGCACTGTCGGTCAAGGCAGGCGTGGCGACACTCGACGAGCAGGACCTCGCGCGCAATCTCAGCCTGTTCGTTCTTCCGTTCCTCGCCGGATATTTCGCCTGGAAGCGACAGATGACACCCCGCCTCGCCGCGGTACTGCTGGTGCCGTTCGCGCTGGCGGCGGTACTGCTGAACGTCTTCCCGTTCGCATCGAACGGCTCCACCGAGGTGATCGCGGCGATCCACGCACCGATTGCGCTGTGGTTCGCCGTCGGCCTCGCATATGTCGGCGGTCAGTGGCGATCGGACCGGCGGCGAATGGACTTCATCCGCTTCACCGGCGAATGGGTCGTCTACCTGACCCTCCTCGCCCTCGGCGGCGGCGTCCTCATCGGCCTGACGATCGGTGCGTTCGACGCGCTCGGCCTGAGCGTCGAGTGGTTCATCGAGGACTGGGTGCTGCCGTTCGGAGCGGCCGGCGCGGTCATCGTCGCCGCATGGCTCGTGGAGGCGAAGCAAAATGTGGTCGAGAACATCGCCCCTGTCCTCACCCGCGTGTTCACCCCGCTGACGACACTCATGCTGCTGGTGCTGCTGACGGCATTCGCGACGACCGGCAGCGTCGTCGACGTCGACCGAAACCTGTTGATCCTGATGGATCTCATCCTCGTCGTCGTCCTGGGATTGCTGTTGTACGCAATTTCGGCCCGTGACCCCTACCTGCCGCCCGACCTGTTCGACCGCCTCCAACTCGTCCTCGTCGTCAGTGCCCTCGCGGTCGACCTGCTGATGCTGTTCGCCATGCTGACTCGCATCGCGGAATTCGGCTTCACCCCGAACAAGGTGGCGGCACTCGGAATGAACCTGGTCCTCCTCGTCAACCTGACGTGGTCGGCTCATCTCATCCTCGGGTTCCTGCGCGGCCGCCGCGGATTCAGCTCCACCGAACGCTGGCAGACCCGTTACCTTCCCGTCTTCGGCGTGTGGGCGGCGTTGATGGTCGGCGTTCTCCCACCGGTTTTCGACTTCGTGTGACGACGGTGCGGAGCTGATCGAGAGTGTTCTCATCGGACAGGGAATTCACGGCGTACGGCCCGTCGTACTGGGCGATGATCGCGCTGTTCGTCGTGGGGGCCGCGGTTCTGGTCTGGCTCGGACGAAGGCAGACCGAATCGCAAGCCCGGCGTCTGGGCCGAGTCCTTGCGGTGCTGACGGCCGCCATATACGGCGCGACGCTGGTTCATTTCTCGATTCCGCCCACGATCGGCGGCTCGGTACCGCTGCGCCTGACCGATCTCGCGACCGTGGCGGCGGCCTGTGCCCTGTGGTCCCGGGCGCAGTGGGCCTACGCGCTCACGTATTACTGGGGACTCGTGCTGAGCACCCAGGCGTTGATCTCACCTGTTCTGACCGGCCCGGACTTCCCCCACTACCAGTTCCTCGCGTTCTGGGCGATTCACCTGCTCGTGGTCTGGGCGGCCATCTATCTGACGTGGGGTCGAAGGATGCGGCCCCGGTGGCGCAGCTACCGGTTCACGGTCCTGGTCACCGTCGTCTGGGCGGCAGTGACCTTCACGTTCAACCGCGTCGCCGGAACCAACTACGGCTTCCTCAACAGAAAGCCCGCCACCGCGACCCTTCTGGACGTTCTGGGTCCCTGGCCGCTGTACCTACTGAGCGCGACGACACTGATTCTCGCGGTGTGGGCCCTGATGACGTGGCCGTGGGAGCGGGCACGACGACGCACCGAGGACATCCCGCGGCCCTCCTGATCGCTGCCGGGAGTCTTCGGTGTCACGCAATACCTTCCGAACGACGCTGCGGCTGCGTAACATCAACATCATCTCGCTGGAATCCCTCTGGAGGCCGACGTGGGTGGACTTGGTATCGATCTCGGAACTGCCAACACTGTCGTCGGAACTCCCGACGACGGCATCGTACTGAACGAGCCGTCCTTCATGCTCGTTCGAACGAAGGATCCGCACCGTGCTCTCGCAATCGGCACGGAGGCGCGAACTCTCGTCGGCCGCACTCCTATCGGAATCACGCCGGTTCGACCGATGCGCGACGGGGTGATCGTGGACCTGGAGTCGGCGCGGGCATTCGTCACGGCCGTCATCAAGCGGGTCTCCTCTGCACGGCGATACGGGCTGCGGCCCAAGGGAGTCATCTCGGTCCCCGCGGGTGCCACCCCGCTCGAGCGTCGGGCCCTGCTCGAGGTCGGCCACGAGGCCGGTTTGCGGAAAGTGGGGTTGGTACCGGAGCCGGTGGCGGGTGCGCTCGGTTGCGGAATCAACCCCATGGAACCACGCGCACACCTCGTCGTCGATATCGGCGGCGGCACTTCGGAAGTCACCGCCATCTGTTTCGGTGGCATTCTCTCTCACCGTAGTTGCCGCGTCGCGGGCGACGAATTGACGAACGCGCTATACCAGTACCTGAAGGCAGAGCACAAGATCGTCGTCGGCGAACTCACCGCCGAGCGTGCCAAGTTGGGTGAACCCGACAGCGCCGAGGGGCAGTCGCTCGTCGTCGAGGGCCGCGACGCCGTGACCGGCCGCGCACGCCTGGTGACACTCGAGACCGAAGAGATCGTGGAGGCGTTGCGGCCCACGACAACCGGAATCGTGCAGACATTGACGGAATGCCTGGACGACCTCCCCGCGCAGGCCATCGGTGACGTGATGTCGGAGGGGCTGCTCGTCATCGGTGGCGGCGCGTTGCTCCGCGGGCTGTCCCAGCTGCTCGAAGAGTCCTTCGGATTCCCGGTGAAGACCGCCGAGCGCCCGCTCACCTGCGTCGCCGAGGGCGCTACTGCCTGTCTGGTGCACCCTGAGGTGGTTGCCGCCTACAGCGCCTGATCACCGAATCGGCGCCGGCGCGGGTGGTCGCGGAAAGTAGTGGTCGAGGAGTTTCTTGACCACGGGGCCCGCCGTCGCCGACCCGAAGCCACCACCGCGGATCAGCACCGACACCTGGATCTGGGGTGCGTCGAAAGGCGCGACCGCGGAGAACCAGGCGTTCAGTCCTTCTCCGGGCGCCGACGGGTCCTCCGCCGTGCCGGTCTTCGCGCCTGCCGGGACCGGGAGGTCCGCGAGTTGCCCGGCGGTCCCCGCCGACGCGGACGCCCGCATGCCTGCCCGGACGGGACCGAGCAGGTCGGCGAAGGGTAGACGCTGCGGCGCCGCTGTCGGTATGGGCACCGAGTCCGACCCGTACGCCGCGGCGAGCTGGGGCGTCACCATCGCGCCGGTGGCGATCCCCGACGTCCAGCGCGCCACCTGTATCGGGGTCGCGCTGACGGTGCCCTGTCCGATACCCATCAACAGGGTCGACCCGGGATACCAGGTGGCCCCGATACTTCCGACGTTCTCCGGGGTGCCGAGGAACCCCTCGGCCTCGCCGGGCAGGTCGATCCCGGACCGCCGGCCGACGCCGAGTTGCCCCGCGACGTCCGCCATCTTCTCCGGGCCCAAGAGTTCACCGAGCTTGTAGAAGTAGACGTTGTCGGACCACTGAATCGCCTGGAGCAGATTGTGCGGGCCCATCGGTTGCCAGTTCCGGAACGTGTGGCCGCCGTAGGTGTAGGCGGCGCCGGTGTCGATCACCGTGTCCGGCGACAGCACCGGGTACTGGGTATTCGCCGCCGCGACGACGATCTTGAAGGTGGAGCCGGGCGGGACCGCGGTCTGGGTGGCGTTGTTGAGCAACGGGCTCGGCCCCGGAGTCTGACTCTGCGCCGCGAGGGCGACGAGGTCGGCCGGAGGTCCGTAGACGTTGTTGTCGGCCCCCGGGACACTGGCGAGGGCCAGCACGGCTCCGTTCCGCGCGTCCATCACGACGGCGGCACCGAGGTCGCCCTTACTGGTGCGCATCGCCTCCACGAGCGCGTCGGTGGCCAGGTTCTGGACCCCGATGTCGAGGTGCAGGCGCAGATCGTGGCCCCGTACCGGGTCCACGCGTTCGCCGGCGGCCACCGGATGCCCGGACGGATCGACATACATGCACTGCTTGCCGTCGCTGCCGCGGAGCAGAGCGTCGTACTGCTTCTCGAGTCCCGCCTTGCCGACGCGTGACCCGAGTGCGAGATGCGGCCAGCGTTCCATGTCGTCGGCGTCGGCGACGCCGACGTGTCCGAGGACAGAGGCGAGCACGGCACCGTACGGGTACTGCCTGCGACCGGACGGCACCACGAGCACACCGGGCAGTCGCGCGTCCACGATGCGCCGCGCCTGGTCGGGCGCGACCCTGCCCACGGCCACCTGAGACTCCCCCTCGCCACCGGCCTCGATGAGGCCCGCCAACTCGTCGGGAGACGTGGCGAGCAGAGCGGCCAACCGGTTGCGGGTGTCGTCGTCGTTCTCCTCGAACATCCGAGCGACCACCGCCACGGCGTACTCGGCGACATTGACTGCGAGCGGAATACCGTTGCGGTCGAGGATCAGTCCGCGCTCTGCGGGCAGGCGGATGCACCGCATCATCTGCTGGTCGCTCATCGCCCGGAATTCCGCACCCCGGTCGTGTTGCAACTGCCAGGCGAACACCGACATCGCGACGAGTGCCGCGGTCATCGTCAGGGTGCCCGCCGACATTCCACGCGGGCGGCGTCGCCGTCGGGGATCCGGGGTCCACAGCGGTCGCGCGACGCCGTCTCGGCGCACCGCGAGCACCAGTCCGATGGCGACGAAACCGACGATGGCGGCGGTGCCCCCGTAACTGAAGAGGGGAATCGGCATGCCGGTATGGGGCAGAAGCGACAGACTCTGACCGATCGACACCAGCGCGTGGATGCCGAACAACGCGCCGATTCCGGCCGCGACGAGTGCGGCCTCGCGCGTGCGCGCCGTGCGCGCGGAGAGTGCAGCCCGCCACACGATGACCGACGTTGCCACCACGACAGCCAACCCGGCGATCAAACCCCACCCGTACACCAGGCTGGCGAACGCGAGATCGTGCTCCGATTCGGGAAGATACTCGGCCCGCACCGCGTACATCGGGTCGCGCGCCAGCCCCCACAAGCCACCGCTGCCGATCGCGATGTTCGCTTGCAACTCGGCCCATCCCGCGCCGGCGGGGTCGGCGTTGCTCGACAGGAACACGTGGACCCGTTCGAGCTGGTAGGGGCGGAGGAAGAGCACGGCCAGCGGAAGCGACGCGAGACCCAGCACGAACAACGGAACCAGGGGCAGCAGCGGGACGCGGGCGAGGATGAGCATGAATCCTGCCGTCGCAACGAGAACGACGGCAGTCGACAGGTCGGGTTGGAGTGCGACGAGTGCAATGGGTACGCCCCCGATCGCCAAGGTCGCGATGAATCGTGCCAGCGTGAACCCACCGGCGAGCATGCTCGCGGGCACGAGAACCAGGGCGAGCTTGGCCAGTTCGGACGGCTGGACGGTGAATACGCCGAAGTCCAGCCAGCGTTGAGCACCCTTGGTCGCGACCCCCGCGAGCGGCACGACCGCCAGCAACACGGTCGCCACGGTGAACACTGCCCAGCCGAAGGCGCGGAGATCACTCATCCGCAGGCGAGACACCACATACATGATGCCGAGACCGGCAACGGCGAAGAGCGTGTGGCGAACAGCGTCTGCCGTCTTCCCTGTCGAGAGCAAATTCAGAAGGCCGAGCACGACGAGAACGATCGCCGCACCGACGATCCACGGGTCGGATTCGTGCTTGTCGTCTTGCTTGTCGTCGTGCTTGTCGTCGTGCATCCCACCCCTCCCCCGGCGCTCAGCAGCGAGCGTTTTCGGCGGGCACCAGCAGCGGCTCGGACGCGGCCGTCGCCGGGGCGCTGGTGACGGCCGCGAGGGCGAGTGCAGCGCCCGGCGGCAGATCGGTCCGGACGATGCCGTAGACCTGTTGTGACCCGGGCTGAACGGGCAGCGTCACGTCACTGGTGGGCCGCACCTCGCCGGTACAGCGGTCGTACACGTTCACCCGCCAGGTCACGGCGCCGACAGCTGCTGCCGGATCGAGGCGAATGTCGACTCGGATCGCGCACGCCTGCCCGGGCAGGCACTCCCCGTTGGCGCGCGTGACCGTGACGAGGGTGATCGGCCCCGCACTCCCGGGGGCACCGATGTCGACGGGCGGCGGTGGCCGGCCGACATCGTTCGTCGCCGGCGGTGGCTGATCAGCCCGGGGTTCCGGTGGAGGCGGCGACACGGGCCGAATCTGATTCTGCTCCGAGGGATTCACGGGATTCAGGACGGCGTCCCATCCCCGGCGCAGCTCCGACCACACCCGTGGAGCCATCCACGCTGCAGCGACGAGTATCAGGATCGCGATCAGGCCGAGTGCTCCCTGTCGCCGCGACGGCCGTCTCCTTTTGCGATGCCACGGATTCCGGACCGGTGAGAACCAGCCTGACGGTGCGAGCGTGGCACCCGCCGCCACATATGGCCAGTCCCGGACGTCCGTCCGGTCCTCCACCACCCCGGTGTCCGGACGCGGCCGTCCTGTGGTGGCCGCGACGAGCTCGGCAAGTTGGCAGCGTTTCCTTCTCTCCTCGGCGGGGTCGACGTCGGGTGCGATCGCCTGACGAACCCGGTGCACCAACGCATCCAGATCTGTTGTTTCGGAGAGCGATTCGTGCAACCGGTCGGCCAGGGCCGTACCGCGACAGTTCGTCGCAAAGCTGCGGAGAAGTTCGACCACCGCGTCGTTCATGTCTCGCCGGGACGCACTGCCCGCGCACTCGATCGTGAGATGACCGGCGTCGGACACCGTCACGTTCCGGAGGCGGAATGGGTAGGGCCCCTCGCCGCGCGCCAGTTCGAGCTGATGGAGCGCATCCGCGACGAGTAGTGCAGCCTGCGCTCGTGTCAACATCGCGACCGCCAGGAGTCTTCCGAGTGCGAGACCGCGGACACCGTCATCGTGATCGATGTGTTCGGGCGGATCGGGCCGGGCATCGGCGGGTTCGGTTCTCCTCGCAAGGAGACCTGTCACTGCTTCGATCATCGCGCACCCCGACGCTATGCCTCCCGCACGGTTGAGACGCGACCGGAGCGGGCGGCGGCGGACCTTGAGTTGGGCTTACTCGCTGCCGAAATCCATTACGCCTGCGTCATTCCATTTAACTCCGCGGCGCGCTCCGGCGTCCGAGAAATCGCCTCGTCCGCTTCGACACAATTCGGTGTCGTCGGGACGGCGGACTCGCACTGCTGTCTGTCAGCTCCCACTCGGCGGCACCCCGAACGCGTGCATCACGACCGCACCCCAGTCCCGCCACATCGGGCACGGTGGAGAATCCCGGTGGTCCAGGAACCGGATCACCTCGTCGTCGAAGGCAGGAGAGGTGGGCAGCGACGAGTGTGCGGCGCGGACCGGGCAGCCATCGCGTTCGACGTCCAGCCGCCAGCCGTGCGGCATCAGGGGAAGATCGGCAGCCGAGGTGATACTCAGAACACGCACCTCCCCGGGCAGCGGCTCGCTGAGAATGGCCTGCGCACTGCCCGCGGTGCCGAGCAGTTGCCGCGCCGCGGGCGTGTCGGGGTCGAAGTGGAAGAAGACGACGTCGGTCACCGGCGCCGCCCTCCGCAACAGATCGCCGAACACCCTGCCCCGTCGATCGCCATCCGGGGGTGGAAAGCCGAGCGGGGTCTGCGGAAAGACGCCCACCAGCACCAGCACATCGACCTGCGCGCGCCCGGTGGCAACCGCGTCCCACGCAATCCACGCGGCGTGGGAATGTGCGGCAACGGTCAACGGCCGCTGCAGGTTCGCGGTCTGTTCGGCAAACAACGCGACCTGCTCCTCGACGGGGCGCTGCGTGTCGGCAGATTCGTACGGGGCCCCCGACCTGATCGGACACGTCGAGTCGCGCTGCGGCTGCCCGTCGCCGGGGCCGGCGTAGGAGAAGTAGTAGACCTGATCGCATTCGTAACCCAGCCGGTGCACGTCGGCCCGGGGGATGCTCCCCTGCCCCGATCGCGAATTGATTCCGGACATGAGGAACAGCGAACCGGCCTGTCGGGATCCGGGTTCCGGATCGTCATATCCTCGTGTCCGAACAAAGATCACCGACGCCGCCGTCACCACGACGAGCACGGCAG
Organism: Rhodococcus sp. G6(2025); assembly: GCF_058628105.1. Classification (NCBI taxonomy): domain Bacteria; kingdom Bacillati; phylum Actinomycetota; class Actinomycetes; order Mycobacteriales; family Nocardiaceae; genus Rhodococcus; species Rhodococcus sp. G6(2025). Next base: position 4,273,010 of record NZ_CP179750.1, read on the forward strand.
CAAGCGCCGCGACGGGGCGGGTGACCGGCGCACGGTCCATCGCCCACACCGTCAGTCCCGTCGCCACAGCCGAGACCGGCACGAGCAGCACGGTGAGGGCCGGGGCCCGGTCGGCCAGAGCGCCGAGCCCGAGGACCGCGGCGCAGTACGGCACCATCACCTCGATCCGCAGGCCGCGGCGCCACGCCCGCGCCATCGCCTCGCGCAGGGTGACCCCGCCCTGCCACGGGACCGGGCCGAGGATCACGACCAGCAATCCGACCAACGCCACCGCCGGCCAGAACGCCCGCGAGTACAGCGTCGCGTAGGCGGTCGCGTCGCCGAGCGCCGAAAGTAGGACGGGGCCGAACGCCGCCGCGTAGAACATCGCGGCGAAACGGAGGCGTCGGGCATCGAGTCCACCGAGAAGCCAGGCCATCAGCAGGACCCGCACGGCCGACACCAGGCCCAGCAGCACCAGGAACTGCGGCCACGAGTCGGTACGCACCAGCAGAAGTCGCAGGTCCGCGAACTGATCCAGCGGTGGCAGCGCGACCAGGTGCAGCAGTCCCGGCCAGACGGGAACCATCCCGCTCGCCGCGAGCACGACGACGAGCACCGCGACGGCGGCCAACGGCAACCACCGCGTCCATTTCGTCGACGTCATACCTTTCGCTGTACTCGCTGGTCGTGGTCCTGCACAACCCATGGGCCGACCAGGTAGGGCAGGTTCTCTCCACGGGGCCCGGCCAGGGAAGCACTCGCAGCGGACGCTGGACGCCGTGGCGGACAACGGGATTCCGGACCGGGCATCATTTGCGCGCGGTTCGTCGGATGCGTGACCGCATCACGGAGGATGATCACCTCATGGAACGTGCGGAGGCCGGAAGCCATGGGACGCTCATGACGTTCGACCAGTTCGCGGACATCTTCCGGGACGTCGCCAGTCTCGGCGTCGTCCGAGACGACTTTCACCGATTCGACGACGTCGTCACCGCGAAACTCTACGACCTGCTCCTCGTCGCGCAGGAGAGCGCGGCCGCCCAGCACCGGCACATCGTCGAACCCACCGACCTGCCGATCACCCGAGGCCTGCAGGAGAACATCGGATTGTTCCGCGAGCTCGGACCCGGCCTCCGGGTAGATCCGATCGTCGAACGACTGTCCGACTACCCGCCCCTCGACGGCGTCCTCGCAACCGAAACCCGATCGGGGCTTCCAGACATCACCGGCGGACTCAGCGTCGCCCTCGCGCGCACCTTCCGCATCGTCTACCCCGAGTTGAGGACCGTGCGGGCACGGACGACGCACTGGTCGGTGATCAGTACCCTCGTCGACCTCTACCTCTGACGTCGCCGACCGCGGCAGAGCACTGTTCTTTCGTGAATGCGAAACACCCCCAGGGGTGGAAACATCCACCCCTGGATGGATGTCCGACCACCCCTTCAGGGGGCGTTGTCGGACCCCCCTTCCGGCGAAGACTGGTGTTCGTCCACAAGGGACACGGAAATTCACACACCACACTCAGGAGCAACGCAATGAACTCGACGAAGACACGCATCGCCGCAGCAGCCGCAACGGGCGCCGCCCTCGGATTGGGAATGTTCATGGCCCAGAGCGCCACTGCCGCCGCCGCACCCGCCCAGTCGACGTTCCCGCAAGTCGTCTCCCCCGAATCCGGACTCTCGCCGTACAAGGTCGAGGTCAGGGACCGAATCGGCTGCGCAAACGCGTGGCCCATGGTCGCCTGCGACGCCCCCGACGAAGACGTGCCCCCGCAGGTGACCCTCGTCGAGCCCGGCACCACTCTGGTCGAGCCTGGCGGCACAACCCTTTACGGCCCCGCCGCCGCGACCGTGAACTCCCAGCAGGGTGCCACCATCCACCAGGTCTACTACCCCCTCGAGCCCGACGACGGGGTGATCTCCCACTCGCTCGATCCCGATATGCCCTGGATGTGACATCCGGTCGACACCGACTCACTCTGGATCGATAGCACTCTCTCGCGGCCGCCGGGGCCATTGGCCTCGGCGGCCGAGACGTGTGGGCTGACGCGCCCCGCGCGCATCTCGGAGTATTTAGAAAGACGAACCATCGATGACATCCGAATCCATGAGGTGGAGGATGAAACAGACCGGTCTCGCTCTGATCGTGGAACGGGTCTCGTTGTGACGGGTCGCTTCAAGCGAATCGACTTCTCCGCAGTTCCCGACTGAACGTGAGGCGGCCGAGATGACGGCAGAAAACGTGATGGGCGCACAGAGCGCCGATCAAGAATGTGAAGACTGCGGCTACAAACCGGAGCTGAAGCGAACTCTGGGCTCCTTTCAGGTGTTCGCTGTCTCGTTCGCATTCATCTCGGTGGCGGTCGGGATCTTCGGCACCTACGACGACGTGCTTCGAGACGCGGGGCCGGTGGGGATCTGGCTCTGGATCATCGTGGCGCTGGGGCAGACCCTGGTGGCGCTCGTGATCGCCCAGTTCGCGGCCCGCATCCCACTCAGCGGCTCCTCCTACCAATGGGCCTCGCGGCTGGCCAACCCGAAAGTCGGCTGGTTGTTCGGTTGGCTGACCTTCTGTTACCTGGCGCTGGGCGTGGTGACGGTCGACAATGCGATGGCGAGCAGCGCCCTCATGCCACTGTTCGGCATGCAGCCGGACGAGGGCACGGCACGCATGATCACGCTCGTCGTGGTGCTTGTTCAGGCGGTGCTCGTCGTGTTCTCTACGCGCCTCGTCGGCTTGATCACGTCGGGCGCGGTGGGGCTCGAACTGGTGATCGTGGTGGTGCTGGCGATCGGGCTCTTCGTCGCTGTCGCAATCTCGGGCGAGGGCTCGGTCGGCAATCTCACCTCGCGCGGTATCACCGAGGGCGCCCCCAACTATTTCGCTGTCGGCGGTGGGTTGATGGCTGCGATGATCATGGGGCTCGCCACGCTCGTCGGCTTCGACTCCGCGGCGAATATGGCTGAGGAGGCCAAGGATCCGTTTCGCAGCGTCCCGCGCGCGATCGTGGGATCGGTCGTGGCGGCGGCTGTGCTGGGACTGGTGTTCCTGATCGCGCTCACGATCGCGATCAAAGATATCCCCCGGGTGAGCGATAGTGACACGCCGGTGGCGGCGATCCTGCGCGATCAGCTGGGTCCGGTCATGGAGAGGTCGCTGCTGGTCGCGATCGCGTTCGCATTCTTCGGCGCCGGGATGGTGACCCTGGCCACCTGCTCGCGGATGGTGTTCGCGATGTCGCGCGACGCACGTTTTCCTGCTTACCGACTGATGCGTCGGGTCAACCCGCGCACGCAGACACCCATTCCGGCGACCATCCTGATCGTCGTCGTGGGGGTCGTCCTCATGGCCGTGCTGCCGGGTGGCGCCCTGCTGGAGTTGCTCACGGTGGGGACGGTCATCTCGGCAGTTCTCTACGGCGCGATAATCGTCCTCTACCTTGCGGTGCGGAGGCGACTGGATCGGAAGGCGGGTGCGTTCGATCTCGGGCGCTTCGAGTTGCCGGTCGCGATCAGCGCGCTGGTGTGGTCGGCTGTCGTGCTGTTCGTGATCGTCTCGCCCTCGAGTGCTTTGACCTCGATCCTGATTGCGGTCGGCTTGCTCCTCGCGGGCGGGTTGTACTTCGCGTACCTGTTGATTTTCAAACGCGAGGTACTGGACACCGAGCCGGGAGACGCCGATGTCTTCTCGCACTGACCGAGAGATGAACCCCCTGACTACCACCACCATGCTCACCGGTGATGTCGTGCGTGCCGGCGATTCCGGCTACGAGGCGGCGCGGGTGGGCTGGAACCGCCTGCATTCCCGCTATCCCGAGGCGATTGTGTTCTGCTGTGACACGCAGGACGTGGTCAACGCGGTCCGCTGGGCTCGCGAGGAAGGCATCGCCCTGCGTGCCCGCAGCGGTCGCCACAGCCTCGAGGGCTGGTCGTCGATCGACGGCGGGCTGGTCGTCGACGTCAGTCGGATGAAGAGCATCGTGATCGACGAAGCGGCGCGCACGGCGACGGTCGGGACGGGGCTGACGCAGCAGGAGACGGTCGCGGCCCTCGGGCAACACGGCTTCGTCGTTCCGACCGGCTCCGAGGGCGGCGTCGGTCTCGGTGGCGTGATTCTCGGGGGTGGCTTCGGACTACTGACCCGCAGTATGGGTATGGCGTGCGACAACCTGCTTGCCGCGGAGGTGGTGGTGGCCGACGGCGCGCGCTCGGCGAAGGTCGTGGAGGCCACCGAGCACAACAACTCCGACCTGCTGTGGGCGTGCCGTGGCGGGGGCGGCGGCAACTTCGGGATTGCGACGTCCTACACGTTGAGGCTGCATGAGCTCTCGAACGTTACATTCCTCGTCGCGAGGTGGACCGGTCACGACCACCTGGGCGTCCTGCTTCGCGGGTGGCAGCGCGACGCGCCGGTCGCCGACGACCGGCTGACCAGCGCGCTGGAGGTCGATTCCACCGCGGTCGAGCTGTCTGCACTGATGTACGGCGGTGCGCGGCGGGACCTCGAGGACCAACTTCGGTCGCTGCTGGCGATCGGCAATCCCGACGTGACCGTGACGGAGGGCCCCTGGCCGTCCGTGTACGGCGACGTCGACAGGGGGCCGAACGACGTCTTCCTCTGGAAGTTCTACTCGCAGTTCGTCACCCAACCTTTCCCCGATGAGGCGATCGATCTGATCGTCCACTACATGGCCAACACGCCCAGCCCGCCGAGCAATTTCTTCTGCTCGAGCTTCGGCGGTGCCGTCCGGCACGCTCCGCCCGGTGGGTCCGCGTTCCCGCACCGCGACGCGCTGTTCTACTGCGAGCCGGGCGCCGCCTGGAACGACCCCGCTCTGAACTCCACGGCACTGGGCTGGGCGGCCGACTTCTGGCGGGCGCTGCGCCCCTACGGCGACGGTGCCTACGTCAACGTGCCCAACGCCGCCGCGTCGGACTGGGAACGCGAGTACTACGGATCGCACCGCGAGCGGCTGCGCGAGGTCAAGGCCACCTACGACCCGGAGAACGTGTTCAGCTTCGAACAGAGCGTGCCCCCTGTCGCCGGTTGACCCGTCCCGAGTCCTACGCTGGGGCGATGGCGGTCAACCGGAGTCGCAGGGCCAGGGGCGCCCGTAAACGCAAGCGTCGGATGGAGAGTGTCGAGCACGACCTCACCGCCGAGCAGTGGAGTGCGCTCACCGAGGCGTGGGGTGGCTGCGCATACTGCGGCGCGACCGACAAGCCGTTGCAACGCGACTGCGTGCAGGCGCTGTCCCGCGGCGGGCGTTACACCCTCGACAACATCGCCCCGGCCTGCGGCTCGTGCAACGCCAGTAAGTGCAACGACGAAGTCACCGGCTGGCTGCGGCGCAAGCGGCTCGACGAGCGCGCCTTCCTGTTGCGTCACATCGAAATCAAGACAGCGCTCGCGCTGCGATTCCCCACACCCCCGGACACCGAACTCGAAGCGCCGGAAACCACTGCCCCGTGAAGACCGGGCCCGCTACTTGGTGCCGAAGAGACGGTCGCCTGCATCCCCGATGCCGGGCAGGATGTAGCCGTGCTCGTCGAGTTGGCGGTCGACGGCGGCGGTGTATATCGGGACGTCGGGATGCGCCTTGTGCAGGGCGGCAACGCCTTCGGGGCAGGTCAGCAGGCAGACGAACTTGATGGACTTGGGGCCGCATTCCTTCAGCCGCTCCACCGCCGCCACGGCCGAGTTGCCGGTGGCAAGCATCGGGTCGATCACCACCACGTCGCGCTCCTGCAGATCGCCGGGCATCTTGAAGTAGTACTCCACAGCTCCGAGGGTCTTGGGATCGCGGTAGAGACCGATATGGCCGACGCGCGCGCCCGGCACAATTGTCAGCATGCCGTCCAGGATGCCGGTGCCCGCGCGCAGAATGGAGACGAAGACCAGCTTCTTACCGTCGATGACCATTCCGGTGGTGGATTCCAGCGGTGTCTCGACGTCGATTTCCTGCATCGGGATGTCGCGGAGGACCTCGTACGTCATCAGCGCGGAGATCTCGTTCGCCAGTCGACGAAAGCTGTTGGTGGAGGCATCCTTACGGCGCATCATCGTGAGCTTGTGCTGCACCAGCGGGTGCTCGATCACGTGTACCGTGCCCATGTAGTCGTCCTCGTTTCTTCTAGAAGACCGTGCCGTCGCTGGCGATGTTCAGCGGCGGCAGCCCACCCCGCGAGCGCTGTGCCAGCGCGCGGCCCGCCGCCCAGGTGCCGCCCTCCAGGACGCAGGCCAGCGGCATCTCTCGGGAATCCACGCCCAGACGTGCGCGCACCAGCGGGGCCAGTTCGTCCAGGAGGGCTACCGTCAACGCGCGCCACTCGACCACCAATTCGTCTCCGGCCGTCCAGTTTTGTGCAGCCCAGACCGGATCGTGCAGGCGGAGCACACCGGTGTCGAGAAGCAGACCGCCGTTGCGGTATTCGGGCAGGCCGGTCAGCTCGTCCAACCCGACCACCCGGACGCCCGCCCATTGGAAGGGCTCCAGCAACGAATAGCTCAGCCATTGCGACAGTTTGTGAAACGGCATCCAGCCCCGGGTCAAGCCCGGACCGGCCACCGCGTCGTGGCGCCAGACGTCGCCCAACGGTTCGGCGCCGATGGCGTTGCCCGTAGGCCAGATGCCCGAGAGCGACGTCAGAAGCTGCGACAGGATGTCGTGGGCGGCGACCGTCGCCGCGGCGGCACCCTGTGGGGCGACCAGCACATCGAACAGGCCACCCGGCCGGCCGTGCGGGCCGAACACTTCGGGCTGCGCGGCGAGCGCCTCGCCCAGCCGTCGCAGCAGCAGCACGCGACCTTCGAGACCCACCAACGGATTGGACGGGCCGGCCTGGAACACCTCGGCCAGCCGGTCGGTATCCAGCCCGCGTAGTCCGGCCGCATCGACCTGCAGCGGGTGCGCCGCGTCGCTCGAGAACAGGCCACCGAGGAATGCGTGCCAGCTCGCGACGCCCAGTCCCTCGGAACGGGCGAAGCGCTGCCCGCCGTCCACCTCGTGGTAGTGCCAGTCGGGACCGGCTCCTGCGTCGAGCAGGACGCTGACCACCGCCAGGTCGATCATGGCGCGGGCGCGGCCCGGCGCGTCCAGCGCGGTCAGTCGTGCATCCAGCTCGGCCTTGCGGTCCACGCCGCCGGCTTCGAAATGGCGCCAGCGGCTGTGGTACGGAATTGTCAGGTCTGGATAGCGGGCACGCGTGACGGCTGCGACCTCCGCCGCGGCCGCCTCCAATGCGTCGTCGTCGATGCCGAACCAGAGTGAATCGCCGTCGCGCGCACGGGACAGCAGCTGTCGCGCTCGCTCCCGCACGGCCGACGTGGTACGTAGAGCGGCGGCCGCATCCTCGGCCCGCCCGGTGTCCAGGACGGGACCGACGCCGGTCACGCTCATCCGTCCAACTCCCGGCCCTTGACCTTCGCCAATTCGTCAGCGTCCGGCACAGCGCCGGGCGTGAAGTAGCCGGCCGCCATCTTGGCGTCGATCTCCACGCGTGCGTCGGCCGGGATCAGGTCCGCGGGAAGGTCCACCCGCTCCGCGACCTCGATACCCGAGCCGGTGATGGCGTCGTATTTCATGTTGCTCATGGAGACCAGGCGGTGGATCTTTCTGACGCCCAGCCAGTGCAGCACGTCGGGCATCATCTCCTGGAAGCGCATGTCCTGCACGCCGGCCACGCATTCGGTGCGGGCGAAGTACTGGTCGGCCGTGTCGCCGCCCACCTGGCGCTTGCGCGCGTTGTAGACCAGGAACTTGGTCACCTCGCCGAGCGCCCGGCCCTCCTTGCGGGAGTACGCCACCAGGCCCACGCCACCGCGCTGCGCACCCTGGATGCACTCCTCGATCGCATGCGTGAGGTACGGGCGGCAGGTACAGATGTCGGAACCGAATACGTCCGAGCCGTTGCACTCGTCGTGTACGCGTGCGGTCAGCTCCACCCCGGGATCGGCCAGGTCACGAGCATCGCCGAAGATGTACACGGTCTGACCCCCGATCGGGGGCAGGAACACCTCGAGGTCCGAGCGCGTCACGAGCTCGGGGTACATGCCGCCGGTCTCCTCGAACAGCACGCGGCGCAGGTCCGTCTCGCTGCAGTGAAAGCGCTCCGCCACACCCGGCAGGTGCCAGACGGGCTCGATCGCCGCCTTGGTTACCAGCGCAGCACCACTGGGCAGCAGGAAGCGGCCGTCCGGGTGCAGGCGACCTTTCTGGATGGCCTCCATGACCTCCGGCAGGATCACATGCGCCTTGGTGACAGCGATGCTCGGGCGGATGTCGTGACCCGCCGCCAACTCGGCGGCGAAGACCTCGGCCACCGTGGCACCCCACGGGTCCAGGCTCACGATCTTGCCGGGCTCGCTCCACTGCGGGTACGGGCCGATGATGTTCGTGGGCGCGGTATCGGTGAGGTCGGCCTTGTGATGGCGCGACAGCGCGCCCGACGCCACCGCCAGTGCCCGGTAGATGCTGTACGAGCCGCTGTGCGTTCCGATCACGTTGCGGTGGGCGCGGTTGGTGGTGGTACCGACCACCGGTCCGCGCTCGGACGGCGTGGGTGCTCCCCAGTGGATCGGCAGGGCGCCGACACCGCCGCTGTGTGAGGTCAATCGGATGTGCCCACCGGCGGGCTCGGGGGTGGCGGCGACGGATTCAGCGGACATGACGTTCCTCCGTTAAGGAAGGCCCGACGGCACGGCATGCCGCCGGAACGTGTCTCCGGCGCCGGATGCTGCCGACCACCGGAAACCGAAGCATAACCACTCTTTCACCACAATGTCGTGTGGCGAAGACGGCGGCGACGAATGCTGACGAGGTACACGGTGACTGGGCCTGGGATAGTGTCGCCGAGGTGACGAAGAATCGAGCGCGAGCCGTCGACCTGCGAACCCAGATCGAGGCGGACTTCGTCTTCGCGCGGGGCGACGCGTTGCGTGCCGCTGTGCCGTCGAGTGCGCACGGGAGCGCCGCGGTCGGCGCGGGACGGCCGGATGTGCTCGATTTCGTCGAGGCCAGCAATCGAGGAAGGCTGGCGAATCTGATCCCGCTGCGAATCGGTCGGATGATCGCCTCCCCGTTCGCTTTCTTCCGCGGCGCCGCGGGCCTGATGGCGGCCGACCTCGCCGACTCTCGGGTTACCGGATTGACAGCGCAGTTGTGCGGTGACGCGCATGCGGCCAACTTCGGCCTGTACGGGACACCGGACGGTCAAATCGTCATGGACATCAACGATTTCGACGAAACCCTCCCTGGTCCGTGGGAGTGGGATCTCAAACGCCTCGCCGCGAGCCTGGTCCTCGCCGGACGTGAAGGCGGTGTGTCCGAGAACGGCTGCATCGAGGCCGCCGAGGACGCCGTCAAATCGTATCGGCGCACCATTCGCGATCTCGCCGAACTGCCATTCCTTCAGTCCTGGAATGCGCTCCCGGACAAGTCGGTGCTCGAGCGGGCCAAGGCCGAGGCTCTGCTCGACGACTTCGACAAGGCCGCACAGAAGGCGCGGCTCAATACCAGCGAGAAGGTGGCGGCGAAGTGGACCGCTCACATCGAAGATCACGAGACCGGGATCCGCCGACGACGGTTCATCGACGATCCGCCGGTACTCACCCACGTCGATCGCGCAACCGCCGATGCCGTGACCGACGGTCTGGAACTTTATGTCGACTCACTGCGCGAGTCCCGCAGGAATCTGATCACCCGATTCGCCGTGTCCGACGTCGCGTTCCGGATCGTCGGAACGGGCAGCGTCGGTCTGCGCAGCTATATCGCCCTGCTGCACGGTAATCGGGATGAGGTGCTCGTACTTCAACTGAAACAGGCCCGGCCGTCCGCACTGTCGGCGTACCTACCGGTCGACGAGCCGAAACACGAGGGCAAGCGGATAGTGCACGGCGCCCGGCTGGTGCAGGCGGAATCGGACATTCTGCTGGGCTGGACGACCATCGACGGCCTCCCTTACATCGTGCGGCAGTTCCGAAACCTCAAAGGGGACATCGATCCAACCGGTCTCGAGCAAGACCATCTCGACGACTACGGCCGGCTCGCCGGCGCCCTGCTCGCGCGTGCACATACCCGTTCGCTCGATCCGCGGGTTCTCGCCGGCTACTTCGCCAGCGACACGGAACTGGACGAGGTGATCGGGCGGTATGCCGTCAGCTACGCCGATCAGACCGAAGCCGACCACGCAACACTGGTCGCCGCGGTGAAAGCGGGGCGGATCGCCGCCGAGCCGGCCTGACCCGGCACGGCGGAACGGCCTATACCGACACGGGGAAACACGCGTAGCTAGACGGTGGCGAGCCGAGAAAGGTCGCCACTCCCTCGGGATACGAGGCGCGGTTGCACCTCGTGTCCACCCGAGCCGGACTGCCTCGGATACGTGAGTGTGAGTGGCGACCTCTTTCGTCGCAACGAGAACATACCTCGCACCTCCGACATGAATCTGCGGCGCGCGCTCGCGCCGCTCAGGAGCTGCACCGCGAAGTACCGTTCCGGCGCCGCCAGATCGTCCACCGGACGGACAGGGCAAGCACACGTGGCACGACGAAATACACCGCCGTGGGAACGACGACACCGGTGAGCGACAAAGCCCGCAACCAGGTCGGCCAGGTGGCCGTGATCGGACCCGACAGGGTCATGACGGTCATGCCCACCGTGACGAGCGGGAAGATGGACACCCAGGTGACGACCACCCGCAAGTGGATGGACGGGGCCCTCGCCGGCACGAGATCCCGAGCATGCCCGTCGGCACGTTCCGTTCGTGGAGGCCGGCGCTTCGTGGTCGTCGGAGCGAAATGTTCGACCACCGTAGATGCGAGAGCAAGAGATTCCATCCTGAGGTAGCCCTTCTCGTAACTCCAACTATTCAGTTGCCTTTCGACCGTAGGGGCTGGACCTACAGATTGCAACCAGACAGTTGGAGTTGTCGTAGGATGCAGCCGTGGCATGGGATACCGAACGAACCAAGAGACTTCTCATCGAGGCCGGAGTTGCAGAGTTCAGTTCGTTCGGTCTGGCCGGTGCTCGTGTCGATCGGATCGCCGAGAAAGCAGGCGTGAACAAAGAGCGCATCTACCAGTACTTCGGCAAGAAGGAAGCGTTCTTCAGCGCGGTCCTCGAACATGAACTCGCAACCACACTGGCCGCTGTCGAACTGTCCGGCCACGGGGTCGTCGCCATCGCCGACTACGCCGGTCGCCGATTCGACTACCAACGCGAACACCCCACTTTCACCCGTCTGCTGTTCTGGGAAGGACTCGAACTCGAGGCACCTGTCGCGGAAGCATCGCGACAGCAGCACGCTCAGGCGATAGTCGCCAGCGCACGGGAAGCTGTCCCCGAACTTTCCGAGAGCGACGCCCAGGAACTGCTCATCACCGTGATCACCCTCGTCGACGGCTGGGTAGCTCTCCAGACCGCAGACCGATTGTTCTCGACACCTCTTCCGCGTCGCCGCGACCGGGACTCGCGCCGACGCGATTTCATCGTGATGACGGTTGAGGCCGCCACGCGAGCCGCACTCACCCGAACCCAGTCGGCCCGGACCCAACTCACCGCCGGCTCGCCGCGGATGGGTGATGCGGGTTCCGCATTGCGGTCCACCCGAGCGGATGGAGCTGGCAAGGTCTGATCATGGCGTTCGGGTGGCGTTCGGTCACTGCAGAGTGGCCGCTGGTAATTCCACCGGTGTCCGTTGCGGTGTTGGGCGTGACCTGGGGCCGGGACCTCGGCACGGTGCTGGTGCTCGTCGTGGCGGTGGTGCTGGTCGGCGCAGTGCTCGCCGCTGTTCATCACGCCGAGGTGGTTGCACACAAGGTCGGCGAGCCGTTCGGATCGCTGATTCTCGCTGTCGCCGTCACTGTCATCGAGGTCGGATTGATCGTGACACTGATGATGTCGGGTGGTCCGGCGACGGCCTCGTTGGCCCGCGACACGGTATTCGCGGCGGTGATGCTCACCGTCAACGGCATCATGGGGTTGTCTCTGTTCGTCGGCGCGCGAAGATACGGGGTCGCGCTGTTCAGTGCGGAGGGTACGGGCGCGGCACTGGCGACCGTGGCGTCACTGGCTACCCTGAGCCTGGTGCTGCCGACCTTCACGACGAGCCGGCCGGGCCCCGAATTCTCCTCGGCTCAGTCGATATTCGCGGCCGTGGCCTCGCTGGTTCTGTACGGGATGTTCGTCCTCACCCAAACCGGGCCGCATCGACACTTCTTCCTGCCCGTCATCCCCGACGAACCTGTGAGCGTCGAGGACCGGAACGCGGCACCGCCGACGGGCAGGGTGGCGGGTGTGAGCCTCGCGCTGCTGGTGCTGGTGCTGGTGCTGGCGCTGTGCGCAGTCGTGGGATTGGCAAGGTCCGTCGGCCTGCGCCTCACCGTTCGTGGAGACATCACCAGCGAGTCTCCCCGAAATGCGTTCGGGTAAGTTTCCGCGCATGGAAACCGCATCGTGGGTCGGCGCGGCGGCTGCGGTGCTGTTCGGTGCCACCGCTGCCGCAGCGTGGCGGAAGGCAACCCTCGCCGATCAGGCCAGGCGCGAGGCCGAGGCTGCACTGGACGTGGCGCTCGAACAGGTCACCGCGTTGACCCGGATCGCCGAAGCCGCGCAGCGAGCATTCCCACAACCGCAGCACGTCGAGTTCGAAGTCCACCGCATTCGGGGCCCCGTCGACCGGTTCCGGCTCCGCAACGTCGGAACGGGTACCGCCACCGACGTGCGGTTCGTCGTCGATCCCGTCGAGGAACAGAACCGCCGGATTCCCACGCCGAAATGGCTGCAGGACGAACAAGTGACGTTGCTGCCGAAGGAGTGGGCCGAATTCGCCGCGAGCGCGTTGTCGCCCGTCGGCGGCTCGTGGCGAATAGTGTTTCCGGCATTCGTCACCGTGATCTGCGACGAAGCCGGCGCTCCGCAACGGGTGGACCTGCCGACTGCTGTCGTTACCGAGGACGGCGTGATCGGCTGAACTGCCGAGACCCGCAACTGGCGAGCAGCGCGGCTATCAGCGACTTCCCTGGCCCAGCCGGTTCCCGACGCGATCGAACCATTCGAGTACTGCACGTTCGTACACGATGCCGAAGTCGAGCGTGGCCATGGCGAATCGGTTGGAACCGTGGACCACGGCGTCACGCTCGTACTCGGCGAGCTGACGCTCGTGCGCTGCCCGGTGCGAGTCCAGCATCGCGGCCAACCGTTCGGGCGGAAGGTGCGCGCCGAACGCGACGGTGAGCAGCATCGGATAACGGATGTTCTCCGGGCCGGGGTCGCGCTCGATCCACTCCGAAAACGCCCGGCGACCGTCCTCGGTGAGCGTGTAGGGCTTGCGCTCTCGGGCGCCCCGTTCCCCCGCCTCGACCAACCCGGCACGCTCCATCGCGACGAGCTCCCGATACACCTGGCTGGTCGTGATCGACCAGAACTTGCCGATGCGTTCCTGCGCGGTGACGACCAGGTCCCACCCGGTTTTCGATCCCTCGTGCAGGAACCCGAGGAGCGATGCCGCAGTGGCGTTGAGGGGACGTTCTGCCATGGCACGGTCCTTCGCGCAGTCGGGGGGTTGACATTCCACTGTGGCATATCGATCATAGTGAGAAGCGACATTCCACAGTGGAATGTCATCGCTGAGGAGGGTCCGATGCAGTACGCGGACAACATCCGGATATCCGATTCCGAACGTGAGCAGGTCGTCGGTGAGCTCGGGCGGCATCTCACCGAGGGGCGACTGACCATCGGCGAGTTCGACCAGCGGGTGGCACAGGTGTACCAGTCGACGACCCAGCAGCAGGCGCATCAGGTGTTGCGTGATCTTCCGTCGGCACCCCCGCCAGTTGCCCTCGCGCGGCCCGTGGCACCGGCGGCCCACCCCTCGCGTCGTCGCATCCCGGGTCACCAGCGGATCGAGTGGCTCGCCTGGCTCGCCGCCGGAGGAATCAACATCGCGATCTGGGGCATCGTCTCGCTCGCTACCGGCGTGATGATCTACCCCTGGCCGATATGGGTGATAGGCCCGTGGGGTTTGGTGCTGCTGGGCAGGACGGTGCTCAGGCGCGAGGGCGGGTGCAGCAGGATCACCGATGCGTTGCACGACGACCGGACCAGAGTCGCCGCGAGTCGCTGAATCTCCGCGGACGAACGGCGTAGCGCCCCGGCCCGTCGGTCACCCGGCGAAAAGCGCGGTCCAGGGTCGGATCGTGGGTGGCACCGTGCGCCCGCAGCCGCGCATACATGCCGCCCGGGTGAGTGCCCCAGCGGGCTGGAACACCCTCGATGGCCTCGGGGGTGAGATCTGGTGCACGGCGCCGAGAGGCCGTGACCAGGCAGAATGGTCCGTATCCCCGCCCGACGAGGGCCGCGAGGACCAGAAGATAGGTATACCCCCCGGTGAAACGGCCGATGCGCCATCTCCCCGCAGTGCGCGACGATGTGACCTGTCTCATACTCACGAAACCGGGGTCGCCCGCTGGTCCGACGCCGCCACTGACGGAGGGTGCTCGCACCGATGAATGCAGAACCGATTACCTGCGGTGATTACGTCACGGCAACCTTCGCGCGTGATTTCGTCGCCGAGGGATTCGACCACGACGCCGTCGAACGCATCTACAGCGGTCTGTTCGACGAGTGGAGTCACGCCCTTGCTCAGTCGGGTCTGTTCACCAACAGAACCGTCGCGGCCGCGCTGAACTCCTGGCAGGACGACCCACACTCCCTCCTCGACGCCCTTCTGGCGAACGCGGACGAGATGACCCTCAAGCGCTACGACCTCGTCTGGGAGGCATTGGAGCGCGCCCACGTCGGTTCGGCCGCACCCCTCGCCGAATACGCATGACGCGGCCGCCTACGGCAGTGGCCCCGCGAAGTCCACCCGAGTCGTTCAACCCCACTGTCACAGACCACCCACCACACCGACGAACGAGAACAATGAGCACCAACACGTACCCAACCATCGAAACCATCCGCATCGGGCAGTCCGGTCACGAATGCCGCTACTGCGGGCACGCCGTCGTCAAGGATGGCCCGGGCTACCGGCACACCACGACCGGTCAGTACCGCTGCGATCCCGCCAGTCGAGCAGTGAACGAAGCCCGGCTGTCCAACAGCATGGTTCGGAGCTGAGCACGATGAACGTGCAAACGATGCAGGTGAGCGCGGCGCCCGACGGGCTGGGCCGGTACCGCGACGCGGTCGATGCGCTGCATGCCTTCGACGATCCCGGCCACCGAACCGACCCTCGTACGGCGCTACTGTTCGACAGCCTCATCGATGATCTGATCGAGGCGGCCCAGACGGCCGGCGCAGGCGGCACGGTTCAACAGCGCGACATCTTCGCCGTGATCGACACCGCGATCTCCCGCCCGCGCCCGTCACTCTGAACCTCCTGCGGCACCCACGTCCGAACGAAGGACTCCAGCTAGGAGTGGGCAGTGACGGTCAACTCGATTCCACTTTCCCGCCTGATGGTGTTGTAGATCGGGCAGGACGCCTCGAATTTCGCAGCCAATGAGTCGGCCGTCGGCTGTTCCACCCCGTGAATCTCGATGTGCTTCACGCGGATGTCCTCGAATCCGAAACGAGGTGGTTCTCGCGGGCATCGCGGATGAATCGTCCCGGCGCACCGAATACGTTGTGTTCGAGACACTTCCGCGACGTCTACACCGGAGACCATCGGCGCGGACTCGGACGGTCCCGTACACCGCTACCGGAGACGTTGCCCGGTTGTGGACGCGGAGGAAGCCCAGGCCTCCTCCAATCTGCAGCAGATCGAAACGGAACACCGCGAGATCCTGACCGCCGTGCAGAGCGGCGACGCCGAGAAGGCGCGGATCCTGATGATCGCCCACCAGGCGCGGACCCGCGATCTGCGTATCGCAGCAATGGCCCGCCGGTAGATCGCCAGGTCATCGCGGAACCGGGCGTTGCCTCACCGTCTACTACCATGCTTCGCAGATGGGGATGCGCGGTCAGGGCGCCCGGTGAGACGAAGGATCGGCAATGACGAACGACCGCAGTGTGGACCCGAAATCTCGACCGTCCGCAGGGCGGCGGCGCCTGCCCTGGTTGCTACTGGCGGTCGTGGTGGTCGTCGTGGCAGCGGTCGCCGTCGTCGCCTACGTGCTGACTTCCGGAGCCGACGACGAAGCCCGCGACTTCTCGCCGAGCGCGGACAATCCTGATCCGTCACTGGGAATCGAAGGGGTCGTCACCGTCGACTATCCGCCCGCCGCCCATGTGCAGGCACCGCAGCGGGTGGCCTACGACCAGAGTCCCCCGTTCGGCGGTGCACACGACCAGTACTGGGCAACCTGCACCGGCATTGTCTATCCCGAAGCGATCCGCAGCGAGAACGCCGTGCACTCCCTCGAGCACGGCGCCGTGTGGGTGACCTATGATCCGGACCGGCTGGACGACGACGACATCGCGGCTCTGGCAGCGAACGTCGACGGCGAACCGTACACCCTGATGTCGCCGTACCCCGGTCTCGACTTGGCGGTGTCCCTGCAGTCGTGGGGTCACCAACTGAAACTCGACGACGTAACCGATCCGCGGATCTCCGACTTCCTCACCGCGTTGCGACAGAACCCGAACACCTACCCGGAACCGGGGGCAACCTGCTCGACGGTGCGGGGTGGATTCGACCCGGCCGATCCGCCACCGTTCGATCCCTCCGCACCGGGTGCGGACGCCGTTCCGGTCGCCGGCGAGTAGCCGCGTCCGCAGACGTTCCCACACCACTTCGGTCGAGATCGGGTTCCCGCGTTCGACGCCGAAATTCACCTACCGAAAATGTGCCCGACTTGTCGATATCGCGATCGCCGATTCGACGAATAAGTAGGAGCACATGAGGAGGTGAGAGCGATGTTGGCGGCACATCTGTTGTCCGGACTGACCAGCGAGGAGGTCGATCTGATCGTGGCGGAGGAACTGCATCTGCTCGACGCCTCCGCATGAGGGCGTCGACGCCGTCGAACACGGGCACTGCTAGCCGGTCGTGCCCGGCTGGGGAAGATCTGCGTCGAGCGCGGCGGTGATCCGCTCACCGATCGAACGGAAATCGAGGTCGGTCACGAATCGGTGTGCCGGGCCCTGCGCTGGAGCGATGCCCCACACCGCGGCCCGGCCGTCCTCGTGGAGCACCTGGGGTTGGGCGCCGACGGCGGACAGCACCACCGTGGGCTCGAGCATCACGGCGGCCGCGCCGGAATCGTGCGCGGTGTAGATCGGGTCCTCGGAGCGATATGTGCCCGTGCAGTACCGGTGATAGTCCTCGGTGATGTCGCGGACGAACGTCGCCGTCTTTCCCACCGCGGAACGAGCGACGAGATCGGCCCAGGCCAATCGGAGTCGGCCGGTGACATTCATTCCCACCCAAGTAATCTGCCCAGGCGCTGCAGCAACCACCGTGGCCGCGACTGGATCGTGGTTGGTATTGGTGTCACCTTTCTCGAGGAATTGTGGTTGTTCTGCGGCCACGACGTCTCTACGGGAGACGGGTCCCATGCCGCCCATGATGGTGACCGAACGGAAGCGGGTCAGGATCCGTGGGTCGCATGTGACAGCGGCGGCGATGTTGGCCAGCGGACCCAGGCACAGCAGGTCCACTGCACCGGGCCGGTCCTGCGCGACGCGGAGCAGTTGATCGACGGCGGACTCGGACGCCGGGCCCACGCCCGGTGGTGGCCGATATCCGCGGTCCCCGAGTCCGTCGAGTCCGTGTGGGGAGCTGGTGGCAGGTGGTGGCCCTGGGCGTGGTTGTCCGACGCACACCGGAACGCCACGCATGCCGGCGACGGACAGAACGGTGAGGGCGTTCCGCGCGGCCTGCATTTCGGTGCAGTTCCCGAACACGGTTCCGACACCGACGATTTCGGTTCCGGCGTGCTGTGCAATGGTGAGCAATGCAAGCGCGTCGTCGACGCCGGCGTCGGTGTCGACGAGTACGTAACGGTCGGTCACTGCCGGTCCTGTCCCCCGTGATCCCTGATCGAATCGACTCGATCACCCTCGCGCGCAGTGTAACTGGACCCGGCTCCCGCCCGTTCCGTCGGTCAATAGCTGAAGGTCACCGCCCCTTCGTCGCCGATCCACTTCCACATCGGTACCGTCCCGGCGAGTTCGGCATTGGATACCAGCGCGTCTTTGTCGAGGTGCTTGGCCTCGAAGCAGATCGGACACACCATGTAGATGCCGCCCGCGGTCGCGAATCGTGCCGCCAGATCGGGAAGCGGCGGACAACCTTCGCAGGCCACGCCCTGAATCGTGCCGTCGAGCGCGAGCCGTACCGCTTCTTTCGTGAGAAACATCAGCGTCTCGCGCTGTTGTTCTGCCGCGCCGACCGCGACCAGAAACGCAACCGTCACCTTCTCGGCGTCCTCGAGACCGGTGGTGAGACTGACCACTGCTTTATTACTCATGGATTCGAGTCTTCGCCGCGCGAGGACTGCCGACAAGGGGGCTTCATCGAGTCACCGGATTCGCCCGTCGAGATCGATGGCGGTTTAGTTGTTTCGACCGCACCCACAACAGATTCGAGCCTAACCTGAAAGGGTGTTCGAACATCGTTCGTTTCAGCAGGTTTCGATGCCTTTGCGCCTCGCAGTCCGTCACGATCACTCCACCAGGGCATCCGCCGGCGAACGTATCGGGATTCACCCGCGGATGTTGACTCGGATGGGAGCGGAGCCGCGTCAACAGGCTCGCGTGAGCCACGGGGAAACGACCGCACTGTTCACTTTGATCCCGGATACCGATGTGGAAGAGATCGACACCATCGGGATAACGGAGGGTGGCTGTCGTCGGCTCGGCGCGGCGCCGGGACAGACGGTGATTCTCGACCGTCGGTGCACCGCCTCCGCGATGACCGAGGAAGAGGCCGAAATCGGGGGTGAGTTCATCGAGCGGCTCGAAGACGACGGGCGACATCACCGTCTCGTGGTCCTGGCACCGCACGGTGGCGCGATCGAAACCCGAACGGATCAGCAGGCCGAACAGGTCGTCGCTTCGCTGGGATCACGCGATTCGACGCTGTGGGTGTGTAAAGGGTGGCGACCGGTAGGCAATGCCTACCGGGCATGGCACATTTCCTCGACTGATCTCAGCGTGCACAGCTTTCCGCTTCTACGCTCCCTGTCGGCGAGACGATTCCGGTGGGCGCTGTCGTTTCACGGCTACCGAGGAAACGACGTCCTCATCGGCGGCCTCGCTCCCGCGCGGCTCAAGGCGGACGTCCGGAACGCGATCGCGAAGGCACTCGACGGAAGCGGAATCTGTGTTCGGGTCGCCGAACCCGGAGAACGACATAGCGGTGAATCCCCATCCAACCTCGTCAACCGCCTGACCATCGACGCTGCCGGCGGAATCCAAATCGAACAATCACGAGCCGCGCGGACACTGCACGGTCCGGCGATCGCCGCAGCAGTCAGCGAGGTCTACGACACCTGGATCGCCACCGACAATCGTCGGTGAGACTTCACGGGCCCGCGGGAGCCCAGCACGGCCCATCCGGGGGCGGGGTGTGCTCGTATCCCGGGTAGCACGGCAGCACCTGCGGGGCAGGGGCCGGCGCGGGTGCAGGGGCATTCGCCGGTGGCGAGCCGGGCGGGAGACACGGACCGTCCGGGGGCGGAGTGTGCTCGTAACCCGGGTAGCACGGCAGCACCTGCGGAGCGAACGCTCCCGGAGGCGGTGCGGGTGCCGGCACCACCGGTGGCGATTGCGGCGCCGGTGTCGGTATGGCCTCCTCCTGAATGGGAGCCTCCGCCACCGGCGCCTGAGTCGGTGCTGGTGCTTGCACCGGCGGCACCTGCTCGGCAGCGGTCGGGTTCGCCATGGCGGTCGGTGACGACGACGGCGATACCGGCCCGGCCGCGCTCGACGACGGCGTAGGCACGGCAACGTGGGGCGATGATGTTCCCGACCCGATGATCAGGCCACCGACAATAGCGACAGCGATGATCGCGGCGAGCGCAAGTCCGGCGACGATCAGGCGGCGGTTCCGGTCGATCGGAGGGGTCGCGGGAGCGGGCTCGACGGCAGGCTGTTGCGGTGGCGCCGCGACGCGGGCGGCGGCGGCGAGTTCGCCCGCCGACCGATAGCGGCGCGCGGGGTCGACCGCCGTCCCGCGTGCGATCACGGCGGCCATGCCGACGGGCGGCGTCGGGACCGCCGAGGTCGGGAACGCCTCGCCGGTGAGGCACTCGTACAACACACAGGTCAGGCCGTAGACGCCCGATGCGGCCCCGAGAATCGTGGGGAGCCCTACGTCGGTGAGCTGGATCAGTCCGCCGTCCTGCACGATCACATTCGCCGACGACACTTCCTGCTCGACCAACCCGGCCGCGCCCACGGCTTCCAGCGCCGACGCCAGTTGCTCGACAACGCCGACCGCCCGTGATACCTCCATCGGCCCGGTGGTCTGGAGGATCGTCCGCAGGTTCGTTCCCTGCGTCGTCGGCGTTGCGAGAAAGAGTCGGTTTCCGATCTGCCCGAAATCGTGGATCGGCACTATGTGCGGGTTCCGGATCTGCGCCGCGATCCCGACATCCCGTTCGAATCGTTCGCAGAATTCGTCGTCCTCGGTAGCATCCGGCGGCAGCACCCGCACCACGACCTGCCGGGACGTGACGGTGTCGAACGCCGCCCAGACCTCGCCGCTCACATCCACCGTCAGCGAACGGTCCAGCCGGTATCTCCCGAATAGCGCTCCAACTTGCATTGCCACTCTCCGCCGATCGAAATTGCCGCGTCTGCGGGTCCGTGCACCCGAAATTCTAGGCGGTGGGGGCCATAGGTTCTCGTTGGAGCCCGGTAGTGTGCTCGTATGCGCAGAACGCACCTAGGCTAGTCCCGGTCCGGGACCGCCCCGACTCAGGAGAAGCCTGATGCGTACTGCATTCTGCAATGCACTCTATTCCGTGTTCGATCACCGGATCTGTTGTGGGCGGATTCCCGAATGGACCGCACACGTCGGTCAGCCGTGGGACACCTACGACGTCGCACCGTGGAATCTGTACAACGTGATCTGGCGGATCCAGCACTGGATTCGCGGCGGCGTCGACGCTGATCGGTAACCTGATTCCACTCTTCGGCGGCGTCCGATTTCGACTCGGGCACCGCGGAAGGTACCCCGACGGTCTCTACTTCGCGTGCCTCGCGCGGGCGACGAGGACGTCGTCGCCTGCATCGATGCGGGTGCCGAAGCCGCGGCTGATCCCGTCGAGGACCCGCCGCAGCCATTCGGTGTCACGTGTCGACGCGCGTTGCAGTTGCATCTGCCGAGATCTCATCGGCACCATTCGTAGCTCGAGCAGTTCGTGCGTGCGCGCGTCCAGCGTCACCAGGTAGAGCAGCCGCAGATCGTCGCGGTAGCCTTCGTGTCCCCCGATGCCCTCGTAGTCGTTGATCAGGTCGCCGCAGCCGTACAGGATCGGGTGGCCGCGGTAGATCTCGACCGGCCGCGGGTGGTGAGACGAGTGCCCGAAGACCACGTCGACACCACCGTCGACGAGCCGATGCGCGAATTCGACATGCGCATCCGGCACGTCGTATCCCCAGTTCGAACCCCAGTGCAGAGAGACCACCACCACGTCCGTGTTCTTCCGTATCAGCCGCGTCCGGTCGAGGACATGGTCTGCCTCGGCGGCGGTGGGTTCGGAAAGGTACGCGACACCCGGCCGGTCCCGGCGGGCCGCCCCGTGCGGCGAGACCCCGCTCGACGACATACCTGCCGCCCAGATCAACAGCCGACGACCCGTTCCGCCCCCCACGACCACGGGACACCACGCCTGCGCCACGGTGCGCCCCGCTCCGACGGTCCGCACGCCGTTGTGGGTCAGCACGTCGAGGGTCTCCACGAGACCATCGGCGCCGAAGTCGAGTAGGTGATTGTTCGCCAGTACGCAGACGTCGATCCGCGCAGCGGTGAGCACCCCCAGGTTCGACGGATGCATTCTGTAGTTGATTCCCTTGGACGCGAATCGAGCACACGTGGTGACGGTCGTTTCGAGGTTGACGACGCGGGCGTCGGGTGCCGCCGCGTCGAGGATCGGCAACGCCTCACCCCACGGCCACCCGAACCCGACGGGGCCGGGGATCCGACCATTTCGCTTCTCCGCCAACGCGACGTACTCGCGGGCATCGCGGACGCAACGCTCCTTCAACTCCGGGTCGCCGGGAAAGGGGAGGATCTGATCGACGCCCCTACCGGTCATCACGTCGCCGGCGAGGAACATCGTGAGGGTGTCGGACATCGAAATCCTCAGCGACAGCACGAGTACCGGGACCACACTCGGAGACCGACTTCACGGCCCAGAGTATGCACCCGTCGCTCGCACTGTCATCGGGTACGAGCGCCGGCGCGGTCGAGCTGGGAGACCCGTTGCGGGCTCAGCTCGAGGATGACGCCGATATCACGCACCGAAAGCCCCGATCGGCGCAGATGCACCACCGCGGCCCGCGAGGCCCGCGCTGCACATTCCTGCGCGTGGGCGGCGGACTCGACCTGCAAGTGGGCCGCTCGGGCCTCCATGAGCGCCGCCGAATCCCCGATCTCGTAGTCGAGGACAACCTCGATGTCCTCGGCCGGCACATCCTCGACCAGATGCACAGCATCCGCCACCATGGCAGAAACCTGATCGAGCCGCCGCGCCCGGGCGAGATAGGCCTCGACTCCCGGGACCTCCACCACCCACCAGCCGCCACAACGGGTGGCCTTCGCCGTCACCTTCATCACGAACCACTTCCTACCCGGCCCGCATCCTGCGAAACTCGCCCCTCCCACGACAAGTCTAGTCCCCCTCTACTGAGCACAACTACAGGGACAGAAGACATTCAGCGTGCGTGACCGGTGGAAGATCGACCCGTCCGCGCAGGCACTCTCACCAGAAATCCAGTGCCTGTGCAGTCGCGGTGGACTCCGCATGGGTGGGCCGCAACGCACCTCCGATGGCGTAGACGGTGTGACCGACCGTCGCAACGGACATCCCGTGAGCTCCCGTGGGCATGGGTGGTAACGGTGACCAGGTGCCGGAGTCGACGTCGTAGGCCTCGACGGTCGACAGCACCTTGGTCGGCTGTTCACCACCGACCGCGACGATGCGGCCGTCGATGAACGCAGCACCGAGCCCACCGCGAGGAGTGGGCATGGCGGTCAACGTCGTCCACGTTCCCGCGGCGGGATCGAACCGTTCGACGGCTGCGGTGTTCTGGTCCGACGCCAGATCCCGTCCACCGATCGCATAGAAGTACGTCCCGTCCGACACCCCGGCCAGATGCTCCCGATCGGTCGGGATATCCGAGACGGTCGTCCACTTCGTGCCGTCGAACACCTCGGTCGTCGGCACCAACGCGCCGTCCGCCTGTCCCCCGGCGACCACGATCTTGTCGCCGACCACGGCCGCGGCCCCAGCCGACCGCGGCTCGTTCATCGGCGCCAAATCCACCCACTTGCCGTTCCGCAGCGCGAGCACCCGGTCCGACGTGATCCCGGTGAGGTTCGGGCCTTCCGGCACCCAGCCTCCGAGGACCACCAACTCGCCCCCGTACTCGACGGCCATCGCGTGATTGAGGGGAACCGGAAGGTCGGGGCCCGCCTTCCAGGTGTCGATGGCGGGGTCGTTCCCCTCGACCTTCGGGGTCGACCCCGCATTGTCGAGTCCGCCGAGCACCCAGATCGTGCCGTCCGCGACGGCCGTCGCCGTCTGCTGACGGGCGATCGGTGCATCCTTCAGCGGACGCCACGCCGGCGCCCACTGGGTCTTGCGTGGCGCGAGCTGGAGGGCCTCGGACACAGCAGTCGATTCGGCGTGTGTCGGTTTGATACCGCCGCCGACGGCATACACCGTGTTTCCGACCGCGCCGACCGCCATCCCGTGCCGCGGTGTGCGCAGGGCCGGCAATTGCGACCACGTTCCGGCCACCACGTCGTAGGCCTCGACCGTCGACAGCACGCGAGTCGGTTCTTCACCACCAACCGTGACGATGCGGCCGTCGATGAACACCGCACCGAGCCCGCCGCGAGGAGTGGGCATGGCCGGCAACGTCGTCCACGTTCCCGCGGCGGGATCGAACCGTTCCACCGAGGCGGTGTTCTGATCCGACGCCAGATCCCGCCCACCGATCGCATAGAAGTACGTCCCGTCCGACACCCCGGCCAGATGCTCCCGTGGCGTGGGGACAGGCGCGACCGTCGTCCACTTCGTACCGTCGAACACCTCGGTCGTCGCCACCAGTTGACCGTTCGCCTGTCCCCCGGTGACCACGATCTTGTCGCCGACCACGGCCGCGGCCCCAGCCGCCCGCGGTGCGTTCAGCGGCGGCAGGTCCACCCACCCGCCGTCTCGCATGGCCATCACCCGATCGGAGTCGACCGCGGTCAGGTTCTGACCTTCCGCTTTCCAACCGCCGATCAGTACGGGTTCGTCGTTGTAGGTGACAGCCATCGCATGGTTGAGCGGGACCGGAAGGTCGGGGCCGGCCTTCCAGGTGTCGATGGCCGGGTCATAGCCCTCCTGCTGGGCGGAGACGCCGTTGTCGTCCAACCCTCCGAAGACCCAGATCGTCCCGTCCGCGACTGTCGTTGCCGTCTGCTGGCGGGCAACACGGGCATCCTCGACCGGTCGCCACGCCGCGGTCGGGTCGACGGCAGGAGAAGCGCCGGCGTCCTGGACGGTAGGTCGTGCGGTGCCTGGGCCGGTGGTTTCTCGAAGCACGAGGTACCCGCCGCCAGCCAGCACCAGCGCGACGACCAGTGCCAGGACGGTCAGGACCGCGCGCCGACCTGTGCGGGACTCTCCGATGCTGCCCGATTCTCCGGTCGGCGGCCAGGGCGGCGGGCCATTCGGCGGCCAGAACGGCGGTCCCGACGGATGAGAATCCGGCTGGAGCTGCTGGGTCGGTTCGCCCCACGGACGCTGACCGCTGTCCGAACCTTCGTAGCGGATTCGACGGTATCCATCGGCACCGGAATCCGACGGGTGCTCCTCGGTCGCCTGCGCGGCCTCCCGGGGTGCAAGCGCCATCGCGTCCGAACGCAGTCCGATGCGTCGCTGAGCGGCTTGGAGTTCGTGTCCGAACTCCTCGGCGGACCCCGGCCGAGCAGCGGGATTCGTCGCCATCGCCCTCTCGATCACGGTGCACACGCCGTCCGGGATGCCCTGGGCGCGCAGGTCCGGCACCGGTTGGCTGCTGATCCTCACGAATTGCGCAACGAGTTCCTCACCGGTCTTCCGCTCGAACGCCGCCCTCCCCGCGATCAGTGAAAATATCGTCGCGCCCAGTCCGTAGACGTCGGACCTCGCGGTCGGCGATTCCCCGTTCAGCACCTCTGGTGCGGTGAATGCCAGTGACCCGGTAAACCCGCCGGTGGCCGTTTCGTACCCGCCGGCGATGTGCGCGATGCCGAAATCGGTGAGCTGCGGCTCGCCGTAGGCGGTGAGAAGGATGTTCGCGGGTTTGATGTCGCGATGCAGCGTGCCGGTCCGGTGCGCCGTCTCCAAGGCTCCCGCCAGCTTCACCCCGATGCTGATCGCCTCCGGCCAGGGCAGCTGACCTTCCCGGCGTATCTGGACCGCCAGTGAATCACGGGGGTGATAGTGCATGACGATGTACGGTCGACCGGCGTCGGTCACGCCGACCTGCAGTATGTTGACGATGTTCGGGTGACCGGAGAGCCCACCCATCGCGTACCCCTCCCGCAGGAAGCGTTCGCGGTTCTCGGGGTCCAGGTCCGATGTCAGCACCTTGATCGCCACGATTCGCCCCAGCGAACGCTGCAGGCAGCGGTACACGACACCGAACCCGCCCCGGCCGACCTCCTCGGCACCTGCGAACCCGGCAGCGTCCAATTCGGCCACGATCCCGCGGCCGACCGCACGGACCGACGCCACCTGGGTCGCATCTGAGTCGAAATCGGCCATCGGGCGCCTCAATTCCGTCCGACGTCCACGACGTCGCGGGGACGCACGCCGAGCTGGGCAGGCTTCGTGCCGACGTGCACACTCGTGTTCATCGCTTTCACCTCTGATGCAGGTCGACCTGACACGCCGATGCGTTCACGAGCAGTCGACGACGCGAATATCTTTCTGTCACAAGGGCGAAGCGCGGAGTCTTTTCGTCGTAGGTCGACGGGATCCGCCCTGTCCAGAAAGTATTCGACGGGTCGGGAGCCGCGTCAAGATGACAATTTCCCCTCCCTAGGGTGCCTATCGGCGGCCGCGACTTCCTGCCACGTCGGCCGCAGTGCACCGGCCGGGCTCTGCTGCCGCCCTAGAAGGTGCCGTCGTAGAGCGCGTAACCGCCCGGCCCCGCAGCTTTCGTCCGATACATCCTAGTCCGCCCGGCGGACGAGTTCTTCGCGGGTGCACTCCGGATCGGACAGTGCGACACCGATACTGGCACTGATCGGCCAGTCGGGAGATTCGGCCCGGGTCAGGTCGGCGAGGCTTCCGGTGATCCGGGCGGCAATTGCCACCCCCTCCGTTGCACCTGCGACGTCCTCACACACCACCACGAATTCGTCACCGCCGAGGCGGGCAACGGTATCGCCCGGGCGCACCGCCGACCGCAGATGCCTGGCCAGAACGATCAGCGCGTCGTCGCCGCCGGCATGGCCGAGGCTGTCGTTGACGACCTGGAAGTCGTCTAGATCGACCAACAACAGCGCAACGCGCGTGCCGCCGCGCGGCGCGGCGACCAGGGCCTCGTCGAGCCGACGGCGGGCCGGCGCGCGGTTCGGTAACCCGGTCAGCGGATCGTGCAAGCTCTGGTGCACCAACGCGGCTTCGGCCTCGATGCGGCGGATCGCCGCGGACAGCACCGCCGTCACCGAGCGCAGAAAGGTCAGGTCACGGTCGGTGTATTCGCGAGGACGACGACTGTGCGCGGTCAACACACCCCACACCGCTTCGGAGCCGATCGGAACGCACACCCCGCTGTGCAGCCCGCGCCCGATCATCCCGGCCGTGGAGAATCGGGTCTCGTGGACCCGATCGGCGCACACGATGACCGACCCGCTGGCAGCGGCATACCCGGGTTGCGAACCCCTTCCCGGGGCGAACGTCGTCGGCGAGGGCTCGGGTCCCCGATAGGCCAGCACGGCGAGTTCGCCGCCTTCTGACATCCGCGCGATCGACGAGCACTGCACACCCATCAATGCGCCTGTGCAACGGAGCCGCAAGCACCCTCGGCGGCAAACGGTGCTCGACCAACGAGAACCCGCCGCCCCAGTCCCGGCCGTTGATCAGAAACCGATCACCACAGGCCGCGGCTGGTTGGTAGAGCTCGTCGTCTTCAGGACCGGCAATGCGATGATTCGACACCGCCCACACCGCTTCGCACGATCGAGCAAATGAGGTGTTTCACACCTTACGCCGACCTCCAATAGCGGTTGAGGGGATGAAGAATGGCTCCGTTCGCCCGAGTCGGTGCGATCGGCGCGGGACCGTCGTCCTCCTGGTGTGCCAACAGATCGGCTTCGGCATCCTGTCCGGCGCGGTCGTCCCCTCCGTATTGCTGCTACCGCTGGTTTCTTAGGTATGACGGAATGTGTCGATCACTGGGGCGAGTTCGGTGGCGTTGGTGATCAGGTCGATGTGTCCGCCGTCGTGGAGGTGCAGGGTGGCGTGTGGGAGAAGCGTTTTCATGATGTGCGCGTTGACGACGGGAATGATGGGGTCGTCGGCTCCGGCGATGATCAGCGTCCGTTGTCGTATTGCCGGTAGTGTCGGCAGGCTTGTCCAGACCGATCCCGCGAGGAGTTGGTGCGTGTAGCCGATTTTCGATCCGGGGTGGAGTTGCTTCAGGAAGAGTTGGGCGACGTCGTCTTTTTGCGTGCGGGCGGTGCCGCCGTAGAGGTCGCCGGCGATGGACGCCGCATAGTCGGGGTCGCGGAATCTGCGGGGTGTGAGCATCTTGACCAGGATCTGGGGGTGGCCGGGGATCATGAGCATGCCGGTCCCGGAGGCAACCATGACCAGGCGCCTGCAGCGCCGCGGATTCTGGAACGCGAACTGCTGTGCCAGCGCCCCACCCCAGGACAGACCGAGGACGTCGACCACGCCGACGCCCAGCCGGGTCAGGATCCGGCCCAGCATCCAGGCGAGGTACGGAAAGCCGTACGGCACCAGGGACACCGGTGATCCGCCGGTGCCGGGGACGTCGAATCGGATGACGGTGGTATCGGGGTCGAGCTGCGCGACAAGGGGGTCGAGCACCTCGTAGCTGGCGCCGATGCCGTTGCACAAGACGACCGGCACCCCGGTGCCGCGGCGGACGCTGACCCTGATGCGCTGGCCGCCCGCCGCGATATGGCTCTCTTCGACGGGCCCGGGGTGGGCGGCCGTCACCGGTAGAGCACGACGACGTCGGCTATGCAGGCCGGGCGCCCGCCGCCTTCGACCTCGTACGTGAGTCCGAACACCGTCTCGATGCCGGCGGGTTTCTGCTGGGCGGAGGTGACGGTGACCGTGGCGCGCAGCCGCGCTCCGACCGGTACCGGGGCGGGGAAGCGGACCTTGTTGAGGCCGTAGTTGAGAGCGGCCGTGGTGTCGTCGATCTCGAGGACTTCCGCCAGGACCATCGGTGCGAGTGACAACGTGAGGTAGCCGTGGGCGATGGTGCCGCCGAACGGGCCCTCGGCCGCACGGGCGGGATCGGTGTGAATCCATTGGTGATCGTCGGTGGCGTCGGCGAAGCGGTTCACCTGATCTTGGGTGATGTCGAGCCAGTTGGTCGTGCCGAGTGTGTGTCCGGACAGATCCAAGAGGGCGGTGGGGGTGTCGAGATGGGTGGTCATCGTGGTCTTTCGGTCGGAGGTCAGTTGTGGTGTACGTAGGTGCCGGGAGCAGGCGCGAGCGGGGGGAGGTCGCGGCCGCCGAGGGTGTGCGGCGCCTCGATCTGCGGGCCGCTGCGGTCGGCGAGCCAGCCGGTGTAGTCGGACCACCAGGAGTCGCTGGTCTTCTCCGACGACTCGAACCACTCCTCGGGTGTCGACTCGTCGACCCGGCCGACCCGGAACGAGGCCTTCGGGTTGCCCGGCGGATTGACCAGGGCCGCGATGTGCCCGTTGGTCGAGAGAACGAATCGGTTGTCCTTGCCGCCGAGCATTTGTGCGCTGCGGTAGCAGGCTTGCCACGGGGAGATGTGATCGGCGATCCCGCTGACGATGTAGGAGTCTGCGGTCACGGTGGACAGGTCGACCGGCGTCCCCAGCATGGTGACCGCTCCGGGAGTGGCCAGCTTGTTCCCGGTCCCCAGCAGCACCATGTCCTTGTGCAGGGCGGCCGCCATTCTGGTGGTGTCGGAGTTCCAGAACAGCACGTCGAACGCGGCGGGTGAGCGGCCCTGGACGTAGTTGTTGACCCAGTACCGCCACACGAGGTCGGTCGGCCGCAGCCACGCGAAGAGTTCGGCCATCGTGCGGCCGTCGAGGTAGCCCTTGGCGGCGGAGGTGCGGATGGCGGCCTGGGCCGCGCGGTCGCTCATCGCGGCGGCAGCGAAACCGGCGTTGGTCTGATCCAGCACGGTCACCGCCAGCGCGAGGCTCGCGATCCGCTCGCCCTCCCCGATGTCGGTGAGGTGCGCGGCGACCATGGCCGCGAGGATGCCGCCCGAGCAGGTGGCGAGCAGGTGCGCACTGTCGGTCCCGGCGATCGTCTGCACCGCATCGAGTGCCTCGATGATCGCGGCGCCGTAGGTGTCGAAGCCCCAATCGCGGTGCCGGGCCTGCGGGTTGCGCCAGGAGATCGTGAAGACTTGCTGGCCCTGCTGCAGGAAATGTTCGATCATGCTGCGGCCGGGGGCGATGTCGACGATGTAGTACTTGTTGATCACCGGCGGCACCACCAGCAGCGGGACCGCGTGCACCGCCGGGGTCTGCGGTGCGTAGTGGATCAGCTCGAACGCCCGGGTCTGCAGCACCACCGCCCCCTTGGTGGTGGCCACGGTTTCCCCGACCGCGAAGGCGTCCGGGTCGACCATCGCGGGGACCCGGGGGTGGGAGGCCATGTCCCTGGCGAAGGCTTTCAGTCCGCGGATCGCGCTCAGACCGCCGGTATCGATCAGCGCCTTCCACCCGAGGGGGCTGAGCAACGGATTGTTGGTCGGTGCCAGACCCTCGACGAGGTTGTCGAGGGCGAACCGCACCTTCTCCGAGTCCCGCCAGTCCAGGTCCGCGTCCGTGAACACGGCGTCGGCGGTGTCGGCCGCCGCCAGGTAGGCCTGCATGGTCCGCTTCAGCAAGGGAGCCGTGCCACGCCGGGTCGGCGAAACGTTTGTCGCTCTTCGCGGGAACCCGTGCGGACTTGCCGGTCGCAATGGCCCCCAGTTCGCGGGCGAGGAGGGAGCCTCGTCCGGCGAGGGTGCGGGGCTGCTTGGCGAGGCTGACGCCGAGCCGGGTCAGCGGGCCGCGCGGGAGCATTCGGCCGGCGATACCGCGGGTGGAGTTGGTGAGCAGGAGGTCGAGCGGTGCTGCGTGCTCGTCGGGACTGGTGATCGGGGTTGTCAACGTCACTGGTGCGCTTTCGATTGCGGGGACTGCGATGTCGTGTAGTTCGGACACGCGTTCATTGGCGAACGTCCGTGGCCGGCGGGGGATGAGCCTGCGCATCGCAACCTCGCTCACGGTCCCCCGTCGATGAACGACTTGGTCGTCGAAGGGGAACCGCGATGTTCGTGCGCTTGTGTCAGGCGGTGAACGGGTTCAACGCTGGAAGGGGCTTGATGAGCGGTGCGAGCAGCGCGGCGGACTGCTCGACGGTGAGGACCTCGCTCGGATCGAGTGCGATGATCTCGCGGACCGATTCGTCGTACTCCCACACGTCCTCGCCGATCAGGCGGCCCTGGTCGTCGTAGGGCCAGATCATGTGCTCGGCGGACTTCATCAGGTAGGTGGCGTCGGGGTCGACGGGTGCCCCGCCGGCCGCGAGGACACTGCCGGGGGTCTGCTGGTACATCGTCGAGGTCGAGACGATCATGTGGTCGCTGACCGCAAGCTTCTCGTCGTCCACGTAGAACACGCACTGGGCCGTGCCGGTCCACTCGCGGTAGACCTCCTTGACGGCGTCGGCGCCCTCCAATGTGGTGGTGGTGCCGAGCAGGTTGAAGTGGTAGACGGGGTTGGCGACAGTCATGTCGGGGGCGAAGATTTCCTCGAAGCGTCCGGCCATTTCCAGGTAGCGGTGACGGTTGTAGGCGTGCAGGAGGTAGAGGTGGCGCTTGTTGTCGGTCGTTTCGATCAATCGTTCGACGGCGCGGTTGGTCTGGGTGATGTCGAAGCGGCTCATGGTGGGTTCCTTCTGTTGCGGGTCGGTCGACCCTGGGGTGGGGTGGTTGTTCAGGCTGAGGTGAATTGGTCGCGTAGTGCGGTCTTCTTGAACTTTCCGGTGGCGGTGCAGGGGACCGCGTCCACGAACTCGATGCGGTCCGGCAACTGCCACTTGGCGAACTCCTGGGCAAGGTGTTCACGTAGCTCGTCCGCGCAGGTTTCGGCCCCGGCGCGCAGTGCGACGACTGCGAGGGGGCGCTCGCCCCACCGGTCGTCGGGTATGGCGATGACTGCTGCCTGGGCGACCGCGGGATGATTCATGAGCTGGTTTTCCAGGTCGACGGAGGAGATCCACTCGCCCCCGGACTTGACGAGGTCCTTGGACCGGTCGCAGATCCGGACGCACCCACGGCTGTCGATGCGGACCACGTCTCCGGTCTTGAACCAGCCGTCGGCGGTGAAGCTGTCGGCGCCCTTGCCGCGGTGGTAGCTCGCCGCGACCCAGGGGCCGCGGACCTCGAGCTCGCCCATGGCGGCGTCGTCCCACGCGATGAGCCGGCCGTCGTCGTCGCGGGCGCGGATGTCGAAGAAGGGGCTGGCGATGCCCTGTCGGGTGCGGTACCGGTACTGGTCGTCCGCCTCGCTTTCGTCGAGGCTGCCCGGCAGTCGGCACACCGTGCCCAGCGGTGCGGTTTCGGTCATTCCCCAGGCCTGGATGACGGTCAGCCCGTGCCGGTCGTATCCCTCGAACATCGACTGGGGCACCGCTGCGCCGCCGACGACCAAGCGGTCCAGGGCCGACAGGTCCCATCGGTCGGGTTCGGCGTCGATCGCGGCGAGCATGCCCATCCACACGGTGGGGACCCCGGCGGTCATCGTCACGTGCTCGTCGGCGAGCAGGCCGAGCACACTGTGCGGGTCCAGACGCGGCCCGGGCAGGACCAGCCGCGCTCCGGCCAGAGCCGCTGCATACGGCAGGCCCCAGGCGTTCGCGTGGAACATCGGGACGACCGGCAGGATCGTGTCCCGTGCCGAGACCGCCAGCTGGTCGGGCAGCGCCGCGACCAGGGAATGGAGCACCAGGGCCCGGTGCGTGTAGGTGACGCCCTTCGGTCGGCCGGTGGTGCCCGACGTGTAACACATTGCCGCCGAATGGCGTTCGTCGAGCTCCGGCCACTGCACCGGCTCACCGTCCGCGACCAGCGTTTCGTAGTCGAGCATTCCCGCGGGGGCCTGGCCGGTGTGCGTGACGACGATGATGTGGGCGAAATCGTGCCCGGCGCGGAAGGTGTCGAACACCTCCAGCAGTGATTCGTCGACGACGATCACCGTGTCCTGCGCGTCGTCGACGATGAAGGCGAGCTCGTCGGAGAACAGCCGGGGGTTCAACGTGTGGATGACCGCGCCCATGGCCGGGACCGCGAAGTACAGCTCGAGGTGTTCGCTCTGGTTCCACAGCAGGGTCGCCACCCGGTCCCCTTCGCGGACACCGATCCCGGTCAGCGCGCCGGCCAGGCGCCGAGCGCGCCCGGCGCAGGCGCCGAGGGTGGTGCGGGTGATCGTGCCCGAGGGCCGAAGCGACACCACCTCTCGGTCGGTGTGAAACCGCTCGGCGCGCTCGACGATGCTCGTCAGGGTCAGCGGGTAGTCGTCCATACTGGCCCCGGTGAGGAGCTGCTCGGTTCCGTTGTTTGGCATGCATCAATAGTCGCTGGCCAGGGCCATCGAGTGCTTGTCCGTGCGCGCCAACAAACCGGTCCGCTGTTGTCGAATATCCACACCACCGCCACACGCGCAGCGATAGCGTGAGATGCATGGAACCCGGCTGGGTGGGCGCCCGCGGTGAGCGCGAGCGACGGCTGTGGTCGACGGTCCTGCAACCCGCGGCCGTCGAACTCGCCGCCCGTGCCCCCGAGCTCGCCGACGCGGTCGCCGCCTACACGAGCGAGCGGCTGCCCGAACTCCTCGCCAACGCGGAGGCGTTGGAGGTGAACCGGGCGAGCACCGAAGTGAGTATCCGCCTCTTCGCCGAGGTGCTGCAGTCCGGCGAAGACCCCGCGGACGCCGCCAGCCTCGGCTCGGCGACCCTCGCCTACGCGCAGGACGGTGCAAGGCACGGCATACCACTGACCACCTTGCTACGCAGCTACCGGCTCGGCCACGCCGCAACGTCTGCGCACCTCAACGCGATCCTCGCGAACCACGCGGCCGACGCGGACGAGCTGAACCGCGCGAACGAACTGTTGTCGGCGTGGCTGTTCGCGTATGTCGACGCCGCGCTCTGCCTGGTCGAGGAGGTCTACGCCGCCGAACGCGATCGTTGGCTGCGCAGCACCGCCGCCACCCAGGCCGAGACGATCAGAACGATCCTGTCCGGACAGCCCATCGACATCGACGTGGCGGGCCGGCGGCTGCGCCACGAACTGGGCCGGGTGCACCTCGGCGCCATCGCCTGGCTCGACAGCCAGGAGGAGGGACGCGACACCCTCACCGTGCTCGAGGCCGCCATCCGCGACATCGCCACCGCACTCGGCAGCCGCAAGACCCTCATCCATCCCCTCGGAATACTTTCCGTTGCAGCGTGGATCAGCTCCACATCCGTCGTGCCGTCCCGGGTCCTGGACGAGCTGCGGCTGCGGACCGCGACAGCGCCCGGCGTCCGCGTCTCGATCGGCGAGCCCGCCCGCGGCATCGCAGGGTTTCGCGCCAGCCATGCCGAGGCCCTGCAAGCGCAGCGAGTCGCCCAGCTGGCCGGGCGCCCCGCGGGCAGCATCACCCGATACGACGACATCTCACTGCGCTCGCTCGCCACAGCAGACCTCGACCATGCCCGCGCCTTCGTTGAACGCGAGCTCGGTTCATTGGCATTGGGGGACGACACCACCCGCCGGCTCGCCGCGACGGTACGCGTCTACCTCTCCGAAAACGGCAGCCGCGGCCGAACGGCGAAACGACTCAGCGTTCACGAGAACACCGTCAGCTACCGGCTCCGGCAAGCCGAAGAAATACTGGGACGGTCCGTGGACAAGCGCACCCTCGAGCTGCGCGTCGCACTCGCCCTCGCCGAGCTCGTCGGTGAGGCATCGGATACCGACCGCTCCGCACCCGGCATCGACTAGGAAAATATCCGACACATCTACTGGGGGAAGCACATTCGTCAGTAGCTGGGTGCGGCATAGCCTGGGAATGCGCCGACACCCATCGGATAATTCCGATGGGTGTCAGCCTTGCCAGGTGGTTTTTGTCGGGTCAGCTCGCGGCGCCGACGTTGCGGGCACTCGTCGAGCGGCCCAGCCGGGCGATTTCCGCGTCCATCCGGGGAACGAGCTGGGACGCCTGCGCGAGGGTGTCGTGGGTGCCGATCCTCGAGTTCACGAGGGTGCGGAGCTGAGCGATGATGCCGACCCAGCCGGGGACGAACACGTGGCGCTGACGTCGTTCCAGGCCCTGGATGAACGCCTTCACGCACGCGTCGACCGAGGTGGTCTTGCTCAGCGGGCCGGGCATCGAGTTCAGCATCTGCCGGAAGGCGGAGAAGTCCGCCTTGGCCTCCCGCACAAGGGGGGTGTCGATCCACGACATATGCGCACTCCCCACATCGACACCCTGGTGGGCGACCTCGAGGCGGAGGGCGTTGGCGAAGTGCTCGGCGCCGGCCTTGCTCGCGTTGTAGGCCGCCAGGCCCGGTGCCGGTGCGAACGCCGCCAGAGACGAGACGACCAGGATGTAGCCGTTGCGCTCGATGACGGACGGCAACGCCGCCCGCACCGTGTGGAACACGCCCAGAAGATTGACGTCGAGGACACGCTTGAACGTGGCCGGATCCACCCCGAGTACCGAGCCGTAGCTGGCGATCCCGGCGTTGGCGAGCACCAGGTCGATACCACCGAACTTCTCGACGCCCCGGGCCACCGCCGCCTCCATCGCCGCGAGGTCGCAGACGTCGGCGACGACACCGACGGCCTTGTCCGCGCCGATCTCGGCGACGACCTCCGACAAAGCGGCAGCGTCGACATCGGTGACGACCACCCGCGCGCCCTTGGCCGTGAGTGCCTTCGCTGTCTCCGAACCGATGCCTCGGGCCCCACCGGTGATCAGCACAACCTTGCCGTCGACGCGGCGCCGGCTCCTGGCCCGCAGGAAGGTGCGGTGACGGCGGCCCTCGAGTGTCTCGCTCAGTCGCTCGAACTCGATGATGGTCTCGGTGGTGTCGGAGCGGCTCATTCTGGTTCCTTCGGTCTCGGGTCGTTGTATGAAGATCGGATGGTCGTGCTCAGGGCCGACGCGAACTGGTCGAGGAGCCCGGTCGCCGAACATTCCGACCGCAGTGCAATGGATTGCCGTCACGAACTCGGCGCGCTTGGAATTGATGCGGGTCTCGGATGACACCCCGGGCGTCCTGATTCAGCGGTGCGTCTCTCTCCGCGGGCTGTGACGCAGGCGTCGAAGCTCGGGAAGTTGAACACCGGACAATCGTCGATGACCCGACGTGCGGAGCGCTTGTATACCTGCGCCAATCCCCGAGGACGACATTGTCGAATATCCCCACCCTTTGGCCACAGTGTCGCAGCACTCGCCGTTAGCGGAACCTGCACCGGGACGAGATCGACGCCCAGCGCGCACCGGAAGGGTCAGGCGCTCGTCCCGAAAGCGGATCGATGACCGGTCTACGATCGCTCCTGCGACCAGACATAGGTTCTCGACCGTATCGTTGCAGAGTATGACCGTAAGCACTCCATCGTGGGTCGAGTTGATGGGCCGTCATGCGGCCAGCGACATGCTCTATACCTCGGCGGCCTTGAGCTACCGATACGTCGCTCGCACGGGCGACGTCGACGAGGGCACATGGGAATTCTGGCACGGACCCGGTAACCAATGGCGTATCGAAAGATCGGGTCAGCCGATCTTGATCCGAAACGGCGAACTCGCGTTCAGTTGGCGTGACGGTGAGATGCATCGAAACACAGGTCACATCCAACTTCACCTCCTGAAACCAATCAGTCCTCTCTTGTTTGTAGGACCCGAGTCATTCCTCTCGCCCTCCACCCTCAGTAAGAACACAACACCCGCCAGGTCCCCCATCGAAACCTATGTGAATGGCCGGCGCGCGTGGTCAATGATCATGAACTCGACGTCGCACGAGGAGAACATCGAGTTCGTCATCGACGACGAGACAGGACTCATCCTCCGCACGGGATCTTCCAGCGACAAGCTCTACGCCGAGTTGACCGACGTCAACACCTACGAAAACCTGCCCGATGAGGTATTCGATTGGGAAGGTGCTATCGCACCGCCGAGAGTGAAGGAAAGAAGCCGGGACCCCGAGCACCTCCGACAAGTCCACGAAATGGCTGAAGGTGCAACCCCACGGTACTGGCCGACCGGAGTGTCCTTCACTCCGATCAGCGGAGACCCTGACACCGGTGAACTTGTGATGAGCCTCCACGTGAACGGACACGCCTCACTGGCTCGGTGGCCCCTCGGCGCGCAACCCACACTGCTCGATCGTCAACTCACGCAGCGATACCCACACTCAACCGAATGGTCGGACGATCGGTGGACGTGGCGATTGATGACAATTTCAGCGTTGGACGAAGACGACGTACGACGCGTCCAGGAATCCATTTAGGCCTTGGACTTAGCAGTCCCGTTAGCTGAACGTCCGCCGGTGCGGCTGGCGTTTTTGCTGGTCGCTAGGTGCTGGAATCTGAGAGAGCGCCGTCACGGTGGGCGCTGCGTTCGATCGCCCGGTACACCGTCGACCGGCCAACCTCAGCCAGTTCGGCAGTCGAGTATTCGCCTGACGCGTGAAGCTCGACCAGGTGCCGTTCCTGGCGTGGATTGAGCTTCGGCTTCTTGCCCTTCAGGTGTCCCTTCGCCTTCGCGATCCGCATCCCCTCCCGCGTTCGTGCCCGAATCAGGTCGCCCTCGAACTCGGCGACCATCGCCAGGACGTTGAATAGCAGGCGACCGACCGGGTCAGTCGGATCATGCAACGAGGCACCGATCTGCACGCACGCATGCCGAGCCGTCAGCTCGTCGACGATGTCCCGGGCATCGGGCAACGAACGGGCCAGGCGATCCAACTTGGTCACCACGAGGGTGTCGGTGTTCACTCGTGCATACCCGATGTACATCGCTGATTCCCATCTCTCGAACGCACAACGCCGGCGGCGCAGTGCTTGCGACTCCACGGTCAAACATCATCGGCAAGGCCAGGCCAGGACCGCTGCCCGGAGCTGATGCCGTTGGTGCATTGGCCGGCCTTCCAGGCCCGGCGTGGCTCAGCCTTCGAACGATTCATCCCGGTGATCGTTCCGTCCGGTGCGGCGGGCAATCACACCGACGGTCCCCTTCTGCCTCTCTACGCCGAGAGACGCGTGATCTTGGCGAGGGCGTCGCCTATCTTGTCGGCCGCAAGATCGAGCTCGTAGCGGTCCTGGATATTGAGCCAGAACTGCGCACTGTTGCCGAACGCCTTGGCCAGCCGCAACGCGGTGTCTGCGGTGATCGACCGCTTGCCGAGCACGATCTCGTTGATCCGTCGGGGCGGAACACCGATGATCGTGGCTAGGCGGTTCTGCGTGATGCCGAACGGCTCGAGGAAGTCCTCGCGGAGGATCTCGCCGGGGTGAATTAGGCTCAGGTCTGTAGTCATTATCGGTGTTCCTTTGTCATTCTGTGGTCGGATGGAGCGTCGGCTCCCCTCTGGTGGTTAGTGATAGTCTCCGCGCTACGCGACGACATCGACGACATCCGTTCAGCTCTCGAAGCCCAGGTCGCCTACCTCGACAGTCTCATCGGACCACACCGGCATGCATGAGTTAGTTCATGCATGCATGCGTTAACTGATGCTGGCATCAAGCCGTCGATCGAACGCACACGGGCCCCGGTGTCACAGGCGTGTGTTTCACAATCGGACATGCCGACGCCCTGCGGTTCTAGTTTGATTCGGAGTGATCAACAGACGGCTGGAATTTACCGGTGGGGCGTCGAGGGGTCGCCCCTCCCGGTGGTGCGAGGCCCCACGTTGGTGCGCCCACGGCGGCGGCCCTCCCGAGGTGATCAGAACCGATTTCGGGATGGACCCGCAGCGTTCTGTCGGGCACTGGTCGCGCATCTCGACGTCGCCGCGCCGGCACCGCTGCGGCCGCTTGGTCGAGCGAATGATCACCGTCGCTCGTCGAAGGTTCTGGCTGGGCACCTGAACTTGAAGAGACCGTCCGGACTGATTGTGAAAGATGTTGTTTGCGAAAGGGTTACCGCGGTGACAGGTCCGCAAATACCCGTGAGTGAGATGAGTGAGACCGATCCGATGACTTGTATATCCGCTCGTGCGCCGAGCACTGTGCCGGCTTCCCGCCGTGAAGGTACGCCACGGACCCGACTGCCCGTCGACGGTGATCGTGATCGTGGAGATTGGCGCCTCCTGGGGTCGTGCCGGAACGTCGAGTCGTCGTTGTTCTTCTCTCCAGAGGGGGAGCGTGGTCGGGACCGGGCGCGGCGCGAAGCGCACGCCAAGCGCGTCTGCCAGGACTGCCCGGTGCTCACCGAATGCCGCGAGTACGCCCTGGCCGTTGCCGAACCGTACGGAACGTGGGGCGGGATGTCCGAGAACGACCGCAGACGGCACATCCGGCGCCGACAACGAGAGGGGCGGGCCGCCGACCTTCCTGTCGAGGAACCGGTGCGCTGACAGACGATGCGCCGCCCTGAGAACTTCCACATCCTGTCTGGAATGCACAGGGTTGTGATCAACAACTAGGGGCGCTCGCGGGTCGATTTCGAGCCGATCCGAAACCAGGTGCCCGCCTACCACCAGAGCAAGGAGGCGCGATCTGGTCATATGCAAGGACGGACGATCCCAGATGGCGGGAACCTGGTCAGCGGGATATACGACGAGGATGCACATGCGGACGCTGCATGTTGCAGTCGCAGTGGGCGGTGTTGCACGCCGTTGTTCCCCGGCGGGCCCACCCGCTTAGGCGCGCTGATCCTTCCGTGCAGCCCAGCGCAACGAACACGAGGCCCACTGCAACGAGGTCCCACGACATGGCCGTAGCCGGGCGCGGCGATGGTCCGGCACGACGAAAAATCGGCCCTGAACTGGCCATTGAGGTCAGTCCGGGGGTGGTTTAGCGTGGAGATGCGGGCCGTATCCCGTCGGGTCGAGATTTGGCAGTCCGGGATACGACTCGCCGGGGGGCGAGTCAGAACGCATGAGTGAGTTAATTCATGCATTCATGCATGCGTTAACGGTGGAGACGTTCCGCTGCGACGGCAGTGCGTGCTCGAACGAGGTCGTTGCTCAGCCTGTGTTGTGGCGTGCAGAGTCACCGGCCCCCGGAAAGGGGTGCAGAACTTAGGCGCACACAATCGTTGCACTGACCGTTGCACACCGAAGGGCAGAGATTTCGCCTGTTGCAGTCGCACGGGCCCGTGTTGCACACGTTGCTTCCCTCGTCATCACTGTTGAGTGCTCCGTATCGGCCTCGGCGCCCACTGAATGCGTGAGTGCATTAATGCATGCACGCGTTCATGGAAAAAGTACGTGTGCTGCCGCGACACCGCTCCGCGCTGACTTGCCCCCTATGCCAGCTGGTGGCGTCGCGCTCAGTGGTCCGCGGCGGAGGTGGGTGCGTCGTTCCGTCGGGCCTTCTCGCGGGTGAGGTACTTGTACAGGCCTGGCTGGCTGAGATTGAAGCGCTTTGTCAGCTCTGCGACGGAGTGCCCCGCGGTCTGCAGGTCGTAGGGTTCGACTGTTGTGCAGGGTTGAGGAGTGGTTTGCGGCCGGCGAAACCGCCTGCAGCCTTGCGGCGGGCATTGCCCTCCATCGTGCGCAGACGAATAAGGCCGGACTCGAACTCGGCGAAGGTGGTCGACAACATCGCGAACACCGTTCGCCCGATCGGATCCCGCGGGTCGTGGAAGGTGCCGTCGAACATCAACAGCACATCGCGGGCCTGGAGATCGGTGGTATCGCGCTGAGATCGGCGACCGAGCGGGCCAGTCGATCCAACGAGGTGACGACCAGGGTGTCCCGTGATGGCCTTACATCGCCCGAGAGGACCGGTCATGAAGGATTCATCGCGCCCCGTCTGCCGCGCCTTCGCGCGGCCGGAATCACAACCCTGGCGACGCTGACGGCTGCGATCGTCGGTGCACCTTCCGCGTCCGCGGCACCGGTCGATACGGTTCTGCCAGTGCCGGTGGCAGGCAACACGCTGTCGTTTCAGTATGCGACGTGGATGGGCATCTGCCAGGACCGCGCCATCGCGCGAACCCATACCGCGACACCGGGTCTCACGTACTTCCGCATGGAGACCGGATGCACCGGGACCGCGCATTGGCGCAACCTCACCACCGGCGCGACCGGGGATGCCGAGGTGCGAGCATCCAACTCCCCGCCATCACCGCCACCCGCCGCCGCCGCGACCGGGTCCGGTGTCCTCGTCGCCACCATCACCCTGGGCATCCCCTACAGCACCACATTCTGGCCGGGGATGGGCATGTGGAACGTGCCGCGCCGGGCCCGGAACTGCTAGGCACTTCGACCGGTGACCATCAAGCAGGAGCGTCAGCGGACGTGGGACTCGCTTCGAGGCGCTCGACATCCGCGATGAGGTCGAGCGCTGTCTGGTAACGCTGCGCGGTCTCGAGCGTGGCACACTTTTGAATGATCCGGCTCACCTCGTCGGTACCCGTTTTCAGTGACTCTTTGCCGGTGAAAATGTAGGAGAGTACCCAGCCAATCGAGTACACCTCGTTCAGAACGTTGTAGTCCTTGAAGTTGTGGAGTATTGGGTCACGGATGGTTCCTCGCATCTCCGTCTTCGTCCGGGTGAATTCGGAGGACGTGTCCTTGACCAGACCGAAATCGGAGAGCTTCACCAGTACCGCCCCGCGGTCGAAGACTTCCACCAGTACGTTCTGGAGACTGATGTCCCGGTGGAGCAACCTTTCGCTGTGAAGGTAGTTGATGCCGTAGAGGAACTGCAGCGCGATCCGCTTCCGTGTGGGGAACGGTAACTGGTTGTTCCGCTTCCGGATGTACTGTCGGAGGGTCTCGTCTCAGAACTCCACTCGGTACTCGTTGCGAGTCTCGTCGTATTGATACACCTCAACGACGTACGGGAAACTGCGTACGTGCGTTTGCCATCGGCCGCGCGGTACAGCGCGACAGCGTCTTTCCGGAAATCCTCCGGATACAGCGGCTGACGTCCCACGTCGACATGCCTACTGGCTCTCCACTGGAACCAGCGTCAGGGGTGTCCACTCCGAGGGGCAGCCTCACGGTATTTCGTCGAGCGGGCCTCGACAGATACATCTGGGCGTATGCCCTCTTCGGCGGCCAACGTCCGGTTCAATCGCTCTACCTTTCCATTGGTCTGCGGACGATATGGGCGGGTGTAGCGGTGCTTGACGTTCGGACCGAGCGCCGCCCCGAAGCAGTGTGAGCGATAGCAGGAACCGTTGTCGGTCCGCACCTCGATACCGTGTTCGGCGAAGAAGCTGCGAGCCCCTCCCCAGATCGGGGCGGCTACCTCCTTGCGTTCGTCGGAGTGCGACTCGGAATAGGCGAGCCGGAACGGTCGTCGACCGCATGGTGCAGGAAGGCGTAACCGCGGCCCTTCCTCTTGTTGTGACGGTTGCCGATGATCCGCCCAAACCTGCGTTGTCCGCCACCGTCGGGGATGCGGCCGAATTTCTGATATCCACTTGGACCTGCTCACCCGGTGTGTCATGCAGCGGCGGGTTGGTGGTCGGCGAACGGGAAGGCCTGTGGACTGGTCGAGGTGGGCCAAACTCGGCATCCGATCGCGGCGCAGGACCTTTCGATGGCGGATCGGGACATGTGCAGGTGGTAGGCGATCCGCCGTGGAGATTTCGGCGTTCGGCAGCGAGAACACAGGTCAATCTGTGAGGTCATCCCAATGTCCCCGGCGCGACTCAGAGTTCACTCCCGGTCGCGCGACTGCACTGTCTCCTCTTGGCCACCGGCGCCAATAACACAATCGTAACCCGCAGCCATTGAACTATGAACTATTAACCTATACGTTTGACGGGTGTGACGAGCCCCACGTTACGAGGCCAGGGGTCCGTTGACCCGTATCTCCACTTCCAAAGGAAGACGTCAGTGACCTCACTACCTACCTCGCCGTCCGGTGACAGCCAGTCGAGCGAAAGCAACTCCTTGAACGACAATGCTCAGGTTGCTGCGCTCAGGTTGGAGACCGAATTCAAACGTGAGATGAGCTTGTCGGCAAACTTGTCCCCGGACTCACCTAGTTCCCGCCGGTCGGAAGATGTGCGCTGTTCACCTACGCGCTGGCAACTACTGGTTCGCGGATGATCTGGAGTCCGCTGATCGCCGACGTGGGGCAGTTTCTGATCGCGCTGGTCGCCAGTGAGGCCGTTGCGCATTTCCCGGTCACACAGCCGGTTCACTTGACATAAGCCCGTAAACGGAAAGTAGAAATCGATGATTGGTCAGGCTTCTTCGGAATCCACCGCACCCATTCTGGCCCAAACCCAGACTCGGGTCGTCATGTACGGCTTGGGTTCGATGGGATCGCTCGTTGCGCGGATGCTCGACGAACACGGGGCAGAACTGGTTGGAGCAGTTGCTCGTAGTCCGCAAAAGATCGGCCGAGACATCGGCGATGTCGCATGCCTTGGAAAGCAGCTCGGCGTCACAGTCGCAAAGGACATCGAATTAGTACTCGCGGATACGCGACCGGATCTCGTGGTCATGACAATTGCCTCGTACATGGAAGACATGTTCGAGCCGGCGATGGCATGTCTTGTTGCTGGAGCGAATGTGATCACGCTCTCTGAGGAGCTGATGTTCTCGCGACGGACGTCGCCTGATGAAACCGAACTATTGGATAAGGCAGCACGTGAAGCCGGCGTGACGATCACCGGCACTGGCCACCAGGACGGGTACTGGGTCAATCTGGTGTCGGTACTCATGGGAACCGCGCACCGGATCCAGCGCGTCGTCGGTAAAGCAAGTTGGAACGTAGACGATTTCGGAGCTGAGCTCGCCCGAGACCAACAGGTTGGGTCCAGCATGACAGAGTTCGAGCAGTGGTTGGCCGGCGCCTCCCGTCCACCAACATTCGGGCGCAATGCCCTTGAGCAACTTGCGGTTGTGGCTGGACTAAATCCGCGCGACGCCAGCGGCGAAACGAAACCTGTCATCGCAGATGCCGACACCGAGTGCAGGGCTTTGAATACTGTAGTTCGCAAGGGCTCGGTTCTTGGCTTCACCGATATTGACACCCTGACCACCGACGAGGGTGTCGTGCTCACGATCGAGATGACTGGGATGGTTTATGGCCCTGATAATGCGGATTATAACGACTGGACGATTTTCGGTGAACCCGAGCTGAACCTGCGCAACGAGAAAGTGCCGACGAGTTGGACTACATGCGCCACGCTCGTCAATCGTATTCCCGATGTACTTTCCGCGCCTCCGGGTTACGT
Organism: Rhodococcus sp. G6(2025); assembly: GCF_058628105.1. Taxonomy (NCBI): domain Bacteria; kingdom Bacillati; phylum Actinomycetota; class Actinomycetes; order Mycobacteriales; family Nocardiaceae; genus Rhodococcus; species Rhodococcus sp. G6(2025). The sequence goes on from NZ_CP179750.1 coordinate 4,316,743, forward strand.
GACTCTGGAGGCACTTCCACAACTGCGGTATCGACATCCCCGGCGAGTTTCGACCGATACAACATCGGTTCCATCCGCCGAAGCTTTCCGCGGTCGAACAAATGGATTGCGATAGCGACTCTCAGATCTGAGGTACAACGTGGGTGCGGACGCAGTGCGGCCGACGAGGACATCGTGACGTTGGGGGACAGTCTTCGCCGGGTGCCTGCCGTGCAAGCGTGTTTGGAGCTGATCCATCGATTCGCGATCGCCCGAGCACAGCGAACGGAGTCGAGGCGGACGATGGCTGGATGCCTGTTATGTACCAACGTTGTTGAACCGGTCGAGTTGGGTGCCTGACTTCAGTCACCGGGGAGGATTTACAGAACCGCATATCGAAGCAGTCGGTAGGGAACGCATCGGCACCGGGGCAGATTGAGGTGTTCACACCGGCGTCGCCACATTGAGTTGTGCGCCAGGATCTCTGTCGCACAGATGAGAGAGGAAGTCACAGTATGCCCAACTTTGCACTGTCCGGAGTCACGCTGATCGATGGACGTGGAGGTACTCCGGCCGAGAACACGACCGTTGTCGTCGAGGACGGCTCGATTACCCGCATCGTCCCATCGTCGCAGTACGACACCAGCGCGGGACCGCAAGTCATTGATGCCGCCGGCAAATGGTTGCTCCCTGGCTACATTAACGGAAACATCCACCTCCTCGACGGCATCATGATGATGGGCATAGGCGGTGTGGAGTACCTTTCCCGATATGAGGGGTCGTTCGTGAAGGTCATCGAGGAGGGGGCTCAACTGACCCTCCGCAACGGTGTGACGACTGTGTTCGACACCTGGGACGCTCGTAATCCGGTGCTCGAAGCCCGGGATCGGATCAACGCAGGTGCAACGATCGGTTCCCGGATCTTCGCGGCCGGGAACATCGTAGGCATGGGTGGGCCCTTCAGTCCTGATTTCAATTTCGCTGCACGGCAGTCAATCTCGCCGACATTCGCAAATCGAATTGACGAGCTCTTCGCCGCCGGTGTCGGTGCCGACCTGACACTGCTGCAAGAACGCGAGTTCCGCGCACGGTTCCGGGACTACGTTCAATCCGGTGTCGACATGGTCAAGGTCGCCATCAGCGACCACCTCACCGCGCACCTCAACCCCGTGGCGTTGAGAACCTACCACACCTTCCCCGAGAAGTGGGTCCGGATGATGGCGGAGGACACCCGTGCTGCCGGTCTGCCCTTCCTTTCGCATACCCTAGCTGTCCCCGCCCTTGAGTTGGCGACCGATGTCGATGTCGACGTCATGATCCATCCAACCTGGACGTACAACCAGGTGATACCGGACGAATTGGTGCGGCGAATCGCGGAAAAGAGGATCGGTGTGGGAATCCAGCCCCTCACCGATGACTACTCCGGCCGGCTTCTAGCTCACGGCAACTTCTTTGGAGCGATGAACAGTCCCGAACATCAGAAGAACGAGCGAAACTTCATCGACGCAGGAGCCAACGTAATGGTTGCTACCGACGCCGGCTGTACATCTCACGACGTGATGCAGGATCTGGGTGAAGAGCTACACGAGGACAGGCCTTGGACGCTGGGGGCCGACCACTTCACCTGGGTCAAAGCCTTGCGTACAAGGGGGCTGAGCGCCATGGGAGCCATTCAGGCTCTCACCCACAACGTCGCCGACGCCTACAACAAGCTCGACACGATCGGTACAGTCGAGGTGGGCAAGGTCGCCGACCTCGTGCTTCTGAATGCGGATCCACTTGTCGACAGCGAGAATCTAAGCGATATCGCGGCGATCTACAAAGAAGGTCTCGCTGTAGACCGGTCCGCGCTGCCGAATCCGCGTGTCGTGACCGCACCGACGGGAGCACCTGTTCCGAACTGACCAATGCGATTGGGCTGCTCGGTGGTAGGCGATGGACCACCACTATCGGCGGAGTAGGCGATCACCCTGTCGCCGAGTGCGGCGTCTGAAGAGCCCTGGTTCGGTTTCGGATAGTATCCAAGGTCTTCTCGGACGCTGGGCGTGTTCATGTCGTGGTGCGGTGGAGGCGACGACTTGCGCTTGCGGGTGATACAGCGGAGCCGGTCACACAGCTTCGTGTGCCCGGCTCACTCCAGTGGCCTCGGCACGGGACGTGACATCCGCCCGGGTAATCAGCACGTCGGTCGACCTTTCCGTGTTTGATCGCCTCAACGACGCCGTCGAGACCGTAGGCGGTCGCGTGCAGCTTATCGTCGACTCGACTACCTCCTCGTGGCATTCGGTACGCAATCTGCGGTGTCTGGCTCGGCTCGTGAAGGAAGACCGAGAGGAGGTCGCTGGGGCTCGAGGGACTTGGGCAAACCCGTGACTGACGCGATCGACGTGAATATGCGCGTGGTCGTCCAGGCTTTCGGTTTCTATGTTGAGGCAATCGATAAGCGCTATGACGAAGTCGCTCCGAGCGACCACCGCACGCTGGCAACGACTACCCGGGACCCACTCGGTGTGGTCGGTGCCGTCGTGCCGTGAAACTTCCCACTGAACCGCATGGAAGCTCAATTCGGCACTGGCGGTTGAAGACAGTTCGTCGTCAAACCTGTCGAGCAGTCCTCTCTGACTGCACTCCAGTTCACCGAGCTCGCCAGTGAGGCCGGTCTTCCCAATGGAGTGCTGAACATCGTGGCCGGATTCGGCGGCAGCCGGTGCCGCACTCGGTCTACATGGGGATATCGACGCCGTGTCCTTCACACGGGCTCGGGACCGGCGGGACGGCACTTCTGCGTTATGCCGCCGACAGCAACATCAATCGGGTCTCACTTGGGCTCGGGGTGAGAGTCCCCAGATCGTGATGAGCGATGCGCTCGATGTTGAGCAGATGTGGATGCGATCGCATCCGGGCTTTTCTTCAACCAGGGACAGATCTGCTCCGGCCGCTCACGCCTGATAGTGCACCGCTCCCGCCGAGACGAACTTGGAAGCGGTTGTGCGCCGAGCGAAAGCCCTCACGCACGCCGATCCGCTCGATTCTGCAACGACATTGGGGGCGATGGTTGAGGAGAATGCCCTGCAGCGGGTACTCGGATACGTTGACGCCGCGGTCGCCCAGGGCGCGGTTGCGGTCGCTGCTGCTCGCGCGCATTGGTCGAGATTGGCGGCGACTCCATGGGACCCCCCCCGTTCTCGACGGGGGTGTCCCCGGACGCGGTGCGGCGCAGCCGGAGATCTTCGGTCCTGTCCTGGTGTTCCTTCCGTTCGACACCGTGGAAGAGGCCGTCACCATTACCAATGGAATTCCGTTCGGGTCGGCGGCGTCGATGTGGACCGAGGACCCGTCCACTGCGCACTTGACTGCAAAGGGCATTCGGACGGGCACGGTGGGGTCAACTGCTATGAGGCCTCAGATGTCACGTCGATCGGGCGCTGAAACCGAACCGAATTGCGGCCGGCGGCCGCCGTCGTCGGTGAGAACCAGATCTTCATCGAGCTACGGGTGGCAAACAAGGCCGCCCTGTACGAATGGTTCTCCACGTCGGCGATCCTCGCGAAGGCGACGTCCGTCGAAACCGCCCTGATCCTGCAATCCTCAAACAGAGCGATGTCCTGTGGCCGCCGCTGGCATGAAGCGAATACTGCACGCGCGCCCACCGGCTCCCCTGTAGGCGGCGGCTCCCCCAGGACTGCCGCGGCCGGGGCGGAACACGACTAGAGCGAGCCGGACTGGATGCTCGACATCCTGCGGCGCGCACTGTCAACGGAGCTGCCACACTCGGATTGTGTTTCTTCCGAACCGTGTCGATGAACTAGATCAGACTTGGCGTGCACCTTCGCGGTCGAGTCACAGCCGGGCACGGCACACTTTCCGCATGGCGTCGACCGTGGCAGGAGACAGCTCCCCCGTTTCCCCGACCGTCAGGAGCATGAGGACACGCTGGAAGAAAGCATGGGCCTTGAGGTCGAACGCGTGAAGATCTCCTCATCACTACCGCCTCCGTACAGATGCCACGACCGGACGAAATCGATCATCGCGGCGTCGTCGACTCTGGTGTCGACCTCCATCTCAATTGCTCCTTCGCAACCCTTGGGGAGAGCGCAGCACGATTGCCTGCCCTTGGCCGCCGCCACGACACAGTGCTGCCACGCCACGCCACGCCGCGGCGCGAGAGCTCGAGCGCGAGATGCAAGACGACGCGGGCGTCGGACATCCCCAGCGGGTGGCCGATGGCGATCGCGCCACTGTTGACGTTGACCACCGCGGGAGCGAGCCCCAATTCCCGGGTGGCGGCGATACCGACGGCGGCGAACGCCTCGTTGATTTCGACCAGGTCCAGTTCGGCCGGCGTGAGACCCGCGGCCGAGCGGGCGGCCTTGATGGCTTCCGCCGGGTGGGACTGCAAGGTCGAGTCGGGTCTCGCGACGAAACCGTGGCCGGTGATTTCGGCGAGCCAGCGCAGCCCCCGGCGTTCGGCGACGGCCTTGTTCATCACCACTACTGCACAGGCACCGTCGGACAGTTGCGAGGCGCTTCCGGCGGTGACCGTGCCGGAGTGATGGAAGGCCGGCCGGAGCGCGCCAAGCGAGTCGACACTGGCCTCGGCCCGCACACCTTCGTCCTGCGTCACTTCGTACGTCTGGCCTTTCCGGGTGAGGGTGACCGGCACAATTTCGTCATCGAGAAAACACCGTCCTTGGTCGCGCGGGCGGCTTTGGTGTGCGAATCGACGGCGAAGCTGTCCTGCTCTTGCCTGGAGATCTTGTCGAGTGCTTGATTGTGCGCTTCGGTCAGGGCTCCCATGGGCTGGTCGGTGAGGCTGTCCCAGAGGTCATCCCACTCGAGATGGTCGAGCAGCTTTGCGGCGCCGTACTTGTGACCGGTCCGGCTCTTCGGGAGCAGATGCGGCGCGTTGGTCATCGATTCCTGTCCCCCGGCCACGACGACGTGGAAGATGCCCGCGCGAATGAGCATGTCTGCCATCACGATCGAGTCGATTCTGGACAGACACACCTTGTTGACGTTGACGGCGGACACCGACATCGGAAGGCCGGCTGCGGTCGCGGCCCGGCGAGCTGGTATCTGACCCGGTCCCGGCGGTGAGAACTTGCCGCATGACGACGTAATCAATGTCCGCAGCGGCTACTCCGGTGCGCTCGAGCACCGCCTTGATGGCCAGAGCTCGGAGGTCGGCGCCGCTGAAATTTTGGAGCGAGCTCATGAACCGGCCGACCGGCGTCCGTGCTCCGCCGACAATGACCGACTGATTCGGTTGGCTGGCATGGTTCTCCCTCTGTTCGACATTATCAGGGTGGCTTCATCGCATAGGTTGCCTGTGGGGACCAGCGGGGACGAACCGGCTGTCCGCGTGGATCACGCTCCGTCGTCTGAGGACAGTGTCATATCGTTAAACTATGCTATCAATGTTTTAATGTATGGAGCGGTATCTACCCGTCCGGTTGACGGCGCCGGGTCGCCATCGCCCGGAGGGCGTTCGGTAGCAGATCAGCCAGCCCTAGAATCGCCGGGGCGAGTAGTTGCCTGACCGTGCTCGACGGGTACCGGAGGAACGAGTGACACCGTGACGCTCACAGTGCGTCGACTGACCCAACACAGCGACCTGGGGTTGTCACTCGTGGCAGGCCGAGAGGGTGCCGATCGTGTGATCGATTGGGCACATCCCATCGAACTCGCCGATCCGACGCCGTGGATCTCCGGTGGGGAGCTGGTCATGACGACCGGCCTGAAGATCGGCCCCACAGCAGAGGAGCAATTTAACTACGTGGCCCGACTGGTGCAAGCCGGTACCGTCGCCCTGGCATTCGACACCGGCACGACCTTCGAGCGGGTACCCGATGGCGTCCTGACCGCCGGCGACGCCTTCGGCCTGCCGATCCTCGCGGTACCGGCCTCGACACCGTTCATCGCCATCACCCGGGCGGTGATTGACGAGTTGACCGCCGATCAACTTCGCGGCGTTCAACGGGTGGTCGACCACCAGGAGAAGCTCGCCCGCGCGACGCTGCGCGGTGGCATACCCGCGGTCATCTCGATGCTCGGTCGGGTCCTCTCCTCGACCGTTGCCGTCATCGACTCCGACAGTCAGGTTCTGGCCGTGCACGGTGCGGATTCGGTGCGGGTAATCCGTCACGCCCGGGAGGTGGCCAGTACGGCGCGGTCGGCGCCGGGCCGGAGGCGTCCGACGAGCAAGGTCGTCGCCGACGATCACGGATACTGCACGGTGCAGACCGTCTCGGCCGCACAGGATCTCCACGGCTACCTCGCTGTCAGCTCCGATGACCTCCTGTCTGCGTCCGACCGACTGCTCGTCGCCCATGCGGTGTCCTTGGTATCGATCGAATTGGGCAAGCCCGCCAAGGTCGTCGATGCCGAACAGCGACTCCGGGCGGCTGTGACCCGAGCTCTGCTCGATCTCGGCGGCGACCTCGATGTCAGCTTGCTCCGATACTTCGGGTTCGACACAGACTCACAGGTGGTCGCGCTCATACTGACCAACGTCGGCCCGCTGCTCGCTGCCGAACGGCAAATAGCCGCTGCGCTGACCGGGCAGTCCACGCCGTACCTGATGGTGCCGACCGAGAACGATCTGATCGTGATCGTCCCGGAAGAACGCTCCCACGAGGTGGGGCTGCACCTACAGCAGCAGGTAGGTGCGCAGCTGGAACGCCCACTGGGCGGTGGGCGGGGTCTGCCCACGCCGATCTTCACCGCCGCGTTGAGCGTGCGGCAGGCGACCGCCGCGGCCCGTGCCGGGCGTCTGCAGACCGATCGGATCACCGACTTCGCCGAACTCGGCACCTTCTCCTTGCTCCTCGGCAGCCAGAGCCCCGCCGAACTGCGCGCGTTGGAACAGTCCATGCTCGCCGCTGTGGACACCTACGATGCCGCACACCCGGCGTCGAGCAGTTTGGTGTCCACCCTCACCGCGTTCCTCGAGCACAACGGCCACACCGAGACGGCCGCGGCGGCGCTCGGCGTTCATCGCCACACCTTGCGTAATCGGCTCGTCAAGATCGCCGAACTGACTGGGCGGGAGCTCGACTCAGCGTACGTCCGAGCCGAACTGTGGGTTGCCGTCCAGGCGCGCGAACTCCTCCGAACCATGGGGGAGGAAGGACGCTGACGTCGCTCGGTCGTGTGTCAGGGGACGAACCGGTAACCCTTGCGGGCCTGGGTCACGAGGTGCCGCGGGTGGTTCGGGTCGCGCTCGAGCTTCTGCCGGAGGCGGTGCAAATATATGCGCACGTAGTGCGCTTCGTGGGTATACGCAGGCCCCCATACGGCGCAGAGCAGGGTGCGGGAGCTCACGGTCGCCCCCGGTGCCTGAGCAGAACTTCGAGGAGTTTCCATTCCGTGGCGGTCAGTGCAACGCGCTGTCCGTCTCTGGTCACGGTCTGTGCGCCGATGTCGACCGAGAACGAGGCGGCGTCGATGACGGGGTCTACCGGTACCATTTCATAAACTGGCTTGGTGTGGGCGGCATGGTGCTGGGGGCGGTGTCGGTGGGGAAGGTTTGGTAGGGGATGCACGCCGACGACGGTGGCGGCGTGCATCCCCGGCCGGAACTCGGTTCTACAACTTCATCCAGGTGCTCTTGAGCGTGGTGTACTTGTCGAGCGCGTGGAGCGATTTGTCGTGGGCACCGAACCCCGACTGCTTGTATCCCCCGAACGGGACGGTGATGTCGCTGCCGTCGTAGTTGTTGACCCACACCGTTCCCGCGCACAGCGCGCGAGAGACGAGGTGCGCGTTCGACAGGCTGGTGGTCCAGACCGCCGCGGCGAGGCCGTATTGCGTACTGTTCGCGATCCGCACACCCTCGTCGATGTCGTCGAAGGTCAGGACGGAGAGCACCGGGCCGAACACTTCCTCGTTTGCAATCGTCATCTCCGGGGTGACGTTGTCGAAGATCGTCGGTTCGACGTAGTACCCGCCGGAATCGATCCGCGCCTGGGATCCACCGGTGAGGGTGGTCGCGCCCTCGTCGGTGGCTGTTGCAATGTATCCGAGGACGCGGTGCAGGTGCTTTTCCTCCACCAGTGCGCCGACGGACGTCCGCGGGTCCAGGGGATCACCGACTGTCATCTTGGCGGAGGCCCGGAGCAGGTGCTCGATGAGTTCGTCCTTGCGGGAGCGATGAACGACGAGCCGGGACCCGGCCGAGCAGACTTCCCCTTGGTTGAAGAAGATCCCACTCGCAACGGATGCTGCGATGTTGTCGAGTTCGGTGGCGTCCTCGAGAACCAATTGGGCGCTCTTCCCGCCGAGTTCGAGGGAGACCTCTTTCAGGTTCGAATCGGCGGACGCGCGCAGCAGGGTCCGCCCGACCGGACCGGAGCCGGTGAAGGTGATCGCATCGATGTCGGGATGAAGACCGAGCGCGGCCCCGGCGGTGGCACCGAAACCGGGGACTACGTTGAGGATGCCGTCGGGCAGGCCGGCCTCGGCGGCGAGCTCGGCGAGCCTGATCGCGGTCAGCGACGACGCTTCGGCCGGTTTGAGGACAACGCTGTTGCCGACCGCGAGGGCGGGGGCGAGTTTCCAGGCCGCGAGCATGAGCGGGAAGTTCCACGGCACGATCGCGGCGACCACACCGTAGGGCTCGCGGGTGATGGTCGCGAAGGTGGTGCTGTCGGTCGGGGCGACCTCGTCGTAACGCTTGTCGATCGCTTCGGCGTAGAAGTCGAAGCACTGCACCGTGACCCGGATGTCGACGGCGCGGGCGTCGGCGACCGGCTTGCCCATGTCCAGCGACTCGAGCAGGGCGAGTTCGTCGGCGTGCTGCTCGATCAGCCGCGCGAGGGCCTGCAGCACTCGGCGGCGGTCGCGGGGATGTTGCTTGGCCCAGCGGCCGTCTTCGAAGGCGCGACGCGCGGACCGGACGGCACGGTCGATGTCCTCGCGGTCGCCTTCGGCGATGGTGGTCAGGACCCGGCCGTCGCGGGGTGAGATGCAGTCGAAGCGTCTGCCGGCGAGGGCGGGCACGAATGTGCCGTCGATGAAGGCATCGGTTCGCAGAGTCAGGCTCCGGGCCGTCTCGAGCAGGCGGTCCACCTCGGTGGGCACGGTGGCGGTCATGGTCAGTTCTCCTTCGTTCGGACGAGGGCGTGGCCGAGTTCGTCGCGTCGTGCCTGGGCGAGTCGCGCGCGCTCGACCGTGGCGTCGAACAGTGCTTGCTGGTGTGGTGCGGTGTCGGCGTTGTCTTCGGGGTGCCACTGCACGCCGAGCATCGGGGCACTTTCGTGCTCGAGTACCTCGATGCAGCCGTCCTCGGCGCGTCCCACGACCTGCAGCCCGGCTCCGAGCCTGTCGACAGCCTGGTGGTGATAGGAAGAGACCTCGACGACGTTCCCGCCCATCGCTTGTGCGACCGCCGAGCCCGATTCCATCCAGACCTGGTGCATGCATTCGCGATGCCAGATGTGGCTGTCGGGTAGGTGCTGGACCAGGGTGCCGCCGAGCGCCACGTTGACCACTTGCATGCCGCGGCAGATCGCGAGGAAGGGCAGTTCAAGCTCGATCACTGCCCGCGCCGTGGTCAGATCGAATTCGTCCTGCACCGGATCCGATGCCTCCGTGCGGGGGTCACGTTCGGCGCCGTAGGTGGCAGGGTCGAGGTCGGCGCCGCCGGGCAGAACGATGCCGTCGAAGGCCGTCAGCCGGTGGGCGATATCGCCTGGGCCGGGAGGCACGATGACGGGTTCTCCCCCGGCGCGGAAGATGGCTTCGAGGATCTTGTCGGCGGCCACGGTTCCGGAGCGTCGCAGACCGGCAATGGAGGCGGAGCGAATGCCAGGGACGGCGATCAGCGGCCGGGCGTGGCCGTTGGTCTCACTCATCGGCGGTGAGCGGGAAGGGCAGCGTGGGCATCCACCGTGCCCACTGCGCCGCGAGCGAGCCGTCGGCGATGACCTTGTTCAGGGCGGCGTCGAGGTCGGTCCGGAGCGCGTCGTTGCCCTTGGCGACCGAGACACCCCACCGATTGCGGGTGGCGACGGTAAACGCGACCGACAGATCGGCCTGCTCCCCGAGCGGTACGAGGGCGACATCGTCGTCGACGACGGCGTCGACCTCGCCGTTGCGCAGGGCCTGGACCATGTCCCCGAGCACATCGTCGGTGGCGCCGTCGAAGGGCACGGTGGTGACGTCGGGGAAGGTTTCGGCGAGGGCGAGGTTCGTGCTGCCCGCGATCGCCCCGACTCGCTTTCCGGCCAGGTCGCGTTCGGAGCCGATGCCGCTGTCCGCGAGAACGAGTACCGATTCGTCAAAGATGGCGTAGGGGCGGGTGAAGTCGACCAACTCCGCCCGACTGGCGGTGATGCCCTGGCCGCACCAGATGCCGTCGCCCCGGCCTTCCTGCAGGGCGGGAACCATGTCGCTCCAGGAGGTGACGACCCAGCGCACCGTCTTACCGAGCACGCCGGCGACCAGTTCGGCGGCTGAGGGTTCGTAACCGGTGCGGGTGCCGTCGGAGGCCGCCTTGTCGAACAGCGGGGGTGCGGGCAGGTCGACGCAGATCAGTCTCAGTTCGTTGGTCACAGGAACTCCAGGTACATGTCGCGGTCGAAGTCGGTCACGGCGCCGCAGGCGCGGGCCCATTCGTCGAATTTCACGGCCGAGTACTGGTCGGCCAGTTCGGGGGCGAGGCTGCCTCGGATGACGTCGTTGTCGTTGAAGGCCTTCACCGCGTCTCCGAGGGTGAGTGGCAACGTTTCGTAGGTGTTGTCGCCGTAGCTGCTACCGACCTGGGGGTCGCCCGGGTCAGTGGCGTTGTCGATGCCGTCCTTGATGGCGGCGAGCAGCACGGTGTGGGAGAGGTAGGGATTGACGCTGGCGTCGGGGATCTTGTACTCGAGCCGGCCGACGGCGGAGAGTCGGACGGTGCAGGTCTTGTTGTCCATGCCCCAGTTCACGGCGGTCGGGGCGAATTGTCCGCCGTCCCAGAATCGCTTGTAGGAGTTGACCGTCGAGGCCATGATCGCGATCGATCCGGAGGCGTGGGCGAGCATGCCTCCGAGGGCGTGCTGGCCGATCTTGCTCAGGTGCAGTTCGCGGCGACCCGGCTCTTCGAGGACGTTCTCGTCGCCGTTCCACAGGCTGACGTTGTGGTGGCAGCCGTTGCCCATGGAGCCGGTCGCGGGCTTGGGCATGAAGCTGGCGATCACCCCGTGTTCTTTGGCCACCTGGTGGCAGATCTGCCGGTAGGTGATCAGGCGATCGGCGGTGTCGGTGCACCGGTCGAATTGCCAGTTCAGCTCGAGCTGCCCGGGATCTTCGTAGTCTCCCTCGATCATGTCGAACCCGAGGGCGTGGGCGTAGGTCATGATGCTCTGGTAGATCGGGCGCATCAGTTCGAGGTTCGCGGTCTGGTAGGCGGCGCTGCCGCCCGGGCGGACCTTGACCTCGACACTTTCCCCGAGCCAGGTCATTTCCGGTTCGCAGCCGCTCTTGAGGACCAGACCGGTGTCGGCGATGAACTGGTTGTGTGCCCGGATGAGGGTGCTGCGGGTGTCGGTGGCGAGGTAGTCGCCACCGACCTCGGGGATGTGGTCGGGTTCGTAGGTGGTGCAGAAGAACCGGGCGACGGTGGTGTCCCAGGGCAGTACCGCGAAAGTGTCCAGATCTGGGATCGCCGTGAACTCGGCCGCGTCGACACCGCCACCGAGCAGCTGTCCGGTGCGGTCGGTGTGCAGGTCGACCATGGCGGTGCGGTGGAACTGCACGCCCTTGACCAGGTTGCGGTGCAGGTGCCGGGCGGGGACCACCTTGGCGACGGTGCGGCCGGTGAGGGTCACGACCTGGTAGTAGATGTATTCGACACCGGCAGAGGTCATCTGCTTTTCGATGTCTGCGATGCGGGCATCCGACGAATTGAGTTCTCGGTGCTGATCCAATGACGTCATCGGATGTCTCCTTGTGGTGTGGGTTGGTCGCGGGGTCAAGCTGTGAGGACGGCGGCGCGGGAGGTTTCGACGGCCTCGCGGTACTTGCGGGCGGTGACCGGCGAGGGCGAGAGCATGACCACGCCGACCAGCCGGCTGCCCTGGTAGTAGCCGACCACAGTGCCGTCCAGGGCGGACGGATCCTGATCGACCGGCGCCGCCAGGTCCCCCTCGAGCACCGAGATGTGGTCGGCGTCGCCGGGTGAGCCGTAGCCCTGCAGCCGGAGCCCGAACTGGTCGCTCCAGAACGAAGGCAGCGGGGAGAAGGGGACGTCCGGGCCCGGCTCATCGCTCAGATGTGCGATGAGCGTGGCGGCGGCGCGTTTGGCGGTGTCGGTGGGGATGCACCAGTGTTCGATACGCCGCGGGATGTTCCCGGTGGCGGGGTCGGGGAACCGGGCGATGTCGCCGACGGCGACGACGTCGGGGCGGGATTCGACGCGCATGTGGTTGTCGCACATGACACCGTTGCCGAGGTCGAGACCGTTGCCGTCGAGCCATTCGACGTTCGGGTGCGAGCCGACCGATTCGATCAGCACGTCGGCGCCGAGCCGGGTGCCGTCGGTCAGAATCACCGCGGACAGGCGGCTGGCGTCATCGGCGCCGGCCTCCACTGCTTCGACGGATACCCCGGTGTGAACGTGCACGCCGGAGGCTTCGTGGACTCGTCGCAGTGCGTTGCCGAACTCCTCCCCGAGGGGGCGGATCATCGGGACGGCCATCGGCTCGACGATGTGCACCTCGCACCCGAGCTTGCGGGCGGTTGCTGCGGTCTCGCAGCCGATGAATCCGCCGCCGACGACGATCACCCGGGTTCCCGGTTGCAGCTCGGCGCGCAGTCCGATGGCGTCGTCGAGGGTGCGGATGACGTGTCGCCCAGACTGTGGGCCGGGCAGGTCCAGACGCCGGGGGCGCAGGCCCGTGGCGACGACCAATCCGTCGTAGTGCAGTACCTCACCGTCGGCGAGGGTGACGGTCTTGGCCGTCAGGTCGCTGGAGACGGCGGGGGATCCGAGTCGCCAGCGAACGTCGGCGATGCTCTTGCGCTGTCGGAAGGCAACCGAGGAATGCCAGTGGTCGAGGGTGGAGTTCTGTTCGTCTCGTTCGGCGGCGAGCACGTCCTTCGACAGGGGCGGGCGGTTGTACGGCATGTGCTTTTCGTCGCCGACGATGGTGACGATTCCGTCGAACTTGTTCGCGATCAGCTGTTCGGCTGCGCGGAGACCGCCCATCGATCCACCGACGATGACAACGTGCGAAGGCATCGGTTCAGCTCTCGTCGAGGAAGATCGCTTGCACGGGGCAGACGTCGGCGGCCTCTTCCACCTCGTCGCGCTGGGAGTCGTCGGGGTGCTTGTCGTACACAAGCTTCCCGTCGTCATCCATCTGGAAGACCTTGGGCGCGGCGATGGCGCACTGCCCGTGGTCCTGGCACATTCCGTAGTCGACGCGAACGTCCATTTCTTTTACCTCTCTTACCGAAAACGAAGTGATGGTGGTGCGTGTCAACCGCGCTCGAACGCGATCGGCAGGAAGATCGGGCCGGTGTTGCCGCTGAGCGGCAGCCAGGTGGCGATACCGTCGATGGTCGGGTTCTTCAGCCGCTGGGCCAGCAGGGGCAGTGCCTCGCTCATGTCGGAGCGGGCGACGAAGTGGCCGAGGCAGTGATGCGCGCCGCCACCGAAACCGAAGTGCGGCACCCGCTCCGCGGTCAGGTCGAAGGGCTCGCCCTCGATCACTCGCGGGTCGGTACCGGCGGATTCGGACAGCAGGTGGATGGTGGTGCCGGCCTTGATCTCGAGGCCCTGGTACTCGAAGTCTTCGAGCGCCTCACGGGTCACCCAGGTGACGGTCGGGTTGACGCGCATGACCTCTTCCACCGCCGCCTTGCCGAGTTCGGGGCGTTCGGCGAGCAGCTTCCACTGGTCCGGGTACTTCATGAACGTCTGCAACGCCAAGCCCAGCTGGTTGCGGGTGGTGTCCATCCCGCCGAAGATCAGCAGGACCAGCGACACGCGCAGCTCGTCGTGGCTGAGGTGTTCACCGTCGCGTTCGGCGAGGACGAGTCGGCTGACGAAGTCGTCGCCCGGGTTCTTGCGCCGGTCGGCGATCAGTTCGTCGGCGTACTCGTAGAGCCCTTCGAGTGCGGCCTCGACCTTGGCGAGGTCCTGCTTGAGTGTGACGCCCAGGGCCAGCCCGATGTCGTTGGACCAGGCGGCGATCTTCTTCCATTCACCCTCGGGGATACCGAGCATGATCGCGATGACGCGGGCCGCGTAGGGCTCGGCGAACTCGGAGGCGAAGTCGCAGCGGCCGCGCTCGTGGAATCCGTCGATCAGCTCGTTCGCAAGCGCCTGGAACCTAGGAACCAGGCCGCCGATGAGTTTCGGGGAGAAGGCGGGGTTCATCAGCCGACGCAGGCGATGGTGGTCGTCGCCTTCGAGGTTGAGCAGGGCACTCGACCACCAGTGCGCGAACGGGCCTTCGTTGACTCCGTTGTGCGCCGGCCACGCCCAGCTTCCCTGCCGCAGGCGCCGGTCCTTCATCAGCTTGCTGACCTCGTCGTACCGCAGGACGGCGAGTCCGTAGCTGGTGTGGGCGAACCAGCTGGCCTCGCGCGCCTGACGGACGGCATCGGACTGCACCGAGAAGGTGGGGTCGGCCAGGTTCAGAAACGGCGCGTCGGTCAGTTGATCAGTGGACATCGGTGGCTCCTGCGGGTTCGGGCTGCGGTTCGGGAGAAGTCGCGTGAGTGGGACTGGGGCGCTTGCGGATCGCGTCGCCGAAGGGCGCGGTTCCGTTGTTGTGGGAACGGGCGAGGACCATGTAGAGCAGGCCGGATCCGATGACCGCGGCACACAACAGGGCGACGATGTAGTTGTCGTACCAGGCGGCGTCGGGAGTGCGCGGCCAGCTGATGTTGATGATGGCGGCGACGCCGTAGACGAGGGCGCCGATGTTGACCGGCATGGCCCACTTGCCGAGCTGGTATTTCCCGTTCGGGATCCAGCCCTTGATGCGGGCCCGCAGTGCGGCGAAGACCACCATTTGGAAGGCGATGTAGATGCCGATGGCGCCGAAGCTGATCAGCTTGGTCAGGGCGTCGGTGGACACTGCCGACCCGACGATCAAGATGCCGGGGACGACGGCGGCGAACAGCAGCGCGTAGGGCGGGACGGCGCGGTGGTGGTCGAACTTCGACCAGAGCCGGCTGCCGACGATCATTCCGTCGCGGGCGTAGGAGTAGATCAACCGGCTTGCCGCCGCCTGCAGGCTCAGTGCGCAGGAGACGAACGAGATCAGCACGACGACGACGACGATCTTCGAGCCGATCGGTCCGAACGCGTCGCTGAGGATGGTCGCGACCGGATCCGGGTCGTCGCCGCTGATGACGGCGCCGAAGTCGACCACGGACAGGATCAGGCTCAGGCACACGAAGGTTGCCGCGGCGCCACCGATGTAGATGGTGCGGCGCATGGACTTCGGGATCTGAATGCCAGGATTCTTGACTTCCTCGGCGACGTCGCCGCAGGCCTCGAAACCGTAGTACTGGAAGACGCCGATCAGGCTGGCGGCGAGGAACGCGTACAGGAAGCTGTGTGAGCCTTGCGCCCCGAAGCTGTCGAAGAGAACTCCCAGGCCGTGGTGGCGTTCGGCGACCAGCAGCCAGATGCCGACGATGAGGGCGCCCACCAGTTCGGCGGCAAAGCCGAAGATCGCGGCGTAACCCAGGATCTTGGTGCCACCGAAGTTGATGACCGTGGCAAGGATCAGCACCGCGAGGGCGCAGACGATGGTGGTGGTCACCGAGGGGGTGAACCCGACCACGGTGGCGACGAACGGACCTGCACCGTAGGCGACGCCGGCGATCGTGGCGAGCAGGGCGAATAGGTACACCCAGCCGGTCATCCATGCCCACTTCCGGCCCCACAAACGGCGGGCCCAGGGGTACACACCGCCGGCGACGGGGAACTGTGCGACGACCTCGCTGAAGACCAGGGCCACCAGGAACTGGCCGACACCGGCGATCAGCAGGCTCCAGATCATCGGCGGTCCGGCAGCGACCAGCGCGATCGCGAAGACGGTGTAGATGCCGACGACCGGGGACAGATAGGTGAAGCCGAGGGAGAAGTTGGCCCACAGGCTCATGTCTCGTTTGAACTCGGACTCGAAGCCGAGGGCGGCGAGTTGGGCGTCGTCGTCGGAAATAGCGTCGTCAGGACGCTGGGGAAGTTTCTGGGACACGGGACTCGTTCTTTCGGTCGGGGGGTACCGCGGGCCGTGAGGGTTGAATGTCCGGTTTTGTGGGGCCGGTCACATCCACCCCTTAAAAATATAGAGTGATAGTTCATAGTTCAAGGCGTCAGGGTTACGATCGTGTTTAGCTCTACGACCTCAGGGGGTAAGCGGTGGCGATCGACCAGCTTGGAGGCTTGACTGCCCTCGGTGCTGTTCTTGCCCCACTCGACGGCGGTGGCCCTCGCACGGATGCCGTTGTGCAGCGCATTTCCGCAGCTATCGGGCTCGGTGTGATGGTCGACGGTGAGCAGTTGCCCCCCGAATTGGACCTCGCCGGTCAGCTCGGGGTGTCCACGGTGACCCTGCGTGAGGCGCTGGCGGTGCTCCGCAACGAGGGGCTCGTGTACACCAAGCGTGGGCGCGGCGGTGGCAGTTTCGTCAAGGCATCGGCCGACGTAGTCCAGAGCAACTCGCTGACCAGGCTGCAGCAGCTGAGCGTGGAAGAACTGCGAGACATCGGCGACGAACACTTCGCGGTCTCCGGCGCAGCCGCCGCCCTGGCGGCCCGCCGCAGCCTGACCGCCGATGTGACCCGGTTGCGGGCGCTGGTGACCAGGATGCGGGAGACGGCAGACCCCTTCGAGTGCCGACGCGCCGACAGCCGCTTCCACATCGAGGTCGCCGTGAGCTCGCAGTCCTCGCGGTTGACCCGAACCGAGGTCGGATTGCAAGCTGAGTTGTCGGCAATGATCTGGCTTCCGCAGGTAGCGGTCGATCCGGCCGCGGAAGCCAACACCCACCACGCTCTGGTGGATGCGATCGAAGTCGAGAATCCGGATCTGGCACGGGAACTGGCAGAATCACACAGCGCTGCCCATATTCGCCGGCTGATCAAATTACGTATGGAGCTGAGGAACGAATGAGTCCTGTCGATGACTCTCGGCTGCCGGCGGCGGTCGACTCGGTCGGGGAAGCGACGACGGACCTCGTCGAGCTGATCTACGGTTCGCTCGTCTCGATCGGCGACGCGTTGATCGAGCTGTGGACCAGGTTGCAGGCCGACGGAACGTCACCGCGGTCGTCGGATCTCGAGTCACTCAAGAGCGCCGTGGTCGGCGAACTCGACGCCCGGGGCCCGCTGTTCAACGGCGCGGGAGTGGTCATGGCCGACGGCAGCCTCGCCGATCGACAGCACTACCTCGAATGGTGGCGCGCAGACGGGGGCGACCGCCCCGTTTCACAGCGGCTCGTTCTCGACCTCAATCCGCGCAGTGAGTACTACTACGACTACTCCGACATGGAATGGTTCACTATTCCCCGCGATCGGAACGAGAAATGGGTCTACGGACCGTATCTCGACTACACCGGCGTCGACCTGTACGTGTGCACCTTCGCCGTGCCCATCCGGCTCGCCGACGGGACCTTCCTCGGTATTGCCGGCGCCGATGTCCCCGTGTCGAGTATCGAATCGAGGTTGTGGCCGCAGCTTCGCCTCGCGGGATCCGGCCTGGTCCTGGTCAATGCTGACGGCCGGGTCATCGTCGGCAACGATCCGGAATACATCACCGGTTCGAAGGTCGCGTCCGTGGCCCGTTCCGGCGAAGCGGTGCCGGTGCGGGCCACTCCTTGGTCGCTGGTACCGCTCCACACGGCGGACTAGACCCGACACGTGGTGGTCGGCTCGCCACGGACACAGGACGCGTCGAGCGGATACTTCGATATCGCCGTGACCCTGCCTGTCGGATCATGGTGGCGACACCATTGGCCCGCGTATTCGGACCGGGTGTAGACGACGTGAGGCCGGGCGCGCTGATCGAGCGTCGCCCGGCCTCAACCAGGGATCCAGTTGTGCTGGAGTTCCTTACACCGCGGAACCGGCTCGGTTTCGCCTTTGGGTCTCAGCGTGCGCCGTTGAACGCTGGACGAATGCGCGGAACAGGGCTGTGCGGTCCTCGGCCGATCCGTCGGTGTCCTCGGGGTGCCATTGCACACCCACGATCCATTTGCTCTCGTGTTCGACTGCCTCGACGACACCGTCGAGGCCCCGGGCGGTCACTCGCAGTCCCTCCCCGACCTCGCCGACCGCTTGGTGGTGTCCGTTGCGGACGATCACCTGGGATCGGGACAGGATCTGTTCGAGCCGAGAGCCTTCGGCGACGATCACCGTGTCGTCGAGGAACATCGGCTCCCCGTCCCCGCCCCGGTGCGGATTGTCCTCCCCCAGATCCGGGATCAGTGTTCCACCGCAGGCGAGGTTGATCATCTGGGAGCCGCGGCAGATGCCGAGCATCGGTGCCTCGAGCTTGAACCCGAGGTCGATCGCAGAGAGGGTGCGTTCATCGGTTCCGCGGTCGACGCCGTAGAGGTTGCCGACGTACTCGGTGTGCCCGTAGAGGGTGGGATCGACATCTCCCCCACCGAGCAGCATCACCCCGTCGGTCTCCTCGTCGATGGAGAAGGGTGCGTCGCGGGAGATGTCGATGACGGTGACCCGAGCTCCCAGCTCCACCAGCGTGGTCAGCGCAGAGCTGGTGAAACGCACGATCAGGTCGCGGGTCTCGGTCGTCAGGCCGGGAAAGTTCAGAGGCACCACAACGGTGATCAGTGGGCCCATCCCCTGCTGGGCCCCGTCGGGGAGCACATCGGTGAGCGTGACCGGATCGATGTTCATGCGCGAATCTCCTGACCGCTTCCGAGACGTGGTGGCGCACTGCGGTATTGCACCGGTGTGCGGGACAGGGAGATCGGGTTGGCAACCTGGGGGGTGCTGCTGCCGGGGACGTCGACGACGGTGTCGAGGCCGAGGTGCTTGGCGAAGTCGAATGCTTCGGCGATGTCGTTGATCGGCCCGGCGGGCACTCCCCGGGCGCTCAGGGTGTGGAACCAATGGTCGGCGCCATGGGCCGCGAAGCGGGCGCTGACGACGTCGAACAGTTGCGCTCGGTGGGCCACCCGTGCGGTGTTGGTCTCGAATCTCTCGTCGGTCGCCAGTTCCGGGACACCGAGGGCGGCGCAGAGCTGGGTGAATTGTTTGTCGTTGCCGACGGCGAGCGCGATCGGGCGGTCGGCGGTCGGGAAGACCTCGTACGGGGCGATGCTGGGATGCCGATTGCCCAGAATCGTGGGGATCTTGTCGGCACCGAGGTAGCCGGACGCCTGGTTGACCAGCGACGACAGCAGTACTGAGAGCAGGTTGGTGTCGACGCGCTGGCCTTCACCGGTCGCGGTGCG
This sequence comes from Rhodococcus sp. G6(2025), assembly GCF_058628105.1. Lineage (NCBI taxonomy): Bacteria > Bacillati > Actinomycetota > Actinomycetes > Mycobacteriales > Nocardiaceae > Rhodococcus > Rhodococcus sp. G6(2025). The sequence continues at coordinate 4,336,149 of NZ_CP179750.1, forward strand.
GTGATGCAGGGCAGCGAGAATGCCGGTTGAGGCATGCAGCCCGGTGAGCACGTCGACCAGAGCGACACCGACCTTGGTCGGGGCGCCCGGTTCGGGGCCGGTCATGCTCATCAGGCCGCCGACCGCCTGGACGAGCAGGTCGTAGCCGGACAGCGCGGCGCCGCCCTGATTGCCGAACCCGGTGATCGAGCAATAGATCAGGTCCGGCTTGACCTCTCGCAGGTCGTCATAGCCGAGGCCGAGCCGCTCCATGGTCCCGGCCCGGAAGTTTTCGACCACGACATCGGCGCGGCGGACCAGATCGCGGGCGCGGGCGCGGTCGTCATCGTTGCCCAGGTCCAGCACCACCGAGGTCTTGTTGCGGTTGACCGAGTTGAAGTAGGTGGCGTTGCCTTCGTGGTCGAAGGGCGGGCCCCACGCGCGGGTGTCGTCGCCGGTGCCCGGGCGTTCGATCTTGATGATCTCGGCGCCGAGGTCGCCGAGGAGCATCGTGGCGTAGGGGCCGGCGAGGACCCGGCTGAAGTCGGCGACGACGATGCCGTCGAGTGCGCCGGGGCTCATATCCGGGCCTGCCCGCCGCGCAGGTACACCGTGGTGGTGTGGGTGAAGAATTCCCGGGCCGAGCGGCCCTGTTCCTTCGGACCGTATCCGCTCTTCTTCGCCCCGCCGAACGGGACGTGGGGGTCGGCGCCGGCGGATTCGGAGTTGATGTGCAAGATGCCGACATCGATGTCGTCGATGGCGTCCAGTGTGCGGGTGAGGTCCTGGGTGAAGATGGCGGCGGAGAGACCGAATTCGCTGTCGTTCGCCAGGGCGAAGGCCTCGTCGACGGTGCGTACTCGCCGGACCGCCAGTACGGGGCCGAACAGTTCCTCCCGCCAGACGTCGGGCGACTGCGAAGGCAGCTCGAGGATGGTCGGGGGAACGAAAAACCCTGTTGCCAAGGTGCCCTCGGCGTATGCGTGGCCGCCGGCGATGCGCCGCGCGCCCTGTTCGAAGGCGCGATCGATGCCCGCTTGGATCGAGGTGCGGGCGGCGGCGTTCACCACCGGTCCCATCTCGGTGCCGTCCTGAACGGGGTTGCCGACGTTCATCGCGTCGGCGCGTTTGCCGAGTTCGGCGAGGAAGTCCTCGGCGATGTCGTCGGTGACGATCAGCCGGGAGGTGGCGGTGCATTTCTGTCCGGTCGAGCGGAAGGCCCCGAACATCACCTGTTCGGCGGCCAGTTCGAGATCGGCGTCGCCGAGGACGACGGCGGCGTTCTTGCCGCCCATCTCCGCCTGCACCGGGGCCCCGCGGGCGGCGGCGGCGGCGGCGATCTTGCGGCCGACCCCGGTGGAGCCGGTGAAGGTGATCGCGTCGATGCCGGGGTGTTCGACGATGCCGTTTCCGACAGCGCCGTTGCCGATCACCAGGTTCAGCACACCGTCGGGCAGGCCCGCGTCGGTGAGGGCTTGGGCCAGGCGCATCGCCAGGAGCGGCACGGTGCTGGCCGGTTTCCAGACCACGGTGTTGCCGTAGGTCAGGGCCGGGGCGATCTTCCAGGTCGGGATGGCGATCGGGAAGTTGAAGGGGGTGATCACACCGACGACGCCGATGGGTTTGCGGGTGACCAGGATGCGTTCACCGCGTCGCGGCGAGGAGAAGACCTCGCCTGCGTCGCGGTCGGCGTCGTTGCCGTAGTAGCGCAGGATCTGGGCCGCGCGCAGTACCTCGCCGATGCCTTCGGGCTTGGTTTTGCCTTCTTCGCGGGCGAGTTCGGTGCCCCAGTCCGGGGCGGCGCTCTCCACGATGGCCGCGGCACGCACGAGGATCGCGCCCCGCTCGTGCGCGGGGGTGCGCGCCCACTCTCGCTTGACCCGTTGGGCTGCCGCGACGGCGCCGTCGAGCTCAGCTGTCTCGGCCAGTCGACCCTGGGCGACGACGACGTTCGGCTCGGCCGGACTGGTGCTGGCGATGGTGTCGCCGGCGCCGTCGAGCCATTGTCCGTCGACGAGATGGCGCAGTTGCGCGGGTGTGGTCATGTCGATTTCACCTCTGGTGCGGGATTGTTTTGCGAGAGTGGGCGGGCCGGTCAGCGGAAGGCTGCTTGCCCGGTGAGGGCCTTGCCGATCGAGAGCATGTGCATCTCGCTGGTGCCCTCGTAGGTAAGGACAGACTCGAGGTTGTTGGCGTGCCGCAGCGGCGGGTATTCGAGGGTGATGCCGCTGCCGCCGAGCACCGTGCGGCACTCGCGGGCGATGGCGATGGACTCGCGGACGTTGTTGAGCTTGCCGAGGCTGATCTGCTCCGGCAGTACTCCGCCGTTGTCCTTCATCCGGCCCAGGTGCAGTGCCAGCAGCAGGCCCTTACCGAGCTCGAGGGTCATGTTGGCGAACTTCTCCTGGGTGAGCTGGAAGCTCGAGAGCGGCTTGTCGAACACCTCGCGGGAGCCGGCGTAGTCGATCGCGGCTTCGAGGCTGTCCCGAGCCGCACCGAGGGCCCCGAACACGATGCCGAAGCGGGCCTCGTTCAGGCACGACAGCGGTGCGCTCAGGCCGCGGGCCTCGGGCAGCTGTGCGGACTCGGGGAGCCGCACGTTGTCGAGCACGAGTTCGGAGGTCACCGAGGCGCGCAGCGACAGCTTCTTGTGGATATTGTTGGCGGTGAATCCCTTCGTGTCGGTCGGCACCAGGAATCCGCGGACACCCTCATCGGTCTGCGCCCAGATCGTGGCGACGTCCGCGAGGCCGCCGTTGGTGATCCACATCTTGGTGCCGTTGAGCACCCAGTCGCTGCCGTCGCGGCGGGCCCGGGTGCGCATGCCGGCGGGGTTGGAGCCGAAGTCGGGCTCGGTCAGACCGAAGCAGCCGATCGCCTCGCCGGCGGCCAGTCGCGGCAGCCACTCCTGCTTCTGCTCTTCCGAGCCGTAGCGGTAGATCGAGAACATCGATAGCGAGCCCTGTACCGAGACGAAGCTGCGGAAGCCGCTGTCCCCGGCTTCGAGCTCGAGGCAGGCGAGGCCGTAGCTGACGGCATTGGTTCCGGCGCAGCCGTATCCGTCCAGGTGCATACCCAGCACACCGAGCTGCCCGAACTCCTTGGCCAGTTCCTTCGGAAGCGTGGCGGATTCGAACCAGTCTTCGACATTCGGCTTCAGACGGGTGTCGACGAACTTGCGCACTGTGGCGGCGATGTCGCGTTCGTCCTTGTCGAGGAGGTGGTCGGTGCCGAACAGCTCGAGGGGGCGCAGCGGGCCGGTCTTCCGGGGCGCGGTCAAGGTGGTCATGGGATGGTGTTCCTTCTTCGGGTGCGGGGTACTACAAAGCGGCGAACGCGTCGCGGAGAACCGAGAAGCCTTCGAGGAGGAGTTCGTCCGAGATCGACAGCGGGGGAAGGAAGCGCAGGACGTTGCCGAAGGTGCCCGCGGTCAGGGTGAGCAGGCCGTGGGCGAGGCAGTACCGGTTGATCGCGGCGACGGCCTCACGGTTGGGGGTCTTGGTGCCGGGCTGGACGAGCTCGATCGCCACCATGGCGCCGCGGCCGCGGATGTCTCCGATGATGTCGGTGGTGGCGGCGATGTCGCGCAGTTCGCGGAACATGAGGTCGCCGATGGTCTGCGCCCGCTCGAGCAGGTGGTCTTCCTCGATGGTCTCGAAGACGCCGAGCGCGGCTTCGCAGGCGGCGGGGTTGCCGCTGTAGGTGCCGCCGATCCCGCCGGCGTGCGCGGTGTCCATGATGTCGGCGCGACCGGTGACCGCGGCGAGCGGCATCCCGCCGGCCAGGCCCTTCGCGGTCACGACCAGGTCGGGCACGACGCCCTCGTGCTCGGAGGCGAACCAGGTACCGGTGCGGGCGATGCCGGCCTGCACCTCGTCCGCGACGAACAGGATCCCGCGGTCCCGGCAGAAGTCCGCGATCCGCCGCAGGAAGCCCTCGGCGGGGACGATGAATCCGCCCTCGCCCTGGATCGGTTCGACCACGACGCAGGCCACCGCGTCGGCGCCGATCTGCGAATCGACGAGCATCTCGAACTGGGTGAACGCCTCGTCGGCCGCGTTCTCGGCGCCGCTCGGCCACCGGTACGGGTAGGCCATCGGTGCGCGGTACACCTCGGGCGCGAACGGGCCGAAGGTGCTCTTGTACGGCTGGTTCTTCGCCGTCATCGTCATCGTCATCAGGGTGCGGCCGTGGAACGCGTGATCGAAGGTGACCACCGCGGGCCGGCCGGTGGCCGCCCGCGCGTACTTGACGGCGTTCTCCACCGCCTCGCTGCCGGTGTTGAACAACGCGGTGCGCTTCTCGTGATCACCGGGGGTGAGCCGGTTGAGCGCCTCGGCCACCGCGATGTACGGCTCGTACGGGATGGCGAGGAAACAGGTGTGCGTGTACTTCGCCAGCTGCCGGGAAGCCCGCTCGACCACCCGCGGGGCGGCGTTGCCGACGGTGGTCACGGCGATACCGCTGCCGAAGTCGATGAACGAGTTGCCGTCGACGTCGACGAGCACTCCCCCGCCGGCGGCCTCGGTGTAGATGCCCGCGCCGCTGGTCAACCCCGCCGGAAGGGCGGCGGATCGGCGGGCAGCGAGTTCCTCGGAGCGGGGTCCGGGTACCTCGGTGACGATGCGGCGTACCTGCTCGAGCTGCGGTCCGCCGACGGGTGTGTGCACAGCAGTCATGTCGTGTCCTTCAGTCGGGTTACCGAGGACTGTATGAGCGACACCACACCGACGAACATGGCCGAGTTGTACAAATCGGAGCGAGCGATTGTCCCAGTGGGCTAACTCGGTTTTGGCGCCGCTCGCCGCACACTTGCAGCATCGACCGAGTTGGAAGGAAGCTGCAATGGGCAATGGCGCCTCAACGGCAGATCAACTGACCTCACCACTGGCTGTGGACGTCAACGAAGCGATCGGACGGCTGTTGCTCACCAGCAGCGACCGCTCCGACACACCGCGAATGGTCTTCCTGTGCGACCTCGCTCGCGATGGCACCGTCGAAGCGGTGATCCTCTGGCCCGGGACGACGCCGCTGCTGGCCGACGTCGCCACGATGTTCGAGCACTTCGGGCTCCGTGTCGCCGACCGGGAGACATTGCCGCTTCTTGCGGATCTGTCCGGCAGTGCGGCGTTGCACAAGTTCACTTTTCGGGCGCCGCAGGTGTGGCAGAGCCGGTCACTGAGCCTGGTGTCGGAGGCATTCGAAGCGCATGCGCTGCACGGGTTCGAGATCGACGACTACGCGAAGCTGATCCTCACGGCCGGGTTGTCCTGGCGCGACATCGTGCTCGTCCGCGCGGCCAGCCGGTTCGTCCGCCAGGCCGGACTGGGGTTGTCCGAGCACTATGTCACCGACACCCTGCTGCGGCACACCGAGTTCGCCGAGTCCCTCGTGCGCTACTTCGGGGCACGGTTCGATCCCGAGCTGGACGACCGGGATGCGGTGATCGCCGATGCCGCTGCCGGCGTGCACGAACACCTCGATGCGGCAACGACCTTGGACGAAGACCGGATCATGCGGTCGCTGGAGTCGTTTGTCACCGCATGCCTGCGCACCAACTGGTACCAACTCGACGGTGCCGGCACCCCGAAGCCGTACTCCTCGTTCAAGCTGGACTCGAGCAAACTCGCGCTGACCGGACCGGTCGTTCCCTACCGGGAGATCTACGTCTACGCCAACGATGTCGAGGGCATCCATCTGCGCAGCGGGGCCGTCGCGCGCGGTGGGCTGCGGTTCTCCGACCGCCCCGAGGACTACCGCACCGAAGTGCTGGGATTGATGAAGACCCAGACGGTGAAGAACTCCCCGATCGTCCCGGTCGGGGCCAAGGGTGCCTTCGTTCGCAAGAACCCGGATATCAGCCCCGCAGAGGCGTATACGACGTTCATCCGCGGCCTGTTGGATGTCACCGACAACATCGTCGATGGTCGCACCGTCGCACCGCAGCGCACTGTCACCTACGACGGCCCCGACACCTACCTCGTGGTGGCCGCCGATAAGGGAACCGCGTCGTTTTCGGACCTAGCCAACAACATTGCCCTCGACGCCGGGTACTGGCTCGGTGACGCGTTCGCCTCCGGCGGCTCGAGTGGGTACGACCACAAGGCGATGGGCATCACCGCGCGCGGAGCCTGGGTCTCGGTGCGCCGGCACTTCGACGATATCGGCGTGGATGTGGACGCCGATCCCATCTCTGTCGTCGGGATCGGCGACATGTCCGGTGATGTGTTCGGCAACGGGATGTTGTTGTCGGGCTCTCTCAAGCTGGTCGCCGCGTTCGACCATCGGCACATTTTCATCGACCCTGACCCGGATCCGGCACGCTCGTTCGCCGAGCGCCAACGCCTGTTCGCCCTCCCCGGAACCACGTGGGATCACTACGACCGCGGCGCCCTGTCTCCCGGCGCCGGCATCTGGCCGCGCACCGCCAAACGGATCTCGCTCTCGCCCCAAGCCCAGGAATTACTCGGTGTGCAGCAGAATATGATCTCACCGAACGACCTGATCAAGGCAATCCTGACCGTCCGTGTCGACCTGTTGTGGAACGGCGGAATCGGCACATACGTCAAAGGGTCCACCGAAACCCACTCCGACGCCGCCGATCCGGTCAACGACTCGGTGCGAGTGGATGCCGCGCAGCTGCACGCCTCGGTAATCGGGGAGGGCGGCAACCTCGGTCTCACCCAGCGGGCACGCATCGAGTACGCGCTCGGAGGCGGCCGCATCAATGCCGACTTCATCGATAACGCTGCCGGTGTCGCCACTTCAGACCTCGAGGTCAACCTCAAGATCGCACTCGATGTCGCCGTACACAGCGGGCGAATCAAGCACTCCGAACGCAACGCCCTCCTGTCCGCCTCCCGCCCGGATGTCGCCGATGCGGTGCTCTGCAACAGCGAAAGCCAGACGTTGGCCATCAGTCTCGCCGCCTCGCAGGCACCGCAACTGTTGAACCGTCACGAGCGGCTCATCGACAATCTCGAACACAACAACGGCATCAACCGTGCCACCGAGGTACTACCGACGAAGAAAGAGTTGGTATCGCGGACGCAGGCCGGGCTCGGGCTCACCCGCCCCGAGATCGCGGTCCTGCTCGCCCAGTCGAAGAACGTCGTGCAACAGGACCTGCTCAATTCCTCGGTTCCCGACGAACCGGTCTTCGCATCCGCCTTGTCGGCGTATTTCCCACCCCAGATCCGGGAGCAGCTCTCCCAGGAAATCCGTGACCATCGGTTGGCCCGGGAGATCGTGGCGACGAAGATTGCCGACGACCTGATCAACCACGTCGGCCCCGGCCTGATCTACCAGCTCGACGAACGCCTGGGCGTCAAAACCCCGGCCGTCGCACGGGCCTACGCTGTGGTCCGGGCCGTGTTCGACGTCGACGAGCTCTGGACGGATGCCGAACAGCGCACCGACGTCACCGCCGTCGAGCGTTGGAATCTTCTGCACACCCTGCAGCACTTCATCGAGCACACCGCCTCGTGGATTCTGCGCCGCCGGCCCGCACCGTTGGATGTCGAGTCGGAGATCGCCCGGTACCGTCCCAGCGTTCGCGAGTTGTTAGCCAGTCGTCCCCGCCCGACCACGATCGCCGAGACCACCGAGCGGCTGCGGTTCCTCGGCGAGGTCTTCGACCTGATCGAGACTGCCCAGCATCGCGGCTGCCCCGTCGAGACGGCTGCGGCCATTCACACCCGGTCGGATTCCGAACTCGGACTGACCTGGTTGACCGGCCGGCTCGACGATCACGTCACCACAAACTGGTGGGATGCGATGGCCGCCGCCACCGTGCGCGACGACCTGGCCGAGCGGCACCACGAGCTGGTCGGGGCAATCCTCGACCTCGACACGGGCGGCGAGGACCAGATCCGCGTGTGGCAGGCCCGGGCGGCCGACGCCATCAGCCGCTTCTCCCGAATGACCGCCGAACTCCGACGCGACGGCGTGGTGGACGTCTCCCGCGCCTGCACCGCCAGCGCCGAGCTGAAGCTGCTGGTCCGGAGCACCGGTGTCGGCGGGGCCGAGGACACCGCTGCATGAGCGAGCCCGTTTTGCTGAGCATCGGTGTTCTGCTCGGCGATGGGATCGGGCCCGAGGTCGTGCCCGCGGCTGCGAGCGTCATCGATGCGGCGGTGGCGGTGCACCCCGAGGTGGCGATTACCTGGCAGCGGTTGCCGATCGGCCACGAGGCCATCGCCACATATGGGGAACCGATACCCCCGACGACACTGGCCGCCCTCGACGACCTCGATGCATGGATCCTCGGTCCACACGACAGCGCCTCCTACCCGCAGCCGTGGCGCAGCCAGCTCACCCCCGGTGGCACCATCCGCAAACGGTTCGACATGTTCGCCAACATCCGCCCGGCTCGGGCCCTGACCGGAACCACCGCGGTGTCACCGACGATGGACCTGGTCGTGGTGCGCGAGAACACCGAGGGTCTTTACGCCGACCGGAACATGCACGTCGGGTCCGGTGAGTTCATGCCCACCCCAGATGTCGCGATGGCGGTCGGTGTCGTCACTCGCCGTGCGTGCGAGCGGATCGCCCACGAGGCGTTCCGCATCGCCCGCAGCCGCCGGCGTTCGGTGACGATCGCGCACAAGGCCAACGTGCTGACCATGACCACGGGACTGTTCCGCGACGTCTGCCTCGAGGTCGCAGAACAGTACCCCGAGGTTTCCGTCGACCATCAGCACATCGACGCGCTCGCCGCCCACCTCGTCCGGCGCGGAGACAGTTTCGATGTGATCGTTGCCGAGAACATGTTTGGCGACCTCCTGTCCGACCTGACCGGGGAACTGGCCGGCTCGATCGGGATCGCTCCCTCACTGAACTCCTCGGAAACGCGGGCCATGGCCCAAGCCGCGCATGGCGCCGCACCCGATACCGCCGGGCTCGGTATTGCGAACCCGATCGCGACGATCCTCTCCTCAATGATGCTGCTGCGCTGGCTGAGCATCAAGCATGACCGTTCCGTCTGCGCCGAGATTGCGTCGACGATCGAGGATGCTGCATCACCCGGCAAACATCGTGTCACCGTGAACCGCACGGCGTCGTAGGGTCGATTCTCCCGAGCCGACCGGTGTCCTCTACGTGAATGACACTGCAAACCAGCAGAAGTGAGTCCGCGACGGCGACGAACCGAAACCCTTGCGCTCAGACTCGCAGCACGCCCGCCGAACAGCACCCCGAGGACATGCGCCCGCCGCGGCTAACGCGGCTGGCTCAGGGTCCGAGCGCCGCGTTGTGCGGGGTGAGGATCGCACCCAACAGGTAGTGCCCGTCGGCGGAGTCGAGCGCGATCACGCCTCCGACGGCGGTGACGGCGGGGTGAGCGTGCGCGGCCGGGTCATCGGCCAGCATCCAGGCGAGAGTGTTCTCGTCGTGCCGCGGCCGGTATTGCACGCCATCGACATCGGGGTTCGCGGCGAGGATCGCGGCGACCCATCGGCGGGTGTGCAGATACCCGGAGGGGTCGCACTTGGACAACCAGGCGCCGGCGTTGATCCGGGACGCCCCGGTCCCGGTCAGATCCACGACCTTTACCGTGCGGGTGGTCCGCACTTCACTCAGGACCCGGCCGGCGATATTCGCCCGCGGGATCAGCCGCGGGGACTGGTCGACAGGAAGGTTGCGGCAGAGCGTCTCGGCGACCGCCGCGGCCGGACTGTCACCGAGGTACAGGTATCCGTAGGAGCCGTCGAGACTGTCGAACCGGCCCCCAACCCTGACGCGGGGCCGGGCGGTGGGGTTCAACTCCGCGGCGCCGCGGGTGGCGCTGTGAATGCGCCACAGCGAGGTATCGGCGGGGATCGTGGTGATCAGGGCAGCGGGCAACGGTGTGGGTGGATCCGGGTAGGTCACGCGGGTTCAGTCCTGCGTCAGGTCGTCGGCCATGTCCCGCAGATCCTGCTCGTGCCCACCGTCGACGGCCAGGGCCGCCGGGGATCGTGGGTCGTCGGCGAAGTCGGTCGGGCTGAGCCACCAGGACGCCACACCCCACGGGTCGTCCTTCGCGCCGAGGGCCCGGTTGATCTCGGCGACGATCGGGCGGACCTGCCGGCGGTCGGCGTCGAACTGGAAGGCGGGGTAGAGCTTGTGCCCCGATACCGGCAGTGCGATCACCGTGCCGGCCGTCGACAGCCGGCTGGCGGTGTTGCGGCTGGTAGCCGCCCTCCCCAGGACACGGCTGACGGCGGTGGAGTCGAGCATCTCGTGCTGGTCGACGATCGAGTTCAGCACGGACGCGACGATCCGCGTGCGGGCCACCGCCGCGGCGGCCGGGTTGGCGACCGCACGCTCCTGTTGACGTGCCAGCGCGGGGCTCATCGACAGCAGCGCCGTCACGTCGTCACGGACGGGACGCAGGGCCGGTCGGCGGGAGAACTCCTCGACCAGCAGCTCGACGAGGTCCGGGTCCGACAGGGCATGGATCGAGTCGCGTGCCCGATCTCGGTCGACGAGCATGTCCATCACCTCCGCTTGTGCCGATAGTGTACCGCGTACCATACGTGTCAGGGTAGAGGGGTGTGGAACGACTCGACACGGGTGCCTCTCGCTCATTCTTCGACGGCCTGTCGGCCGACGGGGAACGAGCGCCCTATGGCGCGGTGCCGCCAGATGTCGTCGCACTCTCCGACTGTTGCACCAGCACGCACTGGGCCTCGACGATTACCCACAGGCCGAGTGAGTCCGGCGGGAGATGCGCTACGCGGCGGATGTCAGGAGCGGCAGAATTGTAGGAAATTGCCTGCGGCTGGGACCACCTCAGTCTGCCACCACGCCCCGTCCGCAATGCGGCGCACCACGGCGACCGTGGCCCCGTGGCCGGCGCACCCCACGATCGGTCAGCGTGGCGCCTGTTTCCGCGGTCAGTATGGCTCGCAGCTCCCGCACCCGGAGACCGGACATCTCGTCGAACAGGTGCGCCCGCACCCCGCCGGACCGCAGACCCTGCAATGTCCCGGATTCGTCGTCGACGAGCGCCGACAACCACCGCCCGACCGCCCGACAATGCCCGGCCTTGTCCTCGGCAGCCGCACGATGATCGCCATGAGCACGGCACAGCAACGCCCGCCCCGGCGGAAACTCGTTCTCCCCCAGCCCCAACCGGCTCTGCCCCGCGCACGAGACCGGCCGGGTCGCCAAATACACCACAACGAACCCCAGACCGGCCACCGCCTCAACCACATCCCGTCCCGGCTCGATGACCGCCACCTGCCCGAGATGCTCGAAGAATCGCTGCCACGCCTGCCGGCGGTTCCCACCCGAGTCACCGACGGTCAAGTGGTGAGCGAATGCCGACAGGTCCGCCAAACCACCATCGACGTCGAAATCACCACGCGCTCGGTACCGCTCACCTCCCCGACCCAAGCCACCGGGTCGGCAGACATGCCGGAGCCACGCCCACCCTGACACTCACTGGGACGTCACCGCACCGTGCTCACCAGAGAGCCGTAGAAAACACAACAACTGCCCTTCCGCGCGCTACAGGCGGGCGAACTCCTGAATCGACATATCGTCCAGTTCGACGCAGCGGTAGGCGTGCAGACCCCGCTAGGGATCTGCCCCCGATACCGCGGGTGGGGTGTTTCCACTTGTCCCGCTGAGCATGACGGTGCGAGGCGCAGAAATGGTGTGGGGCAGCCAAAGAGCCTGTACCGGTACCAGCGGGGGTCCTTGAGGTCGAGCACCTGCACTTGTCCCGCCAGCGCAGTTCCCCGGGGGGCGGTAACGAAGGCGACGTAGTCGTTATCGACCACCGCGGTCACCGGGGGTGTCCCCTGTGTCTTGTTGACGGCCAGGGTGGGTTCGAAACCTGCTCGGCGGCAAGCGGACACGAGAAAGTCCGTGTAGAACGAGACTCCTGGGGGCGCCCACACCACGAGCGTTTGGTCGGCGATGTCGCCGAGGTCGATCTGGACGCGTTCAGCGAGCGGATGGCCGGTTCGAACCGCGATCCGTAACGGATCGTAGGAAATCGTGGCCGCCGCCAGATCGTCCGGGGTGGTGGCCCCGCGGCGAAGTCCCACATCGATTGTTCCGTCGATCAATGCTTGATGCAGGGCATCGGGATACATCTGCCGGGCGGTAATCGACATCTGCGGCAGGGCCGCACGCACGGGTCCGACGAGGGTGAAGACCTCCTCGGACGTGACCGCCGGGGTATGCGCGACTACGAATTCCTCCGCCGCGCCCGCGGCGACGCGACGTGTTTCGGCAGTCAACGCCCGGGCTGCGGCGAGAAGGGGACCGGCGCCGTCCTTCAGTGCCTTCCCGGCCGGGGCCAACGCCAGATGGCGACCACGCCGGTCGAAGAGCACGACTCCCAGATCTCGTTCGAGTTGGCGCATGGCGCTGCTGAGAGCTTGCTGGGTCAAGAACATCTGCGCCGCTGCTTGGGTGAGGTTCTGATGCTCGGCCACCGCCATGAACTGTGTCAGCCGCCGCAGGTCGAGGGGTGACACGCTCTGTTCGCTCGCGGACGATGCCCCACCCGGTTCCGACTTCGCCATCGCCATCGCCATCACCTCCATGTACAACGTTCGCTTGTAGATTCACCACCAATGTGCGTTTTCCAATTGTAGAAGGCGGGTCTAGCGTCGAATGCGCACAGAGCAATTCCCCAAACTCAGGGAGCAACCAATGACCGTATCGCTACAGGGCAAGTCTGCAGTCGTCGCCGCCGGCGCGAAGAATCTCGGCGGACTGATCAGCACCACGCTCGCCGAACAGGTGAACATCGCCGTCCATTACAACAGCGACGGCACCGAGTCGGATGCCGACAAGACGGTGGCAGCGGTGGAGGCCGCCGGTGTCAAGGCGGTGAAGTTCCAGGGCGATCTGACGAAGCCGCAGAACATCGAGCGCCTGTTCGACACCGCGATCGATGCGTTCGGCGGTGTTGACATCGCCGTCAATACGGTGGGCAAGGTCTTGCGGAAGCCGATCATCGAGACCTCCGAAGACGAGTACGACTCGATGTTCGACATCAATTCTAAGGCTGCGTATTTCTTCATCAAGGAAGCGGGCAAGCGACTCAACGACGACGGCAAGCTCATCTCCATCGTCACGTCGCTGTTGGCTGCGTTCACCGACGGCTACTCCACCTACGCCGGTGGCAAGAGCCCGGTCGAGCACTTCGCCCGTGCGGCGGCGAAGGAACTTGCACCGCGGGGCATTTCGGTGAACAACATCGCTCCCGGGCCGATGGACACGCCGTTCTTTTATGGGCAGGAAACCGACGAGCGGGTGGCGTTCCACAAGTCGCAGGCCATGAAGAACCAGCTCACCAAGATCGAAGACATCGCGCCGATCGTGTCCTTCCTTGCCGGGGACGGTTGGTGGATCACCGGCCAGACCATCTTCGCCAACGGCGGTTACACCACTCGTTGACCCGACCGATCGAACATCGGAGAACACGATGACCGACACAGTCCCAGAACCGGTCGCGCAACTGATCGCTGCCACCAATTCCCCTGACCTGGAGACATTCCTGGACACGTTCACCAGCGACGGAGTAGTCGACGACTGGGGACGCACCTTCCTCGGGCGTCCAGAAATACGGCACTGGAGCGACAACGAATACCTCGGCAAGCAGGTCACACTCGAGGTTACGTCGGTTCAGAACACACCGACCGGAGCCATTGTCGTGGCGCAGGTCGGTGGCAACGGATTCAACGGGCCCAGCACATTCTCGTTCCTCCTCAGTGGAAACAAGATTCAGCGGATGACGATCCGGGAATGAGCGGGTGCGCCGAACAGAAGGTAGGCAGCGAGTTGGCGCCCACAAGAGTAGGACGGGCCATTGTGCTTCGCTTCGCGCCCCACGGCGGGAACGTTGTCGTCAATTACTCCAGAGACACCGCCGCCGCAGGTGGCGTCGGCACGGCGGCTCGAGCGACGGGTTCGAGCCGCAGTGTCCGTCGCGCAGGAGATCGACTCCCTCTTCGCTGAGGCTCTCCAAGAGAGCCCTACTTTGTGCGGCAGGCTGCCGCAAATCCGATGGGAGCGGATCCTCGATACCCTCGTCGAGTGCGGCCTCCAGCCCCGGCCCGGGCCGGGGCTGGAGGGGGACCGGCAAGTCCGCACGAAGTACCTCGTTCGGGTACTCGCCCAGGAGATCGGCCATCGTAAGGTCACCGTCGATTCCCCGGTCCCTGGACCGATCGTTGGCGCGGTAGTCCTCGCCGACAGCGCTGACGACGATTCCTACCAGAAGCGTCTGCTCGACACCGTACCGATGGGCAGGCTTGCGACGGCGCTGAGGTGGCGGGATTCTTTGCCGGAGAACGGTCTTCTTACTCATCGGTGCGGAGATCCTCATGAGTGGTGGTTCGAGCACCTGATCGACGTGGGGGCCACGGTGTTGTGATGGGCGCACCGGTCGATTCGTCGACGAGATCCCGGCGGGTGACCACTGCGTGGTTGCGCGTCATCGACGACGCTGTCGGTGTTCGATCCGGCGCGACAGTCGTCGTCGTCGGCTCACGGACTGACGCGGAACCGGCGGGGTGAATTAGCGATGTCGAGGTCCTATCCCGGATCGCTCGAACATCTGATCAGCATGTCGGGGTGGCGCCCATGCCATGCGAGTGCGGGTGCCGCGGCCCCACGCATGTCGGTCACCCGGACTCGGTGGCGACGCGGAAGCTATCGCGACGACGGTAGGCACGGTGGGAACGGGGCGGATCGTCGCGTCGGTACCCACCGTGCCGTGAGAACTGTGGCGCACTGTTCTGGTTCTCACTGCCCGGTGCACATCGCATCAAACCGGGGTGCGCCGCCCGAGCCTAGCGTTCCCGGTAGCCGGCAAGGTCGGGCGCTGCGCGCCGGGCGGTGGCGATCAAGTCCGCTCCCAGACTTTCGACCGCGGAGCCGGGCATCCGGGTGACCGGTGCCGCGATCGAGAGCGCCCCGACCGCCTCGCCCCGCTCGTTGTGGAGGGCGATCCCGACCGCGCGGACCCCCGGTTCGGTATCGGGGACGTTCAGGGCCAGCAATCCCCGATTAAGCAGAGCGAGCATCAATTCTCGCTGCCGACAACCCCAATGCGACACACCGCCGGAAACAAGCGTTGGCAGACGATCGACTAGGACGCTCAGCTCAAATCTGCGCCTCACGATCATCATCACGAAGCAGCCCGTCCTGTGAGGATAAAAGAAACGATAATGTCCAAACAACCGGAATTGAACAGCCGTTCGGAAAATCCCGAACGCAGCACACCCACCCGAAACCACACGTCTATGTCCGCAGATTCCATCACCGACCAGCTGAGCGCCTACCGCCGCCAGCGCCGCCGCGCACGAATGTCCGAGGAACTGCGCCGAGCGCGACACCGTGACGTTCCACGAGGTGACTCCCGATCTCACCCGCACTCGGGTTCGTCCTCGTCCTCCGGCTCGGGTTCGTCCTCGTCCTCGGCGGTCTCGTCCTCCGACTCCTCCTAGCCGCGGCGGCGTCGTCCCCGGACGGCCGCAGCGAAGTGCCTTCGTTCCCGCCGACTACCCCGCGTCGGCGACGCTCAATCTGCGCGAAGCCCTCGAGTTCCGGGAGGGCTTCGCGCAGGCGAACTCGCCGTCATAGTCGGCGAGCAGTTCGTTTCGTCATGCGTCACGATCAGACAGGACCGCACCGAATGACCGCGGGGTCTGCCAGCCCTCGGAATACCCACGTAACGCAGTTGTCTGTGGGTACCCAGTGAACACGCTGCCCGCGCCGCGAAGACGGACCGGGCAGCCAGCCCCGCTCCGGCCGCCGAACCCCTTCGGCCGGCGGGGCGCCCCGCCGCGAGCGGACCGAGGTCGAGTGCTCGCCCACCCCGACCTCGGCCGCGCGCGACCCCGACCCTCTCACGTCGTGGATCACGCAAATACACACGAGAAGCACATGCGCCGACTTTGACGTCACCCCCATTTCCTAAATCGATTGCCCAGCAACATCATGGGCGGTTGGCAATTTCATAGTGCGAGAAATTCGCTTTCGCGAAACGCTCCTCGTCCCCGAGCGCGATAGGCATCGCACGCAAGGATCGACGATCCCGTGGATTCAACACCAGGAAAGGCGTGGATTCTGATGGGTTTGTAGGAATCGATTCACCCGTCGCGTTCGAGGTAGTGGCTGAGCGCCGCCTTCGACGGTGGCATCGGACCGAGTTATCAGGCCGCGGTGGCCCGGCTCACCTGGGGGCAGCCGGGCCACCGCCCTGATCAGCACGATCACCGGCCAGGTCCCCCTGCCCCGACCGCCATCCTCGGCCGTGAGGTGAGGCTCGGTCTACGGAGGTGCTCGGTCGGCGGGCGACCGCGCAGTCGAGTCGACATTACCTCCCCGAAATCGGGCCGGTCGAACACGGAATAGCCTTGCGCGAAGCGTGGTTCGAGAATGTGGGTCTCATGTCTACACAAGTTTTGCCAACATCGGAAATCCGAGAGTCCCGTGTCTGCATATTCATCTCACCGTGCACGAGGGTGACCGGTCTCGGAAATTCCCGGCCGCATGGACAAAGGAGGTGAACACCGAGTCTTCGAATCCTGCACGCCGGAGATCTTCCGTCAGTCCTCCGGCTTTGGTCTCACCACAAAGTCGTAGGGGGCCACGGGCGGGGCAACAACCTCAACCACACCTACTACCGGCGCGGCGCGTCGGTACCCCTCATCGCAGGTGAGGATTCCGCAAGGCGTACATGCCCATCGTACTGAACTCGATTGGCCACCAACATGAACCACCTTGCAGCTGTTGGGTGATCAGGTGCCCAGCCAGAGCCGTCGACGAGCGACCGTGGTCACCCGCTCGATCAGCACCGGCCGCAGCGGTGCCGGCGCAGCAACGTCGGAGGTACCCGGTGTCCGGAAGAACGCCGCGGTGTCCATCCCGAAATCGGCCCTGATGGCCTCGGCCGGGCCGCCGCCGTGGGCGCACCACCGCAATGCGAAGGCCACCATCCGGCTCAACTCGGTCGTGTCCGCGATCACCACCGCCCCTGGCGGTGCTGTGCACCGGTCGCCGCACAACGGGCCCGGGCCCACGTCTGTCGCGAACTCGGATACCCGGTGGCGGCGGCATCGCCGGCGACGGCCACCGGATCGAGGTGGGCACTCCGTCGGGTGGATCCTGGGCGTCGGACCCTATCCGTGACCGTGCGTCGTGGTGCGTCCTTCTTCGACTCCGCCACATCCTTCGGGATGGTTCCGCGGCGGCAAGATCGACGCTGCCATCCTTGGCGCGATGCAGGTGTCCCTGGTCGGGGACATCGCCAACTGAATGATCCCCGGCAAGATGGTCAAGGGAATGGGTGGTGCCATGGACCTTGTCCACGGGGCCAAGCGCGTCATCGTGCTCATGGAGCACGTCGCGAAGGACGGGGCGTTGAAGATCGTCAACGAGTGCTCTTTGCCGCTAACCGGCCGGCGGGTGGTCGAGCGGATCATCACGAACCTCGCCGTCATCGACATCACTGCGACGGACCTCACGCTGGTCGATCTCGCACCCGGCGTCCTTCCGACGAGGTGCGGGCGAAGACGGAGCCAGACCTGGTGCAGGCATGACTCCGGCATCAAGCGCAGTGAGCCGCCTTCGCTGCGGCCCAGGCGGATCCGGGATTGGCGCGGTTCGGGTGCTTGTCGAGGAGCGCGGCGTAGAGCTCCTCGGGAGTTGTCGTCGCCTCGCGCAGCGCGTCGAAGTCTTCAAGGTAGGACAACGTCTCGACAATGTCAGACGGGTCGTCGGGATAGTCGCTGTGCTTATGTCCTGCCACCGCAACTCGGGCATCGAGCTGTGACAGTCGCTCGAGGGCGGATCGCCAGTTGTCCCGCGATTGCGGAGTGGTCTCGGCGAGGTAGGGATGCGTGTGGTTGTAGACGACGTCGCCGCCGACGATCAAGCTCAGGTCAGGCACCCACACGACCGTCGTGCCCTCGGTGTCCGTGAAGCCCGTTGGGAGGATCTGGAGCTCATGACCGTCGAGCTCCAGCGCCGCCGACTCGATGACGTCGGGCACGTGCAGTGGTGACGGGATCTCACCGGGGAACAGCCTGTTCCAGAACGCGTCCACCATCTCAGGCGAGGCATGCTTCTCGGCTTGTGCGACGGTGCCGGCGGTTGCGACGGCAGTGGCGCCCTCGAACCGGTTGAGCAGTTGTCCGATGCCGAAGAAGTGGTCCCCATGTCCGTGGGTGGAATAGATCTGAGTCAGATTGCGATCGAAGGAGGCGACCCACTCGACCAGTTCCTCGTTCTGCGCCGCCGTCGTGAAGGTGTCGATCAAGATCGCGTCGCGGGGCCCATAGACGAGGGTTGACGTGTTCGTCACCCACTGGAGGTCGGCCGGCCCGTATGGGAGGTCACGAGTCAGGGAGGGGCGGCGGTTGACGAGGACGGCGTAGTTCAGGCCCTCGGCATCGCTGGGCGGCTGGTGGCTCATCGTTGTTCTCCTCTTCGGACGGCGGTCTGTTTGACTGTCATGAGGTACGCGAGCTCGACTCGCCACTTCGCATCGACATATGCATTAATCTTACATATATGTTGCTTGATCGGCGCCTTCACCGTCTCCTCGGCAGGGAGCGGCACGGCCAGCACCCCTTGTGGTACATAGCCAAACCTATTACGGTTATGTTGTCAATCGATCCAGATGCACGATGGCGTGTGCTCGGAAACGGTCCCACCCGCCGCATCAAGACATATCCATAGGGAGTTTTCATGGCCGACGCGGCGGTTGTGCAAGTCATCGACACTGCGGTTACCAGGCGCGGTGACGGTCAGTTCATGGCGGTCTTCGTCCACGGCTTCCTCGACGACCGGCACGTCTGGGATAACGTCGTCTCGCAACTGGACGCACCGCAATTCGAGTTCGTCCAAATCGATCTCGCCGGCAGCGGCGCACGGGCCGATGCCGAGGGGCCGTTCGACTACGACCACTTCGCGGCCGACGTCGGAGCGGTCGTGGACCACATCGGCAAGCCCTTCGTCATGATCGGGCACAGCATGGGATCGGCCATCGCAGAGCTGGTCGCCGCCGCCCGCCCGAACCGCGCCATGGGTCTCCTCCTGCTGGCTCCGGTGCCGCTGGCGGGAGTCGGCATGCCCGCCGAGGCCATCGAGTCGTTCCGCGGGCTCGGCGGGGACAAGGAGGGGCAATGCGCCTTGCGCAAGCAGCTCTCCGCCGGGATGCCTGGCCCGGAACTCGAACGGATTGTCACCGCCGGCGCGCAACTACGGCCCGATGTCGTTGCGGCGTTGGCAGATTGCTGGAACGGTGGGCACCCGGACGGTGTCAGCCCGTCTCGCTACGCGGGCGCGGGGCTCGTTCTGACGGGTGCCGCGGACCCGTTCGTCACCGCCGACGTCGTATCGGCGGGCGTGACGTCGCGGTTGCCGCAGGCCACCACGGCCGTGGTCGAGGGCGCCGGGCACTGGCCGCACATGGAACAAGCCTCCGCGGTCGCCGCTCAGACCAGTGAATTCCTCGAACGAACCGCCGCCGAGTTCCTGGCCGAAGCCCGGGAGCAGGGATGGACGCAAGCCTTCGCGGACAAGACCGAGTCCAGCTTCGCCGAGAAGTTCACCGAAGACGTCGTGCTCGAGGCTAGCGCATTGCAACGGCCGGCGGAGGGCCGCGACCTGGTGAAGGTCATTCTGGCAACAGCCAGCGGGATCTACGAGTCATTGACGTTCACCCACGAAGCCAGCCACGGCTCGCGCACCTACCTCGAATGGGAAGCGACTGCGTTCGGCGGGCTGAAGCTGTTCGGAATCACGGTTCTGAGCAAGAACGAGGACGGCAAGATCGCGCGCGCGGCGATTCACCATCGGCCGCTCGGCGCCCTGCAGAAGTTCTCCGGTGAGCTACGTCAGCGACTCGACGGCACGGTCGATTCGAGCTACTTCCACGGCGACTGACCGGCTCTACCACCGGCGCGCGACGAGCTCGGTTCAGTCCTCGCCGCGCGCCGGCACCGACTCGGGCTTGCGCCTGCGCGCGCGGGAGGCACGCAAATTGACCGCGTTGCCGCACAAGCGCGCGTCATGCCACACGGCACTGGTGTTGCGCGAACGGTCGTAGAACGCCCCACCGCACCGCTCGTTGCGGCAGATTTTGAACCTGCGCCAGATGTCCTGTTGCTGGGCAACGAACGCCTCGATCAGGACGATCGCGGCAACCCGCCGCCACCCTTCTGCACGCGGCTCCAATTTCACCGTGCCGTCCGGATCCACCCGGGCGCCCATCGTGGCCGAGTGCATCCGCGCCGCGGCGAGGCTCGGATCGGCGCGCGTGGCGAGGAGGGCATGAAGGTCGGCTCGCAGGTCACGCAGGGGTTCGAGATCGCGTTCCCGGATGACGATCCGATCTTGCGCGGCGTCGTTCATCGCGGACCATGACTCCAGGGCTGCGTCCAGCCACCTCTGAGCGCTGTCGAGATCACCCAGCAGGTCGGCCTGCCGTGGGCGGCCGATCGGCCTCGTGTTGAGCAGGTCTTGGACGAAACCGAGACCGCCGGGAGCGCCCATCAGCTCGTAACGCTCTGTTGCTGGCCATGTCATAGTCGCTACCCTACCCGGATTCACGCCCTCCTTCGCTGTAACCGTTGTCACTACGGTTCTGTCTACGGATACCCGGAAACGAATCGATGCCCACCTACTAGACAAGGGTGTACGGATTATGGTTATGTCATGGGTGTCAGGTGCATCTTCCTGATGCTTATGTCACAGCCCCCTCCGCGAGCGTTGATGCCGCGGCGGAGGTCAACCGAACGATTGGACGGTACATCGTGGTGTACGGCTCCTCATTGGAACAACAGCGAGGCCCGTTCGGGGTCGAACGCGAGGACGACCTGGCGATGACCACCAGGGACGGAGTCGTGCTTCGGGCCGACGTGTACCGTCCCGAGAAGCCGGGCCGATATCCAGTGCTGGTGCGCCGCACGCCCTACGGGAAACGCGTGAACGACCTCGCCGCAGACTTCAGCGAGGCCCACTACTTCGCATCACACGGTTATGTGGTGGTTGTCCAGGACACCCGTGGGCGCTTCGCCTCCGAAGGTGCCTGGTACCCGTTCATCTACGAGGCACAGGACGGCTACGACACGATCGAATGGGCCGCAGCCCTGCCCGGTACGACGGGGGCTGCCGGGACCTTCGGCCAGTCCTACGGCGCGATCAGCCAATACCTCGCGGCTACCCAGCGACCACCACACCTACGGACCTGCATCCCGGTCTCGGCGTATCAACTCGCGTTCGAGAACTACTGGTACAACGGCGGCGCGCTCGAACTCGGCTGGATGCTCAGCTATTTCGTGAACATGGCGGAGGCCGTGCTCGCCGCTGGGGGTGACGACGAGGCGATCGACGAGCTGACGAAGCTGAAGGTCGATCCGGCAGTGCGGTTCTCCGCGCTGACCGAGGACACGCTGCGACACCTGCCGCTGAGCGATTGGGCGGACCGCCTCGGCCGGGGTGCGCCGTTCCTGAACGATATCCTCGCGCACCCGGCCGACGGCCCGTACTGGTGGGCGACGGACCTCAGCCGGCAGTTGTTCAACATCGACGTGCCGATGCTGCACGTCGGTTCCTGGTACGACATCGCCAACCGGGACACGCCGAAATTCTTCACCGGCCTACGTGAGTCCGCGCTGGACGCGCGGAACGGTCATGCACTGATCATGGGCCCGTGGGCGCACCAGCTGCCGTTCAACCAGCCGACCTCCGGGGGCACCGGTGACATCGACTTCGGGCCCGAAGCCGCCATCTCCCTCGTCGACATCGAGCGCCGTTGGTTCGACCGCTACCTCAAGGACGACACCACCGAACTGCCGAGCCCGCCCGTCCGGATCTTCGTCATGGGCGAGAACCGATGGCGCGACGAACAG
This sequence comes from Rhodococcus sp. G6(2025), assembly GCF_058628105.1. Lineage (NCBI taxonomy): Bacteria > Bacillati > Actinomycetota > Actinomycetes > Mycobacteriales > Nocardiaceae > Rhodococcus > Rhodococcus sp. G6(2025). Next base: position 4,357,997 of record NZ_CP179750.1, read on the forward strand.
GAGTGGCCGCTCGCGCGCACCGCGTACACGCCGTACTACCTCCACAGCGACGGCTCGGCGAACACGCTGAACGGCGATGGGATCGTGTCCACCGACCTACCCGCGGACGAGCCCGCGGATCGCTACCGGTACGACCCAGACGACCCCGTTCCGACGGCGGGCGGCCGGTTCGTCGGTGGCGGAGTGGCCGACCAGCGGAAGAACCAGTCCCGCGCCGACGTGCTGGTCTACACCGGAGCGGAACTGACCGAGGAGCTCGAAATCACGGGTCCCATCACCGTCTGCCTGCACGCGATGACGACCGCCCAGGACGCAGACTTCGTCGCGGTGCTCTCCGATGTCCGTCCCGACGGCTATGCCCAGAATCTCGCCGAAGGCATCGCGCGCGGCCAATTCCGCGAATCCTTCATCAATCCAACGCCATTGGAGCCCGGCACACCCTACGAGTTCACGATCCAGCTCTGGAACATCAGCCACGTATTCCATGCCGGCCATCGCATCCGGCTCCACATCACCTCCAGCGACTTCCCCCGGTGGGACCGCAATGCCGGTACCGGCGCCCCGATCGGCACCGACACCACCTTGCGCATCGCCGAGCAAACCGTCCTGCACGACAGCCGGCACCCCTCCCGAATCGTGCTTCCCGTCGTGCCCCGCCCAAACAAGAAAGATTGAACTGCTGTGGACAAAGTTGTCGAATCGGCCGAGGAGGCCGTTCGCGATGTCGGCGATGGAGCGTCCCTCGCGGTAGGCAGCTTCGGACTGTGCGGCATTCCGAGCGTGTTGATCGCGGCGCTGTTGCGGCGAGGGGTGACCGACCTCGAGGTGGTCTCCAACAACTGCGGCGTGGACGACTGGGGTCTCGGCCTTCTCCTGCGCGAACACCGCATCCGCCGGATGACCTCGTCCTACGTCGGGGAGAACAAGGAGTTCGCGCGCCAGTACCTCGCCGGCGAGCTCGAAGTCGAGCTGACGCCGCAGGGCACTCTCGCCGAGCGGTTGCGTGCCGGGGGTTCCGGCATCGCCGCGTTCTACACCCGAACCGGTGTCGGCACCTCGGTCGCCGAGGGTGGGCTCGCGTGGCGATATGACTCGGCGGGCGGCGTAGCGATTGCCTCCCCCGCCAAGGAAACGAGGAATTTCGGCTCGGATGAGCACGGTTTCGAGGGCGAATTCGTCCTCGAAACCGGCATACGCAGCGACTTCGGGCTCGTCCGCGCCTGGCGCGGAGATCGGCACGGCAATCTGGTCTTTCGGGCATCGGCCCGCAACTTCAACCCGCTGTGCGCCATGGCGGGCCAGGTCACGATCGCCGAAGTGGAGCAATTGTGCGAGCCGGGCGAAATCGACCCGGACGACGTCCATCTGCCCGGCGCCTTCGTCCAGCGCGTCGTGCCTTTGTCCGCCGAGGAAGCAGCGGACAAGCGCATCGAGAAACTTGTCACACGGAAGGCCCCCGAATGAGCTGGACGCGAGATCAGATGGCGGCCCGGGCAGCACGGGAACTCTCGGACGGCGACTACGTCAATCTGGGCATCGGGGCACCGGCCCGTGTTCCCGCGCATATCCCGGCGGATATCGAGGTGGCACTCCAATCGGAAAACGGAGTACTCGGCACCGGTGACTACCCCGAGCCTGGGGAGGCTGACCCCGACTTGGTCAATGCCAGTAAGGAGACCGTCACCCTGCGACCTGGCGCCTCCTTCTGCGATTCCGCCACGAGCTTCGGGATGATCCGCAGCGGGAAGATCGACGCCGCCATCCTCGGCGGCATGCAGGTCTCCGAGTCGGGTGACCTCGCCAACTGGATCGTTCCCGGGAAGATGGTCGAGGGAATGGGCGGGGCCATGGATCTGGTGCATGGCGCGCGGCAGGTCATCGTGCTGATGGATCACGTCGCCAAGGATGGCTCACGCAAGATCGTTCGGCGCTGCACGCTCCCCCTGACCGGTCGCCGCGTCGTGCACCGGATCATCACCGATCTCGCCGTGATCGACGTCGAAGAAGAGGGCCTGCGCCTGGTCGAACTGGCCCCCGGGGTGACAGCCGATGACGTCCGCGCCGCGACCGAGCCACCTCTCGCCATCGCGACAGACCTTGCCGGTGACCGACAGTGGTGACCGAACCACCATCCACCCCTCGAGAAAGGGATACAGAAGTGGCCCACCTCAGCTGCACGATCGACGGCGACCTCGCGATCATGTGCCTGCACAACCCATCCCAGAACCGCATCGGTGTCGAGATGATCGACGAAATGCGGCAGGCGCTGCACACGATCGAAATCAGCGACGCCCGTGCAGTCCTACTCCGAGCGAACGGTCCCGACTTCAGCTACGGAGGTGACATCGAGCCGTGGCCCGAGTGGACAGAGCGCGAAATGCGCACCCGGTTCGAGACCTTCATGTGGACGTTCAACCAGTTCGAGCGATTGCCGGTGCCGACCGTGACCGCGGTACAGGGCCTGTGCTTCGGCGGCGGCTTCGAGTTGGCCCTCCGCAGCGACGTCATCTTCGCGGGCGAGAGTGCCCGGTTCGGCCATTCGGAACAATCCATCGCCATCGTCACCCTACTGGGCGGCGTCTACCGGGTCGCGGAGCGCGCAGGGCGATCCCGTGCCATCGAGTGGGCGATGACCTCTGAACAGGTTCCGGCCGCGGAGATGGAGCGCTTCGGGGTGGTCAACAAAATCGTGCCGGACGACGAACTCGACCACGCCGCAACATCTTTCGCACGCAAGCTCGCGCAGGGACCGACGAAGGCACACGCGGCGCACAAGGCGCTGCTGCGCACCTGGGCGATCGGCGGCGTCGCAGCGGCCGACGAAACCATGTTCGACATCGCACTGCCCCTGTTCCGAACCGACGACACCCGCGTGGCGATTCCCGCCGCGATCAACGCGTTGCGATCCGGCGCGCCACGCCCCGCGATGCCGTTCCAGGGCCGCTGAGAGGACTCCACCATGCCGACACTGTCCTACGACGTCCACGTCGCCCCGTCCATCCCGACCGCGATCCCCGATCTTCCCCCCGGCCTCGACCGCCGGTGGTGGTCACCGATCACCTCGACACTCATCAGCGGCGAATCCGACGCCGTTCTCGTCGACCCCTTGATGACCGTCGAGCAGGCACGCCACCTGGCGGACTGGGTGGCGGCCAGCGGCAAGAACCTCACGACGATCTACGTCACCCACGGCCACGGTGACCACTGGTTCGGACTGTCCACCCTCCTCGAGCGCTTCCCCCGAGCTCGCGCGATCGCCACCCCCGCCGTCGTGGCGCACGCTCGGCAACAGTGCGCGCCGGAGTTCGTCGAGTCGTTCTGGAGGTCCCGGTTCCCGGGGCAGATCCCGGATCGATTCGTCTTGCCCGAGCCCGTAGCCGGGACCACCTTCGAGCTCGAGGGCGAGGAGATCCAAATCATCGAACTCGGCCACACCGACACCGACGACACGACCGCGTTGTACGTGCCGTCGATCGGATTGGTGGTGGCCGGCGACGCCGCATACAACGACGTGCATCTCTACCTCGCCGAGTCGCCGGCCGAAGGGCGAAAAGCGTGGATTGCCGCGCTGGACGCCCTAGCCGCCTTGGAACCCGTCTCCGTCGTGGCCGGCCACAAGAATCCCGCTCGCGGCGACGGCCCGGAGATCATCGAGCAGACGAAACGATACATCCGGGATTTCGAGGAACTGGCCGCAATCGCCTCGACCACGCCGGAGCTCTACCAACTCTTGCTCGAGAAGTATCCGGACCGGGTGAACCCCGGAGCCGCGTGGGGATCGGCACGCTCAGCAAAAGGGTGAGCCGGGAAATGCCCGGACCCCTGGACAGGTCACAGCCCTAGGTACAGCGAATCCGACGATAGGAATTATTGATGATCATCGACGGGTCCACTTTGGACCCCACAGCCGCCTACAAGCTCTTGATCGGCAGCATCCTGCCCCGCGCGATCGGCTGGGTGAGCACGGTTTCCACCGATGGCGTCGCGAATCTGGCACCCATCTCGTTCTTCACCGCCGTCGGCCGCAAGCCACCGATGGTATCGCTGTCCATGCAGGCCCGCTCCGATGGCCATCTCAAGGACACCTTCGTGAACATTCGCGACACCGGCGAGTTCTGCACGAACCTGGTGTCCTTGCCGCATGCACACCAGATGCATCGCACCGCGGCGGAATTCCCCAGCAACGTAGATGAATTCGACGCGGTCGGACTGGAGAAGGCGCCATCCCAACTGGTGAAGCCTCCCCGGGTCGCGGGCGCCCCGATCTCCTTCGAGTGCACCCTCGAACGGATCATTCCCATCGGCGACCTCGACGATCACATCGTCTTCGGTGTCGTCGAACGATTCCACATCCGTGACGATCTGTACCTCGACCGCGGGCGCATCGATACGGCGGCCCTCAACCCCGTCGGACGGTTGGCGGCGGAGTACACCCTGGTCGAGAACGTGTTCACTACGCCACTCGAGGACCACATCCTTGAAGCCCGCCGAGAAGCGCGCATGAGGCGACTCGATGACAAGGACACCGACTTCTCGCCGATCGACACCAGCTCGTGGTCCGCGTCGGGTTCCATTCGAGACTGACCCGCACAACGGAAGAAACCAATGCCCATTGAACTCAGCCCCGATCCGGTCGCGGCTCAACTCGCCAACCGGACCGCAGAATTCATCCGCGCCATAGTGCTCGCCGTCGAGGACGAGCACCGCGGTGTAGCGAACTCGGAGGCCGTACGAGCGCAGCTGCAGCACGCCGCGAAAAGTACTGCTGCCGTTCATCAGCCGGCACAGCCCATCGGGACGCCTCGCGCATGCAACATGAACTCGACGCCGCCGTGGTGTTCCTTGCCAGCCCCGCCTCCTCCTCCTACAGCACCGGCACCACGCTCCGTGCACGGTGGCATGTCCGGACACTGAGCTCAGCCAGTTCGGCTCCCCGCTCACCCGGACCGCACTCGACGGCGGCTGAGCCAGACAACATCGAGGCCGACGCACGTCCCGCCCGGCCTCCCACACGCCCGCGGTGTGACACACCACCGCAGTGCCGGATCGAATAGAGACCAGCCCATGAAGACGATGATGCTTCCCGCGACCGGCATGGAACCCGCGCTCGAAATCGTGCACGCCCCCGCGACCGGTGTCGCCGACCGTTCACCGCTGCTCTTCGTGCATGGCCTCGGACACGGCGCATGGTGCTGGCACAACTGGCTGGAAGCAGCAGCCGCCGCCGGTCACCAGGCCTACGCGCTCTCCTTCCGAGGCCACGGTGGTAGCGAAGGCAGCGTCGCCGGGGCGCGGCTGCGCGATTATGTCGCTGACACGGTCCGCGCCGCGACGTCGATCGCGGACGGGAAGGGCGTCCTCATCGGACATTCGCTCGGCGGTCTCATCGTCCAGCACGCCCTGCCCGTGATCAAGCCCGCGGCCGCGGTCCTGCTCGCGAGCATCTCAGCCCACCCCGCCATTGGAACGGCCATATCCGTGGTACGACACGATCCGATCCAGGGACTGCGCCTCGTCGCAGGCCTTCCCCTCCATCTGGGCCCCGACATGCTCTTCACCGGACTGGACGCGGCGTCAGCAGCAGCAGCAATGGTGCGGATGACCCCGGAATCGGCGCTGGTGCAGTACCAGCTCCTGGCACGCACCCCGGCGCCGCTGCCGTCGCCGTCCATCCCGGTGCTGTCGGTTGCGACCACCGATGACCGTGTCGTCCCGATCCGCGCCACGCGGGCGACCGCCCGCCGGTACGGTGCCACCATCCGCGAGCTGGAAGGGATCGGCCACGACATGATGCTCGACGCCGGCTGGCAGACAGCGTGGGACGTCGTCGATCAATGGCTGCACTCGCAGGCAGTGGCCCCTACTTAGATAAGAGGTCTGCGTCACTGGCACCGGTGAACCAGCAGCGGCGAAACACGCCGCTCTGCAGGCGCTCCGGCCCGGAGGAGATTTCAAGGACAGCATCTGCACCGCGCTGACGATCGAACTACTGTCCTGGATCGCCACCTCGGCGGCGGATTTTCATACCGCCCCGCCCTCTCGAGTGCCGCGGCCGCAGTCTGGGCGTGGCTGGGGACCGGCGTCGAGGCGTTCGGCCCGCACCTTCAGGAGGATTCGATCTACTCAGCGCAGACCGCGGCAGAGGCCCTCGGAGAAAAGGAAGTCGCGGCCGTAGCCCGGCGGAACGCAACGATGACACTCGATGCGGCCGTCGCACTAGCACTCGGCGGGGAAGGTCGGTCCGAAAAGCCCCAGCGCACCCGCAAGATCACTCCTGTACGAAGCGAGAAAATGAGATCGCGAACCTAGTGGCAGAAGGATCGAGCAACCGTGCCATTGTCGAATCCGTGGTGCTGTCTCCACGCACCATCGACGGCCGCGTCGAACGCATCCTCACCAACTCGACTTCACATCACGCACCCAAATCGCCTCAGGGGACGCATCCCAGAAGAGATGACGCTCAACCGTTTCGCACTAGTGGGGCACTGTCACGTTGATCGAAAGAATAGGCGGCGAGAGTGTGATTACCCGCGGATGGGTTTCGGGAGCTGCGCCGCGCGGGGGTTACGGAAGGAGCCCGAGTCGGCGGGCGCGAGACACCGCCTCGACCCGGGAGCGGGCATCCAGCTTGCCCATCGCTTCACGCAGATAGTGCTTCACTGTCTCGGGTTTGATCGACAGTCGTTGCGCGGCTGCGGCATTGGTACAGCCGAGAGCAACATAGGTGAGGACGTCGACCTCACGACCGGACAATGTGATATCGGTGGCGGGAAGGTCGCCGCCACGGGATAGAACGGCGAGTTTGTCTGCGAGACCGTGCAGAGTTGTCGCGAGTGCTGAGTCCGGGGCGGTGCGCATCAGTGCCCGCAGGTCGGAGTGGATCTCGCGGATACCTTCGGTCAGCGCCGTTGCTGTGGGTGCCTGCCCACCATCGACAAGTGTGTCGATCAACTCGACCCGTCGGTCGACTTCGTCTCGAATTTTGATTTCGGTGGCGAGTCGGTCACCGGCTCGGGTCAGTATGTCGAGAATTCGACCCCCGCTCGGGGTGGCCTGACGAAGTGCGGCGTACATGATGGCGCGCGCTGCGCCGCCGACAACCACCGGTACCGCGATGATGGATCGCAGTCCTTCGTTGATGACGGGTCGGTCGTAGTCGTGGGTAATGGTCTGTGCCGTCGCGTAGTCCTCGACCCACTGGGGCCGAAGCAAGGTGATCGCGCGCCCGCCAAGTCCCAACATCGGTGAAATCAGCAGGCCGCGCAGCCCGACAGTTCTGGTGCCGAGTGTCTCGGAGATCTTCAGGGTTCCCGCGGAGACGGGGCCGCCGAATACCACCGGGGGTGTCGCGAAGCCCGCTGCGATGACGCGTAGCTCGGCGCGAAGGGCATCGTCATCGCGCGGTCGGAGCAACCGCGCTGAACCTTCTGCGTCTGACACTGCCACCTCTACCTCCTCCTGGCGTGCGCCCCGTGATACGTGACACGAGAAGCCTAGTCGTCCATCATCATTCAACCTGTAAGGACGGGCTGCAGGTGCAGCGCGTACTGCGGAACAGTGCAATTGATGCGCTGCACCCGGTGTGCTGTTCAGCGGGTGTAGATCGATTTCGGCGAGACGTAGGCGTCCAAACCTTCCGGTCCGAGTTCACGGCCGAGCCCACTGGCTTTGACTCCGCCGAACGGGGCGCCGATGTCGAGATCGAAGAAGTTCACACCCACGCTGCCGGTCTCGATCCGACGGGCCAGGTCGAGGCCTTTGTCGGGGTCGGAGGTCCAGACCGTTCCGCCCAGCCCATACTCGGAGTCGTTGGCGATTGCGACGGCGTCGTCGAGGTCGTCATAGGGCAGGACGGTCAGGACCGGTCCGAAAATCTCTTCCCGCGCGACGGTTGCCGAGTTGTCGAGGTCGGCGAACACGGTCGGTTCGACGAACCATCCCCGGTCGAGGTGTTTCGGCCGGCCGCCTCCGGCGGCGACGGTGGCTCCTTCTCGTTTACCCGTGTCGATGTAGGCCTCGACGCTGCGCCGTTGGCGCTCGGACACCAAGGGTCCCACCCGGGTGGCGGGGTCGGATGGATCCCCGACCACGAGCTCCGACGCGAGGTGTGCGACCGCGTCGACTGTTTCGCGGTAACGGGATCGGGGGGCGAGGATTCGAGAGGACAGATGGCAGGTCTGGCCGTTGTTGAGCAGGCTCGCCCACGACAGTCCCCTGGCGACACTCACCAGGTCCGCGTCGTCGAGGATGATGGCGGCGCTCTTGCCTCCCAGTTCCAGGGTCACCGGTCGCAGCAGTCGACCGCAGGTCCCGCCGATCACCCTGCCCGCGGCGGTCGACCCGGTGAAAGCGACTTTGTTCACTTCGGGGTGGCTAACCAGGTAGGCACCGATCTCTCGGCCGCCGGTCACGATGTTCAGCACACCGCCGGGCAGCCCGGCTTCTTCGGCCGCGTCGGCGAGTTGGAAGGCGTCGAGCACGGTTTCGGGTGCGGGTTTGAGGACCACGGTGCATCCGGAAGCGAGTGCCGGGGCAAGCTTGAACATGGTCAGCGACTGGGGGAAGTTCCACGGAATGATCGCGGCAACAACGCCGATCGGCTCGCGACGCACGATCGTGGTGGACCTACCGTTTGCGGCGATCCGCGGGGTCTCGACGGGTGTCTTCTCGGTGAGATCGGCATAGTACCGGAGCGTTGCTGCCGGGCCGCTACCCTCCGCCGCCAGAGCTATCGCTGCCGGCATGCCGTTCTCGTCGGTCACGATGGCGGCTGTGTCCTTCCCCCGGCGGTCGAGCGCATCGGCAAATCGCCTTAGGACGTCGGCACGTTCGGCCGGATCCAGCGCGGACCACTGGGGTGCACGCACGGCGCGGCGGGCTGCGTGGACCGCGGCGTCGACGTCCGTGGGGGTACTGTCCGGCGCCGACCCGACGGGTTCCTCGGTCGTCGGCGAGATGACCGTGATGCGGTCGGAGGTGGACGGCGTGTGCCATCGGCCGTCGATGAACAGCTGCGAGCGGGTGTACTTCATGTGGGGTACCTCGGTCGTCGTGGTGCGCGGTCAGGGATGCGGGAGGAGGACCGGTTTGATGGTCGCGCCGCTGGCGGCGTCCGCCTCGGCGGCGGTGATCTCGGAGAACGGGTAGGTGCGGATCAGCCGGTCGAACGGGAACCGGTCCTGGCGCCAGAGTTCGATCAGGCGGGGCAGCAGCAGCTGCGGGACGGCGTCGCCTTCGAGGATTCCCATGATGTTCTTCCCGGCTGCCAGCGCGGCCGGGGCGAGGACCAGTTCGCGGGTTGCGGCGCCGACGAGACCGACGGTTCCGGTGGGCCGGAGACTGTCGATCGCCGACGCGATGACCTGCGGGGCCCCGGTGGTGTCGAGGGCGGCGTGCACGCCGCCACCGGTCAACTTCCGGATCTGGCGGGCCACGTCGTCCGTTTCCCCCTCGATCACGTCCGTCGCGCCGAGTTCGAGGGCGAGGTCGAGTCGGTTCGTGTGCAGGTCGACCGCGACGATCCGGGAGGCGCCGGCGACCCGGGCGGCCATGACTGCGGACAGACCCACCGCTCCGGCCCCGAAGACGGCGAACGTGTGCCCCGTACCGACTTTCAGGGCGATCAGCGCGGACCCGGCGCCGGTCTGGATCCCGCAGCCGAGCGGCCCCATCAGGTGCAGGGGCAGATCCTTGTCGACAACTACGACGTTCCGAGCACTGACGACCGCGTGGGTGGCCAGGGAGGACTGACCGAACCACCGTGACGCAATGGCGTTGCCGCTCAGGTCGGTGAGAGGGCCGGGGCCATCGGGGCCACGGCCTGACAGATTGCGCGCGAAGAACGCGAAGCAATACGCCGGGTGCCCATCCACACAGTTCTCGCACAGCCCACAGGAATCGAAAGACAACAGAACATGATCGCCGACCTCGATGCCGGTGACACCAGCGCCGACTTCCTCGACGACTCCGGCCCCCTCGTGGCCGACCACGATCGGCGGCTGAGCCAGGAACGACGGGTCCCTGGGTAGAACGTCGGTGTGACAGAACCCGACACCGGTGATGCGAACCCGTAGTTGGCCACCGGTCGGGTCGGCCAACTCCACCGTCTCGATCTCGAACGGTGCGTCGTGGTGGCGCAGCACTGCGGCTTCGATGCGCATCGGAAAGCTCCCTCTGTTCGGTGCGGTAACCAGAACGTACAGCTGACCGCCTGTACGGTCAATAGCAATTGGCGAGCTCGCTAGACCAGGTCCATGCGTTTCGATATCGTGCGGAACTACGAGGACGCGTCGAGCACCTCCTCAACGAATTCGCGATGAGGGACGCCCAGGAGATCTCGGCGCGAGCCCATCCCCCATCGTCGTCACGACACCCACTGCGGCCGTCACGTAAAGCAGTTGAGCAACACTATGATTCGGAGTTCGTCGGACATGTGGTCATCACTTTTCGACCACCGGGGCGCTACCCTGCTCCATCGCGTGCTGCACGTCTCATTACGCGAGTAGTTCTGCAACCGCCTCGATCGAGGAGTAACCGAGGCCTTGAAGCAGCAGCGTTTTGACCGCCGTCTTCTCCCATCGAACGAGGTCTTCTTTGATCTTGTCTCGTGATCCGACAAGGGCGACATCCTCGACCATGGCCAGGGGCACCGATGCTATTGCTTCAGATTTGCGCCCCTCCAGGTAAAGACGCTGAATGTGCGCGCATTCCGCTTCGTAACCCATGCGCACAAACACTTGATTGTGAAAGTTGGCTTCCTTGGCACCCATTCCACCGACATAGAGAGCGATGTTGGGCCGGACAACGTCGGCTGCCTTCTCGATGTCGTCGTCGATGACGATGGGGACCGTCGCGGCAATGTCGAAATCGTTCAGAGATCGGCGGGCCCCGGGTTTCGAGAATCCTTCCTCGAGCGCTGCTCGATAGAAGTCGTCCATTCGGGGCGAGTAGAAGATCGGCAGCCACCCATCGGCGATCTCGGCGGCGAGTGCGATGTTCTTGGGCCCCTCGGCCCCGAGATAGATCGGGATCTCGGGACGAATGGGGTGGATCATGGACCGAAGTGGCTTTCCAAGGCCGGAGCCACCTTGCAGCGGGAGTTGGTAGAACAAACCATCGTGACTCACGGGTTCGTCTCGTCGCACGAACTTACGGACGAGTTCGACGTATTCTCTTGTGCGAGCGAGTGGTCGAGGATACGGCTGCCCGTACCATCCCTCGACGACCTGTGGCCCCGAGACGCCCAGACCCAGGATGAAGCGGCCTCGAGACAGGTGGTCCAGTGTCATCGCCGCCATGGCGGTCGCCGCTGGGGTCCGCGCCGACATTTGCAGGATGTTGGTGCCCAACTTCACGGTACTGGTTGAGGCGCCGTACCACGCCAAGGGGGTTAAGCAGTCGGATCCGTAGGTCTCGGCAGTCCAGACCGAGTCGTAGCCGAGACTCTCCGCAAGGGAGAATGCCGCTCGTTCGTCGTCTGAGGGCGCGGTAGACCAATAGCCCAGGTGAAATCCCAATTTCATCGTTTGCTTGTCCTTACTTCGTCGTCATGGGTGTGGTTCGTTGTCGAGGTATGTGAATCCGGTCGTCGCGTCTACCGAGACGGGGGAAGCACGCTGTCACCCGTCCGGGTGGTCCGGAGGTCGTTGACCGCCAGCTCGTCGGCGTCGTAGCGGCGGCGCAGGTCCTTCTTGTCGAGCTTGCCGACGCTGGTCTTGGGGAGGGCGTCGACGAAGGCCCACCGTTCGGGGAGCCACCAGCGTGCGACCTTGCCGTCGAGGAAGGCGAGAAGTTCGGGTGCGGTGGCGGTCGCGCCGGGGGCCAGGGTGACACAGACGAAGGGGCGTTCCTCCCATTTCGGGTCAGGTACGCCGATCACAGCAACCTCGATGATGGCGTCGTGCTCGAGCAGGGCATCTTCGAGTTCGACCGTGGAGATCCATTCTCCGCCGCTCTTGATGCCGTCCTTGAGTCGGTCCTTGAGCTGGATCCACCCACCATCGTGCAAGACCCCGAGGTCGCCGGTGCGCAACCAGCCGTCGTCGAACTTGTCCGGTGCTGCGGCGCGAAAATAGGTGCCCGCGATCGTCGCGCCGCGCAACTGGACTTCGCCGACGGACCGGCCGTCCCATGGCAACTCGTCGCCCGTTTCGCTGACGATGCGTGCCTGCACTCCGGGGACGATGCGCCCCGTCAGGCTCGCCCACTGTGCGAGGTCGGTGTCGGGTGTGTTGCGGGGTGGGCGGGAGAAGGTGAGCAGTGGGCTGGTCTCGGTCATGCCCCACCCTTGCGTCAACGCGACGCCGTGGTGGGTCGCCATGCTCCGTACCAGTGCGGCCGAGAGAGGTGAGCCACCGGACACGGCGAGCCGCAGGCTGGTGAGGTCGGCTGCGTTCGTGCGGGCGTATTCGTCGAGGCCGGTCCACAGTGTCGGCACGGCCGCGGCAGCCGTGGGCGCGAGGTCGGTGATGATGCGGGCCAGGTGGTTGATCTGGAGGTACCGGTCGTTGAGGATGATGTCGGCCCCGCTTGTCCAGGCGGCGTGCGGCCAGCCCCAGGCGTTGGCGTGGAACATCGGCACGATCGGCAGGACCCGGTCGGCGTCGGAGAATCCGAAGGCGCTGCCGGTGGAGATCTGCAGGCTGTGTAGGTAAATCGACCGGTGGCTGTAGGCAACGCCTTTCGGGTCGCCGGTGGTGCCGGTGGTGTAGCAGAGCGCGGCGGCGCTGCGTTCAGGCAGGCGCGGCCACCGGAAGTCGGTCTCGGTATCCAGCACGTCGTCGAGGCAGTGCAGTTGCACACCGGCGGGAACGGTCAGGTCCGCCTCGCCCGCGATGATCACGTGCTCCACGGTGGGGAGGCGGTCGATGATCCGCTGCAACTGGGGTACCAGATCGGCATCGACGAGGATCACCTTGTCCGCCGCGTGATTGGCGATGAAGACGATCTGATCATCGTGCAGTCGCAGATTCAGTGTGTGCAACACCGCCCCCATTCCCGGAACCGCGAAATAGGCAGCCAGATGCGCCGGGCTGTTCCAGCACAACGTAGCAACCACATCGTCCCCGGACACGCCGAGGCGGCGCAGACCTGCCGCGAGAGAAGTTACCTTGGAACCGAATTCGCGAAAAGACAGACGCAGCACCTCGCCGCCCTGATAGTGCAGAACCGAACTCTCCGGATGCGTGCGAAGCCCGTGCAGGAACAAATCCGACACGAGAAGGTCGACATCTTGCATGGTGCTGTGCATGGCAGGTCCGTCCTGGCGGTGAGGGAATCAGTGTCGTTCCGCTGCGCCGTCGGCCGAACTGCGGAACCGAGCCGGTCTTGACCCACGGACAGCTACTCCCTACCATAGACCGTACGTACGGTCAGTCAAGTACTGATTCCTGCTCGTCCATCCCTTCCTCCCTGCCCCGAAGGAAACGCCATGACGTTATCGGCCCTGCACACCGATCTCGGAAGTCCCGACGCGTACATTCACGGAGTTCCCCATGAGGTCTTCGCCGACCTCCGTCGCCACGAGCCGGTGGCGTGGATCGAGGAGCCTGCCGGTGAGGGTTTCGCCGGCGGCCCCGGTTTCTGGGCAGTCACCCGCTACGACGACGTGATGACGGTCTCGAAGAATCCGGACATCTTCTCCTCGCACAAGGGCGCGTCGTTCCTGCGTGATCAGCGGCCCCAGGATCTTGCGGCCCTGCAGCAGATGATGCTCAACCTCGATCCCCCGGACCACTCGCAGATGCGGTCGATCGTCAGCAAGGTGTTCACTCCGAAGATGGTGCGCGGGATGCTCGACAGCATCGCTGATCACGCCCGCGCCATCGTTGATGCGTTGCCCGACGACGGTGAGATCGACCTCGTCGAGCATGTCTCGGCGGAGATGCCGCTGCGGGTCCTCGCCGACGTCCTCGGTGTGCCGTCGGAAGATCGGCACCTGCTTTACGACTGGACCAATCGGATGGTCGGGCTCGACGACCCCTCCTATGGAGGGCGCGAGGCTTTCCTCTCTGCGTTCATCGAAATGTTCAAGTATTCCAACGCACACACCAAGGCCAAGCGCGCCGAACCCGGCTCCGATGTGTGGTCACTGATCGTCAATGCCGAAGTCGATGGTGCCCGCCTGTCGACCGAAGAGCTCAACCGCTTCTTCCAATTGCTGGTCATCGCTGGAAACGAAACGACGCGCAACCTGCTGACCGGTTTTGTCCTCACGCTGAGTGAGCACCCGGACGAGCGCAGCAAGCTGGCCACCGACCCGGCGTTGCTGCCGAAGGCCATCGAAGAAGTGCTGCGGTTCCACTCCCCCGTCATGCAATTCCGGCGCACGGTGACCCGGGAGACCGAACTCGGCGGCAAACAGCTGCACGAGGGACAGAAGGTGGTCATGTTCTACGTCTCGGCCAACCGGGACGAAGCACAATTCGACGACCCGGACACGTTCCGCATCGACCGCGGCGCTGCCAATCACCTTGCCTTCGGCGCCGGCACCCATTTCTGCCTGGGTAACAGCCTCGCGCGCCTCGAGGCGAAGGTGCTGCTCGAAACTCTGTTCGCGCGGTTCCCGCACTGGCAGGTCACCGGGCCGCCGGACCGTTTCCGGTCGAACTTCATCAATGGGATCAAGAAGCTTCCCGTTCACCTCGGAAAGGCCACGTCATGAAGCTTTGCGTCGACCGCACCAAGTGCACCGGCCTCGGAATCTGCGAATCCCTCGCCCCGGACTACTTCGAAATCGACGATCCCGGCCAATTGCTGGTGCTGCGCGAGCACACCGATGACCGCGACATCGATGATGTCCGTGCCGCCATCGAAGGGTGCCCGACCGAGGCACTCGCCCTTGTCGAGGACTGAGACCATGCCCGAGCAGAATCTCGTGGTGGTCGGGGCGTCGTTGGCGGGTCTGCGTGCCGCCGAGGCAGCCCGCAAGGCGGGATTCACCGGATCGGTGACCCTCGTCGGCGCCGAGGAACACCTGCCCTACGACCGCCCCCCGTTGTCGAAGGCGTACCTCGACCCTGGACCAACCCCTCCGGACACCACCTTCCGTGCCCGCAGCGCCCTCGACGACGCGGGAATCGACCTGCGTCTCGGCACCGTCGCCACCCGGCTCGACCCGAGCGAGAAAGTGATTCACACCTCGCACGGCTCACTGCCCTACGACATCGCCGTCATCGCGACCGGATCGTCGGCGCGGATGCTGCCGGGCACGGCCGCGATGGCCGGCGTCGTCACGCTACGCACACTCGACGACGCGGTCACCGTCCGCGCCGCCCTCGACAACCGGGCTCGCACAGTGGTCGTCGGTGCCGGATTCATCGGCTCCGAGGTTGCCTCGGGGGCACGAAAACGAGGCCTGGATGTCACCGTGGTGGAGTCGCTGCCGGTTCCCCTGGTGCGCGCGATCGGTACGGACATGGGCCGTGCGTGCGCGGACCTTCACCGGCGCAACGGAACGGATCTGCGCTGCGGCGTCGGGGTCGAGAAGGTGCTCGGCAACGGACATGTCGAGGCGGTGCAATTGTCGGATGGATCAACTCTCGAGGCAGATCTGGTCGTGGTCGGCGTCGGTGCGGACCCCGCCACCGAGTGGCTCGAGACCTCGGGTATCACTCTCGACCGCGGTGTCGTCTGCGACGAAACCATGGCGACCTCGCTGCCGGGGGTCTACGCCGCCGGCGACGTCGCCCGCTGGCACAATCCGCTCTTCGAGGCATCCATGCGGCTCGAGCACTGGACCAGTGCCGCCGAGCAGGGAGCCCTCGCCGTCCGCAACGCACTCGACCCACGAGCCGCGAAGCCGTACAGCACCGTGCCGTATTTTTGGTCCGACTGGTACGACACCCGAATTCAGTTCGTGGGAGTGCCCGAGGCCGACGAAATACGCGTTGTTACCGGACATCTCGACGACGGCCAGTTCGTGGCGCTCTACCGGCGCGGCGACCGGGTCGTGGGCGCGCTGGCCCTCGACCACCAGACCCACATCATGAAATATCGTGCCCTGATCGCCAAGAGTGCGAGCTGGGAGCAAGCGCTCGACTACGCGCGCACTCGCCAGCACAAGGACGCGGCGCTCGACGCGGGCCGCTGACACAAGGGCACCCGGACACACTGCAGAAAAGAGGGTCGATGCCAGAGCGCAACGCCACCATCGTCGGATACGGCCTCACCGAAGTGGGCAAGGTGTTCGGGAAGACCGCGCGTGGTTTCGCCGCGGAGGCGGTCCGGTTGGCTGTCGCCGACGCCGGACTGTCCCTCGGCGACGTCGACGGACTGCTGGTCAACGCCCGCGCGGGCACCGATCTGAATTTGACCCTCGCCCGCACTCTGGGGCTCGAGAACTTGCGACTATTGAGCGAGATCAATGCTTTCGGCGCCTCGGCCGCCATCATGATCGCCCAGGCCTCGAAGGCGGTGCTGTCCGGCGAAGCCGAGACGGTGGTGTGTGTGTTCGCCGACGACCCCAAGAAGCAGAACACCGGCGGAGCGCACGCGTACCGGGCAAGCTCCCTGACGGCGACGGGGTTCCGCAGCGCGGAGACCGCAGCCGGGTTCACCAGCGTCAATCACCGCTACGCACTGGCCGCTCGCCGCTACATGGACCACTACGGGCTCACCTCCTCCCACCTCGGCGCCGTGGCGGTGTCTCAGCGGGCGTGGGCACTCGACAATCCGGTGGCCCAGATGCGGTCACCGTTGACCCTGGACGAGTACCACCAGTCGCGATGGGTGGTCGAACCGCTACATCTGCTCGACTGCTGCCTCGTCTCCAACGGTGGTGCCGCAGTCGTGGTGACCACCCCGGAGCGAGCCCGGGATCTACCGAATACCCCGGTGTACGTCCCCGGGTGGGGCCAAGCCCACCCGGGATACGTCCTCGAACGTGACAGCGATTTCGGCCTCGTGACCGGCGCCGCCATATCCGGGCCGGCGGCGTTGAGGATGGCCGGAATGACCGTCGACGACATTGACCTGCGGGAAATCTACGATTGCTACACCTACACCCTCCTGGTGACGCTCGAGGACTACGGATTCTGCGGTAAGGGCGAAGCCGGGGAACTAGCCGCCAGCGGGGCACTCGCCCCCGGCGGCACCCTGCCCACCAACACGGGCGGCGGGCAACTGTCCTCTTTCTATCTGTGGGGCATGACCCCGTTGATAGAAGCCCTCACGCAACTGCGAGGAGAAGGCGGCCGACGGCAGATCCGTGAGCACGCCACCGCCATCGTCAGCGGCAACGGCGGCATTCTCGACCACCACGGCACCCTGGTTCTCGCCACCAACTCGGCGTGAACACCAGCAACGGAGAAGGAACACGATGAAATTTTCCGCCGTCCGGGACGAGACCTCGGCACCGTACTTCGATGCCCTCCGGGAGGGCAGGTTGATCTTGCGGTCATGCACCCGTTGTGGGCATATCGGCCGGCCCGACACCCTCAGCTGCAGCTCATGCCACAGCGACGAGCTCACGTGGGTCGGCTCCACTGGTGACGGGGTGGTGGTGTCCGCAGTCGTCGACCACGCGAGTGCGCCCGAGCCCACCGTCCTTGCGCTGGTCGAGCTCCGAGAAGGACCGTGGCTTGCCAGCCGCATCCTCGACGTCGCCACCGCGTCCGACGTCCCGGTATGCACACCGGTGCGGTTGCGCATCACCGAATTTGTCGACGGTGAAGCGATTCCCATGTTCGTTCTCGCCACCTGACCATCACATCGACGGTGCGCCGAATCCACGACTGATCACACAGCGCTTAGACTGACTGCACAATCAGGACCGTGAACGAGGTGGAGGTAGCGCGATGGCAAAGGCCGGTACCCGGCTGGCCGGAAAAGCCAACGAGATCCTCGAGGTCTTCACGCACAACGTCGCGCAGTTCGGCTACGACGGGACGAACCTGAGCGACATTGCCAACGAGTTGTCGATCTCCAAGGGCACGATCGTCCATCATTACGGCACCAAGGATCGCCTGCTCGCCGCCCTGCACACGTCCTACATGCGCCGCCGCCTCACCGAAGCGAAGCTACTGATCGGCAAACTCGATCATCCCGAGCAGCAACTCGCGGGACTGCTGTTCGCGTTCATCCTCTACCAAGAGCACGACCGCGACGCCACGATCGCGTTCCAGCGCGAGGTCATGCGCCTGGCAGCGCTCGATATCGACACCGAGGGACTCGAACTACGCGCCGAATACATCCAGTTGGTGCGTGACGTGATCGAAGCCGGAATCGCCGCGGGACGGCTTCGAAAAACGGATCTGCGGATTCAGTCACTGCTGATGTTCGGATCCGCGCAATGGGCCTACACCTGGTTCGACCCGAGCGGTGACGAATCCGCCGAAGAGGTCGGGGCAGCACTGGTCGATCTCGTGCTGGGCAGCCTCCTGGTCCGTCGCGCAGCGCTTCCGGCGTTGGCGGATCCGAAGGGCCTGGCCGCCCAGACTGCGCGGCAGTGCCTGCTCGAAGCGTCCGCCGAATCCGGCAGCGGGCTCCCTGCATCCTGACCACTACACCGCGTCGCGGCGAGACCAACGCTCGCGCCACGACGACGGTGGACCACGCCCGCCAGTTCAGCGGCACCTAGCGGGGAAAAGGGGCATCGGTCACCACTCGGTGCTGGGCCCATCCGTGTCGAGACTCTCTCCCGCCACGCGGAACTCCTGCACCGGGTCGGGTCGCTGAATACCAGGGCCATGAGTAGTCAGGCGGCCGCGCATATGCATGCGCACCGACCCTGGGATCAACGCGCATACGATCCGGACCTCTTTGCGTGGCAAGGATTTACGAACAGAAATCACATTCCTTCCGATAAGTGTCCCCACTGGGCACTCGGCACAGCGCCCCGACTGGATAGCCCCGGAGGCGAGAGCTCTCCATATTCGGTTCTTCCGGCCAAATTCTTCGGTGACCCCTTGTGCTGCACGTCACGATTCTGCTTTACTGACCGTGCGTACGGTCACTAGTTGAGCCGGGCGAAATGGACTGAACAATCCCCCTCGAGAGGTGCCTGATGGCTTCACCCATCCACCATGTCTTCGACCCGATCACATACTGGGTATCGCAGGATCCCACCCGAGTCGCGCTGCGATTCGAGGAAGAGTCGTGGACGTGGCAACAGTTGTCGGACCGGGTGCGGCGTAACGCCGCAGCACAGTCCGCACTCGGGCTGGCGCCCGGTGACCGGGTCGCGTTCCTGGACAAGAATCACCCCGCCAGCCTCGAGACCACGCTGGCGTGCGCCGTGGCCGGAACGGTGAACGCGGTACTGAACTACCGCCTCGCACCGTCCGAATTGGCCTACGTCATCAACGACAGCCGTGCCGAACTGCTGATCCTCGGCGCCGAATTCGTCGATGTCATCGACACGATCAAGCCGAACCTCGACCACGTGCGCACCATCATCGTGCTCGGTGGTGAGGCGGACGAGTACGAGGCATGGCTCGGCAAGGCCCCGCCGCGCGAGACTGCTCATCCAACCCATCCGGAGGATTGCTTCCTGCAGCTCTACACCTCCGGCACCACCGGGCACCCGAAAGGGGCCATGCTGACGCACCGTTCCGTGGGCGCGCACAGCATTGCGGCCAGCGCTGCCTTCGGCTTCGCCCGGGACAGCGTGAACATGGTGGCCATGCCGCTGTTTCATGTGGGCGGCACCAGTTGGGCGCTGGCCGCGATGTCGCAGGGCGCGGAGACGGTCCTCGTGCGTGAGGTCGTTCCCGCGATGGTTCTGGATCAGATCATCCGCCAGTCGGTCACCCATGCGTTCTTCGTCCCCGCTGTCATCCGGTTCTTCCTGCAGGTTCCGGGTGTGTCCGCACTGGACTTCCGGTCGCTGCGCTGCCTCGGATACGGCGGATCACCCATGCCCGAAGCCCTGCTCCGAGAGGCGATGAGCACCTTCGACGTCGACTTCTACCAGGTCTACGGCATGACCGAGGCGTCCGGAGTGTTCTGTGTACTCGGGCCGCAGCACCACCGCGATTCCGCCCGGCCCGAACGCCTCCGCGCAGCAGGCCAACCGATCGAGGGTGTCGAGGTCCGGGTGGTGGATCCGGCCTTCGGGGACGAAGTGCCCGTCGGTGAGGTCGGCGAATTCCAGATCCGCGGACCGCAGGTGATGACGGGATACTGGCAGCGCGAGTCGGACACCGCCGCCAGTTTCGATGGTGAGTGGTTCAAGACCGGCGACGCCGGCCGACGGGACCCCGATGGGTTCTACTACGTCGAAGACCGCGTCAAGGACGTCATCATCTCCGGCGGCGAGAACATCTATCCCGCCGAGGTGGAGCGCGTGGTCAGTGAGTTCCCCGGCGTCGCGGAAGTCGCCGTCATCGGCGTCCCCGACGACAAATGGGGCGAAGCGGTCCGCGCGGTCGTGGTCGCGGACAGCGGCACCGACATCGACGAAGACAAACTGCTCGACTTCTGTGCCGCTCATCTGGCCGGGTACAAGCGGCCCCGCACCATCGACATCGTTCCGAGCCTGCCGCGCAACGCGACAGGAAAGATCCTCAAACGCGATCTACGCGCACCCCATTGGGCGGGCCGCAGCCGATCGGTCTGACTCCAATCCGGTCAGCACACACCACTACCCATCCGAAAGGGACACCACCATGAGCTACTTCACCGACGCCGCCGAGGTCTACCGCTACCTGGGTGGAGTCTTCCGCGCAGCCAACGACGAACCGACCGCCGGCCCGGCGCTCAAGGAAGCCGACATCATCCTCCGACTCGACTACACCAACCCCGATTCGTCGATCACCGTCGCACTGAAGCCAGAAGGCATCGAGGTGATCGAAGGCGAAAACGACCTCATCCCGGACGTCCGGTTGGCGATGTCCGCCGACAACGGCAACAAGTTCTGGCGCGGTGAGTACAACGTGGCGGTGGGGTTGGCCAAGGGCCAGGTCAAGGCCAAGGGCCCGGTGTCGAAGATCCTCAAGCTGATTCCGATCTCCAAGCCGCTGTTCCCGATCTACAAGAACCTGGTCGCCGAGAAAGACGCCCAGCACAGCTGATCCCCCGGCACCCGAGCAAGGACATCGCATGACAGCCACACCGCACTACACCCAGTTCATCGACGGTCATTGGGTCGATACCGACCGCACGTTCGACATCATCGACCCCGCGAACGGCGAACTGGTCGCCACCGCCGCCCGCGGCTCCGTCGAGAACCTCGACCAGGCGGTCGCCGCAGCCCAAGCCGCCCACGCCCGGGGCGAGTGGCGCTCGAAGACGCCGGACGAACGCGCCGACATCCTGTCGGCGATGGTCGCCGACCTGTCCGAGCGCATGGACGAACTGGTCGCTCTGCACGTCAAGGAGAACGGCGTCACCATCCGCCAGGCAATGGCCTTCCACGTCGGGTATTCGATCTCGCACCTGCAGTACTTCGCCGACCTGGCCCGCACCTACGAATTCGAACGATCCGGTCCGCAATTGTCCTACCCCACACTGGCATCCGGGATCGTGCGCCGGGAACCGATCGGTGTGGTCGGCGGCATCGTGCCGTGGAACTTCCCGCTGCTGCTTGCTGTGTGGAAACTCGGTCCCGCCCTGGCGGCCGGCAACACCATCGTGCTCAAGCCCGACGAAAAGACGCCCCTCACCCTGCTCGAACTGGCCAAGTCCGCAGAACGAGCCGGGCTGCCGAAAGGTGTCCTCAACATCGTCACCGGTGCCGGTGAAGAAGTCGGAGCCCGTCTCGCCGCCCACCCGGACGTACGCAAGATCGCCTTCACCGGGTCGACGGCGGTCGGCCGGGAGATCAGCAAGCTCGCCGCGGAGAACATCAAGAAGGTCACCCTCGAGCTCGGCGGCAAGGGACCGAACATCGTGCTCGCCGACGCCGACATCGCCTCCGCGGTCGACGGGGCACTCTTCGCCTGCTTCCTCTACGCCGGTCAGGCGTGCGAGTCGGGAACCCGGTTGCTGCTGCCCGAGAGCCTGCACGACGAATTCGTCGACCGCCTGGTTCAGCGGGCGGCGACCATCAAGGTCGGCGACCCGTCTGAGTTCGACACCGACATCGGCCCGGTCATCTCCGCGGAGCAACATGCCCGGATTCTGGACTACATCGAAATCGGCCAGAAGGAGGGCGCAACCCTCGCGTTCGGCGGTGAACCGCCCACCGGAGCGCAGTTCGAGCAGGGGAACTGGGTGCGCCCGACGATCTTCACCGATGTCACGCCCGACATGCGCATCGCCCGTGAGGAGATCTTCGGTCCCGTCCTGTCGGTTCTGAAGTACCGCACCGTCGACGACGCCGTCGCGATCGCCAACGACTCCGAGTACGGATTGTCGGCCGGGGTGTGGAGCGAAGACCTCGAGGCTGCACTCGACGTCGCGGCGCGAATCGAGTCGGGCACCGTCTGGATCAACGACTGGCACATGGTCAACGCTCTCTACCCCTTCGGCGGTTACAAGCAGAGCGGGAACGGCCGCGAACTCGGACCCCACGCGCTCGACGAGTACACCGAGGAGAAGTTCGTCCACGTCGACCTCTCACGCTCCCTCGATCGCAAGGTGTACGACCTCGTCCTGCCCGCGGCCCAGTCGGCGGTGGACCGATGACCCACGCACGTGTCGCGCTGTTCGAGGCGCCGGACGAGAAGCTCACGGTTGTCGATGTGCAGGTCGGTCCGCTCGCCGAGGACGAGATCCGGATCCGCGTCGCCGGCGTCGGGATCTGCCACACGGACCTCACCGCTCTGCGTGGCGGTGTTCCCCTGCCCTTGCCGGCGGTGGTCGGCCACGAAGCATCCGGGATCGTCGAAGAGGTCGGGGCCGAGGTGACGACCCTCGTACCCGGTGACCACGTCGTGGTCAGCTTCGACTCCTGCCGAACGTGCACTCAATGCACCTCGGGTCGGCCGGCCTACTGCGAGCTGTTCGCGGCGCTGAACTACTTCGGCACACGCCTGGACGGCTCGACCACCATGAGCCGGGACGGCGAACCGGTCCACGGCAACTGGTTCGGCCAATCCTCATTCGGAACCCACGCCGTCGCGAGCGTACGCAACGCCGTCAAGGTCGACGAATCCTTGCCCCTACACCTGCTGGGGCCCCTCGGCTGCAGCCTGCAAACCGGGGCCGGCACCGTAATGAGTGTCCTACGGGCAAAACCCGGGCAGAGCATTGCCGTGTTCGGTCTAGGAGCGGTCGGGCTCAGCGCTCTCATGGCGGCCAAAGCGCTCGGCTGCACACCGATCATCGCAATCGATCCGAATCCGGAACGTCTGAACCTGGCCACCGAACTCGGCGCCACCCACACCCTCGACCCCAATGCGATCGACGACATCGCGTGGGCCGTCACCGACATCAGCGCCAACGGTGTCGATTTCAGCGTCGACGCCGTAGGGCTCGAGTCCGTCGTGCAACAGGCGCTGGCAGTGCTGCGCTCCCCAGGCATCTGCGCCACCCTCGGACTACAAGGCCTCGAAAA
This sequence comes from Rhodococcus sp. G6(2025), assembly GCF_058628105.1. Taxonomy (NCBI): domain Bacteria; kingdom Bacillati; phylum Actinomycetota; class Actinomycetes; order Mycobacteriales; family Nocardiaceae; genus Rhodococcus; species Rhodococcus sp. G6(2025). The sequence continues at coordinate 4,381,434 of NZ_CP179750.1, forward strand.
CGACATCGTGATCGACCAAGGCCACCTACTACTCGGTCGCACACTCACCGGGGTCATCGAAGGCGACGTCGACCCCCACCAGTTCATCCCCCAGTTGGTCGATCTGTGGAAAAACGGACAGTTCCCCTTCGACAAACTGATCGAGACCTACACACTGCCGGAAATCAACGAGGCCATCGCGGCAGCCGCCGCGGGTTCCGTCATCAAACCGGTGATCGTGTTCGACTGAACACTGGATACCGGGAAACACGTTCGATCATCGTGGCGAGAGTGTCCCTCCTGTCTGTGACGCCGCGTGGGCGGTCCGCAACGGGACCGCCCACGCCACCTCGCACCGACCGGCGCAGTGCCTTTCCGGGCTCAGGACCACGCCCCAACCATTGGTACACAAACCCCATCCATTAACACATCACCGTGTTCAATCATGAAGGATCTGACTCGATGTCTATCGACACCCCTGCTGTCACTTCTGATTTCATAGAGAATTTCTTTGCCTACGTCGATGCGCACGATTTCGACCGGGTCGAATCGATGCTTGATCCCGAGTGCGAGATTGTCGCTCCTGGATTCACTCAGGTCGGTGCCCCCTATGTGTGCCTGTGGATGGCGGGGTTCTTCGCGACGTTTCCCGACCTCCGCCATCATCCACGCCGCGTTGTGGTCGATGGCGACGAGATCGCCTTCGAATTGCGCGTGACCGGGACGCACACGGAAGACCTCCCGCTGCCGGACGGCTCGAGCATCCCACCGACGGGGCGATCCCTCGACATCACCCTGGGAGAATTCTGGACACTCGCCGAAGGTCGGGTGAAGAACTACACCGTCCACTACGACCACCACGACTTCCTCACCCAACTGTCTGCACTGGATTGAACCTCTGGCCAGGAATCACATCGGGGAAATCCCCGGATCGACACCAAACAGCTCCGCCGATTGTTCCTGCGCTGCAGGTGGGAACGCCGCGGAATGCTCAGCATCCGTTGCCATCTCATCCCCGAAAGCTACCGGAAAATGCTGACCTCATCGCGGCATACCTGGAGCCGCGGCGCCATCGCTTGCTCAGCAGATGTTCATCCGCGCAATCCCCGTTCGGGAGGTGGTGGTGCTACAGCGAGGATTGCCAGAGTCATGATCCACATCACTAATATCCCTAGGAGAGTTCGGATGAATCGTCGTCGTTTCCGCGCCGTGACCGCCGCGGCAGTCACGCTCGCTGCGGTGGCCATGTTCGGGTCGGCTGGACAAGTGGTGGCGGAACCGGTAACCGCAACCGCGGCAGATTTCTACCTTCCGCCGAATCCGCTGCCCGCCGGTAACAGCGGGGATCTGATCCGCAGCGAACCCTTCCGCCCGCTGGGTGGTTCGCCATTGGCGGCCCTGGTACCGGCCGCGTCCGCCACCCGAATCATGTATCTCTCCTCCGACACCGTCGGCGCGCCGGTCGCCGTCACCGGTACCATTTTGGAGCCGACCGCGACGTGGTCGGGGTCCGGGCCACGCCCCCTCGTCAGCTATACCTTCGGCACCATCGGCGCCGGCGACAATTGCGCCCCCTCGAAACTGATCGCCGACGGCATCACCATCGATGGTGCCGGAACCCCGATGCCCAACCTATACATTCTCGACGTCGTGTCGCTGCTGGCACGCGGCATCACGGTCGTAGTCACCGACTATGAGGGGCTGGGCACCCCGGGCGCACACACTTACCTGCAACCGGTACCCGAAGCGCACGCCGTGCTCGACGCAACACGCGCCGCCATTCGCTTCGGTGCGGCGACACCGCATGCGCCGGTAGGAATTTGGGGATACTCACAAGGCGGCTCGGCGGCCGGTGGCGCCGCCCAACTCGCCCGCACCTACGCTCCGGATCTCAACCTCGCGGGCACCGTTGTCGGCGCACCGCCGGCGAACGTCGCCTCTACCCTGTCGAACCTCGACGGCAAAGCGCTCAGCGACGCGATCGGGTTCTTCCTCAACGGCCTGCTGGCCAGCCACCCGGAATTCACGGATGCGGTCACCACGATGCTCAACTCCGACGGGATCGACTTCCTGCACCGCACCGCAACCGAATGCGACGTGAACGCCCTGCTCCATGCCTATCAGCCCACCAGCTCGTTGACGGTCAGTGGCCGACCCATCACCGACGAACTGCAAGCCAATTCCGCGATCCGGGCTGTTCTCGACAGCTTCAACCTGGGCAAACTAGCCCCCGCTGATCCCGTTCTCCTCGCTCAGAACGTCAACGACGACGTCACCCCCGCCGCGGACACCTACGCCTTGGAGAACGCCTGGCGTGGTGCCGGCGCCGACGTGACCGTCGCACACCTCGACACGCCCCCACTGCTACCGCAACTCGGGGCCGCGGGGCATGCGGCCGGGCTTCTCCTCGACAACCCGACCGCTGTGCAATGGCTCATCGACCGGTTCAACCATTGACACCCTGGCCGATCGGCAACCGAAGCCGCGGTCCCGTAGGGCCGGTGGTCGCGGGTGACGCGGTGCTCGCCGCGACGGCGGTGTGGGCGGGGGCCAGACGATCGACATGCGTTGAGGACACTTCGAGCTGGCGGCCACGTTCGACCGCGGCGCGGGCCGTGTCCTCGGCTGCGGTGAGGTCAGTGGCCAGAGGCGCGTGACACGATCGGCGAGGACCTTCCGATCACGCAGAAGGTTCTTCGAGACAAACCACTCGGCACCGGCATCGACGCTGCCATCAGAGCATTTCTTCCCGAACCGCTCCACATGGAGGCCGTCAAAGATGTTGCCACCGAGCTGAAGACGACCGGATCCGCCACCTTCGGCAAACTGCTCAAGACCCTGCTCGACGAGGTGACTGACCAGCTCGGGGATATCGAACAGCAGTTCTCGAAAATCGACCAAACCTGAGCAGGGTGTTCGAGGAACACTCGGTGCCGGCCGCAATGGTGTCGGTGTGAGCGGGTGCGCCGTTGTACGTTCGCACCCGCTCACATACCCCGGCGCGCATCGTCAACTTGGCTGTGCGGGTGACCGCTGGGAGGATGGGCGACCGTGACCAGCGCAGATTCGTCGTACAAGGGCTTCCGCTACCCGAAGAATCATCAGCCACGCCGTGTGGCTGTATCACCGCTTCGCGTTGAGCCTGCGTGACGTGCAGGAACTGATGTTCGAACGCGGCGTCGCGGTCTCGCACGAGACGATCCGGCAGTGGTGCGCGAAGTTCGGCCAGTCCTATGCCAACCAGCTGCGCCGCCGCAGGCCCGCCTGTCGACAAGTGGCACCTCGATGAAGTGTTCATCCCGATCAACGGCGAGCGGATGTACTTGTGGCGTGCGGTCGACCAGGACGGTGTGGTGCTCGACATCCTCGTCCAGTCGCGTCGAAACGCCAAGGCTGCCAAGCAGTTCTTCCGTAAGCTGCTCCGCTGCCCCCGACAGCGCGGTGTCGGACAGGTTGCCGTTTTGGGGATCGACCGCAACAACGGCATGCGTGCCCGCATCCGCGGTAGGGCACCCCGGCACAACGTGGGTCTCGAATGCCGGCGCGATACGCCGCAACCGAATCACCCCGGGCCGGCCGGCCACGTCGAATGTGGCGACGACCTGCGCCCACCGAACATAGGCACACGGTTGGCAACTGACATGGTTGGTGGTGCACGGCAACGCCCGTACCACACTAAGTCCTTCCTGGTCGGTCCTCGACCACCGCAGCCGCACATGGACTCCGTCCAACATGTGCAGGGTGACGTCGCCACAGGTGAGGCCGACGAGGTCGCTGCGCCGGAACGCCCCGGCGAACCCCATCAACAGCAAGGCAGTTGGAACCTACAACAACGACGGTGTAGGTTCCAACGTCCGTTGTCAGTCGTTGATCTCGGCGACCTGGGCTTTCCAGCCTTTTGCCGGAAGTTTCGTCGGATTCCTCGGCGCCTGGGCAGCGGAAACGTGTCTTGTTAGGGCCTCCTACCGACACGGAACCGTGGAACCTATTGCAGGATCCACTCCTCGGCGTCAGCCCTCTGCGCATCCGACCTGCAGGTTCTCAGCATCGTGTGAGTGCGCAATTCTCACGAACTTGTCGGAATCCTCAGCCCGGTCGCTATCCCGTAAGCCGATCGGGAACCGCCACGGCGTGCTTGGCATCGGAGGGACCGGGTTTCACCAGTGCCCATTTGCCGGCGACTGCACTGGTTCGGCACGCAGCTCGGCGGCCCGTGCCGCGGACAGGTGGTCTCGTCTTGCCGCTGCGAACCAGCCTTTGCCGGCCCAGGAGTGCTCGAGGATCGTGAGAACCTGCCGGTGATCCGTTTTCACAGCTGCCGGGCAGTCAGAGCCTCGGAGTACTCAACCAACTCCCGCAAGACGTCCTCCGCGTCCTCATCGCACGCGTCACACCCGCACGCAGGGAGCGCGATGTGCGACCAACTCCACCAACTCGACTGTCCGTGACTTCGACGGCGGCGGGGCCACGGGTGACAGTCACCTCGAACCGGCGCTCGAGGTCGGGCTCATCGAGCAGCAGCACCGGTGGCTGAGTGAGCAGGGAGCGGGCGATCGCGGGCCGTTGCCGTTCGCCGCCGGACAGCCAAATCCTGTTCTCCCCGATCTGCGAATTCAGGCCGTCGGCCTCGGCCGCCGGCAGCCTTGTACTACCGCTCGGGACTGTGCCCCGGAATTTAGTAGTACCGACTGGTTTACCTAACCGTTTGGTACTGCTAGATTCGGTGTTCGCGCCGTCCCGATGACGGCGCCTCTCAGGATCGAGGTAGTCGCGATGTGGCATTACCGGATATTCGAATGTCGGCACACCCGGCCTGGCGGACGCGGCTATAAGGACCGATCGACCCGCCCGGCCCCCACGTGCACGGATAGCGCACATCGCTACGACGGCACCGAGGCTCGGGCGCACGGTTTGGTCGACCGCACCGCCCCGGCCGACGGTGTCCTCTCTTCGATACCGCGCTCGAGGTTGCCACCCTCTGTTGGGGAAGGATTCCGACACCCTGGGGACGATCAAGGCAACCGTCTTCCCCTCGGCGGTCACTGCCCTCGGCAAATTGCAGGGGGACCGGACCGCGGCACCCGGCACGGCGTCGACCGCTTTCGGCGTCCACTTTGGTCGCCTGATCACAACCGTCCCTCACCTCGCCGAAATGGAAGGTACATCCGTGAGTTTCACCAGCCCACACCCTGACGTCGTCATCCCCGAATCGAGTCTGTACGACCTTCTTTTCGGCACCTTGTCCGACGAAGAATTGCAACGGACCGCGTTCCGCGACCGGAGCTCAGGTACAACCGTCGAGTATCGCGACCTGGTGGCACGCATCGATGCGGTAGCCGGCGCACTCACCGCCCAAGGCCTGACTGTCGGCGATGTGGTCGGGCTGCACGCCCCGAACTCACCGGAGTTCGCGGTCGCGTTTCACGGCATCCTGCGCGCAGGAGGGACTGCGACCCCCATCAATGCGCTGTACACCGCAGAGGACATCACCAAACAGCTGACCGACTCCTCGGCGTCGTTCCTCTTCACCACGTCGGCGCTCCTTCCTCAGGCGTGGTCCGCGGCTCGCGCTGCCGGAATCGGCGCACACCGAGTCCTGGTTCTCGATGGAACAGGCGACGAACACCCGTCACTACAACAAATGCTGGCACAACAGATTCCGGCACCCAAGGTCGATTTCGACCCGGCAACACATCTCGCAGTGCTGCCATACTCGTCCGGGACCACGGGCCGTCCGAAGGGCGTCCGGCTCACCCACCGCAACCTGGTCGCCAACCTCTGCCAAGTTCAGCCATGGCTCGGAATCACTCCGCAGGAACGTGTCCTGGCCGTCCTTCCGTTCTTCCACATCTACGGATTGACCGGGGTGCTGAACGCAACACTGCATCAGCGAGCCACGCTCGTCACGATGCCTAAATTCGATCTGGTCGAGTTCCTCCGTACCGTTTCGGAAGAAGAATGCAGCTACATCTACATCGCGCCGCCCGTCGCGGTGGCCATGGCCAAGAACCCCATCGTCGACGACTACGATCTATCGAGCGTCCGAGTGATGCTGTCGGGCGCAGCCCCACTCGACGACAACCTGGCTCGAGTGATCGAGAAGCGGCTGGGATGCAAGGTCCTGCAGGGATTCGGAATGAGCGAAATGAGTCCTGCTAGCCACCTCATTCCTCTCGACAGAGACGACATCCCCCGCAGCTCAGTCGGGTTGACCATTCCCAACATGGAATGCAAGCTGATCGATCCGGCCACCGGCGAGGAGATCGCGTATCCGGCCGAGGGGGTGTCGAAGCCTGGTGAGCTGTGGTGCAAGGGCCCGAACGTCATGGCCGGATATCTCGGCAACGACGAAGCAACCGCCGAGACCCTCGATGCGGACGGCTACCTACACACCGGCGACATCGCGACCGTCGATTCGGAGGGCGTGGTGACGATCGTGGACCGAATGAAGGAACTGATCAAGTACAAGGGTTATCAGGTGCCACCCGCCGAACTCGAGGCGCTGCTGCTCACCCACCCGCAGATCTCCGACGCCGCCGTCATCGGAGTGTCGAACGGCGGGGGTGAAGAGGTGCCGAAGGCGTTCGTCGTCAAGCAGCAGGGCGCCGAACTGGACGAGGCCGCAGTCATCGCGTTCGTCGCCGAGCGGGTGTCCCCACACAAGAAGGTCCGCAAGGTGCAGTTCATCGACATCGTGCCCAAGTCCGCGGCGGGCAAGATTCTTCGCAAAGACCTCCGGGCTTCGGAAGCCGGCTCACTTGTGCCGGGACAATCCCTTTCCGTGCGGTGACAATCACTTTCCCGAACTGACTTCCCGACAAGGAGTACCCATGAGCCTGCCCCTCATCCTGCAAGACCGGCTTCGCCTGCCCGTCGTCGCCTCGCCGATGTTCATCGTCTCGGGTCCCGACCTGGTGATCGCCCAGTCGACGTCGGGCATCGTCGGATCGTTCCCCTCGCTGAACGCCCGCCCGCAGCCCGTCCTGCGTGAATGGCTCACCCGCATCACCGAAGCCCTTGCCAAACACGACGCCAACAACCCGGAGACACCGTCCGCGCCGTACGCGGTCAACCTGATCGTCCACAAGAGCAACGACCGCCTCGACGAGGACCTCGCGACCATCGTCGAGTTCGAGGTCCCGATCGTCATCACGTCCCTCGGCGCCCGCGCCGACGTCAACGACGCCATCCACAGCTACGGCGGCATCGTCCTCCACGACGTCATCAACAACAAGTTCGCGAAGAAGGCCGTGGAGAAGGGCGCCGACGGCCTCATCGCCGTCGCGGCCGGCGCCGGCGGACATGCGGGCACCCTGTCGCCGTTCGCGTTGATCCAGGAGATCCGCGAATGGTTCGACGGGCCGGTCCTGCTGTCGGGCTCCATCGCCCACGGCCGCTCGGTCCTCGCCGCGCAGGCCGCCGGCGCCGACCTCGCCTACGTCGGCTCCGCGTTCATCGCCACCGAAGAGGCCAACGCAGACCAGGGCTACAAGCAGATGATCGTCGACTCCACCGCATCCGACATCGTCTACTCCAACCTGTTCACCGGGGTGCACGGCAACTACCTGCGCGGCAGCATCGAGGCCGCCGGACTCGACCCGAACAACCTCGCCGTGTCGGACCCGTCCGCCATGAACTTCGGTGTCGGCGAGGACGCGGACACCGCCGCGAAGACGGAAGCCAAGCCCTGGCGCGACATCTGGGGCGCCGGACAGGGCATCGGCGCCGTCGACGCCGTCGTCCCGGCCGCGGAGATCGTCGAACGCCTCACCCGCGAGTACGCGGCCGCGAAAGATCAACTACTACAGCAGGCCTAGGGTCCTCCAGTCGAGATCGACTCCAGCTCGGCCATGCCGGGCCAGAGTCGATCTCGCCCATCGGAATCGGAGACCGAACCGATACGGCGCAGGTCGTTACCCTTTGCCGAAACAGGGGAAACGACGTGCGTGTCGGTCACCGGACTCTTGGACGGGCCACCAGATCGACAGTAGATTCGAAGGCCCGATCGACCCGGTCGCGGTCCCTGGTCATGATGAGATCCAGCTGCAGACCACGCACTTGCGCCAAGACGAGCGTCGACATTGTCGAGGCTTCGTCGGGCGGCCACCCTTCTTGTCCCAACCGCTCTTCGACGGGCAGGAGCCAGTCGTTGATGATCGACTGCACGAGCCGCCCCCCACGGTCGGGGTCCCGCGCTGTGCGCCCGACAAGCTCGAACAGCAATACGAACTGGCGTTGCTCGCGCGGCTCGCACAACCGGCGCCACACGATGCGAACGAAAGCCGCTGTCGAATCCGCGGCGCGCAGTTCGGCATCGGTTCTCAGTCGTTCCTGGAAATCGGCATGAATCTTCTCCAGCACCTGCAGCAGCAACTCATCCTTCGACGAGAAGTGCCGCAGCAAAGTCGCGTGCGTCACACCGAGCGCATGCGCGATCGGACGCAAGGACACATCCCCGAAGCCGTGATCGAGAACGTACTCCGTTGCCGCCGCCAGCAACTCCGGGCGTCGGTGCTGGTAGCGAAGGGTACGACCGTCCACACGCTCTGCGTTCATCACCGAATCCTAACCTCACCGGAGAATCAAATTATGGGTACCAAATGGTTGTGCTAACCACTTGGTACTGCTAGATTTCAGTGTACAGCAGATGAACGAATTTGCCCGACGCCCCGTTCGGCCGGAAACACCTCCGCGGCGCCCGGCATCTGCGCTCCCATGACAGGTGGCTGCTCTCGACGGTGCCAGCACCCACCCCGAACCGCCTATATGGGACTACTTTCCGCCAACGGTGCCGACTGTGTGGTCCCGCTTCCGCGGGAACAGATCCGGGCAAGCGGCCCCCTGCCGTCCCGGCAACCCCTACCTAAGGACGACCATGACCGACCAACTAATCGCCAAGCTCGCTGGGCTGGGTTTGTTCACCGGGGCACCCCAGCACGACAACTTCTGTCGGCTGGCGAGTGTCCTCCCCGCGAGCGAATTGACACCATCGTCGACACCGTACGAATGGCCGGCCGGTGACACGATTGCACTGCCGGAAACGTACGAGTTCGGGGGCATGTCTAAGTCGTTCGAGGACTTTTTCGTCGAGACCGACACTGCGGCGCTGCTGGTACTTGTCGAGGGAGTCGTCCGTCACGAGCGCTACGCACTCACCGGTGGACCTGATGTTCCGTGGATCTCCATGTCAGTCGCGAAGAGTTTCATCTCGACACTGGTCGGTATTGCCGTCGCCGAGGGCCACATCAAGAACATCGACGACCCCATCAGCGCCTACGTACCCGTTGACCCGGGCTCTGCGTACGACGGCGTCCCGATCAAAGCGGTCCTACAGATGTCGTCCGGTGCGCGTTGGAACGAGGATTACCACGACCCTGAGTCGGATGTGTTTCGCCTCAACGCTGCCATGGGCGGCATAGGCACCCTCGACGAGTTCGTCGCCGGCGTCGTCCGCGAGAACGAGCCAGGCACGATCTGCCGCTACAACTCCGGCGACACTCAGGTACTGGGTTCCTTGCTGGTGCGGGCGACGAACCGCTCGATCACCGATTACATGCAGGCAAAGCTGTACGAACCGCTCGGCATGACCTCACCTGGGCACTGGTTGGTCGACTCGGCCGGCATGGAGGTCGCTTTCGCGGGCCTGAACATGACTGCCCGGGACTTCGCAAAGCTCGGCGAGCTGTACCGCAACGGCGGCACGTGGCATGGCAAGCAGATTGTCCCGGAGGAGTGGGTACGCAATTCCGTGGTCCTGAGCGGCACGCATCTGCAGCCCGGACAGCCGATCGTCGGGACCCACCGATTTGACCTCGGCTACGGCTACCAGTGGTGGATTCCCGCCGGCAACCGTGGCGAGTTCAGCGCCATCGGCGTGTACAACCAGTTCGTGTATGTCGACCCGTCGACGAATGCCGTCATCGTCAAGTTGTCCGCCAACCGTGCCTACGGAACTACCGACAGCGAATCCACCAATCGCGAGAGTGAGACAGTCGCCTTCCTCCAATCCATCACAAGTCGCCTACGGGACTGACGATCAGGCCCGCTTTGACGTCGTCGATCCGGCGACTGAGGAGGTCATGGCAACCGTCCCTCGCCGCGAGGCCAGCGTTGTTGCGGTGAACGGCGAGGGAAACAACCGACAATGGCCTCAACGCGTTGCCTGCCCGACCCCGGCCCGACGTCGACGCCAATCAGTCGACAAACCACGGGGCCGGGCCCACAACCGCTGCGGCGCAGAATGTCACAGCAACAACTCGTATCTGGATGAAGCGTGAATGCTCAGACTGCGGCCTCCGCCCCTGCTATCTCGGGACGTCAACCACGGGCGATCCAGAACGCGTTAAGAATCCTCGCGGAAGTGGCTCGCGTGGGCGAAGGAGTAACAGCCAGAGACATCACAGACACACTGGCCATACCTCCCGCGACCGTATACAGGGTGCTGACGCTTCTGGTCGACGACGGATTCGTCCTTCGTCGGCCCGATCGTCCAGGCTGCTTCGCACTGGGCCACAAGGTCGCCGCGCTAGCCAACACCGCCATCAGACCAACGGTGTGCACAGCCGCCCGCGATCTCCTCACCGAGCTACGTAACGAGATCCGCTTCGGTGTCCGCCTCTACTCGTACACCGACACAGTGGTACGCCTGATCGCCCCGGATCCGGAGTACCCGTGCCGGTCCGACGAGAACTACCTCAACCAGCACCTCCACGCCAGCGCCGTCGGCAAGCTGATCCTTGCCGAGAAGGACAGGCTCGACTCGACCTTCCAGCGCGGAGGCCCCCAACCGCTCACGGTCCGGACCGTCCACGTGCGCAGCGAACTCCGCAGGCACCTCGACCTCGTCCGCGATAAGGGCTATGCCACTCAGGTCGGCGAACTGCGCAATGACTCTGCCTCGTCTCAGTGCCAATCCGATCCGCTGCCGGCACCCTCGTCGCCGGCCTGGTTATATCCGGACACATCAACCATTTCCACCTGATGTTTCACCACATCGACGCACTGCGAAACCAAGCAGCTCACCTGTCGCTACTGCTTTCGTGACCAGTAACCACACGGCCCTGAACAAAGGTGTCGACTTCGCCGGCCCGGTCGGCACTTGTCGGCTACACCCGACGGGGCGGGGGTTGGCTACCGTTTGCCAAACCACCAGCGGGACGAGATCGCCGCCGAGCGCATGTACGGCCGCCTGCAACCCTCGTGCCGGAGCGGGATCGCTGACCGGTTAACGATCGTCACATGGTGGAACCCATCGCACGGACGGCGCAAGATCCGATCCGCCAACTTCCGGGCGTCACGAGCACACAATGGAGTGTCCGACGATCGCGTCACGATGAGCACGGAGAGACTGATCGCATGGTCCGAGTATTCATCCACCGAGCCAGCTCAGTGGCTCGCTCCTTTCGCGTATCCCCACGTCTATGACCAGGAGGGACACGCATGGATGTCGTCCGTATTCGATACTACTGTTCGAATACTGCATCCCGCTCACTACGGACAGAACCTAGTTCGATGGCATGACGTGGCGACCTTCTACGGCACCGTGCTCACACCCACGTCCAGATTCGACCAGCTCGTCGGCGACCAGCCTGCCAATGTGTTCGACAATGTCTACGACCGGTATCCGAGCCTGGGCGGCCCTCCGCACGAGGTCCTCCGACCACTCGAAGAACTACTCGCGGACGCCGCTCAGTTTGGACTGATCTGGGAAGGAATCGCCGAAGTCAGCGTCGAGTGGAAGCGTGCCGCGAACGAGAAAGGACCCGACTTCACCTATCGCACCGCGCGAGCGGATCACGACCTCCCTGACTTCCCCAATCCGTACCTATGCCCCAACTTCTGGTGGCCAGAAGACCGACATGGTGCGTCGCGACCGGAATCGACTCGGACAGCACCCTGCTTGCGACGAACGACGGGGCGATAGTCGACGCCGTTCTCTCCGATCGGCGACTCGAAACATTGAGCTTGAGAGCAGAATAGGCTGGCGAGCTGTCTTCCCTTAGGCCGAACCCTCACCGGCGCGTTCTGGAAAGGGGTGTTCACCGGCATCGGTCTGAGCTGGCGGATCGCCGTTTGACCCGTCCGGTGAAGATCGCCGGTTGGGTGCAGCGGATTCTCACTGTCGTTGCAACACAGGCCTATTGAAATCTGGGTCTTCCCAGCTCACGGGTTACGTTACCGCAGTCGGCATCGCGAGTTCCAGCGCAGTACGGCGCCGGTGAGCAGTGGCCCGTCGCTCGGCATTGAACACCGTGGCGGGAGTTGCGTACTCCAGGTTCTTCCGTGGGCGAGTGTTGAGCTCACGCGTTACCGACCGCCCCGGCTGCAGGGTCGAGGGCAGGTTGACCGCTTCCTGCGGCACCGTGTGCGGGAGGGTGACCGTGCAGTAGAGGATGTGGCCTCGGTCGTTGAACCGTTCCGCGGTCTGAATCGCCCGGTCCACACGCTGGACCTGGGACCGCATCTTCTCCTCCAGCTGCTGCGCGTCACCGCGTGCATTCGACAACGCCTCGCCGACCGTGTTCCACCGGTCCGGGTCATCGATCAGGGTCTTCACCGCGGTGTAACCGACGGCCGGCAACCGCGACTGCGCCTTGAGCTTGTTCACCGAGCGCACCTTGCGCTGACGTGAACTCGGAGGCTGGCGAATCGAATCCGGGATCGGCAGCTCGCGGCGTTTACGTTCGGAGACCTCGGGCACGGCCGCTCGCGGGAAGGCCCGCTCCAGGTCCTTCCGAGCACGGGTGAATTCGGCGTCCTCGACCATCCGGTCGAGCTCCCGCGCCGAGTCACGCTCCTGTGCGCGGTCTTTGTAGGTGTCGGCGGAACGATGGCCGGCGGGCTTCGATGCGGGCGTGGTGCTGGTGCCGGCCTCCGGGTCCAGGCGGGTCGGAGGCGCGTCCGGGCTCACGTTGTACGCCACCAGATCTCCTCCCGCTGCGTCGAACACACCCCAGATATGACGAAGCGTGGCAGGCATTAGTGTCCCAATTGACGGCCTGCCACGCTCGGACCCAACCTGCAAGTCGGGTCTACCGAGAGAGAAGCATTCCGGTGACCAAACCAGTAACTCGCTCCCACGCGTGTTGCCGGCCTCTCGACCGAACGCAACTCAGACTACCGAAACCTACTGGCCCAGTTCGACCCACATCGGTCAGGACTCGGAAGACCGGAGACCTCGACCTCAGTGACTTCGGCCATCCTAGTTTCCGTACCATCGCGGCACGGGCCAAGGCGGTGCCGTGTGCAGGTCGACCCACCGCGTACGAGGAGCCGCATCGGTAAGGAGTTCTTTCAAGGCTGATTGCGGACTGAGGCGTGCGACTGTCTCGTCATCGAGTTCCTGCCGCTCGGGCCATGGGGGAACCTCGATCTTGACCGCGATCTCGTCTCCGGGCCGCTCGAACGTCGTCTTGGTGGCGGCTGCGACGACCTCGGTATTGATGCTGTCCGTTTCGGTGTGGTCGAGCCGGTACGGGCCACGATGGTGCAGTCCGGGCTTCAACATCACCAACACCTGATATGGATTCAGCGGGTAGAGGGCGACCGCACTGTTCCCAGCCACACCCGCGCGGTCCCTGGTATTCGGAGGCCCCGCGAGGAAAATGACCGGGTCATCGCAAGTGACGAGAGGCGCGTCCGTGCGGTACACGGCCCATTCTCGGAGATGAAGTCCGAGCGCCGTGACGTTCTGGACGTCCTTGATCATCAGGTCGAGGGCCTCGTGCTTCGGGTCGTCCTGCCGCTTGGACATCGATTCCTCGATCGCTTCCGGGCCGAGACCTGATTGCTTCAGGAACTCCCGCTTGGCCGCATCCGGGCCGTTGACGAGGACCAGGGTGCGCTCACGGTTACTGACCGTCCGCGTGATCTGCATGCCGAGGAATACGGCGAGGTCCTTCTTCAGGGCATCGTCCGAAACCACTCCAGCGCCCCACTTCTCAAGCGAATCCAGCCGGTGCGCGCAGGTGTCCTCAATGCGGGACAGATGCTTCTCGATCCACTTGAGCGGGGTGTCCATGGTGCTGTCGGTTGCCGGGAGGCTGTAGAAGTTCTTCTCGTGTGCCACATCTTTCGGTGGCTGGGGAGGATGCACGTCGCCGGTGTCGACCTGGACGGGTTGTACCAACTTGTTGACGGCCCATCGGCGCAAGTACATCTGCGGTACGTAGTGGTGTTTTTTCGCCGTCTCGTTTTCGGCCTGACGCTTCGATTCGGCCACGAACTCGTCGGACAGCCATTCGTGCTCGAAACGCATGGTCATGATGGCGTCCATCAACCCGGGGTACATGCGGCCGAGCCTATGCGGGTATTCTGACAATTCCATTCTTCCTTCGCCGCATACGCCGGAAGGCTGGCCGGGGCTCGAGGCCGACAAGCCTGCGAAGGTTGTCGACAGCGGGTGAGAGACTGCTTCGCGTGCATGCGTTCATCGACGAATCCAAACGGGGCGAGTACACCCTGTGCGCCGTGACCGTCGCCCCCGGCGACCTCACGAGCATCCGCAAGCAGATGAACGCGCTCCGGCCGCCCGGGCATTCGCGGATCCACATGACCGGTGTCGGAAAGAAACTGGCCCCGAAGATCGTCTCCGAAGTGGCCCGGCTCGAAGCGACCAGCCGGATCTACCTGATGACCTCGAAGAAGGTGAATGAGCGGCAGGCCCGCGACGTCACCCTGGCCGCTGCCGTCCGCGACCTGGCACAAATGTCGGTGACCAACGTGGTCATCGAGTCCTGCGATCAGGACCGCGAAGACAACCGCATCATCCGCGACGAACTCGGTGGCAATCCCCCGTTCGTGTACACCCACGACCGGCCCACCAACCCGCTGCTGTGGATCCCCGACGTGCATGCGTGGGCCTGGGGGCGAAGTGGCAGCATGCGAGCGAAGATCGCGCACCGCGTCACCGTGGTGAGGCTCTGAAGAGACGAAGAAGGCCCCTCCGGATCGGAGAGGCCCCTCGTGTGAGGTGGGCGCGCAAGGCTGGAAACCGCTTGGTGGGGCTGCCTACAGGGGTACTTACGCCCCGGAGACCTCCTACACGAACCACTTCCCTCGGCTACTGCCTCGGGCACTCACATTATGTCGGTCAATGTTGCGTCGACGCAACCGCAGCACGGTTGACCTGGGCGTACGCCGCCTAGATGGTTTGTGGTCTCTAGCTTCGGCCGAGCGCTGGTTGTGCCTCGCCGGAGACAATCCCCGCCCGGATCCCGATCGCGCTGGCTTCGCCCCGGTTGGCGACGTCGAGTTTCTTGAGCACGCTCGCGACGTGGAATTTGATGGTGCTCTGGCTGATTCCGAGTTCCTCGGCGATGGCGCGGTTGCGTTTTCCCATTGCCAGGTGGGCGAGGACTTCGAGTTCGCGGGGGTTCAGGGTGGACAGCAGGTGCTCGTCCGGTCGGACGGCCGGTGGATCCAGGGGGATGGTCAGGGTGACCCGGCTTCCCCATCCGGCGATGGATTCGATGTCGATCCGGCCACGAAGGGTGTGCAGCCGGCCAGCCAGCTGGCGTGTGAGGGCTGTTCGGTCGATCTCACCGGGCCCCTGGTCGCGCACCTCGATGAGGACGTTGTCGCCGTCGCAGTCCCACGCGATCCGCATTCGGGTCAGCACCGGTTGGGCGGTGAAGGCCAGCACGATGGCGCGGACCATCGCCCGCGCCGCGTGCGCCACCTCACCAGGGAGCGGACGGCCGTCGGCGGGTGGGTCGACGTAGTCGACGTCGACGTCGACGTCGACGTCGCGGTGACGTAGCAGGGGCCGAGTTCGCCCTGCAAGCGTGCGAATGCGGTGGTGACCGCCTCCTCGGAGTGGGCGCGGTCGGCGGCACCCGCCGATCGCAGGGCGATCAGTGCGGCCGATGCGGTCTCGCTCGCGGTGATGCGCGACCGACGATCGTCGAGGTCGTTCGAGCGGAGGGTTCCGAGGATCGACGACAGCGTTGCCTCGTGCACCTCCGTCAGTTCGGCGATGGTGCGGGCGCGTTCAGTGGACGCGGCTCGTGACTCGGCGAGATAGTCGGGGCTGGCCTGTGCCACCTGGTGCTGGATGGAGGGCTGAAACGCACTAATCGCCACGAGCACCACCGACGCCTCAGCACCGGTGATCGTCGGACAACGACTGCGGCGCGGTGTGTGCGGATCGCCACGAGGGGCGCACGGATGATCGCCGACGCCCTGGCCGCCGTCGACCGCCTCCGCGCAGCCTCCGCCGAATCGGTCGCGGGCACCACACCGCGATCGGGGCCGAAAGCCCTGGTCCGTGGCGCTTCGGCGTTCTACGGGCACCCCATCATCGGCGCCGCGATCCGCTCCGGCGCCGACGTGTCGGTCACTCTGCGACTGACGAAAACCGTCAAACGAGCTGTCGGGGACGCCGTCTCGGGTTCGTCGCTGCGCGTAGAAGAGATCTTTGAGGTCGGTGTGCTTGTGGGTCAGGTTGTTTCGTTTCGCCCCGGCTTCTTGTGCGAGGCTGACGATGTCGAGCTTGTCCGACGAGCGCAGCGGTGTTCCTCCGAACAGTCGTTGCATGGCCGCGGTGATGGCACGCCGGTCGTCGTCATCGGTCAATGTCCGTCTCCTCGCGGTTCGTGATGCGGGTCTGCTGATGCTGCTCGACGAGTTTGTTCAGGTGGGCGGCTCGTTGACCGAGGCGTTCCCTAGCGGCACCGGGGTGGCCGGCTCGACGATTTCTTCGCGGAGCAGGGCGATCTTGCTGCGCAGTGCGGCGATGTGGGGTGGCGGTGCGCGCGATGTTCGCTGCAGACCGGATCGCACCGGTCGATTCGATTGCTTCGTGTGGAGCCTTGACAGGCAAGTGTTCGTCTGATGTGATCACCCTCACTTAAGTCTTACATATAACAGTCAGTGGATACATCGACAAAGGATGTAACTATTAGACATTTCTGCCAGCGCCTCGTTAAGCCACAGAAAGGTAGCGATGTACCAACCCAACCTGAGATCTGCAGTTGCTGCGACTGCCCTCGTTCCCCGCTCGGAGGTCGTCGTAGTACCTCTGAACTAGAGCACAAGAGCAATCCGGAATTGGCTACACGGTGCTGACCGCAGGCACCGCGGTCAACTGCACAGGTGCAATTTCGCAGATAAGGAAGCACTATGACACGGTCCCGACCATCCACGACCGGTGAACTCCGCACGGCACCGACCCCGATCAGAGCAACTCTTGCTGCGGTGCTCGGCCATGTGGTCGAGTATTACGACTTTGCCGTATATGCGCTGTTAGCGCCCGTTCTGGCCCAGGTCTTCTTCCCATCGGACAACGAGCTGAACTCGCTCCTCGCAACATTGGGCGTGTTCGGCGTGGCATATTTTGTGCGCCCCCTCGGCGGCCTGCTCTTCGGGCACCTCGGGGATAGGATCGGCCGCAGAAATACATTGTTGGCCGTCATTCTATTGATGGCTGGCGCCACGACGGCGATGGGTCTGCTGCCGACCTATAACCAGGGTGGACTTGTCGCCCCGATCTTGCTGATCGTGTGTCGTTCGCTGCAAGGTCTATCCGCAGGTGGTGAATATGGCGGTTCCGCAAGCTTCGTCGCAGAGCATGCGCCGCCCGGCCGCCGTGGCTTCTTCACGTCGTGGTTGCACGGCAGTACCGGCATCGGCTTGACCTTGGGCGCGCTGACCGCCTTGGTCCTCAGCGCGGTGGTGTCACAGGACGCGCTCGAGTCCTGGGCATGGCGGTTGCCTTTCCTGCTCGCTCTCCCGCTCGGCCTGGTCGGCCTGTACCTCCGGCTGAGGCTGGACGACACTCCGGCTTTTGAAGCTGCGAAAAAGGCCGGAACAATTCCGAAGCTGCCATTGGTGGAGGCCGTCCGCCTGCACTGGCGCGCCATTCTCACAATCGCCGGCATGGTCCTTCTCCTCACGGTCTCGCTCTACGTCAGCTTTACCTACGTCACCACCTACTTGAAGACCTTCCTGGATGTTCCGCTGTCACGGTCGTTGCCAGCCGGCATCGCAGGCATGTTGACCTTCTTCGTCCTAGCGCCGGTGTTCGGGGCGCTTTCCGATCGCGTCGGCCGGAAGCCAGTACTCGCTGGTGCGGCAGTCGGGCACATAATCGGTATCTATCCGGCCTTCCTGTTGTTGCAGAATCGCAGCTTCGTCGCGATCCTGTTCGCGTACCTGATACTTGGGACCCTGTATGCGGGCTATGTGGGGCCGTTCACTGCCGCAGTGACGGAACGGTTCCCGGCGAACGTCCGTGCGGCCAGCCTTGGCATCGGGTACCAACTGCCCGTCTGCGTCTTCGGAGGGCTCTCCCCCCTGATCCTGACCTATCTGACTGACGCGACCGGGGTGATACTTATGCCGGCCTACTACGTGATCGGTGCCGCTGTCATCTCGCTGCTGGTCACGCTCTTGATGACGGAGACGGCCGGGAAAAATGCCGTGGAGCTCGATGCTGTAGTCGGCACCGCACACGCTGACCGCCTCGGCTCTGAGCAGGGCGCTGACGAAAATGATGAGCATCGGGCACACCAGATCCGGTGAGTCTCGGGCGAGCAAGTCGGACGGAAGGTTTCAGGTCGATATCGTTGGGTGCGGGTCATCCGGTTCAGATCGTGCGCGGGATGCAGCAGATGAGCATGCCCGAACCTGCGCCCAGCGCAACGTCACTGGATCGGGGCGATGTTGCGCCCCGGATCTGACACAGCCATGAGATTCATGAGAGTTGGCGAAATATCCAGAGGAGCTGAAAGAGCGCGACGCGGTTGGCAATCGAAACACGTCGCCACCCGGGATCCCGGACTTTCTCGTGTCCGTTGACAGGGGGCGATGCGGAGCGCTGACAATTGCACTGCCCGAGCGGCAACACGAGTGGATAAAGACAGCAGGACTCCGGCTCCCTGCCCGGCGGCGCCCGGCGCGCCGCCGGGCACTATGAGCACTTGCCGGACACCACGTTCGACTGGGACGGTGAGATCGCTCCACAGTCTGAGAACGAACGACACCGGCACCCTGATCACCTCCGAAAAGTGCATCTTCTGGCACAGGAGATCGCACCCAGGTAGTGGCCCACGGGGGTCGACGTCCAACCCGTTGTCGGTGATTCACACACCGGTGAAGTCGTCGCCTCACTCACCGTCGAAGGTCACCCGACGCTGGCTCGGTGGCCCCGGCAAGCTCAGCCCACCCTGATCGCTCCTGCGGTAGCCAGCCGGTACCGCCACAGCGTCGAGTGGTCAGACGACCACTGGCAATGGCGCCTTATGACCGCGACGCCCATTACGCAAGGCGACCTGGAGCAGATTCGTAACTCCATCCAGGGATGACGGATTAATGGGGTCAGTGTTCAGGGGTGTGGGCCGACACACATCGCCGACCGAAAGCCGAACCTCGAGCGGGCATGTTTACCGAACCCGGGTTGCTGACCGGGCATGTTTACCGAACCCGGGTTGCTGACACTGAGGCGCGATCCCGCAAGCGGATCGTCGTCCGGTTGGCGAACCCTTACGTTCCAGCAGCGGGAGGAGTGGGCTCGACCCTCATGTGGGTTGAGGGACGAAGCCAGGCGGTGCTCGGAACAGCCCACTCGGCGACACCGATGTACGGGCCGGAGTGGCAGTGTGTGTATCCGGTGGTGTCACCTCCGGCGTAGGGAACCTGCGATATCAGCGGCTCAGAGCAGTCCACTGAGCGATACGTGGACCGCGTCCCACTGCTGGGCGATCGACGGCCAATCGGGAAACACGGTCCCGCCGTGCTCGCGGGGACGCGCCTTCAGCAGCGCCTCCCAGGCGAGAGCTGAATCGACTCGCGCGATCCGCGCATTCGCGGGGTCGAAATGAACGTCGTAGCGCAGGGGACTGCGCTCTGCGTCGTGTTCGCCATGGAGCAGCCAGGCATCGTTTCCGCAAGCAAAACTTCGTCGCCGTCCACAAGGCGCCGTACGGTAAAGCGCTGGGTCGGTGGCGGTTAGCGACGCTTAGTGTGCGGAACTCGGTGAGGTTGCCGTGATGACTTTGTGGGGAGAGCAGAATTTCGCGGCTGGGTGAGCACAGTGCGGCCGCGACGGCCTCGCTCATCTCCACGATGTCGGGGTCGGTGGTGTCGAGGTCGATGACGTCCTTGAAGTCGCCGCCGTACAGATACATGTGAAGGACCATCGCCACGCGGCCCGAGTAGTCCTCGGCGTCGATCGAGTCGGCGTACTGCCCAGCGGAGGAGAACTCTGGGTGCAGTGCGCGCCACTCTCCCCACCAATCGATCAACATGCGGCCGGTCAACGTGTCCAGGAGATTGACCGCAAGATCAGACGTCATGGCCACAGTGTCGCAGCGCTCGCTGTCAGCGGACGCCCATCGGAGCCGAATGACGATCGTTGACCGAATGGCGAACTCGTCCCCTGGTCGTGCTTCTACAAAGGGATTACTCGTCATCCTGAGTAAATGTTCCGTGAGCAGTAGCGTTCGTAATGGCGGAACCACCCGGCGCGACCGCCGGTGGTCGACTCAGATCTTGGCCCTCCGTCGCATCCCGCCAGAAATCTTCGGTGGTCGCGGGCCGTCCTTCACCGATGACCGGTTCCTGAGAGTCGACAACCTCATTTTCGGGATCGGGTCCATCGCCATGGCCGGGTCCGACGGCGGCGGCGAACACACTTGCTACCGACACCACCGCAGTCACGAAAACTGCAAAGAGCACTGTCTTTCGCATCAGAGACCTCCTCGTCCAATCGACACTACTGCCGGCATGGCCAAGTAGACCTGGCACTGCGCCGTGACCGTCCGTCTCGGTGGCCGATCCCGTCCACCTCACCGGAAGCGGAACCCTCACCGGCACGTTCCGATTGTCGTCCCATGACTGGAACTCGCTGACCTGCGAAGTCCCGTAGAGGTGGTCCGGTGAAGAATTCCGAAACGGGGCGGCGGATTCTCACTGTCGTTGCAACACAGGCCTATTGAAATCTGGGTCTTCCCAGCTCACGGGTTACGTTACCGCAGTCGGCATCGCGAGTTCCAGCGCAGTGCGGCGCCGGTGAGCAGTGGCCCGTCGCTCGGCATTGAACACCGTGGCGGGAGTTGCGTACTCCAGGTTCTTCCGTGGGCGAGTGTTGAGCTGACGCGTTACCGACCGCACATGGGCGTGACTGTGCACCGACAAGTCGGTGCCCTTCGGGAAATACTGTCGAGTGAGCCCGTTGAAATTCTCGTTTGCACCCCGCTGCGACGGACTGGAACGTTCGGCGAAGTAGATCTTCAGATCGAGGGCCGCGGAGATCTCTCGGTGCAAACACATCTCCGTTCCCTGATCCCACGTCAACGTTCTGCGCATTCGTTTCGGCAGGCCAGAAAATGCTTTGATGACAGCATTTTTCACCGATTCCGCGGTGTGATCGGCGGGGAGATTGACGATGATTCCGTATTGCGTCGTCCGTTCCCGCAGGGTCATCATCGCCGATCGACAGCGCAACCCCAGGATGAGGTCCCCTTCCCAATGACCCACCTCGACCTTTGCGTCGACCTCCTCCGGGCGGTCGCCGATCATCGTCATGTTCCGCACGGCACCGAGTGATCTCGCCGACCCCAACCATCGAGGTTTACGCACGCTCCGACCACTGCGCAGTTTGGCGGCGTACTTTTTGTCCAGCCTCTTCCCTCCCGCCACCAGCAACGCCCGGTACATCGTCTCCATGCACAACCACATCGAGCTGTCCTCGGGATACTTCAGCTTCAGCCAGCCGCTGATCTCCTCCGGCGACCAGAACCGATCGAGCTTGCGTTGTACGACACTGCGCAACACGTCGTTGGCGAGCAGCTTGTGTTCGCGTGACCGGCTGCGGTTGCGACGTGCCGTCTCATCGGCGACTTGGGGTAGGTAGCGGCCCTGGCTATCACGGTGACGGTCGAGTTCACGTTTGACCGTCGACGGCGCCCGGTCGATCTCCCTGGGCGATGGCGCGGATCGACAGTTTCAGATGGTCCAGGTCGGCGATCTGCAACCGTTCCACCAAAGACAAGTACCGCTCCGACGGCACGTCTGCGCCGGTCAGATTCTTGCGCTGTCGCGCCCTTCGTTGAATATTGATCCCGGTTTGGCGAGTCACACCGACGAGTGTGCTGGCTGCGATGTTCGTTTCCCCTCGGGCGATCAATTCCCAATACCGCGTGCCGCGGACCGCAGTCCGCGACAGTTTCGACGCTTCCTGCGCTACCTTCGGCGCCAGCTCTGCGGCGATACGCGCAGCGCACTCACGCACCGCCACCTGGATCGACTCATCCCGGCCGCGTTCGGCCTTCCTGATCCTCAGCGCACGCCGGGACTCCCACGCCCCTGCCCTGGTCTTGCTCAGCCGCAGCCGGCGCCGAGACTGGGTTTCACTCACACCGTCCGCGCGGAGCTGGTAATACCGCTGTTCGATCCACCGATACGCTGTCGAGCTCCACACGCCAGCGATCACGGCCGACTGCCGCACCGTCCGGCGCACCGCAAACGCAGACCAGAAAGCCTTCTCTCGGCTTGGCTCGACCCGCAAGTGGTGCCGGTTGTAGTTACCCGAGATGAATGACGCCTCCCACACCGCAACCTTCGAGGTCACACCCCCCAAGGTGCCTCGGGCCTGCTCGCAGTCGAGACCTCCTTCACGGAGAAGGAAGAACTCCGCGCGCAACCACTGATAACCGGCGTCGAGATGGACTCCGGCGGTCCGGGCGGAGTATTTGAGACCTCGTCCGTCGCGAACCAACCCCAGAAATCGAGCCTGAGCAGCAGAATCCGCATTCTTCGCCATTCCAAAACCACCTCGTCGAAGGTGTTGCAATGAGCGATAGAACCCTGGGGGCGGCAAACGGGGCAGAGGGCCCACGCTAGCGAAAGCATCGCGACTGCATGCACCCAGAGGGCCGCTTCTGAGCGCCCTCAGTCTCGAAATGCTCAGGTCAGCCCGGTAATCACGCGGTCGGGAAAATAGTTGGGAACTCACGGGAACTTTTCCGTCATCGTCGGCATCTCACTTACATAGGCAGGGAGATCGGTTCCCTGCTTACCGGACCGACAAGGACGAGAAGATGACGAACCCCTCCAGCAATGACACCGCCGCGCCGACCGCACCGACCGCAAATCTGACCGGGTCCCCGGAGGACGCGTCCCTTCACCTCCGCCGTCGCGCCGGAGCCAGAACTCGCACCGGAGCCCACCCTCGAACCGAGTCGGCCCCGGCACCCGAAAATGTCCCCGGCGCGAGCGGTGAGTCGTACCGCTCCCCCCGCGACCTCAACGGCGACGGCAACGTCGACACCGTCCACACGACCACCGACGGCGTCAACCAGATCGAGCACCTCGACACCGACAGCAACGGCACCTACGTGTCCGCCATTCATCCCCAGGCCGACGGAACGGTCTGAGCCGCAACCGATCTCGACGACGACGGCACGTCGACGCCAAGGGTATCCTCGACGCGCAGGGCAACGTTGTCCAGGCCGATGCAATCGCCGACGGCGTCGTCCGTGAGTACTACCGCGACACCAACGGTGACGTGCACCTCGACACCACGCTCGTCGACAGCACCGGCGTCGGACAGTTCGACACCCTCATTCTCGACAGCGACGGCGATGACGTCCCCAACACCGTGCTCGTCGACACCGACAGTGACGGGATCTTCGACCTGAAGATGGAGGACACCACCAACGACGGAATCCTCGACGAGGTCACCACCGGTTCGCAGGGCCTCGTCGCCGAGTATGACGGCACCTTCGACGGCCCCGCTGAACCGCTCCCCGGCGACGACCTCTTCTGACCTATCCACTTCCCGCTGCCGTACGCACCGAAAGACTTCGGGCGTGCGGCAGCGGTCACTGCTGCTTCTGCTTGGACTCACAGCGAGATCGATTCGATGGACGACACCATTTCCGACCTCGAGGACCACAACGCGTCCCCTGGGGCCCAGGCCCCGAACTGAACGAACCCGTACTGGACCCGGGATTCGTCGACGAACCCTCCCCGGTGTTCCCCGAGGACGAGACCATCGACGCCCCCAGCCTCCCGTCGGAAGACATCGCGCCTACTCCAACGGCACCCGCCCCGGATCTGCCACTCGCCCCCGCCGGAACCGGACTTGTCGGACCTGCCGCCGGCGGAGCCCGAACCGGAGCTGGTCCCCTACCCCGAACCTGCTGCTGCCCCGGAGGACGGGTACGGCGTGATCGCGATGGTTGACGCCGGGGAGATCTGGCCCCCGGGGCCGAGAGCGTCGAGGACGATCAGCCGGACCACTTCCTGGTGGTCGCCGGCATCGACGATGCCCGCGGGGTGGTCATCTCGTCCGACACGGGAAGCCCGACCGGTAACCAGCCGGAGGTGCCGATCGCTCAGTTCGAGGGTGCCTGGCAGCACTCCGGCCTGGCGAGTCCCACTTCAACACCTGGCTGCACCGCATCGCCGCCAACGCCGCCCTCGCAGCCCTGCTCCGACGGAAAAGAAAACACCGAAGTCACCCTCGCCAGTGTGCTGGCCACGGTGAAGTCAAGCTCGGCGTCGAGTAGCCCGAACCTCGGCAGCTCAGCGACCCGCGAACTGCTAGTGCGCCGACGTCGTGAGGGAATCGGGTGCTGTCACGATCTCGAACGGCATTTCGATGTGCGCAACCGTCCCGGATCGAGGCCCGGGGTGGACTGAGAAGCTGCCTCCCGCCGCGACGACACGGAGTTCGTGCGATGTCAATCCGATGTGGCCTCTGCTGAGGCTGCGGTCGATCGCCTCTCGGGAGATGCCGCGCCCGTCGTCGGTGACATCGAGGACGGCATGCTCACCCCACCGCGCCAGCTCGACCCGGACATTGCTGGCTTGCGCGTGTTTGACCACGTTGCTGAGCAATTCGCGTGCCGCGCTGAACAGCACATCATCAGCGGACGTGCGAAGGTCGTCGACCCATTCCGAGGTCAGGAGCTGAACCTCGAAACCGCCACGCGCCTGGGCCGAGCGGGTGAGATCGCCGAGGGCGCGAGCGAGACCGACACGATCGAGCACAGTGGGGTGCAGCTCAGAGACGGTCGCCCTGAGCAAGGTTGCGGATTCGGTGAGTGCGTGGGTGATGCGTGCGACCGCCTGCGGGTCGGCACTGCCGGTGAGGTCGTCGAGGTCCATCTTCGCGGCCAGGACGAATTGGAGCGCCCCGTCGTGGAGTTGCTCGGACAACGCACGTCGTTCGCGTTGTTCGAGACCCATCAACTCCGCGAGCAGAGCGGTGCGGTCGCGCACCAGGTGACCGATCGTCAGCACCCTGGACCGTTGAATTCTGCTGAGCATGACGGCGCCCGCACCGAGGACGGCGAGGGCCATCGTGCTGAGCAGGATGGAGGACCAGGGCTCTTCATTCGACGCCATCGTCGCCCAGCTCGCGGCCAGGAATACCAAGACCGTCGGCACGACCACGGACGCACAGACCCCCGGGCGGAGCTGCGTGGAGGCCAGTAGCGGGATCACGAACAAACCGTTGCTCAGGATGTCTGCGGTCCAACTCTGTTGTGCCGCAATACCAGTCAACAGGGTGAGGCAACCGAGGACCGCGAGGTCGACGAACAGGGCGAGCCACATCGCATTCACCGGCCCCGGACCTCCTCGACGAGTCCACAGCGCGAGGCCGCCGGACCAGAGTGCGTAGCAAACCAGGACCGCGACACACACGCCCGCGTCGTTCATGGGCGGGACGAACGCCAGCGTCAACGCGATGAAGAGCACCAGAACACCACGAAGTGCGAGCTGGAGATACGCGCCGCGATAGGCGTGCTCGAGGATGATGCGTTCGAGATCTGGGCTGCCGCCGAGATCCGCGGGTAGTACCGATGACTCAGCCATGGGACGGCCTCCTCGGCCGGGGGACTCCGACAGGAAGATGCGAGGACATCAACTGCTGGACCTGCGACAATGCCCAAGATTCTAGCACCGGCGAGTGGGTGACCCCTGGTACTTGGCGGTCTGCTCACGGGCCCTGCGGACCTCCGCCATCTGCGCCTCGAGTTCGCCGTGCAGTCGCTGATTGTCCAGCGCCAGGGTGGTCGCGGCCCGCACAGCCGCCAGAAGCCTCGGCTGGTCGGCGACCGCCCGGTCGTACACCAACGCCCCCACCAGGACGCCGTCGCGGATGAGGGCAGTGGCCTCACGGGGATCATTCCTCGGTGGCAGAACCTGGGGACGTCCCTGCGCGTCCACATACCCGTCGCGGGCGCGGGAGAACGACCACAACGCCAGATCCGGGTCGCGCAATGCCGCCCGCAGCGCGTCGATGACGCCGTCACCGCGTGGGGCGGTACCGATCTCGATCATCAGGTTGCGCACCGCGGCTCGGGCGACTCGGTAGCGCCACATCCCGACCAGCACCGCAAGCGGAATGAGCGCAGTCGACGGATATCGCAGAAGCAGCGTCCACGCATGCTGCGGGCTGTGCACCCACACGGAGACCAGCGGTGTCCAGGCGGTTGCGGCGGTCCCGAGCAGAGCGGCGATCCACAGCGGCGCCACGGCGGCCCGATAGGCCGGTGAACCCGACCTCCATCGGGCGATCACCACGCCGATCAGGACCACACCGAGGGCGATCCCCACCACGCCGAACATCACTTGCAGCGCCGCGAAGACCCTCGGGTCGTCACTCACCAAGAGCAGATTCAACGACGGCGGATGGGCCGGGCTGATGCGGTGGGTGTCGAGGAACGCAAGCTCGGACACGACGGCGACCGCGTAGTACGCATAACTTCCGCCGACGAACCATCGCTCCCACCGGTGACGCAATCGGCCCCAGGGAAAACTGAACACGAGTTGGATCAGTACCGGAATGTACATGTCGGTCAGCGCCGCGCCCGCCGTGAACAGCACCGGGACCGTCGACAGCCGAAAGCCCTTCACCAGCCACAGCAGCCCGGCGGCAACCAGCAGCCACCCCAAGTTGTCCTGCGGTCGGTGGCACTTGGCGACCAGGCCGGCCGCCACGAACACCACTCCGACCATCACGAACAACGCCAATTCCGTCGGACTGAACACGCCCCGGCACAACTGCCAGTCGACGGATGCGACCACCGCGACAGCCAGTGCGGCGGTCACCAGGGCGGTCGCGCTCTGCGCGCGAAGACTCACCGGGTGCCGCCCGCGAGTCCGGACAGTTCGAGGAACACGGGATCGATCCTCGCGGGGATCCGGATTCGGCACCATCACCACAGGGTGGGGTGATGCGACACCTGGGTGGACCTTCTCGACACCTCGGGTTCGTTGTCGCCTGCAGTGTTCGACGCAGATCGATCGATGCCACGCGGCACACCGGTATTCGTGGGAACATCTCATCCGATCGATCCGGCAGACTGAGGAGAAAGGGGTGTGGTGCATGACCAGGATTCGACTTCGGCCCGCGGTGGCGCTGGCATCGATCGCCGGTGTCTCGTCCTTGTTTCTCGCGGCCTGCACCCAGGACGCATCGTCGACCGAGGGCACCGAATCGGCCGCACCGAGTGCCTCCAGCGAGGCACCGCCAACGGAGGCACCGGTCAACGGTGTCGATGCGAAGGAGTACGCCTCCAGCGACCCGGAAGCCGATTCCTACGGCTTCGTCACACCGTCAGGGAAATGGCTGTGCGCGATCATTCCCACGAAGAATCTGGCCGGATGCGCCTCTCATCCCACCGCGGGGCCATTGGGTGTGCCCGGGACTCCACAGATCGCCTCGCCGGACGGCGGCCCGCCCGCGGAAGCGAACCTCATCGCGGTCGAGGCGGGGAAGGAGCCGAGCTTCCAGAACTGGAACCAGGCTGTCTTTCCCGGCAACGCCAACGTCCTTCCCTATGACACCACGCTGGCGATCGACGGATTCAGTTGCAATGTGCAGTTCTCCGGCGTCTCCTGCAGGGACGATGCGACGGACAAGGGATTCACCATCTCCACCAGCGGCTACACGTTCGAGTTCACCCCATTACCCGTGAGCCTCCCCAGCGCGAGCCCACCGCAGATCGCGCCCACCCCGGCCCCGCTCCCCCAGCAGGCCCGCGGATCGAATCAGTGTGGCCCCGTTGTCTATCCGGAGACGGGAAAACCTGCGACGGTGGTCATCGTGAAGGGCACACTCCGCTGCGACGAGGCGCACACGATGCTGACGAAGTACTTCGCGGCACCTGACAAGAGCGAACCGGTGTACAGCTTCGACGGGTGGGAATGCCGCCTCTCGGGAGACCCGGAATCCGCGGAGACCGGTTACACGATCAACTGCTCCGACGACAACGGGAACACCGTGGTCGCACAGCCGTAGATCGATCAATCCACGATTTCAGGTCAGTCGCCGCGAGACTCGACGCACGATGTCTACGCTGACGCTATGCACCCACCGAATGACCAGGCAGGTACCTGGGAAGGTTCGTGGCTCGCGGCGATGACGGTGATCAAGAGCGCTCAGCGGGTCTTCACGCCTGAGAACCGCCCTCCCTCCGAGCTCATCCCTCTCGTCGAACCCCTGAGCCGGTTGGGTGATGCGCTCCGGGCAACACCGCCCGACCCCGACGAGTCCCGCCGTCGCGCCGCCGACCTGGTGGCCGATCGAGACCTGATCGAATGGGCATGTCAGCCGGACCAGCCCAGCGAGATCCGAGAGTTCGGGGCGACCTTGGCCTTCCTGTCCATGAAACTGACCACCTGAGTCTCCGGTTGTCCTCGCCGCGCGGGGAGCCCGGACCGCTCAGAAGTCGTAATCCACGACGACCGGAGCGTGATCGCTCATCCGGCGGTCGGCCGCCGGATCCCGGTCGGTGCCGGCCGTGACCGCCGCTCGAGCCAGGTCCGGCGTCGCGAGGTGGTAGTCGATGCGCCAGCCGATGTCGTTCACGAACGACTGCCCCAGCCACGACCACCACGAGTACGGACCGTCGACGCCTGGATGCTGTCGCCGGACGACATCGACGAGGGTGCGCGGCGACAGGATCGAGTCGAACCACTCGCGCTCCTCCGGCAGAAACCCCTCGGCCTGATTGCTGCGCCGCCAGTTCCGTACGTCGGAACGGGTGTGCGCAATGTTGAGGTCACCCATCAGCAGAAGCTCCCTGCCCCGTGCGCGTGCCGTGCGCCGCGAGCGGGTCAGCTGTCGCGCGAACGCGGAGAGGAAACGCATCTTGCGGTCGTAGCGTGCTCCGCCGTCGGGCGCCTCCCGCATGCGTCCGGGCTTCTGGAGGTGGGCCGGAAGACCGCCCTTCGGCAGGTACATCGATGCCACGGTGATCGGCGCATCGGCCAGGTCGACCTCGACGTACCGGCCCTGCTTCGCGAACTCTGCCAGACCCCGAGCCAACGGCTCCGGATCCAGTTCGACGCTGTCGGTGTGCATTTCACCCGGTGCGCGCATCAGCGCTGTACCACTCCACGTCCGAACTGCGATGGGCGCACGCCGGGTCAGAACCGCGACACCGTTGCGGCCCGCGACGTCGCCCTCGTCGTACGTGAGGTGGTAGTCGCCGAACACCCCCGGCGGGATGGCCTCGGCACGAGCGCGCACCTCCTGAAGCGCGACCACATCGGGGCCGCGGTCGCCCAGCCAGTCCTCGAATCCGCGCCGCTGCGCCGCGCGGATCCCGTTGACGTTGAAGGTCGCGATTCGCACGAGTGACAGTGTAGGGATCCGACCGACGCATCGAATCTCGCCATACCTTTCACTCGCCGTCGGCCAGTTCTGCGAAGTTGGCCAATTTGTATGTGAACTCGAGTACGGGTTGCTAGCGTTCCCGTGATTGAGACCACACTGCAGGGGAGATCTCGATGCGGATCGCGCGGAAGCGGCCAGGAAGTGCCCGGCGAGGTGTGGCTACCGCGGCACTGGCCGTCTCGGCCGTCCTCGGGGTCGCGACAAGCCCGATGCCTGCCATCGCGTCAGCCGACACGTTCTTCTTCGACGATGTCGGTTCGACGGCCGTTCCGCGGGCGAATTGCGGTCCCGGTTCGCTGCCGGAAACGGGTATGCAGGGCGACGTTCCGGCCGAGGACCGGAACAACGGCCGCAGCACCCAGGGTTATCGATGCAACATGTCGCTGGTCGGAGGCTTGCAGGATCGCGGTGGTGGCCTGCTGTCGGTGACCTACGACCACTGCTCCTACACCAGCACGTTCTTCCCCGGGAACCTGCTCAACCCCACAACGCCGGGCGTACAGGTGCTCGACGTGTCGAACCCTGCACAGCCGGTGTTATCCACGACCCTGAACGAACCGGCGATGTTGGGCGGAACCTGGGAAAGTCTGAAGGTCAACAAGGCACGCAAGTTGCTCGCGGCCACAGCAGTGCCGATCGCTGCCGGCACCGGCTACTTCTCCGTCTACGACATTTCCGACTGCACCCACCCCCGGTTGCTCAACCGGGGTGCCGGTACCGACGTCACGACGCCGCTGCCGTTCATCTCCCACGAAGGCGGCTTCTCCCCGGATGGCAACACCTACTGGGTGTCCGGGCCCGCACCGGGATTCCTCACCGCCATCGACATCAGAAACCCGGCCGAGCCGCGGATCATCTGGCAGGGATTGCACGGACTCGGCGGGCACGGATTCGGCATCACCCCGGACGGGAACCGGATGTACCTGTCGAATCTCGGTGGGATCACCGTCCTCGACATCAGCGCGGTGCAACGCGGCGACCCATATCCCACCGTCCCGCAGATCGCCACCTATCTGTGGACCGACGGCTTCTTCAATCAGCACAGCATCCCGGTCACATATGGGGACAAGCCCTACATCTTCACCGTCGACGAAACCGGCGGCGGCGGAATCAAGGTCTTCGATGTCGCCGACCCGGCGCACGCCGAGATCGTGCAGAAGATCAAGCTCGAGATCCAGCTTCCGGCCAATACCGCCGCGAACCTTCGGTCGTCGCAAGGCGGCTCGGTGTTCTCCTACGATCCGCACTACTGCGTGGTCGACCGCCCAGCCGACCCGACCGCGCTCGCGTGCTCCTGGGAATCGTCCGGGATCCGCGTGTTCGATATTCGCGATCTGAGCCGCATCAGCGAGATCGCCTACTACAACCCGCCGGCACAGACCGGTAAGAACGTTCAGCTCACCAACTCACCGCACGCACTGTCCTCGCTGATCGGTGTCTCACTCTTCAATTTCGTTCCGCTCGCCCGCGCCGTCTTCGAGGGCAAGACGGATCCGCGGGTCGCATTCGGTCCGCGCGCCGGAATGGTGGCGTTCGGCGACCTGTCCGCGGACTGGTGCTTCTCGCCTCCGGAGTTCCACGGCAACCAGATCTGGACCTCGTGCAGCGACAACGGTTTCATGGCGTTGCAGCTCGACGACACCGTTTATCAACCACCGGCGAATCAGGCGTCGACTTATGGGCAGTGACACCACGCCTTCGTCGTTCAGCGGTCCCCTCGTCCTATTGCTGAGCGCCATCCTGCTCGGCGCCGCCGGGATCGCCGCCGGAATGTGGTTGCAATCGGAACGCGACACGAACCCCGACGGGGTCCAATTGTCATCAGCGGACATCGGTTTCGCACAGGACATGTCGGTGCACCACGAGCAGGCCGTGCTGATCGCCCAGACGCTATCGCGGGACGTCGATCCTCAGATCCGGGTCATCGCCGATCAGATTGTCGTCGCACAGACCTCCGAGATCGCGACGATGCGCGGTTGGCTCAACCTCTTCGACGAACCGTTCACCACCCCGCATCCGATGCAGTGGATGCACGGATCTGATCACGCCATGGGTGACCAGGGCGGCGCGCCCATGCCGGGAGCAGCGAGTACCAGCGAGATCATCCGGCTCGCCGGCCTGCGCGGAGCAGATGCCGAGACACTGTTTCTGCAGCTCATGATTCGGCACCACCAAGGGGGCGTCGACATGGCCGAGGCAGCCACCCACGCGGTTGCATCCGAACCGATCCGCCGCATCGCACGCGGGATGATCCGTGACCAGACCAATGAAATCGCAGTGATGACAGCCATACTCGATACCCGCGACGCGACACCGCTCGCCCACCCTTGAGGCGTTGAGGCTCGCCACCGCTGCACACCCGGAAGCCCACTGTGCGTCCGCCCTTGCCCGGCCGCGACGACTGTAGAAGCATTTCCGTGGGCGGGGCCGATCGGCGACTGAATATCGCGACGGCGTCCTCCGGGGCCGCGATCGGTCCTGCCGACGGCTGCGGCAGGTCCGAGGAGGAAGCGTGTTCGCAAGCTTCCCGGCCATCGGCAGCCGACGCTACCGATCGGAGAAACCATGACCACCGAACCCACACCAGTCTCCATTCAGCGCGAACCGGAACTGGCCGGACAAACCGTCGTCGTGCTCGGCGGCAGCGCAGGCATCGGCCTCGAGACAGCTCGCCGCGCCCGGGCCGAGGGCGCCGAGGTCATCCTCACTGGCCGCAATCCTGACCGGCTCTTGCAAGCAGCGACAGATGTCGGCACGCAGCGCACCGCAGGCTTCGACGCCAACGACACGGCCGCCTTGGCGAGGTTCTTCCACGCCCTGCCGACCCCGATCGACCATGTGTTGGTCACGGCCGGGGGCCCGCGCTACGCACCCCTGCTCGAGATGGACTCCGATGAGGTGCGCGAACAACTCAGCGGTCACGTGGTGCTGGGGCTCGAGGTCGCGCGCAACGCGGCGAGCAAGATGAGGCCCGGGGGCACGCTGCTACTGATGGGCGGAACCGGCGGCCGGCGCATCGGTCACGGACTGGGGATCGCCTCCGCCGCCACCGCGGCACTGCCCCCGTTCACGGCGGCCCTCGCGCTCGAGCTCGCGCCGGTTCGCGTCAACCTCATCGCCGCCGGCTTCGTCGACACCCCGTTGTCGGCATCGCTGCTCGGAGATCGACTGGACGAGCGCCGGAAGGAATTGCGGACAACGCTTCCGATCGGCCGGGTCGTCGGACCCGCCGACGTCGCCGCACTGGCCGTCCACATCATGAGCAACACCGCGCTCACCGGCGCGACATACGACATCGACGGTGGGCAGCAGTTCGTTTTCTGATGACCACACGACGAAACGTGGGTGGCTGGAGGGACGCCACTCCCGATCAATTCCCGAGAACCAGAGAGGCAACCCGTGAGCACAAACGAAGTTCAGACCAACGATTCGACCAACACGCAGGTCGCGTCGGTCGACATGAAGCTGGAGGTCGTCGTCATTCCCGTCACGGATGTCGACCGGGCCACCGAGTTCTACACCAGGCTCGGTTGGAGACAAGACGTCACACCGCGGGTTCCGGCGTCGTCCAGTTCACCCCGCCCGGCGCCGCCGCCTCGATCCACTTCGGCGCCGACCTCACAACAGCCGCACCCGGTTCCGCCAAGGGATACCTCATCGTCTCCGACATCGAGGCTGCCCGTGACCAGCTGGTCGCCGCCGGCATCGAGGTGACCCTGTTCCACCTCGGCACGGACGGCCCGGGCGACGGGCTGGACCCGGACCGTCGCAGCTACTTCTCGCTGGCGTCGGTCAGCGACCCCGACGGCAATGCCTGGGTGCTGCAAGAGGTCACGACCAGGCTTCCTGGGCGCATCGACACCGCCGGCACCTCGTTCGGCTCTGCACGCGACCTCGCGACGGCGCTCCGGCGCGCGGCGGCCGCCCACGGCGGGCACGAAGAGCGCACCGGCGAAGAAGACCCGAACTGGCCCGACTGGTACGCCGAGTACATGGCCGCCGAACAGTCCGGGGCGGAGCTGCCCACCTGAGGAGTTGTGAGGCCACGGCCATCGGCACTGTGTCCCGCGTAAGGCAGGGCCATCTCGGAGCAGGACGGGTTCGGCGAGGATCTCGTCTGCGGCGCGGCGGCCGGAGCGGATTGGATTCCGCTTCCGCGTGCGTCACGAACCAGCTACTTGCTCGTAGCTTCGCCCGAGTCACATCTCGTCCGCGCCAGGCGATACCCAGACCATGAGGGGCGAAACGCGCACGCGGATCCCATTCGTGGCAATGATGGCATGCATCGCCCTGGCAGCGGGCTGCCAGTCGACCACCGAGCACACGGGATCCGTCGAAGGAACAACGATCCCGTGGAGCAGGGTCCCCGACGCACAGGCGGGCGGCGGCGCCCCGCCCCAACGACCTGATCCTCCCCCACCGACGGACCCGAACGCGCGGCCCGGTATCCCCGACGCTCCCACACCGACAACACCGGGCCCGAGGACAACCGACATCCCACTATTACCGCCCACAGCGCTGGTGATTCCACCCCTCCCCGGAGTTACGGCCAGCGGCATGCACATCGAGCGGCACGACGGATTCGATCGCATCGTCTACGACTTCGGCGGCACATACGCGCCTGGCTGGCGCGCCGAATACGTCGCCGAGGCAACGCAACGCGGTCAAGAGACCGCGACACGACTCAACGGTCGATCGATCCTGCAGATCTACTTCTTCGACACGGACTCCTCGGCCGAGAGTGGGATCGCCGCGTATAACGGACCGAACCCGTTGTCGGACCCCGCGGCGTACAGCGTGGTCGAGGTACACCTCACACCGAACTACGAGAGAGGCACCCAGTCGTTCGTCGGCCTCCGTACCGACTACCCGCAGTTCCAGGTCACGACTTTCACAGAACCGACGAGAATCGCCGTCGACATCCACGACTAGCGCCACATTCGGGCACTCGTTGCCCCGGCAGAGATTGCATTCCCGGGGCGACACGAGCCGACTTTCGTAACAGATCGTCAAACTCGTTGACATACTTGAAGTGATGACTATCCGGATAATGCTCGACGGCTTTCACAAGGATGCGATCTCGATGCGAGATAACAGGCCCGCAACCTCGGCACTGCAGCTCTACCGCGCCTTTCAGCACCAGCACCCCCGAACTCCGGTCCCGGCCGATTACGTCACCGAATGCGGCTTCCGACTGGGACGTTGGCAGGACCGCCAGCGGATTGCCCGCATGCTCGGCACACTGCCGCCCCAGCGCATCGAGCAACTCGACGAAATCGGATTTCTGTGGAGCGATGACGACGTCCCACTCCCGGCAGTGTCACGTACCGACGCCAAGCGACGACGGATGCTCACCGCCATCGCCGCCTACCGCGAAGAGCACGGTAACGCACTTGTTCCCGCGAACTATGTCACCGCAGACGGTGAACAGGTGGGCCAGTGGCTCTACCGGGCGGTGAAGAAGTGGAGGGCCGACGCCTTGCCGGACAAGGAGCGTCGCACACTCTCCGTCCTCGGGGTCTCCCCCGGTCCACGACCACGAGGCCCCCGAACATCAGCACACCTTGTCGGACAGGTGAGGTAAGGCATACAGCTCGCAGGCCGAATTGTGTTGCTGTACAGATGTTCGAGTATCACCGGTAACACTGATAGCCCCCACGTGTCGGTGGCGGGTCCGCGCCGGCGGTCCATTGAGAACATGATGCGAGGAAGATGAGCTCATGGATGTGCCCCACCGTGTCGGTGTGCTCGTGTTCGACGGCGTGAAGATGCTCGACGTCGCCGGTCCATCCGAGGTCTTCACGGAGGCCAATCGACTCGGCGCCACGTACGAGTTGGTGCTGTGCTCGGTCGGGGCGGTCGACGTGACCGCGTCCACCGGGATGCAAATTTCCGTCGATGTCGACGCCGCGGACACAGATCGTCTTTGACGTCCTCCCGGCTGTGAACGACCGGGATTCCTTCTGCGGCGCTGCGCGCCGCTTGGGTGGGTTCCTGTTTCATTGGGGCTCGCTTCCCTCTAGGAGGGAAGGCTGACGGCCCCTCCGCAGGCGTTTAGCCACTCCGCACGTCCTGCGGCGTGGATGTTCTTCGCGGCGTTGACGTCGCGGTCGTGAACGGCGCCGCACGCCTTGCATGCCCACTCCCGGATCGAGAGCGGTTTCGGGCCATCGAGGACCCCGCATTGGGAGCAGATCTGCGACGACGGATAGAACCGGTCCACCTTGACGAAGGTGCGCCCGTAGCGGGCGGCTTTCTCCTCCACCATGCGGGTGAACATTCCCCACCCGGCGTCGTGGACCGATTTCGCCAACCGTGTCCGCGCCAGCCCCCGGACGCACAGATCCTCGACGAACACCGCTTGGTTCTCGCGGATGATCGCCGTGGAGTGCTTGTGCGCCCAGTCCTTGCGAGCGTCGGACACTCTGGCGTGGGCCTTCGCGACGCGAATACGTGCCTTGACCCGGTTGTTGCTGCCTTTCTCCTTGCGCGACAGAAGTCGCTGCGCCTTGCCGAGCTTGCGTTCTGCACGGTGCAGGAACTTCGGCGAGCTGATCGTCTTGCCGTTCGACAGGACCGCGAACGTTGCCAACCCGAGGTCGATACCGACCTCCGCATCGACCGGCGGCAGAGGTTCGTCGGTGGTCTCGACCACGAACGACGCGAAGTACCGGCCCGCTGCATCCTTGATGATCGTCACCGAGGACGGTTCCGAGGGCAGATCGCGGGACCAGGCGACCTCCAACTCGCCGACCTTCGCCACGTACAGCTTCCCGTTCGGGCGAATCGAGAACCCGTTGCGGGTCAGCCGGATCGCCTGCCGATTGTCCCGGCGGGACCGGAACCGTGGCGCGCCGACCTTGCGGCCCTTCCGTTTCCCGGAGAGCGAGTCGAACCAGTTTCGGTACGCCCGCCGCGCGTCCTGACACGCCTGCACCAGCACCACCGATGCGACCTCGTCCAACCAGGCCCGCTCCGGAGTCTTCTTCGCTGCGGTGACTGCCTGCTTCTGCACGGCGGTATCCGACAGTCTCACCCCGGACGCATACGCGTCCTGGTGGATGCGCAGGCAGTCGTTGAACACCACCCGCGCGCACCCGAACGAGCGGGCCAGCATGTCCTGCTGACCGGGCGTCGGACGGACGCGGTACTGGTATCG
The DNA here is from genome assembly GCF_058628105.1 of Rhodococcus sp. G6(2025). Lineage (NCBI taxonomy): Bacteria > Bacillati > Actinomycetota > Actinomycetes > Mycobacteriales > Nocardiaceae > Rhodococcus > Rhodococcus sp. G6(2025). The sequence goes on from NZ_CP179750.1 coordinate 4,418,207, forward strand.
CAACTGCACACCCAAAGAATAACATTGGTCTATGGTTTCTGAACCTGAATACAGACGTGGCCGCTCCGTTGTTTCCGCCCTGCACGTCCACTTGGTCTTTGTTACCAAGTATCGGCGCGGAGTCCTCACCGACGAGCTGCTGACCACCTGCGAACAGGTGATGCGCAGCGTGTGCGACGACTACGGTTCTCGGCTGGTCGAGTTCAACGGGGAGGGCGACCACGTGCACCTGCTGATCGAATACCCTCCGACCATCCAAATCTCGAAGCTGGTGAACAGCCTCAAAGGCGTCTCCGCACGCCGCCTGCGCGACCAGTACCGCGGATGGGTGAACCGACACTCGATGAACGGACACCTCTGGTCCCCGAGCTACTTCGCCGCATCGTGTGGCGGGGCACCTATCTCGATCATCCGGCAGTACATCGAGCAGCAGCGGCAACCGCCCCGCGCTCCCGGTAGGCCGAAGTCGATGCGCTAACCCGGCCCTGAAGGACCGGGCTTGCGCGCTACGCTCCGCGGTCAACCGCGCTGGTGATGGGTGGCGACATTTTTCCGTCGACGCCGGTGAGCCCGGAACTCGCCGGTGCGGCCACCACGCTGGCCGGCAACGCCGACCGGATGGCCTCGATCTGCACTGGTGCGTTCATCCTGGCGGCGGCCGGGCTCCTCGACGGTCGGCGCGCGACCACCCACTGGCAGCACACCGATACCCTCGCGCGCGGATACCCCGGATCACCGTGGAACCCGACGCAATTTTCGTCGAGGACGGCACCATCTTCTCCTCGGCAGGTGTCACTGCCGGGATCGACTTGGCCCTGGCTTTCGTCGAACGCGATCACGGCACCGAACTGGCACGAGCGGTCGCCCAGTCACTCGTGGTGTTCCTGCAGCGACCGGGCGGTCAGTCCCAGTTCTCCCCCAGCCTGCGCGGGCCGCGGCCACGCACCGGACAGCTCCGCGAGGTGGTCGATGCCGTAGCCGCGGCCCCACCGGTGACCACTCCATCACCCGGCTCGCCGCGCGCGCCTACGTCAGTCCCCGGCATCTGACCAGGCTGTTCCAGGACGAGCTGGGGACCACCCCGGCCAAGTACGTTGAGCTGATCCGATTCGACACCGCCAAAGCCATGCTCGATGCAGGACACACCGTGACTTCCGCGGCGCAGCACAGCGGATTCGGCAGCCCGGAGAGCTTGCGGCGCAGTTTCATCCAGCATCTCGGGGTGTCGCCGCGGGCGTATCGGCAGCGATTCCACTCCACCCATCGCTGAGAGCAGCCGACCGGACATGTCCCGATCTGTGCGGAAGTGGGCCGGAATGGCGGTTTCCGCCGCGGTTGACAATGTCACTGTGAAGTAGATCAGCCGCGACCCGCGGACCAGAGCCTCCGGAAGCGAGAAACGCATGACCGACACCGTCGCAGGCATCGACATTCCCGACAACGTCCTGGTCACCGAAGCCACGGAATTGGTGCGGGAGGCCGCGAACCCGTTGATCTACCACCACTCCCGGCGCGTGTTCCTGTTCGGCTCACTCCGAGCCCGACACCAGAAACTCGCGTTCGATGCCGAACTGTTGTACGTCGGGGCCATGTTCCACGACCTCGGACTCACGACGAAATACCGACGCGCGGATCAGCGATTCGAGATCGACGCCGCCGACGAGGCCCGCAATTTCCTCCGCTCCCACGGAATCGGCGAAGACGAGGCAGACACGGTGTGGACGAGCATCGCACTCCACACCACCCCCGAGATTCCACTGCATATGGCACCGGAGATCGCGCTGCTTACCCGCGGCGTCGAACTCGACGTACTCGGTATCGGATACGACGCGATCACCGACGAGGAACGCGCCGCCGTCGTTGCCTCCCACCCGCGGCCGGACTTCAAGAACGAGATCCTCGCTGCCTTCACGGATGGACTCGAAGACCGCCCGGATACTACGTTCGGCAACGTGAAGGCCGATGTGCTGGCACACTTCGTTCCCGGATTCGTCCGGGGTGACTTCGTCGATGTGATCCTGAACTCCGCTTGGTCGGAATGATGTCCGTGCCGGTTCTTCAGTTGACACCGCCCGGCAGATGACGTTGCAGCAATGCCGCTGCCGAAACCCAGTCCAAATTCATAATCTCGGCCGCCCGTTCGTCACCGACACACCCTCGAACTTTGGCTTCGAAGTCTGCGACGGATGCAGGCCGGCGCGGGTGCCCCACAGGCAGGTCGACCCCGGCCTCGAGTAGTGATCCGTCGCGGAGTTCGACGACTACCGTGCAGTCTCCATCGAGCACCCCCTCGCCCACAGGCTCGGCGACCAGACTGACGCGGTCGAGAATGCTCCGCACTTCCGGCCGCTGCACAGCAGCGTCGGTGAAGCTCTCGATATCGGGGAACCCGTCCAGCAGGGCTGCCGCGATGCCGTAGTTCAGCGAGAACTTACCTTCCAGACCCGAACTCGGAAAGTTGTGTATCAACGGCAAAACCGCGCTGCGCGGAGTGTGCACCCGTATGCGGGCGATGTCGCCGATCGATAACGAACCGAGCGACCGAACCGCCGCGATTGGTCGCTGGAGCGCGTAGCAACACGGGTGAAGCTTCAGCCCGAGACCATCCGGAATGATGGGACCTTCGACTTGCGGGGACATCCGCCCGCCGACGAGCCGGAACCATTCACTGACAGCACGAGGGTCGGCAGTCGCGCCGGCAGCGGCGAGTCCGGCCGCACGCACACCAGCCTGGGCGGCGAATCCGACCTGAATCGACTTGCCTGCGGTGCCGAAGGCCTGGCGGACGCCACCTGCGGCGGGAACGGCGTGTGCCATCGCAGTGGCGATACCGTCAGAATCGAGCCCGAGCGACAGCCCCGCAGCGACAGCAGCCGAGATGGCACCGACTGTCGCGGTGGTGTGCCACCCCTGTGTGTAGTGGTTCCAACCGAGCGCGGTACCCAGACGTGCCATCACACCCGCCGCCGCCAGGTACTCCCGCCCACCGCCGCCCACCGCCAACGTGGCGGGAACGCACACCACACTGACGTGGGTGGTGGAGGGTATGTGCAAATCGTCGAAATCGAGCACGTGCCCGACCGCTGCCCAGCGAAGCGCAGCCGGCAGCCCATCCGTCCACGCAGCTGCCGGATCATCCAGTGCGGCAAGGGTCACTGCAACGGTGTCGACCAGAGCACGTCGAGCGAGATCGAGATCCGCGGCCCCTGGCTCGATACCTGCGGCCCACACTGCGAGATCGTGCGCGATGGCATCGGTTGATTCGTGCGGCGCAATCGTCATAGCCCACTCCTTCCCCCACCGGTGCGCCCATTGCGCCCAGTTGAACAATCTATGGCACACCATACCGCTAGTCGGCACAGCATCCAAGATGCATCCCATGCTCTCCGTGATGCCGCCTGCACGTTCACTACTCCGCCGACCTGCCTGCCCGGCAGCGCACAACGCTTGACTGGTGGGCGAACCCGATGAGGCATCCTTGACAGACTGTGATCCGAGGCACGATACTCACTTTCCGACACACTGTGCCGCTATGCAGCACGATCGATGTCGGCGTCACTATCGACGCCCCTGTGACGGGCTCGCACCGATTGCAGATTTCCCGTGCGATATTCGAAGTCACGGGTCCGGGGTGGTCAGTCCCCCAAAACTCTCTCACGAATGGAACCTCATCGAGCCACAGGCAGCCGAGTGCCTTCCAGAATTACGAGCAACGCCTTCACAGAAAGACAATTCTCAATGAAGATAGAAACATCCGATCAAACGGCTGTCTTGAATCCGAGACGACAGCTGATCGCCGGCACCATCGGACACTCGGTCGAGTTCTTCGATTTCCTCGCGTACTCGTACCTCGCGGTCTACTTCGCATCGTCCTTCTTCCCCTCTTCGGAATCCTCGGGGCTGGTGCCGCTCCTGAGCGCATTCGGCGTCTTTGCCGTCGGGTTCCTCGCACGTCCGCTGGCGGGACTCTTCATCGGACTATTCGCAGATCGGTACGGCAGGCGGCGAGCCTTGAGCCTCACCATCAGCCTCATGGCAGGCGGCAGCCTGCTTGTCGCCGTCTGCCCCACGTACAGCCAGATCGGTGTCGCCGCGCCCATAATCCTCACCGTTGCCCGCATCCTGCAGGGATTGTCCGCTGGAGGGGAATACACGACGGCTGGTGCCTTCATCGTCGAATCCGCACCCGCCGGCCGACGTGGTTTCTACTCGAGCTTCATGTTCGTCGCGTCGGGCATAGGGAAGTTGACATGTCTCGCCTTCATCACCGTGTTCGTCGCACTCATCGGTGAAGATGCGATGCGGGACTACGGTTGGCGAATCCCCTTCGCTGTCGGCGCCCTGGCCGCGATCGTGGCCTGGTACATTCGCCGCGGGACGCAGGAAACCCTCGGGACTACCGTCTCCGACGAGGGCGGCGCGGCACCGGTCAGCCGCAACCCGCTCAATGCTCTGCAGCGTTACCCCAGGCAGTCCCTGATCGTGTTTGCGATCGCCACCGGAATGGGCGTTGGACAATACTTTTGGGCGACGTACCTGACTACGTACTTCCAGATCCAGAACGGCGCCTCTGCCACCACCGCAATGACGGTCGGCATCATCACGCTGATCCTCTACACACTCGCACAGCCGGTGGCCGGGCTGATCTCCGACAGATATGGACGTAAGCCGTGCATGTACGCATTCGGCGTCGGCACCGTCATCGTGACGCCTTTCCTGCTCTCGATAACAAGTTCGAACTTTTCGGTTCTGATATGCATTCAGCTCATCGGGCTACTGTTGTTGAGCCTCTGCACATCGATCACGTCAGCTGTGATGGTCGAAAACTTCCCACCGCACGTACGAGTGAGCGGCCTAGGTTTTCCCTACTCGCTCTCGGTGGCAATCTTCGGCGGAACGGTCCCGCTTGTTGCCACTAGCCTGGCCAATGCCGGTTACTCCCAGTATTTTCCGTGGTACATCGTGGCCACCGCGATTATCACGCTCGTGGGGGCCATAGCGGTGCCGGAAACGTTCCACAGCGACATTTCGGGCGAAGATTCCTGATCGACATTTCTCCCCCTGTTCGCGGGATTCGCTCCTTCTCGGGCTGCCTCTGGCGGCCCGAGAAGGACCCGTCAACTTCTGCCAATGGTGTTTCGGTAGGTGTAGTGCTCGGGTAGGTAGTAGCTGACCGCCAACTCGACTGCCCGACTGTCCGAATCGAGATACACACGATCGGCGCGCAACAGCGGATGTCCGGCGGGGCAGTCGAGGTGATGGGCGGTCTCCTCGGACGCCGGCGCCACGGTGATCGACTGCACGAGTTCGACAACGGGAGACGCCAGGTGAGGTTCCAGAAGACCGATGATCGTGTGTGCTCCGATCGCGCCCGGCTCCGTCCCCGCGCCTCCACACAGATGCTGCGCGTGCAGATCCGGCAGATGGACGGTCGTCATCGCGAACACGATCCCCGCGTACCGGCGTACATACGCGATCGTGGAGACGAAGTCATTGTCGAGGCGTAAACGGCTTGCGGCTTCGATATCGGCCCTACGTCGCAGAGGCGCGACAATTTCCGTGGTGGTACCAGCGGGGAGATTGGTCAGTTCTTCTATCGCTCCGAGCCGCCGGAGACGCCTACTCCCCAGTTCGGAGACGAACGTGCCCCTCCCCGGAACGCGATAGACCAGGCCATCCGCCACGAGATCGTAGAATGCTCGCCGCACCGTCTGCCGACTCAATCCATACTGTTCGGCAAGTTCGAGTTCCGTGGGAAGCTGGCGACCACCGTGGAAGTGGCCTGCGGCGATTTGCTCGCGCAGCGCCTGGGACAACCGCCGATGCGCCGGCGCTTGTTCGTTGCCACGGACACCCATGAGCCCACACCGATCCGTTCCTGTCGCCCTTCGGCATCAACCATCGCCGCGTGGTGCTGTCTTCGCAGGCCGACCCATCTGGATCGGACGCGAACCATGGTAGTCGATATCGGCACGCTATTCCAGATAACGGCACACCACTTCCCGTCTCTACGCACCCGGCAACCCTGCCCACGGCGCGAGTCCTGGCCGACATCGGAGAACGAGGACCGGACACGACGTCGGTTGTAATGCGCCTTTGACCTGCATAGACAACGTTGTTTCCACCACTCGTCAGAGGGAGGGTTGACCAATACGGCTCCGGTGGGGCATTCTGATTCATATCGGAACACTGTGCCGCATATAGGCACGGATGAAGGGTTGAAGTCTCATGACTGCTGTAGTTGACGACGTCGGTTCGTCAGGAGCCGGGTATCTCACCGACGAGCGCCTCGCGATCCAGGCGATGGCGCGAGAGTTCGCCGCCAAGGAAGTACTGCCCGTGGCGAACGAACTCGATCCGGTCAAGGGCGAGATTCCGATGGAACTGCGCCAGAAGATGGCCGAGCTAGGATTTTTCGGTGTTCTGATTCCCGAGGAATACGGCGGGCTGGGCCTCGGGGTCTTCGAATACGCCCTGATCGTCGAGGAACTTGCCCGCGCGTGGATGAGCGTGTCGAGCCTGATCGCTCGCGGACAACAATTCACCGCTGGTTTCACCGAGGAACAGCGCCGCGAGTACCTGCCGCGGATGGCTACGGGCGATTTCCTCAGTGCCTTTGCCTTGTCCGAGCCCGATGCAGGATCCGATGTGGCAGCGCTGTCGACTCGGGCCCGCAGAGAAGCGGACGGGTGGCGGATCAGCGGCCAGAAGATGTGGTGCACGTTCGCCGACGGAGCCGACTATCTTCAGGTATTCGCCCGTACGTCACCCATTGACCGCGACCACCGATCGCGCGGTATCAGCTGTTTCATCATGCCGAAGCCTCGGGGTGAGCTTCCCCCGGGAGTGACGGGCACGCCCGTACGCAAGATCGGATATCACGGATGGAAGACGTGGGAGCTGTCCTTCGACAACGCCTACGCCGCTGGTGACTCCATGGTCGGCCCCGAAGGCGAGGGCTTCAAGGTCGCAATGGGCGATCTCGAGACCGCCCGGATTCATACCGCCGCCCGCGCCATCGGCGTGGCACGCGGAGCGCTCGAGGACTCCGTTGCCTATGCGCGGCAACGCGTCCAGTTCGGCCGATCGATCGGCGAGAACCAGGCGATCCGATTCAAGATCGCGCACATGGCCACCGAGGTGGAGGCGGCCCGATCGCTGATGTACCGGGTGTGCACCGAAGTCGACGCCGGCCGGCGCAATACCGTGGAAGCATCGATGGTCAAGTACCTCGCCACCGAGATGGCCGAACGAGTAACCAGTGAGGCCCTGCAGATTCACGGCGGTGCCGGATACACCACCGATTTCGCCGTCGAACGGTACTGGCGGGATGCCAAGCTCACCAAAATCTTCGAGGGCACGTCGGAAATCCAGCTGAAGATCATCTCGGATTCGATCCTCGGAAGGCAGACACGATGAGATCGCCGGCCGCCGGGCCACTGAACGATGTCGTGGTGATCGACCTGACGACCATGCTCGCGGGTCCCTTCGCCACCATGGTCCTCGGAGATCTGGGCGCCGACGTGATCAAGGTCGAACCCCCTCATGGTGACTTCATCCGAGAGCAGGGACCGTTCGCACCGGATGACGAACTACGCGCATACGGTGGGTATTTCCAGAGCGTCAATCGCAACAAGCGCAGTGTCGTTCTCGACCTCACCACCGAGGAGGGGCGCGCCTCGCTGCTCGACCTGGTCGCGCACGCCGATGTCGTCGTGGAGAACTTCCGCCACGGGGTCATGGACCGGCTGGGGCTGTCCTACGAGCGACTCCAGGAGAAGAATCCCCACCTGGTATATGCGGCGATCCGCGGATTCGGTGACGAACGCACCGGCAGCAGCCCGATGCGGGACTGGCCGGCGTACGACATCACCGTCCAGGCCGTCAGCGGCTTGATGGAAATCACCGGCGAGCCCGACCGCCCCCCGATCAAGACCGGTCCCGGTCTCGGTGACACCGTGCCTGCGCTCTTCGCGGTGATCGGCCTGCTGTCGGCCGTGCACCGTGCTCGCCGCGACGGAGTCGGCGGCTTCGTCGACGTGTCGATGTACGACGCCATGCTGGCGATGTGCGAACGCGCCGTCTACCAGCACTCCTACACCGGCGAAGTACCGACCCGGCAGGGAAACAGCCATCCCCTGCTCTGTCCCTTCGATGTCGTGCCCGCGGCAGACGGGTGGGTCAGTATCGCCGCGCCGGGCAACAAACATTGGCAGCAACTCTGCGCGGCAATCGGCCGCCCCGAGTTGGCTACGGACGAACGCACAAGGGACAACGTCAGCCGACTGGCCAATCGTGACTTCACCATGTCTGCGGTGACCGCGTGGACAACCACCCGGACCAAGGACCAGATCGTGGAAACACTCGGCGGCAAGGTCCCGGTGGCACCGGTCAATACCGTCGAGGACATCTATGCGGATCCCCACGTGCGTGCCCGCAACATGTTGGTCGAGGTCGATCATCCCGGCGTGTCCCACCCGCTGACGATCGCCAACTCTCCGATCAAGTTCGCGGATGCGCCCCCGACCCATGTCCGGCGAGCACCGCTACTCGGTGAGCATACCGATGAAGTGCTGGCCCAGTTCGACAACACCACAGCTGCCTTTCAGCTCGAAGAAACAAGATAGGGAGATCATGTCCAGAACACAACGACCGCGGCGTTCCTGCCTCGCGGTTCCCGGTTCGAACCCGAAGATGATCGAGAAGGCGAAGGGTCTCGATTCCGACCAGGTCTTCCTGGACCTCGAGGACGCGTGTGCTCCACTCGCGAAACCTGGTGCGCGCAAGACCATCGTCTCGGCACTCAACGAAGGCGGGTGGGGGTCGAAGATTCGCGTGGTGCGGGTCAACGACCTCACGACCCACTGGACCTATCGTGACGTGGTCGAGGTCGTCGAAGGTGCCGGTCAGAATCTCGACTGCATCATGCTTCCGAAGGTGCAGTCGGCTGCCCAGATCGCCTGGCTCGACTTCACTCTGACCCAGATCGAGAAGACCATGGGTTTCGAGGTAGGCCGAATCGGAATCGAGGCGCAGATCGAGGACGCCGCCGGATTGATAACCGTCGACGAGATCGCAGCCGCGTCGCCGCGCATCGAAACGATCATCTTCGGCCCCGGCGACTTCATGGCGAGCATCAACATGAAGTCGCTCGTGATCGGTGAGCAGCCACCGGGCTATGGGGTCGGCGACGCATTCCACTATCCGCTGATGCGAATCCTGATGGCCGCCCGAGCCAACGGGCTGCAAGCGATCGACGGACCCTATGTTCAGGTCCGAAACGTCGACGGCTTCCGCCGGGTTGCCGGACAGGCCGCTGCACTCGGCTACGACGGGAAATGGGTGCTGCATCCGGCCCAGATCGACGCCGCCAACGACACCTTCAGTCCCGCCCAGGCCGACTACGACCACGCCGAAAACATTCTCGCCGCGTACGAGTGGTTCACCTCCGACCAGGGCGGCCGCAAGGGCGCTGTGATGCTCGGCGACGAAATGATCGACGAGGCGTCCCGCAAGATGGCGTTGGTCATCGCCGGCCAGGGCCGCGCGGCCGGCATGGAACGACTCGATGTGTGGAAGCCGGAGACCGAGACCGTAGAGAGCGGTGTGTGAACAGTGACGACCACGGAGAAAGTGCAGAACATGCAGTTCGGTCGGTACTTCGAGGATTTCGAAGTCGGAGCAATCTACAGGCATTGGCCAGGCAAGACCGTCACCGAATACGACGATCACCTGTTCTGCCTGCTGACGATGAACCACCACCCGTTGCACATCAACTCTCACTTCGCGGAGGCGACTACAGAATTCGGGCGCAACGTGGTCGTGGGCAACTACGTCTACTCGCTTCTGCTCGGTATGTCCGTACAGGATGTGTCCGGCAAGGCGATCGCCAACCTCGAAATCGAATCGTTGCGGCACGTCAAGCCGACGTTCCACGGTGACACGATCTATGGCGAAACCGAGGTCCTGGAAGTCACGCCCTCGAAGTCCAAGGACGACCGAGGCGTCGTGTACGTCGAAACCCGCGGCTACAAGCAGGACGGGCAGATCGTCTGCATCTTCCGACGCAAAGTTCTCGTACCCAAGCGAAGCTACGGCGACGCGCGCGGCGGCGAACAACCCGCTCGACCGTTGCCGCACGCATAGTCGACTCCGGTTGGGGAGCGTTCCCGTCTGCAACACCCACAGCCGTTCACCGAAGCCGGATGGGATCTGCGGGTCGGCTGCGTGATCCGCGGATCGAGGATTTCGTCCCTCCGATCTTCGATCCAGGCCGGGTGTTCCCCCGATGGTGGGAGGACACCCGGCCCTTGACAGAGATCGCGGGAACGAACCAAGCTATCAACAGAAACACTGTGCCATATATCGGCACAAACTCGGTGCGGCCGGTCACCCGGGTGCACCACTCGGAATAGGAAGCACAATGCGAGAGCGTTACGAAACGTTCGTCGGCGGACATGACGAGCGCAGTAAGAGTGGGCAGTACTTTTCCACTCGTGATCCCGCCACAGGCGACGTCATCGCCGAAGTCGCGCTCGGCGGAGCGGAGGATATCGAGGCAGCAGTTGCCGTAGCGCAGAGCGCCTTCCGCTCGTGGCGTGACACCCCGGCCGCCACTCGCGGTCGCATTCTCCTCGAGGTCGCCCGCACACTGCGTGAACACGCAAACGAACTGGCCCGAATCGAAACACTCGATACCGGTCAGACGTTGTCGCAGTCGAACGTGGACATCGAGACTGCCGCACGATACTTCGAGTACTACGGCGGGGCGGCAGACAAGGTACACGGCGAGACGATTCCGCTGGGACCCGACTACCTCTCGTACACCCGCAACGAACCGTTCGGCGTCATCGGTGTCGTCACACCCTGGAATGCGCCGATCAACCAGGCCGCGCGGGCCATCGCACCCGCATTGGCGATGGGCAACGTGGTGGTCCTCAAACCCGCCGAGGACACACCCCTGTCGGCACTGGAGATGAGCCGTCTCGCCGTCGAAGCGGGACTGCCCGCAGGGGTTCTCAACGTCGTCCCCGGATTCGGTGCTGATGCAGGAGCTGCGCTGACCGGCCACGACAAGGTCCGCAAGATCGTCTTCACCGGCTCGGTGGAGACCGGCCGGGCGATCATGCGGGCAGCCGCCCAGCGACTGATTCCGCTGACTCTCGAGTTGGGCGGCAAGTCCCCCAACATCGTCTTCGACGACGCCGATCTCGACGCGGCCGCGGCAGGCGCCTGGACCGCGTTCACCACCAAGGCGGGGCAGGTATGTTCTGCCGGCAGCCGGTTGCTGGTGCATTCTTCGGTGCACGACGAGTTGGTCGATCGCCTCGTCCAGCACGCGAAGACCACGGTCATCGCGCCGGGCATCGAGGACCCGGACATCGGATCCCTTGCCACGCGAGGGCAGTTCGACAAGGTCCGCTCGTATCTCGAACTCGGCCCCAGCGAGGGCGCACGTGTCGCGACCGGTGGACACGTCGCCGACACAGGGCGGCTGGGCCGCGGGTTCTTCATCGAGCCGACCATCTTCGTCGACGTCGACAACACGATGCGCGTGGCGCGCGAGGAGATCTTCGGCCCGGTGCTGACGGTGCTCCGATTCGATTCCGATGAGGAGGCGGTCGAGATCGCCAACGACAGCGACTACGGACTCGTCGCGGGGGTCTGGACCCGAGACCACGGCCGGGCTCATCGCGTGGCCGGCGCCATCGAGGCGGGGCAGGTCTTCATCAACCAGTATTTCGCCGGTGGTGTCGAAACACCGTTCGGTGGCTACAAGTTGAGCGGTTTCGGCCGGGAGAAGGGCTTCGAGGCGCTCAAGCACTACTGCCAGCTCAAGACGATTACCGCACGGCTATGAGGTCCGCAGATCACGTCTCTCGATGACTACGTACGCCGACGAGACAATCAACGGGATAGATCGCAGCGCCCATAAGCGGTGCAGTAGCTGGGGCGTCGACGGGAGTGCGCAATGCACCAAACCCGAGGAGGCCCGAGTCGTCCACAATGCCGATCGGCATCGCTTCGAACTCTGGGTTCGAGGAGAGCCGGTCGGCATTCTGGGGTCTTTCGATCTGCGACACCTTACTGAACCGCTCAGGATCCAAGGCAATATCGGGCCCAGCCCGAGGACGTCGTGATGTCCTACTCGCACACGATAGTCGTGGAATAGGTCGAAAACCGTGCATTCGCTGCCCTATTCGGGCGACAGGCGCTCGACCTCGCCCGCACGGGGGGCGTTCTCCATCGCTAGAGCATTGTGGAAGGCATTTCCCAAAGGTAGTAGCGATCCGCTGGCTCGTAGAAGCAACGGACCGCGACCTGGGAACCCGTAGCCCTGTCCATCCTCCCGATCACGACTGACTTACCTCGAAGCCCGGTGACTACGTCACGATCGCAGTGAACACCGCCCGATCGTCGACCGGTGCGTTGCCACCTCCCCTGCGGCAGTGCGACGAACCGGGAATCGACGGTTCGGCAATCTCCCACACCGCATCCGACATTAACCGCAGTGACAGCTCATCCACCACGCGTCACATCATGCATCACAAGTCACTTCATCCAGACGAGACATACTCTTGGACAGGGCCGCACACCCTCTCCGCCGGCCAAGCCTTCGAAATCATCGGCGCCGGGCATGTTCGGCTGAACATCGCCACCAATGAGGACATTCTCACGAGGTCGAAACAGTAACCAACTGCCGTGGAGCTGGCTGTCAGCTCGGCGACTTGTCGGACAACTCGTTGAGTGGTTGTCGATCGTAAACCGGGTGACGCCGAAACGATCCCCGATCATGTCGACCGCATCACGAATCATGAAGAATCCTCACCGCTGCAGCAAGTCGGTCGCCGGGTCGTCGGCGCTGTGCGCAATAGGAGCGCACTCGGGAACCTCGCCACGGCCGTCCCGTCCGGAATCGTAGGGCACACCCCGCGAGCCGACCGTGATTTCCGCAGGTATGGCAGGACCGGGTGTTGTCCTGGGTTGCCCACTCGATCCACTCCGTATTGCCGCCCGCTTGTCGCCACCAAATCGGACGGACGGATGCCAGCATCTTCCGAATGACGAACCTACCCGCAGGCGAACCACACTTCGCCCGGCTGGTGAAGGGTCGTGCCGAGACGGGGCAGTCAGCGGTGTTGCCAGACAGGGGGACGTTTGGCGAGAAAGGCGGCAATCCCCTCCTGCGCGTCGTAAGTGGTGGCATTCACTGCCATCGTCTCTTGCATCTGTCGGTACGCTTCGTCCTCGGACAATTCGATTTGCCGGTAGAAGGCTTCTTTCCCGGTAGCCAGGGTCAGTGCGCTCGCCCCCGCAACCGTTTCCGCCAACGATCGCGTTACCTCGGTCAGGGTTTGGGGTTCGGCGACAAGGTTGATCAGCCCCCAGGTCTCCGCCGTGACCGCATCGATCATCTCACCGGTGAGGAGCATCCGTAGGACCCGCTTTCTGCCGATCGCACGGGAAAGGGCGACCATCGGTGTCGAGCAGAACAAGCCGATCTTCACCCCCGGAGTGCCGAATCGAGCCGTAGACGAGGCCACCGCCAGGTCACAGGCAGCGACGAGTTGACAACCCGCGGCGAGTGCCACACCCTGCACCGAGGCGATGACCGGTAGAGGAACACGATGTATCGCCTGCATCATCTCGATGCAAGCAGCGAAGACCGCGCGTCCGTCATCGAGAGAGCACCCAACGAGTTCATTGAGGTCGTGGCCGGCAGAAAATGCCGCCCCACTCGCCTGGAGCACGATCACTCGGATCGAGCTATCGCCTCCCAACGCGCCGAGAGCGTCCCGAATCCCTCGCATCATGTTCACCGACAGTGGATTACGTCGATCAGGATCCATCAGAGTGATCCACCCAATGGGCCCGTCGGCGCTGATGCCGATTGACGCCGAGCCAATTCTCGAGTCGGTCATCGTCTCCCTTTCTAAACCAGCAGCAGGACGATGCAGCCGCTGGGCGCTGATGGCACTCGGCCTAGGGGTAGTTAGCTGTTGCGGATACGCTCGGCGGACGCGAGGGACTTGAGGCCGTACACGACAGCACCTCCGGCTCTGAGGCTGGCAGCGATATAGGTCACCTCCGCCAACTCTTCATCGCTTGCACCGCAGGCGACGGCATCATTGGTGTGCACCTTGATGCATCCTTCGCACTGCGTGGTCAGTGCAACCGCCACGGCCATGAGTTCTCGGTACTTTCGGGGGATCTCACCGGGTCCGGTGAAGACCGAGGCGTTGAAGGCGGCCAGCGCCTGACCCATCGAGCTGGCTCGGTCACCGAGCGGCGCCGTGCGATGGTTGTGCGTCATCACAGTCATCAAGTTTCCTTCGGATAATGGCTCGAATAGCGTTTCGAGACAACGGTCGCCAACGACACCTACGTGTCGATGGCCGGCTTCGCCTATTCCGCGTTCTGCGTCGATGTCTTCTCCCGCCGAATTCTAGGTTGGCGGGTGATGACTATGAGGCCACGCCGTTGCTCAGCGGCGTCCTCGAACAAGCGCTGTTCACGCGACGGAGGACTGATTTCCGTTTCACTTTAACAGGTTTGGCGCATCACGCGGACACGGGCAGTCAGTACACGTCGCTCGCGCTCACCGAGGCGTTGGCCGAATCCGGGATCACGGGCTCGATCAGCGGCGTCGCCGACACCCTCGATAGTGCCATTATGGAATCGGCCATAGGGCTCTACACGACCGAGCCCCTCCGCTGGGAATGGGTATGGACCGGACGGGCCGAGACGGAGCGGGAGACGGCCGAGTGAGTTCGCTGGTTCAATGCTCGGCATAGACCTGGGGCACCGTGGGAGCAGCAGCCAGAATGGTCAACCGTGGACAACATCAGATCGGCCATCATGGCCCGACCAGCGACGCTATCTCCGACTTACTGAAAACGGGAATTGACAACGCAGACTCGGTGTTGGACTATCAACACGCGGCGTGCCGCCTAGCGGAACGGCATGCCAACAAACTGAGCTGCGGCGCGGATCGCCTGCGCACAAACCGACAAAGAAGGCGGAACCATGGGCGTGGGACTTGACGATGACCTGCTACGTGACTTTTTCGGCAACGCCGAACAACGTGCGATCTTCGACGGACCGCAACGACTGCAGGGGTGGCTGGATGTAGAGCGCGCTCTAGCACAAACTCAGGCTGAACTCGGAATCATCCCGGCCGAAGCTGCGCAGCGTATTTCAGCGCACTGCCAGAGCGATCTTTTCGATATCGATAAGCTGCGCCAACACGTCAGCGCAACACAGCATCCAATCGTTCCGATGGTTAATGCGCTGGAGAAGTTGGTTGGCACAGAGTTTGGACAGTTCGTGCACTATGGTGCGACTTCTCAAGACATTATGGATTCCGGTCAAGCCCTTCAACTGCGTCAATCACTGCAGGGTATTGAGCGCGATGTAGCTGCAGCCACGAAGGCAGCCGCGTCGCTCGCTCTGAAGCATCGCAACACTACTCAAGTTGGTCGAACGCATGGACAACACGCCGTTCCGATCTCATTCGGTCTGAAGGCCGCTACCTGGGTAGATGAGCTGCAGCGGTTACAAACACGCATAGCAGAATCGCGCGATCGAATTCTCACAGTTCAGATCTTCGGTGCCGCCGGAAGCATGGCAGGGTACGGTGACCGTGCCTTCGAAGTAAAAGCGGGTGTGGCATCGCGGCTCGGCCTTACGGAACCGGTGGCGCCCTGGCACGCGACTCGAGACCGCATAGCCGAGCTAGGTTCCTTGATGGCCCTCCTCGCTGGTGTATCCGAGAGGATCGCGGCAGAGGTGATTCGCCTGCAATCCACAGAATTTGGGGAACTGGTCGAGCCTCTCCAGCCTGGTCACATCGGATCATCGACGATGCCGCAAAAGCGAAATCCGCACCTTTCCGAAGGCATCGTAGCCAAAGCACGAATTGCGCAAAGCCTATCCGCTGGGCTACTCCGAAATGGCGCTCACCAGCACGAACGCGACATGGGGGCATGGGCTGTCGAGTGGCTGACTGTCCCTGAGTTGATGGTTGGATCTGGCGCGATGGCAGCCGATCTGAACCATCTGCTGGAAGGTTTGCAAGTAAATGTCGAGCGTATGCGAAGAAATGTCGGAATCACCGGGGGCCAGGTCAACGCCGAATCTCTGATGATGATTCTTGACTCATCCATTGGACGTGATCATGCCCATCACCTTCTCGTTGAGTTGACTCGATCCGCCGACGTTCGAAACCTGAACTTCTCCGAGGTTGCGACGGCGGATGAACGAGTAGCCTCCCACCTGTCGCAAGATCGGATAATGAAAGCTCTTGATCCAACACAATACCTAGGTTTCGCGCCCGAGGTGGCAGACCGCATCAGTCGCGCGCTCACCGCTGATGCGGAGGACCGACCCTCGATCAGCCCATAGCCCGGCATCTAGTTCGTTGGCTCAGCTCTGCCGCCTGCGACAACATCAAGTTCTGGCGAAGCGTGCCCTGACAGGCAGCAGGTGGAGGGGAGGTTGAGGAGTTCGAAACACTGAAACGCTACGCCCGAGAAACGATCACCGTACGGATCCGACACCTGTTCAATCGTACGGCGAGCAAGGCCAGCGACGGGAACGATCCACTCAACTTGTACGGCGTTCCAGAGAAGTTGATTTCGAACGCACACTCGTGCCCTATTCGGTTCACGCGGGCACGAGCGCAGAGAACCCACCGGCGGTCGTGACTACCTTGTCGCGCACACCACACAAGATGCCGTCGAAACAAGGCCGAACGCAAGCGCTGGGCTGACGAATCGTAAGGAACAAGAATTGAAACTTGGACTTCGGATACCACAACGCGACAAGGTGAACCTTCGTCTAGACGTCACCGAGGTGGCTCAGACTGCGGAAAATAACGGATTTGACAGCCTCTGGGTCTATGAGCGAAGCCTCTATCCACTAACGCCCGAGGAACCCTATCCATACTCTGATCCGCCCGGCGGCGATTGGCCATCCTATTATCGGCAAACCGCAGATCCACTCAGCGTACTTGCCGCTGCCGCGATGGTAACCAGTCACGTGCGTCTTGGGACGAGCGTGCTCATCGCCGCGCAACATATTCCTTTCCAACTGGCGAAAACAATAGCAACAATCGATCAGATCAGTGAAGGCCGATTCGTCGCGGGCTTCGGCGCCGGATGGTCGAAAGACGAAATGCGCGCCGCAGGAGCGGATCCTAATCTTCGAGGACGCTACCTCGACGAGACGCTCGACGTCCTCGCGGCAGCATGGGGACCGGATCCAGTGAGCTACCAAGGACGACGCACGATCGTCAACAACGCTATCGTCGGCCCGAAGCCGGCGTCACGAGTGCCTGTTCTCATCGGCGGCGGAGGTAACCCCCGGACCATCGAACGAATCGCTTCTCGAGCCGATGGATGGCTGTCCATTCCCTTCGGCTCAAAAGGATTCCAGGAGATCGAATCCACCTGGAACAAGATCCGCGAGCGAGCCGTCGAACTAGGTCGCTCCGCCGAGCACCTCGAGCACATCGTCTGTGCAAATATAACTCTCACCTCCGAGCTTGCGGGGGCTGAACGCACACCTTTCGTCGGCACGATCGACCAGATTGGCGAGGACGTCGTCGCCGCGTCGGAAGTGGGCGTCGACGAGCTGATCATCGATCTGAACCTTCAAGATCCTTGGTTCACCGATAGCAGAAGAATGCTAGACACGGCACTCGAGATCTTCCACCGTGTCAACAAAACGCTGAAACATACGGTAGCCGATAAGATATCGGGTTCTTCGGACCCACGATAGGGAGATATCGGCGTACTCGATCTCGTCGATCGAGGTGGTCTTGTCGTACACCGGCGCATCGAAGGGGAAGGTCTGCGCCTCACCGTGATTGAGCGCCTCGGTGACCGCGATATCATGGAGCGCAACCCTGATGGTGGTTGCGCTGTTGGTCACCGTCGACGAGCACGTAACAGTGGCCGAACCGATTGCCGGGTTCGCGATCAGGGCGAGAGCGGAGAATCCGGCGATCGCGCCGGGACAGACGACAAGGCGCGTGCTTGTTGCAGCCACGGGACTGTTCCTTATCGATTGTCACCGCGCCCCCGCGCCCCGTGCCCAGGCGTCGCTTCCACCGAGTGTAGTAACGATGCAGCTGTCCGATCCGGAAGACGTCCTGGGGACGACGAACCCCCGCTCCGATTTCACTACCGACCGGCTTCGACGGGTAGCTTTCGCGGCTGGCTCGATCGGCGACCGGGCATCAGTCAGTCGTTGTGGTCGCCGTGCAGAGCCACAAACGCAAGCAAGCTGTGGAATCCGGTGACAGAGTGCTCGACGGATCAGAGCAGTGAACTCACGTTCGCTGCAGTGTCGGAGACCTGCTTTCCCCACCAGGGCACACGATGCTCGTCGAAACGGGTCTCCGGCATCGAGATACCGATGCCACCTACCGGGCATCCCCCCTCCCCCAGCACAGCTGCCCCGACGGCACATACTCCCATCCGGTTCTGATTGACGTTCACCGCATACCCGACGCGGCGAATCTCCTCGATCTTCTTCCGGATCGATTCGGGATCGGTGTCGGTCTGCGGAGTGAGTTGCTGGATGGGATTGGAAAGAATTCTGTCGACCTCGTCGTCCGGCAGGCGCGCCATGATCGCCATTCCCCCCGACGTGTGAGGTAGCTGCCATGTGCTGCCGACCTTGATGAAGGTGCGAACCGCCTGATGGGAATCCATGCGTTCGATCTGAACCACCCGTTCCGCACCGTCACGGACCTGGAGTGTGATGGTCTCGTTCGTCAGATCCCGCAGCTCACGCATCGGTTCGAGCGCGACCGTTCGCAAGTCTCCCTTGTCCCAGCCGCGCCGGCCCACGGCGAGTGCCCGTGACGTGAGCTTCCATCGCGTGTACTCGCTCTCATCGCTGCGGATCCAGCCGGCGGATGCGAGTGCCTGAAGAGTCCGCTGCACGGTCGATTTCGGCAACTGAAGGGTGCGTGACAGTTCGCCTACTCCGACCGGCTGGCTCTCCGCCACAGCTTCGAGTACGCGCAAACCTCGTTCGATGCCCTGCACCTACTGTTCCTCTCCCTCGACCGCCGCTCCGCGCGGTGCAACATTTCGTACTGTGCCGATTATCGGCACAGTATCTCGAAATGTCCAGTCTTGATATCCGCTACGGACTCACCGAAGGCGACTCTCGGCGGCCGCGCCGACGCCGACAGGCGTCGAACTGTCCGCGAGGATCTTGAAGACGCCCGTCGCCGTTGCCACCACCGAGTCGTTCACCCGCAGGTCGGAGTCCGCGAAGACGATCGATGCCGTGCGCCGCACGATACGGGGTGAGCTCGTCAAGAGGTCACCGACCCGGACGATACCGAGGAAACTGACATTCAGCTGCACGGTCGCCATGTTCTGCGTGCCGGTTTCCGCCAGGGCGGTCGAACCGAGAGCTCGGTCGGCGAAGGCCATGATCAGGCCCCCTTGCACGACTCCCCGAAGATTTCGATGTTTGGGCTCACACCGCAGTCCGTATTCCCGTGCACCGCCTTCTCCGCGACGCCGCAGCAGCAGTGGACCGATCAGCCCGATGAACCCACCGTCGTGCACCTCGTCCCATTCGACTTCGCTCACGCCCACCTCAACTTCTACTTCCATCCTGGCTTCGATCTTTCGTACCCATCGAGTCGGGTCGCGACATGATGGGTGGCGCGGAGCCGCCGACGGCGAGGTTGGAGACTCGCTCGTCGGCGGCCCGCGAGGTTGCGCCGGCCTCGTGCCTCGTGACCACCACGAGCACTGCCGGCCGCGCAACCGGTCAGTGGGTCACTGGGTAGCCGAGAGCACCTTCGACGGCACGGCCGAGTCACGGATTTCCCACAGCACCGGCTTGATGCACCGGAAGAACTGGGCTGCGTCCTCGCTCATCGGGAAGTGTCCGAGTCCCGCCATCGGAACGACCTTCGCACCCTCGATCCGCGCGCCGAGTTCCTCGGCCTCCTCCGGTCCCGTCGCGAAGTCGTATTCGCCGTTGAGGATGTACACGGCGGTCTTCGACGTATCGATGTTCTGTGCCGTTTCCCGAAGATCGTGCTCGACGCTGTAGTAGTGGAGATCACCCTTGAAGACCGGCGGGGACCCCTGGCTGTAGACCCAGGTCGTTTCCCTGCGGCCGACCTCGGGCGCCGTCGGCGAGGTGAGCGCGTACATCGCCGCCGGCTTGGAGTCGTTGCTGATCTCGGGGTGGAACCAGTAGTCGAGGTAGAAGCCGGGCGAATGCAGCGCCGCCTCGAGCGCGATCACGGCACGGAACACGCCGGGGTAGTGCAGGGCCAGATCGGGGGCGAGGTTGCCGCCCATCGAACTACCCATGTACACCGCGTCCTCGCAGCCGAGGGCCTCGGCCAGGGCAACGACGAACTTCATGAAGAAGTCCTGGGTCAGGTTGTACTCCTGCTCCCACCATCGCACCGAGAGCGGTGGAAGCGACCGCCCGTGATACGGCAGATCCCACGTGATCACACGGAAGTGCGAGGTGATCTCCTCGTCCTCGAGGAGATGACGATA
Organism: Rhodococcus sp. G6(2025); assembly: GCF_058628105.1. Lineage (NCBI taxonomy): Bacteria > Bacillati > Actinomycetota > Actinomycetes > Mycobacteriales > Nocardiaceae > Rhodococcus > Rhodococcus sp. G6(2025). Next base: position 4,438,756 of record NZ_CP179750.1, read on the forward strand.
CTGGCGGCCGTCACAGCCGGCGGTGTGCTGGAGAAGCAGCGGGATCCCGGACCCGCTCTCCTCGTAGTAGACCCGGTACTCGACGTCGTCGATCGTGAGATGGACGTACCGCCCGACCGCCTTGTCGAACTTCGTCGTGGTCATTTCGCCTCCTCGGCAACGTTGGTGTACGAACGCATGAAATCGAACAGTCGCCGGAGCGCGGCGTAGTAGGCGAAGAACATCTTCATGTCTCCCCCATAGCGGAAGTTGTGCCGGGTGACCGCCGAGAAGAGGTCCTGATAGAACGGGCGAGGCACCCGCTGGAAGAACTTGCTCCATTCCTCGATCGACGCCGAGATCTCGATGTCGTAGTTCCGCGCAACCGTCATGAGGTTGTTGCCCTCGGGCGGTGCCATGGAGTCGAGTCGACCGTCACGAATCACCAGCACGTAGGTTTCATCGCCGATCTCCAACCGGACGATGGCGTTCCAGAAGCGCGCCGCAATCTTGAATTCGGGATCCAAGTTGAGCGCCTCTGTGAACCTCTCCGTGTCCACAAATGGCATGGCCTTTCCCTTTCCAGTAAGTCGCTATTCGACCTGCGATCACACGCGGGCGGCGTGGGGTTCGCGAGACATGACAACCGCGGGCCGCCCCCTAGCAGGACTGTGCCGTTCAGCGGTACGCCGTGTCACTTTCGAGTATGTGTACTGGCTCACAATTTGTCAATACGCTGACGTGGACCTCCGATGTCCGAGCCCGACACACCCCGCCCAGCGCCGAACTGCATCGCTCGGAGACGCGCATGCTCCACAGGCTTCGTCGGTTGACGTGAATCTCACTATGTGGCACCGCTATTCCAGCATTTGGCTGAGCGCGATAGCTTCTGTGGACCGACGCCCCTTCCGCCCGATGCACCCCTGCACTCGGGCTGGGCGACTCGTCACGCGCGGACCCAGTCCCACGTTCACAGTTCGGAGATCTGATGAAAATTGCAGTCATTCCCGGGGACGGAATCGGGCCCGAAGTCATCGCCCAGGCGGTCAGGACCTTGCACGAGGTTGCCCCCACCATCGACACCAGCTACTTCGACCTGGGCGCCCGAAACTACCGGGCAACAGGTCGCCTGCTCGCCCCGGAAACACTCGACGAGATCCGGCATCACGATGCGATCCTGCTCGGTGCGATCGGCGACCCCACCGTCGCCGCCGGCACACTGGAACGTGGCATCCTTCTCGAAATGCGCTTCGCGCTAGATCATCACATCAACCTACGCCCGACGAAGACGATGCCCGGCGCGCCTCGAGTGCTTGCCGGAGATGTGAATGTCGACCTGTTGGTAGTCCGGGAGGGAACCGAAGGCCCGTACACCGGCAACGGGGGCGCACTCCGCGTCGGAACGCCCCATGAAGTCGCTACGGAAGTCAGTGTCAACACACGCTTCGGCGTCGATCGACTTCTCCGGGAGGCGTTCGAGCGCGCCACGGTCAGGCGGCAGAGGTTGACGATCGTGCACAAACCGAACGTTCTCGCCTTCGCAGGCTCCTTGTGGACCCGCGCTGCCGACGACCTGGCAGCGCTGTATCCGGACGTCGAGGTCGATCACATGCTCGTCGATGCGGCCATGCTGCATCTCGTCACTAACCCTGCCCGATTCGACGTCATCGCCACCGACAACCTCTTCGGCGACCTCATCACCGATCTCACGTCCGCACTGGGCGGGGGTGTCGGGCTGGCGGCAAGCGCAAACATCGACGGCTCACGGAGGAACCCCGGCATGTTCGAACCGGTACACGGGAGCGCCCCGGATATCGCAGGTCGAGGAGTCGCCGATCCCACAGCCGCGATCCTCTCGGTCGCGTTGATGTTGCATCAGCATCACCTCGGGCTGTCACGTGAAGCGAACGCCATCGACCAGGCAGTTCAGGACCACGTCGCATCCCGCGGACAGGAATCCTGCTCCACCGAGGAAATCGGTGAGCAGATCAGGAGCCGAGTGCGCTCCGAATGACTCACACTGCTTCGCCATCGGCCGGCTGCCAGTCCGCAATGAGTTCCACGAGGCCGGGAAAACGCTCATCGAGGTCTTCGATGCGGACTCGGCTTCGTCGCTCGAGCCCGTGCTGCCGCTGTCGGATGACACCTGCCTCCCTGAGCGCTTTGAAGTGGTGGGTGAGGCTCGACTTCGGCCGGTCGAATCCGAACCATCCGCACGTGTGGTCGTATTCCTCGGAGCTGGTCAACAGCCGATTGACGATCGTGAGTCTCAGCGGGTCGGCGAGGACGCCCATGACCCGCTCCAGACGGATCTCCGATGCCGCCGGTTCGGGTAGCGGCGTCGGCAGAGAAGGCTCTTCGCTGTCGCTCGTGCGATAGGTCTGCGCAAGGTCGGTCATAGATCCAGCATAGCGCTAGTACGAATTTTGTCGTACCATCTCTGTACGACATTTCTCGTACTAGTACGACCGGTATCGAACCGGGTGCGGAAGAGGAGACAGCGATGGCAAAGAGTTCGGCCGGCCCGAAGGAACTGAGGTGGTCCCTGGCCGCCGCAAGCACGGTGACAGCCGTATTCGTGCTGTCCAACGCACCCACACCGCTGTACACGCGCTGGCAAGCGGAATGGGGATTCAGTTCCGGAACCTTGACGATCGTGTTCGGGGCGTACATGGTCGGGCTGATCGGGACCCTGCTCGTCGCCGGGAAACTCGCCGATCGATACGGGCGGAAGATCGTGCTCGTCCCAGGCCTGATCGCCGCGGTCACCGCGGCGGGGCTCTTCCTGTCGGCCACGGACGTACTGTGGTTGCTGGCGGCCAGGGTGCTGGCCGGCGCCGCGGTCGGCGCGGCCGTCACCGCGGGCATGTCGGCGACGATCGATCTCGCCCCCGATCACCGGCGCCGGACCGGATCTATGATCGCCTCCGCTGCAATGGTATTCGGTGCCGGACTCGGCCCCCTCCTGTCCGGGGCGCTCTCCCAGCTCATCGACACACCACAGTCCTGGATATTCGGAATCGTGCTCGCGATAACGACGCTGACGCTGGTCGTCGCGATACGGTTGCCACTCCACCGCGAATTCGCAGAGGACGGTCCTGTCGGACCTCTCTGGTCATGGCCTTCCGTTCCTCGCCCGAATCGCCGTGAACTCGCTTGGGGAGCAGCAGCATTCGCTCCGGGCATCACCTCGACCTCGTTCTTCCTCTCCCTCGGGCCGACAGTCCTTGTCACCGGCATCGACGCCCCCAGCCCGCTACTCGCGGGCGCGGCGGCATGCGGCATGTTTCTGGTAGCAACCGGAATTCAGTTCGCCCTGACACATCTCCGTACCAGAACCCATCTCGCCCTGAGTTCCGCTGCCGCGTTCGTCTCGATGGCGACGCTGACAGCGAGCGTCACCATCTCCCCTACACCGGCGTTGTTCGTCATCGCGGCACTTCTTGCCGGCGCCGCACAGGGCCTCGGCCAGCTTGCGGCATTGACGCTGATCGGCACCCGCATCGCCTCGAACCATCGCGCCGAAGCAAACGCGACCTTGAACATTGCCGGCTACATTCCTGCGGCTCTACTACCCGTGGGAACGGGCTACCTGATCCAATTCCTCCCCTTCAGCGCAGCCATCATCACGTTCGCGGCAGCCGTCATGGCATTCTCCCTCGCAGCCCTGATCACCGTGCGAATCAGCACAGCCGAACACCTGAGCCCCGGCGCCCCGGACGAGCACGTGATCCGCGGGGAGACGGATGCCACCGCCGAGGAAGCACTGCTGGAAGCGGCGCGGCCATGACACACGGAGGGTCGTGTCGCCGGGCACCATTTGTCTCCACGTCGATGGGTTGGACCCCGTCAACCCTTGTCAGGAGCTCCGCCGAGGGGCTTCACTGAAACTTGGTTCTCGATCGCCCAGGACGACAGACAGGGAGAATACAGATGCCCACCCATCAGGCAGTTCACGTCCAGGCCCCCGGCGAACCGCTGACACTCGTCGACGTCGAAACAGGGTCGCCCCCGCGCGACCACGTACGCATCGCGGTGTCGGCGTGCGGAGTGTGCGGCACCGACCACGCCTTCGTCAACGGCGCGTTCCCGGACATGTCTTGGCCCCTGACACCTGGACACGAGATTGCCGGAACCATCGCCGAACTCGGCGACGGCGTCGACCACTACACCGTCGGCGACCGCGTCGCTGTGGGTTGGTTCGGTGGGCACTGCAACCGGTGCATCCCCTGTCGTCAGGGCTCCTTCATTCATTGCGAGAAGTTGCAGGTGCCGAGCTGGCAGTACCCTGGCGGATACGCCGAGTCGGTGACCGTTCCAGCAAACGCACTGGCCCGGATTCCGAACGAATTGTCCTTCGCCGAAGCAGCACCCATGAGTTGCGCCGGAGTCACCACGTACGACGCGCTGCGCAAAACCAGGGCCGTCCCGGGCGACCGCGTCGCCATCCTCGGCATCGGCGGACTCGGCCACCTCGGTGTGCAGTTCGCCCGGGCGATGGGTTTCGAGACGGTCGCCATCGCCCGCGGCGCAGACAAAGGCGACGACGCCCGCCAGCTCGGCGCCCACCACTACATCGATTCCACCGCCGGTGACGTCAGCGAAGCGTTGCAGGCTCTCGGTGGCGTATCCGTGGTTCTGGGGACCGCGGCGAATTCGAAAGCGATGGGTGATGTGGTCGGTGGGCTGCTTCCGTTCGGTGAACTCACGGTCGTCGGTGTCACGCCCGACCCACTGCCGATCAGCCCCCTACAGCTGATCACTCCCGGCGTCGATGTCACCGGCCACCCGTCCGGCACCGCCCGCGACGTCGAAGAGACGATGCACTTCGCGGTCCTGTCAGGCGTGCGCGCCCGAATCGAGGAACGGCCCCTGGCCCAAGCGGCGGAGGCCTACGCCGCGATGGAGGAAGGACGCGCACGCTATCGGATGGTCCTCACGATGTGACCGTTCTCGGCAACGGTTGATCGACTGTCTTCAGCGGAGTTCGTTGCCGCTGCGCCGTTCGATGCCCCAGGTGCCGGGAGGTCCGTGGAGCTTCTCGTACGCGGCCTTTTCGGCGTCGTGACGGGACGCCTTCCTCGGGTTCTCCAGGTCGGGCGGCAGTCCGTGCCTCTCCAGGCGTCGAGATCGGTTCTGTGCCATGTACGACACCGCATAGAACACGGCGAGCAGCACTCCGAGCAAGACCATGGAGGCTCGCAGTCCGAGCGGCCCCGGGAACAGGAAGAACGCGGCGAAGACCGGAACGAACGGGACCATGCTGCGAACGAGGTGCCGGGGAACCGCCCAGTCACCGACCAGGTCGTTGCGGACCCAGTCCTGCATGGAGTCGGGTAGTTTACGGCCTACCGCGTAGCCCAGCCACTGTAGGGGGCCGGGCCGGGTTCGTTGCGTGTTTCGGGACATGACAATTACCTGTTCATGTTGTGCTGAAGTCGAATTCGACATGATTGTCCTCAGTGATCGAGCGCGCCCGCTCTGAGCGCAGCCTGATTGACGCGGGTGAGAACGTCGTGAAGTTCTTCGAGTTCGGCCAGGCTGACACCGAGCTTTTCGATAACGGCGGGCGGAATTTTCTCGGCCTCCGCACGTAGCGCAGCACCGGCTTCGGTCAGTTCGACATCCAGTTGCCTCTCGTCGGCCCGGCTGCGGGTGCGCGTGATCAGTCCGGACGCTTCGAGACGCTTGAGGAGCGGCGAGAGGGTGGGTGAATCGAGTTGCAGTGCGGTCCCGATCTCCTTGACCGCCATCGGGGCCTTTCCCCAGAGGGCGAGCATGACCAGGTACTGCGGATGCGTCAGCCCCATCGGTTCGAGCAAGGGGCGGTAGACGGCGAGTACCGCCCGGTTCGCGATCGCGAGCGCGAAACACACCTGCCGGTCGAGAGCGAGTAGATCGTCGCCGGCCTTCCCCTGCTGGATGTCTGCGGTCATGCCACTAGGCTACCAGAATGATTCGTGCAATAACTAATATTGCACGAATCATTCTGGAGGTTGCCGGCGATCGTCACGGGAATCGCGCAACGAGGGCATCGAGGCCGGTTCGCGGGCCGGAGAAGAACGGCGTCTCCAGCCGAACGTGCCTGCGCGCGTCAGTAGCGCGAAGGTCTCGCATCATGTCAACTATCCGGCTCGGGTCCGGAGCCTCGAAGGCGAGGATCCACTCGTAGTCGCTCAACCCGAAGGAACTCACGGTGTTGGCCCGCACGTCCGGGTAGGCGCGAGCCGCTCGGCCGTGTTCGGCGAGCTGCCGTCGCCGTTCGGCGTCCGGCAGCAGATACCACTCGAGCGATCGGTTGAACGGGTACACGCACACGAACTGTCCCGGCTTCTCGTCGGCCACATATGCCGCGATGTGGCTGCGGTTGAATTCGGCCGGCCGGTGGAGCGCGACCGCACTCCACACCGTCGTGCACGCTCGACCGAGTCTGCAGCGCCGGAAACCGGAGTAGGCGGCCTGCAATTCCTCGACGGTGTCGGCATGCGTCCACATCATGAAGTCGGCGTCTCCACGTAGTCCTGCGACGTCGTACATTCCGCGGATTGCGACACCGGACTCGGCGACTCGCTCGAGGTATGTGCGCGCATCGTCCACGACCTCGTCGCGGACATCCGGCAGCGCGCCGGGGACCACCTGGAACACGGTGAACATCATGAACCGCACGCGCTGATTGAGTTCGGTGAAGCGAGACCTGGTCAAGGCGCGGGCTACCTCTCGACCGGGACGCCGACCAACGAGCCGTACTCCACCCAGGAGCCGTCGTAGTTCCGGACGTCGGGGTAGCCGAGCAATTCGTGGAGAACGAACCAACTGTGCGCCGATCTTTCGCCGATCCGGCAATAGACGATGATGTCCTTCGTCTCGTCGAGGCCGGCGTCGCCGTACAGGGCGCGGAGCGCGTCCTCACCGAGGAAGGTGCCGTCGTCAGCGGCAGCCTTGGACCACGGCACGTTGACAGCAGTCGGGACGTGCCCCGGAACCTGGGGTTGTTCCTGCGGGAAGTGCGCCGGGGCGAGGATCCTCCCGGAGAATTCGTCGGGAGACCGGACGTCGACAATGTTCTTTCTCCCGATCTGCTCGATCACCTCGTCGCGGTGCGCGCGGATTCCCGACACGGGCTCGGACGCCACGTAGTCGGTGGCCGGCCGGGTGACCGTCTCGCTCGACAAGGGCCGGCCGTCGAGCTCCCACTTCTTGCGTCCGCCGTCGAGCAGCCGGACGTCGCGGTGGCCATAGAGCTTGAAGTACCAGTACGCGTAGGCGGCGAACCAGTTGTTGTTCCCGCCGTACAGGATCACCGTGTCGCCGTTGGCGATTCCTCGCTCGGACAGGAGTTTCTCGAACGATCGCCGGTCGATGACGTCGCGGCGCACCGGATCTTGAAGATCGCGCTTCCAGTCGATGCGGACGGCACCGTCGATGTGGTTCGTCTCGTACTGCGTGGTGTCCTCGTCCACCTCGACGAGGACGACGTCGGGGTCGCGTCCGTGTTCGGCGACCCATTCGGCGTCGACCAGAAAATTGCTTCTACTCATGGTTCATCCTTCACTTCGTCGGCAACCGGGGTGTGCACATATAATTAATGCACGATCTATTCGTCTACGCTACAGTTTTGCGCACGCAGTTTCGACAGGAGCACCGATGACAACACCGAAGACCCGCCCTGCGCAGGCAAAGGCCCCGCGCACGGAGGGGCAATGGGCTCCGGGAGACCGTGAGCCACTCAACGTGAACGAGCAGGTCAAACAGGATGACGACGGCCTCAACGTGCGCAAGAGAATCGAGGAGGTGTACTGCCGTACCGGTGTCGCCGGCATCGACCCGACCGATCGGCGAAGCCGCTTCCGCTGGTGGGGGCTCTACACCCAGCGCGCACCCGGCATCGAGGGCGGCCGAACCGCCACGTTGCCGCCGGAAGAGCTCGAGGACGAGCACTTCATGCTGCGCATCCGCATCGACGGAGGGGCACTGACCACCGAACAGCTGCGCGTCGTCGGTGAAGTCTCCCAACTGTTCGCCCGCGACACCGCGGATCTCACCGACCGCCAGAACATTCAGCTGCACTGGATCAGGGTCGAGGACCTACCCGAAATCTGGCGGAGGCTCGAGGGGGTAGGCCTCACGACCGCCGAATCCGCAGGCGACACCCCGCGCGTGGTCCTCGGCTCACCGATGGCCGGCATCGCCGTCGACGAGGTTCTCGACGCCACACCCGCTCTGCACGAGATCACCCGCCGATTGATCGCAAACCCCGACTACTCCAACCTGCCGCGCAAATTCAAAACCGCCATCTCCGGTCTCCAAGACGTGGTCCACGAGATCAACGATGTGGCGTTCATCGGTGTCGACCACCCGGACCATGGCCCGGGACTCGATGTCTGGGTCGGCGGCGGCCTGTCGACGAATCCGCGGATCGGCGAGCGCCTCGGAGCGTGGGTACCACTGGAAGACGTGCCCGACGTGTGGATCGGAATCGTCTCCCTCTTCCGCGACTACGGGTATCGGCGACTGCGGGCGAAGGCACGCCTGAAGTTCCTCGTCTCGGACTGGGGTGTCGAAAAGTTCCGCGACGTGCTCGAAACGGAATACCTCGGACGCGCGATGCTCGATGGACCAGCACCCGAACCGCTCGACGAACCACGCGATCACGTCGGCATCCAGCGCCAGAAGAACGGGCTCAACGCCCTCGGGATCGCACCCGTCGTCGGCAGGGTCGGCGGCACCGTGCTGACCGACTTGGCACGAGCAGCGGAAGCATCCGGATCCCGACGAGTACGCATCACCCCGATGCAGAAACTGGTGATCCTCGACGTCGAGGACGACAGTATCGACTCCCTCCAAGCCGATCTCGAAAAACTGGGTTTCCCCGCTCGTCCGTCGCCCTGGCGACGGAGCACCATGGCCTGCACCGGCATCGAATTCTGCAAGTTCGGGATCGTCGAGACCAAGGCGCGAGCCGCCGCACTCATCACAGACGTCGAGAAGCGACTTGCCGACGTCCAGGATCAGCTCGAGCACCCGATCACAGTTCACCTCAATGGGTGCCCCAACTCGTGCGCCCGCATTCAGGTCGCCGACATCGGCCTCAAGGGCATGATCGTGACCGATGCCGATTCCAACCAGGTCGAGGGCTTCCAGGTCCATCTCGGCGGCAGCCTCGGGCTGGACACGAGCTTCGGGCGCAAATTGCGCGGCCACAAGCTCCCCGCCACCGAGGTGCCCGACTACGTCGAGCGGATCGTCCGCCGGTACGTGGCCGGCCGCGAAGGCTCCGAGAAGTTCGCGACCTGGGTCCAACGCGCCACCGAAGCCGATCTCGCATGATCGGCTCGCACTGCCGGGCACCGCGCAGTCGAGGCTGAAGCGAGACTTCCTGGAGAACCCGCCTGTCGTGGTCTGCTACTTGCCGGCGTCGGTGACGGGCTCGCGCTCGGGAACTGCGGCCGCATGGTCGTTGACCACGTGCTTCCACCACGAATCGAGCGGGCTCGGTTCCGGCCACACGATCGCGTCGGCCGGGAGCGGCCCTGTACTTTCACGCGGGTGGCTCGACTCCTGTCGCATCAGCTCGCCTGTGCGTGTCGGCGGGGCGGAAGCTGATTGACCAGCTGCTCCCACTCTTCGAATCGGGCGGCTTCGGGCGAGCGCCGTCGGGGCGAGGGGCCGGCAGCGAGGTCGACCAGGCTCCGGGCAGCGCCGAGGACGGTCAGATGATGACGCCGGGCAACGTCGAGGAGTTCGTCGAACGCCTGGGCGTCACTGCAGCCGCGACCGGCGATCAGGATTCCCTTCGCCGTGCCGAGCAGTTCACGTCCGTCGGGACGCCTACGAGGGATCAGGCGTGTCGGGCCGGGAGTCGGAGTCAGTAGTTCGGTGCTGTCCTCGATCATTCCGCGATGCTCCTTCGCTCTCGTGCATCGGCTGCCGACCCGCCGGTGTGCCGACGATCCCGTCCGGACGCAAAATGTGAGTCACGTCACTGTCGATGCCTCACCAGTTCTAGCCGACGGCGCCGCGCCTGTCATCTAGACAAATGTCCAGCTGTGCCGCCACATGACACAGCGCTCAGGTAGTGGCCACCGAAGTCTGCCTGGCGGGCCAGGGTCAGCATTTCCGGCGGGGTGTAGAAACTGATGAACGGTGTTCCGGCCGCTCGTGCACCGCTCTCGGACGCCCGGAGCGATCGGCGTCGTCGAGAAGTTCGGTCGATAGAAGGAACGTCCATCGCCAGCGTCGAGCCCGCAGCGAGACCGGCGAGCTGGCGCAGGGTGGCCGCGGTGGCGTCTTTCGTGAGGTACATCGTCACGCCGGTGGAGACGACGACCGCAGGCAGGCGAGAATCGAAGCCCGCCGCAACCAGCTGCTCCGACCAGGACTCGCTCGCCTCGAAGTCCACTGGCACCAGCCGCAGCCAGTCGGGAACACCGAAGCCCAGCTCGATCAGCCGGTTCCGCTTCCAGGCTTCGCGGCCGGTTGGCCGTTCTCGTCGACGAGAACGTGCGGTGCAGCGTCGACCTGTACGTGCATCGCCCGCCACAGGGCAACTCGCACGGCAGTGCTCACGGTCAGTTCTTCGCCGTCCGATGCCACACCCAGCTAACGCCCGCCGCTCCCAGCCTATATACCTCGTATGAAACCTTCAGTGACGCGAGCCATCGGCCTGTTCACGGCCACAGCAGCCGCGTTCCTCGCGTTCGCCACACCCGCGGAGGCGGACTCCCCCACCCCCGTCTACTTCCGGGTGGGGAACTTCAACTGCTCGATCGCACCCGACGACACGGTGGGATGCGATCTGCCGCAACCATTGCCGATGGACTTCCCGATCCTCGGCGAGTTCGGACTGCCGTGGCTGGGACCCGTCCAGCACGTCGTCATCGACCTTCCCTGGCTTCCGGCGCACCCCACTTACCCTCCCGGCACCCCGTTCACCCTGCCCGGCGGCAACCCCGACATCTCCGAGGTCGCCACCAGCCAGAGCATGTATCAGAAGACGATCACCCACGGGGGAACCACCTGTCTCGCAGGGTTCATGGGCGACGTCACCTGCACCGCCAAGGGCCACAGCTTCGTCGTCACCGTCTACGGAATTCACGCGCACTGAACCGGTACCGCACACGCAACGTCACACGGCGAGGTGCCGGGAGAGGTAGGCGGCGGTGGCGGAGTCGGCCGTCTCGGCAACGACCATCGGTGGCCCCGAGGCGATGATCCGGCCGCCGTTGTCTCCGCCGCCGGGCCCGAGGTCGATCATCCAGTCCGCCGAGGCAATGACCGGCATGTCGTGTTCGACGAGTACGACGGTGTTTCCCGCCGCGACGAGACGTCGCAACACCGTCATGAGGCGGTCGACGTCGGCGGGGTGCAATCCGGTGGTCGGTTCGTCCAGTACGTAGAGCGTGTGCCCGGATCGGATGCGTTGCAGTTCGCTGGCGAGCTTGACCCGTTGCGCCTCCCCACCGGACAGGGTGGTGGCCGATTGGCCGAGTCGCAGGTATCCGAGACCGACTTCGACCAGCATGTCAAGGCTTTTCGCTGCTGCCGGAACGTGACTCAGGAACGCGCGCGCGTCGTCGACCGTCATCGCGAGAACGTCGGCGATCGTCCGGCCGTCGACGAGGACCTCGAGGGTCTCCGCGTTGTACCGTGCGCCCGCGCACGCCGGGCACGGCGCGGAGGCCTCGGGTAGAAACAGCATGCCGATGGTGATCGAACCGGCGCCCTCGCATTCCTCGCAACGGCCGCCACTGACATTGAATGAGAATCGGCCCGGGCTGTATCCGCGTTCACGGGCAACGGGGTGTGCGGCGAAGAGTTTCCGGATCACATCGAAGAGTCCGGTGTAGGTGGCAAGATTTGAACGTGGAGTCCGCCCGATGGGGGTCTGGTCCACACGCACCAGCCGGTTGATGTGTCCCAGCCCGTGGGCGGCCACGATCGTCGGCTCGGTGTCGTTCTCACGCTCTTCGGCCAGTACGACTGTGGAGTCGTCTGCGTCGTCTCCCCCGGTGTCGGTGACGGGTTCGCTGTCGACGCCTAGGTGTTGGGCGACGACGTCGGTGAGAACCCGGCTCACGAGTGTGGATTTGCCCGATCCGGACACGCCTGTGACCGCGGTGAGCACCCCGAGCGGGATTCGCACCGTCAGATCCCGCAGGTTGTGCATCGTGATGCCGGCGAGTTCGATCCACCTGCTCGGCAGACCGGGCTCGGGGTAACTCTCAGGTGTTCCGAAAAGGTATCGGCGAGTTATGGATTCGGGAACGTGAGCGAGACCGTCCACCTTGCCGCTGTACAGCACCCGCCCGCCGTGCTCCCCGGCTCCGGGACCGACGTCGACGATCCAATCCGCCGCGCGGACGACGTCGAGGTTGTGTTCGATGACGAAGACGGAGTTACCTGCCGCTCGTAGCCGGCGCACGGCGGTGACCAGCGCCTCGGTGTCGGCGGGATGCAGGCCTGCGGACGGTTCGTCGAGGACGTACAGCACTCCGAACAGGCCCGATTGCAGCTGGGTGGCCAGCCGCAGGCGCTGAAGTTCTCCCGGCGAGAGCGTGGTGGTCGAGCGGGCAAGGCTCAGGTAGCCCAGCCCGAGTTCGATCAGACCCGCGAGGCGTCCGCGAAGGTTGTCTACCAGCGCCGCGGACGCGCGTTCGGTTGCGTCGCTTGCGTCGGAACCGCGGGATGCGACGACGGCGTCGAGGACCGAGGCCAGATCGGCCAGTGACAGTTCCGTGGCGTCGGCGATGTCGAGGCCGGCAAACCGTACGGCCAGCGCCTCGGGGCGCAGCCGTTTGCCGTTACACGCACTGCAGGGCCGGGACACCAGATATCGGGCGACCTTCGCCCGCTGGGTTGCGCTCTTCGTCGTCGCGAAGGTGTGAAGAACGTAGGTGCGGGCGCTCGAGAACGTCCCCTGGTAGTCGCGCACCATCTTGCCCGGGTCGCGCACGGGTGACACCGTGACCGTGGGTTGTTCCTCGGTGGTGAGGATCCACTCGCGCTCGTCTTCCGGAAGCTCGGACCAGGGGCGGTCGACGTCGATACCGAGTGTGTCGAGGATGTCGCGGTAGTTCTTGCCCAGCCAGGCGCCGGGCCAGGCGGCGACGGCACCGCCGCGGATACTTCGGCTCGGGTCCGGCACCAGGGCATCGATATCGACGTCGTGGGTACGGCCGAGGCCGTGGCAGGCTGGGCATCCGCCTTCGGGTGTGTTGGGCGAGAACGCGTTCGAGTCGAGAACGGGGGCGTCCGGCGGGTAGGTGCCGACTCGGGAGAACAGCATCCGCAGCACGTTCGAGATGTGGGTGAGGGTGCCGACCGACGATCGGGCGGAGGTGTGACCGCGGGCCTGCTGCAAGGCGACCGCCGGTGGAAGCCCGGTGATGTCCCCAACCCTGGGCGCTCCGATCTGATCCATCAGCCGGCGTGCGTACGGGGTGACGGACTCGAGGAACCGCCGTTGTGCTTCAGCGTAAACGGTGCCGAAGGCCAACGACGACTTCCCCGATCCCGAGACCCCGGTGAACGCGACGATGCAGTCCCGGGGAATGAACACATCGACGTGGGCGAGGTTGTGTTCGCTGGCGTCGAACACTGCGATTCCGTTGAATTCCTGGGCACGTAACGGTTCAGCGTGCGGTCCGGGATCGAAGGTGGGCACAACTGCTCCAGGTGTCGGTTCGTGCTCGGACAGGTTACGTCCCAGTCTTACTCGAGGGGTGGAACCATGTGTACTGGCGACGCTCTTTCGGGGAGAGTCCGCCCCAGTATTCCGGCCCGACCAATGCCATCAGCTCACCTGTACCAACTTGATCGCCGCGGCCTCGATGGTGTCTTCGGAGAGCAGGACCTCGAGGGCGGCGTCGCCGAGCGGGATGAAACTGTCCTCACTGGCTACCCGCGCGAGACGGCCGGTGAAACCTTCGTCGATCAGGGCGGTGACGACGCCCTCCGCGACACCCCCGGAGGATCGGGTTTCGTCGACGACGAGCACCCGTCCGGTGGCGTTCGCCTCCCGGAGAATGTCGTGGACGGGCAGCGGTGCGAGCCACCGCATGTCCACCACACGCGCGGCGATGTTCGCCCGTTCGAGACGGCGCGCGACCCGCAGACTCATACGGACCCCGTTGCCGAACGTGACGATCGTCAGGTCGGTGCCGTCACCGTACGTGCGGGCGGAGCCGATCGGCACATGGTTCTCGGTCCGCTTTGCCGGATCCGGATACGGTGCCAGCCACTGCTCGTCACCGTCCTCGTACAGATCCCGGGTGTGATACAGCGCAATGGGTTCCAGATACACACACAGCGCCCCCGCGGTCCGCGCGGCCGCCGCGCACGTGTGCATCATGGCCGCGGCGTCGTCGGGGCGCGCCGGCGACGCCACGACGATGCCGGGGATGTCGCGTAGCGCGGCGACGGCGTTGTCGTTGTGGAAATGCCCACCGAACCCCTTCTGATACCCGTAGCCCGCGACCCGCACCACCATCGGATTGCGGTACTGACGGTCGGAGAAGAACTGCAACGTCGCACCCTCCCCCCGGATCTGATCGGCCGCATTGTGCAGATACGCCAGGTACTGGATCTCCGGGAACGGCAGTAGTCCGGACACCCCCGCGCCCAGCGCGAGACCCAGGATCGCCTGCTCGTCGAGGAGCGTGTCGAACACCCGCGCCGACCCCGCCTTCTTCATCAGACCCCGGGTCACCCCGTACACCCCGCCCTTGCGGGCGACGTCCTCACCGAACACCAGCGCCTCGGGATACTCGATGAGCACATCGAGCAGGGCACGGTGGATCGCGAGAGCGACGGTGAGCGGACCTTCCTCCTCGGGAAGCGGGGATCCGACGATCTGGGCTCGGCGGGCCGGGTAGGTCCGTCGCGGTTCGGCGTCGATCGCCTCGTCGAGGCCCTCGGTCAGTGGCCGCATCACTGCGGCGGGACTGTCGAGTTGCGGCAGCTCGCCGACTTCCTGTGCGAGCGCGTCGACTTCGGCGCGCTTGTTCTCGTAGCGGTCGAGGATGTCGGTGGGGCTCAGGTGTCCGCGCTCGATGAGGAGTTTCGCCGTGCACAGCACCGGATCCCGGTCGAAGTCGGCGGTGATCTCGCTGGTGGTGCGATAGGCGGCTTCGAAGTCGGAGCCGGCGTGACCCATCAACCGGACGGTGCGCAGGTGCAGGAACGCCGGCTTGCGGTGCCTGCGAACCCAGTCGGCGGCATGCTTCGCGGTGGCGTAGGCCATCGGGAGGTCGGATCCGTCGACCGTGAAGTACTCGAGACCTTCACGGTTGCCGAAGTTCGCGGCGATCCACCCCTTCGGCGTCTTGGTGCTGATGCCGATGCCGTTGTCTTCGCAGACGACCAACAGCGGAAGCGGAAGGCCCTGGAAGGCCGAGTGGATGGCGGTGTTGATCGCGCCGACCGCGGTCGAGTGATTCGCCGAGGCGTCGCCGAAACTGCAGACCGCGACCGCGTCCTCGGGCCACGCGGAGAGCACGTTCAGTTTGGCGGCGCGGACGATGGAGAAGGCGACGCCGACCGCCCGGGGCAGGTGAGAGGCGATCGTCGAGGTCTGGGGAATGATATTGAGGTCGTGGCGGCCGAACACCTTGTGCCGACCGCCGGACATCGGTTCCTCGGTGGCGGCGACGACACCGAGGAGCACATCGCGCAGGGGGTCGCTGCCCCGGACCTGCCGGGCGCGTTCGAGGAAGAAACCACCGGAACGGTAGTGCAGCAGTGCCGGATCGGTCGGCCGGAGGGCTCCCGCGACGACCGCGTTGCCTTCGTGCCCGGACGAGCCGATCGTGTAGAAGCCCTTGCCCTTCGCGCGAAGCCGTCGGGCAACCAGATCCAGGTGCCGACTGCCTAATTGAGAATCGAACAGGTCCAGGGTTTGCTGCACGGACAGGCTCGACGCTGTCTCGACGGGCCGGTCGTGATCGCTCGCTCCCGGACGTGTCGTATCGGCCATCGCGGCGACGGTGGTGGTGAAGTGATCATCGATCTGTTCGGCCATGAATCCGGCTCCTGAGGGGCAGGTGATCGTCTTCTGCTGGGCGGTGCAACGGGTGGGGTCAGACGATGTTTGTTTCGCCTGCGCCGATACCGGCCTGCGCGAAACGGTCCAGGGCGAACGAGCTGATGTCGTATCCGGGCTCTTTGCCGTGGTAGAGGTCGCGCACGATCTCGCCGGTCGCCGGGCCCATCAGGAAGCCGTGGCCGGAGTATCCGGTGGCGATGAGCAGGCCCTCGACCTCGGTGGAGCGGTCGATGATCTGGTTGCGGTCGGGGGTGACCTCGTAGAGGCCGGCCCAACCGGTGCTGATGCCGTAGTCCAGTACGGCCGGCACCCGGGTCTCGGCGATGGCGCCCAGTCCCATCAGCCAGTCCTCGAGTTCGAACTTGAGGTTGAATCCCTCGCGCTCGTTCGGGTCGGACCAGCCTAGAAGCAGGCCTTTGCCTTCCGGGTGGAAGTAGAAGTTCGACGGGAAGTCGATGGTCAGCGACGGCGAGGATTCGGGCAACTCGGACAGCGGCTCGGTGAAGGCGATCTGTCGGCGGACGGGAACGACGGGGATGTTCACCCCGAGCATGTTGCCGACGCCGGCCGACCAGGCTCCGGCGGCGCAGACCACGGTGTCGGTCTTGATGCGTCCGTGTTCGGTCACGACTGCGGTAATGGTGCCGCCGGTGCTCTCGATGTCGGTGACCGCGCAGTGGCGGACGACGCGGGCGCCGTGTCGACGGGCAGCGGCGGCGTATCCCATCACGACCGATTCGGGCGTGGCCTTGCCGTCCTGGGGCGACCAGGAGGCGGCGAGGAGTCCGTCTGTGCTGATGAGCGGCGAAATCTTCTGTGCTTCTTCGGGGGTGACCATGCGGCTCGGAACGCCGTGGCGGTTCTGCAGCGCGACGCTCTCGGTGAAGATGTCGACGTTCGTCTGGTCCGAGAGGAGGTAGAGGTAGCCGTCGCGGCTGAAGTCGATCTCCTGGTGGTACTCCTGCGCGAACCGCGAATACACGTCGAGTCCGCGCAAACCGATCGCGATGTTGGCCTCGTTGCTGAAGGAGGCGCGAACACCGCCGGCGGCCTTGCAGGTCGAGCCGCAGGCCAACTCGTCCTTTTCCAGGAGGACGACATCGGAGACCCCGGATTCGGCGAGGTGGAACGCAATGCTGGCGCCGATGACGCCGCCGCCGATCACGACGACGGATGCCTGTTCGGGAAGTTCCTTGCTCATGTCGTCCTCTTCTTTCCTTCGAGAGTAGTGATGTGATGCCCGACCGGTTTCCGGGACACCTGACGAACGACCGGGTCGATGACTTTGCCTGGAGGAATGGCGCGCGCCCGCTGACCGGAGTGGGGTCACACAGTTGCGCGTGGGGGGTTCCGAACCTTTTAGAACGCGGCGTTCTGCGGGGAACGCCCGCGGAGCACCATGGCTTCGCGCACGCGCTCCTGGGCGGTGGTGCGGGCCACCTCGTGGGTGGTTCGACCCTGAGCCTTCGACGCATCGAGGGTGTCGATGGTGCTGGCGCGCAGCTTGTTCGAGATGTTGTCGAACACGGCTGCCGGTTCGGGGCGGATTCCGGAGTAGCGGGCATCCATCGCCACGGCTGCGGCGACCACACCGCCGGCGTTGGCGATGAAATCCGGAACCACGGTCACGCCGCGGTCGAACAGCACCGACTGTGCTTCGGGGCTGCTCGGCAGGTTTGCGCCTTCGACGACGATCTTGGCCGGCAACGTGCGGGCGAGATCGGCGTCGATGACGTCCTGCAACGCCGCCGGGATCAGGATGTCCGCGGTCACCGAGAGTTCTTCCCCGGCAGCGAGAGGTTTGGCGTCGGAGTACTGGTCGACGAGTCCGTCACCGTACTGATCGCGCAGATCGAGCAAGGTGGCGACGTCGAGCCCGTCCGGGTTGTGGATGCCGCCCTGCGAGGTGGACACAGCGACGATGGTGGCCCCGAGTTCCGCGAGGCGCTTCGCGCTCGCGGCTCCGACCGCTCCGAAGCCCTGGATGGACACGCTCAGCGAACCGGTGGACAGGCCGAGGGCCTGCGCGGCGGCGTCGGCCGACTCCGCGACACCGTGGCCGGTGACCCCGAGCTGGTCGTACGGGAGCCCGCCGAGCGCGTGGGGGGTGCCCACCGCGCCGCCGCGTCCGCCGACCTCGTCGAGCATGATCGCGGCGTCCTTCTCGGTCAATCCCACGTCGAGCCCGAAGACGTACTCCTCGGGGACCTCGTTGCGGAGTGCCCGGACGAAGGCACGCAGGACCGCCTCCTTGGAGGAGGCAGTCGGGTCGGCCCAGATGCCGGCCTTGGCCCCGCCGTAGAACAGGTCGACCCCCGCCCACTTCCAGGTCATGTTGCGGGCCAGCCTGGCGACCTCGCCGACACTGACCGTGGTGGACATGCGGGTGCCGCCCTTGCCCATTCCGCGGGCGGTGTTGTCGATGACGAGAACGCCGCGCATGCCGGTGCGTGCATCGGAGACACACACGACCTTCTCCGGACCCCATTCGTCGATCAATTCGAACATCGTCGTTGCTCCTCGTGCGATTCGATAGGGGGATGTCAGCCGAAGTTGACGCCCTGAGCCAGGGGCAGCTCGCGGGAGTAGTTGATGGTGTTGGTCGCGCGGCGCATGTAGGCGCGCCAGGCGTCCGAGCCGGATTCGCGGCCGCCGCCGGTGGTCTTCTCGCCGCCGAACGCGCCGCCGATCTCGGCGCCGGACGTGCCGATGTTGACGTTGACGATGCCGCAGTCCGAACCGTCGGCGGCGATGAACCGCTCCGCCTCACGCTGGTCGGTGGTGAAGATCGACGACGACAGACCCTGCGGGACGTCGTTGTGCAGGGCGATCGCTTCCTCGAACGTGTCGTAGGTCAGCACGTAGAGGATCGGGGCGAAGGTTTCGTCCTTGACGATCTCGCTCTGGGCCGGCATCCGCACGATCGCCGGCTCGACGTAGTACGAGCTTTCGCTGCTCGGGCGGCGCTTGCCGCCGACGAGGATCTCGCCGCCCTGCGCGACAGCCTTGTCGAGGGCTGCGGTCATGTTGGCGTGGGACTTGCCGTCGATCAGCGGGCCCACGAGGGTGCCGTCGGCGAACGGGTCGCCAATCGGGAGGCGGCCGTAGACCTGGGAGATCCGGTCGATCAGCTCGTCGGCGATGTCCTGGTGGACGATGATGCGGCGCATCGAGGTGCAGCGCTGGCCGGCGGTGCCGGCTGCGGCGAAGACGATTCCGCGGGTGGCGATGTCGAGGTCCGCCGACGGGGTGACGATTGCAGCATTGTTTCCGCCGAGCTCGAGGATGGCGCGGCCGAACCGGGCGGCGACGCGGGGAGCGATCTGCTCGCCCATCCGCTCGGAACCGGTCGCGCTGATCAACGGCACCTTCGGGCTGTCGATCAGGGCCTGGGTGTCGGCGGCACTCGCCGAGACGAGAACATTCAGGTTGGCCGGGGCGCCGGATTCTTTTGCGGCACGGTCGAACAGCGCCGAGCAGGCGGCGGCGGTGAGGGTGGTCAGCTGCGCGGGCTTCCAGATCACCGAGTCACCGCAGACGATGGCAAGAGCCAGGTTCCAGGACCACACCGCGGCGGGGAAGTTGAACGCCGAGACGACACCGACGACACCGAGCGGGTGCCAGGTCTCCATCAGTCGGTGTCCGGGACGCTCCGAGGGCATGGTGCGGCCGTCGAGCTGCCGGGACAGACCGACCGCGAAGTCGCAGATGTCGATCATTTCCTGGACCTCGCCGAGGGCCTCCGAGCGGATCTTGCCGACCTCGATGCTGATCAGGTTGGCGACGTCTTCCTTGTGCTCGGTGAGCAGTTCGCCGAGGCGTTTGATCAGGAATCCGCGGACCGGGCCGGGAACGGTGCGCCACTGCAGGAAGGCCTCGTGGGCGGCATCGATCGCGGCCTCGACGTCGGTGGCGTCTGCGGCGGGATAGTCGAAGAGGCTCTCCCCCGTGACGGGGGAGCGGGTGGTGATGGTGTTCTCGATCCCTGCGGTATCGAGTACGGCCGGGTCGACCCCACATCGCTGCAGGCTGGTGCGTGCGAGCGTGCGCAGTTCGTCGGTGGTGGGAAGGGCGATGGTCTCGGCGACAGCGGTGCTCATTTACTTGACTCCTTGGGTAGCGATGGGTGCCGGTTCTTCGATGGGTCCGCGGATTCCCAATTGGGTGGCAACGTGATCGAGGGAAGCGCGGCGGATCCCGTCGTAGAGCGTGTACGGGTTGTGCAGTGTGCGGCCCAGAACTCCTTCCATCCAGGCGGCGTCGATATCGGTCGTCGACTGTGTGGTGTCCTTGTGTCCGTCCGAGGTCAGGTTGGACTGGAAGATCCCGGCCGCGGATTTCGGCAGGAAGTCCTCGTAGACGATCGGCTCCGGGCGGACCCAGCCCTGATCGATCAGATCCTGTAGCGATCGTCCGGGCATCGTGCCGTTGCGTTGCTTGTCGGTGTCGACCCGGTAGGTGAAGTACGCCAGATCGTGGAGCGCGAGCCCCTGTTCGGTGGCGGGCACCTGCTGGTTCCACAGCTCCGCAGCGATCTCGTTGCGTACCTCGGCCGACACCGGCGCGGTCGCGGCCGCCTCCCTGACCGCCTGCTCGATCTCGACGGTCAACCGATCGTAGACCTCGCGGCCGCGGACCGTGGCTGCGATACCGCGGGCCTCGACCTCACCGAAACGCACTCGCAGTGAACCCTTCTCGACGGCGCCGTCGGCCTCTCGGAACACCCGCGGTTCGGCGAGAGCCCGGAACGAGGTCTGCCGCAGCAGCAGATCCGGACCGGCCCACCGCGGCGGACCCTGGATCGTGTCGATCATGTCGATCCGGCGACGCTCCATGCGGGCGTAGAGATCGTCGATGTCGAGCACGCGAGGGGTCAGGTGGTTGATGTGTGTGCTGGTGACGCCACCGATATCGGCGGCCACCGAGGAGACCTCCTCGAGTTCGCGGTACCAGGCGCGGTCGACGGCCTCGGTGGACAGCTTGAATGCCGCTGTGGCCAACGTCAGGAACATCTCCGCGTCACCGGAATTCAGCCCCCGGTACTCGGTCGCCCGGTCGGCGAGGACCAGCAGTTCGGTGGTGAACAGCTTGCGCTTGGCGAGGAAACTTTCCAGGCGTTGCTGCAGATCGGCGCTGAAGAAGCGGCGATCCGAGGGCACCAGCATGGAGGTGAACACCCGGAAGGGGTTGCGCGCCAGTTCGTCCGGGTCCGTCGGACGGAAAGCCGTCGAGACGACCGGGACGGAACTGGCAGCGGCCTCGCGCAGGTCGTAGAACCCGACCGGGTACATGCCCATGGCCGCGAACACGCGGGCGACCTGGGCCATCTCCTGCGGGGTGCCCACTCGGATGGCTCCGTGACGTTCGGCGGTGACCCGGGCAATGGAACCCAGACGTTCTGCGCTCGCACCGAGATTCGACAGCACGGTGTCGTTGACGGCCTGCGATACCTCGAGCAACGTGGTGTATGCGGGAACTTCCTTCCCGTACATGTGCGAGAGACGGCGAGCGAACTCGGCGCGCAGTTCCCACTGCTGGGTGATCGGCATGGCGTGCAACTCCAGGGTCGATGAGGATCGGGTGAGATCGAGATCGTGGTCGCCGGCCGGCTCAGAAGAGCTCCGACGTGTCCGACGTCTCGTTCCGCACGTTCATCGTGGTCCGCGGAAATGAATAGCACCAGCGAAGAAAGCTAGCCACTACCGTTTAGAATCTCTATATGAATATGAGCTTGGCGCACCTCGTCGCACTCCGAGAGCTGGCCCGGCGTGGAACGATGGTCGCGGTCGCCGAGGAACTCGGGTACACCGCGGGCGCAGTATCGCAGCAGATCGCAGCCTTGGAGAAAGCCGTCGGCTCCCGGCTCGTCACCAAGGTGGGTCGCAATGTCGTGCTCACCGATTCCGGCACCGTTCTGGCCGAGCATGCGGTGAAAATCTTGAGCGCGGAACAGAGGGCCCTCGACGCGCTGCGCGCGGTGCACGACGACGTCGCTGCGCCTCTTCTTCTCGGCACCTTCGGTAGTACCGCTGCAGCGTTGTTGCCACCGGTGGTGGCCGCAGCGCAGCGCAAGTACCCGCATCTCGCCCTGAGCAGCCGCGAACTCGACGTCGACGACGCCGCCACCGCCGTCCAACGCGGTCAGGTCGACGTCGCATTCGGGCTGGACTACCCCAATTCACCGATGCCCCGCACACCGGATATCGAGATGATCACCCTGCGCAGCGAGCGATTCGGGCTCGCCGTCTCCTCCGGCGCCTACGGCATCCGCACCGAGGGGACCATCGATCTGCGCGAGGCCGCGGAGTGGAACTGGATTCTGCCTCCCGCGGAGACCCAGTTCGGTCGCGCTGTCCGCATCGCCTGCCGTCAGGAGGGTTTCGAGCCGATCGTGCGGCACGAAATCGTCGATACCGCGGTGTCTCTGGCGCTGGCCGGAAAGGGGCTGGGGGCAGCGCCGGTCACCGACATGATGATCAGGCTCAACAGTTCGGTGCCGATCATCCGCGTCGACCTCGAGCAGGAGATCGGTCGGCGAATCGTCCTCATACGCCTCGCCGGCTCGGAGACCAGGCCTACGGTGCGGGCCATCACCGACATCGTTCGCGCCGCGGTCGACCCGGCGTCGACGGCTGCCGAGAAGATCTGATCGCCCGATCGGACGCAGCGGTCAGGTCTGCTCGCCGTTGCGACCCTCTTCGGTTCCGAGGTGCTCGAAGATGAAGCGCCCGAGGGTGAGGCCGACATGCAACTCGAGGCGCTGCGCACCCACCGAGAGATCGAGGCCGGTGATTTCCTCGATCTTCGCGAGGCGGTAGTACAGCGTCTGACGGTGAATGCCGAGGACACCGGCCGTTGCGCCGGTGTCACCGGCCTGGTCCAGGTAAGTCTGTGCGGTGACGAGCAGGTCGACGTTGCGGTGGTCGAGCAGGGCCCGGACGGACGGGGTGAGGACTGCATCGGCGACGACGCTGGTGGGCCCGCACGAGGACAGCCGGTAGATGCCGAGTTCTTCCCAGTACGCGATCGGTCCCATCGATTCGTCGTGCCGGGCGACCCGGACACCGAGTTTGGCTTGCTGCCAGCTTCGGCGGGCAGACCGCAACCCCTGGTACGAACCCCCCACCCCGACCAGAGCTCCGGCACCCGCACCGCTTTCGGCAACGGACCGAACGGGGTCGACGGCGCCGTCGCCGGCAGGGATCATCACCGCGGTCAACGATCCGATCGGTGCCAGCAGAGCGCGTGCGCCAGGGGCGGGCAGGAGACCGTCGACGGCCAGCACGGTCAACGCGCCGCCGTCCGGGAAGAGCCCCGAGTCTTCGATGCGAGTAATCGCACGGGCGAACGCCTTTCGGTCGCCTTCGAGGAGGTCTGCGACGGCGACCGCCATATCGTCACGACCCCGGGCGGTGTGTGCGAGTTGCGCGCCTGCCTGGCCGGCCAGGGACATTGCGGCGGTGAGATCGCCGTCGGACACGGCGCTGTTCTCATCCGCCAGGACGAACAGATATCCGTATGCCGCGCCTGCGTAGCGAGCCGGAAGACAGATCCGCGACGACGCTTCGATATCCGGATTCTCCGGCGTGATCACCGGGCGCGTGGTATCGGCAATCCCGAAGCTTTCGTACCACGCGCGCGCCTCCGGCGGGCAACTGCGGGTAAGGATCGACTGCACCCGATCTTTGTCGACGCCAGGCAACTGGGTGCTGTAAGCGATCAGCGAAAAGGCCCGGTCGACCAGGACGACTGATGCCGACAGACGTTCGGCCACCTCGGTGACCACTTCATCGAGATTCACTTCACCATCTCCGTGAACAGCGTATTTCGTGAGCGATAACTATGGCGATCATTCGGAGTCGGCCATACATGTGTCTGACTGACGGGGCGGAAAGTTCTGGCACATGTCCCTAGCATGCTACGTGGTGGGCCGTTAGGTTGATCACACACGAACGGAAGTTCGCCATCTCGCCGGGCCCAGGACGGCATTTCCGTCCCCGACCCGTCACGGTATCGCGGCGTCCGATCACGCCTGCGACCACAGGGGCACAGCTCGCGCTTTCGATCTCGTGTCCGACTCGACCTTTGGAGCGTTTGATGTCCACTCTCGAACAACCGCCCGAGACGTTGCAGAAGTCTCTGAAACAACGACACCTCACCATGATCGCGATCGGAGGTGTCATCGGCGCCGGGCTCTTCGTAGGTTCGAGCGCCCTGCTGCACACCTCCGGCCCCGCAGCATTCGTGTCCTACGCCATCACCGGTGTCGTCATCGTCCTCGTGATGCGCATGCTCGGCGAAATGGCCACCACCAACCCGTCGACCGGATCGTTCGCCGGCTATGCCCGCAAGGCCTTCGGGGGGTGGGCCGGCTTCACCACCGGCTGGCTGTACTGGTTCTTCTGGGTCGTCGCGGTCGGCGCCGAAGCCGTCATCGGCGGCAAACTGCTGCAACGCTGGATCGACCTGCCCTCCTGGGTGATGGCGGTCGTCCTGCTGTTGGCCATGGTCGCCACGAACCTCCGCTCGGTCCGCAACTTCGGCGAGTTCGAATACTGGTTCGCAGGCATCAAGGTCGCCGCGATCCTGCTGTTCCTCGCCCTCGGTGCCGCCTACGTCTTCGGGCTGTGGCCCAGCCATTCCGCCGATTTCTCCAACCTCACCGATCACGGCGGCTTCACCCCCAACGGCTGGACCGTCATCCTCTCGGGCGTCGTCGTCGCCGTCTTCTCCATGGTCGGCCCCGAAATCGCCACCATCGCCGCCGCCGAATCCGCCGAACCGGAGAAGGCCGTCGCCAAGGCCACCAATTCCGTGATCGCCCGCATCGGGTTCTTCTACATCGGCTCCGTGCTGCTGCTCGCCATCATCGTGCCCTGGACCGACGTCAAGGTCGGCCAGTCGCCGTTCGTCGACGCCCTCACCCACATGGGCATCCCCGGCGGACCTGACATCATGAACGCTGTGGTGCTCGTCGCCGTACTCTCCTGCCTGAACTCCGGCCTCTACACCTCCTCGCGGATGCTCTTCACCCTCGCGCACAAAGGCGATGCGCCACAGAGCATCGCAAAGCTGGACAAGCACGGCGTCCCCCGCAACTCGCTGCTCCTTGCAACCCTCGTCGGCTTCGCCTGCATCGGCCTCGACTACCTCTCCCCCGACACCGTCTTCGCCTTCCTCCTCAACGCCTCCGGCGCCACCATCCTGATGGTCTACCTCATGATCGCGATGTCGCAGATCAAACTGCGTGGCCTGATGACCCGAGAAGAGGTCGCCCAACTCCGCCTGAAGATGTGGCTGTTCCCCTACCTGTCGATCCTCGCTGCCGGCGGCATCCTCGCCGTGCTGGTGTCGATGTTCTACGTCGAATCGTCCCGCTCGCAGATCTCCCTGAGCGTCGGAGCCCTCATCGCGACGTTGATCGCCTACCGGCTTCGCCGGCGCATCAACCCGCAGAGCCCGCTCGCGAACAACATTTCCGCTCCCGCTCCCGGGCCGGTCACCAGGCCCGCCTCGAAGTAACACCCCGGGTGGCGGCGGGTGAGACCAGATACACGGTCTCACCCGCCGCCACCCTTGTGTGTGCACCCCCGAGGGTCAGTCCCGTCGGCGCGCAGCACCGGCGTCGAGCTGCGCGGCGAGCAATTGCGCCAAGTGGTCACCGCGACGATCGGTCAGATCCGCCAACTGCGTCCGGCAGGAGTAGCCGTCAGCCAGGATCGTGGTGTCCGCGTCCGCCCCGGCCACGGCGGGTAGGAGTTGCTGCTCGGCGACCGCCACCGACACCTCGTAATGCCCCTTCTCCACCCCGAAGTTGCCGGCCAACCCGCAGCATCCGCCCAGCCGCTGAACCTGTGCACCGGCCTTCTCGAGAAGCTGCGCGTCCGGACTCCACCCCATCACCGAATGATGGTGGCAGTGCGGCTGCGCGACAACGGACTTGCCTTCGAGAGACGGCGGTTCCCACCCGCGGTCCGTCAACAGTTCCGCGAGGGTACGGGTTGCGTCGGCGACCGGTTCGGCCGCCGACCTACCGAGCAGTTCCGCGGCGTCCGAGCGCAGCACACCCGTGCAGGACGGCTCCATTCCGACGATCGGAATTCCGGCCGCGGCGCTACCGGACAGTGCGTCCACGGTGCGGCCGAGGATCTTCTTCGCCGCGGTGAGCTGCCCGGTGGAGATCCAGGTGAGTCCGCAGCACTGCTGCTTGTCGGTCAATTGCGGCCGGTAGCCGGCGGCTTCGAGCACCTGCACCGTGGCGTGCCCGACCTCGGGGGTGAAGTAGTTGGTGAACGAGTCCACGAACAGCAGCACCGGGTCACCGGTCGTGGCACGGTCGTTTTCGGTGGCCTTGAACCAGGACCGGAACGTCTGCTTCGCGAACGGTGGAATGGTGCGGCGCTTGTCCACTCCGGCCGACGACAACGCCAGCGGTCCGATGCCGGGAACGCGCATCGTGGCGTTGACCAGACCGGGCGCGTGGCTGGCGATCTTCGCCCAACGCGGAAGCCATCCCAGCGAGTAGTGCGAGGCGGGGCGGATGCGACCCTTGTAGCTCTGGTGCAGCACTTCGGATTTGAACGCGGCCATGTCGACACCGGTCGGGCAGTCAGAGGAGCACCCCTTACAGGACAGACACAGGTCGAGGGCGTCGTGAACCTCGGGCGATCGCCAGCCACCGTCGATGTCGGTGCCGTTGATCATCTCCTGCAACACGCGCGCGCGGCCGCGGGTGGAGTCCTTCTCCTCCCGGGTCGCCTGATACGACGGGCACATCACTCCCCCGGTGGCGGTGTTGTCGGCCCGGCATTTTCCGACGCCGGTGCAGCGGTGCACCGCCTGGGTGAAATCTCCGTCGTCGTGGTGATAGGCCAGGGCCAGGTTGCGGCGCAGGAGTGGGGCTGCGGGAATGCGCAGGTCCGCGTCGACCGGGCGGGGGTCGACCACGACTCCGGGATTGAGGATGTTGTCCGGGTCGAAGACGTGCTTGACGGCAGCAAAGAGTTTCATCGCGTCGGGTGAGTACATCAGCGGCAATAGTTCGCTGCGGGCGCGGCCGTCCCCGTGCTCACCGGACAGGGATCCGCCGTAGCCGGCGACGAGTGTGCTCGCCGCGACCAGGAAGTCCCGGAAGATGCGGTCCCCGCCGGGCTTGTCGAGCGGCCAATCGATGCGCACGTGCATGCATCCGTCACCGAAGTGCCCGTACGGCAGGCCGGTAACGTCGAATTCGTCCATCAGGGCGTCGAAGTCGCGTAGATAGTTGCCCAGCATGGCCGGTGGCACGGCCGCGTCCTCCCATCCTGCGTGTGCGGGAAGGCCGGCAGGACTGCGGCCGGCGAGTCCGGCGCCATCGGCGCGAATCCGCCACAGCTGGGCCGTGCGGCCCTCGTCGGTGACGACGAGGCTGTCCACGGCTCCGCAGTCCCGTCCGACCTGCTGGGCCCTGGCGATCGTCTCGTCGAGGTCGTCGCCGACGACCTCGACGAACAACCAGGCCGCCCCCGCAGGCAACGGCGGAACCGCATCCGGACCGCGGCGCTCGCGCACCACGTCGACGATCCGGGAATCGATACCCTCGCAGGCGGTCGGATCGAACTTCAGCACCAGCGGGGTCGCGTCACCCGCCGACGCGATGTCGGCGTACCCCAGCACGACCAGGACGCGGTGGGCGGGCTCGGACACCAAGCGGACCGTCGCGCGGGTTGCCACCGCGAGGGTGCCCTCCGTGCCGACCAGCATGCGGGTCACGTCGAACCGATTTTCCGGCAACAGGTGTTCCAGGGCGTATCCGGACACCTGACGGCCGAATTGCCCGAGCTCGGTGCGGATGGTCGCCAAACCGGCGCGGGTGACCTGCTGTAGTGCACTCAGCGCCGGGGAGGCCGTCACCTCACCGGCCGAACCCAGTTGCAACGACTCCCCGGTCCCGGTCAGAACGTGCAAGCCCTTCACGTTGTCCGAGGTCCGGCCGTATCCGAGCGTGCGCGAACCGCAGGCATTGTTTCCGATCATGCCGCCGATGGTGCATCGAGTGAACGTCGATGGGTCGGGCCCGAATCGTAGGCCCTGCGGTGCGACGGCCTGCTGCAGCACCGTCTGAATCGTGCCCGGCTCGACGGTGGCGGTCTGTGCGTCCCTGTCGATCGACAGCACCCGGTTCATGTGCCGGCTGAAGTCGAGAATCAGTCCGGTCCCGACAGCGTTACCTGCAACGGAGGTGCCGCCACCGCGAGAGGTCAGCGGCACGCCCTCTCGGCGGCACACCGCGAGGGCGGCAGCGACCTCGTCGGCATGGCGCGGCCGCGCGACGACCAGCGGTCGCACCCGGTACAGGGACGCATCGGACGAATAGGCAGCGCGGGTGGTGCCGTCGGAGAGAACGTCGCTCACTCCCGAACTGCGCAGCTCAGCGGCCAGTGATTCAGCGGAGATCATTCGTAGCATGCTACAACCTCTAGCATGCTACGAACAGCCCCGTGTTGTTACAGTGATCGGGTGGCAGACGAAGCGCTCGAACTCGAACCGCTCACCCCGTTCGCGGGACGACGGATGGAGCAGGCGATCGCGGCGGTGCGGGCGGCCATCGACGACGGCCGCATGAAACCGGGAGTGAAGTACTCGGTCTACCAACTCGCCGAGGGTCTGGGCATCTCCCGAACCCCGGTGCGGGACGCTTTACTGCGCCTGGAGGAAGTGGGAGTCATCAAGTTCGAAGCACGCCAGGGCTTCCGCATTCTCCTCCCCCAGCCGAAGGAGATCGCGGAGATCTTCGCAGTCCGGTTGGCCCTCGAACTACCCGCGGTCCGCAAGGCCGCAGCCGCGGCCGACCCCATGCTCTCGGATGCACTGCAGCGGCAACGACGCCTGATGCAGGACGCCGCCGCCGGCGGCGACGAACACGAGTTCGCCCATCATGATCTCGGGCTTCACGACCTGATTCTCGACGCCGCCGACAACGCCCGAGCCCGCGCGATCGTCAAGACCCTTCGCGAGACCACCCGGCTGCTCGGGGCCAATACCGCCGACAAGACCAGAACACTCACCGACATCGACGACGAGCATGCGCCCATCATCGATGCCATCATCGCCGGGGACCCCGACGGAGCGGAAGCCGCCATGCGCGTTCATCTGGTCAACACCGGGAAACTCCTTGTCGCCCAAGCTGTTCTCAGCGACGACTCCGGCCTCTCCGTCGACGAGATCTGGTCTGCCGTCATCTCCTGACCAACGCGTCAACCCTGCGGCGGCTTCTCCGGTGTCGCGCGCCGGTGCACGGCAAGTTGCAGTTCGAACAGCAGCCGGTCGGCGGCGTCCTGCAGACCGATCCCGATGATCTCTTCCACTCGGCGGATCCGGTACCGCAGCGTGTTGGGATGCACGCTCAGTGCGGCGGCGGCATTACGAACGTCCCCGTGCTCGGCGAGGTAGGTCTCGGCGCTCTCGCACAGGTTGGAACCATGCTTGCGGTCGTACTCGTACAGCGCATCGACGCGCGGATCGTGCAGTTCCGGGTGCTCGCCGACGAGGTCGAGGATCTCCCCGAGCAGCACCGCGGTGCGGGATTCGGCGAGCGTGGTCACCCGTCCCTCCGGGAACGTGGCGGCAGTGCCGTCGAGAACCCGGTCGACCTCGACCCGCGCCGCGGCCACCTGCGCGAGGTCGGGAACCGGAACGGCGATCGCGGCCCGCAGCACGATCGACCGCTTGGCCTCGAACTGGTCGACGAGCTGCCGCGTCCACGCGGTGACCCCCGCAGCGGACTTGTAGCGAGGAAGGAGCACGTAGGCGCGATCACCGATCACGGTGGCGACCGAATGGCGGCTGAACGAGCTCGCGTGCAGGCGGAGCATGCTGCCCATTCCGGCGAACTCGCCGGTGGCCGTCGAGCTCTCCGATCCGGTCGGCGCGAAGCCCACGACAGCGGCCGCGCCGCTCATCGGCAAGTTCAGGGCGCTGGCCACGGAGGGAACATCGACGCCCCCACCACGCGCACCGAACAACCGTTGGACCAGCAACCCCTCGGTGGAGGGGGCGTTGAGACTTCGGGAGATGATCCGGGCTGCGATCGCCGAAGCGCCGCGCAACACGTCCACCGCATCCGGATTGAACGGTGCGTCGCCCTGTTGCACCCAGATCGAACCGAGAAGCCGCGGTGCGTCCTCGGTGGACTGGCGGATGCTGACCACCAGGCGCCGCTTGGTGGCGAGTTCTTCGTGCGCGGGCACGTCGATGACCTCGTCGCTTTCCCGGAGCCGGTCGAACACTCCCCACTTCTGCAGTGTCCGCAGGTAATCGCGTGGGCCCTCACGGCCGAGGATCGACAAGGCGCGCAGTTCGTCCGCCGCTTCGTCGGAGGCAGAGTATGCGAGCACCTTCGACTGGGCGTCCTCGATCGAGACCATCCCCCCGGCGTTCTGGGCGACGATCTGCGCGAGGCCGAACAGGTCAGTGTCCGTGGCGAGCAGATCCGGGTCCGCAGGTGTGCCACGCCCGCGGCGAGACCGGTCGAGCATGCGCTGGACCAGCGGCAACACGTGATCCCATCGCGCCTTCGGGTGCACCGCCACGAGGGCGACGCCGGCACGGTGCGCCGCCGCCTGCACTGCGCTCGATTCGTGCGCCGTCTTCGACATCACCGCATGCGGCCGGTGCCGTCGCGCCCGCCCGGAGACGTCGTCGAACCAGCGCACGGCGTCGGCGTCCGCAACCCCCACATGGAGATACAAGTCCTGCATCGGAGATTGCGATTCGGTTTCGACCGTCAGATCGGAGCTGTCGACGAGCGCCACCGATGCAACGGCGACGTCGTCACCCGCGGGAGCGTCGATCAGCTCGACGACCGCGGTGTCGAGAGCACGGAGAAGCTCACGCAGCGTGATGGTTTCGGCAGAAGGATCGGGCGCCGCGGCTGCCGTGGCAGGACTTCGATTTCCGGAAGGCACCGACATCGCTCCGCTCGGAGGGTGAGAACAGGTTTAGCCAACAGTACAACCTTCATCAGCATTTCTTGTCCTGTTGGCTCAATATCTCGGCTCTGTTCTGGTGTTGACTACACCTAGTTCGAGCGGCGGTTCCTTCGCCGCCACACCCCCGTAGGAGGTTCCATGGACGCCGTCACCACCACGCCCCAGCCGATCAACGAGCCGGTGGGCTCCTTCGCCCCGGGTAGCCCCGAGCGTGCCCGACTGCAGGCGAAACTGGCCGAGCTGGGGTCCAACCCCACCGAGATCCACAACGTCATCGGCGGTGCGCACCGGCGCGGCAACGGCCCCGCGATCGACGTCGTCCAGCCGCACCGGCATGCCGCGGTCCTGGGCACCTTCACCAATGCCGGCGCCCAGGACATCCAGGACGCCGTTGCAGCCGCGACCGCCGCTGCCCCGGCCTGGCGGGCACTGTCCTTCGAGGACCGCGCCGCAGTGTTCCTCCGTGCGGCCGACCTGCTGTCCGGACCGTGGCGTGAAACCCTCGCCGCCGCAACCATGCTCGGCCAGTCCAAGACCGCGTACCAGGCCGAGATCGACACCCCGTGCGAACTGATCGACTTCTGGCGCTTCAACGTCCAGTTCGCCCGGCAGATCCTCGCCGACCAGCCGATCTCCTCCCCCGGCGTGTGGAACAAGCTCGAATACCGCTCCCTCGAGGGCTTCGTCTACGCCATCACCCCGTTCAACTTCACCGCCATCGCCGGCAACCTGCCCACCGCACCCGCCCTGATGGGCAACACCGTGGTGTGGAAGCCCTCGCAGACCCAGGCCGTGGCCGCGTACTGGACGATGAAACTGCTCGAGGCCGCCGGTCTGCCGCCCGGGGTGATCAACCTCGTCAACGGCCCCGGCGCCGAGGTCTCCGACATCGTTCTCGCCGACCCCCGCCTGGCCGGGATCCACTTCACCGGGTCCACCGCCACCTTCCAGCACCTGTGGCGCCAGGTCGGCGACAACATCTCGAACTACAACAGCTACCCACGCCTGGTCGGCGAAACCGGCGGCAAGGACTTCGTCCTCGCCCACAGCTCCGCCAACCCCGACACCCTCACCACCGCCCTGCTGCGCGGCGCGTTCGACTACCAGGGACAGAAATGCTCCGCGGCCTCCCGCGCGTTCGTCCCGAAGTCGGTGTGGGCGAAGATGGGCAACGACTTCATCGAGAAGGCGTCGACCCTGAAATACGGGGATGTCACCGACTTCTCGAACTTTGGTGGCGCCGTCATCGACCAGCGAGCCTTCGACCGCAACGCCGACGCCATCGCCCGCGCCAAGGCCACCCCCAGCCTGACCATCGCCGCCGGCGGCCACGTCGACGACAGCATCGGCTACTTCGTCGACCCCACCGTCCTGCTCGGTGACGACCCCACCGACGAGGCCTTCCGCACCGAGTACTTCGGACCGATCCTGTCCGTCCACGTCTACGACGACTCCGCCGCCGGATCGTTCGAGAACATCCTCGACCTGGTCGACAAGGGGTCCGCCTACGCGCTGACCGGCTCGATCATCGCCGACGACCGCACCGCGATCGCCAAGGCCACCGACGACTTACGATTCGCCGCCGGCAACTTCTACATCAACGACAAGCCCACCGGCGCCGTCGTCGGACAACAGCCCTTCGGAGGCGCCCGGGCGTCGGGCACCAACGACAAGGCCGGCTCCCCGCAGAACCTCCTGCGCTGGGCCTCCGCCCGCACCATCAAGGAAACGTTCGTCCCGGCCACCGACCACCACTACCCCCACCAGGGCGCCGACTCCACCGAGGACATCTGATGGCGGCCGCCGATCTGCTCCGGCCCGCCCTGCTCGCCGCAGCCCGCTCGCCGCGGATGGAACGCACGGTCAGTCGCATTCCGGTGACCAAGGGCCTCGTCGACCGGTTCGTCGCCGGCGAGACCGAGGATCAGGCGGTGGCCGCGACCACCGATGTCCTCGGCTCCGGCCGCTACGTCAGCATCGACTACCTCGGCGAGGACACCACCGATCTCGGGCAGGCCTCCGGCACCGTGTCGCATTACCTGACGCTGTTGTCGTCGCTGGCGCACCGTGCCCCGGCCACTGACTCCGGCGGTCGGCCGCGCAGCATCGAGGTCTCCCTGAAGCTGTCCGCGCTCGGACAGTGCCTTCCCCGGGACGGTCACAACGTGGCACTCGAGAACGCCCACATGATCTGTACCGCGGCCGAGGAAGCCGGCGTCTGGGTCACGGTCGACGCCGAGGACCACACCACCACCGACTCGACCCTGTCGATCGTGGGAGAGCTCCGCGAGGACTTTCCCACTCTCGGCACCGTGCTGCAGGCCTACCTGAAGCGCACCGAAGCGGATTGCCGGGACCTCTCCGGGCCCGGATCGCGGATCCGGTTGTGCAAGGGCGCGTACAAGGAACCCGCATCTGTTGCCTACCAAGGTAAGCCCGCGGTCGACGAGGCTTACCTGCAGTGTCTGCGGGTCCTGATGAACGGTGAGGGCTACCCGATGGTCGCCTCCCACGATCCGGCCATGGTCGAGGCCGCACTGGCGCAGGCGAAGGCCACGGGTCGCACCACCGACGAGTTCGAGGTCCAGATGCTCCACGGCATCCGGGACACCGAGCAGTTGCGTCTGGTCGAGCAGCAGCAACACGTGCGGGTCTATCTGCCCTACGGCGAGCAGTGGTACGGCTACTTCATGCGCCGTCTCGCCGAACGCCCCGCCAACCTGGCCTTCTTTCTCAGGTCACTGACCTCGACGAAGTAAGGGCTCGGGACGCCGTCGCGGTACGCCAGGCCGGAGCGACTCCGACCGCATCTCACGCGATAACCGGTTGCTCCGGCGCACCTTCGCCCGCGCCACCCGCCCGGGTGAAGAACGAAACGCGGCCGTTGGTCTCGAGCACGGCAAGCTCGATTTCGTCGAACCGGCGGATGCCCTTATGCCGGGCATCCGCCATCAGGTCGTCCAGCGACATTCGCTCGGTGCGTAGCCGCTGCAGGTCGGGTATCCCGTCACGAACGATGATGACGGGAACACCGTGCGTGACCCCACGCACGCGGGGGAATCGCGCATTGGCCCATGCCAGGGCCAGTGTGAGCAGGGCGAACACTCCGACCGCGAGGACTGCGGACGTCACGGAGTAGTCCTGTTGCGTCACGCCCTGCTGAACGAGGTCGCCCATGACGACAGGACCGCCGCACGGATCACGATCTCCATCAGGGCACCAGGACACCGAGACCGATCCCGAGTGGCCGAGCTGACTCGAAGGCTGAATGTAGGCGTCGAAGCCCAGGGTGAGTGTGTCTCCGGGCGGTGGATCGATCGTCATGTAGGTCCGCGAAGCGTCGCTGGTCTCTGCGGACGGCTCGGGTGTTCATCCCAGGGTCTCGAACAAGTCGAAATTAACTGCGCGCGACTGCACTGCACACGAGGTGTTGTTTGATTCGCTTGTGGCACGGGTAGGCGGAAGATGCAGCAGCGTCGATGTTTCGGATGGGAGGAACACGAGATGGCACGCAAGGATTCACAACCCCAACTCAAAGACCAGGAAATGTACGAGGAACTCCGCGAGAAGGGCGATTCCAAGGAGAAGGCCGCACGAATCTCCAATGCCGCGGCCAGTCGTGGGCGCGAGAACGTCGGAAAGTCGGGCGGGAAGTCGCAGTCATACGAGGACTGGACGGTCGACGAGCTCCAGAAACGTGCCAAAGAGCTGGGTTTGCAGGGCTATTCGAAACTGAACAAGAAGGAGCTCATCGACGAGCTTCGCACTCATTAGCCGGGCGGCTGCCCATGTGTGAGGCCTTTCGATCCTGCAGGATCGAGGCCTCACGAGCCGTTGCAACCCGAACGTCAGGAGAACAGCGTGCTGCTCGACGGTATCAACCACATCGCCTGGATCTCGAAGGACGCCGCCCGCTTGGGCCGGTTCTACGCCGATGTGTTCGACGCCGACGTCGGACCCACACGCACCCACGGCGACGACGGCAGAGAAACGATGACCGTCATCCGCATCGGCCCGCACACCGAACTGAACATCTTCGTGATCGAAGGCAACACCGAACCTGAGCGCCAAACACCCATGTGGGGACGGGGACGCATCGATCATGTCGGCCTGCAGGCCGCCTCACACGAAGCATTCGCCACGATTCGGCAACGTCTGATCGATGAGGCGGCCAGCGACGGAGCCGTCAACGACTTCGGCGCCGTCCAGAGCATCTTCTTCCGCGACCCCGACGGACTCGAAGGGGAAGTGCTGATAGCCAAACCCCGGTAGGACGCCCTGGCGACAGACACCGGGAGCTCGCTCGATCCCATCATGGCCGATGACCTGGATTTCGACCTCGATCGATGCACCACGTCGTACCGTGGAACCACCACCGATCCGCACAGTGACCGACGCGAGGAGTGCTGAGAATGTTCGATCTCGAACCCGCCACCGACGTAATGGCCTCTCTCGTCGAGTCCGTGCGCGACGATCAACTCACAGCACCGACACCGTGCCCGGAGCTCACCGTCGGTGACCTCCTCGACCACATCGACGGGCTGTCGCTTGCGTTCACCGCCGCCGCGACGAAGGCACCGCCCGCCGGGGGAAGCCAACCACCCTCCGCCGACGCCGCTCGCCTCGGCACCGACTGGCGCACCCGGATCCCGCAGCGTCTGGCCGCGCTCGCCGGCGCCTGGCGCGAGGAGGCGGCGTGGCACGGGATGACCCAGGCAGGTGGACTCGACCTACCGGCCGACGTCGCGGGCGCGGTCGCGGTGGACGAGATCGTCGTGCACGGTTGGGACCTCGCCGTCGCCACCGATCAGAACTTCCACAGCGCACCGGAACTACTCAGCGCCGCATACGAGTTCGCGAAGTCATCGGCCGACCAGAACCCGCACGGCACGCCCGGACTGTTCGGGCGACCGGTGACCGTTCCTGACTCCGCGCCACTGCTCGAGCAACTGCTCGGCCTCACCGGCCGCGATCCACAGTGGGTTCCCGCCGCCACGTAGCCGTCCGCACTGTCCGCCGCGGACAAAGCTCGAGGCGAACTCGAGCCCGGCGGAATATTTCGGACCACCCTCCCCGCGAATAATGTCACGGATCACACGGCAAATCGAAGGGGAACGAAACAGATTCCGACATCGGCTATTTCAACTCGTGGGGCGCTCCGACGACGGCCGCTTCGAGGACTCCGTCGTGGGTGGCGAGTGCGTTCTCGATCTCCTTGGGGTAGATGTTCTCGCCGCCGCGGATGATCATGTCCTTGATGCGGTCGACGAGGGTGAGGTACCCGTCCTCGTCGAGTCGGCTGACGTCGCCCGTGTGGAGCCAGCCGTCGACGATGGTCCGGTCTGTCTCCTCCGGACGCCCCAGATAGCCGTGCATCACGTTGGCGCCGCGAACGACGACCTCGCCGACCTCTCCCGGGGGAAGCACGGCGCCGGACTCGTCCATTATCGCGAGGGTCTACCCCGGCCCCGCCCGCGTCCTGCCGATGATCGAGGACACCGAGAAGTCCGGCGACGCCCGCGCCCTGGCCAAGGGCATCCTCGACCGCAAGGAAAAGCTATTGGGCTTCGGGCACCGCGTCTACCGCGCCGAAGACCCCCGCGCCCGGGTGCTCCGCGCCACCGCCCAACCCCTGAACGCCCCCCGCTACGAGGCCGCCGCCGCCCTCGAACAGGCCGCCCTCGCCGAACTGCGCGAACGCCGCCCCGACCGGGCCATCGAAACCAACGTCGAATTCTGGGCCGCGGTCATCCTCGACTTCGCCGAGGTCCCCGCGCACATGATGCCCGCGATGTTCACCTGCGGCCGCACCGCCGGCTGGTGCGCCCACATCCTCGAGCAGAAATGCCTCGGCAAGCTCGTCCGCCCCGGCGCCATCTACACCGGACCCGCACCCCGCACCCCCGAATCCGTCGGCGGCTGGGACCAGATCGCCTCGACGTAGAGATCGACACCGCCGAGAAACGCGACGCAGGGCCGCGCAAGACGCCGTCCGCGGGCGGGCGCCTACTGGCGGCGGATGGGCCCTCGGGCCTCGATCATCGGTGCTGTTCGCGGTAGCGGCTCGGACTGATGCCGTAGGTCGCCGTGAATGCTCTGCTGAATACGGACAGATCGATGAACCCGAACTGGGCCGCGATGTCGGTCAGGGATCGGGGGATGTTGCGTGGGGCCACCATCGCTTGGCGGCAGGCCTCGAGTCGGTGTTCGCGAATCGTGGCAGCAGCGGTTGCGTCGAAGCGAGCGAACACCCTGTGGACGGTTCTGGTGGAGACGAAGAAAGCCTGAGCGATCCCGGACGGGGACAGGTCCGGGTCGTCGAGGTGCTGTCCGATGTACTGCACCATGTTCGCGTGCAACTCCCGCATGGCGGCATCTGGATCGTCGGGCTGACATTCCTCCTGCGCCGCGGTGATGGCCAGGTCGGCCAAACCGCCGGCGAGCCCGATCGCGCCTCCGGAGGAGACCTCCCCGTCGGCGACGAGGAGCCTGGACAACATTGGTGACAGTAACTGTCCCACAGGGGAAGTGGAGCTGACGGTCCGCGCTGTCAACTGCTGTGACTGGCTCTCGGTGAGCGACACCGAGGCGCGCGGCCAGGTGAACACTCGCAGGTGCCAGTCCGGATGCAGGTTCCAGGTAAAGGGTCGCGAGGTCTCGTAGAGGGCGAAATCACCCGGGCCGAGAATGCAGGTACGTCCGTCCTGGATGAGCTGGCCCTCACCCGCGACAACCATGCCGATCTGCATCAAATCGAGTGGGTGGCGGTTGGCAAGCCTCGCCGTTCGGCGGAAGGATTGCGATGTCGCGGTGACGTCGGCAGCCATCAGGTGCGCGAAATGCCGGGTATGGACCGCGCCGGTGAAGTGCGTGGGCTCGGCGGGATCGATATCCAGCGCAACGAAGGTGTCGCGGATCGTGTCGATCCAGGTGCCGAGCGTGGTGGTCCGAACCACCTCGCGACGCTGATGAGGTGTCGACCCGGCGCGCGACAGTGACGGTTGCAGCACTGGTGTGTTCGCGGGCCGGCAATCCGAGCAGTCCCCATGCACGAGGTCGCCATCAGGCGGTGGCAACGACGTCATGAACAGCTTCCTCTCCTCGCGTGAACCCAACGCTATGAGCGGGGAAACCGCATGTCAACGCGCGCTCGCCTATTTACGCGGAAGAAACACTCGAACCCTGCGAATTCCGGCGCCAGTGGTTCCTCCCCGCGATGACGATGTCGCGGAGTGCAAAGGGGGTGGTCGCTGAGCGTCAAACATCACGCCCCGGAAGCCCCTACCGTTCGAGTACGCCGGAAAGACCCGGATGGCTCACAGGACATCCTGGACCGATTGACGATTCCTCGTCCCGGCCGCTAGCGGATCGTCGATGTCGACAGAAGGACAAACTATGGAAGTCATCGCCGTTCGTCACGCTGTGGACCCCCACGGAGTAATCGCTCCTCGCGGAGCGAGATAGCATGCCACTCCTGCTGCTCGACGCTGTCATGGCACTTCTCCGAACGCTGATCCGCCCCTACCGTTGGCCGGCCGACCTGAGGGAGGGTGTCAACAGAATCGCGACGACACGAGCCCATCGACGGTCAGTGGCGCTGCACGCACACTTGGCGGGTGCACACGACGACAGCGTGTACGCCGACGACTTCGGCGCCACAGCTCTCCGGCAGTGACCACAGGATCGGCGCCGAGTGTCACTGATCGTCGAACTACCTGTCGCTCGCAGTCAAATCCACACCGGGACAGCGCGGTAGTTTCGACCACCAACCGAGTTGCCGAACGTTCTCGGCAA
The DNA here is from genome assembly GCF_058628105.1 of Rhodococcus sp. G6(2025). Classification (NCBI taxonomy): domain Bacteria; kingdom Bacillati; phylum Actinomycetota; class Actinomycetes; order Mycobacteriales; family Nocardiaceae; genus Rhodococcus; species Rhodococcus sp. G6(2025). Next base: position 4,477,540 of record NZ_CP179750.1, read on the forward strand.
GCCCCAACTCATGAATGAGGAGTCTTCATGGAATCTGCAATCGGCGACCATCTCACATGTCCGCGGAGCTTGACTCGGCGTGTGCCCGACGACTACCAACCCCCTTTCCCGATGTGGGTGGGACGCGCTGACGAGCGCCTGCAGCAGGTGGTCATGGCGTATCTCGGCGTGCAGTTCCGCGGCGACGAGCAACGCCCAGCCGCGCTTGCGGCCATGCGCGACATCGTTGCCGGCTTCGATCTCGACGACGGCCCGTTGCACCACGACCTGACCCATCATGCGGACAATCAGGGCTACGAGAATCTGATTGTCGTCGGATACTGGAAAGACGTTGCTGCCCAAACTCGTTGGATACAAGGCTCAGCCGCGGCCGACTGGTGGGCATCGAATGAACGACTGTCCGAGGGACTTGGCTACTTCCGCGAGATCGTTGCCCCGCGGGCCGAGCAATTCGAAACGCTCTACGCCTTTCAGGACCACCTCCCCGGTATCGGCGCTGTCATGGACGGGATCAGCGGCGAGATCAACGAACACGGGTACTGGGGTTCGATGCGCGAACGTTTCCCGATCTCCCAGAATGACTGGATGCAGCCCTCGGGCGATCTGCGGGTGATCAGCGGCGATCCTGCAGCGGGTGGCCGTGTGGTGGTACAGGGCCACGACAATATCGCGCTGATTCGGTCCGGCCAGGATTGGAAGGATGCCGAATCCGAAGAGCGCGCCCTGTATCTCGAGGAAATTCTCCCGACCTTGCAGCAGGGCATGGATTTCCTTCGCGACAACGGCGAGTCGGTGGGCTGCTACAGCAACAGGTTCGTGCGCAACATCGATCTGGAAGGGAACTATCTCGATCTGAGCTACAACATCGGCCATTGGGGTTCGCTCGACAAACTCGAGCGCTGGGCAGAATCCCATCCGACCCATCTGCGAATCTTCACCACCTTCTTCCGCGTCGCCGCCGGCCTGTCAAAACTTCGGCTCTATCACGAGGTCTCGGTGTTCGACGCGTGCAACCAGCTGTACGAGTACATCAACTGCCACCCCCAGACCGGCATGATGCGCGACGCCCAACCGGTCAAGCACGTGAGGAGCGCCACCTGATGACAGTCATCCGACCGAACGACGACGCAATCGGTTCTGCCGCAGATCATTACGGCCTACATTTTGATGCTGCGACTCGGCTGGAGTTCGCAGGCTTGGTCGATGGCGCGCTCGGTTCGTACGACGTAGTCGACGACCTGTATGCGGACGAGAGTTTCTCGGCACCCTCCCGCGATCATGCGACACCTGATGCGAGCGACAATCCCTTGGGCGCATGGTATGTAACCACGAGCATCTCGACCGCGGCGGGTGGGCCGCTGACCGGCCGGCGGGTGGCGATCAAGGACAACGTGACCGTGGCCGGCGTGCCCATGATGAACGGATCGCGATCGTTGGAGGGGTTCGTTCCCACCCGTGATGCAACCGTGGTCACCCGACTGCTCGATGCCGGCGCCACGGTGGCGGGCAAGGCGGTGTGTGAGGATCTGTGCTTTTCCGGTTCGAGCTTCACCCCGGCCACCGGTCCGGTGCGCAACCCGTGGGACCGTGACCGCGAGGCCGGTGGATCCTCCGGTGGCAGCGCCGCCCTCGTCGCGGCCGGCGATGTCGATCTCGCGATCGGCGGCGACCAGGGTGGGTCGATCCGCATTCCGGCCGCATTCTGTGGCGTAGTCGGTCACAAGCCCACGTTCGGGCTGGTCCCGTACACCGGTGCCTTCCCCATCGAGCGCACGATCGATCATCTCGGGCCCATCACCCGAACGGTCGAAGACGCGGCCCTGCTTCTGTCGGTGATCGCCGGCCGTGACGGCCACGATCCCCGCCAGCCGGACAACCTCGTGGTGGATGATTACTTGTCGACCCTCAACTCCGGGATCGACGGCCTGCGGGTCGGCGTCGTGAGCCAGGGATTCGGGCACGCGATCTCACAGCCGGAGGTCGATGATGCGGTCCGTGCGGCTGCACACCGCTTCACCGAGGCTGGTGGCGTGGTCGACGAGGTGAGCGTTCCGTGGCATCTGCACGCGTTCCACGTGTGGAACGTGATCGCCACCGACGGCGGCGCCTATCAGATGCTCGACGGCAACGGCTACGGCCTCAACGCAGACGGCCTCTACGATCCCGAACTGATGGCGTACTTTGCGCAGCACCGCATCCAGCACGCTGATGCCCTGTCCGAAACCGTCAAACTCGTCGCCTTGTGCGGCCATCACGGTGTCACCGCGTTGGGCGGATCGAGCTACGGCAAGGCCCGCAACCTGGTACCGCGCGCTCGCGCCGCCTACGATGCGGCGCTGGAAACCTACGACGTCCTGGTCATGCCGACCCTGCCCTACGTCGCCTCCGAACTACCGGCGCAGGATGTCGACCGGGTCACCTACGTCACCAAAGCCCTCGGAATGATCGCGAACACCGCCCCATTCGATGTCACCGGCCACCCCGCCCTGTCAGTGCCGGCAGGTCTGGTGAACGGCCTTCCCGTCGGAATGATGATCATCGGGAAACGATTCGACGACGCCACGGTCTTACGCGCCGGCCACGCATTCGAACAGATCCGCGGCGCCTTCCCCACGGCGACCGGCCAACCGGCTACCGCTGCACGTCTGAGTCTCGCCTGAGACAAGGCGCGTCTACCCGCCCACTCACACCACCACTTCACAAGTATCAGCCCCTACAGAAAGTGGAAACAATGTCGGCAACGATCGAACACACACCAGACAACGCGGCACCAGCTCAAGCGCCGGCGTCGGATCGCGCGTGGGCCCTGTTCCGTGCGCTCGACGGAAAGGGTCTCGTCCCGGAGGGTTACACCGAAGGGTGGAAGAAGACCTTCGAGGAGGACTTCAGCCCGAAACGCGGCGCCGAACTCGTTGCGCGAGCCTGGACCGACCCGGAATTCCGCGACCTGCTCCTCACCGACGGCACCGCGGCCGTGGACCAGTACGGCTATCTGGGACCGCAGGGCGAATACATCGTGGCGCTCGAAGACACCCCCACCCTCAAGAACGTCATCGTATGCTCCCTGTGCTCGTGCACCGCGTGGCCCATCCTCGGGCTGCCGCCGACCTGGTACAAGAGCTTCGAGTACCGCGCCCGCGTCGTCCGTGAACCTCGAAAAGTGCTGTCGGAGATGGGCACCGACATCCCGGAGAATGTCGAGATCCGCGTGTACGACACCACAGCCGAGACCCGCTACATCGTGCTCCCCCAGCGGCCGGCCGGCACCGAAGGCTGGAGCCGAGAGCAACTGCAACAGATCGTGACCAAGGACTGCCTCATCGGGGTCGCTGTCCCGCACGTCCCGGCCAACTGAACCACCGAACCGAAGGAGATAGACCCATGGATGGAGTACACGATCTCGCCGGTGTTCAAGGATTCGGCAAGGTGCCCCACACCGTCGACGCCGACATCGGCCCCACCTTCCACGCCGAGTGGGAACACCTGCCCTACAGCCTGCTCTTCCTCGGAGCGGCGGATCTGGGGGCATTCAGTGTCGACGAGGTCCGCCACGTCGTCGAACGGATGGAACCGCGCCACTACATGATGACGCCCTATTACGAGAGGTACGTCATCGGCGTTGCCACCCTCATGGTCGAGAAGGGAATCCTCACCCCCGACGAGCTCGAAGTCCTCGCCGGGGGCCCGTTCCCCCTGTCCCGGCCCGCCGAGTCGGAGGGACGTCCTGCCCGCGCCGACACCACCACCTTCGAGGTCGGGCAGCGTGTCCGGGTCCGCGACGAGTACGTTCCCGGTCATATCCGGATGCCCGCCTACTGCCGCGGCAGGGTCGGGACCGTCACCCACCGCACCGGCGAGAAATGGCCGTTCCCCGACGCCATCGGCCACGGCCGCGCTGACGCCGGGGAGGAACCGACCTACCACGTCACGTTCGCGGCCGAGGACCTGTTCGGAGACGACACCGACGCCGGCAGCGTCGTAGTCGACCTGTTCGAGGGGTACCTCGAACCGGCAGCCTGACCCGCTGCCGCACTGTCACCAACGGCGTGGGCGGGTTCGCGTTCCCGCCCACGCCCTCCATAGCCGATCTCCCCGACCGTCGGAAGGACTCCGAACAATGGCCGACACACGACTTCCTGTGACCGTGCTGTCAGGATTTCTGGGTGCAGGTAAAACCACCCTCCTCAACCAGGTCCTGCGAAACCGGGAGGGACGGCGGGTCGCCGTCATCGTCAACGACATGAGCGAGATCAACATCGACAGCGCCGAAGTCGAACGGGAGATCTCACTGAGCCGTTCACAAGAGAAGCTCGTCGAGATGACCAACGGCTGCATCTGCTGCACCCTGCGCGAGGACCTTCTCGCGGAAATCAGTGCGCTGGCCGCCGATGGACGATTCGACTACCTCCTGATCGAATCGTCCGGCATCTCCGAGCCGCTACCGGTCGCCGAGACGTTCACCTTCATCGACACCGACGGACACGCTCTGGCAGATATCGCCCGCCTGGACACCATGGTGACCGTCGTCGACGCCCACAGCTTCCTTCACGACTACCAGACCGGCGGCCGCGTCCAGACCGACGCACCCGACGACGAACGCGACATCTCCGACCTGCTGGTCGATCAGATCGAGTTCGCGGATGTCATTTTGGTCAGCAAAGCCGACCTCGTCACGTCGGAGCATCTGACCGAACTGACCGCAGTCCTGCGCTCACTCAACCCCACTGCGCGCATACAGTCGATGTCCCACGGCCAAATCCCCCTCGACACCATCTTGGACACCGGGCTGTTCTCCTTGGAGATGGCCGCCCAGGCACCCGGCTGGCTCCAAGAATTACAGGGCGAACACACCCCCGAGACGGAGGAATACGGAATCAGTTCCGTCGTCTACCGTGAACGCGCCCCCTTCCACCCCGGGCGGCTGCACCAGTTCCTCACCAGCGAATGGACCAACGGTCGTCTCCTCCGCGCCAAAGGCTATTACTGGAACGCAAGCCGATTCACCGAGATCGGCAGCATCTCCCAGGCCGGCCACCTGATCCGACACGGCTACGTCGGACGCTGGTGGAAGTTCCTGCCCGAATCCTACTGGCCGGAGGACGACTACCGCCGTGCGGGGATTCTCGACAAGTGGGAAGAACCAGTTGGTGACTGCCGGCAAGAGCTGGTCTTCATCGGCCAGGGAATCGACCCCGCCGCACTGCGCCACCAACTCGACGCGTGTCTGCTGACCACCGCCGAGATCGAACTCGGCCCCGACACCTGGACAACTTGGCCCGACCCACTCGGCGACGGCCATACCGACCAGGTCATCAGCACCGTTGCCCAAACACACACCGCCTGACCCCGACACCACCTCGAGTTCCTACGCAACCACCTCGCGAATCCCCATAGGACTGGTAATGAAGTCGCGGGTGACCTGCTCGATGTCGGCGTCGGGCCGGTAGGAGACGAGCGCGATCAGCCGGTGCGAATCGTCGCTGTGTTCTGTCCAGATTCCATGGGTGGTGATCCCATGCTTGCCGAGGCTGCTGATATGCCGGGGCCAGTGAACGTTCGCGTACTGGTCGAGTGTTTCGGCGGTGCGCAGGGTGTAGGTCTTCAGTTCGAACATGCTGCGTCCTTTCACGGCGGGCCATTAGGCCGTCAACCCAAATGGCCCCCGACCAGATTGTGTCTCAGCTACCGGCGACGGTGGCCAGGTCGTCATGGCCCCATACCCACATCACATGTTCCCAGTAGTGCGGCACCGGGTGTTCGCCCTCACGGTCGACGCGACGACGCTGTACCTTGCCCCAGTCGTGGTTGGCACCCCACGCCTTCGCGAACGCGGCCGCCCGCGGTGCGTAGTAGCCGCCGAGAGACCAGCCGACGAGACCGATTCGGTCGGCATCGAGGGTGTCGATCGTCTCGAGATAGTCCACACAAGCGGCGGCCCATTCCTCGGTGGCGATATGCGCTGTGAGTCCCTGCAGGCGCAGTGCTTCGCCGCTGCCGGGGCAGCCCTCCGCCGCGAGCTGTTTCGTCATCGCGACCACCGCACCCTTGGAGGCGGTGTGCGCGAGCCGGGTGTTGGTGACCGAACCGGTCACCCCGGCCGTGGATCCGACCAGGATCACAGACGCATTCGCCGACTGCGCCAGGTACTTCCAGGCATGTTTGATCGGGAGGAACACGAGGTCGACTTCGTGGGCCATGACGAAACGCAACGCCGCCTCCCGGCCTTGCGCAGGCGGTGCCGGTGAGCACCGCGACCTTCCCGGCCAACCTGCCCTGTTGCATGGTCGTGCTCACTTGATCGCAATCGGGTTGACCGGGGCGCCGACGGCGCCGGTGACCTGATCGCCCTGCGAGGTGACGACCTGCCCTGCCCGGCGCCCGTTCCAGGCTCGGCCGTGGTCGAAGATGTGCCCGAGACCGTCCCATTGGGTGGAGCACTGCAGCGGCATCGCAATGACGTCGTCGGCGCCGCCGAGACCGTGCGGGAAGCCCTGGGTTGCAGTTCAGCCGCCCACGCCCCTCGCACCCTGAGCGGCGGCGATCGCGTCGCTCGTCGGATTCGAAAACTGTTCCGACAGTGCAGCATTGACGATCACGACCCAATCTGATCGCCTACGGACGGATCGGTCGGACGGCGACCGGTTTCGGCGCCGAATCCGGTCGCCGCTGCAACCGAGCCTCAACCGCATCAGTAACGCGCTGCGATAACGTCTTCGTCGAGAAATCCCGTCAATCCGCCACTGAAGACATCGTTGTCGTCGCCGGCGACCATATGCCCGGCCCCGGTCACGTCGATCAGCTTCGCGGACGGAATCAGCTCGAGCAGCTCCTTGGCGCCTTCCTCGCTGACCACTTTCGACTCCTTGCCACGCACCAGCATCGTGGGAACCGTGACCGCGGCCGCGGCCTTCCGTGCGCGTTCGTAGCGCACGATCGAATCCGCCTGACGAGTCGGTTCGTCGCCCTGGCGCAGGAACGCCGGATCCCAATGCCAGAACCAGCGGCCATCACGCAGACGCAGGTTCTTACGCAACCCGTCCGGGTTGGGCTTACGCACCCGGTTCGGGGTATACGCCGCGATCGCCGCCGCAGCCTCGTCGAGGCTCGCAAAACCCTCGAGGCCACTGCGCATGAACGCCATGATCTCCGCGGTGCCGCTGGTCTCGACCTTCGGTGCGATATCGACCAAGACCAGACCGCGAGCGAGATCCGGGTTCTCCCCCTGCCCGATCAGCGACGTCATCCCGCCCATCGAGGCACCGACGAGTACCGGCTTCTCACCCAACTCCGAAACGACCGACGTCAGGTCGGCAACCAGTGCATCGATGCCGTAGTCCCCGTCCGGCGCCCTCTGACTGTCCCCATGCCCGCGTGCGTCCACGGCGATGGCGGACCAGCCGTCCGCCGCGAGGCTGCGGCCGGTGTTTCGCCAGGAATGCCGCGTCTGCCCGCCGCCGTGCAGCAACAGCACCATGCCTTTCCTGTCGACACCCGATCCGCCTGCCTCCTGGGACGGCGGATCCCACCGGTCGGCAGCGAGCGTGACACCGGCACCGCGGAGTTCGGACTGTGTGACTACGGGATCCATGGGTTCCTCACCAACATTGTCGAGCTGAGCATTCCTTATCATGTTGCACTACGGGGCGAACATGATTCACCGCGCACTCGTTGCATGTTGTATCAAGACAGGTTGAACCTGGTTCAGCCGACTGCGTCGGTGTCTCTGAGTTTGGCCGACCCCGGTCGATGGGTCGACTCGCCAGATCAATCTCGCGCTCCCCGATGCGGTGCTCACCGCGAATTCACCCTCCTGCCGTGATGTCCCGATGAGGCAGAGGGGACGTCCCCACTTTTCGATTCTGTACACAGACGATCGTGTGGAGGTGACCATGCGTCGGAACGAAGTGGCACCGGTGCCCCCACCCATCCGGTGGCGGCGGCTGCGCCTGTGGAGCCGCCACCACACGGGGGCATGGTCTTCGCCGGCAGCCCGACGAGATCACTGAACGGATCGTGCGATACGCCGAGGGACAGTGTCGAATCCCGGAGGGCTGATGATTACCGATGCACTACTCGAACAGGTTTGGCAATCCATCCGTAACCCGGTTCGGGAACTTCGGCTCGCGCTTCTCGAGAAATGCGTCGACACCTTCACGCACGTCGTCCGCGGTGCCGCGGACGTAGATGCCGATCGACTCGGCCCGATGTGCTACCTCAGGGTCGGACGCACCAAGCATCCGCCACATCAGCTGTCGGGTCAGAGCTGCCGACACCGGTGAGGTGCCGGAGACGAGTTCCCGCGCAATGTCGAGTGCCCGCTCGAGCACTTGATCGGCGGGTACGAGTTCACGGACGAGTCCTCGTTCGAGCGCTTCGACTGCCGAGACCATCTTGCCGCCCACTGTCCACTCGACGGCCGTCGAGATACCGACGGCCCGCGGAAGGAACCAGGTTGAGCAGGCCTCGGGGACCAGTCCGCGACGCGTGAACACGAACCCGAACTTCGCGATTTCCGACGCGATGCGAATGTCGGCCGGCAGGGTCATGGTGACGCCGACACCCGCGGCCGGTCCGTTGATCGCGGCGATTACCGGCTTGAGGGAACGGTAGATTCTCAGCGAGACCTGCCCGCCCGTGTCGGCCGGTGCGCCTCCGGTCTCCGGGTCGTCATCCAGCACGAAGGTGTCGCCGCCGGCTGCGAGATCGGCTCCCGCACAGAAGGCCCGTCCCGTTCCGGTGATGACCACCGCACGGACCTCGTCGTCTGCGTCAGTCTCGTCGAAGATTTCGATGAGCCGATAGCACATCGCGTCGGTGAACGCATTGAGCTGATTGGGACGGTTCAATCGCACAACCGCGATCTCCCCGTGCCGCTCGAGTATTACTGCATCGTCGGTACCGGTCTCCGGCACGATGACTCCTTCCTGAGTTCCCCGCCGGTTTCGGCTCAGCGGACCTTGTCGAATCGTTCTGCCACGTCCCGGTATTCGGCCCGGATCGCCGTCTTCGAGAGCTTGCCACTGGGCAGCCGCGGCAGCGGCTCGTCCCGGATCACCACGTAGCGCGGAACCTTGTAGTCGGCCACGAGCCGGTCGCAGTGTTCGATGATTGCCGCTGCATCGACGCCATCCTTCACCGTGACGATCGCCGCCGGGGTTTCGCCGAAGCGCTCGTCAGCGGCTGCGATGACAGCGACTTCCTCGACACCGGGAATCTCCGAGATGACCCGCTCGATCTCGACCGGCGAGATATTGATTCCGCCGGTGATGATGAGGTCTTTGAGCCGGTCGACAAACTTGACGCGTCCTTCGTCGTCGAGGGTGCCGAGGTCGCCGCTGTGCAGCCAGTTGTTCTGCAAGGCGGCCGCGGTCGACTCGGCGTCGTTCCAGTACCCGGGGGTGACGCCCGGACCGCGCAGGAGGATTTCGCCCTCTTCACCGGGAGCGGCATCGGTACCGTCTGGACGCACCACCTTCACTTCGGTGAAGATCGAGCCGGATCCACACGTGTCGGGGTGGTCGAAGGCTTCGGCGACGAGGGTGGCGGTGGCGACACCGCCGGCCTCGGTCATGCCATAGATCTGTCGCAGTGCGACGCCCTTGTCCGCCCAGCGCTGCAACAGTGCCGGAGCGACCGCGGCGCCGCCGACGATCGCGGTGCGCAGCGACGACGGGTCGGCGTCCGCGAACTCGGGTGAACGCGAGATCGCCTCGAAGATCAACGGCACACCGAAGATGGCCTGGACATCGTGTTCACCGAGAAGTTTGGCCGCGCGGCCCGGATCGAGCTCCTTCTCGATGATCAGCTTTCCGCCGAGCACCGTTGTCATGACCAGCCCCCATACCAGGCCGGGGGTGAATACCAATGGCAACACCAGCAGTGATGTGGACCCGGGCCGGAAGCCTTCCTCGGTGAGTGACGCCTCGAAGGCGATATTGAGCAGCGTCCGGTTCGTGCAAATCACACCCTTGGACATCCCGGTGGAGCCACTCGTGAAGAGGAGGGCGGTCGGTTCGTCGGGTTCGAGATCGATGCGGAAGTCGTCCTGTCCTCCCGCGCGTAGCGGCGCGAGCTCGTCGAACGAGAGCGTGTCGAAGGTGGGACCCAATTCACGCGCCGCGTCGACCGTCTGTGCGAACTCGTTCGGCATGACGACCAGGACGGCACCGGCGTCGTCGACAACCTTGCGGAGCTCCGCCGGCTTGAACCGTGGGTTGAGCGGGATCAGTACACCGCCGGCCTTGAGGACGCCCAGTGCGATCACCGGCCACGTCAGCGAATTCGGGCCTAGCACGCCGACTCGTTGACCCGGTTGGATTTCGAGGTCCACGATTTTCCGGGCGATACGACTGGACCAGTCCTGGAGTTCGCGGTATGTGAGGGTTTCACCCGCCACGATGAGCGCGTCCTGCTCTCCCTTGGTCTTCGCCCACCAATGCAATGCCGAACCGACGGTGGCAGCCATTCGTCCTTACCTTTCGTGAGTCGCGCATGTGCGATGTCGTTCTACCGGGTTCTACCGGGCATGTGGGGTGCATGACACAGAGCGCGGGCCGAATCGCATTTACCGACAGATGTTTTCAGCGCGGATCGGACCAGGGAAGCCTGGCTCGTACGCCGTGCGACCCACGCTATATGGTCCAATTTGAGACGTCAATCAAGTCTTGCATTTTGCAAAACGGCGCGCTGTGACAGCAACGAGCCCCGCCGCGAACGCGGCCGCTCCCCCGACTGCGAACACCACGATGTACGCCTGTTCTGTGGGCGTCGAGGTGCCCGGGATCGTGATGGTCGCGAGCAACACCGCAACCAAGGCACTGGCCAGTGAACTTCCGAATGTCCGGGCGATCGCGTTGATGCCGTTCACCGCCCCTGTGCTTCCCGGAGGACTGCTGCCGATGAGCATCGACGGCAACGCACCGTAGGCGACTATGACGAAGACATTGATCACCGCAACCGCCGTAATCACCTGCCACGTGTAGTCATGAGCAAGTATCAGCATCACGAATCCGCACACACCGACGGCGCATGCTGCGGTCAGCACCTTGTGGGCGGGGAACCGTCGGACTACGAGTCCACTGACGGCCGCCGCAGCCATACCGGCAAGCTGTCCGGGCAGCAGGTACACCAGACTGGTCTCGAGTACCGACGCATCGAAGCCGTATCCCGCTTCTTCTCGGGAGATCTGCACGAACGTCGCGACGGCCAGGAACTGCACGAACATCGCGACACCCACCAGGAAAGCCGCGACATGTGCCGGAGCCACCAACCGCGCCGTCAGAAGCGCCGGAGCAATTAGCGGTGCAGTGGTCCTCCGTTCGTGCCGGTGCCAGGCGGCAAGCACCAGCGCACCGGTGACAGCGCAACCGAGTGTCCGCAGCGACAGCCATCCCCACGTCCCACCTTGCGCCAACGCCAACAGCAGCCCCGGCAGGCCGAACGCGAGCCCGACCATACCCCAGAAGTCGAACCCGTCGCGCGGTCCCGACCCCGGGGTATGCGGAATAACGCGCCACCCGACGACCATTGCTAACACTGTGAGTACCAACAGCATCCAGAAGACGCGTCGATAGTCGGCCCCTTCGGTGTACAGGAGTCCGGCCGCGATCATTCCCACACCGCCGCCGACACTCAATGCCCCAGACATGACGCCGAGCGCCATCGGAACACGGTGCGCCCCCAGTGCGCCTCGCACTACCGCCACACCGACGGGGAACAACGCGTACGACACTCCCTGCAGAACTCGACCGGCGATGAGTGACGGCAACCCGTTCCACGCGACACACAGCACCGAGCCGATCAGTACCGCGCCCAGCACGGCGAGCATCACCCTCCGTGGACCATGTCGATCGGCGAGGTGACCCAACAGTGGTGTACACACTGCGGCTGCAAGGAGATTCGCTGTCACTGTCCAACCGACAGCATCCGTGCCCACGTCGAGCTGCACCGCGATTGCCGGCAGGAGCGGTACGACGGCGGTCTGCATCATCGACGTGATCATCACGATGAAGCAGAGCGCCGGGACCAGCAGCGCCGATCTACATGCCGACTCGGGGGCGGCGAGGTGGGCCCTATCGGGTGCCTGGGTCACGGCATCTCCTCGTTGCGATTCCGGTCAGAGATCGAGCACGAGTTTTGCTGTGCAGCTTCGCGATACACAGATCATCATGCAGTCGTTCTCGGACGGTTCGTCTTCGTTGAGGATTGAGTCCCGATGCTCGGGAACGCCCTCCAGGACTCGGGTTTCGCACGTCCCGCACGTACCCTCACGGCACGAGAAGGGGGCGTCGACACCGGACCGGAGTACGGCGTCGAGCACGCTTTCCTTCGCATCGACGGTGATGGTCCTGCCCGCGCGCCGGAGTTCGACCGCGAACGATCCGTCGACCGCATCGGCCGGCCGCTCCTTGGCAGCGAACCGCTCGACGTACAGTCTCACGTTCGGATGCGCGAGGCATTCGTTTTCGATCGCCCGCAGGAGCGGCTCCGGTCCGCAGCAGTACACCGCGGTGCCGTCGGGGACGGCGTCGAGGGCAGCAGGAAGGTCGAGGATCCCGTATTCGTCCTGGGGTCGCAGCTCGATTCGGCCGGGGTACCGAGCTACCAGCTCGTCGGCAAAAGCCATGCTGGTGCGTGTTCGGCCGCCGTACAGCAGGCGCCAGTCGGCGCCGGCAGCTTCGGCCGAACGGAGCATCGGCAACAGGGGCGTAATGCCGATACCGCCCGCAACGAAAAGGTAGGACTGCGCGGGCTCGAGGGTGAAATTGTTGCGCGGGCCTGCGATCGCGACCAGGTCTCCGACTTGCAGCGAGTCGTGCACCCAGCGCGATCCACCGCGGCCGTCCTCTTCGCGGAGCACCGCGATCGCCAAGGAGGTGGTGTCGGATGCGTCGCCACACAGGGAGTATTGCCGCACCGTTGACCTGTCGATGATCACGTCGATATGCGCTCCGGGCTCCCATGATGGGACAGCGCCGCCATCGGGATCCGCGAGTCGAACTGCCATGACACCGTGAGCAAGCACGTCTTTGCCGATCACTCGCATTTTGCGTTGTTCGGTGTTGGCGCTTCCGGTCATCGGCACTCTCGTTCCCATAGACTTCACGTGCCCTATAATCTTAAGCAGTTAGGTTTACGGGACGCAAGCCTGGCCACCGATATCCACGACGCGCACAGGAGATCGCCATGACCCCACACTCATCGCCGGACCAGAGTGACACGGTCCTCGACCTGTTCAGACTCGACGGATCCGTCGCTGTCGTGACCGGCGCCGGCAGCGGCCTGGGCGCCGGATTCGCCCGCGCGCTCGCCGAGGCAGGTGCCGACGTGGTGATCGCCGCACGCCGGCGCGAAAACCTCGAAGCCGTCGCGGTGACAGTAGAGGCCACCGGTCGCCGCTGCCTGGTCGCACCTACCGACGTCACTGTGCCCGAGCAGTGTGATGCGCTCGCCCAGGCCGCTGTCGCCGAGTTCGGCCGCCTCGACATCCTGATCAACAACGCCGGAGTGACCAGCTCCGCGCCGGCGACGCGCGAGCGCCCCGAAGACTTCCGCGCAGTCCTCGACGTGAACCTCATGGGCAGCTATTGGGCAGCGCAAGCGTGTGGACGCGTGATGGGCCCGGGCTCGACCATCGTCAATGTCGCGAGCATGCTCGGCCTCATCAAATCGGCACTTCCCCAAGCTGCATACGCTGCCAGTAAAGCGGGCATGATCGGCCTGACCCGCGACCTGTCGCATCAGTGGTCTAAGCGAAAGGGCATCCGCGTCAATGCGATCGCGCCAGGATTTGTGGAGACCGACCTGATCTCCGAGATGTCGTCGGATACGCTCGACGAGTTCCTGCGCGGCAGTTCTCTCGGCCGCACCGCTACACAGCGCGAGATCGACGGAGCTGTGGTGTTCCTCGCCAGTCGCGCCTCCGGCTACATCACCGGCTCGACGCTCGCCGTCGACGGCGGCACTTCCGGACACTGATTCCCGACGAGGAAGGACCATGCAACCATGACGTACTCCACCAAGGTGACCACCCTCCGCGGCGACGGCGTTTCACTGGTTGCCGACCTGTGGGAACCCCGGCGGGAACCGAAAGGCACGGTCCTGCTGCTCCACGGCGGCGGCCAAACCAGGCACTCGTGGCAGCGCACCGGAATACGGCTGGCCCAGCAGAGTTGGCGCGCGTATTGCATCGACGCACGCGGCCACGGCGACAGCCAGTGGTCGACCGACGGCGACTACAGCCCCGACGCGCACGCCCGCGACATTCGCGCAGTCGTCGCCGACCTCGGTGAACCCCCGGTGCTCGTCGGAGCGTCCATGGGCGGCATGGCCTCACTTGTCGCATCAGGCGACGAACCAGGTATTGCCCGGGCGCTGGTCCTGGTGGACATCACCCCGAAGGCCGAACCGGAGGGACTCGCCAAGATCACCGAATTCATGCAAGCCGGTTTGTCCGGCTTCGACAGCCTCGAGGACGCGCTCGGAGCAGTGATCGAATACAACCCGCACCGGAGTCGCGCGCCGCGGGTGGAGGGTTTGCGCAAGAACCTGCGTGAGCACGACGGTCGTTGGTACTGGCATTGGGATCCGCGAATGCTGTCGGATAGGACGAATTCGGCGGACGCGACGGCCGCGCGCGAAATTCGTGCCCGCGCCGCGGCGCGGGCGATCAGAGTCCCGACGTTACTCATCCGTGGCGCACAGTCCGATGTGGTCAGTCCGGAAGGAGCGCGCGAACTCCTGGAGCTGATTCCGGGGTCGCGCTATATCGATGTGGGCGGCGCGGGGCACATGGTGGGCGGCGACGACAACGACGTCTTGAGTCGAGGCTTGGTGGAGTTCCTCGACGAGGCGGTTCTCACCGTATGACCACCTTACCGACGGAAACATATACCATTCTGACCATCTGCCGTGCCGACCAGGCCCGGCGTACTGCTCGAACCGAAAGCGAGATATGGCCCGACCGTCGAAACCTCTGATCAGTCGCGCAGCCGCCGTGGCAGCGTCCATCGAGATCATCGACTCCGAGGGACTCGATGCGTTCAGCCTGCCACGCCTGGCTAAACACATCGGAGTGCGTGCACCCTCGCTCTACCATCATTTCTCCGACAAATCGGAGATTCTCGAAGCGGTCGCTCGACAGATCGCCGGCGCCGGAAACCTACCGCGACGCAAGCCCGGCCCGGACTGGCCCGAATTCTTCGTGACGCTGAGCATGAACCTTCGCCGGTCGATCCTCAAACACCGCAACGCCGCGCCGATCCTGCTGCAATATCTGCCCCGTGACCTGCTGATCGGCACCTACGAGGACACCGCCCGGTTTCTCGAGGAGTCCGGAGTGCCCGCGCACCTGCACGTCCAGATTCTCGACGGTATGGAGCGCCTGACGCTCGGCGCGGTGCTCACCGAGGCGATGCGCAAGCCGAGCACCAAGTCCACGATCTTCCCGAACGTCGACCCGGAGTCGCAGCCCCTGCTGTCCAAGGCTCTCGCCGCAAACGAGATGACTTCCCGGCAGTTGTTCGAGGAAATGATTCGCAGTTTCCTTCACGGCGTGGTGCGCCACGAAAGTATCGCGATCACGGAAGCCGCGCCCTCCGACAACACCAGGGTTTCGGCCAACTGAGCGAGTCCGCCGTTCCCCGCGCGAACCGCCCACGACGCACCGGTGCCCCACGGATCGAATCCGTGGGGCACCGCGTTCTGCAGACCTACTGGGAAGGAGCAGGCAGGTGGACGGTCTTGGTCTCGAAGAACTCTTCGAGACCTTCGATGCCGCCCTCCCGTCCGACGCCCGACTGCTTGTAACCACCGAATGGCAGGGTGAAGTCCATCGTCGCGGTGTTGACGCTGATGGTGCCGGTACGGATGCGCCGCGCGACCTCGAAACCATGGTCGAGATCCTCGGTATAGACGGCGCCCGACAGGCCGTACACCGAGTTGTTGGCGATCGCGATTGCGTCTTCCTCGTCCTCGTAGGTGATCACCGAGATGACCGGCCCGAAGACCTCTTCCTGCGCGATCCGTGAATCCGGCTGCACGTCGTCGATCAGGGTGGCTGCGACGAAGAAGCCCGTATCGAGGCCTTCGGGGCGGCCACCACCGAGCACAACCTTCGCGCCGTCTTCCTTCGCGATGTCGATGTAGCCGAGCACGCGGTCCTGCTGACGCTTGGAGGCGAGCGGGCCGAGGAAGTTGGTCGGCTCCCACGGGTCGCCCATCGGCAGAGATCCGAACGCGGCCTTCAGTGCCTCGACCACCTCGTCGTGACGTTTGCGCGAGACGAGCACGCGGGTCAGCGCGATGCAGGCTTGACCCGACTGCATGCAGCCACCCATGGGCAGGGTCTGCAGCACGTGATTGATATCTGCGTCGTCGAGGATGATCGCTGCGGACTTGCCACCGAGTTCGAGCGACACGCGTGCGATGCGCTCGCCTGCCAGGGACATGATGCGCCGGCCTGCGGCGGTGCTGCCGGTGAACGTGACGTGGTCGACGTCCGGGTTGGTCACGAGGGACTCCGACACCTCGCGGTCGGCACACAGCACACTCACTACACCCTGGGGAATGCGACCTTCCGCGACCAGCTCGGCAATGATGTCCGCAAAAGCCGACGGCGAGATCGGCGCCTCGGGTGCGGTCTTGAGAACGACCGAGCAACCCGCGGCGAGCGCCGGCGCGAGCTTGAACGCGATCGTGCCGATCGGCCCGTTCCAGGGGATGATCGCGGCGACCACACCCGTCGGTTCCTTGACGATGCGTGAGATGCCGCCGTCGGCCCGGGATCGCTCTTCGCTGACCTCGAACTCGCGCGCTACCGCGGCAACAGCCCGGAACAGGCCGCCGGTCATCTGCTGGGTCGGGCGGCTGACGCTGACCGGCACACCGACCTCGATGACGCCGATCGGCGTCAGTTCGTCCACGCGCTGCTCGAGACGGTCCGCGATGGCATCGAGAACGTCGGCGCGCTCGGCTATGGTGCGCGACGCCCATTCACCCGTGTCGAACGACTCACGCGCAGCGGCAACCGCCTTGGTGACGTCTTCGACGGTGGCGGTGCGGACGCGTGCGATCTTCTCTTCGGTGAACGAGTCGACGACATCGACCCATTCGTCACCGGTCGAGTCGACCCAACGGCCGCCGATGAAGATTTGTTCGCGATCGGCGATCGACGGGGTCGTCGTACCGGTTGCGGTTTCGGTGGTGGTCATCAGTGAAGCTCCTTCACTTTCAACGGATGTTGTAGCCGGCATCGACGGGGAATGTGACTCCGGTGACGTAGCGGGCCTCGTCGGAAGCGAGGTACACGATCGCGTTGCTGATGTCGACTGCCTCGATCAGCTCGACGGGCATCGGGTTCTTGTACGACTCGTCGGCGGCGACCTCTGGGTGGGCGTTGACGAACTCGCCGTACTCGGCGTTCGCGACCATCGGAGTGTTCACGCCTGTCGGATGCACGGTGTTGACCCGGATGCTGTGGGGCGCGAGTTGTTTCGCATACAGCCGCATGAGGCCGACGACACCGTGCTTGGCCGCGCTGTACCCGGCTTGGCCAGGCAAGGTGTTGAGACCGATGCTCGTCAGGCCGGCGGCCGAGCTGGTGATAATGATCGAGCCACCCTCACCCCGTTCGACGAGATTCGGCACGGTCACGTCGAGCACGTGCCACACACCGGTGAGCATGGTGTCGATCGCGTCGTGCCAGGCCTGCCGCTGCTCGCCCGGTCCGATGACGGGCATGATGCCGGCGTTCGGCAGTACGATGTCCACCTTGCCGAACTGTGCGATACCCGCGTCGTACGCAGCTTGAATGTCTTCGAGGTTGCGGACGTCGCCAACCAACGCAACGATGGCGCCTCCGGCCTCCTTGACCAGGCGTTCGGTTTCCGCGAGATCGTCGGAGGTCGGCATCGGGTAGAACACGGTCGGAATCTGGTCGCAGATGTCCATCGCGATGATGGACGCACCTTCCTCCGCGAGCCGGACGGCATGCGACCTGCCCTGACCGCGCGCCGCGCCGGTGATGAATGCGACCTTGCCATCGAGCCGTCCCATGGATAGTCCTCTCCAAGTGTAGGTTCCGCCTAGTGGTGCACAGAGGCAACGTGCGGGATGATCGAATGATCGAATCGAAATCGGCACACCAACTGTGAGCCACAACACAGACCGTAGTTGCCTACAACCTTTAGGTCAACACCGAACAAACATCGTTTTTTCGTATCACCGGCAACCATTCAAAAGCTGGGTACTTCGGCCCACTCCCCGACCTGGTAGCACGAGTGCTCTTCCTCCTGCTCGAACGACAGCAGCCGGCACATACGCACCGCGCCTGCATCGTCCGGGTCGATACGAATGAGGGCGATCTGCGCTCCCGCGTCACGCAGCGCCCCGAGCGCCACCACGAGCAGCGTGGTGCCCAAGCCTTCCCGCCTCGCGGCCTCGGTGAGCACCAGCGCCCGGACCGACGCGGCGTCGAGTTCGAGGTGCGTGGACAGCGCCGAGTCGAACCAGACGAATCCGAGAGATGCTCCCGAAGAACCTGTTGCGACGACTACGGTGCCGGCCCCGAGACGAATCTCGTCGGCGAGGCGTTCCCGCTGCGCCGGCACCAGCGCGGCCGCATCCAGCACTTCCTCGATCGACTTCGACGCCATCGAATCTTCGAGTGGGCGCGCTTCGGCGAGTGTGATGCCCTCGGGAACCGAGACGTCGTCGAGCGGGCTCGCGAACGGCCCAGACAAGTGACGGAACAGCGTCCACAACCTGCTCACCGGCGCGACGCCGAACCGGCGCGTGAGACGCTCGGACGCGGGGTGAGTGCCGTACGCCCAGCAGCGCAGGGCCGCAGCGCCAGTGCCTTCCCAGCCACCGTCCACGGTCGTGTCCAGACCGATCTCCTCGACGAGCATCGTTGCGATACCTCGCGACCGATAGTCGGGGTGAACCACGAACTGCGCGGTACCCAGCCCCCCGTCGTCGACCTGTAGATGCAGGTACGCCACCACCACGAGTGGAGCATCGTCGCGAGCACTCAGATCTCCGCGCGCTGCGATCGGAAGGTGGTAGACCCGCACACCGTTACGGCTCGCCGAGGTCACATCACCGGGATTGATCGAGGAGAAGCCCGCCTCGTCGTCGTATTCGGCGGCCGCCGCGACAAGTGCCAGTACCTCGTCCCGATCGCCGGAATCCAGTTCCGAACACCACTGATACGAGATCATTCGTTCGCTCCTCATCTGCCGGTTCGTTCCCATAAATCTAATGCCAATCGGTATAGGATCGCAATGGTCGAAAACTACCCGAGAACGCAACCCGGGGTTTACAGCTAAATCTACATAAGTTAGATTTAGGGTCATCGATTCGCCATCGCACCACAGCCTGGAGGGCAGCCATGACAGAGGTCGGAATCCCACGCGAGGAACGCATCCGTCGCGCGCTCGACCATCTGCGCAACGACACCACCGACGAGTTCGAGCACGTCACGTGGTTCGAACCCGTCGAGTTCACAGATCCGGACATCGCCAAGATCGAACGAGAGCGTGTATTCGGCCGAGTTCCGTCGATCATCATCCACGGCTCCGAGATCCCTCGCGCAGGAGATTTCGTCACCCTGCAGTTGCCGCGAAACAACGTCATCATCGTCCGCCAGCGCGATGGCAGCGTCAAAACCCTCGTGAACCAGTGCCGTCATCGCGGGGCCATGGTCGAGAAGGAAGAGAAGGGTCGCTGCCGCCTGTTCTCCTGCCCGTACCACCGCTGGTCCTACGATACCGACGGCAGCCTGCGCACCATCACCCGCGACAACACGTTCGGTGATGCCGACCGCTCCGAACGCAACCTCGTCCAACTACCCACCGAAGAGCGGCACGGGTTCGTCTGGGTGGTCGACGACGCCGACGCAACCATCGATGTCGCCGACTGGCTCGGGCCCGAGATGGACTCGATCATGGGGTCCTACGGCATGGACAAGATGGTGACCACTCGGGTTCAACGCTTCGACGAGCCGATCAACTGGAAGTTGATGCAGGACGCGTTCCTCGACGGGTACCATATCCAGTACGCGCACCCCAACACCGCCGCGAAGCACATCCACACCAATGTCATGGCCTTCGAGGACTTCGGAAACCACTGCCGGTTCCTCAATCTCCGCAAGACCATCGACCGATGGATCGAGGAGGACCCCGGCGATCGCAGTCTCGCCGAGCACATCACGGAAAGCCACCTGGTGGGGCCCAACAGTACGTTGCTCAAACAACCGGACCATTTCCAGCTGCTCACCTTCCGCCCTCACCGCAGTGATCCACAGCGCTGCCACATGGAGATTCGTCTGGTCGCGCCCACGCTCGAAGAGAGCGGCTTGACGGAGGAACGCTGGAACCGGATCTGGGACAAGAACGTCGAGATCCTGGTAGCCGTGCTCCACAACGAGGACTTCCCGATCTTGCGAGATTCACAGGTTGCCATGGACAGCGCCAGCGCCGGCAACATGCTCCTCGGTCGCAACGAAGTCGCCAACCAGGTCTTCCGCCGCGCAATTCAGGAACTCGTCAACGAGAGCTGATACCTGGGCTTCACACTCGCGGAACTACGGACACCGGTTTCCGCTCACATCACGAAGGGGACCCGATCACGATCGGGTCCCCTTCCTCATCTCAACTCAGAGTTCCGAAGTGAACGTGAGCGGCAGACGCACACAGCCACGCACCGACGTGCCGTGCATCAACGGTGGATCACTCTCGACCAACGCATAATCGGGGAGCCTGCGGTGAATCTCCTCCATCGCCAGTGTCAGTTCGAGTCGCGCCAAGTGCGACCCCAGGCACCGATGTGGGCCCGCTCCGAACGACAGGTGCCTGTTCGAACCTCGGTCGATCACGAAAGCATCCGGATCGTCGAACTCGGTATTGTCGCGGTTCGCCGAACAGAGCAGTAACAGCAGCTGGTCACCGGCCTCGACCTTCACACCGGCGATCTCGACATCGCGCGTAGCCCGACGACCCATGCTGACCGCGGCCTCGATACGAAGGATCTCTTCCACTGCATCCGGCACCAGACTCGTGTCCTCGATCAGGGCGTTGCGTTGCGCCGGATTGTTCGCCAGATGGACCATGGCCCAGCCGAGTGAACCCTGCACGGTGTGCAGTCCCGCGATGAGTAGCAGGAAGAACATGCGACGCAGTTCCTCGTCCGTCAGGTACCGCTCGACTCCATCCATCCGGATCGGTGTGTTGATGATCTGCGCGGTGACGCTGTCGCCATCTTCCTGACCCGAACGCACCCTATCCACGAACGCACCGAAATACTCGAACACGTTCGTAGCCGCCTCCGCCCGAGCGCGAGCGGACCCCTCCTCGTCGGCGCCCGGAATTCCCTGGAGCGCAATGTCCGTCCATTCAGTGAAGCGTTCGGCGTCGTCGAGTGGCCAGCCCATCAAGGTGAGGAAGACACGGGTCGGCAGCGCGTGCGCGAACTCGGCGACGAATTCACATCGGCCCGAGCACGCGAAGCCGTCGATCAGTTCGTTGATGATCTCGCGGATCTTCGGCTCGAGCTCCTTCATCCGCGCCGGACCGAACAAGGGCTGGAGTGCCTGCCGGTACTGCGTGTGCTCAGGCGGATCGATCTCGACGGGAATGAACTTGCCCTGGCCGGCGTCGACAAGATTGTTCGGATAGCTGGAGAAAGTCTCGGCATCACGCAGAATGCGGAAGATGTCGTCGTAACGCGTGACAATCCAGTGCCCACCGTAGTGCGGCGAATAGAGGATCGGACCGCGGGCGCGGAGTTCGGCGGCCTTCGCCTGGAAGACGTCGACCGGCGCGGCAAGAGCCGGGTCGTAGACGTCGAAATCGACCATCAGATCCGTTGCGATGTCGTGAATTGTCAAGGCAGAACACCCTTCGAAAGCCGCTCGGCGCGTCGAGCGTCCACGTTGTTCGTGAGCTATCGACGCGCCGTTCGGATGGCACGGAAGATATCGAGGATCTGTCGGTCATGCCGTCAGCCTTGGTAGCAGATGCGTTCCGACAGGATTATCCGAGAGTCAACGCTCGTTCCGGGCACACCGCGACGGCCTCCTCGGCCGCCGCGATGTGCTCGTCGAGCGCGAGTGCGTCCTGAAGGATCACCGGATACCCGGAATCGTCACAGTCGACGACCTCGGGGGATCGGCTGTAACACAGGCCGTGTCCCGCGCACACCGACCGATCCACGACCAGGCGGCGCGTACCGTATTCCGTTCTCGTGTCGTGGGCAGTCATGATCGTTACTCTTCGCCGGTGACCATCGGCGGAGGGTTGTTCCCGTCTTCTGGGAACATCATGGCCACACGAGACAACGTGCCGCCATCGGTCGTCGGCAGCGTGACACCCGAGATGTATGCGGACTCATCCGAGACCAGGAACAGCGCTGCCCGAGCATTGTCCTTCAGTGACGGCGGACGATTGAGCTTGAGCGGAATCGGCGACACGCTCGGCTCCCACGGACCCGCCACTTCCTCATAGGACTGACCGACGACCGGCGTACCCGCAGGGGCGAGAAAGTTCGGCGACATTCCGTGTGTTGGGGCGATCGCATTGACGCGGATTCCATACTTGCCGAGATCCAGACTCAGGGCCCGAACCATACCGTTCACACCGGCTTTCGTCGCAGAGTACGCCGCGATGCTGTGATACGCCGCGAACGACGCCGCCGACGACGTCGCAAGGATGACACCACCACCGTTGGCCCGCAGCGCCGGCACTGCAGCCTTCGCGGTGTAGAACACGCCAGAGAGGTTGACCCCGATGACGTCCTGCCAATCCGCGTCCGTCAGATCCTGGAACTCGACCTGCTCGCCACCGGCGACGGACGGCACACCACCACGCGAGATGACGCCTGCATTGGCCCATGCAATGTCGAGCTTGCCGAACGCGGCCATGGTGGCCGCCACGGCCTCGATCACCTGCTGCTCGACTCGCACATCCGCGGTGACCGCGATCGCCGAACCACCCTGCTTTTCGACCAGCTCGACCGTGCCCTTGGCGCGCTCCGGATCGATATCGACCACGGCGACCTTCGCGCCCTCCGCGGCGAACAACTGCGATGCCTCGCGTCCCAGCCCGGAACCGGCACCGGTGATGAGCGCGACCTTACCTTCGAGTTTCATGAAGTCTCCTGTGTTCGGGAATGTGTCGGATGAATGGAAGCTGTCATAGGACAGCGGGATGACAGAGGTGGCACCGAACAGCTCTGTGTCGCACGTACAGCGGTGCTAATACGCGATGAACAGAATCTCGTCGCGCGAGTACTCCATGCCCGGATGCGACTCGCTCAAATGCTCCTGGGTTTTCACGACCAGGTCGTCTTCGTCACTGCCGGTGATCGCGGCGCCACACGGACAGCTCAGCCTTGTCTTCATTCTCATGCCGGTCAGCCTTTCTGCGCTTCCCGCGCGGTCGCGATACGTTCCGCACGTCGGCGAACGGGAAGTTCGGTAGCGCGTCGACGAACGTGGTCGACGTCACATCACATTAACTAATGCACATAGGTTTTTCAACCCCCGCGTCGGCTCGATCGCATCGGACACATGGTGATCAGGCAGGCTCCGCGGCCTTCTCTACAGACACGTCAGTCTCGGACACGGTCTTGTTCTTCCGCGGAACCAACGACACCAGCACTGCGGCAGCCACTCCGGCGAACGCAAAGGCGTAGAAGGCCCAGTCGGCTCCGAGTGCAGAGCTCATGATCATTCCGGTGAGTACGGGACCGCAGACACCGCCGAGCCGGCCGAGACCCACTGCCAGCCCGAGTGCCGTGCCACGCGCGGCCGCCGGGTAGAAGACTCCGACGAATCCGTAGACGCCCGTCGTCGACGAGGCACAGAAGCCGATCAGGAGAACCAGTCCGAACACGAGCGCCTGTGCCGGCTGCAGAGTCAGGGCGGACACTGCGAGCGCCCCGAAGACGAAGCTCACGGAAATGACGGGACGTGATCCCAGCCGATCCGCAAGACCGGTGATGACCACCATGCCGAATCCGCTGCCGATGTTGAAGGCGAGCAGGAATGTCAATGCAGACCCGAGATCATAGCCGGAGGACCTCAGCATCTGAGGAATCCAGGTGTTCATGCCGTACGAGACGAGAAGACCGAAGAAGGTGATGAGCGGGAACATGACCGTCGCAATCCTGTAGCCGGGGGCGAACAGGAGCCTCAGTCCCGACGACGAGCCGGTACTCCCACTCGTCGACTTATCCAGTGCCATACCGGATTCGGCGCCGGCATCGATGGAATAGTGCTGTGCCAGTTCCCGGGCCTCGTCGTGCCGACCCTTGCTTGCGAGGAAGGCAATCGATTCGGGCAGGTTTCGGTACGCGATGACAAACAACACGACACCCAGAAGGCCGCCCACTGCGAACATCGATTTCCAGCCGAACGCAGGGATCATGAAAATGGCGGCAATCGCGACGACGCACCCGCCGATGGGAAAGCCGGTCTGGATCACACCGTTGTAGAACTGTCGCCGGTCGACCTTGACGTATTCCTGGGTGAGCGCGATCAAGGTGGGGAGTGCTCCGCCGAAGCCGAGCCCTGCCAGCAGCCTGAACAGGCCGAACATTTCCAGGTTCGGCGCAATGGCGCACAACCCGGTGAACACGCTGAAGCTGACGATGCATGCAAGTACCACGGGTCGTCGCCCGATGCGATCTGTGATGTAGCCGGCAAGCATTGCTCCGGCCATCATTCCGAACAGGGACAGGCTGCCGATCAACCCCGCCGATGCAGTGGTGATCCCCCACTGTTCCAGTTCGAGCAACGTCGGCAGGACCGCGCCGAACATGATGAGGTCGACACCGTCGAGGATCGTGATGGCCAAGCAGGTGAGGACCACGGATCGGGCACCCGAGACGGCTCTTTCCTTCCCCGGGACAGAAATCTGCGACATGTTGGGGTTCCTTCGGGTCGTTGTATCGGGGTTCGGTATTTGTGACTGCACGGATGGCGCGTGTTCACACCATGGGTGCGATGGAGCTCAGCCCCACCTGCGCGGATCTGCGAACGCGCGCCCCATCCATTGGTGGAAGTGCTGATTGGCAATCTCGTTGCGTCCGAAATAGAGGGGTCCGACATCTGTATTCGCGACGGACTTCTGTACGCCCTCGTTGACCACGAGGTCCTCGTCGCGTAGCACGGCCATGAGAATTTTCCAGTTCTTGTCCCACCGCGCCTTCTGCTCGTCCGTTACCACCGGCTCCCGAGTGAGCAAACGCATCTGCATCCGAGTCCCGACGGCTGTGCCCGGGGCGGGGACGAAGTTGAGCACCTCCAGATGATCCGGTTGACGGAGCACCGACATATTGGGCATCAGAAAGTGCGCCACGGTGATATGCCGATCGATGGGGGCATCCTCGGGTGCCACATCGCGCACCGAGTCGATGCTCTTGCGAGCGGTGACCATTCGTCCGTGCCTGCCCATCGGCTCCCACGCCTGCGCGTTGTTGTAGAAGTACGGGGCAACGGTTCCGGCGTGTGTCGAGGTGATGTGGTAGCCATCGAGGAAGGCGTCCATCAACACCTTCCAGTTGATGTCCACATCGAAGTTCTGGGCGATATGGCAGTGGTACTTGTCCATGTCCATGGCGGCGAGGGACTCGTCGAACTCGCGGCCGAGCCACTCCGCGATGTCGATCTTGCGATCACCCGCGGCGGAGTCGATGACCCAGACGAAACCGTGCCGTTCCTCGACCGGAACCTCCAGCAAACTCATGCAACTACGATCGACCGTCCCGAAAGTCGGCTCGTCCGCGATCGACCGCAGCCTGCCATCGCTGCCATACGCCCACCCGTGGTAGCGGCACGAAAAGATGCGCTTCGAACCCTTCTCCTCGGGAACGAGCTGCGCTCCTCGATGCCGGCAGGTGTTCACGAAGCCACGCACCCTCCCGTCCGCCTGCCGAACGAGAACAACTTCGTTGTTCGGCAGCTGGACAGTCGCAAAGTCGTTGTTTCCGGGCAGTTCGGTACTGTGTGCCGCGATGATCGGCACGTACCCGAACAGTTCTCTGCGCTCCCGCGCCGCCAGCTCCGGATCGGTGTATACGCGCGGATCGACCTCGAGGATTTCCGGTGCCATATCGGTGGTGCCGTTGTCGAGGTGATCGAACATCGCCCGGGCAAAGCCCGCTTTCGTCGCCTCGTCGTACGGCAGATCGGTGTAGACCATCGTGCTCACTCCTTCGGGGACCGCTGCGGGCCCACAAGAACGTCGTTAAAGCTGCAGACTCTTGATTTCGACAAACTCCTCCAGGCCGAACGCCCCGCCCTCACGCCCGTGACCGGACTGCTTGAATCCGCCGAACGGTGCAGCCCCATTGAACTTTCCACCGTTGACCTCGATCTGCGTTGCACGCAGTCTGCGCGCCACCGACTTCGCGCGCTCGGGGTCGGCGGACCACACGGCGCCGGCAATACCGAAAATCGTTCCGTTCGCGATGTCGATCGCGTGCTCGGTCGTGTCGTACGCGATGATCGACAGCACCGGACCGAAGATTTCCTCCTGGGCGATCGTGCTGTCCGGGTCTACCTCGGAAAACACTGTGGGTTGGACGAAGAATCCGGTACGGGCAGGTGCGTCGACCGAGCCGGCGACGAGCTTCGCGCCCTCCTTGACGCCGGCACGAATGTAGCCGAGCACCCGCTCGCGCTGAGCTGCGGTCACCATGGGTCCAAGCTTCGTGTCGCCGCTCGTGGGATCGCCCGGGGCATATGCCGCCACCGCTTTGGCGGCGAGCTTCTCTGCCTCGGACAGGCGCGAGCGCGGTACGAGCATGCGAGTCTGCGCGTTGCAGGACTGCCCGCCGTTCATGTAGCAGGCACGCACGGTGTGCGGCACGGCCTTCGCGAACTCCTCGACATCGAGGTCGTCGAGCAGCACCGCGGCGCTCTTGCCGCCCAGCTCGACCGAGACCCGCTTCACGGTCCCGGCGGCCAGTTCCAGCACCCGCTTACCGACCGAGTTCGATCCGGTGAAGCTGACCATGTCGATATCCGGGTGAACGGCGATGGCCTCACCCACAATCGGACCGTACCCGTGCACCATATTGAAAACTCCGGCCGGGATCCCGACCGCTTCGACCGCCTCTGCCAGAGCGTGGGCGGTGAACGGAGCAACCTCGCTGGCCTTGACGACCACCGTGCACCCGGCCACGAGCGCGGCGCCGATCTTGGCGGTGATCTGGTGCAGCGGGTAGTTCCAGGGCGTGATACATCCGATCACGCCGACCGGCTCACGCACGATAAGGGAGTTGCGGAGCGGTTCTTCCCACGGGAAGTCCTTCGCCGCGGTCACTGCCTCCCGCAGATCGACGATGCCCAGTCCGACCTGGGCCCACCGAGCGACCCTGCGTGGCGTGCCGACCTCGGCGACGACGATGTCGGTGATGTCGTCCTGTCGCCGCTCCAGTTCGTCAGCCAGACGCGACACGAACTCGGCCCGCGTGTGCGGGGCGGTCTGAGACCACTGGCCCAAGGCCCGTCGTGCGGCAGCGACCGCCATATCGACGTCCTCGGCAGCTCCGGCGGGGACGCTCCCGATGCGCTCTTCGGTGGTCGGGTTGACGACGTCGATTTGCTCCGTGCTTGTGGAGGCAGTCCACTTGCCATCCACATATAGTTCCAAACTCACGATAATTCTCTCCGTTAGTCGAGTTGAGGTAGTTACCGGTGCATCGAATCCCTCGAACACCGAGGGGAATTGAGACGCAGCTAGTCCACGTTCATGATTCGAGCAGTTCACGCAGGCTTTCGTCACTTACCGGCGTCGCGGCTAGACCCATCACCCCGGCAAGGAATCCGCGGATCGTGACCACGAAAAGTTCACGCGACGACCACTGGTTGGCCTCCAGCGCGCGGGCGAGGGTCGGGTGTCTACGCTCATCGACCTTCGGGAAGACCTCTGTGCTACCGACCGGATCGCGCATGATATCGCTCAGAGTGGTTGCGAGAGCAAGCTTCTCCAGACCGTCCAGTATCACCACGTGGAGTCGCGCCGGGACGCCCCCGTCCTCGAGGATGCGCGCACACCGTTCATACGTTCGGGTCAGGACATCCCGAGGAAGGAACTGCACCAACACGAGAGCGGCATTGGGATGACGCAGGATCGCGTCGCGGTAATTGAGGCTGAGTTCGACGAACCACTCCACCCAGTCCGTGCCCGATGAATGCTCGGGCACTGTCGCCCCGGTCATCAGCTCCTTCGCCACCTCGGTCATGAGCTCACGACGATCAGCGAAATGGTGGTACAGCGAGGAGGTCCGTACGTTCAGCTGTTTGGCCACGCGCGGCAGACTGAACGCATCCATGCCTTCGGTGTCGATGATCTCGATGCTTGCCGCGATGGTCGCACTCCGGCTGATCAGAGGCTTTGCCGGTCTCCCCATCAACTCCCACTTTCGATCGATCCGAGACTCAGCTCCACAACCCCGCCGTATCGGCTCCGATGGAAAACCAGCGGCTCCGTCACCGGATCGGACCCGAAATCGAGCATGCCGGCAACGGCGATGAGGTGATCTCCACCGTCGTGCTCCGCAGCGAGCGCCACCTCGAACCAGGTTGCCACCCCCTCGAGAATCGGCGCGCCGCGCTCGGCCGGGCGCCACTGCACTCCGGCGAATTTGGGTCCACCCGATTTCGCGAAACGGTCGCTGAGATCGCGTTGACCCGAGGAGAGAACGTTGATACAGAAGGTCCCGACGGTACGGATCGCCGGCCAACTCGTCGAACGCCGGCTCGGGCACAGCAAGACCTGGGGCGGATCCAGCGACAATGCCGAAAACGACTGACAGGTGAACCCGGCCGGTTCGTCGCCCACCATCGCCGTCACCACCGTCACGCCGGAACAGAAATGTCCCAGAACGTCGCGAAGCGCCCGCGTGTTCACAGCCGATTGTGTGCTGTTGTCCGATCGTGTCGACACGTGTGGTCCTCTCATACTCTCAGTGCGATGTGCACTCTGATCTCGCCTGCAGGACTGAGCCATCCGCGACAATCCGCGAACTCGATCATTGCTTCGAATCGTGTCGACCACGACGGGTCCAATGCCTGCTCACCCGCAAGGGCGCGGATCGTGTCTGGTTTGACGAAGACCTGCTGTGCGCCGGATGGTCGGCCGAGGGCCGAGAGTCGGTCTGCCCAGATTCTGCACTTCGGGTCGGCCGGCTCGATGTGGAGGGAGCCGAACTCGTCGGCGTCTTCGAGCCGGAACTGTGACTTACCGAAAATCTCGTCAACCACGATTCGCATGGGTTTCTCCCCCGTTCGTGGTGGTGTGGTGGGAACTAGTGGACATCTTGTCGCACCGCCGATTCCTGGACCGGTCGGCGGGCTTCGAGGATGGGCAGCACTTCATCCAGCAGTAATTGCACACATGCATCCCTGACGTTCCCCTCCGTGACAGCAGGAACGACAGTGACGCCGTCGGCAATGTCGGCTGCGCGGATGTCGAGGATCAGACTTGCCAGGCCGCTCGGCGTTCCGACGTAGACGACGGTGTCGCCGTCCGTCATGCCAGTTTCCGACGGGCGCCTCTGTCCTGTGCCGGCTTCGGAGCGCGCGGTGCGAGCGTCCGGCGCGATATGGACGACGACGTCGAGCAGTACGTCGACCCGGCCACCGGATGTGTCGCCCGCGGCCCGAATGTATGCGCGCTTCTTCTGCGCCTCTCGAAGGTTCGGGGCTGTAATTCGCACTGTGTGGGGGTCATCCAGGCTCCGCACCACGATGGTGCTGTCGACCGGCGCGTCCGGCGTCGACAGGTCCACGGCCACGGTGAGCTGAGCCCCGTTCACGACGTGGTCCGTCCCGCACGGGGTGCGGTTCGTCGCCACACCAGTGCCGGTGACAGGGTGGTGGTGCGGAACACCAGTGGATCCGAGGACAGGGTCATGCGGTCGCCGTCGAAGCGCACATGCCGCTTCTGGTTCTCACCGAGCCAGTTCGGGTACAGCGATACCGCCATCTCGTGCCATACGGCGGAGCGGTCTTCGTCGACGTGGTAGGGGCCCGAATACGCAAGGTATCCCCCGGCAGCCTCGCTTCGTTCGCTGTTCTCGCCACTGTGGACGTTGCGCGAGCGGTACGGGGCTCGGCCGGGGCGCATGATTTGTGCCGACATGAACCCGTCCGCCGAGTAGATGATCAATCCGCGGGCCTCGGGACCGAGTGGGTAGTCGACTTTTCCGCTGTCGGAGGTCGTCGAGTACTCGACCAGTTCCCAAGCCCCGACGATTCGTTCGGCGATCGAGACGCCTTCGGTGTCGGTGTCTGTGTGGGTGCTCATGTCATGCTTCCTTTCAGCTCACAGCACGTCGCGCGTGCAGAGAAGGACCGAGCTCGACAATGCGGCCATGGGCCCGCCGATGAAGAGCGAGACCTGCGCATCGGGAACCTGGTTGGTGGAGGTTCCACGCACCTGGCGCACGGCCTCGACTGCCAGACCCATACCGTTGACGAACGAATCCGCGAGGTTTCCACCACTGGTATTCACCGGGAGCAGCCCGTGCGGGGCGGTCAGATTCTCGAGGGTCATGACCTTGCCGGCATCGGCACCGCGCGGGCACAGACCGTGATCGATCAGTGCAGCCACACCCGAGCCGCTGAAGTTCTCGTATACCTGGACGACGTCGACCTGGTCGGGACCGAGGTCGGCATCCGCCCACAAGGTTTCGGCAACTCCGGCGGCTCCGGAGAATCCGGCCGAGGTGTAGTCGAGATCGTTCTCGCTGTCGACAGCGTATCCGCCGACCGCGCCCTGACTGCCCGCGAGCACGTAAGCCGGACTGGAAGAGAGTTTCTCGGCGCGGCCGGCGGCGACCAGAATGAGCGCCACAGCTCCGTCGTTCTCCCGTGAGCAGTCGTACAGCCGGTAGGGCTCGACGATCATCCGCGATGCTGCGTAGTCGGCTTCGTCGAGCGGTCGGCCGAATGCCGCGGCGTGCGGATTGCGCTGCGCGTGGAAGTAGTCCGCGAGAACCAGGGATTTCATCGCAGATTCCGGAACACCGTCGTGTTCGAGCATCCGTCGGGTGCGCAGCGCGCAGGCTTGCGCCGGCGATCCGACCCCGTGCGGGAGCATATGGCCGTCGAAGTGATGCTTGGCGTATCCGAGTCGGCCGGAATCCTTTTGTGCCATGGCACGATACACAACCACGCACCGCGCTTGCCCTGCAGCGATGGCGACTGCCGCGTTGGTAATCGCCGCGGCAGCACCACCTCCGCCACCACCCCAGATCATGGTGGACCATCGGATCCGGGGTGACATGAGCGACGCACCCACGACCGTCCCGTCGTTGTCGCCGCCCCCGTACGAGACGAAACCGTCGATCTCGCGTGGTGACACACCGGCGTCAGCAGCAGCCTCGACGATGGCTCGCAAAGTCATCCGGAGTTCGCTGGCGGGCGATTCGCCTCGCTTGTAATGGAATTCACTGGCACCCACGACGGCTGCGGCACCACGGAGAAAGGTATCGGTCATCGCTCGGTTCCCCGTTCCGTCTCCGTGGTACTGCTCGCCAGGCGCCAGCGAAGCACCGGCCAGGGTGCATCGGCGGGCTGCTGGATGATCCCCGCAACCGCATCACCGATGGCAACGTCACCATCGCCATTCTCGGCGAGCAGACCGAGCACTCGTCGTCCCCCGGCATGCGGTAGTTCGACGAGAACCGTGACGAACGGCAACTCGCCTGCCAGCTCCGGGATGAAGGGGTGCCACGTCCGCGACCACGAGAAGATTCGTCCGACCGGCTCCACCGCAGTCCATTTCGGGTCGAACGTCTGACACCGTCCACACATCCACCGCGGTCCCCAGATCCACAGGTCACACTCGCCGCACCTTTGCAGCCTCAGCTCACCCGCCCGCAGACCCTCCCAGTAGGGCAGGTCGAGGCCGTCTGCGTACGGACCGGCCAGAGCCGTTGCCGGAAACTCGCGGGCTGTACCGGCACCCGGTGTCATCGGATCGCTCCACTCTCGTGAACTGGCATATCGCTTCCTTCTGCTGCAGGTGGGCGTCATGGGGAACCCGACCATCAGTGTTTGGTCAGGTAGCCCGCATCGATCGGCAGGTCGATCCCGGTCACGTACTTCGCGGCGTCGGAAACGAGCCACAACACGGCGTTGGAGATGTCCTGTGGTTCGAGCATCATCACGTCCAGCAGATTCGTGCGGTCGTTATGCTTCCACTTCCGCACCACGTGCGGCAGTACCTTCGACAGGCCTGCCGCCATAGGCGAATTGACCCCCGTCGGGTTCACCGTGTTGACACGGATGTTGTGGTCGGCGAGCTCGAATGCGAGGGTGTCCTTCAGCCCCTGCAGGCCATGCTTCGCGGCGCCGTAGTGCCCCCACGACGGGGAAGCACCCAGCCCGTCGACCGACGAGGTGATCACGATCGATCCGCCGTGGCCACCCTCGATCATCACGGGGACGACAGCCTTGCAGGCCTTCCACGCGCCGGTGAGGTTGACGTCGAGCATCGTCTGCCACGCGTCGTCTGCGATCTCGATCGTCGACTCGGCGTGATCGTGGATGCCGGCGTTCGCCAGCAGGATGTCGATACGTCCGAACTGAGAGACGGCCAGATCCGCGACAGCCCTCATGTCTGCACTGCTCCGGACATCCGCCTGCATGCCGGCAATCTCGCCACCGGCTTCCTTGACGAGCTGGATCGTCTCCTCGAGATCATCCCGTGTCGCGAGTGCATACTGCACCTCGTCGATCGGCGCCGCGATGTCGCAGACCACGATCTTGGCCCCAGCAGCGGCAAGAGTGAGCGCATGCGAGCGGCCCTGTCCTCGTGCGCCGCCGGTGATGACTGCAACTTTTCCGCCGAGTCCGTAGAGAGAGGTCATCGATTCTCCTGATGTGAAGTGGGTAGTGATATAGGAATTGCCGAACGTACTACCCTGCGCTCTTCGCGCGTTCGTAGTGCTGCGTCGCCTGGCTGATGCCGGTCGCGAAGCGCTCGCTGAAGCCTTCCTTGCGCGCCTGTGTCCAGTGGTAGGAATTCAGCAGCGGTTCGCAGGTGCCCGTGAATCGGGGCATGACGTCGCGCATGAGGATCCGGTACATGCGCGAGGTTGCCTCGATGTCTGCCCAGTCGTGTGCTGTCGCGAGGAAGGTGCCGAATCCACCAGTGCGGTCGATGATCTTCTGGATGTAGTCGATGGCGTCGTTCGCATCGCCGATGCAGCCGTATCCGGACTCGTTGACACGCCGGACCAGTTCCTCGTGCGCGACTTCTTCACCCGGTTCGATCATTTTCATCGGGGTGACGACGTGGCGGTAGTCCATGAAGTCGCGCAGCCCGTACCGGGTGTCTTCGACGGCCTGCTCGAAGGTGTCGGCGATATGGATGTTGCCGACGATCGCCCAATCGTTCCGATCGACGCTCTGCCCGTACACATTCGCCTCGTGGGTGGTGATATCCCAGGTCTGGGCGAGCAACTCGACCGACTTGGCGCTCGTTCCACCAATGGATAGCAGACCGAGCCCGTACTTGCCGGCCAGCTTCGGGCCCGACGGCGACATCGCGTCCGCCACAGTAATCGGCACCCCCGAGTACGAGTAGGGGCCGAGTTGAACCCGCGCGTCCTCGAGAGAAAACCATTCCGTCGTCCGGTCGACAGGCCCCGGCGTATTGAGCAATTCCAGGATGGCGTCGAGGGATTCTTCCATCCGCGGCCGCAACAGGTTGTAGTCCATGCCCATCATCTGCGAATCGGCCACGAGCGCACCCGGCCCGACCCCGATGCGTATGCGCCCACGGGTCATGTGATCCAGAAAGGTGATGCGATCGGCCACCATCAAGGGATGGTGGTAAGGAAGCGATATGACGCCACTGCACAGCTCGATACGCGACGTACGCTGCGCGGCTGCCGCGATCATCAACTCGGGCGAGGGCCCGACCTCGTACCCACCACTGTGATGCTCCCCGAACCACACCTGATGGAATCCGAGCCGATCGAGGTCCTCGACATGGCGGAGGTCCTGTTCGATCGCCATCGTGGGGTTACGCCGAGGGTTGTGGTACGGCGGAAGGAACACTCCACACCGCAGGGGTGCCTTCCTCGAGGCCGGCGCATTATTCACGGCTGACCCGTTATTCCCAGCTTCCGGTTCCATTTCAGATCTCCTGTCGGTCGTTGCGTGCGGCGCCGCAGATGGTGACGATGGCACGTGCCGTCTCGTCTCCACGGTTGTGCCACCGATGCTTGTTGCCGTTGACGACCACCGTGTCGCCGGCGTTCAATTCGATTTCCGCTCCGCTGTCGAGTTCGAGGACGAGCGAGCCCCTCGAGAAGCACGTGCACGTCCACGGAATCCGTGCGGTGGAATCCGGGCGCATCGTCGTCCATCTCGACGATTCCGTTGTCACTGTCGCCGATCCGTCCGGGCTCGAGCACCCAGCCGATCACCCAGACGCCACCGGGATCGGGAAATCCGGCCGTTTCGGGCACGTGGCCCGCGTTGGGTACCTCTGGAATGGCGTCGGAACGCCAGATCGGGTCGAGGCCTGCAGCGTCGATTCTCTCGATCGTCTCGTCGGCGACCAGCACGGCTGTACCGTTCTGTTCTGCAGCGATAACGCGGCGAAAGCTCATGTATTGCCTTTCGGTTGATTCGACAAGCCCGGACAGGCCCTTCGTTGCAGTCAGCCCGATACCAGGACGCTCGCGGAGGAGGATTCGACATCAACCGGTCCCCCCGATCCCTTCCTGCGACGCAGAGTGACCGCGAAGCACACCACCAGCACCCCTGCAATGGCCGCTGGGATCGCAGACAACAGGAGAACTGTCGAGCTCGCCATACTCGTGGCGAGCAAAGCCCCACCCAGCGCCGGCGCGAACAGGCCGCCCATCCGGCTGACCCCGAAGGCCCAGCCGATCCCCGTCGCACGTACCGCTGTGGGATATGCCTGCGCTGCGACCGACGTCAGAGCCGCCGCCAGCCCGATCGCGCCGAAGCCGAGGGTGAAGCACAGGGCGCCCACAGCGACGGTCGACCGACCCACCGCCCGTCGAGATCCATGCCAGCAGCGACACCGACGCTATGGTGGCGAGGGGACCGAGAACTGCAGCGGCGACACCGATCCGGGTTCGGTCCATGGCAACGCCCAACACCAGTGCGCCGACGATGCCGCCCAGGGTCGCCAACGATGTCGCGAGTAGTGCAGCACTATCCTGCACCCCGTTGTCGGTGAGAATCGTGGCCAGCCAGCTGAGGACGAAATAGCTACCGAAGAGCGCAAAGAACATCATCGACCAGATGAGGACGGTGAGGGTCGCCCTGCCCCTCACGAAGAGCGCGGCAACACGCGCGCCGACCGGCTGAGGGGGCAGGAGATACTCGGTGTCGGCACTGTGCGGCGTGCGGGTGTCGATCTTGTCCAGAATGCTCGCAACCTTCGTGGTGCGGCCCGCCTTGGCCAGGAACTCGACGGACTCGGGCAGCCAACGCCACGTGCCGACAAGAATGGTGAGAGGAACGATTCCCGCGACCAGGAGGAGCGCCTCCCCGCCGTGCATAGGCACCACCCGTGAAGCGATCAATCCGACGACGAGCCCGCCGACCGCGGTGCCGGAACTCAACACGGTGACGGTGGTCGCCTTCAATCGGGACGGCGAGTATTCGTTACCCAACGCTAACCCGTTCGGCACGGCTGCACCGATCCCGAGCCCTGCAACGAAACGGCACACTGCGAGCGCCAGGACCGATGTAGCGAAGAACGAGGGAAGGGCGGCGAGGCCGAAGACGAGGATTCCGAGGCCCATGATTCGCTTACGCCCGTATCGATCCGCCAGTGGAGCGATCAGAAAGTTCGAGAGAATTTCACCGACCAGGGCAGCCATCACCACAATCGAGAAATCGGCCGGCGGCACACCGTATGAATTCGCAAGGCTCGGAATGGCATAGCCGATCGACAGCACATTGAAACCATCAGCGAATGCCAGTGCCAAGCAGATGGCGATCACCCGCCACTGGAATCGCGACACGGGAGCACGGTCGATGACCTCCGTGATCCTGACAGATGAAGTCAATTCAGTGATCCTTCTGTGAGATGGGGTCGATCGACCCGTTCCAGATCTTCGACATGACAGGTTTTCCCACAATGCTTTTCGGCTGATCAAGACATGATCGGGGGCCGATGGACACCGAGCCGCGATACACGACTCCCTCATGTACCGCAGTGCTGCGGATCACATGCGACCTAATCTAAATGCTATCGGTTAACCCGTCAAGGACCGTGCACTTCTCCGGACTTGCGAAATATGGTTTTTCAGGAACTGCGCGGTTGACCGCAGGTAATCGCTGATCTACCTTCATCGCAAGGCGATCGCCTACTCACCCCAGCCCTCACCCCGCGGCGACAGCACTCGTCCCGGCCTTTCCGGGCCAATGGCCATCCGCGGGGCGCTTTTCGGGCCGCTCCCCTACGCGAAGGATCCCGATGACCACGACACAGCTCGATATTCCGGAACATCTGGTCACTGACTTCGATGTGTACGATCCGTCCCTGGCCGTGCCCGCAGACGTGTTCCAGGAGCGCGTCGCCGCGCTGCGCAAGCAAGGGCCGGTCCTCTACTCCCCGCATCACGGGGGGCATTGGGTGGTTACGCGGTACAAAGAAGCGCTTCAGGTACTCCAGGATCCGGAGACGTTCTCGAGCTTTCCGAACAATCTGCTCAATGCCGCGCAGGGCAAGTTCCTTCCGCTCGAACTCGATCCGCCCGAACACAGCTACTACCGGCAGGCGTTGCAACCGCTGTTCAGTCCCAAGCAGATGAAGGCGCTCGAGCCCGAGATCCGGAGAATCATCACCGAGTTGATCGACCAATTCGCCGACAAGGGCGAATGCGAGTTCATCTCGGAGTTCGCACACGAGCTGCCGACTCGGATTTTCCTTGCGCTCATGGGATGGCCGCTGAGCGACGCACCACAATTCACCGAGTGGACCGACATCACCCTTCAGGGCATCCCCGGGGCGAGCGAGGCGGAATCGGCCGAGGCGCGCGCGAAGGCGGCCGGAGAGATTTACGAGTACTTCGGGAAGGTCGTCGCGCGAGTTCGGTCCGGTGAAGGCAGTTCCGAGAGCCTTACCGCGCACATCATCAACACCCCGCTCGACGTCGACGGAACACCTCGGCCACTCACCGACGAGGAGCTGAGCCGGATGTTCTTCCTGCTGCTCGTCGCGGGACTGCATACCGTCCAAGGTGCTCTCGCTTGGGGGCTGATTCACCTGTCGCACAATCCCGAGCAGCGGGAGGCGATCATCGACGACCCGACGCTGATTCCGTCGGCAGTGGAGGAGATCCTGCGGATCGAGACCGCCACGAGCAGCGGTCGTCGCGCGACCCGGGATGCCGAGATCGGTGGTGTCTCCATCAAGGCCGGCGATCAACTGTTGGTCGTCATGACGTCGGCCAACCGCGACGACGACGAGTTCGACAGCCCTGAGGGGCTACAGATCGAACGGCATCCCAACCGGCACATCGGGTTCGGCGCCGGCCCGCACCGCTGCCTCGGCTCCCATCTCGCGCGGCTCGAGCTGCGACTCGCGATGGAGGAGATCCACAGGAGAATTCCCGACTACGCGCTGGTTCCGGACAACCCCGCGGTGTTCCATTCGTCCCAGGTCCGCGGATGCGAGAAGCTACCGATCACGTTCACGCCGTCGACGCACTGATTTCCCGCGACCCGGAAGTGGGAACGCAGTCCGAACAGTAGAAGGTCCCCGGAGAAATCCGGGGACCTTCTCTGCTGTGTCACACCGTGGAGGAGACCGGTGACAGCGCTGGATCGTCCGCAGGCGGTTGCAGCACACCGTCGTGCACGAGCGTGTCGATCTCGACTGTGCTCAGACCGAGCACTTCCTCGCAGATCTCCCGGGTCTGCGCACCTGCCAGCGGTGCCTGTTGCAGCGGCCAGTCCGGCAACGCCCCGAAGTGCGCCACCTGCTTCGCCGTCGGAAGCGGCGCTGGAAGCAGCTCGTGTTCGAGCTCGATGTAAGCACCCCGCGCGGTCAGGTGCGGATTGGTCAACAGGTCCGGGAGCCGGATCATCGCGCCGGTCGGTATCCCGGCGGCCTGCAACGTGTCCGTCGCTTCGGTCGGCGTGTGCAGCAGCAGCCACTGTGCCAGCACCTCGTCGGCCTCGGCCCGGTGCGCAATTCTGAGCTCGTCGGTGGCGAAACGCGGGTCGTCGACGAGGTCGGGGCGTCGGAGAACCCCGCACAGCGCGACCCAGTCGGCGTCGTCGCGGACGGTGACGACACACCACTCGTCGTCACCCGCACACGGGTACACCCCGGAGGGCGCCGAGTACGGATCGGAACTGCCCGGTGCGCTGATCGAGCCCGGCGCGAGGTGTTCGGCGACGAGCTGGTTGCCGAGCTGGACGATCGCGGTGTCGGCTTGAGCGACTTCGATGGCGGCACCGCGTCCAGACTGCAGCCGGTGGATCAACGTGGCGAGAATAGTGGTGGCGGTGACCTGTCCGGCGATGTGGTCGGGGTAGACGGTCGAGCCGTCACACAGTCCAGCGGAAGCATCGGAGTATCGCCAGAGCGCCGAGACGCCGCAGGCTGCCCGAACCAACGGCCCGTAGCCCAGTCGCTTGTTCCACGGGCCGACACTGCCGAAGGCGCTGCTCTCCGACACGATGATGCGCGGATTGATCGCGGCAAGCTCGTTATACGACAGACCCATCGAAGCAAGGGTGCCGGGCTTGAAATTGGCGAGCACGATGTCCGCTTCCTCAACCAAAAGCTTGAAGATGCGGATACCTTCGGGACTGCGGAGGTTGATTCCGAGGCTGCGGCGATTGCGGTGACCCCAGGCGACGGATGCCGCGAGCGCAGCGCCGCGCTTGGATTGGCGTAGCCCGTCGGGGAACTGAGAGTTCTCGATCTTGATGACGTCGGCACCGTTGTCCGCGAACTGGCGCCCGAGCTCCGCGCCGAACACCACGACACCCATATCGAGGACCCGAAGCCCCTCGAACGGTCGTGCACCCGGCTCGCGCTGCGGTGCGGAAATCGGATCGCGGGTGTCGGCCCCGGCCGAGCGGAGAACCTGATCGTTGTGCTCCCCGAGCTGCGGTGCACGGGAGCGCAAGCCGGCGCGTTCGCCGTTGATCTTCGCGTAGCCGGACGGGACCCGAGCACTGAGACCGGGAGCGATTTCGGCGTCGACGAACGTACCGGACGCATCGAAGTGCTCGGTGGTCAATACCTCGGCCACGGTGTTGAGGCCACCGATCGGAATTCCGCGCGCCGCACCTTCCGCGACGAGGTCGTCGCGGGTGTACGTGCTGAACAGCTGCTCGATAAGCGGATTGAGCCGCTCGGATGCGGCGAATCGGGCGGGAATGGTGTCGTACTTGGGATCCGCGAATTCCTCCGGCCGACCCAACCATTCGTACATCGCTTGCCACTGACGCTTCGCGAGCAGGCAGATGCGCACCTGCCCGTCGCCGCACCGATACACCGGGTAAAAGTTGGCCGCATCAGGCCGGCCCCGGGGGAAGTCCTCGGATCGACCCGCGGCGGCGGAGCCCTGCACACCGAAACCGGGATCGAAACCGTGCACGATGACCTCGAACGCGGAGATGTCGACGAGCTGCCCGTGGCCGGTATGCAACCGGTCGTAATAGGCGAGCAATGCGGACCACGCCGTATGCACACCCACCGATTCGTCGATCAGCCCGTTCGGCGGCAGCAGCGGGGCCTCCCCCGGCTCACCGGAGCGCGAGAGCACACCGCTCAGTGCATAGAGGACCTGCTCGGCCGCCGCCCAGTCGCGATACGGACCGTTCTGACCGAAACCGGTGATCGACACGGCCACGAGCGCGGGATGGACGCGGCACAGGTCTGCAGCGCCCACCCCACGGGTGGCCAGAAAGCCCGGCGGGAACGACTCCAGGAGAATGTCCGAGCGCTGGGCCAGCAAGCGCAGCCGTTCCCGGTCGTCGTCCGCGTCGAGGTCGAGCACGATGCCGCGCTTGTTGGCGTTGCGCAGCGCGAACGGGATGCTCACACCGTCCCGTATCGGCTGGGCCGTGCGCGAGGCCGATCCTCCCGGAAGTTCGACGCGGACGACCTCGGCGCCGAGGTCGGCGAGAAACCGCCCCGCCGTGTCCCCGAATCCGTCCGTCAGCTCCAATATCCGGACACCCTGCAGAGGTAGTGCCATCATGTGCTCCAAAGTGGTTGCTCGTCGCGGAATATGGTCAACGAGTTCCGAAGTACACCGACTTCGAGGTGAAGTACGGTGCCAGACCCTCTGGGCCGAGCTCGCGGCCCAGCCCGGACGACTTGACGCCACCGAACGGCGCGTCGAGGTCGAGGGCGTAGTAGTTCACTCCCACCGTGCCGCTGTGGATTCGAGCCGCCAGATCGAAACCGTGCTGCTCGTCTGCGGTCCAGACGGTGCCACCGAGGCCGTATTCGGAGTCGTTGGCGATGGCAATGGCCTCGTCTTCACCGTCGTACCCGGTGATGGTCAGCACCGGGCCGAAGATCTCTTCCTGCGCGATGCGCGCGGAATTGTCGACGCCGGCAAACACGGTCGGCTCGACGAACCACCCCTGCGGCTGCGCGGCGGGCGTGCCTCCGCCGGTGGTGATGCGATAGCCGGCGGCACGCCCGGCCTCGATGTAGCCGAGGACGCGGTCACGCTGCGCGGCCGAGACGAGCGGACCGATCTCGGTGGCCTTGTCGAGCGGATCGCCGACCGTCAGTGCCCGCACGGTCTCGGTGACGGTGTCGACGACCTCGTCATATCGGGAGCTAGCGGCGAGGATCCGGGTGCTCGCGTGGCAGGTCTGACCATTGTTCACCAGCGACACTTCGAGCAGATTCTCAACGAACACGTCGAGATCGGCGCGCTCGGTGACGATCGCCGCGGACTTGCCGCCGAGCTCGAGAGTGACCGGACGCAACAACCGGCCACACACTTCACCGATGGCGCGACCGGCCGCGGTGGATCCGGTGAACGCCACCTTGTCGACTCCCGGATGGGAAACCAGATAGGCGCCGGCGTCCCGGCCGGCCGGCACAACGTTGACCACGCCGTCGGGGAGACCGGCTTCGACCGCGGCCTCGGCGAACACGAACGCGTCGAGCGCCGTCTCGGGGGCGGGCTTGAGCACCACCGTGCACCCCGCCGCCAGCGCAGGAGCGAGTTTCATCGCCGCAAGCGGTTGCGGGTAGTTCCACGGCGTGATGGCCGCGACCACACCTACCGGCTCGCGGCGCACGACGGTGCGGCCACCGAAGGCGCTCGGCCGCACATCCTCGTTGGCCGCATCGCGAATCAGAGCTGCGTAGTACGCAATCATGGCTGCGGGGCCGAAGCCGTTGACACTGCCCGAAAGAGCGATCGGCATACCGTTCTCCCGGCTCACCAGCCGGGACGTATCCCGACCACGTGACTTGAGGGCGGCAGCGAACTTGTCGAGCAGATCGGCCCGCTCGACGTTGGTCAGCGCACTCCACTGACCGCTCAGTGCGGTGCGCGCGGCCGCGACGGCCGCATCGATGTCGGCTTCGGACGCCATCGCGGAGGTGCCCAGTACCTTCTCGGTGGCTGCCTCGATGACATCGATGGTGCCTCCGGACTTCGGTGCCACCCATCGGCCACCGATGAACAGCTCGTTCCTGTCCGTGGCGTTGTCACCGCGTGTCGTGTCACGGTCGTTCATGTCATGCCTTTCGGAAAGGGCGGTCACAGGGTCTCTTCGTGGCCGAACAGCACCGAACTCACCAGCGGTGCCATCGGGCCGCCGATGAACAGCGACGTCTTCGCGCCGTCCACCGGGTTGGTCGAGGTGCCGCGAATCTGCCTGACCGCCTCGACCGCCAGATTCAGGCCGTTGATGAACGAATCGGCGAGGTTGCCACCGCTGGTGTTGACGGGCAGCTTGCCGTTCGGCGCAGTGAGGTTCTCGACGGTCATGAATGTGCCGGCAGCCTCGCCCGGCGGGCACAGACCGTGATCGATCAGCGCCGCCACGGCGGGGCCACTGAAGTTTTCGTACACCTGGACCACGTCCACGTCGTCCGGCCCGAGACCGGCTGCGGACCAGAGCCTTTCGGCGACACCGGGCTTGCCGTTGTTGGCCGTGCCGAATCCCGCGCTCATGTACTGCTCGCCGAGGTCGTTGTCGATCAGTTCCGAGTATCCGCCCGGTGCACCTTGCGCGCCCGCGAGGAGATACGCCGGGTCCGGTCGCAGGGTTCTGGCTCGCTCGGCCGAGACGAGCACCAGCGCGACCGCGCCATCGCTTTCCCGGGAGCAGTCGAACAGGTGGAAGGGCTCGGCGATCAACCGTGAGTTTTCGTAGGCCTCCTCGTCGAGGGGCCGTCCGTAGCCCTGCGCGGTGGGGTTGTTCTGCGCGTGCTGATACGACGCGAGGACGAGAGAACGCATGGCCGTGCGCGGCACTCCGCCGTGCTCGAGCATCCGTTGGGTGCGCATCGCGCAAATCTGTGCGGGCGAGCCGATGCCGTGGGCGAGAAAGTGACTGCCGTAGTGGTACTTCGCGTATCCGAGCCGGCCCGTATCCGCCTGCGACATCGCGCGATACACCACGACACAGTCTGCCTGGCCGGTGGCGATCGCAGTGGCCGCATTCGTGATGGCAGCTGCGACGCTGCCGCCGCCCCCGCCCCACATCATGTTCGACCAACGGAGTTCGTCGATCAACAATGCGCCGCCGATGATGGCACCGTCGTTGGCGCCTCCCGCGTAGGAGACGAAGCCGTCGATCTCGCGGGGGCTGATACCCGCGTCGGCGCACGCTTGGAGGATGACCTCGAGGGTCATGCGCTTCTCGCTGTGCGGGGCTTCACCGCGCTTGTAGTGCTGTTCGGCGACGCCGACGACTGCCGCCGCGCCGCGCATGATGTTGGCGCT
This sequence comes from Rhodococcus sp. G6(2025), assembly GCF_058628105.1. Classification (NCBI taxonomy): domain Bacteria; kingdom Bacillati; phylum Actinomycetota; class Actinomycetes; order Mycobacteriales; family Nocardiaceae; genus Rhodococcus; species Rhodococcus sp. G6(2025). The sequence continues at coordinate 4,520,491 of NZ_CP179750.1, forward strand.
CATCCTTTTTCTCCTTCTGCGGTCGCGGCGCGACGCCAGCGCAGCAACGGCCAGGGGGCACCCTCGGAGTGTTCGAAGACTCCGACGACCCGGTCGCCGATCTCGGGGTTCGTTTCGATGTCGTCGGCGAGTATGCCCAGCACCCGCCGACCGTCGGCGTGTGGCAGTTCCACCAGCACCGTCACGTACGGCAGCCGGTCGGCGTATTCGTCCATGTAGGAGTACCAGCTGCGGTTCCAGCTGTAGACGGTGCCGGACGGTTCGACGGTTTCCCATCCGAGGTCGAAGCTGTGGCAGTGACCACAGATGGCCTGCGGACCCCAGATCCAGGTGCTGCATTCGTTGCAGCGCTGAAGGCGCAGCTCATCGACGCGCAGGCCGTCCCAGTACGGTCGATCGAGTCCGTCGGGTGTGGGGCCCCACGGTTCCGCGACGGGCTCTGTTGCGGTCATGCGTGTGCCTCCGAGCCGGTAGGGAAGTTCTCGAGCGCCGCGGCGAGCCAGCGTCCGTCGTGCCGTTCCCAGATCGAGCGCAGCCCGATCGACCGGTCACCCATGTGATAGACGGTTTCGCCGACCATTCGGTCGCCCTCGGCGCGCACATCCTTGATCTCGAAGCCTTGCGCGGCCTCCCGCGGGGTGTCGACTCCGTCGAAGACCTGCGGAATGTTCTCTCGCACCATGTCGGCGAAAGCGGCCTTCATGTTTCCGGCCACAACGTGGCCGACATGCTGTTCGTACAGTGCGCGAAAGTCTTCGACAGACATCTGGAAACTCCTCGATTTCGTGACACGAGCATGCCGTGTCCGTCAGTGCATTAACCTTATGGCATTAGGTAAAAGAGCGTCAAGATCACGCGAAGCGGAAGTGCCCCTCTTCGGAGATCGAAACGTGCTGACCGGCAATATCGACCTCGGTGAGGGTGACGAGATCCTCGGCGTCCGTGGTGACCGCAAGGGTCCGCTCCCCCGTCGCGGTGCCGGCCGCGAGGAAACCGCGCTCCGGGAAGCCGTCGCGGCCGTACACCACAGTCCACGATTCCGCCGACGCCCTGCCCGCGTAGGACACCAGCGCTCTCGTCGTGCGCTGCGCATCGACCTCGGCCTGCACGTCCAGACGCTTGAACCCGCCGACGGGAGGTTCGGTCCGGTACACGCCCATGGCGTGCTTGGTGAGGTAACCACTGTTGGCGGTCACCAAACCGTACGATCCCGGAGATTCGCGCAACCGCGTCGCCACCGTCGCAATCGAGTGGCTGACATAGTTGTTCCACGGCCCACCGCCGAACGTCAGGCCACCGGTCACCGTCAGAGGCCGGCCGGGATCATCGAGCGCGAGCCCCAACTCCTTCGCCGCGACCTGCACCGCCGAGGGGAAGCACGAGTACACGTCGACGTACGCAACCTCGTCCAGTCCGATACCGGCGAGGTCGAGGGCCCGCGCCCCGGCGATGCGTATTGCCGGGGAGCCGTCGAGCGCCTCACGTTCGGCGATCGCGTACGTATCGTGCGACTCGGTGCCGGACTGCGGAAACACCCAATTTTCCTGCGGGATACCAAGTCGTGTCGCGGTCTCGACCGAGCACATCAGCAGCACCGCGCTCTGATCGACCATGTTGTTCGAATTGAGCAGCTTGGTATAGGGCGTGGAGATCATCCGGTTGTCGGGCGACGGCGTCGAGATCTCCGCAGCGGTGTATTCGCGCTGCACCCACGCGTTCGGATTCGTCGCCGCGATCTTGCTGAACCGCGACCACAACCCGCCGACGACCTCCCGATGCTCCTCGAGTGAACGTCCCGCCGATACCCGCAGCGCCTGTTCGAACAGCGGATAGACATACGAGGGCCGATCCAGACCGATGCGGCGTTCACTCTCTGCGGCCATCGGCACGTCCGTGACCAGGATGTCAGCGGCGGGTACCGACTCGTCCTGCACCGTCCAGTCGGGGCGCAGCTTCTGTGCTCGCAACTTGGTGCGGGTCCGCCACGATTCGGCGCCGCCGATGAGCACGACATCGGATCGCCCGGCAGCGATGTCCTCGGCAGCCCCGTTGACGAGCACCTGCGGCGCGCTTCCGCCGTTACCGGAGTAACCGGTGTGTCGCACGGTCGCGCCGATCCGCGCACCCACGAGCGCGCCCGGATCCGGGTAACGCCAGGACAGCAGCCCGACCACCCGGACCGAGTCGACAAGTTCGAGCAGGCGCGTCGATCCCGCGTCGGTAGCGGCTGTCCGCGCGGCGCGCACCATAAGATCGACGGGCTCCACGCCGCCCTGGCGTTCGCTGGTCTGGCCGGTACCGACCAGGACCGGGGTTCTCGGGTCCAGGGTCGTTCTCGACTGCAGGGTCACGACTGCACCGCCGCGAGGATGCGCTCACGGTTCTCCGGCTTGGGCCACCCACCGAGAATGAGTGTGGTCAGACACGTGTTCTTCCACTTGGTTTCGATCTCTTCGATGATCTTGTCCGCGGGACCGATCAGCGCGACATCCTCGACCATCGCAGTGGGGACGGCCTGGGCCGCAAGGTCGGGCCGCCCGCTCAGGTACAGCTCCTGGATTTCGGCGCAGACGTCGCCCCAACCCATGCGCGCAAACACGTCGTTGTGGAAATTGGCGACCTTGGCGCCCATACCGCCGGCGTACAACGCGACCGTCGGCTTGAGCCGGGAGGCGGCCTTTTCCACGTCGTCGTTCTCGACGAGCCAGCACACGTTCGCGATCTCGAAGTCCTCGGCGGTGCGGCGTGCTCCGTCCCGTGCGAAGCCTTCGGCCAGTGCCGTGCGGTAGAACTCGTCGCTCTTGGGCGAGAACCACAGCGGCGTCCAGCCATCAGCGATTTCGGCGGCCAACGCCACGTTCTTCGGGCCCTCGGCGCCCATATAGACAGGGATATCTTCCCGCAGGGGATGGACGATCGACTTCAGTGGCTTACCCAAGCCGGAACCGCCCTGGACAGGCAGCTGGTAATGCCGCCCGGAGTAGGTCACCGGCTTCTCGCGCGCCCACACCTGCCGCATGATCTCGATGTACTCGCGGGTGCGTTCGAGGGGCCGCGGGTAGGGCTGCCCGTACCAGCCCTCGACGACCTGCGGTCCGGACGCACCGATGCCGATGATCACGCGACCACCGCTGAGATGATCGAGGGTCAGCGCGGCCATCGCCAGCGCCGTCGGGGTGCGCGCCGACATCTGGCACACCGAAGTACCGAGCTTGATCGTCGAGGTCTGCGCTCCCCACCACGCGAGCGGTGTCAGTGCGTCGGAGCCGTACGTCTCGGCGGTCCAGAAGCTGTCGACGCCGAGGACTTCGGCCTCGGCGAGCATCCGTTCGACATTGCGGGGCGGGCCCGATCCCCAATACCCTGCGGCGATTCCCACTCTCATACTTTTACTCACTGCTTCCCTGTGTGCCGTCGAATCGGTCGGATTGTGGTCAGTGGTTCTGGAACTCGGGCGGGCGCTTTTCGAGGAACGAGACGACGGCCTCCCTGTGATCGCGCGTCAGCGAGCTGAGGATCTGGGTGCGGTTTTCGAGGTCGATTGCGGCGCGCATGCTGGGAACCTCCAGGTTCGACCACATGACTTCCTTGGTCATCCACACCCCGAACGGACTGTTCTGCGCGATGGCCTCGGCGGTCTCCAGTGCCACCTCGAGCACCTTGTCGGCGGGTTCGACGGACGAGGCGAGACCGATGCGTTCGGCCTCCGCGGCGTCGATGGACCGGCCCGTGAGCATGATCTGCGCCGCCCGGGAGAAGCCGATCATGCGGGGCAGGAGCCAGCTCATTCCGATGTCGCAGTTCGAGAGGCCGCGGCGGATGAACGCGGCGTGCAGTACCGCCGTCTCGGACATGATGCGAATGTCCGCCATGAGGGCCAGCGACATGCCGCCGCCGGCTGCCGCGCCGTTGACGGCCGCGATGATCGGCGCGCGGGTGCTGCGGAATGCATCGACGAGGCCGGCGATGTGCTTCTGCACCCGCAGTCCGAGTTGGGCCCGGCCCTCACCCTCGGTTGCGCCCGGCGGTGTGCCGTATCCGCGAAGATCGAGACCTGCACAGAAGGCACGACCTTCACCGGTGAGCACGATCGCGCGGGTGAGCGAATCATCGCGCACCTCGGCGAGAACCTCGTGCAACTCCTCGATGAGGTCGACGTTCATGGCATTCAGTTCGTCCGGGCGATTGAGCCGGATCAGCAGAATGCCCGGCCGCGGCCGCTCGGTCAAGATCAGTTTCGCGTCGGACATAGTGCTCTCCCAGGGACGAGGTACTCGACAGACGCAGACTAATGGTTTTAGATTAAAAGCTCAAGGAACCGAGCCCGGAACACAACCGAAGGAGTCCACGATGACGAACCTCGACGGCAAGGTCGCCGTGGTGACAGGAGCCGCGAGCGGAATCGGCGCAGCCACCGCCCGCGCGTTCGCCGAACGCGGAGCCCGCGTCGTCGTGGCCGACATCGACGACCCGCGGGGCCAGGCCGTCGCCGCCGGTCTCGGCGACCGTGGCGCCTACCTGCACACCGATGTACGCACCGAGGCCGACATCGAGGCCGCGGTCGCAGTGGCCGTCGATCGGTTCGGCCGGCTCGACTGCATGGTCAACAACGCCGGCCGGGTGGGCGCGTGGACCTTCCTCGAGGACACATCGCTCGACGAGTGGGAGGACGGGTTCGCGATGCTCGCTCGCAGTGCGTTTCTCGGGACCAAGCATGCCGCGCGAGTGATGCGCAATCAGGGGTCGGGCAGCATCGTCAATGTGTCGAGCGTGGCAGGCGTGCGCACCGGATTCGGACCACACCCGTATAGCGCCGCGAAAGCCGCAGTGCTGCAACTGACCCGGACCGCCGCGGTGGAGCTTGCCGAATACCGGATCCGGGTCAACGCACTGATCCCCGGAGGTGTCGCCACCCGCATCGTCGGCCACGGCGCCGGCCTCGAGGACGACGCACTCGATCGCAGCGTCGATTCCGTGCGGCGCAGCCTGACGAACTTCCAGCCCATTCCCCGCGCCGGTGAGCCGGAAGACCTCGCGCACGCCGCCGCCTACCTCGCCTCCGACGACTCCACGTTCGTCACCGGACAGTCCCTCGGGGTCGACGGAGGGTTGACACTGGGCAAGAAGTGGCCGTCCAACTACCGGGACGAGGCGAAGGCTGCGTCCACGCTGCGATAGACAATTCTAAAGTCAATAGTTTAATGTGGTCTGCGTCACTCCATGATTCGGGCTTTTCGCCCAGCACTCACAAACGCGAGGTTTCGCATGACCGAACGTACGACCACAGCTGCGGAAATCTCCGTGGATGCAGACTCCGGACCCTCCCGCGCGGACTCGCGACGCGCAAGCCGCGCCGCCTTCGTCGGCACGCTGCTCGAATATTACGACTTCAGCCTCTACGCCTCGGCCGCGTCGGTGGTCTTCGCCTCCGTGTTCTTCACCGGCTCGAGCCCCCTATTGGGGACGCTGCAGGCGGTCGGTACATTCGCGGTCGGATTCTTGGTCCGTCCGGTGGGCGGGGTGATCCTCGGCAGCCTCGGCGACCGCATCGGCCGAAAACGAATACTCGTCTTCACCCTCGTCCTGATGGGTGTCGCTACGCTGCTCGTCGGCCTGCTGCCGAGTTACGCCCAGATCGGCTGGCTCGCACCGGCTCTACTGGTGTTCCTCAGAATCCTGCAGGGCATCGGCGCCAGCGGTGAGTACGGCGGCGCAGCTCTGGTCGCCGTCGAGTTCTCACCCGCGAAGAAGAAGGGATTGATGGGATCCTTGCCCGGCATGGGGGCGGCGCTCGGCGGCGTGCTCGGCACGCTGTCTCTGCTGACGGTCTCATCCCTGATGTCCCAGGAAAGTTTCCTCGCCTGGGGCTGGCGTATTCCATTCCTGTGCAGCGCCGTCATCCTCGCCTACGGCCTGTGGTTGCGCCGTAGCCTGCCCGAAACTCCCGCGTTCCGGGCGATCGAGGAGAGCAACACGGTCTCGAAAAGTCCGCTCTTCGATGTGATCCGCCAGCAGCCGCGCGCACTTCTGACCGTGCTCGTGATGACCATCGGTCAGACCGGCATCGGCTACTTCTACATCGTGTTTATGGGCACCTTCGGCAAGAATCAGCTGGGTTTCGGCGGAACCGAAGTGCTCGTCGGCCTGATCGCCGCGCAGCTCGCGAATGCCATTCTGATTCCGATGTTCGGTTCCCTGTCGGACCGGGTCGGCCGAGCACCGGTGATCATGTTCGGATTCCTGTACAGCGCCGTGTTCGCCTGGGTCGGCATCTCGCTGTTGTCGGGGGTCGGAACACCCCCGCTGCTGTATTGGGTGGTCATGGCGGCAGGTAACGGCATCGGGGTCGCCGCCATTTTCGGTCCGATGGGCGCCTACGTCATCGAGCTGTTCCACACGCAGCACGCCTACAGTGGCCTCGGTCTCGGCCGTGAGGCCGGCAACGCTCTCGGCGCGGCGTTCGTTCCGGTCATCGCGGTAGCCTTGGCATTCGACGACACCACGGTATGGCTCAGCCTCCTGATCTGTGTGGTTTCCCTGCTCGGATTCGGGGCAACCGTCCTGTCCCGTTCCCGCTCGTCGTCCGCGGTGAAGCGGGACGACGACAGAACGCCGGTCACTGCCTAGCGACAGCACCGCTCGCGGCACGGGCTCCGATCCACCGGATCGGAGCCCGTTTCGCATTCCGGGAGGAAATGGCCAGACAGCAAGAAACCGCCCACCGGACTGGCTCTGCCGGTGGGCGGTCTCAGCTGTATTCGACGGTCACACCCCGACGGGGCCACCTCGCCACACACCGATCTCCTCACCGGAGACGTCGGCGGCGTTGTCGCTCGCCAGGAACGAGATGGTGGAGGCGATCGATTCGGGCGGAATGGAGGGCCAGTGCTTGGTCAGGGCTTCGACCCCCGCCTCGCCCCCCGAAGCCACGATGTCGGTAGCGACGAAGCCCGGCATCACACAGTTGACCGTGACCCCACGGCGGGCAACCTCGAGCGCCATCGACTTGGCCATTCCCACGAGCCCGGCCTTGGCCGCGGAGTAGGCGCTCATTCCTGGGGACGGACGCCGTCCGCCAGACGGGCTGTTGACGAAGATGACTCGGCCCCAACCGGCTTCGTACATCGCGGGTAGCGCGAAGTGGGTGCAGTAGAACGCACCATTGAGGTTGACTGCGATCACTTCGTCGAAATCTTCCGGGCTCTGCTTCCGGGCCGCACCAGCCTTGTTCATGCCCGCGTTGTTGACCACCACGGTGGGGGCGCCCAATTGGACGGTGGTGTCGGCGATGAGCCGCTCAGCCTCGGCGGCCTGTGAAATGTCGGCTCGGATCGCCACAGCACGTCCACCGTCCGCGGCTATCTTTGCAACCACTTCCTCGGCATCGCGCGCACTCCGCGAGTAATTCACCGCAACAGCGAATCCCTCGGCGGCAAGTCGGCTCGCGATGGCCGCGCCGATTCCGCGGCCACCACCGGTGACCAGAGCGACCTTGGGTGAGTCCACGGCTCGATCACCGAACCTTGTCGTAGTTGTCGGGCACATCCGCGAAGGCGTCGCGCAGCTGGCGCTTGGCGATCTTCCCGCTGGGCATCCGGGGCAGGGGTTCGTCCATGAAGACGATGTACCGGGGCACCTTGTAGTCGGCGAGCCGCTCGTTGCAGAATCCGACCACTTCGGATTCCTTCATCTCGGTGGTGGTTCGGACCAGAGCGGCCGGGGTCTCCCCGAATTTGGCGTCGGGAACGCTGATCACCGCGACCTCCTCGACCCCGGGGATCTGATTGATGACGGCTTCGATCTCGGCGGGTGAAATGTTCAGGCCACCGGAGATGATCATGTCCTTGAGGCGATCGACGAACGTGAGGTAGCCGTTCTCGTCGAGCTTGCCGAGGTCACCGGTCTGGAGCCAGCCATCGATCAGAGCCGACCGGGTCGCGTCCTCGTTGCGCCAGTATCCCGGCATCATGCCCGGGCCACGCAACAGAATCTGCCCGGTTTCGTTGGGGGGAAGGTCATTTCCCTCGGCATCGACAACGCGAATCTTGGTGAAGATGCCACCCCACCCGCACTTGTCGGGATGCTCGGCTGCCTCTTCGCGCGGCATCGCGGTCGCAGATCCGCCGATCTCGGTCTGACCGTAGATCTGTCGCAGTGACACACCCTGGGCTTGCCATTTGTGCAGCAGGTCGACGGGTACGCGTGCGCCACCGACGTGTGCGGTGACCATGTGGCTCAGATCCGCGTCGGTGAACCCGGGCGCTTTCGCGATTTGCTCGAAGAGGATTGGCGGCCCCGTCAGGGTGTTGGCCTTGTCCTCGGCCAGGATGCGCAGCGCCTTCGCCGGGTCGAATCCCGGCTGCAGGAACAGGGTTCCGCCGTGAAGGACGACGCGCGAGATACCCCAGATGATGCCGGCAGCGGTGAACAGGGGCAGCACGAGCACAGGGCGCAGGTTGTTCGGCTGAATCGGTTCCATCAAGTGCCACTCGTGCATTTCGCCGGCGACGGTGGCGTGGGTGAAGATCACGCCCTTCGGCTTGCCGGTGGTGCCGCTGGTGAACACGATGGCGGTGGGAGTGTCGAGATCGACGACGGGGGTCCGGTATTTCGCATGATCGCTGCCGCGCAGCGGACGCACATCCTTCTCGAACACTGCGATCGAGAAGGTGTTGCGTGTCTGCTGCACTTCTTCGAGGCGCGGTCGCAGCGCCTCCTCGCAGTAGACGACGGTGGGTTCACAGTCTTCGACGAGGGTGGTGAGCTCGCCGGCGAGCATGCGCTGGTTGAAACCGACCGCGATGGCGCCGACCTTCATGGCACCGAGTGAGGCCACGGCCCACTCGAGGCTATTGGCACCGAGGAAGCTCACCCGATCACCGGGGAGGACACCGCGCGATGCGAGATCGTGGGCGACGCCGTCGGCCCATGCGGCCAGCTCTGCGTACGTGACGGCGTCGCCGTCGAAGTCGATCGCGGTCAGATCCGGCTTCGACCGGGACCAGTAGGTCAAAGCGTCTACCACAGTGCCGCTCATGTAAGCCTCCAAGAGTTGTCGTCGATCGCGGGGGTGCTCGGCGGCGAGCACGGCGGACCGTGCTGCGTCTTCGGCCTCCCGGAGAGAGCCGTACGTCACATCCGCGTGTTAAATCTAAAGGTCGTTGTTTACTGTGGCAAGTACTAGCCGGTCTCTGCCCCACGGGCGACCGCGAGCATCGCACCAACCTCCACCAGCTTCTGCCGCGCTCGGCCCCGGCGTCGCCCTTCGACACGTTCGTACCGGTCGATCCGCTTCCAGCCGTCGAAACCGAACGACTCCGGACACCGCGAGTGCACGACCTCCGCCAACTCGTCACCTGGTCGGCTCGGTTTCGGAAGAAGCGCACGTTGATGGTCGGCTACGAGCGCGTCGACGGTCTCGGCGGCGCAGTATCGATTGGTACCGATCACCCCGGTCGGCCCCCGCTTGATCCACCCGGCGACATACACCCCCGGCACCGGACGCTCGTCCACCGGATCGAACACGCGGCCTGCAACGTTGGGGACCGTGCCGCGTTTCGAGTCGAACGGCAACCCCGGCACGGGAGCACCGCGGTAGCCGACCGAACGCAGTACGAACGAGGCCTCGAGATCCTCTTCGCCTCCGTCCATCCGGGTGGACGCGATCCGTAGACCTTCGACGTGACTGTCACCGAGGATCTCGACGGGCGTCCCGTGGAACCTCAGAGTGATCTTCCGCCGACCCGGTCGAGGAGAGCGGCGTGCGTAGTCGGCCAGCGTCCGCAACTTGAACGGGGCATCGTCGGAAGCGTCGTATCCGCCGTGAATGCTCACCTCGACCTCCTGCAACGCTCCCAGCGCTATCAGCTCGGGTGTGGTGAACGCTGCATGCTCCGGCCCTCGGCGTCCGAGGACCACGACTTCTTCGATAGTGCTGCGCCGAAGTGCATCCAGGGCATGTTCGGCGATATCACCTGGGACGAGCCGGTCGGGATCGCACGCCAGTATCCGTGCCACGTCCAACGCCACATTGCCGTTTCCGATCACCACGACACGTCGCCCCGACAGATCGAAGGTGCGACCCGCGGAGTCCGGATGTCCGTTGTACCAGGCGACGAATTCGCGTGCAGCAAAACTCCCCGGCAGATCTTCGCCCGGGATGCCGAGCTTGCGATCGTCGGACGCACCGCTCGCGTAGATCACCGCGTGGTGATGATCGAGCAGCTCGTCGACACTGATATCCCGACCGATCTCCACGCCGAGGAAGGCACGGAAACCGTTGCGGCCGGCAGTGCGGGAGAAGACCCGCTCGACGGCCTTCGTGGTCTGGTGATCCGGAGCCACCCCGAACCGGACGAGCCCACCGCCCACCGGGAGCCGCTCGAACATGGAGACGTCGACGTCGACGTCGCGCCGAGTCAGCAACTCTTCGGCCGCATAGAAGGCGGAGGGACCGGACCCGACAATCGCCACCTTCAGCGGACCGGGCCGGGGCGCCGTGACGACAGGTTCGGCCGGCACTTCGCGCGAGCCGGACACGGTCGGGTTGCCCAGGAAGTACGCGGCATTGAGATCCTTGTAGATCTCGGCTTCCGGGGTGAGGTCGCTGTCAGGAACGATCGCGTCGACCGGACACACGTCGGCGCAGGCCCCGCAGTCGATGCAGGCGGCCGGATCGATGTAGAGCATCTCGGTGCGCTGGTACTGCGCTTCGTCGGGAGTCGGGTGAATGCAGTTCACCGGACACACCGCGACACACGTCGCGTCGTTGCAGCAGGCTTGGGTAACTACGTAGGTCATGGGCACTCCGGTTGATCGTATGGTTCCGAACTTTGCTCCGGTGGGAGGAAGCGGTCGCCGTAACGGCCTGCAAGCTCGCGGGCACGAGCGGTGAACCCGTCCTCGCCACCCGGATAGGAACGCCGGAACGACAGAACCCCACCCGTGTGCGCGGGGAACCCGATGCCGAGAACAGATCCCGTGTCGGCGTCGGACTCGGATCCCACGACACCTTCGCCGAGACAGCGCAGCGCCTCGAAAACCTCGACGAACAACAACCGGTCGCGCATATCGCTCAGTGGAATATCCCGTGCAGGCCCGAACACCTCACGAAGAGCGGGCCACAATCCCAAGCGCTTGCCATCCGAGTCGTACTCGTAGAAACCCTGACCGTCCGACCTGCCCCCGCGACCGCATTCGTCGATCATCCGGTCGCGGACGCTGTCTGCTTCGCTCCCCCGCCACCTCCCGCCGTCCGCCTCGACAGCTAGACGGTTCTCGCACTGCACCGCGCGGTTGAGCGTCAACGTGATCTCGTCGAGCAAGTGGAGCGGCGGCACCGGATATCCGGCGGCGGTCGCTGCGCGCTCGACAAGGCCCGGATCGATTCCCTCCCCGACCGCGACCAATGCCTCGTCGAGATAGCGCTCCATCACACGGCTGGTGAAGAACCCCCGACTATCACCCACCACGATCGGTACCTTCCCGAGCATCCGCGCGAACGCCAGTGACGCCGCGACGGTGGCCTGTGATGTACCCGATCCGACGATCGTCTCCACCAACGACATCCGGTCGGCGGGCGAGAAGAAGTGCATCCCGAGGAAGCACTGCGGGCGTTGTAGCTTCGAGGAGAGAATGGCGATCGGCAGGGTCGACGTCGTCGACGCAAGCACCGTAGGAGCCTCGGTGACTGCCTCGACCATCTGCAGCACCTGTTGTTTGACGGCGACGTTCTCTGCGACCGCCTCGATCACCAGCGCGGACGCCCACAGATCCGTGACGCACTCGGTGGGCGTGATGCGCCCGAGCAAGGCCTGCGACATCCGTCTGTTCGAGGTCCCCGCATTTCGCGCATGAGCTTCCCGCCGGTCGGCGTACGACTTGCCTCGGCGCGCATTCTCAAGAGTTCGCGCCCACAGCACGACGTCGGCTCCGGCCCGCGCGCAGGTGTAGGCGATGGCCGCGCCCATCATCCCGGCGCCGACGACGCCGATCGTGGTGCCCGCCAGGCTCTCGGACCTCTCACTCGACACCGCAGGCCCGATCCGTGCTCGTACGGTCCTGACCGACGTGTCAGCGTGCATCGGCAGGTACCTCCCGTTCGATAGCAACCGGCAGCCCGATCGTCGCCGGCATCACGTCGCCGGCATCACGTCGCCGAGTGAATCGGATCACATCGACCGCAGTGGGGAATAATCTAATCCCAGTAGATTCTCGGCGCAAGACCCGATTCCTGCCGCAACCTCGGCGCCGGGGTTTACAGGTAAAACTACGTCAGTTAGATTTAGAGGCGTTGATCCGCAGCACACACGTTCGCAAGCCGGTGACCACACGGTAGCCGGGCGCGTCCACGAGACTGGAGGAGATGCAATGACCGAGGTCGGAGCACCCCGCGAGCAACGCATTCGCCGGGCCCTGGATCACCTGCGCAACGACACGACGGACGAGTTCGACCACATCACCTGGTTTCAGCCGGAGGAATTCACCGATCCGGCCATAGCCAAGCGAGAGCGTGACCTCATCTTCGGACGGGTTCCCTCGATCGTCGCGCATGGTTCCGAGATCCCCCGCTCCGGCGACTTCTTCACCCTGCAGATGCCGCGGAACAACATCATTGTCGTCCGCCAGCGCGACGGTGGCGTCAAGACATTCGTCAACCTGTGCCGGCATCGGGGCGCCCTCCTCGAGAAGGAGGAGAAGGGCCGCTGCCGCCTGTTCTCCTGCCCGTACCACCGGTGGTCGTACGACACGGACGGCACCCTGCGGACGATCACCCGTGACAACACCTTCGGGGAAACCGACACCACGAGCATGGGCCTCGTCGAACTGCCGACCGAGGAGCGCCACGGTTTCATCTGGGTCGTCGACGAGGCGAACGCCGAGATCGACGTGGCCGGCTGGCTCGGGAAAGAGATGGATGCAATTCTGTCCGGGTACGACCTCGATTCCAAGATCGCCGTCCAGTCCGAGGGATTCGACGAGCCGGTCAACTGGAAGATCATGCAGGACGCCTTTCTCGACGGGTACCACATCCAGTACGCCCACCCAACACTGCCGCCAAGCACATCCACACCAACGTGATGGCGTTCGAGGACTTCGGCAGGCACTGCCGCTTCATCGCCCCGCGTAAGTCGATCGATCGGTGGATCGAGGAAGACCCCGGCGACCGAAGCCTGGCCAAGGACATCACGGAAACCCACTTCCTGCTTCCCAACAGCACCCTGCTGCGGCAGCCGGATCACTTCCAGCTCCTCACCTTCCGGCCCCACCCCACCGATCCGCAGCGCTGCCGCATGGAGATGCGTCTGATCGTGCCACCAGTGGCGGACACCGAGATGACCGAGGAGAAGTGGACTCGCCTGTGGAACAAGAACTGGGAGATTCTGCTCGCAGTTCTTCATGCCGAGGACTTCCCACTCCTGCGGGACTCCCAGCACGGTATGACGAGCGCGAACGCCGGACGGATGGTGCTGGGCCAGAACGAGGTTGCCAACCAGGTGTTCCGGCGTGAGACCCAGAAACTGCTGGCAACGAACTGACAAACACACGATGTGCAGGTCGCCTGACGGGCGTCCCGCATCAGGAGGAAAAACATGCAGAGCGATCTCTTCGACCGGGACCACGAGTTGTTCCGCGAATCCGTCCGTGGATTCATCGACAAGCACGTGGTTCCCCAACTCGAGAAATGGGATGCGGATCGCCTGATCGATCGTGAGACCTGGCTGGCGGCGGGCCGCCAGGGCCTGCTCGGACTACCCGTCCCCGAGGCGTACGGCGGGCCCGGTGAACTCGACTACCGCTTCCGGTTCGTGATCCAGCAGGAAATCGCCCGAGTCGGCGCATCGGCTCTGCAGTCCGGGTTCTCCACGAACGACGACATCGTCCTCAACTACCTTCTCCGTCACGCCGACGAAGACCAGCGCCGACGGTGGTTGCCGGGATTCGTCACCGGTGAAACCATCGGTGCGATCGCCATGAGTGAGCCTGCCGCGGGCAGCGACCTGCGTGCCATCCAGACCACTGCCGTCGCCGACGGCGACACCTGGGTGATCAACGGGTCCAAAACCTTCATCACCAGCGGCATCCTCGCCGACATTGTGATCGTATTCGCGAAGACAGATCCCTCTGCCGGCTCCCGCGGCTTCAGCCTCTTCGTCGTCGAGGACGGAACGCCGGGATTCAGCCGAGGCCGCAAACTGGACAAGCTCGGTCTGCACGCGCAGGACACGGCCGAGTTGTTCTTCGAGGACGTACGTATCCCGAAGGAGAATCTGCTCGGTGAGGTGGGCTCCGGCTTCGCGTATCTGATGCAGAGTCTTCCCCTCGAACGACTCGGCATCGGCATCGCCGCACAGGTCTCGGCCGAGGCAGTTCTCGGCTGGACGCTCGACTACGTCAAGGAACGCACCGCCTTCGGCAAGCGTATCGGCGATTTCCAGGGCATGGGCTTCTCACTCGCCGAACTTCAGACGGCCGTCGAGGTGTCGCGTGCGTACGTCGATCGGTGCGTGCGTGAACACAACGCCGGCACCCTCACCGCCGTCGACGCCGCGAAGGCCAAGCTCTGGGCTACCGAACTGCAAGGCCGGGTGATCGATGCCGGCGTCCAATTCCACGGCGGCTACGGCTACATGATGGAGTACCCCGTCGCGAAGGCGTACATCGACGCTCGAATCCAACGGATCTACGGCGGTACCAACGAGATCATGAAGGAAATCATCCATCGCGATCTGATGAAGGCCTGATCGAATCCGGGCAGGCGAAACGGGTGCGGCTGACGATTCTCGGCCGCACCCGTTTCGCCGCTCTCGCCCTTGTCGCCCGTCGAGAACCTAGACTCCTTAGATAAGTAGCCGATTGCCCGCAGTCGCGGAAGAGGAGTGGGACGAGATGGGTGTAGTCGCGCGCGGGGTGGCAGTGTGCAGTCTCCTGGCTGTACGCCAACTGGGCGATGTACTCACCACAGCTGAAAGCGGACGGCTATTGCATCTTCGGCCTGAACTACGGTGAACCAAACACCGGACCGTTCAATCAGACCGGGGACATGCGCGTGTCCGCGCAACAGTTCGGTAACTACGTCGAGGAAGTTCTCGCCGCCACCGGCGCGGACAGGATCGACATCGTCGGGCATTCGCAGGGCAGGCTCGTGCAATCTCCTCGCCTGACACCCCCAGGCCAAAGATCTCGTCGGACGCGCGATTCCCGCGGTCGACGGCGGCACCGCAGGTTCGGCGTTTGTCTTAGAAACCGGCGTCGACGGAATGACCCGGCCGGAAGTCGAATACGCCACTGTCACTTCCCGGTCCGATCTTGTCGTGCAACTGAGCGAGTCTCAGCTACCACCCGGACCGAACGTCTCCCACGTCGTGGTCCAAGATTCCTGCGCCGAGAACCTGACCAATCACGGGACCATGGTCTATGACGACATCACTCTGCGTATCGTCCGGAATCTCCTGGAGCCGGCGGCGGCCGTCGCGCCCAGCTGTCATGCGTTGCGCCACTGCCCTGAACGTCAATTCTTCCCCGAGGGGATCCCATGGCCCGGATCACCTCGACGTTGATGCCGGTGAGCTGTGACTGGTTGCTGAGGGGGTCGTAACCGTCCGTGCCGGTGGGCGCGAGCCGGTTGACGTTCACACCCGGGTTGCGCCTCGCCACGTCCAGCCCTCGGGCCGTGCCCTGCCCCCAGCCGTGCGTCATCGCCACGACACCCGGCCGGAGGGTGTCGTCGCAGACCAGAACCGCCTCGATTTCGCCGTGACGGTTGCGCACAGTGACGTCGTCGCCCTCTACGAGGCCCCGGCACCGCGCGTCGTCCGGGTTCATCCACAACGGATTGCTCTGATGGACAACCTGTTTGAACACCGGAAGGTTGTGCAGCCAGCTGTTGACCATGTAGTGGGTGCGCCGGGTGATCAGCTTGAGTTGGTCGGCGGGTTCCGCGGCCAGCTCCTCGAGAATTCGTTCGGCGGTGTCGTACGAGCGCTGAAACAGTGCGGGGCAGCAGTCGATCAGTCCGTCGTCGTGCTGGACCGCGATGCTGAACACGTGCGCGGGATCGGCCTCCGGCAGCACCGCGGTCTGGCAGGGCATCGTCGCGAGAAGGTCGATACTCAGACCCGAGTCCCGCATCATCGCGTCGACCGCGGCGAACGGATTCGGGTCCGGGTCGTCCAGCAGGGTCGGGACGCCCATCTCTTGTTGGATGCGGGACAGAATCCACCAGTCGTCGCGGCGCTCCCCCTTCGCCGGCACGACGGCGGGCGTGTACTGCACATAGGGCTCCATCGCGACGCCCATCGTGTTGAGGAAGTTGATGTCCTCCCGTTCCAGCCAGTCCGTCGCGGGCAGTACATAGTCCGCCATCTCGCCGGTGACCGTGCGATACAGATCGACGGTCACGATCAGGTCCAACTGCTCGAACGCACGGCGCAGGCGGCCGTCCCCGCCGACCGACAGCAGCGGGTTGCCCGACACCACGATCAGTGCGCGGATCGGGTCGTCGGGGTTCTCGATGAACTCCGGGAGGAGCGCGGCGGGGAGGTCCCCGCTGACGGTGCGCATCTCACCGAAGGGACCGTCGTAAAAGGGGTCCTCCCGCTTGCGCTTCGAGCCCTGCACGACATCGGCGACACCGCGGGAGTAGATATTGCCGCCGCGTCTACCGAGGTTGCCGGAGAACAGGCTCACCATGGTGAGCATCCAATAGGCCAGGGTGCCCTGCCGGCCCTGGTTCACGCCGGTCGCCATGTAGATGCTCGCGCTCGGCGCCGCGCAGAAGTCGGTGGCGACCTGCCGGATCGTGTCGGCGTCGATACCGGTGACCGCGGCGATCCGGTCGACGGGATACTGCCGGACGAAGTCGAGCAGTTCGTCGACGCGTCGCGCGTGACGTTCCACGACGTCCCGGTCGTACCCGATCCGGAACACGATCTCGTGCAGAACTCCGGCGAGGAAGTAGAAGTCGGTATCCGGCTTGATCAGCAGCACCTCACCGGTCTCCGGTGACGACGACTCGATGCGGCGCGGATTGACGAACAGCACGGTTCCGCCGCGCTTGTTCACAGCGCGGATCTTGGCCATCGGATCCGAGATGTGGATCAGCGTCATGTGCGAGACCTGCGGGTTGCTGCCGAGGCACAGGAAGTAGTCCGTGTGCAGCAGGTCGGGAATCGGATGCGCCATCGACGCGCCGTAGATCGCCTCACTCGCCGCATATTTGGCCGATGTGTCCTGCGTTCCCGCACTAAAGCGCATCCGGGTGTCGAAGCCGCGGGCGAGCGTGGCGGCGTTCGCGTAATAGGCTCCGTTGAACGCCGACGGGTTGCCCTGATAGACGGCGAGGGCGCTGCGGCCGTACTTCTTCCGTATTTCCTGGCACCTGCCGGCGATCTCGCGCGCCGCGACATCCCAGTCGACGGGTTCGAAGTCGCCGCGTTCTTCGCTCCGCGGATTGGTCCTCTTCAGCGGCCGGTCGAGCCGGTCCGGATCGGAGTGGACCTGCAGGTAGTGCACGCCCTTGTGGCAGGAGAACCCTTGGTGCACGGGATGATCCCGGTCCGGCTGCAACCGGACCACCTCGCCGTCCCGGACGTCGGCGAGCAGGCCGCATCCCGGTTCGCAGATGCGGCAGAACGTGTGCACCTGGGTCGTGTCCTTCGGGGTCATCGGACTGCCACTCCCGCGACGACAGCCGCCTGCCCGGCGTCGACGATCTTGATGCGGGGCCTGCCTGCCTCGCGGCCGCGCTCGCGCTCGAAGCGGTCGATCGCGCGCCAGTCCGCACCGCCGAGCGCGTCGGGTCGGCGTTCGCGCACCAGCGCCGCCAGGTCTGCGGAGGTCCCGGTCGGGGCGGGGAGCAGTCCGGCACGGTGATCGGCGAGGAGGGCCTCGACGGTCTCCGCCGCGCAGTAGCGATTGGTGCCGATCACCCCGGTCGCGCCGCGCTTGATCCAGCCAGCCACGTAGTGGCCGGCCACGGCCTGCCCCGTGTCGGGCAGGGTGACGCGGCCCGACACATTCGCGACGGTTCCGGCGGCCTCGTCGAACGGGAGGCCGGCGATCGGCAGTCCGCGGTACCCGACCGCCCGCAGTACCAGACCACACTCGATCCGGTCCTCGGTGCCTGCGTCGGTGCCGGTCACGATCAGGGCGGCGGTACGCCCGTCCCCTACCACCTCCTGCGGAGTGGTGCCGAAGCGCAGCACGATGCGCTTGTTCCCCGGTGTCGGCTCCCGCCGGGAGTAGTCGGCCAGGATCCGCAGCTTGGTCGGCGCGTCCGGACCTGTCGGAACCGGGCCGTCGACGAGGACTTCGATCCCGGGCAGCGAGCCGAGCGCGAGCAGTTCCGGGGTGGTGCAGGCCGCGTGCTCGGGTCCCCGTCGGCCGAGCACCACCACCTCCTCGATCCGGCTGTCGGACAGTGCGGTCAGGGCGTGATCGGCGATATCGGTGCGGCGCAGGGTCTCCACGTCGGAGACGAGGATACGGGCGACGTCGAGCGCGACGTTCCCGTTGCCGACCACGACGGCGCGGGACGCGGTGAGGTCGAAGACGCGATCGGCGTGATCGGGGTGACCGTTGTACCAGGCGACGAACTCCCTGGCGGCGTAGCTGCCCGGCAGGTCCTCGCCGGGAATGCCGAGGCGCCGGTCACCCGCTGCGCCGGACGCGTGGATCACCGCGTGGTGGTGGGCCAGCACCTCGTCGATCGTCACATCCTTCCCGACCTCGACGCCGAGATGGAACGTGAAGCCGTCACGACGCGCGGTGCGGCCGAACACCCGGTCGACCGTCTTCGTGTGCCAGTGGTCGGGCGCGACGCCGAACCGCACGAGTCCGCCGGCCACGGGCAGCCGTTCGAACATGGTGACCTCGGCGGCGATGTCGCGTCGGGCCAGCAGCTCCTCGGCGGCGTAGAACGCGGACGGTCCGGATCCGACGATCGCCACTCGCATCGCCGGGGGGTCGGCGACGCCGGCGGTCGCGAGGGCGAGCGGAAGCGGCTGCACGTGCGCGCCTGGCGCAATGCTGCGTGGATTGCGCTGGAAGTACTCGGCATTGATGTCCCGGTACCGGTCGATGTCGGGGGCGGGTGCGTCGCCGGGGACGATCGCATCCACGGGGCACACGTCGGAGCAGGCGCCGCAGTCGATGCAGGCGCCCGGGTCGATGTACAGCATCTCGGTGCGCTGGTACTCCCGCTCCGCGGGGGTCGGGTGGATGCAGTCGACCGGGCAGACCGCGACACAGGTCGCGTCGTTACAGCAGTTCTGGGTGACCACGTACGCCATCAGGGATGCTCCTCGCTCGTGCGCGTCACCGTGACCGGGACGCCGTTGAAGATCGGGGACGCCGTGAGCGCCTCGAGGTCGGTGGTGTCGTCCACCAGGGCGTTGTAGTTGCTGCCGGGGACCGAGGCCGACCGGGAGGTCCGCAGGCCCGGCCCGTCGTGGCCCCACCCGTGCGGCATGCTCACCACACCGGGGCGCAGCGTGTCGTCGATCCGCAGTTCGGCCGTCACGGTGGTGACCTTGGACGTGACCGCGACCCGGTCGCCGTTCACCAGACCCTGCTCGGCCGCGTCGGGTGGGCTGATCAGCAGCGCACACTGGCCGCCGTCCGTCTGCGGCAGCGCGTTGTGCAGCCACGAATTCATGCCGCGACGCTGACGCCGGTTGATCAGCAGCAGATCCGGTGCTGCCCTCGTGACGCTCGCTCGCAGCCGCGGCAGATCGGAGACGACCATGTCCGGCATCAGGTCGATCCGCCCATCCGGTGTGCGCAGCACCTCCGGGACACGCGGCGCCAGCGGCCCGTAGTCGATGCCGTCCGGGTTGTCCTCCAGCAGTGCGAGAGTCAACCCGTCCGGGTCGAGCCCGAACCGGTCACCGTAGGGTCCGCTGCGCAGACGCAGGTCCAGCAGTCGCTGCGGGCCGCGGCGGCTGGCCACGGCGTCCATCACCCGTCCCGTTTCGCAGCCGACGAGGTTCGCGGCGCGCCGGGCCGCGACGGCGGCCACCTCGTCGTCGATCTCGCCGACCGGACGGTCCGGCGTTCCCTTCGCGATCGCGGCCAGCCGCAGCAGGATTTGCCACTCCGCCATCTCGCCGTCGGCGAGGTCCAGCAAGGGTGGGGTGTAGCGGGCGACGTTCCGAATCTGGAAGTGCGCGAGCGTGACGTCGTGGTGGCCTCGGGTTGTTACCGGGGGCGGGGGCAGAATCACGTCGGCATGGCGGGTGGTCTCGTTGAGATAGCAGTCCACCGACACCATGAACTCGAGCACACCGAGCGCGTCCTCGATCGCGCCGCTGTTGGGCAGGGACCGGGCGGGGTTCCCGGCGAGGGTGATCAGCGCCCGGGTGCGGCCCGGCCCGGGCGTGAGGATCTCCTCGGCGAAACATACCGCGGGCAGCTCCCCCATCGCCTCCGGCAGGCCGCGTACCCGGGACCGCCACCGGTCGAACATCAACTTCGGCGTCCTGGTCACCGGCCAGGTGTTCTGCCCGCCCGCGGGCGGCAATGCGAACATCGCCCCTCCGGGCCGGTCCAGGTTGCCGGTGACGATCGTGAGCACCTCGACGAGCCAGTTCGCGAGAGTGCCGAACTCCTGCATGCAGGTACCGATCCGCGAATGCGCCACCGCCACAGCTGCTCCCGCGAACCCACGAGCCACTGAGCGGATCACGTCGGCGTCGATCCCGCACGCCGCGGCAACGGCGTCGGGCTCGAATTCCGCCGCCATCGCGAGGGCGGCGCCGAGGCCGTCCACCACGTCCGGCACCCGCCCGGGTCTGGACAGTCCCTCGGACGCGATCACGGACAGCACGCCGAGCAAAAACAAGGCGTCGGTGCCGGGGCGGATCGGCACGTGCAGATCCGCGACCTCGGCGGTGCGGGTGCGTACCGGGTCCACCACGACGAGGGTGCCGCCCCGCTCGCGCAGCGCCTGCAGCCGGTGGTGGATTCCCGGTGCGGTGACGGTACTGCCGTTGGACACCATCGGATTCGAGCCGAGGATCAGCAGGTAGTCGGTGCGGTCGAGGTCGGGCAGACTCATCCCCAGCCCGGTGCCGTACAGCAGCATGTGCGCGAGGTTCTTCGGCCAGGTGTCGACGCTCGCCGGCGAGTAGATGTTCCGGGTGCCGACGGCGCCGATCAACTCACCGAGGTAGAACGTCGAATCCAGGTGGTGGGCAGCCGGATTGCCGTGGTAGATCGCGCAGCTGCCCGGATCGCCGGTGACGAACTCCGGCAGTCGCCGCTCGATCTCGCCGAACGCTTCGTCCCAGGTGGCCTCGCGGAATCCGCCGCCCGCGGTGCGCAGGAGCGGTGTCCGGATCCGGTCGGGGTCGTTCTCGATGCGGCCGAGGCCGAGGCCTTTCGCGCAGCTGTGCCCGCCGCTCAGCACGTCGTCGGGGTTCGGTGCGACCCGCACGATGGTGCGCCGGTCGAGCTCGACGAGTAGCCCGCAGGTCGACTCGCACAGTGGGCAGATGCGATGTCCGGCTTTCGGTTCGGCGATGGTCATGAGAGTTCCTCCTCGGGTGCGACCGCCCCGACCGCGACGGGCACGGCGGTCATGGTCGGCATCGCGTTGATCGCCTGCACTCCGGCACCGGTTCCGGTCAGCGCGTTCACGTTCACCCCGGCGTCGTCCCGCGGGTCGACGCTGCCGAAACAGTGCGTCATCGACACGGTGCCGCGGGCGAGGGTGCGGTCCGCCCGCGCGGTCGCGCGCAGGCGTCCTGCCGCCGAGCGCACGGTCACTACCTGTCCGTCTGTGATCCCGAGTGCGGTCAGGTCGTCCGGGTGCAGGCTTGCCGGGTTGGTGCCGCCCGGAACGAGCCCCGGAACGCGGGTGCCGGTGGAGTTCACGGCCTCGCGTATCCGGCGGACCGTGAGGAGTAGCGGAAACTGTTCTGTGACAACTCGGTCGGTCAGCGCCGCGACGAGTTCTGCGCGCACGTCCGCGGGCAACAACATCAGGCGGTGCCCGGCACCGTCCTCCGTCGCCGGACCCACCACTGCACCACTTGCCCCGGCGAGGTGTCCGTGCGGGGCGGTGACCACGTCGGCGAACGGGACGCGTCCCCGTTCGGCCATCATCGCCAGCATCTGCTCGGACGTCGGCGGCGCGTCGGGATCGAGTATGCGGCCGGCGAACTTGACCGGCTGCCCGGAGGCGGCGGCAAGGTCGAGGAAGAACCGCCAGTCGTCGACGACGCCAGGCGGCGCCGGCAGGACAGCGGGGGTGAACTGCGCGAAGGGGCGGGGGAAGAACGGTTCCATGATCGCGGTGTGATCGGCGCGTTCGTACATCGTGGTCGGCGCGATAACGTAGTGCGCGAGCCGTGCGGTGTCCGACATGCGCGGGTCTATGCACACGAGCAGGTCCAACGATCGCAATGCGCGCAATGCTTTCGCTCGGTCGGGGAGAGCCGCGGCCGGGTTGCCGCCGGATACGATCAGCGCCCGCACCCGGTCGGGGCCGGGTTCGAGGATTTCGTCGGTGAGGATGCCGGACGGCAGCTCACCGCGCATCGCCCGCACTCCACCGATGCGGCTGCGGAAACCGTGCTCGTAGGCCCGGGCGGGCGGGGCGACCTCCGCGCGGGCGGGCGCGTGCCGGGTCAGGACGGCGCGGTCGTCGGCCCGCTCCCCCTCGCGCAGGTACCGGCCGCACACCACGTTCAGAGCGGCGACGAGGTGCTCCGCGAGGTTGGAATGCGGGCCCATGCACAGCCCGGTGCCGCTCGTTGCCATCCCCCGGCTCCCGCCCGCGAATACCTGGGCCGCGGCACGGACCCGGTCGGCGGGGACGCCGCAGATCCGGTGTACGACCGTGGGAGTCACGTCGGCTACGGCGTCGACGAGTCCCGGGAGATCGGCGGTGTACCGGCGACAGAAGTCGGTGTCGTGGAGCTGTTCGGTCAGGACGACGTGGAGGAGGCCGGCGAACAGGACGGCGTCCGTTCCCGGCCGGGGCGCCAGGTGCACGTCGGCCAAGGCCGCGGTTTCGGTGTGTCGTGGGTCGACGACGATCAGCCGCAGTCCCCGTTCCCGGGCGGCCCGCAGGGTGACGGACGGGTTCTGCACCACCGCGCCGTCCCCGTCGCCGCCGTTGGCGGACACGACCGGGTTGGTACCGGCCAGCAACCACACATCGGCGTCCTCGAACCGCTGCCTGCCGCCCAGATATGTTCCCATCCGTTCGGCGACAACCCATTTCGCGGATTGGTCGATGGTCATCGTGGAGAACAGCTTGTGTGAGCCGGTCCCCCGGAACCAGGCCCGGGCCATCGGCGGGGTGAGTGCGGCGAAGTTCTGCTGCGTTCCCATGAACAGTGCGACCGCATCCGGTCCGTGGCGGTCCACGATGGTGCGCAACCGGTCCGCGATGTCGGCGGTCGCCCGCGCCACCGGCACCGGCTCGTGCGTGCCGGTGCCGGTGCGGCGCATCGAGGTGGTCAGCCGGTCCGGGCCGTGGGCCAGATCGCCGCCGCGGCGTCCCTTGGGGCAGGTGTAACCACCGGAGATCGGGTGCTGTGCGTCTCCGAGGACCCGTGTGATCCGCCCGTCCTCGACGTCGAGCAGGACTCCGCACGAGGAGGCACACAGCCTGCAGAACGAGGTACGCCGGGACGTGACGGGTGGCATCGGTTCAGTGCGCCTCGGCCGGTGCGGCCGCCGGTTCCGCGACCCCCGCCCCGGTGCGTCCGCGCAGACGTTCTCGGACGAACAACCCGCCGAGGGTGAGGACGGCGACGGCGGTGGGCACGATCATGAGCAGGAAGATGGTGCGGGCGTCCATTCCGGCCGCAATCAGGGCGGCACCGAGGGTCGGCCCGGCGATGGATCCGATCCGCCCGACCCCCATGGCCCAGCCGATCCCGGTCGAGCGTGCCGCAACCGGGTAGATCGAGGCGGCGATCGCGATGATGCCGGCCGAACTTCCCGACATCCCGAATCCGACGATGCAGATCGTGATGAGCAGCAGGGTGGAGTTCGCCAAGAACATCGCGACGGCGCCGATGAACAGTGCCCCGAGCGTGTATCCGGCCATCACCACCGCGTAGGCGGCGTCCGAGCCCCGGGACCGCGCCCATGCGGTGCCGACCCGGTCGGTGATCCACCCGATGGACAGCGCGCCCGCCATACCGCCGAGGTTGAACAGCGCCGCGGCGAGGATCGCATTGGACGCGCTCTGCCCGGCCTGGCTGAACAGCGACGGCATCCACCCGAACAGGAAGTAGATCACGAGGAAGTTGATGACGAACACCACCCACAGCAGGATCGTGTCCAGTGCCCGGCCACCGGCGAAGAGTTCCCGAATCGGCGACCGGTTGGCCACCACGGCGTCCACGGTGAACGTCACCGCACCGTTGATGCCGGCCTGCGGGGCGATCGCCGAGAGGATCTTCGCGGCGCCGACGTGATCACCGCGGGCCGCGAGGAACTTGCCCGACTCCGGCAGCCCGGCCCACGCCAGCGCCGCCACGAACAGTGGGAGAACGCCGCCGGCCACGAAGATCGACTGCCACCCGTACGCCGGAATCAGTTGAGCGGCAGCGAGTCCGCCGAGGAATCCCCCGAGGGACATGCCGGCAACGACGATGGTGACCATGGTGGAGCGGCTGCGCGCGGGACTGTACTCGCTGGTCAGTGCGATCAGGTTCGGGGTGACGCCACCGAGCCCGATGCCGGCGAGGATGCGCAGCACGATCAGCACACCCACCGACGGCGCGAAGGCAGACGCGAGCGTGAATACCGAGAACAACACGGTGCACAGCAGGATCACCCGGCGCCGGCCCCACCGGTCGGCGATCGGACCGAACAGCAGGCTGCCCACGACCATCGCGCCGCTGCTGAGCGCCAGCAGCAGTCCGAACGAGGCCTTGGACAGGCCCCAGTCCTCGGACAACGCGGGAATCGCGAATCCGATCAGCTGGGCGTCCATGCCGTCGAGGATCGCGAGCGCCAGGCACAGTGCGATGGCACGCTTCTGGAGGGCCGACACCGGTGCGGTGTCGATGAGTTGGGAGATGTCGACTTCACGAGTGGGGGCCACGACGTGTATTCCTCTCGGGTGGGGGAACCGCGGGGGATGAAGCCTCGAGCTGGATGGGCAAGCCGAAGGCGTGCCTCGAAGACATGCTTCAGACCGGTGTGACGGTGCCGTCGACCGCGAGTGCGTCGGCAGGAACCTCGGGGAAACGTTGACGCAGAGACGGTTTGGCGAGCTTACCGGAGAACGTGCGCGGCAGCGGCTCGCCGAGGGCGACGGCGTGCTGGGGGCGCTTGAACTTCGCCAGGTTCTCGCCGGCGACCTCGGCGATGTCGGCGACGATGTCGGCGGCGGGACGCTCGCTGTGGAACACCACCATCGGCACCTCGCCCCACCGGTCGTCCTTGACGCCGATGACGGCGAGATCGACCAGCCCGTCGATGCCGTGCAGCGCCTTCTCGATCTCGGCGGGGTAGACGTTGAGGCCGCCGGAGATCAGCATGTCCTTGCTGCGATCGACGATCTTGAGAAATCCGCCGTCGTCCTGCATGCCGAGGTCGCCGGTGCGCAGCCACCCGTCGCCGACGGTCGCCGCGGTGGCCTCGGGCTTGTTCCAGTACTCCCGCAGCACGTGCTCGCCCCGGACCAGGATCTCGCCGACCTCACCGGCCGGGGTGTCGACTCCCGGTTCACCGATCCGGATGTGGGTGCCGACCAGCGGCAGCCCGGCAAAGCCGGGCCGCGACACGGCGTCCTCGTAGGCGAGGGTCGAGACCATGCCCGACGCCTCGGTCAGGCCGTAGCACTGGGTGAGCGGGATGCCGTGTGAACGGTAGAAGTCGAGCAAGTCCAGGCTGACCGGCGCGCCACCCGTGCCGGCGAAGGTGAACTTCGCGAGTTTGCGGGTGCCGAAGTCGGGCAGCATCGTCATCCGTTCCCAGATCACCGGGACGGTCGTGGTTGCCGTGATCTGCTCGCGCTCGAACGTGTCGAGGGCGATCTCCGGGTCGTACTCGCGCAACAGCACCATCGTCGCGCCGGGCACGACGACGAGCTGCATGAAGATCGACAGGACCGAGCCGGTGTACACCAGCGGAGCTGAGCACAACACCCGGTCCTGCTGCGAGAAGCCGAAGGTGATCGACTGCGAGATGCCGGGAGTCATCGCGTTGCGGTGGGTGATCAGCGCGCCCTTCTGCACGCCGGTGGTACCCGAGGTGTAGCAGATGAAGCCGGGGTCGTCGGCGGCGATGGCGACGACGGGCGCGGTTCCGGGGTCGATCAGCCGCTCGTACGGCGGATAGGCACTGCCCCCGATCGCGTAGGTCTCGAACTCCGCCTGTTCGGTGGCGACCTCGAGCAGCGGCGCGAAGCCGTCTTCGACGATCACCACGCGCGGCGCGGAGTCGACAACCATCGGTGCCAGCTCTTTGGCGGTGAGCCGGAAGTTGAGCGGGACGCTGATCGCGCCGAGCTTGAGGGTCGCCAGGATGACGTGCGCGAGTTCGGGGCGATTGAGCATCATCACGGCAACCCGGTCGCCCTTGAGGACGCCGCGGGCCGCGAGCCCGCGGGCGAGTGCGTCGGTGATCGCGTCGACCTCGGCCCAGGTCTGCGATGTGTCCCCGAACACGATCGCCTGCTGCTGCGAACGCGTCTTACCCCAGAACCGGGTCAGGTCCGCGAGATTCATCTGTGCTCCTCGTGCTCGTCAGCCGGGTGTGACCACCCTCACTTCATGTGCGGCAAACCTAACAGTTATAGGCGAATGGCGCAATGCTCGATCCGGAAATTTCGGGCACCCCTCAGAACCGGACCATCACACGAGAACGACACCCACACAATATATTTCGTGTGGGTGTCGTTCTCCTGTGGGATACGCCCGGTCAGCCAGCGGGTGGCGCCTCGTGTCGGGGCGTTCTCGGGTCGATCGCCGCGGTGATCCGCGCATCCTCGTACCCGGCCACCGACCGCAGCACCTCCGCGGTGTCGGCACCGACAACCGGTGGCAGCGCGGGCGCGAACTTCTCCCCGGCGACCCGCACCGGGCTGACCACGAATTCGAGTTCACCGACCCCCGGGTAGTCGACCCGGTAGGTGTTCTCCCGCGCCTGGAAATGCGGGTCCGCGAGCATATCGGCCACGCTGTTGACCGGACCTCCCGCGATGCCGTGTTCGAGGAACAGCTGCACCCACTCGGCGCGGGTGCGC
Organism: Rhodococcus sp. G6(2025); assembly: GCF_058628105.1. Lineage (NCBI taxonomy): Bacteria > Bacillati > Actinomycetota > Actinomycetes > Mycobacteriales > Nocardiaceae > Rhodococcus > Rhodococcus sp. G6(2025). Next base: position 4,547,708 of record NZ_CP179750.1, read on the forward strand.
TGCGCGAAGATCTCCGTCAGCGCACGCCACACGAGGTCCGCACGGGCGGCGGCGCCCGCGTCGGTGCTGGTGAGGTCGACGCCGATCAGGTCCTGACGCCCAATTGCGACCAGGAAGTTGTGCCAGAACTTCTCCACGTGCGACCCGAACAGGATCGCCTCACCGTCACTGGTGCGGTAGGCCTCGAGTCGCGGCCAGTCGGGCAGCCGGCCGTCCGGCAGCCAGGACGGACGCGGCATCGAGCGGTCCCTGTTCAGCTCCGCATCCACCAGGTCGGGCATCCACGCGGCGGCGACGTCGATGCCCGACACCTCGACGTGGCAGCCGACACCGGTGGCTCCGGCCTTGTGCAGTGCGGCGAGCAGCCCCATCGCCCCGTACGCGCCGAGGGCGTACATCGCGATCGGCGGCGTGGTGGAACCGGCCATGCCCTCGGCCGGCGGCTTTGCGGGAGTGTTCACCTCGCGCAGCCCGGCGTAGGCGTCGAACACCGGACCGCCGGTACCCAGAGCCCGGTACGGGCCGTCGGTGCCCATACCCGACACCGTGCACAGCACGATCTTCGGATTCACCTGGCGCAGTTGCTCGTAGCCGACTCCGAGCCAGTCCAGATAGCCGCCGCGCATACCTTCGACGACGGCGTCACACGAGCGGGCGAGGTCGAGGAAGGCCTGCTTGCCTTCGGGGCTGCGCAGGTCGAGCGCGACGGACTTCTTGCCGCGATTCCATCGCAGGTGCATGAACGCCGGTCCGTCAGGTTCGCCGATCGCCCGGCTGCCACCGACGCGGACCGGGTCGCCGAGCGGCCCCGACTCCACCTTGATCACCTCGGCACCGAGGTCCGCGAGGTGCCCACCCAGCGACGCCGGGGCCAACTGGGCGACCTCGAGGACCCGCACGCCGTCCAACAGCGAGTACCCACTCATGAATTCTCCTCCGCTCCCCGACCCACGGCCAGCGAGACATTCTGTGTTTGTTCGGGTTTCAGTTCGATCCAGAGTCCCTCGACATCGGCCACGAGGACGTCTCCGTGATGCATGGCACCGCGCATGAACCGCTTGCGGCCGTCCTGGCCGGCGAACTCCGCCTCCACCCGCAATTCGACGTCGAGTGGCGCGGGCGCCCGATAGTTGACGTGCAGGTACGCCGTGCGGGCCCACGGTCTGCCGCAGCTGTTGGCGAGACGCGCGAGGATCTCGTCGAAGATCAGCGGTGTCACGCCACCGTTCATCGCGTATCGGCCGGAATGGAATCTGCCGACGAGAACGCGCCCGCGCGCCCGGTTGTCGGTCACCTCGTCGAGATGGAGAGCCGGTGTGAGGGTCTGCCCGCGCCCCGCAAGGTCCCAGCGGCGCCCGGAGATCTGCTCGTCCTCGCCGACCTCGAACGCTGCCAGTCGGGCCGCGAGGTCACGGAGCGTTCGCGCTGTCCGGCCCGCCGCGTCCGGGGTGGGCCGGCTGCGGGTGACGGCCTCCTGCACCGCGCGCAGGGCGTCGGTCAGTTCCGCGAACTCGTCGTCACGGTCGGTAGTCGGTTCGAACGGGTCGTCCCAGCTGGGACTCCAGATGTCGTCGGTAGTCGAGACAGTGGTGGCGTCCATCCGGATCTCACTTTCGCTGGCGGGAAGAACTGCGAATCACTCTGCGCGGCTTCCGAAGTACGAGCGGAACATCTCCTCGACCGGGCGGGGTCGAAGGGTCGTGCGCGACACGACGTTTTCCCGGTCGTATCGGCTCCGCAGACCCTGCCCCGGCCCGTCGAGCAGCAGCGCTTTGATCTCGCGCATCGACTCGGGAGGCTGAGCCGCGATCTGTTCGGCCGCCTCGAGTGCGGCACCGAGAACGTCGCCGTCAGCCGCGTACCGGGAGACGAGCCCCATCCGGAAGGCCTCCTCGCCGGACACTGCTCGTGAGGTCAGCAGTAGATCGCGGGTCGGCCCGGCGCCGATCAGCTGGTCGAGGACCCAGGTCAGGTTGGCTCCGCCGTACTTCGCCGCGGTGACGGTGATGCGGGTGCCGGGGCCGCCCACCCGCAGGTCCGAACACACCGCGAGCAGGGTTCCCGCGCCGTAGGCCATCCCGTGGACTGCGGCGACCGTCGGTTTGGGGAACGTGAAGTACCGCCACAGCAGCTCTTCTCGTTCGAGCATGCTCAGGACTCCGGCGTCCGGGGTCATCGCGCGGAGTTCCTTCAGGTCGTATCCGGCGGAGAACGCCGCTGCGCCCTCCCCCGCCAGTACCACCACCCGAACGTCCGGGTCGTGTGCCGCCTCTGTGAGCGCGGCGTCGAGCTCACGTTGCAAACCGAGCGAGATCGCGTTGTGCACGTCGGGGCGAGCTAGGTCGAGTTGCAACACCCCGGGAGCCGGGGACGATCGACGCAGGTCGTCCGACGTCACTTCGCACCGCCGACCGCGGCCTCCTCACGCGCGACCTCCTCGGCATCCCGGGTGATCATCTTGTGGAAGACCTGACCGGGGAGTTCGTTCCGTCCGTAGATCAGCTCGTCGACCTGCCCGTGCGCCGCGTTGGCGGTGATCGTCTTCGTGACGAACCAGTCCTCGGCGTGCAGGGTCTCCATGAGGAGTTCCCAGTTCTTGTCGAGAATCCGCTTCTCGCGCGGGGTCTCCGGCTCCTTTGGGGAGAGCAGACGGATGGTGCAGTACGACACGTTGGGATCTTCGGTGTCGGGAACGATCGTCCAGATCTCGAAGTGATTGGGCTCCGTCACGAGCATGGTGCCCGGATAGATCGTGTAGTTCGCGAGGGAGTAGTTGCGGACGTCGAACGAGTCGGGATCGGCGCCGCGAACCTCGGTGATCGACTTGCGCGCGACGACGATTCGCCATGAGCGGTCCACCAGGTCGTATGCCGTGATGTTCCCCTCCAGGTAGTTGCACACTGTCTTGGTGTGCAACTGGCACAGGTGGTACGAGTCCTGCACGCCGTCGACGGCGATCTTCCAGTTCATGTCGAGTTTCCAGGTCTCCTTGCGCACCTGGAACGACTCGGCCATACCGGTCGCCGTCACCTCCGCGTCGTGCTTGGCGCCGAGGATCGCGGCGATGTCGAGATCGGCCCCGACCGTCGGAACCACCCAGACCAGGCCGTGCCGTACCTCGCAGGGAAATTCCACGAGCCCGTACTGCGCGCGGTCCATGCCGTCGAAGCCTTCCGAGTGCGGCATCCCCCGCAGATCGCCGCCGCGGCCGTACGCCCAGTTGTGATACGGGCAGCTGAAGATGCGCTTGCAACCCGATTCCTCGAACTCCACCTTTGCACCCCGGTGCCTGCAGACGTTGGAGAAGGCCTTGACGCTGCCGTCCGTCTGCCGCACCACCAGCAGCGGTGTGCCGATCAGCTCGGTCGTGACGAAGTCGCCGGCCTTCTTCAGCTCGTCGACGTGCGCGACGATGTGCGGCAGTCGCCGGACCACCTTACGTTCGCGTTCGGCGAGTTCGGGGTCGTTGAACGCCGAGAACGGCACTCGAAGCAGGTCATCCGCGTAGTCGGTGCTGTTGTTGTCGACATGTGCGATCAGTCGCTCGGTGAGGGTGATCTTGTCTTCGCGCTCCATACACCGAGAGTGGCACATGAGACATTGCTTGTCTAGCGTCTCACCCAAATTGATGACGGTACTGTCTACTGGTGGCTGCAAGGACTGGAAACGACCCCGCGACCGACGTCCGCTCGACGATCCTCACCGCAGCGGAGACGTGTTTCGAACGCTTCGGAATCACGAAGACGACCATGGAAGACGTCGCTCGCGCAGCGGATATGTCCCGCGCGACCGTCTACAGATACTTCTCGGACCGCGAGAGTCTGATCATCGAGTCCGTCGCGCGGCGCGCGCGCAAGAACATGAAGCCGGCCCGGGCCTTCATCGCGAAGTGGCCCACCATCGAGGAGCGCCTCGTCGAGGGCATCTGCAACAACGTCGAGAGCGGTCTCCGGGACCCCATGGTTCACCTGCTCGTTTCGCCGTCGGAGATGACACTGGCGAACTCGCTGCTGACCACGTCGGGCAAGGCCGTCGAACTCACGAGCGAACTCTGGGAGCCGATTCTGCGCGACGCCCAGGAGGCCGGCGACATCCGCGCCGACGTCGATCTGGCACTGCTCTGCGAGTGGATCTCCGAACTCGAGATCATGTGCATCAGCCAACTCAACGGCGGCACCGGCTCATTGGAACGCTTCCGCGAGAAGCTACGCGCCTTCCTCGTCCCTTCCCTGCTGCCCGCCGGCAACTGAGACCGCGAGGGACGCCGCGAACGGCGGCTGGAACTACGGCAGGAAGGCAGGCAGGACGAACTGCCTCATCATCTGGCGGTGCGAGGGATCGCTCGGATCTGAATTGTCCAGCCGCGGTGCAAGCATCAGCGTCAAGCCTCGCACTGAGACAACGCGCTCTGGTGCCGGCCCGGCCACGGGTTGGCACTAGAGAGCGGGGTGTTCAAGCCCTACCCGGTGGCGTCACAGGGACTACTGGTCCTGTGGCCCGCCCCTGTTCGTCCAGGATGTGTCCCAGGTGTTTCCCGATCTGAATGACCACCGACCGGTCCGCCACCCGCGATCCAGGCAAGATCTTCTCGAGGAGCAGTTCGAACCGGTGGACGTCGTTCAGGGTGCGCAACCAGACGGCCATGATCAGGTTGTATTCGCTGGCCACGAGTACCGCCAACCGCACCTCCTCGATCCGGCCCAGCGACGTCCTCAGCCGTTCGATCAGCGGCGCGGGAACCTGCATGAAGTACCAGGCGTAGATCGGCCACTCGGAGTAGGTCCGGGCGATGTCGGTGCGCAGCAGGAGCGATCCGTCTCGCCGCATCGTCGCGATCGCGTCGGTGATGCGCTGATTGCTGACGCCGGCGCGTTCGGCGATCGCCGTGGTGGCCGCGCGGCCGTCGATGCCCAGTTCGTGATGGATCACGCGTTTCAGGTCGGGTGAGACGGTCCGTGCGGCGCGGGGGCGCGGCGGCCGGGGGCCGGGGACCCGGGCGGCCTGTGCCGCGGACAGCGTGCGCAGCCGCCAGTTCCCGGCTTCGAAGAGCACCTCGGTGATGAGGTGGGTCCGGGCTCGCCGGATCTCCGGATACTCCCCGAGCCGATGAAGCAGGAACTGCGACGTCTCCGCCGAATCCTGCGCCATCAGCGTGAGTAGGAGGTCGCGGCCGCCCGCCGTGAAGTCGATACCGGCGACCACCGGATCTTCCGACATGGCCTCTGCCGTTGCGGCGGACTGTCCTGGTGCGCATTCGATTTCAACCAGAGCACCACGACCCGGCGTCCCGGCATCGTAGCCGGTGACCCAGATCAGACCGGTGTCGCGCAGCCGCTGATACCGCCGCGACAACGTCACGGGGTCAACGGCCAGGATCGGCGCGAGCACCTTCCAAGATGCCCGCGGCTCGATCTGCAATGCATGTATGAGACCGAAGTCGACATCATCTGGCTCGTAATCCTGCATGATTGGTCCTTTTGTGCCGAGAAAGCTGCAAATTTACACGACGGAATTCACGTCGGGTCACTCTTCCACCAGTCACTTTCCGCTGATCCTCTTGGAGTCCACATGAGTTCTTCGCGCCACCTCCAGGGAAGCGACGCTGCCACGGCAGCGGTCGGATTCCTTGTGGTCATGGAGTTCGCCAGCGGCCTGCTGCAGGGGTGGTTCTCCCCGCTGCTGCCCGCCATCGGCGAACGTTTCGACGCGTCGTCCGCCGCCTTGAACTGGGTGAGCGCAATGTATCTGCTGGGGACGGCCGCCTGCGTCCCACTGATCGCCAAACTCGGTGACCTCTTCGGGCACAAACGGCTTCTCGTCGTCGCGACCGCGTCCGTCGCGCTCGGTTCGTTCCTCGTCGCGTTCGCGCCGTCGTTCGAACTGCTGCTCGTCGGCCGGGCGTTGCAGGCACCGCTCGCGGCGTTCCTGCCACTCGAGTTCGCGATCGTGCGGGACCGCAACCCGGCCACGGCGGGCCGGAGCATCGGCAGACTGGTGGGGTCGCTGACACTGGGTGCCGCCGTCGGCGGCCTGCTCTCGGGTTTCCTGCTCGACTCGGTGATCGGCGACGTGAGTGTTGTGTTGCTCGTGCCCGCCATCCTCATGACGATCTGCCTTGCGGTGGTCTACTTCCTCGTCCCGGAGACGACGGTGCGCAAGTCGGGCACCGTCGACTGGACCGGCGCGGTCCTGCTGACGGTCGGTCTGCTCGGGGTGCTCGGTGGTGTCTCCAACGCCAACACCTGGGGCTGGACGAGCACCCTGACGTGGGCGGCCATCGGGGTCGGGGCTGCGGTTCTCGTCGTGTGGGTGTTCGTGGAACGACAGGTCCGGCATCCGCTCGTGGACCTCGACGTGGTCGGACGAGGCATGCGGGTGCCCATGTTGATGGCAATGCTGTTCGGCGCCCAACTGTTCGGTGTCCAGACCCCCAGCGCCCTCTTCCTCCGCGCCACGCCGGAGACCAACGGTTACGGGCTCGGCGTCACCGCGTCGATGACCGGCCTGATCCTGGCGCTGTTCGCTCTCGCGATGTTCGTCGGTGCGGCCACGAGCGACCGGCTCGCCCGCTCCGCCACCGTGCCCGGATCGCTCGCACTGGGTGCGGTCCTCGCGGCGGCCTCCTACATCCTGATGATCGTCGTCCCGGGGAACGTCACCCTGTTCACTCTGTGGCTCGTCGTCGCGGGAATGGGCGGCGGCGTCGTGGTCGGGGTGCTGCCCACCGTCATCGTGCAGCAGGCCCCACCGGATTCGGTCGGCATCGCGTCCGGCCTCTACAACACATCCCGCACCGCGGCGGGAGCCGTAGCCGGGGCCGTGTTCGCCCTCGTGATGTCATCGATGATCACCCCGGCACTCACCGCCGGTGCCAAGCAGATCCCCTCGGTGGGCGCCTATCACGTGGTGTGGGCAGTGTGTGCGGCACTGTGCGCCCTCACCGCTGTCCTGGCACTGAAACTCCGCTCGCCGGCGGACGTCACCGAGAACGACACAGCCCCACTTGCCGACGACGAGCAAGTGCACGCCTGACATCTCTCCTGAACACCGAACGAAAGGATATCGAAGTGTCTGTCGATCCATACCTCCTCGGCACCATCGACGAACTCGGCCCGCAGTACACCGCATTGAGCGACGCCATCTGGAACAACCCCGAATTGCGATGGGAAGAACACGCTTCCGTCGATGCGCAGATCGCCGTCGCGGAGGCCGAGGGATTCACCGTCAGCCGGGCGGTGGCCGGTATCCCGACCGCGTTCAGCGCCGAAGCCGGAAGTGGTACGCCGGTGATCGCGATCGTCGGCGAATACGACGCCCTCGCCGGGCTCAGTCAGAAGTCGGGAAGTGCCGTGCCGGAACCGGAGCCCGGCAACGAAACCGGCAACGGGCAGGGCTGCGGACATCACCTTCTCGGTGGTGGTTCGCTCCTGGCCGCGACCGCCGTCAAGCGCTACCTCGACGCGAACGGCCTCCCGGGAACCGTCCGCTACTACGGATGCCCCGCCGAAGAGGCCGCCGCCGGAAAGACGTTCATGGTGAAGGAGGGTGCGTTCGCCGACGTCGACGCCGCCGTGTCGTGGCACCCCGGCGACACCACCACCGTGCAACGAATCCGCACACTCGCCTACATCCAGGCCTACGTCCGCTTCACCGGCATCGCCTCCCACGCAGGCGTGTCCCCCGAGCGCGGCCGCAGCGCTCTCGACGCGCTCGAGCTGATGAACGTCGGCACGAACTTCCTGCGTGAGCACATGCCCTCGGACTGCCGGATCCATTACGCGATCCTGGACACCGGTGGTCGCTCACCCAACGTGGTCCAGGCGAGCGCCGAGGCGTACTACCTTGTGCGGTCGCCGGATGTGGCCGGCATGCGCGAGCTGTTCGCCCGTGTGACGAAGATCGCCGAGGGCGCCGCGCTGATGACCGAGACCACGGTCGAGATCGAGATCGACGGCGGATGCTCGGACATCCTGCCGAATGTCGTCCTCGAGGATTCGATGCAGGATCGGCTCCGCGAGCTCGGACCGGTTCCCTTCGACGCCGGCGACCTCGAGTCCGCATCGGCGTTCATCACCGAGACTACATCGGGACGCACGGCGAGCACCCTCGGCGGTGAGTTCGAGGGCGACGGAAGCGCTCTGCACACCGACATCATCACGTTCGACGCGCGGACGCCACGTCCGACGCTGACCGGGTCCAGCGACCTCGGTGACGTCAGCCGGGTGACACCCCTCGTACAGTGCGCCACGGCGTGCGTCGCCGTCGGCACTGCCGCCCACTCGTGGCAGATGGTCGCCCAGGGCAAGCTTCCCGCCGCACACAAGGGGATGATCCACGCCGCCAAGATCATGGCCGCGACCGCGGCGGACCTGCTGACGGAAGCCGAACTGCTGGCCTCGGCGCGCAAGGAGTTCACCTCCCGCACCTCCGAGACCCCCTACGACTCCCCGCTTCCCGACGGGGTCATCGCCCCGCCCCTGCGCGGCGCCGCCGTCGCCGTCTGACCACCCATTCGCAACCACCAGGAAGGACCACCCACATGACGCTCGCCACCCCCGTCGGCGACACCACCGAGCCGCGCACAGCAGCATTGAAGGATGTTGCGGCGCAGGTAGTCCGGAATCGCGAGAAGGAGCTGCTCGAACTCAGCCACCGCATTCACGACACCCCCGAGATCGCGTTCGAGGAGCACCGCGCCGCCGGCCTCGTCGGGGACGCACTCCGGAAAGCGGGCTTCGACACCACCGTCGGCGTCTACGGGCTCGACACGGCCGTCGAAGCGGTCTACGGGACCGGCGACCTCACCGTCGCGATCTGCGCCGAATACGACGCACTGCCCGAAGTCGGGCACGCCTGCGGCCACAACATGATCGCGGCCGCCGGAGTGGGTGCGGCCCTCGCGCTCGCGGCGGTCGCCGACGACGCCGGTCTCCGGATCAAACTGCTGGGCACACCCGCCGAGGAGCACGGCGGCGGCAAGATCCCGATGCTCGAAGCCGGTGCGTGGGAGGACGCGGCGCTGTCGCTGATGGTTCACGGTGCATCGGGGACGGACATGCCCTGCTCCTCGCTGTGGATGCAGGCGGTCGATCGATTCGAGGTAACGTTCACTGGCCGCGCCGCACATGCCGCCGGCGCACCCGAGCACGGGATCAATGCCGGTGCCGCGGCGACGATCGCCCTGAACGCCATCGGGCTGGTCCGCCAGCAGTTCCGGGCGAAGACACGCGTCAACGCGTTCGTATCGCACGGAGGAGACGTCACCAACATCATTCCGGCCAGGACGGTGGTGCAGGTCGAGGTGCGGGCACCGGAGATCGGTGAGTGGCGCGAGGTGAAAGAGCGTGTGCTCGCCTGCTTCGAAGCGGGCGCACTCGCCACCGGATGCGAGTGGACGTACGCGGCCACGGAGCCGCCCTACGCGCCGATGGTCCAGAACCCGGTGCTCGCGGCGATCTGGGACGAGAACCTGCAGGCCACCGGTCGCGAACTCACGTCCGCCTCACTCGGCGGAGGCTCCAGCGACATGGGCAACGTGTCGCAGGTCGTGCCGTCCATCCATCCCGCGATCGCGGTGCTCGGCAGCACCGCGATCCCGCACAACGCCGACTTCGCCGACGCCGCAGCCAGTCCCGCCGCCGATGCCGCGATCCTCGACGGTGCGACAGCGCTGGCGTGGACGGTCCTCGACATCGCACTGGACACCAAGGTCCGCGGGGCGTTGCTGCGTCTGCAGGCGGAACGGCCGGAGGGGTTCACCCGGCGCGCCTCCTGGGCGTGATCGCCTAGGACAAGGCGAGCCGGCGCTCGGCGATCATCACGCACTGTGCGAGGACGGGGCCGATGCCGGCGAGCGCTTCCGGACTCGTCATCTGCTGGTGCGATACGGGAACGGCGTGTTCGATAATCTCGCCGCCGATGTGGGGCCTCCACGCGGAGACGCCGGTGGGGGCATCCACAGAGTCCGCCGCACCGAAGAACAGCAGATCGAGGTCGATCGGTGTCGACGGGCGGTGCGCGAGGGCGAGGGCGACCGTCTGGGTGAATACCCGGTGGACGGCGTCGAGGTCGTCCGCGGTCACGGCTGCGAACAGTCCGCCGGTGCGGCGCAGCACCTCCACCGCGCGATCCGTGGTCGCCGCCGCATCCGCGTCACCCGGGACCACCGCGCCGAACTCCGCCAGAAGTGCAGCCACGGTGGGCTTTTCCGTTGTGAGACCGTATCCTCCTGTCAGGTGTGTGTCGAGCATCGCGAGGGTGGCCACCTCGTCGCCGCCCTCCGTGAGCTGCACCGCCATCTCATGGGCGATCTGACCACCGACCGAGTAGCCGACCAGGTGATACGGGCCGTGCGGCTGCACCGAGCGGATCCGCTGGACGTATCGGGCGGCGAGATCCTCCAAGGAGTCGACCTGCAGGTCGGGGTCGGTCAGCGCAGGGGATTGCAGCCCGTACACCGGGCGGTCACCGAGGTGCTGCACCAGCCCGGTGAAGCACCAGGCCAACCCGATCGCGGGATGGATGCAGAACACCGGGTTGCCGGTTCCGGTGGTTCGCAGCGGCAGCAGCACGTCGAGCGACGGGTCGGCGGCATCCTCCGCCCGGGAGTCCTCCGGCGCCGTGGCGATCATGTGCGCCAGGGCTTCCGGCGTCGGATGGGTGAAGATCCACTGCACCGGCACGGCGCGCGGAGACGATTCGGCAATCCGGGCGATCACGCTCGTCGCGGTGAGCGACGTACCGCCGAGGGTGAAGTAGTTGTCGTCGAGCCCGGCCCGGTCCAGCCCGAGCCCCTCGGCGAACGCGGCGGCCACCACCTCCTCGGTCGCGTTGCGCGGTGCCCGGTACGCGGCGCGCGCCGCGGTGAAGTCCGGCTCCGGCAGGGCGGCGCGGTCGAGTTTCCCGTTCGCGGTGACCGGCACGGCGTCGAGGACCGTCACGGTCGCGGGGACCATGTGCGGGGCCAACCGCGCACGGGCGTGCGCCAGGACCGCGGACGTGTCCAGCAGCGAACCCGCAGCGGGGACCACGTAGCCGGCCAACCGGTCGCCGCTGGTGTTCACGACGGCGCGATCGATACCGGGGTATCCGAGGAGGGCCGATTCGATTTCGCCGAGTTCGATCCGGAAACCACGAATCTTCACCTGAAAATCCGAGCGACCCACATACTCGAGCACCGGCCCACCCTCCGAACGCCGCCACCGCACCACATCCCCCGTCCGATACATCCGATCCCCCGGCCCACCGAACGGATCCGCAACGAACCGCCCCGCCGTCAACCCCGACCGATTCCGATACTCCCGCGCCAGCGCCGGACCCGACAAATACAACTCCCCCGCCGCCCCGAACGGCACCGGCCGCAACCGCCCATCCAACACCAACTCACCGAACCCACGAACCGGACCACCCACCGTCACCGACTCCCCCACCACCAACCCACCACTGACATTCGACATGATCGTCGCCTCCGTCGGCCCATACGCATTGAACATCCGCCGGCCCGCAGCCCACCGCGCAACCAACTCCGGCGGGCACGCCTCACCCGCCACCACCAGCGCACCCAACGCCCCCAACCCCACCGGATCAACCGACGACAACGCCGTCGGCGTCAACACCGCATGCGTCACCAACTCCCCCACCAGAATCCGCGCCAACTCCTCCCCACCGTAAACCGTCGGCGGAACCACCACCAACCGCGCACCCAACCCCAACGCCCACACCAACTCGAACACCGACGCATCGAAACTCGGTGACGCACAATGCAACACCCGAGCACCCGCACACACCCCGAAACCCGAACGCTGCGCAGCCACCACATTCGCCAACCCCCGATGCGTCACCACCACCCCCTTCGGCACACCCGTCGACCCCGACGTATAAATCACATACGCCGCCTGCCCCACCCGCACCCGCGCACCCCGATCCACATCCGTCACCACCCCCGCCGACACCGACGACAACCGCGACACAACCGCCACATCATCGAGCACCACCCACCGCACCGAACCCGGCAACCGATCCCGCACCTCCGAGACCGTCACCCCCACCACCACACCCGAATCCGTCAGCATGTGCTCCACACGCCCCACCGGATACTGCGGATCCACCGGCAAAAACGCCGCCCCCGTCTTCGCCACCGCCCACACCGACAACACCGACTCGACCGACCGCGCCACCGCCACAGCCACCACCGACTCCGCACCCACCCCCGCCCCCAACAACACCCGCGCCAACCGATTCGACGCCTCATCCAACTCCCGATACGTCAACCGACGATCCCCACACACCACCGCCACCGCACCCGGATCCGCAACCACCGACGCCGCCAACAACTCCGGCAACGACACCTCCGACACCGACACCCCACCCACCACCGGAGTCAAGCACTCCAACTCCGCAGCGCCGATCACGGCGATGTCGCCGATCGGACGGTCGGGCGACGCCGTGAGCGCGTCGAGGATGCGGACGAACTGGTCCGCGAACCCGCGCACGGTGCTCACGTCCAGGATGTCGGTGGCGAAACCGAATGCGGCGGACATTCCGGCAGGTTCGCCGGTTTCGTCGACGTTCTCACTCAGGGTCAGGCACAGATCGCATTTGGCGACCTCGACACCGGCGTCGACGACCTCGACGATGAGCCCGGGCAGTTCGAGGCGGCTCTTCTCGGTGTTCTGGAACTCGAGCAGCACCTGGAACAGCGGGGTGTGCGCGGTCGAACGGACCGGGTCGACCGCCTGCACCACCCGGTCGAACGGCACCTCCGCGTGCCCGAATGCCCCGAGGTCGGTCTCGCGGACGTGCGCCACCAGGTCGGTGAAGGAGCTCTCGGGCGCGACCCGGGTCCGCAGCACCACGGTGTTGACGAACATGCCGACCATCTCGTCCAGTGCCGCGTCGCCGCGACCGGCGACGGGCGTTCCCACCGCGAGGTCCGTCTCGCCGCTCAGCCGGCCGAGCAGGACGGCGAGTGCGGCGTGCGCGACCATGAACAGCGTCGAATCGTGGTCCCGGGCGAGGTCGGACAGCTTCTTGTGGAGGTCCGCACCGATCGCGAACGGCACGGTGGCGCCGTGTGCGGACCGCTGCAGCGGGCGCCGCCGGTCGGTCGGCAGCTCGAGCAGCTCGGGCATCCCGTCGAGGGTCCGGCGCCAGTAGTCCAGCTGCGCCGAAATCAGCGAGTCCGGGTCGGTGTCGCTGCCCAGGGTGCGGCGTTGCCACAGCGCGAAGTCCGCGTACTGCACCGGCATCGGCGCCCACCCGGGGGGACGTCCGTGTGTACGCGCGGTGTACGCAACCATCACGTCGCGAGCGAGCGGCGCCATCGACGATCCGTCCGCCGCGATATGGTGCAACACGAGAGCCACCACGTGTTCGTCCGGACCGATCCGCAGCACCGCGATGCGCATCGGGACGTCGCGGCTCACGTTGAATTCGGCCGACGCGAGGGGCACCAGCTCACTGCGCAGCGCCGCCTCGTCGGACACGGTGACCGGGGTGAGGTCGAGGGTCACCCGGTCCGCGGGCAGCACCACCTGATGCGGGCCGTCTGCAGAGCCGGGGTAGACGGTGCGGAGCGGCTCGTGTCGTTCGACGACGTCGCCGAACGCGGCGCGCAGAGCTTCGATGTCGAGTTCGCCGGTCAGGCGCAGCGCGATCGGAACGTTGTAGGCGGGCGAGGCCGTGTCGACCTGGTTGACGATCCACATCCGCTGCTGCGCGAGGGACAGCGGCACCCGGTCCGGGCGCGGGGCCGCCGTGAGGGCGGGACGCGCCGCAGTGCTGCGATCCGCGGTAGCGGCACGGGCGGCGAGTTCCGCCACCGTCGGCGCCTCGAACAGCTCCCGGACCCCCAAGGCGACGCCCAGCGCGGAGTTGATGCGGGCGACGGCGCGGGTCGCGCTCAGCGAGTTTCCGCCCAGGTCGAAGAAGTTGTCGTCGAGCCCGGCCCGGTCGAGTCCGAGCACCTCGGCGAAGACGTCTGCCACGGTGTGCTCGGCCGTACTGGTCGACGCGCGGAACACGGTGCGGACGATCGCGAAATCCGGGGCCGGCAATGCTTGCCGGTCCAGCTTGCCCACCGGGGTGAGGGGCAGCTCGTCGAGGATGACGATGGTCGCGGGCACCATGTGGGCGGGCACGAAGCAGCGCACATGGTCGGTCAGTTCGGCGACGTCGGGTTCGTCGTCACCGGACGGCAGGACGTACGACACCAGGACGGTGTCCCCGGACGGGGCGGTGCGACCGAGTGTCACGGCGAATCCGACGTAGGGATGCCGTGTCAGCGCGGCGTCGATTTCGCCGAGTTCGATCCGGAAACCACGAATCTTCACCTGAAAATCCGAGCGACCCACATACTCGAGCACCGGCCCACCCTCCGAACGCCGCCACCGCACCACATCCCCCGTCCGATACATCCGATCCCCCGGCCCACCGAACGGATCCGCAACGAACCGCCCCGCCGTCAACCCCGACCGATTCCGATACCCCCGCGCCAGCGCCGGACCCGACAAATACAACTCCCCCGCCGCCCCGAACGGCACCGGCCGCAACCGCCCATCCAACACCAACTCACCGAACCCACGAACCGGACCACCCACCGTCACCGACTCCCCCACCACCAACCCACCACTGACATTCGACATGATCGTCGCCTCCGTCGGCCCATACGCATTGAACATCCGCCGGCCCGCAGCCCACCGCGCAACCAACTCCGGCGGGCACGCCTCACCCGCCACCACCAGCGCACCCAACGCCCCCAACCCCACCGGATCAACCGACGACAACGCCGTCGGCGTCAACACCGCATGCGTCACCAACTCCCCCACCAGAATCCGCGCCAACTCCTCCCCACCGTAAACCGTCGGCGGAACCACCACCAACCGCGCACCCAACCCCAACGCCCACACCAACTCGAACACCGACGCATCGAAACTCGGTGACGCACAATGCAACACCCGAGCACCCGCACACACCCCGAAACCCGAACGCTGCGCAGCCACCACATTCGCCAACCCCCGATGCGTCACCACCACCCCCTTCGGCACACCCGTCGACCCCGACGTATAAATCACATACGCCGCCTGCCCCACCCGCACCCGCGCACCCCGATCCACATCCGTCACCACCCCCGCCGACACCGACGACAACCGCGACACAACCGCCACATCATCGAGCACCACCCACCGCACCGAACCCGGCAACCGATCCCGCACCTCCGAGACCGTCACCCCCACCACCACACCCGAATCCGTCAGCATGTGCTCCACACGCCCCACCGGATACTGCGGATCCACCGGCAAAAACGCCGCCCCCGTCTTCGCCACCGCCCACACCGACAACACCGACTCGACCGACCGCGCCACCGCCACAGCCACCACCGACTCCGCACCCACCCCCGCCCCCAACAACACCCGCGCCAACCGATTCGACGCCTCATCCAACTCCCGATACGTCAACCGACGATCCCCACACACCACCGCCACCGCACCCGGATCCGCAACCACCGACGCCGCCAACAACTCCGGCAACGACACCTCCGACACCGACACCCCACCCACCACCGGAGTCAAGCACTCCAACTCCGCCACACCGATCACGGCGAGCGGTGTGCCGGGGTCGGCGGCGAGCAGTTCGTCGATCAGTTCGACGACGCCGGCGTGATGCGACCGCAGGTCGTCGTCGCGGTAGCGGTACGGGTTGGCCTCGAACTCGACGATCGTCGACGTCGGCGTGCCACTCCGGTACACGTTCACGGACAGGTCTGGGACAGGACCGGTGGTGAGGATCCGGAAGTCACCGGTCAGCGACCCGAAGGTGAGATCCTGATCGAAGAGCATCACGTTGATCATCGGTCCCGAGATCCTGCGGGCCTCGGCGGACACACCCAGGTCACGCAGAATGTCCTCGACGTTGCCGCGCTGGTGCCGCATTGCCCCCATCAGTTCGTGCTGGACCCGGGTCACGAGGTCGCCGACGGTGTCGTCGGATCGGACCTGCACCCGCAATGGCGCAACGTTGGCGAGCATGCCGCCGGAACGGCGCAGTACAGCGGTGGTGCGCGCGGACAGCGGAATGTCCACGAGCACGTCCTGCCGTCCCGTCCGCCGCGAGAGGTAGCAGGCGAAGGCGGCGATCAACGCGGCTGCTGCCGTCGCGCCCGGCCGGCCGTCGGTGTCCTCGAGCCGTGCGACGGTATCGGTCGACAGCGCCGCGCGCACGGTCAGGCTGTGGGCGGCGGGTGGAGCCTCGATGTCGGTCAGGGAGGCGCCGTTCGTGCGTGTGTGGAGACGTTCGGCCCAGTAGTCACGGTCGGACGAGAACCGGTGGGACGCCCGGTAGTCGCCTTCGAGGCGGTGCAGGGTGTGCAGGTCGGCTGCACGGTTCGGTTCGAGCTCGAGACCGTGGACCGCCGCGGTGTACAGGGCGGCGACACGGTTGACCATCGTCATCGCCGCGTATCCGTCGAGGGCGACGTGGTGGATCCTGCTGTACCACAGGTGCCGCTCGTCACCGACCCGCAACAGTGACGATTCGCACAGATAGTCGTGCTCGAAATCGACTCGTGCCGTGTAGTTCTCCTGCATCCACGCCTCCGCGGCGGCCATCGGGTCGGATGCACTGCGGAAGTCGACGATTCCCATGGCCGCGTCGGCAGGCGGATCGACCACCTGATGCGGCTCACCATCGACGTCGACCAGGCGCAGGAACACCGACTCGTATTCGTGGCCGGCAACGAGCGCTACCTCACGGAACAGATCGACGTCCAGCTGCCCGTGGATGTCGACGTACTGCGCGATGCAGATCGGGACGTCCGGGGCGAGTTGCTGCGCAAACCACAGCCCGTGCTGCGCCGCGGACAGCGGGAACGGATCGGATCGATGCTCTCGGTAGTTCGCTCGCGCAGCGTGTTCCATCAAATCACCAACCGGGGTGCTTGCGCCGCTGGATCGACGGCGGGACGCTCGGTCCTTGTGGGCAGGGGCAGCCGGATATACCGACGCCACTACGGTCCCGCGGATCGCCTTGCGCGAAAACACACCCTAGGTGTGTGGTGTGGGCACCCTGCACCGTCGGCACAACCCCACGACGAGGATGCCGGAGAACTATGCTTGGCCGTGAGCGTGTTCGAGGCGCGATGACCTGGAGCGCCGCCGAGGAGGTCCGCGATGAAGGCGATCATCCACACTCGGTTCGGCGGACCCGAAGTACTCGAACTCGCGCAGGTTCCGAAGCCGACACCCAAGGACGGCGAAGTCCTGGTGAAAGTCCACGCGACAACGGTGACAACAGCCGAATGCAAGATGCGCCGCGGCGAGCCGCTCTGGGGCCGGTTGATCCTCGGGCTGCGAAGGCCACGAAGGAACCTGCGGACCCTGGGCCTCGAGCTTGCCGGAGAGATCGAGGCCGTCGGCAAGGACGTGTACCGGTTCCAGCCGGGCGATCAGGTATTCGGGTTCACCGGTTTCGACATCGGCGCCTACGCCGAGTACAAGTGCCTGCCGGAAACCGCCTCGCTCGCACTCAAGCCGGTCGACAAGACCTACGAAGAGGCCGCCGCCGCCGTCGACGGTGCCACCACCGCGCTGTTCTTCCTTCGGGACAAGGCTAAGGTGCGAACCGGACAGAAGGTTCTCGTCAACGGCGCCTCCGGCAGCGTCGGCACCTACGCAGTGCAACTCGCCAAGTCGTTCGGCGCGGAGGTCACCGGAGTGTGCGGTCCGCACAACACGGAGTTGGTGAAGTCCCTGGGCGCCGACAAGGTCATCGATTACACCACAGAGGATTTCACCGACAACGCCGAGGAATACGACGTCGTCTTCGACGCCGTCGGCAGGAATTCGTTCGCTCGGTGCAAGGGCTCGCTCACCGAGCACGGGTGCTACGTTCCCACATCCGGGCTGAACAACAACCTGCTGCAACTCTGGACCTCGATCCGAGGCGGAAGGAAAGTCGTCACCGGTATGTCCGTCCGCAAGAACGACGCATTGGCGTACATCAAGCAGCTCATCGAAGCGGGCAAACTGCGGATCGTCATCGACCGCAGCTATCCCCTGGAACGCATCGTCGAGGCGCATCGGTATGTCGATACCGGACACAAGAGTGGCAACGTCGTCATCACCGTGGCGCAGACGGGCCGCCCCGGGGATCGGGTTCCAACCACCCGCATGCCCACATGACCCACTCGGGTACGCGCGTTTACGAGATCGCGACCTGGGGGAATCTCGTACACAAAAGGACGGTGCCAGATGTTGAAATCCGAGAACCCGAACCCCGTGCGACCCACCCGAAGCTTCCTGGACCGGCGCCGCGGGCCCTCCGACCGTGAACTGTTGACCACCGCGAAGGCGGTGCTGATCACCAGCCGGGGCTACAGCGATGCGCAGGCGTTCGACGAACTGCTCGACGTGGCACGACGGCACCACCTCTCCGTGCAGGGTGCCGCCCGGTGCCTGATCGACCTCACCAGCAACACCCGGCACCTCACCAGTCGCCGTCCGGGCACGTTCCCCGAGTGGGAAGGACTCCGCGGACAGCCTCCTTCGGGGCCCCACCGGCCGTCGCAGCGCATGGCCAGCCTGCACGGGCGAAACCATCCCCACCTCGCTACGCAGATACGCCCGTGACCTGCGCGGTCCGTCGGCTGTCGGCGCGCCGGGGTCGTCGCAGCGGCTGCGTACCCATACTCCTGCGGCAGATCGCCGCCCGGTCTCTAGGCTGGATTGCGCGGGACGGCGACCGTTGACCCCACCCACCGTCGCAGGTACGCACGCAGTTCGTCCTGGCTCCGCGGCGGGTTTCCGGGCGAGATGAAGAACGACTGCATCGTCCGCAGCTGATATTCGACGAGCTCACGCAGGGCGGGCTCGTCGTAGCCGTGCCGCTCCCAGTCGACGTCGAAGCGTCTGATCATCGTCATTCCGAAGGTGAGGGCCTCGTCGGACGTGATCCCCTCGGTGTGGGAATGAGAACCGGACAGCATGATGCCGAGCTGCGGAATGCGGGGCGCTTCGTTGAGTGTGTAGATCACGGCCTCGACCACAGCTTCAGCGGGGTCTTCGATGCCCACGAGGTGTTCTGTGAGGCGGTCGAGGAATCCGGCGACGGCGGCGATGGCTGCGGCTCGTAGGAGGGCGTCGGTGCTGGGAAAGTATCGGTACACCGTCTGACGGATGACGCCGAGGGATTCCGCAACGTCGGCGATGCTGATCGCCGTATCTTTCCGACTGATGAGTTCGACTGCGGCGGTGACGATTCGCCGGGACGCTTCCTCGTCACTTCCAGGCGGACTACCACCCCACCCACGCCTGCCAGCCACTGTCTTTCCCTACCTCTCACAACGCGCCGTTGGGCCCGAACGGCATGCAAGGGCTGTCGGCGCACCGCCCCACCGGACTCAGAGGTTACCGCGAACGCTTGGCCCTCCACCCCGTAGCCCTGTTTCGCGGACGCTCTCCAGGGATTCGCCGAATTCCGGGTGCGCGATGTTGAGCCGGACCACCACCGCTTCCACCGGCGTGGACTACGGGCCCGCGGTTGTCGCTGATGGTCCGGGACCCGAGCGCGACGCCCGAGCTGCAGCTCGACGCCACTCGAGCTCGTGCCGATGAAGTCCGGAAACTCGCGCGGGCCTTCCTCTCGCGGTCCTACCCTGGTACGCGAGAGACGGAAGGCGGATGAGTGATGCTGCTGCAGAACCGCACCACGATCGTCCACGGAGGCAGTGGCGCCATCGGCTCCGCGGTCGCGCGGGCGTACGCGCGGGAAGGCGCAGAGGTGCACCTCACCGGACGCACGCGCGCCACGCTCGAGGATGTCGCCCACCGCATCAGGGACGAGGGCGGGATTGCGCACGTCGCGGTTCTCGATGCGGTGGACCGGGACGCGGTTGAATGGCATGCCGCGGCGGTGGCGGACCAGAGCGGCGGCATCGACGTCTGCTTCAACGCCACCTTCAACGACGACATCCAAGGCACGCCGCTCGTCGACATGCGGGTCGGCGACGTCATGCAGCCAGTCGCCAAGGCGGTCACGACGAGCTTCACCGTGGCCACGGCCGCTGCACGCCACATGGTGGGACGCGGCACCGGCGTCATCCTCGTCATGGCCGGCGGACGGGAGGCTATCCCGAACCTCGGTGGCTCCCACGTCGCGTGGGCCGCACTCGCCGGACTGTGCCGACAGCGAACGCGGCCGTCTTCGCCGCGTCCGACTGGACCACGACGATGACCGCGGCCGAGATCAACCTCACCGGGGGCGCTGTCGTCGACTGACCCGGGCCTGGAGGCGGGACGAACGCCCTCCTCCTTCCGGGTTCGGTGGCAACCGAACCGTGAGTAACGACAGCGCTAGGTCTCCGGAACAGGCGCGGGACCGCATCGCGATCGGTGACCGGCACCCCATCGTTGATGGAGCCGCGACCGAGGCTCGTTGGCATGCGCAAAACCGAATTGTTCAGATCGGTAACCCGTTGCTTGGGAAACTTAATCATACATACCCATCGATGTGTGTATGTTATTAAACGCTCGGGTCTCTACCTGCCCAGAGGCTGCAGCCCACTCATGTCGCACGAGACGAGGTATCCCACATGACCGACCTGCACCCCAGAAAGATGGATTTCGCGTTTGACGAACAGGACGTCCCGTTCCTCTGGAACCCCGACAACCCGGCCTGGTCGAACATGTCGAATGCGATCTCGTTCCTGGCCGTCGGCTTCGAGAAGATGATCGTCAAGGCGATCATGCAGGCAAAACCACGGATGACCGACCCCGAGGTCGCAGAAGAGGCCATGGCGTTCATGCGTCAGGAGGGTCACCACTCGACCGCGCATCGCCAGCACGTCAAAGCCCTGATCAAGCGATACCCGGGGCTCCAGAACACCCTGGACGCCGTGATCGGCGAGTACGACCTCCTCACCGAGGCGACGACCCTGAACTACCGACTCGCCTACACCGCGGATCTGGAGGCAACCTTCACGCCGGTGTTCAAACTGATGCTCGACAACGACGCGACCCTCTTCCGACCGGGAGACGACCGCGTCGCGTCCCTGTTCATCTGGCATTTCGTCGAAGAGGTCGAACACCGGAGTTCCGCGATGATCATCTTCAATTCCCTTGTCGGGGAAGAGCTGTACCGGATGCGGATGGCGCCGTCGATCTTCGCACATGTGATGAAGGTGATGCGGATCGCCTGCGCCGGCTTCAATCAGCACGTGCCGATCAGGGAGCGGAAGGTCGATTCGATGTCGATGTTCGCCACGCACCGCACGAAGCAGAAACTGCTCACGTCGTTCGCGCCCTACCTGAGCAAAGGCGTCATGCCGCGTGCGTTCGACGACCTCCCGCGCGGTGAACAGCTCACCGCACTGGCCGGCATCGTCCGTAGTCAGATGCCGAAACACGACCCCACCCACGAAAAGCTGCCCGCGCTCGCCGACGAGTGGTTCGCCCGATACGACGCAGGCTACGACTGCACCCGGTGGTACACCACGGACTCACGCGAACGCCGGACCGATCCCGTCCCGGCGGTGGTCAACTGATGGCCGACCTCTGCTCACCCACCTTCGACCAACTCTCGGCAGCGCTCGGCTTCTCGTGCGCCGAGGCCGGCGGACTCGTCGAGGTCCGTAGCCCGTCGGCGCTGGAGAACTGGACCCTGCCGGTTCTCGAGCTCACCATCGTGGTCGGGTCGGTGCTCGCGCTCGTATTCGCGATCCTGCGCTGGCGCCGCAACGGCGATCCGACCAACCTGGTGCTCTGGTTCGGCGCCACGGCGTACCTGTTCGTCATCGAGCCACCGCTGTACTTTCCGGCGGCCTTCGGGATCGAAGAGCACGTGGACACGATGTTCGCGCACAACGTGTTCACCGTGGACTTCCTGTGGGGCCGGCTACCGCTGTACATCATCGCGATTTATCCGCTGATGGCCACGCTTGCCTTCGAGCTCGTCCGGATGCTCGGCGTCTTCCGGAAGTACGGGGTACTCGTCGGCGCGGTCTGTGTGGGCTTCGTGCACCACGCGTTCTACGAGATCTTCGACCAGCTCGGACCGCAGCTGAGGTGGTGGGAATGGTCGACCACCAACCCGGTCAACCAGCCCATGTTCGACTCGGTCCCACTGCCGAGCGTGGTGGTGTTCGCGGCCCTGTGGCCCATGTCGCTGGCCCTGTGCGTTCAGTTCTTCGTGGGCCGCTACGCCGACCGGGGCCGGGACTTCACCGGACTCGAACTGGTGTGGCGCACGATCGTGATCGGTCTCCTGGCGTCGGCGGGCACGTTCATCCTCCCGATCCCGGCGACGGTCCTCGGAATGGAGAGCACCACGGTCCGGGGAATTCTCTACGCGGCCGAACTGATCGTCATCGTGCTCGTCGCGATTCCGATCCTGGTCCGGCAGTGGTCACGGCTTCGACGGGGGACGTCGGACGTTCCCGCCTACTCGAACGATTTCGTCCGTGTCTACAGTGTGGTGTACCTCGGTGTGATGGGCATTCTGTGGGTGACCGCGTTGCCCAGCTACTTCGGCGCCGTCGACGGCGTCACGAGCAACGGCGATCCCATCGGAAATCTCTGGTACACCATCGCCTGCTTCGCGATTGCGATTCTGTGCGTCGCCGCCACCTTCACGGTGCCGCGGGGGGCCGCTGACGGACGCGGCCCGGTCTCCGGTGAGGGTGCGGTGCCGAACGCGGTCCGATAGGCGCGACGACGGGAGCGACTGCTTGGCCGGTGCGACCCCAGCCCGTGATCCGCGGCGATGCGCGCAGATCACGGGCTGGGATGCGCGAACTACAAGGCGCCGAGCGCTTCACAGGCCTTTCGCACGCCTTCGCCGTAGGCGGGGTCTGCTTGGGTGCAGTTGGCGATGTGGCGCTCGATGACGGCAGCCGACGCTCCGGTGATGGCACGGGCGGTGTTCTCGAACAGCACCGTCTGCTGTTCGGCAGTCATGCTGCGGAAGAGGTTGCCGGGCTGTTCGAAGTAGTTGTCGTCGTCTGCTCGGTAGTCGAACCGGTCGGCGACCACGCCGACTTCGAGTGGCGGTTCGGCGTAGCTCCGCTGGTCGGCGAAGCGGCCGTGTGAGTTGGGTTCGATGCTCGGGACGCTGCCCTGGTTGCCGTCGACCCGCATGACGCCGTCACGGTGGAACGAATTGACGTGGGTTGCCCCTCTGGGACTGTTGACCGGGATCTGGTGGTGGTTGACGCCGAGCCGGTAGCGGGCGGCGTCGCCGTAGGAGAACAGCCGGCCTTGCAGCATGCGGTCCGGTGAGAACCCGATGCCGGGGACGATGTTCGCCGGGGAGAAGGCCGCCTGCTCGACGTCGGCGTGGTAATTCTCCGGGTTGCGGTCGAGTTCGAGTTCCCCGACCTCGATGAGCGGATAGTCCTTCTTGGACCACACCTTGGTGAGGTCGAAGGGATGATAGCGGTAGGTCTGGGCGTCGGCTTCCGGCATGATCTGCACGAAAAGGGTCCACTTCGGGTAATTGCCCTCCTCGATTGCATTGAAGAGATCGCGCTGCGCCGACTCGCGATCGCCGGCGACGACGACGGCAGCCTCTTCGTCGGTGAGGTTCTTGATGCCCTGCTGAGTGCGGAAGTGGAACTTCACCCAGGAGCGTTCCCCGGCGTCGTTGACGAACGAGAAGGTGTGTGACCCGAAACCGTGCATGTGCCGGTAGCCGTCGGGGATGCCGCGGTCGGACATCACGATGGTGATCTGGTGCAGCGCCTCCGGGAGATTGGTCCAGAAGTCCCAGTTGTTCTCCGCCGAGCGCAGGTTCGTCTTCGGATCGCGCTTGACCGCGTGGTTGAGGTCGGGGAACTTGAGGGGGTCGCGGAAGAAGAAGACGGGGGTGTTGTTGCCGACGACATCCCAGTTGCCTTGCTCGGTGTAGAAGCGGACGGCGAATCCGCGGATGTCGCGTTCGGCGTCGGCGGCGCCGCGCTCGCCGGCGACCGTGGAGAAACGCAGGAATACCTCGGTCTGCTTGCCGATCTCCGAGAATACGGCGGCGTTGGTGTGTGCGGTGATGTCGTGGGTGACGCGGAAGGTGCCGAACGCGGCCGAACCTTTGGCGTGCATGCGGCGTTCGGGGATGACTTCGCGGTCGAAGTGCGCGAGTTTCTCGAGAAGCCAGACGTCTTGCAGGAGCATCGGACCGCGTGCGCCGGCGGTGAGGCTGTTCTGGTTGTCGGGTACCGGCGCACCGGCGACTGTGGTGAGTCCGTTCGGGTTGGTCATCGATTTCTCCTGTCTGACACCCGAGTCTGGGCGGGTGAATGTGGTTCGGCGAGAGCATCCCTCGAGGGAGAGCGCAGCGATGTCTCAATCTGACATTCCCGCGGTACGGTCGGTCAGAGCACGATGCCGAATTCGCGAATCTTGCGGTAGATCGTCGCTCGGGACATGCCGATGGCGGTGGCGGCGGCCGTCTTGTCGCCGGCATGAAGCGCGAGCGCGTCCACGATCGCGTCCCTCTCGAGCGCCTGCATCCTGGTCAACGTTCGGCGTGTGGTGGAACGGCATGCGGGAGGCAGGGTGTCGATTTCGACGACACCGGCCCGTTGCCGCCGGCAAGTGTCCTCGAGAACCTTCTTCAGCTGGGTGACGTTTCCGCGCCACGCCAGACGCGCGAGCTGATTCGAGGCGGCTGGAGCCAGGGTGAGGCCGGTGGCCCCCAGGGTGTCGAGGAGGCTGCGCACAAGATCCGGAATGTCGTCCAGGTGGTGCCGTAGGGGTGGCACCGTGACCGACTTGGGGAACATGCGCAGCAGTGGAGTGGTGTCGGTCGAGTCCTGGGGATACCGGGTGAGCACCACCCACGGTCTGCGAGGTGGCTCCTGCGCCTCGGGGCCCTGCAGTAGGTCCGCGAGCGCGGCGAGGTGAGCGTCGTTCAGGGCGTGTGCGTGCAGTATTGCCAGGTCGGATCCGCTGTCGAGTTCGTCGGAGGCCTCGGTGAGGAGATCGTCGCCGAGTGCGGTGGCGTCGAGTACGGCGAGTCCGCGGTCCGGTACGAGTTGGTGCGCCGCTCGGATCAGGGCGGTCTTGCCGACGCCGGGTTCTCCGTCGAGGACGAGCCAGTCCTGTCGTCGGCAGGCGTCGACGACCGCCTGGACCGTGTGCCGCCAGAGCGGGCTGGCACCGGCGATCGCGGGCGGGGTGGGAACATTCACCTTCGGAGTGGAAAGACGCTGCGAAGCAACCTGTTTCGTGATCCGAACAACACCTCCGGCCAGCCGGCTACCGGTGAATGCCGGCTCGTAACTCAGGCGTGCGACCGTTCCGCTGGGCAGGTCGGTGAGGATCGTGACCGG
The DNA here is from genome assembly GCF_058628105.1 of Rhodococcus sp. G6(2025). Taxonomy (NCBI): domain Bacteria; kingdom Bacillati; phylum Actinomycetota; class Actinomycetes; order Mycobacteriales; family Nocardiaceae; genus Rhodococcus; species Rhodococcus sp. G6(2025). The sequence goes on from NZ_CP179750.1 coordinate 4,573,023, forward strand.
TGCCGTTTCGCCGCCGATGTCTCGGGTGCGTTCGAGGATCGCCATCTGGTCTGGTGAGTCGAATTGTTGCCGGGTCAGCGAGTTCATCATCACGACCTCGTCACCGACAGCGACGACGGGTCGGCTGGAGCGCCGGCATGCGGACCGGTACGCACTGAAGATCGCCCGGTCCAGTTCGGTTGCGTCGTCGAGCATGCGCTCGCGAAGGCGGGCTGCGGCAAGTGTGGCGAAGGACAGCAGCAGGGTGTTGGAATTCTGCGCGGCGGTGGTCAGGTCCACGACACCGAGAATCGCTCCGGTCATGGGGTGCGTCACCGGCGCTCCCGCGCAGGAGAAGGACCGCAGCGGACCACTGAAGTGCTGGTCTCCGTCCACGAGGAGAGGTCGGCCGACCTCGAGCGCGGTACCGATTCCATTGGTGCCGACCTGGGTCTCCGCGTAGCGAAAGCCCGGGGCGAGGTCGACTCGGTCGAGTGCGGTGAACAAGGCGCTGTCGCCACCGGTGCGGGAGAGGACGATGCCGTTCGCATCGGTGAGAATCAGTGATACCGGCTCGTTTTCGATGGCGGTGGTCAAGTCGGGCAGCACGGATCGGGCGGCGCGCTCGAGCACCGTATCGGCGGCCGCGCGCTCGACGTACGCGGCGGCGGGCCGGTCGTCGTCGCCCAACGCCTGCCGAGATCGCGACCAGGACACCCGGAGCCAATTACTCAGACGAAGGTAGTCCGATCCCGCAGGCGAACTCGAGGCCGGAGCCCCCTCGGAGTCCGAGTCCGAGTCCGAGTCCGAGTTCGACTTCGGCGTCGTGCGGTGGTGTGACGTGCTGGTGGGCTGTGGGGTCACTCGCTCGGGTCTCCTGGGTCGACTGATCGAGGGCTGCATGGTCTGCCGCGGCGCGGGGCAAGTGTAGGCAGCCACCACCCACCCGAAGGTGACCTGCGTCTCACACTGAGACGGATGAGAGATGGGTCACGGGGTTCAATCAATTTCCACAACGTCCCCCCCACAGCCGGCACCCGGCCGGCTCACGATCCAGGAGGCGCACATTGAGTAGGCAAAGCCTGACAAAGGCCCACGCGAAGATCACCGAACTGTCATGGGATCCGACATTCGCAACCCCGGCCACCCGGTTCGGCACCGACTACACCTTCGAGAAGGCTCCGAAGAAGGATCCTCTCAAGCAGATCATGCGGTCCTACTTCCCGATGGAGGAAGAGAAGGACAACCGCGTGTACGGCGCCATGGACGGTGCCATCCGCGGCAACATGTTCCGGCAGGTGCAGCAGCGGTGGCTCGAGTGGCAGAAGCTGTTCCTGTCGATCATTCCGTTCCCGGAGATCTCGGCCGCCCGAGCGATGCCGATGGCCATCGACGCCGTCCCCAACCCGGAAATCCACAACGGGCTGGCGGTGCAGATGATCGACGAGGTTCGTCACTCGACGATCCAGATGAACCTCAAGAAGCTGTACATGAACAACTACATCGATCCCGCCGGGTTCGACATCACCGAGAAGGCGTTCTCGAACAACTACGCGGGCACCATCGGCCGGCAGTTCGGCGAAGGGTTCATCACCGGTGACGCAATCACTGCCGCGAACATCTACCTGACCGTGGTCGCCGAGACCGCGTTCACCAACACCCTGTTCGTCGCGATGCCCGACGAGGCCGCCGCCAACGGTGACTACCTGCTGCCGACGGTGTTCCACTCGGTGCAATCCGACGAGTCCCGGCACATCTCCAACGGCTATTCGATCCTGCTGATGGCGCTCGCCGACGAGCGCAACCGGCCGCTGCTCGAACGGGATCTGCGGTACGCATGGTGGAACAACCACTGTGTCGTCGACGCCGCGATCGGCACCTTCATTGAGTACGGCACGAAGGACCGCCGCAAGGACCGCGAAAGTTACGCCGAGATGTGGCGGCGGTGGATCTACGACGACTACTACCGCAGCTACCTCATCCCGCTCGAGAAGTACGGCCTGACGATCCCGCACGACCTGGTCGAGGAGTCGTGGAAACGGATCACCGAGAAGGGCTACGTCCACGAGGTGGCCCGGTTCTTCGCCACCGGCTGGCCGGTGAACTACTGGCGGATCGACACGATGACCGACAAGGACTTCGAATGGTTCGAGCACAAGTACCCCGGCTGGTACTCGAAGTACGGCAAGTGGTGGGAGGAGTACAACCGCCTCGCCTACCCCGGCCGTAACAAGCCGATCGCGTTCGAGGAGGTCGGGTACCAGTACCCGCACCGGTGCTGGACCTGCATGGTGCCGGCCCTGATCCGCGAGGACATGGTCGTGGAGAAGGTCGACGACCAGTGGCGGACCTACTGCTCGGAGACTTGCTACTGGACCGACGCGGTCGCGTTCCGCAGCGAGTACGAGGGCCGGGATACCCCGAACATGGGGCGTCTCACCGGATTCCGGGAGTGGGAGACCCTCCATCACGGCAAGGATCTCGCTGACATCGTGCAGGACCTCGGTTACGTGCGCGACGACGGTAAGACCCTCATCGGTCAGCCGCACCTCCATCTGGACGACCCGAAGAAGATGTGGACTCTGGACGACGTACGAGGCAACACCTTCCAGAGTCCGAACGTGCTGCTGAACCAGATGTCCGAAGCCGAACGCAACGCGCACATCGCCGCGTACCGCGCCGGCGGCACAGTTCCGGCCTGATTCAAGGCCCGGTGGGTGGCGCCGCGGCCACTCCGGCGCCACCCACCGCTTCACCATTCACTTCACGAGCCCAGGAGAACCCCCGTGGCCGACAAGCACGTAATCAACTTCGAGCCCGTCGACATCGAGATGGAAGTCGGCGAAGACGAGTACATCCTCGATGCCGCATTCCGACAAGGCATCCACCTGATGCACGGCTGCCGTGAGGGACGCTGCTCGGCCTGCAAATCCTTTGTCCTCGACGGCGACATCCAGATGGAGAACTACTCGACATTTGCGTGCAACGACGCCGAGGTCGACGAGGGGCACGTGCTGCTGTGCCGCTCAACCGCATACAGCGACTGCACGATCGAACTGCTCAATTTCGACGAGGACGAACTTCTGGGCGGTGTCCCCATCCAAGATGTGCGCACCCAGGTGACCGGGATCGAGTCGATGACCAAGGACATCGTGTCGCTGCGACTGGCGCCCGTCGAACCCGCTGGGTACGAATTCAAACCTGGTCAATACTCCGACCTGCACATCCCGGGAACCGACGAGCATCGGTCCTTCTCCATGGCGACAACCCAATCGACGCCGGGGCACGTCGAATTCCTCATCAAGAAGTACCCCGGCGGCAAGTTCGCCGGCCTGCTCGAGGACGGGATATCGGTAGGTGACGAGATCGCCCTGACCGGTCCGTACGGGTCGTTCACCATCAAGGAAGGCCACGTTCTGCCAATGGTCTTCATCGGCGGCGGCGCGGGGATGGCTCCGCTGCTGTCGTTGCTGCGGCACATGAGCGAGACGGGCAACACCCGGCAGGTGCACTTCTACTACGGTGCCCGCACCCCGCAGGACCTGTTCTACCTCGACGAGATCCTCGAACTCGGACAGGGACTGAAGGATTTCAGTTTCGTGGCCTGCCTGTCCGAATCGATGGACCCACCGCCGGTGGGTGCGATCACCGTCGAGGACGGCAATGTCACCGACGTCGTCAGCTGCAGCGAACCCGAGCTCGGGCGGGCCGAGGTGTACCTGTGCGGGCCGCCGCCGATGGTCGACGCCGCCCTGGAACTGCTCGAGGCGAAGGGCACCCCGCACGACCAGATCTTCTACGACAAGTTCACCAGCCCCGCCTTCGAGTAGACGTCCCTCGGAAACCACCTTCCTGCTTCACCGACAGAACTGAGAAACGAGATGACCGCAACCTCCGAGTCCAAGCAACGCAGCTTTCCGAAGATCGAGTTCACCGACTCCGAAGCCGGTGCGCTGGAGTTCCCCAGCTCCCGCAGCCGCTCGTTCAGCTACTACACACCGGCCAAGAAGCGGTCGACGATGTACGAGGACGTGACCGTCGACGTGCAGCCCGACCCCGACCGTCACCTCTCGCAGGGCTGGATCTACGGCTTCGGTGACGGACCCGGCGGTTACCCACAGGAGTGGACGGCCGCGAAGTCGTCGAATTGGCACGCCTTCCTCGACCCGAACGAGGAGTGGGACCAGACCATCTTCCGCAACAACTCCAAGGTGGTCCATCAGGTCGAGTTGTGCCTGTCCAACGCCAAGCGTGCCCGAGTTTACGACGCCTGGAACACCCCGTGGCTGACGTTCATCTCCCGCAACCTGGGGGCCTGGATGCACGCCGAGAACGGGTTGGCGCTGCACGTGTTCACCTCGATCCAGCGGTCCTGCCCGACGAACATGATCAACACCGCCGTCGCGGTGAACGCCGCCCACAAGATGCGCTTCGCCCAGGACTTGGCCCTGTTCAATCTCGACCTGTCCGAGGCCACCGAGGACTTCGACGGTCTCGCCCACAAGGAGGTCTGGCAGTCCGCACCCGAGTGGCAGCCCACCCGCGAGGTCGTCGAGCGGCTCACCGCGGTTCCGGACTGGTGTGAGCTGCTGTTCGCCTCGAACATCGTCTTCGAGCAGCTGGTCGGCGTTCTGTTCCGCAGCGAATTGGTCATGCAGATCGCCGCCGGTAACGGTGACTACATCACCCCCACCATCGTCGGCACCGGCGAACACGACTACGACCGCGACCTCGCCTACACCCGCAACCTGTTCCGGTTGCTCACCCGAGACCCCGAGCACGGGGAGACGAACAAGGAGCTGTTCGGCACCTGGCTCTCGATCTGGGTGCCACGGTGCCTCGACGCCGCCCGGGCACTGCAGCCGATCTGGTCACAGCCGGCCGACAAGGCGATCACCTTCGCCACCAGTTTCGACGCCGCCACCGACAAGTTCCGTTCCCTGCTCGAGGACCTCGGGCTCGACATCCCCAAGGAGTTGGACAAGTGAGCATGCAATTCGGATCGTCCACCGAGTTCTCCAACATGTGTGGCGTGACCTTGATGAACACCCCCATCGGCCGTGTCGTCGCGGAAGTGATGGGCGCCAAGGACGGTGTCGAGCTGACCGAGTACCCGTCGATGATCCGCGTCGACGGCCAGAAGCTGCTCGACTTCGACTATGAGGAACTCACCGACGCCCTCGGCCAGGAATTCGACGGCTCCATCTTCGAGGAGATCAGCTCCACCCACTACGGGCGCATGGTCCACCTCGACGAGAAGACCCTGCTGTTCGCCAGCCCCGAGGACGCCGCCGAGTACATCGGATTCGACCTCACAGCGCAGTAGATCGCAGCTGTCCGGGGCCACACAGGGTGGCCCCGGACACCCCCAGCCCACCCGAAAACCAGGACCAAGCGAGGACCCGATGTATCAGAAGGACGGTCAGAAATATTTCATCGTGGACGGCCACGTCCACGTCTGGGACGCCCGCGAGTCGAACCAGAAGAACGTGCACGGCAAGCAGTTCATCGACTGCTTCTACGACTATCACAAGAACCTCAGCCCCGAAGAGGTCGTGTGGGACTACGACACCTACACGTACTACGGCAGCGAACGCTTCGAGCGTGACATCTTCGTGGAGGGATACGTCGACCACGCGATCTTCCAGGCCACCTTACTCAGCGACTTCTACCACAACGGATTCGGGCGAACCGACGAAGCACTCGCCCTGGTCGCCAAGCACCCCGGCAAACTGACCTACAACCACGCCTACGATCCCCGTCACGAGGAGGCCGGGCTCGAACAACTCCGCAAGGACGCCGACCGGATGAACCTGCAGGGCGTCAAGCTCTACACCGCCGAATGGCACGGCGATTCCCGCGGCTACAAACTCGACGACCCCTGGTCGCGGCGCTACCTCGAAGAGTGCATCGAGCTGGGGATCAGGAACATTCACGTCCACAAGGGCCCGACGATCCGTCCCCTCGACCGCGACGCCTTCGACGTCTCCGACATCGACAAGGTCGCTACCGACTACCTGGACCTGCGGTTCGTCGTCGAGCACGTGGGCCTGCCGCGCCTCGAGGACTTCTGCTGGATCGCCACCCAGGAGTCGAACGTGTACGGCGGCCTGGCGGTTGCCCTTCCGTTCATCCACACCCGGCCCCGCTACTTCGCCCAGATCATCGGCGAGTTGCTCTACTGGATCGGCGAGGACAAAATCCTGTTCGGCAGCGACTATGCGCTGTGGACCCCGAAGTGGCTGATCGAGAAGTTCGTCGACTTCCAGATCCCCGAGGACATGCAGGGCGAGTACGCCCCGATCACCGTCGAGCAGAAGCAGAAGATCCTCGGCCTCAACGCGGCAGCGCTGTACGACATCGACGTTCCCGCGAACCTGCGACTGGCCGAGCCGGCCGGGCAGGAAGGTGTGGAGGTCGCTGCCGGGGCGCGGGAAACCGTGTCGTCATGACCGCCGCCGTCGTCTGCACCGAGCAGGACGTCCTGATGGCCCTGTCGACGGTCACCGACCCGGAACTGGACGAGCCGATCACCGATCTCGGCTTCGTCCGGTCGGTCACACTCGATGACGACGGGGTCACCGTGCACCTGCGGCTGCCCACCGCGTTCTGCTCGCCGAACTTCGCCTACCTCATGGCCTCCGACGCCCTCGACGCCCTGCGTCTGGTCGAGGACATCGGCGAGGTGCGGGTGCTGCTCGACGACCATCACGACAGCGACAAGATCAACGCCGGTCTCGCGGCGGACGCCGGATACGTCGGGACGTTCGGCTCCGAGGCGGAGGAGAGTCTGCACGAGTTGCGCCGAACGTTCCGGTCCAAGGCGCACGCCGCGGCGATGGAGCGGTGTGTCGAGGCGCACCTGAAGACCACCGATGTGGGTGTGAACGAGATCTACCGGCTCACCCTCAGCGACCTCGCTACCGGGAAGGCCAAGGCCGCGCTGCTGCGTCGCAGGATCGGCATCGGGTTGAGCATCTGCCCGGCCAGCCGGGTGTTCGTCGACGACGACGGCAAGCGCATCGCCTCGGAATCGGTGCCGATGCGGCTGCGCTTCGCCAAGTCGGTGCGCATTTCGATGGAAGGCAACGCGCATTTCTGCCGCGGCCTGCTCGCTACCCGTTACGCCGACAGCGAATCCGTCGGCGCCACAACGCGAATCACCAATCTCAGAACCAGGAGCCCGCGATGAAGGCCGTGCAAGTGGTGGGATACCACACCAAACTGCAGCTCACCGACATTCCCGAACCCACGATCGACGGCCCGCTCGATGTCATCGTGCGCATCGGCGGCGCGGGTGTGTGCCGCACCGATCTGCACATCCTCGAAGGGCAGTGGGAGGCGAAGTCCGGTGTCGCGCTGCCGTACACGATCGGCCACGAGAACGCCGGCTGGGTCCACGCCGTGGGCGACGCCGTCACCAATGTCGCGGTCGGCGACAAGGTGATTCTGCACCCGCTCATCACGTGCGGACTGTGCCGGGCGTGCCGATTCGGAGACGACGTCCACTGCCAGAACAGCACGTTCCCCGGCATCGACGTCAACGGCGGGTACGCCGAATATCTGCGCACCACCGCCCGCAGTGTGGTCCGGATCGACGACTCGCTCGAACCGGCCGACGTCGCCGCCCTCGCCGACGCGGGCCTGACGGCGTACCACGCCGTTGCCAAGGCCGCGAAGACCACTCGGCCCGGAGACGTGTGCGTCGTGATCGGAGCCGGCGGACTCGGTCACATCGGCATCCAGGTCCTGAAGGCGATCTCCGGCGTCACCGTGGTCGTGCTCGACCGCAACCCCGCGGCCGTCGAACTCGCCGTGAAGATCGGCGCCGACCACGGCATCGTCGCCGACGGCACCCACATCCAGCAGGTGCTCGACCTGACCGGCGGTCACGGCGCCGAAGCCGTCGTCGACTTCGTCGGCGAGGGTGGCGCGACCGCAGAAGGGATCGCGATGCTGCGCCGCGCCGGGAACTACTACGTCGTCGGGTACGGCGAGAACATCGACGTCCCGACGATCGATGTGATCTCCACCGAGATCAACTTCATCGGAAATCTCGTCGGCTCCTACAACGACCTCCAGGAGCTCATGACCCTTGCCGCCCAGGGCAAGGTCACCCTGCACACCACCCGGTACCGGCTCGAGGACTTCCAGCAAGCACTCGACGATCTCGATGCCGGCCGGGTGCGCGGCCGCGCGATTCTCGTCCCGTAGCACGTCGCATCCTCCGCTCGAAGCACGAAAGGACATCAGCCATGGCAAAAGAGCTGCGGTACAACACGGACGCCCGGGCGCGGCTCGAGCACGGCGTCAACGCCCTCGCCGACGCGGTCAAGGTGACCCTCGGCCCCAAGGGGCGCAACGCGGTGCTCGAAAAGCTCACCGGACCACCGACGATCACCAACGACGGCGTGACCATCGCCCGCGAGATCCAGCTCCGCGAACCCTTCGCCAACATGGGTGCCCAGCTGGTCAAGGAAGTGGCGATGAAAACCAATGGTGTGGTCGGCGACGGCACCACCACGGCAACCGTGCTCGCCCAGGCGATGGTCCGCGAGGGGCTGCGGTCCGTCGAGGCCGGCGCCAACCCCATGCGGGTGCGCCGCGGCATCGAACGGGCCGTGTCCGTGGTCGTCGACTCCCTGCACGAACAGGCATCCCAGATCGGGGGGCAAAGCGATCTGCACCGGATCGCGACCCTCGCCGCCAGCGACGACGAGGTGATCGGGCACGCCATCTCGACGGCCGTCGACTACGTCGGCAAGTCCGGGGTCGTCACCACCGAGGAGAGCGACACCCTCGGGCTGTCGGTCGACATCGTCGACGGCATCGAGTTCGATCACGGCTACATCTCCGGCTACATGGTCACCGACCCGGAGCGGATGGAAGCGGTGCATACCAATCCGCTGATCCTGCTGACCAACAAGAAGATCACCCAGGTTCAAGACATCATGCCGAGCATCGAGGTGGCCAAGCGCGCCGACCGGCCCCTGGTGGTGCTGGCCGAGGAGGTCGACGGGCCGGCCCTGCAACTTCTCGTCGGCGGCAACATGCACAAGACGATGCAGTCGGTGGTCGTCCGGGCCCCCGGTTTCGGGCACCGACGGGTCGCCGAGCTCGAAGACCTCGCGGTGGCGCTGGGTGGGCACGTGATCGCCAAGGACACCGGCATCGAACTGTCCGAAATCAGTGTCGAGCATCTCGGTTCGTGTGATCGCATCACCGTGACCGAGAACGAGACCACGATCGTCGGCGGGCACGGGGACCAGCGCCTGCTCGACGCCCGCATCGCCCAGCTCGAATCCCAGCACGAGCGCGCCAAGATCGAGGCGGACCAGGAGAGCCTCGAACTGCGCATCGCCCGGCTCACCGGTCGGGTGGCCGTCATCCGCGTCGGCGGCGCGACCAGCGTCGAGCTCAAGGAGCGGATGTTGCGCGTCGAGGACGCCCTGGCCGCCACTCGCGCCGCGGTGGAGGCGGGGATCGTCTCCGGTGGTGGTACCGCGCTGGCGCAGTCGCATCGGGCGTTGGCCGATCTCGACCTGACCGGCGACGAGGCCATCGGGTGTGACGTCGTGCGCCGCGCTCTCGCCGAACCGCTGCGCTGGATCGCGATCAACGCCGGGTTCGACGGCGACGAGGTCGTCGAGGTGGTCGCCGGTTTACCGCTCGGGCACGGGTTCAACGCGCTCACCGGTGAATACGGGGACATGTTCGACGACGGGGTGATCGATCCGTTCAAGGTCACCCGCGCCGCACTCGAGAGCGCGGCCTCGATCGCGGCACTTCTGATCACCACGGAGACCGCTGTCGTGGAAGAGGTGCTGGGCAATCCCGGTGCCATCATGGCGCCCGGTTTCGGCGATCTCGCCGAAGGCATGGTCCGCCCGTCGAACATCTACTAGAGCAATCCAGTGGGTCACCGCCTCGACGGTCCTGCGAGGGGGTGACCCACTCCCCCGTTCCGGCGGTGAGGAATTCGTCCGAAAGAAAGTGAGTCATCGTGATTTTCATCGTGGTGAAGTTCAAGGTCCTCGACAAGTACCGGAACGACTGGTTGCTCGTCACCAAGGAGTTCACCGACGCGACCCGATCCGAGCCGGGCAATCTCTGGTTCGAATGGCATCGCAGCGCAGACGATCCCGCCGAGTTCGTGCTGATCGAGGCGTTCCGGGACGGGCAGGCCGGGTCCGACCATGTCGCTGCCGACCACTTCCGGAAGGGATTGGACGCGATGCGCCCGGCGCTGAGCGAGACACCGCGCATCCTCCACACCGACCTACCCGGCACCGACTGGTCCCGCATGGGCGAACTGGAGATCAACCGGTAACCAGGTGCGGCGCACAACCTGACGGAATACAACACTGTGGAAGGACAAGCATGACCGTGGTGACGACCGGTCCCGTCGCGGGTCTGCTCGCGGCACTGGGCGATGCCGTGGTGACCGACAGCGACACCATGATCGCCTACACCCGCGACCAGTCGATGCTCTCCCCCTCTGGGCATCCGATCGCGGTGGTCCGCGCCCGGACCACCGACCACGTCGTGACAACCCTGAAAACCGCCCACCGGTACGGCATTCCGGTCGTCACGAGAGGGGCGGGCACCGGACTCGCCGGCGGGGCCAACGCGATCGACGGCTGCATCGTGCTCAGCACCGAGAAACTCGACCGCATCCTCACCATCGACGAACAGTCCCGCACCGTCACGGTCGAGCCGGGAGTGATCAACGGTGACCTCGCTGCCGCGGCCGCGGAGCGCGGACTCTGGTACGTCCCAGACCCCGGCAGTCGCGCCGTCTCCACGATCGGGGGAAACCTCGCGACCAATGCCGGCGGAGCATGCTGCGCGAAATACGGGGTCACCGGCGACCACGTCGCCCGGATCAAGGCGGTGCTCGCCGACGGCCGGATCATCCACACCGGCGCCGCCACCCGCAAGAATGTCGCCGGATTGAACCTGACCCAACTGCTGGTCGGGTCCGAGGGCACCCTGGCCGTCATCGTCGAGGCGACCATGCGGCTGCGTCGACCACCGGCACGCACGGCCACCGTCGTCGCCGCCTTCGCCGAGCCCGTCCAGGCGGTCGACGCGGTGATGGCGATTCAGGCGGTGGCCGACCCGAGCCTGGTGGAACTCATGGACCGCACCACCATCTCGGCCGTCAACGACATGACCCGCATGGGTCTCGACCAGACGGCCGGCGCGCTGCTGCTGATCCAGTGCGACGGCGACGCAGCCCCGGCGGAAGCGCAGCGCAGCGCGGACGCGTGCCGTGCCGCCGCGGCCACCGAGCTCTACATGAGCACCGACCCCGCCGAAGGTGACGCCCTCATGCAGGCCCGCAGTGTGGCGCTGACCGCCCTCGAGCGCCGCGGCAGCACTCTGCTCGACGACCTGGCCGTGCCGGTGCCCCGGCTACCGCACATGCTCGACGCCATTACCCGCATCGCCGACCACTACCGCCTCCTCATCGGCACCTTCGGGCACGCCGCCGACGGCAACCTCCACCCCACGATCGTGTTCGACGCCGCAGATCCGGACGCCACCGAACGGGCCCACCAGGCCTTCGACGAGATGGTGGCGCGATGCTTGGCGCTGGGCGGATCCATCACGGGCGAGCACGGCGTCGGCGACCTCAAACGCCGCTACCTCGAACCCATGATCGGGTCGGTGGAGAGGTCCCTGATGGCGGAAGTCAAGGCAGCGTTCGACCCCACCGGAATTCTCAATCCGGGACGTGCGATTTGACACCCACGAAACCACACGTCCGATCGAAGCGGGACGACGACCTCGTCCTGGAGTTCGGCAACCGGTGGGCAGTGTTCGGCGGCGGCAGCGCCGAACACATCTTCGTCACGTTCGGGTGGACCGAGGCGCAGTACTTCGAGCGCCTGAAGGTCCTGGCCGGACGCCGTTTCCCGCCCCTCGACGACACCCTCCGGCACCGTCTTCTCGCCGTGTGCGCCGAGCGGCTACAGCGAACCGCTCATCCCCCTTCCTCTGCGTCGAACGGCCACGTCGATGACAGTGCATCCCGGCCGACGGTGCGGCCGTCCCCGACCTGATCCCGGCTCTCCGCCACCCCGTCTCATATTGAGACCCGTCTCACATCGAGACGACGTACCCTCAACTACGTGAGAGGTGGAGAATCGGGGCGTAAATACAGCATGACCAGCAAGGATCTACAGAAGGCGCGAGAGCTGTTCCTCGCCGACGACGGCCTCGACAGCTCCGTTCGCCAGCCGATCTCGTACTCGTGGCAGCGATCGAAGTCGCTCAAGGTGCGCCCCGACCAACTCGACCTCCCGTTCGTACGAGAGCCGAATCTGGACTGCCCTCTCGTCGCGGCAGCCGAACCCGTCCTGAGGCAACTCGCGGACGGACTGGTCGACGAACCGGTGAGCGTCATCCTGACCTCGGCTGACGGAGTGATCTTGACCAGGATCACCGCCAGCCGACGACTCAATCGCACACTCGACGACGTCCAACTGATACCCGGTTACAGCTACTCGGAAGAATTCGCCGGCACCAACGGCATCGGCACCACTCTCGAAACCCGTCAGCCCACCCTGGTGACGGGCGCCGAGCACTACGCCGACTGCCTCGGGCAACTGGCGTGCGCCGGTGTCCCGATCACCCATCCGATGTCCGGCGCCCTCGTCGGCGCGCTCGATCTCACCGGCTGGGTAGAGGACGGTGGCCCGCTGTTGGCCACCCTCGCCAAATCCGCCACGGCTCAGATCGAAGGGCGACTCCTGGCACAGGCCAGTGCGGACCAGACCGCGTTACTCAACGCCTATCTGAAGGTCTGTCGACGGTCACCCCAAACGGGGGTGTTGGCGCTCGGCGACGACGTCGTTCTCGTCAACCGAAAACTACGCGTGGCACTGGATGCCCAGGATCAGGGTGCGTTGCTCGAACACGCCGTGGACCTGAGCGGCGCTCCGGCCACCCAACGACACATCGTCGCCCTGCCCAGCGGCCAGACGGCCCGGCTGTCCTCGGTCGAGGACTTCGGGCTGGGGGCCCGACGGCAGATGGCCTTGTTCTACGTACATCTGCTGGAGATCCCCACATCGGGATCCCCTGCTCTGGAGAGCATCCGCGTCTTGCCCGGAATCACCGGCACCAGCGCGTCCTGGCGCCGCAGTTGCCAGCAGATCGCTCGCTGCGCGCGCGAACACCAGTGGGTCACCGTCTCCGGCGAAGCCGGAAGCGGCCGCGCATCGGCTCTCAAAGCTGTTGCCATCGAACACATTCCCATCCGCACACGGATCTTCACGGTGGCCGAACTCGCGGGCGACAGCGCCGGCCTGCCGGCACTCGAACAGGAACTCGGACAAGATCGATTCAGCGTCATCCTGCGCGACATCGACCTCCTCGGCGAGTCGCAGCTGCGAACTGTCGCCGACCTCGTTCAAGGACGCGAACACGCCGGATGGATCGGCGCGACCATCGACGGAACCGATCACAACACCGACCTCGACACGCTGATCCTTCCCCACTTCAGCCATACCGTCACCATGCCCGCGCTGCGTCATCGCATCGACGATCTTCACAGCTTGGTACCACATTTGCTGCGACAGCTCGGGCGCGGCGCGGACTTGTCTCTCTCGCCTGCGGCGATGCGCCAACTCTGCAAGTACAGCTGGCCCGGCAACGTCACCGAGCTCCGGCAGGTTCTGCACGACGTGGTCCAGCGTCAGCGCTCCGGTGTCGTCGAGGTCGAGCAGCTACCCCCGATGTGCCGAGCCCTGAGCCGACACACACTCACACAGATCGAAGCCCTCGAACGCGACGCCATCGTGCGCAGCCTCGAGGAGAACCACGGCAACAAGAAGGCCGCCGCAACAGCTCTCGGCATCTCACGGGCCACCATCTACCGCAAGATCAAGGAATTCGGCATCGACATCTGACGTCGCCCGCACCACTTGGTGTCAGGAAATGAGACACGCATCACACCCTAGCCGGCGGATCATGAGGTCAGACAGAGAATCCCACGCGGATCAGCAACTCGTTGAGGGCCAGCCTCTTTCGAGTGCAGGAACGCGATCGGGACCGACGTGAGGACGGCCCATGATTACGAACCCGCTCGGCGCGGATACCCACTCGGTATCCGCCGGCAGCCCCACCTCCCGGGTGTGGTTGGTCGCCGCGCTGGCGCACACGTGCGAACCCACCGACCGTCCCGCGGTTCGTGACGATCTGATGCGGACCTGGGTTCCGGAGCCGGGCAGCGGTTACCGCACCCACGACGGCCGTCGCCGGGCCACCTGGGCGCAATTGCACTCCCAGTTCGATCTCGTCGAGGTGACCCCATGACTACTTCCTACGCGATCCGTCCCGCACCGGCCCGCCACCGCTCGTCTGGGGTGAGAAGGTCCTGCGCGACCATGCTCCGTGATCAACTGGCCAGGGAAGACGCCGCCGAGGATGCGCGAACCTTGTCCCCCGATGATCGGACGACGTGCCCGCTGCACCGACGGTGGATTCACCAATGCGTCGCGTCGCCGACACACGTCAACGCCGTCACACGACACCGGTGGTGCCGCCAGTGCGCCGTGCCGCTCACCGTCACCGTCGACGAAATCGCGCGGACCGTCACGATGGTGTGCCCGTCCTGCGGTGACGGCGGAAGCCCCGCCACCACCAGACTGGTGTCCGCGTGTTGCGCCAGCCTCGGCGAGGCGTCGAATCACACTTCGCGGACAGGCGCGTAGTGCTCCACGAGCGGGAAGGGATCGTAGAAGTGGTGCAGCAGGTCCTTCCACTGCTGGTACCGGCTCGATTGCCGAAAGCCTTCGGTGTGGTCTTCGAGTTCTTCCCACTCGACCAGCAGGAGATAGACATTCGGCCGCTCGAGGCCGCGTGACAATCGCAGCCGCAGGAATCCGGGCATCGACGAGATGATCGACTCGGCCTGCGCGAACGCCGATTCGAATTCCTCGACCCTTTCGGGCGCCACGGACAGCAGTGCGTGTTCCAGGATCATCGGCACAGTATGCGACGTCGCAAGGTCGTGGGTGCGAGCCACGTGATCGCCGCTCGAACGGGTGGCGCAAGTAGGGGCGATGCTCAGCCCTCACTACCCGGCGGCGGCGGGCTCGAGAACAGCTCGCGGTGTGCGGCGATGTAATGCTCGACCGACTGCGCGGGCTGCCCGGTCACGTCCTCGACGTCGGTGGTCAGCCGGTTGTAACGATCGTCGCGGTGCAGTGTGGCAACGGTGAGGAGGTGTTGCACGGTGTGCGACGAGATGCCGGGAACGGCGCTCAACAACTCCACGAAGTCGTTGTGGGGCAAATCGGATCCCGCTACCGATTGTCCCAAGCCTCGGGTGTACTGATCGGCGAGGCCGTCGATGTCCAGGACGGCGGGGCCGGTCAGCTCGAAGACCTGCCCGATACGTCCTGCTGGATCCTGAAGTATGGCGGCGACGACGCGGGCGACGTCGGTGGCGGCGACGGGCGAGGTCCTGCCGGTACCGAACGGCAAGGCCAAGACGCCGCGTTCGGCGACGGAACGGCTCGCCACGACGGTGAACAGCGGATTGTCCAGGAAGACCGTGGGTCTGACGTGGACGACGGGCAGACCGGACCAGTTCATGATGCGCTCGGCGAGCCAGTGCAGCCGTTGGTGCCGGGACTCGTCGGTGCTGGTCGACGTCATCTGCGACACCGTCATCTGCGACATGTTCACCAACACCTCGAGATCGCCCCGCTCGTCGGCGATCGCGCACACAACAGCGGCGGCTTCCAGATAGTCCGCGGAGACGCTCATGTTGAAGAACATCCGGGTCACGCCCGTCAGCGCCGCATCGACGTCGCCGGGGCGGGTCAGATCGCCGACGACGATGTCTGCTCCCAGCTCCCGTAGTGCGTCGGCGCGGCCGTCATCGCGATGAACCATCGCCCGCACGGGCTCGCCCCTGCGGAGCAGCAACTCGGCGACCATCCGGCTGATACTGCTGTAACCACCGCCCACACCGGTCACCAGGAACGGCGCCCGGTCACTCATGACCGAATCTCGCTGTTCGCGTCGCGTGCAGCCGCCGCGACTGCCCTGACACTGGAATGCGCGCTGGAGCCATCGTGGACCTCCTGGTTTTACGCTCTACTGCGACGTTACGACAGGAGGGCCGCCGCCCGTGCGTGGTTGACGAGTGCAGAGACTCGTCAACCACGCACGGATTCTCGCTAGTCGGTGACGCCTTCTGCGCGAGCAGCGGCGGCGACTGCCTCCGCGACAGCGGGGGCGACGCGAGGATCGAGCGGGCTGGGAACGATCTTGTCTACAGCCAGCTCGGCACCGACGACCGAGAGGATTGCCTCGGCGGCGGCGAGCTTCATACCTTCGGTGATCCGGCGGGCACCGGCATCGAGCGCACCCCGGAACACCCCGGGAAAGGCCAGCACATTGTTGATCTGGTTCGGGAAGTCACTGCGCCCGGTGGCCACGATCGCCGCATGCTTGCGGGCGATGTCCGGGTGGATCTCCGGGTCCGGGTTCGACAACGCGAACACGATGGAACCCTTCGCCATGGTGGCGATCAGCTCCTCCGGCACCGTGCCCGCGGACACCCCGAGGAACACATCCGCCCCGTCGAGGGCTTCGGCGGTGCCGCCGCGGCGGCCGGCCGGGTTGGTGCGTGCGGCCAGATCCACCTTGACCTCGTTCAGATCCTGCCGGTCGGCGGAGACGATGCCCTTCGAATCGAGGACCGTCACATCGGCGATCCCGGCGGCGAGCAGGATGTTCGCGCAGGCCACACCGGCGGCGCCGGCACCGGAGATGACCACCCGCAACTGGTGGATGTCGCGGTCCTGGACCTTGACCACACCCTTGAGGGCGGCCAGGACGACGATGGCGGTGCCGTGCTGGTCGTCGTGCATGACCGGGCAGTCCAGGGCCTCGATGACGCGCTGTTCGATCTCGAAGCAGCGCGGCGCGGAGATGTCCTCCAAGTTGACCACCCCGAAGCTCGGGCGCAGCCGGATCAGGGTTTCGACGATCTCGTCGGGGTCCTTGGTGTCGAGGACCAGCGGGATCGAGTTCAGGCCCGCGAAGTTCTTGAACAGGGCGGACTTGCCCTCCATCACGGGAAGCGAGGCCCGCGGGCCGATGTCCCCGAGACCGAGTACCGCGGAGCCGTCGGAGACGACGACCACCAGGCGGCTGGTCCAGGTGTACCGGTCGGCGAGGGTTTCGTCGGCGGCGATGGCGCGGGAGACCTGCGCGACGCCGGGCGTGTAGGCGATGGACAGGGCGCGCTGCGTATCGAGGGCGGTCGTGGTCTCAACCGAGAGCTTCCCCCCGATGTGGCCGGCGAAGATCTCCTCGTCGGTCAGCTCGACCTTCTGCGGTGCGGTGGGTTCGGACACAATGGTCATTGTCTACTCATTCCTTGGCTATCGACGATCCGCGGGAGCGTGTCGTCGGAATTGATCATTGATTCGGCGCTCATTGCGCGTGGGTCATCTCTCGATCAGGGCGTCGCCGGGGTCGGCGGCGTGTCGGGGGGTGACTCGGACCATCCCGAGGCAGCGCTGTCTGCGGGGCTCGGTGGTTCGCTGTCGAAGCCCTTCGGGGGCAACGCCGATGGAAAGTTGCGCTGGTCCACACCCTCCACCCGCTGTTCGTCCCCAGCGCACTGTCACGACTCGGGCTCACCGACTCGTTGTTCTTCGGCGTCGCCCTGAAATTCCCCACTGCGGGCGTCGCCGTCGACGTGGCGAGAACCAGCGTCGACCACCCGTCGGTACGAAAGGTCGTCGCCGCACAGACAGCGGCAATCGCGAAGGTCAGGAGCCGAGATCCCGTGGCACTCGATGCGGTGGCGTCGCTGCTGCACGACAGCAGCCGGACAGATGCGCAGCGCTTGTTGGCGGATTACCTGTCCCCCCAGTACGGTCCCGCTCCACGCGACGTCCACGCCGCTGGTGCGGATGCGACGTGAACACCTGGTCGTACACGCGCTGCCCGGGAGCCATGGCACGACGGTCGCCGCGCGCAGGCACGAGTTGACCATCGACGAAGCCGCGCGATACGGCGGGCACGATGCCGGTGCAAACCCTGTCGAGCACATGCTCGCCGGTCTTGCCGCTGCCTCGCTGGTGGTGCTTCGGCTGCTCGGCGAGGTCGCGATAGCCGAGTCTGCCACGCTCACAGTGTCAGCCGGCTTGAACGTCGACCGCGTGATGGGAACCGATGACGGCGCCGTCATCGACGCGATTCGCCTGGACTGGCACGTCGCGAACGCCGAACACGCCGTGCGCTTGCGTGCAGCACTTCCCCACCTTGCGAGTCGTCGACCTGGGCAAGCTCTGATCGATGCCGCATCCGTATCCACGGAAGCGGTGTCCATCCGCGCGTTGACGACTGCGGACGAGTAGCCCGAACCGCGGCTTGTCAGAGATCGAGAACGAGGTCGGATTCGGGTTGCGAGCAGCACAAGAGAGTGGTGCCTGGCATCGGGGGCTCCAGGGGGTCCGGTCGGTATCGAACGGTCCCGGAGAGGATCGGGGTCTGGCAGGTGTGGCACACGCCGGTGCGACACGACCAGCGGGTCGGAACGTCGCAGGCTTCGGCGAAATCGAGGACGGTGCTGTACTCGCCGCTCCATGGCACGGTGAGTCCGCTGCGGGTGAACGTGATGCGCGGCCCGGTGCCGACGGGTCCCAGTGGCAGGTGTGGCGGGGTGTGGGTGACGTCGGTGAGTCCAGGGTTGATGGCCGAGAGTGCGCCGAACAGTTCGGTGTGGATGCGGTCGGGCTCCACACCGAGGTGCATGAGCGCCTCGCGCATCGCGGCCATGAATGCGGTGGGACCGCACAGGTAGGTGGTCACGTTGGCGGGCAGCCCCAGGGCGGCCAAGGCTTCGCGGTTGATGCGGCCGGCGGCGGCCGGTGGATCAAGGTTCGCCGTCGGACTCTGGGCGGTGTAGTAGACGTGTTCGTGACCGCGGTCGACGCTGGTCAGCAATCGGTGCGCTTCGGCCGCGAATGCCTGTTCGGCGGCTGAATGGGCGGTGTGCAGCCACCAGATGTCGCGCTTGCTGTGGGCTGCGGCGAGTGCATGCAGCATCGCCAGAACGGGTGTCACCCCGACGCCGGCCGAGAGCAGGAGCACGGGCGTGGCGTCGTCGCGGTCTTCGGGAAGGACGAAATCGCCACGCGGAGAGGCGACGTCGACGGTGTCGCCGACGCGTAACTGCGTGTGGAGATAGGTGCTGACGAGGCCGTGGGTCTCGCGTTTGACGCTGATGCGGTACTCGATGTCCGACGGGGCGGCGGACAGCGAATAGTTGCGCACCGGCGGTGGGTCGGCGGCGCCGGCGACGCGGAGGGTGAGGTGCTGGCCGGGTTTCGGCCGGGTCAGCGGGGTGTCGTCGTGTGGCGCCAGGTGGATCGACGCCACAGTTGTGCTTTCGGGAACGATCCGCGACACCCGCAGCGGTCGGAAGCCGGCCCAGCCTTCCGGTTGGGCGCCGGCGGGCGGCTCGCCGGCGCGCTTCGGGTGCTCTGCGGCGTCGAGCAGGTCGCGAAACGATCGCTGCCAGCCGGGGCTGAGCGCGGGGATGTCCACTGCGGTCCGGAGCTGGCCGACGTCCCGGTCGGGTAGGTAGAGCAGTGCGTCGATCGCGGCGACGCTCATGCGGTGTCGACCGATCCGGGTGCGGATGATCTCGTCGCCGGCCTGCACGTGACCTTCGGTGATGACCCGGAAGTAGAACCCGGGCCGGTGGTGGGCAACCAGCAGCGCAGGCATCTCGGGCTCACCCAGGCGCATTCCGACCCGATAACAAGTGACGCGTGGCTGAGTGACCTCGAACTCGGCGTCACCGATGCGATAGCGGTCACCGATGTGCACCTCGTCGTCGGGTAGGCCGTCGACGGTGAAGTTCTCACCGAACTGGCCGTATTCGAGATCGTCGCGACCGAGTTGACGCCGCCAGAAGTCGTAGGACTGACATTGATAGACGAGCACGGCACGAATTTCTCCGCCGTGACCGTCGAGGTCGCCTTGACCGTCGCCGTCGACGTCGAGCGTGCGGACCATGCGTGGACCGTCGACGGGGTACTTGAAGATGCCCGTGTGGACGGTCCGTCCTTGCCAGGGAACGCCTTTCGGCATACCGACGTTGAGTGACCGCAGGCGTGCCATTGTGCGACCCCTTACTGTTTCGCGCGGAACAGGTTGCCGGAGGTGCCCATCGTTCACGCCCTAGCCATCGCGATGAGCAGCTTCGTCATGTCGCAGAACATCCTATATCCGACTGTGATCTGCGCCACTCCTGGCCCGATGGTCATGAAACAGCTTTCCGATCGATATCCGCGGCCGCGGAAGGACGTCGGGTCTGAGCGAATCGGTGGATCGGTGTGCGCTGCGGAACGAGCACGGTCAGGATGGCACCGACGACGGCCGGTGCGGCGAAAGCCGCCAGTTGCCAGTTGGTTCCGGTCTCGATCGCGACGAGGACGCCACCGTAGGTGGGGCCGACGATCGCCCCGATCCGGCCCACACCCAAGGCCATACCCAGTCCTGTGGCACGACTCGACGCGGGGTAGTGACTGCCGATGAACATATTGAGAAGGATCTGGGTGCCGGTCGTGCCGACTCCGGCGAGTATGCCGCCGATGCAGGTGCCGACGAACCCCATGGCCACGGAACGGGCCCGGGCACGGGGTTCGGCGAATTCGATCAGTGTGGCGGCGGCTGTGGGCATGAGGACACCGGCGCCGAGTCCGACGGCGAAGCGTCCCGCCCCGAACACCTCGGGGGTGGGGGCGATCGCGCACGCACCCATGGCTGTGGAGAACATGACGACGGCGGCGAGGAGAGTGCGGCGTCGTCCCCACCGGTCGGCAACTGCCGCGGCGAGGAGAGTGCGGCGTCGTCCCCACCGGTCGGCAACTGCCGCGGCGAGGAGGGCGCCGACGAGCATGCCGATGCCGGTCAGCGAGCCCAGCATCCCGACGTCGGTGGCGTCGAGGTCCCACGGGGTGTATGTGAGCAGTGACGGAACCACTGTTCCGTACATCAGGAGGTCATAGCCCTCGAGGACCAGGGCCATCAGGCAGAGCCCGACGACGGGGGCTGCGGGTGGAATACGGGCACGCATCGGATTCTCCGCTCGGAAGGTAGTCCAGACCAACGACCGCGGTGACCTCCGGAACATGTGAGGTCACTGCGGCGTGAGGTCCGGCAGAGGGATGTGGTGGCTGTCTACGGGAATCTGGTTGCCAGCCACGCGCCGATGTCGGCGGCGGCGAGGCTGGCACCGGTGGGAGCGCCGTCGTGGATGGGTCCGCCGAAGTGGGTGCCGGCGACGCGGACGTGGGTTTTGTCCGTCGACCCGAGTGCATCGCACACCGTCTTGGCGTCGTCGGGGAAGCAGGCCTGGTCTCCGGTGAGTTCGACGAACAGTGTCGGTGCGGTCACCGTGGGGGCGCAGCGCAGGAAGTCGGCGTTGCTGCTGAGCCCGGACCAGGTCGACAACCAGGCGTCCGGCGTGGAAAAGCGACCGAAGCCGACGAGTCCGTAGTTGGTCAGGTCGGGTCGCCGGCCGAACAGCGACCCGTAAGGGCGTTCGTTCGGGTTCAGCGATAGATCGACGAATCGCAGGTCGGCGTCGGTGCGGTAGACGGTGAGGACGCGGGGCGCGAGGGCGGCGCGACGATCTCCCGGATCCGACGTGCTCTTGTACCGGCGGCGCGCGTCGGCGGCTTCGTCGACGCGTTGCCGGGCGACGGTGTCGAGGCGGGCGATGCGGTCGCGCTGCGCTTGGCGGTAGCGTGTGATGAATTCCGGTGAGTAGGAAGAACTGTGGGGCGGTTCGGCGAATCCATTCGCAGGATCGAACGGGTTCAGGTCCGGATCTGTCGAAAGAGGGTCGGATTCGTCGACGACCGACGGGTCGATCAGCCGCAGCAGGAGCGCACCCTGACCGGGGTGCGGTGCCATGAATATCGCCGCATCGGGCCGGGGCATCTCGGCCCCAGCCAGGTCGATGGGTCTGCCCGCGGGAGTATGGGTCAACCGCTCCCCCGGCGGCAAACCGGCTTGCTGGTGATAGAACGCAAAGAGGGTTCCGCCGCCGGAATGACCGAGGGTGACGACGTGGTCGAAACCCCTCTCCCGCAGAAACACTTGCCCGGCCGCGGCATCGAGCAAGGCTTGCTCGTGCACTAGAGCGATGTCGTTGTTGACCGATCGGGTGCCCTGCGTCCATACCGCGAACCCGCGGGCGAGCAGTTCGGGCACGAGCACGTGGTGAGTCAGATCCTGGCGCGGGTGCATCAGCGCGACGACGGTGTGCGCGCCGGGCACCACCCGTAGGACACCGGAGACCTTCGCTCCGTCGGCGGTGGCAAGTTCGTGCACCGACGTGACGGCGGTGTCAGGGGCCTGGGCGGCGTCGATGTACCGTCCGGCGCCGAGCCGTTGGGTGCTCTCGCTCATTGCGGCTCAACCCTCATGACGTCCTTGTCCCACTGCGTGATTCGGGACCCCGCCAGTCCGGCGACGCTGCTGTACCAGACGGCGTGGCGGCAGCCGGTGGCGCGGCGGTCGATGACGATGGCCGAGTCGGAGACGATTCGGAAGTAGGGCCCGACGTGGTCGACGGTGACCGCCGGGTTGCGACCGGCCACCTCGGCGACAGCCGTGTTCTCCGGGACGTCGAGGATGAACAGGGTAGTCATCGGGTCGCCATCTCCTTCGATTCCTGCTCCTGTTGCCAGGCCGCTGCCCGTTCGGTGATCAGTTCGGCTTTGCGGGTGAGCAGCGCGGCCATGCTAGGGTCCGGTCCGGTCACGACGTCGACGAGGGCGTCGATGGTGAGATTGGCGTCGAGGTCTTCCTGCGGGGTGACCGGGCGTAGCGCCCTTGTTATTTCGATCATGTAGCCGTTGGGGTCGTGGGTGTAGATCGACTCGATCGTCTCGTGCTGGATCTGCATCTCCACCGGCCACGAGCTGTGGTCCAAGCGCCGCCGGTATTCCATCAGGTCGTCTTCGCTATCCACGTGGATTGCCAGGTGGCGGGAGCGGATGAAGAAGATGGGTACGTCCTCGGCGAATCGGGAGTACGAGTCGCCCTGCGGGCCGCCGTCGAACGGTTCGAGGCCGAAGTAGTAGAAGAATGCCAATCGGTCGTCGTTGCCGATATCGAAGAAGAAATGGATGAAGTCGGGATGTTTCTCCGGGCCCCAGCCGGCCGCGCAGATCGAGTGCACGACTGGGAACCCGAGAACGTCGCGGTAGAACGTGACGGTCGCGGCGGGGTCGAATGTCGGGTAGGCGACGTGGTCGACGCCTTTGACCGTGTGTTGCAGTTCGGACATGGTGAACTCCAATGGATTCGGGTCTACTGAAGGGCGGCGGCCTGAGCGTCGGCACGCAGGAGACCACCGGCTCCGGGGATGTCGACCGGAAGATCGAGGGCCCGCAGCAGGCTGTAGACACCGGCGGTGGCCGCCGAGAGGACGGGCAGCCCGAACTCGTCTTCGGCCGCTTGGACGAGGTCGAGTGAGGGCATCTGCACGCACGCGGAGATCACCAGCGCGTCGGCTCCGGCGCGGTCGAGCGATCGGGCAGCGTCCATGACCCGGTCGCCGGGGATACAGCCGACCTCCGCGTTGTCGGCGACCTCGAGTGCTCGCCAGTCCGATACCCGAATTCCTTCGGCCTCGATGTACGCGACGACCTGCTCGGCGAGGGGACGCATGTAGGGGGTGACCAGGACGATCCGTTCGGCGTGGATGGCGTGGAGTGCTTCGACGAGTGCGCCTGCGCTCGAGCGGATCGCCGTTTCCGAACCGCCGGTGGCCAGTTGCTCGGCAATCAGCCCCTCCACCCGCTGATGCTCTCCGGGTCCCACCGACATCAGCGCGACCAGGCACGCGTAGAGAATGGCGTCGACCCCGGCATCACCGAGTTCGAGGATGCATCGCTCGCGTTGGGCGTTCATCGCCCGTAGCTGTTCCGGGGACACGGACTGCATCCGCGTCCGGCTCGAGTGAAACGAGAACCGCGCGTCCGCATGCCGGTTGAGCAGTGCCGGCATTTCCGTCTCGACGGTCACATTCGAACTCGGTACGACGAGTCCGATGCGATGAATGCCCATGTTGTGGCCCTTCTGGTGGGAGTCGGACATAGATTTACGCCCATGACGAGTATTCGACGCTAATGATGATTCGTCAACCCCCGAGCGTCCGAAGCGTGGGTTCGCCGCAACTTCCCCCACCTCCGTGACGGCACTCACAGTTGCCTCTTGACATGTCATCATTCACGTCGAATACTCGACACAGACGTAAGGAGTGTTCGAGGATGACCTCACACCGCCCCCTGAATTTCCCCCAGCACGAAGGAGCGCAGCTGCAATGGCATATGTGATCGGAGTGGACGTCGGTGGCACGTTCACCGACGCGGTATTGGACGACGATGCAGGCACTGTTCTCGCCGCGAAGGCCCCCTCGACACCGCCGGACTACTCCCGCGGCGTGATCGACGTCCTCGAGGTACTCGCCGGGCAATTGGGCTGTCCGATCGAGGAAATGCTGGCAAACACCCACCACATCGCACACGGCACCACGTCGTCACTCAACGCGCTCGTCATGGGCAACGTGCCCCCGGTCGGCTTCCTCACCACCAAAGGCCATCGCGACTCCATCTACATCATGAACGTCGAGGGCCGATACCTGGGCGGCTCACCGGAGCAGTTGCAAAATGTCATGGGGCAGAGCAAGTCTCATGGCCTGATACCGAAGAAGCATGCCCTGGAAGTCACCGAACGACTCGACCGCGACGGCAACGTCGTCGTCGCACTCGACGAAGAATCCGCCCGTCGATCCATCCGCACGCTTCTCGCCGACGGCATCACCGCGATCGCGGTCTCCCTGCTGTGGTCGTTCCGCAACCCGACGCACGAGCAGCGCATCCGCGAACTCGTCCACGAGATCGACCCGACGGTGTTCGTGTCCCTGTCGAGTGAGGTGAGCCCACGCATCCGCGAATTCGCCCGCAACGCGACGACCATCATGAGCACCCAGATCGGACCGGGGCTACGTGACTACCTCGGTTCACTGGAGTCCGAGCTGCGGGAACGCAAACTCGCCGGACCCCTGCTGGTGATGCAGAGCAACGGCGGCGCCGTCGCAGCCGCCGAGGCACCGAAGAACGCGATCAGCACCGTCGGCTCGGTGCTGA
Organism: Rhodococcus sp. G6(2025); assembly: GCF_058628105.1. Lineage (NCBI taxonomy): Bacteria > Bacillati > Actinomycetota > Actinomycetes > Mycobacteriales > Nocardiaceae > Rhodococcus > Rhodococcus sp. G6(2025). The sequence continues at coordinate 4,598,213 of NZ_CP179750.1, forward strand.
CCGGTGGCGTGGTCGGTGCGGTGTCCCTCGGCAAACAACTCGGCCACCGCAACATCATCGCCACCGATGTGGGCGGGACCACCTTCCTCGTCGGCCTCGTCGTCGACGGCGAGCCGGTCCGGGCGTCGAGCACGATCATCAACCACCACCCGATCAACGTTCCCACCCTCGAGGTACACGCCATCGGTTCCGGCGGCGGCGCCATCGCCTGGGTCGACCCCGGCGGCAATCTCCAGATCGGCCCACACAGCGCCCAGGCCGTCCCCGGCCCGGCCTGCTACGGCCAGGGCGGCATCGAACCGACCAACGCCGACGCGAACCTGGTTCTCGGGATCCTGCCCGAACACGGGCTCCTCGGCGGCCGTAAACCGCTGGACAAGGACCTCGCGCGGGAAGCAATCCGCACCAAGATCGCCGAACCCCTCGGGCTGTCGATCGAAGACGCGGCCGCGGCCATCTACGCCGTACAGAACGCCCAGACCGGTGACCTGCTGCGTAAGACGGTGGTCGAGGCGGGACACGACCCCCGCGACTTCGTGCTCTACGCCTTCGGCGGTGCCGGCCCAGCCCACTGCGCCGCCTACGCCCGCGAGGTCGGTGTCAGGGAAGTCATCGTCCCACTCGGCCAGGTGGCCTCGGCGTTCTCCGCCTACGGATTGGCCTCGTCCAACATCGTCCTCGCCGCCGAACTGTCCGACCCTGCCGCCATGCCGCTCGATCCTGCCCGTGCCGAGCGCAACTTCGCCCAACTCGAGTCCCAGGTCCTCGAGCAACTCAACCGGCAGGGGTTGACATTCACCGGGGTGGAGATCGAACGCGAAATCGACATGCGCTACACCATGCAACTTGCGGAGGTAGCGACAGCGGTACCTGCCGGTAGCCTCGACGCCGCCGGTATCCACGCCGCGTCGGACCTCTTCGAGCAGCGGTACGCCGAACTGTACGGAAAAGACAGCGGTTTCCGTGAGGCCGGAATCCAGGCCATCACCTACCGTGTCCGGGCCACCGGCCTCCTGCCGTTCTCCCCTACCCTGCCGGAGGTCAAGTCCGCGGACTCCGCCGATCCCACACCAGCACACATCGGAACCCGAAAAGTGTGCCTGGACGGCCGGATCGGGTACGTCGACACCGACGTCTACGACTACAGCAAGCTGCTCGCCGGACACGTCCTGCACGGGCCGGCCATCATCGAAGTCCCCACGACCACCGTCGTCGTTCCCCACGACACCACCGGCACCGTCGACCGCCTCGGCAACCTCACCATCGCCGCCCAGTAGGAGCACCGAAGATGACCATGCAAATCCCCGGCTCCGAAATCTTCTCGAGCCGACCGATCGACCCCGACGCACTGGCGCGATCGCTGCCCCCGACGCTGGCAGTCCACACCGTCAGCCAGGAGCACATCGACAACCTCGACCCACTGACCTACGAGGTCATCCGGCACCGGCTGTGGTCGGTCACCGACGAAATGGGCGAAGCACTCAAACGCATGTCCGGCTCCCCCATCGTCACCGACGCCAACGACTTCGACTTCGCGATCAGCGACGAAATCGGGCAGGAAGTGCAGGTAGGCCTGTACAACACCATGCTCGTCGGGGCGGTCGACCTCGCCATCTACTGGACCCTCCAGCACCGCGCGACCAACCCGGGCATCACCGAGGGCGACATGTTCCTGTGCAACGATCCGTGGGTCGGCGGCGGACTGCACCAGAGCGATGTGATCGTCTATCAACCAATCTTCCACGAGGGCAAGCTCTTCGCCTGGACCAGCGCCATCTGCCACGAACCCGATCTCGGCGGGTCCGGGCTCGGCTCGTTCGACCCCTCTGCCCAGGACGTGTTCTCCGAGTCGCTGCCGACACCCCCGATCAAGGTGGTCCGCGACTACGAATTGCAACGCGACGTCTCCGACGCCTGGGTGCGGCGCTCGCGGGTGCCCATGCTCGTCGGACTCGATCTCCGCGCGAAGATCGGCGCCAACACCGTGGGGCGCAACCGACTGCTCGCGGTGATCGAGCAGTATGGCGCCGACACCGTCAAGGCCGTGATGAAGCGGATGATGGCCGACGCCGAGGGACGTCTGCGCGGCAAGCTCACCTCGCTGCCCGACGGAACCTGGAAGGCCACCGGCTATCAGGATCAGTCACACACCGGCGACCGCGGGATCCACAAGATCACCGTGGCCATGACCAAGACCGCCGACCACCTCACCTTCGACTTCACCGGCACCGACCCGCAGACCGGCGTCATCAACTGCACTTACGCGGGCATGCGCGGCGGAGTCATGCTCGCCCTGCTTCCGATCCTCGCCGGGGACATCCCTGGTCCGCGGGCGGACTGATGCGCTGCTTCGACCTGGTCTCCGAAGAGGGCACGATCAACAACGCCACCTTCCCCGCCGCGGTCAGCCGCGGACCGATCGGACCCGCGTGGCTCACCGGCACCCTGATCGCCGAATGCCTGTCGCAGATGCTCGACCGGTCGGTCGATCTCGGCACGAGCGTGCAGGCCGCGTGCTGCGGCACCTGGGACACCGCCGTGATCGCCGGTCTCGACGAACGCCCCGAACAGTCGGTGCCGTTCCTCAACATCATGATGGAGCCGATGGCCGGCGGCTACGGGGCCCGCCCCACCGCCGACGGCATGGACACCGGTGGCCTCTTCTGCATCCCGATGGGCCGCATCCCGGACACCGAAATGACCGAATTCCTCTACCCGCTGCTCACCCTGTGGCGCCGCGAGGAACCCGACTCCGGCGGACCCGGACGCCAGCGCGGTGGTGTCAGTGCCTCCATCGCCATCACCCCCTACGGCACCAGCCTGCCGATGGGCCTGGTACTGGCGTCGGCGGGCAAGGCCGTCGCCCAGAACAACGGTCTCGCAGGCGGATACCCCGGCAATACCGGCGTGGAGGTCCTCGCCCGCGGCACCGACATCGTCGAACAGTTCGCGGCCGGCCGCATCCCCGACGCCCTGGACGATCTCGGCGGCGGCCGCGAACTCGGAGCCTGCTACGCCGAGAGCTACGTGGCACCCGGTGAGGTGCTGTACATGCACTGGCAGGGCGGCGGCGGCTACGGTGATCCGTTGCTGCGCGACCCGGCCGCCGTGGCAGCCGACTTCCGTGAAGGCAAGGTCACCGAAAACGGTGCCGAAACCGTCTATGGAGTCATCCTCTCCGGCGGAGATGCCGATGAGATCCGGACCTCGGATCGGCGGGACGAGATGCGCACGGAGCGTCGAGACCGCTCCGGGACTACTCGGTCCGATGCCCCCGTGCTCGATCTGGCCGGGGCTCGCAGACTCGACGACAACCTGGCGGAGGTCACGATCGGGGACACCCGCGCGATCGCCTGCGCCCAGTGCGGACGCCTCCTCGGAGACGACAAGACCAATGCTGCGCTGGACCTCGCCCGGTTCGAAGGTCCCTCCTCGACCGCCGGACCACAGGTGACCTCCGATCCGCGCGAGTACGTCGACGCCCCCGTCGTCTTCCGGCAGCTGTGCTGCCCCGGTTGCTGGACCGCTGTCTACTCCGGCATCGTCCCCGCCGATCACCCCGATCACGCCCTGGACATCGCCCGCCTCCTCCCCGCGGTAGCGGAGCGATAATGTCGGCGAACCCCGTGATGACACTGGATGCAGGAGGACTGCGGTGACCTTCTCGGATTGGGGCGGACGCCTCGTCACGTTCCCCGCCGACCGGGCCGGGCACTACCGCGAAAGCGGGATGTGGAGCGCCGATCCCACCGGGCGGCGACTGCACCGGATCGCCACCCGGTTCCCGGATCGAACGGCGGTGATCAGTGCGGAGGGTTCGATGAGCTTCGCCGAACTGGACCGTCGGACCGACCAGATCGCGGCCGGACTGATCCGGCTCGGGCTCGACCGACTCGATCCGGTCATCTTCCAGCTGACCAATCGCCTGGAGACCGTCCTTGCCTGGTACGGCTGCCTCAAGGCCGGCCTGGTTCCCGTCGCGACTTTGGCCGCGCACCGCATGCACGAGATCGGGCACGTCAGCCGCAAGGTCGGCGCCGTGGGGCATATCGTCGAGGCCCGCACCGCGGGATTCGATCTCGTCGAGTTCGCACGCGAACACGCCGCCGGGCATCCCAGTATCCGGCACATCATCAGCGTCGGCGACGAGGCGGGCAACGATCAGCCAGGCGTGACCCGACTGGAAGACATCGGTCGCGAGACCGATCCCGCCGCAGCCCGTGCCGTGGTCGAACAGATAGAAGCGCAGATCGACCCACTCGACGTCGTCGCGTTCCAGCTGTCCGGCGGTACCACCGGTGTGCCCAAGGTGATTCCGCGCATCCATGCCGAATACTGGAACAACGCCCTGCTCTACGCACAACGACTCGGCTGGGACGAACACAGTCGCGTGGCACACCTGATACCGATCATTCACAACGCCGGAATCTCGTGTGGGCTGCACGCGGCGCACTCCGTCGGCGCCTGCCTGGTACTGGCCACCGCTGACGCTCCCGCGGCGTTCGAGTTGATGGCACGGTCGGAGGCGACCGAAGTCCTCATCGGGCACGGCCACTACCAGGCAGTTCTGACCCCGGACTTCGACAAGGCCCGCGCGTCTCTCGGACGGGTCGTACTGTCGGGTGCCAAGGTTCCACCCGAACTGTTCGAACGAGTCGACGACGGTGCGGGGCATTGGGCCGGCCAGCTGTTCGGCATGTCCGAAGGGCTGCTGACGGTGACCCCGATCGACTCCCCCACCCACGCTCGCCTGACGACCGTGGGAACCCCGATCGCGTCCGACGACGAAATTCGTATCCTCGAGCCGGGTACCGAGATAGATCTCCCCGACGGCGGCGTCGGAGAACTGTGCTGCCGCGGCCCATACACGATCCCCGGCTACTTCGATGCCCCGGAGCACAACCGGGATGCCTTCACCTCCGACGGCTTCTACCGCACCGGTGACCTCGCCGCGATCACCGTCATCGACGGCGAGCGGTACCTGTCGATCGAGGGCCGAATCAAGGACCTCATCAACAGGGGCGGGGAGAAGATCAACGCGGAGGAACTCGAATTACTGCTGCTCGAGCATCCTCGCGTCGCCAATGCGGCGGTAGTCGCCATGCCCGATCCCCGACTCGGGGAGAAAACCTGCGCATATCTGGTGGCCACCGACGAAGAGCCGTTGTCGATGAAGGCCGTTCAAGAGCATCTGGCCCGGCTCGGCGTCGCCAAGTTCAAGTGGCCCGAACGGCTCGAATGGGTGACATCCTTGCCGCACACCAATGTGAACAAGATCGACAAGAAGCGGCTGCGTGCCGAGATAGCCGCGAAAGTGCTCGCCGAAGCCGATGCACGCGGCGCGGTCGTCTAGAACCACGTGTTCCGTTCTGGATCAACACCTTCGGGGCATGTCCACACGGACATTCCCCCGAAGACGACCACCTTCCAGATGACATCGACCGCACACGTCACATTGACTGTTCGACATAAACGTCGAATACTTGACTTAAACGTCACATAGACTGGAGTTTTGCCATGAATCTCGCGCGAGTCGCAGTTCTCGGAGGTGGACCCGGCGGTCTCTATGCCGCAAGACTGCTCAAGCTCAGCCATCCGGACGCCGAGGTGACCGTGTACGAACAGAGCGCCCCGGACAAGACATTCGGATTCGGCGTCGGCCTCGCCTCCCGCACACAGCGCAATCTTCGCGAGGCCGATTCGGCATCGCTGGAGGCCATCGTTGCCGCTGCACACCCGCACGACATGTCGATGCAGGTCGGCGAGCACATCGCCCGGCTGCAGAGCGGCGACCTCCTCGCGATCGCGCGTACCTCCCTGCTCGAAGTGCTGCAACAGCAAGCCCGACAGGCCGGTGTCCGCCTGCACTTCGGCGAACGCCGGGACATCGGCGACCTCGACGCGGACCTGATCATCGCGGCCGACGGCATCAACAGCGGAACGCGCACAGAGCTCGCAGACCGCTTCGATCCACACATCGACACCGGCACCGGGCTGTACCTCTGGTGCGGAACCGATTTCGCTCTCCCGAGCGCCATATTCACACCGGTCACCACCGAGCACGGCACGTTCGTCGCGCACGCCTACCCCTACGCGCCGGATCGCAGCACCTTCCTCATCGAAACCGACGAGGACACTTGGCGGCGAGCAGGATTCGACGTATCCACCGAGCAGACAGCACCACTCGACAGTGACGAAACCTCACTGCACTACCTGCAGGCAGCGTTCGCCGACACTCTGCAGCACCACCGGCTGATCGGTAACCGCACCCGCTGGATGCGCTTCCGGACCGTCTCGTGTGGGCATTGGCACAGCGGCAACGTCGTACTCCTCGGCGACGCGGCCCACACCGCGCACTACTCCATCGGCTCGGGCACCAAGCTGGCCATGGAGGACGCCATCGCCCTCGACCAGGCACTCACCGCCTCCCCGAACATCGAGGACGCGCTCGCGCACTACGAACGAACCCGCCGCCCCGCCGTCGAATACCTCCAGCACATCGCGCACCGCAGCGAACTCTGGTGGGAGTCCTTCCCGCAGCGGATGAACCTACCCGTCGAACAGCTGCTGATCGCCTACATGACCCGCGCCGGAAAGGTCAGTCTCAGCCGATTCCACGACACCGCCCCCACGCTCGTGCGGAAGGGCCTGGCGAACTACGCGGACGTGCCTCCCGACGCGATCCCCGACACCGACATCACGGACTGGACGATCGGGCAACCACTCGCCCACGGCGACCGCCGATTCGAGCACCGGATCGCACCGGCGGACCTGCGCGACGCCGCCACCACCACAGTGCTCGATATCGACTTCGAGTCCGCCTGGGGTCCGGAGGCCACCGCACTCATCGAGACCGCACCAACCGCGCGAACTCTCTGGCTCACCGGCCCAACCACCCGCTCATCGCTGCTCGGCAGGCTCGACTTCGCCGAACGCCTCGGTCACCGCACAGACGCACTCGTCGTCGTCGAGGCCCCCGGTTCCTGCCGCGCAGATGTCGCAGCAGGTTTGGCCAGCGTACGGATGCACCTCGCGTTCTTCAGTGATCCCGCGACGTCGGACGCTGATCCGGCGCTTTCCGGGTTGCGGGTCTCGACATGAGTACCCGACCAGCGACCGGCGCCCGTTATCCTTCGGACATGACAAGCGAGGAGGCCCCGAACGAGCGCCGACCCCGAGGCCGGGGCAAATCCCGTTCCACCGATCAGGCTGCGACCGAAACCGCGGGCATCCGCAGCAACCCTCGCCGTGAGCTGGTGGAAAAGCAGATCATCGAGCAAGCCACTCGACTGTTTGCCGAACGAGGATTCGCGAGCACCACGCTGCAGGACATCGCCGACGCAACCGGCCTGACACGGCCGGCCCTCTATCACTACGTGGCCAACAAGGACGAGCTCCTCTCCCGCCTGGTCAGCGAGAGCACCGAGACACCGGCCGCGCTGCTACACACCATCAACGAGCGCACCGATCTGGGTCCGACAGAAAAGCTCCGCGAGATGGCCACCGCCATCGCACTGCATCAGGCGCAGGCTCCGGATCGATTCCGGTTGATCATCCGTTCGGAAGCCGAATTACCCGAAGACATCTCACGCAACTACGAGCAGAGCCGTCGACACGTGCTCAAGGAATTCATCCACGTCGTCGAAGACGGTATCCGCACCGGTGAGATGCGACCGGTCGACCCGCGAACCGCAGCTCTGGCCGTCATCGGCATGCTGAACTGGATCGCCTGGTGGCATCAGCCGGGAAACGCAGACGACGACCGAGTCATCGCCACTCAACTCGCGGACATGGCGGTACGCTCGTTGGTCCACCAGGACCCGCAGTCGGCGAGCCCGGAAGGTCCCGCGCGAGCGATCGCGATGATTCGCCAGGACCTGAACTACCTCGAACGGCTGCTCGACGAACCACGCCCCGACTGACCGCGCTCGACGGCAACGGCCCCGGTCCTGACGGAGGTCACGCGCGTCGCAGCGCCAGCACGGGGATCGTCCGGATGCCCGCCGTCTTCTCCGCATATTCGGCAAAGCCGGGATACCGGCGCGCCTGCTCGGTGTAGATCCGATCCCGTTCGTCACCGGTCACCTCGACGACAGTCACCGGGTACTGCTCGGTGCCGCGTTCGACCTCTGCCTCCCCTGCACTGACGAGGTTGTAGTACCAGTCGGGATTGGTCGGGGCACCGGCCTTGGAAGCGAAAACGTAAATCGTGTCCGGACCTTGCTCATCGGGTAGATACATCATCGGGCTCACCCGATCGCGCCCAGTCTTTCGGCCCCGGTGGTGAACCAGCACCACCGGGGCGCCCTCGAACGGGCCACCCACTCGGCCCTGGTTTGCCCGGAATTCGGCAATGATATTCGCGTTCCAGTCGTCGGGGGTGCTCATCCTGGGAATTGTCCTAGGCCGGCACCGGAACGGGGGGCATTTCCGGTCGAATGACGTCGTCTCGTGTCGCACTCTTTCCGCTGACCGCGATGGCGACCATTCCGGCACCGCCAATCCGACGCCACGCACATGCAGGCGTCGTCGCCATCAGGCCCTTGTGGAAAATCAGTCCTGTTTGGGCACCCAGTGGTCGGTTGCGAGCTCGTAACTCTGTTTGAGCTCCCCGTACGCCGCTCGTTGGGCCTCCTCGCCCTCGCCGTACCGCCGGACGGCCATCTCGTGGGCAGCCGCGAAGGCCGCCTGTACCTCCTTCGACGATCGCCGCAGTGTCTGTGGGAGCTCGGTTCGGTTCACCGCTCCACTCCTTCTCGGTCGTGGCCGTGACGTACCCCTCGATTGTCCGCCCGGGACCACCGCGGCGGAACCGGGTTGACCCGGTTTTCCGATGTCGGCCGCGGGGCGCCCGCAGGCAGGGTCTGCGCAGCGCACCCGGCACCGAGAATCACAGGCATCGAAGCGGGTCTCCACGGTGGCCTGCCAACGGTGTAGACCGGGGAAACACCTGGCACCGATCACCGGTATGGGTAACAATGACCTCGGAAAACACACAGCGACGCCAATTTCATTCTCGCCGAAGGGAAGTCCGCACCAGAGGAGACTCGATGCCTGTTTCGCCACACACATTGTTACAGCACGTCCAGGATCGCACCACCGACCTACGCCGATGGTTGGATACCGGCGAGAACACCGCCGTCCTGACGGCGTATCTGCGCGACGAACCCGTCGACCACCGTTGGCTCACCACCTACAAACGACTCACGCACGATCTGCTGAGGGCGGTCGACCATGCCTGCCCGTCCAGGGCGCCGCACGAAACCCAGACGCCGAACGCCGGCCGGCCGCCGGACCGTCGATGAACGACGACCAACGCCGGGCTCTCGAGCACGTACGCGACACCTGCGTCATGCTGCACAGCTTCCTGACCACCCACCCGAGCGACCGACCGCCCGAACGGGTCCGATCGGCCACCTTCGAACAGCTCACCGACGACCTCCTCGACGCCGTCACCGCAGCGCAGAACGCAGGAGTTCCCGAACAACACATCTTCGACAGCATGTGACAACCGTCCGCCGGCCCGGTCCGTGGCAGAAGCCCCTACCGGGATCGAGGTTCGGCTCTCTAGCCGGTGCCGGGCGAGGAATGCGCTTTGCCGGATGCAATACCGGCTCGTATTCCGATTGCTCCGGCCTCTCCACGGTTGGCGCCCTCGAGTTTCTTGAGCACGCTCGCGACGTGAAACTTGATCGTGCTCTGGCTGATCCCGAGTTCCTCGGCGATGGCGCGATTGCGTTTGCCGACCGCGAGGTGCGCGAGGACTTCGAGCTCGCGGGGGTTCAGGGTGGACAGCAGGTGCTCGTCGGGGCGGGCGGCGCGCGGATCCAACGGGATGGTCAGCGTCACGCGACTCCCCCACCCGGCGATGGATTAGATGTCGATCCGGCCGCGCAACGTGTGCAGGCGTCCGGACAGTTGCCGAGTCAGCGCGTTGCGGTCGATGGCGCCGAGCCCCTGGTCGCGGACCTCGATCAGGACGTTGTCACCGTCGCAGTCCCACGCGATCCGTAGCCGGGGCAGCACCGGTTGTGCGCCGAATGCCAGCACGATGGCGCGGACCGTCGCGCGTGCCGCATGCGCCACCTCACCAGGAAGCGGACGGCCGGCGGGTCGACATAGTCGACTTCGACCTCCCGATGCCGCAACAGTGGCCGCAATTCGCCCTGCAACCGAGGAAGTGCCGGGACTCGCCGGTGAGCTGCGTGGTGGCGATGCCCCAGCCGGCGTAGTTGCTGGAGCTGACATACGTGATCTTGCCCTCCTGGACCAGTTGCTCCATGGCCTGCCAGGTCTCCTCGAACGGGGTTGGCCCGGTCGATGTTGTCGGTCGGCAGCGGCCTCGCACGCCCGCTTGATGTGATATGCGGACAGGCGCCGGTCGTTCGGTCCGAGCCCCATCGGCTGATACACCTTCGTGGCCAGGACGATCTCGTCACGGCGGCCGCTCTTGGCCAGCCATTCGCCGATGATCTCCTCAGAGGTGCCGCACCCCTTCTCCGTGTCCGGGTACCGGGGGCCACCGCAGACGTCGGCCGAGTCGAGGAAGTTGATGTCGTTGTCGATCGCGGTGGCCATGATCTCGAAGCTGGCCGGCTTGTCGGTGGCGTCGCCGAAGTTCATGGTGCCCAAGCCGGTGCGGCTGACGAGCAGGCCGGAGCGGCCCAGATGCGCGTATCACCTGAGTTGGTGTTCTCCTCTCTGTGCGGGTTGGTTCGGTGCAACGGACCGGATGGAGCGGTATGGTCCGCGCCCCGGCCGGCCCGGGATGGTTATCCGCCGGACGGGGTCGCGTAGCCGGTGGGCTGCCTCGGTGTGTAGCCGGCTTCGAGCTGCTCGATCTCGTCGTCGGTCAAGGTCAGGTCTACCGCTGCGGCTGCGTCGACGTGGTGATGTGGCTTGGTCGCGCCCACGATTGGCGCGGCCACCTGCGGGTTGCGCATGACCCAGGCGAGGGCGACTTGGGCCATGGGCACGCCCCGTTCGTGGGCGACCTTCTCGACGGCGTCGATGATGGGCTTGTCGCGGTCGCCGTGACCGGCGAAGAAGCGCTCGGCGGCGGCATCGTCTGCGGATCGGGTCGTGCCCGCCTGCCCGAACGGGCGGGTCAGCCGGCCTTTGGCCAGCGGGCTCCACGGGATCGATCCGACGCCCTGATCGGCAAGCAGCCCGAACATCTCACGCTCCTCCTCCCGCTGGAGCAGGCTGTACTGGTTCTGCATGGACACGAACTCGGTCCAGCCGTGCAGGCGGGCGGTGTACTGCATCTTGGAGAACTGCCGCGCCCACATCGAGGACGCGCCGAGGTAGCGGGCATTCCCGGCTCTGACGACGTCGTGCAGGGCCTCTCCTCGACCGGAGCGTCGGGGTCGAACCGGTGGAGCTGGCACAGGTCGACGTAATCGGTGCCGAGGCGGGTGAGGGTTCCGTCGATCTGCTCCATGATGGCCTTGCGGGACAGTCCTCGCCCGCCGGGGCCGTCATGCATCGGGAAGAACAGCTTCGAGGCAAGCACGATCTGCTCCCGCGAGGCGAGCTTCCGCATTGCGCGCCCGACGATCTCCTCCGAGGTGCCATGCCCGTAAACGTTCGCGGGTCCCAGAACGTGATCCCCAAAATCCAGCGCCTGCCGCAGGAGCGGTTCGGCGGCGTCCTCGTTCAACGATCATGGCTGTCCGCCCGGAATCGTGGGATCGCCGTAGCTCATGCAGCCGAGCACGATCCGGCTGATCGTTAATCCGGTCGATCCCAGTGGTCCATACTCCATGTCGGTTGCTCCTTCGCGGTGGCTGTCACCGCCACGTGACTGCAGATAGGTCGGGGACGCAGATCGGCATCCTCGGATAGTCAGGCGATCGGGATGCCTGGGTCAGCGGCCGACGAGGCCGAGGTGAAACTCGTTGTATCGGTCGCCGTGCACGCCGACCCGGCGGGCGAGGGTGTCGAGATCGGCGATTTCGTCGGCCGACAGCGGTACTCCGGTGGCGCCCGCGTTCTCCTGGATGCGCGTGGTCCGGCGCGTTCCGGGAATCGGCACGATCCAGGGCTGCTGCGCCAGGAGCCAGGCCAGAGCGATCTGGCCCGCGGTGGCGTCCTTTGCCGTTGCAAGCTGTGCGACGTGATCGACGAGAGCCTGATTCGCTGCCCGGTTCTTTTCACTGAAACGCGGAATGCTCGCGCGCACGTCCCCCTCGGCGAAGGTCGTGCGGGTGTCGACCGTGCCGGTGAGGAATCCCTTGCCGAGCGGGCTGAACGGAACAAAGCCGATGCCCAGCTCCGCCAGGGTCCGGAGCACCTCGGCCTCCGGGTCGCGTGTCCACAGCGAGTATTCGCTCTGGAGTGCGGTGACGGGCTGGACGGCATGTGCGCGGCGGATGGTGGCGGCGGAGGCCTCGGAGAGGCCGAAGTGGCGCACCTTGCCCTCGGCGATCAGTTCGCCCACGGTGCCGGCGACATCCTCGATCGGCACGTCCGGATCGACGCGGTGCTGGTAGAACAGGTCGATCGCATCGGTGCGCAATCGGGTGAGGGATTCATCGGCGACGCGGCGGATCTGCTCGGGCCTGCTGTTCAGGCCCACGCTTTGATTGTTCTGGATGTCCCAGCCGAACTTGGTGGCGATCACGACCTGGTCGCGGATGGGTTCGAGGGCTTCGCCGACGAGCTCCTCGTTGACGTACGGTCCGTATACCTCCGCGGTGTCGAAGAACGTGACGCCGTGCTCGACCGCGGAGCGCAGGACAGCGATCATGTCGTCCCGGTTGCCGGGGTTGGGTCCGTAGCTCTGGGACATGCCCATCGCGCCGAGTCCGATCGCGGAGACTTCGAGGCCTTGGCCGAGGGTTCTGGTGTGCATGGTCAGACCTCCACTGTCATGTTGTGTGCGCGGGTGTAGTCGGTGTCGGCAACGTGTTCGAGCCAGGTCGTCGTCGTGGCCGGGTCGTCGCCGTTCTCGTGGGAGTGCCAGGCGGTGCGGGCACTGGGCGCGAACCAGACACAGGCGACGACCATCCGCCGGCCCGGCTCCTGCGGGGCAGCGATCGGGTCGACCCACATGTCGCCAGTGAACTGCCCGGAGGGTTCTTACCTGTCGGGTTCTGGGAAAGCTGTTTCATAGATTCGTCTCTTTCGGCGCAGCGGCCTGAGTCTTCTGCAGGTCGGTGTCTTCGTGATGATGTGCGGTGGCGGCCCAGCTCGCCAGGAGACTGAGCCGTTCCTGGCTCGCTGAACCGGGCTCGGCGGTGTAGATGAGGAACGAGAGTCCGGGTTCGGCGGTCAGCTCCATGCCCTCGTAGGACAAGGTCAACTCGCCGACAACGTGATGTTGGAAGTTTTTGGTCCCCGAGCCGTGGCGGCGTACGTTGTGTGCTCCCCACCGGGTGCGGAACGCGTCACTGCGTGTGGAGAGCTCCCCGATGAGATCGTGCAGTTGCTTGTCGCGGGGGTCGCGGCCAGCCTCGGTTCGTAGGATCGACACGGTGATGTCGGAGGCGGCTTCCCAGTCGGGGTAGAACTCCTTGGCGCGCTCGTCGAGGAAGCAGAACCGCGCGAGATTGCCCTGCCCCGGCCCGTCGAAGACGCGATCGTAGAACGCGCGACCCAGCGCGTTGGTGGCAAGGATGTCCATTCGGCCATTGCGTACGAACGCGGGCCCGTGAGTGATCACATCCAGTGCCCGCGTGAGGCTCTCCCGGGCTACCCACCTTTTCGGATTGCGCCTGCGCACAGGTTGGGCGGCGCCGCCCGCGACGCGGGCCAAGTCGAAGAGGTGCTCACGTTCGGCGTCGTCCAGTTGCAGCGCTCGCGCGACCGCTTCGAGGACGGCATCGGAGACCCCGGCAAGGTTCCCGCGCTCGATCTTGGCGTAGTACTCGATGCTCACATCGGCGAGCATCGCGACTTCACTGCGTCTCAGTCCCGCCACACGCCGCTGCCCGGAGACGGTCAGACCTGCCTGCTCGGGGGTGAGGTTCGCGCGCCGGGACATGAGGAACTCTCGTGCTTCACTCCTGTTGTCCACGCCCCAAACGTTATGCCGATGCAGCCACGCAGGGGATGCCCTGCTGGTACACCCCTCATCAGAGACTCCCTCCGGGCCCGTTCTGAAGGTGTCATAGAACTTGCCGAGATTCCGCGACGGTGACGATGGCACCGAAAGAACACTTCGCCCGACCTTTCATGGCGTGGAGCATCTTTTGTGGTCGATGGCGTCTGTCGCGTCCCCGCCGAGCGCGGCCTCGGTGCATTGCTCACCGATCGCGACGCAGCACAACGGCATGAATTCGAAGGCGGTGCATGCGAGGAGTCGCAGCAGGAAACGAACTGAACAACCGACGAGGCATCCCCAGATGCCGGACGAGAGGAAACAAGCATGGCTGAGAACACAGGTACTGGCTGGACCGGTGGACAGAACGCGTTCGGTGACTTCGCCCCCGGACTCGTCCACTACACCGACAAGATCCTGTTCGACGAGGTGTGGGAACGGCCCGATCTGTCCAAGCGCGACCGCAGCCTGGCCACCGTGTCGGCCCTGCTCGCGATGGGCAACATCGACCAGCTGAACTTCCACCTCCCGTTCGCCCGCGACAACGGCGTGACCGAACAGGAACTCATCGAGACCATCACCCACCTTGCGTTCTACACCGGCTGGCCCAAGGCCATGTCCGCGATGACCGTCGCCAAGAACGCCTTCACCACCGAGGAGAACTGAACCGCATGTACGGAGCCGTCATCCACGCCCCCGGCGACGTCCGCTATGAACAGCGCGAGGACCCGCAGATCCTCGCCCCGACCGACGCGATCATCCGCCTGGCCGCATCCTGCGTGTGCGGGTCGGACCTGTGGGACTACCGCGGCATCAACCCCGTCGACCAACCCACCCCGATGGGCCACGAATACGTCGGCGTCGTCGAACAGATCGGCAACGACGTCAACAACGTCAAGGTCGGTGACTTCGTCGTCGGATCGTTCTTCGCCTCCGACAACACCTGCGAGATCTGTCAGGCCGGTTACCAATCCCGCTGCGAGCACGTCGAGTTCGCCGGCGCCGGTGGTGCGCAGGCACACCTGCTGCGGGTCCCCCTCGCCGACGGAACCCTCGTCGCCACCCCCGGCATCCCCGATCCGGACCTGGTCCCGTCGTTGCTGGCCGCCTCCGACGTGCTCGGCACCGGCTGGTACGGCGCCGTCGCCGCCGAGGCCGGCCCCGGTAAGACTGTGGCTGTTGTCGGTGACGGCGCGGTGGGCTTGCTCGCCGTTCTCGCCGCCAAGCAACTCGGCGCCGACCGGATCATCGCCATGTCCCGCCACGAGCCCCGCCAACGGCTGGCCCTGGAGTTCGGAGCCACCGACATCGTCACCGAACGCGGCGACGACGGTGTCGCGAAAATCAAGGCACTCACCGGCGGACTCGGCGCACACTCCGTGATCGAAGCGGTCGGGACACAGGAAGCGATGATGCAGGCCATCCGGTCGACCCGTCCCGGTGGGCATCTCGGTTTCGTCGGCGTCTCACACGGCGTGAACCTGCCCGGCGAAGAACTGTTCTACGCCGAGATCCACCTGCACGGCGGTCCCGCCCCCGTGCGCCGGTTCCTGCCAGACCTGATCGACCGGATCTGGCGACGCGAGATCGACCCGGGCAAGGTCTTCGATCTCACCCTCCCGCTGAGCGAGGTCGCCGAAGGGTACAAGGCCATGGACGAGCGCCGCGCCATCAAGGTCCTCCTCCAACCCTGAGTCTCTTCCACGGCCGAATTGTCGCTTCCCGTCCTCGGCACGGGCGGGAAGCGACGCTCTCTGCTCGAACGAAAGCGAATCACAATGAAAGCCATCGCACTCGAGACCTACGGCGGACCCGACGTCCTCCATCCGGTCGATCTCCCGGACCCGCATCCCGGCCCCGGGCAGGTGCGCGTCCAGGTCCACGCCGCCGCTGTCGCGCCGGTCGACACGATGCTCCGCACCGGACTGTTGGCCGAGATGAATGCTGGGCTGCACCCGCCGTTCGTGCCAGGCATGGAGGTCGCCGGCGTCGTCGACGAGGTCGGCGACGACATCGACCCGGCTCTGGCGGTCGAGGCCGGGCAGAAGGTCGTCGGATTCGTGAACAATCTCGGCGCACACGGCGGTTACAGCGACTACGTCGTCCTGCCCGCCGCGTCGGTCACCCGCATCCCAGAGGGGGCGTCCGCACCGGAGGCGGCGAGCTTCATCAACAACTCGATGACTGCGCTCAACGCGCTCGAGGCCCTCCACCTTCCTACAGGGGCGACGCTACTGGTCACCGGCGCGGCCGGCTCGGTCGGCGGATACCTCGCCCAGCTCGCCCACCACGCAGGCCTCCGGGTCATCACCATCGCAGGCTCTGGGGACGACGACCTGGTCCGCTCGTTCGGCGCCGACCAGATCGTTCACCGCGGACCGGACGCCGCGCGCGAGGTCGTCGCGCTTGTCCCGGGCGGGGTGGATGCGGTCGCCGATGCCGCGCTACTCGGCGACGACATTGTCGGTGCGATCCGCGACGGCGGGCAACTGGCCACCTTCCGCCACTACCACGGGGATCCAGGACGCGGGATCCAGGTGCACGGTCTGAACGTGCGGCAACGCGCGACCGACCATCCCGCAATCACTCACCTGCGCGACCTAGTCAATGAGGGCGTCCTGACCATGAGGGTCGGGACGGTGTTGCCCGCCGCCGAAGCACCGGAAGCGCATCGGCTTCTGGACGCCGGCGGGGTGCGCGATCGCATCATCCTCGAATTCCCCGTCCACGAACCCTCCGACGAAAGGACGACACATGAAACGTTGGCCGACCCCACACATTGAGCGGATCGTCGACGCCGACGACCTGCACATCGCACCCTTCCGCGCAGATGGCATCACGCCCGGCACCCCGACCTGGATCTGGTCCGTCGTGGTCGACGGGCGCCTGTTCGTCCGAGCCTGGAACGGCACCCGCTCCCGCTGGTACCAGGCCGCCATCGCCCAGCGGGCCGGGCAGATCACCACCGCTGGCGCAACCTACGACGTCGCATTCCACTCTGCCGACCCAGGACTGAAGGATCGGATCGACGCCGCGTACCGAACCAAGTACGCAGCCAGCAGTTACCTGCCACCCATGGTCGCTTCCGGCCCCCAGGCCGCCACCGTCGAAGTCACCCCGCGCCCCGCTCCACAAGCCTGAGCAGGACAAATCGCGTCCACCATCGACCCGTGTGAAAGGAACTCTTCCGTGCGATCAAAGCCCCTCGCCTTAGCATTCGTATTCACATTCGCCGCGACCTTGCCACTGCTGCTTGCCGCCTGCAGCACCAACACGACCGACGATGACACAGGGGCTCCTTCACCATCGACTGCACCGACTTCGCCATTGCCACCCCGCATGCTCGACACGACGGCCTCGCATGACGCAGTAGGCACGACCGTCCGCTTCACCGCCGGTGACACGTCGATCCACGTCACCATGGCAGACAATCCGGCTGCCCAGGACTTCCTGTCGATGCTCCCGCTGACGCTCGAGTTCGAGGACTTCGCTGGCAACGAGAAGATCAGCTACCTGCCCCGCGAACTCGACCACGAGGAAACCGAAGGCTCAATCCTGAACCAGGGCGACTTCCTGTACTACATCCCCTGGGGCAACGTCGGATTCTGGTACACCACCGACCCCAGCACCCACGCCGCCGACTCCGTCGTACTCGGCAGCTACGCAGCCAGCCTCGACGACCACCAATACCTCGAAGGACGCGACGTCACCGTGGAAGCCCTCCCGTGAACGACCAGGCGACCCCTCCCCTCGGTCACACGTCAGGCAAGCCCAGCGCGACGCGTCGGGCTAGCACAGGCGGCCAAATGCCTCTCAAATCAACCACAACAGACGAATCGACTGGGAGGGCACGGCTTCGCCGGATGTCTGCCGCACTCTACCCAACAGCCACGCCCCTCCGTCCGGACACACCCGTCCTCGTTTCGACGTCAGCTGGTGAACAGTGGTTTACTCGATGAGTAAACACATGTTCACCATTGCTACGAGGAGTTCCGTGAGTCCGCCCTTCGACATCTCCGCGTCCGAGTCGTCGTCACGTAGCTGGATAGTGGTTGCGACGCTTGCCCTGACCGGCACCGTGGTCTCCCTTCAGCAGACCCTCGTCCTTCCGCTGCTTCCCGACCTTCCGGAGTTGCTCGGCACCACCGCCGACAATGTTTCGTGGCTTGTCACCGCGACCCTTTTGTTCGGTGCTATCTCGATACCGACCGTCACCCGCCTCGCCGACATGTTCGGGAAGAAGCGGATGATGATGGTCGCGCTCGCGGCAATGGTGCTCGGCTCGGCACTCGGTGCGCTGAGCACCGATCTCGCGCTCGTGATTACGGCCAGGGCCATGCAAGGCGTCGGACTGTCGCTGGTACCGGTGGGTATCGCAATCATGCGTGATGAGCTGCCGCGAGAGCGTGTGCCGCTCGGCGTGGCGTTGATGAGCGCGAGCCTGGCCATCGGTTCGGGTGCCGGCCTGCCCCTGTCCGGGTTGATCGCGGCGCATCTGGACTGGCATGCCATCTTCTGGGTGACCGGCGTCGTTGGAATGGTCGTTCTCGCGGCAGTCTGGCGAGTGATCGACGAGTCTCCGGTACAGACCGGCGGATCCTTCGACTACCGCGGGGCGATAGTTGGGACGGTTGCTCTGACGGCCGTGATGCTTGCGGTTTCCAAGGGAGCGCACTGGGGATGGACCTCGCGTCTCACTATCGCTCTGGCGGCCGCCGGGGTGCTGTTGCTCATCGTTTGGGTACCCATGGAGCTCCGAGTACGCAACCCGCTGGTCAATGTCCGTGTCGCGGCGCGACCGCCTGTTTTCCTTGTCAACCTCGCCTCGTTGTTGCTGGGTTTTGCAATGTTCGCGAACATGCTGGTAACCCCACAGCTCCTACAGCTGCCGGTGAGCTCCGGCTACGGCCTCGGCTTCGACGTTCTGAGCACCGGACTCTGGATGGCCCCGATCGGGTTGATCTTCGGAGTGACGGCTCCGGTATCGGCGGTACTGATCCGCAGATACGGTCCCCAGATGACTCTGCTTGCCGGGGCAATGATCATGGCCGGTTCCTACGTCGCCCGGGTCTACCTGAGCGATAGCGTCTGGCAGATCGTGACAGGTGCGGTGCTGGTAGGAGCAGGGACATCCATGACCTACGCCGCGTTGCCCACGCTGATCATGCGCGCTGTGCCGGTGACGGAATCCGCATCGGCGAACGGCCTGAACACCCTGCTCCGGTACATCGGTACGTCGACCGCCAGCGCCGTGATGGCGGCGGTCACCACGATGAGCGTTCAACGTGTCGCAGATGACGTCTTCCCGAGCTTCGGAGCCCTCCTGCTGGTGTTCTGGCTTGCCGCCGCGGCCTCGCTTACGGCAGGGCTGATCGCGCTGTCCATACTCGGTTTGCGTGAAGCTCAAGAAGAGTCACCCGAACAACCGGGTCGCATTCGCGCCGCAGTGGCACGCGGCCGCGTGCTCAGCAAATCCGAACGACCCATCCGTCGCGCCGTCGTCACTGTTCTCACCCAATCCGGAGATCAGGTCGACTGGAGCCAGGTGGACTCAGCGGGCGACTTCTCGGTCGCCATTCCCGGATCCGGGCGCTACCTCGTAGTTACCGCCGCAGAGGGCTGGACTCCCGACTCCCGACTCGCAGACCTCGTCGCAGAAGCCAACATGGGCACAATCATCCTGAACGAGCGATTGACCATCACCGGCACGGTGACCGATCCGCGCGGCCCCCTCGCAGGCGCTGTCGTCGTGCTGACCCGGCAGAGCGGCGAGGCCGTCGCTACCGCGAAAACGGGGCCGGTCGGTTCCTACGAGATGCCTCTTCCCCCGAACGGGAGGTACATACTTACTGCATTCACCCACATTTCGACCGTGGCGCGTGCGGTCACCGTCTGGGGAGGATCGCTTGTCCTCGATCTCGAACTGAACGAACCAACTGAGCTGGCCGCAACGACCGCGCGTGTCGACGAGGCGGTGGTGCAATGAGCCGGGCGAGAGACGCCGCTCTCGCGGCGGCCGCCGCGCTTTTTTCCGAACGCGGTTACAGCCAGGTCACCATTCGCGACATCGCGGCACTCGCGGAGTTGTCCCCCGCCATGGTGATGAAATGCGTTGGTAATAAACAGGAATTGTTTCTCGAAGTGGCTACGGTGGAACCGCTACCACTTCCTGCCTGTCCCAGTTCCGACCTCGGCCAGGCGCTTGTGCGCGATATATTCGACCGATTCTATGCCGACACGGTCGAACCCATGACACGGGCAATCATGCTCCGACTCACCGCGCCGGACCACCAGTCGGTGATACAACATTTCACCAGCGGTTACGTCGACCCGCTCACCGAGCGGCTCGGCGGGGACGTCGACGCACGACTGCGCGCCGAACTCGCAGTGAGCGCCCTCGTCGGTTTCGCTACCATGCTGAGAATCTTTGGTGCCGACGCCTGCTCACAGCGCAGCGACGAAGTGGTGCGCCGATACGGCAAGCTGGTGCAGCATCTACTCGACAGTTGACTGCACGGGCCGACTACTCCCCTACGCCGAGCGCGGCTACGGCGGGGTCGACGGGGTGCCGGAGCGTGCTCAGCCAGAATCCGCGCACACCTGGTACTCAATTGGGGTCCGCGGTGCGGCAAACGTCAACCGAACCGCGGCTTCCGCAACGGCACCGTGGGAACGTCAGGCGCACAGGCGAGAGATCACCAGACGTTCCCGGCGCTCGCTTCGGGCCTCAACCGAAAAGGAAAACACCTTTGCCAGCATTCTGTTTGTCGAATTCGGCGTAAGCTTCCTCTGCCTGGTCGAGGCGCCAGCGGTGACTGAAGAGGTCTGAAACTGGCAGATCTCGCTCGGTAATGAACTCCAGGCACCTGGCCAGCTCAACGATCGACAGCGTCCAGGACGTCATGATTGTTGCCTGGGTTCGCATCAACGAGCGGACATTGAGCTCGACCGGCGCGCCGCCCAGACCGAGGAAACACACTCTTCCCCATGGCTCGAGCGAGGCGAGCGCACTCGCTCCTGCTCGAGCGGCGCCCGACGTTTCAAGCACATGGGATGCTCCACGCCCATTTGTCAGTTCCATGATCGCGTCATGCGGGTCCGTTGTGGACGCATCAACGGTGGCGGACGCTCCGAACGCGATCGCTCGTTCCAATCGTGTCGCCTCGACGTCGATGGCGATTACGCGTGCTCCCATCGCTGTGGCAAGCATCGTCGCCGACAACCCGACAGGCCCCTGTCCGAACACGATCAGTGAGTTGCCGCCTATGTTTCCCAGCCGCTGTATTGCTCCCCACGCGGTCCCCGTCCCGCATCCAATGGCGGCACCCGCTTCGTAGGACAGGGAGTCGTCAATCTTGACGACCGTCACTGCCGGAGCGAGCATATATTGTGCGTGTGAGCCGTTGGCATCCGCGCCATAGCGGATGGTGGTGCGTCGGCAGAGTTGGAACCAACCGGCCCGGCACTGGTCACATACGGTGCATCCCGCATAGTGATGGATTGTGACGCGGTCTCCGACAGCAGCGACACGCGGGTCGACGCCCGGACCGGTGGAGTCGATTGTTCCGCACGGCTCATGACCGACTATGCATCCGGATGGATCACTCGCGCGATACTGATGTAGGTCACTTCCGCAGAGGCCGGAGGCCTTCACCGCAATGACGACTTCGCCGGGGCCGGGTGTCGGTTTGGTGAACTCTCGTAGCTCGACTTCCTTGTGACCGGTGAATACCAGTCCTTGCATCGTGTTTCCTTTCGTATCTTGAAGATCTCAGTCTCGGATCTCGATATGTGCCTACCTAAGTCGTGGTCCGGGTTCGCTCAGACGATTCGGTGCGAACGTCGGATCGCCGTGATCGGGCGTCGCCGACCTCCGACGTGAGGTCGCGTCCAGCGTTGTCTTTGAGCAATAGCACGCACGCTAGGCTCAGAAGGCTGAGCAGGGACACCAGTACCCCGTACATGTAGGCGCCGAAAGCTTGGGTGATGGAGGCGGCGAACAGCGGCGGGATGGCGCCGCCAGCGATGCCGGAGAAGTTGTAGCTGAAACCGGCGGCGCTGTAGCGGTATTGGGTGCGGAACAGTTCAGAGAGGAACGCGCCCAGCGGACCTGTCGCCGTGCCGGTGATGAACATCGTGATGCACATGGCGACGGCGAGGCCGGCAAATCCGCCCGAGTTGAGCACGGGGAACATTATCAGCGGAAAGATCACGGCTGCCGTCGCGGCGGCGGCCATGGTCAGGCGGCGCCCGTATCGGTCGGCGGTGAGACCACCCAGGAAGATGCCGATGGTGTAAAACACAGTCGCGGCCAACGCCATGAGAAGCGTCGGCGTTCGAGCGATGCCTAGGTGCGTCCCACCGTAGTTTGTCAGGAACGTGACGCCGAAGTAATAGGACGAGTAGATCATCAGCATGGTGCCGGAGGCCAAGATGATCTCGCGTGGCTGAGCCTTGAACGCCTGCACGAAGGGGGCTTTCGGTGCTCCGCGGCGCTCGACTTCGGCCTTGAAGACTGGCGTCTCGTCGATATTCAGCCGGGCCCAGAGCCCGACCCCGACCAGGATGATGCTGGCGATGAAGGGGACTCGCCATCCCCAGCTCAGGTAATCTTCGTCGCTCATGCCGAGGCTTCCGCCGACCACCAGCGCGCTGCTGAGGATCGCACCGAACCCCCCGCCGAGTGATGCGAACATGGACCAAAATCCGCGTCGGCCCGCAGGCGCATACTCGGCGGTCGTGAGGACGGCACCCGCCCACTCCCCGCCGACGGCAAGTCCCTGAATAAACCGCAGCGTCACAAGGATTATGGGTGCAACCACACCAATCTGGGAGGCAGGCGGTATGAAACCGACCAACACGGTGGAGACACCCATAAGGGTCAGGGTTGTGACTAGCGTGCCTTTACGTCCCATGCGGTCGCCGAAATGGCCGAACAAGATACTCCCGAAAGGGCGGGCCACGAACGCGACACCGAAAGTGGCCAGTGAGGCCGTTAATCCAGCCGCATCCCCCAACGCCGGAAAGAAGATATGAGGGAACACCAATACGGCGGCAAGTGCAAACAGCCCGAAGTCGGCGAGCTCGATCGTGGTCCCGATACAGCTAGCGATGGCCAGGCGACGCATCGAGACAGGCCTGGTGCGCGGACTGGCAATTTTGGATCGCATGACGGGCGCTTTTCTCCTTCATTTGGCCTGCACCAGTGGACTCCTCCGAGCGCGCCGTACAAGCAGGCGCCAAGACCGACTTGCGTACGAGATCTGACCGTATGGCCGACTACGACACAGCGTTGCGAGTGGTCTGGACGTTCCTGAAGCTCGACCATGTCCACGGGCAAGGCGTCCTGCTCGACACGCTGCCACAGGGTGGTGTGTCGGCAAATTCAGAACAGGTGCCCGGTCGCTGGCACTAGTGACGTCCGGTTGGCAAGCCTTATTGGCGCGAGGCAAATCTTAGATCGCGTTGCCTTGGAGGATATCTCGGCGATATCCGGGCAACGCCCAAAACTCTAGCTTTGTGCGTCGAACCAGTCGATGACGCTGCGCAGTCCGTCCTCGAGTGCCACCGCCGGCGTGAAGTCCAGAACCTGTTTCAGGCGTGCCTGGCTGACCAGCTGATACCTGGTCCTGTTCTCGTCGAAGACGATGCTGTTGGGGTCGGCCCCGAGCATGTCGGCCAAAGTTCCGTAGATCTCCTTCGACGTGCGCGGCAGCCCCGACACGTTGATCGGCATGCGCGTCGCGTCGGAGAACACCGCACACCGGATCGCTTCGGCGACATCGTCGACATGGATCAGGCCGTGTTGTGCCGTCGATGCCCACGGGATCGTCGGTGTGGTGCCCGCGCGGATGGCCGTGATGAGGTCGGTCATGAGGGTCGCGTTCGAGCCCGGACTGCTGCGCGGGCCGTAAATGGTCCCCAACCGGAGAGCTACGTAGTCGGGCCCGCCAGCGGATGCGAACGCTTCGAGGTAGGCCTCGCCGGCCAACTTCGTTGCCGCGTACATGTTGATTCCGGAACAGGACCAGGCGTGATCTTCGGCGAACGGCTCGCGATGCGGGTCCTGGAAGGATCCGTAGACGGTGTGCGAGGAACCCAGGACGACCCGCTTGGTGTCGGCATCGCGCGCGGCGGCGAGCAGGTCATACGTCACCCCGACGTTGACGTCGTGGGCATCGCGCGGCCGCTCGGCCGACGCCTGGGTGCGGACCGCGGCCAGATGGACGACGACGTCGGCGTCGGCGACGAGGGAGGCGATCGCTGAGAGATCTCGCAGGTCTGCCAAATGTGCCGACACCCCATCGAGTTCGCCAAGCTCGTTCAGTCGGGATTCGCCGCCCGCGTCGGTGGCGACAACTTCTGCGCGAGGATCGGTAGCCAGGAGCTCTACCACGTGAGAGCCGACGAACCCTGCCGCTCCGGTCACGAGAACACGCCGGGGCCGTTCAACTGGCGGTGAAGTCGGTCGGGTGCTGTCCATGGGTGCCTCCAAGCGCAGGACGCGCGTACGGCGGCGGACCGGCAATACGCGGAGCCTGTTAGTAAAGGATGTGATTTTCCTCGGGTAACAATACCAGTATTGTCTGACAAATAAAGGGTAATTATGTAAGCGAATAGCGGAGCACGAAGTCGAGGTGCTCACGCATGGCAGCTCCGGCCTTCTCGGCGTCGCCTGCCTCGATCGCCGCCTCGATCGCGATGTGCTGTCGCACCGTCTTCTGTGCGACATCTGGTGTGACGTCAAGGAACTGGGCCGGGTGCGTTGCGTCGTGCACGGAAGCGATGAACGCGGCCAACAGGCGATTGCCTGATGCGTAGCCGATCGCAGTGTGGAAACGCAGGTCGAGGTCCGGGATCTCTGGATCATCGATGGCGATGTTCTTCTGCTGCTCGATGACGTCCTTCATCGTGGCGATGTCGGCTTCGCTTCGGTTGCGGGCCGCCCACTCCGTAGCGGGGATCTCGAGAACGCGGCGGACCTCGGTGATCTCGTCGATGTTCAGCGCGCCGATGCGAACGATGGTATCCATCGACTCGCTGAGCATCCGGCTGAGAGAGTCCGGCGTCACCGTATTCACGAAGCTGCCACCAGCAACGCCCGGAATCTTGCGGATCAGCCCCGCGCTCACCAGCGCTCCGAGTGCTTCTCGAACCGTGGGGCGGCTGACACCGAACTGCTGAGCCAGCTCGGTCTCGGGCGGAAGCTTCTCACCCTGTGTGAAGCGCCCGTCCAGGATCGCCTCGCGCAGCTGGCCCTCCACCTGGTCCCGCGGGCGGGTCACCTGCAGCGCCTTGAACGTGTTGCTTTCGGTGGTCGATGTCATCGGGTCTCCAGCCTGCTTCGTACGCGTCATGTCAGGTCAGCTGACACTTCACCTGTCCTACAGCGTCCATGCTGCAAATAGTCATCGCCTGCAGATCATTAGCCTGTTCGATCTGCCGATGGTTCGTCAGCCGTTGCTAATCAGACTCTGAATAATCTGACAGTATTCTATCTGTAGAATATTATGCTACCTGTAAACATTCCCAGCTACTACTCTCACACAACTTCAACTGCTGCCCGATTCACTTCATCGGCGGAGAGGCGGGGCTCTAGTGCGGCCCGTGCCGGGATCAGAGCAGGCTGTAGAACTGGCGGGCCGATCCTCCGCACATCAGCTCCCGCTCCTCCCGTGATGCCGAACTCGCGAACCGCTTGTAGGCATTCCAGAGCACGCGATACGACGTGCCCATCTTGTCGACCGGGAAGTTGCTCTCGAACATGCAACGCTTCGCGCCGAACTCCTCGACGCACACCTCGAGCCAGGGCGACCAGAGACGAGCCAGCTCGTCGGAGCCGGGAGGTTCCGGCGCGGTGAGGTAGTCGTACATGGCTCCGCGGGCCACGAGCCCCCCGATTTTGCACCAGACGTTCGGCCGCTTCGCGACCTGCCGAATGCCGTCCCGCCATAGGTCGAACTGGCCTGAATGGTCCGACGCATAGCGGCCGTACCCCAGAGGGCCACCGCTATGGTTTATCACGACTTTCAAATCCGGAACAGCATCCGCCAGTGCCGCGACGTCGTCCAATTGGGTATGAAACAACCAGGCATCGAGGGTGAGCGAGTTTCGGGCCAGGACACGAGCCCCGTCAAGGATCTTTGCTTCTCGGAGCATCCCGGGTCGTTTCCCGGACTGCGTGTTCGCGATCTCTGGACTCGCATCCCATCCGGTGCTGAACCGGACACCTCGAAATCTCCCGCGACCAGCCGCCATGTGCTCTGCCAGAACCGGCTCGACTGCGGCACCCAGTCTGAGGTCGGCGAATCCCACGATGCCGGCCGCCACGTCGACTCCGACGCTCGACGAACCGGCCGCCGCGGCTACGTACTCGGTCTCCCCGACCGGCCGCAGTTCGACCGGTCCAGAGTCGCGGTAGCCGGCTCCGCATTCCACATAAACCGTGGCCTCGACGTGGTGACCGGACTGGATGTCCGCCTCGAAGCCGGAACGATCGTAGACGTACGGGTGCTCCCAGAGATGGTGATGGGAATCGACGATCGGCAGGTCCGGCTCGAACACCGCCTCTGCCGACTGCTTCGCCAGCCACTCGTCAGACGGTTCGAAGATCGTGCCGAACTCAGTCGGCCGTCCGTGCTCGGAGAGCTTGTAGAAGCGCGCGTCCAGTGCCATGCCTACCCCAGCCATCCGGTTATCAAGGCGGACTCAGCCATTCGATCAGACCTCGCCGCGTGCCGCCGCGACAGCACGCGACTTCCGTGCCGCAGGGTCGAGGAGGATCGCGCCGATCAGACCGGCGGTGCAGATTCCCATGAGGAAGATTGCTGCGTACCAGGGCGTGCCGCCGCCTGCCCCGACGAGGGCCGCCATGACGATCGGCACCGGCCCCGACAGAAGCGCCGCGGATACCTGGTAGGTGATGGCAGAACCTGTGTAGCGAAGCTCCGGCGGGAAGACGGTGGTGAAGAGCAGCGCGGTAACCGAATACGCCACTCCATGGCCGATTCCCAGGCCGATGATCATTGCCGCGATGATGGCGATGGGGTTGCCTGTGTGAATGATCCAGAAGACCGGAATCGGAGCGACCGCCAGCAGTGTCAGGGCAGAGAGGAACACTCGCTTCGGGCCGATACGGTCGGAATTCCAGCCGACAATCCCCACACAGGCCAGGTGAACCAATCCCGCAACGATGACTGCCATCAGCACGGTCGTCTTCGCCAAGCCGGCCTCGGCCGACCCGTAGTTCACCGCATAGGTGCTGTACGCGTAGAAAGCCGCACCGAGTCCACCGTTGGCGAATCCGAGCGCCAGCATCGTCCGCCAGTGGTTGCGAATGACTTCCCTTGCCGGGTTGCTGACGAGAGCGTTCTCTGCCTTCTTCTCCTCGAACACCGGCGATTCTTCCAGCTTTAGCCGAATGAACAGCGCGATCGGGAAGATCAATGCACTGACCAGGAACGGAATACGCCAACCGTAGCTCTCCAGCGCGTCCTCGGGCATGAAGTAGGCGGCCAGGCTGACAAGGTTGGCGCCCACCAGGGCCGCCGGAATACCCATCTGAGCGACGCTGGTGTAGCGCCCGCGCAGGTGTGGCGGCGCATGCTCAATCGACATGGTGGCGACGCCGGAGAACTCACCACCGGCCGACAAACCTTGAATCATCCGGAACAGGACAAGCAGCAGCGGGGCCCAGAAACCTATCTGATCGTATGTGGGCAGCAGGCCGGTCGCGATCGTGGCCACGCCCATGCCGATCAGGGTCATGAACAGTACCGACCGCCGGCCAAGACGGTCGCCGAGGTGGCCGAAAATGAACGCGCCCAAGGGCCGCATGAGCCATGCCGATGCAAAGGTGCCGAAGGCAAACAAGGTGCCGACGGTGGGGTTGTACGTAGGGAAGAAGAGCTTGTTCAGCACCAGCGCGGCTGCGACGCCGTAGACGAAGTAGTCGTACCACTCGAGCGCGGTACCCAGGAAGAGGGCCGTGCCGAGCCTGGCAAAGCTCGTCTTACGAGGTGGGGACGATTGGCCGGATATCGCATCTGGTTGCATAGTGCTCATGATTCTGCCTTCAGGTTTGGGATGGAGAAGTAAGCGCGAGGCACAATCTCGACCTGCCGCTATTTCGCCGCGAGGGCAAGAGAGTACCGACGCCATTCTGATTGAGAGCTATTGCAGTGGTGCGCATTTGCTCTGAAGCACTGCGATACGCGGATCTACGGCTTCGCCGGACATCGCACATGCGGGTTGCGAGCAGACATGCCAAAAGCCGGTAGACGAACACGTTCGTCCCCGCTGACGTACAGCCGAGCTCCGTGTCGGTGGACCTGAGAACAGAATAACTACTTGCTGCCCCCAACCGTTCGACCAGGCGCGACCCGGTGAATCCAAAAGCGACTACGAGTACAACTTCCCTCGGTGTCACAGTGGCTTCTCCTACTCATCTCGCGTGGCCCGTCGGGTCTTCCGGTGCCCGATGCCGAGATCCCCCATGTATCGCTCGTGCGCTGCGCTTACTGGCATGAGGGGCTGTGATTGCGCTCACTAGATGAATTAGTAGACCAGACTATTATCTGACTGTCAAACATCTGGCAATGTCTCACCTGTTACTCCCAGCACGGCTTGTCGCTTGGCAACGCCTGAGACTCATAACCATCGAGCCGCGAGAACGGCCCGAACGGGCCTCCGCGCCGATACGGCCGAACAAGGTTGTGGTGTCCGACAGCACGTGCACGTTTATGCGGCCTTCGTGCTCGAAGTTTTCCCGACGGACCAGGATGTTCGGCGCCGGCACCTTGCACCCGAACCGTGGCATGCAGTACCTGGCCGTCCGCGACAGCGAACACCTAAGCGCGGTCGCCAACACGCCCAGCGAAGGTGTTCGGGTGATGGGCCAGGCGCGCGATGATGAGGCGTGCCTGATGATCTCGATGAGCCGAAGCCGCCGGTGGACAAGACGTTCCGAGCGTTTGACCCGGATCAGGGTTTGTTGCTGCCGCCGCCGCTCGACGACTGGCTGCCCGCCGAGCCTTTGGCCTATCGCAGAACTCGTCGACGAGCACCTGGACCTGTCCCGGATCCTCTCCGCGTACACCGAGGGCCGTGCCGCCCCACTACGATCCGCGACTGATGGTGCTCATCCTGCTCAACGGCTGTACCACCGGAGTGTGCTCGTCCGGGTCGATCGAACGCAAATGCACCGATGACGTGGCTGTTCCGGTGCTCGGAGCGGGGCGGCAGACTATCGGGCGATCACCCGGGTCCGCAAGCGGCGCCTGTCCACGCTCGAGCACCTGTTCGTACAGGCGTTGGCGCTGTGTCAGGCCGCGGGCATGATCAGGCTGGGTCGTCGGAGGGGACGAAGTTGCGGACGAACGCCTCCAAACGCAAGGCGATGAGCTACGCCCGCATGCCGGAGAGGAGAAGGTCCTCGCCGCGAGGTCTCGACGAGGCCGAAGACGCCAAGTCGGCGAGAACCGGCGTGGCGACGAGCTGCCCGAGGTATCGCGGCGTCGCGAACCCGGCTGGCGACGATCCGGGAGGCGAAGGCCGCCCTCACGGAAGAGGCTCGACAGGCGGCACGGGAGCGGACCGGGACGACGGCTGACCGGCGACGGGGCCTCCGCGCAGTGTTGCAACGCGGAGGTCGTGGTCGACGAGAAACCTCAGGGATCGTGGCCACCGACGTGAACACAAATGCCGTCGATGTCGGCAATCTGATGCCAACGACCGAACAGACCGGCGGCGAAGACCGGGCAGGTCCCGGACCAGGTCCGTGCCACGCCGGCTACTGCTCGGCCGACAACCTGGACCGCGCCGCCGATTTTCGCCGACGAACACGGCACCGAGTTCTATGTCGCGAGCGGGCATCGGTGCCGTGGCGACCCACCAGCGGCGTCCTCGCGGGCGAATCCGCAAGCCCGCGAACGGCAAGCAGCGAATGGCCTGCAAACGGGCTACCCGGATGGGTCGGGCGGCATACGCCCGCCGGAAGGTTACGCCGGGCCCAACACCGCCGGCCGTCCCCACTGCAAGCCAGCCCGTCGCGCTATACGACTAGGACTAATCAGGACAGGCTAGAGCCGGGGAAGCACGCGTGCCTCTTCTTCGAACCCGTACACCGACTTGACTTCGAGGTACTCCTCCAAGCCGTAGACGCCCATCGAGCGGCCGATGCCCGATTCCTTGTAGCCACCCATCGGTGTCGTCTGATTGGGACTGGAACCGTTGTAGCAGATACGACCCGCGCGAAGCCCGGATGCGAACTCGTACCCGCGCTTGCGGTCCTCGCTGAACACGTAGCCGCCAAGTCCGAAGATCGAATCGTTGGCAATCTCCAATGCTTGTTCCTCTGTGCGGTACGGCATGACGACCAAAACCGGACCGAAGATTTCCTCCTTGGCCAAGGTCATGTCGGGAGTGACGTCCGCCAGGACGGTGGGCTTGCAGTAAAATCCGCGGTCGAAGCCGTCGATTCGCCCCGGGCCGCCGGTGACGAGCCGCGCCCCTTCCCTCAGTCCGATCTCGATATGACGCTGAACACTGTTGAACTGCTGCGCGTGAACGAGCGGTCCGTGCGTGGTGTTCGGGTCGCTCGGGTCGCCGACACGCATTAGGTTGATCGCGTCGACCAAGAAGGGAAGGATGTCCTCCACTTGACTCTCGTGCACCAGCAGCCGGCTCGGCGCATGGCAGGACTGGCCGGAGTTCGAGAAGCCGCGCTGAATGTTGAAATGTGCGGCCTTCTCCAGATCACCGTCTGTCAGCACGATGTTCGCGGACTTGCCACCCAACTCCAGGCAGGTTCGCTTGACAGTCTGAGCGGCGGCCTCGCCCACCTGACGTCCCGCGGTGGTCGAACCGGTGAACGAGATCATATCTACGTCCGGGTGCCGCGAGAGCCGGTCGCCCACCACACTGCCACGACCGACTACCAGGTTGAATACACCCGGCGGAGTTCCCGCTTCATGCATGACTTCTGCCAGTGCAACGCCCGAGGCGGGCGATGCATCCGATGGCTTAAGCACCATTGTGCAACCCGCAGCGATTCCGTAGATGACTTTGATGACGGAGGTCTGAATTGGCCAATTCCATGGTGAGATGAGGCCGCACACGCCGATCGGTTCTCGTCGAATGATGGTGTCGTCGAGTTGCCGTTCAAACTCGTAATCTCGGATCACGTCCCGCGCGACTCGCATGTGACCGGCCGAGGACTTCACCTGTCCTTTGAAGGAAACGGGGATGCCCACTTCTTTGGCGATCAGCTCGGACAGCTCCGCCTCGCGGCGCTCGTAGGCCTCGATAATGCGGTCGATGAGCTCGATGCGCTCATTGACCGAGGTCCTGGAGAAGCGAACGAACGCTCTCTTCGCTGCCGCTACTGCGAGGTCCACATCCTCGACTCCGCCGCCCGAGGAGACAGTCGCCCACGGCTCTTCCGTCGCCGGGTCGATCAAGGGGCGGGTGCCCGGGATGGACGGCGAGACCCATTCGCCGTCGATGTACAACTTGTCGAAGTGGTCCATTGACTTCCTCCAAAGCGAGCAGAATTGCTTAATGTCAGACTAAATATCTGCCTGCTTGCTGTCAACCTTTTTCCAATCCCAGAAGGACGGCACCCGCAACACCGTCGGTACTGATCCCCATCCCAGTACCACTCTCCATGCAGGCGGGGTTGACCGTCTACAGCGTCGAAGCTATGACGTGGGTACCGAAAGCCGGCCCGCGGACCACCGCCACCCGTTGCCGCGCGGAGCGGTGGGGTGAATAACGGGGTCGCTACGTGATACAAACGCGGATACACACATCCCCACGTAGGACAGCACCCAGTCCGATGCGAATCTGCAGCCACAATGAGCTCACTGCGGCTGCGACCTCCTCCCCATCGGGACACGTCACGTTTCATTCCAGTGCCTGTCCACCAGCGGCTTCCAATTCCCATGCCGCGGCCGCTCGCGCGGTCGCCAGCCTGATACCGGAGGCGCCGCCGGTGAAATGCCATGCGGTCGGTGAAGTCATAGATTGGATTCATCGTGCTTCTCCACGGTCGAGGTTGCCGACCGGGCGGGTGAGTTCATGTAGTCGGCGCCGAGAAACTAGGGCCCCCACGGACGGATTGACGAACAATGCATCTATAGGCAATAGTATGACAATCTTCACTTAGGTCAGTCAGTTTCACTTGATGTCAGAAAGTGTGTCTAGGTCAATGCGCCTGCAGGTCACGTACCGGCGCCTGGCGCGCTACCCATGCGGCGTGGATGGTGTTGCTAATCGTCTTATCGCTGCAGTGGCACGTGCCAGCCGGGGGGGCGACGCCATTTGGGTGGCGTCTGCGCCGGCGGATGTTCTCGCACTTGCCACGTTCGGTTTCGCGAGCGGTCCGATCAGCTACCGGACCGGTGTCTCCTCCTCGCTGACCGGTCTAAGATGCTCCGCTACCTCGCTGGAGCGTCCGTCCGTCTTGCGCGTGAACGCATGTTTTTTCGTCGGAGTGGTTTGTTGCGATCGTGGGGCGGCAGTACTCCAACTCATCCCGCGTGCCACTGGGTCGCCGAAGTCGAATCCAACCCAAGGGCAGCGCGAGCTCTCGGCATCCGAGTTGCAACTCGTACGGCTATCGAGTGTTGCGTCTCAAGTGCCACAACGGATTTCGATGTCGAAACACGCCACGGTGGCCCTCGACAGCAACATCGTCGCGCTGCGCGTCGAGGTAGCCTGCGGCCCAGTGCCGGTCAACCCGTCCGCACATTAGGGTAAGCGTCGAGCTGAATCAGGTGTGATCAGTCTTTCTTGTACAGAACAGTTTTCGGAGGCGAAAATGAGCTCGACCATCCAAGGGCTACCCGAGGGCAGCATCGTGCCGGATGCTGAAGCGCAGCGCCGGCTGGACACCGGCGAATGGTCGGTCACCTCGTTGAGTACGTTTCTCGACGATGCGGTAATCAAGTACCCCCAGCGGGTGGCGGCGGTAAGTGTTGACCACCATGGTCGGGCGGTACGGGAAATGACGTTCGCGGAGCTGGACGAGATGAGCCGCAGGGTCGCGGCGGGGCTACAGGCGCGGGGAGTGCGTCCCCGTGACGTGGTGACGGTGATGATGACGAACTCGGCAGAGTTTCTCGGGATCGTCTACGGCATCCTGCGGGCGGGTGCGACGTACTCGGGAATTCCGATCACGTATGGGACCCACGAAGTCGAATTCATGACCAAGACAACCGGCACAAAGATGCTGATCGTGTCCCGCTTCCACGGCGGTCGCGACGTGGTGTCCACGGCGATACCCGCCAGGGTGCGCGACGACGAGGGACTGGAGGTCGTGATCGTCGGCGAGCCAGTGGGTGGCACCGTCACGCTCGACTCGTTGATGGGCCCGGCCGACGCGTTCGAGCCGGTTCCCGTCGACCCGCTTGGGATCGCGCAGCTCGCCTTCACGTCGGGAACGACGAGCGAACCGAAGGCCGTGATGAATCTGCACGCCACGCTTGATGTGGTGGTTCGCGGCTGGGCCGCCCATGTCGGGCACGACTCACTCGGGCAACCGATGCGCAATCTCGTCATGTCGCCAGTCGGACATTCGACCGGATTCTTCTGGGGAGCCCTGCTGACGGTGTACCTCGGAGGCACGGCGGTCTTCGTGGAGAAATGGAGCCCGGAAGTCGGGGCACAGATCATCCACGGGGCTCGCATCACCTGCATGGTCGGCTCACCGACTTTCCTGATCGACTTGCTGCGGACCGCCGGCCTCACCCGAGAGGAGGCTGACACGCTCGCACTTATCGTCGTGGCCGGTGCGCCGATCCCGCGGCCGCTGATGGCCGAGGCGGAGCGAGCGCTCGGATGCGCGGTGATTCCCGCGTGGGGTATGACCGAGTTCGGTATTGCGGTCTCCGGCCGGCCGGGTCTCGGGAACATCAACCGTGAGACCGATGGTGTGCGGCTCGACAGTGCCGAGATCAGCATCCGCGATCCCGAGGGTGCCGAGGCGCCCGACGGCACCGAGGGTGCCTTGTGGCTGCGCGGTACGGGCATGTTCGTCGGGTACTACCACCGTCCTGAGGCGACGCAGGAGGCATTCGACGGCGAGGGTTGGTTCGCGACCGGCGACACCGCGGTGCGTGATTCGCAAGGGTCGGTGACCATCACCGGCCGCACCAAAGACATCATCATCCGTGGAGGCGAAAACATCCCGGTGGGCTCAGTCGAAAGCCTGATCTTCCGGCATCCCGGGGTGACCGAGGTGGCGGTCGTCGGTTATCCCGACGAGCGGCTCGGTGAACGAGCATGTGCATTCCTGCGTTGTCAGGCGGGCACGTCGTTGAACGTCGACGAACTCCGGATCTTCTTGACCGAGTCCGGCCTCGCCAAGCGGTACTGCCCCGAGCGGGTGATAGTCGTCGACGATATGCCGAAGACCATGAGCGGAAAAATCCGCAAGGTCGAGCTGCGCGAGCGACTCGCCGTCGGAGCGTCCGCACAGCCATCCGGAACCGTCAGCACGTGATTCTAGATGGCTCAATCTGCACCAGTAACCTACTCGACTTTCACTTTGATTGAAGGTGTTTGATGTCCGGGTCTCCCTCCGCTGCCGACGTGAGACGCGTGGGTCTTGCCAGCCTGATGGGCACGACGATCGAGTACTACGACTTCTTCGTGTACGGCACAGCAGCTGCGCTGGTGTTCGGTCAGGTCTTCTTTCCGACCTCGAATCCCCTGACCGGGACCCTCCTGTCGCTCGCGACATTCGGCGTGGCATTCGTGGCACGCCCGCTTGGTGGAATCATTTTCGGCCATCTCGGGGATCGTTTGGGGCGCAAGGCCGCTCTGGTGACAACCTTGTTGATGATGGGGGTCGCGACCGTCGCGATCGGGCTGGTTCCCTCCTATGGTGCTATCGGGATCGCGGCGCCGATCCTGCTCGTCGTCCTTCGGTTCGTGCAGGGCATCGCGCTGGGAGGTGAGTATGGCGGGGCGGTCTTGATGACAGTCGAGCACAGCCCGCCCGGCAAACGCGGCTTCTACAGCTCCTGGGTGCAGACCGGCGCCCAGTTCGGACTGATTATTGCCAATGTCGTGTACCTGATCGTCGGATCGGCGATGGGCGACGAGGCCTTCCTGAGTTGGGGATGGCGTATCCCGTTCTGGGTCAGCAGCCTGCTGGTGATTCTTGGGCTGATGATCCGGCTGCGGCTGGAGGAAAGTCCCGAGTTCAAGGCTCTCAAAGAGTCCAACGACATCCTTCCTGCCCCTATCGTGGTCGTCTTTCGTCATCACATGAAAGAAGTTCTGTTGATCGCCGGCGCCGCCGTCGGCAATTCCGTGACGTTCTACGCGGCGACTGTGTTCGGTCTGTCTTACGGGGCCACAAAAGGCTTCAGTCGCAACGAGATGCTGGTGATCATCATCGTGGCGGCGGCGTGGGTCATCGCGGCGAGCATCTTCGTCGGCGCCCAGAGCGACCGCTTCGGCCGAAAGCCGATTTTCATCGTGGGCAACCTGGCGATCGCCGCGACGGTCTTCGGATGGATGAAGGCTATCGACACCGGCAACCCGACTGTGGTGTTGATCGCGTATTTGGTTCTGCTGACCGGCTATTCGATGACATGGGGGACCATCGGTGTCTTCTTCGCGGAGGTGTTCCAGGGTGCAGTCCGGTACACAGGCCTGTCGCTCGGATTCACCATCGGGGTCATCGTCGGTGGCGCAGTGACGCCCCTGGTTCTCACCAAGCTCGTAGCCGACACGTCGTCGGCGATGCCAGTAGTGCTGTGGGTCGCCGGGTCGACGATCATCTCAGCCCTGTGCGCCATTCCCATGAGGCAGATCGACGACGACGCGGGAGGGGTCGGTACCACGCCCAGTCGAACCGGTCGAACGGCTCCACAGCTTTGACAGCAGCACCCATCTATTGCAAACTGCCATAGTACGTCCCAAGAGGTTTCGTCGGTCCCCGTAGGGCCATCGCTGTGGTCGCTGCAAGAGAACTGTCGCCAGGAGCCTTCATCGAAGGACATGCGACGGGGGGCATCATCGAGGTCATCGAGCGATTCCGCGTCAACATCTCCAACGAGTATGAGAACGCATTTCCCGGGCGCAGTCCATGGAAGCGCTCAGCTCGACGGCCGACATTGCCGACTACCGTGCTGTCGTGGGGGGCCGCCCACACGTTCGGTCGGTTCTTCACCGGTCAGGTCATCGCCGCGGGCAAGTTCCCACCGGCCAAGGTTCTGATCGCAGGACCCGGTGTCGCCGCGAGCAGCCTCGGTGCGATCGTGCGTACAACCGATCCCGAATAAGAGAGGACCGAGATGCGCACTACAGCAGACTCTTCCGTATCGTCCCGGCTTCCCATGACTTGGTTCTGGGATTGGCAGCTCCGAGCACGCTGCCGCGGGATGGACATCAATGTCTTCTTCCCCCTGGATGACGAGACGCGCGGTGACCGTCTTCGTCGAGAGCGCGTTGCCAAGCAGATATGTCTCGGCTGCCCCGTCCTACGCGAGTGCCGCAGCTACGCTGTGGCGTCGCTGGAAGGAAGCGGGATCTGGGGTGCCACTTCCGAAGTTGACCGCCGGTATCTGGCCCGCTCGTCGCCTCGGCGGACCGGCGATCCAAAAACCACCCACCCACGAGTGCCGCCACAGCATTCGGCGCCAAGAGGATTACGCAGGCTCACCGGGTGAACAGCCTCGCCGAGTAGCGTGAGTGCATATGTGGGCAGACGCGAGCCCGTCCTCGACCATAACGAAGGCTCAGACAGGTCGCACAACTTTGGACGATTGAACGTAACGCGCATCATTCACTTCGTTCGTCGCCGACGATCACCGTTCTGACTACGCGGTTGAATCTAGTTGCTAACGAATCGCGTGCTGGCCAATGCGCCATTCGCGAGACCTCCGCGTGGGAGCGCCCTCGGGAGAGGAGGCGAATACCACTGATTGATGGGTCGTTTCAGGGTCTGCTGATCGTTGTCGCCTCTTCGTCGCGATGGATTCATATTTGCCGGCTTGACGAGGATGGTTAATGACTTACAATTATCTAAGTGGGTCCACCATGCCAACGGTAGACGTGACGCACAGTATTCCCGTTGATCAGCCCCGCCCGGAGCTTTACAGCTCGGAACTCCACGGCTGGTGGGTAGTTCGTTGCTTTTGCAGAGGTGACTGCACCACTCAGTTCGATCGATAGGAGCGCAATGCCCGAAGGCAACCAGAGAAAGTACATGGAGCAACAAGGACTCGGTGCATGTTCCACGTCGCCGCCCCTCTCCAGCGCCGGTACACGTATGGCCGACATCCCAGTAGCTCTACGTAAGCATGGGAGGGATTGGCGTTATCGTCGACGCGCAGACCTGCAAAGGGCACTCTTGGGACTTCCCCACCCAAGCGCTGATCCACAGGATTTCATTGGATTCGCCCACTCCTGGCTGCCGTATGGCGGCGCGCCGGACGAGGACATCTTTGAGAAGTTCGGGATGACACGTACACGCTTTATCGAACGACTCTGGCACACAATTCGGGAGTCTCATGCCGATCCACGTCTCTCTGCGAGGTTGGCCGCCGTTTACCGTCCACCTGGCACAGGTTGGAGAAAGCCAGTAACTACTGGCACAGGTTGAGAAGCCAGTAACGAACGACCCGAATGACTTTCTGAGAAACTGAATAGCACGACACGAAACGTATTACAACGTTGATGATTAAGAAAATGCCGTGAGCCGGCGTTCTCCTCGATGCGGGAGGTGCAATTGGGTTCCGGGAGATGGGGACGATCCAGGTCTGCTGTGCGAGCAACCGGCCAGGGGCAGCCTGCCCGGGGTGACGTCCTTGCACCGAGTCGGTTGACGTGCTCGACGAGGGTTGCGTTCGCGGTCGGATTCTTCTCGGTGAGCCGTGGGACCCTGTTGCGCACATCCCGTCGGTAAACGTCGTTGTGGAGCGCACGGTGCCGGCGAGGAATCCATTGCCGAGCAGACTGAACGGGACCAGTCCGATTCCAGCCCGGCCAGGGTTGGCAGATCTCCCCGTGTCCACAGCAAGTACTCGCTGCAGGACGGCGATCCGCTGATGTCACGGAAGATTCCCCGGACAGCCCGAAGTGCCGCACCTTGCCCTCATGGATCAACTCCCCTACGGTCCCCACGACGTCCTCGACAGGCAGGCACATCTGAGTCGACGCGGTGCTGGTAGAATAGGTGCTTCGGTGACGCCTCGGGGATGCGACGTATCCGCTCTGGTCGGCTCGAGACGGAACCGTGTTGCCTTCGATGCGCCAACCACTTCGTGGCAATTACGACCTGGTCAAGAACCGGTTCAACTACCTCATTGACGTTGGGCTGCGGGTCGACGCGACCACATCTAATCCTGCTGTAGGCCGATCGCCAGGGGATCACGTTGGCGAGCACGGTCTCTACGATTCCCCGGCGACAGGGCAGCATCACGGGCCCCGGTAGTCCCGCACCGTGCGGAGCCGACGGCCGACCGTGGTGATTCGCGGCACCGCACCACCCCGTAGCAGGTCGTCGCGACCCGAGGGAGTTCTCGTCGAGCGCCCTTCCTGTAGTGGTGGTTCACAGGGTGTCCATCGAAGGCAACCTGGAGAAGCTCCCGGCCACCGGACGCGCTGGGTGGTCGATGCACAGGGAGCCAGACCAAGCCGGACTGGCGATAGGTCGCCTGATGACAACATGCGCGAGCTCATGCCCCCTACGGGGACCGCTTTTGTACGGCCTGCATCCTGTCGGAGCAGGTCAGCGTACGGGAGCGTTTGTCGCACACCTGCCCTGCCTCACTCGGGTTCTAGGAATTTCAGTCTCCGGATCGACTCGCGACGTTCCATTTGTCTCGCCCAGCGCATCCATCGACTACAATCTACAATACTGTCATATCTTTTACGTAGTCTGCGTGGGATGTAGGGGAGCCAGATGTTTACACCACAGCAAAAGGGATTCCCGCCGAGGTGATCGCGCACCCCTTGGAGGACGCCTGCATCTGCGAGACTGTAGGACAATTGCCGACCGCCGAACGGTCGCGCGTCCAACCACAACTGGAGACCCGATGGCATCTACCGCAAACAAATCCTTCAAGGCGACGCAGGTCACCCGGCCGCGAGATCAGGTGGAGGCACAGCTCCGGGAAGCGATCTTGGACGGTCGTTTCGCGCAGGGCGACAAGCTTCCGCCCGAGACCGAGCTCGCTCAGCTGTTCGGTGTGAGTCGACCCACCGTTCGCGAGGCCCTCGGCGCCCTCGTCAGCTCTGGGCTGATTCGCAAGATCCCTGGCGTCGCTGGCGGCAGTTTCGTCAACACCGTGACGCCCGACTCTCTGAGCCAGATGCTCAGCGAGTCAATGGACACTATTTTGCGAATTGGCGCGCTAGACGTCGACGAGATCACCGAAGTCCGTCGTGTTCTCGAGATCCCCGCCGCGCAGTGGGCGGCGCGCAACCGCAGCGATGAGGATATCGCCACGATGCAGTCAGTCATTGACCAGCAGAAGAAGATCACCATCGACGACCCGAACATTCCGGAATACGACCTGCGTTTCCACACCTCCATCGGTTTCGCCTCCGGCAATCGCCTGCTGGCCGCATTCATCGCCGCGGTGCACAACGCCACCCATCCAGCGCAGTTCCTCGAGGTCACCCGCGATGTTGCACAAAAGACAGTTCGGCAGCACATCGCCATTGCCAAGGCCATCGAGTCAGGCGACGCGGACAAAGCTGGGGAGGAGATGCGCAAGCATCTTGACTTCGTTCTTCGCTACTCACTACCTTGCTGATTCTCAAGAACTGCGTGAAAGTCTTCCGAAGTTAGTTGTTGTCCGACAAGTAAGTTGCAGTTTGCTCATCCGCCGCCAAATGACCCGTCGCCCGGTGGTAAGGCAGCGAGGGGACCGCAGCCGCGGTCCCCTCGCTGCGACCGTTGACTGGCCACTATCCGGGTGCCAGTCAGCGACGTCGGCTACCGATCGGGCTCTCCGATTCGGTGCAACCGGCCTGGAAGCGCCGCTGATGACTCACTTGAACGATGACAGTGTGGACGTGGTCGATATCCCTGCGAAGCTGGCCGCGCGGGGGCGGCTGCTCTCCAGCAGTCACGGCCAAGAGAAGTCCGGTCGACGCTTCGAGTTCCGTTGAGCAGAACCGGACCTTCGACATGCATGTCCATGCCCGACGAGCCCTCGAAGCGGATACGTTTATCACCGACCATATTGATCAGCACACTGAATTTCGGCTCCGGATTGCCATCAGCGCGAGCAGCAGCTCTCGGCCCTAGGGAGGCGAAGGATGACCCGATCAATTCCTCGGTTCAGGTTCGCCCAGAACAGACTGCCGCCGCGGTCCAGCGGCCACCGGTCGGCATTGCTGCCGCGGACTCCGTGCAACGGGCCTCCACTCCACGCCGTCGCTCATCGGCGGGTCTATGGTCGGTGGTCGTTCCAGTCGATCTATACCTCCGGCTCGAGTTCCCGCCTCTACCTCCCTCTCACCCGGCAGCCGTCTCGCGCGCCGCGGTAAGTCGGGTGTCCCGGGCCACGAGCATGCTTTGTACCTGGTTAGTCCCGTCATAGATCTCTGCGATCTTCGCATCGCGCAGCCGACGTTCCGCGCCGACCGAGACTCGGTCACCGTCGGGACCGAGCAGTTCGACACAGCTCGCCGCAACCCTGGTACCCAGGGTGGTGCAGTGCATCTTCAGCAGTGAGACCTCGGCGACCGGTTCGTCTGCACTCTGGTCGACCTGATCGGACACCGACATCAGCATTGCGCGGGCGGCAGTGATCTCGCCGCGGAGACGCGCAAGATCGAACTGGAGATCCTGCGCTTCGGCGACCTTCGACGACAGCAAATCACGCTCCATTGCCCAGGCAACGACGGAGTCGAAGGCGCCCTGTGCGAAGCCGACGCCCTGCGCGGCGGCACTGATGCGCGAACGGGTCACCGAACGCAGTAGCAACGCATAGCCTTCGCCCTCAGCGCCCATCCGGGCGGCCACCGGAATCCGGCAATCTTGGAAGGACAACGCAACGGTGGAAGCGCCCTTCTGCCCCAGCTTCTTCATCGGCGCCCCGGCTTCGAATCCCGCAAGTCCCGCGGTTTCCAGCAGGAATGCGGTCACTCCGCCCTTTCCTCGCGAGGGGTCCACCGTCGCGAAGAGGACTATGACGTCCGCTCGATCGCCGTTGGAGATAAAGGTCTTCTCGCCGTTGACGACGTACTCATCGCCCTCGCGACGGGCCACGGTGCGCATCGCCCCGACATCCGAGCCGGCTCCAGGCTCGGTGAGCGCGATCGAGCCAACAGCCGACCCGTCGCAGAGCCGGGGAACCCAGGTCTGGATCTGTTCCGGGGAGCCCTGCAGCTGGATCGGGTGGGCGCAGTGCATCTGCGTCATGTACACCGTAGAGGTGGAACCGCAGGCCGCGGCGATACGAGACAGCGCCTCGGCATAGGTTGCCGTGCTGGTTTCTGCACCGCCCAGGGACTTCGGGGCCAGCATGACGCCGAGCCCGGATTCCGCGAGATCGGCCAGCCCGGCTGTCGGGAATTCGGCGGCGATGTCGACCGCGGCCGCCTGCGGTTCGATCGTGCGCTCGATCACTCGGTCAACGGCGTCGACCACATCTGGATCGACTGACGCCCACTGTGATTTCATGATTCCTCCCGCTCGAAGATCGGCGCCCGACGCTCGGCGAAGGAGATGATCCCCTCCTGGCCGTCACGCGAGGCGATGGAGATCGCCGCCAGCGCGGCCTCGTGATCCAGTGCGGACGCGGCGAATGCCGGACGCGCGGCATCGAGGATGTTGGCGGTGCCGCGGCGGCTCCCGGTGGCAATTAGTTCGGCCAGACGGCGTGCTTCCGTCGCGGCTTCGGCGGGTGCCAGTGGCGGCACCGACAGCAGGCCGATCTGCCAGGCCCGATCGGCGTCGATCCGCTCGCCTCCCAGCATGAGTAGCAGCGCGGCGGGCTTGCCCACCGACATCGCAAGCCGTTGCGTACCACCGAATCCTGGAATGCAGCCGATACGCGCCTCGGGCAGTCCGAACCGGCTACGACTCGATGCCACCACCAGGTGGCAGGCGAGCATCAGCTCGAAACCGCCGCCGAGCGCGTAGCCGTCGACTTCGGCGATGACGGGAACGACAGAGTCGGCGATCGCCGACATGGTCCGCTGTCCGGCATGGATGAAGGCCTGTGCGTCCTCGACCGGAAGGGCGCGGATCTCATCGAGGTCCGCGCCGGCGCTGAAGGCGCGTTCTCCTTTACCGCGGATCACGATGCAGCCCACCGACGTGTCGTGGCGTGTTCCCTCGACCGCGTCTCGGATCTCGCGCAGCACCTGCGCGTTGAGTGCGTTGAGCTGTTCGGGGCGGCTGATCTCGATGGTCAGCACTCGCCCGTCGTGCGAGGTCTCGATCACGGAACCCACAATGTCTCCCTTCCTACCAGTTCGGAGATGGTCTTCTCATCGAGCCCGATCTCGGTGAGGATCTCGCGGCCGTGTTCGCCGCGCATGGGTGCCGGAATCCGGGCTTGCCGGTCTTCGGGATCGGACGCCAGTCGCCATGGCGCGCCCACGCCGCGGAACACTCCCGCCACCGGGTGCTGGTAGTCGACGATCGCCTTGCGTGCCTCGACTTGTGGGTCGGTAACCACTTCTGACAGGAAGTTGATCCGGCTACAGGGCACCCCGACGTCTTGCAGCAGCTTGAGCGCCTCATTGGAGGACAGTGCGATCAGGCGTTCCTGGAAGGCTCCGACGACCTCTTCGCGGTTGGCCCGGCGATCGGCATTGGTCGCCAAGTCCTCGCGCTGTGCCAGTTCGTCCAGTCCCAGCGCGGCGCAGGACCGCTGCCAGTGCCGATCGTTGCCGATCGCGACGACGATGGGCCGGTCCGCGGTACGCATCGGCTGGTAGATCGCCACCACCGAATCGGTGCCACCGCAGGGCTTGGGTTCTTCGTCGCCGGCCAGGAAGCTGGCAATGCGCGGCGACATGAATGCCAAGTCGGCCTCCAAGAGAGCGACGTCCACGATCTCGCCTTGGCCGGTCTGCTGCTGACGCACCAGTGCCGCAGCCACCGCGAAGGCTGCAACGGTGCCCGCGGCCACATCTGAGAGCGCGGTACTGACCCGCTGTGGGACTCCGTCGACGCCGGTCACGCTCATCATCCCGGACCGTGCCTGGGCAATCAGGTCGTAGCCGGGCAGCCCGGCATCCGGACCGGTGAGCCCGAAGCCGGAGAACGCGCAGATCACCAGCTGTGGGAAACGTTCGCGCAGGCCGTCGAGACCGAGTCCATGCTTGTCCAGTTTCACCGGGTTCAGGTTCTCGATGAAGACATCGGCGGACTCGAGCAGCTGGAATAGGACCTTGCGGCCCTCCTCCCCGCGGATGTCGAGGCACATGCTGCGCTTATTGCGGTTCACCGAAAGGAACCAGGCTGCCTCACCGTTGAGAAAGGGCGGCCCCCAGCCCCGGGCATCATCGCCCCCCAGAGGTTCGATCTTGATGACGTCGGCACCCATGTCGGCAAGGTACATCGAGGTCGTCGGTGCGGCGTAGGAGGAGGAGATGTCGACGACTCGCACGCCCTGCAATGGCCCGCTGCCTGTACTCATGCTCGTCTCCTTCGCGTCTGCTGATCTGGTTTCGTGTGACGTCATTGGTGCCGTCCCGTCCGCGGACCCAAGCCGCGTTCGGCGACCCGTGCGACGTGCAAGCGTCTGCCGCCGGTGCGCGCCTGGATGCCGATAGCGTCACGCATCAGCCCGGCGAGCGGGTACTCGTCGATGTAGCCGTAGCCGCCGTGCGCCTGAATGGCGTCAATGCACACCGACGTCGCCGCACGTCCGGCGGTGGCGGCGAGGTTGTAGATCGAGGTGCGGTCCTCCAGTGCCCGATCCAGGGCAGTCTCGACTCCAGCCACCATGAGATCCATGTCGGCGACGAGCGCGCGCAGCCCGGCGAAGGACCCGATTGGCACTCCGAATTGATGCCGTTCGAGCACATAGGATTGGGTCTCTGAGACTGCTCTTCGGGCTACGCCCGCGAGAGCGGCGCCGGTGAGCAGGTCCCACAGGAAAGCGGCCTCGGCGGCGGAGCCTTCGAGGGCGGCGCCACCGTCGGGAATCGTCACCGAGACGAGGTCCGCCCGCTGCAGCCCCGTGCGGGCCTCGTGGTCCACCGACGGTGCCAGATCCGCCCAGGGCACCACGTGCAGGGAGGACGTAGTGCTATCCAACACCACCACCGCGTCCGGTCCCAGGGCGCCGGCCAGCACCGGACG
This sequence comes from Rhodococcus sp. G6(2025), assembly GCF_058628105.1. Taxonomy (NCBI): domain Bacteria; kingdom Bacillati; phylum Actinomycetota; class Actinomycetes; order Mycobacteriales; family Nocardiaceae; genus Rhodococcus; species Rhodococcus sp. G6(2025). Next base: position 4,642,546 of record NZ_CP179750.1, read on the forward strand.
CGATCCCGGAACGGCGAGGGCGAAGGTCGGTTCGGTGGCGGCCTCGGCATCGATGGCACGATCGGCCACGTACCGGCTCGCCAGCACGAACGCCAGCGAGGGATCGGTCTGGGCGACGGTCCGGACGGTGTACGCCAGCCACTGGAGGGCGTCGGGTTCGTCCGCTGTGTCCCGCGCGAGGTCCAGGAGGCCGGTCTCGCTCAGCGAGTTCCGCATGGCAGACAGCGCACTCTCGCCGTCAGCTGCCGAGGCGACGACCTTCGAGACGACCGCGAGAAAGTCTGTGAGCTCTGTGCTGACTGAAGTCACCGGTGGAACCTCGCACGGTCGGGTTCGCGCCGCTGCTCGAAGGACTGCGACATCTCGTCCGCTTCCTGGGTGCTGCGGTAGGCCGTGAGCAGCAGGTCGTGCGCGATGCGCGCCTGCCCGACGACGCCTGAGTGACGACCGGAGAAGGCGGTTTTCAGCGCGCTGAGGGCGAACGGGCCTCGCTGCCGGAGAGTTTGGGCGATCTCGTGGGCATGTGCCACCGGGTCGTCGGCGATGTCGTTAACTAGTCCCATGTCGAGCGCCTGCTCGGCAGTGTATTTGCGGTTGAGATACCACATCTCCTTGGCCCGTCGCCGGCCGATCGTTTCCTCCAGGTACCAGGTGCCATAACCGGCATCGAAGCTGCCGACCATCGGGCCGACCTGCCGGAATATTGCGTGCGGTGCGGCAACGGTCAGGTCGCAGACCACCTGCAACACGTTGCCCCCGCCGACCGCGTAGCCGTTAACCGCTGCGATGACGGGCTTCGGCATGGTGTCGATGAACTCGTACAGGTCGATCACCGGCATCACGCTGGAGTAGTCCAGCGAGGCAAGCTCCTCGTGTTCGCCGCCGATGCAGAAGAACTTGTCTCCCGCGCCGGTCAGCACGGCGACGTCGATGCTCTTCGTCTCACGGACCATACGGAAGGCGTCGAGAAGCTCCCTCGCGGTCACGAAGCGGAGCTTGTTGGCGTTTTCCGGGCGGTTTATCGCGATGGTCGCCACCCCTGCATCCACAGTGACGACGATGTCCTCAAATGTCATAGCACTACCACTTCCGCAACGTCGGTCTGACCGTGGCCAGCCCTTCCTAGTTGGTAACTTGTTGACAGCAAGTTATATTATCTTACAGATAGTTGCAAGGGTCCCCACCCTTTTCAGCGAGCCACGAACCGAGGAGACGCGATATGACCACAGCTTCCACCCCGATCTGCGTAATCGGAGCGGGCACCATGGGACGTGGGATCGCACAGGTGGCACTGGCCGCGGGCCATCCGGTGAGCCTGGTCGATCCGCAGCAGGCCCAGCTGGAGGCCGCCGCCACCGAGCTCGCGGCACGCCTCGCCAAACGCCATCCGGAGGTCGCAGCCAACCTGGATGCACAGCTAGGCACATATGCCGCCATCGATCAGGCCCCCAACCACCCGGACACCGTTGTGATCGAAGCCGTCCTCGAGTCGCTGGAAGTAAAGGCGTCGGTATTCGCCGCAGCCGCCAAACACTTTGGCGACCGGTGCATCCTGGCCACCAACACCTCCTCGCTGTCGGTAACCGAGATCGCCGCCCGCTCGCCGCTACCGGATCGCGTGGTCGGATTGCACTTCTTCAATCCGGTTCCGGTGATGAAACTGGTCGAAGTAGTCACCGGCCTGCAGACCGATCCGCAGGTCACGGATCGCATCGACGAACTAGCCGTGACCTGGGGCAAACAGGTGGCGCGCGTCAAGAACGCCCCCGGCTTCATCGTCAACCGGGTCGCACGTGGCTTCTACGGTGAGGCGCTGCGGGTCCTGCAGGAACAGGCCGCCTCGCCCGCCACGCTGGACGCCGCCCTGCGGGGCGCCGGGCAGTTCCGGATGGGTCCGTTCGAACTGATGGACCTGATCGGCAACGACGTCAACGCCGCAGTCACCCGATCGGTGTGGACCGCGTTCAACTTCGACCCACGCTTCGAACCCTCCCGGATCCAGGACGAACTGGTATCCGCAGGCCGCTACGGACGCAAGCGCGGCCACGGCTTCTACTCGTACGCCGAGGACGCGGCCCCTCCGTCTCCGGCTCTCGTCCGCCCCGGCGACCTTCCCGGCACCGTCGGCTTGCGCGGACAGTGTGGTCAGCTGAAGGCGATCATCAGCCGCGCGGACATCGCCGCCGAGCCGCTCGACGGTGACGGCACCGAGCTCGTACTCGACGAGGCGATCGTCATGGTCACCCGCGGACTGACCGCCCACGCCGAGTCCGCAGCGCGGGGAGGGGCGCCGGTGGTGGTGATCGATCGATGGATCTCGGCGGAGAACGCCACCGGGCTCGCGGTGGCCGCGTCGCATCCCGAGGCACTGTCGACGGTCGCGGCGTTACTGGACCGCGCGGGCATTCACGCGTACCCGGTCGACGACGTCCCGGGTCTCATTGCGGCCCGGACCCTCGCGGTGATCGCCAACGAGGCCTGGGAGACGACCCTGCATGGGGTCGCGACCGCCGATGACATCGATGTTGCGATGCGGTTGGGCACCAACTACCCGGCCGGCCCATTCGAGTGGACCGCGGCCTGGGGCACGGGCGCAGTCGTGGGGATCCTCGACCGGCTGTGGGAGACGTACCACGACACTCGCTACCGTACGAGCCGAGCCCTCCGGGACGCCGCCGTCGTCTGACGCGGCAGACGCACAGAGCACCCTCGTCAGAAGGAAGGGAGGTGCTTCCACCTGGAAGCACCTCCCTTCTTTCCGGCTCACCGCGGTGGGGTATCCGAGTGCCGCCTGAGCCAATCGACCACCCCCGGCATGGTCTTCTTCCGCGCGGCTGACCCCATCAGGGCGCCCGCGTGGCCACCGGGGATACGCAGGATCTCCACGTCATCGGACCCAACCAGCTCGGCGAGTGGTTCCGAGTTCGCGGGCGGCACGAACTCGTCCTTCTCCGCGATGATCATCAACAGCGGAATGGTGATCGAATGCAGGTCCACGGGCCGGCCCGCCAACTCCGCTCCCCCGTTGACCAATCGATTTTCTCGGACGTAATCCTCCACCATCTCTACAAAAGATGGTGCGGCCATCGATCGATGGTCCCACGCCCAGTGATTGATGGCGCGGTGCGCGTCGGCGTAGCCGTCCCGCCACAGGTTCTCCCACAACGTGACGTACTGGACGATGTCCGAGGTCGGCTGCAACAGCGGAACATGCCCCGGACGGCATCCTCCGGGACGAGGCCCGTCATCTCGTCCACCACATGGCGGGTCTCCAGCCGGCCGTCCTTGAAGCCGGTGAGAAACCCGGGGGCATGGTCGTAGTCGCAGGGCGGAGCGAACAGAACCGCGTTCCGTACCGGCACGTTGCTCCGGCTGCCGAGCAGCAGAGTCAGCATGAGCGAGCCCATGCAGTAGGCCCCCACCGACACCTCGTCGGCGCCGGCGATCCTGCGCACCGCATCGACAGCAGGCACGAAGTAGCCGTCCATATACGTTCCGAGGTCGTGCTCCCCTTCAGCCGCCTCCGGCCGTCCCCAATCGAACAGGAACACGTCGAAGCCCTCCGCGACCAGTTTCTCCGCCCATGAGTTTCCCGGAAACAGGTCGAAGATCGCCGAGTCACCAACCAACCCCAGGAACATCAGTACCGGTGGCCCATGCCGCACGTCGTCATTGCGGTAGCGCCACAGCTTCGCCTTCCCGAACGACCACACTTCGTCCTTCGGCGTATTACTCACCTGAGGGGGCGGGCGCCGCGCGATCAGCTCGATGCCCCGCCGGGCACGCAACTGCGTGCGCTCGACCTCACGAACCAGTCCGCGTGCGATATCCACCACCGGGCCGATCGGACTCATTCTGAATCCGTCGACTCTCGCTCGGTGACGGCCTGTTCACGACGCATGGCCAGCAGTTCACGTTGCACCTTGATGAGATCCCTGCGCAGAACGCGCACCTCGGCATGGGACGGGATCCCGACCAGGTGCAGACCGAAGCCCACCACCGCCTCGACGGGGGCAATCACCGCCTTCTTCACGCGTCCCACCTTGAGGGAGAACACTTGGAAGTCCGCGGAGCTGGTCGCGTTCTCCAGCGGGGCGCCGATCCGACGCTCGACACCGTCGAATGCCTTCCGCCACAGAGGCGACTCAGCGGCCATGCCCGCCACGCTCCTTCTCGAGCGGGTACCGCCAACGGACCAACGCGTTGGTGTACTGGTACGGATATGCGCTCCACGGTGCGGACCGCACCATCCCGGCCATCTGTTCGGGAGTCACGACCTGCGCCCCCGTCCACGCGGAACTCTCATCGTGGTGGTCTGCACCGAAGAACTCGGCGATGGCGTTGCCGGCTCCTGAGGCATCGTCATGGAGCATGTAGTGTCCCCAGCCCTCGAAGATGCGCAGCCGCGCGTTCGGCAGGTAGCCCGCCAGAATCGCACCGTTCGCCATCGGGATGATCCGATCACCGGATCCACTCAGGACCAGCGTCGGGTGGGCGACGGTAGGCAGCCATGGAAGGCTGTTGAACCTCGACATCGCCATCATTTGCAGCGTGTACCCGCGCATTGTCGGCGCCGCGCCGTGGTGCCAATCGGCCATCAGCTCCTTGAGTGCGATGCTGTTCTTCTCCTTCGGGGCGAGGTTCACCAGCTTCATCGTCGCCCGGTACGCGACCTTGGAGTGGTGCCGCGCGGGGGTCATCACAGCCATCAGCGCCAACATCGACCCCGGTACCGCTCCGGCTCCGCACGTCGCGCTGACCAGCGCCAAGCGTCGCACCCGCTCCGGCGCCTGGCGGGCGAGCTGTTGCGCGACCGCGCCGCCGAGTGAATAGCCGAGCACGTCCGCGGATTCGTGACCGAGCGCGTCGAGCACCTCGAGCGCGACATCGGCGATGTACGACAGGCTCTCAACTGTTGCCTCGATATCTAATACTACCCAGTATGTTCTGGCACTATCTACGACGCGAATCGGTGAGGCTGCGGAATACTTGGGCCCTTCGGTAGTTAGGACGCGCAAGGCGGCATCGGAGGGCCGGTTGCCGTCTCGGCGCACCGGTTCGGGTCACCGAATCTTTGACCGCGCGGACCTCGACGCCTATCTGGTCAGGCCTGCATCGGAGTGTGCGGGAGCGACGCCGGAGAGGGTGGCGGCACTGTATCTGCCGGGTGTCGGGCTCGACCGGGCAAGAGGCTTCGCTGGCCCATCAGGAAAAGATGTTGCGGGAGAGCGCTCCTGGTGAGATATATCGGGTCTGCATGGGATCGCGGTTCGGGACTCGAGGGAGCGGCGGGGTGGGCGCGGCCGGATGCTCGACGACGCGGCCGAGGCGGGGTTCACGGTGGTGCGGGTGGTGTGGCGGGATCGATTGGCCCCCGGTTCGCCGGTGGCGCGGATCGACCGGTACTTGTCGGAGGTCGGCGTTACAGTCGGGTTCTGCGAGACAAGGGCGAGCTATCGCCGGTGGAGGAGTTGATGGATGACGTCATCGTGTTGCTGGCATCGTTGTCCGCCCGGTTGTAATCAGCTGCGGTCGATACAGATTCAACACCGACTCCTTCAACACCGGCTTCGGGGCGATGCCGCCGCACGGTGGCGGAAGGGGTAACCGGTGAGCATCTCGGCAGATCAGGGTCTTCTTCAAATGCGAAAGTGCTCGCCGATCGTGAATTGCGCCCCGGCATGACCGGGCCGGGATCGACTGCGCCGCGGCAATTCGCGGTCACCACCCGCGCATACATGGCAGTCGACGACGCGACCGGCGAGCCGATCGGACTCGACGACGTCGACACCCGGGTGGGGTGGCTGCTGGACCTGATCGCCGCGGCCGGTGCCGAGTTGGTGTCGCGGCTGTGGCAGCCGGCGACGTTCGATGTGCTCGCCGCCGGCCTGGACCGCCAGGACCGCAGGCTCCCCGCACAGGGTCACGTCGCCGCGGCCCGCCTCGGCTGGACTCCGCTCTACCCGGACGGGGTCTATGTTCCGTCGCGGGTCACCCGGGTGGTGACCGCGCAGGTGATGGCGACCCTGCGGACCCTGTCCTACCGGGACACCGCGATCGCGGCGCTGTCGGCCCGATTCGATCCGGCCACCGGGGTTGTGGCGCCGCCGACCGAACCGGGCGACTCTGTGCCGGCGGGTTTCGTTCGGGGTGTTCGGCGCCAGCTGATTGCCCGCGCCCGTCGGGACGGCGGGGTACCGGCCGGCCGGTTGCGGATCACCGAGGTGCAGGGTCCGCCGCAGACGAGCGCGATGGCCCGGCTGTCGGCGGCCGATCGGCAGCTCGCGCAGATCACCTCGACGGAGCGTGAGCTGGTGTCGACGGTGAAGCTGCCCACCAGCCCGACTCCGGCGGGGCGGGCGCAGTGGCGCAGGGTCCGGCTGACCGCGGCCATCCCCGAGCATCTGGACGGTCGCCCTGTCACCGATTGGCATCTGCCGTCCCTGGTCCTCGACCGCCGAGGCCTGTTGTGGCGGTGCGCGGCGACCGAGTTGGCGCCCGCTGCGGATCTGACGGCCGGGAGGGTCGCGGTCGGGGTGGATTGGTCCCCGACCAGTCTGGGTGCCGCCGCCACCGCAGCGCAGGGCGCTGAAGGGTTGTCCTCGGATTACCGGGGTTGGACCTACGACGACCGCGGGCTCGGGATCAAACTGGCACGCCTGCAGGCCGAGGGGCAGCTGCTGCATGCCAAGGCCGCGCGGTTGACACGGCTGGCCGCCGCCGCCCCACCCGAGGTCCGCGCACAGTTGGAGGCGAAGATCGCCGTCCTCGACGCTCACCGCACCGCGGTGGGCGTCAAAAGAGGCAAGATCAACCGGGAACTGGCCTTCCACTTCTCCCGCCAGGTCACCGAGTACGCCACCGCGGCGGGCGCGCAGGTGATCGCGGTGGAAGATCTCACCACCCTCGAGACCCGCGGCCATGGGCGGGTGAACAACAATCGGGCCGCGCAGTCCGCCCGCCGCCAGGCCGTCGCCGCCCTCGCCCACACCGCCGCCGGTGCCGGTATCACGGTGGTCTCGGTGCCGGCCCGAGGTTCCTCCGCACTGTGTCCGGGCTGCGACGAACCGCTCTCCCGCCCCGGCGGCTATCACGACGCGTGGTGTCCCCGCTGCCGGGTCGGTGGTAACCGAGACCATATGGCCGGGGTGAACCTGGCCAAACGCGCACTGCTCGGCAGAAACAAAGCCACCAGACGGCGTGGGCAGATGCCCGCGGTCCGGGTCGCCGAACACGCGCCGGTGCGCCGGTGCCGGGACAAGAACGGTCCAACCCCGAGTAGGCCGCGGCATCGCCGGGTCCGCCGCAGCCTGCCCACCGTGCCACAGCGGATGGGGGTGAATCCGAAACATCATGTTCCTGCACCACAAGCGTCGGTGTGGGACACGGTCAAATCCAGACCACCACGAGGTGGTGCGGGTAGCCGTGACACACGTACGTTTCAGGCGTCCGCCATACTAGTGGCAGATAGTATGAGATCTACGTAGACGCTGTACGGCAGATAGGGCGCCTGCGAGCGTCCCACACCCGGCGCATCGAAGGTGATCACCTGGAAGTCCTCGAGGTGTGGCAATAGCGGCCCCCACATCGCGACGTTCGCCCCCAATCCGTTGATCAGTAGCAACGGCGGTCCCTCGCCGTGGACGCGGACGCGGACCTGCCGCCCGGAGATATCCAGGTACTGCTCGTTCACGGTCATCGTCCCCCACTCATCCGGCCACCTCGTCCATGCCCCACAACCGATTCCGCGCCTGATTCACATCCACCCGATGGGTGAGCAGCATCAAGTCCCGGTTCTCACCGTCGCTGTCCCGAACGAAATCGACGAGCAGCGCCTCCGGCTCGAACCCGATGTCCTGGAACATGGCGACCAACGCATCCTGTGCCGCGATCACCTCGACGTACACGTGGCTGCAGCCGAGCTTGACCGCCTCCAGCAGCGCCGCACGGGCCAGCGCCCGCCCGACACCGCGGCCCCGATACGCCGCACCCACCACGACGCGGATCTCGGCGACGTGCGACGACCCACCCTCCCCCGCGAAAGCACCCGCCAATCCGGCGATCTCACCGGCACCGTCGAGCGCGGCCAGCCGCACTGCCGCCGTCTCCCGTTGGTAGTCAGCGAAAACCTTCACGGGATCAGACAGGTCCTCCTTGAGGAAACGTCGTCCCTCACCCGCCAAGGCCATCGCAAACCGCGTGAACGCGTCGAGGTCCCCCGGTTGCAGCGGCCGCACGACCGCTTCGGCCCGATCGTCAAGCTCTGACGGTGTCATGTTTCGTCACACCATTTCCCGGGTCGTCAAATATCACTCTATTCACAGCTTGTCTCGCATGACTCAGCGGCCGCCAAACGAAACAGTCCCGCCATCCGACTCGGACGGGTGGGATTGCAACTCCTCAGCGCCATACCGAATTCGGCGCTCATCGCGCACCGAAGTCAGTCCTCTTCGGAGCCGAGCACTTCCTGCGCGACGGCCATCGCGGCCATGGCCTTCGGCCAACCCGCGTAGAACGCGAGGTGGGTGATCACCTCGACCAGCTCGATGCGTGTCGCCCCGTTGTCCCGCGCCCGCACCAGGTGATAGCGGAGCTGCTCCACGTTGCCGCCCGTCACCAGGCATGCAACGGTGATCATGCTGCGCTCCTTCGCGCTGATCACCGCGCGCTCCCACACTTGGCCGAATAGGACGTCGTCGGTGAAACCGATCAGCCCCGGGGCGAACCGCCCCAGCGGATGCCGATCACCGCTGGGGCGCTGGTCTTTCTCCGACATCTGCACTCCTCATCCAACTGTTCGCGACACTCGCCGCAGGTCTCACAATCGTTGCGGGCCGACCACTGCGGGAATCACCCGCGCAGCAACGCCCGGTTCATCAATCGTTTCGGTGCGCTGGCATCATCGTCGTGACCACCGTCGTCGGGCGGTCACTCCGGTTCTGCCACGCATGGCGTGTACCGCGCTGAACCATCGTGTCACCGGCGCGCAGTACCGTCTCCCCTTCTTCCATGACCGCCCAGATCTCGCCGTCGATCACGGTCATCACGTCGATGGTCTCGGTGGTGTGCATTCCCGGCACGGCGCCGCCCTCCGCATTTCCGGGGCCGTAAATGTCCGCCATCGCCGCCGCGTACGCTGCAGCGGCCTCGGCCGAGATCGAGCTATCGGGCGGAAAGACCGTCGTCCGCACCACGACACCGGTGGCGGGTGGGGCCAACACCACTTCGTTTTCCAGCGTCGACTCGGAGTTCACCGAAATCGGCAACTCGTCCTCACGCCACAACTCCATCACCAGGGTCCCAGTCGGCCGACGTGTCCAGGGACTCGCCGGCCCGTCGGACGAAACAACCGACCTTCCCTCGTCATTCACGCCGGTCACCACAACCCGGGCCAACGCCGGCTCACCGCTACTCGTCATGCTGATACTCCTTCCATTCTGTGAACTGGGGGCGGGTGAGATCGGAGCAAGTAGCCCCATCTCACGGCGCCGCGGTCAGGCCCGAGCCTCGCCGTACTCGGCGTCGGTGACCTCGGATTCCCAGTTCGTGGCACCCAGGGTGACCGATGTGTGCAGCATGAAGCGATCGTCGGCGGCACCGTGCCAGTGACGAACGCCGGGCGGAGTCCACACCATGTCGCCGGCGCGAACGGTGACAATTCCGTTCTCGTCGGACACATGCCCTTCGCCAGCCATGACGATGAGCAGCTGGCCGCCGACATGCGAGTGCCAATAGGTCCGCGAACACGGCGCGAAAAAGTTGTTGCCAATCGCCACCCCGTCGGTCGGCGCCATCACCATGTCGCGCCAGGCCTCACCGGTGAAGGTCCCCTGCGCCAGGGCGGACGGCTCGCTGTTTGCTCCCCTGATAACTGTCAACATGGAATCGAAACTACTTTCTCTGTATATGCGTTGTTATCGTTTGACATTTTACACATTGCTCGAACGTGCATGCACGTATTCCGTCCGTTCGGGTCACCCACCGCGTAGGGCTCTACCGAGGCGAGTCGCGGCCGTGAGAACCATGTCCTTCGCAGTTTCGATGAGCGCAAGATGGTGGGCGAACCCGTGCATCTGGTCGTCGGCCACGAGGAGCGTCACCGGCACCTCGGCTTGCCGCAGCAGTCGTGCGTATTCGATCCCCTCATCCCGGAGCACGTCGTACTCCGCAACGCACAGCACCGTCGGGGGCATGCCCGCCAGAGAACCCTGGAGTGGAAACAGGTGGGGATCCTCGCGCACCCACTGCGACGGTAAGTACGCATCCCAGATCCACTTCATGAACGACCGATCGACGGTGAACCCGGGACCACGTTCGCCGTAGGAGGGCGTCCCCGGGTCCCAGTAGTCGAGCACGGGATACAGCAGGAAGTGCGCCGCGAGCTGGCGCGCGCCCCGCTCTCGGATCCGTTTCGCCAGTGCGGTCGCGATGGTCCCGCCGGCGCTGTCGCCGCCGAGAGCGAATGCGCCCGGCTCAACATCGAATTCGTCACTATTGGTGAGCAGCCACTCGAACACGACATCGCCATCGTCGATCGCAGCCGGATACGTGTGCTCGGGGCTCCTCCGGTAGTCCACCGAGAAGACGCTGCACTGCGCGACCTCGGCGATAGTCCGGCACAGTTCGTCATGCGTATCGAGGTCGTTGAAGACCCAGCCGCCCCCGTGGAAGAAGACGAGCGCAGGGTTCCGATGGCCGGGCGGCCGATAGGCACGCACTCGGATACCCCGATCCCCGGCGGGAACGATGAAGTCCGCGACGCGCAGCGACGACGGCTCGGCCTGCCTGATGAGTGCCGAGCGCATGCGAACACGAGCAGCCTCGAGTGGAATCTCGTAGGACGGGGGCAACTGGGTGGCGGCCACCCGCATTTCCTCCGCCGCCGGGTGCAGCGTCTTCGGGCGCCGTTCATCCATGCTCACTCGGCCCTCGTCGAATCGATCGCTTCCCATCTCGGGAGGGCAGCCACGATGTCATTCACGGGGATACCACTCGGCCATGAGCTGACTCTGATCCGCATCGCCGCCGAACCTCTCGATCGCCGTCTCCGTCATCTCTTCCACGAGATGTCCGATCGGCGTCGCGTGGTTCATGCTCGCGGCGAGTTCGTTTGCCAGGTGAACATCTTTCCGCATGAGATCGAGCGTGAACCCCTGCAGCTTGTAATCGGGCTCGCTCAGCAGAGTCGGGAACGTGTACTCGGTCGTGTAGTTCCGCCCGGTCGAGCTGTTCAGCACCGCGACGACCGTGGACTGCTCGATACCGCACGCCTGCCCGAGCCGGATGGCCTCCAGCGCGGCGAACCGATTGCAACTGTTCAGAAGATTGTTGACCAGCTTCATCGCGTGACCGGCACCGACCGGGCCCACGTGATGGACGTCCGGCGTCACCGCCTCGAGCACCTCGACAACCTCTGCGAACACGTCGTCGTCGCCACCCACCATCAGGGTCGCCGTACCCTCGCGGGCCCGCCGGACACCGCCCCCGATCGGCGAATCGAGGAACTTCACTCCACGTTCGCCGAGGGCCGCAACGACCTGGTAATCCGCCGTGGGGGTTCCGGTGGTGATATCGACGACGACGGTGCCGACGGCGAGGTCCTTCGCGATCCCCTCGTCCCCAAAGAGCAACTGATCGACATGCGTCGGAGCGGGGAGGCACAGGAACACGACCCGACACGTCCGGGCGATCTCGGCCGCGTCGGTGAAGGTGGCGCCGGCGGCGACCAGTTCGTCCGCAGCCACACGGTTGCGATCGTTGACGTACAGATCGAAGGGCTCGACCAGGCGGCTCGCAATCGCGGAGCCCATCGCCCCGATCCCGATGAATCCAATCTTCTCACTCATAGCATTGACTCCTTAACTGTCCAATAATCCAGCTGGCCCGGCGAAGCCAGCGACTCAGTCCACAGTGATGGACGCGCCGAGGTGCCAATCAACGAAGGCCTGGAGGCCGTCTTCGATCCGGGTGCCCAGGATCGGACCGAGGTCTGCGAGCATCAAGTCCCGGGACACCTGCTGATACCGCACCAGTTCGGGCTGCCAATCGATCGTTGCCGCGTCGCCCCCGACGAGTTCGACGAGAATGCGAAACAGCTCAGTGGTGTTGATCGGCTCACCGACCACGTTGATCGCCTTCGCCCCGGAGTCGACGTCGATCGCGGCAAGAAGCGCCGCGGCCGCATCATCGACGTACACCAGATCGTGAAGCGCGTCGGGCGCCCACCGCACCACCGGGGCCCGGCCCGCGCGCACGGCGTCGATGGCATCCATCATCATCCCGCCGATCGAGTTGTCCCGGTTTACTCCGGGACCGTAGATGGTGCCGAGCCGCAGGGAGATGAACTCCGCCCCTCCGGTGTTCGCATGCGCCTCGAGATATGCCTCGACGGCCAGCTTGCTGGCTCCGTACATACCGATGCCGCTCCCCTCGGCGACCTCGTTTTCGCGATGCCGGTACGTCTGACGCTTAGCGAAGTTCCCGTAGACACTGTGCGACGAGCCGTAGACGATGCGCCGCACCCCATGGCGCTTTGCCGAATCCATCAGGCCGTAGGCGGCCGCCACGTTCACCTCGAATGCGGCCCAGGGATCGTCGAGCCCTGCCACCGCGCGAATTGCCGCTAGATGAACGATGCTTCCCGACCTGGCCACCAGAGCATCAACCGCCTCTCGATCCCGGAGGTCGATGTCGCATCGCTCCACGTCGGACAGTTCACCGAAGGTCTTGGATCGGTCGGTCCAGTGCGAATCCGCGGCCAACACGCGATAGCGGCCCGATGTACTCAGCTGCTCGACCAGCCTCGATCCGACGAATCCGGAAGCACCGGTCACCAGCACGACTTCTTTCGATCCCGTCACGCCAACCTCTTTCGATTGTTCCAACTCACCCGCCCACACCCCCGAGCCGACGAAAAGGATCGAAGACGCAGTGACATTCGACACACGATTTCAGCAGATATTTTACCAGCTGTCAACTATCTGACTTATGATATTCTGTGCACAGAGTCCTTGGCTAGCAGAAGCCCGACCGTGAGATCGACGCGCACGAGCGATCGGCCGTGGCTTACCGCCACAATGCCCATCAGGACGAGGAGGACGCCCCCGCCCCTCACCCGACGTTCCCACCCAAAGGAGATAGAGCAATGCTCATGGAACACCGACACGGGAAGTTGTTCGTCGATGGTCGATGGATTGCAGCGCGCGGCGAGCGCATCCCCGTCGTCTCCCCGGTCAGCGAAGAACTCCTCGCCGACGTGGCGTCGGCATCGCCTGCCGACGTCGATCTCGCTGTAGCCGCGGCCCGCGTGGCCTTCGACACCGGCCCGTGGCCCCGCATGTCGCTCGACGAGCGCATCGCCGTCGTACGGCGGTTTCGCGGATTGTTGATTGACCATGCCGAACAGATCGCGGAACTGATCACCACCGAGATGGGGTGCCCGATCACCCAATCCCGCACCATCCAGGCAGCGAACCCCGTGCGGGTGATCGATGCGTATCTCGACTTCATTGGTGAGTACCCGTTCCGCACCGTCCGGTCAGGACCACTCGGAAACGCATTGGTGACAAGAGAACCCGTCGGGGTGGTCGGGGCCGTCGTCCCCTGGAACGTGCCGATGGGTATCAGCGTGCAGAAGATCGTGCCGGCGATCCTCGCAGGATGCACATTCGTGCTGAAGCCGGCACCGCAGACGACGCTGGACGCGTACCTGCTGGCTGAGCTCATCGAACGGGCGGGGTTCCCCGCAGGTGTGATCAACGTCGTGCCCGCCGAACGCGAGGCATCGGAGCACCTGGTCGCGCATCACGGGGTGGACAAGGTCACCTTCACCGGTTCAACGGACGCAGGTCGCAGAATCGCATCGCTGTGCGGCGCGAATATTCGTCGTGTGACGCTCGAGCTCGGCGGCAAGTCGGCCGCCGTGATTCTGGACGATGCCGACATGAACGCGACTGCCGAACTGCTCCGTATGGGTTCCTTCAGGAACAACGGTCAAGTCTGTACTTTGAAGACTCGCATCCTCGTCTCCGAGAAGCGGGAGAGTGAACTTCTGGATTCACTCGCTGCGATGATCGACACGATGGCAGTCGGCGACCCGCACCACGATGCGACCGAGATCGGTCCGCTGTTCAGTGAGCGCCATCGCACCATGGTCGAGAAGTACATCCGAATCGGTCAGGAGGAGGGTGGCCGAATCATCAAGGGCGGCAACCGCCCCGCCGGCCTCGAGCACGGATGGTATGTGGAACCAACGATCATTGCCGGAGTATCCAGAGGCGCGACCATCGCACAGGAGGAGATCTTCGGGCCGGTGGTGTCCGTGATGACCTACCGCGACGAAGAGGACGCGATCGCCATCGCGAACGACTCGCAGTACGGCCTCAACGGTGCCGTCTTCTCTTCGGATCTCGAACGCGGACTACAGGTCGCCAGCCGGTTGCGCACCGGCGTGGTCGAACTGAACGGCAGTCCGATCGGACTGCAGTCGCCGTTCGGTGGATTCAAGATGAGTGGAATCGGCCGAGAGAACGGGGTCGAAGGATTGGAGGCGTACACCGAACTGCGGTCGATCGGCCTGCCGGCGGAGTTTGCGCAATCCCTGGCCTGACCGCCACGGACGGACTACAAACGTGGAGGCCCGGAACCGAGAACTGGTTCCGGGCCTCCGACGTTACGGATGAGCTACTCACCACGCATATGCTGCCGGAGCCTCACCGCCGGGCCCCGGGAAGATCTTGTCCAACTCCGCCATCGTCTCCGCGGACAACGACACGTCCAACGCACGAGCGCTCTGGTCGAACTGTTCGACGGTCCGCGGCCCCGCAATGATCGTGGAGACGACGGGATTCGCCAGCAGCCAGGCGGTCGCGACGTCGGAGGGACGCTCACCGATCTGCCGGCAGAGTGCTTCATAGGCCTCCAGCTGGGGACGGATCCGCTCGATCCGGGCCTGCATTTCGGGGCGGCTGCGGCGACCGCTGCTGGCATTGTCGAGCACCCCTCCGAGGAGGCCACGCCCCAATGAACTCCATGGAATCAGCCCGATCCCGTAGTTACGCAACGCCGGAATCAACTCGAGCTCGATTGTCCGCTCGGTCAAGTTGTACAGACTCTGCTCCGAAACCAGACCGAGAAAGTGGCGGGAATTCGCGATGCATTGCGCGGTCGCGATATCCCATCCCGCGAAATTGCTGCTACCGACGTAGCTGATCTTCCCCTCCCGGACCAACTGCTCGAATGCCTGCCACACCTCTTCCCACGGCGTGGTTCGGTCGACGTGGTGCATCTGATAGACGTCGATGTGGTCGGTCTGCAGCCTGCGGAGGCTCGCCTCACACGCCCTACGGATGTGATAAGCCGAGAGCCCGCGATCGTTCGGACCGGTATCCATCGGTTGGTAGACCTTGGAAGTCAGGACGATCCTGTCCCGTCGGGAGGGGTCCTGTGCCAGCCACTTGCCGATGATTTCCTCGGAAGTGCCGAATCCCTTCTCCATGTCGGGAGTCTGCGGACCACCGTAGACATCCGCCGTGTCGACGAAGTTGATGCCCAACTCTACTGCGTGATTGAGAATCTCGAAGCTTTCCGCCTCGTCCGTGACGAATCCAAAGTTCATCGCTCCCAGACCGATTCGACTCACCTTGAGCCCAGAACGCCCCAGCCTGTTGTATTCCATTTCCCTCTCCTTAAGTCTCATTCCAGAGCCGCCCGAACCCCGATCACGATGATCCACGCACCATTCTCAGACCTGCATGATGTCGTTCCCGCCGCCCGGCCAGCCCCGTGCGCGCACCGCTCTAATTCGCCAAGCTGTACTGCTCCATCACGTTGAGCACCAGCCTGCGCACCTCGGGCCGGGCGATCAGGGCGATATTCGCGGCCAGACTCTCCTCCAGCGCGGCGTCCAGCTCGACCGTCGCCGCGGCACGCGCGATCCGCTTCGCGTTCGCATACGTCGCCACCGGCCCGTGCGTCATCTCGCGGGCCACCTCGGCCGCCCGGCGTGCGAGGTCCTCGGTGTCGCACACCTCGCTCACCATGCCGGCCGCCAGTGCCTGCGCGGCATCGATGAACTCGCCCGTCGCAATCATCCGGGACGCCTTCTCCAGACCGATCAGCTTCGGCAGCAGGTACGCACCGCCGGCCACCGGCACCATGCCGAGGTTGACATAGCTCTCGGCGAACCTCGCTTGGGACGCGGCCAGGCGCACGTCACAGGAGAGTCCGAAGTCCAGCCCGCCGGCAGTCGCGTGGCCGTTGTATGCGGCGATCACCGGAACCGGGGTGTTCCACAGCAACCGCACCGTGCGCTGCACGGCCGGCATCCAGGTGACGGCGAGGTAGTCCATCAACCCGTCGGCACCGTCGGCGGAGTACACCTCGTACATGTCCTTGACGTCGGCGCCGGCGCAGAACACCTTGCCGGTGCCAGTAAGCACCACCGCACCGATGCCGTCGGTCTCGGCGAGGTCGGCGACCGCATCGCCCATGCGGGTCACCACGTCGGGGGTGACCGAGTTGCCCCGGTCGGGCCGGTTCAGTCGTACCGTGCCCACACCGTCCACGGTATCGATGACGATGTCATCGGTGGACTCGATCACTGCGTCAGCCACGTTCCTTCACCACTTTCGTTACGTTGCGCGGCACCACGGTAGGGTCCTCGACCCACGACCGCACCAGCCGCTTGATGTCACCGCGCGCGATCTTCGCCGCCTTCGAGGCGCGCGGGATCGGATCGGTCGAGATGTACACGTGACCCGGGCGTTTGAACCCCGCCAGGTTCTCGCGCAGCACCGCGGCCAGCTCCTCGCTCACGTCGGCCCACAGTGCATCGATGTGCACGTACGCCGCCGGGGTCTCGCCCCATTTCGGGTCCGGCACGCCCACCACCACCGCCTCGCGGACCATCGGATGCAGTTCGAGTGCCCGCTCGATCTCCACCGGCTGGATGTTCGTGCCACCCGTGATGATGGTCTCGCTCGCACGACCGACGATGAAGATCCGGCCGTGCTCATCGAAGTGCCCGAGGTCGGAGGTCCGCCACCAGCCGTCCGGCAGGGTCCGATCGGCATGCTCCACCTCGCCGCCCAGCAGGGTCGGTGCCACGCTCGCGGTGCGGATCACCAGCTCGCCGTCGACCCCCGGCTCCGGCCGGTCCTGGACGGCACCGTCGGCGTACACGGAGAACTCGACGCCCGGCACCGGCCGGCCGATCGAGGACCACAGCGATCGGTCGCGCATCTCGGCACGGGTGAGCAGCGTGGTCGACGCCGGGGCCTCCGTCTGCCCCCAGCAGTTGATCATCGCATCGGTGTACTCGGTGAGCACCTCGAGCGCAGGCAGCGCGGCGGGCTCACCGGCGAGCATCAGGCAGCCCAGCGACGAGGTGCGAAGCCGTTCGAGGCCCGTGATCTCGGAAAGCCGCCGCAACATCGTGGGCACCGCGAACATCCAGGTGATGCCGCGATCGACGATCACGTCGAGCATCTGCTCAGGATCGAACCTGGTCATCACCACGTTGGTGCCGCCGCACAGCAGCGTCGGCAACACACTCCAACCGCCGGCGTATACCAGCGGCGCCACCTGCAGGGTGCGCGGCGATGCGCTGGGCGCACTGGTGCTCATCACCCAGGTGTTGCCGAGGATCGCCGCGCGGGCCCCGCGATGCGTGATCGGGATGCCCTTGGGCTTTCCTGTCGAGCCCGAGCTGAAGCGGATGTGATAGAGATCGTCGGGCCCGGTGGCCGCCTGCACCGGCCCGGATGCCCCACCGGCGACCAGCGGGTCGAAGGAGGTCCACCCGTCTCGTACGCCGATGACCACCTTGTGCACCGCGGAGCCTGCGAGCACGCCGTCGAGCACCTCGGCCGAGGACGGATCCGCAACGACCAGCCCGACGTCGGCGAGGTCCACGCACCGCCGCAGCTCGTTCGGGGCGAAACGATTGTTCAACGGCACCTTGACCAGGCCCGCCTTGAGCAGGGCGAACTCCAGGACTACATACTCGATGTGGTTCTCGGAGACCCATGCCACCCGCCCGCCGGGCCGCAGGCCGAGACCGATGAAGGCGTTCGCGAGCCGGTTGGAGGCGGCGACTAGCTGCTCGATCGTGAGCGACCGCTTACCGGTCGCCTCCTCCACCGCGATCTCGTGGCCGGGTCGTCGCTGGACCTGGCTCATCAACTGCACCACGGTCTGAGCGACGGCCGACGATTGTGCGCTCATATTCAGTTCTGCCCGAATCCGATTGGCATGGTCGCCACCGACAGGCCACCGTCGACCACGATGGTCTGGCCGTTGATCGCAACGCTCTCCGGCGAGCACAGGAAGGCCATCACGTCGGCCACCTCTGACGGGGTCGCGTAGGCGCCCGAGGGGGTCTGGGTCAGCCAGTTCTTCGCGTAGTCGTCCCAGGAATCGCCGGCGTACAGCCGGAACGAATCGGTATCGATCGGGCCGGGGCACACTCCCACCGCGGTCACGCCGTCACCGGCGAGCTCCACGGCCAGGTTCCGGACAATGGACTCCATGCCCGCCTTGGCCGCGCCGAGCAGGCCGTGCAGCGGCAGCGCCCGGAAGCTGTCCCAGCCGCTCACCGCGAGCACCCGGCCCCCGTTCCGCATGTGCGGCAGCGAGATACGGACCAGATCCAGGAATCCCTGGATGGTGATGCCCATGGTCTTCTCGATGTGGTGCGCGCGGATGTCCATCAACGGTTTGAACGCGCTGGCTGCGGCGTTGGCCACTACCACGTCCAGGCGGCCGAACCGCTCGACGGCGGCGTCCACCAACTGCTGTACCGATTCGGTGTCGGAGATGTCGGCCTTGAGCGCCAACGCGGTACCGCCGACCGCCTCGATCTCGGCGACGGTTTTCTGCGCCGACTCGTCGTCGCGCCGGTAGTTGACCACGACGTTCGCGCCCTTCGCACCCAGCTTCAGGGCGAGCTGCTGGCCCATTCCGCGGGATCCGCCGGTGATCAGGACGGTCTTGCCTCGCATGTCCATGGATGCCTCTCGGTGTTGTTGTGACGAGCGCGGGTGATGCGCTTGATCGAAGGTATGGGCCGGCTCTACGAGCCCATGGTCAACCCACCGCCGACGCACAGCGTCTGGCCGGTGATGTAGCTGGCGCCGTCGCCGGCGAGGTAGGCGATCGCGTCCGCGATCTCGGACGGCTCGCCCAGGCGGCGCATCGGAACGCCCCGCAGGATGCTGTTCAGCACGGCGTCGCCGTCGCCCTGGGCATCGTCGCCGCCGGCGATGCCCTGCTCCACCAGCAGCGGCGTCGAAGTGATGCCGGGCGCAACGGCGTTGACCCGGATGCCGTAGCGGGCCCACTCGCGGGCCAGCGACTTCACCAGGCCGATCACCGCGGCCTTGGCCGCGGAGTACACCGCCTCCCCGGAGGTGCCGACGGTACCGGCCTCGGACGAGGTCAGCACGATGCTGCCGCCGCGCTCTCGCATGGCCCGCGCCGCGGCGGCCGAGAGGTAGATCGCCGACATCAGGTTGACGTCGATGATCCGCTGCCAGTACTCGGGCGTCTCGTCGAGGAACTTGGTGATCGCGGTCCAACCGACGGTCGAGATCACGGTGTCGAGATGCCCGACCCGCGCCACCGCCGCGGCGACCAGCCGGTCGCAGTCCTCGTGCCGGGTGGCATTCCAGGACTCGCCCAGGTCAACGATGTTCTCGTGCTCGGCGGAAAGCGCCGCCACCGCATCGGCATTCAGATCCGCGGCGACCACGCACACACCCGAGCCCGCCAACTCCAGCGCGGTGGCACGTCCGATGCCGGAACCGGCGCCGACCACCAAAGCAGTGCGGGTCTCGTTGTTCTCTGCCATGAAAATGTCTCTCCTCGTCATATGGGCGGCTACGGGTTGCGGCGCGCCGGTCTCACACCCGCGGACGGTGCGCACACTGCCAAATATTAAACAAGTCTAATGTCTAACAATTTCTCAACGGAGCTCGTCGTGCGCCCAGCTCAGGGCCTCCACGACCGGAACCAGGCCAAGGCTGGTTCCCAGCATCAGGATCACCGCCTGCTCGATCGCCTCGACGGGCACGCCCGCGTCCCGCGCGCGGTTGCAGTGCACGCGGAAGCCACCCTCGTTGCGGGTCACGGCGAAACCGACCAACAGGCTGAGCTCACGCTGCCCGGGTTCCAGCGGCCCGTGGGCGTCCTGGGCCACGCGCAGCGCGCGGAACGCGTCCGCGGCGGCAGAGGAAGTCTCCCGCAGCCGATCCAGATTGGAGATGAAGCTCTCATGCTTGCTCAGGGGGTATTCGGGTTTCATTGGTGTTCTCGTCCCTTACCTCGAAATAGGGGTCAGTTGCTGGTATCGCCTGCGGCGAGCCGCGCCAGGGCCGGCACGTGGTAGCCCTCCGCGTATTCCGCGCCGGCCTGTCGGATGGAGGCCTCGGGGGCACGGGCGTACAGCCGACGACGGCTCACGAACGAGCCGGACTGGCGGTGCACCCGCACCGCCGCCTCGACCGCTGCGACCAGGGAGACGGTGCCGTCCAGCAGCGGGGCACCGTCGACCTCGCGGATGTTCACCGCGTTCAGGAACGCGGTCAACCGCCCGCCGGCGGGAATCACCACTTCGGCACCCTTGTCCAACGAGGCGCGGGCGGCGGCGGTGAACGAGTCGATCGCCTTCTGCCGGCCGTCCGGATCGGAGAAGCAGGCATCCAGCTCATGCGGCGTCAGCCCCATGCACTCGATGCTCGCCAGCCGCTCACGCAGACCGTACTTGGCCACGTTCTCCTCGAACCGGCCGCCGAAGTAGGGGTTCACGCCGACCAGGGAGAACTGGCTGCCCATCATGCAGGAGGTGAGCATCGAGGTCTCCCCCAGCCCGAGGACCGGGATGTCGACCATGGACCGCGCCTCGCGCAGCGCGGGGTCGAGGATGTTGCCGATCGCAATCGCGTCGAAGCCGTCCTGTTGGGCCTCGATCGCGGAGTCCATGATGGACACCCAGTCGAGGACCTCGAAGAACCGGAAGCTGTCAATCCGCCCCACCCGGGTGCCGCGCAGCTCGACCTGGGTGCCTGGCGATTTCACCTGGTCGATGTACGACCTCAGGTAGGGGAAGTAGTTCGGCGAGTACTCCTCGCGGGACATGCTGAGGTAGAGGATCTTCATCTGTTTCATCCCACTCGTTCGAAGATTGCGGCGAGGCCCTGGCCTCCACCGATGCACATGGTTTCCAGCCCGTACCGCGAACCGCGGCGGTCCATCTCGCGGAGCAGGTTCGCCAGGATCCGGCCCCCGGTCGCGCCGATCGGGTGGCCGAGGGAGATGCCCGAACCGTTCACGTTGACCCGGTCCAGGTCCGCGTCGGTCAGCCCCCAACCCCGGAAACAGCCGAGGACCTGCGCGGCGAAGGCCTCGTTCAGCTCGATCAGGTCCATGTCCGACCAGGACAGCGAGGCCCGCGCCAGCGCGCGCTCTGCCGCCGGGACCGGACCGATCCCCATACGGTTCGGCTCCACGCCCGCGAGTGACCAGCTGACGAGGCGGGCGAACGGCTTCAGGCCCAGCTGCTCGGCCTTCGCCCGCGTCGTCACGATCGCCACGGCGGCGGCGTCATTCTGCCCGCTCGAGTTGCCGGCGGTCACCGTAGCCCCCGGGAGCGTGGCGGCCATCATCGGCTCGAGCCGCGCCAGCGACTCGACTGTGGTGCCCGGGCGGGGGTGCTCGTCCCGCGTCACCACCAGCGGATCACCCTTGCGCTGCGGCACCGAGACCGCAATCGTCTCGTCGTCGAACAACCCCGCCGCCATCGCGGCACCCGCCCGTTGCTGCGACCGCGCAGCCCAGGCATCCTGCTGCTCGCGCGTGATGCCGTAGTCGCGTCCGACGTTCTCCGCGGTCTCGATCATCCCGCCCTCGACCGGGTACCGCCAGCCGCCCGAGTTCCGGCGTGGCGCCGCGAGGCGGTCCAGCAGCCTCGGCTGCCCACCGGCGTTCCAGCGACCGTTCGGGATGTAGTACTCGGCCTGACTCATGCTCTCGGCCCCTCCAGCCAGGACCAGGTCAGAACCACCGGTGGCGACCTGCATGCAGGCGTACAGCACGGCCTGCAGACCCGAACCGCAGCGGCGGTCGATCTGCAGCCCCGGCACCGTGACATCGAGGCCGGCGTCCAGCGCCGCGCTCCGTCCGATGGCCGCGGCCTCGCCGTTGGCGTAGCCCTGACCGAAGATGACGTCGTCGACATCCGCACCTGCCAGGCCGGTGCGCTCGGCCAGCCCGGCGATCACCGTCGAGGCCAGGGTGGTGACCGGCACGTCCTTGAAGATCCCCCCGTACCGACCGACGGGGGTGCGGACCGGTTCGCAGATGACTGTTTCTACAGTGGTGTTCGTCATCGCCTAGACGCTCGACTCTCCGCCGTCGACGGCGATGGTTTGGCCGGTGAGGAAGTCCGGCGCGTTCAGTGCCAGGTAGGTGACGACGTTCGCCAGTTCCTCCGGTGTACCCATCCGGTACGCGGGGATCCCGCGCAGCACCTTCTTGTACGCCGCCTCGTCCGCCCGCATCTCGGCGTTGATATCCGTGGCGATGTAGCCAGGCGCCACCGCATTCATCTGGGCACCGAAGCGGGCCCACTCGGCCGCGACCGAGCGGGTGAAGTTGATGACCGCTCCCTTCGACGCGCAGTACGCCGAGAAGCCGGGGCGGCCGACCAGGCCGAACACCGAGGCGATGTTGATCGCGCGACCGGCACCCGCATCCCGGAACCGCCGCCCGGCCTCACGGCTGCTGAGGAACAGGCCACGGACGTTGGTGTTGAAGATCCGATCCCATTCCGCCTCGTCCATGTCGACCATGTTGGTCTGGGTGGCGATTCCGGCGTTGTTGACCAGCACGTCGAGCTTCCCGAAGACCTTCTCGGTGTCATCGAAGAGGCCCGCGATGGACTCGGGATCCATGACATCGGTGGGACGGACCAGCGCGGTCCCCCCGTCTGCCTCGATCGCGTCCCGCACACCCTCGAGCGCGGATACGGTGCGGCCCGACAGGACGACCTTGGCACCTTCCTTGGCGAGCGAGCGCGCGACGCACTCCCCGATGCCGCGCCCGGCCCCTGTGACGACTACCACTGCATTAGACATGTATGTAATATGTCTGACAGCTAGCTTTCAGTCAAGCTGTCATCACAGACTTATCGCAGAGGAGTTCGATCGACATCATGAGACGTCTCGTGCGCACCGAGGGCCTGACCGCCGAGCAGGACGAGATCCTGGCCGTTGTCCGTCAATTCGTGGACAAGAAGATCATCCCGGTCGCCACCGAACTCGAACACGCCGACGAGTACCCGACGGAGATCGTCGAGGGGCTCAAGGAACTCGGCATCTTCGGCCTGATGATCCCCGAGCAGTACGGCGGCCTCGGGGAGTCGCTGCTCACCTACGCCCTGGTGGTCGAGGAGATCGCCCGCGGCTGGATGAGCGTGTCCGGCGTGATCAACACACACTTCATCGTGGCCCACATGCTCAACCAGCACGGCACCGAGGAGCAGAAGCTCGAGTACCTGCCGCGCATGGCCACCGGCGAAGTGCGCGGCGCCTTCTCGATGTCGGAGCCCGGGCTCGGCTCGGACGTCTCGGCCATCACCACCAAGGCCACCAGGACCGCCGACGGCTACGAGATCACCGGCCAGAAGATGTGGCTGACCAACGGCGGATCCTCCACCCTGGTGGCAGTGCTCTGCAAGACCGACGAGGGCTCCGAGTCGGTCTACAAGAACATGACCACCTTCCTTGTGGAAAAGGAGTCCGGCTTCGGCGAGACGGCCCAGGGGGTCACCATCCCCGGCAAGATCGACAAGATGGGCTACAAGGGCATCGACACCACGGAGATGATCCTCGACAACCACCGGATCTCCGCCGACCAGGTCCTCGGGGGCACCCCCGGCAACGGCTTCTACCAGATGATGGACGGCGTCGAGGTCGGGCGCGTCAACGTCGGCGCCCGGGCCGTCGGCATCGCGAATCGCGCATTCGAGCTCGGCATCCGGTACGCGCAGCAGCGCGAGACGTTCGGAAAGCCGATCGCGCAGCATCAGGCGATCCTGTTCCGGATCGCGGAGATGGCCACCAAAGTGGAGACCGCGCACTCGATGGTGGTCCGTGCCGCCCGGCTCAAGGACGCCGGCGAGCGCATGGACGTCGAGGCGGGGATGGCGAAGATGATCGCCAGCGAGTACTGCAACGAGGTCGTTCAGGACTCGTTCCGCATCCACGGCGGCTACGGCTACTCCAAGGAGTACGAGATCGAGCGACTGTACCGCGAAGCGGCGTTCATGCTGATTGGCGAGGGCACCTCGGACATCCAGAAGATGATCATCGGCAGATCCCTGCTCAAGGACTATCGAATCTAGACCGAAATACGGCGCGCAGAAACGACAGAAAACAGGAAGCCGGCTTGATTCATCAAGCCGGCTTCACTGGTCGCTTCTACCAGGCGTAGTCCTCGGGCGCTGTCCGATACCCCGGGAATATCGTATCGAGACGTGATGACGGCATCGAGACTCAATTCAAGCGCCGCCGCAGCGTCGTCGAGATCGTGTTCGGTACGCGGCCCCACGAAGGGTGCCCGTGATCCCGGGCGCACCAGCACCCACGCGAGAGCCATCCGCGCCGGCGGGACCCCTACACAACAGTTTCATACTCCTTCAGCTACCTCCGGCACCCGCGAGCTGCTCCTACGTGAATCGGGCCACTGGACTTCGCAGCCGATTACACCCCGATGCAGCGGGCCCATGCCAGAATTCCGATGAGCACGCTGCGTCGTTGCCGGAGCGCGATCTGGCCAATGCGGTGGCCAGGTGTGTTTTGCCGACGCCCACGCGCCGAGGACCAGCCTGCAGTGGCCGGCGTCGGCGAAGCGCAACGAGACCAGATCCGACAACGCCCGTCGTAGTGCAGGTCGTCGAGTGCGTTTCAGGTGTCGATCCCGCATGTTCGAATTCAACCCGGCCTTCGCCGAACGTATTAGTGCCGAACGCGATTCGCGGCGTGACACTTCGTCGGCCCAAACAGTTCCAGGAAGGCGAGGTGGCTGAGCTGGTGCTGTCGGGCCAGCGCCAGTCGCTGCGGCAGGATGTCCTTCGGTGAGCGGAGTTTGAGGGCTTTGAGATCGCGATCCATCAAATTTCTTTTCCACATTCGATCATCGAGCACCCCTCGACGGGTTTGATACCAGTGCTCCGGCCGCCATCGTGACGACCGGAGCCCGCCGTCCATGTTCGACGGCGGGCTCCTGGTCGTCACCTGCGAGGTTGTCGCTTCGTATCCGTCATGTGGCGGCTAATCGACGGTGCCGGCGCCGCTCGTACTCGTCACGCGGCACCTCCGGTGCATCCTTCCGACCCAGGTCGTCCATATGCACCCGGTAGGTCTCCCGCGTGAAGTAGGCGGCGATGGCTGCGACTACGCCGATACCGAAAACGACCGACCCGACGATCACCGGCACATTCGCGCCGGGGGGAGCGATGACGGCGAACACGGTCGGCATGATCGCTGTGGCCATGCCTGCGAGGTTTTGCGGGATTGCGAATCCGGTGACACGGGACCGGGTCGGGAACTGTTCCTGGAAGGAGCTCGGGAAGACTCCTTGGAACCCCTGAAAGGCCACACCGTATGCGAGGAGTCCGAACACGAACACAAGAACGACGTTATGAACACTGATGAAGTACAGATAGCCGAAACACAGGGCCGTAGAGCTGAGCATGCCGAAGATCAGACACGGCCGCCTGCCGATCTTGTCAGACAGGGCACCGGCCGCTGGGACGAGCAGCGCGGCCACCGCATTGCCAATCAGCGAGAGCCAAAGGAGGTTCGCCGGAGTGAACCCATTGCCATAAGCCTTGTTCGTCGCGAAGGTTGCGCCGAACACCAACATAACTACGGGAATGATGGTAAGCAGCATCATGATGAACACGCGCACCATGTCGGCGCCGTTGCTGCGAACGGCCTCCACAATAGGTGAGGGCGGCGTGTTGTCACCATCCCGCTCCTCGAGGAATGCCGGCGTCTCGTTCACCCTGCGTCGAATAATAAGACCAATGAGGACCACGACCGCACTCAGCAGGAACGGGATCCGCCAACCCCATGAGTGGAAGGCTTCATCCGGAAGCCACGTGGCCATCGGCAAGAATGCCGCCGCCGCGAGAATCTGGCCGACCGCGACGCCCTGCATCGTGAAGCTCGTGTAGTAGCCGCGCCTTCCGAATGGCGCGTGCTCCATGATCATCGCGCTCGCCCCGGAGATCTCCCCACCGACGGCGAAGCCTTGAACCAAGCGCAAGACGACCAAGAGGGCCGGAGCCCAGACACCGATGGAATGGTAGGACGGAATCAGCCCGACACAGAACGTTGCAACCCCGATGATGAGCATGCAGAGAACGAGGACATTCTTCCGTCCATGCTTATCGCCCCAGTGACCGAGAACGAATCCACCTATCGGCCGCGCCACATAGCCGACGCCGTATGTGGCGAAGGACGCAACGATCGCAACCGTCGGATCCGCCCCCGGGAAGAAGAGCGTGGGAAACACCAGCGCGGCGGCTTGTGCGTAGATAAAGAAGTCGTAGTACTCGAGCACCGAGCCGACCCACCCGCTCGCGGCGGCCTTCTTCGGCGTCTTCGCATGCCCTGCCGGTTCGCCTGAGCCGAGCGGCTCAACGATCTCATCACTCAATGGACTCTCTCCTAGCAACGGCAACTCCGAGGCATGACGCTCGAAATCGACTGTGAGCTCTACCACTGTCAACTTAGACCATCGTTGACACTGATGCAATAGTCAGCCGATTAACTGTCCGACTTATAGAGAGGACTTCTATCTGACAGTAATCAGCGATCTCCACGATTCAGCCGAGCGCCAAGGGCACTGCGGGCCGGGCGCGTTCACAGTCCGGCCACCGGGGATTCGTTCTGCGCACCCGTGGCGGCGGTAGCGGGTCACGCCGTGCGAATCAACCAGGGCGTCTGGCTCACTGTCCGCGCGAGCGTGACATCGGGCACCCGGCCTTCCAGCACCCCGGCCAGCCACGGCATCGGTTCGAGGGCAACATCCACTACGCGGATTGTTCGGACCGAGCACGGTGGGGCATCGGCAGGCGAGGCACTCCGCGTAGATTCCGGATGATCGGGCGACGCAGCCAGCCGAGCAGGGTCGGCCGCATGAGGACATGACCCGATCGAAATCGACCCGCACGTCCCATCCATCCCCGGCGCGGGTGACCGGCAACCGAACGCGGGCACACTGCGAGCCCCGCGCCTCGATACGAATCGTGGGGCGTGCCGCCGTGGCAGCGCGTCGACTGCGACCAGTTGAGGGCGAGGTGATGTCGACCGGAGTCTTCACGAGCACTGGTTTCACCCCGTCCCGGGTGCGGATGCAGACATGTTCTGCGCGGTCAGACGGACCCGGTCGGCTTGGCCGACAGTCGATCCGGTTCGAACTGAGCATCGATCGAGGACAAGATGAAAGCCACCGGGGTGCTCCCCGTGGTAGCTCGAATCCGTCATGGCCTCCCGGACCGGTTCTTCGCCGACACCACCTCCGCGCTCTCCGTCGGCACGAAGAAGTCGGATGCCGAGGCTGTAGCTTTGGGTGCCTCACGCGCTCCCGGCACGGTTGAGCAAATAGGTCTGCGGAGGTAATCGTTTGATGGGATTGCCTCGGCCCTGAACGCCCCGTACAGTTATTGCACTGCAACACAATCCGATCGTCTCCGTGAGACGATGCGCTCCAGCTGGGATACGCGTCACCTGACCGAGGTCGAGAAGATTACGCTCGATGGGACGGTGCCCTCTTCCACCAGCCGCGAACCGCCGGGTTCCCGCGACACACTACTGGGAGGCCAAGGGCTTCGTACTGGTAGGCGTGACGAAGTCCCTCCAGATTTCAGAGCATCCACTCAAGATCGACGAATCGGCATGGCCGCAATGCCAATTAGTCGACGCTGGAGTGTTGCTGCATCGCAGCTAGCGGGCAGCCGGGGCTACATGCGGCGCGACTTCAGTGTCTGAACCGGCAGCCTTACAAGATAGGGACTCGTGTCCGCGGCGCGAATCGGCAAGCGAACCTCCGGCAAACTATCTTCTCGATCGAACTAGAGGCGCTCCTCGCCTGCGAACAGATGGTAGAGAACGTCACCCACCATGTGCGAGAACGACTCGCGCTCGTCGATGAGCTCTCGGGCGTCACGGCTCACCGACCCACCAGCCACAACCACGGATAATTGACAGCTAGTAACTTCCAAACATTTAGGCATGTTTTTTACTTTTTCTCACATATTCGACCTTTATGAAAAAGACTGCTCTTGCACTGTCTGTCAATTACGTGATTGACTGAGTGTCGTACATCACTCTGAAGGGATGCGTCATGCCATCAGCCCTCGTTGAAGCAACGCGAGAGACCAAAGACACCGCGAGATCGACGCGGGCACCCGCGTTGGTGTCCGTGCACGGTCTGACAAAGTCATTCGGACACCCAGGCAACGAGATTCACGTCCTCCGCAACGTCGACCTCGAGGTGGCCGATGGCGAACTGCTCGTACTCCTCGGCCCCAGCGGCTGCGGAAAGACCACCCTGCTGCGCTCACTTGTGGGACTCGAGCGCCCCGATTCAGGCCGCATCCACATTGGCGGCTCCTGCGTACTCGACACTGCGCGTGGCGTGTTCGTGCAGCCGAATCGCCGCGACGTCGGCATGGTCTTTCAGAACTACGCCCTATGGCCCCACATGAAGGTTCGCAAGAACGTCGCCTACCCGCTTCAGTCGCGAGGCCATAGCGCAGCACTCAAGGGTGGGCGTGTCGAGGAAGTCCTTGACATCGTGCAATGCGGCCACCTCGCAGACCGGTACCCACCAGAGCTCAGTGGCGGCCAGCAGCAGCGCGTCTCGCTTGCGCGTGCTCTGGCTCCGCGACCCACGCTGCTGCTTCTCGACGAGCCTCTCAGCAATCTCGACGCTCTCCTGCGCGTCGAACTGCGTGCGCAACTCCGGCTTCTTCACCGCGAATTGGGCTTCACAGCCGTCCACGTCACGCACGACCAGGAGGAAGCCATCGCGCTGGGCACCCGGGTCGCCGTCATGAACGCGGGCCGAATCGAGCAGGTCGGCGATCCGATCGAGGTGTATCGCGCTCCCGCGACCGAGTACGTCGCCGACTTCCTCGGCGCCAGGAATCGACTCGAGCTTCGAGCGGAGGATGGCGGCGTTGCCCTCGCCGGACAACGACTTCCTGGTCTAGCCCGCGACGATCTCCGCGGATCCTTTGCTCTCAGACTCCGCGACGAGCACCTGTTGGTGCGGCCCACAGCAGACGACATCTCATCTCCCGCGTCGCATGCCACTACGGCCACCGCGACTGCCTGGCTCGCCGACGGCCGCATCGTCGAACTATTGCCGGGCATCGAAACCAGCGAGTGCGTCGTCGAGATCGGTGACCTCCGACTGTTCGCCCGGATCCCGACAGGGGCGATGGACCTACGACCGGGCCAGTCGGTAGAGGTCGGATTTCCGATCGACAAAGCCCGCTGCTACAGCCAGGACCATGGCCGGCTCGTTCCCGACTGGGCCGACCGGACGGATCGCACCCACCAGGTCGCCGGAGTGTCGTCATGACCACTGACGTTGCCACCCGCGATGCCACAACAGACGACGTCGTCATCGACCAGACGCCGGCACCGGGAAGAGGGGCGTCCCCGATCGCGTTCGCGCGTCGATTCAAACGTCAACTACCGTGGCTTGCCCTCACCGTCCTGGTCGGCGGTTTGGTCCTGCTGCCAGTCGTCCCGCTGCAACAAAAGGCCTTCGCCGACGGCGCGGCCGGCCTGCGCGGCGTACTCGAGCTCGACGGAGTCGGCAAGATGTTCGCCACGACGCTCGTCCTCGGCGTCGGATCCTTGATCGTCGCGTTGATCGTGGGCACTGGCCTGGCGCTGTGCATGCACGCAACATCGCCGCGAACACGAAAGTACCTGGCGTTCATGCCAGTTCTGCCGATGATCATTCCTGGCGTCGCTCATGTCGTCGGATTCGTGTTTCTCTTCTCCCCGGAGAACGGGTACGTGAACACCCTGCTGCGCGCCACACCCTTTTTCGACGGCGACGCCGGCCCGATCAACGTCTACAGCGAGTTCTGGATCATCGTCTACACCGGCATTCACCTAGCAGCGTTCGTATACCTGTTCGTGTACGCCGGCTTGCGCAACTTGGGTGGTGACTACGCCCTGGCGGCCCGTGTCAACGGCGCCGGGCCACTGCGCATCCTCCTGACCGTGACGCTTCCCCTGCTGCGACCGGTGTTCGTCTACGCCGGCGTCGTGTGCTTCCTCCTCGCACTCGGTCAGTTCACCGGCCCCCTCATCCTGGGCCGTCGTGAGGGGCTCGACGTGATCACGGTGCGCATGTTCGAGCTATCCGCGCAGTACCCGATCGATTACTCGGTCGTCGCCGCGCTCGGCACACCCCTCATGGTCCTCGCCCTCGTCATGGTGATGGTGCAACGGGGCCTGATCGGCAAACAGGACCGGTTCGTCGGAACCGTGAGCGCAGCATCGCCAGCGAGCACCAGCCGATGGGGAAACATCGGCGCCACGTTGGTGGTGCTGCTCTTCACAGTCTTGTCAGCGCTGGCGCCGCTGGTGGCACTTGCATTCGTGGCGCTCTCGCCGTTCTGGAGCGGGTCGGTTTCCTTCGATGCGCTGACGACTCAAAACTTCTCCTCGGTGTTCCAGGACAGGGTGTTCGTCGAGTCCATCTTCAACAGCACGTTCGCCTCCGTCACCGCCGTCGCAATCGTCCTCCCACTCGGCACCTTGATCGCCCTCGGGATCTATAACCGAGACCGTCTCTGGCGCCCACTGTCAGTGATCCTCGACGTCCTCGCCAACATCCCACTCACAATGCCCGGAGCACTGCTCGGCTTCGGCTTCCTCTTCGCTTACTCCAATCCGTCGATCGGGCTCTACGCCACCAAAACAGGACTCATCCTCGCCTACGTCACGATCATGGTGCCGTATGCAGTGCGCTACCAGCTCGCCACGCTCGTAGCGCTCGGCCGCACGACCGTCGAGTCTTCGAGGGTCAGCGGTGCCGGTCCCCTCCGAACGTTCATCCGCGTCATCTTGCCGCTCGGGCGCGCCGGAATGGCCTCGTCGGCGGCCATCATGTTCGTCCTCTTGATCCACGAGTTCGGCGTCTCGCTGCTCATCCGTTCCGCCGAAGTCAACGTGATGTCCGTGGCCCTGTTCGAACAATACGACGCAGGGGGCTACCCGCAAGTCGCGGTCATCGCGATTGCGATGACCGCAATCACCGCAATCGGCGTCTTCTTGGCCCTGCTGTTCGGAGGTAGCCGTGCTCTCGAGAAGCTCTGATAGGCAGAAGGACCAGAACATGAGACATCTGACCAAGTGCGTCGCCGTGTTGGCGGCCGCGCTCGCGACCACCTTGCTCGCTGCCTGCGTCCCGGCAGCCGGGTTCTTCGGCGACGGCGGGCGAACGGTCCACGTCTACAGCGTGGCGGCACCCTCGCAGAACAAAAGGCTCGAAGACGCCTTCAACGCCTCCCACCCCGATATCACCCTCGAAATCACCAGGGGTGCATCGGACTTGGTCCCCAAGGTCGACGCAGAGATCGCAACCGGTGCGGACGGCGCCGACATCTTCATCATGTCCGGCGATTCATGGTTCCTGCGTAACAAGGACAACCTGGCCCCCGTGACCGCTGATGCCGCCAAGACCTACCCGGACTGGGGAGTCGACGGCCACGCGCCGATCGTGTCCTACTCACCGTTCAGCATGATCTTGTGGAACACCGACGCCTTTCCTGACGGCTTCGAAACCTGGGACGATCTGCTCGCGCCAGAGGTCAAGAATCGGCTGGGCGTGCGAGACACGATGAGCGCTGTGCTCGCTTCCTATCTGCAGTACCTCCAGGACAAGAACGGTCCCAATTATCTGCCTGAGTTGGCGGAGCAGAATCCGAAGTTCTACCCCTCGCTCATCCCGATGGCGCAGGCTGTGGCCTCCGGCGAGATCGGCGTCGCCTACACCGCCAGCCCTGCCGTCGTGCACGACCTCGAGAGCAGAGGAGCGCCGATCGACTCTGTGCTCATCAAGGACGGCTGGGCATCTCCGTTCATTGCCGGCATCCTCAAAAAGTCTCCACGCCAGGACGATGCCCAGATCGTAATGGACTACCTTCTCTCACCTGCAGGCCAGGGGGTATTCAACGGAAGTGGCGACGCCGGCAGTCCGATCGAGGGACTCGACGGCACGATCGACACCACACAGATGCGAGTCCTGTCCGAGAAGGACACCCCTCCCAAAGTGATCGCGGAGTGGGCCGTCCGGCTGCGTGAGATCTTCAACCGCGGCTAAACCCGCGCGCCTCCCCGCCGGACGCCTCGCCACAAAGGCTCCGCTCGACCCACGATCGTCCACCGTCAGTCGCGTTCTGAGGTGGCAACTGAGATAGGTGCCGTCGAGTTCAGTCGGTAGGGGCCCCTTTGTGCGATGTAGGCATGGGGTGGGCCTGTGGACTGAAGCAGGGTGTATGGGTCGTGCACTCAGTCCCGTGGCAGTGTGACATCGTCATCGCCGAACTCGGGCTTGGTCGCAAGCTCGCGGGCGTCGGGCACGCCAGCCGTCGAAATCTCCATGCAACGCCAGATGCGTCGGAGTCTCAGCATGCAAGGTCGGCGGTTGGCAGGTGCCCTAATCGGTCACAACCGACAGCAGCGATATCCTTGAGAAGACGTCATCGAGAAGTGAGCGAAAGGTCGATCCTCCCTTACTGGTCGTGCCGTCGGGACCAGTGCACAGGAACGACAGCGGCGTCGTGAATAGACCATGTGATGGGCACAGGTGATCCGCTCGACACAGAGTCGTAGTCGACTCCCCCGGTCGCCGAGCTGAGGGCGACCGGGTTCGATGATGCCCGGGAAATTGGGCGCGGCGGTTTTGGTGTTGTCTAGCGCTGCATCCAGACCCCATTAGATCGCACGGTGGCGGTGAAGGTTCTCCTCGTCGAGCTCGACGAGGAGAATCGGGAGCGATTCTTCCGGGAACAACGGGCGATGGGCCGTCTGACCGGGCACCCGAACATCGTCACCGTCCTGCAGGTCGGTGCCACCAACAGCGGCCTTTCCTACATCGTGATGCCATACCATCAGCAGGATTCTCCCGACGTCCGGATCCGCGACCACGGTCCGCTGCCGTTGCCTGAGGCGTTGCGGCTTGGTGTGAAGGTGGCCGGCGCGGTGGAGACAGCACACCGACTCGACATTCTCCATCGCGACATCAAACCGGCGAACATCTTGCTCACTGATTACGGAGAGCCGGCACGGCCCTGGCCGAAGAGGCCCTTTCCACACCGGAGGGCGAGGGGCTGGAGCAGGTGCTCTACGGCAGCGGTGCCATCCTGGCGTCGAACCGCGGATGTTTGTCTCGCATGTGGAACGACGATCAGACCACAGTTCTGAGGAACGAGTATCGGCGGATCCTGTTCGAGCTGTTGGCGCAAGCCATGCAGCAGGGCCGTATCCGTGAGGACGCCACCGACGCCGACCTGGACCTCATCTTCTGGTCCCTCCGCGGCGTCGTCGCGACGACACCGCGGAGGCACCGACACCGGCTGGCGCAGAATCCTCGCGGTCATGATCGCGGGATTGTGGCCCGGCGCGGACAACCTCGACGCGGCGCCGATGAGCGCCCAGGACGTCGCACAGATCATGGATAATTTGTGGCCTCGGTAAGGTTCGGAGGGTGGCGAGGGGTCACTACCCCGTCAGGTATTCCTCGTCGGTGACGTGTTCGAGCCAGGTCGTGGTGGTGGCCGGGTCGTCGGCGTTGTCGAGCATGGCGAGGTGTTCCATGAACGAGTCGGCGCTTGCTCCGTGCCAATGATGTTCGTTCGGTGGGCAGTAGAGGGTTTGACCGGCGTGTGCTTCGACCTTCTGGCCGCCACGGGACTGTACCCAGGCAGTTCCTTGGGTGATGTGCAGGGTCTGACCGTGGGCGTGCGAGTGCCACGCGGTGCGGGCGCCGGGTGCGAAACGCACTTTCGCCACTACCATTCGCTGACCGGGTTCTCGGGGAAAGGCGATGCGGTCGAGCCAGACGTCACCGGTGAATTGCTCGGGCGGGTTCTTCGTCGTCGGAGTGTGGGGATCAATCTGCATTGCTGTACTCCTCAGGGTTCGGGGATTTCGAGGCCGAATGTCTCGCGGGTGATGTCGTCCGGTTCCGGGCCGCCGCGCACACCGGTGTCGAGAGCGTCGATCGCGGCGAGTTGATCGGCGGTGAGATCGAAGTCGAAGACGTTGAAGTTTTCGGTGATCCGGGACGGGGTGACCGATTTCGGGATCACCTGGCGGCCCTGCTGCAGGTGCCATCTCAGCATCGTCTGGGCCGGCGTCTTGCCGTGTGCCGCTGCGATCGACTGGAGGGTGGGATCGTCGAGCGTGGAGCCGTGCGAGCCGTCGCGGTAGAAAGTGATGCCACCGATCGGGGACCATGCCTGGGACACGATCCCGTGTTCGGCGTTGGCCGTGAGCACGTCGGATTGGCGGAAGGACGGGTGTACCTCGATTTGGTTGACCGCCGGCACCACCGATGTCTCGTCCCGCAGTCGCGTGAGGTGGTCGGACATGAAGTTGCTGACACCGATGGCGCGGACGCGGCCGTCCGCGAGCAGCGTCTCGAGCGCCTTGTAGGCCTCGACGGTGAGGGTGAACTCGCCAGGGAGAGCCTGGTGCAGTATCAGCAGGTCGATCTGATCGATTCCGAGTTTGCGGGCGCTCTTGTCGAAGGCGTGCAGCGTCGCGTCGTAGCCGTAGTCGGTGATCCAGACCTTGGTCTCGATGAAGATGTCCGAGCGATCGATACCCGAACGGCGTATGGCTTCGCCGACCTCGCGTTCGTTCTGATAAGCAGCGGCGGTGTCGATGTGCCGGTATCCGGTCTCCAATGCGGCCTCGACCGCTGCAACGGTGTCATCGGGCGGCGTCTGGTACACACCGAAACCCAGTGCCGGCATCGTGATTTCGTTGTTCAACGTCAATACGGGGATCGTCATGTTTCAACCTTAGGTTCGGTCAGCGCGCGCTGGGAGTGCCTGTCGAACCAGGTACCGGCAGTACCTGGTTCGACCAGCGGATGTCATGCGACGGGCCGGTGTCGTGCAGCGGGCACGATCACCGTGAGGACGACGACCAGCGCGAGGGCGAGCAGTACGGTGCCGCCGGTGAGCGCGGCGCCGACGTGCTCGGTCACCGCTGCTGGTCCGTCGAGGTTGGCGCCTGCGTCGGCCGCGAGTGCGACGAGAATGCCCAAACCGAGTGCCATTCCGAGTTGGTGCGCCGTGTTGACCAGTCCGGATGCCGCGCCGGCGTCCGCCGAATCGACACCGGCTATTCCTGCGTTGGTCAGCGGTCCGAACGCCAGGCCTTGCCCGGCACCCACCAGGACCATCGGTAGTGCAACGTCCATGAGATACGTATCGAGTGGGCCGATGCGGCTCAGCCATGCCATGCCGGCCAGGGTCAGCGCCGTCCCGGTCGCGAGCAGAGTCCCGTTCGACAGCCGGGCGCTCAGGCGGGGCACCATGAGTGCGACGACGAAGTTGACGAGGGTCATCGGGAGGAAGCCGAGTCCGGCTTGCAGTGGGGAGAAGCCGAACCCGTCCTGGAGCAGTTGGGTGGTGAAGTAAAAGAATCCGATCATCGCCCCGAGGTACAGCAGCCGAGCCGAATAGGCGCCGGCGCGTTCGCGACTGCGGAACAACCGCAGCGGCAGGATCGGTTGCTGCACCCGACCCTCGTGAACGACCAGCCCGACCAGCAGGCGAGCCCCGAGTGCCAGAGCGGCCTGTACCCGTGCCGATCCCCAACCTGCCTCGGCGGATTCGATGATTCCGAAGATCACGGCGCCCATGCCGAGTGTCGCACCGAGAGCACCGATCACGTCGAACCGTCCGGTTCGCCGTGGTGTTTCGACGAGCACTGTGCCGGACCAGACGATCAAGGCGACCGCGATCGGGACATTGACCAGGAAGGCCGCTCGCCAGGATATCCATTCGGTGAGCGCGCCTCCGACCAGAAGGCCGAGGCTGGCGCCGATACCGGCTGTTGCTGCGTACCAGGCAACGGCCTTGTTGCGGGCCTCGCCGTCGAAATAGGTCGTGATCAACGCCAACGAGGTCGGTGCGACGATCGCCGCACCGATTCCCTGCACGGCGCGGGCGGCGATCATCCACCATCCCGCGGGCGCGATTCCGACGAGCAAGGATGCGGTACCGAAGATCGCGAGACCGATCCTGAACAGTCGGCGCCGCCCCACGATGTCCCCCGCGCGGGCAGCCAACAGGAGCAGACCACCGAAGACGAGGGTGTAAGCGTCCTGAACCCACGACAGCGCCGCCGGTGACAGGTCGAGCCCGGATCGGATGCTCGGCAATCCGGTGAAGATCACCGAGTTGTCCAGCAACACCATGAAATAGCTTGCCAGGATGATCCCCAGAATCGCGGCCGGGGTGGCCGTGGCCCGACCGGAAACAGCGGTGGTCACGGCCGGACCGCGACCTTGAGCGCATCGCGGGCATCCATCGCGGCGTAGCCCTCCGGCGTCTGGCCGAGACCGACGGTGCGGTCGAACACCTTCCCCGGCTGGACAGTGCCGTCCAGGACTGCCGGAAGCAGCTGCTCGATGTAGGCGCGCACCGGCGCCGGACCACCGGTCAGCGTGACGTTCGGCCCGAACAGGCTCCCGAACCCGACGGGCGCGTCCTCGTACTGGGGCACCCCCACCCGACTGATCACTCCACCCGCGCGGACGACGCCCACCGCCTGGTCGTAGGCCGGCCGGTAACCGACCGCCTCGAGGACGACCGCGCTGCCCAGTCCGCCGGTCAGCTCACGAACCTTCGCGATCCCCTCCTCGCCACGCTCGGCAACCACATCGGTCGCACCGAACTCGCGACCGAGATCGGTCCGCCCCTGGTGCCGCCCCATCAACACGATCTGCTCGGCACCGAGCAGGCGAGCCGACAGCACGGCCAACAATCCCACCGCACCGTCACCGATCACGGTCACGACACTGCCCGCGCCGACGCCGCCGCGGACCGCGGCATGCCAGCCGGTGCCGTACACATCCGACAACGTCAGCACGGAGTTGAGCAGCGCATCGTCGGCGTCCTCGCCCACCGGCACCTTCACCAGCGTGCCGTCGGCCAGCGGCACCCGGACCGCCTCGGCCTGACCACCCGCCGTACCCAGCGAGGCGTCATTCCAGAACCCGCCACGCACGCACGACGTCTGCAGACCCGCAGCGCAGAACACGCACGTGCCACACGAGACCGCGAACGGTGCGATGACGAAGTCGCCGACCCGCAACGTCCTCACATCCGTACCGATCGCTTCGACGACACCGATGAACTCGTGGCCCATCGATCTGCCCGCAGGATCGACCTCCATGGAGTGATAGGGATGCAGGTCGCTGCCACACACGCAGGCCCGCACGATCCGTACCAGGGCGTCGGTGGACGACTGGATGGTGTGATCAGGAACATCGATGACGCGGACATCGCCCGCGCCGAACATGTACGTCGCTTTCATGCCACCCAGTTGACCTCCATTCAGGCCGCCCGGGGAGTCACGGACGTTCCGGGTACTGCCAGTACCTCCCACAACCGGCGGCCACTGCCTACCGTGGACTCATGAGTTCGACCGACCTGCGCACCGAAATCCGCGAGTTCCTCAGCACACGGCGCGCACGCATCACCCCGGAGCAGAGCGGACTACCCGTGTACGGCGGCAACCGCCGTGTCAAAGGCCTGCGCCGCGAAGAGGTCGCCATGCTCGCCGGTGTCTCGGTCGACTACTACGTCCGCATGGAACGCGGCAACCTCGCCGGCGCCTCCGACAGCGTCCTCGACGCCCTCGTCGTCGCCCTGCAACTCGACGACGCCGAACGCGACCACCTCTTCGCCCTCGCCCGGCAAGCACAGGCAAGCACCACCCGCCGCCCCCGCACTCCGCCGGTGACCGTCCGCCCGGCAATCCAGCAAGTACTCGATGCCATCACGGACGCACCGGCCTGGGTCCGCAACGGCCGCCACGACATCATCGCGATGAACGACCTCGCGCGCGCCCTCTACTCCCCTGTGCTCGCCGACCCCCGCCGCCCCGCCAACACCACCCGATTCGTCTACCTCCACCCCCAGGCAGCCGAAGAATTCTTCGTCGACTACGACACCATCGCCAGGGACGCCGCCGCCATGCTCCGACTCGAAGCAGGCCGCAACCCCCACGACAAGGCGCTCATCGCGCTGGTCGGGGAACTGTCCACCCAAAGCGAACTCTTCCGCCAACGCTGGGCGTCACAGGACGTCCGATTCCACCGCAGCGGCCGAAAACGCCTGCGCCACCCCGCCGTCGGCCAACTCGACCTCGACTTCGAAGCACTCGAACTGCCCTCCGAACCCGGCCTGCACCTCAACATCTACACCGCAGCCGCCGGCACACCCACCGCCGACGCCCTCAAACTCCTCGCCTCCTGGGCCGCCAGCCAGGATCAGCTCGGCACCGAACACGACGCTCCCAGCAGACCACATTGACTCCCGCGCACAGGCGATCCGTGAGCCGCCACCCTTGCGACAACGGCAGCGGCACACAGGATCATGACCAGATTCAAGAGAGTCCGAGTTGGAGGCCGGCGTGCCGGTTGGTGTCTTTGTAGAGCAGATAGCGGAAGCGACTCGGCCCGCCCGCGTAGCACGCCTGAGGGCAGAAGGCCCGCAACCATAGGAAGTCGCCCGCTTGCACCTCGACCCAATCCTTGTTGAGCAGATACACCGCCTTACCCTCGAGGATGTACAGGCCGTGTTCCATGACATGCGTCTCGGGGAACGGAATCGCACCTCCCGGTTCGAAGGACACGATGTTGACATGCATGTCGTGGCGGATGTCGGTCGGATCGACGAACCGCTGGGTCTTCCATGCGCCATTCGTGTCGGGCATCTCGGCACCCTCGATATCCTCCTCCCGGGTCACAAAGGACTCGGGTATCTCGATGCCGTCGACCTGCTGATAGGTCTTGCGGATCCAGTGGAACGTCGCGGTGGCCGGACCGTGGTTGTGCAGGGTCCACCGGGCGCCGGGAGCGAGGAAGGCGTAGCCGCCCGCATCCAGCACATGCTCGACCCCGTCGAGTGTGAGAGTGAGCGCACCGTCGACAACGAACACGACCGCCTCGGCGCCCGGATCGGCATCGGGACGGTCACTACCGCCACCAGGCGAGACCTCGACGATGTACTGCGAGAAGGTCTCCGCGAATCCGGACAAAGGCCGCGCCAGCACCCACGCCCTGGTCCCGTTCCAGTGCGGCAGCAGACTGGCGGTGATATCGCTCATCGTGCGACGCGGCAGGACCGCGTAGGACTCCGTGAAGACCGCGCGGTCGGTGGTCAGGTCGGTTTGCGGCGGCAGGCCGCCTCGCGGAACGAAGTAGTTCATGCTTTTCCTCATCGGGTTGTCGGGACAGCGGCGGTGGCGAGCCACCGGTGATGTCGATCTTCCGCCTGTGGATCCCACACGAGAATATTCGTGGGGAGGGTGTCGGCGGCAGCCGAGTCCGGGCCCTCAGATCCGCCGCATCACCGATACCACCTTGCCCAGGACAACTGCGTCGTCACCATCGATCACGGCATACGCGGGATTACGGGGCTCGAGGAAGACGTGGCCATCGCGGCGCCGGAGCACCTTCACCGTGGCCTCGCCATCAATCATCGCAGCGACGATCTCGCCGGAATGGGCTTCGTCCTGGCGGCGCACCACAACGACGTCGCCATCGCAGATCGCGGCGTCGATCATCGACTCACCGCGCACCCGCAGCCCGAACACGGTGCCGGAGCCGACGAGTTCGCGAGGGAGCGTCAGCATCTCATCGGCGTGCTCCTCCGCGAGGATCGGTGCGCCGGCTGCGATGTCGCCGACCACCGGTACCGTCACATTGTTTTCGGACGAGCGACCCTGCTTCCCCTCGGAGAGGAACGGGCGCACGTCCAATTGCCGAGCCATGGCCGTGCCCCGTCGGAGAAAGCCCTTTTCCTCGAGGCTCTTCAGATGCTGGGACACCGACGACGCGGAGCGCAGGCCCACCGCGTCCCCGATCTGTCGGGTGCTCGGCGTGCATCCGTGTGCAGCCACCCAGTCCCGGATCGCTGCCAGAATCCGCTGCTGGCGGGATGGCAGGGTGGAGGCATCGAGGCCACCGAACATGTCGAGATCGTCGTAATCGGTCACCGAAGAATCGTAGGTGGTCACGACAGCCCCCTCGAGCACGGCGTACGCGCGCGACCAGAAGCGGAGCCTGTCCCGTTCCACGTCACGGAAATGTCGACCTCAGTCGATGCGCCACCACCCGGAACCACAGTTGAGGGTGATCTTCCCCATGGACTTGAATCTCACTGCCCGCGGCTCGACGCCTCTACGCACCGTCGAGCCGTGCCCGACATCGACTCTCGCACAACGGGAACCGTCAGTTCAATACCGCAATGCACCGCACCGCACCGCGCTCACTCGGGCCGCTGCCACCCCGACGCGCGAGCACTGTTGGCTCACCGCAAGGCCAGACAGACGAGCACGTGACGGTCCCGTAGCCGCCGGCCCGGTGTTCTCTCGCCGATCGCCGACCTTCACGGGATGGTGAGCGCCGGCACTGCCAGAGGGTCGGTGGGAGCCGGCGCGCGGCGGTTGGCCCCGACGAGATCCCACGCGGTCTGCCGTGGCGCCACGCCGTCCAGTTTCCATTGCCCGAGCAGCAACGCGACCTTGGCCAGCATCTCGGTACGCAGCCGCAGGAACGAGTCCTCCGGGTCGGTGCCGACCTGACTCAAGAGTACCCACCAGGCCCAGGCGACTGCTCCGGCATTGGCAACGAAATCTGGGACCACCGGAATGCCCCGGCCGGTGAGCACCGCCTCGGCCCGCGGGGTCGTCGCGGCATTCGCCGCTTCGATCACGACTTTCGCTGCGACCTGGTCGACGTTATCCGCCGTGATCGCATACGAGATCGCGGCCGGGACGAGGATGTCTGCCGCAGTGGCGATCACAGCCGTGCTCGGCAACCGCTGAACATGCGAGGGGACGCGGGAGCGGTCGATCTCGCCGTAGCAGTCCCGCAGGTCGAGCAGCGCGGGAACGTCCAGGCCGTCGGGGCAGTACAGCGTGCCGAAGGCGTCGGCGACAGCAGTCACGCGCATACCGGCCTCGTACAGATACCAGGCCGCGCCGCCCCCCATGGTGCCGATGCCCTGGATTGCCACCGTTGTGTCGGCCGGAACCCAGCCATATGC
Organism: Rhodococcus sp. G6(2025); assembly: GCF_058628105.1. Classification (NCBI taxonomy): domain Bacteria; kingdom Bacillati; phylum Actinomycetota; class Actinomycetes; order Mycobacteriales; family Nocardiaceae; genus Rhodococcus; species Rhodococcus sp. G6(2025). The sequence goes on from NZ_CP179750.1 coordinate 4,683,938, forward strand.
GTTCACCGTACCGATGCAGGCCTGCGCGACTCCGTAACCGCCGATCACATCCCCCAGCAGAAAACCGCTGGGCACCGGGGCGTTCAACGCGGCCCGTACCCGGCGCAGAGTCCTCTGCGGATCTTCCGCGCGGCTGATCGCCGCATGGTAGGACTGCTGAAGGCCGAGCCGCGCGAAGACGTCGTCGAGCAGATGCTGCGGCACCCCCAGATCCTCCGCGGTCACCCAGTGCGCGGCCAGCCACGGGCGCATCGCCTGACAGAACCGCTCCAGAACACCGACGGCGCGGGGGTCCTTCGGGTCGAAGTCGATGCCACCCTTCGCGCCGCCGACCGGAAGGTCGAAAACCGCGGTCTTGGCAGCCATGCCTCGGGCCAGATCCTCCACCTCCGACATCGTGCAGCCTGCCCGCATTCGGGTGCCCCCGGTTGCCAGGTCGGACACCAACGTGTGCACGACGAGGTAACCACGAGCACCGGTGACCGGATCAGACCACGTCACACGTAACAGGGGCTCACCGCCGCGCACGGTCGCCACATCGACCCGATGTTGCGTCGCAGTGTTCTCACGGTAGTCAGACTCTCGGTGCTCGGGGGTGCGCCCGAACCCGCATTCCGTTGTCGTGGTCACCTCGAGTTACCCCAATCGTCCTCAGAAAATCTTCGCCTCCACGACCACTCAGCCGATGACGCCAGAGTGCGCGCGCTGGTGACCAGGCGTCCAGTTAAGAATCTTGAAGGATTGAGTTCACGCTTTCTACACAGCGCAACGCGTGGTCCGGTTGGACGGTTCGGAATGGATGCATAGGCTGGCGGCATGGAGCTGTCTTTGCGCCGGTTGCGGATGCTTCGGGAACTGAACCGCCGAGGCACCGTGACAGCCGCGGCACTGGCCTTGCACTACACCACATCCGCGGTATCGCAACAGCTCACCCAGCTCGAACGCGATGTCGGCGCAAAACTATTCGAGCGGCGCGGTCGGCGGGTACAGCTCACCGAGATCGGCATGCTCCTCGCCGAGCACGCTGAGGACATCATTCGATCGGTGGAACGTGCGACGACTGCCCTCGAGCAAACGCAGGACGGGGTCACCGCTCGATTGACCATCGGCGTGTGGGCGTCCGTCGCGTCGAGCCTGGTGCCGGATGCGCTGACGTTGCTGGCCGCCGAACATCCCGGCATCGAGGTGCGAACGAAGGAGCTTGCGCCGGAGGACACCGCGGTCGCGGTTCAGGACGGGTCGCTGGACTTCTCGTTCGTGATCGACTATTCCGACTACCCGATGCAGTGGGACCCGGAGTTGACCAGGGTGGTGATCGCAGTGGAGCGACTGCACGCAGCGCTGCCTCCGGGAACGGTTTCCGCCAGAACGATGGCGCTGGCGGATCTCGCCGAGCATCCCTGGATCCTTGCGGGACCCACGTCGCATTTCGGCCGCGCGGTGCGGTTGGCCTGTCAGCGTTGCGGATTCGAACCCAGGATCAACCATGAGGTCGGCGAGCAGGCTACGGCACTCGCGATGGTTGCCGCGGGCCTGGGAGTCACACTTGTCTCCGATCTCGGGCTGACGCTGCGCCCGCCGGGAATGGACGTCGTCGCGCTGACCGAACCGCTCATGCGGACGATCTCCATCGCCCATCGAGGAACGGAAGCGCACCGACCGCCGCTGCAACTGGTGATCGACGCAGTGCGGGCCGCGGCGGCCGCACGGGGGCTCGCCGCGCGGACGCCGTACCCGTAAGCGCGTTCACCCCCGCAGGACGAAACGTCAGGGGTGTGGGCTCATGATTTCGAGCATGTAGTCGAGTTCGGCGATGGCGCGGTCGAGTGGGAGTGTGAGGATCGGCATCTCGGCACCTGCGGTGTACCAGTGCTGGAGTTGGGCGTGAGCGGTGTCGGGTGTGCCCCAGACGGCGAGCTCGGAACAAGGGCCGGCACGTCGGTGGTGTCGTGGGTCGGGTTGCCGGCGAGCACGGCCTCCACCTGCTCGCGGTATCCCCGTTCGCTCAGCGAGCGGCGGTAGAGCGAACCCATGCTGGTGAGGTAGAACGCGACCCACCAGGACGCGATCTCACGAGCGGTTGCGTGATCGGCCGCGACGGCGGTGGGGACGGCCGGGCACACCGAGGAGCGTGTGGTGCGGCCGGATCGGGCGCCCGCCTCCTGGAGCAGGTCGATTCCGCAGGGCAGCCACGACCGAGGGCTAGGAAGGGCATCCAGCCGTCGGCCACTTCGCCGGCGAGTTGGATGGATTTGTTGCCGAGTCCGGCGAGGTAGATCGGCAGGCCGGTGCGCGCGGCGACACCCAGCCGCAGGGGCCGGTGGTCGCGGGTCGCCGTCGGGCGGACCCGGTCGCCGTCGAGTAGTCGACGGACCTGTGCGGTGACCGCGCGTAGCTTGGCCACCGGCGCGGTGAACGATTGGTCGTGCAGTCCTTCGACGAGCTGCGGACTGCGTGCACCCAACCCGAGGACGAAACGGGCGTGGGAGACCTGGTCGAGGCTGGTGGCGAGCATCGCGAGAGTGCCGGCGGTGCGGCCCCAGACGCTGAGCACACCGGCCGCACAGACCTCGACCGAAGCTTTCACGCCGCCCTCGATCTGGTGCCAGGACTGCGTGACACGGTCGCCTCCGGCCACCGCGAACAACGTTTCGTCGGTACCGCCGACCTGCCCAATCAATACCGAACATCGGTCGGACCGGGCTGGGCACTCCTCGGCGATGCCGGCCACCACAAGGACCCCTCCACGGGGATGGGCATCGCCGATGCGGTCCTCAGCGCCGACCTGCTCGCGGAGGCCATCCACAGCACGCGCGCCGGCCGTCCCGTCGACGACGCTCTCGGCGACTACCAACGTCAGCGCGACCAGCTCACCGCCGACGGGTTCGAACTCGCGCTCAGCACGGCCCGCCTCGCGCCGCTGTCGAACCGACTCACGGCGTTCTATAGGGCGGCCGCGGCCCAACCGGAGGTAGTCGCGCGGATCTTCGGCGTCCTCGGCGGGTCGGTGCCCATCCGAGACGTCTACTCCGTGCCGAACATCGCGTCGGTCCTCACACAAGCCCACCCTTGAATGCACATTCCCTTGCGCGTGCGCACACCGGTGCCATCGCGTGCGCGGCGTTCCGTGTGGTGGTTACCCTCGCAGGATGACTGCAATTCCGGATTCCACGGTGGGCACGAACACAGCGGTGGCCGGCCTCGAAAGCACCTTTGCCGACGAGCTGGGCGCCCTGACGGTCCCCTGGCAGGGTGCGCATGCGCCTGACCCCACGTTGCTCGTGCTCAACGAGCAGCTCGCGGCGTCGCTGCGGTTGGAAGTCCGGGCACTGCGAAGCGAGGACGGGGTCGGCGTCCTGTCCGGATCGACGGCGCCGGCCGGGGCCAAGCCGGTGGCGATGGCATATTCGGGCCATCAGTTCGGCGGATACGCACCGCTCCTCGGCGATGGCCGGGCGTTACTGCTCGGCGAGCTGACCAGCAGTGATGGGCAGCGGGTGGATCTACACCTCAAGGGCTCGGGGCCCACGCCGTTCTCCCGGGGCGGCGACGGGTTCGCGGTAATCGGCCCGATGCTGCGCGAATACCTTGTCAGCGAGGCCATGTACGCCCTCGGCATCCCCACCACGCGCGCGCTGTCGGTGGTCGCGACGGGCCAGCACGTTCATCGATACGGCGCCGAGCCCGGGGCCGTGCTCGCACGGGTCGCGGCCAGTCACCTGCGGGTGGGCACCTTCGAATACGCGGTGCGGCAGGGTGAGGTGTTGCAGCCGCTCGCCGACTACGCGATCGCCCGCCACTACCCGGAGCTGACCGAACCGGCGCCGGGGCGTGACGGCAATCGCTACCTGACGTTCTTCGAGGCGGTGGTGGAGGCGCAGGCCTCTCTGGTGGCGAAATGGATGCTCACCGGTTTCGTGCACGGGGTGATGAACACCGACAACACGACCATTTCGGGCGAGACCATCGACTACGGTCCGTGCGCCTTCCTCGACGCGTTCGACCCGGCTGCAGTGTTCAGTTCGATCGACCACGGCGGCCGGTATGCGTTCGGCAACCAGCCCGTTGTCCTGAAGTGGAATTTGGCGCGCCTCGCGGAAACGCTACTGACGCTGTTCGATTCCACGCCGGATGACGCGATTACCGCGGTGTCGGCAGTCCTCGACACCTTCGACGACCGGTACGACGGCCACTTCGCGGCCGGGATGGCGGCAAAGCTCGGTTTGGCCGGCGAACTCGTCGATCGAGCGCTGGTCGACGACCTGCTGACGCTGATGGAGGAACACGGTGCCGACTGGACGGGCACCTTCCGTGCTCTCGCGGACGAACTACGCGGACATTCGACGCCTCTCGACGGCCTCGTTCCGCGCGAGCACATCGGGCCATGGCTGGAACGCTGGCGCGGCAACCTGACCAAACATGGGCACGGGGCAGCGGAGACCGCCGACGCGATGGACAGCGTCAACCCGCTGTACATCCCGCGGAATCATCAGCTCGATGCTGCGTTGCGCGCCGCGACCGACGGGGAGCTCGCTCCGTTCGAAAAGCTACTGGAGGTCGTCACGCATCCGTTCGACCGCCGCGACGAGTGGTCGGACTACACCACACCCGCTCCACCATCATTCAGCAAGTCCTTCCAAACCTTCTGCGGCACTTAACTTCCAGGACGGACTTGCACGGCGACGTTCGTGTCGAGGAAACTTCTCGCCGACGATTCGTCGCCAGAACGACTTCGGCTGGTGTCGCCGCGACGGGATGCCGTCGTGCGCAGTTCGCGTCCGACCGATCGACTTCCGCGACGAGGAAAAGGAGCGCTGCAAGGGCAGTAACTCCGTCGAACGTTATTTCAATCTGGGCGAAGCCGAATGCGATTGCCCGAGACGTCGACCCCTGTCAGCTGGCGGGATCGTAGTGGAACGCGCGCAGCTCCTGCGCGCACCGGCAGGCAACCGCGATCTTCGCAGCCCATTCCAGTGCCGCCTCGCGGGAAGGCAACTCCAGTACCGTGTAGCCGCCTTCGAGCTGCTTCGTCTGCGGGTACGTGCCCTCGGTCACCGTGCCATCCCCATCGACCAGGACAGGCGGAACGCTCTCGTCGATTCCACCGCCGAACACCCAGACGCCGGCGTCCTTCGCCTCCTCCACCACCGCGTGCGACGCATCCGACACTGCCTGTAAATCCTCGTCGGGAAGGACCATGGCACCACTTGGGAAAGAGATCAGGTACTTCGTCATCGCGTCGACTCCTTCTTCGCATGTCGGGGATCGGACCCATCCTCGCCGACACGGGCCGGCGCGCACAAGATTCGCCCGCCCTCCCCCAAACGGTCGGAACAGGCCGTCTCCACCACCGCACTCACCGCGGCCGCGACACGGCCGGCATCAAGCACTTGATCAACACGCCCGAGTGCGCGTGGGGTAAGTAGTGTGACGGTCGTGTTGTGGCGAGCCACTGCACAGCGAAATATCTGCGGACTGCCGCCCAAGGGCTGGAGACGATCGTGGTCGGCCGTTCCCCACCCAATTCGCCCTGTCACACGCCCTGCCATTTTTCCCCGACTGTGGCGTGGATGGCTCTGCGACGACTCACCATGGCCGATATCAAGCCCGATGCGACCACAACCTGCCCCAGCATCAGCGACGCCGGCAGTATCAACAACTCCCACCCCGTCGAACCATATGCCTGCGACCACACCACGATCACGATGGCCAAAATCCACGTCAAAGCCTGCCCCAGCGTCATCAACGCGCCGGCCCACGTCCGATCAGCGCGTCGGACGAGCCCGATCGTGCCCGCGACCGCCCCCACCAAGGCGGCGATCAAACCGACCGGGGTCGGGAGCAGCACCATCAGACCGAGAAGCGGTCCAGGCTCGATTAACCCGGTGGTGACCAGTTGCGGCACTACGAACAACCACACCGACACAGCGCACAGCACCGAGACGACCGATGCGCTCGTGGATATCTTCATCGCATCAACCTAGACCAGACGTCGGGTTCACCCGGCCGTCCACGATTGCAGATGAGACTCATCATCGCGCGGTCTCGCTTGCAGCGACCGCGCGAAAATAGAGCGGGCCCGCCCCTGAATCAACACCAAGACTCCGGTGGCTACGACCCGCCCTACCTCTGCGACAGTCGGTAGACTCCAAACATGGGCAAGCGCACGGTCCCGAGTGGCACGGTGCATAGAGTGCCGGCAGACCTACGGACGGCGTTGGCCGATGACGGGCCAGCGCTGAAAGCGTGGAATGACATCACACCATTGGCACGCAATGAGTGGATCTGCTGGGTCGAGGATGCCAAGCTCGACGAAACGAGAGCGCGTCGAATCAAGCGGACGCATACCGAACTGGCTGAAGGCAAGCGCCGCCCATGCTGCTGGCCTGGTTGTAGCCACCGGGAAAAGACCGGTAAGTAGAACCCTCCTACACAGCGGCAGCCGACTTGTCCTATCCGGAACCTTCGGCCTCGCGTGGTCGTCCGCGCGACCTTGTTTCCGGAGACAACGAGGTCGCGCGCATATTCGACGCAGCGGACAATCGACATAGCTTCAGCGCATGGAAGCTGGATGTAGTCGTATACGACTCGAGGAGCATCACATGAAAGCCGTTCGCATCCATGAGAATCGAGGGCCAGCGAACCCGGAGCTACTCGTGTTCGAGGATGCCCCCGACCCGCAGGCCGCCACCGGTGACGTGATCGTCCGAGTGCACGCCGCATCCTTCGTCCCCGACGAGCTCGACTGGCCAGGAACCTGGACGGATCGGGCCGGCCGCGACCGCACGCCCTCCATCCCCGCACACGAGGTGGCCGGCGTTGTCACCGAAGTTGGCTACGGCACCACTGGTGTTCGACACCATCGGCGGCGACGTGCTCGCCCGATCGGCCGCGATCGTCAAGCCGGGCGGCGTGCTGGTCTCGATCAGTGCGCCGCCCCGGTGACGCCACGCGGCGGACGAGCAGTCTACTTCATCGTCGAACCCGACCGGTCAGTGCTCGTGAAGCTCGCACAGCTCACCTCGCAGGGGTACCTGCGCCCACACGTCGACGCCGTCCACCCGCTCGCCGAGACACGGGTAGCGTTCCCGTCCAAACGGCGGGGCGTGCCGGGCAAGGTGGTCCTCGACGTCCTGCCTGCGGGGTTGCCGACCTAGGAGGATCACCCGAACGGAGAGCCTTCCAGCGCCGCGGTGAGTTTTCCCGTCGCCTCTGGTCTGTACTGGTGTGAGTAGACGCGGAGCGTGCGGGAGCAGTCGATTTGCCCGCGTGACGCCGTCGGGCAGGTGCCACCGGTCAGCGGTGTACCGCTCCATGAACAGCAAGGAGAAAGTCTCATGACATCGACACCACCCTCCACGGGAACCACCAACTCGACACCGGCGCCGACGGGCGGAACCACGAAGAAGGCCAGAATCGCCGGACTGGTCGTCAGCGCCCTCGTGGTGCTGTTTCTCCTGTTCGACTCGCTCATCCACATCGCAAACACGCAAATGGTGCGCGAGGCGATGGCCGAGCTGGGTTTTGCCGAGAACCTCAACCGTGTCATCGGAATCGTTCTCTTGGTATGCCTGATTCTCTACATCGTGCCCGCCACGGCGATTCTGGGCGCGGTGCTGCTGACCGGATACCTCGGTGGAGCCGTCGCTACCAACATGCTCACCGAGCAGCCGATCGTCAGCACCACCCTGTTCCCGATTTACGTCGGCATCTTCGTGTGGGGCGGTCTGTACCTGCGGGACGCGCGGGTGCGTTCGATCATGCCTGTCCGACGCGCCTGAGCCACCAACCCCCGCCTGGCAGCGAATGCCATTGACACAGGACGGATTCGACGTCATGTGATCGCGGCGTCACGCAATTCGGCGTATGAATCGTCCATCGCCACCGCCAGCCGGGCAACGTCGGGCAGCGCCTCGGGGTCTGTGCAGAGCCCGATACCGACGATCCCGGCGCAGGAGATCGCCGAGATCCGCAGCGCGTGGTGCGCTGCGGGCTCGGAGGAGGAGAAGAGCCGCTCGACCCGACGTCCGGAAACGCTGACCGGCACGGGCGGGCCGGGGACGTTCGAGATCGACAGGCTGAACTCGCGCGCGCTGCCGGCGAGTCGCTTTGCGGCTTCCTCGACGCGTTTCACGCGTCCGAGAGCGTGGAAGAGATCGAACAGCTCTTCGGCGTCGTCGAGGAGCTTGCGCTTGCTGGTCTCGGCGTTGATCCGGTCGAGTCGGGTGAGCGGATCCGCCTCGGCGAGCGGCAGATCGACGTTCAGGAAGGAATCGCGGTTTCCCAGCTTGCCCGCTCTCTCGTCCCGGTGGTGCAGGCTAACCGGAACTTGAGCACGAAGACGCGGCAGGGCCGTCTCGCCGGCGCCGAGCCAGCTGCGCAGGCCGCCTGCGACGATCGCGAGGAGTACGTCGTTGACGGTTGCGCGCGCGGGACGTGAGGCGCCGATTGCCTTCAGCTCCGGGAGCGGGGCGACGGTGAAGGCGAGCTCGCGGGCGGCACTGATCGGGCGGTCGAAAGGCGAGTGTGAACCGCGGTGGCCGAGTTCGCGACGCACAGCCGCGGGCATCCGCAGTGCCTCGTCGACCCGCGAACGCTGCGGCGAAGCGGCGCGAAGGCCCGGCCGCGTTCCTCTCGGGGGCGGTTCGGGGTGCCGATCCCAGAGCACGTCGTCGAGGAAGCGAACCGCGCTGATCCCGTCGGCCATCGCGTGATGGATCCGGACCGCGATCGCCTCGCGCCCGTCGCCGAGTGGACCGAACAGATCGAACGTCCACAGTGGTCGCTCGTGGTCGAGGTGCTCGGACATCAGCTTGCTGACGGCCCGCCACAGATCGTCGCGCGAGGCACACCCAGGCTCTTCTCGGCGCCGGACGTGGTCACTGATCTCGAACGCCGTCGCCTCGGTCCAGCGCGGCTCCGGTCCCGAGGTATCGATCCGTTGCGTCGCTCGCGGCTGGCTCGAAAGCCGCTCCGCCACGGCAGTTCGCAGAGCCTCGACGTCGAGCGGGGAGGTGGCCGGCCCGAGAACGACGAGCTTGAGCGTGTGGCCGGTGATCACCGCCGATTCGAGCCCCAGGATATGTGCGTCGTCGGCGGACAGCCGATCGGGATCCTCGCGGCTCACCTCGGCAAGTCTATTCGGATCTGCTCCTTTTCGAACCAGGAACGTCGGTCCCGCAGCTCAGCACGGACCCGGAGTGTTGCTTGCCTAGATCACTTCGTCCGCGGCCCGGCCCCGGACTTCACAGCGGTGCGGTGATCGGCGCCTCAGGGGCGTGCGTGACAGTGGTGCGCCCGGTCTCGAGGTACTCGGTGACGGCCTGGTCGACGACGGCGTTGCCACCCTGGATCCCCGCACCGTGATCTCCTCCCTCGACGGTGACGAGGTGCGCCCCCATGTCGTGGGCGAGCTGAACTCCGCCCTGATAGGGGGTCTGTGGGTCGCGCATTCCCTGCAGGACGAGCGGGGCCGTCGCCAGTCCTCGATTGCTCAACGTGGGCAGCGCGACAACGGGCGGCGCACCGGCACATTCGGGCCCGGCGCTGTAGCTGTACCCGATGAGGTCGAAGAGATCTCCGGTGACGAAGGTGGAGAAGAGCCAACCCGGAATGCGGTCCGGCCGAGCGGCGACATTGTTCTCGTTGCACAGGACCAGTGACTGCATCACCTGGGCCTGGGCAATCCGCTCGTACTCTTGCTCCGTCAGGTCGTCCATCGCGGTGCCGTCGGGAATCGCGTCTCGCCCGTCCCGGATCACCCGGGCCATGAGTGGCCAGCTGTTGCGGGCGGGAAGCACCTGCCGCGTCATCACGTAGATGCTGGACGACATCTGGGTGTGCGACGGGTCGGCGAGGCTACGGATGAAGGCCTCGAACTGAACGCGTGCCGGTCCGGTGAGATCGACCCCACCGCGATAAGCATCCGCAACGGCCTGCAGGCCGGGCGGTACGTCACCGATCTGGGCGGGCGGTGGCGCGAGGGTCGGGTTCCCGCCGGCTTCCTCGACGATCCGGTCCGACCACCGCTGATACACCTTCAGTGGGGTGTCACCGAGCCCGTACGTGTCGTCGTGGGCCGTGATCCAGTCCATGAGGTCGTAGAAGCGATCCTTGTAGCCGTCGTTCTGCTGCCACAACACGTCGTTCCACAGCCACTTCTGGTCGACCGCGGAATCGAGGACCATGCGACCGGTGTGCTGAGGGAAGAGCGTCGCATAGGTGGATCCGAGAATCGTGCCGTACGAGAGGCCGTAGATGTCGATGACGTCCTCGCCGAGTGCGATCCTGACCTGCTCCCAGTCCTTCGCGGTGTTCTCGGTCGTCAGGTGCGCCGTGGTGCCTGGCGCAGCGGACTCGCATGCGTTGCGCGTCGCAGCACCGCCGAAGCCGAGGCTCATCGCCGTCGTCTGTTCAGGGGCCAGCACGCACTCGACCGCGCCGGCGTAGGGAAGACCGCGCGGTTGGATACCGATCACGTCCCACTGTGCGCGGACCGCGTCGGGCAGGATCTCGACGAACATGCTGTTCGAGCCGATCGCGTCTCCGCCCGGCCCACCGGGATTGGTGAACAGCACGCCGCGGCGCGAGCTGGGATCCTCGGCGCGGTGGCGGGTGACGAGCACGTCGATCGTGCCGGCGGCGGGGTCCGCGTAGTTGCGGGGAACGGTGACCGAGGCGCACTGATCGGATGCCGGGTCCAGCTCGTATTCGGCCGGGCAGGACCCCCAGCGAAGATCGTCACCCGGTGCCGGCTGTGCGGTGGCGAGCGGTACCGCCCCCAGGGCGAGTGTGGCGGTGAGGCCGCCGATCAGGGCGACAAACCGAGTCCGCCGTGCAAACCTCGCGCCCGCGCGCTGCCTCGAGTCCAAGTGCCCATCGATCCCCGGCATACTCTCGCGATCCCCCTCGTAGTCCCGTGTCGTGACGACAGTGGCGCCTGGGCCGCAGCCCGCCCGCTACCGCCTCAGCAGCCAGTGTCTCAGACGCACCATCGCGACGACCGGTAACCCCGGAAACGAAGATGTCGCACGGAATGTCCGGGTGCACACGCCTTTGCGGTGCTGCGCCAGCGTGCACCACCGGCGGGACCGTCAAAGCCCGAACCGGAAGTGCTGTACCAAGGGATCGGCCGCGCCTGACGTACTGTATTGGCGATATTGGCGTGCGCTACGAGGTAGTTGAGTCCGATACCGCGACCGCATTGGGCAGCGGTGACGTTCCGGTGCTGTCGACCCCACGGCTGATTGCGTGGATGGAGGCGGCCACCGTCGCCTGCGCTGCATCATTCATCAGTGCGGGCCAGACGACAGTGGGGACCGCTGTCCGAATCGAGCACCGCAGCCCGACACCGGTCGGTGCCAGCGTCGAGATCGCGGCCGAGCCACCAGCCGCCGCTGTCGGCCACCGCCTTACCTTCGCCGTGCGGGCGACCGATAGCTCGGGGAAGGTTGTCGCGTCGGGCGAGATCGACCGGGCGATCGTCGACCGGGACCGGTTTCTCGCGGCGACGTCACGCGCGAAGCCTGATCGCTGACCGAGCTTGTCGCGCACTGACCGCTGATCGCCACGTCACGACCAGCCCGATCCCCTAGCCCTGACGGTGGGCACCGTTGCTCACTCGTCGCTGAATAGTGACCGGTGGATCTCGGCGGATGTTTGCGTGGGTGAATCACCGGTGCGCGGCGCGTCGGAGACGGGCTCGGGGGTGCTGTGGGTCAGCGTTCGCTGCGCAGAGAAGAGTGGGAGTTCGGATTTGTCGTGATCGATGGTCATTCTGTTCCTTGCTTCAGGTGTATGTGGGCGCGGCCGGTTGGGGTGATGGCGACCGGGTAGATCATGGTCGAAATGTGTCGCGGTCCGCATGACGTCGTAGGCAGCTCGCCATCAGGCGTGGTGTCGGCATCGAATCCGGGACGGCGCGCCCACCCCGGGAAGTGTTCGCGCGGTGCGGATCTGCGCGGCGCCTGGGCGTGCGTGCCTGTAGCCATTGGCATCAAATGGACGCTCCTCGCATCGGCCGCGAATCGGCCGGCATTCTTTCGAATCGGGAACGCCTGAGCGACTCGCTCGATGCGACGACCATTCCGATGTATCAAGCCTATACCCCCATACGATCCTCCTGCTGAGCAGTGAACGATCTCACTGCGCGGCCGCCGCGAATAAGCGACCTGCTGGGGCAGCGCCGCCCCCACCTCGCGCGGCCTGTTGCCGACCATTCCAGGTGATGATCGGGCGATCTACTCGCGAGGACCACACCCCAGGCGCCCGTCGCAAGCGATACTGGAATGCCCCACCCTCCGAGGAGACGTGAACATGAGCCTGTACGCAGTTGTGGACCCCGCCACCGGACAGACGGTGCGCGAATATCCGACCGCGACCGACGAGCAGATGCAGGCGGCGTTGTCCGCGGCGGAAAAGGCGCACCGTGAGTGGTCGCGCGGCTCGACGGTGGTTGAGCGCGCCGAACTGCTCAGGAAGGTGGCCGAGTTGCACACCGAACGCCGCGACGAACTGGCCAAGATCATCCAGAGGGAGATGGGCAAGCCACTGGACCAGTCGTTGGGGGAAGTCGACTTCAGCGCCGCGATCTATCAGTACTACGCCGACAACGCCCAGAAGTTCCTGGCTGACGAGCCGATCGACCTGGTCGAGGGTGAGGGTACCGCGCTGATCCGCCGCAACTCGATCGGCGTGCTGATCGGGATCATGCCGTGGAACTACCCCTACTACCAGGTCGCCCGGTTCGCGGGTCCGAATCTGGCGCTGGGCAACACCATCGTGCTCAAACACGCACCGCAGTGTCCGGAATCGGCGGCGGCACTTCACCAGATCTTCACCGACGCCGGATATCCGGAGGGCGCCTACGTCAACGTCTACGCCACCAATGAGCAGGTCGCCGACGCGATCGCCGACCCACGGGTCCAGGGCGTGTCGTTGACCGGGTCCGAGCGTGCGGGCGCAGCGGTCGCCGAGATCGCAGGCCGCAACCTCAAGAAGGTGGTACTGGAACTCGGGGGTTCCGATCCGTTCATCGTGCTCAGTTCAGATGACCTCGACGCCACCGTCAAAGCGGCAATAGAAGGTCGTTTCGAGAACACCGGGCAGGCGTGCAACGCCGCGAAGCGATTCATCGTCGCCGAGGACCTCTACGACGACTTCGTCGGTAGATTCACCGCGGAGGTGCTCGCCACCGCAGACGGACTCGCGCCGCTGTCGTCGGTGGCCGCCGCCGACCGGTTGTCCGAGCAGGTGCAGCAGGCGATCGCCGAGGGCGCCACGCTGGTGTCGGAGGGCGATCGGAAGGGTGCCTTCTTCCCACCGGCCGTGCTGACGAATGTGTCACGGGATTCACGAACCTACCGGGAGGAACTGTTCGGGCCGGTTGCGACGATTTACAAGGTGCGTTCCGAGGACGAGGCCGTCGAGCTGGCAAACGACACTCCGTTCGGTCTCGGCTCGTATGTCTTCACCACCGACCCCGATCAGGCCTACCGCGTCGCCGACTCACTGGAGGCCGGGATGGTGTTCGTCAATGCCGTTGGCGCCGAAGGAGTCGAGCTGCCGTTCGGCGGCGTGAAGCGCTCCGGTTTCGGTCGCGAGCTCGGCAAATACGGGATCGACGAATTCGTGAACAAGAAACTCATCCGCGTCAGCTGAGCCGACAATTCCAGTATTTCAGCGCCCTCGGCGTGCAGTTCGATACCGGCGCCCTCACCGGATACCCATCCGGCAACAGAAATGGGGACCGCACCCACCGGATGCGGTCCCCACGTTGCACTGGTCAGACAGAGCGCACGTTCGTGGCCTGCGGGCCCTTCTGCCCCTGGCCAACCTCGAACTCCACACGCTGGTTCTCGTCGAGCGACTTGAAACCGCTGCCCGAGATCTCCGAGTAGTGCACGAATACGTCCGGAGTTCCGTCGTCGGGTGCGATGAAACCGAAGCCCTTCTCACCGTTGAACCACTTCACAATGCCCTGCGCCATGCCGATACTCCCTCAATCTCGATCCGGACCCTCACATCGAGGTTCCGATCTCGATGACCTGATCCTGCCATCCTCGATGTAGTCGCGAAGAACCGGTCACCTGCGGGTCGACGTTTTTACACACACCAAGCGCGGTCTGCGGACCACCACCCAGCGCCGTTGTCCCGTCAGCCCGGGCCTTTGCGTCCCACGAGATGAAAGACGCGGCTGAGTTGACGGTAGGGGTCTCGTCGGCTGGCCTCGAGTTCGACGGCGGCCGCCGCCGCCACCTGCTTCGAATCGTTCGGGTCCAACTCGGCACCACCGAAGTCGAGCCAGTCGACGAACAGCCATACCCCGTACCAGCGCACCGGCTCCACGCCGCGGATCCGCACGAGTTCGCTGAGTTCCTCCACCGTGTCGGCTCGAGTCGGCACTCCCAGCACCCCGATCTCGCCCCTGGTGTCAAACGACGCCAGAGCGTCGTCCCACCGTTGTTCCAACGCCGGGCGCACTGCCATCGCCTTCGCGTTGCCCGTCATGATCGATACGACGCCACCGGCAGCAGTGCACCGGCACAGCTGGTCGACGAGCGCCTCCGGATGCTCCAGGTACCCGAGCACGCCATGACACAACACGGCGGCAAAGCGTTGACCATTCACCGCCTCATCGGCGTCCTCGCCGTCGGCCTCCACGAGCGTCACCCGTCGCTGGACCTCACCAGGCAGCCGCTGGAGTCGCTGTCGAGCCTTGTCCAGCATCGCCGACGACGGGTCGAGCACCGTCACGTCGTAACCGGCTTGCGCCAGCGGGAACGATTGATGGCCCGCGCCGCCGCCGACATCGAGCACAGGGGCTGGGGGCGCCGGCAAATGCTCCAACAGATGCTGGTGCAGCACATAGGTGCGCACGAGCCCCTTCACCGAGGTATACGCCTCGTCGGCAAATTGGTCGGCCACACTGGCCCAGGTGTCATCGCCCACAGCCCCAAGATAGTGATTCGAAGTTCTCGACGATGGGCGGGACGTCGGGCCTTTGTCCCCATAATCGATCGGAGAGATTCGAGATCGGGTCGAACGATCCGCACTCTGCCCCCGCTTCTGCTGTGTCTCGTCGCGAATGTGGTGCGGGCTCGACAGTCTTTTCAGAGAATCTGCACGATCTCAACGGTTCACTTTCCATCGTCGTCCGGTGACAGTGTTTGTATGGAGCAGACTCGATGTTGCGCCGTCTCTCCTGCACCGGGCCGACACCGCGCGCCAGTCTGTGACCGACCCACGACAACAACCGAACAGACCGGAAGAGACGACACCGATGACCGACAGCCCCTTCGATCTCACCTACGCCGCGGCCGGAGACCGCTACGAGAAGGTCCCGTACCACCGCACCGGAAACTCCGGACTCGATCTGCCTGCCTTCTCGTTCGGCCTGTGGCAGAAGTTCGGTAGCGACTACGCTTTCGCGACTCAGCGGGAGATCATCCTCCACGCGTTCGACCTAGGCATTACCCACTTCGACAACGCCGACCGCTACGGCCCCCCGCATCGCGCAGCCCAGAAGAACTTCGGCGCCGTGCTCGCCAAGGACCTCGCGCCTTACCGGGACGAACTCATCCTGTCGACCAAGGCAGGCAACCCGATCGGTCCGAGCCCGTATCTCAAAGGCGGCTCGCGCAAGTCGATCCTGACCTCGCTCGACCACAGTCTGCGCGACCTCGGCACCGACTACGTCGACATCTTCTACCATCACAGCCCCGACCTCAGCACGCCACTGGAGGAATCCGTCGGGGCTCTGGTCAGCGCAGTGGAGCAGGGCAAGGCGCTCTACGTCGGAATCTCCAACTACCTACCCGATCGCACACACGAAGCCGCCGAACTGCTACGCGCGGCCGGCGTTCCGCTGCTCATCCACCAGGCGCGTTACTCGATCTACGACCGCCGTCCCGAACAGAACGGCTTGCTGGACATCGCCCGGCAGGACGGATTCGGGCTGATCGTGTATTCACCCCTCGCGCAGGGTCTGCTGACGGACAAGTACCTCGAGTCGATTCCCGAACACGCACGAGCACAGAACAGCACGTTCCTGACGCCGGATGTGATCGACGAGACCTACCGGCAACGCACCGCCGAGCTCAACAAGATTGCCGAGGCCCGCGGCCAGTCACTTGCACAGCTCGCGCTGCAGTGGGTGCTGCGGCGGCAGGAGGTCACCTCGGCGCTGATCGGAGCGAGTTCCACCGAGCAACTCGACCACAACATCGCGGCCCTGAACTTCCCGCCGCTCACCGACGAAGAACTCGCGCTCATCGAGGAACACGGCGTGCACGGAACCGGACTCAGACTCTGACAACCAGTCACCCGCTCGTGCCCGACAGCGCGGGCGGGTGACTGTCACCGTGTGCGCAAACCTGTTGCGGGGAAGCGCAGGTAGCGCTCCCCCGCTCATTCCCGCAGCAACGGCAGCAGCTGGTTGCCCTGACGCTCGATTTCCGGCAGATACGGGGTGTCCGAGAGTACGAAGTGGGTGATGCCGAGGTCCTGGTACTTGCGCAGCGACTTCGCGACGTCCTCCGGGGAGCCGACGAGCCACGTGGTGCCGGCGCCGCCGCCACCGAACTTCCCGGGTGCGGTGTACAGGTTGTCGTCGAGCACGTCGCCACGGGTAGCCAGGGCGAGGAGTCGCTGCTGTCCCACGGCGGTTTGGCGATGCGGGTTCTGCGGCGGCGCACCCTGATTCTTCGCCATCTCCGTTACCTTCTCCTCTGCCTCGGCCCAGGCCTGCTCGGTCGTGTCCCGGACGAAGGTGGTGATCCGCAGGCCGAACTCGAGCGGCGCATGCGCTCGGCCGAGTTCCTCGCTCAGTGACCGCAACCGTTCGATCCGCTCCTGCACACCCGCGAGCGGCTCACCCCAGAAGAGCTGAACGTCGGCCTCGGTCGCCGCAACACGCTCGGCGGCATCGGACGCGCCACCGAAGTAGAGCGTCGGGTGGGGTCGATCTCCGCGTGGTGAGATCCGGGGCAGCACTGTGGAATCGGTGACCTGGAAGTGCTCACCCCGGTAGCTGACGTTCTGCTCCAACCACAGCTTGCGGACGAGCTGGAGGAACTCCTTGGTGCGGGCGTAACGGTGGGCCTGGTCGCTCTCGTGTTCGCCGTAGGCTCCGAGGTTGTCCTTCCCGGACACGATGTTGATCCGGACCCGGCCGCCGGTCAGATGGTCGAGAGTAGCGACGGCGGAGGCGAAGTGAGCCGGTCGCCAGTAGCCGAGCCGGATCGCGATGAGCGGCTCGAATGTCGCCGTCCTGGCCGCAAGGGCGGCGGCGACGGTGAGGGTGTCCGGTCGACCCCAACCGGTGCCGATCAAGGCCCCTTTCCAGCCGTGGTCCTCGAGGGCCTTCGCCTGGCTCGTGAGGGTGTCCAGACTGTTGTGGTCAACCGTGACGGCGTCGCCGCGGTGTCCCGGGGTGACCTGATTCGGGATGTACCAGAGGAATTCGAGACTCATGAGGTGGTGATTCCTGTTCGACGTCGGTGATCGGCGAATCGTGCCGTCTCCAACGATTGGGCGGAGAGCGCGTCCGGACTGACGGCCGTGTGCGCCGCCGCGATTGCGTCCATCCCCTACTTCCGCCCCCCGAGGGACGCCTCATCACCCGACTGGACGACGTGACCAGCATCCGGACATCGCGATACTAACCCCGGTTGTCACCGTTGAACGTCCATGCCCTGCGTCCTCCACGATGAGAAACAGGGCCTGACGTGCGACAGTTCGACACAACTGGACATAGATTCCTCCAGATCGGAAATGTCGAACCACCTTGCACTTTCATCGGTAGCGAACAGAGATTTCTGGACACCGTTGGCGTCAAGGTGATTTCAACCCTCGAATCCCGGATGAAGACCGGGAAGCATCTACCGAAACTGCATTTTCATCGACGGAGGATGTGAATGACCTCTGAATTAGCACTCTCGCACCTTCACGTAACCGCGGTGTCTTGGTTCGACCCCGACGCGGAGGCATTGCGAGAGGCCATGGCCCGCGAAGTGGGGCCGCGATACTCCGACCGAGTATCGACTGCAGACCGCGCCGCCACCAATGCGGTTGACTCGACGTCCGTTTTCCTCACAGTGGTGGTGTACACCGCCGCGGGGGCAACCGACACTCGAGAAGCGGTCGGTCACGCCGCGCTCAGGTGGAACGGCGACGACCTGGAGTTGAAACGGATGTTCGTCACAGTGGAACATCGCGGAACCGGGGTGTCGACAGCGTTGTTGAGCGCGGTCGAGGATGCCGCCAGGAAGGCGGGGCGCCCACGCCTGATTCTCCAGACGGGCGACCGGCAACCCGATGCGGTCAGGTTGTACGAGAAGAGCGGCTACTCACGGATTCCGATCTTCTCCCCATACGAGATCTTGCCCTTCTCGAATTGCTTCGAGAAGGTGTTCGATCAAGGATGACGAATCACCGCACTTCACGCGACAGGCGAGGTCAGGACGACGTCAGCGTCCACCAACGCCACGGCTCGCCCGTTCTCGGACACGACGACCGGCCCCCGGTGCCCCCCGATTCGTCGCATTGCCACCGACAACTCCTCGGTGACTCCCACGACGGGCAACGGCTGATCGACGTGCACACCGATCGGGTCGTCTTCCGGAGCGTGTGACAGCGCCGCGGCACTGACGGACCCCTGGATCTCCGCGACCACGACCGGACCGGTGATCGGGCGTGCCAGCACGACGGGCAGGGCCGGGGTGTCCGCGAGCACGTCACGCGCCTCCGCAACGGTCGCGGTGGACGGCACGGCCCGGGGTGCGCTCCCCCGGCCGCCCAGTGCGTCACCGACAACGGGTCCGGTCGCTGCGTGGTAGAGCGGGAAGCCCAGCCGTCCCAGCCACTCGTTGTCGAAGTACTTCGACAGGTAGGCCCGGCCCGAGTCCGGGACGATCACGACCACGACGTCGTCCGGACCGAGGGTCCGCGCGACCCGCAGGGCGGCGGCCACCGCGGTACCGGCGGAACCTCCGACGAGGAGTCCTTCCTCCCGGGCGAGGCGGTGCAGCACCGTGAGCGCCTCGATGTCCGGGATCCGCTCGAGTCGGTCGACGACGTCCGGGTGATAGGAATCCGGCCACTCGTCGTGCTCGGTCTGCGGGTGCAGAAAATGGCCCACGGATTCGATGTACCAGGCCCGTCCGTCTCCCCCACCGTATACGGAGGTATCAGGATCCGCGCCGATGATCTGCACGGCCCCGCCGGAGACCTTCGTCAGGAACTCGCCCGTCCCCGTGATGGTCCCACCGGTTCCGACACCGGCGACGAGATGAGTGACTCGGCCCTGGGTCTGACGCCAGATCTCCGGACCTGTCGTGGTGCGGTGCGCGTGGGGATTGGCCGGGTTGTCGTACTGGCCGGCGAGCCAGCCGCCGGGGATCTCCGACGCGAGACGAGTGGCCACGTTGCGCACGAACTCGCGATGGTGGCTGGGCCTGCCGCCCGGTGTCACATGCACCTGCGCCCCGTGCGCCCGCAGCAACGCGATCTTCTCGACGCTCGTCTTGTCGGGGACCACGACTACGGAACGGTATCCCCGAGCGGCGGCGACCAACGTCAGCCCGACTCCGGTATTGCCCGACGTGCCCTCCACGACGGTGCCTCCGGGCAGTAGTTCCCCGGATTCCTCGGCCGCGTGGATCATGGCCAGGGCGACGCGATCCTTCACACTTCCGCCGGGGTTGAGGAACTCGAGCTTGGCATACACCGTCGCGGAGATACTTCCGGTTACCCGGTTCAACCGGACGAGGGGTGTGTTGCCGATGGCGTCGGTGATCGAGTCGTAGACTCCGAGGCTCGCGGCGTCGACTGTCGGGGGATCGAGGATGGTCATGCGTCTGCCTTTCGAGGCCGCCCGGGTGTCACCCGGTCAGCATCGCAAGAGCAGTCGTCGAACAACAGGATTCGCGTCACGCCGATCAGATCTTCAGTGGCTCAACAAGAACGGCGCGGCGCGTTCACCCCGAAATCCTGGAGATTCGAATTCTTCTCGTGTGTTGCCGAATGGGCTGTAATTCGGGGCGACCGAGAGCGAAGGGGGTAGTCGAAAGATGTCGACACCGGTGATGACACTGCACCCTCACGACACCGAGTTGTGGCAGTGGCGATTGTCTGCGCGTTGCCATGAAGCGGACGCGGAGATCTTCTTCCCGGCGGACGCCGAACGCAGGAACGCTCGCTCCGAGCGGGAAGATCTCGCCAAGGAGTTCTGCCGCGGCTGCGCGGTGGTGGAGGAATGCCTCGAGTATGCCCTCCACACCGGCCAACAGCACGGCGTCTGGGGTGCGACGACACCGGGCGAACGGCTGGCACGTCTCGGCCGGTGAGCGAATACCCGCGCCGGCATTCTCACACGAGCGACTCGGCACGAGCGTCGTCGGCGGATGCGAAACATTCGCGACGAGTAGATTTGGTGGCCCTGATCGGGTAGCCAGGTACGTTCGAATCTCGCAGTCGTAGGAGAGACCGTGGTCGCCCGCGTGCTACCTGGGGCGCCTCAGGTCGTCCCGGTCTCGGCGGCCAGGGAGCGGACGGCTTCAACCCGGGTACCCACGACGTGTCGGCGGGCCAGTTCTTCCGCTCCGTCCGGGTCTCGTGCCTTCGCGTGGCTACTCGCCTGGGCACTCGACGCACGCCTCGACGAGGATCTCGAGGCGTGTTTCGAACTCGCCGCCGACGGCGGTGCTGCCGCCATGGGGCTGCCGCGGGCCGACCTGCAACCGGGTTCACCCGCCGACTTCATGTTGCTGGACGGAGAATGCGTGCCGCAGATCGTCGTCGACGTCCCCCGTCGGGACACGGTGGTGCGGGCGGGCCGGGTCGTGGCTCGCGACGGCCGGCTCCTCTGAGTCGTCCACGAGGATTGGCGTCGGTCAGGACCGCAGTGGCGCTTGTAGCAGGGGCCGGTCGTCGCCCGGGGCACTCACCCCGAGCATCGCCGCATCCGACATCGGCAGCCCCACCGCCAACTGCATCGACATCGTCTTGTCGCCGCCGGCGATGAAACTGCCAGCATTCATGCGACTTCCGTCGGAGCGTTGGAGCCAGACGTTGTACGTGCGGCCCTGCGGGAGTCCGGCGACGTCGAGGCTGATTCCGGTTCCCCACGCCCGGTTCTCCACCCGCGCGGAGGCGTCCACACCTGCGGCGAGCACCGTGAATGCCACCGGCTGCCCGGGCGGGGCTGTCGAGGTGCCCCCTCGCAGGAAGAACCCGCCGGCCACCAGGCCGACGGCGATCACGACGGCCGCGGCGGCGACTGCGATCCGGTGGTACCGCTTCCGTCCGCGTTCGCGGTCGACCGCCCCGAAGATCGCGTCGGGCAGCGTCGACGACGGCCGGGGCGCAGGTTCGGTGATCCGGTCCGGGTCCGCCGCCGACAGGGCAGCCGCGACCGGCGTCAGCAGACGCAACTCGGTGCGGCACTCCGGGCAGCCGTCCAGGTGGGCGCGAAGCGTGATCATCTCGCGGTCGTCGAGGCGACCGAGCGTGTACATCCCCAACATGGTGCGCATCTGCTGGCAGCGGTCAGTGGTCACCATGCCACCCCATTTCTTCGAGTACGAGTCGGAGAGCCTTCAGCGCGTAGTACACACGACTGCGGACGGTGCCCACGGGAATGCCGAGCTGTGCGGCCACCTCGGCGGCGGGCCGGTCACGCAGGTGAATCTCGACCAGGACGCAGCGGTGCTGATCGGACAGCCGCCGCAGCGCCTCCTCCATCTCGAGCCCCACCAGCAGTTGTTCGAGGGGACGCTCGGGTGCGGGCAGCTCGGGTGGTGCAGCGTCGGCCAGCTCGGGTCGGGCGGCACGAGCCCGGATCGCGTCGATCACCACGTTGCGGCAGATCGCATACAGCCAGGTCCGGAGCGTAGCGCGTCGCGGGTCGAACCGGTCCGCGCGCCGCCACGCCCGAAGAAACGTCTCCTGTACCGCCTCCTCCGCGCGACCCCGGTCTCCGAGGGAGCGGTAGGCGAGGGCGAACAGTTCCCTCCCGTGTTCGTCGTAGGCGGCCCGCAACACCGTCTCGTCATCCAAGCCCCCCTCGGACTGGTCCCCGCGTGTGCGCACGATACGAAGCCGCACCACTCACCTCCCGAAACACCGGATACGGCGTCGGCCCGCCCGACACCCACCGAGGAGTACGGGCGTGGGCGGCGCGGCGTTCATCTCGAATTCTGCCACTCGGGTGCGCGGGGGTAGCTGAACGTGGGTCGCCGACCATCCGTACTCCCCAGCGCCGAACGAACCGGCATACGGAACGAACGAATGGAGACCCAAAACGATGCTGAAGAAATCGATTCTTGCGGCGGCCGGCGCCGCCGGCACGATCGCGATGATGTCGGCGTGCGGCACCGCCACCGACGACACTCCGCCCCAGGTGCAGCCGTCTGCGTCCACCGCGGGGCAGGTGGAACTCGGCACCCGGGAGACCGCTCTCGGCACCGTGCTCACCGACGGAGACGGATTCACGCTTTACCGATTCGACGAGGACACCCCGGGCACCATCCGGTGCACCGGCCCGTGCGCCGAGATCTGGCCGCCCTCGCTCGTCGGTGCACCCCGCCCCGACGCCACCCTCGCCGCCCGCGCGGGTGCCACGACGCGGCCGGACGGAACCGAGCAGATCACCTACGACGGCCACCCGCTGTACCGGTTCGCGAAAGACACCGCCCCCGGGCAGACGGGCGGCGACGGCGTCAAGGGAACCTGGCACGTGGTGACGGTCGACTCCGCCCATGGATGACGCCACCACACCCCCGGATCAGGCGCCGCGCCCGGCCGTCAGTCGCCGCAGTGCGCTGCTCGGCCTGGCCGCGGTGGGCGCCATCGCGGCAGTGGACGTCGGCGGGTTCCTCTGCGCGGCGGGGACACTGGACGCCGACGCGCTGACCCCGGCACGGCTGACCGACCGGTTCGAGGAGGTCGCCGGGCATCACGACGGATTCCGGCGCAATCACGCCAAAGGAGTCAGCGCGACCGGATACTTCACCGCCACCGGTGCCGGGTCCGGAGTTTCCACGGCCAGCGTTTTCCGGGCCGGCCGGATCCCGGTGACCGGCCGGTTCTCACTCTCGGGCGGGAATCCGTCCACTCCGGACGCCGACGCCACGGTCCGCGGGCTGGGGTTGGCGTTCGACCTCCCCGATGGCGAGCAGTGGCGCACCGCGATGATCAACACCCCGGTGTTCCCCGACCGGACACCAGACGGCTTCTACGAGCGGTTGCTCGCATCGAAAACGGACCCGGCCACCGGCAAGCCCGATCCGGATCGCATGGCGGCGTTTCTTTCCCGCCGTCCCGAGACCGCGGCGGCGATGAACCTCATCCGACAGCATCCACCGACCTCCGGGTTCGACAACAGCACCTTCTACGGTCTCAATGCCTTCCATTGCACCAACGACACCGGAGTCACGGTTGCGGTGCGGTGGACACTGGTCCCCGCGCAACCGGTCCGCTCCCCCGGCCTGCCGCCGCTGCCGGGGCGCGATCACCTCTTCGACGCCCTCACCGCGGCAGTCTCGCGTGGGCCGCTGCGGTGGCGGATGTTGCTCACGATCGGTCAACCAGGCGATCGGACCGACGACGCCACCCGGCCGTGGCCGCCGACCCGGCAGGTCCTCGACGTCGGCACCGTGACCATCGAGGCGGTCCGGACCGAAGCGCCGCACAACGCGCGGGACCTCAACTTCGACCCGCTTATCCTCCCAACGGGCATTGCACCCTCGGACGATCCCCTGCTCAGCGCCCGGTCCGCGGTCTACACCGAATCGTTCACCCGCCGGTCCGGGGAGCCGAAAACACCGGCGCTCGTTGACGTGGATGGGGTGCGCGATGACCGCTGACCCGACCGACCGCCCACTCCGGTTCGCGGCGACCGTCCGGGTGCTGCATTGGGCGATGGCGGTCATGGTGATCGCACAACTGCTCATCGGCGCCGTCATGGTGACGACCCTCGACCGCTACCACCTGCTGCGCTCGGTGCACGTCCCGTTGGGCGCCGCAATCCTCGCGCTGGTGATCGTCCGCATCGGCAACCGGCTGGTGTGCCGCACGCCCGCACCACCCGCCTCCATGGGACCGGTCGAGCGCCGGGTCGCAACCGCGTCGGAGTACCTGCTCTACGGGCTGCTCGTGATCCAGCCGCTCACCGGGTGGGCCATGCTCTCGGCCGGTGGCTACCCGATCATCCTCTACCAGCATCTGCACCTGCCCACGCTGCTTGCACCAGATCCCCGCGTCTACGCGTTGTCGAGACAAGCTCACACTGCATTCGCCTACCTGCTGTTCTTCACCTTCACCGCACACATGTCCGCCGTCCTCTTCCATGTGCTGGTCCTGAACGACAGGCTCCTCGACCGGATGGCGCCGTGGCGCACTCGCCGAAAGTCTTCGCCTACCACTTCCCGACCGGCATCGGCGCGGATCGTCGATGACGTTGCTGCAGAGCAGGATTGAGAATAGTGATGCTCACAGCACCGGTGCTGAGACCGGCGTGCGACTCGTGCCGACCGCGTGATAAAGCACCAGGTCGGTGAGCGGGAAAATGCCCCAGACAGGGGTTCGGCCGGGAATGCTCTCACATTCTCGGCCGGATCTCTGCTTCTCGAGTGTTTCACCGTTGCCGATTACTCTCTCGATCCGCAACTACCAATGTACGCGCGGATGGCGGTCCACCGCAATGGCTCGCGTTGACTCATCCAAAATGCCCGCGTAAGCCCCTTCGTTGCCTCACGTGAGAACGCCCGCGTAGCGGCGTGTCGATCACGTCGGTGTGGTGGTCGAGGGTAGGGCCGGAGGATGGGACTGACCATGGCTGAACGCAGAGCCGTCACCACGGCGATCGCGACCCGCTACAAGCGCGCCGACAAGCCGGGCAAAGCGAAGATCCTAGACGAATTGTGCGCCACGACCGGCTGGCATCGCGACCACGCCCGCAAGGCATTGCGGGCAGCGTTGATTCCGAAGGTGGTCCGTCCCCGAACCGGGCGCCCACCGACGTACGGGCCGAACGTTGTTGCAGCGTTGATCTTCTGCTGGGCGGTGCTGGGGATGCCTGCCGGGAAGCGGCTTGCGCCGGCACTGCCAGACCTCGTGCCCATTCTGCGTGCGTTCGGTGAACTCGACATCGACGACGCTACCGCACTGTTGCTGGTCGGCATGTCTGCAGCCACCATCGACCGACGGCTGGCGCCCGAACGCAAGAACCATGAACTCAAGGGCCGATCACATACCAAGCCCGGTTCCCTGCTCAAGTCCCAGATCCCGATCCGCACCTGGGCGCAGTGGGATGATGCGGCGCCGGGGTTCGTCGAGATCGACCTGGTCGGCCACGAGGGCGGCAACGCCGTCGGTGAGCACGCTTACACGCTGACGGTCACCGACATCGCCACCGGTTGGACCGAGAACCGCAGTGTGCGCAACAAGGCCCGCAAATGGGTCATCGCCGCACTCGACGAGATCGCTGCCATCATGCCGTTCCCACTCCTCGGCGTCGACTCCGACAACGGCAGCGAGTTCATCAACCACCACCTGCTCGACTGGTGCAACAGACAGCAGATCACCTTCACCCGCTCGCGTCCCGGAAACTCCAACGACGGGGCACACGTCGAGCAGAAGAACTGGGCCGTAGTACGCACCATCGTCGGCTATCTCCGCTATGACACCTCTGCAGAGTTGTTGCTGCTCAATCAGATCTGGGTTCTGCAGTCGCAGCTAACGAACTACTTCTACCCACAGCAGAAATTGGTGTCGAAAGAACGTGACGGCGCGAAGGTGACCAAGAAGTACGACATCGCCACCACTCCGCATCGGCGTGCAGACCAGCACGAGGCCGTCACCGGAGAGGACAAGGCCATCCTCGCCGACACGTACTCGACCATCAACCCCGCCGCCGTCCAGCGTCAGATCCAGGCATTGACCACCGAGCTCATCGCCCTCGCCACCGCCAAGAACACACCCACGAGGAGAGCCCCTCTCACGCGGGCACTTCTCGATGAGTCAACGAATCAGACTTCGCGGGCATCTTGACATGAGGCAACAGGTGGCTCGCCCCCGCGGTTCATCGCTGCAAGCTGGGCAGTGGCTACTTGACCGCCGTCAGGTACGTCGATCGCTTCGACAGATCGACAAGTTCTTCAGGGAGATCCGGAACCGGCCGCCCGTAGGCGGCCGCCAGCTCGAGCGAATTGGACCGCCGCACCGACCAGCCGTGCCCGGTCAACCACTGCACCGGATCGGCCCGCTCGTCACCGTAGAACAGCTCGGAGATGTCGAGGTCGCCGAACGGATTCTCGGCGAAATACTTCGCTCTGATGGCGTCGAAGCGTTGCATATCGGTTCCCGCCGCGAAGTTGTCCACGGCAAGGTGGCTGCCGGAGCTGGACAGTTGGTCGATCCGCTCGAACAGCGCGTCGTGCGCCGCGCCCGGGAGGTAAGCCAGCAGGCCCTCCACCGACCACGCGGTCGGCTTACCAGGGTCGAAGCCTGCGGCTTCGAGGGCGGCAGGCCAGTCGTCTCGCAGATCGACGGCCACCGGGCGACGATCAGCCGTCGCCCTGGCCCCATGATCGGCGAGGACATCCTCTTTGAATTCCAGCACCTGCGGTTGGTCGACCTCGAAGACCGTCGTGCCGGTCGGCCAGTCCAAGCGATATGCCCGTGCGTCCAACCCGGCCGCGAGGATCACCGCCTGCGAAACCCCCGCGCCCGTGGCTGACGAGAAGAACTCATCGAAGAATCTGGTCCGAGCACCCATGAAGCCCGAGAACGGCATGTCCCCGAGTAACGACGGGTCGGCCAACAGCCCGGTGAAATGTGGTTCACCCGCCGCTTCGACGAACAACCGCGCGTAGTCGTCCTGAATCAACGCGTCGGGGCGGACTGTCTCCAACGCCCGAAATGTCGCCACTCCCAACGCGGTCAG
Source organism: Rhodococcus sp. G6(2025) (assembly GCF_058628105.1). NCBI lineage: Bacteria > Bacillati > Actinomycetota > Actinomycetes > Mycobacteriales > Nocardiaceae > Rhodococcus > Rhodococcus sp. G6(2025). Next base: position 4,710,882 of record NZ_CP179750.1, read on the forward strand.
GCCCACGCTACTGACGATGTCCCAACTGTCTCCATCGGTTCGCATCGCTGAAGTACCCTCCCGATCTCGTCGCAATTCGGAGCCGACTACCGAGCAGAGCAGATCGGCGACGAGGCCGGAGAAGTTCGGTAAGGCCTCACCGAAATCCGGGCCCAGCGTGATCGACCGAACCCGCGCAATTCTACGCTCGGGCCATCGCAGTCAGCCGGAGCCGATTCGCCGACCTCGCACCCGCTCGGTCGCGTTCCCGGCCACCGCCGAGGTGACCAGGCCGAGTGGCACGGGACCTAACATGTGGTGTACAACATAGTCGGCCACGATGTGAACCAGATCACAACCGTGACCGCGAGGCACACATATCGGTATCCGACGAAAGCAGGACACATGGCGACACCCTCGATTGCCCCGACGACTCCCACCGGACGGCAGACGCCCCGGCGCAGCGGCACCATGAGCACCGCGGAGATCAAGTCGAGGATCGAGGCCATGTTCGCCGACGACCGCAGGCCCACCCGCCCCGCAGTCACGAACTGACGAAGCTCGCCCCCGCCGACGAGGGGATCGGATGAACACAGCATGACCTGTCCGTCCGATCCCCCGCCGCGCGTCGCACTCGAAAACGTGCAGCACTGGCAGCCATAGAACAACCGGCCGACCAGTTGTCACGCACTACGGATACGTCGGGGCGCCGCACCTCGGAAGACGACCGGCAGGCTACGGGGGCGCGGTGCCAGTGCCGGTACGTCGAGGGTCCGCACTGAGCCCATACCACGACGCGATACGCATCGTCGGCGCATTCGAATTACCTGCCCGCGACGAACGGGTCCCCGAGCGGCGGATCCGACGCCTCGTGGGCCAGGTGCACCCGCACTTGGCAGGATGGGCCCCCGACACGAATGTCTACATTCGTTCCGGCAGAGCCGGATTACGACCCGCCACACCCGACAGCCTGCCGTTCATCGGCCCGGTTCCCGGTCACCGCGGCCTCTACATCGCCGCCGGCCACGGCATGTTGGGTGTCACCGTGGCACCTGCCACGGCTGAAGGGATCGCCGACATGGTCACCAGCCGTCGCATCCCGGAATCGATGCTTCCGTTCCAGTTGGCAGGACGCATCTGATGACAGAATCAGCTGCACCACGGTTCGTTGCGGACGCTGATCCCGCCCGGGACGCACGGATGACCGTAGGGGTCGAGAGGGAGGACATATTCGAATGCGACGCGTCGTGCGGGCCTTCTGGGGGCCGCGGCCGGAGCCGGTCGAAACGCTGGCAGGACGGTGGCGGCAGACGTTGGAGCACGTCACGGAACTGCTGCCGGCGGCTGCGCCACCGGTGCGAGGCGAGTGGCGGCAGGTTCACGCGTCGGGACCGGACACCGCCTGTGCGCCGGACGACCTGACAGCGGTACTCCTGGACGCGCAGGGCGCTGAGGCGTGGTCGGATCTGACGGGGACCGGATTGCGACTGATACACACCGGTGCGGACGGGTGGGCGGTCGAACTGTCCGGCGTTGCGGGTGGTGCCCCACAGTTTCTCCTGCAGTCACTGGTGATGACGGTCGACGCGCCCGACGGCGCCATCGTCCCCGAATCCGAACTGCTCGCAATGCTTGCGTCGGTGTGGGAACCGGACTTCGGTGACGTCAGCGACGACGACATTCTCGATGCGCTCGAAGACGGCGCCGGGTTCACCGTCGGCGATCCTGTCGTCGGCCGGTTCGGCTATCTGTCCGCGGCCCGCGCAGTCCTGGTACCCGACGGCCCGGGGGCGGTCCGTCAGGACACGCTGGACGGCGGCGTGCTGCTGCACATTGCAGCACCGGGCGACATCGACACGATTGTCCGCGTGTACGGCCGGTTACGGGACGCCGGCGCACTCGCGCCACTGCGACGTCCGCTCGACCGGCCGACACTGTGAGGTCCTGTGCCGCGAGCGCTGTGCACGACGCGCCCGGCTACGCAACTACAGGCCTCCGCCCCCGGTTCGGACGAGACCCAAAAGATTCTTCGGGCGGCGTGTCGAGAAATCCTGACTGGCTCCGTCTCCACAGTGAACGCGACCAGAATGGGCCGCACCACCACCGAGGAGAAACACAATGGGTAAGTATCTTCTGCTCAAGCACTACCGCGGCGCCCCGGCTGCGGTCAACGATGTGCCGATGGACCAGTGGACGCCGGAGGAGATCTCGGCCCACATCCAGTACATGCAAGACTTCGCAGACCGACTCGAAGGCACGGGCGAGTTCGTCGACGGTCAAGCGCTCGCCCCAGACGGAATGTTCGTCCGCTACGACGGCGAGGGGCGGCCACCGGTCACCGACGGCCCCTTCGCCGAGACCAAGGACCTCATCGCCGGCTGGATGATGATCGACGTCGACAGCTACGAACGCGCCATCGAGCTGGCAGGAGAGCTCTCCGCTGCTCCGGGGGCGGGAGGGAAGCCGATCCATGAGTGGCTCGAAGTGCGCCCTTTCCTCACCGAGCCGCCCACGATCACCGACTGACCCCCTCCTCCGCCAGTACCCCGAAGGTGCTCGCACAACCTCGGCCGCCGCGGACTCCGCCCCGCGGCGGCCGAGGTTGGGCGAGACGGAACCGCACACCCTCGCAGCTCGGCGCGTGAGGTGTTCTTCTCTTCGTCGAGCCTCTTGGAGGCAGAAAGGTGGTGGCTCGCTACGCGAGTCCAGGTGCCCGATGACGGACAAGACCGACTTCAAGAAGACCCTCGCCGCCTACCAGTCCCCCCGAGGCGAGTTCCGGATCGTGGATGTGCCCGACCTGCAATACCTCATGATCGACGGTCACGGCGACCCCAACACCTCACCGGCATTCAGCGACGCCGTCGAAGCTCTCTACCCCCTCGCATACAAGCTGAAGTTCGCCAGCAAGCGTGACCTCGGCCGCGACTATGTCGTTCCTCCGCTGGAGGGCTTGTGGTGGGCCGATGACATGGACTCCTTCACCACGGTGCGAGACAAGTCGCGATGGGACTGGACGATGATGATCATGACCCCGAAGTGGGTCGACCAGGCCATGTTTGCCACCGCGGTCGACCAGGCCGGTGCCAAGAACCGCCCGGTACGCCTCGACGACGTCCGACTCGCGGATCTGAGCGAAGGGCGGTGTGTGCAGACACTGCACGCCGGCTCCTTCGACGACGAAGCAGCCGTGCTCGCACAACTGCATGACGATTTCATCCCCAGCAACGGACTACGTGTGTCCGGCAAGCACCACGAGATTTACCTCAACGACTTCCGCAGGATCGCGCCCGAGAAGCAACGCACCATCCTCAGACAACCAGTCGCCACCCGTGCCGCCTCCGGCACCTGACAACCACGGCGACCCCGTGCACTGCTCGGTCAGTGCAGCAAACCCGAAGCGAGCAGCCCCGTCCGCAACGCCTCGTACTCGCCGTCGTCGAGGGCAAGGAGCGGGGACCGCACGGTTCTGTTCTGCAGCACACCGAGCAACTGCAGTGCCCCCTTGACCGTCGTCGCGCCGTAATTGGGGACACCCATGACCGCACGCAACGCCGGCTGCAGGCGGGTATTGATCTCCCGTGCGGTTTCGACCTCCCCCGAGAAGAAGGCGTCGATCATCGTGCGGATCTCGTCACCTGCCACGTGACCGAGAACCGAGACGACCCCGCACGCCCCATACGCCAGGAAACCCAGCGTGAGGCTGTCGTCTCCCGAGTAGACCGCATAGCCCAATTCGCGCAACATGATCGCCTGAGTGGGATCTCCAGCGGCATCCTTCACCGCCACCACGGACGGCCACTCCGCCATCGTCTCGAACGTCGACGGCGCCAGCTTGGTACCGGCCCGGCCGGGAATGTCGTAGACCATGACCGGAGCATCGACTGCCTCCACGACGTACCGAAAGTGCTGCAGTACACCGCCCTGGCTCGGCTTGTTGTAATACGGCGTCACCAGCAGCAGCCCGTCAGCCCCGTGCATGACAGCCTGCCTCGCCAATTCCAGTGTGTGCCGTGTGTCGTTCGTTCCTACTCCGGCAACGATTTTTGCGCGGTCGCCCACCGCATCCTTGACCACTTGCAAGATCCGACCGTCCTCGGCGGTGGTAGTAGTGGCCGCCTCACCGGTCGTCCCCGAGACGACAAGGCCGTCGTGCCCATGATCGACCAGATGTAGGGCGATCCGAGCAGTCGCCTCCTCATCGATCTCGCCATCCACGGTGAACGCCGTAGCCATCGCTGTAAGAACGCGCCCGAACGGAGCCACCGGCGCTGACGAATCGGTCATCGCCCTAGTGTATGCGCGACGAACGCGCGTCAGCCCAGACCAGATCTCCCCCGGTCATTCACCGGGAGGGATTCGGCGTTCGAGCAGCTCAGTCAGCTCGGCGATGGTGACCTCGACGGTGCCGAACAGGGGGTCACCATCCATCGCGGCACGGGCGACAGCCCGACCCAGACGTTCTATGAGGTCGGCGTGCAGTTGATCGGTCATGACTGAACAGTCTCCAGGAAATCCGCACCGGGTGACCCATTCATGCGTCCCGCGGTCCGTCCTGATTCCAGCACCATCGGCAATTCCGAATTACGCAGAGCCAATGAGACATTGATGTCGCCAGCACAACCGGGCGGTGACCGTCGACAACAACGAAGTCCACCGGTTCACCAAACTCACGGAAACAATGCCAGTCGGTCGGTTTCTGCTGCAGGATGCACACATCACTACTCATCACACCGACGAATAGGACACCGCATGCCCATGAGTGCCCGTACCACCCTCCTTGCCGCGGCCACCATCCCACTGGCAGTCGCAGCGGCCGCGCCGGCATCAGCGGCCGAAACCACCGACGTCATCTTCGCCTTCACCGTTGACGGATCGACCGTCACCAACACCATCACCAACAACAGCGGCACCATCATCGGCTGCGGAACTTCTCTCGCACCTGCCCCCGACAGGGTGCTGCCACCCGTCCGCGACGTCCTCAGCGCCGGTCAATCACTGTACGAGACAGGCGAGGTTCAACCGGGGACGACAACCCAGTCGGTGATGGACGTTCCGGACGGCTCCTACGTCGCACTGGCCTCTTGCTCGCGCACCGATACCGACCCGGCCATGTGGATCTCCGACTACCCCGGAATCGAGGACTACCTGGCACAATGGCCCGGCACGGAGTTCACCGTCCAACAAGCCTCCACGGTCGTCACCGTTGCCGTCGCCGGCGAGGATCCCGCGCCCCCGCCGCCGGCGACGCCCCCGACGTCGACGATCTCGGCACCATCTTCGGCAGCTAACCGCCATCAGCACAACACAACACACCCGAACGCGGCGCAGACAGGGACGGGGCCGCCCGGGAACCTGCCACCTCTCCACACATTGACCGATCCAGTGAACCCACTCCCGTCAGTCACGGGATGCAGTCCGCGAAGGAGCGTCAATGACGTTCGAGAAATTTTCCGATCAAGCCCGCCAACTGATCGTGGATGCGCTTCGTGTCGTCGCTGATCGCTATCACTCCACCCCTGCAGCAGTGTGCGCAGCGGCGTACTGCTCCGCGGTGACCGGCTCCAGCCACGTGGTGGCAGCTGCCCGTTGCCGTGGGCGTGCCAGTTGGTGCGAGCGCCCGGGGTGAACCGGACCAGCCCGCAGACCAGCTCCGAGGCACCGTCGCCGTCGAACACTGGATTCAGGTCCTCGGCGATTGTGCGGTCGTAGATGCGCTCGGGCATTGCACGCCTGCTGTCTAGCAACGCTCCGATCTCGTGTTGCTGCTCCAACCATCAACGCTAAGGGAGCGCGGGAGGTTGGGACGTACTTCCAGTAGACGGACACCATCCTCCGTTACGGCTCGCGTCGTGACGGGGGCGGTTCCGAGCGGTCAATAGATCAGTGAATCCAGGTAGGTCAGGATGGCGGTGATCGCGATGGCGAGCCCGATCGCGATGGTTCCTGCTCGATCGTGGTTGTCGTGACTACTGTTCCCGATCATCGGTGTCCTTCCGTCGGTGCCCTCCTATGCGGTTTCGCATGCTCGCGGCGCTGTGCGGCCTTGTCGCCGCGAGAGCGCGGAGTTGTGTTACGCCCTCTTGGCTGTCGTGGTGTCCGGGCATCGCTCGTCGAGGTTGACAGTTGAACCGGGTATGCCGGCGTGCATAGTCGGTGCACCGCTGGCATACCCGTGGGTCCTCTTGTGGGGTAAGAACACTCAAACCGGGTTGCCGGTCGCTGCCCGCATGCCGTTAGGTGAGGTTCTGGGTGTAGAACTCGGTCAGCTTGTCGAACGGGATCAGTTCAGTGCGGTCGTAGAGGTCGACGTGCCCGGCGCCGGGCACGATCACCAGTTCCTTGCGGTCACCGGCGAGGCGGTAGGCCTCTTCGCTGAACTCGCGGGAGTGGGCGTTTTCGCCGGTGACGAACAGCATCGGGCGCGGCGAGATGGTCTCGATGTCGTTGAAGGGGTAGAAATTCATGAACTTCGCGTTGCTCGACAGCGTCGGGTGCGTAGTCAGGTCCGGGGTGGTGCCTTCGGGGGTGAATGCGCCGCGCTGGGTGCGGTAGAAGTCGTAGAACTCGCGTTCGATGGGAGTCGAGTCCGCGGCCAGTTCGCGGACGGTTCCGCTGGTGTATTCGACAGGGCCGCCGGTGAATTCGACATCACGCTGCGTAGCGGCTTGGGCGAGGATCGCCTGGCGCTGCTCGGGGGTGACGGAGTGGCCCAGCCCGTTGCGGTTGGCGCCGCCCATGTCGTACATGCTGACCGTGGCGACGGCCTTGATGCGGGGGTCGATCTTGGCGGCGGAGATGACGAAGCTGCCGATGCCGCAGATGCCGAGCGCGCCGATGCGTTCGGGATCGACGGTGTCCTGGGTGCGCAGGAAGTCCACGTCGGCGGAGAAGTTTTCGGTGTAGAGGTCGGGGGCGACGGCGTTGCGGGGTTCACCCGCGCTGCCGCCCCAGAACGCCAGGTCCAGCGAGAGCGTCACGAAACCTTGCTCGGCCATTTTGGTGGCGTAGAGGTTGGCGCTCTGCTCCTTGACCGCGCCCATGGGGTGGCCGACGACCATGGCGGCTGCGAGGGTGCCGGCGGCGAGGTTCTTGGGGACGAACAGGTTGCCGGAGACGTCCATCTGGTACTGGTTCGTGAACGTCACCGGCTGCATGGTGACCTGGTCACTGGTGTAGAAGTTGTCGGCACCGTTAGACAGATCCCCGGAGGCCGGGTTCGCGACCGGCGAGGCAGGAGCCGCCGAGGAGGTGTTCGAGTCGGTGGCGGAGCAGGCTGAGGCGGCCAGGACGGCGAGCGTGGCAACCCCGGCGCCGGCGATCCTGCTCCAGCGGCTATGGCCTCGCCGCGCGGTGGTTCTGGTGTTGGTCATTGCGGCACTCCTGGTGTGTGTGAGTGAGTTGGGGGCGGGAGGTCAGAGGGTGAGCAGGGTTTTGATGGCGCGGCGCTCGTGCATCGCCTGGTAGCCCTCGGCCGCCTGGTCCAGCGGGAGGGCGAGGTCGAAGACCTTGCCGGGATCGATCTCGCGGCGCCAGATCAGGTCGATCAGCTCCGGCAGGAAGCGGCGGACCGGTGCGGGGCCGCCCATCAAGTGCACTTCGGCGAAGAACAGTTGGTTGGCGGGCAGGGTCACACCGTCGTGGGAGACGCCGACGTAGCCGACGTGCCCGCCGGGCCGGGTCGAGCGGATGGCCTGCAGCATCGACTCCTCGGTTCCGACGGCTTCGATGACGCTGTGGGCGCCGAGCCCGCCGGTGAGTTCCTTGATCGCGGCGACACCCTCGTCGCCGCGGGATGCCACGATGTCGGTGGCACCGAACTGGCGGGCCAACCCTTGGCGGTCGGCGTGCCGGGACATGGCGATGATCCGTTCGGCGCCGAGCTGTTGGGCGGCGAGCACACCCATCAGGCCGACGGCACCGTCACCGACCACGGCCACGGTCTTACCGGGTCCGGCCTCGGCGGCGACGGCGGCGAACCAGCCCGTCCCAAGGACATCCGAGGCCGCCAGCAGCGAGGGAACCAGGTCCATCTCCGGCTGACCGGGCGTCGCCACCAGCGTTCCGTCGGCGTACGGGATGCGGGCCTTCTCTGCCTGGGTGCCGATGTCTCCGGCGACGAAGGAGCCGTGCAGGCAACGGGATTGGTAGCCGGCGCGGCAGATCTCGCAGGTGTTGTCGGAGACGGCGAACGACCCGACGACGAAATCACCGACCGACACGGTCTGCACGGCGGCACCGATTTCCTCCACGACGCCGACGTACTCGTGTCCCATCAGGGTGTGATCGACCGGTTCCACACCCCGGTACGGCCACAGGTCGGATCCGCAGATGCAGGTCGCGGTGATCCGGATGATCGCGTCGGTCGGCTCGATGATCTTCGGGTCTTCCCGCTCGACGACGCGAACATCGCCGGGGGCATACATCACTACTCCACGCATGGTGGTCCTCTTCGGTCGTTGGGGTGATCAGGCGGCGGTGATGGTGAGGGTGCCGTTGCCGTCGGCGTCGGTGATGGCGTCGAGTCCGGTGTCGATCTCGCCGATCATCACGATCCCGGGATCGGGAATCGTGAAACCGTCGTCGCGGTAGTAGATGGCCAGGTCATTGGTGGGTGGCCAGTAGCCGAGTTGCCCGGTCCGGTAGCTGCTCTGGCCCGCACCGTCGGCGAGCTCGCGAGGCAGCGGTCCGGCCTTCTCGCGGCCGCCGAGGTCGTGCAGGGTGATCGTCACCGGTATCAGGGATGCGAAGTCTCGTGCCGTGGCGTTGTCGTAGAGTCGTGCGGTCGCCTCCGAGGCGCCGATCCTCAACCGAATCTGCGTGAACGGTCCTTCCTGACCAGGTTGCGACGTCGCAGGTTGCGCGGTCGGTGACGCCGACGGCGCACTGTTTTCTGCCGAGTCCGTTGTGCTCGCGCAGGCGGTGAGCCCGGCGACGGCGGTGACGGCTGTCGCGAGGACGACCAGCCCGGTGATCATGGGGCGCATGGTTTTTCTCCTGTAGCGGTGTTCAGCCACGCTCTAGCTCACGGACGTGGGGACCCGCAGCGTCTCCTCGTGGGTGGGTCGGGGCGGCGGGTTGCCGGCGGCAGGACGCGCCCGGGTGGTCGCCAGCAGTGCGATCGGTATCAGCGCGGTGGCCGTGATCGCGGCGCCGAGGACCGCCGGCCCGACCACACCCAGTGACGTCGACAAGGTGGTCGCGGCTAACGCCGTTCCGGCGGCGGTGCCGAGGTTGAAGGCCGCGGTCGCCAGCGACGACGCCAGCCGGGAGCCATGTCCGGCGAATCGCATGGTCTGGGCAATCAGCACCGGGTTCGCCCCGAGCCCGGAGGCACCCAGGACGATGATCAGACCCACCACGATCGCCCCGTGGCCTGCGGTCGCTGCCAGGACGAGCAGCAGAACCGAGGTCAGTGCCACCGCCGCGGCGATGGTCGCCAGCGGCCACCGGTCGCCGATCCGACCGGCCAGCGCGGTCCCCACCAGGGCGCCGACACCGAAACCGACAAGTACCAGCGGCACCAGCGCGGCGGAGATGCCGGCGCGGTCGGTCAGCAGCGGGCTGATGAAGCTGTAGGCGCCGAGGAACCCGGCCTGCGCCAGCATGATCGCCCCCAGCACCGCCCACACCCGCCACGGCCGCACTGCCGAGATCTCCGAATCCGCCGACACACTCACCGTGTCCCCGGTCGCGGTGCCCGGAGCGAACCGAAGAACAGCGACGATCGCCGGAACCGCCAGCACTGCCAGCATCCAGAACGGGCCCCGCCACCCGGTGAACTGACCGGCGAAGGTGCCCAACGGGACACCGGCGACCACGGCCAGGCTCAACCCACCCGAGAGCACCGCCAATGCCCGCGCGCTCGCCCCCGGTCCGGCGACCGCGGCCGCCACCACCGCACCGGTCGCCCAGAACGTGCCCGTCGCCAGCGCGGTGAGGACGCGGGAGGCGGTGACGACGGTGAACGAGTCGCTGACCGCCGCCACCACGTGCCCGGCGGAGAACACCGCCAGCGCCCCAATCAAGGTCGCCCGGGCGGGCAACCGCAGCGTGGCAAGCGCCATCACCGGCGGGCCGATGATCATGCCGACCGCAAACGCCGTGACCAGCAACCCGGCCCGGGCGATATCCACACCCAGATCCGCGGCGACGTCGGGCAACAGTCCGGCGACCATGAACTCGGTCGTGCCCATCAGGAAGATCCCGGCCGCCAGCACATACACCAGCACAGGTAGGCCAGTGCTGGTGCTGGTGCTCGGTTGAACAGGCGTTTGCGTGGTCATGTCACCTCGTCGATATCGAAGGATTCGGTCGCAGAGCACCTCCGTGCTCGCAGCATCCATGCAACGCCGCTAACCGCTCGCGTGGGAGGCGAAGATTAGGGGGGGTGCTAGCAGCACCCCCCTCACAGCACCTGGCAACCGCCGACGCGCAGGTCGTAGCCTCGGTTGTATGGAGTCCACCAACCGAGTCGCCGAGATCGGCCAATTCCTTTCGTCACGGCGGGCCAAGATCACCCCCGAGCACGTCGGTCTGCCGGTCTACGACGCCGCCAAGCGCCGTGTCCCCGGGCTGCGCCGCCAAGAGGTCGCCACCCTGGCCGGGCTGTCGGTCGACTACTACACCCAGATCGAACGCGGCAAGGTCAACGGCATCTCCGAATCCGTGCTCGACGCCATCGCGCGTGCCCTCGAACTCGACGACGCCGAACGCTCCCATCTGTTCGACCTGCACCGCAGCGCCCTCAGCAGCCCGCAACGAGTCCGCTCACGCCGCACCAAGGCGGTGCGGCCGATGGTGCAGCGACTCCTCGACGGCTACACCGGGCCCGCATTCGTACGCAACGCCCGCCACGACCTCGTCGCCGCGAACCAGCTCGCCTACGCCTTCTATTCGCCCCTCTACCCGGACCAACTGCACCCCGATCCCAGCAAGGCGGTCAACTTCGTCCGCTTCTGCTTCCTCGACCCCCGTGCCCGCGAGTTCTATCCCGATTGGGACCAGATGGCCGACGGCGCGGTCAATCTGTTGCGCACCGACGCCGGCCGCGACCCGTACGACCGCGGCATCTCCGACCTCGTCGGTGAATTATCCACCCGCAGCGATGAATTCCGGGTCCGCTGGGCCAAGCACAATGTGCGCCTGCACTACACCGGCACCAAGACCTTCCACCACCCCGTCGTCGGTGACATCACCATCGACTACGAAACGATGCCGCTGCCCGCCGACCCGGGCCTGGTCCTGACCCTCTACAGCGTCGAACGCGGCAGCCCGTCAGCCGACGCCATGACTCTGCTCGCCAACTGGGCCGCCGCCAACCTCGCCGTCACCACCGCAGCCGACCACCCGGCCCACACCACCGGCGAATAACGCTTCGGCGACTCCATCCTGTCGAAAACGACCATTGCAATCATCGGCCCCGGCCCCGGACCCGGGCTCGGCGCGGCGACGGCCCGATGCTTCGGGCGGGAGGGATTCACGGTAACGGTTCCAGCGCCGCAACACCGAACGGCGACGTCGCGGGCACCTCGACCGCACTCGCCGATGAAACCGACTACGGCGCAATGCTCCACGAGGCCCTCACACCCCAGAACACTCACGTCAAACAGCTCACTATCCCCGGCGCGATCGGTGGTGGCGACCCGCTCTACGCCCCCGACGCCCTGGCCGATCGGCTCTGGAACATCCATGCCCGACCCGGCCCGTTCCGCACCACCGTCGGCGCAGACTCGGCGTAACCAGTGGGTGCAAGGGGACACGGCCGGACCCCATCCACCTCATCAACACGTTGCGCTGGCTCCGGCAAAGGTGTCGATTACGGCGCAGGTACCTCGGCCAACGATGCCGTCGTGACACCGTTGCGTCAGCTTTCTCCAAGCCCGCGCCCACGATGCCGCCCACGCCGCCGGCCAAAAGCTCGAAACCTGGATTCACGACCGCATCATGGACACCCTCAACCAATCCGACTAGCAGCTTCGGTGGAGGCGAAGAACCGCGCCACCGACGTAGCCATCGGCAGGAACCCTATCGCCACCTGCGGTGACAAGCTCGCAGGCGGACGCGCCCCTCACGAAGATCCGTCGATCTACTTCCCGTGGCCGCTCTCCGTGAAGCGAGACGACCCATGGCACGGTTGAGGTCTGCGACGCCGGGTATCCACCGGTCATGACCACCGAGCATCCGCCGCGCCAGTGTTCCCCACGGGCGGAGGATTACCCCACCGTTCGGATAGTCGCGGCCCGCGAAGCCCAGCTGATGCGGACGCTGGGGCGGGCGGTGAACATCCTCTCGGCCGCTGACGTGCCGTTCGCGGTCGGCGGGGACTGCGCCGTCCACGCTCGCGGCGGACCGCCAGCCGAGCACCAGGTGACCATCATCGCCTCGGACGAACACCTGACCGAGGCACGGACCGCGTTGGCTGCGGGTGGGATGCGGTCCATCGTTTCCTCCCGACTCGGGTCACGACGGCTCGTCGGCAGTGACCTCCGGGTCACCCTGCTGCATCCGGCCTCTACCACCGGGACCGGGGAGGGACTCCTCGAGCGTGCCGAGACGATGCGGATCGGGCAGATCTGGGCACCGGTCCTCAGCGGAACCGATCTGATGATCGACAAACTCCGTCGTCTCGGTTCCCATCGGTGTGATTTCGTGCCGATGCTGCCGGTCGCCCGCGCATTGCGCGAGCAGGTCGACTGGCCCACCGTGGCGGGGGCCACTGCCGACCTCCCCTGTGCCCGGGCATTTTTGGGGCTGCTCGACGACCTGGCGGTCACAGGGTCGCTGGAGGGGCGGCCCTGACCCACAAGGGCCAGGGCCCTGCCCCGCACCAGTGTTCGACCCGTGCACAGGTGCCGAACCGGCGGTTCAGCGGTTCGGGCTCACTGTTGCGCGGCCGCCAGCGTGGTGTTCAAAGTCTTGCTCGGCCTCATCGCGGCGTCGGCCTTCTCGCTGTCCGGCTGGTAGTAGCCGCCGATGTCAACCGGCGAGCCCTGCACCTCAATGAGCTCCCGCACGATGGTCTCCTCGTTTTCGGTCAACGCCTCGGCAAGCGTGGCGAAACGTTCCGCCAGTTCCTTGTCCTCGGTCTGCGCGGCGAGTTCCTGTGCCCAGTACAACGCGAGGTAGAACTGGCTGCCCCGGTTGTCGAGCTCGCCGGTCTTGCGCGACGGGTTCTTGTTCTCGTCCAGCAGCTTGCCGGTCGCCGCGTCGAGCGTCTTGGCCAGGATCTTGGCGTGCTCGTTGCCGGTCTTGATGCCGAGGTCCTCGAGGCTGACGGCCAGCGCCAGGAACTCACCGAGCGAATCCCATCGCAGGTGATTCTCCTCCACAAGCTGCTTGACGTGCTTGGGCGCCGACCCACCGGCGCCCGTCTCGTACATGCCACCGCCGGCCATCAGCGGCACGATCGACAGCATCTTGGCGCTCGTGCCGAGTTCCAGGATCGGGAACAGGTCGGTGAGGTAGTCGCGCAGGATGTTGCCGGTCGCGGCGATGGTGTCCATCCCGCGGATCAGCCGCTCCAGCGTGTACCGCATCGAGCGCACCTGCGACATGATCTGGATGTCGAGGCCCTCGGTGTCATGGTCCTGCAGGTACAGCTCGACCTTCTTGATCAGCTCGTTCTCGTGCGGGCGGTACGGGTCGAGCCAGAACAGGACCGGCATGCCGGAGTTGCGTGCCCGGGTGACCGCGAGCTTGACCCAGTCGCGGATCGGCGCGTCCTTGACGGTGCACATGCGCCAGATGTCACCAGCCTCGACGTGCTGGGTGAGAAGCACCTCACCGGTCTCGACATCCACGAAGTTGGCGTCGCCGTCCTCCGGAATCTCGAAGGTCTTGTCGTGCGAGCCGTACTCCTCGGCCTTCTGCGCCATGAGCCCGACGTTGGGGACGGTGCCCATGGTCGTCGGGTCGAACGCGCCGTTGGTCTTACAGAAGTTGATGATCTCCTGATAGATGCGCGCGAACGTGGACTCCGGCATCACCGCCTTGGCATCCTTGAGTCGCCCGTCTGCGCCGTACATCATGCCGCCCGAGCGGATCATCGCGGGCATCGAGGCGTCCACGATGACGTCGCTGGGCGAATGGAAGTTCGAGATGCCGCGAGCGGAGTCGACCATGGCCAACTCCGGACGGTGCTCATGGCAGTCGTGCAGGTCCTGAATGATCTCCTCGCGCTGCGTGCTCGGCAGTGTCTCGATCTTGTCGTAGAGATCGACGAGGCCGTTGTTGACGTTCACGCCCAGTTCGTCGAACAGCTTCTGATGCTTGGCGAAGGCGTCCTTGTAGAAGGTCTTCACCGCGTGACCGAAGACGATGGGGTGTGAAACCTTCATCATCGTCGCCTTGACGTGGAGGGAGAACATCACGCCCGTCTTGCGCGCATCCTCCATCTGCTCCTCGTAGAAGTCGAGCAAGGCCTTCTTGCTCATGAACATGCTGTCCATGATGTCGCCCTCGCCCAGGGTCAGCCCCTCCTTGAGGACGATCGTCTCGCCGCTCTTGGTCACCAACTCCATCCGGACCGTGCGCTGCCGGTCCAGTGTCATCGACTTCTCGCCGTGGTAGAAGTCGCCGTGCCGCATGTGCGCGACGTGGCTGCGCGAGGCCATCGACCACTCACCCATGCTGTGCGGGTGCTTGCGGACGTACTCCTTCACCGCCCGGGGTGCGCGGCGGTCGGAGTTGCCCTCACGCAGGACCGGGTTGACCGCACTGCCGAGGATCCTGCCGTAGCGCTGCCGGATATCGCGTTCCTCGTCGGTCTTGGGGGCTTCCGGAAAGTCCGGAATCTGGTAGCCCTTGCCCTGCAGTTCCTTGATGGCGGCCAGGAGCTGCGGCACAGACGCGCTGATGTTCGGCAGCTTGATGATGTTGGTCTCGGGCAGTTGCGTCAGCCGACCCAGCTCAGCCAAGTTGTCCGGGACGCGCTGCTCTTCGGTGAGGCGGTCGGGGAACTCGGCCAGGATCCGCGCCGGTACCGAAATGTCGCTGGACTCGACCTCGATGCCTGCGGCACCGGCGAAGGTGCGCACGATCGGCAGGAAGGCGTAGGTCGCGAGTAACGGCGCCTCGTCGGTCAGCGTGTAGATGATGGTTGGATGCTTATCGGCGCTCATGGTTGTTCTCCCGCGTCAGTTCGTTCCGAGGTCGATAGGCTCCTCGTGAGGCTATCGGTCTCGCGTCGAGTCCAGGTTAGGTGCGACATCATCAGAGCATATTCAAGCGCCCGATTTTGATTCACTTCGACCACTTTGGTTCACCATGCGAACACTCCGCGGTTCACGTGCCCATCGGTCGCGTTCGCCGGGACCAGGCTGCGCGCCTCGACGTCCAGTTTCCGTCCACCATCGGCCTCTCCGAAGCTTCGCCACCATGCACTCCACCGAGGCCTGGCGGCGCTACCGCGGACGACCGGATCAGGCGATCCGTGCGCCGGAGGGATCACCAGTCCGCGATCACCGGAACCACGCGCTCGCCCAAGATCTCGAGGGGCGTGATCGACGCGACGTCCGGCACCCATCCGTGAACGTGGGTGACTCCCAGCTTCGACAAGTCCTCGAGCTGACCCAACAGTGTGTCCACGTTCTGTCCGCCCGCACCCGGGTCGAGTGGGAACATCACGGTCTTCTCGATGGCGTCATAGTCGGTTCCGAGAGCGTCGCAGTGGCTCTTCAACACCTCCAGCTTGTGCGCGACCTCGGGTCCACCGAACAGGTTGCAGGCCTGTGCGTACTGCGCGACCAGCCGAAGCGTCTTCTTCTCACCCCCGCCGCCGATCAAAATCGGCGGGTGTGGGCGCCGCAGCGGCTGCGGCACATTCAGCGTGCGGCCGAGCTGGTAGTGCGCTCCCTCGAACGGTCCGTCGTTCTCGCTCCACATCTGCAGGCAGATCTGCAGAGTTTCCTCCAGTCGTTCGAAGCGTTCGGCCGTGGGCGGGAAGTGGAGCCCGAGTCCCACACTCTCGTCCTCGTTCCAGGCGGCGCCGATTCCCAGGTATGCCCGACCCTTGGACAGGACGTCGAGCGTGGTCACAGCCTTGGCGAGAAGGCCTGGCTCGCGGTAGACAGTCGCGGTGACCCAGGCCAGCAAGTCCACCTTCTTCGTGACGGCAGCGAGGTAGCCGAGAGTGGTGTAGGCCTCGAGCATCTCGGTGTCGATCGGTCCTACCGGTTCGATCTGCCAGAGATGATCCATGACGCTGATCTTGGCGAAACCCACGTCCTCGGCGGTGACGGCAATGCGAGACAAGTCGTGCGCGAGGGTCGACGGTCCGTCCGGAAAGGTGAAGTCGGCGATGTGCAGTCCAAGTTCCATAGCCCCACGTTAGGCTTGTTGCCTACGACTACCCAGGGATCGTCAGTACCACCTTGGCCACCTGACCGACTGGTAGAGGGTCGCGGTGTCCTGTGGCTGTGGACGGTCCGCGGTGTGCGACGTGCTCGATCTTGTACTCTCGCAGCGAGTTGCACGGATGAGGGGCGCGGATCTCCTATCCACAAGGATCTCCTCCTCGCTACCACCCCGAATGGCGTCCACCTGCAGGCGAATTCGACCGTATTGGAAGAATGTCGAGCGATCCGCGCCCTGTTCGACAGATCCTCGGGATCGAGCCCACCGCATTGTCGCCCTCGCCGCCCGCAACGACTGCGCCCGGGCCGCCGCACAGTCCTGGATACGGATGCGTCGAGCCGATCACGAACGCGAAACAGCCGTGCGCCAACGACTAACACCCGTCCGGGCTGCGTCCAGGCCCGCGCCGGCACCAGCACCGAACACGACTGCGCTAGTGATCACTTCCACCAATCCCGTCTGCGATGCGCGACAACGATGTCGTCGAAAGCCGTAGTGTCACCGGCATCCCACCGGCGATACCCCTCCGCGAGGTTGCGAGCGGTACGGCGACGCTCGCGACGCAGATCACGAGCATGGCCCTCACCGTCGTGGCACAGCGTGCACGAGCAAATCCCGGTGCCCGTGTACGCGAAAGCCCAGAAGCACTTCGTTGCGAGCAACCAGGCCCGACCTCCCTGAATCCGCTCAGGGAGGTCGCAGACGTCATGGCAGTCGGCGTGCCACGGTTCAACGGCAAGTTCGCCACGGCGAAGACGAACCCAGACAGGAGAATGTGCATCGGTACGGGACAAGGCGGTGGCTTTCAGCGCTCATGCGCCCCAGCCCGCTACCCCCGATTGAGGACGGACCGGGGCGGCGATTGGAGCACCGCATCCCTCGCCCGCCGAAGCGGGCGTCGCCATCCACAAGAACTCATGCACCCATCCTTGCATTCACATACGACAGACCCGAGCCGTCTATCACCCCGGACACCGCCGATACCTGTGATTCAATCTCGTCATGCGCAAATCACTGCTGGTTGTCGCGTTGATTGCGTCCGGGACGGTCTTCGCGGCCATGCCCGCGGGGGCGGCACCGACGCAGCCGTCCTGGTCGGGCGAGTACTCGGTGAAGCGCTTCGCCGCGACGAAGGACGGTACGAGCTTGGCCGCGCGGCAGTGGGAGCCCGACTTCGCCGATACGTACACATTCGAGACCAGTTGCGCGGACGACACCTGCGTGGCCACCGTGACAGATGGGCCCACACCAGCCAACCCGACACTGCCGCTACCGCCGCAGTACACCTGGGACGGGACCAGCTGGGTCCACACCTACGACTGGGAGTGGGACTGCTACCAGGGCGAGGGGGTGCCGAAGGTGTGGGCACCGGCGCACTCGGTTGCGTACTACACACCGCAACCAGACGGAACGCTGACCGGTTCCTGGCGTACCGACATCGACAGTGGCCCGTGCGAGGGCTCGGTGATCATGGACGTCGCGGCCTACCCCGTCGCGACGCCGCCCGGACCATTCGGCAGCAGTTCATAGCCGCCGCGACCGTGCTCCACCGGAAGTGTGTCAGCGAGCAGTCGGAGTGTCGGGCCGGCGATCGTCGGCGTACATGGCTTCGATTCTCGCCTTGATTTCGGCGGTGCTCATCGCGCTGGGCCGCCTCAGCGTGCGAGGTGTGGACACGGAAATCGTCGGAGTCGAGGGTGTCGCCATGAGAATTCTGCCTTCGTCGCTTCTAATGGGGCGCCGCCGTGAGCGGTCGCGCAGTTTCAGCAACCACGCACACATGTGATCTGATTCACACGCAGATGCGTTACATTTTTCGTTTCCCGCGTCGCCTGACTGCCTTCGCATGCCGGGCCTGTGGGACCTGCCGAGTTCGAGACGGTCCGCAAGTACTCCACTTCCGCTACGGCCGCCACTTCGCCTGCGCCAGGAAGACGGAGTCGCGCACGCACCCGTAGTGCACTCACGCACAGAGCAACCATGGAGCAGACTGATCAGGAATCGAGAAGCGACTGCCCGCGGGCGACATTAACGTCACTCGCATGAACATCGAATCCCTCGCCCTCGAAACCCCCGACCCCACCACCGCGAAAGCCTTCCACGCGGCCCTCGGCCTCGATGAACACATCAGTGCCCGCGACACGGACGCACCGACCACCGGCTTCCGCGGTTACACCCTCTCGCTCGTCATGTCCCAGCCGAACATCGTCGACGCCTACGTCGGGGCTGCCCTCGAAAATGGCGGCACCACAATCAAACCAGTCAAGAAGAGCCTGTGGGGGTACGGCGGTGTCCTGCAGGGTCCCGACGGAGCGCTCTGGAAGGTCGCGACATCGTCGAAGAAGAACACGGGGCCGGCGACCCGGCACATCGAGGACCTCGTCCTGCTGCTCGGCGTCGAAGACGTCAAAGCAAGCAAGCAGTTCTACCTCGACCACGGACTGGAAGTGACAAGAAGCTTCGGTCGCAAGTACGTCGAGTTCGCCACCGGCCCGAACGTCAAGCTCGCGCTCTACGGGCGCCGCGCCCTCGCGAAGGACGCCGGCGTCTCCCCCGACGGCACCGGCGCCCACCGGATCGTCATCAGCGGCGACGCCGAACCCTTCACTGACCCCGACGGCTTCACTTGGCAAACAGTGTGAATCGGAGAAGTCCTCGGGCGCGAGTTGGGGCCGGTGCCTCATCGTCACCGGCCCAGTTCGGTCGACACGGAAAACTGTGTGGCGTGGATCACATCCCCGCGATGCGACCGGCCGGCCGATCTAGCATTTCCTCACGCCAGTACAGACCGAGTACCGGTCGCCGATGCCATCTCCGACGCCCGAGAAGGCATTGGCAGCCAGGCAAACCACCAGGCACACCGGCGCGGACCCAGTCGTCCGATGCAGAGCGCGGTGGCGTCCTGTTGCACGTCCCGGCGAGGCCCGGCCGGAGCGGAGAACACTCCGACCGGGCCGCTTCGGCTTACAGAGGGCCCACCGCACTCCCGGACGATCCCGGGACGCGCATGTCACGGCAGTCGAGAGGTTCCGGAGACACGGAAGCTGGACAGCCCCGAACCGGAATCGCGCAGTCCGGTCCGCGCCGCCCTTACCCGATACAGACGAGTACACCCACGACCACGACTGCAACCAGCGAGGCGCCGCCGCAGATCAGCCACGCGCGCGTTGCGAGCTGCCGCCACTGATCAAACCGACCAGCCACTTCCGCGACCGCGACCGCTCGCCCCAGGTCCGCGTCGGACGGCTGCGCCTCCGAGAGGCGGCGGGCCTTTGCATCCGCCCGTGCCGCCACAGCGAACGAGACGGGGACCACCAGCAGCGCAACCACCAGTAGGCCAACCATCGCACCCGTACCCGTCCCGAGCATTCTCATTCCTTCCACTCCACACGACGCCCGTCACAGGTGCCGGTCATCGACCACCGGACCCACGAGCACAACCAATCCCCCGTCAGCTATATCGCCGAACTGCCGCCCGGTGTTGCACTCCGGCCTACCGGGGCCGGCGAAGGTCCGTAAGCCACAGGCGTCTACACGCCCGGTATCGGGAACTTCCACATCGCCAGGACGATCACACCCATGACCAGTCCGGCACACACCACAGTGCCAACGACACTGACACGCAACGCATCCAGTAAATCGACTCCCAGTTTCTTGCTGATCCGTGCCATTACGACTCTTCCTTCACGTGCAGAGATTCCCGACCGCCACGTCGATGACGGTGCACTACACACAATCGTCCGACGTCGACACCTGCACAACGGCCGAATCACCTACACCCATACCCGCTTTTGGGTCCCACGCAGGGGTGTAACCACACCTCATTCCCGATCACCATGCTTCCCGAGAGAATGTGCCGTGTTCTACGTCACACCGCAGTGCCTGTTCTTTGCATACCGAGCATTACGCTGCGCAGGCACCGAATGGTCCGCGAGCAACTCGCCGCGTGCCTCGATTCCGCAGAACAGCTCCGAGCGACGGCCGGACATTCTGCGGCACAGCAGGATCGGCGGACAGATATGTTGAACTCCCAACTGATGGATTTGAAAATTTCATCCCCGCCTCGACTCCGGCCGATTGGAACTCGGCGGTGCCGATCAATTCACGCACGCGCCTTGTGCGACCCCGAAAAATACACTTACTGGTCGGTAATACTGAGTGAAGAAATTTGTGCAATGGCGTGGATCACACTCCCCCTGTTGCCTCATGTCAAGATGCCCGCGAAGTCTGATTCGTTGACTCATCGAGAAGTGCCCGCGTGAGAGGGGCTCTCCTCGTGGGTGTGTTCTTGGCGGTGGCGAGGGCGATGAGCTCGGTGGTCAATGCCTGGATCTGACGCTGGACGGCGGCGGGGTTGATGGTCGAGTACGTGTCGGCGAGGATGGCCTTGTCCTCTCCGGTGACGGCCTCGTGCTGGTCTGCACGCCGATGCGGAGTGGTGGCGATGTCGTACTTCTTGGTCACCTTCGCGCCGTCACGTTCTTTCGACACCAATTTCTGCTGTGGGTAGAAGTAGTTCGTTAGCTGCGACTGCAGAACCCAGATCTGATTGAGCAGCAACAACTCTGCAGAGGTGTCATAGCGGAGATAGCCGACGATGGTGCGTACTACGGCCCAGTTCTTCTGCTCGACGTGTGCCCCGTCGTTGGAGTTTCCGGGACGCGAGCGGGTGAAGGTGATCTGCTGTCTGTTGCACCAGTCGAGCAGGTGGTGGTTGATGAACTCGCTGCCGTTGTCGGAGTCGACGCCGAGGAGTGGGAACGGCATGATGGCAGCGATCTCGTCGAGTGCGGCGATGACCCATTTGCGGGCCTTGTTGCGCACACTGCGGTTCTCGGTCCAACCGGTGGCGATGTCGGTGACCGTCAGCGTGTAAGCGTGCTCACCGACGGCGTTGCCGCCCTCGTGGCCGACCAGGTCGATCTCGACGAACCCCGGCGCCGCATCATCCCACTGCGCCCAGGTGCGGATCGGGATCTGGGACTTGAGCAGGGAACCGGGCTTGGTATGTGATCGGCCCTTGAGTTCATGGTTCTTGCGTTCGGGCGCCAGCCGTCGGTCGATGGTGGCTGCAGACATGCCGACCAGCAACAGTGCGGTAGCGTCGTCGATGTCGAGTTCACCGAACGCACGCAGAATGGGCACGAGGTCTGGCAGTGCCGGCGCAAGCCGCTTCCCGGCAGGCATCCCCAGCACCGCCCAGCAGAAGATCAACGCTGCAACAACGTTCGGCCCGTACGTCGGTGGGCGCCCGGTTCGGGGACGGACCACCTTCGGAATCAACGCTGCCCGCAATGCCTTGCGGGCGTGGTCGCGATGCCAGCCGGTCGTGGCGCACAGTTCGTCTAGGATCTTCGCTTTGCCCGGCTTGTCGGCGCGCTTGTAGCGGGTCGCGATCGCCGTGGTGACGGCTCTGCGTTCAGCCATGGTCAGTCCCATCCTCCGGCCCTACCCTCGACCACCACACCGACGTGATCGACACGCCGCTACGCGGGCGTTCTCACGTGAGGCAACGAAGGGGCTTACGCGGGCATTTTGGATGAGTCAACGCGCTCCCTGGACTTCCGCGCCCCGGCTCACGAAGATCACTAATGCGCCGCTCGTTACTACGCGCGGTTTGTCCGTGTAGCGCCCCTGCCAGCTGACACCGATCGTTGGCGGGGGCTGCGCTTGGCTGCGCCACAAGATATCCGGCGTCGCCACGCTCGCGGACTCCCCATTGCCGGCACGATCCTGGCCAACGTTCCCGGCCACCGAACCAGTCACCGTCGCCCGCAATCGCGTCCTGCTCACTCCTGCCCGCATACCGCCGTGCCTCGCGCCCAACACCCGTCCACGTTTGCCCGGTACGCCGCCGGGGGATGCTCCCGGGAAGGGCGACCCCGTCGTCGAATCACGCGAGAGAGGCAGTTCGATGAACGCTGTCACGACCGGCATCGTTGCAGGTGCCGCAGGCACCACGATGCTCGACGCCGTCACTTACCTGGACATGGCGATCCGCGGCCGCCCCGCAAGCACCGTTCCGGAGAAGACGGTCGAGTCCGTTGCGACCGCTCTGGGCGTCGCGATACCGGGACGCGGTGACACGCTCGCGGCGCGGCGGTCGGCGTTCGGTGCGCTCGGTGGGATAGCCGTCGGCACAGGACTCGGCGTGGCCGCGTCCCTCGTCCGCCGCGCCGGCGCCCACCTGACCCCGGCCGCCGGAACGATCGGGATCGGTCTCGCCGCGATGGCAGCCACCGACATCCCGATCGCCCTGCGCGGCATCAGCGACCCGCGGCAGTGGACCGCCCAGGACTGGCTCAGCGACCTCGTGCCGCATCTCGTCTACAGCGCCACCGTCACCACAGTCCTGCGGCAACAGGACGAGGCGACGGGGCACCGGAGGGGCCGGGCGGCGGAACGGTCGAGCACTGCCCGGTCGGCCGTGATCGGCGTGGCCAGCGGTCTCCGCAGTTCCACGGGCATCGCGGCGGCACTGCTGTCGGGTGCCCCGGGCTCGGCGCACCGGGCCCGCGTCGTTGGCGCGACGGCGCTCGTCGGCGGCGAACTGGTGGCCGACAAGAACCCGAACGTACCGTCGCGCCTCTCCCAGCCCGCGCTCACCGGACGCCTCATCGCAGGCGGCGGAGGCGCCGCGGCGCTGGCCCACCGCGACCGGGCCGACACGGCGTCGGCCCTGATCATCGGAACCGTCGGTGCCCTCGCCGGCTCCTACGGCGGCGCGTGGTGGCGGCAGTGGGCCGGCCGGCGGATGCCGGACTGGCAGGCCGCGCTCGCCGAGGATGCTGTGGCGCTCACCATGGCGGCGGCCGCACTCCGACGTCCCGCGCGGTCCTCGTCGGTCAGTGCGTCGAGGTAACGCCGCGCCATCCGCCGCACAGGGCTCCGCTTCACGGTCTGATCGTCGATATCCCGCATCGTGACGTCGGACCCAACCGGTCATTCGTCCGAACGAAGCTGACACGTTCGGCGCTGGAACCAGCAGCTCGACACCGTAATTCCGTTCTCGGGGAACATCGTCCGCCGAGCAGCGGGGATGGATCGACCACCTCGTATTCCTAACGCTCGACCCGAAATCGCCGTTGTCCTCCGGTTGGGGGACAACGCATTCATCCTCCACTGGGCCCGGCCGGCGGACAGACGGCTGAGCTGCGGCGAGTCATTGTTATCAGGCGCCGGAAACGTTCCGACGCAAACCAGTCAGGACCCGGGATGCGAGAGCGGTGCAACACAGGACGCCATCGCAAACCCGAAGGCCACCCGCCGAATCCGATACCCAACCCTTCCCACCTTCTGCAGCAGCCGACCAGAGGAGCACCATGGAGAACACCCAGAGGTTTTACATCGACGGCGAATGGACCGACCCGATCGGCACCGACACGCTCGACGTCGTCAACCCTGCGACAGAAGAGATCGTCGCCACCATCGCGCTGGGCGACGAGAAGGACGTCGACCGCGCCGTCATGGCCGCCCGCAGAGCGTTCGACGGTTACGGGTCGACGACACGTGCCGACCGGATTGCGTTACTGGATCGGATAATCGAGGTCTACGGGCGACGGATGGCGGACCTGGCGTCGACGATCACCCAGGAAGTGGGGGCACCCACTTCATTGGCCACGACCGCTCAGGCACCGTCCGGCCTGGTGCATCTCACAGCGGCCGTCGATGCGCTGCGCGCGGTCGAATTCGAGGAGAGGATCGGCACGACGACGGTGGTGCATGAGCCGGTCGGCGTGTGTGCGTTCATCACACCCTGGAACTGGCCCGTCAATCAGATCGCCGCGAAGGTTGCGCCCGCGCTGGCCGCAGGCTGCACGATGGTGTTGAAGCCGTCCGAGATCGCGCCCCTCAATGCGATCATCTTCGCGGAGATACTTCATGAAGCAGGAGTCCCTGCCGGAGTTTTCAACCTTGTCCACGGTGACGGACCTACCGTCGGAGCCGCACTCTCGATGCACCCCGACATCGACATGGTCTCGTTCACCGGATCGACGCGTGCCGGCGTCGAGGTCGCTCGGAACGCTGCGACAACGGTCAAACGCGTTGCACAGGAGCTCGGCGGCAAGTCGGCGAACATTGTGCTGGACGACGCGGACTTCGAAAAGGTCATCACCCGAGACGTGCTGGGTGTGGTGGTCAATTCGGGCCAGTCCTGCAATGCTGCCTCGCGCATTCTGGTTCCGTCCGACCGCATGAACGATGCGATCGCGATCGCGAAAGCCGCCACCGCGTCGATCGTGGTCGGACAACCCGAGGCCGAGGGGACGACCGTGGGACCGCTGGTGTCACAGACACAGTTCGACAAGGTGCAGCGCCTGATCCAGACCGGCATCGAAGAGGGCGGCACACTCGTCGCTGGTGGAGTCGGTCGCCCGGCAGGACTGTCCACCGGCTACTTCGTCCGGCCCACCGTCTTTGCGGACGTGACGAACGATATGACCATCGCGCGCGAGGAGATCTTCGGCCCGGTCATGATGCTCATCGGCTACGAGGACGAGGCCGACGCAATCCGCATCGCGAACGACACCGCGTATGGGCTGTCCGGGATGGTCTCGTCGAGCGATCCGGAGCGGGCGCGGAATGTGGCCCGACAGCTGCGGACGGGAATGGTTCACCTCAATGGTGCTCCGCTGGCCTTCGATGCGCCGTTCGGCGGCTACAAACAGTCAGGCAACGGCCGGGAGTTCGGCAAGTTCGGCCTGATGGAATACCTCGAGGCCAAGACGATCTTCGGCGACAACGACGAACCAGGACCGGCCGTGAACAGCGGCCGCCAGAGTGTCCGGGAATGAGTAACGCGGAGGCTGCGGGATGTGACCGCAGGTCTCCGGCACGAATGCAAGAAGAGACGGGAGACTGATCGTGAATGCGATCATGTGGATGGGCGTGGCCGGAATCGTGGGCACGGCCCTCTCACCGTGGATAACCGAACGCATGCGCAGCAAGACTGCGCGCCGAGACCAACTCGTGAAATTGCGGCTCGCGATCTACGCCGACCTGCTGCGAGCGACGGCCCGCCTCGCCGCAACCGCAACGACTTCGGCTGCATCGCACCCGAATGACGCGGACGAGATCGGCGGCGACGAGTTCGATTCCCTGCTCAGCCAGGCGCGGGTCGTCGCCAGCGATGACGTTTACCGACGACTCAACGAGCTGTCGCAGCTCACTGGGACGTTCAACCGGCACCTCGTGAAGACCGAATCGCGCCCGGCCTTCCCCTATCGGCAACACCTGCACGACGGCGTAATGAACGACCCGTTGCGCCTCCAGCATCGGAGAACACTGACCGATATCGCGGGCGGTATCGCGGTGGCTCACGGGAAAGTCCAGGACGCGATCCGGCACGAGATGAATCGGTGACCGTCGATCGGATCCCACGTCGCCGTGTGGTCGTCAGGCCGCGAGCTCACGAGGACGTGCGAACACGTCCACCAGCGCACCGTTGCGCCACACCGTGATCTCGATCTGCCGGTCGATCGCATCCTCGACCATCAACCGCTGGACGGCGGTCGTCGTCACGATCGGCTTGCCGTCGAGTTCGACCATGATGTCTCCGCGCCGCAGCCCCGCCTCGGCGGCCGGGCTGCGCGGGGAGACACCGGCAACCTGCAAACCGGTCTTCGACCCGATCCGCCCCTGCAGCTTCGGAGGCAGCGGAACCTGCATGCCCGCGATCCCCAACCAGGCCCTCCGCACCCGCCCCGCCGATACCAACGCGGCGATGATCTGCCTCGTCGTCGAGTTGATCGGCACCGCCAGACCCACCCCCATTCCGGCCACAGCGGTGTTCACCCCGACCAGCCGGCCCGCACTGTCGGCCAACGCGCCACCGCTGTTCCCCGGATTCAGCGCCGCGTCGGTCTGGATCACCTCATCGATCACCCGCCCCGACTCCACCGGCAACGAGCGGCCCAACCCGGACACGATGCCCGCCGTCACACTGCCCGCCAGACCCAGCGGGTTCCCCAACGCGACGACCAACTGCCCCACCCGCAGCGACGCGGCGTCACCCAATTCCACCGGAGCCGGCACATCACCCCGAGCACGCAGCACAGCGAGATCGGACAACGGATCGCGCCCCACCACGTCGGTGCGGACAACAGTTCCGTCGGTGAATGCCGCCTCGGCCCCGCTCGCTCCCGCCACCACGTGCGCACTCGTCAGCAACAGCCGGTCATCGGTGATCACACTCGCGCTGCCCGAACCGCTCCCCCGTGACGTCCGCACAACCAGGCTTGCCACACTCGGCAACACCGTATCGGCAACCGAGATCACCGTCCTCGAGTAGCCGTCCAACTTCTCCAGTTCGCCCATACCCACTACAGCGCCGGCACACGACCACCTATGCCCCTGTTCGCTCCCAGCTGACCACCCGACGAAACACTCCGCCCGTTTCCTCCACGAGCGCTGACATCCCCGATCGTGACACCACTGCGCGACGTGCCGATGACACTATTGCGAATCAATTACCAATTACTGCGAACTGCACCGACATACGACTGCCGTCCGGGCCGGAATCGCCCGTCGACACCGGCGAGTAGATGCCGAGGGCGCGATCCTCCTGGATCTCCAGCGTGCACGGTTCCACCGGCGCCGCCAGCCCCGCAGAAACACCGACCCGGCGTGACCGTGCGGTAGGAGGCCGACCACTCACCGGCAGAGGCTGCGTTCGGCGGCGGCGATCAGGGTGCGGGAGACGTCGTCGACGGGGAGATTCCGCCCGGTGTACAGCTGGTCGAAGCTGTCGAAGCTCGCCAATAGCCAGAGCAGGTCTGCAGCCTCGTCGACGGTCACCTCCGGCCGCAGAACCTCCTGTTCGGCCAGTCGCTGGGCGAGGTGCGCCATCCCGCCGGCCCGGTTCTCCTCGATCCGCGCGATGGCCCCGCCGACGGCATCCGCGTCGAGTTGGGCCATCGAGAACAGTGCCCGGAAGACGTCGCGGTGGGCCGCGAACACCCGGACACCGGCGTCGATCCCGCCGCGCAGGTGCTCCCGCGCGTCCGGGTGCTCCACCGCATCCACCACCGCCTGGAACCCTGCCCGGTGCCACCACAGGTCCGTGGTGAGGGCGTCGAACAGCCCGGCTCGTGACCCGAAGACGAGGTAGACGGTGGAGCGGGAGACACCCGCCGTCCGGGCCACCTGCTCGACACTCACCGGTGTGGACGGTGCTCGTCGCAGCCGGTCATAGACCGCGTCGATAATGCTGCGGCGCGTTTCCTCGGCCGCCTCCGCGCGCAGGCGCTGCTCGTACTTCCTGGTGGCCACAGCCGTCACTTTAACATTTTCACTTGACACATCGTCTCGTGAAGTTCAGACTGTTAATCGAGAGACATATTGTCCGGCGAAATCGAGACGAGCCCGCCGCCCTCCCCTGACGTCGAGACAACGAGCCTTCGGACGAAGGAGCTGACGTCATGAACAGCCCGACCACACCCACCCGTCCGCCGACACCCCGGGCGTCCACGCCTGTACTCGTGGTCGGAGCGGGCCCGGCGGGTCTCACCACGGCAATCACACTGGCTCGCCACGGGATCGAGGTCATCGTGGTGGAGCGGCGTCCCGCCCTGTCGGGGCTACCACGGGCGGCCTCCATCAGTACCCGCACGATGGAGCTGTTGCGTTCCTGGGGGCTGGAGCAGGAGGTCCGCGCGGGCGGGGTCGAGGTCGAATGGAAGCAATGGGTCGGTCCCACGCTCAACGCTGCCGGTGACACCCACCTGACCAGCTTCCCGACCCGAGAGCAGAGCGCGGTCCTCAGCCCGACCGCTCCCGCCTCGGTTCCGCAAGATCAGCTCGAGCCGGTGCTGCTGGACCATCTGCGCTCGTTCGGCACCGCGCGGGTGGAGATGGGCACCGAAGTGGTCGGCCTCGAGGACCGGTCCGATGACGTCCAGGTGACGCTGCGCGACGTCGAAACCCGCGAAACCCGAATCGTCCACGCCCGCTACCTCGTCGCGGCGGACGGAGCGCGCAGCACGGTGCGCGATGCCCTCGGGATCGTGATGCGTGGGCCGGGGCGTCTGTCCCAGGCAATCGGGACCGAGTTCCGTGCCCCACTGTGGGAACTACTCGGCGACCGCCGCTACTGCATCTACGCCGTCACCCACCCCGAAGCCGCGGGAGTCTTCGTCCCCGCCGGCCACGGTGACCGATGGGTCTACGGCGTGGAACACGAACTCGCGCAGTACTCTTCGCCGAAGCCGACGAGGGACCAATCCGCCCGCCTCATCCGGCTCGGCAGCGGACTAGCCGACCTGGCGCCGAAAATCGAACGCATCGGGACGTTCACCTTCGCCGCGCAGCTCGCGGACCGCTGGCGGGAGGGCGCCGCGTTCCTCGTCGGCGACGCCGCGCACCAGATCACGCCACGCGGGGGCACCGGCATGAACACCGCCATCCAGAGTGCCTACGACCTCGGGTGGAAACTCGCCTGGGTGCTCCTCGGCTGGAGCGGACCGCAGCTACTGGACACCTACGAGGCCGAACGTCGACCGGTGGCCGCACACAACGTGGCCCGATCGGCCGACCCGCGCGGCGGGGCTCGACTCGCCGCACACGAACTGCCCGCGGACCTCGGCGGCCGAATCCCGCACGTCTGGTTGCGCTCCCGAGCCCACACTGTGTCCACCCTCGATCTACTCGGACCCGGGCTGACGTTGTTCACCACCGACCCGAGCGCGACCTGGCAGCGCGCAGCTCGCTCCGTTCCCGGGCCTCCGCTCGTCGTCCACGACCTCGACACCATCACCGCCCGCGGAATGGGCATCCCCCGCGGCGGGGCACTCCTGGCGCGCCCGGACGGGGCCCCCGCCGGATGGTGGCCGTCAGGCACCGAACCGGCCGCGGCCCTCCGCCACGCGGAACGAGCTCGATGAAGCTCCGCTCTTGAAGCGCGGCAATCGCTTCGACTTCGACAAGCTGGTCCGGGTAGCCGAATACAGCAACGCCGAGCAGTGCGCAAGGCACGTCGTGGTCGCCAAAGGGGCGCTCACGACCGCTATCGTGGCGCCGGCCTCATCGAGCGGGCAGGCACCAGCGGTGAATACAAGCCTGGATGGCTACTGGATCCTCGCCGCGTACGTGTAGGGCACGTTGGCCGTCAACGCCGACGATCGAATCAGCGACGTGCATGTCGCCGGTCACGGTCACAGTGTCGCCGAGCGCCGTCACCGGCCTCACTTGCCCATCGTGTCGGATTGGGAACTGGTCCCGGCTTCGGCTAGTGACACCGGCGAGGTCCGGACGACGTCTCAGTCGCGGCGGTTCCGAGCTAGTCGGGTGCAGGGACGTGGTGGTGTACGAGGTTCGCCCGGCTTCGGGCGCAGGGAGCATTCGAATTACGTTGCGCACCTTGGTTGGGCATGACCGCAACCGAGAATGAGTAGGCCACCCCGGCGACGAGGGCCATCGCCGGCAGCGCGACGCCGAGCACCAGAGCACCGGTGTGGGCAGTTCGTTGTGTGCAATCTCGGTCATGGCGGATCCCGGTCGTGATTGGGTGATGTACCTGCCGTCCACTCTGCGGGACCAGAGCCGGTGGAACAATGCTCGCCCGTCGCTCACTCATGCCCGTTCGTCCAGAGTCCGTGGACGCGCGCACGTGCGGGGCGCCAGACTGGGCCCATGCGAGGAGTGGATCCCTGGACCACACCCGATCCGCTGGGCGAGGCGCTGCACGCCCTGCGCATGGCGGGCACCTTCTACTGCAGGTCCGAGCTGACCGCTCCATGGGGGCTGGACCTGCCGCCCGAGCCCGAGTCGATGTGATTCCATGTCGTCAACGCCGGACGCTGTCGGCTCGAGGTGGACGGCGACGATCCCCGGCAGTGCCGCACGGCCAGGGGCACCTGCTGCTCAGCGAGCCCGGGGTTCCGGCCCCGCGGGTCGACGGGCTGGCATACGACTACGCCAGCGATCGTTATGCGATCTTGCGGCACGGCGGCGGCGGGGCACCCACGAGCATCGTGTGCGGCACCGTCCGCTTCGGGCACCCGGCAGCCCGCAACCTGGTGGCGCTGCTGCCCCGCACGATCGTCATCGAGGGATCGCCCGGGTCGGCGTCGCCCGGGGCTGACTGGATGCGAAACACGCTCCGGCTCATCGTCGCCGAGAGGCGGCAGCTGCGGCCGGGCGGCGAGGAAGTGCTCACCCGGCTGTCGGACATCCTGGTGATCCAGGCCATCCGCTCGTGGATCGCCGACGACCCGGCGGGGCAGACCGGCTGGTTGGGAGCCCTGCAGGATCCCCGCATCGGCCGGACCATGTCGCTCGTGCACCGCGATCCGGCCCAGCCCTGGTCGGTGGCCTCGCTGGCGCGGGAGACGGCCATGTCCCGGTCAGCCTTCGCGGCCCGATTCACCGAACTGGTGGGCGAGCCGGTGATGGCGTACGTGACCCGGTGGCGGATGCAGGTGGCACTGGACTGGCTGCGGACCGACGACGTCCCCGTCGCGGTGCTCGCCGCCCGCCTGGGCTACGCTTCCGAAGCGGCATTCAGCCGCGCCTTCAAGCGCGCCGTCGGCATTTCCCCCGGCGCCGCTCGCCGGTCACCGCCCGACACACTGCGCGAGAGCCCGCACCTCGCCCCGGCCTGACCCCACCGGCGGGTTCTGCTGTCCTGAGGGCCGGCGCGACCACTCGTGCTGCGGATGCTGATTGGATCGAACATCGCCGCTCCCGTGATGACGACTTGCTCGGCTTCCTGCACCCGCCAAGCGGGGACCAGGGCAACATCCAGAATAGGAGCGGAAGCCACGGTCGACTGCGTCCGGTGACCGATCCCTGCCGGTGACAGTGCTTCAGTTCCCCGTCAGGCCAACGGGGCTCTGTTCTGCTCGGCCAGCCGCTTGAGATTGAGCAGTTGACGGCGGGCCATGACGAGGTCGCCGACGGAGATCAGTGGCGCGAGCCAGCGGCCCTTCGCCATGACGACCTTCAGCAGCAGGCGCGTCGAGTCGCCGTTCGGAACGAGCACGTACGACATCACCGCACCCATGATCCCGCCGGTGAGCTGTTCCGCCGTGGAGACCGAGAGGATGCGCCCGAGGGGACGATTCCCCGAGGCGGTGAAGTGCTGACCAGCTGCGGGTTCCGGCAATGCGCGCAGCTGCCGTGGCGATCGGCGCCCGAAATTGTCGATCCAGTCGTAGGAGTACGGCGCCAATCGGATCTGCGCCACCCACGGCCACAGGCCGTCGGGCGTGCTGTGCACGGTGACGCCTCGCCAAGCCTGCAGCACGGGCACTGGGACCAGCTCGTCGCACGGGTAACGACGGGCAACCTCGTCATCGGTCACGCCCCATCGGTCACCGATCATCACAAGTCCTTCCGTCGAAAGCAGATCCGTCTCCGGAACACATAGCAACGCAGCGGATTCGGCCGTCCAGATTATTCGCAGAGGTCTCCGATACTGCACATGACCGTGCCATCGCCGGGGCTAACCCAGACGCCGCACCCGTTCCGGACCTCTGGCTTCGGCAATCGAAGCGGGTTACGGCTCGCAACGGGCCAAAATATGTGTTCACACCCCGTAAACCAGTCCTGCGCCGCTTCGGCAACTCGTGCGGTGATCGTGGCGAGATCGACGTCGACCGGGGTTCCGAAACCATGGCTTCCTCCGTGTCCGGTCTCGAGCCCAATTGACCAGCCCCCAAAGACTTTGGTCTCGTCGACTACAAGCCAGCTCATCTCACCGAGCCAGCTCAGCTCCTCGTAGCAGCGGGTGTCACGCCCCACGGCGTGACATGCGCTTACGAAGTGGGGAGGTGCACCAGCAGCGTTGTCTTCCTCGCCACAGAGTTTCAGGTTCCATGATGGGGTCGCCAACGGATGCAACGGGGGTCGTCGCGATTCTTTCGAAGCCATTCTTCACCCTCTCAACCGGCTGTTGATCGGTCAACGTCACCGCCTTCATGCCCGCTACCTGTCCCGGGTGGTGCGTCGGTGAGCGGACACGATCCTTCACCGGGATCACTCCGTCACCGGCCGGCCGAGTAGAAGATTGGCAGGTAAACGTTCGTGACGATGATGCAGTATCGACTTATGTCTCCGACGATCGGAACCGGCGTAGTGACAGGTCCGAGGCCGATCTCTGGCCACTTTGCGATGAGGGGTAGATCCTCCGTATCGGGGTTGTAATGCGTCGGCGTAAACACCTCTGGCTACCACGACAACCGCGATCGTGGAGCGCGCGTGAAAGGCTAGCTAGGACCGTCCCGCTGCCTGCGTGACGGAGAGTGCGGCTACTCAGGCAGCGTGTCGCCCGGGAAGCCGAGGCACGGGAGGACCTCGCAGGTCATGATTCCGGCCTGCACACACGGGTCGGCGGCCATGATCTGCCGCGCCCGTTCAAGGGGCTCAGTCATGATCGCCACGCCGGCAAAGGTGTCAGAGATGACGGGACAGAGGATCGCGATCACACCTTCGGCGCGTAACGACACCATGCGACGTTGGTGTTCAAGTTCAATCGCCCCGGCTCCGTCCTGATATCGGTCCGAGCTCCAACGAAGCTGAACCAGACTAAAGGGCTTGGCGGTCGCGGCCAGGGCTTGAATCTGGTCGTCAGTCACGTCCGAGCTCATCTCGTTCACCTCCCACCTTTTGGCGTTCGACCTCGATCAAACCCACGACCCGCTCCTGATTTCGCCCGTACGGTGCTCGAACAGCCACACGTGGCACGCTCACGCGCGTCAGCCGATCTGCTCGAAAAGGGACACGATGATCCCTTCGGGCCCACGCACGTAGGCCATCCGCACGCTGTTCTCGTACTCGCCGATGCCGCCGATGAGCCCGTACCCGTCCGCAGCCACCGCGTCAACGGCCGCCTGGAGGTCGCCGACCTCGAAGGACACGTTGCGCAGCCCGAGCTCGTTGGCCATCGCCGTGGGCGATCCGGGTTCGTGGTCGGGCGTGACGAAGGCCGCGAGCTCCAGCCGGGACCCTCCGTCGGGCGGCCGCAGCATCGCGATCTCACAGTGCGCGCCGGGGATACCGCAGACGGTCTCCACGAACTCGCCCTCGACGGATCCGGTGCCCTCTAACTCGAGGCCCAGTCCGACGAAGAACGCCGTTGCCGAGTCGAGGTCCGCGACGGTGATGCCGATGTGGTCGAAACGTTGTACGTGTGCCATGGGATCCATCCTCCGGTTGTTGTCTTGTGTTGTCTTGCCGATTCGATGCTGGGACGGAGCCGGTGCCGGGATCTCGACATGTTCTTGCCGCAAAGCTGCGGTCAGCCCAGGGTTTCGAAAGATCGTTCGGGACGACAGGTTGCTGTCGCGGCTGGAAGACGCGGGAACGCCCCTGGTGCGTGACGGTCCCCGTGAACCTCTCGCGGCCTTTCGTTGAGTGCGTGTCCCCTACTGGCATCTGAGGGTCGAAGCCCATCCTCAAAATGCCGTCCTGACGCGTAATCGATCGGTCCACACGCCCGATCCCGCCAGTACCGTGCGTGTCGCTGGCCGTGCCGCCGGAGCAGAAGGGTGAGTCGCGGTAGTTGATCCGTCACCGGCAAAGCGGGGTCACCGGTGGGCATCTTGTGAACAAGTGGCTCGTAGTGCGCGAGAATTCGACAATGACGAGGTCGGACTCAGAAGAGAACCGGTCAGACCCGGGTCTGGTTCAGCTCAGCTCCCGCGCTGTCCACCCCTCAGC
Source organism: Rhodococcus sp. G6(2025) (assembly GCF_058628105.1). NCBI lineage: Bacteria > Bacillati > Actinomycetota > Actinomycetes > Mycobacteriales > Nocardiaceae > Rhodococcus > Rhodococcus sp. G6(2025). The sequence continues at coordinate 4,744,875 of NZ_CP179750.1, forward strand.
AGTCTTGGCTGCACCTTCACAGTCGGAGCGGTTCGATGCCGTATGTGCCGGTGTAGGCGTCGTGCAAGGTGGCCGGTCGCCAGCGAACTGATCGTGTACCTGGCAACGAGCGCGCTGATCTGCCGAGGTCGGGGAAGACGGGTGTGACTCATCCGACCTTTGACTTCAAGTACTTGAAGTTCCTAGCGTCGATGGTGTGAGTGCACAAACCACCCCACGCGACTACACGATCAAGGACGCGGCCGCCCTGACCGGACTTCCGGCCAGCACACTGCGCTACTACGAGTCGGTCGGGGTGATCGCGCCGATCAGCCGCGGGGAAAGCAGTAAACACCGGGTCTACGACGAGAACGACCTGGGCCAGCTGTTGGCCGTCGCATGCCTGGCAGCGACCGGGATGTCGGTGAACGATATGAAGGAGTACGTCGCCAACGGGCAACTCGGGGCCGAGGCCGCCCCCGCACAAGTCGCGTTGCTGACCGAACGCCGGCAGCAACTTGCACGCGAGGCCCAACAGATCGCCCTTCGTCAACGCTACGTCGACCTCAAAATCGACTACTGGCACGCGATCGACGCGGGCGACGAGCACCATGCCGCGCTCCTCGGTGCCGAGGCGAGCGCACTGGCCGACGAACTCCACAACACCAAGAAGCGATAACCCCACCCAATTCGCCCGGTGCGCCCCTCGACTGCTGCGCCACCGGTTACTCAGCCCTGCCCTGCTCACCACCACTGTGACCCCCAGAGAAGAAGGAAGATCTGCCATGCGTGTCAACGCGTACGCCGCCCCCGCCGCGGGCCAGCCGCTGGTCCCCACCACCATCGAGCGCCGCGACGTCGGCCCTGACGACGTCCTCATCGAGATCCAGTACGCCGGCATCTGCCACTCCGACATCCACACCGTCAACGGCGACTGGGGCCCGCAGCCCTTCCCGGTGGTGCCCGGCCACGAGATCGTCGGCATCGTCACCGAGGTCGGCGCCGACGTCACCCGCCACAACGTCGGGGACCGCGTCGGCGTCGGCTGTCTGGTCAACTCCTGCGGTCACTGCACCAACTGCCAGAGTGGCGACGAGCAGTACTGCGCCAACGGCATGGTCCCCACCTACGCCGGCGTCGACCGCGACGGCACCACCACCCAGGGCGGCTACTCCACTCATGTCGTCGTCGACGCCGATTACGTCCTTTCCGTACCGGAGAGCCTGGACCCGGCCGCCGCAGCTCCGCTTCTGTGCGCCGGCATCACTACGTACGCCCCGCTGCGCCGCTGGGGTGCCGGTCCCGGCAAGAAGGTCGCCATCGTCGGCCTCGGCGGGCTCGGGCACATGGCCGTCAAGATCGCCCACGCCCTCGGCGCCGAGGTCACCGTGCTCTCCCAAACTCTGAAGAAGCAGGAGGACGGACTGCGCCTCGGCGCCGACGCCTACTACGCCACCTCCGACCCCAACACCTTCGAGCAGCTCGCCGGCCGATTCGACCTCATCATCAACACGGTCAGCGCCAGCATCGACCCCAACGCCTACCTCGGCCTGCTCGCCGTCGACGGCACCCTGGTCAACGTCGGCGCCCCAGCCGAACCGCTCAGCCTGAACGTGATGTCACTGATCGGCGGCCGCCGCAACTTCGCCGGATCGATGATCGGCGGCATCACGCTCACCCAGGAGATGCTCGACTTCTGCGCCACCCACGGCATCGGATCCGAAGTCGAGGTGATCCCCGCCGACCGAGTCAACGAGGCATACGAGCGGGTCCTCGCCTCGGACGTCCGATACCGGTTCGTCATCGACACCGCCACCCTGAACTGACCCCACCGTGAACGCCCGCCGCAGACAAGTTCCGGCGGGCGTTCACCCACACCACAAAAGTGCACGGCGGGAATCAGTTCGGATCCCACGGCGATTGTTCGAGACTGTTGAGCTCATCGAGAGCCTGGTCGACGGCGGTGGTCAGGATCCGGAAGTCTGTGCCCTCCCACGCCTGGAGGCGGTCCCGTACGTAGGCGGGCATGGGAGTCACGCACGAGAATTGCTGCAGTTCGTCGCTCACGTCCTCATCCTGGGGCGAGCGGTTTGCGACCAGGATTCTTGCCCCACGGCGGCGTTGAGGAGAGCTGGTAACACCCGCGGCGCCGAGAACGGATCTCTTGTCAACTTTCCGGCCCTGTGCCGAGCAACTGCGCCGCACCATCTCCCCTGGTCCGCTCAACCAGCTGGCGCGGGAATCTCGAAAGTCGCCAGCGCACAAGCGAATCCCGGTCATTGGGCCACCGATTCTTGTGATGCACTCTCATCATGCTGCGCCGAATCATGTTTCGGCCTTTCGGTGAAGAGCTGGAGCAGCACCCCGAACAGGGCGCAGCCAGACATGACGAAGAAGCAGACGATGTACCCCCCACGCTCACCCCATCCACCGCTGAGAGAGATCAGTTTGCCCATGAAGAGCGGTGCAATACCTCCGCCGACGAACATTGCCGTGGTGATGATGCCGTTTGCGGTGGACACGGCGCCTTCTGGTGCGGCATCAGAGGCGGCTGCGTAGTAGATCGGCCACACAGCGTTAGCGACCAGACCAAACGCCAACTGGATGAGGACAACCAAGAGCGAGGATGTGGCGAGGTAGAAGCAGGCCACGCTGACAGCCATCCACATACCGCACACCACGATGGTGGTACGCCGGCCGATGACATCGGACAGGGTCGGCCACAGCACCTGCCCAAGAATGCCGGTGAGGGACTGTCAGAACATCGGTGGATCCAGTTCTGGCGCATGAATCTAGATCACAGTTGGGGTGATACGGCCTTCGAATGTGATAGCAAACGCATTGAGGGCCGGCTTCCACCTCGTCACCCATCGTGCCCTTCCCTTACCCGTGGGGTCCAGCGCCCGGGTGGCGAGGTAGAGACACTTGAGCGCGGCCTGCTCGCTGGGGAAGTGGCCCCTCGCCCGCACCGACCGCCGGTAGCGCGCGTTGAGGGACTCGATCGCGTTCGTCGAGCAAATGACCCGGCGAATCTCGGGGTCGTAGTCGAGGAATGGCACGAACTCGCTCCAGGCGCTTTCCCACAGCCGGACGATCGCCGGATACCTCGGTCCCCATTTGCCGGCGAACTCGGTGAAACACTCCTTGGCCGCGGTCTCGTTGACTGCGGTGTATATCGGTCGCAGGTCCCGTGACATCTCGTCCCAGTATTGACGGGACGCATAGCGGAAGGTGTTGCGCAGGAGGTGGATCAGGCAGGTCTGCACTACCGTGAGTGGCCAAACGGCCGTGATCGCGTCGGGCAGCCCCTTGAGTCCGTCGCAGACGGCGATGCACACGTCGGCGACCCCGCGGTTGCGGATTTCCGTCAGGACGGCGAGCCAGAACTTGGCCCCCTCTCCGCCGTCACCTGCCCATAGTCCGAGGATCTCGCGTTCCCCTGCGGTGGTGACGCCGATGGCGACGTAGACGGGTCGGTTGGCGACCTGGCCGTCGCGGATCTTGACGTGGATGGCGTCGATGAACAGCACCGGATACACCAGGTCGAGGGGACGGACAGACCATTCGGTCATCTCCGTGAGGACCTTGTCGGTGATCTTGCTGATGGTCTCCTTCGAGACCGAAGCGCCGTAGACGTCGTCGAAGTGGGCCGCGATTTCGCCTGTGGTCAGGCCTTTCGCCGAGAGGGACAAGATGATTTCGTCGACCCCGGTCAGGCGTCGCTGCCGTTTCTTGACGATCTGCGGGTCGAACGAGGCGTCGGTGTCCCGTGGCACCTGGATCTGTACCGGCCCGATCTCCGTAAGCACGGTCTTTGTCCGCCGTCCGTTGCGGGAGTTCGCTCCGTTTCTCCCCTCGACCTGGTGTTTCTCGTAGCCGAGATGCTCGTCCATCTCGGCTTCGAGTGCGGTTTCGAGGACGTTCGCGGTGAGCTGGTTGAGCAGTCCGTTCGGGCCGACCAACTCGACGCCCTCGGCTTTGGCCTGGGCCAACAGTTGTTGGGCCAGCTTCTGGTGGTCAATCTTCGACTGATCCATGGGATCCAGTGTTTCGGTCATCGTCTTGCCTTCTCGCCAAGAGAACTCGGCGTGTCGGCCAGATCCAGTTCAACCGTTATCCCGACAGTCCCTGCCGGTGAGGGCGAATACGACACTGAGTCCGGCTGATTCGGCTAGTGACAGTCCGACGACGTTGTACAGATACGCCGGGAGGACAACGTTGACGCCCATGTAGACGATCTGGGTCAGCATTGTGGTGAGTGCCGTCAAGTTGATGTTCCGGTTCCGGAAGCACGCTGCGGTAGGTCCCCGTTCGCCGTTTGCGCGTACCTGAACCTGGTCGCGGTCCGGCGGGGTCAATCCCTGCGCGGAAATGTGCTCGTAGAGAGTGTCGATCTTGTCTGCGGTGGAGTACCGACCCCAGAAAATCATCACTGGTACTGCGATCATCAGGCCCAGAAACAGCGTGTACGACCAATTCGCGGGACCGAACATGGCCAGCACAGCGGCGGCGGAGAGGCCGCTGAGAAGCGACCCGATCGGGTATCCGGTGTGGTGCACGCCGAGAGCAAAGCCTCGGCGTTCTTTCGGCCACCATTCGGCGGTGTTGCTGATACCCACCGGCTCACCCCAGCCTGCACCGAGATTGACGCCGACCCGCAGGATGATGAAGGCGATGAGGTGCGAGCTCGCCGCCTTGAACCCGGAGACGAACGACAGGGCCGTGTATCCAATGACGAGAGGTACTTGGAACCGGGCACGTCTCCAGCCGCCGCCGTACTTGTCACTCAGCGTCGATCCGGGAATCGCCAAGACGGCGAGAGAGAGCATGATCAGCGAGGCGATCACGCCCCATGCTTCCGGGCTGAGGTCGAACTGCTCGGAGATCGTGGGTCCCAGGCGGAGAATGATCTCGCGGTCGTACGCATTGAGGATCCAGATCAGCCAGCACACGGCTAGTGAGATCCAGGAGTATTTGTGGGTGTTGCGCAGCGATCCGCGTCGTGAGGGGCGTGCCATGAGGTGTCCTTGGTCTGTGCGTGCTCGGCGCTATGCGCCGAAGCGGTGTTCCCGGACGCCACGTACGCCGAGGCCGTGGATGGCGAACAGGGATCCGCGCAGTTGTCCGTCGTCGGGGAATCTGGGCAGCGGCGGTTTCGCCATCGAAGTGACGAACAGGGTGTCGAGGTTCGGTCCACCGAACATGACACTGGTCGGCTTGAGTACGGGGAAGTCGATGGTGCGGTCGACCGTTCCATCCGGCGCGTATCGGATGATTTTGCCGCCGTAGACCAGGGCTTGCCAGAGGTAGCCGTCCGCGTCGACGGTCGCCCCGTCCGCCGCGCCGCCGAAACTGGTGTCGACGTGGGCGAAGGTGCGGCGGTTGGCGACTTCACCGGTGGCGAGGTCGTAGTCATAGGCCCAGATTTCGCCGGTCCAGGTGTCGGAGAAGTAGAGCGTCCTGCCGTCCGGGCTCCAGCACGGTCCGTTGGAGACGGTGATGCCCTCGTCCAGGACAGCGAGGGATCCGTCGGGGCTGTAGCTGTAGAGCCTGCCGCTGGGCGAATCTTCGAGGGTGTCCATCGAGCCGAAGACGAAGCGGCCGGCCCGGTCCACCTTGCCGTCGTTGAGGCGGTTGTTCGGCAGGCCCGGTTCGGGATCGACCAGGGCGGCGAGGTGGCCCGTCTGCAGGTCGAGGTTCCAGAGCCCGTTTTGCAGAGCGACAAGCGCGTTCGCGCCATCCTGGCACACTGCCATGGACCCGATCTTCTGGCCGACCTCCCATGCCCGGATGTGTGATCCCTGTGCCGTCGAGCGGAAGATTCTGCCCTCCGCGCTGTCGATCCAATAGAGAAGTTGCTGCTCGACATCCCACAGCGGTCCCTCGCCAAGCGTGGTCTTCAGATCTGCGACGACGTCGATGCTGAAACTACTGCGCATGGTCGTACTCCTCGGCTCTGACGGAGTCCTGACCGTAGCGATGTCGGGCATGGGCTGCTCCATTTCATGGGCGGTAAAAAGGCAGGGCGCGGACGGTGCGCCACGAGCGGCGCGGGGAAGAACGCTAGAAGCACCGGTCAAGTTCAGCAACGTTAAGTTGTGACGTGCATCATTCGCGAACCGTCTGACCCTTGCCGTCACTTCGGCACGCTCTGCATGCGCGGTCACGGCCCCTCCAACGGGCGCCAAGGGAGTCTTTCAACTTAACGTTGCTTAATGATTCGGGTCACACTTAACGTCGATGTATCCGATCAGTGAGGAGGAGGTGAACCAGTGAGAACAGCCAATGTAGGCAGCGGCAGGCAGCGGCCCCCTCGGGTGTCCGCGGCCGATGTCGCGCGTGCGGTCGGCGTCTCGCCGGCCACCGTCTCCTACGTGATGAACGGGCGATCGGGGGTGTCGGAGGAGACTCGGGAACGGGTTCTCGAGGTCGCGGAGGAGCTCGGACACACCTCGAGTGCCCGCGCGAACCGTCTCCGCTCGCATCAGTCCCGGGTGATCGGGCTCGTGCTGACCGATATCGCCAACCCGTTCTATACCGAGATCGCGGCGGGGACCATCGACGCCGCCCGCGCCCGCGGGTACGAGGTGTTCCTTGCCCACACGCAGGAAGATCCCGACACGCTGCGGTCCGTCGTGGACGCGATGATCGCACGGCACGTCGACGGTGTCGTGGTCACCGTCCTGCACCCCGACGACGGTGACGTCGTCCGGTCGCTGCGCAGCGCCCGTATCCCGCTGATCCAGCTGTCCCGGCGCATCGAACGGGTCGAGGCCGACTTCGTCGGAATCGATGACCGAGCTGCGGCGTCGGAGATGATGGAACACGTTGTCGGGCACGGGTATCGGGACATCGTCACGATTGTAGGGCCGCGCACCTCGAGTGCGTCTGCCGCCCGGGAGGAGGGGTTTACACGTACTGCCGAAGCTCATGGCATTCGCAGTATCGCCTCGCATCGCATCAGCACCTACCTCAGTGAGCAGGGCGGTTATGCGGCGGTCGAAAAACTCCTCGCGCACAAGGCCCTCCCGAGGGTGATCGTCTGTGGCAGCGACGCTATTGCGCTCGGCGCGATCAGCGCCCTGCGTGCGCACTCGATCACCGTGCCCGGTGATGTCGCCGTCACCGGTTTCGACGGCCTCTTCCCCGGAGCCTCCCCGTTGGTCGAATTGACCACCGTCAACCAGCCGCGGCGAGAGATGGCCGAGCAGGCTCTCGAGCTTCTCACCCGCCGGATCGACGGTGCCGGGGGCTCGTACCAGTCCGTTCTTCGCGCCCACCAACTCCGCATCGGTATCACCTGCGGATGCCCACGAAAGGATCCCACGGCCACCCCCTAGTGGCCGGGCCCGCCTCCCGAGCGTGCCAGAACCAACTTCATTCCCCACCCGGACTGTCGTTTCTCACACCATCCGGGGGTCCTCCCGACCGAGTTCTCCGGAGCGCTCCGCTCACGGGGACCACCTCTCGACACCCTGAGAAGGGCTTTGCCATGTCTGAAAACCACACTCCGGCGGCCTCCGCGCCTCCCGGTGAAGAACTGAACAGGCTCATCTTCCGCAAACTGATGCCGCTGCTGATCGCCGCGTACATCATCGCGTTCATCGACCGCACCAACATCGGCCTGGCCAAACATCATCTCGAAGCCGATCTGGGAATTTCCGCCGCCGCATACGGTTTGGGTGCGGGATTGTTTTTCCTCGCGTATTCGCTGTGCGAGGTGCCGAGCAACCTCATCATGTACCGAGTCGGCGCCCGGCTGTGGATCACCCGCATCATGGTCACGTGGGGTCTGCTCTCGGCGGCGATGGCATTCGTCGAAGGTCCCACCTCCTTCTACATCCTGCGAGTGCTTCTCGGTGCGGCCGAGGCGGGGCTGTTCCCCGGCGTGATGCTCTACCTCACCTATTGGTTCGGCCGGGAACAACGTGCCCGCGCGAACGGGTCGTTCCTGGTCGCGGTCTGCCTGGCAAACATCCTGGGAGCGCCCATCGGTGGCGCACTGCTCGGATTGGATGGGCTGTTCGGCTGGCACGGCTGGCAGTGGATGTTCGTCCTCGAGGGAATTCCGGCAGTGATCCTTGCCGTCGTGGTGTTCAAATACCTGCCCAACGGTCCTCTCGACGCGAAGTGGCTCGACCCGAAGCAGGCCCGCGACCTTACCGCCCGTCTGGCCAAGGAACAACAGGAGGGCGCCGCCGCCTCGGGCACGCACTCGTTCGCCGGCGTCTTCAAGGACAAGCAGATTCTGCTGGTCATCGCGGTGTACTTCACGCATCAGATCGCGGTCTACAGCCTCACCTACTTCCTACCCAGCATCATCGGCGAGTGGGGGGAGATGTCGGACCTGACCATCGGGTTGCTCACCGCCCTCCCGTGGGTGGCGGCGGCGATCGGCACCCTCGTCCTGCCCCGGTACGCCACCGACGGTCGACGCTCCCGCAAGATCCTCTTCGGCGGAATGACGTCCATGGTCGTCGGATTCACGATCGGTGCCGTCTCGAGCCCGGCACTGGCCCTGGTCGGATTCTGTATCGCGGCCGCCACCTTCTTCGTCGTCCAGTCGATTCTCTTCGCCGTGCCCGCGTCCCGCCTCGCCGGCGCCGCCTTGGCGGGCGGATTGGCTTTGGTCAACACCCTCGGCATCCTCGGCGGCTTCGTGGGCCCCTTCGCGATGGGACTCATCGAAACGGCCACCGACAACCCGTCGGCAGGGCTGTGGTTCGTCATCGCCCTCGTCGCCGTCGGCGCCGCGGTCAGCCTCAACCTCAAAATCCAGGACCCCCAGATGAACGGCAACAAGAAAGAAAGCCAGGTCAAAGCATGAATGAGCGCATTCTCATCGTCGGCGCGGGGGCCATCGGCGGAGTCACCGCCGCCCATCTCGCCCGCGCCGGCCACGACGTCGTCGTACTCGACGCCAACACCGAACACGTCCAGCTGATGAACTCCCCCGGTCTCCGGTTCGACGAACTCGGCGTCACCTCGCACATCACGATCGCTGCCGTCGATACCGCCGACGACCTCGAGGGACGCTTCGACTACGCGCTCGTCACCCTCAAGGCGCCCTATCTGGATGTGGCACTGACCCCACTCGTCCGTGGCGGCCTGGTCGACACCTACGTCTCTCTCGGAAACGGGCTGGTACAGAACAATGTTCAGGCCATGGTCGGCGCGGATCGGTTGGTCATCGGTATTACCGAGTGGGGCGCGACGAACCTCGGCGCCGGTCATCTCGCCCAGACCACCGTCGCACCGTTCGTCGTGGGGGAGGTCGACGGCCGCAGTACCGAACGCATCGAGCGCCTGGCTCGTATCCTCGGCGCGGCGGCCGAGGTGCACATCTCCCACCGCATCGTCGGGCAGATCTGGTCGAAGCTGCTGCTCAACAGCACCTTCTCCGGACTCGGTGCGGTCACCGGACTGCTCTACCGCGACATCGTTTCCGATCCGCTCGGGCGGGAAGTCGCCTACCGGCTGTGGACCGAGGCATACGACGTCGCGACCGCAATCGGTGTCGATCTCGACGAGATCGTGGGCGTCCGGCCCGAGCAGCTCGTGGTCCGGTCCGGCGACGACCTCAGTCGCGCCGACGCCGCACTGGCCATCCTGATGAACCGACTCGGGGCGACCAAGGCATCGATGCTCCAAGACCTCGAACGCGGCGCGGCTACCGAGGTCGACGTCATCAACGGCGGCGTCGCCGCGACCGCCGCATCCGCCGGTATTCCCAGCCCGCTGAACACCCGCATCGTCGAGCTCGTGCACGACTGCGAACGCGGCCTCCGCACGCCGGGCCGCGACACCCTGACGGCGCTGGCCACCGTTCCCGCCTGACAACACCGCCACCACCCGCCCTACCCAATCCCTATCCAGGAGCCGAAACATCATGAACGACACAGTCATCATCACCTGTGCGCTGACCGGCGGCATGACCGTCCCCGCCCAGAGCAAGGCCATCCCGATCACCGTCGACCAGATCGTCGAGGAGGGTGTCAAGGCCGCCGAGGCCGGCGCCTCCGTCCTGCACGTGCACGTGCGCGAAGAAACGACCGGACGCCCCGTCGCCGACCTCGATTTGTTCGAACGCGCCCTGTCCGAGCTGCGCAAGCACACCGACGCCGTCCTTCAGCCCACCACGGGCGGTGGCCGCGGGATGACCGTCGAAGAGCGCGCCTCGGTCCTGAAGTTCCGCCCCGAGATGGCCACCTTCAACGCCGGCAGCTTCAACTTCGGCTTGTTCCCTGTCGCCGCCCGTGATTTGCCGTTCGCCGACTGGGAGCGCGAATACCTGGGGGGCACCACCGATTACATCTTCAGGAACACTTTTGCCGACATGACCTACATGGCCGAGCAGATGCGCCAGTCCGATACCCGCCCGGAGATCGAGGTCTACGATGTCGGCCAGATCTACAACCTCGAGCAGTTGGTCAAGGACGGGGTACTCGAGGCGCCGTTCAACCTGCAGTTCGTGCTCGGCGTCCTCGGTGCGAATGCCGCCGAACCCGACCAGCTCATCCACATGCTGCGCACTGCCGAGCGTGTTCTCGGCAAGGATTCGTTCACCTGGTCGGCCGCCGGAGTGGGCTACCGCGGTGAGTTCAACCTTGCCGCAATGTCCTTGATGCTCGGCGGCAACGTTCGAGTCGGTCTCGAGGACAACCTCCGCGTGAGCAAGCGCGAGCAGGCCACCTCCAATGCGCAATTGGTGACGAAGGTGGCGGACCTGGCCGCGATGTTCGACCGCACCCCCGCGACACCGGATGAGGCACGTGCGCATCTGGGTCTCAAGGGTTCGTCCTCAGTGGCGTTCTGATTCCTCAATGTCGCAGGTCTTCTCGAGCACCGAAGGGGAACGGGTGAGTACTCCGTCCGTACTAAGGGCCACCGGCCATGTGGTGGTGGCGCCCGACAAGTTCAAGGGCTCCGCTACGGCAGCGTGCGCCGCAGCCGCCGTCGCGCGCGGGTTGCGTTCCGCCGCACCGAACTTGACGGTGGTCGAGTTCCCGATCGCCGACGGCGGCGAGGGCACGGTCGAGGTGATGATCAGGCAGGGCTACACAGCCGTCACGTGCCCGGTCACTGGGCCACTGCAGCAGACGCTCACCGCAACCTATGCGCTGCGGGGTGATACCGCGGTGATCGAGATGGCCTCAGCGGCGGGCCTGTCCCACCTCGGTCACCATGGGCCGACCCCCACCACCGCACGGACGGCGTCCACCCGCGGTGTCGGGCAGCTGATGGTGGATGCACTCGACCGAGGGGCGCAGCGGATCGTCCTCGGCGTCGGCGGCAGTGCGTCCACCGACGGCGGCGCCGGCGCGCTGAGTGCGCTCGGGGCGCGCATCCTCGATGCCGACGGGGACCCGCTCTACCCGTGCGGCCAGGACCTGGCCGCCGCGGACGTCCTCGACGTCGATTCGCTCGATCCGCGGCTGCGGGACATCGAGGTGATCGTTGCCTGCGACGTCGACAACCCACTCACCGGGCGGCACGGCGCGGCGGCGGTCTACGGGCTGCAAAAGGGTGCCGACCCGCACACCGTGGCCCGACTCGATCACGCACTGGGCCGCTGGGCCGACGTGGTCGAGCAGGCTGTCGGCCGGGATGTTCGGGACCGGCCCGGTGTGGGGGCGGCAGGCGGATTGGCGTTCGCCATGGCCGCGATCCTCGGAGCGCGGCTGACCTCGGGTATCGACCTCCTCCTGGAACTGACCTCGTTCTCCGAGGTGGTGCGGGGGGCGGCGTGCGTCGTCGTGGGAGAGGGATCTCTCGATGGGCAGAGCCTGCGCGGCAAGGGCCCCGTCGGCGTCGCCCGGGCCGCCCGGCAGGTCGGGGTACCAGCGGTAGCCGTGGCGGGCCGTTGCGTCGTCACCGCCGACGACGCCCGCGCCGCCGGCTTGGATGCTGTGTACACCCTCACCGATCTCGAACCCGACGAAAGCCGCTGCATGGCCAATGCGGAAAGCCTTCTGGAGCAGGCCGGTGCGGGCATCGCCCACGGCCGGTGGTCTTCTCGACCGGCCCGCAGACTCGGCACGATCGGCGCCGACGCCGCACCCGCCCCTACCCCCACGCCCTAGCCGCGACTTCCAAGGAGACCAATGGATACCACTCTCGACTCGGCAGTTGCGGAACGCCGCACCACCCCTTACCTCGACGCCACCGCCCTGTCATCACTGCGGCGCGCGAAGATCGTGTGCACGCTCGGGCCCGCCACCGCCACGGACGAGCGCACCCGCACACTCGTCGAAACCGGGATGGACATCGCCCGACTGAACTTCAGCCACGGCGACCACACCGACCACGAAGCCAACTACCGCCGCGTCCGCGCCGCAGCCGACAACACCGGCCGAGCCGTCGGAATCCTCGCGGACCTACAGGGACCGAAGATCCGCCTCGGCCGCTTCGCCGACGGCGGGGCGGTATGGGCGACCGGCGAACAGGTCCGGATCACCGTCGAGGACTGCGCGGGCACCCACCACCGGGTCTCGACCACCTACACCCACCTCGCCCAGGACGCCCGGCCCGGTGACCGACTCCTCGTCGACGACGGCAAGATCGCACTGACCGTCCTCGACATCGACGGCAACGACGTCGTGTGCCGGGTGACCGAGGGCGGCCCGATCAGCAACAACAAGGGCGTCTCCCTCCCCGGAATGGACGTCTCCGTCCCGGCGCTGTCGGACAAGGACATCGACGACCTCGAATTCGCCCTGCGGCTCGGCGTCGACCTGATCGCCCTGTCCTTCGTGCGCGCCCCCACCGACATCGACCGGGTCCACGACGTGATGGACCGGATCGGCCGCCGGGTCCCGGTCATCGCGAAAATCGAGAAACCCGAAGCCGTCGACGACATCGAGGCGATCGTGCGCGCCTTCGACGCCGTCATGGTCGCGCGCGGCGACCTCGGGGTGGAACTCCCCCTCGAACAGGTGCCGCTGGTGCAGAAACGCATCGTGCAGATCGCCCGGGAGAACGCCCGACCGGTGATCGTCGCCACCCAGATGCTCGAATCGATGATCGACAACTCCCGCCCCACCCGGGCCGAGGCGTCGGATGTCGCCAACGCGGTCCTCGACGGCGCCGACGCGGTGATGCTGTCCGGTGAAACCTCCGTCGGCGCCTACCCGACCGAGACGGTCGCGACGATGGCGCGGATCCTCTCCGCCGTCGAACACCAATCCACCACCGTCCCCGCCCTCACCCACACTCCCCGCACCCACGGCGGGGTGATCTCGTTCGCCGCCCGCGACATCGGCGAACGCCTGAACGCCGCAGCGCTGGTGGCGTTCACCCAGTCCGGGGACACCGTGCGACGACTCGCCCGGCTCCACACCCCGCTGCCGCTGCTGGCATTCACCCCGGTACCCCAGGTGCGCAACGAACTCGCCCTCACCTGGGGAACCGAAACCTTCCTCGTCTCGAATCGACCGACGAGATGATCCGCCAGGTCGACACCGCCCTCCTCCGACTGGGCCGCTACCGGCGCGGCGACCTCGTCGTCATCGTCGCCGGCTCACCCCCACACACCGTCGGATCCACCAACCTCATCCACGTCCACCGCATCGGCGAGAACGACTTCACATCCGCCCAGCCTTATCCCGGCACGAATCATCGGCGACTCGACACCGAGGAGCTGCAGCGGTGAGGATTTCCCTGACCCCAGGCGATCAGGACATCGCAGAGGGTGTGTGGATCGCGCCGAACGCCACCGTCGTAGGAACTGTGCGAATCCGGTCGGGGGTGGGTATCTGGTATGGCGCAGTGGCCCGCGGCGATGCGGAGAGGATCGACATCGGTGAGCGGACGAACATCCAAGACGGCTGCGTCCTCCACGCAGATCCCGGGTTCCCGCTCGTCATCGGCAGAGGGGTGTCGGTGGGGCACAACGCGATCCTGCACGGCTGCACGATCGGCGACGACGTCCTGGTCGGAATGGGTGCGACGGTGATGAACGGCGCCCGCGTCGGGGCGGGCACCCTGATCGCCGCCAACGCCCTGATCCCCGAGGGAATGCAGATTCCACCCGGGACGCTCGTCGCCGGCATCCCCGGAAAGGTCCGGCGTGCTCTGACAACACAGGAACTGGCTGCCATACGCACCAACGCGGACCACTACGCGCAGGCTCGTGTACGTCACGCGGCAGCGACAGGCACAGGCACAGGCACAGGCACAGGATCACCGACCTCTGCCTGGCGTCACGGTGCACCTCGAATCTGAGCGATGAGTCCGCCGACGAGGGGGTCCACTCGACGAATCGGCGGGGTGGGGGCGACCGCATCACAGTGAAAGGACTGGCGGGTTCCACCGTGCGCGTCCTCGGGAGATGACAGTCCGCAGGCCTGGGCGGTTCGGTGCGATGCGTGTCTTCCGACGTTCGAATGTTTCTCGGCCGAGCGCGCCCTATACGCGTCGTGCGGTGGTCTCTCGCACCTGAATCCCGTACGGCAGTAGCTCTTTGCGTGCGGGTCCCTTGTCGCCGGCGAGACGTTGAAGAAGCATGCGTGCGGCGCGTTGGCCCATCAGATCCCGCGGCACGGTCACGGTGCTCAACTGGAGGGGGCCGGCGCTGGAAAAGCTCATGTCGTCGAACCCGGTCAGCGCCAGGTCTTCCGGCACGCGCTTGCCGATTTCGCGGGAGACGTCGAGAACGCCGAGCGCGATCATGTCGTTACCGCAGACGACGGCCTCTATCTCAGGGTGTTCGGCGAAGAGTGCTCGGGCGCGCAATGCACCGGCCGGTCGGGTCAACTCCCCCCACACGTCGGGTTCGTTGACCGCGCGCAAACCCGCTTTGGCCAAGGCGTCACGATATCCGTTCATGCGGTTGACCGACACGCTCGAGGTGTCCGGGCCGCCGAGGATGGCGACCTTGCGACGCCCGGTGGCAACCACGTGGGAGGCCATTTCGAAGGAGGCGGAGTAGTCGTCGATGCCGACCCAGTCGGACGGTTCGTCTTCGATCTGCCGGTAGAGCTGCACGACGGGGATGTTCTCGTGGCGGAGCTTGTCGAGGAGTGGTTTGTCGGCGGCGACGAGCGAGGTGAAGATCAGGCCGCTGCAGTTCCGGTCGACCTGCGCGAACGCGACGTCCGATTGCCGCGAACCGTCCACGCCGACGTGGGAGACGAACACCTCGTAGCCTTCTTCGGCGGCGGCGGCGACCACTCCCCCGGCGACCTCGGTGTAGAACGGGTTGGCGATGTCCGCCAGGAGTAACCCGATTGCTTTCGTGGTTCCCGAGCGCAGTTCCCGGGCGATCCTGCTGGGTCGAAACCCCATCTCCTCGGCGATGGCAAGGATCCGCTGGCGGCTCTCGTCGCTGACCCCGGGCGCCCCGCTGAGTGCATAGGAGACCGCGGCAGCAGACACCCCCGCCTTGCGGGCGACATCGCTCATCGTCACTCGCCGGGAGCGGCCACCGTTGGACGTACTGCCTGCGCCGCGGGACGTATCAGTCACGCGTGCCAGCTTACGCGGTTAAGTAATGCTTCCAGGAGGTGACGCCGCGAAGAGTCCTGCACAAGCGGCAGCACTGATTCGTTTAAGTTACCCGTAAATCCGCCAATGACTACTTAAGAACTCCGACGACTGCCCGGCCTTGGCTCATTTATCCAGTTAACGGCCCGCTGAAGCCCTGAAACATCACCGCTTGTGCGTTGGAACACAACGATGTACCGTCACTTATGCGATTAAGCGAAAGGAGAGCATCGTGAGTTCCACCGTTGAGATGAAGAATGAAGAGGCTGTGCCCTACACGGGTCCGAAGCCGTACGGGATGAGTGACGACCTGATCGTTCCGGGTGCACTGGATCTGGACTGTGACGAGCGGCTGTGGGTTCCGCAGTCGCAGGATGTCGAGTTCCGCCCGCTGGTGTTGTCGGCGAGTCAGGGCTATTTCGTGAACATTCTGCGGGTGCGCCGCTCGGGCATCCTGTCCCGCCACCGGCACGCCGGGGCAGTGCACGCGTTCACCCTGCGTGGCCGCTGGCATTACCTCGAGTACGACTGGTGGGCAGAAGAGGGCACCTACGCGTTCGAGCCGCCCGGCGACATCCACACCCTCGAGGTCCCCGAAGACGTGACCGAGATGGCGACCCTGTTCCACGTGAGCGGTGCGTACATCTACGTCGACGTCGACGGCAACACCGTCGGCATCGAGGATGTGTTCAGCAAGATCGAGAAAGCCCGCGCGCACTACGAGAAAATCGGTCTCGGCGCCGACTACGTCGACCGCTTCATCCGCTGACACTGCGGCGGACACCGCCTGACATGGCGCAACCACACCGAGTGCCCTCGGCACTCAGGGGCGGTGTCCGCCGGCATCTCACCCTCTTTCATCCGTCAGCCCGGCAGCGGGCGAAAGTTAGCAGGTTCCCCATGCGAGCTCTGACCAAGAGAAGTGCCACTCCCCACGACGTCCTGGTGCAGGATCTGCCCAAGCCCGAACCGGGCCCGGGACAGGTGCGGGTTCGCACCGAGGCCTGCGGGCTGTGCGGCAGCGACGTGCACGCCTGGCGTCACGACACCGGCTACGAATGGATCCGCCCCCCGGTCGTGCTCGGACACGAGGCGGTCGGATACGTCGAAGCCCTCGGCGAGGGCGCCGACCCGACCTGGCTCGGCAAACGCGTTGTCCCCGTTGCCATCGACGGCTGCGGCGTGTGCGATCTGTGCGAGCGTGGTTTCCGGCAGATCTGCCCCCGGCGCACCGTGCTCGGATTGTCCTTCGACGGCGCGGCCGCCGAATCGTTCGTCGTCCCCGAGGTCCGCCTCGTCGAGGTCGACCGGCATCTGCCGGCGTCGACCCTGGCGCTGACCGAACCACTGTCGGTCGCCTGCCGCGCCGTCGCGCACATCGAGAACGCCGCCGACGGCCCCACCAGGGTGGTGGTGTCCGGGCCCGGACCGATCGGAACAATGGCCGCCCTCGTCCTCGCCCAGCGCGGCCACGACGTCGTGCTCTCCGGGGTCGGCAACGATGAGAACGCGCGATTGCCGCTCGCCCGCGCGCTCGGTCTACGCACCGTGATCGCCGGCCGGGACGAGCTACCGTTCATCCCCACCGCCTGGGTCGACGCCTCCGGTTCGACGGCCGCGCTCGACGCCGCCATCGCCGCGGTCCTGCCCGGCAGCCCCATCTCCGTCGTCGGCCTGTTCGCCCGCACCGGACCGGTCGACTTCAACGCCGTCACCCGCAAGGAGATTCGCCTGCAGGGCAGTTACGGATCGACCAAGGTCGACTACCGGGCCGCAGCCGACGCGATGGCCGCCGACCCGACACCGTGGCCACAACTGGTGACCGAAATTTCCCTCACTGATGCGGCTTCGGCGCTCGAACGCGCCGCGGCCGGCCACGACATGAAGGTCGTGCTCGTCCCATGACCACACCGGACCCCACCCCTGTCCCGAAAGGACACGCCATGTCCACACCCGACATTGCGGCCGAACCCGCTACCCACGCGGCCGGGCGCACCTCGATCGTCAAGGTCGCCTTCGCCAGCATGATCGGCACGGCCGTCGAATGGTATGACTTCTTCCTCTACGGCTCGGCCGCCGCGCTCGTCTTCGGGCCCCTGTTCTTCCCCGACAGCGAACCGGCCACCGCCACCCTGCTCGCCTTCGCCACGTTCGCGGTGGGCTTCTTCGCCCGCCCGCTCGGCGGAATCGTCTTCGGCCACTACGGTGACAAACTCGGACGCAAGAAAATGCTGGTCGTCAGCCTGCTCATGATGGGCGCCGCGACCTTCGCCATCGGCCTGCTGCCGACCTTCGCGAGCATCGGTATGGCCGCACCACTGCTGTTGATCGGCTGCCGACTACTGCAGGGCTTCGCCGTCGGCGGCGAATGGGGCGGAGCGGTCCTGATGGCCGCCGAACACGGCGACAACGACCGCCGCGGCTTCTGGACGTCGTGGACCCAGGCCGGCGTACCCCTCGGGAACCTGCTCTCCGCGGTGGTGCTGTGGGTGCTGGCCATGTTCCAGAGCGACGAAGCCTTCGATTCCTGGGGCTGGCGAATTCCCTTCCTGCTCAGCGCCGTTCTCGTTCTCATCGGGTTGTGGATCCGGCTGAGCATCGAAGAATCCCCGGTCTTCGCCGCCAACAAGAAAGCCCTCGAGAACCACAAGGCCGAGCACGCACCGATCATCGAGGTCCTGCGCAAATACCCCCGCGAGGTCCTCATCGCGATGGGCCTGCGGCTGGTGGAGAACACCTCGTACTACATCTTCACGGTCGTGGTGATGACCTACATGGTCACCTACCTGGATATGCCCAAGAGCGCCGCCATCGCCGGTGTGCTGATCGCCTCCGTCGCGCAGTTCTTCCTCACCCCGATCATCGGCGCCCTGTCCGACCGGGTCGGCCGGCGACCGCTGTACTTCACCGGCGCAGTCGGTGCCGGCATCTGGGGCTTCGTGTTCTTCCCCCTCATCGACACCGGAAACCAAACCGTCATCGCGGCGGCCATCTTCATCGGGCTGATCTTCACCACCCTGATGTACGCGCCGCAGGCGGCGATGTTCTCCGAACTGTTCGGCACCAGCGTCCGCTACAGCGGCGCCTCCCTCGGCTACCAGCTCGCGTCCGTCTTCGCCGGCGGCCTCGCCCCCGTCATCGCGGTCGCACTGCTCGGCACCGTCGAGGAAAAGAACACCATCGCCGTCAGCATCTACCTCGCCGTCCTGGCCGTGATCACCATCATCGCCGTGATCGCCGCCAAGGAAACCGCCCGCACCTCCCTCGAACACGACCGGGTCCTCGACGAGGCCACCCGCACCTGATAGCCGCCGGGCCGGTGTGCGGTGCTCACCCCGCACACCGGCCCGGCCACCAGTCGTCTCCCGATCCGAGTAGAAAGAGCTCTCGCATGAACGCACCTGTCCACACCCCGGTCCTGGACCTGTTCCGCCTGGACGGCAACGCCGCCCTCGTGACCGGGGCCTCGCGCGGCCTGGGCCGTGCACTGGCCATCGCTCTCGCGGAAGCAGGAGCCGACATCGTCGCCGTCGACATCGGCGACCTCGACCAGGTCGCCAAGGAGGTGCGTGCCCGGGGAGTCCGGTGCTCGACCCGCACCGCCGACCTCGGTCACCTGACGCCGGAAACCGCGACAGAGCTGATGTCCTGGGCGGGGACCGAGTTCCCGCATCCGACGATCCTGGTCAACAACGCCGGCATCATCCGCCGTGGGCCGGCGACCGAAACCACGCCCACGGACTGGTCGGCCGTGCTCGACCTCAACCTCACCACCCCATTCCTGCTCAGCCAGGCCTTCGCACGGGCCGCCCTCGACGACAACGCCGCCGCCAGCATCATCAACATCGCCTCGATCAACTCCTTCCAAGGCGGGATGGAGGTCCCGTCCTACGCCGCCTCCAAGCACGGCATCCTCGGACTGACCCGAGCTCTCGCGAACGAGTGGGCCGCACACCGCATCCGAGTCAACGCAATCGCCCCCGGCTATATGGAAACCGAGTTCACCGCCGCGCACCGCGAGGACCCCGCCCGGGCGGAGAACATGCTGCGCCGCATTCCCGCCGGCGTCTGGGGACGGCCGGAGGATCTTGCCGGCGCGGCGGTCTTCCTCGCCTCGGCCGCGTCCTCGTACGTCACCGGCACCGCCCTGTCCGTCGACGGTGGATGGCTGTCCCGATAGAACAACGACGACCCACCGGAGGACCCCCATGGCATCGACACAGCAGAACCATACCGACATCCCCGCCGCCGATGCCCGATCGTGGCTGCTCGTCTCGGCCGCCCACAGCAGACACTTCACCGAGACCAACGCCGGAGCGGCCGACGCCGTCATCTATGACCTCGAAGACGGTGTCGTCCCCTCCGCGAGACCCACGGCACGAGAAGCCCTCCACCTCTGGTTCTCTCGCGGCGGCACCGGCTGGGTCCGCATCAACCCGGCCGAAAGCGAGGACTGGAGCCGCGACCTCGACGCACTCGAGGCAACACCCGGGCTCTTGGGTGTGATGCTCGCCAAATGCGAGTCGGCAGAACACGTCACCGAGACCGCCGCCCGATTGCCCGCCCGGACCCCCGTTATGGCACTCGTCGAATCGGCACTGGGCATCGAACGCGCCTACGACATCGCCTCCGCACAGCCGACTTTCCGGATCGCCTTCGGCAGCAATGACTTCCGCCGTGACACCGGGGCCGCCGACCTCGCGCCGGCCCTGTCCTATGCCCGGGGACGGCTGGTGGTGGCAAGCCGGGCAGCGGGTCTGCCCGGCCCCATCGACGGCCCCACCCTCACCACCGCAGAGGATCCGCTCACCGACGCCCTCACCGTGACCCGCACCATGGGCATGTCAGGCAAGCTGTGCATGCACCCCGGACAAGCCCCCGTCATCAACCGCGCACTGAGCCCCACCGACACCGACATCGACTGGGCCCGCCAGATCATCGACCGACTCGGCGTCGACGGTGCGCGCATCGAAAACGGCAGTGACCTGCCGAAACTCGCCCGAGCTCGGACGATCAGCCGCCTCGCCACCGTCTTCGCACCCGCACCAATGGCCTAGCCGCAGAGCGAGCACCAGTTGTCGCCGAATGCCGACCGATTCTCTCCCCGCTTCCAAGGTGTCACCATCATGTCCGACACAGGACGCACGACGAGGGTTCCGACCACCACCGAGTTGCTCGAGGACCAGCCAAAGAACTGGGGCAAATGGGGGTCCGACGACGAGGTGTGCGCACTGAACTACCTCGGCTCCCGCGAAGCGCTCGTCGGCGTCGCCGAAGTCAGGCAGGGAAAGACGTTCACGTTGCAGGTGCAGATCGGCAACCCCAAGGGGGATCCCACCTTCCTCGGCCCTCGCGGACCGGCGCGACGGGTCAACATCATGGACCGTGGTGTATCTCGGCGGTGCCGGTCGCCCAGCAAGGCGTCGAGATCCGCAAGCGTGACATCCTGGTGGTCCACACCGGATGGCTCGAATACTTCTACAACACCCCGCGCGAGGAGTTCTACGACAACTTCAACGAGCCGGGTCTGACGTACTCACCCGAGCTGGTCGCGTGGTTCAACGACCTGGAAATCCCGAATCTCGTCACCGACACGATCGCCAACGAAGTCACCCACGACCCGGTCTCCGGCGTCTGGCTGACGCTGCACAACGCACTGATGCGCAACCTCGGAATCACCTTCGCCGAGATCATCGCCCTGCACGAACTGGCCCAGGACTGCAACGGCGACGGCCAGTACTCGTTCCTCTACACCGCAGCACCATTGAAGGTTGTCGAAGGAACCGGCGCCCCGGTCAATCCGATCGTCATCAGGAAGCCGTCCACCCGATGGAGGAATCACTGACTCGCGCGTGGGCAGGACCCACCATCGGGCGACCTCTGTAGGTTCCAGCCGAATTTGTCAGCTGAGTGCGGCGGGATTTCAACATCATTCAGTGGAGGATCCTCTCGCTGCCGCGTCGAGCGAGCAGGCCGAGGGTGTTGTTGATGCTGGTCTACGGCATCCCCAGCGACCGGGCGTTCGACGTTCGCGTTTGGCGCTCCCCGCAGACCAAATACCCGGCTCCGCGTCTGACTCCGGCGCGAGTCTGCGCACCCAGTTCGATCACCTGCTGCTCACCGTCCATAAAGGAGCCGACGCCCGGTGTAGGCGGCGGTCGCGGGCGGTGTTCTCACCCCGTGGACCCGGGACCGGAACATCCGAGCACTCCGTCATCGGGCACCGTGTCGGGTCAGCCGCCAACCGCGTTGGGCGGCTGCGTAACCGGCGAACGCGCCGAGGCACGCACTGACAATCAGGCCGGCAACCAGGAACGGCATGGGATCAACCGATTCCATGTGCAAGGCGCTAGACCCGACGTACCCCGTGGTGAAGCGCACCGGGTGCGACAACCACCGGGCAAACAGACTGGTACACACCAGGCCCGCGCCGAGCCCGAATGCCGTTCCGATCAGTATCAGTGTTCACACAAGATCAACTTCGCGATCACCGGCTGTGCTGTTATCGAGCGGCCCCGGCGCCGTTCGTCACGGCCATTTCGGCCCTCACCTGCACGAAATCCACGGTCGAGGCACTGGGACGGGATTTTGCCGAGCAAAAGTGTGCTCACCTGGCCTTTTGGTCGAGACGCTGGAAAGGTTTTTTCAGCAGTCACTCCACTCACTCCACTCCCCCGGCACTGCGCCCACCAGAACCATCTGCAGCAACCACCCGTTCGCCTGGAGTGCGCGAACGTGCCCGCAGCAAGCGGAATCAGGTGTGATCAGTAGCCCCTCGTACGCGTGATTACCGGCGAGTCAGTTCATGGAGCTACCAAGCCCCACATCACCGCTCGCCATAGGTGAACACCCCTCCATCCATATCCATCCATCCACGTGTTATCGGCCGGTTGGTAGTCCCCGCATCCAGTCGCGGATGTCTTCCATGACCTTGCGGGGACGCGGCACCATCGAGTGCACCCGTATTTCCCGGCAGTGGGGATGGTCGAACGCTTAGGGACGGCAAAGCGTCTTCCCGTAGCCGCACCACTACACACCCGGCCGCGAGCAGATCCCGGCTCTTTCGCTGATCGACGAGCACCTTCGCCTCCGCTGTCAGTGTCGATAGTTCACTGCACGGACTCCTGAGGAGTCGGCCGCTTGTGCAGACGTCTTCGGAAACAGCGTGGCTGGAGTCATCTGCGCGATGCGCCCACCCGCTTACGGTGGGGTCGTGCCCCGGAGTCCGTCCACTGCTTCCCCGAGACGGGGCGCCGCGTCCCGCGCAGGGTGAGGCGCCCCCACCCGGTTTACGGCAGGTGACAGTCACTCTCGCGTAGGCCCACGGCTTCGGCCGGTCGGAGTGCGGCGTGGTACATGACCGCGTAGAACGCCACGAGCCGCCGCCCGCGCTTCCGATGCCAGGAACCGACGTACGACACGGCGGTGAGCAACTGTGCCGCCCCAGGGCCCCCACTTCGTGGTGGACAACCGCTTCGGCGAGCCGCACGTCGCCGTGTGCGACGCCGGCCGCAGCGCGCCCTCGCCCTCCGCTGACAGGGCGACACCCGCCGCGACCACGCGCACCGGGGGATCGTTGAACATGCCGTGACCTCATAATATGAAGCGAGGCTGCTAGCGTGGGCCTCTTTACTCGGGACCCAGGAGCGCTCCGCCATGAAGAACACCGTCTCGATCGAGATCGCCCTGCCGCGGGAGACAGTGGCACAGCTGCTCGCCGACTCGGCACACCTGCCGAGGTGGCTGCGGGGTCTGGTGCTGCACGAGCCGCTGAGTGGGGTGCACGGGCAGGTCGGTACCACATCGCGGGTCGTGATGCAGATGGGGAAGCAGAAGATCGAGTGCACCGAGACCATCACGCGTCGGGAACCGGCAGACCTGCGCGGGATTCCGAAGGGGAGCGTCGTTCACTTCGACCGCGAGATCGTCGGCGTGGGCATGTGGAGCGCCGTGCGCGACCGGCTGACCGAAGCCGGTCCGGGGATGACGCTCTGGGTGAGCGAGAGCGAATACCGGTTCAGCGGCTTGCTGATGCGGTTGGTGGGGCTCCTGATGCCCGGCGCCTTCCGCAAGCAGTCGCAACAGCACATGCAGGACTTCAAGGCGTTCGCCGAGCAGGGAAAGGACGTCCGCGAAGCGAAGGACTGATCTACGATCAGCGCTCGTCTCCCGAAGAGTGGGGAGAAGCCGGACGTGACGGCCGGCCGACCACTGTCGGGAACGTGCTCGGGGCGGGTGGAGCGGAAAGGATCGATGTCGGAGCCTGTGTAGCGAAGCCGAGCGGCCAGCGAACCGAACTGCCTTCACTATCGTGGGCGGGCTCGTGCAGGCCGACCGGCTGCTGCCGAGCACCGCTCCGCCCTGGTGGTTCTCGACGCCCGCGACCCCTCCCGCGCACCCATCGCCGTCGCCAGGTTGGACCGGCACTTCTTCCCCGGATTCCACGGCAGCTTCACCAGTCGAGTGACAGCCTCATGATTTGGATACAAGCGCGCGTGCGTTCTCTCGGTACGAGATTCCAACCCGTCATGGAAACGAGTGCCCCGATTGCGGCTCCGAAAAGAGGCCACCAACGACCAGTCCAATCATGATCGGTAAACCGAGACCATGTCGATCCGTATCGAATGGAACTCGTTCGGCTGGTAGCCGGCCGTGCAGATCGTGAACGGCTTGGAGGGCGTACCACCACAAGACGGCAGCAGTACCACCACAAGACGGCAGCACCTACGAGTCCGCACCAAGCCGAAACGGGCGGGCGACCAGAGGGTGGCCGCAGCGAAGCCGGACGACAAATACGCACCGATTCACGTCGGCGGCTCACACGGCAACTTCCCCCGCTTCACCGCGTCGACCAAAGTCGCGTGGTCGCGTTCGGTCTGATCCGCGTAGGCGTGCGCGAAGCGGCTCAGTGCGACGTCGAGCGTGTCCGACTTCCCGACGTAGCCGCCGATCATCGACGCACCACTGGTCCGCGCGTGGCCCTTCGCGAGCAGGCGCCCGCAGATGCCGGCGTAGTCGGTCAGCGCTGCCGCGCTGAGGTGGTCGATCGGGACCGCGCCCTTCATGTTCCGGAACTGCCGCACGTAGTACTGCCGACCCTCCACCGTGGTCCAGCCGAGCAACGGATCGCTGACGGTCTGCAGGGCCTGCTGGTACTCGACCACGCGCCGGCCCTGGTGGTCGTGCCAGGCGGACTCGCCGTGTACGAAGCGAGCCACGACGGATCGACGTGCCTGCTTGAGCTGCAGGAACACCACGTCGTCGGCACTGCTCCCTTCGCACAGCACGACGTAGGCACGCAGTCCGACGCTGCCCACGCCGACCACTTTGTGCGCGACGTCGACGACGGTGTAGCCACTGAGCAGTCGTGCCCAGTGGCTGGGCAGCGTGGTGACGTATTCGTCGAGCCCGGCGGCGATTTGCTCAGCCTCCGCCTCGGGCACCCGGGTGATCAGCGGCGGCTCCTCCACGATGCGCCGGCCGGTTTCGTCCTGCTCGGTGAATCGGGGCAGCGCCCGGTCGCTGACGCGGCGCCGAGCCCGCTCCGCGGCGCGGGTGATCTCGTGGCGCAGCGACTCGTCCGACGCCGTCGTCTGCAGCCGGTCGAGGTCGAGTCGCTCGAACGAGCGCGCCAGCAATGGTTGTTCCGCGAGCCAGCGCACATGCTCGCGATAGGTGGCGACGCAGGACTGCACTGCACTCTCGCACTGCCCCTCGGTCGCCGAGTTCTGCCGGCCCGCCACCCAGATGCTCGCAGTCAAGCGGCGCAGGTCCCATTCCCAGCCGCCGGGATGCGCCTCGTCGAAGTCGTTCAGATCCAGCACCAGGTCGCGCTCCGGCGAGGCGTAGAACCCGAAGTTGCCCAGATGCGCGTCCCCGCAGATCACCGGCTGGATTCCGGTCGCCGGCAGCCCGGCGAGGTCCTGGGCCATCACGATCGCGGTGCCGCGCAGAAAACCGTACGGCGAGGCCGCCATCCGCCCCACCCTGACCGGTATGAGCGATTCCACCCGACCCTGGTGCGACACACCGATCTGATCCACCACATCGGGGCGATCGTCCGGTGCGCGCCACTCGCCGAGCGCGGACCGCGGTGTCTGCTTGCGCAGGCGTTTGCCGAGCGCGTACCGCTCCGCCCTCGGCGTGGCCCGGCGGCGCAACGACGCGAACGACTGCCCGTCGATGGTCGGCAACACGATGTGCGCGTCCGCGGTTACTGCGCGCCGACGTGGAGGATCGGGCCGACCACCACGGCGTGCAGCTTGTCCGGGTTGGCCACGTTGCGCATCAGACAACTCGATCACCGTCTCTTCGCTGTGAGCATTAAGGATGCGTGCAGCATATCGACGGGCCCCTCGCCGGGATCGGCCCAACCCCATTGTGGGACGGGTCCGGTGCGAGCATCGTGACGACGCGGACACGCTATGTGGCGGTTGCGCCTTGGGGTTGATCGTCGGTGTCGGGTAAGGGGCGTCGGCAGATTTCGTGGGCTTCGTCGGCCGAGATGCCGAACATGCGCAACAGATCCTCGGTGATTTGGTCGGTGTCCTCCGCGTCGTCACGTTCGGGGTGGTCGTGCAGCAGTTGACCCAGGCAGAGTGCGGCCCCTGCTGTGATCGTCAGGGCCAGTTCGGGATCGCGCACGCTGAACCGGCCCGCACGGGCTGCTGCCTCGATGTCGCGGCGGGCTCTCGGCGCGAGGCCTTTGTCCGAGTTGACCAGACTTGGCCCGTCGCGGAGCAGAACTTTGCTCAGTTCGGGATTTCTGCGATGCAGTCGTCCGGTCAGACGAAAGCTCTGCGCAAAGATCTGGGCAGGGTCGTCCAGATCTGCGGTCAGTTCGTCGAGCACCGCGCCGTGGCGGTCGAGGGCCTCCTCCACTGCCGCGTGGAAGAGCTCCTCCTTGGTCTGAAAGTGGTTGTAGAACGACCCCATTCCGACATCTGCGGCCTGGGTGATCTCGAGAATCGGGGCGGTCAGTTTCCCTGCCGCCATGAAAGACTGGGCTGCGCGTACGAGTGCGGCGCGGGTACGCGCCTTGCGCCGTTCCAGGCGGTTCGGTGCATCGGCGATCTGCTCGGTCATGCCTGCGTGCCCTTCTCCTGATCCGTCCGACCTTGCCCTACACTACCCGCGCGTCATCAATATTGACGAATTCCTCAAACTCGGCGACTGCTCCACTCCGCGAGCAGTCGCCACATCGATCCAGCCTAATGGCCGAGGATCTTGATCCCGACCACGAGAACGCCCACACCGACCAATCCTGTGACGGTGAACAGCTGTTGCCACCAACGTAATTGGGCCATTCGCACGGCGAGTAGAGCAATGACGCCAAGCTCGACGACGAGGATCCAGATCGCTATCCACATCGCTGTGGATGTGCTCAGTAGTCCGAAGGCGGCTGCGACCAATGCCAGCAGGGGCAAGACCGCGGCCTCCACGATCTGGCCGGACGCCTGGAGCATCCGCAGCGCTGCCCGTCCGCGCGGAGCACGGTGGTACGCGCCGAGGTGTGCTACCCAGTCGGCCAGCAGGCTCGCCGCCCAGAGCCCGCCGGTGGCCACCGCGACATCCATGACCCGCGCCCATGGGCTCGTCTCGGGAGCCGTATAGCGGACGAGGACGGCGAGCGTCGCCAAACACGTCATCGCGCCGTACACACGCTCTCGCAGGAGCGCGACGACATGCTCCACGGGAATCTCTTCCCGATTCGTCTCGCCGGCCCCGCCAGTCACTTCAGTCACCACGCGAATCGGTTCGAATCTGCCTTGTCCGAGCAACCCTTGCACCAATCCCATTCCAGCCATTCGTATCCCGTCGACGACGCGTCTGCCCGTGGCCGTCGAGGGCCTCCTCCACTACCGCGTGAAAGAGCTCCTCCTCGGCCCGGAAGTGGTTCGCGCCGCGCGCGGTTCCAGGCGCTTCAGTGGCTCGGCGACCTGCTCGATCAGGCCTGCGCGCTCATCTCCTGATCCGCGTGACCTCGCCCCACCCTAGCGCCCGTCATCAATATTGACGAATTCCTCAAATACTCTTGACTGACGATATGGTCGTAAGTGACGATATCGTCATAAATCGAAGGGAGTGGTCAATGAGTGTCCACCATGACCCGCATACCGGTCTGCACAGTGAGCAGGGCGCCCTGGCAGGCGAACACCGGGGGCGGGCCGCCGAGCCGATCATCAAGGTGCATGACCTCGCGTGGCTGGAGTTCGAGAAGCCCGACCTCGAGCGGGCGGAGGCGTTCGCCCATGCCTTCGGTTTTACGACGGCGCTCCGCACCGCACACGAACTGCAGTTGCGCGGTACAGACCCCGGCTCGCCCTGCGTGCTCATCCGCCGAGGCCCACGGTCGCGGTTCGTCGGTCCAGCCTTCCGGGCAGCCGACTCGACCGACGTGCTGCGACTGGCGGACGCGGTCGGAGGTGCGGTCGCGCCCCTCCCCGAGAGTCTGGGCGGGATCACGGTCGATCTCACAGATCCCAGCGCTTTGGGAGTCCGCGTTGTGTCCGACACGTTCGAGTTGCCGGCGCTGTCCGATCAGGCCCCGCTCCCACTGAATTTCGGACACGACCGCGGGCGGGTGAACGCCCCTCAGCGGCCACCCCGTGCGCCGGCCACCGTGCAACGGCTCGGTCACGTCGTGCTCCAGACGACGACGTACCTCGAAACACTCAACTGGTACCTCGAGTACCTCGGACTGATCGTCAGCGACTTCCTGTACTACCCCGGTCAACGGGCCCGGGGCCCGGCCATGAGCTTCATCCGCTGCGACCGGGGCGCCACGCCCACCGACCATCACACCCTCGCGATGGTCCTCGGCCCGGCCAACCGCTATGTGCATTCGGCATATCAGGTCGCCGACCTCGACTGCCTCGCTGCAGGAGGCGAATACCTGCTCGACCGGGGCTACCGCCGGTCCTGGGGCATCGGCCGGCACATCCAGGGCAGCCAAATCTTCGACTACTGGCGCGACCCCGACGGATTCATGGTCGAGCACTTCAGCGACGGCGATCTTTTCGACAGCACACTCGACGCGGGCTGGGCACCGATGACCGCGTCCGGACTCGCCCAGTGGGGGCCGCCCGCCACCAAAGACTTCCTCGGATTGAACCCCGGTCGGGAATCACTCCAGGAATTGCGCGCCATTGTCAACGCGCTGCGCGCCGACAACGAATTCGACCTCCACCGCCTCCGCGGCCTTCTGAAAGTTGCCAGCTCATGACCATCTCCGTCCTCCGCACCGCCGACGCCTGGTGGGTCGACACACCCACGGGCGCCGCACGGGTAGACACCGAGGCCACCACCACCGCCCAACTGCTGGCCGACCGACCAGCCGTCGAGGCCGCGGCGTCCAGCAAGGGCGCCGTGCCCGTCGAGACCCTCTCGTTGCTCTCCCCGGTCACCGCCCCCTGCCGGGTGGTCGCACAGATGACGAACTTCGCCTCGCACGTCGAGGACTCCGGGATGAACCCCGACACCATTCCGTTGACCTTCTTCCGAAAGACCTCCGGATCGATCAGCGGCCCCAACGACGACGTGATCCGTCCTGCCCATGTCCGGCTACTGGACTACGAGGTGGAGATCGGGCTCGTCCTCGCCCGCGACATCCCGGTCGGGTCGGCGATCACCGCAGACAATCTCGCCGATTACGTTGCCGGGCTGGTCGTCACCAACGACATCTCCGCGCGCGACATTCAGCTTCCGAAAACGCAGTTCTACGAAGGCAAGTCATACCCGACGTTCACCCCGGTCGGCCCCGCGCTGGTACTGCTGGACGGCGACGAACTGAAGCGGTTCACCGACCTGCGTCTGCGGCTCTGGGTCAACGGCAAGCCGCGCCAGAACATGACCGTTGCCGACATGATCTACCAACCGACCGAGACTTTGCAGGCGCTGACCCGGTTTCAGCGCCTCGATGCCGGGGACTTGCTACTCACCGGAACGCCGGTCGGGACGGCACTGAGCGCCCCACCGAAGCCGATCGCAATCCTCTCCTCCCTGCTACCGCCCGCAGTCAAATGGAAGCTCTTCTTCGCGAGCCAGGCCAAGAATTCGAACTATCTGCAGGATGGAGACCTCATCGAAGCCACCGTCTTCACAGACGACGGGACCATCGACTTGGGGCGCCAGCGCACGGTGGTGAGGTACGCCCGATGACCACCGACCTGCTGTGGCCGCATTACGCGGCGCCCACGGATCTCGCGACGATCGAGGCCGTGCCGCTGCGCGATCGGGGGCTTCCGGAGTCCACCTATGCGTTGCTCACCCGAGCGGCCCGCATGTGGCCGGATCGCCTCGCGCTCACCGTCCTCCCCGACGGCGCACGGTGGCGGGAGCCGGTGCAGCGCAGTTTCTCCGAACTACTCGACGATGTTCATCGTTACGCGAACCTGCTCCATCGTCTGGGCGTGCGGCGTCACGACGCCGTCGCCCTGATGGCGCCCAACTGCGCCGAGTTGATCCCCGCTACTCTCGCCGCACAGCTTGCCGGCATCGCAGCTCCCATCAACGCCGCGCAGTCGCAACAGCACATCGCTGAATTGTTGCGCCGCTCAGGTGCCCGGGTACTCGTCGCGGCCGGACCGGAACTTGCGCCCGAGACATGGGAGGCCGCGCACCAGATTGCCGTGAGCGGGAAGGTGGATGCCGTGTTGGCCTTGCGGCCCACCGGCGCCGCCGACGCGCCTGCGGACCTGCCCGAGGTCGACGGAGTGCGGATCGGCTATCTCAGTGCGCTGGCGGCCGATATCGATTCCTCCCACTTCGTCGGTGATCCCCCCGGCGGGTGCGACGTGGCCGCACTGTTTCACACCGGTGGTACCACCGGTGTTCCGAAGCTGGCCGCCCACACCCACGACAACGAGGTCGCCGATGCCTGGATGCTGGCCGCGAACTCGTCGTGGGACTCGGACTCCGTCGTATTCGCCGCCCTGCCCCTGTTCCATGTCAATGCCTTGATGGTCACGCTGCTGGCGCCGCTGTTCAAGGGCCAGGGTGTGGTGTGGGCCGGCCCGCTCGGCTATCGCGACCCGGCACTGTCCAACGAATTCTGGAAGGTCGTCGAGCACTACCGCATCGCGTCGATGAGCGCGGTGCCCACCGTCTACGCGGCCCTCGCGCAGCGCCCGGTCGATGCCGACATCAGTAGTCTGCGCTTCGCCATGGTGGGGGCGTCGCCTCTACCGACCGCGGTCGCCACGAAGTTCCGGGACCACACGGGTGTGCCCCTTCTCGAAGGCTACGGATTGACCGAGGCAACCTGCGCGAGTGCACGCAGCTTTCCCGATGCACCACGACCTGGCTCGGTCGGGCTACGGATGCCCTATCAGCAGGTCAAGGTGGTACGCGTCCGGGAAGACGGCACCTGGGACGACCTGCCCACCGGAGCCACCGGAGTGCTGGCGATCAACGGTCCGACGGTGTTCGCCGGCTATGTTTCCGGCCACGACGAACACGGACCCGTTCTCGACGGCATGGGCAAACTGGTCGACGGCTGGCTCGACACCGGCGACCTGGCGCGCATCGACAGCGACGGTTTCCTCTACCTGGTCGGACGCGCGAAGGACATCATCATCCGGGGCGGGCACAACATCGATCCAGCGGTCATCGAAGACGCCCTCCTGGCCCATCCACAGGTCACCGCGGCCAGCGCGGTGGGACGCCCCGATGCCCACGCCGGCGAAGTGCCCGTTGCCTACGTCACCGTCGTCGCAGACGCCGGTGTCACCGCGCACGAGCTGCAAGCCTGGGCGGGCGAGCGCGTTCCCGAACGGGCCGCGGCACCCAAGGCGGTCACCATCCTCCCGGCGTTGCCCGTCACGGCGGTAGGCAAGCTCTACAAACTCGCTCTGCGCGCCGACGCGACACGGCGCGAGCTCGAGCATGCCCTCGCCACCCTCGCAGGCATCGGCAGCATCCAGGCGTCCGTCCAGGACGGTTCGATCCTTGCCACCGTCGAGATCGACGGAACTGCCAGCGAACCGGCGGTCAAGGCGATCTTGAACCGATATGCGATCAATTGGAAGGTCACGGTGCGCACATGACCACCGCATCACTAGTTCTGGCACTCTGCCTCGCAGTCTTCTACCTCCTGCTCGGCGTCGGCAAGATAGCGGCAACCGCGCCGATGCGGGAACGGGCAGCCCACGTCGGTATGCCCGTCAGCACGTATCGGGGCATCGGTGCGCTCGAGGTCGCCGGTGCCGTCGGTCTCGTGATCGGCGGACTCGTGCCGGCGCTCGGCGCAGCCGCCGGCATCGGGCTGCTGCTCCTGATGGTAGGTGCCGTCGTCACACACGTACGGAACGGTGACGGACTGCGTGAGATGGCACCCGCCATCGTCGTCGGCGTAGCGATCGTGGCCTACCTCGTAGTCCTGTTCGGATCGATCCGATGAGCGAACGGGTCGTCCCAGTCGTCATCGTCGGTGCCGGACCCACCGGACTGACCGCCGCCACGCTGCTGGCTCAGTACGGTGTCGAGTGCCTGCTACTGGAGCGCTGGGAGGGCGTCTACGCGCAGCCGCGGGCAGTCCACCTCGACGGTGAGATCCACCGGATAGTGGCGCACCTCGGGATCGCCGAAGAGTTCGCTGCGATCTCCCGGCCGTGCCTCGGGTTGCGACTTGTCGACCGGAACATGCGCGTTCTCACCGAGTTCCACCGAGACCCCGGTCCGGGCGTCCACGGCTACCCTGAGGCCAACATGTTCGACCAGCCGCAGTTCGAGGAGATCCTGCGCGCCAACCTGACCCGGCACCCGAAGGCGTCCGTGCGCGGCAACGTAGAGGTCACCGGGCTGGCCGACGACACGACCGACAGCGTTCGCGTCGACTTCACCGACCGAAACACCGGTGTGCAGGAATCGGTGCAGGCCAGATACGTCCTCGGCTGCGACGGCGCCAACAGCCTGGTCAGAAACCAGATTCAGGCAACGATGCGGGACCTGAAATTCGACCAACGCTGGTTGGTTGTCGACGTCGCGACCACCGCCGACCTCGGCGTGTGGGAGGGCGCCCACCAGGTGTGCGACCCGGTGCGCGCGGCAACATACATGCGCATCGGACACACTCGCTACCGCTGGGAGTTCCGGCTCGAACCCGGCGAGACCGCCGACGACTATCGCGACATGGCTCGACTGCAACCCCTCATCTCGCCGTGGACACGGAACACACCGGTCGACAAATTGACACTTGTCCGCGTGGCCGAGTACACCTTTCGAGCCCAAATCGCGGACCGATGGCGCGACCGGCGCGTGTTCCTACTCGGCGACGCCGCCCATCTCACACCCCCGTTCATCGGACAGGGGATGGGCGCCGGGATCCGCGACGCGATGAACCTCGCCTGGAAACTTGCCGGCGTACTCACCGGAGATCTGCCCGAAAGCGCACTCGACACCTACGAGATCGAACGCAAGCCCCACGCGCTCGCACTGATCCGGCGCGCCAAGCTGATCGGAATGGCCATGACCGAAGGCGGCGAACTCGGTAACCTCATCCGTCGCATCGTCGTACCACTGCTGCACCGCATCCCGGGTCTCGGCGACAAGATCATGGACGGCGAAACCCCGGCCCTTCACCGCTCCACTCTGATAGAACGACCTCGACTGCGCAGAAGCCGAGCGGGCCGCCTGATCCCGAATCCGGACCTCGACCAGGGTCGCCGATTCGCCGAGGTCGTCGGCGGCCGGTTCGCGGTCGTCACCTCCCTCTCCCCGACCCCGACACAACGCACCGACATCGAACAACGCGGTGGCACAGTCCTGCTGGCTCGACCCGGCACCGATCTGCACCGCTGGCTACGCCGCGCCCGCGCCCGCGCCGCCATCATCCGGCCCGACGGTACCGTCCTCAGTAGCGGCAACGACCTGTCCGCCCTCTGCCCCGCCCTCCCCCGCTTCCACACCCACCGCACGCCCACCTTCCTCACCCAGTGACCCCCTAACAGCGATACGACCGTCCCCACTGTCCTGCAGGACGGTGCGGTCGGTCGTCGCCGCAGCCCGAGAGCGCGGTAACAACTCACCCAGTCCGCCACTCGACATCGAAAATCGCTGCGTACCAGTCGAAGTGATTCGCATCATAAAATACTCGCCCGTAACCTACGGGACCGTAACTTACGGTACCGTAGGTGCATGGCGATATCGGACATCGAGGAATATGCACACCTGACACGCGCCGACGTCGAGGCCATCGGCCGCGACCTGGATGCGATCCGACGAGACATCGAGGAATCCCGCGGTGCACGCGACGCCCGGTACCTCCGCAACACCATCCGGCTGCAACGCGGCCTGGAACTCGGCGGCCGGGCGGTGCTCGTCGGTTCCCGCAAGCGCTCGCTGTGGGTGCTGGGCACCGGGATGCTCTCGTTGTCGAAGATCATCGAGAACATGGAGCTCGGGCACAACGTGATGCACGGGCAATGGGACTGGATGAACGATCCCGAGGTGCACTCCGTGAACTGGGAATGGGACAACGCCGATCCGTCGGCGCACTGGAAGATCACCCACAACTACGCGCACCACAAATACACCAACGTCCTCGGCATGGACGACGACGTGGGCTTCGGCCTGCTCCGCGTCACCCGTGACCAGCGCTGGAAGCCCTTCTACCTCGGCAACCTCGCCTACAACGCGATTCTCGCGGCGCTGTTCCAATACGGCCTCGCCATCCAATTGCTCGAACTGGGCAAAGTGACCCGAGGCCGGGACGACCGTGAACTCACCAAGACGCGCGGCAAGGAAGTGCTCGCCAAGCTCGGCAGGCAGACACTCAAGGACTATGTCGTGTACCCGGCACTGACGGGCAAGGCATGGAAGTCCACCGCAAAGGCGAACGCGACCGCCAACCTCGTCCGCAACCTGTGGACCAACGCCGTAATCTTCTGCGGCCACTTCCCGGACGGCGCCGAGAAATTCACCAAGACCGACGTCGACAACGAGACGCACGCCCAGTGGTACCTGCGGCAGATGCTCGGTTCCGCCAACATCTCGGGCGGCCCCGTCATGGACTTCATGACCGGCAACCTGAGCTACCAGATCGAGCACCATATTTTCCCGGACCTGCCCTCCAACCGCTACCACGAGATCTCGATCCGCGTGAAGCAGCTATGTGACAAGTACGACCTGCCGTACACGACCGGCCCGCTCGCGGTGCAGTACTGGAAGTCGTGGCGGACCATCGCGAAACTCTCGCTTCCCGACAAGTACCTCACCGACACCCGCGACGCCGCACCAGAGACCGCGTCCGAATCCGGGTTCGGCGGTCCTCCCGCCACCGATCCACTCACCGGCCGCCGCATCGGCCTGGCGACGACGATCACGAAGACGCGCAAACGCGGTCCCGTCCGCCGAATCCTCGGAATGCGCTGATCAGCAGCTATTCCGGGCTGCTGCGCTGGGTGAACGTTCTCGGGAGTCTCGGTGGTCGAACGCCCGGCGCGCGCTACGACTGACCTGCCCCGCACGCTCGCCGTCGTCGACCGGCCCATCGTGCCACGAACAACCAGGTCAGCGGTGGCGGACCGCACGAAACGCTCGTGAACTTCTGAACAACACGAAGACGGCGAGGGGCTTGAATGGTTACGCTTCGCATGCTTTTTCGTATCGGTTGCAGTACGTACTGAATGGGGATCGGCATGACGAACATCAGCACAGCTCCACCCGGACACAGATCCTTCACCCGCCTGGCGGCGGTCGCAGGTATCGCCGTACTTGCCATGGTGATGGGTAACGGCACCGCCGCGGCCGGTGTCGACAACTCCAGTTCCGTCATCGACGCGGACGGCAACCGCATCGAGGTCCTGCAGGGCGACACGCAGTATCAGGTCGTTCCGCCGCTCGACGGCGTACCGACCAGCGTCGAGTTCTTCCACAACGGATACGCCGGGGTGAACATCAGCGGCCCCGACGCCGCGGAATTCGAGGGCACACAACTGACCGTCGGATACCAGATCGGCTACCCGGTTGCGCTGGCAGGTGCGACCATCGTCCTCAATTCGCCCGGCCTGGGGTTCGCGATCGGGTCGGACACCGGCATCGACCTGGGGCTTATCCCCGACTTCACGCTGGATCTGAGCGCGGGGACCAACGTGGAGCTGGCGGGTGACATCATCCCGTCGCAGGAACTGGACATCGACCTGGAGCCGGGCGGTATCACCGAGGTCCCGCTGCTCGAGGGTCAGGAGTTCGACGGACCCGAGGCGCTGGTGCGGATGCAGGGCGTTCACGGTTCCATCTCCGGAGCGATCGGACCGGTCACCATCCGGCCGTATGCGAAGGCCGTCACAGCCAACGGCGACACCGTCATGACCTACGGTGTGCCGCAGAAGCTCAACTGAGAGTGAACCCGAACAGGTTTCGGTGAAACACGTCGGGTCGCCATCTCGATCGTGGATGGCGACCCGACGCGACCACGCCTACGACGTCACCAGTTCCCGGATCTTCTCGCGGGCAGCCCGCTCGACGAGCAGGGGCACGAAGCCGCGTACCTTCCGGTCCGCGAAGTGGCTGTGCGCGGAGCACACGACCTCTTCGATGGCCTCCCGGGAGATCATCCGCCCGAACTCGGCGATGGGGTCAAACCGCAACGAAGTAACCGGTTCGCCTCGTACTCGGCGGATCCCGCCCAAACCGAGACCCTGCTCACACCGCCGGCCGGGCCGCTGACGTGGGCAAAACTCACCGCACGCCGGCGCCTACCACTCCCGATCGGCAGTGCGCGACACGTTGGATGCAACTACTGGCGCGAGCGAATCTGTGACGAAGTGCATCGCCGGAGCGGATCGTCGAACGATCAACCTGCGCGCGACGGCGGTGCGGGACCCCTACCGCTTTCGACCCTCACCTCGACTCGCGAGCAGAACTCATCCAGTCAGCGCGGGATTGCCATTCGGAGATGACTGAACTGCAATCCTATTCGCCGCGTTCGACGGATTAGACCATCACCCCCGCGAAGCAGGCGTGAGAAGTTTCCTATCGCGTGGGCCCACTCCTCCTATCGTCGCTGCGTAGGCCCGGGTCGGGGGTTCGCGTGCGGCGTTCACCGCACGGTCACCCCTGACTGCTGTGGTTTCTCCGGGAAATACGGAACAACCGAGGAGATGCGGGTGGCGCGGATCAGGCTCGAAGGTGTGTCGAAGCAGTTCGGCACGGCGCGGGTGGTGCGTGATGTCGACCTGGACATCGCCGACGGAGACTTCATGATTCTTCTCAGCCCGAGCGGGTGCGGGAAGTCGACGCTGCTGCGTCTGATCGCCGGCATCGAGAGTCCGTCGTCGGGCCGCCTCGGAGAACCTGGGCAGCGAAGAGATCCTGCACGTCACCGTGGGCGGCACCGTCATTCGCGTCCCCGCTCCACGCCCAGTTGCCGCGCAGGTCGGCGACGACGCCGCGTTGAGTGTCGGCCCCGAGGACATTCAACTGTCCGACTCCGAGACCGGCCACCGGCTGGTCTGGCACGTTCCTCACGAGCACGGGCATTGCCACACGATGCCTCGCTGTCGGTCGCATGAGCACCTGCACAGTTGACGGGCCCCACACACGAACAACAGAAGAACGACAGTGAGGAAGACCCTGCCCGGGCTAGGGCGTGCTGGTGACCAGCGCGTTGGACCTGACCGCCTGCGGCGGAGTCGGCACCACAACCACGGATCCCTCGGCGAGCAGCACCGATCCGGTGCCGGAACTCGCTCCGGACCAGAACGTGTCGATCGTGTTCGAAGGCTACAACTACGGTATGGCGGGAGCGTGGACCGACACCTTCAACGCCCTGATCGACGACTTTCACCAAGCAGAATCCGAAACATCCACGTCACCGCGGAAGCCGCAGGGCAACAGCCCGAACCCGGAGACCGACACGATCTCGAGTATCCAGAGCCAGACCGTGGCCGGATCGCCACCGGACGTCGCGCAGCTCGGATTCAGCGACCTGGACTTCACGACCCACCAGCTCGGCGCCCATTCGCTCGACGACCTCGTCGGCAAAGATGAGGTGCCGAAGAATTTCGACGGCGCGAAGCACTCTAACGCCCCAACGACGCGCACCCTCGGCGACCGGGAAGGCGCCACCTACGGCGTACCCTTCGTTTTCTCGACTCCCGTGTTCTATTACAGTGCAACACTGTTCGAGCAGGCCGTATGATGCACCGCATCCTCGACCGCCGGGTGGAGGCCGGAGTCCAGGCGAAGGATCCCCGACTCACCGCACAATTGGGCGACCTGTTCGATTCGGCCTTGGATCCGAGGACCCGGTGCTGGGTACTGCAGTCCGACAGCAGCTGGGTGGCCTCCCCCGCCCACGGCGAGGAAGTCCGCGGCCACCAGGGGGCCCTCATAGGGGCCCGAACGGGCAGCGGGTCCTGACCACGGGAACAACCCGGTGGTGCAATCGTGAGCAACGCGACCGCAATCTGTCCCGAGCTCGCATCGTTCATTGGGTTCCTCCGAGCATGCACCGGCGCTGCGCGCAACAATGAACCTCGTGAAAGCACATAGTGCTTCCAGCCCGGGCTCAGCGGCTGGACCCGAGCCGTCCGCCAAATGCGCTGCCAAACAATACTTCCTGAGTGACCGATAACGGACCTACGTCAACTCAGGTCCGGCGGATGGCGATCGATGAAACAACCGAACCCTTCCCGAGATCGGTGACAGCAAGGTTGACTACTGCCGGAAGCCTTGCTGGACCACGGAAGCAACGAGCTCGCCGCCCGAGGTGTAGATCAGTCCTCGGGCGGTGCCGAGTCCGCGCGATGCGCTGTGAGGGCTGTCTTGCACGTACTGCAGCCACTGCCCGGCTCGGACGTCGCGGTGGAACCACAACGCGTGGTCGACGCTGGCGACCCGTTGTTCGCCTGAGCGGCGCAGGTCGCCCCGAGCTTTCGCGATCACCGGAAGCAACGATCGATCGGAGGCGAACGCCATTATCGCCCGGTGCAGGTTTTGTGAGGCCCCGGGTCCGAGGGGTTCGGCGCGGAACCAGAATCGCCGTGTCGACGCGTCATCGGTGTCGTCGATGTATCGCACGTCCAGGGGCCTCGATCCTGTCCACCACCGAGTGCGTGTCGGCCAGTTGATGCCATCCGGCGGGGAGTCTGGATCGCCGTGGCGCTGATGCAGTGGTTGCACGGTTTCCGGATGAGGTGATGCCGGGGGTTTGGTGGCTATCACGTCGCTGAGAGGCCGCGCTTCGGTGAACGATGTTTGGAGGGTCATGAGTTCTTTTTCGCCTTGGCGCGCGGTGACGGATCGGACGGAGATGGATCTGCCGTCGCGGATGCGGGTGACGGAATAGTCGATCGGCTCCCCTGCGTGGCCGGCGCGGAGGAAGTATGCGTGCAGGGAATTGGCTTGCCGGGAGTGATCGACGGTTTCCGCGGCCGCGAGAAGCGCCTGGGCCATTAGGTGTCCGCCGAAGACTCGTTGATCGAAACCGTCTGGTGGATGTCCGATGAAGCGATCCGTAGCGAGCGCAGTCAGCGTCAGTCGGTCGGCGAGTGGGGTCGTGTTCACCATGCCGCGGATCGATGAGTCGTCGCCGCTTAAGCAATCGGTGGGGTCGGTCGGGTTCTCATCGGCTGGTCGACCGCTGGTTCCTGTCTCCATAGACAGTACTCTATAGAGTATGTAACTATGGTCACAAGGCACGGAGGCCGGTGATTCGGCGCACTCCGAATCCGGTCGCTGTGCCGCTTCGGGCCTGGGGTGTATCACCCCTTTCGCACTATTCGCTGCACAGGAGTTGACAGTTATGCAGAAGCAGTCAGATTCGGCTATCGCGCGACCGCTGCTCGCGCCCAAGAGTGTGGCCATTGTGGGCGCCTCGGATGATCCGTCGAAGACGACGGCCCGGCCGCAGCAGTTCCTGGCACAGGCCGGATATGAGGGGCAGGCCTATTTCGTCAATTCGCGGCGGGAGACGGTGCAGGGG
Organism: Rhodococcus sp. G6(2025); assembly: GCF_058628105.1. Classification (NCBI taxonomy): domain Bacteria; kingdom Bacillati; phylum Actinomycetota; class Actinomycetes; order Mycobacteriales; family Nocardiaceae; genus Rhodococcus; species Rhodococcus sp. G6(2025). Next base: position 4,784,263 of record NZ_CP179750.1, read on the forward strand.
GTGAAGGCGTGGCCGAGCTTGTCTGCGCTGCCGGAGGTTCCCGAGCACGTGTACATCATGACCGGCGCGGAGGCCGCGATCGAGGCGGTCCGCGAGTGCGCGAGCCTGGGCGTCGCCGTGGCGACGGTGCTCTCTTCCGGTTTCGCCGAGGAAGGCCCGGAGGGGCAGGAGCGGGAAGATCGCCTGCGGGCCGCTGCGGCGGAAGGCACCGTGCGGGTCGTGGGTCCGAGCAGCCTGGGCGTGGTCAATCCCCGCAACGGTGTGATGCTCACGGGTAACGCCGCGTTCGGCGAACCAGACATCCCGAAGGGCGGCATCTTCGTGGCATCGCAGTCCGGCAGCGTGATCGGGTCCCTGGTCAGCCGGGCTCGCGGTCGGGGAATCGGGTTCGCCGGCCTGGTGTCGACCGGCGGCGAGGCCGACCTGTCGTTGGGCTCGATCTGCGAGGCCACCTTCGACGATCCCGGAGTGACCTCGTATGCGTTGTTCCTCGAATCGCTGCGCCATTCCGAGGACCTGGCGTCGTTCGCGCATGCCGCCCAGAAGGCCGGTAAGCCGGTTGCGGTGTACAAGCTGGGCCGTTCGGAAGAGGCTGCCGCACTGTCGGTGTCACACACCGGTGCGCTGGCCGGTGAGGACAGCGAGTCGGAGGCGTTCTTCCGGGCCTGCGGTTTCGCGCGGGTGAGCAACTTCGAGTCGCTGGTCGAGGCGCCTGCTCTGCTCGGGCGGGTCGGGACGGCCGACCAGCCGCGGACACCGCGGATCGGTGTCGTCACCACCACCGGTGGCGGTGCGGCGATCATGGTGGACCAGTTGGCGATTCGAGGGATGACGATCGCCGGTCCGAGTGAGCAACTGGTCGCCGACATGGTGGCGGCCGGCGCGCCGATCCCCCACAGCTTGATCGCGGACCTGGGCCTGGCAGGCGCCCGGCACGACGTGGTGACCACGGCCCTGCGGTTGCTCCAGGACAGCGGAGAGTTCGATCTGATCGTCTTCGTCATCGGTTCTTCCGCCCGTTTGAACCCGGAACTGGCCGTGCAGGCGATTTCCGAGAGCGGGGAGCACGAGGTCCCGGTGGTGGCGTTCGCGTTGCCCGAGGCGCCCGAGGCCGCCAAACTCCTCAATCGTTCCGGTGTTCCGGCGTTCCGGACTCCGGAGTCGTGCGCCGATGTAGTGGCGGCGGCGTTCACTCGCGTGTCGGCGACCATCGGTGAGGGTGCTCGATTCGCCGTCGATGCGGCCGCGAACACCGAAGTCCTCGACGAGAAAGCGTCGGCGGATCTGCTGACGCGCCAGGGTGTGGCGTTCGCGCCGTCGGTGGCGGTGTCCGTCGACGACCTCGACGGCGACCTCGCGCTTCCGTTCGGCTATCCGGTTGTCGTGAAAGTGCTCTCGGACAAGGTGCCGCACAAGAGCGATGCCGGCGGTGTGGCACTCGGGGTCGCCGACCCCGAGGGTGTGCGGCGCGCGGCCCGGGAGATCGTTGCCAACGTCGCCAGGTACGACTCGGGCGTGGTGGTCGACCGGGTGCTCGTTCAAAAGATGGCACCGCGGGGTCTGGCCGACGCTCTCGTGGGGTACCGGGTCTCGCCCGATGTCGGGCCGATGGTGGTGCTGTCGACCGGTGGCGTGCTCGCCGAGATCTTCGCCGATTCGGCGGTGCGGTTGGCGCCGGTGGACGCCGCGACCGCGCGGGAGATGATCGACGAGGTCAAGGGGCTGTCGGTCGTCACCGGATACCGGGGTCTGCCCGAGGGTGACGTCGCGGCCCTGGCGGAGACCATTGTCGGCCTGTCCCGGCTGGCGATCGACGATCCCGACGTCCTCGAGGCCGAGGTGAACCCGTTGTCGATCTGTGCCGCAGGCGCGGGTGTGGTTGCGCTCGACGCTCTCGTTCGTCGGATCCCGGCCGCCGGCGCCTCCGCGGCCACCGAGTCCGTAGCGGTGCCTGCACGAAGCTGACGAACTTCTTCAGCCAGCTGCCACCTGCCACATCCTTTGGGGATGGGGCCGGTGGCAGCGTTGCGTCGAGGGCACCGGCCGAGTGGACGTTAGGATGGGTTTCGGCCGTGCCCAGCGTGCTCAGAGACTGCAGCGGCGTGCGACCGGGGTGCGTACGCGAGGAGGAGCACAGGCAGATGCCGAGAGACGATCCGGACTACATCGAGTCGGTCAGCAAGGCGTTTCAGGTGATCGAGGCGTTCAGCGCCGAGAATCCCGCCCTCACCATTTCGGAGGCGTCGGCGCTGACCGGGCTGACCCGGCCCACGGTACGGCGGATCCTGCTGACGTTGGTGCGGCTGGGCTTCGCACAGCCCGCGGAGAACAAGACGTTTGTTCTGACGCCGCAGATGATGCGCCTCGGGTACGCCTACCTGTCGTCGACGCCGGTGTGGGATCACGCGATGCCCTATATGCGGGATCTCGCCGATTCGGTGCGCGAATCGGTGTCTTTGGCGGTCCTGGATGCTCCCGACATCGTGTACGTTGCCCGCGTTCCCGCGGCCCGGTCGATGACGATCACGTTGACCGTGGGAGCACGGCTTCCGGCGTATCCCACGTCGCTGGGCCGGGTGCTGTTGGCCTCGTTGTCGCCGCAAGCGCTGGACGAGTATCTCGCGAGCACCGAACTACGACGATTGACTCCCACGACGATCTGCGATCCGGACGAGCTGCGTGAGGAACTGGCCCGCGTCCGCAAGCAGGGTTTCGCGATCATCGACGGCGAGCGGGAGGAAGGGGTGCGCTCGGCGGCCGTGCCCGTGCACGACCATCAGGGCCGCCCGATCATGGCGCTGAACGTCTCTGCCAATGCGGCACGGGTGACGGTGCAGTCTCTGGAAGAGGAGGTGGTCCCGCAATTGTTGCATACCGCGGAAACCATCTCGAGCCACAGCCGCTTTTCGCGGCATCACACCGCCTCGGGCTGACGCATCGATACGGGCGCAGACCCTGCAAAGGATCTGCGCCCGTATTGATTTCGGACGGTGCTGGTTGTCAGGCGAAGTCGAACAGTTCGGTCGGGTTGCCGACCAGGAGTTTGTGTCGGTTTTTCTCGTCGGGAGCGATGTCCGGGATGCCGTCGAGGAGAATCCCGTCGTCGGGCATCGGGCCGTGCAGATTGGGGTGGGGGAAGTCGGTCCCCCACACGACCCGCTCGGGGGCGTGTGCCGCCAAGGATGCGGCGAGCGCGTTGGCGTCGTCGTAGGGCGCACCGGTGAGGGTGACGCGGTAGGTGCCGCTGAGTTTGAGCCAGACGACGCCGGTGTCGAGCAGTCGGCGCAGTGCCTGCACGGGTGGGCTGTGGAGTCCGTCGTTCAAGTCCACCCGGCCGAGGTGGTCGATCACCACTCGGGTGGGAATCTTGGTGATGACATCGAAGCGGTCGACGGCTCCGGTGCCCGCGACGTGGATTTCGACGTGCCATCCGAGCGGCTCGACCAGGTCGGCGTACCGCAGAATCTCCTCGTCCGTCGGTGCCGCCCCGAGGTGCGGCATGAATTGCAGCCGGATCCCGCGCACACCCTCGGCGTGCAGTCGGTCGAGTTCGCTGCGCGGGGTGTCGAGTCCGATCAGCGCGACACCGCGGTAGCGGCCGCCGCCGGTGCGCAGCGCATCGATCAGCACCGCGTGATCGCTTCCGTGCGAGGCGGATTGGACGATGACCGCGCGGTCGATCCCGAGCGTCCTGTGCAACCGTGCCAGTGCGGCTTCGGGGACGTCGGGTGGGGTGAAGGTGCGGTCGGGGGCGAAGGGGAACGTCGCGGCCGGGCCGAAGACGTGGCAGTGGCTGTCACACGATCCCGGCGGGGGCCGGAAGGTCGGCGGTGTGGGGTGTACGAGTGGTCCGGGGATGGTGGGTTCGGGTCTGAGTGTCATGGGATCTCCTGTCGGGCGACGGGCGGGGTCGTCAGTCGCAGCGGGCGGACATGCCGCCGTCGACGACGATCTCGGTGGCGGTGATGAACCGTGCCTCGTCCGAAGCGAGGAACAGCGCGACGTTCGCGGTGTCGCGGCCGTCGCCCATGAAGCCGAGCGGGATCCGGGCCACGCGCTGCTCGAGGAGTTTGTCGACGTCTCCCCCGGTCCGCTGGCCCGCGAGCCGGACCTCGACCATCGGGGTGTGCAGCTGGCCGGGAACGACGGTGTTCGCGCGGATGCCGAGCGGGGCGTGCTGCACGGCGATCGAGCGGGTGAAGGCGATGACGCCGGCCTTGGAGGCCGCGTAGGCGGACTGGGCGGCGCCGGTCCAGCGGATGCCGGAGGTGGAGGCGGTGTTGACGATGGCGCCCGACCCGGCTTCCTTCATGTGCGGGAGCACATGCTTGCAGGTCAGAAAGGTGGTGGTGAGGTTGAATTCGAGTTGACGGTTCCAGTCCTCCTCGCTCATCTCCACCGGTCCCCCGGCGCGGGATCCGCCGACGTTGTTGACCAAGACGTCGATGGATCCGAGTGTTTTGCGGCATTCGTCGACCATGGCGCGCACTGCGTCGGTGTCGGTGACGTCGCACTGGAACGGGACGATGGCGCCGTCGGGGCCGTCGAAGCGGGCGACGGTTTCGTCGAGGGCGTCGCGGTTGAGGTCGACGGCGAAGACGCGTGCGCCCTCTTCGGCGAAGCGGACGGCAGCTGCCCGGCCGTTGCCCCAGCCTGGGCCGACGCTGCCGGCTCCGGTGACGATCGCGACTTTGCCCTGCAGGCGTGCACTCATGCTGTTACTTCACTTTCTTCGGTCTGTCGTTGCTGTCCGACGTGGAGGGCGACGAGGAACCTCGACACCATGTTGTAAGCGGCGATGGTTCCGGTGAGTTCGACGAACTGCTGGGTGCCCAGTTCCGAGTGCAGTCGGTCGCTGAGTTCGTCGTCGACCGACACCGTCCGGGTCATCGCATCGGTGTAGTCGCGGACCAGCAGCTGTCGTGGGGTGAGCGGTGTTGCGTCGGCGCCTTCCCGTAGGGCGGCGACCTGTTCTGCGGACATTCCCTCACGCAGTGCCAGTGGGGCGTGTGCGCGCCACTCGTACTCGGCGCCGTTGAGGTCGGCGACTCGGCAGATCGCCAACTCCCGCAATTCGCCCGGCAGGTCCATGTTGCTGCGGACCGCACCGAGCAGGGTGTTCCAACCGTCGGCGAAGGGCTCGCTGTGCAGCAACGCCTCGTCGAGCGGGGTGAGGTTGCCGCCGCGGCGGGCGCGCACTCGGTCGGCGACTTCTCCGGTACCCGTCGCGGGTACGACTCTTGCCACGATTATTCGTCCTTTGGTCGATCGGTGTTCTGTCGGGGTCGGCGCGTTAGTTCGCGGCGAATTCTTTTGGGGCGATGGCCGGTTCGGCGTCGATCACGGCCGGGGTGGTGTGCCCTTTCATGACCCCGGTGGCGTAGGTGGGATCGAACTGCTTCTCCCAGCGGCTGACGACGATGCTGCCGAGCATCTGCCCGGACAGGCTGACCAGGCCGCGCATGGTGGACATGAAGCGGTCGACGCCGAGGATGAGCATGATGCCGGCGACCGGGATGACCCCGGTGGTGGGCAAGGTCGCGGCGAGGATGACGAATCCTGCGCCGGCCACCCCGGCCGCACCCTTGGAGGTGATGAGGAAGACGGCGAGCAGGGCGAGTTGCTGAGTCAGACTCATGTCGATGCCGAAGGCCTGGGCCAGGAACAACGAGGAGAACCCGAGGTAGAGGCAGACGCCGTCGGAGTTGAAGGCGTATCCGGCGGGAACGACCAGGTTGACGATGCGGGGCGGGCAGCCGATCTTGATGAGTTTTTCCATCAGCTGCGGCATGACGGCCTCGTAGTTCGAGGTTCCCAGGGTCACCAGGATCTCGGGCTTGAAGTAGCTGTACAGGCGCAGCACCCGGATGCCTGCCATCCGGCAGATGATGCCGAAGACGCTCAGGCAGAACAGGATTCCGGTGACCCAGAACGTCACGACCAGCGAGGCCAGGCTCTGTAGGGTGGACCAGCCGTAGGCACCGGTGGCGTAGGCCATCGCACCGAAGGCGCCGATCGGTGCCAAGTACAGCACCAGCCGGACCATGTCGAAGAAGATGTCGCCGACGATCTTGATTCCCTTGACCACCTGTGCGGCCGGGGCACCGACCGCGCGCAGGGAGATCGCGAACAGCAGCGCGACGAGCAGCACCTGCAGGATGCTGTGTCCGGTGAAGGCGCTGACCACGGTGTCGGGAATGATGTTGATCAGGAACGAGTACCAGTGCGTGTTCTCGGCGGTGGAGATGTATTTCTCCGCCGATCCGGTGATCGCCAGGTCGTCCGGGTCGGCGTTGACGCCGGCGCCGGGTTTGATCACGTCCACCACGACGAGGCCGACGATCAGGGCGATCGTCGTGACGACCTCGAAGTAGACGAGTGCCTTGAGGCCGATGCGACCGACTCCGGCGAGCTGGCCGGCCGAGGCGATGCCGGTCACGATCGCGCAGAAGACCACCGGTCCGATGAGCATGCGGATCAACGAGATCCAGCCGTCACCGAGCGGTTGCAGGGCGGTACCCACGTTCGGCCAGATCAGCCCGACAACCGCGCCCAGGACGATCGAGCCCAGGACGGTGACGTACAGGTGGGTGGTGAAGGCCTTGCGCAAGAGCGACGGGCGTTTCGCGGGTGCCGCGGGGGTCGAGCCAGACATATCGAAGTCCATTTGTTCGCAGGACGTACATTTGTACGTAAGACGTTCACGACGATACGGAGTGGCGTGAATCTCTGTCAACACTCGCCGAGCATCGACCGCAGCGCACAAGATCAAGTCGGAGCAGGTCAACGTACAGTGATGACAGTCATGGTGAGGTGTTGACAGTGTCGTGGAGCACGTTTAGCGTATACGCCAGTCGTACGGATGTACGTCTGACGAACATTTCAGCGGCCGGTGAGTCCGCTTCACCCTCGTCTGCCGTGTGGGCCCCGGACATCTCTCCTCTCGCCCACCCCAGAACTCGACACCTGCCGATTCGGCATGAAGGGAATCCCGTGAACCCGAGCGATCATCCCCCCGGCCCACTGCGTGCCGCAGCGACCGCGCCGTCAACGGCAACACCTGCATCGGCCGCCGGCACCTCGGCGGAGGTGGAACGAACGATCATCGCCTACAACGATGTTCAGATAGAAACCCTGAGCCAGGGCAACGGTCCCGTGATCGTCATCCTGCCGTCCCTCGGTCGCGCAGCCGAGGACTACGACCACGTCGCACCCCGCCTCACGGCTGCCGGTTTTCGGGTTCTTCGCCCCCAACCGCGCGGGATCGGTGCGAGTAAGGGGCCGATGGACCACCTCGATATGCACGCCTTCGCGGCGGATGTCGCGGCTGTTCTCGACCACGAGCAGGCCGGGCCCGCGGTCATCGTCGGTCACGCCTGGGGCAGCCAGCCCGCGCGCATGCTGGCGCAGGACCAGCCGGACCTGGTGCGCCGGGCTGGTCATGGCCGCGGCATCGGCCGGCAAACTACCTCCCGAGTCCACCGAGAAGCCCTACAGCAGGTTGCGCGAGGCCATCGACGGGGCCGGCGATCTGTCGCTGCCGGAAGCGCAGCGCCTGCGCTACCTGCAGCAGGCGTTCTTCGCTCCCGGCCACGACCCCCGGCCGTGGCTGACCGGGTGGTTCCCCGAGACCCACCGCGCGCAAGCACACGCGCGCAACGTAACCCCGGTCGACGCCTACTTCGCCGGTGGCACGGTCCCCATGCTCGACCTGCAAGCCCAATTCGACGCCGTCGTCGTGCCCGACATCTTCAAACCGTTGCTCGGCGAGCGCGTCACCGTGTCCGTCATCCCCGACGCCGGGCATGCACTGGCGCCCGAGCAGCCCGCCGCGATGAGCGAAGCGGTCGCCGACTTCGCCCGCCGCCTGTACGGCACCGGTCGCTAGCCATGCCGCGCGCTGCACGCACCTCGCCGACCGACGAGCACCGCCGACCTCGGACGCGTCCGGGGAGAGGACCCGCCATGAAGCCGCTCCCTACCGTCCTGTTCGGCATCCTGGTCGCCGCAATCACCGTCCTCGCCTTCGTCAACGCCGCCGGCTCGGGAGGAACGGCCACCGCACGAAGCAAACTCACCCTGGTGGCCCCTGCCGCCCCCGGAGGACAGTGGGACGGCTTCGCCCGGGAGGCCCAGCAAGCACTGCGCAGTCAAGGAACGGTGAACAATCCCCAGGTCGTCAACGTCCCCGGTGCGGGCGGCACCATCGGATTGAGCCAGTTCGTCCAGAATCCGGGCCGCGAGGATGCCCTGATGGTCACCGGCGGGGTAATGGTGGGCGCGGTGGAACTGTCGGACAATCCCGAGTCGCTTGCCGACGTCGTGCCGATCGCCCGCATGGCCGACTACTACGCGGCCCTTGTCGTCCCCGCGGACTCGCCGATTCAGACCCTCGACGACTTCATCGCCGCGTGGCGGCGCGACCCTGGCGGTACCTCGGTCAGTGGTGGCTCCCTCGGCTCCATCGACCATATCCTGAGCGGTTTGCTCGCCAAGCGAACCGGCATCGATCCGCGAGAGGTCAACTACATCCCCTATTCCGGAGGAGGAGAGGCCTTGTCCGCACTGCTCTCCCACGTCACCACGGCCGGAGTGTCCGGCTACAACGAGGTCAGTGACCAGATCGAAGCCGGTACCTTGCGTGCCCTGGCCATCTCCGCACCCGAGCACATCGACGGAATCGACCTGCCGACGTTCCGGGAACAGGGCGTGGATGTGGCCATGTCGAACTGGTTGGGGGTCGTTGCAGCCCCCGGCGTCACCGCTGAGGCCAAACGAGAACTCATCGACATCGTCACCGAGATGCGGAACTCACCGCAATGGCGGGAGGCCATCGCCCGCAACAACTGGACCGACACCTTCTCGACCGACACCGAGTTCGCGCAGTTCATCGAACTCGAGGTCGCACGTGCCCAAGACATCATCGAGGACCTCGGACAATGAGTATCACCCACAGCCCCGTCCCGTCGACCAGCACTCCGCAGCGACGACGATTCTGGACCGGTCGCAGCGAATTCGTGGTCGTCGCACTGCTCTACGTGCTGGCCATCTGCTTCACCATCGGCACCGTCTCCATGCACGTCCTCGGCACCGCCGCCCCCGGACCGCAATTCTTCCCCATCATCGTCTGCGCACTGCTGTACGCGACAGCCACCGCGCTGGCCGTCGATATCCTGCGGCACCCCCGCGTGCCCGATGCCGAACCGCATCCCGGACACGGCGACTTCTCCGCCGAGATGCTCCGCGACCTCGGTGACGTCGGCGACGAGCGCACCGACGCCAGGCCCACACCGATGTCGCCGCGCTGGAAGACGTACTCGGACTGGCGCACTTTCGCGCAGGTGCTCGGTGCCGCCATCGTGTTCATCGTCCTGCTCAACCCGGTGGGGTGGATCCTCTGCGCCGCATTGTTGTTCTGGGTGGTGGCCCGGGCCCTGGGCAGTACGCGCCCGGTGTTCGACATCGGTGTCGCGCTGTTGTTCTCGTCCGTCATCCAGCTCGCATTCAGTGCCGGTCTGGGATTGCCGCTGCCGTCCGGGTTCGTGGGAGGAATGTTCTGATGGATCAGCTTCCGTTGCTGTTCGAGGGTTTCGCGCAGGCCCTGACTCCGATGAACCTGCTGTGGGTGCTGATCGGGGCGCTTCTGGGCACGGCCGTGGGCGTCCTGCCCGGCCTCGGCTCGTCGATGGCCGTCGCCTTGCTGCTGCCGGTGACCTTTTCCCTGGAACCGACCGCAGCGTTCATCATGTTCGCCGGCATCTACTTCGGCGGCCTCTTCGGCGACTCCACGTCCGGGATCCTTCTCAACACCCCCGGGAACTCCTCGGCGATCGCCTCCACCTTCGAGGGACACCGAATGGCCCGCAGCGGCCGGGCCGCCAAGGCTCTGGCGACCGCCGCCATCGGGGCGTTCATCGGCGGCATGATCGCCACCACGATGGTGGTGTTCTTCGCCCCGACCCTGGTCCGACTTGCCACGGTCTTCGGGCCGGCCGAGTACTTCGCCCTGGCGGTCTTCGCGTTCCTCGCCATCTCGGCGGTGGTATCCGAATCGGTCATCCGCGGTCTGGCCGCCCTCGGAATCGGTCTTGCCCTCGCCCTGGTCGGAATCGACGGCCCGAGTGGTACCGCCCGCTTCACACTTGGCATGCCACAACTGTTCGACGGAATCTCGGTTGTCGTCATCACCGTCGGCCTGCTCGCCCTCGGCGAGGTCTTCTACGTCTGCACCCGCATTCATCGGGACCCCGTCGCCACCCGGACACCGACCAGCGGTAGAGCCTGGCTCACCCTCGCCGACTTCCGCCGGGCGCTGCCCGCCTGGCTGCGCGGCACGGCGTTCGGGGCGCCCTTCGGCCTCATCCCGGCCGGCGGTTCCGAGGTGCCGACCTTCATGGCCTACGGCACCGAAAAGCACCTGGCCAAGCGGAACAACGACACCGAGTTCGGCACCACCGGTTCCATCCGGGGACTGGCGGCTCCGGAGGCCGCAGCGAATGCGACCGCGGGTACTGCGATGGGCGCACTGCTGGCACTGGGTCTGCCGACCTCGGCGACGGCGGCCATCATGCTCGCCGCGTTCCAGCAATACGGTATGCAGCCCGGCCCGCTGCTGTTCGAGCGTAGCGGCGACCTCGTCTGGACCCTGCTGGCTTCGCTGTTCATCGGTCTGGTCATTCTGGTCCTGATCAATATGCCGTTCGCAGGGGTCTGGGCGAAACTCTTGACGATCCCCCGGCACTACCTCTACGCCGGCATCACCGTGTTCTCCATGCTCGGGGTCTACGCCATCAGCTCGTCCGTCATCGACCTGTGGTTGCTGGTGGGCATCGGGTTGATCGGTGTCATCATGCGCCGCTTCAACATTCCCCTGGCCCCGGTCCTGATCGCGGTGATCCTCGGGCCGATGGCCGAAACGGAACTGCGGCGGGCGCTGGCGGTGTCCGAAGGCAGCCTCGGCATCCTCGTCGACAGTCCCATCACCATCACCCTGTATCTGGTGTTGGCTACCGCGCTCGCGGTCAGTGGTGTTCAGCATCTCCGGCACCGCGCGCAGAAAGTTCGTTGACCCCGCAACCCTCCGCACCGCTCTCCAGCATGTGACGCCCGTTCGCCCCGTTCATGAGTGGGGGAACGGGCGCGCTGGTGAGATCTGGCAATCGACGGATCGGGCAATGAAACCCCCGTCGATGCCTACTTCGCCGGCGGCTCGGTCCCGATCCTCGATCTGCAGGCACAGTACGACACCGTCGTCGTACCCAACGTCTTCAAGCCGATGCTGGGTGACCGGGTGACCACCGCCGTTGTTCCCGATGCGGGGCACACGATGGCCCCCGAACAACCCGAGGCGATGAGCGATGCCATCGCCGAGTTCGCGCGCAGCGTCTATCAGATCGAACCGTAGCCACGATTCGAAACTGGCGTACGTGTGGCGCGCACCCGCGATCTCTCGCGGGTGCGCCCTCGTGCGGCACAGCCCTGTGAAGCGGCGGGTCATAGCCCGGGTAGAGCGATCCCCGCGGTGGGGGATGAACTCGTTGCCGCCGTAACCCGAAAGAGCCCGGTCCGGCCCCGATGATTCGGGGTCGGACCGGGCTCTGATCGTCGTTCTCAAGAACGCAGCAGGTCGAGATCTCCCTTGGTGAAGCCGTGCCCGGTGCGGGCTGACAGGGCGTCGAGTTCGTGGTCGAGGAAGCGGCGGTCCTGTCGCCCGACCCAGTGGGTGATCCCGCCCTCGTGGGTGGGGAATCCGTATCCGAGGGTGAGCATCAGGTCGATGTCCGAGGGCCGGTCGGCGATCTTGTCCGCGAGCAGGAGTGCGGCCTCGTTCGCCATCGTGACCAACGCGCGAGTGACGATTCCCTGAGAGGTGAACGCCGCTCGTGTGATGGCCTTGCGCTGCGAGGACTGCTCGATGAGGGCCTCGACCGTGCTATCCGGGTGTGGCGTGCGCGACCCCGGCTCGTAGTGAAACCAGCCGTCCCCGGTCTTCTGCCCGAATCGGCCCAGTTCACACAGCGCGTCGGCAACGTCCGGGTACCGTTCCCGGGGGTCGCGGGTGCCCGCTTTGCTCTTGCGCATCCGCCAGGCGATGTCGAGACCCGACATGTCCGAGACCGCGAAGGGTCCCATGGCGAAACCGAATTCGGTGAGAGCCGCGTCGATCTGTTGCGGCAGCGCCCCTTCTTCGAGCATGAGTTCGCACTGGCGGCGGTATGCGTTGTAGATCCGGTTGCCGATGAACCCGTCACAGACACCGGCGAGGATCGGCATCTTCTCCAGTACCTTCGCCGCGGTCAGTGCCACGTCCAGTGCTTCTGTCGAGGTCTTCTCGCCGCGAACGATTTCGAGCACGGCGGCCCGGTGGGCGGGGCTGAAGAAGTGCATCCCCAGCACCCGGGTGGGTCGGGCAACCGCAGCGGCGATCTCGTTGACGTCGAGGTACGAGGTGTTGGTCGCCAGCGGCACGTGCGGGCGCAGGACGGTCTCGAGCTGGCGCAGTACCGTTCGCTTGACCTCCATGTCCTCGTAGACGGCCTCGATCACCAGATCGGTTTCCTCGAGGTCGCGGATCGTTGTCCCGGCAGTGAGCAGGGAAAGATGATGCTGGGCGTCGGATTCGGTGAGTCGACCGCGAGTGACCATGCCCCGGTACGCCTGCTTCAGGCGTTCGGCGGCCGCGGCGGCCGCCTGGCGCTGCTGGTCGACGAGGACCACCGGGACACCGGCCTCGACGAAGGCGCGGGCGATGCCCGCACCCATCGTCCCGGCGCCGACTACGCCGACCGACTTCAGTTCTCGCGGCAGCGCGGGCCGGTTGGCTTTCAGGGCCGCCCGGCGCGCGAAGAAGAGGTGACGGAGCGCCGACGATTCGGTGCCGTTCCGGAGCCTGTTGAACTCCGCGCGCTCGTGTTGAAAGGCCCGGTCGGCCGGCGCGGAGCTACCCACGAGGATCGCGCCGACGGCGGCGACCGTCTGCGGCCGGGCCGCACTGCGCAGCGCCGTCGTTGCCACCTGCTCGACCTCACCGGGATCGGCACCGAGAACGGGCAGATTCCGCAGGATGCGCTTGCCTCGCAGCGCACGGGCGTAACGAATCGCCTCTGCGCGAAGAGATCCCGTGACCACCTCGTCGATCAGCCCTTCGCGGTGCGCCTGCTCCACGGGCACCCGCTCCCCCGAGGTGACCAGTTCGAGTGTGCGTGCCGGGCTGATCAGGCGCAGTGGCCGCTGCGTGCCGCCGGCGCCGGGAATCATGCCGAGCGTGATCTCGGGGAGCCCGACCACTCCACCGGCGAGCGCGATCCGGCCATCGCATCCGAGCGCGAGTTCGAAGCCGCCCCCGAGCGTGGCGCCGGACAGCGCCGCCACGACCGGTTTGGCACCGGCCTCGATGACGGCGATGACGGTCGGCAGTTGCGGTTCGGGGACCGAGCCGCTGAACTCCCTCAGGTCGGATCCGGAGACGAAGTTGGTACCGGCCCCGATGAGGACGATCGCGTCGACCTCGTCGTCGGCTTCGGCCACCTCGAGTCCGGACATCAGGCCCGCACGTACCGCAGCGCTGCTGGCGTTGACCGGGGGGTTGTCGATGGTCAGAACCGCCACCCGGTCTTCGACGGTGTAGGTGACCGGGATGGTGTCGAGGGAAGGTGTGGACACCTGCTGGGTCACGGAGTGTGTCCTTCTGCTCATCGACGCTGGCTGAAGCGGCGGCCGAAGATCTCCTCGGCGATCCGGTTCTTCAGGATCTCGATGGAGCCGCCGGCGATCATCCAGCCGCGGGTCCGTCGCATGCAGTATTCGACCAGAGACTCGGTGCTGTAGCCCAGGGCGCCCATGGCCTGCATGGCCTCGTTGGCGGCCTTGAACCCGGCTTCGTTGGCGGCCAGCTTCGCCACCGAGGTCTCGTAGGCCGAGGGCAGGCCGGCAGCGGCGTTGCGCACGGCCCGATCGAGGAGCAACTCGGCCGAGTCGAGAGCGACCGCGACCTCGGCGAACTTCCACTGCAAGCCCTGGAATTCGTTGAGGGTGCGGCCGAACTGGGTGCGTTCGCTGACGTGGTCGCGGGCGAGGTTGAACGCGAGACGGCCGAGAGCGAGAGCGCGGGAGGCGTTGCCGATGCGCTCGACGTTGAATCCGCTCATCTGCTTCTTGAATCCGCCCGGCCCGAGAAGGACGTTTCCCTTCGGCACCCAGCAGTCGTCGAAGTACAGCTGCGCCCACTGCTCACCGCTCATGTACGTCGACGGGGTTCCGAGGGTCAGCCCCTTCGTGCCGCGTTCGACGAGGATGGAGCCGATGTTGCCGGTGCCGGGTCCGAATCGGACGTACACCAGAAAGAGGGTGGCATCGACGCTGTGGGTGCCCCAGATCTTGGTGCCGTTGATCCGGTACCCGTCGCCGTCCTCGGTGGCGCTGGTGGTCAACTCCGTCGCCGCCGACCCGGCCTCGGGCTCACTCATCCCGAGACCGATGAGGGTCCGGCCCGCGATCAGATCGGCCAGGTACTTGTCCTTCTGCTCCGGTGTTCCGAACTCGGCGAAGGTGCGGATGGCACCGAAGTTGCCGGCCTGCAGAATGTCTGCGCTCTTCGGGCAGACCATCGCCACTTCCTGGATGACGGCGACCGCATCGGCCAGTCCAGCGCCCTGGCCGCCGTCCTCGGCGGAAATGGTCAGCCCGAGCAGGCCCTGGGCGCCGAGGAGTTGGGCGATATCCCAGGAGTAGTTCGGGTCGTGGGCCCGTGCGAGCGCCCCGTCGGCGAGATGGCGCTGGGCGAACGAGCGCACCGAGTCGAGCAGGGCCTCACGTTCGGTCAGTACGGCGGTCATGATCACTCCTAAGTCAATACTCTATAGAGATTGTGGTAGGGATAACGGCGGAAAATCGTGCGGACGGCCTTGTCAGCCCATGTAGTTGAAGGCTTTCTTCCACATCTCTTCGTCACGGACCGCATACTGCGCGAACTGCTCCTCGGTGAAGAGGTGAAACTGCGGTGAGTTCGCCTGCGGCAGCTGGTATTCACCGGCCTTGACCGGTGCGATGTCGGTGCGGGCGGGAACGAATCCCTGTGCGGCGGCGAAGCTCTGGCCCGATTTCGACATGGTCCAGTTCATGAAGACCTTCGCGGCCGGGCTTTGCACGCCCTTGGCGGTCATTCCCATCAGGTTCTCCGACCCGGAGATACCCTTGTCCGGGATGACCAGCTTGATCGGGGCGCCGGCGAGCTGGGCGGCGAAGGCGTTGTTGAAACTCAGTGAACCGATCGCGATCTCGCCGCGGGCGAGGGCGTCGACTTCGGTGGAGGTGGAGTCGAAGATGCGGGGGTTCTGCGCGCCCTGCGCCGTCAGGAAGTCTTCGCCGAGGGTCTCGATCTGGAAGTGCGCGAGGGCGTTCAAGGTGCCGCCGGTGGTCACCGACACGACGCCGAGCTTGCCGGAATAGCGTGGATCGGTCAGGTCCTCCCACTTGGTGGGCTGGTCGTCCTCGATCATCGCGGAGTTGTAGCCCATGGCGTTGACGAAGTAGTAGCAGTTCACGAAGGTGTCGCGGACACCGGTGTTCTGTTGGACGAGCAGGGCGTGGAACGGTGTCTGGTAGGGCACGAACACGTTCTGTTTCTCGAACTCGCGGGCGACCCTGGGGTCGGTGATGCGGATGATCTCGGCGGGCAGCTGGCCGGCTCCGTGTTCGGAGAGCGCTCGCTCGGCGAGTTTGTTGGTGGGCAGGCGGGTCAGTTCGATCTTGATGCCGGTTTCCTGCATGAAGCGGGCCGCGGTGAGGTCTTCGGCTTCCTTGCCGGTGCCCGAGTACAAGATGACGGTGTCGTTCTTGGCGGCGTCGTAGAGCTGCTTGTCGGCGACGAGTTCGCCGTCGATGCGCAGGCCGTCGGAGGTGTCGACGGCGGACGGCGGGAGGAGTTCGCGCGCCTGGTCGTCTTTTCCGCCGTCGGGTGAGCCGCAGCTGGTGACGGTCAGGATGGTCGCGGCGGCCAGGGCGGCCGTGGTGAGCCACCGGCGCACACCGGGGCGTGTGGTGCGGCGCATGGTGTTCCTTTCGGTGTTCGAGGGGGTTCGCTCAGGCACCGCCGGCTCCGTTCTTGGCGCCGAATCGGCGGGGCAGGTAGCTGAGGATGAACATGATGGCGCAGTAGATCAGGGCCATCGCCGACGCTTCCTGCAGTGCGCCGCCGTTCTCGAACTGGTCGTAGATGGCGATCGAGAGGATGCGGGTGTCGGTGGTGTAGAGGAACAGCGGCACGGTCAGCTCGCGCATGCTCAGCATGAGCAGGATCAGGAAGGTCGAGGACACCGCGACGCGCAGCAGGGGGATTGTGACGTAGCCGATGGCGCGGGTGCGGCGGGCGCCGAGGAGCACGGCGCTGTCCTCGAGGTCGCGGTCGGTGGCCTGGATGGCGGCGGCGATGCCGCGGAAGCCCTGAGGCATCTGCACCGCGACGAAGCCGATGATCAGCACCCACAGGGTGCCGTAGACCGGGACGGGCATGACGAGCCACGTCCACAGCAGACCGATGCCCAGCACGATCGCGGGAATTGCCAGGGGCACCATCGACAGAGCCTCGAGGAGGCCGCGGGCGTAGGAGCTGGTGCGGTAGACGGTGTAGCCGACCAGGAACGCGAGGATGGTGCCGCCGAGCGCGGCGAGCAGGGAGACGATCACGCTGTTGGTCGCCGCGGTGGTGAACACCTCGGAGGTGAACACGTGGGCGAAGGAGGTGGTGTCCAGGGCGCCGGGCTCGGTCAGGCTGGCGAAGGACTGCATGTACGGGGAGCTGCGGATCGCCGAGAGGAACAGCGCCAGCAGCGGCAGCACGATCGCGAGGAGGAAATACACAAGGGCCACAGCGACGACGGGTGCCTTGAATCGTCCCAGGGGCAGGGTGCGGGCCTTGACGCCCTTGCCGGAGACGGTCGTGTAGGAGCGGTTGGCGAGGATCCGCCGCTGCACGAGGGTGATGGTGATGACCGCGGCCACCAGCACGATGGCAATCACGGAGGCTTCGTTGCCGCGTGAGGGTGAGGTGTTCATCAGTCGGTAGATGAACGTCGGCAGGGTGTCAATTTGTCCGGGCGTGGCCAGGACCTGCGCCACGGGGAAGTTCTCCAGGATGAGGATGAACATCAGGAGGCCGGATCCCAGAATGGCCGGCAGGGCCAGGGGTGTGGTGACCGATCGGATGGTGTGCCAGGTCGATCCGCCGTGGACGCTGGAGGCGTCTTCGAGGTCGGGATTCATCAGGGACATCGAGCTGTGCATCAGCAGGAACGCGTAGGGCGCGTAGTACATCGCCATCACCATGACGACGCCGCCGATGGAGTACACGTTGACCGGGCTGCCCATGCCGAGGTCGCGGAAGGCGACGTTGATCAGGCCGGCGCCGGGGCTGCCGAGTAGTGACCAGGCCAGCGCGCCGACGTAGGACGGCAGGAACAGCGGCATGAGACCGATCAGAAAGATGAACCCCTTGCAGGGGACATTGGTGCGCGCGGTCACGAAGGCCAGGAATCCACCGATCGCCAGGGCCAGCAGAGTTGCCGAGAGCGCAATGACGAGTGAGTTGATCGTGGCGCCGATAACGCCCGCTTCGGTGAGAACCCGGATGTTCTGCAGAGTCAGATCGAGGCCGATGCTGCCTGGTCTCGGTACCTCTTTGCTGAATGCCGCGAGGAGGACGAATCCGGCGGGGACCAGCACCAGGAAGGCAACCACCGCGAGCAGTGGCAGGCTTGCCACCTTTCCTCGCCGGCCGATGCGACGGGCGCGTCGCCGCGCGGGTGCGGGCGGCCGGGGTGTGATCGGTGGTGCCGGCTCGAGCACGCTGGTCGAACTCATGCCGCCACCGCCTGCGGAATGTCGCTGACCGGTGCCTCGTTCGGGAGAACCTTCACCCGGTCCGAATCGATAGAGATCGACACCCGGGCGCCGGGTGCGAAGGTCCCGACGGCGGGCGGTGCGCAGATGGCGTCGAGTGGCAGGCCGCTGTCGGTGCGCACCTTGCAGCGGATGGATGCGCCCTGGAACACCGCAACTTCGACGGTGCCGCTGAGGTAGTTGGTGTCGGCGCCGTGACGCACCTGGTCGGTCGGTTGTTCGAGCGTCACCGCGATGTCCTCGGGGCGGATGCACACGCTGGCAGCAGCGCGGGGAACGGGGTAGGTGCTCCGCAGGGTGATGTCGTGGTCGGTCAGCTCCAGTGAGCGAGGGGTGGACGAGGGCGCAATGGGGAAGATGTTGGTCACGCCGAGGAAGCCGGCGATCGATGCGCTCACGGGAGATCCGTAGATCTGCTCGGGGGTGCCGAGTTGGGTGATGCGGCCTTCCTGCATGATCGCGATCCGATCGGCCAGCGCGAGCGCCTCCTGCTGATCGTGTGTGACATACAGGCTGGTCAGGCCGCGTTCGGTTTGGATGCGGCGCAGTTCGACGCGCAGGTCGTCGCGAAGGCGGGCATCGAGGTTGGACAGTGGTTCGTCGAGCAGGAGCACGCTCGGCGACATTGCCATCGATCGCGCCAGCGCGACTCGTTGCATCTGTCCGCCCGACAGCATGCTGGCTCCGCGTTCGGCGAGGTGCGCCAGGCCGACGATCTCGAGGACTTCGAGGGCTTGGCGGCGGCGGTCTGCCCGGGCGATGCCCTTCATCTTCAAGGGGAACGAGACGTTTTCGAGGACTGTCTTGTGGGGCCAGACCGCGTACGACTGGAAGACCATGCCGACGTTGCGTTTGAACACCGGGACGACTTTTCCGCTGGCGCCGTCGAATACGGTGCGGTCTCCGATGGAAATCCTTCCACCGGTGGGCGATTCGAGTCCGGCGATGCACCGCATGGTGCTCGTCTTTCCACACCCGGACTGGCCGAGCAGGACCACCGATTCGCCGTCCGGAATGGTCAGATCGAGTCTCTTGATCGCGACGAAGTCGCCGTAGGCGAGTTCGAGATCCTGTACTACAACCTCCATGAGAGGTCCCTTCCTAGTGGAGCGGGTGAATGGGCCGGTGGGGTTATCGGGGGTCGGCGTTGCGGACGGCGGCGTCGAGGAAATCGAGGAACTCGAGGGACTCGAAGTTCCACGACGACTCGATCAGGTTCTTGGCGCCGTCGACACCGATGACGGGCTCGACCAGAGCACGGGCCTTGCCTTCGAGGTCGCTGTCGGACAGCGGGTTCGACGGTTCGCCGTAGGGCTGTTCGACCCGGTGCTGGTATCGAGTGCCGTCGTTCATGACGACGGTGACATCGGCCGGGCGGCCGGACTTCGGATATGCCGCGTCGGCGGCGTCGTCGAGGATGACCTCCACCTTGGTCATCAGGGCCTGTACCGCGATGTTCGAACGAGAGTCTTCGCGGAAGTCGGTCAAGGTCACCCCGCCGCGGAGCAACGCGACGGCGACAGTGAACGGAAGGCTCAACTGTGCTTGGAGGATGGTGTCGAGCTCTCGTCCGGCATGCCGGGTGGCGATGGCGAACGTGCCGACGGTGACCGATGCGATGCCGGCTGGATCGATGCTGTGGGTTTTGACCAGGTGAAGGGCCGCGTCGATCGCCCCGTGCAGGTGACGGCAGCACGGGTACGGCTTGACGTAGGTCTCGAGCAGCACCCACTCCTCCCCCAGGCCTCCCAGGAGGATCTCAGGGTCCCAATCGGCGCCCTCGACTCCCGCGTAGGCGGCGAAGTATCCGTCTTTGCCTTCGAGGATCGTGGTCGGGCCGGTCAACCCTGCCTGCGCGAGATCGGCGCTGGTGATGCCGTCACGGGCGGCCTTGCCGGGATGGAATCGTTTGATCTCCGCCGACTGGCCGAGGAATTCGAACAATCCGCTCGCGTGTGAGCCGGCGATACCGAGGGTGTTCGCCACTCCGGTGACGTCGAGCTCGAGAAGTATCGCGACCGCGGCGGCGGCCCCGAACACACCCGCGATGGCGGTGTTGTGGAAATGCCGGTTCCGGGTGGCCGGGTGACCGGCCGCGGCGATCCGGCAGGACAGTTCCATCCCGATGGCCGCCGCGGTCAGCACACGGTCCCCGCTGATTCCCTTCTCCTGGGCGACCGCGAATACCGCTGGGAAGATCACCGAGGTGGGATGCATGCTGCCGGGTGTGTAGCCCTCATCGGTCTCGATGCCGTGCCCGTTGGTGCCGTTGATCAGGGCCGCACCCAAGGCGGAGCTCCGGCCGTGACCGATGGCGGTCGCCGTGGTGCCGGGGTACATGCGGTGCACGTGCTCGCCGACTGCCCCGGACACCGCACCCGGCGAACTGGCAACAACACCGGCGAGGTGATCGAGCAGAAGCCGCCTGACGTGGTGATCCATCGCGTCGGGCAGCGGACGACCCTGCTGGGCGACGATCCACTCGGCAATGTTCCAGGTCAGGCGATCAGAGGAGGTCATGGGGTCTCCATCAGTAGGTCCGGGCCGCGATCCGAGAAGCCCCGTGGAGGCTCCGATCACATCGGCGTGTCTGCGTGACTCAAGTTACATACTCTATAGAGTGTTGTCTACTATCGATAGAACCGCCTGAATGCGCACATTCCGGTTCGGGCTGATAGACACTATGGAGTACAGAAAATAGAGTCGCGGTTCTTCGCTGCTCGGTTCGCTCCCGAAAGGAGCCGTCATGACGTCGAGTGACATGGGAGCCGCTCCTCCGGTGAGCCGGACGGAGTACGTCGCCGAGCGACTGAAGCAGGATGTCGCCTCCGGCGCGATCAAACCGGGCGAACTGATCAAGCAGACCGTCCTGGCGAAGCGGTACGGGGTCAGCGCAACCCCCGTTCGGGAAGCGATGCGACTCCTGGCAGCCGACGGGGTTCTGACCTATTCCCCCCACAAGGGTGCCTCCGTGCGGGAGATGACGCCCGAGACCGCCCGCGATCTGTACCGTCTGCGGGCCGCCGCCGAACGCGAAGCCACCGTGATGGCGGTCGAGCGAATGACGCCGGCAGGGCTTGAAGCGATCAAGGAAAAGCACGCGGCCCTCGACCGGGCACAACGCGACGGCACCGCGAGCGCGGCCGAGCTGTCCCTGATGAACCGCGCGTTCCACTTCGCCATCTACAGTCAGACGTCTCCGCTGGTCGTACAACACATCGAGCTGCTGTGGTCGAGACTTACACCCAGCACCACCGTGTGGCGGCACCCGCCTGACGCCCACGAACTGGAAAAGGATCACGACCAGATCCTCGAGGCCCTCGTTCGGAAAGACGCCCAGGCCGCCGGCGACTTCATGGCACAGCACATCCAGCGCGCCTACAAGATTCGGGAAAGCCAACCCGAACTACGCGCAGCCGGATCGGACGAGCGCGAAGACTTCGGGAATGCCTGAGTTCGTGAGGCGCCGAGTCCCTTCTTCTCACTCGTGAAGTCCTGGTTCGTCTCCCTCTGCCTCGTCACCGCCCTCCTGCAGGCGGTCTATGCGGCTGTCCGAGTGATGATCTCGTACCGCGCCCTCGAACTCGGCGGTGACGGCGCGACCGTCGGGATCCTGACCGCCTTGTATTCGCTCGTACCACTCGTCGCAGCGATTCCCATCGGGCGGGCCGTGGACGGAAGGCACGCCGCCGCGGTATTGCGCCTCGGGGCGGCGATCTCCGTCGCAGCGGTCGTCGCGATCCTCCTCAGCACCGACCTGGTCGTGCTCGCCCTCGGCGCCATCCTGCTCGGATTCGGCCACATCCTGACCCTGGTATCCGGCCAGGGATACGTACCGCTCATGTCCGAACCCGACCAGTACGACCGCCGATTCGGCGGGCTGACGGTCTGGATCTCCGTCGGACAGTCCATCGGCATCCCGGTGGCCGGCATCATCGCGTCCCGCAGCCACGAAGGACACGTCGACACCACCGGCTCCCTGCTCGCGATGCTGGTGCTCGCCACGCTCGCGGCCGCAGCGAGCCTCTCGCCGCACTTTCGTATCCCCACCGCGTCGCACCGGAGATCCGCATCGCCCGCGCGGCAGTCCACGATGTCCATGCTGTCCACCACCGGCATGCGCCCCGCCGTGTTCAGCAGCCTGATCGTGCTCACCTCGATGGACCTGACCACCGCGTACCTGCCCGTGCTCGGGGAGCAGTACGGGTTCTCCGTGCTGACCGTGACCGCGATCCTCACCGCTCGCGCGATCGCCGCGATCGTCTCCCGCATGTTCCTGACTCAGCTCCTCCATCTCGCTCCGCGCCGGTGGTTGCTGATCTCCGGCACC
The DNA here is from genome assembly GCF_058628105.1 of Rhodococcus sp. G6(2025). Classification (NCBI taxonomy): domain Bacteria; kingdom Bacillati; phylum Actinomycetota; class Actinomycetes; order Mycobacteriales; family Nocardiaceae; genus Rhodococcus; species Rhodococcus sp. G6(2025). Next base: position 4,806,488 of record NZ_CP179750.1, read on the forward strand.
CTGTGTTCCGCGTTGCCCGTCGCCCTCATCCCCGCTGTGCCCCAACCGATCGTCGTCGCCATCCTCATGTCGGTTGCCGGGTTCTTCTGGGGCCTCGCCCAGCCCCTCACCATGACCTGGGTCGCCGGACTGGTCCCGCCCCCGAACCGCGCCTCCGCGCTCTCCATCCGGCTGACCGGCAACCGGCTCGGACAAGTCTTCATCCCGCTCACCGCCAGCGCAATCGCAGGCTCCGCCGGCGCCGACGCCGTATTCGTGCTGACCGGCGGGCTCCTCGCCGGGGCGGCGATCTCGACCTGGCTGGCGCTCGAGAGAGGCTGACATTTGCTCTCTCGCCCACCCCACTCGGTCGATCGAGCAGCTCGCCTTCATCGTTGCGCCGCAACCGAACCGCGTTTCCAGAACGGTTGTGGCAGTCCTGGCTCGACGAGGGTCACCGAGCAGAGCGCGATGCCCGCGTACCCGTTCCGACGTCATGGCGCGCACCTCGGCGTCGCCGTTGCATGCTCGTGCGAACCGGCGGCTCACTGGGCGGTGAGAGTCCGAATCTCCCTCCACCGCAGCCGGACTCAGCTCGCTGCGGGCTCAGGGTTCGTGGCGAGCAGGTCGAGGGCGATATCGACGATGAGGTCTTCCTGTCCGCCGACGAGGCCGCGGCGGCCGACCTCGAGGAGGATGGTGCGCACGTCGATGCCGTACCGCTGGGATGCGGCTTCGGCGTGCCGGAGGAAGGACGAGTACACGCCGGCGTAGCCCAGGGTGAGGGTTTCCCGGTCGACGCGCACGGGCCGGTCCTGCAGCGGCCGGACGAGGTCGTCGGCGGCGTCCTGGAGGGCGAACAGGTCGCTGTTGTGCTTCCAGCCCTGCAGGTCCGCGACCGCGATGAACGGTTCGATCGGGCAGTTGCCGGCGCCGGCGCCGTGCCCGGCCAGCGAGGCGTCGACCCGGGTGACACCCTCCTCGACGGCGACGACGGAATTGGCGACCGACAGTGACAGGTTCTCGTGCGCGTGGATGCCGATCTCGGTGGCCTCGTCGAGCACGTCCCGGTAGGCGCGGACCCGGTCGCGGACGCCGTCCATGGTCAACCGGCCACCGGAGTCGGTGACGTAGACGCAGTGCGCGCCGTAGGACTCCATGAGCTTGGCCTGGGCGGCGAGCTCGGGTGCGGTGGTCATGTGGCTCATCATGAGGAAGCCGGAGACGTCCATGCCGAATTCCCGGGCTTTGCCGATGTGCTGGGCGGCGACGTCGGCTTCGGTGCAATGAGTCGCCACGCGGACGGACCGCACGCCCAGTCGGTAGGCGTGTTCGAGTTCGGCGATGGTGCCGATGCCGGGCAGCAGCAGGGTGGTCAGCCGGGCGTGGGTGAGGTTGGCGGCAGCGGCTTCGATCCATTCCCAGTCGGTGTTGCTGCCGGGGCCGTAGTTCAGCGAGCCGCCGGCGAGTCCGTCGCCGTGGGCGACCTCGATGCCGTCGACACCGGCGGCGTCGAGCGCGGCCACGATCTTGCCGACGTCGTCGGGGGTGATGCGGTGGCGGACGGCGTGCATGCCGTCGCGGAGGGTGACGTCTTGGATGAACAGCCTGGTGGTCATCGGGTGGCTCCCTGGGTTGCCGTCGGGGCGGCGATCGTGTCGGCGACGGACTCGGCGTAGCGCACCGCGGCCGAGGTCATGATGTCGAGGTTTCCGGCGTAGGCGGGCAGGTAGTGGGCGGCGCCTTCGACCTCGAGGAACACCGTCACCTGGTGGGTGGGGGCGGCCGTGTCCCCGGAGGCGAGCAGGGTGTGCACGGGTTGGCCGTCCGGGACCGGGGTGATCTGGACCTGTTGCTTGAGTCGGTAACCGGGCACGTAGGTCGCGACGTGGTCGACCATCGTCTGGATCGAGTCACGCACCTTGTCGTGGGTGGCCGGGTCGGGGGCGGCGATCAGGCACAGGACGGTATCGCGCATGATCAGCGGCGGGTCGGCCGGGTTGAGGATGATGATGGCCTTGCCGCGGCGGGCGCCGCCGACGGTTTCGATGGCGTGGGAGGTGGTTTCGGTGAACTCGTCGATGTTCGCGCGGGTGCCCGGTCCGGCGGACTTCGAGGCGATGGAGGCGACGATTTCGGCGTAGGCGACCGGTGTCACGCGGGAGACGGCGGCGACGATCGGGATGGTGGCCTGACCGCCGCAGGTGACCATGTTGACGTTGGTGGCGTCCCGGTGTTCGTCGAGGTTGACCGCCGGCACCACGAACGGGCCGAGGGCGGCCGGGGTGAGATCGATCAGCCGTTTGCCGAGCGGTTCGAGCAGGGCGGCGTTGGCGGCGTGCGCCTTGGCGGAGGTGGCGTCGAAGATCACGTCGATCTCGTCGAAGTTCGGCAGCTGAAGGAGGCCGTGGACGCCGTCCGAGGTGGTGGGGACGCCGAGGCGGCGGGCGCGGGCGAGCCCGTCGGAGTCGGGGTCGATGCCGACCATCGCGCCCATCTGCAGGACGTCGGAGTGGCGGATCACCTTGATCATCAGGTCGGTGCCGATGTTGCCGGATCCGATCACCGCGACGGTGACCTTACGGGTGTTTACGCTCATGGTGCTCACTCCTGGGTGAAGGTTGCGGTGACCGATCCGAGACCGGTGATGTCGGCGCGGACGGTGCCGGCGGTGTCGATGACGGCCATCGGCCCGAGGGCGCCGGACAAGATCACCTGCCCGGCGCGCAGTGGTTGACCGAACTCGCGTGCGGTGCGCGCGAGCCAGGCCAGCGCCCGCACCGGGTCACCGAGGCAGGCGGCGCCGGTTCCGGTCGACACCTCGGTGTCGTCGATGAACATCTGCATCTGCGCGGCGACCGGGTCGAAGGAGTCGAGGGTGCGCCGGTCGGCGCCGAGGACGAACAGCCCGCTCGACCCGTTGTCGGCGACGGTGTCTCCGAAGGTGATGTCCCACCCGGCGATTCGGCTGTCGACGATCTCGAGGGCGGCCACCGCGTAGTCGACGGCGGCGCGGATCTGCGCGTCGTCGAGCGGCCCGTCCACCAGATCGTGTGCGAGGACGAACGCGATCTCCGCCTCCACCTTCGGCTGCAGCAGCCGCGACAGCGGGATCGAGGTGGTCTCCTGGCAGCGCATGTCGTCGAACAACACACCGAAGTCCGGTTGGTCGACGCCGAGCTGCTGCTGGACCGCCGGGGAGGTCAGGCCGATCTTGCGGCCGACGACGCTCGCGCCGGCGGCGATTCGGTCGGCGACGATCCGCTCCTGGACGGCGTACGCGGCGGCGACGTCGTCGGTACCGATCAGGTCGCGGACCGGGGTGCACGGCGTGGAAGTTGCGGCGGCGGTGCTCAACCGCTCGGCGGCCGCGGCGACCGCGTCGGCGGAGGCTCGCGCCGTGGGGGGCAGGCTGGTGCCCTGAGGTGTGCTCATCTGACTTCCCGATGTGATCGTGGGGAATGGACTGTGGGTTCCACTGTCGCCGCCGGGCGACCACCCGCCAAGCATTGCGTTCCACTGAGCCGAACACAGGTCGTATCGTGGGCGTGAGCGCCGGCGGCAACGGAGGTGATGTTCGCAGTGTCCGATCAGGAGTTCGACCGCACGACGGTGCTGGGCAAGGTCATGATGGTGCTGCACGCGTTCACCATCGACGACTCGACCCTGTCGCTGGCCGAACTGGTCCGGCGGACGTCCATCCCGAAGGGCACGCTGCACCGGGTGCTCACCGACATGGTGGCGGTGCGGATGCTGGACCGCACCGATGCCGGTTACCGGCTCGGCGGCTCCCTGTTCGAGCTGGGCATGCGGGCGTCGGTCGAGCGCAGCCTGCTCGAGGTGGCGATCCCCTTCATGGAGGACCTCTATGTCCGCACCCACGAAACGGTGCACCTGGGCGTCCTCGACGGGACGGAGGTCGTGTACCTGTCGAAGATCGGCGGCCATCGGCAAGCCAGCGCACCCTCGAGGATCGGGGGCCGGATGCCGGTGCACTGCACCGCAATCGGCAAGGTACTGCTCGCCCACGCCGACAGTGCCCTCCGAGAACAGGTGCTCTCCGCTCCACTGCCCCGCTACACCCCGCGCACCATCATCCTGCCCGGACCGCTGCGCACCCAGCTCGACCGCATCGCCGCCGAGGGCATGGCCTACGAATACGAGGAATCCGCAACCGGAATCGTGTGCGTAGCCGCCCCTGTCCGCGAGAGCGAGGACGTCGTCGCCGCGATCAGCGTGACAGGCCCGTCCCACCGCTTCCGGCCGGACAACCACACCAGCTCGGTCCGCGCAGCCGCAGAAGAAATCGGAGCCACCTTAGCGCGGCGATCAAGCCTGCTTCGGAAATGAAGGCCGGGGGTATGCTCGACTGGCTGGTCCGCTGAGTGGACCCGCCTGTCGGAGGATGTACATGAACGCGTCGTTGCTGGGAAAAGTGCGACTGCTACTCGACAGCTTCGATGCGGAGTCGGGAGCGCTGTCGTTGACCGAGCTCTCACGTCGGAGCGGGGTGGCGAAGGCGACCGTGTACCGACTTGCCGGGGAGATGGTCCAGATCGGGCTCCTGGAGCGGGTCGGAACCGACTACCGGCTGGGACTGCGCCTCTTCGAACTCGGCCAGCTGGTCCCGACGCAACGCATCATCCGGGATGCCGCGGTTCCGTTCATGCAGGACCTGCATACTCTCACCCTCGAGACGGTGCACCTGGCGATTCGGGACGGCCTCGACGTCATGTTCGTGGAAAAGATCTCCGGTCACCGCAGCGCCCGGCTCCCATCTCGGATCGCCGGCCGATTGCCGATCGAGGCCACGGCGACCGGTAAAGCAATTCTCGCGTACTCGCCATCGAGGGTGTTCGACGAGGTGGTCGCTCGTGGGTTCGCCCCCCTGACGACTCGGACCGTTGCCTCGGCTCTCCGCCTTCGCCGGCAACTCGATCGGGTCCGTACAGAGGGTTTCGCGTTGGAGGTCGAGGAGGTCGGAATCGGTATGACCAGTATCGCGGTACCCGTCTTCACCGGTTCGATGGTGGTCGGTGCGGTAAGCGTGACCACCACGACGTCGCGGATGAATGTCGGACGGGTGGCGAAGCCGTTGACGGCTGCGGGATCGAACATCAGTCGTGCCCTCCATGGCGTGGCGCGTTCGGCCTGACACCGAACCCGAGCGAGAGAACGGCAAGGACAGCGCACCCGGTCATCGTGACGGCCACGGCGAGCGCGGTGTTCCCCAGGACGCCGACGACCGGGGCCACCACGGCGGCCGTACCGAACTGCGCGAACCCGACGATTGCCGCCGCGGTCCCGGCCGCGTCACCGTGCCGGGTCAATGCCAGAGCCGGCGCATTCGGCATGACGAATCCGGTGGCACACAGTAAGGCCAGCACCGGCACCGCGAATCCGGCGAATCCCACAGTGCCATGAAGAGCCACGGCGACGAACATGACTCCAACGACGACGCTGACGGCGAGCGCGACGATACAGATCCGCACGGGAGACCAGCGGTCCAGCAGCCGCACGTTGACCTGGGCCGCCCCGATCAGGACCACGCCGCCGACCGCGAACGCCACTCCGTACACGGTCGGATCCAGTTCGAACTCCCTCTGCATGACGAACGAGGATCCGGCGATATACGCCCACAGGACCGCACGGCCCAGTCCACACACGAGGACGAGCGTCATGAAGCGGCCGTCGCGGACGAGCCGGGTGTAGGTCCGGAGTGCAGGGGCAAGTCCGCGTCGGCTCCGGCGCGAGGGCGGAAGCGTTTCGGGCAGTGCAACGGCACCGATCAGCATCAACAGAGCCGCGAGCACCGCCAGCACGAGGAACACACCGTGCCACGACATGGTGGTCATGAGGATTCCGCCGATGCTCGGCGCCAGGATCGGGGCCACACCCATGACCAGCATCAGATGGGAGAACATGACAGCAGCGGCGCGGCCCGAGAAGAGGTCCCGGACAACGGCTGTCGCGATGACCGCAGTCGCCGCGGCGCCCACCCCCTGGACAGTCCGGAACGCCTCGAGCACCGTGATGGTCGGCGCGAAATAGCACGCCACGGACGCGACGACATGGACTGCCGTGCCCAGCAGGAGTGGGCGACGCCGACCGTAGCGGTCGGAGACCGGGCCGATCACCAGTTGTCCGAGAGCGAGACCGATCAGCGTCCCGGTCAGTGTCAGTTGCACCGTCGACTCCGAGGTCTCGAAGTCGACGGCGATGGCTGGTAGTGCCGGTAGATACATGTCCACGGTGAACGGGCCCAGTGCGGTGAGCACACCGAGGACGAGGACGAGCTGGATGCGTTTCGTCCCGACGGGTGGTGCGGGGATCAGCTCCGAGCAAGCGCTGCTCGTGGTCACGGGTGTCGCTGTTCGAGGAATCCCGTAACGAGCGAGTAGTAGTCGTGCGGACGTTCCTCCTGCAGGTGGTGGGACGCGCGGTCCATTATGTAGAGGTGGCCGTGCTTGATCATTCGGGCCAGCATCAGCGGATAGTCCGGCGTGAGGAAGGCGTCGTGCATTCCCCACGCGAACAGAACCGGTGCCTCGATCATCCCGAGTTCGGTCGTCAGATCCTGCCAGTCCCCCCGCGGATTGTCCGATGCCGCGGCCAGCGCCATCTCGTCGGGATCGAGACTTTGCCGGTACCGCATCTCGAGCGTGTCGTCCGGCAGATGGTCTCCGTCGAACCATTCGAGGCGAGTGATCAGTTGCCGCATCTTCTCGCGGGTGGGACCGTCGCCGCCGTAGTACACGTCCCGGGCGTTGCGGCCGCGTCGGCCGTCCTCCGGCAATGGGGCGAGCGGTCCGTAGAAGACCGGCATACTTCCGGTGATCACCAGAGCACGCACCCGGTCGGGGTATTTCGCCGCGAGATTCAGTGCGATCGTCCCGCCCCAGGAATTGCAGACGAAATCAGCTCGGGCGATGCCGAGTTCGTCGAGGAGGGCGACCATCTTGGCTGCGTGGAAGTCCCACATCGGTCCGCTGATGGTGCATTTGTCGGACTTGCCGTACTGGAGGATGTCGACGAGCACGGCTCGACGATCGTCGGCGAAGAGTGGTGCGACGGGTCCGAAATCGGACCACGCCGTGCAGCCGGGGCCGCCGCCGTGCAGGAAGATCGTTGGAGACCCCTCGCCCATGTCGTGGTAGTGGAATTTCACACCTGCGGCGGTGACGTACAGACTGTTCGGTGGATGTGCCATGACCACACCTGACCCGATCGGCGGCGGTGGCGGAAGCATCTCGGTCCGCTGGACGGTCCGGGACCGTGGTGATGCCGCCACACCGGATCTAGCGTTCGCCCATGCGAACTGGTCTAGATTCAGCCTTCGAACGCGCGTGCCGGATGATCGGCACCACCACACACCGCCGCCTCGGGGAAGTGCGTGCAGCAGAGTCCGTGGCGTTCGCGCGGGCGTCGGCGGAGCACGATCGTCGATTCCTCGACCCCGGCCGGGAAGACTTCCGGGTCCACCCGATGTACCTGCCCAGCCTGCTGCGAGGACCTGACGGCGCCGACACCGCTGAGTATCGCCCCGACGGCATGTTCGCCGATGAAGTGCCCGGCACGGCCGGGCTGGACGTGCGCCTGTTGGCGGGAGGGCAGACCATAGAGTTTTGTTCGACTCCCCCGCTCGGCGTGCCCCTCGAGGTCACACGCACCGTGAACGGTGTCGACTGGAAGGACAGTGATGGCGGTGAGTTCCTTCTGATCACCGTGTCCAAGACCTACCGCGTCACGGGATCGGTCACGCTGGCAATTGTCACGGAACGGTTCATCGTCCGATGACGCCCAGTGGCGGATGGATGGTCGGCGATGCTCTCGAACAGGTTGCGCTGCAGTGCGATCTGGTCCGGATTCTACGTTTCGGTGCAACCACCCACAATGCACACAGCATTCACTACGACACCGACTACGCCCGTGCCGAGGGCCTTCCCGACCCGGTGGTGATGGCTCAGCTGCAGGGGACGCTGTTCTTCCGGGCCGCCGCCCGCCTGGCCGGCGAGGTCGGTGCGGTGACGTCCGTGACGTGGCGCAACCGAGCACCCGCCCCCGTGGGGTGTGTCCTGACGGTCAGCGGAACCGTCACCCGGATCGAGGGTGACCGGATCGAGGTCACCCTCGTCGAACACGCCGACGACGGGGCATTGTGCGCTGAGGGCAGCGCGGTGATCACCACGACACCTCGATCGTCACGACGGTGAACCCGGTCTGCTGAGCGAACCGGATTTGTTGAGGTGCGGGACGATCGATCGGAAGATCTCCTGCATCACTTGATCTCATCTCGAGAGGACTTCACATGACTGGTGTCGAGGCGCCGGAGAACTCGCAGGTTCTCCCGGAGAGGCCGCGCGCGGCCGGTCGGCAGGACTGGACCGCCTGGCCTCGATACAACGAGGCAGGCAGTGGTTACCGCGGATACTGGTACCCGGTGACGTGGGCGAACCATGTAACAGGTGAGCCGACGAGCTACACCATCTGCGGCGAGAAGCTCGCGCTCATTCGCGACGCGGGCAAGGTCTACGCACTGCATGACCGCTGCCCCCATCGTGGCGTCCCGCTGTCGGAGGGCGATCAACAGTTCCCGGGGACCGTCAGCTGTCCCTATCACGGGTGGACGTTCCGGCTCACCGACGGCAAACTGGCCGCCGTCATCACCGACGGGCCGGATTCGAAGATCTGCGGCAAACTGTCCGTGCAGACCTACTCGGTGGAAGAACGCCTGGGCCTGGTCTGGGTGTACATCCCGATCGGCAACGAGCCCGTGCCGTCGATCGACGAGCAGTTGCCCCGTGAGCTCGTCGAGAACGAAGGTGTCGTCGGGGGCCGGATCCAACCGCGGGGCGGCAATTGGCGCTTCGCCTGCGAGAACGGATTCGACGAAGGGCATGCGAAGTACCTGCACCGCACCGCGTTGTGGCGGTTGTTCAAGCCGATGCCGACGTGGAACATCACCAGCATCGTCCCCGAAGGCCGGTGGATCTACCGGGTCCAAGAGGAGGTCTACTGGGAGGCCGAATTTCCTGGCGTCGGGAAGTGGACGAACAAGCGCTGGTGGAAGAAGAAGCCCGACGAGAGCCAGATCTCGCAGATCGGCAACGTCGGCGCCGGCGTGAAGGTGAATCCGGTGATCGCAGCCCAGAACTTCCCGGGCTTTGCCTCGTTGTCGATGCCGGGTGTGCTGCGGATCGCCTATCCCAACTTCATTCACTACGAGTTCTATGTTCCGGTCGACGAGGATCACCACCAGTACGTGGGACTCATGGCCAACTTCGAGACCGGGGTGAGGAGGCTCGGCTTCCACGCCAAATACCTCGGTGCCGTGCGGTGGCTGTTCCACGGCCAGTTCTCGGGCCAGGACGAGTGGATGGTCCGCGTCACCGACGCTCCGCCGGAGAAGCTGTACCGACCCGACGTCTCGCTCACCACGTGGCGCAATCTCGCCGAAGAGGAATATGGGGAGAAGATCGCGGCTGCAGTCGCTTTCGCGCCGGCAACATCCGATCGACCGGTTCGTGAGCGCCGTGCCTCCGCGGCGCGGAAGACTGCGCAGCCGGCGACATCCACCGAGTCGGCCAATGGGGCGAGCGCACCCACTGCGGCCGACGCCGACTAGAGGAGAATTTCGATGTTCAAGACTCTGACCGGCGTGACGTTCGGCGTCCTGCTCGCCACCGGCGTGCCGAGGGCATGGCGTTTCGTCGCCGCACGCAGCAACACCCAGGTTCACCGGATCAACTCGTGACGGCCGCAACCGCAACCCCGCTCGCGGGCCTCGACGAGCAGCGCCGTACCTGGACCGAACAGGCGTCGGCGACGGTCGATCGTGCGCGATTGCGGGAGTTGATCATCGGCCTGGTGGACATTGCCAGCCCGACCGGCGACGAAGCGCCACTCGCACAACACATCACAGAGACGTTCACGGCCAGCGGCATCGAAGCGCACACGATGGATCTCGACGACCGCCAAGCCAACTCGTGGGCACGGTTGCGCGGTGACGGGTCGGGGCCGGACCTCATGCTGTACGCCCCGATCGACACGGTCACCAGTGGCAACAGCGAGGAAGACCTGCCCTGGGCGGCGGAGACTCTCCGTCCCGACATGACGCCGCGGGCCCACAGCCAGGATGACTACGTCATCGGCCTCGGTGCGTCGAATCCCAAGGGACATGCCGCCTGCGTAATGGCGGCGATCGAAGCAGTGCATGCTGCGGGGATACCGCTCACCGGTGACCTGGTCGCGGCTTTCGGGGCCGGCGGAATGCCGACGAATCCTCGCCCGGGCGTGGGAAACCCGCGCCGCAACACCGGCCAGGGCGTGGGCTGTTCGTTTCTCCTCGAACAGGGAGTCTGCGCAGATTTCGCGCTCATCGCCAAGCCCGGGTGGACGGTCTCCTGGGAGGAGGTGGGCCTGGCCTGGTTCGAGGTCACCGTGCACGGCACCCACACTTACGTCGGATCCCGGCACCGACTGCCGTACCGCAACCCCGTCGCGCTGGCGGGCGAGGTGGCAGTACGCCTGGAGCAATGGTTCCCGCAGTACTCGCAGGCGCACCGGAACGGCCTGGTGCTTCCCCAGGGCATGGTCGCGAACATCCGGGGTGGGTGCGAGCGGACCGCCTCGTTCACCCCTGCTCAGGTGCGGATGATGGTGGATCTGCGCCTGAGCCCACGGACCACACCGACCGCCGCCAAACGCGAGCTGGTCGACGCTGTGCGGCGGATAGCCACCGAACTGGACGCCCGCATCGACGTGGAGCAGATCCTATCGATCCCGGGCGAGTCGTCCGACGAGCGGATGTGGCTCTGCCGCAGCGCCGTAGCGGCTTGGGAGGCGGTCGAGGGTCAACCGCACCGCCCGGTCCGCGACGGCAGCGGCGCCACGGACGCGAACATCCTGCGCAACCGGGGAATCCCGACTGTCCGGGTCGGCATGCCCAAGGTCGTGGACGCACCGTTCGAGGTGGACTTCGCCATGGGCATGAACACCGTCGATCTGGCCGAGGCCGAGAAGCTGACCCGATACCTGATCCGTGTTGCCGTCGATACGGCGACCCGCACACTCGAGGAAGTAGGAGCAGGCTGATGGCCGAGATCGTCTTGGGGGTGGGTGCGTCGCACAGCACCCTCATGAACACCCATTGGGAGGAAACGACACACAAAGCCGAGGCGGAACGCTTCCGGGAGGCGCTGGTCACTGCGCGGGAGCGGATCGCCGCGGCGCGGCCAGACGTGGTGATCCTGCTGGGGTCGAATCACTTCAGAGGGTTCTGGCTCGATCTCGTTCCGCCCTTCACGCTCGGCGTGGGCGAGTGCATCGCGAGCGGCGAGTCGGGTACCCCGAAGGGCCCGCAGCGTGTCGACGCGCACCTGGCCGGCCACCTCGCCGCGCAGGTGGTGGAGAGCGGACGGTTCGATCTCGCATTCTCCGCCCGCCTGCAGATCGACCACGGGCAGTCGCATGCCATCCAGTACCTGCTGGCGGACCTCGACGTGCCCATCGTGCCTCTGGTCGTCAATGTCTTCGCACCACCGCTGCCGACCTTCGGGCGCTGTGAGGCGCTCGCACACGCGCTCCGCGCGGCGCTCGACTCGTATCCGGAGGACAAGCGGGTGGTCGTGATCGCGTCCGGTGGTCTGTCGCACCGGCTGCCATGGCCGGACTGGCGTGATCCGCACGGTGAGGACGACGACTTCATGGTGCAGGCCTGGCTCGACGGTCGCGAGAACTGGTCGGACTACGACGTGCGCCGGCGGGAGATCATCCGCGCAGCCGAGGCGGCCATCTCACCGGAGTTCGACGACCGGATCCTCGATCTTTTCGAGACCGGCAAGGCGGCCGAACTCGCGGAGTTCTCGACCGACGAGGTCGACACCGAGGCAGGTAACGGTGCGCAGGAACTCCGCACCTGGCTCATGATGGCCGCGATGGTGAACTACGTTCCCGCGGAACGCCTTGCCTACGAGCCCATGCCGGAATGGCTCACGGGGATGGGCGTCGTCGTCCTCGATCCCACCACTCGGCCGCTCGCGCCGTGACTCGTCAACCCTTCACACCCGACAAAGGACGAACACATGACAATCTGGAACGAACTCGCCGGACTCGACTTCGCGGTCAAGACGGTGGACGCAGCCGGAGTTCCCACCCGGTCGCTACAGGCCGGCGCGGGCGAGGAGGCAGTGATCTTCCTCCACGGCACCAGCGGTCACCTGGAAGCCTTCGCGCGTAACATCGCCGCACATGCTCCGTACTACGAGTGCCACGCGATCGACATGCTGGGCCACGGCTACACGGGCAAACCGGATTACCCGTACGAAATTGCGCGCTATGTAGACCATCTCGTGAATTACCTCGATGCGGTCGGGCTGGACAAGGTCCACCTCGTCGGAGAATCGCTGGGCGGCTGGGTTGCCGCGTACCTCGCAAGTGAGCAGCCCGAGCGAGTGCTGTCGCTGCAACTGCTCGCCGCCGGAGGCACCGTCGCAAACCCCGACGTGATGCAGCGCATTCGCACTTCGACCACCAAGGCCGTCCAGAGCAAGGACATCGAACTCACCCGTGCCCGGCTGCACCTGCTGATGCACGACCCGGTCAACGCCACCGAGGAACTGGTGGAGGCGCGGCACCGGATCTACCACCAGCCCGATTTCGTCGCCAACATTCACAACCTGCTGTCGCTGCAGGACATGGACACGCGTCAGCGAAACCTGCTCCGGCCCGATCGGCTCGCACGCATCCAGGCACCGACACTGGTCGTATGGGGCCACGAGAACCCCTTCGGGGACGTGCCGGAGGCCGAGAAGATGGCCGCAGACATCGCCGGTGCGCAGCTGCAGCTGTATCCGGAATGCGGCCACTGGCCCCAGCACGAGCAGGCGGCACTGTACAACCCGCTGAGTCTGGAGTTCCTGGCGAAGGCGTCCGAGCGCGTGAAGAGCGTCGTCTGACCGGAGCCGACAGCACGAAACCGTGAAGCCGGCCGCGTCCTCGAGCGCGGCCGGCTTCGTGCATCGAAAGTCGGTCAGCGCCTTCGGCGGCCTGACCGACCGTGCCATGTAGTTCAGTCCCCGCCCGGCGACCGCACTCGCCGGAAACGCCGATGTGTTTCCTTTGCGTTTCGAACAAGCCGCACCTACCAGCCACGATGTTCCCGCGCGGGTAAGTTCTGCGGCCTGGTCCGCACGGTGGACCCGGTTGATTCACGCCCCACCGAGGTGCCGTTAAGTTTTCACCACAACCCCACAAATGAGGTCCAGATCACAATAGGAGGTGTACAAACATGGCCTGGCGATCGATACTCGGCAAGGTGACACTTGCCTCAGCGGCGGTGGTTCTCACGATTTCGACCGGGGCGTGCAGCCGCCCCGCCACGCAGACCACCGCCGATTCCGCCGGCGGTCCGCTCCGGATCGCCGTGGGCATCGACGCGTCGTACGCGCCCTTCTTCGTCGCTGACCAGGAGGGCATGTTCGCCGATGCCGGCCTCGACGTCGAGCTGGTCCAGTTCGGCCGGGGTGGCGAAGCCGTCGACGCGCTCGCGACCGGCCAGGTCCAGCTGGCCGGCAGTTCGGACACCACGACGATCGCGCAGCTACGCCAGAATCCGTCCCTGCGGGCGATGTACTCGTACGAGGTGTCCGGCGACTACCTCAAGGTGGTGTTGCGTAACGGGGTCGACTCGGCCGCTGACATCCGCAAGATGGGCATCGTCCCGGGGCTGAGCCAGATCTCGACCGACAGATACCTCCAGGCCAACGGAGTTCCTGCCGGGTCGGTCGAGACGGTCTCCGCCACCCCCACGGACATGCCGGCGCTCCTCGACCGGGGTGACATCGACGGATACGTCCTGTGGGAACCGTGGCCGGCCACCGCGCTCGCGCAGGGCAGCGGGCACATCACAGCAGTCACCGGTGACTTCGACTGGTTCTACCACCACTGGGCGATCACGACCGAGCCCTGGCTCGACCAGAACGAGGGCACCGCCCGTGCGGTTGCCCGAGTGCTCGTCGACGCCACCGCGCGGGTGGAGTCCGATCCTCGAACCGCAGCCGCCGCGACCAGGACTGCCGTCAACGTAGCCGACGACCAGACCGTCACCGCGGTCGACGAGATCAACTTCGGCGTCGAGAACCTGACCGACAAGAGCATCGAGACCGCACAGTCGATCGTCGACTTCTACAAGAAGATCGGCGTTCTCTCCGAGCAGCCGGATCTGGCCTCGGCCATGCTGCTCGATTGGTACCAGGAGGAAAATAAATGACCGTCCCCACACGCGGCACAACCGCCGTCCCCAGCGGCGGCACGACCGCCGTTGCATCGGGCGGCCCAGCCGCCGCGCCCAGTCCGGCCAGAACCGTCACCGGCGTCCCTATCCAGATCCGCGATCTGGGCATCAGTTTCGGAGCCGCCGAGATCGTGTCGGGAATCGACCTCGAGGTGCGACCGGGCGAGTTCGTGTGCCTGCTCGGCCCGTCGGGGTGCGGCAAGTCGACACTGTTGTCCGCGATGGCCGGCTTCATCGAGCCCCGCGCCGGCGAGATCAGGTGCGACGGCGACGAGGTGAACGGAAGCAACCCACACGCCGGCATGGTCTTCCAGAGTTCCGAGGCCCTGTTCGAGTGGATGACCGTGACCCAGAATGTCGCCTACGGACCCCGGATGCACGGGGCCGGCAAGGCCGACCAGGCGCGCATCGCCGCCGAGTACCTCGCGATGGTCGGTCTCCCACACGCCGGCAAGAAATTTCCGGCACAGCTGTCGGGCGGTATGCGGCAACGCGTACAGATCGCGAGAGTCCTGGCCAACCAACCGTCTCTGGTGTTGATGGACGAACCCTTCGGCGCACTCGACGCCCAGACCCGGCAGGTCCTGCAGGTCGAGCTCGACCGAATCTGGCGGCACACCGGGTGCACCGTCGTGTTCGTCACACATGACATCGACGAGGCCTTGACGCTCGCCGACCGTGTCGTTGTGATGTCGGCCGGACCCAAGGCGCGAATCAAGAGCATCTACGAGGTGCACGCACAGCGCCCACGGGACAGGGCGCACCCCGACGTGATCGATATGTACGAGAAGTTGCGTGACGACATCCGCGCCGAGGTCGTGGCCTCGCTCCGCAATCAGGGCATCGAGGAGGACCAGCTATGACCGCAGCGGTACAGAACACCGTCCCCACCCGCGGCGAACGAGCGCAACCGGCCCGAACGAGACGCTCGAGCGCAGGTGGGGCCGCCCTGCGCACGGCGGCGCTGTGGGTCGCTTCCGCGGTCATCGGCCTAGGGGTGTGGTCATTCCTCGCCTGGTGGTACGGACCGACGACCATCGCCTCCCCCGCTCAAGTCGTCACAGCAGCAGGGGAACTGGCGGAAAGCGGTGTCCTCTGGACATCGATCTGGGCGTCGGCCCAGCGCATTCTGGTCGGGTGGAGTCTCGGCGTCGTGATCGGTGCCCCCGTCGGCATTCTCATGGGCCGCGTCAACCTCGTGCGTCAACTGCTCGACCCGTATATCGAATTCTTCCGTTTCATCCCCCCGATCGCGTTCGTGACATTGGCGGTGGTGTGGTTCGGCATCGGTGAGACGTCCAAGATAGTGCTGATCTTCTACACGTCGGTGTTCATCGTCACCGTGAGCACGATCGCCGCGACCGTCGCGATCAGCGAGAACAAGCTGCAGGCCGCCGCCAACCTGGGGGCAGGCAAACTGCAGATCATGAAAACCGTGGTGCTGCCGTCGTCGGTGCCGGGCATCGTCACCGGCGCCCGTCTTGCGATGGGCAACAGCTTCCTGACCATCGTCTCCGCCGAGATCGTGGCGGCCGACCACGGCATCGGCTCGATGATCTGGCAGGCCCGGAACTACGGGCGCATCGACTGGACATTCGTGGGCATCTTCGTGCTCGGGATCATGGGCTTTCTGTTCGACCGTGTCCTGAGGGTGTTGTCGGGCCGGTACCTGGCGCGGTACGGCGTCAAGTAGTAGTCCTCGTGCCTGCCTGTGCACAGAGCACCGGGTAACGAGTCGTCGGACAACTCCGGCGTCGATGGAACAGAACTACAGGCGGGTCCACCGGCGTTTCTCCTTCGCCGGTGGACCCGCCTTTTCCGTGTTCGTGTCCGTTCCTGTCAGCGGCAGGAATGAACACAGTCTGCTGACCGGACCGGTTTCATTTATCCGTCGCGGCAACATGATTAGCGTTGCCGGCATGAACGCTTCGCTCAACGCGTCGACCGGCACGGACCTCGACGTCGACATTCTCATTATCGGTGCCGGCCCGGCCGGTCTCTATGCTGCGTACTACGCCGGATTCCGCGGGCTCCGGGTCGCCGTTCTCGACGCTCTGTCCGAGCCCGGTGGCCAGGTGAGCGCGATGTACCCGGAGAAGGCGATCCTCGACATCGCGGGTTTTCCATCCGTGAAAGGGCGAGATCTCGTGAATGGATTGCTGGCGCAAGCCGCACCGTTCGATCCGGCATATCTGCTCGGCGAGCAGGCCCGGACGCTGGATCACGCCGAGGACGGACGTGTCATGATCGGGACGAGCAAGGGACGCACCGTCACCGCCGGCGCGGTCGTGATCACCGGTGGGATCGGGACATTCACGCCACGCCCTCTGGTGAAGGGGCTCGATTTCGTCGACCGCGGTCTCAGCTACTTCGTGCCCGACCTGTCCGCGCACACCGGTAAGGACGTGGTAATCGTGGGCGGCGGCGACAGCGCCTTCGACTGGGCGGTCCACCTCGAGCCGATCGCATCGTCGGTGACCCTGGTGCATCGTCGCGACAAGTTCCGTGCACACGCGGCGACGGTGACGAAGGTCCGTGAGAGCACTGTGCGGATGCTGGTCAACGCGGACATTGCCGAGGTCCGTGGCAACGGTTGGGTCGCAGAGGTGGACGTCGCGCACAAACTCGACGAGACCACCACGACGTTGCCGGCACAAACTATCATCGCCGCTCTAGGATTCACCGCCGACCTCGGGCCGATGACCGAGTGGGGACTCGAGATCGATTCGCGCAACATCGTCGTCAATACCCGAATGGAGACCACCGTGCCGCGCGTATATGCGGCCGGCGACATCACCGACTACCCGGGAAAGGTCCGGCTCATCGCCGTCGGATTCGGTGAGGCCGCGACCGCGGTCAACAACGCCGCGGCCGTCCTCGACCCGGATGCGGAAATCTTCCCGGGCCATTCCACCGAAAAGGAGAGCTGACAATGGCATTCGTCATAGGCGAAGCGTGCATCGACTACATGGACCGCTCCTGCATGGAGGAGTGCCCGGTCGACTGCATCTACGAGGGTGAGCGCAAGCTCTACATCAATCCGAACGAGTGCATCGACTGCGGCGCCTGCGAACTCGCCTGCCCGGTCGAGGCGATCACGGTGGATCGGAAGGCAGACCCCGATTTCAAGGAGGACGCGAAACGTTTCTTCCTCGAGGTCCTGCCGACCCGGGCGGAGCCGGTCGGCAATCCGGGCGGCGCCGCGAAGATCGACGTCATCGGCGTGGACACCCCCATGGTCACGGCCTACTGATGGCGATACGGTTCGGCTACGCCGACACGACGTTCGGACAACTGCACTATGCGGAATCGGGCAGCGGCCGGCCGCTCCTCCTGCTGCATCAGACCCCGCGGTCCTGGGACGAGTTCCGCGAGTTGATCCCGCTCCTGGACGACGAGTTCCGGGTTCTCGCCCTGGACATGGTGGGGTTCGGAGCGAGTGCGCCACTCGCTCCGCCGCAGACGATCGAGTCGTTCGCCGACGCCGCCTGGGAGTTCCTCGACGCCGTGAACGCCGGACCGGTGGCGGTCCTCGGACATCACACCGGCGCCGCGGTGGCGATGGAGATGGCCGCCGGCCGCCCCGGTGAAGTCGATGCTGTGGTGCTGTCCTCCTGCCCGTGGACGGAGGGTAACAACCGCAACGGCGAACCGGATTCGGGAGTCGTGGACCGCGCCGTCCGCGAACCCGACGGCAGCCACCTGCAGACCCTGTGGAACCTGAGACGACCGTATTACCCTTCCTCGGCAACGGATTTGCTCGACCGCTTCCTGCGCGACGCCCTCGCGCACGGTGTCGACCCCGCCGAGGGACACCGTGCCTGCGCTCGTTACCACATGGCGGACCGCATCGAAGCGGTGACGGCGCCGGTGCTGCTGCTCGCTGCCGGCGCAGACCCGTTCTCGATGCCCCACCTACCGACGTTGAGGAAACAGTTCACCGGAGCGCGGGTGGTGCTCGAGGAGGTGATCGAGGACGGGACCGTTGCGTTGATCGAGCGAGAGGCACCGCGGGTAGCCGCGGTGGTCCAGTCCTTTCTGAACTCACCGGCCGTGCGGGTCGCGTCCGAAAATTTGGGACGGGTCCGGTGACCGAACCCTGTGGCGTGCGTCTCGCCATTGTTCAGCCCTAGCGTGGCTGTGATCGGGACGAATGCCCCGCCAACAGCCAGGAGGCAGCAGTGACTACAGAGGCGCAGCATTCGGCCGGCCTCGGCCCGGTCGTACCGATCCCCCCGGCACACCGCGTTGCGGGACAGGACATGTCGTCCGTTCTCGGCAAGGCCCGGCTCATTCTCGACGCGTTCGGGAGCGAGCACAGCGACCTCTCGCTCACCGAGCTCGCACGTCGAAGTGGTGTCGCGAAGGCGTCCGTGCACCGGTTGGCCGGCGAACTCGTCGAATGGGGACTCCTCGAGCGGGCGGGCACGAAGTACCGTTTGGGCCTGCGGTTGTTCGAACTCGGGCAGCTCGTCCCCCGGCAGCGCATCCTGCGTGACGCCGCCCTGCCCTTCATGGAAGACCTGCTCCTTGCAACGCAGGAGACGGTGCACTTCGCGGTTCGGGACGGCATCGACGTGCTCTACATCGAGAAGATCGTCGGTCACCGCGGATTGCAACAGCAGTCGCGGGTGGCGGGCCGGTTGCCGCTGTACTGCACCGCGACCGGGAAGATGATCCTGGCGTTCTCGCCGCAGGCGGTGTTCGACGAAGTGATCGAGCAAGGATTCACCGCTCTCACCGCCCGCACCACGATGTCGGTCGCCGTCCTGCGCCAGCAACTCCACCGCATGCGCAACGAGCAACTCGCAGTCGAAGTCGAAGAGACCCGCATCGGCTACATGAGTGTTGCCGTGCCGGTGTTCAGCGGACCCCGGACCCTCGCCGGAGCCCTGTCGGTAACGGGTCCGACGGCGCGGCTCAACGTCAGCCGGGTTGCCGGCGCCCTACGAACCGCGGGCATCGGGATCTCCCGAGCACTTCACGCGATGCGCTGCGCATACTCGGCGACCGACATGGCCGGCGCCGAGGCATGTACGCCCGCGATGTGCTCGTTCAACGGGTGCGGCCGGTAACCGGTGGTTCGAGGCGGCTGCCGGTCACCGGGGCGGGACGGCGTCGGCATCCCAGGTGCCGCGGCCGACCCCACGCGAACGGAGTACCTCCTTGCGGACCTTGCCGGTCTCGGTCAACGGCAGTTCACTGACGAAATCGATGAACCGCGGCAGAGCAAAATACGCCAGTTGTATTGCCGCATGGTGCCGTAGGTCCTCGGGGCTCGACTGCATTCCTTCCCGGAGTACCACGGCGGCCATCACTTCGTCCTCGGCGAGTTCCGACGGCACCGGAAAGACCGCGACCTGCGCGACCGCCGGATGCCGCGCCAGGGCCTCCTCGACCTCGGCGGAGGAGGTGTTCTCGCCGCGCCGCCGGATGACGTCGCGGACCCGATCGACGAACCGATACCACCCGTCGGGTTCCCGGACCACCCGATCGCCGGTGTAGATCCAGTCGCCCGCCATGCGGGGAGGCTCGGACAGGTATCCCGTGGCAAATCCTCCGGGAAGGTCTGTGCGGACGACGAGTTCGCCGGGCAGGCCGTCCAGGACGGTGGCGCCGGCGTCGTCGACGACCTTCGCGTCGTAGCCGTCGCGCACCGTTCCGAGATAGCCGGGTCGGCGATCGCCGGGCACAGTTCCGAGAACGAGATTCGTCTCGGTGGTGCCGTAGCCGTCGACGAGTTCGACGCCGAAACGCTCACGGAAGGGAGCCCACAGGCGGGCCGGAGTCGCCGGCGCCAGGGCGCGGGTGGCGCGGTGCTTCTTGTCTTCCACGGCGGGTTCCCGGCCGGTGAGCATCGCGACCATCGCACCGAGCAGGTAGATCACCGTGGCGTCGCTGTCGGCCACCTGCGCCCAGTATCGCCGCACCGAGAAATGTTCACCGAGCACAAATGTTCCTCCCGCAACCAGCGCCTGGAACAGTGTGTTGAGCGCATTCGTGTGGAACAGCGGAAGGCCGTTGTACAGAACGTCGTCGGGTCCCAGCCCCAGGGAGGCTCCCACTCCTGCGCCCCACCACAGTGATTGAGCATGAGGGCAGCGGACCCCTTTCGGTTGCCCGGTCGTCCCGGATGTGAACAACACCGCCGCCGTGTCGAGCGCGGTCACCGCGGGGTCGGCCGCTCGTCCGGGGGTTCGGCTGTCTCCCGGCCCGGGAACGGACGAAGTGCCGAGTATCCAGGATTCACCAGTGAATCGCGTCTGCCGGAGCCGGGGCAAAAAGGTGGGCTCGATCAACAGGTGGCCCGCCCCGGACTGCTCGAGCACGCTGTCGAGGGCGGCGCCACGCAGTGCTGTGTTCAATGGCACCGTGACCGCTCCGAGCCAACTACAGCCGAGCAGCAGATCGATCAATTCGATGCGGTTGGCGCACATCGCGGCCACCGCGTCACCCCGGCCGATCCCATGTCTGGACAGCGCCTCGGCCGACGTTGCGGCTCGCTGCACGAGTTCGCGATAGGACACCTCCACGTCCCCGGCCCGGACGGCGAGATGATCGCCCCGCTCGGTGGCACGCTGAACGAGCAGGGACGGAATCGTCATCGCCGCCGGCAGCGGCAGAGAATCGGATTCGGGCGTCACGGTTGTCACCTTCTTTCGGCGAACGAGCGATGGCGGCCGGTCACGGTACGACGACCGCGCGGCCGGCGACCTTCCCTTCACGCATCATCTGCAGCGCAAACGCGATGTCGTCGAGCGGAAACTCCTGAACCGCCATGCCGATCTCGCCGTCGACGAGGCGCCGAATGAGGTCGGGTGCGAGTTCTGCCTGTCGCGCACTCTTGCGAATCATGTTGACCGGCAGCAACTGTACATCTTTGAGCAGCCAGTTCGGCAAATCGATCGTGAGTTCGGTCCCCAGCGTGTAGCCGATCAGTGCGGCCCGCCCGCCAGGTACGACGCGCTCGAGCAGGTACGGCAGCGAGTCGCCGCCGAGGGTATCGACGAGCACGTCCGCCACTGGATCGGGCCCCAGCGTGTCGGCCAGTTCAGATCCACGGCCGACAACCGGTCGGACGCCGTCGGGGACGAGTGGTACCTGGTCGGCTCGCGGCACCACACCGATCACGTCGGCGCCGGCGAGGAGCGCGAACTGTGCAGCCATGGACCCGACCGCGCCGGCGGCGCCGGACACGACGACCCGCTCACCGGCGGCGACGCGGGCGATGTCGTGGACCGCGACGAAACCGGTTGTGCTCGGGAGAAAGAACGTGGCCGCGATCGCCGGTTCGAGGGCCGAATCGAACGGGGTGAACACCTTGTCGGCGGCCACGAGGTATTCGGCCCAGCATCCGGGCTTGAAGAGGCCGACTCCGCCACCCCGGACCAGCACCCGAGTACCGGCGTCGAAAGTATCCGATTCGATCACGGTGCCGGCCCCGTCGGTGCCTCCGACGTGTGGCAGGGCCGGCTTGATGTCGAAGTTCCCGCTGCCGACGGTGAGGTCGAGGTGCCCCAGCGCCGCCGCGTCGATCCGGACGAGGGTCTGTCCGGGTTTCCGGGTCGGCACCTCGACGTCGTCGATGATCGGGTCGTGTCCGAATGTGTGAAAGCGGGCTGCACGCATGTTCTGTCCTTCGGGAGTGCTGTCGAGTGGAAAAGCCTGATCGAAGTGACCGGCTCAGGTGAGGACCGAGTCGGCTCGCAGCCGCGCAACGGTCTCCGCGGAGTAACCGGTGACCTCGCGGAGCACGGCATCGGTGTCCGCGCCCAGCACCGGCGCCGGTTGCCGGATCGTGACGGCTTTCCCGACCCGGATCGGAGCGCCCTGGTGGAGAAAGGCTCCCGCACGGGGATGGACTGCGGGCACGTAATAACCGCGGGCACGCAGATGCGGATCGGCTTCGACGAGGTCCCGCCCGTTCTGCACGGACCCGGCGGGGACGCCCGCCTGCTGGAGTTGCTCAGCGACGAGATCGGCAGGCCGCGGCGACGTCCATGCCGTGATCGCTGCCGCGATGTCGGCTTCGTGCGCCCGTCGCGCCCCGGGCGTGCGGAAACGCTCGTCCGTGGCCCATCGCGAGCGGCCGATCACCGCGCACAATCTGGTCCAGTCCGCGTCGTCACGAACGGTGACCGCGCACCAGCGGTCGGGTCCGAGGCAGCGGAAGACACCGTGCGGTGACATGTCGGGATGAGCATTGCCGAGCGGAACGGGAAGCTGTCCGGCGCCCGTCGCCTGCACGACACTGGTGCCCATGTGTGACGCCATCGCCTCCAGTTGGGAGAGATCGACGTGCTGACCGCGGCCCGTGCGGCCTCGGTGCTCGAGGGCGGCGAGAACCGCTGCGGCGCCGTGTAATCCTGCAACGATGTCGCCATGACCGTAGATCACTCCCACGACGTCATCGGCACTCCACCCGGTGAGAGCGGTCAGTCCGGTGGCCGCGGAGACGATGTCCGCGTAGGTGACCCAATCGCGTCGCGGTCCGGTGTGGCCGGTCCCCGACATGGAGACGTACACGATGTCCGGACGTAAGGACCGCAGTCGTTCGTACCCGAAGCCCATCTTCTCCATCACCGAGGAACTGAAGTTCTCGACCACCACGTCGGACTGCGCCACGAGGTCGGCGAGCACGGCCAGTCCTGCCTCGGAACGAGTGTCCAGGGTGATGCTGCGCTTGTTCCTGTTGACGTCATTGAAGTACCCGCTGGTGTTCGGATCGTCGTGTGGTCCGCGGGACAGGTGCATGAACGGCGCGAACCGTGTCGGGTCGGGTCGGCCCGACGACTCGACTTTGATGACGTCGGCGCCGTGGTCCGCCAGGATCTGAGTGCAGTAGGGACCGGCGAGAACCCAGGTGAGGTCCAGGACCCGGACGCCCGACAGGGGCAGCAGGTCAGGCCCGGATGCGGTCACGGTCGGTTCGAGGACTTCGGGTTCCGGCTCGTAGAGGAGGAACTGGTGCGCACCGATCGGCGGGACCGGCAGGGCCCGGGTCCTCCCTCCTTCCGGGAAGGGGAAGGAGAAGCCCAGATCTCGTACGGTGGACCCGGGCTCGTCGACGTCGACGAAGAAGTCGCGGGCCTGGAGTTGGGGGTTGGACAACAGTTCGTCCGGTCGGACGACGGCGGACCACGGCAGCTTGCGTTGTTGCGCCGCCCGCGCGAAGTCCTCCTTCGGCCACTTGTCGAGGAAACCCTGCAGCACGGCGAAGATGTGGTCCTGGTGCTCTTTCCGCTCGACGGGGTCAGCCCATTTCGGGTCGTCCAGATCCTCCTGGGCACCCTCCTCGACCAGCCAGGAGACCAGCGCGTCCCACATTCGGGGACTTCCGCCGAGCCCGCCACCGACATAGCCGTCGGCGGCCCGGAACAGGCCGTGCGGTACCAACGGGTGCACCCGGCCGGGTCGGTCCGGGACGCGATCCTCGTGGAGATAGGCCAGGGCGCCGGCCTCGAGGCCTGCCGCCACACATTCCTGTGCGGAGACGTCGATCAGGGGGACCGGGCCCTGACGCCGCGACCGGAGTCCGAGCAACACCGCGATCGCGGCGTTCACCCCTGCCAGCTGTTCGGCTTGGCCCTGAGGTAGAGACAGCGGGGGCCCAGCAGGTTCACCCACTTGAGCGAGCATTCCGCCGAGGGCCGCGAGCGTCAGGTCGGTGGCGCACCACTGGCGGCGCGGACCGTCGACGCCGAAAGGTGTGACTCGTACGTGAACGACCGATCCCGGTGCCAGCTCGATCGGCTCGTCGCCGACGGCGCTGCCATCGAGGTAAACGTCCGCCCCGGCCACCAGGTGCGCCAGTTCCGCACGGCCCACGGCTGTCTCGACGTCGATCGTGACGGATTTCTTTCCGGCGTGCCAGTGCGTGAATGCGTGGCCGTCCAGTTCCCGTCGGGTCGGATCGCCCTCCGGCGGTTCGATCAGAACGACCTCGTATCCCAGTCCGACCAGGATGCGGCCGGCGAATCGGCTCAGCGGGCTGGACAACTCCACCACGCGAATTGCGCTTTCCACCAGAAGGACTCCGTTTCATTGTTCCCAGCGGGCGTCCGCCCGTTCACTGGAACCGAACCTACGTCGCGTTCTCGTACCAGTGAATCGATCTGTTCTGCTGACCGAACCGGACGGACGCGCCGTCGCCGAGGGTCATGCCGGGGGTTGGTTCACGTGGGCTGTGACCCACCCACGGAGCAGAACGCGCGAGGTATCGACTTCTCCTGTGATCTTGCCCTGGCCTCGGAAGAAGGTGACCAGTTGATTCGCCCGTGCCACGTCGTCGTCGGTGAAGTCGCGCACTCCGAAATCGATCTGGGAGACGGTCCGACGGGCCTCGGCCGGATCCATCTGGATCGAGTCGGAGATCGCCTTGGCAGCCCGGTCCGGGTCGGCATCGGTAATTGCAGCAGCCTCGGCGATCACGTCGAAGACCCGGGCCGCGACGTCCTCGTTCGCCGACAACCACGAATCGGACGCCAGGATCCACTGTGAATACTTGGCGCCGTAGTCACCGGTCGTCGCGACGACACGACCGCCTGTCCCCACGGCCTGCTCGACCCACGGATCGAACGACAGGAATCCGTCGATGTCACCGCGAGCGAGCAGCGCCGGTTGCTCGGGTGGACTGGTGTTCACGAGCTTGACCGATGCCGGATCTCGTCCGAGGCTCCGCAGATACAAGTCGGTGAAGTAGAGCCCGATACCGGGGAACACACCCATCGTCTCGATGTCCTTCGGCTCCACACCCTCGCGCAGGACCACCTGGAAGTAGCGGTCGGAATCCTCGAACACACCGAGCGCGCGCAGCGACGGATTCGCGGCCATGACGGTGAGCGCCGTGGAGTCGGCGTTTCCGGACAATTCCGAAGTCCCTGCCACCACGTTCTGCGCGCCGGCCGCTCCGCCTTCGGTCTGCATCACCTGAACGTCCAGTCCGGCGTCGTCGAACATGCCCTCGGCGTCGGCCAGGAAAATCGGCGCGTACGACGGGTCGACGCCCACGGAGATGCGGATCAGCCCGCTCCCCTGCGCTGCTTCGGTCGCGGGCCGGGTACAGGACGTCGAGGCGACGGTGAGGGCCGCCAGTGCCGCGACGGCGAGAAACGCTCGCCGTCCGATCGAGTGTGTCATGAGCATCCTTCGGGTGAGGTGACGAGCAGGGTCAGCGACCAGTGAAATGCGGCGGTCGCTTGTCGAGGAAGGCTTGTAGACCCTCGGCGGCGTCGGCCGTGCGAATGAGGTCGAGAACACCCGCAAACTCCGCGTCCAGTGCCTGATCGAGTGGGAGTGTCCGCCCCGCTTCGACCACCCGCTTGAGCAGGCCGACAGCGGCCGTCGGTCTCGCCGCCCACTCGGCGGCGAGACGGTCTATTCGCGCGTCGAATTCGTCGTCGGGTACCACCTCGTCCACCAAGCCGATCCGCCTGGCCTCGTCGGCGGACAGGCGCCGACCCTCCATCATGAGGAGCTTCGCTCGATGCGCGCCGAGCAAGCGGGGCAAGCGCTGACTGCCGCCGGCCCCGGGAAACAGTCCGAGGCCGATTTCCGGGAACCCGATCGACGCCGACGCCGCCATCACCCGCACGTCACAGGCCAGTGACAACTCCGCTCCGCCGCCGAGTGCGTGCCCGTTGAGGGCTGCCAGCACGGGTTTCGGAGCGGTCTCGAGGACCTGCTGCACCTCGATCCAGGGCCGCATCGCGTGCTGCGTCTCCTCCGACAGTTCGCGCATCACTCGGATGTCGGCGCCGGCCACGAAGAAGCGTCCCGTTCCGCGCAGCACGATGCACCGCACGTCGGTGTTCGCCGCCAGCGGCTTCAGGGTGTCGAGCAATTCCGCTATCAGCGCAGGATCGAAAGCGTTGGCAGGCGGGCGCTCGATGCGCACGACCGCCACGGCGTCGGCCACAGCGGCATGGACCGACGCGGCGAGCGGAGGGAAGGAAGGCGTCATCTGTACTCCATGGGTCGGTCGACTGGAACTGAGAATTCGAGTATCGGTACCCGCGCGCCCCGGCACACCTCCAACGGTCCGGTAGGCGAACCCGCAACACGAAACCGGGCCGGGGACGCGAAGCATTTCGCCGAATCGCATGGACTCTCCGTCTCGACGCCTGAGAAACGGGGATGTGTCGCCGGGGCGCTGGCGTCCGGTAGTCAACGCCGACTATGTCTTTCGCAGATCTCCCACATTCATTCAGGTCAGCCTTTCGGGTCCGTCTACCGGGACGGCCTTGTTGCGCCGTATGCCTCCACCTGCAGATACTTGGCTGCCAGCGGCGAGGGCTTCAAGCCTTCCTGTACCTGCGAAGTCTCGGGGTGAGCCTGCCGCCGTGAAAACGATCGGTACCAGCATTCCCGAGCAATCCGCCCTACTCGCCCGTGGCGACATCGGCGCCTTCATTTCGTTCGACCAGGCAATCATCTGACAATCCAAGGAGATTTGGGTGAGCGTTAGAACGCGACTGTTCGCGAAAACAACTATCGTGCTGGCATTGACGGCGGCCCTGACAGGTTGCGGCACACATGCGGGGCCCGAGCATGCAGCTTCACGCTCACAAGCAGAATCGGACAGTCATTCGTTGGTCGTCACAACGAAAACTGGTGACGTAGAGGGGATATCAGCTGGACAGGTGGACCAGTTCCTCGGCATGCCTTATGCGGCCCCACCCGTCGGCACCCTGCGGTGGGAGCCACCCGCACCGACGCCGACGTGGGACGACATCCGTTCAGCAGCGGAATTCGGCCCGAGGTGCTATCAACCGGTGAGCAGTGGCAGCAACGATGTGTCTTATGGCGAAGATTGTCTGTATCTGAACGTATATACACCGTCCGAACGAACTAGAGGGCCCCTCCCGGTCCTGTTCTGGATTCACGGAGGTGGCTTCATGAGTGGTTCGGGAAGCCAGTCAGATGGGTCACGAATCGCGGAAAAGTTCAACACAGTCGTTGTCACCATCAATTACCGACTCGGCGCCTTCGGCTTCCTCCAGCTACCTGGGGCCGATGACGGCACCACAGGCAACTTCGGACTCCTGGATCAGCAAGCAGCCCTGCACTGGGTTCAAGAGAACATCGCAGGCTTTGGCGGCGACCCCAGTCAAGTCACAATTGTGGGCCAATCTGCCGGAGGACACTCGGTTTGCGCCCAACTCGCGTCGCCGACAGCGAGCGGTCTGTTCCAGGGCGCGATCATCCAAAGCGGCGGATGCCCCAGCCACTCAACTGAAGAAGCCCAGGCCGACGCCGCCTCGTTCGCTGTTTCGACAGGCTGCTCCGAACCCGGCGACATGGCCCAGTGTCTACGTTCCAGATCTGGTGACGAACTTCTCGCAGCGAGCACGAATTTCGGGGGAATCCTCACAGGCCCTCTGCCCATCGTTGGGGGCCCCGAACTTCCGATTGCACCAGACGCGGCGATCAAGTCTGGTTCGTTCAACAACGTCCCCATCATGATCGGAGAGACACGTGATGAAACCCGAGGCTGGGCAATCCCTTTCGCAGACGTGACCGAGGACCGATACAAGCAGGAACTGCAAGAAGAATTCGGACCACTTGCACACGCTGTCGCCGACCAGTACCCATACTCGTCATTCCCGAGTCCGTACGGTGCAGCCTACGCACTCAGTACGATATGGAATGACAGCAGTGTGTTCTACGGGCTCGGAGGATGCCAATACCTGACGCTGGCGAACGAAATGGCTGTCCACCAGCCACGAGTCTTCTTCTACAGGTTCGACGACGAGCACGCGCCAACACGCGAAACCAAACTCCCCGATTTCAACGTAGGAGCAGCGCATTCCACCCAGCTGCCGTACCTGTGGGGCGGGGAATTGGCGACGCGGTTCACTCCAGAACAGCAGCAATTGTCGCAAACGATGATGGCCTATTGGGCAGGATTCGCCGCGCACGGCAGTCCCACTGCTCCCACTCAGCCCGAATGGTCAGCGATCGGTGAGGGCAAAATCATGGTTCTGGATTCAGGCCCCAACACACGCACCGTCAGCACGGAGCAGTACGCAGCGGACCACCGGTGTGGATTCTGGAACGAGCAGAACTACAACTGGCTCCCCACCACTCCCACCGCCTGAGGTTCGTAACAACACTCTGGTTACCGTCACGCCGAGGCCCGCAGCG
This sequence comes from Rhodococcus sp. G6(2025), assembly GCF_058628105.1. Classification (NCBI taxonomy): domain Bacteria; kingdom Bacillati; phylum Actinomycetota; class Actinomycetes; order Mycobacteriales; family Nocardiaceae; genus Rhodococcus; species Rhodococcus sp. G6(2025). The sequence continues at coordinate 4,834,905 of NZ_CP179750.1, forward strand.
TTCTCACACGTACCGGGTCTTGCCATGGAAGGACGCAGGCCAGCACCGGGAGCGTCGTCGTGGGTCACCGGCGGGTGGATCCACCTCATAGAGGCCGCTACAACCGTGCGCGGCCGGGGCGGAAACCCACATCATCCGTAGTGGACTCAGATGCAGGGTTTCCGGTTGTCAATACACCATCCGAATGATGAGTTGCGGACACCGACACGGGACACCGACATACAGTCCGACCGGACGTGTACCGATCACTTCCCTCCGCCGACGGAAGCGCGTCCTGCAATCGATGTCGTTCCGTCACGGGACATGCGCCGCGTGCCCAACCGGTTCGCCCACGTGCGTCGCAGCGTCAGGTGATGGTGTAGCCGAGCTGATAGGCCGCGCTGTCGATCGGCCCGGACAACCCGGGATGCGACAACGGCAGCGACAACGCCGGCAGCGCAGGAAACGCGTCGGCGGCGCGTTCGGTGATCGCGATGCAGACACCGCCGGCGAACCGGCCGCGGTAGGCGATCCCATCGAGATCGTCATGGGCCCGGTGAATGGTGCGGGCCCAGTGCTGGGTTCGGCCGTGCGCGGCGGAGTCGAGGGCGTGGTTGCCGCCGACCCGGGTCACCCACGCCCCCTCCCCGATGCCGGACACATCGAGCAGTCTCACCGGGCGGATAAATCGCAGCCCGGTCAGATACGGGTCGCCGCGGTGCCGGTCGATCACCCGGGAACTCTGAAACGCCTCGGCCAACCCGCCGCGGGGACTGGAGGCGCCGTACCAGATGCCGTAACCGGGATGCTCGGCCCGCGGGGGTGGGTGGTGGTCGAACCGCAGGATCGGCCCGAACGTGCGCAATCCATTCCACGGCAGCACGTGGGTGCCGGTGGTGCGATGCACCCGCCACACCACCTCGGCCGGTTGCCAGTCGATCACTTCCTCGCCGCGCAGGCCCGCATCACGAAGGTCGGCGATGGTGGGGGGCGTCGGCAGCATCGACCCCATCTATGCCGATTCCCATTCGGCGGCGGTGATCACGTCTTGAACCTGTTCGATATCGGCGGCGGTTCCGGCGCTGCCGGTCAGCCACGCCACGATCGACACCGGCCGGCCCTCCACGGTCAGGGACGGTTGCGGGAGGGTCAGCAATGCCTGCACGGTCAGCGGGTGCAGATCCTTCGCCAGCAACGGCATCACCCGGTCGAGGTGCGGCACCGCACCGGTGTCGGTGAACTGGGCGGGCGGCAGCAATCGGTTGCGGCCCGACTGGAACGCCCACAGGGTGCCCTCGCCGAGGCGTTGCCGGATCCGGGCCGCGGTCACCCCGAGACGGTCCGCGGCATCCGCGATCGACAGGGAGTGGCGGACCAGTTCCTGCATGCGAATGTCGCGGTCCACCCGTGCGGTCGTCGCCGCGGCCGGGTCGTCGACGAACCCGGCCCGATCGAGCAGGGCTGTGTCGTGGTCGGACAGCGGCGGTGCTGCCGGGTTCCGGCCGGACAGGCTGTGCAGTATCTGGGCGAAGAACTGGCGTCCGAGGTCGGTACCGGTCACCTCCCGCAGCGCATCCTCGAAACCGAGATCGCCGCGCAGGTAGCGGGCTTCGGTGCTGGCATCGGCGGGCTCGTTCATCACACCCACCCTTCACTTTCACCGATTATCGGGCACAAATTCATGATAGCGGGAACTGGTTGGGGTCGCTACCGCGCCCCGCGGCGGAGCCCTCGGGTACGAAGTCGACCCGATGTCACCAAAACAATGCCAATCAGTCGGTTTTTCCTGCACGATGCACCCAGCACCACCCACCCGACGAACAGGACCACCACATGCGCACGACCGCCCGCACACCACACTCCTCGCCGCCGCGGCCATCCCCCTCGCCATCGCAACCGCCGCACCGGCATCAGCGGCCGAAGCCACCGACGTCACCTACGCCTTCAGCGTCACCGGATCGACCGTGACCAACACAATCACCAACAACACCGGCGCCACCATCGGCTGCACCACCTCCCTCGCCGCCGCACCCGGCGGCGTACTCCCACCGCTCGACGACATCATGCGCAGCGGGCAGTCCCTATACCAGCAGGACGACATACCACCTGGCACCACAACCCAATCGGTCACCGACGTCCCCGACGGCTCCTACGTCGCCCTCGCCTCCTGCGGACGCGAAGGAACCGACCCCGCCATGTGGGTCTCCAACTACCCCGGCATCGAGCAATACCTGGTCCAGTTCCCGATGACCGCCTACACCGTGCAACAAGCCTCCACCGTCGTCACCGTGCCCAGCGTCGACCCCGCACCACCCGCCGCCGCACTCGTCCCTGACCTCAGCGAACTAGGCACCCTCTTCGGCAGTTGAGCTCACCTGCCCGAGCCGGCGGACCCGGCGGCGCCCACCCAACTGTGGGAGCCGGCGGACCCGGCGGCGCCCACCCAACTGTGGGAGCCGCCGCCCCGCACCGCCAGCAGATGCGACATCGATCCTCCTGCTCGGACCATGCGTCACCGTGCGCAGCGGAACCCGCGAGCATTCCGATCACCAGCACCGTGTGGACCGTCGGGCCGACCAACTCGGCCCCAAAGGCTTGGAACCCTACGGCGGCCGCGAGAAGCCCTAGCGACGTCCGGATCCAGGCCAGAAACGTCCGCTCGTTCGCGAGGGTGAAACGTGGATCCGGATCTGTACCCACGCGGAAGGCTCGGGGTCGCCATCTGCCCGCACGAACCTAACTCGAGAACAGACACGGCGTCAGCAGGCCGGTGAGCGCACGCCAAAGAGGCTGATCCGTGCACGCCCGGGCATCGTCCGGACCGGCACCATGATTGCGGCGTGAAGTCGAGTCAACAGTCTGCGTGTGTCTCGAGTTCCGGCAGCCGATCCGCACCCCAACTGCGGTGGATGTGCCCCACCACGCGATCGAGCTCGCCTCGGGTGACCCCAGCTACTTCGCCTGGCTCCAGTGGATCGAAGTGGAATATGTACAGCCGGGAGGCAAACTGCTCGAACGGTAGCGAAGATTCGCCGAATCTTTCGCCTTGACCTGCGGTGCTCACGACGACGCCGTCACCCCAGTCCTGTCCGCTGTCATTGTTGGGGTTGTAGAAGTAAACGCGCATCACCTCTTGCGGGTCCAAATTGACCCGCAGCACGGTGATCGCATGCCAGCCGATGAATCGGGCGGCGCTGTCGGTGACAGCGATACCGGCCGGTTGGGGGTGAATGAGCGGTTGGTTGCCGTTGTAGAAGGGGTGATAGCTGGCATAAAAATGACGAAGGAACTCGTCGAGTTCGGTCAGTTTGCCGGTTGGCACGTCCACGTTGATACGGAACCCGCGGCCCGACCACCAGCCGTGGAACTCCGGGTTGACCCAGCGGTGCGGGTCGCCTTCGCGGTCGGCGCACCGCCTCCCCATCTCCGCGTAGATGCGGTCGAGGTGCGGCACGACGAGCAGCGATACCGGGTCGAGGTCGACTGGCAGCACGGTCGCAACACCGGACGCACTGTCGCGAGACGAAATCGGTTGCCCTTCGAAATGCATGACGATCTCGTCGTCCCGTGCCGCCCACACCAGGGTTTGGAGCAGGTAGTCCGGATCGTTGTACGCCCACATAGACAGCGCCCTCGCCGACTGGCACGTCGGGTTGTCGCCTTGTCCCACTCCCAGCGGCAAGCCCAGGATCGACAGCATTCCGGACAACAGCCAAGCCCGAGCGTCCAGCGTCGGCCCGAAGGTCCGGGTCAGGCGTTGCCGCGAATACTCCGACAGTGGTTGCGCCAGTTGGCGCCACATGGCGGGGGCGACGGCCGGTTGATAGAGAATGCCCCGTTCCAGCATCAACGCGAGACCGTAGATGCATTGGGCGGTCTCGATATGGACCGCATTGTCGATGAGGCTGCGCACCAGGTCGTGGTAGCAGAGCAGGCAGTCGCGGCCGGTGCTGGACAGCCCCAGGGCTTCCCCGATCAGGTACTCCCCTTTTTCGAGCAGGTACCGCAGCAGTACGGCGTGGTACGGCGAGACCAGTCCGGTGTCGTGCATTGCGCGCGCGAATCCGGCCGCTTCGTACTGGAGGCCGCTGCTGTCCATTGCTTCCAGGCGACTGCGGTAGACATCGACGCCCGGGTCTTCCCGGCAGGCATCCGTTGTGCCGAAAAGACTGCTGATCAGACGATCGGCGCCGACCCCGCTGGCACCCGGTTCGATGTCCGGACTGTTCCTGTATACGGCGATCTGTGTGATCATCTGCTTGACCTGATCGACCTGTATTGGCCGCTGCCGCAGGATCCTCCAGATCTCCTCCACGAGGTGTTCGAGGATGTTGTCGTACCCGACGCCCTGTCCCAGATGACGGAACAGTGCCCGGGTCGCCTGCGCCAGGCGTCCCTGTTGTTCACGCTCCGCTTCGCTGGGGGGCGTCAACAACAGCGACATGTTGACGGCCAGGACTTGCGAAAGATGGTGCCTGGCTTGCTCGGCGGAGATCAACGGGTGCGCATACTCGCCCTTGGCGACGGCCAGCAGGCGCAATTCGTTGACGGCCTCCAGTACCACCGTGTCCGCATTGGCGCTGCTCAATGCTCCGGTGCTCAGCGCCGGGATGAGAATCTGTGGTTCGGCCCAGTCGGTGCCGACGAACAGGCCCGCTTCGTCCAGGTCCGCCGCGCGGGCCTGCACCGCTGCGGCGCCCCCCGGCTGCAATAGAACCAGACGCAGGGCGTCCAGCACCGGGCGTAGCTTGACGTGTTTACCGAAATCGCGGGTCACTGCCAACGATCGGGTGGCATCGTCGAGCCCGGCCAGACGTTTCTCCAACGTCGTGCTGTCGGTATTCGTATCGCTGCTGGTCGATTTCAACCGGGGATCCTCACGTATGAACGGACCTGCTCGACTCAAACGTAGAAGTCGAGTTCTTCCTGTTTCTTCAGTAGATCACGCATCTCGTAGGGATCGTCACCGAAGAAGTGGAGGAGTCCCCAATGCGTGCCGAATGCAGTTCGCTTGGTGACCGTCTCTTCCAATGGCGCTGTGAGCTCGTGGGATTCGAAATAGATGTGGTCCTCGGTCTCCTCTGGCATACACAGTTGGCTGACGACGCGTCGTCGTGGATAGACACCGAAACAGCCGGCATGCCCCTTGGCGTCCACCACTTCCTTCGGGAAGAAGTCCTCGATTTCTTCTTCCGTCGTCTTGGGATCGAATGCCAGCACCAGGCCCTGATATGCGTTGAACCCGTAGGCACGTTCCAGCAACTCGAACACCTTGAAGCCCGGCGGACGGTACGCGACCTCTCCGAAGTACATCTCTCCGTCGCTGGTGACGAAGTACTCGGGATGAACGAACCCGAATTCGATGTCGAAGGTCTTGATCAGTTTCTCGATCTGACGAGTGATCTCCGGACGGTACTTCTCCAACTCCGGTGTGGCCGGGACGAACACGGAGTATCCGAGGGTCACGTACTCCGAGATGTTGAGGAAGCGGATCTTTCCGTTGTGAATCCATGCCTCGACTGCGAACTCCCACCCGTCCAGATGAGACTCCATCAAGACCGGGAACTCCTCGTCCGGGATGGTGTCGACCTCATCCGGGGTGCGGATCACCCGGTGCCCGAGACTGCCGGCCTTGTCGAAGGCTTTGAGATGGATCGGATCGTTCGGGTCGCCGTCCAACTTGAGCAATGTCTGGTTGACTCGCTTGAGGAATCGGATGACGTCGTCGCGTTCGTGGGCTTCCTCGAAGATTCCCACGCGGATGCCGCCGAGTTGGGCGCGACGTTTCATCAAGGCCTTGTCGCGCAGCAGCAGAGACTGGCCGAAGAGTCGTGGATTGTCGAGAAGAACGGAGTTGATCGCGCCCGCCCACTCGACGGTCTCCTCGAACAGTGGGATCGCGACGTCGACACCTTTCGCCTTCAGCGTCTCGGCGATCTCCATGGAACGATCGTTCAATCGCTCGAAATTCCACGGCACATACGGAATTCCGTGTTCCTTGCAATAATCTTCGGCCCAATCGGGCGCGACGACGAGATATCGCCTGTCGAAACGGTCAACAGCTTCGATAGCATTCAAACTCCAACCCAGAAGGGCGACATACCCTTTCTCCGGGTTTCTGGTTTTCGATTCGGGCTTCGATACCGACAACTCTCTGCTCCTCTCGAAAGGCATTCGGAACGCATGAGCGGGCAGACGAAATTCGGGCGTGGCCGCAGCGTCGTTGACAGCGCGGTAACGCTCGATTGCGTCGATCTTCACCGCATCCATGCAGTGAAGGCTACCTGCAGGCGGTTTTCGGCCCGTTCCCACACCGGTTCAGTGCCGTCTCACACCGGCCTGACCAGCCGAGACGTCGTTTGGGTTGTTTCAGATCGATGCACGGGGTGTGCTCGGTGAGAGGGGTATCGATGCGGCGGTGTCGGTGTGTGTGGTCACTGCATGGCAGCAGGCGGTGACTACGTTGTGGTGTAAGGCACCACCTGGTTGCCGCCGATGCGTCCGTTTTCCAACGGCCGAGGACGTTTCCGCTCTCGTCGAAGACGAACACCAGGGTCCGACCACGGAAGGTTTCGACCGCGCGGTCGCCGAGCGACACGGTTCCTACTGCATTCGAGGGCAGTGTTTCGATGTTCGCATCCGTGTACTGCGGTGCGGTCCTGCAGGAGGCAGCGGCCATCATCACCGCCACCAACGCCGCGACGTGGGGCACAGAATTTTCTCTGCGTGTTTCGACGACCCATGCCGCGACCTGTGCGTGTGAAGTGAATCCCAACTTCGTAAGTAGGTGTTCGACATGCCCCTGAGCGGTGCGAGGGGAAGTTTCCAAGCGAGCAGCGATCTCCTTATTCGTCAGGCCCTCGGCAATCAGATCAGCAACCTCCAGCTCACGCTTTGTCAGGTGTGCGGCGGGACCGCAAGGGATCGACTCCGGAGGATGAAGTTGCTCACCCAATGCGTAGGCGACCGCGGCGTCGAAACCTAACGCCGCGCCGTCACGATGCGCAGATGCATAAGCCTCCGTACTCGAGGCACGCTGCGTCGCGCCTTCACAGGCTTTCTGGTACTCACTCAAATTGGGCAGTACGACAATCGCGCTTCCCACAGACCAGCTGAGCTTCTCCGATGCCAGATCCATGCCAGCGCTTGCAGACACAGGCTTGCGTTGAACCGGTCGTTCACTTTGAGGTCGATTTGCAGCGCCTGTTCGACTAGCTGGACGCCTCGTTCACGATCGCCGCGTCGCCACACGTCGACCGACACTCCGGGACGATGGGGGTCGACTGGAAGTATCCCTTCGGGGCGAATTCGAGCGTTGTCTCCAGCTCCATCGAAGGATGAGCCATCGCGCCCGTGACACGGGCGATGTCCGACCAGCGCAGCCACCGCGTATGCCCGCTGTCGTCGACCGACTGCACCGGGTGCAGCACGCGGCCATAAGCTTCGAACCGGGCGGGCACGAGTGAGACCACCGTGGTCTTCCGCATCACCTCGACTCCGTCGCGAACCCAGTACCCAGCTGGCATGTCGTTCCGAATCCTGCCATTCGCTTGCCATACAGCCAGTCTCCGCGGGCGGCCGAATCACCACACGTGTTTGCAGGAACCCGCACCGGGACGAAGTGACGTCCCAGAGCATGCTGGCGGCAGTCCGCCTTCGTTCCGTAAGCGGATCCGTTAGCGGTGAAGCGCTGTGCGCGGTTTGCGGCTGTGAGCAGGCGGCGCCGCGGCCCGCATGGCATCCTCGAGGAATGGCACGAACGTGGTGGTCGGTGACGGTGGAGCTGCTCGGCGGGCGCGGCGAGGAATTGTGGCCATGGCCCGGCCGCGTCTTCGCGGTCGGACCGTCGCATACCTTCCTGGATCTCGCGAATGCGATCAACGACGCCTTCGCCCGGTGGGACCGCTCGCACCTGTCGATGTTCACCCTTGCCGATGGACGAATGGTCACCGACACGGAGACTGGGGCCGAGATGGTGGAGTCGCTCGGCGGGCCCATCACCGAGGCGGTGAACATCGAGTCGGCCAAAGTCGCCCGGCTCCTGAAGCCCGGGGCGGAGTTCCAGTTCACCTTCGACCTGGGTGATGACTGGACCCACCGCTGTCTGATCAGCGGCGACAAGGTCGACCCCCTGGAAGTGCTGGGGATCACGCCAGGGAAGCCTCTGCCGTACTGGGGGTGGGGCGCCATCCCGGATCAGTACGGGCGCCGGTGGTCCGACGACGACGGGCAGAGCCGAGCACCGCGCAGACCGAGCCATCCGCACCCGATGCTGCTGCACGCGTGGCCCGCACAGGACCAGGTGCCCGCACTCGATGTGTCCGAGCTGCGCGCCGCTATCGCGGCAGCAGATGCCGCCCGGTTCCTCGCCGCGGTGCGGGGACATGACGTCGACGACGCGCTGCAACAGGTAGGGGCCGGAATACCGATGGCACTGAAGCAGCGACGGGAGCAGGCCGAGCCGGTGGCGGTGTCGGTCATCAACCGGCTGACCTGGCGCGCCGGCGCGGGTGACGGGGTGCTGGCCGAGGACCTGCTCGCGTGTCTGCGCGGCGAGCCGCTGGCCGGGCGGGTGGTGCCAGTCGACCTCGAGATGCTCGGTGCCGAATTGGAGGGGGATCTGGGCATGTCCACCGGTGGCTACCTCGACCTGCGCACCGGACAGGTGTACGACGCCAGCAGCACTGATCCGATGATGGTCGGCGAGGACGCCGCCGTCGACGTGGAGACCGAGCCCGACCGTTGGCTCCGGTTCGACCGCACCGGCTCGCGGGATGGCTGGCGGGACATGGCGGCCTTCGCCGAGCGGCAACACGATTCGGCGCTACGGGAGCGGCTGGAGCGGGCGATCGAGGGCAAGGGCGCGTTCGGCCTATTCCGCGACCTCGTCCACCAGGAGAGCCTCACCGACCAGTGGTACACCTTCGCCACCGACCGTCAACTGGGTCGTGCCCGCGAGTTCCTCGCCGACAACGGCATCCGCGTGGGCTGACGGGCACCACACAGGAACTGCTTGACCACCGGCTCCTCACTGGTGAGCAGCACCTCCCGCGGACCGAACATCACCAGATGACGACGGAACAGCATGCCGATGTTGTCCGGCACCGTCCGCGCGAGGTTGATGTTGTGCGAGACGATCAGGATCGTCTCGTCGATCTCGGCGGCGGTCCGCAAGATCGGGCGAGAACTCGTAGGATCTCGGGCAGGGGCGAGTTCGCTCCAGATTCTCGTGCGCTGGCGCGCAGGTATACAACGCGGACGACGTCCTGGTGATCCCGGCTGGACTGGCTCGGCTGGTCGATGCTGCATCTATAGCTGTCCTCACTCCAGGGCGGAGACGAAAGTCAGCGTCGCGCGGTGATGGTGTCGGCGGCGTCGTGCAGCGCCCGGGAGACGGCATGCATGCTCGGGGTGTACTGCCGACGCGCAAGCGAAGCGATGTAAATCGATCGTGTCGGAACCCGGTCGGTGGGAAGAAACCGCACAGCGCGGACGTCCGGGCGATGGTGTGCGACGGCCAGACGCGGAACCATGGCGATGCCCACCCCCGCGGCGACCATCGCTTCGATCTCTTGGTAGTCATGGGCCTCGTAGACGACGTTCGGGGTGAACCCTGCCGTCTCGCAGCTACGGTAGAGCACTTCGGCGGCGGGGTGGTCTGCGTTGCGGATGATCCACTTCGCCGATCGCAGCGATGCCACCGCGACATTGTCGATGTATGGCCCGTCGAGAGGGACGAGCAGGACCGTTTCGTCCTCCATCAGCGGTATGAGGGCCAGGGATTTCTCGGTCTCCTCGGTCCAGTCGTAACTCCAGAGCAACGCCATTTCGACCTCGCTCGAATGGAGCATTTCCAGCAGTCGCGGGCGGACCGCGGATTGGACCCGCACGTCGATGCCGGGCCAGTGGGCGTGATAGTCCTTCAGCGCGTCCGAGAGTAGTGAGGCGCTGACGGTCGGGAAGGAGCCGAGTCGGACGGTGCCGCGCTCGAGCCCCAGCAGAGCTTCCAAGTCACCACGGGCAGCGCGCATTTCCTGACGGAACAGCCGCGCACGCGTGACGAGAATTTCACCGGCCTCCGTCAACCGGACGCCGCGAGGCAGGCGGGTCAGTACCGGCTGCCGGATCTCCTGTTCCAACCTGGCGATGCGTTGCGACGCGGCGGATGGCGTGACGTTGGCGCGTTCGGCGCCGCCGGTGAGGGATCCGGCCTCGGCGATGTCGAGGAGCAGGAACAGTGTCACCACATCGAACGAGTTGCGCATCGATACCTCTCACAAGCCTTTAATCCTGCTAAACCCCGCCGTAGAAATACGACATTGTCATAAACATAACCCGCTCATAGTGTGATCTGGGTAATGATCAAGCGAAGGATGTGACATGCAGACGATCGCAACTCCCTCACCACCCGGGATCACGGCACCGAATCGCCCTGTCGATCCCGTCGGTCGCCCAGTGCGCTCACTGCGGCTCCCGTCGGCCGGCATCGATGAGGTACTGCAACCCGGTGCGGGGTGGGCGGCCGACGCCGTCGACAGTCACCTCGAGCGGCGTCGTGCACCGCGTACAGCGCCTGCGGGAGTGACAACTCCCGATCTACATCGCGTGACTCCGCCCCATATTCACGTCTGTCCGTCGCGACCGGCCGCCGACCAGGCGCCGTTCGATCCGCCCCGCAGCGAACCGAAAGAACGCCCATGACTTCCATCGAGATACTGCCACTGATCGCGTTGGTGGCAATGTTCGTGATAGCCACCTTCTTCCCCATCAACATCGGCATATTGGGGTTCATCGGCGCTTTCGTCGTGGGGGCGTTCCTCCTCGGCTACGACGACAAGGAAATCCTCGCCGAGTTCCCCAGTTCGATCGTGCTGACGATCATCGGCGTCACCTACTTCTTCGGTATGGCGAAGAAGAACGGGACCATCGACCTCCTGGTCAACGCCTGCATACGCGGCGTTCGCGGACGAGTGACGATCGTCCCGTGGGTGTTCTTCTTCTGCGCCTCCGTGCTCACGGCCCTGGGCACGTTCAGCCCGGCGGCCGTCGCATTGATCTCCCCGGCGGCGATGTCGTTCGCCGCCCGGACCCGGATGAGTCCGCTGGTAATGGGCATCATGACCATCAACGGCGCGCACGCCGGAGCGTTCTCCCCAATCTCGGTCTCCGGTGTCCTCGTCCGCGACATCGTCGAGTCGAGCGGCCTGACGATCGCCCCCTGGACCCTGTTCTTCGCCAGCTACGGCATCAATTTGCTGCTCTCGGTCCTCACAGTGGTCGGCTACGCCGTCCTTGCCCGGGTACGGAACCTCGAGTTCTCCGCCACCGGCTCGAGCGCCGGCATCGACTCCGACGGTGGTGGGAGCGCGCTGAGCACCCCCACCGCGGGACCCGGGGGAACGCCGGCCGGCGAATCGTCCGGTGGGGGCGGCACTCAGGTCCTCATCCGGACGCCGCGCACCGAGGTCGTCACCGACCACGACGTGCAGCCGGTCACCGGGGTCCAGAAGCTCACCCTCGTCCTGATTGCCGCGGTGTTGGTGCTGGTCCTGGTGCTGCATATGCCGATCAGCTTCGTCGCCATCGCTGCCGGTGCGATCCTCGCCTTCACCGACCTGTCCAAGCAGAGTGAGGCTATCGCCGGTATCAGCTGGTCCACCGTGCTGCTCGTCGCCGGCATGGTCACCTACATCTCGCTCATGGAAGAGATCGGCACGATCGACCACCTCGCCGAGATGGCGATCACCATCGGCGCACCGCTGCTGGTCGCCGTCGTCCTCTGCTACGTCATCGGCGTCACCTCGGCGTTCGCATCGTCGACGGCGCTACTCACCGCCGTCATCCCGCTCGCGCTTCCTCTGCTGCAGACCGGGGCGCTGCCGGTCGTCGGAGTCGTGGCAGCACTCGCCATCTCCGCCACCGTGGTCGACGTCTCCCCGTTCTCGACCAACGGCGCACTCGTCCTCGCCAACGCCCAGAACATCGAGCGGCCCCGGTTCTACCGGCAACTGCTCCTCAACGCGGGCATCGTGGTCGCGATCGCGCCGGCCCTGTGCTGGCTGGTGCTGGTGGCCGTCCCGACACTGGTCTGACGCGCAGACCGCACCCGCGAGGGTTTAACTGAAGTTAACCCTCATCGACTTATTCGCCATTGTTCTCCACCCTGATGTAGGTCAGGGTGGGCAGTGGGACACCGCTGGGAAGCACGCTCCCCATCCGATCAGAGCCTCCAGCGGTGCCTCACAAACTCTTCGAACCCGAAAGGTGGGCCGGACCGTGTTCACACTTCATGGAACCTGGATGCGGGGAGGAACCAGCAAGTGCTGGCTGTTCAACGCATTCGACGTCGATCCGCTCATTGCTCAGGCCGGCGGCCTCGATGCCATCTTGACGTCGGCATTCGGCTCGGGTGATCCGCGTCAGCTCGACGGTGTCGGCGGCGGCAGCTCGACCACCTCGAAGGCGGCGATCGTGTGCCGCTCCAGCGCGCCCGAAATCGACGTCGACTACCTGTTCGCTCAGGTCGCGATTGGTGACCGCCAGGTCGAATGGGGCAGCAACTGCGGAAACTGCGCCACGGCGATCGGGCTGTACGCGCTGCAGTCCGGGTTCGTTCCGGTGGACTCCGCGACGACGACCGTGCGGATGCGGAACCAGAACACCGGCGCGATCCTGGACGCCCAGATTGCCACTCCGGGCGGGATGATCCCCACCGAAGGCGACGCGGCCGTGCCCGGTACCAGCGCGTTGGGTGTCCCGGTGGGGCTCACCTTCACCGGTCTCGCCGCCGGTGCGGCCACCCTGCTGCCCACCGGCGCCGCCGCCGATCAGATCTCGATTGCCGACCACACGTACCGCGCCACGATGGTCGTCGCCGGAGCCCCGGCTGCGTTGTTCAACGCCGCCGATCTCGGCCTCACCGGTGCGGAGGACAACCAGACGATCGCCGAACACCTGCCGCTGCTGCTGTCGCTACGTCGGGAGTCCTCGTTGCGGATGGGGTTGAGCAAGCCGGGAGATCCTATCTCCCATGCGATTCCGAAAGTCGGTGTCGTGGGTCCGCCGGCGGACTACCGCACCAGCGCCGGCGTCGACATCCGCGCCGAGGACTACGACATCTCGGTCCGGATGCTGTCGATGCTCGCCCCGCACCCGGCGATTGGGCTCACCTCCGCGGTCGCTGTCGCCGCGGCCTCCACCGTGACCGGAGGTGTCGTCACCGACAACACACAGGTCCGGTGGCCGGGATCGCTTCGGGTGGGAACACCCGCCGGGGTACTCGATGTCGACCTCTCCGTTTCCCTCGACGGGGTACTCGAATCGGTCACCCTGCACCGGGCGGCCCGCCGCATCGCATCGGCGGAACTGTTCGTCACCGCCCCGGCGCCGGCCCCGGCACTGGTCGGCTCCGCGCGATGAGGATCCGAACACCGGAGAACGTGGCGATCGCACGTCGGGAAATCGATGCTCGGATCGCCCGATCCTGGCTCCTGGTCAACGGCACCCGCACCGACCTGTTCGACCAGGCTTACCGCTCCTGCGCGGACCAAATCGTCCTAGACGTCGAGGACGCCGTCGACCCCCAACTCAAGTCCGACGCACGGGAAGAGGTCGCCGCCTGGCTCGAGAACACCTCGGCCTGGGTGCGGATCAACGACCGCTCCTCGGCCTACTGGAGCGATGACGTCGATCGCCTCACCGGGCTTCCCGGACTGGCGGGCGTGATGCTCGCGAAAACCGAAGCCGCCGAACATATCACCGAAACTTTCGACCGACTCGGCAGATCCACCCCGGTACTCGCGTTGGTCGAATCCGCCCTCGGAATCGACCAGGCCGGTGATATCGCCCGCGCCCGCGGCGTCTTCCGGCTCGCCTTCGGCAGCGGCGACTATCGCCGCGACACCGGCACCAGCGCCGACGACCTCGCCATGGCCTACCCCCGCTCCCGGCTGGTGGTCGCCAGCCGAATCGGCAACCTGCCCGGACCGATCGACGGCCCCACCGTCAGCAACAGTCACACCGTGCTGCGCGAGCAGTCCGCCGTGTCCGTGTCCCTCGGGTTGACCGGGAAGCTGTGTCTGGACACCGAACAACTGCCGGCAATTAACGAAACCGTCAGCCCCACCCCCTCGGACGTGACCTGGGCGCGGGAGTTTCTCGCTGATTTCGAAGCCCGCGGCCGGATTGTTCGCGACGGCAGCGACCTGCCCCGGCTCGGTCGCGCCGAGAAGATCACCCACCTTGCCGACTGTTTCGGAATCGGCCGAAGCTGACCGGTCCTATCCGGTTTCGAAGCCCTCCTGCAGCTGGTGGGCGGCGGCAGCGCACACCGCGATTCCTTCCTGCGCGGCCGGGCTCAGCCGCCGCTCGGTCAGATGCGCGACCAGGATCCGCCGTTGCGGCGGACGGGTAGCGAGGGGAATCGACCGGACGTCGGGCCGAAGGTTGAGCACGGCCAGTCGCGGAGCAATAGCCACGCCGAGGTCGACGGCGACCATCGCCTGCACCTCACCGTAGTCGTGCGCGAAGACACTCGTGCGTGGCGTGAAACCACCTTGCTGACAAAGTTTTTCGAGGGTTTGCGCGACCGGATGATCGTCGGCGCGGACCACCCACGACTCGTCGCGCAATTCGGCGATCCGGATCGAGTCGCGGTCGGCCAGTCGGTGCCGTTCCGACACCAGCAGCACGGTCGGATCGTTCATCACGTGGTGGTACGTCAACGTGGGGTCATCCACCCGGTTCCACTCGTAGTCCCACAGCAGCGACAGTTCGGTCTCCCGGCGGCGAAGCGCATCGACCAAATACGCAAACCGGCCACTGAGCACCTTCAGCTCGACCCCCGGGTGCCGGGTCTTGAACTCCTTGACCACGAGTGGCAGCAGTGACGACCCAGCCGTGGGGAACGTGCCGAGCGCCAGCACACCCGCGCGCAGTCCTTTGATCTCGGCGAGTTCGGCATCGGCGGCCTCGAGTTCGATCAGGATGCGTTCGGTGTGCTTGACCACCGATCGCCCCGCCTCGGTCAGCACGATGCCGCGCGCGTGCCGCTCGAGGAGTGGTTGCCCGGCCTCCTTCTCCAGCTTGGCGATTTGTTGGGAGACAGCCGAAGTGGTGTACCCAAGCGCCGCCGCTGCCGCGGTGATCGAGCCGTGCTCGGCGACCTCGCGCAGCGTGAACATCCTGGTCGTGTCCAGCACCCGACCCACCTCCTGACTTTAGAAGAAGTTAATGCCTGTCGACATACCCGCTATTGTAGTTGAACCGTGTGGGTGCCAGTCTGAAGTGGCGGAAGCGGCGCCCTGACAATTTTTCGGCCGCGCCGGGACACCTGGCACCCGCCTATCGGGCGGCACTCGTCCGCGGCGAGCGCCGCACCCATATCGCCTCCCCCCACCACGCGAGGACAGCCTATGACTGCACACCCGAGCGACATCCACTCGCCCGACGACCAGGCCGACGAGAGCACGGGCGCCGGCTCTACTCCGGCGCGCGGTCCCTTGCACGGCATCCGCGTCCTCGACATCAGTACCGTCTATGCGGCACCGATCACTGCGATGATGCTCGGTGACTACGGCGCCGACGTCATCAAGATCGAGCACCCCACCGGCGATCCCGCCCGCACACACGGAGCACGCAAGAATGGCCACGGACTGTGGTGGAAGGTCATCTCCCGGAACAAGACATGCATCACCCTCAACCTCGGCACGGCCGAGGGCCAGCAGATGCTCCGCGATCTCGTCGTCGATGCCGACGTGCTGGTGGAGAACTTCCGACCCGGCGTACTCGAGAAGTGGGGCCTCGGCCCGGACCGGCTCCGTGACCTCAACCCAGGACTGGTCATGCTGCGGGTCACCGGCTTCGGTCAGTCCGGACCCTACGCCGAACGGCGAGCATTCGGCACCCTCGCCGAGGCAATGAGCGGATTTGCCCACCAAACCGGAAGCGAGGACGGTCCGCCAACGCTGCCGCCGTTCGGTCTCGCCGACGGTGTCGCCGGACTTGCCGGCGCCTTCGGCGTGGTAACCGCGCTGCTGCACCGCAACAGTCCGGCCGGCGACGGCAAGGGTCAGGTCATCGACCTATCTCTGCTCGAACCGCTGCTGGGGATCCTCGGTCCCGGACCCACCGCGTACGACCAACTCGGCACCATCGCCGGCCGCAACGGCAACCGCTCCCCCAACAACGCCCCACGCAACACCTACCTCACCAAGGACGGGCAGTGGGTCGCCATCTCCGCGAGCGCCACCTCCGTCGCCGCGCGCGTCATGCGCCTGGTCGGCCGACCCGACATCGTCGAACAACCCTGGTTCGACTCCGCCGGCGAACGCAGCCGCAACGGTGACCTGCTCGACGAAGCGGTCGCGAAATGGATCGCCGACAGACAGCTGCACGAAGTCACGGCCGAATTCGAACGCGTCGGCGCCGCACTGGCACCGATCTACGACGTCGCGCAACTGATGAACGACCCGCACGTCCTCGACCGCCACTGCATCACCACCGTCGACGACGAGGACCTCGGCCCGATCAAGATGCAAAACCTCATGCTCCGCATGCTCGGAACACCCGGTGCGATCAACTTCGCCGGCCGCCGACTCGGCCAGGACAACGAGCAGTTCTACCAGGACACTCTCGGCATCGACCCGGACCGACTGACCGCACTCACCGAGAAGGGGGTCCTCTGATGGACCGCAGCTACCTGTTCGCGCCCGGCCACAACCGAAAACTGCTCGGCAAGGTATTCGACGCCGGCGCGGACGCCGTCATCCTCGACCTCGAAGACGCAGTGCCGCCCGCCGAGAAGGCCACAGCCCGAGACAATGTCGCATCCGCCGTCACCACCCACACCGCATGGGTGCGGATCAACGCGCCGGGGACCGAATTGGCGGACGCTGATCTAGGCGCCGTCGCCACATCCGCGCACGGCATCCGCATCCCCAAGGTCGAAACACTCGACGACATCCGCAGGGTCACGGACCGGGCCCCCGGAAAGCCCTTGATCTGCGCTATCGAGACCGCGAAAGGCGTCGCCAACGCCTTCGCGATCGCCGAGCACCCCGCAGTCACGCACATCGCCCTCGGCGGTATCGACCTGCAGAAAGACCTCGGCACCGGGGAAGGGGACGCACCCATGCAGTACGTGCGCTCCCACCTCGTCGTCGCCGCCCGCGCGGCGGGCATCGCACCACCGATCGACAGCGTCTACCCGCACATCCACGACACCGACGGACTCGTCCGCCAGGCCACCCACAGCCGTGACCTCGGTCTGTTCGGCAAGTCCGCCATCCACCCCGCTCAGCTTCCGGCCATCCACACCACCTTCAGTCCGCGACAGAACGACATCGACTGGGCTCGAAAGGTCGTCGAGGCATTCGAGCACGCTGGCGGCGCTGCGGTGCGACTACCCAGTGGCGAGTTCGTCGACCTCCCCGTCGCGGACCGGGCACGGAAGATCCTTGCTTCCGCCCACGCCTGACGAACCGGGCGGCACCCCAGCCTGCGTGCCGCCGGACTTCACGGCAGGACAAATTGTGTGCTGAGGTGAGCCCGGCGGCCGAGTCGGATCACCAGCCCCGCCGCGATGCATCGTGCACACCGACTCCCTGTACCGAACCTCGATCCCGGAGCATCGGTGACGCCGAACACCGCGACATGGACAGCTTCGTCGATTTGGCTTGGGTGGGCACTGT
This sequence comes from Rhodococcus sp. G6(2025), assembly GCF_058628105.1. NCBI lineage: Bacteria > Bacillati > Actinomycetota > Actinomycetes > Mycobacteriales > Nocardiaceae > Rhodococcus > Rhodococcus sp. G6(2025). Next base: position 4,852,574 of record NZ_CP179750.1, read on the forward strand.
TCCTACAGATTGTGCAGCGCCCTCAGGCCGTCGGTGAATTACGGGCAGCCGACCTTCATCGACGGATCGGCTTCGAGTAGCCAGGCGCGTACAGCTTTCATCCGGACCTCGCGCAGATAGCCCATCGGAGTGGTGCCGTAGTACTTCCCCGTAGCCGATGCGACATCCTCGACAGTGAGCAGTTCGTCAGCGTGGTGTTCGAGTATTTCGACCGCGCGGCGAATAGTTCGAGGCGCCGCCGGCACTGGCCGCTGCAACGCCTCTGTGTAGTTATTGGGTTGGGCCACAATAAGTTGACTGAGAAGTAGTCGTTCGAATTCTTTCATCCCGGAATCGCGCGATCAGCCAGCGGATCCTCGTCCGTCGCGAAGAACGAGGAGGAATCTGCACGGCATTGCCGGTGAACAAGGAGAAGAACGTGCTTCGGAAGCCGTCGCTCGTCGACGTTCATCCGGCATGTCAAATCCGGTCACGCCTGCCCAACACGAATGCGGTTAGAAGAGGAGACAATTGTGGAAAGCAGTAGCTGGGAGGGCTTCTCCACCAAGGCCGTGCACGCAGGATTCGACCCGGACCCGCAGACGGGTGCCGTCAACGTCCCGATCTACGCGAGTTCGACGTTCGCGCAGGACGGCGTCGGCGGCATGCGTAACGGATTCGAATACGCCCGCACCGGCACCCCCACCCGACGACCGCTCGAGGCCAACCTCGCCGCCCTCGAGTCGGGCACCTACGGTCGCGCGTTCCGTCCAGAGCGAAGGTCCGTGTCACTCATGACTTGCGCGGGGTGACTGCCGTAAAACATCCACGCAGCGTCTCCAGCGAAACCCCTGTCCGACCTAGCTTTTTATTCTGTGGAGACGGTTCGGAGGACCCGATCGCCGGTTGGTGATGGATGGCGGACTTCGCGCCTGAAGCGAGACGGATCGCCGCGCAACCGTTGGGGCTGAGCGCACCCGATGGAGCGCCCCGAGAACGTTGACAATGCGTGCGCCGTCGGCGGAAAGTTGAGCAGGGAACTTGTGACCTGATCTGTCAACGTCGGTGAGTAGGTGAGAGGCGTGAGCGCAACCGATCCCCCACCGCTGGTCGTCGTGCCGCCGGGGACCGGGCAGACCGGCGACCTGGGCCCGATTGGGGTCGAATTCAAGCTCTGGGGCCGTGACACCGGTGGGGTGCTGTCGGTCGTCGAGCACCCGTTCCCGGTCGGTGCGCTGGTGCCGCCGCACCTGCATACGCGGGAGGACGAATTCTCGATAGTTACGCAGGGTGTGATCGGATTCCGCTCCGGCGACCGGGAGGCCGTTCTCGAACCCGGCGGATACATCACAAAGCCGCGGGGTGAGATGCACGCCATGTGGAACGCCGGCACCGTCCCCGCGCGCATGATCGAGATCATCAGTCCGGCCGGCTTCGAACATTGCTTCCTGGAAGTGTCCGAACTGATCGCCGCCGGCGAACCGGATGTCACCCAGATCGCCGCAGTTGCCGAGCGCTACGGTCTGCAATTCGGCGAACCCGACTGGTTGCCCGACGTGATCGCCCGATACGCCCTGACACCGCCGTGAGCCCCGCTCGAGCCTCGACGCATGCGGTGTCGTTCACAGGTCGGGGAGGCTCAGCTCGGCCAGTCGGTGAGCCGAAGACAGCTTCGGAGTAGGACCGCCACAGCCTCCTGAAGGTGCCCGGTACCGGAGAACAGTGGATTCGTTTGTGGTCGAGGCGTTCTCGTCGTGCGCAAGGAAGGGTCAACGCGCGCCCGCGGGTCGGAAGTGGTTCTGGTTTGTCTCACGGTTTGGCCACCGCATTCTGTCTGAAATTCCTGACATCTCTTCTGTCGTCACCGGCGTGACAGAGGCCGGAGAGGTAGAGGAACATGGAAGAAATGAAAGCGGTGCGGCTCCACGCCTACGGCGGACCGGAGAATCTGGTCTACGAGGAAGCGCCCCGTCCGGAGCCTGCCGGGGACGAACTCGTGGTGCGGGTGCACGGCGCGGGAGTCAACGTGTTGGACTGGTTGCTGGGCGAAGGCGGGTTTGAACACTTTCCCGATGTTCCGCTGCCGTGGATTCCGGGGTGGGACATCTCGGGAGTAGTGGAAGTGGTCGGTAACGGCGTCAGCGGGTTCCAGCAGGGCGACAGCGTCTACGGAATGGTTCGGCTGCCCGAACCCGGCAACGCCTACGCCGAGTACACGGCAGTCCCCGCCAGTCAGGTCGTCGCCAAGCCGCCCATCCTGGACCACATGCACGCGGCGGCGGTGCCGATGACCGGATTGACGGCGTGGCGTGCCCTCTTCGACGAGGCCGGTCTACAACGAGGGCAGCGCGTGTTGATCCATGCCGCCTCGGGCGGTGTCGGCCATCTGGCCGTGCAATTTGCGAAGGCCGCGGGAGCGCACGTGGTCGCAACCGCGTCCGGCTCCAACCGGGAGTACGTGAACTCGCTCGGCGCAGACGAGTTCGTCGACTACCGCGAGCAGCGGTTCGAGACGACGGTGGCTCCGGTGCATGCCGTGATCGACACGGTCGGCGGCAAAGTCCAACAGCGGTCCCTCGACGTGCTGAAGCGAGCCGGGGTTCTCGTCGCCCTGCCAGCAGAGGTCCCGGACGACGTCAAGGCCGAAGCCGAGCGACGCGGTATACGAACGCGACACTTCAGCGTCGAACCGAACACCGACACGCTCACCAAGATCTCCCGGCTCATCGATGACGGCAGGGTGCGGCCCACGGTCAGCTCGGTATATCCCCTCGCCGAGGCGCAAGCTGCCCACGAAGAGGGCCGGGCAGGACACGTCCGAGGGAAGCTGGTCCTCGACGCGACCACGGTCGCTTCCTGACCGGCGTGCTACGGGACGGGCGCCGCCTGCTGCCCGCAATGCGCTGGGCGCCTGTCTCGCCCCGGTGACGGTTCGGCGTGCGGACAACTGCGGGACGAGCAACAGACAATTGATGCGTGCCTGTCGACACGTTCGGCGCTGGAGGCGATCGCGGACCGCAGCGCGGACCTGTCACAGGCCATCGGGGCGCTGTCGGCCAGACCGTCACTTCAGCGCAGATACTCCGGGTCCGTCGAGATCACCCAACGCCGACTTGCGCCCCGATATCGCCATGAGCAGTGATAGTGCCGGGCCGCAGACTTCTGGGCCATCACCGATCGATACGTCTGCGTCGGTGGCCCGCAACTGGACCGGGGCAATGAGCTGCTTCGCACCGCCCAGGGATACCGGGGTGCGCGCCTGATACCGCAACGGTCTCACGACCGCCTCCAACGGATATACACGGATGATGCCCAGCGGCCGTCGGATGTCTTCGCCATGGACGACCTCTTCGACCAGTCTGCTGTCGAGCGGTGCCGGCGGCGTCGACGTACGTGTTGCGACCTGCTGAAGCCGGGCGAGCGTTTGGCGGGGTGTGGCGCCGCGTTCGCGTTCGACGCCTTGGGCGGTTTGGCGATCGAAGTTGAAGCGCGCCCGGGCCATGTTGCGCACGATGCCGAGGCGGGTGGTCTTCGCGTTGTTGATCAAGTGTGCGGCGACGTCGTGCACGGTCCAGTCACCACAGAGTGAGGGGTGGTCCCACTGGTCGTCGGTGAGGTCGGTGAGGTCATCGATCAGCGCCGCACGCTCCGCGTGGACGATCGGCCAGACATCATTCATGAAGCCAGTGTGACAAACTCTGCCCGTCACCGACTGGATCGGGCCCGACGCCTGGCCGGGCGCAGGGCGGGACCGGACGCGGCGATGACCGGCATAGCCAGCGCCTTCACCGCAGCCGGGTTCACCGAGGTTGCCAGGCCTAAGCACGACCGCCCTGTCCTGCGCTACGAGCTGCCGCGACCACCGCCACGGCCTGGGTCGAGGACCACTTCATCGCCGGTGACGCCGCGCTCGACTTCGCCAACACCGTCTACCGCCGCACGCCCGAACTCGGCGCCGACCTATTCACCAACGCCGAAGCACTCGCCACCTGGCTCGACCGGGCCCACCTGCTACCTGCGATGGGTCCTCCGGAACGCGCCTTCGCCGACATCGCGGCCGCCCTGAAGGAGGCTCGCGCTTTGCGTGCGCTGTTCTGGACAGTCTTCGACGCGCAGAAGGACGGCCACAACATCCCCGCGGACGCCTTCGCACGGCTACTCGGCACCGCCCGTCGCGGCAGCGACACCATCACCGTTTCGTTTGACGGCTCCATGACTCCACTGGCCGCTGAGGGCGTGTTCACGATCCTGGCGCTGCGCGCCATCACCCTCGTACTCGCCCCACCACCGCAAGGAGTGCGCGCCTGCGACAGCTGCGGCTGGTTCTTCATCGACTTCTCCCGCAGCCGCCGTCACCGCTGGTGCAGCATGAAGACCTGCGGCAACCAAGCCAAAGCCGCCCGCTACCGCTCCACCCACCCGTGATGAGTATGTCCAGCATCCGGTTCTCACCGTCGCACTCGCCCGGAAGCCCAGCCGCGTCGCCAATGCTCAAACCGTCACATACTGTCCGCTGCCCCTCCGTGTCACGTCTCCGCCAATCCCAAGTTCGCAGCGAGTCCGACAGCCGGCGACTCGCGCCCCAGCGCTGGGGCGCTATCGCATCGGGCCCTGCCAGTCGGATTGAGAACCCAAATGAAAACGCGACTCGTGACGCTCAGCGCCCACCAGAGCGATCTGCAGCAACACCACCGTTCGCCAGTGGTGCGCAACGTGCCCGGGCAAATGAAATCGGGGTGGTGAGAAGCAAGCCCCTCTTACGCGTGATTACCAAAGTGGCGGCTCCCCTGCACCGCACTAGCAGCTCCACCCGAGCCCGAGCCCGTCAACCCCTGACCCACCCCACCGGAGCCCCGCGGTAAGACCCCGCCCTCCATGCGAGGCCGAACGACCTGCGCCGGAACCTGTTCCGTGGACCCGGGTGGCGTGAACGATCAGGGCTCGCCCTGCCTGCGCTCGATGACCCAGGCCGCGATCTGAGTCCGGGAGGTGAACCCCAGTTTGGACAGAATGTGCTCGACGTGGCCCTGAGCGGTGCGCTGGGAAATGACGAGTTTGTCGGCGATCGCCCTGTTGGTCAGTCCCTCGGCGACGAGCTCGGCGACCTGCCGCTCCCGCCGCGTGAGAGTCGTCGACCCCGGTCCGACCGCCGCGGCGGTCGTACCTCTCTCGTCGAGGGCGTACCCGGCGGCCTCCTCGAACCGCATCCCGAGACCGCGCCCGAACTCCGCCTCGAACGCGCGGTCACCGATCGCCCCGCGGGCCTTCTCCTCGTACCGGTCGTGGTGGACGAGCAGCCTCGGGTAGAGGATGCTGGGGCTGCAGCCGGCCCGCGCGAGGCCCTCAGCGGCACCCATCAGCGTGGCCGCCCGCCGAGGAGCACCCTCATCCACCGCGATCCACGACAGGACCTCGATGCACCCCGCGCCGCCGGTGCGGTCATCCACCGACCGGGCGAGCTGCAGCCCCTGCATGACAAGCTCTTTCGCCCCGGAATACTCGCCGCGCCGCCACGCCCCCATCCCGGCACCCCACAGCGCCCAGCCCCGGTACATGAACTCGCCGCGCGATTCGGTCAGCGCAAGCATCTCCCGCTGACACTCCTCGCTCCGCGCCCAGTCTTCGGCCGCGTCACTGGCCGCCGCGAGCCCGGACAGGGACCAGATCATGTACAGCACGTTGCCGTCGTCTCGGAATACTGCGAGCGAGGATTCGAAGTGCTCACACGCTGCCCGGGCATCCAGGGTGATCAGTGCGTGCTGGCCGGCGGCATCGTCCATCAGTGCCGCGGCGGTGCGATCGCCGAGCTGCGCCGCCAGGGCACTGCCGCGCTGAACATAGATTGCCGACGCGTCCGCGTCGCCGTGCAGCCCGGACAGCACACTGAGCACGTACAACGCCGTGATCTGTTCGAGCCCGGGTTCGTCGCCGCGCACCGCGAGAAGCTGCGCCAGCCACCGCATCCCCTCGCGCAGCTTGCCCCGCCCCCGCCAGTACGGGTACATCGCGCCCGCCATCCGAATCCCCGCGTTCGCCTCGTGCGGGCCGGTCAGGCAGAACTGCAGACCCGCAACGATGTTGGACTGCTCAGCGTCGAGGCGCAGGGTCCAGGACAGCTGCCGCGAACTGATCCAATCGGACTCCGCCCGCAGCACCAGGTGTGCGTACCAGTCCCGGTGCCGCCGCAGCAACGATGCGAATTCGCCGGTCTCCTGCAACCGTTCCACCCCGTAGTCACGCAGCGTCTCGAGCATCCGGTACCGCGCCGCACCTCCCGTCTCCTCCCGGAGCAGGATCGATTTGTCGATCAGCGACGCCACCACGTCGACAACCTGTTCCGGCGTCATACCGCCGGAACAGATCCCTTCCGCCGCGTCGAGCTCGAAGCCGCCGGCAAACACCGTCAGCCGTCCCCACATCTCCCGCTCCACCCGGGTGCACAAGTCGTAGCTCCAGTCGATACTCCCCAGGAGAGTCTGCTGGCGGGACGGCGCCCCGCGGCTACCCGTCGTCAGCAAGGTGAAGCGGTCGGTCAATCGGTGCAGGATCTGCTCGACCGACATCACCCGCAGCCGCACCGCCGCCAACTCGATCGCCAGCGGCAGACCGTCCAGACGCCGGCAGATCGCCGCGACCACGCCCTCGTTGCTCTCGGTGATCTCGAAGCCCGGCACCGCCGTCGCCGCGCGTTCGGTGAACAGGGTCATCGCCTCGTAATGGCCGAGCCCCCCGCCGGCCACCGACCGCTGCCTCGCCTCCGGCAGCGTCAGTGGCGGCACCCGCAGCACGGCCTCTCCCCCGATTCCGAACGGCTCCCGGCTGGTCGCGAGAATCCGCACGTCCGGACAACTGCGCAGAAGGGTTTCCGCGAGGTTTGCGACCGGACCGACGAGGTGCTCGCAGTTGTCCAGCACGAGCAACAGCTTCCGCTCCGTCAGATACTCGACGAGCTGCGTTTCCGGGGCGCCGGGCCCCTCGCGCAGGTTCAACGCCGACAGCACCGCGTCGACGACCGCGCCCGGGTCGTACAGTTCCCCCAACCCGACCGACCACACACCGTCGTCAAACGCACGAGACGAATCGGCGGCGACCCGCAGCGCGAGCCTGGTCTTTCCCACACCCCCCACACCGGTCAACGTCACGAGCCGCGACACGGAAAGCAGGCGGCGGATCTCGGCGATCTCATGACGGCGGCCGACGAAACTCGTCAATTCGTAGGGAAGGTTCCCCACGTTCGCCGTGCCGCCGGAAGGCATGAAACCGTCACTTTCATCTCACATCCCCTTGCCGACCACGGTACCTTCGCCGCCACGACGCGATCCGGTCCGCGACCACCCCCTCGCTACCCTCTCGTGGCTCTGCACGGGTGATCACCGTGCTGAGCGCCCCAGGGGATCCTCGCCACCGAGAGCTGGGCCTCGCCGAGTACCGGCCACCGGTGGGATAATCCACCTAGGAGGATCGTCCACCCCGAAGACGATGTCCTTGCAGAAACGTCGACCCCGGCCCAGGGCCTCAGGACCGCCCGAGTGCGCCGGGGTCGGCCCGCAGAGGACGGGTGTGGTCCGGCAACCTTCGGCGTGCGGAAACACCGGGGAACCCACAACCGACGCGCATGGTTCCGATTTTGTGTCGCTCTTCCCTGCCATGCGGTAACAAGTCGGAGCCCGTTACCGACGTACTAGATGTCGTAGTCAACGATGACGGACCCGAACAGCGGGCGCTGGACTCGAAAGGCGGGCAGGCAGATGAACGAACTGCTTGATCCACCGCCTCGTGGTCGGTACGTCAGCCGAGAAAACGGCCCCGGCTGTGGGTCGGCCCCGGCCGTGGGTAGTACCACGGGAGCTGTCCGCGCGGCTCGACACGAGCCGGCGCGGGTGACGAGGGCAGGTGAGAGGTTTGGCTAGGGGCATCAAGCGCAACGGCAATCCCGATGCCGATCTCCCAGGAGACGACGCACCGGTGGACGTCGCGGCAGTGCGCCGTGACGACGCTTTGATCGACGCGATCGCCGGCGGCGGTCCCGTCGCAACGGATTCGCCGGAGCAGTACGAGCTCGCGCTTCTGCTGACCAATTGGCGCGCCGACATCGTGGCGACGCCGATGCCGACCGGGCCGCTGCTGGACGACGTGATCGCGGCGATCGACGCCTCGGACGCCCGTTCCGCACGCAGCGCTGCCCGCAGCAAGCTCCGCTTGTTGCGACCCATCGCAGGCGCTGCCGCCGCGATCGCGGTCGTCATGGGTGGCGCCACCATCTTCTCGTACAACGCCGCACCCGGCGATCCGCTGTGGAGCGTCAAGTCGGTCGTGTTCAGCCAGCAGGCCGATTCGACCGTCGCGCAGATCGACACCGCGTCGCAGCTGCAGGAGGCCGAGCGGCTGATCGCCGCGGGCGACGCGGAGGCGGCGAAGAACCTGCTCGAGGGCGCCGCCGACCGTTCCGGCGGGGTACGCGACGCCGACATGCGCAACGAACTCGACGTGTGGCGGGCGAAGCTCGCCGCGGAACTCGAGAAGATCGCTCCCACCACGCCGCCTGCGACGACGACGCCCGGTACCACCACCACCGACACGCCGACGCAGACCATCGAACTGCCGGCCACACCCGGTTCCACGACGGCACCGGGAATCGAGCCGTTGCCGGGAACCCTGCCGCCGGATTTGCAGCTTCCGGGACTGCCGCCCACGTCACTGCCGCCGCTACCCACGACGACGCTCACGGTCCCGCCCGAGACATTGCCGTCCACCAGCCCTGACCCCACCATCACGATGGTCCCGCCTCCGCAGCCGCCCCTGCCTGTTCCGTCGGACAACCCGACCACGCAACCGCCCCCGCCCCCGCCGTCCGACATCCCGACCACACAGCCACCCCCACCTCCGCCGTCAGACGACCCGACCACGCAACCGCCCATCCAGCAGCTGCCGCAGGAGCCTTCCTTTGCGCCGCTCCCGCCGCCCGCCCCGACCAGCTGAGACGGGCAGCATCACGCTGACCCACATCCTGATCGTCTGAGGCCTGGGCGACGAGTACCAGCTGTTCGTGTACCCCACCGCCCAGGGTCGGGGACAACGGCTGTTCCCCTACCGGCGGCGGATCGATTTCCTACTTATGTCGGCTTTCGGCGATCCGCGCCTGAGCAAGCGCGGTCATCACCCGCTCGGTCATTTCCGGCCATGGCGGTCGCCGCAACACCGCGATCGTGCCGATGACGGCCGCCGCGAAACCCGTGCAGACCCCGATCAACGCGTGCAAGCTCGCATCGACGGCAGGCGTCCACGTAGCACCCTCCGCACCGACTGTGTATATACCGACCGGACGCTCACCTCGTCGGCCCCAAGCTGTCCGCGACACAGTAATGATCACCGTGCCGTTACTCGCCTCGTACGGCTCGCCGAAGACCAGCATCGAGTCCTCCTTGTCGGGGCCGTCAGTCTACTGCGCGAACCGCGGCGATCGCCCCGATCAGCGCTGTCGATATCGACGTCGATGTCGAACTAGGCTGCGACTGTTTGGTGCGTAGTGGTGTCATCCATGAGTGCAGGAATGCCAGACTGGACTACTGCCTTTGGCGGCACTGCACCATTCGGAAGCGGATCGGCCGACGGAACACGATTTTCGACGTTCGCGATGAGTCCAGCCATCTCTTCCGGTCTGTCTATTTGTATCCCGGTCCATCCGATCATTGGAGGAGGCGCCCATGCCCCGCACCCGCATCCACAACATGAACATCTCCCTCGACGGCTACGCCGCCGGCGAGCACGTGACGTTCGACGCCCCGATCGGCGGTGCGCAACGGCTATTCGACTGGTTCGACGGACGCGTCATCCACGGGGTGGACCGGGTAGACGCCCCGATCACTCTGGACCGCGCCGTGACCAGCCTGTGGGGCCAGGGCATCGGCGCGGAGATCATGGGGCGCCGCAAGTTCGGGCCCCACAGCGGCGATTGGCCCGACGACGGGTGGCGGGGCTGGTGGGGCGACGAACCGCCATTTCACACACCAGTGTTCGTCATGAGCCACTACCCACACCCGAGCATCGACTTTGCCAACGGAACCAGCTTCCACTTCGTCGACGCGCCACCCCGTGAGGTGCTGCGCAGGGCCCAGGAAGCAGCGAACGGCCAGGACGTCCGTATCGGCGGAGGACCCTCGACCGTGCGGCAGTTTCTGCAAGCCGACCTGATCGACTTCATGCACCTGGTGATCGTGCCCATCACCCTCGGGCGAGGCGTATCCCTCTGGGAGGGATTGAACGGCATCGAAGACCGCTTCACCGTCGAGACCGTCACCTCACCCAGCGGTCTCACCCATCAGCTCTGGAACAAGAACGGCCATGACTGAACCCGGTTCTTCGGCCAGTCGGGGATCCACCTACTAAGGGATCGAGGTGGAGCGGCACGGAGTCGAACACAAGGAGCACGGCAGGAGCCGTTGACGAGCAAGGTGTTCGAGGATCGCTGGATAGTTGGCGAAAACCTCACCGAAGTTGCAGGTCTGACCCTCAGCGGTCCCGGAGTGGATCGACGATGAGGACGGGGACGCGTTGGAGTAGCCGACAGCGCGCCGAGGGACGGGCGGTTCCGCAAGCGGATCCTCGGCGGGAGGCCCTCGATCGCTTGGCGTTGCGCTAGGGCCGCCGTCCGAACCAGTCGAGGAGTCGGGCCTGCTGCGAAGCGTCGGGAGGCAATGTGCCACTCGGGCCCTCGCCATACGCACCGAAGGCGAGCATGTCCTCCAGATATGGTTCCACCACGCGCGACAGCCCGGCGACCACAGGCGGATCAAGAGTTTCATCGAGACCCGCCGCGCGGAGGAGGTCCCACGCGTGGACGACCAGGTCGACGAGCCGGAAGCGTAGGAACGCCTCGGCGGGGACGTCGCCGTTCGGGCCGGGAACCGGCTGTTCCGGTGGTGCGGCGGCGAAGGCCTCGGCCTGGTGTCGTGACGATTCGGCCACCGCGGCAACCGGGTCGACTCCGAGCTGGTCATCCGAGAGCATGTTCCGGGCCTGCTCACGACCGACGCCGGCAAGCAGGAGCGCAGTGAAGCGGTTTCCCACCACGACGTGCTCGACCAGGTCGCGCACCGAAATCTGTGACGGCGTGGGCAGGTCCCATGAGTCCACCGGCAGTTGGCGCACCACGCGCTCGAATTCGGCCGAGGCAGCGAGAATGAGTTCCACCTCTCGCACGGTAGCGGTCGTGGACTGGCTCCGGACAGGTACGTCGTGGCGGATGCCCTTCTCGGGAACGGCGTACGGCGATTCTCCTCACCAGGGCGGTGACCGAGTCTCTCGCGGCGGGCATGTCGTGGGCGCAGATCGCCGAGCGTTCCCGGCCACGGCCCCCACGACATACTGAATCTGTCGACAGGCGCGCCCGTCCTGCAGCACCCGGATCACTAATCCAGACTCGTCCGTCGAGCGGAACGGGAAGCGCCGGTGGCTTCCCGCTGTCGATCGAAATTCTCTGGCTCCCGCTCACGCACGTCGTCAGGCGCGAGAGCGTCGTTCGAGCATCAGGACGCTGATACTCGCCACGACCAGAACCACCGCCAGCGCGAAGAAGACGTCGCGTGGGAGGAAGCCGGTGCCGAGGGCAGACCCGACGATCAACGGGCCTGCGATTCCACCGAGGCGCCCGATCCCGAGGGCCCAGCCGACTCCGGTGGACCGCATGCCGGGTGGATACAGCACAGTCGCCAGGGCGATGACGCTCATCTGCCCGCCCGTCACACACGTGCCCGTCCGGAATGCAGTTCCGAGAAGCGCCCAGGTGCTGCCGCCACCGATCACCCACCCCAATGCCGCGACGAAGGCCGCACCGCCGAGATAGACAATGCCGAGAGTGCGGAACGGGTTGGTCTTGTCCACCGCGGGACCGATGATGATTGCTGCCAGAATCCCGCCGATCGTGGTCAAGCCGGTCGAGGCGATAACGACGCGTGACGGTGCTCCCAGCAAGCCGACGATCGTCGGAACCCAGCTTTTGAATTGATCCCACGGACAGCGGGTCGAGCAGTGCCACCGAGCCGACTCGCTCGGGCGTTTCCAGCGCAAGCTGGAGCGCGACGAGCGTGGGTCGTACCACGAGACGAAGGCACTGGCGGGTACGAGCACGACGCGCTCACCGCCCTCGCGCAGCTGATAGGTCAGTTCGACGTCACCGAACCGGGCACTGTCCACGGCGTCCCCTATGGATCCGCGCCATGAAGTCAGTTCCAGTGGAAGCGCTCACGAAGGGCCTCCGCGGCAGAAGACCCGGTGGGTGGTCCCGCAGAGCCACTCACCGGGTTTCGGACTTCGAACGGCCACCGTGCACCGGTGGCCGCGTCACACCTCTAGCGAAGGGGGAACCCGAGACGGATGAGCGATTCCTTCAGCCGATCCCGCCCGTTCAACCGTGTCGCGGACGCGAGTCGGTCCAGAACCCTGTCGATCCAGGAATGTTCGAGCTGCTGCGCCGAGTAGAAGGCAGCGATCCGCCCCTCGTAGGCGTCGACGTGGTCGCGCTGGGCAGGCAGGTCGTACTTCTCGTGGTGCAATACCGCAGCTCGGGGCAGGCGCGGCTTGATCTGGGCGTCGGCGTCCGGATGCGGCTGCCCGACGACGAGCCCGAACACCGCGAACACGTGGGGCGGCAGGCCGAGTTCCGCCGCGACTTCCTCGGGCTTGTTGCGCAGCGCCCCGATGAACACCGTTCCCAGCCCGAGCGACTCCGCCGCGGTCACGGCGTTCTGCGCCGCCAGGGCGGCATCGATGAACCCGATATAACTGCTCTCGAGATAGTCGGCGCCCTCGATCGGCGCGCCGCGGTCGCCGGCGAGCTGGCGGACACGGGCGAAGTCGGCGAGCCAGACCAGCAGGACGGGGGCCTCGATGATGTGGGCCTGGTCGCCCGCCAGTGCGGCCAGACGAGCCTTGCTGTCGGGGTCGCGGACCGCGACGACACTCCACGCCTGGAGGTTCGACGACGTGGCGGCCGACTGCGCAGCCGACACGAGCACGTCGAGTGTCTCGTCGGTCAGCGGATCGGGCAGGTAGCGGCGGACCGACCGGTGCGAGTGCAGGGCTTCCAGAACCGGATTCCACTGCGCGGGTTCGGTGAGGGCGGGGTCCCAGTAGCGCTGCTGCAGCGCCGTGCGGGGTGCGATGTCTGCGATGGTCACCCGGACAGGAAAGCCGACCGCCGTCCCCCACTCCAGTGTTAGGCGCACCGTGATTCCTGAGATCCCCCCGCGTTCTCGTCGACGCCCGCGAACGGAACGGGTGAACAGCCGCAGCGACGCCGCCGATCGGCGACAATTCGGGGGCCACCGACAGCTGTTCGGGACTAGTAATGCAAGGGAGTGGACGTGACGGAACGGGTGATCGTGGTGACGGGTGCCGGTTCGGGAATCGGGCGGTCCATGGCGACCGGACTGCTCGACGCCGGGCATCACGTGGTGCTGACAGGGCGGGCGCGGGAAAAGCTGGACGAGTGTCGGCGGACATGAAAAACTGCCCATAGGCGGACACGAAAACGCCCACAGGCGGACGTGAAACTGCCCACTGGCGGACACGGGTTTCTGCCCACTGGCGGACACGAAACTGCCCACCCGGGTCTGTCCGCCTGATACGGCACGTTCGATTTTCTTCCCGATCGCCTCCCCGGATCGGGGCCTCTCCTCGGGTTCGCTCGACGGTGCTACCACGCCGAAAATGCGAGCCACCGAGGAGAGGCCACCGTGAAGTCTGCCAAGGAAGTCATGGAAATTCTTGCTGCCTACGACCTGACGAAGTCCTACCGTGCCGCCGCCGCACTGGCGGGGTGCTCCCATCACACCGTCGCCCGCCTCGTCGCCGAACGCGACACCGCCGATGCGCCGACCCCACCGCGGGAGAAGAGACCGATGCTGATCGACGAATATCTACCGAAAATCGAAGAATGGGTCGAACATTCGAAGGGCCGAGTCCGCGCCGACATCGCCCACGACAAGCTGCTGGCCCTCGGATTCACCGGCACCGAACGCACCACCCGCCGCGCCGTCGCCCGGATCAAACGCGCCTACCGGCTCGGCCACACCAGGGTGCACAGGCCGTGGGTCACCGAACCCGGCCTCTGGTTGCAGTACGACTTCGGTGACGGCCCGGTCGTCGACGGCACCAAGACGGTGCTGCTGTGCGCGTGGCTGGCCTGGTGCCGGCACCGGGTGGTGATCCCGTTGCGCGACCGCACCGCCCCGTCCGTCTACGCGGGCCTGGACCGGACCTTCCGGCGGATCGGTGGTGTCCCGACGTATCTGCTCACCGACAACGAGAAGATGGTCACCACCGAACACATCGCCTCGGTCGCCGTCCGCAACCCGGGTGTGGTCTCCTTCGCCCGGTTCTACGGCCTGGTCGTCAAGACCTGCCTGCCCGCGGACCCGGCCACCAAGGGCGGGGTGGAGAACACCGTCAAGCTGGCCAAGGCCGACCTGGTGCCCACCGACCACAACCTCGCCGCCGAGTACGACAGTTTCGAGGACCTCGAGGCCGCCTGCACGCAGTTCTGCGAGCAGGTCAACACCCGCACCCACCGCACCACCCGCCGCATCCCGGCCGAGATGCTCGCCGAAGAACGCCTCCACCTGCATCCGGTTCCCGCCGCCGCACACACCGTCACCTGGGGAGTGACCCGCATCGTCCCGGACAACACCCCGATGGTCGCGTTCGAGAACGGCCAGTACTCGGTGCCGCACACCCTGCGCGGGCAGACGGTGTTCGTCCGCGCACACGGCGCCGGTGCCGGTGAGCGGATCATCTTCGTCCACCACGGCGACACCGGCCCGGTCGAGGTCGCCCGGCACCGGCGGGCCCGCCCCGGCTCCCCGCAGATCTGCGACGAGCACTTCCCGCCGCCCCCGGCCGGGATCCTCGACCGTCAGCCGATCCCGCGAACCGACGCCGAACGCGCCTTCTGCGACATCGGTGCCGGTGCCCGGCTGTGGTTGTGTGAGGCCGCCGAGGCCGGCACCGGGAAGATCCGCGTAAAGATGGACCACGCGGTGTCGCTGGCGAAACTGCTCGGCGCCGGCCGGGTCGACTGGGCGCTCGGGCACGCCGCCGCCTACGGCCGCTTCGCCGAGGGCGACCTCATGGCGATCCTCGACGCCCACCCCGCCGGCGCCGCCTCGGATCGCACCCACCGGGCCGACGAATCCCGGTCCCTGGCCCAGGGCACCAGCGGCTGGGCCGCCCTCGGTGGCGAGGTTCCCGTCGACGGTGCCACCGAACTCTAGGAACACCGCCCACGCTGACGCGAAAAACTCTGCACCGCAGACTAATCGAGTTCACCGTCCGATTCAACCGGCACCCGAAGGAGACCCTCGTGACCACCGCACCACCGGCGGCGCCGCCGCTGCCGACCGACCTGGAAACCCTGCTGCACCGGCTGCGGCTGCCGCACATCCGCCGCGCCGCTCCCGACGTGCTGGCCACCGCCCGCGCCCAACGGTGGGAACCCGCCGAGGTCCTCAAGGCGCTGCTCACCGAGGAGGCCGCCGGCCGGGAACGCTCGGCACTGGCCACCCGCCGCGCCGCCGCCGCGTTTCCCACCGGCAAGACCTTCGACGCCTGGAAACCGGAACTGTCGTCCATCCCGGCCCCGACCCAGCAGGCGCTACGCACCCTGGAATGGATCGAGCGGCGCGAGAACCTCGTGGTCTGCGGACCCTCGGGAACCGGGAAGACATTCTTCCTCGAGGCCCTCGGCCAGCACGCCGTCGAACGAGGACGGAAGGTGTTGTGGTTCACCCTCGAAGACCTCGGCGCGCTGATCCGCCGGCACCGCGCCGACGACTCGGTCTCGGGTGCCCTGACCAAGCTGCTGCGCGCCGATCTCGTGGTCATTGATGACATCGGCCTGTTGCCGGTGGCCGCCGACGCCGCCGAGGGCCTCTACCGGCTGGTCGACGCCGCCTATGAGAAACGCGCCCTGGCGCTGTCGTCGAATCTTCATCCGGCCGGATTCGACGAGCTGATGCCCAAGACTCTGGCCACCGCCACCGTCGATCGGCTCATGCACCACGCCCACCTGTGTCAGACCAGCGGTAAATCGATCCGGATGAGCCAAGCCCTCGCCGGCACCGGCGTCGACCCACTCACCTGACCACAACACAACACCGTGGGCAGTTTCGTGTCCGCCAGTGGGCAGAAACGGATGTCCGCCAGTGGGCAGAAACGTGTCCGCCTATGGGCAGGTTTCGTGTCCGTCAGTGGGCGGGAACGAATGTCCGTTGACAGACGAGACAGCGCACGGTCACGAACACGCCGTCGTGGTGCCGGCCGACGTCTCGTCACCACAGTCGGTGCACAGCCTCTTCGCCGCCGTGGCCGAACGATTCGGCCGCCTCGACGTACTCGTCAACAATGCGGGCACCTTCGGCCCCTCCGGCGCGGTGGACGAGATCGAACCGGAGGACTGGGACCGAACAGTCGCCACAAATCTGACCGGCGTCTTCCTCTGCTCCCGGGAGGCCGTGCGGATGATGAAAGCCCAGACACCGCGCGGCGGACGCATCATCAACAACGGCTCACTGTCCGCCCACACGCCGCGACCCGCGAGCGTCGCCTACACGGCAACCAAACACGGGGTGTCGGGGTTGACCAAGTCGATCGCGCTCGACGGACGCCACCACGACATCTGCTGCACCCAGATCGACATCGGGAACGCCGCAACCGCCATGACCGAAGGCATCGGTCAATCCGCCCGCCAACCGGACGGATCAATGCGAGCGGAACCCACCTTCGACCCGCGGTACGTCGCGGACGCAGTGACCCGACTGGTCGAACTCCCCTTGGACGTCACCGTGCCGACGATGACGATCATGGCCACCGGCATGCCGTACATCGGCCGCGGCTGACCGCGCGGCCGATCAGCGACGCGGGTCTGCCCAGTCGACCCGGGCGGCCAGTGCGTGCAGCGACCGTTTCCTGCTCGCGTTGGATTCCCCGACCCAGGCGATGCGTCCGTAGACGTATTCACGGAAATGCGTTCTGCCGTCACGATTCTGCGAATCGGGTCCGTAGCGAGCGCAATTGAAGAGCAGCGCTCTCAGGTCGTCGTAGTCGGCGCGCGCCGCCTGCGGACGGGTGTTGACCACCAGCCCGGCCAGGTGCTGGCGTCGGTGCGCCCGCATGATCCGGGTCTTGGCCGGGTGCACCGAGAAGCCTTCGTCCGCAACGATCCGGCCGACGGCGTGGATCAGTCGGTCCACCGCCAGTTCCGTGCCGGAGAACGCAAGGTCGTCGGCATATCTCGTGTAGCAGGCCCGATGGGTTCTCGCGAGGCCGGTCAGTCTGCGGTCGAGTCGGTAGGCGACGAGATTGGCGAGCGCCGGCGAGGTCGGTGCGCCCTGCGGCAGGTGCGCACCCCGGAGTCGACTGGCCGCATCGAAGGGAAGCTGCGCGAGGACACCCGGCGGGGTGGCCGTGGTGCAGAGTCCGGCGAGCACGCGTGACACCGGGGTCGGGTAGCCGAGGGCATCGAAGACCGCCCTCACCCGCGTCTGGGAGACGGAGGGAAAGAAGGCACGGAGGTCGATGCGCACCACGACGTCGTGCCCGGCATGGGGAGCGGCGAAGGTGTGGACGCTGCGACCTCGGACGAATCCGTGCGCCGCGGCGTGGGGTGGGACGCGGTCGAGGACCGAACGCAGAATCCGGCGCTGCACCTCTCGAAGGCGTTCCTTGGGTGCCTCGAGCAGCCGGTGGTCCGATCGGATCCGATAGCGGTAGTGCTGCAGCGGAGTCGCTTTCGTGCGCAGCCATCCGCCGGGGTCTGCGAACCAGTCGAGTTCGGCAGGGGTGAGACCGACCGCCTCGGCGACCCCCGTCGTGCGCGACCACCGTGGGACGTCGAACTTCCAGTCACTGCCGGACACCTCGACGACCGTGTCCGTAGGCTCGATCTGCGGGAGATCCGACAGCAGCCGATAGACGCTGTCGGCGCCGTCGACCGGCGGCGTGGGCATCAGGTCGTGGAGCCGTGTCGCGATCCGTCCGGCGTCGGGTGCACCGGCTTCCTCGAAGCGGAGCATCAGGCCGGCCCTGGTCCACGCTCCGGCGGTCGCCACTTCCGCGAGGCGACGGGCAATTTCAGGCCGCAGGGCCCGGCCGGTTGTCATGTGTGCGACGGTGCGAGGTGACCGATATCTGTCGTCTGCGGCGCGCCGAAGCACGCGGAGCATACGGTCGCGCGTCGGATGGTGTCTCCGATGAACACTGTCGAGCCAGGGGTTACCCCTGACGTGGTCGAGGCCGGCGAACCGGCCACACCACTCTCACCTCTGCACCGTCGCACCTCGTGAGAATGCCACATGATCTCTGCCGTGCGGGGCCCTATCGGTCGCGAGGTCGAATCGAGCGACTCCGCTGGTCGGAGTGCGCAATCGACCCAGTCAGCGAGGCTGCCGCCGTGATCGTCAAAACACGAGGAACACCGATCGAGGGCCTGCGGGCCGCGTCCAGTCGTCACGACGTTCCCGTGCTCGTCGTCGGCGACGACGACGCGGATTGGACACGACTGATCGCGATGGCACGCACAGCGGTCGCGGGTGCTGCGGTCGATTCGGTATCGGGCGTGCGTCTGGGCGATCTGTTCGCCTTCGCCAACGCCGTAGCCTCGATAGCCAATGGAGCCGCCAGCATCGTCGATCCTTCGGGCCGCATCCTCGGATACTCCACGGTGCCGGGCCAGCCGATCGACGACCTACGGCGCGAGACGACTCTGACCCTGCAGGAGCGGACACCCCGGCAGCGGCTGTGTTCGAAGACTATTGGACCGAGCTCAACCTACTCGAAATCGGCAGGTACATAGCCGACAAGCATCTCGACAAGTTCGACGTCATCGATGCGATCCGGGCGTACGACGCAACCCATCACACCGACTTTCTGATCACCCTGCGTGCGTACTTCGATTCCAACGCGAACGTGTCCAAAGCGGCGGACCGAATGCATGTCCACGGCAATACCATTCGGTACCGGATCACCCGCCTCGCCGAAGAGTTCCAGATCGACTTCGACAATCCGACCACGCGGCTATGGCTGTGGCTCCGACTCGTTTCGACAGACCTGATGTGAGTGGACGCATGCGGGCCGGGTCCCCGCCTCGCACAACTGCTTTCGGCGCCCTGCTCATTCGACCGTCGCTCGCTGACGAAACCGGGTGGTCAGTAACGCGGCGGCGAGTGCTGCCGCCAGGACGATGCCCGAAGCGACGAGCAATGCCAGGTGGTAGCCATCGGAAAGCAGTGGCGCGACGATGAGCGGGCCCGCGATCTGACCGAGGCTGTATCCGGTTGTCAGGATCGCGACCGCGCGTGGGAACTGGAGGTGAGCGCCGATCGTCAGCGACATCTGACTGATGCCGAGGAATGTTCCCCCGAACAGAAATGCGGAGATCAGGGCGGGCCAGAGGCCGTCTGCCACCGCGGGCAGCGCGATGCCGGCGGCCTGAACGACGAGGGCGATCACCAGCAGGATCGGGCGAGACCATCGTCGGCCGAGCGACGCCCAGAGTGGACCGGACGGTAGCGCCGCCAGCCCGACGAGCACCCAGGCGCCACTGCCGGCGAAGCTGCCTGCAGTGTGGTCGATCGCTGCGACGAGAAAGGTGCCGGCGATGATGTATCCGACACCCTCGAGGGAATAGCTGATGAAGAGCGCACCGAACCGGCGGTGCCCCTGCTTGTGCGATCTTCTGCGCTCGGCCGCCGGCGCCGTCGGAGCGCGTTCCGGTGTGAGAGTCCACGCCGCGAGGGTGCAGATCAGGGTCAGCAGTGCGGCCGCCCACCACACGGATCCCCACGTGCTCATCGATCGCAAGACGAGGACGACGAGCCCGGAGAGGGCAATACCTGCTCCGATTCCGCCGAACGCCCAACCCGACAGGTGTGCCGCGTGCCCACTCAGAGTGGAGTGCATGGCGCTGACAGCGATGACGAAGACCATCGCACTGGTAGCACCCGCAACACAGCGCAGTACGGCCCAGGCGGTTTCGTTCGACGTCACCGGCATGAGCGCCAGCGTGGCGGTCAGGATCAGCAGCGAGACACGCATGACTGCCGCCGAGCGCACCAAGGCGGGTAGGACGATTCCGGCCAGTGCCCCGACGAGGTATCCGAGATAGTTCGCCGTCGCCAGAGCGGCGCCCGCCGACGGTGTCAATCCTGCCTGGGCCTCCATCAGTGGGAGCACAGGTGTGTAGACGAAGCGTCCGATGCCCATGCTGGCCGCCAATGCGGCCCCGACCTGGCCGACCGTGACCCACGGCGATGTCGGCGTGCGGTATGCGGTCAGCTCGCCGGCGCTGTCTATTGCGTTCATGCATTCTCTTTCAACAACATTCGGTTGGCGCGCAGGCCCCCGCTAACGAGCCACGGATTTCAGGGAGGCCGGGCGGCTGGACTCGTGAGTATGGAACAGGAATCGCGACATGGCAGGGGTCATGGTGGAGTCCGTGCGGCGAATGAACAGGGTTTCTGCGCGCGAGTCGGCCGGCGCGAGGTGATGCACCTTCAAGGCCGCCGCCAACGGCGACGTGGTCACCACGCCCAGCGGCAGCAGGGTCACGCCCATCCCCGCAGCCGCACACCCGCGGATGCCCTCGAGAGTTCCGAACTCGAGGACATCCGGGCTCGGCACTCCGTGCTGCTCGAAGAGCCGCTCCCGGCGGGCCCGGTAGGCGCAGCCGGCCCGGAAGACGAGAAACCCTGTGCCGCCGGCCATCGGTCATGACGGAGTCCAGATCGGCCACGCGAACGCCGCTCACCAGCACGAGTTGCTCGATGAAGACCTGCTCGGACACCAGGTCCGGGTGCCGCACCGGCCCGCAGACGAACGCACCGTCGAGTCGATGCTCGATCACCTGGGTGGTCAGCGCGTCCGTGGTGTCGGTCACCAGGGTGAAGTCGACTCGGGGACACTCTTCGCCGAACGCTGCCAGCACACCGGGAAGCCGCGATCCCGCGGTGGTCTCCATGGAGCCGATCGCCAATCGTCCGCCCGGATCTCGATCGTCGCTGACGACCTGCCTCACTTCCCGCACGAGCTGAGTGATCTGCTCGGCATAGGGCAGGAGACGTTCGCCGGAGTTCGTCAGGGTCACGCCACGGGCATCGCGGCGGAACAGTTCCACTCCCAGTTCGTCTTCGAGCGCGCGGATCCGTGAGCTGATGTTCGACTGAACCGTCAGAAGCTCCTTCGATGCCCGGGAGATTCCGCCTGCGCGGGCCACGGCCAGGAAGAAGTTCAGATCGCCGATATCCACGGGAATTACCGTGCTTCACTCCACAGGTCCCGAACGATCTCCCCTGCGGGGGCCGAACGGGCACTGCGATAGCCGACACCGGCCCACAGGGCGAGGCCGTGCGGGTCACCGGCTGCGCCTGCTGCGGCACGCAACCCACTGGTCAGCAGGTGTACCTGCGGATATGCCGCCACCGCGTGAGCATCGAAGTCGGTGATGAAATCATTGACCAGGCCACGCGCGGGACGACCGGAGAACGCGCGAGTGACGACGGTGTCGGTGAAGCGGGCGTCGTGCAACGCGGCGCGGTGCGCGGGTTTGGTCCCTGCCTCGTCGGCGTCGAGGAGAGCGGTACCGATCTGGACGGCGGTGGCACCGGCCGCGAGTGCCGTCGCGACGTCGGATCCGGTGGCTATCCCACCCGCCGCGATGATCGGAAGGTCGATCGCTGAGCGGGCCGCCTCGACCAAGTCCCTCGTCGAACGTGGGTCCGGCTCGGCGTCGGGGTCGAGCGTCGCTCGGTGCCCGCCCGCGTCCACTCCTTGCAGACCTATCGCGTCGACGCCCACCCGAGCGGCCGAGCGCGCCTCGTCGACATCGGACACCGTGGCCACCACGGCGCTGCCGGCCTCGTGTAACCGATCGACGACGTCGCGCGGCGGAAGGCCGAAGGTGAACGACACCACGGGAACGGTACGCTCGACCGCGAGGTCGACCTTGGCGTCGAAGGCGTCGTCGTCGAAGTCGACGACCGCCGGCAGCGACACCTGCCTGCGCTCCGCGAGCGGCTGCAGCAACGACCGGTAGGCCTCCACCGCGGCACGGTCGGCCAGGGGGCGGCCGGGGACGAAAATATTGAGTCCGAACGGTGCGCTCGTCAGCGCGCGGACCGCGTCGACCTCACGCCGAACCGCGTCGACGGTCTTGTACCCGGCCGCAAGGAAACCGAGGCCACCGGCGGACGAGACCGCGGCAACGAGCTCGGGCGTGCTCGGTCCTCCTGCCATGGGCGCCCCGATGATGGGAATTCGGAGGCCGTCCTCGAGATCGAACACCAGGATCCTTTCGGTCGATGTGTGCGTGGTCTTTCCGTTCTCATCGTGCACCGCCGCATTGCGGAGCGGAAATGCCTCTTCGGCCGGATCTATGCTTGGGAGTTATGTCCATCGAACTGCGGCATCTGCGGGCGGCCGTTGCGATCGCCGAGGCAGGCTCGTTCACCGCGGCGGCGAACGCACTCCACATCACTCAGCCGGCGCTCACCCGGACGGTGCAGCAGCTCGAGACCTCGCTCGGCGTGCGATTGTTCGACCGGACCTCGCGGGCACTTGCCCTCACCGAGGACGGTGCCGGGTTCGTCGAGAAGGTACGCGTCATCCTCGGCGATCTCGATTCCGCGGTTGCGCTGTACACCAACCGATCCCTCGTCCTCGGCTTCAGTTGGCTCCTGCCCGATCCGTGGGCGCAGCAGGTGATCGACGACGTCGAGAAGAATTCCCGCGCCACCGTCGTTCCGCGTCGCTACGACGACCCCATCGCCGCACTGAACAACGCCACCGTGGACGCCGCCGTCGTCCGCCGGGATGTTCCCGGCGACGAGTTCGTGCAGCATCCGCTGTTCGAGGAGCAGCGGATTGCGGCGGTCTCGACGGCGTCGCCGCTCGCGACCCGAGAATCGATCGACTGGGCTGAGTTCGGAACGCTTCCCCTGGTCATCAATACCCTCAGCGGCACCACATCCGAAGATCTGTGGCCGAACCACGACGGCCCGGTGGTGACGTGCTCGAACTTCGACGACTGGCTCGAGTTGATCGCCGCCGATCGGGGTGTCGGCACGGTTCCCGAAGTTGCCCGCCGGCGGGTAACCCATCGGAACGTCCAGTTCATCCCGCTGGTCGGTGCGCCGCCCGCGGTCGTGAGGTTCGTGTACCGCCGCAACCGGGTGACACCGCTGCTGCGGGCACTGCGGGACGCCGCGATCCGGCACTCTCCGCCACCCGGCAGTGCCGCCGTCGGTCAACACGACTGACCGTCGCCGGTGAGCAGGCGAAGCCGGGCGACTCCCCGCTCCAGTTCTGCATTGCGGGATCGCAGGACATCGATCTCCTTTCGTAAACCATTGCGGGCCACGCGAGCGACTCCTGCATCCGCGTACGTAGACGAGCATGGCGAGTTCACGTTCGAGGTCTGCTGCGGTTCGATCGCCCACTGTCTCATCCTGCCCGAGTGGGCGGGAATCAGAGCGCGCCGCACGACAGACGCGAGAGGCACCGTCAGTCCGGCTTCCGTCGCTCGTCAAGGAAATCGGCATCGCCGGGTCGTTGTTCACGTTCGTCGTCGGCGTGGCGGCGCTTGTGTTGGTGTGGACGAAGGTGCCGAAACGCGGGGCCGTTCCCTCGAGGTGCTCGAAGACGGCGTCACGACCGGCGAGATCTGCATCGGGACGCGCTGAGAGTGCCGTCGCCAACACCAACGAGTTGTGCGGGCTGAGGCTGTGGGGTGGTGGCCGCCCCGCCGGCCGCATCCAGTTCCGGGCCAACAGTTTCACGCGCACGCCTGACGCTTTCGTGGAGACAGTCGCGCCCCCGCAGACTCCGTCCCTCCAGGCAGCGCGCGCCCGGAACTCCGGCTCGCCCCGGCGTGGAGGTGATCGCACTGCAGGCCGCCAAGCCACTTCGGCGTGTTGTTTTGATCTGCTTATTGGTGTCCGAATGTATGTGTTTAGGCCCGTATATGTTGACATGAGAGCCACGTCACAGCTATAACTGTCCGCAGGCTCATCGATACAGCGACGCAGGATCAGGCAGGGCCGCCTCGATCGGTCGCCGCCTCGGCTACGACAGCGAACCGCTAGGAAAGGCGCGTGACATGAAGTTCGTAGCCACAACCTCGTGCCCTACGGGCATCGCACACACATACCTGGCGGCGGAATCGCTGGAGCAGGGTGCCGCCCGCAGCGGTCACGACATCCGTCGAGACGCAGGGCGCTTCTGGCTCCGAGCCACTCGACCCCGCGCGTGGGTGCCCAACCCATCGCACTGTGCGCGGAAATCCTTCTTTTCCAAGATATTTCAACCGCAAGAGGAAGTAGACATCTCGTGAAACCCATAGTTGTTCGCAGTGCCATAGTCGCCGCGACCGGCGGGCTGCTCTTCGGATTCGACACCGCCGTCATCTCCGGTGCGGAGGAACAGATCCAGCAGGTGTTCGCGCTCAGCGATGCCAAGCTGGGCTTCACCGTCACCACCGCACTCATCGGGACGATCCTCGGCGCTCTGGTCGCCGGCCGGCCGGCAGACCGGTACGGCCGCAAGAAGGCGCTCTACGTGATCGGCGTCCTCTTCGTTCTTGGCGCCCTCGGGTCTGCCCTGGCCCCGAACGTCGAAATTCTGATGCTGTTCCGGTTCATTGGTGGCATCGGCGTGGGTGGTGCCAGCGTCTGTGCACCGATCTACACCGCCGAGATCGCCCCCGCGGCCAACCGAGGACGCCTGGTCGGGTTGGTGCAATTCAACATCGTGCTCGGCATCCTCATCGCCTATGCATCCAACGCCGTCATCCGCGCGGCGGTCCCCGGCGACAATGCTTGGCGCTGGATGCTCGGCGTCATGATCGTTCCGGCACTGGTATTCGTCCTCATGCTGCCGACCGTTCCCGAAACGCCACGCTGGCTGGCCGCCAACGGTCGATGGGACGACGCGACCGCAACGAGCAAGCGCCTGTGCGCCACCCAAGCCGACGTCGACTTCCAGATGAGTGAGATCCGGGAGTCGCTGGCGGCCACCGCGAACATGACGAAGGTGCCGTTCTTCACGCGCGGGCACCGCAAGGTGATCCTGCTCGCCGTCGCGATCGCCGTCTTCAACCAGTTGTCGGGCATCAACGCGGTCCTGTACTACGCGCCACGGGTCATGCAGGAGGCCGGCGCCAGCACGAACGCCGCGTTCCTGATGAGCGTCGGGGTGGGCGCGATGAACTTGGTCGCCACCATGGTCGGGCTGAGCCTGATCGACCGGCTCGGCCGGCGCAAGCTGATGATCGTCGGCTCGATCGGCTACCTGATGTCCCTGGGATTCCTTGCCGCCGTGATGTTCTACTACGAAAATGCGCGCGGTGGCGAGTTCACCTCTACCTCGTCGATACTGGTGCTGATCGGGCTGATGGGATTCATCGCCGCCCACGCCGTCGGCCAGGGCTCGGTGATCTGGGTATTCCTCTCGGAGATCTTCCCGAATCGGATCCGTGGTCAGGGGCAGTCGCTGGGCAGCCTGACCCACTGGGTGTTCGCCGCGATCACCTCGTTCGCCTTCCCGCCGATCATCGGTGCCCTCGGTGCCGGCGCCGCGTTCAGCATCTTCTTCCTCGCCATGGTCGGTCAGCTGATCTGGGTGCTGAAGGTGATGCCCGAGACCAAGGGTGTGCCGCTCGAGGAGATGGAGGCCAAGCTCGGCGTCGCACTCGACCACGGCCCGGACCAGCCGACCGCGGTACGGGCGCACTGATGACCAGCCGCGTACTCAGCCTCGGCGAAGCACTGATCGACGTCGTCACCAGGCCCGGATTCACTCAGGAACACGTCGGCGGCAGCCTGCTCAACGTCGCAGTCGGACTCGGCGCACTCGGCCACCCGGCCAGCATCTGCTCCCACTGGGGCAAAGACCCCCGGGGAAATCTGCTCAGACAGTGGGCAGAGTCCGCCGGCGTGCAGATCACGCCCGGAACCGACTCCGCACACAAGACGTCGGTCGCGTTCGCCCGGATCGACGCGGACGGACACGCAAACTACGAGTTCGACCTGAACTGGGCGGTCCCGCAACTGCCGGACCTGGAACCGTTCGGGCATCTGCACACCGGCAGCATCGCCGCCACCGTCGAACCAGGCGGCTCGACGGTGGTCGTCGCCGCCGAACGGATGCGGCTCCTCGGTACCGTGTCATACGACCCGAACATCCGTCCCGCACTGATGCATTCGCCCGACACCGTCGTCGACCGCGTCGAGCACCTGGTCTCACTGTCCGACGTGGTAAAGACCAGCGACGAGGACCTCGACTGGCTCTACCCGGGCGTGCCGGTCGAGAACATCATGCGGCGGTGGGTGAAGACAGGACCAGCAATGGTGGTCGTCACCCGCGGATCCTGGGGCGCCTACGCGCGACTGGCTCACAACCGGGACATGCTCCACATCGACCAGACACCGGTCACCGTGGGCGACACCGTCGGCGCCGGGGACTCCTTCATGGCCGGACTACTCTCCGGACTACTCGACACGGGCCTGCTCGGCTCACCCCAAGCACGGGATCGACTCGCGGCTGTGGACTGGCCCGATGTCCAACCCGCACTGCTCCGCGCGATACACACGAGTGCGTTGACGGTCAGCCGCTCCGGCGCGTACGCGCCCTCCCGGGCGGAAGTGCACGCCCTTCATACGCTCGACCCGGCCCTCACCTGAACGATTGTCGCGGGCACCGAGGACACCATGCGTGGCCACCGGCGTTGATGCACAACCCTATTCACGAGAGGAATCACCCGACGTGCAACGGCTGTTTATCCGGCACAGCCACACCCCCGCCACCATCCGCGGCGAACTCGGCACCCACGTTCCCGGCCTGGGGCCGCAGTCAAGGCGAAGCTCGGCGTCGACCCCGAAGCTGACCTTGCAGGTCGAATCTGAGGTGATCGCCCACACCCGCAACGCGTGCGAGCGCGGCGCCGTCGCACGGGCGCAGTGGCAACTCGCATTCGACTCATGGGCAGCGGCCAACCCGCAACGCAAGGCCCTCTACGACCGGGTCACCGCCCGAGAACTGCGAACGATATCGCCCATGGCCTCTGCGGTTCAGGCAAGAACTTCGATTGCGAGTGCGGTGCAGATTCTGTCTTCGACGGCGAGTTGGATACTGAGCGAGGACTTCGCGACTTCGAGCGCGAACTCCGTGCGCCGAGGTGAAGGTACACGATGCCCGACACCCACAGGGCATAGGCTTTGTTCCACCGCTCCTGGTTGAGTGTCGGCGAGTCGAACCAGGTCAGCGCAACCCGTCGATCCGCCGCCTCGTACGGGTTTGAGCGTCGCGCCACGTGAGGTGCCGGGCGAGTTCGCCGCCCGGAACCTGACGCCGCGAGCTACCTAGACGGTCGAGCGTGCGGTGCCGACGAACTCGCCGATCCACGGAACCACCGCGTCGCGCACCTGAATCGGTCGTGCGAGCAACCCGTTCGACAGCAGCAGGTCGGCGGCGCGTTGCTGTTCATCCAGGAATTCGTCGGTGACCGGGTTGATGCCGAACGGCCGTCCGCGCAGCGCCGCCTCCCACGCGTCGAGACTTGCTGTGCCACCTCGCCGCTCCACGTCGTCGACGAAGTACTGCGCGGCAGCGCGGGGATTCCGCTCGATCCGTTCGTCCGATTCCTGCAGCGCCTCGATGATCGCGCGCAGTTGTTCCGGGTTGTTCTCCGCGAAATCTCGGCGCGTGAACCACAGCGATGGATGGCTGAACAGTCCCTCGGTCTCGACGAGAGTGCGCAGCTCGGTATCCGCTTCGATCTCCGTCAGTCCCGGGTAGGCGCCGACCCAGGCATCGATGGCGCCGCCGACGAGTTCGGCTCCGCCGTCGCGCACGTCCGTGTCGACGGGCACGATGTCGGACCAGGTCAGTCCCACCCGGTCGAGCGCGAACAGCAGCAGCGTGGTCTGCCAGGACCCATGGGCGATCCCGACCCGTTTCCCCCGCAGATCGGCTGCGGACTCGATGCCCGAGTCCGCCTTCACGACGAGTCGGCCGTTCTCGACGCGGGGACCGGAGATGCCGATGTAGACGACGTCACGACCTTGGGCCAGGCCGGTGATCGGCGGGGTGAAACCGGTGCCGATCACGTCGTATCCGCCGTCGTCGAACAGCCAGTCCGAATGCAGGGTCGGAAGGGCATTGACGGGATCGACGGACGGCTTCGACGGGAGTTCACGAAGGTCGACCCATTCGATGTCCGGTAGCCGGCGTTCGAGTATTCCGGTGTGCCGGAGCACGAAGAGCGAATTGTTGTGCGGGAAGTATCCGACGCGCACTGTCATGATCTCTACCTGTTCTGTTTTGGTTGCCTATGGGGACGGGGGACGATGGTGTTAGATGAGACCGCGGCGGCGTGCCTCGTCGGCCAGACCCGAGCGCCCCCACTGCACCGCGAGATTCGACGGATCGAATTCGACGGATCCGCCGAGCGACTCCGCGATCGCCTGGAACTGGGCGCCTTCCTCGAGCAGTACGACGAACTTCGCGAGGTCCAGCAGTCCGCTCCGGCCGATCACGTTGACCCCGCCGTTCGCTTCGAAGATGGCAACCAGATCCGGGTCGTGTTGCAGGCGTTCGAGAATGAACTCGCCCGCCGACCGGGACCGGTCGATGTGGGGGTGTATCTCGCGGGAGAGCGTCAGGCGCTGCGAGGCCGCGTACCGGATCGGCAGAGTGCGGTGGGTCTGCGCCCACCCGCCCAGCCACGGGGTGTGAATGTGCACGACGCTGGTGATCTCGGGGTGCTGCCGGAAGACGGCGGCGTAACCGGTGACGAATCCCGCAGAGCCGTTGCCCGAGAGCACCTCACCGTCGAACGTCGCGACCACTGGTGACACACCCGGATCGTCTGCCCACGGGCCGGGGTCGTTGAGCGCGACCGCGATCTCGGTGCCCGGCACGCGTTCGACGAAGTTGACCGTGCCGTTGGCCGACACGGTGCCGGTGCTCCGGAAGACGGTGAACGCCTTGTCGGCGTCGCGGCGCGCGGCGTCGACGAACGTGGCGATCTGCGGGTCCAGTCGGTTCTCGGTGGTAGTCACAGCGTGTCCTGTCCGGAGGTGATGGGTGATGTGCGTTGCAGCAGGGGAAGTACTTCTTCGCCGACGCGGTACGCCCCCTCGAGGTGGGGATTGCCGGCGAGGACGAAGGCGTCCACGCCGAGTGCGCGTAGTTCGTCGAGACGTTCGGCGACCTGCTCGTAATTGCCGACCAGGCCGAATGCGGGGCCGCCTCGGATCAGGCTGAAGCCGCACCAGACATTGGGCTGAACTTCGAGGTCCCGGTAGCCGGTGATGTGTTCGGGTACCCAGCCCTTGATGCGAGCCGCCCCGACGGAATCGCCCTGCGCCGCCCGGTTTGCGGCATCCTTGTCGACGAAGGCCCAGCCCTTCTCGATCTCCGCCCAGGCCGCTTCTTCGGTGTGGCGGGCGACGATGTCGATCCGCACTGCGAACTTGGGGGTGCGCCCGAGTTTCGCGGACTGCTCTCGTACGCCGTCGAATTTTTTCCGCAGGTCTGCGTACGGCTCGAGCCAGGACAGGTAGTAGTCCGAGTGCGTGCCCGCGGCGGCGACGGCTGCCGCGGACGAGCCGGAGAAGTACACCTCGGGGAACGGTTGTCCGGCCAGACCAGGAGCCAGGGCCGCACCGGCGGTGCGGAAGAACCGGCCGTCGAAGTCGAATGGCTCTCCGTCCCAGACCCCTCGGAGGACGTCGAGGAACTCGGACGTGCGGGCGTAGCGGTCGTCGTGATCGACTTTGTCTCCCCACCACAGCTGAGGGGCACCGCCGCCGCCGCTGATGATGTTGTAGACCAGCCGGCCTCCGGTGGCGCGTTGCAGGCTCGCGGACATCCTGGCCGCCTGCACCGGGTGCAGGAACCCGGGCTGGAAGGCGACCATGAATCGGTACGTGGTGGTCTCGGCGGCCAGCGCGGCCGCGGTGGCCCAGGGGTCTTCCGTCATCGGGAAGGACGGCAGCAGACCGCCCAGGAACCCGGCCGACTCGGACGCCTTCGCCACCGCGGCCATGTGGTCGATGTACCCGTAGCCGTCGAGTTCCCCGCCCCGGATCGCCGGAGCGATATTGCCGGGTCGGTGCCCACCCGCGTCGCCGCGGTTGTAGCGCCGCGGCGTGCGCAACGACGCGTGATCCCCTTCCATCCCGATGCGCCAGTAGAAGTCGACGCTCATGAGTGCGCCTCCTGTGTGGCGAGGGTGCGTCCGGTGGGATCGACCAGATGCAGAAGGTGCTCACCCGCGCGATGGAGTTCCTCGATGTGCGGGCGTCCGACCAGGACGAAGCCGTCGGCGCCGCGCTCGCGCAGCGACGACAGTTGCCGTGCGACGTCCTCGTAGCTGCCGACGAGTCCGATGCTCTGCGGGTGGCCGAGGCGGTCGAAGCCCGCCCACCGGGACTCGCCCCGGTCGAGGGCGCGGGGATCGTCGATGCCTGGGCCGGGGTGGACTTCCCGCCACAGGCGCTCGACGCGTGCCCACGCCTCGTCGGATGTCTCCCGCGCGATGACCGGTACCCGCAGCAGCGTCCGCACCGATCGCCCGTGCTCACGTGCCAGGGCCGCCAGGGTCCGCGCGGGACCCTCGAAGCCGGATTCGGTCAGCGCGAACTGATGCACGTCACCGTGGCGGGCCGACAACGCGAGGGCGTCCTCGGAGTCCCCGGTGAGATGAACGACGGGGAACGGCAGTCCGGACAGGATCCCCCGGAAGCCGCCGTCGATCACGTCGTAGTAGTCGCCTGCGAACTCGTACCCGGTGCCTCCGAACCCACCAGGAAGGATCTCCTCGTCGTTCCACACCCCGCGGGCGACCGTGAGGAATTCGGCGGCGCGGGCGTAGCGGTCGCGGCCGGTGACCCGATCGCCGCGCGAGCGCGCGTCTGCGGGATCCGTCTCCACCGCGAGGCGCCACTCCAGCCGTCCACCCGAGAGCCGTTGCAGAGTGGCCGACATCTTCGACGCGTAGACCGGGGTTCCGAAGGCGGGGTGGAATTCCACGGCGACCCGTGCGTGACGTGTCTGCCGGAGTGCGGCCGCGGCCACGATCCAGGATTCCTCGCCCGAGGGGTCGTATCCCGCGACCACACCGTCGACGCCCGACAGTTCCGCGGCGTGGATCACCTGGGCGAGTTCGTCGAAGGGGCCGAATCTGCCGGGACGCAGATCGGTGGCGACGCTGTGCGCGGTCCCGACCCCGAAACCACCGCGGGTGCCGAGTTCGGTGGCGACCCTGCGTCCGTCACCGCGAGTCGGAAGTTCCCAGTAGAAGTCGGTCACTGCGCTGCCGCCGTCTCAGCGTGGAGCTGCGCGCGCGCCTGCCGGAGCGGTTCGTGCGCAACCCACGAGGCGAGGTCGAAATCGTGGGCGAGGAAGCCGTGGGCGTAGAGGAACTGCTTCTGCACACCCAGCAGATCCACCCGCTCATCGGACAGGCTCAAGTGAAGGCCGGTGTGAAAGTTCTCGCCGTATGCGGCGACGACGCCTTCGGGTCCGGACTGGGTTTCGGTCTGGAACACCGCACGGACCTGTTCGACATTCGCGGCCGCCCAGTCGGCGGCGCGCAGACTCTCGGCGAGAAACCCGATCACGATGTCCGGCCGCTGCTGAAGAAGGTCTTCGTGCACGGTGACCGGTCGCGGGGTTCCATTGTTGACCCGGTCGCGAAGGGCGTCGGTGGAATCGAGGTCCACGGCCACCGCCAGTCCATGCTGTCGTGCCACCTCCTGCGCCCGGGCGCCCTTGACGTAGATCGCGTCGACGTCACCGGCCAGCAACGGCTCGACGCCCCAGGTGGTGTTGCGGTCGGGATTGGCGGTGCGTACGTGCGGGGCCGGCGTCGTCGGGACCTCGACGAGGCGCACGTCGGCGAACGTGAGACCGCCGAGTCGCAGAGCGGAGGCAAGACCGTGCAGCGCCATGGCGCGCGGGAAGCTGCGTGCACGATCGGCGGCCCAGGCGGGGATCCCGATGCGGAGTCCTCGCAGCCCGGTGGCGTCGCGGACCTCCGAATCGCCGCGCACCAGGATGGCCTGGGCCTCGTCGATCCAGGTGAGACCTATCAGCCGGGTCGGGGATCCTTCCGCCCGCGCGGCGAGAGCGGGGACGTTGCCGCCTTCACGGATCAGGCCCGGCAGCTGGTGATCGAAATGCCGCACTGCCAGTTCGGGGCCCGCGTCCTGCAGCACACCGAATTGCACCCCGGCCGTCTCCGCGGTGCGCCCCAGCCACCCGAGGTTGTTCGCGAGGCCGCTCGCGGTGGGCACCGGGCAGCGGGTGTACCAGAGCGTGTCGATGGCACTGCCAGTTGTCACCGTCATGAAATGTCCTGTCTGGTAGAGGAATGGCGACCTACGCCCAGCTGGGCGAGGAAGGTCGCTCGGTAGCGCAGCGCCTCGGGGTCGTTGCGGTCCCGTGGGCGCGGGAGGTCGATGTCGACATCCACCGCGAAGCCGCCGTTGTCGAGGATCAGGACGCGGTCGGCCAGCCGGACGGCTTCGTCCACGTCGTGGGTGACGAGCAGAACGGCGGGGCGGTGGCGGGCGACGAGGTCGCCGACGAGATCTTGCATCTGCAGCCGCGTGAGGGCGTCCAGCGCCGCGAACGGCTCGTCCAGCAGCAGCAGTTCCGGTTCACGAACGAGCGCACGGGCGAGCGCGACCCGCTGCGCTTCGCCACCGGAGAGGGTGGCGGGCCACGCACGTTCCTTGTCCGCGAGGTTCACCTCGGCCAGCGCGCGCCGCGCGTTGTCGCGGGTCAGCTGTGCACGCTTCTGCCCCACCGACACATTCGCCAGAACACGCTTGGACGGGATCAGCCTCGGCTCCTGGTACACGACCGTGCGTTGTCTCGGGACCAGGACGTCGCCGCCGTCCGGCGGTTCGAGTCCCGAGAGCAGTCGCAGCAGGGTCGTCTTTCCGGTGCCGCTCGGGCCGAGCAGGACGACGAACTCGCCGCGAGTGATCTCCAGGTCGATTCCGGAGAGTACGGTCTTGTCGCCGAACGACTTCCGCACTCCCGACAGCGACACCGCGAGGGGCGACCCGGTTCGTCGTTCCGCCGCGGTCGTCGCGGTGCGTTCGCGCGGCGCCAACGGTGGCAACGGTGCCTCTGCGGCGCTCATCGGGTCACCGACAGCTGCCGCCACGGCATCGCGAACTTCTCGATCACGCGAACCACCGCGTCGAAGACCAGGCCGAGGATCGCGTACATGACGATGCACAGGACCATGTAGTCGGTGCGGTTGTACTCCTGCGCGAGCGTCACGAGGTAACCGATCCCTTCCCGGGTACCCACCTGCTCTGCCGCGATCAGGCCGGTGATGCTCAGCGACAGGCAGATTCGCAGACCCATCAACACCCCCGGTAGTGCGGTCGGCAGGATCGCGCCGAAGACCAGTCGCCAGCCGATGAGCCCGAACCCGCGGGCGGCCTCGACCATCTTGCGGTCGACTCCCCGCACTCCGAGGTAGGTGTACGCGTACATCGGGGCGAGGGTGGCGACCGTGATGAGGACAACCTTGAACGTTTCGTCGATACCGAACCAGGCGATGAACAGCGGAACGAGCGCCAGGAAGGGTACGGCGCGGTTGATCTGCATCGTCGAGTCGATCAACTCCTCCCCGAGTGCGGAGAGGCCGGACAACACACCGAGGACGAGCCCGATCAGGACACCGCATCCCACGCCCAGTGCGGCCCGCTGCAGCGAAGCGAGGCCGAAGTCGAGCAACTGACCCGACTGATACAGCTCCACGAACGCCTGCCACACCGCGGGCGGCCCGGCGAGGATCTCCGGGCTCAACAGCCCCGACGACGACCCGACCGACCAGGCGGCGACGAGCAAGGCAGGTACGAGGAACCGCAGGGGAATCGAGATCCATCGAGGCCGCTCACGGGTTCGGCGATAGCGGGGCGTCTCCAGCTTCGGAGCCGCGGGCGCGTCGCTGCGCACCGAACTCGACAGGGTCACCACCGCAGTCACTTGCCCTCGGCCGAGGTGGTGTCGAGCGCCGCCGGGAGATCGAAGATCACGTCACTGCCCTTCAGCGGCTGTTGAATCACACCGTTCTCGGCGAACAGCGCCGAGATGGACTCCAGGTCGAGGGCATCGGCTGCGGTCGGGTACCGAAAGTTCGTGATCTGGCCACCGAGCGCAATCGCGTCGTCGAGTCGCTGACCCGACAGTGCCCTGGGGCCGGTCTTCTCGAAGACGTTCTCGAATGCGGCCGGATCCTGCTGCTGCTTTTCCGTGAGCTGCTGCGTCACTTCGAGGAACTTCTCGACCACGTCAGGATGCTCCTCGAGGACCTTCGTTCGGCCGGCGATGATGGTGCTGTCCACCGAACCGATGCTCGCTTCGGTGGCGATCTCGACCGCGCCCTTCGCCTTCGCCTCCTGGTACGGGATCAAAAATGACGCCCAGGCGTCGACCTGACCGGTGGAGAACGCCGAGGCGGCATCCGCCTGCTGCAGTGGCACACGCTCGACGGAGTCCACAGGAATTCCGGCCTGGGTCAAGGCCTTCAGGGTGATGTACTCACCCTTACCGGCCGGGTTGACCGCGATCCGCTTGCCGGGCAGATCCGCCACCGACGTGATCCCGGACTCCGGTCTGGCGATGATGCCTGCCTGATCCTTGTTGTAGGGGTCGGACGTGGCGAAGATGCGGACACCGACATCCTTGGAGAGGGCACCGACCACAGGACTGTAGGCGCCGGTCTGGATGTCGAGTTCACCGGTGTTGAATAGTTTGAGGTTGGAACTGAATCCCGGTGTGGTCTTTACCCATTCGATCTTGGCACCCAGCGGAGCCAACGCCTCGTCATAGGTTCCGTCACGCTTACCGACGGCGATCGCACCGGAGTTGCCCGGATCGAAAACCTTCAGCGTGAATTCGGCGCCGGAACTGGCGCCTCCCGAGGAATCGGAGGATCCACACGCCACCGCCAACCCGGCAAGCGGGATCAGGGCGAGCGCTGCGGCGGCTCGTGGCAATCGGCGAATGCGGGACATGTGGGTAGCTCCTTCAACGGATGAATCGTCAGCTGTGACGACCGTTGACGCTATGTTCTCCGCGTCCGAATTCCTCCGGTTTGTTTTCTGCAGATCGGAAACCTTGACAACGTACAGAAACGCAGTTCGCCGAGTTTTCCCCGAAAATCCCGGTTGGACCGGACCTTCATTTTCCAGTTGATGGAAAGTAGGGTCTCCAACATCCGGGCGTGAGAGCGCCCCCACATTCGGCCGACGGCCTCCACAGGAAGGATTGCTCGTGACCGACTCACGTGCCACGGGAGTGCAGACGGTGACACGGGCACTGACGATGCTCACCTGCTTCGACGGAGGCGAGGAGCTGGGCGTATCGGAAATCGCCAAGCGTCAGGACCTGGCGGTGAGCACAACCCACCGCCTACTCCAATCGTTGGTCGATGCCGGCTTCCTCGACAAGGACAAGACGTCCAACCGCTACCGGCTCGGCAGCGCGCTGGCCGCCTACGGGCAGATCTCGTACCGCCAGCACCGCATCTACCTCTCCGAGCCCTATCTCGAGCAGCTGGCCGCGACGACGGGTGCGTCCGCGTCGCTCGCCATGCGACACGGCCACGACGTCGTCCTCCTCGGGTTCAGCCGCTGGAGAGAGTCAGACGGACACGTACTGCAAGGGGTGCGGCTACCGCTGCACGCCAGCGCACTCGGCAAGGTCTTCCTCGCGTGGTCCGACACCGACGACGAAGACATCGCATCACTGCCCCGAGCGGCGACCACCCCACGCGCCATCACCGACGTGGCCGGCATCCGGGAAGAACTCGTCCGCACCCGCGAACGCGGATACGGTTTCAACGACGAGGAGTTGACTCCCGACTTCCGCACGATCGGACTGCCGATCCGCGACTCCGACGGAGTCGTTCGCTTCGCACTCGGCCTGCGCGGGCCCACCGAACTCATGATCGACGCGCGCATTCCATTCTTCGTCGACCTCGCCCGCGTCACCGCCGACGAGATCGCCGCAGTCCTGCTCTGAGGCGACCGAGCTTAGTGGTGTTCGGACACGAGGCCACCCCGGCGCCCCATGGGTGACCGCCGACACTGCATCTAGGCACGTCGATAGATCCGAGAGCCTCGGATGTATCCGGACTCCTCGCAACACAGTGACCCCGCGCCCCGAAATCACTTAGGTCGGCACGCATCTGCGGCGGCGCCGTCTGCCGCCGATTATCTCTCCGGTGTCTGCCGGGTGTGCGCACTTCCGGATCCGGATCCGGATCGGAGCGGGGGGCTCGGATCGATTGTCAAGTCTTCGGTGTCGATGAAGATCAGTCGCCCGTCGTAAGCGGGACCGCCCACCTGTGCACCGGCGCCCACTGAACTCGGCCATCTCTTCCCGATCACGCGCCGATGGGATCGCGCTCTTCCTCCATGTCGGTAGTTCCTTCGATGAGGTCTATGCCCTTTCAGCGAGTGCGCTGCGTAGCCCTTCCGCCTCATCGAGCCCTCGAAGGGACCACACGCCCGGTAGGTCCGCACCTGGTACCGGCAACGGGCGATTGTGTGCGCCCGTCGCGAGAACGAGGTAGTCGTAACTGGCGCTTGAACCGTCTGAGAGTACGACCTGCTGCTCCGAGGTCCGGAGGTCGCTGACCTGGCTTCCCAGGCGCATGGTGATCGCTCGCTCGCTCGCGGTCTGCGCCGGAAGCAGGCCGAGGGTGTCGCGGCCGACCGAGCCTTTGAGAAACTCCTTGGACAGTGCCGGCCGATCGTACGGTTCTTCCATGTCTTCGCTGATGAGGGTGATATCGCCGGCATACCCGCGGTGCCGCAGCTCGAGAGCGGTCTGGACTCCCGCTACGCCGGCACCGACGATCACGGTTCGTGTCATCAGATCTGGCTCTCCGGGAGGTGCACAACCAGACCATCGAGGTCCTGCTTAGCCAAGACCTGGCACGACAGGCGGCTTTCCTCCCTCACCGGTGCGGACGCCTCCTCGAGCATCTCCTCCTCGACTTCGTCACGCTCACTCAGTCGGCCGGTCCATTCGGGAGCGACATACACGTGACAAGTGGCGCACATCAGGTTCCCGCCACACTCCCCCACGATCCCGTCGACGCCATTGAGTACCGCGGCCTTCATGACGCTGGTCCCGTCCTGGACGTCAAGCGTGGTTGTTGTGCCGCCGTCAGCCCCGACGTAAGTAACTTTGGGCATCTGTCTCACTCTTTCTGTCGCGTTCAAGGGCACCAGGGATCTCCAGCGTGTCCGTAGTTGCCGAACGCTAGGCTTTTGCGGATCGGAGCTGAAGTGCCGGTCGCGTCGATACCGAGGAACCACTTGCTGCGGGATGCAAACCTCGACGTCAAAGTTCAGTGGTTCCTCGATCTGGGGGCTAGTGGTCCACTGCATGCCGGACCGCGTTCGTTATCAAAGGATCGACGAAGCGACGCCGCAAAGCGGGTCAAACCTCAGCAAGAGCATGGTCGTCCCGAATTCACCAGAGGGTCCGAACACACTGGCCGCGACACGCGTCAGAGCGAAGCGGCGTCGCGACGCGTTCAGCAAGGACAATCACTATACTTTCGATCGCCAAGGACATACTCGACACCCAATGTGGTCATGGAACTCACGTGAGTTGGTACGGGCAGGACATCGCGCGCAGCATCAGGGACAAATAGTTGTGAGGAATTCATCCCATCTGCGACTACCCGGTGGGCAGCGCGGAGGTTCGGCTCCTGACCCTATGTCGGATTCAACGGGAAATACCGGTAGCGATGCCCGTGACTGAATTCGTCCCTCCTGACCGACGCTCACTGTCGATGAGGGAGACACGTCGAGATCGCCGAGGTGGACAGCTGATGCAGAAGTGTTGTCCACGTAGGACATAGGACGACGTGCCGGGGTGCTCATACGATGACGTCAGGATCAGCGCTCATAATGTCGCTGCGAAACTCCGTCCCCATCGCCGCGTGCCATTGATACCCCGGAGGAGGATCATGCCTGCCACAATTCCTCGCGAAGTGGACGCCGCCGGTTACTCCGGCTCCGCGCCGCAAGGCCGACCACACTGCTCGCGACTTCCCCGCGCGTCGATAATTATGGGAACCTTGTCAATCGCGTCGTTCTGGATGTCCGGAGTCGGGTTTGTCTTAGGGTTGAGTGCGGTTGCCTATGGCACCCTCGCCACATCACAGTCCGATATAGCCGAGGACGAAGCGGCGTCGCTGTGGGCCCTACTGGGAGTCGTCGCCGGGATCGGAGGCATCATTGCCTCCACGATCTCGCTCGCCCCCTTGCTGGTGGATCTATGAACCACGCACGCGGACCAGCGGACCCGCCCGCGTCGCGCACGAGCAGGTAGATGCAACTACTGGGCGCCCACTTCGGAACGGACTCCGCCGAACTCAAGGTTGCTCTCACCCAACCCAGGGATGTTTCTGAATCGATCAGAATATCGGCCCACCTGGTCTTCGAGGTGGATAAAGGTCTCGCAGCTAGTTTTTGCGGTTCCTGGGGTTTGAGTGGCGATCGAACCCGCACGGACACCGTCGCCACTCCACCTCTCGCGACATACGCCTGATTCTGCTGCGGGACGTTCCCGCCCCTCCTCCAGCACGCGACCGGGCGGCTTCCGTCGCTATTTCCGTTGTGACCCGACTGAGCTCGCGGCACCGGACACCTACTGTCCACCGGTACCGCGCGGCCCGCACGAGTGGATCTGGTCGATCCGCCAATCGTTGTGGATGCTTGCCGGTGTTGAGTGATTCCGGGCGTTGCCATCGCCTGTCATAACACCCAACTTCCATTCCGACTCTATTTGCGAGGCGAAAGTGACCACTGCGTATTCCCCTGAAAAGATGAACCTCCCACCGCTTGGTCCGTTCATTGACCCCCAGAAGGTGGTCGTGATCGGTGCCGCGACCGGCATGGGTTCCGCAACGGTTCGGAAGTTGCTTGAGAGCGGTCGCAGGGTTGCCGGCGTCGATATCAACAAGGTGGTCCTCGATTCACCTGCGGAGTTCAACACAGTGGGTGACGTCACGGACGCCGTGGACATCAAACGCGCGATCGACGAGGCCGCCGAGGCGCTCGACGGTATTGAGGCGATCGTCTGCTGCGTTGGTATCAATGGTCTCGGGACGATCGATGAAACCGAGCCGGAGGAGTGGAACCGACAGTTTGCCGTCAACGCGTTCGGCCCCTACGCATCGGCTCGCGCGGCGCTTCCCCATCTTCGGAAGTCCGGTGGCGGTGCGATCGTGGTCCTTACCTCGCAGGTCGGCATCGTCGCACAGAAGGGGAACGCCGCCTATTGTGCGGCCAAAGCCGCCGCGATCCACCTGGTCCGCTGTATGGCCGCTGACTTCGCGGCAGAGAACATCCGCGTGAATAGCGTCGCGCCGGGGATCACCGGGCCCACCGGGATGTTTAACAGCTGGCTTTCGCTGTTTCCAGACGAGGAATCGCGCGATGCCGAGGCACAGCGCCAGATTGAAACCAGTATGCAGAAGCGGATTGTCCATCCGGACGAGATCGCGTCGGCTGCCGTCTTCGCCGTCTCGAATGCCGCTCCCGGTATCATCGGCCAGACCTTCGTCGTGGATGGCGGCTACAGCCTCGTCTAACCCATAAGTCCCGCGCCTGCCGTCGAGTTCGGCAGCAGGTGCGGGCTCGTCGTCCCAGGGCCACTGGTGGGAACGAGCGACCTGGTGCATGGCAGTCGTACGAGGACGTGGCGTTGGCGCCACCGGCATGGAGCTTTCTTAGGAGACTATTTCTGGACGGCAGCGTGCGACCCGGCAATAAACCGAAGAGGACTCGGCGATAGTCGTTTGTCGACCTCGACGACGATTAGTCCGCGAGGATCGCAGCCGACGCCGGGAACGAGTTCGGAACGCCTACTCCGGCCGCGATCGGGGTTGTCGGCGACGCTAAGCGCCTTCGACCGACGCGATCGGGGCGTCTCATCGACGAAGCAGCGGCGCCGCGACAACGTGACGGGCGCTCGATGGCGCTGTTATCGATCTTCGGACGAAGGTGGCTCGAGAAAGCTATCGGGGCCACCCTCTGACAATCCACACCTGTTGGGAGACTTCGTCAACTTCCCTTCCTGAAAGTTGGGGTGTAGATCCTGTCTGCTCAACTCGGCGATCTGTAGTTGCTGCAACACTTTCCGTCCGTACGCTCGGAGGAGCGGTGCCCGGGCGGCGACGCTGCTATGCCGTTACACACCTCATACTTCTGATTACGCACTTTGTTGAGCCCGCTGGGCTTACCCCCAAACAGAGACTTACGGGGCCGCCACGAGAGGGTCACGCCGTTCGCCTCGGCTAAGCCTGCTCCCAAGTGGAGTGGCAAGAGGGCTCTTGTTGCGCGCTCGCTGCGATGACTAACCACCGCGCATTGGCTCGCGCGATGGCAATACTCGTGAGGATTTGTTTGATCGATGCGGTGCGGCTGACGCATGCAATCGCAGAATGGATGACAAGCAAGAGCATTTCGAAGACCTTCAAGGTCGCGAGTTCCCGATTCGATACGTCGACTACTCCCAGTCACTATGAAGCCTGGAACAACAGTTCTAAGGTCGGGTGAAACCCATTCTGGGCAAATCGGTCTCGACGCTGGGTAGCTGCGGATGTTCGTTTCGAGCA
This sequence comes from Rhodococcus sp. G6(2025), assembly GCF_058628105.1. Lineage (NCBI taxonomy): Bacteria > Bacillati > Actinomycetota > Actinomycetes > Mycobacteriales > Nocardiaceae > Rhodococcus > Rhodococcus sp. G6(2025). The sequence continues at coordinate 4,893,270 of NZ_CP179750.1, forward strand.
TCTTCCAGGGACCTGATGTGCTGCCCGGACCCGAAACGCCTCGTGAACAGTGCGGCTAGCGGTTGGGATGTAACTGATCGGTCGAGTGAACTTGCAGGCGATGAGGTCACCGACCAGGACGGTGACGCCATCGCCGGCCAAAAGGCTGTTCATCCAACCAAGGCGACTAGTCGATCGCCCCGGACTGCGCCGAATTACTACCCACGCTGATCCAGGACTGTCCAGGAGACACTTCCTTTGTTGGTTCCGTTCAGGCTGGGTTGCGGCCGATGAAGAACTCTCGAAACGGATCCATGCTCGGCTCCAGTCCGGCGTCGATCAAACCCTTGCGCAGCGCGGCCATCTGGTGGTCATGGATACGCTGAGTAGGTTGCCGCAGGGGCCCGCCATTGTAGCCCTGCAACCAGCCCTGGAACTTCCACGCCTGGCGGTTGAGGAAAGATCCTCCGTGCATTCCGTTGAACAGTCCCGCCTTGATCTTGCGGGCCGGATGCAACTGCCAGTAAATTTCCGTGGCGTCATCGTATTTGCCGTCGCGCAGCAGCTGCATCACACGCGGAATCACGGGGCCGAAGTATTCGTGATCACTGGTAGCCGAGAGCTGAATGGGGATCACTTGTGAGAGCGGGATCAACTCGCCTTCGATGGGGATCGAGATGACGACCTCCTCACCGAAGAGGCGATGGCATTCGATCGCGCTCTGGATACTCGGGAATCCGCCTTCGGCTTTTACCACAGCGACATTGGGGATCTCGTCGATCATGCGTCGTATGAGACGGGTAGGGATATCGGAGGGGTGAATGCGGCCGCTGAAACCCCAGATCACCATCGGGAACAGGATGATACCCAGGTTCGTCGCGTCCGCGACGGCCTTGGTGTAGTCGAAGATCTCCTGTTCGGTCTCCGGGTAGAAGTTCGGCGGGTAGGACAGCAGGACTAGATCGGCGCCGGCATCCTCTGCGCCCCGGACGGCTTCGATGTTCTGCTCGAGGTCGTTCCAGCTGGCGTGGTGGACGATGTAGAAGTCGTCGCCGGCCTCGTCCTTGGATATCCGCAGGAAGTCCAGGTATTCCGGCAGTGTGATGCTGATTTCCGAGATTCCGAGGCTGCCGATGAATCCGTGTTCTTTGGCGAGGCGGATGTCGTGGCGAATTGCTTTTTCGTTGATGCGGCGGAGGTCGTTCGTGAATGAGGGAATGGTGCAGTTGACGGCTCCGACGAGCTTCTCGCGGGCCCATTCCCGGGCTTCGGAGCGTGTGTAAACAGCCATGACGGGCGTTCCTTTCGGTTTTCGATTAGTTGACGTGTTTCGATGTGTTGGCCGGTTGAATCGCTCCGGTCAGTTCGCGCCGCTGCCCGCCCACGCGAGGTACTTCATCTCCATGTACTCGTCGATCCCGTAGATCGACCCTTCCCGTCCCAGGCCGGACTGCTTGATGCCGCCGAAGGGCGCGGTTTCGTTGGAGATCAGGCCGGAGTTGATTCCAACCATGCCAGCCTCGAGAGCTGCCGCGACACGCCAGATTCTCTCGGCGTCTCGGCTGAAAACATAGGCGGCCAAGCCGAATTCGGTGTCGTTTGCCTGCCGGATTGCATCCGCCTCGTGGGTGAACGGTATCAGCGGGGTGATCGGGCCGAAGGTCTCTTCGCGGGTAACCTTCATACCGGCGCCGACATCGGCCAACACCGTCGGCTGGTAGAACTGCCCGCCCCGGTCATGTCGCGCACCACCGCACACCACACGTGCGCCCTGTCCGATGGCGTCGGCCACATGTTCTTCGACTTTGGCGACAGCAGACTGGTCGATCAGCGGGCCCAGCATGACGCCCGGCTCGAAACCGTCACCGACCGGAAGGTCGGCGACCCGGTTGGCCAGCTCCGCGGTGAACCGTTCGTAGATGCCGGATTGCACGTATACCCGGTTGGCGCTGATGCACGCCTGTCCGGTGTTGCGGTATTTCGCGGCGACCACACCCGACACGGCGGTCTCGAGATCCGCGTCGTCGAAGACGAGTACCGCCGCGTTCCCTCCGAGTTCCATCGATGACTTCTTCACCGTCGCCGCGGACTGCTGGAGCAGCAGCCGCCCGACCTCCGTCGAACCGGTGAAGCTCACCTTCCGCACCAGCGGGTTGCCGGTGAGTTCTGCGCCGACTTCGCTCGCCTTCCCGAGCACCACACTGAACACGCCCGCCGGCACCCCGGCACGAGTGGCCAGCTCCGCGAGAGCCAGGGCGGTGAGCGGGGTCTGGCCGGCAGGCTTGACGACCATCGTGCATCCCGCGGCCAGCGCAGGTGCGACCTTGCGGGTGATCATCGCGGCGGGAAAGTTCCACGGTGTGATCGCGGCGCACACCCCGATCGGCTCCTTGAGCACCAGGACGCGGTTCGCGGGATCGGGTGCCGGGAAGACATCGCCGCGCACACGTTTAGCCTCTTCGGCGAACCATTCGATGAACGATGCTGCATATGCGATTTCACCGCGCGCCTCGGTTACCGGCTTGCCCTCCTCAAGGACGATCAACCGCGCCAGATCCTCGGCGTGCTCGTTGACGAGGTCGAACCAGCGCCGGAGGATCTGGGCGCGTTGCTTGGCCGACTTGGCCCGCCAGCCGGGCAGGGCGCGGTGTGCTGCGTCGATGGCCGCGGCGACCTGCGGGCGGCTGAGCGACGGGAGATCGGCCAGCTGTTCACCGGTCGATGGGTTGGCGATAGTGAAACGCCCGGATTCGCCGTTCTCGATCCACTGTCCGTCGATGTACGCCGCGTGGCGGAACAGGGTGTGGTCCGCGACCGTTCGGCTCTCGGTGGCAGCAGTGCTCATGGTGGGTCCTTTACTTGTGAACCGGTGGGATGCGGATGGGCAGTTCGGACCCGAGCCCGGACTTGCGGGCGGCGTCCGCGCACATAGCGGCGACGGCCAAGTCCTGAACGGCGGAGCCAACGGACTTGTACACGACGATCTGTTCGGTGGTCGTGCGCCCAGGGTGCGTTCCGGACACGAGGTCGGACAGCGCGGCAATCCGGTCGGTGACGTCGATGCCCGCCTGCGTCGCGGCGATGAGATCGCCACTGTCGTGCAGTACTTCTTCCAGGACGTCGGCGATGACGACGTCGGCGCGCGCGATCACCTCCGGATCGACCTCGCGCTGCTCCCGCACGGTCGATCCGATCGAGACGACGGTCATTCCCGGTTCGAGCCACGCGCCCAGCAAGATCGGCGACTCGTCATAAGATCGCGCCGCGCAGATCACCACTGACGCGATTGCAACCGCCGCCTGAGGTGACTCGGCGGCGATGATCGACGTGTCCAGATCGGCGAGTTCGTCGGCGAAGCGCGCCCGACTCTCCGCTCGCGGGCTGTACACACGCACGGCTTCGAGCCTGCGCACTGCCGCAAGGGCACGAACATGTTTCTTCGCCTCGAAGCCCGAGCCGATGACGGCAACCGTGACCGGTCCGGGTGCAGCCAGCAGGTCGACCGCCAGCGCCGATGTGGCCGCGGTGCGGTAGCCGGTGATCGAATTGCCGTCGAGCAGCGCCACCAGTTCCGCGGATTCCTGATCGAACAGGGAGATGAGGTAGGAGAACTGGCGCACGCCGATCGCGCCGGCGATGGTCTTTACGCCCATCAAGCCGCCGCTGCCCGGCGCGCCGCTCATCAACCGCAGGAACGAGGTGCCGCCGCGCGCGATGGTCCGGGCCGGGAATCGAGCATCGTCGGGAGCCGCCGCATAGGCGTCGCGCAACGCGGCGATGGCCGGGGCCCAGTCGAAGGCCGATTGCACCGCGGCGTCGTCCAGCAGGAGTGTCAATCTTCTCCCCTTCCTTTCCAGAAGGTTTCGATACTATACGGATCGTATCGGATTGGGTTGCGGGTTTCTAGCCCAGAGCTCGTCCCGGTCCGCTGAACTATGAGAGGCCCGAGACGTCCACCGACCGAGACGTAGCAAGGAGGTACCGGGCTTCGGGGTGGAGTTGTCCGTGGTAGCGCACAGCCCTGTCGAGGATCGGACGGTGCGGGAGTGGTCCCCGGCTCGGCTCAGATGCGTTCGATGATGGTGGTGTTGGCCATGCCCGCGCCCTCGCACATGGTCTGCAGGCCGTAGCGTCCGCCGGTGGCCTCGAGGTTGTTGACCAGGGTGCTCAGCAGGCGGGTGCCCGACGAGCCGAGTGCGTGCCCGAGCGCGATGGCGCCGCCCCACGGGTTGAGCTTGGCCGGGTCGGCCCCGAACTCGTGCGCCCACGCCAGCGGCACCGGCGCGAACGCCTCGTTGACCTCGTAGGCGTCGATGTCGTCGATGCTCAGCCCCGACTTCGCGAGGATCTTCTTGGTCGCCGGGATCGGCGCGGTGAGCATGAAGACCGGGTCGTCACCGGCAACGGCGAACGAGTGGAACCGTGCCCGCGGGGTCAGCCCCAGCTTCGACGCCATCTCCTCGCTCATGATCAGCGCCGCGGACGCGCCGTCGGTCAGCGGCGACGAGTTGCCCGGGGTGATGTGCCACTGCGCCTCGGGGAACCGGGCCGCGTACTTCTCGGAGTAGAACGACGACTTCAGCCCGGACAGTCCCTCGGCGGTGGTGGAGGCGCGCACGGTCTCGTCGGCGGTGTGGGTCACCGTCTCACCGGCGGCGTTGGTGACCGAGATCGGGACAATTTCCTTGTCGAACAGGCCCTTCGACAGGGCGTCGGCGGCACGCTGATGCGACTGCGCGGAGAACGCGTCGAGGGTGTCGCGGTCGAACTTCCACTTGGCGGCGATCAGTTCGGCGGAGATGCCCTGGTTGACGAGTCCCTCGGGGTAGCGGGCGGCGATGCCCGGGCCGGACGCGTCCTGACCGATGGTCGTCGTGCCCATCGGGACGCGGGACATCGACTCCACACCGCAGGCGATCACGATGTCGTAGGCGCCGGCGATCACGCCCTGCGCGGCGAAGTGCGCCGCCTGCTGGCTCGAGCCGCACTGGCGGTCGACGGTGGTGGCCGGAACCGAATCCGGGAATCCGGCCGACAGCACCGCTGTCCGGGAGATGTTGAGGGCCTGCTCGCCGGCCTGCCCGACGCAGCCGCCGATGACGTCGTCGACCTGTGCGGGGTCGATGCCGTTGCGTTCGACGATGCTGCGGAGCACGTGTGCCAGCAGTTCGACCGGGTGCGTGCCGGACAGCGCACCGCCGGGCTTGCCCTTACCGGAGGCGAGGCGGACGACGTCCACGATGACAGCGTTGGTCATGAAACTTCCTTTCGCGCCGTAATCGTGCGTTGGCGTCGGCATAGATGTCGGCCGGGACATGTGCCCCGATTGGGCGTGGGCCCTGCCGGAGGCCGAGGGCTCGTAAGAGTCTGGCGGAAGGTACCGCGCTCCCTGCCAGCACCCCGGCCTCCGGCTCGGCACCGCGTACGTCGTTTAGTTGACGTCCTGGACCTCGAAGGGATACGGCCGCGGCTCAGGCCACCACGGGGCCTTCTCGCGGGTCTTACTGATCGGTGACCGCAATGTGCCAACGGATTCGAGTTCGAGTTCCACTACGTCACCGGGTGAGAGTGTCTTGCCGAGTTCGAGTCCAGACCCGAATCCCAGAGTGCCGGAACCGATTATGTCGCCGGGCTGGAGGTAGTCGGCGATCGAGACATATGCGACCAATTCGGCGGGGGTGTACACCATGTCCTCGGCGACGCAGGAGGACCATAGTTCGCCGTTGACCCGCACGGATCCCGTCAATCCTTCGATGGACGAGACCTCATCCATGGTGGTGATCCATGGGCCGATGCCGTAGGCGAAGTCCTTACATTTCTGCGGGCCCATGCCGATCGCCATCTCTGCGCCCTGCACGTCTCGCGCGCTGAAATCGTTGAAGATCGTGATGCCGAAGACGTGGTCGAACGCATCGTCCGGCGTCAGATTCCGTCCTCTCCGGCCGACGATGTAGCCGATCTCGAGCTCGTAATCGAACGCGTCCGTGAAGTCCGGGTAGGGAATCTCTTCGTTGTGCCCGTACACCGTCGCGGTCGAGCCCTTGAAGTACCCCGGAATTTTGTAGATGTTCGGATTGGGCAGCGCGTGTGCGACCTTCTCACTGAAGTTGACAATGTGCTGACTGAAGGTCAGCCCATCCCGGATCACCGGGGAATCCACCGCTGCACACCACTGGACCTCGAGTAACGGCAGTGATGCGTCGTCCGCGGCTCCGAGTGCCTCGTGCGCAGCATCCAGAAAGACATCGCCGCCACCGATCGCGGCGGCCATGCTGGACGGAAAGATGGAGCGGGCAATCTTCGACGCGCGCTCCGGCTCCGCACCCGAGCGTTGCAGCGTCAGCGCATATGCCTGCGCCAGGTCGATCACCCTTTCGGTATCGGGCTGCACCGCGACGATTCGTGCGCGCGGACCGTCCGGGGTCGGTCGCACCACCCTGCCTAGCTTCATTGTGGCCTCCTAGTTTGTTCCGTAATTCTATACGATACGTCTCGAACCGCGATAGGTTTGATGACATCATCTACAACTCCGTTTCGGCGGGTTGCGGGATGAGAGAAGCCGGCGAAGTCCGCGGAGTGGGCGTCGGCAGTGTGGCGAAGGCACATGCACACATGGCGGCCAATGCTGCGCACGGGATGAGTGCTGCTGAGTACGTGCCGAGGGCATCGAACAACATCCCGATGAGCAATGGCGAGATGCCTGCCGCGATGACGAAGCCCGTGTACATCCAGGAATATGCTCGGGCGTATCCCGCGAGTGCGAAGTACCGAGCGGTGAAGAAGCCGATCATGTCGATCTCGCCGCCGATGGCCAGCCCCAAGGCAATGGCGGCGAGTGGAGCGAAAGCGACGCCTCCGACGATCAGGAAGCATGTACCGGCAGCACTCAAGGCGCAGACCCCTCCGGCAACCAGTCCCGGGCGGACATGATCGAGCAGAAATCCCACCATGACCCGACTTCCGATGACAGCGAATCCGATCAGGGACGCCAAGGTCGCGGCCTGCGACGGCTCCACATCCATCGACCGCAACATTGGAACGAAATGTGTGAGCAAGCCCGTGAAAGCGAATGACATCACGAAGAACGTGATCAACAATCTCCAGAAGCACCGGTCTCGACGAATCGCGGCGAAAGTCGAGCGGGCACGCACGGGAGCAGGCACATCGAGTTCAGTGCACTCGGCGAGGTCGTCGTCCTCCCCCGAGTGGCCGTTGCCGAGGGCTCTTTCAAAAAGGCGGGCACGGGATCGATACCGCTCGCGGCGATCACAGCGAGCACAAGACACCCTGCGCGCCAACCATATTCGACAATGACGCCATTGACGACGAGCGGAGCGACGGCCGCGGCGACACCGATCCCAGTCATCGCGAGTCCGAGGGCAAACCCGCGCGACTTGACGAACCACAGGCTTACCGTTCGCGTAAATCCGACCGGGCCGGATGCGCTGGCGAGGAAGCCGAGTGCGAACATGACCGCAAGGAAGACGGGGACGGTGTCGACGATTGTCGCGAGGGCAAGGTATCCGGATGCGAAGGACAGTTGCCCGAAAACAATGACTCTCCTCGTCCCGAAGCGGTCGATCGCGCGCCCCGTGCATACCGTTCCTGCTGCGACCCCCGCGCTGACCAGCAGCAGACCGAGACCGTACGAGGTCTTACTCAGTCCGATGGCGTTTTCGAGGTCGGCCGTGAACAAACCTATTGTGTACAGCAGCAATCCGGAGATGCCGACCGCCGACCCGAAGCCAGCGATGACGATAGTTGGCCATCCGCGCCGGATCTCTTCATTACTGACCATGGGCACACACCTTCGACAGGGAGGGAAATCGAGCATTGGTATTTCGAGACGAGCGGGGATCGCTTCGTGTAATTGGCGTCACATCGCCTGCGGGCTATCTCAACCTATCCCACGGAGTTCGTAAATTTCATGCACCCGTGGAACTTCCACGGTTGAACGGTAGAAGCTGCCCGCAAGGGATGGCGGAGGACCACGCCGAACCAGCGGCGCCGTTCGTTGTCGCTCCGTGGGCGGTCCGCGTGCCGCTGAGAGCTACCGAAGGTTCAGGTGCCGATCCGTCGAAGGCTCCGGTGCGGCGCGCTCGGCTCTCTCGAACCGCAGTTGAGAGCTGTTGTGGCAGCGGGTTTGCGAAACGCCGGGAGCGCAGGACTGTGCGCGGGTGCGACACGCGGGTGTGTCGTAGTTGGGCGGGGTGGTGCAGGGACTGTTCAGCCTGCGGAGATCGCGGCGGATCGCGCGGAGAGCGATTTGAGATCGAAGCCGGCCCGGGTCAGGTCGGTCAGGCTCGGCCGCCGCGGTGCGGACAGTACTTTGCGGGCGGCGAGGTGCACGGCGGGCTGGTTCACCGATTCGACGGCGACGAGGACGTCGTCGCGGAAGCGGAAAGTGGAGAACTTTCCGGTGGTGGGGTCGGTGGGGACAACGGTGCGATCGGTGGGACCGCCGACGCCGGCGATCTGGATCTTGCAGCTGCCTTGGTGGCTCCAGAACCACGGGAGGTCCTGGTAGCCGGTGGGGGTCCCGGTGAGTGTGGCCGCCAGGGCCCGGGCCTGGTCGACCGCGTTCTGCACCGATTCCCGCCGAACCCTGGTCCCGGCGTGTGTGCAGGGAAAGCTGACGCAGTCGCCGATCGCCCAGATGTGCTCGTCGCTGGTGCGTAGGAATTCGTCGACGTGGATGCCGTTGTCGATTCGCAGGTTTGCGGCGGCGGCCAGATCGGTCTGAGGGTCCGCGCCGATACCGATGACCACGAGGTTGGCGGGGAAGCGGCGGCCGTCGTGTCCGACGACGGCGGAGACACGTCCGTGGGCGTGTTCGATCGCCGACACCTGCACGTCGAATTGAAAGTCGATACCCGCGGCGCGGTGAGTGACGGTCAGCTGGTCGGTGGTGGCATAGGTCAGGGCGCGGGCGAGTGGCCGGGGACCGTATTCGACGACGGTGACGTCGATGCCGCGCCGGGCCGCCGCGGCGGCGAATTCGAGTCCGATGAAACCGGCGCCGATGACGACGGCGGCCGTCGCGTGGTCGAGGTCGTCGTGGAGGAGGGTGGCGTCGGCGGCTGTCCGCAGGTAGTGCACCCCGGGTCCCTGTGCGCTGGGAAGGGTGAGGCGTCGGTTGCGGGAGCCGGTGGCCAAAACAAGGTCGTCGTAGTGCATCCGGGTGCCGTCTGCGCACCCGATGGTGCGGGTGCGCGGGTCGATTCCGGTGACAGCGGTGCCGCGCCGCAGGTCGATCTCGTGATCGTGATAGAACTCGGTGCCACGCAGCGGCAACGGTTGCGGATCGCCTTCGGCGAGGTAGTCCTTCGACAGTGGGGGGCGTTGGTAGGGCAGTTCCGATTCGGCGCTGAGCACCGTGATCGGGCGATCGTGGCCGCGGGTTCGCAGGGAGTCGGCGAGCTGGATCCCGGCATGGCCCGCGCCGATGATGATCGTCGCGCTCATGTCAGATCTGGCTTTCCGGGAGATCGACCTCGAGACCGTCGAGGGTGGTGGTGACGAGGATCTGGCAACCCAGACGGGACCGCTGCGGGGCGCGGGCGGTGGCGGTGCAGTCGAGCATCTCGTCCTCGTCCTCGCCGACGTCGGGTAGATCCGTCAGATGCGCGGAGCGGATGTAGACGTGGCAGGTGGCGCACATGGCCTGTCCGCCGCATTCGCCGACAATGCCGGGGATCGAGTTGGTGACCGCGGCGCGCATCAGGGATGTGCCGTCGGGGACGTCGAGGACGTCGCTGCGACCGTCGGGCTGGTGGAAGGTGATTTTTGGCATGGAGGTCTCTCTTTTCTCAGTTGTCCCAGGTGACCGGGAGATCGGTCAGTCCTCGGAACACCCATCCGTCCCATCGGGTTTCGCGGGTGGTATCGACGCGCAGGGTGGGGAAGCGCTCGTAGAGCAGGGGCACCGCGATCTCTCCGACGGCGCTCTTGGCCGCCCAGTGGCCAGCGCATAGGTGGACCCCGCTGCCGAACGCCAGGTGTGGGCGGCGTGGGCGGGAAATGTCGAACACCGTGGGATCGGCGTCGAAGTAGCGTTCGTCGCGATTGGCGGAGCCGACCACCACACCGATGGCGGCACCGGCGGGCAGGCGCACTCCCCCGAGCACCACCGGGCGGGTGGTCTGGCGGGGGTACATGCCGATCGGCGACAGCCAGCGCGCGGTCTCGTCGAACACCGCCGGCCACAGCGAGCGGTCCACGGATACGTGCCGTTGCTGGTCCGGATGCCTCGACAGCGCCCACACCATGTTGGTGATCATGTGCTGCGGCTCGTTCATTCCCCCGGTGATGGTCAGTTTGACGTTCGCGGCCACCGCCTGCCGAGGCAGTCCGCTGCCGACCAGTGCCGAGGTCATCGACTCATTCGGATGCTTCTCGTAGAAGGGAATCAGGGCATCGAGCAGGGCGTCGACCTCGGTGCGGGCCTGCTCGCAGCGGACCCAGATGTCCGGATCGTCGAGCAGGTTGCCGGTGCCGGCGATGAAGGCATGAGACCACCGCCGCATGTCCTCGACATCGACATCCGGCAGCCCCAGCAGATCGATCAGGTTCTGTGATGCCACCGGTGCTGCGTAGTCCCGGTTCAGTTCGGCAGCCCCGGGACCGGCATCGGCAAGGACGTCCAGATAGGTACGCGCGTTGCGGGTGAACACCTCGGACCATACGGACTTGACCATCTTCGGACGCAGGGTGGGATTGATCGTCGATCGTTCGGACGCATGGTCGGGATCGTCCTTGCGCAGCATCGGATGCCCACCCAGCGCGCGCAGCATGGTCGCGCCGCTGCCCCCGACATCGGCGGTGTAGGTCTGCTGGTCGCACTCGATCTCGTGGCATTCGTGGTAGCTGGTGACCAGATACTTGTTCACGGCCGGGACCCACGCCACCGGCGCCTCGTGGCGAAGACGCCGGTACGTCGGGTACGGGTCGGCGGCAAGTTCACCGGGCGCCACCCAGTCGACTTCGGGTGCCGGGGGTAATTCAGCCGGGTCGACGGTGCCTCTCAGCGGAAGTGCGCTCTCGCCGGCGGAAGCCGGGGCGTGGGTCACCGGACAGGACATTGGCCGCGTGGCTGCCGTGTCGGTCATGTCGTTCTCCATCTTGTGCGTGTTGTGCACCACATTGGGGTTGAGACTTAGTTCACATCACCGAGTAATTCTCGTAAAGTGAATAAAAATGGCAAATATCTTCAGTTGAACGGAAGTTTCAGATGGGTCAGCTCACCGTCCGCCAGCTCGAGTTGTTTTCCGCCCTCCCGCGATATGGGACGTTGTCGGAGGCTGCGGCTGCGTTGCACATATCCGAATCAGGTCTGTCACAGGCGGTTTCGGAGGTAGAGCGAATTGTGGGGGAGCAACTGTGCGTGCGTCGCAAGGCGAAGGGTTTGCAGCTGACGCCGGCGGGGCAGTACTTCGCCCATCGTGCGCGTCATCTCGTCGACGAAGTGTCCTCCCTCGTCGGTGATCTCGCTGCCACGCGTGGGGAGATCACCGGCCCCATTCGGGTCGGTTGCTATGTAGGGTTCGCCGCCACGGTGCTGCCGCCGGTGCTGGCGCACTTCGCAGGCGCACACCCGAAGGCCAAGGTCGGGGTCCGGGTCGGTGGGGACGACGAGCTGCTGCCGTCACTGGCCGACGGCACCTTGGACTTCGCGGTTCTGTACGACATGTTTCTACCCTCGGACCTCAACAAGCGGGTGGTGTACGAGACCGAGGTCACGGCCGTGCTGCCGGCCGACCATCGACTCGCCGACCGGGCCAGCGTGGCCTTGCACGAGCTCGCCGAGGAACCTCTCGTTCTGCTCGACTCGGCGCCGAGCACGGCCAACACCCATCGAATCTTCGCCGAGCAGGGGGTACAACCCACCGTCGGCACCGCCGTTCCCACAATCGATCTCGTCCGGGCTCTGATTGGGCGAGGAGTCGGATACGGCCTGCTCATGTCCCGTCCCAACTCTCCCGACACCACCTCCGAAGGACGACCCCTGGTGACGCGACCGCTCACCCCTCGCGCCGGCCGCACCAGCGTGGTCGCGACCTGGCCCCGGCACATGACCCTCAGCCCGCGGGCACAGGTCTTCCTCGATCATCTCGTGCACAGCATGTCCGCGGCCGGGGGGCCACCGCATCAACACCCTGGTGCGCCCGACCCGACGGCAAAAGTCACATCGTGACCTGTCATGCATACCCGCTTCCACCATCAGACATGTTGGGCGGGGCAACATGTCGGCAAGTCGGTCCGCGGGCTGGTACCGGGTGGGCACAGAGGAGGCTGCAGCATTCCCGATTTGCCCCGGTGAAATGCGGTCGGTGGTCGACGCCTATCTCACGCAAGGGTCGGGCAGGAGGGTCACATGCGCGCGCAGCCCGATCTGCCCTCGCGGGCACTTCCAGTCATTCCGCCCGCCTCGGCGGCCTCTCGGTGTCCTGATTCAGACCGTCAGAGCAGTTCGCAGCGGTCGTCCTCGCGGTCGCGGAGAGGCACGAGCCTGGCGGCCTGCAGCGGGCGGAGGTCGATCAGGTCACCGGCATCGGGTGCGCCATCGACGATCATATCGAGGTCCTCACGCAGCTGCGCGAGCGCTCGAATGCCAGCAGTGGAGGGGGCCAGAGTCTGCGGCACCGCGGCGAGAGCAGAGGCGACCGCAGCCTGCCCCAGCCCCACCGCGAGCAGTTCCTGCTCGACCTCGGATGCCGCCGCCTGTCGCATCCACTGATGGGCCGCGGCCAACGCTCCGAGATACCGGGCAATCTCGTCCGTCTTTCCCCGGAGAACCTCCCGGGAGGACACGATTCCGAGACCAGGGTAGGACGGCACCAGTTCCGCTATCCGCATAGCAACGGTCATCCCCCGACCGCGGCCGATCTCGTCCAGCGGTGGCGCCAGGAGAGTCACGTCCGCCGTGTTGGCGATCAGTGACTCGAACCGTTCCCGCACGCCCCCCACCTCGACGACCTCGTACTGGTCTTTCGTCCGGCCGAGCCGCGCCATCATCGAGTACGCGACGATGGCGAAGCCGTTCGAAGGGGCGTCGACCGCCAGACGAATCACGTCGAGACCGTCGATCGAGAGCAATTCGGGCCGAAGCGTCAAGGCAAGATCGGTGGTCGTTTCGATCTGGGCTATCACCGCGATGTCCGAACCCGTTGCATTCCAGGCGAACAGGTTGTCTGTCGCGGTGATGCCGACATCCGCTCGGCCGTCGTCGAGCTGCCGGCGCTGTTCGTGGGAGGACGCCACCAACTGGGTCTCCACCTCGACGCCCGCAGCGGCGAACAGACCCCGACGCTGCGCCACCGCCACGACGGGCGGGACGACGAACACCGACTGCTGCACCGTCATCGAGCATGCCTCCGCGTGACTCGTCTCGACGCCTTCGTCCATGTCGCTACAGAAAGTGATTGTGATCCACATCGCATGGGGCTAGAGTACGGAAATCGATACGAGACGTCTAGTACAGCAAGGAGCTCACGTGTCTTGGGATTACGAAGTGGTGGTCGTCGGCGGCGGCCCCGTGGGGGTGGCCGCCCTCGCTCTTCTCGGCCAGGCCGGGATCTCAGCGATCGGGATCGAACGCGAAAGTAGCGTGTGGCCACAGGCTCGGGCGGTGCACTTCGATGGAGAGACCCTTCGCGCATTTCAAGCCCTCGGCCTGGGCGGACAGGCGATGGCTCGATGTAAGCCGATGACGGACTTCCGCATGGAGAATGAAGCACGCGAGACGCTGTTCTCACATCCAACGGGGAAACTCGGAACACAGGCATGGCATGACGACGTCATGTTCCATCAGCCCGACATTGAGGTACTGCTGCGCAGCGAGGTGGACCGCCAGGCCGGCGTGTCACTTCGCTCGGGGACCACCTTGACCGATCTGGAGCACATTGCCGACGGGGTTCGCTGTGTGGTCACAGACGCCGAGGGCTCTACGGAGACCCTCACCGCGCGATGGGTCATCGCAGCTGATGGGGCTACCTCGACGGTGCGGCGACTGCTCGATGTCCGGACCGAAAGCCTCGGTAGCGATGATCCGTGGCTGGTCGTTGACGGATTACTGGACGGGGAGCCTGACATCAGTGGCGACATGGTGTTCCTCGGTCATTACAGTCGGCCGGCACTGTGGGTTCGCCTTCCCGGCAAGCGGGTCCGGATGGAGTTCAAGGTCATGCCGGACGATGATCCCCAGGAGATCGCCACCGCGGCCGCCATCGAGCGCATCAGCCACGGCGTTCTGCCGACGGACCGATTCACGCCGGACCGGGCCGCGATCTATACCTTCCGCGCACGGGTTGCCGAGCGGTGGCGTGCGGGCAATGTGTTCCTCGCCGGGGACGCCGCCCATCAGGCTCCGCCACTGTTCGGCCAGGGACTGTGCGCCGGCATGCGCGATGTCGCCAACCTGATCTGGAAGCTGAGTCTGGTCTCGCGGGGTCTCGCCGACGTGGACCTGCTCGACACCTACGAGAGCGAGCGGCGCCCGCACGCCCATTACTGGGTGGAGCAGGCGGCGACGATGGCAGGCATTCTGCAGACCACGGACCGCAAGACCGCCGAACATCGCGACGCCTACGTGCGCGCGAACCCCGGTGCATCTGCACCCCCGTCGCCGGCGCTCGGTCCCGGCTTGCATACCGCCGAACTCAACGACAGTGCGGGCCGACTTTCCCTGCAGCCCCGGCTGTCCGACGGAACACGCCTCGACGATCTGGTCGGCGTCCGGTTCCTCGTGGCAGCACCCGAGGACATGATCGCCGGGTTGTCACCACAGCTTCAGGGGGCGCTCACCGGTGATGGCGAGACCGTGGTGCTCACCGACCCGGAGACGTTCTCCGACCTGCTCGCCTCGGTGAATGGCAAGGCCGTGGTCCTGCGCCCGGACCGGTACGTGCTCGGTGTCGCCGACACGTGTGAGGAGCTCGGGCTACTGCTCGAACTCGTCCCCACCCTCAAAGCGGCGCTCGCCCCCGCCGTCCAGGCCGCGCCCCTGCCACAGTGACGAGCCCTTGCCCGTCACTGCCCTGAACTGGTACCCGAAGGAGATTTCCGTGTCATTCAGTCCGATCACCCACCTACGTCACGTCGACATAGCGGTCCCCGAATACGACAAGCAGGTCGCGTTCTACGGCAACAACTGGGGCCTGACCGATGTCGGCGGCGAAAGCAATTTGACGTACTTCGCGGCCGAAGGCTCGCCTGAGCAGTACATCGTGCGTGTCAGACGCGCCGACGAGAAGCGACTCGATCTCGTGTCGTTCGGCGCAGCAGACCCCAAATCCGTCGATCAGCTCGCCGACCGCCTCGGCGGTGCGAACGTCGCGCTGATCAGCGAACCCGACATCTTGCAGACGCCCGGCGGAGGCTACGGATTCCGGTTCTTCGACCTCGAAGGTCGCGTCCTCGAAGTTTCCGCCGACGTCGAGACCCGCACACACCGCAAGATCGAGGAACGTGAAGCCATTCCCGTGCGACTGTCGCACGTGGTTCTCAACTCGCCTGAGCCCGAGAAGATGTTGGCCTGGTACGTGAAGCACCTCGACTTGCGTCTCTCCGACACCCTCGTCCATCCTCACATGGGTGGGCTCATGTGGTTCCTGCGCTGTGGACCGCAGCATCACAGTATGGCGATCGCCCGGTGCCCCCATACCGCGCTCAATCACGTGTCGTTCGAGATGCGTGGGCTCGACGAATACATGCGCGGTAGCGGACGGCTCATTCGAGCCGAGGTCCCGAAGATCTGGGGACCGGGCCGACACCGCGCCGGCGACAACACCTTCACCTACTTCCACGATCCCAACGGCAACACGATGGAGTACACCACCGAACTCGAACTTCTCGACGAGGACACCTGGCACCCGAGCCTGTACGACACCAGCGAACCGGAGACCTCCGATGAGTGGGGCACCGCCGACTCAATGAACGAATGGATCAGCAAGCAGATGTTCAACGATCCGGACAAGGGCCTGTTCCAGGCACCCCCGGTATAGGGGCCTCGCGTACCGACACCGCAGCCCGGGCTACCCGGGCACCCGCAAGGAGCCCTCCGGTCGCGTTCGCACCCCACGGTGACGACAGATGCGACCGGAGGGCCTCCGTCGGATTTCTCGCCCATCGATGCGGCGTACACACCGATTGCTCCGAAATTCGTCGCACCGAAGAGAACATCCGCAGTCACGACTGCCACAGACGTCACCGGAAGAATTTATGACAGACTCCGCCCGGGCCTTGTTCGTCCGAGCGAAGGGCTCTTCCAGCCACCGAGTATCAACGGACTCGAGATCGCCAACCGCATCGTCATGGGTGCGATGGCGGTCCTGCAGCAGCACAAGGGCGGACGTCCGAGCAGACAAACGATTGCGTTCCTCACCGAGCGCGCCACCGGCGTCGGCATGATCATCGTCGGAGGGTCAGCGGCCACGTCACGAGGAGTTGACGAGGCACCGTTCCGGCCACTGCTCCGTTTCGACTCCGACGATCTCATCCCCGACCTGGGGCGGTTCACCGCCGCCGTGCATTCCCACGGGACCGCGATCTTCTCCCAAGTCTTCGCCGGATTCGGGCGGGTGGGAATGCCAGGCAAGGACCGGCCGATTCTCACCGCAAGCCCGAAGAACGTTCATATGACCGAGGACCGCCTCCCACCGGGAACCTCACCGGCGGGAGGCGGGGCAGTCGGCGATGTCCCGCTGTTCCTCAGCAGCACAACCGATCCGCAGACGGGTGCCGACGCGATCGTATCCGGCCACGGAGATGCTCTGATGCTTGCCCGGCAACTCCTCGCCGATCCCGAGTATGCCAACAAGGTGCGCGACGGAAGAATCGACGAGATTGTCATGGTGCGACCACCAAAACTCCTGCCTGCGGTGGCTGATCGACGTTCCCGTCCGCTGCCACCAGAACCTCCGCACGGGTCGGGAAGGGCGTGAGCCGGGTGCGCGGCCCCGCTCCCCCGCATCGTGAAACGCCCCGCGGAAGACGCTCTGATCTGGTTGACCGGTTCAGAGCGGGTCATGGCTTGGCGAGCAAGATCGCCTCCAAGAATGAGTCCGCGGGGTCAACGGTGGGATTCACACCTCCGGCCCTCCACCGTCGGTGAGTGAGATTGTATGTACGAGAATGGGTGCGGGTTGCTCGTCGAGCGAGCCCGCACCCCATTTGCATACGTCAACCCGCAGCGGTGAGGCGATCAACAGCGTGGCGTACATGGAAAACGGCCGTCCGGACGCGTTCGCATTCGAGCTGACGAACCTCTTAATTTTAATGTCCACGTTTTCGTAGCCAACGCAAGCACCCGGCCTCCTCCGGCGGGCAGCTTCCGCGGCGACTAGGTGTACTGATCCAACGTTGGTGACGTCACGGCCACATCGCAGCCCGAACCAGACCCCGACGCGCACCGAGCGGCGCATCATCAAAGTCCGCGTCATCCGCCGCTGGGGTCCGGCCCGGATCGCGTATCTGCTGGGTTTGAATGTTTCGACAGTGCACAGGTCCTGAGCCGGTACGGGTTGGCTCGACTGCGGTGGCTCGACCGCCCGACCGGACGGGTGATCCGTCGCATGCACTCACCGCACTGCGGCGATCTCGTTCATGTCGATGTCAAGGAACTGGGCAAGATCCCCGCCGGCGGCGGATGGCGGAAGGTCGGTCGCTCGGCAGGCAGCCGCAATGCCCAAGCCGACAAAAGCAGCGGCGAGGTCGACAAGTACTACCGTCCGGTCCGCGGCTACCACTTCCTGCACACCGCGATCGACGCACACTCACGGTTGGCCTACTCCGAACTGTTGGGCGACGAACGCAAAGCCACCGCCGCCGCGTTCTGGCTACGCGCCAACGCATGGTTCACCGAGCACCGCATCACGGTCGAAAAAGTGTTGACCGACAACGGTTCCTGCTACCGATCACACGCGGCCCGAGACGCACTCGGCGAGATCAAGCATCGCCGAACCCGCCCCTACCGACCCCAAACCAACGGCAAAGTCGAACGCTTCCACCGCACCCCGGCACGACGAATGGGCCTACGCCCGCCTCTACACCAGCGACCGCGAACGCTGCGACGAGTTCCCGCGATGGCTGCACACCTACAGTCACCACCGCGGCCACACCGGACTCGGCGGCCAACCACCCGCCACCCGCGGACCTAACCTCGCAGGTCAGTACCGCTAGGCGTCGATACAGCGGGTGCGTTGCATGCCCAGACCATCGATCTCGCATGGCCGTCCTGACCCTTTGGTGGGCGATTAACGTTGCGGAAGAGGTGGGCACGCCCCTCCTCGTGTAAGTGTCGCCATCGCAATCAAGGCCTCTGGGCTGTGAAATCCGTAGGATCGCTTCGTCAGCGACCGCAGGTGGGTGTTGTTGGCCTCGACGCGGGCATTGGACAGGTCGTATTCGATTGCGTTGAGGATCTCGCGCCGATAGCGAGCGATGCTCTTAGCCAGGCCTACAAGTTCCGGGATCCCACTATCCTGGGCCATCTGCACCCACACTCGCAGTCGTACCGAGGCCCTCTTCTTCGATCCGGAATAGACATGTTGCAGTTGCTCTTTCAGGACATATCCTCGACACAGTTCGCTGTTTCTATCCTCGAGGATCTTTGCTCGGACTGATATCTGCGCGGGGGTGAGATTCTCGACGTTCTTCAACAATGCCCACCGCAGGTGCCGTCGATCCCGGTCGGTGAACCCCCACAACCGCGACAACACACGCGACCGCAGCCGGTCCAGAGCCCGCGTCATCCACTGAATCACATGAAACGGATCCATACACCGCTTCACCTGCGGCGCCCTACTGCGCACGGTCGAGGCGATCCACTTCGCAGCATCAGCACTGATATGCGTCAGACGAGCTGTGCGTTCTTCACCCAACTCGTCGAAGAATCGATTCAAGGTGCTCTCGTTGTGCCCTTCGGCCGCCCATACGAGTCGGCCTGTGTCATGATCGACCACCACGGTGAGGTATCGGTGACCTTTCCGGTAGGCGATTTCGTCGATCCCCAAGCGCCGCAGCCCTTGGAGCCGATCAGTACGTCCGACAGCGTCGCCGACGACGCGGGTGACGATCCTGGTCACAGATCGCCACGCCACTCGGGCGTACTCGCACACCGACGTAGCTGGACTGTGCGCGGCCAACCACGCCACGTTGTCGTCGAATGCCCTGGTCATGTTCGCAGCCGGCCGTGCCCACGGCACCATCTCGGTCACCACGCCGTGCTCGGGGCATCGAATTCTCGACACCGAAGCTTGTACGAAGCACCGCGTGCCGCCCATATCCAGATGACGCCACTGTCGAGGTCGATTCGGGCGATCGTATCCGGGACAGCGCTGTTCACAATGCGGACAGCGGGATCGCACCGAGGCGTGCGGCTCGAGGGTCACCAGGATCACCGGCCCTCGTTCGTCGTCCGTGAATTCGATACCGATTATCCGGGCCTTGTCGATTCCTAGCAGTTTCTGCAGTATTCTGGCAGCGCGCAACGCCTTCTCCCTTAGGTCTTGTCTTCGCAAACCAAAACCTATGCGAGGGAGGGCGTTGCGTCTATCAGGCTCGCGGAGATCACCCATCAAAAGGTCAGAAGAGCCTCTCGCATTCGAGGACGTCCCCCTGGCGGAGGTACCGGCCCCAGTGCGAGCCGTTGCCGGGCGGGGATCCGGTGATCACCATGTCTCCGGGCTCGAGCTCGACGAAGCGCGAGATGTAGGAAATCAGTTCCGCGGGGCCGAAGACCATGTCGCCCGTGGTGCTGTCCTGCATGGTGTCACCGTTGAGGCGAAGCCGGATACCCAGGTTCAGTGGGTCTGGCACGAAAGCTGCCGGAACGAGCCACGGGCCGGTCGGGTAGAACGTCGGGAAGTTCTTCGCCCGCATCCAGTCCGTTCCCATCATCGCAATATCCCTGCGCGGAACCAGGCTTCGTGTGGTGAGGTCGTTGCAGATCGTGTAGCCGGCGACGTAGTCGAGTGCGTCGGAAACCCTGACGTTGCGAGCACGACGACCGATGACCACGCCGAGCTCGAGTTCCCAGTCGTGGTCGGACCATCCGGTGGGAAGAAGAATGTCGTCGTAGGCGCCGCTGATCGCCGAGGGGACACCGGTCCACACATACGGTTCGCCGTGCGCTTTGCGCTCGTCGATGTCGTGGCCGGCCTCCTCGGCGAGCTCCTCGTCCGTCAGTCCGGCGGTGCCCAGCTTGTGCGCTACCGCCATCTGGATGATGTGCTCGCGATAGTTCGCTCCGGCCCCGTAGATCTGGCCCGGCCGGGTCACCGGCGGCAGCGTTCGCAGTTCCGATGCGGGTGTTCCGGGCGTAGTGGGTGAGACCGCGGCCTCGGCCAGTGTCTTGAACGCGGAGTCCCAGTCCTCGAGTAGCGCGGCGGTCGAGTCGTAGGCTGTGAATGCACTGATGTCGTACACGTCGTCGTCGACTACCAGTCCGGGGAATGGGCCGTTGCCGGCGTCGAAGGTCCCCAGTGTGAATCGTTTCTGGTCCATCCTCATCTCTCTTCCGATTGGTCGGCGGTTCGGTTGCCGACCGCACTGTCCGGGCGGCGCAGGACTGCCCCCCGGCCGCGGTATTCCGCGACGACACGGGGGCCGCTGCGGACGGTGACGTCGACCAGGGAGTGCCGACCGGTGTGGTGCCGGACGATTGCCTCGGCCACCAATTCCTCTCCGACGTGTGCCGGGGTGTAGTACTCGATCGACGCACCGGCGGTGGCTGTTCCGGGTGTGCGGCTGTTGGCGGCACACGCGAAGGCGCTGTCGGCGAGGACATAGATCACCCCGCCGTGGGCGATGCGGTGGCCGTTCGCCACGGACTCATCGATCACCATGTGCAGTACCGCCCGCCCCTCCCCCGCCGAGAGCACCTTGATTCCGAATTCGGCCAGGCTCGAATCCTGCGCCAGCAGCCTGCGGACCGGCTCGGTGATCGTCATGGCACGCTCACCTGTCGCTGTCGTATCGTGCGGTCACGGATCTCGATCAGCACCTGCGCATCGTCGACCGAACCCGGGTCGACCACCTGGTCCACGGAGTGCCCGAGCAGAATCCGCTTGACCGGAACCTCGAGCTTCTTGCCCGTGCGGGTGTGCGGAATCCGCGAGACAGCAATTATGTCGTCGGGGACGTACCGTGGTGACAGCGCCGCACGAATCGCGTTGCGGATGGCCGTGATCGCGGCTTCGGGATCGGTTCCGGTGTGCAACTGCACGAACAGCGGCATGTAGTAGCCGTCGGTCTCCTCGACACCCACCACGAGTGCCTCCTCGACCTCCGGCAACGCCTCGACCACCTGGTACAGGTCCGCTGGGCCCATCCGGATGCCGTTGCGGTTCAGTGTCGAATCCGATCGTCCGACGATGACCGAGCTGCGGTCGGTGTCGAATTCGACCAGGTCTCCGTGGCGCCACACACCGGCGTACGTCGAGAAGTAACTCTCGCGGTAGCGCGAGCCGTCGGGGTCGTTCCAGAAGTACAGCGGCATCGACGGCATCGGGCTGGTGATCACCAGCTCGCCGGGTTGGCCGACCACCGGGTGGCCGGCGGTGTCCCATGCTGCGGCGGCAACCCCGAGCGCAGGCGGCTGGAGGCGTCCCAGACGCACCGGTTCGGTCGGCGCGCCGCCGAGGAAGATTCCGGCGATGTCGGTGCCCCCGCTGACCGATGCCAGCCACACCGGCCCGACGGCGTCGTAGACCCACCGGAATGCGTCCGGTGCCAGGGGGGAGCCGGTGACCTGGATCATTCGGAGCGCGGAGAGGTCGTGGTCGGTTCCTGGGCGCAGCTGAGCGCGCATGCTGGCGTGTGTGTAGGCAGCGCCGAGGCCGAGCATCGTCACCTTGTTCTCGGCAGCGACTCGCCAGACCCGGTCGATGTCGGGATGGGCGGGGTTGCCGTCGAGGAGAACGATGGTGGCCCCGCGCAGAAGCCCAGAGACGAGCATGTTCCACACCACCCAACTGGTGGTGCCGACGACGAACAGCTTGTCTCCGGGGCGAAGGTCGGCGTGCAGGGTCAGTGTCTTGAGGTGCTCGAGGACGACGCCGCCGTGTCCATGGACGATCCCCTTCGGGATGCCAGTGGTGCCCGAGGAGAACAGCACCCACAGGGGATGGTCGAACGGTAGTTGGTCGGCTTCCCATTCGTGCTCGGCGGCCACGACGTCCTGCCAGGAGTGCGTACGCATCGACGTGGCGGGAACACCCGCAGCGGTATCGACCCAGACGATTTCGCGCAGGCTCGGCAGTTGAGCGACGATGTCGGCAAGGACGTCACTGCGATCGAGACGGCGGCCACCGTAGGTGTAACCGCTCGCCGCGATCAGCACGACGGGTTCGAGTTGCTGCAGCCGCGAAACGATGGCGCCGACGCCGAACTCGGGCGCGACGATCGACCACACCGCCCCGACCGAGGCTGCGGCGAGGAACCCGACCACCGCTTCGGTGCGGTTGGGCAGGATTGCAACCACGCGGTCGCCGTGCTGGACCCCGGATTGTCGCAGGAACGCGGCGAGGGCGCCGACTTGCCGGCGGAGCTCGTGCCATGTGGTCGTCGTTGTCGTACCGTCCTCGTCGATGGCCACAATGGCCTCGTCGGCGTTGTCGTGGTCGGCGAGCGCATATGAAGCGTAGTTGACCGTCGTTCCCGGGAACCATCGCCCGCCGGGCATCGTGTCGGGCACGACAGGTTCGCCGTCCGGGGTGTCGACGACGATGCCGATGTAGTCGGCGAACGCGCGCCAGAACGCATTCGGGTCGGTGACCGACCAGTGCCACAGTGCGTGGTAGTCGTCGATCGTGCCCGGCGTCACGAGACCCGATGTGGTCAGCCAGGTGACGAATCTGGTGAATTCACTGTCCTCTGTGCGGGCCTGATCGGGGCACCACAGAACCTCCCCCGGTGTTTCTGTCACGACGACTGCCCCGCCAATTCGCTCTGGGTGTCGTCGGTCGATACCGGCAAGGCGCCGAATAGAAGGAACGCCACCCGGCAGTTCTCGTCGGTTCGGTTGGACCAGGCATGCGCGGTGCCGCGCTGGACGATCACGTCACCGGCCTCGAGCCGGCACTCGCCCTCATCGAGAAGTAGCCAGATCTCGCCCTCGATTACGACGGCGAAGTCGATCGAGTCGGTCTTGTGGAACCAGAAGTGGCGGTTGCCGCTGTGGGTCGCTTCCTCTCGCGCGTGGTCGCCGCCGATGTCGGAGAATAGCTGGTCCTTCCCGGCCTTTTCGTACACGCTGTCGGGTGGGAAGTCGGCGACGCGGAAGATCGTGCCACCCAGTTCCGGGTACATCGGGATCTCGGCGTCGGCGGAAGCTGGGTCGAGGCGGCCGTCGTTGGACACCGGTCCCGGTTCGGTGGCCCACACCTGCGCGGCGCCGAATCCGGGAACCGTCGGTGACCTGAAAATGTTGGGGGCCTTGCCGTCGGCAAGGACGTATGACCGGCCCTGCTCGTCGACCGCCGTCACCACCCGACGAATAGAGGCGGTTCGCGCCTGGGGCTGATTCATTGTGTGCTGCCTTTCTGAAATCAGTTCACTGCCTGAGTGGCGAATGGGTACGGCTTTTCCTCGGGAGCCACGACGCGACCTCCCGTTCTCCGATGGGGTACGCAGGATTCGATTCCGTCGAGTTGCGTCCCGGCTCGCGTCGACGATCGAGCTCGAGACCGACCGTTTCCGTGGGTTCCGGTTCAACCACTCCTTCCAATTCAATTCGATACGTACCGTACAGCACTGTGGTGTCCATCACCAGCGCCAGTGCAAACCACCACCACGAGGCCAGGGCCCGGGTAGTTGCGATCCGAGACGGACCGGATAGCATTTCGGGCATGGCCGTACGGAGTGAAGCAAGCCGCAAGGCGGTCCTGCAGGCAACCATGGAGTTGCTCAACGACACCCCACCTGGGCCGGTGTCGCTGCAGAAGCTGTCCATCGAAGGCATCGCCAAGCATGCCGGTGTCAGCAAGATGACGATCTATCGGTGGTGGCCCAGCAAGACGGCTGTAGTCATCGATTCCTTCCTCGACAACCACGTGGCGCAGACCCCGATCCACGACGAGGGCCCAGCTATCGATGCACTGCGGGCACATCTGGCGTCACTCGCACGCGTCTACAGTGGGCCGGAGGGGCGACTGATCGCGCAGCTCATCGCAGAGTGCCAGCATGATCCGGCAACCCTCGAGGAGTTCAAGCAACGGTTCTGGAAAGGACGCGCCGACGCCGCAAGGCTTTTGATCGAGCGCGCCGTCGCCGAAGGTGCCGTGCGGGATGACATCGACCCTGATGTCGTCGCCGAAATGCTCTACGCTCCAATTTACTTCCGACTTCTGTTCCAGACCGGGGACCTGGACGAGGAGGCCACCGATGCCATGGTCGACGCCGCCCTGAAAGGCATCGGCAGGTAGGAGGAGGCGCAAACATTCCGTGGCCTCGTTCTTTGGCGAAACCGTGTAGTAGCAGGACGACGTTCGGCACCCAATGCGGCACCCGCTTGCAGGCCTGAAGGCCACCGATCTGGCGCTGTCCGCGCTCGACTACGCCCTGCTCACTGCGCTGTCGGCGCTGGAGTAAAATGCCCGAGATGGGTAGGCAAGTCTCGCGGGCTCGAGCACTGACGCCACCAGCGGCGGAATTGTTCGGGCGCCAGCGCGAGCTGGCGAGCGCACGTGAACTTTTTACCGCTACCCGCCTCGTGACACTCACCGGACCCGGGGGCGTGGGCAAGACCGCACTGTCTGCGGCGTTGTCCGCCAAGCTCGACCGGGCCTTCCGAGACGGCGTATGGTTCGTCGAGCTGGGCGCGCAACGCAGTTCAGACACTGTAGCCGAAGCCGTGGTGACACAAATCGGCCTGAGCGCACCGGCCAGCGTGGATGCCGAAGAACAGCTCCGGCGGCATGTGGCCGATCGCTCAATGCTGTTGATACTGGACAATTGCGAGCACGTCCTTCCCGGATGCCGGCGATTGGTGTCCGGGCTCCTCGCCGCCTCCACCGAGCTGCGAGTATTGGCTACCAGCAGAGAGCCATTAGGAATCCGAGGCGAGCGTGTAGTCGCCGTTCGCCCGCTGGAAATCCCCCCGAATCATCGCGTCCTCACCGCCGACGAACTTTGCGAGTATCCGGCCCCGGCCATGCTGAAAGCCCGGGCCGAGGCGGTCAACGATCAATTCGAGATCACCGACCGCACTGCGGCGGAGATCGCACAGCTGTGCACCTATCTGGACGGAATGCCGCTGGCTATCGAGCTCGCTGCCATGCGGCTGCGATCGCTGTCGGTGCACGAGCTGCTGACTCACATCGACGACCGATTCGCACTGTTGACCTCGGGTGACCCCACCGTCGTACCGCACCACCGGTCTTTGGATGCCCTTGTGCGGTGGAGCTATGACCTATGCTCCTCCACCGAACAGCTGCTCTGGGAGAGAATGGCCGTGTTCAGCGGCAGCGTCGATCTTCCCACGATCCGCGCCGTGTGCGGGCTTCCACCACTGCAAGGAACCAAACTGCTCGACGCGCTCGATGGCTTGGTATCCAAGTCGATCGTCCTCACCGAGACGACACACGGCGACATGCGCTATCGGTTCTTGGAAACCCTGCGCGAGTTCGGGCGGGCCCAAGCCGGGACCGGCGAAGACTACGGTCGCGTCCGGCGTGCCCACACGGAGTATTACCGAACGTGGGCGACCAGAGCCGCCGAGAACTTCTTCGGCCCGCGCCAACCCGGTATGGTCCAGCGGTGGGAGTCTGACCTCACCGACCTCGAGCTAGCCTTTGACCATCTCCTCCACGCGGCTCCCGGCTCTCATGGCGCCTTGGAGCTCGCCGCGGACCTCCGCTTCTTCTGGATGAATGGCCATCTCCGTGAGGGTCGCCGCTGGCTGGAGCGTGCCCTTGCCAACGATATGACCGTCTGCGCCGAGCGTGGCAATGCCCTGTGGGCAGCGGGGTGGATTGAGGCGCTGCACGGCGAAACGCATACTGCCCGGGAGCTTCTTGACGAAGCGGAAACGATCGCCCGGAAGATCGGTGATCCGCGCATTGCAGCGCGCGCCGCGACGTGGACAGGATTGGCCGCGTTGATCACCGGAGATTTCGAGGTTAGCCGCTCATCTCTGGAAATGGCCTACACCGCCCACCTCGAGCACGCGGATGCCGAGGGTCTGCTGATGACCTTGTTCCTACTCGGATTCGTCAGGAGCATATCCGGAGATCATGTAGGTGCCACCGACGCCGGCCGGGAAGCCGTCGAACGAAGCGAACGTCTGGGCGATACGTGGGGCCGCTCCTATTCGCTGTGGATGTTGGGATTCGACGCGTGGACGCGTCAGGACCTCGATGTCGCCGAGGAGTACGCCGAGCAGAGCCTCACATTGCGATGGGACTATCACGATGACTTCGGCAGTGCAGTCGTCCTCGATCTGATGGCAGGCATCGCGCTGGACGACGGCGACCCCAAGAAGGCGGCGAAGCTGTTGGGGGTCGTCGCTGAACTGCTGGCCATTGTCGATACTGAAGTACCGGGCATGCTGGGCTCGCGCTATCAGGCGATCAAATCCGCCGTCCAGGATCGGCTCGGGGACGACCTGTTCGCCCGCCATCACGACATCGGCCGGCGACTGGACCGCGGCCAGCGGATGCGCTTGGCGCTAGGGTCGGTCGCCGCCGTCCCATCGGACCCGACGGACACGGTGGCTGCGGCCGGCTTGCTGACGCCGCGGGAAACGGAGGTAGCGGCGCTGTTGGCGGAGGGTCTCAGCAATCGTGCCATAGCCGGCAAGCTGGTGCTCTCTCCGCGCACAGTCGAGGTTCATGTCGAGCACATTTTGGCGAAGCTTAGCGTCAAATCACGCACTGAGGCCGGTCTGTGGGCAGCCGCCGCCCTCGGCAAGAAGGCGTGACGCGCGTCCCCGAATCGGTGTCCCACGTCACAGGGTACGTAGATGCCCAATTACGTAGCTTCTAAGTGTTCCCACGCTGTCGCGGACGTTCCGCGCGGGGGAAGGTGGACTTCCCATCCCGAGGACCCAGGTGCGAGGGATGGTCCTAATTGTCGACTGGAACCCCAGCGCTGGACCACCGGAAGGTATCCGCCAGCGACGGCGTTCTCCCCTAGGCAGGTTCACCATGCAATTGCGCGAGCTTCAGTGGTTCACAACGCTGGCCGAAACCGAGCACATCACGGAGGCTTCGATAAGGTTGAATATCAGCCAGCCGACCCTGTCGCGGGCGTTGGCCCGAATCGAGCGCAAGCTTGGAGTGCAGCTTTTCGACCGCCACCAGAACCGGCTGCGACTGAACAGATACGGCAAGCTCTACCAGGCCCACGCGTTACGAGCACTGAATGAGATCGACCGTGCGGAACAACGGATCGCCACCCTGGTCGATCCGGATCGAGGCTCGGTGTCTCTTGGGTTTGCGCATTCCTTCGGTGGGTGGCTGATACCGGATCTACTCAAGCGATATCGCGGTGTCGCGTCTAGCACGTCCTTCGAATTACACGGGGGCGCTAGCGATTCCGTGGTAGACAGCGTGCGGCAGGGAAAAATTGACATCGGCTTCGTAGCTCCCGAGCCGGCCGCGGACGATCTCGTGTGGATACCGCTCGGGCATGAGGCCCTGTGTTTGAGGGTTCCCGCGGGCCATGCGTTCGAGGGCCATGACCATATCGCGATCGCCGATGTCGCGGGCGAGCCGATGGTCGCACTGAAGGCTGGACACGGCTTGCGCCAGGCCACGGACCGTCTATGCCGGGACGCGGGGTTCGGCCCTCGCATCGAGCTCGAAGTCACCGAACTCCCCACACTGCATGCCCTGGTCGCGGCCGGACTGGGCGTGGCGGTCGTGCCCGCCGCCCCATCGGGGCACCCGTCCGCGACTGGCACCGTCCCGCTCAGCGACCCGACTGCGTTCCGGTGCTACGGGGCGGTCATCCGCAGGCATGGCCCGAGTAGCCAGGCCGCACGGCGTTTCCTGAAATTCGTCGCCGGTGTCTCGCCGTTTCCGGCGCGACCGGACCGCGCGCCGTCCGAAGGAGATCCGAGACGTGCGCTGCCGACAACAGTACCTGCCGCCTGGCCGGTGTCGGCTTGAGTACCGAATACGTGTCGTGCCCGAATGAGGCACCGCTCGGGGAGCAACTCCCCGCCGCGGCGCGCGGCTTAGGGCACCTCTCCGCCGTGGGATCGGCGACGTTCCGCGAGCGGCACGTTCACGTCGCACTCGATCTCGTCGACGGTGGCCATCATCCTGCCTTTGCCGTCGGATACGAACGCAGCCGGACCGATCCGGACGCCTCACCCCGAACTGCGCCACCCGGTGACGAAGGGACGGAACGAATCCGTGCCCGCGATCTGCAACTGGCCACGGACGCGTACACAAGGAGGCTGGTCGACCACGCGCAGGCATCCGCAAATCGGCCCTTCGTGCTGCTCGACGTCGAAATTCTGCTCGCTTCGACTGCGCGGAAGGCGCGGCTGGCACTTCGAGAACTCGAATTGGCGACCCCCTCTGGCCCGACAACCTTGCGATTCGTGGGAACAGCGAGTGGTCTCGCATGTTTGGCCGCGGATATCCGCACAGCGGGAGTCGCAGATGGGGTCACACTTCTCCCTCTCTCGAACGCCGGCACCGTGGAACTTCTTGCCCAGGTGACGGTTCCGGAACTTCACCGTGCAGGCTTCGTCAACTTTGACACCGCGAGCGCGCTCGTTGCGACCTTGGGCGGAACCACCTTGGGGTAGGCGCTGTCCGACCCGAGTGGACACGCGGTTCGTCTGCGGGTCGTGGACACCGATACGCCTTTGGCGCTATGAGAGGAAGTGCTTTACAAGCATGGAACTACGTGAGCTGGAATGGTTTGTCATCCTGGCGCGAACCGAGAACGTGACCAACGCCGCCACACATCTCCACATCAGCCAGCCGACTATGTCGCGTGCACTGGCGAGAATCGAACGTCAATTGGGCGTCAAGTTATTCGACAGGAATCAGAACCGGATCCGGCTGAACAAATACGGTGAGATCTACCGGGCCCACGCGGTCAGAGCAATGCAGGAGCTCACCCAGGGCGAAGAACGGATCCGAACTCTGGTGGATCCCGAGCGCGGAGTGGTGTCCCTCGGATTCCTCCATTCCTTCGGATCCTGGCTCGTCCCCTCCCTGTTGGACCAATACCACCTGGTTGCACCGCTGACCACGTTCGAACTCGAGGGAGGCGCCGCGGACGCCATAGTTGATGCCGTGCGAAACGGCCGGATCGACGTCGGCTTCGTCGCACCTCGACCAAACGCGGAAGATCTGGCCTGGGTGCCGCTGGGCCGAGAACTTCTCTGTCTCGAGGTCCCGCCCGGGGACGAATTCGCCGATCGCGAGTCCATCACCATTGCCGAAATTGCTGCGCGGCCAATGATCGCTCTCGGCCCGAGCTACGGGCTGCGCCACGTCGTCGATCGTCTCTTCGACGAAGCCGGCCTTACTCCCACCATCGGTATCGAAGCCACCGAATTGTCCACGCTGCGCGCACTGGTCCGGCATGGCCGCGGCATCGCCATCGTGCCGGTTCCCCAGGCCGATCAGCAGTCACCGACGGTCACGATTCCGATCAGCGACGCCAACGCATTTCGCTTCTACGGCGCGATCACCCGGAATTACGGGCCGACGGGAACCCCAGCGAGAGCATTTCTCGAATTCGTGACGGGCCACTTCGCCAGCTCGGATATCGACCGAGAGGACGAGTGACCCTTACCATCAGGTCCCGGGGGCGAGGACGATGTCGAAGGTGACGTCGCTCCACGAGCCGTTCACCACGCGCCCGTCGGGAGTGGGTCCCGACGGGTGACGCTCGAACGCCTTGATCAACGACTCCTTCACGCCGAACACGGCATCCTTCCAGCCGATCTCGTCACCGTCGACGAAGATGTGAGTCACCAAACGCCGTAAGCCAGGCGCAGTCACCATGAAATGCAGGTGACTCGCGCGCATGGGGGAACGACCTACGGCCGAAAGCATCCGCCCCACCGGACCGTCGTGCGGAATCGGATAGGGAGTTGGAGTCATACCCCAGAATCGAAACTCCCCGCTGTCGTCGGCGAAAAGGTGCGCACGTGCCGCGACGCGGTCGTCGCCGTACTGCACGTCGTACTGCCCGTCCTCATCCGCCTCCCACACCTCGATACGCGCGCGGGGAACGGGTTTACCGTGAACGTCGCGGACACTGCCGGTCACCCAGCACGGCTCCCCCTTCGCGCCGAACGACATGTCCTGTCCAAGTTCGATTCGGGGTGAACCTTCCACGAAGAACGGGCCGAACACCGTCGCCTCGGTGGCGTTCGCGACCGATGGATTGTTCATTCCGATCACCTGCATGGACAGTCCGAGTACGTCGGACAGCAGAATGAACTCCTGCCGGGTGTCCGTACACGTCTGGCCCGTTTCGGTGAGGAACGCGATCATCGTGTTCCATTCGGCTTCGGTGAGCCTGACCTCGCGGGCTGCGGCATGCACGTGCCGAACCACCGCCTTCATGACTTCTTTCAATCGGGCGTTCGGCGATTCGCCGAACGAGCCGAGGACGGTGTCGACCAGTGCCTGCTCACGCGCGGCCTGCTCACGCGCGGCCTGCTCGGTCGACGGGTTCAGCTCGGCGTTCGCTCGCTCCTGCTCGATCGTCATACTCGCTCCTGCTCATCGATCGGGTCGCCCGCCCACGCGGCGGCGAGAAGAGTGCGCAGATCGGCCAGCGCGACCGGGCGCGGGTTAGAGGCAGGAACCGCCGCGATGATGCGCTCGGCGGCGGTGTCGATGCCGTCCTCCGGCATACCCAACTGTGAGAGAGAGTCGACGACACCCAGGTCCCGGCGGAGGTCGTAGAGCCCGCGTGCAGCCGACGAGCCACCGAGGGCGTCCGACACTCGGCGCGCTGCATCGGGCGCGGCGGGGCCGTTGAAGTCCATCACGTAGGGCAGCACCACGGCATGCGTGTCGGCGTGTGACAGCCCGAATGCACCACCCAGAACGTGGCAGATCTTGTGATGCAGCGCGCTGCCCGCCGAGGCGAACGCCACGGCCGCGAGGTAGGCCCCGTAGAGCGTGGCCTCTCGCGCGTCAAGATTGTCAGGGTTTTCGGACATAGCCCGCAAGCCGGGAACGAGCGCACGGAGGCCCTCGGTGCCAAGTGCCGTGTCGATCGGGTCGGCACGCGGCGCCCAGAAAGCGTCCACCGCATGGGCGACGGCGTTGAGCCCCGACGCCACCGCCAGTCGG
The DNA here is from genome assembly GCF_058628105.1 of Rhodococcus sp. G6(2025). NCBI lineage: Bacteria > Bacillati > Actinomycetota > Actinomycetes > Mycobacteriales > Nocardiaceae > Rhodococcus > Rhodococcus sp. G6(2025). Next base: position 4,924,526 of record NZ_CP179750.1, read on the forward strand.
GCGGGCAGCGAGGCGAAGAGAGCCGCGTCATAGACCACGACTCGGGGCAGAACTTTCGGATCGGATCCGGTGGTCTTGCGATCCCCGTCCGTCTGTCCCCACACGTCGGTGGCTTCGGAGCCGGCGAACGTGGTCGGGACGGCAACGATCGGGATCCCAGTGTCGCGGGCAACGAACTTGGCGAGCCCCGTCGACGAGCCGCCGCCGATGCACACGACCGCGTCGACAGCCTCTAAACGCGCGAGGTCGACAGCAGCGCGACCGTTCGCGACCGGCACGTGCTGGACGACATCGTCGATCCGAGCCACGACCGGTACCCGGTGAGCCATCTCGTCCGCGAGGCTCGTCACGAACGAATCAGCGACGAGCAGCACGCGCGACGCGGACAGGTCCCCCACGGCCGAGACGATGTTGTCGACCGCTTGCCCGCGGGCGAACAGCACCCGTTGCCCGAGTGTGGTGTGGTCGAACTCGATCACAGCCCCGTCCTCGCGGAAGTGACCTGGCGCGACAGCCAGGACAGCAGGTGCGAAGCCACGGCGTCCGGCGCTTCGAGAGTCGAGAGGTGGCCGACCCCGGGGAGGACGACCAGTTCCGCATGCGGGACCGAGTCGACGACTTCGGAACCGAGCGCGAGCGGGGTGATCGCGTCGTGTTCACCCACGATCACGAGTGTGGGCACGTCGAGCGTGGCGATTTCGGAGCGCCGGTCGCGTCGGTTCGACACGGCCGTCTGCTGTGCGATGAACACCTCGTCACCGAGATCTCGCGCCATCGTGGCCGCGGCTTCGGCGACGTCCGGCCGCTGCGGGGCGACAGCGCTCGAAATCATTGTCACCGCTTCGTCGAATTCCCCTGCTAGAACTTTCTCGACGAGGCGCTGGGAATTCGCGCGCCGATCGGAATCGGCAGCGATTGCGGACGAGTTGAGCAGTACCAGGCCTCGCACGCGACCCGTTCTCCGGAGCGCGATCTCCAGTGAGACGTACCCACCCATGGAGTTTCCCACGAGGAAGAATTCCTGCGGGCTCTGCTCGAGTACGCGGTCGGCCATGTACTCGATCGAACTGCCGTGACCGCGCACCACGACGCTGGTTACCTTGTCGCCGAGGATGTCGGCTACCGGCCGCCACGAGCGAGCGTCCGATCCCAGCGCCGGAACGAATACCAGGGGCACGTCGAGCACGTCGCTCATGATGCAGCTCCGTCGACCGCGAGGATGCATCCCGACGTGAAACCGGCATGTTCGGACACGAGGTATCCGACTGCGGCCGCGATCTCCGTACCGGTTCCTGTGCGGCCCAGTGGAATAGCTGCGCGTGTCGCGTCCTGCGTCTCGTCGGACAGCGCCTCGAAGATGGTCCGCACCCGGCCGGCGGTCGGTAGAACCAGACCGGGCGAGACCGCGTTCACGGTGATGCCCGTTGCGCCGAGGTCTTTAGCCAGCTGCTTCGTGAAGCCGTTGATCGCAGCCTTCGATGCGGCGTACGGCAGCCGGGCACCTACGGTGCCCGAGGGACCTGCCAGGCCGTTGGCGACCGCGGACGAGAAGTTCACGATCCGGCCGTAGCCGTGTCGCAGCATGAGTGGCACTGCCTGTCGGCTGCAGAGAAAGGCGCTGGTTACGTTGTTGTCGAGCACCCGCCGCCAGACGTCGACGCCGAGGTCGTCGAGCGAGCGCACCGGATCCGTTCCGCTGCCTCCGGCGGTGTTGACCAGTGCGTCGAGACGGTCGAACCGCTGGTCGATCTTCTCGAACGCAGCGACAACGGCTACCTCGTCGGTTAGATCGACCGCTAGCGTGAGCACCTCGACGCCGGACACGATGGTCTCGATCTGCTTCTTCGATGTCTCGAGCCCGTCCTCCTGGATGTCCAGGAGGACGACGGAGAATCCGTCTTCGGCGAGTTGCTGCGCGATTTCGGCGCCGAGTCCTTGCGCTGCACCGGTGACCGCCGCGACTCGCCTCTCAGCGTTGTGCTCAGGCACGTACTTTCCTCACTTCGTGATGACGATGAATGGTGATGGTCGGATGCGTGGTCACCCGAGCGGACCCCAGAACGTTTCGCCGCCATAGGTATCGGACATGGGTTCGAGCGTCTCGGGCCAGACTCCGGGTTCGACGCGGCGTCGGCTCTCAGGTGAGCGCACTGTGCCGTCCCACCCGACCTGCTCCATGTAGTAGTAGAGCTGCATCACGTGACCGTCCGGCGCGACCGCGTGGATGGCGTAGTCGATGCCCGGGTGAATCTCCTGCGGCAGATCGATCAGCTTGACGCCGCGTTCTTCGAGGAAGGTCTTCGCGTCCCGCAACTGCTCGTAGGAACCGAGCTGGACGCCGAAGGACAGCAGGGTCGTGTTGTCGCTCAATCCCAGTGCACTCCGGACCTCGAGCGGGAAGAGTGCGATGCTGTGGTGTTCGGTGTTGGCGCGCAGAAAGAGCACGCGGTGACCCTCGACGGTCGACTCCTCGCTCTTCACCAGTCCGAGCGTTTCGGTATAGAAGTGTTCCGCCGCATCGAGATCGGCAACGAAGATGCTGACCGGACCGATGCGGACCGGTTTGAAGGGACGGGCGAGCAACACTCCGCCGACGTCGTAGGTCTTGGGTAGCGTGTCGATCCAGCGGTGCCCCGAGGTGAGGTCGATGCCCTTTTCCTCGGCTTCCTCGAGCTCGCTCGCCTCCGACTTCGTGGGAAGCGCGGGATGTTCGTTGGCCCAGGGCCACATCACTTCCGGCTTGCTGACGCCGTCCCAGCCCACCTGCTCGATGCCGTACTCGAGTTCGTTGGTGTGACCGGTGGGGTCTGGGAAGTAGGTGTGCCAGTTGGAACCGGGGTCGCGGCCGTACCGCTCGATCGTGGAGCCCTGCTCCTCGAGCCACAACCTAGCCTGCACCACCTCACGCAACGATCCTGCCTGCCAGGTGATCTGGTTGACCGTGATGTCGTCCCGAGCAGGGTTGTCGTTCTTGTCCACCCACGAACGGGGCATGAGCACCAGGGTGTGGTGGTCGCTGTTGTGCCGCAGGAAGTAGATCTTGGTGTCGGACAGGCCGTCCAACCACACACCGGGATCGTACTTCTGCAGATCGAGCATGTCTGCGACCACGAAGCCGAGGACATCACGGTAGAAGCCGACGGCTGTTCCGGTGTCAGTGACGCTGATGCCGAAATGGTTGAGACGACGAATTTTGAATGGTCGGTCGTACGAGACACCACCGACCGAGTATTTCTTCGCGGCCATGACTACTTCTTCCCGCCGCGCGATCCGGAGATCGTGTTGGTGATGGAGCCCAGTGCGGTGGAGCTGACCTCCACAACATCACCCGGGTTCAGGAAGAGCGAATCGTCCGCGAACTTTCCCTCGGCGTCGCGGGTGCTGGAATCGACGGCCGTCCCCTTGGGCGTCCCCCCACTGATCAGATCCCCGGGGAACAGCGTCGAATCCCTGGACAGGTACTCCCCGAGCGAGGCGAAGCTATGGATCATCGACTTGGTGTTCCCGCTCTGCCGAACCTCGCCGTTGATGCGTGCTTCCACCGGGATGTCCTGCGGATCCAGGCTCTCGTCGACGACGATCCAGGGACCAACCGTTGCGGCGCCATCGAAGTTCTTCGAGTACTGGAAGTCCGGTCCGAACGAGACGTTATCCCTGATGGACCAGTCGTTGACCAGCGTGTAACCCCAGATGTACGAACCGAAGTCGTTGGCCGCGATGTCCTTGGCACGCTTACCGATCACGACGGCCACTTCCGCCTCGTAGTCGAGCAGGTTGGTCCGGCGCGGGTAGGCCAGGTCGTCACCGTCGGCCGAGACGACTCGCGGGTCCTTGATGAAGTACTTCGGACCACCGGACACCAGCCGGTCGAGGGTTGCCTTGTCACTCCCGTTAGAGGTGTTGTCGGCAGCGGCCTGCATGTGGTCGGCGAAGTTGGCCAGTGCGGCGAAGATTCGCGACTGCCCTTCGATCGGCGCGTGCAGCGTGACTGCGTTCAGGGGGAACACGATCTGTTCGCCGTCGACGCCCGTCTTGTCGCTGTCCTCCGACAGGAAGTCGAGCGCCGTGTTTGCACCGGCGAGTGCGTCGTCCCCCTGCTCGATGAAGGAATTCAGCTCGGCTGGCACCTCGTGCGCCGCTCGCGCCGCCGGACGCACGCTGTCCGTGCGCTCGGTCAGATATTTGGCGTACGCACCGTTGACGTCGACGACGTCATCGCCCACGACAACGCCGACTCGTCGATTCGGACCGAAGACTGCGATCTTCATTATGCTCCCTGTGATCGTTTGATGCTTGGTGTGGTGGTGCTGACAGACCCGGGGTCACTGCCACCGATTACGGCGTGCGGCTGGACGGATCGACACCCACGTCGTTGAGCAGGCGCCCGCCGTCCGGGGTCAGACTGTAGATCGCGAGCCGAGTGATCTTGCCGTCTCGAACGGTGAAGAAATCTCCCAGTACGATCTGCGAGCCGTTGGCGTTCAGGTCGATCTCCACTGACACGTTCTCCCCGTCGACGACGGGTGTCCTGGGCGAGGGGATCATCTTCCCTGCCTTCAAGCCACCTTCGTACATGCGTCCGATAGCTTCCGCGCCGGAGAGGGTGCCCGCTGCGTTATGCAACAGGGCATCCGGGGCGAACAGGTCCGCCACCGCGGCGGCGTCGCCGGCGGCGACACCGGCGAAGTACGCGGCGACGACCTCGGCGGGGCTGGATGCCGTTGCGTTCCGGGCAGCTCCGGCCGACGTGGTCGACTCCAGGTACCGCGTCGAGGCGTACACGGACTGGTACTCGAGGTAGGGATCGAGGCCCTCGGGGCCGAGTTCTCGTCCGAGGCCGGAGTCCTTGAATCCTCCGAAGGGTGCGCCGAGATCAAGGGTGTAGTAGTTCAGGCCGATCGTGCCCGTGCGGACCTGACGAGCCACTCCGAGGGCGCGATCCTCGTCAACGCTCCATACGGATCCACCGAGGCCGTAGTTGCTGTCGTTCGCCATTCGGACCGCTTCGTCGTCTCCTTCGAACGGGATCAGAGCCATGACCGGACCGAATACCTCTTCGCGCGCCAGACGGTCGGAGTTGTCGACATCGGCGAATACCGTGGGCTGGACGAACCATCCTTGATCGAGACCGTCGGGCCGACCACCGCCCGTCACCAGGCGTGCGTTCGAGTTCTTCGCGATGTCTATGTAGCCGAGCACCTTGTCTCGGTGGGTGGGGGTCGCCATGGGTCCCATGGTTACCGACGGGTCCAGCGGGTCGCCCAGTGTGTACGAGTCGGCGAAGTTCGCGACGGCATCCACCACTTCGTCGTAGCGCGAGCGTGCGATGAGGATGCGTGACTGCGTCGTGCAGGTCTGGCTGTTGTTCAGGAACGATGCGTTATCCAAGCCCGCGAGGAAGGTCTCGAGGTTGGCGTCCTCGAGGACGATGGCCGCGGACTTTCCGCCCAGTTCCAGAGTGGAACGGCGAAGCAGCCGACCGCACTCCTGACCGATGATGCGCCCTGCTTCGGTCGAGCCGGTGAACGCGATTTTGTCGACCAGAGGGTGTGAGACGAGCGCCGCGCCGGCGTCGCGGTCGCCGAGGACGATGTTGAGGACACCGGGCGGCAGGCCCGCCTCCTGCGCTGCATCGGCGAATACATATGAGTCCAGCGCAGTCTCGGGGGACGGTTTGAGAACAACGGTGCACCCGGCGGCCAGCGCCGGCGCAATCTTGAACATCGCCAGGGCCTGCGGGAAGTTCCACGGAGCGATCGCACCGACGACGCCCACTGGCACGCGGCGGACGATGGTCGATCCCGCCTGGCTCGGGCGGACCGATTCGAGCGGCAGGTTCTCGACGATGTCCGCGTACATGCGCAGCAGAGCCCCCGGGGCTCCGCCGTTCAGTGCCTGCGACAGCCCGAGAATCATCCCGTTTTCGCGGCTGACGAGCGTTGCCGTGTCAACCGCTCGGGCGTCGAGGGCGTCAGCGAAAGCACGAAGCACGGTGGCGCGCTCGGCAGCCGTGGTTCGGCCCCATGGGCCCTCGTCCAGGGCCCGACGGGCGGCGCGAACGGCTGCGTCGATGTCGGCCTCGCTCCCGAGCGCGGCCACCCCGATGCGCTCGCCGGTGGCAGCCTCGATCTGGTCCCGGAGTTCTGTGCGCACCGGGTCGATCCAGGTGCCGTCGATGAAGAAGCGGGTGCGGTCGAGGCTGCTCGGCCGGTCGACGGTGACGGACATAAGTTCTCCTTGCTGCGAGGTCGCGTGATCCCGAACTTCGGTGTCGGCGGGCGCATACGGCCGGCTTGTCGCCTGCACCGGCGAGATCCCGATCACTGTCGATCCTGTGCTGACGTGCCCGTCATCGCAATGCCAGGATGTTCCCCGTCCTCATACTCTGGACGCATTGTCGCTGGTTGAGCGATATGGGAGGACACACCGAGACCTGACCGCCGGTTATTGTCGAGACATGACGGGTGAGAGAAGACGCTACGTGCAATGTCCGTGCGGGGAGCTCATGGAAGGGCGCACCGACGACCTTCTGGTCGACGAGGTTCAGCACCATCTGCGCGAGCAGCATCCGCATCTCCGGTACGACCGCGACCAAATCCTGTCTATGTCGTACTGACCGGCGTCGTACCGACCAGCATCGTCTCAGTCGACGTGGGGGGTCGGGGCGCCCGCAGCGCGCAGAACCGCGTGGGCGCGGGCCAACACCGGCGCGTCGACCATGAAGCCGTCCACACGCACCGCCGCACCCGACGCAGCGGCGTCGACGATCTTCCGTGCGTGAGCGACGGCGATGTCGCTGGGGTGGAAAGCCGTACGGCTCGGCTCTACTTGCGACGGGTGGATCAGCAGCTTGCCGGCCATGCCCAGTTCGATGGCATAGCGGACGTCGTCGGCGAGAACCGCACCGTCGTTCAGTGCCGTCGTCACCCCGTCCACCGGTCCCGGCTTGTTCGCCACTCGTGACGCGAGCACCAGCTGTGACCGAGCGTGGAGCATCGCGATACGCGTTGGTTCCGCGCCGAGATCCACGGCGTAGTCCAGATGGCCGAACGCCAGCCGTGCAACGCCCGGGTCGGCGGCAATCACTCCCGACCGGTCCACACCGACCGCGGATTCGATCAGCGCGATGACGGGGCACCGGAGTCGCTGGCGGAGATCGAGATACCGGACGGAATCGTCCGCCTTGGGGACCATGACAGCGGTGAGTCCCGGCAGATCCGACAGTGCATCCACGTCGCCGATGTGCTCGGGGTCGCCCACCGAGTTCACGCGCACGCATGCGCGTCCGCCCTCGGACAACCACCGCACGACCTCGGTTCGCGCTGTGGCCTTGTCTCCTCGTGCCACCGAGTCCTCGAGATCGAGGACTATGACGTCCGCCCCGGTGGCGAGCGCCTTGTCGAACCGGTCGCTGCGGTTCCCGGGAACGAACAGAAACGTCGTGGCCTCCTGCACTCGCGCCGTGGTCTCCGCGAGCGCGGAGACACTTGTCGACACGGTCAGAACCCCGCCGGAACCGTGGATTCGGGTGCGATCCCGAACTCCGCCAGAATCGCCTCGGTGTGCTGCCCAACGTCCGGGATCGGACCCATGACGGGGGTCGAATCGGACATGGTGACGGGTGGAATCAGGGCGCGCAACTCCCCGACCGGCGACTGGTAGGTGCGCCACCTGCCCCGCGCTTCGAGCTGCGGATGCTCCGCGAGACCGTCCATGGTGCGCAGCAGAGCGTTGGCGATACCCGACACTTCCAGTAGCTCGGCCACCCGCTCGGCCGTGAAGGCTTGGAAGACCCCCTCGATAACGGCGCGCAACTCCGCGTTGTGCTCGACACGCAGGGAGTTGCGCACGAAGCGCTCGTCTCGCGCCAGCTCCGGCGATCCGAGGAAGGTGCAGAACGTCGCCCATTCCCGTTCGTTCTGGATGCCGAGGAAGACCTGGTTGCCGTCGCCGCACGTGAAGGGACCGTATGGAGCAATCGCCGCGTGCCGGGCTCCGGTGCGGGAGGGGGACGCGCCCCCGTATATCGCGTAGTTCAGCGGAAAGCCCATCCACTCCGACAACGCTTCGAGCATCGACACCTCGATCGTGGCGCCCTCGCCGGTGCGCTCCCGTTTAATCACGGCGGTGAGCACACCCGAATACGCGTACATTCCCGACGCGATGTCGGCGATGGAGATACCGACCTTGGACGGTTCGTCCTCGGTACCGGTGATGGATACCAGGCCAGCTTCGCACTGGACGAGCAGGTCGTACGCCTTCTTCGACGAGTACGGCCCACCCGTTCCGTAACCCGAAATGGACACGTGGATCAACCGCGGATTCCGAGCACGGAGCTCCTCGGCGCCCAACCCCAGCCGATCCGCCGCCCCGGGGGCGAGGTTCTGAACAAGAACGTCGGCCCGGTCGACCAAAGCCTGCACCGCTTCTCGGCCCTCCGCACTCTTCAGATCCAGGGCCACGGACTCTTTGGACCGGTTCAACCACACGAAATGACTGGCGAGGCCGTTGACGGTCTCGTCGTAGCCTCGCGCGAAATCACCGACGACCGGTCGTTCGATTTTGATGACGCGCGCGCCGAGGTCGGCCAATTGTCGTGTGGCGAAGGGAGCGGCGACGGCCTGCTCCAACGACACGATCGTGAGTCCATCAAGAGGATTCATGTTGCAGTTCTTTCGTTTCGAGTGGCGTCCGAGGCGGCGCGTCCTACACGGACGAGAGCAGAGACGGACTTTCGAGGGTCTTGGTGAAGTACAGAACTTCTGCGGCGAATTCTGGGTCGCGAGACATGCGCCGGAACATCTCGAGGTCCTGGTCGCGCGTGACGGGATCCGACGAGTGGAAGAGCAGCTTCTTGTTCGACGATGCGCGCGGACTCGCCTTGTCCACGAACGCGGCCCGACGCTGGTCCGCGTACGCGGTCAACACCTCGTCGTCGGCGCGGTGCTGCGCCACTGCCCCGAGGCCCTCGATGAGCGCGTAGGAATCGAACAAGCCCATGGTCAGCCCCAGTCCGCCTGTGGGATTGGTCGCATGCGCGGCGTCGCCGGCAAGAAGCACCCTGCCGGCTCGAAACGACGACGCGGAACGCTGGTGCATCCGATACGGCGATGCCGCGACCACCTCGGTCCGGGCGGCCACTTCGGGTCCGAACACGGCGGACAGGAACCGCGGCATGCGTTCGTCGATGGAATCGGCCGGAAGCGAGGCATCCTCCATATAGGTGTAGCGCCACATCCCGTGATCGCCGGACTCGTCGATCTTCGCGATGATTGCCCCGTAGACATCGTCGACGTAGAACGTCGACTGGGCCCAGCCGTCGCGGTCGTCCGGGAAGCGGACGTTCGTCGCCACGAAGCGCTCCGGCCACGTCATACCTTCGAAGCCCAGGTCTAACGTGCGTCGAACGGCCGAGCTCGCACCGTCCGCTCCGACCAGCCACTGCGACCGGAGAACCGTGTCGCCGTCCACGCCGCGCACGGAGACGGTCACGCCCGACTCGTCCTGATCGATGCCGGTGACCTCGTGGTCCCACAGCACCCGCGCGTTGGCGAACGTGTCGAGCTCCTCGAGGATGACTTTGGCGAGCGCACCCTGCCCCAGATGCAGGTTGTACGGTCGTTCGACCTTGCCGTTCAGGGCAGCAAGCCCGTAGGAGATGATCTCCCCGGTGTCTCGAACCCGATATGCATAGTCCTGCTTGAGGAAGCCCGCCCCACATGCCTTCTCCAACAGGCCGAGCCGTGACAGACCGTCCAGCGTCGACCAGTGGTAGACGATCGCTCGCGGTGTGTCCTGCAACGCGGGCGCACGCTCGACCACCGATACACTGATTCCGTGCTGGGCCAAACCCAGCGCGGTCAGCAAACCGGTCGGCCCGGCTCCGACGATTGTTACCTGCTGGTCTTCTTGCACGATTCCTCCGTACTGCGTTCACGACAACTCTGGGCTGTCGCTCCGATGTTCACGATCCTTTACTCGGCCCCGTAAGGCCAATACCATTGCAGCACCGTTGCCATACACTTGGCGCATGGACATCCGGAGCGTCAAATACTTTCTGGCCGTCGCGGATGCGGGGTCCATCACCGAGGCGGCGCGCATTCTGCACCTCTCGCAACCGCCTCTCAGCAGCGCGATGACGAAGCTGGAGGCCGAGCTCGACGTTCGCCTGCTGGACCGGCACCCTCGCGGTATCGCCCTGACCGATGCGGGCCGCTATCTGCAAAGCGCCGGCCGGCGGCTCGTCGCCGAAGAACAGAGAATCACCTCCGCGCTTCGGTCAATGGGGCAGGGCCTCGAGGGCGATCTTCGGATCGGCGCGGAGCCGATCGGGATGTGGCGGGTCGTCAGTGCCGCAGTTGCGGTCTTCCTCGCCGAACACCCGCGCATCACACTGGAGCTCACCGATGCCAATCCCCAAGTGCTGCTGGAGAACCTGGCTACCGGGTATCTCGACCTCGCTGTCGTGCCCGTTCTCGCCGAGGAGCCGCTGCCGACGATCAACGATGTCGCGTTCTCCATGACGATCATCGCCCACTCGTCGCTGACTCTCGTCGTGCCGCGCTCATCGTGGCTCGCGACGCAGGACCGAGTGCACCTGTCCGACCTCCGACACGAACGGTGGGTCCTTCCGTCGCGGTTACCGGGCGCACGGAGCTTGTCCCGGCTGCTGGACGACCGGTTCGCAACAGCAGGAGGCAGCCCGGCGTCGGTGATATCCGTGCCTACCGTCGAAACGGCCGCCAGTCTCGTTACTGCCGGTGTCGGGGTGTCCGTTCTGAGTCGCGAGCTGGCCGAACAGCATCCCGGCGTGGCGAAAGTTGCCGTCGAAGAGGGATGGCCGGACCTTCCGCTCGGCGTGGTGAGCCGCCGAGACGGCGTCATCACCCCCGTCGCCGAACGGTTCGGCGACATTATCCGGAACCTCGATAACCACGACCCCACCAGCCCGGATCAGACGAGCGAGGACCCGACGGGTAGCATTCCCTGAACTGTGTCCCAGCGGGTTTCGCGTCGCAGCATCGCCCGAATCCTGACGAATTCCGCGCGACGTTCGAATGCCAACACTCCGGTCACGGTGTCGCCGAGCTTGTACACGAACAGCGAACCGCCCGGTTCCTTACTCTCGACGATCTCCTCGGCACCGGTCAGAAACCCTGAGAACTGGATGCGGACACCGTGTTGATCCGACCAGAAGTACGGAACGGTGACGCATTCCACGGGCGGCAGCCCGGACACCGTATTGGCAGCATTCGTTCCCGCGACACGCCCCTGCTCCGCAGCGTTGGTCCAGTGCTCGACGCGCATCGAGGTACCGAACCGACCGTTCGGCCAGCGCACGAGGTCACCGGCCGCGTACACACGATCCGCTGCGCGCAAGTGCGCGTCGCACTCCACACCGTTGTTCAGGGTTATTCCGGAATTCTCCAGCCATTCGGTCGACGGGCGCACGCCGATACCGACGAGGATGACGTCCGCGGGTACGGTGTCACCCCCGGCGAGACGGAGCACGCGGCCATCCGAACTGTCCTCGACGCCGACGACCGCGTCACCTAGGCGCAGTGTCACTCCCGACTCACGGTGCAGGGCTGCATAAGCCGCCGCAACCTGGTCGCCGAAGCGCCCGAGGGGTTTCTCCGCGAGGTCGACGATCGTGACATCGCGGCCGTCCTTGACCAACGTCGCCGCGAACTCGCCGCCGATGAATCCGGCTCCGATCACAGCGACTGACTTGGTGTGATCGGACACCGCGGCACGCAAAGCTTGTGCATCCTGGAATCGCCTGAGCGCGAACACGTCCGGCAGCCCGCGGAACATCTCCGGGAAGATGGGATCGCACCCGGTGGTGATGACGACGGCTCCATACTCGACCTCGCCGTTCGACGTGACGACGCGGCGACCCGCCACGTCCAGTGCGGTGGCACGGGTGTTCAGAGCGAACTCGACCCCCCGTGCGCGCAGATCCGCCACGGACGGATACGTCAACGCCGCGAGATCCAGGTCGTCGCCGAGCCCGATCTTCGAGAGCGGAGGACGCTCGTATGGGGGATGCGCTTCGTCGCTGACGATGGTGACGCCGAGGTCGGGCGCATGCCGGGTAACGGTCTCGGCCGCGCGGATAGCGGCGACCGATCCTCCGACGATGAGGACGTCCGTTGTGGTGGACATAGCGATCAGCTCCCCGTCACCGTACTGGTGGCGCACACGACACCGGCGGCGCTGTGTGCTTCGGCACCGCGTTCCAGTCCGTCGACGTGCGGAACCACGGTGAAGGTCTGCGGGCGGGTCATCGGCGACACCAAACGGTATCCGAATGTTTTGCCCTGCAACGAGATGTCCTGTCGACGCATGTGATCGGCCATCATGAAGGCTAGCAACGGCCCATGGATCACCAGGCCGTCGTATCCCTCTCGGCGGCACCAATCGAGATCGTAGTGAATGCGGTGCGTGTTGTAAGTCAGTGCCGAGAAACGGAACAACAGTTTCTCGTCGACAGCGAGGGACAGCGTGGGGCCGTTCACCTGGGCCGACGACGGAGCAGGCGTGGGAAGCGGGGTCGACCCTCCCTCGCGGTAGACGATGTCCTGCTCCTCGCGGATGATCAGTTCACCGCCCTGCGTGATCTCCTGCAGAACCGTGACGAGCGTCAGGGCGCCGGTGCGTCCCACCTTGTCCACGGACTTGGCAATGGACGTCACCTTCGTGGCGGGCTCGCCGATACGTAGACTGCCGAAGGCGGTGACGCGGCCACCACCGAACATCCGGCGGCGTCCACCGCCGGGAGGCGCGGGGATACCGACAACGGGGTGGCCATCCTCACCGAGGTCGCTCTCAGCGTCGCGGGGAAGCAGGTGGAGCCAATGCCAGATCGGTGGCACCGTGTCACCGATCGCATGAGGAACATCGATGTCCAGCAGCGCAGCCATCGCCTCAACCGGTTCGGCCGAGATGACCTCCGTGCGTGCGATCTTGTCTGGGGAAGTCATGGGGTCGGCACCCTTTCGGCGGCGAGAACGGACAGCAGTTCGGACAGGTTGGGTGCGTCGTCGAGTGCCTCGACGGCGGCCACCAACCGGGAGGCGATGTCGCCTCCGAGAGGTTCGAGCAAGAGCGTTGCCTTCGCGACGACCTCGTCGTGTGTCATCGGGTTCTGAGCGGACCCACGTGCATACGTCGGGTTCCCGGCCTCGACGACGAGGGTTTCGCCGTTGGTCAACTCGATGTCCAACCGGGGTCCGTCCTCGATCTCGATGGCGTCGTCGACGCGCATGGAGACCTTGGCGAAAGTCGCGGCGATCCGCGGATCGTTCAGCCGTGGTGGGTCGTAGTCATCGAGTCCCAGGGCGCTTGCGCACAGCGCGAGGCTCACCGCGTAGGGAAGGCTGAATTGGGCGTCGAACACGGTGTCGATCGGGTACACCGACAGCATGTTCACCGCGGTCGTACCTGCAGTGATCACTATGGAGCGAACGTTTTCCGGCGTCAGGCCCCGATTCGTCACGAGGTCCTTCATCACGTCGACGGCCGAATGGCAACCGCGGCAGCACGCGTAGGGCTTGAGGTACGACGAGGCGACGTTGAAGTCCGTCCCCAGTCCAGTCAGCGCCCGATCGGTATGGCCGGTGCCGCCGGCGATAACAGCGTAGAGGCCGCCCCACTTCGCTTCGAATATTCGCCGGGGGCCGGTGATTCCCCCGGTCGCCAGCACGGCGGCGTCGACACCCGTCTCACCCGCTTTGCCCGGGTGCAGACGCTTGGTCAAGGCACCGTCGTCGATGAATGCCCACACCCCACCGGTGAACGATCCGGCGATTCCCAGTGCATCGGCGAAGGCATTCTTATCCGCGTCGAGGCATTTCGCTGCCGCTGCCGCCGCGGCGAAGCTGCCCATCGTACCGCTCGAATGCCATCCTCGGTCTGTGTGTGCTGCGAATCCGCCGACCGCTTGCAGGGTTCGATACCCGATGTCGTAACCGGCGACCGTGGCGGCGATGACCTGCCGACCGGTACTCCCTGCTTTTTCGGCCACCGCGAGCGCCGCGGGCAGTACGGTCGACCCCGCGTGACCGGGCCCGCCTCCGTCGTCGAAATCTCTGGCGTGCGCGGAAGTTCCATTGACCAGGGCTGCGTGCGCCGGGGTGAGGCGTGTGGCGGTCCCCCACACCAGGCTGCCGGCATCGCCGGCCGAGAAGCGTGACAGCGCGTCGACGACACCGCTCACTTCGGGAGTTGTCGTGCCGACCAGGGCGACGGCCAAGGTATCGAGGATGTGGTCCTTGATTCCGTCGACGACGTCTTTCGGCAGATCGTCGTAGCCTGTTCGAGCCCAGAACGTCGCGAGCCGCTCGGTCAGCGACGGGGAGTCGCTCGTCACGATGTCGTCGCCGTCGTTGAGGGATTGAGGTCCACGGCCAGAGATCCGACCAGCCACCTGCCGCCGGCGTGTCCGATGTCGGTTCCGTTCTCCACGACTCTGGCATGGGGGTAGTGGTTCAAAAGGTAGCGCACCACTTCTTCCATCTCGACCTTCGCCAGGCTCTGACCCAGGCATCCGTGCAGACCGGTGCTGAACGTCAACGGCTGGTTTCGCTCTCGATCGAGGTCGAACGCGTTGGGCTGCGCGAAACGCTCTGGATCGCGGTTCGCCGACCAGACGGCGACGTGCACGTCGGACCCGGCGGGAATGACCGTGCCGTCGAGCTCGATGTCGACCGACGCGATCTTGCTGACGATGCCGGGGCGGGGGTACAACCTGCAGGCCTCGACGACGGCGGCCGGGATCAGCGACTGATCCTCGACGAGCCTGGCCCATGCCGCCCTGTCACGGAGCAGCGTCCATACCACGAGACCGGTCTGGTGTGCCGTGTTCACGGAGCTGGCTTCGAGCATCGCCGTCGCTTCGCTGAGCAGTTCCTCGGAGGTCAGTTTTCCTTCGGCCTCCTGACGAATGAGGAAAGACAGCATGTCGTCACCGAGTCCGGCCTGCCGCTTGCGCGCGATCAGGTCGCCAAGGTAATCGAACAATTCGTCGTAGGCCTTGAGTATTGACTCGGTAAGACTCGGATCCCTTTGCAGTAGAGCAAGTGTCCGCGCAGACAGACTGGCCACGACAGGGGCGTCCTCGGCCGGCGCGCCCGCCAAGTGGCAGTACACCCTCGCGGGGATCTTCTGGTCGACGGCCGCGTGGAAATCGACAGGTCCGGCGGCGTCCTTTCCCGGATCGATGTCTTCGAGGATGCCGCGCAGGACCGCGCGGATGTCTTCGACCGTGGTGGGACCCATGAAGCGCGCCAACGGGGTTCGGAGCCGCATGTGTCGGGGGCCTTCGGCCATGATCAGACTCTTGGCACGGAAGTCATGGACGGGCCCGTCGGTGATGCCGAACTGTTCCATCAACGTCAGGGCGGCATTGATGAAACGGGTGTCCCGAAGAACCTTGGTCGCGAGGTCGAAGTCGAGAACGGCGTATCCGTAGTCGCCCTGTACGAGCGACGCGCCGTCCGCGGAACCACCGGTGTGGCTGGGCGAGTCGGGTGCAAACGGGTCGAAAGCGTGAAGTGTGCTCATGCGCGCGAGATCGCCCCCATCGGGCAGCAGAGGATAACTTCGTCGAGATCCTGGTCCCGGTCGGCCGGCACGGTCGTCGCGACCTGCTCGAGTAGGCCGTTGTCGGCGATCTGGAACACATCGGGCATGAGGGCGGCACAGGTGCCGTTCGCGTCACACCGCGCGAAATCTACTTTGACCTCGATCATCGCGAGAATCCTTCGTGATTGGGATGGCTGCGACCGTTGCGCCTGAGCTGCAGGAGCGGTCGGTATGTCGTACACCACATTCTTGACCCGGATGAGCTATCCGACAAATATCAATATGGC
The DNA here is from genome assembly GCF_058628105.1 of Rhodococcus sp. G6(2025). Taxonomy (NCBI): domain Bacteria; kingdom Bacillati; phylum Actinomycetota; class Actinomycetes; order Mycobacteriales; family Nocardiaceae; genus Rhodococcus; species Rhodococcus sp. G6(2025). The sequence continues at coordinate 4,940,401 of NZ_CP179750.1, forward strand.
GGACCGGTCATAGCTTTTGCGTATGCCAGGGCGCCACGCGAGACCGCCCCGACGGCGCGGCGGAGTCAGTGCTCGTAGTGCGTGACCCGTGGTACGGCAGCGCACAGCGGCTGAATCAACTCGCGGACGCGCGTTCCGGCAGCGGACGCGGCGAACAACTCGGTGTGATCCTCCACGCGGTTCCACAAAGCGCGAAGGAGATACGTCTCGTCCCGATCCACGCTCCGAGACAAGGTTGCCTCCGAGCATCCCGGCGCTGCCAGAAGCAGCGACCGGATCTCGTCGAAAGCTGCCTCGAGATCGCCGCCGGCTCCCGGACGGAGCTGGATCTCGAGGTGCTCGGAGATCACGCCTCCACCGACCGGCCGGCAATTGCCGACATGTCGACGAAACCGCCCCGCAGGAAAATCAACGGCTCGTCGATTCCCTGCTGAATGAGATCCTCGACTTCACCCACTACCTGCAGGTGGTCACCGATGCGGTCGACGCGGTGCGGCGAGCACTCCACGGTGACGATCGCGTCCTCAAGGAGGGGCACTCCCCGATCTGAGGGCTGCCACACCACACCGGCGAAGCGATCCTGCCCACGTCGCGAGAACGCCCGACACACATCTCCGCATCCCGACCTCAAGATGTTGATTCCGAAGTACTCGGCTTCAGCCAGCACCGGCCAGGTCGTGGAACCCTGGTCCACGTAGAACGCGACCAACGGCGGGTCGAGCGAGACGGAGGTGAAGGTACCCACCGTCATTCCGGTGGGTCCCGCGTCGGTCATCGCGGTGATGATCGAGACGCTGGTTGGGACGTGACTCATGACCCGTCTGTAATCGGCTGGGCTCAGCACATCGGACACCTTCCCTTCGACGGCGGAGGTCATCGTCATCTCACAATCCGATGGTCGGATCATCGTTTCCGAGGAGCTGACGTCCGTACGCTTCGCGCCCGATCTCGGGTGTCACGAGTGCGTGCCGGGCCGCGGTCTCGCTGTCGCGCCACACCCGTCCGAGCACGTTGACGTCGGCGAACGAGCCGGCACCGTTCGCGGTGAGGAGGTAGTCGATCTCTTCTTTGATCAGCTCCGCCACCACGCCTGTGTCGTTGCGGATGCGCGCGAGCACCTCCAAGTTGGGCAGCTGGTGGCTTTCGGCGGCGGTGTCGATGTCAGAGCACATGCCAGCCATCAACATCTCGGCAAGGCGCAGCTTGGTGGCCGCCTTCGCGACACCGATCTGGTGGGTAGGCGACTCCTTGGCTTGGCGGTAGGCCGTGTACGCGACCGGCTTCAGCGGAAGCTTCGCGCGTGTCAACTCGAGGGCGTGACGTCCCAGTCCGATCTGCGGCGCAACCAGAATGCCGGCGGCAACGGCGTTGAAGGGCATCGATGCCGTCCGCTCCTCGGTGAACGGAGAGCGGAAGTTCGACGCGAACATGTCTTTCACTCGCTGCACGCGGTACTCCGGGACAAAGTGGTCCTTGACCACAACGGTGTCGCTACCCGTTCCCTGCATGCCGGCGACGAACCACGTCGGTTCGATGGTGAAGGCTTCTGCGGGGACGAGCGCCATTCCCTGCTCACCATCCTCCAGCGTGATCGTCAGGCTGGCCCACTGGGCGGCGAAGGAGCCCGAGGCGTAGGGCCAGCGGCCGCTCATCAGGTAGCCCCCTTCGACGGGCTCGCTGCGGTCACCCGGGGAGAAGATCCCGCAGATCCTCGCGTTCGGGTTCACCCCGAACACATCTTCCTGCGCCTGCATGGAGAACGTGCTAGCGAAGCCGGTCGCCACCATCATGAGTGCGGTGACCCAACCGGTCGAGCCGTCACCGCGGGCGATTTCGGCGGTCACGTCGACCGCAGTCTTGAACGACGCTCCCTGGCCTCCCCAGCGCGTGGGAACCATGAGATGGAACAAGCCCGCCTCCGAGATTGCGTCGATCACCTCGGGTGCGATGTGGCGGTCCTTGGTTCCCTGTTCCGCGTACTCGCGGATGAGCGGGACGAGGGCCGCAGCCCGGGCGACGAGGTCGGCATCCGAGACCTGGATCTTGTCGCGATCCGGCAGTTCCGTGCTGGCGAGCTGTGCCATGTTATGTCTCTCTTCACTCGGTAGGACGCGATCAGGCTGCTGCTAGTGACTGCGATCACGTCGGACCACACCAGCATGTGATGCCGACCGCCTCGTCGCAATGGCACAAAGTTTGCGGACCTCATACGCCAAACACATCGGCTGCGGTCGATACTCACCGCGCATGACAACGACGACAATTTTGGATGTGGACCCACGCCACAGACGGTGGTCCGATGTAGCTTGCATCACAACCAGTTTGAGCGAAGGCGGCCCAGCGGATCAGGGCCGTGCATACGAGGAGTGCACATGAGTCGAATTATCATCAGCGGAGCATCGGGTGACCTAGGCCGGAGGGTAACGGGCCTATTGCTCGCAGCCGATCCGCACCGGGAGCTGATCCTCACCACCCGCACACCGGAGAAACTGGCTGGCCTCGCTTCCGACACTGTGCAGATCCGGCATAGCGACTACCAGCACCCAGCCTCTGTCCAGGAAGCCTACGTAGGCGGCGACACACTCTTCCTCATCAGCGGCCTCAACCTCGGACGTCGAATTTCCGAGCATCGCGGCGCGATCGAAGCAGCTCAAAAGGCAGGCGTCGGTCACATCGTCTATACCTCGGTCGGCGGTGTGCAGCCGGGCAATCCTGCGCTGTCCGCTATCGACCACCATCAGACGGAGTTGGATCTCCGCGCGTCGGGGCTCAAGTACACCATTCTGCGGAACGCCCTCTACGCGGAGATCGTCAGCAACATCCTGGTGGCACCCGCCGTGCCGTCAGGAATCTTGGCCCAGGCAACCGGGGATGGGCTTCTGGCTCCCGTTGCGAAGGGCGACGTCGCGCGTAGCGCTGCCGCCTGTCTCATGGACCCCGCCCGCCACGTCGGCGCGGTCTACGAAATCACAGGCCCGGAATTGCTGGACTTTCATCAGATCGCAGCCCTCGGCGCGCAGATCCACTCGACACCGATCGAGTATCAACCGATCACCGAACGCGACCGGCTGGCATTCTTCGACTCGATCGGGATTCCCCGCACCTACGATCCGAACATGCCCCCTAGCCCGGACGGGCACCTATGGGCCAGCGACGAACTTGTCTCCGCCGAAGTGGCTGTCGCACAGGGCTACCAGGCTCTTCTGAGCCATCACGTAAAGCAAATCACCGGGCGTGCCCCAGAGCCGCTCCGTTCCGTAATGGAGCGGGTGCGTGAGGTCCGCTACGACAAGATCGACGCCGCCATCTCCTGAAAACACGGGTCTCGGCACCACTTTCTCTCACCAGATGTCCGTCACCTTCGGCTCGCCCGGCGGCAGCATCCGAGCCGGGCGGGGGCGGCCGGCGCACCGCGGCCCGCGACTGTCTCCCGCCGCCGTTGCCTCCGGTTCGAGCGATCACTACGCAGCAGCGCGCGCCCTCGAACTCCCCACAAGGAAGGCACCATGAGCTCACCCGTCGATCCGACCCCACTACGACCAACTCCCAGCATGGACCCGCCGCTCGTCACCGACGCCGACACGAAGAAGAAGGAGATTCGACGAGTGGTGCTGTCGAGTTACCTCGGCAGCACCATCGAGTACTACGACTTCCTGCTTTACGCGACTGCTGCGGCGATCGTGTTCGCGCCCGTCTTCTTCTCCGATCTCACGCCTGTAGCCGGCACCATCGCATCCCTGGGGACGTTCGCCGCCGGATACCTCGCGCGCCCGCTCGGCGGCATAATTTTCGGTCACTTCGGGGACCGATATGGCCGAAAGTCCATGTTGCTCGTCTCGATGACGGTGATGGGCAGCGCGTCGTTCCTGATCGGGCTCGTTCCTCCTGCGTCAGCCATCGGCTCTTGGGCCGCGATCATTCTCGTCCTGCTACGCGTGAGCCAAGGCATCGCCATCGGAGGCGAGTGGGGCGGCGCCACACTGATGTCGCTGGAACACGTCGGTGGACGCGGACGCGGATTCGCCGCGGCATTCACCAACGCGGGAGCACCCACCGGTTCCTTGCTGGGCACCATCGCACTCGCGATCGTGGCCGTGCTGCCCGAGGAGGACTTCCTGCTGTGGGGCTGGCGCATCCCGTTCCTACTCTCCGCTGTCCTCCTCGCGCTCGGTCTCTTCATCAGAAGTCGAGTTTCGGAGAGCCCAGTCTTCAAAGAGGCTTTGGCGCGGCGCACAGAGCGCGATTCCGCCACTGTCCCGGTCACGCCGCCGCCGCTCATGAGCATCCTGCGCCGTCCGAAGAACGTCGTCCTCGTGGCCGGGGGATGCATGGCCAGCGTCGCGATACAGATCATGTTCGCGACATTCGCCATCGGCTATGCCACGAGGTCGGGTGCTACACGGTCGGACGTCCTCATCGGTTTCGCGATCTGCCAATTCATCGCCATCTTCGCACTGCTGGGATTCGCGCGCCTCTCGGACAGAATCGGCCGTCGGCCGGTCATGTTGGCCGGCCTCGCCGGGTTCGCGGTGTTCGTCGTCCCCATCCTGTCCATGCTGTCCTCCGGGAACGTGGTACTGGTAGCACTCGCTTTCGTGTTGGGCTTCAGCGTGTTCCAGTCGGCGACTTTCGGGCCGATGGCTGCGTACATCGCCGAACAGTTCGGCACATCCGCTCGGTACACGGGTGCCTCTCTCGGCTACCAGGCAGCCACGCTCCTCGGCGCGGGTTTCACCCCCGTAATCCTCGTGTCGTTGCAGGCTGCTACGGACGGCAGCACAGGCCTGGTGGCGGCTTACATGATCGCGCTCGCCGTGGTCAGTTCAGTGTTCATTGTCCTGACGAAGGAGAGCAAGGACCGAGACCTGGCGACATACCAGCACTGACCTACGCGACACATACGGACGAAGGGCAGGCACTCCGCGGTCGGCCGAGAGCGTGCCCTTCGCGTTGTCTGGCGCTACCCGGTCCCGCGAGCACTATCGCAGTCACGTGCCGCTCCTCCTCATACGAGCGTGGAAGTGGGAACCGGAGGCCGCGATTCGAATGCGCGTATCCCCATGTCACCACATGCCCGAGCACGACCAACAATCCAGGACCAGACTCTAGCCCGTACGTTATGTGCTCGGTGCCGAGAGAGCCAGTGAGGTAATTGGTGCCACCAACCCCAATGACACCGCGGATTCCGATCTAGGGGCTTGACACAGGAGGACGTGCGGTGTTGTAGCCGATTCATCTGCGCTACGCGACAAGCGCGTTCGACCGCGGCATCGTCGATCTTGTCTGTACGCCAGGCCGGCATTCAGCAGTCCAGTGTCGGTCGGTGGTTCAGGAGGGCCTATTGTGCGATTCGACGACCCATGCCGCGATCTGTGCGCGTGAGCCGAATCCCAGCTTGGTCAGGATGTGTTCGACATGCCCCTGCGCGGTGCGTGGCGAGATGACAAGGCGAGCAGCGATTTCCTTGTTGGTCAACCCTTCGGCGACCAATTCGGCGACCTCATGTTCCCGCTTCGTCAGTTTCGTCGAGCTAGGAGCGGATATCGATGTCGGCGGAACCTGCTCGCCCAGCGCGTAGGCGACGGCAGCGTCGAAACCGAGTGCCCCACCGCGCTCGTGGGCCGTGGCGAACGCCTGCCCGCTCATCGCCTGGCGGGTCTGCTTTTCGCACTCCTCCTGGTAGACCACCAGGGCGGATACCACCACTGTTGGACTTCCCACCGATCGGCTCAGCTGCTCTGCGGCTCCCAACAATACGGCCGCACGGCGGGGGTTGTGTTCCTCGGCTGCGATCCATGCCAGCGCTTGCAGACACCAGCTGGTGCTCAACCAGTCTTTAACTTTCCGACCGAGTTGCAGTGCCTGCTCGAGTAGCCGTACCGCTCGCGCGCGGTCATTGTGCCGCCAAACCGCAACAGCCAACGCCCACATTGCATACGACCGATACACGAATTCTCCCCGCGACTCGGTGATCGCGAGGAGGCGCTCGTAGCATTCGATGGCCCGCTCCGTATCGCCCAGTAGTGCGTAAGTCGTTCCAAGGGGGCCGAGAGCAATGACTTGGAAGGTGAGGTCTCCCTGTGTGGCTTCCGCCTCGATGGCATTCTCGAAATGCGAGCGTGCGCCGGGAAGATCCCCACTGAACAGTGCTAAGGCCCCCGCGGCCAGATCGAGGTGAGCGTGTAGCATCGGGTTGGTCGTCTGGCTGGCGAGAGTGCGACACTCCTCTACCAAGGCGGCCTGGGCGCGAAGATCGCCCTGCACGCCGGCCAGGAGGCTGCACGCAAAGAACGCCTTGGCCCTGTCTCGGGTAAGTGCGCCGGTCTGACAGGCGAGGAGGCGCTCGAGCCAGCGCCGCCCCTCGCTGAACAACCCCCGGGTATACCAGTAGTGGTAGAGCGCGGCTGCGATGCGAATTCCGGCTTCGGGACTATCGGACGCCGAAAATTCAAGCGCCTCTCGCAGATTCGGCTGCTCCAGCGCGAGTCTGTTGATCCACGCGAGTTGTCGGGGACTGATCCAGTCACCTTCAGCTTTGATCACCAACTGCTCGTACCAATCTCGGTGTCGGCGGGAGAGTTCGGGATATTGACCGGTCTCGTGCGCCTTTTCGCGGCCGTAGTCGCGCACGGTATCGAGCATCCGGAACCGTACCGTGTCGCCCGACTCCACCCGGGTCACAATCGACTTGTCGACCAGGCCGGTCACGGTATCGAGTAGCGCCTCCGATGTCAGGGTACCGCCGCACACCTGTTCTGCAGCATCAATTTCGAAGCTGCCGGCGAACACTGACAGCTGAGCCCACACCCGTTGCTCGACCGGCCTACACAATCCGTGGCTCCAGTCGATGCACATTCGTAACGCCTGCTGCCGTGAAGGTAAGTTCCGGCTGCCGCGCGTTAGCAGCGCGAGACGGTCTGTCAGCCGCTGCTCGATCTGCTCGGGCGTCATCACCCGCATCCGGGCCGCAGCCAATTCGATCGCTAGGGGCAACCCGTCCAGGCGCCGGCAGATCCGGGCAATGGTGACCTTGTTGGCCTCGGTGACTGCGAACCCCGGGACGGCGGCGGCTCCCCGTTCGGCGAACAACGTTACCGCGTCATTGCGGGGCAGCCCTCTGGGCAGGTGATCGGGATCCGGTACAGGCAGCGGCGGGATCAGCTGCGCCACTTCCCCGCCGATGTCGAGTGCTTCACGGCTGGTCGCGAGGATCCGAAGCTCGGGACAGCTGCGTAGCAGGGTTTCGGTGAGCTCGGCCACCGCATCCACAATCTGCTCGCAGTTGTCCAGTATCAGTAGCAGTTTGCGGGGGACGAGGAAGTCGACGAGTACCTCGTGTATTGGTTTCGTCGACTGGTCGCGTAGTCCCAACGCACTCGCCACCATGCCCACCAACAGTGACTCGTCACGAAGCTCACCTAGCTCGACCAGGCACGCACCGTCAGGGAAATCGGGCTGCAGTTTGGTGGCGACCCGCAACGCCAGCCGGGTCTTGCCGACCCCACCGATCCCAGTCAACGTCACCAGTCGCGAGGTCGACAGCGCGTTCTTCGCCTCTGCTAGTTCGGTGCGGCGGTCAACGAAGCTGGTCAACTCCAGGGGCAGACGACCTGTGGGGGACCCCCGGCGTCCGGCTAACGTATCTGTTGCCGCGGGTAAATGTGTGCGTATCGGCGGGCTACTTTCATGTTCTCGTGTCACTCCCGTTTCGGTGCGAAGGGCCATTTTGTCGACCGCGAACCCGTGGTGAAGCTGGGAAGTCTCGAGTTGCTGACCCAGTTCCGCGACGGACGGACGACGCCCCGGGTCTGCGGACATGGCAACTTCAATAATCGCACCGACATCGTGCGGAACGCCGTGCTCGCAGGGATCCGGGACGGGTTCTGTGGTGATCCTGAGAAACTGGGCGACCAATTGCTCTCCGCTCCGGCGCTCGAACGCTGCGTGCCCGGTCATCGCGGCGAACAGTGTCGCACCGAGACCGTAGACGTCGGCGGCTGGACTGGCTGGTTGGCCGGCCACGACCTCGGGGGCGGTGAACGCCGGTGAACCCGTCACGATGCCCGCAGTGGTCTCGAACCCGCCAGAGATGTGGGCGATCCCAAAATCTGCCAGCGCCGGCTCACCGTAGTCGGTGAACAGGATGTTCCCGGGCTTGACATCGCGATGAAGGATTCCCAGTTGGTGCGCGGTCTCCAGGGCGCCCGCTACTTTCACTCCGAGCCGCAGCGCTTCGTCCAGTGGAAGCGGTCCGCGACGTCGGATTTGCGCATCGAGAGAATCCTGGGGGTAGTACGGCATCACTATGAAGGGGCGACCGTTGTCGGTCACACCGGCGTGGAGAACGTTGACGATATTGGGGTGTCCGGTCAACCTTCCTGCCGCGCGCTGTTCGCGCAGGAACCGTGCCTGATTCTCCTCGTCGAGGTCCACGGTGAGGACCTTCACCGCTACGGTGCGGTCGAGCGCAGCCTGCGTGCAGCGGTAGACGACGCCGAACCCTCCGCTGCCGATCTCTTGGGCGTCCTCGAATCCGGCAGCAGCCAGCTCCGCCGTGACCGAACCGGCCACGTCGCGCTGCGTCGCGAACGGATCGACATCAGTCATCGATTACATCGATTCATCCCGCTCGAGGCACGGCCAACGAACGCCACATTGCTCACCTCTCGACGATGTTCCCCCAGGATATCGCCGATCCCACGAGCCGAGGCGTCCATCTCAGTTGTGTGGTCCCGTTCGGAACGCGCCGGCGCCGGATTGGCCTGAGTAAGCGATGACCTCGATTCTTGAACAAGCCGACCAGTACCGCACTGACGTGGACAGCGTTTTGCAGTGGGCGGTTCTCGCGCTGCCGCATGACAACGACGACGACAACCAGAATCGGCAAGGCGCGTACAGGTCGGCGCAAGAACGAGGATTTCCGTTCCGGCAGTCGTCTCGCTGCACGAGAACACCCGGACAAATCGATCAGCTCATGGAGCGCTCTCGCGCGGCGCGGACTGTCTGCTCCAACAGCGTGGTGATGGTCATCGGGCCGACGCCCCCTGGCACAGGCGTGATGTATGACGCCTTGCGAGACGCCGAGTCGAAGTCGACGTCACCTTTGTTGTCCGCGTAGCCTGCGTCGATCACGACAGCACCGGGTTTGATCCACTCGCCTCGGACCAGTCCGGGGGACCCCACCGCCGCCACGACTAGGTCGGCCGACTCGACGTGGGAGCTCAGATCCGCAGTGCGTGAGTGACAGTAGGTTACCGTCGCGTCACGAGCCAGCAGAAGCATTCCCATCGGTCTGCCGAGGATCGGGCTGCGACCTATCACGACTGCGTGCCGCCCACTGAGTGCAATGGCGTACGAATCGAGCAATCTCATGATGCCGCCGGGGGTTGCGGATTCGAAGCCCGCGGTTCCCAATGCCATGGCCGCGAACGAGTCTCGGGTGACACCGTCGACATCCTTCGCCGGATCGATGGCGTCGAACGCAGCGCGTTCGTCCACTCCGGGTGGCACCGGGTGCTGCAGAAGAATCCCATCTACATTGGGGTCTTCAGACAGCGCCCGAACTTCCGCGCAGACAGCATTCGTGCTCAACCCCGCGTCGAGATGCACTCGGCGCGATTCGATACCGACCTCGGTGCAGGCAGCGGCTTTCATACGCACGTAGGTGTGCGAGGCGGGGTCGTCGCCGACCAGTACCGTCGCCAGAACCGGGCGCCGACCGAAGTCCCTCGAGTATTGCTGTGCCTGGGTCCCAAGCTTTTCGCGCATGACTCGCGACACCTCGCGGCCGTTCAGCAATCGGGCCGACATGCCGACTCCCTCTCCTACCGTGGTTAGACGAGAATCAGAAGACAACGGTCTGGTTCCCGTCTCTGATTACCCGGTCCTCGCAGTGCCAGGCAACGGCGCGAGAAAGCACCTGGCGCTCAACGTCCGCACCTCTTCGTTGCAGCTCAGCTGCAGTCTCCACGTGCGAGACCCGCACGACGTCCTGCTCGATGATCGGCCCTTCGTCGAGGTCCTCGGTCACGTAGTGGGCCGTGGCGCCGATCAGTTTGACGCCTCGATCTTTCGCCTTCTGATACGGCCCCGCACCGATGAAAGCGGGCAGGAATGAGTGATGAATGTTGATTACCGGCACTCCCACCTGTTGTAAGAAATCACCGGACAGAATCTGCATGTAGCGAGCGAGGACAACGAGATCGACGTTGTCGGTGAGAAGCTTCAACTGCTCCGCCTCCGCCTGTGCCCGTGACGCCCGGTTTACGGGGATGTGGATGAACGGAATGCCGAATCCGCGAACGTCGTCCCCGAGATCGGGATGGTTCGCGATGACCATCCCCACGTTCATGTGGATTTCGCCACGACGCTGCCGCCATAGGAGGTCGAGGAGGCAATGATCCGTTTTGGACACCATGATGGCGACGCGCTTCGGCTTGCGAGCTTCAGTCAACCTGTACGACTGTCCCAACATGCCTAGAACGTTGTCGAGTTCGTCGGACAGGGACGGAATCTGTGCCGGTAGGTCCTCCAAGTGGAACGTCGTGCGTTGGAAGAATCTGCCGCCGGCAGGGTCGGTCGAGTGCTGGTCCAGTGAGACAATGTTCGCGCCGTATTTCGCGAGCAAGGACGAGACCGCCGCGACGATTCCCTGACGGTCGTCGCCTTGCACGATCAAAGTGCCGAGGTCGACCACGTCGCGACTGGTTCGTGACATCGTGCTGTTGTCCTTTCGTGTGAAGTGGTCGTCGCCGCCAGGATCGTGTGACGGGACGAGTAGGTCGGAGTCGGTCATGCACTCAGTGCGCGACGACTCCTGACGGAAACGACTCCAGATCGACATCCTTGTTCGCCGGGAGGTCGAGGTAGGGGAACCGCTCCACCGTCGCGCGAATCTGCTTGATTCGTTCGCCGTGGTTGCCCCAGTGCAGGACGACTTCAGTGCCGATCTCGGCGAGTTCAATGTCGATGGTGGAATGGGAGATCATCTCGCGGAAGTAGTAGGAGTAGACGGCCAGCGATGATATACCCACCTGCTTGCCGTCCTTGGTGACGATGTCCGCATGGTCGCCCGCTGGTGATTGCGGCGTCGTCGGGAACTCGAAGTGCCGGTATTCCTCCCCGGGCTCGAACTGCGACGCGAACACGTCGAGTACGTCTTCCTTGTTCCACCTGAGGACCACCGTCTTGCGGCGCGGTGCGGCAGCCTCCGCCTCGAGGGCTTCCCGGCCCAGGAAGTCGTGGTCGAACTTCGCCATCCAGCCCCAGTTGACTTCGAAGGGGGTGCGGAGTCGCGCCGTGATGTCGGTGGGATTTGCGCTCCCACTCAATTGGCCGCTCACCTGCTTGGGCGGCAGAGCAGCTCCGAAGAGGGGATGAGAGACGAATTCCGGGTCGGCGAAAGCAGCAGGGAGGAAGGTACAACCCTGCTGAGGGAAGCCACCCTCGGTGTGATTCACGACGTAAGTCCGCCATCCCAGGCGCGTGATGTCGAAATCCTCGCCCGCCCGGTACACGGCGTCGAACACCGCTGGTCCGTGTTCGAGGGGGCCACGCACCTCGTAAGCGAGGGTCCCCGACATCCCGATTCGCGACAGTTCGATTTCCACCGTGGCATCGATTCCGGGTACCTGGATTCGCCGAATGCCCAGGAATTGCAAGGAGCGCAACGATTCACCCGTGAGGCGTTCGAGTATCTGCAGCGACTTCGGGCCCGCCACCTGAAAGATGAAGATGTCCCGCATACCGATTTCTACGTCTAGTCCCAGCGACGGGGCCTTGAAGAGGGCCCAGGGCATCGCCGCGAAATGGCGATACGAGTCCTCGCTGTCGCGCACTGTGAGACCGTGATTGGCGATGTATCCGTTTTCGTCGAGCATGACGAGGTGCTTGGACTTGCCGATGGGCCATTTGTCGACGTTGTTAATACTGAGCCGTGAGAGCAAGGCCCGCGCGTTGGGTCCACTGAAGGTGAACTCGGGGATGCCGCTGAGATTCGACGCGATGTACGCGCCGGTTTTCCACGACATCGATTCTTTCTTCCACCCGTCGCCTTCCCAGATATGGAGGCTACCTAGGATGTTCAGGTAGGTCGGCACGTCGGGGTAGGAAGGAACGTCACCGACGGACGCTGCTCCGGGGCCTTGCTGGACCGCATGGTCGACACTCATGGCGCTATTACTCTCTTTCTGATCGCACTGACGTGATATGTGGTTCCGCTCGGGGTGCGAGCGGTCAGGACGCCGAACCGATTCGGTCGTACGGGGTGTCCTTTACCTTTTCGAGGACGGATCGCAACGGCGCGGGCGCCTCCCCCGTGATCTGCTCGACATGTCCGGACAGCAGTGCTTGGTAGCCCTGGGCCACCGCCAGATCGGCCGACACCAGCTCGTCGCTGGCCCACATGTGGCCTTCGGCGCTGGGGGGCATGTTCGGGTCGTACGTCCGCGGGAGACCGACCGAGTCGAAGAACTGCAGCCGTTCCTCCTCCGATACCGGCTTGTAGGCGATCTCTGTGCCGAAGACCTCGGAACCAAGTCGGACAATGTCGTCCATGCTCAACAGTTCAGGACCGGTGATCTCGTAGACAGCGCCATCGTGGTCGGCGGGGTCGGCGAGGATTGCGGTCGCACAGCGCGCGACGTCCACCTTGGAGACGGGCGCTAAGGAACCGTGGCCGGTGGCCATTTCGAGTACGCCGTCGCGTGCGGCAGGTGCCAGCCAGATCGCACTGACGATCTCCGCGTAGAGCGCGTTGCGCAGGATCGTGTACGACAGTCCGCTCGCTCGGAGATCGAGCTCGGTCTGGTAATGGTCGATGGCTGAGAGCGCCGGGTTGCCGGGTTGTACTCCGCCGACCGATGTGTAGACGATGTGGCGTATCCCCGCCTTCTCTGCGGCGCGGATCGCATTACGGTGTTCGGTTGTCCGCCGCCCGAGATTGAGCCCACTGATGAGAAACAGGATGTCTCCGCCGTGGTACGCCTCGTCCAATAGCTCGGGCTTCTCGTAATCGCCCTTCCGCACGCTGACGTTCGGGCCGCCTGCTTCGATTGCCTCGGGCGATCGAGTCACAAGTGTCAGGTTGCACAGAGGAGCTCTTTCGAGGAGACCTTGCGTCACGCGGCGAGCCAAATCGCCCGAGGCTCCACTGATGACAATTTGGGTCACATCTTCCTCCGGTTGTAGATCACGAATCTTTGTCCATGCGGTGCGGCTTGACGGGGTCAGCATGAGCCGGAGTCGAGCGACGCACGTTGCAAGCTTCGTTGCTGGGAGTGACGTGGGCAATAGCACGAAGTTCTAGCGAACCATGTGTGAGATGCATGATCGAGACCGCAGAACCGCGGGCGTCCAGGGCCGCCTCAGGCACTGATCCGGGGACGCCACGCAAGGTGGGTCGTATCCGGTCGAGGTGAGACGGCATTTCCCCTTCTGTGGCACCGTGCCATCGTCAGCCTCTTCGACGGCGCCTGGCGGTTCCGAAGTGGGTCTCCGCCGAGACTCCACGAGGGTCACACCGTGGTTACCATGTCGTCCTCGGCTTGCGGTCGGCTTCACGAGGTCTTTGCCATCGATCCGGACGTTGTTGACGGTCTTGGACACCGGTCAGGTGGCCAAGGCTTCCGGGTGCCGGGCGCCATCACGGAGCGGGCTAGGCGTAGTCGACGTCGGTGTTGGTTAGGTCGAGCCAGAGGGCCAGTTTCCCGGGTCCACGCCCATCGGCATCCGATCGTGGATGTGCCCGACACCGTCGTCGCGTTGGTATCTGCACCTCGCCTCGCATAGGAGGACATTTGCATAGCGTATGTGGGGCAGACACCCCGAACAGCTATCCGCTCCGTGCGAGGCATATGCGCTCAGAGAAATGACCGTCTCCTTGACCGATCAGCCTCCTCGAACTCTCCGAACTCACGACGCAGCGGAGCCTTTCCGCACAACCTACGGCCAAGGCAACGTGCCGTGCTATGCCCGCAAGCATGGGATTCTGCGGCTCCATGCCATTCAAATCCTGATACGGATCTCCGGGTAACCGCCACCGCGATTCGATCTCGCAGGTGGGGGCACCGCGCCGTGTTCAGCTCGGGATTGGGTCATGGGAGGCGAGTGGATCCAATCGATACGGACCGTGTGACGTGCGGCAAGACATCTACGCCAGCCTCGAAGGTCTACTCAGGGAGACCGACCTGTATAAATGCGCTATCCGGGGCTGCCTCAGGCCGGTGCCGATCTCCGAACCAATCGATGGCTGACAGCAAGAGACCCCACCTGCTGAACCGTGACGCACCGCTGGTGAGATCTCACTGCCGCCAGTCGCCCAAGGCTGCGGCAGGCGAACGGCGGGCCTCCGCACCAACCACGGTGAGCCCGGAATCGGTGCGCGGCCGGCCTATCCGCGGCGAGCCGCCACAGCGACCATTTAGGATAAAGCTTTGACTGTCTGCTCCGTCACACGCCTACTTCAGGAATGGCCCTTACGATTCGGGTCCGCACGAGCACCACTGGGGCGATTCCTCGTCGACGGAGCTGTGCATGCCGCCCCGAATAGTAACCACTCCAAAGAACACCGCAGCACCTAGCAGGACGGTGACCGTCGCACCGAGGACAGCGTTGTCGTAAGCGTCTCCCAACAAAACACCCGAGGGACTGCAACGGCGCTCGCGACCACACACGCCTTCCACAGCCAGCGATAACGCCTCACGCACGGACTGTAACTGAAGGGATCCCCTAGTTGGAGCCCTGGTCGTTGTGGCGTGCGTCGCAGGAACTCTCGAAGGGTCGTGCAGGGTTTCTACGCCCGCTATGCGGCGTTGATGCGTCGCGACATGATTGCCGATACCCGGCGCCTCGATGGTCTACTCGCCGAGAACCAGATGCGGATAACCCGTGGAGGCCGGTCTGGATGAAGCTCACACTTCGCCTGCGCCGCCACCGTGGTTAGATGCATCGTATTCTGCACGTGCGCAATTGATTTGGTCTGATCGCGCATATCCCCACTCGATCAGGTTCATCACTAGGTCGGACAGACTCCGACCTAGTGGCGTGAGGTCATACACCACGTGCTTCCGCGCGTCGGCGACCACGGTCCGGCTTAGTAGTCCATCGCGTTCGAGCATCCGAAGATTGTGCGTAAGTATTTTCTGCGACAACGGGTGTGACGGGTCCATTGTGTCCAGTAGCCGCTGAATCATCGACGGACGCAATGGTCCGACACGTAATATGACTAAGAGCCAGTTTCTCCAGTAATTGCCAACGTGTCCTACGATGCCCACAACCGGCGCACTGCGATTCCAAGAAAATTCGACAAGCAGCGCCGCTACGAATCCGAATATTTCCTCGGATTCGTCAGTTACCGCAGGTGCTTGTTGGAGAAGTTCACGAATCCTTGTCATCATCCGATCCACTGCGGAAAGACGGTGCGATTCATAATCCGCGCCCATAGGTTACTCCCTTTAGACCGACGCGACCTCTCGGGCGATTTTGGTCCCGCTCGAGACTGTCTCGATTGGCGGAACTATGGGCCAACGTTGCGTGTCAGTATCGATTCATGCTAACACGCAACGCTGACCGTAGCTGCTGAATTCGAGTGAATATCTAGCTGTTTTGGCTGGTCGTCAACGTATCTGCAGTGTACCGCGCACGAGTAGCTTCAGTATCGCGCGGTGCCTCCTGCACTACACTTTCGGCGGCGAGGTACGCAAATGTGGCGGCGGGTCCGAGTGTGCTCCCTAAAGATAAGTAGCCATCACCGGCTATTGATGCAACACAGTTTCCGGCCCCATACAACCCTGGAATGACGGACCCGTCCGAACGCAGGACTTGGCTGTTCGAATTCGTCTTGGGCCCTCCGTTGGTGTCCAGCACCATCCCGCAGATCAGCACGCAGTAATATGGCCCGGTCTCGGCGAACGGAAACATTCCCGGATTTTTTTCGTTACCTGGCCTCGGGATGCCATGCCAGTCGTATTCGGACATGTTCTCGCAACGGTGGAAATCTTCGTCGACACCCGCGCGGGCGAAGCCGTTGAATCTGTCGACCGTCTGCCCCAGTTGCTCGGCGAAGCCAGGTGACAATTCGAAATCACCGATGACAGAGGTGAGACTCTTCAAGCGCGCCTCGATGCGCTCGGTGATCTCCTCCCATGTCTGACCTTCGATAATGTAAGGTTTAGGGGTGCGAAACGTATCCCAGAACAGGGTCGGCTTGGTGTCGTGGGCGACGTAATCGTCGTAAACCATAAATAGAACCCTGTTCGGATAGTCGCCGTTCTTGTCGCGGTCCCATATGACGCGGTTTCGGTCCTGGTACACAAGCTTCTCGTTGACGACCCTGTTACCATTGCGATCGACATAAATCATGCTGTCTCCGGGCGGAACGGGAAGACCTTTATCCTCGTTCACGCGATTCATGGCAGCCTTTTCCAAGATGTCCTCGTACAGCCAGCCATTCTGCATGTGAGCGAGTTCAGCTCCGGCCTCGTGCGCGATAGGGATGAAATCACCCTGTGCGGTGGCAACTGCGCAACTGCTGTAAAGCGGCCCGCGCCAGTATTCATCGATCAAATCCGCGTTATGTGCAAAGCCACCGCTAGCGAAAACCACCCCTCGTCTCGCGTAGATGGGATCACCCCACGTCCCCCCAACTCCGACGGCTGCACCAGTTTCATCTTGCAGCAGCCGCTGCACACGATGATCTGTGCGCACCTCGATACCCCGGCTTCTAACGGCTACCCCCAGTTGATCGACCAAATCTGCTCCAGGTGCAGCGGAGCCGTCCTCTCGCGCTGGTCCTAGATGCCGTAAAAATCCTTGAATAGAGTTATCCAATTCCGGGTGATAGCTGACAATGGCTGGGTACCGTTCCGTAAAGGATGGCCAGGTGGTGACCCGGAAGGCACCTGCCGCAACCAGCGCATCAATCGCTTTCGCGGCGTTATCGTAAAACGCGCCTATTGTTTCCCACTGCCACTCTTCTGCGCCGTAGTATTCGGCATCGGCGTCGTACTGGTCGGGATGCGCGACCTGGACAACGTAGCGCAAGACGCTATCGCGATCGTCGCGAATTCCTAAGACGTGCATAAGTGAGTTGTCTGGAATCCACATCGCCCCGCCGGACTTGTAAGCTGTACCGCCGACTTCATCTGATGCCTCCAATAGAAGGACCTCGGCACCACGATCGTGAGCCAAAATTGCAGCACACATTCCCGCCATTCCGGCACCGACAATGATTACATCGAACTCATCTCGATCAGTTGTCGAGAAACCAGTAGGTCGGGGCGGGGGATTGAAAAGCCCTTCCATCCACCAGTACTTCGGCGTCCCGGTTGTCACAATAAAACTCCTAGGGTTTGAAAATATTCACATATAAGGCTCATCGATTAATCCTTCTTCCGCGACTGGTCCACGAGTTGCCCCTCATGCGAGTAGCTTTCGTATGCTTCGGCCAAATCGCGATATTTTCGAAAGTCTCGTAAATTCGAATAGTCGGCCCTGCGTACGCGCTCGACGAAGTCCGGATTCGAAATCTGCGCCCTACCAACCCCGATCATGTCGAAGTCGCCGGCCTCCAAACCGCGCCGTACACGGATGATGTCATCCTCCACCTGCAGTACGGGGTCTTGGTTGTCGAAGACATCACTCGCGAGATCGGTGGACAACCCGACGCTGCCGATCGTCATGACCGGGCGATCTGTCATTGTCTTCACCCAGGAAGCGACACTCCGTCTAGAGTCGAGTTCCGGCCAGGCGACAGCGTCGAATCTGCGAGCCGACACATGAAAGACGTCGGCTCCCGCTTGCTGCAAACGTTCCAGAAACGGGCCCAGTTCGTCAGGATGCGCCGCGATTTTGGCTCCGTAATCCACCTCCTTCCACTGCGAGAAACGCACTGAAATTATGAATTGAGGGCCCGTCGCAGCACGGATTGCCGAAACTATTTCAGCAGGATATGCGGCGCGGTCGGCTAGGGTTTCACCGCCGTATTCATCGGTTCGCCTATTCGTTTCATGCCACAAAAATAGATCCAACAGGTAGCCATGAGCGCAATGCAACTCAATCCCGTGTGCGCCGAGCCGCTGGGCGATAAGAGAACTCTCGACATATGCATTTTTGGTATCCTCAAGGTCCTGCTTCGACATTGCAACACCGTTGGTACGGCCCTCCTGGATCAACCCTGATGGGCTCCATGCAGGATGGTCCGGATGTGGATTCTCAATACCGTCGACAACCAGTCGCAGGGCACCTGGATGCCACAGCTGCATCAACAAGACTACGTCGCCGGTACTGAGGACCTCACGGACGACATGTCCCCATTCCTTGATGGTGTCACGGCCGAGAATGCTGAACGCCGGCTGCCAGTACCCCGCCGGATGGTCTGGTGCGGCCCCCTCGGAAATGATTATTCCCGGGCCCCGTTCAGCGGTCGAGCGCAGCGTATCCGCCATGCCCACAGTTGGCTTGTAACCCCGCGAGCCACGCTGCATGGCAGGAAGAAGAAACCTGTTACGGACCGTCATGGTATTGATTCGAAGAGGCGAAAACAGTAGATCGTCTGTATCTTTCAACACAGCTTCTTCGGCATAGTTCGTCTGCATCTGACCGCCTTACGGTTGGAAATCGAGTCACCGAAGACGTTAAGTCCGTCACAGTTGGGTGACAATTAGGAACTATTTGGTGCCTACTAACGCCACGCAGTGTGCCGAGCGGTCGGTTTCGTTCGGCAGCGTGATCAAAGAGGTCCGCAGACGGTCGATCGCACCATGAGGTTCGGCAACATCGCGCGAGTCGATCGAGTATTCGACGATCTGATTTGAGTACAGATCATCAACGATGCTTAGGTAGTGATTCGCGCTCATTTCGATCGTCCTACTGAGAGATCGGCGACTGCGCGACTTGTGCCCTCAAATTCTCGCAGCGGTTTGGGTCAAGTCCCGTGAGGTGGTGTACGACATCGTCGCGTGATTCCTCGTCTGGGTGGTTATGCGGTCAGCGCCGCTTGAGTCACCTCCTGCGTGGGTTCGGTGGCGGTGCCGTCGGGGTGGACACCGCGGGAGCGGGCCAGCACGTCGAGGCTGAGATAGCGGCGGCCTTCGATCCACTCGTCATGCTGCTCGGCGAGTACCGCGCCGACAAGCCGAATCAGGGTGGTGCGATTGGGGAAGATCCCGACCACGTCGGTTCTGCGCCGGATCTCCTTGTGAGCCGTTCCTGGGGATTGTTCGACCAGGTCTGACGCCAGATCTGCTTCGGGAAGGTCACCAACCGCACTCCGGACAGCCCGCGGGCGACCAGCGACCGGAAGAACGCCAACCAACCGGGCACCGTCCTCGGCGGAGGTCACCTCGATCCCCAAGATCTCGCGGTAGCCCTCGGCGTTTACCCCGACCGCCACCAGGCGTGCACGTTCACCACCCGACCGTTCTCGCGGACCTTCAGGACCAGGGCGTCGGCTGCGACGAACGGGTACGGGCCTGCATCCAACGGTCGGCTGCGGAACGCCTCGACCTGGGCGTCGAGGTCCTTCGCCATCACGGACACCTGCGCCTTGGACAGGCTGGTGATGCCAAGGGAATCGACGAGCTTCTCCATCCGGCGAGTGGAGACGCCGAGCAGGTAACAGGGGGCCACCACCGAGGTCAGGGCCTTCTCGGCGCGTTTTGCGGCGCTGCAGCAACCAGTCCGGGAATTACGAACGGAGCGCAGCTTGGGGATCGCGACGTCGAGTGAGCCGGCACGGGTGTCGAAGTCGCGGTGCCGGTAGCCATTCCGGCTGTTGGTGCGGTCGTCGGAGCGTTCACCGAAATCGGCACCGCACAGGCTGCTGGCCTCGGCACCCATTAGTTTAGCGCGTCGATGAACGTGGATAGCAGGCTGCGCAGCAGGTCGGGGCTGGCGTCGGTGCGGCGGTCGGTCAGGAACTGGTGCAGGTCGATATCGTGGGCAGTGGTCATCGCGTGGTCCTTCATCGAGTGACTTTGGTCGGTCTCTCGAAGAGTCACGCGATGGCCGCCTTTATTGGGCTAGGACACGCCGGTCAGATCCGAATCCGGTCGGTACACCATCTTCATGAACGCAACCGCGGTTTGATCGGTTGGCGGCTTCTTTCAGTTCGGGGACTCGCCTTAGTTCGAGGTCGAGGCGCCACCTGTCTTGATGCCGTCGTCGCGCTTTCAACCATCCGCACAAATAATCCTCGCTGAAACCGAGGTCGCAATCTGGCGCAGCTGCAGTCCCCCTTGCGTGCGAGGACGATGACGTCGCTGCGAAACTTCTCGTATCGAGAACGCCTCCAGTGTGAGGACATCCCTCCACGGCGGGGAAGCATCCACGCAGTGGAGGGATGTCGAACCAACCCGCACCAGACCCGATCGTTCGACGAATGCAACCGGTCCGCATTGAACCAGCGAACCCACTCGGCGCAGCGCGCGGTCATCGTCTCCACGATCAGCGGAGCAACCCGCGTCCACCACACCGGCGCAACGCCAGGCGCTTCGAGCATGACCTGATGCCGGTCGCGCCCAGCGAACGCCGCAACCCGTACCGTGCGCACGCCTGCTTCATGATCTCGGCGGTATATTGACTTCCCCTGTCCGAGCGCATGATTGCGCCTGCGACGTCTCCGCCACGTTCGTCGACAGCCATGTTCAGCGCTTCGAGGACCAGTTCGGTGCGCATGTGATCCGCCACCGCTCACCCCAGAACCTTCTTCGAATGCTCATCCTTAATCGCACACAGATACATTTCACCTTCACCGCAGGTCAGACCTGCGCGACGACCTCGTCGTCGTCGGCGGTGGGGCCGACCACAAGCGCGGCGTTGGATGAAGTCTCCGATCGAACCTGGAAGGGGTTCGGGTGGGGCACCCCCGTCAACGGTCATAGTCAGGCGAAGCGCATCCCATGCCGATAAGGGTACGTTCGCTGGGTCTATCTCGCACCAACTGCCGCGCCGGGCATGGGCGCGAGCTTGGCGGCCTCGGCGACGGCGGCGCTCCAACTGAACTCGTTGTTGTCGCTGAAGTAGTAGTAGGTGGCGCCGTTCGGCATCATCGCGACCGTGATGCCGCCGTACCCCGACATGAACGGTACGTAGAAGGGGCTGGTGTAGGCGGGGTTGTCGGCGGAGGTGAACTCCTGGCCCCAGAAGCCGTTCTGGTACTTCATGGGCTTGGCGCCGGTGGTGGTCATGCCCCGGTCCTCCGGGTCGCGTTGCATGGTAGCCGTGAGCAGTGCCGGGTCGAGTATCTGCGTGCCGTTGACGGCGCCGTGGTCGTTGTTGAGGAACTTGGCGAACCGGGCGACGGAGTCCTGCGTCCAGAACATGCCGTACCCGCCGAAGGCTGCTCCGCCGGGGCTGTTGTCGGTGCGGGAGGAGACGAGCGAGTCGGGCCCGACGCCGACGGGTTCGAGCACGTCGTCACGGAGCATGTCGAAGATGTCGGCGTCCGAACCGGCCTTGTCCTGCAGGTAGTTGTTCATCGCGCGGGTGGCGAGGAAGGTGTCCGAGGTGTGGTAGACCCACTGGCTGCCGGGGCCGGCCTTACGCGGGAAGGACAGGGCGAGTCGCATCTTGTCGGCGTAGGGCTCGGCTGCGAAGAAGTCCGCCATGGTGGGGCCCGCTTCGTCGGTCTCGTAGCCGTGCGAGATGTAGTTCCCGGTGGCCATGTCGAGAGTCTGGTCGAGGGTGACGCCGCTCCAGGCGGTGTTGCCGGCGGTCTCGGGGATTCGGTCGGAGAGCCTCTCCTGGGCCACGGCAGGGCCGTAGCGCTTCGCCAGCCGCAGCATGGCTGTTCCCGCGAACGCCGACTTCGCGGTCGAGTACGAAGGCAACAGCATCTGGCCGCAGAACGGGTACTCCCCTTGCCGGGTCCGGCAGTTGCCCACATAGTGCACTCCGCCGAAGTAGAAGCCGAAGGTGCTCAGCGCGGACGGCGTGATGCCGGCGCTGAACTTCGTTACGTCCACCCCACTGTCCGGGTAGTCGGTGGCCAGCGCCGAGATGGGTTTGGTCGGGAGCCGGTCCCCGACCTCGGAGGCGTACGCGTCGCGCAGGTTCTCGGCGCCGGCGACGGGGCCGGGCCGGTAGTCGGCCGGTACCTGGCCCCACATGTCGAGCTGGAAGTATACGCAGGTCTCCGTGGTGATTTGGTAGCGGATTTCGGAGACCGATGTGGCGTCGAAGAGGAACATCAGGGTGCCGTTGTGCACGCAGTTCGCGTTGCGTTCGACGAGCGCGAACGGCAGTGAGGCGCGGGTGCGTTCGCCGTCGCCGTCCTCGTTCCACGCGCGGCCGGGGCCCACCGCCAGGTTCCACGCCTGGTTCCCCGTGTACTGCAACCCGCGCTTGGCAGGGACGAGGTGGCTGCCGTTCTGCACGAGGGCGATGTCGACCGGTGGCAGGTGCCGGGTGGCCGCCGTGTCTCCGTATCCGTGCGGGTCTTTCAGTACGCGGAAGCCGCCGGTGGTGGAGAGACCGTTGAGGGTGAGGGTGCCTTCGAAGCTGTGGGTGGGTGGTGCTGCCTGGGCGGGCAGTGCGAAGGCGCTGTCGGGGACCGTGTCCGTGGCGGTGCCCTCGGTGAGTTGGCCGGCGGTGAGTTCGGTCCGGTTCACCGCACCGCTTCCGGTGAGCGGATCGCCCGGTACGGGCACGGCTTCGGCGGGCGCTGCGATCGTCGTTGGCGAGACGGTGCACGCCGCCGCGAGTGCGACGGTAACGACGATGGCACGGCTCAGCCGTCGGGCATAGAACGGTCTTGGCATGGTGTGTGTCCTCTGGGGCCGGCAGCAGATACGGATATCGCCGCATCCTGGGGCCCGCCGGGGCCGCCGTCCAATGCCTGTCCGGTCTGATCAGGCTGCCCGCCAGGTATACGTCCAGCTCATCTGCGGGCGGTGACCTGAGGCCCGTACTGCTCGACGCAGAAGCGTGACAGCCCCGTGGCGAAGGTCTCGATGCTGCGCAGCGCATAGTGGCTGGGGTCCCACGCGGCGTGCAGATGGATCTGCAGCGGCTCGCCCGCGCCGTCGAGGATGAGCAGCGGGTGCAGGTCGAAGCGGGGATCGTCGGAGACCACCGCAATTCCGTGGCCTGACGCCGCCATGGCCTGGGCGACGTGCGGAGTGTCGCATTCGAGCACGATGTCGTACGAGGCGTCTGCGTCCTGCACGGCATGGTCCAGGACGCGTCGGGTGCCGTGCGCCGGGGTGAGGACGATGAGGGGCGCCGCGGCGAGTTCCCCGATCGTGACGCCGTCCCGGTTCGCCCAGGCGTGGTCGGCCCGCACATAGGCCCACAGCGGTAGCCGCGCCACGGGCAGCCCGGCGAAACGGCGCCTCGGAGGCGCCGTGGAAATGGCTACGTCGGCGCCCCTCCCCAGGGCCTGGTACGCACGGGCCGGGCTCTCCGCCTGCACCGTGACGAGCGGATCCTCCGGTCCCCAGGTGGACAGGAACGGTGCGATCACGTCCGTGATGGTGGTGGGCGGCGCCGCCACGGTGATCCGCATGGCGCGACCGGAAGCAAGTGCTCCGACTGCGGCCTCGGCGGCGTCCGCTCGGGCGACCAGATCTCGGGCCAACGGAAGGAAGCGCCGGCCGGCGGCGGTCAGGATCAGCTGTTTGCCGCCGCGGTCGAAGAGCGTCATGCCCAACGACGCCTCCAGGCCGCGCAGTTGGCGCGACAGCGAGGGCTGGGCGACGCGGACCTCCTCGGCGGCCTTGGTGACGGAACCGGTCTCCACGATGGTCAGGAAGTAGCGCAGCACCCGTAGTTCCATTGGTAGTGGCCTCTCGGAAGACGGAGGAGACATGACCTTGCATGCCTCAAAGGCATGCAAGTCAGCCCTAGAAAGTATTTGAAATTATATGTGACGGGGCCCACGCTTGTCTCACCTCGGCCGCCCGGCCCACCGCCCCCGGCGCCTGAACCACCATCAACTGCTCCCTCCAGAGCCCTACCTTCGATTGGCTGGTGTTCCCCGCATGGCCCGCCCCCTGCCCCTGATCCTCGCCCAGGCGCCTGGCCGCCCGGCCGACGACCTCGCCGGCTTCATCTCCGACGTGGAGCGGCGCGTGAAGCTGCGCGCACCAGGCGCCCTCGTCGTCTACCCCGAGCTACACCTCGGCGAGAGCGCCCCAGGCGTTCCGGCCGCGCCGGAGAAGGCCGCCGAGCCGCTCGACGGCAAACGGGACGCTGCCCTCGCCGAACTCGCGGGCGACCTGGGCATCTGGCTGGTACCCGGCAGCGTCTACGAACGCGGCGCCGACGGTCGCGTCCACAACACGGCAGCCGTCTACTCGCCGCAGGGCGAGCGCCTCGCCGCGTACCGCAAGATCTGCCCGTGGCGCCCCTACGAGACGACCGCACCCGGCAACCGGTTCGAGGTCGTCGACCTCGCCGGGGTCGGCCGTATCGGACTGTCCATCTGCTACGACACCTGGTTCCCGGAGGTCTCCCGCCATCTGGCCTGGATGGGCGCAGAGTTGATCGTCAACGTGGTCCGCACCCCGACGAACGACCGCGCGCAGGAAGTCGTCCTCAGCCGCGCCAACGCCATCACCAACCAGGTCTTCGTCGCCAGCGTCAACTCCGCCGCCCCGTCCGGGATCGGCCGCAGCCTCGTCGTCGATCCACAGGGCACGGTGCGCGCCGAAACCGTCGATGCCGGCGACTCCACCCTCACCGACGTGATCGACCTCGACGAGGTCAGCAACGTCCGGCGCTACGGCACCGCTGGCCTCAACCGCGTCTGGGACCAGTTCCGCCCCGGTGACGCGCCCCTCGAACTCCCGCTGTACGGGGGCCGTATCGACCCCGCCACCTGGACCGCCGCCCGCACCACCGAGGAGCCCCCACGATGAACAGCGAGACAGAGACAACTGGGAACACCATGAGACTGAAAGGCGACCTGAGCCTCTTCTCCGTCATCCTGTTCGGCCTGGCCTACATCTCCCCCGGCATCGTCGTCACGATCTTCGGCGTGGTCGCCGCCACCAGCGGCGGCGTGGCCCCGACGGCGTTCGCCGTCGCCACCCTCGCGATGGTGCTCACCGGGCTGAGTTACGCGAAGATGGCGCGCGCGGTGCCCGGTTCCGGGTCGGTCTACACCTACGCCCGCAAGATGCTCGACAGCCGCATCGGTTTCCTGTCCGGCTGGGCGATGCTGCTCGACTACTTCTTCATTCCGATGGTCGGCTGGCTGATCACGGCGATCTACTTCAACGCCCAGTTCCCTGGCATACCCAAGTGGGTCTGGCTGATCGTCTCGGTGGGCATCACCACCGCCATCAACGTCTTCGGCATGAAACTCGCGGACCGCGTCAACAAGGTCCTGATGTTCATCGCTCTGGGGTCGCTGGTCCTCTTCGCCACCCTGTGTGTCGTCTTCCTCGGCAAACACGGCTCCTCCGCGCCCGCCACGGACGCCCTGTGGAACTCCGGCACTTCGATCGGCGCGGTCACTGCGGCCGCCGCCATCGCCGCGTACTCCTTCCTCGGCTTCGACGCCCTCTCCACGCTGGGCGAGGAGGCCAGGGGCGGGGCGAGGACGATCGGCAGAGGCATCGTCGGGTGCGTCATCGCCGCCGGCGCGATCTTCTTCGTGCTGTCCTTCATGATGCAACTCGTCCACCCGGGTGCGATTTTCGCCGACGTCGACGCTGCCGCCTACCATCTGAAGGTCCAGGTCGGTGGCGAGACGTACGCCGAGATCATCAACTTCGTCACCATCGCCGGATCCATTGCCTCCTGCATCGCCCTGCAGGCGTCCGCCGCCCGCCTCATGTACGTCATGGGACGCGACGGCGTACTGCCCAAGGCCGTCTTCGGCAGGCTGTCGGCGAAGACCGGCACCCCGGTCAACAACCTGCTGTTGACCGCGGCCGCCGGTGTCATCGCCATGAAACTCGACCTGACCACAGCCACCTCGTTCATCAACTTCGGCGCTTTCCTCGGCTTCGCCGTGGTCAACGTCTGCGTGATCGCCCACCTGGTCCGAGAGCACAGACACGGTCGCACCCTCAACCTCTTCTCGTACCTGGTGATGCCGGTCGTCGGCGGCGCCGTCTCCGTCTATCTGCTCACGAGGCTCGGTGACGTCGCTCTCCAAATCGGCGGCGTATGGTTGGCGATCGGCGTTGTCTATCTGGCCGTTCTGACCAAGGGCTTCCGCCGACCCGCACCGGAAATGACCTTCGACGACGACACCGTGGCCACCGACAGAGCCACCGCGTAGCTCCCCTCCCTCGCCCGGCGGCGTCGTGCGGTATCGCGACGCCGTCACCGGCCGGGTGAGGCGCGGCCGTACGCTGGGTCGTGGAGCAGGAACAGCGGTCCTGACGTGCCCGGTCGTGCCACGGGCCGCGCCAGCACGGTGCGAATCACGCGCAACGACACACTATTACCGAAATATCGTTAATCTCCGACCAGCAGGACCGTTCACAGTGCTATTCCTTCTGATCCATGCCGTCATCACAGTCATGTCGATCGTCCTGCGCCGCCGCGTGCCGAATGCAGGATCGCTTCTTGCGGTTGCGGCACAAACATACGCAACCGAACGATGGAGCACCGCGCATATCGTCGACCCTGATGTCACCGCACAGTTCCTAAGTACCAATCCGGGCCATCTCGCCGGCGAATCGGTCGCAGCCCAAAGATCCGACACGACAGAGTCGCCCATCGGTAGCTGCCGAGCAGGCGGAACCACTCTCGCTCGAACTAACAGCACTGGCCCGCACCACATTCGACACTCCGCGAGGCAGCTCACGATCCCAGACCCTCAGGATTGATATGCACAAACACTCGCGCACGAGGCGCCCCTGGCAGATAGTCTGCCATTCACTCTTCTCGGCACACTCAGCGACGCGAACGATTCCGAGTTGATCATCCTCAAAATCCGGTCGCGCTCCACACGAGAATGACCGCGAGGCGATGACGCAGAGATCGCGCGCAACAAACCGCACATCACCACGCCACCCACGGGTGCAATAACGGCTCCGGCAACAAGCCAGAAAGCGGCCATGATGGCGCCACGCGTTCATCTCGACGACGTCCTCGATCTCGCGATCTTCTGGGCACCGATCGGCGAACCTACACCCGGAACGATCCAGTCCGAATTCGGCATCGATGTCGCCGAGTACCGACGACTACTTTTGGCCGCGATACAACGGCACCAGCAGCGGCCGCTCGTCCCCTGCGATGCTGCGACCCTTGACCGGGTGTACTCCCCATCCGTTCTGGCGGCACTCGCCGTACAGCATCATCACACACCGTCCTTACCAACACATTCGGTCGATCCGAACCCCGAAACCTGCGATTAACCCCCCGCCACCTGGTCGACTAGACACAGGTCTTCACTTCGAAACAGAGAATGCCATGTCAGCAACCGAAACCGGGGGACGCCAGGGGGAAACACCGGATCTACAAATTGCGCGAACAACACCAGTTGAGATGGAGATCCGTCGTTACCGTCGATGGCGCGATAGACGACGTGAGGCAGAGCGCCGACGTACCAACTCCCTGAACGCAGTAGAGAAGTCGAGGACATACTCACCTTTGCGCGGAGATGGGCCCCCTACGGGGGTCAATCCGAGGAGGATATTTTCGTCAACTTTGGAATGTCAACCAAACGATTCGAAGCAAGAGTGAAGCAGATTCTAGACGAGATCGGTTGCGACAGTCTCGAAGAACACAATTGATGTGGGTCTATCGCGAGTCAACCTCCCCGATGACCAAGTTTCGCAGTTGGGAAGCGCACACGAGAATCAGCCACCGCGGATCCGTCCGGTTCTGATACTGATCGCCGCGACGAGCCCGGCGACACTGATGGCCGTCGGTGTCGTTCCGCTGAACGGGTGGGGAGTCGTTGCAGCCGCCGTCGCCGACGGATTAACTACCTCGCCAATCCAAGCCGCCACCCGGACAATCACCCCTGCGCTCGTACCTGCCTTCCAACACACCGCCCTCTATTCCTTCGACGCCATTTCCCAGGAGATCGTCTGATGCGGCGGGCCAGTGCTGATCTCCCTCGCCGCAGCGATCGCCGTCACTCCACCGCGGTTGCGCTGTTCGCCACGAGTGCGAAGTGGGCTTCCGAAGCCATCCGCAGGAGCCGACCCCGGACACGTGCTCTATGTAGGACCTCTAGACGCAGCACCGAAGATTCAGTTGCAGGAGATTCGCTTTCCGGCTTGGCCCAGATCATCCGACCCCAGTCGCTACCACGCCCAAATCGTCAGCGCGCGTATGTGAAAATGAGACAACCAAACCCTGAGTTGGCCGCAGCCATCGGAACCGCCCCGGGACAGTCAGGGTCTGTCGAGAATGCCACTGTCGTGGCGATTCCACATGTCGCACCTGCGACGGCTTGCCCGTTCTGATTTTCACGCAGGTTCCGACCTGTCGGACGGTCAGCGGTCCAGGTGGCCGGTCCGTTGGTGAGGGTATGCGTTCGCCAAATTGCGTATCTCGTCTTGGGCACAGTTCGATTCGGGGATCACCTGCCACAATCGCTCGATGAACCGGGACGTTGTCATGCCGAAGTGCACAAGCATTTCCTCCTCGGTAGCGCCCCCGTACGGTGCCCACATCCTGGCGAACTCGATGAGGTGCTCCGCCTCGGTATCAGGATGGCTGCGTGTGCGGTTGGCTTCGATCCAGGTGGCGCGACGCCTTTGGCGCCATTGGCGATACTCACGAGAGTTCATAAGAATTCACAGATCTGATCGGGACTACGGAAGCGGCGGGCGGGTGGGTCGTGCCGAAAGAGCACTGCGCCCTGATGTCGTCGAACATCGGCAGGACGGGCGGCGCCGGTGACGTTCTCGAATCGTCCGCCGGCGTCGTCCGACCGCTGACTGGGTGTCAACCAGCCGGTTGTGCGTCACGGACGTCGGTGTTGCCGGACTCCTCCTCCGAATCCGTGGCGGTGGTGGCGTGTCGTGCTGCGATGTATCCGAAGGTCATGGCGGGTCCGATGTTGATGCCGCCGGACGGGTAGTGCCCGCCCATGACGCTGGCCTGGTCGGATCCCACGGCATAGAGGCCTGCTATCGGGGTGTCGGAATCGTCGAGCACACGCGCGGAGGCGTCGGTGACGATACCGGCGAAGGTCCCGAAGCTTCCGGGTACGACCTTGACGGCGTAGAACGGTCCCTTCTCCAGTGGGGCGAGTGAGGGATTCGGGAACGGGTTGTCCGGGTCCCCGGAGCCGCGGTTGAACGGCGTTTCGCCGCGGTGGAATTCGGGGTCCTGTCCGCGTCGGGCATTGTCGTTGAACGATGCGACCGTGGTGTGGAGTTGGGCGGGGTCGATGCCGCATTGCTGTGCCAGCTCGGTGAGGGTGCGACCGGTCTTGAGGTAGCCCGAGCGCAGGTACGGCCAGACCGGGATGGGGCGCGGTTTGGACATTCCCAACGGATACAGGCGCTGGAACCGGTGATCGCAGACCAGCCACGAGCGCACTTGCTGCCCGTCGGGAACGGCGTCGATCATCGCGGTGGTGTAGTCGTGGTAGCCGTCGGCCTCGTTGACGAACCGCTTACCTGATGCCAATACGCCTATGACACCGGGCTTTCCGCGATCGAGGATGTGCGGGAAGACACCTGTCTTGCCGTTGCGGTACGGCACCAGCGACACCGGGCAGTAGGCGACCGGTGAGGCCAGGGTGGTGTCGAGCCGGCCGCCGGCGGATTCGGCGAGCGCGATCCCGTCGCCGGTGGTGGTGTCGGGCGCCAGGGTCCAGTGTTCACGCCCGGTCGGGGTGCGCGGAAAGTACTTTTTGCGCATGTCGACGTTGCTCGGGAAGCCACCGGTCGCGAGGATCACGCCCCGGGCGGCGTGGATGGTGACCGTGCCGTCGGGGCCGTCGAGCTGTGCCCCGGTCACCGCCCCGGAGTCGTCGGTGGTCAGCGTGCGTGCCGGCGATGAGATGCGGATGTCGACGCCGAGTTCGTCGGCCGAAGCCAGGAGCCGGCCGATCAGGGCGGTGCCGTTGACCAGTTGCATGCCCTTGCGTGCGGTGGCCAGGTCGATGAGGTGCCGGGTGATGCGGCCTGCGGCGTGTGCGAAGGCCTTCGGGGAGCGGGTGGCGTGCAGAAACGCCTGGAGGTCGGGTCCGGCCATGATTCCCATTCCGAGGAATGAGGTTTCGTAGAGTTGCCAGCGCAGCTTCGCCCGAACTGGGGCGGGGATCTTGTAGGCGTCGATGGGCTGGGGTGCAACCGATCGGTGTCCGGTTCCGGCGCCGGGGGTGCCGCCGTGGATGTCGGCG
Source organism: Rhodococcus sp. G6(2025) (assembly GCF_058628105.1). Classification (NCBI taxonomy): domain Bacteria; kingdom Bacillati; phylum Actinomycetota; class Actinomycetes; order Mycobacteriales; family Nocardiaceae; genus Rhodococcus; species Rhodococcus sp. G6(2025). Next base: position 4,970,666 of record NZ_CP179750.1, read on the forward strand.
ATGGTGGTTCCGGGTACGAACTGCAGCCTGGTCTTGTCGTGGAAGAACCCGACCATGCGCGGCGCTTGTGTCAGGAACGCATCGACCTTGGCGGCGTCGAAGTTCTTCCCGAGTCGGTGTTGCAGGTAGGTGCGCGGCAACTCGATGTCCTCGTCGACGCCGTCGGCGCGGGCGAGGGGGTTGCGCGGTGCCCACATCCATCCGCCCGACCAGGCGGTGGCCCCGCCGCAGACGTCGGCCTTTTCGGCGACGATGACTTTCGCGCCGTGGTAGGCGGCGGTGACGGCGGCAGCGAGGCCACCGGCTCCGGCGCCGATGACGAGCAGATCGCACGAGAGGGTGTCGGTCATCGCCGGCCCTGCCCGGTCCACTTGTACGACCACAGTCCGGTCACGAGCGCCACGAGGGACGCGGCGGCGAGCAGGATGGCCACCGGGGTCCAGTTTCCGCTGTCGCCGAGCAGGGCGGTGGCGGTCAGGGGCACGAAGCCGCCCACGGCTCCGGCGACGGCGTAGCCGAAGCCTGCGCCGCTGTAGCGGATGCGGGCGTCGAACATGTCGGTGAACCAGGTCTGCTGCACCGAGGCGGAGATGTTGTGTCCGAGGTTGATCAGGATGAAGAACCCGAGAATCATCATCGGCATCGATCCGCTCTCGAGGGCGGAGAAGAACGGGACACCGGCTGCGGCCGCGCACAGCGGGCCGATGATGTAGAACCAGCGGGCGCCGAACCGGTCTGCGAGCAGACCCCACAGCGAGGTGGTCGGCACGGCGAGGACGAGGGCGACCATCGATGCGGTGAGCACGCTGCTCGGCGGGGTGTCGGTGTAGTTCTTGACGTAGACCAGCGAGAACGTGAAGCCGATGTAGAACGTGCTCTGGTCGACCAGGCGCATCCCGATGATCGCGAGGATCTGCTTGGGGCTGGTCCTGAGGGCCTCGAGCAGCGGTGCGGCCTGCTTCTTCTTCGTCTCTTCGAGCTCGGCGAACACCTTCGACTCGGGGACGCCGCTGCGGATCCAGAGCCCGACGAGCGCGAAGAGGATGCTGACCAGGAACGGCAGACGCCAGCCCCAGGTGTCGAACTGGGCCTCGGTGGTGAGATTGGTGACGATCGAGAACGCCAGGGTGCCCAGGAGTAGGCCGAGGAACGATCCGATCTGTACCCCGCTGGCGAGGAAGTTGCGCTTGTTCTTCGGCGCGTTCTCCACCGCCATCAGGGCCGCTCCGCCCCATTCGCCGCCGACGGCGATGCCTTGCACCGCGCGCAGGCTGACCAGCAGGATCGGGGCCGCGATGCCGATGGCGGCGTAGCTGGGCAGCAGACCGATGGCGGTGCTGGCCAGACCCATGATCAAGATGGTGATCACCAGCATCTTCCGGCGGCCGACCCGGTCACCGAAGTGGCCGAAGATCGCCCCACCGATCGGGCGGAAGACGAACCCGACCGCGAACGAGCCCAGCGAGGCGAGCACACCCACGGTCGGGTCCTCGGAGGGGAAGAACATCGGTCCGAACACCAGGGCGGCGGCGGTCCCGTACAGGAAGAAGTCGTACCAGTCGACGATCGCACCGACCGTGCTGGCCATCGCCGCCCGCCGGGAGCCGGTCGGTGCCGGTGCGGGCGCCTCGCCGTCGACCGGTCCGGTGCGGCCGGAGGACGAATAAGGTTCCGAGGCTGGAACATTCGAAACAGTCATGGGTGGGGTTCTTTCTAAGGAGTGAAGCCCGAGCCGAAGGGGCGGTTGCGGCCGAGGGGGCGCAGTGCTTGAATGACTACGTAGTAAATTTGTGATTCACAGCATAAGTAGGGCGCAGCTGTCCGTCAACTCCCACCCTTGAAAACCGCGTAAAGGACTGTTCATGACACGACCCATCGGGCTGGCCCACCTGTCGGCTCTGCATCTACCCCCTCCCGAGTTGGTCGAAGCTGCGGCCGACTGCGGCTTCACCTCCATCGGTACGCGGGTGCATCCCGCCACCACGTCGGAGACCCGGTACCCCATGGCCGCGGGCTCCCCGATGTCGGCGCAGACCCTCGCCCGACTCGAGGACACCGGTGTGAGCGTGTTCGATGTCGAGGTGTTCACCCTCGACGGGATGCGCAATCGCGGTGAGTGGATGCCGGTGCTCGAGGCCGGCGCCGCCCTCGGTGCCCGGGTACTCAACGTGATCGGCGGTGACGACGACCGCCATCGCCTGACCGATTCCCTGGCTGCGCTGGTGCGCGATGCCCACGAGTTCGGTATCACCGCCTCGATCGAGCCGATCTCGTATCAGAAGGTCGATACCTTCCACGCCGCCGCCGCCGTGGCCGAACAGACCGGGTGCGGGATCATGCTCGACGTCCTGCACTTCGTCCGCGCCGGGGGCACCGTCGGCGACCTCGCGGCTGCTCCGCCGGGAGCGGTGCAGGTGATCCAGTTGTGCGACGGTCCCGCCGCGGTCCCACACCTGGAGGCGCCACCGCGGATGCCGCTCGGTCAGGACACCAACGGGTCCGACCGCCAGATCGAATCGCGCGCGAAACGTCAGGTGCCCGGGGACGGCGCGTTTCCCCTGATCGAGATCCTCGCGGCGCTGCCCGACGTCCCGGTCAGCGTGGAAGTTCCCGACGTCGCCTTCGTCGAATCACACGGCATCACAGAACATTTGCACAGACTCATGACCGCAACACAACAGCTGATCACCACCGCCGACACCGAACGAACGGAAGCGATTCGATGACCGCAGTCGACACCACCGACTCCCTGCACGTCACCACCGCCGACCCCTCGACGTTCTATCCCGGCCGATTCGCCGGACGCGTCATCCTCGTCACCGGCGCTGCCGGTGGCCTCGGATCAGCGGCAGTGGACCGACTCATCCACGAAGGCGCCTCGGTGGTGTGCACCGACGTCGTCGGGGACGGGGACGGGACGGGCCGCGACATCGCGGCTCTCGACGTGACCGACCGTGCAGCCTGGGACGAGACCCTCGCCCGTGTGTTGGCCACCCATGGACGCCTCGATGGCGCACTCTTCGCGCACGGCATCCAAGGACCGGAAACCACGATCACGGCCATGCCGTTCGAGGGCTGGTCGAAGACCATGAGTGTCAACCTGGACGGCTGCTTCCACGGCCTCGCCGCACTACTTCCCACGCTGACCGAGCAGGGTTACGGCCGGGTGGCCATCTTGTCCTCAATCTCGGCGCGGGAAGGTAATCCCTTCCAGGCCGCCTACTCCGCATCGAAAGCGGCCGTGGTGTCCCTGGTCAAAACCGCCGCCAAGGAGGTCGCCACACACAACGTCACCGTCAACGCGATCGCACCCTCGATGATGCACACCCGGATGCTCGACGACCTCAGTCCCGAACGCAACGCCGCACTCCTGGCCCGGGTTCCCATGGGCCGGGTCGGCAGCACAGCAGAATTCGCTGCCCTGGCGACCTGGCTGCTCTCGACCGAGGCCAGCTACGTCACCGGACAGACACTGGACCTCAGCGGTGGCCGGAACACCGCCTGACAGTGGGTAGCCGCATCCGGGTCGGCCCCCGGCGCCGCGCTCGGCCGGGCCGAACCGGAGGTACGGCCGTTGCCGGCGCATACTTCGACGGCGATCCGCGCGCGTGCCGCGGCCGGGAATCCCGGACCGCGGCGCACCCGCCGCCAATCTCCCCCACTCCCGCAACACCAATCCCGGACCGAGGAGGGAGGGGTTGTCCGATGAAACCCGCGAGGAAGGCACACCCACCAGCAATCGAGGTGTGTGCGAGGACGACCCGTCGAAGTCGTTCGAGGCCGACCACACGGCGCCACGCCCAGGCCTCGGAGCCCGCGGCGACGTCATCCGAACCCGGCCCACCGTTGGGTATGATCCGCACGTGGTAACCAGTGTCGATCTCGCCGCCTACCTGGGACTGAGCCAGTCGACAGTCTCCCGTGTCATGCGAGGAGACCCCGCCGTCGCCGAGCGGACGACCAAACGGGTACTTGCCGCAGCCCGGGAACTCGGTTACGTCCCCAACTCGGCGGCTCGCAGCCTGGTCACCCGACGGGCGCGGGCGATCGGTGTCGTGGTCGCCGACCTGACCTCGCCGTTCTACCCCACCGTCGTCGACGCCATTCAGCACCGGCTCAGCGAACGTGGTTATCGCATGGCCCTCATACGCGACCCGGACGTCCCCGAGGGCGTCGACAGCGTGGACGTCCTCGACCCGGCGACCGTGGACGGGATGATCTTCGTATCCGCTCGCCGCAAATCCCGCACCGTGCGCCGAGTTCTCGAACGAAACACCCCAGTGGTGCTCCTGAGCCGCGACGATCCCACCCTCTCTCTCGAAGTGGTCCTCTCCGACGACGAAGGTGCCGGCGAGCTGGTGATCGAGCACCTGACCGCCCTCGGTCACCGCGACATCGCGATCCTGTCGGTACCGCGCGACCGCACCAATGGTGCCGCCCGCGAAGACGGCGCCCGGCACGCACTCCAACGCCGCGGCATCGCCCTACCCGACCACTACATCCGCCGGGCAACCATGACTCACGAGCACGGCGTGGACATGGCGACATCACTGCTGTCGATGGATCATCCACCGTCAGCGATCTACTGCGTCACAGACGAATTGGCGTTCGCATCATTGGACGCGGCCGCGCGTCTCGGCGTGTCCGTACCCGCCGAACTGTCCGTGATCGGCTTCGATGACTCACCACAAGCGCGATGGGCAATGATCAACCTCACCACCATCCACCAGCCCATCGAGGACATGGCCGCCGAAGCGGTCCAGCTCCTCCTCGCACGACTCGACGACAACACACCGGAACAACCCGGCAAGCGAGTCTTCCCGGTCAGCCTTCAGATCCGGGGTACCACCGGCCCAGCCCCGCTACGCTCCGCGTCCACCGGCTAGGTAGCCAGAAGCGGTGTAGCCGGATTTTGTGCCCCTATGCTGTTCGTCAAGCAGCTGAGGGTCGCGGGTGGGCTTGGTAGGTGGTGCCGTCGCGGAGCATTGCGAAGAGGACGTCGCAGCGACGACGTGCGAGTGCGACGAGGGCTTGGTTGTAGCTTTTGCCCTGGGCTCGGTTGCGGTCGTAGTAGTCGCGTGAGTCGGGGTCTTGCAGGGCTGCGAACGCGGACAGATAGAGCACGCGTTTGAGTTTCTTGTTGCCGCGTCGCGATCGGTGCTCACCGCGGATCGAGGACCCGGATCGGCGGGTGACCGGTGCGAGGCCGGCGTAGGCGGCGAGGTGGCCGGCGGTGGCGAAGTGCTTGCCGGAGGTTTCGGTGATGATGCGGGCGGTGGTCCTGATCCCGACTCCGGGCATCGAGGTCAGGACCGGGTAAAGAGGGTGCGCTTCGACCAGCGCTTCGACTTTGGCCGCGACATCTGATCGTTGCCGCTGCAGTGATGAAAGTTGCTCTGCAAGTTTAGGAATGACGGTCTCGGCAGCACTGGTTCCGATGACGACCACGTTCTGTTCGGAGAGTGCAGTGGTGATGTCGCCGGCCAGTCTTGCTCCCATGCGTGGGGCGTTTTTGCTCAGCCGTGTCGCGAGGCGGGCGTATCCGAGCCGGCGGATCTGAGCTGGGGTCGGGTAGTGCTCGAGCAGGTCGAGGATGGCGGGGTGGGCGATGTGCCGGCCGATGGCGCGTTCGAGTGCGGGATGGATCTGGGTGAGCAAGCCGTGCAGTCGGTTGCTGGTGGCCGTGATCTGCATGGCGAGGTCGTCGTCGAATCCGCTGAGGATCGACAGTTCGGCGACCTGTGTGTCCGTCGTCTGCAGGTGTCGGATCGCGTGTGGGAGTGTGCGTGCCGCGTCGGCGATGATCGCGGCGTCTTTCTTGTCGGTCTTCGCTTCGCCGGGGTAGAGGTCGGCGATGCGTCGCATCGCCAGTCCTGGGAGGTAGCCGACGGCGATACCCATGTCTTGGGCGACTGCGACGGCGAGTGCGCCGATGGTGGCTGGTTGATCGACGACGAGGATTGTCGGGCCGTGGTGGGTGAGTGTGCCGATGAGTTCGCGGAGGCGGGTTTCGTCGTTGGGTAGTGTCCGGTCGAACAGAATGGTGCCGGTGCGGGATACGGCGACGGCGTGGTGTTGTCCCTTGCCTACGTCGACGCCGAGGAAGACTTCGATTTGTTCGTGTGTCGGGACGGTCATCGCATCCTCTCGTGAGAAAGAGATGTTGTGCACTGCTGGGTGTGGCGAGTGAGTCTCGGCATCCACGTTACGACGGCCTGTATGTGCGGGTCCGGCCCCTATCAGCGATCACTCATCGCCTGTCCACCTCGGTGACATCACAAAATTGATCATTGTGCGACAGGTTGACGTAGTCATGCCGAGGTGTCCAGTTCAGTGGTCGGAAGCGGGTTGTTTCCGACTACGAAAAGGGTAACGGGTTGACGTCCCTCGATAGGTAGGCCACCGCCCGGCGCATCACCTCCGCTTCCTGTTCGAGCAGCCGGATACGTTTGCGGGCCTCGCGGAGCTCGTCGGATTCGTCTCGTGTGAGGCCCGGTCGGGTGCCGTCCTCGATGTCGGCCTTGCGCAGCCAGTTCTTCAGGCAAGTCTCGGAGATCCCGAAATCTTTCGCGATCTGCTCCAGCGGGGCTTCGCGTTTGCGGGCCACGGCGACGACGTCGCGGCGGAACTCCTCCGGGTACGGCTTTGGCATGTCGATCATCCTTCCACCGTGAGGGCGGATCCCTCACAGGTCAGGTGTCAACCAGAGCCGGGGCAGTCCCTACTGGTCGAACGAGGCATCCAGCCCGGCGACAAGATTGCCCTCAGCAGCCCCAACATCCCGTGGTTTCCCATCATGTACTACGGGGCTCTCAAGGCGGGCGCCGTCGTCGTCCCCCTCAACGTTCTCTTGAAGACCCGTGAGATCGCCTACCAACTCGCCGATTCCGACGCCGTGGCGTACTTCTGCTTCGAAGGCACCCCGGCCCTGCCCATGGGCGCCGAAGGACACAGCGGATTCCTCGAGTCCAGCGCCAAGCACCGTAACCCCGGAACGTGCAAGGCGGTTACGGAGGTATTCAATTCTGTACGAGGTTTCAGTGCTGGAGGAGGACACGAACCTGGTGTTCGATGTCCTGCACTATGTCGTCGACGGTGCTGGCGATGTTGGTCGTGGCCGCCATGCTGAGGAGCATGATCGCGGATACGATGTGTGCCAACGTGGCTGCATCGCGTGCGCTGACACTCTCGTCGCGGTTCAATACGGCAGCGATCGCTTCCTCGGTCTGCACGGTCAGGTCAAGCGCGTCACGATGATGGGGTTCCTCAGGGTCACCGAACACGATTTCCCGCAAATAGGTTCGCCCGTTGTCGATCTGGGTTCGGTTACATTCCACGACCGGACGGACGATCGCGATCACCGCCTCGAGCACGTCGGTCGTGCTCTCAGCGGCCACCCTGCCTCTGGTGAGCGCGTCGGCATAACTGGAGTTCTGCACGAGCAGAAGAAGCTCACTCTTGGTCTTCGCATAGAGGAACAGCGTCCCGGTACCGATGTCGGCTTTGTCCGCGATCTGCTGAGTGGTGACCTCGTCGACCCCGTGCTCGGTGAAGAGCTCGCGAGCGGCCGCGGTGATGCGGTCGAGCTTTTGCTGCTTGTTCCGCTCGCGACGACCGACCGACCGGGGTGTGACTGACATGACGGGGAATCCTTCGGATTTAGATTCTTGACTACGCTCGGTTCTGAGTATAGTCACCCGGGTCTGGAGATGCATCGCCCTCGCGCACCATCCCTCGTCGACGTGGATGGCCTAGCATGCTCGACTCCAGTCTGCGGCGACCTTCCTTGACCGATCGACGTAAACGATCAACCCTCATGTGACCAGTTCCCCACTCTGGCAGCCGTTCACACTCGGCGGCGTGGACGTGCGGGCTCAGTCATGGCACCTGGTCGGTGAGCTCGCCACGCTGAACCTGGCCTACCTACACATTGACTACATCGGCGACGACCAACTGCTCCGCTCGTTTCGCGATGTATGGCCAACCGCGCTGCTTCGTAGTGTCTCGTGCGCACGAACACGATGCACGTGCCCGGTCAGTGGGCGAGGAACTCGAGCACTGCGGGGACGAACTTGTCGTGGTTCTGGAAGATGCCGCCGTGACCCGAGTCGGGGTAGATGATGAGCTCGGAGCCCTTGATTCGGTGGTGGAGGTCGCCGGAGAGTACCGAGGGCACCATTCGGTCGTTATCGCCGTTGGCGATCAGGGTGGGCTGAGTGATCGTGGACAGATCGACCGGCGTTGCCCGGCCCCACTTCTTGATCGCTTTCAGCTGTGTCTGAAATGCTTTCACTTTGATGGATGCGTCGCGGTCGGCAGTGCGCTCTTCGAGGCGCTTCACGAACGCTTTCGCGGCACGTTTGCCGGTGGCGTTGCGGTTGAAGAACAGGAACTCCTTCGGGTCCGACCGAGTCAGGGTCGCCCGCAGCGTGTCGTAATAGGTGGTGCCTGCGACCTTGTCGATGTTCCTCCCACCGGCAGGGCCGGTGCCGGCAAGAATCAGCTTGCGCACCAGTTCAGGGTGTTTGACGACGAGGTCCTGGGCGATCATGCCGCCGAGAGAGAACGAGAAAATATCGACCTTGTCGAAGCCGAGGGCGTTGATGAACGTCACGGCATCGTCGGCCATCGCCTCGATGCTGTCGGGAACGGTGCCGGTGGAGGCACCGACGCCACGGTTGTCGAAAGCGATGACATGGTGATTCTTGGCTATGGGATCGATGATGCGGGGGTCCCAGTTGTCCAGGGTCGCGGCGAGGTGGACGAAGAAGACGACGGGGATTCCGCCTTTCGGTCCCAGCTCACGATACGCGTAGGTGACTCCGCCCGCGGTGACGGTGCGTGCCGGAGCGTCTCTGTACGTGGTGGTGATGTTCTCGGGTGTGTGGTTGCTGGTGTTCATGATGTTCCCTTGCGCTGTCGACTGCCGTTCGTGTTGTGAGGTGGTGCTATTCGTGCTGTGAGATTGGCGTAAAGACGGGATGGTTGGTCCGGTCGGTGCGTACGGTCAGGTGTTGCTGATCACGGATTTGCCGCGGATGCCGCCTGGCTCGAGCCGCCCAAGAGCCTCGATGGTCTGATCGAATGGGAAGACACGTCCGACGACTGGACGTAGCGCCCCGGTGTCGACCAGGTGCGCGATGCGGCGTAGCTGATCGCCGTCGGCGCGCATGAAGAGGAACTGGTAGTTCACACCCAGCTTTCGCGCTTGGCGGCGAATGCGGTTGCTGAGGGCGATGGTCGCCAGGCGCAGTATCGGGTTCAGCCCGGCCTCACGAGCAAAGGCCGGGTCCGGGGGTCCGGCGATCCCGACCGCCGTGCCACCCGGCTTCAACACACGCAGCGACTTCTCGAGATTCTTCCCGCCCAGGCTGTCCAGAACCAGGTCGTAGCCACCCAGGACCTGCTCGAAGTCTTCGCTGCGGTAGTCGACGACGGTGTCGGCACCGAGTTCGCGGACAAAGTCGGCGTTGGTGGCGCTGGCCGTGGTCGCGACAATCGCACCCAGGTGCTTGGCGAGCTGGATCGCGATCGACCCGACTCCCCCTGCACCGGCGTGGATAAGGACCTTCTGCCCGGGCTGTACGTTGCCGCGCTCGACGAGTGCCTGCCACGCGGTCAACGCCACCAAGGGAAGCGAACCCGCCTCCTCCATGCTGATCGATGCCGGTTTCAACGCCAGATCGGTCTCGGCGACGGCAATACGTTCGGCGAACGTGCCGATGCGGTCCTTGTCCGGCCGGGCAAATACCTCGTCACCGGCCTTGAATCCCCGTACCCGCGCGCCGACCCGGATGACGGTGCCGGCCACGTCGTTGCCGAGGATCAGCGGCAGCGTGTACGGCAGGATCTGCTTGAATTCGCCCGCCCGGATCTTTTCGTCGAGTTGATTGAGTCCGGCGGCCTGCACTTGGACGAGCACATCACCCTCCCCGACTACGGGCTCGGGCACGTCCCGCTCCTGCAGTGGACCCTTGTACTTGTCGACGACGAACGCTCTCATAGCGTGATACTCCTTCTTCGGTGATGGACCCGGGCTGACGCAGGGCACGCTGCTCACGGCAGAGGAAGTCCCTTTCGGCGGCGCCGAACTCGCGGTGAGTTTGGAAAGTCGACCCCAATGACCGGAATCTGGGTACAACCATTTGTGCGCCCGGCAGACGGCGCGCCACCTCGGTGGCATTCGCGACCGGCACCATCGGTTCACGGTCACCGTGAACGATGAGCACTGGCCATGTCCATCTCGTGAGCTTCACTCCGCACCCTAGCCGAGTAAACTCAATTATGAGTGTGCTCATAACCCTTGTCAAGGTCTGGCCTCGAAGCCGATCCGATGCCGGAAACGAACCGGCCAGGCTGAAATCGCGCTAGTTCTCTCAATCCCGCTACGTGCTCGGGTTCGTCGGTGTTCACCGGCGACCTTCCCTCCTGACCTTCCAGTCCTTCCACTAAGGCGGTTCCCACGTTCACCAGGTGATCGATCGGTCAGGGAGCACCCAGCTGTACTCCGGCAGCATCGCCGCGCCTACGCCGCAGACATTCGGCGCGGCCTCCTCACCGCTCGAGACACACGGCTTCGGAGTCGAAACCCGGGTCGAACGGCCCAGGTTCGGTGCGCTGCATACCGGCCCGATATCCACCAGGTTTGAGCCGGCTTCCCGTTTATGGAGCGTCTACCACTGGTTCGCTCGCGCTGTACCTTCTGACCTTGCTCAGCGAGCCCGCACCGTCTGGTAGTTCCGGCGCGACTCGCCTTCGTCGGGGCCGCTTGCCACCCTTGACCATCGTTCCCCGGCAAGGGCTGCCCCAGCTTCACTCAGGCCACTGCGACGACCCGAGGGAGGCGGTCTTTCACCACCTCTCGACCAACCCAGCGCCTCGTGGCGCACGTCTCGCCCGCGAAATATTGCGCGGCCTTGCGCAGGATCTCCCGCTCGGCCTCGAGCTTCCGGATCTGGGTCTTGAGCTGCCTGTTCTCGTCCTCCAACACGGACTCGGACGGTACCTCGCCTGGCCGGGACGCCAGCCGCGCCGCCCCGCTGGCCCGGAGCTCGGCCGTGGAGGCGCCGGTGCGTTTGCGTTCGGCCCGTACCCGGTTGCGCAGGGTCTCGCGACTGACGCCCAGGTCGTTGCCGATGCCCTCGAAGGTGTGCTCGGATAGGACAGATACAGCGCGACGGCCTCGGCCTTGAACTCCGCCGAGTACACCTTCATCGCCATCAGTGACATCTCTTCCTCCGGGACCCTCACGCCCCGGTGTTCACGACGTCCTCACTCAGGGGGAACCCCCTTTTAAGCGATAGCTAAAGGGGTGGCACACCGTTTGACTCAGCGGCGGTGATCGCATCGGTCAGAAACGCGGTCGAGACATTCGACCATTCGGAATTTCCCACGCCCTGCGCTCGGTCGGCCCGTACGGCGGTGAGGATGGAGACAACCCGAGGTCCTCCATCGACGAGGAAGCGGATCAGGCCTAATTCGGAGCATTTCACGGCGGCATCGGCGAGGACTTGCTTCGCTTCTTCGATTCGGCCTTCCGCCGAGAGTGCTGCGCTTAAAAGGAGATTGGCCTGCAATTGAGATCGAGGTCTGCCCTGTTCGGTGAACTTCGTGACCATGGCTCGCGCTCCTGCGGAGGCGAGTGTCGAATCGGAGCCCGACCCACTGGCCATGAGCGCGCGCAGCCGCGATGTCTCCTCATATTCTGCAGCGATCTGCAGGATCCCGTTCGTCTGCACCGCGCCGCCGCGAGGTTGATTCGTGTGCGACAGCGTGGCGAGTCCCCACCGGACTCTCTCGGCAGTGATCGCCGCTCTCAACCGCGGCAACGAGTGCGCTTCGGAGATTCTCTCTCCTTCGTCCAGGCGACGGCTCGCGAGGCCGAGATCGCCCCGCAAGGCCTTGATCCGAGAGCCGGTGACGTATGCGGCCAGAGTGATATCGACTACTCCTCCTTCGGCCCCGAGCATGTAACACTCGTCCAGTAGATGTTCGGCCTCGTCGATGTCACCACGCTCGTACAGCAGGTCACCCAGGAGTCCGCCCGCGAGCCGAGATGCAGGGGACTGTGTACCGGCCGGGTCTCTCGCTCCGTGCAGAGCTTGCCGGAAGCTCTCTTCGGCCCTGTCGATGTCGAGCTGCTCGTGCGCTGCGATGCCGGCGAAGCAATATCCGTACATCGCACTGAATGGACCGGTCGTGCGGAGGTGGTACTCGATGGCCCAGTCCTGCCACCGCCGAGCGCCATCGAAGTCGAACCTGTACAGCGCAACCCAGGATGCGACGTCCGCGGCGGTCGACACGACCCACGGTGGCAGTGATTCCGGTTGCGCCAAACTCGCCGCGATCAGATCGTCCACACCGTCGATTCGGTCGGCGAAGACTTCCACCACGCCCCGAATCACGGAGGCCATCACGCGAAGTTCTGCAGTGTCGGAGTCGCTCGCAGAACCGCCGTCGAGTGCGGACTCCGCCAGTTGCAGCGCACCTGCCGCGGCCCCGGATCGTCGCAGGAGATTGTTTGCGGAGGCGACGAGGATCTGCAACAGGGGTCTCGAGGCGGCGACCTGCGGCGGGAGTTTCGCAACGAGACCTAGCAGCGTCGACATCTGTGAATGTTCTAGAAGATTCGTACCGGCTTCCTCGACCAACACCACGGCCCGATTGCCGTCTCCCGCGGCCAGCGCATGGTCGACGGCTTGACTGAGCAATCGGTGATCGGCAAACCACTCGGATGCAGTTCTATGGAGCTGAGCAATCCGGTCCGGGTGCTCACGCTCCAACCGTCGCCGAAGGTAGTCGGCGAACATCGTTTGGTACTGGAACCACCGTTTGCCCTCATCGACGCCGTGCAAGAACAGATCGAGACGCTCGACTTCCTCCAGCATGGCCTGTCCGTGAGCTACCTGGGCGAGAGCCGATGCCAATCCGCCGCAGATACGTTCGGGGACCGAGGTGACGAGGAGAAAGTCGAGCATCTGCGGTTCCAGTCGGTCGAGGACGTTCTCGGCCAGGTACTCGCCGATTGCGTGATGGCGACCCGTCAGCTGCCCGATCAGTGCGGACGAATCCGTCGTGCCCCGTAGCGACAACGCCGCCAACTGAAGAGCGGCGGCCCAACCGTCTGTCGTCGTGGTCAGCCGCACTACATCGTCGGTCCCGAGCTCGATGCCGCCCAATTCGATGAGCAACGACTGCGCCTCCGCAGGGGTGAACCGCAGCGCCGAGGGATCGATCTCGACCAGCTCGTCGCGTACCCGCATCCTGCTCAACGCCAGATTGGACTGATTCCTGCTCGTCACCACCAGCTGGAGGTGATGGCAGCCGTGATCGAGAAGAAATTCCAGGGCGGCGATCGTGCCTGCGTCGTCGACCCGGTCCCAGTCGTCGATCACGAGGGCCACGCGCTCCCCCCTCTCGTGAATCTCGTCGATCAACGACACGAGGACATACTGCTCGGCCTCATCCCCGTGTTCCTCGAGCACCTGTCCCAGCTCCGCGGCCAAACTCGGTTGCACGACCCGAATCGCCTCGATCACGTGACCGAGAAACCACACCACATTGTTGTCGTCGTGATCAACGGTCAGCCATGCCACCGTGACCCCCTCCGCCACCAGCCCGTCGCGCCACTGCACGGCCAGGGTGCTCTTGCCGAACCCCGTCGGCGCGTGAATGACGATCAACCGTCTGGATCCTCGTCGTGATCCTCGGGGCCCTCGCCGCCGGGTACCTCTGGCTCATGGGAAGGCAGGAGTCGAAATGACCGACACACTCGACCGCGAAGGCGCGCGGACACGCCCCGCCGTACTCAAGCGGCGCAGGCCCCGCAAGACCGGTAAGCAGACCGCGCTCGGGGTCGCCCGGCTACTCGCCACGCTCGTCATCCTGTTCTTCGTGCTGTTCCCGATCCTGTGGTTGGCGCTGACCGCGTTCAAGCCGGAGAGGGAGGTATTCACCACCTCGATCCTCTTCCGCCCCTCACTGGACAATTTTCGCGGAATCATCGGTGGTGCCAACGATCTGGTGCACCCGATGTTCAACAGCATCATCATCGCGGTGATCACCACCGTCATCTCGGTACCGCTGGCCCTGCTGGCCGCCTATGCGTTTTCCCGGTACCGGTTTCCCGGTGCGAAGTCCGTTCTTCTGGGAATCGTGGCCACCCAATTCATTCCGGGTGTCGCGATCGCCCTCCCCTTCCTCACGATGTTCCGCGATCTCGGCCTGCTGGACACCCACCTCGCCCTGATCGTCACCAATCTCGCGATCGTCGTTCCCTACAACACCTGGTTGCTCAAGGGGTTCGTCGACGGACTGCCCATCGAGGTCGAGGAGGCCGCAAGACTGGACGGATGTGGGCAGCTGATGCTGCTGTGGCGCGTCATCACCCCGCTCGCCGCCCCTGGGATCTTCGTCTCGGTGGTTTTCGCCTTCCTCCTGTCCTGGAACGAATTCCTCTTCCCGACCTTCCTTGCCAGGGCCAACGCCATCACCCTGCCCGTCTCTCTGATGACGCTCGATCAACCCGACGGCGTCGAGTGGGGTCAGATGGCGGCGGCCGGTCTGCTCGTGATGGTTCCGATGATCATCCTCGCCACCCTTGTCCGCAAGCACTTCGCACAGGGCATGACACTAGGAGCGGTCAAATGACCCGAAAGACTCCTCGCCTCCGGAGCCTCGTTCCGGCCGCAATCGCCCTCGTACTCGCACTACTCGCGTCTGCCTGCGGATCCGGTCCCATCACCAAGGACTTCGCATCCCAGGTCAAATCCGGGCCGGTCGACGAACTCGGTCTCCTCGAAGGCAAACCCTACGAGGGAACCCACATCCGCTTCCTCACCTGCTGCACCGCGGTGCCGCAGTTCGCCGCATTGAACGAGCGGACGAAGCAATTTACCGAACGCACCGGCATCACCGTCGAATGGTCCAACATCCCCTACGCCGCGTTCCTGCAGAAGATCGTCGCCGAAAGTGCTATCGGCGGCGGCACCTACGACGTTCTGATTTGGCCCGACGCTTGGGGGCCCTCGCTGAAGATCGGCGTCCAGCCCCTCGATGAGGTCATGAAGAATGACGGCATCACCCTCGACGACTACTCCGGACCCTTCCGCGAAGCGGCCAGCGCGGGCGACCCGACGGCCACCTACGGTCTGCCCTTTCGCGGATTCTCCTACAACCTCTTCTACCGCAAGGACATCTACGCCCAACTCGGCCTGGAGCCGCCCACCACCTGGGACGAGTACTACCAGCAGTTGGAGCTGATCAAGAACCGCACCGACAAGAATCCGCTCGCCGGCCAGTTCAGCCGCAACAACGGCCAAGACCTCTATACCTGGCTGACGATGCTGTGGAGCAACGGAGCCGAACTGTTCGACGACAGCGGAGCCCCTGCGTTCACCAGTCCCGCAGCCGTCGCCGCCACGCAGAAGTATCTGGAGACGATGCGCCAGGGATACACACCGCCGGAGTCCACCAACTGGGGTGAGCTCGAGTCCACGACCAATTTCCTGAAGGGGAACGCCGCGACCGTGCTGACATGGTCTTGGCACCTCGAAGACTTCACCAATCCCGGCAAGGCTGCCCCCGAACTCGGCGGCAACGTCGGAGTCGCGTCGCTACCTGGTTTCCCGGGCCAGGACCCGGCGAGCTATGCCTACACCTGGCTCACCGGGGTCCTCAACACCTCCCAGCACCAAGGCGCGGCATGGGAATACGTCAAATGGATCACCCACGCCGATACCGAACGTGAGATCGCCCTCGACAAGACCGATCCGGCGACCACCACCGGTATCACGGTCCACAACTCGAACATGCTCGAACCGCAGGTCAACGCAGCCAACCAAGGGCTTCCCCAGATTCAGTACAACACTCTGCAATCGGCGCGGGCGATACCGATGAATCTCGACTGGCCACGCATCATGGACATCCTCGCCGTCACCGTCAACGAAATGGCGAACGGCGCAGACGTCCCCGGCAAGCTCGCCGAGACCGCAGACGAGATTCGGGAACTCGACCGATGACCACCGACACGAAGAGGTGCACCCCTCGTACCCTCCTCTCGACGCGCGGAATGAGTGGCGAACCCCATCACACGACCAGCACAAGCCGTCTCACCACCGCACAGTTCCCGCCCGCGCTCGGCAGCAACGCCCCGGCGCGCGCCTTCGCAAGCATCGCCGACCACCGTGTGGTCCTCGACACCGCCCGCGGCACCACCCGAAACCGCTCCGTCGACCCACCGCAGACCCCTTCAGGAAGGGCATAACATGGCCACCGTCAGCTACGACAGCGCCACCCGCCGCTACCCCGGCACCGACATCGCCGCGGTCGACCAGCTCGACCTCGAGATCCAAGACGGCGAATTCCTCGTCCTGGTCGGCCCCTCCGGTTCGGGCAAGACCACCGCCCTTCGCATGCTGGCCGGACTAGAGGATATCGACGAGGGAGGAATCTCCATCGGCGGACGCGAGGTGACCGCCGTGGCACCGAAGGACCGCGACATCGCGATGGTGTTCCAGTCCTACGCGCTGTACCCCCACATGTCCGTCGGCGACAACATGGGCTTCGCGCTCAAACTCCGCGGTGAAGACAAAACGGTCGTCAAACAGAAGGTGGCCGAGGCGGCCCGCCTGCTCGACCTGACCCCATTCCTCGATCGCAAGCCCAAGGCATTGTCAGGTGGCCAGCGGCAGCGAGTGGCAATGGGACGCGCGATCGTCCGCGATCCATCGGTATTCCTGATGGACGAGCCGCTGTCCAACCTCGACGCCAAACTCCGTGTCGAGACCCGCGCCAACATCGCGGCTCTGCAGCAACGGCTGGCCACCACCACCGTGTACGTCACCCACGATCAGGTCGAGGCGATGACGATGGGGCACAGGGTGGCGGTACTCAAGGACGGCATCCTGCAACAGGCTGCCACCCCGCGCGAACTCTACGAACGGCCGGCCAACGCCTTCGTCGCGGCCTTCATCGGCTCGCCCGGAATGAACCTGACAACGGTGCCGGTGTCCGCGGTGGGCGTCGAGTTCGGCGAACTCATCGTTCCCGTTCCCCGGTCCGCCGTCTCCGGTCTGGATGACGTCACCTTCGGAATTCGGCCGGAAGCACTGCAATTGGTCGGGCCAGCCGACGACGGATTCGACCTCGCTGTCGAACTGGTCGAAGAACTCGGCGCCGACGCCTACATCTACGGCACCGTTCTGAGCACATCCGGGGCACATCGGGTCAACGTGCGCGTGGACGGCCGCACGCCGCCCCGTCTCGGTCAGACGGTACGGGTCGGTCTCCGCAACGTGGCCGAAACGCACCTTTTTCACCCGGTCACCGGGGCACGACTGCTCGGTTGAGCAACCAACCAACCGCCGACGGCGCCGCCCCAGATCGGCTTTCGTCCGGTGACCCTGCACGATGCGACCGAAACCGCGTCTCGTAGATCCCGACCAGCGCGCGCTCGCAGCGCGCGCTCATCACCATAATCTCGAAGGACACTCACCATGCCCAAGACTGACGACCAGTCGTCCGCCATCGCTGCAACGGCTACCAACGGCAATGCCGCTCCGACGACGGCGAAATCCGGTTCGACTCGCATCATGCCGCCGAACTTCGACATCGCCGTCCGACCCGCCAACGGCGCGGACATGCCCGGTTATCCCACCGGAGACCGTCGACACTCGATGCGCGGCTTCGAAGACCAGTACACCGACATCGTCGACTACATCGTCCGTATCACCCATCGCATCTGGGAGGACCAGGACGTGGGCTACATCTACGACACCTACGCCCCCGGATGCCGGGTCTCGAACGACAGCGGATTCGCTTTCGGTGTCGAACACATGGTGGAAGGCACTATCCAATCGATCAACGCCTTCCCCGATCTGCGCGTGTACTCCGACGACGTGATCTGGGCCGGCGACGACGAGCAGGGATTCGTCACCTCCCACCGGGCGATCAACATCGGCCACCACACCGGACCGTGGCAATGGGGGCCGGCGACCGGCCGCAAACTCGAAACCTGGGTTATCGCGAACTGTCTCGTGCGCGAGAACGAGATCGTCGAGGAATGGGTTCTCTACAACATGGGCGCCAAGCTCAAACAGCTCGGCATCGACGTCGTAGACGCCGCGCGGGCCTACGGCAACAACGGAGGCACCGCGCCGTTGACTGAACGCGACTAGGACATGTCTCCTAATAGTTTGAGCCACTCGACGATGCCGGCGAGCAGGAATCCGGCGCGGTAGGTGAGGGCGAGTTTGTCGTAGCGGGTGGCCACCGCACGCCACTGTTTCGCCTTGTTGAAGGCCCGTTCGACCACGTTGCGCCCCTTGTAGGACTCCGGGTCGAAGTTCGGTGGCCGCCCACCCGAGCGGCCCTTGTTCACCCGGTTCGCTGCCTGATCGGTCTTCTCGGGGATTACCGCCTTGATGCCTCTGCTGCGCAGCAGTTCCCGGTTGGCCCGTGATGAGTACGCCTTGTCGGCCCGGACCTCGTCGGGGCGCGTGCGGTGCGCTCCGCCGGCGAGCCGCGGGACGCAGATTCCCTCCAGTACGTGGGCGAACATCGGACTGTCACCGGCTTGGCCGGGGCCGACCAGCACCGACAGTGGGCGCCCGTGACCGTCGCACGCCAGGTGCGCCTTGCTGGTCAACCCGCCCCTCGACCGGCCGATGCCGTGATCGGCAGGCTCGTCACCGAGGTTCGTGTAATTCGGTAGATCCCCCTGTGTGGCGGGCGGCGTTCGCACCGTGCTGATGGACACGGACCACTGTGGAATCGACCGATACCGCCCAGTCCAGGTTCCCGCCGGCGTCGGCCATCGCGACCAGAGCCGTCAGCACCCGATCCCAGGTTCCGTCTCCGGCGTAGCGGCGATGTCGCTTCCACACCGTCTTCCACGGCCCGAAATGCGACGGGAGATCTCGCCAGGGCAACCCGGTCCGCAGTCGATACAGCATCCCCTCGACCACCACACGATTGTTCCGGAACTTCCGCCCCCGGAGCCCGTCGGAACTGGGCAACAGCAGCTCGAGCAACTCCCACTGCTTGTCCGTCAACACCTCAAACCGATCAACAACGTCTGCCACACCGAAGAGTCTGCAGCACAACACCACAAATCATTGGGAGACACACCCTACACCGAGGTCGCCCGGCTGGCAGGGGGCCGCAAACCACTGCCCTACCCGCAGGCCAGCACCCGCACCGGCTTCGATGTCGAGCACATGGTGCGCGCACTGTTCCACGACGTGTTCAACCGGCGCGACTTCAGCGCCATCAACAAGGCATACTCCCCCACCGTCCTCTTCCACGGCACAACAAACCGGGAAGGACGCGGCCGAAACGACGTCCGCGCCTTCGCCCGCGGGCTGCTCTCGACGTTCCCCGACCTCGGGGTAGCCGTCGACGAGGTGTACTGGATGGGAAACGACCGCGACGGCTACCGAGTCTGTGTGCGGTGGACCGGCACCGGAACGCACCGCGGTTACGGGTTCTACGGAACACCGACAGGACGTCGAGCTCACCTCTGGGGGATTACCCAGTTGTACATCGCCGACGGTCGCATCATCGAAGAGTGGAACCTGTTCAACGAATTCGACGTTCTCGCACAGCTTCTCCGAGACGACGAATCAGCAGAATTTCTCCGCTGACTGCAGCACCCGATCGATAGAGGCTCCAGCGGAGGGCGATGCGCACTCGAGGAGTGCAGGGGCGCGAGCTGGCGCGGTGGCAGATCCTGACTGTAGGTCGGGAAGCCAATGAGCAGAACGGTTTCCCGCTCGGTGTTCTTCTTCGTCACCTTGGTCAAGGTGCTCCGGCCCCAGCTCCCGCCCGTCAATCCGTGTATGCGGTTCTCCCGCACACGGCTTACGGACGTCGTTCACCGCAGGCGTTCGGTCTCTCCGGCCAAGCCTTGACGGGCCTTGGAGCGACGACAGTCCCGCCGGCGACGCACGTCCCGGAACGGGATCGGCGGATTCTGGCGGTCATCGGGACCCGCCGGATCGAGGCCGCAGACGCTTTCGACGAACTGGTGACTGCGGCCCGAAGTCACGGCGTGTCCGTCTTCACGCTCGCCGAGGCCCTGGTTGCCCTCGCCAGCGGGAACGAGCTGCACGAGCCCACCGCCGCCCGCGCAGCCCGCGCCGAATGGGACGCACTGTTCTGGCCCACGCGACGACGCGAGCGGGGGATGAAACGGTTCGCCTCGCCCGGGCAGGCGCAGCGGTTCCTCTCGGCGTTCGGCGGCATCGCGGGGCACTTTCAGGCGCGGCGACACCTGCTCACCGCTTCCGAATGGCGACGCGAGACGACTTACCGATTCGCCGTGTGGAACACGGTCACCGGTGTCTCTGCCGCAGCCTGAACGATGCGACTCCGACAGGGCCCCTCACCCGGCTCCATACTCGCGGATCCAGCCCTGGGCCGGCCAAGTTGACGATGCCGCCGACGGTGTCCCCCGATCAACTCGCCGATAACAGGAAAGTGCCAGCAGCAGGCCTGCTCAGAAAGGCTTCGGAAGTGACCTAAGGCACCGCACCCACCTGGGCTGTTGCAGACTGCTACAGTGGTGTCGAGAGGAAGGTTCCCGACATGGCAAGTACATCTCCGACTCGAATCGACAACGAGCTGTATGCATCGGCGAAACTGGTCGGTGGACGGATGAGTCGCAGCGCCGCGCAACAGATTGCGCACTGGGCGCGGATCGGCCGCGAACTGGAAGCCTCCCACAGCGTTTCCTACCGCGACGTCGCCGACGTCCTGGACGGCCGACGCGACTACGACGAGCTGACCGACCGGGAACAGGCGGTCGTCCGTGCGGAATGGACCGAGCGAATCACCGAGCGCCGAGAAGGACTGGACCTGGCAGAACAGTTCGCCCACTCCGGCCGTTCCTATGTCGAGCTGGACCAACACGGGAACATCGTTCGGCACGCCGCGCACGACGGCAAGTCGGCCGGCGCTTGAGCCCTGATCCCGTCCTGCACGCCATCGCCGGACCGAACGGTGCCGGGAAGACCACGTTCTACGAGCTCGTGTTCCGCCCTGTCACGCACCTGGACTTCGTCAACGCAGACGTCATCGCCGCCGCACGTTGGCCGAACGAGGAGGCCACCCACGCGTACGAAGCGGCCGCCCTTGCAGCCGAGGAACGAGCACAGCGGATCGCCCAACGCCGATCGTTCGTCACCGAGACCGTGTTCTCCCACGAGTCGAAACTCGACCTGCTCCGCGACGCCCAACAAGCAGGATTCCACGTGACCTTGCACGTGGTCCTGATCCCGGAGGAGTTGGCCGTCGCGCGCGTGGTCGACCGTGTAGCGAACGGAGGCCACCACGTGCCCGAGGAGAAGATCCGGGCGCGGTTTGGGCGGTTGTGGAGTCTACTGCGGGCTGCGATCGCCTCCGCCGATCAAGCCTACGTATACGACAACACCACCACAGCTCACCCGTTTCGCCTTGTCGCAAGCTTCACCAATGGCAATCCGATTGACGACCCGACCTGGCCGTCCTGGACCCCGACGGCTCTGCGCGCGGACAGCTAGCCTCGACCAGTGCCGCATCAGGCAACATCTGCCTCGGTGACGATCCGGCGGAGCGTCTCGTCCGCGGCGTGCCTGTTCCGCCAGATGATGGCGCAGTCGAACCATGCTGCCCTGGTCAAGTCCCGTGAGGTGGTGTACGACGTCGTCGTGTGATTCCTCGGCTGGTGGTTATGCGGTCAGAGCCGCCGGTGTCACCTCCTCGGCGGGTTCGGATGGTGTGTGGGTTCCGCGGGAGCGGGCCAGCACGTCGAGACCGAGGTAGCGGCGGGCTTCGATCCACTCGTCGTGCTGTTCGGCGAGGACTGCGCCGACGAGCCGGATGAGGGCGGTGCGGTCGGGGAAGATCCCGACGACATCGGTCCGCCGCCGGATCTCCTTGTGAGTCTCTAACTCGGCATCGACATCCGAGCCGCCCGCAACGCCGCACTGCACGACCTCAGCAAGGAAATCGACGCCGCATCCCTCGCCGCCTACTCGGCTACACCCCCAACACCATGAACATCCACGCCGCCCGCGCGGCAATCCCAATGGGAAGCTACCCCGCGATCAAGCGCCCGAAACGATGAGCGAGCCCCCGTTCAGGAGATCTCGACAGAAGTTGATAAGGCCCTTATCCAATCGGCCCGTCGACGCACGGCGTCGCCCGAGAAGTGCGCCAAATCGATGGCCTGAGCCTTTCCCGCCACGAGGAGGGAGAAGTGCCCGGAGACGACGAGTGTGCCGTCTTGGTTGATCAATGATCCCTTGCAGGTGACGACCGCGGCCTCACCGCTGGGTCGTGGTCGGATTGCGATGACCTCGGAGACGGCGTGCACGGTGTCACCGAAGAACGTCGGGGCATGGAACCGGACCTCGTCGAGCCCGTAGAAGCACTGCAAGTAGCTCGGATGCAGTTCGACCAGTCCGAGCAGGGTGGACAGCATCAGCGCGCCGTGCGCGATCTGGCGACCGAAGCGGGTCCGCTGCGCGTACTCGGGGTCCAGGTGCAGCGGGTGCCGGTCCCAGGTCAGCTCGGCGAAGTCCTGCACGTACTCGTCGGTGATAGTGCGCGACTCGGTTGTGGTGGTATCACCGACGCGGATGTTCTCGAAGTGAGTGGAAATCAACGAATGTCCTTAGGGATTTGGCTTTTTGCGGGTCGTTATTGTGTGGAGACTGGGCGATAGGTGCCGTCGTGGTCGATGAACATGTCGATGCTGCCCCGGCTGAGGTCGGCTTCGCGGACGAAGAACACGCTGATCAGAGCCGGATCAGGTTCCGCTGTCCGTCCAGAACCGCAACCTCGACGTCGTCGTCCAGAATGAGTTGCGCTAAGGACTTGCTGGGCAAGAGCCGCTTTCGGATGATCAGGTCCGGTGGGATGTCCTGGGCACGCAGAATGCCTTCGGCGGCCACCGCGCCCATGGTCAATCCGAGATACAGGTACCTGCCCAGCGCTGCGAACTTGTGCGGAATCCCCAGCCCGGCGCCGGCTGCCCCTCGTGTGGTGGGCGGCCGGCGCGGCGGCTCAGTTGGTGGTGTCGGCGAGCTGCAGGGGCAGAACTACAGGGAGGTCGGAAGGACGACCAGGGCCCAGGCGAGGATCGGGGCGACGAGGACGACGTAGCCGGTGTATTTGAATTGTGTGCGTTGGAATTTGTTGCGGTCGGGGACCTGGGCGTTGGCGAGGACCATGACGCCGTTGCTGGACAGTGGGCTCACGTCCACGATCGTTGCTGCGAAGATGACCGCCGCGACGAATCCGATGAGGCCGATGTCGCCGGCGAGGAGTAGCGGAGCCGCGAGTGGGAGGACGATGCCGATGGTGCCGATGGAGGACCCGACGGCGGAAAGGACGGCGACGGCGTAGCACAGGATCAGGGCTGTGAGCAGCGGCGAACTGAGTGAGGCCGCCGCATTGCCGAGGAAGTCGACGGTGCCGTTCTCGTTCAGCACGCTCATGTAGGTGAGCATTCCGGAGACCAGGAGGACCGCTGACCACTGCACGTTGTTGACAGCCGTTTTCAACTTGTTCGGTGCCAGGCAGAGCAGGATCGCCGAGATGACCATGGAGCAGACGCCGATGTCGAGTTGGAAGGCTGCACCGCCGACGAGGAGAGCGAGAATGCCGACGATTGTGGCGATCCGCATCGGGGTGAATCCAGTGGCTTCGAGTTCCTCGATCCTGCCGGGCGTGACCTTCGGTTGAGCGGATCCGGTGGTCGTGGCCGTTGTAGCTGTCCCCGGGCGGGTTGCGGTGGCGTTGCGGCCGGTCGGCGCTCCCGTGGTGACGAGTTGACCGCCCCGTGGCGGTGTTTCGGCCGTTTCGGCGGTGTCGGTGATGCTGTCGATGTCGATGTCGATGTCCTGTTCACCCGAATGCATCAGGTCGCGTCCGCGCACCAGGAAGATGGCGACGGCGAACAGGAAGTTCAGCCCGAGGGGGACTGCGTACAACACGAACGGGTTGTTGGGCAGGCCGGCGGATTGCAGCCAACCGTTGGTGAACGCGCCGTAGACGGTGACCGGGGAGAAGGCGGCGCCGAGCACGCCGTGGCTGATCATCATGCCCATCAGCAGCGGATCGATCTTGTAGCGCTTGGCGATCGGCATGGCGATGGGCGCGAGCATGCCGACGGCAAGCGTGGATCCCATGGTCATCAGGCCTGCGCCGAGGAAGAACATCAGCCACACAATGGCCCAGCGCTTGCCGCGGACGAGCCTGAGTGCTCCGCCGATCATCAAGTCCGCGGTGCCGTTGAGCTGTGCGATCCCGAACAGCAGGGTGATCCCGATGATGGCGATGACGATGTTGCCGGGGAAGAAGTCGAAGATGTCTTCGAGCGCGATTCCGGAGACCCAACCTCCGATCACGAAGGCGGCGGCGAATGCCAGGACCCCCATGTTGATCGGGGTCATGGTGGCGATCGCGAACAGCGCTACCAACGCCGCGATCGAGAGGAAATAGAGCATGGAGGTAACCCTTTCGGTGGTTGCTCGGTTTTCCGAGCACGCCTTCCGGTGACGAGCCGGGGCGGTGAGCCGACTGCGGGCGGCGTCGCGGTCGGGCCGGGCCCGTCGGGCGACGGCCCGCACCCGCCTATTGAAGGGTGATGGCTGTCACAGAAGCAACCCGCTTGGCGAAAATGCATCCAGATGCTCACCGTGGATCTTCGCCGCCGCGCGAAATGAAGCCAATGGCTCAGAATTAACCGCCTCTGTTGGTTCGATGCTCACCGGTCATGCGCTACCACGGCCAAAGGTCCGGATCAGCGCTCCTGGCGAAGCTTCTCCACGATGGGGATGGTTCGCGGCCAGATCCGCCGGCTCAACACGATCTCCGAGCGCGTCCGTAGGACCCCGTCGGTCCTCATGACCGCCTGGAGCACTTCCTCGAAGTGTGAGTTGTCCCGGGCGACGAAGCGGCACAGCAGATCTCCGTCACCGGAGACGGTGTTGGCTTCGATCAATTCCGGTATCGCGGTGAGGCGGTCGAGAGTGCGGTCGATCTCGCTCTGAGCGATGTGGACATGCACGAAGGCCATCACGGTGTACCCGAGGGGGGCGGGGTTGATCTGCGGGCGCCAGCTGACGATGACGCCCGTCTTCTCGAGTTTGGTGATCCGTGCCTGTGCCGTGTTGCGAGCGATGTTGAGCCTGCGGGAGTACTCGCGGACACCGGCACGGGGTTCTTCGACGATCAGCCGAAGGATGTCGAGATCAAGCTTGTCGAAGCCGTCCATTGCTACTCCTGTCGTAAGGGTCCGAAACTAGGCCGAATGCGCAGTCGGCACCGCTCTCGCCCACCTGTGTTGAGCATTTGGCAGCAAATTTCGGAGCTGTGTTTATCTCACGGTACATGTCTGCGTATGTTGTGGGTCACATCGAGTACCGCGGAGATCGGGGATCGATCGAACCCGCATTTCGCCGCCGGCCGAGAGCGGCACGGCTGTCCGGCCGGCGCGCTCTGGAGTAAATGGAAGGGACAGGCACTGAACATGGGCCACACGCTTGCGGAGAAGATCTGGAACAGCCATCTCGTGCGATCCGCCGAGGGTGAGCCGGATCTGATCTACATCGACCTGCACTTGCTGCACGAGGCAAACACCCCGCCCGCGTTCGCCGGACTACGAGCTGCGGGCCGCACAGTGCGCCGCCCCGAGCTGACCCTCGGCACGGTCGACCACAACAACCCGACCGATGACGAGTTGCGTGACCTTTCAAGCGCCACTGCCATCCGGCAGATCGACCATATGCAGAGAAACTGCCACGACTTCGACGTCGAGCTGTACACCCTCGGTGACCCCTTGCGGGGTATCGCACACGTCATCGGCCCCGAACTGGGTTTGACCCAGCCCGGCATGACGGTGGTGTGTTGTGATTCGCACACCAGCACCCACGGCGCCTTCGGAGCCCTCGCATTCGGTATCGGAACCAGCCAGGTCGAACACGTCCTCGCCACGCAGACACTGCCGATGACCCCGATGAAGAACATGCGCGTGGTCGTGGACGGGATGCTGCCCGCCGGTACCACCGCCAAGGATCTGATCCTGGCGATAATCGCGCAGATCGGCACCGCCGGAGGCCAGGGTCACGTCATCGAATACCAGGGTGAGGCGATCCGCGCGCTGTCGATGGAAGGTCGAATGACGGTGTGCAACATGACCATCGAAGCCGGGGCACGCGCAGGACTGATCGCACCCGACGAGGTCACCGTCGAGTATCTGCGGGGACGACCACACGTGCCGTCCGGTGCCGTCTTCGACGAGGAAGTCGACTACTGGCGCACCTTCTACTCCGACGACGACGCCGAGTTCGACAAGGAAGTGCACATCGACGCCTCCGCCGTCGCGCCGCGGGTGTCCTGGGGCACCAACCCTGCACAGTCGGTTCCGCTCGACGGCGTGGTGCCGGCACCCCATTCGTTCCTGGACCCCGTCGCCCGCGCGGCGGCGGAACGCGCGTTGACGTATATGGACCTCGCCCCCGGCACCGCCATGAGGGCGATCGAGATCGACGCCGTGTTCATCGGATCGTGCACCAACGGCCGGATCGAGGACCTGCGGGAAGTCGCGGCGGTGTGGCAGGGACGACGGATCGCTCCCGGCATCGAGGTCCTGGTGGTGCCGGGATCGGAAACGGTGCGCGCCCAGGCCGTCGCCGAAGGACTCGACGAGATCTTCACCGCGGCCGGGGCGTCGCTGCGCTCGTCGGGATGCTCGATGTGCGTGGCACTCAACGACGACCGGCTGCGTCCAGGTCAACGCGCAGCCTCGACGAACAACCGGAACTTCGAGGGCAGGCAAGGCCGCGGTGCGCGAACACATCTGGTGTCACCGGCGGTGGCGGCCGCCAGCGCTGTTACCGGCCGACTGACCTCTCCCACCGACCTCGAGGAGCGCTGACGATGGACAGTTTCACCGAGCACACCGGAATCGCCGCACCCCTGCGTCGCTCCGACGTCGACACGGACCAGATCTATCCGGTGGGCCTTTTCACCGGGGACTTCGACAACGGCCACGCGGACGCACTGTTCGGCGAATGGCGAGCCGACCAATCCGACTTCGTCCTCAACCAGCCCGAATACCGCGACGCGACCGTCTTGGTCGCGGGAACCGACTTCGGTACCGGGTCCTCGCGCGAATGGGCGGTCTGGGCCCTGCGGGACTACGGCTTCCGTGCCATCATCGCGCCCCGGTTCGGCGACATCTTCCGCGACAACTCGCTCAAGAACGGCCTGCTCACCGTGCAACTCCCCGCCGATGTGGTCGAACAGATCTGGGACAGCATCGAGGCCCGGCCCGGCACGGCCGTCACCGTCGATTTGGTGCAACTGCAGGTCCGTGTCGGCGAGGTGATCTACCCGTTCGAGCTGAACGAGAACGTTCGGTGGCGCCTGCTCAACGGCTACGACGACATCAGCCTGACCTTGGCGCAGGTCGCCGACATCGACATCTACGAAAGTACCCGGCGGAGCACCCTTCCCATCGCCCGCCGCATCACCCTCCAGGAGGCCCGCCGTGCCTGACCTCTCGACCGTCGAAGATCATCACCGCCGGCTGACCGGGACCGTTCCCGAATCGAAGATCCGCACCACCGAGATCCCGCGGTACGACACCGACTTCGCCACGAGGCTGCTCGCGATCCCCGACGTGTCCTCCGCCGTCGCGGACGCGCTCGATGAATTCGGTGGCGGCGCCGTGCTCGATTCCACCGCCCTGCAACCGCTGGCGGCGGGAGACACGCTCTGCGGACCGGCAGTAACCCTGCGCTATATCCCCCTGGGGGGCGACGTGAGCAGCGTCCGCGACAGTAAGTCCTGGAACGGCGCCGGGGACCGGGACGTGTACGGGCTCGGCCGCCCCGGCGACGTCGCGGTGATGGACTGCTCGAGCTCACGCGCGGGGGCGGTGATGGGCACATTGTCGGCTCGGTGGGCCCTCAAGGCCGGCATCGCCGGCTGCGTCGTCGACGGCGCGGTCCGTGACAGCGCCTCCATCCTCGACACCGGGTTACCGGTGTGGAGTGCCGCGCGCCGCCCCAACTCCGCTCGCTACCGGTACGAAGTCATCGAGCTCAACGGTCCGGTGTCCTTGTGCGGCTACCTGGTCCAGCCCGGGGACTACATCGTCGCGGACATCGACGGTGTCTGTGTGATCCCGTTCTTCGACGTCCCCGGGGTCGTCGAGTTCTGCGAGAACGCCAGCGCCACCGAAGCCGCCTTCATCGACCGGATCGACGCCGCCTCGTCCCTGGAAGAACTCGTCGCCGGCCTCGGTTCCGGTCACGCCCCGGCGTGACCGGGCGACACATCATCGAAGGAAACCACCTTGTCCTCCACCCTGCACAGCCCCGCCGCCACCTTCTCGCTCGACGACCGCTACGTTCTCGACGAGGGCACGATCTACCTGACCGGCATCCAGGCACTTGTCCGCACCCTGCGTGACCGGGCGATCCTCGATCGCCGCCGCGGGCACCGCACCGCCTCGTTCGTCTCCGGCTACGAGGGCTCGCCGCTGGCCGGTTACGACCTCGAAATCGGGCGCAAGCGCAAACTCCTCGACGGGTTCGACATCGTGCACCGCCCGGGGGTCAACGAGGAACTGGCAGCCACCTCCGTCCTGGGCACCCAGATGGTGCCCCAGGTCGGACGGATGCGGCCGGACGGAGTCACCGGCTACTGGTACGGAAAATCGCCCGGCCTCGACCGCGCCTCGGACGCCATCCGGCACGCCAACCTCATCGGCACCGACCCCCGAGGCGGCGCCGTCGCCCTGGTCGGTGACGACCCGGGTGGTAAATCGTCGAGCCTGGCCTGCGCCTCCGAAATCGCCATGGCCGATCTGTTGATGCCCACCCTCTACCCGGCCGACCCGCAGGAGGTACTGGACTACGGACTGCACGCACCGTTCCTGTCCCGGTTCACCGGACTCTGGTCGGGGCTCAAGTTCGTCACCGCCGTCGCCGACGGCGCCGGCACCGCGGTGGTGCACCCCGACCGAATCGACCCCAGCTTCGGAGACCTGGGACCGAGCACCTACGTACCCAGCGCGAAGCTCGCCGGCCCCAACCTGCTGACCCTCGAGCGCAGCCAGCTCTACGACCGCCTCCCGCGCGCCCTGGACTACGCGCGCATCAACCACCTCAACCGCATTGCCGCCGCCGGACCCGACGACCGCATCGGCATCGTCACCTCCGGCAAGACCTACCTCGACCTGCGCGAAGCCCTCACCGTACTCGGACTCGACGACACCGACCTGCGCCGCTTCGGCATCCGGATCCTCAAGCTCGGCATGATCTACCCGGTCGACCCGCAGATCGTGCACACCTTCGCCGACGGCCTCGACGAAATCATCGTCGTCGAGGAAAAGCGCGCCTTCATCGAGACCGCGGTCCGCGACATCCTCTACCCACGGGCGAACGCCCCCAGGGTGTTCGGCAAGACCGATCCCCACGGCAAGCCCCTGGTCAATGCCTTCGGCGAACTCGACGCCGATCTGATTGCCGGTGCTCTGGCCCGCCGCCTCGGCGACGAGTACGACATCGAACCGGTCCAGCGCTGGCGCGAGCGGGCCAAGACCTCACGGATCACGCTGCCGCTGCTGACCCGGACACCGTATTTCTGCTCTGGGTGCCCGCACAACTCGTCGACGAAGGTGGCCCCGGACAGCCTCGTCGGCGGCGGCATCGGCTGCCACGCCATGGTGTTGCTGATGGACGACAAACAGGTCGGCGATGTCATCGGCTTGACCCAGATGGGCGGCGAAGGCGCTCAATGGATCGGGATGGCCCCCTTCCTGGAAGAAAACCACCTGGTCCAGAACGTCGGCGACGGCACCTTCATGCACTCGGGCAGTCTGGCGCTGCGCGCCGCCGTCGCCTCCGGTGAGAACATCACCTACAAGCTGCTCTACAACGCCACCGTCGCCATGACCGGCGGCCAGGACCCGGTCGGCGCCATGCCACTCGACCGTCTCACCCGACTTCTCCTGGCCGAGGGCGTCCACAAGATCGTCGTCACCACCGAGGACCGTAACCGGGTCAAAGCCCTGAAGCTGCCCCGCGGGGTCGAGATCAGCGACCGCGACGACATGGTGCAGGTGCAGCAGGACCTCGCCGCCGTCTCCGGTGTCACGGTGCTCATCCACGACCAGGAATGCGCAGCAGAGAAACGCCGTAAACGTAAGCGCGGCACAATCGACACCCCCACCACGCGGGTGATGATCAACGAACGCATCTGTGAAGGATGCGGAGACTGCGGCGAGAAGTCGAACTGCTTGTCCGTGCACCCCGTCGACACCGAGTTCGGCCGCAAGACCGCCATCCACCAATCCTCCTGCAACCTCGACTACTCGTGCCTGAAAGGTGATTGCCCCTCGTTCGTGACGGTCACTCCCGGTCCCGCCGAGCAGCGCACCCCCGTACCTGACATCGCACCCGGCCTGGTTCCGGAGCCGGCACTTGCGCCGGTCGGGTCCGAATTCGGAATGCGGCTTCTCGGTGTCGGCGGCACCGGCGTCGTCACCGTCTCGCAGATCCTCGCTACTGCCGCAGTGCTCGACGGCAAGTTCGTGCGCAGCCTCGACCAGACCGGTCTCGCGCAGAAGGGCGGCGCCGTCATCTCCGACCTCAAGCTCAGCGACCGCGCCTTCGAAACAGGATCGAAGATCGGTCAGGGCCGGTGCGATCTGTACCTGGCCTGCGACTCCCTCGTCGGAACCGACCCGACCAATCTGAAGGTCGCCAACCCCGACAGCACCATCGCAGTCGTCTCCACCACCGAGATCCCCACCGGGCAGATGGTGGTCGACACCACGGTGCACTTCCCCGAGTTGAGCACGATCCGCACCGCCATCGACAGCGCCACCCACCGGTCCGTCTACCTCGACCCGGCCGGCCTGTCGCGGGATCTGTTCGACGACGAGCAGTACACCAACATGCTCCTCGTCGGTGCGGCCTACCAGACCGGTGTCCTCCCGATCTCCGCCGACGCCATCGAGCGGGCGATCACCCTCAACGGTGCCGCAGTCCACACCAACGTGCAGGCCTTTCGCCGTGGCCGCCAGGCCGTTGCCGACCCGGCCGCCCTGACCGCCGCCATCGAGAGCACCCGGCGCGCCGTCTACACCCCGCCGGCGCCGTCACCTCGAGCACTCCAGATTGCGGCCACCGTCGCTGCTGCCGATGACTCCGAGCTGGCGCGACTCGTGTCCCTGCGGACCGCGGACCTGATCGACTACCAGGACGCGTCCTACGCGCAGCAGTACGCCACCTTCGTCGAACACGTGCGCGCGCAGGAGACCACGCTGATCGGCGGATCCACCGCGCTGACCGAAACCGTGGCCCAGCACCTGCACAAATTGATGGCCTACAAGGACGAGTACGAGGTCGCGCGCCTTGCCCTCGACCCCGCCTTCGACGCCGCGGTCACCGATGCCTTCGGCCGCAGCGCGAAACGGTCGGTGCGCCTGCACCCGCCGATGCTGCGCGCGATGGGCATGAAGAACAAGCTCTCCCTCGGCTCCTGGGTCAATCCCGGCTTCAAGACCTTGCACCGGCTGCGGCGAGTCCGCGGCACCAAACTGGACGTCTTCGGCTACCACCACATCCGCAAGATGGAACGCGAACTCATCGTCGAATACCGCCAGATCATCGAGCGGCTCCTCGTCGACCTGACCGCAGCATCACTGCCTGCCGCCGTCGAGATCGCCGCCCTGCCCGACATGATCCGCGGCTACGAGCAGATCAAGGTCGGCAACGTCCACAGCTATCACGACACCCTGACAGGGCAGCTCGCCGAATACCCACACCAGTCCGCCGCCGCCGAGCTCGCCAGCTGAGCCTCACGTGCCGCGACCGCGACGACGGTCCCCGCCGAGCAGGCAGGCGAACACGGCGCAGCTTGTGGGCAGCCGTCTCGGCCGAATCCTGAGTTACGGTGAACACTGACTCGCCGAGGGGGCAAAGTGGTCAAGGACGGTGCTCGCAGATGGCGCGACAGCAGATGGTTCGACGTTGTCGTCATCCTCTCGACCATCGCCGCCGGAACCGTGGTGGCCGGCCTGCTGAACGACCCGGGGCCCAATGAGCACACCACCGACGGCGCGTACACCTACGCTTTCGAACCCGCGCCGTACCCGGCGCGGATACCGGGGTGCGATGTAGTCGAACCGCCCTCGGACCCTAAACGCGTCAACTTCGCCACCGTCGGGCCCGGCGAGTACGACAACCCGAAATATCCATGGTTCTCGGGGGCTAAGGCCGCGGCGATGACACAGGCCACCGTCGATGCACTCCCGGACTCGGTGGAGCTGGTCTTCGCCAGCCCACGCCAGTCCCTACAGTTCGAGCCGATCACCGATGTCGACCCCGCCAACTTCCCACAGGAGGAGGATGCAGACCTGTTCAACGGGTCGACAAACGCCCGCGGCTCGCTGGTCCGAGACGGACACGTCGGAACCTTGACCGTCGATGTCCAGGCCTGGAACCGTCCCGTCCTGCCGTGCGTGACAGGAGCGCTGGATCGACGCGACACCCGCCCGGACGGCACGGTGCTCGACACGCTGGACACCTGGTACGAGATCAACGGCGTCCGCACACTCGAACGCACTGTCGACGCGTACCTTCCCGACGGCACCCGGATCGTGGCCACGGCCAACGACGCCGACAACACCGACCCGAGGGCAGGCAGCCGCCACAGCGGACAGATCCCGTTGACCCTCGACGAGCTGACCGCGATCGCCACCACCCCCTCCCTGGCGGTCACGGCACCCGTCATCCCGGCCGTGCCACTGATGCCGTCCTGCGGGGCCTTCACCGATTGGAACGGCCCGGAGCTGACCCGGGACAAGGTGACCCGGCTCGACCAGGCACTCGAAGCCCGGTGGGCGAGCATGCCCGGCAACAACGACCTCACCCTGGATCGGCCGATCGGATCACTCCGCTTGACCGACGCCGGAAAAGACAACGTCTGCGAGGTGCTCACCGTGACATCGGCCACCGGGGCCGCCGGGCGCCTCGACATCGTCGTCGTCAGCGGTCAACCCGCGTCCTCGCGCCAGGACGAGTACCTGAACGAGATCGACCCGAACCGCATCACGACTGTGTCAAAAGAAGGGTCCACCCTCACCCGCGGGTTCTACCCCGCGCACGGCAGCGCCTACTTCTCGATCACCCGTCCCTCCACCCAACAGATCATCATCAGCACCACCCCCATCAAGGGTTCCACCGTCCCGATCACGTTGGAACAGATCGAATACCTCGCCACCGCAACCGAACTCGACCTGAGCTGATAACCCGTCGGAACGGGATTCGCACACACCGTGGCAGCCAATGCGACCGGCTGACCACGACCGTCGGTTTCGTTCCCTGACGCGTCGGAAGACGGATGCCGGCGGACAAGCCAGCTGGAGAATTGAGCCGGTGAACAGGGCATACGAATCCAACGCCCCGCAATTTCACCGAACTCGAGTTGACTAGCTGGTGGGCGCTCAGCGAGTACGCTAACACTGCAACAGGGGTCGCGACAGGTCCCACATTGGAGGGCACACCATGCGGTGGGTTTCGCTTCCTCGTTCGTCCTTCGCCTGGACTGCGGCGTCCGTGGCCATCCTCGCTGCACCGCTCGGCTCGTCCGCTGCGGCGACCGCGAACCCGCCGCCGGTCCCGGCGACGACAACGATGTTTCAGGCCCCGGTGACGTTCGTTTCTGCTTGTAGCACAGTGGGATTCAGATGCTGGGTACCGTACCTGCTGGCAACCGTGACTCCGTCCGCAACAACCGGTGCACCCGGCATGGTGACTTTGGCGGCAGAGCCCTCGAACACAATCGCGATCACCACGCTCGACTGTATCGACGTATCGGTGAACTGGCGAAACCTGACCACCGGCGCCACCGGCACCACCGTGCTCCGAGCCGAGCGGCCCGTCGACTTCAGTCGCCCCATCGCGCCGGACGAGAGGTGCCGATATACCCCGGCGACAGTGGGCACCGGCAGCGGAACAGTCGTCGCGACCGCCGATGTCAACGCCCACGTCCTGCCGCCCGCGAGCGACCGATGGCCTCAAGTACCGGTCAACCCTGGGTTCGGATCCTTCCCGGTTCCCTAGAGCGAGTCGACATTGTGTGTGGGTCGGTAGCAGCTCACTCCGGACGATCCCCACGTGGTTTCCGGCGCGTAGTACACGGCGAGTTTCCCTGCTACGTACCGCATTCGTACCTGCCGGGCGCCGACGGTATCTACTGGATTCGTAGACGAGGATGAGCCCACAAAACCGCTTCTACCAGGACTGACGACACGTCCCTCCCGACGAGAGTGCCCCGCATCGACATCGATGCGGGGCACTTGGCTCAGAGGGGACAGCAGAGGCTGCCGACGGTTAGCCGCGAGAGAGTCCGGGCTGAATCTGGATCTGCCCCGGGTTGGCCTTGGTCTTGCCGACCGTCCATTCGCCGTCCGCACCGCACACCAGGGCACCATTGCGATCACCGGGCTTGCCGTACGTCACCGTCTCGTTGCCCTGCGAGTCCGTGTTCACGATCGGACACGGCCCACCGGTGGGACCGTTCGGACCGATCGGCTCGGCCTGAGCGACGGACGCCGCCCCGACGGCACCCAGGACCGAAAAGGCAGTGAAGGCGATAGCGGCAACGGTTCGGCGGGCGTTGATCATTCATTCGCTCCTGAGGATGTCGGGGAAGTGCGTCGGTGACAGGTACAACTCTGCCCATTCCAGCGCCCGAACTGAAGCAACCCCAGGGGTCCGTTCGCCCACCCCAGGGAGGGAAACACCCCACCCCAACACGATGTAGAAGCTGACCGGTCGATATTGAATCCGGATATACCGAGCCGGGCATTCACACCCCGCTACCGTGTCCGGGTATGGGGACCGCCTTCCACGGTCCGAGTCCGTGGCCGCACATCACCCGCGCGATCCGTACGCGCGGGCCCCGGCATGCCGCGATCGCCCACCTCGGCCAGGACGCGCCCACCCTGCCGCTGCGCGCCGGGGACGTCCTCGTCGTCAACGCCTCCCGCGCAGCCGTACGGGCGCCCTGACCTCCCCTATTGTGCTCGCGTACTACGCGGACGCCGGGGTTCGGGTGCTGTCTTCGCCGAACCTGCACGCCAATGTCATCGCCACCGACCGGCGGGCAGTCATCGGCTCCGCCAACGCCTCCCACGGCTCCGCCCTCCCGAGCGCCAGGCGGACGGGGTCCGGCCCTGACCCCGAGTGCGGTCGGGTCGAAACGGCGGCATCCGAGGTCGCTGCTTATACACGACATGTTCCGGGCGCGGCCGGCAGATCGAAAGCCGGGCGCCAGGCAGACCCGTCGCTCACAGATGGAATGCGGATTCGGCAGGACGAAGTGGTTACGTCACCTTGACGCTCCCGGTGAAGAAGAACGGGGCCACACTGCCGAAGCAGAAGACGGTCACATTGGACCCCGACGCAAAACCGCCGATCCTTCCGACGCCGGCTTTGAATCCGAAATTCGAGTCAAGTGCAAAGCAATTCCAGCTCTCCCCCGGCGGTACCGCAATGCTGATCTCGCCTGTACCGCCCGCGGTGACAGTAGGTGCCGCCGTTGCGGTGCCGGCCCCCACGAGCATCACGGGGGCGATGACGGCTGAGGCAACAGCTGTGCGCAACGCGATCTTGTTCATCGTGCTCACCTTCGATTCTGAAAAAGTCCCGACTCGGATAGGGAACGGTGACGCCGACCCCACCAGGGAAGCCACGATCGGATCCACCGCCTACTTCGCATATCGCATCAACACCCGAGAAGTTTCACCAATACGACAATCTTCTCGAAGTCGAAACTTGAACAACCGACCAATTCAAATGGACAAGTAATCTAATTCCGACGGTTTCTGATTGAACGGGCTCGAGCAAGTACCTAATTTATTTCGCGAGCCACATTCCGACGTGTCGGCTGCCAGCCTCGGCGGCAAGCCGCTGCTCGGTAGTGCAGCACGTCATCGAGTCATCGTGTGCTGCTGCCGAATATAGGCCCGTGGGAAGTCGTGCGTTTCCACGTAGCAGGCACGTCTGGCCACCACCGGTGAGCCCCCAGCCTGTGGAACGTGTCTGCTGCCCGAGCGACCGGACGCTCTAGGAGGTAGTACCGGACGCCCCGACAGCCTGGCGGTTGGGCCGAAACGCGCACCCCGGGAGGCACACTCAACATCAGTCGGGATTGGCCGACGACGGCCCGATACCCTTCGCGGCGGATCCCGGAGGTCCCTGCCCCGAACACTCGACACCAGTCGCGATCGGAGAGCCTACTTGGCAACCACGCTGCCGCCGGGGTCGACGTTTTGGGGAGCGACGCTCCGTTACTGGGAATTCTTCCCGGCGACCGCGGTCGCCGGGTGCACGGCAACCAACCCGAGGCCCGCCCTGCGCTTGCAAAGCTTCGCCAACTCGGCGTACGCGGCCTTGCCGAGCAACTCGGTCAGCTCCGGCGCATACGACTGCCACACCGGTTTAGCGCCGACGTGCGCGTCCGGCGAGCCGGAGCAGTACCAGTCCAGATCCGCGCCGCCCTCACCCCACCCGCGCCGGTCGTACTCGCTGATCGTCGTCTTCAGGACCTGCTCGCCGTCGGGTCGCTCCACCCATTCCTGAGTGCGCCGGATCGGCAGCTGCCAGCACACGTCCGGCTTCACCTCGAGCGGCTCGATGCCGCGCTCGAGTGCCATCGAGTGCAGCGCGCACCCGATGCCACCCTCGAAGCCGGGACGGTTGAGGAAGATGCATGCACCCTTGTAGCGGCGGGTCCGCAGCGCCGGCTCGTCGTCGAGCTCGTCCTCCTCGATGTACCCCTTCTTCCCGAGACCCTGCCTCCTGAACTGCCAGTCCTCGGGTCTGAGCAGCTTCACCGACTCGTGCAACCTCTCGACATCCTCCTCGTCCGAGAAGAACGCGCCGTGCGAGCAACAGCCGTCGTCGGGTCGGCCCGCGATGATGCCCTGGCAGGCCGGGGTGCCGAACACGCAGGTCCAGTGCGAGAGAAGCCACGTCATGTCCGCGGCGATGAGATGCTCGGCGTCGTCGGGATCGAGGAACTCCACCCACTCCCGAGCGAAGTCGAGCCCAACCTCGGGGCTCGGTGTCATCTTGTCCGACGGCACCGGAATACCTGCTGCCACAAACCCCCACGGTAGCCGACCCCCATAACAACCAAGGACTGATCCGGTCCCCGTCCGAGAGCAAATAACGCACCACAGCGGTGATATGCCGACGATCAACCCCAGTCCCGGCGCCGCACATCGGAAGCGACGGTGAGCGGCATGGCCCAAGACGCCCGGCACCCGGTCAGCCCGCGACGACCGTTCCAAGAGCCCGCGGGGCGCGACTACCCCATGTGGAAGCGCAACTCCCCCAGTGTGTCCTCGCCCGACCCAGGGTAGGCCGATGGTCATCGGAGCCAGGGTGTGGCACAGGCAGTCGCGGGTCGGACTCCTCGGCCGTGCTTTCTGGATGAGATGCCAACCTACTAACGGGCGGTGTCGGCCAACAAGGCCTTCCAGCCCTCTCCGGTGTGCTGTCAGCTCATCCAGCGCGCGTTGGCTCCGGTCAGTGACGAGATGAATCGGGCAACACTGAGGCCCCCAGCACGTCGCAGACGAGTAGGGCGGCGTGCAGTTCGGCGATGTTGATCGTTGCCGGCCGGCCCCTGCGCTCTTCGGCACGACGCACCCTGTGCAGGACCGTGTTCCGGTGGATTCCCAAGGTGCTCGCTGCGGTCGCCAGGCTCCCTTGCGCGTCGAGCACAGCCAAGAGCGCGGCGCGCTCGCCGCGCTCTTTCGCGTCGTCCCGTGCGAGAGCGCCGAGCTGAGCGGCGACGAAGGCCCGCGCCGCATCCAGGTCGCGCGAGATGGCGTCCACCAACGCAACATCGCTGAACTGGGTGATCGATGGCGCCGCGCGCCCGGACAGTTCGATGATTCGGCGTGCGCGTAAGGCCTCGAGATGGGAGGTGCGGAAGCCGGCCGCCCCCGGATGGGGTGAGCCCACCGCGATGTGAACGTTGTCGCGTTCGCCGGGAAACTCATTCGCCATGCCCGTGAGCGAAGTCCTCACGTCCCCCGTGATCGAGGCCCACCCCCACACCGCGAGTGGGCCGTCCGCCACAACGAGTGAGTGACCCGCCCCGAGAAACCGACCAACCCGCCGAGCGAATCCCTCGAGGTCGACGCCGCGGTCGTCGACCCAGCACACGAAACCGATCTGCCGACCGGTGAGCCGGTGGCTGAGCACACGTTCAGCGCGAGCGATGTCGACGCGCTCCCCAGCGAGCAGTGCCCGCACGACGTCGTCGCGCTCGGCTCGTGCCTGGGTCTGGCGTCGGTCGAGCTCAGCGACGTACTCGGCAGCCACCAGACTGGAGATGCGGTCGATGTATCGAAATCCGAAACGCTCGAGATCGACAAACGTCCTCAACGCGACCGCGGGGTCCTCGATCCAGTCAGTCAGCGATTCGGAAAGCTTCTCGGTGAAGTACTCGTGGCCCAACCGATAGAACCGCAGCATCACATCGACGCTGTGCCCTCGTGATGCCATTGCCCGCGCGTGTTCGAGCGCCGTTACCGGCGCCTCCGCAGCCGCTGCATCGATCCCATGACGAACCATCGAAAGTACCGCCTCGAGATTCGACGAGCACGATCCCAAAGTCAGACCGCGAAGCTCAGCATCCCCACCGACCTCCGGTATCCGTTCGACTAAGTACCGCAGCATGTCGTCAGCCAGGCTGGACACATTCGCCAGCAAATACGCAGCGATACCCCTTCCAGCCTCCGCAGCGTGAGCCGGCTCCAGCGCC
Organism: Rhodococcus sp. G6(2025); assembly: GCF_058628105.1. Classification (NCBI taxonomy): domain Bacteria; kingdom Bacillati; phylum Actinomycetota; class Actinomycetes; order Mycobacteriales; family Nocardiaceae; genus Rhodococcus; species Rhodococcus sp. G6(2025). The sequence goes on from NZ_CP179750.1 coordinate 5,009,513, forward strand.
TCCATATCTGCACACTAGTTGTTGCGAGTCATGACGTTGTAGACGCCGGGCGGGGCATGGGTTGAGCGAAGGGGACAGGACTCCGACGGCAGGACGAGAAGTACCACCCACGCGCTTATGGTGCACGTGGATGTGACGAAGGTCGGGCGGATACCGGAAGGCGGTGGCTGGCATGCCCACGGCAAACGCTCTGACCAGGCGAAGGCCGTCGAACGCGCCGAGGCTGCCGGAGCCCGCGCCGGCTACGGGTACCTGCACTCCGCCGTCGACGGGTTCTTCCGCTCGCATACACCGAGGCCCTGACCGATGAGAAAGCCTTGACGGCAATCGGATTCATGCATCGAGCCCGGGTGTTCTTCGCTGCACACTTCCGTCGGCCAACATCAATCGGATCGTCACCGACAACGGCTCCTGCTACCGCGCTCGATGCCGCGCAGCGAGACGGCAAGGAACCGCTGACGGCCGCTGAGCGTGACGAGCTGACCCGGCTGCGTCGGCAGCTCGCCGAGTAGGAGATGATCTCCGCGTTCAGACCGCGTTCGAGAGCGACTTTCATCAGCGATCGCCCGAATCACCGGGCAACACTTCGCCGACATCGATCTTGGCGAGCACCTCGTCCAGGGCACCCGAGGCGGCAAGCGCATCGGCGACCTCGTCCTGACGACGACCCCGCTCCTGTCGTGACTGCGCTCCTTGGCGCGACGCACCCGTTGCAGGACCGGTCAGCTGTAGCGGTTTGGTCGGCGCTACAGCGCCGATATGGAGGCGTTGGAGCCGGCCGGCAACGATCAACATCGCCGAACTACACGCAGCGCTGATCGTCTGCAATGTGCTGGGGGCCTCAGCGTTGCGCGGGTCAGAGCATTACTAAACGGACACCGAGCACGCAGAATGTGCTGACAGCACACCGGAGAGGGCTGGGAAGGCCTTGTCGACCGACACCGGCCGTTAGTAGGTTGGCATCTCATCCCGAAGCGCGAAGGAGGAGTCCGATGCCGACTACGACTCGAGCACCCCAACCCCCAGTAGCGGCCTCGCAGCACGCCTTGCCTGATCCGGGCGAGCAGGTTCCTGCGCTGTCCTGGCCGATTGTCGGTATCGGCACATTTGCGCTTACGCTCTTCGGCCTCTCGACCTGGGCCGCGCTCACCGACACGTTGCCTGCGATCGCCACCATCGCCGCGAGCTCCGCAGCAATCTTCGTCCTGTTCACCGTGCTGCACGACGCCTCGCATTACTCGATCAGCTCACATCGCTGGGTCAACGTCGCCTTCGGTCGGTTGGCAATGTTCTTCGTCTCGCCTCTGATCTCATTCAGGTCTTTCGCGTTCATCCATATCGAGCACCACCGCAACACCAATGACGGTGAGTCCGATCCCGATCACTTCGTCAGCGCCTCACCCTGGTGGCAGCTGCCCATCCGGTTTCCGGCTATGGACCTGCCCTACATCAGTTTCTTGGTGCGCAACCTGCGTCGCCGCCCGCGCGCCGAGGTCCTGGAAACGGCGGCTTTGATGACCCTGTCGGTGACGGTCATCGCGTCGGCCGCCTTCGCGGGACATCTGTGGACGCTCGCGCTGATCTACCTGATTCCCGAACGGGTGGCGATGTTCGCGCTCGCGTGGTGGTTCGACTGGCTACCCCACCACGACCTCGACGACACACAACGCGAGAACCGCTATCGCGCGACCCGCAACCGGGTCGGCTCGGAGTGGATCCTGACTCCCCTGCTCTTGTCGCAGAACTATCACCTGGTCCACCACTTACACCCCTCCATCCCCTTCTACCGCTACGTCGCGGCGTGGCGACGCAATGAAGCCGCCTACCTCGAGCGCGACCCGGCAATAAGCACCGTCTTTGGCCAACATCTCGACGCCACCCAGTACCAGGAGTGGAAACGCCTCAACGGCGCCCTCGCCGCACTGCTCCCCGTCCGAATGCCGCGTTCCTCCGCGGCACGCCATGCCAGCACCCACCCGATCCCTGTCAAAAGCGTCGAGCGCCTGACCCCAGACAGCGTCAAAGTCACTTTCGACGTTCCCGATCACCTCAGCGACCAGTTCGCCTTCCAGGCCGGCCAACACCTGACCGTTCAACACCGCGTCGGCGGGAAGGAGGTGCGACGAAACTACTCGATCTGCACCTCGGCGACATCGGGAGAACTCGCGATCGGAGTACGCCACATCACCGGCGGAATGTTCTCAACGTTCGCGGTCGAAACGCTGCGAGCCGGTGACCTCCTGGAGCTGATGACGCCTACGGGTAGCTTCGGCGCACCCCTCGATCCACTCGCTCGGCACCACCATGTCGTGGTAGCCGCCGGGAGCGGCATCACACCCATCCTGTCGATCGTGCGCACCACGATGGAGATCGAGACCGAGAGCCGATTCACCCTCTTCTACGGCAACAGAACCGCAGAGTCGACCATGTTCGCCGCCGAACTTGATGAGCTCGAATCCCGATATGCCGACCGGCTGAGCATCTTCCATGTCCGCTCAGCCGAGGCGCACCACCCCGCATCGCTTCGCGGCCGTATCGACCTGGCGATGGTTCAACGCCTGCTCGCCACCGACCTCACGTCGATCGACCGGTGGTACCTGTGCGGCCCGAGCGAACTCACCACCACAATCCGCGATGACCTCGCAACCGAAAAAGTGCCGACCGAGCGGATCCACCTCGAACTGTTCCGCGGCACGAAGCGACCCACCCACGTCGAGGCCTTTCCCGCCTCCGAAGTGACCATCACACTGTCCGGCGCGAATCACATCGTGCAACTCGCCCCCGGTGAGACGGTCCTCGAATCCGCGCTGAAAAACGACATCGACGCCCCCTATGCCTGCCTTGGCGGCGCGTGCGGCACTTGCAAAGCCCGAGTCACCACAGGGGCAGTCTCGATGGAGCAAAATTTTGCACTTCAGACCGCCGAAACCGAGGCCGGCTTCATACTGACCTGTCAGTCCCATCCCACCACCCCAACGGTCGCAGTCGACTACGACAGCTGAGCCCACACATGCGCGAACACCGCCAAAGGTCGCACGCGTCGCCGGCGCCTCGATCGGCATCGGCGATCGCCAGGTCGCCAGTGGGCGGTGTTGAAAGATTCTGGCGGCTGCCTCGGTAAGCGCTTGGTCGGCTGCGCCAGATCCGAACGCACCGATTTCGATCTGGCCAACCCGATTCGGCTCGTCCCGATCCCCACCAAGCAACACCAAAGGAACAACTCGCATGCCTAAGGTTCGCAGGCAGGACGTCAATTCATTTATCCCCATGCCGCACTTGATCGTCCGCCCACTCATAGTGCGACTCGCGCGACTCGACAGTGATGCGGAATGGGTAGCACAACGCGGGGTCCGCGCGAGAGCGCGGGAGTGACCGCCGGTGGATCCGGTTGGAATGTACAGCGCGTATCGGTGCACGAGCGGGGCTACTGCCGACCGGCACGCGTACTACGCCTCCGAGGAAATGACAGCGCTCATCCGCGCCGGTAGCAAGGCTTCTGCCGAAGTGAGCGTGACACCCGATGACCTGCCGTCACCTTCCGGAGTGCGTATCTCGCCCGACCCGAAGGCGGACTCGTCCTTCTCTGGAATATCCTGTATGACACGCATCTCTCGGTCCAGCTCGTATCGGCAGCCGGAGTAGAAGAATTCCTCGGCGACGAAGGTGAGCTCCGCGCAGGTTCGGCATACCGATTCGGCAACCACGACTACCTGCCGATCCCGACCGCGGAAGCCGAACTCAGCCCGCCCGAAAGCGACACTCCACCGAGCCTGCACTCGATCGACGACTTCACCCGCGCCGGGGATTCGGATGTCCCGCAGCAAGCCCTCACAAACTACCGCGGATGGACATCCGCGCAGATTCTCGAGGTCTTCGTCTCCTTCACTCACATACTCCGGCAGCGAACGACCCAGACCGAGTCCACAACAGTGACTGCCACGAAGTCTGCGACCACCCGGCGGTGCAGGAAGCCCTCACAGGTCACGTACTCTTCCTCCCGGTCCCGGTCCTCAGTGCGGGCCACCCAAGACGAGACACCAACACGTACTTACTCGCATCGTTGGACAGTGCGAGGTCACTGGAAGAAGCAATGGAATCCCAGCGAACAACGCCACCACCCAATCTGGATCTCGACCCATACCGCCGGTCCAGAAGGAGCACCAATCAAGACCTCCGACACAGTCACCCTGCTCTAAAGCCCACCTGGCCCCTCCCCGGAGTGGAAATGACCCTTCCGGAACAGCCCGAGCGAGGTATGGGGCTGGCCCGACCGGTCTCACCGGAAAACGAAGCAGCAGCAATGGACCTGACAACTCAGGCGCCCCGCACTCCTGCAGCGGCGACGCCTGCTCGACCTGCAAGGCGATCCTCCCACGCGGGCCAGTTCACATGGAGCAGAACTATGCACTCGGCGAGGATGACGTTGCACGCGGGTCAGTTCTTACCTGCCAATCTCGCCCAACCAGTTCCGCGATCTCCATCAGCTACGACAGCTGATCATCCATTGACCCTCAATCAGAAACGAACCATCACAATGAAATTGACCGGGAAACTAGCTGTAGTGACGGGAGCGTCATCAGGTATCGGTGCTGCTACCGCCGCGGCCCTCGCCGCTGCCGGCGCAGAAGTGATCCTCGTCGCCCGAACACCCGGGCCACTGACAAAAACGGCCGAGTTGATCCGATCTCGAGGCGGCCAAGCGCACGATTTTCCCGCTGACCTTACGTCGTACTCGGAGGTCAAAGACTTGGCCGACCAGGTGCTCGGGGATATCGGTGTTCCGGACATCATCGTCAACAATGCTGGTGCCGGCCGGTTCCTGTTCCTCGACGAAACCGATCCGGAGGACGCAGTCCAGATGATGGCTGCGCCATACTTTGCCGCATTCTTTGTCAGCCGTGCATTCGTGACACCGATGATAGCCCGGGGCTCCGGTAACATCCTGCAGATAAATACTCCAGCTGCCACGGTTCCCTGGCCCGGGGCAGTCGGTTATGCGTCAGCTCGTTATGCCGTCCGCGGGTTCACCGAGTCTCTTCGACAAGATCTGCGCGGCACTGGCATTCGTGTTTCTTCGGTAACGCCTGCGAAGGTCGACACCCCCTACTTCGACCGCAACCCCGGTGCTGAAGATCGGATTCCGAGGATTGAGAAGCTCCTCGGCACTATGACTCCCGAGCAAGTCGCCGACGTCGTCGTCTCGGCACTACGCCGCGATGCGGACGATGTCCATGCACCATGGAGGTGGGCTGCCCTGCACCCTATCGCGCGTGCGATCCCACGCCCATTTCATTGGTTAGCTTGGCATACCGGAACCAAGCACCCCCGGACCGTCGCGGGTGCCGGTTGAGCACGTTCGACTTCGATGTCGTGATCATCGGTTCAGGTTTCGGCGGCAGCGTAGCCGCTCTCCCTCTCGTGGAGAGGGGTTACCGTGTAGCGGTACTCGAAGCCGGCCGACAATTCGCGGACCACGAAGGTCCCCAGTTGATCGTGAGCGCGGTGAACTTCGCGATGCTGGGTCTCGGCTTTGCGACAACGCTGGAACCCGGCAGAACGGCGGCCCAACAGTTTGTACCGATGCCTGCGTTCTCTGGAACAGAATGCTCGCGCGCGCCCCGCCGGACGTGTGAATTTCACTGTCCGGCAACGTATTAGGACAACGGGTCAACGCCCGGCGCGGTGACCCTCACGCCACATGTGCGTCGCGCAGGGTCGCGGCCTCCTCGCGTACGTCGTGGTCTGCGGTCAGTTCGCGGACCACGCCGACCTCGGCGAGGACCGCGGCCTGGACCTGGTCGAGGGTGACGGCCGGATTCATGTCGGTCAGGGACGCCGCCGTACCGGGGTCGAACTCCAGCTCGAGCGCGGCGTTGACATCGGTGAGCACCGCCCGCACCGGGTCGGAATCGGACACCACCAGTTCGAAGCCGAACAGCCACGCCCCGGCGACTATTCGCTGCGCGGTTCCTGCGAGCTTGACGCGGCCCGCGCCGTTCACCGTCCAATCACCAGGGCAATACTCACCGGGCACCGGTCCGATGCGAGCGTCGACACCCAGCTTCCTCAGCACGTCGACGAGCCGCGGGGTGATGCGCTGGAAGCGGGGCCGGGCCCCGACCATGCCCTCCGTGTCGCGGGAGAACATCTCCACGACGAGGGTCTGCTCGTGGTAGGCCGCCGCCCGACCGCCTGCCCCTCGGACGACGGGGGTGAATCCATGTCGCCGCGCCGCCGCGGCGGCGGCCGGAAACTGCGGTCGAACAGCGTCCAGCCGCCCGAACGACAGCGTCCGCGCGGGACTGTAGATGCGGATCAGCGCAGGGGCATTCGGCTCCCGCGCGGTGCGACGCAGAAGCGCCGTGGCAAGCGCCGCGTCCAACACGGGATCGTCCGGAAAGTGAGTGGTCAGCAACTGCTCGATCGTCATGCTCGTCCCGTCGGTCCGCTCCGCAACCCCACGGCCACGACATCATCGCCGCGACCGGCACGCCTTTACAGTGTCGCCGAGGGCGACGACGAGAGCACCCTGAGGTAGGCGACCGGGATCGGGTTCGCGGATATCCCCGCGGCCGCTCCCTCCGGAGCCCTACCCTGGACACGCCGAAAGGCACTCCCCCTGGATGCCTGCGCGCAGTGTGCAGGGCCAGCGCGCCGAGAGGTCGTCACGATGCTCCTCAGATCGAGTGTGGTCGTCTTGTCCTGTGCCGTAGCCGCGGTGCTGTCCGCTTCCCCCGCCCAGGCCACGCCGTCCTCGGGGGTGACCGCGCAGGTTCTGTTCGAGACGACGGTTCCGGCGGTCGCCGGAAGCTCGGCGGGCACCGATCTCACGCTGCGGCGCATCGAGATCGCCCCCGGCGGCACGACGGGATGGCATTACCACGACGGTCCGGTGTACGCGTTCGTCGAATCCGGTGTGCTGTCCCGCACTCTGCAGGACTGCACGAAAGCGGTGACGACAGCCGGTCAGGCGATCACCGAGGACCACGGAAGCGATCACGTCCACGAGGGCTCGAATCTGGGAACCGAACCGCTGGTGCTGCTCGCGTTCTACACGGAACCGGAGGGCAAGCCCCTGTCCGAGGACGCGCCGGCGCCGGCCTGCTGACGGTCACCGCGCCCGCCTCCTCATCGGGTGACCGAGTCGATCCACTCGACCGCTCCCGCGACGTCGTCCACCGTTGTCGTTCCCGACGGCAACGGTGGACGGCTGATCATCAGTACCGGAACGCTCAGTGCGCGGGCGGCGTCGAGTTTCGCGTCGGTCTGACCGCCGCCGCTGTTCTTGGTGACCAGGACGTCGATGCGGTGCTCGCGCATCAGCGCGATCTCGTCGGTCACCGCGAACGGCCCGCGGGCGAGGAGCAGCGTCGACTCCGGCGGCGTCGCCACATCGGGGGGATCGATCGCGCGGATGAGAAACCACAGTGCGTGCAGGCCGGCGAACGCGTCGACACCCTGCCTGCCGATGGTGAGGAAGACTCTCGTTCCCAGGTCGGGCAGCAGTGTGGCCGCGTCGGCGAGGTCGGCGGCGCGGTGCCAGCGTTCGCCGGGATTCGGAGACCATTCGGGGCGCCGGAGGACGACGTGCGGTATCCCGCGACGGTGCGCGGCCTCGGCGGCGTTGCTCGTGATCTTCGCCGCGAACGGGTGCGTGGCGTCCACGATCGCGGCGACGGGATGCGCGCGCAGCCACTCGTCGAGTCCGTCCGCTCCCCCGAATCCGCCGATCCGCACGTCACCGACGGGCAGGCGCGGATCACGGACCCGGCCGGCGAGGGAGGACACGGTGTCGACACCCGGAACGTCCGCGAGTGCGGCGGCAAGCGCTCGGGCCTCCCCGGTGCCGCCGAGGATCAGGATCCGCGCCACGCTCAGTGGGTGGTGCGCTCGCGCGTGGCGGAATACAGGTAACTGTCCGGAAATCCCTCGGCCGCAAGCACTTTCCCGACGATTACCACAGCGGTCTTCGTGACGCCCGCCGCCTTCACCTGATCGGCGATCGTGGCCAGGGTGCCGCGGAGCACGATCTCGTCGGGACGCGAGGCGAACGCGACAACGGCGGCGGGACAGTCGCGGCCGTAGTTCTCGGTGAGCTCTTCGACGATCTGATCGATCCGGTGCGCACCCAGGTGCACCACCATCGTGGCACCGCTGCGGCCGAGGGAACGCAGGTCCTCGCCCTCCGGCATCGCGGTGGACAACGTGGACACGCGGGTCAGCACGATCGACTGCGAGACACCGGGAACGGTCAGCTCCCGCCCCAGCGACGCCGCCGCCGCGGTGAACGCGGGCACTCCGGGCACCACGGTGTACGCGACGCCGGCGGCTTCGAGCCGGCGCACCTGCTCGGCGACGGCACTGAAGATCGACGGGTCACCCGAATGCAGGCGCGCGACGTCCTGACCGGCCGCGTCCGCCTCGATCAGCAGGGTGACGATCTCGTCGAGACTCAGCCGCGCCGTGTCGATCACCCGCGCACCCTCGGGGCATTCCGCAAGGAGTTCCTGCGGGACGAGGCTGCCCGCATACAGGCAGACGGGGCTCGCCGCGATGATCCGCTGCGCGCGGACCGTGACCAGGTCGGCCGCGCCGGGACCTGCCCCGATGAAGTACACCGTCATGCCGCATCACCTTTCGACTGCTTCGTCACCGACCACTGCGCCACCGGCAGTTGCGGCCGCCACGCGGTGAACCCGCCGAGTGGCTCACCGCGATACACCTGGAACTTGCGGAGCTGCCCGCCGCATTTCGAGAACCACTGCAGCAGAAGCGCTTCCGATTCCGTCGTCACTGCGTTGACCACCATCCGGCCGCCGGCCCGGAGCCGCGACCAGCACTCGTCGAGCAGGCCGTCCTGCGTGACACCACCGCCGACGAAGATCGCGTCCGGTGTGGACAGCGCGGGTGGTACGTCCTCGAACGCCGCGGGTGCGTCGCCGAACACGGCGAGAGACGGCACCCCGAGCGCGGCCGCGTTCGACTCGATCTGGTCGACGCGTGCCGCGCTGCGCTCGAAAGTCACGGCCCGGCAGCGGGGGTGGGTACGCATCCATTCGATCGCGACCGTGCCGGACCCGCCTCCCACATCCCACAGCAACTCCCCCGCCGCCGGGGCGAGGGCGCACAGCGTCAGGGCGCGGATCTCGTGTTTGGTCATCTGCCCGTCGCCCGTGAACGCGACGTCGGGCAGTCCGGGCATCCGGGTCATCCGGAGGGTGCCGGAGTCGGCCCGGCAGTCGATCGCGATCACGTTCAGCCGGGCCCCCGGTTCGTGCGGCCAGGCCGACGCCGTTCCGTCGAGCCTCGACTCGTCGGGTCCGCCCAGTTCGCCCAGCACCATGAGCCGCGACGGTCCGAACCCGTGTTTCGTCAGGAGCTCGGCCACGGCAGCGGGGGTGTGCTCGTCGCGGCTCAGCACGAGCAGTCGCGTGTGATCGCCGAGTGCAGGCAGGAGCGCGCCCACGGGCCGGTTCACGAGACTGACCACGGGCGTCTCGTGCGCGGCCCAGCCCAGCCGCGCGCACGCCAGGGTGGCCGAGGACGGGTGCGAGATCACCCGAACCCGCTCCGCGCCGAGCAGGTCGACGAGGGTGACGCCGATACCGTGGAACATCGGGTCTCCGCTGGCCAGGACGCACACCCGCCTCCCGTGGTGCTGTTCGAACAGGCCCGGTAGCGCGGGGACGAGCGGCGACGGCCAGGCCACCCGCAGCGCCGGCGACTCCGGAAGCAGGGCGAGTTGCCGCCCCGAACCCATCACCACGTCGGCGCCCTCGATCGCGCGTCGCGCGGACGGCGACAGACCGTCCCACCCGTCGGCGCCGATCCCGACGACGACGATCGGGTCGGTCATCGCGGCATCCGGCGCCAGATCGCCTGCGGCAGCAACCTCATGACGAAGAACACCGGGCGCAACCGTCCCGGCACCCACACTCGGCTCGCACCGCGGTGCAGACCGCGCACGACAGCGTCCGCGACCTGTGCCGGTGTGCTCGACATCGGCGCCGGCGACATCCCCTCGGTCATCCGGCCGATCACGAAACCGGACCGGACGAGCAGGAGGGAGACACCGCTACCGTGGAGGGCGTCACCGAGACCGGAGGCGAACCCGTCCAGGCCCGCCTTCGCCGACCCGTACACGTAGTTGGCCCGGCGCACACGCACACCCGCGACGGACGAGAACACCACGATCCGCCCCGACCGCTGTTCCCGGAGCAGGCTGGCGAGATGCGTGAGCACAGCGACCTGCGCGACGTAGTCGGTGTGGACCACGGCGACGGCGTGCCGTGCGTCCCGCTCGGCGCGCGCCTGATCGCCGAGAATGCCGAACGCCAGCACCGCCACCGACAGCGGGCCGTGCGCGTCCACCACGGACCGCAGCAGCTTCTCGTGGCTGTCCAGGTCGTCGGCATCGAATTCCACGCAGTCGACCACGGACGCGCCCGCGTCCAGCAGCGCCTGCCGTTCGGCTGCGAGTTCGGTGCTGCGGCGGGCCGCGAGGACGATCGTGCGGCCGGGCGCGAGCCGGGACGCGATCTCGAGGCCGATCTCGCTGCGACCACCGAGGAGGAGTACCACCCCGTCGTCGCCGGGCTTGCCGCTGTTCTTCTTCGATCCCAGGCTCACCAGTCCAGTGTCCTGGATTACCGTCGGAGCATGGACCGCACCCCCTCCACCCCGATCCGCCTGACCGACGCGGCACTCACCTTCCTCGGCGAATACCACCTCGGGACGCTCACCACGCTCCGCAAGAACGGCACCCCGCACGTCGTCGCCGTCGGCTTCACCTGGGATCAGGAGCACGGGCTGGCGCGGGTCATCACCAACGGCTCCTCGCAGAAGGCCCTCAACGCCGAACGCGGAGGATACGGCGCGGTGAGCCAGGTGGACGGACCGCGCTGGATGACCCTCGAGGGTCCCGCCCGGGTCCTGACCGACCCCGAGTCCGTCGCCGACGCCGTCGCCCGCTACGCCGCCAGGTACCGCCAGCCCCGGGTGAACCCGACCCGCGTGGTCGTGGAGATCGCCGTCAGCCGCGTACTCGGCTCGGCTGCGCTGCGGCACCACTGAATCGCAGCTTCCACGGGACCAGCGCGGACTCGATCTGCACGGCGAGGCTCATCTTGGACACGCCGTCGGTGCGCTCCTCGAACCGGATCGGGACCTCCGCGATGGTCATGCCGCGCTGCACCGTGCGGTAGTTCATCTCCACCTGGAACGCGTACCCGTTGCTCTGCACACCGTCGACGTCGATGGCCCGCAGCGTGTCCGCGTGCCACGCCTTGAACCCGGCGGTGGCGTCCTTGACGCGCAGCCGCAGGATCGCGTTGACGTAGAAATTCGCCCACGCCGACAGCGCCTTGCGATGCCAGGGCCAGTCGCTGGCGACCGCGCCGCCCGCCACGTAGCGGGAGCCGAGCACGACGGCCGCGTCCGTCGTCGCCAGCGTCTCCACCATCCGCGGAATGGCCTCGGTGGGGTGCGACAGGTCGGCGTCCATCTGGATCACGATGTCCGCGCCCTCGTCCAGAGCCCTCCTCATCCCGGCGACGTAGGCCCGCCCGAGGCCGTCCTTCACGGTCCGGTGCAGGACTCCGACCGGGATCGGACCGCTCTGCGCCAGGGTGTCGGCGACCTCACCGGTGCCGTCCGGCGAGTTGTCGTCGACGACCAGCACATGCAGGTTCGGAATTTCCGACGCCGCGAGAAGCTCGACGATCTTGGGCAGGTTGTCGCGTTCGTTGTAGGTCGGTACGACGACGGTTACCTTCGGGGCGACGCTTTCCATGACACCTTCGCGTGATCTGTGATCCCGACTCTCCGCAGACGTGCAGCGGCGAGTGCGGTCGTGAACAAATGGAAGATGTTACTACCCGCGCCGCACCCCGCACGCTCCCGGCGCTCAGCCGGGGAGAACCGTCAGCCCGTGCGGCCGGGTGTTGACCGGCTCACAGCCGTCGGCGGTCACGATGACGATGTCCTCGATCCGTGCACCCCACTCCCCGCGGAAGTAGATGCCGGGCTCCACGCTGAACGCCATCCCCTCGGCCAGTTCGATCGCGTTACCCGACACGATGTACGGCTCCTCGTGCACCGACAACCCGATTCCGTGCCCGGTCCGGTGCACGAACACCTCCGCCAGCCCCTGCGCGGCCAGCAGGTCGCGGGCGGCCGCGTCGACCGCTTCCGCGGTGACGCCGGGGCGCACCAGGTCGACGGCCGCCGCCTGCGCCTCCTCGAGCACCGCGAACTTGGCGGCCACACCCGGATCGGGCTCACCCATGCTGTACGTGCGGGTGGAGTCGGAGTTGTAGCCGGGTTCGACGGGTCCGCCGATGTCGATGACCACGACGTCACCCGATTCGACGACCCGCTCGGACACCTCGTGGTGCGGGTCGGCGCCGTGCGGTCCCGAGCCGACGATGACGAACGCCGCCTCGGTGTGCCCCTCCGCCAGGATCGCGGCGGTGATGTCGGCCGCCACCTCGGCCTCGGTGCGGCCGACCTTCAGGAACTCCCCCATGCGGGCGTGGACCCGGTCGATGGCCTGACCGGCCCGGCGCAACGCGTCGATCTCCGCGTCGTCCTTGACCATCCGCAGCTCCCGCAGCACCCCGGTGGCCAGGACCGGCAGCACGCCGAGCGCCTCCGACAGCGGAATCAGGTGCAGCGCAGGCATCGCATCGGTGACCGCGGTCCGGGCAGGAGACGGCAGCAGTCCCGACACCAACGCGTACGGGTCGACCCCGTCGACCCAGTCGCGGATCGTCAACCCCAGTTCGGACGCGGCCGACTCGGTGAGCGACGCCAGTTCGAGCCGCGGCACGACCACGGACGCGGTGTCGCCGTTCGCGGGAATCACCAGGCAGGTGAGCCGTTCGAACGACTCCGCGCGCGAACCCAGCAGATACCGCAGGTCGGGTCCGGGGGTGATGAGGAGGCCGTCGAGGCCGGCGTCGCGGGCCAGTGCGCCTGCGCGAGCGATCCGGTCGGCATAGATGGTGGTCGGGAAGCGAGAAGTCGATGCGCCGAGGGAACTCATGGCTTCAGGCTAAACCGGTTTGGCAGGATGAGGGTCATGACAGGGCCTCTGCTTCTCCTCGACGGTGCCAGCCTGTGGTTTCGCGCGTACTACGCGCTACCCGACTCGATCACCTCACCCGACGGTCGATCCGTCAACGCGGTGCGCGGGTTCACCGACATGGTGGCCGCACTGATCACCAAGCATCAGCCGTCCCGGCTCGCGGTGTGCCTCGACCTCGACTGGCGGCCGGCGTTCCGCGTCGAGGCCGTGCCCACCTACAAGGCGCACCGGGTCGCCGAGGACACCGGCGGGGCGGAGGAAGAGGTTCCCGACACCCTGTCGCCGCAGGTCCCGATGATCCTGGATGTCCTGGCCGCCACCGGAATCGCGACCGCCGGTGCGGAAGGCCTCGAGGCCGACGACGTTCTCGGCACCCTGGCCGCCACCGAGACTCGCGACACCACCATCGTCGTCACCGGCGACCGCGACCTCCTGCAGGTCGTCACGGACGACCCGGTGCCGGTGCGGGTGCTGTACGTGGTGCGCGGCCTCGCCAAGGCCGAACTGCTCGGGCCGGAAGAGGTCGCAGCCAAGTACGGGGTGCCCGCCGACCGGGCCGGTGAGGCCTACTCCGAACTCGCCCTGCTGCGCGGCGACTCGTCCGACGGGCTGCCGGGCGTGAAGGGAATCGGCGAGAAGACCGCGTCGAGCCTGATCATGCAGTACGGATCGCTCGCCGCCCTGCGGGCCGCCGCAGTCGATCCCGAATCCGACATGGCGAAGGGTGCGCGCGCGAAATTCGCCGCCGCAGCCGACTATCTCGACGCGGCACTGCCGGTGGTGCGGGTGGTGCGGAACGCGGATGTCGAACTGTCCCGCGAAGACACGCTGCCGGCCGAACCGGTCGATGCGGACCGGCTCGGCAGGCTGGCGGAGGAACTCGGAATCGAGAATTCCGTCGGCCGCCTCACGGCGGCGATGAAAAAGGTGGCCGCCGCACGAGTTCCGTGACGGCCGGGTGGGCCGAGGGCGTGTCTAACTGGGGCGGCTCACCTCGTACGTGCCCTTGTCGTCGGTGAAGGTGAGAGTGACCTGCTTCTTCTCACCGTCCACGGTGAGACTGCACGTGAAGCTGTTGCCCTTCTTCACTTCCTGATCCGCGGGGCACGTGACACCGGATACGTTCTCGGCGCCGTACGAATCGGTGACGATGCGCTCGACACCATCCTCGGCCGCCTTCTGGTCGAGTGTGTCCGTGCCGAACACCGTGAACGCGAGCACCAGGGCGATACCCACGATCACCAGCAGAGCCACCACACCGCCGATGATCAACGGCAGCTTCGACTTCCCCGACGACGGCGGCTGCCCCCACTGCTGCTGGCCGGGGGTCGGGCCCCACTGCTGCGGCTGACCCGGTTGCTGACCCCACTGCGGCTGCCCGGGTTGCTGACCCCACTGTCCCGGACCCGGCTGTCCGAGCTGACCGGGTTGCGGCTGCTGACCCCACTGCGGCTGTCCGGGCTGCTGCGGGTGCTGACCCCACTGCGGCTGCCCGGGCTGCTGAGGCTGACCCGGTGCCGGCTGTCCCCACGGCTGGGCGGGCGGCTGCTGACCGTACTGCGGCGCCCCGTACTGGCCGCCGGTCTGGTCAGGGTTACCCTGGCCCGGTTGCTGTCCCTGGGCCCATTGCCCGTTCGGGTCGTTCGGTCCGTAAGGGCCGCTCATCGTCGCCTCCCGCTCACGTGTCAAGTTTTGTACCTACCGTAACGCCCCACCATCGGATTCGGGCCCTCGGACGGCGTGCGAATCCAACCACACGGCGTCGGGTCACGCAGCATCCACGGCGACGACACCGCGGCGGATCGCCGCGACCGCACGACCTGCTGCCTTGCCGACCTGCGGATCGGGGGACGTCGACCGGACCTGTTCGAGCAGGTCGATCACCTGCCTGCACCACCGCACGAAGTCGCCGGCAGACAGCGCACGCCCCTGATCTCCTGCCGCGATCAGCGCCTCGACGAGCGAATTGTCGCTCGCCCAGTGGAAGATCGCGGCAGCGAAGCCGAGGTCCGGCTCACGGGTGGGCGGCAATTTGTGCCGGATCTCGTCCGCCCGCAGCTCCCGCCACACCCGCACGGTCTCGTCGAGGGCGTGCCGTAGTGCTCCCGGACCGCCGCCTTCGACGGTGTCCCCTTCACGGCGCGATTCGAAGATCACGGCGGACACGACGGCGGCGAGTTCCGCGGGCCCGAGACCCTTCCACACACCCTGCCGGAGGCACTCGGCCACCAAGAGGTCGCTCTCGCAATAGATTCGACTCAGCCGTGTGCCGTGTTCGGTGGCGTCGGGGTGTTCGCCCGGCGAGATGTAGTCGCGTTCGGCGAGCAGCGACAGGATGCGATCGAACGTGCGCGCCAACGAGTTCGTCGTGGCAGCCACCTTCTGCCGCATCGTCTCCGTCTCGCGGGCCAGCCGGTTGTAGCGCTCACCGATCCGGCTCAGCTGTTCGCGGTCGGGCCAACTGTGGCACGGGTGCTGCCGGATGGCGCGCCGCAGCCGTGCGATCTCGGCGTCGTCGGTGGCAGCACCCGACTTCTTCCGCTTCCGGCGTCCCGGCGCGACGATTCCGGTGCTGCGCAACGCCGATGCCAGATCGCGTCGCACCCGGGCGGTGTGATGATCGAAGCGCCGCGGCAACCGCATCGATCCCAAAGACCGTGCGGGCTCCGGGAAGTCGCCGGCCGACACCCGGCCCGCCCACTTCGCCTCGGTGAGGATCAGCGGCTTCGGATCCGTGGGGTCCCGGTCCGGTTCCAGCACCACGGCCAGACCCGAGTGCCGTCCCACCGGGATCGCGATCACGTCGCCGCGCCGCAGTGCGACGAGCGAGGCGACGGCGGCGTCCCGGCGTTCGGTTCGACCTGCCCGTTCGAGTGACCGTTCCCTGTTGCTCAGTTCCTCCCGCAGGCGCGCGTACTCGAAGTACTCGCCGTCCTCGCCGCCCAGCCGTTCGCGGAGCGTGGTGAGCGCGGCCTCGTTGCGTTCGATGCCCCGCGTCAGGCCGACCACCGACCGGTCGGCCTGGAACTGGGCGAACGACCGCTCGAGCAGGGCCCGTGATTCCGCGGCTCCCATGCGATCGACCAGGTTGATGGTCATGTTGTAGCCGGGACGGAACGAGCTGCGGAGCGGGAACGTGCGTGTGGAGGCCAGCCCGGCGACGTCCACGGGTTCCACCCCGGGCTGCCACAGGACCACCGCGTGACCCTCGATGTCGATGCCGCGACGTCCGGCCCGGCCGGTGAGCTGCGTGTACTCCCCCGGGGTGAGTTCGGCGTGGGCCTCACCGTTGTACTTGACGAGGCGTTCGAGGACGACCGTGCGGGCAGGCATGTTGATGCCCAGCGCCAGCGTCTCGGTGGCGAACACGGCCCGGACCAGTCCCTTGACGAACAACTCCTCGACCGTCTGCCGGAACGCGGGCAGCATCCCCGCGTGGTGCGCGGCGAGGCCCCGCTCGAGCGCCTTGCGCCATTCCCAGTACCCGAGGACCTCCAGATCGGCCTTCGGTAGTTCGGCGGTGTGGGCGTCGATGATGGTCCGGATCTCGGCGACCTGCTCCGGCGTCGTCAGATCGAGGCGAGACCGCAGGCACTGCGCCAGCGCGGCGTCGCACCCGGCGCGGCTGAAGATGAACGTGATCGCCGGGAGGAGTCCCTCGTCGTCGAGGCGGGAGATCACTTCCGGTCGGGGCAGCGGCCGGAAATCGCTGGAGAACCCGCGCCCGCCGCCGCGGCGTCCCCTGCCACGCGACTCCCACGAGTCGGCGCGCTCGAGGGCCTGTCGCTGTTTGACGTGACGGACCAGATCCTGGTCGACCACCAGATCCTTGAGCGCGTCCCCACTGCGCGCCCTCGTGTCGAAGAGGTCGAACAGTCGCTTCCCGACCATGATGTGCTGCCACAGCGGGATCGGGCGGTTCTCGTCGACCACCACGGTCGTGTCGCCGCGCACCGTTTCCATCCACGCGCCGAACTCCTCGGCGTTGCTGACGGTCGCCGACAGGCTCACGAGTCGGACATCCTCGGACAGGTGCAGGATCACCTCTTCCCACACGGCCCCACGGAACCGGTCCGCCAGGAAGTGCACCTCGTCCATGACGACGTGGGACAACCCGCGCAGCGCCGGGGAGTCGGCGTACAGCATGTTCCGCAGCACCTCGGTGGTCATGACGACCACCGGGGCGTCCGAGTTGATGCTCGAATCGCCGGTCAGCAGCCCGACGGTGTCCTTGCCGTAACGCCGCACCAGCTCCGCGTACTTCTGATTGCTCAGCGCCTTGATCGGTGTGGTGTAGAAGCACTTGCGACCGGACGTGAGCGCCAGATGCACGGCGAATTCGCCGACCACGGTCTTGCCCGCGCCGGTCGGGGCGCAGACGAGGACGCCGTGGCCGCCCTCGAGCGCGCGGCAGGCGTTGATCTGGAAGGGGTCGAGCACGAAGCCGAGCTGCGCCGAGAACACGTCGAGTTCGGTGCCGCCGGTCGTGTCACCTGTTGTCACTGCCACCCCGTCAGATTGTCACAGGGTGTCGGAGAAGTCCTGACCCGGTGTGTTGCTGCCGGTCGTGCTCGCGTCGTCGTTCTTGTTCGCGCCGCCGGACTTGCCGGACTTGCGTGACCGCCGGAACCGGCCCGCCGGCTCGGGGACCGGTGTGGCGGCGACGTCGAACGCCTCGTTCAGGTCCGACGGCGCGGCGATGGTCGACGCCTCGTCGTCGTCGAGGGCACCCCACTCCTGTTCCGTGCGACGGGCCTTGCGGCGGTCGTTGATGCGGGCGATCTGCACGGCGACCTCGAACAGCACGGTCAACGCGAACGCGAGCGCGAGCATCGAGAACGGGTCCTGCCCGGGGGTGGCGATCGCGGCGAACACGAACAGAGCGAAGATCAGACCGCGGCGCCACGCCTTGAGCTTCGCGTAGGGCAGGATGCCGACGAAGTTCAGCGCGACGATGAGCAGCGGGATCTCGAAGCTGACTCCGAAGATGATCAGCAGGTTGATGATGAACCCGAAGTATTCCGCGCCACCGAGTGCGGTGATCTGGACGTTGTCGCCGATCGTCAGCAGGAAATGCAGCGCCTTCGCGACGACCACGTAGGCGAGGACGGCTCCGGCCATGAACAGCGCGGCACCGGACACCACGAAGCCGATCGCGTAACGGCGCTCCTTCGAGTAGAGGCCGGGCGTGATGAACGCCCACAGCTGGTACAGCCAGATGGGGCAGGCCAGGACGATGCCCGCGGTCAGCGCGACCTTGAAACGGAGCATGAACTGCTCGAACGGTCCGGTCGCGAGGAGGCGGCACGACCCGTCGTTGCTCAGGTCGGCGCGACTCGACGCAGGCAGCGAACAGTACGGCCCACGCAGAAGCTCACCGAGACTCTCGATCCCGAGAATCTGGTGGGAGTACCAGAAGAAGCCCACCGCGGTGGTGACCACGATGGCCAGCACGGACAGGAGCAACCGCGTGCGCAGCTCGTAGAGGTGATCGACCAACGACATGGTGCCGTCGGGATTGGTCCTCCGCTTGCTGTGGCGCGGATCGAACGGAATTCGCACTGTTGTTCGCCCTAGTCTTGGTCAGCAGGCAACCGGGGTGAAGAATCACCCCGGTGGTCAGGCGGCTCGGGCTACGCCGACTTGGGCTCGGTGTGCTGCGGCTGCACCGGCGCCGGAGGGGTGACCGGTGCGGTGGTGGTGTCCGCCACGGGCAGCTCGGCGGGCGCGCTCTGCTGCGCGGTGGGCGCCGGCGTGCTGTTGTCGTTCTGCATCTCCTTGACCTCGCTCTTGAAGATGCGGAGCGAACGGCCGAGTCCACGAGCCGCGTCGGGCAGCTTCTTGGAACCGAACAGGATGATGACGACCAGCGCGACGATGGCCCAGTGCCAGGGGCTCATGGCTCCCATGATGAAACCTCCAAAAGATCAGGTGACCCCGATGCTACCGGACATACACGGCACCGGTTCGGTCGAAACCGGCTAGTTGCGCTGCCGTTTACCTGTCGGTTTCCCGGGTGCCCGCTGTGAGCGCAGCTCGGCGAGCAGCGCGTCCCCGGACCAGTGCCGGTTCCCGCCCGCCTCGGCCTCGCGGATCAGTTCGACCAGCCTCGCGTTCATCGGTGCGACCGTCCCCGACGACGCGGCCAGGCGCACGATCTCCCCGCTGATCCAGTCCACTTCGGTGCGCCGGCCCGCTTCGAGGTCGTCCCACATCGAGGATCGCGCGTGCGGGTCGATGGCCAGCATCCGGCTGCCCGCCACCTGGAACACCGCGTCCGGGACGGTCAGCAACCGGGGAATCCACTGCGGCGGCAGCGGTGTGAGCTTGGCGACAGCGATGCCACGGGCGGTCAGGAGAGTCAGCGCTTCCCGCTGCGCCAGCGCGACCGCACGCCGGAACGACCGCTGCGACAACTCCTCGCGGAGCGGCAGGCCGGACAGGGCGTTGACCGCGTTGTTCAGGTTGAGCAGCAGCTTCGCCCACTGCACCGCGCGGAAGTCGTCACGTGCATGCAGCGGCAGCCCTGCGTCGCCGAAGACCGGCGCGAATGCACGCACCGCCGGATGCTGCTCGATCTCGAGGTCACCCTCGGAGCCCTGGTGGAAATGCCCGTCACCGCGGTGCACCACGTTGAACGGCACCATCGCCGCGAGAACCACCTGCTCCGGCACGGCCGCGCGGAGGGTGTCCGCATTGCCCAGCCCGTTCTGCGCACTGACTACGACCGTGTCGGAACCTATCGCCGACGCCAGCGCGGCACCCACCTCCGGTGTCCCCGCCGACTTCACCGACACGACGACGAGATCGGCGGTGGCCACCGACTCCGGGCCGGTGGCGAAGGCGATGCCGGAGGCACCGACCCGGATGTCCGCTCCGTGCAGGTCCGTCAGCCGCAACCCGTGTTCGCGGATCTCCGCCCCGACACGCTCCCGGCCGATCAGGGTCACCTCGGCACCGGCCGCGGCGAGCCGGCCCCCGACATAGCAGCCGATGCTGCCCGCACCAAAGACGCTGATCCGCAGCGGACGCCCGTCGCCGCTCATGCCTCGACGGCGTCGTAGGCGGACAGCGCCTCCACAGCCCGGCGGCGCACCTCGTCGACCAGTTCGGCCGGTTCGAGCACTCTGATTCCGGACCCGAACCCCAGCACGAGCCGGGCCATCCACTCGAGCGCCCCGTAACTCATGCTCGCCTCCACCGAGCCGTCGGCGGCGACCGTCCGGACATCCATCGGGTAGTAGTCGAGCACCCACACGCAGTCGGCGCCGATGTGCAACCGGGCCTGGGGAAGGGACGCGTCGCCGCTGAACAATTCCAGGTTGGAATCCCGCACGAGAGCCTGCGCCGGCGGTGTGGACGGCTCGTCCAGCTCGGTGGCGGCGTCGATCCGGTCGAGCCGGAACAGCCGGACTCCCTCTACCTGCCGGCACCACGCCTGCAGGTAACTCTGGTTGTCGACCAGCACGACCCGCACCGGATCCACGGTGCGCTCGGTGACGCGGTCCCGGGACGCCGAGTAGTACGTCAGGTGGAGTGCGTGCCGTTGATGGAGCGCGGACCGCACCGTGGCGGCGATGGGATCTTCCGCCACATCTTCCACCGCCTCCCGCTCCGACGCCGGCGTCACCGCCGCGCGGGCTGCCGCGGTGCCCGCGGCGTCCTCGATCTTCGCGATCGCGCTGTGCGCCGCGGACGGATCGACCATGCCCGGCATCTCCACCAGCGAACGCAGGGCAATCAGCAGGGCCGTGGCTTCGGTGGACGTCAACCGCAGCGGTCGGTCGATGCCCGCCGAGAACGTCACCTCGATGCTCTCCTCGGAGAACGAGAGGTCGATGAGGTCGCCGGGACCGTAGCCGGGCAGGCCGCACACCCACAACTGGTTGAGGTCGGACATCAGCTGTGTGGTGGTGACGCCCAGTTCGGCGGCGGCCTCGGCCGCGCTCATCCCGGGGTTCGCGATGAAGTACGGCACCAGGTTGAGGAGCCGGGACAATCTCGACGACAGCCTGTTGCTCACGACGTCCCCCCTTCCCCTGCGGCGTCCTTCAGCTTGGTCAGCACATCGTGGCGTAGTTCGGGCGGATCGAGGACCAGGGCGTCCGCCCCGTGGCCCGCGACCAGCCGCGCGATCCAGTCCCGGGAGCGGACCGGAATCCCGAGCACGGTGCCGGCGCGCTCGTTCACCCGCTTCTCCTCCGCCGTGGTCGCCAGTCGGCGCAGTTCCTGGGCCCGGCCCTCGGCCACCCATACGGTGGCGGTCCCGGTGACCTCCCCCGAACCGGTGACCCGGTCGACGATCTCCCGGAGATCGACGCCCGCCGGTTTGTGGACGACCCCGGACGGTCCGAACTCCGTCACGTCGTCGCCGATCCGCGACAGCCGGAACGTCCGGACGGCCCCCCGGTCGACGTCGTGACCGACGAGGTACCACCGGCCGTGCGCGGTGACGACGCCCCAGGGTTCGACGGTGCGCTCGGTGTACGGCTCGTTGAGGGCGCCGCGGTGCGGGAAGTGCACGGCGCGGCCGGCGTCGACCGCCGCCAGCAGCTTGCCGAGCGCCGGTTCGGAGCCGCGGGTGCGGGCGGGCACCGCCGTGATCGGGGTGGCCGCCGAATCCGGATCCACCTGCACACCCGCCGCGCGCAGCTTGAGCAGTGCCCCCTGGGCCGCGGACGTCAACTCCGGCGACTCCCACAGCTGGACCGCCACCGCGACCGCCGCGGACTCCTCCTGACTGAGTTCGATGTCGGGGAGCTCATACGCGTTGCGGTTGATGCGGTAGCCCTCGACCGTCGAGAAGCGCGACGCCTGCCCGGTCTCGAGCGGGACACCGAGATCCCGGAGTTCGTTCTTGTCGCGTTCGAACATGCGGCTGAACGCCTCGTCGCTGGCGGAGTCGGCGTACCCGGCAACGCTCTCGCGAATCTTCTCGGCGGTGAGGAACTGCCTGGTGGACAACAAACAGATCACCAGGTTCATCAACCGCTCGATCTTGGAAGTCGGCACGCCCGGAAGCCTAGTGGGTGAGCCCGTTACGGACTCCCGCAGCGCCGCTACATCGAGGCAATCAGGCGCTCCACCCGCTCGTCGACCGACCGGAACGGGTCCTTGCACAGCACGGTCCGCTGGGCCTGATCGTTGAGCTTGAGGTGCACCCAGTCGACCGTGAAGTCGCGTCCGGCCTCCTGCGCCGCGGTGATGAACTCGCCGCGCAGCTTCGCCCGGGTGGTCTGCGGCGGAGTGTCCACCGCCGCCTCGATCGTCTCGTCCTCGGTGATCCGCTTCACCAGCCCCTTGCGCTGCAGCACGTCGAACACGCCGCGACCGCGTTTGATGTCGTGATACGCCAGATCCAGCTGCGCGATCTTCGGGTCGGCCAGCTCGAAGCCGTGCCGGTCCTGGTAGCGCTGGAACAGCTTGCGCTTGATCACCCAGTCGATCTCCGTGTCCACCTTCGCGAAGTCCTGTGTCTCGACGGCGTCGAGCATGCGACCCCACAGGTCGACGACCTGAGTGACCTGCGGATCGGGATCCCGGTTCTGCAGGTGTTCCACCGCGCGCGCGTGGTACTCCCGCTGAATGTCGAGGGCGCTGGCCTGCCTGCCGCCGGCGAGCCGCACCGGGCGGCGTCCGGTGACGTCGTGACTGACCTCGCGGATGGCGCGGATCGGGTTGTCGAGCGCGAAGTCGCGGAACGACACCCCGGCCTCGATCATCTCGAGCACGAGCGCCGCCGTGCCCACCTTCAGCATGGTGGTGGACTCCGACATATTCGAGTCGCCGACGATCACGTGCAGGCGGCGGTACTTCTCCGCGTCGGCGTGCGGCTCGTCACGGGTGTTGATGATGGGCCGCGACCGCGTGGTCGCCGAGGACACGCCTTCCCAGATGTGCTCGGCGCGCTGCGACAGGCAGAACGTCGCCGCCTTCGGCGTCTGCAGGACCTTGCCCGCGCCGCAGATCAGCTGCCGCGTCACCAGGAACGGGAGCAGCACGTCCGAGATCCGGGAGAATTCGCCGGCCCGGGCCACGAGGAAGTTCTCGTGGCAGCCGTACGAATTGCCCGCCGAATCGGTGTTGTTCTTGAACAGGTAGATGTCGCCGCCGATGCCTTCCTCGGCGAGCCGCTGTTCGGCGTCGATCAACAGCTCCTCGAGAACGCGCTCCCCCGCCCGGTCGTGGTTGACCAACTGGATGAGGTTGTCGCACTCGGCGGTGGCGTATTCGGGGTGCGAGCCGACGTCCAGATACAGGCGGGCACCGTTCCGGAGAAACACGTTGGAGCTCCGGCCCCACGACACCACCCGCCGGAACAGGTAGCGCGCAACCTCGTCCGGGCTCAGTCGCCTGTGACCATGGAAGGTGCAGGTCACACCGAACTCTGTCTCAATTCCCATGATTCGTCGCTGCACACCTCGACAGTACAACGCGGATCACCCGGCGGAGCGATAAAACCGTCCAGCGACACCCCGCGCATACGCTGAGATGGTGAACCGACACTTACGCCGAATCCATCGGGCCGACGAGATCGTCTTCGACCGCAGCGCCAATCTGAGTCCCTCCGGGCTAGACCGGGCCATGCGCTTCCTCAGCCGCGCGGCCGACAAGGGGCTCCTGTGGTGGTTCGTGGCGGCGGTCCTGGGACTGGTCGGCGGGCGCGCCCGCCGCGGTGGTGTGCGCGGACTGCTGTCCCTCATGATGGCGAGCGGTCTGGCCAACGGCATCCTCAAACCGCTGTTCCCCCGGCGGCGCCCCCCGGCCCGCGTATGGACGAACGTGCTGCGCGGGGTGGCGATCCCCCGGTCCTCGTCGTTCCCGTCGGGACATGCGGCGTCGGCGGCGGCGTTCACCACGGGTGTCGCCCTGGAATCGCCCGCGACCGCTGCCGTCGTGGCCCCGCTCGCCGCCGCGGTCGCCTACTCCCGCGTGCACAACGGCGTGCACTGGCCGACCGACGTTGCCGCCGGACTGCTACTCGGCGGGGCCGTCGCGTCGGGCACCCGCCGCTGGTGGGCGGTGCGCACGGAGGAACCGGCAGAGCTGGGCCCCGCCGTCGACGCACCGGCACTTCGGGGCGGCGAGGATCTGCTCGTGGTGGTCAACCCGGAGTCCGGGCCGGCCAGTGTCGATCCGAGTGAGGAGATCACAACCGCTCTCCCCAAGGCCGACGTGCGCGCACTCGACACCGCCCGCGATTTCGCCGAACAACTCGACGCCTGGGTGGCCGATACGGAGCCGCGCGCCCTCGGGGTGTGCGGTGGCGACGGGACCGTGGTCGCCGTCGCGTCCGCGGCAGCGCGTCACGCGTTGCCGCTGGCGGTGTTCCCGGGCGGCACGCTCAATCACTTCGCGCGGGATGCCGGCGCCGCCGACATCTCGGACACGGTGAACGCCGTCGAGACCGGGCATGCGGTTCTCGTCGATCAGGCCGTCGTCCACACCGATGTCGCGGAGCCGGCGCCGTTCCTCAACACCGCCAGTCTCGGCGGCTATCCCGACGCGGTGCGACTGCGGGAGAAGTGGCAACCGCGGTACGGGAAGTGGCCCGCGGCATGTGTGGCGATGATCCGGATTCTCTCCGCGGCAACACCGCTCGCCGTCACCATCGACGGCAGGCCCGTGAAGGTGTGGATGTTGTTCGTGGGGAACGGTCGGTATTCCCCCGGCGATCAGGTTCCGATGTCGCGTCCCGCCATCACCGGCGGACTGCTCGACGTCCGGTACGTGCGGGCCGACCGGAAAGCGTCCCGGCCGCGGCTGCTGTTCGCCGCCGCCACCGGGACACTCGGAAGCAACCGGGTGTACGTGCGATCCCTCGTGCCCCGGCTCACCGTCCGCGTGGACGGCTCGCCGGTCGCACTGGCCACCGACGGTGAAGTGGTCGCCGACGCCCTGCGGTTCGACTTCCGGACGGTGCCCGAAGCGATCGCGGTATACCGGCCTCAGACCTGAGGGTCGGCCGGCTTCGTCTCGGGGTCCGGCTTCGACTCCGAAGCCGGCTCCGGGGCGGCCGCGGGCGCTGCGGGGATCAGCTGTTCGAGCGCGGGTCCGGTGATCCGCCGGAACGCGCGGCGAGGACGGGACTGGTCGAGCACCGCCACCTCGAGGCTGGCCACGTCGACGTTGCGCTTCTCGCCTTCTCCGGCACCACCCTGACGCAGGGCGTTGACCGCGATACCGACCGCCGCCTCGAGATCGAGGTCGGCACGGTACGACTCGCGCATGGCGGTCGCGATCGGCTCGGTCGTGCCACCCATCACGACGAAATGCTGTTCGTCGACGATGGATCCGTCGTAGGTGATGCGGTACAGCTGGGGAGCCTTCGGGCTGCCCACGCGCCCGACCTCCGCGACGCAGATCTCCACCTCGTACGGCTTGGGCTGTTCGGTGAAGATCGTGCCCAGGGTCTGCGCGTACGCGTTGGCCAGCGATCGGCCCGTCACGTCACGGCGGTCGTAGGAGTAGCCCCGCATGTCGGCGTGGACGATCCCGGCGCGCCGCAGGTTCTCGAACTCGTTGTACTTGCCGACGGCCGCGAAACCGAGTCGGTCGTACAGTTCGCTGACCTTGTGCAGCGCGGTGGAGGGATTCTCGGCGACGAACAGCACGCCGTCGCGGAACGTGAGCACCACGACGCTGCGTCCGCGGGCAATTCCCTTGCGCGCCAGTTCCGAGCGGTCCCGCATGATCTGCTCGGCGGACGCGTAATACGGCATGGTCATCGCGCAGACCCCCCTTCTTCGGTGCGCTCGGCGACGATGCGCCGAGCCAACTCGGACGTCGTCTCCTCGGACACGTGCACGGCACCGGCCTGGGTGATCGTGACCGCGGTCGGGTAGATGCCGCGGGTCAGGTCGGGCCCACCGGTGGCCGAATCGTCGTCGGCCGCGTCGTACAACGATTCGATGGCCGCCCGCAGGGCGGTCTCCTCGTCGCTGTCCGGCGAGTAGATCTTCTTCAGTGCCGACTTCGCGAACAATGATCCCGAACCGACCGCGTGGTATCCGGCGCGTTCCTCGTACCGGCCGCCGACGACGTCGTACGAGACGATCCGGCCCGCGTGGGCCTCGTCGTCCGCGTCGAGGTCGTACCCGACGAGCAGCGGAACGACCGCGAGACCCTGCATCGCCGCCCCGAGGTTGCCCCGCACCATCGACGCCAGGCGGTTGGCCTTGCCGTCGAAGGTCAGCTGAACGCCCTCGATCTTCTCGTAGTGCTCGAGTTCGACGGCGAACAGGCGAACCAGTTCGATAGCGATCCCCGCGGTGCCGGCGATACCGGCCGCCGAGTATTCGTCGGTGACGTACACCTTCTCGACGTCCCGGCTGGCGATCAGGTTGCCCTGGGTCGCGCGCCGGTCGCCTGCGAGCAGGACGCCACCTTTGTAGGTGAGCGCCACGATCGTCGTTCCGTGCGGTGCGAGATCACCGCTCTCCATCCCGTCACCACCCCGTGTCGAGTGCGAACGATGGCCGATCCGATTCTCCGGCAGCAATTCTGGTGCGTGACCACGCAGATACTCGGTGAACGAGCTCAGATTCGAACCGAAACTGAGCCTTGTCTCACCGTCGCCTGTCCGCAATGCCGGTCGATCCGCCGTCACTGGCCGCCCTTCTGGACATAGGCCCGGACGAAGTCCTCGGCGTTCTCCTCGAGCACGTCGTCGATCTCGTCGAGCAGGTCGTCGGTGTCCTCGGCCAGCTTTTCGCGACGTTCCTGACCCGCGGCACCGTCAGCGCCCGGGGTGTCGTCCTCGTCGCCGCCACCAGTTCGTTTGGTCTGCTCTTGTGCCATCGCAGCCGACCTCCTTGTGTGAAGGGAGCTCTTCTTCCGAGCGTCCTGTCCTGCCAAGCAGTCTGACTACATCATCCGCTCGGACCTTCACCCTACCGAGCGCCGCCGCCGCACGTGTGCCGACGCGACGGCGAGTTCCGGCGCAGATCCGTCCGCGACCGCTCGACGGGTCAGTTCGTGAGCTCGTCGACGAGTTCTTTCGCGGTCTCCACCGACTCCAGCAACTCCCCCACGTGCGCCTTGCTGCCCCGCAACGGCTCGAGGGTGGGGATACGGACCAGGGAGTCGCCACCGAGATCGAAGATCACCGAATCCCAGCTCGCGGCCGCGATGTCGGCGCCGAACTTGCGCAGGCACTCACCTCGGAAGTAGGCGCGGGTGTCGGTGGGCGGGGTGTCGACGGCGTCGAGCACCGCCTGCTCCGAGACCAGCCGTTCCATCGACCCGCGGGCGACCAGCCGGTTGTACAGACCCTTGTCCAGGCGGACGTCCGAGTACTGCAGGTCGACCAGATGTAGCCGCGGCGCGGACCAGTTGAGGCCCTCGCGGTTCCGGAAACCCTCGAGCAGCCGCAGCTTGGCCGGCCAGTCCAGCAGGTGAGCGCACTCCATCGGGTCCCGCTCGAGAAGGTCGAGCACCATCGCCCACTTCTCCAGCAGATCGGCCACCCGGGGGTCGTCGTTGCCCTCGGCGGACATGAACTTGTCGACCCGGTCCAGGTAAATTCGCTGCAAGGCAAGCCCGGTCAGTTCCCGGCCGTCGGCCAGCGCGACGGTGGCGCGCAGCGTCGGGTCGTGGCTGATGTGGTGCACGGCGGTCACCGGGCGGGCCAGCTGCAGGTCGGTGAGGTCGACACCGGCCTCGATGAGATCGAGGACCAGGGCCGTCGTCCCGACCTTCAGGTACGTGGACATCTCGGCGAGGTTCGCGTCGCCGATGATGACGTGCAGACGCCGGTACTTGTCCGCGTCCGCGTGGGGTTCGTCGCGGGTGTTGATGATGCCGCGCTTGAGTGTCGTCTCGAGCCCGACCTCCACCTCGATGTAGTCGGCTCGCTGGGACAGCTGGAAACCGGCCTCGTCACCGGACTGGCCGATGCCCACCCGTCCCGACCCGCAGATCACCTGACGGGACGCGAAGAACGGGGTCAACCCGTTGATCACCGCGGAGAACGGCGTGGCCCGGGACATCAGGTAGTTCTCGTGGGTGCCGTACGACGCGCCCTTGCCGTCCACGTTGTTCTTGTACAGCTGCAGTCGCGGGGCGCCGGGAACGCTCGACGCGTGCCGGGCGGCCGCCTCCATCACCCGTTCGCCCGCCTTGTCCCAGATCACGGCGTCCAGGGGGTCGGTGACCTCCGGGGCCGAGTACTCGGGGTGCGCGTGATCGACGTAGAGGCGGGCGCCGTTGGTGAGGATCATGTTGGCTGCGCCGACCTCGTCGGCATCGATCACCGGCGCCGGGCCGCTCAACCGGCCCAGGTCGAATCCGCGGGCATCGCGCAGCGGGGATTCCACCTCGTAATCCCATCGGGTGCGCTTCGCGCGCGGCACTCCCGCTGCCGCCGCGTAGGCCAGCACCGCCTGGGTGGACGTCAAGATCGGATTGGCCGAAGGCTCGCTGGGTGAGGAGATTCCGTACTCGACTTCGACACCGATGATCCGCTGCATGCTGCCGAGCCTATGCGATCACCCACATCACCCGGCGGCACACTCCTGCCGCGCGAGCCGTCCGCGCCCGGCGACTAGTCCGGCGAGCACTCCAGGTACTGGTCCGCCGAGATCGCCCGGAGCACCGTGCGGACCCCGGCGGGAGCCCAGGAGTGGGTGCTGTCGGTGACGACGCTCGGGTCGGTCAGGTGCACCGTCCGGCGGCGCGTCACGATGGTGCATCCGCCCGCCGCCACCACGTTTCGCACCCGATCGCTCTGCGCACCGTACGTCAGGGCGAACCGGTAGCGGCCGTCTACGACGAACACGTTGACGGGTGTGCGATACGCCTTGCCCGACCTGCGGCCCCGGTGCTCGACCATGGCGAACCCGGGCAGGATCGTCGCGACGTGACGGCTCACCTGATTGGTGACGACCCGGTTGAATCGGGCGACCGAACGCGGCAACGCCATGACCTCTCACCCCTTCGGCACCGGAACGAGCAACCGACCTCGACAGTACCGACGTCCGCCGGGGTGCTGGCAGGATCGACACATGGATTCCGCACCGAACACCCCACCCGGCACGGACGAAGTGGTGGCGGTGTTCGACAGTGCTGGACGACCGGTGGGGTCCGCCGAGCGTTCCCGCGTCTACGCCGAGGGGCTGTGGCACGCGAGTGCCGGCGTCCTCGTCCGGTCCGGCGACGGAAAGCGCCTCTACGTGCACCGACGCTCAGACACGAAGACGGTGTTCGCCGGACATCACGACTGCCTGGCGGGCGGGGTGGTCGATCCCGGGGAGACCCCGGAGGAGGCCGCGAGCCGGGAGCTGGCGGAGGAACTGGGCATCACCGGAGTGGGCCTCACCCCCATCGCGAAAGTGGCGTGGGACGGGCACTGGCAGGGTTTGCGGCTGCGGTGCCACCTGTACGCCTACGAGACGCACTGGGACGGGCCGATCGTCCACCAGGCCAGCGAGATCGCGTCGGGCTGGTGGTGGACGCCCCACGAACTGGTGACGCATCTGCACGACCCGCAGTGGCCGTTCGTGCCGGACACCCGGGCGCTCCTGGAGGACTACCTCGTGACACGGGACCGCTGACACACAGCCGCCTGCGCGGCGGGAACCGTGTTCGAGTTCCCGCCGCGCAGGTGGTGCCGCACGGCTTACAGGTACTGGCCCGTGTTGGATTCGGTGTCGATGGCGCGGCTCGCGCTCGCGTTCTTACCGGTGACCAGCGTGCGGATGTAGACGATCCGCTCACCCTTCTTGCCCGAGATCCGGGCCCAGTCGTCGGGGTTGGTGGTGTTCGGCAGGTCCTCGTTCTCCGAGAACTCGTCGACGATGGAGTCGAACAGGTGCTGGACCCGCAGACCCGGGGCACCGGTGTCGAGCACCGACTTGATCGCGTACTTCTTGGCGCGGTCGACGATGTTCTGGATCATCGCACCCGAGTTGAAGTCCTTGAAGTACAGGACCTCCTTGTCGCCGTTGGCGTACGTGACCTCGAGGAAGCGGTTCTCCTCGCTCTCGGCGTACATGCGGTCGACGACCCGTTCGATCATCACCCGGATGCAGGCCGTGCGGTCGCCGCCGAACTCCGCGATGTCGTCGGCGTGCACCGGCAGCGTCTCGACGAGGTACTTCGAGAAGATGTCCTGTGCCGACTCCGCGTCGGGACGTTCGATCTTGATCTTCACGTCGAGGCGGCCGGGACGCAGGATCGCGGGGTCGATCATGTCCTCGCGGTTGGACGCGCCGATCACGATGACGTTCTCGAGTCCTTCGACACCGTCGATCTCACTGAGCAGCTGCGGCACGACGGTGGTCTCGACGTCGGAGGAGACACCCGACCCGCGGGTACGGAAGATCGAATCCATCTCGTCGAAGAACACGATCACCGGGGTGCCCTCGGACGCCTTCTCCCGGGCCCGCTGGAAGATCAGCCGGATGTGCCGCTCGGTCTCGCCGACGAACTTGTTCAGCAGCTCGGGGCCCTTGATGTTGAGGAAGTAGGACTTGGCTTCCTTGCTGTCCTGGCCCCGGGCCTCCGCGATCTTCTTCGCGAGCGAGTTGGCGACCGCCTTGGCGATGAGCGTCTTACCGCACCCGGGCGGACCGTAGAGGAGCACACCCTTCGGTGGCCGCAGCTCGTATTCGTGGAACAGGTCCTTGTGGAGGAACGGCAACTCGACGGCGTCGCGGATTTGCTCGATCTGCCGTCCGAGACCGCCGATGTCGTCGTAGTGCACGTCGGGAACCTCTTCGAGGACCAGATCCTCGACCTCGGCCTTGGGGATCCGCTCGAACGCGTACCCGGCCTTGGTGTCGACGAGGAGGGAGTCGCCCGGCCGAAGTTTGCGGGTGGGCGATTCCGCGTCGTACGCGATCGACTCCCTCTCGCTCTCCTCGAAGACGGTCGCGAGGGGTTCGGCCAGCCACACGATCCGTTCCTCGTCGGCGTGGCCGACCACGAGGGCGCGCTGCCCGTCGTCGAGGACCTCGCGCAACGTGCTGATCTCACCCACACGCTCGAAGTTGCCCGCTTCCACGATCGTGAGCGCCTCGTTGAGGCGCACGGTCTGACCGAGCTTGAGGGTCTCGGCGTCGACGTTCGGGGAGCAGGTCAACCGCATCTTGCGTCCGGAGGTGAACACGTCCACGGTCTGATCGTCGTGCACTCCGAGTAGCACGCCGTACCCGCTCGGCGGCTGGCCGAGGCGATCGACTTCTTCTCGAAGGGCGATGAGCTGCTGACGGGCCTCCTTGAGGGTGTCCATCAGCTTGGTGTTCCGGATGGACAGCGAGTCCACTCGCGATTCCATCTCACGAAGCTGTTCCGGCGACTCCGCGAGCTGCCTGCGCAGTGCCGACGCCTCTGCGCGCAACGCCTCGAGCTCTCGTGCGGCCGCAACCGAATCGGGGTTCTCTGTCGAGCTCATGTGCGTCTCCTCCCAATGAGATCTATCAACGCTACCGGCACTGCCCGAATTCTGCGCCGTGACACGGATTCTGCCGATTGCGAATCGGCATACGTGACGCCCTGGGCCACCGAACCTCTCATGTTAGCCTTACCTACCTGTCGAGCAGTTTCTCTCTGTTCTGTGTAACGAAAGGGTTCGTCGTGATAATCCGCAAGCCCCTGAACGGAACATCTTTCATCGGTAGGTCCGTGGTTGCCGTGGGCGCGGTGGTCCTCGCGCTCGGGATGTCGGCCTGCTCGTCCGACGACGCATCCGACACCGCGGCCACGTCGTCCGCGGCCACATCGTCCGCGGCGGTTGCCGCCCCCACGTCGGACGAACTGCTCAGTACGCTGCAGGTCCTCGTGGACCCCGCCCGACCGGTCGACGAGAAGACCGTCGTGGTCGTCGACGGCGACGAACGTCGCCCGAATCTCGAGGCCATGACGGCGGCGATGGCCAACTACCCGGTGTCCTTCACGGTCACGGATGTGCAGGTAGAGGGCGATACCGCGACGGCGAACGTCGCGATCGTCAGCCCGCACGGCACGGCCGCTCCGACCGTTTGGACGTGGGAGAACGTCGACGGCACCTGGAAGGTGTCGGACGAGAGCACGTGCACCCTGCTGGGCATGGCACGCGCCGGCTGCAGCTAATCTCCCGCCTTCGGCGGCGTCCTGTCCGGGCGCCGCCGAAGGCGTGTCTCAGCCCTTGCCCGACCGGCGCTGCGGCTTGGGGGTGACGGTTCCCTCGGCGAGTCGCCGGGCGCTCACCAGGAACGCGGTGTGGCCCTGCATCCGGTGTTCCGGGCGCACGGCGAGCCCGACGACGTGCCACCCGCGGACGATCGATTCCCAGGACCGCGGCTCGGTCCAGCACTCCTGCTCGCGCATCGCCTCGACCACCTTCGAGAGCTGCGTCACAGTGGCGACGTAGACGATGAGCACACCGCCGGGAACCAGCGCCTTGGACACCGCGGGCAGCGCATCCCAGGGGGCGAGCATGTCGAGGACCACCCGGTCGACCTGACCGCCCGCCGCGTCGGCGTCGAACTCGGCGACGTCGGCGATGGTCAGGTCCCAGTTCTCGGGGCGTTCCCCGAAGAACGTCTCGACGTTCCGGACCGCGTGTTCGGCGTGGTCGTCGCGCACCTCGTACGAGATGACCCGGCCTTCCGGACCGACCGCCCGCAGCAATGAGCACGTCAGCGCGCCCGACCCGGCACCGGCCTCGAGCACGCGGGCGCCAGGAAAGACGTCGCCCTCGTGCACGATCTGCGCGGCGTCCTTCGGGTAGATGACCTGCGCCCCGCGGGGCATCGACAGGATGTAGTCGACGAGCAGCGGACGCAGCGCGAGATATGGGGTGCCGTTGGTCGACTTGACCACGCTGCCCTCGTCGGTGCCGATCAGGTCGTCGTGCAGGATGCCGCCGCGGTGGGTGTGGAACTCCTTGCCGGCCTCCAGGTTGACCGTGTAGTGCCGGCCCTTGGCGTCCGTCAACTGGACGCGATCGCCCACCCGAAACGGTCCGCTCGGTCGCGTTTCGCGTCCCACCATCGTCACCGACTCCTCAGCCTGTTCGTCCGGCGCCGTCCGACGCCCACACCGCGCCCCGACTCGACTGTCGGACCGGGGGCCTACCCTGCCAGGTGTGAGCATCTCAGAGTCGCCAGCCCCCGTCACAAAGGGTTCCCCGTCACAGCCCGGCGACACTTCGGCCACCCGCAGGCGCCCCGCCCTGTCACCGTCCCGCGCCGGCGACTTCAAGCAGTGCCCGCTCCTCTACCGTTTCCGCGCGGTCGACCGGCTCCCCGAGGCGCCGTCGCGCGCGCAGGTGAAGGGCACGGTCGTGCACGCCGCGCTGGAGACCCTGTTCGGGCTGCCCGCGGCCGAACGCGTTCCGCGAAAAGCGGTCGATCTGATCCTCCCGTCCTGGGAGCGCATTCTCGCCGAGGCCCCCGACCTGATCGACCTGGTCCCCGAGGACGAGCGCGACACGTTCCTCGACGAGGCGCGTGCCCTCGTCACCGCCTATTACGAGCTGGAGGATCCCACCCGGTTCGAGGCCGAATCGTGCGAACAGCGCGTCGAGACCGAACTCGCCGACGGGGTGCTGCTCCGCGGATTCGTCGACCGCATCGACGTCGCCCCCACCGGTGAGGTGCGGGTGGTCGACTACAAGACCGGCCGTGCGCCCCGCGAGATGTCCGAGTCCAAGGCGCTGTTCCAGATGAAGTTCTACGCGCTGGTCCTGCTCCGCACCCGCGGCATCGTTCCCGCGCAGTTGCGACTGCTGTACCTCGCGTCGGGCACGGTCCTCACCTACGCACCCGACGAGGACGAACTGCTGCGGTTCGAGCGCACGCTGTCGGCGATCTGGAAGGCCATTCTGGCGGCCGGGGTCACCGGCGATTTCCGACCCAAGCCGAGCCGGCTCTGCGACTGGTGTGATCATAAGTCTCTGTGCCCCTCGTTCGGTGGAACGCCGCCTCCCTACCCGGGATGGCCGGAGGGGCCCGCCGAAGACGCACCGGGTTTCGAGGAGATTGTCGAATGAATTCCGAGTCCTATTACGTACCACTCGGTTTGGAAGCACTGAGTGCGCCGGAAGTGGACTCGGACCAGAAGATCACCGTCGAGCGGTTCGACAGCACGGATCTGACGATCAGTGTGTGGGCGGAGACGATGCAGCACGGCGCTCCCCCGTCCGCGCTGCTCGTGCGAGCACTCGAGCGCTGCGCGCCGCGCGACGACGTGCGTCTCACGCGAGTCGTGGTCGAGATTCTCGGTCCCATCCCGATCGCCGAACTCGAGGTCCGGTCCTGGGTGCAGCGACCGGGACGCCGGGTGGAGCTGGTGGTCGCCGAATTGTGGACCGTCGGCGACCGTCCCCGTGCCGTCGCGCGGGGCTCGGCGTGGCGGATGGAGACCGTCGACACGAGCGACGCCGTCCACGTCGTCGACCCACCACTCGAACCGCGGTCCACCGGCCGGGACGGCAAGTTCGGCAAGGCCTGGAACTCGGGCTACCTGACGACCCTCGACTGGCGGTGGATCGCCGAGATGGGATGCGAGGGCCCGGGCAAGCTGTGGGCGAAGCCGCGACCCGCACTGGTTCTCGGCGAGACCTTGACGCCGCTCGAGCGGCTGTTCTCCATCGCGGACATCGCGAACGGCGTGGGATCGAAACTCGACCCGGCGGACTGGACGTTCCTCAACACCGACCTCACCGTGCACATCTTCCGGGTCCCCGAGGGTGAGTGGGTGGGGGTCAGCTCCGAAACCTCCATCGGACCCGACGGAGTGGGCATGTGCGCGGGCGTGCTCTACGACGAGACCGGCGCCGTCGGCCGGATCGCCCAGACCGTGCAGGTCCGCGCCCGCCCCTGAGCGGAGCGAGCGCGGACCGTGTTGCGGGCGGAGCGAGCGCGGATCGTGTTGCGGTGGAACCAGATCAGAGCGCGCGGCAGGACCGGATGTTGGACGCGAGGATGGCCTTGGCGCCGAGGTCCGCGAGTTCGTCCATGACTCCGTTGTGGCCCTTGATCGGGACCATCGCCCGGACCGCGACCCAGTTCTCGTCGGCGAGCGGCGACAGCGTCGGCGACTCGAGGCCCGGGGTGATCTTCAATGCGTCGTCGAGGATCGTCTTGGGGCAGTCGTAGTCGAGCATCAGGTTCTGCTGCGCGAACACGATGCCGCGCACCCGCTCGACCAGCTGGTTGCGTGCGGAATCGCCGTCGGGCGAGCCGGCGCGCTCGATGAGCACACCCTCGGAGTCGCACAGGGTGTCGCCGAACGCGACCAGGTTGTGCTGGCGCAGCGTGCGGCCGGAGCCGACGACGTCGGCGATGGCGTCGGCGACGCCGAGCTGGATCGAGATCTCCACGGCGCCGTCGAGGCGGATGACCGAGGCCTCGATACCGCGTGCGGACAGGTCGTCGCGCACCAGGTTGGGGTAGGACGTGGCGATCCGGAGCCCCGCGAGGTCCTCGACCGTCCAGTCCTTGCCCGCGGGAGCGGCGTACCGGAACGTGGAGCGGCCGAAGCCGAGCGACAGCCGTTCGGCGACCGGGGCACCCGAGTCGCGGGCGAGGTCGCGGCCGGTGATGCCGAGATCGAGTTCACCGGATCCGACGTAGATCGCGATGTCCTTGGGGCGAAGGAAGAAGAACTCGACCTGGTTGGACGGG
This sequence comes from Rhodococcus sp. G6(2025), assembly GCF_058628105.1. Lineage (NCBI taxonomy): Bacteria > Bacillati > Actinomycetota > Actinomycetes > Mycobacteriales > Nocardiaceae > Rhodococcus > Rhodococcus sp. G6(2025). The sequence goes on from NZ_CP179750.1 coordinate 5,045,210, forward strand.
TCGAGGACGGTCAGGTCGCGGGAGTCGGTGCGACGGCGGTAACCGGCCTCGCTGAGGATTTCGGCGGCGGACTCGGACAGCGAGCCCTTGTTGGGGACTGCGACGCGCAGCATGGCGGAGGGTTCCTTTCGGGAGCGGGTGGAGGAGTCTCGATCACCGATCACAGATGTCGGTAGACGTCCTCGAGCTTCAGGCCCTTACCCACCATCAGCACCTGCGTCCAGTACAGCAGCTGAGAGATCTCCTCGGCGAGCGCCTCATCGCTCTCGTGCTCGGCGGCGATCCACACCTCACCCGCCTCTTCGAGGATCTTCTTTCCCTGCGAATGGACGCCGGCGTCCAAGGCGGCAACGGTGCCGGAGCCCTCGGGGCGGGTAGCGGCACGCTCGGTCAGCTCGGCGAACAGGGATTCGAAGGTCTTCACGAGGACCCATTGTTTCACGCCGCCGCGGACCTCTCCGAACCGGTCACCACCCGAGTGTGCGGCGACTCTCGAACCGGCGGACCTCACCCGAACGGGGATCGGTGAACTCGATGGCCCGCGCCAGCAACCGCAACGGCGTCGAGAAGTCGCCGGGCTCGGATCGCCGGAAGTCCGGGTAGTAGTTGTCGCCCTCGATCGGCAACCCCAGCGACGACATGTGCAACCGCAGTTGGTGTGTCCGGCCGGTCTTCGGCAGCAGGCAGTACCGCGCGCGGCCGTCGCGGGTCTCGATCAGGTCGACGACGGTCTCACTGTTCGGTTCGCCCGGTTCCTCCGTCGCCGTCATGATCCCGTGTTCCTTGACGATGCGACTGCGGATGGTGCGCGGAAACGTGAGCGTCGGATCGTGCCCGGCGACGGCCTCGTATTCCTTGGTGACCTGCTGGGACACGAACAGTTCCTGATACGGCCTGCGGTCTTCCCGCCGGATCAGGAACACCAGGACGCCGGCCGTCATCCGGTCGAGCCGGTGCGCCGGTGTGAGGTCGGGCAGGTCGAGCGCCCACCGCAGCCGCACGACCGCCGTCTCGGTGATGTGCGCGCCCCGCGGAATGGTCGCGAGGAAATGGGGTTTGTCGATCACCACGAGGTGGTCGTCGCGGTGCAGGATGTCGATCTCGAACGGAACCGGGATCTCCGGCGCGGGGTCTCGGTAGAAGTACACGAAACGCGTCGGGGCATAACGGGTCCCGCGGTCGACCACCCTGCCGTGTTCGTCGACGACGTCCCCGCCGTCGATCAGCGACAGCCAGTGCGCGCGTTCGTCCGGGTACGTCTCGACCAGGAATTCGGCGACCGTCTTCGTGCCGACGCCTGCCGGCATCCGGATGCGATCGGGACCGAGGCCGTTGCGGACCGGCAGGGGCGCCCCCGCCACCTCAGCCCGCCCGATTCTCGGTGCAGTCGGCGCAGACGAGCACGAGTTCGCGACCCCGGTCGTCCGGCAGATTCTCGTACCGGGACGTCGGACCGCCGCACGTGCTGCAGCGCCCCAGGGTCTTGGCCTGATCGCTGAACTCGATGCTCATCCGCTTGTCGAACACGTACAGCGACCCCTCCCACAAGCCCGTGTCGCCGAATGCCTCGCCGTAGCGGACGATGCCGCCGTCCAGTTGGTAGATCTCACCGAATCCGCGCGAGCGCATCAGCGAGGACAGGACCTCGCACCGCACTCCCCCGGTGCAGTACGTGACGACGGCCTTGTCCTTGAGGTGGTCGTACTTGCCGCTGTCGAGTTCGTGCACGAACTCGCGCGTGGTGGACACGTCGGGCACGACGGCGTCCCGGAAGCGTCCGATCTCCGCCTCGAAACCGTTGCGCCCGTCGAAGAAGACGACGTCGTCACCGCGACCCTCGATCAGGCGATGCACCTCGTCGGGCGCCAGGTGGGTACCGCCGCCGACGACGCCGTCCGCGTCCACCTTCAGCTCGCCCGGCGCACCGAACGTCACGATCTCCGGCCGCACCTTGACGCTCAGCCGCGGGAAGTCGTCACCGAGCCCGTCCGACCACTTGATGTCGGCGTCCTTGAACGGCGCGTAGCTGCGCGTCCCCTTCACGTACCGCTTGACGTCGTGGATGTCGCCGCCGACCGTCGCGTTGATGCCGTGCTCGGAGACGAGGATCCGTCCGGTGAGGCCGTTCGCCTCGGCGAGTGTGTACTGCCACAGCCGTATCGCCTCCGGGTCGGCGAGCGGAGTGAACACGTAGAACAGCACGATTTTCGGGACAGCCACGGGAAACCAGACTACCTAGAGACGGACACCACTCCGCTGCGCCCACACCTCGGCGAGGTCGGAACCGGTGAGGCCCTCGAGACTGTCCCGGAACACCCGCCCCGGGCCGTCGGCCACCGCGATCTCGCACGGGACGATGAGGACGACGCACCCCGCGGCCTGCGCGGACGCCGCACCGGTGGGCGAGTCCTCGATGGCGAGGCACTGCGACGGATCCAGCCCCAGCAATTCCGCGCCCCGCAGGTACGGGTCTGGATGCGGTTTGCCTGCCGGCACCTCGTCGCCGCACACCGAGTGGTCGAAGTGGTGCCTGCCGAGCGTCTCGAGTGCCCGCTCGGTGAGCCGGCGCTCGGTGTTGGTCACCAGCGCCGACCTCAGGCCGTGCGCCCGGACGGTCCGCAGTGCGTCGTGGGCGCCCGGCCGCCACGGGATCCCGTCGCCGAACAATTCCTCGACGCGCGTGAACATCCATTCCTTGGCCTCGGCGAGCGCCGCCGGATCCCGGTCGAGCCCGAGGGCGTCGAAGATGACGCCGAGAGCGTTGGCGCTGGACGCACCGATCGTCTTCAGCCGCGTCTCCTCGGTCATCGGCCCGCCGAGGTGCAGCGACAACTCGCGGACCGCGACGTCCCACATCTTCTCGGAATCGAGCAGCGTTCCGTCCATGTCCCACAGAACACCTGCGAGACCGTCGAATGCATCAGACATTGAAGTACTTCGCTTCGGGGTGGTGCAGCACGAACGCATCCGTGGACTGCTCGGGATGCAACTGCAGTTCCTCCGACAACTTCACACCGATCCGTTCGGGTTCGAGCAGAGCGACCATCTTCGCGCGGTCCTCCAGGTTGGGGCAGGCGCCGTACCCGAAGGAGTACCGGGCACCGCGGTAGGCGAGGTCGAAGAATCCGGACACCTCGGACGGGTCCTGCTCGGCCACGTTGTGACCGCCGGGCAGCACGAGTTCCTCGCGGACCCGTTGATGCCAGTACTCGGCCAGCGATTCCGTCAGCTGCACGCCGATACCGTGCACCTCGAGGTAGTCGCGGTACGCGTTGGCGGCGAACAGCTCGTTCGCGAAGTCCGCGATCGGCTGTCCCATCGTGACGAGCTGCATCGGGAACACGTCGACCTGACCGGTCTCCTTCGCCTCGGTGCGGGACCGGACGAAGTCGGCGACGCACAGGAAGCGGTCGCGGTGCTGGCGCGGGAACGTGAACCGGAAGCGTTCCTCCGCGTCGGGTGTCGGGTCGGTGAGCACGACCACGTCGTCGCCCTCGGACACCGCGGGGAAGTAGCCGTACACGACGGCGGCGTGCGCGAGGATTCCCTCGGTGCTCAACCGGTCGAGCCAGTACCGCAGGCGGGGGCGGCCCTCGGTCTCCACCAGTTCCTCGTACGTGGGACCGTCGCCGGAACGCTGCCCGCGCAGACCCCACTGCCCGAGGAACAGGGCCCGCTCGTCCAGCAGCCCGGAGTAGTCCGACAGCGAGACGCCCTTGACGATCCGGTTGCCCCAGAACGGCGGGGTCGGGACCACGATGTCGGTGGCCACGTCGGATCGCTCGGGCACCTCGATCGGGGTCTCGGCCGCCTTGCGCTTCTCGGCGATCCGCTTGGACCGTTCGTGCCGTGCCTTGCGTTCGGCCGCCTTCTCGCGGGCCGCGATCGCTTCCGGGCTGTCCGGGTCGGGTCCGCCGCCACGCTTGACGGCCATGATCTCGTCCATCCGGTGCAGGCCCTCGAACGCGTCGCGCGCGTAGCTGACGTCGCCCTCGTACACCTCGGCCAGGTCGTTCTCCACGTACGAACGGGTCAGCGCGGCACCGCCGAGGAGGACGGGGAACTTCTCCGCGACACCCTTGGCGTTGAGTTCCTGCAGGTTGTCCTTCATGACCACGGTCGACTTCACGAGCAGACCGGACATGCCGATGACGTCGGCCTTCTGCTCGATCGCCGCGTCGAGGATCGTCGCGATCGGCTGCTTGATGCCCAGGTTCACCACGTCGTACCCGTTGTTGCTCAGGATGATGTCGACGAGGTTCTTGCCGATGTCGTGGACGTCGCCCTTCACGGTGGCGATGACGATGCGGCCCTTGCCGTCCTCGTCGGTGGCCTCCATGTGCGGTTCGAGGTATGCCACGGCCGCCTTCATCACCTCGGCGGACTGCAGCACGAACGGCAGCTGCATCTGCCCGGATCCGAAGAGTTCGCCGACGGTCTTCATGCCGGACAGCAGCGTCTCGTTGATGATCGCGAGCGGCGGCTTCTCCTCCATCGCGGCGGTGAGGTCGTCGTCGAGGCCGTTGCGTTCACCGTCGACGATGCGGCGTTCCAGACGCTCGAACAGCGGCAGCGCCGCCAGTTCCTGGGCGCGGGATTCGCGTGCCGACGCCGCGGAGACGCCCTCGAACAGTTCCATCAGCTTCTGCAGCGGGTCGTAGCCCTCGCGGCGGCGGTCGTAGACCAGGTCGAGGGCCGTTTCCCGCTGTTCGTCGGGGATCCGTGCCATCGGCAGGATCTTCGACGCGTGCACGATGGCCGTGTCCAGGCCGGCCTCGGTGCACTCGTGCAGGAACACCGAGTTCAGGACCTGCCGGGCCGCCGGGTTGAGACCGAACGAGATGTTGGACACGCCGAGGGTGAAGTGCACCCGCGGATGCCGCTTCTTCAGCTCGCGGATCGCCTCGATCGTTTCGATCCCGTCGCGGCGGACCTCTTCCTGACCGGTGGAGATCGGGAAGGTCAGCGCGTCGATGATGATGTCGGACTCGTCGAGGCCCCAGTTCGCGGTGAGGTCGTCGAGCAGGCGCTCGGCGATGCGGACCTTGTGCTCCGCGGTGCGTGCCTGGCCCTCCTCGTCGATGGTCAGCGCGACGACGGCGGCGCCGTGCTCCGTGACGAGCCGCATGATCTTCTGGAACCGCGAGTCCGGTCCGTCGCCGTCCTCGTAGTTGACGGAGTTCACGGCGCACCGGCCGCCGAGGTGCTCGAGGCCGGCCTGCAGGACCGCGGGCTCGGTGGAGTCGAGCATGATCGGCAGCGTCGACGACGTCGCGAACCGGCTCGCGAGGGCGGCCATGTCGACGGCGCCGTCGCGTCCGACGTAGTCGACGTTGAGGTCGAGCATGTGGGCGCCGTCGCGGGTCTGGTCCTTCGCGATGTCGAGGCACTTCTGGTAGTCCTCGGCGATCATCGCCTCGCGAAACGCCTTGGAGCCGTTGGTGTTCGTGCGTTCACCGATCATCAGGATGCTGGCGTCCTGCTGGAACGGCACCGCCGTGTACAGCGAGGACGTCCCCGACTCGTGCACCGGGTTCCGCTCGGCCTTCTCGACCAGACGGACCGCTTCGGCCACCTGCCGGATGTGCTCGGGAGTGGTGCCGCAGCATCCGCCGACCAGACCGAGTCCGAACTCGGTGACGAAGCCGCTGAGCGCCTCGGCGAGCTCCTCCGCGGTGAGCGGGTACTCGGCGCCGTTCGGGCCGAGCTGCGGCAGTCCGGCGTTGGGCATCACCGACACCGGAAGGGAGCTGTACTTGGACAGGTGGCGGAGATGTTCGCTCATCTCGGCGGGACCGGTCGCGCAGTTGAGGCCGATCATGTCGATACCGAGCGGTTCGAGCGCGGTCAGCGCGGCACCGATCTCGCTGCCGAGGAGCATCGTGCCGGTGGTCTCGACCGTGACGTGGGTGATGATCGGCAGCCGCGACCCCAGCGTTTCCATCGCCCGCTGACTGCCGAGGATGGCGGCCTTCACCTGCAGCAGGTCCTGGCAGGTCTCGACGAGGATCGCGTCGGCTCCCCCGTCGATCATGCCCATCGCTGCCTCCGCGTAGGCGTCGCGGAGGATCGCGAACGGTGCGTGGCCCAGCGTCGGCAGCTTGGTTCCGGGTCCCATCGAGCCGAGGACGAAGCGGCCCATGCCGTCGCGTCCGGGCCCCATCTCGTCGGCCACGTCACGCGCCAGCCGGGTGCCCTTCTCGGCCAGTTCCCGGATACGGTCCGAAATGTCGTAATCGGCGAGGTTGGGTAGGTTGCACCCGAACGTGTTGGTCTCGACGGCGTCGGCCCCGGCCTCGAAATACGCGCGGTGGATGTCTTTCAGCACGTCAGGGCGGGTGTCGTTGAGAATTTCGTTGCAGCCTTCGAGCCCGAGGAAGTCGTCGAGCGTGAGGTCCGCGGCCTGCAACATGGTGCCCATGGCTCCGTCGCCGATGACAACGCGCTGGTTCAACGCATCGAGCAGGGCAGAGTGAAATGGCGCAGACATGCCGTCCAGACTAGTGGGCGCGCGAACCAATGCTGGCCGTAGGCTGGGTGGGTGAGTTCCAGTGAGTTCCCCGTCACGCCTGCGGGCCGCGACGACGACACCCCCGACACCGAGGACGCCGGTGCGACGGACAGTGGCGTGCCCGTACTTCGTGACCCTGTCCTCGTCGCCGCCTTCGAGGGCTGGAACGACGCCGGCGATGCCGCGAGCGGAGCCGTCGAGCACCTCGAGTTGACCTGGGACGCCCAGCCGCTCGCCGAGCTGGACTCCGAGGAGTACTACGACTACCAGGTCAATCGACCCACGGTGCGGCAGGTCGACGGTGTCACCCGGGAGATCGTGTGGCCCGCCACCCGGCTGTCGGTGTGCTCGCCTCCCGGCAGCGACCGCGACGTGGTTCTGCTGCGTGGGATCGAACCGAACATGCGCTGGCGCAGCTTCTGCGAGGACCTCCTCGAGCTGATCGACCAGCTGCAGATCAACACCGTGGTGATCCTCGGGGCGCTGCTCGCGGACACCCCGCACACACGGCCGGTCCCGGTGACGGGCAGCGCGTACAGCAGTGAGGCCGCCGAGCGGTTCAAGCTCGAGCAGACCCGCTACGAGGGTCCGACCGGGATCACCGGGGTACTGCAGGACGCGTGCGTCCGGGCCGGTGTGCCAGCCGTGTCGTTCTGGGCGGCCGTGCCCCACTACGTGTCCCAGCCGCCGAATCCCAAGGCCACGGTGGCGCTGCTGCAACGCGTCGAGGATGTCCTGGACATCGAGGTTCCCCTCGGAGAACTCCCGGCCCAGGCCGACGACTGGCAGGAAGCCGTCACCGAGATGACCGCGGACGACGAGGAGATCGGCGAGTACGTCCGTTCCCTCGAGGAGCGCGGCGACGCCGAGACCGACATCTCCGACGCCATCTCGAAGATCGACGGTGACGCGCTCGCCGCCGAGTTCGAGCGATATCTCCGCAGGCGTGGGCCCGGCAGCTTCGGGCTGTGACGAAGAACTCATCCGAGTCGCTTCGTTCCTCGCTCCAGCGCACGGCGCTCTACGCCGGCGGTTTCCTCGGTCCGTTCGGCGGCGGGGTCGTCGCCTCGATCCTTCCCGAGATCGGGGACGACCTCGGCGTGAGTGCGTCCGCCGCGGCCGGCTCGCTGACGGCGTACCTGCTGCCGTTCGCGTTGCTGATGCTGGTGTCGGGCACGCTGGGCGCGCGGTGGGGGCAGACGCGGACCGTGCGGATCGCGTACGGCGTCTATCTGCTGTCGTCGCTGGCGTGTTTCGCGGCGCCGACGCTGCCGCTCTTCCTCGGCGCCCGCGTGCTCCAGGGGTGTTCGAACTCGTTCACGACGCCGCTGCTGCTGGCGGCGCTCGCCGCCTCGACTCCGCAGAAGCATCTGGGCCGGGCGCTGGGGGTCTTCGGCGCCTTCCAGGCCGCAGGAACGTCGAGCGCGCCGCTCGTCGGCGGGCTCGCGGCGGAGGTCGACTGGCGACTCGCGTTCCTCGTCATCGCCCTCGTGGCCGCGGTGCTGGGTCTGGTCGGCGTTCCGGACAGCGCTCCCGCCGAGCCGGGGGCACCGCGCCCGCGACTGCGCGACGCCCTCACCCCGTCGGTGCTGAGAATCGGGGTGGTGGCACTCCTCGGCTGGGGTGCGCTCGGTGGGCTGAGCTTCCTGGTCGCGTTCCGCGCCGAGGACGCCTTCGGGCTGAGCCCCACCCAGCGCGGGCTGCTCCTCACCGGGTTCGGCGTGGCAGGCATCCTCACCGCCCGCCTCGTCGGCGGGGTCATCGACAAGATCGGGGCCCGGTCAGCCGTCCTGATCGGCGCGGTCGGCGGGGCGATTCTCGTCGCGGCCGCCGGGACCGTGTCTCTCCTCGCAGTCGTGGCCGTGGCGTGGTTCGCGGCCGGAATCGCCGGTCAGTTCGTCCTGGTCGGTGTCAACGCCGCCGTGCTCGGGTCGCCGGGCCCGAACCGGGGCGGCGCGGTGTCCGTCGTGCAGGCGCTGCGGTTCATGGGCAACGCGCTCGCGCCGATCACCCTCACCCCGGTGTACTCGGTGTCGCCCGCGGCCGGCTTCCTGCTGCCCGCGCTGCTCCTCGCCGTGCTGGCCCCGCTGCTCATGCCCCGCGACCGCGCACCCGCCTGACACGCCTTCCGGGAGGGCTGTGAGGTGTTCCTGATTCCCACGTAACGTGTGCGCAGCCGTTACGACACTCCCGGGGCGGAGCCTCGACGCATGGCCAACACACCGAGTTCGAGCAAGCTGCTGGTCGTCGGCAACGGTATGGCCGGCGCACGCACCGTCGAGGAGATCCTGAACCGCGGCGGCGGCGAGCGTTTCGAGATCACCATGATCGGCGACGAGCCCTACGGCAACTACAACCGGATCATGCTCTCGCACGTTCTGTCCGGCGAAGCGGCCGTCGACGACGAGGACCTGATCCTCAACCCCATGGGCTGGTACACCGCCAACGGCGTCAAACTCCACGCCGGCGACCGCGCCGTCGCACTCGACCGGTTCGCGAAGACCGTCACCTGCGAGAGCGGCCGCGTCGTCGACTACGACGTGCTCATCATCGCCACGGGAAGCAACACGTTCTTCCCCAACATGGACGGGTTGCGCGAGCACGACGGGCGCCTGGCCCGCGGGGTGTTCGGATTCCGGAACATCGCCGACACCAACGGCATGCTGCAGATGGCGCAGGCCCGCGACGACGTGTCCGCGGTGGTGATCGGCGGCGGCCTGCTCGGTCTGGAGGCGGCGTACGGGCTGCGCACACAGGGCCTCACCGTCGACGTCGTCCACTCCCCCGGGCACCTGATGAACCAGCAGCTCGACGAACGCGGCGGCAGCGTCCTGCGCGCCGAGATCGAGAAACTCGGCGTCGGCGTCCACACCTCGATGCGGACCACCGCCGTGCTGCGCGACGAAGCGGGCCTGGTGACCGGGGTGTCGTTCGTCGACGGCTCCACCCTGGACGCCGACATGGTCGTCGTCACCGCCGGAATCCGGCCCAACACCGAACTCGCACGGGCCGCCGGGCTGGTGGTCGAACGCGGTGTGGTGGTGGACGACCAGATGCGCTGCGAGGACGAGGGTTCCGTGTACGCCGTCGGCGAGTGCGCACAGCACCGTGGGGAGACCTACGGCCTCGTCGCCCCGGTGTGGGAACAGTCGGTCATCCTCGCCGAAGTCCTCACCGGCTCCAATCCCGAAGCGGCGTATGTCGGTTCGCGCACCACCACAAAACTGAAGGTCGCCGGCGTCGACGTGGCCGCGATGGGCGTCAAGGGACCGGAGACGGCGGACGACGAGTTCGTCCAGTACTACGAACCGCGCAGCGGCACGTACAAGAGCCTCGTCGTCCGCGACGGCAAGCTGATCGGCGCCACCCTGATGGGCGACATCAGCAAGGCCGGTTTCCTCACGCAGGCGTTCGACGGCAAGGTGCCGCTGCCCGAGGAGCGGATCAGCATGCTCTTCGACGTCGGAGCCCCGAGCGCCGCGACGAGTGTCGCCGATCTCCCCGACGACCTGCAGGTGTGCAACTGCAACGGCGTGAGCAAGGGCGATCTGGTGGCGTGCGTCCATTCCGGCGCCAAGACCCTCACCGACGTCTGCGCCCAGACCCGGGCCGGCAAGGGCTGCGGCTCGTGCAAGGGACTCGTCGCCGACATCGTGGCCTGCGCCGCGGGCGGCGAACTCGAGGCCGACCCCTCCGCAGACTGGTACGTGCCCTGCATCCCGATGACGAAGCCCGAACTCATCGCGACCATCCGGGAACGCGATCTCCGCGCCGTGTCCCAGGTGTTCGCCGAGCTCGCCGCGGACGCAAAGGAGGACGCGTCCGCGAAGATGCCCCTGGCCTCGCTGCTCCGCACCATCTGGGGGCCCGACTGGGTGGACGAGCGCGGCGCGCTGTTCATCAACGACCGCGTCCACGCCAACATCCAGCGCGACGGCACGTTCTCGGTGGTCCCGCAGATGAAGGGCGGCGTCACCACGCCCGAGCAACTCCGCAAGATCGCCGACGTGGCCGACAAGTACGGCGTGCCGCTCGTGAAGGTCACCGGCGGGCAGCGCATCGACCTGCTCGGCATCAAGAAGGAAGACCTTCCCAAGGTGTGGGGTGACCTCGACATGCCGTCCGGGTTCGCCTACGGCAAGAGCATGCGCACGGTGAAGACGTGCGTCGGAACCGATTTCTGCCGCTACGGTCTCGGCGATTCGACCAGCCTCGGCATCGCGCTCGAGGAGCGGTTCCAGGGCCTGGAAACGCCCGCGAAACTGAAACTCGCGGTCGCCGGATGCCCACGTAACTGCTCGGAGGCCCTGTGCAAGGACTTCGGTGTGGTCGCGGTCGGCGACGGCCGATGGGAAATCTACGTCGGCGGCGCCGCCGGAGCGCACATCCGCAAGGGCGATCTGCTGGCCACGGTCGAATCACCGGAAGCCGTAGTGGAACTCGGCGGCCGCTTCATCCAGTACTACCGCGAGAACGCGAAATGGCTCGAACGCACGTACGACTTCGTGCCGCGGGTGGGACTCGAACATCTTCAGGCGCTACTGGTCCGAGACGAGGAGGACATCGTGACGGGATTGGACGAGCGGATCCAGACGGCGGTGGACGGCTACCGGGATCCCTGGAAGGAGCGCAGCGCGCCGAAATCGCCCGCACAGTTCGCTCCGTCGCTCCCGCTGCTGCCGCTTCCCCAGGTGCCGGTCCGATGACCGCCCTGATCGAGGGGCCTTCCGAGGTCGCGGTGGGGCCGGTCAGCGACCTGACGCCGGGCGAAGGCCGGACGTACGTCGTGCAGAACCGTCAGGTCGCCGTATTCCTGTTGTCGGACGGCACCGTTCGGGCGATGGATGCGGTGTGCCCGCACAAGGGCGGGCCCCTCGCCGACGGACAGATCGACGCCACCGGCGTGATGTGCCCGCTCCACCAGTACGCGTTCGCCTTCGACACGGGCGCCTGCGCATCCGAGGGTGTGGGCTCGGTCCGCACCTACTCCGCGTCGGTTCGCGAAGGGTCGGTCGTCGTGCACGTGTGAGAGGCCGCTCACCGGCGCTGTGTCCTGATACGGCGTGCCTTTCGGGAAAGTCTCGGCACCGCTGTCATCATGAGCTCAATGCTGCAGCTGAAGGGGCACGTCGCATGGACAGATCGCTGGTCGAGTGAATACCGTCGCGAGTCCGGAACGGCGACGCCGATCCGGTAACCGCCCTCCGGCCGGTGTCCAGCCGGCCGAGACGAGGTTCCGCGCGGACATCGAGGGTCTACGCGCCGTCGCCGTGCTGGCCGTGGTCCTCTTTCACGCGGGCGTGCCCGGCATCGACGGAGGGTTCGTCGGTGTCGACATCTTCTTCGTCGTCTCGGGGTTTCTCATCACCGGCCTGCTGTGGCGGAACGTCGCGACCACCGGCCACGTCGGGCTGGCCGAGTTCTACGGTGCGCGGGCCCGCAGGCTGCTGCCCGCCGGGTGCATCGTGCTGGTGGCCACTGCGATCGGCTCGGCCCTGCTCCTGCCCCCTCTGCAGGCCCGCGCGGTCCTCGGTGACGGGATCGCCAGTGCGCTGTACGTCGGTAACTACCGGTTCGCCCTGCACGGCACCGACTATCTGGCCGCCGACGCGCCCCCGTCACCGTTCCAGCACTACTGGTCGCTCGGCGTGGAAGAGCAGTTCTACCTGCTGTGGCCGGCGCTGATCATCGGGGTCGCCTGGCTCGTCCGGCGCAGGTCACGGCGCCTCGACGCGGACGAAACACCGTCGACGACCCCGTATCTGATCGTGCTCGCCGTGGTCGCCGCAGTGTCGTTTGCGGTCTCACTCGACTGGACCCGGACCCTGCCGCCGTGGGCGTTCTTCTCATTGCCCGCCCGCGGCTGGGAACTGGCCGCAGGCGGGTTGGTCGCCCTGTCGGTTCGGCACTGGCAGCGGCTGCCGTCGGTGGTCGCCGCCGCGGCCGGGTGGACGGGTTTCGCGCTGATCGTCGTCGCCTGTTTCCGACTCGGTGAGACGACGCCCTACCCCGGAACCGCCGCGCTGGTGCCGGTCGTCGGCACGGTGCTGGTGATCGGGGCGGGGTGTTCGGCGCCCCGGCTGGGTGTCGGGCGGAGCCTGTCACTGCGGCCGATGCGGGCGGTCGGGCGGGTGTCCTATTCCTGGTACCTGTGGCACTGGCCGGTCTTGCTGCTCGCGCCGATCGTGCTCGGCCGCTCGCTCGACCTGACCGACCGTCTGGCGATGGTCATGGTGTCCGCGGGTCTGGCCGGCCTGACACTGGTCCTGGTCGAGAATCCCGTGCGCTTCGCTGCCCCGCTGCGTCGCTCGGCCTCGCGCAGCCTCGTGCTCGGCGGTGCCGTCACCGTCATCGCTGTCTGTGCGGCACTGGTGCTGCTGGTGGCGCGGCCGGTTCCGGTCGGACACGGAGCCGCGGCCGCGGCCCTCACCGTCTCTGCGCCGGCCGGATCGGCGCCTCCCGCAGTCGATCCGCGGGACGCCGCGGTCAACGACATGACCGCACAGGTGCAGGCGGCGGTCGCGGAATCAGCAGGGCTGCAATCGGTCCCGTCGAATCTGTCACCGCCGCTCGCCGACGCGCCGGCAGACAAGCCGGAGGTGTTCGTCAACGGCTGCGTGCGGTCGTGGCTCGAAGTGGGTCAGGACGAGTGCGCGTCGGGGGCCGTGGCGTCTCCGACGACGGTGGCGCTGGTCGGAGATTCGCATGCCGCGATGTGGGCCCCGGCATTCGAATCGGCCGCCGAGCAGAAACAGTGGCGGCTCGAGACGATGGGCAAGGTCACCTGCCCGCTTCTCGACCTCCCACTCACCAGCCCCTACCTCGGGCGGGAATACACCGAGTGCGAGCAGTGGCGCGGCGAGATCGTCGACCGTTTGCGGACCGAACGGCCCCGGTTGGTCGTGCTGAGCATGTCCCGGCGCTACGGCGCCGATTTCGGTTTCACCGTGTACGGCCAGGCCTGGCTCGACAGCCTGACCCGGCTGGTCACCGAACTCCGGGCCACGGGCGCGGCCGTCCTCGTCCTCGGACCGATCCCGGATCCGCAGTCGACGGTGCCGACATGTCTGTCCGCCCACCTGGACGACGCGACCGCCTGCTCACCGCCACGGCCGGTCGCGGTGAACGACGCCGGCGTCGCGGCCGAGGCCACGGCCACCGCCGTAGGCGGCGGGCGGTACGCCGACCTCACCTCCCTGTTCTGCACCACCGAGCGCTGTCCCGTCATCGTCGGCAACGACCTCGTGTACCGCGACGACAACCACCTGACCCTCGAACACGCTCAGGCACTCTCGCCCGTCGTCGCCGCGCTGGCCGACCGGGCACTCGCACCGGGCTGACCGGTTGCGACGGTTCCTGCAATCACATCCGGTTCGGGTGTCACATTCGGCCGGTGGCCGGTGTCTCATGTCGAGAGCACGACAACCGGAGGAGGAATCATGGCCAGCAGTACCCGGATCCCGAAGGCCGAGCTGACCGGCATCTACGGCGCGATCGTCAAGCGGATGTCCCGCAAGATGCTCGGCGAGGTAGCCGAACCGGTCGAGGTCGCGTGGCACAACCGGAAGGTGCTGAACTTCAGCTTCAGCGTCGGCCGCCAGGCACGGAAGTGGGATCAGTGTGACGAGAACCTGAAGTCGTTCGCCCACATGGCGGTGGCCTGCCTGGTCGGATGCAGCTTCTGCCTGGACTTCGGCTACTTCCACGCCCACAACGAGGGGCTCGATCTGACCAAAGCACGCGAGGTGCCCCGCTGGCGCCAGTCGGACGTGTTCACCCCGCTGGAGCGGGATGTGCTCGAGTACGCCGAAGCGATGACCCAGACCCCGCCGACGGTCACCGACGAAATGTCGGCCAGGCTGCTCGAGGCGCTCGGCCCGGCCGCGCTGGTGGAACTGACCGCGTTCGTCGCGCTGGCGAATCTCATGACACGCACCAACACCGCGCTCGGCATCGAATCACAGGGCTTCGCGACGGCGTGTGGCCTCGAGCCCCTCGCCGCACCCACGACGACATGAGCGACGTCGAAATATCAGCCGACGTCGTACGACAGAACGAATTCGTAGCCGCTGTCGCCGGGTCCTGCGATGGACAGGTCCGCGCTGCCGCGTAGGTCGATCAGACCGCCGGTGCCCATACCCGGCACCACCTCGATCCGGGCCGACACCGAACCCTGGTCCTGGCTGCCGATGTGCTGGAACACGCACGTCCCGTCGTGCCCGCCGATCGAGCCCTCGAAACGCTCGAGGCCGAGCACCGGCGCGGCATCGGCCTTGTACGCGATCAGGTAGACCACTGTGCTCGTTCCCTCGATGTCCCCGGAGTACGAGTACGCGACGGTCGCTCGGTTGGCACCGCGAGTGGGGTAGTAGGTGTCGCCGGCGGTCGTGCCTTCGCCGTCGATGTCGACGATTACCGATTCCGACCACGCGGCGATGGAGAACTTGCCTCGTACAGTGTGTGAGTAGCTCATGACACGTGACTCTAGGTACGAGGCAGCGTGGCGTTCTTGAACATTCGCGACACTAGGATGAGCGAATGTCGACTGTGCCAGGACACCCCGAGGCGATCGTCCGCCCGACGGCCGCCACACCGGGGTTCGAGGTCGAACGGGTCGCTCCCCGAGAGGCTTTGGCCGAGTTCGTCGACTACCACTGGCTGGTGAGGTGGTCGGTGCCGAAGCCCCATCGACAGCAGGTGGTGCCCCAGCCCCGCGTTCATGTCGCTGCCGAGGACGGACAGTTGCTGGTGCACGGGATCTCCCGGTCGCCGTTCTACCGAACACTGACCGGGAACGGCCACGTGCTGGGAGCCGCCTTCCACGCCGGAGGGTTCCGGCCTCTGCTGAAGGGCAGCGTCGGCGCGATCTCGGGAACCGTCCAGCCCGGACGGCATCTGCTCGCCGGTGACGATCGCCCGGTCGCGGAGCGGATCCTCGCCGGCACGGACAGCGCGGAGATGATCGACACCTTCGAGCAATACCTTCTCCGCACCGATCCCGTTCCGGATCCGACGGGACGGGAGATCACAGCCCTGGTGGGCGACGCCCAGTGCAACCGCGACATCGTCCGGGCAGACCAGCTCGCCGCACACGCCGGCTGCAGCCTGCGCACCCTGCAACGGCTGTTCACCGAGTACGTCGGCATCGGCCCGAAGTGGGTAATCCAGCGATTCCGCATCCTCGACGCGGCCGGCGCCGCCCACTCGGGCGAGAGGATCGACTGGTCGGCGCTCGCCTACGAACTGGGGTTCAGCGACCAGGCTCACCTGACCCGTGTCTTCACTCACGTGGTCGGGACACCACCGGCTACCTATCAGCGCACGCACGGCCGGCTGTAGGGCGGCCGGGTTCGGTTCACTTCGCGAAGCCGAGCCCCCGCTCCGCGAGTTCCTCCTCGAGGATTCGGATCGCCTTCGGTCCGACGCCGTGGATCTTCAACAGTTCCTTGGCGGTGACCGTCGTCAGTTGATCGAAACGCGTATAGCCGTGGGACGCGAGCTCACGACGGGAGACCTTCCCCATGCTCGCCGGAAACTCTGTCTGACCCGTTGTGTCGGAAGACGACATGTCCGTCCTTTCTACTCGTTGTGATCGGCGTGCAGGTGGGCACGCTCCCCGTCGTGGTCGAAGATCGTGAGGATCTCGACGGGACCGTCGTGGGCGCCGATGGAGTGCGGCACCATGGTCGAGAACTCCGCTGCGGCACCGGCTTCGATAAGTATGGTTCGCTCACCGAGCTGCAGGCGGGCCGTCCCCGATAACACGGTGAACCACTCGTGGCCGGGGTGCACACTCACATGCTCGGGGCCCGCGGGCCGGTCGGAGGTGATGCGCATCTTCGCCACGGTCGCGCCGTGGAGCGCGCGTTCGCGGGACAGCAGCCAGATTGTCAGGCCTCGCGTGTGTTCGGGCTGCGGTCGGATCACCACATCCTCGTCCTCGACGGACTCGACGAGCTGATCGAGCGTGGTGCCGAGGGCCCGCGCGATCGGGACCAGTTGGTCGAGGGCGATCCTGCGGTGGCCGGTCTCGATGCGGCTCAGCGTGGACGGACTGAGAAAGCAGCGCGCAGCGAGCACGTCCAGTGACCAGCCGCGGGCCAGCCGAAGCCCCCTGATGCGTTGACGGATCACGCTGTCCAACCCGACTTCTTGCGTCATAGGCAAGAGTGTATGCGTGCAACGCAGGATGTGGCTAGCCTGGAGCCATGACACAGCATTCCCATCACCACAGCGGGCACACTCCCGAGCACGAGGCGGCGCTCGCGGATCTACTGGACCTGGACGCCGAGGTGTTCGGGTCCTACTTGGATTCCGTGGCCGAATGGGTCGGACAGCGCACCCGAGAGACCCCGCGCCGCGTCGTCGACGTGGGGGCAGGCACGGGCGTCGGCAGCCTGACCCTGGCTCGGCAATTCCCCACGGCAGAGGTGATCGCGATCGACAGGTCCGAGGTGATGCTCACGCGCCTGCGCACGGCCGCGCACGGGCAGGGACTGGCCGGCCGAGTGAGCGTCGTGCACGCCGATCTGGATGTCGCCTGGCCCGCAGTCGACGCGGCGGACGTCGTGTGGGCAGCCTCCTCGTTGCACGAGGTCGCCGACCCCGACCGGGTGCTCCAGGACATGCACAGTGCGCTGAATACCGGCGGCGTGCTGGTGGTCGTCGAGATGGACGCGCTGCCGCGCCTTCTGCCGGACGACCTCGACCTGGGCCGCCCTGGCCTGGAGTCGCGCTGCCACGAGGCCTTGGCGCGGTTGGACTGGAACGCGCACCCGAACTGGCGGTCCCATGTGGAACGGGCCGGTTTCGTGGACGTCGAGGAGCGCAGTTTCACCAGCGAGGCAACCCCGGCCCCACCCACCACCGGACTCTATGCACAGAACTTCCTGCGCCGCATTCGCTCCGCGCTCGACGGACAGCTTGCCGCCGACGACCGCGACACTCTCGATCACCTTCTCGCGGACGACGACCCCGACAGCGTCCTGCACCGCGGGGATCTGACGGTGCGGGGCAGCCGGACCGTATGGATTGCCCGACGCCCCTGAACCCGACGGACGGAGTGGAACTCCCTCACGCCGTCTGTGCCCGTGGGAACCGGTCCACGTGGAAGTGGTGAGTTGTGGCGGGATCCGACCACTCGGCGAGGCTCGGAACCGACCACGATCATTCGGTGTATTTTCCGGTTCCGTCTCGGACCGATTCAGTAGACTGACGACGTGCCGAATCAGGAGAACGCCGAATTCGCAGGCAGCGAGCCGAAGGTGCCGTTTCCCAAGCCGGAACGCGACATCGATCTCTACCGCCGGGCGATCGCCACCCTCCAGGCCGCACTCCCCCACGGCTGGACGTTGACGTCCGGAAAGTCCCGCTCCCTCGCCGACGCGCCGGAACGATTGCTGGTCGGCGCACCCAACGGCGAGGTGGCGTCCTTCTCCGTCATCCCCGCCCGGGGGGTGCTCGCGGGCGACGCCGCCCGGTTCGCCGACGGGTTGTCCGGATCCGATCGCGGATTCGTCTGCGCCCGTTACCTTTCCGAGCCGGTTCGCCGTCAACTCGACGCCAGGGGTCTCTCCTACGCCGATGCGACGGGCAACACCTCCCTGGCGGCGGACCGGCCTGCGATCTGGGTGCGCGACCGGGGCGCCGACGCCGACCCGTGGCGTGGCCCCGGCCGTCCGGCCGCCCAGCTGACCGGCGATCCTGCCGCCCGGGTCGTGCGCGCCCTCGCCGATCATTCGGGTCAGCTGACGGTCCCCGAACTCGTCCGACTGTCCGGCGCGTCCACCGGCGCGACCTATCGGGTGGTGGAAACCCTGGAGGAACGCGATCTGCTCGAACGTCTCCCCCGTGGCCCCATCACCAGCGTCCGGTGGCAGCAGATGCTGCGCGCCTGGAGCAGTGACTCCAGTTTCAAGGACTGCCCCACGGTCGGCTACTTCGCACCCGAGGGAGTGCAGTCGTTCGTCGCGAAACTCGGGAAGGTCTCCGGCCACCTCTACGCGGTGACCGGGTCACTCGCCGCGGCGGCGTTCGTCGAATACGCGCCGGCGCATCAGGTCCAGATCTACGCCGACCACGGCGAGGCGCTGGCCGGCGCACTCGAGCTACGCCCCGTCGATCAGGGCGCCAACGTCCTCGTCGCCACTCCCCGATCGGCTGCGGTCTTCGAGCGCACCCTGTTCCGCGACAACGTTCGTCTGGTCGCCCCGGCCCAGGCCTTCGCGGATCTTCTCGCCGGCACCGGTCGTCATCCGCAGGAGGCGGAGCACCTCCTCGATTGGATGACCGAGAACGTGACCGAGTGGAGAACAGCCCTCGGCGCACCGACGGTTACCTGACCGATCACTCGCCGCGGGCGAAAATGCCCGAGTGTGCGCAACACGACCACGCCACGCCGCGCGTGATGGCGCGCACAAGCGTGCTCGGGTAGCAGGATGTACATCTTGTGGCCTCACCGAGTGAGTCGGAACGGGCCTGACGGAAGTCGCGATCCGTTCGCAAAACGAATAGGGGTACTTGCATGTCCATGGGAGTCGGGCTCAGGATCGGCAGTGTCGTGTCCACCGCGGTGGTGGCGTCGAACGATCCAGGATCCCCGGATCCGGTCGTCATCGTCCGGGACACCGTCCTGCACATGTGCCCGGACGGCACCGCAATTCTCGGCGGGTCGGCGCCACACACGATCGGCGACACCCACACCGTGTCGGGGTTCCTTCCCCGCGTCGGCGACCCGGCCGGTGTCGCGGTCGGTGACGGATCGCGGTACCGCGCCGAAGACCTGGTCGCGGGCGCGATGCGGTGCCTGCTCCGGGAGTGCGAACCTCTCCCCGACCACGGCGGCCGGACCGGCGGCGCCCCCGACATCATGGCCGCCTACCCCACCCGCTGGGACTCGGCCGCCGTCGCGGCGCTCCGCGACGCCCTGGACTACGCCGACATGTCCTACCTGTCCCTCGTCTCGGACGCCGAAGCCGCCGCAGCCTGGTTCGAATCCGAGATCGCGGAGCGTCCCGGGCAGCTGGTCGGCATCTATCACGTCGACGACACCGGCGCGACCGTCGCGCTGATCCGCTCGGGCGTCGAGGCAGGCAAGGCGTTTCGTTTCTCCTCGGGGGGTTCTCCCACGGCCCAGATCGCCACCGCGCTCGGGGCGTTCGGCTGGCTGCCCAGCAACCTCGATGCCGTGGTCATCACGGGCGACGGCCTGATCGCGCGGGACTCCGCGGCCATTCACGGGTTCGCGAACACCGTCGGTGAGAAGTTCGGTGTGCGATGTGTCGTCGGCCCGGGTCCCGAGCAGACCGCAGCGCTCGGTGCCGCCATCCGCGCCGCCGGATTCAACCCGACCACTCACAGGGTCACCCCGATCGGCCTGCCGCCGTCGTACGACGTCACCGAGGTGATCGACGCCGTGGTCGGCGAGCCGGTGCCCTCGACCTCGACAACCGCGAGCCGGCCGGCGACGCGCACGCCCAACCCCGCGTCGGCCGCGGCGGTGGGCGCCTCCCCTGCCCGGGCGTCGGGCGGAACGGCGGTCGCGACACCACCGGAACCTCGCGCAGTCGCGCAGTCCGGCGACGAATCCACTTCCGACCCGACGTCCCGGGCGTCCTGGCTCGTCGCCGCGGCAGTCGGGCTGGCTCTCGTGCTGGTGGCGATCGTCTTCGTGCTGTTCGTCCTCTGAATGCCTGCCTCCCGTCATCGGTGCAGCGGCGGGGTGAGGCGGGTTGATCGTGAGGATGGAACATCGGTGACAGAGGGTGGATCATACGCGACCGAGCACCTGAATTCGGTAAATTACAGCGTTCCGTCAGGTTCCGATTCAGATTCCAGCGTTGGTGGTGCGCGTCGGCACGGCGTTCGCTCGACGGCTGGGCGACCGCATAACCTGTCACGGTGAGTGAATCAGGCAGCGATCCCGGTCGGTCCCCCTCGGGGCTGCGCGCAGCGCGTTCGGCGGTTGCTCCCCCACTCCGAGACGACCGGTTGAAACTGTTCGCCTTCACCACGGCGGAGAAGCGCGCGGAGTACCTGTGGGTGCTGCGGGCCTTCGACCACGCCCGCGCCAACTACGTCGTCCTGCTCCACGCCGGCGACGTCGCCCGCATTCTGGACGGTCTCGCCTGCGACGATCCGTCCGGACAACTCGGCGCCGGCGACGTCACTCCCCTGCTCGAGCAACTGCACGTCTGGGAAGTGCTCGAACGCAGCTACGACGGAACCCGCGCCGCCACGCTGGCCGAATACCGGAACCGGCACTTCGTCTATCAGTTCAGCCAGGCCGGCTACCAGGTGTTCCGAGCCGTCGAGGACGCTCTGGCGGCCCGGCTCGACGACGCGTCGCTGTCCCGCCTGGCGCTGCCCGACCTCCTCGCCGACATGAACGACCTGGCCGCCGCGAATCGTGCGGCCGACAACGACCTCGTGTACCGGAAACTCAACCGTCTCGACGCGACGCTGTCGGACATGGCCGGACGCGCCGCCCAGTTCTACCTGACCCTCGGCGACCTCGTCCGCACCACGGAGATCACGCCCGAGACGTTCATGTCCCACAAGGACGCTCTCCTCACGCACATGCGCGAGTTCAGCTCCGACCTCTCACGCTTTGCACCGAAACTCGCGGCGGCCATCGCGCTCGTGGAAGACACCGGCGTCGAGACGATGGTGGCGCGGGCCGCCGCCAGCGACGAGCGGGTGTTCCTCGGCATCGAAGAGCGCGAAGCCGATTGGCGCGCGCGATGGGCGGGATTGACGCATTGGTTCGTCGGGAGCGAGGCCGGTCTCAGCGAGTCGGAACGCCTCCGCGAGGGCACGATGAGTGCCATCGCCGCCGTCCTGTCGCTGCTGCGCCGCGTCACCGAGACCCGCAAGGGCGGTGTCAGCAGGGAGAGCCAATTACGCCACCTCGCAGGCTGGTTCGCCGCGACTCCGACCGAGGACGCCGCGCATGCGCTGTTCCAGGCCGTGTTCGACCTCGGGCGTCCGCGCCACCTGTCGATGGTGCATCCGGACGCCGACATCATTCCCGACACGCGGTCGTGGTGGGAGGCCCAGCCCGTCGAGATCTCCCGCACGCTGGCCGAGACGGGACGTCCCCCGTCGCCCGGCCTGCCCGCACGGGTGCAGCGCAACGAGGGCAGCGTGCGCCGCCTGCGGGAGGAACAGCTGACCGCACAACGACTTCGCGCCGCCGCCGCCCAGTCGCTGGCCCGGGGCGGGGTCTACGAGCGGGAACTCGACGAGGCCGAAACCGACGTGCTGCTGAGTCTGCTCAACGCCGCGCTGACGGCGCGGGTTCCGGTCAGCGGCCGTGTGAAGAGCAGCACAGGATCGGAGAACGGTGTGAAGCTCACCCTCAGCCCACACAGCGAATCGACGGTGGTGCGCACCGCCCGAGGACGCCTGCACCTCGACGGACTGCAGGTGAGCGTTCGGTGAAGGCACGGGAGATCTCGCCGCTCGCCCTCGACTCGTATCAGCGCGCCGCCCGCGTCATTCTGTCGAATCACCTGGTGACACAGACCTATCCGGATCGCATCGCACTCCCCCTGCTCCGCCGGTGGGCCACCGAATTACGCGACGATCTGATGACGCTCTTCGGGTACCGACTCGAAGTCACGGAGACGACCGCCCGGCTGTTCACGGTGAGCGACCGACTCGACGCCGGGACCCCGGCCAAGACGGCCACCGACCGCACGTTCGACCGGTACCGCTACGCCTACCTCGCGTTGGCGCTGGCCGCCCTCGGCCGCGCCGGAAACCAGATCACCCTGTCCGAGCTCGCCGATCACGTGGCCGCCGACGCCGCACAGGTCGACGGTGTGGACCTGTCCACGGAACGCGCGTCCGACCGGGATGCGTTCGTCGACGCCGTCGGCTGGCTCGCCGCCCGCGGCGCGATCGCCCTCGCCGACGGCGACGCGGGCGGCTGGGCCGCCAATCCCGATGCGGGAGAGGCGCTCTACGACATCGACAGGTCCGTCGTCATCGCCCTGTTCCGGCCGCCGCGCGCACTGCAGCACCTCCGGTCCATCCGCGGACTGCTCGCCGGTGCGGACGCGGTGACCGAGGACGACACCCCCGAGTTCGGGACCGCCCGGCCGGTCGATGTGAAGGAGACCGCGCGGCGGGTCCGGCGTGCTCTCGTCGAACGGCCCGTGGTCTACGCCGCCGACCTCGACGATGACGAGCTGATGCAACTCGCACTCCCCCGCACCGCAGCCGATGTCGAGTTGCTCACCGGACTGGTCGCGGAGCGGCGTGAGGAGGGTGTCGCGATGATCGACTCCTCCGGACGTCTGTCCGACGTCCGGTTCCCCGGGACGGGAACGGTCGCGCAGGTCGCGCTCCTGCTCGCCGGCGAGATCGCCGATCGCGTACTGGATCCGGATGCCCCGGAGACGGCCCGGATGCCGCTGCCGCGGGACCTGTTCGACGACCTCATCGAACAGGTCGACAGCGCCATTCCGCAGTCCGGGATCTTCGACAGCCTCGCCGGCCACGACGGATTCGAACCCGCGGACCCCGCCCCCGCGGACCGGCTGTTCCCGGTCATCGAGGACGCGTGGATCGCCGGCACCGTCCGGACACTGACCGAACGGTTCGGGCGCACGTTCGCCGCCGGGTGGCAGGCGGACCCGGACGGTCTGGGACGCGCGGCGCTGGCGCTGCTCGAGCGGCTACGCCTCACCGCGGCCGTGCCGGGTGGTGTGCTCGCACTCCCGGCACTCGCCCGCTACCGGGGTGTGGTGGTCACGATCCGCGACCGCACACCCGAGATCGACCTGTTCCAGAGCTCAGCGAACGACAGCGAGGAAGTCACAGCATGACGAGTGCGCGTTTCCGGCCCACCCGCGCCGGGATCATCAACCTCTGGGACTACCGCGATCAGGAGTTCTCCTTCGCCGACGGTCGCCTCGTTCTCCGCGGTCCCAACGGATCCGGCAAGACGAAGGCCCTCGAAGTGCTGTTCCCGTTCGTCCTCGACGGCCGGATCGAACCCCGGCGGCTCAATCCGTTCGCCGGCGAGGAACGCACCATGAAGTCGAACCTCCTGTACCGCGGGCAGGACAGCGCGTACTCGTACGTCTGGATGGAGTTCTGCCGCGGCGCGAAGGACGACCCCGAGGCCGTCACCGTGGGCATCGGCATGCGCGCCACCCGCACCAACGACAAGGTCACGCGCTGGTACTTCGTCGCCGACGGACGCGTCGGCGTCGACTTCTCCCTGCTCGGCAGCGACGACCGTCCGCTCACGAAGAAGCAACTGGGCGAACAGATCGGCACCGACTCCATCACCGACCGGCCGCTCGACTACCGCGCCGCGATCGACGCCCGGATGTTCGGGCTCGGCGTCCAGCGCTACGACCAGCTGATCAACCTCATCCTCACGCTCCGGCGACCTCAGCTCGCGAAGAACCTCGACCCCAAGGGACTGTCGCAGGCACTCACCGACGGTCTGCGACCGCTCGACGAGCAACTGGTCCTCGAGGCCGCCCGTTCGTTCAGCGACATGGAGGAGGTCGGCCGGGCGCTCGAGGGGCTGGCGGCGGCGGACCAGGCGGCACAGAGCTTCGTCGGCGTGTACGCGAAATACCTTCGCCAGCAGGCACGTACGGACGTCGACCACCTCGCTACCCGCCTGGAGGCCGTCCGATCCGGTATCGCCGCCCTCCATGGGGCGGCAGCGGACCGGGCCCGCAGCCAGGAGAGTCGAGCGGCCGCCGAAGAACGCTTCACCGCCGCCGAACGCGCACTCGACCAGGCAAATGCCACCCTGGACGCGCTGAAGCGGTCGACGGCATACGAGGGACGGACACAACTCGACGACCTCGCGCAGGCCGTCTCGACGCTCGAGAAGTCGACCGAACTGCAGGCCGAGAAGGCGCGCAAGGCCAAGGCGACCCTCGAACAGCGAGCCGAGGAACACGCCAAGGCCGGTGACGCCGTCGCACGCGCCGTCGAGGCGCTCACCCACGCCGAAGACGAACTTCACCTCGCCGCCGAGGACGCGGGAATCACCTGGACCGCACTCCCCGAGAACGCGCGCACCGACCAGCTGACCGCGGCGCTGCGCGGGCACACCGAAGAACGCGACGGCGACATCCGCGCGGTCCGGGCCGCGCTCGCCACCGTCGAGAGGGCCGCCACCGAACGGACCAGGGCCGACGAGGCGGCACGCCGCGGCCAGGAGCAACTCGACACCGCGAAGGTGGCCGTTCTCGAGGCCGAGACGGCGGTCGAGTCGGCCCGCAGCCGCTGCGCCGGCGAACTCCGATCCTGGTGGACGGAACAGTCGTCCCTCTACGCCGAGATCGACGCGCCCGCTTCCTTGTTCGAGGCCCTGGACACCGCCCTCGGCCTGATCGGCGACGACGACGCCGCCACCCTGTCGGAGACGCTGACCGAACAGACGACGGACGCCGTCGACGCGCTCCGGCTGCGTCGTCAGCAGTACGACCGCGACGTCGCCGCCGCCGAGGAGGCTATCGCCGAACACGAATCCGCCCGCGCGGCCATCGAATCCGAGCACGACGACGCCCCGCCGCTCTCGGCCGCCCGGCAGGACGCCCGGTCCCGGCTGACCGGTGCACCGCTGTGGCGCCTCGTCCGCTTCGCCGACGGTGTCGACGTCGCCGCGGCGGCAGGAATCGAAGCCGCACTGCAGGCCGCGAATCTCCTCGACGGCTGGGTGCCCGTCGACGACGCACTCCCCGACGTCGAATCCGAACAGTTCCTCGTGGCCCTTCCGGCCGGGGATCGGCCCACCGGCACGACCCTCGCCGACGTTCTCGAGGTCGAACAGGACACGGGCGTTCCCGACGATCGCGTGCGCGGGATCCTCGAGTCCATCGCCCTCGAATCCCTCGACCTGTCCGAAGGTCCGGTCGGTGTCGCCGAAGACGGTGCGTACCGGCAGGGAATCCAGCGCGGACGCCACACGAAATCGGACGCCGAGTACATCGGAACCACCGCACGGGCCCGCAGGCGCGCCACCCGTATCGCCGAACTCGACAGGATCCTCGAGGAAACGCGGGCGACCCTCGACGAGACCCGGGCGGCCGCGGATGCGGCAGCGGCGCTGCTGTCGCGGACCACCGCGGCGGCGCAGGCCCTGCCCCGCACCGGATCGATCCTCACGGCGCTGAAGAAGGTCACTGAATCCGCAGGCGCACTCCGCAGCCGCTCCGACACGGCGACAGCGGTCGGTCGCGAACTCGACCAGGCCATCGCCGACCTGTCCGCGAAGGAGAAGCAGCTCCGGGCCACTGCGTCCACGCACCGGACTCCCCACGTCGCCCGCGAGATCGACTCGCTCGCCGCGGCCGTCCGGCATTTCGAGAAGCAGGGCGAGATGGTGCAGCGGTGCAGGCGCGAACACGCCAAGGAGGTGGAGCACACCCGCGAGTCCGAGGACCGACTGCACGAGGCGCGCGGCAGCGCGGAGGAGTTCGCGGAAGAAGCTGCCATCGCCGAAGAGGTTCTCGCGCAACAGGTCCAACGCCTCGAGACGCTGCGCGACACGCTGGGAGCGGGGGCCGAGCAGTTGGACCGGCAACTCGAGGAGGCGCACGCGCGGATCGAGGCATGCAAGAAGGAGCAGCGCGACGCCCGCAAGGCCGACAAGGACGCGGGTGAGGCCATCGGTAAAGCCGAGGGCGCGTACAACACCGCCGTCCAGACGCTCCGGCTGGCGCTCACCGAAACGCACGCCGACGCCGCCCGCCTCGCGCCGTACGCCCGGCGCGACCTACTCGAACTCCTCGGCGTCGACGGCGGCCACACCTGGCCGGCGAGCTCGGCGGCGTGGATGAGTGCCGAACAGCTGGTGTATCGAATCCAGAACGCCGAAGACGACACCCCGATCCTGCCGCCCGAAGTGGACGCACTGTTCCGCGCACTGGACGGCGCCACCGAATCGGTGCGGGTCAGCGACTCGGCGCGCAAGTCGACGCGCACCGCGCTCACCACCGCGCTGCAGGATTTCGACGCACAATTGGCGGCCGCCGGCCAGGACTACCGGTTGCAGTGGGACGCCCCGGACGGCGTGACCGTGGTGCAGGTGCAGGACGACGAGGGTTACTCGTCGATCGGCGAGTTCGCCGCCCGCATCGCGTCCGCTCGCTCCGATCAGGAACTGCTGCTCACCGAATCCGAGCGTCGCATCCTGGAGGACGCGCTGCTCACGGGTCTCGCACAGCAGATCCACGAACGGACCGTCGACGCCCGCGAACTCATCGCCCGGATGGGCACCGAGATGCGGGAGCGCCGGATGTCGTCCGGCAACACCATTGGGGTCCACTGGGTGCTCGCCGACAACCTCGACGACAGCGCGAAGGCGATCTCCAAACTGCTCGAGCGCGACACCTCGGCGCTGGGGCCGGACGAGCTCGCCACGATGCGCGCCCACTTCGCCCATCAGATCAGGACTGCCCGCGCAGCCCACCCGGAGCGTTCGTACCCGGAGATCCTGGCGTCCGCCCTCGACTACCGGCGGTGGCGGGTGTTCTCGTTCACCCTGATCAGCGGCAACGGCAACGAGGACCGGCTGACCGTCGCCCGGCACAGCGCACTCTCCGGCGGCGAGCAGTCCGTCTCGCTGCACCTGCCGTTGTTCGCCGCAGCGCACGTCATGCTCGATTCCGCCGACCCCCATGCACCGCGACTGCTGGCGCTGGACGAGGCGTTCGCCGGCGTCGACGACAACGGCCGGGCCGAACTGCTCGGCCTCAGCGTGCAATTCGACCTCGACCTGTTCATGACCGGGTTCGACCTGTGGATCACGTACGGCGGCGTGCCGGGGTGCGCGCACTACGATCTGGCGCACTCGACAGCCGAGCAGAGCGTCAGCGCCACGCTGCTCGTGTGGTCGGATGGCGAACTACTCGCCGAACACGACGGCACCGACCTGGCGCAGGCGCTCGGTTCGCCCCTCCGCAGGCGCGTCCCGACGCCCGCGGAGGGTGCCCTCGAGTTCGCCTGACCCGTGAGTACTTGTTAACCGCGGGCGGTTGACAAGTACTCACGGGCGCCGGAGGCGCACACCGAGCAGGGCGTCCACGGCGGCGGCGAATTCGCCCGGCGCGTTCGTGTCCGAGCCACCGTTGTCGAGAGCGCGACGGGCCCAGCCGTCGAGGGCGTCGAGCGCCTTCGGGGTGTCGAGATCGTCCGCGAGATGCTGACGCAGGCGGGCGATCGTGTCGGTGGCCGACTGCGCCGACTCGAGTGCGGCGGCGTCCTTCCACAGCTGCAGCCGGGTGTGGGCGTCGGCGAGAACCTGCTCGGTCCACGGGCGGTCCTGCCGGTAGTGCCCGGACAGCAGTCCGAGGCGGATGGCGGCCGGGTCGACACCCTCGCCGCGCAGCTTCGACACGAACACGAGGTTGCCGCGGCTCTTCGACATCTTCTCGCCGTCGAGTCCGATCATGCCGGTGTGCACGTAGTGGCGGGCGAAGCGACGGTCGCCCGTGGCCGACTCGGCGTGCGCCGCGGAGTACTCGTGGTGCGGGAAGATCAGGTCGCTGCCGCCGCCCTGCACGTCGAAACCCGAGCCGATGCGGTTGAGGGCGATGGCCGAACACTCGATGTGCCAGCCGGGCCGCCCGGGACCGAACGGCGACGGCCACGACGGCTCCCCCGGGCGGACCGCACGCCACACCAGCGCGTCGAGGGGATCTTCCTTGCCGGGGCGGTCGGGGTCGCCGCCGCGCTCGGCGAAGAACTTGTCCATCGTCTCGCGGTCGTAGCCGGACTCGTACCCGAACTGCTCGGTCGCATTGGCGCGGAAGTACACGTCGGGGAATTCGGGGTCGTCGACGACGTAGGCGGCGCCGGACGCGACGAACTTCTCGACCATCTCGATCACTTCGCCGATCGACTCCACCGCGCCGATGTAGTCGCGCGGGGGCAGCACCCGGAGGGCTTCCATGTCTTCGCGGAACAGCGCGGTCTCGCGCATGCCGAGGACGACCCAGTCCTCGCCGTCGCGGTTGGCGCGCTCGAACAGCGGGTCGTCGACGTCGGTGACGTTCTGGACGTAGTGCACGTCGTGCCCGGCGTCACGCCAGATCCGGTTCACCAGATCGAACGTCAGGTACGTGGCCGCGTGACCGAGGTGGGTGGCGTCGTAGGGGGTGATACCGCACACGTACATCGTGGCCGTGCGTCCGGGAGTGACGGGACGTACCTGCCGGTCAGCGGTGTCGAACAACCGCAGCGGAGGCCCCTGGCCTGGAACGGACGGGACAGCGGTTTCGGACCAAGACTGCATGAGAGCGAGCCTAGTGGACCCGCATTTCCGCCTCGGAGGGAGCCGCCGCCCCCACGGGCACCGAACGGTTCCGTCAGAACGCGGGCCACGGAATCGGCCGGTGACCGTTCGGCCGGGGCATCACCGGTGCCGCGAGGAGGTCCACGGCACGCTCGTACAGCGCGGCGACCTCGCCGGACGTGATGTGCTCACCCAGTCGCGTACCGAAGTCGCCCTCGAGCGAGGAGATCAGTTCGGCGATGTCGACGACGAGGGCGCCCGGCACCTCCGTCCCGGCCCACCCCCACAACACGGTCCGCAGCTTGTTCTCCGTGTGCAGGCAGATGCCGTGGTCGACGCCGTAGACGGACCCGTCGAGCCCCTCGAGTGCGTGGCCGCCCTTGCGGTCGGCGTTGTTGATCAGCACGTCGAGGACCGCCATCCGCTGTAGCCGCGGGTCGTCGGCGTGGATGAGCGCGACCGGTTCTCCGTCCATGTCGGTGGCGCGCAGGATTTCGAACCACCCCTCGGGAACGGCGTCGGGAGCGCAGATGTCGACCAGGTCGAGACCGCCGGTGTCGTCGGCGTGCCGGTCGGGGGTGTCGACCCACCGCTGCACCATCCCCGGGCCGAACGGACCGTCCCGCAGGAGAGTGCGGGGAATCACACCCCACCCGAGCTGCTCGGATACGAGATACGACGCGTATTCACGTCCGGCGAGCGTGCCGTCGGGGAAGTCCCACAACGGACGCTCCCCGCGGACCGGCTTGTACACGCAGCGGACGGTGGTCTCGCCCTCGACCGCGTCGCACACCAGGGTGGCGTTACTGGCGTGGGTGATCTGGCCGATGAGGGTCAGCTCGCCGGACTCCAGAGGATCGGACTCCTCGGCAGGCACCCGTCAGTCCTCCTCGTCCATCTCCGGGGTGAGGCCGAAGCTCTGGCCACGGCGGTACCCGTTGGTCCGGATGCAGATGTGCCCCTCCGGCGCCAGTGGCTCACCGCACAGCGGGCACGGCGCGCGTCCGGCGGCGATGACCCGTTCGGACCGCAACGAGAAGTCCCGCGCCTGCAACGGGGTGAGGAAGACGCGCACGGCGTCCGGTCCGTCCTCGGAGTCGTCGAGAACGACGGACTCGTCGAACTCCGTCTCGCTGACGGCGAGCAGTTCCACCACGACGGCTCCGGCGTCCGCGTCCCAGCCCAGGCCCATCGTGCCGACCCGGAACTCGGCGTCGATCGGGGTGACGAGGGGGCTCGCGTCGTCGAGTTCGGCCCCCTCCGGGGGAACCTCCGTCCCGAACCGGCGGTGCACTTCCTCGAGGAGGAGCCCCATCCGGTCGGCCAGTACCTGGACCTGCTGTTTCTCCAGCAGGACGCTGATCACTCGCGCCTCGTGTACTGCCTGGAGATAGAACGACCTGTCGCCGGGCTCACCCACCGTCCCGGCAATGAATCGGTCAGGAGTGCGGAATACGTGAATTGCGCGTGACATTGCACCTCCTTCGGCTGGAGCCGGGCCCTACTGCGGCGCTGCCCACTCGTTGTTCCGTCTCGGACTGTTCCTCGCAGCATGTTGCGTTCATTATCCGTCAATCGTCACCGGCGGGGTCCGCCTAATCGTCACCGGCGGGGTCCGCCTAATCGTCACCGGCGGGGTCCGCCTAATCCTCACAGGCGGACCTCCCCGCCGGGCACCGATCCGGATACTTCGGCGCGGGCGCCGTCTCCGGACACCGGTGGCGTGTTGACTCCGGACAGATCGGCGCCGGTGTCGTTCATCTTCAGCACGTACGGACGGGTGGAGGTGTACCGGACGACGCTGATCGAGGCCGGCTCGGCGACGATCCGCTGGAATCCGTCGAGGTGCGCGCCGAGGGCGTCCGCGAGGACCGACTTGATGACGTCGCCGTGTGAGCACGCCACCCACACGACGTCGCGGCCGTGCAGTTCCGCGAGCCGTGCGTCGTGCTCGCGGACCGCGGCGACGGCCCGGGCCTGGACCTGCGCCAGACCTTCTCCCCCCGGGAACACCGCGGCGGACGCGTGCTGTTGCACGATCTTCCACAGCGGTTCCTCGAGCAGGACCTTCAGCTCGCGACCGGTCCACTCGCCGTAGTCGACCTCGACCAGCCGATGTTCCACCACGGGGGTCAGGCCCCGGGCCCGGGCGAGCGGTTCCACTGTCTGCTCGCACCGCACGAGCGGCGAATGCACGATCTCCTCGATGGCCACGTCGGCGAGCCGGGACACGATGGCTTGCGCCTGCTCGCGGCCGCGGTCGTCGAGTTCGACTCCCGGTGACCGGCCGGCAAGCGTGTGTGCAGTGTTCGAGGTCGACCGCCCGTGGCGCAGCAGCACAACTGTCATTGGCCCAGCCTAGTGTCGTGCACTCCCCGGCTGCCCGATCTCAGGTGGCCGACACGACGCCGGTCGCGAGAAGCGACAGGACGATCACGCCGAGGATGATGCGGTAGCCGACGAACCAGTACATCGAGTGGTCGACGACGAAACGGAGCAGCCACGCGATCGACGCGTAGCCGATGGCGAACGCGATCGCGGTGGCGACGAGAAGCTGCGGGCCGCTCGCGTTGAGACCCTCACCGGCCGGTTCGAACGCGTCCGGCAGGCTGAACAGCCCGGACGCGACGACCGCGGGGATCGCGAGGAGGAAGGAGTAGCGCGCCGCGGCTTCACGGGTGAGTCCGAGGAAGAGGCCTGCGCTGATCGTGCCGCCCGACCGCGAGACGCCCGGGATCAGTGCGAGCGCCTGGGCGGAACCCATGATGATGCCGTCCTTGGCACGCAGGTCCTCGACGGGACGCACCTTCCGCCCGTAGTACTCGGCCGCCGCGATGACCAACGCGAACACGATCAGCATGGTGGCGATCAGCCACAGGTTGCGGGCACCGGTGCGGATCTGGTCCTTGAACAGGAACCCGAGCACACCCACCGGGATCGTGCCGATGATCACATACCAGCCCATCCGGTAATCGAGATCACTGCGATGCTCGGGATGGAACAGTCCCCGGAACCATCCGGCGATGATCCGTCCGATGTCGCGGGCGAAGTAGATGAGCACCGCGGCTTCCGTGCCGAGCTGGGTGACGGCGGTGAAGGACGCACCGGCGTCGTCACCGAAGAAGATCTCCGACACGATCCGGAGATGGCCGGACGAGGAGATCGGCAGGAACTCGGTCAATCCCTGGACCGCACCGAGGACAATCGCCTGGAGCCAGGACATCGCCTCGCCCATCACTCACCGGTCCCGAGGTCGAATGTGCCGCTCTGACGCCAATTTCCCATGTCGCGTTCGTAATTCACCGGCGCCACGGTACCGGGGAGGGCGACCTCCGGCAGAATCCGGCGTGGCAGGACCCCCTGCCCCGCGATACCCCACTACTCTGCACCTGTGGTGGCCGGTTCCGGGGGGCACCAGCATCTTCGGGGGTGACGCCGGGGTTGCAGCTACGGTACGAGACGCAGGCGGTTATGGAACAGAGATCGGTCGGAGCAAGCGGGTTGCGAGTGTCACGACTCGGCCTGGGCACGCTCACCTGGGGTCGGGACACGGACGGCGACGAGGCCGCGGCGCAGATCGCGGCGTTCGTCGATGCGGGCGGAACGCTCGTCGACACCTCGCCCGCGTACGGCGACGGTGTGGCGCAGCGGATCCTGGCGGAACTGCTCGACGACGTGGTGCCGCGAACGGAACTCGTCCTGAGCTCGAGTTCCGGGATCAACCCGTCGGGTCCGTCACGAATCGACTGCTCGCGGCGCGGTCTCGTCGCCCAGCTCGACGCCACTCTGCGCGAACTCGGCACCGACTACCTGGACATGTGGCAGGTCGCCACCTGGGATCCGTTCACGCCGGTCGACGAGGTCGCCGCCACACTCGATTTCGCGGTGGCGAGCGGCCGGGTCCGGTACGTCGGGGCGCGGGGTTACCTCGGGTGGCAGCTGGCCACCGCGGCAGGCGCGTCCCGCGGCACCACGCTCGTCGCCACCCAGGTGGAGTACTCGCTGCTCGCCCGGGGAGTCGAGGAAGAACTGGTTCCGGCCGCGGTACATCACGGCATCGGTGTGTTCGCTGCGGTGCCGCTCGCCCGCGGAGTCCTGACCGGCAAATACCGCAACGGCATCCCCGTCGATTCCCGCGGTGCCGACGACGCGCACGCGCAGGACGTCCAGAGTTACCTCGGCGACTCCTCCGTCCGGGTGGTCGACGCGGTCGTGACCGCGGCCGACGGGCTCGGCACGTCCCCGCTGGCCGTCGCGCTCGCGTGGGCGCGCGACCGTCCGGGTGTTGCGAGCGCGGTCGTCGGGGCGAGGGACATCGCACAGCTGACCGGGGTGCTCGTCGCCGAGGAACTGGAGTTGCCCGCCGCGATCGCGGCGGCGCTCGACGACGTCAGCGCCTAGCGTGTGCAGGAGCAGGCAGACATGCACCTGCAGTTCACGTGCAGGGCAGGCTAACCTGGTGCCCACCGGCCGACGCCCGTAGATCTGCAGGAGAGTCCATGACCACGCTGAACGAGGCCGACGCGGCCGATCGCCGAACCGTCGGCTTCGCCGAGCGCATCAAGGCGGGGACGGACGCCGCTCACCGGGAGACGGAGCAGTCCCGCTTCGTCGGGGCCCTCCTCGCCGGTGAACTCACCTCGGACGGCTACGCCGAACTGCTCGCGCAGACGTACCTCGTCTACTGCGAACTCGAGGACGCCGGGCGCACCCACACCGGCAACCCCGTCGCGTCGCCGTTTCTCCACGACGAACTGCTGCGGGTTCCGTCGCTGGAAGCGGATCTCGAGTTCCTGCGCGGGCCGTCGTGGCGCGAGACGGTGGCCGCACTGCCCGCCACCACCCGTTACGTGGAGCGGCTCCGCGAGGTGGCGTACGAGTGGCCCGCCGGTTTCGTTGCGCACCACTACATCCGGTACATGGGAGACCTGTCCGGCGGACAGATCATCCGGCGCATGCTCGAACGCGCCTACGGGTACACCACCGACGGCCTGCAGTTCTACATCTTCGACGAGATCCCGAAACCGAAGGTGTTCAAGGACACCTACCGCGCGAAACTCGACGCCGCGCCCCTGACTCCGGCGGACCAGCAGCGGGTGATCGACGAGGTCAACCTCGCCTACCGGCTCAACGGCGACCTGTTCGCCGCCCTCGAAGCGGACATCGACCGGTACCTCGCACGATGAGATCGGTGTTCCGGACCCGCACGGACAGGTCGCTGTTCGCCGTTCTCGTCCTGCTTCTCGTGTCGGCGATAGCGGTGACGGCGTGCACTTCCGGCGCCGGTGACAGCGCCGGCGGCACCGGCGGTGCGCGCACGGCGGTCCTCGACGACCTGAATCCCGAACCCCTCGAGTCCCCTGCCACGCCGGTGCTGCCCGTCACGGTCCGCAGTTTCGACGGGGTGGACGTGACGATCACGGACGCGAGCAGGATCGTGACCGCGGACCGCTACGGAACGCTCACCGAGACGGTCTTCGCACTCGGACTCGGCGACAACGTGGTGGGCCGGGACATCGCCTCCGAGTTCCCGGCCGCACAGGACGTGCCGGTGGTGACACCGGGCGGGCAGTCCCTCAACGCCGAGGCCATCCTCGACCTGGCGCCGACGGTGATCCTCACCGACACCAGCATCGGACCGCAGGCCGTGCAGGATCAGCTGCGGGCAGCCGGTGTTCCCATCGTCTTCTTCGATCCGACGCGGACCCTCGAGGGCGTGCCCGATCAGATCACGGCGGTGGCGAATGCGCTCGGCGTGCCCGAGCAGGGCCGCGAACTCGCGGCCCGCACCGAGAGTGAGATCGCCGCCGCCCGGAGTCGCGCCCCCCAGGGCGACGATCCCTTGAAGATCGCGTTCCTCTATCTGCGCGGCACCGCGATCACCATGATCGGCGGCCCCGGGTCGGGCGCCGACTCGCTGATCGACGCGCTCGGCGCAGTCGACGCCGGCACCGCATCGGGCATCACGCAGCAGTTCGCGCCGATCACCAGCGAGGCTCTGATCGCCGCCGCTCCCGACGTCCTCCTGATGATGACGGGCGGGCTCGAATCGATCGGCGGCATCGAGGGACTCGAGAAGATCCCCGGGGTGGCGCAGACTCCGGCGGGCAAGAACCAGCGCGTCGTCGACATGCAGGACGGGGTGCTGCTCAGCTTCGGCCCCAACACGGGCCGTGTTCTCGGCGCGCTGGCCGACGCCGTCTACCCGACCGCCAATCCATGACCGTCGAAGACCTCCACGCTCCGGGTAAGCCTTCCTCACGCACTCGAACCGGTGCCGTTCTCGGCGGTCTGCTGATCGCCCTTGCTGTCGCCGCCGTCCTCTCGGCCTGCATTGGGCAGGTGCCGACCGGACCCGGAGAGGTTCTCGGCAGCATCCTGCACCGAATCGGACTGGATCTCGGGCCGATGCCCGCGCATCCCAGTGGTGAGGTGACGCTGTGGGAGGTTCGGTTCCCGCGCGTGGTCCTCGCCATCCTGGTCGGGGCGGCGCTCGGATGCGCGGGAGCGCTGCTGCAGGGTGTGTTCGCCAACCCGCTCGCCGAACCCGGCGTCATCGGGGTGTCGGCAGGCGCCGCGGTCGGCGCCAGCGCCGCCATCGTGGTCGGCGGCGCGTTCGCGGCCGGGTGGACGGTGGCCGCGGCCGCATTCGTCGCGGGCCTGATCACCACCGTCGCCGTGTACGTCCTCGCCCGGCACGAGGGCCGCACCGAGGTGGTCACCCTCGTCCTCACCGGGGTGGCGGTCAACGCGTTCGCCGGCGGCCTCATCGCCTTCTTCACGTTCATCGCGTCCCCCGCGGCGCGCGATCAGATCGTGTTCTGGCAACTGGGCAGCCTCAACGGGGCCACCTGGAACGCCGTCGCGGTGGTGGCGCCGATGACCGTCGCCGGGATCGCCGCCACGATGATGATCGCCGGGAAACTCGACCTGCTGTCTCTCGGCGAGAGCGCGGCCCGGCACCTCGGCCTCGACGTCGAGCGGCTGCGTCAGATCGCCGTGCTGATCGTCGCCCTGCTCGTCTCGTCCAGCGTGGCCTTCACCGGCATCATCCTGTTCGTCGGCCTGGTGGTCCCGCACCTGATGCGCATCGCCGCCGGGCCGGGCCACCGGGCCCTGATTCCGGCGAGCGCGCTGTGCGGCTCGCTCGTGCTGCTCCTCGCCGACCTGGGCGCCCGGTCCCTCGTGGCGAACGCGGACCTTCCGCTCGGCATGCTGACGGCCCTGGTCGGCGGGCCGTTCTTCTTCTGGTTGTTGCGCCGCACCCGGGCCAGTCAGGGCGGGTGGGCATGAGTCCGGCATTCCACCCGCTCCGCACCCGGGTCGGCGAGGCCATCGAGCAGAGCCTGTTCCGACGGACCGACCCGGTGCCCCCGCCGCGCTCCTCGGGGGCCGTGACGCTGCGGGCGGACGGCATCGCCGTCACCCGCGGGGGCAGGCCCGTGCTCGACGACGTGTCCGTGGACGTGCGGATCGGCGAGGTCCTCGTTCTCGTCGGCCCCAACGGGGCAGGCAAGTCGACCCTCCTCGCGGCGCTGTCGGGCGATCAGGACGTGCACACGGGAACCGTGCACCTCGACGACCGGGACCTCGGCGAGTGGACGGCGCTCGAGATGGCCCAGCGCCGGGCGGTCCTTCCCCAGCAGAACACGGTCGGATTCTCGTTCACCGCACGTCAGGTGATCACGATGGGCCGCTCACCGTGGGCGCGCACCCCCCGCTCCGACGACGACGCCGCCGCGATCGCCGAGGCCATGCGGATCTGCGACGTCGTGGCATTCGCCGACCGGCCGTTCACCGCGCTGTCGGGTGGCGAACGTGCCCGGGTGGCCCTGGCGCGGGTGCTGGCGCAGCGCACCGAGACGATCCTGCTCGACGAGCCCACCGCCGCCCTCGACCTCGGGCACCAGGAGACCGTGATGCGTCTCGCCCGCTCCCGCGCGGAGCAGGGTACCGCGGTGGTGGTCGTCCTCCACGACCTCGCGCTCGCCGCCGCATACGCGGACCGGATCGTGGTCCTCGAGCAGGGACGTGTCGCCGCCGACGGCCCGCCCGGCGACGTTCTGTCCGAGGAATTGCTGACCCGGGTGTACGGGCACCCCGTCGAGGTCATCGAGCACCCGGTGACCGGTGCGACCCTCGTCCTCCCCCGCCGCGACCGGCGCTAACCGCGGGTTCACAGCCCGTCGATGACCGCCCCGAGACGGCTGAGGACCGCACGGACGGTGATCCCGTCCTCCGGCCCTGCCACGTGGGAATCGGGATCGGACACGGCATCTCTCACGACGGCGACGATGCTGCGTTCATCGGTCAGGTCGATCTCCCGGACCGAGCGCCGCGCCGACGCGACGATGTCGTCCGGAGCCGGGACCTCGGTTTCCACGTCGGCGCGGTAGACCTCGACGTGCATCGTGCTCTTGCGCACCCGGAATGCGTAGGAGTTACCTTCTGCGGTCCGGCCGAAGCCGTGTGCGTGCGGTCCTACCGAGATGTCTTCGACGGTGAACGTCGGTGTTTCGGGTATTTCCACGGTCTTCTCCTCGATGACCTGGGCCGGCGATCGGGAGACCGCCGGGCGCGGGGTCGATGTTTCTCACGGTATCGCCTCGGCACCCGCTCGGCACCGACCGCATTTCGTGGGCGTTTCGCGGATCAGGGATGCTTGTGGGCAGTTGTACAGGTGTAGGTCGATGAGAGAACCCCGAGGAGCAGCACATGGGTAGACCGGGAGCGCGCGTCGTCGCCTCGTGTATCGGAGTGGCATTTCTACTGGTCACGGGCTGTTCGTCGAACTCCGACGAGGATCAGGCGATCACGATCGCGCCCGCGAGTGCCGCGCAGTCCCCGGCCCAGAACACCACGCCTGCCGGTGTCGTCCACCCTGTCGGCGTGCCGATCGAGTCCACCACATTCGACCCCGAGACCCGCACGACCGTCGTGCTGGGAGGCGAAGGCAACCAGGTCCTGCTGTTCCCGGCGGGGGATTTCACGGCGCCTCCGCGGGTGATTCCGCTGGACGACACCGTCGCCCAGGTCTCCCTCGCCCCCGGTGGTGTGGCGCTACTCGCCATGAACACCCAGGTAGGACGCCTGGACCTGCGGACGGGTGAGGTGACGTTCGTCCCCGCCGACGGCGACGTCCGGTCGGTCGCCCAACTGCCCGACGGGCGGCTGGCGATGGGCCTGGGCAATGGCGAGATTCACATCGTGAACACCGAGACGAACGAGTCACAGGTGATCGGCGGTCTCACGTCCGTCGACGGACTTGCCGTCGTCGGCGACTCGCTCACCGCTCTCGACCGTGGTCAGACGTCCGTCACCGCCATCGACGTCCCCGCTGCCGCGCTCGGTGTCGCGCTGCGCGCCGGGGAAGGCGCGACTCAACTCACGACCGATCATTACGGACGAATCCTCGTCACCGACACCACCGGCGACGAACTGCTCGCCTACACCACCGACACACTGATGCTCCGTCAGCGGTTCCCCGCCGGGCTCGCTCCGTACGCCGTCGCCTACGACGACACTGCCGACCGCGCGTGGGTCACGCTGACCGAGACCAACGAAGTGGTCGGATTCGACCTGTCGAGTGGTGTCGGCGTGGAAACGGCGCGGTATCCCACCGTCCGGCAGCCGAACTCTGTCACTGTGGATACCGTGAACGGTGACCTCCTGATCGGTTCCGCGACGGGAGACGGCCTACAGCAGATCCCGACGAGGAGTTCGTAGATGGCATCGCATTCACGTCGACTCCCCTCCGGGTGGGAGATCGAATCCGAGGACTTCGAGTACGTGCCGCTTCGGCTGCCACCCGACGTCACCCGCATCAGCGCTTCGATGAGGTTGGCCATCCAGGCGGAATTCGGTGGCTGGGAGCTGTCCCGAGTCCGCCTGTACTCCGACGGAAGCCGCCGTGTGCTGCTCAAACGAAGGAAGACCGCTCACCATGTCCCCGACCCCGCAATCTAGGGAGACCTCCTTGTACCACCTGCTGTTACGGGTGATGTTCCGCGTTCCTCCGGAGCGGATCCATCACCTGGCCTTCGCCGCGATGCGCCTGGTCACGCGGTTCTCGCCGCTGCGCCAGCTCGTCGGCAAGGTTCTCGTCGTGGACGATCCGGTACTGCGGAACACCGTGTTCGGACTCGACTTCCCGGCGCCGCTCGGACTCGCCGCCGGGTTCGACAAGGATGCGACCGGCGTCGACGCGTGGGGTCCCCTCGGCTTCGGGTTCGCCGAGGTGGGCACCGTCACCGCCCAGGCGCAGCCCGGCAACCCGGCTCCCCGCCTGTTCCGCCTGCCCGCGGACCGCGCCCTGATCAACCGGATGGGTTTCAACAATCACGGTGCAGGCAATGCCGCCAATCATCTCCGTCAGCGTCGGGCCGGTGTGCCGATCGGCGCGAACATCGGCAAGACCAAGATCGTCGACGCCGCGGACGCCCCGGCCGATTACACGGCGAGCGCGCAACTGCTCGGTCCGCTGGCCGATTTCATGGTGGTCAACGTCAGCTCCCCGAACACCCCGGGACTGCGGGACCTGCAGGCCGTCGAATCTCTCCGACCTCTCCTGCGTGCCGTTCTCGACTGCGTGACCGTCCCGGTTCTGGTGAAGATCGCACCCGACCTGTCCGACGACGACGTCGACGCGGTCGCGGATCTCGCGCTCGAACTCGGCCTGGCGGGCATCGTCGCGACCAACACCACGATCCGCCGAGACGGGCTGAACACCCCGGACGACGCGGTGGCGGCGATCGGCGCGGGCGGGTTGTCGGGACCTCCGGTCGCCGAACGATCCCTCGAGGTCCTCCGCCGCCTGCACGCGCGGGTGGGTGATCGCCTGGTGCTGATCTCCGTCGGCGGCATCGAGACCGTCGACCAGGCGTGGGACCGGATCCTGGCCGGGGCGTCCCTCGTGCAGGGTTACACCGGATTCATCTACGGTGGGCCGTTCTGGGCACGCCGCATCCACAAGGGGCTGGCCCGGAAGGTGCGCGAGGCCGGCTACTCCTCCGTCGCCGATGCGGTCGGCGCAGGCGCCGTGCGCTGACACCGACCGCACACAGACCGGTGGCCGGCGAATCCGAGGATTCGCCGGCCACCTGTGTCTTTCCGGAGCTCCCGGGCTACTGCTCGTACGTTCCCTGGATCTTCGCGCGAGCGATCGCATGCGAGAACAGGTTGAAACCCAGGAACGCCGGCGTCGAATCGGCCGTGACCCCGTCGAGGGTCTCCACGTCGAGCGCGTGGACCACGAAGATGTAGCGGTGCGGACCGTGTCCTTCCGGCGGTGCCGCGCCGAGGAAGCGACGCAATCCGGCGTCGTTCTTCAGCGTGATCGCACCGCTCGGGAGCCCGGTTCCGTCGTCGTCGCCTGCACCGCTCACCAGCGTGGTCGTGTCGGCCGGAATGTTGGCGACAGCCCAGTGCCAGAATCCGGACGCCGTCGGCGCGTCGGGGTCGTACACCGTCACCGCGAAGCTCTTGGTCTCGGCGGGGAATCCCGACCACGACAGCTGCGGTGAGTTGTCGTAGCCGCCGGCGCCGAAGATTCCGCTGACCTGTTCCTTGTTCAGCGGCTGCCCGTCGGTGACGTCGGTGGAGGTCAGCTCGAAACTCGGCAGGTCGGGAAGTGCCTCGTACGGGTCGTGTGACATGCGTTTCCTCTCGTGTCGCGTATCGGTTCTCGGATCAGCTGTGGAGCAGAAAATGTTCCAGCACGCGTGTACCGAACAGTAGTGCGTCGACCGGTACCCGTTCGTCGACACCGTGGAACAGCGCGCTGAAATCCAGGTCGGCGGGCAGCTGCAGCGGAGCGAACCCGAAGCACCGGACGCCGAGCTTCGCGAACGCCTTGGCGTCGGTTCCACCCGACAGCATGTAGGGCACGGTCCGGGCACCGGGATCGTGCGCGAGGATCGCGTCGTTCATGGCGTCGACCAGATGCCCGTCGAACGTCGTCTCGTAGGAGTCGAGTTTCGTGATCCATTCACGCTGGACGTCGGGTCCGATGAGCTCGTCGACCGTCGCCTCGAACTCGGCCTGCCTGCCGGGCAGGAT
Organism: Rhodococcus sp. G6(2025); assembly: GCF_058628105.1. Lineage (NCBI taxonomy): Bacteria > Bacillati > Actinomycetota > Actinomycetes > Mycobacteriales > Nocardiaceae > Rhodococcus > Rhodococcus sp. G6(2025). Next base: position 5,086,051 of record NZ_CP179750.1, read on the forward strand.
TCGGCAGTCGACGACGGCCTCCGCGGTCTGCGGGATGACGTTGGCCTTGTAGCCGGCCGAGAGCATGGTCGGGTTCGCGGTGTCGCGCAGGGTGGCGCCGATGATGTTGGCGATGGTGCCGAGTTTCGCGAGGGTGCCGTCGAGGTCGGGCGACTTCGGGTCGAAGTCGAGTCCGGTCTCCTCACCCGCCGCTGCGAGGAATTCGGCCACCGAATCGGAGATGACCAACGGGAAGGTGTGCGCACCCAGCCGGGCGACTGCCTGCGCCAGGATGGTGACGGCGTTGTCGGTGTGCAGGAACGAACCGTGCCCGGCCCGGCCCTTGGCCGTCAGCCGCATCCATCCGAGGCCCTTCTCGGCGGTCTCGACGAGATAGAGCCTGCGGTCGGTGCCGTCCGGTCGCGGAACGGTCAGGGAGAAACCACCGACCTCACCGACCGCTTCCGTCACACCCTCGAACAGGTCAGGGCGATTCTCGACCAGCCACTGGCAGCCGTACTTGCCACCGGCCTCTTCGTCGGCGACGAAGGCGAACACGAGATCGCGGGGAGGAACGATTCCCTCGGCCTTGAACTGGCGGGCCACCGCCAGGATCATCCCGACCATGTCCTTCATGTCGACGGCGCCGCGACCCCACACGTATCCGTCCTCGACGGCTCCGGAGAACGGGTGGACGCGCCAGTCCGCCGGCTCGGCGGGAACGACGTCGAGGTGGCCGTGCAGCATGAGGGCGCCGCGGTCGGGGTTCGATCCCTTCAGCCGCGCGAACACGTTGCCGCGGCCCGGTGCACCCGACTCCACGTACTCGGTCTCGTAACCCACTTCCTGCAGCTGGGCCGCCACCCACTCCGCACACTCGCGTTCGCCCTTCGTCGTGGCGAGCTCTCCGGTGTTGGACGTGTCGAAGCGGATCAGTGAACTGACGAGATCCACGACTTCGGCTTCGGCGCGACCCTGGCCTGGGGTTTCCTGTGTAGTTGGCACTCCACTTTCCTACCACCGCGGCAGCGGAAACGCTCAGGTGAGAGGGGCGATTTGGGCCGTGGCGGTTCATCGGTTAATCTTTTGCAGCACCCAGGAAATGGGGGCAAGCAAGTCCGAGTGGCGGAATGGCAGACGCGCTAGCTTGAGGTGCTAGTGTCCTATTAACGGACGTGGGGGTTCAAGTCCCCCCTCGGACACTCTGAGTTGAGACAGACGAAAAGGCCCCGGTTCATCGAACCGGGGCCTTCTTCGTGAGAGGGCGAAGTTCGATGGGTGAAACAACGACGACGATCGATCCGTCGGAGCTCGAGATCTGCTTGAAGGTTCTCGATCAGGCGGCGGAACTCGACGACGCGGATCCCGATTCCGTCACGGTCCAGCGCGCCGTCGGTCACCTCTTCAAGAAGTTGAAGAAGCGCAGGCGGATCGCGGCCCGCGACGCCGTCTCCGAGGCCGACCGTCAGGTCGTCGCCGCCACCGCCACGGGTTCCCCCGATCGGATCGACGACGAGACCGCAGGCATCCCCCTCACGTCGAACGCCGACGGGGCGTCCGCGGGCACCCTGATCCGGCCCCGCCCGTGCTACATCTGCAAGCAGCGGTACACCCGGGTCGACGCCTTCTACCACCAGCTGTGCCCCGACTGCGCGGCCAAGAGCCGCGCCAAGCGGGACGCGCGCGCCGACCTCACCGGCCGCCGGGCGCTGCTGACCGGCGGCCGCGCCAAGATCGGCATGTACATCGCGCTGCGGTTGCTCCGCGACGGAGCCCACACGACGATCACGACACGCTTCCCCAACGACGCCATCCGCCGGTTCAAGGCGATGGAGGACAGCAGCGAGTGGATCCACCGGCTGCGCGTCGTCGGAATCGATCTGCGCGACCCGGCGCAGGTCGTCGCGCTGGCCGACTCCGTTGCCGCGCAGGGCCCGCTGGACATCCTGATCAACAACGCCGCGCAGACGGTGCGACGCTCGCCCGGCGCCTACAGCGCGCTCGCGGATGCCGAGTCCGGTGCCCTCCCCTCCGGCGACCTGCCCGACGTCCTGACGTTCGGCAAGACGAGCGACGCCCACCCGGCGGCACTCGCCGGTTCACTGTCCGACGTGTCCGCGATGGCGGGCGCCGCACTGTCCCCCGACGCGGTGAGTTCGCTCGCCCTGGTCGCGAAGTCGGCATCCCCCGATCGCATCGACCAGGGTCTGGCGATCGACGCCGGCGGACTCCTGCCCGACCTCGCGCACACGAACAGCTGGGTCCAGACGGTCGAGGAAGTCGACCCGATCGAGCTGCTCGAGGTGCAATTGTGCAACTCGGTCGCCCCGTTCATCCTCGTGTCCCGGCTGCGCCCCGCGATGGCGGCGGCAGGCGCCCGCCGCAAGTACGTGGTGAACGTCTCCGCGATGGAGGGCCAGTTCAGCCGCGCCTACAAGGGTCCGGGGCATCCGCACACCAACATGGCGAAGGCCGCGCTGAACATGCTCACCCGCACCAGCGCCAAGGAGATGCTCGAGGACGGCATCCTCATGACCGCGGTGGACACCGGGTGGATCACCGACGAGCGGCCGCATTACACCAAGATGCGCCTGGCCGACGAGGGTTTCCACGCCCCCCTCGACCTCGTCGACGGCGCCGCCCGCGTCTACGACCCGATCGTCCAGGGCGAGCAGGGCGTCGATCTGCACGGCTGCTTCCTGAAGGACTACGAGCCCTCATCCTGGTGATCGAACACAGCTCGGATCCGCCTACGAGAGCATCGACACAGCCGGAGCACTCTCCGGCACGGGGATAATAGGGGTCGTACCGATACCTGCAAATGGAGGCGCTTCATGGCGATAGCCGTTGTCCACCGAGACAGCCCGGAAGGCCGGGCGGCCATCGTCCACGCCGCCCGCGAGGCTGTGCAACGACGGGAACAGCTGCTCGTCCTCCACGTCCTCGACGACGACCCCGGGCAGGACGCCGAGTCCGACCGGTCCGCCTTGCGCGCCGAGATCCAGGCGACGCTCGAGGGCGGCGGGGTCGGCGAGTCGTCGTGGGAACTGCGCACCAACGAACACGACGGAGATCAGGTGAGCGCACTGTGCGCGCTGGTCGACAGCAGCGGTGCGGATCTGCTCGTCGTGGGTACCCGGCGCATGTCCCCGATCGGCAAGTTCCTCCTGGAACGGTGGCTGCAGCGCGTCCTCCTCGAGGTCGACATTCCGATCCTGGTGGTCAAGGAAGACGTGCGCGGCACCGCCTGAGCCCGTTACCCGGCGGACCCGGCCGGACGACGCCTACGATGGCGTAGGGGGAACTTCGGATGTCAGGGGTGCATCGATGGGGAACGTCTTCTTCGAGGTCGTCGCCGACGCCACTGCCGTCGCGCACCTGATCTTCATCCTCTACGTCGTGTGCGGCGGGTTTCTCGCCTGGCACTGGCCGCGCACCATCGCCCTCCACCTCGCCGCGGTGGCCTGGGGATTCACCGGCCTCCTCGTCGGCATCGACTGTCCGCTGACACATGTGGAGAGCTGGGCCCGGGTCCGCGCCGGGCAGGACCCACTCCCCTCGTCCGGGTTCATCTCCCACTACCTCACCGGGGTCGTCTACCCGGAATCCGCCGCGGGAGCGATCCAAACTCTCGTCGCGCTCGGCGTCGTCACCTCGTGGGTCGGCTACGTCGTCCTGCGGCTCCGCACCCGGATACCCCTCACACCCACCCACCCCGGTACCGGAGTCTGAGCTGCCGCTTCCCTACCGCCGAGTAGGGTCGTGCCATGACAGACAGCGCACGTGAATTGGATCTCGTCGTCTACGGGGCCACCGGCTTCGTCGGCACACTTCTCGCCAACTATCTCGCACAGCACGCCCCGGACGGCGTGCGGATCGCGCTCGCGGGGCGGACAGCCGCCAAACTCGAAGCGGTGCGGTCCTCGCTCGGTCCGCGCGCGGCGCAGTGGCCCCTCATCGTCGCGAACTCTGACGACGCCCCGTCGCTCGCAGCCCTGGCGGGACGCACCCAGGTGGTCGCGACGACGGTCGGGCCGTACGCCAAGTACGGACACGCCCTCGCGTCGGCCTGCGCCGAGGCGGGCACCGACTACGTCGACCTCACCGGAGAGGTGCTGTTCGCCCGCGAGAGCATCGACGCGAACCACGATCGGGCCCGCGAGACCGGCGCCCGGATCGTCCACTCCTGCGGGTTCGACTCGATTCCGTCCGACCTCGGGGTGCACGTCCTGCACGAGAAGGTCCGGGAGGACGGCGCCGGCGAACTCACCGACACCACCCTGGTGGTCACATCTGTGCGCGGCGGCGTCAGCGGCGGCACGATCGATTCGCTTCGCACACAGGTGGACGTGTCGAAGAAGAATCCGGCGTCGCGGCATCTCGCGGCTTCGCCGTACTCGCTGAGCCCCGACCGCTCGAAGGAACCGGACCTCGGCAAGCAGTCCGACATGAGCGTGGTCAACGGCAAGGACATCGCACCCGGCCTGAAGGGGTGGAAGGCCCCCTTCTTCATGGGCCCCTACAACACCCGGGTCGTGCGGCGCAGTAACGCGCTCCGCGACTGGGCCTACGGTCGCGAATTCAAGTACCGCGAGGTCATGAACGTCGGAAGCTCCCCGATCACACCGGTGATCGCGGGTGCGGTGGCGGCCGGCCTCGGCGGGTTGATCGTCGGAATGGCCCTCCCGCCCACCCGGTACGTCCTCGACCGCGTTCTGCCCTCACCGGGCGACGGCCCCAGCGAAGAGGCGCAGCGCAAGGGCCACTTCACCATCGACGTGTACACGACCACCACCACGGGCGCGCGCTACACGTCGCGGGTGAAGGCGAAGGGCGACCCCGGATACAGCGCCACCGCGGTGATGCTCGGCGAATCCGCGCTGAGCCTCGTCCTCGGCGGCGATGCACTGCCGGATTCGGCCGGCGTCCTCACCCCCGCGACGGCACTCGGCGACGTCCTGGTGACACGGCTGCGCGACGCGGGCTTCGAGATCTCTGCGCGAAAACTGTGAGCGGTTGGGCGCGTGTGAAGATGACACGCGCCCACCCCTCCAGCTAGTGTCGAGCCTTGTGCGCGGACGGCTGCGCACGCGACGAGAGATGTGGGAGTCCGAGTGAACGGCACGAGCGCGCAGGCAGGCCCCGCGGCCTCGCTCGCCCTCATGCCCTTCTGGCCCTCCCGCCGAGGCCATGCCTTCGACCAGGGATGTTGCTGACCAGCCTGCTCGCTGGTCTTTGCTGCCCTGACGGTTCGCTCTCTCGGTCGGAGTCTCGATGTTCAAGCTCTTGATTTTCACGCTGGTCGGCGTGGGTGCCCAGCTGGTCGACGGCGCTCTCGGCATGGCCTTCGGCGTGACTGCGACCACCCTGCTCGTGTTCAGCGGCGTCGGACCGGCACACGCCAGCGCAGCAGTGCATTTCGCCGAGGTCGGCACCACGCTCGCCTCCGGCGCGTCGCACTGGCGGTTCCGCAACATCGACTGGGCCCTCGTACTGCGCCTGGGTGTCCCCGGCGCCATCGGCGCGTTCCTCGGTGCGACGGTGCTGTCCCAGTTGTCGACGGCCGCCGCCGTCCCCGTGACATCGACGATCCTGCTGGCGATCGGTGTGTACGTCCTGCTCCGCTTCTCGATCCGCCCTCCCGCCGTCAACGACGCCCGGACGTCGCCGCACACGGCGAAGTTCCTGTCACCGCTCGGCCTGTTCGGTGGATTCATCGACGCGAGCGGCGGCGGCGGCTGGGGGCCGATCACCACCAGCACGCTGCTCTCTCGCGGCAAGACCGCACCGCGCACCGTCATCGGTTCGGTCAGCGCGTCGGAGTTCCTGGTGTCCGCCGCGGCCAGCATCGGATTCATCTTCGGTCTCGGCAGCGACTTCTTCGACAACATCCCCATCATCGCGGGGCTGGCTCTCGGCGGCATCATCGCCGCCCCGCTCGCCGCCTGGCTCGTCAGCCGGGTGCCCGCGACCCTTCTGGGAACCGGTGTCGGCGGCATCATCATCATCACCAACGCGCAGAAGCTGTTCAAGACGTTCGACGTCACCGGCGTCGCCGCCACCCTCGGGTACCTCGCTCTCGTTGCGGTGTGGGCCGGACTGCTGGTCGTCGCCTGGCGTCGTTCGCGTCTCAGCGCGGCAGAGGCCGCAGGCGATCTGCACCGGATCGACGCCGAGAACGACACGCCCATCGAGTCGGAGGCCCCGTCTCTGGAGCCGTCCACCGGCGAGAAGGCCTGACCTCACTTCCCGCCCTCACCTCGGGGCGATCCTCCGCCGAGCATCTGCCACACCGCATCCTTACCAGCGGGTAACATTGGCTGCGGTTCATGGCACCCGTCCGGTGCTCCAAGTGCGGAACAGTGAGGCATTTCATGACTGAGCGTGTTGAGGTCGGCGGTCTGCAGGTCGCGAAGGTGCTCTACGACTTCGTGAACGAGGAGGCGCTGCCGGGGACCGGGGTGGACGCCGACGGGTTCTGGTCGGGTGCGGCCAAGGTGATCGACGAGCTGGCGCCGAAGAACAAGGCCCTGCTCGCCACCCGCGACGACCTGCAGGCCCGGATCGACGGCTGGCACCGCGACCGGGCCGGTACCGTGATCGACCCGGCCGAGTACAAGGCGTTCCTGACCGAGATCGGGTACCTGGTGCCCGAACCGGCCCCGTTCGAGGTGTCCACGGCGAACGTGGACACCGAGATCACCGCCACCGCCGGCCCGCAGCTGGTGGTCCCGGTCCTCAACGCCCGCTTCGCGCTGAACGCCTCCAACGCGAGGTGGGGGTCGTTGTACGACGCCCTGTACGGCACCAACGCCATCCCCGACGACGGCGGCGCGGAGGCCGGGAGCTCCTACAACAAGGTCCGCGGCGACAAGGTCATCGCCTGGGCCCGCACCTTCCTCGACACCGCCGCCCCCCTGACGACCGGGTCGCACGCCGACGCCGCCCGCTACACCGTCGACGGCACCGCCCTGACCGTGCAGCTCGCCGACGGCACGATCACCGGGCTCGCGGAGCCGGGCAAGTTCGTCGGCTACCTCGGCGACCCGGCCGCCCCGACCAGTGTGCTGCTGCGCAATCACGGGTTGCACGCGGAAATCCAGATCGACCCCACCTCCCCGATCGGGTCCACCGACGCGGCCGGGGTCAAGGATGTGGTGCTCGAGTCCGCGGTCACCACCATCATGGACTTCGAGGACTCCGTCGCCGCCGTCGACGCCGACGACAAGGTGATCGGCTACCGCAACTGGCTGGGCCTGAACCGCGGCGACCTGACCGAGGAGATGACCAAGGGCGGCAAAAGTTTCACCCGCCGCCTCAACGGCGACCGCACCTACACCGCCGCGGACGGGTCCGAGCTCACCCTGCACGGGCGGTCGCTGCTGTTCGTCCGCAACGTCGGGCATTTGATGACCACCCCGGCGATCCTGCACGGCGACGGCACCGAAATCCCCGAGGGCATCCTCGACGCCCTGATCACCTCCCTGTGCGCCGTCCACGGACTCAGCACGGGCGATCAGACGGGGCCGTTGGTCAACTCCCGCACCGGGTCGATCTACATCGTCAAACCCAAGCAGCACGGCCCCGACGAGGTCGCGTTCACCACCGAACTGTTCGGCCGCGTCGAGCAGGTGTTGGGGCTGCCCGCCAACACCCTCAAGGTCGGCATCATGGACGAGGAACGCCGCACCACCGTCAACCTCGCCGCCTGCATCCGGGAGGCGTCGGAGCGGGTGGTGTTCATCAACACCGGGTTCCTCGACCGCACCGGCGACGAGATCCACACCTCGATGGAGGCCGGGCCGATGATCCGCAAGGCCGAGATGAAGAAGCAGACCTGGATCACCGCCTACGAGGACTGGAACGTCGACACCGGTCTGGCCTGCGGGTTGCAGGGGCGGGCGCAGATCGGCAAGGGCATGTGGGCGATGACCGAGCTGATGGCCGAGATGCTCGAGCAGAAGATCGGCCACCCCAAGGCCGGCGCGAACACCGCATGGGTGCCGTCCCCGACCGGGGCCACCCTGCACGCCACCCACTACCACCAGGTCGACGTCGTCGCCGTCCAAAACCAGCTGACGGGCACCCGGCGGGCCACCCTCGACGAGATCCTCACCATCCCCCTCGCCCCGAACACCGACTGGTCCGAGGCCGAGAAGCAGGAAGAGCTCGACAACAACTGCCAGTCCATCCTCGGCTACGTGGTCCGCTGGATCGACGCCGGCGTCGGCTGCTCCAAGGTCCCCGACATCCACGACGTCGCCCTGATGGAAGACCGCGCCACCCTCCGCATCTCGTCCCAGCTGCTGGCGAACTGGATCCGGCACGCAGTGGTCACCGCCGACCAGGTCGTGCAGTCGCTGCAACGGATGGCCCCGGTCGTGGACCGGCAGAACCAGAACGACCCCACCTACCGGCCGCTGGCCCCCGACTTCGACACCAACATCGCCTTCCAGGCCGCGAAGGAACTGATCCTCGACGGCACCAAGCAGCCGTCGGGCTACACCGAACCGATCCTGCACCGCCGCCGCCGCGAATACAAAGCAGCCAACGCCTGACCGGTCGCCCCCCACGTGAGTGGCAAAGCGTGCTCGCGCACGCTTTGCCACTCACGTGTCAGGTCGGGTTGATCCTGCGCATCACTACACTGCGAGGGTCAACGTCGAACTCGTCGGACAGGGGCTGGAAAGCACGTGGGGCAGCATCGCGGCGAATCGCGCGCCAGGGGTATCAGCAGGGGGCCTTTGATCGTGCTCGGTCTCGTCGTCGTGATCGCGGCAGGTGTCGTGGGCTGGTTCCAGTTGCGTGACCGGATCACCGATCAGGGCGTGGCTGCCGCGGGCGCCTGCGTCGAAGGCGAATCCGTGCTCGCGGTCGTGGCGGATCCCGACATCGCACCCCAGCTCCAGACTCTCGCCGACCATTTCACGGAGACTGCCCCGGTGATCCGCGATCAGTGCGTGTCGGTGACGGTCACCGCCGTCGCGTCCGACACCGTGCGCGACGCCTTGTCCGCGGGGCCGGACGGCCCGTGGGACGCAGCGGCGCTCGGGCCTCGCCCCGCTCTGTGGATTCCGTCGAGCTCGCATTCCGTCAAGCAGGTTTCGGCGACCGGCGTCATCAGCGGCGAAGCGCGTCCCGTGGCGACCAGCCCCGTCGTGCTCGCGGTCCGGACGGCGTTCGCGAACTCGCCGGGCACGCCGGCGATCGACTGGAAGGACTTGCCGTCGCTGCAGACCGGCCGCGATTCCCTCGCGACTCTCGGCCTGCCGGGCTGGGGCAGCCTGGGGATGGCGCTCCCCGTCGGCCCCGGCGCCGAGAGCACGGAGATGGCAGTCGAAGCGGTTGCAGCCGCGGTCGCGGGAAGCCCCACGGGTCCGGTGACGGAGGAGCAGGCTCGTTCTGCTCCCGTCACGTCGGCACTCACCGGTCTGGCGCTCGGCTACGAGGCGTCGTCGGAGACGAAGCCCGCGACGACGCGGGAGGCGCTCACCGCGCTGGCCGAGCAGGGCGATCCCGCCACCTCCGGCATCCACGCGGTCGCGGCCACCGAACAGCAGGTCTACCAGGCCCTGCGCGACGCACCCGGAGCCGACATCACCACATCGATGCCGAAAGGCCCGACACCCGTGGCAGATCACCCCGCGGCCGTTCTGGCAGGCCCGTCCGTCGACGAGACACAGAGCCGCGCCGCCGCGCAGTTCGCGGAGTTCGTCCGTCGACCCGAACAGGCACAGGTCCTGGCCGACGCCGGGTTCCGAGTCGAGGGACTCGCCCGGCCCGACGACACCGCGCTGGCCTTTCCCGGTTTCGAATCCACCCTCGTTCCCGCCGATGCGGCCGCTGCGGCCGAGCTGATGCAGGTGATCCGGAATCCGATCACCCCCCGCACCTCCACCGTCCTGCTCGACGTTTCCAGCTCGATGGGAGAGCGCGAGGGGACGGCGACGCGCCTCGCGAACACGACGGCAGCGCTCACAGCCCACGTCGACCGTTCTCCGGACTCGTCGAACCTCGGGCTGTGGGAGTACAGCACGACGCTCGACGGGTCGCGGCCGTACACGACCGTGGTCGCGACCGGTCCCCTCTCGGCGGGCGGTTTCACGGAGGGCACCCGCAGGCAGGCACTCGACGCCCGGCTCGCCAAGGCGACACCCGCCACCGGGTCTTCGACGTACACGTCGCTCGAAGCGGCCTACAAGAGCGCGGTGGACGGATACACGCCGGGCCGCACCAACTCGGTGCTGCTCGTCACCGACGGGGCCAACGACGACTCCGTTGCCCGCGCGGATCTGCTGTCCGCCATCGCTGCGGCCTCGAGCACGTCGAAGCCGGTGCGCATCGACGTGGTGACGATCGGCGAGAACTCCGACCTCAACACGTTGCAGGCGTTGGCCGATCGCACCGGCGGGTCGCTGGAGAAGGTCGCGTCCTCGGACGGAGCGGCACTGCCGACCGCGATCAGCAAGTTGCTGTCGTGACGAGGCTCCTGGTCTTCGCGGTCTTCCTCGCACTCGTCACATGGTGGCTCCATCGGCGACTCGTGCGGGCCACCGGGCTGGGCCGGCCCTGGTCGGTGGTCGTCGACGTGACCCTCGTGGTCCTGTGGGTTCTCGCGGTCATCGGCGTCGGCAGCGGCGAAGCCTTCGATCCGGGATGGGCGCGTCCCCCGGGATGGGTGGGCTGGGTGTGGCTCGGCGCTATGTTCTATCTGGTGCTCGGGCTTCTCCTGGTCGCGTTGGCGTCGCTGCTGACGCGGCTGTTCGGCCGCCTGCGCGGCACCGGGAACGACGAACAGGTCGATCTGTCGCGGCGGCGAAGCCTGCGCATCGCCACCGCCGTCGTGGTGGTGGGTGCCGTCGGCGCCGCCGGCTACGGGGTGTCGGAGGCCGCCCGGCCACGGATCGTGCGGGTTCGGGTGCCGCTGAAGCGTCTGCCCGCCGAGTTCGACGGTGTGCGTGTGGCGCTCGTGTCCGACCTTCACGTCGGCCCGGCGCGGGGAGTGGATTTCACCCGGCGGGTCGTCGACCTGGTGAACGCGCAGCAGCCGGATCTCGTCGCGATCGCGGGCGATCTGGTCGACGGGACCGTCGCCAAGGTGTCGCCCGATCTGCAACCGCTCGGCGACCTCGAGGCCCCGCTCGGGGTGTTCGGTGTCAGCGGCAATCACGAGTTCTACGCCGACGACGGTGGTCGCTGGCTGGATGTGTGGGACCGGCTGGGCATCCGGACGCTGCGCAACGAGCGCGCGACGATCACCCGGGGCGGCGCCACCCTCGACGTCGCGGGCATCCACGACTATTCCTCGCCGGCCCCGTACGAACCCGACCTTCCGGCCGCGCTCGCCGGACGCGACCCGTCGACGTTCGTCGTGCTGCTCGCGCACGAACCGCGGCAGGCACTGGAAGCGTCCGACCTCGGTGTCGACCTGCAACTGTCGGGGCACACGCACGGCGGGCAGATGTGGCCGCTGCGTTATCTGGTGCCGCTGCAGCAGCCGTCGGTGACGGGACTGGACCGCATCGGAAACACCGTCCTCTACACGACCCGCGGTGTGGGCACGTGGGGTCCGCCCGTGCGGGTGGGCGCCCCACCGGAGATCACGATCCTCGAGCTGGTGCGCGAGGACTGAGCGAGCGATGCCCGCCCCGCGTGAGCGGGACGGGCATCGGCTGTGTCAGGCGTCTTCGAATGCGGAGATCGGCGGGCAGGAGCACACGAGATTGCGGTCGCCGTGTGCACCGTCGATGCGCCGCACCGCCGGCCACACCTTCGGCCGTGCCTTGCCTCGGGGGAACACCGCTGTCTCACGGGTGTAGGGGTGGTTCCACTCCGCGACCAGGCAACCGGACGTATGCGGGGCACCGCGCAGCGGGTTGTCGTCCACCGGCCACTCCCCCGCGCCCACGCGGTCGATCTCGGCGCGGATCGCGATCATCGCCTCGCAGAAGGCGTCGATCTCTTCGAGGTTCTCGCTCTCGGTGGGCTCCACCATCAGGGTGCCCGCCACCGGGAAGCTCATCGTCGGTGCGTGGAAACCGTAGTCGGCGAGGCGCTTTGCGACGTCGTCCACGGTCACACCGGTGTCCTTGGTGATCGGCCGGAGGTCGAGGATGCACTCGTGTGCCACCATTCCCCCCTCGCCGGTGTAGAGGACCGGGAAGTACTCGTCCAGGCGGCGCGCGATGTAGTTGGCCGAGGCGATGGCGGTCAGGCTTGCGCGGCGCAGCCCGACGGCGCCCATCATCCGGATGTACGCCCACGTGATCGGGAGGATCGACGCACTGCCGTAGGGGGCCGCGGAGATCGGTCCGGCTGTGCCGAGTTCCGGTGCGAGCGGATGTCCGGGCAGGAACGGCGTGAGGTGGGACCGCACACCGATCGGACCGACGCCGGGGCCACCGCCACCGTGCGGGATGCAGAACGTCTTGTGCAGGTTGAGGTGGCTCACGTCGCCGCCGAACCGGCCGGGACGGGCCAGGCCGACCAGGGCGTTGAGGTTGGCGCCGTCGACGTACACCTGGCCGCCGGCGTCGTGGACGGCGGCGCAGATGTCGGCGATCTCGTGCTCGTACACACCGTGTGTGGACGGGTAGGTGATCATGATCGCCGCGAGGCGCTCGGCATGGTCGGCGATCTTCGCCCGCAGGTCGTCCAGATCCACGTCACCGTTCGGGCGGCAGGCGACGACCTCGACGCGCATCCCGGCCATGACCGCGGATGCGGCGTTGGTGCCGTGGGCGCTCGACGGGATGAGGCAGGTGTCGCGGTGGTCGTCTCCGCGGCTGAGGTGGTAGTTACGGATCGCGAGCAGCCCCGCGTACTCGCCCTGGCTACCGGCATTCGGCTGCAGGCTGACCGCGTCGTAGCCGGTGACGGCCACGAGCCAGTTCTCGAGGTCCTTGATGATGCGGAGGATTCCCGGTGTGTCCCCGGTCGGCGCGAACGGGTGCAGTCCGGCGAACGCGGGCCAGGTGATCGCTTCCATCTCGGCGGTGGCATTGAGCTTCATCGTGCACGAACCGAGGGGGATCATGCTGCGGTCGAGTGCGATGTCCTTGTCGGACAACGCCCGCAGGTAGCGCAGCATCGCCGTCTCGGTGCGATACCGGGTGAACGCCTCGTGCTGCAAGTAGTCGGATCCGCGGAGCTGCGCGTCGGGGACGGACGTGCCCGCTTCCTCGGTCACGGCGCCTTCGCCGCCGAACGCCGCCAGCACCTGGGCGACGTCGTCGGCAGTGGTGGCCTCGTCACACGCGATGGCGACGTGATCCGCGTCGACGAACCGCAGGTTGATGCCGGCGTCCTTCGCCTTCGCCACCACGTCCGCGGCTCGGCCGGCGACTCGAACGAGGATCGTGTCGAAGAAGTGCTCGTGGACGACGACAGCCCCGGTCCTGCGGAGCGCGGCGGCCAGGGAGTGCGCCGTGTTCGCCACGCGCAGGGCGATCGCCTTCAGTCCCTCGGCGCCGTGGTAGCTGGCGTACATGGCCGCCAGAATCGCCAGCAGCACCTGAGCGGTGCAGATATTCGACGTCGCCTTCTCGCGGCGAATGTGCTGCTCGCGGGTCTGCAGCGCCAGCCGGTACGCCTTGTCACCGTCGGCATCGACGGAGACGCCCACCAGACGGCCGGGGAGCTGACGTGCATGCTTGGTGTGCACGGCGAGGTAACCGGCGTGCGGGCCACCGAAGCCCATGGGGACACCGAACCGCTGGGTGGTGCCGAAGCAGGCGTCGGCCCCGATCTCGCCGGGCGGGGTGAGGAGCGTGAGTGCCAGCAGATCCGCCCCGACCGCGACCAGTGCGCCGCGCTCGTGGGCGGCGGCGATCACGTCGGTGTAGTCGACGATGCGGCCGGACCCGCCAGGCATCTGCGCGAGGACGCCGAAGAAGTCACCGTCCGGAAGGCCGGCGGACAGGTCGGCCACCACGATCTCGATGCCGAGCGGCTCGGCCCGGGTCTCGACGACGGCCAGCGTCTGCGGGAACAGGTCGGCGTCGACGACGAACCGCGGGGACTTGCTCTTGCTCGCCCGGCGCAGCAGCGTCATCGCCTCGGCGGCGGCGGTGGCTTCGTCGAGCATCGACGAGTTGGCGACCTCCATGCCGGTCAGGTCGGCGACCATCGTCTGGAAGTTGAGGAGCGCTTCGAGGCGGCCCTGGCTGATCTCGGGCTGGTACGGCGTGTAGGCCGTGTACCAGGCCGGGTTCTCGATGATGTTCCGGATCAGCACCGGCGGGGTGAGGGTGTCGTAGTAGCCGAGACCGATCATGGACGTCGCCACGGTGTTCTGCGCGGCGAGTGCGGACAGTTCGGCGAGCGCTTCGTGCTCGGACACCGGTGCAGGCAGCGCGTCGAGGCCGTCGGCGATGCCGCCCGTCACCCCGTCCAGGATGACGGCGGGGACGGCCTTCGACGCGAGGTCGTCGAGCGAATCGGCTCCGACCAGTTCGAGAATGTGCGCGAGTTCCGCAGCGTTCGGGCCGACATGACGATCGGCGAATGTACGGCTTCCAGCGTCGATCACGACAACTCCCAAGCAGTTCGGAGGATCAGGACACGCCCCGCGTAGCGGAACGTCCCTCCCCCTCTGTCGCCTGCTCGAATCGAGCGCCTGAGAGATTCGGTACCGTCGTTCGGGTGTGAAGACGGCCCTTTCCCCGTGGGCGGGTGGGTGCTCCCACCGCTTTCCAGAGACGTCGGAGCCCGCACGGTCCTGTCTGCCTGAGAGATTGACGGGGAGGTGTTGCTCCTTCGGCGCCCGAACTCCCGCACACACGATGTTTCTGTGCTTGCGGTGCCCGGAACTCTCCCGCACGGCGTCGACGCACCGCCAGTCTATGTCACGGCTGCAGATGGCGGCGCAGGCAGCGCCGCGCTCCGATGGATGCGGGCTAGCCCGTCTTGCGGCTCGCGCGGTTCTTGCGCCGCGACGCCAGTTCGTCCTCGGGGCTCTGTTCGCTCTCGCCGCCATCGGCGCGCTCGGCCGGGAAATCGGCGATGGTGCCGGTCAGTTCGCGCATCGCACCGCTCACCGCGATACCGAAGACACCCTGCCCGCCCTGGAGCAGATCGACGACCTCTTCGGGGGACGTGCACTCGTAGACCGTGGTCCCATCCGAGAAAAGTGTGATCTTGGCCAAGTCCCGCACTCCGCGCTTACGGAGGTGGTCGACGGCCACTCGGATGTTCTGCAAGGATATTCCGGTGTCGAGCAGACGCTTGACGATCTTGAGGACGAGGATGTCTTTGAACGAGTACAGCCGTTGGCTGCCCGAACCTGCTGCGCCACGAATGGACGGCACGACGAGCGACGTGCGAGCCCAGTAATCGAGCTGCCGGTAGGTGATTCCCGCGATCTGGCAGGCGATGGGGACGCGGTATCCGACGAGGTCGTCGGGCACGGAATCGTCCGGGAAGAGGCCCGGTTGGATCTCCTCGGAGCTGAATTCGGACTCGGCAACGTTGTCGCCGGGCGCAAGATTCAGCGCATTCTCCTGCGGCCGATCTCCCACTGACTACTCCCTCTCGCATGTTGCACTGAACCCGACGATCAGTGCGCCTGTGACGCGCGTCGCCAGTGCCCGCGGCACAGCCACAGCACATCGAGCGGCGCAAGCGCCACCAGTGACATCGAGCAAGTCCGTACCCTGAACCTACTCAGCGTACGCCCGATACAATCTGCAGGGCAGAAAATCACTGCACTGAACGCTATGACTCCGAAGAGACGGGGTCAACGCAACGCGCCGGAGGAACCTCAACCGTTACTCCGCGCCCGAGGCTTTTCCGACGGCGCAAACTAGCCGTCGGTTGCCTTGAAATCGTCCGGCGACACGGACTCGAGGAATTCCTTGAACTTCTCGACCTCGTCCTCGCGCTCGTCGGGCATAACCAGACCGGCCTCCGTGAGTACCGCTTCCTCGGCGAAGATCGGCACCCCGATTCGCAGTGCGATGGCGATGGAGTCGGACGGGCGGGCCGAGACGCGGGTGTTCTGGTCGAACACGAGGTCGGCATAGAACGTGCCCTCGCGCAGGTCCACGATGCGAACTTCCTTCAGGGTGCGACCGAAGGCTTCGATCAGGTTCTTGATGAGATCGTGGGTCAGCGGACGCGCAGGCTCGACGCCCTGCTGTTCGAGTGCGATCGCGGTGGCCTCGGTCTGGCCGATCCAGATGGGCAGGTACCGCTCGCCGTCGGTTTCACGCAACAGCAGAACAGGTTGACTTTGGGGTTGCTCGACACGAACTCCGATCACGTGCATTTCGCTCATCGCGTCTGCCTCCACCCTGCAATGGTCCGTCCGCGGCACACAATGCCGTACCAGGATTCTATTCGATTCGTGTCTGCTCTTCGACCGTACAGCCGTTCGAGCGCAGCGTCGTTGGGAAGTGGGGACGGTCGGCGAGTTCACCTCACCGATCGAGCGCACCCCGGACTGCCGACTTCACCAGGCAGGTGTGCAACGTCAGAGACAGGGCGGCCAGTTCGCGCACCATCTCCTCGGCGCGATCACGGGCGCCGGCGTCGCGGCCCTTGGCGACAGGCCCGGCGATCTGCGCGACCAGCCCGGCCTCGCGGTCGGCCGCCAGCTTGAACGCCCTCAGGTGCCGCACCTCGAGTCCGAACTCGGACATCGCCCTCGCGGTGCGCGCCAGTGTCACCGCGTCCTCGTCGAAGAATCCCGCCGGCCCGGGAACGACCAGGCCTCCGCGGGTCAGTTCGCCGAGGAACTTCTCGTCGATCCCTGCCCGGGCGATCAGATCGTCGCGGCTGATCCGCACCTCGCGGTCGGTGAGGAACTCCTCCGGGGACACCTCGCCCGGGGCCACCGTGAGCGCGCGCGGCCGGCGCGGCGAAGAATCGCCTGCGCCGACCGTGGCCACACCTCTGTCGATGGCCTCGAGCTGCTCCTTGATGACCTTCAGCGGCAGATACTGATCGCGCTGCGCAGTGAGGACGTAGCGCAGTCGTTCACAGTCGGCGATCGAGAATCGCCGATACCCCGAGGGAGTGCGCTGGGGGCTGATGAGACCCTCGGCTTCGAGGAATCGGATCTTCGAGATCGTCACATCAGGAAAATCGGGGCGGAGTCGATCCAGCACGGAGCCGATCGACATCCCCGATTGCGCCTGCTGCTGCCGCACCGCGGTCATTGGCTACCCGCACCAGCTGACGTCTCACCGATCTGCGAGCCACCGGCAGCGGTCCGGGGTCCGGTCAGGAAGACCAGTCGGAACTTGCCGATCTGGACCTCGTCACCGTTCGCCAGGACAGCCGAGTCGACCGGCTCCCGGTTGACGTAGGTGCCGTTGAGGCTGCCGACGTCGACCACCTGGAACTCGTCGTCCTCCTGACGGAACTCCGCATGACGACGGCTGACGGTCACGTCGTCGAGGAAGATGTCGCTGTCGGGATGCCGTCCCGCGGACGTCGTCGGCTGGTCGAGCAGGAAGCGCGACCCTGCGTTCGGTCCACGCTTGACGACGAGCAGAGCAGAGCCTGCGGGCAGTCCCTCCACACCCGACACCGGAGCTTCCGGAGCCTGGGTTGCCGAGGAGTTGTCGAGCTCATTGAGAAAGTCCGCGCGGAAGACCGACGTGGTTTCCGCCGGCGTCTCCCCATAGACCGCGTCGTTGCCGTTCTCGCTCACCGTTTCTCCTCCTAGTTCGATCATCCAGCAAGATTCGCTGGACTACGCAATGCCACTCGGTACTACATAATTCGGTTCCCGTGCACATTAACTTCTGTGCAAACTCCCACGATCACATTCAAACTACGGACCTGCGCCCCGACACGGCACATGCGTTCAACATCGACCGTACCCTGCGCACGCCGGTGCGTGTAGTGAGACAGGCCGCCAGCACATTACGAACCGGTATTCCGACAGCGGATTTTTCCGGCAACCCGGTTTCCGGGCTGTCGGCACCTTCCGAAACCATCCGATTACCGCCTCGCGTGTTCTCGGGAAATTATCCTGCCGTGATGTCTGCATAGCCGGCGGCGTCCAGCATTTCGGCCAGTGCCGCGTCGAGGGTCGCCTCGTCGTCGACACCGAGGTCCACCAGCCACCCCTGCCCGTAGGGCGCGGAGTTCACGAGTTCCGGGTTGCCGTCCAGATCGGCATTGGCGGCAACGACTTTCGCCGTCAGCGGGGCGAAGATGTCGGAGACGCTCTTGGTGGATTCCACCTCGCCGAACGATTCGCCCGCCGTCACGGCCTCGTCGACCGCCGGAAGCTGGACGAACACGACGTCGCCGAGCTGGGACTGCGCGAAATCGGTGATGCCGACGCGTACCGTCGTGGGCCCCGTCCGCTCGACCCACTCGTGTTCGGCGGTGTACCGACGATCGGCGGGAATTTCGAGCTCACTCACAGTGGCTTCCTTTCGATGGCAATCCGCGGGCGGATGCGAAGATCAATTTCCGGGCTGAGCGTATTGGCGAGGTTTCGCCTCCCGCAAGGCGGCGATCGTGACCTGCTGCGATTGTTCGATCGTCAGCTGTCCGCCGCTGCGCGCGACCGTGTCGACCACCCCGCCGGGAATGTTCAGGGCCGCCGCCAGAGTCGGCGGATCACCGATGGCGACCACGCCGTAGGGGGCGTTCACCTTCCGGCCGTCCACCGACACGCCGCCGGCCGAACCGGACACCCAGGAGTCGACGCCGATCCGGATGGGCGGGCCGTCCGCACCCTGGATCTGGACGGCTTCGGCACCGGCGGCACGCAATTCCTGCACGAGGTCGAGCAGGACCTCGGAGCCGACTCCCTTGTTGGGGTCGGTGATGCGCATCGTCACCCCGGGACCGGTGGCCGGTGCGCTGCCGACCTGGATCGACAGCGCCGTCAACCGGGCCTGCGCCTCGTCGAGCGCCGCTCCGGAACTGCCGCTCTGTTGCAACGTTGCCAAGGTCTGTTCCAGCGATGCGATCTCCTGCCGCAGGGCAGCCTCCCGCTGGTTCAGCGTGTCCAGGACGACCAGGAGATCGGCCGGGCTCGCCGAGTCGAGGGTGTCACCGGACCCGGTGTTCTTCACCTGCGTGACGATCGCGATTCCCAGCCCGCCGAGCAGGAGCGCGGCCAGCAGCGCGAAGACGACGTGCGATCGCTGCGACGTCGCCGGTTCGTTCCCGTGCAGTTCGTGTCTGCCCTCGTGTCCGCTCACGCCGCGCTCACGCCCCGAACAGACGTCGCCGGAGGGCGGCCGCGTTGCCGAAGATGCGGATGCCCAGCACGACGACGATCGCGGTGGACAGCTGGGTTCCGACACCGAGTTGGTCACCGAGCCACACGATCAGGGCGGCCACCAGGACGTTGAACACGAACGAGACGACGAACACCTTCGAGTCGAAGATCTCGTCGAGGTACGCGCGCAGTCCGCCGAACACCGCGTCGAGCGCGGCGACGACGGCGATGGGCAGGTAGGGCTGCACGGCGTCGGGCACTTGCGGGCTGAACACCACGCCCAGCACGATACCCACGATCAGGGCGAGCACCCCGTAGATCGCGGATCCGCCCTTCAGTGCTGCCTTCATTCGTGTGACTCCTCCATTCGACTCCGCCGTTGTCATCGTGTTCCCACTTCCCGGGCTGCCCGCACTTCCCGCGCCGGGGCGGCGGGCAAGTGGAGATCGTCGGCCTCCGCCACCGCGAAGCCGATGCCGTACAGCTGCGCCACGCTGGACATCCGCAGATAGGCGTCGCTCACCACGAATCCGGTCTGCATCGGTCCCTGCGGGCCGATCGCGGAGACCACGTACGGCGAGAACACCGGCTGGTTGTCCACGAGCATCGCGCCACCCGCCTGGCGGATCGTCACCGACGGGCCGATCCGCACGTCGCCGACCGCGATGGCCTCGGCGCCGCTCGCCCACAGCGAATTGACGACCGACTGGAGGTCGCGGTCGAGCACCACGGCCTTCCCCCCGACACTGCGCTGGGACGAGTCGGAGAGGTTGGGCTTGGCTGCGGGGTCCGTCAACGTCACGGTCAGGCCGGGACCGTGCACGGCCTCGACTCCGGCATCCCCCTCGAGGCCGCGAAGCTCGTCGAGCAGTGCCGCGCCTCGGGCGTCGCCGGCCAGCGCGGTGGCGCGCGCGTCGTCGGTCTGTGTCGACAGCGTGTCCCGGGTGGCGGCGAGGGCGCCCGCCCGATCCTCTGCGTCCTGCACCTTGCTCAGGAGTTCGGACCGCACCTGCTCGGTGCCGGGGATGCGTTCGGTGGCCTGGCGGTAGGCGACCGACAGCACGAGCCCGACGAGCAGCGCGCCGATCGCGATCCACACCTGCTGACCGACCCGTGTCTGCCGTGAATGTCCCTGTTCACGATCCTCGGCCGCACCCTCGTACCCGGGGTCCAGATGATCGTTCATCAGGGACTGCAGCAGGGACGGCACCGGATTCCTGCGGATTCCGGAATCTGTCCGTTTCATCACTGGACCTCGTGTTCGTCGCCGCCCGGTCCTCGCACGGGAACGGTGCGCGCGACGGTCAGCGCGTTCACGGTGTAGAGCAGCCCGGTCCACACGTAGAGCACCGTGCCCCAGATCAGGAGCGCCGCGCCGAGCGGCTGCGCCACGGTCGCGATGCTCCAGTCACCGTGCGCCGCGAGGGTCATCGGCAGCGCGAACATCAGCAGGAAGGTGGCACCCTTGCCGAGGTACATCACGTCGGGGGGCGGCAGACCGCGCCGTCGGTAGATGATCAGCGTCAGCGCGAGAACGGCGTCGCGGCCGATCAGGATCGCCGCGACCCACCACGGGATGAACCCGCGCAGGACGAACGTCACCAGCGTCGTGACGACGTAGAGGCGATCGACGAAGGGGTCGAGCAGCGCACCCAGCTTCGACGACTGGTCGAGGATCCGCGCCAGCTTGCCGTCGAGCCAGTCGGTGAAGCCGCTGATCATGAGGATCGCGAGTGCCCACCCGTCGGAGTGGGTGACGAGCAGCAGGTACACGAACAGCGGCACGCCGAGGAGTCGAACCACGCTCAGGAGGTTCGGGACGGTCACGATCCGGTCCGACCGCACAGTGTCCCGGTCCACCGAATTCACCAAAATCTCCCCAGCGTCGAGTGCGGACCTGTTTTCGGGCGCTCGTCGCACCGCTCTCGCCACTCTTCCACAACCGGGATGGTGTTCAGTCGATCGTCCCGTCCGTCCGGCCGTGTCACTCGCCCCGCGCAACGTCCGGTCGCGGTGGGGCCGGGACGCGCGCGACGGCGTCCGCGGTCAGACTTCCCAGGTACAGCCACCCGTCGTGCTCCCGCACACCTGTGACGGGGGAATAGCTGCCCTTGCCTCCGCGCAGGCTGTGCACGATCTCGCCGCGGTGATCGAGGGCGATCACCCAGCCGGCGTGCTCCGGATTCGGCTGCACGGCCTCCGGCAGATTCGCCGCGACGATGCGCAGCGTGGGATAGGGCGCGAGCAGGTCGAGCAAGCGCATCCGCGGGCTGTAGAGCGCCACCCAGAACAGGCCGTCCCGTGTCTGGGACGTCATGTTGTCCGGTATGCCGGGCAGATTCGCGGCCCACACCGACGCCGCACCCTGCGACGGGCCGGTCAGGTCGACGCGGGAGATCTGGTACGAGCCGGTCTCGGCGACGAGGACGAAAGATTCGTCCGAGGCCAGTCCCACACCGTTGGCGAACTGCAGTCCCTCGGCGAGGAGGTCGGTCTCCCCCGTCCGCGGGTCCAGACGCAGCAGACGGCCGGTCCCGCGGTGCTCGAGAAGGTCGTAGCGGTGGTCGGCGATCGTGAAGTGCGCCGAGGAGTCGGTGAAGTACACGATGCCGTCCCGGCCGACCGCCGAGTTGTTGCACGCCACGAGTGGGCGCCCGGCCGCGGCGTCGGCGAGCACGTCGACGCGTCCCTTGTCGTCGACCCGCAGCACACCGCGCTCGGCGTCGCAGATCAGGAACCTGCCGTCGTCGAGGACCTCGACCCCGAGGGGGCGCCCGTGGGTGTTCGCGAGTTCGGTGGCGTGTCCGTGGCTGTCGAACCGCCAGATCCGGCCGTCGTTGCCTCCGGTGACCACCCGGCCGTCGTGATCGACGGCGACGTCCTCCGGGCCTTCTCCGGCGGGGAGCGTCCAGCGGTGCGCGTCGTCGAGCACCCTGTTGGGAGCGAGCACTCCCGTGAGCGTCGGCGGCGGCGGGGCGTG
Organism: Rhodococcus sp. G6(2025); assembly: GCF_058628105.1. Lineage (NCBI taxonomy): Bacteria > Bacillati > Actinomycetota > Actinomycetes > Mycobacteriales > Nocardiaceae > Rhodococcus > Rhodococcus sp. G6(2025). The sequence continues at coordinate 5,108,199 of NZ_CP179750.1, forward strand.
CCAGACGACGGGGTCGACACCGGTGCGGTCGAGCTTGCGGGCGAGAGACTCGAAGAGGGTCACGAACTGTGAGATTAGTCGTGTCCGCCAGTCGATATGGTCTCGCTAACGCCAGGCGAACACCGGCTGGTCGAATCCGTCGATGCGCGTGTGTCTCCCGTGCAGCGCGACCTCCCGGAACTGGTACACGACCGCGCCGGTGGGGGCATGCACGAGGTGACGGCGGAACGGCCATTGGATCACCGGTTTCGACGATTCGGGGATCTCGACGAACCGCGGCTCCGCGTCGATCTCGGGAACGCCCACCGAGAACACTTCCGCCACTTCCTCGCGGTTGGGGACGAGCGACGTGATCGGCTGGTCCGACCACACGACGAACGGGGTGATGACGTACCCGGAGCGGGTGACGTAGTCGTCGAGCCTGCCGAGCACCGCGGACGGCTCCACGTCGAGGCCGAGTTCCTCGTGCAGCTCGCGCGGGCGGCGTCCTCGCCGGTCTCCCCCGGATCCACTCCGCCGCCGGGCAACGCGAACTGCCCCGGATGCGCACGCATCTTGCTCGGGCGCATGGTCAGCGGAACGGCCTGACCGTCGGCGCCATCGTTCATCACGGCGATCACGACCGCCGCGGACCGCCGATTCGTCGGGTCCACGATCCGTGGTTCGAACCGTGCCAGCGCGTCGGCGAGCCGTTCCCTGCTCAGTGCGTGCCCATTCACCATCACCCGACAGTATCGCCAGTCGCGGCGAAACCCACGCTCCGATCCCCCGCGTTTCGAACCCCGCGCCGGCCGTCAGCCGAGCAATTGCTGCCGGATCTCGTTCTTGAGCACCTTCCCCAGTGTGGAACGAGGCAGATCGGGCCAGACCAGGATTTCCTTCGGGGTCTTCACGCTGCCGATGCGCGCTTTCACGAACGCCGTGAGTGCGTCGGCCTCGATCGGTGTTCCGGCTCGGGACTGGACGACGGCGACGACACGTTCACCCCATTTCTCGTCGGGGAGCCCGATCACCCCGCAGTCCTGGATTCCGGGGTACGCCATGAGCGCCTGTTCCACCTCGACGGAATAGACGTTGAATCCGCCGGTGATGATCATGTCCTTGGACCGGTCGACGATGTACAGAAAGTTGTCGTCGTCGAGGTACCCGATGTCGCCCGTGTGATGCCAGCCGTGCGCCGACGCCTCCTGCGTCGCAACAAGATTCTTGTAGTACCCCGTCATGACGAGCGAGCTGCGCACGACCACTTCGCCTCGCTCACCGGCAGGCAGCAGGGCCCCCTGCCCGTCCATGATGGCGACGGTGACCAGCGGGGAGGGCCTGCCTGCGGAGCTCAGCCGGGCTGTCGCGACCGAGCCGTCGGCGTGGAAATGGTCTTTCGGCGCCATCGTCGCGATCATCATCGGCGCCTCGCTCTGCCCGAACAGCTGGGCCATCACGGGCCCGATCCGGGTCAGCGCTTCTTCGAGCCGGGTCGGCGAGATCGGTGCCGCGCCATACCAGAAGCATTGCAGCGAACTCAGGTCCGTCGCCTCCAGGTCGGCGTGGTCCAGCAGCATGTAGATCAGGGTCGGCGGAAGGAAGGTGTGGGTGACGCGGTCCCGGTCGATGTGCGCGAGGAACTGCCCCAGGTCGGGCGTGGGCATGATGACCACCTGTCCGCCGAGGGCGAGAATTGGAAAACACAGGACACCGGCCGCGTGCGTCAAAGGCGCGAGGGCGAGGTAGACCGGTCTGCCGTCGAACGGGTAGCTCATCAGGGTCAGCGCAGACATTGTCTCGATGTTCCGGCCGGTGAGCATCACCCCCTTCGGCCTCCCCGTCGTCCCGCCGGTGCCGACGATCAGTGCGAGATCGTCGACCGGCTCGACGTCGAGACGTTCGGTACCCAGCCAGTCGTCGAACGGGTGGGCGTACTCCTCGTCGCCGTCGAGACACACGAGCGTCGTCAGCAGCGGCAACTGCCGACGGATCCGATCGACCAAGGGCGCGAACGCCTTCTGGAAGATCAAGCAGCGACAGTCGAAGAGGGCGAGCAGGTCCCGATTCTCCGCCGCCTCGTTCCGCGGGTTGATCGGGCACCACACCGCCCCCGCCCGGCTGATCCCGAAGACGCACGAGAACGCGGTCGGATCGTTGCCGGACAGGACGGCCACCTTGTCACCGGCGGCGATCCCCGACCGGGCCAGCGCGGCCGCGACGCGCCGGCTCAGGTCCTGTACATCGGCGTACGACAGCGTCCGGTCACCCATCGTCAGGCACGGCGACGACGGACCGAGCGAAGCACCCTTGTCGAGGTAGTCGGTCAAACGCATGGTGCGGTTCTCCTCGAGGTCGCGGCCGGGACGATCAGCTCTGCACGGTGAGAACCGGCTCCATCACGAGGCCGAAGCTCCGCAGGACTCCCAGGAGTTCGCGATGCCCGAACGCCTGGCACGCCGACGCGAGACCCGTCCGCTTCGGAGGCTGCTGCAACAGGGAGTACGCGGCGTACGCCTGCAGGAGACCCGTCTGCTTGTAGTTGCAGTTGCCGTGGATGACACAGTGCGCCCGCCCCAGCGGCCCCGACGCGTACACGGAGTCGAGCGACGTGTTGACCCGTGGGTTCTCCCGCGGCGGCATTCCCGCCTGCACGGAGCCGGCGATCTCCGCGAGCGCCGCGTCCTGCTCGTCCGCGGGAAGGGTCTTGATCTGCTCCTCGACCATCTTCTGCGTCGCGACGACACCCTCCATCACGGAACGGTCGAACACGCCGCCTGCCGCCTTCACGTTCGCCACCCGTGGATCGTCCTTGAACCACACGGGATGGCAGGTGCCGCCCCACGGCAGCGCGAGGGCCATCTGGTGCTGCCCCGGCACCACGACCTCGAACGTGGTACCTGGGTCCCACTTCGCGTACCGGTTCTGTTCCAGGTAGTACCAGTCGGCTTTGAGGATCGTGAAGATCGTCTGCGTGGACGCATAGGTGGGAAAGCCCTTCCACAACACCAGGATGTCGAGGGTGTCCAATCCCGGCGTCTCCAGCGCGATGTTCGCGGCGATCTCACCGGTGGTGTACATCTGCGCGACACCGGGTGACAGCAGCAGACCCTTCTCCGCGAACTTGTCGCCGAACTTCGCCTGCACGTCCAGAACCCAGTCCTGCTCACCGGTCGTGTCGGTGTAGTGACAGCCCGCGGCGAGAGCCGCCTCGACGACGACGGCACCGTGCTTGATGAACGGGCCGACCATGTTGCTGACAACCCGTGCGCCACTGAACAATTCCGTCAGGGCCGGGACGGTGTGCTCGACCTCGACCACCTCGTGGTCGACGGTGTCCAGGCCGGGAATCCGGTCGAGCACTTCCTGGATCCGCTTCTTGTCCCGGCCCGCGGCGACGAACGGAATGTTGAACTCGCGCAGGTATTCACACACGAGGCGCCCGGTGTATCCGGAGACTCCGTAGACGATGACGGGCTTCTTGTCGGTCATGAGATGCCTTTCGGTATGTGAGAAAAGTTCGGAAGATCGGTTACATGCCCATGCCACCGTCGACCGGCAGGCCGATTCCGGTGACGAAGCGAGCGGCGTCGGAGGCCAGGAAGACGACGGTGTCGGCGATGTCCGCGACCTCGCCGAGACGCCCGAGAGGCGTCAGGCCGATCACGTCGGCGACCGCGGCGTCGGCGCTGGGCCACAGTCCGAGCCGCTCCATGTCGGCGGCCAGCCCGAGTCCCATCTCCGTGGCGACCAGCCCGGGGTACACGCAGTTCACGCGGACGCCGTACCCGAGTTTGCCTGCCTCCTGGGCCGCGACCCGGGTCAGCCGGTCGACGGCCGACTTGGTGGCGGAGTAGCCGGCGATGCCCGGGAACGGGATGGTCGCGGCGACCGAGGAGACGTTGACGATCGCCCCGCCCGATCCCGCTGCGCCTCCGGGGCGCATCGCGCGCAGACCGTGCTTCAGACCGAGCGCGACACCGAGAATGTTGACCTCGCACATCCGGCGGATGTCGGCGGGGTCGATGTCGACCACGAGTGACGAGATCTCGATGCCCGCGTTGTTGACGAGGAGGTCGAGTCCGCCGAGTTGCTCCACGGTGGCAGCGACGGCGCGCTCCCAATTGCCGTCGTCGGTGACGTCGAGTTTCACGAATCCGGTGTCGACGCCGGACTTCGCGACGGAATCGGCAGTCGCGCACCCTTCCTCCTCGAGGACGTCGCCGATCACGACCGCCGCACCGGCGTCGGCGAGGGCGGCAGCCATACCGGCGCCCAACCCCTTCGCACCACCGGTGACCAGCGCTTTCCGTCCTGCAAGATCACTGACGCTCATTCCGACCTGCCTTCGTACGGGACGATTCGCGGAAACCACGTCACGAGATCGAGTCCGCGATGTGGTGTGGATCACAGAGTATTCGACTTTGGACGACTGTCAAGAATTCTCTTGACAACTGTCAAGTTTTTGTTACACAGTCGTCAAGGAACGCGGGCTAGACTGATGCTCACCGTGCCGGACCGTGCGAGCCGAACAGGAAGAATGCCGTGACACCCGTCGCCGAGAAGAACGCCGATCGGGTCTCGCGCCGCCAGGTCGACAAGTTCGCCGAGCGCCGGGATCAGCTCGCCGAGGCCGCGTTGCAGACCCTCTCTGAACTCGGCTACGCCCGCACCAGTCTCCGGGAGATCGCCCAGAACTCCGAGTTCTCCCACGGCGTCCTGCACTACTACTTCAGCGACAAGGTCGATCTGATCACGCACTGCGTGCGGCACTACAAGGCCCGGTGCGTCACGCGATACGACGGGGTGGTCGCCACGGCGCAGACTCCCGAGGAGTTGAAGGCGGGATTCGGCCGGGTGCTGGTGGCTTCGCTCCGCGACGAGGCCACCATGCATCGCCTCTGGTACGACCTCCGCTCGCAGTCGCTGTTCGAGGAATCGTTCCGCGCAGACGTCGCCGCGATCGACAAGAGCCTCGAAAACATGATCTGGCGCATCGTGTCCCGGTACGCGGAGTTGGCGGGGCGCACGATCACCGTCGCCCCGGCCACCATGTATGCGGTCTTCGACGGACTGTTCCAGCAGAGCCTCGCGAAGTATCTGTCGGGGGACGACACGGCGGCGGACAGCCTCGCGGACAACGTCGATCAGGTACTGGCGCTCGTCATTCCGGCACGGTAGGGCCGGTCACTTCTCGGCTGCGGCCTTGATTCGCTGCGCGAAATCGGGTGCGTCCTTCCGGGCCGCCCGAAGCGCGAGAGGTGCGATCAGCTTTCCGATTCCGTGGCCCTCCAGCACGTTGAAGATCGTCACCTTGGTGCCTGCCCCCGAGGGTTCGAGGTCGTAACCACCCTCTTTCGCGGTGACGGTATTCTTCGAACGCTCCGCCCAGCGAATCTTCTGTGGCGCCTCGAATTCGGTGATCTCGAACTCCCGCTTCGTGGTCATCCCGGCGTCCTTGACGGTGCTGACGAAGAGGGTGCCGACACCGGGCGGACCGTCCGTCTTCTTCACGATCTCCTGCACCCGGGGACTGAAGTCCCGGTCGTTGACCCCGGCGGCGAGGTACTCGAACACTTCCTCGATGGGGCGATCGATCACAACAGTGCCTTCGAACCGTCCAGCCATGCCAGCCTCCCGTTTCCGTGACCTGCCGGGTTCCGACGTTACTCGCGACGTAGCCGCGGCGCGGTCACATCGCCACCGGGCCGACGGTCATAGAAGTGACGGCGCGCAACGCGGCGTCTCCCCGCAAGGACCCTGCGCACAGGAAGACTTCGACATGGACATCTCGGTCAGCGACACCTCCCGGGTCGGGCGATCGACCCCGGCACGCCCGTTTCTCTCCACCGCCCGCGGCACACTCACGCTGACGCTGTTGTGCGCCGTGGCATTTCTCGACTTCGTCGACGCATCCATCGTCAACATCGCCCTGCCCGACATGCGCAGCGACCTGGACATCTCGGTTCAGGAACTGCAATGGGTCCCGAGCGCCTACCTCCTCACCTACGGCGGTTTCATGCTGCTCGGCGGCCGCCTGGCCGACCTGCTCGGTCGCCGTCGCGTGCTCGTCACCGGCACCGTCGTGATCGGGCTGTCATCGCTGATCGGCGGTTTCGCCGGAAGCGCGGAGGTCCTGATCGGCGCACGACTCGCGCAGGGTGTCGGTGCGGCACTGATGCTTCCGGCCGCGCTGTCGATTCTGACGACGACATTCGAGGAGGGCCCCGAACGGCACACCGCACTCGGCGTCTGGGCCGGGGTGGGCGGTCTCGCTTCCGCCGTCGGTGTCTTTCTCGGCGGCGTGCTCACCGAGGGACCGGGCTGGCGATGGGTGCTGTTCGTCAACCCTGTCGCGTGCGCGCTCGTGCTTCCGGCGGTCTTCGCGCTCATTCCCGGCGACCGGCGCCGCGCCCGGTTCGCGAACTTCGACGTCGCCGGCAGTGTGCTCGGCACCGGCGGGATGCTGTTGCTCGTCTACGCCCTGGTGGAGGCACCCGACCAGGGATGGGGCAGCGCTCGCACGATCGCCGGGTTCGCCGGTGCGTTCGTGCTGATCGTGGCGTTCGTGATCAACGAGCAGCGCAGCCCGCACCCCCTACTGCCGCTGTCGATCTTCCGCGTCAGGGGCCTTGCCGCCGCGAATGTCACAGGACTGATCGCCTTTGCGGGTCTCATCGCGATGTTCTTCTTCCTCACCCTCTACATGCAGAACGTTCTCGGCTACTCCCCCATCCAGACCGGTGCGGCCTACCTCCCGCTCTGCCTGGGGGTCGGGGTCGCCGCCGGGGTGTGCTCCCAGTTGCTGACCCGGACCGGAACCCGTCCCGTCGTCGTCGTGGGAGCGCTGGTGGCCTCGGCCGGCCTGTACCTGCTGTCCCGGATCCCCGTCGACGGCTCCTATCTCAGCGATCTGCTGCCCGGACTGATGATCGTGTCGTTCGGTCTCGGCGCCGTCTTCGTCGGCGTCACGACCGCAGCCAACGCCGGTGTGCCTGCCGGCGAGGCAGGGCTCGCGGCAGCGTTGCTGAACGCCTCCCAGCAGGTCGGCAGCGCACTCGGTCTCGCGATCTTCGCCGCGATCGCCACCTCGCATTCCCAGCATCTGCTCGAGGCGAATTCGCCTGTGCCCGAGGCACTCACCCTCGGCTTCCAGCGAGCACTGCTGACCGGCAGCATTTTCCTCGTCGCCGCGGCCGTGATCGGCCTGCGCACCGGCAACGCACACGGAGACGGCGAACACCGCACGAACTGACCCCGGCGGGCTCGTCAGTCGAGGTTCTCGACGACGAGCCCGGCGAGGCGCTCACGGTCGGCGAGGATGTCGATCTCGACGATCTTCCCGCGCCGGATCGTGACGCCCATGACCGACAGCAGCTGCCCGTCGGCGATCGCGACCACTCCGGCGGCACCGTTGACGAGCGCCGGATGCGCGAACCGAGCCAACCGGGCGAACCCCAGGACCCGGCCCGCGACGGTCTCCGAGCCGCGCACCATCGTGGAGGCGCCTGCAGGCAATGCTCCGGTATCGGCGCGGAGCACGACATCCGGGTCGAGCACCGCCACGAGCGCGTCGAAGTCGCCGCTCCTCGCGGCCGCCAGGAACGCGTCGACGACCGCACGCTGACGGACCGGATCGGTGTCGGGAACCGGGGCTCCCTGCAGACGCCGGCGTGCGCGACTGGCCAGTTGCCGGGCGGCCGCGGGGGTTCGCTCCACGATCGGGGCGATGTCCTCGAAGGGCACCGCGAACATGTCGTGCAGCACGAACGCCAGTCGCTCCGCGGGGGCGAGCGTGCCGAGAACGACGAGCAGTGCAAGACCCACCGAATCGGCCAGCACTGCCTCGTGTTCGGGGTCGCCGCCGTCCGCCCGGGTCACGATCGGGTCGGGCACCGCCGCGTCCAGGGGATCTTCCCGCCGTGTCCTGCGTGACTGCAGCATGTTCAGACACACCCGCGCCACCACCGTGGTCAGCCAGCCGCCCAGGTTCTCGACGGTGTCGGCGTCGGTGCGGCTCAGTCGCAGCCAGGATTCCTGCACGGCGTCCTCGGCTTCGCCGATCGAGCCGAGCATCCGGTAGGCCACTGCACGCAGGTGCGTGCGATGGGCCTCGAACTGCTGCGCCAGCACGTCGTTCTCGTTCATCGGTCACATACCCTCGGTCTCGGTCCGTCAACTGTGTGACCGGCGAAACGCGGCCGATGTGACGACGGCGCGTCGTCCGTGTCCCTCTGATGCGCGCAATGCATCCAGCTTCCCTGGTTCCGCTGTCCGATATCGCCGTGGTTAACTGAAATGACGCTCACAGTCTCTGAAGGGCTGGACGGCATGTGGAAAGCGCAGCAGGTCGGACGTCTGTTTCTCGTCTCGGTACTCGCGGCACTGGCCGTGTGCGGGGTGAGCGCCACCGCGTCGGCGCACGCCCCGGCAGTCACCGGGAAGGTCGTCGCGCCGACACTCTCCCCCGCGAGCGGGCAGGTCGTCGGCATCGCGCATCCTGTCGTCGTCCGGTTCACGTCGCCGGTGCCCGATCGCGCGCTCGCCGAGCGTGGTGTCCGGATCACCCCGTCGACAGCGGTGCCCGGGCAGTTCTCCTGGATCGACGACCGCACCGTGCAGTGGACGCCGGCGCACTTCTGGCCGGCCCACACCCGGGTGACCGTCGAGACCGCGGGCGCGAGGTCGCAGTTCCAGGTGGGTGACGCACTCGTCGCGGTCGCAAACACGACGACCCACCAGTTCACGGTCAGCATCAACGATCAGGTCGTGCAGACCATGCCGGCGTCCATGGGCAAACCCGGATACGAGACACCGCTCGGGACGTTCCCCGTCATCGAACAATTCCGCGACATGATCATGGATTCGTCGACGTACGGCGTCCCGATCGATGACGAGGAGGGCTACCGCCTCTACGTCGAGTACGCCACCCGCATCACGTGGGGTGGGATCTTCGTGCACGCCGCACCGTGGTCGGTGAACTCTCAGGGCTTCGAGAACGTCAGCCACGGCTGCATCAATCTCAGCACCGAGAACGCCCGGTGGTTCTACGACAACGCGAAGATCGGCGACCCGGTCATCGTCACCGATTGAGTAGCGGGCCGGAGACACAGAAAAGGCGGCTTCCCGTTTCCGGGAAACCGCCTTTTCTGATCATCTGGTCGGGCTGACAGGATTTGAACCTGCGACCACTTGACCCCCAGTCAAGTGCGCTACCAAGCTGCGCCACAGCCCGTCCACACCCTCGTTCAGGTGCTCGATGAGATTACATCAGGGGCAGTCCGTAACGCTAATCGCCTGGTCAGAGCGCATTCTGTCGGATCAGCGGTTTCGCCGCTCACGCTTTTCCCGCACCCGCACCGAGATGCGGACGGGGCTGCCGTCGAAATTGAACTCCTCGCGCAGACGCCGCTCCAGGAACCGGCGGTAGCCCGCCTCGAGGAACCCGGTCGTGAACAGCACGAACGTCGGCGGGCGTGTTCCGGCCTGCGTGGCGAACATTACGCGAGGCAGCCGGCCACCACGCATCGGCGGCGGAGTGGCGGCAATGACTTCCTTGAGCCAGGTGTTGAGCCGGCCCGTGGGAATGCGCTTGTCCCAGGACTCCAGTGCGGTGTCCAGGGCGGGGACGAGCTTCTGCACCGCGCGCCCCGTCTGCGCCGAGATGTTGACGCGCTGCGCCCACGGCACCCGCACCAGGTCCCGGTCGACCTCTCGGTCGAGCTGGAGGCGCCGGTCCTCGTCGACGAGATCCCACTTGTTGAACGCGATGACGAGGGCCCGGCCGGCGTCCGCCACCATGCTCAGCACGCGCAGGTCCTGCTCCGAGATCGGCTCGGATGCGTCGATCAGCAGAATCGCGACCTCGGCGGCCTCGATGGCGCTCTTCGTCCGCAGCGACGCGTAGAACTCGGCGCCGCTGGCGTGGCTGACCCGCTTGCGCAGACCGGCGGTGTCGACGAAACGCCACGGCCTGCCGCCGAGCTCCACGATCGAGTCGACCGGATCGACGGTGGTGCCCGCGACGTTGTGGACCACCGAACGCTCGTCGCCCGACAGCTTGTTCAGCAGGCTCGACTTTCCGACGTTCGGCTTCCCGACCAGAGCCACGCGTCGCGGCCCGCCGCCGGGGATGCCTTCACGCGGGGTCTCCGGGAGCGCGGCGAGCACCTCGTCGAGGAGATCGCCGGTGCCGCGGCCGTGGGTCGCGCTCACCGAGTGCGGCTGTCCGAGACCGAGCGACCACAGTGCGGCCACCTCGGATTCGGTGCGGCCGTCGTCCACCTTGTTGGCAACCAGCAGAACCGGGGTCTTGGACCGGCGCAGCACCTTGGCCACGGCCTCGTCCGTTGCGGTGGCGCCGACCACGGCGTCCACGACGAGGAGGATCGCGTCCGCGGTCTGCATCGCCAGTTCCGCCTGGCGGGCCACCGACTGCTGCAGACCCTTGGCGTCGGGTTCCCAGCCGCCGGTGTCCTGCACCATGAAGCGGCGGCCACTCCAGTTCGCCTCGTAGGAGACGCGGTCCCGGGTGACACCGGGAATGTCCTCGACCACGGCTTCGCGTCGGCCGATGATCCGGTTGACGAGCGTCGACTTGCCGACGTTCGGGCGCCCGACCACTGCGAGGGTGGGAACCGGGACGTGGGACTCTCCGTCGCCGCCGTCTTCGAGGTCGAGGACCTCCCAGTCGGATTCCTCACTCCAGGTGCCGTCGCCTGCGAACTCGGTGGTGAATTGTTCGGTCACTGCCCTGCTCCAGTTCTTTCGCTTACCACCAGCAGCAACCTGCCGATCACGTCGTCGATTCCGAGTTCGCTGGTGTCGACAAGCACGGAATCGTCGGCCGGCCGCAGTGGCGACACGGCGCGCGTGGAGTCGAGGTGGTCACGACGCTGCACGTCGGCCAGCACGGCCGCGTAGTCGTCGCCTCGCCCCTCCGCGAGATTCTGCGCATTCCTGCGCTGTGCCCGGGCTTCCGCCGAGGCGGTGAGGTAGATCTTCACGTCGGCGTCCGGGATCACGACGGTGCCGATGTCCCGGCCCTCGACGACGATCCGTTCTGCCTCGCCCGCGAGACGACGCTGCGCCGCGACGAGCAGTTCACGCACGGCCGGTACGGCGGAGACAGCCGAGACGGCCTTGGTCACCGCGTCGCCGCGGATCTCCTCCCCCACGTCCTCCCCGTCGAGCAGGACCTGCTCACCCGCCGGGTCGGTGCCGATCGACCACGGCAGACCGGCGGTCGCGTCGGCGATCGCGGCGGGATCGGTGAGGTCCACGCCCTTGCGCAGCGCATGCAGCGTCGCGATGCGGTACATGGCGCCGGTGTCGAGGTAGCGGGCGTCGAGGCGCTGCGCCAGCATCCGCGAGACGCTCGACTTCCCGGTTCCGGAGGGGCCGTCCATCGCGACGACCAGCTTCGAGGTACTCACAGGCCCACCGCCCCGTAGAGACCGCCGACCTCGCCTCGACCGAGTACGCGGAGTGTGCCGGGACGCTGGTCGCCGAGAGCGACGGCGCCGATGTCCGTCCGGACGAGCCGGATGACGGGGTGTCCCACGGCGTCGAACAGGCGCCGCACGATGTGCTTGCGGCCTTCGTGCAGGGTGACACGGACGAGCGACTTGCCCTCGTTGATGTCGAGGAGCGTGAACGTGTCGACCTTCGCCGGTCCGTCGTCGAGTTCGACACCCTCCTTGAGCTTCTTTCCGACGCCGCGTTCGAGGGCACCCGACACGGTCGCCAGGTATGTCTTCGATACCTCGAAGGACGGGTGCATGAGCCGATGCGCCAGGTCACCGTCGTTGGTGAGGAGCAGCAGCCCCTCGGTGTCCGCGTCCAGGCGACCGACGTGGAACAACCGCTGACCTGCGGCGACCCGCTCGGAGACGATGTCGCCGACGCACGGGCGACCCAGGTCGTCCGACATCGTCGACTGCCAGCCGCGGGGCTTGTTCAGCGCGAGGTGGACCAGGTCCTTCTGCACGACGACCCGGACGCCGTCCACGCGCACCACCGCGTTCTCGGGGTCGATGCGCAGGCCCTGTTCGATGACGATGCGGCCGTCTACCTCGACGCGACCCTGTGAGATCAGTTCCTCGGCTGCACGGCGCGACGCGACGCCGGCCTGGGCGAGGACCTTCTGCAGTCGCATGCCGTCGCCCTGCGGCGGGCCGACGGGCCGATCGGCGGCGTCGGCGTACTGGTGCCGGGCCGGCTTGGCATTGCTGATCTTGGGCGCGTGGGCCTGGGCGCGCTGCGGCTTGGCCGACTTGGGCTTGCCGCGTTTGTTCTTCGCGGCCGCGGCGTCGGGCCTGCCCGACTTCCCCTTGACGGCGTCCGACCTGGACGGACGCCGATCGGTCTCGGAGCGGCTCGGTCGCCCTCCGGCTTCCGACCTGTCCGAGCGACCCCCGGCCTCCGACCTGGTGGGGCGCTGCTTCTTGTTGTTGCGATCCGGTGTGCCATCTCGGCGAGCGGGTTTCTTCACTTTTGTACTATCCCTGTCAGTCTTCGGTGTCCAGCCCGGTGTCCAACTCTGCTGTGGAAGCCGTAGCTTTATTCATTCTCGCAAATCGTGGATCAGATTCCAGACTGTCACTGATGTCATCTATCAGATCCACGTCCGGCAACAGCGGAGCCAAGGCGGGAAGATCGGCGAGAGACGCCAAGCCGAGCCGTTCCAGGAAGAGCTCCGTCGTCGAATACTGCGTGGCGTTGGTATCGGGATCGACGCCGGCTTCGGCAATCAATCCGCGAGCGAGAAGTGTGCGCACCACACCATCCACGTTGACGCCGCGCACCGCACTGATCCGTGCGCGGGTCAACGGTTGACGGTATGCCACCACGGCCAGAGTTTCCAACGCCGCCCTGGTCAGTTTGGACCGCGCACCGTCGAGTAGGAGTCGTTCCACGTAGGGCGCGTACGCGGTGCGCGTATAGAGACGCCAACCGTCACCGGCATATCGGAGGTCCATCCCACTGCCACGGGCGGTGAGCTCGGCGGACATGCGGTTCAGCACGTCCGTGATGCGATTCACAGAAGCGCCGGTCGCGGAGGCGAGCTGTTCGGCTCCGGCGGGAGAGTCGACGATCAGCAGCAGCGACTCGAGAACAGCTTCGAGTTCGGTGTCCGACAGCTCGAGTTCTGCGTCGACGGCGCCCAGGTCGTCCGACTCGTCGAACGGGGCCGAACTCATCCGTAATCCTCCTCGGTCACCGGGGCGTGTGCGCCTTCCCCGGTCCAGCTCACCAGCAATTCCCCGAGCGGCTCGGGCTGTTCGAACAACACCGACTGCTCGCGATACAGCTCGAGCAGCGCGAGGAATCTTGCCACGATCAGGGTGGTCACCTCGCACTCCGCGACCAGGTCGCCGAACGTCGCCCACTCCCCGGCTCCCCGTTCGCGGAGCAGTTCCAGCATCCGCGCCGCCTGTTCGGGCACCGACACCGCGTGCATGTCGTGCAGATGGTCGAGTCCCACGGTGGGCTTCGGGCGGGGTGTGAACACGGTCGCGGCGATCTCCGCGAACCGCTGCGGGTCGACCCCGAGCAACACTTCCGGCAGCAATTTCGTGAACTGGTCCTCCAGTGCCGCCGAACGCGGGTACCGGCGCAACGCGGCCGCCTCGAGCTCACCGAAGAGTTGCGCCACCTGCTTGTACGCGCGGTACTGCAGCAGCCGGGCGAACAGCAGGTCGCGCGCCTCGAGGAGCGCGAGGTCCTCGGCGTCCTCCACCTGCCCCGCCGGGAGTAGACGCGCCGCCTTCAGGTCGAGCAGCGTCGCCGCGACCACCAGGAATTCCGTGGTCTGATCGAGACCCATCTCCGTGCCCAGCGAGCGGGTGTAGGCGATGAAGTCGTCCGTCACCTGGTGCAGCGCGACCTCCGTCACATCCAGCTGTCGCTGGTTGATCAGGGTCAGGAGCAGGTCGAACGGTCCCTCGAAATTCCGCAGCGTCACCCGGAAGCCGGGCTTGACCGCGGGCGCCTGCTGATCCTCGGCCTGCGTTACCTGGGCCGGCGGGTCCTCGGTCTGCGGTGGAGCCGAAATGTCTTGCGTATTCACCACTTACCGGCCGGACCGGTGAATGACCTCGCGAGCCAGAGCACGGTACGCCTCGGCGCCGGTCGATTTCGGCGCCCAGGTGGTGATCGGTTCCCCGGCGACCGAGGTCTCGGGGAAGCGCACGGTGCGGTTGATCACGGTGTCGTACACGAGGTCCCCGAACACCTCCACCACACGGGCCATCACTTCACGCGCGTGCAGGGTCCGCGAGTCGAACATCGTCACGACGATGCCGGCGAGTTCGAGCCGCGGGTTGAGCCGGTCGTGGACCTTCTCGACCGTGTCGTTGAGCAGCGCCAGGCCGCGCAGGCTGAAGTACTCGCACTCCATCGGAATGATCACCGAGTCCGCGCAGGCCAACGCGTTGACGGTGAGCAGACCGAGGGACGGCTGGCAGTCGATCAGGACGTAGTCGTACCGGTCGAGCACCGGATGCAGCACCCGTCCGAGCGTCTGTTCCCGCCCGACCTCGGTGACGAGCTGGATCTCCGCCGCCGACAGGTCGATGTTGCTCGGCAGGAGGTCGAGGCCCTCGACGCGTGTCCGCATCAGGACGTCGTCGATCGCGACGCGGGGTTCGACGAGCAGGTTGTGGACGGTCAGTTCGAGGTCGTGATGCGCGACGCCGAGCCCCGCGGACAGCGCCCCCTGGGGATCGAGGTCGACGAGCAGGACACGTCGGCCGAATTCGGCGAGCGACGCCCCCAGGTTGATCGTCGACGTCGTCTTGCCGACGCCACCCTTCTGGTTGCACATCGCGATGATCTTGGCCGGGCCGTGCGAGGGCAGCGGGGCGGGTTCCGGCACCGCACGTGTCGGCCGTCCCGTGGGCCCGAGCTCCTCCTCCACGACCACGGCAGCGTCCTCGAACAAGGCTGCGGGTTCGGATTGCCGCACGTCGAACATGTCGCCCTCCTGTTGCGAGTGCTCTGACTCCGCCGCTGGCGGCTGCGGTGTCACCACGGTCCGATGATCCCCTGTTCTCTCGATGATCGCTGCCGATCCCACATCGTTATACGAACGCTACCGCCTCGTACCGTGAAATTTCCCCTCGACACGCTTTCCGTCACCTCGCCCGGGGGTGCGCTCCGGCCCACACCTCGCGCAGCGCACCCACTGTCACCAGCGTATATATCTGGGTGGTCGTCACCGAGGCATGCCCCAGCAGCTCCTGGACGACGCGGACGTCGGCGCCGCCGTCGAGCAGATGCGTCGCGAACGAGTGACGGAGCGTGTGCGGTGACACCGCCGACGAGATGCCCGCCGCGTCCGCCGCGGTCTGCAGCACCTTCCATGCGCTCTGGCGGGACAGGCGTCCGCCGCGGACATTGAGGAACAGCGCGGGTGTTCCGCGTGATGCCAGCGCCGGCCGGCCCCGGATCAGGTAGGCGTCGAGGGATTCGACGGCGGGCCGGCCCACCGGCACCACCCGCTGCTTGCCGCCCTTGCCCCGCAGCAGCACCGACCGGGTCTCGGTGTCGACGTCGTCGACGTCCAGGCCCACGGCTTCGGAGATGCGGGCGCCCGTCGAATACAGCAGTTCGAGGAGCGCGCGGTCGCGGACCGCCCGCGGACCGTCGGCGGGTCCGCTGCCGCCGACCGCCTCCAGCAGCGCCAGCACCTCGTTGACCGGCAGCGATTTGGGGAGCCGTTTCGCCGGCGACGGTGGCCGCACGTCCCGGGCGACGTCCACTGCGGTCATCCCCTCGGCCGCGGCGAACCGGTGGAATCCGCGCACCGCGATCAGGGCGCGGGCCGCCGAGCTCGCGGCCAGCGGCGGCAGTTCACGATTCGGATCGCCGGTGCGCAGCGCGATCACGAAGTCGCTGACATCCTGTTCGCGGATCCGGCCGATGTCGGTGACCTCCCGGTCGGCGAGGAACTGCGTGTACCGCTCGAGGTCGCGGCGATACGAGCCGAGGGTGTTGCGGGCGGCTCCGCGCTCGACAGCCATGTGGTCGAGGTACGAATCCACCTGCCGCGCAATCACCATGTCATGCCCGCGCGGCCTCGTCCCCGCCGGCGCGCGAGCGTTTCCTCTCGCTGAACCTGTCGGGGCGATCGACCCAGGGCACGGTCACGTCGCGGAGTTCGCCGACACCGCCCGGGCGGGACCGGGCAGCGGCGAGTGCCATCACTCCGGCCACGGCCGTGGCGTTGACGATGGTCCCGTTCAGCACCATCGACACGACCTCGTCGAGCGGAATCCGCTCGATCTCGAGGTCGGCTTCCTCGTCCTCCGGGTCGGGCCGGTCCACCTCGTACAGGTCCTCGGCGAGGAACACACGCACCGACTCGTCCGTGAACCCGGGTGAGAGAACGACATCCACGAGAACGGACCAGCGACGGGCCCCGAGTCCGGTCTCCTCCGCCAGCTCGCGCCCGGCCGCGTCGACCGGGTCCTCCCCCGGCTCGTCCAGCAGGCCCGCCGGGATCTCCCACAACCGGCGCCCCACCGGGTGCCGGTACTGGTGGATCAGGACCACCCGGTCCTCGTCGTCGAGCACCACGACGGCGACGGCGCCGTGGTGCTCGACGACCTCACGTTCGGCGGTCCGGCCGTCCGGCATCGCGACGTGATCCACGCGCAGGGCGAGGATCGCGCCGCTGTAGACGGCGCGCGAGTCGAGAGTCTCGAATTCGTGCCGGCCGGTGTCGGTCATGGTCGGTCTCGCCCTATCCCGCGCTGTCGACGGACGCGACCTCGTCGCGGTCGGCGGAGTCGGCGAGTTCGTCATCGGTAGCGACGGCGGCGGCCCGCTCCTCACCGTGCACGTCGACGGGAAGCCGCTCTTCGAGCTTGTGCTTGAGCGCCGCGTCGACGAACGCCGCGAACAGCGGGTGCGGACGCGTCGGACGGCTCTTCAGCTCGGGGTGCGCCTGCGTCGCGACGAAGAACGGGTGCTGGTCGGCCGGGTACTCGACGAACTCGACGAGGTGACCGTCGGGCGAGGTTCCGCTGAACCGGAGTCCGCTCTTCGCGATCCGGTCGCGGTACGCGTTGTTGACCTCGTAGCGGTGACGGTGACGTTCCGACACCTCTTCGCTGCCGTACGCGCGGGCCACCACGGACCCCTTCGTGAGGACGGCGGGGTACGCGCCGAGGCGCATCGTGCCGCCGAGATCCGCCTCGCCGGCGATGACGTCTTCCTGGTCGGCCATCGTGGAGATCACGGGGTGCGTGGTCTCGGGCTCGAACTCGGCGGAGTTGGCGTCGTCGAGGCCCACGCTGCGCGCAGCCTCGATCACGACGCACTGCAGGCCGAGGCACAGTCCGAGCAGCGGGATCTTCCGGTGACGGGCGTACCGGATCGCGCCGAGCTTGCCCTCGATACCGCGGATTCCGAAGCCGCCGGGAATCAGCACGCCGTCGACGTCGCCGAGGGCGGCCTGAGCGCCCGCCTCCGTCTCACACGCGTCGGACGGCACCCAGGAAATTTCCACCTTCGAGCGGTTCGCGAACCCGCCGGCGCGCAGCGCCTCGGTGACGGACAGGTAGGCGTCCGGCAGGTCGACGTATTTTCCGACCAGGGCGATCCGCACGGTCTCGCGCGGCTGGTGGACGCGCTCGAGCAGGTTGCCCCACACGGTCCAGTCCACGTCGCGGAACGGCAGACCCAGCTGACGCACCACGTAGGCGTCGAGGCCCTCGCTGTGCAGCACCTTCGGGATGTCGTAGATCGAGGGCGCGTCGGGGGTCGAGATGCAGCCGTCGACGTCGACGTCACACATGAGCGCGATCTTGTTCTTCAGCGCGGGGGGTACCTCGCGGTCGCAGCGCAGGATCAGCGCGTCGGGCTGGATACCGATGTTCCGCAGGGCCGCGACCGAGTGCTGGGTGGGCTTCGTCTTGAGCTCACCCGACGGCGCCAGGTACGGAACCAGGGAGACGTGGAGGAAGAAGACGTTGTCGCGACCGACGTCGTGGCGCACCTGACGGGCGGCCTCGAGGAACGGCTGCGACTCGATGTCACCGACGGTGCCACCGATCTCGGTGATGACGACGTCGGGCTGGTGTCCCTGGAGGTCCGGTCCGCTCATGGCGAGGATCCGGCTCTTGATCTCGTCCGTGATGTGCGGGATGACCTGGACGGTGTCGCCGAGGTATTCACCGCGCCGCTCCTTGGCGATGACCGTCGAATACACCTGGCCGGTGGTGACATTCGCCTGACCGGACAGGTCGCGGTCGAGGAAGCGCTCGTAGTGGCCGACGTCGAGGTCGGTCTCGGCGCCGTCTTCGGTGACGAAGACCTCACCGTGCTGGAACGGGTTCATCGTGCCCGGATCGACGTTGAGATACGGATCCAGTTTCTGCATGGTCACGCGCATTCCCCGCGCGGTGAGCAGTTGCCCGAGGCTCGAGGCTGTGAGGCCCTTGCCGAGTGAGGAGGCGACGCCGCCGCTCACGAAGATGTGCTTGGTAGCGGTACGCGAATGAGTGCGTGACTGTGGCAAAGGGGCTCCCGTGACGACTGTGCAGGGCTTGGTCTGTTCGAGCAATGCTGGGGCCTGCCGACCCACGGGACTTCACGGTAACACCTTGTCGTACGTCCCGGAAACAACGCGCCGCGATTGCCCGCCCCGATGTGACGCGCGCTACGCCGGGGTGGCCCCGACGGTGACTCCGGTCGTGCCGGGCCCGGTGCCGTACCGGCCGGCGCCGCCGTTCAGTTGCTCCTGCAGCGCGAGCGGAACGGTGATCTTGCCCGCTTCCCGGTCGATGTTGTCGATCGTCGTGAGCGCCGCGGAGAGGGCCGCGTCGGCCCGCGCGACGGCGACCGCACCGTTGCCCTGCGCCGACGCCGGACGCCCGGCGAGAACCGCCCCGGCACCGCGCGAATCCAGCGCGCCCGCGAACCGGGCCACCACCGCACCGCGGTTGCCGCTGACACCGTCCTCCACGTCGCGGTCGCCGGTCAGCACCACCGCGACCTGTGCCGGTTGGACCGCACCGTCGTCGTAGCTGACAAATCCCGCACCGCGGAGGGTCTCGAGAGCGAGCGCCATCTCCTGTGCGGAACTCTGCGGCTGGCCCGTCTCCTTACCCAGCATGAGGACCGAACCGAGCAGGTCGCCTGCGAGGCTGCCCTGGTCGACGGCCCCGGTCTTCAACGTGACACCCGCAGGGATCACATTGTTGACGACCGTCCGGAGCCGGTCACCGCCCGTCGCGTCCACGAACGAATCGGTCAACGACACCCGGCCGGTCACCGACCCACCTGCCTGAGCGATCATGCGGTTGACCCCGTCGAGGTCGGCGGGGTCGGCATCCGGGGTCGTCACGACCATCACGGTGCGTTGCGCCAGAGTGTCGGCCACCACGCGGCCGCCCACGGCGGAATCGAAGCCGTCCGCCGAGTTCAGCTGCTCGGTCAGCTGGTTGTTGCGTTCGTTCGCCTTCTCCACGTCGGTCTGCAGGTCGGCCTTGTCGTCGCGCAGCCCCGAGACGAGACCGCTCGACAACAGGCCGGAACCCATCACCACGCCTATTGCCAGAGCGAGGAAGATCGCCGCAATGGAAATGGCATGGTGACGCAGAGAAATCACTTGAAGAACCCCTGGACCCACAACGCGAAGCTGTTCCATGTCGCGACGGCCCAGTCCAGTGCCTCACCACCGATGTTCGACACCACCAGGGCCACGATCACCGCAACCAGTGCGGCCAGTACGAGCAGCGCGATCGCGCCGCCCGACACGCGGCTCCGGTACAGGGTCGCCACGGCCTTCGCGTCCACCAGTTTCGGCCCGACCTTCAGCCGGGTCATGAACGCGGACGGGTTGCTGTCGCGGCGGCCGCGGTCGAAGAATTCGTCGAGGGAGACGGTGCTCCCGACCGTGACGATCAGCGACGCGCCGTGATGATCGGCCAGCAGCAGCGCCAGGTCGGACGGGGACCCGGAGGCGGGGAACGTCATCGCTCCGATGCCGAGGTCCTGGATTCGTGACAGACCGGGGGCGTGACCGTCCTGGTCGGCGGGGAGCACCACCTCGGCGCCCGACTTCAACGTGGCGCTGGTGATGTCCTCGGGGTCGCCGACGATGAGGTCGGGGCGATAGCCCGCCGACTTCAGGACGTCGGCGCCTGCCCCGACGCCGATGAGGATCGGCGAGTACTCCTTGATGAACGGCTTGAGGTTCTTCAGGTCGGACGCGTGGTCCGGGCCGTCGGACACGATCACGACGTGCCGTTCCTTCATGTCGACGTCGACGTCGGGGACGCCGACTCCGTCGATCAGCAGCGGACTTTCGGTGCGGATGAACTCGATGGTGTTGCCGGAGAACGCCTCGAGGTGGTCGACCAGACCGGTCTTCGCCTCGATCATCCGGTCGGAGATCTCCGCCTCGGTCTGTTCGTCGCCCTTCGCGATGCGCCGTTCCCCGGAGTAGACACCTCCCCCGTTCACCCGGACCTTGCTGCCGTCCTTGATGCTCTTGAAGATCTCGGTGCCTGCCGAATCCACCAGGAGGATCCCGTTGGCGACGATCACCTCCGGTCCGAGGTTGGGATAGCGCCCCGAGATGGAGGGCGACGCGTTGATCACTGCGAGAACGCCGGCCTTCACCAGGGCGTCCGCGGTCCCGCGATCGAGGTCGAGCTCGTCGAGAACGACGATGTCACCGGGTCCGACGCGTCGCAGCAACTTGGCCGTGTTGCGATCCACCCTGGCGATGCCGCTGACCCCAGGCAAAGTTTCGGTGTTACGTGACAGCAGTGCCGGCATCTTCATGAGTTCGATGATGGACCGGAAGCCGGACCGACCTGTGGAGGCGCGCCGAACCGTTTACCACATCAGTCACACCATTACCACGGGTGCGGGCGGTCCGCAGGACCGGTCAGGCGGAACGCTCGGCGTTGGCGGTGGCCAAGAGCTCCTCCGCGTGGGCGCGACCGGTCTCGGTGTCGTCGAGTCCGGCGAGCATGCGCGCCAGTTCGACAACCCGTTCGTCGTCGGTGAGCGTGTGCACACCACTGCTGACGACGCCGTCCGCGTCGTCGACCTTGTCGACCACCAGGTGGGTGTCCGCGAACGCCGCGACCTGCGGCAGGTGCGTCACGACGATGACCTGGTGTGTCCGGGCGAGCCGGGCCAGTCGCCGGCCGATCTCGACTGCGGCCCGACCGCCGACGCCGGCGTCGACCTCGTCGAACACCATCGTCGCGCCCGAGTCGGAACCGGCGAGCACCACCTCGAGTGCCAGCATCACGCGCGAGAGTTCACCGCCGGACGCGCTCTTGCTGATGGGCAGCGACTGTGCGCCGCTGTGCGCCGACAGCCGGAATTCCACTTCGTCGACGCCGGACGAACCCGCGTGCAGTTCCGTCCCGTCGACGGTGAGCGGTGCCGTGTCCTGAGGTCCGGCGATCCGGGGCCGGACGGACACCTCGAGAGCGGCCCGGCCCATCGCCAGACCAGCGAGTTCGGAACTGACGGCCTTGGCGAGCTTGACCGCCGCCTTGACGCGGGCGGCGGTCAGCTTCGACGCGGCCTCCGCGGTGGACGCCGCCGACTCCTCGACCTGCTTCGTCAGCGCCGCCAATGCATCGGAGGACACGTCGATCTTCTCGAGCCTCGCACGGGCGTTGTCTGCCCATTCCAGTACGCCGTCGACGTCGGCAGCGTACTTGCGGGTGAGGTTCTTCAGTTCCGCCTGCCGCGACAGCAAGGAGTCCAGTGCCCCCGGATCCGCGGGAAGCCCGGCGAGATACGTGGTCAGGTCGGCGGAGACGTCCGTGATCACCGCGATCGCGTCGGCGAGGCGCGGTCCGAGCCCGTCCAGTTCGGGGTCGGTGGTCGATTCGATCCGGGCCCGCGCCTCGGACAACAGATCCAACGCGGGTGCGCCGACGCCGTCGCCGTCCATGTCGTCGCCGCCGGCGAGCGCGGCGTGCGCTTCCTCGGCCGCAGAGCGCAGCGAGTCGAGTTCACTGAGCCTGCGCACCTCCGACACGATCGACTCGTCCTCACCCGGGGTGGGCGCGACGCCGTCGATCTCGTTGAGGGCGAACGTCAGTTGGTCGGCTTCCTGCGCGAGTTCCCGGGTGCGCCCGGTGCGTTCGATCAGTTCGGTTCGCGCGGTCACCCATTCGTCGCGGTGCTTGCGGTACCGCGCCAGCAGCGGGCCGACCGTCTTGTCCGCGAACCTGTCCAGGGCGGCGCACTGCTGGTCGGGCCGGAGCAGCCGCAGCTGATCGTTCTGCCCGTGGACGGTGAGCAGTGGGTCGGTGAACTCGGACAGCACACCCGCCGGAACGCTGCGCCCGCCCAGGTGGGCGCGGGACCGTCCGTCGCTGCCGACGGTCCGCACCGCAATGATGGTGCCGTCCTCGTCTCGCTCGGCGCCGGTCGATTCGAGGAGCCGGGTCACGGCCCGTTCGACGTGCTCCGAGCCCTCGTCCGTCGTGAACCGGCCCTCGACCACGGCACGGGGCGCGCCGAGACGCACCCGGCCCGCGTCTGCCCGCGCACCGCTGAGCAGGTGCAGGCTCGTCACCACCATCGTCTTGCCCGCACCGGTCTCACCGGTGAGCACCGTCAAACCTTCGTGGAATTGCGCCGACGCCTCGGAGATCACACCGAGGTTGTCGATCCTGATCTCTGCCAGCACGTTTAGGGCTTCCTTCCTCGCCACCCGGTGACGGGCAGCTCGAACTTTCGCACCATCCGGTCTGCGAACGGCGCCGAATCCAGTCGTATCCACCGAACGGGTTCCTTGCCACGCACCACTTCAACGCGGGCGCCCGCGGGTAGCTCGAGGGTCCGGCGACCGTCGCAGAACACCAGACCGTCGTGGCTGCCGGCCACCGTCTCCACCGCGATCAGCGAGTTCGGGCTCGTCACGAGTGGGCGCGCGAACAGCGCGTGCGCGTTGCTCGGGACCACGAGCAGGGCCTCCAGCTCCGGCCACACCACGGGGCCACCTGCCGAGAACGCGTATGCCGTCGACCCGGTCGGGGTGGAGATGAGGACGCCGTCGCAGCCGAAGGCCGACACGGGGCGGCCGTCCACCTCGAGCACCACCTCGAGGACACCGAGCCGGGACCGGTTCTCGATGCTCGCCTCGTTGAGCGCCCAGCCGCGTTCGATGATTTCGTCGTCCACCCGGACCAGCACGTCCAGCGTCATGCGGTGTTCGATGCGGTACTCACGACGCACCACCTGGGCGAGCGCCTCGTCGAGGTGCTCGGCCTCCGTTTCCGCGAGGAACCCGATGCGGCCCAGGTTGATGCCCAGAACCGGAATGGACGCGGCCTGGGCGAGTTCCGCTGCCCGCAGGAACGTTCCGTCTCCGCCGAGCACGAGCACCATCTCGCAACCGAGGGCGGCGTCGGGGCCGGCCTGGACGATGGTGACTTCCAGCCCGGGGACCAGGAATTCGTCGGCCGCCATGCCGTCCATCGGTTCGATTCGGGTGCTGTCGACCTCGTCGACGAGGACGCGCAGTCCGATCCCGGCCCGCTCGAAGATCTTGCCGACGCGTCGCGCGGTCTCCGTGATCTCGGCGCGGCCCGGGTGCGCAACGAGCAGGATTTCCCGCTCGCGTTGCTGGGTGCCGCTGCTTCCCCCGCTCACTGTGGTCCCTCCTGCACCGCGGTGCGGATCAACTCTTCTATCGACTCGACCGGTACATCATCCGTCCCGGGTGTGACATCCGCGCGGAGCCACAGGAAGTACTCGACGTTCCCCGACGGTCCCGGCAGCGGACTGGCCACTGCACCGACGGTACGCAGTCCCAGCGACGCTGCCGTCTTCGCGACATCCAGTACCGCGGCGACGCGCAACTCCGGGTCACGCACCACACCACCGGAGCCCACGTGGTCCTTGCCGACCTCGAACTGCGGCTTCACCATCGGAATCAGATCTGCGCCGTCGGTTACGCAGGCGACGAACGCCGGGAGGACGAGCTTCAGGGAGATGAACGAGAGGTCCGCGACCACCAGATCGACCGGGCCACCGATCTGCTCGGCGTCGATGGATCGCACGTTGGTCCGGTCGATGACGTGGACGCGGTCGTCGGACTGCAGCCGCCACACCAGCTGGCCGTAGCCGACGTCCACCGCCACGACCTCCCGCGCGCCGTGGTGAAGCAGCACGTCGGTGAAGCCGCCGGTGGACGCGCCTGCGTCGAGGCAGCGCTTGGCCTCGACCTCGAGTCCGCGGGGGCCGAACGCCTCGAGCGCACCGAGGAGTTTGTGGGCTCCGCGCGATGCCCAGGACACTTCGTTGTCGACCTCGACCACCCGCAGCGGAGTTCCCGCTTCGATTGCGGTGGCGGGTTTGGTCGCTGCCGCTCCCGAGATCAGTACTCGGCCGGAGGCGATGAGTTCTTGCGCGTGTTCGCGGGACCGGGCCAGTCCCCGCCGAACGAGTTCGGCATCCACCCGTGCTCTACGGGCCACGTCAGATCTTGTCCACGGTGGCCAGCGCCTCCACCAGCACGTCGTGCGCCTTCTCGAGAAGATGGGCTTTGCGTGGGATGACTCCGACGCCGTGCTCGTCGTCAGGATCCGGTTCGACGGCTCCGAGCCGCGACAACAATCCATCGACCTCCGAGTGGATCGTCTCGGGGTCGACACTCTGAGGAGGCCCAGGTAGATGGGCTCCCGGGCGCGGTATTGGCGTGCTCATCGGGCACAACGCTAGTCCATCGCGTTCCGATACGCATACAGCGAATCGCGTGACGGACAACGCGGGTCTGCCGGGTTTCAGGCACCCCAGCCGGAGGCGACCGCACTCACCGCGGGCGTCGTCGACGTGATTCGCGCGAAGTCGGGGAACTTCCAGGCAGCAACGGCCACGGCCCGCAGCAGAGCGGCCGAATCCACCGGCGCGGCGGAATCGGCGGTCGGTTCGATCACCAGGTCGGTGCCGTCGAACTCGACGGACCACCGGCTGTCCTCGCCGATGAGGGATTCCTCGGCGGGGCGGTTGAGCGCGTCCAGTTCGGACGCCAGATAGGTGGGCCGTTGCTCCGGGGCGGCACGCAGCACGTCGACCGCGGTGCTCACTCCGGTGAGCACCAGCAGCGAGTCGAGACCGACATTGTTGGCGCCTTCGATGTCGGTGTCCAGCCTGTCGCCCACGACGAGCGGGCGCGAGCACCCGCTGCGGAGCATCGCGTCTTCCATCAGCGGCGCGGCCGGTTTACCCGCCACGAGAGGTTCGCGGGACGTCGCCGTGCGTAGCGCCGCGACCATCGATCCGTTGCCGAGGACGAGTCCGCGTTCGGTGGGGAGGGTCGAGTCCAGGTTCGCCGCCACCCAGACCGCTCCGGCCCGGATCGCGAGGGTCGCCTCGGCGAGTATCGCCCAGTCCGTCGTCGGCGAATGTCCTTGGACGACAGCCGCGGGCGCGTCCTCGAACGACCGCACCGGGCGCAGTCCGACGTTCCGGACTTCGTCGGCGAGCGCTTCGGTGCCCACGATCAGGACCGGCGAATCGGGGGCGACGTTCTCCGCGAGCAGCCTGGCCGCGGACTGGGAACTCGTCACCACCGTCGACTCGTCGGCGTCGAACCCGAGTTCGGTCAGGTGTTCCGCGACCTCGCCCGGGCTGCGACTGGCGTTGTTGGTCACGTAGTAGCAGGACTGCTCCGCGGCCGCCAAAGCCTCTCGCGCGCCGGGGATTTCCTGCGACCCCTGGTACAGGGTGCCGTCGAGGTCGAGCAGCAGGGCGTCGTAGCCGTCGCGCAGAGCCGTCACTGATCGTCTCCGGTCAGCTCGGCCACACGCTCCTCCGCGTCGGTGTCACCCTCGAGATCCGCGGCGGCGGAATTGAGGAACCACTTGAGTCCGTCCTCGATGCGGCCGGCAGCCACCAAGGCGTCCGCATACGCGTAGAACAGGCGAGCGGCACCGGGTCCGGTCCGCGAGGCGTCGAGATCGGGGGTCTGCAGCGTGACCACGGCCTGGTCGAACTGACCGAGGTCCATGCGCGCCCCGGCGACCACCATGCGCAGCTCGGCTGCCTCGTCACCGGACAGCGCAGCAGCTTCCTCGCTCCGACCGAGTTCGATCGCACGCTCCGGGCGGCCCATTCCGCGTTCGCAGTCCGCCATGACCGCGAGCAGTCCGGGACCGCCGGCCATGCGACGAGCGGCGCGCAACTCCGACAGCGCCTCGGCCCATTCGCCGGCGTGGTACGCGGTGATACCCGCGGCCTCACGCACGATGGCAATGCGGCCCGCACGCTGGCGCGCGGCGCGAGCATGCGCGAGCGCAAGTCGCGGATCGTCGTCGACGAGCTTGCCTGCCATCACCAGGTGACGCGCAACCGTGTTCGCGTTTGTCTTGTCCAGGCTCAGCAGGTCGCGGCGTACAGCGGGATCGAGCTCGCCGGCCTCGACGTTCTCGGGCAGATCCGGTTCGTCCGGACGCGCCTGCTGCCGCTGCGGACGGTCACCTTCACGTCCGCGAGGCGCGAAGCCGCCCTCGCCGCCACGACGGGGTCCACCACCGCGACGGTCGCCACCGGCGCCGCCACGATTGTCGCGCGAATCGCGACGGGGACCACCGGTCGAGCCACCCCGACCCGAACCGCCGGCGCCGCCGGACGCACCGCCCCGATTGCTGTTGGAGGCACCGCCCCGATTGCTGTTGGAGGCACCGCCTCCGCGGAAGGATCGACGTCCGTCGTCACTCTCCGACACAGTCATTCCTTTCACACAAACCACGAAAGGGGACCCAGTATATTGGGTCCCCTTTCGGTAACGGATGTTCGGCGGTGTCCTACTCTCCCACACCCTGTCGGGTGCAGTACCATCGGCGCTGGAGGGCTTAGCTTCCGGGTTCGGAATGGGACCGGGCGTTTCCCCTCCGCTATGGCCGCCGTAACTCTATGAAACTGTCACACGGAACATCAGCGAAGAAACACAACAACAAACAGTGTTGGTGGTGTTCTTCTTTCTTCTGTTCTGAAACGTGTGTGTTGTTTCAGATACTGCACAGTGGACGCGTAGCTTCTTTGTGGTAAGTCCTCGGCCTATTAGTACCAGTCACCTGCATCCGTTACCGGACTTCCAGTTCTGGCCTATCAACCCGGTGGTCTGCCGGGGGCCTTACCCCCTCGAGGGGGTGAGAAACCTCATCTTGGAACAGGCTTCCCGCTTAGATGCTTTCAGCGGTTATCCCTTCCGAACGTAGCTAACCAGCGGTGCTCCTGGTGGAACAACTGGCACACCAGAGGTTCGTCCGTCCCGGTCCTCTCGTACTAGGGACAGCCTTCCTCAAGTTTCTAACGCGCGCGGCGGATAGAGACCGAACTGTCTCACGACGTTCTAAACCCAGCTCGCGTGCCGCTTTAATGGGCGAACAGCCCAACCCTTGGGACCTACTCCAGCCCCAGGATGCGACGAGCCGACATCGAGGTGCCAAACCATCCCGTCGATATGGACTCTTGGGGAAGATCAGCCTGTTATCCCCGGGGTACCTTTTATCCGTTGAGCGACACCGCTTCCACTTGCCGGTGCCGGATCACTAGTCCCGACTTTCGTCCCTGCTCGACCTGTCAGTCTCACAGTCAAGCTCCCTTGTGCACTTGCACTCGACACCTGATTGCCAACCAGGCTGAGGGAACCTTTGGGCGCCTCCGTTACATTTTGGGAGGCAACCGCCCCAGTTAAACTACCCACCAGGCACTGTCCCTGAACCAGATCATGGTCCGAGGTTAGAGGTCCAATACGATCAGAGTGGTATTTCAACAACGACTCCACACTCACTGGCGTGAGCGCTTCACAGTCTCCCACCTATCCTACACAAACCGAACCGAACACCAATACCAAGCTGTAGTGAAGGTCCCGGGGTCTTTTCGTCCTGCCGCGCGTAACGAGCATCTTTACTCGTAATGCAATTTCGCCGAGTCTATGGTTGAGACAGCTGAGAAGTCGTTACGCCATTCGTGCAGGTCGGAACTTACCCGACAAGGAATTTCGCTACCTTAGGATGGTTATAGTTACCACCGCCGTTTACTGGGGCTTAAATTCTCAGCTTCGCCACCGAAGTGGCTAACCGGTCCTCTTAACCTTCCAGCACCGGGCAGGCGTCAGTCCGTATACATCGTCTTACGACTTCGCACGGACCTGTGTTTTTAGTAAACAGTCGCTTCTCACTGGTCTCTGCGGCCCCACCCAGCTCACACTGCAAGAGTGATCACCGGACGAGGCCCCCCTTCTCCCGAAGTTACGGGGGCATTTTGCCGAGTTCCTTAACCATAGTTATCTCGATCGCCTTAGTATTCTCTACCTGACCACCTGTGTCGGTTTGGGGTACGGGCCGTGTGAAAGCTCGCTAGAGGCTTTTCTCGGCAGCATAGGATCACTGAATTCGCCTCATTCGGCTATGCGTCACCTCTCAGGCTGTGTGAATGGCGGATTTGCCTACCATTCGCCCTACAGGCTTACACCAGTATTACCACTGACTGGCTCAGCTACCTTCCTGCGTCACCCCATCGCTTGGCTACTACCAGATCAGGTCCCATGCATCCACATCCAGGGCCCCCGAAGGGGCGTAAGGACGCTTCAGGATGGTTAGTATCACTGATTCACCAGGGGCGCGTTCACACGGGTACGGGAATATCAACCCGTTGTCCATCGGCTACGCCTGTCGGCCTCGTCTTAGGTCCCGACTCACCCTGGGCGGATTAACCTGGCCCAGGAACCCTTGGTCATTCGGCGGACGAGTTTCTCACTCGTCTTTCGCTACTCATGCCTGCATTCTCACTCGTGTGGCCTCCACGGCTGGGTCACCCCGCCGCTTCCATGGCCACACGACGCTCCCCTACCCATCCACACCACTGCCCAAGACTCCGCAGAATCAAGGGGGTGCATTGTGTGAATGCCGCAGCTTCGGTGGTGTACTTGAGCCCCGCTACATTGTCGGCGCAGGATCACTTGACCAGTGAGCTATTACGCACTCTTTCAAGGGTGGCTGCTTCTAAGCCAACCTCCTGGTTGTCTTCGCGACCCCACATCCTTTTCCACTTAGTACACGCTTAGGGACCTTAGCTGGCGATCTGGGCTGTTTCCCTCTCGACTACGAACCTTATCGCCCGCAGTCTCACTGCCGCGCTCTCACTCACCGGCATTCGGAGTTTGGCTGATTTCGGTAAGCTTGTGGGCCCCCTAGACCATCCAGTAGCTCTACCTCCGGTGAGAAACACGCGACGCTGCACCTAAATGCATTTCGGGGAGAACCAGCTATCACGGAGTTTGATTGGCCTTTCACCCCTACCCACAGCTCATCCCCTCAGTTTTCAACCTAAGTGGGTTCGGTCCTCCACGACGTCTTACCGTCGCTTCAACCTGGCCATGGGTAGATCACTCCGCTTCGGGTCTAGAACATGCCACTAAAAACGCCCTATTCGGACTCGCTTTCGCTACGGCTACCCCACACGGGTTAACCTCGCGACATGCCACTAACTCGCAGGCTCATTCTTCAAAAGGCACGCCATCACCCCCCACACCGAAGTGTGCAAAGGCTTTGACGGATTGTAAGCGCACGGTTTCAGGTACTATTTCACTCCCCTCCCGGGGTACTTTTCACCTTTCCCTCACGGTACTAGTCCGCTATCGGTCACCAGGGAGTATTCAGGCTTATCGGGTGGTCCCGACAGATTCACACCAGATTTCACGGGCCCGGTGCTACTTGGGTTTCCATCACGACAGTCATCATGTTTTCGTGTACGGGACTCTCACCCTCTACGACAGGCCGTTCCAGACCACTTCCACTAACACAATGATTTCTTACTGTCGGCCAACACGGCAGCATTGACAAGATGAACCCCACAACCCCACGAATGCAACACCTGCCGGCTATCACACATCCATGGTTTAGCCTCTTCCGCTTTCGCTCGCCACTACTCACGGAATCACTATTGTTTTCTCTTCCTGTGGGTACTGAGATGTTTCACTTCCCCACGTTCCCTCCACACACCCTATATATTCAGGTGCGGGTAACACGACATCACTCGTGCTGGGTTTCCCCATTCGGACATCCTCGGATCTCAGCTCGGTTGACAGCTCCCCGAGGCTTATCGCAGCCTCCTACGTCCTTCATCGGCTCCTGGTGCCAAGGCATCCACCGTACGCTCTTCATTACTTACAACAAAGATGCTCGCGTCCACTGTGCAGTTCTCAAACAACACACAACCAACCATGTCCTCGTCGCCACCGAACACCAGAAAAACCCGGCCGGTATGACCACCATGATCACTTGTAAGTTCTTGCCTAGAAAAAACACTCGCGTGTTCTCTCAGGACCCAACAGTGCATCGATATAACTCTTCTCCCACCGGCACTCGGGCCGGCAGTACGCGAGAAGAATGCTTGTCAGTGTTCCACCCATGAGCGTCCGCAGCCCTACTGATGAGGACTAAACGGTCTCTGCCAAGCCGTTGTACACCTGTGTGACAACAACATTGGAGATGTGCTCCTTAGAAAGGAGGTGATCCAGCCGCACCTTCCGGTACGGCTACCTTGTTACGACTTCGTCCCAATCGCCGATCCCACCTTCGACGGCTCCCTCCCACAAGGGGTTAGGCCACCGGCTTCGGGTGTTACCGACTTTCATGACGTGACGGGCGGTGTGTACAAGGCCCGGGAACGTATTCACCGCAGCGTTGCTGATCTGCGATTACTAGCGACTCCGACTTCACGGGGTCGAGTTGCAGACCCCGATCCGAACTGAGACCAGCTTTAAGGGATTCGCTCCACCTCACGGTCTCGCAGCCCTCTGTACTGGCCATTGTAGCATGTGTGAAGCCCTGGACATAAGGGGCATGATGACTTGACGTCGTCCCCACCTTCCTCCGAGTTGACCCCGGCAGTCTCTTACGAGTCCCCACCATTACGTGCTGGCAACATAAGACAAGGGTTGCGCTCGTTGCGGGACTTAACCCAACATCTCACGACACGAGCTGACGACAGCCATGCACCACCTGTATACCGACCACAAGGGGGGCCGTATCTCTACGGCTTTCCGGTATATGTCAAACCCAGGTAAGGTTCTTCGCGTTGCATCGAATTAATCCACATGCTCCGCCGCTTGTGCGGGCCCCCGTCAATTCCTTTGAGTTTTAGCCTTGCGGCCGTACTCCCCAGGCGGGGCGCTTAATGCGTTAGCTACGGCACAGATCCCGTG
This sequence comes from Rhodococcus sp. G6(2025), assembly GCF_058628105.1. Lineage (NCBI taxonomy): Bacteria > Bacillati > Actinomycetota > Actinomycetes > Mycobacteriales > Nocardiaceae > Rhodococcus > Rhodococcus sp. G6(2025). Next base: position 5,139,382 of record NZ_CP179750.1, read on the forward strand.
GAAGGAACCCACACCTAGCGCCCACCGTTTACGGCGTGGACTACCAGGGTATCTAATCCTGTTTGCTACCCACGCTTTCGTTCCTCAGCGTCAGTTACTGCCCAGAGACCCGCCTTCGCCACCGGTGTTCCTCCTGATATCTGCGCATTTCACCGCTACACCAGGAATTCCAGTCTCCCCTGCAGTACTCAAGTCTGCCCGTATCGCCTGCAGGCTCACAGTTGAGCTGTGAGTTTTCACAAACGACGCGACAAACCGCCTACGAACTCTTTACGCCCAGTAATTCCGGACAACGCTTGCACCCTACGTATTACCGCGGCTGCTGGCACGTAGTTAGCCGGTGCTTCTTCTGCAGGTACCGTCACTTTCGCTTCGTCCCTGCTGAAAGAGGTTTACAACCCGAAGGCCGTCATCCCTCACGCGGCGTCGCTGCATCAGGCTTTCGCCCATTGTGCAATATTCCCCACTGCTGCCTCCCGTAGGAGTCTGGGCCGTGTCTCAGTCCCAGTGTGGCCGGTCACCCTCTCAGGTCGGCTACCCGTCGTCGCCTTGGTAGGCCATTACCCCACCAACAAGCTGATAGGCCGCGGGCCCATCCTGCACCAGTAAACCTTTCCACCCTCAGCCATGCAGCCGAAGGTCATATCCGGTATTAGACCCAGTTTCCCAGGCTTATCCCGAAGTGCAGGGCAGATCACCCACGTGTTACTCACCCGTTCGCCGCTCGTGTACCCCGAAGGGCCTTACCGCTCGACTTGCATGTGTTAAGCACGCCGCCAGCGTTCGTCCTGAGCCAGGATCAAACTCTCCGTTGAAGACTCTAGATTTCACAGGCGAACCTGCTAATCAGTCATAGACATCGAGTCAAATCACTAGCAATCAAAAACTCAAACTAGCATTTTCAAACACTGACCCCCCTCCGACGGAAGAAGGAGAAGGGCCAGTAAATACCCACACCACAACTCACAACCAAACCCGAAGGGCCAGTTGATCATCCGTGATGCGGAGTACCAAAAACATTTGGCACTGACATTCATCGACACACTGTTGAGTTCTCAAAGAACACGCACACACCATCACCACTGACACACTCGCCAGCCGCTCCGGGGCAACCGTTCCAACTTATCTCCTGCCGCTTCCCGGCGCAAACCGGGGCGATCAGGACATCTCGAAAACATCGAACCAAGTTCGGTATTCTCGGGAAGTTCAGGCGCCTGCGTCCAACCTCGTGTCCCCGGCCTCTCGGTCGGGGTTGGTGTCCGTGTCGCTCTGACCTGGAATAAGTTACGCGACGGGAAACGGAGCGTCAAATCCCCAGGTCACACGCATCCGGCAGGTAAAATCCGCTGGTGGCCCGCGCTGCGCGCGGGCCACCGGACCGGAGTCCGCCGAATTACGCCGGTGTGACCCGCCGCACGCTAGTTCGACAGCACCTTGATGCCGGCGAAGTTGCGCTTTCCCCGGCGAATCACGAGCCACGTTCCGTGCAGCAGATCGGTCGGTGCCGGGGTCCAGTCCTCACTCGAGATCTTCTGGTTGTTCACCGACGCGCCGCCTTCCTTGACAGTGCGGCGGGCCGCACCCTTGCTCTCGCACAATCCGCTGAGAACCAGAAGGTCGACGATGCCCGCGGGCTCCCCCGGCGCAAGTTCCGCGACGGACGCCTCGCGGAGGGCGGCACCGAGGGTCGGCTCGTCCAGGTCCTGCAGTTCCGCGCGACCGAACAGTGCCTGGCTCGCGAGCTCCACCGCGCGAGTGTTGGCTTCGCCGTGCACGAGCGTCGTCATCTCGGCGGCGAGCCTTCGCTGTGCCTCGCGTGCATGCGGCCGCTCGGCCGTCGCCGTCTCCAGTTCCGCCAACTCCTCGGCCGTGAGGAAGGTGAACCACCGCAGGTACTTGATCACGTCGGCGTCGCCGGTGTTCACGAAGTACTGGTACCACGCGTAGGGACTCGTCATCTCCGGGTCGAGCCACAGGCTTCCGCCGCCGGTCGACTTCCCGAACTTCTTGCCGTCCGCCGACGTGACGAGCGGGACGGTCAGACCGTGCACCGACTCGGCGTCGATGCGACGGTTCAGTTCGACGCCCGCGATGATGTTGCCCCACTGGTCGGATCCGCCGACCTGCAGCGAGCAGCCGTGACTGCGCCGCAGGTGCAGGTAGTCGTTGGCCTGGAGCAGCATGTAGCTGAACTCGGTGTAGGACATGCCGTCGGATTCGAGGCGCCGCTTGACGGTGTCTCTCGCGAGCATCACGTTGACGGAGAAGTGCTTGCCCACGTCGCGCAGGAAGTCGATGGCCGACAGCTTGCCGGTCCAGTTCATGTTGTTCTCGATAATCGCGCCGCTCGCCGAGTCGTCGAAGTCGACGAAACGTTCGAGCTGCCCCCGGATCCGATCGGCCCATTCGGCCACGGTGTCGGCGGAGTTCATCGTCCGCTCACCGACGTCGCGGGGATCGCCGATCAGACCGGTCGCTCCACCGGCCAGCACGATGGGGCGGTTGCCCGCACGCTGGAATCGCTTCAGCGCGAGCAGGGGCACGAGATGACCGGCGTGCAAACTCGGTCCGGTCGGATCGAAACCGGCATAGAGCGTGACCGGTCCGGCGTCGAGATCACGGCGCAGCGCGTCCAGATCGGTTGATTGGGCGATGAGCCCGCGCCAGGTCAGTTCATCGATGATGTTCTCAGTCACGGCTCCGATCATCCCATCTGCTCGTCGGCGGGCATCGCACGCGGGCTTCTCCGGTACGCGGACACGGCCGGCGACTCGGGAATCCAGAAGCGCCACGGCCGGTCGGCGGCCGTGCTGACACCGACCCGGGGGCCACTCACCCAGCCGTCCGACTCCCCGACCTCCAGTCGAACCGGTGAATCGGACTCGAAGAGTGCCGCACCGTTCTCCGCGAGGGTCACGCCGGTCGCGGACCCCAGGTTGCCGGGACCGCGCGCCCACTCCGCGGGTCGCGCGACGCGGGGCCTGCGCGCCTGGACCGTCGCGCAACCGTCGAGCACTTCGCCCGCCCGGAGCAGCACCCCGCCCGCGATTCCGACGGGCCCATACGACACGTTCATACAGAAGTGCATTCCGTAGCTGCGGTAGACGTACAGATGCCCGGCCGGTCCGAACATCACCTCGTTGCGCGGCGTCCTTCCCCGGTACGAGTGCGATGCCGGGTCGGGCCACGGGCCGTCCTTCTCCCCGCCGTACGCCTCCACTTCGACGATGCGGATGCGGACGTCTCCGACGATCAGCGTGGATCCGAGGACGATTCGCGCGGCGTCGACGGGTTCGGCCCGGTCAAGTCGATCGATGGTCACGTCCCGATTCTCCACAACCGTTGACGTCGCCACCCCGGCGGTCGCATAATTCATCAAGCAATGAATTCACCCAGTGATGAATTGAGGCCCGCCATGACCGGCAGCCCGGCGATCGACATCCGAGATCTGCACGTGCGAAGAGGCAAGAACGAAGTGCTGCACGGCATCGACGTCCAGGTGCCGAGCGGATCCATCACCGGCCTCCTCGGACCCTCCGGCTGCGGAAAGACCACGCTGATGCGGTGCGTGGTCGGCACGCAGATCGTGGAATCGGGGACGGTCACGGTGCTGGGCTCCCCCGCAGGCTCGGTCTCGTTACGAAGCCGCGTCGGATACGTCACCCAGTCCCCCAGCGTGTACGCCGACCTCTCGGTCAAGAAGAACGTGGCCTACTTCGCCGCGCTCTACGGCCAGCCCTCGGACGCGGTCACCGAAGCCGTCGACGCGGTGGGGTTGACCCGCTTCGCAACCCAGAAGGCCGCGGATCTGTCGGGAGGACAGCTGGGACGGGTCAGCCTCGCCTGCGCGCTGGTGGCACGCCCCGAGATCCTCGTGCTCGACGAGCCGACCGTCGGACTGGACCCACTCCTGCGCGTCGAACTGTGGGAACGGTTCGAAGCCCTCGCCGACGCCGGTACCACCCTGCTCGTGTCGAGCCACGTCATGGACGAGGCCGAACATTGCGCTTCGCTGCTCCTCATGCGCGACGGCTACGTTCTCGCGCAGGTCTCCCCCGGCGAACTTCGGGAGCAGACCGGTGAGACGAGCCTCGAAGACGCCTTCCTGAACCTCATTCGCGCATCACATGTCGGGAGCGAGAACTGATGAACGTCACGATCTTCGCGGCCACTGCAGGACGGATCCTCGCGCAACTGCGAACGGATCACCGCACTGTCGCCATGATTCTGGTGGTACCCAGTCTGCTGATGGTGTTGCTGTACTTCCTGTATCAGAACGTTCCGGCGCCGCCCGGTCAGCAGTCGCTTTTCGAGCGCGTCGCGATCACGATGCTCGGCATCCTTCCGTTCGTCGTGATGTTCCTCGTCACGTCGATCGCGATGCAGCGCGAACGGACGTCGGGAACACTCGAACGCCTGCTCACGACCCCGATGGGCAAACTCGACCTGCTCGGCGGCTACGCGGCGGCGTTCTCCACGGCCGCTGCCGCGCAGGCGGCGCTGGCGTGCGTCGTCTCGTTCGGATTCCTCGGCCTCACCACCGAGGGCAGCGTGACGTGGGTGCTGCTGATCGCCGTGCTGAACGCGATACTCGGCGTCGCCCTCGGCCTGTTGTGCAGCGCCTTCGCACGCACCGAGTTCCAGGCGGTGCAGTTCATGCCGGTGGTCGTGGTGCCCCAGCTCTTCCTGTGCGGTCTGCTCGTTCCGCGAGATCAGCTCCCCACGTGGCTCGAGTGGATCAGCAACGTCCTCCCGCTGAGCTACGCGGTCGAGGCGCTGCAACAGGTCGCCACCCATCCCGGGGCGACGGGGCTCATGTGGCGCGACCTGGCGGTGGTCGCCGCCTTCGCGCTCCTCGCACTGTCGCTGGGCGCCGCGACCCTGAGGCGTCGCACACCATGACCGGCCCCGCGACACGCGCGGACGCCACCCCGGGTCTGCGCACTGGACGACGCCCGGGCAACCCGGACACACGGTCACGAATCCTGGCGAGTGCACGGAAACTGTTTGCACAGAACGGCTTCGACAAGACCAGTGTGCGCTCGGTGGCCACCGGGGCCGGCGTCGACTCCGCCCTGATCCACCACTACTTCGGAACCAAACGAGAACTGTTCCTCGCCTCGGTGGACATTCCCGTGGATCCTACGCAGGTGATCGCCCCGGTGCTGGACATCCCGACGGGCGAGGTCGGCAGTCACCTCGCCCGGGCCGTCTTCTCCGTCTGGGAGTCGCCGCACAGGCCCGCCGTGGTCGCGGCGTTCCGGTCCGCGATGGCGGGAAACGAACCCAACCTGATTCGCACGTTCCTGCTGGAGGTCGTGCTCCGAGACCTCGGACCGCGCGTCGACGAGCCGCCGGGAACCGGGATGCTGCGCATGCAGCTGGTGGCATCCCAGATGGCCGGGGTTCTGGTGACGCGGTACATCCTCGAATTCGAGCCACTCGCGTCGCTGCCCGTCGACGACCTCGTCGCGATCGTCGGACCGACGTTGCAGCGCTACCTCACCGGCGCTCTGCCGGTGTGATCGGGCTCACCCGAGTCAGGTGTGATCAGGCCTCGCCGGCAGCCCGGGCGAGCAACGTCTCGTGCTCGTCCGCGCCGACGTCCCGGGCCTCGTCGATGAGGAGGACGGGAATCCCGTTCTCGATGGGATACGCCCGTCGCAGGCGAGGGTTGTAGAGCAACTCGTCGCCGACCAACAGCAGAGGACCCTTGTCCTGTGGGCACGCGAGAATGCCGAGCAACGTCGGATCAATAACCACGGAAGTCCTCTCCAACCGTTCGGGTGAGCAGTGTCAGGTTACCGCGCACCGGCAGGCACCCCGGCCGAGCCGTTCTGAAACTCCGCGGCCACTGCCTTGGTCAGTCGCTTGTACTGCTGCGATTCCGGATCGACGTACCACACACGGGTTCCCGGCTTGGGCAGTCCGGCCGCGCTCAGCGCCTCGGCGTTCGGACGGTACGAGGACCCCAGCGGGATGTCCTCCACCACCTGGATGATGTCGGGTCGCAGCGCGGGAGGAAGCACCTCGAAGGCGTCGGAGATTTCCGCCAGCCTCGGCGCCCGCCCTTCGCGGAGGGTGAACGCGGCCACGGCCAGTGTCCGGCCTCCGACCTCCACCCCGTAGGCAACAGCGAGGTCGACGCGATCGACGGACACGAGCGCATCGACGATCGGCTGGGTGAACACGGCTCCCCTCGGAGTCGCGATGACGGTCTTCCGGTGGTCGACCAGCCAGTAGTCCCCGTCGGCGTCGCGACGGAAGAGGTTCTCCGTCGGAATCCAGGCGTCGCCCGCGGCAAAGATCCCCCGCATCGCGCCGCCGGACATCTCGGCGTGCACGCCCGCCCTGCCGAGGAGCAGACCGACCTCGTCGTCCTGGCATTCCCGGATGAACCCCTGCTCGTCCTCCAGCAGTCGGCCGGCGATCGGGTCGTAGGCCGCGAGCCGGACCTCCGCGCTCCCCGGGAGGGGGCGTCCCTTTGCCCCGACCTTCGCGCCTGCGACGTTCGCGAGAACCACGTCGCCCTCGGTGGACGCGTAGAACTCGAGGACTTTCGCCGGTGCGAACCGCTCCGTCGTGCGACGCCACAACCCCTGCGGCATTCCGGATCCGATGAAGAGCCGGACGGGGTGACTGCCGTCGAGCGCGAGGTTCTCGGCGTCGAGGATTTCTCGCATCATCGTCCACGTGTAGCTCACCACGGTCACCCCGTAGCGGTGGACTTCCTCGGCGAACCGCTCGGGATCGACTCCGCGTGAGAGCGCGATCCGGGAGCCACCTGCCACGGCACCACCGATCGCGGCCAGCAGACTCGACGAATGATGCAGGGGTGCAAGGCAATATACGGTGTCGCCACGGTCCAGATCGGCGGCTGAGGCCGTTCCGAACGCCGACAGCGCCCACCGGTAATTGGTGATCTGTTTCGTCTCCCAATGGCCGTTGGACTCACTGCAGATGATGAATGCCAGTTCACGAGCCAGACCGGGATCGGGCCGGTACCAGCCCGGCAGTGTCACTGCGGCGGGGTCGATCTTCTCGAGGTCCACGACGTTCGCCGAGGGATCGACGTCGAGGTCGCGCTGGTCGCCACCGCCCAGAACCAGGACCTGCATCCCGGTCGCGATCGCCGCGTCGAGATTCTCCGGGTCGGTGACGATGCGTTCGACACCGTCGATGCGGATCGCGGTGTGGACCTCCCGGCCCGGGGGCAGGAGGACAGCCACGGCACCGAGACGGGACAGCGCCGCGATGGCGGCGAGCGCACTCGGGCGCGTCTGCATCACGACGCCGACGTGAGCGGCGGGACGGACACCGGCCTGGATCAGGCCGCGCACCACGTTGTCGATCCGCTGATTGACCGCCGCGTAGGTGTGGACGCGATTGTCGAAGAGGAAGCACTCGCCGCCCGGCGCCTTCCGCCCCTGTTCGGCCAGCAACCGGCTGAGCGAGATCTGGGTGTGGGGCTGGATCTGACCGAGCCGGGCCAGCCGCGGCAGCGCCCGCGTGGCCTCGCCGGACAGCTCCACCGTTCCCCGCAGCGCCCCCGAAGCGAAATCACTGATCCCCTTGCCGACACCGACGCCGACCTCGGCGACCGACGCCACGGTGTGAATGATGCGGTCGCTGATGGAGACTCCGGATTCGCTGCCGAAATGTTCGTCGTAGCGCATGAGCTCGATATTGGTGGGCCGTGGGCCGAGACCCTCGTTCCACAGCACCCATTTCCCGGTCGTGGGCCACGTGTGGGTCGCCGCAGCCGAACCGACGACGAGGCCGAAATGTCCTGCCCGCAAAGTTGATTCGTACACATTCGCCCGTGGTGCGGCCCGGCGGATACCGCGGACGGCCAACGGCTGACCGATGTCGTCGACTTCCCCGACGAACGCGAGGATGGGGCAGGTCAACTCCGCGAGCGACACGACCTGGTCCTTGATCACGAACCCGCCGGTCATCATGCGGTTGTGCACGATGAACTGCTTGAGCAACTCCGCAACAGCAGGACCGGACCACGCCACCCAGCCCTCCGTCGCGAGGAAGCGCCGCTGCTGCTCCCGCGGCAACAACGCTTCCCGGTCGTGCAACTGACGCAGGAAGTCGAGCCTCGACTTCAGTGTCTTGACGGGATCGAGAAGCTGAAAACCGGTGCGCGCCATCCACCCCGACACCGCGAGCCGGTTGAAGACGTGGTCCGCGAGGAAGCCGGCAGCGTCGGTGGCGAACCCCGCCGGGATGCCGAACGGCAGCCCGGCGAGCGTGTCGACCGGACTGCCGAACGTCACGAGGCCGGCGATGTTGCGACTGCGGCGATAGGCGGCGGCCTGGTAGGCGAACATGCCGCCCTGCGAGTATCCGGACAGGTAGACGTCGCGACCGGTGTGCGCCCGCACCTGGTCGATGATCTCGCTGATCGCGACGATGTGGTCGGCGAGATTCCGATCCCACCCGCCCTCTTCGGAATCCGGCGATCCGAAGTCGACCACCCACGGGTCGATCCCCATCGAGTGCAGGATGCCGACTGCGCCTTGATCCCGGGTCACGTCGTAGACGTCGGCCGACATCATCATCGGCGGGACCAGGACGATGGGGGGCCCGGCGTCGGCAGGGTCGGTGTCGGGGAAATACCTGCGGAGCCGATACATCGGTGCGCGTTCGACCACCTCGAACGGCGACGTGGTGAGGTCCGTCTCGAGTCCGCCGAGGCGAACTACCTCCAACCCGTTCTGCGCCGTCGCCACCACGCGACGGATCGGGCCCATCACCGTTTCGGTATTCAGTCCCACGAACACTCTCCCAGACTCTCGAACCGTGACGCACGTCTCACTGCCGCCCGCCCTCACCCTACTGCGCTCGACGCGTCACACAGCCCCTAATCCGGGGCGTCCGACACGGGCGTCATCGACACCACTCACGCAGCGACTCGGACAGCTGACGGACCCCGCCCAACTGTTCGGCCACACGGATACCGGCCGTACCGCCGCGGGCGTTACGCGAGGCGATCGAGCCCTCGACGGTGAGCACCTCCCGCACGTCCGGAGTGAGCGCCGGATCGACCCCGGCGAGTTCGTCGTCGGTGAGATCCTCGAGTCCGACGCCCCGCGCCTCGGCAACGCGGACGCACGCCCCCGCCGCCTCGTGCGCGACCCGGAACGGGACGCCCTGACGAACGAGCCACTCGGCGATGTCGGTGGCCAGCGTGAATCCCGCCGGTGCCAGTTCCGCCATTCGGTCCGTGTGGAATTCGAGAGTGGAGACCAGTCCGGTGATCGCCGGGAGCAGCAACTCGAGCTGCGCCACCGAATCGAAGACCGGCTCCTTGTCCTCCTGCAGATCCCGGTTGTACGCGAGCGGCTGCGCCTTCAGGGTGGCCAGCAGACCCGTCAGGTTACCGATCAGCCGCCCGGACTTGCCGCGGGTGAGCTCGGACACGTCCGGGTTCTTCTTCTGCGGCATGATCGACGAGCCGGTCGACCAGGCGTCGGCGAGCGTGATGTAGCCGAATTCCGGAGTGCTCCACAGGATCACCTCCTCGGCCATCCGCGACAGGTCGACGCCGATCATCGCGAGCACGAACGCCGCCTCGGCCGCGAAGTCCCGCGACGACGTGGCGTCGATCGAGTTCTCGGCCGACGAATCGAAGGCGAGTTCCGCGGCGATCGCCTCGGGATCGAGTCCGAGTGACGAGCCGGCCAGCGCTCCGGAACCGTACGGCGACACGGCCGCCCGCACGTCGAAGTCCCGCAGCCGCTGAACGTCACGAAGCAACGGATGCGTGTGCGCCAGCAGGTGGTGCGCGAGCAGCACCGGCTGCGCGGCCTGCAGGTGGGTCTTGCCCGGCATCACCGCGGAGGGGTGCGCGGCTGCCTGCGTCGCGAGGGCATCGACGACGTCGAGAACACCCGCCGCCACCCGGCGGACGGCGTCCCGCAGCCACATCCGGAACAGCGTCGCCACCTGATCGTTGCGCGAACGCCCGGCGCGCAGGCGTCCCCCGACCTCCGGACCGACCCGATCGATCAGCCCGCGCTCGAGCGCCCCGTGCACGTCCTCGTCGGATTCGCTCGGGACGAACTCGCCGCTCGCGACGTCCGCCGCGAGCCTGCCGAGACCGTCGAGCATCGCCGCCAGGTCCTCGTCACCGAGCAGGCCGGCCTTGTGCAGCACCCGGGCATGCGCCTGGGACGCGCGCACGTCGTACGGGGCCAGCACCCAGTCGAAGTGGGTGGACTTGCTCAGCGCCGCCATGGCGGCGGCCGGTCCGGACTCGAACCGGCCGCCCCAGAGGGCTCCTTCGTTGGTGCCGTGAGCACTCATACCTAGAGGCCCAGATCGCGCTTCGCCGCGACCTTCGAGGACAGTCCGTGGATCTGCACGAATCCCTTGGCGTAGGACTGGTCGAACGTGTCGCCCTCGTCGTAGGTCGCCAGGTTGAAGTCGTACAGCGACTCGTTGCTGCGGCGGCCGTTGACGATGATCGCACCGCCGTGCAGCACAAGCCGGATGTCGCCGGAGACGCGTTCCTGCGTCTTCTCGATGAACGTGTCCAGCGCGACCTTCAGCGGGGAGAACCAGAGGCCGTCGTACACCAGCTCGCTCCAGCGCTGCTCGGTCTGACGCTTGTAGCGGCCGAGTTCGCGTTCCTGCGTGACGTGCTCGAGTTCCTGGTGGGCGTGGATGAGGACCATCGCTCCGGGAGCCTCGTAGATCTCACGGCTCTTGATGCCGACGAGACGGTCCTCGACGACGTCGAGGCGGCCGACACCCTGAGCGCCGGCGCGGCGGTTGAGCTCCTGGATCGCTTCGAGGACGCTGACCGGCTTGCCGTCGATCGCGACGGGCCGGCCGGCCTCGAAGCTGATGATCAGCTCGTCGGGTGCCTGCCAGTTGACGGTCGGGTCCTGCGTGTAGTCGTAGACGTCCTTGGTCGGCGCGTTCCACAGGTCCTCGAGGAACCCGGTCTCGACGGCGCGGCCCCACACGTTCTGGTCGATCGAGAACGGCGACTTCTTGGAGACGTTGATCGGGATCTCGTTCTCCTCGGCGAACGCGATCGCCTTCTCCCGGGTCCACGCGTAGTCGCGGACCGGTGCGATGACGTCCAGGTCGGGGGCGAGCGATCCGAAGCCGACCTCGAACCGGACCTGGTCGTTGCCCTTGCCGGTGCAGCCGTGCGCGACCGTGGTGCCGCCGTGGGCACGCGCGGCCTCGACGAGGTGCTTGACGATCAGCGGGCGGCTGATGGCCGACACGAGCGGGTAGCGGTCCATGTAGAGGGCGTTGGCCTGGATGGTCGGCAGGCAGTATTCGTCGGCGAACTCGTCGCGCGCATCCACCACGACCGACTCGACCGCACCGCAGTCGAGTGCACGCTGACGCACGACCTCCATGTCCTCGCCGCCCTGGCCGAGATCGATGGCGACAGCAACAACTTCCTTGCCCGTCTCCTTGCCGATCCAGCTGATGGCGACTGAGGTGTCCAGCCCGCCCGAGTAGGCGAGTACGACGCGATCGGCCATGGTCCTTGTGCTCCTTAGGTTGAAGATCTGTAGAGATGATTCAGTTGTCAGGCGAGGGATTCGATCTTGGCCGCGAGTTCCGCCCCGCTCAGCGGCTCCCGTGCCACCACGAGAATGGTGTCATCCCCCGCGATGGTTCCCACGACGTCAGGTAATGATGCCCGATCGAGTGCACTCGCCAGATAGTGCGCTGCCCCCGGGGGAGTTCGCAGCACCGCCATGTTGCCACTGGCATCGGTCGATACCAGTAACTCCCCCAGCAACCGCGACAGCCGGTCGGTTCCGCCGGAGACGCCGCGGACGGGATTTCCGTCCTCGGGCACCACGTAGACCCCGGCGCCGCCGTCTGCGGCGCGAAGCTTCACGGCACCCAGTTCCTCGAGATCCCGCGACAGCGTGGCCTGGGTGGCGTCGATGCCCTCGGCGGCGAGCAGCGCCGCGAGTTCGGTCTGGCTGCGGACCGGGTTGTTCGACAGGATCGCGACGATGCGTGCCTGCCGTCCCGCCCGTGTGGGTGCCGTCGCCGCGTTCGCGGGGCGCTGCGGCGGTGCCGCACTTGCACGCTGCGGCGGTGCCGCACCTGCACGCTGCGGCTGAGCCGCACCTGCACTCTGCGGAGGTGCCGCACTCACGGACGGTCCCCGGTTCGCTGTGCGAGCAGCCACACGAGCAGTGCCTTCTGTGCGTGCAGCCGGTTCTCCGCCTCGTCCCAGACGACGCTCTGCGGTCCGTCGAGGACGTCGTCGGTGATCTCCTCCCCGCGGTGGGCGGGCAGGCAGTGCAGGACCACCGCGTCGGCGTCGGCCTTTGCGAGCAGCGCCTCGTTGATCTGGAACGGGCGGAACGGGCCGACGCGGTCGAGCCCGTCGTTCTCCTGGCCCATCGACGTCCAGGTGTCGGTGACGAGTGCATCCGCGCCGACGACCGCCGTCTGTGGGTCACCGGTGAGGGTGATGGTCGCGCCGGTCTCGGCCGCCCGCGCCCGGGCTGCCTCGACCACCCACGGCAGGGGCGCGAATCCCTCGGGGCTGGCGATGGTCACGTTGACGCCGGCGGTCACACCGCCCAGCATCAGCGAGTGCGCCATGTTGTTGGCGCCGTCGCCGAGGTAGGTGAGCTTCAGCCCCTTCAGCGAACCCTTCCGCTCCACGAGCGTCTGCAGATCGGCCAGGACCTGGCACGGGTGGAACTCGTCGGACAGCGCGTTGACGATCGGGACGTCGGCGCCGGACGCCATCGCCTCGAGCCGCTTCTGCCCGAACGTGCGCCACACCACGGCGTCGACGTACCGCGACAGGACACGGCCCGTGTCCTGCAGCGTCTCCTCGCGGCCGAGTTGGGTGCTGCGACCGTCGACGACGATCGCGTGACCGCCGAGCTGCGCGATGCCCATCTCGAACGAGAACCGGGTGCGCGTCGAATTCTTCTCGAAGATCACGCCGACCCCACGGGGGCCTTCGAGCGGACGCTCCGCGAACGGAGCCTTCTTCAGCCTGGCGGCGAGTTCGAGGACTTCGGCCTGCTGTGCAGGGGTGAGGTCGTCGTCCCGGAGAAAATGTTTCACCACGGTCGTCACTGCTTTCCCGGCTGAGCGGCCGATTGCGCGTTGTCGAGAATCGCGGGCAGCGCCGCGACGAAACCTTCGGCCTGATCGTCCGTGAGGACCAGGGGCGGAGCCAGCCGGACGACGCCCGGTTGCGCGGCGTTGATCAGGTATCCGGCCTCGCGCGCGCTGTTCTCCACCGCGGGGGCCACGTCCTGGGTCAGGACGATGCCGAGCAGCAGCCCGGCGCCGCGAACGTGGTCGATCAGCGGATGTCCGAGACCTTCGATGCCGGCCGACAGCGACTTGCCGAGCGTGTCGGCGCGGGAGATGAGGTCGTCCTCGGCGATCGTCCGCAGCACGGCGAGCGCCGCCGACGCGCAGACGGGGTTCCCGCCGAACGTCGTGCCGTGCTTGCCCGGCCCGAACAGGTCCGCGGCCGCGCCGGTCGCGATGCACGCGCCGATCGGCATCCCGCCACCGAGACCCTTCGCGAGGGTCATGACGTCGGGCACGATCCCGACCGCCTGGTGTGCGTAGAACCAGCCCGTGCGCCCGATCCCGGTCTGCACTTCGTCGAGCACGAGCAGGGCGCCGCGATCGGCGGTAATCCGCCGTGCGCCCGCGAGGTATCCCTCCGGCGGAACGACGACACCGCCCTCACCCATCATCGGCTCCAGGAACACGGCAGCGGTGTCGGCGTCGACGGCGCGATCGAGTGCGTCGAGATCGCCGTACGGCACGTGCTCGACACCCGGGGGCATCGGCTCGAACGGCGCGCGCTTGGCGGCCTGGCCGGTGAGCGCGAGAGCACCCATCGTCCGGCCGTGAAAGGAGTTCTCCGCGGCGATGATCTTCGATCGGCCCGTGGCCCGCGCGAGCTTGAACGCCGCCTCGTTGGCCTCGGTGCCGGAATTGCACAGGAAGACACGTCCGGGGGCGCCCAGGTGGGACAGCAGCTTCTCGGCCAGTTCGATCGCCGGCTCGCTGGCGTACAGGTTCGACACGTGCCCGAGGGTCGACAACTGCGTCGTGACGGCCTCGATGATCGCCGGGTGCGCGTGCCCGAGGATGTTGACGGCGATGCCGGCGAGGAAGTCGACGTACTCCTTGCCGTCGGCGTCGGTCAGCACCGCTCCCTGACCACGCGTCAGTGCCACCCGGGGGACGCCGTACGTGTTCATCAGAGCGCCGGACCAGCGCTGCTGGAGTTCCGGGGTTCCGGTCATGAGGCAACTCCCTCGGTAGGTGAAGTCGGGCCGGGCGTGACCATCGTGCCGATGCCCTCGCCGGTGAACAGTTCGAGCAGAACGGAATGGGCGACGCGGCCGTCGATGACGTGCGCGGTGGGCACGCCGCCGCGGACGGCGCGCAGGCAGGCCTCCATCTTGGGCACCATGCCGGCGTCGAGGCTGGGCAGCAGTTGCGCGAGCGCGTCCACGTCGATCTCGGTGGCCAGCGAATCGCGGTCCGGCCAGTTCGTGTACAGCCCTTCGACATCCGTGAGGACCACGAGCTTCTCGGCGCCGATGGCCTCGGCGAGCGCGGCGGCGGCGGTGTCGGCGTTGATGTTGTGCACCACACCGTCCGAGTCGGGGGCGATGGTGGACACCACGGGAATTCGGCCCGCACGGATCAGATCCAGGACGGCCTCCGGGTTCACCGTCGTGACGTCGCCGACGAGACCGATGTCGGTCGGCGTGCCCTCGACCATCACGGTGCGCTTGGTGGCGGTGAACAGGTGCGCGTCCTCACCGGAGATGCCGACGGCGTACGGTCCGTGCGCGTTGATCAGTCCGACCAGTTCGCGGCCGACCTGACCGAACAGCACCATCCGGACGACGTCCATGACCTCGGGAGTGGTGACGCGGAAGCCGCCCTTGAATTCGCCTGTCATGCCGAGCTTTCCGAGCATGGCATTGATCTGGGGGCCGCCGCCGTGCACGACGACCGGCTGAATTCCGACCGTCCGCAGGAACGCCATGTCGGCCGCGAACGCCGTCTTCAGCGCGTCGTCGACCATGGCGTTGCCGCCGTACTTCACGACGACGACCTTGTCACGGAACTGCTGCAGCCACGGCAGAGCCTCCGCCAGGACGTGCGCCTTCTGGTGATCGGTGATGCCGCTGAGTGCCTCGCTGGTCGCTGTCATGACGAATACGCCGAGTTCTCTTCGACATACGCGTGCGACAGGTCGGTGGTCCGGATGGTCACGGCGTGCTCGCCCAGACCGAGGTCGATGTCCAGGGAGATGTCGATGTCGCTCAGGTCCACATCCCGCGCACCCGGTGCGCCGACGCCGTCGATGCAGACGGGGGCGCCGTTGAACGACACCGAGATCGTGTCGGGGTCCAGTTCGATCGGCGCGATGCCGATGGCGGCGAGTACCCGGCCCCAGTTGGGGTCGGATCCGAACAGCGCCGTCTTGACGAGACTGTCCCGCGCCACCGTCCGGGCGCCGATCAGGGCGTCGTCCTCGCTGACCGCGCCGCGGACCGTGATCCGCACCCGCTTGGTGACGCCCTCCGCGTCGGCCATCATCTGATCGGCCAGATCGTCGCAGACGGCCGTCACGGCCGCATTCAGTTCGTCCTGGGTCGGTGTCACGTTGCTCGCACCGGACGCCAGCAGCAGCACCGTGTCGTTGGTCGACGTGGCACCGTCGACGTCCAGCCGATCGAACGTCACCCGGGTGGCCGCCCGCAGCGCAGCGTCGAGTTGCGCCGCGGTCGCGACGGCGTCGGTCGTCACGACGCACAGCATCGTCGCCAGCGCGGGGGCCAGCATGCCTGCGCCCTTCGCCATTCCGCCCACGTTCCACTTGTCCGCATGGTGCAGGGCGGCCTGCTTCGGCACCGTGTCGGTGGTCATGATCGCGTACGCGGCGTCGGTGCCACCCGAGATTCCCCCGGCGAGTTCGTGCACCGCCTCCGTGACCCCGGCCAGGACCTTCTCCATCGGCAGGCGGTCGCCGATCAGACCGGTGGAACACACCGCGACCTCGACGGCTCCGGTCTCGGTTCCCCAGTTGCTCAGCGCGGATGCCACTTCCTCGGCCGTCTTGTGCGCGTCCTGGAACCCGCCCGCACCCGTGCACGCGTTGGCCCCACCGGAATTGAGCACGACGGCGCGCAGCCTGCCCGTGGTGAGCACCTGCTGCGACCACAGCACGGGGGCGGCCTTCACCTTGTTCGCGGTGAAGACGCCGGCCGCCGCGAGCTCGGGTCCCTCGTTGACGACGAGAGCCAGGTCGGCGTTGCCGCTCGCCTTGATACCCGCCTTGATCCCGGCCGCGCGGAAGCCCGCGGGCCCCGACACTCCCTGGGTTCGGACCAGGGTGCCGCCGGCGACCTCCCGGGTCGGGTGCGGATCGATCGTGCTGTCACTGCTCACGGGGCAACTCCCACTGTCGAGAGACCGGCGGTCTCGGGTAGTCCAAGCGCAAGATTCATCGATTGCACCGCTCCGCCGGCGGTGCCCTTCGCAAGGTTGTCGATCACCGCGACCACGACGATTTGACCGGCATCGGCGTCGACCGTCACCGCGATCTGGACCGCGTTCGATCCGACGACGGCACCGGTCTGCGGCAGCACACCCTGGGGCAGGACGTGCACGAACGGCTCGTCCGCGTACGCCTTTTCGTAGATCGCGCGCACCTCGTCCTCGGACGCCGTGGTGGCCGCGGTGCAGGTGGCGAGGATGCCACGCGGCATCGGCGCCAGCACGGGGGTGAACGACACGGTGACGCGCTGACCGGCGAGTTCGGAGAGGTTCTGGATGATCTCCGGGGTGTGGCGGTGCACGCCGCCGACACCGTAGGCACGGACCGAACCCATCACCTCGGAGCCGAGCAGGTCGGCCTTGGGTGCGCGGCCCGCGCCGGAGGCACCGGTGACGGCGACGATCGTGACCCGCGGTTCGACGACACCCGCCGCGACCGCCGGGGCCATCGCCAGACTCGACACCGTCGGGAAGCACCCGGGGACGGCGATGCGTGTGGCGCCGACGAGTTTCTCGCGGGCACCCGGCAGTTCCGGGAGTCCGTACGGCCAGCTGCCTGCGTGCGGGCTCTTGTAGTACCGCTCCCAGTCCTCGGCGTTCGTCAGCCGGAAGTCGGCGCCGCAGTCGATGATGACCGTGGACTCGGGCAGCGCCTTCGCGTACTGCGCCGAATTGCCGTGCGGCAGACCGAGAAACACCACGTCGTGCCCGGCGAGCGTCTCGACGGTGGTGTCCTCGAGCACTCGTTCGGCGAGCGGAAGCAGGTGCGGATGGTGCGAGCCCAGAGTCGATCCGGCGTTGCCGCCGGCAGTGAGCGCGCCGATGACGAGCGAACCGTCCGCATACGACGGGTGCCCCAGCAGCAGACGCAGCACTTCGCCACCGGCGTATCCGCTCGCGCCGGCGACGGCAATCCTGATCGGTTTTCCCGCGTGCTCAGTCATACGATTGATTATGCATCATCATGCAAGCTAATACACACCGCGGTCTCTCGACGGGACGGAATGCGTGGTCACTGCTTGCCGAGCGACCGCCGAATCTCGTCGAGCTTGGCCTTTCCCGCCTTCTCCCGCTTCTCCCACGCCTCGTCCAGCGACTGCCCCGACGGGCTGTCGTGCGCGAGTTCGGAGGAGCCCATCGCCGTCCCGAACCGGCCCTCGATCCGCTCACGCACGCGGTCTAACGTCGGGACCCCGCCCGGCGTGTAGTCCGGCTCGGGCACAGCGGGCGCGATGTGGGGCACGACCTCCGCGGTCACCGGATCCTCGGCCGGAATCGCCGCGCCCACGTCCACCGCCGCGAGGAGCGCCCCGAGACCCGGACGACCCGCGGCCACCGCGCGCACCACCTCGAGGAACTCGGCGTCGGTCAACTGACTCGCCGCCGCCACGACGTCGCGCACTTCGGTCATCGCACTGCTCCTCACCGCCTCGGGCCCTCCACCCAGGCTACGGGTCAGCTGCGCAGTTCGGCACCCACGGCAGCGGACGCCGCGGCCACCGCGGCGTCGCGGGCGGCGCTCGCCTCGTCCTCGGTCAGGGTGCGGTCGACGCCGCGGAATCGCAGCGCGAACGCCAGCGACTTCCGGCCCTCCCCGACCTGCGCACCTTCGAACACGTCGAACAGCCGGATGTCCTCGAGGAGCTCTCCTCCACCCGACCGCAGGGCCGCCTGGACCTCGGCGGCGGGTACCGCCGTGTCGACCACGACCGCCACGTCCTGAAGGACCGCGGGGAAGGGTGAGACCTTCGGCGCGGGCAGGTTCTCCACCAGCGGCAGGGCGTCCAGATCGATCTCCACGGCACTCGTCCGCGGGGGAAGCCCGGCGCGCTCGAGCACGGCGGGATGCAACTCGCCCGCGTGGCCGACGACGACACCGTTCACGAGCAGTTCCGCGCCGCGGCCCGGGTGCCACGGCAGGTATTGCGTCGCGCGGAACTCCAGTTCGACACCGGCGGCGGCAGCGACCGTCCGGGCGGCGGCGAACGCGTCGGTGGCGTCGGCTGCGCGTCCCGCGCCCCACGGGCCGCTCGGCTCACGCTGCCCCGTGAGCACCGCCGCCACGTGCACCGGCTGGTCCGGCAACGACTGCAGCAGTGCCGTGATCTGTTCGTCGGTCGGGCGGCGATCCACCGGCAGTGCCTCGACCGGCTTGGTGTCGGCGCCGGGCAGCACGACCTGCGCGATGCCGAACAGCGACAGGTCGCGCTGACCGCGGGAGACGTTGCGCGCGAGAACCTCGAGAAGTCCGGGAAGGAGCGTGGTGGCCAGTTCCGGCCGATCCGATTCGAGCGGGTTCAGCACCGTGCTGGTGTTCCTACGCGGATCCTCGGGGTCCAGGCCCCACGTGTCGAATATCGCCGTGGGAAGGAAGACCGGAGGCAGGATCTCGACGTATCCCGAGAACGCCAGAGCCCGGCCGACCGCGCGTTTGCGGCGCTGCGCCGGAGTCAACCCACGACCCGCGGGGGCTGCGGGCAGCACCGACGGAATCTTCTCGAGCCCCTCGAGGCGCAGCACCTCCTCCACCAGGTCGGCGGGCTGCACCAGATCGGGCCGCCAGGACGGCGGACCGGCGACGAGCTGACCGTGTCCGCTGTCGCTGACCCCGACCTCGACGTTGCAGCCGATCTGCGTGAGCCGGCGCGCAGCGGTGCCGGTGGGGTAGTCGACACCCGCCACGCGGTCGGGGAGGTCGATGTCCATGTGGATGGGCTCGTGCGGGGTGACCTCACCGATGTCGGTGAGCGCCGGCTCGACCCGCCCGCCGGCGATGTCGACGAGCAGCGCGGCCGCCCGGTCCAGTGCCGCGACGGGGATCTCGGGGTCGACCACACGCTCGAAACGCTTGCTGGCCTCGCTCGACAGCTTGTGCCTGCGCGCGGTCTTGAACACCGCGAGCGGATCCCACGTGGCCGCCTCGAGCAGGATGTCGGTGGTTTCCGACCCGACCTCGGTGGACGCGCCACCCATGATCCCGGCCAGCGACACGACGCCCGAATCGTCCGAGATCACGACGTCCTCGGGGTCGAGGACGCGCTCGGTCTCGTCGAGAGTGGTCAGCTTCTCCCCCGCCACCGCGCGGCGCACGACGAGTTCGCCGCTGATCTTCGCGGCATCGAACGCGTGCAGCGGCTGGCCCAGTTCGAGCAGAACGTAATTGGTGACGTCGACGGCCGGCGAGATCGGGCGGACCCCCGACAGCAGCAGGCGGCGCTGCAGCCACCACGGGCTGACCGCCTTCGGATCGATACCCGTCACCCGGCGGGCGGCGAAACGCGTCGCCTTCGACTCCGGCTCGACGCGGATCGGCCAGGCCTCCCCCTCCGCCGGGTACGGCGCCACCGACGCCGGGTCGGCGAAGTCGAGGTCGAACCCGCACGCCAGTTCACGGGTGAGCCCGCGGACGGAGAAGCAGTAGCCGCGGTCCGGGGTGATGTTGAGTTCGATGACCGTGTCGTGCAGGCCCATCAACTCGTTGGCGTCCGCGCCGGGGAGCGCGGTGCCCGGCTCGAGGACGAGGATGCCCGAGTGGTCCTTGCCGATGCCGAGTTCGGCCACCGAGCAGATCATCCCGTCGGAGACCTGCCCGTACGTCTTGCGGGACGCGATGGCGAAACCACCGGGAAGGACTGCGCCGGGGAGTGCGACCACCACGAGGTCGCCTACGGCGAAGTTCCGGGCGCCGCACACGATGCCCTGCGGTTCGGCCGCCCCCACATCCACCTTGCAGAAGCGGATCGGCTTCTTGAACTCGGTGAGCTCGGTGATCTCGAGAACCTTGCCGACCACGAGGGGGCCGTCGACGGGTTCGAGCCGGTCGACTTCCTCGACCTCGAGCCCGACCCGGACGAAACCTGCGTCGAGTTCCTCGGCGGTGACGTCCCAGTCCGGGGTGGCACGCTGGAGGATCTCGGTCAGCCAGGATTGCGCTACTCGCACGTCTGCTCAGCTCTCTCGTTCGTGAAGATGTCGTGACTGTGGTGGGCGGGATTCGGGTGACGCGAAGTCAGCCCTGGACACCGAAGGGCAGCGTGAACCGCACGTCGCCCTCGACGATGTCGCGCATGTCCGGGATCCCGTTCCGGAACTGGAGTGTGCGCTCGAGCCCCATGCCGAACGCGAACCCGGTGTACACGTCGGGGTCGATGCCGGAGGCGCGCAGCACATTCGGGTTGACCATTCCGCAGCCGCCCCACTCGACCCAGCCTGCGCCACCCTTCTTGTTCGGGAACCAGACGTCCACCTCGGCGGACGGTTCCGTGAACGGGAAGTAGTTCGGGCGCATCCGGGTGCGGGTCTCGGGACCGAACAGTGCGCGGGCGAACGCGTCGAGCGTGCCGCGCAGGTGGGCCATGGTGAGGCCCTTGTCGACGGCGAGACCCTCCACCTGAGAGAAGACCGGGGTGTGGGTTGCGTCGAGTTCGTCGGTGCGGAACGTCCGCCCGGGGCACACCACGTAGATCGGCACCTCGCGCGAGAGCATGGTCCGCACCTGTACCGGCGACGTGTGCGTGCGGAGCACCTGGCGCGAGCCCTCCGGTGCGATGTGGAACGTGTCCTGCATCGTCCGCGCGGGGTGATCGGGCAGGAAGTTGAGGGCATCGAAGTTGAAGTGCTCGGTCTCCACCTCCGGGCCCTCGGCGACTTCCCAGCCCATCGCGACGAACACGTCCTCGACCTGCTCGGAGATGATGCTGATCGGGTGGCGGGCGCCCACCGGCTGACGCTGCGACGGCAGGGTCACGTCGATGGCCTCGGCCACGAGCACGGCCGCGTCCCGTTCGGCGAGCAGGACGGCGCGGCGCTCGTCGAACGCCGCACTGATCCGGGTGCGGACGACGTTCACGCGCTTGCCCGCGTCCGCCTTCTCCTTGCCAGGGAGGGCTCCGAGTCCGCGTCGGGCGAGGGCGATCGGCGACTTGTCGCCCATGTGCTCGACCTTGGCCTTCGCCAGGTCGTCGAGATCCGCCACCGACGCGAACGCCTTCTCGGCGCTCTCCGCTGCCGCAGTCAGAGCGTCCTCGGTGAGCGCACTCGCATCGACCGCGCCGCCTTCGACGCCCGTGGAGGCAGCGCCCTCTTTTTTAGCCACGACCGGTGCCACTCCTTAAGTTCTTTCAGTCAACACTCTCGACGAAACCGAAACAGCTCGCCGTCAAATCCTATGCGATCCGATTTTCGCCGGTTCAGCTGTCGGTTCGCTTGCGATTCTGGACCCGCGCGCTCGAATACAGGCAGATCGACGCCGCCGTCGCCAGGTTGAGGCTCTCGGCTCGACCGTGGATCGGAATCCGCACCCGGTGATCGGCTCGCGCGGACGTGGCCGCGTCGAGGCCGTGGGCCTCGTTGCCGAACAGCCACGCCGTGGGGCGGGCCAGCAGTTCGTCGGCGTCGTCCAGATCGACCTCGCCGTCTGCCGCCGTGGCGAACAATTGAATTCCCGCCGCGCTGATGCTGTCGAGGACCGCCGCGGTGTCCCGTTCACGCACCACCGGAAGGTGGAACAGGCTTCCGGCGGACGCCCGGACGCATTTGCCGTTGTGCGGGTCGACGCTGTCGCCCGCGAGAATGGCCGCGTCCGCGCCCACCGCGTCCGCGACCCGGATGACGGTGCCCGCGTTACCCGGCTCCGCGACCGCCACCGGGACCGCGAGCAGACGGGTTCCGGGTCCGATCGCCTCCGCCAGCGGAACGTCGAGGAGATCGCACACCGCGACGAGACCCGGCGGGGTCACCGTGTCGCTGAGCGCTCGAACCGCCCGGTCCGTCACCAACGACGTACGGACGCCCGCCGTGTGTGCCCGGTCGATCAGCCTCGCGTACCGCTGCTCGGCGTCCTCGGTGTAGAAGAGATCGTGCACGGGACGGGTGTCGAGTGCCTCGCCGACGGAGTTCTCGCCCTCCACCAGGAAGCGCCCGACCTTGCGGCGTTCCGCGGTGCGCAGCAGCTTGACAGCAGAAACGACCCGTGGAGTGCGCTCGGTGAGCGGGTCCACGGGTCGTTTCCGAGGCTCTGAAGGCCGGGGCTCTGAAGGCCGGGGTGCTGCGAGACTCAGGCCGCTTCTCCGGCCGGAGCGTTCACGTCAGCCGGGAGCGCCGCCTTGGCGAGGGCCACGAGGCCGGCGAACGCCGCCGCGTCGGACACGGCCAGCTCGGCGAGGTTCTTGCGGTCGACCTCGATCTCGGCCAGACGCAGACCCTGGATCAGGCGGTTGTACGTGATGTCGTTCGCCCGTGCAGCAGCGTTGATACGCGTGATCCACAGCTTGCGGAAGTCGCCCTTGCGCGCACGGCGGTCACGGTAGGCGTAGGTCAGCGAGTGGAGCTGCTGTTCCTTCGCCTTGCGGTACAGGCGCGAGCGCTGTCCGCGGTAGCCGCTGGAGGCTTCGAGAATCGAACGACGCTTCTTCTGGGCGTTTACCGCCCTCTTTACGCGTGCCACTGAAAAATCCTGTCAATCTTGGGGCGGTGAGCTGCCCCGGGTGGTCAGTAAAAGGGTGTCGACTCAGATGTCGAGCAGGCGCTTGATGCGAGGAGTGTCAGCCTTGCTGACGACAGCCACGCCATCGAGGCGACGGGTCACCTTCGTGGCCTTGTGCTCGAGCAGGTGGCGGCGACCGGCCTTCTGGCGCAGGATCTTTCCGCTGCCGGACACCTTGAATCGCTTCGCGGTGCCGCTGTGGGTCTTCGACTTGGGCATGGAGTCCTCAGTTCTCTGTATCCGGACCGTGATCCGGGTCGTGCTGGTGTAGTCGGACTAGCTGGTCGGCGCTTCGCCGGGCGCACTGTCGCCCGCCTGCTCCGCAGGTGCCGCCGGAGCCTGTGCCGGTGCGGCCGGCGCGGGAGTTGCCCGCTGCGCCGGCGGCGCAGCGGCGCTTTCCTGCGCCTTCACACGGGTCTTCGCGCCCTTGTGCGGAGCGAGCACCATCGTCATGTTTCGACCGTCCTGCTTGGCGGACGTCTCCACGAACCCGAGATCCGCGACGTCTGCACCGAGACGCTGCAGCAGCCGGAATCCGAGCTCCGGACGCGACTGCTCACGTCCGCGGAACATGATCGTGACCTTGACCTTGGATCCCGCTTCGAGGAAGCGCACGACGTTGCGCTTCTTCGTCTCGTAGTCGTGATCGTCGATCTTGGGGCGGAGCTTCTGCTCCTTGATGACCGTGAGCTGCTGGTTCTTGCGCGACTCACGCGCCTTCTGCGCGGCCTCGTACTTGAACTTGCCGTAGTCCATGATCTTGCAGACCGGCGGGCGAGCGTCGGGGGCCACCTCGACCAGGTCGAGATCGGCCTCGAGGGCCAAGCGGAGTGCATCTTCAACACGCACGATGCCAACCTGTTCACCTCCGGGTCCGACGAGGCGGACCTCGGGAACTCGGATGCGATCGTTGATGCGGGTCTCAGTGCTGATGGGGCCTCCTAGGTTGAACGGTCTTGTCTCGAGACCGCCAGCAGCCCGTACGCCCGGATTCCCAACAAAAAAGCCCCGCGGCGGTGAATGACTCTCACCATGCGGGGCCCGATGTCGACCGATCAGACGAACTCACGGCTCACGCCGATCCCTCATCTCCTCACATTCGAGGAACTCGAACCGAGTAACCTCGGACCGAGCGACCGGACCACTGAACTGCAGTTTTACCTGCCGCGCAGAGGTGGGAGTCGGACTCCACTTGCTGCCCCCGACAAATCCGAAGGCGGTCGTTGCGTCAAGAGTAACATTTGCGCACGTCGCGAGCTAATCGATACCGGGACGTTGCGCCACAGGGCCCTGGTGGAA
Source organism: Rhodococcus sp. G6(2025) (assembly GCF_058628105.1). Lineage (NCBI taxonomy): Bacteria > Bacillati > Actinomycetota > Actinomycetes > Mycobacteriales > Nocardiaceae > Rhodococcus > Rhodococcus sp. G6(2025). Next base: position 5,163,728 of record NZ_CP179750.1, read on the forward strand.
TCCTCTAAGGCATGACGGACAACATCGATCACACCCCGAACGACGGCACCCCGACCGACGGTGACCAGAATACCGACGTCCGGGAACTGGCCGACGTTCCCTCGGTCGAGGTCATCAGCCGCGCCGCGGTCATGCTCATGAGTTCGGCAGCCGAGAAGCTCGGCCTGTCCGACGCCGACCCCGACTCCAGCCCCCACCGCGACCTCGACGAGGCCAGGCGGGTCATCACCGCCCTCGCCGGCCTGGTGACCGCGTCCATCGAGTACCTCGGACCGCACGCGGGACCGATCCGCGAAGGCCTCCAGGCGCTGCAGCGGGCGTTCCGCGAAGCGTCCTCGCACCCGGACGAGCCGGGCAAGGGTCCGGGCGAGAAGTACACCGGCCCCGTGTACTGACATGGCGAGCCGCAACAAGACCGCGCAGACGCCTGCCGGCGTCGACGAGTTCCTCGCCACGATCGCCGACCCGGTCAAGCGCGCCGACAGCGTACGACTGGTGGAGCTGCTCACCGCTGCGAGCGGAGAGCCCGCCGCGATGTGGGGCACGAGCATCGTCGGGTTCGGCTCCCGCCACTACAGGTATGCCAGCGGACACGAGGGCGATACCGCACTGATCGGCTTCTCGCCCCGGGCCGCGGCACTCACCCTGTACCTCTCGCTCGACTTCACCGAGCACGAGGCCGAATTCGCCGCACTCGGCAAGCACACACTCGGCAAGGGCTGCCTCTACGTCAAGAAGCTCGCCGACGTCGACGAGTCGGTTCTCGTCGCATTGCTGAACCGATCCGTGGCCGCCGCCCGCGCGCTCTGATCGAATCTCACCGTTCGAACACGCTGCGCGCGTCGGCAGGCGGTTCGCCGAAAAGGCTCGGATCGCGCGGGACGAACGACCGGCCGGTGAGGGTGGCGTCGGACACCCGGTCCAGCCGGAACCACCGCACACCCGCCCGGCTCAGGCACCACGCGATGAGGAACCACGATCCCCTCGTGTGAGCGAGAAGGTGCGGTTCGACGACCCGTTCGGTGCGCTCGCCGTCCCGGTCCACATATCGGAGCGACACCATCAGTTCGCGCTGCAATCCGTCTTCGACGACGCGGCGGACGCGTGGTTCCGCGCTCGCCGTGTCGGCGTCTCGGCGGATCCACACCTTCGCGCCGAGGCGCTCCACCCGCTCCCTCGACTCGGAATCCATCACGTCGAGCAGCTTGGCCAGCGCGGCGCGGCCGTCGGTCGCGAACGGAGCATCGCGAAACGCCGTCAGGGCCAGTGCCACCGAGACCGCTTGAGCGGGAGTGAAATTCACGGGCGGTAACGTGCCGTTCCCGATGATCCCGTATCCCCCACCCGGCCCGGCACTGGCCCAGATCGGGGCGCCCGAGGACTGCAGCACGGCGACGTCCCGCTTGATCGTCCGGGCGGTCACCTCGAACTGCGCCGCCAACTGCTCCGCGGTCCGGCCCCGGTCCCCCGCGCGGCGTAGTTCTTCCGTCAGGGCGTGAAGGCGGGCTGGACGGTCCATGAGGGCAGTCTGCCGAACGACCGCGGCAAAGTCCCGATTCTCGCCGACCGATTCCGTTATACGACTGTGACACTTACGGTGACACGCAGATGTCACCGTTGCGGGTTCACTCTTGTCCCATGACCCAGACAAACGAATCACACGACAGCACAGGCACTCACATCATCCTGGCTCCCGGATTCTGGCTCGGCGCATGGGCGTGGGAGGCAGTGGCTTCCGACCTGATCCGGCGAGGACACCACGTCACCGCGGTGACCCTGCCCGGGCTTCACTCCGCGGACAGCGACCGCGCCGGCATCCGACTGGACGATCACATCTCCGCAATCGCGGACGTCGTCGCGGACACACCGTCGTCGGAGCGGGTTGTGCTCGTCGCGCACAGCGGTGCGGGACCGGTGGCCTACGCGGCGAGCGACCGGGTGCCCGGCCGGCTGGCCCGCATCGTCTACGTCGACTCGGGGCCATTGCAGAACGGCACCGCACTCCGGGAGGATCTCGATGCGTCGGTCACCGAGATCCCGCTTCCGTCGTGGTCCGAACTCGAGGCCGAGGGCAGCAGCCTCGACGGACTGGACGACGCAACGCTCGAGATATTTCGAAGCCGCGCGGTGCCCGAACCCGCCGGCCCGGCGAGGGACAGGCTCGAACTCGTCGACAGCAGCCGTCTGGACGTGCCGACCACGGTGATCTGCACCAGTTTCCCGTCGGAGGTCATCCAGCAGATGGCCGGCGCGGGCCATCCGATGGCCGCCGAACTCGCGCAGATCGCGAAGGTCGATTACGTCGATCTGCCGACCGGCCACTGGCCGATGTGGTCGCGGCCCGCAGACCTCGCGACCGCGATCGACACGGCCGCGAGGGACTGACCGAACTCAGCCGACTGCTGCGGCCTTCTTCGGCGCCCGCTTGCGCGGTGTCGCCGTGGCGGCCGCGGCAGTCTTCTTCGCCGAAGCGGACTTCCGCGTCGACGACGACTTGGCCGCCTTCGACTTCGCCGCAGCGGGAGGCGCCGTCACCTCGAGGACGTTTTCGAGGAACCGCCCCGTGTAACTCTCCGGAACCTGCGCAACCTCCTCCGGGGTGCCCTGTGCGACGACGGTTCCGCCGCCGGACCCGCCCTCGGGCCCCATGTCGACCACCCAGTCGGACGTCTTGATCACGTCGAGGTTGTGCTCGATCACGATCACCGTGTTGCCCTTGTCGACCAACCCGTTGACCACCCCCAGCAGCTTGCGGATGTCCTCGAAGTGCAGACCCGTCGTGGGCTCGTCGAGGATGTACACCGTGCGGCCCGTCGAACGTTTCTGCAGTTCGGCGGCGAGTTTCACGCGCTGCGCCTCACCACCGGACAGCGTGGGCGCGGGCTGACCGAGCCGCACGTACCCGAGACCGACCTCGACCAGGGTCTTGAGGTAGCGGTGGATCGAGGTGATGGGCTCGAAGAACTCCGCGGCCTCCTCGATCGGCATGTCCAGGACCTCGGCGATGGTCTTGCCCTTGTAGTGGACCTCGAGCGTCTCGCGGTTGTACCGGGCGCCGTGGCAGACCTCGCACGGCACGTACACGTCGGGCAGGAAATTCATCTCGATCTTCAACGTGCCGTCTCCGGAGCAGGCCTCGCACCGGCCGCCCTTGACGTTGAACGAGAACCGGCCCGGCTGGTAGCCGCGCACCTTCGACTCGGTAGTGGCGGCGAACAGGGTGCGAATCTTGTCGAACACCCCGGTGTAGGTGGCCGCATTGGACCGCGGGGTGCGGCCGATCGGCGACTGGTCGACCTGGACGAGCTTGTCCAGCTGGTCGAGCCCGTTGATGCGGGTGTGCCTGCCCGGCACCTGGCGGGCGCCGTTGAGCTTGTTCGCCATCACCGTCGCGAGGATGTCGTTGACGAGCGTCGACTTACCGGACCCGGACACGCCGGTGACCGACGTGAGCACGCCCAGCGGGAAGCTGACGTCGATGCCCCCGAGGTTGTGTTCGCGCGCACCGATGACCGTGACCTGCCGCTTGCGGTCGACCGGTCGGCGAATGGCCGGAATCTCGATGTGACTGCGGCCCGACAGGTACGCGCCGGTGAGGGATTCCTCGCAGTCGAGTAGTTCCTCGTACGGCCCGCTGTGGACGACCTTGCCTCCGTGCTCGCCGGCGAGCGGTCCGATGTCGACCACCCAGTCGGACGTGCGAATGGTGTCTTCGTCGTGTTCGACCACGATGAGCGTGTTCCCGAGGTCGCGCAGGCGCGTCAGGGTCTCGATGAGACGCCGGTTGTCGCGCTGATGCAGACCGATCGACGGCTCGTCGAGCACGTACAGGACGCCCACCAGGCCCGAACCGATCTGGGTGGCGAGGCGGATACGCTGCGCCTCACCACCGGACAGGGTGCCGGCGGCGCGGGCGAGCGACAGGTATTCGAGGCCGACGTCGAGCAGGAAGCCGAGACGTGCCTGGACCTCCTTGAGCACCTGACCGGCGATGGCCTCCTCGCGGCTGCCCAATGTGAGGCTGTTCAGGAAGTCGGCGCAATCAGAGATCGACAGTTCGCAGACCTCGGCGATCGACTTCATACCGAACTTCTCGTTCGCGATCGTGACCGACAGGATCTCGGGGCGCAGACGCGCACCACCACACGCGGGACAGGGGGTGTCGCGCATGTAGCCGTCGTAGCGTTCCTTCATCTGGTCCGACTCGGTCTGCTCGAGGCGGCGGTGCAGGAACGGCATGACGCCCTCGAACTCGGCGTAGTAGGAACGGGTACGCCCGTACCGGTTCTTGTACCGGACGTGGACCTGCTCCTCACTTCCCTCGAGGATCGCGCGGCGCGCCTTCGCGGGCAGCTTGTTCCACGGCGTCTTCATGTCGAAGCCGAGAATGTCGCCGAGCCCGGACAGCAGGCGGCCGAAGTATTCGGAACTCTGCCCCATCGACCACGGCGCGATGGCTCCGTCCTCGAGGGACAGCTCGGGGTCGGGGACAACGAGGTCCGGGTCGACCTCCTTACGGATTCCGAGACCGGTGCACTCGGGGCAGGCGCCGTACGGGGAGTTGAACGAGAACGACCGCGGTTCGAGGTCGTCGATGGAGAGCGCGTGGCCGTTCGGACACGCCAGCTTCTCCGAGAATCGACGTTCCCGGTCTGCGGCGTTCTCTTCGCGGTCGACGAAGTCGAGGACGACGATGCCCTCCGCCAACCGCAGCGCGGTCTCGACGGAATCGGTGAGTCGCTGCTTGGAGCTGGCCTTGACGGTGAGGCGGTCGACGACGACCTCGATGTCGTGCTTCTCCTGCTTCTTGAGCTTGGGCGGATCGGAGAGCGGATGCACCACGCCGTCGACTCGCACACGCGAATAGCCCTGCATGTTGAGCTGGTCGAACAGGTCGACGAATTCACCCTTGCGGGTCCGCACGACGGGAGCGAGCACCTGGAAGCGGGTGCCTTCTTCCATGTCGAGGACCTGGTCGACGATCTGCTGCGGCGTCTGCCGCGCGATCTGCTCGCCACACACCGGGCAGTGGGCGGTGCCCGCCCGGGCGTATAGCAGACGGAGGTAGTCGTAAACCTCCGTGATGGTGCCGACCGTCGACCGCGGGTTGCGGTTGGTCGACTTCTGGTCGATGGACACCGCCGGCGACAGACCTTCGATGAAGTCGACGTCGGGCTTGTCCATCTGGCCGAGGAATTGGCGCGCGTACGCCGACAGCGACTCGACATAACGTCTCTGGCCCTCGGCGAAGATCGTGTCGAACGCCAGACTCGACTTGCCCGAGCCCGACAGCCCGGTGAACACGATCAGGCTGTCGCGGGGCAGATCGAGATCGACCCCTCGCAGATTGTGCTCACGGGCACCCCGCACGATAAGGCGATCCGCCACTCCAAGTCCCTTCATTGTTCGACAGCCGAGGACGCGCATGAACGCTGGGCCCTCTGGCCGTGCCATGGTAAGCCGGGGCACCGACACGTTCTGTGGGACGCATGGCCGCCCTGCCACTCACCTGCCTGTATTCGACGGTAGCCTCCCCATCATGACCGAGCAGCCCATGGTGATAGAAGACTCGTACTCCGGCCACGTCTCCCCCGGTTCGGCGCCGCAGCGCCGCACGGTTCCGGGAGCCACGATCACGAAGATGTCCGTCGGCCCCATGAACAACAACGTGTACCTGGTCGTCTGTTCCACAACCGGAAAATCCGTCCTCATCGACGCCGCCAACGAGGCGGACCGCGTCAACCAGTTGATCGGCGAACACGCTCCATCCCTCGAGCTGATCGTCACCACGCACCAGCACGGCGACCATTGGCTGGCGCTGGAGGACGTCGCGGCCGCCACCCGCGTGAACACCGCCGCGCATCCACTCGACGCCGACGCTCTGCCCATCCGGCCCGACCGTCTCCTGGAAGACGGTGACACGGTCACCGTCGGCGACGTCACTCTCGACGTGATCCATCTCGCCGGCCACACCCCCGGCTCCGTCGCGCTCGCGCTCACCGAGACTGGCGGCACACGCGTCCATCTCTTCACCGGTGACTCCCTCTTCCCCGGCGGCGTGGGCAAGACCGCCGACGCCGGCAAGTTCGCATCACTGCTCACCGACGTCGAAACCAAGCTCTTCGACCGCTACGGCGACGACACGGTCGTCTACCCCGGCCACGGTGACGACACCACCCTCGGCACCGAGCGCCCCCACCTCGGGGAGTGGCGCGAGCGCGGCTGGTGACCGCATCCGATCGCCGATTGCGCACCGGACGGTCCGCGATTGGCGATCGGCCTCCCTGGGTACTGGTGAATGGGCAGCCTGTCGGTTCGGCAACATGGTCGTACGCCGACGACTGCCCTGAACTCTCGTTAGTGTGAGACGGGAGAACTCGAGATTGGGAGGCCAGGAATGCTTGTCCGTCGTATCGCTCGCCCACTGCTGTCCGCAGTCTTCATCAGCGGAGGGATCGATGCACTTCGAAATCCGGCGCAGAGAGCACAGGCCGCCGCACCACTGATCGACAAGTCCACAGAGACGCTCCCCGAGTCCGTCACCCAGAAGATCCCGTCCGACCCGGAGACGTTGGTCAAGATCAACGCCGCCGTGCAGATCGGCGGCGGAATTCTTCTCGCCACCGGGAAGGCGCCGCGACTCGCATCGCTCGCGCTGGCCGGCAGCCTCGTGCCCACTACCGTTGTGGGGCACGACTTCTGGAACGAGACCGACCCGGCGAAGAAAGCGGCGCAGCGCACTCAGTTCCTCAAGAACGTCAGCCTGCTCGGCGGACTGCTGATCGCCGCCGTCGACACCGAGGGCAAGCCGTCCCTCGGCTGGCGTGGCCGTCGCGCCGCCCGGCACGCACAGGAGGCCGTGGCCGCGGCTCTGCCGCTCGGATCGGGTCACGACCATCACGGTCCCGAGATCGGGGAGGCTTTGGCCGCGGCGTCGGAGCGCGCACGCATCCTGTCCGGTGAGGCCGCCGAGCGCGGGTCCGAAATCCTCGAGGTCGCGAAAGACCGTGGCGCCGAATTCGCGAAGGTCGCGGCGGATCGCGGTCCCGAATGGGCGGACGTCGCGAAGGAACACGGCTCCGAGTGGGCCGAGGTCGCCAAGGAACACGGCTCCGAGTGGGCCGAGGTCGCCAAGGAGCGCGGCGCGGAACTCGTCGAACTGGCGAAGGAACGCGGAGCGGAACTCGTCGACGTCGCGAAGGAACGCGGCCCGGAGTTGGCCGAGGTCGCCCGCGAGAAGGGCGGCGAATGGGCCGGCACCGCCGCAGAACGCGGCGAGGTGCTGAGCAAGCGGGCCCGCAAGCAGGCGGAAGCCGCGCTCGAGAAGGCCCGAGCGAAGCGGGACGAACTGTCCCACTGACCCCGAGCCGCGGCGCCGACCTGCGCCGGATAATCGATCTGATCGGCCCCGGAGATCACCCCTGACCTGCAATGTCAGCGGGCGGCCTCCGGGGCCGACTAGACTGTCCAGGCACTTTTGCAGCCGATCCGGTTGCAGCCGAACCAGTCAAGGAGACCTCTTGCCCGACGAGGACACGTCACGCGACGAGCGCGAGCTCGAGCAGCAGTACGTGACGATGCTCTACACCCGACTGGACGGCCTTCGCCAGTACGCGGCGAACCGGCTGAGCCGTGTACTGCTCGAAACCGGCGGGACCCCGCAGGCCCGCAGCGAGCGGGAGTCGTTCAACCAGCTCTACACCGAAGACCTCGCCAAGTACGACGCCGCCGAGAACGGGCTGTGCTTCGGACGCATCGATCTCGACGGCGAGCACCGCTACATCGGCCGGCTCGGCATCCTCGACGAGGAGAACGACTACGAGACGATGCTCCTCGATTGGCGTGCGCCCCTTGCCCGCCCGTTCTACCTCGCCACCCCCGCAGCCCCCGACGGCGTCTCCCGTCGACGGCACATCCGGACGCGGAGCCGCCGAGTGACGGCCGTCAACGACGAGTATCTGGATCTGGCGGCGGCAGAGGCCGCGGGCACGATCACCGGCTCGGACGGCGTCGCGGGTGAAAGTGCACTGCTCGCCGCGCTCAACGCGGCCCGCACCGGTCAGATGAACGACATCGTCGAGACCATCCAGGGTGAGCAGGACGCCATCATCCGGTCGGAGCACAAGAGTGTGCTGGTCGTCCAGGGAGGACCGGGAACCGGCAAGACCGCGGTCGCTCTGCACCGCGCCGCCTACCTGCTCTACACCTACCGGCAGCAGCTCGCGAAGGCCGGCGTCCTCATCATCGGCCCCAACGCCACGTTCCTCGACTACATCGGCCAGGTGCTGCCGTCGCTCGGCGAGACCGGTGTGCTGCTCTCGACCATCGGCGACCTCTACCCCGGCGTCCGCGCCACCGTCGAGGACAGCCTCGACGCCGGCGAGATCAAGGGCTCGCTCGACATGCTGGACGTGCTCAAGAAGGCGGTCCGGGATCGGCAGGAAGTGCCGTCGCGTCCCGTCGAGCTGACGTTCGACACCTACCGGATCACCCTCGACCGCAAGGTCGTCACCCGCGCTCGTGGCCGGGCGAGGTCGTCGCGGCGCCCGCACAACCTGGCACGGACCATCTTCGTCTCGTCGGTCATCGAGGCACTCGCCCAGCAACTCGCGGACACACTGGGCGCCAACGTCGTCGACGGCGGGAACCTGCTGAGCCGGGACGACATCGCCGACATGCGGGACGAGATGCGTGAAGACCCGGAGATCATGACGGCGATCAGCGCGCTGTGGCCGGAACTGTCGCCGCAGCAGGTCCTCGCCGAGCTGTACGCCTCACCGAAGCGGCTGGCCGATGCCGCGCCGAATCTGACCGAAACCCAACGTGAGTCGCTGCGACGCCCCGTCATGCGCGGCTTCAGTGCCGCCGACGCGCCACTCCTCGACGAGTTGGCGGAACTGCTCGGCGTCGACGACGCCGCCGAACGGGAGCGCGCCCGCCGCCAGTGGCGGGCACAGATCGCGGATGCCCAGGGCGCCCTGGACATCCTGACCGGTTCGGCGCCGCAGGATCTCGAGGACGAGCTGGACCCGGAAATTCTGATGGCGTACGACCTGATCGACGCCAGCCAGCTGGCCGAACGCCACGACGTGGGACAGCACCAGACCACCGCGGAGCGCGCAGCGGGCGACCGAACCTGGACCTACGGCCACGTCATCGTCGACGAGGCGCAGGAACTCTCGGAGATGGCCTGGCGAATGCTGATGCGGCGCATACCGAATCGCTGGATGACGCTCGTCGGCGACACGGCGCAGACCGGCGACCCGGCGGGTACGTCGTCGTGGCAACGGATCCTCGAGCCGTACGTGGCCGCACGGTGGAAGCTCACGGAATTGACCGTCAACTACCGCACTCCGGCGGAGATCATGACGTCGGCACGGCGGGTTCTCGCCGAGATCGACACAGAGCAGACCGTGCCGCGGTCGGTGCGCGAATCCGGATTCGCGCCGTGGGCGCTGCAGGTGTCCGAACCCGATCTCGCGGACACCGTGCGCACGTGTGTGTCCCGGGAAACCGGACCGGGCACGACTGTCGTGATCGGGGGCCACGACCTCGTCGCCGCACTCGCCGATCTGAAGTCGGACACCGTCAGCGTCCTGACGGTGCGGGACGTCAAGGGGCTGGAGTTCGACTCGGTGCTCATCGCCGAGCCACAGGACATTCTCGACGAGTCGCCGCGGGGGATGAACGACCTCTACGTCGCCCTGACCCGCGCGACGCAACGACTCGGTGTGGTGCATACGAAGACGTTGCCCGCGGTGCTGTCCGAACTCGGTCCGGCCGAGGTCGGGATCCTGTCGTGACACCGGGCGGTCGCGGTCGGCTGATCGGGTGTGGGCTCGTCCTCACCGCGATCGTGTCGACCGCATGTTCGGAGGCCACCGCCTCCGACCCGCCGTCGACGGCCTCGGTTGCCGCCACCACTGCCGCATCACACCTCGACGCCCGTGGCCTGCGCTACAAGGAGTCGCTGACCGGGGCCGGCATACCGGCGCTGCCTGACGACACGGTCATGGCTCTCGCCAACGGGATCTGCGGCCAGCTGTCCGAGGGGACGGACGAGGCCACGATCCTCGCGCATCTGACCCCGATGGCGCAGTTCGCCTCGGCGACGTCGGATATCGGCCTCACCACCGAACAGGTGGCGCAGGTCTATCTCGATGCCGCCGAGGCGAATTACTGCTGATCCGCGTGGTGCGTCAGCGCACCGTGTGGACGATGAGGACGTCGGACGTCGACTTGCGTGCGGCATCCGACGGAACGGAGCCGAGGAGACGCCCGGTAAGGGTGTTGAGTCCGCGGTTGCCGATCACCAGAAGACCGGCCTCGACCTCGTCGACGAGGTTCAGCAGCGACTCGACGGGCGCACCGACGACGGCGCGTTCCACGACCTCCTTGGCGCCGGCGGCGTGGGCGCGCTCCTTCGCGGTGCGGAGGATCTCGTACGTCGGGGCGGAACCGGTGATCTGGTAGGCCTCGTCACCGAGCGCGTCGGCGGCCTGCCCGACGTCCTTCGGATCGGCCGGGTAGTACGCGCAGGCGATGATCAGCTTGGCACCGGCGTCCCCCGCGATGGCAGCAGCCTTCTCGACGGCCAGAAACGACGACTCGGAGCCATCGGTTCCGACGACAACGGTCCGGTAGGCGCTCATTCATTCCTCCATGTCTGCGGTGGTCAATTGGCCGGGGTCCGGACATACGTCATGCCTGGACCCAGCAGCCACTGCGCTGACCCTAGCTGTATCGGTGCCCGCATAGGTGCATTTGCAACACATGCCACAGGGGATATCCCCAGTGCATGACGGATCACATTCCGGAGGCGCTTCGGCTGTGATCAGCGTCAGCGTGACGTGCCGACCTTGGGACCGAACACGCCGGCGGGGAACACGCCCGCCGCGACGATCGCGTCGCGCCACGGGGTTGCGAGTTCGACGAGCCGGGCCGCCCCGTCCTCCCCCAGCGCGGCCCACGGAGCCAGCGCGAGATCGTCGGTGAGATCCTCGACCAGTTCGCGCAACTCCTTGCCGTCGGCGGTGAGTTCGCCCCGCGCATCCAGGATCTCGCGGTCACGCAGACTGTCGCTCGCCGAGTCCCACTGGTCCTGGGTCCAGGCGCGGCGCGTCATCGCGAACTTCTTCTGGAAGCCGAACCCGGTCGCGGTGTGCGTGATCAGCGATTCGAGTCCGCTCAGTCCCGCCGTCTGCAGGGCGGCGACGTGACCGTCGCCGCGGTACTCCCGCAGCAATGTGAGGGCATGCCAGAAGGCGAGGTGCGGTGTGTCCGGCCACTCCACCCCCGCGTACCCCGCGTACAGCGGCCGTCCCTCGACACCCGGGATTCCGCGGGCCGCGATCGACGCGAGTTCGGCGGCCTCGGCCATCTCCGGTGAATTCGTCACCGATTCGCCGAGAAGTCGCACATACGCCTCCCCGACCGCCCGGTACCGCGCGTCGACGACTGCCGCGGGCGTGGCCAGACCCCAGGCACGCGGAATGACCGACTCGATCACGGCCGGACTGAAGTTGTAGAAGGTCGCAGTGACGACGCCCGCACCGACCGCGCCCATCGGCGCGGAGCGGCCCGCGAAGTAGCCCATCCGACCCGGTGCGAGGCCCGCCTCGACCAGACGATTCTCGACCTCGGGAACGAAATAGCTGAGCGAATGAAGCAACTCCAAGGACCGGGCGGTACGACCTGCGTTGTGTGCATCCATGCTTCAGACCGTACTGCCTGGGCGCGCCCGCTATTTCAGGCCCGCGGCATCCATGCCGCGCAGCTCCTTCTTCAGGTCGGCGATCTCGTCGCGCAGTCGTCCGGCGAGTTCGAACTGCAGATCTCGGGCGGCGTTCATCATCTGATCGGTCAATTCCTTGACCAGATCTGCCAACTCCGCCCTCGGCATCGACTTCGTATCGCGGCCCTCGTACACCCCGGCGCTGACCGAGCGCCCGGCCTCGCCCTGGGCGCGGCGCCCGCGAGTGGCGTTGCGGCCGGAACCGCCGACGTCGACTCCGCTGGCCGTGTCCTCGGCTTCCTCGTAGACCTGGTCGAGGATGTCTGCGATCTTCTTCCGCAGCGGCTGCGGATCGACGCCCATCTTCTCGTTGTAGGCGATCTGCTTCTCACGCCGCCGCTCGGTCTCCTCGATCGCGTGCTGCATCGAGTCGGTGATCTTGTCGGCGTACATGTGGACCTGGCCGGAGACGTTACGAGCCGCGCGGCCGATCGTCTGGATGAGGCTGGTCGAGCTCCGGAGGAAGCCCTCCTTGTCGGCGTCGAGGATGGCGACCAACGACACCTCGGGGAGGTCGAGGCCCTCCCGCAGCAGGTTGATACCCACCAGGACGTCGTACTCCCCCAAACGAAGTTGCCGGAGCAACTCGACCCGTCGCAGGGTGTCGATGTCCGAGTGCAGGTACCGCACCCGGATACCGAGTTCGAGGAGGTAGTCGGTGAGGTCTTCCGCCATCTTCTTCGTCAACGTGGTGACGAGGACGCGCTCGTCCCGGTCGGCACGTTCGCGGATCTCGTGCACGAGGTCGTCGATCTGCCCCTTGGTCGGTTTGACGACCACCTGGGGGTCGACGAGACCGGTGGGGCGGATGACCTGCTCGACGAACTCTCCGCCTGCCTGCCCGAGCTCGTACTTGCCGGGTGTGGCCGACAGGTACACCGTCTGCCCGATGCGCTGGGTGAACTCCTCCCACGTCAGCGGGCGGTTGTCGGTGGCGGACGGCAACCGGAACCCGAACTCGACGAGATTCCGTTTGCGCGACATGTCGCCCTCGTACATCGCGCCGATCTGCGGGACCGTCACATGGGACTCGTCGATGACGAGGAGGAAGTCCTCCGGGAAGTAGTCGATCAGCGTGGCGGGCGCCGTACCCGGCCCGCGACCGTCGATGTGACGCGAGTAGTTCTCGATGCCGGAGCAGAACCCGACCTGCTTGATCATCTCGAGGTCGTACTGGGTGCGCATCCGGAGACGCTGCGCCTCGAGCAGCTTGCCCTTGTTCTCGAGGTCGGCGAGCCGTTCCTCGAGTTCGGCCTCGATGTCCTTGACGGCACGTTCCATCCGCTCGGGACCCGCGACGTAGTGCGTGGCCGGGAAGATGCGCACCGAGTCGACCTTCCGCACCACGTCCCCGGTGAGGGGATGCAGGTAGTACAGCGCCTCGATCTCGTCGCCGAAGAACTCGATCCGGACCGCCAACTCCTCGTACGAGGGAATGATCTCGACGGTGTCGCCGCGCACCCGGAAGGATCCGCGGGTGAACGCCAGATCGTTGCGGGTGTACTGCACGTCGACCAGCAGCCGCAGCAGAGCGTCGCGCGGAACCTCCACCCCGACCTCGAGCTGCACCGAGCGGTCGAGGTACGACTGCGGGGTGCCGAGACCGTAGATGCACGACACGGACGCCACCACGACCACGTCCCGCCGCGACAGCAGGCTCGACGTCGCGGAGTGGCGCAGCCGCTCGACGTCGTCGTTGATCGACGAGTCCTTCTCGATGTAGGTGTCGGTCTGCGCGATGTACGCCTCGGGCTGGTAGTAGTCGTAGTACGAGACGAAGTACTCGACGGAGTTGTTGGGCAGCATGTCGCGCAGCTCGTTGGCCAACTGCGCGGCGAGCGTCTTGTTGGGCGCCATCACCAGGGTGGGCCGCTGCACCTTCTCGATCAGCCACGCCGTGGTGGCGGACTTGCCGGTACCGGTGGCGCCGAGCAAGACCACGTCCTTCTCGCCGGCGTTGATGCGGCGTTCCAGATCGGCGATCGCGGTGGGCTGATCGCCGGCCGGCTTGTGGTCGCTGACGACCTCGAACCGCGCTTCCGACCGCTCGATCTCCCCGATGGGACGGAACTCGGAATGTGCCACCACGGGGTGCTCGGATGCAAACGCCATACAACCAGGGTAGGCGCAGGTACCGACAAACTCTCCGACGATCTCCGTCAGCTGAAAAACCCGGTAGGTTCCCCACCATGGCAGGCGCGAGTCACGACATCCACCCACCGAAGGTCGAGTACTTCGACCTACGAGATCACACCAACACCGACCCCAAGGGGTTCGTCCGCCACGTCGATCACTACCGCGTCGAACCGTGGGGGCTGTACATGGCGCGCACCTCCGACCACCGGCAGTTCCACTACCTGGAGTCGTGGCTGCTCCCCGACCTCGGCCTGCGGGCGTCGATCTTCCACTACCACCCCTACCACCAGCGCGATCAGGACCACTACGTCGACATCGGCAGCTTCACCCGGGGTGACGACGTGTGGAAGTCCGAGGACCACTACCTGGACCTGGTCGTCCGCACCGGCCGCGACACCGAACTCCTCGACGTCGACGAGCTGATGGAGGCGCACACCACCGGCCTGCTCGACACGGCGACGGCCGAGCGGGCGATCCTCACCGCCACCACGGCGATCGACGGCATCGCCGCGCACGGCCACGACCTCGGCCGCTGGCTGGCCTCGATCGGGATGCCGATCGACTGGCGGTGACCTACGCGCTCCAGCCGGTCCGCTCGGCCCATTCCCACGCCCGGTGATAGGCACGGTCGAACCACGGGGTCTTCGCGTCCACATAGGCGGTGATCGCGTCCCGGTAGTCCGTGTGACCGGCCGCCTTCTCCGCCGCACCTTCCTTGACCGCGAGGTACTCGGTCCGGGCCTCGGTGTCGGCGCGGAGCCAGTCGCGGAAGACGAGCGCGAACTGCTGTCCGGGCCACCCGTCGACGCGAATGTGGATGTTGACGGGCCGTCCGGGATCGGCACCGCCGTGGATTCGCTTGCCCCACAGGGCCGGGTCGGTCTCTCCGCCCTGGTACGAGGGCTTCGGGTCGTCGGCGGTGATGTGCTCGATGCGGGGGAACCCGGCGTCGGCGAGGGATTCGGCGAGGTCGTCCGCGGTCTCGAGGTTCGCGACGGTCACCTGGACGTCGATGACGTCCTTGGCGGGCAATCCTTCGACGGCCGTCGACCCGATGTGGTCGATCCGGATGGCGCGGTCGCCGCACACCAGTTTCACGCGAGCGATCAGCCGGTCGGCCTGCGCCGGCCACTGCGGATTCGGCGGAGCGAGTTCGGGCAGGACCCGGACGACGGTCCGCGTGCGGATGTTGGACTCGAAGGGCACGAGACGCTCCGACCACAGTGCCCGGATCGCCGGCTCGAGCGCGCCAGGGGCACCGCTGTTGTCGAGCCAGACGTCCGCCGCCGCCCGCCGCTGATCGTCGTCGGCCTGGGCTGCGATCCGCGCGCGCGCATCGGTCTCGGGCATTCCCCGCGATCCGACAAGCCGCCGCACCCGCTCCTCGGCATCGACGAACACGACGACGACCAGGTGGAAGGCCGCGCCCATTCCGCCCTCGACCAGCAACGGAATGTCCTGGACGAGGATGGCGTCCTTGGGCGCCGATTCGATCGTCTCGGTGGTGCGCGCCCCGACGAGCGGGTGAACGATCGCATTCAGCCCGAGCCGCGATTCGTCGTCGGCGAAGGCGCGGGCAGCCAGGGCGGGCCGGTCGAGTGTGCCGTCCTCCGTCAGGATCTCCTCGCCGAACCGGTCGACGAGCGCGACGAGGCCGGGTGTTCCGGGTTCGACGACCTCCCGCGCAATCAGATCGGCGTCGACGATCACTCCCCCGAGTTCGGCGAGGACCTTCGACACGGTGGACTTACCGGCTCCTATGCCTCCAGTGAGGCCGATTCTCAACACGCCTCCCAGTGTTGCACCCGCCGCGCACCGAGTACGCACGTCCCTCGCCGATCTCCACCCTCTCCTCCCTCTGCAGACTCACCTGCCCCAAATACCACAGATGTCCGACACGGTCGGTTATGTTCTAGCGAACGCACCCGACCTGCACCTTCTCGAAGAAGAGGAACGCCATGCGCGATCACCGCAACCAGTTCGGTCGGCACCGCCTCGGCATTGCGGGCGGGGTGCATTGCATGGAGATCCCCGAGGTGGCCTCCGCGCTCGCCGACCACCGCCGGACCTGGCTCACGGCACTCATCAGCCAGGGCAGGCACAGCTTCGCAACGATGCGCAAGCGCGCCGACGTACAGCCGTCGTCCGGTTACTGGATTCCCGCCACCGCGAACTGAGCACCAGCCTCACCCCCCACACCACTGTGGCCCAACCTCCGGAGAGGTTGGGCCACAGTCATGTTCGGACGTCCTGCAACGACGAGACCCCGCCCCTGCAGGGCAGGAGCGGGGTCTTCGGCTTTGCCTGACGAGTCAGGCGGACTTGCTAGGCGTTGCCCGACAGCTTCTCGCGCAGAGCGGCGAGCTGTGCGTCGCTGGCCAGCGATCCGCCGGCAGACTCGGACGACGAGGTGCTGGCAGCCGAAGCGGCGTCGGCGTCGCCGGCACCCGACTCGGAGGAGTAGCCGGCAGCAGCGGTGGCAGCCTCGGCGGCCTCGTCTGCAGCGGTCTTCTCCATCTGAGCGGTGTGCATCTTGTGACGACGCTCAGCCTCGGCGTAGCGGTTCTCCCACTCTTCACGCTGCTTGTCGAAGCCCTCGAGCCATTCGTTGGTCTCGGGATCGAAGCCCTCGGGGAAGATGTAGTTGCCCTGCTCGTCGTAGCTGTCCGCCATGCCGTACTTGGACGGATCGAACTCGGCGTTGTAGTCCTCGTTGGCCTGCTTCAGCGACAGCGAGATGCGACGACGCTCGAGGTCGATGTCGATGACCTTGACGAGCGCATCGTCGTTGACGCCGACAACCTGGTCCGGGACCTCCACGTGGCGCTCGGCCAGCTCGGAGATGTGGACGAGGCCTTCGATTCCCTCTTCGACGCGCACGAAGGCACCGAACGGAACCAGCTTCGTGACCTTGCCGGGCACGATCTGGCCGATGGCGTGCGTGCGGGCGAACTGACGCCACGGGTCTTCCTGCGTCGCCTTGAGCGACAGGGAGACGCGCTCGCGGTCCAGGTCGACGTCGAGAACCTCGACGGTGACCTCGGTGCCGACCTCGACAACCTCGGACGGGTGGTCGATGTGCTTCCAGGACAGCTCGGACACGTGCACCAGGCCGTCGACGCCGCCCAGGTCCACGAAGGCACCGAAGTTGACGATGGAGGACACGACGCCCTTGCGGACCTGGCCCTTCTGCAGCTGGTGCAGGAACTCGCTGCGAACCTCGGACTGCGTCTGCTCGAGCCATGCACGGCGCGAGAGGACGACGTTGTTGCGGTTCTTGTCGAGCTCGATGATCTTGGCCTCGATCTCCTTGCCGACGTACGGCTGCAGATCGCGGACACGGCGCATCTCGACGAGCGAAGCGGGAAGGAAGCCACGCAGGCCGATGTCGAGGATCAGGCCGCCCTTGACGACCTCGATGACGGTGCCCTTGACGGCCTCGTCCTTCTCCTTGAGCTCCTCGATGGTGCCCCAGGCACGCTCGTACTGAGCGCGCTTCTTCGACAGGATCAGCCGGCCTTCCTTGTCCTCCTTGGTGAGGACGAGAGCTTCGACCTCATCGCCCACGGAGACGACCTCGTTGGGGTCGACGTCGTGCTTGATGGAGAGCTCACGGGAAGGGATGACGCCTTCGGTCTTGTAACCGATGTCGAGCAGGACCTCGTCGCGATCGACCTTGACGATGGTGCCTTCGACGATGTCGCCATCGTTGAAGTACTTGATCGTTGCGTCGATGGCGGCGAGGAAGTCCTCGGCGGAGCCGATGTCGTTTACGGCTACCTGCGGCGAGGTCACGGTGGTGGAGGGCATGTGTTGAGTTGCTCCGGACGGGTTGTGGTCGGTTGATGGTGTTCTGTCGGACAAGCAACCTGAACCGACGAAACACTCCGCCGAATCAGATCACCGCAAGCGCAGTGAACGACACCCGACTGGAACCGAACAAACTCGAACTGAACCGAATCCGATGCCGCACACATAGACACTCGCGTGCAATAGGCTACGCGCCCGTGGGCAAGCTGGGCAAACCCGGGCACGTTCCCACGCTCTACTCTGTTGCCCATGCCCGATCCTCGCCCGTCCGATTCTCCTCTGTCCCCGGAAGACGACCGACACGGCACCGCCAACAGCGTGCTCGGAACGTCCGGGGTGAGCCGCGTCCGCGTCGATTCCGAGTCCAGCGAACGCGCGAGCCGTGCCTGGTGGGACGCCGATGCGGACGACTACCACCGCACCCACGGCGAGTTCCTCGGCGTGGACTCGTCCGAGGGTGAGTTCGTCTGGTGTCCGGAGGGCCTCCACGAGGGGGACTACCACCTTCTCGGTGACGTGGCGGGCAAGGACGTCCTCGAGGTGGGATGCGGTTCCGCGCCCTGCGCGCGGTGGCTCGCCGGCCGGGGCGCCCGGGCAGTCGGGCTCGACCTGTCCATGTCGATGCTGACCCGCGGGGTCGAGGCCATGCGGGCGGGCGGCGCGACCGTGCCGCTCGTTCATGCGGGAGCCGAGCACCTCCCCTTCGCCGACGCGAGCTTCGACATCGCGTGTTCGGCTTTTGGAGCGGTTCCGTTCGTGGCGGACTCACAGCAGGTGATGAGTGAAGTGGCCCGGGTACTCCGCCCGGGCGGTGCGTGGGTGTTCGCCGTCAACCATCCGATCCGCTGGATCTTCCCGGACGACCCGGGCCCCCGAGGGCTCACCGCGTCGCTCCCCTACTTCGACCGCACCCCCTACGTGGAGGTCGACGGCGACGGCGTCCCCACCTACGTCGAGCACCACCGGACCATCGGCGACCGGGTGCGCGAGATCGTGTCGGCCGGACTGGAGGTACGCGACATCATCGAGCCGGAGTGGCCCGAATGGCTCGACCGGGAATGGGGGCAGTGGAGCCCGCTGCGGGGACAGATCTTCCCCGGCACCGCCATCTTCAGCTGCCGCAAACCCGTGAGTACTTCTTAACCGCCCGCGGTTGAGAAGTACTCACGGGGCCGGAGGCCACTACAGCAGCTTCGACAAGAACAACTTGGTGCGGTCGTGCTGCGGATTGGCGAGCAGCTCGCGGGGGTTCCCCGATTCGACGACGACGCCGGCGTCCATGAACACGAGCTGGTCGGCCACCTCGCGTGCGAAGCCCATCTCGTGCGTGACGACGACCATCGTCATGCCGCCGGCCGCGAGATCCTTCATGACGGTCAGCACCTCCCCGACCAGCTCCGGGTCGAGGGCGGACGTCGGCTCGTCGAACAGCATCAGCTTGGGGTCCATCGCCAGCGCGCGGGCGATCGCGACGCGCTGCTGCTGACCACCCGACAGCTGCGCCGGGTACGCGTCCGCCTTCTCGCTCAGGCCCACCTGCTCGAGGAGGTCACGTCCTCGCTCGAGCGCCTTCTTCTTGCTCAGCCTCTTCACCTGGATGGGCGCCTCGATGATGTTCTCGAGTGCCGTCCGGTGCGGGAAGAGGTTGAAGTGCTGGAAGACCATCCCGATGTCGCGGCGCTGCTTCGCGGCCGCTCTGGGATGGAGTTCGTAGAGCTTGCCGCCCCGCTCGGAGTACCCGACGATCTCGCCGTCGACGTACAGCCGCCCGGCGTTGACCTGCTCGAGGTGGTTGATGCACCGCAGGAACGTCGACTTCCCCGAGCCCGAGGGCCCGACCAGGCACAGGACCTGACCGGCGTCGATCTCCAGCGACACACCCTTGAGTACCTTCAGCGCCCCGAAGTTCTTGCAGACCCGGTCCGCCTTGACCATCGGCGTCATCGTCGTTCCCCTCCGGGAGTGTCGGGCAAGGTCTCGGGCCCGGGTTCGATCACCAGCGGCTTGCCCTGCGCGTCGGCGAGCGCCTGCAGTTGCCGCGGGGTGAGCTTGCGGGACGCACCCTTCGAGTAGTAGCGCTCCAGGTAGAACTGGCCGATCATCAGCAGGCTGGTGATGGCGAGGTACCAGGTGGCGGCCACCATCAGCAGCGGGATCGGCTGGAAGTTCGCACCCGAGATGTCTCTGGCACGTCCGTACAACTCCAGGCTGTACGGCACCGCGGTGACCAGCGATGTCGTCTTCAGCATGCTGATCAGCTCGTTGCCCGTGGGCGGGATGATCACCCGCATGGCCTGCGGCAGGACCGTGCGGCGCATGGTCTGCGACCATGTCATGCCGAGCGCCACCGACGCCTCGGTCTGCCCCTCGGCCACCGAGTTCACGCCGGCCCGGACGATCTCGGCCATGTACGCGGCCTCGTTGAGTCCCAGACCGATCACCGCGAACAGGAACGCCGCGTTGATCCCCTGCAGGTCGATGTGCACGAACTGGTGGACGAACGGGATGCCCAGATCCAGCTGCTTGTAGATCGACGGGAACAGTCCCCAGAACACCAACTGCACGTAGACCGGGGTCCCGCGGAAGATCCACAGGTAACCCCACGACGCCGCCTTCAGCACCGGGTTCGGCGACAGTCGCATGACGGCGAGGACGACACCCAGGATGATGGCGATCGCCATCGACAGGATCGTCAGCTGGATGGTGTTCCACGCCGCGGCCGAGATCCGTGCATCGAACAGATACCGGGCGTAGACGTCCCAGCGGTACGCCTCGTTGGTGCGCGCACCGTTGACGAACAGCGCCAGCAACAGACCGACGACGATCGCGGCGATCCAGCGGCCGGGCCGCCGCAGCGGGATCGCCTTGATCGGTTCCGGTTCCTGCCCCGCCTCGGTGCCGGACCGGTCCGGAGCCTTCTCCACGTCAGACACTCGTCAACCGCTCAGCTCGTGGCGCCGTTGATCTGGGACGTGGTGATGACGCCCGCCTCGACACCCCAGTTCTCCGCGATCGTCCGGTAGGTGCCGTCGTCGATGAGGTGCTGCAGCGCCTGCTGGAGGGTCTGCGCGAGCGGCGAACCCTTCGCGACGGGCCAGCCGTACGGCGCGGCGTCGAAGACCTCGCCCGCGGCCTCGATCTTGCCGTCGCTCTGCTTGATCGCGTACGCGGTGACGGGCGAATCGGCGGACATCGCGTCGACCTTGCCGAGCGCGACGGCGTTGGCGGCGTCGTCCTGGCTGTCGAACTTCACGATCTCGATGGGCGGCTTCCCGGCCGCCACGCACGCCGCGCTCTTGGCGGGCACCTCCTCGAGATCCTCGATGGTGGTGGTCTGCACGCCGACCCGCAGGCCGCAGGCGTTGGTGGGGTCGACGGACTTGCCTGCGGGCTGCGCCCACTGCACTCCGGCGCTGAAGTAGGTGGTGAAGTCGACCGACTGCTCGCGTTCCTTGGTGTCCGTGAACGACGACATACCCATGTCGTAGCTGCCGGCCTGGATCGACGGGATGATCTTGTCGAAGTCCGCCTCGGTGTACTCCGGTGTCACGCCGAGCACCTTGCTCACGGCGTCCACGAGGTCGACGTCGAAGCCGACGATCTTGCCGCTCGGATCCTTGAACTCGTTGGGCGAGTAGGGAATATTGACACCGACGATGATCTTGCCGGACGACGCGATCTTCTCGGGCAGTGTCGCCGCGATGGCATCCACCTTGTCGACTTCCACGGCGACGGTCTCTTCTCCGGAAGGCGTACCGCCGCCCTCGGTGTTGCTGGCGCATCCGGCGAGCAGCAGAGCACTGCCGCCCGCCAGTGCACAGATGGTGCGGGCCACTCGGCCTCGCGCGAAGACGGATCGACCAGACACTGGCATGTCCTCCAAGGAAATCGTGGTACACCGAGCGAGCTACGGCGACGGAGAACTCTCGAACTCCGAATAGTCGAACGGTAGGTTACGGCACCCGCATCTGCGGACGTCGTTACCGAACATTAACGGCCTGTCCCGGCCCGTGGCGGCGGTTTCAGCGACGCAGTGTCCGGGCGAGGACGGTCTCGGTGAATTCACCGGTCGACGCGAGTCCACCCAGGTCAGCCGTGGCGACTCCGGACGCGATGGTCGCACGGACCGCGTCGCGGATCCGGTGTGCCGCGCCGCCCAGATGCCGGTCTGCGCGGCGGTCCCCGAGCCATTCGAGCATCATCGCGGCCGACAGCATCAGCGCCGTGGGATTGGCCCGGTTGTGTCCGGCGATGTCGGGCGCGGCTCCGTGCGCCGCCTGCGCCATCACCTTGGTCTCCGAACTGTTGATCGACGGGGCGGTGCCGAGCGAGCCGGACAGCTCACCCGTCAGATCCGACAGGATGTCGCCGAACATGTTCTCCGTCACCACGACGTCGAAGTCGCGCCCCCTGCGGACGAGGTGCGCGGTCATGGCGTCGACGTGCTCGTCGTCGATCCGCACGTCCGGGTAGTCGCGCTCCCCCACCTCCCGGCAGACGTCGCGGAACAGTCCGGTCGTCATCGACAGGACGTTGGCCTTGTGCACGATCGTGACGTGGCGGCCGCGGGTGCGCGCCAGCGCGAATGCGGTGTGCGCGATGCGCTCACACGCCTTCCTCGTCACGACGCCGACCGCCAGCGCCACGTCGGGGGTCGGCATGAACTCGCCGCTGCCGGCGAACATGTTCCGGTCCGCGTACAACCCTTCGGTGTTCTCCCGGACGATCACCAGGTCCATGTCCGGGACCGTCGAGGCGACGCCCTCGAGCGAGCGGGCGGGGCGGATGTTCGCGAAGAGGTCGAATCTCTTGCGCACCACCCCGCCGGGGGTCAGCCGGCCGCGGAACGGTTCCGGGTAGGCGGCGCTGTCGTGCGGGCCCAGGATCCAGGCGTCGAGTTCGTCCAGCGCGGAGAGCGTGGAGTCGGGGATCGGCGTTCCGTGCGACTCGATGGCACCCAGGCCGAGGGGCAGTTCCACCCAGTCGACGGCGCCGCCGCCCGCCGCGGTCACCGCTGCCGAGACCACCCGCTGGGTTGCCGGGACGATCTCGTGACCGATGCCGTCGCCGAGGAGCACGCCGATCCGGGTATCGGAAATGTTTGCCGTGGCACCGCTCATGAGGCCATCATTGCCTACCATGGTCCAGTCGGTGGAACTGCTGTTC
The DNA here is from genome assembly GCF_058628105.1 of Rhodococcus sp. G6(2025). Lineage (NCBI taxonomy): Bacteria > Bacillati > Actinomycetota > Actinomycetes > Mycobacteriales > Nocardiaceae > Rhodococcus > Rhodococcus sp. G6(2025). Next base: position 5,186,634 of record NZ_CP179750.1, read on the forward strand.
GACGAAGCGACCGACGTTGCCGTGCGCGCGGAGTGGCAACGCCTGTGGGATGCCGGGATGCCCAGCCGCACTCGCGTTCGCGCCGAATCGAATCGGCCCCACATCACCCTGTTCGTGGCACGCCACATCCCGCCCGAGATCGACGAACTGCTGGGCCGCCGGATCGCGACGCCCTCGTTCCACATCAGGCTGGGCGGGCTCGTGATGTTCGGCGGCAGGCACGTCACGCTGTCGCGGTTGGTGGTGCCGTCGAAGGCCCTGCTGTCCCTTCACCGCAGCGTGTTCGATCTCGCGGCGCACGCCACGGAGATCACGCCGCACATCCGCCCGGGCGAGTGGACGCCGCACGTGACTCTCGCGCGGCGACTGCCTGCCGATCAGATCGCGGAGGCCGCGCGGCTGCTCGACGGTGGCGACATCGTCGGCCGGGCGTCGGTGGTGCGCCGGTGGGACGGGGACGCCAAACGCGAGTGGGTGGTCACGGCACCGCCGTGATCACGGTGCGTCCGCGGCGACCGTCTCGGCGGCCTTGCGCGAAGACCGTTGGGTGACGACGATTCCCGCGATCACCGCGAGTGCCCCGACGGGCTGGTTCCAGGAGATGTGCTCGTCGAGCGCGACCGCGCCGAGCACGACCCCGACCACCGGCGTCAGGTAGGTGACGGTGGAGGCCGCGGTGGGCCCCCAGCCGCGCACCACGTTCGTGTTCCACACGAACGCCAGCCCGGTGCCGAACGCCCCGAGCCCGATCATCGAGGCGACGATCGCGGGGGTCAGGTGCATCGGCGTGCTCGCGACCCACGGGGTGGCGAGGAGCATGGCGGCCGCGGCGATCGACACCTGCATGAACGCGATGGTGGGTGTTCCGACGCCTCGCGGAAGGATGAACCGCCTCAGGTAGACCAGTGCCACGCCGTACGACGCGGTCGCACCGAGGCACGCGAGCTGGGCGGGGACGCTGCCGATGATCCCCGCCTGCCACGGCGCCAGCACCACGACCACCCCGGTGAATCCGAGCAGGAGGCCGAACAGCTTTGCGTCCGTAAGCTTCTCCCCCGGCAGGAACGCCAGTGCCACCGACATCGTCATGAGCGGTGTGGTCGCGTTGTAGATGCTGGCCAGGCCCGAACTGATGCTCTGCTCGGCCCAGCTGAACAGCAACCACGGCACCACACACTGGGCGACCGCCAGTACCGACAGGTGCGCCCATGTCGCCGCTTCGCGCGGCAACCGCGTCCGGGTGAGTCCGAGGACGGCACCGAGGGTCACCGCCCCGAACACGAGTCGCCACAGCACGACCTGCGTGAAGGACAGGCCCTCGAGCCCGACCTTGATGAAGAGGAAACTCGCGCCCCAGGCGAGCGCCGTGCCCGCGTACTGGACCGCCAGATTCCCTCTCAAAACCGGAAGTCCCCGTGCTGGATGACTTCGTTGTGCGTGTCGGGCGTGCGGCCGGCGAGCGCCAGCGCGTCGAGCGCCAGGAACACGAGGAGTACCACGACCAGGATTGTCATCTCTTCAGCCTCGTAGCATCGGCGTCCGAGAAATAGTGGCAGAAACGACATTGTTGACCATATTTCTGCCATAGTGGGATGGTGCTGAAAAAAGTCGTAGTCCCGCTCATGCCGCTCACCGAAGCGTTCGAGCTCGGAGTCGCCTGCGAGGTGTTCGGTTTCGACCGATCCGACGACGGACTTCCCACCTACGACTTCTCCCTCGTCGCCGGCTCACGGGAACCCATCCGCACCCGATTCGGTTACGGCATCGACGTCCCGTACGACCTCGACCGGCTCGACGACGCCGACCTCATCGTGGTTCCCGCGGGCGGAACCTACGCCGAGGCGGACGGCACCTTCGTCTGCGCGAAGGACCCCGACCCGTGCATGGACCCCCTCCTCGACAAACTCCGGGCCGCGGTGTACCGGGGCGCCAAGGTCGCCAGCCTCTGCAGCGGCGCCTTCGTGCTCGGCGCGGCCGGACTGCTGGACGGACGCAAGTGCACCACCCACTGGCGGCACGCTCAGCGGCTCGCCGACCTCCACCCGGCTGCGACGGTCGACCCGAATGTCCTGTACGTCGACGACGATCCCGTCCTGACCAGCGCGGGCACCGCCGCGGGTATCGACCTGTGCCTGCACATCGTGCGCAAGGAGCAGGGCAGCCGGGTGGCCAACGGGATCGCGCGGCGCATGGTCGTCCCGCCGCACCGGGACGGCGGTCAGGCGCAGTACGTGGCGATGCCGCTGCCGTCGACGACGATCGACACCCTCGGCCCGCTGCTCGACTGGATGACCGAGCACCTCGCCCTCGACCTGTCCGTGACCGCGGTGGCGGCCAAGGCCAACATGTCGCCCCGCACGTTCGCGCGGCGGTTCCAGGCCGAGACCGGAACCACCCCGGCCCGCTGGCTCAGCGATCAGCGGGTGCTGGCCGCGCAGCACCTGCTGGAGAACTCGGACCTGTCGGTGGACGTGATCGCCGAACGGGTCGGTTTCGGCGGCGGCGCCGTGCTGCGGCAGCATTTCCTGCGGCTGCGGCACACCACCCCGCAGGCGTACCGCCGCACGTTCCGGGACACGGAGCGCACCGGCTGACGGCGCCGCAGGGAAGAATCGACGGCGGCGCGGCGTTGCACACGCAAAGCAGTCACCGAACGAAAGGACCCTTGTGGCCACCAAGACTCTGACTCAGCAGAACTTCGACGAGACCGTGACCGGCAACGACGTCGTTCTGGTCGACTTCTGGGCATCGTGGTGCGGTCCGTGCCGCTCCTTCGCCCCCACCTTCGAGGCCTCGTCCGAGCAGCACCCCGACGTCGTACACGCCAAGGTCGACACCGAGGCGGAACAGGGCATCGCCGCCGCCGCGAACATCCGGTCGATCCCGACCATCATGGCGTTCCGCGAGGGTGTGCTGGTGTTCAGCCAGCCGGGTGCGCTGCCGCCTGCGGCGCTCGAGGATCTGGTCACGCAGGTCAAGGCCCTCGACATGGACGAGGTGCGTAAGCAGATCGCCGAGCAGGCGCCGGCCGAATAGGGCGGAGGACCGCCGCCGCCTAGTGTGCGGCGGCGTCCCAGCTGCGACCGGTGCCGACGGACACGTCGAGCGGCACCGACAGCTCGATGGCCGAGGACATCTTGTCGCGGACCAGCTGTTCGACCTGTTCTCGTTCCGAATCGACGACCTCGAGCACGAGTTCGTCGTGGACCTGCAGCAGCATCCGCGACTTCAGGCCCGCGTCGCGCAGTGATCGCTGCACGTTGATCATCGCGACCTTGATGATGTCGGCGGCCGTGCCCTGGATGGGGGCGTTGAGCGCGGCGCGCTCGGCGACCTCCCGCCGCTGGCGGTTGTCACTGGTGAGGTCGGGCAGGTAGCGGCGACGCCCGTACAGCGTCGACGTGTAGCCGTCCTTGCGGGCCTGCTCGACGACCTCGTGCAGGTAGTCGCGGACCCCGCCGAACCGGGCGAAGTACGCCTCCATCTGCGATTTGGCCTCTTCGGTCGAGATCTTGAGCTGGGCGGCCAGACCGAACGCGCTCAGCCCGTACGCCAGCCCGTACGACATCGCCTTCACGCGGCGGCGAAGCTCCGGTGTGACCTCCTCGATCGGCACGCCGAACGCACGCGCGCCGACGAAGCTGTGCAGGTCTTCGCCCGTGTTGAACGCCTCGATCAGGCCCTCGTCGCCGGACACGTGGGCCATGATCCGCATCTCGATCTGGCTGTAGTCGGCCGTGAGCAGCGAATCGTAGCCCTCGCCGACGACGAAGCCGTCCCGGATCTGCCGGCCTGCATCCGTGCGCACCGGGATGTTCTGGAGGTTCGGCTCGGTCGACGACAGCCGGCCGGTGGCCGCGACGGTCTGGTTGAACGTCGTGTGGATCCGCCCGTCCTCGGCGACCGTCTTGAGCAGACCGTCGACGGTGACCTTCAGCCGCGTCGCGTCGCGGTGCGCGAGCAGGTGCTCGAGGAACGGGTGCGACGTCTTCTCGAACAGGTTCTGCAACGCCTCGGCGTCCGTGGTGTACCCGGTCTTCGTCTTCTTCGTCTTGGGCATCTCCAGCTCGTCGAACAGCACGACCTGCAGCTGCTTGGGCGACCCGAGGTTGATCTGCTTGCCGATGACCCCGTAGGCCGCCTCCGCCGCCGCGGAGACCTCGGCCGCGAATCGGCTCTGCAGGTCGTGCAGGTGGGTGCCGTCGACGGCGATACCGGACGCCTCGATGTCGGCCAGCACCTCCAGCAGCGGCAACTCCATCTCGGACAGCAGAGCCGTCGATTCGATGTTGTCGAGTTCGGTGTCGAGCGCGGCCGCGAGGTCGAGGACGGCGCTGGCGCTGAGAATTTCGGTCTCGGCGGCTTCCGCGTCGACCTGGTCGGCGTCGTCGAGCAGCGACAGCTGCTCCTGGCCGGTCTCCTCCACCCGCAGCTCCCTGCGCAGGTACCGCAGCGACAGGTCGTCGAGGTTGAACGTCCGCTGCCCGGGACGCACCAGGTAGGCCGCCAGCGCGGTGTCGCTGGTGAGACCACCGAGCACCCAGCCGCGTCCGCGCAGCGCGTGCATCGCCCATTTGGCCTCGTGCAGGGCCTTCGGCTGACCGGCGTCCGCGAGCCAGTCGCCGAGCGCCTTCTCGTCCTCCGGGGTGGCGGACGCGGTGGCGATGTAGGCGCCCTCGCCGTCTGCGGCGGCGATGGCGATCGCCGTCACGTCACCGCCGTACGGGGTGCGGGTGCCGACCACCGACACGCCGGATCGCTCGCCCGTCGACGCGTGCGCCGACAGCCAGTCCGCGACCGCCCCGGGATCGAGCGCGCTCCCCCGTACCTCGAAGCCCTCCTCGGCCTCGGCTTCGACGGGGGCCAGCGTGGCGAACAGCCGGTCGCGCAGCACCTTGAACTCGAGGTCGTCGAACAGCGCGTGGATCTTCTCCCGATCCCACTGCGCGAGCATCAGCTGGTCCGGGGTGTACGGCAGCGGGACGTCGCGCACCATTTCGGTGAGTTCCCGGTTGAGCAGGACGTTCGGCAGGTTCTCGCGCAGCGCGTCACCGACCTTGCCGCGGACCTTGTCGACGTTGTCGACCAGGCCGACGAGATCGCCGTATTCCTTGATCCACTTGGTGGCGGTCTTCTCCCCCACCCCCGGGATGCCCGGCAGGTTGTCGCTCGGGTCGCCGCGCAGCGCCGCGAAGTCGGGGTACTGCGCAGGTGTGAGCCCGTACTTCTCCTCGACGGCCGCCGGTGTGAACCGGGTGAGGTCCGAGACGCCCTTCTTGGGGTACAGCACCGTGACCCCGTCGGTGACCAACTGGAGCGAGTCCCGGTCGCCGGTCACCACCAGGACGCGGTACCCGAGCGCCTCGGCCTGGGTGGTGAGCGTGGCGATGATGTCGTCGGCCTCGAAGCCTTCCTCGGCCATCACCGGGATACCGAGGGCCCCGAGGACGTCCTTGGTGATCTCGACCTGCCCCTTGAACTCGTCCGGTGCCTTGCTGCGATTGGCCTTGTACTCCGGGAACTTCTCGGCCCGGAACGTCTGCCTGGACACGTCGAACGCCGCCGCCACGTGGCTGGGCTGTTCGTCGCGCAGCAGGTTGATCAACATCGACGTGAACCCGTAGACGGCGTTGGTGACCTGACCGCTGTGCGTCTTGAAGTTCTCGGCGGGCAGGGCGTAGAACGCGCGGAAGGCCAGCGAGTGGCCGTCGAGCAGCATCAGGGTGGGGCGATCGTCGGACGACGCGGCGGCGCCGGACGCGGGGGACGTGGTGGACCGGGGGGTGGTTGCAGGGCTCACGGTTGCCCAGTCTAGGGAGCGGATCCGACACCGATCAGCCGGATGGTTCGATACCCAACCGAAACGTGCCGGAAATCCGAGAACCCCATTTCGCGCGACCGGAGCCGTTAGAGTCCGGAAATTGCGGCACGGGCGGTAGTCGAGTCCGTCGCAGCACGTTCCTGACCGATCTACACGTCCCCGGAGGACCTGCGTGGCCCCAACCGTGAGGAAGCGACTCCCAGCAGTGAGGACGCGACCGACATCCGCGAGGAAACGCACGAGGCGAGGGTCGGTCACCCGGCAACTCGGCCGTGCGTTCGTCCTCGTCCTGCTCGGCCTCGTCGCGGCGATCGCCTTCGGCGGTCCCGCGGCGGCGCAGGAACCCACCCCGCCGCCCCCACCGCCCGCGACGAGCGGGCAACCGGCGCCCCCGGAGAACGCGGTGCGGGTCAGCGGCAATCTGAACAACGCCGGCGAACGGCTCGCGGACGTCGAGGTACGCGCTCTCGATTCGTCGGGCAACGAGGTGGCGAAGGCGACGTCGGAGTCGAACGGCCGCTGGGAACTCCAGGTCGCGCCCGGCACGTACACGTTCGAGATCGTGGCGGACTCGCTTCCCGACGACGTCAGCGTGCAGGCCACGGTGCAGCGGGAAGTGGTGGCCGGTCGCACCAACACGGTGATCTTCTCGTTCGGCGAGGCCCGTACCGGTTCCGCGGTCCCGTTCTACGAGAAGCTGATTCGCCAGACCATCGACGGACTCCGGTTCGGTCTCGTGATCGCCATCGCCGGAGTCGGGCTGAGCCTGATCTACGGCACCACCGGCCTGACGAACTTCGCGCACGGCGAACTCGTCACCCTCGGCGCGGTCGCGGCGTGGGTGATCAACGTGACGTTCGGTGTGCAGCTGATCCCGGCCACCATCCTCGCAGTGTTCGTGGGCATCCTGATCGGACTGCTGAACAACGCCGGGATCTGGAAACCGCTGCGGCGACGCAAGACCGGCCTGATAGCGCAGCTGGTGGTGTCGATCGGGCTCGCGATCTCCCTGCGCTACCTGATCCTGATCTTCTTCTCCGATCGCGCGGAACCGTTCGTCGACTACCAGGCCCAGGTCGAGAGGCACTGGGGTCCGATCGCGATCACCGACGCCAACCTCGTGAGCATCGGCATCAGTCTCGTCGTTCTCGTCGGAGTGGCCCTGCTGCTGCAGAAGACGCGCATCGGCAAGGCCATGCGCGCGGTGTCCGACAACCGCGACCTGGCCGCGTCGTCCGGCATCGACGTCGAACGGGTGATCCGCTTCGTGTGGGGTCTCGGCGGCGGTCTCGCCGCGCTCGGCGGCGTCCTGTTCGGCATCTCCGAACTCGGCGGCCGCGTGCAGTGGGAGATGGGCTTCAAGCTCCTGCTGCTGATGTTCGCCGGCATCACGCTCGGCGGACTCGGCACCGCCTACGGCGCGCTGCTCGGCTGCGTGATCGTCGGTCTGCTCGTCCAGCTGTCGACGCTGGTGATCAACCCCGACCTCAAGTACATCGGAGGACTGCTCATCTTGATCGTCATCCTGGTGGTCCGGCCTCAGGGCATTCTCGGCAGCCGGCAAAGGATCGGGTGAGGGCATGGACATCGCAGGAGCACTCCAGGTCTCGCTCGCCCAGCTGATCGGCCCGTCCGCGATCTTCTACGCGCTGCTGGCGATCGGCCTCAACCTGCACTTCGGCTACGCCGGACTGCTCAACTTCGGTCAGATCGGTTTCGCCCTCCTCGGCGGCTACGGCGTCGGGATCATGACCGTCACCTACCAGCAGCCGCTGTGGGTCGGCATCCTCGTCGGTCTCGCCGCGGCCGGACTGCTGGCCGTCGTCCTCGGTATCCCGACGCTGCGGTTGCGGGCCGACTACCTCGCCATCGTCACGATCGCCGCATCCGAGATCCTCCGCCTGATCTTCCGCTCCACCGCGTCGGATTCCATCACCGGATCCACCAACGGGTTGTTCGGTTTCGCGGACCCGTTCACGACGCTCAGCCCGTTCGACTCGGGTAAGCAGTACAACTTCCTCGGCGTGAAGTTCTACGGCGACGACCTCTGGTCGATGGTCGTGGGGTGGACTCTCGTCCTGGTGCTGTGCGGGTTCGTGTTCCTCCTGACGCACAGCCCGTGGGGCCGTGTCCTCAAGGCCGTCCGCGAGGACGAGGACGCCGCACGCGCCCTCGGCAAGAACGTGTTCGTCTACAAGATGCAGGCGCTGGTCCTCGGCGGCATGATCGGCGGGCTCGGCGGCGTGTTCAACGCACTGCAGACCAAGTCGATCAACCCCGACTTCTACTCCACCGCACAGACGTTCTTCGCGTTCGGCGCCCTCATCCTCGGCGGCGCCGCCACGGTCTTCGGACCGGTGGTCGGCGCGATGCTGTTCTGGTTCCTGCTGGCCATCCCGGACGCCCTGTTGCGACAGGCGATCTCCGGGCCGGAGCCGCTGCTGCCGCTGACGGAACAGCAGGTCGGGGCCATGCGGTTCGTCCTGCTCGGCATCATGATCGCGGTGCTGATGGTCTTCCGGCCACAGGGCATACTGGGCAACAAGCGGGAGGTGCAGCTCAATGCCTGACCACAGACTGCCGGATCATCTGCAGACCGACACCGTGCTCACCGACGAGGAACGAGCCTCGATATTCACCGACGTCCCGCACTCCCCCGGCGCACCGAAACCCGACCCGATCCTCGTGGTCGACAACGTGTCCCGGACGTTCGGCGGGCTCAAGGCCGTCGACGTGGCGCATCTGGAGATTCAGCGCGGCTGCATCACCGGACTGATCGGTCCGAACGGTGCAGGCAAGACCACCCTGTTCAACCTGCTCACCGGTTTCGACCGGCCGGACAGCGGCACGTGGTCGATGGATGGCCAGTCGCTGGGCCGGATGTATCCGCACCAGGTGGCCCGCCGCGGCGTCGTCCGCACGTTCCAGCTCACCAAGGCGCTGTCGAAGCTGACGGTGCTCGACAACGTTCGGCTCGGCGCCACCGGGCAGCGCGGTGAGCGGATCTTCAACACGCTCCTGCCGTGGACGTGGAAGGCGCAGGAACGGGCCGTCACCGAACGAGCGAACGAACTGCTCGCGCGGTTCAAGCTCGACACCAAATCCGACGATCTCGCCGGCTCGCTGTCCGGTGGTCAGCGCAAGCTGCTCGAGATGGCGCGGGCGCTGATGACCGAGCCGACCGTGGTGATGCTCGACGAGCCGATGGCCGGCGTGAACCCGGCGCTCACCCAGAGCCTGCTCGGCCACATCAAGTCGCTTCGGGACGAGGGCATGACCGTCGTGTTCGTCGAACACGACATGGACGTCATCCGCGACATCAGCGACTGGGTGGTGGTGATGGCTCAGGGCAGTGTGATCGCCGAGTCCACGCCGGGACACCTCTCGTCCAACAACGCGGTGGTCGACGCCTACCTGGGCAGCCACCACGATCAGGCGCTCGAGTTCGACGACGAGGGGAATCCGGTGGGCGCGACGGCCGTTCTGGCCGAGGCACTCGAGAACGCGGAGGCGGCAACCCTCGAGACCGGCGGCGACCTCTCCGAACCCGACATCACCGAGCTGAGGCGTGAGAACTCATGACCGAACTGACCCCAGCGGAATTCGCGGCCACACCCGAGGAGCATGCCCGGCTCGCCGAGGGTGCCCTCGTCCGCGCGGACGGTGTGGTGGCCGGCTACATCCCCGGCGTCAACATCCTCCGCGAATGCAACTTCTTCCTTCGCGAGGGGGAGATCGTCGGCATCATCGGTCCCAACGGCGCCGGGAAGTCCACGCTCCTGAAGTCGCTGTTCGGGCTGATACCGGTGCGTGAGGGTTCGGTGACCCTGCGCGGTGAGGACATCACGTCCAAACCCGCCCACGTTCTCGTGCAGAAGGGTGTCGGCTACGTCCCGCAGACGCAGAACGTCTTTCCGTCGCTCACCATCGAGGAGAATCTCGAGATGGGGATGTATCTGCGGCCCAAGCTCTTCGCGGAGAGATTCGCGTTCGTCGGCGACCTCTTCCCGCTGCTCGTCGAACGGAAGAAGGTGAAGGCGGGCGCCCTGTCCGGCGGTGAACGGCAGATGGTCGCGATGGGCCGGGCACTGATGATGGAACCGTCCGTGCTGCTGCTCGACGAGCCGTCCGCCGGACTGTCCCCGATGTTCCAGGACGAGGTGTTCATCCGCTGCAAGCGAATCAACGCGGCGGGCGTCTCGGTGATCATGGTCGAGCAGAACGCCCGCCGGTGCCTGCAGATCTGCGACCGCGGCTACGTCCTCGACCAGGGCCGCAACGCCTACACCGACTCGGGACCCAACCTGATGCACGACCCGAAGGTGATCGAGCTGTACCTCGGGACCCTGGCGGGAAGTCAGGAGAAGAAGTAGATCCGGTGGTTCCGGACACGACTGTGGGCCAGGTTTCCCTGGCCCACAGTCCGTTTCAGGTGAGTGCGATCATCCGCCGACGACGATGTATCCGTCCGTCGTCAGCTTGTTGTCGGCACCGAACTTCAGCTTGCCGTACGAACCGATGGACGGCTCGCCTGCGGCGGTGAAGTCGAGTTTGCCGGTGATGCCGTTGTAGTCGACGTCCGTGCCGGCCTGCACGAGCGGCAGGCACTCCTGGTACGACGTGCACGGGGTTCCGCCCTCGGTGACGGCGTTGATGTTCGCGGCGATGTCGCGACCGGCCGTCGACTTCGCGGCCTCCGCGGCGAGCGCGGAAACGACTACGGCGTCGTAGGACTCACCGGCGTAGTTGAAGTCGATCAGCCCCGGGTTGATGCCCTTGAGACGATCCTGGAAGGCCGGACCGACGTCCGTGAGCGGCGTGGTGCCCTGCATGCCGTCGAGCAGCGGTGCGGCCACCGACTCGCCGAGCGCGTTACCCATGTTGCCGTCCACGCCGTAGACCTTCATCCCGTCGGACGGGCCGATGCCGACCTCGTGCATGCGGGTGATGATCTTCGCCGACTCCTCGAATCCGACCACCGCGACGGCGTCGGGGGCGAAGTCCTTGACCTGGTCGATCTCGGAGTTGAACGACTGCGCGTTGGGGTCGTAGATGATCTTCTGGATCTGGTCCTCGGGGATGCCCGCGTCGACGAGGTTCTTCTGGATGTTGTCGGCGAGCCCGGTTCCGTACGGGTCGTTGAGGGCCAGGATGGACACGCGCTGGCCGCCGTCGTCCGAGATGAGTTGCGACACAGCCTGAGCCTGCAACACGTCGGTGGGGGCGGTGCGGAAGTACTGGCCCTTGTCCGGGTAGCAGACGAACTGGTCGGACGTGTTGGCCGGGGAGAACATCACGACGCCGGCGCTGGACACCTTGTCGATGACCTTCAGCGACACCGAGGACGACGCCGCGCCGATGATCACCTGGGTGCCCGCGGCCAGTTCCCGGTCGACGGTGGTGTTCGCCGTGTCGGTGGTGGTGTCGCCCGAGTCGCCGGGAATCAGCTGGACCGGCTGGCCGAGGACACCACCGGCCGCATTGACGTCGTTGACGCCGAGCTGGGTGCCCGCCACCATCGGCGGTCCGAGGAAGGAGAGGCTTCCCGTGTCGGGGAGCAGAGTGCCGATCTTCAGCGGCGCCGTGGACGGGGCACCCGCTGCCGCCGCCTCTTCGGGCGTGCAGTCGGTGGAAACAGTGGTGGCCGAGGCAGAGCTGTCACTCCCACTCGCGGAGTCGTCGCCACTGTCCGAACTACAACCTGCCAGTGCGAGAGATGCCGCGCCGAGAACCGCGGCCGCCCGCACGAGGGTCCGTTTAGCCATCCAAACTCTCCTTAGATCACCTGAGTGCGGACGCCACCAGAGTTGGCGTCCGCTGTGGGATGAGACGCTAGCGGTCCGGCGGCTTTCGCGATCCGTCCAGAAAGGCTCGTGACCTTACTGTGATCTGAATACGACGAGTGTTTACGCGGCCGTAGCGTGGCAAGCCTCAGGCGCCGAGGAGAAGGCGCACGGAGTCGACGACACCTGACGCCGGAGACCCAGCGGTGGGCCGACGCCAGCCGATCCGCGGACTTCCCCGCCGGCGCCTGACGCCTCCGGCGAAAACGCGTCGCCCGTCGCCGATCTCGCGGGTCAGCTGGCGGGAGCTTCCCCACCGAGGGTCTCGAGCACCACCTGCGCGACCGCCTTCATCGTCGACCGGCGGTCCATCGCGGCCCGCTGGATCCACTTGAACGCTTCGGGCTCGGTCAGCGACTGCTTCTCCATCAACACGCCCTTCGCCCGCTCGACGATCTTGCGGGTCTCCAGACGCTCGGACAGATCGGAGATCTCCCGCTCGAGCGCGGTCACTTCCTTGAACCGGCTGGCCGCCAACTCGACCGCAGGAACCAGGTCGGCAGTGGAGAACGGCTTGACGAGATAGGCCATCGCCCCGGCGTCGCGAGCCCGCTCCACCAGCTCGCGCTGACTGAACGCTGTGAGAATGACCACGGGCGCAATACGTTTCGCCGCGATCTCCGAGGCCGCATCGATGCCGTCACGACGGGGCATCTTCACGTCCATGATCACGAGGTCGGGTTTGAGCTCCACCGCCAGGTCGACGGCGGCCTGCCCGTCACCCGCCTCACCGACCACGTCGTAGCCCTCTTCCCGCAGCATCTCGACCAGATCGAGCCTGATCAGCGCCTCGTCCTCGGCCACCACGACCCGTCGCGGCTGCGACGGCACACCTTGCTGCTGGGGAGCGTTCATGGCCACCATTCTCCTCTGCTCGGACGACCCCGGCACGGGGAGCGAACGTTAGAAGGGTACCGGTGGTTGACTCCCGACGGCGATCTTCTACAGTGGTACAGCGCAACACGCCCTCGTATCCCAATTGGCAGAGGAAACGGATTCAAAACCCGTCCAGTGTGAGTTCGAGTCTCACCGAGGGCACTGCCAGGATTTCTCGCGAATCGCAGGTCAGATGCATTCTCTGACCTGCGATTCGCATCTCGTCCCCCGTCACGGTGTTTGCGTCACCACTGGCCCGCGACCTGCCGGGTGGCGGCGTTGAGCCGGTTCCACAGGTTCACGGTGGCGATCGACAGGACCAGCGACGCGAGGGCCTGCTCGTCGTAGTGCCGGGCGGCCTCGTTCCACACGTCGTCGGGCACCGGGTCCGAACGGTCGCTCAACCGGGTCATCGACTCGGCCAGCGCCAGGGCCGCGCGTTCGGCGTCGCTGAAGTACGGAGCCTCCCGCCACGCGGCCACCGCGAAGATCCGCTCGTTGGTCTCGCCCTCCTTCTCCAGCTCACGCGAATGCATGTCGACGCACACGCTGCAGCCGTTGATCTGACTCGACCGCAGATGGACGAGAGCGTGCGTCACCGGCGGCACGTCCGCCTTCGACGCTGCCTTTCCCAGAGCCAGCAGAGACTTCATGGCGTCGGGAACGATCATCGCGGGGTTGGTCATCCGGGCTTTCATGATTGCCTGCCTCCAAAGGTATTCGGGTGATCTGATGTCACACCGGGTGATTTTCGTTCTCACTGACATGACGAACCGCGACGGCAGAATGTGACAGATGAACGACGACGAAGTTCTGGCACACCGCTTCGAGGAGAGCCGGACGCATCTGTCTGCGGTCGCCTACCGGATGCTCGGCTCGATCAGCGAAGCGGAGGACGCCGTGCAGGAGGGCTGGCTCCGGCTCAGCCGTGCCGAGACCTCGGATGTGGAGAATCTGCGGGGCTGGCTGACGACGGTCGTCGCCCGGGTGTGCCTCGACATGCTCCGCTCACGGAAGATGCGCAGTGAGGAGCCCCTGGACGTCCATGTGCCGGATCCGATCGTGAGCGAGCTGGACGGGGCCGATCCCGAGCACGAGGCGGTGCTCGGTGATTCGGTCGGACTCGCGCTGCTGGTCGTGCTCGACACGCTGACGCCCGCCGAGCGGCTCGCCTTCGTGTTGCACGACATGTTCGCACTGTCCTTCGACGAGATCGCCCCGATCGCCGGACGCACCCCCGCCGCGTCCCGTCAGCTGGCGAGCCGCGCGCGCCGCCGCGTCCAGGGGTCGGGGCCGGTTCCGGATGCCGACCTGACCCGGCAGCGCGAGATCGTCGAGGCATTCATGGCCGCCTCGCGGGGCGGCCGGTTCGACGATCTCCTCGCCCTGCTCGACCCGGACATCGTCCTGCGGGCCGACGGCGGCGCGGACGGATCCTCTCTCGTGCGCGGAGCCCGCGCCGTCAGCGAGCAGGCCCTCACCTTCGCGCGCTTCGCTCCGTTCGCCCGGCTCGCCCTGGTGAACGGCGCCGCCGGGGTCGTGACCGCACCCGAGGGAAAGGCCATGTCCGTCATGGCCTTCACCGTCTCAGGTGGGAAGATCGCCCGGATCGACATCCTCGCCGACCCGCACCGCCTGCAGGTTCTGGGGCTCTCTTCCGCCGGCGACCGACGACCCCGCAGGTAGCGGCGGTTTTTTGTGCCCGATCCTGGGGATCTGCGCCGTCCTGCCAGTACCATGGTGGAACAGGTACGCCCTCGAGCACGGAGGTCACCCATGGAGCTCGGCACCGTCACTTTCACCTACGACGGGCGGGTAGCCCTTCGATTCCAGCAAGCGCTCTCGCACTCGCCGGAGAAGGTGTGGCGAGTTCTCACCGACCCGCAGTACCTGAAGGCCTGGTTCCCCGCCGACGTCGAATTCGACCTCACCCCGGGCGCCGAACTCGTCTTCCGGGTGACGCCGGAGCAGGTGCGCCGATTCGGGTTGCCCGCAGATCAGACCACCACCGGGACGGTCATCTCGGTGCATCCCGCGCACATCCTCGAGTACCTGTGGGACGCCGAGACCCTGCACTGGGAACTCGTCCCCGACGGCAGCGGAGGCTGCTGGCTGACGCTCACCCACACCGTGGAAGAAGAAGAATCCGCCTACGCCCACGCCGCCGGCTGGCACGCGGGACTCGAGGTGGTCGAAGCGCAACTGGACGGCCGCGAGGTCGACTGGTCCCCGTGGGATCGGGCCGACGAACTCGCCGCGTCCTACCGCAAGACGTCCTGACCACCGGATTCACCGACACGGGAGAAGCGCGTATCGCGGGCAGCACAACCACACCGGCAGCGACCTTCGTGAAGGAGGTCACCGGCGAGGCGACGCGACGCTGGGGTGTGCACGGCACCGACCTCGGCTGTCCCGCGCGCCTCGCCGACGGGAGAGTCGCGTTCTTCTTCGGCGACACGTTCAGCTCGCACGGCAGGCGGTGGCGCAGCCCCGTGATGTTGCGCTCCACCACCACCGATCTCCGGGGCGGCATCGAGTTCGACTCCGCGGCCGGCGGCCGGACGGCGCGGGAGATCCTGCCGAACGCGCACGATGTCCGCGAACTTCCCGACCGGGAATCGGCGGGCACCGAGTTCACCGTCGTCCCTGCCGACGCCGTCACGATCGGTGATCGGACGTATCTGTCCGTCGTCAGTGTGCACTCGTGGAGGTCACGTGCGTGGCCGACGAATTTCACGTATCTCGCCTGGTCCGACGACGGCGGCGAGAACTGGCACCGCTCACCCGCCCGCTGGGACAACCGTGGTGGGTCGCTCGATCAGCTGTGGACCATGGAGCGGCACGACGGCTACGTCTACGTCGTCTCGAGCGCGTTCGACCGCACCAATCCGGGTGGGATGATCCTCCGGCGGGTCCCCGAACCGTGCATCCTCGAGCCCGGAGCCTACGAAGAGTGGGGCTGGGACCGCGGCACGGGGTGGGCGTGGGGACAGCCCGCGACCCCGATCCTGCCGGGCCCCGTCGGCGAGATGTGCCTGCGACGGATCGACGGCACCTGGGTCCTCGCGTACTTCGATCCCGCCGCGTACGCGATCGTCACACGCACGGCGGAGCGCATCGACGGACCCTGGTCGGAACCGACCGTGCAGATCGCCGGCGGCGACTGGGGAGCGACGGACGGCACGTGGGCGCAGATCTACGGTGGATTCATCCATCCGGCGTCCACACTGGGCGAGCTGCATCTGTTTGTGTCGCAATGGAACACGACGACCGGTGACCCTTATCGCGTCCTGCAGTTCACGACTCGGCTGGACGCCGGGTAGCCCGCCGCAGAGTCACCCGACGAGTTCCGACTCCGTCCACCGGCCCTCGCCCTCCAGTTCCACACCGCGGGAATGGAACTGGTTGAGGGTGCTGCGGTGACCCACACTCACCACGATGCTGTCCGGGAGTTCGGTCCGGAGCAGGGTGTAGAGCGTGTATTCCAGGCCCTCGTCGATGGCCGACGTGGCCTCGTCGAGGAAGATCACTGCGGGCCGTGCGATCAGCACCCGCGCGAACGCGAGACGCTGCTGCTCACCCGGCGACAGGATCCGCGTCCAGTCGGCGGTCTCGTCGAGCCGATCCCCCAGATTGCCGAGCGACACCTTCGACAACGCAGCGCGCACGACGTCGTCGGCCGCCGTCGGCTCCTTCGGATACGCCAGTGCGGTTCGCAGCGAACCGAGCGGCAGGTACGGCCGCTGGGACAGGAAGATCGCCTCTCCCGCGGGTCGCGACACCGTGCCGTCGGCGTACGGCCACAGATCGGCGAGCGTGCGGAGCAGGGTGGTCTTGCCCGAGCCGGACGGGCCCTTGACCAGCAACGACTGCCCGGGGGTCACGGTGAGCTCCAGGCCCTCGATGAGGGTCTGGCCCGTGGGGATGCGCACGTCCAGCTTCTCGACCTGGAGGTCGTCGCCCGACTTGCCGGTCTTCAGGATCGGAAGTTCGGCGGCGTGCTGGTTGTCGTTGGCCAGACCGTTGAGTCGGATGAGGGTGGCGCGGAAACTCGCGAAGTCGGCGTACGACTCACGGAAGAAGGACAGGGAGTCGTGGACCTGCCCGAACGCCTGCGACGTCTGCATCACGTCACCGAGCGACACCTGACCGGTGAACAGTCGGGGCCCCTGCACGAGGAACGGGAAGATGACAGCCGTCTGGTTGACGGTGAGGTTCCATCCACTGAACTTCAATGTCCGGAAGACGATCTGCCACATGTTCCGGATGACGTCCGCGAACCGTCCGGCAAGGGTGCGGCGCTCGACGTTCTCGCCGCGGTAGAACGCGATGCTCTCGCCGTACTCCCGCACCCGGATCAGCGCGTAGCGGAAGTTGGCGCCCAGTTTCTCGTTGAGGAAGTTCAGCTTGATGAGCGGCTTGCCGATCCAGAACGCCACCACCGTGGTCACCAGCACATAGATGTAGACGAGGAAGATCATCGCCCGCGAGATCTCGACGCCGAACACCGTCATCGGGCCGGACAGATCCCACAGGATCCCCGTGAACGACACGATCGACAGCACGGCCGTCACCGCGCCCATCGACAGCGAGCGGGACGTGGTCACGAAGTTGGTGATGTCGGCCTGAACGCGCTGGTCCGGGTTGTCGATCGCGTCGTCCAGGAACCGGTCACGGTAGTAGGCGCGGCTGTCGAGCCAGTCGTCGACGAGATGGTGGTTGAGCCACGTCCGCCAGTCGATGTCGAGGGTCTGCCCGATCAGGTACTCGATCAGGGCCCGCACCACGTGGACGGTCGCCAGAAGGGCGAAGACGCGGAGGAAGTGCCAGAACGCCGACTCGTCCAGATTCTGGATCGAATCGTAGAAGTCGTTGTACCAGTACGAGAACAGCACCGTCATCCGCACCGCGAAGACCGTCGACAGCAGCAGCACCGCCAGGATCGTCAACGGCTTCAGGCTGCGCCGCGGATTGAAGTACGGCGCGGCGAAGCGCCAGAACTGCCTCCCCCATTTGGTGAACCGCGCGAGCAGTATCACTACGACGACGAACGCGACGACAGTCATGACGTAGGCCTTGAGCAGCCACATTGCGCTGTCCCAGACGACGTTGTTCCAGTCCACGACCCATATCCCCGATCACGAGGTGAAACTCACCAGAAAAGATGGCGAAGTCTAACCCCGGAGCTCGGTCGTCGGCGAGAGATACACGCAGGACACGCATCGACGCGCACCCACACATCGCCCGATGTCCCATTTGGGCGGTTTCGCCGCACGAGTGGGACATCGGGCAGAGAGAACGGGCGTCCGTCGACGGGGAGTCTACGAGTCCTTTTCGGGCTCAGGCTTTTTCAGGTTGCCCTCGTCGTCGACGTAGTCGTCGAAGGCGGTACCCGACACCGTGCCGTCGGAGCCGGGCAGGACGACCGTCTCGCGGGCACCCGGCTCGTAGCGGGCGTCGATCTCCTCCACCTTCTTCTTGGCTGCGGCGAGCGCCTCGTCGTCGGGAAGGGGAACTTCGGTCTCGGCCGGCCGGCCGGTGTTCTTCTGCTCGGGTGCGTCTGCGCTCATAGTGCACGTCCGTTCCGTTTCGGAGATTCCAGACCGACCATACGCCGCGGCCACCAGTTGGACTACCGTTCAAAACCGTTCGGTGGCAAAGGAATGGCGGAGTCGCTACTTCCGCGGCGGGAAGTGGCGGATGAGACCTTCCTGAACCACGGTGGCCAGCAACTCGCCTTCCAGGGAGAAGAACCGCCCCGTCGCGAGGCCGCGGGACCCTGCCGCGACCGGCGATTCGGTGGCGTAGAGCGTCCAGTCGTCGAACCGGAACGGCCGGTGGAACCAGATGGAATGGTTGACGGTGGCCGCGACGATCCGGTCCAGCCCCCACGACAGTCCGTGGGTGGTGATGATGGAATCCAGGACCGTGGTGTCCGACGAATAGCCCATGACGGCCACGTGAATGAGCGGGTCGTCGGGAAGGTCGCCGTCCGATTTCATCCAGACCCGGTTGTGGGTGAGCTTCTCCCCCGTGCCCTTCATGATCCACGACGGGTCGTTCGCGTAACGCATGTCGATCGGCTTGAGGGCGTCGACGAACATCTTCAGTCGATCCTCGTACCCCAGGAAGTGGTCGCCCAGTGGCGGCAGCGTGTCCGGGAACGGGACGTCGGGCACCTCGACCGCGTGCTCGAGACCCTTGCCCCAGTCCTGGAACGCCGCCAGCATGACGAACAGTTCCTCACCGTTCTGCAGCGCCGTGACCTGACGGTTCGCGAAGGCCCGTCCGTCACGGTGCCGCTCGACGCGGTATTCGATGGGTTCCTTGACGTCGCCGCCGCGGATGAAGTGAGCGTTGATCGCGTGCACGGCACGCTCGCCGCTCACGGTGCGGCCGGCGGCGACCAGTGCCTGGGAAATCAACTGGCCGCCGAACGTCCGGCTACCCACCTGCGCGGGATGCCGACCTCGGTACGTGTCCTCGCCGGTCTTCTCGAGATCGAGAAGTTCGAGCAGAGTCTGGAGATCGGTCTTCGCCGCGACTTCGCTCACCTAGTGGTCCTCTTCGCCGATTCTGTGGACGTGGATCAGGTTGGTCGAGCCTACGGTGCCGGGCGGCGACCCGGCCACGATGACCACCAGTTCACCCTTTTGGTACCGGCCCAACCCGAGCAGGGCGTGGTCGACCTGCCGCACCATGGCGTCGGTGCTCTCGACCGGGTCGACGATGAACGTCTCGGTGCCCCACGTCAGCGACAACTGGCTGCGCACCTCAGGCAGCGGGGTGAACGCCAGCAACGGCAGCGGCGTGTGCAGTCGCGCCAGCCGGCGCACCGTGTCCCCGGACTGGGTGAACGCGACCAGCGCCTTCGCATCCAGCCGCTCCCCGATGTCGCGGGCGGCATAGGAGATGACACCGCGCTTGGTGCGCGGCACATGCGTCAGCGGCGGCACCTGGGTGGACTCGTTCTCCACCGCCTCGACGATCCGCGCCATCGTGCGCACCGTCTCCATCACGTACTTACCGACCGACGTCTCACCCGACAGCATCACCGCGTCCGCGCCGTCGAGGACCGCGTTCGCGACGTCGGACGCCTCGGCGCGGGTGGGCCGCGAGTTCTCGATCATCGACTCGAGCATCTGGGTGGCCACGATGACCGGCTTCGCGTTCTCCCGGGCGATCTGGATCGCCCGCTTCTGCACCAGCGGCACCTGCTCGAGCGGCAACTCCACACCCAGGTCACCACGGGCGACCATCACCGCGTCGAACGCCAGCACGATCGCCTCGAGGTTGTCGATCGCCTCCGGCTTCTCGAGCTTCGCGATCACCGGGATCCGGCGACCGACCCGATCCATCACGGCGTGAACCAGTTCCACATCGGCCGGCGATCGCACGAACGACAGGGCGATGAAGTCGACGCCGAGGCCGAGCGCGAACTCGAGGTCGGCGATGTCCTTCTCCGACAGCGCCGGGACCGACACGTTCATCCCCGGCAGGGACACACCCTTGTTGTTGCTGACCGGGCCGCCCTCGGTGACCCGGCAGATCACGTCGTTGCCGTCCACCCCGGAGACGACGAGACCGACCTTGCCGTCGTCGACCAGCAGGCGGTCACCCGCCTTGGCGTCCTCGGCGAGTTGCTTGTAGGTGGTCGACACCCGGTCGTGGGTGCCCTCGACCTCGTCGACGGTGATCCGCACTTCCTCACCGTTGGCCCACGTGGTGCGCCCCTCGGCGAACCGGCCGAGCCGGATCTTCGGGCCCTGCAGGTCGGCGAGGACACCGACCGCCTTCCCCGTCGCGTCCGAGGCGGCCCGGACGCGTTTGTAGTTCTCCTCGTGGTCGGCGTGTTCGCCGTGGCTGAAATTCAGCCGCGCCACGTCCATACCGCTTTCGACGAGCTCGCGAATACGGTCACCGGTGGCGGTAGCAGGTCCAAGTGTGCATACGATCTTCGTGCGTCGGTTCACGGCCTCGAGCCTAGTCGCCCCGCGCGCCCTTCTCCATTTAGACGACTGCCAGCGGGAGTGCCGTCGGATGCACCGGCGACGGGAGGTCCGACGCCCCGGTCAGATACACGTCGACGGCGTGCGCCGCGGACCTGCCCTCCGCGATCGCCCACACCACCAGCGACGCGCCGCGGTGCGCGTCCCCGCAGACGAAGACCCCGGGTGCGGTGGTCTGCCAGTCCGGTCCGCAGGAGAGCGATCCGCGCCGGGTGGGCGACAGCCCGTAGTCGTCGAGCAGCGGGCCGAGATCGACACCCTCGAATCCGATCGCGAAAAGCGCCAGTTCGCACGGTAATTCGATCTCCTCGCCGACCGGCGTGATGATGCGTTTGCCGTCCTCGCGGGTGACCCGGACCTCGGCGAGCACCATGGATCGGACGTTCCCGTTCTCGTCGCCGAGGAAACGCTGCACCGCGACCTGATACCGGCGGACACCGCCCTCGGCGTGCGCGGGCGACGTGCGCAGCACCATCGGCCACGCAGGCCACGGCGTCGCGGCCTCGTCCCGTTCCGTCGGCAACTCCGGGTTGTAGTCCAGCTGGGTCACCGACAGCGCACCCTGGCGGTGCGCCGTTCCGAGGCAATCGGCCCCGGTGTCGCCGCCGCCGATGATGACGACATGCTTGCCTTTGGCGGTGATCGTCGCGGGACCGTCACCCTCGCATTCCTTGTTCGAGGTGACGAGGTGTTCCATCGCGAGGTGGATCCCGTTCAGCTCCCGGCCTTCGACGGTCGTGTTGTCGCGGCCCCGGAGCGCGCCGATCGCGAGCACGACGGCGTCGAAGTTCTCGCGCATCTGCTCCACGGTGAGGTCGACGCCGACCTCGCAGTCGGTGACGAAGTGCGTACCCTCGGCGCGCATCTGCATCAGGCGCTGATCGAGGATCGCCTTCTCCATCTTGAATTCCGGGATGCCGTACCGCAGCAGTCCCCCGAGCCGGTCGTCGCGCTCGTACACGGTCACGTCGTGCCCCGCCCGGGTCAGCTGCTGTGCCGCCGCAAGGCCTGCCGGGCCGGAACCGACCACCGCCACCTTGCGGCCCGTCGCGATCATCGGCGGCTTGGGCACCACCGAGCCGGACTCCCACGCGACGTCGGCGATGGCCTGCTCGATCCGCTTGATGGTGACGCTGCCGGTCGTGTGCGTGTCGGCGAGGGCGAGCACACACGCCGACTCGCACGGCGCCGGACACACCCGCCCCGTGAACTCCGGGAAGTTGTTGGTGGCGTGCAGCCGTTCACTGGCCGCCGACCAGCGGCCGCGCCGCACCAGGTCGTTCCACTCCGGGATCAGGTTGCCCAGTGGGCAACCCGCACTTCCCGAGTGGCAGAACGGGATTCCGCAGTCCATGCACCGCGCGGCCTGCTCGGACACCTCGGCGGCCCGCTCGGCCGGACTCTGCGGCACATACACCTCGTGCCAGTCGTGCACCCGCTCCGCGACCGGACGCTTGCGCGCCTCCTTCTTGACGATGTGCAGAAAGCCCTGCGGATCAGCCACGTGCCGCCTCCATGATCGCAGTGTCCACGTCGAGTCCCTCGGCCTTGGCGATCCGGGTCGCGTCCAGCACCCGCTGGTAGTCCACCGGCATCACCTTGGTGAACAACGCGGACCGCCGGGGCCAGTCGGCGAGCACCGACGCCGCCACCGCGGAACCGGTCCACCGGTGGTGCCGGGTGACCGCTCCGCACAACCAGTCGAGGTCGTCCGGGTCGGGTTGCAGGAGCTTCACCATCGCCGGGTTCACGTCCTCGGGGTCCAGGTCGAGGACGTACGCGATGCCGCCGGACATGCCGGCCGCCATGTTCCGGCCGGTCGGTCCGAGGATCACGACCCGTCCGCCCGTCATGTACTCGCAGGCGTGGTCGCCGACGCCCTCCACGACGGCCGACGCACCGGAGTTGCGCACCGAGAAACGTTCGCCGACGCGGCCCCGCAGATACAGCTCGCCCGAAGTGGCGCCGTAGAGGAGGGTGTTACCCGCGATCACCTGGGTTTCGGGGACGAACAGGACGTCGTCGGCGGGACGGACCACGATCCGTCCGCCCGACAATCCCTTGCCGACGTAGTCGTTGGCGTCACCGGTCAGGTCGATGGTGATGCCCGGCGGCAGGAACGCGCCGAGCGACTGCCCGGCGGAACCGGTGAACGTGAGCCGGATCGTGTCGTCCGGCAGCCCGGCGGCGCCGTACCGGCGGGTGACCTCCGCGCCGAGCAGCGTCCCGACGGTCCGGTTGACGTTGCGCACCGGCATCTCGATCTCCACGGTGTGCGCGTCCTCGAGGGCGCCCTCGGCCAGCTGGATGAGCGTGCGATCCAGCGCCCGGTCCAGTCCGTGGTCCTGATCGCGGTCCCGGCGCCGCTGCGGCAACGGCACACCGTCCGGCCCGGTGGGCACGGCGAAGATCGGGGTGAGGTCGAGTCCGCGGTTCTTCCAGTGCGCGATCCCCTGCGCGGTCTCGAGGACATCGGCATGACCGACGGCCTCGTCGATGCTGCGGAACCCGAGGTCCGCCAGGTACTGGCGCACGTCCTCGGCGACGAACCGGAAGAATTCCTCCACGAACTCCGGTTTGCCGGTGTAGCGCTTACGGAGCTCCGGGTTCTGGGTGGCGACACCGACCGGGCAGGTGTCGAGGTGGCAGACCCGCATCATGATGCAACCCGCCACGATCAGCGGGGCCGTCGAGAACCCGAACTCCTCCGCACCCAGCAGCGCCGCGACCACGACGTCCCGCGCGGTGCGCATCCCGCCGTCGCACTGGACGGTGATGCGGTCACGGAGACCATTGAGCACGAGTGTCTGCTGGGCGTCGGCCAGCCCGATCTCCCACGGCGCCCCGGCATGCTTCATCGACGTCAGCGGAGTGGCGCCGGTTCCGCCGTCGTTCCCGGAGATCAGGACCACGTCGGCGTGCGCCTTGCTGACGCCGGCGGCGACCGTTCCCACACCCACCGAGCTGACCAGCTTCACGTGGACCCGGGCCCGGTCGTTGGCGTTCTTCAGGTCGTGGATCAGCTGCGCGAGATCCTCGATCGAGTAGATGTCGTGGTGCGGCGGCGGCGAGATAAGCCCGACCCCCGGCGTCGAATGCCGGGTCTCCGCGACCCACGGGTACACCTTGTACGCCGGCAGCTGGCCGCCCTCGCCGGGCTTCGCGCCCTGCGCCATCTTGATCTGGATGTCGCTGGCGTTGATCAGGTAGTCGCTGGTGACGCCGAACCGCCCGCTCGCCACCTGCTTGACGGCGCTGCGGCGCGACGGATCGTAGAGACGGTCGACGTTCTCCCCACCCTCGCCCGTATTGGAGCGTCCGCCGAGATTGTTCATCGCGACGGCCATCGTTTCGTGGGCCTCGGCGGAGATCGAGCCGTAGCTCATCGCGCCGGTATTGAACCGGGTGACGATCCGCTCGACCGGTTCCACCTCGTCCAGCGGCACCGGCGGGCGCACGCCCTCGCGGAACGTAAACAGGCCGCGCAGTGCGCCACCGGCCTCGGCCAGCCGGTTGACCTCCTCGCTGTACTTCGCGAACACTTCGTGCTGACCGGTGCGGGTCGCGTGCTGCAGCAGGAACACCGTCTCCGGCGTGAACAGGTGCAGTTCGCCGTCGCGGCGGAACTGGTACTCGCCGCCGTCCTCGAGCCGCCGGTGGGCGAACTCGGCCGGGTTGTCCGGGTACGCCTGCCGGTGGCGGACGGTGACCTCGCGGGCGATCTCGTCGAGACCGGCGCCGCCCAGCTTGCTGACGGTGCCTGTGAAGTACTCGTGGACGAGGCCGCGGTCCAGGCCGATCGCCTCGAACACCTGCGCCGCGGTGTACGAGCCGACGGTGGAGATGCCCATCTTCGACATCACCTTCAGGACACCCTTGCCGAGAGCGGTGAGGTAGTTCCGCACGGCGATCGTGTGCTCGACGCCGGTGAGTTCGCCCTCGGACACGAGGTCCTCGATCGACTCCATCGCGAGGTACGGGTTGACCGCGGCGGCGCCGTACCCGATGAGCAGCGCCAGGTGGTGGACCTCGCGGGCGTCACCGGATTCGACAACCAGCGCCACCTTGGTGCGCTCCTTGGTTCGCACCAGGTGATGGTGCACCGCGGCGACCGCGAGCAGCGACGGGATCGGCGCGCGGGTGTGGTCGGAGTCGCGGTCCGAGATCACCAGCGTCCGATAGCCGTCCGCGATCGCGGCGCTTGCCTGCGCCCGCAATTCCTCGATCGCCTCGGCCATCCCCGCACCGCCGCGCTCCACGTCGTACAGCGCACGCAGCACCGTCGCGGCCAGCCCCGGATGGTTGCCGTCGGCGTTCACGTTGATGATCTTGTTCAGCTCTTCGTTGTCGAGCACCGGCCACGGCAGCACGATCTGCCTGCACGACGCCGCGGTCGGCTCGAGCAGGTTCTGCTCCGGGCCCATGACCCGCGACAGCGACGTCACGATCTCTTCGCGGATCGCGTCGAGCGGCGGGTTCGTGACCTGCGCGAACAGTTCGACGAAGTAGTCGTAGAGTAGCCGCGAACGCTGCGACATGACCGCGATCGGGGTGTCCGTCCCCATCGAGCCGAGGGGCTCGCCGCCGGACGCGGCCATCGGCGCGAGCAGGATGCGCAGATCCTCCTCGGTGTACCCGAACGCCACCTGCCGTCGCACCACCGACTCGTGGTTGTGCTGCGCGTGCGGGCGATCAGGCAGCGTCTTCAGTTCGAGCAGACCGGCGTACAGCCACTCGGCGTACGGCCGCTCCGCCGCGAGCCGCATCTTGATCTCCTCGTCGGGCACGATCCGGCCCTCGGACGTGTCGACCAGGAACATCTGCCCCGGTTCGAGGCGGCCCTTCGCCACGACCTCCGCCTGCGGGACGTCGAGGACACCGCTCTCGCTCGCGAGGACCACCCGCCCGTCGACGGTCTGCCACCAGCGTCCCGGACGCAGGCCGTTGCGGTCGAGCACGGCGCCGACCACGGTCCCGTCGGTGAACGTCACGCACGCCGGTCCGTCCCACGCCTCCATCAGCGATGCGTGGAACTGGTAGAACGCCCGCCGGTCGGGGCACATCGACGTGTCGTTCTCCCACGCCTCCGGCACCATCATCATCACCGCGTGTGCCACGCTGCGGCCTGCAAGGTGCAGCAGTTCGAGCACCTCGTCGAACGACGCCGAATCCGACGCGTCGGGGGTGCAGATCGGATACAGCCTGCGCAGGTCGCCCGGGATCACCGAACTCGACAGCAGCGCCTCGCGGGCGCGCATGCGGTTCCGGTTGCCGCGGACCGTGTTGATCTCGCCGTTGTGCGCGACGAACCGGAACGGGTGCGCGAGCGGCCAGGACGGGAACGTGTTGGTCGAGAACCGGCTGTGCACGATCGCGATCGCACTCGCGATCCGGGGGTCGCGCAGGTCCGGGAAGTACCGCGACAGCTGGGACGTGGTCAGCATTCCCTTGTAGACGACGGTCCGGCTCGACAGGGACGGGAAGTACACGCCGCTGCCCTCGGACTCGACCTCGGGAGTGACCTGCTCGGCCCGCTTGCGCAGCGCGTAGACCAGGCGGTCGAGTGCCAGGCCGCCGGGCCGGATCCCGCCGACGGCGGGTGCGGTGACGAACAACTGGCTCATGTGCGGTTCGCAGGCCCGGGCCGTGGAACCGACGTCCGCGCCGTCCGGATCTACGGGCACCCGGCGCCAGCCGAGGATGTCGAGCCCCTCCTCGGCCGCGAGGTCGGACACGCGTCGTTGCGCGGCCGCCCGCGCCTGCGGGTCGTGCGGGAGGAAGCAGGTGCCCGCCGCGTACGTGCTGCTGCCGTCGTCGAGCGGCGCCGGGAGATCGAAGTCGACGACGTCCGCGAAGAATTCGGTGGGGAGCTGGAGGAGGATGCCGGCGCCGTCTCCGCTGTTCGGTTCCGATCCCGCCGCACCGCGGTGCTCGAGATTCTCGAGGGCGAGGAGTCCGTCGGAGACGATGGAGTGTGAGCGGCGGCCGTGCACGTCCGCCACCATCGCGACGCCGCAGGAATCGACTTCCTGGTCCGGGTCGTACAAGCCCTGGGGACCGGGCAACTGAGAGAACAGCACCGATATACCTCCACATCGGCCGGGAAGACCACCAGTGTGTGCGCTCCGCACGTGCTGTCGGCGGCCTCCGCTAGCGGGGTCGCCACGACGGGCGCTAACTGCTTTTCGGGGGTCTACCGGGACAGCATCGGCCCGTGAAGGTTGTTACCGGACATACACCCGGCGCGCTCAGCTTACCAGGACCGATACCTCGCACGATATGCCGAATCCGGCCCCGGAAAGCACTGTGGCCCGTGTCGCATCAGCAACACGGGCCACAAATCGGCCGGGGATCGTCACTGCTCCCGCAGGGGTCGTCCGTACTTGTCCTTCACGCTCCCGGTCAGCATCATGATGCCGTCGACCAGCGGCCAGATTCCGCCGATTCCACAGGTGAGCCACGTGACGGCGATCTGCGCCACGGCGATGCCGGGCTGGTTCAGGTAGAACCGCCCGACTCCGAAGCCGCCGAGGAAGATCTGCAGCAGACCGGCGGTCAGCTTGGACTTGTCGGAGTACGGCTCACCCGTCAGCGGGTGCCTGCCGAACGGCGCCGACGGATCGGCGTACGCGTTGTAGCCGGCGGGGGCGTATCCGGGCGGCGGGAACCCCTGCTGGGGGTAACCCTGCTGCTGTCCGTACCCGGGCTGCTGGTACCCGGGCTGCGGGTAGTCCTGCGACGACTGCGGAGCCGCCCCGTACTGCGCGCCGTAGTTGGGGTCGGGTGCGCCGTAGGTGGGACCGTCCGGCTGCTGCTGGGGGTTCTCGTACCCGGTGTAGGGCGCTGTCGGCGAAGTCGGCTCGCCCACGTTCGGGAACGGGGCCGTCGGCTCGGTGCCGCTCGGCGACGGGTAGGTCGGCGTGGACCCCCACCCCGGGCCGTTGCCGACACCGGAGTAGGTGTCCCAGCCCGGTCCGGTGCCGGTCGAACTCGGTGACGGCGTCGCGTCCGACGTGGCCGGCGGCTGGGACAGCGAGGCCTCGGCGGTGGCGTCGTAATCGAAGGGAGAGCCGAACTCGGGCGGCAGGCTCGACTCCGTGCTGTTCTCCGTGCCGTCGCTGCTCTTGCCCAGGTCGACCTTGTGTGCGTCCTCGGATGCACCCTTGCCGGAATCGTCGGATGCTTTCCCCGGTTCAGTCATTCGCGTCATCCTTCTTGCTGTCGATGGTCTTCGTGCCCGCC
This sequence comes from Rhodococcus sp. G6(2025), assembly GCF_058628105.1. Taxonomy (NCBI): domain Bacteria; kingdom Bacillati; phylum Actinomycetota; class Actinomycetes; order Mycobacteriales; family Nocardiaceae; genus Rhodococcus; species Rhodococcus sp. G6(2025). The sequence continues at coordinate 5,214,425 of NZ_CP179750.1, forward strand.
TCGCCGCCGGTACTCGCAGTACTCGCGGCCTTGTCGTCCGATACCGGCTCCGACGTGCCCTCGTCCTTGCCTGCGTCCTCGACGCTCTTCTCGGGCTCCTTCTCCGCGGTCTCGCCGTCGACCGGTTCGCCGTCGGCGGGCCGCAATTCGGCCGGGTCCTCGCGGCCCTTCGTGGCGGCGAAGAAGTACACCAGGGCCGCGACGAACACCAGGGCGGAGGTGAACGAGTTCACGCGGACACCGGCGATGAGGCTCGCGTGATCGCTGCGCATCAGTTCGATCCAGAAGCGGCCGGCGCAGTAACCGGCCACGTACAGGGCGAACAGTCGGCCGTGACCGATGCGGAAGCGGCGATCGACCCACACGAGCAGGATCACGATCAGCACGTTCCACAGCGCCTCGTACAGGAACGTCGGGTGCACCACGAACGCGACCTCGCCGGTGGACACCCCGTCGATCAGCTGCGGCGACACCTGGCCCACGTCGTTGCGCCGCTCGAAGATCTCGAGCCCCCACGGCACGTCGGTCTCGCGACCGTAGAGTTCCTGGTTGAAGTAGTTTCCGAGCCGGCCGATCGCCTGCGCCAGCAGGATCGCGGGCGCGACCGCGTCGCCGAGCGCAGGCAGCGGGATGCCGCGACGGCGACACCCGATCCAGGCGCCGACACCGCCGAGTGCCACGGCGCCCCAGATACCGAGACCGCCCTGCCACACCTTCAGGGCGTCGACGGGGTCGCCGCCCTCCCCGAAGTACGTCGGCCAGTCGGTCATCACGTGGTAGAGACGGCCGCCGATCAGGCCGAACGGCACCGCCCAGATGGCGATGTCGAGGACGGTGCCCTTCTCGCCGCCGCGGGCGACCCAGCGACGGTCACCCCACACGATTGCGACGACGATCCCGACGATGATGAACAGCGCGTACGCGCGCAGGGCCACCGGTCCGACATACCAGACACCTTGGGGCGGACTCGGAATGTAGGCCAGTACGTCCACAGTGGAAGTCACGACGCCACGGTAGCGGAGCGAACGCCCTCGGCGAGTTCCTTCGTGAGCGAGCGTACCGCGTCCAGACCGCTCTCCGCGGCCGTGACCAGCGCCGATCCGACGATGACCGCATCGGCGTACGCGGCGATCTCGGCGGCCTGCGCGCCGGAGCGGACACCCAGTCCGACACCCACCGGAATGTCCGAGTGGGCGCGGATACGGGCCGTCAACTCGGGTGCCATCGACGACACCGCGTCACGGGCGCCGGTGACACCCATCGTCGACGCGGCGTACACGAAGCCGCTGCTCGCGTCCAGGGTCATCGAGAGACGTTCCTCGGTCGACGACGGCGCCACGAGGAAGATCCGGTCGAGGTCGTGTTCCTTCGACGCGGCGATCCACTCGCCGGCCTCCTCGGGGATGAGGTTGGGCGTGATCAGGCCGAGGCCGCCCGCGCTCGCCAGGTCGCGGGCGAACTTGTCGACGCCGTACTGCAGGACCGGATTCCAGTAGGTCATCACGACGGCCTTGCCGCCGACGGAGGCGATCGCCTCGACGACGGTGAACACGTCACGCACACGGACACCGTTCCGCAGCGCCGTCTCGGCCGCCGCCTGGATGGTGGGCCCGTCCATCACCGGGTCGGAGTAGGCGATGCCGACCTCGACGATGTCGCAACCGGACTCGACCATCGCCTTGAACACGTCGATGGACTCCTGCACGGTGGGGAAACCGGCCGGGAGGTACCCGACGAGCGCGGCGCGCTTCTCCTCGCGGCACTGCGCGAACGTCGGGGCGAGGCGCGAGAGTCGTTCGCTCACTTGGCCGAACCTTCCTTGTCAGTCGTGGTGGTCTCGGTCGAGTCGTCGGGATCGAACAGTCCGAACCACTTGGCGGCCGTGTCCATGTCCTTGTCGCCGCGCCCGGACAGGCTGATGACGATGATTGCGCCCTCCCCCAGTTCGCGGCCCAGTCGCAGCGACCCGGCGACGGCGTGGGCGGACTCGATGGCCGGGATGATGCCCTCCCGCTCGGACAGCAGACGCAGCGCGTCCATGGCCTCCGTGTCGGTGACCGGCTCGTAGGTGGCGCGGCCGATGTCCTTGAGGAGTGCATGCTCCGGTCCGACACCGGGGTAGTCGAGGCCCGCGGAGATCGAGTGCGACTCGATGGTCTGGCCGTCCTCGTCCTGCAGCAGGTACGAGTACGCGCCCTGGAACGCGCCCGGGGTGCCCGCCGCGAACGTGGCGGCGTGCCGCCCGGTCTCGACGCCGTCACCGGCGGCCTCGTAGCCGACCAGCCGCACGGCCGGGTCGTCGAGGAACGCGTGGAAGATGCCGATGGCGTTGGAACCGCCGCCGACGCACGCCGTCACGGCGTCGGGCAGCCGACCCGTCAGCGCCTGCACCTGGGCACGCGCCTCCAGACCGACCACGCGCTGGAAGTCGCGGACGATGGTCGGGAACGGGTGCGGCCCGGCAGCGGTGCCGAAGCAGTAGTACGTGTTGTGGGCGTTGGTGACCCAGTCGCGCAGCGCCTCGTTGATGGCGTCCTTCAGGGTCCTCGACCCCGACTCGACCGACACCACCGAGGAGCCCAGCAACCGCATGCGGGCGACGTTCAGCGCCTGCCGCTCGGTGTCGACGGCACCCATGTAGATGACGCATTCGAGGCCGAGGAGCGCGCAGGCGGTGGCGGTGGCCACACCGTGCTGGCCGGCGCCGGTCTCCGCGATGATGCGGGTCTTGCCCATGCGCTTGGCGAGCAGCACCTGGCCGAGCACGTTGTTGATCTTGTGCGAGCCGGTGTGGTTGAGGTCTTCGCGCTTGAGGATGAGCCGGGCCCCACCGGCGAACTCGCTCATCCGTTTCGCCTCGAAGATCGGGGACGGACGGCCGGTGTAGTCGCGCTGGAGACGATCGAGTTCGTTCAGGAACGCGTCGTCGGCGCGGGCCTTCTCGTACTCGGCGGTGACCTCCTCGATCACTGCCATCAGGGCCTCGGGCACGTGCCGTCCGCCGTACACGCCGAAGTGTCCTCCGGCGTCGGGGTCGTGCGTCGTGCGCTCGGCGATTCCGGCGCTGGCAGTCGGCAGATTGCCACCCTTGAAGACGGTTTCCTGATTACGTGAAGTCACAGGTCCAGTCTGCCCCAACGCCGGGTTCCGCCGCCGTCCGGGTCAGTTCCGCCGACGCAGCCTCAGCGTGACGGCTTGGGGCAGGACGGGTGAGCGCCGGCGTTGACCAGATCGGCCACCGCCTTGCGCGGATCCCCGCTGGTGACGAGGCCTTCGCCGACCAGCACCGCGTCGGCTCCCGCGCCGGCGTAGGCCAGCAGGTCGGCCGTGCCGCGCACACCGGACTCGGCGATCTTGATGATCTCGGTGGGCAGCCCGGGAGCGATCTCGCCGAACGTGTTCTTGTCGACCTCGAGCGTCTTGAGATTGCGGGCGTTGACACCGATGACCTTGGCGCCCGCCTCGAGCGCGCGGTTGGCCTCTTCCTCGGTGTGGACCTCGACGAGGGCCGTCATGCCCAGCGACTCCGTGCGGTCGATCAGCGACGCGAGCGCGTCCTGCTCGAGGGCGGCGACGATGAGCAGCACGACGTCGGCGCCGTGCGCGCGGGCCTCGTGGATCTGATACGGCCCGACGATGAAGTCCTTGCGGAGGATCGGGATGCTCACCGCGCGGCGGACGGCGTCGAGGTCCGCGAGGGACCCCTGGAATCGGCGCTCCTCGGTGAGCACGCTGATCACGCGGGCGCCACCGGCCTGGTAGGCGGCGGCCAACTCGGCGGGATCGGTGATGTCGGCGAGCGCGCCCTTCGAGGGGCTCGCACGCTTGACCTCGGCGATGACTCCGATGCCCGGCTCGAGCAGGGCGGCCGCGGCATCGAGGGCCGGCGGTGCGGCAGCGGCGGCAGCCTTGACTGCGGCGAAGTCAAGGACGGCTTCGCGGGCGGCGACGTCGGCGCGCACCCCGTCGAGAATCGAGTCGAGAACGGTCATCGTGGCCCGAGTCCTTTCTGGGCAGAAACCCGATGTGAGGAACATCATCAGGGGTGAAGTCAGCCTAGATGGCACTCTGATTCTGTTTACGTTCGGGTCCCCGGGTCTTTGTCCGGTCCGTCAACTTTGTCGACAGGTTCGGCTTTCTTGTCTTCGACCGTGGGGTCCTCCCCCGCGTCCAGTGCGTCCCAGAGCATGCGCTGGGTGACGGGCCCCTCGGCCGAATCGGCGCCGGCCTTCTTCGCGGCGTCCCGTCGCGCACCGGGGCTGTCGTACTTGGAGGAGAGCCCGGCCCGCACCCGCGGACGGCGGACGAGTTCCACCGCGGCTGCGAGCGCCGCCAGGGCGCCCACCAGCGCCAGAACGGCGGGTCCGACGTGCACGGACACCGACTGGACCTCGGCGCGGCCCGGCAGCTCGGCCAGCCGGCCCGCGTCGTCGTCGGAGGCGCCGGAGACGATCAGCCCCACCGCGGGGACCGCGGCCCCGACGGCCACGACCGCGACGAGGACACCGAGCACCCGCAGCGCCCAGCCCTTCACGGCGAACGACGCGGCGATCGCGGCGACCAGGGTCAGCGCCAGCGGCGTGAGCGCCGCCGCCCACGTGCCGCCGACGAGCGCCGACGTGCGCTCCTCGCCGAGCCCGTCGGAGGAGGTGACCTCCACCCACGTCATCCGGGAGGCACCCCACAGACACAGAGCGGCGACCGCGAGCAGCAGCACCGAGATCATCGACCGGCGACGTCCCGCCTGCGCAGGTTCCCGGGCCGTCTCCGACGCGTCACTCACTGCGTGTCGCCTCCCAGGGTCTTCAGCGTGTGCGCCGCCGCGATCGCGCTGAGCACCGCCATCGCCTTGTTCCGCGCCTCGGTGTCCTCGTATTCGGGGTTCGAGTCGGCGACGACGCCCGCACCCGCCTGGACGTACCCGATGCCGTCCTTGATCAGCGCGGTCCGGATCGCGATGGCCGTGTCGGCGTCGCCGGCGAAGTCGAGGTACCCGATGATGCCGCCGTAGATGCCCCGGCGCGTGGGTTCGAGTTCCTCGATCAGCTGCATCGCCCGGACCTTCGGCGCACCCGACAGCGTGCCCGCGGGGAAGCACGCGGTGACGGCGTCCAAGGCGTGCTTACCGTCCGCGAGGTGACCCGTGACGGTGGAGACGAGATGCATCACGTGGCTGTACCGCTCGATGTGGCGGTAGTCGTGGACCTTCACCGTGCCCGGTTCGCACACGCGCCCGAGGTCGTTGCGGCCCAGATCCACGAGCATCAGGTGCTCCGCGTTCTCCTTCTCGTCGGCGAGCAGGTCCTTCTCGAGCAGGATGTCTTCCTCCTCGGTGTGCCCGCGCCACCGGGTTCCCGCGATCGGGTGCGTGGTGGCGACGCCTTCCGACACGGTCACCAGGGCCTCCGGGCTCGAACCGACGATCGAGAACGCGGTCTCGCCGTCGCCGTTCGGCACGTTGAGCAGGTACATGTACGGGCTGGGGTTGGAGGCGCGCAGCATCCGGTAGACGTCGATCGGGTCCGCGGTGCAGTCGATCTCGAAGCGCTGCGACAACACCACCTGGAATGCCTCGCCCGCCTCGATGTCTCCCACGAGTTTCTGCACGTCGGCGCCGAAACCTTCGGTGGTGCGCTGACGCCGGTAGTCGGGGGCGGGCTTCGCGAACGTGGACACGGTGGACGACGCCGGGGCTGACAGGGCGTGCGTCATCCGGTCCAGCCGCTCGACCGCGGAGTCGTAGGCCTCGTCGACGCGTTCGTCGGTGCCGTCCCAGTTGACCGCGTTGGCGATCAGGGTGATGGCGCCCTCGTGGTGGTCGACGGCCGCGAGGTCCGTCGCCAGCAACATGACCATCTCGGGGATCTGCAGATCGTCGGTGGCGTGCTCGCCGATCCGCTCGATCCGGCGCACCGCGTCGTAGCCGAGGAAACCCACCATGCCGCCGGTCAGCGGCGGCAGGTCGGGCAGCCGCTCGCTGCGGAGCAGTTCCAGCGTCTGGCCGAGGGCCGCGATCGGGTCGCCGCCGGACGGTGCGCCCGCGGGAACGTTGCCGTACCACGCGGCCTCGCCGTCGACGACCGTCAGCGCGGCGGGACTGCCCGCGCCGATGAACGACCATCGCGACCACGATCGGCCGTTCTCCGCCGACTCGAGCAAGAAGGTCCCCGGCCGGTTCGCCGCCAGCTTGGTGTACGCCGACAGCGGGGTTTCCGCGTCTGCCAACACCTTGCGCGTCACCGGGACCACCCGGTGTTCGGCGGCGAGAGCGTGGAACTGCTCGCGCGTGGTGGTCGAGTCGGACCCGCCGTCGGCCGGGGTGGCGGCGGACTCGGGTGCGGGAATCGTGGTGGGCTCGCCGTGCATGCCGACCATCATCCCAGGCGCACTCGTCGTGTCTGCGTGCGCGGGTAGCCTCGGCTCTCATGAAGCCAGGTCAGCTCGCACCGGAATTCACCCTGCCCGATCAGGACGGCATCGCGCGATCCCTGTCGAGCCTCCTCGAGGACGGCCCCCTGGTGCTGTTCTTCTACCCCGCGGCGTCGACGCCGGTCTGCACCGCCGAGGCCTGCCATTTCCGTGACCTCGGAATCGAGTTCTCCGCGGTGGGCGCGTCCCGCGCCGGGATCAGCACCGACGCGGTGGAGAAGCAGGCGTCGTTCGCGCAGGCGCAGTCGTTCGACTACCCGCTGCTGTCGGACGCCGACGGAGCCGTCGCGGAGAAGTTCGGCGTCCGGCGCGGACTGCTCGGCAAACTCGCCCCGGTGAAGCGGTCGACGTTCGTCATCGACACCGACCGCACCGTGCTCGAGGTCATCTCGAGCGAGTTCCGCGCCAACACGCACGGCGATCAGGCGCTCGCCTTCCTCCGGACGCGTCAGTCCACCTGAATCGACCGTTTGGCCAGCCCCATCCAGAAGCCGTCGATCACCTGCCGGGGGATCTGCTCCGGATCGCTCGAGGCGCCCAGCGTGACGAACAGCGGCGCGAAGTGCTCGATCGTCGGGTGGGCGTACGGCATGCCCGGCGCGAGCGAGCGGAAGTCGATGAGCGAATCGACGTCGCCCACGGCGAAACGCTCGTCCGCCCAGGCGTCGAACTCCGACGACCAGCCGGGCGCCTTCGCGTCGGGTGACGGGTCGCGCAGGAACGGCAGCCCGTGGGTGGTGAATCCCGAACCGACGATCAGCACACCCTGCTCGCGCAGGGGTCGCAGCCGCTCACCGAGGTGCAGCAGTCGCTGCGGGTCGAGCGTGGGCAGCGAGATCTGCAGGACCGGAATGTCGGCGTCGGGGTACATGACCGTCAACGGCACGTAGGCGCCGTGGTCCAGGCCGCGGTGCGGCTGGTGCGACACGGTCTCGTCGTCCGGCATCAGCGCCACGATCTGCGCCGCGAGTTCGGGGGCGCCGGGCGACTCGTACGTGGTCCGGTAGAAGCGCTCGGGGAAGCCACCGAAGTCGTAGACGAGGGGCGTGCCCGTGGTGGTGGATCCGATCGTGAGCGGCGCCGATTCCCAGTGCGCCGACACCATGAGGATGGCCTTCGGCCGCGGCAGGTCACCTGCCCACTTCGCCAGCTGCGACACCCACAGTTCGCTGTCGACCAGCGGAGGCGCACCATGACTGAGGAACAGTGCGGGCATCGTGGCGGTCATCGCGACTCCTTCGGATCCGAGATCCAACATCGACAGCCAATGTTGAACCTTCAAGTTACTATAGGAGTCAACCGATGGGCGCGGCAACTATTCCCCGGACACGATCCGGCCCGCGACGTGCTAACTATGGTGAACACGCTGCACGCGTGGATCGACGTACGGATGGAGGACACCACTGATGAGTGGGAACGACGAGGGCAAGCCCGCAGAACCCGGCACCCGATGGCTCGACGCAGAGCAGCAGGAGGCCTGGCTCACCCTCATCGCCCTGGTCACCCGGCTCCCCGCCGCACTGGACACCCAGCTCCAACGCGACTCGGCACTCACCCACTTCGAGTATTTCGTCCTCGCCTCGCTGTCCGGCGAAGCCAACCGGCGCCTCCAGCTGTCCCTGCTCGCCCAGCGCGCCAACGCGTCACTGTCCCGGCTGTCGCACGTCATCACCAAGATGGAAAAAGCCGGCTGGGTGCGCCGCGAGAGCATCCGCGGCAGCCGGGGCTCCGACGCCGTCCTCACGGACGAAGGCATGGCCAAAGTAGTCGAGGCCGCACCCCCGCACGTCGAATCCGTTCGCTCACTGATCTTCGACGGACTGTCCGCCGAACAGGTCCGTCAGCTGTCCGAACTGTCCGGCACCATGCTCACCCAACTCGACAAGAGCATCGCGTCAGGCACCGGCAGAGCCTGACTCACCCCAGCGGCGTCCCGCCGACACCCCAGCTGTCGCGCGGGACCTCGGTGATCGTCACCCACACCTTCGCGGGATCCTTGCCCGTCGCGTCGGCGTAGGCCTTGGTGACGGCCTCGATCGTGGCGCGCTTCTGCTCGGCGGTGAGCCCGGGGGTCTGGCTGATCTGAATGAGTGGCATGGCGAACATTCTGCCCGAGTGCCGGTGCGCTACTCCGCAGTGAGCAGCACGTCGGTGTCGAAGCAGGTGTGCGTGCCCGTGTGGCACGCCGCCCCCTCCTGATCGACGACGAGCAGCACGGTGTCGCCGTCGCAGTCGAGCCGCACCTCGTGGACGTACTGCGTGTGACCCGACGTCTCGCCCTTCACCCAGTACTGCTGACGGGACCGGGAGTAGTACGTGCCCTTGCGGGTGTCGAGGGTGCGCGCGAGGGCCTCGTCGTCCATCCACGCCACCATCAGGACGTCGCCCGTCGACCGTTCCTGCGCGACAGCACTGAACAGTCCCGCCTCGTTGCGCTTGAGCCGTGACGCGATGGCGGGGTCGAGACTCATCGGACGGTGATCCCTTCTTCACGCATGGACTTCTTCACGTCGCCGATCGTCATGTCGCCGAAGTGGAAGACACTGGCCGCCAGGACAGCGTCCGCGCCGGCGCCGACCGCGGGTGCGAAGTGCTCGACGGCGCCCGCTCCCCCGCTGGCGATCACCGGCACGTGCACGGCGGCGCGCACCGCCCGGATCATGGGCAGGTCGAAACCGGCCTTCGTGCCGTCGGCGTCCATCGAGTTGAGCAGGATCTCCCCGACACCCAGTTCGGCGCCGCGGACCGCCCACTCGACCGCGTCGATACCGGTGCCGCGCTTGCCGCCGTGCGTCGTGACCTCCCACCCCGACGGGGTGTCGGGCTGACCCTGCGGCACGGTCCGCGCATCGACCGACAGCACGATGCACTGGGAGCCGAAGCGTTCGCTGAGTTCGCGGAGCAACTCGGGCCGGGCGATCGCGGCGGTGTTGACGCTGACCTTGTCGGCACCGGCGCGCAGCAACCGGTCGACGTCCTCGACGGTGCGGACACCGCCGCCGACCGTAAGCGGGATGAAGACCTGCTCCGCCGTCCGGCTCACCACGTCGAGCATGGTGCCCCGGTCCGCGGTGGACGCGGTGACGTCGAGGAACGTGAGCTCGTCGGCTCCCTGGGCATCGTATGCGGCGGCCAGCTCGACGGGGTCACCCGCGTCCCGCAGGTTCTCGAAGTTGACGCCCTTGACGACGCGTCCGGCATCGACGTCCAGACACGGGATCACTCGAACCGCCAGAGTCATTGCGTACGCCCTCCTGAAGGCTCGGAACGAGGATCACCCAGTGATCCGAGGATATCGAGAATTTCGCCGTGCACTCCGGGCGCTCCGGCGAGCACCGAGTCGGACGTCACGGTCCAGGGCTTGCCGCCGAGATCCGTCACCACACCACCCGCAGCGCGCACCAGCGCGACGCCGGCGGCGTTGTCCCACGCATTGTGGCCGAACACCACCGCGCCACCGAGTATTCCGGCCGCGGTGAACGCGAGGTCGACGCCGGTGGATCCGTGGATCCGGATCCGGGAGGACACCCGGCTGAGCTGCGCGAGGACCTGCAGCCGGTACGCGCCGGGGATGCGCCCGCGACTGTCGATGTTCAGTGCGCCCAAGCCCACGATCGACGACGCCAGCGACGTGCGACCGAGCGCAGGCAGGGGCGTGCCCCCTTCGAGCAGCGGACCGTCCGCGACGGCCGCATACCGGCGTCCGACGAGCGGCAGCCATGTGAGACCGAGAACGGGAACCCCGTCGTCGAGCAGCGCGAGCAGCGTGCCCGCCGTGGGCAGACCGGCCGAATAGTTGAACGTGCCATCGATCGGGTCGAGCACCCACACGGGTCCGCTGCCGAGGTCGGGGCCGCCGAACTCCTCGCCGTGGACGTCGATGCCGGTCCGGTCGCGCAGTTCGCCGGTCAGCCGCTTCTCGAGTTCGAGGTCGACGGCGGTCGCGAAGTCGTCGGGACCCTTGTGGACGGCGCTGGGCGCACCCACGCCCGAGACGAACCGGTTGTGCACGCCGTCGAGCAGCTCACTGGCGACGGCGAGGAGCTCCCGGGGATCACGGGACAGGGCCATGGCGGGAACTCAGCCCGAAACCGCGGCGAGCGCCTCGGGGAGGGTGAACCGCCCCGCGTACAGCGCCTTGCCGACGATGGATCCCTCGACCCCCTGATCGACGAGCCCGGCGATCGCCCGGAGGTCGTCGATGGTGGACACGCCGCCCGAGGCCACCACGGGGGCGTCGGTGGCCGCGCAGACCTGCGCGAGGAGTTCGAGATTGGGGCCGGTGAGGGTGCCGTCCTTGCTGACGTCGGTGACGACGTACCGGGAGCAGCCGTCCTTGTCGAGCCGGGCGAGCGTCTCCCACAGGTTTCCGCCCTCGGTGACCCAGCCGCGACCGCGGAGCTGGTATTCACCGTCGACGAGGCGCACGTCGAGACCGACGGCGATCTTCTCGCCGTACTTGGCGATGGCGCGGGCACACCACTCGGGGTTCTCGATGGCGGCGGTACCGAGGTTGACGCGGCCGCAGCCCGTGGCCAGTGCGGCCTCGAGCGACGCGTCGTCGCGGATCCCACCGGACAGTTCCACCTGGACGTCGAGCTCGCCCACCACGTCGGCGAGGAGTTCGCGGTTCGAGCCGCGACCGAACGCGGCGTCGAGGTCGACGATATGCACCCACTCGGCACCGTCGTTCTGCCATGCGAGGGCGGCATCACGAGGCGAGCCGTATCCGGTCTCGCTTCCTGCCTCCCCCTGGACGAGGCGAACAGCTTCACCGTTGACGACATCTACAGCAGGCAAAAGGACCAGGCTCACGTGCGACAACCCTAGTCGCTCAGCGGTCGGAACCCGGCTCCGGGTCCTCGGGATCGGGACCGTACGCGTTGCGGGTCATGCGTTTCGACACGAAGCCCATGGCCGCGATCGCACCTGCGACACCGAGCAGTCCGACGATCAGCCCGAGGACGGGGCCCGGTTTCACCACCAGAATGATGGCGGTGGCGAGTACCAGCACCGCGGTGGCGGCGCCCATCGCGTACACGGCGAGCCTGCCGATCGACAGGTCGCCGCGCCCGTCCCCGGGTTCGGTCACAGACTGCGCACCCAGTTCCGGAGCAGCTCCGCGCCCGCGTCACCGGACTTCTCGGGGTGGAACTGGGTGGCGGACAGCGCGCCGTTCTCGACGGCGGCGAGGAACTTGCCGCCGTGGTCGGCCCACGTCAGGGCGGGGGGCGCCAGCCGCTCCGGTGTCGGCATGTCCCAGGACTGGGCCGCGTACGAGTGGACGAAGTAGAACCGGGTGTCGGGATCGATGCCGGCGAACAGCGTGCTGTTGTCGGGGGCCTCGACCGTGTTCCATCCCATGTGCGGCAGCACGTCGGCCTGGAGCCGGTCGACGGTGCCGGGCCATTCGCCGCAGCCTTCCGCCTCGACGCCGAACTCGACTCCGCGTTCGAAGAGGATCTGCATGCCGACGCAGATCCCGAGGACCGGCCGTCCGCCGGCCAGACGCTGACCGATGATCCGCTCCCCGCGGACCGCGCGCAGTCCCTCCATGCACGCGGCGAAGGCGCCGACGCCGGGAACGACCAGACCGTCGGCCGCGAGTGCGACCTTGTGATCGGATGTGACCTCGACGCGCGCGCCGGTCCGGGCCAGAGCGCGGGTGGCCGAATGCAGGTTGCCGGAGCCGTAATCGAGGACGGCAATCGTGGAGACGGTCATGACACAACCTTATCCGGCGGCTGCACGACGCCCGAGGGCGCGGCCGACGATCATCCCGGCGGCCGGGACCACCGCGACGGCCGTCGCCGCGACCGCGAACACCCAGGAGTACCCGGCCGCCGACGCGACAGCTCCGAGCGCCAGGGAACCGAAACCGGTTCCGGCGTCGAACCCGATGTTCCATCCGGCGCTCGCCGAGCCGAATCGGGCCGGTCCCGCGGCGGTGAAGATCATGACGAGGGATTCGTTCTGCACCGCCCCGAATCCGAATCCGAAGGCCAGGGCCGCGCACACCAGCAGCGGCACCGGCGCACTCGTCGCCGCCGCGACGGCGAACAGCACCAGACCGAGGCATACGAACGTCAGGGCGGGAACCAGGGCGCGGCCCACCCCCAGCCGGTCGGAGAACGATCCCGCGGCGTATCGCCCGATCAGCGTCGCACCGCTCGAGACGGCGAGGGTCACCCCGGCGAGCGAGGCCCGCTCCGAGATCGCGATGGGCAGCAGGCTGGACAGGCCGCCGAACGCGGCCGCGGAGATCGCGATCGCGAGCCACGGCGTGAGTAGGACGGCGAGCGGGATGCGGCCCTGCGACGTGCGATCCGCGGGGGCGTGGATCGCGGGGAGGCGCGTGATCGCGAGCACCGCGAAGGCGGGAATGAGGGCGCCGATCACGAAGACGGGGGTCGCGGACCAGTGCTGCATGATCGCGAGCCCCGCGGGCAGCCCGACCATCTGCGCGGCGGCCACCGCGATTCCCTGCGCACCCGTCGCCCGGCCGAGCACCTCGCGGGGAACGAGTTCGGCGACCAGCGCACTACTGGCGACGGTGAGCATGCCGAAGCCCGATCCCCGGACGGCAGACACGGCCAGCACCGGGATCGCCTCGGTCGACAGGAGGAGGAGCAGCGACGGCGGCCCGAGCAGCATGCAGCCGGCGGCGAGCACCCAGCGATGCCCCCACCTGCGCAGGAGCCGGGGCACACCGAGTTGGGTGATCACGGTCGCGGCCATGAACACGGCCGTCACGCTGCCGGCGAGCGTGTCGGAGCCACCGGACAGCGAGACGATCAGCGGCACCACGGGCAGCAGCACCGCCCAGCCGCCGAACGCCGCCGCGCCCATCACCATCGCGGCGGGCATGCCGCGGGTGCGGAGCAGGCCGCGGCGCGGCTCCACTGCGACGGGCACTACATCAACCTGAGAACGCCTGCCACGGCTGCCAGCACCGCCAGTGCCAGCAGCACGCCCGAGGCCAGTTTGTTGAACTTCCACATGGAGTACGCCCCGCCCGCCGCGATCCCCGCGGCGATGAACAGGACGTAGACGAGGACGACACTCACGAATGCGCCCGGATCACAGGCTGCCCTTGGTGGACGGCACACCCGTGACGCGGGGATCCGGTTCGACCGCCTCGCGTAGTGCGCGGGCGACGGCCTTGAACTCGGCCTCGGTGATGTGGTGCTGATCGCGTCCGTAGAGCACCCGCACGTGCAGGGCGATTCGCGCGTTGAGCGCGATCGACTCGAACACGTGCCGGTTGATCACCGTCGCGTACGGCACGCCCGGGTAGCCGCCGATGACGGCGTGCAGCAGGTGTTCGGGTTCGCCGGTGTGGACGCAGTACGGACGACCGGACACGTCGACCGATGCGTGGGCGAGCGTCTCGTCCATGGGGATGAACGCGTCACCGAACCGGCGGATGCCCTTCTTGTCGCCGAGCGCCTGACCGAGCGCCTGGCCGAGCACGATCGACGTGTCCTCCACCGTGTGGTGCGCCTCGATCTCGATGTCGCCCTTCGCGTGGACGGTGAGGTCGAAACTCGCGTGGGAGCCGAGCGCGGTCAGCATGTGATCGAAGAACGGGACCCCGGTGGAGACGTCGACGATGCCGGTGCCGTCGAGGTTCAGTTCGACGGTGATGCTGGATTCCTTGGTGGTGCGCTCCACGCGGGCGATGCGGTCGGTCATCCTCGGTCTCCTGAGCTGGTGAGTTCGGTGGCGGCGATCTCGTCGCTCGCCACGATGAAGGCGTCGTTCTCGGAGGCCAGACCGACGGTGGCGCGCAGGTAACCGGGGATGCCGACGTCCCGGATGAGCACTCCGCGGTCGAGGTAGGCCTGCCAGGCGTGGGCACTGTCGGTGAATTCACCGAACAGGATGAAGTTCGCGTCGCTGGGGATGACGCTAAACCCCGCGTCCTCCAATGCCTTCGACACCCGCACCCGCTCCGTGGCGAGCGCGTGCACGCTGGCGAGCGTCTCGTTCGCGTGCCGCAGCGCCGCGCGGGCAGCGGCCTGCGTGACCACCGACAGGTGATACGGCAGCCGGACCAGGAGCAGCGCCTCGATGAATGCCGGTGCGGCCGCGAGGTATCCGAGCCGGCCACCGGCGAACGCGAACGCCTTGCTCATCGTCCGCGACACCACCAGCTTCGACGGGTACTCGTCGATCAACGTCAGAGCGCTGGGCGCGTCGGAGAATTCGGCGTACGCCTCGTCGACGATCACGATGCCCGGTGCGGCGTCGAGGACCCGGCGCAGTTCCGCGATGCCGACGCTGTGCCCGGTCGGGTTGTTGGGACTGGTGACGAACACGACGTCGGGCCTGCGCTCGGTGATCGCCGCGGTCGCGGCGTCCACGTCGAGCGCGAAGTCGGCGCGCCGGAAGATCGGCAGCCACTCGGTCTCGGTGCCGTCCGCGATGATCGGGTGCATCGAATACGACGGCACGAAGCCCATCGCGCTGCGACCGGGACCGCCGAACGCCTGCAGCAGCTGCTGCAGGATCTCGTTGGACCCGTTGGCCGCCCACACGTTGTCGACCGTCACCGGCACCCCCGTCTGGCGGACGAGGTACGCGGCGAGGTCGGTGCGCAGTGCCACCGCATCACGATCCGGGTAGCGGTGCAGTTCCCGCGCGGCCTCCCGCACGGACTCGGCGACGTCGTCGACGAGCGCCTTCGTGGGCGGGTGCGGGTTCTCGTTGGTGTTCAGCTGAACCGGGACGGTCAGCTGCGGCGCCCCGTACGCCGACTTGCCACGCAGATTCTCCCGGATCGGCAGGGCGTCCACCCCGATCGACGAACCCGGCACATTCGCCGCGGTCACCGCAGCGCCTCGAACCGCAGCCGCACGGCCTCACCGTGCGCGGGCAGGTCCTCGGCGTTCGCGAGGGTGATGACGTGGCCGGAGACCTCCTTCAGCGCCGATTCGGAGTAGTCGACCACGTGGATGCCGCGCAGGAACGTCTGCACGCTCAGACCCGAGGAGTGCCGGGCGCAGCCCGCGGTGGGCAGGACGTGGTTGGACCCGGCGCAGTAGTCGCCGAGGCTGACCGGCGCCCACGGGCCGACGAACACCGCGCCCGCACTGGTCACCTTCGCGGCGACGGCGGTGGCGTTCTCGGTCTGGATCTCGAGGTGCTCGGCGGCGTATGCGTTGACCACCCGCAGCCCGGCTTCGACGTCGGAGACCAGGACGGTGCCCGACTGCGTGCCGGACAGCGCGGCGGTGACGCGCTCCTTGTGCTTGGTGATCTCGAGCTGCGCGGCCAGCGCCGTGTCGACGGCGTCGGCGAGTTCGACGCTGGATGTGACGAGCACGCTCGCGGCCATCACGTCGTGCTCGGCCTGGCTGATCATGTCCGCGGCGACGTGTACCGGGTCGGCCGTGTGGTCGGCGAGGATCGCGATCTCGGTGGGGCCCGCCTCGGCGTCGATGCCGACGAGGCCGCGGCAGAGGCGCTTGGCGGCGGTGACGTAGATGTTGCCGGGGCCGGTGATGAGGTCGACGGGGGCGAGTTCGGCGCCGTTCGTGTCGCTGCCGCCGTAGGTGAGGAGGGCGACGGCCTGACCGCCACCGACGGCCCACACCTCGTCGACGCCGAGCAGGGCGGCCGCGGCGAGGATGGTCGGGTGCGGCAGACCACCGAACTCGGACTGCGGCGGCGACGCCACCACGAGGGACCGGACACCGGCGGCCTGCGCCGGGACCACGTTCATCACGACGCTGGACGGGTAGACGGCGTTGCCGCCGGGGACGTACAGCCCGACGCGGTCGACGGGCACCCACCGTTCGGTGACGGTGCCGCCCGGGACGACCTCGGTGGTGGTGTCGGTGCGGCGCTGGTCGGCGTGGACCTTGCGGGTGCGTTCGATCGCGACCTCGAGGGCGGCGCGGACGGCCGGATCGAGTTCGCCGAGCGCGCGGTCCAACTCGGGCTGCGGCACCCGCACCTGCGCGGGACGGACGCCGTCGAACTTCTCGCTGAACTCGAGCGCCGCGTCGGCGCCGCGCTCCCGGACCGCCTCGACGACGGGGCGAACCTGATGCAGGACCGCGTCCACATCCACTCCACCTCGAGGAAGTGCGGCGCGAAGTTCGGCCGTGGAAGGGGTACGACCACGAAGGTCGGTGCGGGCGAGCATGAGAGGTCCTCTCTGCGACTGTCGGGACACGGTGTCTCGGACGAGCGGACTGTTCGCGGAGAACAGGGCTCGACACCGATTATCCAGGATAGGCGCACCCCATTTTCACCGGTCGCCGGCCGACCGGGTTTCCGCCGGCACCGGTGCCGGCTCGTCCCACACCGGGGCGGGCTGGATCAGCGAGTGGATGAACCGCATCTTCTCCAGCACCGCGGCCGGAAGCACGAACGGATACAGGTCGTGGTGGCCCATCGACCTGTTCATCTGGTTGAGCGCCCACGACAGCGGCAGCCACCAGTCGATGATCTGGTCGAACCCCACGTCACCACTGAGTTCACTGCTCGTCGTCGCTCCGGCGGGCGCCATCGCGAAGGCTGCCGCCGTGTCGAGGGCATCGCGGATGTGCAGGTAGTGCGCGAAGGTCTCCGCCCAGTCCTCGGCGGGGTGCATCGTGGCGTAGGACGACACATAGAGTCGGCCCCAGCCCTTCGGCGCACCCTCGCGGTAGTGGCGTTTCAGCGCGGCCTGGTAGTCCTGGTCCGGATCCCCGAACAGTTCCTCGAACCGGGCGCGCTCGGCGTCGCCCCGGATCAGCATCACCTGGTAGTAGTGCCCGATCTCGTGCCGGAAATGGCCGACGAGCGTGCGATAGGGCTCGTCCATCTCGACGCGCAGCTGTTCCCGGTGCACGTCGTCGCCCTCGGCCAGGTCGAGGGTGATCACCCCGCCGGCGTGCCCGGTCACCACCCGGGTCCGTGCGCTCGACAGCAGGTCGAAGGCCAGCCCGGTGCCCGGGTCCTCGAACTTGGGGACGATCGGGAGACCGAGCTCGTCGAGTTCGAGAACGACCCGCCTCTTGTTGGTCTCGGCGGTCGCGAACGCGGCCATGCCCTCGTCGTCACCGTCCGCGGGACGCGTCCGCGTCAACCGGCACGACGTGCACAGGCTCTGGACGTCGTCGTTCCGGACGAGCCAGTTGCACTTCGCCGTGCCGGCATTCGCGCACCGCACCCAGGTTTCGCCGTCCACCTCCGCCCGGTCGGCGCCGTCGAGGACGACGATGGACCGGCTCGGCAGGTGGAATCCCAGGGCGCTGTCACATTTCAGGCAGAGACTGTTCTCGAACGACAGTCGTTGGCCGCATTTGCGACACATGAAGCTACGCACTGGTGTTCCCTCGGCTCGTCCCGCCCGCGTCCGAGAACGCAGGCGGGTGCCACGCTGGTGTGCGCGTCTCCTCGGAGGGTACCGCCGAGCCGGGGCGCCGAACCCGAGGGCCTAGAGGCGGGTGGAGTGCAGGAACCTCCTCGCCAGGTTTTCCTCGGTGGAGGCGCCGGGGGTCCACTCGGTGATCCACGGACCGGTGCCTTCGCTGGGGTCGACCACTCCCCGCTCCAGCCACGCATATCGTCCCTCGAGGATCGAGTGCGCGACCTGCTTGTCCACGTCGTCGGTGTTGTGCCACAGACCGTCGAACAGTTTCTCGACCCGCAGCGCCGCCTGCCGGCAGAACACGTCGGCGAGTTCGTAGGCGGCCGCACCCTCGGCCTCGTTCTCCTCGCGCTGCATCTCCGCCTTGACGCACGTGGCGGACATCGCGAACAGTTCGGCGCCGATGTCCACGACCCGGCCGAGGAAGCCCTGCTGCTTCTCCAGCGCCGCCTGCCACCGGGCCATCCCGTAGAACGTGGAGCGGGCCAGCTTGCGGGAGTGCCGTTCGACGAACCGCAGGTGCTTGGCCAGGACGCCGAATTCGCTGTATGACGTCGGCACCTGCCCCTTGCCTGCCACGAGTTGCGGCAGCCACTTCGCGTAGAAACCGCTCGCCTTGGCGGCCGCGCGGGCCTTCGCACCGGTGTCGGCGTGCGGGTCCGCGAGATCGCCCGCCGCCGTGAGGTGCGCGTCCACCGCCTCGCGCGCGACCAGCAGCCGCATGATCTCGCTCGAGCCCTCGAAGATCCGGTTGATGCGCAGGTCGCGGTCCAGCTGCTCCACCGGCACCGCGCGTTCACCGCGGGCGGCCAGCGACGCCGCCGTCTCGTACCCGCGACCGCCGCGGACCTGGATCAGCTCGTCGGAGATGACGCAGGCCATCTCGGACGACCACAACTTGGCGAGCGCCGCCTCGATCCGGATGTCGTTGCGACCCTCGTCGTTCATCTGCGCCGACAGGTCCACCACGGCCTCGAGGGCATAGGTGGTCGCGGCCATGAACGACAGTTTGTTGGCGACGGCAGTGTGCTCGGCGATCGGCTTGCCCCACTGGACGCGGACGCCCGACCATTCGCGGGCGATCTTCAGCGACCACTTCCCGGCCCCGGCGCACATCGCCGGAATCGCCAGCCTGCCGGCGTTGAGGGTGGTGAGCGCGATCTTGAGTCCGTCACCTTCCCGGCCGATCAGGTTCTCGGCGGGAACGCGGACCTTGTACATGCGGGTGACGCCGTTCTCGATCCCCCGCAGTCCCATGAACGCGTTGCGCCGTTCGACGGTGATGCCCGGGGTGTCGGCCTCGACGACGAAGGCGGAGATGCCGCCGCGGTGGCCTTCGCTCTTGGGTACCCGCGCCATGACGACGAGCAGTTCGGCGACGACGCCGTTGGTCGTCCACAGCTTCACGCCGTCGAGCTCGTAGGCGGCACCGCCCTCGATGGGGGTCGCGGAGGACGCCAGCCGCGCGGGGTCGGAACCGACGTCGGGTTCGGTGAGGAGGAAGGCGGAGATGGCGCCGCGGGCGCAGCGCGGCAGGAACTCGCGCTTCTGCTCGGGGGTGCCGGCCAGCTTGAGCGGTTCGGGGACGCCGATCGATTGATGCGCGGACAGCAGGGCGCCCAGGCTCGGATGCACCGAGGCGACGAGCATCAAGGCCCGGTTGTACGCGACTTGCGAGAGTCCGAGGCCGCCGTACTCCTCCGAGATCTTCAGGCCGAAGCACCCGAGGTCGGCGAGACCGCGGACGTATTCGTCGGGAATGCGCGACTGGGACTCGATGACGCTGCCGTCCATCTCCTCGCAGTAGGCGCGGAGGCGAATGAGGAATTCCTCGGCCTTGGCGGCGTCCTCGGTGGCCGGGCGGGGGAAGGGATGAACCAGATCCAGCCGGAACCGTCCCAGAAACAGTTCTTTCGCGAAGGAGGGTTTGTCCCAGCCGGATTCCCTCGCCTCCTCCGCGACCGCTCGTGCTTCTTCCTCGGTGACCTTCGGAGCTGAGGTATCGACCATGACGCGCCTCCTACTGGCGGGTAGTCCTACTCACCAGTATCACTCAATCGGCGCACTCGGGACAGCGTTTCCGCTACTCTTCGGCCGATGCGGACTCCCTCGCGACTCCTGGGCGCCGGCGCGGTTCTCCTGTGCTTGCTGGCGCCCGCGACCGCGGCGCACGCCGCCCCTCTCCCCGACGACTTCCTGTGGGGCGTGGCGACGTCCGGGTTCCAATCGGAGGGTTCCTCACCCGACAGCAACTGGCGGCGGTATTCCGACTCCGGACGGACCCACGACGCGATCGGCAACTCGGTCGACTTCCGTCACCGGTACACCGAGGACATCGCCCGCGCCGCGGACCTGGGTGTCGACGTCTTCCGGTTCGGCGTCGAATGGGCCCGCCTGCAGCCCGCCCCGGGCGTGTGGGACGAGACCGAACTGCGGTACTACGACGACGTCGTCCACGAGATCACCAGCCGCGGCATGACCCCGATGATCACCCTCGACCACTGGGTGTATCCGGGGTGGGTCGCCGATCAGGGCGGCTGGGCCGACCCGGACACCGTCGACGACTGGCTCGCGAACGCGCAGAAAGTGATCGAGCGCTATTCCGGTCTCGGTGCGCTCTGGATCACGATCAACGAACCGACCGTGTACGTGCAGAAGGAGCTGACGTTCGGTGGCATCACCCCCGACCGGGCCCCGCAGATGCTCGACCGGCTCGTCGAGGTCCACCGCCGCGCCTACGACCTGGTCCACGAGAACGACCCCGGCGCCCGGGTGAGCAGCAACCTCGCATACGTCCCGGCCGCCATGGACGCGCTCGACGCCACCTTCGTCGACCGGATCCGCGACAAGCTCGACTTCCTCGGCGTCGACTACTACTACGGCCTCTCCCCCGACAACCTCACCGCGGCACATGCGGTCACCGACGCCTTCTACGACATCAGCCCCCAACCGGACGGCATCTACCACGCCCTGATGCGGTACACCGGAAAATTTCCGGGACTACCGCTGTACGTTGTGGAGAACGGCATGCCCACCGACGACGGGACACCGCGCCCGGACGGCTACACCCGGTCCGATCATCTCCGCGATCACGTCTACTGGCTGGAGCGGGCACGCGCGGACGGCGCCCCGGTGATCGGATACAACTACTGGTCGATCACCGACAACTACGAGTGGGGCACGTACCGTCCCCGGTTCGGCCTGTTCACCGTCGACGCGCTGACCGATCCCACCCTCACCCGCCGACCGACCGATGCGGTGACCACCTACCGGGACCTCGTCGCGAACGGGCTCCCGCCCGGCTACGGACCCGAACGCCCTGCCGCACTCTGTTCCCTCGTGAATCCGCCCCTCAGCTGCACCGATCCCCCGTAGAACGGGTGCCGCCCGGGGCGCGACGTACCATCACCTGGTGTCGTGGCAGATGTGGTGTGCAGTGCTCGGGGCCTCGTGCGTGATCAGTCTGTCCCCGGGGGCCGGCGCGATCGCGTCGATGGCCACGGGGATGCGGTTCGGGTTGCGTCGGGGCTATTGGAACATCGCGGGTCTCCAGCTGGGGTTGCTGCTGCAGATCGCGGTGGTCGCCGCCGGACTCGGGGCGCTGCTCGCGAACTCGACACTCGCGTTCACGGTGATCAAGTGGTTCGGCGTCGCGTACCTGGTGTATCTCGGCATCCGCCAGTGGCGGGCGAGTGCGACCGACGTGTCCGGCGTCGATGGCGAGGTCGCCGAGACCAGCGGTCCCGCGATGACCCTGCGCGGCTTCCTGGTCAATGCCAGCAACCCGAAGGCCGTCGTCTTCATGCTCGCGGTGCTCCCACAGTTCATCACCCCGTCGGCGCCCCTGCTCCCCCAGTACCTGATCATCGCCGCCACCATGATCGCGGTCGATGTCGTCGTCATGACCGGCTACACCGGGCTGGCGTCGAAGGTCCTGCGGCTGATGCGGTCACCACGCCAGCAGCGCGCGACCAACCGGACGTTCTCCGGATTGTTCTTCGTCGCGGCCACGTTCCTGGCGACGGTGCGCCGCGCCGTCTGACCCGTGAGTACTTATCAACCGCGGGCGGTTGATAAGTACTCACGGGTGGGGTCACATGTCGAGGCCGAGATCCAGCACGGTGACGGAATGGGTGAGCGCACCGACCGCGAGGTAGTCGACTCCGGTTCCGGCGTACTCGGCCGCGACGTCCAGCGTGAGACCGCCCGACGACTCCAGCTTGGTGCCGGGGGCGTTCGCGTCACGGCGTTGCACGGCGATCTGCGTCTGCCAGAGCGGGAAGTTGTCGAGCAGCACCAGTTCGACGTTCTCGGCCAGCACCTCGTCGAGTTGCTCGAGGCTGTCGACCTCCACCTCGCACTCGATGTCCGGTGCCGCCGCGCGCACCGCCCGCAGCGCCGCCACCACCGAACCGGCGGCCGCGACGTGGTTGTCCTTGATCAGTGCCGCGTCGCCGAGCCCCATGCGGTGATTGACGCCGCCGCCCACCCGGACGGCGTACTTCTGCAGGCCGCGCAGTCCCGGCAGCGTCTTGCGACTGTCGCGGATCTTCGCGCCGGTGCCCTCGACCGCGTCCACCCAGGCGGACGTCGCCGTGGCGATGCCGGACAGGTGGCACACCAGATTGAGCATCGTCCGCTCCGCGGTGAGCAAACCCTGCGTGGGCGCGGTGACCGTCAGCACGGCCTGGCCGGGCGCGACCCGGGCACCGTCGGCGACCCGGTCGAGAATCTGGTAGCGGCCCGCCCCGATCACCTCGTCGAGCACCAGCAGTCCCACGTCGAGGCCGGCGACGGTGCCGTGCGCACGGGAGACCACGGACGCCTTGGCCACCGCGTCGGCCGGGACCGTGGACGACGACGTCACGTCCGGTCCGTACCGCAGGTCCTCGTCCAGGGCGAGACGCACGAGCGCACGCACCTCGTCCGCGTCCAGACCGTCGGGAAGGACATGGTCGGACATCACAGCACTCCTGTCAGTTGGGGTTCGAGAAGCTCGAGTTCGCCGTCGCGCAGACGCACGTGCGTGCTGCGGCGCCACTCGTCGGACGTCTGCGGGTAGTCGCTGCGGGTGTGGCATCCACGACTTTCGGTCCGCGCCGCGGCGGCGAGTACCAGTGCGGACGCCGTCAGGGTCAGCGCGGCGTCTTCGAGCGCGGTCTCACCCTCGGGCACCGTGCGCGTCGCGCCGGCGAGGGCGGCGGCCACCGCCTCGAGTCCGGTGCCGTCCCGGACGACGGAGGCGTTGGCGGTCATCAACTGCTGCACCAGTTCCCGCGGTGCGGACGGCCGGGCACGCCGCTCGGGGTCGGTTGCCTCGACGCGGAGGCCGGCGCGTTCGACGGCCGCGGCGCCGACCCGCTCGCCGACCACCAGGCCTTCGAGGAGACTGTTGGAGGCCAGCCGGTTCGCTCCGTGCAGCCCGGTGCGGGCCACCTCGCCCGCCGCGTAGAGGCCGGGGACGGCGGTGCGTCCGTCGACGTCGGTGACCACTCCGCCGCACGCGTAGTGCGCGGCGGGCGCGACCGGGATCAGCTGTTCGCGCGGGTCGATCCCGGCGTCCAGGCACGAGGCCGTCACGGTCGGGAACCGCTGCGCGAAGCCGGACAGGTGACGCGCGTCGAGGTAGACGTGGTCGTGACCCAGTTCCCGAAGCCTCGACGCGATCGCCCGCGACACGACGTCGCGGGGGGCGAGGTCGCCGCGCGGATGCACACCCGCGGTCACCGATTCGCCGTTGGCGTCGACGAGGATCGCCCCCTCGCCGCGGACGGCCTCGCTGATCAGCGGACGCCGTCCGAGACCGCCGGGGGTGAACAGGACGGTCGGGTGGAACTGCACGAACTCGAGATCGGCGACGGCCGCGCCTGCGTCCAGCGCGAGAGCGACGCCGTCGGCGGTGGCTCCGGGCGGATTGGTGCTGCAGGCGTACAGCTGCCCGAGTCCGCCGGTGGCCAGGAGGACGGCCGGTGTGTGAACGACGCCGAGTCCGCGCGGCGAATCCACGAGCACGCCGGTGACGCCGCGCGCATCGGTGAGTACCCGTACGGCGCAACTGTCGAACAGGACCGGAAGCCCGGCGGCACCCAGGGCGCGCTGCACCTCGGCGCCCGTGGCGTCCCCGCCGGCGTGAATGATCCGCCGGGTGCTGTGCCCGCCCTCGCGGGTGCGCGAGACGGCGCCGTCGCGGCCGCGGTCGAACACCGCGCCCAGGTCGGTCAACGCGGCCACGGCATCACGGCCGCCCGCGACGATCGACCGCACGGCGTCCTCGTCGCACAGGCCCACCCCGGCCTCGCACGTGTCGGCGACATGCGAGTCCACCGAATCGGTGACGGCGTCACCCACCACCGCGATACCGCCCTGCGCATACTGCGTCGCCGTGTCCGTCGCCCCGCCCTTGCTGACGGTGAGCACGGTCAGTCCGCGCAGCGAGGCGGTGCGGGCGGCCGTCAGTCCGGCCACCCCACCGCCCACGACCACGAGGTCGGCGTGCTCTTCCCAGGAAATCCCCCGGGCCGGGCTGCTCACTCGCCGCCGCCCGGGTTTCCGATCTCGATCATGCGCTGCACCGACTTGCGGGCACGCTCCGCGGTCGCGAGATCGACGTGAACCTCGTCCTTGCCCTCGAGCAGGCAGCGGAGCAGGGCCGCGGGGGTGATCATCTTCATGTACGGGCAGGACGCGCGGTCGTTGACGGCCTGGAAGTCGACCTCCGGTGCGGCCTTGCGCAGCTGGTGCAGCATTCCGACCTCGGTGGCCACGAGAACCTGCTTGGCCCCGGTCGCGCGGGCGGCGTCGAGCATCCCGCCCGTCGACAGGATCTTCACCTTGTCCTCGGGCACGAACCCTTCACCGGCCAGGTAGAGAGCCGAGGTGGCGCAGCCGCATTCGGGGTGCACGAACAGTTCGGCACCGGGGTGCGCCTTGGCCTGTGCGGTGAGCTCGTCGCCGTTGATGCCGGCGTGGACGTGGCACTCACCCGCCCAGATCTGCATGTTCTTGCGGCCGGTGACGCGCTTGACGTGTGCGCCGAGGAACTGGTCGGGAAGGAACAGGACCTCACGGTCGGGGTCGATCGACGCGACCACGTCGACGGCGTTGGACGACGTGCAGCAGATGTCCGTCAGACCCTTCACCTCGGCGGTCGTGTTGACGTACGACACGACGACGGCGTCGGGGAACTCCGCCTTCCACTCACGCAGCTGATCGGCGTTGATCGAGTCGGCCAGCGAGCAGCCGGCGCGCTCGTCCGGGATCAGCACCGTCTTGGCGGGGCTGAGGATCTTCGCGGTCTCGGCCATGAAGTGCACGCCGCAGAACACGATGGTGTCCTCGGGGGCCTCGGCCGCGATGCGCGAGAGCGCGAGGGAGTCGCCGACGTGGTCGGCCACGTCCTGGATGGCGGGCAACTGATAGTTGTGCGCGAGGAGGGTCGCTCCCCGCTCACGCGCCAGCCGTTTGATCTCGGCAGCCCACTCTTCGCTCGCCTCGACGCCCGCGTAACCGCCGGGACCGTCCTGAATCTGCGGGTTGGTACCCGCCCACAACGTCGTGGTCGTCATGGCTTGCTCCTTCACCGTGAACTCGGGCGGGCTGGCCCGAATTTCCGCAATCGAGGTTTTCGACTTAGGATCGAAAACATGCCCAATAGTAACACCACGCATGAAGTGCTTACCGCGGTGTTCCAGGTTCGCCACTTCCCGGACCACATCACCGCAGGTCAAGGCGGTGATGCGCGTCACGCCGGTGAGCTCGCCGTGCTGCTGTGGCAACGGGCCCTCGATCCGCAGGCGGGCGCCTGGTCCCTGCCCGGCGGACTGCTCCGCGAGGACGAGGACCTCACCACATCCGCGCGACGCCAGCTGGCCGAGAAGGTGGACGTGCAGGAGGTCTCCCACCTCGAGCAGCTGTCGGTGTTCAGCGACCCCCATCGCGTGCCCGGCCCGCGCACCATCGCGTCGACCTTCCTCGGACTCGTCCCCCTTCCCGCCGACCCGCAGCTGCCGCCGGACACCGCGTGGCACCCGGTGTCCGCGCTCCCCGAGATGGCGTTCGACCACGGCACCGTCGTCCGGCACGCCCGGACCCGCCTCGCCGCCAAGCTCTCCTACACCAACATCGCGTTCGGCTTGGCCCCCGACGAGTTCTCCATGTCGACGCTGCGCGAGATCTACTGCGCCGCACTCGGGTACCAGGTGGATGCGACCAACCTCCAGCGCGTCCTCGGGCGACGTGGAGTGCTGACTCCCACCGGGAACACGGCGCCGTCGGGCCGTACCGGTGGGCGCCCGGCCGCGCTCTACCGGTTCACCGACTCCACGCTGCGGGTGACGGACGAGTTCGCGGCGCTTCGACCGCCGAGCTGACCCTGCGCGTCAGGCGGCCTCACGCCTGGGCGAGACCCCGCCAGAACGTGTCCGACGCGGCGGTGACGACTTCGTCCACCGGCGCGCCGTCGAGCATTCCGCCGGCGGCGAGGGTGGCGATCCCGTGGAACGTCGCGAACGCGACGAGGGCGATGCGCGAAGCGTCCCCGGGTCCGATGTCGCCCGCGGCCTGGGCTTCGGCGACGATCCGGACCGTCAGGTCCATCGAGGCGTGGCCGGCCTCCACGACCCGGGAGGCGGCTCCGGGCGCGTGCTTGTTGCCGTACATCAGGGCCAGCAACTCCCGGTGTGCGAGTGCGAAGCTCACGTAGGCGCCGGCGAGCGCGGCGAAGCGGGCCCGGGCGTGCGGTTCCGCCTCCTCGACCGCGAGTTCGAGGGCGGCCGTGAGGCG
This sequence comes from Rhodococcus sp. G6(2025), assembly GCF_058628105.1. NCBI lineage: Bacteria > Bacillati > Actinomycetota > Actinomycetes > Mycobacteriales > Nocardiaceae > Rhodococcus > Rhodococcus sp. G6(2025). Next base: position 5,241,000 of record NZ_CP179750.1, read on the forward strand.
CAGGAAACCGGACTCCGCGAGTGCGTCGAGCAGCGCCTGTCGGTCGCGGAAGTGCTTGCTGGGTGCGGCGTGGCTGACCCCGGCCTCGCGGGCGAGTTGCCGCAGGGAGAGTCCGTCGACGCCGTCCTTCTCGAGCGTGCTCTCGGCGCGCGCGAGCAGCACCCGGCGAAGACTCCCGTGGTGGTAGGGCTGTTCGGCGACGGGCATGCCGCCAGCCTAGCAAAATGTTGTCATTGACTACATAGATGGCAGTGACTACATTCGAAGGACACCCACCGCCAGGAGCAGACATGTCCTTCGACGTATCCGGAACCACCGTCCTCATCACCGGCGCCAGCGCGGGCCTCGGTGTCGAATTCGCTCGCCGGTTCGCCGGACGGGGTGCAGATCTCGTCCTCGTCGCCCGCCGCGCCGACCGGCTCGAACAACTCGCCACCGAACTCCGCGCCGCGCACCACGTGTCGGTCACCGTGCTCCCGTTCGACCTCGCGACACCAGGCGCCGGGGAGCGGTTGCGCCGCGAACTCACCGCCCGCGACATCCGCGTCGACTCACTGATCAACAACGCGGGATTCGGGACGCACGGAGATTTCGCGTCCGCCGACCTCGAGCGCCTCACCTCCGAGATCCAACTCAACGTCACCACCCTCGTCGAGCTGTCGCACGCGTTCCTGCCCGACCTGCTCCGGGGACGCGGCGCACTCGTGAACGTGGCGAGCACCGCCGCGTTCCAGCCGACTCCCGGCATGGCCGTCTACGGGGCGACCAAGGCGTTCGTCCTCAATTTCACGGAGGCGTTGTGGGCCGAGGCGCGAGGCACCGGCCTCACCGTGCTCGCCGTCTGCCCGGGCCCCACCCGCACCGAGTTCTTCGACGTCGTCGGCTCCGAGGACGCCGCCGTCGGCCGGATGCAGACCGCGGATCAGGTGGTGTCGACAGCCCTGCGCGCCCTGGACCGGCGCAGCACCCCGCCGAGCGTCGTCTCCGGGCTGATGAACTGGGTGTCGTCGGTCAGCACCCGATTCGCGACTCGCCGCATCGGCGCTCTCGCCAGCGGGCGCCTCCTCGGGGACGTGCGGATGCGGACGTCGGTCACGAGGTAAGCGTCGCGTCGCGCTCTTCCGGCTCGTCGAGTTCGACCGCGGGACCACTGACGCCGAGATCGTCGTACGGATTGAGCGCGGCGAGCACCAACGTCACGACGCAGGCGACGAGGGGCTGGAAGATCAGCACCAGCAAGGTCCCGATCCCTGGCGCGACCGCCACGACCGTGCCGGCGGTCGAGGTGTCGGGGTCGGGAAAACGCAGCGCCGCCACGCCGATTCCACCCAGCGCCATCACACCGGCCCCGACCACACTGCCCGCGAGAACCGCACCCAGCGCCACCGGGCCGCGACTTCTCCGCGCCGTCCACGCCGCGACCGCGGTGAGGATCCCGACCACCAGGCCCGCGCACGCGAACATCCCGATCGCATCGAACCGGTGCACGCTCTCCCCTGTCAGCGACACCCCGCGGTCGGGGGCGACGACCAGCAGGTGCTCGGGCGGTGCGAGGACTCCCCACAGCACCCCGGCGAGCGCGCTCGCCACCACCGTCCCGCAGAAGATTCCGGCGGCAGATCGAAGCCTGAAGCGCGGGAGCGTGGTCACCCGTCCGACGCTACCGCCGTCCGCCGTAGATCGAGTCGAACACACCGTGGCGGGAACATTTCGCCCACCAGCCGTCCGGGCTGATCTGCACCACCATCCGGCGGCCGCACGCCTCGCAGAAGCGGGGCGGCTCCAGCCCCAACTGCGCGGCGGTGGGCACGGCGTCGTCCACACCGGCCACCACGCGGCGGCCGGTGTACGGGTTGTAGCGCTCCTCGGGGGCGTCGACCCGGCCCTCGAGGCCGTCGGGGCAGTCGCCCATGGTCGCCTCTGCCATGATCGTCACAGGGTGTCGTTCAGGGCCTTGATCGGCATCTGCAGATCGACGAGCAGGTCGAGATCCTGTTCGGCCGGGCGGCCGAGGGTCGTGAGGTAGTTGCCGACGATGACGGCGTTGATGCCGCCGAGGATGCCCTGCTTGGCCCCGAGGTCGCCGAGCGTGATCTCGCGCCCGCCCGCGAAGCGGAGGATGGTGCGGGGCAGCGCGAGGCGGAACGCGGCCACCGACTTGAGGGCCTCGCTCGCGGGCAGGACCTCGAGGTCGCCGAACGGGGTTCCGGGACGCGGGTTGAGGAAGTTCAGCGGCACCTCGTCGGGTTCGAGTTCGGCGAGGTTGGCCGCGAACTCGGCGCGCTGCTCGAGGCTCTCCCCCATGCCGAGGATGCCGCCGCAGCACACCTCCATGCCCGCCTCGCGCACCATGCGGAGGGTGTTCCAGCGCTCGTCCCACGTGTGGGTGGTGACGACGTTCGGGAAGTGGGACTTCGACGTCTCCAGGTTGTGGTTGTAGCGGTGCACACCCATCGCGGCGAGCTGGTCGACCTGCTCCTGGGTGAGCATGCCCAGCGAGCAGGCGATCTGGATGTCGACCTCGTTGCGGATCGCCTCGATGCCGGCAGCGACCTGGGCGAGCAGCCGCTCGTCGGGGCCGCGGACGGCGGCGACGATGCAGAATTCGCTGGCGCCGGACTTGGCGGTCTGCTTCGCAGCCTCCACGAGCGACGGAATGTCGAGCCACGCCGCACGCACCGGCGACTGGAACAGGCCGGACTGCGAGCAGAAGTGGCAGTCCTCGGGGCAGCCGCCGGTTTTGAGGCTGATGATGCCCTCGACCTCGACCTCGGGACCGCACCACTTCATGCGCACGTCGTGCGCGAGGGCGAGCAGTTCCTCGAGCCGATCGTCGGGAAGTTGCAGGACCTCGAGCACCTGACTCTCGTTCAGCGCGTCACCGCGCTCGAGAACCTGCTCACGCGCGAGGGCGAGGATGTCTGTCTGTACCGGGGCCGATGTCACACGTATCTCCTGGAAAACGGGCCGATCACGTGCCGTGAATCGACGGAACCGAAAAATTGAACACCGTACAAGTTGAACGGTGTTCACGTTAGATCCGTGGTGGAATACTGTCAAAGCCGGGCGGGCTTTTCGACGAGATTGGGAGATCACACAGTGCAGTTGCGACGCGGCGACGTACTCGACGGCGCAATGGCCATCCTCGACGAGTTCGGCCTCGCCGACCTCACGATGCGGAGGCTCGCGACGGCTCTCGGCGTGCAGCCGGGCGCCCTGTACTGGCATTTCCCCAACAAGCAGACCCTGCTCGGGGCGCTCGCCGACAAGATTCTCGAAGACGTCGACGCCCCGGTCACGGCCCCCGGCTGGGACGCGGAATTCACCGAACTGGCCCATCGACTCCGCACCGCACTGCTCGCTCACCGCGACGGCGCCGAACTGGTCTCCGCCACGTACGCGTCGCGCATGACCAACTCCCGGGTCCGGGAAAGCTTCGCAGCAGTCGGCCTGCGATCCGGACTGTCCCGCGAACACGCGGAACTGTCGTCGTTCTCGCTGCTGTACTACGTCCTCGGCCACACGGTCGACGAGCAGTCGCGGGCGCAGATGGAGTCGGCAGGCGCCCTCACCCGGGCCGCCCTCTCCCCCGACGCCCCACAGTCTCCGATCGCGGCGTACGACGAGGACCTCCTCGACGGCGATCCGGCGGTCCGGTTCGACTTCGGCCTGTCGCTGTTCGTCGACGGAATTCGCGCACGCTTGAAAGACTCCGCCCACCGCCCCTGAGCGCGCACAATTGAGTCGACGCCGCGTCGGCCACTCGAGGACCGCGCGGCGCCTCCGACGGCCCAGGGACGGACGCGATGACGTCTTCACTCGGCCGCCGCACCGGAACGGTTCTCGCGGCGGCACTCGCACTGTCGCTCCTCGGCGCGCCCACCCCCTCGGCGGCACAGACCGCAGGCGGCGATCCGGGTGCGGTCGTCGCCGCGACGCCGGTGGCACCGGACGCGCGGCCGCCGGGCGTCGCCGACGCCACGTACGTCACCTACTGGACGACGGGGCCGATGGACGAACCCGCGCTCAGCACCGGCGCGGTTCTCCTGCCCCCCGGTGCGGCGCCACCCGGCGGGTGGCCCGTCGTGTCCTGGGCCCACGGCACGGTCGGTATCGCCGACAAGTGTGCGCCGACGGTGACGGGAAAACTCGTCGGACCGTACGTCCAGCACTGGCTCGACCAGGGATACGCCGTCGTCGCAACGGATTACGTCGGCCTCGGCACACCGGGTGTGCACCCGTACCTGGACGGCCCGACGGAGGCGCACAGCGTGATCGACATGGTGCGCGCGGCGCGGACCGTCACGCCGTCCCTGTCGAACCGGTGGGTCGCCCTCGGTCAGTCGCAAGGCGGCCATGCCGCTCTCGTCGCCGCGTCGATGGCCACCACGTACGCACCCGAACTCGACTTCCGCGGCACCGTCGCCACCGGCGCCCCGTCCAATCTGGAGAATCTCGCGCCGCTCGTCGGCCCGGGTTTCCCGGACGTGCCCCTCACCGGGAGCACGGTGTTCGTGGCGTACGCGCTCGCCGGATTGCGGGCGTCGCGGCCCGACCTCGACGTCGACAGCTACCTCACACCGCTCGGCGTCGACGTCCTGAATCGCGTCGAATCGCTCTGCTACGAGGAGGCGGCCCCGCAACTCGACGGCATCTCGATCGGCCAGTTGATGTCCCGTCCCCTCGACGACCCGGTGGTGCTGGCAGCGCTACGCACCACGCTGGGCGTGCCCGTGCGGGGCTACGACCGGCCGCTGTTCATCGGGCAGGGCCTGTTCGACGACGTCGTCCCGATTCCTCTTGCCTGGAAACTGACGGCGGACCTCGCCGCGAACGGGCAGCAGTTCGTGTTCCGGACGTATCCGACCGGCCATCTCTACACCATGCCCGCCTCCCTGCCCGACACCAGCGCGTTCGTCCGAAGCCTGTTCGGCTAGCAAAATTCACTGGTAAGACCACTTGACCTCTTACCTATTGCCGCCCTAGTGTCGTGGTCATGATGTTCGAGCCGATCGCGCGGAAATCCGCCTCCACCGAAGTCTTCGACCAGATCACCGCGCGTGTGCTGGGCGGCGACCTCGCCGCCGGTGACGCCCTGCCGAGCGAACGACGCCTGGCCGAAGCCTTCGGGGTGTCCCGGCCCGCGGTCCGGGAAGCGATCCAGAAGCTGGCCCAGGCCGGACTCGTCGACGTCCGGCAGGGCGACGCCACCTCGGTCCGCGACTTCCGCCAGCACGGCGGGCCCGAACTGCTGTCCCAGCTGCTCGTCCGCGATGGCATCCCCGATTGGGCGGTGGTGCGCAGCGTTCTCGAGGCCCGGCGGATGATCGGCGTGCAGGTCGCCCGGCTCGCCGCCGGCCGGGCCACCGACGAGTCGGGTGCCGCTCTCCGCGACGCCGTGGATCGTCTCGCCTCCGACAGCGACCCGGTCGCGCAGCAGGTCGGCGCCCTGGCCTTCTGGGAGCGTGTTGTCGACACGGCCGATTCAATCGCATTCCGGCTCATCTTCAACAGCCTCCGCAACGCGTACGAACCGACCATGACGGCGATGGCCGCAGTCATGGTCGCGGAAGTCGGACGCACCGACCTATACCACCAGCTGGCCGAGGCGATCACCGCCCACGACGAAGTCGCCGCGGCACAGACCGCCACCACACTCCTCGACCTCGGCACGGCCGCCGTCACGGCCGTGATCGACGCACTGCACCAGAACGATTCGGAGAAGGACACATGACCACGAAACCTTCCGCAGATCGCCGCCAACGCAGGTCGATCGCCCTCCGCGACGCCGCAGACCAGTTCCGCCGACACCCGTCCCCGTGGATGATCGGCGGCATGCTGGTCGCCGCGGTGGCCGCCCGCCTGATCGTCGGCGACTGGCAGCCGACCGACGCCGTGCTTCCGCTGGTGATGCTGGCCGTGTTCCCGTTCGCCGAATGGGTCATCCACGTCTGCATCCTGCACTGGAAACCCCGAAAAGTCCTGGGCCTGACCGTCGATTCGCTGCTCGCCCGGAAGCATCGCGAGCATCACGTCGACCCCCGGGACGTACCGCTGGTCTTCATCCCGTGGCAGACACTGACGTGGCTGATTCCCGTTCTCGTGGCCCTCTCGCTGCTCGCGTTCCCGCGCATCGGACTCGGACTGACGTTCCTGGTGGTGCTGAGCATTCTGGGCGTCCTCTACGAATGGACGCACTACCTCATCCACAGCGACTACAAGCCGAACTCCCGCCTGTACCGTGCGATCTGGCGCAACCACCGCCATCACCACTACAAGAACGAGCACTACTGGTTCACCGTCACCACCTCGGGAACCGCCGACCGGATCCTGGGCACCGACCCGGACCCCGAATCGGTCGAGAAGTCGCCCACCGCACGCAACCTCCACGCCGTGCGCTGACGCACCCGTGAGTACTTATCAACGTCGGGCGGTTAATAAGTACTCACGGGTGCCGGAGGCGCTAACCGCGGCGAAAGAGCTTGTTGCCCAACCAGACGATGGGGTCGTACCGTCGATCGACCACCCGCTCCTTCATCGGAATGATGGCGTTGTCGGTGATCTTTATCCCCTCGGGGCACACCTCGGTGCAGCACTTGGTGATGTTGCAGAGCCCGAGGCCGAACTCTTCCTGCGCCGCGTCACGACGGTCGGCCGTGTCGAGTGGATGCATCTCCAGTTCGGCGACGCGGATGAAGAAGCGGGGGCCGGAGAACGCCGGCTTGTTGTCGTCGTGGTCACGGATGACGTGACAGGTGTTCTGGCAGAGGAAGCACTCGATGCACTTGCGGAATTCCTGCGACCGTTCGACGTCGACCTGCTGCATCCGATACTCGCCCGGCCCGAGCCCCGGGGGCGGGGTGAACGACGGGATCTCCCGCGCCTTCGCATAGTTGAACGACACGTCGGTGACGAGATCCCGGATGACCGGGAACGCCCGCAACGGCGTGACCGTCACCACCTCGTCTTCCGTGAACGTCGACATCCGCGTCATGCACAGCAGCCGTGGCTGGCCGTTGATCTCCGCGGAACACGATCCGCATTTGCCCGCCTTGCAGTTCCATCGCACCGCCAGGTCCGGGGTCTGCGTCGCCTGCAACCGGTGGATGATGTCGAGCACCACCTCACCTTCGTTGACGGGAATGGAGTAGTCCTGGAGGGCGCCGCCGTCCGCGTCGCCGCGCCAGACCCGGAACTGCGCGTCGTAACCCATCTCAGGCCTTCCTTCCCGGGTGTCCCGCGAGTTCGGCGTCGGTGTAGTACTTGGCGAGTTCGTCGATGTCGAAGAGCTCCAACAGCTCTGCGCGCATCGGGAGCTGGAGCTCGCGGGTGACGGTGACGTCCGGCACCACCGAATCGGGATGTGCGGACATGTCGCCGACCACGCTGCACACCAGCAGGGTGTTGCGCCACTCCGCCTCCATGCTCGGGTGGTCGTCGCGGGTGTGCCCGCCGCGACTTTCCGTGCGCAGCAGCGCCGCCTGAGCCACGCATTCGCTGACCAGCACCATGTTCCGCAGGTCGACGGCGAGGTGCCATCCCGGGTTGAACTGGCGGTGCCCCTCCACCTCCACGCCCCCGATGCGGCCCTTGATCTCGGTGAGCTTCTCCAGGGCACGGACGATCTCGTCTTCCTTCCGGATGATGCCGACGAGGTCGTTCATGGTCTGCTGCAGTTCGGTGTGCAGCGTGTACGGGTTCTCGGTGGTGCCACCCTCCCCGACCGCGGGATCGAACGGCGACAACAACATTCGCGCCGCCGCATCGACGGCGTCCGCGGACACGACCGGCCGGTCCTGCAGCGACTTCACGTACTCCGCCGCCCCCAGTCCGGCGCGGCGCCCGAACACCAGGAGGTCGGACAACGAGTTGCCGCCGAGCCGGTTGGAACCGTGCATCCCGCCCGAGCACTCCCCCGCGGCGAACAGCCCCGCGACGCTGGACGATCCGCTGTCGGGGTCGACTTCGATGCCCCCCATCACGTAGTGGCAGGTGGGGCCGACCTCCATCTGCTCCTTGGTGATGTCGACGTCGGCGAGTTCCTTGAACTGGTGGTACATCGAGGGCAGCCGCCGAACGATCTCGTCGGCGGGCATCCGTGAGGCGATGTCGAGGTACACGCCGCCGTGCGGGGTCTGCCGTCCGGCCTTGACCTCGGAGTTGATCGCCCGGGCCACCTCGTCGCGGGGCAGGAGATCCGGTGTGCGGCGGTTGTTGTCGGAATCCTTGTACCAGCCGTCGGCCTCTTCCTCGGTCTCCGCGTACTGCCCTTTGAAGACCGGCGGGATGTACGAGAACATGAACCGCTCGCCCTCGGAGTTCTTCAGGACCCCGCCGTCACCGCGGACGCCTTCCGTCACGAGGATGCCCTTGACGCTGGGCGGCCACACCATGCCGGTGGGGTGGAACTGCACGAACTCCATGTTGATGAGGTTGGCGCCTGCACGCAGGGCGAGGGCGTGACCGTCGCCGGTGTACTCCCACGAGTTCGACGTCACTTTGAACGACTTGCCGATCCCGCCGGTGGCCATCACGACGGCGGGGGCCTCGAACAGGACGAAACGTCCACTCTCGCGCCAGTATCCGAACGCACCCGAGATCCGGTCGCCGTCCTTGGTCAGCTCGGAGATGGTGCACTCGGCGAAGATCTTGATCCGGGCCTCGTAGTCTCCGGTGGCGGCGAAATCCTCCTGCTGCAGCGACACGATCTTTTGCTGCATGGTGCGGATCAGTTCGAGCCCGGTGCGGTCACCGACGTGGGCGAGCCGCGGATACGTGTGACCGCCGAAGTTACGCTGGCTGATCCGGCCGTCGGGGGTCCGGTCGAACAGGGCCCCGTACGTCTCGAGTTCCCACACCCGGTCGGGAGCCTCGCGGGCGTGCAGTTCGGCCATTCGCCAGTTGTTGAGGAACTTGCCGCCGCGCATCGTGTCCTGGAAATGGGTCTGCCACGTGTCCTTCTCGTTGGCGTTTCCCATCGCGGCGGCGCAGCCACCCTCCGCCATGACCGTGTGCGCCTTGCCGAACAGCGACTTGCAGACGACGGCGACGGACAGGCCCTGTTCCCGGGCCTCGATGACCGCTCGCAGTCCGGCGCCGCCGGCACCGATGACCACGACGTCGTACTGGTGCCGTTCGACTTCCGTCATTCCACTCCCTCTTCGATGAAGTCAGTTGATGAGGCGCAGGTCGGAGATGGTCCCGCTGGCCACGAGCATCACGTAGAAGTCGGTGACGATCAGTGTGGCGAGGGTGGTCCAGGCGAGCTGCATGTGCCGGGTGTTCAGTGTGCTGACCCAGGTCCAGAGCCGGTACCGGATCGGGTGCTGGGAGAAGTGGGTGAGCCTGCCGCCCATGACGTGCCTGCAGGAATGGCAGGAGACGGTGTACGCCCAGAGCAGGATCACGTTGCAGACCATGATGAGTGTGCCGAGCCCGATTCCGAATCCGCCGTCGGCGCCGTGGAACGCGCGGATCGCGTCGTACGTGTTGATCAGCGAGACGACGAGTGCGACGTAGAAGAAGTAGCGGTGTGCGTTCTGGACGATCAGCGGCAGGCGCGTCTCACCCGTGTAGGTGCTATGGGGTTCCGCGACCGCGCACGCGGGCGGCGAGAACCACACCGACCGGTAGTAGGCCTTGCGGTAGTAGTAGCAGGTGAGCCGGAAGCCGAGCAGGAACGGCAGCACCAGGAACCCGAGCGGGATGATCATCGGCAACTCGCCGATGGGTGTCCCGAAGTCGCTCGAACCGGGCACACACGAATCGCTCAGGCACGGCGAGTAGAACGGCGTCAGGTAGTGGTAGTCCTCGACGAAGTACGCGGTGCGGACCCACGAGCGGACCGATGCGTACACCACGAAGACGGACAGGCCGAGCACCGTCAGCAGCGGGGCCAGCCACCACCGGTCGGTGCGGAGCGTGCGTTCCGCGATCCGGGCACGCGTCGGCGCCCCCACACCGGCACTTTCGGAATCCTTCGGCGGCGCGCTCATCCGCGCTCGTAGTGGAGCCCGCCCAGCCCCTCGTCATCGATACCGAGCCACATCGACGCGTCGTACGGGGTGTCCGACACCTTGATTCGCTCCACCGGTTCGCGGTGGACGACGTTCGGTGGCGAAGAGTCGAGTTCCCGCGCGTCGATCTCGAGCCGCTCCAGATCGTTGCTCAGTCGCCGCACGGATGCGGCGTCGCCGTACATCGATCGCAACGAACCGACAGCGCGCCGAAGGCGGTCGATGGTGCGATTCAATTCGAGCATTTCGGAGGTCGACATGTGACCCCTCCCAACCCAGCCGGATGTAGCCGTGACATGAATCACACTACCGATATTCGGAGGGGACGGTGCCGCTTTCGGAACCTCGGAAACTCCGTTGCGATGAATTTCGCGGGGCGGCCGAGTCCATATCTGCAGGACCACCGAAAACGCACACCCACCGGGAGGACATCATGGCCGACGCCACGATCGGAAGCATCCTGCTCGCGAGCACTCACCCCGACCGACTGCGGGACTGGTACACCGCCGCGTTCTCGCCGAAGGTCGAACGCACCCCCGGCGAACCGGGCTACGACGTCCTCGACTTCGACGGCTTCTACATCATGCTCGACCGGCGCGACGACGTCGGCGACACCAATCCCGAACCCGGCCGCGTACTCCTCAACGTCGAGGTCACCGACGCCCGCGCCGCAGCACACCGGATCGACGAACTCGGTGCGACGTGGTTGTCCCCGCTCGAGGATCGTGACGGCAGCTGGTTCGGCACTGCCGTGGACCCCGACGGCAACTACGTCCAGATCATCCAGCTCAGCGCGCAGGCGCGGGCCGAGATGTCCTGACCGACAGCACGGAAAAGAGAACAGTCATGTTGAGCAATGCGCGAGGATTCAGCGGTTTCGCCGTCGACGACATCGCCGCGGCCCAGTCCTTCTACACCGACACCCTGGGCCTCGAGGTCACCGAGGAGGAGATGGGACTACTGGGCCTGCATCTCCCGAAGGGGCCGGTGGTGCTGATCTATCCCAAGCCCGACCACACGCCGGCGACGTTCACCATCCTGAACTTCGCCGTGGACGACGTCGAGAAGGCCGTCGACGCGCTCACCGAACGTGGGGTCCGGTTCCTGCGGTACGACGGTTTCGATCAGGACGACAAGGGGATTATGCGCGGCAACGGTCCCGACATCGCGTGGTTCACCGACCCCGCGGGCAACGTGCTGTCGGTGCTCGCCGAATCCTGACCGCCCCAGCTCAGAGCCGCGTGAGCGTCGACTTCAGCCAGGTGCTGTCGAACCACGTGGATGCGGCCGCACCGAACGACGCAGAGGCCAGGCGTCCGCTGCCCGCGGGCACCGAGCCGACGACGTCGACCCCGGTTACGGCGGGCAGGTCGTCGAGATTGCACCGCTCGGCGAGCCCGGGCTCGTCCGGCCACGACCCGATCACCGTTCCGGCGCAGGCGAGACCGGCCGCCGACAGTGCCCGGATCGTGAGCTCGGTGTGGTTGAGCGTGCCGAGGCCTGCCGCGGCGACCACGACAGCCGGTGCGTCGAGGGCGAGCGCGAGATCGACGAGCGTGAAGCCCTCGGCGCCCAGCCGCACCAGCAGGCCGCCTGCACCCTCGACGAGCACCAGATCGTGCCCGTCGTCGAGCGCGCGGACCGTCTCGACCACGTCGGCGCACCGCAGCATCGGCAGGCCGCTGCGCCGGGCCGCGGTGTCGGGGGCGAGTGGTTCGGGGTAGCGGGCCAGCTCCACCACCGCCGTCACACCGGACAGTCTGGTCACCTCGACCAGATCGCCCGGCTCTCCCGGGGCGACGCCGGTCTGCGCGGGCTTGCACACCGCCACGGACAGGCCCGCTTCACGTGCAGCCGCCGCGAGCGCCGCCGTGACCACCGTTTTGCCGACACCCGTCGACGTGCCGGTGACCACCAGGATGCTCACGCCGACGCTCCCGCCAGGACGTCCGTCAGCACGGCTTCGATCCGCGCCAGTTCGTCCTCATCGAGCGTCGCGCGCGCGGTGAGCCGCAGACGCGACGTGCCTTCGGGCACCGACGGGGGCCGGAAGCAGCCGACGTGCAAGCCCCGTTCCCGGCAGGCGGCGGCTGCGTCGACGGCGCGTTGCGGGTCGCCGAGGATCACGGAGACGACGGCGGACTCGGGTGTCCCGGCGCCGGTGAACCGGGCGAGATCCCGCGCACGGTCCAGGACGGACTCCGCACGGTGGGGTTCACGCCGCAGAACGGCGAGGGCCGCCCGTGCCGCGCCGACGGCCGCGGGGGCCAGGCCGGTATCGAAGATGAACGTGCGCGCGGCGTCGACGAGATGCGCGCGCACCTTCTCCGACGCCAGCACCGCACCGCCCTGGCTGGCCAGCGACTTCGACAGCGTGGCCGTGACGACGATGTCGGGTTCGCCCGCGAGACCCACCTCGTGCACGAGTCCGCGGCCCCCTGCGCCGCGGACTCCGACACCGTGCGCCTCGTCCACGACGAGGAACGCGCCGTGCTCGCGGCACACCCGGTGGAGGTCGACGAGGGGTGCGAGATCCCCGTCCGCGCTGAACACCGAGTCGGTGACGACCAGCGCCCGCTCCTCCGGCCGGGTGGCCAGTGCGCTGCGGACGAAGTCGAGATCGGAATGCGGTGCGACGGCCACGCGGGCCCGCGACAGCCGACACGCGTCGACCAGTGACGCGTGGCTGCCCGCGTCGGAGACGATCAGCGATCCGGCGCCGGACAATGCGGTGACGGCACCGAGATTCGCGGTGTACCCGGAGGAGAACACCAGCCCGGCCTCGGCGCCGACGAACTCGGCGAGTTCCGTTTCGAGGAGTTCGTGTTCGGTGGTCGATCCCGTGACCAGACGCGAGCCGGTGGCCCCCGCACCCCAGCGGCGCAGCGCGGTCATCGCGCCGTGCAGCACCTCCGGGTGCCGTACGAGACCGAGGTAGTCGTTGGACGCCAGATCGATGAGCGCGTTGCCGGGCGTGCGTGGACGCAACTCGCGGCGCAGTCCCGCGGCGCGCCGCTGGTCCTCGACGTCGTCGAGCCAGGTGGTGAAGGTGCGGTCGGTACTCACCCCCGGCACGATACGCGACTTGAACGGTGTTCAACCCGGGTGGGCCCGGTTTTCCTCGGGTGGCTAGGGTCGAGACCGTGACCTCCCCGAGCCTGTCCGTCGACGACATCACGTCCCTCGATGCCTCGCTTCTCTGGCATCCGTACGGCGCCTTCCCCGCCTCGACCACCCCGCTCGTGGTGGCCGAGGCGAGCGGGACCCGCCTCATTCTCGCCGACGGACGTGAACTCGTCGACGGCATGAGTTCGTGGTGGGCCGCGGTCCACGGCTACCGGCATCCCGTCCTCGACGCGGCGGCGACGGCGCAGCTCGGGCGGATGAGTCACGTGATGTTCGGCGGGCTCACCCACGAACCGGCCGCGCGGCTCGCCCAGCTGCTCGTCGAGATCACCCCGGACGGACTCGACAAGGTGTTCCTCGCCGATTCCGGTTCGGTGTCCGTCGAGGTCGCCGTCAAGATGTGCCTGCAGTACTGGCGCAGTCGCGGCAGGCCGGAGCGTCACCGGCTGCTCACCTGGCGCGGCGGGTATCACGGCGACACGTTCGCCCCGATGAGCGTCTGCGACCCGGACGGCGGCATGCACTCCCTGTGGACGGACGTCCTGGCACGGCAGGTCTTCGCCGGACCCCCGCCCCGCGAGTTCGACCCGCGGTACGTCGCGGAGTTCGAGCGCCTGGTGGCCTCGCACACCGACGAACTGGCGGCCGTCATCGTCGAACCGGTGGTGCAAGGCGCCGGTGGCATGCGCTTCCACGACCCCCGGTACCTGTCGGAGCTGCGGCGGATCTGCGACGAGCACGGGCTCCTGCTGGTGTTCGACGAGATCGCGACCGGTTTCGGCCGCACCGGCGAGCTGTTCGCCGCGGACCACGCCGGCGCCCGCCCCGACATCATGTGCGTCGGCAAGGCCCTCACCGGCGGGTACATGACCCTCGCGGCGACGCTTTGTTCCACCGACGTCGCCGAGACCATCAGCTCCGGGGAGGCCGGCGGGCTGATGCACGGTCCCACGTTCATGGCCAACCCGCTCGCCTGTGCCGTCGCGGTGGCGTCGATCGAACTCCTGCTGTCGCGCGACTGGCGAGGCGAGGTCGAGGCCGTGCGTCGCGAGCTCGAATCGGGGCTCGCACCGGCCCGGGAACTCCCCGGCGTCCGGGAGGTCCGGGTGCTCGGCGCGATCGGTGTGATCGAACTCGCCGAACCCGTCGACATGCGTGCCGCCACCGACGCCGCGGTGGCCGCCGGGGTCTGGTTGCGGCCGTTCCGGAACCTGATCTACGCGATGCCGCCGTACGTGTGCACCACCGGCGAAGTGCGGAAGATCACAACCGGAATGCTTGCTGCGGCACGGAGCTCCGCCCCGGGCCGATAGCCCGGTCTCGTCGAGCTGAGAGCAACGCCGACGCGGGCTAGTGTTCTCGATATGGAAGCAAGCGAGTCGACCGGCACCACGCCCATTCCCGTGTGGCCCGGCAGCGCCTACCCACTGGGCGCCACCTACGACGGAGCCGGGACGAACTTCTCCTTGTTCTCCGAGGTCGCCGAGGCGGTCGACCTGTGCCTGATCGCGAAGGACGGCACGGAGACGCGGATTCGCCTCGACGAGGTCGACGGTTACGTGTGGCACGCGTACCTGCCGACCGTCGTTCCCGGTCAGCGGTACGGGTACCGGATCCACGGCCCCTGGGATCCCGCGGCCGGGCACCGCTGCGACCCCAGCAAGCTCCTCCTCGACCCCTACGGCAAGGCGTTCGACGGCGAATTCGACGGAGACCGGTCCCTGTTCTCCTACGACATCGACGCGCCCGCCGAGTCCGCCCCCGAGGAATCGGAGGACGCCGCGCTGATCGTCGACACGGACGACGACATCGAGGCCGAGGACGAGGCGGAGGCCGAGCTCGCGGCGGAACCCGAGGAGACCTCGGCGCCCGGACTGCCCGGACACGACTCGCTCGGCCACACGATGACGACGGTGGTGATCAACCCGTTCTTCGACTGGGCTGCCGACCGCGCACCGAAACACCCGTACCACGACACCGTGATCTACGAGGCCCACGTCAAGGGCATGACGGCGACGCATCCCGGTGTGCCGGAAGAGCTTCGCGGCACGTATGCGGGCCTCGCGCATCCGGTGATCATCGACCACCTCGTCGACCTCGGGGTCACCGCGATCGAACTGATGCCGGTGCATCAGTTCATGCACGATCAGACGCTGCTCGACAAGGGGCTGCGGAACTACTGGGGTTACAACACGTTCGGCTTCCTCGCCCCGCACACCGGGTATTCGTCGGCGGAGAAGCCGGGCGCCGCGGTGTCGGAGTTCAAGGCGATGGTCCGCTCGTTCCACGAGGCGGGCATCGAGGTCATCCTCGACGTCGTCTACAACCACACCGCCGAGGGCAACCACCTCGGTCCGACCATCTCGTTCCGCGGCATCGACAACGCCGCCTACTACCGGCTCGTCGACGGCGACGCCGAGCACTACATGGACTACACGGGCACCGGGAACAGTCTCAACGCCCGGCACCCGCACACGCTGCAACTGATCATGGACTCGCTGCGGTACTGGGTCACCGAGATGCACGTCGACGGATTCCGGTTCGACCTCGCGTCCACGCTCGCCCGTGAACTGCACGACGTCGACCGGCTCTCCGCGTTCTTCGACCTCGTCCAGCAGGATCCGATCGTCAGCCAGGTCAAGCTCATCGCCGAACCGTGGGACATCGGCGAGGGCGGGTACCAGGTGGGCAACTTCCCGGGCCTGTGGACGGAGTGGAACGGCAAGTACCGGGACACCGTCCGCGACTACTGGCGCGGCGAACCCGCGACGCTCGGCGAATTCGCGTCCCGGCTCACCGGCTCCTCCGACCTCTACGAGGCGACCGGCCGCCGCCCCGGCGCGAGCATCAACTTCGTCATCGCCCACGACGGGTTCACCCTGCACGACCTGGTGTCGTACAACGAGAAGCACAACGAGGCCAACGGCGAGGGCAACAACGACGGCGAGAGCCACAACCGGTCCTGGAACTGCGGTGTCGAGGGACCGACGGACGACCCGGAGATCCTCGATCTGCGCGGGCGGCAGAGCCGCAACATCCTGGCTACCCTGCTGCTCAGCCAGGGGACGCCGATGCTGGCGCACGGCGACGAGATGGGCCGCACCCAGCAGGGCAACAACAACGTGTACTGCCAGGACTCCGAACTGTCCTGGATGGACTGGTCGCTGGCGGACGCCAACGCCGACCTGGTCGAATTCACCAAACGGGTGATCGCCTTGCGGATGAAGAATCCGGTGTTCCGTCGTCGCCGGTTCTTCGAGGGCACGCCCATCCGCAGCGGTGACCAGACCCGCGACATCGCGTGGCTCACCCCGGCCGGCGAGGAGATGACCCCCGAGGACTGGGACAGCGGTTTCGGGAAGTCCCTGGCCGTATTCCTCAACGGCGAGGGCATCCCCGAACCCAACCACCGCGGCGAGCGGGTGGTCGGCGACTCGTTCCTGTTGTGTTTCAACGCGCACGACGAGGAGATCGAGTTCTCCACGCCGAACTCCGATTACGCCGACGAGTGGGCGGTCGTGCTCGACACCGCCGTCCCGACGGGGGCGAAGGAAGCGGTGATCAAGGCCGGGGATCCGCTGCAGGTCGAGGCCCGCTCGCTGGTCGTGCTGCGCCGGACCGCCTGAGCCCGGGGACGACGATGTCGATCACGGCCACCTACCGGCTGCAACTGCGCGGTGACTGCTTCACCCTGGCGGATGCCGCCGCCGTCGCCGACTACCTGGACGACCTCGGGATCTCCCACGCCTATCTGTCGCCGATCCTGACGGCCACCACCGGATCGACCCACGGGTACGACGTCACCGACGTGACCCGCGTGTCCCCCGCGCTCGGCGGGCGGGAGGCGCTGGCCGCGCTGTCCCGGGAGGTGCGGGGCCGCGGCATGGGTCTCGTCGTCGACCTCGTCCCCAATCATGTGGGTGTCGCGAATCCGCGTGAGAACCCGTGGTGGTGGGACGTTCTCACGCACGGTCGCCGCTCCGAGTACGCCGAGTTCTTCGACATCGACTGGAGCGACGACAACGGCGCAGGCGGCCGGCTCGCGCTGCCCGTCCTCGGATCGGACGCCGATCTCGAGTCGCTGACCGTCGACCGCTCGGGACCCGAACCTCTGCTCGCGTTCTACGAGCACCGTTTCCCGATCACCCCCGGCACCGATGCCGCCGAGCCGACGGCGGTGCACGACGCGCAGTCGTACCGCCTGGTCCCGTGGGACTCCGGTCTCATCGGGTACCGGCGATTCTTCGCGGTCAGCGAACTGGCCGGTATCCGTCAGGAAGACCCGCGCGTGTTCGAGGCCTCGCACCGCGAACTGCGGAGCTGGGTGGCGGACGAGTTGATCGACGGCGTGCGCATCGACCATCCCGACGGGTTGTCCGATCCGGCCGAATATCTCGACCGGCTGCGCGGGCTGATCGGCGCGGACCGGTGGCTCGTGATCGAGAAGATCCTCGGCCACACCGAACCACTGGACGACCACCTGCCGATCGCGGGCACCACCGGCTACGACGCGCTGACCGAAGTCGGCGGCGTCTTCGTCGACGCGTCGGGAGCCCCCGCGCTCACCGCCCTGTCGGCGTCCCGCACGGGTGACCGGGGTGACGCGACGTGGATTCACGAACACGAAACCGCGATCAAACGCGACGTCGCCGGAACCATTCTCGCCCCGGAGGTCCGGCGCCTCGTCCGTGCGATCCGCGCGGAGACCGGCACCGACTGCAGCGATACGGACCTGCGTGACGCTGTCGTGGACGTCGTCGCGGCCATGCCCGTGTACCGGTCCGACTACAGTCCGCTGGCCGGGCTGGCGAAACGGGTGATCGGCGACGTCTTGCGGCGTGAACCGCACTGGTCCGACGCACTCTCTGCCCTCGGCGCCGCCCTGATCGCCGGCGGTGAGGCGGCCACCCGATTCCAGCAGGTGTGCGGCGCGGTGATGGCGAAGTCCGTGGAGGACTGCCTGTTCTACCGCACCGCCCGGCTGGTGTCGTTGCAGGAGGTGGGCGGCAATCCGGCGAACGTCGGCGTCTCCCCCGCCGAATTCCACCTGGCCGCAGCCGAGCGAGCCACCCGGTGGCCGCGGGCGATGACGACGCTGTCGACGCACGACACCAAGCGCGGGGAGGACGTCCGGGCCCGGATCGGCATCCTGTCGCAAGTGCCGGACCTGTGGGCCGAATGCGTCGATCAGTGGGAACGCATCGCACCCAGCCCCGATCCCGTGACCGGACTGTTCCTGTGGCAGAACCTGTTCGGGGTGTGGCCGGTCGACGGCCGGGCCGCGGCCGACGTGCCCGACTTCCGCGACCGCGTCCACGCGTACGCGGAGAAGGCGGTCCGCGAAGCCGGGACCCGGACGTCGTGGCACGACGTGAACGAGGACTTCGAGCGCGACCTCCACAGTTGGCTGGACACGGTGATCGACGGCACCGTCGGCAAGGCGCTCGGCTCGCTGTGCACCCAGCTTGCCCCGCACGCCTGGTCGGACTCGCTCGCTCAGAAGCTGCTGCAGCTGTGCGGACCCGGGATCCCGGACGTGTACCAGGGAACCGAGCTGTGGGAAGACTCGCTCGTCGACCCGGACAATCGCCGTCCCGTGGACTACGACATACGACGGAGCCTGCTCGCGGGGCTCGGCACTCCTCCCGTCGATGCGACGGGCGCGGCGAAGATGCACATCGTCCGCACGGCTCTGCGCCTGCGCCGGGAACGTCCGGACAGCTTCGTCGGCGGGACCTACACGCCGGTGTTCGCGTCGGGGACCGCGGCGGAGCATCTGATCGGCTTCGCTCGCGGACGGCAAGGGTCGGCGCCGGACGTCGTGGCACTGGCCACCCGCCACACCGTCGGACTGGAGCAACGTGGCTGGGGCGACACCACCGTGCCCCTCCCGGACGGCACCTGGACCGACCTGCTCACCTCCCAGACGTACACCGGCGGCCGCATCGACACCGCGACGCTGTTCGCCCGCTATCCCGTGGCGCTTCTGACCCTGTGAGTACTTGTTAACCGCCCGCGGTTGACAAGTACTCACAGGGGTACTGGCCTTGTATGTCGCGACGTGTGGTTGCCCGGGCGTACGGAGGGCCGGAGGTCCTCGCGGTCGTCGACGCGGAGGCTGTGAATCCCGCCCCCGGCGAGGTGGTGATCGAGGTTCGCGCCATCGGGGTCAACCCGATCGACTACAAGCTCTACAGCGGCGCGTTCGGCGCCGACCCGGACGTCTTGCCCATGGGTCTGGGCAGCGAGGCCGCGGGCATCGTCGGCGAGGTGGGTGACACCGCGGCGGGGCCGGTGGGCCCGATCTCGGTGGGCGACGAGGTGATCGTGTACCCGGTGTCCGAGTCGTACGCGGATCGACTTGTCGTGTCCGGTGATTCGGTGATCCCGAAACCGGCGTCGTTGCCGTGGAACGAGGCGGCCGGACTTCTCGCCGTGGGTGCCGCCGCGGTCGACACCCTCGACACGGCGAACGTCGGCGCCGGCGACCTCCTGCTCGTGCACGGAGCTTCCGGCGGCGTGGGCTCGTTCGTCGTGCAGTTGGGGCGGGCCCGCGGTGCCACGATCATCGGTACCGCGCGCCCCGAGCACCACGACTACGTCCGCTCGCTCGGTGCCACCCCCGTGTCCTACGGCGCCGGCCTGGACGGTCGGGTCCGCGTCCTGGCACCGGACGGGGTGGACGCCGTGATCGATACCGCGGGCAGTGACGAGGCGATCGACGTCTCCGTGGACCTGGTGCGGGACCGGTCGCGGTTGGTGACGACCGTTCCCGGCCCCCGCCCGGCCGAAGCCGGTTTCCGGATCGTGGGCGCGCTGGGGCCGGAAGGGATGGAGCCGCGTAAACGGGCCCGCGTCTTCCTCGTCGACCTCGCGGGCAACGGCGACGTGCGGGTGCGCGTGGCGCGCACGTACGCGCTGACGGAGGCAGCGCGCGCTCATGCCGATCTTCGGAAGCCGCACGCGGCGGGCAAGTTCATCCTGCTGCCGTAGGCCCGACGCACCTCGGATCAGTGGAGCAAACTCGCCCGGATCGTCGCTTTCACCCAGTTCCGGTACTCGACGACATCCCACCCGCACTGCCGTCGCAGCATCGAGTACACCTGCGGCGACACGACCGTGAACAGCACGTCGGCGGCCCGCTGGACGGAGATTTCGGGACGCAGCAATTCGTGCGCGGCGAGTCCCTCGGCGAGCGTCATCGCATTCTCGGCCGAGGCCCGCGCTCCCTCGTCGGCGAACCGCCGCATGTCGTCGTCCGCTCCCGAGGATTCGATCGACGTCGTCATCAGCGTTCCGGCGCGCTCCAGGACGTCGGTGCTGAATCCGACCATCTGGTCGAGGATCCGTTCGACGGGGTCGCCGTCCCGGGGTGCGGGCGTGTGGGTCGCGGCGGTATCACCGTCGATGGCCGTGTGCAGGGCCTCGTGGAACAGTTCCGCCTTGCCGCCGGGGAACGCGGTGAACACCGTGCGGGTCGACACCCCGGCGGCCTCGGCCACGTTCCGCACCGTCGTGCTGACGTATCCACGGTCGACGAACAGCCGGGCCGCGGCGTCCCGGACGAGGAGGCGGGTCCGGCGCGCCGATTCCGCACGAAGCGGCGAGCTGTAGGACCTCTTGGCGGATTCGGGCATGGGCTCACGATAGACGAATTCGATACATCAATCATGCAACCAATGTGGCACAGCGATTTGCCACACATCGACCAGGCGAAACGCCCGATACCTACGACTTCGGGTGTTCCACCCAGGCATCGGATCCGGGAAACACGAGCGCCTCGTGGCCGTCGTCGTACCGGACGAGATAGGGCGGTTCGCCGTTCTCTCCGTGTACCTCCACGACCTCGGCGGTCGTCTCGTGCACTCCGACCACCCTGCCCTGGACGTGCAACCGGTCTCCCACTGCTACGTGCATGACTGCTCCTCGCGACGTTCGAGTCCGTACCCCCAGCTTGCTACTTCCGGAACCGGGGCGAAAGGGTCGACTCGCCGCCATCTCTGCCGCCGTGTGCCATCGTGGGGACATGGCTACGTATCGATACCTCGACAAGGACCGTAACGTGCTCGAGGAGCAGGACTTCGGCACCGTGCAGGACGCCGAGGAACACCGGTTGTCCGTTCTCGGCGCCGAGATCATCGAGGAGGTCGAGGACTCCGGCACGTCCGAGAGCTGACTGTTCTGCGCGGCCCGCCGCATCGAGGCATGCTGATCGGGTGCACACATTCGAGGTATGGGCCCCGATTCCGGATTCCGTTTCTGTGGAGGTCGACGGCCGACGCCACGACATGACCCCGTCACCGGACGGATGGTGGCGAGCCGACGTCGACGCGTCGCCGGATTCGCGGTACGCGTTCGTCCTCGACGACAGCGACACCCCACTTCCCGATCCCCGGTCGCCGCGACAGCCCGATGGAGTGCACAGCGCGTCCCAACTCCACACCCTCGACGAGAGCCTCTGGACCGACTCGCGGTGGACCGGGCGGCAGCTCGCCGGCTCCGTCGTCTACGAACTGCACGTCGGCACGTTCTCCCCGGAGGGCACGTTCGCGGCCGCCGTCGACCGGCTCGACCACCTCGTCGAACTCGGCGTCGACTTCGTGGAACTGATGCCCGTCAACGGTTTCAACGGGACCCACAACTGGGGATACGACGGCGTTCTCTGGTACACGGTGCACGAGGGTTACGGCGGGCCGGACGGGCTGCAGACCCTCGTCGACGCGTGCCACGCCCGCGGTCTCGGCGTCGTCCTCGACGCCGTGTACAACCACCTCGGACCGTCCGGCAACTACCTCGACCGGTACGGCCCGTACCTCGCGCAGGGCGCCAACACGTGGGGCCGGAGCATCAACCTGGACGGACCGGACAGCGGCGAAGTCCGCCGCTACATCATTGACAACGCGCTGCGGTGGTTCCGTGAGTTCCACATCGACGCGCTCCGCCTCGACGCGGTGCACGCACTCGTCGACCACACCGCCACCCATCTTCTCGAGGACCTGGCCATCGAGACCCGCCGGCTGTCCGCGCACCTGAGGCGGCCGCTGACGCTCATCGCGGAGAGCGACCTCAACGATCCGCGCCTGATCACGTCGCGCTCGGCAGGCGGCTGCGGCCTCGACGCGCAGTGGGACGACGACGTGCATCACGCCATCCACGCCGCCGTCTCGGGCGAGAGGCAGGGCTATTACGGAGATTTCGGTTCGATGGCCTGCCTCGCCGACACCCTGCGCCAGGGGTGGTTCCACGCGGGCACGTTCTCGACGTTCCGCGGTCGCACCCACGGCAGGCCGCTGGACACCCGCCGGACCCCGGCCAGTTCGCTGGTCACGTACACGTGCACGCACGATCAGATCGGCAACCGGGCGATCGGCGACCGCCCCGGCACGTATCTCGATTCCGGGCAGCTCGCCGTGAAGGCCGCGCTCGTGCTGTGCTCGCCGTTCACGCCGATGCTGTTCATGGGTGAGGAGTGGGGTGCGAGCACCCCGTTCCAGTTCTTCACCTCCCACCCCGAACCGGAACTCGCGAGGGCGACGGCCGAGGGGCGCAAGGCCGAGTTCGCGGAGCACGGCTGGAGCACGGACGACGTCCCCGACCCACAGGACCCGGAGACGTTCGAGCGGTCCAAGCTCGACTGGGACGAACTGGTCCGCGAACCGCATGCCCGGCTGCTCGACTGCTATCGCTCGTTGCTGCGCCTACGGCGGGAGCGCGCCGACCTGACGGATCCGTGGCTGGAGAACCTGTCCGTCGACTACGACGAGGCGGAGCAGTGGATCGTGGTGCACCGCGGCGCACTTCGTCTCGCGTGCAACCTGGGTGCCGAACCGGTCACCGTCCCGGTCGGCGGCTCCCCCGTCTTGTGGTGGGAGCCGCCGACCCAGGACGAGACCGCGTCGGCGACGGTGCTACCGGGTCACTCGTTCGTGGTGCTCGACAGCTCGCCCTGACGGTCGCGCAGCATCCGCAGGACGAGGATGGCGGTCGCGAACAGGATCACGGCCGTCGCGCCGGCGGCGACGTGCATGCCGTCGACGAACGCCGACTGCGCGGACTCCAGGAACACCGTCCGGGCCGTCTCCGGGAGGTGCTGGGCCTCCGCGACGGCGGCACCGAGCGTGCCCTGGGCGGACTCGACCTGTTCCGCCGGCAGCAACGATGTGTCGAGGCCGTTCCGGAAGATCGCCATGACGACGCTGCCGAGCACGGCGACGCCGAGTGCGATACCGAGTTCGTATGCCGTCTCGGACACCGCGGAGGCGGCGCCGGCCCGTTCGGGCTCGACGGCGCTGACCACGAGGTCGGAGGTCAGGGTCAGTGCGATACCGACACCGGCGCCCGCGAGGCCGAAGCCGATCACGAACATCGTCGGGGCACCGTCCACGCCGAGCGTGAGCATCAGTGCCGCACCCACAGCCGCGATCGCGAGACCGCCGCCGAGCACGTGCGAGGTGGCCCACCGGCGCACCATCCAGGCCGCCGCGAGTGCGGTGACCGCGCTCATCAGCATGCCGGGCAGCATCAGCACACCCGATTCGAACGCGCTGTTGCCCAGCACCAACTGCAGGTACTGCGAGCCGAAGAACAGCACACCGGCCAGAGCGAAGATGGACAGCAGGTTGGTGAGGACGGCGGTCGAGAACGCCGGCTTGGCGAACAGGCCGATGTCGATCATCGGGTCCTTCATCCCCTTCTGCCTGCGCACGAACACCACACCGGACACGACGCCGACGAGTCCGACGGCGAGCAGCACCGGGTCGACACCGTGCACCACGGTCTCCTTGACCGCGTACACCAGCGGCAGCATCGTCGTCATCGACAGCGCGGCGCTGAGAAGGTCGAAGCGCCCCGGGGCGGGGTCCTTGGACTCGGGAATCACGAGCGGTCCCACGGCGATCAGAACCAGCATCACGGGGATGTTGATCAGGAACACCGAGCCCCACCAGAAGTGCTCGAGCAGCCAGCCGCCGATCAGCGGGCCGGCCGCGGTACCGCCACCGGCCATCGCACCCCACACTCCGATGGCGAGGGTCCGCTGGCGCGGGTCGACGAAGATCGTGCGGATCAGGCCGAGTGTCGCGGGCATCAGCGTCGCCCCCGAGATTCCCTGCAGCACGCGGGCCGCGATCAGCATCTCGGGTGTCGGCGACCACGCTGCGATCAGCGAGGCGATGCCGAATCCGGCGGCGCCGAGGAGCAGCAGACGACGCCGTCCGATCCGGTCGCCGAGCGTGCCCATCGTGATGAGCAGGCCGGCGAGGACGAACGAGTAGACGTCGATGATCCACAGCAGCTGCGTGCTGCTGGGTTCGAGGTCGGCGCTGATGAACGGCAGCGCGAGGTCGAGCACGGTGCCGTCGACGGCGATCAGGAGGACGGCGAAGGCGAGGACGACCAATCCGAGCCAGTCTCGGCGTGATGCGGAGGACTGACCTGGCGCGCCGTAGGCGTCGTTGATCCCGCGATCCGTGGAGACAGACATTTATCTTCCTGCGACTTTCCGATTCAAGAGCTGGCACGGCGAGAACCGTCCAGCCGGTACAGTTCCGTTACCTTATCGTGAACCGTCCGGACGGTAAAGTTATTTCCCGGGTACAGTCCCTCTCCATGGCTGCCGGTACGCGCGATCGAATACTCGACGCCCTCGAGAAGCTGCTGCTCGACGTGGGGATAGCCCAGGTGACCCTCGAATCCGTCGCCGCGGAGGCCGGGGTGTCCAAGGGCGGACTGCTCTACCACTTCCCCAGCAAGGAAGCGCTCCTCGCCGCCATGGTGCGCCGGCTCGGCGAGCGGGCGGACGCCCAGCTCGCCGACGCCGTGTCCGGCGGCACCTCGCTGTCCGAGTGGTATCTGCAGGTTCCCGACGCGAGCACCACCGAGGAACTCGCCCTCTACCGTTCGACCATCGCCGCGCTACGGAGCGTCGACGGTCAGCACGACGAGATCCAGAAGGCCGTCACCGAAGTGATGCGCGGCTGGGACGAAGGTCTCCAGAGCGAGATCGACGACCCGGTGCAGGCCGAGATCGTGCGCCTCGTCGGCGACGGCATCTACCTGGCCGCTCTGCTCGGGCTCCCCATGCCCGAGCCCGAGCTGTACACGAAGGTCGTCGCGCGGCTGCTGCAGAAGTAGCGGCTCAGGTGAGGTAGCGGTACGCCGGGCTCCCCGGCTCCAGGCGTTCCACCTGCATCCGGGACTGCTCCATCCGCTCGAGCAGCTCGCCGAGCCCCTCGGCCTTGCCGAGTTCGATACCCACCAGGGCGGCGCCGGTCTCCCGGTTGTTGCGCTTCACGTACTCGAACAGGGTGATGTCGTCTTCGGGGCCGAGCACCTCGTCCAGGAAGCGGCGCAGCGCGCCCGGCTCCTGCGGGAAGTCGACGAGGAAGTAGTGCTTCAGGCCGAGATTCACCAGCGAACGTTCCAGGATCTCGCCGTACCGCGAGACGTCGTTGTTGCCTCCGGAGATCAGGCACACCACCGTGGACCCCGGTTCGAACGTGATGTTCCCGAGGGCCGCCACCGACAGGGCGCCCGCGGGCTCGGCGATGATGCCCTCGTTCTGGTACAGCTCGAGCATCGTGGTGCACAGTGCGCCCTCGTCGAGGTTGGCCATCACGAAGCTCTCGGGATCGAGCCGGATCGTGGTGGACCGGTCGGACTGGCCCAGTGACGTGTGCGTCACCACCTCGGCGCCCAGGG
The DNA here is from genome assembly GCF_058628105.1 of Rhodococcus sp. G6(2025). Taxonomy (NCBI): domain Bacteria; kingdom Bacillati; phylum Actinomycetota; class Actinomycetes; order Mycobacteriales; family Nocardiaceae; genus Rhodococcus; species Rhodococcus sp. G6(2025). Next base: position 5,266,841 of record NZ_CP179750.1, read on the forward strand.
CGGACACCACGGCGTAGGGAAGGTCGCCGACCCGCTTCACCGAGGCGCCGTCGACGAACGGGTCGATCTCCGTCAACGTCACGGGACCACCGGCGACCAGGGCCGCCGTCATCGACGCCGCCCCCGTCGGCTCCACCCCGACGATGGCCGTGCGGGGTGCGTGCGCACGCAGGTACGTGGCGATGCCGGCGATGCATCCGCCGCCACCGACCGGGACGAGCACGGTATCGGGGGCCGCACCGAGCTGCGCGAGGATCTCGGCGGCGATGGTGCCCTGACCGGCCGCGGTACGGGCGTCGTCGAACGGCGCAACCATCGTCGCGCCCGTCCGCCGCACGTCGGCGGCGGCCGCAGCGGCAGCGGCGTCGTACGTCTCCCCCGTCAGGATCAGCTCGACGAACTCGCCGCCGTGCGCGCGGATGCGATCCCGCTTCTGCTTGGGGGTGTTCGACGGAACGTAGATGCGGCCGGTGATTTCCATTGTCCGGCAGGCGAACGCGACGCCCTGCGCATGGTTGCCCGCGCTGGCCGTCACCACTCCGGCCGCACGCTCGCCGACATCGAGCTGGGCCATGAGGTTGTAGGCGCCGCGCAGCTTGTAGGAGCGGACGACCTGCAGATCTTCGCGCTTGAGGTAGACGTTCGCGCCGGTCAGCGACGACAGGCGCTCGCTCCGCTGCAAGGGGGTCGCGTCGATCACGTGGGAAATTCGCTCGATGGCCGCATCGATGTCGCCCACCGTCAGGGGCGAGGTGATGTTCTGGGCTGCGGTATCGGGCGATGTGGACACCCGGATATGTTCCCACTCTCCAGCCATGGGATACCAGTCGGGTTCAGCCGCGCGGATCGAACTGGGACGGTCGCGGAACATTGCGGACGTTCGACTTCGCCATCTTCACGGCCTCGCCGACACCCCCGTTCATCACCATCTTCGACAACGCCAACGCGAAACCGGTGACCTGCCCGCCCGTGATGGTCGGTGGCAGCGACAACGCCAGCGGGTCGGTGACCAGATCGACGAGCGCCGGTCCGTCGTGATCGAACGCCTGCCGCAGGCCCGATTCGATGTCGGCCGGATCCTCGATCCGGCGGGCGAAGATGCCCAGGGCCGACGCCACCGCCGCGTAGTCGACGGGTGCCACGTCCACCCCGAAATCCGGCAGCCCGTCCACCAGCATTTCCAGCTTGACCATTCCCAGAGTGGAATTGTTGAACACCACGATCTTGACCGGGAGCCGGTACATCGCGACCGTCACCAGTTCCCCCAGCAGCATCGACAGCCCGCCGTCGCCCGACACGGACACCACCTGCCTGCCCGGCGCGCACACCTGGGCGCCGATCGCGTGGGGCAGGGCGTTCGCCATCGATCCGTGCAGGGCCGAGGACAGGAACCGCCGCGACCCGTTCGGTGTCAGGTAGCGCGCCGTCCACACGTTCGACATTCCCGTGTCGGTCGTGAAGATCGCGTCGTCGGCGGCGAGGTCGTCGAGGATCGACGCCGCATATTCGGGGTGGATCGGGATACGCTGCTTGGCGGGTTTGGTGTACGCACCGACCACCTTGTTCATCAGCGTCCGGTGCTTGTCGAGCATGTCGTCGAGGAATCGGCGATCGTCCTTCCGCCGGATCAACGGGGCGAGGGCACGCAACGTGCTCGCCACGTCGCCGTGCACGGCCAGATCGACGTTCGTTCTCCGGCCGATTCGTTGTGCAGCCCAGTCGATCTGCGCGGTGCGGACTCCGTCGGGCAGGAACTGGTTGTACGGGAAGTCCGTTCCGACGAGCAGCAGGAGGTCGGCGCCGTGCATCCCGTCGTGCGCCGCCCCGTACCCCAGCAGCCCCGTCATTCCGACGTCGAAGGGGTTGTCGTACTGAATCCATTCCTTGCCGCGGAGCGTGTGGCCGATCGGCGCACCGATCGTGTCGGCCAGGCTCAGCAACTCCTCGCGCGCCTCCCGCACACCCTCGCCGGCGAAGATCGCGACCTTTCCCGCCGCGTTCACGGCGTCGGCGAGCGCCTGCACGTCGGCCTGGTCGGGCACGATCGCCGGTGCGCCGGTCCGCGGCACCGACGGCGCCTTCCCCTCGGCGGGCCGGTCCGCGATGTCGCCGGGCAGCGTGATGACCGCGACACCGGACAGCGCGGTCGCGTGCGCGATGGCGGACGCCGTCACGCGTGGCGCCTGGGCGGGACTTCCGATCAGCTCCGCGTACCGGGAGCACTCGACGAACAGGCGGTCCGGGTGGGTCTCCTGGAAGAAGCCGAGTCCGATCTGCTCGCTCGGGATCTGCGCCGCGATCGCAAGTACCGGCGCCCCCGAGCGGTCCGCGTCGTAGAGGCCGTTGATCAGGTGCAGGTTTCCCGGGCCGCACGAGCCGGCGCACACCGCCAGCTTGCCGGTGACCTGCGCCTCGGCTGCCGCGGCGAACGCGGCGGCCTCCTCGTGACGCACGTGAATCCAGTCGATTCCGCCCTTCGCCGCGCCGCCCGACCGCCGGACCGCGTCGACGACGGGATTGAGGCTGTCGCCCACGATTCCGTAGATCCGCTGGACGCCGGCGTCCTGGAGTTGACGTACCAACTGATCGGCAACGGTTTTCGCTCTCATCGGGCCTCCGGTCGGGGGACGGTCGAACGGCGAAGGACAGCGGGGCGCGGGTCAGGCGGGTTCGAGCACGAACACCGGGATCTCCCGATCGGTATTCTTCTGATACTCGGCGTAGTCCGGGAACGCGGCGACGGCGCGGTCCCACCAGGCGGTCTTCTCCTCGCCCGTCACCTCACGGGCCACCATGTCCTGTGTGGTCGAGCCGTCGCGGAGTTCGACGTGCGGCTCGGCCTTCACGTTGTAGTACCAGACCGGGTTCTTGGGTGCGCCGCCGAGCGAGGCGACGATCGCGTACGTCCCGTCGTGTTCGACACGCATCAACGGCGTCTTGCGGAGCTTGCCGGATTTCGCGCCACGCGTGGTCAGCAGGACGACGGGCCTGCCGCCCAGCGTCGTGCCCTTCGCTCCATCGGTGGATTCCATCAACTCGGCCTGATCTGCTGCCCACTTGGACGTACTGGGCTCATATTCACCTGTGAGTGGCATGCGTCCAGTCAACACCTGATGCGCGAGAACGCGCCACCGATTCCACCGAACGAGCGCACATGCGAAGAACCACATCCGATTGTTCGTTGCGCCGAACTCCGGGTTCCGAGTACCCTGATCCCACGCGGGGGATGTCCGCTCCCCCGACCCGCGCCAGTGAGGTGACCTGCGATGACGACACACGACGCATGGGTGCGCCGCGAGATTCGCCGCAGCAACCCTGCCCGCACCGTCGATCTCGCCGGCACCGCGTGGCCCCTGTACAAGCTGGAAGCGCTGGCTGTCGCGCTGCTGGTCTTCGTCACGATCCTCGTCGTCACCCAGACACTGCAGGCGGCCGTCCTCACCGCCGCCGCGGTGGCCGTCGTCGTGTGGTGGGCGCGGCGCCTCTACCCGCCGCGCCCCTAGCCGTCACACGGACAGGCAGCTCGGTCCGAGCAGCGCCTTGAGATCGCCCATCAACGCCGACGACGGTTCCACCCGGAGCACGTCATCCACCTTCCACAACGTGACCTCGGTGCCGCCGATCACCCGCACGTGCACGTCCGAGGTGCCCGGATGGCGCGTGAGGACCTGACGCAGCGCGCCGAGCTTGTCCTTGGTGCACTGACGCAGCGGCAGACTGACCGCCAGCGGCTTCGCGACCCCCACCGCCGAGAGATCCGGCACCGCAAGATCGTTGGCGATGAGTGAGATCCGGTCGTCACGAATCGACACGCGCGCCTTGACGAGCACGACGGAGTCCTCCGTGACGTCCATCCCGTACACCGAGTAGGCCTGCGGGAAGAACAGCACCTCGATACCACCGGTCAAATCCTCGAGCTGCGCGGACGCCCAGGTGAGACCGTTCTTGTTGATCCTCCGGTTCACCGACGCGAGGATGCCGCCGACGGTGACCTGGGTGCCGTCCTTGATGTCGCCTTCGAGGATGGTCGGGATCGCGGTGTCGGACTGCGCCGACAGCACGTGTTCGACGCCGTTGAGCGGGTGCCCGGACACGTACAGTCCCAGCATTTCCCGTTCCAGCGCCAACCGGTGCTTCGAGTCCCACTCTTCCTCGGGGATCTTCACGTTGAAGACCGAGGAGATCGACTCGTCGGCGTCGTCGCCGCCGAAGAGGTCGAACTGTCCGATCGCCTCCGCCTTCTTGGTGCCCATCACCGCGTCGATGGCGTCGGCGTGGACGAGCATGAGTCCCTTGCGCGGATGGCCCAGCGAGTCGAACCCGCCTGCCTTGATCAGCGATTCGGTGACCTTCTTGGAGCAGGCGGCGGCGTCGATCTTGTTGAGGTAGTCCGAGAAGTCGACGAACTTGGACTTCTCCTTGCGCGCCTTGATGATCGAGCCCACGACGTTGGCGCCGACGTTGCGGACGGCGCCCATTCCGAACCGGATGTCCTCACCGACGGAGGCGAAGTTGACCTCCGATTCGTTGACGTCCGGCGGCAGCACGGTGATACCCATCTTGCGGCAGTCCGCGAGGTAGATGGCGGCCTTGTCCTTGTCGTCACCGACCGAGGTGAGCAGACCGGCCATGTACTCGGCCGGATAGTTGGCCTTGAGATACCCGGTCCAGAACGACACCAGGCCGTACCCGGCCGCGTGCGACTTGTTGAACGCGTACCCGGCGAACGGGAGGATGGTGTCCCACAGTGCCTTGATGGCGGGCTCGGAGAATTCGTTGGCGAGCATGCCCTCCCGGAAGCCGGCGTACGCCTCCTCCAGCACCGAGAGCTTCTTCTTACCCATGGCTCGGCGGAGAATGTCGGCCTGTCCGAGCGAGTACCCGGCCACCTTCTGAGCGATCTGCATGATCTGCTCCTGGTAGACGATCAGGCCGTACGTGTCGGCCAGGATCTCCTTCAGGGGCTCCTCGAGTTCCGGGTGGATGGGTTTGACCTCTTGCCGCCCGTTCTTACGGTCGGCGTAGTCGTTGTGCGCGTTCATGCCCATCGGACCGGGCCGGTACAGCGCGAGCACCGCGACGATGTCCTCGAAACCGGTGGGCTGCATACGGCGCAGCAGGTCGCGCATCGCGCTGCCGTCGAGCTGGAACACGCCGAGAGTGTCTCCGCGCGAAAGCAGTTCGTACGTGGCTTGATCGTCGAGCGCGAGGGTGTCGAGATCGAGGTCGATCCCCCGGTTGGCCTTGATGTTGTCGATGGCGTCACCGATGACGGTGAGGTTCCGCAGTCCGAGGAAGTCCATCTTCAGCAGGCCGATGGCCTCGCACGACGGGTAGTCCCAGCCGGTGATGATGGCGCCGTCCTGGGCGCGCTTCCACACGGGAATCGCGTCCATCAGCGGTTCGGACGACATGATCACCGCGCAGGCGTGGACGCCGGCGTTACGGATCAGGCCCTCGAGTCCCTTGGCCGTCTGGTAGATCTTCGCGACGTCCGGGTTGGAGTCGATGAGGGCGCGAACCTCCACCGCTTCCTTGTAGCGCTCGTGGTTCGGGTCGGTGATGCCGGACACCGAGATGTCCTTGGCCATGATCGGCGGCGGCAGCGCCTTCGTGATCTGGTCGGCGATCGCGAAACCGGGCTGACCGAACTGGACTCGGGCGGAGTCCTTGATGGCCGCCTTCGTCTTGATGGTGCCGAACGTGATGACCTGGGCGACGCGGTCGCTGCCCCACTTGTCCGTCGCGTAGCGCACCATCTCGCCGCGACGGCGATCGTCGAAGTCGATGTCGATATCGGGCATGGAGACGCGCTCGGGGTTCAGGAACCGCTCGAAGAGCAGGCCGTGCGGGATGGGGTCGATGTTGGTGATGCCCATCGCGTAGGCGACGAGCGACCCGGCCGCCGAGCCTCGGCCGGGGCCGACGCGGATGCCGACCTCCCGGGCGTGGTTGATGAGGTCACCGACGACGAGGAAGTAGGCGGGGAAACCCATTTCGAGGATGACGCCGATCTCGTAGTCGGCGCGGGCGAGGTACTCCTCGGGGGGTCCGTCGGGGAACCGGCGATCCAGTCCGCGCATGACCTCCTTGCGCAACCAGGTGCCCTGCGTCTCACCCTCGGGGACCGGGAAGATCGGCATCCGGTCGTGGTGCGCCCAGACGTCGTCGTACGACTGGACCCGCTCGGCGATCAGCAGTGTGTTGTCGCACGCGCCGGGCACCTGGTCGTCCCACAGCGCCCGCATCTCCGCGGCCGGCTTCAGGTAGTAGCCGTCGCCGTCGAATTTGAACCGGGTGGGGTCGGACAGCGTCTTACCGGTCTGGATGCAGAGAAGCGCCTCGTGGTTCTCCGCGGCTTCCTTGGTGACGTAGTGGCAGTCGTTGGTGGCGAGCGGCGGAATCTCGAGCTTCTTGCTGATCTCGAGCAGGCCCTCGCGCACCCGTCGCTCGATCGAGAGCCCGTGGTCCATCAGCTCGAGGAAGAAGTTGTCCTTGCCCCAGATCTCCTGCCACTTGGCGGCGGCCTCGAGCGCCTCGCGGTCGTGGCCGAGTCGCAGCCGGGTCTGGATCTCACCGGACGGGCAGCCCGTGGTCGCGATGATGCCCTCGTGGTGGGTGGCGATGAGCTCTTCGTCCATCCGCGCCCACTTGCCGAGCTGGCCCTCGATCGACGCGAGCGAGGACAGCTTGAACAGGTTCCGCAGACCGGTCGCGTTCTCCGCGACCATCGTCATGTGGGTGTACGCACCGCTACCGGAGACGTCGTCGGACTTCTGGCTGCGGTCGCCCCACAGCACGCGCTTGGTGTTGAAGCGGGACTCGGGCGCGATGTACGCCTCGATGCCGATGATCGGCTTGATGCCCTGCTTCTTCGCGACGTTGTAGAACTCGCTGGCGCCGTACATGTTGCCGTGGTCGGTCATGCCGACCGCCGACATCCCCAGTCGCTCGGCCTCTTCGAACAGGGGGCCGACCTTGGCCGCACCGTCGAGCATCGAGTACTCGGTGTGATTGTGCAGATGTACGAACGAGTCAGCCACGTGCGCCTCTCTGAAGGTCTGGGAGCCTCACGAGTGTAGGCCCTCGGACCGACAGCACCGGTCGCCGACGGCGGGTGTCGGAGAAGTCGTGACGCGAGTTACTGGACGGGCGCCTGGGACGGTTCGGTATTTCGCCGCTCGCGCCGGACCCGTACCAGCGCATCGGTACTGAAGATCGCGAGTGCCACCCAGATCAGCGCGAAACCGATCCACCGCGACGCGGGCATGTCCTCGTGAAGAACGGCGACACCCCACGCCATCTGCAGCGCCGGTGTCAGGTACTGCAGCATGCCGAGTGTGCGCAACGGCACCCGTTGCGCGGCCGCGCCGAACAGCAACAGCGGCAGCGCGGTCACCGGTCCCGCGGCCAGCAGCAGCAGGGTGTGACCGATCCCGAACCCGAGGAACGTGCCGGCCCCGGTGAGGGCGAGGAACACGAGGTAGCCGATCGCGACGGGCGCGGCCACGATTCCCTCGGCGGTCAGGCTCGTCCGCGGGTCGAGCGGCACCACCTTCTTGCACAGCCCGTACAGGGCGAACGACGCGGCCAGGGTCAGCGCGATGTACGGCGGATGCCCGTAGTCGACGGTGATCACGATCACCGCGGTTGCGGCGAGCGCGAGGGCGACGATCTGGGCGGGGACGAGCCGCTCACGGAAGATCACGACCCCGAGCAGCACGCTCACCAACGGGTTGATGAAGTAGCCGAGCGCGGTCTCGACCACCCGGTCCGAGGTGACCCCGTAGATATAGGTGCCCCAGTTCACCGCGATGGCCGTCGACGCGGCCGAGACCAGCAGCCAGGTGCGCACACTCAGCCCGCGCAGCGACCGGAGCCGGCCCGAGACCGCGAGGACGACGAACATGAGCGCGAGCGTCCACACCACCCGGTGCGCGAGGATCTCCACCGACCCGGCCGGACCGAGCAATCCGAAGAACGCCGGGAACGCGCCCCACAGCACGTAGGCGCCGACTCCGCAGGCGGCGCCCACGGTTTCCGCCTTCCTCGCCTTCACGAACCGCTCCCCGGGACGATGCCGTCGTCGGGGCCGGGCGCGACGATCTCGACCTGCTCCGGCAGCAGCGGGCGCACGGCGAACCGCCCGGCGACGGCTTCGGCTCCGAGTGCCTCGACCGCCCGGACGTCCGGGGCGGACCGCAGCGCGGTGAGGGCTTCGTGATCACCGCGGACGACGACACCGATCACGCACGCGCAGTTCCGGGCGAGTTCCTCCGACGACACCGCCGCGATCTGCGCCTGCCGCTCCGTTTCGCCCGTCATCGCCTGGGCGCGTCCGGCGGCCAGGACGCTCGCCCGTGCGAGCGCCGCATCGCCTGCCCCGACGGACACGGGAACGAGGGGTGTCTGCACCCGGTCCAGGGGCACACGGAAGAGAACCTGCGACACCCGAGTGCCGGAGGCGGCGTCCCGGACGACCTCCGTCGTCACCGGACGCGTGAACGACACCAGCGCCCAGTGCTCTCGGCGCCCGTCCGCCGCGTCGAGTGATCGGTCCGCCCGGGCCAGGTAATCGGCCACCACTTCCCCGTTGTCCGGGCCCAACGTGTCCGTCGACACGGGTGCCCGGCGGACAGGGTGCAGTGCTCCGAGCACGACCGTCACCGCGATCAGGACGACGGCGGTGAGCACTGCCGGCACCGCCGGACCGCTCGGGTGCGGGTGCCTCAAATCAGCTCGCCCGCAGAACCCCGAGAGCGTCCTCGAGATCCTTCGGATACTTGGACGTGATCTCGACCCACCGCCCGTCCGCGGGATGCGCGAAACCGAGCGACCGGGCGTGCAGCCACTGCCGCTCCAGCCCGAGACGTTCCGCCAGCCGCGGATCGGCCCCGTACGTGAGGTCGCCGCAGCACGGGTGCCGCAGTGCGGCGAAGTGGACGCGGATCTGATGGGTCCGGCCCGTTTCGAGGTGGATGTCCAGCAGGCTCGCCGCCTGGAACGCCTCGACCGTGTCGTAGTGCGTGATGCTGGGCTTGCCGTCCGCGGTGACGGCGAACTTCCAGTCGTTGCTGCGGTGCCTGCCGATCGGCGCGTCGATGGTTCCGCTGCTCGGATCCGGGTGACCCTGCACCAGCGCGTGGTACCGCTTGTCGATTGTCCGCTGCTTGAATGCGCGCTTGAGGAGTGTGTAGGCGCGTTCCGACGTGGCCACCACCATCACTCCGGACGTGCCGACGTCCAGCCGATGCACGATGCCCTGGCGCTCGTGCGCACCGGACGTCGAGATCCGGAAGCCTGCGGCGGCGAGTCCGCCGATCACCGTCGGACCCGTCCAGCCCACACTGGCGTGGGCGGCGACACCGACCGGTTTGTCGACGGCGACCACGTCGTCGTCGGCGTACAGGATTTCCATGCCCTCGACGGGTTCCGCCTCGATGGTCAGCGGACGCGGCGGTTCGGGCAGTTCCACCTCGAGCCAGGCGCCTGCGGACAGGCGATCCGACTTGCCGACGGGCGCGCCGTCGACGAGCACCGAGCCTTCCTCGGTGAGCTGAGCCACCGCGGTGCGCGACAACCCGAGTAGTCGAGCGAGTCCGGCGTCGACCCTCATCGCTTCGAGCCCGTCCGGGACCGGCATCGACCGTGTTTCCCTCACTTCTCTACCCCCTTACGTGTTCCGTCCGGTTCCAGCCCGATCAGGGTGAGCACGACGAGCAGGATCGCACCGCACACGATGCCGGAATCCGCCACGTTGAACACCGGCCACCAGCCGACGGACACGAAATCGACGACGTGCCCCTGCATCACTCCCGGCGCCCGGAAGAACCGGTCGACGAGGTTGCCGAGGGCGCCGCCGAGTACCAGCCCCAGACCGAGCGCCCACCACGGCGACCGCAGCGTGCGGCCGATGCGGACGACGCCGATCACCACACCCACGGCGACGAGCGTGAGCAGCCACGTCATGCCGGTGGCCATCGAGAACGCCGCGCCCGGGTTGCGCACGAGCCGCAGCGAGACGATGTCCCCGATCAGCCAGACCGGCCGGCCGGGCTCGATGTTGGCGACGGCGAGGATCTTCGTCAGCAGGTCCGTGGCCAGGACGACACCTGCGATCACGAAGAGCAGCAGCCTGCGCTGATGCTTCACCGGCTGCGGCGGTGCGCTGCCGGACGGGTCACCGTCGTTTCGGTCTTCGGCGTCGGTCTCGTTCTCTGCCGTGGGGTCTTGACTCACCCGTTCATCATCCACTACGGAGGCAAGCCTCCGTTCACGCGCTCCCGCGCGCACTAACCTGGGGGCGTGCCACTGTTCTCGAAAGCTCTGCGACCCGGATTCTGCCTACTCGCCGCAACCCTCTCCCTGGTCGCTCTGACCGCCGGGTGCGGAGATGACGGCGACTCCTCGGAGTCGAACCCCGCAGGGTCCACGTCCACGCCCGCCGAAGTGACCGTCCCGATCTCCGCGACCACCGTCGAACTGATCCAGCCCGGCGAGGAGCCGCGCGAGGTGATCCAGCGCAGACCGCCGGTGGGGGTCACGCAGCAGGTGCAGTTGATCACCGACGCACAGGTGTTCCAGCAGATCGACGACCAGCCCGCCCAGGACTTCTCCTCACCCGAGATCACACTCCCCCTCACCGCCGTCGTCGGGCAGTCGACCGACGACACCGACGGCGGCACCACGGTCGACCTCACGCTCGGTGACGTCACCAGCCCCGACGACCGGCTCGGCAGCGCGCTCGAGGCCAGTGCCGGTTCGGGCGCCGGATTCACCGTCGACCCCACCGGTGCGATCACCGCACTGCGACTGCGTCCGGACGCCGAAGCTCAGGACATCGCCCGTTCCGCGATCGAGCAGGCGTTCTACCAGGCCGTGTACCGCACCGTCCCGTTTCCGGCGGAGCCGGTCGGTGTAGGCGCCCAGTGGACGATCCACCAGCAGGTGATGAGCGGCATCGCCCTCGACCAGACCACGGTGGCCACCCTGACCGCCCGGGACGGCAACCGCCTCACCGTCGACTACACGATCGACCAGAAACCGAAGTCCCCCGTCTGGGAGCTGCCCGGGGAGGCGGGCACGCTGAACGTCGACCAGTACGTGATGCAGGGCTCGGGCACCATGACCGTCGACCTCGGCCTTCCGCTGCCCGTCACCGGGACGGTGACCGTGCGCGGTGACCAGGAGTACAGCGACCCGGACGGCTCCACCCGCCTGCACCAGACCACGTCGAACTCGGTCCGGTGGGGTTCCTGATGCGCCGCGGAACCGTCGCCGCATCCTGTTCCCTCTTCGCGGTGCTCGCACTGTCGGCGTGCTCGTCGAGCGCGTCCGGCGACTCCGGTGCCGGCGCCTCACTCGCGCCGCTCGGACCGGTGGTGACCGCAGCGCCGGATGCGGCGGGCACACCGTTCACCGATCGGGGCGCGCTGAAGGCGGCTCTCCTCGACGTCGGGGACCTTCCCGTCGGCTTCACCCCCGTGCCCGATCCCGAGGACGATCTGGGGCTGCCTCCGGCGTCGGGGTCGGCGGACTCCGACAAGTCGAGCACGGATCCCGCGGAATGCGGCGCCGTGCTGTCGCCCGTCGCGGATCAGCGTGCGGGCGCGGTGGCGTCGGCGTCCGGCTGGTTCACCGGCCCCGGCTTCGCGACCATCGACCAGGACGCGGCCAGTTACGGCACCGGCGCCGACGCCTCCGCGGCGTTCGCGGCGGTGCAGGACCGGCTGGTGGGATGCACCGAGTACACCGGCACGGACGCCGACGGCGTGCAGGTGCAGTACCGGGTCGGCGGCCGCGAGCAGCAGCCCGCGGGCGACGCATCGGTGGCGTTCCGGCTCGTCACCACCAGCGAGGGCGTCAGTCTGGTCTCGGACGTGGTGGTGGTCGTCGTCGGGAGCACCGTCACTCAATTGGTCGCGACGGGCCAGGACCCGATCGACGCCGGCGTCCTCGGCGACCTGACGGCCACCGCCGTCGCGAAGCTCGCACCCGCCCCCGCCGGCTGAACCGACCAGGCCACGAACCATCGATGCCGGTGTCCCCGAGGGGACACCGGCATCGATGGTAGAACGCGGCGATCCGTCAGGACCGCGTCATTCGGCCTGGAATCAGGCAGGGCATGCAGGCGAGGTCAGCTGCGCGAGCGACACGATCTGGCATGCGGTGATCTTCGACAGCTTCCACGTTCCGTTCTCGCCGGGAACGAAGATGGCCGGGACGCCACCCTGCTGGACCTGGCCGTTGACGGTCAGCTGCAGCTGGCCGCTGGCGGTGCCGTCACCGTTGTCGATGACCGGGTCGAGAACGGTGACCTCAGCGTTGTTGGCCTTGGCTGCGGCGGCGACCTGGTTGATGAGCTCCGGATCCTGCTCCGAGCCCTCGACCATCGCGGACTTGACCTCGAGCGGCGTGGCCGGATCGAGGCCCTGCACCAGAAGCGCGTTGAGATCGGCCGCGGTGGGCACCTCGATGGCTTCCGAGGTCTCGGCAGCTGCGGAAGTCGTCGTCGTGGTCTTGGTCGCCGTGTCGCTCTCGTCGGAGCCACACGCGGACATCGTGAGGGCTGCGGCGATTGCTACTCCGGCAACCGTGATCTTACGAAGCTTCAACTCAATAACCTCTTCATTCTCGGTGTTCGTTCTCGGACGATCTGAGCATCTATCGCTACCCGGGCCAACATTACCCAAGGGTAAGCATCAGCGCCCGAGGCTACCTTCTCGTGGAGCCGGTCTCCACTCCTTCGTCCGGGCGGTGGGTCCGGTCACTCGAGCGAGCCTTCCACATCGGCCTGTTCGAGTTGTGCGTCGTCCTCCTTGAAGGTCCGCGCCTTCCCCGGACCCGTTGTGCGCGTTTCGAATCGGACGGTCACGACACCGTGACCCGCCCCCTGCACCCAGCCGTGACCGAAGTCCGGGTGCGTCACGTCGAGACCGGGATGCCACCGGGTGTCGATCGCCCGGGCGGGTGCGGGTGTGGGCGCGGAGAGGCCGTCGTCGGCGCCCGCCTCCGTGATCTTCGACTCCTGATAACCCGGGACGTCCAGGTCCAGTTCGGGGAACAGCGAGCCCTGGCGGACCGTCGACAGTCCGGCGAATCCCACCCCGACCAGACGCACCGGCCCGAGTTCGAGCGGATCGATCACCTGCCGCTGCGCCGCCGCGACGAGGATCTGACGGTCGAGGGTCGCGTAGGGCAGCGTGACCGAGCGCGTCACGATGCTCATGTCCGCCTTCTTCAGCTTCAGCACCACCGTCCGCGCGGCCCGGCCGTCCTTCTGCAGGCGCCCGAACGCGGACGCAGCGCTCGACTCGACGGCACCGCGCAACTCCGCCATCGTGACGATGTCGGTGGCGAAAGTCGTCTCCGCACTGACCTGTTTGGACTCGGCGCGTTCGGCGACCGGCCGATTGTCGATGCCCTGCGCCAACCGGTGCAGGCCCGGTCCGACCGTGGTGCCCAGAATGGACGCCACCTCCGATTCCGGGGTCCGCGCGAAGCCGCCGATGGTCTCGATGCCGAGCCGCTTCAGCTTCTCCTCCGCGACCGGGCCGATTCCCCACAGCTTCCGCACCGGAAGCTCGTCCAGCACCGCATGCTGCTCGTCCGGCGGGATCACCGTGATCCCGTCGGGTTTGGCCAGACCGGACGCGATCTTGGCCACCTGCTTGCCCGACCCGGCGCCGATGGACGCGACCAGTCCCGTCTCCTCGAGCACCAGGGCGCGCAGTCCCTCGCAATAGCGTTGCACCGTGCCCGCATCCGCCCCGGCCAGCTCGATGGGTTCGCCGAACGCCTCGTCCATCGACAGTTGCTCGAGCACCGGCATCGGGCCGCGGAGCGCGTCGAACACGGACTTGCTCAACATGCCGTAAAGGCGACCCCGCGGCGGCAGCACCACCGCACCCGGACCCACCAGCCGGCGGGCCTGATGCATCGGCATGGCCGAACGCGCGCCGAACACCCGCGCCTCGTAGCTGGCGCCGGCAACGACGCCGCGCCCGCCGAGACCACCGACGAGAACCGGGCGGCCGCGGAGCGTCGGCCGGGTGAGCTGCTCGACCGACGCGAAGAACGCGTCCATGTCGAGGTGCAGCACCCACCGACGACTCACCTGATGCAAAATACCCGCCCGGTCCGACAGGTCACGCCTTCGCGATCGCCGCCCGCACACCCTCACCGAGCTCGACGGCGTCGCCCGGCGCCTCGGCCAGTTCCAGTTCGACGGCAAGGATCTCACCCGCGATCAGCTCGCGGTGCGCGAGCGCCCAGTCCCGCCGCTCTTCGGGCACGTCGAGGACGACGGTGATCCGATCGGACACCTCGAGCCCGGCGGCGCGCCGCGCGTCCTGCAACTCGCGGATCCGGTCCTTCGCCCACCCCTCGGCTTCCAGTTCCTCGGTGACCGCCGAGTCCAGGACGACCAGACCGGCCCCGTCGGGCAGGGCTGCCGTCGACTCCGGTTCGGCGGCCACGAGCCGCTGCGTGTACTCCTCCGGCAGCAACTCGATCCCCGCCGCGACGACGACGCCGTCCGAATTCTCCGACCAGTCACCGGCCTTCACGGCCTTGATGACGGTCTGCACGTCCTTGCCCAGGCGCGGTCCCGCGGCGCGCGCGTTGACGACGAGCTCGAACCGGCCGTGCACGTCCACGTCGGTGGTGAGGTCGACCTTCTTGACGTTGACCTCGTCGGCGATGAGACCCAGGTACGGGCGCAGGCGCTCCGCGTCGTCGGACGCGACCGTCACCTCGGGCAGCGGCAGCCGCACCCGGAGGTTCTGCGCCTTGCGCAGTCCCAGCACCGTCGAGCACACCGACCGCACCTCGTCCATCGCCGACACCAACTCCGCATCCGCCGGCAGCTGACCGTGGGCCGGCCAGTCCGCGAGATGCACGGACCGTCCGCCGGTCAGTCCTCGCCAGATGACCTCGCTGATCAGGGGCAGCAACGGAGCGGCGAGCCGGGTGACCACCTCGAGCACCGTGTGCAGGGTGTCGACGGCGTCCTTGTCCTCGTCCCAGAAGCGCGAACGCGACCGCCGCACATACCAGTTCGTCAGCGCGTCGCAGAACGTGCGCAGTTCGTCACACGCCCCGGCGATGTCGTTCGTCTCGAGCGCGCCGGTGATGGCGTCCCGGGTTCCGGCCAGCTTCGCGAGGATGTACCGGTCCAGGACGTTCGTCGAATCCGTGCGCCACTCACCGGACGTCGGCGCGTACAGCTGCAGGAAGCTCCACGCGTTCCACAGCGGCAGCAGCGCCTGCCGGACACCCTCGCGGATGCCCTGTTCGGTGACGACGAGGTTTCCGCCGCGCAGGATCGGCGAGGACATGAGGAACCAGCGCATGGCGTCCGAGCCGTCCCGCTCGAACACCTCCTTCACGTCCGGGTAGTTGCCCTTGGACTTGCTCATCTTCAGTCCGTCTTCACCCAGGACGATGCCGTGAGCCGCAACGGTCTTGAAGGCGGGACGATCGAACAGCGCCGTCGCCAGCACGTGCAGCGTGTAGAACCAGCCGCGGGTCTGCCCGTTGTACTCGACGATGAAATCGCCCGGGAAGTGGCCGTCGAACCACTCACGGTTCTCGAACGGGTAGTGCACCTGCGCGTACGGCATCGAGCCGGACTCGAACCAGCAGTCGAGGACCTCGGGGACACGCCGCATCATCGACTTCCCGGTCGGGTCGTCCGGGTTCGGGCGCACCAGGTCGTCGATCATCGGCCGATGCAGATCCGTCGGCCGCACCCCGAAGTCGCGCTCGAGTTCGTCAAGCGAGCCGTACACGTCCGTGCGCGGGTACGCCGGGTCGTCGGACACCCACACCGGAATCGGGCTGCCCCAGTACCGGTTGCGGCTGATGTTCCAGTCGCGGGCGCCCTCGAGCCACTTGCCGAACTGTCCGTCGCGGATGTGCTCGGGCACCCACGTGATGTCCTGGTTCAGCTCGACCATGCGGTCGCGGAACTTGGTGACCGCGACGAACCACGACGGGACCGCCATGTAGATCAGCGGCTGCCCGCTGCGCCAGCTGTGCGGGTACGAGTGCTCGATCGTCTCGTGCCGCAGCAACTTTCCAGCAGCCTTGAGGTCCTTGATGATCACCGGGTTCGCGTCGAACACCTGGAGACCCTCGTACGGCGGCACCATCGCCGTGAACTTGCCGCCCGGGTCGAGCGGCTGCACGATCTCGATCCCGTTCGCCGTGCAGTACTCCATGTCCTCTTCACCGAAAGCCGGTGCGAGGTGGACGATTCCGGTACCGGACTCGGTGGTGACGTAGTCGGCGGAGATGACGCGGTGCGCGTTCTCGTGACCGACGAAGAAGTCGAACGGCGGGTCGTAGTGGAGCCCGACGAGGTCCGCACCCTTGTGCTCGGACAGCACCTCGGGTGCCTCGCCGAGTTCGCGGGCATAGTGCCCCAGCCGATCCTTGGCGAGCACGTAGCGTTTGCCGTCCGCGCCCGTCACCTGGACGTAGTCGATGTCCGGGTGCACCGCGACCGCGAGGTTGGACGGCAGCGTCCACGGCGTGGTGGTCCAGATGATCGCGTTGGCTCCGTCGAGCGGGCCCTCGCCGTGCAGCGGCATGTCGACCGTGACGGCGGGATCCTGGCGCATCTTGTACGCGTCGTCGAGCCGGGTCTCCTGGTTCGACAGCGGCGTCTGCTCGTACCAGCTGTACGGCAGCACACGGAAGCCCTGGTAGATCAGGCCCTTGTCGAACAGTTCCTTGAACGCCCACATGACCGACTCCATGAAGTCGAGGTCCAGGGTCTTGTAGTCGTTGTCGAAGTCGACCCACCGGGCCTGCCGGGTGACGTAGTCGCGCCACTCGTCCGTGTATCGCAGCACGGAGGACTTGCAGTACTCGTTGAACTTCTCGAGACCCATGACGTCGATCTCGGACTTGTCCTTGATGCCGAGCTGCTTCTCCGCCTCGAGTTCGGCGGGCAGTCCGTGGCAGTCCCAGCCGAATCGGCGCTCGACCTTGTTGCCGCGCATGGTCTGGAACCGCGGGATCAGATCCTTGACGTACCCCGTCAGGAGGTGGCCGTAGTGTGGGAGACCGTTCGCGAACGGCGGACCGTCGTAGAACACGAATTCGGGGGCGTCGTCACGCTGGGCGACCGACGCCCGGAAGGTGTCGTCCTCGTCCCAGCCGGCCAGCACACGCTGCTCGATCTGGGGAAACCGGACACCCGCGTCCTGGGAGACGCCGTAGTCGACCTTGGGGTAGGACTCGTTGCTGCTGGTCACGTTGCTGGTGTCGGTCACCGCGATCTCCTCGTGCCTGACGTACTCGGCACGGGGACGACGGAGACGCCTCCTGCGTCACCACCGCGGTACCACCCCGCTTGCACCCCGGAGGGCGCCTCTCGGTGCCGGGCTGTGACGGGCCCACCCGTTCGGTTCTACTGAGCCGGCGTGCCGGCCGTTCTTCCGAAGGCTCCCCGGTGATGGCCGGATCGTCGCCGCGAAACTCGGTTACTGAATTATTCGCTGAATGCAGTCTAGCCGCCACCGCCGCGGGGCGGCTCAATCGGCACCGGGATACGGCAGCTCAGTCGCCCTCGTCGGATCCGGGCGCCGTGTCCGCGTCCCGTGTGGGACCGCGGTCACCGGGGACACCGCTCGTGGGTTGCCCCGGAACGGCCGCCGCCTTCTTGCCTGCAAGGGCGCTGACGAGCAGCAGGACCGCTCCGGCGACGCACACCACGATGCATCCCCAGGCCCACACGACCGAACCGGTCATGAGAGCCACCACTAGGAGAGCGAACCCCACCGCTGCAAGAGCGAGTGTCACGACCAGCACGGCTCAACCTCTATCCGGGCCGCTGGCTGGGCAACTACCGCGCGCTCAGTCAGCTATTGCCCTTGGCGTAGGACTGGCTGTAGTTGGACTGCGATCCACCCTGCGCGAACGAATCCTGACCGCCGTCCACCGGAACTGCGGATCCCCGCTGCTCCAGTTCCTCGAGCTGCGACTCCAGGTACGACTTCAGGCGCACACGGTATTCGCGCTCGAACGTCTTGAGCTGCTCGATACGACCCTCGAGCACGGAACGCTGCTGGTTGATCGTCGCCATGATCTCGGTGTGCTTCTTCTCCGCGTCCGCCTGCAGCGCATCGGCCTTCTCCTTGGCCTGGCGCAGCTGGGTCTCGGACCGGGTCTGAGCGTCGGCGATCAGTGCTTCCGACTTCTGGCGGGCGTCCGCGATCATCGTCTCGGAACGGGTCCGTGCGTCGCTGACCAGCTGCTCCGAGTTGGTGCGCGCGTTGCCGAGCAGCTGCTCGGACTCCGTCTTCGCGTCACTCGTGAGGCGGTCCGCCATCTCCTGGGCGAGACCCAGAACCTTGGCGGCCTGCATGTGAGCGTCGGCGCCCTGGGCGGGAGCGGCCGCGGCTGCAGCGGCGGGAGCCGGTGCCGGCGCGGGAGCCTTGGGCTGCTCGACCACGCGAGCCGGCTCCGCCTTGGGGGCGGGAGTCGGTGCTGCGGACCCGGAGCGTGGAGCCTTCTTCGCATCGGCGAGCTCCTTGTCGAGCTCCCCTACTCGCTGCCGAAGGTCGGCGTTCTCCTCGATCAGGCGCGACAACTCTTGCTCGACGAGGTCGAGAAACGCATCGACTTCGTCTTCGTTGTAGCCCCGCTTACCGATCGGTGGCTTGCTGAACGCGACATTGTGCACATCAGCGGGAGTCAGCGGCATGGAAGGATCCCTTCACGCGTCATTTGGCGGTCTAGCAAGCATTCAGTTACAGCGCAGTCTACGTAACGGTGAAACAAGACTGGATCAATGGGGTCCATTCTGTCACACCAGACCCGTAGCACGCGCTTGTCCCTGAACGATCGACATCAGGATGAAGACGATGAACAGCAAGACCATGATGGATAGATCCAACCGCACCCCACCGAGATTGATCGGGGGGATCAACCGCCGTAGCAGTTTGACCGGTGGATCGGTGACCGTAAAAATCGCCTCGAGAATGACGACCACGACGCCGGTTGGCCGCCAGTCTCGTGCGAAGGTCCGTACGAACTCGACAATGATTCTGCCGATGAGTAGCAGCCAAAAGACAAACAGTATCAAGTAGATCACCGAGAACAAGGCCACACCTTCACTCTGCCTGAGAATGTCCGGCCGATCAAAACGAGCCGCGTGGCCAGGGCTTTCTCCGCCACAGCCGCCGCGGCCCGCGCCGTTTCGGACGTTCGGATCCCGATGGTCGTTTCCCCCGCTCCCCGGTTTACTTCTGGCTGTAGAAGCCGGTTTCCGCGATGCGGCGACGCTCCTCGGCGGACACGTCGATGTCTGCGGGTGAGAGCAAGAACACCTTCGTGGCCACCTTGTCGAAGGACCCGCGCAGCGCGAATGCCAGTCCGGCGGCGAAATCGACGAGGCGCTTGGCGTCCGCGTTGCTCATCTCGACGAGGTCCATGATGACGGGGGTGCCGTCACGGAACCGCTCGCCGATGGTGCGGGCCTCCCCGTAGTCGCGGGGGCGCAGCGTGGTGATCTTGGACAGCGGCCCACCTTCGTCGAAGAGGGGTCCGCGACGACTCTCCACCCGCTCGGACCGCGTGTCGACGGCCAGCGCGCCACGGGTGCTGCCGCGCACCGCACCGCTGGCGCTGGGACGGGCCGACCGGACGGCCACGGGTTCGACCCGGGACGAGTGCCGGGGGCCGTCGTACCGGTCGAAGTCGTCGTCGAGGTCGTCCCGGCGGCCGGGAGCATAGGCAGCCTTGCTGAAGGCCGGCTCGGCGAAGTCACGGTCGTCACGGTCGAGGTACGGATCACGTCCACTGTCGCGGGCCGGTCGAGCAGCCCTGCGCGCAGGTTCCGGCTCGTCCAGGTACTCGTCCTCGTAGTCGTCGAGGGGAACCATGCCGAAGTAAGCCTTGAACTTGTGCAGACTGCTCATTGATCGACCTTCCTTGGCGCGGCGGACAGGATCCAACTGCGACCGGTCGCAGCGGTGTGGACGGGTTGGCGATCACCTGGGCGATCTATTTCGAGGTTATAGGCCTCGAACCCAACAGCGCGGTTCCGACACGCACGCACGTCGACCCGTGTCGGACAGCGTGCTCGAGATCATTGGTCATGCCCGCTGAGAGGTCCGTCGCATCCGGATGGTCGCGCCTGAGCCGCGCGTGTATCTTCTCCAGTTCCTCGAACGCCGCGTCCGGGTCGGCGTCGATCGGCGGAACCGCCATCAGTCCGCGGTATTCGAGTCCCGGCGACGACTGCACCTCCGCGGCAAGGTGTTCGAGGTCGGCGATCGCGGCACCGCCGCGCTGCGGATCGCCGTCCAGACTGACCTGCAGCAGCACCCGCAGGGGCTCGGGCCGCTCCCCCGCCTCGAGAGCCGCGGTCGCCGCGCGGCCGAGGGCGCCGACGAGTCGTTCACTGTCCACCGAGTGGATGGCGTACGCCCAGTGCGCGACGGCCTTCGCCTTGTTGCGCTGGAGGTGTCCGATCATGTGCCACCGCACCGACGGATCCGTCACCACGGTGCGGAACTCCGCGATCTTGGCCGTGGCCTCCTGCTCCCGCGACTCCCCGAATTCGCGGCACCCGAGTTCGTACAGGATCCGCGCGTCGGATTCGGGGAAGAACTTGGTGACGGGCAGCAGCGACACCTCCGCGGGGTCGCGACCGGCGTCCCGGCACGCCGCGTCGAGCCGTGCGCGCACGGCGCCGAGCGCAGCCTCGATCTCCCCGACCCTGCTCATCGTTTCCACTCCCACACCGATCCTCACCGCCGTCGGCGGTCGTCGTCACACGCTGTCTTGCCCAGTATCCATCCAGATCACCGCCGCGAGCCGACCGGTCGGGGCCTGCCGGCGATGACTGAACAGTGTCTGGTCCTCGATGGTGCAGCGCGGATCCTCCGCCACCCCCGCGACACCCGCGTCGAGCAGTTGCTTCCGCAGGCCCGCCCGCAGGTCGAGGCCGGGGGTGCCCTTGACGGTGCGGGTGGCGCTGCCGGGAAGGAACTTCTCGACGTCGGCTTGCATCGCCGCGGGGACCTCGTACTGTCGGCCGCTGGCCGCCGGACCCAGGAATGCGCCGATCCGGTCGACGCGCGCCCCCTGCTCGACCATGACGTCGAGCACCCGCGGAACGATGCCGATGCGGGCGCCGATCCGGCCGGCGTGGACTGCGGCGATCACTCCGGCCTCGTCGTCGGACAGCAGCACCGGGACGCAGTCGGCGCTGAGGGTCGCGAGTGCGATCCCCGGAACCGTCGTCACCAGCGCGTCCGTGGCGGGTACCGGCACGTCGGTGGGCCCGTCGACCACGGTCACGTTGCGACTGTGGATCTGCTCCATCCAGATCAGGCGGTCGAAGGCCACGCCGATGTTGTCTGCCAGTCGACGCCGGTTCGCCTCCACCGCGGCCGGATCGTCGCCGACGTGATCACCGAGGTTGAACGTGTCGTACGGTGCGACGGAGTGCCCTCCGGCACGGGTGGTGACGACCCGGCGAACCCTGAAATCGGGGGTGGACGGTGAACTCAACGACGCATGAAGGAGGGCACGTCGACTTCGTCTTCACCCTCCTCGTCGGACACCGGCACCGCGCGGGACTGACCGTTTCCCGGAAGCGGCGGCAGACTGCTCGGGCTCTGGTGGGAGCTGATCGTCTCGCGGGTCACCGACATCGGCTCGCTGTGCTGGTCGGCCGACTGTCCGACCTCGCCCGCGCGCCCGGCACCGATGGCGCTGCGACCGGCAGCGCCCGACTCGACCGGCCGGCGGGCGGGGGCGCCGCCGTCGAACCCGGCGGCGATGACGGTGACCCGCACTTCGTCGCCGAGCGAATCGTCGATGACGGTGCCGAAGATGATGTTCGCGTCGATGTGGGCAGCTTCCTGCACCAGCGACGCCGCCTCGTTGATCTCGAACAGGCCGAGGTCGCTGCCACCGGCGATCGAGAGCAGCACGCCGCGCGCACCCTCCATCGACGCCTCGAGCAGCGGAGAGTTGATCGCCGATTCCGCGGCCTTGATGGCGCGGCCCTCGCCGCGCGATGATCCGATGCCCATCAGCGCGCTACCCGCGCCGGACATGACGCCCTTGACGTCGGCGAAGTCGACGTTGATCAGACCGGGGGTGGTGATGAGGTCGGTGATGCCCTGGACACCGTTGAGCAGCACCTCGTCGGCGCTGCGGAACGCGTCCATGAGGCTGACGGCGGCGTCGCCGAGCTGCAGGAGGCGGTCGTTCGGGATCACGATGAGGGTGTCGCACGATTCGCGCAGCGACTGGATGCCGGTGTCGGCCTGGCCGCCGCGGCGCTTGCCCTCGAAGGAGAAGGGGCGGGTGACGACACCGACGGTGAGGGCTCCGAGCTTGCGCGCGATACTCGCCACGACCGGTGCGCCACCGGTACCCGTGCCGCCGCCCTCGCCTGCGGTCACGAACACCATGTCGGCGCCCTTGAGGACTTCCTCGATCTCGTCCTTGTGGTCTTCTGCGGCCTTGCGGCCGACTTCGGGATCCGCGCCGGCGCCGAGCCCGCGGGTGAGTTCCCGGCCGACGTCGAGCTTGACGTCGGCGTCACTCATCAGCAGCGCTTGCGCGTCGGTGTTGACGGCAATGAACTCGACTCCCTTGAGTCCCTGCTCGATCATCCGGTTGACTGCGTTCACGCCGCCGCCGCCGATGCCGACGACCTTTATTACGGCGAGGTAGTTGTGCGGGGGCGTCATCGGCTCTCGCCTTCCATGAGTGTGTATCACGCTTTCGTACAGATCGGTCCAGCCTGAACTCTCAACCTCAACCATAGGGTTACGGTTATGTCAAGTGCTGCTCGACTAGAGCGAAACGCTATGCACCGGCATAGGGATACGCCATTAGGCGCGCCGAGACGCGCCGAGTTATTTGACGAACTCGCCCGCAACTGTTTCGCATCCGGGTCACGACCCCTCACCGCACCGTCGGCAGGTCGGGACTCGACACGTCGTACGTCTGCCCGGGCTGGGTGAGCAGCGGCAGGGTGACCGCAGCCTTGCGCTCGGACTTCTCCGTACCGCCCCACACCACGATCCGGCCGTCGAGCAGCGTCACCGAGATATCCGAAATCGACTTCGCCGCAACCTGTCCCACCTGACCGCGCAGCTGAGGCGGCATCGACTCCAGCACCTCGATCGCCGCCGCCGTCGACGGGTCGCCCCACCCCGGCGACTCCGTCACCAGACGCGGCACCCCGGGCGGCGGCGGTGCGATCTCGTAGTCCACGGCCTCCGCGTCGAGCAGATGGGTACCGCCGGGGCTGTCGACGAACACGACGGGCACCCGCTCGGTTACCGTGACCCGGATGGTGGACGGGTACACCCGCTGGACGCGCGCGGACGCCACCTTCGGGATCGCGGCGACCCGCTGAGCCGCGCCCTCCGTGTCGACACGCAGCAACGGCTGCCCCTGCGGCACCGCCAGCACCTGGCGAATCTGCTCCTCGGAGATCGACATCGCCCCCGCGACATCCGTCTTCCGCACCGACAGCAGCGGAGTGAACCAGGCGACGAGACCGAGCGCCACGACCACGACGACACCGACGGCGCCCATCACTGCCGGCCGCCGGTACCACGGCCGCCGCGGTGTCTCCACCGCCGCGGACTTCCGTGCCGCCGAGGCCGATTCGCGGGTGCGCCGCGTTCCGGGCTCGGTGACCGTCGAGGTGCGCCGACGCGAGGACGCCCGATCGCTCGCCGTCGCGCGGGCACCGGCCGCAGCCCCCGGCCGCGGACTTCGCTGGACGTCGCGGCGAACCGGGCGAACCGGGCGGTCCGGCCGCTCGGACCGGCCCCGACGCTCCCGCGTCATCGCGACGGGTGGTGGTGCGGAGCCGCACGCAGAGCGTCGAGGATCTGGTTGCCGAGCATCGTCACGTCACCGGCACCCATGGTGATCACCACGTCCCCGGGGGACGCGAGTGCCGCGACCTGACGCGGTGCCTGCGACAGGTCGGGCTGGTAGTGCACCGGCTTCGACACCGACAGCGCGACCAGGGCGCCGCTGACACCCGGGAGCGGTTCTTCCCGCGCGCCGTACACGTCGAGGACCACGACCTCGTCGGCGAGATCCAGGGCGTGTCCGAACTCTTCCGCGAATGTTGCTGTGCGGGAGTACAGGTGGGGCTGGAACACCACGATGACCTTGCCGCTGCGCACCGAGTCCTCGTATTCTCGGCGGTCGGCCTCGTGGGGCTGGCGCACCAGATCGGCGGCGGCGCCGAGCACGGCACGCACCTCCGTCGGGTGATGCGCGTAGTCGTCGAACACGCGGACCCCGTGCTCGCGGCCGGTGAACTGGAACCGGCGGTGCACTCCCCCGAATCCGGCGATGCCTTCGAGGATCTCGTCCACGTCGGCGCCTGCCTCCCGGGCGGCGAGGAGAGCGGCCAGCGCGTTGAGCGCCATGTGCCTGCCGGGCACACCCATCCGGACCGTCCTCGGCGACTGCTCGCCGGCCAGCTGGAACTGCAGGACTCCGCCGACGTCCCTCGCCTCGAAGCTGAGCAGTCGCGCGCCGACCTCGACGCCGTCGACCGACGCGAAGGCCCCGTCCGCGTTCTCGGCGCTGCCGTATCCCAGCACCCGCACACCGGGCAGCCCTCGCGCCGCCACCCGCTGCGCGAGCGCCGCGGACCCTGGATCGTCGAGACAGGCGACGAGCAGACCGCCGGGCGACAGACGGGCCGCGAAATCGTCGAACACCTGGATGTACGCCTCGGTGCTGCCGAAGTAGTCGAGGTGGTCGGCTTCGACGTTGGTGACGACGACGACGTCCGGGTCGTACTGGAGTAGCGAACCGTCGCTCTCGTCGGCCTCCGCGACGAACACGTCGCCGCTGCCGTGGTGCGCGTTGGTTCCGGCCTCGTTGAGTTCGCCGCCGACCGCGAACGACGGATCGAAACCGCAGTGTTGCAGCGCCACCACCAGCATCGACGTGGTCGACGTCTTGCCGTGGGTGCCGGAAACCAGCAGGGTGCGGTGCCCCTGCATCAGCGACGCCAGCACCGCGGGCCGCAGGATCACGGGAATCCCGCGCCTGGCCGCCTCCACCAGTTCCGGGTTGTCCTTGGGGATGGCGGCGTGGGTGGTGACCACGACGGTCGGGCCGCCGGGCAGCAGGTCGAGCGCGCCGGCGTCGTGGCCGATGCGGACCTGCGCGCCGCGGGCACGCAGGGCGAGGACGCCGCGGCTCTCCTTGGCGTCCGATCCGGACACCTGCCCTCCCCTGGCCAGCAGGATCCGCGCGATTCCGGACATTCCGGCGCCGCCGATCCCGACCATGTGGACTCGTTCCAACTCCGCGGGCAGGTCGGTCATCGGGTTCCCCTTGTCAGCGCGGCCACGTCGAGCACGATCCGCGCAACCTCGGTGGCTGCGCTGCGGTGACCCGCGCCGGCCGCCCGTCGCCCCATGTCCTCGAGCTGTGCGGGGTCGCGCAGCAGAGGGATCACGGTCTCCGCGACGAATCGGGCGGACAGGTCTCCGTCGGCGACAATCATTCCACCTCCGGCGGCGACCACCGGTCGCGCATTCAGTTCCTGCTCCCCGTTGCCGTGGGGCAGCGGCACGTATACCGCGGGAAGTCCCACCGCCGACACCTCCGCCACCGTCATCGCGCCCGACCGGCAGATCACCGCGTCCGCGGCCGAATACGCGAGGTCCATCCGCGACAGGTAGGGAACGGCCACGTAGGGCGGGCCGCCCGGGGTCGCGGGAACGTCGAGGGTGTTCTTCGGTCCGTGCGCGTGCAGAACGGCCACACCGGCCGCGGCGAGCGACTCCGCCGCGCCCGACACGGCCTCGTTGAGCGACCGCGCACCCTGCGAGCCGCCGAAGACGAGCAGCACCGGACCCTCGGCGGGGAGCCCGAAGTGTGCACGCGCCTCCGCGCGCAGAGCCGCCCGGTCGAGACCGGTGATCGACGCCCGGACCGGGATCCCGAGGATCTCCGCCTCCGAGCGGCCGCGAGCGGACACTCCGGAACCGGCGACCGCCGCCAGGACCCGGGCGGCGCGGCGGGCACCGATCTTGTTCGCGATCCCGGCGCTGGCGTTCGCCTCGTGCACCACGATCGGAATGCGGCGCCTGCGGCGGAGCAGACCGGGGCCGGCCGCCAGGTATGCGGGCAGCGCGACGTACCCGCCGAAACCGACGACGACGTCGGCGCCGGTCGCGTCGAGCACCTCGCGGGTGCGGCGCACCGACGCGCGTACCCGGCCGGGAAGCCGCAGCAAGTCGAGGGTGGGTTTACGGGGCAGCGGCACCGGCGGAATGAGCTCGAGCGGATAGCCTCGCTCGGGAACCAGGGTGGTTTCGAGGCCGCGCGCCGTGCCGAGAGCGGTCACCACCGCGGTGTCGTCGATCGCCTTGATCGCATCGGCCACTGCCAGAGCCGGCTCGATGTGCCCGGCGGTACCACCACCGGCCACGATCACCGACAGGGTGGACTTGTCGCCGTTCACCTACGAAATCCTCGCTCTCCTGCTCGGCCACCCGAGCTTCGCTGTTGACGTGCACCTCGTTCGGGGGTGCGGCCCTTGCCGCGTTCGGGGCGGCCCTTCTCGTATGTGACGCTGCGGGTCCGCGGGGCCATCTCGCGACCGGCCCTCCGCCGGGCTTCGGCGCGGCGCACCGCCTCGGCGCGTGCCGCGTCGGCCCGCACCGGCGAATACGCCTCCGGCTTGCGGAGACGCAGAAGACGACCGAACGGGCCGTCCTGCCCGGAGTGCAGCGCCGCGACCGCCTCCGGTTCGTGCCGCGCCGCGTTGGCGACGAGGCCGAACATGAACAGTGTGGTGGCCGTCGACGTTCCGCCGGCCGACACCAGCGGCAACTGCAGGCCGGTGACGGGCAGCAGCCCGATCACGTACCCCACGTTGATGAACGCCTGCCCGGTGATCCACACCGTCGCCGTTCCGGTGAGCAGGCGCAGGAACGGGTCGGCGGACCGGGCCGCGATGCGCAGGCCCGTGTACACGAACAGTCCGAACAAGCCGAGGACGGCGGCGCCGCCGAGGTATCCGAGCTCTTCGCCGATGATCGCGAAGATGAAGTCGTTGTGGGCGTTCGGCAGGTAGCTCCACTTCGCGCGGCTCTGCCCCAGCCCTCGTCCGAGGATCCCGCCGTCCGCGAGCGAATACATCGCCTGCCGCGACTGGTACCCGATGCCCTGCGGGTCGGAACCGGGATTGAGGAACTCGCGCACGCGAGCGGAGCGGTAGCCGGCGGTGAGCGCGAGGATCACGATTCCGCCGAAACCGGTGCCGAGGATGGCGACGAACAGTTTCAGCGGCAGGCCCGCGAACCACAGCAGCGCCATCAGGATGATGGCCAGCGAGACCGTCGTGCCGAGGTCGGGCTGCAGGATGATCAGGACGAACGCGACGAGCGCGGCCGGCACCAGCGGAACGAGCATGTCCCGGATACTGGAGATGTCGCTGCGCCGCGACGCCAGGATGTGCGCACCCCACACGGCCAACGCGATCTTGGTGAGCTCGGCGGGCTGCAACGAGAATCCCGCGACGACGAACCAGCCGCGGGTGCCCTGGGACACGGTGCCGATGCCGGGTATGAGGACCAGAACCAGCAGGATGATCGTGACCGCGAAGGCCGGGAACGACAGGGCGCGCATCACCCGGACCGGGATCTGCAGCGCCGCGTAGAACAGGCCGAGCCCGAGAGCCGCGAACAACGCCTGCCGGGTGAAGAGGGTGTACGCCGAACCGTCGGAGGCGTAGGCCTCGACGCTCGACGACGACAGCACCATCACCAGGCCGAGGACCGTCAGCAGAAACGCGATGGTGACCACGAGGTGGAACGACGCCAGAGGTCGCGACAGCCAGGCCCCGATCCGGGTGCGCGGGCCGCGCGGAGGTGTGGTGCGGGTGCGGGGACCGGATGGTGCACGCTTCGCCACACCGGGGGCGGCCGCCGTGCGAGCCGGGGACCGCTGTCCCTCGGGGACGCGTCGGGTGCGGGCTCCGGCGGAGGTCATCGCAGCGTCCTGGAGATGTCCGACGCGTCGAGCCCGCCGACGGCTTCCGCAAAGCTGTCCCCCCGGTGGCCGTAACTGGCGAACATGTCGAGCGAGGCCGCCGCGGGCGCCAGGACGACGGAATCCCCTGCCGTTGCCAGCGCAGCCGCCTCACGCACGACGACACCCATCACGGCGTCGCTGTCGGTGTCCGCCGGCAGCACCACCCGGTGCGTCGCGGTCTGCGGGACTGCACTCACACCTGCATCGTCTCCCGTTTCGACAGTGACCACGGGAACCTCGGGGGCGTGTCGCGCAAGGGACTCTGCGATCTGCATCGCATCGCGGCCGAGCAGGACGGCGCCGGCGAGGCGACCGCCCACCTCCCGGACGAGGTCGTCGACCCGCGCACCCTTCAGCAGACCCCCGGCGATCCACACCACCCGCTCGTGGGCGAGTATCGACGGGCGGGCGGCGTGCGGGTTGGTGGCCTTGGAGTCGTCGACGAACGTCACGCCCCCGACCTCGGCGACGAGTGCCGCGCGGTGCGGGCCCACGACGTGGGCGGCTAGACCTGCGGCGACGGCGTCCGGCGGAACTCCGATCGCCCGTGCCAGAGCCGCCGCGGCCAGGGCATCCATCAGTCCGGCAGGCCCGGGCGGAGTGATCCCCTCGGTCGGGGCCAGCCGCTCGCCGTCCGCGAACGCGCGGTCGACGAGGTACCCGTCCTCGACACCCAGCTCGCCCGGCGCCGGCACCCCCAGCCGGAAACCCAGGGTCCGGGCTGCGAGGGACGAGGAGAAGAGAGAGGACGCGACCTCGTCGTCGAGGCCCAGCACCGCGACCTCACCGGTCAGGGCGCGCGCCTTCGCATCGATGTACGGCTGCATCCCGCCGTGCCAGTCCAGATGATCTTCGGCGATATTGAGGATCGCGCCTGCGGCCGGCCGGACCGACGGCGCCCAGTGCAGCTGGAACGACGAGAGTTCGACCGCCAGCGCCTCCGCCCGGGGTTCGGTGTGCCGCAGGGCGTCGAGCACCGGAAGCCCGATGTTGCCGCAGGCCAGGCTCGGCAGCTCGGCCGCCTCGAGGATGGACTGCAGCATGGAGGTCGTCGTGGTCTTGCCGTTGGTGCCGGTGACCACCAGCCACCGTCGCGGCGGGCCGTAGAGCCCGGCCCGGTCCACGTGCCACGAGAACTCGATGTCGCCCCAGATCGGTACCCCGTCCCCGGCGGCGAGCGAGAGCAGCGGTGCGTCCGGGCGGAACCCCGGGCTCGTCACGACCAGCGCGAACTCGGCGACCCGGTCCCGCTCGGCGAGCAGATCGTCGATCGGGACGGTCGCGGCGCCGAGCCGCGCGCACTCGGCGAGGGCGTCGACGTTTGCGTCGGTCACGGTGACGAGCGCACCGAGGTCACGAAGAGGTTCGATGGTGGCCCGGCCGGAGACACCCGCACCGGCGACGAGGACGCTGCGACCCCGCAACCAGTCGAGCCCGCCGTGTTCCTCTGCCACGTCGTCAGCCCCCGATCGCTGCCAGGTACTCGCTGTAGAACAGCGCGAGCCCGATCGCGGAGGCGATGGCGGCCAACAACCAGAACCGGATGATCACCGTGGTTTCCGCCCACCCTGCGAGTTCGAAGTGGTGGTGGAACGGAGCCATCCGGAACACTCGTCTTCGGCTCGACCGGAACACCGCGACCTGGATCACGACCGATGCCGCCTCGGCGACGAACAGCGCGCCGATCACGACCATCAGCAGTTCGGTGCGCGTCGTGATCGACAGTCCGGCGAGCATGCCGCCGAGTGCCAGCGAACCGGTGTCGCCCATGAAGATCTTCGCGGGCGCCGCGTTCCACCACAGGAATCCGATGCACGCACCGGCACCGGCCGCGCAGATCAGGGCCAGGTCGAGCGGATCTCGGACGTCGTAGCAGCCCTTGCCGGGGCTCGTCTCGCACGCGTTGCGGTACTGCCAGAACGTGATGATCACGTACGCGCCGAGGACCAGGCTCATGGACCCGGCAGCGAGACCGTCGAGGCCGTCGGTGAGATTGACCGCGTTCGACCAGGCGCTCACCAGGAGGTAGCAGAACGCGACGAACACGACGGAGCCCATCGTGACCGTCGCGATGTCACGCACGTACGACAGGTGCTCGCTGCCCGGTGTGAGGTCGTTCGCGCCGCGGAACTGCAGCGCGAGAATGCCGAACGCCACTGCCGCGATGAGCTGTCCGACCAGCTTCGCCGTCTTGTTCAGTCCGAGGTTGCGCTGCTTGCGGATCTTGATGAAGTCGTCGAGGAACCCGACCCCGCCGAGCGCCGTCGTGAGACCGAGAACCAGCAGTCCCGATGCCGACGGCCCGTCCGCGTTGTAGCCGATGCCGATCAGGTGCGAACCCCAGTAGCCGGCCCACAGTCCGGCGAGGATGGCGACGCCACCCATCGTCGGGGTGCCGCGCTTCGACTGGTGGCTCGCCGGACCTTCGACACGGATCTCCTGGCCGAATCCCTGACGGGAGAAGGCCTTGATGAGAACGGGGGTCAGCAGAATCGAGACGGCGAGCGCGATGCCCGCCGCGAAGAGGATCTGTCTCACCGCGTAGCCTCCGAACCCTTCTGTCCCGTGCTTCCCGCCAACACCGTGTCCGCGACCTCCCACAATCCGATGGACTGCGACGCCTTGACCAGCACCAGATCACCCGGCGCCAGTTCCGCTTCGAGCAAGGCGACCGCACCGGCGATGTCGGGGACGAGGATCGACTCCTCACCCCACGAACCCTCCATGACCGCACCCTGATGCATGGCGCGGGCGGGCCTGCCGGTTCCGACGATGATCAGCCTGCTCACGTCCAGTCGGACGGCGAATCTGCCGATGGCGTCGTGTTCGACCACTGATTCTGGACCCAGCTCGGCCATTTCTCCGAGCACCGCCCAACTCCGGCGCGCCGCACCCCGGCCCATCCTGGCCATCGACACCAGCGCCTTCAGGGCCGCCCGCATCGAGTCGGGGTTCGCGTTGTACGAATCGTTGACGACGGTCACACCGTCCGGCCGGTCGCGGACGTCCATCCGGCGCGCCGAGACGGCGGCGGCACCGGAGAGGGCCTGCGCGATCTGCTCGAGGTCCGCCCCGCATTCGAGCGCCACCGCCGCTGCGGCGAGCGCGTTGCCGACCTGGTGTTCGCCGTGCACGGCGAGCTCGACGGCGACACTGCCCACCGGCGCCGTGAGAGTGAAACGCGCCCTTGCCTTCTCGTCGAGCACGATGTCGGTGGCCCGCACGTGCGCGGACTCCGACCGGCCGACGAGGACCACACGGGCCGACGTGCGCGGGGCCATGGCTGCCACCAGCGGATCGTCGGCGTTGAGGATCGCGACACCACCCTCGTCCGCCGAGGGCAGCGACTCCGCGAGTTCGCCCTTGGCGGCGGCGATCGCGTCACGCGAACCGAATTCGCCGAGGTGCGCCGTACCCACGTTGAGGACGACCCCGATCTTCGGGGGTGCGATGTTCGCGAGGGAGGCGATGTGGCCGCGGCCGCGGGCCGACATCTCCAGAACCAGAAATCCCGTGTCCGCGTCCGCGCGCAGCGCGGTCCACGGGTGGCCGAGTTCGTTGTTGAACGATCCGGGCGGCGCGACGACGGGGCCGAGGGGGCGCAGGACGGCGGCGAGCAGATCCTTGGTCGACGTCTTTCCCGCCGATCCGGTGACGCCGACGACGGTCAGCCCCTTCGCGGTGAGGCCGTCGACGGAGGCGCGCGCGAGCTTCGCGAGGGCCGCGAGCACGGCGGCGCCCGATCCGTCGGTGTCGTGTTCGAGAGCCATCGCCTTGCTCGGGATGTCGCTGGGCGTCGGGGTGACGACGATCGCGGGGACGCCGACCGGGCGCGCGGCCAGGACTGCGACCGCACCGGCCTCGACCGCCGACGCCGCGTGATCGTGGCCGTCCACGTGGGCGCCGGGCAGGGCGAGGAACAGCCCCCCGGCGGTGACCTTGCGCGAGTCGAACTCCACCGTTCCCGTCACCTCGGCCGACGGATCGGCGACGTCGTGCAGTTCGCCGCCCACGATCTCGGCGATGCGAGCGAGTGTCATCGGGATCATCGCGCTCCTCCGACCTGTCGCTCGATCGCGTCGCCCAGTACGTCGCGGTCGTCAAATGGGTACTTCACCCCGTGTATCTCCTGACCGATCTCGTGTCCCTTGCCTGCGACCAGAACCACGTCGCCTGCCTGCGCCCAGCCGACGGCGTCGGCGATCGCCTTCGCTCGGTCCGCTACTTCCCACACCTGTCCCCGCTCGGATTCGGGCACTCCGAGAGCGCCCTCGCGGACCGCGGCCCTGATCTTCGCCGGATCCTCGGTGCGGGGGTTGTCGTCCGTGATGATCAGCAGGTCGGCACCGCGCGCGGCCGCGGCGCCCATCAGCGGCCGCTTGCCTGCGTCGCGGTCGCCGCCCGCACCCACGACGACGGCGACGCGACCGCGCACCTGCTCGCGCAGCGTCGCGATCACGGCCTCGACCGCTGCGGGCTTGTGCGCGTAGTCGACGACGGCGAGGAAGTCCTGTCCCCGGTCGATCCGCTGCACCCGGCCCGGCACGTCGACCCCGGCGATGCCCCGGGCGGCGTCGCGCGGATCGACACCCAGCGCCGCGCACAGTGCGACGGCGAGGGAAGCGTTGGCGACGTTGTACTGCCCCGGCAGACGGAGCTCCACGTCGAGTGTCGTGCCCTCGGCCGTGGTGAGCGCGAAGGTCTGCGAGCCCGAGAGCGACACCGTCGCCGGGCCCGCCGTCCACACCGCGCCCTCGCGGTCCGGCGTGGTCGCGACCGTCGTCACGATCGAGTGCGCACCGCGGGCGACGTCGGCCATCCGCTGTCCCCACACGTCGTCGATGCAGATGACGGCGTGCTGGGCGTGCACGGACGAATCGGCCGCGAAGAGCCGCGCCTTCGCCGCGAAGTAGTCCTCGAAGTCGCGGTGGAAGTCCAGGTGGTCCTGGGAGAGGTTCGTGAAGGCGCCCACATCGAAGCGGACTCCGTCGACGCGGCCGAGCGACAGCGCGTGGCTGGACACCTCCATCACGACGGTGTCGATCCCCTGCTCGAGCATCACGGCGAACAGGGCGTGGAGCTGCGGCGCCTCGGGGGTCGTCAGTGCGCTCGGCACCCGGCGGCCACTCATCCGGGTCTCGATGGTGCCCACGAGACCGGTCGTCCGCCCCGCGGCGGTGAGTGCGGCTTCGACGAGATACGAGGTCGTGGTCTTCCCTGACGTTCCGGTGATGCCGATGACCTGCATCTTCTCCGAGGGCCGGCCGTAAATGGTTGCCGACAGCTCACCGAGGACGCCGCGTGGGTCGTCGTGGACGAGCACCGGCATGTCCGAGCCCAGCGCGGACACCAGCGCGAATCCGGCCTCGTCGGTGAGGATCGCGGTCGCGCCGCGTGCGAGAGCGTCGGCGGCGAATTCCGCGCCGTGCGCGCGGGCCCCGGGAAGGGCCGCAAACAGATCGCCCTCGACGATCCCCTGGGCGCGGAGATCCACCCCGGTGACGATGACGTGCTCGGCGGTTCCGGTGGGTGCCTCGACCCTCGCTCCGGCGAGCGCTGCCAGAGCGCTCACCGTGGTACGGACCGGCTGGGCGGGGCGAAGGCTGTCTGTGACCTTCACCTCCACTGACGCCGACTGCGGGCGGGACGGAACAGGCACCGGGTTCCTCTCGGATGTCGACTCTCACTGACAACGGCATAGTGCACGGATCGATACAGCGTGCTACCTCGGCAGTTCCCTGCGTCCACGGGAAAGTCCGTGTCTACTGAACGGCCGACGTGTCAGATTACCGCGAGCGCTCTCGGAACCCGATTCGGCCGACCTTCGCTCAATCGGCCTGCAGCACCAGCCTGCGTCCGGGGTCCGGGGACATCGGCACGCTGTCGCGCTGCAACATCCAGGACGCGATGTTGTGGAACAGCGGCGCCGCGGATTGGCCGCCGGAACCGTCCGCGCTGCGTGTCGGCGCGTTCAGCATGATTCCGACGACGTACCGCGGGTTGTCGGCGGGGGCGATCCCGGCGAACGTGATCCAGTAGTTCGAGTTCGAGTAGCACTTGCAGGCGGGGTCGACCTGCTGCGCGGTGCCCGTCTTGCCACTGATCTGGTACCCGTCGACGGCTGCCTGCACCCCGGTGCCGCGCTGGTTGCCCGTGTCGTTCTGGGTGACGGAGCGGAACATGTCACGGACGGTGGACGCGGTCTGGGGGCTGACGACCGTCACCTCCTCGGGCGCCTCGGTCTCCGTCCGGTTCCCCGACGCGTCGACGGTCGCCTTGACGATGCGCGGCGGGATGCGAACGCCGTCGTTGGCGATCGCCTGGTACATGCCGGTCATC
This sequence comes from Rhodococcus sp. G6(2025), assembly GCF_058628105.1. Classification (NCBI taxonomy): domain Bacteria; kingdom Bacillati; phylum Actinomycetota; class Actinomycetes; order Mycobacteriales; family Nocardiaceae; genus Rhodococcus; species Rhodococcus sp. G6(2025). Next base: position 5,301,245 of record NZ_CP179750.1, read on the forward strand.
TGCAGCAGTGTCATCGACAGGCCCTGACCGATCGGCAGGTTCGCGAACGTGCCCCCCGACCACTGGTCGCGGCTGGGGACGTTGCCGGCGCTCTCACCGGGTAGCCCGACGTCGGTGCGCTGGCCGAGACCGAACCTGGACAGCATGTCCGCGTAGCGGTCCTCCCCCACCCGCTGGGCGAGCATCAGGGTGCCCACGTTCGAGGACTTCCCGAACACACCCGTGGCCGTGTACGGGGCGACCCCGTGGTCCCACGCGTCCTTCACCGACACACCCGACATCTGAATGTTGCCGGGAACTTCGAGAACCTCGTCCGGTGTGGTCAGCCCGTACTCGATCGCGGCGGCCGCGGTGACGATCTTGTTGACGGAGCCCGGTTCGAACGGCGTGCTCACCGACAGGTTGCCCATCTCCGCGGTCCGCGGATTGTTGCCCACCCCGATCGCCGGGTTGAACGTGCTGTCGTTCGACATCGCGAGCACCTCACCGGTGTGGGAGTCGAGCACGACCGCCGAGGCGTCCTTCGCACCGGACTTGTCCTTGGCCATCTGCACCTGCTGCTGAACGTAGTACTGCAGGTCGGAGTCGATGGTGAGCTCGACGCTCGACCCGTCCACCGCCGGTTGCTTGTCACGCCAGCTGCCGGGAATCACCGCGCCGTCGGAGCCCCGGTCGTAGGTCTGGGAGCCGTCGGTGCCTGCCAGGGTGGAGTCGAGCGAGTCCTCGAGGCCGAGCAGTCCGTGGCCGTCCCAGCCGGTGGCGCCGACGAGGTTGGCGGCAAGGGATCCGCCCGGATACTCGCGGATGTCCTGGCGTTCGAGTCCGACCTCCGGGAACTTGTCGCTGATCTGCGCCGCGATGTTGGGGTCGACGCTGCGCGCGAGATAGACGAACGTGTCGTCGCCGTGCAGTTTCTCCTTCAGATCCTTCTCGGGTGCGGCGTCGCCGAGCCGGTCGTGGATCTCCTTCGCGATCGCGTCGAGACGGGAGTCGACGTCGGGGGCGGTGTCGCTCTTGGCCTTCGCCTCCTCGAGTTCCTTCCGCACCCGTGCGGGCTGGAACGTCAGGGCCTTCGCTTCCATCGTGAACGCAATGGGGTTGGAGTTGCGGTCGGTGATCGACCCGCGCAGCGCCGGATCCACCTCGGTGGTGGTGCGCTGGTTCGCCGCCTCCGCGGACAGTTGTGGTGCGTCGATGACCTGGATCCACAGAAGCTGCACTGCGGCGAGGCCGAGCGCCAAGAACATCACCAGGCGTCCGTACCGTTGCCTGAACGGAAAGGACGCCGAACCGGCGCCCTTGGGGCGCCGGGGACGACTTCTCGGTGCGCTTCGATTCACCGGCGACCGCCGGACGGTGGAGCAGTCGTCGGAGCGGTGGTCGAGGGGATCACGGGAACCAATTGTTCACCCTGAGCTTGGATCTCCGTGCCATTGCCGGGCTGCGGCGTGGCGCGCGGCGACTGCGTCGTCGTCCCGCGGTTGGGGGCGGTCGCGACGGCGTTGCCGCGCTGGGTGGGCGGGACAGCGGCATCCAGCGGCGGCACGGGTGCACCGGACGCCGGGGCCGGCTTTCCGACGACCTCGACGCTGCCGTCGGGGTGGACGACGAGGCGAGCGGGATCGTTGGCGGGCACCATGCCGAGCTTGGCCGCTTCCTCTGCCAGTTTCGGGGCGGAGTTGGCGGTCTCGACGTCACGCTGCAGCGCGGCCTTCTCCTCCGCGAGTGACTGGTTGTGAGCGCGGGCGGCGCTCAGCTGGTACGAGTCCTCGGCGGAGCGGGTGGTCAGCAGCAGTGTCATGGCCAGACCCATGGCGAGCAGAACGAGGATCGTCGCCACGAACGGGATGCGGGCGGTGAGCGTACCGGTGCGGTTCTTGCCGGAGACGGCGATCGCGGACCCACTGTGCACGGCCGCACGCTGGGTGCGCTTCTTGTACGCCCGCTCAGCCGCGCCCGTCCGGTTGGCCGCCCGCGCGGGCCGCATCTCGGTGGAACTCACCTGAACCGTCATGCCGCCGACCTCCTGGCAATTCTTTCTGCAGCGCGCAAACGCACCGGGGCTGATCGTGGGTTCTCTTCGACTTCCTGTTCGGACGCCCGCTCCGCCCCCCGTGTGAGGATCCGGAACTCCGGTCCCATCCCCGGTAGTTCGACAGGAAGCCCCTCGGGGCTCTTCGACTTCGACCTGGGAGTGATTTCCTGCTTGACGACCCGGTCTTCCAGGGATTGGTACGACATGAACACGACGCGTCCCCCGACGGTCAACGCGTCGAGTGCAGCCGGGACCGCGGCGCGCAGTGAATCGAGCTCGCCGTTGACCTCCACTCGAAGGGCCTGGAACGTCCGCTTGGCGGGATGTCCCCCGGTACGGCGGGTCGCCGCAGGAATGGAGCGGTACAGCAGTTCGACCAGCGCTGCGCTGGTGGTGAACGGCTCCTTCGCGCGCTGCCGGACGATCTCCGACGCGATCTTGCCCGCGAAGCGCTCCTCGCCGTACGTGCTGAGGATACGAGCGAGATCTCCGTGGCTGTACGTGTTGAGGACCTCGGCCGCGGTGATGCCGGTGGTCGGGTCCATCCGCATGTCGAGGGGCGCGTCGATCGAATACGCGAACCCCCGATCCGATTCGTCGAGCTGCATCGAGGAAACGCCGAGGTCGAAGAGGATCCCGTGCACCGACTCCTGAGCGGGCAGGCCCGCCTGGTCGAGCGCGTCCTCGATGCCGTCGTAGCGGGTGTGCACGAACGTGATGCGATCGGCGAACGGTGCGAGCCGTCCGCCGGCGATCTCGAGCGCGTGCGGATCTCGGTCGAGGGCGATGAGCCTCAGCTGAGGGTAGGTCCGCAGGAAGTGCTCGGAGTGTCCGCCGAGACCGAGGGTCGCGTCGATCATGACGGCTCCCCCGCCCTGCGGGTCGTTCACGGTGAGGGCGGGGCCCAGCAGTTCGTCGGCGCGGTGAAGCAGAACCGGAATGTGACCGAAACCATCGGCGGGCGAGGAATCTTCCCCCTCGTGATCCACCATGATCCCTCCGGCTCCTGCTCTGTGGTGCGGGTGAAGTGCCCGGTGCCGGGGTTCACTGCTCGACCTTCTCTTGTCGGCCAGTTGCCGTGGCGAATGCTTCGAGGTCCCTGCCCGAAATGAAAACCTGGCGCTGGGGAAGTGCGTCAGGGTTCCGTCGGACAGAGGCCTCGCGGCATTCGCGGGGACGCGGTCACGCTCAGACGATCTCGCCGAGCGCGACTCCTGTTGCCTGCGAGTAGTTCTCCTCGTTCGCCTCGACGTAGGTCTGCCAGGCTTGCGCATCCCAGATTTCGAGGAAATCGACCGAACCGATCACTACGCAGTCCTTGGAGAGACCCGCGTAACGACGGTGATCTGCCGAGAGGGTGATGCGCCCCTGGGCATCTGCGTGCTGCTCGTCGGTACCTGCCGCCAGTCCGCGAACGAAGGCTCGCGCCTCCGGATCGCTTCTCGACGCGGCCGCGGCCTTGCGTGCGAGAGCGGTGAACTCTTCCCGGGGATACACCGCGAGGCTGTGATCCTGACCCTTGGTGACCATCAACCCTCCCGCCAGCGCATCCCGGAACTTTGCGGGCAACGTGAGCCGCCCCTTGTCGTCGAGCTTCGGCGTGTAGGTACCGAGAAACACTCGACACCTCCCACCGCGTTCATATCGAACGCCGTATGCCCGGGCGGTTCACCTTCGCTCCCCGCTGCGCACCACAGTACCCCACTTTCCCCCACCCACAAGGTGGATAACGGCGTGTTGTTCCCCAATTTGCCCAATACTTGCTGGTCAACGCTCATTGCAGATGGTGGGGGAAAATTCCCGACGTGATCACCGCCACGAGCGGAGCCGATCGGGCTCGTCCCCACAACAGGGCAGGATGGCGCAAAAGCCCAGGTGAAAGCCCAACGCGAGGGGGCGGCGCCCCCGTCTCGCGGTTCGTCGCGGAGCAGAGGGGGGAAAGTGGGGAAACGGGGTGGGTGAGGGTGGGGATTCGTGGGCGGGACGGTTCACTGGCCCCACCGGATCGACCCGCCTCCGCACCCGGGCGACCCGGGACCGGGCCCCGACACAGCAGTGGCGGCGCGGCATCACATGCCACGCCGCCACTGGGCTGCTGAGCGGGTAGTACTACTCCTGCTCGAATCTCTTCTTGAAGCGGTCTTCCATTCGCGACGAGAATCCGCCACTCTTGCGCCCGCTTCGGGGCTTACCGCGATCGGCACGGCCGGTCTCACCTTGCGTGGTCGAGCCACCACGTGAGGACTGTCCGGACTTGCTCTTTCCTCCACCCCACAGGAGGAGGACTCCGGCACCGAACATGACGATGAAGCCGATCAGGCTGATGACGGGAAAACCGCCCGGCTTGATCGGAAGGGCGACGCCGGCGATGAGCAGGACCAGCCCCAGAACGAACAGGGCCACCGCCTGCAATCGACGACGACTCGATGCCGCACGCATGCGACCGCCTCGCACAGTGGAGGCGAACTTGGGATCCTCGGCGTAGAGAGCGCTCTCGATCTGGTCGAGCATGCGCTGCTCGTGCTCGGAGAGTGGCACGGTACCTCCCCCGGCACTGGAGTGTTGGCCACCGCCTCACGGTGCGAGACGGTGGGTAACCGACTTTGGCGGCTACCTAGATTTAATAATACGAGCAGTTCGATCCCCGTACCACCTACTCCACGTACGAGTTCCCGACCAACCTTACGGACTCCCGCACCGAACCCCGTTCGGGGCACCGCAATGTCGCGGACGTCCCACCGTTTTCCCGCCGTTTCCGGGCCCGCCGCCGACTAGGACGCCCGCAGATCGAGACCCGCGCCACGTCCGATGTGATCTTCGACGGCCTGGAGAAAGCGTCCGACCTCGACGAAGAACTCGTCGGCCTCGAGATCGGTGAGGGTTCGCGACATTCCCGCCTCGATCGCGGCGCGGGTGGCGGAGTGCCCGGCGAAGTAGTCGGCCCAGTTCACGAATTCGGGCGCCGCGTCGGCCATGAGAACCCAGGCGTTACGCGTTCGTGTCCGTCTGCGCCCCGCCGCGGGCCCCTCGACGGCGGCCAGCACTGCGCCCGCCCCGCGGAGCGCGGCCAGATACGCGCTGTGGAATCGATCCGCCGGCCCACCGGCCCCCACCGATTGAGCGAGGAGCGCGTCGGCGCGATCGAGCAGCACCGAACCCCGCCTGGAGCCCGGGTTGCGTACGTCACCCGGTCGGCGTGAGTTCCCAGAGGTCGGTCCCGTGACCGGGTTCGTCATCACTTCGAACACCTCCAAAACCCCGGTGCAACCACCCCGCCGGGCGTAGTCAGGTCGTGAGTTCGGGGGCCGGCGATGCTCGCTTCCCTCGAGCATCGCCGGATCCCCGCTATCGAACATCTGTTCGACCTATTCAATATAGCTGGACCCACCGACACGTCGTCAAGAGAAAGGTGAGACCGGTCGACACGAACGCTGACCAGACTCCGCTCGTGGTCGAACTCTCGGCCACCGAGTTCCGCGACCGCCTGCACGAGGCGCTGTCGATCTACGTCGCCGCCATGGGCTATCCCCACGGCACCGAATACCACCGGGCGCCGATGTGGAACGAGCACCTGCAGCGTTCGGGGTGGCGGGGCGTCGGCGCGCTCGTCCCGGCCGGTGACGGATCCACCGACAACGGGGCCGCCCGGCTCGTCGCCGTCGCCTACGGCTACCGCGGGGCGCCCGAACAGTGGTGGCACCAGCAGGTCCGTTCGGGTCTGCGCCACACGGGGTGGACCCGGGACCAGATCGACGTGATCCTCGGCAACTACTTCGAACTCACCGAACTCCACGTCCACCCGGACGCCCAGGGACACCGACTCGGCGAGACCCTGCTCCTCCGCCTCCTCGAACGCAGGCCCGAACGCGGGGTGCTGCTCTCCACCCCCGAAGTGGCGGACGAGGACAACCGCGCCTGGCGGCTGTATCGCCGCCTCGGCTTCAGAGACGTCCTGCGCCACTTCCGATTCGCCGGGGACAACCGGCCGTTCGCGGTGCTGGGACGCGGGCTTCCCCTGTGATCGACGCGGTGGTGGTGGGGTCGGGACACAACGCCCTCGTGTCGGCGTGTTACCTCGCGCGATCCGGCTGGTCGGTCGAGGTGATCGAACGCGACACCGTGCTCGGCGGCGCGGTGTCCACGGTGGAACGCTTCCCCGGGTACAAGGTCGACCGCGGGTCGTCCGCGCACATCATGGTCCGTCACACGGGGATCGTCGAGGAACTCGATCTCGGTTCGCACGGACTGCGGTACCTCGACTGCGATCCGTGGGCGTTCGCCCCCGCCCCGGCGGGTACGGATCGGCCGGGCATCGTGTTCCGCCGCAGCCTGGATGCGACGTGCCGGTCCATCGAGGAATCCTGCGGCGCCGCGGATGCCGACGCGTACCGCCGGTTCGTGGCGGTGTGGGGTCCGCGCAGCGCACGCGTCATGCGCGCGTTCTCGAACCCGCCGACCGGGCCTGCGCTGCTCTCGTCGTTCTGGGGGCTCGACACGGGCGGCGGCGGCAGCGACCTGTCCCGGCAGTTCCTCGGTTCCGGCGACGCGCTGCTCGACGAGTACTTCGACGACGAGCGTCTCAAGGCCGCCCTCGCATGGTTCGGCGCCCAGTCCGGTCCGCCGATGTCGGAGCCGGGGACGGCGCCGATGGTCGGATTCGCGGCGCTGATGCACACCATTCCGCCCGGCCGTGCCGTCGGCGGCAGCGGAGCCCTGACCGCGGCTCTCGCCGCGAGGCTGCGGGCCGACTCCGGGACCGTCTCGCTCGGCGACTCGGTGGTCTCGTTGAGCCGCGACGGCGACTCCTGGACGACGCGGACGGCGTCCGGGCGGGAGATCCGCTCACGGGCCGTGATCGCGGGCTGTCACGTGCTGACCACACTCGGCCTGCTCGAGCGCGGCGGGTACGACGCGCAGACCCTCCACCGGTGGCGTCGCCGGATCCGCGTCGGCCCGGGGATCGGGATGGTGGTGCGGTTGGCCACCGACGCCCTCCCCGCCTATCCGAGTGCGCCCGACGCCTCGGTCACCCACGGGCTCCAGCTACTGGTCTCGGATCGCGCGCACCTGCGGCTCGCGCACGGCGCGGCGCTCGCCGGGGAACTCCCGCCGCGGCCCGCGGTGCTGGGAATGAGCTTCAGTGGCCTCGACCCCACCATCGCACCCGAGGGCAGGCACCAGGTGACCCTGTGGTCGCAGTGGCAGCCGTACCGGCTGAGCGGCGGCAGGCGCTGGAGCGACCTCGCCGGACCGGAGGCCGATCGGATCGTCGCCGAGATCGACGCGCTGGCACCCGGTTTCGGTCAGTCCGTCCTCGACCGGCACGTGCAGTCGCCGCAGGACCTCGAAGACGAGATGGGGTTGCTCGGCGGCAACGTCATGCACGTGGAGATGTCGCTGGACCAGATGATGATGTGGCGTCCCCTCCCCGAACTGTCCGGGCACCGGGTGCCGGGCGCCGACCGCCTGTACCTCACCGGCGCCTCCACCCACCCGGGCGGCGGGGTGTCCGGCGCGAGCGGTCGCAGCGCCGCACGCATCGCGCTCCACGACGACCGGCGGGGCCTGGGACGCCTGCGACGCCGGCGATGACCTCCCGCCTGCCCCTGATCCTCGCCGGCGCGGCGGTCGCGGCGCAGATCGTCTACCCGCTGGTGCACGGCAGTACCCGCGACGTGGTCACCGTGCTCGTCGTCGCGCTGCTGGCCGCGGCGTCCGTCACCCACGCGGCCGTGACCCGGGGTGCCCGCTGGACGGTGGGACTGGTGCTCGTCACCGCAGGGCTCGGTCTGTGCTCCGAGGTCGTCGGCACGGCCACCGGCTTCCCCTACGGCTGCTACGACTACAGCGTCGACCGGCTTGGGCCCGCACTCGCGGGGGTGCCTCTCGTGGTGCCGTTCGCGTGGACGGCCGGGTTCTATCCGGTGTGGTGTGTGGCGTCCGTGCTCGCGCGCGGTCCGCGTCGACGGCTGACGCGCATCGCGCTGACGACGATCGGGGTGGTCGGCTGGGACCTGTACCTCGACCCGCAGATGGTCGCGGACGGGCAGTGGCGCTGGTGTGTCACCGACGCCGGCCTGCCCGGTATCGAGCACATTCCGCTGACCAACTACGCCGGGTGGTTCGTCGTCGCGGCCGTGATGGCCGTCGCCGTGGACCGCATCGACCGTCGACTGGACGCCGGGACCCGGCACCGTGACGGTGTCCCGATCGGGTTGTTCCTGTGGACGTGGCTCGGTTCGGCGCTGGCCCACTCGGTGTTCCTGGGCTCTCCCGAGTTGCGGTATTCGGCGATCTACGGGTGGTTGGCGATGGGAATCCTGGGAGTTCCGCTGCTCGTGTCGCTGCTTCGGCCGCGCGCCCGGCGACCCGGGACCCACGACACGCACCCTCACGCCTGACACCGATCCACTCCCCTGGCACGATACGACTGTGCAGCCGCCCTCAGTTCCGACCTCGACCCGCTCGCGGAGGGCTTTGTCCCTCGCGGCCCTCGGGCTCCTCCTCGTGCCCCTCCTCGCGGGATGCCTGCGGGTTCAGGTGTCGATGGGGGTGTCCGCCGACGACCGGGTCTCCGGCCAGATCGTGGCCGCCGCCGTGCCGGCGAACGATCAGGACAAGGGCCCGCAACTCACTCCGCCCGACTCGCTGTCGGACAAGGTGCGCGTCCAGGAGTACAAGAAGGACGGGTACGTCGGCAGCCAGGCGTTCTTCAGCGACCTCACGTTCGGCGACGTGCAGCAGCTCGGCACCATGTCGGAGCAGGCCAACGGGAGTTTCCAGATCTCGCTCCAGCGGACCGGCGACCTCGTGACCCTCGACGGGAAGGCCGATCTCAGTTCGGTCCCCGCGCAGGGCACGGACGTGCAGTTCACGATCGCCTTCCCGGCGCGCGTCGCCACCACCAACGGCACCCGCGAGGGCGACTCGATCGTGTCGTGGAAACTTCCCGCCGGCGACACCTCGACGATCCGCGCCGAGGTGCGCTACTCGGACCCGAGCACCCGCAGCTTCGCGGGCTGGGCGGGCATCATGGCCGGCGTGACGCTGGGCGTCGCCGTGATCGTCGGTGCGCTGGCCTGGATGGCCCGCAACAAGGATCCGGTGATCGGCAGCGGTCGCGCACGGGACCACTCGGAGGTGTGACCTCTCGCCCGATCGAGCGGGTCGTCCGGATCGGCTCCCTGATCTCGGTTCTCGGACTCGCCACCACCGTCGTCAACCTGTGCCGCGCCCCGCGCCTCCCCACGGCGGCCCGCCCGGTCACCGAACCCGTCACCGTCTGCATCCCGGCCCGGGACGAACGTGACCGGCTGCCGGACCTGATCGGTGACCTGCGAGAACAGCGAGGCGTCGACGATCTGCGGGTGTTCGTCTACGACGACGCCTCCACGGACGGGACCGCCGACGTCGCGGACGCTGCGAGCGGCGCGGACCCCCGCTTCTCCGTGGTGCGGGGGACCGCGGAACCGCCGCCGGGCTGGGTGGGCAAACCCGCGGCCTGCCATCGGCTGAGTGAGCACGCCTTCGCCCGGGGCCGCGGCGACGGCGGGATACTCGTGTTCCTCGACGCCGATGTGCGGTTGCGTCCGGGTGCCCTGAAGGCCGCCTGCGCCGCACTGCGCGAGTCCGAGGCCGCGCTGGTCTGCCCGTGGCCGTTCCAGCAGGCGGGGTCGGTGACCGAGGCGCTGGTGCAGCCGCTGCTCGCGTGGTCGTGGGCGGCGACGCTGCCGATCCGCGTGGCCGGACGGTCGCGGCGCCCGTCGACGGCGGTGGGCTGCGGGCAGTTCATGGTGTTCGATTCCGCCGCGTACCGCAGGGTCGGAGGTCACCGGGCCGTCGTGGACAGCGTGATCGAGGACCTCGACATCGCGCGGCTGCTCCGCACTCGGGGTCACGCGACCGCACTGGTCGTGGCCGGCCGGTCGGCGTCGTGCCGGATGTACGAGGACGCCGGCGCGCTGCGCCGCGGTTACGACCGCTGGCTGTGGACGGCATTCGGCTCCCGCCTCGGCGCCGCGGCGGTCCTCGGTGCGGCGAGTGTGGCGTACCTCGCGCCGCCGGTCGCGTTCGCGGCCGGACGGGGACGCGTGCGCCGGTGGGGTGCGGTGGGATATCTCGCGGCCACGACGTCGCGGCTGTGCGCCCGGGCACTCGAACGCGGTGGCCGCATCACCGCCGCCGACGTGGCCGGGGCGGTCGCGCACCCGCTGTCCGTCGCCGCGGTGACGGCACTGACGGTGTCGTCACACCGCAATCACCGCCGCGGGCGCACCCGGTGGAAGGGGCGGAGCCTCAGCTGACCCGCGCCGGGGTGACCGCGGCGGGATCCGCCACACCCGACCCGACCTTGTCGCCGAGCCGGGCCAGCACCTCGCTCGTGGCGCGCGCGAAGTTGAGGGTGATGAAGTGCAGGCCGGGTGCGCCCTCCGCGATGAGGCGTTCGCTCATCTCGGTGGCGACGTCGATGCCGATCTCGCGCACGGCGGCGCGGTTCTCCTCCGGACCGTCCCCGGCAGCCGCGGCGAGACGCTTCTCGAGGTGCGCCGGGAGACGCGACCCCGACAGTTCGAGCACGCGGCGGACCGACCGCAGCGACGTGATCGGCATGATCTCGGGGATGATCGGCTTGGCGCCCTGTTCGGGGTCGTACGCCGACACCCGGTCGCGTAGCCGCAGGTAGTCGTCCACGTCGAAGAACATCTGGGTGATCGAGTACTCGGCGCCTGCCCGCAGCTTCGACACCAGGTACCGGGTGTCGTGCGCGAGATCGGGCGCCCGGTAGTGGCCTTCCGGGAACGACGCGACGCCCACATGGAAGTCGCCGAGGTCGCGAACGAGCCGGACGAGGTCCTCGGCGTACTCGACTCCGTCCGGATGCTTCTCCCACTCGCCCAGCGGGTCACCGGGCGGGTCGCCGCGCAGGACCAGGATGTTGCTGATTCCGCGGTCGGCGTAGGCGCCGACCATCGACCGCAGTTCGTCGACACTGTGCGACACGGCCGTGAGGTGCGCGACCGGCAGGAGGGTGGTCTCCTCGGCGAGCTGCCCGGTGACGCGGACCGTGCGGTCCCGCGTCGACCCGCCCGCACCGTAGGTCATGGACACGAAGGCCGGACCCATCCGCTCGAACTCCCGGACGGCACGCCACAGGCGAGCCTCGGCGGCCTCGTCACGCGGCGGCGAGAACTCGACGGAAAAGGGGACCCGTCCGTCGCTGGACGACCGGATCCGGTCGACGATGGACGGAGTGCGGGTCACCCAACCTTCGCTGGCCCGCCCCCTGACGGAATCGAATGTCACCCGTCCAGCATAGGTAGTGCCCGGGGCAATGCACCCACTGCGTCTGCGCGGGCGGCGGGATCCGGGTATCCGGCCACCCGGGAGGGCGCCCACTATGGTGGTGTCGACGCCTGTCGCCGGTCTCGGCGCGCACGCGAGAATTCGATCCTGGAGGCAACACTGTCCGTTGGAACGCGCCCCGCCGCCCTCGCGGCCGAGGTCGAAAATGCGCTTCGCGACTTCTTCACCAGCCGGCAGGACCTCGTCGACTCCGTGGGTGGTGGTTACCGCGAGGCCGTGACCACGCTCGAAGACTTCGTCCTGCGCGGAGGCAAGCGGGTCCGCCCGGCCTTCGCGTGGACCGGCTGGCTCGGGGCGGGCGGCGACGCGCGCGGCCCCGACGCCGGACCCGTGCTCCGCGCCTGCTCCGCGCTGGAACTGGTTCAGGCCTGCGCGCTGGTCCACGACGACATCATCGACGCCTCCACGACGCGCCGCGGGTTCCCGACCGTCCACGTCGAGTTCGCGGAACAGCACCGCGCCGGGGCGTGGAGCGGTGATTCCGCTCACTTCGGCGAGAGCGTCGCGATCCTCCTCGGCGATCTCGCGCTGGCCTGGGCCGACGACATGATCCGCGACTCCGGCATCACCCCGGACGCGTCGGCCCGCATCTCCCCCATCTGGTCCGCGATGCGCACCGAGGTGCTCGGGGGGCAGTTCCTCGACATCAGCAACGAGGCCCGGGCGGACGAGTCGATCGACGCCGCCATGAAGGTGAATCGGTACAAGACGGCGGCGTACACCATCGAGCGGCCCCTGCACCTCGGCGCGGCGCTCGCAGGCGCCGACGACACCCTGGTTTCGGCGTACCGCCGATTCGGCACCGACATCGGTATCGCCTTCCAGCTCCGCGACGACCTGCTCGGCGTGTTCGGCGATCCGGCCGTGACGGGGAAACCCTCCGGCGACGACCTCCGGGCGGGCAAACGAACCGTCCTCTTCGCGATGTCGCTGCAGCGCGCCGACGCCGAAGACCCCGCGGCGGCCGAACTCCTCCGCGAAGGCATCGGCACCGATCTGTCCGATTCGGACGTGGACACCCTCCGGACCACGATCACGTCGCTCGGCGCTGTCGCGGACGTGGAGAAGCAGATCGAGGAACTCGTCGGGAACGCGCTGTCGACGCTGGCGGCGAGCACCGCCACCGCCGAGGCGAAGCAGCAGCTCACCGAGATGGCCGTCGCCGCGACGCGCCGCGACTACTGAGGGTCCGGGGATGGCCCGCGCGCTCCGGACGGTTCCCGGCCGCACCGATCACGTCGTGGTCGTCGGTGCGGGTCTCGCCGGTCTCTCGGCCGCTCTGCACCTCGCCGGATCGGGCCGGCGGGTCACGGTCCTCGAACGGGAGTCGTCGCCGGGCGGCCGGGTCGGCACCTACCGTGGTCCCGGCTACGACATCGACAACGGTGCCACCGTCCTCACGATGCCCGAACTGGTCGGCGAGGCCCTCGCCGCCGTCGGCGCGGATTTCGCGTCCACCCGGCCGCCGCTCGTCCTGGAGCGGCTGGCGCCGGCGTATCACGCGCGGTTCGCCGACGGTTCCTCGCTGGACGTGCACTCCGATCCCGACGCGATGGTCGCCGAGGTCAGCCGGGTGTGCGGGCCGGAGGAGTCGGCCAGGTACCTGCGGCTGCGGCGCTGGCTCGGCCGGATCTTCGAGGCCGAATACCACCGGTTCATGGATGCGAACTTCGACTCGCCGCTGGATCTCGTCTCGTCCCCCGCGGCCGCGCGGGATCTGCTGACGCTCACCGCCCTGGGCGGGTTCGGCAGGCTCGGCGCCCGCGTCGACCGCACGATCACCGATCCGAGACTCCGCCGGATCTTCACGTTCCAGGCCCTGTACGCCGGGGTGGCGCCCGCCGACGCCCTCGCGGTGTACGGCGCGATCGCCCACATGGACACCTCGCTCGGTGTCTACTTCCCCCGCGGCGGGATGCGCTCGATCGCGCTCGCCCTCGCCGACGCCCTCACCACAGCAGGTGGCGAGATCCGGTTCGACACCGAGGTCGCGGCGCTCGAGCGAAACGGGGACCGCGTCGGCGCCGTCGTCACTGCGGCGGGTGACCGCATCGACTGCGACGCGCTGGTGCTCACCCCGGACACCGCCGTCGTCGACGCACTGCTCCGCCCGGTGACACGCCGGAGCCCCCGGCGGGTGCGGGTGTCGCCGTCCGCCGTGGTCCTGCACGGGACCGTCCCCACCGCGGTCGCGTCGCAGTGGGCCGCCCAACGACACCACACCATCGATTTCGGTCACGCGTGGAAGCGGACGTTCGCGGAGATCACCGCCCGCGCGGGGCGCGGACGGCTGATGACGGACCCGTCGCTGCTGATCACCCGGCCCGCCCTGTCGGATCCGGGCCTCGTCCTGGACCGCTCGGGGATTCCCTCGGAACCGCTGTCGGTGCTGGCGCCCTGCCCGAACCTGCACAGCGCACCGCTGGAGTGGTCGTCGCTGACCGGCCCGTACGTGAACGAACTGCTGGGCGAACTCGAGACGCGCGGGTACCACGGGATCGCGGAGCATTTCACGATCGACCGTGTCGACACCCCCCTCACCTGGCTCGGCAAGGGCATGGCGGCGGGCAGCCCCTTCGCGGCGGCGCACGTGTTCCGGCAGACCGGACCGTTCCGGCGCCCCAACCTGGTCAGAGGCCTGGACAACGTCGTGCTCGCCGGTTCCGGCACCGTTCCGGGCGTCGGAGTTCCGACCGTCCTGCTGTCGGGGAAGCTCGCGGCCGCCCGCATCACCGGGCCCACCGCAGCACGAAGCGCGGAAAGACACACGAAAGCATCAAGTGCGGGAGGATAGGGCGAGGCGTGGCGGGAACTGGTGCCGGCAGCAATTAAACTGGGTCCTCGACCATGCGATGCGCACGCCGATGAGCGCACCGACCGCAACCGAACTCACCTCGGGGGAGGAATCTGCACTCATGACGTCCTCTGCCCGGCAGGCGACCGTCGCCGCTGCGACGACCACGCCGCAGCGGTCGTGGCCCCAGACCACGGCCGACTTCCTCCGCAGCCCGGAGGGGCACGCTGCCATCCTCGGTTTCGTGGGCGCCGTGATGATCACGTTCGGTGGTTTCGGTGCGGGCAGCGTCCGCCGCGAGGACCCACTCCTCGAGGCGATGCACCTGTCGTGGCTCCGGTTCGGTCACGGTCAGATCCTGTCGACGGTCATCGTCTGGGTGGGTGTGGTCGCGATGATCACGGCCTGGGTGCGGTTGGGTCGTGCCACGCTCGGCGGCGACGTCACCCTCCGGCAGTTGCGGATGATCGTCCCGGTGTGGACGGCGCCGCTGCTCCTCGCAGTGCCGATGTTCAGCCGCGACGCCTACTCCTACCTGGCGCAGGGTGCGCTCCTGCGTGACGGGTTCGACCCGTACGCCGTCGGGCCGGTGGTCAACCCGGGAGTCCTCCTCGACAACGTCAGCAACGTGTGGACCACCACCACCGCGCCGTACGGTCCGCTGTTCCTGCTCCTCAGTCAGGGGATCACGGGGCTGACCGGCGACAACGTGATCGCCGGGACGATGCTTCTGCGCGTGACGATGCTGCCCGGACTCGCGCTGATGGTGTGGGGGGTTCCGCACCTCGCGCGGCACCTCGGCGGCAATCCGGCGATCGCCCTGTGGCTCGCCGTGCTCAATCCGCTGGTCCTCGTCCACCTCATCGGCGGGGTGCACAACGAGCTGCTGATGGTCGGCCTGATGATCGCCGGCATCGCGCTCGTCCTCGAACGTCGCCATCTCGCCGGGATCGCCCTCGTCGCCGTCGCGGTCGCGATCAAGGCGACCGCAGGCGCCGCGCTGCCCTTCATGGTGTGGATCTGGATGCTCCACGAGAAGGAGAAGGCCGAGGCGGAGGGGCGCACACCCGCGTCGCCGCTCGCGTCGTTCGCGAAGACCGCGGGCGCGGGGTTCGCCGTGTTCGTGGCCATCTTCGCGGCCGCATCCGCCGTCGCCGGTGTCGGACTGGGCTGGATGACCGCGCTGTCCGGTTCGAACAAGATCATCAACTGGTTGTCGCTGCCGACGATCCTCGCCCACATCGTGACCGTCGGAACGTCGTGGTTTGCGGAACTGCGGCTGGGTGAGGTGCTGGCCATCACCCGCCCGATCTGCGCGGTGGCGCTGGTCGCTCTCGTGCTGGCGGCCTGGTGGCGCTACCGGAAGACCGAGCGTGACGCGATTCTCGGAATCCTCATCGTCCTGGTCGCGATCGTGATCCTGTCGCCCGCCGCGCTGCCCTGGTACTACTCGTGGCCGATCGCCATCGCAGCCGGCTTCGCGTTGTCGACCCGGACCCTGATGATCCTCGTCGGGTTGTCCACCTGGTTGATGCTGGTCTTCCAGCCCGACGGTTCGATCGGCCTCTACACGTTCCCGCACGTCGTGCTCGCAACGTTCGCCGCGGTCGTCGCGGCCGTGTCGCTCCGCACGGTCGACCCGCTGCGCCTGCGCACACCTCGGCCCGTCGAGGAACAGCGCACCGCCGACCTCGCGGGTGCCGCGTCGTCGCCGCGCGTCGAATGACCGGTTGATGACCGAGCTGGCCGACAGTTATCGGTACTGCGGCGCGGTGACGGCGGAGCACGGTCGCACCTACCATCTCGCGACCCGGCTCCTTCCCGAGCGCCGCCGCGCCGCCGTGCATTCCCTGTACGGGTTCGCCCGCACGGTCGACGACATCGTGGACGTCGATCCCGGCCGGACGGCCGGCGGCTGCGCCGCCGAACTCGATCGGATCGACGCGGCACTGCGACTCGGCTTCACCGACCGGACCGCGGTCGGGCCGGATGCGTGTTCACGGGAGATGCGGCGGGTCCTTCCCGCGTTCCTCGACACCGTCGCGTCCTTCGACATCCCCCACGACTACTTCTTCGCGTTCCTGCAGTCCATGCGGATGGATGTTCCGGGGACTGCCGAGCATCGGTCCGAGTACGGCACCATGACCGAACTCCGGACGTACATGTACGGATCGGCCGTCGTGATCGGTTTGCAGATGCTGCCCGTCCTCGGAACCACCGGGCCCGTCGCCGATGCCGAACCGCACGCTGCGGCTCTCGGTGAGGCGTTCCAGCTGACCAATTTCCTTCGCGACGTCGGCGAGGACCTGGATCGGGGCCGGGTCTATCTCCCGGCCGACGAATTGGCCGCGTTCGGTGTCGACACCGAACTTCTCGCGCACGGTCGCCGCAGCGGCACGACGGACCAGCGGATCGTGCGGGCCCTCGCCCACCTGATCTCGGTCACCCGGTCGGTGTACCGGGACGCGGAACCGGGCATCGCGATGCTGGACCGGCGGGTGCAACCGGGTATCCGGACCGCGTTCGTGCTGTATTCCCGCATTCTCGACGAGATCGAGCGAGGTGGTTACCGGGTGCTCGACCGGCGCGCCACCGTGTCCCGGAGAAACCGGTGGGCGACGGCGCTGCCTCAGTTCGCCCGGCTCGCGGTGCCTGCCCGTGGCCGAGTGTGGTGACCGGCCGTCAGAATCCCATCGCCTGAGCGCGGCGGATCACTTCACGGGCGAGGTCGCCGTGCAGGGCCTGAACGGGGGTGCCGGGAAGGCTGTCGTCCTCGCGGAACAGCCACTGCAGGATTTCCTCGTCCTTGAATCCGCCGTCGTGGAGCACGGCGACGAGACCGGGCAGCCATTTGACGATCTCGCCGGTCTCGTCGAAGAAGAGTTCGGGAACACCGAGTACGCCGTCGCGTCGGACGGCGATCAACTGCTGATCGCGCAGAAGCTGCTGCACGCGGGTGACGGCCACACCGAGGTTCTTCGCGACGTCCACCAACTGGAGGAGCGAGACGGAAGGGTCCAGGACATCGTCACAGTAAGGGATGGCACTCACTCCCCTAACGTTATCTGGTCGCCTCCGGCGTGGCGCTACCGGTCGGTGTCGCTGGCTACGATTGAGGGGCGCGTGGCCGGGCTGCGCGCACTGACGGGGGAACGGACACTGTGCACGATGGAGGTCAACGTTTGATCGGCGAGCTGCTCGACCGGCGCTATCGGGTGGATGCCACGATCGCGCGTGGCGGCATGTCCACCGTCTACAGGGGGCTCGACACGCGTCTCGACCGTCCGGTGGCCATCAAGGTGATGGATCCGCAGTTCGCGGCCGATCCGGCGTTCGTCACCCGGTTCGAGTTCGAGGCCCGCTCGGTCGCGCGACTCAAGCACCCCTCCCTCGTCGCGGTCTACGACCAGGGACACGACCGCGAGCACGCGTTCCTGGTGATGGAACTCGTCGACGGCGGAACGCTCCGCGAACTCCTGCGGGAACGCGGGCCGATGCCGCCGCACGCGGTGGCCGCGGTCGCGGGCCCGGTTCTCGACGCGCTCGCAGTCGCCCACCGGGCCGGTCTCGTGCACCGCGACGTCAAACCCGAGAACATCCTGATCTCCGACGGCGGTGAGGTGAAGATCGCCGATTTCGGTCTGGTGCGGGCCGCCGCCGCGTCGACCACCACGTCGAACAGTGTGATTCTGGGCACGGCGGCGTACCTGTCGCCGGAGC
Organism: Rhodococcus sp. G6(2025); assembly: GCF_058628105.1. Classification (NCBI taxonomy): domain Bacteria; kingdom Bacillati; phylum Actinomycetota; class Actinomycetes; order Mycobacteriales; family Nocardiaceae; genus Rhodococcus; species Rhodococcus sp. G6(2025). The sequence continues at coordinate 5,319,157 of NZ_CP179750.1, forward strand.
AGGTGACGTCCGGTATCGCGGACACCCGCAGCGACGTCTACTCCACCGGTGTCCTGCTGTTCGAACTTCTCACCGGGCGGACACCGTTCACCGGGGACACGTCGTTGTCCGTCGCGTATCAGCGGATCAATCAGGACGTGCCGCGGCCGGGTTCGTTCATCGCGGGTGTCCCGCCCGAGTTCGACGAACTCGTCGCGGAGGCCACCCACCGGGAACCGTCGCACCGCTTCGCCAACGCCGAGCAGATGGGCTCGGCCCTGCGCAGCATCGCGGCGGCCCTCGATTTGCCCGCCTACCGGGTGCCCGCCCCGCGACGCTCGGCGCAGCACCTGAGCGCTGCGGCCGCCGCGAGCGCGCCGCCCCTGAGCGCGCCGCCGGGCCCCGCCGCACCGCCCACGGTGCACCTTCCCCCCGCCCCGCCGCTGTCGCCGCCCAGCCCGCTGCCGGCGCAGCCCGGTGTCCAGCACACGCGGGTGGTCACCACGCAGACTCCGCGCCCGCCGATCGACGAACCGTCGTTCGCGGTGGAGGACGAACCCGACGACGGCTACCACTACCCCGACTTCGCCGCCGAACGGCAGCGGTCGCGCCGGACCACGATCGTGTGGCTGCTCGTGATCCTGATGCTCGCCCTCGCGGTGGGTTTCGGTGGCTGGTGGATGGGTTCGGGCCGTTTCACCGCGGTCCCGACCACCGACGGTCTCGATCGCGGTGCGGCGGTGACGGCGATCGAAGCGGCCGGACTGTCGACGGAGATCCGGGGGCAGTACTCCGACACGGCTGCGCTCGACACGGTGCTGGGTACCGATCCCACCGGCGGCTCGCGGATCTCCCGCGACGGCACGGTGGCCCTGCTAGTCTCCCTCGGGAGGCCGACGGTCCCGCCGCTGCCCGCAGGCGGTGAGCGCGCCGGAATCGAACAGGAACTGCGGAACCGCACGTTCACCCCGGTCGACGGTGGTCAGGCGTTCAGCGCGAAGGTCCCGATCGGGGCGGTGGCCGCGCTCGACCCGGCACCGGGTACCGAGCTCGCGACCGGGTCCACGGTCAAGCTAATCGTCAGCAAAGGTGCACCGCCGGTAGACGTTCCCGATGTGAAGGGCATGTCGGAGGCCGAGGCGCGCGCCTCACTCGAGGCGGTGGGCATCGTCGTGCAGGACGTCACCACCGACTTCGACCGGAACGTCGCTGCCGGAGACGCGATCGCCACCAGCCCGAAGGCGGGCGCCCGCGTCAATGCGGGCACCAGCGTCACGTTGAGTGTGTCGAACGCGGTCCGAATGCCGTCGATGCTGGGCCGGACCGTCGGATCCGCGCGCGATGAACTGAGCCGTCTCGGACTCGAGGTGAAGGTGCGTCAGGTGACCGACACGGACAGGTCGTTCGTCATCAGCCAGAACCCTGGCGGCGGCGATCTCGTGAAGCCCGGGAGCACGGTCACCCTGGTCTCACTGCCCTGACCCCGCAGGTGCAGGGCAGTGAGTTCCCCTGAATGTGAATGTACGCCCTGCGGTCAGCCGCGGAGCATCTCCGCGACGAGGAACGCCAGTTCCAGCGACTGCTGGGTGTTGAGGCGGGGGTCGCACGCCGTCTCGTAGCGACCGGACAGGTCGAGGTCGGAGATGTCCTGCGCGCCGCCGAGGCATTCGGTGACGTTCTCACCGGTGAGCTCGACGTGGATGCCGCCCGGGTAGGTGCCGAGTCCGTTGTGGACCTCGAAGAATCCCTGGACCTCGTCGACGATGCGGTCGAAGTGGCGGGTCTTGTAGCCGGTGGACGCCTCGTGGGTGTTGCCGTGCATCGGGTCGCACTGCCAGATCACCTGATGACCGGTGGCCTGAACCTTCTCGACGATGGGCGGCAGCAGGTCGCGAACCTTGTTGTTACCCATCCGCGAGATCAGGGTGAGGCGACCCGGCTTGTTGGTGGGGTCGAGCCGCTCGACGTATTCGACCGCCATCTCCGGTGTGGTGCTGGGCCCGATCTTCAGGCCGATCGGGTTCGACACGAGTTCGGCGAATGCGATGTGGGCCCCGTCGAGCTGACGGGTGCGGTCGCCGATCCACAGGAAGTGGGCGGACAGGTCGTACAGCTTCGCGTGGTCGTCGTCGTTGTCGAGGCGCAGCATCGCGCGCTCGTAGTCGAGGACGAGCGCCTCGTGGCTGGCGAAGATCTGCGCGTGGTGCAGGCTGGGATCGGTGACGCCGCAGGCGTTCATGAACTGCAGCCCGCGGTCGATCTCCGCGGCAAGTGCCTCGTACCGGGCCCCGGCCGGCGACGACGCCACGAACTCGCGGTTCCAGTCGTGCACCTTGTGCAGGTCGGCCATGCCCGCGCCGGTGAGCGCGCGGACCAGGTTCATCGCGGCGCTGGCGTTCGCGTACGCCCGCACGAGCCGCGACGGGTCGTGGGCGCGCACGGCCTCGTCGGCGACGAGGGAGTTGATCATGTCGCCGCGGTACGACTGCAGGCCCAGGGCGTCGACGTTCGACGACCGCGGCTTGGCGTACTGACCGGCGATACGGGCGACCTTGACGACGGGCAGGCTCGCCCCGTACGTCAGGACGACGGCCATCTGCAGCAGGGTGCGGATGTTGCCCTTGATGTGCGGCTCGGTGTTGTCGGCGAACGTCTCGGCGCAGTCACCGCCCTGGAGAAGGAACGCCTCGCCGCGAGCGACCTGAGCCAGCTTCTCCTGCAGGGCCACGACCTCGCTGGCCACCGTGATCGGGGGCACGCTCTCGAGGACGGTCCGCATCGCGGCGGCCTGACCCTCGGGCCATTGCGGCTGCTGAGCAGCGGGCTTGGCCAACGCTGCATCGAGGCGGTCACGCATCTCGGTGGGCAGCGGCGGGAGTTCGGGCAAGCGGTCGATCGGCACGTCGACAGTCCAGTTCACCCATACAGGATATTCGCTCGACCGGAGCGATGGCGAGTCAGGTCACCGGAGTGAGCGCGCCGCCTGAACTGCCTCGAACTTCACCAGGTTGTGCCTGGCGTCGGCGAGCGCGTCGTGCGCGTCACCCGGTGCAGGTGGGAGCGCCGGACTGCCGTGTTCCTCCCAGTACTGGCGGAGTTCCCGCGTGTACCGGGGCAGCGACTGCGGTAGCTCCGTCATGTCCCCCCACAGCTGGCAGAGGGCGACGTGGTCGTAGGCGGCCACCCACGCCCACAGTTCGGGGACGATGCCGGGGCGGGGAATCAGGAACGCGTAGAGGTCGTCGCGAATGCGGGCGCGGCTCTTCCAGAGGGGCGACGACGGCTGCGGCAGCTTCGGCAGCACGTTCCTGCGCACCCACTTGCCCGCCCGGTCGGGATCGAACTCGGTGGACACTGCGTAGAATTCACGTCCGTCCTCTGCGACCACCCCGATCGACACCAGGTCGATCGTGCGACCATCCTCGATGAACTCGCAGTCGTAGAAGTAACGCACGCCCGCAAACTATGCCTCACCCGTTGGCGTCATCCGGATCCACCCCTACCTCGTGAAGGAGGCCTCGGTGCGCGCAACCTCCGACGGTCGACAGTCCGCCGCCCCTGTCGCGGACCCGCTCGACTCCCCGCGGGTGCCTCCGCATCTCCGCGTCGGTGGTCTCGTCGTCCGGGTCCTCGTCCTCGCCGGGCTCGCGGTCGGATTCGCCTACAACCTGCTCGGACTGCCCGGCCTGCGGGACTTCGGCAGCTACTACCGGCTGGATCTCGACGTCTACCGCCTGGGCGGTTCGGTGTTCCTGCACGGCCCGACCCTGTACGGGTCGATGCCTGCCACCCAGATGGGCAACTTCCTGCCGTTCACGTACCCGCCGCTCGCCGCCGTCGTCTTCAGTCCGCTGTCGACGGTGTCGCTGGCGACGGCCGGGATCGTCGTGACGGTGTTGTCGCTGATCGCGCTGTTCGGCGTCCTCGTCGTCACGCTCGACTCGCTGGGCATCGCACCCCGCACCACGCTGGTGTGGACGGCCCTCGGTGCGCTCGCGGTGTCGATGGCCCTCGAACCCGTCTCGTCGACCCTCGACTACGGGCAGATCAACATCCTGCTGATGCTGCTGGTGGCGGCGGACTGCCTGCCGAAGAAGACGCCGTGGCCGCGCGGCGTGCTGATCGGCCTCGCAGCGGCGGTGAAGCTGACGCCTGCCGTGTTCATTGTGTACTTCTTGGTGCGCAAGGACTTTCGCTCGGCCATCGTGACCGGGGTCGGTTTCCTGGCGTTCAGCGCCGTGGGCGCGATCGCGACGTGGAACGACTCCGTCACCTACTGGACGCACACCCTCTTCGATTCCGATCGGATCGGCACCCCGGCGTATCCCGCGAACCAGAGCATCACCGGTGTGCTGGCCCGGCTCGGACTGAGCGACTCGGTGCGCACCCCGATCTGGCTGCTGCTGAGCGTCGTGGTTCTCGCACTCGTGATTCTCGCGATGGTGCGAGCGCTGCGATCCGGCGAGACCGCGCTCGCGCTGGGACTCAACGCCGTCCTCGGACTGCTCGTCTCCCCCGTGTCCTGGTCACACCACTGGGTGTGGTCCGTGCCGGTGATCCTCGTGTTCGGCGTCCTCGCCTACCGTCGCCGGAGCGTCGCCCTGGCGGTCACGGCCGTGGTCGGCGTCGTCGTCGTGAGGCTCGCCGCGCACTGGAAACTCGGGGTGGGACGGTGGAGCGGAACCCACTGGAATCTGTGGGATCAGTTCCTGGCGTCGTCGTACGTGTGGTGGGGACTCGCCGTGGTGCTGGTCGCGATTTTCGCGTTCCGCACCCGTCCCTCCCAGTCCGACGAGGACGATCGGTCGGAGACCTCCGACGATCTCACCGTCCCCGTCGGCTGAGAGGTCGCGGCCGTCAGCTCGCCCGCGTGTCCGGCAGTCGCGTGACGGTGGTGGCGTCGCTCGCAGGCGCCCCGCCGGCCACCGAGGCGTCGGCGGCGGGCGCCTTCTTCTTCAGCGTCGCCGCGTAGATGTCGACGTATTCCTGACCCGACAGCTTCATCAGCTTGTACATGACCTCGTCGGTGACGGCCCGCTCGACGAACCGGTTGCCGCCCATGCCCTCGAAACGCGAGAAGTCGATGGGCTCACCGACGCGGATGGTGACCTTCGCGGGACGCCACACCCGGGAGCCGATCGGGTTGACCTTCTCCGTACCGATCATCGCGACCGGGATGACCTTCACACCGGACTCCAGAGCCATGCGAGCCAGTCCCGTCTTGCCCTTGTAGAGGCGGCCGTCGGGCGACCGGGTGCCCTCTGGGTAGATCCCGAGCAGCTTGCCCTGCGAGAGGACGCGCAACCCGGCGTTCAATGCGTCCTGCGCGGCATCGGCGCCCGTCCGGTCGATCGGAACCTGACCGACCACCGAGAAGAACCAGCGCTGGAAGGCGCCCTTGAGTCCCGTCCCGGTGAAATACTCGCTCTTGGCGAGAAAAGTGATCCTCCGCGGCACACGCAACGGCAGGAAGAACGAATCCAGCACGGCCTGATGGTTACTCGCCAAGATGGCGCCACCCTCCGCCGGGATGTTCTCCGTACCCTCCACGGTCGGCCTACCCAGCCCCCAGAGAACCGGCCCCAAAAACACGTACTTGAAGAGCCAGTACCACATGGCGTCCCTCCCGTTCACAACCCAAGCTTCGTTCGGGTCGACTCTACTTCGGGCGGGTGAGGGTCGCTACACACGGCTGGGAGGCCCGCACAGCATCACACTCTGCGGGTTTACAGCAGTGGGCCGGACGTCAACCCACCCGATCGGGCAGGACAGCCCGGGCGAGTTCCGCCGCTCCGATCATGCCCGCCGCCTCCCCCAGCTGGGTCGGCCGGATGCGGGCCAGCGGCCGGTGCCCGGCCCCCGTCGTCAGAGCCGCGTAGTGCTCGCGGGCCTCGTCGATGAACAGCGGCGAGGAACTCGCGACGCCGCCGGCGATCACGACGAGATCCGGGTCGTACACATCCCCGATGAGCGCCAGGCCGACGCCGAGCCAACGGGCGAACTCCCGCATGGTCTCCAGTGCCAGCGGATCGCCGTCCTGTGCCGCGCCCGCGATCCGCCGCCCCGTCAGCGCACCCGGATCGACCGCCACGTCCCGCGCGAGGACCGTCGACGTCGCCGGATCCGCGGCCAGAAGTTCGATCGCGGTGTCGACGAGGGCCGTCCCGCTGCAGTACCGCTCCCAGCAGCCGTGCTTGCCGCACGCGCACGGCCGTCCGTCCGGGACCACCTGGATGTGGCCGAGTTCGGGTGCGACGCCGTGGCTGCCGCGGTACAGCCGACCGTCCGCGAGGAGTGCCGCCCCGATGCCCGTGCCGATGGCGAGCATCACCACGTTCCGGCCGCCTGCAGCAGCACCGAACCGGTGCTCGGCCCACGCCGCCGCGTTCACGTCGTGCTCGAGGATCACCGGCAGACCGAGACGCTGCCCGAGGTCCCGGCCGACGGGTGCACCCACCCACGGCAGATGCGGCGCGAACCGCACCGTCGTGCGGTCGGGGGTGATGAATCCGGCGACCGCCAGACCCACGGCGGCGACGTCGTGCCGTGCGGACAGCTCCCGGACCGCCCGGTCCAGGCCGTTCTCGAGCGCCTTTGCCGACGCCGGGGTCGGCGACTGGAGCGAGTCGAGCACCTCACCGGCCGAGTCGACCACCGACGCACGGATGCTCGTTCCACCCACGTCGATGCCGATGGTCAGCGCCGCGCTGCCGCCACGTTCGCTGCCCGTGCCTGTGCTCATGGAGATGATTGTGCCCATGCCGGATCGCCGACGTGCACGAGTCCGGCGATCCGGCCCGCACGGGGCACGCTCAATGCTTGATGGTGACCGTGATCGGCTCGAACGCCGAGCCGCCGTCCGCTTCGGACGTTCCGCCGCCGGGGCCGGGTTCCGGAGCGTCGGGACCGCCGGGGCCCGGGGTGTCGTGAACGGCGTGTTCGTCGAGGACCTGCCGCAGCACCGCGATCAGCACGGACGCCTGGCCGGCGAGCAGGGTCACGAGATCGTGCTGCTCGCCGCGGATCAGAGCCGCGAGTGCGCACACCGGGCACCACGTGCATCCCGACCACTGCCCGGTTCCGGGGGGCGCGTCCTCGACGCCCGCCTGGGCGTGCGGCGCCGCCGCACGCTGGAGAAGCGGCTCGAGACGGTCCAGGGCGGTCTCGGCGAGTGCCCGCAGCTCCGCCACCAGCTGCGCGTGGTCGTCGTTCATACCGGCCACACCTGCGGGTCGGGCGTGAAGCGCACGACCAGATCACTTCCGTCGAGTTCTGCGCCCGCGACGACGCACCGGCGCAGGACCGAGGCGAGGCGGACCCGGCGGCGCACCCCTTCAGCTCCCACGACCAAGTCGTCCTCCACTCGACCCAACGTGAGGGTCGACGGGTTCACGAGCGGCAGATACATCCGCATCGTGTACACAGAATCCACACCGGCCCCCGATTCCAGCCCCACACGCACCGCAGGTGGGTTCTTCCCCAGCACCGCAACCGCGTCCGTGTCGTCGGCATACAACTCCCGGGCGATTCCGCCGAGATCGGCCCACCCTACCGGCTCCGTCACCGACCGGGTCACCGAGAGGATCACGGTGGTGCCCGCGGAGGCGGTCAGCTCGGCAAGGACCCGTTGCTGCAGGGCTCGCCGCCTGATCAACCATGCCACACCGGGATCGTCGTGTCCTGCCGGCGAATCGAAGTGCGGCAGAAGGTTGTTCACGAGGATGGCGTCGACGCGCAGGCCGGACAGCGCGGCCACCGCCACGGTGCGCCGGGTCTCCGTCAGCACCACCCGCTCCGGTGTCGTCACCAGTCGCACAGTGGTTTTCGCCCGGTTCGCGAGCATCTCCCGGATCTCGCCGACCGCGGCGACGACCTGTTCGATCAGCGTCACCAGCATCACGAGGCGGGGATCGGAACCCAGGAGCGCGGCGATGCGGCGGTGCTGCGGCCACACCCGCTCGATGTACTCGAGAGCCATCGCGGGCGCGGCGAGCGTCCGCAGGCAGTCCGCGGTGGGCGGGCAGTCCACCACGACGGCGTCGTAGTCGCCCTCCGTGGCGAACCGGACGACCTCACGCAGCCCGAGCACGTCCTGCACGCCGGGAAGCCCGGTCAGCTCCTCCGGTTCGAGCGCGGACAGCTGGGCGCCGTGGTCGTGTGTTCCGGCGGCCGCGAGAACCGCTGTCAGACTCCGGAATCTGTTCTCGAGCAACGTGAGGGTGTCGAGTTCGAGGACGTCGAGGGTGTCGGTCACGGACACGAGGTCCCGGGCGGCGGCGATCCCGATGACGTCGGCGAGAGAGTGCGCCTGGTCGAGCGAGACGAGCAGAGTCCGGTGTCCGGCCTCTGCGGCCGCCTGTGCCGTCGCGGCCGCGAGCGTCGTCTTTCCGACGCCCCCCTTCCCGACGAAGAACTGGACCCGGGCAGGTCCGGCACGACCCTCGCTGCTCAGCCTTCCACCCGTTTCTTGAGTTCCTTGAGCGCGGTGTCGGTGATCGCCTTCTCCGCCTTGCGCTTGAACAGGCCGATCATCGGGATGGTGAGGTCGACGGTGAGCTCGTACGTGACGGTGGTGCCGCCGCCCGGCTCGTCCTCCAGAACGTACGAACCGAACTGCGACTTCTGGATCTCACCGGACTCGAGTTCCCAGCTGACCGATTTGCCGTCGGGCGCCCAGTCGTAGCGGAGTACGTACGTGTCCTTGACCATGCCGGCGTCGAGCACGAACCGCACCCGGTCGGCCCGGCCGCCCTTGCCGGGTTCCATGACCTCGACGGACTTCGCGGCAGTCACCCACGCCGGGTACGCGTCGAAGTCGGCGATCACATCCATCACCCGGGCGGGCGGCGCCTCGATACTGATCGACCTCTTGGTCCTCTCGGGCATGGAGTGAACGCTTCCTTTCGCCTGGCCGACCCGCTCGTCGATCGCGGGGCCACGCCGTTACCGGTTTCGTATGTCTGTGTTGTGCCCGACTATCACACACGATCTCGGCGCTCTGACACAATGCCGACCCTGCCGCGGCGGGCGGATCCGCCTCAGGACGGCGGTTCTCCCGCAGCGCGACCTGCCTCGAGTTCCTTCTTCACTTCGAAGGACATCACTTTGCCCTCGACGCGCCTGCGACGGTTCAGTGCGGCCAGATCGGGGGTGCCCTCGCTGCGGGCCGGTTCGGCGTGGAGGAAGTAGTGGACGATCGCTCCGTCCAGCACCGGCTCGAGCCACACTTCCATGGTTCCGGTGAGCGGTCCGGCCACCGTCCACCGGATGCCCTTCTCGGCCCGGTCCTCGCGGACGGCGAGGGTGAGATCGGGCCACCACCGGCGCCAGCGGGCCGGCGGGGCGATCGCCGCCGCGACCTGCTGCGGTGGGGCCGCGATGAACGTCTGGTCTGCGACCTGAATGCTGCTCACGGCGACTAGCTTCACATACCGCCGTGAGCGGTGGCCGTGGGGTTCCGCGGCACCGCGCGGACAGGGCTCTGACCACCCTTCTTCGGCCAGGAAGCAGACCTGGCCGGGGAAGGTCTAAAGTTGGGAACGCAATCCTACTCGTCAGTATCTTCAGTGTCGGAGGTTTTCGTGCCCGAGTTCAGCGCGCCACAGTCGTTCACGATCGCGGAGGACGCGTCCGCGGTCGACTCGGTGTTCGCCCACGCCGCGGCCGACCCGACGCTGGTCGTGTACAAGCGCAAGATCGGCGGACGCTGGACCGACGTCACGGCCGCCGAATTCGCGGCACAGGTCACCGCAGTCGCCAAGGGTCTCATCGCCCTCGGCGTCCAGCAGGGCGACCGGGTGGCACTGATGTCGGCAACCCGCTACGAGTGGCCCCTCGTCGACTTCGCGATCTGGGCAGCGGGCGGCGTCACCGTCCCGATCTACGAGACATCCTCCGCCGAGCAGGTCCGGTGGATCCTCGAGGACTCCGCCGCGATCGATCTCGTCGTCGAGAACGCGACACACGCGGCCACCGTGAAGGCAGTCGCCGCCGAGGCGACCGCGCTGCGCGGCGTCTACCAGATCGAGGCGTCCGACGGCGGCCGCGGCGTCGTCGAGGAACTGACCGCACTGGGCGCCGACGTTCCCGACGCCGATGTCCGGGCCCGCGTCGCCGCGCTGAAGTCGAGCGATCCGGCCACCCTCATCTACACCTCCGGCACCACCGGCAGGCCCAAGGGCTGCCAGCTCACCCATTCCAACCTCATCGCCGAGTCCAAGGGCATCCTCGATTCCAGCCTCGGCACCCTGCTGAAGACGCCCGGCGTCAGCACCCTCATGTTCCTGCCGATGGCGCATGTGCTGGCGCGCGCCGTCAGCATCGCGTCGTTCGACGCCGGCGCCGCACTCGGACACACCAGCGACATCCCGAACCTCGTCCCCACGTTCGGCGAGTTCCGCCCCGACTTCATCCTGTCGGTGCCGCGGGTGTTCGAGAAGGTGTACAACAGCGCCCGCGCCAAGGCCCACGGCGAGGGCAAGGGCAAGATCTTCGACGCCGCCGCCGAGACGGCCATCGCCTGGAGCGAGGCTCAGGACAAGGGCGGGCCGGGACTGGTCCTCAAGGCCAAGCACGCACTGTTCGACAAGCTGGTGTTCTCGAAGCTGCGGGCCGCGCTCGGCGGCAAATGCCAGCTGGCGATCTCGGGCGGCGCCCCGCTCGGCGCCCGCCTCGGCCACTTCTTCCGCGGCATCGGCATCACGATCTACGAGGGCTACGGCCTCACCGAGACGTCCGCGGCTTTCGCGGTCAACACGATCGGCGAGCAGAAGGTCGGCTCGGTCGGCAAGCCGTTGGCGGGCAATTCCGTTCGCATCGCCGACGACGGTGAGATCCTGCTGTCGGGGCCGGTCGTCTTCAGCGGGTACTGGCGCAACGAGAACGCGACCGCCGACGCGATCGAGAACGGCTGGTTCCACACCGGCGACCTCGGGTCGGTCGACACGGACGGGTACATCACCATCACCGGCCGCAAGAAGGAGATCATCGTCACAGCGGGTGGCAAGAACGTCTCCCCCGCCCAGCTCGAGGATCACCTGCGTGCGCACCCGCTGATCAGCCAGGCCATCGTCGTCGGAGACCAGCAGCCGTTCATCGGCGCGCTGATCACCATCGACGCCGACGCACTGCCCGCATGGAACGAGCGCAACGGCAAGCCCGCAGGGACCACGGTCGCGGATCTGCTCACCGACGCCGACCTCACGGCCGAGATCGACGAGGCCGTCGCGGAGGCCAACAAGCTCGTGTCACACGCGGAGGCCATCAAGAAGTTCCGGGTCCTGCCCGTCGACTTCACCGAGGAAACCGGCGAGCTCACGCCGACGATGAAGCTCAAGCGCAACGTCGTGCACGACAGCTTCGCCGACGACATCGCGGCCATCTACGCGAAATAGTGCCCTCCGGGCTCGTGAGTACTTGTTAACCGCCCGCGGTTGACAAGTACTCACGGGCGGTCACGCAAGCAGTGCCTGCAGCTTGGCGGCGAGCACGTCCCATCGCCACTCCGCCTTGACCCATTCGCGGCCGGCCGCACCCATCGCGGCCGCGCGGTCGCGATCCGACAGCACCGAGATCACCGATCGCGCCACCTCGGCCACCGACGTGCCGTCCACGACCATCCCGGTTTCGTTCTGCCGCACCGTTTCCGGGGCGCCACCGGACTGTCCGGCGATGACCGGCACACCGGTGGCCGACGCCTCGAGGAAGACGATGCCGAGGCCTTCGACGTCGAGTCCCGCGCCCCTCGTGCGGCACGGCATCGCGAACACGTCGGCGATCGTGTGGTGCGCCGCCAGCTCCGCGGACGGCACCGTGCCCGTGAACACGACGTGGTCCTCCACCCCGACCGAGCGCGCGAGCGAGCGTAGACGGTCCTCGTAGGGGCCGCCGCCGACGATCACGAGCACGGCGCCGTCGATGTGCTCGCGGATGCCCGGGAGCGCCTTGATCAGGATGTCCTGGCCCTTGCGCGGCACGAGACGGGACAGGCACAGGACCGTCGGCCGCTCCCCCAGACCGTACCGGGACCGCAGTTCGGCCCGCGCGCCGCTGTCCGGGGTGAACAGGTCGGTGTCGACTCCGGGCGGCAGGTGTTCGAGCGCGGCACTCGCGCCGAACGCGGACGCGAATCGGCCCCTCGTGTACCGGCTGACGTACGTGACGACGTCGGTCCGGTCGCCGATCCGTCCGAGGGCCTGGCGGGCGGCGGGGAGCATCGACCAGCCGACCTCGTGCCCGTGGGTACTGGCGACCACCCGTTCCGCCCCGGCGCGGCGCAGCGTCGAACTCAGCAGCGCGAGCGGGGCCGCTGCGCCGAACCAGACGCCCGTGCAGTCGTGTTCGACGAGCAGCTTGGCGGCCCGGCGGGCGACGAACGGCGTGGGCACCATCAAGGTGGTGGGGTGCCGGACGACCTGAAACGGTTGCCGCGCATCGAACTTGATATGCGAGTCGCCGCGCCAGCGCGGGGCGTAGACGACCAGGTCGTCGGCGGGCAGGTGCTTGGCGAAGGTGTGCAGGTACGACTGGATTCCACCGGGTCGCGGCGGAAAATCGTTCGTCACCAACAGGGTTCGGCGCATGTGATCACCGTAGGCGGTGGACCGTGCGCAGGCGACGCAGGGTCACCCCAGGTGAGCGCCCACCCAGTCGGTCCAGCGGTCGCGGAACTGATCGGCGTCGACGCCGAGGACGTCGGACAGCCGTCCGTCGACCGTCTCCGGGTCCGCCTCGCCCACGGCCAGCGTCCGGTACAGCTCCGTCAGCCTCGATTCGCCGTACTGCTCCGCGACGAAGGCGTTGATCGACCATGCCGTCTCGTAGGCGACCGAGCCGCGTTCGCCGTATCCGGAGAAGTCGGTGTCCTCGGGGAACTCGGTCGGCGGACCCTCGGCGCCCACCTGCGCGGTCAGTGCCGGCGCGATCTGCCGTTCGGCCTCGCCGGTACCCCGGTATGCCGCGTATTCCGCGTAGCCCTCCAGCACCCACATCGGTGAGCGGTCCACCGTCTCGGCGCGCGCCGCCACGTGGATCAGCTCGTGCCGCAGGATCGCCCGGCGGGTGACCTCGGTCAGCCGGTCCTCGGACGCGGGGCTGAACACGATCCGCTGTCCGGTGACCGTGGCGGCGTCGGGGTCGACGGCGTCCGAGATGGCGACGGCGGCGATGTCGCGTCCGTCGTGATTCGGGCCGACGAGCGCCGTGAACTCGTCCTGCGATCCCGCGACCCACACGAGCGCGCGGCCCGCCCAGTTCGAACCCCACAGCTGGGTGGCGTTGACGACGGCGGCGGGGAGTTCGTCCGCCAGCCGGTCGACCATGGTGGCGTTCTCGGGATGTCCGAGCACCACCGACGTTTGCCCGTCACCGGTGTCGACGCGGCGCGACACGACGGGTCCGAAATCCCACGGTCCGCGCCAGGTCCGCCGGTCGCCGTCCACGGTGGCGCTGTCGCTGACCAGTGCCCAGCGCTCGCCGCGCCGGGCGACGACGAGAGCCACCGGTTTGCGGGTGGGGCTCTCGTCCGCGATCGCGTAGCGGAGCTGCACGGCGGGGGCCCACACCTCGTCGGCCCCGAGCGCGTCGCCGAGGCTCGACGGCACCGCTGTCTGGGCGCCCTCGGCGATCTCGTAGCCCCAGTCCGAGAACTCGACCCCGGCAACGTTGCCCGCCCGCCGCGTCTCGGCGGCCAGGAATCCCGGTGCCGCCGCCTGATCCATCAGACCGGACAACCGGGCCGCGTCGTTCGTCCGCACGGCCGACGCCCAGGTGTCGAGGAGCGTCTGGACGGCTGTCGCACGCGCGTCGGCGTCGGCCTGCGCGGTACCGACGGCTCCGTCCGTGCCCCGCTCGGTCCGGGAGAACCCGGTCAGCGCGAGGACGACGACGACGGCGAGGACGAGTCCGGCCAGTGCGGCCAGCTCCCACGGGCGCGCCTGACGGCGCGAGGTCGGATCCGTTGCGGGAGACGGGTCTGAAGCGGGCACGCCGGTGAGTGTATGAGCACGCCCGGCCGCCGCTGTCGGACGGTCGCCGTCAGTAGCGGCGCGCCCCGTAGAAGGGGAACTTCGCCATCGACTCGATCTTCACCGGCACACCGAACGTCGAGGCGTGGAGAATGTTGCCGTTTCCTGCATAGAGGCCGACGTGGGACGCGTCGTTGTAGAAGAGGACGACGTCGCCGGGCTGCAGGGCGTCGCGGGACACCGGGGTGCCGCCGCTGGCCTGCGCCTGACTGGACCTCGGCAGCGTCTTGCCGATCTGCTTGTACGCCCACACGACCAGTCCCGAGCAGTCGAATTCGTCCGGACCGGTGGCGCCCCACACGTAGGGGTCGCCGATACGGGTCATGCCTGCCTGCAGCGCGCTCGTGCCCGAGCCGGGGGTGAGATGCGCGAGGATCGTGTTCGGGTCGAAGCCGGGCGGGAAGGGCGTGCCCGCCAGCTGGTCGCGTTCGGCGCCGGTGAGATCTCCGAATGCCTTGATCACGTCGGCGATCTGCGCCTGCAGGTCGCTCTGCTTGCGTTGCAGATCGTCGCTCACCGCTTTGGCCTGCTCGGTCGCGGACCGTGCGGAATCGGCGGACTTCTTCGACGCCTCGGCGGCCTTCGTGGCTTCCGACGTGGCCGACTGGAACTGCGCGACCTGATTGCGGGTGTCGTTGGAGATGGCGTCCAGGGCGGACATCTGGTCCAGGAGCTGCTGCGGCGAATCGCTCACCATCACGGCGAAGAGGCGATTGGTCCGTGCGCCCTGGTAGTTGGCGGTGGCGAGCTTGTTCACGACAGGCTGGAAGACGGCGACGCGCGCGTTGGCGGCGTCGAGCACACCCTGGTCCGTTGCGAGCTGCGCGTCGGCGTCGCGTTGCGCCGACTGCTTGGCCGCGAGATCGATCTGCGCGTTGTGGAGTGCCTCCGACGTCTGCTCGGACTGCCGGGACAGGTCACCGAGCTTCGTCAGCGCGTCGGTCGGGTTGGTGGTCACCGGGTCTGCGCCGGCCTGGATCGCCGGCAGCGACACGAGGGCCACCGACAGCACGCCGGCGGTCAGCACGCTGCCCAGGGAGCGCTTCAACTTGTGTGAGGCCACGGAAATGCAGTTCTCCGATCGTCGCTCTCCACCAGCCGGGCCGGGTGTCCGAGGCGCGGCTCAGGGATTTCCTCGGCCGATGCGACCGTGGAGTGCCGAAGAGGTGGTGACCCGCGTTGCCGCCCGGTTGGCGCGACAAGACTTCGCAAGGTCTCGGATAGGTTACGGAACGGCATACGTTTGTGTCCACCTATGTCACGAACGGGGTGGCGGGGACCACCCGACGGGTGAACGACACGCTGTCTGCCTGGGGCGCAACGACATCGAGGGTGGGTTCGAATCGTGATTCGAACCCACCCTCGGTGGTCGTGCGAGATCCTACGAAGCTACCCCGTGCATCCCCGCCCTCGACTCGGTGGATGCCTCGCCTCGCGTGTGGATCAGTAGCGGCGTGCGCCGTCGAAAGGCATGGACGCGATGGGCGCCAACTTGACGGGCTGACCCTCGGTGGAGGCGTGGATCACGTTGCCGTTGCCGGCGTAGATGCCCGAGTGCGATCCGCCGTAGAAGGAGACGACGTCGCCGGGGCGGAGATCGGACTGCGAGACGGGAGCGCCTGCCGCCGCCTGCGCGTAGCTGGTGCGCGGCAGGTTCAGTCCGGCCTGCTTGAACGCCCACTGCACCAGACCGGAGCAGTCGAACGAGTTGGGGCCGGCGGCGCCGTAGACGTACGGCGAGCCGAGCTTGGTCTGTGCGGCCTGAACGGCCTTGTCACCTGCGGTGCCGGCCGGCGCCGGGGGCGCGGGCAGGTTCGGGACACCGGGGATCTGCGGGATGACGACACCCGGGATCTCGAAGGTTCCGACTCCGGGGATGGTGACGGGATCTGCGGCCGCGGGGGCCGCGGTAGCGGTGAGCGCTCCGACTGCGAGCGCGCCGGCGACGACTGCCCGTCGCACATTCCGCTTGGAAACTTGTGACGCCACGAAAGGGGTACTCCGTTTCTTCCATTCATCCGCCGACCGAGTTAGCTGACGGGTTCGGGCTGGGAAGATCAGCCCTACCCACCGGTGCGTGAGGACGTCCCGGCGGGATTCACCCCAGTAGAAACTTGGGTTCCCGGTACGACCGCTCTCGCGAGTGGCCGATTAGGCGGTGACTAGCGATGCTGCCCCGGTGTTGGGGCTGCGAGACTCCGCTAGGTCTCAGGAAGGTTACGAAATGGAATACCCCGATGTCGACCGGAACACGCGGAAAGTGTCCGTTTGGGCCGATTCCGGCTTTGCGGGCGCGCGATACCCACATTCGGTAACGACCGGATAACAGGCGGTTTGTTTCCGATCTCGTTTCGACAGCGGGAGTGGGCATTTCGCGAAGCCTGACGACTCCCCGATTCTCTCCCGGTCAGCGTTTCTGCTGTTCAACCGGGGTGCCGCGGACCGCACCCGCGACACGCGCCCGACCGGCCGGTACCGGTCCCCGCCCCGTCCGAACACCTCGTTTTCGGCCGCGCGCCCGACCCTCGCACCGCCCGTGACCGCCGCCCGAGACGGTCAGTGTGATCCTCGTCTCTCCGGCTCTCCGGGCGGTTCTGTCGGTGCCCGTCCATACGCTCTGAGCCGTGAGCGTCCCCGGTGTACCCGAACAGCTGAGATTCGACGAGCTCGACACCCCACTGCGGGACACCACGTTCGTGGTGGTCGACCTCGAGACCACCGGAGCGCGGCCGGGCGAGGACGCCATCACCGAGATCGGCGCCGTGAAGATCCGCGGTGGCGAGGTGATCGCCGAAATGGCCACTCTCGTCGACCCGGGACGGTCCATCCCCCCGCACATCGTGGAGATCACCGGCATCACCACCGCCATGGTGATCGACGCCCCGCGGATCGAGCGAGTGCTGCCGGCGTTCCTGGAGTTCGCACGCGGCGCGGTGCTCGTCGCGCACAACGCCCCGTTCGACACGGGCTTCCTCAAGGCCGCCGCGTCCGCCACCGACACCCCCTGGCCCAAGTTCACCGTGCTCTGCACCGTCAAACTGGCCCGGCGCGTCCTCAGCCGCGACGAAGCGCCGTCCGTCAAGCTGTCGTCGCTGGCCCGGCTGTTCGACGTCGGGACCACTCCGACCCACCGGGCACTCGACGACGCCCGGGCCACCGTCGACGTCCTGCACGCCCTCATCGCGAGGGTCGGCAATCAAGGGGTGCACAGTCTCACCGAGCTCGTCGACTACCTTCCCGACGTCTCCTCGCACCAGCGGGCGAAACGGACGCTCGCCAGCCATCTCCCCCACGCTCCGGGCGTGTACCTGTTCCGCGGACCGTCCGACGAGGTCCTGTACGTCGGCACAGCGACCGATCTGCGCCGGCGGGTGCGCAACTACTTCACCGGCTCGGAGACGCGTGGCCGGATGAAGGAGATGGTGGCCTTGACCACCCGGATCGACCACGTCGAGTGCGCGCATGCACTCGAGGCGGGTGTGCGCGAGCTCCGGCTGCTCGCCGCGCACACGCCGCCGTACAACCGGAGGTCCAAATACCCGAAACGCGGGTGGTGGATCACGCTCACCGTGGAGGCCTTCCCCCGGCTGTCGGTGGTGCGTACCCCGACCGCCGACTCGCTCGGTCCGTTCCGGTCCCGCTCGACCGCCGTCGACGTCGCCGACGTCCTCGCCGAGTACTGCATTCTCCGCACCTGCACGAGCCGCATCCCGAAGGGAAGGGAGCACGGTCCGCAGTGCCCACCCCGCGAGCTCGGAGGCTGCCCGGCGTCCGTCCACGACCGCGCCACGGAGGACGACTACCGTCCCGGGCCGGCACTCTTCCGGCAGTTCCTGCGCGGCCTGGACGACGCCCCGCTGCAGCGCATGCGCGCACGGGTGGAGGAGCTGGCCGCCGGCGAGTTGTTCGAGAACGCCGCACGGCTGCGTGATCGCACCGCGGAGGTCGTGCTCGCGTTGCGGAGGATGCAGCGCCTTGCCGCCCTCACCGCGCTCGATCAGCTCGTGGCCGCTCGCCCGGCCGCGACCGGCGGCTGGGAGTTCGCGGTGATCCGTTCCGGGCGTCTCGCGTCCGCGGGCTGCGCCCGGCGCGGAATTCACCCGATGCCGGTGGTCGATGCACTCGTCCTCACCGCCGAAACCGTCGTTCCCGACGCAACTCCGCTCCGCGGCGCGTCCCCCGAGGAGGCCGGCCTGCTCGCGCGCTGGCTCGACCAGGAGGACACCCGCATCGTCAGCGCATCCGCGGGCTGGTGCGAGCCCGCACGGGGCGCCGGATCCTGGTCCGAGTGGTGCGCACTGGCGCGAGCGGGCAGCGCGTCGACACGGGACGCCGAGACCCGACCACCCGCGCCGGGTTCTGCCGACCACCGCTTAGGCTGGCGATCATGATCAACGCCATCGTCCTGATCCACGCCGAAGCCCACCGCATCCCGGAGACCGCTCAGGCCGTCGCCGACATCGAGGGCGTCGACAAGGTCTATTCCTGCGCAGGCGACGTCGACCTGATCGCGATCGTGCGGGTCCGGGACCACGCGAAGATCGCGGAGGTCGTCACCGAGGGAATCAACAAGGTGGACGGCGTCTCCCGGACGGCGACGCACATCGCGTTCCAGTCCTACTCCAGCGCGGACGTGGAAGCGGGCTTCTCGATCGGCGAGTAGCTCCGCCGACTATTTGCTGGTGGCCAGTCCCGACGTGAGTTCGGCCCACCGCGCGAGCAGCGTCGCGGCCGCTCCAGTGTCGATCGCCTCTGCCGCCGCCGAGAGTCCGTCCGACAGCGCGTCTTCGAGCGTCCGGCCGCCGAGTCCCCGGAACGCGGCGATCGCCGCCGCGGCGTTGAGGAGGACCGCGTCGCGTACGGGTCCGGTCTCACCGGCGAGGAGTCGCCGCGCCACCGCCGCGTTCACCTCGGCATCGCCGCCGCGCAGTTCGTCGAGCGACACCCGCGCGATCCCGATGTCCCTGGGGTCGAGCTGACGAGTGGTCACCGCCCCGTCCGCCACGATGTGCACGGTCGACGTCGTCGACGTCGTCAACTCGTCCAGGCCGTCGTCACCGCGCACCACGAGCGCCGAGTTGCCGCGCTGCGCGAGCACACCGGCGACCACCGAGATCAGGCCCGGGAACGCGCAGCCGATGAGGCCGGCCCGCGGACGGGCCGGATTGGTGAGCGGTCCGAGCACGTTGAAGACGGTCGGGATGCCGATCTCCTTGCGCGGCGCGCCCGCGAACCGCAGGGCGGGATGGAACACCGGCGCGAAGCAGAAACCGATGCCGACCTCCCGGACGCAGCGGGCCACCTCGTCGGGGCCGAGATTGATCTTCACCCCGAGTGCCTCGAGAACGTCCGCGCCGCCGCTCTTGGACGACGCGGCCCGGTTTCCGTGTTTGACGACGCGAATGCCGGACGCCGCGACCACGAGTGACGCCATCGTGGAGATGTTCACGGTGTTGGATCGGTCACCACCGGTGCCGACGATGTCGACGACGTCGTCGTCGACGGGGACCTTGCGCGCGTGCCCGAGCATCGAGTCCGCGAGTCCGCGCAACTCCTCCGGTGTCTCGCCCTTCATCTTGAGGGCGACCCCGAACGCCGCGATCTGCGCGGACGTGGCGTTGTCGGACATGATCTCGTCCATCGCCCATCTCGCCTCGTCCACCGACAGGTCACGTCCGTCGGTGAGCGTGCCGAGGACCGACGGCCACGTGCGTGCCGGCCGCACACCGTCGTTCGTCCCCTGAGCAGTAGGGCTCTGCATCGTCGTGTCCCCTTGTACTAGTGGCGGATCCGGTCCTGGCAGCCTAGTCACCGGGCGGATCGGACTCGCGCGCCGGTTGCATCGCGTCCCAGCCGTCGACCGAGCCACCGAGCCGCTGCGCCAGCCCGGCCATTCTCGACCGTTCCTGAGAACAGTGCAGCGCATCGAGGATCTGGACCCGCTGCAGCACGAGTCCGACCGTCGCACCGTCCTCGGCCGGGGATGCCGGACCGTCCGGATCCTGCGGTCGGTAACCGTCCTGCGCGGCGATCGACACGGCGTCGGCCACGGACGAGGCGGGCAGCCGCAGATGGTGCCGCAGCACCGCTTCCGCGCCGGCGTCCCACCGCGGATTCTCGGCGGCGGCGCGGTCGAGCGCGGTCGAGCACGCCTCCACGTCGTCGAAGCTCGAGGCGACGACCACGAGGTCGGGACGATCCTGATCGAGAGGGGCCGGTTGCCGACTGCCGAACAGCCTCCGCAGCCACCCCGTACTGTTGTCACGAGAGCGCATGACTCCACCCTTTCACGGTCCGCCACCAGGGCTGTCAGCAGGGAGAATCGGACAAGCGGGGCGCGTCGACGCGCCGAGGGTGGACCCGGGTAGTCGTCTCTTACGACGAAGCGTCATACTTCTGTCTGTGACGAGCGCAGTAGGGACTTCAGGATCAGCAATCACCCAACGCGTGCACTCGCTGAACCGACCTAACATGGTCAGCGTTGGCACCATCGTGTGGTTGTCAAGTGAGCTCATGTTCTTCGCAGGGCTCTTCGCCATGTACTTCGTGGCGCGAGCACAGGCGAATGGGAACTGGCCGCCGGAGCCGACCGAGCTGAATCTGTTCCTCGCCGTACCGGTGACGCTGGTGCTGATCGCCTCGTCGTTCACCTGCCAGATGGGTGTGTTCGCGGCCGAGCGCGGCGACGTCTTCGGCCTCCGCCGGTGGTACCTCCTGACGCTGGCGATGGGCACCTTCTTCGTCCTCGGCCAGGCCTACGAGTACATCCACCTCGTCGAGCACGGCACCTCGATCTCCAGCAGCGTGTACGGCTCGGTGTTCTACATGACCACCGGCTTCCACGGCATGCACGTGATCGGCGGCCTCATCGCGTTCGTCTTCCTGATCGCACGCACCAAGGTCAGCAAGTTCACGCCCGCCCAGGCCACCGCCGCCATCGTCGTCTCGTACTACTGGCACTTCGTCGACATCGTGTGGATCGGCCTGTTCGCCACGATCTATTTCATCCGTTGATCAGCTGAACGCCCCAGGCAGCCCCCTGACGTCCAGTCCGTCCCGACATACCAAAGGGATACAGATGAGTTCATCCCCCCCTCCCGCATCCGATACCACAGCGTCTGCCGCGAAGGCACGCCGCCAGCGGAAGCTCCGCAGGCGCGTCACGGGCGCCCTGGTCCTGATGATGGGACTGGTCAGCGCCGGTTTCCTCGCGTCCGCGTTGACGCCGACCCCGCAGGTGGCCACCGCCACCGACGATCAGGCAGCACTGATCCGCGAGGGCAAGCAGTTGTACGACACGTCGTGCATCACGTGCCACGGCGCGAACCTGCAGGGTGTGCAGGATCGCGGACCGAGCCTGATCGGTGTCGGCGAGGCAGCCGTGTACTTCCAGGTGTCGTCGGGACGCATGCCGGCCTCGCGCAACGAGGCCCAGGTCGAGCGCAAGCCCGTCAAGTTCGACGCCGAGCAGACGGACGCCATCGGCGCGTACGTCCAGGCCAACGGTGGCGGCCCCACCGTCATCCGCGACGAGAACGGCGAGATCGCCCAGTCGTCGCTGCGCGGCGGCGACATCGGACGCGGCAGCGAGCTCTTCCGCCTCAACTGCGCGTCCTGCCACAACTTCACCGGGCGTGGCGGTGCGCTCTCGTCCGGTAAGTACGCGCCGGTCCTCGACCCGGCCAGCGAGCAGCAGATCTACGCCGCGATGGTCACCGGCCCGCAGAACATGCCCAAGTTCTCGGACCGTCAGCTGACCCTCGAGGAGAAGAAGGACATCATCGCCTACATCAAGTCGTCAGGCGAGACGAAGCAGCCCGGCGGCTACGGACTCGGCGGCATCGGTCCCGCCTCCGAGGGCTTGGCCATGTGGGTCATCGGAATCATCGCTGTCGTCGGTGCAGCACTGTGGATCGGAGCAAGGTCATGAGCGACGCTGGCCAGCCGGGCGGCGCCACGCCAAAGAAGTACACGGATGCAGAACTCGAGAACCTGAGCCGCGACGAACTGGTCGAGCTCGGCACCAACCTCGACCACGTCGATGTCGCGTTCCGCCGCAACCGCTGGGCGGTTCCGGGGACGAAGGCCGAGAAGCGCGCCGAGCGGTCGGTCGCCTTCTGGTTCGCTCTCTCCGGCATCTCGGCGATCGCGTTCATCGCGATCTACCTCTTCTGGCCCTGGGAGTACGCAGGCGCCGGCGAGGAGCACTACTCGGCCTACAGCCTGTACACGCCGCTGATCGGCCTCACCATGGGTCTGGCCATCCTCGGCCTCGGTGTCGGAGCGGTGCAGTTCACCAAGAAGTTCATCCCCGAAGAGGTGTCCATCCAGGACCGCCACGACGGTGGATCGTCCGAGGTCGATCGCAAGACGATCGTCGCGGAACTCGGCGACTCGTTCGACACGTCGACGCTGGGACGCCGCAAGCTCCTCAAGCGCACCCTCATCTTCGGCGGCGGTGCCCTCGGCATCATGTCCGTCATGCCCCTCGGTGGTCTGGTCAAGAACCCGTGGGCCAAGCGCGACGACTCCCCGCTGTGGGTGTCGGGATGGACGCCCCGCTACGCGGGCGAGACCATCTACCTGCGCCGCGACACCGGTCGCCCCGAGGACGTCGTCCTCGTCCGCCCGGAAGACCTGGACGCCGGCGCCATGGAAACGGTGTTCCCGTTCCGTGAGTCCGACCGCGGCGACCACGACGCGCTGCTCGAGGCGCTGCGCGGCATCCGCAACGCGACCATGCTCATCCGCCTCCGCACGGAGGACACGGCGCGGGTCACCAAGCGCAAGGGCCAGGAGAGCTTCAACTACGGCGACTACTTCGCCTTCTCGAAGATCTGCACCCACCTCGGCTGCCCCACCTCCCTGTACGAACAGCAGACCAACCGAATCCTCTGCCCGTGCCACCAGTCGCAGTTCGACGCGCTGACCTACGGAAAGCCGATTTTCGGTCCGGCCGCTCGTGCACTTCCGCAGTTGCCTATTACAGTGAACGAAGAGGGTTTCCTAGTCACAACGGGTGACTACATCGAAGCTCTCGGCCCGGCATTTTGGGAGCGTCGACCGTGACCGACAACAAACCGTCCAAACTGAGCGCGATGGCCACCGGCCAGGCCGAAGCGATGGACTCGCGCTACCACCTCGCAGCGGGAATGCGGCGGCAGATCAACAAGGTCTTCCCCACCCACTGGTCGTTCCTGCTCGGCGAGATCGCGCTGTACAGCTTCGTCATCCTGCTGATCTCCGGTGTCTACCTGACCCTGTTCTTCGACCCGTCGATGGCGCACGTCGTCTACAACGGTGCGTACGAGCCGCTGCGCGGCGTCACGATGTCCCGCGCGTACGAGACCACGCTGAACATCTCGTTCGAGGTTCGCGGCGGTCTGTTCGTCCGTCAGATCCACCACTGGGCGGCGCTGATGTTCGCGGCGTCGATCGTCGTGCACCTGATGCGCATCTTCTTCACCGGCGCCTTCCGGCGTCCGCGTGAGGCCAACTGGGTCATCGGCTGCCTGCTGCTGATCCTGGCGATGTTCGAGGGATTCTTCGGCTACACGATCCCCGACGACCTGCTGTCCGGCACGGGCCTGCGCGCCGCGTTCTCCGGCATCACGCTGAGCATCCCGATCGCAGGCACCTGGATGCACTGGCTGATCTTCGGCGGCGACTTCCCCGGCGACCTGATCATCCCCCGCCTGTACGTCGCGCACGTCCTGCTGTTCCCGGGCATCATCCTCGCCCTGATCGCCGGTCACCTCGCGCTCGTCTGGTACCAGAAGCACACGCAGTTCCCCGGCCCCGGCCGCACGGAGAACAACGTCGTGGGTGTGCGCATCCTCCCGGTGTTCGCCGTCAAGTCGGGTGCGTTCTTCGCGATCACGTTCGGTGTGCTCGCCGTGATGGGTGGCGTGCTGCAGATCAACCCGGTCTGGACCATCGGCCCCTACAACCCGTCGCAGGTGTCGGCAGGTTCGCAGCCCGACATCTACATGATGTGGACGGACGGCCTGGCCCGCCTGTGGCCGGCGTGGGACATCTACCTGTTCGACCGCTACACCATTCCGTCGGTGTTCGCCGTGGCGTTGATCATGGGTCTGGTGTTCACGGTGCTGATCGCCTACCCGTGGATCGAGAAGCGTCTGACCAAGGACGACGCTCACCACAACCTGCTGCAGCGTCCGCGTGACGTTCCGGTGCGTACCGCGATCGGTGCGATGGCGATTGCGTTCTACGCCGTCCTGACGATCTCCTGCATCAACGACATCATCGCGTACCACCTGAGCATCTCGTTGAACGCGATGACGTGGATCGGCCGCATCGGCATGGTGTTGCTGCCTCCGATCGCCTTCTTCGTGGCCTACCGGTTCTGCCTGGGTCTCCAGCGCAGCGACCGTGAGGTTCTCGAGCACGGCATCGAGACCGGCATCATCAAGCGGATGCCGAACGGTCAGTACATCGAGATCCACCAGCCGCTCGGCCCGGTCGACGGCCACGGTCATCCGATCCCGCTCGAGTACCAGGGTGCGACCGTCCCGAAGAAGATGAACAAGCTCGGTTCCGCCGGCAAGCCCGGTTCCGGCAGCCTCGTCATGGCCGACCCGGTCGAGGAGAGCCTGGCTCTCGAGCACGCCCTGCACCACGGCGAGCACGAGCAGCTCACGATGCTGCGGGAGTACCAGGACCGCGCCCACGGCAACGGTTCGTCGGCTTCCGGCAACGGATCGTCCGGCAACGGCGAGGCCCACTAGCCTCACCTCCGCAACCGAGCAGAGCCCCGAACCACGTCCGGTTCGGGGCTCTGCTCGTCTGTGGGCGTGCCCGCTCCCCTCCCCCGCGGCTGTGGGCGGAACACGAGCGCGACCGCCCCGAGTCCCAGAAGTAGACCGAGCGCGGTGAGGATCCCGAACGGCTCGCCGAACATCACGGTCCCCCAGATCGCCGTCACCGGTGCCATCAGGAACATCAGGGCATTGACCCGGGTGACTCCACTCCGACGCAGCACGAGCCAGTACAGGCCGTAGCCGCCGAACGTGGACAGGGCGATCAGCCAGGCCACCGACCACCAGAACGATGCCGTCGGCGGTGGCGACACCTGTCCGGCGCACGCGGCGAGGGCGATGAAGAGCACGGCGCTGGTCGCGCAGTGCACGATCATGGACACGACGGGGTCGGTGTCGGTCGGTGAGCGACTCTCCAGGAAGGTCGCGGCCACCAGCGACAGCATCCCGGCGAACGGCACGAGATACGCCCACCAGGACACCCCGGACGCAGCGGTGGCGTCGCCTGCGGTGACGATCACGACCCCCGCCAGTCCGAGCAGCAGCCCCCACCACTGCCGGGGCGCGACGTACTGACCCAGCAGCGGGCCGGCCAGCACGGCGACGACCAGGGGCTGGGTGCCGTCGATCAGTGCCGTGGTGCCGGTCGAGACGCCGAGTCCGATCGCCTGGTAGACGGTCAGCAGATATCCGGTCTGCGACAGCGCGCCGACCGTCACCTGACGGCCGAGCGCACGGGACCCGAGTCCCCGCCACCGTGCGCGTCCGAACAGGGCGGCCGCCAGGGCAAGTGCGACGGCGAGCGGCAGGAACCGCCAGGTCAGTACGGTCAGAGGGGCCGCGTCCCCGGCGCCGAGTTTGGCCCCGATGAAGCCGGAGCTCCAGCACAGGACGAACATCACGGCGAGAAGCGCATTCACGTTTGACCACCACCTAAGTAAACAGATCGGTATACCTCTTCAACCTATACCGATCTGTATACTTTTGTCATGGAATCTGTGCCGTCACCGCGACGCGTCGTGCTGACACCGGGAGCGAGGCGGGCGCTGGACGCGGCCGGCCGCCTCTTCTACGAGCGGGGAATCCACGCGGTCGGCGTGGATCTCATCGCCACCGAGGCCGGTGTCACGAAGAAGACGCTCTACGACCGTTTCGGTTCGAAGGAACAGATTGTCGTCGAGTACCTCGCCGACCGGGACGAACGGTGGCGGGCGTTTCTCGCCGGCCATCTCGACACCGCCGGCGACTCCCCCGGACGGCGCCTGACGGCGATCTTCGACGCATCCCGGGAGTGGACCGCGGAGAACAGCGCGAAGGGGTGCAGCATGGTCAACGCGCACGCGGAGATCAGCGACCCGGCACATCCGGCGTACGCCGTCATCGTCGGCCAGAAGCGGTGGATGCTCGACCTGTTCACCGGCGTGTGCCGGGACGCGTCGGTGCGCGACCCGGAGACACTCGCACGCACCGTCATGCTGCTCCACGAAGGGGCACTGGTCTCACACGGGCTGCAGGTGTTCCCCGAGGCGGTGCGACTCGCATCCGATCAGGCGTCGGCGCTCCTCGCCGCGGCGGCAGGCCCGGCCCGTTAGTGACGGCAAAGCGGAGGCGCCGAATCCCGGTGGGATTCGGCGCCTCCGCGGTCCGACTGTGGGTGGAACTAGTGCTTCTCGGGCCCGACGTAGTACTCGAAGACGAGACCCGCAGCGGCCGCGAGAACCGCAATCACGGCGACCACGATCATCCACGGCTGGAAGAACGCCATCGCGACTGCGACGAAGGCGGCAGAAGCGGCGAGCAGGATCGGCCAGTAGCTACCGGGGCTGAAGAATCCCAGGTCGCCTGCGCCGTCGGCGATCTCCGCGTCCTCGTAGTCCTCGGGACGGGTGTCGAGTCGACGGGCAACGAACCGGAAGTACGTTCCGATGATCAGCGTCAGTCCCGCCGACAGGCAGATGCCCGTCAGACCCGCCCACTCGATACCGGTTCGTGAAACGGCGGTGAAGACGCCGTAGACGATCGCGACGAGAATGAAGAATACCGTCAGGATCTCGAAGAGCTTGGCTTCGATCTTCATATCAGCACTTGTCCTTGGTCAGTGAGGTATCAGCAGCAGGTTCAGTTACCTTCGACACCGCTCGCCTGCTTGTAGCCGCGATCGGTGGTGAAGGGAGACGTCGACGTCGCAACCGGGGACTCGCCGATGGCCTGCAGAGCCTCCGCCGTGGTCAGATCCCGGCCGCCTTCGCTCGCCGGCTTGCGCAGCTCGATGTACTGCGCGAACTTGTCGGGGCTCACGGCGCGAACCTCGAAGTTCATCATCGCGTGGAACGTGCCGCACATCTCGGCGCAGCGCCCGACGAAGGCACCTTCCTTCTCGATCTCACTGATCTGGAAGACGTTGTCGGAGTGGTTCTCCTTCGGGTTCGGGTTCACGTCGCGCTTGAACAGGAACTCCGGCACCCAGAAGGCGTGGATGACATCGGCCGAGGCCAGTTCGAACTGGATCCGCTTGCCGGTCGGCAGGACGAGGATCGGGATCTCGTTGCTCGAGCCGATCGTCTCGATCTTGTCGTAGTGCAGGTAGGACAGGTCCTGCGGGGTCTTGCCGTGGATCGGTCCGGGCTGGGCGTGCTCACCCTCTGCCTCCGCCTCGGATGCCGGTGCGGACTCGACCGCAGCCTGCGCTTCCTGATCGACGCCGTCGTACTTGCCGCCACCCTCGCCGAGGTCGATGGAGCGGTAGCCGAACTTCCAGTTCCACTGGTACGCAGTGACATCCACCACCACGTTGGGGTTGTCCTCCTTCTCGAGGACATGGTTCTGCACGACCACCGTGAAGTAGAACAGCACGGCAATGATGACGAACGGAACCGCGGTGTACGCCAGCTCGAGCGGCACGTTGTATGCCGTCTGCCGCGGGAACTCGGGTGAGTCCTTCTTCTTACGGTGGAAGATCACCGCCCAGAAGGTGAGTCCCCACACCAGCACACCCATGACGAGGGCGGCGATGACCGACCAGGTCCACAGTTCACGCATGCGGTGCGCCTGCGGGGTTACGCCCGAAGGCCACCCGAAACGAAGCACCTCGTTGTCGATTGAACAACCCGACAGCAGCAAGGCAGCAATGCCCAAAGATACTGCCAACCCTGCCCGCCGAAGGATCCGACCTTGCGCCACGTTCACGCCTTCCTGATCGCCGCAAATTCCACTAGGGCACACCCGATGGGAAGGCCCAATTACTACGCAGCGTAGACCAAAGGCGGCGGCTCTCCATCCTCGGGTCGGGCGACGTGTCGCTGCCGGTGCCGCGGCGGTGTCGCTGTTCGAGCCGGGGCACCGTCACCGGCGGCCCGAACCGGACGCTCCGGGAATCTGCGGCATACTTTCCGGCAGAGATCCCTGACCACTCCACCTCGTGGAGCCTTCCAAGATTCTGAATTGAGGTACCAGACGCTGTGTGCGGACTGCTCGGGCTACTGACCTCTGGAGAAACCAGCGACAACGCCGTCTCACAGGTCGACCAGGCAATGCACTGCCTGCGGCACCGTGGGCCGGACGAGCACGGGACCTGGCACGACGACCACCTGGTCTTCGGGTTCAATCGGCTGTCGATCATCGACATCGAACACTCCCACCAGCCTTTGCGGTGGGGTCCGGCGGAGAATCCGGAACGCTACGCGCTGACGTTCAACGGCGAGATCTACAACTACCTCGAGGTTCGGGCCGAACTCGCCGAGCAGTTCGGTGCGCAGTTCGTCACAGAGGGTGACAGCGAGTCCATCGTCGCCGCGTTCCACTACTGGGGCGAGGACGCCGTCCGTCGTCTGCGCGGCATGTTCGCGTTCGCGATCTGGGACACGGAGACGCGGGAGCTGTTCATCGCGCGCGATCCGTTCGGGATCAAGCCGCTCTTCCTGGCGACAGGCACCGGCGGCACCGCATTCGGTAGCGAGAAGAAGAGTCTGCTGGAGCTGGCGAGCCTGATCGGCATCGGCACCGAACTCGATCCGCGGGCCGTCGAGCATTACACCGTCCTTCAGTACGTGCCGGAGCCGGAAACCCTCCACAAGCAGATCCGCCGCCTCGAGTCCGGTTGCTTCGCACGTGTGCGCCCGGGCGAAGAACCCGTGATCACCCGCTATTTCGCGCCCACGTTCCCGGTGCGTCCGTTCGCCGCGGGCACCGAGCAGGCCCGCTACCGCGAGATCGCCGAGGCGCTCGAGGATTCGGTCGCCAAGCACATGCGCGCCGACGTCACGGTCGGGTCCTTCCTGTCGGGCGGCATCGACTCGACGGCAATCGCGGCGCTCGCGATGCGCCACAACCCGAACCTGATCACGTTCACCACCGGTTTCGAGCGCGAGGGCTACTCCGAGGTCGACGTCGCAGCCGAATCCGCCGAAGCGATCGGCGCGCGCCACGTGGTGAAGGTGGTGAGCCCGTCCGAGTTCGCCGCCGCCATCCCCGAGATCGTGTGGTACCTCGACGATCCGGTTGCCGATCCCGCACTGGTTCCGCTGTGGTTCGTGGCCAAGGAGGCGCGCAAGCACGTCAAGGTCGTGCTGTCCGGTGAGGGCGCCGACGAGCTGTTCGGCGGGTACACCATCTACCGCGAGCCGATTTCGCTCAAGCCGTTCGAGTACCTGCCCAAGGGCCTGCGGCGGGCCGCCGGGAAGCTGTCCGAGCGCATCCCCGAGGGCACCCGGGGAAAGAGCCTGCTCAACCGCGGTTCACTGACCCTGGAAGAGCGGTACTACGGCAACGCGCGCAGCTTCAACGACGCACAGTTGCGCGCCGTCCTGCGCGACTTCCGGCCGGAGTGGACGCACCGCGACGTCACCGACCCGATCTACGCGCAGTCGCAGGGGTGGGATCCGGTGGCCCGGATGCAGCACCTGGACCTGTTCACGTGGTTGCGCGGCGACATCCTCGTCAAGGCCGACAAGATGACCATGGCCAACTCGCTCGAACTGCGGGTGCCGTTCCTCGATCCCGAGGTCTTCAAGGTGGCGTCGCAGGTGCCGTTGGATCAGAAGATCACCAAGAGCACCACCAAGTACGCGCTGCGTCAGGCACTGGAGGGCATCGTGCCCGGGCACGTGCTCCATCGGGCGAAGCTGGGCTTCCCGGTGCCGCTGCGGCACTGGCTGCGCGGCACGGAACTGTTCGATTGGGCACATGAGCAGATCGCGGCGTCGGGCACCGATCACCTGCTCGACAAGGCCGCGATCACGAAGATGCTGAACGACCACCGGGACGGCGTGTCCGACCACAGCCGTCGCCTGTGGACCGTGCTGATCTTCATGGTCTGGCACGGCATCTTCGTCGAGAACCGCATCGTTCCGGAGATCGCCGAGCCGGCGTACCCGGTCTCGCTGTAGGCGCTTCGCGCCCGTGCGCCTTTTTGGTAGTTGGCGCTACCAAAAAGGCGCACGGGCGGCGGAGCCGCCTGTTACGGCAGGACGGCAGCGATCTCGTCGGCCGCGGTGGATCCGTAGGCGTCTGCGAGGCGCTTGACGGCCTCGTCGCGGTCGAACGTCCATTCCTGGGTTCCGACGGTCTCCAGTACGAGCACGGCCACCAGCGACCCCAGCTGTGCGGAGCGCTCGAAACTCAGGCCCGCGCTGTGCGCGAGGAGGAATCCGGCCCGGAATCCGTCACCGACACCGGTCGGGTCGACCTTCGCCTTCTCGGGGACGACGGCGACGCGGGTCCAGTTGCCCTCGGAATCGACGATCTCGACGCCCTTGGAACCGAGCGTGGTGACGCGGACACCGACCTGAGCGCGGATCTCCTCTTCGGACAGTCCGGTCTTCTGCTGCAGCAGTCCCCATTCGTACTCGTTCGTGAACAGGTATTTTGCGCCGTGGATCAGCGCCGCCGCCTCCTCGCCGTTCAGTCGGGCGAGTTGCTGCGAAGGGTCGGCGGCGAAGGGGATGCCCTGCCGGCGGCATTCCTCGGTGTGGCGGATCATCGCCTCGGGGTCGTTGGCGCCGATGAGGACCAGCTCGAGCGGTTCGGCGTCCTGCGCGATCCCGGACAGCTGGATCTCGCGGGCCTCACTCATCGCACCGGGGTAGAACGAGGCGATCTGCGCCATGTCCTCGTCGGTGGTGCACACGAAACGCGCGGTGTGCGCGGTGGTCGAGATCCGGACGGCGGTGCAGTCGACGCCGTTGCTCTCGAGCCACCGGCGGTAGTCCGCGAAGTCGGCTCCGACAGCCCCGACCAGCAGCGGAGATCCACCGAGGACGCCCATGGCGTAGGCGATGTTGCCGCCCACTCCCCCGCGCCGGACTACGAGGTCGTCGACCAGGAAGCTCAACGAGATGTGGCTGAGCTGATCGGCGAGCAGTTGCTCGGCGAACCGGCCCGGAAACCGCATCAGGTGGTCGGTGGCGATGGAACCGGTTACCGCAATTGTCACGGGCGGATGCCTTTCGATGAGTTCGGTCGGGATTTCTCACCGTACCCCGGAGTACCACCATGATCGGTCGGCAGCACGGGACCCGGGTACGTGGAGATCGGGCACGAAAAAAGTCTGACGCGGCAGCCGGTCGGCGCCGCGTCAGACTTGTCGATTCAGTTGTACTTCGGCCTGGGACTCAGTTGAAGGAGTCGCCGCAGGCGCACGAACCGGTCGCGTTGGGGTTGTCGATGGTGAAACCCTGCTTCTCGATGGTGTCGACGAAGTCGATCGAGGCACCCTCGACGTACGGCGCGCTCATCCGGTCCACCGCGAGGGCGACGCCACCGAAGTCCACGATCAGGTCGCCGTCCAGGTTCCGGTCGTCGAAGAACAGCTGGTAACGCAGTCCTGCGCAGCCGCCGGGTTGCACGGCGATACGCAGTGCGAGGTCGTCGCGACCTTCCTGATCGAGCAGCGCCTTCGCCTTGGCGGACGCGGCTTCGGTCATCTTGACGCCGTGGACGGCGGTCTCGTTCTGCACAGTCATGGGCTCTCCCTGTAGTTCGTAACAAACCCGTGAACGCTTCAACGGTACTCCGCGCCCGACTTATTCCCGGGTTCCATTCCCTGCGGCAGCGTCCGCAGATCGATCCACGTCCATGGTATCCGACGTCACGGATTCGGGTTACTACCCTGCGGCCGCACCTTCCCACCCCCGGGCTGCGGCCGCCGCGAGGTCTCTCAGCTGCGCGTATGCGTCCGACATCGCGAGTTCGGTCGATCCCGCGTGATCGACCAAGGACAATGCGTCGTCGATGCCCGCGCTGTCGAGGTCCGCGGCGTCGAGGAGGACCTGCCCGGCAAGGACGAGCGTCGCGATCGACCGCCGGCGGGCGGCAGCGGCGAGCGCGATCACGAGTTTCCCGCGCAGCGACTGCTGGTCGAGGCGGCCTTCGCCGGTGATCACGAGCTGGGCGGAGGCGAGTTGGCGGTCCTGCCGGGTGCGCTGAGCAACCACCTGAGCACCGGATTCGCGGGTCGCGCCGAGGGCGAGCAGCGCGGCGCCGATGCCACCGGCGGCGCCGGCTCCGGCCTCGGCGGCGACCTCCCGGGCCGTCACCCGCTGCAGTTGCCCCGCCCACGCGGCGTTCCGGTCCTCGAGGAAGGCGACGGTGTCGGGGTCGGCACCCTTCTGCGGTCCGAACACGCGGGCGGCGCCGTGCTCGCCGAGCAACGGGTGCTCGACGTCGGACGCGGCGACCAGTTCCACCGAACGCAGGCGGGCGACGGCGGCGTCCGCGCTCCCGAACCCCTGCGCGAGTGCTTCGACGAGGCCGCGGCCGCCGTCGGTGCAGCTGCTGCCGCCGAGACCGACGACGATTCTGCGCGCTCCGGCGTCGAGGGCCGCCACGACGAGTTGACCGACGCCTCGACTGTGTGCGTCGCGGGCGGTGCGGGGCGTCGGCGGTCCGCCCAGCAGTCCGAGTCCGCAGGCCTGGGCGGATTCGAGGTAGGCGTCGGTGCCGTCGAGGAGCCAGCGAGCGGTGACGTCGGCGCCGAGCGGCCCTTCCACGACCGCGGTGCGGACGGTGCCACCCGCCGCGGCGATCACGTCCACGAATCCGGGGCCACCGTCGGACTGCGGCGCCTCGATCAGCTGGTCGTCCGGGCGCACCGCCGACCATCCCGCCGCGATCGCGGCGGTCGCCTCGACGGCGGTCAGCGTTTCACCGAAGGAGTCCGGTGCGATCATCACTCGCATCGGCGAAGTGTATGGCGACGGGCGCGACCCGGCATTTCGATGTGAGGGCGGTTTTCCTCCCGGTGGCGTCTTCCCATACTCTGGAAGGGTGAAATTGCTACGCCGCGGTGATTCGGACAATTCAGACAAGCGGGACGTCGAGGTCGCCGAGTCGTCCACGGCCTCGGAGGCGGAGTCCGCCGAACAGGCAGGCAAGGGCCGCCCGACCCCCAAGCGACGCGACGCCGAGGCGAAGCGACGTGGACCGGTCGCGCCCGCACCCCTGACGGCGAAAGAGGCACGCGCCCGTAAGAAGGCCACCCGCGGCAGCAAGGAAGAGCGCAAGGTCGCCGCGGCGGAGCGACGCGCCACCGCCGCCGAGCGACGCGCCCGCATGCTCGCCGGCGAGGACAAGTACCTCCTCCCCCGCGACAAGGGCCCGGTCCGCGCGTACGTCCGGGACATCGTCGACGCCCGGCGCAACCTCGTCGGCCTGTTCATGCCGCTGGCCCTGGTTCTCATCATGGCCATGTTCGTCAGCCCGGCGCTGCAGGCGATCGTGACGCTTGCCATGCTCATCATGATGATGTTCATGGCCATCGAGGGCGTCTGGCTGGGCCGCAAGATCAACAATCAGGTGAGGGAGCGTTTCCCGGACACCCCCGACGGCGGTTTCAAGCTCGGGTGGTATGCGTTCGTGCGTGCGTCGCAGATCCGCAAGCTGCGCGCCCCCAAGCCGCGGGTGCGCCCCGGCGACGCCATCTGACGGTCAGTTGTGGGGCGCGCGGTGCGTCTCGGCGAGCAGCCGCCCCAGTTCGGCGTCGCGGTCGTACGACAGGTCGGTCATGGGATCAGCCGGTCGGAAGAAGTTGTCGCGGTAGCTTTTCCGCAGTCGCGGCGGGAGTGGACCCAGGTGCCGACCGGCGTACATCACGGCCGCATGCAGCACGAGGAGAAGTGCAACGAGGACGAGGAATTCGGTCATGGCTGAAATTTTCCGCCCATTCACTTCCCGCCAACAGTGGCGGAATTGACGTTCTTCGTCAAAATACTGCCACTCCCGTGGGTTGGTAGCGTTTCCCTCCGTGCCCACCGCCGATTCCCCGGACCGCCCGAGCCGTCCGAACCAGACGTCGCGAACATTGGTGCTCGGCGGTGCACGCTCCGGAAAATCCGCTCACGCCGAGGAACTGACGCAGGCCCTGGCCGGGGCGGGCCGGGTGCGCTACGTCGCCACCAGTCACCGCGACCCCGACGACCACGACTGGGAACACCGCATCGCTCACCACCGCGATCGACGTCCCGGCAGCTGGCTCACCGTGGAAACCGCGCACCGGCTCGACCTCGCCGACCAGCTGCGTTCTCCCACCGAGGCCGCGGCCACCCTCGTCGACGATCTCGGCACCTGGCTCACCGTCGAACTCGACGGCGCCGCAGCCTGGGAATCGCCGCGGGGCACCATCACCTCACGCACGGACGAACTCGTCGCGAGCGTCCGCGACTACCGCGGCGCACTCGTGCTGGTGACTCCCGAGGTGGGTCTCGGTGTCATTCCCGAGACCCGGTCCGGTCGCCTGTTCCGCGACGAGATCGGCGCCCTCAACGCGCGACTCGCCCAGGTCTGCGATCGCGTCGTCCTCGTCGTCGCCGGGCTGACCATGATCTTGAAAGATGATCCCGCACGTGAGTCGCGCGGGCCAGAAGTGTCCACTCGAGCGAGAGGCCAAGCGTGACCAGCGAGTCCGTGAGCACCGACCCCGGTCGGTTCGAACCCGTCACCCCACCCGACGAAGGGGTGCGCGCACAGGCCGAAGCCCGTCAGCTGCAGCTCACCAAACCGGCCGGCTCGCTCGGACGCCTCGAGACGCTCGCGTGCTGGGCCGCGGCCTGCCAGGGCGTCTGCCCGCCCGTCCCCTTCGCGCGGGCGCGGGTGGTGGTGTTCGCCGGTGACCACGGGGTGGCCCGGACCGGCGTCTCGGCGTATCCGCCCGAGGTGACGGCCCAGATGGTGGCCAACTTCGTCGGCGGCGGGGCAGCCGTCAACGCTCTCGCGAACCGGGCAGGCGCCAGCGTGCGCGTCGTCGACCTGTCCGTGGACGGCGACACGGATCCGTCGGTGTCCGCGTTCAAAATCCGCCGCTCGTCGGGGGCGATCGACCGCGAGGACGCGCTCACCCACGAGGAGACACTGCAGGCCATCGAGGCCGGACGGTCCATCGCCGACTCCGAAATCGATTCCGGCGCAGACCTGTTGATCGCCGGCGACATGGGAATCGGCAACACCACACCGGCCACCGTTCTCATCGCCGCGCTGACGGACACCGAACCGGTGGCGGCGGTCGGCCGGGGCACCGGTGTCGACGACGCCGGCTGGATCCGGAAGACGGCAGCGATCCGCGACGCGATGCGCCGGGCCCGGCCGGTGGTCCGGGACACGGTGGCGCTCCTGCGGACGGTGTCGGGCGCCGACCTCGCCGCGATGGCCGGCTTCCTCGCCCAGGCCTCCGCCCGCAAGACCCCGGTGATTCTCGACGGCGTCGTCGTGACCGCGGCCGCCATGGTCGCGGAGGAACTCGCGCACGGCGCCCGCGCGTGGTGGCTGGCCGGTCACCGTTCCACGGAACCGGCACACACGATCGCGCTGAAGCATCTGCAACTCGACCCTCTCCTCGAACTCGACATGCGGCTCGGCGAGGGGTCCGGGGCCGTCACCGCACTGCCGATCCTGCAGGGCGCCGTCGCCACGCTCGCGGAGATGGCGACGTTCGCTGAGGCCGGCGTCAGCACCCGCGACGCCGAGGACGGCGACGGCACCGAGACCGGCTCCGCCGCCGATACCGCGGGCTGACCGTGTCGGGCGTGCTGCTCGCGTTCTCCTGGCTGACAGTTCTTCCCCTGCACGGACCGGATTCCGTGGACCGCGTGTCGGGTCGCCGCGCGATCCGGGCGGCGCCGGTGACCGGGATCGCGCTGGGAGTCCTGGCCGCGGGGCTGCTGTGGGCGCTCGTGTCCGCCGGTCTCGACCCCGCCCTCGCCGGCCTGATGACGGTGGGTGCACACGCTCTCGCCACCCGGGGCATGCACATCGACGGTCTGTCCGACACGGTCGACGGGCTCGGCTGTTACGGGCCGCCGGAGCGGGCGCGGGCCGTGATGCACAGCGGCGGTGCGGGCCCGTTCGGGGTGTGCGCCCTGGTGATCTGCCTGGGCGCGCAGGGACTGGCGTTCGGATCTCTCGCCGCCGCAGGACAATTCGCGTGCGTCGCCGTCGCCGTGGCGGCTGGGCGGGTGGCGGTCGTCTTCGCCTGCCGGCGCGGAATTCCCGCGTCGTCGACGGAAGGTTTCGGCGCACTGGTCGCCGAAACCCAGTCACCGTGGACCGGCATCGCCTGGACCGTTCCGCTCCTTGCGGCGGCCGCGTGGTGCACCTCGCCGTGGTGGCAGGGACCGGTCGTCGTGGCGGTTGCGCTGACGCTCACCGCGTTGCTGGTGGCCCACTGCGTCCGGCGATTCGCCGGCCTGAACGGCGACGTTCTCGGCGCCGCGCTCGAGATCACCGTCACCGTCGCGGCGATCGGTCTCACTTTCTGAGCACCCGCCGGAACCGAGCTCAGCGCAGTTTGGTCATCCACCCGTGGGTGTCGGCGAACGTTCCCCGCTGAATGCCGGTCAAAGTGTCGCGCAGGGCCATGGTGACCTCGCCGGGCTCGCCGTCGGCGATCGTGAATTCACCCTCGGCCGACTTGACCCGGCCGACGGGTGTGATGACCGCCGCCGTACCGCACGCGAACACCTCGGTGATCTCGCCCGACTTGGTCTTGGTGCGCCATTCGTCGGTGCTGATCCGACGCTCCTCCACCGCGAACCCGGCGTCGGTCGCGAGGGTCAGCAGCGAGTTGCGGGTGATACCCGGCAGCAGCGAACCGGACAGGGACGGCGTCACGAGGCGGGCGTCGGAACCGGAGCCGAACACGAAGAAGAGGTTCATGCCGCCCATCTCCTCCACGTACGACCGCTCGATCGCGTCGAGCCACACCACCTGGTCGCATCCCTCGTCGGCGGCCTGCGCCTGCGCGAGAAGCGAAGCCGCGTAGTTGCCCGCGAACTTGGCGGCGCCGGTGCCACCGGGTGCGGCGCGCACGTACTCCGTCGACAGCCACACGCTGACCGGCTTCACACCACGCGGGAAGTAGGCGCCTGCGGGCGAGGCGATCAGCAGGTAGCGGTACTCGTCGGCCGGACGCACCCCGAGTCCGGCCTCGGTGGAGAACATGAACGGGCGAAGGTACAGCGCGTCCTCACCACCGGCGGCGGGCACCCATTCGTGGTCCAGCTCGAGCAGTTCGGTGATCGACTTGACGAACAACTCCTCCGGCAGTTCCGGCATCGCGAGACGGCGAGCCGACGTCGCGAGTCGTTCGGCGTTCGCCTCGAGGCGGAACGTCGAGATGCCGCCGTCGGGCTGCCGGTACGCCTTCAGCCCCTCGAAGATGGCCTGTCCGTAGTGCAGCACCATCGCGGCGGGGTCGAGCTGAAGCGGCCCGTACGGTTCCACCTTGGCGTCGTGCCAGCCGAGCTCCGTGGAGTAGGTGATCGACACCATGTGGTCCGTGAAGTACCGGCCGAATCCGGGCGCCGCCAGTATCTCTCGCCGTACCTCGTCGGAGGTGAGGGCGGGATGCGGGATGCGAACGAACTCGGTGACACCTGTCATGCCCGTGATCTTATCGAACGCCTTCCGCCGCCCCACGGCCGACAGGTCGTCCGCGACAGGCGCTTACTTGGTGTTGATCTCCACGAACGGCGGAGACACCACCTCGGCGCGCAGCGAGCGCCCCCGGACGTCCACGGCGATCTCGTCTCCCGCCGACACGCCGGCTCCGGAGTCGAGCAATGCCAATGCGATCCCGGCCTTGAGCGTGGGCGAGAACGTGCCCGACGTGGTCTCGCCGATCGACTCGCCGTCGCGCAGCACGGTCTGACCGGCTCGGAGTACCCCGCGGTCCAGTGCCTTGATGCCCCACAGCTTGCGCGCCGGGCCGGACTCCTTCTCGTCGGTGAGCGTCTCCTTGCCCCAGAACTTCGGCTTCTTCCACCCGATCGCCCAGCCGCATCGCGCCTCGAGCGGGGAGATCTCCAGGGACAGTTCGTGACCGTGCAATGGGTAACCCATCTCGGTGCGCAACGTGTCCCGGGCACCGAGACCGGCGACCTGGCCGCCGTGCGCGCGGACCTGCTCGACCGCGGCCCGGAACAGCGTCTCGCTGTCCTCCCAGCGCGGCAGCAGTTCGAATCCGATCTCACCGGTGTACCCGCTGCGGCAGACGCGGACGGGAACCCCGTCCCAGGTGGCGTCCGCGAAGGCCATGTACTCGATGTCCGTCGGCAGGCCGAGCGCGGTGAGCACCTCGGCCGACTTCGGACCCTGGACGGCGATCACACCGAAGTCCCGGTGCTGGTTCTCCACCGTGACACCCTCGGGCGCCGTGGCGGCCAGTGCCGCGACCACGTCCGCGGTGTTGGCCGCGTTGGGGACGAGGAACACCTCGTCGGGGCTCACGAAGTAGGCGATCAGGTCGTCGATCACGCCGCCCGACGGCGTGCAGCACAGCGTGTACTGCGCCTTGCCGGGCCCGATCTTGTCGAGATCGTTGGTCAGCGCCGAGTTGACGAAGGCGGCGGCGCCGCTGCCCCGCACGAGGGCCTTGCCGAGGTGGCTGACGTCGAACACCCCTACCGACTCGCGCACCGCGGTGTGCTCGGCGACGACACCGGCGTACGAGACGGGCATCTCCCAGCCGCCGAAGGGAGCGAACGTGGCCCCGAGTTCGACGTGAACGGCGTGGACGGGACCCTGCGACAACTGCTCCTCGGTCATGGGCCTCAACTTATCCGACCCCAGGGCGCACCGGGTAGGCGACGGCGGACGAGCACTACCATCGGGACGGACGTCGACC
Organism: Rhodococcus sp. G6(2025); assembly: GCF_058628105.1. NCBI lineage: Bacteria > Bacillati > Actinomycetota > Actinomycetes > Mycobacteriales > Nocardiaceae > Rhodococcus > Rhodococcus sp. G6(2025). The sequence continues at coordinate 5,358,048 of NZ_CP179750.1, forward strand.
ATCCGACACCACCCGATCCCGAACCGCTGCAGGAGAGACACCGTGAGCACTCACACAGCCCGACCCCTCGGACCACAACTCGCCCTCGCCGGCACCGTCGGCAAGCGGGTGGACGTGCTGGTGATCGGGCTGACGTCGACCTCGGACGGCCCCGAAATCGCGCTCGGCGACGGCCTCGTCGACGAATCGGTGCTGGCCGGTCTGCTCGACACACTCGTCGCGGTGGGGGCCTCCGGCAAGGCGGAGGAGACGACCCGCATCCCCGCACCCGACACGCTTCCGGTCGACAGCGTGCTCGCCGTCGGACTCGGTTCCGCCGAGAAGCTCGACTCCGAGCAGATCCGCAAGTCCGCGGGCGCCGCGGCGCGATCGCTCAGTGGCGTCGGCACCGTCGCGACCACCCTGTCGGTACTCGATCTCGGTGCGGCAGCCGAAGGTTTCGCCCTCGGCGCGTACCGCTTCAACGAATTCAAGTCCGCGAAATCCGCCCCCGGCCCCGACGCACAGCCCGTCTCGCGGGTGGAGCTGCTGGTCTCGTCTCCGCGCGCGAAGGAGGCGAAGGAGACCCTCACACGGTCCGCGGCGATCGCCGACGCCGTCGCCACCGCCCGCGAATTCGTCAACACTCCCCCGAGCCACCTGTTCCCCGCCGAATTCGCCGACCGCGCAAAGACTCTCGGCACCGACGCCGGACTGAAGGTCGAGGTCCTCGACGAGAAGGCGCTCGAAAAGAACGGGTACGGCGGCATCCTCGGGGTGGGCAAGGGCTCCTCCCGGCTGCCGCGACTCGTCCGATTGACCTATTCGGCCAAGAAGCGCAACGCCCCCAAGGTCGCGCTCGTCGGCAAGGGCATCACGTTCGACACCGGCGGCATCTCCATCAAGCCCGCCGCAGGCATGGAGAACATGACGTCCGATATGGGCGGCGCCGCAGCCGTTGTCGCCACCGTGGTCCTCGCCGCCAAGCTCGGACTGCCCGTCGACGTCACCGCCACCGTGCCGATGGCCGAGAACATGCCGTCGTCCACCGCGCAGCGTCCCGGCGACGTCCTCACCCAGTACGGCGGAACCACGGTGGAGGTCATCAACACCGACGCGGAGGGACGCCTCGTCCTCGCCGACGCCATCGTCCGCGCATGCGAGGACGACCCCGACTACCTCATCGACACCGCGACCCTCACCGGCGCGCAGATGGTGGCGCTGGGCAACCGGACGCCCGGTGTCATGGGCACCGACGAGTTCCGCGACCGCGTCGCCGCCATCTCCCAGGAGATCGGCGAGAACGCGTGGGCCATGCCGATGCCCGCCGAACTGCGCTCGGACCTCGATTCGAAGGTCGCCGACCTCGCCAACGTCACCAACCATCGCTGGGGCGGCATGCTCGCGGCGGCCCTGTACCTGAAGGAGTTCGTCGCCGACGGCGTCCAGTGGGCACACATCGACGTCGCCGGACCGGCCTACAACTCGTCGGGACCGTGGGGATACACCGGCCGCGGCGGCACCGGCGTGCCCGTGCGCACCATGATCTCGGTGATCGAGGACATCGCCGCCAACGGATAGGCGCTCCGCGCCCGTGCGCCTTTCTGGTTGCTCCGGCTACCAGAAAGGCGCACGGGCCCGAAGGGCCTACAGGTCGCGCTCGCGTTCCCGCTTCCGCTCGATGCGGCGCCGCGCGTCGTGGTCACGCATCCGCTGCGGGTAGCCGGTCTTGCGGACGTCGTACACGGGGATGCGGAGATCCTCGCCGAGTTTGCGGGCGCCACGTTCACCGCCCACCCGGCGCCGGGTCCACTCGCCGTCCGCCGCGACGAGCACGACAGTGACTTCCGTCACTGTCGTCCGAGGTTCCACGTAGCCCTCCACACCGAGGTGCGTGCGAGTCCAGTTCGCGAGATATGCGACGTCCTCCGGGGACGCCTGAGATCGGCCGGACCGAGGCCGCGAGAATCGGTCGAACAAGCCCACGTCGAGCCTCCTCGAGTGCGTGCGCCGGACGATGCCTGCGACTGTCCTCCAAGTTTGCCAGCGAACGCCCGGTTTCCGCCGCACACGAAAACTACTGGCCGGTAGCGATTACGTCGCGACACACCGGAGTCCCCGACGGGTGCCCCTCGGCGGACACGCCCGCCGGATCAATGGAAAGATGTGGAGCGCCGACACAGCGAGTGGGTGACGACGAATCGGAATTACCTGCAAGTAGACGCAAGACACGTGCATCTCGAAGCACAATGGTTCACGACCACAAGTCGACAAAATTCAACAACCCGAACACAACTGTCGAGGAGTCAAAAGACATGGCCTTCTCCGTCCAGATGCCAGCGCTTGGTGAGAGTGTCACCGAGGGAACTGTCACGCGGTGGCTCAAGCAGGAAGGAGACACGGTCGAAGTTGACGAACCCTTGCTCGAAGTCTCCACGGACAAGGTGGACACGGAAATCCCGTCTCCCGTGGCCGGCGTTCTCAGCAAGATCGTTGCTCAGGAAGACGACACCGTGGAAATCGGTGGCGAGCTTGCCGTGATCGGCGACGCCGGTGAGGCTCCTGCCTCCGACTCCGCTCCCGCACCCGCCGCCGAAGAGCCCGCCGCCGAGCCGGCTCCCGCCGCGGAGGCGCCTGCCGCCGAGCCTGCGCCCGCAGCATCCGGCAACGGTTCCGCCGAGGGCACCGCCGTGAAGATGCCCGAATTGGGCGAGTCCGTCACCGAGGGCACCGTCACCCGCTGGCTCAAGGCCGTCGGCGACGAGGTCGCCGTGGACGAGCCGCTCGTCGAGGTATCCACCGACAAGGTCGACACGGAGATCCCGTCCCCCGTCGCCGGTACGCTCCTCGAGATCAGCGCCGAGGAAGACGACACCGTCTCCGTCGGCGGTCAGCTCGCCGTCATCGGTTCGGGTGCGCCCGCCGCCAAGCCGGCCGCGGAACCGAAGCCCGAGCCGACCCCCGAGCCCGCGAAGCCCGCTCCGGCCCCCGAACCCGCGAAGCCCGAACCCGCGAAGAGTGCCCCGGCACCGGCAGCATCCGCGCCGGCTCCCGCAGCCGCCGCACCCGCTCCCGCGGCCACGTCCGGAGACAGCACCCCGTACGTCACCCCGCTGGTGCGCAAGCTCGCTGCGGACAACAGCGTCGACCTGTCCTCGGTGACGGGCACCGGAGTCGGTGGCCGCATCCGCAAGCAGGACGTCCTCGCCGCCGCCGAGGCCAAGAAGGCACCGGCCGCCGCTGCCGCGCCTGCTGCCGCACCGGCCGCCGCCGCTGCTCCCGCAGCCGCCTCCGCCGGGGTCCGCCCCGAACTGGCGCACCTGCGCGGAACCACGCAGAAGGCCAACCGGATTCGCCAGATCACCGCCACGAAGACGCGGGAGTCGCTGCAGTCCACGGCGCAGCTCACCCAGACCTTCGAGGTCGACGTCACCAAGATCGCGGCCCTGCGCGCGCAGGCCAAGAACACCTTCCTCGAGCGCGAGGGCGTCAAGCTCACGTTCCTCCCGTTCTTCGCGAAGGCCGTCGTCGAGGCGCTGAAGTCGCACCCGAACATCAACGCCAGCTACGACGAGGCGAACAAGCAGATCACCTACTACGACGCCGAGCACCTGGGCATCGCGGTCGACACCGACCAGGGCCTGCTGTCCCCCGTGATCCACAACGCCGGCGACCTGTCGCTGGCCGGACTGGCCCGCGCCATCGCGGACATCGCCAAGCGCGCCCGCTCCGGTGGGCTCAAGCCGGACGAGCTGTCGGGTGGAACGTTCACGATCACGAACATCGGCAGCCAGGGCGCCCTGTTCGACACCCCGATCCTCGTGCCCCCGCAGGCCGCGATGCTCGGAACCGGTGCGATCGTCAAGCGTCCCGTGGTCGTGACCGACGAGTCCGGCAGTGAAAGCATCGGCGTCCGCTCGATGTGCTACCTGCCACTCACCTACGATCACCGCCTCGTCGACGGTGCCGACGCCGGCCGCTTCTTGACCACCATCAAGCAGCGTCTGGAGCAGGGAGCGTTCGAGGCCGACCTCGGCCTCTGATCGTCACCGGACTTCGAGCCGAACGTAGTTTCGCAGGGGCACCATTTCCAGCAGGGATGGTGCCCCTGCGCTGTGAAGGAGGCTGTTGCACATGCGAGTGGTCATCGCCGGTTCCTCCGGGCTGATTGGCACCGCTCTCGTCTCGTCTCTCCGCGGCGACGGTCACGACGTCGTCCGCCTCGTCCGCCGGTCGTCCGCGGGTCCCGACGAGTCGCGCTGGGATCCGCAGAAGGACCGGATCGACACGGGGATCCTCGCGGACGCCGACGCGGTCGTGAATCTGTGCGGCGTCGGGGTCGGCGACAAACGCTGGACCGGGGCGTACAAGCAACTGATCCGGGACAGCCGCATCGCCGCCACCGACGTCCTGGCCGAGGGTGTCGCCGAGGCCGGGGTGCCCGTGTTCGTGAATGCGAGCGCGGTCGGCTACTACGGCGACACCGGCGACCGGGTCGTCGACGAGACCTCGCCCTCCGGGACAGGTTTCCTCGCGGACACCTGCCGCGACTGGGAGGCCGCGACCGCCCCCGCCCGCACCTCGAAGACCCGGACGGTTCTGCTGCGGAGCGGCATCGTCCTCTCCCCCCACGGCGGCCTGCTCGGCAGGCTGAAGACCCTGTACTCGTTCGGGCTCGGCGGCCGGCTCGGCAACGGACGCCAGTACCTGTCGTGGATCTCGTTGGAGGACGAGGTCGATGCGATCAAGTTCGCCCTCGCCCGCGACGACGTCGCCGGACCCGTGAACGTCACCGGCCCGGCGCCCGTCACCAACGCCCAGTTCAACGGCGCCGTCGCGCGGACGCTGCACCGCCCCGCGCCGTGGATCGTTCCCGGGTTCGCGCTCAGCGCGCTGGTCGGAGAGTTCGCGCAGGAAGGCGTTCTGGCCGGACAGCGCGCGATACCCACGGTGCTCGAGAATGCGGGATTCCGGTTCCGGCACAACACCATCGGGGAAGGGCTCGACGCCGCCCTCATGCGGTGAACCCAGGTCGTGGTGGTGCCTCGGCGGCCCCGGCGTAACCTCTAGCGCATGAGCAGCGCGACACAATCCGCCCGTTTCAGCCCCTCCCCGATTTCCGTCGAACACCTCGGCACGATCGGGTACGTCGACGCCTGGGATCGACAGCGCGAGCTGGCGGCCGAACGCGCCGAGAACGCGGGCACCGACACGCTGCTCCTGCTCGAACACCCGGCCGTCTACACCGCGGGGCGCCGGACCGAACCCGAGGACCGTCCGACCGACGGCACTCCCGTCATCGACGTCGACCGCGGCGGGAAGATCACCTGGCACGGTCCGGGACAGCTGGTGGGCTACCCGATCGTCAAGCTGGCCGAACCGGTCGACGTCGTGCGGTACGTACGACGGCTCGAGCAGGCGCTGATCACCGTGTGCACCGACCTCGGCATCGACTGCGGCCGGGTGGACGGTCGCTCCGGTGTGTGGCTGCCTGCGTCCCTCGACAACGGGCAGTGGCTGCCCGAGCGCAAGGTGGCGGCCATCGGGGTGCGGGTACAGCGTGGTGTCGCACTGCACGGCTTCTCGCTCAACTGCAATTCCGTTCTCACGGGGTTCGACGCGATCATCCCGTGCGGTATCCGCGACGCCGGGGTCACGTCGCTGTCGCGGGAACTGGGCCGCGACGTCACGGTCGAGGAGGTCACGCCCGCAGTCACGGCGGCTGTCGTCGCCGCGCTCGACGGCGAACTTCCGGTGACCGAACACGACATCGAGCGGGTGACGTTCGACTCCGCCGCCGCCGGCCCGACGTCCTCCGCGCCCACCTTCACTACTGTTCAGTACGGTTGACGACCGCTCCCCGGCCCGCCGGGTGCGACGGGCCGGGCGTACCATCGACCGCGTGACTGTGGCCCCAGAAGGACGCAAATTGCTCCGCCTCGAGATCCGAAATGCGGAGACTCCGATCGAACGCAAACCGAACTGGATCAAGACGAGAGCGAAGATGGGCCCGGAATACTCCGAGCTCAAGAGCCTCGTCAAGCGCGAGGGTTTGCACACCGTCTGCGAAGAAGCCGGCTGCCCCAACATCTACGAATGCTGGGAAGACCGCGAGGCGACCTTCCTCATCGGCGGTGAACAATGCACCCGCCGCTGCGACTTCTGCCAGATCGACACCGGCAAACCCGACGACCTCGACCGCGACGAACCCCGCCGCGTCGCCGAATCCGTCCAGGCGATGGGACTGCGCTACTCCACCATCACCGGCGTCGCCCGCGACGACCTCCCCGACGGCGGCGCCTGGCTCTACGCCGAAACCGTCCGCCTGATCCACCAGCTCAATCCCGGCACCGGCGTCGAACTGCTCATCCCCGACTTCAACGCCAAGCCCGATCAGCTCGCCGAGGTGTTCTCCACCCGCCCCGAGGTGCTCGCCCACAACGTCGAAACCGTCCCCCGCATCTTCAAGCGGATCCGGCCCGCGTTCCGCTACCAGCGCAGCCTCGACGTGATCACCGCCGCCCGCGAAGACAACCTCGTCACCAAGTCCAACCTCATCCTCGGGATGGGCGAAACCCCCGACGAGGTCACCCAGGCGTTGCACGACCTGCACGACGCCGGCTGCGACATCATCACCATCACCCAGTACCTGCGCCCGTCCCCCCGCCACCACCCCGTCGAGCGGTGGGTCAAGCCCGAAGAGTTCGTCGAGCACTCCAAGACCGCCGAGGAAATCGGGTTCGCCGGCGTCATGGCCGGACCCCTCGTCCGCTCCTCCTACCGCGCCGGCCGGCTCTACGCGCAGGCGATGGCCCACCACGGCCGCGAATTGCCTGCAGGACAGGCACATCTCACCGAAAGCGGCGATGCGTCGCAGGAGGCGAGTTCCCTCATGGCGCGGCTCGCCCGCTGACCTCCCCGCGTGCGCGGTGGTCGACACCGGACGGGTCATCACCGCGCACGGCCAGGGACGTATCCTGAAGAGCATGGCGAACGGCAGTAAATCCGGTAAAGCGGGCAAACCCAGTAAAGAAGCAAAGGCAGCCGCCAAGGCAGCCCGCAGGCAGGCGTCGAAGGAACGCAGAACTCAGCTCTGGCAGGCGTTCCAGATGCAGCGCAAGGAAGACAAGCTGCTGTTGCCGCTCATGCTCGGCACGCTCATCGGACTCGCGGTGGTGTTCTTCCTCGTCGGTCTGATCTGGGGCCTCCAGTGGTTCCTTCTCCCGATCGGTCTCCTCCTCGGCGTGCTCGGAGCGTTCATCATCTTCGGCCGGCGCGTCCAGAAGACGGTGTACGGCAAGGCCGAGGGCCAGGCAGGCGCGGCCGCCTGGGCGCTCGACAACATGCAGGGCTCCTGGCGCGTGACCAGTGCGGTCGCGGGCACCACGCAGCTCGACGCCGTTCACCGCGTGATCGGGCGACCCGGCGTCATCCTCGTCGCCGAGGGATCGCCGCAACGCGTGAAGTCGCTCCTGGCCCAGGAGAAGAAGAAGACGGCGCGCCTCGTCGGCGACACCCCGATCTACGACATCGTCATCGGCAACGACGAGGGACAGGTCCCGCTGTCGCAGCTGCAGAAGCATCTGAACAAGCTCCCGAAGAACATCGACACCAAGCGGATGGACGCCATCGAGTCGCGGCTCGCCGCGCTCAGCAGCCGCGGTGGCGGCGCCGCACTGCCCAAGGGTCCGATGCCCGGCGGCGCGAAGATGCGTGGCGTGCAGCGCACCATCCGTCGTCGCTAGAAGCCTGTCGCCCCACTACTCCGCCCGATGTCGATCCGACATCGGGCGGAAGACGTTCCAAGGGGTCAGCGCGTGCGAATCAGGGCGGTGCCGGTGGCCCGGTCCTGCATGCCACGACCGTCGATGTCCGTGATGGTCCCGGGCACGACGAACACGAGCAGCGCCTGACGCACCAGGGCCCGGACGAAACCGACACGGGCGGGTCCGTCCACCCGCGCCACCTGCATGCCGAGGAACAGCTGCCCCGGCGTGAAGGAGAACAGCGACACCGTGGCGACACCGACGACGAACCAGACGAGCAGAGTGAAGGTCGAGAACGGACCCTCGAAGAAGTTGTCGCCGATGATCAGTGCCGCGACACCCGCCGACGACACCCAGTCGATCATCAGCGCGGCGAGACGGCGTCCCGTGCTCGCGAGCGAACCGGGACCTTCCGCCTGCAACCCGAGGCGCTCGCCCCGGAAGGACTGCGTCGTCTCGTCCGCGCCGTCCGGCAGTGCGGCCGAAGGTCCGGAAAGCCAGGAACCGGTGATACGTGCCATGCTGTCCAGGATAGGCGTCGCGTCTCCGAGGACCTCACACCGGAGGTTTGGGCTGTGTGCGCAGTCACAGCCGGTGTAAAAGCCCAGGAAGATTCGACGCGTAACACGGGCGAAACAAAAGGTTGACCAGCGGGCAACACCAAGTCCTTACCGTCTGGCTCGACGAATTCGCCAATATCCACTTGGCTGAAGCGACTTAAGGAGCACAAGCGTGGCGTTCACCACGGCCGAAGAGGTCATCAAGTTCATCAAGGACGAGAACGTCGAATATGTCGACATCCGGTTCAGCGACCTGCCGGGCGTGCAGCAGCACTTCTCGATCCCGGCGTCCGCGTTCAACCAGGACGTCTTCGAGGACGGCCTCGCGTTCGACGGTTCGTCCGTCCGCGGCTTCCAGTCGATCCACGAGTCGGACATGATGCTCCTCCCCGACGTCGCCACCGCCCAGATCGACCCGTTCCGCGCGGCCAAGACGCTGAACATCAACTTCTTCGTGCACGACCCGTTCACGCGTGAGTCCTACAGCCGCGACCCGCGTAACGTCGCGCGCAAGGCCGAGGAATACCTGAAGTCGACCGGCATCGCCGACACCGCCTTCTTCGGCGCCGAGGCCGAGTTCTACATCTTCGACTCGGTCCGCTACGACTCCGGCATCAACGGCGCGTTCTACGAACTCGACTCCATCTCGGGTTCCTGGAACACCGGCAACGACGTGAACGCCGACGGCAGCCCCAACCTGGGCTACAAGGTCCGCCCCAAGGGTGGATACTTCCCCGTCGCTCCGTACGACCACTACGTCGACCTGCGCGACGAGATCTCCACCAACCTGCAGAACGCGGGCTTCGAGCTCGAGCGCGGCCACCACGAGGTGGGCACCGGCGGACAGCAGGAGATCAACTACAAGTTCAACACGCTGCTCGCGGCCGCAGACGACCTGCAGCTGTTCAAGTACATCGTGAAGAACACCGCCTGGCAGCACGGCAAGTCGGCCACCTTCATGCCGAAGCCGCTGTTCGGCGACAACGGCTCGGGCATGCACGTCCACCAGTCGCTGTGGAAGGACGGCAAGCCGCTGTTCCACGACGAGGCCGGCTACGCGGGTCTGTCCGACATGGCGCGTCACTACATCGGCGGCATCCTGCACCACGCACCGTCGCTGCTGGCGTTCACCAACCCGACGATCAACTCGTACCACCGTCTGGTGCCGGGCTACGAAGCCCCCATCAACCTCGTGTACAGCCAGCGCAACCGCTCGGCGGCCGTGCGTATCCCGATCACCGGCAACAACCCGAAGGCCAAGCGCCTCGAGTTCCGCGCCCCCGACTCCTCGGGTAACCCCTACCTGAACTTCGCGGCGCAGATGATGGCCGGCCTGGACGGCATCAAGAACAAGATCGAGCCGCAGGCTCCCGTCGACAAGGACCTCTACGAGCTCCCGCCGGAGGAGGCCCGCAACATCCCGCAGGCTCCCACCAGCCTGTCGGCCGTCATCGATCGCCTCGAGGCCGATCACGACTACCTCACCGAGGGTGGCGTGTTCACGTCCGACCTGATCGAGACGTGGATCTCGCTGAAGCGTGAGCAGGAGATCGCTCCGGTCAACCTGCGTCCGCACCCCTACGAGTTCCAGCTGTACTACGACGTGTGAGTCGATAGCTTCAGTCGAGCCCACCCGCGCCGCGATCACGACACCGATCGCGGCGCGGGTGGGCTCTTCTGCGTCCGGTCACAGGTGGCCGCCGCGGTCGTCGGGTCGAACCTTCTATTCGCCGCCCTGTCGGCGCACCATCTCGGTGATCCAGATGGGCGCGAACGGGGACGTGCATCCCGGAGAGGTCGGGTAGTCCTTCAGCACCTCGAGGCGCTCACCGATGTCGAGTGCGCGGGCGCGGTACCCGGCGTGCTCGATCCCGATCTGGGCCAGGCAGTGGTTCATCGCCCACTGCAGGCGATCCGGGGCGTCTGTCATCTCCGCCTCGATGACGTCGAGCAGTCCCGCGAGGTCGAGGCCCTCGGGCTTCTTCGCCACGCGTTCGGTGGTCAGCGCCCAGCCGGCACTGGCGACCGCGGGATCCGGATCGGCGGACCACGCCAGGCGCAGGTCCTCGGCGTGCGGGTTCTTCTTCACCACGTAGTTCACGAGCCAGTCGTGCACCTTGGGTGCGCGCGCCTCGCGCAGCATGACGTCCAACTCGTCACGCTCGAACGCCTTCGGGCGGCAGATCAGGATCGCCAGCAATCGTGCCGCGGTATCACCCGTCTCCCACAGCCGGTACGCGAGTTCCTGCTGAGTCTTCAGCCTCTTCGCGAGCGCGCGCAGCTTGCCGAGGTTCACCCCGTGATCGTCACCGTGCTTCTCGTTCACCTCGCGTGCCTTCGGGTCCTCGAGCTCGGCCAGCTCGGCCATCACCTCGGCCACCGTGGTCTCCGTCAGCGCCGTCTCGGCCACCTGAGTCTCCTGTCCGTCACATGGGAGATTCAGCCTACGATGGACGCCGGCCCCCGTCGTGTGGTGCGTCGGTCCCCTGCCGACCGGTCCGGAACCTGCCCGGGCGCCGCAGGCCGCGTCGTATGATCCAGGGAACCGACCACACGGACCGTTGCGGACCGTGCGGTCGAAACCTTTCGGGATACTTGCTCCGTTCTCCAGCCCCCTCGGGTCGAGAAGCAGGTGATGCGGGATGTCAGTGCCCACGACGCCGTCCGGTGTGCCGGTTCCGCGCCGTGTCGTGGTCATTCTGCTGCTGGTGATTCCGCTCAGCCAGATCCCGCTCGACATCTACACCCCGGCGTTGCCGCAGATGGTGCTCGATCTGGACGCGTCCGCCGCAGTGGTGCAGAACACGGTGACCGCCTACATGCTGGGCATGAGTCTGGCGTTCATTCCGGTCGGCCTGATCGCGGATGCGGTGGGCCGCAAACGAACTCTGGTGACCTGCCTGGCGATCCTCGTCGTCACCAGCGTGGGATGCGCACTCGTGCAGAACATCACACTCCTGCTCGGTCTGAGATTCGTGCAGGGTATCGGTGGGTGCGCGTGCCTCGTCCTCGCCTACGCGATCGCCGCCGACTGCTATCGCGGCGCCCGGCTCACGTCCGTGTCCGGTCTCCTCGGGGCTGCGTGGGGGCTGGCACCCGTTCTCGCACCCGCCGTGGGCGGGGTACTGGTGCAGTTCATCTCGTGGCGTCTGGTGTTCGGGCTGATCGCGCTTCTCGCGGCGCTCGCCGTTCCCCTCGTCGTCGCGGGACTGCCGGAGACCCTTCCGCCGGAACTGCGGGCACCGGTCGACGTCGGCGCCGCGGCGCGGGTGCTGGGTGCTGCCCTGCGCCACCGCATCTTCGTGGGGTTCGTGCTCGTGTTCGGATTGATGGCGTCCGCTCAGATGGTCTTCGGTGTCGTCGCGCCCTTCCTGTACCAGCAGATCCTGGGCTTCTCCCCTGCCGCGTACGGTGCGGTGGCGCTGGTCGTGGGCGGCGCGAACCTCCTCGGCGAACTCGCCTGCAGTGCGCTGGCTGTTCGGGTCGGCACCCGCCGGCTCGCGTTCGGCGCGTGGTGGGTGTTCGTGTCGGGCGCACTCGTACTCACCGTCACGGCCGGGCTGTCCGTCGTCACCGCACCGGCCATCACGATCGGTGCCTGCCTCGCGCTCGCCGGATGCGGGGTGCTCTGCCCGCAGATGTACGGGCTGGCCCTCGGACTGTTCACGCGCAACCTCGGACTGATCGGCGGTGTCGTCACGGCGGCCTGCTATCTCGTCGTCAGTGCGGCGATGGCCGTCGCCGGAGTGCTGCCGGAGAACAGCCAGGCACCGCTGGGCTGGCTGTACCTGACCCTGGGCGCGGGAGCAGGGATCCTGCTGCTCCTCACCACGTCCACCCGGCGGTCTCAGGGTTCTCCGCCCGCCGCACCCGCACCACGACCAGAACGGAGGTGACCTCACGTGCCGCATTCACACCCGCGCAGCCCTGCCGCGTCCCCGGTGTCGGTGATCTTCCAACGCCGGATCGACGACGCGAGTTACGCCGACTACGCACGGTGGCAGAAACGCGCGGCGGAGACCCTCGGGACAGTTCCGGGTTTCATCGATCAGGACATCGTGCCGCCGTCGCCGCCCGTGCAGGACGACTGGGTGGACGTGCTGCGGTTCGCCAGCATCGAGGACGCCCGCGCGTGGCTCGACAGCGACCTCCGGACGGAACTCGTGGCGGAGATCAAGCACGCCTTCATCGGCAACGAGGACGTCCACCTGCTCACCGGCGAGCAGACCCGGGAGCAGTCGGCGACGTCGGTGGTCATCTCCTGTCACGTCGACCCCGAGGACGAGTCGGCGTTCATGGACTGGCAGCGCAAGATCTCCGCCGCCGAGGCGGGGTTCCGGGGTTTCCGGGGGCACAAGGTCGAGAGACCGGTGCAGGGGATCACCGAGGACTGGACGATCGTGCTGAGCTTCGACACCGAGGACAACCTGGCGGCGTGGATGGATTCACCCGAGCGGGCCGCCCTCTTGAAGGAGGGTGAGAAGTTCAACAAGAATCTCCGAATCCGAAAAGCGAGCTACGGTTTCGACTTCTGGTTCCGCGGCGCGGGCGGCGACGAACCGCCCCCGGTGCCCGTCGCCCGAAGTAATCTCCTGGCCCTGCTGGTGCTGTATCCACTGGTGGTGATCTGGGGCCATTTCGTCAGCGCACCGTTCATCGAGGCGCACGGGGTTCCGATCGCCGTCGCCCTATTCGTCGGGAACCTCGTCACCACCCAGATCCTCGGCTGGTGGGCCGTTCCGGCGGCGTTCAAGGTGTTCGGGTGGTGGATGGACCCGGCGATCTCCCCCCGCCGGCGGAACCTCGGTTACGCCGTGATGATCGCGCTGTTCGGGATGTCGATCGCCGTGTGCACCCTGCTGTTCATGATCCCGACCACGTAACAGAGTTTCCGATTCACCTGCGCGATGTTCGGGTACATAGCACTGTGAAGGACCGAGGTCTGTTTCACATCGGGAGAAAGGTGTTCACGGTTGGACATGCAGCAACTGTGGGACTTCGTCTCCGCCCGGAAGCAGCAACTGCTCACCGACTCCTTCCTGCACGTCAGCGCAGTCGTGCAGTCGGTGGTGATCGCCACGATCGTCGCGGTGGCGATCGGGATCCTCGTGTACCGCAGCCCGGCCGGCTCCGCGATCGCCACCGCACTCGCGAGCACGATCCTCACCATCCCGTCGTTCGCCCTGCTCGGCCTGCTGATCCCGATCCTCGGACTCGGTGTCGCCCCCACCGTCACCGCTCTCGTGCTGTACGCACTGCTGCCGATCATCCGGAACACCATCCTCGGACTCGCCTCCGTCGACCCCGCGATCACCGACGCGGCCCGGGGCGTGGGAATGAGCCGCACGACGGTGCTGAGCAGGATCGAAATCCCGCTCGCCTGGCCGTCGATCTTGACGGGCATGCGGGTGAGCACCCAGATGCTGATGGGCATCCTCGCGATCGCCGCCTACGCCAAGGGTCCCGGGCTCGGCAACCTCATCTTCTCGGGACTGTCCCGCGTCGGCAGCCCGACAGCGATACCGCAGGCCCTCACGGGGACCGTTCTCATCGTGATCCTCGCCCTCGTACTCGACGGCATCCTCGCCGTCATCGGCCGACTCACCACCTCCAGGGGGATCCGTGACTGACCTCGACGCACCGCACACCAACGGAAGCACCGTCTCGGGAGTGGACATCGTCCTCGAAGACGTCGTCAAGAGCTACCCGGGCCAGGAGAAGGCGGCAGTCGACAACGTGTCGATGCGCATCCCCGCCGGCGAGATCGTGGTCCTCGTCGGCCCGTCCGGCTGCGGCAAGACCACCACCATGCGCATGATCAACCGGCTCATCGAACCGACGTCGGGGAAGATCACGATCGGCGGCAAGGACGCCCTGTCCATCGACCCGGACAAGTTGCGGCGCGGCATCGGCTACTCGATTCAGCAGGCCGGACTGTTCCCGCATCTCACGATCGCGAAGAACGTGGGTACGGTCCCCGGTCTGATCGGCTGGGACAAGAAGAAGATCGCCGACCGCACCGACGAGATGCTCGACCTCGTCGGACTCGAACCCGACCTCTACCGCGAGCGCTACCCCCGGCAGTTGTCGGGCGGTCAGCAGCAGCGCGTCGGGGTGGCGCGGGCGCTGGCCGCCGATCCCCCGGTGCTGCTCATGGACGAGCCGTTCGGCGCCGTCGACCCGATCACGCGCGGACTGCTGCAGGACGAATTGATGCGACTGCAGTCCGATCTCGGCAAGACGATAGTCTTCGTGACGCACGATTTCAACGAGGCGGTCAAGCTGGGCGATCGGATCGCGGTGCTGGGCAACCAGTCGCACATCATGCAGTACGACACTCCGGAGGCGATCCTCGCCCATCCCGCCAACGACATGGTGGCCGGGTTCGTCGGCGCGGACGCCTCCCTGAAGCAGCTGACGCTCACCCGGGTGGCAGAGGTCGAACTCCTCGACTGCCCCACCGCGTACGAGGACGGCTCGGTGGACGATCTGCGGGCGGCGATCTCGTCCCGCAGGATCAAGTGGGGCGTCCTCCTGGACGCGCGGGACCGCCCGACCCGCTGGGTGTCGTTGCGGCATCTGGCCAACGCCACGTCGCTGCGCGACATCGGCGACCCGATCGAGGAGGTGGTGTCGACCCAGTCGACGCTGCAGGACGCCCTCGAGGCGCTCCTCGCGGAGAGCAGTGCGTCGACGATCGTCACCGGCCGGCGGGGCGAGTACCGCGGCCTGATCACGATCGACACACTGGTGACGCACCTGTCCGCGATGCGTGAGGAACACGCGCACGACGACGAGGCCAGCGAGCCGCAGCGGGACGGGGCGAGCGAGGGCGGCACACCGTCATGACGGCCGCCGTCGCCACGAAACCCACCGCACCGGCCGCCCGGCGGTCGGAGCGGGCCCGCTTGCTGGTCCAGCCGATCATCGTCGTGATCCTGGTGGCGGGTGTGCTCGCCTGGGCCTTCAACCGCGAACTCACCGCCACGCAGAAGGGCAGCCTCAACGCCGCCAACATCGCGACCCTGACGTGGCAGCACGTGCTGATCACGGTCGCGGTGGTCGCGATCGTCGTCGTCATCGCCGTCCCGCTGGGGATCCTTCTCACGCGGCCCGGGTTCACCAAGCTGGCACCGATCTTCCTCGGAATCGCCAACATCGGACAGGCCGCACCGGCCATCGGACTCCTGGTGCTTCTCTTCCTCGCGACGGGGACCACCGGATTCTGGATCGGGGTGCTCCCCATCGCGTTCTACTCTCTCCTGCCCGTTCTCCGGAACACGATCCTGGGTCTGCAGGAGGTCGATCCCGCCGTCATCGACGCCGGGCGCGGACAGGGCATGACCGCCGGCCTCGTCCTGCGGAAGGTCGAGTTCCCACTCGCCGTCCCGTACATCCTCGCGGGACTGCGCACGTCGCTCGTGCTCGCCGTGGGCACCGCGACACTCAGTTTCCTCGTCAGCGCCGGCGGTCTGGGAATCCTCATCGACACCGGATACAAGTTGCGCGACAACGTGACCCTGGTGGTGGGAGCCGTGCTCGCGGTCGCGCTCGCGCTGCTCGTCGACTGGTGCGGCGCCCTGGCCGAGGAGTTCCTCGGCCCGAAGGGGCTGCGCTGATGAACCACCTCCGGAAGGCGATCGCCGCGACGGCCGTGACACTCTGCGGAGTCCTCGCCGCGTCCTGCGGCCTCGAATCCGGTGGCGCCCTGCCACTGTCGGTGGAACCGGGCAGCATCCAGCCCGTCCCCGAACTCGAGGACGTCAAGATCACCGTCGGTTCCAAAGACTTCACCGAGCAGGTCACCCTCGGGTACATCATCGAGTTCGCGCTCAGTGCCGCCGGCGCGGAGGTGCGCGACCTCACCAACATCCAGGGGTCCAACAGCACCCGGGACGCCCAGCTCGACGGGCAGATCGACGTCACCTACGAGTACACCGGGACCGGGTGGATCAACTACCTCGGCAACGAGATTCCGATCCCCGACCCGACCGCGCAGTTCGAGGCGGTCCGCGACGAGGACCTCGACAGCAACGGCATGGTGTGGGTTGATCCGGCCCCGATGAACAACACGTACGCACTCGCGATGAGCAGGCAGACCGCCGAGGAAACCGGGATCACCACCCTGTCGGAGTACGCAGATCTGGTCAACCGCGACCCCGCCGCTGCGACGACCTGCGTCGAAACCGAATTCAACGTCCGGCAGGACGGGTTCCCGGGTATGGCCGCCAAATACGGCTTCGACCCCGCCCGCGCGAACCGCCAGATCCTCCAGACCGGCATCATCTATCAGGCCACCGCCGACGGAACGCAGTGCAAGTTCGGCGAGGTGTTCACGACGGACGGCCGCATCATCGCGCTCGACCTGGTGCTGCTGGACGACGATCGCCAGTTCTTCCCGAAGTACAACCCGGCGATCACCATGCGCAAGGATTTCGCCGAGGCACATCCGCAGGTCGCGGAGGTGATGGCCCCGATCTCCGCGGCACTGACCAACGAGGAGATCACCGAACTGAACCGGCGGGTCGATGTCGAGGGCGAGGAACCGGCGGACGTGGCCCGGGACTGGCTGGTGCAGAAGGGATTCGTCACGCTGCCGTGACGGTCAGCTGCCGAGGTCGATCTTCGCGATCAGGCCGCGATGATCCGAACCCGTCAGCACCACCGATTCCACGGACTGCGCCTGCGCTCCGCTCGTGACGATGTGATCGATCGCGATCATCGGCGGCAACGGCTGCCGGTCGGCGGGATAGGTGTTCTGGATTCCGGCACCCACCTGGTCGGCGGCATCGCGGTAGCGTCCGGTCACGAGGTTGCGGTACTTCACGTGGTCGCGGGTGGAGTTGAAGTCGCCGCTGACGATCACGGGTCCCGAGTCGGCGGGGACGGCGTCGAGAACGGCTTTGATGCGGTCCATCTCGCGCGACCACAGCGACGGATCCGACGGCCACGGCGGAACCGGATGGAACGCATACAGTGCCGTGCTCGCACCGTCCGGAAGTTCCACCCGGGCCGACAGCGCGGACAGGACGAATTCCGAGTGGTGGACCTTGTCGGTCAGCGGGTACCGGCTCCAGATCCCGGTTCCCTCGCCGCCGCTGCCGGGCATGAGGAACGAGAACGGCAGGGTCGATTCGATTCCCGCGGCCACCAACCGGTCGACGGCCTCCGGTGTCAGTTCGTTGACGGTGAGCACGTCGACGTCGCGGTCCCGGATCTGCCGGACGAGGGAGTCGGCGTCCGCGTTGCCGAGCCAGATGTTGGCCTGCATCACCGTCAGTTCCGGCCCGGACGCCGTCACCGAACTGTTCGCGACGTACAGCGGGCCCTGCGACAGGGTGGCCACCGCGGCCACCGTCAGCGCCACGCCGAAACCGATCCAGTGCCGGGTGATTCCGAGCAACAGCACCCCGACCGCGGCAACGGCCATCAGGTACGGCGCCGCGGACGCCAGCACGAGCAGGCGCTGGTTCTGGACGTCGAGGAATCTCAGCACGACACCGAACACGCCGACGAGCACCGCGAGCCACCCGAGGGCCGTCAGTGCCCGCACCCCCCAGGTGGCGATCACTCCCCGAAGACTCTCTCCACCACAGCCTTGGCCCGTCGGGTCACCCGCAGGTAGTTGTCGAGGAACTCGCCCGCATCGCCGCCACCCCAGCCGGCGATCTGCGCGACCGCGGACAGCACCCGGCCCGAACCGGGCAGCTGATCGGTGGCCTTGCCGCGGACGAGCACGAGGCAGTTGCGCGCCTTCGTCGCGGTGATCCACGCGTCACGGAGCAATTCGACGTCGGACTCGCTGAGCACCTCGGCCGCGCCGATCGCGTCGAGCGTCTCGAGCGTCGACGTGTTGTGCAGCGACTCGATCTCGTGGGCGTGCCGGAGCTGGATCAGCTGCACGGTCCATTCGATGTCGGCGAGGCCGCCGCGCCCGAGCTTGGTGTGTGTCGCGGGGTCGGCGCCGCGCGGCAACCGCTCGGAGTCGACCCGCGCCTTGATGCGCCGGATCTCGCGGACCGCCTGCTCCGACACCCCGCCCTCCGGGTAGCGGGTCTTGTCGATCATGTGCAGGAAGCGCAGCCCCAGATCGGCGTCGCCCGCGACGTGATGCGCGCGCAGCAGCGCCTGGATCTCCCAGGCCTGCGCCCACTGCGCGTAGTAGGCCTCGTAGGACGCCAGGGTGCGCACCATCGGGCCGCTGCGGCCCTCCGGGCGCAGGCCCGTGTCGACCTCGAGCGGCGGATCGGTGCTGGGCGCGCCGAGCAGGGCCCGCACCTTGTCGCCGATGCTGTTGGCCCACTTGACGGCGACAGTCTCGTCGATCCCCTCGCGCGGCTCGCAGACGAACAGCACGTCCGCGTCGGAGCCGTAGCCGAGCTCGCCGCCGCCGAGCCGGCCCATGCCGATCACCGTGAACGTCGCGGGAGCGGGCGTGCCGAGTTCCTTCTCGCTCGCCTTGGTCACCGCCGCCAGGGCGGCATTGAGCACCGCCGCCCACACGGACGACAGCGCCTTGCACACGCCCTGCACGTCGAGCATGCCGAGGATGTCCGCGGAGGCGATACGCGCCAGCTCGTAGCGGCGCAGAGACCGCGCCGCGGCGATCGCGCGGGCCGGGTCGTCGTGGCGTGCCGACGCCGTCAGGATGCCGCGCGCGACGTCCTCCGGCTTCGACTCGAGCAGTCGCGGTCCGGCCGGCGAATCCGCGAACAGGCGCACGACGTCGGGCGCCTTGATCAGCAGGTCGGGAACGTAGGCGGAGGATCCCAGCACCGTCATCAGCCGCTCGGCGACCGACGCCTCGTCACGCAGCAGCCGGAGGAACCAGGTCTGATCGGTCATCGCGTCCGACAGCCGCCGGTACGCGAGCAGACCCGCATCGGGATCCGGTGTGTCGGCGAGCGATTCGAGCAAGGTCGGCAGCAGCAGCGCCTGGATGCGACCCTTACGGGACGCGCCGCTGGTCAGAGCGGTGAGGTGCCCGAGCGCGTTCTCCGGGGCGGTGTAACCCAGCGCCGCCAGCTGGCGGATGGCCGCGTCCGGGCTCAGCCGCAGCGCCTCCTTGTCGATGCGCGCCACCGATTCGAGCAGCGGCCGGTAGAACAGCTTGGCGTGCAGCCGCCGCACGCGGTGCGAGTTGCGCTTGATCTCCGCGTTCAGAACGCCGAGCGCGTCCTTGCTGCCGTCCGGCCGCATGTGCGCCGCCCGGGCCAGCCAGCGCAGCGCCTCCTCGTCGTCGGCGGGTGGAAGGGTGTGTGTGCGCCGCAGCTTCTGCAACTGCAGCCGATGCTCGAGCAACCGCAGGAACTCGTAGGACGCAGCGAGATTCGCGGCGTCGTCGCGACCCACGTAGCCGCGGGCGGCGAGAGCGGTCAGCGCGTCGATGGTGCTCTGGACGTGCAGGGCCTCGTCCGCGCGCCCGTGCACGAGTTGCAGGAGCTGGACGGCGAACTCGACGTCGCGCAGACTTCCGCGTCCCAGTTTCAGTTCGCGTTCGCGGAGTTCCGGCGGAACCATCTCCTCGACCCGGCGGCGCATCGCCTGCACCTCGGGAACGAAGTCCTCACGCTCCGACGCGGTCCACACCATCGGGCTGAGGGCGTCGACGTACTGCTGTCCGAGCGCGGCGTCGCCGATCATCGGGCGGGCCTTGAGCAGCGCCTGGAACTCCCAGGTCTTGGCCCAGCGCTTGTAGTATGCGACGTGGGATTCGAGGGTGCGGACGAGTTCCCCGCGTTTGCCCTCCGGCCGCAGCGCGGCGTCCACGTCGAAGAAGGCGGAGGAGCCGATGCGCATCATCTCGCCCGCGATCCGGCTGGCGGTGGCGTCGGCGGGTTCGGCGACGAAGACCACGTCCACGTCGCTGACGTAATTGAGTTCGCGGGCACCGCACTTGCCCATGGCGATGACGGCCAGCCGCACGGGACAGGGGGCGTCCGGGCACACGGCTGCGACGGCCACCGCGAGGGCGGCGTTCAGCGCGGCGTCCGCCAGATCGGACAGCTGATGCCCGACCGTCTGGTACGGAAGTACTGGTTCGTTCTCGACAGTCGCCGCGAGGTCGACGGCGGCGAGCAACATCAGCTCGTCGCGGTATGTCTTGCGCAGCGCCGCGATGGCATCGGGTCCGGTGACCTTCGCCCGGTAGAGGTTGGCATCCCGGTGAGTGCCTTCCTCGGGTTCGGCCCCGACCGAGGCCATCATCGTGGCGGTCGCCTCGCTCTTCGACGGGAGCCGGACGTCGCCGGCGAGGATCTTCCACGACGCGGGATCCGCGACCAGATGGTCGCCGAACGCGCTGGACGCACCGAACAGACCGAACAGCCGGCCACGCAGGCCCTTGTCGGTACGGAGCGCCGCATCGAGTTCGGCCCAGTCCTCGCCGAGCCCGTCCTTCAGGCGCACCAGGGTGCGGAGGGCGAGGTCGGCGTTCGCGGCCCGCGACAACGACCAGAGCAGTTCGATGCTGTCTTCACCGACCCACCCCAGATCGCGGAGTTCGGAAGGAGCGGTCGGCTCGACGAGACCCAGACGACCCGGACCGGGAACGGCAGAACGCGCTGCCGGAGGCTTCACCATGCTCTTGCTCACAACCCCAGATACGTCTTGAGTTCGAACGGCGTCACGTGGCTCCGGTACTCCTCCCACTCGCGACGCTTGTTGCGCAGGAAGAAGTCGAACACGTGCTCGCCGAGTGCTTCGGCCACCAACTCCGACTTCTCCATCTCGCGCAGCGCGCCGTCGAGGTTGCCGGGCAGTTCCCGGTAGCCCATGGCGCGGCGCTCGGCCGACGTCAACGCCCACACGTCGTCCTCGGCCTCCGGCGGAAGTTCGTAGCCCTTCTCGATTCCGCGTAGACCCGCGGCGAGGAGCACCGCGAACGTCAGGTACGGGTTGCAGGCCGAATCTGGGCTGCGGATCTCGACGCGACGCGACGACGCCTTGTTCGGCGTGTACATCGGGACGCGGACCAGCGCCGACCGGTTGGAGGGACCCCAGGACGCGGCGGTCGGGGCCTCGCCACCGTGGATCAGCCGCTTGTAGGAGTTCACCCACTGGTTGGTGACGGCGCTGATCTCGTTGGCGTGCTCGAGGATGCCGGCGATGAACGCCTTACCGGTCTCCGACAACTGCATCGGATCGTCCGGGTTGTGGAAGGCGTTGGTGTCGCCCTCGAACAGGCTCATGTGGGTGTGCATCGCCGAGCCGGCCTGATCGCTGAACGGCTTCGGCATGAACGTGGCGCGCACGCCCTCGGCGATCGCGACCTCCTTGACGACGTAGCGGAACGTCATCACGTTGTCGGCCATCGAGAGGGCGTCCGCGTACCGCAGGTCGATCTCCTGCTGGCCGGGGGCCGCTTCGTGGTGGCTGAACTCGACGGAGATGCCCATCGATTCGAGTGCGTCGATGGCGTGCCGGCGGAAGTTGGGAGCGGAGTCGTGGACTGCCTGGTCGAAGTAGCCGCCGGAGTCGGCGGGCTTCGGCGGCGTGCCGTCGATCGGCCCGTTCTCGAGGAGGAAGAACTCGATCTCGGGGTGCACGTAGCAGCTGAAGCCCAGATCGCTCGCCTTGTTCAGTTGACGGCGCAGCACGTGCCGCGAATCCGCCCAGGAGGGCGAACCGTCGGGCATGGCGATGTCGCAGAACATGCGGGCGGAGTGCTGATGCCCCTTGCTCGAACTCCACGGCAGCACCTGGAACGTGGACGCGTCCGGCTTTGCGACCGTGTCCGCCTCGGACACCCGGGAGAAGCCTTCGATCGCGGATCCGTCGAAGCCGATGCCCTCCTCGAAGGCACCTTCCAGTTCCGCGGGGGCGATCGCCACCGATTTCAGGTATCCGAGAACGTCCGTGAACCACAATCGGACGAACCGAATGTCGCGCTCTTCGAGGGTGCGAAGCACGAATTCCTTTTGGCGATCCATGTCCGCGAGAGTAAGCAAAGTTCGTTAAATCTGTGTTACTTCGTTGATTCGACTCTGCCGGAATCCGCATCGTGCCAGCGTGCGGGCACCTCGGTCGATCCCGTCACAGGCGTGGGTCAGCACGTCAGGTCCGCAGCCGGCGCCGCGAGGTCGACCAGATAGTCCGAAACGGCGTCGTCGACGCACGCCTCGCCGTCGAGAACGACGGTGTGCTGAGTGCCCCGGTACGTGACGAGCGAGCCGTTCATCTGCTTCGCCAGATCCACGCCCGCCTGGTACGGCGTCGCCGGATCCTCGGTCGTCGACACGACGACGACCGGCGGGATCCCGGGCGCCGACACCGTGTGCGGCGCGCCCGAGTTCGGCGCGGGCCAGAACGCGCAGACGTCCAGCGGCGCACTGCCGGTGCCCCGGCCGTCGTCGAGGAAGGGCGCCGCCTGGCGGTACCGCACATCCGCCTCCCCGACGACCACGCGGTCGGTGACCGGCGGATCGTCCATGCAGCGGATCGAGTTGAAGGCGTCGTTGAGATTCGAGTACGTGCCGTCGTCGGCGCGCCCCTCGTACAGATCGGCCAGCATCAGCAGCGAATCACCGGTCCCCGTCTGCAAGCTCTCCAGACCGCCGCGGAGCGGGCCCCACAGATTCGGCGAGTACAGGGCCTGCTGGACGCCGGTGATCGCATCGGTGTAGCTGAGTCCGCGCGGGTCGGTGGTCGCGGCCGGCTTGTCGATCAGCGGGTCGACGAGCGCCCGGAACCTCGCGTTCGCCTGCGCCGGGTCGGTGCCCAGCGGGCAGTCCGGCTGCTGCATGCAGTCCGCGGCGAACGCGTCGAACGCGGACTGGAATCCGGCCGCCTGCAGGATCACTTCCTCCGTCGGGTCCTGCTCGGGATCGAGGGCACCGTCGAGGACCATCGCGCGCACGTTGCCCGGGAACGTCTCCGCGTACGTCGAGCCGAGCCGGGTGCCGTACGAGTAGCCGAGGTAGTTGAGCTTCTCGTCACCGAGCACCGCCCGGATGACGTCCATGTCCCGCACCACGTCGTACGTGCCGACGTGCGCGAGGACGTCGACACCGGTCCGCTCCGCGCACTTGTCCGCGTACTCGCGGTTCTCGGCCTCCGTCTGTGCGATTCCGGCGGGACTCATGTCGACGTCGTCGTCCTTGCGTCTCGCGTCCACCTCCGGCGGAGTCAGGCAGGTCACCTCCGGGGTGGACGCGCCGACGCCGCGCGGATCGAAACCGATGACGTCGAACCGCTCCGCGATCTCGGTGCCGTCGGCCACGGACGCCAGCCCGATCCCCGACGCCCCCGGGCCACCGGGGTTCACGAGCAGCGATCCGACCTTGTCGCCGGTCGCCTTCGACCGGGAGACGGCGATCTGAGCGGTGGCGCCCCCGGGGTTCGCGTAGTCGTTCGGCACGGTCACCTTCGCGCAGTCGAGAGTGTCGCCGAGTGGAGACCCGTCCGTGCTGTACCCCTCGCACGAACCCCACTGCAGCTGCTGCGTGTAGAACTCCTCGAGCCCGGCCGGGATCGGTCCGGCCGGAGCCGCCGCGGCCGCCGACGGTTCGGCGACGGCCTCACCGGCGTCCCGTCCGCCTCCCGCACAGCCTGCGACGACAAGGACGACGGCGATGCACCCCGCGAACGCGGCCGGTACCCGAGCACTCTTCGACATAGGACGATCGTGCCAGGGGTTCCGCGCCGGCTGTCCTTCCCGCAGGTCAGAGGACAGTCAGGGGGTGTGACCTATCGCACCCGCGCGAGCCCTTCGCTCCCCCGCGGGCCGGTGGCAGACTGTAGGCGTCATCACCCGCACCCGGGGACCCGTCAAGGGCCTCGAGGCCAGAAAGGGACAACGATGTCCG
Source organism: Rhodococcus sp. G6(2025) (assembly GCF_058628105.1). Taxonomy (NCBI): domain Bacteria; kingdom Bacillati; phylum Actinomycetota; class Actinomycetes; order Mycobacteriales; family Nocardiaceae; genus Rhodococcus; species Rhodococcus sp. G6(2025). Next base: position 5,382,159 of record NZ_CP179750.1, read on the forward strand.
ATAGCAAGTCGTCCGCGAGCACGTCAGAAGATCGGCTCTACGGATCAGCACCATCGCACGACGTTCCCAAGCGCAAGACCCGAACCCACCACCTGCAGGCCATGAAGGCCGAGGGTGAACGCTGGGCGATGCTCACCGCCTACGACTACTCCAGCGCCCGCATCTTCGAGGAAGCCGGGATTCCCGTTCTCCTCGTCGGCGATTCGGCCGCCAACGTCGTCTACGGATACGAGACCACCGTCCCGGTCACGATCGACGAACTCCTCCCCCTCGTTCGCGGCGTCGTCCGCGGTGCGCCGCACGCTCTCGTGGTGGCGGATCTCCCGTTCGGCAGCTACGAAAGCTCCCCGGAGCAGGCCCTCGCGTCCGCGACCCGGTTCATGAAGGAGGGGCTGGCGCACGCGGTCAAGCTCGAGGGCGGCGAGCGCGTCGCGCCGCAGATCGCCGCCATCACCGCGGCAGGCATCCCCGTCATGGCCCACGTCGGGTTCACCCCGCAGAGCGTGAACTCGCTCGGCGGTTTCCGCGTGCAGGGCCGCGGTGACGCCGCCGAGCAGTTGGTCGCCGACGCGATCGCCGTGCAGGAGGCCGGCGCGTTCTCCGTCGTCATGGAGATGGTGCCCGCCGAGATCGCAGGCCAGGTCACCCGCAAGCTCACCATCCCCACCGTGGGCATCGGAGCGGGCGTCGAGTGTGACGCCCAGGTCCTCGTGTGGCAGGACATGGCCGGCTACACCAGCGGCAAGACGGCGAAGTTCGTCAAGCGCTTCGGTAACGTCGGTGACGAGTTGCGTGACGCGGCCGCCGCATACGCGACCGAGGTACGCGCCGGAACGTTCCCGGCGGAAGAGCACAGCTTCTAGGTCGTCCTCGACTCACCGGGCCGGCACACACTCGAGGGGATGTTCATGGGACAGCGACACGTGCACGGCACCGGACGGCGTCACCGCCTGGCCGTGATGGCGGCCGGGACGGTGGCGGCCGCGGCGGTCGTCACGGGGTGCGCCGGCCCCGGCCCCGCACCCGCCCCCGGAAGCACCGCACCCCCGGCACCGGCCACCACGGTGGTTCCCGGCACCGCCCTCGTGCCAGGTGGCGTCACCGAGGCGCAGGCCGCCCAGCTGTGCACCGACCTCGAAGGTCAGTTGCAGAGCTGGCGCACCTACACCCCGACCATCGGCAAGACCGGGTTGAACGGTCTCGTCGGCACCTGGATCGCGCAGAACAACCTCGACGCGCTCGATTTCCTGCAGGACCGGGGCCGGATCGACGTGATCACGACGGCGGCCTGCCCCGGCATCCGGCAGGAGGCGGTAACCGCGCTGGAGATCCCCGATCTGGCGTCCGGCCTGATCGGGTTCTGAGGCCGACGTGACCCAGCTGCGCACCTTGTACCCGCCGCTCGAGCCGTACCAGTTCGGGCATCTGGACGTCGGCGACGGACAGCAGATGTACTGGGAGCAGAGCGGCAACCCCGACGGGAAGCCGGTGGTGTTCCTCCACGGCGGGCCCGGGGGCGGCACCGATCCTGCGCAACGACAGTTCTTCGACCCGCAGGTGTACCGGATCGTACTGCTCGACCAGCGCGGATGCGGTCGTTCCACACCCCACGTCGCCGATGGGGCGGATCTGTCGGTCAACACCACCGACCGTCTCCTCGGCGATGTGGAGTTGCTGCGCACCCATCTCGGCATCGACCGGTGGCAGGTCTTCGGCGGGTCGTGGGGCTCCACACTGGCTCTCGCCTACGCCCAGAAGCATCCCGACCGGGTCACCGAGCTGGTGCTGCGGGGGATCTTCCTGCTGCGCCGCAGCGAGATCGACTGGTACTACAACGGCGGCGCCGGACACCTGTTCCCCGAACTGTGGGAGGAGTTCCTGGCGCCGGTGCCGGAATCGGAGCGGGGTGGCGACCTCGTCGAGGCCTACCACCGGCTCCTGCACTCCGACGATCCCGACGTCGCGACGCGGGCCGCGGTCGCGTGGTCCACGTGGGAGGGTGCGACGAGTTCACTGCTCCCCAAACCGGAACGGGTGGTGGAGACGTCCCAGCCGAGGTTCGCGCTGGCCTTCGCCCGCATCGAGAACCACTACTTCCACAACCGCGGGTTCCTGGACGAGGGTCAGCTTCTCCGGGACGCCGCCGCACTGGACGGCATTCCGGGCGTGATCGTGCAGGGCCGCTACGACGTGGTGTGCCCCGCGACCAGTGCGTTGGCGCTGCACCGGGCCTGGCCGGATTCGCGGCTCGAGATCGTCGACGACGCGGGACACTCCGCGATGGAACCGGGCATCGTGCATCACCTCGTCGAGGCAACGGACCGGTTCCGCGACTGACCCGCTATGCGGGGTAACCGAACTCGACGGTCCGCTTCGCGACGTCGGCGGACACGAGCCTGATCTTCACCTGTTCGCCCTCGGCCGGGTCGCCCACGCATTTCGCCATCACGGACACGGACGGGACGAACACGTCCGCGGTGCGCTTGCCGTTCCGTGACCGCAGCACGGTCGCGTCGAACGTCTCCCCCACCCGGTCGGCGAGCACGGTCGCTTCGGTGAGGTCGATGCAGGCACGGTCGATCTTGCTCGCGAGGGAATCCGAGCCGACCATGATCTCGGGCATCGAGCCCAGCGCTTCCCGCGCCCAGGACGGCACCGGCATTCCGGCGGTGACGGCGAGGCACACCTCCGTGGAATACCGGTCCGAGAGCCGGCGCAGCGGCGCGGTCACGTGGGCGTACGGGGCACCGATGGCAGCGTGCGTGGTCAATTCGGGCAGGGCGCCGTCGAACGCCGCGTAATCCGCCCCCCGCAGCAGTGACGGCGCCTCGGTCATCAGCACCAGCGTCGACGCCGAATTCGGGTCGAGCCGCGCCAGGAGTTCCCCGACACCGACGCTCTCCGGCCAGTCGATCCCCAACGCCGACGCCGTGCGTCGCAGCGCCTCGACCGCGTCCGGCCCGGCGGGCGGCAGCGTGCGGAGCAACCCGACCTTCGCGTCGAGCATCATGGCCGCGGCGCACATTCCGGTGAGGAGCGAAACCTCGGCGTTCCAGTCGTCCGCCTCGGTGCGAGGCGCGAGGTCGACGCGCCAGCCGTCCCCGTCCGGCACCACTTCCTGCTCGGGGAGACGGAGTTCGATCGCGCCGCGCGCCACCGCCGCCGCGGTGCGGAGCCGGCCGAACTCCGGCAGCGACGCGATCGACGGATGCAGTCGCCCCGCCTCCGCATCGGCCTGCACACCGGCGTAGTCCAGCCGCGCCACGGAACGGACCGTGGCACGGGACACCGTGCAGGACACCGGTTCGGCCGATTCGTCCAGTTCGATCCGCCACACCACCGCCGGGCGATCCTCGTCCGGGAGGAGACTCGCGGATCCTTCGGAGAGTTCCTGCGGGTGCAACGGAACCTTGCCGTCGGGAAGGTAGAACGTCTGCCCGCGTTTGCGGGTCTCCACGTCGAGCACCCCACCGGGCTCCACGACGGCGCCGACGTCCGCGATCGCGTAGTGCAGGACGAATCCGTCGGGTGTCCGCTCCAGATGCAGCGCCTGATCGAGATCCAGGGAATCGGGCGGATCGATGGTGACGAACGCGAGATCGGTGCGGTCCTCCCGCTCGGACGCGTACCGGTCGGACGCCGCCCGCGCCTGCGCGACCGCCGCTGGCGGATACCCCTCCGGCAGGTGGAATTCGGTGCGCACGGTGCCGAAATCGATTCCGCGCGCAAGGAAACGACTCATCGGCACCTCACGCACACCCTTTCCGCAACGCTAGTTGTTCCACTCCTCGTCTGCCCTGTCCGCCGCCTTGTTCCGCTCGGCGGCGATCTGCAGCGCCTTCTCGGCGGACGCGCGATCGGGGTACGGCCCCATCCGGGACATCGACGATGCCGCCTTCCCCTGCGTGACCGTGCCGTCGTCGACGTTGTAGTACCAGAGATGATCTTCGTCAGTCATTCCCTCAGTGTGGCACCGGTGGGACGTGTGGGGTTGTGGATCACGCTCAGACTGTTACCCTCGGAGACCTGTCCGGTGATACGGTCCCCGGCGCCGGTCAGTGCGGTGCCGATGGCTCGCCTTCCCGGCGCAGTGCCCGAACAGAGAATGGAGCGAGCATGTCAACGATCATTTTTGATCAGCTACTTCCCTACCTCGGTGCCGAAGGCGCCACCTATTGGGCCCAACTGCTGATGGTCGATCCCGTCTGACGGCTATCGATCAGTCGATACCTCGAAGCCCCCGCCCGGACACGTCCGGCGGGGGCTTCGCCGTGAAGGGGCAGGCACGCCCGCGACACATTCGTGACGTTTCTCCGAACGCTTCGCCCTGCCCAGGGGACTGCACGTCTCTAGGCTGACCTGATGGCAGTGAATCCAGCGATCGAGGGTCGTGTCTACCCACCGACCGAGCCCTACCTCGTCGGCCGCGAGAAGATCAGGGAATTCGCCCGCGCCGTCTTCGCCACCAACCCGACGTCGTTCGACGTCGACAGTGCCCGCGCCGCCGGTCACACCGATCTCGTTGCCCCGCCCACGTTTCCCGTCATCGTGCAGGAACGTGCACTGGCGCAACTCGTCGCGGATCCGACGTCGGGAATCGAGCCGGTCAACCTGGTGCACAGCACCGAACACGCCACGTCCGTCCGCCCTGTCATCGCGGGCGACGAACTCTCCGCGGTACTCACCGTCACGAACGTGACGTCGCGCGGTCCGCACACGCTGCTCGTCGCCGACATCGAGATCCTCGACGCCACAGGCGATCACGTGAGCACCATGACGTCGACCCTGTTCGTCAGGGGGGAGGAATGACGTCCCCGGGGCGAATCATGCTCGGCGACACCGTCGCCAAATCCCGATACCACGTGACCCGCGAATCCCTGGTCCGCTATGCCGGGGCGTCCGGTGACTTCAACTCCATTCACTACCGGGACGACGTCGCGGACGCCGTGGGACTGCCGGGTGTGCTGGCGCACGGCATGCTGACGCTGGGACTGGCGACGCAGTGCGTCGTCGACTGGCTCGGCGACCCGGCACGCATCACCGGATACCGCGCCCGCTTCACCAAGCCGGTGATCGTCGCCCCGGACGAGGGTGCGGTCGTCGAGGTCGTCGCGAAGGCCGCGCAGGTCGACGAGGCCGCGGGCACCGCGCGGATCGACCTGACGGTGACGTTCGACGGACACGCGGTGCTCGGCAAGTCGCAGGTGTGGATTTCACTGCGCTGAGCGCGCCCGACATACTGACCCCATGATCGGTGTCGTGGTGACCGCGTTCGCAGTGCTCGGGCTCCTGACCGTCATTCCCGGCCCGGACATGGCGGTGGTGACGCGCGCCGGACTGTCCGGTGGACGGGGCGCCGCGCTGCGGGCGACATTCGGTGTGGTCGCCGGATTGATGGTGTGGGGCGCGCTGACCGTCGTCGGGCTCGGAGCGGTGCTCGCCGCCTCCGCGGAGGCGTACACCGTCGTGAAGATCGTCGGCGGGATGTACCTGGTGTATCTGGGACTCTCCACCCTCTGGCGCAGCCGGTCGCGACAACGCACCGCCGCGGCCGAACCGGCACCCGTTCCGTCGCCGGGATCGAATTGGCGGGCCGGGTTCCTGACGAACCTCCTGAACCCCAAGATCGCGGTGTTCTACACCGGCCTGCTCCCGCAACTCGTTCCGCCCGGGTGGCCGACCGCCCCGACCCTGGCGTTGCTCGTGCTGGTTCACGGGCTCCTCGGGATCGCCTGGCTCGGCGCGTACAGCCTCCTGCTGACCCGGGCGCGCACCACGCTGGAGAAGCCGTCGGTGCGACGGGTCCTGGATCGGATCACCGGAACGGTCCTGTTCGGTTTCGGCGCCGTCGTCGTCGCCGAGGCGCGGTAGGGCCGAGGTCAGTTCCGGGAGTCGCCGGCATTCGCCGAACTGCCGCCGAGCAGAATCGTGCCGATCAGATTCGGGTCGTCGGTCATCGGGACGTGCCCGATGCCGGGCAGGACCAGTATCCGCGCCTGCGGGAAGAATCGGCGCACGCGTCGTGCCTGATACACCGGCAGAATCAGGTCGCGCCGCCCCCATGCCACGGTGACGGGAACCGTCGCGTCGACGACCGGCGGGAGATCGAACTTGGCTGTCATCCCCTTGTCGACCAGTGCGTTCGTGGTGAGCGAGTGCGTGTCGATCACGGCGTCCTCGTACGGTACCCGGCTGGGCCGGGCAAAGAAGGCGGCGAGCGAGGGATAGCGGACAGCCTTGTATCGCAGAGCCTTCGGAGCGTTCGGACCCATCGCCCGGGCGAGTCCGCGCAGGGCACGGAACGTGTAGATGGTGCGTGCCTGGTCGGCGTGGTTGACGAAGAAGCCGGCCGGTGAGAGGGCCGTGGCCGAGGCTACCTCGCCCCGGGCCGCGAGAGCGAGGGACAGCCAGCCTCCGAGCGAGTTCCCCGCGACGTGCGGGCGTTCCCCGGCCGGCGTCACCGAGCGGACGAACCCGCTCAGTTCCTCGAGGAGTTGATCCATCATGTCCGGGCCGTCTTCGAGTGCGGCCGATTCTCCGTGCCCCGGAAGGTCGACGGTGACCACCCGGCGGTAGGGCGTCAACTGGTCCAGGAGGGCGTTCCAGGCCTGCCGGCGATGCACCACCCCGTGCACGAGTACCAGGGTGGGGCCGGAGCCGGCGATGTCGTGGGGCAAGTCCATGGACAGATGTTACCGCTATCACGAGTAACATCTATTGCCCCCGATAGTGGGGCCCCATCGCCCACGGTCGTGGGCGACGGGCCCCGACATCGACCCCGATTCGGGTCGGTCGGGCCGATGCGGGAAAGATGCTAACCGGTCTGTTTGTTACTCGCCAGTCGGGTTCCCGACCTCGCCGACCGGCGCACGAGTGAAGCGGACGAGTTGGCGTGTAAGCCGGATCCTGTCCCCGAGCGCCGAAGCGCCGGGTGGCGACCATCCATCTGGGCACACCGTCGCCGGGTACCTCGAGCGGTTCACCCGCAGGCTCGGGCGAGCAGCCCTCGAACACCTGCGCAGCCGCACCGGGATCCCGGAGGAAACGGTGCGGCCTTCAACCTTGCTCCGGGCGGGGTTTACCTAGCCACCCCGGTCACCCGGGGTGCTGGTGCGCTCTTACCGCACCGTTTCACCCTGACCGACGCCGCACCCCGGAGGATGTGGCGTCGGCGGTCTGTTTTCTGTGGCACTGTCCCGCGAGTCACCTCGGGTTGCCGTTAACAACCGCCCTGCTCTGTGGAGTCCGGACTTTCCTCGACTCAGGGCCTGTGCACTGAAGTGCTGGTTCCCTGTGCCGCGGTCGCCCGGCCAACTCGTCCGCCCGATCAGCCTACAGTCCGTGCGAACGTGTCATGCCGCCGCACTATGGTCTGTTCATGACCCGATACGCCGCCCTCCTGCGCGGTATCAACGTGGGCGGCATCAACATCAAGATGGCCGACCTCCGCAGCACCTTCGTCGATCTGGGATTCGAGAACGTGAAGACCGTTCTCGCGTCGGGCAACGTGCTCTTCGACTCCGACCGTGACGACGTCCCCGCACTGAAGAGTGAGATCGAAGCCGGGCTGCGTGCCGAATTCCACTACGAAGCCTGGGTTTTCGTCCTCGACCTCGACACGGTCCGGAAGATCGTCGACGACTACCCGTTCGACCCCGAGCGAGAGGGATGGCACCCGTACGTGCTGGTGACGCCCGAACGCGAGGTCCTGGACACACTTCTGAGCATCCAGGACGAGCTGGATCCGGAGGTCGAACGGGTGCAGGCCGGCGACGGCGTCCTGTACTGGGAAGTCGAACGGGGCATGACGCTCAAGAGCAGGTTCGGCAAGAGCACGGGCGCTCCCAAGCTCAAGGCGTTCACCACGACCCGGAATCTGCGCACCCTCCACAAGCTCCTGAAGTGACCCCTCGGTGACAGTTCTGGCGGTGGCGCTCGTCGCCGGAGTCCTCGTCTTCGCCGTCGTACGCCCACGCAGGCTGCCCGAGATCGTCGCGGCCGCACCGGCTGCGGTCGTCGTCCTGGCCACCGGCCTGGTGACGCCGTCGGAGGCCTGGGACGAAGTGTCGGAGATGGCCCCGACCGTCGGGTTCCTGGCGGCGATCCTCGTGCTTGCGCACCTCGCGGACGCCATGGGGGTGTTCACCTGGATCGCGGGCCGGTTGCGGCGCGGGGCGCGGGGGGATCCGAAGAGGTTGCTGACACTCGTGTTCGGAGCGGCGGCGTTGACCACCGCGGTGCTGAGTCTCGATGCCACGGTGGTCCTGCTGACACCGGCGGTGATCGCCACGGCCCGCTCCCTGCGAATGGATCCGCGCCCCCACTCGTACGCCACGGCTCACCTGTCGAACACCGCGTCGACCCTGCTGCCCGTGTCCAACCTGACGAACCTCATCGCGTTCTCGGCGACCGGGTTGACCTTCCTGCATTTCACGGCCGTGATGGCCCTGCCGTGGGCGGTGGCGATCGTCGTCGAACTGATCCTGTTCCGCGTGTTCTTCCGGCGTCACCTCGTCCGGCCCGAAGCCGAGCCGGAGCCGAAACGTGATCCGCAGGCGCCGGTCGCCGCACTGTCGATCATCGCGGCCACACTCCTGGGGTTCGCGGTGTCCGGCTTCGTCGGGGTCGCACCGGCGTGGGTGGCCGCGGCGGGGGCGATCGTGCTGGGCGTCGTCGCCCTGCGCGACGGCCGGACCAGCGTGAGACGGATCGTGTATTCGATCGATGTGTGGTTCTGCGCGTTCGTCCTGATCCTCGGCGTCGTCGTGGCCGGGGTGGCGAACGGTCCGATCGGCGAATGGATCGCCGGGCGGCTGCCGACCGACACGTCGTTCACGGCGCTGCTCACGATGGCCGTCGTCGCCGCGGTCGCGGCGAACCTGGTGAACAATCTGCCCGCCACGCTGCTCCTGCTGGCAGCGCTCGGACCGCACGCTCCGACGGGACTCGTGCTGGCGATGCTGCTCGGTGTGAACCTCGGCCCCAACCTCACCTACGTGGGGTCGCTCGCGATCATGCTGTGGCGGCGCGTGGCCGCGCGAGCCGGATCTCCCGCGGATCTCCGGACGTTCACGGTTCTCGCGCTGGTGACCACGCCGTTGACCCTGCTCGCCGCGGTCGTTGCCCTCTGGGCCTGTGAGTACTTGTTAACCGCGGGCGGTTAACAAGTACTCACAGGTGGGAGGTGTCGTTGACCAGGCGGACGGACGAGCCGCCGTCGGGATAGAACTCGGCGATGCTCAGCGACGCCAGATCCAGATGCAACCGGTACAGCAGCGAGGGTCCCGCGTCGAGCGCCAACTGCAACAGGGTCTTGATGGGGGTCACATGGGTGACCACGAGGATCGTGGAGCCGGCGTAGGAGGCGGTGAGGTCGTCGCGGACCTTCAGGATGCGCTCCCGCACCTCGTCGAAGCTCTCCCCCGCGGGCGGGCACACCGACGTGTCCGACAACCACTTGCGGTGCAGTTCGGGGTCGCGCTCGGCAGCTTCCCGGAACGTGAGGCCCTCCCACTCGCCGAAGTCGGTTTCGGTGAGGCCCTCGTGCACGGTGACCGGGAGTCCGAGCACCTTCGCCGCCGCCGTCGCGGTCTGCTGCGCGCGCCCCAGCGGGGACGACACCACGGCCGCGATTCCGTTGTTGCCCGCGAAGCGGGCGGCCGCGCCGTTCGCCTGGGCCTGACCGACCTCGGTGAGGGCCGGGTTCCCGCGACCCGAGTACCGCCGGTCGACGGACAGCGCGGTCTGCCCGTGCCGGAGCAGCAGCATCCGGGTCGGGGCGCCCGTCGTGTCCATCCAGCCCGGTGCCGCGGGGGTGGTCTTCTCCGACGGGACGGCAGCCGGTTCCGGTTCGCCGTCGGCATTGCCGGCGGCGGCGTCCATGGCTTCGTTGGCGAGGCGGTCGGCGTGCGCGTTCTCCGCCCGCGGAATCCAGGTGTACGTCACAGAATCGAATTTCCGGGCGAGTGTGGACGCCTGGCGCTGCAGCGGAATCATGTCCGGGTGCTTGACCTTCCAGCGCCCGGACATCTGCTCGACCACCAGTTTGGAGTCCATCCGCACGTCCACCTCGGATGCGCCGAGTTCGGCGGCGGCGTCGAGACCGGCGATCAGGCCCCGGTACTCGGCGACGTTGTTGGTGGCGATCCCGAGGCTTTCCTTGCGTTCCGCGAGAACGGTGCCGTTGGCGGCGTCGAACACCACGGCGCCGTAGCCGGCCGGCCCGGGATTGCCGCGCGAACCACCGTCTGCCTCGACGACGACCCGACCGGCACTCACAGACCCGACTCCTTGGTGCGCACCAGGATCGCGCCGCATTCGGAGCAGCGCACGACGACGTCGGGCGCCGAGGCGGTGATGCGGGAGATCTCGCCGCGGTCGAGTTCGATGCGGCACGCTCCGCAGCGCCGGGCCTGCAGCAGTGCCGCTCCGACACCGTTCTGGCTGCGCTGCTTCTCGTAGACGGCGATCAGGTCGGCGGGAAACTGGTCGGCCAGCGCCGTGCGGTCGCGGATGCAGCGCTGCTCGGCGGCGTCCAGATCCGCGACGGCGTCGTCCCGGCGGCGGCCGGCGTCGATGAGGTCTTCCTCGATCTGCGACAGCTGCGCACCGGCGTGGTCGTGGTCGGACTGCGACGCCTCGCGCCGTTCCATCACCTCGAGCAATTCGTCCTCGAGCAGTCCCTGACGGCGGACGAGGCTGCCGAGTTCGTGTTCGAGTTCGGTGAGCTGCTTCGATCCGACCGTTCCGCTCTGGAGCAGCGTGCGGTCGCGGTCCTCGCGCTGACGGACGGCGTCGACCTCACCTTCGAGCTTGCGGATGTCGCGGTCGAGATCGTCGAGGACGATTTCGACGGCCACTGCCGCGTCCTTACGGGTGACGCGCTCCGCCTCGAGCCGCTCGACTTCCTGGCGCTCCGGAAGCGCGGTGCGTCGGTGGGCGATCCTCGACAGCTCCGCATCGACGCCGGCGAGGTCGAGAAGCTTGGACTGCACCTGTGGTTCGACGTTCACGCGTGGTAACTCCTGCTGTCTTCTGTGAAGGGTTCTGGTGTGCAGATTGCTGGGTGTCAACCGTACCCCGGCGGATCACGGGTTTCGGCCGGACGGCGCTACGACGGCGACGCGCTGACCGACCACGGATCGGTCCGTACGGCCGACACCCGAACCTGCCATTCCGGTGTGCGGCCGAACGCGGTGTCGAGGACGCCCTTGGCCTGGTCACACCACGGCTGCTCGCTCGCCCAGTGCGCGACGTCGATCAGGGCCGGACCTCCGGCGCGCAGGTGCTCGTCCGCCGGGTGGTGTCGCAGATCGGCGGTGACGTAGGCGTCCACGCCGAGTCGGGAGACGGCGTCCAGGTACGAGTCGCCGGAGCCGCCGCACACCGCGACGGTGCGGATCGTGGCTTCGGGGTCGCCCGCGGCCCGTACACCCCACGTCGTGGCGGGCAGCGCGTCCGCCACCCGGTCGGTGAAGTCGCGCAGCGACAGCGGCTCGGCGAGCTCCCCGACCCGCCCGAGTCCGCGGGGTCCGGGGAACGTCGCCATCTCGAACACGTCGAACGCGACCTCCTCGTACGGGTGGGCGGCGCGCATCGCGGCGAGCACCTTCTGCCGGATGCCGCGCGGGGCGATCACCTCCACCCGGCTCTCCTCGACGCGTTCGAGCGCACCGACCGCGCCGAGGGTGGGGTTCGCGCCGTCGGTCGGGAGGAACTGGCCCTGCCCGGTGACGGACCAGCTGCAGTCGCGGTAGTTGCCGATGTGCCCGGCGCCCGCGTCGAACAGGGCGCGGCGCACCGTGTCGGCGTCGCCGGCCGGGACCAGGACCACCCACTTGTCCAGGTTCTCGGTGGGGTGTGGGTCGATCGGTCCGGTGACGGTGAGTCCGAGCGCCGCGGCCAGGGCGTCGGAGACGCCGGGGTCCGCGGAGTCGGCGTTGGTGTGCGCGGTGAACAGGGCGCATCCGGCCCTGATCAGCTTGTGGACGAGTGCGCCCTTCGGGGTGTGCGCGCCGACGGTGTCGACGCCGCGCAGCAGCAGCGGGTGGTGGACGAGGAGAAGGTCGGCGCCGGCGTCGATCGCCTCGTCGACGACGGCGGCGGTCGGATCGACCGCGATCGTCACCGTCGTCACCGTGTCGTCGGGGTCGCCGCATACGAGGCCGACGGAGTCCCACGATTCGGCGAGGGCGGGCGGGTACGCCGCGTCCAGGGTCGCGATCACGTCGGCGAGACGCACCGGGTTCACAGGATCTCCTTCATCGCGTCGATCAGGACATCGGTCTGCTCGCGGGGTCGCACCGCGACCCGGAGGAAATCGGGACCGAGTCCGGGGAACGTGTCGCACCGACGCACGGCGATGCCCCGCTCGCGTAGTTGCTTCCGCACGAGTTCGCCGTCCGGCAGTCGGAGCAGCAGGAACGGTGCGACGGCGGGCTGGTGCACCGCGACGCCGATCTCGTTCAACCGGCGGATCATGTCGTCCCGCCACGCACCCAGCACGACGGCGTGCTCCAGGGCGGCGGCGACGGCGTCCGGTTCGCTGCATGCGGCGATCGCCTCCACCTGCAGGCTTCCCAGTGGCCAGTGCGCCCGCCCCACCTGCAGACGTTCGAGGATCTCCGGGGAGCCGAGCGCGTATCCGCAGCGCAGCCCGGCCAGTGCCCACGTCTTGGTGAGGCTGCGCAGCACCAGCACGTCGGGCAGCGAACGACCGGCGAGCGACTCGACCTCGCCCGGCACCGCGTCGGCGAACGCCTCGTCGACCACGACGATCCGGCCGGGCCGGCGCAGCCGCAGGATCTCCTCCGCCGGGTGCAGCACCGAGGTGGGGTTGGTCGGGTTGCCGATCACCACCAGGTCGGCGGAGTCGGGGACCGCGGCGGCATCCAGGACGTACGGATCGTCGAGGAGAACCTGTGTGACGGGCACGTTCGCCTCCCGCAGCGCCCACTCCGGTTCCGTGAACGACGGGTGGATCAGTGCTGCCTCCCGGACCCCGAGCCGCGGGAGCAGGGAGAAGCCCTCGGCCCCACCCGAGAGGAGCAGCACCTCCTCGGGCGAGCGGCCGTGCCGGGCGGCGACGGCGGTCCGGGCGACGCGATCGGCCCCGACGGTGGGATAGGAGCCCAGGCGCGGCAACGTGTCCGCGAGGCGCAGTCGCAGCCATTCCGGGGGCCCTTCGCCCTGCACGTTCACTGCGAAATCGAGGAGACCGGGCCCCGCATCCACGTCTCCGTGGTGACGCAGGCTCTCCCGGGTACCGGCACGAATGTCCACAACCGTCGAGCCTAAGGGACAATGGTCCGGTGACATCTCTCTCCACCTCCCTGTCCTCCGCCCCTTCGGCCCTGTCGGCTCCGATCGTGCTGTTCGATCTCGACGGCACGCTCACCGACTCCGCGCCCGGCATTCACGCCGGGTTCCGTCATGCGCTCGCGACGGTCGGGCAGCCGGAACCGACCGACGAGATGATCGACGCCGTCATCGGCCCGCCGATGATCGACACGTTCCGGTCGATGGGGCTGGACGAAGACGTCGTGCAGCAGGCGATCGCGGCCTACTTCGAGCGCTACGACAGCGTGGGGTGGGCGGAGAATGCCGTCTTCGACGGCATCGAGAAGGTGCTGATCGACGCCCGCGACAGCGGCCGACGGCTCGCCGTCGCCACGTCGAAGTCCGAACGGTTCGCGATCCGCATCCTCGAACACTTCGAGCTGGCCCACTACTTCGAGTTCATCGGCGGTGCCAGCGACGACGGCAGTCGCCGCGCCAAGTCGGACGTGATCGCCCACTCCCTCCGGAACCTGGGAGTCGCCGCCACCGAGGGCGCCACCCCCGACGTCCTGATGGTCGGCGACCGTGACCACGACGTCCTCGGTGCCGCGCACTGGGGTATCCCCGCGGTGTTCGTCGAGTGGGGTTACGGTTTCCCGGCCGAGGCCGAGCGCGCGCACACGACGGCGGAGACCGTCACCCACCTCGGGAAGCTGCTCGATGCCGCAGCCTGACACCCCGCTGCACGTGACGTTCGTGTGCACCGGCAACATCTGCCGCTCCCCCATGGCTGAGAAGATCTTCGCCGAACACCTCCGCCGGGAAGCCCTCGACGACCGGGTGATGGTGAGCAGCGCCGGGACCCACGGCTGGCACGTCGGCCGCGAGGCCGACATCCGCACCAACGAGACCCTGAAGCTGAACGGGTACCCGACGGGCCACACGGCCGCGGAGGTCGGACCGTTCCATCTCGGCGCCGATCTGGTGGTCGCACTGGCGGCCAACCACGACCGTGAGCTTGCCCACATGGGGGTGCCCGACGAGCGCCGCCGGTTGCTGCGCAGTTTCGACCCGGATGCGGACACGTCGTCCGTCCCCGACCCGTTCTACGGCGACCTCGAGGACTTCGAGCGAGTCCGTCTGCAGATCGAGGCCGCGGTGCCCGGGCTGCTCGAGTGGGTGCGCAGCCGGTAACCCACGATCAGGGTCCCCACCTGCGAGCGGCTACCGTGGAGGCGTGCGAAGGCTGAGATTTTTGTTGCGACCCGGCTGGTTGGTGTTGGCCTTGGTGGTCGCCGGATTCGCATTCATGTGTTTCTACGTGCTCGCGCCGTGGCAGCTCGGCAAGAACACGTCGACGGAGCACCGGAACCAGCTGATCGCCGACTCGGTCGACGCCGACCCCGTCCCGCTGGAGACCCTGCTGTCCGGCGCGGCCCCGAATCCGGACGACGAGTGGCGCCGCGTCACCGCGACCGGGTCCTACGTCCAGAACAGTGACCTGCTGGTCCGGTTGCGGTCTATCGAATCGCAGCCCGCGTACGAGGTCCTGACCCCGCTGCAACTGACCGACGGTCGCACGATCCTGGTCAACCGCGGCTACGTCCGCCCCCTCCAGGGAACCGAGCCGCCGCCGGTGGATCCGCCGCCGGCCGGGCAGGTGACGCTCGACGGTCGCGTCCGCAAGTCGGAGGGCACCATCGCAGGCAAGGATCCGATCGACGAGAACGGGCTCCGCCAGGTGTATTACATCGACGCGGGTCAGATCGGCGGTTTCATCGGCACCGATCTCGTCGACGCGTACGTACAACTCGAACCCGATCAGCCCGGCGGCCTCGGCACCATCCCGCTCCCCCAGCTCGACGCCGGCCCATACCTGTCGTACGGCTTGCAGTGGCTGGCGTTCGGCATCATGGCCCCGCTCGGCCTGGCCTACTTCATCCGCGCGGAGTGGCGCGAACGCCGCAAGGAGAAGTCCGCGAAGACCTCCGACGACTCCGCTGCGGCTCCCGCACCGGTGGCCCGGAAGAAGCCGTTCACCCGAAGCAGGCCGGTGGAGTCAGCGCCGCGGACGGCGGCGGAAGCGAAGCTGGCCGACCGCTACGGCAAGGGCCGCTGACACCAGCGCCGCACCCCCCTGCACCGCCGCGGACAGCCGCACCGCACGGTCGAGGTCGACAGGCAGGGGCGACGGCCCGGAGCCGAGGACGGGTCGCATCTCGACGCCGTGCGCGTATTCGGTGCGCCCGCCCAGTGAGATCCCGAGTGCGCCCGCCGCGCTGGCCTCCGCGACGCCCGCGTTGGGGCTGGGGTGCTGGGACGCGTCGCGTCGCCACGCCGCCCACGCCTCGTTCGGCGACCCGCCGACCGCCGGCGCGGCTACGACCGACAGCGCACCCGTCAGGCGGGCGGGCAGCAGGTTGAGGACGTCGTCCCACCGCGCCGCCGCCCATCCGAAGTTGCGGTACTTCGGCGAGCGGTACCCGACCATCGCGTCCAGGGTGTTGGACGCCCGGTAGACGAACAGTCCGGGAATTCCGGCCACGGCGCCCCACACGAATGCCCCGACCGCCGAGTCGGACGTGTTCTCGGCGACCGACTCCAGCGTCGCCCGCGTGAGCCCGTCGACGCCGAGCACGCTGGGGTCGCGACCGCACAGCGACGGCAGCAGGGCGCGGGCGGCGGCAAGATCGTCCGCCTCCAGGTGTGCGGCCATGCTCGATCCGGTCCGTCCCAGCGACGTCCCGCCGAGCACGGCCCATGTCGCGACGGCCGTTCCGGCTACCTCGCCTGGCCATCCCCCGCGCCGCGCGATCCGCGTCGCGGCGACCCCCAGCCCCGCCGCTCCGCCGACGAGGACGGCCACGTGCAGGATCCCGGCCGACCGGGAGTCACGGTACGTCGCCTTCTCCAATGCCATTGCGGTGCGTCCGAATCCGGCCACGGGATGCCACCGGGCCGGATCGGCGAACACGCGGTCGGCGGCGAAGCCGAGGAGCAGGCCTGCAGCACGCGCGGTGGCGGGACGGGAGGTTCGATGCACGCCGATATTTGTATCAACTAACGTTGCAGTCGATGTAAAGGAGCGTCCCATGAATGCCGCGATCGACGAGTACCTGGCAGGCAAGAACCCGGACGCCACCGAGCGCCTGCTGCAGTTCCGTGACCTCGTTCTCGCGTGCGGCGAGGTGGACGAACGGGTCCACCGGACCGAGATCGCGTGGGCTCGTGCCCGTGTCTTCGCTGCCGCGTTCATCTACTCGTCGCGGCTCGAGATCGCCCTCGACCTGCGTCGCCGCGTCCATCACCCGCAGCTCCGCGAGGCGTTTCCCACGACGAAGACGGTGATCACCCACCGTTTGACGATCACCTCCGACGATCAACTCGACGACACCCTGGCGGCGCTCCTCGCCGAGGCCTACGACACGGTGGGTCCGGGCACTCGCGCGCGCTAGCCGAGGGCACAATTGCGCGCCGATTCGCCGGAATCCCGCGCAACAGCGTGTGCGTCTCACCAATCCGTCGGCGGCTGCGAACGACGCACCCGTTCCGGTCGGCATGTCTGATTCCTGAAACTCTGCCGAGTATCTCGCCAAGCGCCCTTTATTGCGCCTACCATGGTAAATGCCGCCTCGTTCCCCCCATTCAGGGGCGGCGCACGGCCCCGCCCTGCTCACATCTTCGGTGCTGACTCAACACACCCACGTGGCCCGGCGGGGTTCTGCGCGTCCGGTGGAAATTCATGTGAGGCATTGGTTTCGCCGACTGCGCCTGGGACGATCGAGAGGTGTGCAGCGACCTGACGAAGCTCGGCGACGACGAACTGCTCGCCCAGCTGGATGAGCACCGAGCACTGCTCGGCGAGTCGATCGCGAACGACTACGGTTGCGAAACGGTCCGCGGAGTCACCAGCCGGATCACAGCGTACGAGGCCGAACTCGATCGCCGCGGCTCCGCGACCTCGCGCGACGCGACCTGACGCGCTACGTGCGGGACGTGCGACTCGTGGTGGGAGCGGACCAGACGCCGGTCACTTCCCCGCTCTCCTCGTAGCGGTCGATCTTCACGATGCCCGCCCCGGTCTCGGTGGGCCGGTGCGTCTCGTTGACGGCCTGGAAGTCTGATTCGAAGGTCTTGTCGCTCGACGTGCCGTTGCGCAGCGTCACCTTGTACCTGGGCATGTCAGGAATATGCCACTGCAGGCGAAGCCGCGGGCGATGAACAGGTTAACTCCACGAAACCTGTCACAGGACCGCAGCGGAACTGAAATAACACAAATCTGTGTCATGTCAGTCAGAACTGCTATTTTCGATACTGTGCCGTCCGACACACAGCTGATATTCGCCGACCACGTCGGCCGTTTCTACGCACGCCGATACGGATTCCCGCCGATGGCGGGACGGCTGCTGGGGTACCTGTTCGTCTGCGATCCGCCGCAGCAGACGATCGACGAACTGGGCGAGGCGTTGCTGGCGAGCCGGAGCGCCATCACCGGGGCGGTCAAGCTGCTCGAGGGCTATCGGATGGCGCGGCGAACCCGAGTGGCCGGCGAGCGGGTGGACCGGGTGAGCCTGGACCCGGCCAGTCAGCAACCGCAGAACTTCGATTCCGCCCTGCACCGGGAGCACGCGGCGCTGTTCCGGGAGGGATTGGCGTTGCTGGCCGACGCCCCACCCGAACGTCGCGCCCCGCTCGAAGAGATGGTCGCGCTGGCCGACTTCCTCAGCGAGCGACTTCCGGCGCTGCTGGACGAGTGGCACACGCATCGCGACGAGGTCCGGGATCGGCACACGAGGAAACTCGATCGAGAAGAGGATGTCCACCATGACTGAATTCGAACTGTCCGCCCTGCGCGAGCAGGCGGCCAACGGTGATTCGACCGCGCTCGACATCCTGATCGAGCTCGCCGGCGAGCGGGGTGACATGGACGAACTCCGCCGGCTCGCGGACAACGGCAGCTCCGACGCGGCCGACCAGCTCATCGAACTCGCCACGGAACTGGGCGACATGAACGAACTCCGCCGCCTCGCCGACAACGGCAACACCACCGCCGCCGAGCAGCTCATGGAGCTCACCGAGGAGTGAGACGAGGTGAGCGGCAGTCGAACGCGGACCACGGTCAACACCGACACGGAGAAAGCCCCGACCCGCGCGGAAACGCAGATCGGGGCCTTGCCTGACGGTGGGCGCGGAGGGTTTCGAACCCCCGACCGCTGGTGTGTAAAACCAGAGCTCTACCACTGAGCTACACGCCCGAACATCCGGCGAGAACCTCGCCGGATGCGCATCAGGACTCTAGCGTGGCGAGCGCTTTCTCCCAAGCTCCCTGGTCACGGGCCTCTCCGGGCCCGTTCATCTCGGCGAACCGGATGACGCCTTCCTTGTCGATGACGAAGGTGCCGCGGTTCGCGAAGCCCAGCTTCTCGTTGAAGACGCCGTACTGCTGCGCGACCGCACCGTGCGGCCAGAAGTCGGCGAGCAGCGGGAAGGTGTATCCCTGCTCGGCGGACCAGATCTTGTGTGTCGGCGACGCACCGACGGAGAGCGCGAGAATCGCAGTCTCGTCGTTCTCGAACTTCGGCAGTTCGTCGCGAACCTTGCAGAGTTCACCCTGACACGTTCCGGTGAACGCGAGGGGGTAGAACACGAGCAGGACGTTCTTCTTTCCGCGGTAATCGGAAAGCGTCACTTCCTGATTGTTCTGGTCCTTGAGGGTGAAATCGGGGGCGGTGGTGCCCACCTCGAGCGGCATGACGTGATCCTTCGGTGAGTGAACGAAAAGGTGAGACTGTTCAGCGCTTGTTCGCGGGACGCGACTTCGGCTGAACCAGACGGCTTCCCGACCAGTCCCCGAGGTTTGCCGCCGACGTCTGGGTGAGACCGGCTGTAGGTGCGGACTCGGCGATCTCGCTGGGCTCGACGTGACCGGGCTGACCGGTCTTGGGGGTGAGGACCCACACGAATCCCTCGTCGGCCAGGGGGCCGATGGCATCCATGAGGGCGTCGACGAGGTCTCCGTCTTCGTCGCGCCACCACAGCAGCACGACGTCGATCACCTCGTCGGAATCCTCGTCAAGCAGTTCTCCACCGATGGTGTCCTCGACCGCGGCACGCAGGTCGTCGTCGGTGTCCTCGTCCCAGCCCAGTTCCTGTACCGCCATGTCGGCAGTGATCCCGAGTTTCTGAGCGTAGTTTTGGGCGTCCGCCGCGGCGACCACGGTGGGGTCCTCCTTTTGTTGACGGTGCTCGGATACCCGAACACCTGCCGGATGAAGATCAATTAGGTGAAAGCGAACATGCTCGAGCGCTTTCGCGCAAGCCGACCACGCGAATTTTTCTCAGAAAGTAGTGATGCGTGGTCATCGACCGAGCCTACGGTGCGGGAGTCACGATGTGGGGCAGGCTGCCCGAATCGAGTCGCTGAGCTCGTCTCCACGGCTGGCGAGTGTGTTCAGAATGTCACCGCGTTGCCCGCCGTCGACGGCGATCGCAAGTTCCCGATAATTGTTCGCGTAATCGGTGAGCAGTCCGGTCAGCTCCGCGGGAAGCGCGGGCGTGGCGGCACTGGCCCCGTCGGCCGCCGCCCGGAGGGCTGCCGCCGCGGCGCTCGCCTTCGCACCGGTGTCCGCGGCCTCGGCGTTGGCGGCGTCGATGAAGGCGTTGTAGCTGTCGATGGTGTCGCCGGCGCGGTTCACGAACATCGTGCACTGCTCCACGAGCGCCTCCCGCTCGGCCGCGGCTTTCTGCGAGGACGACGCGGCCACCGACGAGGACGTCGCCTCTGCGGCGTACTCGGCGGCCTGAGAATCGTTTTGCTGCGCGGTCCCCTCGATCTCGCCGCCGCATCCGGCGATGACGCCCACACCGACGATCGCCGCGACGGCAGCGCTCGCGGGCCCCCAGCGGCGCGTCGACGTGCGCATTCGTCTCCCCCATGTTTTCGACGGCATCGATAAGTTCAACATTCGGCCCCGGAACTGCGCAAACGCTACCGAAGAGTAACCCGAGCACAGTGTGCCGACTGGGCCGCGATGGTGAAAGATGAGGGTCGCGCCATATTCATAAAGGAGATGGGTCGGGCCTAACAAGGCCGCGATCGCATGGAGAGGACGCCACACCGCGCGTCCCACCACAATGAGGAGCAACGTTGTCAGACCTGATCCAGGGACCCGCGTCTCAACCGGATTCCGCCACACCCGGCGCCGGAGCGGCCCAACCTTCCAACCCCAGTGCGACCCCGGGTTCCGACGGCCGCGTTCGCGTCATCCGTGAGGGTGTTGCGTCTTATCTGCCGGATATCGACCCGGACGAGACCACGGAGTGGTTGGAATCGTTCGACGGACTGTTGGACCGGTCCGGACCGACCCGTGCCCGGTATCTGATGTTGCGGATGCTCGAGCGGGCCGGGGAGAAGCACGTCGCGTTGCCGGCGTTGACGTCGACCGATTATGTGAACACCATCCCGACGGAGAACGAGCCGTGGTTCCCCGGCGACGAGGAGACCGAGCGCCGGTATCGGGCGTTCATCCGGTGGAACGCGGCGGTGATGGTGACCCGCGCGCAACGCCCCGGCGTCGGGGTCGGTGGCCACATTTCGACGTATGCGTCGTCGGCGGCCCTGTACGAGGTGGGGTTCAACCACTTCTTCCGCGGCAAGGACCATCCCGGGGGTGGGGATCAGATCTTCATCCAGGGCCACGCCTCGCCGGGCATCTACGCCCGCGCGTTCTTGGAGGGGCGGATCCCGGCGGAGCGGATGGACGGGTTCCGGCAGGAACACTCGCACGCCGATCAGGGCGGCGGGTTGCCGTCGTACCCGCACCCCCGGCTGCTGCCGGATTTCTGGGAGTTCCCGACCGTGTCGATGGGGTTGGGCCCGATGAACGCGATCTACCAGGCCCGGTTCAACCACTACCTGCACGACCGCGGCATCAAGGACACCTCCGATCAGCACGTGTGGGCGTTTTTGGGTGACGGGGAGATGGACGAACCCGAATCCCGCGGTCTGGCGCATGTGGCGGCCACCGAGGGTTTGGACAACCTGACGTTTGTGGTGAACTGCAACCTGCAGCGCCTCGACGGCCCGGTCCGCGGCAACGGCAAGATCATCCAGGAGTTGGAGTCGTTCTTCCGCGGCGCCGGCTGGAACGTGATCAAGGTGGTCTGGGGCCGCGAGTGGGACGCACTGCTGCACGCGGACCGGGACGGCGCCCTGGTCAACCTGATGAACGTCACCCCCGACGGTGACTACCAGACGTACAAGGCCAACGACGGCGGGTACGTGCGCGAGCACTTCTTCGGGCGGGATCCGCGGACGAAGGAACTGGTGAAGAACCTCTCGGATCGCGACATCTGGAACCTCAAGCGCGGCGGCCACGATTACCGCAAGATCTACGCCGCGTACGCGGCGGCGATGGCGCACAAGGGGCAGCCGACGGTGATCCTGGCGCACACCATCAAGGGCTACACCCTGGGCAAGCACTTCGAGGGCCGCAACGCCACCCACCAGATGAAGAAGCTGACCCTCGACGATCTGAAGAATTTCCGGGACCTGCAGCGCATCCCGATCTCCGACGAAGAGTTGGAGAAGGACCCGAAGATGCCGCCGTACTACCACCCCGGCCCCGATGCCCCGGAAATCCAGTACATGCTCGACCGCCGTAAGGCGTTGGGTGGGTTCCTGCCGCAGCGCCGCACCAGCCCGGCACCGTTGCCGCAGCCGGCGGACTCGACCTACGACGTGGTCCGCAAGGGCTCCGGCAAGCAGCAGGTCGCGACCACCATGGCGTTGGTGCGGATCATGAAGGAGCTGTTGCGGGACAAGGAGATCGGCAAGCGGATCGTCCCGATCATCCCGGACGAGGCCCGCACCTTCGGGATGGACTCCTGGTTCCCCTCTTTGAAGATCTACAACCGCAACGGGCAGCTGTACACCGCGGTGGATGCGGAGCTGATGCTCGCCTACAAGGAATCGGAGATCGGGCAGATCCTGCACGAGGGCATCAACGAGGCCGGCTCGACCGCCTCGTTCACCGCGGTCGGCACCTCCTATGCCACCCACGGTGAGCCGATGATCCCGCTGTACATCTTCTACTCGATGTTCGGGTTCCAACGCACCGGCGACGGCCTGTGGGCGGCGGCCGATCAGATGGCCCGCGGCTTCGTCCTCGGCGCCACCGCCGGCCGCACCACCCTCACCGGCGAAGGCCTCCAGCACGCCGACGGGCACTCGCTGCTGCTGGCCTCGACCAACCCGGCCGCCGTCGCCTACGACCCGGCGTTCTCCTACGAGATCGCGCACATCGTCAAGGACGGGCTGCGCCGGATGTACGGCGGCACCGACGGGGTGGACGGGTTCGGTGGCGAGGACATCTTCTACTACATCACCCTCTACAACGAGCCCTACTCCCAGCCCGCCGAACGCGCCGACCTCAACGTCGACGGCCTGCTCAAGGGCATGTACCTGTTCAAAAAGTCCGAGGCATCGGGCCCGAAGGCGCAGATCCTGGTCTCCGGAGTCACCATGCCCGAGGGCCTGCGGGCCCAGCAGCTGCTCGCCGACGAGTGGGGTGTGGCCGCCGACGTGTGGTCGGTCACCTCCTGGGGTGAACTGCGCCGCGACGGCATCGAACGGGAGAAGCAGGCCCTGCGCGACCCCGGCACCGACGCCCCGCTGCCCTACGTCACGCAGGCGTTGTCCGACGCCGCCGGCCCGTTCGTGGCGGCCTCGGACTGGATGCGCGCCGTCGCCGACCAGATCCGCCAGTGGGTCCCCGGCTCGTACACCACCCTCGGCACCGACGGGTTCGGCTTCTCCGACACCCGCCCCGCCGCCCGCCGGTACTTCAACGTCGACGCCGAATCCATCGTCGTCGCCGTGCTGTCCGCCCTCGCCGGCGAAGGCACCCTCGACCGCTCCAAGGCCGTCGAGGCCGCCAACCGGTACCGCATCGACGACGTCCGCGCCGCGGCCGTCTCGTACACGGACACCGGCAGCGCGTAACGCCGAGATCCTCCCCACCGCCGCCCGTGTGTCCGTCGGACTACACGGGCGGCGGTGGGCGTAGGTTCTTGACTATGGTCGAGCAGAGTCCGTTGGTCTCCCGCAGACGACAAACCCGGGATCCGTTGCCCGACGCACTGTTGCGTCGCGTCAAACAGTTCTCCGGTCGCCTCTCGACCGAGGCCGTCACGACGATGCAGGATCAACTGCCGTTCTTCGACGACCTCGATGCCGCTCAACGCTCCAACGTGCAGTTGCTGGTTCAGACGGCGGTCGTCAACTTCCTCGAGTGGCTCAAGAACCCGGACAGCGACATCCGGTTCAGCCTGGACGCGTTCCAGGTGATTCCGCAGGATCTCGCGCGCAGACTCACCCTCAGCCAGACGGTGGACATGGTCCGCGTGGCGATGGAGTTCTTCGAGCAGTGGCTCCCGGCGCTCGCCCGCAACGACCAGCAGCTGATCGCCCTCACCGAGGCCGTCCTCCGTTACGGCCGCGAACTGGGTTTCGCGGCCGCCTCGGTGTACGCGAGTGCCGCGGAGTCCCGCGGTGCGTGGGACACCCGGCTCGAGGCACTCGTGGTCGACGCCGTGGTCCGTGGTGACACGGGTTCGGACATGTTGTCGCGGGCGGCGACCCTCAACTGGGACGCCACCGCCCCCGCCACCGTCATCGTCGGCACTCCCCCCGAGGACGAACGGGTCTCCGTCGTCGGCACGGTCCACACCATCGCGCAGAAGCACGGTCGCGCCGCCCTCGCCGTGGTGCAGGGTTCGCGGCTCGTGATGGTCGTCAGCGGCGAACTCCAGGAGGGGTCGGGGCACTCGAGTTTCATGACCGACCTGCTCGGCAAGTTCTCGGACGAGCCGGTGATCATCGGGCCGACCACGCCGACGCTGGGTGCGGCGCACTTCAGTGCCGTCGAGGCGCTCGCCGCGATGCAGGCGGTCGCCGGCTGGCGGGGCGCCCCTCGGCCCGTTCACGCCGCCGAGTTGTTACCCGAGCGCGCACTGCTCGGGGACAACGCCGCGGTCACCGCTCTGAACGACCATCTGGTCGCGCCGCTGGCGGCCGCCGGAGGTGTTCTCACCGACACTTTGGACGCATATCTCGACTGTGGAGGTGCGGTTGAGACTTGTGCCCGGCAGCTGTTTGTTCATCCAAATACTGTGCGGTATCGACTCAAGAGAATCGCCGAAGTCACCGGTCGCGATCCGACGAATCCGCGGGATGCGTATGTACTCAGAGTGGCCGCCACGGTGGGTCGATTGACACATTCCCATAACGAACCCATATCACGTTTAACACCAGTCACACCCTTCCCATTCGGAGAAGCAGGGCTGTAACGAACGTCTGTCCAGATTCGATGCGAGGACCCCACGTGCAATTTTGTGGGAACCCAACAAATCCGCCGACAAAGGTTCATCCGCAACGACATCTCGCAGCACGGCGTTGACGGTGTTCTCTTGAAGAGTGATTTCGTTGCTCGCCCCGGGTCAGGGCTCTCAGACTCCCGGCATGCTCATCCCTTGGTTGGAGCTGCCGGGTTCTCATGACCGTGTCGCACTGTGGTCGAAGGCTGCCGGCCTCGACCTCGTCCGCCTCGGTACCACCGCGACCGCGGAGGAGATCACCGACACGTCGGTGACTCAGCCTCTCGTCGTGGCCGCCGCACTCCTCGCCTTCGAGGAACTCGACGCGCGTGGCCTGGTTCCCGCAGACACCATCGCGGCCGGGCACTCGGTCGGTGAACTCGCCGCGGCCGCGGTCGCCGGAGTCCTCTCCGCCGACGACGCCGTCGCCCTCGCCGCCGTCCGCGGCGCGGAGATGGCGAAGGCCTGCGCACTCGAACCGACCGGCATGTCCGCGGTCCTCGGGGGCGACGAGGCCGAGGTGCTCGCCCGCCTCGACGAACTGGGCCTCGAACCGGCCAACCGCAACGCGGCGGGACA
The DNA here is from genome assembly GCF_058628105.1 of Rhodococcus sp. G6(2025). NCBI lineage: Bacteria > Bacillati > Actinomycetota > Actinomycetes > Mycobacteriales > Nocardiaceae > Rhodococcus > Rhodococcus sp. G6(2025). The sequence continues at coordinate 5,407,392 of NZ_CP179750.1, forward strand.
GATCGTCGCGGCAGGTCTGCTGTCGGCGCTCGAGGAACTCGCGGCCAACCCGCCGGAGAAGGCGCGGGTTCGCGCTCTGCCCGTCGCAGGCGCGTTCCACACCCGGTTCATGGCTCCCGCGCAGGAGGCCGTCACCGTGGCTGCGTCCAAGATCACACCGGGTGAACCCACCCGCACTCTGCTCTCCAACGCCGACGGCGCACCGGTCGCATCCGGAGCCGACGCACTGACTAAACTGGCCGCGCAGGTAACCCGACCTGTGCGTTGGGACCTGTGTACCGCAAGCCTGCGGACCGCGCAGGTCTCCGCGATTGCGGAACTTCCACCAGCCGGAACCCTCGTCGGTATCGCCAAGCGTGAAATGCGCGGCACGCCGACTCTGGCACTCAAGACCCCGGGGGATATCTCCGCGCTAGCCGAACTGACAGAACTCGGCTAGTTTGCTGCGCGCACCTCGGTGCGTGCAGGGCCCGCAGGCGCGGCCGATGGGGACGTGCCTGCACAACTCCAGATACATCTACACCGAATCAGAAGGGAGCCACTCAGTGGCCGCCACCCAGGAAGACATCATCGCCGGACTCGCGGAGATCATCGAGGAGGTCACCGGTATTGAGCCGTCCGAGGTGACCATCGAAAAGTCTTTCGTCGACGACCTCGACATCGACTCCCTCTCCATGGTTGAGATCGCCGTCCAGACCGAGGACAAGTACGGCGTGAAGATCCCCGACGAGGATCTCGCCGGACTGCGCACCGTCGGTGACGCCGTGTCCTACATCCAGAAGCTCGAAGCAGAAGGTGGCGCCGACGCGGAGGCCGTGAAGGCGAAGCTCGAAGCTGCCAAGAACGACGAGGAGTGAGCTCAGCCGTGACTTCCGCCTCGACCAACGGGAAGCAGTTCCCCAACATCGTCGTCACCAGCCTCGCGGCCACGACGTCGATCGCTGGTGACGTGGATGCCACGTGGAAAGGCCTGTTGGCCGGCGAGAGCGGCATCGACACCATCCGGGAAGCCTTCGTCACGGAGAACGACCTTCCGGTGACGATCGGCGGCAAGCTCAAGGTGTCGCCCGACGAGTCGCTGTCCCGGGTCGAGATCCGCCGGATGAGCTTCGTCGAGCGGCTGGCGCTCGTCCTGGGCCGTCAGGTCTGGGAGAACGCCGGCAGCCCGGAGGTCGACAAGGATCGCCTCGGCGTCGTGATCGGCACCGGACTGGGCGGCGGCGAAGCTCTGATCGACGCCGTCGAGAAGATGAAGGCCGGTGGGTACCGCAAGGTGTCGCCGTTCGCCGTTCAGATGGTGATGCCCAACGGTCCGTCGGCCACCGTCGGACTCGAGCTCGGGGCCCGCGCCGGAGTGATCACTCCCGTGTCGGCCTGTTCCTCGGGTTCCGAGGCCATCGCCCATGCGTACCGCATGCTGGTGATGGGCGACGCGGACATCATCGTCGCCGGTGGTGTGGAGGGTTACCTCGACGCCGTGCCGATCGCGAGCTTCGCGATGATGCGCGCGCTGAGCACCCGCAACGACGATCCGAAGGCGGCTTCGCGGCCGTTCGACAAGGATCGTGACGGCTTCGTGTTCGGTGAGGCCGGAGCGATGATGGTCCTCGAAACCGAGGAGCACGCCAAGGCTCGCGGTGCCACCATCCACGCCCGTCTGCTGGGCGCGGGAATCACCTCCGACGGGTTCCACATCGTCGCTCCCGATCCTTCGGGTTCGGGCGCTGCGCGGGCCATGACGAGGGCGATCGAGACTGCCGGATTGACGAAGACGGACATCCAGCACATCAACGCGCACGCCACGGCCACGCCGATCGGTGACACGGCAGAGGCGAACGCCATCAAGGCTGCCGTCGGCAACCATGCTGCGGTGTACGCACCGAAGTCCGCGTTGGGGCACTCGATCGGCGCCGTCGGTGCGCTCGAGGCGGTGCTCACGGTCCTGAGTCTGCGTGACGGAGTCATTCCGCCCACGCTGAATCTCGAGAATCAGGATCCAGAGATCGACCTGGATGTCGTCAAGGGCGAAGCCCGTTACGGCGAGATCGATTTCGCGATCAACAACTCGTTTGGTTTCGGTGGGCACAATGTCGCGCTCGCCTTCGGCCGGGCCTGACAGCCGGTCCTGCTAGCTCGCGGGTGGAGACCCCTTCTCTGAAGGGGTCTCCACCCATCGACAGCCCACCCGGGCCCGCCACAAGGAGGACGCGATGACAATCTTGGCACCCGCGACTAAGTCCGATGCGTCGATCGATCCGCGCGATCCCCTTGCGCGCCTGGAGAAGCTGTTCGACGCCGGGACGGTCGTCCCCCTCCATCCGCGTGACAAGTCCGGTGTGCTGGCGGCGTCCGGCAACATCGACGGTGTCCGCACCATCGCATACTGCTCCGATGCCACCGTCATGGGCGGCGCCATGGGCGTCGAAGGCTGCAAGCACATCGTGACGGCGATCGACACCGCCCTCGAGGAAGACGCCCCGATCGTGGGTCTCTGGCACTCGGGTGGCGCGCGTCTCGCCGAGGGCGTCGAGGCCCTGCACGCCGTCGGACTGGTCTTCGAGGCCATGGTCCGCGCGTCCGGCCGCGTCCCACAGATTTCCGTCGTCCTCGGCTTCGCGGCCGGCGGTGCGGCGTACGGTCCTGCGCTGACCGACATCGTCATCATGGCGCCCGAGGCCCGCGTCTTCGTCACCGGACCGGACGTGGTCCGCAGTGTCACCGGTGAGCAGGTCGACATGGTGTCCCTCGGCGGTCCCGACACGCACACGAAGAAGTCGGGTGTCGCGCACATCGCCGCCCACGACGAGGGCGACGCCCTGCACCGGGCACGCCGCCTGGTGTCGATGTTCTGCGAACAGGGCGAGTTCGATCAGGCCGCGGCCGCGCACGGCGACACCGATCTCCGCGCGCTCATGCCCGAGTCGGCGAAGCGCGCCTACGACGTCCGCCCGATCGTTCACGAACTTCTCGACAACGTCGAGGGCGAGTCGAGTTTCGAGGAACTGCAGGGCAATTACGCCCGCAGCATCGTCACCGGTCTCGGACGCCTCGGCGGTCGCACCGTCGGTGTCATCGCCAACAACCCGCTCCGCCTGGGTGGCTGCCTGAACTCGGAGAGCGCCGAGAAGTCGGCTCGTTTCGTCCGGCTGTGCAACGCATTCGGCATCCCGCTCGTGGTGGTCGTGGACGTGCCCGGCTACCTCCCCGGTGTGAGCATGGAATGGGAAGGCGTCGTGCGTCGCGGCGCCAAGCTGCTCCACGCGTTCGCCGAAGCGACCGTTCCCCGCGTGACGGTCGTGACCCGCAAGATCTACGGCGGTGCCTACATCGCCATGAACTCCCGCGCGCTCGGCGCCACCGCCGTCTACGCGTGGCCCGATGCCGAGGTCGCCGTCATGGGCGCCAAGGCCGCTGTCGGCATCCTGCACAAGCGCGCCCTGGCCGCAGCGCCGGAAGACGAGCGTGAGGCCCTGCACGAGCGTCTGGCCGTCGAGCACGAGAGCATCGCCGGTGGCGTCGACCGCGCCGTCGCGATCGGTGTGGTGGACGAAGAGATCGACCCTGCCAAGACGCGCAGTGTCGTCACCGCCGCCCTCGCCGCCGCTCCCTCCAGCCGCGGCGACCACAAGAACATCCCGCTGTGATCTGAGCTCTGGTCGAGAGAAGGCCCCCGCCGTTGTTGTGGCGGGGGCCTTTTCGCGTCTGTGAGCGGGGTGTCAGCCGACGTCGCGGCGCAACCAGGTGACCTCGGCGCCTTCTCCGCCGCTGCGGAACGGCTCGAGAGCCTCGTCCCACGCGGTTCCGAGTGCGTAGTCCAGTTCGGCGGCGATGTCGCCGCCCGCTTGCATCAGTGCCCGTAGCCGCATCTCCCCCACGACGACATCGCCGTTTGCGCTGGTGGAGCCGTGCCACAGACCCATGCCTGGCACGTGGCTGTACCGTTCGCCGTCCACGCCCTCACTGGCGTCCTCGGTGACCTCGAAGCGCAGCATCGGCCAGGCGCGGAGCGCGTTGACCAGCCGTGAGGCGGTGCCGACAGGCCCCACCCAGCTGGTGGTCGCGCGCAGAACGCCGTTGGAGGCCGGCTGCGAGGTCCATTTCAGGTTGGCTCGGCAGTCGAGGGTCGCGGTCAACGCCCATTCGATATGGGGGCACAACGCGGCGGGCGACGAGTGGATGTAGACAACACCAGCCGTCGCGTCCGCGAACTGATTCAATGCGCGCACTCGAGCCTCCTGCTTCGACGAGGGACGTCTTCCCCAACGGCCTCAGTCGGTGTGTGCAGCGGGCTCGGTTGACCAGTGTGCCTTGTGATGCCTGTGTTGCGCCAGTGATTCGAGCAATCGGTGTGTCATCGTCTTCTGCGTTCCGAGAGGATACCGTCGCTCAGCTCGGTCCACAGGGGCTTGGCCCAGTCGCCGAAATCCCGGTCCGTCAATGCGACGCACGCCAGTCCGGCGGCCGGATCGACCCACAGGAAGGTGCCGGACTGCCCGAAGTGGCCGAACGTCCGCGGCGAGTTGCCGGTGCCCGTCCAGTGCGGGCTCTTGCCCGAACGAATCTCGAATCCCAGACCCCAGTCGTTGGGCCGCTGTGAGCCGTATCCGGGCAGGATTCCGTCCAGCCCGGGAAACTGCACGGAGGTGGCGTCCGCGAACGTCTGAGGCGAAATGAGGGCCGGGCGGAACAGTTCTGCTGCGAACCGGCCGAGATCGCCCGCCGACGCCTGCGCTCCGTGGCCGGCGGGCCCGACGAGCGCGGACGCGCTCATGAACAGTGGGGCGAAGACGGATTCCGCGACGTAGTCGGCGAAATCGATCGACGTCTCGGCGGTGAGGAAGTCGGCGAGCACCTCGTAGCCGGCGCTCGAGTAGATCCGCTTGCGCTCCGGTGCCGTCTGTACCCGGTTCGCATCGAACGCGAGACCCGACGCGTGCGCCAGCAGGTGACGCACGGTCGAGCCCTCCGGGCCCGCGGGCTGGTCGAGTTCGACGGCCCCCTCCTCGGTGGCCACCAGGACTGCGTACGCGCAGAGCAGTTTGGTCACCGAGGCCAGGGGGAAGACGCGCTGCTGGTCGCCGTACTCGCCGATCACCCCTTCGTCGTGCGACAGGACCACCGCCGCAGCGTTGTCCACGGGCCATCGGGCAATCTGATCGAGACTCTGCACCCGGTCAGCCTACGAGAGCGGCCCGCGGTCGGCTGCGGCGAGCCGTCACCAGTCGGCTTCGGTGTACCGGATGACGCCGCGAATGTTCTTGCCGTCGAGCATGTCCTGATACCCGTCGTTGACACCTTCGAGGGTGTAGGTGCGGGTGATCATGTCGTCGAGGTTCAGCTGCCCCGACTTGTACATGGCCAGCAGGTTCGGGATCTCGACCCGGGCGTTTCCGCCGCCGAAGATGGTGCCCTTCAGGTCCTTCTGCAGCATCGAGAAGAGGAACAGGTTCAGCTTGACGTCCATGTCGGTCATCGCACCCATGGCCGTGACGACGCACGTGCCGAACTTGCTGGTGAGCAACAGTGCTTCCTCGACGTATTCGCCGTGCATCTCCCCGACCGTGATGATCGTCTTCTGCGCCATCAACCCGTTGGTGAGCGCGATGATCGGCTCGATTGCGGCCGCGGCACTCTCGAACGCGTGGGTGGCCCCGAACTTCAGTGCCTGTTCCCGCTTCCACGGCACCGGGTCGATGGCGAAGATCTGACGAGCCCCGGACGCCACCGCGCCCTGCAGTGCGCTCATGCCGACGCCGCCGACCCCCATGATGACGACGGATTCGCCCGGCTTCACCTCCGCCATCCGCGTCGCCGAACCCCAGCCGGTGGGTACGCCGCAGCCGACGAGGGCGGCGACGTCGAACGGAATGTCCTTGTCGATCTTCACGACCGACGTCTCGTGCACGACCATGTAGGGCGAGAACGTCCCGAGGAGACACATCGGGATGACGTTTTCGCCGCGCGCGTGGATGCGGAAGGTGCCGTCGCTGATCGCCAGCCCGCTCAGGAGTCCCATTCCGAGGTCACAGAGATTCTGGTGTCCGGCCGAGCACGCCGGACAGCGTCCGCAGGCGGGCACGAACGAGAGCACGACGTGGTCGCCGACCTCGAGGTCCTTCACCTCCGGCCCCAACTTGGTGATGACGCCGGACCCTTCGTGACCGCCCATCACCGGGAAGGACGCCATCGGCATCGAACCGGTGACGATGTGGTGGTCGGAGTGGCACATTCCGGCGGCTTCCATGCGAATCTGCACCTCGCCCGCAACCGGATCACCGATCTCGATCTCCTCGACCGACCACGGCTCGTTCAGGCCCCACAGGATCGCACCCTTGGTCTTCATGTGACTTCCAACCCTTCATTCATGTCTGCGCATCTGCTGATGTGACGATAGACACAAACGGTCCGAATTGGAACACGTTCTACCGAATCGGGTCCGGCAATCCGAAACTGTTACCCCGACACGTCGTGGAGATGGTGGATCGGATCGTGGACGAAGTACTTGGCCAGCGACTCCACCGTGAACGATGCGCCGTCGCTCCGCCGCCCGGTCCGCACCCGGAATTCCGGCGCGACGGCCTCGAAGGCGTCCGCCACCGCCGCACCGGCCGCACGCAGCTCGGCGTCCACGACGGCCGGATCCTGCTCGTTGTAGCGCTCGGCGACCGCGGTCTCGTCCTGATCCCAGTTCGGGAACAGTGGATCCGTCTCGTCGAGCACGATCCGGAGCCGGACGTCGAAGATCCGGAACACGTCGCGAACGTGTGCGGCATACTCGAGCGCCGACCACGTCTGCTCGTCCGGCCGGACCCTCACATCGGGGCGGGTGAGGACCGGCGACCATGCCTCCGCGTTCGCCCGGACCAGCGCCGGAATGTCCTCGTACCGGGTTGCCGCCGAGTCGAACCCGCAGTCGGGGCACGCCCGGTCGAGGACCCAGGTCCAGTTCTTCGTGTCGGGAGTGATCGCCATGGCGGTCATCGTAGAACGGCCACAGGGCCCGCCGTGCGAATGCCGCCCACCGGTACGGTCGCGAGCATGCACGCCACCTTCCTCGGTGTTTCCACGATCCTGTTGTCCGACGGCAAGACGTCGCTGATGACGGACGGGTTCTTCTCCAGGCCGCCGCTCCTGCGCTCGGTACTCCGGCCGCTGCGCCCCGACGGTGCCGCCGTCGACCGGGCCCTCACGCGAACTCGAACCGACCGCCTCGCCGCCGTCCTCGTCGCGCACTCGCACTACGACCACGCGATGGACTCCCCCACGGTTGCGGAGCGCACCGGTGCGGAACTCGTCGGTTCGCCGTCGACGCGTCACATCGCCGAGGGTTACGGGTTCGCGATGGACCGGTTCCGGACGATCCAGGTGCGAACTCCCGTGAGGTACGGCGCATTCGAGGTGACGGCTCTACCCGCCGAGCACAGCCCCCGGGCGAAGTTCCCGGGCACGATCGAACACGCGGTGCACCCACCGGCATCGATCGGCGAATACGCGCAGGGCGAATGCTTCTCGTTCCATTTCGCGCACCCCGACGGCCGCGTCCTCGTCCACGCCAGTGCGAACTTCGTTCCCGGCGCGCTCGACGGATACGACGCCGACACCGTCTATCTCGGCATCGGCACACTCGGCAAGCAGTCCGACCGCTTCCGCCGCGACTACTGGGACGCACTCGTGACCCGGACCGGCGCACGGCGGGTGATCCCGATCCACTGGGACAACTTCTGGAAGCCACTCGACCGGCCGCTGACACCGCTCCCCCGCTTCGCCGACAACTTCCGGCGGTCCCTGCGGTTTCTCACCGAGAGAGGCCTGGCCGAAGGTGTCGACGTGCAACTCCCGGTTGCCTGGGAACGAGTCGATCCGCTGGCCTAGTCCGGGCTTCGCTCGCTCAGAGCTTGTAACCGATCGTCCGGAGCAACGCCTTGCGGTCGGCGACGTCGGCATCGGTCTCGACACCGGCGGGTGGGCGTCCGTCGATCACGCCGGCGATGCCCCGGCCGAGTTCCGTCTCGGCCACGATGATTTCGAGGGGGTTGGCGGTGGCGCAGAAGATGCCGCACACCTCCGGCACCTGCTTCAGCGTGTTCAGGACGTTGACCGGGTAGCCGTCCTCCAGGAACACGAAGAACGAGTGTCCCGCGCCGACCGCGACGGCGTTGCGGGTGGCCAACTCGACGAGACGGTCGTCGTTGCCGGAGCAGCGCACGAGGCGAGGACCCGAGGCCTCGCAGAACGCGACACCGAACCGGAGGTGCGGGCTCACTCCGACCAGGGCCTCGTGCACGTCCTCGACGGTCTTGATGAAGTGGGACTGTCCGACGATCACGTTCATGTCGTCGGGTTTGTCGATCGCCACGATCTGCAGATCCACGATGGCCTCCTCGGATGCCTTTCAGTCTGCCCCGCTCCGGCACGGAGAACAACGACGGAGCGGGCGTTCGACTTCGGGGATCCGCGGACAACGGTGGGGCGGGCGGGGCTCGAACCCGCGACCAATGGATTATGAGTCCACGGCTCTAACCGACTGAGCTACCGCCCCATCGCCGCACTACTCGCGATCGCGGCGTGCCGATGTTACCGTGCGCCCGCCGTGGGCGCGTAGCCGGGACGAAGCCCGCCCTGACAGGACTTTTCGTGGTCGGCGAACCGAATCGTGTCCCGACGTGGGCACTGCCCCGTCGCCGTGTGTGCGAACGCGTCTTCCGGGGTACGCGGATGTGATCCGCACTGCGGAGGACCACGAGACGGGAGCACAGGATGAGCGTCGAACGACCAGGACCCGAACCGGACGATGCACCGGCGCTCGACGACGGAGGGGGCGTTCGGCCGGGTGACACGCCACCGGATGCCGGCCAGACCTCGGGGTTGTCGCATCCGCAGCCGATGCCGGGCCGGACGGTGCCGATCCTCGCGTTCATCGTGGTGGGTCTACTCGTCCTCGCGGTCGCGGCCTTCTTCGTCGCCCGCGTGTTTGCGTTGTTCGACTGAGGTGACCGGCGCGGACGCGTCTGCGACGAGTTCGTACCGTCGCCCGTACGTTTCGACGAGGGCCTGGATCGCGGCGACCACCGGCACCGACACCAGGGCGCCGACCGGGCCGAACAGCGAGGCGCCCACGATCACCGATCCGAACGCGACCGCGGGGTGGATCGAGACCGTCGCGGAGGTGATGCGCGGGTGCAGCACGTAGTTCTCGATCTGCTGGTAGACGGTCCCGAACACGATCACCCACACCCCGTCCATCGGCTGGGACGCCGCTGCGATGATTGCGGGGAGGGCGATCGCGAGGTAGGTGCCCAGGGTGGGGACGAACTGCGAGACGATGCCGGTCCACAGCGCCAGCGGCAACCAGTAGGGCACGCCGATCGCCACGAGGAAGATGCCCGTGGCGACCGAACTCACCGCAGCGAGGATCAGCCGTGACACCACGTATCCGCCGGCCTTCTCGACCGAGATCTCCCACACCACCGAGATGGCCCGCTGTTGCCGCGCCGGGAACCAGCTCGAGATCGTGCGGCGAAGGGCAGGCCCCTGCGCGGACATGTAGAACACGAACAGCAGCAGCGTCAGCATCTGGAACACGACGCCGAGCAGCGACGACAACACACCCAGAACTCCCGGTGTGAACCGCTCGGCGAGGTCTCGGATGGTCTCGGGTGTGAGGTGGATCAGATCCTCGCCGGTCGCGAAGTCGGTGTCGAACACGCGATTGGACCAGTCGGTGACCGAGGACAACGCACCCGGCAGGGCCTTGAGGAGCTGGGCGAGTTGCTGGGCGAGCAGTGTCCCGAAGAGTGCCAGGAACCCGATGGCGAAGACGAACAGCGCGAACAGGACGAGCCCGGTGGCGGCTCCGCGCCGCAACCCCCGGCGCTCGAGCCAGTCGACGACCGGTTCGATGGTGATACTGAACAACCACGCGAGGAACAGCAACCCCAGAAAGCTCCGCAGGTTGACGAACAGCCACCCCGACAACTGGTAGGCGGCGACGGCCAGCAGGACGTAGAGGATCGAGGGCAGAAGCCACCGCGGGGCGTCGCCTGTGCCGAAGCGCCCGATCGACCCTGTCCGCCCGGTTTCGCGGCCGTCCTCGCTCATCGCACACCCCGCGATCGATTGCTGCCGATACAGCGGGAATGTACTCGCCCCGGAGGGTGCACCTGTCCGAATTGGCCGGGCGCAGCAGAAAACCCCGCCCGGATGAACCGGACGGGGTTTCGGTGCTCCCCCGGCTGGACTCGAACCAGCAACCGTCCGATTAACAGTCGGAAGCTCTGCCAATTGAGCTACAGGGGATTATTCTGCTGTGCTTCGACGTTCCCGGCGATGCGAGAGAAACTGTAGCGCATAGCCCCACCCCAGTACCAAATCGCCTGCCTGTCGACGCATCAGGCAGGATGGGTGCAGGTCGTTGTGCGTCGGGAGGAAGCGGGAATGATGCGGTTGTTGATCGGTATCGCTGCGGGGTACGTGCTGGGTACGCGAGCAGGACGTGTGCGCTACGAACAGATCAGCCGGGCCACCAAGGCCGTGGCCACCAGCCCGGCCACGAAGAAGGTGCTGCAGATGTCGCGTCAGAAGCTGTCCGACTCCCTGAACACTCAGCCGAAGCTCGAGCCCATGAAGCCGCTCGACGAGGAAACGACCATCCTGGTTCCCCAGGATCAGCTCAAGAAGAAGTAGACGGCGGCGGCCGGGTCAGCCGGCCATCCCGTCCCGGTTGGTGTCGCCGATCGCCTGATCGAGCAGGCTGCGGCGGTACTGCTCCAGGGCGACGAGGTCGCCGAGCAGCGAATGGAACTCGTCCGACGCCGTGGCCGGTGAAATGCGCTGCAGCTTGGACTTCAGTTCCGCCACCTGCTCCCCCACCCACACCTCCTGCAGGCGTGCGATCACGCCGGAGATGTATCGCGGCACGGTGTCCTCTTCGGCGGGCAACGGCTCGACGGCGAGTTCCGACACGAGCGACGCCGCGGTGACGTCGTCGACACCGCGGCTGACCGCGTCGACCCACTCGCCGCCGCCGAGTCCCGCGCTGGTGCCGCCGGACGCGATCATCGACTCACGGATCACGACGTACGTCGGATGCGTGAACGTCTCCACCGGCAGCGAGTCGAATACGGTGCCCGCGATCGCCGGGTACTGCAACGCACCCTTCAGTGCCTCGCGCTGCGCCCACAGCGTCGGATCGTTCGGCCGGGGCCGGGTGAGCCCGACCGGCAACTGCGGTGTGTCCTGGTCCTCGTCCCGGGCGGCCTTCTTCTTGAGCGGCGCAGGCAGCGACCCGCGGGTGGACGCCCGCTTGCGCGCCTCGTCCCGCACCCGCTGCCGGACGGCGGCGATGTCGTCCCAGCCCACCCAGCCGGACAACTGGACGGCGTAACTGTCCCGCAGCGTCGCTTCCTTGATCTGCGCGACCACCGGCACGGTGCGCCGCAGCGCCTCGACCCGGCCCTCGGCGGTCTCGAGGTCGTGCTCGGTGAGGATCGACTTGACCACGAACTCGAACATCGGTGTGCGACGCGCCACCAGGTCGCGGACGGCGGCGTCACCGGACTTCTGCCGCAACTCGCACGGGTCCATGCCCTCGGGTGCCACGGCGACGAACGTCTGCCCGGCCATCTTCTGGTCACCCTCGAACGCCTTCATCGCCGCGGCCTGGCCCGCGGCGTCCCCGTCGAACGTGTAGATGATCTCGCCGCGAAAGTAGCTGTCGTCCATCAGCAGTCGCCGCAGCATCGCGAGGTGGTCCTCACCGAACGCGGTGCCGCAGGCGGCGACGGCGGTCTTGACCCCGGCCAGGTGCATCGCCATGACGTCGGTGTATCCCTCGACCACCACGGCCTGATGCCCCTTGGCGATGTCGCGCTTGGCGAGGTCGAGCCCGAACAGCACCTGAGACTTCTTGTACAGCATGGTTTCCGGCGTGTTGACGTACTTGCCGGGCATGGTGTCGTCGTCGAACAACTTGCGGGCGCCGAACCCGATGACGTCGCCGGACAGGTTCCGGATGGGCCAGAGCAGGCGCCGGTGGAAGCGGTCGATGTGACCACGCCGCCCGGCTTTCGACAGGCCCGCAGCCTCGAGCTCCTTGACGTCGAAACCCTTGCCCAGCAGGTGCTTCGTGAGGATGTCCCAGCCGTCGGGTGCATACCCGCACCCGAACTGCTGCGCGGCCTGCGCGTCGAAGTTCCGTTCCGTCAGGTAGTCGCGGGCCGCCTGCGCGTCGGGTTCCTGCAGGCGCGCCGAGTAGAACTCCTGCGCGGCCGCGTTGGCCGCGACCAGCCGGGAGCGGGTGCCGCGGTCGCGTTGCACCGAGGTGCCGCCGCCCTCGTACGAGATGGTGTAGTTCAACCGGTCGGCGAGCTGCTCGACGGCCTCGACGAAACTGATGTGGTCGATCTTCTGGAGGAAGGAGTAGACGTCGCCGCCCTCGCCGCACCCGAAGCAGTGGTAGTGCCCGTGATTGGGCCGCACGTGGAACGACGGCGACTTCTCGTCGTGGAACGGGCACAGCCCCTTCATGGAGTCGCCGCCCGCGCGCTTGAGGGAGACGTACTCCCCCACGATGTCCTCGATCCGTGTGCGCTCGCGAATGGCCGCAACGTCACGATCAGGGATTCTGCCAGCCACGAACGACAGTCTAGGCGCTCCGCCGCAGCCCGAACTTCCGCCTCGGGGTCAGCAGTTCGACGGGGCGGGAATCCCGCCGAATCGGTCGCCGAGATAGCCGAATGCGGGACCGGCACCGAGCATGGTGGCGGTGCCGTGGTCGGCGCCCGGGATCACGTCGAACTGCACCGGCACACCCTGTGAGCAGTACCGGGCGACGGTGTTCTGTACCGGCCCGATGGCGACGAGGGGGTCCGCGCTGCCGTGCCAGACGAACATCGGCGTCCTCGGCACTCCCGGATACAGTTCGACGCTGTTCTCGTCCATCACCGAGCGGCCGGACGGATCGGCGAGGATGCCGGGACCGTTGGTCAGGTCGGGTAGCGACTTCCCCGCACCGGCGCCGAGGATCGAATCCGTGCACATGTTGCTCATCTGCGCCCGCAGGGCGAGTCCGTCGCCGTTGAGGCCGTCTCCGAGCGGTGACCGCGTCGGGTATTCACGCTCGAGACCGATGGCGGCCGCGAATCCCAGGCCGAACGCCTGCGAGCGGGTGCTGCCCAGCCGGTCGGCCAGTTCACCGATGTTGACCGGTGTGCCGCCCTGGGCCACGCCCACGATGTTCAGTTCCGGGGCGTAGGTGGGTGCGAGCGCCGCAGCCCAGTTGGTCGCCATGGCGCCGCCCGAATAGCCGGCCAGCCCGACCGGACTGCCACCGAGTCCTGCTTCCGGGAGCCGCTGCGCGGCGCGGACACCGTCGAGGACGAGCCGGCCGCCGAGTTTCGCGGCGCCGTATGCGCTGGTCGGTCCGAGGTGGTCGGGCACGGCGACGGCCCAGCCGCGCGCGAGCAGGGCGTTGAGGGCGGGCCCCTCCTGGATTCCGCCGTTGAACAGCTGATGGGACGGCGCGCACTCGAGCCCGAGCGCGTTGACGAAGGGCTGATAGGACACGAGCGGCCGGTTGGCGGGGGTGCCGCGGGGCACCAGCACCGTGGTGATCGCGGCGATGGGCGCTCCGGCGGAGTTGGTCGACTTGTACTTCACCTGCCAGGCGTCGGCGGTGGGGAAACCGGTGGCGGCGACCGGTCGGCTCGCCAGCACGTCACCGTCGGCGCGTGCCCCGACGTCGGCGGGCGCACCGTAGAACGGGTCGGGGTCCGCGAACGGGTACGCGGGCGCGGCGTGCGCCGCGGGTGGGGCCAGTAGGGCGGCACCGACCGCCACCGCCAGCGCTGCGGACGTCGAACCGATGATCTTGCGCACTGCAGACTTCATCCGGTCTCCCTGACCATTGGGTGCGAGCTGTCTCTAGACCTATTCGTAGCACCGCGGCGGCAGGATGGGTCCGGCTTCCGAACTTTGTCAGCCCCAGCTCGCCTGTGCTCCGAGACTGGACTTGTCGACCCGTTCGAGACGGCTCTCGGTGTAGGAGGCGATCTGGTCGACGACGACCCGGACCCGTGCGGGGTCGTCGGCCGCGGCGTTCCAGGCGGGAATCAGGATGGGGTCGAGACCGGCGGGTGCGGTCGCGAGCAGCCATTCGGCGACGCGGTGCACGCGGTCACGCTGGCGTGCCTGCCGCGCCCGGTGGCCGGCATCCGACATCACGTAGTTCAGTGCGAACGTCTTGAGCAGCGCCACCTCCGCCGCCACCACCGGCGGGACCACCAGGTCGGCGTCGTACCGGGCGACCGGCTTGTCGCCGTGGACGTCGCGGGTCCCGATGATCGCGGCGGTCGCGAACCGGCCTACCAGTTCGCTGGTGAGGTTCTTCAGGGCGACCGAACTGGTGAGCGTGCCGTCGTAGCTGCCCACCTCGACGACGACGGGCAGACGACTCAACCGCGTCGCGGCCTCGACCAGTTCCTCCACGTCGAGGCCCGGGAACTCCGAGGCACCGAATTCGGCGAGCGCCCGCTGATCCACCGGATCGGCCAGTGAACGCAGATCGATGCGCCCGTCGATCACGCCGTCCTCGACGTCGTGCACGGAATAGGCGACGTCGTCGGCCCAATCCATGACCTGCGCCTCGAGGCACTGGTGGCCGTCGGGGGCACCCTCGCGGATCCACGCGAGCACGTCGGCGTCGTCGTCGTAGGCCCCGAACTTCGCGCCGGGGCGCGGCCGGGTCCACGGGTACTTGATCGCCGCGTCCAGCGACGCGCGGGTCAGGTTGAGCCCGGCACTGCTTCCGTCGGGGTAGAGCACCTTCGGTTCGAGGCTCGTGAGGATGCGCAGATTCTGGGCGTTGCCCTCGAACCCCCCGCAGCTTTCCGCGACCTCGTCGAGGGCCTTCTCCCCGTTGTGACCGTACGGCGGGTGGCCGATGTCGTGCGCGAGGCCGGCGAGGTCCACCAGATCGGGATCGCAGCCGAGACCGTCGGCGATTCCGCGACCGATCTGCGCAACCTCGATCGAGTGCGTCAACCGTGTCCGCGGAGTGTCACCGTCCCGGGGGCCCACCACCTGGGTCTTGTCGGCGAGTCTGCGGAGCGCGGCCGAGTGCTGGACGCGGGCGCGGTCGCGGGAGAAGACGGATCGGTGTTGCGCGGCCGCGATCTGGCTGCCCGGGATTCCCGCCCGTTTCGGTGCCTCGCGGACCCGGCGGGCGACGTCGTGCGCGGAGTACACGTCGCCGAGGGGTGTCGTGTGTGCTGTCATCGAATGTCTACTGTCCCGCCGTGTAGGGGAAGTCGGCCGAGAAGTGGGTGAGCTGGTACCAGATCAACGCCCCTGTCTCCCGGGCGATTCCGTGCAACTGGGATTCGCGGGTGAACACGGCGGGCCCCTGCCGGGTGGGCGCCGTCCACGCGTCGAGTCCGGCGTCGCGTGCCATCGTCCGCGTCCGCAGCGAATGCCACGGGTCGCTGACCAGGACCGCCGAATCGATGCCCTGCGCCCCCATCGCCTCACTCACCGCCTCGATGCTGAGCAGGGTGTCGGACCCCTCCTCGACCGCGGTGATGCTGTCGGCGGGGACGCCGCGCGAGATCAGATAGTTCTTGCCGGACGCCGCCTCGGTGTACTCGTCGCCCTCCTGTTTGCCGCCGACCGTGATGACCTCGGGGGCCACCCCGCGCTCGTACAGCTTGTACGCCTGCTCGAGCCGGGCCTCGAACACCGACGACGGGGTTCCCGAGTACTGGGCGGCCCCGAGCACGACGATCGCGTCGGCGGCGGACGTGTCGTCGATCCGCGCGACCTGCCACACCCGGACCGCGGTGCCGAGCACCAGCGCGGCGGCGAGGAGGACCACGCCGGCGATGATCCGGCGGGTCCACCGGGCCAGCGTGCCGGCGAACCCCAGGCGCGCAGGACGGCGCGGGAGGTCGTGGCGTTCACGGCTCGGTGCAGAATTCACTCCCTGATTCTGCCAGCTGTCGCCGAACTGTCCCGATGACGACTCGCCACACCCGATAGATTTGCTGCCATGCCACTCGCACCGCGCCTCGAGCAGACGCCGTCGTTCCGCTCCCGACTTCCCCGTGCTCGGCGGTTCGCCGCCGTCGGCGCCGTCTCCGCACTCCTGACTCTCGTGGCGATCCTGTTCTCTCCCGCGAGCGCCTCGGCGGACGCACCGTTCCGTCTTCCCGGGCAGATCACGGACACCGTCGGCGTGCTCGACGCCGACCAGCAGAGCGACGTCCAGGCCGCGATCGACCAGCTGTACGACGAGCACAAGGTGCGGTTGTGGGTGGTGTACGTGCCCGACTTCAACGGGCTCGGCGCCGGTCCGTGGGCGGATCAGACGGCGCAGGCGTCCTCGCTCGGCGACCGCGACGCCCTGCTCGCGGTCGCGACGGTCGACCGCGAGTACGCCCTCATCGCGCCGGACGGACTGTCGGAGATCACCAGCGACGAGGCCGAGTCGATCCGGGTGGATGCGGTGGAACCCGCCCTGCGCGAGGAGGATTGGGCCGGAGGCGCGATCGCCGCAGCAGGCGGCCTGGGCGACGCGATGACTCCGGGCGAAGGAATGTCGGTGCGCACACTGCTGATCGGCGGCGGTGTGGTCGTCGTGGGTGCGGGTGGCGTGGTGCTGTATTCGCGGAAGAAGAAGCACGACCGCACCCGGGCCGGCGTCGAGGCGGCGCGCAGCATCAGCCCCGAGGACACCGCCGCTCTGACGGCGCTCCCGCTGCCGACGCTGGACGAGCGCGCCAAGGAGGTGCTCGTCGAGACCGACGACGCGCTGCGTACGAGTCAGGAGGAACTCGACCTGGCCCGCGGCGAATTCGGCGAGCAGGCCACAGCATCGTTCACGGCGGCGTTCGACACGGCGAAGTCGACGCTCGCGGCCGCGTTCACCGTCCGTCAGCGACTCGACGACGCGATCCCCGAGACCCCGCAGCAGCAACGGGAGATGCTCATCGACATCATCACCTCGTGCGGGCGCGCCGACCGCGAACTCAATGAGCGGGTCCAGGAGTTCGACGGACTCCGGGACCTGCTGATCAACGCCCCCGACCGACTCGACGCGCTCACTCGGGACATGGTCGCGCTCACCGTGCGCATCCCCGAATCCACGCAGACGCTCGCCACCCTGCAGACCGAATTCCCGGCCGCCGCACTCGCTTCCGTCGCCCACAACGTGACGATGGCGGAGGAGCGGCTCGCGTTCGCGGAACGGGCCGTGGCCGACGGACGGGACGCGATCGCCCTGCCGCCCGGAAAACAGGGGCCGGCGGTGTCGGCGATCCGCGGAGCCGAGGGCGCCCTCGAACAGGCCCGGACGCTGCTCGACGCCGTCGACCACGCCGCGGAAGACATCCGGCACGCCATCGCGACGCTGCCGGCCGCGATCACCGACGTGGAGGCCGGGATCGCGGCCGCCGCCCAGTTCACCGAGCAGGGTGGGGACCGGCTCGCGTCGGCCCGCGCCGCGGCCGAGGCAGCGCTGGCGGCGGCGCGGGCCGCCGCGGACACCGACCCGCTCGGCAGCTTCACCCAGATCGTCAAGGCAGACGCGGAACTCGACGCCGTCCTCGCCGAGGCGCAGGAATCCCGGCAGCAGGCCGAGCGCGCACAGCAGCGTCTCGAGCAGGACATCGTGGCCGCGCAGTCGCAGGTCACGGCAGCGTCGGACTTCATCGGCACCCGACGCGGCGCGGTGGGAGCGGACGCCCGGACCCGCCTCACGGAGGCGCAGCGGCACCTGGCGGGCGCGCAGCAACTCCGCGGCACCGACGCCTCCCGCGCGCTTCAGCACGCCCAGGCCGCGGCCGCCCTGGCGGCCGACGCACTGCGCCTGGCGCAGAACGACGTGAGCCGCTGGGAGTCCCGCCAGCGCCCAGGGCCCGGAAGCGGTGGCGGGAACGCCACCGGCGCGATCCTCGGCGGCATCCTGATCGACAGCATCCTGCGCGGCGGATTCAGCGGCGGCAGCAACTGGGGAAGCCGCGGCTCCGGCGGTGGCCGCAGCAGCGGCCCGCGGTCCTTCGGCGGCCCGAGCAGCTCCGGCCGGATCAGTGGGGGCGGCCGATTCTGACGTCCTCCCGAGTCTTCGTCGCATTCGCGTGCGTCGCGGCAAGCGCCTGCGGCGTCCTGTCGGGCTGCGAGAGCGGGGACCCGGCCGAGGACGACGCGATCCCGCTGTCGGCTGAGGCCTATCGCAGCCGGGAGGACGACGCGGCAGGTGGGCGGATTCACGTGCGGATCGCGAACACCGGCGACGCGCCCGTCGCCGTGACATCCGTGGCGTTGGACAGTCCCGGCTTCGAGGCGGCGCCCGCGACCCGGCGCGAGGTCGAACTCGGCCCCGGCAGCCGGATCGATGTCGAGGCCGAATACGGCCCGGTGCGCTGCGACACGTCCCCGGAGCCGGCGTACGCCCTGGTCGGTGTCGCCGATCGGGACGGCTCGCCCGTGCGGGTGCCGCTCGCAGCCCCGTACGACGTCCTCGGACGAATCCACGACGGCGACTGCGCCGCAGAGGATCTGGCGCGGGCCGTACCGGTGACACTGATCCCGGCGGCGGCTCCTCCCGAGCCGACCGCACCCCTGCCCGCCCAGCTCGTCGTGAGCCGGGGAACGGCGTCGGGTGACATCCGGTTGGACGAGATCGGCGGCAGCGTCCTGTATGCGCTGCACGGCGCGCTGCCCGCCACCATGCGGGCGGGCGAGGACCGGCTGAGCGTCGACATCACGATCGACGCGGCGCGCTGCGACCCCCATGCCCTCGCGGAGGCGAAGAAGCCCTTCGTCTTTCCGCTGTGGATCGCCGTCGGCTCCTCGGCACCGGAATACTCACGCATCCCGGTGTCCGAGGAGAACCGGCGAATCCTGACGAACTATCTGACCGCGACCTGCGACGCGCGCAGGTGACGGCGGATCAGGAACCGATGAGGCGCTGCGCCAGGTAACCCTCGACCTGGTCGAGCGCGACCCGCTCCTGAGCCATGGAGTCACGCTCACGCACGGTCACGGCGTGGTCCTCGAGCGTGTCGAAGTCCACGGTGATGCAGAACGGTGTGCCGATCTCGTCCTGACGGCGGTAGCGGCGGCCGATCGCGCCGGCGTCGTCGAACTCGACGTTCCAGTGCTGACGGAGCGTCGCGGCGAGATCCTTGGCCTTCGGCGTCAGGTCCGCGTTACGCGACAGCGGCAGCACCGCGGCCTTCACCGGGGCGAGGCGACGGTCCAGACGCAGCACGGTGCGCTTGTCGACGCCGCCCTTCGCGTTCGGCGCCTCGTCCTCGGTGTACGCGTCGACGAGGAACGCCATCAGCGACCGCGTGAGACCGGCTGCCGGCTCGATGACGTACGGCGTGTAGCGCTCACCGGTGGCCTGGTCGTAGTAGTTGAGGTCAGTGCCCGAATGCTTCGAGTGGGTCGACAGGTCGAAGTCGGTGCGGTTGGCCACACCCTCGAGCTCGCCCCACTCGCTGCCCTGGAAGTGGAAGCGGTACTCGATGTCGACGGTGCGCTTGGAGTAGTGCGACAGCTTGTCCTGGGCGTGCTCGTACAGGCGCAGGTTGTCCTTGTTGATGCCGAGCCCGGTGTACCAGTCCATGCGGTAGTCGATCCAGTACTGGTGCCACTCTTCGTCCTCGCCGGGCTTGACGAAGAATTCCATCTCCATCTGCTCGAACTCGCGGGTGCGGAAGATGAAGTTTCCGGGCGTGATCTCGTTGCGGAAGCTCTTGCCGATCTGGCCGATGCCGAACGGGGGCTTCTTGCGCGACGTGGTGAGCACGTTCGCGAAGTTCACGAAGATGCCCTGCGCGGTCTCGGGGCGGAGGTAGTGCATGCCCTCTTCGCTCTCGACCGGGCCGAGGTACGTCTTCAACATCATGTTGAAGTCGCGGGGCTCGGTCCACTGACCGACCGTGCCGCAGTCGGGGCAGGCCACGACGTCCATCGGGACGTCGTCCGGGTTGTCGAGGCCCTTCTTCTCCGCGTAGGCCTCCTGCAGGTGGTCCTGACGGTGACGCTTGTGACAGTTGAGGCACTCGACCAGCGGGTCGTTGAACACGCCGACGTGACCGGACGCCACCCACACCTCGCGGGGCAGGATGACCGAGGAGTCGAGGCCGACGACGTCCTCGCGGCTGGTGACCATGTTGCGCCACCACTGCTTCTTGATGTTCTCCTTGAGCTCGACGCCCAAGGGGCCGTAGTCCCAGGCCGACTTCGTGCCTCCGTAGATCTCACCGCACGGGTAGACCAGGCCACGACGCTTGGCGAGATTGACGACGGTTTCGACTTTGGACTTCGGTGCCACTCGGGTGCTCTCCATCTGGGTAATAGATGCATGGTTCACGTGCGCTTTTCGGAGCCCAGCCTATCTGCCCGACCGCGGTCGGTTCACCCACCCGGTTGACATGCGTATTCGTGCATATCAAAATGGAATCGATTTGCAATAAGGTGAGGGTGATCCTCCCGGGCCGACGGCCTCGCGGCCACGGTCCCGTCCATTGTCCGGCACTCCGAAGGAGATCACTGGTGAGCGTCATCGATCCCGGGGATCTGCATCCGTTCGAGGCGGCGGCGCCCGCCCACGTGCCGTCGAAGGAGACCCTTGCGGCGGCCGGCGACATCCTGCGCGCCCTCGCGGCCCCCGTCCGGATCGCGATCGTCCTCCAGCTCCGCGAATCGGAACGGTGCGTGCACGAACTCGTCGGGGCACTCGGAGTCACCCAGCCACTGATCAGCCAGCATCTTCGCGTGCTCAAGGCCGCGGGCGTCGTGCGCGGCGAACGCACCGGACGTGAGGTCCTCTACCGCCTGGTGGACGACCACCTCGCCCACATCGTCGTGGACGCCGTCGCGCACGCCGAGGAAGGATAGAAGCCTTGACCCAGAACACCGGCCAGCGCAAGCCCGTCGTCGTGGGAGTACGCGCCACCAAGCAGCGCAGCGCCATCTCCGCGCTCCTCGACGACATCGAGGAGTTCCGGTCGGCGCAGGAACTGCACGACGAACTCCGCAAGCGCGGCGAGGGCATCGGGCTGACCACCGTCTACCGCACCCTGCAAACGCTCGCCGACGCCGGAACGGTCGACGTCCTGCGCACCGACACCGGTGAATCCGTGTACCGGCGCTGCTCGTCCGGACATCACCATCACCTGGTCTGCCGTGCCTGCGGCTACACCGTCGAGGTCGAGGGGCCCACCGTCGAGCAGTGGTCGCAGTCGATCGCCGACGCACACGGCTTCTCCGACGTCAGCCACACCATCGAGATCTTCGGCGTCTGCAAGGACTGCACCGCAACGCAGTGAGCGTCAGGGGATCAGCCCCTGCCGGGCGGTGTCGGCCCCGCTCAACACGAGAAGCAGCATCGTGGTCAGTGCCTCGTCCTCGAGCCCGGCAGCCGGGAACGTGTAGCGCAGGATGACGTCCGCGAGCCGGCCGTGACCGAACACCGCGATCGAACCGAACTGCAGTGCGCCGTTCCGCTCCGCGACCTTCTTGTGCAGCGACGCGCTGACCGGACGATCCCAGGCCAGCACGCACGTCATCGACAACACATCGAGGCCCTCGGTGAGGGTCATCGCACTGATCGAGCACAGCGCCCCGGCGTACTCGAAACTCAGCGAACCGTCCTCCGCCCGGGTGACGGTGGCGAAGTGCTCGAGCGCGTCCGCCGCCCGCCCGAGCAGCGCGGGCGCCCCGTCGACGGTCATTTCACACCACCGAACCGACGGTCACGCGACGCGTACTCGACACACGCCGCCCACAGGTCCCGGCGGTCGAAATCCGGAAACAGCTTCTCCTGGTACACCATCTCGGCGTAGGCCGACTGCCAGATCAGGAAGTTGGACGTGCGCTGCTCGCCGGACGGCCGGAGGAACAGGTCGACGTCCGGCATGTCCGGCTCGTCGAGGTACCGGGCCACGGTCGCCTCGGTGATCTTCTCCGGGTCGAGTTGCCCCGCCGCGACCCGCCTGCCGATCTCCTTCGCCGCGTCGGCGATCTCCGCGCGCCCGCCGTAGTTGACGCACATGGTCAGGTTCATGACCGTGTTGTGCTTCGTCAGCTCCTCGGCGATCTCGAGTTCCTTGATGACGCTGCGCCACAGCTTGGGACGGCGGCCCGCCCACCGCACGCGCACCCCCATCTCGTGCATCTCGTCGCGGCGACGCCGGATCACGTCGCGGTTGAAGCCCATCAGGAAGCGGACCTCCTCGGGGCTGCGTTTCCAGTTCTCGGTGGAGAACGCGTAGGCCGACAACCATTCGACGCCCATCTCGATGCACCCGCAGACGGCGTCCATCAACACGGCCTCGCCACGTTCGTGGCCCGCGGTCCGGGGCAGTCCGCGATCCTGCGCCCAGCGGCCGTTGCCGTCCATCACCAGCGCGATGTGCCGGGGCACGAGTTCGGGTTGCAGGCCGGGCGGGCGGGCGCCCGAGGGGTGCGGGTCCGGCGGCCGGATCTGGCGCTCGGCCCCGGAACTATGCGGGGCTCGAGGTTCGCGTCGTCGAATCACGGTCCCCATCCTGCCTGACCGAATCCTCCACCCTTACCGCCGCATGCGGTCGTGCGCGTTCGATCAGCGGGAGGGTGCGGAGTTGCCGTTCGAGGTGCCACTGCAGATGCGCCGCGACGAGACCGCTGGCCTGCCCCCGCAACGACTCGGGCACGTCCTCCGTGCTCGCCCAGTCGCCGCGGATCAGCGCATCCATCAGGTCGAGGACACCCGGTGACGGCGTGGCGGCGCCCGGCGGCCGGCAATGGACGCACACCGCTCCCCCGGCGGCCACGTGGAATGCCCGGTGCGGTCCGGGGGCGCTGCACCGCGCGCAGTCGTCGAGGGCGGGAGCCCACCCCGCAAAACCCATGGCCCGCAACAGGAAGGCGTCGAGGATCAGCTCGCACGGGCGGTTGTGCTCGGCGACGGCCCGCAGCGCCCCGACCGTCAGGCGATGCAGTTGCGGCGCCGGGGCCCGTTCCTCACCGGCGAGCCGCTCGGCGGTCTCGAGGATCGCGCACGCCGTGGTGTACCGGGAGTAGTCGTCGACGATGTCGGTCGCGAACGCGTCGACCGTCTGGACCTGGGTGACGATGTCGAGGTTGCGGCCCGGGTAGAGCTGCACGTCGATGTGCGCGAACGGCTCGAGCCGGGCGCCGAACTTGGACTTCGTGCGGCGCACCCCCTTGGCGACCGCGCGCACCAGACCGTGCTGCCGGGTGAGGAGTGTGACGATACGGTCGGCCTCGCCCAGCTTGTGCTGGCGCAGGACCACCGCATTGTCTCGATACAACCTCACCGGTCCAGTCTCCCACGTCGAGGCGACCGCATTCCGCAGGCCGAGCCGCGTGCGACGGTCAGGGCTCGGTGCGCCCGTCGCGCACGGCGTCGACGACGTCGCGGACTCCGTCGATGACGAGTTGCGGCTGCACGATGTTGATGTTGTGGCCGCTGTTCGTGTTCGTGACATGCGTGGCACCCGGGACGAGTTGTGCCAGATCCGCCTGCGCCTTCGGCTGCACGGCGTCGAGGGCCGGGCCGTAGCCGGGATCGATGTCGGCGGGGAGGCTTCCGTTCGCAATGCCCTCCGCGATCTGCGGCGCCACCGAACGGTCGGCGGAGAGGACGACGAGCGGCTGGGGCCGGATCGGTTCGGCGGCGCGGATCTCGTCGAAGCTGCGGACGAAGTCGACACGCTCGAGGTCCGGGTACTCGTCGAGACTGTCCTGCTGCGGGGTGTTGAGCCGCAGGAACTCCTCGAACTGCTCCGGGGGCAGGAGCGTCTGCAGCTCCTCCGACTGCGCGTCGATCAGCACCATGCCCGCCACCTCGTCGGGATGGTTGCCGGCGAAGAGTCTCGCGATCTGACCGCCGTAGGAGTGGGCGGCCAGCACGTAGGGGCCGGGGCCGGCCTCGCCCGTGGCGCCCAGCAGCGACTGGAGGTCGGCGACCGCGTCCGTGGTGGTGATCGGCTGCGGAACCGGGTCGCTGCGGCTCAATGCGTCGTCGCCCAGCACGACCCCGGGCCGGTCGTACGAGCAGACTCGGGTGAACTCGGCGACCCCGTCGAAGGCCGAGGTGCTCGCCGGATCGGCCGTCGTCGTCCACTGATCGGCACCGAACCGGAGACCGGACACGAACACGACGGTCGGTGCGCCTGTGCCCGCACACTCGAGATGGATGTTCCTACCCCCGCCGATGTCGACGGTGCCGGCGAAATTCTCGCTCGTGTCGCCGTCGTCGCTCACTCCGCACGCGGCGACGAGCACCACGACCCCCAGAGTGGGGAGCCACCCCGACAACCGCGGCCACACCGGCACGACACACCTCGAAACCCGTTCGGAAACGCAGACCGCTTCCGGGTGATCCGTACCCCGCTCTCCCCGGATCAAACCCGGACGCCGCCCGGCGTCAGCTGAAACGCTGCTCGAGGTGCACCGTCACCTCCACTCCGGCACCGTCCTTACCGATCAACTTGCACAGTGCGATCTTCAGGGGAAGCCAGTGCGGACCTTCACCCGAGGGCATCAGGGTCGCATTGAACGGGTGGCCGTCGATCGTCCCGCCGACCTTCACCGGCCGCCGCGTTCCGAGAAGTTCGGCGGAGTCCGGCACGGTCACGTACGTGGCGAACGCCCCGTCCTTCTGGATCGGCGCCGTGAAGGTGTGCGCGAGTGGTTGCGGGGTCTTCGGTGCGGGCATTCGTGGCTCCTCCGGTCGAGTGTGATGCTGCGGTCGAAGGTAGGACTCCCGGAGCCGGCCGGAATCATCGGTCGTGAGCAGGATCACGTCGCCCGGTCACACCTGGAACCGGTACCCCATCCCGGCCTCGGTGATGAGGTGACGCGGGTGGGACGGGTCGTCCTCGAGTTTGCGCCTCAGCTGCGCCAGATACACCCGCAGGTAGTGGGTCTCGGTGGCGTACGCCGGACCCCACACCTCCCGCAGCAGTTCCTTCTGCCCCACCAGCTTGCCCTTGTTGCGCACCAGCATCTCGAGCATTCCCCACTCGGTCGGCGTCAGGTGCACCTCGGTCCCTGCCCGCCGCACCGTCTTCGCCGCCAGATCGACCGTGAACGAATCCGTTTCCACCACAGGTTCACTCGTGTCGACGGCCGTCGTCGCCCGGCGGGCGGCCGCACGCACCCGGGCCAGGAACTCGTCCATCCCGAACGGCTTGGTGACGTAGTCGTCGGCGCCGGCGTCGAGAGCGTCGACCTTGTCCGCGGAGTCCGTCCGCGCCGACAGCACGATGACCGGTGCGGGGCACCACCCGCGGAGGCCGGCCAGCACCTCGGTGCCGTCCATGTCGGGTAGCCCGAGGTCGAGCACGATCACGTCCGGCGGTCGCTCGGCCGCGGCGCGCAGGGCGGCCGCCCCGGACGCGGCCGTCACCACGTCGTACCCGCGCACGCTCAGATTGATCCGCAGGGCGCGGAGAATCTGCGGTTCGTCGTCGACGACGAGAACTCTCGTCATGAATGCTCCCCTCCCGCCCCGGCCAGCTCCACCACCATCGTCAGACCACCGCCGGGGGTGTCGGTGGCGCTGATGGTTCCGCCCATCGCGTCCACGAATCCGCGGACGACGGAGAGCCCGAGCCCGACTCCCGTGGTCGTGTCGCGGTCCCCCAGCCGCTGGAACGGGGCGAACATCTCGTCTGCCCGCCCACGCGGAATTCCCGGCCCCGTGTCGGCGACGGTGATGACGGCGCGGTCGCCCACCGCCGCGGCACCGACCCGGATCACGGAGTCCTCACCGTAGCGGAGTGCGTTGTCGATCAGATTGGCGAGCACCCGCTCGAGCAGGCCCGAATCCGCCATCGCCGTCACCGTTCCGACGTCGACTTCCACCCTTTCCCGGGCCCGGGTCCCGGTCCGGCCGCCGATTCCCAGACCCACCAGCGCCCGGTGCACCACCTCGTCGAGGTACACCGGCCGCAGCGTCGGGGTCACCACTCCCGCCGCGAGACGGGAGGAGTCGAGCAGGTTCCCGACGAGAGAGGTCAGCACGTCGGCCGATTCCTCGATGGTCGCGAGCAGTTCGGCGGTGTCCTCCGGGGAGAAGTCGACGTCGTCGCTGCGCAGGCTGGACGCGGCGGCCTTGACCGCGGCCAGTGGGGTCCGGAGGTCGTGGCTGACGGCGGACAGCAGCGACCGCCGCAACCGGTCGGCCTCGGCCAGCGCCTGCGCCTGCCCCGCCTCCTGCGCGAGCTCGGTCTGGCGGATCATGCCCACCGCCTGGTTGGCGACGGCGAGGAGCACCCGACGGTCCCGGGCGTGCAGTTCGCTGCCGCGCAGGGCGAGCGCGTATTCCCCTTCCCCCACCTCGCAGACGGTGTCGGCGTCGGCGATGCTCACCGGTGGGTGCGGCCCGACGGACCCCACCGGACCGCGGTCCCGGTGCAGCACGCTGACCGAATCCTGGCCGTAGGTCTCGCGCACCTTCTCGAGCAGCGTGTCGAGGTCGGCGCCGCGCAGCACCGATCCGGCGAACAGTGCCAGCAGCTCGGCTTCCTGCGACGCCCGGCGGGCTTCCCGTGAACGTTTGGCGGCCGCGTCGACGAGGACCGCGACGGCGACGGCCACCACGAGCAGCACGACCGTGGTGATGAAGTTGTCCGGCTCGGCGATGGTGAAGCTCCGCACCGGCGGCGTGAAGAAGTAGTTGAGGAACAGACCCGAGATCAGCGCGGAGAACGCGGCGGGGGCGACACCCCCGAGCAGCGAGACGAGCAGCACCACGATGAAGAACAGGGCTCCCTCGCCGACCAATCCGAGCCACCGGTCGACGGCACTCATCACCAGCGTGGCCACCGACGGTACGAGGACGGCGGCGATCCAGGCGATCGCCGTGCGCGAACGGGAGCCCACCGGCGACAACCGCCGCGGGCGGTGGGATTCGCCGTGCGTCACCATGTGCACGTCGATCGACCCGGACTGTTGCACCACGCTTGCGCCGATGCCCTCGTCGAAGATCCGCGCCCACCGTGAGCGTCTCGACGTGCCCAGCACCAGTTGTGTGGCGTTCGCGGTCCGGGCGAAGTCGAGCAACGTGGTCGGGACGTCGTCGCCAACGACGCTGTGCAGACTCGCGCCGATATTTGCGGCGAGGGCCCGTACCTTGCCCATCTCCGGAGCCGAGACACCCGCGAGGCCGTCGCCGCGCACCACGTGCACGACGATCAGTTCGGCGCTGGATCTCGACGCGATACGGCCGGCGCGCCGAACCAGCGTCTCCGATTCCGGTCCGCCCGTCACCGCGACCACCACCCGTTCCCGGGCCTCCCACGTGTCGGTGATCTTGTTCTCCGCACGGTATTTCGCGAGTGCGGCATCCACCTGGTCGGCCACCCACAGCAGGGCCAGTTCGCGGAGTGCGGTGAGGTTCCCTTTCCGGAAGTAATTGCTCAGTGCCGCATCGACTTTGTCCGCGGCATAGATGTTGCCATGGGACAGCCTGCGGCGCAGAGCCTCCGGAGTGATGTCGACCAATTCGACCTGGGTGGCGGCGCGCACCACCTCGTCGGGAACCGTTTCCTGCTGCACCACTCCGGTGATCCGCTGCACCACGTCGTTGAGGCTTTCGAGGTGCTGGACGTTGAGCGTCGAGAGGACGTCGATCCCCGCGGCGAGGAGTATCTCCACGTCCTGCCAGCGTTTCTCGTGGACGCTGCCCGGTGTGTTCGTGTGCGCGAGCTCGTCTACGAGGACCAGCGCCGGCCTGCGGGCCAGCACCGCCTCGACGTCGAGTTCCCGGCCGAGCGTGCCCCGGTAGGCGATCAGCTTGGGCGGAATCAGTTCGAGGTCGCCGATCTGCGCCGCCGTGCGGTCGCGGCCGTGGGTCTCCACCACGGCCGCGACCACGTCGCACCCCCGCTCCCGGCGGCGGTGCGCCTCACCGAGCATCGCGAACGTCTTGCCGACGCCCGGTGCGGCTCCGAGATAGATGCGCAGTTCACCGCGTCGGCGTTCGGCGTCCCGGCGCACGCCCTCGGTTCCGGTACCACTCACCTCGCCATCATCCACCAGCGGTCGGGGCGGTGCACTCGGGAGCGGTCAGGCCCAGGGCCAGGTTCAGTTCGAGGACGTTCACCCGTTCCTCACCGAGGAAGCCGAGTTGCCTTCCCTCGGTGTTCTCGTCGACGAGTTGCCGGACCCGGGTCTCGCTGAGACCGTTCTCCGCGGCCACCCTCGGCACCTGCAACGCCGCGTACGCGGGGCTGATGTGCGGGTCGATGCCCGAGCCGGATCCGGTGACCGCGTCCGCCGGTACCTTGGAGGGGTCCACCCCTTCCCGGGTCGCGATCGCCGCCCGCCGGTCGGCGATGAACGTCGCCAGGATCTCACTGCTCGGCCCCTGGTTGGTGGGCAGGGCGGTGGCGGGATCGCCCGGCGCGAACGGATCCTGTTCGGCCACCGACCCGGTGACCCGGTTGTGGAAGAACGGATCCGGCTCCCCCGCAGGCACCTGCGGGTCGACACCGACCCACCGGCTCCCGACGACGCACCCGGTGCTGTCGCGCACCGCAGACCCCTCGGCCGCTCCTGCGCCGATCCTGCTCACCCCCCACACGGCGGCGGGATAGAGCACACCGAGGACTGCTGTGAGTGCGAGCAGGACGAGTAGTCCGGCCCAGGTCTGCCGGAGCAGGCCGATGAGAAATCGCATGCGGGATCACCCAATTCCGGGAATGAGACGGACGACGAGGTCGATGAGCCAGATACCGGCGAACGGCGTGATCACACCGCCGAGACCGTAGATCAGCAGGTTGCGGCCCAGCAGCGTCGACGCCGACGACGGACGGTAGCGAACGCCTTTCAGCGACAACGGGATCAGCGCGACGATCACCACGGCGTTGAAGATCACCGCCGACAGGATGGCCGATTCCGGGGTGGCCAGCCGCATGACGTTCAGCGTGTCCAGCTGCGGATAGATTCCGCTGAACAGGGCGGGGAGAATCGCGAAGTACTTGGCCAGGTCGTTGGCGAGCGAGAACGTGGTGAGCGCCCCGCGGGTGATGAGCAGTTGCTTGCCGATCTCCACCACCTCGATGAGCTTGGTGGGATCCGAATCGAGATCCACCATGTTCCCGGCTTCCTTCGCCGCGGACGTGCCGGTGTTCATCGCCACCCCGACATCCGCCTGGGCCAGCGCCGGGGCGTCGTTGGTGCCGTCCCCGGTCATCGCGACGAGCCGGCCGCCCTCCTGTTCTCTGCGGATCAGCGCGAGCTTGTCCTCGGGTGTCGCCTCGGCCATGAAGTCGTCGACACCGGCCTCGGCCGCGATGGCCTTCGCCGTCAACGGGTTGTCGCCGGTGATCATCACCGTGCGAATCCCCATGGCCCGCAGTTCCGCGAACCGCTCGGCGATACCCGGTTTCACCACGTCCGACAGCGCGATCACCCCGAGGACGGTCGCTGCGTCTCCGTGAACGGTGGCGACCACCAGCGGCGTTCCCCCGGCCTGCGCGATCTGGTTCACACTGTCGGTGACCGCGGGCGCCGCCTGCCCGCCGAGCGCCTGCACCCACGTCAGCACGGCGTCGCTCGCGCCCTTGCGGATCCGGGCGCCGTCGATGTCGAGTCCGCTCATCCGGGTCTGCGCCGTGAACGGCACGAATTCCGCCGCCCTCTCCGCCTCGGACGGTGCCGGGTCAAGCCCGAAGTCGCGGACACACAGGTCCACGATGCTGCGCCCCTCGGGCGTGCCGTCCGCGAGGCTGGACAACCGTGCGGCCGTAGCCAACTCGATCGCGGAAACCCCCGGTGCGGGATGCAGGGCCGTGGCCTGCCGGTTGCCGAACGTGATGGTGCCGGTCTTGTCCATCAGCAGGGTGTCGATGTCGCCGGCGGCCTCCACCGCCCGCCCCGACATCGCCAGGACGTTCCGCTGCACCAGCCGGTCCATCCCGGCGATGCCGATGGCCGACAGCAGGGCCCCGATCGTGGTGGGGATCAGGCAGACCAGCAGCGCGATCAGCTTGATCGGATCCTGCTCCTGGCCCGCGTACAGGCCCATCGGGCCGATCGCGACGACGGCCAGCAGGAAGATGATCGTCAGCGACGCCAGCAGGATGTTCAGCGCGATCTCGTTCGGCGTCTTCTGCCGCGCCGCCCCCTCCACGAGGGCGATCATCCGGTCCACGAACGACTGTCCGGGGGCCGCGGTGATGCGCACGACGATCCGGTCGGACAGCACGGTCGTGCCACCGGTGACGGCACACCGGTCGCCACCGGATTCGCGGACGACGGGCGCCGATTCGCCGGTGATGGCCGACTCGTCCACGGTCGCAATTCCGTCGACGACGTCGCCGTCGCCGGGTATCACCTCTCCCGCCTCGACGACCACCCGGTCGCCGACGGTGAGTTCGGTACCCGCCACCGACTCCACCCGGCCGCTCGCCGTGATCCGGTGGGCGACCGTGTCCTGCTTCACCTTCCGCAGGCTCGCCGCCTGCGCCTTGCCCCGCCCTTCCGCGACCGACTCGGCCAGATTCGCGAACAGAACCGTGAACCACAGCCAGGCGACGACGGCCCAGGAGAACACCGACGGGTCGGCGACGGCCATGACGGTGGTGACGACGGAGCCGACGAACACCACGAACATCACCGGGTTGCGGGCGAGGTGCCGGGGGTCGAGTTTGCGCAGGGCGCCCGGGAGCGCCGTCACCAGCTGGGCGGGGCTGAAGATTCCCGCCTTCACGGGCGCCGGGTCGTGGCCGGCCTCGGGCGTCGTCGCCGTCCCGGATTCCGGACGACTGGTCACGTTCACACTCACTGCAGAGCCTCCGCGATCGGTCCCAGCGCGAGGGCCGGGAAGAATGTCAACGCCGCGACGAGCACGACGGTGCCGGTGAGGAGCCCGGTGAACATCGGGCCCGCCGTCGGCAGGGTCCCGGCGCCTGCGGCCGTCTTCTTCTGCGACGCCAGGGATCCGGCGAGCGCGAGGACGAAGATGATCGGCAGGAACCGGCCGAGCAGCATGCACAGGCCGAGAGCGGTCTGGAACCAGTCGCTCGTCACCGTCAGCCCGCCGAACGCACTGCCGTTGTTGTTCGAGGCCGACGCGAACGCGTACAGCACTTCCGAGAACCCGTGGATGGATCCGGGGCTTCCGGGGTCGCCGCTGTTGCCCTGGTAACCGGTGGTCGAGGACAGGATCACGGTGATTCCGGTCCCGATCAGGACGAGCGCCGGCATCACCAGCACCGACAGGGCGGCGAGGGTGATCTCCCGCTGCCGCAGCTTCTTGCCGAGGTATTCGGGGGTTCGGCCGACGAGGAGTCCGCCGACGAAGACGGCGATCAGGGCGAGGACGAGAATTCCGTAGAGCCCGGTGCCGACACCGCCGGGCGCGATCTCACCGAGCAGCATGTTGAGGAGAACGGCTCCGCCGCCGAGTGGCGACAGGCTGTCGTGCGCCGAATTCACCGCGCCCGTGGACGTTCCGGTGGTGCTCACGGCGAACAGTGCCGTGCCGGGGATTCCGAAACGAACCTCCTTGCCCTCCATCATCGCGCCCGCGGCGGTGGCGGCGACGCCGCGCCGACCCGACTCCGCGGCCAGCGTGACCGCGAGGAGCGATCCCCACAGGATGCCCATCACGGCGAGCAGGGTCAGCCCCTGGCGGTGCCCGGACACCTCGCTCGCTCGGTCGTGAGGATCGCCGACCATGGTGCCGAACGTGCGGGTGAGGGAGACCGGGATCAGCAGGATCGCGAGGATCTCGACGATGTTGCTGATCGGCGTCGGGTTCTCGAACGGGTGCGCCGAATTGGCGGCGAGAATCCCGCCGCCGTTGGTGCCGAGTTCCTTGATCGCTTCCTGCGAGGCGACGGGTGCGAGTGCGTTGGTGACGGAGTTGCCGTCCAGACCGGTGGACGCGAAGCCCGGGTGGAAGGACTGGATCACGCCCTGGCTCAGCAGGATCAGCGCGATCACGAAGGAGAACGGCAGCAGAATACGCAGGCTGCCCCGGGTGAGGTCCACCCAGAAGTTGCCGATCTCACCGCCGCGCGACACCCGGACGAACCCGCGGATCAGCGCCACCGCGACGGCCATGCCCACCGCTGCGGACACGAAGTTCTGCACGGCGAGCCCGACCGGCTGGGTCAGGTTGCTCATCGTGGTCTCGGGCGCATACGACTGCCAGTTGGTGTTCGTCACGAACGACACGGCCGTGTTGAACGCCACCGCGGGACTGACCCCGGAGAGGTCCCCGGACAGCGGCAGCACGCCCTGGATGCGCTGCAGGGCGTAGAGGAACAGCACACTCGCCGCGGAGAATCCCAGCACGCTGCCCGCGTAGCCGTACCAGGTCTGCTCGGTGTGGGGGTTGATGTGGCACAGGCGGTACAGGACGGATTCGACCCGCAGGTGACGGCGTGATTCGTACACGCGCGCCATGTAGTCGCCCACCGGCACATATGCGACCGCGAGTACCGCGAGGACGAAGGCGACCTGCAGTCCGGCCGCCAGGGCAGGCGTCATCAGAACCGCTCCGGGTCGATGAGCGCGATCAGGAGGTACACGACGAGCGCGGCGGCAATCGCGACGAGCGCGACCGCGAGTGTTCCGGCGCCCGTCATTTCACGCGTCCGGTCTGCAGGGCACGGAGAACGAGCGCGCAACAGGCGAATCCGCCGAGGACGAGCGCGACGTAGGCCACATCGGCCATGTGAGGATCCCTCTTCGTACTGATCCTGCGGTTCAGCGCAGGCATGACACCCCACGGTTGTGGGGTGTCATGCCAGCATCACGCCGGATCTCGGCGAAAGAGGCGGCGCTGACGAAGCGCTTACGGGACTCCTCCGGCTCTTGACGCTTTCCTTACGCGGTCCGGGTCAGCCGCGACACGGACGCGGGCACGGGTGTGCCGCTCGCCACCCACGGCGCCGGGACGGGCGCGCCGGCGACCGACCGAACCGGGACCACGCCGGCCCAGGCGCTGCTGGTTTCGGCCGGTTCGCCCGGTGGTGCGTCCCGCACCTTGACGGTCCACTGGCCCGGCGTGATCGGGAGGGCGAGGGCCAGTGTCGCGGCGAGTTCCTTGCGCCGGTGCCCCCGGACCTCCGTGCTGCGGCCGGGGATCAGCACGTCCGACAGTGCGTTCAGTGCGTCGGCGGATTCGTCTTCGCCGAGAGTGACGAGGTTGCCCCGCACCACCGCAGAACGGTAGTTGGCAGACGAGTCGAACAGGGTGTCCGCGACGACGATTCCGTCGAGCATCGCGACGCACAGCGCCGCCGGTGCGCCTGCCGCCACCTGCCGCAGCGCGCCGGCCCCGGTGGAGCCGTGCAGCAGGATCCTGTCGCCGTCGCGGGCGTACAGCATCGGCACGGCCCACGGCAGCCCGTCGACGACGGTGGCGAGGGTGCCCATCGGCGCGGCGTCGAGGACGGCGTCGAGTTGCGCGCGTTCGGTGCGGGCACGGTCCGGGTATCTCATGATCTTGTCCACGAGACCATCCTCACCCCTATGTGGATCAGCTTCCAGATCCACAATCATCAATATCGACAGACCAGTATTGTGGGGACCATGCCCCGGATCAGCCCCGAACTGCACCTGACGTTGCGGCTCCCCGACACCGACGCGCCGCTGCGGCACCGCATCGCGGAGTCGATCCTCGACGAGATCCGCGGGGGTCGCCTGCGACCCGGCGACCCACTGCCCTCCTCGCGGGCGCTGGCCGAACACCTGACGGTCGCGCGGGCGTCGGTGGTCGACGCCTACGACGAACTCTGCTCGTCCGGATACGCGAACGCCCGCGCCGGTTCCGGCACCCGGATCGCACCGGGCGCCGATGTCGCGGCCCGCGCGCACGTCGCCTCGCACACGGTCACCCGAACGTCGAATCGGGCCTTCGCCGCCGCCCCCGGGACACCGGCGGCGCGGTGGGATCTCACTCCGGGCCACCCCGATCCCGCCCTGATCTCCACCGTCGACTGGCGCCGGGCGTGGCGGACGGCCGCCGCCGCGGCCGTGACCTCGGACGTCCCGGGCCCCGGCGCGCACCCGGAGTTGCGACGGTCCCTCGCGGTACATCTACGCCGCACCCGGGGGATCGCGGCGCGCCCCGACGAACTGGTGATCGTTCCCGGAGTCGCCGCTGCGCTCCGCACCCTCGTGGCCGCAGCAGGACTCGGCGGCCGGGACGTGGTGTTCGAGGAGCCCGGCTACAGCCGGGCCCGCACCGTCCTCGACGATTCGGGGGTGCGGACGCGCAGCGTGTCCGTGGACGGCGACGGCCTCGACCCCGCCCTGCTGCGCGCCACCGACGCCGCGGCCTATTGCACGCCCGCCCATCAGTACCCGATGGGGGCCCGGATGCCGGTGGGCCGCAGGGCGCGGCTCGTGGCCGACGCCGCGGCCTCCGGAACGGTGATCATCGAGGACGACTACGACGGCGAGTTCCGATACGACGTGTCGGCACTGCCCGCCCTGCGCAGCATCGACCGCGGGCCGGAATGCGTGGCGTACGTGGGCACGGCGTCGAAGATCCTCACTCCCTCGATCCGGGTGGCGTGGGTGATCGCGCCTCCGGCGCTCCGGCAGGGACTCGTCCGGGCCCTCGACGCGAGCGGTGAGGCGTGCTGCGCGACCACTGCCCTCGCGCTGGCGCATTTCATCGACTCCGGTGCGCTGTCACGGCACCTCGCCCGCGCCTCCCGCACCTACTCGGCCCGCCGGGCGGCCTTCGTCACCGCACTGCAGCAGCAATTGTCCGCGGTCGACACGGACGGTGCCGGGCTGGCCGGCATCGAGGCCGGCCTCCACGTCGTCCTGACGCTGCCCGATTCCGTCGACGACGTCGCCGTGTCGGCTGAGCTGCAGGACCACGGTGTGACGGTCCCGAGCCTCGCCGATTACCGCACCACAGCGGACGGCCCGCGGGGGCTGGTCTGCGGGTACGCCCGACTCCCCGAATCGCAGGCTCGCGGGGCGGCCGAGGCAATCGGGAGGGTGGTCCGGCAACACCTCGGCTGATACTGTTCGTTCGAACGAACAGTCACGGGGAGGGGCGACATGAGCGCGGGACAACTGGACGATCGACGGCAACGCGACAACGACGGAGATCGGTCCCCGGGACTCGTCGAGCAGGCGCAGGCGCTGGCCTCGGGCGCCACCACGTCGGTCGCGGCCACCCGCGCCGCCCTCGACCGCATCGACGCGAGCCAGCCGACGCTCAACGCGTTCAAGGTGATCCGCCGGACCAAGTCACTGGCCGAAGCCGCCGAGGCCGACCGCCGGATCGCCGCCGGTGAGCGCCTGCCGCTGCTCGGGGTCCCGATCGCCGTGAAAGACGACGTCGACGTGGCCGGCGAGCCGACCGCGTTCGGGTGCCGGGCGACTTCCCGCCCGCGGCGCGCGACTCCGAGTTGGTGCGACGCCTGCGCGCAGCCGGCGCCGTCGTCGTGGGCAAGACCAACAGTCCGGAGCTGGGACAGTGGCCGCTGACCGGCGGTCCCGCCTTCGGGTACACCCGCAATCCCTGGAACGGTGACCACACCCCCGGGGGGTCGTCCGGCGGCGCCGCGGCGGCCGTGTCCGCCGGTGTGGTGGCCGCGGCGATCGGTTCGGACGGCGCCGGGTCCATCCGCATCCCGGCCGCCTGGACCAACCTCGTCGGGATCAAGCCTCAGCGCGGCCGAATCTCCACCTGGCCGGCAGCCGAGGCGTTCTACGGCCTTACCGTCAACGGCCCGCTGGCCCGGACGGTCGCCGACGCGGCGCTGCTTCTCGACGTCGCGTCGGGACCGCACGAGGGCGACCTGCACACCCCCGCACCGGTCACCGTCAGCGACGCCGTCGGCCGCGACCCCGGACCGCTGCGGATCGCGCTGTCGCTGCGGATCCCGTTCACCGCGACCCCCACCGCGCTGCATCCCGAAGTCCGCCAGGGCGTCGCACGGATCGCCGAGGCGCTGCGCAAGCTCGGGCATCGCGTCGTGGTGGACGACCCCGACTACGGGATCATGTTCGGGCTCGGCTTCCTCCCGCGGTCGATGGTCGGCATCGACGACTGGGTACGGAAGGTCCCGGACCCGTCACTCGTCGACCCCCGCACGAAGGGCAACGCCCGGACCGGGCGACTGTTGCGTGGGGCACCGCTACGCGCCGCCCGCGCCGCCGAGCCGAGGATGCAGCGACGGGTGGGGGCGATCTTCGACAAGTACGACCTCGTCCTCGCCCCGACCACCGCGACTCCCCCACCGAGGGTCGAGGGGATCGACGGCATCAGCTCGTGGGCCACGGACAAGGTGATCACCGCGGTCTGCCCGTACGCGTGGCCGTGGAACGTGCTGGGCTGGCCCAGCGTGAACGTGCCGGCCGGGTTCACGTCCGGCAACCTGCCGACCGGAGCCCAGCTGATGGGACACGAGGGTGCCGAGCCGCTGCTGGTGTCGGTTGCGGCTCAGCTGGAGTCGGTGTTGCGGTGGGACCTGGAACGTCCCGAGAAATGGTGGTGACCGGTGGCTTCGACGGACGTTCGTGACCGCATCCTCGCGGCGGCGTTGCACATCGTCGGCACGGAAGGCATTCCCGGCGTGACCAATCGGCGGATCGCCGCGCAGGCCGGGGTGTCGCTCGGCTCTATCACGTACCACTTCCCCACGCAGACGGACCTGTTGCGCGCCGCGCTGTCCGGGTTCGTGACGGAGGAGACGCAGCGGCTGTCGGAGCTGGCGGAGGGGTACCGGGACAAGGGACTGAGCCTCGAGGACGCCGCGGCGCTCACCGGGAAGGTCGCGAAGGACCTGGCGTTCTCCGCCGAGCGGATCGCCCCGTTCGAGCTGTACATCCAGGCGGGACGCGACCACGAGCTGCGTCAGGCCGCGGCCGAATGTTTCGCCGCGTACGACGATTTGACGGTGACGATCCTCACCGCCCTCGGCGTCCCGGACGCGGCGTCCGTCGCACCGACCATCGTCGCGACCATCGCCGGCCTGCAGCTCAGGAGACTCGCGACCGGAAGCGACGGCGATCACGACTTCGCGACGTCGGTGCTCCTCCTTCTGAGGGCCGCCGCCCCGTGAGTGGTTGACGAGCCTCTGGACTCGTTCACCACGCACGGGTGGCGCAGCCGCCTAGAACCCCAGGCGGCCCAGCTGTTTCGGGTCGCGCTGCCAGTCCTTGGCCACCTTGACGTGCAGTTCGAGGAAGATCTTGGTGCCGAGCAGCTTCTCGATCTGCAGCCGGGCCTTGGTCCCCACTTCGCGGAGGCGGGCGCCGCCCTTGCCGATCACGATGCCCTTCTGGGACGGGCGTTCGACGTAGAGCAGGGCGTGGACGTCGAGCAGTTCGCCCTGCTTCTCGGTGCGTCCCTCGCGGGGGATGATCTCTTCGATGACCACGGCCAGGGAGTGCGGCAGTTCGTCGCCGAGCCCCTCGAGTGCGGCCTCGCGGATGAGTTCGGCCATCAGCGTCTCTTCGGGCTCGTCGGTGAGCTCGCCGTCCGGGTAGAACGCCGGGCCCTCCTCCATCTTCGACGCGAGGACGTCGACGAGCACCTCCACCTGCTCACCGGAGGCGGCGGACACGGGCACGACATCCGTCTCGGGACCGAGGAGCTTGGACACGGCCAGCAACTGCTGCCCGACCATGTCCTTGCTGACCTTGTCGATCTTCGTGACGATGCCGACGAGCGTGGTCTTCGGCGCGATCTGACGGACCTGCTGCACGATCCACCGGTCGCCGGGGCCGATCTTCTCGTCTGCCGGGAAGCACAGGCAGATCACGTCGACCTCGGAGTAGGTGTCCCGCACGAGGTCGTTGAGGCGCTGGCCGAGGAGCGTCCGGGGGCGGTGCAGCCCGGGGGTGTCGACGAGGATCAGCTGCGCGTGGTCGCGGTGCACGATGCCGCGGATGGTGTGGCGGGTGGTCTGCGGACGCGAGGACGTGATCGCGATCTTGCTGCCCACCAGCGCGTTGGTCAGCGTGGATTTGCCCGTGTTGGGCCGTCCGACGAAACAGACGAATCCGGAACGGAATTCGGTTTTACTCATGTTGCTCCTCGATCACGGATCCATCGGTTCGCGCGAAGACGACGGCCGCCTGCGCACTGACTTCGTGTAGGGCGGCGATGCCCGGGTCTTCCGGGTCGCCGCCGATCACGACTGCGGCCTCGAATCCCTCGGCGCCACTCGACACCGCCGCCGCGACAGCAGCCTGCAGCGCGGTCAGCGACAGCGCCGCCAGCGCGACCGCGCCCGCCGAGTAGGTGCGGCCGTCGAGATCGCGGACGGCCGCGCCCTGACCACTTCCGGTGCGGCCGAACGCTCCTCGCGCGAGCACGACCAGTTTGGCGTCTTCGTCGCCCAGTTCAGTCATCGCCGTCCTCCCGGTCGCCGTCGCCACTGTCGTCCTCGTCGATGGGGGCGCGTTGCACGAAGACCGTGCTGATGCGCACCCGCCCGCGCACGTCGGGTGAGCCCTCGCCGCGCAGGACGAGACCGTGCGAGACGACCTCCGACCCCGGGAGCGGCACCCTGCCGAGCTCGTAACCGATGAGCCCGCCGACTGTTTCGACCTCGTCGTTCTCGACCTCGATGCCGAACAGTTCGCCGAGATCCTCGATCGGCAGACGCGCGGAGACCCGGTACATGCCGTCGCCGAGATCCTCGACGGGCGGTGTCTCGTCCTGGTCGTACTCGTCGGCGATCTCACCGACGATCTCCTCGATGACGTCCTCGATGGTGACGAGCCCGGCGATTCCGCCGTATTCGTCGACCAGCACGGCCATGTGGTTGCGGTCGCGCTGCATCTCGGCGAGCAGGCTGTCGAGGGGCTTGGAATCGGGCACGAACACGGCGGGCCGCATCACGTCGGCGACGCGGACGCTGCGTCCGCCGTCGCGCGAGTGGTACGTCTCCTGCACGAGATCCTTGAGGTACACCACACCGAGCACGTCGTCGACGTTCTCCCCGATCACGGGGATCCGCGAATGTCCGCTGCGGACAGCCAGCGACGTCGCCTGTCCGGCGCTCTTGTCGCTCTCGATCCACACCATCTCGGTGCGCGGCACCATCACCTCGCGGGCGGACGTGTCGCCGAGTTCGAACACCGACTGGATCATCCGGCGTTCCTCGTCGGCCACCACGCCGCGCTCCTGCGCCATGTCGACGAGTTCGCGCAGTTCGATCTCGGAAGCGAAGGGGCCGTTGCGAAATCCCTTACCCGGGGTGATCGCGTTACCGATCAGGATCAGGAGGCGGCTGATCGGACCGAGCAGAGTTCCGATGACCTGCAGGGGAAACGACGTGATCAACGCGATCGAGTAGGCGTGCTGGCGACCGAGCGTCCGGGGGCCGACCCCGATCACCACGTAGTCGACGAGCACCATGATGATCGCGGTGAACGTGAGCGCCCACACGGGCTCGAGGAGATCGGACAGGCCACCGACGAGCACCACCGTGGCCGTGATCTCGCACAGGATGCGCAGCAGCACCATGAGATTCACGTAACGCGGGCGATCCGACAGGATGCGGAGCACGCGGGTAGCTCCGGGGCGATCCTCCTTCGCCATCTCCTCGATGCGCGCGGACGAGATCGTGTTGAGTGCGGAATCGACGGCGGCGAAGACACCACCGAGCGGGACGAGGACGATCGCGAGGACGATCAGCGCGATGGCGCTACTCACAGAAGACCCTTCACGTGGCGGTTACTGGTCCGGTGAGTCGAAGAAGCCGGCCTTGCCGAGCAGCTTCTGATCCCGGGCAGCGAGTGCGGCGTCGCGTTCGGCCCTGCGAAGATCCTCGTACCAGTCTTCGAGCAACTGGTTCTGCAGGCCGAACATCTCCTTCTCCTCCTCCGGTTCGGCGTGGTCGTAGCCGAGGAGGTGGAGCACACCGTGCACGGTGAGCAGAGCGAGTTCGTGAGCGAGCGGGTGACCAGCCTTGTCGGCCTGGTCCGCGGCGAAGGACGGGCACAGCACGATGTCACCGAGCATCGACGGGCCGGGCTCGGGCGAGTCCGGGCGACCGCCGGGCTCGAGCTCGTCCATCGGGAACGACATCACGTCGGTGGGACCGGGCAGGTCCATCCACCGCATGTGGAGGTCGGCCATGGTGGCCGAGTCCACGAGGACCATCGACAACTCGGCCGCGGGGTGCACGTCCATCCTCGCGATCACGAAGCGGGCAACGCTGATCAGCTCCTCTTCGGAGACGTCCATGCCCGATTCGTTCGAGACTTCGATGCTCATGTGTGTCGCTTCCTCCTGGTTCCGGCGACACTCACCCTACCGTCGTGGAGAACGCGAGTGCGCCGCTCTCCGCTGTGCGCGGTTCCCGAGCTCGACCTTGCCGTCCCGGTCCGCCTCGAAACGCTCGTACGCGTCGACGATGTCGGACACCAGCCGGTGCCGGACCACGTCGCTGCTGTTGAGTTCGGCGAAGTAGATGTCGTCGATGTCACCGAGGATCTCGGTGGCCGCGCGGAGCCCGGACCGGGCACCGCCCGGCAGGTCCACCTGCGTGACGTCGCCGGTGACCACGACCTTGGAGCCGAAGCCCAGCCGGGTGAGGAACATCTTCATCTGCTCGGCGGTGGTGTTCTGCGCCTCGTCGAGGATGATGAACGCGTCGTTGAGCGTGCGGCCACGCATGTACGCCAGCGGCGCCACCTCGATGACACCCGACTGCATCAGCTTCGGGATGGCCTCGGGGTCCATCATGTCGTGGAGTGCGTCGTGCAGCGGGCGCAGGTACGGATCGATCTTCTCGTGCAGCGTGCCGGGCAGGAACCCGAGCCGCTCCCCCGCCTCGACCGCGGGACGGGTGAGGATGATCCGCGACACCTGCTTGGTCTGCAGGGCCTGCACCGCCTTCGCCATGGCGAGGTAGGTCTTGCCGGTGCCGGCGGGCCCGATGCCGAACACGATGGTGTTGGCGTCGATCGCGTCGACGTAGCGCTTCTGGTTCAGCGTCTTCGGCCGGATCGTCTTGCCGCGCCGCGACAGGATGTCGAGGGTCAGGACCTCGGCGGGCGAATCGCTCAGCCCCTGCGTGAGCATGCCGACCGTGCGACGCACCGCGTCGGGGGTCAGCGGTTGCCCGCGACCGACGATGGAGCCCAGTTCCGCGATGACCCGTTCTGCGAGCGCGACGTCGCCGGGCCGTCCCGTCAGTGTGACGGCGTTGCCGCGTACATGGATGTCTGCGTCCAGGACCCGTTCGAGAGCGCGCAGGTTCTCGTCGGAAGAACCGAGGAGAGGCGGGACCGTTTCGGGTGGGAGATCGATACTCGAACGCACGGTGCGTTCCGCCGGACGCGTGGCGCCGAACGTCTCGCCGTTCTGGTCTTGTTCGCTCACGTGAGGAATATGGCCTTCTTCCCGGTTCCTGGGCGGTCACGACGGTCGTCG
Source organism: Rhodococcus sp. G6(2025) (assembly GCF_058628105.1). Classification (NCBI taxonomy): domain Bacteria; kingdom Bacillati; phylum Actinomycetota; class Actinomycetes; order Mycobacteriales; family Nocardiaceae; genus Rhodococcus; species Rhodococcus sp. G6(2025). The sequence goes on from NZ_CP179750.1 coordinate 5,448,784, forward strand.
TGATGAGGGAAGTCTATCGCTCGCAGGTCACGGCGCCCACCCGATTACACGACGCCGTCACCACTTCGGGACGTCCTGATGCTCGCGCAACCGGTGCCGCGCCTCGTCCACGACGCGCGCCCCGTCGGCCGGCGTCGGCCCGAGCACCGCGAGGTACGCGACCGCGCACGATGCCCCCGAATCCTGCACTTCGCCGGAATTCGCCTGGTCCAGCAGGGTGATCGTCGTCGATTCCGCTAGAGGTACGACGAGAACACCCGGGAACGCTGCCACGCTCGACGACCCGCACCTCCCGGTTGCGCACCACCCCGAGGAGATCTGGATGCGCTGCTCGCCGAGTTCGCGGCGGGCGAACGACACACAGCATGCGGAACCGGTCACCGATCGGTCACCCGCGCCGAGCGCCTCCCGGCACTCCTGGACGCCGCGGGTACGGCGTTCGGGAACGGCCAGGGAATCGGGGCCGCGATCGTGGCCCTCGTCCTGCCCGGGTGACGCCGAATCCGGCGACCGCGGTTCAGAACTCGCCGGCGTCGGACAGTAGGGCGTCCCGCGAGATCTTCCAGCAGTCGGTCTCGGGATTCAGGAAGGCGTAGTGGTCTTCGCCGTCGACGACATGCAGCGCGACCGGATCCCCGGCCGCCCGCGCGGCCTCGCTGTACCGCACACTCACCTTCGCCGGAACCTGCGCGTCCTCCGTGCCGTGGACGCACACCACCGGCACCCCGGTGGGGATGCGGTGCAGTGGGGACGCGGCGCGGTACCGGTCGGGGTCTTCGTCGAAGGGGACTCCCAGGAGATCCTCGATGTAGCCGATCCGCCGGCCCCGCTCGCCCGCGGACGCGAGGTCGAGGGCGCCTGCCTGGGAGACGACCCGCTCCGGCCGGACGGCCGTCCGCTTCTCCCTGGCGAGCCACACCGCGAGCTGTCCGCCGGCCGAGTGGCCGACGACCCGGACCTTCGACAGGTCGAACGGGACGGGCGACTGCTCGGCGACCGGACCGGCGATCGCGTCGAGCGCGGCGACGACGTCGGCGGACATCTCGTCCCACCGGCCGCCCGCACCGAGCCTGCGGTATTCGATGTTCCAGACGGCGACGCCGTGGCGGGCGAGGTCGACCGCGAAGCTCGTGCCCAGGTTCAGGTGGTACTTCCCGCTCCAGAAGCCGCCGTGGACGACCATCACCACCGGGACCGCGGCGGCCACGGGCTCCTCGGGCGGGTAGAAGTGCCCGAACTGCTGCGGTTCGGTTCCGTAGGCGATGCGAATGCGGTCCACGGACAGTCAGGCTAGCGGGGCCGCGCCCCAGCGGTCCGTGAGGACACCGATGGCGCCCAGCGCGACGGCCGCGGCGGTCGAGGTCCGCAGAACGTGCGGGCCGAGCAGCACCGGGACGGCGCCGGCGTCCGTCAGTGCGGCGATCTCCTCCTCGGAGATTCCGCCCTCGGGGCCGACGACGAGCACGATCTCGGCCGCCGAGCGCAGCGGAAGCTCGGCGAGGCCCTGGGTGGCCGCCTCGTGCAGCACGGCGACGACGCCGCCCCGGCCGACCACCTCACGGACGACGGCGAGCATTCCGGCGGTGCGGTGCAGTTCCGACACCTCGGGGACGATCGGCCGCCGGGACTGCTTGGCGGCGGCGAGCGCCGCGCTGCGCCAGCGAGCGACACCCTTCGCGAGCTTGGGGCCCTCCCACCGCGCCACACACCGCGAGGACTGCCACGGCACGATCGCGTCGACGCCGGCCTCGGTGGCCAGCTCGACCGCCAACTCGGACCGCTCCGCCTTCGGAAGCGCTTGCACCACAGTCACACTCGGCGACGGCGCGGACACCTGACGACGCTCGTGAACGGTGAGTTCGAGCCGGTCCTTGGCGGCCGCCGTCACCTCGGTGTCGGCGAGACCACCCCGGCCGTCGGCCAGCACGATCCGCTCCCCGATGCCGATCCGGCGCACCGTCGCGGCGTGCCTGCCCTCCGGGCCGTCCAGGACCGCGGTGCTCCCCACCTCGGGCAGCGGGTCGAGGAAGAAGACCGTCGCCGCCACGGTCAGCGACCGCTGAACGCTTCGCGCAGGCGTGAGAACAATCCGCCGCTGTGCTGCGACTGGGTGGAGACGACCTCGGCGACGTCGCGGTCGCGCAGGTCCTTGAGTTCGCGGAGAAGCTTCGTCTCCTTGTGGTCCAGTCGCGACGGAACCACGACCTCGAGGTGGGCGTGCACGTCGCCGCGGATACCGGAACGCAGCTTCGGCATGCCGTGCCCGCGCAGGACCGTCACCGATCCCGGCTGGGTCCCCGGCTCGATGGTGATCTCCTTGGGCCCGTCGATGATCGTGTCGATCGTCACGGTCGTGCCGAGGGCGGCGTCGATCATCGGAACCCGGATCGTGCAGTGCAGGTCTTCGCCGTCGCGCACGAACACCTCGTGCGCCTGCTCGACCACCTCGACGTACAGGTCGCCTGCAGGTCCGCCACCGGGGCCGACCTCGCCCTGCGCGGCGAGCCGGATCCGCATTCCGCCTGCGACGCCTGCGGGCACCTTCACCGTGATGTCGCGGCGGGCGCGGACCCGGCCGTCGCCGCCACACTTGTGGCAGGGGTCGGGGATCGTCTCGCCGGCGCCGCGGCAGGTGGGGCACGGCCGCGACGTCATGACCTGGCCGAGGAACGAACGCTGCACCGACTGGACCTCGCCGGCGCCGCCACAGGTCTCGCAGCGCACCGGCTTGGAGTCGCCGTTGGTGCCCGCACCGGTGCAGCTGTCGCACAGGATCGCCGTCTCGACGGTGACCTGCTTGCTCACGCCGGTCGCGCACTCCGCCAGCGTCAGCCTGGTGCGCAGGAGTGAATCAGCGCCCGGCTGGACGCGGCCGCGGGGCCCGCGACCCGCACCGCCTCCGCCGCCGAAGAACGCTTCGAACACGTCGCCGAGGCCGCCACCGAAACCGCCGCCGAAGCCGGCTCCACCTCCGCCACCACCCGAGGAGAGGGGGTCGCCGCCGAGGTCGACGATGCGACGCTTCTCCGGATCGGACAGCACCTCGTAGGCCGTCGAGATGTCCCGGAACCGGGCCTGCGCCGCCTCGTCGGGGTTCACGTCGGGATGCAGTTCCCTCGCAAGCTTGCGGTACGCGCGCTTGAGCTCCTGATCGGTCGCCTTCTGATCGACGCCGAGCGTTGCGTAGTAATCCCGTGCCACGTTGAGTCTCTCGTCCTTCTCTACTTCGTTATCTCGCTACCGGTACGTGTGCTCGTTCACGGTGGCGCTGTCGCCGGGGCCGGCCGTCACCGCTCGGCGAGCACCTGGCCGATGTATCTCGCAACGGCTGCCACCGACGCAATTGTTCCCGGATAGTCCATTCGGGTGGGTCCGAGGACGCCCATTCCACCGAGCACGGTGCCTGCCGCACCGTAACCGGTCGAGATGACGGAGGTGCCGCGCATCTGCTCCACCTGGGTTTCCTCACCGATCCGCACCGTCACGGTGCCCGCGTCCTGCGTGGCGGCCAGCAGCTTGAGCACCACCACCTGCTCCTCCAGCGCCTCGAGGACCGCCCGCAGCGAACCGGGGAATCCGCTGATTCCCGAGAAGTCGGCGGCGTTGCGGGTCAGATTCGCGGTGCCGCCGAGGACCAGCCGCTCCTCGGGGTGCTCGACGAGCGTCTCCACCAGCACGGTCGCCGAACGGATCACGGCATCGCGCAGATCCTCCGGGGCCTCGTCGGCCAGCTCCGAGACCGCGATGGACGCCGCCGCCAGCCGCTTGCCGTCGAGGGCGCCGCCGAGCAACCCGCGCAGCCGTGCCAGATCCTCGTCGTCCAGCACGTCGCCGAGTTCGACGATGCGCTGATCCACTCGGCCCGAATCGGTGATGAGCACGAGCAGCAGGCGGGCAGGCGTCAGCGCGACAACCTCGAGGTGCCGGACCGACGACGCCGAGAGTGTGGGATATTGCACAACCGCGACCTGGCGTGTGAGTTGCGCGAGCAGGCGCACACCACGCCGGAGGACGTCGTCCAGGTCGACGCCGGATTCGAGGAAATCGAGGATCGCGCGCCGCTCCGCCGTCGACAGCGGCTTCACGTCGGCGATGCGGTCGACGAACTGCCGGTAGCCCTTGTCCGTGGGAACACGACCGGAACTCGTGTGCGGCTGGGCGATGTAGCCCTCGCTCTCGAGAAACGCCATGTCGTTGCGGACCGTCGCACTGGAAACGCCCAGGTTGTGCCGCTCGACCAGCGCCTTCGATCCCACCGGCTCCTGGGTCGAGACGTAGTCGGCGACGATGGCGCGGAGAACCTCGAACCGTCTGTCGTCCGTACTCGACATCGCCGTCCACCTCCAGTTCTCGATCATCACGGGCAGCGGCGTCACCGAACCTTCGTTCGGATCGGCCGCCACATCCCCTGAGCTACGTGCAGATGCACGTGCATCTCGGCTCGGTCCAGTCTAATCGCCGCGCCGCCGATACCGGTTCAGGCCTTACTGTGGTGACCGGAGACGAGCAGAGGCAACGACCACGGGCGGATGACGAGGCGATGATTTTCAAAGGTGTCATGGACGGCAAGCCGTACCCGGACCACGGGTTGTCGCTGCGCGACTGGTCCAAGATCCCACCCCGGCAGGTGCGGCTCGACGAGATCGTCACCACGACCAAGGTTCTCGAGCTCGACCGGTTGCTGTCGGAGGACTCGACGTTCTACGGCGACCTGTTCCCGCACGCGGTCCAGTGGCACGGGGTGCTCTATCTCGAGGACGGGCTGCACCGGGCCGTGCGTTCGGCACTGCGGAACCGCGTGGTGCTGCATGCCCGCGTCTTCGACTACGACGAGATGCCCGGCATCGTCACGGCCTGAGGTTTCGAGGGCTGAGCGGTCGAGGGCTGAGCGGTCGAGGGCTGGGCGGTCGAGGGCTGGGCGGTCGAGGGCTGAGCGTCAGCGCAGCACCGTCCGGACCACGGCGTCGGCGAGGAGCCGCCCGCGGTCGGTCAGCACCAGGTGCTCGCCCTCGCGCACGAGCAGTCCGTCGGCCACCACGGTCTCGGCCGCGCGCTGCTCCGCGGCATCCAGCTCCGCCACCGGCAGTCCCGTCCGCAGCCGCGCGGTCAGCATCACCCGCTCGACGTGGACGTCCTCCGCCGTCAGCTGTTCGCTCCCACCGACGGGCAGACTTCCCACCGCCAGCTGGTCCGCGTAGCGCGCCGGATGCTTGACGTTCCACCAGCGGACTCCGCCGACGTGGCTGTGCGCGCCCGGCCCGGCGCCCCACCAGTCCCCGCCGTCCCAGTACCCCAGGTTGTGCCGGCAACGTGATTCCCCCGTCGCGGCGTCAGCCGATGCCCAGTTCGACACCTCGTACCAGGTCAGGCCCGCTTCCGCGAGCCGCGCGTCGATGCGCTCGTACCGCGACGCCAGGACGTCGTCGTCGGGCGCGGGCAGTTCGCCGCGGCGCACCTTCCTCGCCAGCGCCGTGCCGTCCTCGACGATCAGGGCGTAGGCGGATACGTGGTCCACCCCGGCGGACAGCACGGCGTCCAGCGAGAGGTCGAGGTCCTCGTCGCGCTCCCCCGGCGTTCCGTAGATGAGGTCGAGATTGACGTGCTCGAACCCGGCGGCCCGCGCCTCCTGCGCCGCCGCCACGGCGCGTCCCGGCGTGTGGGTGCGGTCGAGCACCTTCAGCACGTGCTGCGCCGCCGACTGCATGCCCAGCGAGATCCGCGTGAATCCGCCGGCGCGCAACCGCTCGAAGAACTCCGGCGACGTGGACTCCGGGTTCGACTCGGTGGTCACTTCGGCGCCCTTCGCGAGGCCGAAGCTCGAGCGGACCGCACCGAGAACGTCCGACAGTCCGTCGCCGCCGAGGAGTGACGGCGTGCCGCCGCCGACGAACACCGTGTCCACGGCCGGGGCGCCCGTCATCTGCGCGGCGAGGTCGAGTTCGCGGCGCAGACCTTCCATCCACGACTGCGGCGACGCGGACGTCCCCAGCTCGCCTGCCGTGTACGTGTTGAAATCGCAGTATCCGCAGCGTGTGGCACAGAAAGGCACGTGCACATAGATCCCGAACGGGCGGCTCCCCACACCCTTCAACGCACTCCCGGGCAGCGCGAATGCCGCCGCCTCGTCGCGTCCGACCGTGGTAGTGCTCGTTCCGTTCACCCTTACAGTCTCCATGGTCGGCTCACCTCCGGTGTCCACCCGGCCGTCGCGGGCCCCTCCTCGTGATATTTCCCGCAAAAATGGTGGAAATCGGTGCCCGGCTCTGCGTGAGCGATCTGACGTGGCACAATGGTCGGCATGACCGGACCCGGAGTGCGACTTGTGGCGCGTCGTCACGTCGATCTCAAGCGTGTCTGCAGCTGTTGTTGTCTGCCCTGTATCGCGCAGTAATTCAGCCTGTCAGCCCGTTCATCATTCTTCTCGACTTCCGGCCGGATTCGAATGCCCCGAGCGAGGATCAGCCCTCCTCCTCGGCCTCAGCCGGTGCATCTTGAGATTCAGGAGTGCTCCATGACGTCGACCACCGACGCCTCCCCCGCTGCCGTTGACGCAGCACCCGCGCGTACGCGCACGGCGAAGCCGGCTCGGCGACGCGCCGAAGGCCAGTGGGCCCTCGGCTACCGCGAGCCCCTCAATGCCAACGAGCAGGCCAAGAAGGACGACAACCCGCTCAACGTCCGGGCCCGTATCGAGAACATCTACTCGAAGCAGGGCTTCGACAGCATCGACAAGGGTGACCTGCGTGGCCGTATGCGCTGGTGGGGTCTCTACACCCAGCGCGAGCAGGGGTACGACGGCACCTTCACCGGTGACGAGAACATCGACCTGCTCGAAGCCAAGTACTTCATGATGCGGGTCCGCTGCGACGCCGGCGCCCTGAACGTCGAGCAGCTGCGCACCATCGCCGGTATCTCCACCGAGTTCGCGCGCGACACCGCCGACCTCTCGGACCGCGAGAACGTCCAGTACCACTGGATCGAGGTCGAGAATGTCCCGGAGATCTGGAAGCGCCTCGAAGGCGTCGGCCTCAAGACCACCGAGGCGTGCGGTGACTGCCCCCGCGTCGTCCTGGGTTCACCGCTGGCCGGTGAGTCGTTGACCGAGGTCCTCGACCCCACTCCCGCGATCGATGAGATCGTCCGCCGCTACATCGGCAAGCCCGAGTACTCGAATCTGCCACGCAAGTTCAAGACCGCGATCTCCGGTCAGCAGGACGTGGTGCACGAAATCAACGACGTCGCGTTCGTCGGGGTCAACCACCCCGAGCACGGTCCCGGCCTCGACCTGTGGGTCGGCGGCGGGCTGTCCACCAACCCGATGCTGGCGCAGCGGGTCGGCGTCTGGGTGCCGCTCGACGAGGTTCCCGACGTGTGGGAGGCCGTCGTGTCGATCTTCCGCGACTACGGCTACCGCCGGCTGCGGAACAAGGCCCGCCTGAAGTTCCTGGTCAAGGACTGGGGTATCGAGAGGTTCCGCGAGGTCCTCGAAACCGAGTACCTGAAGCGCAAGCTCATCGACGGCCCCGCGCCGGAGAAGCCCACCCGGCCGATCGACCACGTCGGTGTGCAGAAGACCCGCAACGGTCTCAACGCCGTCGGCGTCGCCCCCATCGCAGGTCGCGTGTCCGGCACAATCCTGGCCAAGGTCGCGGACGCCGCGGAGCGGGCAGGCAGCGACAAGATCCGCTTCACGCCGTACCAGAAGCTGATCATTCTCGACGTCGCCGACGACAAGCTCGAGCAGCTGATCGCCGACCTGGACGAGGTGGGCCTGCCCGCGCGTCCGTCGCACTGGCGTAAGAACCTGATGGCGTGCTCGGGCATCGAGTTCTGCAAGCTCTCGTTCGCGGAGACGCGGAAGCGCTCGCAGGTGCTCGTTCCCGAACTCGAGCAGCGGCTCGCCGACATCAACGCGCAGCTCGACGTGCCGATCACGATCAACATCAACGGCTGCCCGAACTCCTGCGCCCGCTCGCAGGTAGCCGACATCGGATTCAAGGGGATGCTCGTCGACGACGGCGAGGGCAACCAGGTGGAGGGCTTCCAGGTTCACCTCGGCGGCAGCCTCGGATTCGATTCGGCCTTCGGCCGGAAGCTTCGCCAGCACAAGGTCACCAGCACCGAACTCGGTGACTACATCGATCGCGTCGTCCGCCACTTCGTGAAGCACCGCAACGAGGGTGAACGCTTCGCGGAATGGGTCGTGCGCGCAGACGAAGGAGACTTGCGTTGAATCTCGCCACAGCCACCCAGGACGACCTACGGCTCCTTGCCGCGCAGGGGGCGGCAAGTCTCGAGGGCGCCTCTGCGCAGGAACTGCTGCAGTGGACCGAGGACACGTTCGGAAGCGACTACATCGTCGCCTCGAACATGCAGGACGGCGTTCTGGTCCACCTCGCCGCCCAGGTCCATCCCGGTGTGGACGTGCTGTTCCTCGACACCGGATACCACTTCGCGGAAACCATCGGCACCCGTGACGCCGTCGAGCAGGTGTACGGCGTCAACGTGATCAACGCGCGGGCCGAGGCGAGTGTCGCCGAACAGGATGCGGCGGAGGGCAAGGATCTGTTCGCCCGCGAACCCAACCGGTGCTGCGCACTGCGGAAGGTCGCCCCGCTGAAGAAGACCCTCTCCGGCTACAAGGCGTGGGTCACCGGCATCCGGCGGGTCGAGGCGCCCACCCGCGCCAACGCCCCCCTGATCTCGTTCGACGACGCGTTCGGTCTGGTGAAGATCAACCCGATCGCCGCGTGGTCCGACGAAGACATGCAGTCCTACATCGACGAGCACTCGATTCTGGTGAATCCGCTCGTCGACGAGGGATATCCGTCCATCGGGTGCGCTCCGTGCACCAGCAAGCCAGCCCCCGGCAGCGATCCGCGCAGCGGCCGCTGGGCCGGTCAGGCCAAGACAGAATGCGGGTTGCACGCCTCATGACCATCGACATTTCCCATTCCCTCGCCGAATCCGCAGTCCGGCCGCAGTTGGACGGGTCGCAGTTCGACACGCTCGACGCCCTCGAGTCGGAAGCCATCCACATCTTCCGTGAGGTCGCGGGCGAGTTCGAACGCCCGGTGATCCTGTTCTCCGGCGGCAAGGACTCCACGGTGCTGCTGCACCTGGCGATCAAGGCGTTCTGGCCTGCGCCGCTGCCGTTCGCGCTGCTGCACGTCGACACCGGACACAACCTGCAGGAGGTCCTCGACTTCCGCGATCACGTCGTGTCCAAGTACAACCTGCGTCTGCACGTGGCGAAGGTCGAGGACTACCTGGCCGACGGCCGGCTCACCGAACGCCCCGACGGGATCCGCAACCCCCTCCAGACCGTTCCGCTGCTCGACGCCATCGCCGAGAACCGTTTCGACGCGGTCTTCGGTGGCGCCCGACGCGACGAGGAGCGCGCCCGCGCCAAGGAGCGCATCTTCTCGCTGCGCAACGCATTCGGCCAGTGGGACCCGAAGAAGCAGCGCCCCGAACTGTGGAACCTGTACAACGGCAAGCACTCCCCCGGTGAGCAGGTCCGCGTCTTCCCGCTCAGCAACTTCACCGAACTCGACATCTGGCGGTACATCGCCCGTGACAACGTCGAACTGGCCAGCATCTACTACGCGCACCAGCGCGAGGTGTACCAGCGCGACGGCATGTGGATGACTCCCGGTGTGTGGGGCGGACCGTCCGAGGGTGAGGACCTGCAGACGCTGTCGGTGCGGTACCGCACCGTCGGCGACGGATCCACCACGGGCGCAGTTCTTTCCGACGCCGGCGACAACGAGGCGATCCTCGCCGAGGTCGCAGCGTCCCGGCTGACCGAGCGCGGCGCAACCCGTGGCGACGACCGAGTTTCCGAAGCGGCCATGGAAGACCGCAAGCGAGAGGGCTATTTCTGATCATGAGCGACCTTCTGAGGCTTGCCACCGCCGGCAGTGTGGACGACGGCAAGTCGACCCTCGTCGGCCGTCTGCTGTACGACACGAAATCGGTTCTCGCCGATCAGATCGACGCCGTCACCCGGGCGTCGGTCGACAAGGGGCTGTCCACCCCCGACCTGTCCCTGCTGGTCGACGGTCTGCGTGCGGAGCGCGAACAGGGCATCACGATCGACGTGGCATACCGGTATTTCGCGACCCCCCGCCGCTCGTTCGTCCTCGCCGACACTCCCGGGCACGTGCAGTACACCCGGAACACGGTGTCGGGTGCATCCACCGCGCAGATGGTCATCCTGCTGGTCGACGCCCGCAAGGGTGTCATCTCCCAGACGCGCAAGCACGCCGCCGTTCTCGCGCTGCTCGGCGTCCCCAAGCTGGTGCTGGCCGTCAACAAGATCGACCTCGTCGAGGATCCGGCCACCGTGTTCGCGAACATTTCGGCGGAGTTCAACTCGCTGACCAGTTCGCTCGGCTGGGCGTCCGAGGACGTCGTCGAGATCCCGGTGTCGGCCCTGCACGGCGACAACGTCGCGGTGCGTTCGGAGAACACCCCGTACTACGACGGCCCCACGCTCATCGAGCATCTCGAGTCGGTGCCCGTCGACGCCGAACCCCACCGGGTCGGTCTCCGTTTCCCCGTCCAGTACGTGATCCGTCCGCGCACCCCGGAGTTCCCGGACTACCGCGGGTACGCCGGGCAGGTCGCCGCGGGTGAGGTGACTCCGGGCGACGAGGTCGTGATCCTGCCGTCCGGTGTCCGGACCACGGTCACCCGCATCGACACCGCGGACGGCGAACTCGACAGCGCCCACGCCGGCCGCAGCGTCACTCTCGTGCTGGCCGACGACGTCGACGTCTCCCGCGGCGACGTCATCGCCTCCCCCGCCGACGCCCCGGAGCCGCTCGGCGAGTTCGACGCGACGGTGTGCTGGCTGGCCGAGAAGCCACTGCGTCCCGGTGCCCGCCTGCTGCTCAAGCACGGCACCCGCACCACGCAGGCCATCGTCGGCACACTCGTCGAGCGTTTCAACGAGCAGGAGCTCACCTCGGAGCCCAGCCCGGAGTCGTTGGAACTCAACGAGATCGGCAAGATCTCGGTGCGCGTCGCCGAGCCGATCGTGGCGGACGACTACACCGTGAACCGCCACACCGGCAGCTTCCTGCTGATCGACCCGGCCGGCGGCAACACGCTCGCGGCCGGCCTCGTCGGAGATGCCATCGCAGCGGTGGAGCTCGGCGAGCGCGTCTAGTGCGATGACCCCGCTGATCGCTGTCGCTCACGGCAGTCGCGACCCCCGCAGTGCGCGGGTGGTGGCGGCTGCCGTGTCGGCGCTCCGGGCGGAGCGACCGGACCTCGACGTCCGGCTGTGCTTCCTCGACCTCAACGCGCCGTCCGTGGACCAGGTGCTCGACGCGGTCGCCGCCGAGGGGCATTCCGCCGCCGTGGTCGTGCCGATGCTGCTGGGCAGCGCGTTCCACGCCCGCGTCGATCTTCCGGCGCTCCTGGACGCCGCCCGCCTCCGTCACCCGCACCTGCACGTCCGGCAGGCCGACGTTCTCGGGCACGACGCGCGGCTGGTCGAGGCCGTCCGTGACCGCATCGGCGAGGCCGGCGGTTCCGCCGGTGAGTCCGGTCTCGGGATCGTCCTCGCCGCGGTCGGCTCGTCCGACCCGGCCGCGAACGACCGCACTCGCGAGCTGGCCGGATCGCTCGTCGCGGGCACCCGATGGTCGGGAGCGGTGACGTGTTTCGCGACGTCGGCGGAACCGACGGTGCAGCAGGCGATCTCGACGCTGCGGCAGGCCGGTGCCGAGCGCATCGTGATCGCGCCGTGGTTCCTGGCGCCGGGACTGCTCACCGATCGGGTGAGCCGTGCGGCGGAATCCTGCGGCCCCGGCATCACCTACGCGGCCACCATCGGACCGCACCCCCGGCTGCTCGATGTCATGCTCGACCGATACTCGCAGACCCACACGGAGCTGCAGCGGTACCGGGCGCTGTCGGCCTGAGCGCGTCGATCACCGCACGCCCGGCATCCGGGTTCCCGACCGCTATCCGCGCGTCACCATTGGGGTAGGTGCGCGCGTGGATGCCGGCACGGGCCAGTGCGTCACCGACGTCCCCTCCGGGGAGGTACAGGAAGTTGGCGTGACTGCGCGGGACCGGAATTCCCGCCGCCCTCACCGTACGCCACAGTTCCTCGCGCTCGGCGACGATGGCAGCCACCCGGGAACGGAGCTCGTGCTCGGCGGCGTACGACGCCGTGACCGCGGGAACGGCGGCGCTGCCCATCCCGAACGGCAGTTGCAGCGTTCGAATCGTCCGCGCCAGTGCCGCATCCGCGAAGCCGAATCCGATACGCAACCCGGCCAGTCCGTACGCCTTGGAGAACGTTCGCAGGAACACGACGTTCGGGTGTTCGGCGATGATGCGATGCACGTCCAGGACCTGTCGGCGGTCGACGAACTCCACGTAGGCCTCGTCGAGGACGACGACCACCCGGTCCGGAACATGACGGAGGAAGTCCGCCAGTTCGGCGGGGTCGACGAGCGTTCCCGTGGGGTTGTGCGGGCGGCAGACGACGACGAGCCGGGTGCGGTCGTCGATCGCGGCCGCCATCGCGGCCAGATCCTGCCCGCCGTCCGGGAGAATCGGTACCGGTACCGCGTCGAGTGCCGCGATGCGCGCCATGATCGGGTACCCGTCGAACGTCGGCGCGGTGAACACGATCCGCTCCCCCGGCCCGGCGACGGAGCGCATGACCTGCAGGGCGACGCCGGTGGCGCCGGCGCCCACCACCACCTGTTCGGTGTCGAGCCCTTCGTGATCCGCGATGACCTGGATCAGCCGGTCGGGCAGGAACTCCGGATACCGATGCGCCCGGCGCATCACACCGTCGAGCGCGGCGAGCACGGAGGGCAGCGGGGCGAACGGGTTCTCGCTCAGCGCGAGATCGAATCTCACACCGGGTCCCGCGATGGTCTGTGTCGTCATTTCACACCCCCGCCGGGGCTGCGCCCCACCGAATGGCCCCGGCCCCGGCGAAGTCGCCGGCGTGCGCGAACGCGGACATCATCACCAGCGAGCCGTTGGGGATTCGGCCTGCCCGGTTCTCGATGTCGAGGGTGACGGGGATCGCGGCGCCGAACAGGTTCCCGCATTCGTCGAACGTGTCGGGGTGTCGTTCCGCCGGAAGCTCGAGTGCGTCCCGCCAGTTGCGGAGAAACAGCCGGTTGGGCTGGTTGGTGACCAGGGTGTCGATCTCGTCGGGGGTGATGCCGATCTGCTTGCACACCGCGAGCGCCACCTCGGGGACGAGCCGGTTTCCGCGGGCGAAGACCTTCGCGATCCTCGATTCGGTGAACCCGATGTGCAGTTGGCCGGTGCCCGCCTCCCAGTACTTGCGGGGCGGATCGACGGCGGCCGTCATGTCTCCGGCGAACTCGGGGTAGGTCCGGCACTCCAGCCCCAGCACCGGTGCGGCCTCCGACTTCACCAGCAGGCATGCGCCCGCGCCGTCACCCGGCACCGCCGACTGTGCCAGCGCGCGCACGTCCGATTGCGTGAAGATCTGGCCGGCGCTGTTCTGCACCGACACGATCAGGGCGGTCGACGCGTCCCCGGTCTGCATGATCCGGCGTGCCAGCTTGATCATGTACACGAACGACGCGCAGCCGCCGTTGTGCAGGTCCACCACCCACTCCGGGGTGATCCCCATCCGGCGCGCGAGTTCTCCGCCGGTGCCCAGGATCGGGACGTCGGGCAGCTGGGTGTGGGTGATGAGAATGTCCACGTTGGAGACGAGTTCGGCGCCGCTCCGTTCGACCAGCGGGGCGATTGCACGTTCCGCCATGTCGACGGCGTTCTCGTCGCTCGCGATGTGGTGGCGGAATTTCGGCGCCCGGAACATGATGTTCTCGGCGAGCCGGTCGGAGGCGGCGAACTGGGCGAAATAGTCCGCTTCCACCCGGTTCTCGGGTAGGTAGCCGGCAATGTCGATCAGGCTGACGGTGTCCATGTCTCACTCACTCATCCAGGTCGGGGTCACGGGCAGGTCGTTCGCCCACCGGTATTCGCAGATCGCCTTGAGATTGCTCATCTCCAGTCGGTGTCCGGCGGCGAACATGTCCCAGAAGTCGCCCACCCACGGAACCCGGTCTGCGGGAGCGGTCTCGGGGTAGGGATTGTCGTCGTAGAACGGATGGTGGCAGTTGGTCCACAGCACGACGGATCCGTCGACGTCCAGGACCGTGCGCGCGTCCACCACCCGCATCAGATACACCATCCACAGGTGTTTGCCCTGGTCCCAGGCACAGTGATAGTCGACGGTCATCGCGGCCGGGTGTGCCACGGTGCGCGTGTAGATCTCGGTGGTGTCGCCCAGGCGGTCGTACGCGAGCCACAGCCCCGGTTCTCCGGCCGGGGTGAATCCGCGGAGGCTGTACGTCCATTCCGCGAGGCTGCGGGTGTGGGAGAGGTAACGGAACACCTCGTCCGGCGGGCAGTCGATGTATTCGTTGACAGTGCAGTACTTTCCGAACACCTGGTCGTGCGGATACACCGACCTCAGCATGTCCATGATGATCGGTGTCGTCGCCTGACGGTCGGAGGTCTCGATGCGGACGAGGCCGGGCAGGTCGGCGGGAAGGTCGGGCAGCGGGGCGATCTCTCGAGCGGTCATCTGCGTGCTCCTTCTCGGGATTCGGATCTCTCGGTCGGGCGTCGTGCGGGCAGGAACGGCAGGAACGGCGGCAACTCGTCGGCGTCGCAGGCGACTTCGATGACAGCGGGCCCCGCCGAGCCGGCCGTGGCGCGTAGCGAGTCGGCCAGGCCGGCGTGCGTGTCGACCGTGTGGGACGGCAAGCCGGGAAACAGTGCGCCGACTCCCGCCGCGATGTGGGCGGGACGAAACCGGCTGTACGTGTATGCGCCCTCGAAGTACACCTGCTCGCGGGTCAGGCACATCGCGTGGGCGTTGTTGTTGAACACGACGAACGTGACCGGCACGTCGTACTCGACGGCCGTGTGGATCTCGAGCCCGTGTGCGTAGAACGCACCGTCGCCTGCGATCACGAACGTGCGGCGGCCCCGTGAGAAGGCGGAACCGATCGCGGCGCCGAACGTGTAGCCCATCCCGCCCATTCCCAGCGCCACCACGAACCGGCCTCCGCTCGGAACCGGAAGATGATGCACCACAGCGGCACCCGTGTTTCCCGCGTCGGCGAACACGTCGGCGCCCGCTGGCATCACCGCGGCGAGCGCCTTCACCGCGTCCGTGTAGCCCAGGCCCGACGTGCCGGACGACGGCACGTCGATCGGGGTCGGCTCGCTCTGCGCGACGGGCGCCCGCAAGGCCGCAAACCCGATTTCGGTGACGAGCCCGCGCAGCGTCGCCCGCAGATCCCGCGTCGGCACGTGATGGGCATGCAGATACGGCTTCGCCGAGCCCACGCTGTACACCAGCGTCTTCTCGAGCGCCCCGTCCAGACCTCCGCGTGCCATCACCGGCAGTCGCGTGCCGACGAGCAGGCAGACGTCGGAATCCTGCAGTGCGTCGACGACATCCGGATTCCCCATCGCGCCGGTGACCCCGAGCCGACCGGGCGCCGCGGGATCGAGCACGTCCCTCGCGTCGGGCGTGACGGCCACCCGGGCGCCGAGCACGTGCGCGAGTTCCGCGAGTTCCCCTCGCGCGCCGGCTCGCGCGACCTCGTCTCCGGCGATGACGGTGACGCGGCCGTAGTCGTCGCGGAGGGCCTCGGCGAGCCGTGCGATCTCCGCCGCGGTGGTGCGTGGTGCGGTCGGGACCGCTCGACGTGGTTCCGGGAACTCACCGAGCGACTGCTGAATGTCCTTCGGCAACAGGAGAACCGCGGGCCCGCCGCGTCGCGCGGCGGCCAGCGCCTCGGCGAGTTGGCGTTCGAGGTCGAGCGGCGACTCGACGCGCGCGCAGTACACGGACACCTCACCGAACAACCGGGTCGCATCGATCGACCCCGCCAGTCCACTCGTGTCCTGGAATGCGCCCATCCCTTCGAGCGTCGTCGGTGGTTGCCCGACCAACGCCAGAAGCGGCACACGCGACGTGAATGCTTCACCGAGACCGGCGATCACATTGAGCGCACCCCCGCCCGACGTCGCCGCGACAACACCGATCCGGTTCGACGTCCGGGCGTACCCGTCGGCCATCGTCGTCGCCGAGAACTCGTGTTTGGCGACGACGCCCTCGACGTCGTGGGAGCGGTGCAGCGCGTCGTACAGGTCCTCGATGTTCGCGCCTCCCACACCGAAGACGTGTTCGACCCCCTCTGCGGCCAGCGCCGCGACGATGTAGTCGGCGACGCGCATGTTCCGACCGGTTGTCCGTGGCTCGTGATCCGTGAGATTCATCGGCAGACCCCCGTGTCGTGGATCGGGTGGGGCGACCTGCGGTCACCCACTGGATATACACACGAACGACGTACCGGTCGGGTTCACCGGTGGCAGAACATTTTTCCGGAAACGTTCGTGACGAACGAAACACGACGGTGGAGCGTGCAGGAGGTATGAAAACCGACCCGACTCCCTGGCGGCTCGCTCACAACGCCGCGGTCAGCAGTACCTCATGGTCGTCGTCGGATCGCACGTCGATGCTCTCGATCGCGTCGACGGGCAGGCTGGTGGTGGCCGTGGGCCGCACCGTCGTGCCGGCCTCACCGGTCCAGGTGGCCAGTGTGGTGACGATTCCAGTGCGGTCGGTGACGGTCAGCGCGTAGCCCTCGGTGTCGGCGCCGTAGCGACCGTCGCCGGGCCACGTGTCCTCGTAGGAGCACTCGACGAAGACGACGGTGCCCCAGGATGTCGACGCGACGGATGCGCTCGCGGTGATCGTCGTCGGAACCACGGGGGTGAACACCGCCTCGGTGGTGTGGTCCGGGACGGGCATGGCCGTGACCGGGGCGGCCGGGGTCCGGTCCTGCGTCACCAGCACCCCCACCGGGACGGCGACGGCGATCACGGCGGCCGCCGCCGCGAGGGCCGTCGCCGCTCGCCGGTGCCGTCGGCGCCGCTGTACCGTCCCCACCAGTTGGGTCAGCACACGTGGTGCGGGGGTCTCCGCATCCGCGGGCGCGGCGTTCCCAGGCAGCGTGCCGAACGCCTCTTCCGGTGTGATCAGGGCCAGCAACCCGGGCATGCCCGCCAGTTCGGACAGGGCCTGCGAGCACTGTGCGCAGTGGGCGAGGTGCGCCTCGTATTCGCGCCGATCGCTCGGGGACATCGCACCGAGCACATATGCGGCGTCCCAGCGGACGTAGGGATCCTCGTGCGACTCGAAGTCGTCGAACGTCATCGGGTCACCCCCATTTCCTGCAGAGCCAATCGAAGGGCCCGCAATCCGTAGTGCATGCGGGATTTCACCGTTCCCTCCGGTATTCCGAGTTCGTCGGCCATCTGGTGGGTCGACATTCCCCGGTAGTAGCCGAGCACGAGAACCGCACGATGGTCGGGGCTGAGCCGGGCCAGCGCATCACCCATCATCCAGGCGTCGAGTGCGCCGTCCGAGCTGTCCGGGGCGGCGCGTTCGGGTGTCGAGCTCATCCCGATCTCACGCTGGGAGCGGGCGCTGCGGTGCTCGTCGAACACGAGGTTCCGGGCGACCGTGAACAACCACGCCCGGGCCGACGACTCCGACTGGTCGAGCACGTTCGGATGCTTCCAGGCTCGCAGCAGGACCTCCTGCACGATGTCGTCGGCGCGGGCGCGGTCGCCGGTCAGCCGCAGGGCATACCGCCACACCGCGGGGGCATGCTCCTCGTACAGGGCGTGCATCAGCTCGGTCTGGGCATCCGGCATCGGTCACCACCTCTCAGCAGTACACACGGTTCACCCGTGCCTCCGGTTCACCGCGCCACCGAAACGCAGGGAAACCCCAGGTGAAACGGGTCGCAGCGGCCGAAAACCCTTGGCCCGTACGCTAGGAGATGTTCAGCGCCACGGCGGCGTGGACGAGCGCCTGGAACGCCTCGGCGTCGATCGTGTCGCCCTCGTGGAAATCGATGGCACGCCGAGTGTTGCCTTCGAGGCTGGAGTTGAAGAGGCCTGACGGGTCGTTCAGCGAAGCGCCCTGGGCGAACGTCACCTTCACCGCATTCTTGTACGTCTCACCGGTGCAGATCATTCCGGCGTGCGACCATACCGGCACCCCTCGCCACTTCCACTCCTCGACGACGTCGGGGTCGGCCTGCGTGACGAGGGCACGGATCCGGGCGAGCGTCTCGCCCCGCCAATCACCCAGCTCCTCGATTCGCGCATCTATCAACTGCGAGGGAGTGTCACCTTCGCCTCCCTCTCCCGAGCCGCTCGTCCGCGTCTTCATGGTGGGCTGTCGCTCTCCTTCTGGCTGTCGTCCTGGCTGTCGTCGCTCGCCGTTCACTCGAGTATCCTCGCGGACCGCGTCGATCGCATCGAGATCGCGCCGGGATCGGCTGCCGACCGATTTACCTCTGGCGCGTCGCCGCCGTCCTGGACCAAACTGGAATGGAGGTGAGGAGCACCCCCATGAGCACAGCACGGATTCGACGCGGCATCGTGGCAGGCATCGACGGATCGGACGGCGCGCTGGAGGCGGCGGCGTGGGCTGCATCCGCCGCGAGGCGCTTCGAGGAGCCGCTGCGCCTCGTCCACGTGTTACCCAAGCATCCGAATTCCGCGGACGGTCACCCCGAAGGCGATGAGTTCCTCGACGCCGCCGAGCGCATCGTCCTGGACGGGCAGCAAGACCTGGAAGTCGAGCGCAGCACCCACCCCGGTCCGCCCGCCCACGCGCTGGTGGAACTGTCCAAGACGGCCCGGATGCTGGTTCTCGGGCCCGCGGCCACGAGTGAGATGAAATCGGTGGTCGCCGGTTCCGATGTCGTGCGGGTGTCGAACCGAGCCGAATGTCCGGTGGTCGTCTGGCGCGGCATCCAGGGCCACGAGGTCAGCGAAACCCGCCCCGTCGTGGTGGGTGTGGACGGCAGCGAACTGAGCGACATGGCGGTGGCCCACGCGTTCGAGTTCGCGGCATTCTTCGGCGCTCCCCTCGTCGCGGTGCACACATGGGCCGAGCACTCCACCCTCGGTGCGTGGTACTCGGAGGAACGTCGCTTCACCGACTGGTCCGATCTGGTCCAGCACGAGGAGGCGTGGCTCGCCGAGAGCCTCGCCGGGTGGCGCGAGAAGTACCCCGATGTCGAAGTCACGCGCTGCCTCGAGCGTGGTGGGCCGATGAAAGTGCTCCTCGAATACTCGTTCGGTGCGCAGTTGATCGCCGTCGGCAGCCACGGGCGAAATCCGTTCACCGCGTCGATCGTGGGCTCGACGAGCCAGAGTCTCATCCACCACGCCCGGTGTCCGGTACTCATCTGCCGAAAAGGCTGAATACCGTAAGCGTCCGTTTCACTCTTTCGATCAGCCTGATTCATATTCACCATTCGCGGGCCCATTCCCGGGGCACGGCGCGAACCGAATTTCTACGTCAGAACACTGCTCCGACCTGCTCAAATACACAACGCCACAGCGCTGATATCGCAGACTCACACGCAGCAGAAAATGCCAAGTGTTTCAATCACGCTAATTCGATTTCCTCCAGATTTCGGCACCGAATTTCGCGTTTATAGTTTCCGGCATGTCGGAGCCACGCTCATATCTCGTCTGCGCATCACAGCGCAGCGGCAGCACTCTGCTCGTCGAATCTCTTCGCGCCACGACCGTCGCCGGCAACCCCGAGGAGTTCTTCCAATACCTGCCGTCCACCAGTCGATCACCGCAGCCGCGGCAGTGGTTCGAGGGTGTCACCGACGAGGCGGTGCTCTCGCTGCTCGCCCCGCTCGAACCGGGGACCGCCGACACCCGCACCGCGGAGCAGTGGCGCGATCAACTGCTCAGCCTCGGTCGCACTCCCAACGGGGTGTGGGGCGGAAAGCTGATGTGGAACCAGGTGCCGCTCGTCCTCGACCGCGCCGCCGGACTTCCGGACCGCTCCGGTGACGACCTGCGGTCCGCCCTGGACGACATCCTGGGCCGCGACCTCGCCTTCATCCATGTCTACCGGCGTGACGTCGTCGCGCAGGCGGTGTCGATGTGGCGGGCGGTGCAGACTCAGGTGTGGCGCGACGACGCCACCCCACCCGCCCCGCACGACGGCGCCGAGTACCACGCGGGCGGCATCGCCCACCTCGTCCGGATTCTGCGCGATCAAGATGAGCAGTGGCGCAACTGGTTCGAGGTCGAGGGACTCGACCACATCGACATCGGTTTCGACGATCTCGTCGCGGCGCCGCAGGCGACGGTGGCGAAGGTGCTCGTCGAACTCGGCCTCGACACCGATCTCGCGCCCCCGCCGCCGCTGAAGCGGCAGAGCGACGGCCGCTCCAAGGAATGGGTTCTGCGGTATCGGTCCGACGCCGCCGCGAACGGACTTCCGCTGTGACCGCCATCGGCGCCGCGGCGCCGCTGGACAGCGCCGCACGGGTGGACGAACTCCGTGCGCTGGAGGCGGAGGCCGTGCACATCATCCGCGAGGTGGTCGCCGAACTCGAGCGGCCGGTTCTGCTGTTCTCGGCCGGCAAGGACTCGATCGTGTTGCTGCGGCTGGCGGAGAAGGCGTTCCGGCCGTCCCCGTTGCCGTTTCCCGTCCTGCACGTCGACACCGGGCACAACTTCCCCGAGGTGATCGAGTTCCGCGATCGCCGGCTCGCCGAGGACGGTCACCGGCTGATCGTCGCGTCGGTGCAGGAGTCGATCGACAGGGGTCGCGTCACAGAATCGGGCGGGCCCGGCACGTCCCGGAACCGGCTGCAGACCCGCACCCTGCTCGACGCCCTGGAGGCGCACCGTTTCGACGCCGCGTTCGGCGGCGCGCGCCGCGACGAGGAACGCGCCCGCGCGAAGGAGCGGGTGCTCAGCTTCCGCGACGAGTTCGGGCAGTGGGATCCGCGTTCGCAGCGGCCCGAGCCGTGGTCGCTGTACAACGGGCGGATTCGCCGAGGTGAGCAGGTCCGTGTGTTCCCGCTGAGCAATTGGACCGAACTCGACATCTGGCGCTACATCGAACTGGAGAACCTCGCGCTGCCGTCGATCTACTTCGCCCACGAGCGGCAGGTGTTCGAGCGCGACGGCATCCTGCTGGGGTTGTCCGAGTACACGCTGCCCACCGAAGACGAACTGGTGCAACGGCTCCGGGTGCGGTACCGCACGGTCGGGGACCTGACGATCACCGGCGCCGTGCGCTCGGACGCCGGCGACGTCGCCGGCGTGATCGAGGAGATCGCCGCGGCCACGGTCTCCGAACGCGGCGAGACCCGGGCCGACGACAGAACTTCCGTTGCCGCGATGGAAGACCGCAAGCGCGAGGGGTACTTCTGATGACCACCACCGGCCGGCCCCGTCAGCTGCTGCGGCTCGCCACCGCGGGCAGCGTCGACGACGGCAAGAGCACCCTGATCGGACGGCTCCTCCACGACACGGGCAGCCTGCCCACCGACCACCTCGAGGCGGTGACGAACGCCGACGGCGAGGCCGACCTCGCCGCCCTGTCCGACGGGCTGCGCGCCGAACGCGAACAGGGCATCACCATCGATGTCGCGTACCGGTTCTTCTCCACGCCGACCCGCAGTTTCGTGCTCGCGGACACGCCGGGGCACGAACGGTATACCCGCAACATGTTCACCGGTGCGTCGAACGCCCACGTCGCCGTGCTGCTCGTGGACGCCCGCACCGGGGTGCTCCGGCAGACCCGACGCCACGCCCGGATCGCCGACCTGCTCGGCGTGCCGCACCTGGTCGCGGTGGTCAACAAGATCGACCTCGTCGACTTCGACGAGACCCGTTTCAAGGAAGTCGAATCCGAACTGGGCCTGCTCGCGCAGCGGCTCGGCGGCCGCGACCTCACGGTGATCCCGGTGTCCGCCACCCGCGGCGACAACGTCGTCACACGGTCGGATTCGACACCCTGGTACGACGGGCCCACGATCCTCGAGTATCTCGAAGAGGTCGAACTCGCCGCACCGTCCGCGGTCCCGTCCGAGCTGCGACTGCCGATCCAGTGGGTGGCGCGTCCCACGGACGATCGGCGACGCCGCTACACCGGCCGGCTGTCCGCGGGCACCCTGTCCGTCGGCGACGAGGTGGTGGTCCTGCCTGCGGGTTCCCGCAGCACGGTCACCATCCTCGACACCCTCGATCCGAACCGGTCCGTCGCGGTCGCCCCGCTGTCGGTGTCGTTCGAACTCGCGGACGACCTCGACGTGGCCCGCGGCGATCTCGTCGTGAGCGCCGCCGCCGACGCGACCGCACCCGTCCCGGCCCGCGAGATCGACGCGACCGTGTGCTGGCTGAGCGAGACACCGCTGCGGGCAGGCGACCGGGTGGCGCTCAAGCACACCTCCCGCACCGTGCGCGCCACCGTTCAGGAATTGCACACCCGGCTCGATCCGGAAACCCTCGAAGAGCACGACTCCCCCAGCGAACTCGCCCTCAACGACATCGGCCGGATCACGCTCCGGACGAGCACGGTGGTGCTCCCCGACCCCTACGCCACCAATCGCGACGCCGGCGCGTTCATCCTCATCGACGAGCAGAGCAACGACACCGTCGGCGCCGGAACCGTCGGCGAAGCCCGGGAAGTCGTGCCCGGCGAACAGACCCGGCACGACATCAAGTGGCACCCGTCATCACTGGAACGGGATCGGCGCTGGTCCGCGACCGGGCAGCGGGGCGCCACCATCTGGCTCACCGGGCTGCCGGCGTCCGGGAAGTCGACGGTGGCGGTCGCACTCGAGCGGACCCTCGTCGACGCCGGACGAACCGCGTACCTGCTGGACGGCGACAACGTACGGCACGGCATCTCGGACGACCTCGGGTTCTCGCCCGGCGACCGGGCCGAGAACATCCGCCGCGTCGGTCACCTCACCCGGTTGTTCGCGGACGCCGGGGTGGTCGCCATCGCGTCGATGGTGTCGCCGCTGCGCTCGGACCGTGCGATCGCACGGGCGCTCAACGAGGCCGCGGGACTGCCGTTTCTCGAGATCCACGTGAGCACGCCGGTCGACGAGTGCGAACGGCGTGACCCCAAGGGGCTCTACGCCCGGGCGCGCGCAGGCGAACTCCGCGGCCTCACCGGGATCGACGCCCCGTACGAGGCCCCCGAGAACCCGGATCTCGCATTCGACACCACCGGCGCCGATCTCGACGATCTCGTCGCGCGGATTCTCGCCGAACTCGCCCGGCACGAGATGCCACTGGTCTAGCCGGCGGCGAGCCGCTGGAGTGCCTCGTGGAGTGCGATCCGGTCGTCGAACACACGTCGGCGCGGCCCGTATGCCTGAACCCGGTCGTGCCCACGGCCTGCGACCACCACGACGTCGCCCGGCGAGGCGAGGGTGACGGCGGCGACGATCGCCTCGGCGCGGTCGGGGACGACGAGCACTTCGGCGTCGCCACCACTGCGTGCACCTCGCGCCACGTCCTCACGCAGGCGCTGCGCGTCGTCGGAGTACGGACTCTCGTCGGTGACGATGACCGTGTCGGCGAAACGGGCCGCGGTCGCGCCGAGCGGCACCCGCTTGCCGAGGTCGCGCTCACCGGTCGCCCCGACGACGGCGATGACCCGGCCTCGCGTCAGCGAGCGGAGGTACGGAAACAGACGTCGCTGACCGGCCGTGTTGTGCATGTAGTCGACGAACGCGAGGAATGCCTGGCCCGCGTCCACCGCCTCCAGGCGTCCGGGCACGGTGTCGAGGTTCTCGATCCCGGCGACCGCGGAGTCGAGGTCCACCCCGCGAACCGCGAGGGCGGCGATCGCCGCGAGTGCGTTGTCCACCTGGTGCACTCCGAGCAGCCGGAGCCGCACCGGTTTCGGCGCCCCGGCGCCGTGGAGGGTGAACGACGTACCGCCCTCGTCCGCGTGCACGGCGGACGCGGAGAAGTCGGCCGCGGTCGTCCTCGACGAGAACGTCACGCGGGGCACGGTGACGGTGGCGGCGAGGCGGCGTCCGAACTCGTCGTCGACGCCGACGGCTGCCGCGGCGCAGCGCCCCGGTTCGAACAATCGCGCCTTCGCCGCGAAGTACGCGTCCATGTCGGGGTGGAAGTCCAGATGGTCGCGGGCGAGGTTGGTGAACACCCCCACCCGGAACGACGTTCCGTCGATTCGGTGCAGGGCGAGGCCGTGGCTCGACACCTCCATCGCGACGGCCCCGATCCGGTGCTCGGCGAACGCGGCGAGGGTCTGCTGGAGCTCGCATGCCTCGGGCGTGGTCCGGGTCGCGGTGCGTGACCCGTTCGGTCCCCGGACGGCGATCCCCGTCATCATGCCGGTGCCGACACCTGCCGCACGCAGTCCCGCGTCCAGCAGGTACGCGGTGCTGGTCTTCCCGTTCGTCCCCGTCACACCGTAGACGTCGAGTGCCTCGGACGGATTGCCGTACACCCACGCTGCCAACGGACCGAGAGCACGACGCGGATCGTCCACCACGATCGTCGGCAGGATGTCCGACCCGCGGTCGCTGAGCATCGCGACAGCACCGCGCGCCGCGGCCTCGACCGCGAACTCGATCCCGTGCCGGTGCCGCCCCGGCAGCGCCGCGTACACGTCGCCGGCCCGGACGAGACGAGAGTCCTGGCTGATACCCGTCACCGCTGCCTCGCCGGACCCGGAGAGTGTCGCCGAGCAGCCGAGGCGGCGCACCATCTCGCGCAGCAGCTTCGGCGGAGTGCACCGCGGGCAGTCGACGCTCACACTTCCAGTGCACCACTGCCGCGCAGGTCGCGAGCACGGAACCGCATCATCCGCCCCTACGTGGCTACACCGCTCCGCGGCTCGTCGAGAATTCCGCGGTCCGAACTGTAGGCCGAACGCACGTCCGGCACCCGCTCGAGAGTGGCGAGGTATTCCTCCATGGCCTTCCGGGCGTACGCCGTTCCCTCTTCCTCGCTCGGGATCGAGTCGCCCGTGGCCCGTCGCCACGTCGCGAGTTCCAGCGCCAATTCGGCCTGCGTCCCGGCGAAGTCCTCGGTATCGGCCAGGTTGTCGCGTTCGCCGGGGTCGGCGACCAGGTCGTAGAGTTCCCGGCTCGGACGCGGCCGGAGATGCTCGGTGCCCAGCGCCGCACCGGACAGGCTGTTCTCGATATCGAGAGGAAGATCGAGCTTGGGCCGAGGCGCGTAATTCTCGATGTAGCTGAACTGCTTGGTGCGCACCGCGCGAATGGGATCGAAGCTGTCGTGGAACGTCTTCTCCGTGAACAGGACGTCGCGTGCCGTCGACTCCGACCGGCCCAGCAACTGCCCGGCGTGGGAGACACCCTCCACGGCCGCGGGGATCGGGACGCCGAGCAGTTCGAGAAGGGTGGGAACGAGATCCACCCCGCTGAACAGGTCGTCGTAGACGCGAGGCGACGCCCGCAGCCTCCGCGGTGGGCGGATGAGCGTCGCAATTCCGGTGCCCGGCGCATACAGTGTCGACTTCGCACCGGGGAACGCCTCGCCGTGGTCGGTGAGGAACACGACCCACGTGCTCTCGTCGAGCCCCTCGGCGTCCAGCGTCTGCAGCAACCTGCCGACGGCCGCGTCGGCCACCTCGATCGACCCGTGGAATCCGGCCAGATCCTCACGGACCTCCGGCCGGTCGGGCAGGTACGACGGAACGTCGAAACCCTCGGGATCGGCGGGGACATACCTGTCGACCGGGTACGGGCGGTGCGTCTCGAAGAAGCCGGCGGTCAGCAGGAACGGTTGCGGAGGGAACCGCGACAGCCACCGCGACGCCCGATCGGTGACGTATTCGCAGTACGAATTCGTCACGTCGTACTCGTGGAAGCCGAGCCGCTTGGGATACGCGGTCTCGTGCTGCATCCCGAACAGGGACGTGTACCAGCCCGCCTCCGCCAGCAGGGACGGCAGCGTGCGGACGTCGTCGTGGTACTGCCAGCCGTGGTGTGCGAGGCCGATCAGCCCGTTGCTGTGCGGGTACCGGCCCGAGAACAGGGCGCCACGCGACGGCGAGCACAGCGGCGCCGCCGCATGCGAGTCCGTCAGCAGCACACCCTCCGCGGCGAGCCGGTCGAGGTTCGGACTACGTACCCCGGACGCGCCGTAACACCCGAGGTGACGGCCCAGATCGTGCCAGTGCACGATGAGAACGTTGTCACGGACGGGATTCACCGGGGTCGCCACAGTCGCCTCCTACATCGGCGGGGAGTTACAGGGAGACCGGAACTTCGGCCTCCGGGAGTTCGGGAGCCCGCGTGGCCCGCGCGTACACGGTCTCGCCTTCCTGCAGGCCGAGTGCCGCGCTGTCGCCGCGAGTCACCTGCGCGGAGAAGGGTTCGCCGGTCGCCTCGTTACGCAGATCCACCCGCACCTCGAATCCCAGGTGCACCACTCGCTCCACGGTGGCCCGGGTGACGCCGAGCGATTCGGCCGTGCCTGCCTCCTGGGCGAGGGCGAGGTCGGGATCGCGGCCGAGGCGGATGTCGTGCGGCCGGACCAGCTGACCGTTGAGCTTGGCCACCGACCCGAGGAACGACATCACGAAATCGTTGTGGGGGCGGTCGTAGAGGTCCTCCGGTTCGCCGATCTGCTCGATCCGGCCCTTGTTGAGGACCGCGATCCGGTCGGCGACGTCGAGCGCCTCCTCCTGGTCGTGGGTGACCAGCACGGTGGTCACGTGCACCTCGTCGTGCAACCGGCGCAGCCAGGTGCGCAGGTCCGTGCGGACCTTCGCGTCGAGCGCGCCGAACGGCTCGTCGAGGAGAAGCACCTTCGGGTCCACGGCCAGGGCCCGCGCGAGCGCCATCCGCTGACGCTGACCGCCGGACAGTTGCGCCGGATAACGGTGCTGGAAGCCGTCGAGGCCGACGATCTCGAGAAGCTCGTTGACCTTCTTGTCGATCTCCGGCTTGGGCCGCTTGCGGATCTTCAGGCCGAACGCGACGTTGTCGCGCACCGTCATGTGCTTGAACGCCGCGTAGTGCTGGAACACGAAGCCGATGTCCCGCTTCTGCGGGGAGATGTCGGTGACGTCGTTCCCGCCGATCACGACGGTGCCGGAGTCGAGGGACTCCAGCCCGGCGATGGATCGGAGCAGCG
This sequence comes from Rhodococcus sp. G6(2025), assembly GCF_058628105.1. Lineage (NCBI taxonomy): Bacteria > Bacillati > Actinomycetota > Actinomycetes > Mycobacteriales > Nocardiaceae > Rhodococcus > Rhodococcus sp. G6(2025). The sequence goes on from NZ_CP179750.1 coordinate 5,475,820, forward strand.
TCGACTTGCCCGAGCCACTGGGCCCGAGGAGCGCGGTCAGCGAACCCGAGGGGATGTCGATCGTGACGTCGTCGAGAGCAGCAAAGGACCCGTAGTTCTTCCGGGCGCCGGTCACGGTAATCATGTGGTGCTCCTCTTGCGGTCGAGCAGGGTCATCAGAAGCAGGGTGATCAGCGCAATCCCCATCAGCAGGGTGGCTGCGGAGTAGGCACCGAACGTGTTGTGGTCGTCGATGTAGCGCGAGTGCACGAGCAGGGTCAGGGTCTGCGACACACCGGGGAAGCCCGAGGACACCATGATCACCGCACCGAACTCGCCCAGCGAGCGGGCGACGGTCAGGACCACACCGTAGGTGAGGCCCCAGCGGATGGCGGGCAGTGTGATCAGCCAGAACGTCTGCCAGCGGCTCGCACCGAGCGTCGCGGCGGCCTGTTCCTGCTCCTCGCCGATCTCGTGCAGGACGGGCTCCACCTCCCGCACGACGAACGGCAACGTCACGAAGAGGGTGGCGATGACCATGCCGGGAAGCCCGAAGATCACCTTGAACCCCAGCGATTCGAGCCCGCCGAACCAGCCGTTGGCACCCCACAGCAGGATCAGTGACACACCGACGACGATGGGTGAGACGGCGAACGGCAGGTCGACCACCGCCTGCACCAGGCCGCGGCCGGGGAAGCGGCCCCGGACCAACGCGAGGGCCGTCACGATCCCGAACACCACGTTGACCGGGACGACGATGGCCACGATCAGCAGGGACAGGTTGAGTGCGGAGATCGCGGCGGGGGTGCTGATCGACTCGATGAAGGCGCCGATCCCGTTCTCGAACGTGCGGAACAGGATGATGACGATCGGCACCACCAGCAGGCCGAACAGATAGAGCAGCGCGACTGCGCGCAGGGTGATCCGGGTGGACCCCGAGAGCTTCATTCCGCCTGCTCCTCACGACGCTGCCCCCGGCTGGCGAAGACCCGGAGGGCGAACAACGTCACGAACGCGATGGCCAGGAGAGCCACCGACACGGCCGCCGCGGCGGCCGGCCGATCGATTTCGATCTGCTGTTGAATGTACTGGGAAGCGACCTGGGTCTCTCGGGGAATGTTTCCGCCGATCAGGACGACGGACCCGTACTCGCCGATCGCGCGGGCGAATGCGAGCCCCGCGCCGCTGATGATCGCCGGAGTCAGGGTGGGCAGCACGACGCTCCGGAAGATCGTCCAGTTGTCCGCGCCGAGTGAGGCCGCGGCCTCCTCGACTTCCCTGTCCACCTCGATCAGCACCGGCTGCACCGAGCGGACCACGAACGGCAATGTCACGAATGCCAGTGCCACGATCAGACCGGGCTGCGTCGCGTTGAGGTGGACGCCGATCGGGCTCTCCGGGCCGTACAGCGACAGCAGCACGATGCTGGCCACGATGGTCGGCAGCGCGAACGGCAGGTCGATCAGCGCGTTGACGGCCCGCTTGCCGGGAAATTCGTCGCGCACCAGCACCCATGCGATGAGCGTGCCCATGATCACGTTGATCACGGCCACCACCACCGACACCACGACGGTGACGCGCAGGGACGCCACCGCCACGGGCGAGGTGATCGCGTCCACGAAGCCGCCGATTCCGTCGCCGAACGAGGCCACGGTGAGCGCGGCGAGTGGCAGGACCACGATGATGCTCAGCCAGAGCGTCGCGATACCGATGCCGAGCGGTCCCACCGCACCGGTGACCCGGGCGACCTTCTTGCGCGTAGGCGGAACGGGCGGAGACGGCACCGTGGTGCCGCGTCCGCCCGTCGCCGTCGTCGTGTCGCTCACGTCGGTCTTACTTGGTTGCGTTGTCGTAGATCACTGCGATGGACCCGGTGTCCTTGGCGAACACCTCGGAGTCGACCTTGGACCAGCCGCCGAGATCGGCGATGGTCCACAGCTTGGCCGGTTCGGGGAACTTGTCGGCGAACTCGGTTGCCACCGCGGGATCGACCGGGCGGAATCCGGCCTCGCCCCACAGCTTCTGGCCCTCGGTGGTGTAGAGGAAGTCCTTGAACGCGTTGGCCTTCTCCAGGTTCTTGCTGTTCGACAGCACCGCGACCGGGTTCTCGATCTTGAACGTGGTCGGCGGGGTCACGTGCTCGACGGGGTCACCGTTGCCCTCGATGAACAGCGCCTCGTTCTCGTAGCTGAGCAGCACGTCACCGGTGCCCTGCAGGAACGCCTCCGACGCCTCGCGGCCCGACTTCGGCTGAATCTTCACGTGGTCGTTCACCAGCGACGTGATGTAGGCCAGACCGGCGTCCGGGTCCTGGCCGCCGTTGCTCTTCGCCGCGTACGGTGCCAGCAGGTTCCACTTCGCGGATCCGGAGCTGAACGGGTTGGGGGTCACGACCTCGACGTCGGGCCGCAACAGGTCGTCCCAGTCGCGGATGTTCTTCGGGTTGCCCTCACGCACGACGATGGTGACGACCGAACCGAACGGAATCCCGTTGTAGGCGTCCTGGTTCCAGCTCTTGTCCACCAGGCCGGCGTCGACGAGGCGCGTGATGTCGGGTTCGACGGAGAAGTTGACGAAGTCGGCCTCGGCGCCGTCCTTGACCTTGCGGGACTGGTCACCGGAGGCACCGTAGGACGGCTGGAAGGCCACACCCTTGCCCTCGTCGGTGGCGTTGAACGCGGGGATCAGCTTGTCGAAGCCCGGCTTCGGCACGGCGTACGCGTACAGGTTGATGGTGCCCGCACTGCCGTCGGCACCGGCCGAGTCGCCACCGACGGTGTCGCTGGCGCCGCCGCTGCACGCGGTCAGCGCCACAGCTCCGAGCGTCACGAGGGCCGTGAGAAGACTACGAGAACGGCGTTTCATGGGAGAAACCTTCCTGGGGATCTGTCACAGAGGGGTGGTGCGAAAAACGTGGGAGGGGGTGCGAGAGGAGGAACGCAGGGATCGCCCGAGCGGAATCAGGAATGCGAACGAAAATAAGCAGCGCGAGACCGGTCGAGCGTGCACGGTGTCACTCGCGCGCAGTGCTGTGTGCGAGGAAAAATCAACAACAGTCGATGTCGGCGACTGCGAGCATGCCGACAGCGATCAACGCCAATTCATGGCGGACCTGGTGTACAGCGGCTTCAGACACGCCGTGGACTGTAGCAGAGGCTGAACCAACCGCCCACATCGAACGGGATTTACCGGGTGACCAGCCATGCGACGACGACGAGGACGAGCAGCGCGAGCAGCGCGAGTGTGACGCGTGAGCGCGGCATCAGGGTTCCTCCACCTTCGAGACGTCCCGCCTGAGCAGGACGAAGACTGCGGCCAGGCCGCGATCGAGCAGCCACGCCAGTCCCCGGCACACCGGCACCATCACCAGCAGCACGAGGGCGACCTGCGGAACGAACGGGAGCCCGGCGATCCACAGCTCGAAGCCGTCCCACCAACTCGCCATCCGGTCCACCGTGCCACCCTATCGTTCGCCGGCACGTGGTCGGCGCACAGGTGGACGCCGCGACGACGACGGCCGATGATGAGCAGATGGTGTCTCTCGATGCGCACTCGGACGACCAGCCCCGCTCTGCCGCGCATCGTCACCGTCGCGCGTTTCCGCCGATCGACGATTACGCGTTCCTGTCGGACTGCGAGACCACGTGCCTGATCGCCCGGAACGGGGCGGTCGAGTGGATGTGCATCCCCCGGCCCGACTCCCCCAGCGTCTTCGGCGCCGTCCTCGACCGCAGCGCCGGCCACTTCCGGATCGCGCCGTACGGGCAGAACGTGCCCGCCGCCCGCCGCTACCTGCCGGGCGGACTGATCGTCGAAACGACGTGGCAGACCGAAACGGGGTGGCTCATCGTCCGCGACGCACTCGTGCTCGGCCCGTGGCACAACGTGGAGCAGCGGTCCCGCTCCCATCGCCGCACCCCCACGGACTGGGATGCCGAACATGTCCTGCTGCGGACCGTCAAATGCGTGAACGGCACCGTGGATCTCGAGATGAGCTGCGAGCCCGCGTTCGACTACCACCGCGGCGACGCGGTGTGGGAGTACACGGGCAAGGTCTACGAGGAAGCCACCGCCACCTGCAAGTCGAGTGGTGCGGGCGACCACCCCACACTCCGGCTGACCAGCAACATGAAGCTCGGGCTGGAAGGGCGCGAGGCCCGGGCCCGGACCCGGATGGTCGAGGACGACAACGTGTTCGTCGCACTGTCCTGGTCGCACATGCCTGCGCCGCAGACCTATGACGAGGCTGCCGAGAAGATGTGGCAGACGGCGAAGTTCTGGCGGGAATGGATCACGACCGGCCGCTTCCCCGACCACAAGTGGCGTGGCTACCTGCAGCGCAGCGCCCTGGCGCTGAAGGGGTTGGCGTACGCCCCCACCGGCGCGCTGCTCGCCGCGTCGACCACGTCGCTTCCGGAAACCCCCGGGGGCGAACGAAATTGGGACTACCGCTACGCATGGGTGCGCGATTCGACATTCGCACTGTGGGGGCTGTACAGCCTCGGACTCGACCGGGAGGCCGACGACTTCTTCGCGTTCCTCTACGACGTGTCCAGTGCCGACGACGGCAAGTACCGGCCGCTGCAGGTGATGTACGGCGTCGGCGGCGAGCGGAAACTCGTCGAGGAGGAACTGCCGCACCTGTCCGGCTATGACGGCGCGCGCCCGGTGCGGATCGGAAACGGTGCGTACGACCAGGACCAGCACGACATCTGGGGAACGATCCTCGATTCCGTGTACCTGCACGTGCGATCGCGTGAGCGGGTGCCGGAGACGCTGTGGCCGATGCTCAAACGTCAGGTCGAGGAGGCGATCGAGCACTGGCAGCTCCCCGACCGCGGCATCTGGGAGGTGCGCGGCGAGCCGCAGCACTTCACGTCGTCGAAGATCATGTGCTGGGTGGCGCTCGACCGGGGCGCGAAACTCGCCGAGCAGCAGGGCGAGACGAGTTATGCGGACCGGTGGGCCGACCTCGCCGACGAGATCAAGGCCGACATTCTCGAGCACGGCGTCGACGCACGCGGAGTCCTCACCCAGCGTTACGGCAGCGACGAACTCGACGCCTCACTCCTCCTCGCTCCGCTCCTGCGGTTCCTGCCCTCGGACGACCCGCGCATACGCGCCACCGTGCTCGCCATCGCGGACGAGCTGACCGAGGGCGGGCTGGTGCTGCGCTACCGGGTGGAGACCACGGACGACGGGCTCACGGGCAAGGAGGGCACGTTCACCATCTGTTCGTTCTGGCTCGTGTCGGCGCTCGTGGAGATCGGCGAACTCGACCGCGCGAAGCGCCTGTGCGAGCGGCTCCTCGGGTTCGCCAGCCCCCTCGAGTTGTACGCGGAGGAGATCGATCCCGAGTCGGGTCGGCACCTGGGTAACTTCCCGCAGGCGTTCACCCATCTGGCGTTGATCAACGCGGTCGTCCACGTCATCCGCGCCGAGAAGGCCGCGGCGAGCGGCTTCCACCCTGCCCACTACACGGGGTGATCCGGCCGAGACCCGCGACTCCGGACTACTCCGCGAAACGGTGCAGCAACCGCTCCGCGTCGGCCGCGATCTGCCGTACCACGACACCCGCCGGCCGCTCCGACGTGACGAGACCAGCCGCCTCCCCGGCGTACACGACACCGAGGTCGGGATCCGCGGGGTCGTAGGCGGCGGCGAGTTCGGTGTCCGGGGCGTTCTCGCCGTGCCAGCGGGACGTGAACGCGTTCCTCAGGGCCCGGCCACCCCACCGGGCCGGCCACGGCTGGCTGCGCGCCTGGTCGAACACCGACGTGTACACGGTGTCCGCGCTGCCCGCCGCGATCAGCCTGCCGCGGGCGTACTCCGGTCCGATGGTCTCGGGGCTGGCCAGCAGCGCGGTCCCGATCATCGCGCCCTCCGCGCCGGCAGCGAGAACGGCGGCGAGACCACGGCCGGTCGCGATGCCGCCCGCGGCGAGCACGGGCAGCGCGGTGGAGTCCAGGATCTCCTGCAGCAGCAGCAGCGTCCCGATCCGGCCGGTGTGGCCGCCCGCCTCGCCGCCCTGGGCGATGACGAAGTCGACGCCCGCCGCCTCCACGACCCGCAGATCGTCGATCGTGTTCACCTGCGACACCACGAGCGCCCCGGCAGCGTGCACCCGCTCCACATAGGGCGCGGGATCGCCGAACGACAGCGACACGATCCGCGGGTTCTCCGCCAGCGCGGCGTCGAGCAGGGCGTCGTCGTCGTCGAGCGCCCAGGTCATCAACCCGATGCCGAAGGCGTCGCCGCCGATGCTCCGCGCGACCGCCGCCTCCTTCGCCACCCACTCCGGGGTGGCGTAGCGCGCCGCGCCGAGCAGGCCGAGCCCACCCGCCTTCGACACCTCGCCGACGAGGGCCCCGCCGGCCCGTCCGCCCATCGGGGCGCCGAGGATCGGCACCTCGATTCCCAGTGTCCGGGTGAGCCAGGTTTCGAGGGCCACGTGCCGCACCTACTTTCGATCAGACGTCGACGGAGGAGAACAACCGAGCGGTCGGTGCTACTTCTTCGGCTTGTCCCCGACCGATTCGGACGACAACGCGGCCACGAAGGCCTCCTGCGGAACCTCGACCCGGCCGATGGTCTTCATCCGCTTCTTGCCTTCCTTCTGCTTCTCGAGCAGCTTGCGCTTACGGCTGATGTCGCCGCCGTAGCACTTGGCGAGCACGTCCTTGCGGATCGCGCGGATGTTCTCACGCGAGATGATCTTCGAGCCGATCGCCGCCTGGATCGGCACCTCGAACTGCTGGCGGGGAATCAGCTCACGCAGCTTCGACGTCATCCGTCCGCCGTACGCGCCGGCCGCGGATCGGTGCACGATCGAGGAGAACGCGTCGACGGCCTCGCCTTGCAGCAGGATGTCCACTTTCACCAGATCGGCCTGCTGCTCGCCGGCCTCCTCGTAGTCGAGGCTGGCGTACCCCTTTGTCCGCGACTTCAAGGCGTCGAAGAAGTCGAACATGATCTCGCCCATGGGCATCTCGTAGCGAAGCTCGACCCGGGTCTCGGACAGGTAGTCCATGCCGCCGAGTTCGCCGCGCCGGTTCTGGCAGAGCTCCATGATCGCGCCGATGAACTCGCTCGGCGCGATGACGGTGCACTTCACCATCGGCTCGTATACCTCGCGGATCTTGCCCTCCGGCCAGTACGACGGGTTGGTGACGACGTGCTCGGAGCCGTCCTCCATCACCACCCGGTACACCACGTTCGGCGACGTCGAGATCAGTTCGAGCCCGAATTCGCGCTCGAGGCGGTCGCGGGTGATCTCCATGTGCAGCAGTCCGAGGAATCCGCAGCGGAATCCGAATCCGAGCGCCACCGACGTCTCCGGCTCGTAGGCCAGGGCGGCGTCGTTGAGACGCAACTTGTCCAGGGCGTCGCGCAGCACCGGGTAGTCCGAACCGTCGAGCGGGTAGAGGCCGGAGTAGACCATCGGCTTGGGGTCGCGGTAGCCCACGAGGGGTTCGGTCGCACCGCCGCGCGCCGCGGTGACCGTGTCGCCGACTCGCGACTGCCGGACGTCCTTCACACCGGTGATGAGGTACCCCACCTCGCCGACGCCGAGGCCGATACTGGCCTTCGGTTCGGGCGAGATGATGCCGACCTCGATCAGGTCGTGGGTAGTGCCCGTGGACATCATGGTGATCTTCTCGCGCGGCGAGATCCGGCCGTCCACGACGCGCACGTAGGTGACCACTCCGCGGTAGGCGTCGTACACCGAGTCGAAGATCATGGCGCGCGCCGGACCGTCGGGGTCGCCGACGGGGGCGGGGATCTGCCGCACGACCTCGTCGAGCAGTTCCTTCACCCCGATGCCGGTCTTGCCGGACACGCGCAGCACGTCACCCGGCTCGCACCCGGTGATGTGTGCGATCTCCTCGGCGTACCGGTCCGGGTCGGCGGCGGGCAGGTCGATCTTGTTGAGCACCGGGATGATGGTGAGGTCCTTCTCCATCGCCAGGTACAGGTTGGCGAGCGTCTGGGCCTCGATGCCCTGCGCGGCATCCACCAGCAGGACCGCACCCTCGCAGGCCTCGAGTGCGCGGGAGACCTCGTACGTGAAGTCGACGTGCCCGGGGGTGTCGATGAGGTGGATGACGAACTCCTCGTCGCCCACCTTCCACGGCAGCCGGACGTTCTGCGCCTTGATCGTGATGCCGCGCTCGCGCTCGATGTCCATACGGTCGAGGTACTGGGCGCGCATCTGCCGCTCCTCGACCACACCGGTGAGCTGAAGCATGCGGTCGGCCAGGGTCGACTTGCCGTGATCGATGTGCGCGATGATGCAGAAATTCCGGATCCGGGCAGGATCCGTGAACGTCTTGTCGGCGAAGCTGCTGATGGGGGACCCCTTACCTGGACCGGCACCGGCCCGGTTCCGGGCCACTGTCACCTGTCAGGATATCCAAGCCACCGCGTTGCGGCTGCCGCGGCATACACGCACTAGGCTCGGCGGCCATGGCGAGCACGTGGAGCAGCATCGGGAAGACGTTGGGCCGACTTGCACGGGACAAGGGCCCGCAGCTGATCCAGGCGCTGCAGAAGTCCGGCGCGCTGGACCGCGCGGCCGGTGTCCTGACCGGGTCGACGGCCGCCGCGCCGAAGCCGGCCCCGGGTCGTCCGGTCACCGCGAATTCCGCCCCGACGGCCCATCGGGCACGGAAGGTGGAGTACTCCCCCGACCTGGACGGTCGCGCGGATCCGGGCGAAATCGTCTGGACGTGGGTGGCATACGAGGAGGATCCGAGCCAGGGCAAGGACCGGCCCGTGCTCGTCGTCGGACGTGACGGCGACACCCTGCTCGGGTTGATGCTGTCCTCGCAGAGCAAGCACGACGGCGACCGGGACTGGATCGCGGTCGGCTCGGGGGCGTGGGATGCGGAGGGTCGTCCGAGCTGGATCCGCCTGGACCGGGTGCTGGACGTGCCGGAGGCGGGGATCCGCCGCGAGGGCGCCGTGATGGCACAGGACACGTTCGAGATCCTGGCGCGTCGACTGCGGGCGGACTTCAGCTGGCAGTGACGCCGTCACCGGCGCAGATCGTCGGCGATCATCTCGGCGATCGCAGTCATCGCGAGCGCGTTGGGATGCGCCGGTTCCGCGGGTGACTGCGGCAGGATGCCCTCGAACCACCGCTGCCCCGCCGGCGCGCAGGCGTCGTGCCCACCATCCACGGCGGCCTTCGCGATGTCGATGTAACGCACGCCGTATCTGGCCGCGGCATCGACGTAGATCTGGTTGAAGCGGGCGAAGTATCGCTCGAGCCAAACCGCGTCCGCGTCGGACACGGGCATGTTCGGCCAGCAGCCACGCCGTCCGACGGAACCGCCGTGCCCGATCAGGAAGACCTCGGCGTTCGGTGCCTTCGCGACGATCGCGGCCACCACGGCGTCGACCTGGGGTGCCATCGTCGCGATCCCCTCGACCGCCAGTTGCTCCGCCCGTGGGTTGTCGCGGCAACCGGCATCCGCGCCGGGAACGACAGCGGCGCAGCGCACCGACACGGGCAGGTGATGGGAACCGCCCCCGCCGATGCTGAGCGTCACGACGTCGGTGTCCGGGCGGAGCGCCTCGATCTGCGGTGGAGCGAATCCCGTCCCCACGAACTGCGGGGTGCTGATCACGTGGGCGGGTTTCGCGGCGGAGCAGGTGACGTCGGTGACGGTGGTCGCGCCGATCAGCCGCGCCAGCTTCGCCGGGTAGTTCAGGTCCGGTGATCGCAGGCACAGGTCGCGGTGCTCGGTGAAGTCGATGAGCGGCCCGGCTGCCCGGGAGTCGCCGAGGGCCACGTAGGTCGGTCCCGGCCGCGGTGCGTCCTCGGCGGTCGCGGTCGCAGGGACCGCCCCGGTGAGCGCGAGAACGACGCACGCGAGAAGTGCGGCTCGCAGGTCGCGCCGGTCCGGGACGGGTCGGCCGGTTGTCAGCTCTGCAGTCGGTCGTACCGGCCGAACAGTGACCGGTAGACGAGCGCTCCCACCGCGCCACCGATCAACGGGAACACGATGAACAGCCACACCTGGGCGAGCGCGCCGTTCTGGTAGGGCGCGACGGCGAGGCTGCGGGCGGGGTTGACGGACGTGTTGTCGATCGGGATCGACACGAGGTGGATCACGGCGAGCGTGAACCCGATGGAGACACCGGCGAGGGGGACGTCGGAGATCTGGTCGGTGGAGGCGAGGACCACGAACACGAGCAGCGCGGTGAGCAGGACTTCGACGATCATCGCCGCACCGATGCCGTAACCGTTCTCGATGACCCCGCCGAGCGGTCCCTTGATGGCGGACGGGCTGTGGGCGCCCCAGCCGTTGGCGCCGAGACCGTCGTCGGCCCGGTTGTACGAGGGCAGGCTCTGCGCGATCGCGTACACCACCACACCGGCGACGAGACCGCCGATGACCTGGGCGACGACGTACAACCCCGCCTTCACGACGGACAACCGGCCGAGAGCGAGGTGTCCGACCGTGACGGCCGGGTTGACGTGGCAGCCCGAAATGGGGCCGATGGCGTAGACGAGGAAGAGGAGCGTCAGTCCGAATGCCAGTGCCACACCGAGGTTCCCGACCTTGGCTCCGGCGAAGACCGCCGTACCCACCGCCGCGAAGACCAGTACGAATGTTCCGACCGCCTCAGCTACGTATTTCTTGAGATCCGAGATCGGTTCGACTTCTACGTATTCCTGTGCGGTTGGAGACATTGAACCCACCTTCGTCGAAATGGATCGTTAGTCCTGCTTTCCACAGATAGATCTGGCTGGCACTTTACGCCAGGCGTGTGATCTCCACGACGACTTCGAGATCTGTCGCGCGGCCCCCGGAGAAGATGCCCTTGAGCGGCGGAACGTCCGCGTAGTCCCGTCCGATACCCACCGACACGTGCTGTTCGTTCACCGCGACGGCGTTGGTCGGGTCGTATCCCCACCACGCACCGGTCCACGCCTCGACCCACGCGTGACTCTCCCCCGCCACCGTGTCGTCCACCGCCGCATCGGGTTTCGGGTGCAGATAGCCGGACACGTAGCGACTCGGAATTCCCATGCTGCGCAGAAGAACCAGCGTCAGGTGCGCGTAGTCCTGGCACACACCCTGCCGTTCGGCCCAGGCGTCGACCGCGGACGTGTGGACGCCCGTCGTGCCCGGAACGTAATCCATCTCCCGATGCACCCAGTCCGCCGCCGCGACAACGGCTTCGTCGGGGGTGCGGCCCTTGCGGAGGTCCCGGGCGATGGTGTCGAGCTTTCGGCTGCGCGGCACGAACGTGGTGTTGCTCAGCTGTTCGTTGAACCGGTCGGTGAGCGGAGGGCTGGCCAGCTCGTCCCAGTCCACCTTCTCCTCCGGCTCCCAGAACGGTTCGGTCTCGACCACGGACAGCCCGGTTACCTCGAGTTCCCTGTGCGGCGCATGGAGATCGAACGCGGTGACGGCAGTGCCCCAGTAGTCGGTGTAGCGGTACGACCGCGTCGCCGGCGTCGTCTCCACCCGGTTCAGGATCACCGTCTGCCTGCTGTCACCGCGCGGGGTGAGTCGCGCCTCGTTGTACGAGGACGTGACCGGTGCGTCGTAGGCATACCCGGTGGTGTGCACGACTCTCATACGCCAGCTCACAGCTCTCCCTCCACGACGGCGTCGCCGCCGACGGCCCGTGCATCGGTCCACGCCACCCACGGCGCGGCGTGAAAATACTGCAGTGCGATGGCTTCTCCGAGCTCGCGGCAGGTTTCCTGCAACCCCGCGAGCCGATCCTGGAGATCCTCGAGGAGCACGCCGGGCGGCAGGAACTCGAGTTCGCTCCGGGCCCGGCCGAGGAGGCGCTGCGCCTCGGCTCTCGGTCCGACGCGGCTGTCGGGCTGGTGGTCGAGCTCGGCGAGACACAACTCCGCCTGCCGGATGGCGTGGAACACCGACCGCGGAAACAGCCGGTCCAGCAGGATGAACTCGACCACCCGGTTGGCGTCCAGCGCGCCGCGGTACGTGCGCAGGTAGGTGTCGTGAGCTCCCGCGGAACGCAGCACCGTCACCCACGCCGGCGAGGACGGGCGGTCGCCCGCACGGGACAACAGCATCCGCGCGAGCATGTCGACGCGCTCGATGGAGCGGCCGAGCAGCAGGAAGCGGTATCCGTCGTCGCGGCTCATCGTCGAGTCGGCCAGACCCGCGAACATCGCCGCGCGTTCCTCCACGTACCGGAAGAACTCGTGCGGCCCGAGACGCTTGGACGCCCGTTCCCGTTCGGCGAGGCCGTTGTACGTGGTGTTGAGGCACTCCCACATCTCGCTGGACGTGACCTCCCGGGCTCCCCGCGCGTTCTCGCGGGCGCTGGCGAGGGAGTCGATGATCGAGCCCACCTGGTTGCGGCTGAACGCCACCAGTTCGGTCACCGACCGGACGTCGAGCTGGGTGTCGGGAGCTTCGATGCCGAGCACCCGCAGCAGCAACCGGGACGTGCGGTCGGGGTCCACCGAGGCGTCGTCGAGCAGCTGATGCACGGCGACGTCGAGGATGCGGGCCATGTCGTCGGCCCGCTCGACGTACCGGCCGATCCAGTACAGCGATTCCGCGTTTCTCGCCAGCATCAGCGATCACCTCCCTGGCCCTGTTGCTGCTGCTGTTGCTGTTGTTGCTGCAGTTGAGTCGTACTGAGTTCGGGTCCCTGCTCGGCCTCGGCGGACTGCGCCGGCTCGGTCACGAGCTCCTCACCGGCGAGTTCCCGCTCCTCGTCGGAACTCCGGCTCGCGAGCACCCACGTGTCCTTGCTTCCGCCTCCCTGGCTGGAGTTCACGACGAGGGACCCCTCGGGCAGGGCCACACGGGTCAGCCCGCCCGGCAGCACCCACACGTCGTCACCGTCGTTGACCGCGAAGGGCCGCAGATCGACGTGCCGCGGCACCAATTCGTCTCCGACCTTGGTCGGCACCGTGGACAGCTGGACGACGGGCTGCGCGATCCACCCGCGCGGGTCGGCCTTGATCTTCCGGGCGATCGTGTTCAGTTCCTTGGGTGACGCGTCGGGGCCGAAGACGATGCCGTAGCCGCCGGACCCCTCCACCGGTTTGATCACCAGTTCGTCGACCCGGTCCAGGACCTCCTCGCACTCCTCGTCGAGCCAGCACCGGAACGTGTCGACGTTCGCAAGCAACGGCTTCTCGCCGAGGTAGTAGTCGATGATCTGCGGGACGTACGTGTAGACGAGTTTGTCGTCGCCGACCCCGTTCCCGACGGCACTCGAGATGACGACGTTGCCCGCCCGGGCCGCGTTCAGGACGCCGGCCACCCCGAGCACGGAGTCCGGCCGGAAGTGCATCGGGTCGAGGTAGTCGTCGTCGATGCGGCGGTAGATGACGTCGACCTGGCGTTCGCCCTCGGTCGTGCGCATGTAGACCATGTTGTCGCGGCAGAACAGGTCACGCCCCTCGACCAGTTCGACACCCATCTGGCGCGCGAGCAGCGAATGCTCGAAGTACGCGGAGTTCGCGACACCGGGTGTCAGCACCACGACGGTCGGGTCGGCCTCGTTGAGGGCGGCGGACGCGCGCAGCGCCCGCAACAGATGGGAGGCGTAGTCGCCGACGGACCGCACGCGGTGCGACATGAACAGGTCGGGGAACACCCGCGCCATCGTGCGGCGGTTCTCCATGACGTAGGACACCCCCGACGGCGAACGCAGGTTGTCCTCGAGTACGCGGAACACCCCGTTCTCGTCGCGGACGAGGTCGATGCCGGCGACGTGGATCCGCACCCCGTTCGGCGGGACGATCCCCGATGCCTCCCGGTGGAAGTGCTCGCACGAGGTGACCAACCGCTTCGGCAGCACGTGGTCACGCAGGATGCGCTGTTCCCCGTACACGTCGTCGAGGAACATCTCGAGCGCCTGCACGCGCTGCTTGATGCCCTTCTCGAGACGCGTCCACTCGGCAGCGGCGATGACCCGGGGGACCAGATCGAGCGGGAAGGGCCGTTCCTGACCGGACAGCGAGAACGTCACGCCCTGGTCGATGAACGCCCTGCCCAGGGCGTCGGATCGGGCGGCGAGGTCGGCTCGGTCCGCGGGCTCGAGCGCCTTGAAGACGCCCTTGTACGGCGGGCGGACGGTGCCGTCGCGGTCGAACATCTCGTCGAACGCCAGCCCGTAGCGCCCGACGTCGGTGTACCCGTCGAACACGTGGGCGGGCTTGCGCGGCCGAGCGGTCACCCGTGTCCGCGGCTGGGTTCCCGATGCCTTCGCACCCGCCTGCGTGCTTCCCCCCGATTTCCGGACGGGGGCTTTCGAGGTTGCCGACGATTTCGTTACTGTTGACGACTTCGATGCTGGGGGCGTCATCCCAGACATGCTGCTACATGCACACCCGTTCAGCAGCACAGCCGCAGGATTTCCCGGCGCGTCCGGCGCCGGTTTGAGATCGGACAGCGATCACTGGTAATCTCGCCTGTCGGTGCATATGTGTGCGCCCAGAGCTTTCTCGACCGTAACCAGCTTAAGACGACAGGATTTTACGCGTGGCCAACATCAAGTCCCAGGTGAAGCGGATCCGTACCAACGAGGCGGCCCGACTCCGTAACCAGTCGGTGAAGTCCTCGCTGCGCACGGCGATCCGCTCGTTCCGCGAGGCTGCGGCGGCCGGTGACAAGGACAAGGCCAACGAGCTCCTCGTCGCCACCAGCCGCAAGCTCGACAAGGCAGCCAGCAAGGGCGTCATTCACGCCAACCAGGCTGCCAACAAGAAGTCTGCTCTCGCGCAGGCGATCAACAAGATCTGACGGTTCTTCCGTCGCAGGCTCTCCAACAGCCGCTCGATCCTCGGATCGAGCGGCTGTTGTCGTGTCTGCGTGTCAGACCTGGCGTAGCCGGGAGACGCGTCCGACGGCACTCTCGACGGCGTAGTCCGCGTCGGCCGACGCGCCCTTGACGTCGGCGTTCAGGGACGCCACGATACGCAGCGCCTCCCCCACCGACGTGGGTGTCCATCCCTTCGCGAGGGCCTGCGCCTTCTTGATCTTCCAGGGTGGCATGCCGAGTTCCGACGCCATCCGGAACGGGTCTCCCCGTCCAGCCGGGGCCACCCGGGCGATCGAGTGCACCGCGTCGGCCAGCGCGTCCGCCAGCAGCACGTGGGGTACGCCGCGCAGCATCGCCCAGCGCAGCGCCTCGATCGCGCCTGCGGTGTCGCCTGCGACGGCCTTGTCCGCGACGTCGAAACCGCTCACCTCGGCCTTGCCCGAGTAGTACCGCTGAACGGCGGCGACGTCGATCTTTCCGCCGGTGTCTGCGGTGAGCTGCGAGCACGCGGCCGCCAGTTCGCGCAGATTCGAGCCGACCCCCTCGAACACGGTCTGCACCACTTCCGGCGACACCCGGACGCCGAGGGTGCGGAACTCGCCGCGGATGAACCCGATGAGGTCGCCGGACTTCAGTTTGGCGCACGGGTGCACCACCGCTCCGAGTTTCTCCAGCGCCCCGGTCATCGCTTTCGCCCGTCCGCCGCCCGAGTGCAGGACGACGAGGACGACGCCCGGAGGCGGGTCCCCGGCTGCGTCGAGGATCAGTGCCACGGCGTCCTTGCCTGCCTCGGCCGCGGCCTCGAGCACCACCACGCGGTCTTCGGCGAACAGGGAGGGGCTGAGCAGTTCGGCGAGTTCGGCCGCCCCGGCGTCCCCCGCCCTCAACCGGTTGACGGGAAGATCCGCGCCCGCGGCCACGTCCGCGTTCGCGCGAACGTGGCTGATGACCTGCGCCACCGCACGTTCGACGAGGAACTCCTCGTCACCGAGGACGAGATGGAGCTGTTCGAGCTGAGTTGGTGTGCTCACGCGAAGATCGTGCCACGTGTGGCGGACACGGTCGCCGACACCCCGGAACCGGGACCGAGCAGGCCGAACACGGGCGATCGCCACGCAGCGGCCGCGTCGGCGGTGGACACTCGATCATATGACCGCGGAAACCGAGGTGGACGGCGTCATCCGCGCGGACTACGCGCACATGATCGACCTCGACGACGATCGCACGGCAGGGCAACGGTATGAGCTGAGTTTCCGGTACACCTGCCGCGACGGGCTGCTCCTCCGATGGTCGGTGCAACTGGTCGCCCGCTGTTCTGCCTCCGGCCACGCCGAGACGCTGTTCGCCGGTGGTCGATCCGTCCTCGAACCCGCAGCGCCCTCGCGCGGCGACGTCGCGGCGGCCGGGTCCGACGACGACTTCGACACCGCGTGCGAGTTCTATGAACAACGGTGGCGGGCCCTGCTCGACCCGACGGGCGGCAGCCCGCGAGGTGCCACCGAGCAGCGCCACCTGTCCGACGCGCTCACCCTGTACGGGCGTACGTGGCGCAGCGGGGCAGGCCGTGCGGTCGCCGACCGACTCGCATCGTTCGCGAATGTCACCGTGCTCGCCCTGGGCACCGACCCCGCGTTCCACGTCATGCGCCGCACCGCCGCGCATTACCCCGACCCGGTCGTCCTCGCCGTCTACCAGCCCGCCGGGCAGCGCATCGACCTCAGCCTCGTCGACACCGCGACCGTGGAAGCGTTGATCGACGACCCCGGTCCGCTGCGTACCGGACCGGACACCAGCGCAGGTGCCCTGCTCACGGGTGTCGGATCCGCCGGACTGCTGCATCCCGGCTACATCGGCTCCACCACCGCCGGCGTCGCCGAGTTGACTCCGCCACCTCCGGTCAGCTGACCACTTCGCGCGTCAGGAGGTCGACCACCGCCGCCAGCGTGCCGACGCGCGTGAACTCGGCCCGTTGCCGCTCGGCGCCCGTGCCCTCGCGCAACACGGTGTCGAGCCCCGACTCGAGGAACGCCCGATCACTCGCGCCGAGCCCCGGGGCCACGCAGTCGTTCAGCAATTCCAGTTGCCGGCGGACCGGCAGGGCCCGATCCGTGGCCGGGCTCGTGCATTCCCCGTCGAGTCCGTCACGGGCCGCGCGCCACAATTGCGCCCGCAGCAGCTCGGCGCGCAGCCACGGCACGGTGAGACCGTCGTCCAGCGACTGGAGCGCCCACCCGACGAGACCCTTCACGACCACCGCGTAGAGCGCCGCGTGCGCCGCGGTCATGGCGACGTCCGCGACCCGGACCTCGATGGTCGGCTGCTTGTCGGAGAGCCGGACGTGCCAGTAGATCATTCCCCGGTCCATGGCGGCACCGGTTCCGATCATGGCGCCGACCATCGCCTCGTACTCGTCCGCGGAGTCGAAGTGCGGCGGCGGTCCCGCCGACGGCCACCGCGACCACATGATGTGCCGCCAACTGTGATAGGCGGTGTCGTGCCCACTGTGGAACGGCGAGTTCGCGGCGAGCGCGAGGAGTACGGGCAGCCAACTGCGAACCAGGTTGCTCACCCGCACACCGACGTCGCGGCTCGGGACCCCCACGTGCACGTGGCAGCCGCACGTGGTCACCGTGTCCACGATCGACCCGAAGTGGCGGGCCATCTGCTCGTACCGCGGGCTCGGGGTGATCGCCGGGGGCAATCCCTCGACGATCAGGGACGTCCCGCTGGGTAGCAGCAGCAGATCGCGGCCCGCGGCGGCCTTCGCCAGCCGGCGTCGCAGGCTGCGCAGCTCCTCGTGCAGTTCCTCCCCGGTGTGGCACACGCCCGTCGCCGTCTCGATCTGGCATCGGGCAAGTTCACGCTGAAGCCCGTGAATGTCGTGGCCGGCCTCCGTGACCACGTCGGGTCCCGCGGCGGAGAGGTGACCGGACTCGTCGACGAGGAAGAACTCCTCCTCGACCCCCACACTGAGGTCGCGACCCGATTCCGTTGCTGCAGGTCTCATTCAGGAGGTATCCCCGCGTTCCGCGGATACGAAACCGGGGCACCGCCGCTCAGGTGAAACCGATGACTTCCTCACCCCAGGCCCGGCGGAGTTCCCGGTCCGGATCGGCGACGACCGCGTCGGACTTGCCGATCAGCAGGGTCGTGCGATC
Organism: Rhodococcus sp. G6(2025); assembly: GCF_058628105.1. NCBI lineage: Bacteria > Bacillati > Actinomycetota > Actinomycetes > Mycobacteriales > Nocardiaceae > Rhodococcus > Rhodococcus sp. G6(2025). The sequence continues at coordinate 5,493,735 of NZ_CP179750.1, forward strand.
CGCCTCGTCGTACCGCGGCCAGCCGACCTCAGCGCCCGTTCCGTCCGGGGTGCCCTCGGTGGCGAACGACAGCCACCGTCGCTGGATCCGCTCCGACACGTGCCCGGCGGTTCGGTGCCCCCCGAGCTTGAATGTGGGGTCGTGCGGGACGACGCCGAAGTTCCCGAAGACGTACGGCACCTCGGTGCCGTGGGTGGCGCCGATCCGCGCGGCGCGCAGGAACGGTGTCGCGTAGTCGAAGCGGTACAGCCAGGTCGGGGCGACGCGGCTGTGCGCCTCCGCGATCCACAGCGTCGGCATCCGGAACGCGGCATCCCGCGAGATCTCCATGGCCGAGCGCTTCTTCGGGTAGTCGGGGTACGCGGCCGCCACCTCCTGTTCCTCGTCCGCCGGGAGGTCGGGATGGTCGGCGGCGATCGCCACGAACATCTGATGCACGGCGTCCGGGGTGATCGGCATCAGGGGCGACTTCATGAGCCGGAACATCGACGCCTCGTCCTTGTTCGTCCCGATCAGCAGCGGAATTCGGTGTGCGAGGCCTTTGCGGAATGCCGCCACCGGGTAGTGCGGGACCACGTCGCCGTCGACGGTCGGGGCAACCGCCAGGGTGCCGGGGACCCGCGCGGGCACCTGCTGGACGAGTTCGACGCAGGCCTTCGTCAGCACGTCGACGGGCAGGTCGCGGAGACGGCCCGCGTCGGCGGGCGCGATGTCGAGCAGCTCGAGGAACGACTCGGCGATGCTCGCCGCGCGGTCACCGCCGTACACGGATGTCGCGGGGGAACTCTCGGCGATCGCGCGATGGAACAGTCCCTCCGCCGGTGGGGACGTCATCAGCGTGGTGACCGCGCCGCCACCGGCGGATTCCCCGAACAGGGTCACGTCGCCCGGGTCGCCGCCGAATGTCGCGATGTTGTCGCGAACCCAGGTCAGTGCCGCAATCTGATCGCGCAGGCCCAGGTTCGTGTCGAACGGATGCTCCCCGGTCGAAAACGAGGAGAAGTCGAGGAAGCCCAGCGCACCGAGCCGGTAGTTGAACGTGACCACGACGACGTCGCCGCGTTCGACCAGACGGGTCGGATCGAACATGCGCTGTCCGGACGAACCGAGGTAATACGCCCCGCCGTGGATCCACACCATCACCGGCCACGGTCGCTCGGTGTCCGTCGCGGGGGCGAAGACGTTCACGGTGAGGCAGTCCTCGTCGATGGTCAGACCGGGATCGATGGGCAGCGGGCCGTGCTCGTTCTGCGGTGCGATCGGACCGAACCGGGAACAGTCGCGAACGCCGGTGAAGGGTTCGGGCGGGCGCGGGGCGCGGAGCCGCCACTCGCCGACCGGCGGCGCGGCGTAGGGAATGCCTTTCCAGGACCGAACGCCGCCCAGGCGGACGCCCCGCAGCCTTCCCTGGCCGATGGTCACCTGTGGGTCCTCGGTGCGCGAAACCATGACGTCATCTTCGCCCGGGACGACTGTCGCCGGAGTCCGATCGGGAATTCCTGCGGCCGGGACCTGCGGGGACCGCCCTCTCTGGCAGACTGAATCGGTGAACCGGGCGCATGCCCGCACGCTGGAGGAACCGATGCGAGAGACAGTGCCCGAGACGACGCGCTCGCAGGCGGTCGGCAGGTCGGCCGCGACGTTCGCGACCCTCGCCGATCTTCTCTACGCAGGCCAGGATTTCGGGCACGTCCACCAAGCCATCTGCGACGCCGCGCCGCTGCTCGTCGAGGGCTGTGACCACGCGAGCCTGATGCTCCGGGAGGGATCCCGCTATGTGACGGCCGCGGCGAGCGACGACGTGGCCTTCCGTGTCGACGAGTTCGAGCGCATCGAGAACGAGGGACCGTGCGTCGATGCCATCGTCAGCGACACTCCCCAGTTCGAGACGGACCTCGCCACCACGTCGCAGTGGCCGCGGCTGTCGGCGCGGGTGCTGGCCCACACACCGGTGCGCGGTGCCGCCGGATTCCGACTCGTCATCCTCGGACGCAAGGTCGGCGCCCTCAATCTGTTCTCCGACACGGCGGGAGCGCTGAACACCACGTCCGTCGATCAGGGCATCATGCTCGCATCGTTCGCGGCGGTGGCGCTGGCGGCCGTCCACGAGCACGCCGAGGCCGAGACACTGCGGGCAGGCCTGGCCAGCAACCGTGAAATCGGGAAGGCGGTGGGACTGCTGATGGCGTTCCACAACATTCCCGAGACTCAGGCGATGGAGATTCTCCGCACCACCTCGCAGGACATGAATCTCAAACTGGCGACGGTGGCGCAGGAAATCGTCACTCACCATCACCGGAAGGTGACCTGACCGCCGTCAGTCCGCCTCCGGTGCATCGGGGTTACCCGCGATGCCGAGCATGGACAGGAGCATGCGGCAGTCTTCGGCGTCGAGTGACTGGGCGGCAACGACCCGCTGCGCTCTCCACACCTGTCCGGCGTCGAGCTCGTCGTCCACATCGAGATCTGTCCGCTCCGATTCCGACATTCGCCCTCCAATGCGGGTGCGTTCCAAGACCGTTCACCTCAGGCATCTGCCACCGGATGGTAGTCGGTGTTTCGGTGTCGCATATGCACATCGGGAATCGAAGTCGAAACGATACAGAACCCGTTCCGCCCCGGTCGCGCCGAGCGTGTCGAGCGGCGCGCCCACGAGACGAAAGTTGCAGCAGCACAGCCGATATCAGGAAGCCGTCAGCGCCCGCAGCGGCTCACTCAACTCGTTGGCGAAGAACTCGAAGAAGCCGTCGACGTCCGGCCCCGCGTTGATCAGCGCCAGATGATCAAAACCGGCATCGACGAAGGTGCCTGCCACCTCGAGGTGCCGCCGGACATCCGGCCCGCAGGCCATGGCGTCGCGGACGTCCTCGGTGCGGATCGACGACGCTGCTGCCTCGAAGTTGATCGGATTCGGCAGTTCCGCTTGAACCTTCCATCCGGTCAACCCGAACCGGAACAACCGGTGCGCCGACTCGACCGCAGATTCCTCGTCACGAGCCCACGCGAGGGGCACCTCCCCGTATCTGGGCCCCGACCCACCGGCCCCGGCGTAGGCCTTCACCAGGTCCGGATCCGCTTCGGTGGCGAACAGTCCGTCGCCGAGTTCCGCGGCGATCCCGACGGCCTCCGTGCCGCCGGCCGCGACGGCGATCGTGGGCGGCACGTCGGGGAGATCGAACACGCGGGCGTCGTCGAGAGTGAGGTGTTTGCCCTCGTACGAGTGGTAGCCGCCCGACCACAGCAGGCGGATGATGTCGATCGCCTCACGGAGCATCTGGTGCCGGATGGTCACCGACGGCCAACCGCCACCGACGACATGTTCGTTCAGCCGTTCCCCCGAACCGAGTCCCAGGGTGAACCGGCCCTCGCTGAGGACGGCGGTCGTGGCCGCGGCCTGCGCGATGATCGCGGGGTGATATCGGACGAACGGGCAGGTGACGCCGGTCGCCAGACCGATCCGGTCGGTCCGTGCCGCGGCGGCCGCGAGCATCGACCACACGAATCCCGAATGACCGTGGCTGTAGAGCCAGGGGTGATAGTGATCGCTCACCTCGACGAAGTCGAAGCCGGCGCGTTCGGCCTCCACCGCCTGCCGCACGATCTCCCGCGGATCGAACGTCTCGGCCATCAGCTTGAACCCCACCTGCATGTCGTCGTCCCTTTCCTCGAGTTCTGCGAAGGTTTCCCGGATTCGGGCGCGCTCACACAAGGCGACCCAGCGACGACGGCCAGACCGGCGCCCACAGCACCAGCACACCGATCGCGATCCCCGCCAGCACCAGCCGCGGTCCGCGTCTGCGCAGCGTCACACCGAGCGCCGCGACGGCACCGAGCACGATCGCCGCACCGGCGGGCCCGGAGGGCACCGCAATCGAGGCTCCGGGAATCCGCGCGCCCCGCTCGGCGACGGTGACGAGCCACCACAGCGGCCACTGGGTCACGCGCACCACCACTTCCGCGACGGGAACACTGACCCCCGCGATCAGCGCGGTGATCGCTCCGGCCACGGTGATCACGCCGACCACGGGGGCGACCAGGATGTTCGCGCAGACGGACACCAGGCTCACCGTCCCGGCCATCGCGGCGACGATCGGAGCGGTGACGGCGAAGGCGGCGACGGACACCGCCACCGTCTCGGCCACCGCCCGCGGCCAGCCGCGGCCCACCAGCATGTCGACCCAGACCGGCGCGATCACGATCAATCCTGCGGTGGCGGTCGCCGAGAGAACGAAGCCGAAGTTCACCGCCAACTCCGGTGACCACGCCAGCAGGGCGATGACCCCGGCCGCGAGCGCGGGCATCGCCTGTTTCCGCCGTCCGGTCACGAGCGCCAGCAGGGTGACCGAGCCCATCGCCGCGGCGCGCAGCACGCTGGGTGACGGTCGCGCGATCACCACGAATGCGATCAGGGCCGCGGCGGCCAGCGCCGCACCCGCGCGGGGACCGAGCCCCACCGCTCGGACCAGGAGCAGCACCGCTCCCAGCAGGATGCTGACGTTCGCCCCGGACACCGCCGTGAGATGCGTCAACCCGGACGCGGTGAAGTCGTCCTTCACCTCCCGGGACAGCGCGGAGGTGTCGCCGACCACCAGCCCCGGCAGCAGTCCTGCCTCGTCGGCAGGCAGGACGGCGGCGGCAGCGGCGAACCGCGCACGCAGGGCGCCGGCCCACCGCTGATGCGAGGGCGCGGGACCGACGTCCGCGGGCGGTCCGGACACCCGGACCGTGGCCAGGCTCAGATCCCGGTGCCGCGGAGGGCTCGCCTGCCCGCGCAGGACCACGTCCTGCCCCGGCAACAGTCCGAGCCACCCCTCCGCCGGGGCCAGGACGACCACCGCACCGCCCGAGTGGATCGTCTCGGTGGCCCGGCGGATCTCGACGACGTTCGCGTTCACGAGGACGTGCCGTCCGAAGCCGGCGATCTCCCGGGGATCGTCGACGAGGGTGACGACGAGCGTCACCCACGTCTCGTTCCGGGCGAGTTCGGTCATCGGGTGCCGCTCCACGGCCTGAACCCGCCAGGCCACCCCGGCGGCGCAGCAGGACCCGAACAGCAGGACCGCCAACGTCGCGGCCGTCCACCGGCCCGGTCCCCGCAGGGCGCGTCCCGCGGCGAGGAGAACTGCCGCTCCCGACAGGGTCGCCACGAGGACCCATGCCGCCCGGGAGCCTCCGAGGATGCCGATCAGCGTTGCCGCCCAGCACATCCCGGCGAACGGCAGTAGCCGCAGATCGAGAAGACGCGGTTCGTCGTCGGGCATCACAGGGTGACCTGGCCGCGCAGTTTCTCCAGCCGCACCGGCCCTATCCCGTCCACCTCCCCCAGTTGCGAGATGTCGGTGAACGTGCCGTTGGTCGTGCGCCACGCGACGATCGCCGCCGCCGTGACGGGCCCGACACCGGGAAGTGCGTCGAGCTCCGTCTCGGTCGCCGTGTTGAGGTTCACGAGCCCTCCGCCCGTGGCGGCCGCTGCGCCTGCGGTCCCCGGCGATCCCGCGGCGGCGCCGCCCACCGCGCTCGGTGGCGCCTGGGTGGTCGCGGCACCCACCAGCACCTGGTCGCCGTCCGAAAGTCGTTGAGCCAGATTCAATCCGAGGGTGTCACCGCCGTCGCGCACTCCCCCGGCAGCAGCGAGGGCATCCGCGACCCGGGAGCCCGGCGGTAGCCGGACGAGACCGGCCGACGCCACCAGTCCCACGACGCTGACGACGATCTCCTCCGCCGGCGCGGGTGCCGACGCCGCCGGGGCGGGAGCCGTCGTCACCGGCGCCGGAGTCAGGGAATGCACCCCGGCTGCGGGTAGCGACGGAACGGCCTGTGTCTCCGGCCGATCGCTGCGCACTCCCAGCACAGCGGCCGTCGCAACGACGATCCCCACCACGACGAGCACCAGCGCCCCGGAACGCCCGGGATCGAATCGTGCGTCCCGCCACCGGTCCGGCAGCGAGAATCCACCCCGGCGTTCGGCGGACCACGTCGTGTCGCCGTCGAGGACGGTCCCGATCGGCTCGGCCAGCCACTCCGGCTCCGACGGTGTGTCGGGCGGCGCCGCATCGCGTTCCCCCGACGTCAGGAACGCGAGCCGCGTCCGGCCCCTCGAACGTTCTTCCCTGATGCCCATGGACGCGACGGTAGAGTGCGCCGCCCACCGAATTGCCGCGACGACCAGGCTTTCCGAATCGGCCTGTGGATCAGTGCGACGTTGTGGATGAATCGCGGTCTTCGTGGTGCAGGGTGGGTTCCGGGCACAGCACGATGCCGATGGCGCCCACCCCGACGTGGGCACCGATCACCGAGCTGAAATCGGTGACGACGAGATCACTGACCTGCGGAATCCGGTCCTTCAGGTGCTGTGCCACCGCCTCGGCGCGCTGCCGGGCATGCATGTGATGCACAGCGACGGCCGTCCTGTCCAGACCTGCCAGCTCCACCGCGGCGTCGACCATCCTGGCCATCGCCTTGGTCGAGGTGCGCGTCTTCTCCTTCAGAACCAGCCGGCCGTCCACGAGATGCAACACCGGTTTCATCGCCAGTGCGGTGCCGAGCAGCGCGGCGGCGGTGCCGATGCGGCCTCCGCGACGCAACTGATCGAGCCTGTCCACCACGATCAGGCAACGCCCGCGGCTCGCGACGTCGACCGCCCGCCGGTACGCGGTCTCGAGGTTCGCACCATCTTTCGCGGCCCGCGCGGCCTCGAGGACCGGGTAGCCCAATCCCATTCCGGCAGACTGGGAGTCGACGATCCGCACCCGCCCGCCGAATTCCTGCGCCGCCTGGCGGCCCGCCTCCCACGTGCCGGACAGCTGGCGGGAGATGTGCACCGCGAGAACGCCTGCGCCCTCACTGAGTTCCAGCGCTGTCGCGTATGCCTCGGACAGCTCGCTCGGCGACGCGCCCGACGTGGTGACACCGGCAAGGTCGTCGGGGAGCTGGTCGATTCCCTCCCGGAAATCCTGGCCACCGCTGAGGACGTGGAGCGGGACCACCTGGATCCCGTACTGCTCGACGAGTTCGGGCAGGATCGAGGCCGAAGAATCGGTGACGACGACGACGGGCATCGGACTACTCGGCTCCGCTCGACACCGGGTCGGCCGGAACCGCACCCTCGGCGGAGTCCGGAACGACTCCCGCCGCGCGGAGCGCGGTCAGCATCGACGCAGCCACCTCGGTGTGTCCGTCCCAGCCCCAGTGGATGCCGTCCGGATTACCCTGATCGCTGAAGACGTTGGCGCGCACCGCCTCCGCGAGGTCGACGAGGGGCACGTTCTTCTCCTCCGACCACGCGGTGATGGCGGCAACGGCACCGGGGCGACCCGCGTGCACCTTGCCGTAGGCCTCGCTGCGATGCACGGACGGCAGGGTGCCGATGACGGGCAGCTCGGGACGCATGTACTCGAGCGCCGCCCGGGAGCTCTCCAGATATTCGACACTCAGCCGCGGGGGCAACGCCACCGGCCACCCCAGCGGGGACAGCCTGGGCTGAAGCCACTGGTAGCCGGTCCGCACGACGCGGCGCAGCGCGGGTGGGCGGACGTAACGCAATTGTTCCCGCAGTGCCGTCGGGAGCGGGGACGGAAGGGAGTCCATGCCGCCGACCGCGAACACGACGGCACCGGCGCGGGGAACCGCCGACCACACGCGTGGGTCCTGGGTCAGCGCCCACCACACGTCGCGGCTGGTCCACCCGATCCGCGCCACCAACTCGACATCCCAACCAAGTTGACGTGCAACGATATTGGGCCAGATGTCGGGGTGGTCGGACGGGAGACCGCCCTTGGGACCGTAGTACGACAGCGAGTCGGCGAGCACGAGCAGTACGGGGCGTTCCCCGGGACCGGCACCCGCGTCAGAGGACGTCACTGGCCACACTCGCAGAAGCGTTCCACACGTCGAGGCGCCAGTTGAGCGAATCGGGGTTTCCGTACGCACTCAGCTGTACCCAGCTGGTGTTGCCCAGCCCGCCCAGCACCGGCCAGCGGTCGACGGGCAGATCCAGCAGTGCGGCGGTCAGCGCGGCGATCACACCGCCGTGCGCGACCAGGACCACCGGCTTCTCCGCCCAGTCCTCGTGCTTCTCGACGAGTTCGGCGACCACCGGCTTGCTGCGGCGTGCGACGTCGATGCGACTCTCCCCGCCGGGCGGTGCCCACGTCGCGTCGCCGCGCCACGTGGCGCGGGCGCCGGGTGCACGCGCGTCGACGTCGAGGTGCGTGAGCCCCTGCCAGTCACCGAGGTGCGTCTCGCGGAGGCGCTCGTCGATCTGCACCGGCAGACCGGCGTTGTCGCCGACCTCGACTGCGGTGTCGTAGGCCCGCCGCAGATCGGAGGACACGATGGAGATCGGTCTGCGACCGACGAGCGCGCCGGCGGCGGCGCGGGCCTGCGACCGACCCAGCTCCGACAGTTCGGTGTCGAGCTGTCCTTGCATGCGGTTGTCGGCGTTGTACTCGGTCTGCCCGTGGCGGAGCAGGATCAGACGTCGCGGGGCACGGGGGGCATCCGTCACAGCTCGGACTCCTCCGCCTGGGCGGCGGTGCCCGCACCGTTCGCGTCGGCCGGGCCGTGCTGCCCGAGACCCTCGACGGGCACGGTCGGGCAGTCCTTCCACAGCCGGTCGAGTGCGTAGAAGTTGCGCTCCTCGTTGTGCTGGACGTGGATCACGACGTCGACGAAATCGAGCAGTGCCCAACGGCCTTCGCGGGTGCCCTCGCGCCGCACCGGCTTGTGACCTGCCTCACGCAGCCGATCCTCGATGTTCTCGACGATCGCGTTGACCTGTCGCTCGTTGGGGGCGGAGGCGATGACGAAGCAGTCGGTGATGACCAGCTGCTCGGAAACATCGAGCACCACCACATCGGAGGCCAGCTTCTCGTCGGCAGCCACTGCCGCGATGCGTGCCATCTCGATGGCTTCGGTCGTTGCGCTCACGCGATGTTCTCCCAGTTCGGTTCGAAAAGTGCTGACTAACTCTTGGTCTTGTCCGGGGCCGGTTCGGACATCGTCGTCGCGCCGTCGAGACGCTCGGAGTCCGGTGGCCTGTACAGGTTCCGTTTGGAGATGTACTGGACCACACCGTCCGGCACGAGGTACCACACAGGACGGTGTCGACTGGCCCGCCGCCGACATTCCGTCGAGGAGATCGCCAGAGCCGGGATCTCGATCAGCGTGACCGCGTCCTCCGGCAATGCGTCCAGGTGACCGGCCAGATGTTCGGTGTTGAGATCGAATCCCGGGCGCGACACCCCGACGAACTTCGCCAGCGAGAACAGTTCCTCCCAGTCCTGCCAGGACAGGATACTCGCCAGGGCGTCCGCACCGGTAATGAAGTACAGCTCGGCGTCCGGGTGGTAGCTGCGCAGATCACGCAGAGTGTCGACGGTGTAGGTGACCTTCTCCCGGTCGACGTCCACCCGGCTGACGGAGAAACGCGGGTTCGACGCGGTGGCGATGACCGTCATCAGGTACCGGTCCTCGGCGGGGCTGACGCCCTTGCCCTGCTTCTGCCACGGACGTCCGGTGGGCACGAAGACGACCTCGTCGAGGCTGAATCGATCCGCCACCTCGCTGGCCGCCACGAGGTGACCGTGATGAATGGGGTCGAAGGTGCCGCCCATGACTCCGAGGCGGCGCCGACGCGCGCCCGCTGCTCCCTGTTCCACGAGTGACGAGCTTACGTGTTCACACCGGCAGCAACCCGGCGACCACCGACGCCAGCTGCTGAGCGGATCGGCATTCGTGCATGCTGATGACCTCGTTGTACACCTTGGCCGCCGAGTCGCCCGTTCCCCACTGGCCGCGGGGCTCCGGGTTGAGCCAGTGCGCGTGTTTCGCCACCGATACGAGGCGGGCCAGGGCCTCCAGATTCGGGTCGCGGTAGTTGTTGCGGCCGTCGCCGAGCACTAGCAGCGATGTCCGCGAGGTGATGCTCTGGGTGAACCGCTCGGCGAACACCCCGAACGCGTTGCCGTAGTCGGAGTGCCCGTCGTAGCCGACCAGGTCGGCTTCCCGGATCATCCGCGACATGGCGCTGCCGAGGTCGGCCCCCGCATCGAAGAAGCGGGTGACCTCGTCGGTGGTGTCGATGAACGCGAACACCCGCACCCGGGAGAACTGTTCGCGCAGGGCGTGGACGAGCAACAGGGTGAAGTGGCTGAAACCGGCGACCGAACCCGAGACGTCGCACATCACGACCAGTTCGGGACGCGCCCGGCGGGGCTTGCGCTGGACGAGGTCGATGGGCACTCCGCCGGTGGACATCGACTTGCGCAGGGTCCGCCGCAGGTCGATCGAACCGGCCCGGTTGCGGCTGCGCCGCACGGCGAGGCGGCTGGCGAGCAGCCGGGCCAGCGGGGTGACGTTGCGTTTCAGTGCCGTCAGTTCGGCGTCGGACGCGCGGAGGAAGTCGACTTCCTCGGCCAACCGGGGCACGCCGTACGACGCCACCCGCTCCTTGCCGAGGTTCTCGGCCGACCGTCGCCGCGTCTCCTTCTCGATCATCTTCCGGAAGTCGGCGATCCGCTGGGCGGCGGTGCGCTTGGCCACCTCGGATTCGTAGCTTTCCGTCGTTCGGGCTTCGCCGTCCTGCTGATTCCCCAGGAGTCCGTCGAGGATCTTCTTCAGCAGGGTTTCCGGCGCGACGTCCCGCAGCGCCTGGTACGCGGAGAACGACGGGCCGTTCGCCGACTGGTACTGGCCGAGTTCCTCGACCATCTGCGCGGTCAGGAGCTCGGTGAGCTCGATCGCCTCCGGTGATCCGTCGGTGAGGAGTTCGACGATCAGCTCGCGCAGCGCCTCGTAGTCGATCTCACCCTTCCCGTTCCGCGGCAGACTCGTGTCGATCGCCCCGTCCGCCCGGCTTCCGACCGCCGCCGGGAACCAGAGTTCGAACAACGCGTCGAACGTGGGTCGGTGGGTGGGCCGCCGCAGCAGCGCGCACGCAAGCCCCTCGCGCAACGATTCGCGGTCGAGCAGATCGAGGACCGACATCACCTGACCGGCGTCGACCGTCTCGGACGGACCGACCGTGATGCCGCGCCGCCGCAACGCCTCGACGAAGTCGACGAGATGCCCCGGCAGCCCGTGCGGCGCCGCGGGACCGCCCGGCTTCGACCGGGACGCGAGTGGACCACCAGCAGCCATGGGGAAGTCCTTCAGTTCAGTCGCAGCTCGGCAGCGGCCCGTAGCTGGTCGGATTGGTGTTTGAGGACGACGCCCATCGTGGCGCGCACGGCGTCGTCGTCGAGGGTGTCGAGCCCGAGCGCCAGGAGGGTGCGGCCCCAGTCGATGGTCTCGGCAACCGAGGGCAGCTTCTTCAGCTGCATGCCGCGCAGCACGCGGATGGTCCTGACCAGCTGCTCGGCCACCGCCTCGGGCAGCTCCGGCACCCGGCTCGCCAGGATCCGCCGCTCGAGCTCGGCGTCGGGGAAGTCGAGATGCAGGAACAGGCAGCGGCGCTTGAGCGCCTCGGACAGTTCACGGGTGGCGTTCGAGGTGAGGACGACGAACGGCTTGCGCGTGGCCGTGATGGTGCCCAGTTCGGGGACGGTGACCGCGAAATCGCTGAGCACCTCGAGGAGCAGACCCTCGATCTCGACGTCGGCCTTGTCGGTCTCGTCGATCAGCAGCACCGTCGGGTCCTCGCGCCGGATCGCGGTCAGCAGCGGCCGAGACAGCAGGAACTCCTCCGAGAAGACGTCCGCCTTGGTGGAGTCCCAGCTGTGGTCGCTGCCCGCCTGGATGCGCAGAATCTGCTTCGCGTGGTTCCACTCGTACAGCGCGCGCGCCTCGTCGACGCCCTCGTAGCACTGCAACCGCACCAGTTCGGCGCCGGTGGTCTCGGCGACGGCGCGGGCGAGTTCAGTCTTGCCGACGCCGGCGGGACCCTCGATGAGCAGGGGTTTTCCGAGCCTGTCGGCGAGGAACACCGCGGTCGCGGTGCCCTTGTCGGACAGGTAGCCGGTTTCGGCGAGCCGAGCGATGACGTCGTCGACGCTCGCGAAGAACGGCGTCGTGGTGGGCAGTGCGCGATCCACGCTCGCTCCTTTCAGAAGGGGTGACGGGCAGAGGGGCTGAGGGAAAGGGGGTGGGCGAAACGCCTAGACCGGGCGGGTGTGCCCGTCACCCCAGACGATCCACTTGGTGGACGTCAGTTCGGGGAGCCCCATCGGGCCGCGCGCGTGCAGCTTCTGCGTGGAGATCCCGATCTCGGCGCCGAATCCGAACTGTTCACCGTCGGTGAAGGCGGTGGACGCGTTGACCATGACGGCGGCGGCGTCGACCCGGGCGGTGAACTCGCGGGCGGCCGCGAGGTCGGACGTCACGATGGCCTCGGTGTGGCCGGTCCCGTAGCGGTCGATGTGCTCGACCGCGGCGTTCAGATCGTCGACCACCTTGAGCGCCACGTCCAGGGTGAGGTACTCCTCCGACCAGTCCGACTCGGTCGCGGGCACCAGACCCGGCAGATCCCCGTGGACCGTCACGCTGTGCGTCTGCAGGGCCTGCAGCAGCTTCGGCACCGCCGTCTCGGCGATCGCGGCGTCGATCAGCACCGTCTCCGCGGTGTTGCAGACACTCGGTCGCCGCGTCTTGGAGTTGAGCAGGATCCGTTCGGCCATCTCCAGGTCGGCCGCCGAGTGGACGTAGACGTGGCAGTTGCCGACGCCCGTCTCGATCGTCGGGACGGTCGCATCGCGCACCACGGCGCTGATCAGGCCTGCGCCGCCGCGGGGAATGACGACGTCCACGAGGCCGCGGGCCTGGATCAGGTGCGTCACGCTGGAGCGGTCGTCGCTCGGCAGCAACTGCACCGCGTCCTCCGGCAGCTGCTGCGCCGCCAGCGACGCCCGCAACGCCACGACCAGCGCCGCGTTCGACTTCGCCGCGGACGAGGAGCCGCGCAGCAGTGCTGCGTTGCCGGACTTGAGTGCCAGCCCGAACGCGTCGACGGTGACGTTGGGGCGGGCCTCGTACACCATGCCCACCACGCCGAGCGGAACCCGCAGCTGACGGAGTTCGAGACCGTTCGGGAGGGTCGAACCGCGCACCACTTCACCGACCGGGTCGGGCAGACCGGCCACCTGACGCAGCCCGGACGCGATCCCCTCGATGCGCTCCGGGGTCAGCCGCAGGCGGTCGAGCAGGGAGTCCTCGGTGCCCGACGCCCTGGCCGTCTCGATGTCGGCGGCGTTGGCGGCGAGGATGTCGGCGGAGGCGGCGACCACGGCATCGGCCGCCGCATGGAGCGCCGCATCCTTCTGCGCGGTGGTGAGCAGCGCGAGGACCCGCGACGCGGTGCGGGCGCGACGGGCCGCTGCGTGGACGGCTTCACGGGTATCCACCGCGGCACCGGCCGACGAGGTGGAGGTCACTGCAGTCATGAAGACAGCCTATATACCGGGGCCTGTACACCGCGGAGCGGGAACGACTGGGAATGATTTGGTCCCCCGCGCAGGTTGCGACTGGTCGAGACCATCAGAGGCAGGAGTGCTGTAGTGAGCGTGCTGTTCGAACCCATCACCTTCCGCGGAGTCACCATCCCCAATCGGGTGTGGATGGCGCCGATGTGCCAGTACTCGGCCGACGTGACGGGCCGCGACGTGGGAGTTCCCAACGACTGGCACCGGACGCACCTCGTGACGCGCGCCATCGGCGGTGCCGGCCTGATCCTCACCGAGGCGACGGCCGTCAGCCCGGAGGGCCGCATCAGTCCCGCCGACCTCGGCATCTGGAACGACACCCAAACCGAGGCCTTCGCGGAGATCAACGCACAGCTCGAGTACTTCGGCGCGGTCCCGGGCATCCAGCTCGGTCACGCCGGGCGCAAGGGCTCCGCGCACGTCCCGTGGCGCGGGGGCGGGAGCCTCGACGGCGACGATCGGCTGTCCTGGCAGACGGTGGCGCCGAGCGCGATCGGTTTCGGCGACCACACCCCGCCGGCCGCGGCGACGACCGACGACATCCGGAAGGTGGTCGCCGATTTCGCGGCCGCCGCCGAGCGGGCGTCGCGTGCTGGTTTCAAGGTGGTGGAAATCCATGCGGCACACGGCTATCTGCTGCACCAGTTCCTCTCACCGGTCAGCAATCATCGCACCGACGAGTACGGCGGCAGCTTCGCGGGCCGTATTCGCCTCCTGCTCGAGGTCGTCGAGGCGGTACGGGGGGTGTGGCCGGCCGAGTTGCCCGTGTTCGTCCGGGTCTCGGCCACCGACTGGCTGTCCGAGGAGCCCGGCCTCGACGCGGACAGCTGGACGCCGGATCAGACCGTCTCCCTCGTGCAGGCCCTCGCCGATCTCGGCGTCGACCTGGTCGACGTCTCCAGCGGCGGCGTCGCCTCCGCCCGGATCCCGATCGGGCCCGGCTACCAGGTCCCGTTCGCCCGTCGCATCCAGAACGAGACCACGGTCCCGGCCGCCGCCGTCGGGCTCATCACCGAGCCGGAGCAGGCCGAGCGGATCGTGGAGTCGGGAGAAGCCGTCGCCGTGTTCCTCGGGCGCGAACTGCTGCGCGACCCGTATTGGCCGCGAAAAGCCGCACTGGTATTGAATGCCCAGGTGACGCCGCAGATTCCGGCGCAGTACGCCCGGGCGTACTGAGGCTCGGGCCGACAAGCCCCGGTATCCTTTGCTACGGTAATCGCTCTTACAGCTGGTAGTCCCGCACCCCGGACGGTGGGGCGGGACCGAGCCACGAGCCAGAGCCGATCGGCGGGGGCCGCATCGCGCCGAAGGGCCGTGGGCTGCCGAACCCGACCAGCAATCGCCGTGCGGGCGACGAAAAGATGCGTGCATCAGGTACGTGCCCCGCGCGGGTGATAACTGCGCTGGGGAGCGCACGACATGAATGCACCAGATCACTCGATCACGTCGGCCGAGGTGGCCGAATCACCTGATGTCACGGTCACCGACGAGGCCTCCGTCAAACGGGCCGTCAAGGCGACCATGCTCGGTAACGCCATGGAGTGGTTCGACTTCGGCGTGTACGCCTACCTCGCGACCACCATCGGCAAGGTCTTCTTTCCCGAGGCGAGCGGCACCGCACAGCTGCTGTCGACGTTCGCGATCTTCGCCGCGGCGTTCATCGTCCGTCCCCTCGGTGGACTGTTCTTCGGTCCGCTCGGTGACCGGATCGGCCGCAAGAAGGTGCTCGCCACCACGATCATCCTGATGGCGGGCAGCACCTTCGCCATCGGCCTGATCCCGAGTTACGGATCCATCGGGCTCGCAGCGCCGATTCTGCTGGTGCTGTTCCGGCTCGTGCAGGGATTCTCCACGGGCGGCGAGTACGGCGGCGCCAGCACGTTCGTCGCCGAGTACGCGCCGGACAAGCGCCGCGGGTTCTTCTCGAGCTTCCTCGAATTCGGAACCCTCGCGGGGTATGTCGCGGCCGCGGGTCTGGTCACCATCATCAGCACCGTGGTCAGCGCCGACGCCCTGGTGGACTGGGCGTGGCGAATTCCGTTCCTGCTCGCCGGTCCGCTGGGCCTGATCGGCCTGTACCTGCGGCTGCGGCTCGAGGAGACGCCCGCGTTCCAGCAGATGGAGCAGGCCGAAGAGCGTTCGCTCGCAGACGAATCCACGGGACGCAAACTGCGCGAGACCCTGGTGGAGAACTGGCGCCCGCTGGTGCTGTGCGTCATCCTGGTCGCCACCTACAACATCGCGCACTACGGCCTGCTCAGCTACATGCCGACGTACCTGTCGAACACGCTCGGCTACGACGAGTCGCACGGCCTCGTCCTCATGATCATCGTGATGCTCATCATGATGGTGTGCATCAGCTTCGTCGGGAAGCTGTCCGACCGGGTCGGGCGTAAACCGTTGCTGCTGGCCGGTTTCGTCGGATTCTTCGCGCTGTCGCTGCCCGCGTACCTGCTGATCGGTGTCGGGCACTACTTCACCGTCTTCCTCGGCCTCGCGATGCTCGGCGGGCTGCTGCTGCTGTTCGTCGGCGTCTTCCCGTCGGTCCTTCCCGCGCTGTTCCCCACCGGAATCCGCTACGGCGGCCTGGCGATCGGCTACAACCTCGCGGTGTCGATCTTCGGTGGCACCACACCCCTCGTCCTCACGGCGTTGCAGGATGCGACGGGCAGCGACCTCGTCGCGCCGATGTACATGATGGTCGCGGCCGTCGTCGGCGGTATCGCGGTCCTGCTCATCTCCGAGACCGCCCGGAAGCCGCTGGAGGGTTCACCGCCCGCCGTGGCCACGGACGCCGAGGCCCGCCGCATCCTGAAGCGCCTCCGCCGCACCAAGGGCGACGCATCCGCAACACCCGCACAGGAGACGGCGGCCGCCGACGCGGGCTAGTCTCGGAGTATGTCCGCTCCCAGGGTCGCCGTGGTCGGCAGCGTCAACATGGACCTACTGACCGCGACCGAACGGTTGCCCGCGCCGGGAGAGACGATCCTGGGCAGCGCCTTTGCCGCCACCCCCGGCGGCAAGGGCGCCAACCAGGCGATCGCGGCCGCGAGGGCCGGCGGAGCCGTGACGTTCATCGGTGCCGTCGGCTCCGACATGTTCGCTCTCGACTTGCGGGAGGCCCTCGTGGACGCCGAGGTCGACACGCGGTACCTGCGTGAGGTGGACGGGCCGAGCGGGATCGCGGCGATCACCGTCGACGCCGCCGGCGAGAACAGCATCGTCGTGGTTCCGGGCGCCAACAGCACCGTGGTGGATCTGACCCCCGCCGAACTCGCGGCCGTCGCGGACGCCGACGTCCTGCTCTGCCAACTCGAGATCCCCCTGGGCACCGTCGTTGCCGCGGCGGCACACGCCGCGGCACACGACACCGTCGTGATGTTGAATCCGTCACCAGTGCAGCCACTTCCGGCCGAACTCGTCAAGCTGGTCGACGTGCTCCTCGTCAATCAGACCGAGGCGGCGCAACTCGGCGCCGAGGTCACCGGCGCTGTCTCCCACGTCGTGACCACGCTGGGGTCGTCGGGCGCGGACTACGCGGGCAGCGACGGCACAACGCTCCACACCGACTCCTCCGAGGTCGAGGTGGTCGACACGACCGGGGCCGGCGACGCGTTCGCCGGCGCCCTGGCCGTCTCGTGGCGACGCGGGCCCGCGACCGCCGTCCCGTTCGCGTGCACGGCGGGCGCGCTCGCCACCACCCGCCGAGGCGCCTCCACCTCGTCGCCCACCCTTGCCGAGATCGAGGCGGCGCTGCCCGCCTGAGCGAGCTCCTGCGGTCGCCCGGATCCTCCGTGTCACCCGTGTCGTGCACCATGGGGGGCATGACGACCGCCACCGAACCCGCACTCCGTGACGAGGCCGAACGGCTGCTCCGCGAGCTGGCAGGCGAGCACGCCACCCTCCGCGACGACCAGTGGACGGCGATCGAGGCGCTCGTGGTGGGCCGCAGACGGGCGCTGGTCGTCCAGCGGACCGGCTGGGGCAAGTCGGCGGTCTACTTCATCGCCGCGAAGCTCCTGCGGGCGCACGGGCACGGCCCCACGGTCATCGTGTCGCCGCTCCTGGCACTCATGCGGAACCAGGTGGCCTCGGCCGAGCGGGCGGGTGTGCGCGCCGCCACCATCAATTCCGGGAACGTCACCGAGTGGGACGACATCCACGCCCGGGTTGCCGACAACGAACTGGACGTGCTGCTGGTAAGCCCCGAGCGTCTCAACAATCCCGACTTCCGCGACCAGGTCCTCCCCTCCCTCGCCGCCGACGCGGGCCTCGTCGTGGTCGACGAGGCGCACTGCGTGTCGGACTGGGGTCACGACTTCCGCCCCGACTACCGGCGGATCCGCACACTGATCGCCGAACTGGGCGAGGGCATCCCCGTGCTGGCCACCACGGCCACGGCGAACGACCGCGTCGTCTCCGACGTCTCCACGCAGCTCGGGGTGGGCGGCGCCGAAACGCTCGTCCTCCGCGGCGGCCTCGAACGGGAGTCGCTGCACCTGTCGGTCGTGCAGATTCCGGAGGCCACCGCCCGGGCGGCGTGGCTCGCCCAGAAGCTCGACAGCCTGCCCGGCTCGGGCATCATCTACGCGCTCACCGTGTCGGCGGCGCGGGATCTGGCGAGCCTGCTGTCCGAGCAGGGCCACACGGTCGCCGCGTACACCGGGCAAACCGACGCCGCCGAGCGCGAGACCCTCGAGCAGGACCTGCTCGGCAACCGCGTCAAGGCCCTCGTGGCGACGTCCGCGCTCGGCATGGGGTTCGACAAGCCCGACCTGGGGTTCGTCGTGCACCTCGGTGCGCCGTCGTCCCCCATCTCCTACTACCAGCAGGTCGGGCGTGCCGGACGGTCCACCGACCGCGCCGAGGTCATCCTGCTGCCCGGGTCCGAGGACAAGCAGATCTGGAGTTATTTCGCGTCCGTGGCGTTCCCACGGGAGCACGTGGTGCGCCGGGTGATCGAGGTCCTCGACACCGACCGGCCGCAGTCCACGCAGGCGCTCGAGCCGCTGGTGGAGCTGGGCCGCACCCGGCTGGAGATGGTGTTGAAGGTGCTCGACGTGGACGGGGCCGTCCGCCGGGTGCGCGGCGGCTGGGTGGGCACCGGGGAGCCCTGGACGTACGACGCGGACCGCTACGAGCGCCTCGAACGCGCCCGCGAGTCCGAGCAGCAGGCGATGATCGACTACCAGCGGATCAGCACGTGCCGGATGGCGTTCCTGCGCGAGCAGCTCGACGATCCGGGTCTGGCGGCGGGGACCTCGGAGTGCGGCCGGTGCGACAACTGCACCGGAGTGCGCCACGACGCGACCGTGGACGCCGAGGCGGTGCAACAGACCAGAACGCGTCTCGAGCGGCCAGGCGTGGACCTCGCGCCCCGTAAACAGTGGCCTACGGGCCTCGCGAAGCTCGGCGTGGCGCTGTCCGGGAAGATCACGGACGGCCCCGAGCCGGGGCGCGTCCTGGGCCGGCTGTCCGACCTGGGCTGGGGACAGCGGCTGCGTTCCCTGCTCGACGAACCGGACGGACCTGCCCCCGACGCCGTCCTGAAGGCCTGCATCCAGGTGCTGGCCTCCTGGGACTGGGCCGAGCGGCCCACCGCCGTCATGGCGGTCGAATCCGCCACCCATCCCCTTCTGTCGGCGTCGATCGCGGGGCAGCTCGCCGCTGTCGGACGCCTCACTGACCTGGGAGTTCTGCGGCTGCGCCCGGAGCATCCGCCGGTGTCCGCGGCCAACTCCGCCTACCGGGTGGCCGGGCTCGTCGACGCCTGGGAGGTCCCCGACCTTCCTGCCGGCGCCGGACCGGTGTTGCTCGTCGACACCCTCACGGACACCGGCTGGACCCTCACGATGGCCGCCCGGACGCTCCGCGCGGCGGGTGCCGCGTCGGTCCTCCCTTTCGCGCTCGCGAGTCTCAAATAGGCGAAGTGTGTCGCTTGCGGTTCACCCAAAAGTTACATAATGTGATGAGCATCACTTTGCACGTCTCACCTGCAAAGCTCCGCCACCTGAGCTGTCCAATTTCGCGAGGCACGTGAAATCGAAGGGGATGGTTGTTAGGTTCGAATTTCCAATGACGCCTGTTCAGAAGAGTGCCATCCCGACCACCGCGCCGGACGCGGTGTTGTTCAGAAGTCCAGAGATCACTGACGGAGTCCGGCTCTGGGAGATCGCCAGGAACACGGAAGTGCTCGATCTCAATTCGAGCTACGCATACCTGTTGTGGTGTAGAGATTTCAGCCGCTCGTCGGTCGTCGCAGTCGTCGACGAGCGCGTCGTGGGATTCGTATCGGGCTTCATCCGCCCCGAATCCCCAGCGACGCTGTTCGTCTGGCAAGTCGCCGTAGACGCAGACCAGCGCGGCAAGGGAATTGCAGGTCGCATGCTGAGCGCGCTGCTCGACCGACTTGCACCCGAAGGGATTACCCATCTCGAAACGACGATCAGCCCCGACAACGAGGCCTCGATCGCGCTGTTCACAGCATTGGCGCGTCGCCGAGATACGGCGATCAACAAGCAAGAATTGTTCTCCCCTAACGATTTTCCCGATGGACACGAAGCCGAAGATCTGTACACGATCGGCTAAGAGCATGCCCCGGAGGAATGCAGCAACATGACTAACTTCGATACGAACATCTTCGACAACCTCGAATCCGAGGTTCGCAGCTACAGCCGCGGCTGGCCCGCCGTCTTCGAGTCGGCGTCCGGATCGTGGATCCGCGACGAGAACGGTCGCGACTACCTCGACTTCTTCGCCGGTGCCGGTTCGCTGAACTACGGCCACAACAACCCGGTACTGAAGTCGGCGCTCGTCGACTACATCGTCAGCGACGGCATCACGCACGGTCTCGACATGTCGACCGTAGCCAAACGCGACCTGCTCGAGACCTTCGAGGACAAGATCCTGAAACCCCGCGGTCTCGACTACAAGGTCCAGTTCCCCGGACCGACCGGCACCAACACGGTCGAGGCCGCACTGAAACTGGCGCGCAAGGTGACGGGTCGTTCGTCGATCATCAACTTCACCAACGCTTTCCACGGAATGACGCTCGGCGCCCTGTCGGTCACCGGTAACTCGATGAAGCGCGCCGGCGCCGGAATCCCGCTGGTGCACGCCACCCCGATGCCGTTCGACAACTACTTCGACGGAGTCACCGAGGACTTCCACTGGTTCCGCCGCGTGCTCGACGACTCGGGCAGTGGCCTGAACCGTCCGGCCGCCGTGATCGTCGAGACCGTGCAGGGTGAGGGCGGCGTCAACGTCGCCCGCGCCGAGTGGCTGCGCGCCCTCGCGGACCTGTGCGCCGAGCGCGAAATCCTGCTGATCGTCGACGACGTCCAGATGGGCTGCGGACGCACCGGGCCGTTCTTCTCCTTCGAGATCGCCGGCATCACCCCGGACATCGTCTGCCTGTCGAAGTCGATCAGCGGCTACGGCCTCCCGATGGCGCTGACGCTGTTCAAGCGTGAGCTCGACGTGTGGGGCCCGGGCGAGCACAACGGCACGTTCCGCGGCAACAACCCGGCGTTCGTCACGTCGAAGGTGGCCCTCGACCACTACTGGTCCGACGACACCCTTCACAAGACGACGCTGACCAAGGGCGAGAAGATCCACCAGGCGTTCACCGATCTGGCCAACCAGTTCGAGGGCTCCATCTCGACCCGCGGTCGCGGCCTGGTCCAGGGTCTCGTGTTCGACGAGCCGGAGAACGCGGGCAAGGTCTGCAAGCTCGCCTTCGACGAGGGCCTGCTCGCGGAGACCTCCGGACCGTCGGACGAGGTGGTCAAGCTCCTGCCGGCGCTCACCATCACCGACGAGGAACTGGACCACGGACTCGCGATTCTCGCCGACGCCACCGGCAAGGTTTGCAGCTAGAGAGAGGACTGACACTCACATGATCGTTCGTACCACCGCAGAAATCACCGACACCGAGCGCGACATCACCAGCGAGGACGGAAACTGGCGCAGCAAGCGCATCATCCTCGGCGGCGACAAAGTGGGCTTCTCGTTCCACGAGACCACGATCAAAGCGGGCTCGGTCAACGAGTTCCACTACGCCAACCACGTCGAGGCCGTCTGGCTCGTCGAGGGAACCGGCAAGTTGATCGACCTCGACAACGACAAGGTCTACGAACTCGGCCCCGGTTCGATGTACCTGCTCAACGGTCACGAGCGTCACCGTGTCGAGCCCGACACCGAAATGCGCATGCTGTGCGTCTTCAACCCGCCCG
Organism: Rhodococcus sp. G6(2025); assembly: GCF_058628105.1. Lineage (NCBI taxonomy): Bacteria > Bacillati > Actinomycetota > Actinomycetes > Mycobacteriales > Nocardiaceae > Rhodococcus > Rhodococcus sp. G6(2025). The sequence goes on from NZ_CP179750.1 coordinate 5,515,384, forward strand.
TCACCGGGCGTGAGGTCCACGACGAAAACGGTGTCTACCCGTTGATCGAGGTTCCCGCGTAAGTTCGACCCCATGGCCGACGACGCTGCTGTTCCAGCTATAGCCATCGGACCCGCCCCGGACCCGCTCCTCGAGGATGCGGTGCGCCGGGGCGGTGCCCGTGTGGCCCCCCTCGACTCCGCGGACGCCCTGGTCTGGACCACGGGTCCGATCGGGTTCCCGGACCCGCTTCCCGAGAACATCCGCTGGGTGCAGTTGAACTCCGCGGGTGTCGAGGAGTGGTTCGCCGCGAAGGTGATCAGACCCGACACCACCGTGCTGTGGACGTCGGCGGCGGGCGCGTTCGCCGCCACCGTCGCCGAGCACGCGCTGACGCTGCTGCTGGCCGGGGTGCGGGCACTCCCGGAGCACCTCGAGGCGAAGACCTGGCGGCAGCAGGAGTTCTATTCGAAGATCGGCACCCTACGGGGCACCACGGTGGCCATCGTGGGTGCCGGCGGAATCGGCCGGGCACTGATCCCGATGCTCGCGGGCGTCGGGGCCGACGTCATCGCGGTCAATCGCTCCGGCAGCCCGGTGCCGGGCGCGATCGAGACGCTTCCCACGACCCGCCTGGGCGAGGTGTGGGCCCGCGCGGATCACTTCGTGATCGGGGCTCCCGCCACCGACGCCACGCACCATCTGGTCGGGGCGGCGGAATTCGCGCAGATGAAGCCGACCGCGTGGGTGATCAACGTCGCGCGCGGCTCGCTCGTTCACACCAATGCACTGGTGAAAGCGCTGCGGGACAACACGATTGGCGGAGCGGGACTCGACGTCACCGATCCCGAGCCGCTTCCCGACGGCCACCCGCTGTGGGATCTGCCCAACGTGATCATCACCCCCCACGATTCCAACCCGCCGTCGGTGCGCCCCCCGGCATTCGCCGAGCACGTCGCGCTGAACGTCACCCGCTTCGTCGCCGGTGAGAATCTCACCGCTCTGATCGATCCTGTCGTCGGGTACTGAGCCGGCGCTACCCTGGAGTGCGTGTTCGCCCGACTGATCGACGTACTCGGTGGCCGGCGCCTGTGTGTGATCACCGGCGCCGGCATTTCGACGGATTCCGGGATCCCCGATTACCGGGGTCCGGATTCGCCACCGCGCAATCCCATGACGTACCAGCAGTTCACCGGTGATCCCGATTTCCGCCGCCACTACTGGGCGCGGAACCACCTCGGCTGGCGCCACATGGACGCCGCCCGGCCCAACACCGGCCACCGCGCCCTGGCGGGGCTCGAGCGGGCGGGTGCCGTGAGTGCCGTCATCACCCAGAACGTCGACCTGCTGCACACCAAGGCAGGCAGTCGCCGGGTGATCGACCTGCACGGCACGTACGCCCAGGTCCGGTGCCTGACGTGCGGCACCCTGATCTCGCGGGCCACGCTCGCCGACCGGCTCGAGCGCGCGAACCCCGGTTTCGCCGAAACCGTCGCTGCCGCACAGGGAGTGGAGATCGCACCGGACGCCGACGCGGTGATCACCAGCACCGAGCATTTCCGGACGGTCGACTGCGAGACGTGCGGCGGTCTGCTCAAACCCGACATCGTGTACTTCGGCGAATCCGTCCCGAAACCGAGGGTCGCCGCCGCCTACGACGTGGTCGACGAAGCCGAGGCGCTCCTGGTGGCCGGCTCGTCGCTCACCGTCATGTCGGGACTGCGGTTCGTCCGGCACGCCGCCAAACGCGGAATCCCCATCGTGATCGTCAACAGGGGCACCACGCGCGGCGACGAGTTCGCCACCCTCACGCTCCACGCCGGCTGTTCGGAAGCACTCACCGCACTGCTCGACGCGTCCTCCGCGCTGCCCGCGTGACCGTCAGAGCGGCACCAGATCGTCCGCGTGAACGACGGGACGCTGCATCTCCGCGGGCAGTTCCTGGGTCGACTTGCCCAGGATGTCGCTGATCTCCGCCGAGTCGTAGGCCACCACTCCCCTGGCCACGGGTCGCTCGTCGGGGCCGAGGAGCGACACGACGTCGCCGCCGTAGAACCTTCCCGACACCGCGCTGATCCCCGCGGGCAGCAACGACCGCCGCTTGGTGACGACGGCACGCACAGCGCCCTCGTCGATGTGCAGGATCCCCTGCTCGTCCGCGGCGTGGCGTACCCAGAACTTGCGCGCCGACAACCGCGACGGCCGGGCCGCGAACGCCGTCCCCACCCCGGCGTCCCGCAGCGCTGCCCCGGCGTCCGAGGCGGCGGCGAGCAGCACCGGCACGCCGGCATCGGCCGCGAGGCGCGCTGCCGACAGCTTGGACGCCATCCCGCCGGTGCCGAGAGCGCCGCCCGAGCCCGCGACCACCCCGTCGAGATCCTCGGGGCTGTTCACCTCGGCAATCAGCGTGGCATTGCCCTTGCGGGGGTCGCCGTCGTACAGCCCGTCGACATCCGACAGCAGGACCAGGGCATCGGCGCCGACCAGGTGCGCGACGAGCGCCGCGAGCCGGTCGTTGTCACCGAATCGCAGCTCCGCCGTGGCGACGGTGTCGTTCTCGTTGACGATCGCGACCGCGTGCAACGCGCGCAGACGGTCGAGGGTGCGTTGCGCGTTGCGGTGCTGCGCGCGGCGGGCGATGTCGTCCGCGGTGAGCAGCACCTGCCCGACGGTGCGGCCGTACCGGGCGAACGACGTGCCCCAGGCGTGGGCCAGCGCCAGCTGGCCCACGCTCGCGGCGGCCTGCTTCGTCGCCAGGTCCCGTGGCCGCTTGGTCAGCCCCAGCGGGGCCAGACCCGCACCCACGGCCCCGGACGACACGACGACCACGTCGGAACCGGCACGCATCCGTTCCTCGATCGCATCGGCCAGCGCGTCGAGTCGACCGACGTCGAGCCCGCCGACCAGGCTGGTCAGCGCGGACGATCCGATCTTCACGACAATGCTGCCCGCCGACGCGATCGTGCGCCGGGTGGCGCTCACTGGTCTTCGGGGTCGAGGCCTTCGAGACCGCGACGGACCCTGGATGCGTGCTTGCGTTCGGTCGCGCCGATGCGCTCGACCTGATCCAGACGCGGGTCGGTGCCGCGACCGGTGCGGGTGAGATCGACGCCGGCCGGTGTCTGGGGCTCCCAGTCGAAGCTCACGTTGCCGATCGTGACGGACGCGCCCGGCTCCGCACCCTGCTTGACGAGCTCGGTTTCCACACCGAGCCGCGCGAGGCGGTCGGCGAGGTAACCCACGGCCTCGTCGTTGTCGAACTGCGTCTGCCGCACCCAGCGCTCCGGCCGTGTGCCGCGGACGATGAACCCACCGGGAATCTCGGGGTCGGCGACGACGCTGAAGCTGTTCTCGTTCGAGATCACCGGGCGGATCACCTGACGCTTCGGCTCGGCCTTCGGGTGCGCCTCACGGTAGTCCGCAACCAGCTTCGCGAGCGCGAACGTCAACGGGCGCAACCCCTCTCGGCTGACGGCCGAGATCGTGAAGACCGGCCAGCCGCGGGCCTCGAGGTCGGGGGTGACCATCTCGGCCAGCTCGGCCGCCTCCGGCACGTCCGCCTTGTTCAGAATCACGATGCGCGGCCGGTCCGCGAGGTCACCGAGCCCGGCGTCGCCGGACAGCGCGCCCTTGTACGCGGCGAGTTCCGCCTCGAGTGCGTCGATGTCGGAGATCGGGTCGCGGCCCGGGTCGAGCGTCGCGCAGTCGACGACGTGCGCCAGCACGGCGCACCGCTCGAGGTGGCGCAGGAAGTCCAGTCCGAGCCCGCGGCCGTCGCTCGCGCCGGGGATCAACCCGGGCACGTCGGCCACCGTGAACGTGGTGTCGCCGCTCGACACCACACCGAGGTTCGGCACGAGGGTCGTGAACGGGTAGTCGGCGATCTTCGGCTTCGCCGCCGACAGCACCGACACGAGCGAGGACTTGCCCGCCGACGGGAACCCGACCAGCCCGACATCGGCCACGGACTTCAGTTCGAGGACCAGTTCCCGCTCGACGCCGTCCTCACCGAGGAGCGCGAAACCCGGCGCCTTGCGCGCCTTCGAGGACAGGGCCGCGTTGCCGAGTCCGCCGCGGCCACCCTGGGCGGCTTCGAAGCGGGTGCCGACACCGATGAGGTCGGCGAGAATCCGGCCGTCCTCGTCGAGGACGACGGTGCCGTCGGGGACCCTCAGAATCAGGTCGTCGCCCTGGGCGCCGTCACGGTTGCTACCCATCCCCTGCTTGCCGTTGGTGGCCTTCGCGTGGGGGTGGAAATGGAAGTCGAGGAGGGTGTGGACGTTGCCGTCCACCTCGAGCACGACGTCACCGCCACGCCCGCCGTTGCCGCCGTCCGGGCCACCGAGCGGTTTGAACTTCTCCCGGTGTACGGAGGCGCAGCCATTGCCGCCTTTTCCGGCGCTGACGTGCAGCACGACGCGGTCAATGAATCGGGACATGACTGCCGGATCCTTCCTCAGTCAATTGTGTTGATCTCACTCGTGAAAAAAACAATAGGGGCGGACCGGGTATCACGACCCAGGTCCGCCCCTATTGGGAGCTTGAAACGTCCCTCACGGGACGATGCATACTCGCGGCAGGACTAGGCCTCTGCCGCCGCCGGAACGATGTTCACGGTCTTGCGTCCACGCTTGGTGCCGAACTCGACGGCACCGGCAGAGAGCGCGAAGAGCGTGTCGTCGCCGCCACGACCGACGTTGACGCCGGGGTGGAAGTGGGTTCCGCGCTGACGCACCAGGATCTCGCCGGCGCTGACGGACTGGCCGCCGAAACGCTTCACGCCGAGTCGCTGAGCATTTGAATCGCGACCGTTACGGGAGCTGGATGCACCCTTCTTATGTGCCATGTTCTTGACCCTCCTCGGGTGAAATCAGCTCTGAAGCTCTAGCTACTTGATGCCGGTGACCTTGAGGACCGTCAGCTTCTGCCTGTGGCCCTGACGCTTGTGGTAGCCGGTCTTGTTCTTGAACTTGTGGATCCGGATCTTCGGACCCTTGGTGTGCTCGACGACCTCACCCGTGACCGAGATCTTGGCCAGCTTGTCGGCGTCGGTCGTCAGATCGGATCCGTCGACGACGAGAACGGGAGCAAGCGAGACAGCAGTGCCGGGCTCACCCTCGATCTTCTCGACCTTGACGAGGTCACCAACAGCGACCTTGTACTGCTTTCCGCCGGTCTTGACGATCGCGTACGTTGCCATCGGAGGGCTACCCCTTGCTTCTTCGAACTTGCTCGCGCCACAGTGTGCGCGACTGGTCTGGTGTGACGGCTAGCTCGGTCGAGATCGCGCAGCCTTCACAAGTGAGGGCACAGCTGACCTTCATCGCCGAGTAGCGACTGGTCAAGGTTACAGGAAGGCAACCGTTCCGTACAAACCGGCGCCGATTGCCTTCCCGCGCTCCCTCGTCAGTTGTCGGCGTCCACCGGCGGGCCGGCGGGACGTGCCGCCGCCCGGCGACGACGCGGCCTGCGCGGCGCTGCCTGCGAATCCGCGCCGTCGGGCGAGGACGCCGGCGGCGCGCTCACGGCCGACGCCGACATGGCCGGTTCCGGCTCCGGTGCGTGCTCCGCGCCGGTCTCCGATGTCGGGATCACGAACACCGTCCCGGCGCTCGGGGTTTCGGACACCGGCGCCGCCGCTGCCCTCGACACCCGGCGGCTCCTTCGCCGCGGCGGGGCCACCGGCTCCGGCTGGGGCTCGGGCTCGCGCTCCACGACGGGTTCCGGGGTCTCGGCGACCGGAGCCGCTTCGGCCGGCGCGGCTTCGACGGACGACTCCTCGGCTACAGCCTCTTCGGCCACGGCTTCTTCGACCACAGCTTCCTCGGCGACGGTGTCCTCCGCCTCGGGTGCCACGACGGCTTCCGCAGCGACCGCTGCCGGGGCTTCGGCCACGGCTTCTTCGATGCCGGGCAGGTCAGCCGCCGGTGTCTCCGCTTCGGCGGCGACCGGCTGCTCGGGCTCGGGAACCGCCGCGGCGGGCTGCTCGGCGGATTCCGCGTCGTGCCCGCTGTGTGCGTGCGCGGCCTCCTCCTCGTGATGGTGGTGTGCCATCGCGAGAGCGACCGGGTGGGCCCGCTTGACGGTGGCGTCCACCGTCGGGGTCTCCTCGTGCACGGGAGGCTGCGACGTCTCCCCGCCGGACGACTTGTCGCGTCCCCGCTTCTTGCGGGAGCCACCGGAGTCGCCGCCGCGGGACGACCCGCGCGCACCGTTGTCCTCGGAGGTCTTCACCTCGATCGGCTCGGCGTGGACGATGATGCCCCGGCCGTGGCAGTGCTCACACGTCGTCGAGAACGCCTCGACCAGCCCGGTGCCCAGCTTCTTCCGCGTCATCTGGACCAGGCCCAGCGACGTGACCTCGGACACCTGGTGGCGGGTGCGATCCCGGCCCAGGGCCTCCGTCAGGCGTCGCAGCACGAGATCCCGGTTGGATTCGAGCACCATGTCGATGAAGTCGACGACGATCATGCCGCCGATGTCGCGCAGGCGCATCTGCCGGACGATCTCCTCGGCCGCCTCGAGGTTGTTCCGGGTGACGGTCTCCTCGAGGTTTCCGCCGGCACCGGTGAACTTGCCGGTGTTGACATCGACCACGGTCATGGCCTCGGTGCGGTCGATCACGAGCGTGCCACCGGACGGCAACCAGACCTTGCGGTCGAGTGCCTTCGCCAGCTGCTCGTCGATGCGGTGCGCCTCGAAGACGTCGACACCGTTGTCCGACGTGTGCTGCTCGAGCCTCGGCATGAGATCGGGGGCCACGGACTTGATGTACGACTCGACCGTCGACCAGGCCTTCTCGCCCTCGATCACGAGCTTGGAGAAGTCCTCGTTGAACAGGTCGCGGATGACCTTCACGAGAAGGTCGGGCTCCTCGTACAGGGCCTGCGGGTTGCCGGACTTACCGGATTCCGCCTTCGCGGCCTGAGCCTCGATCCCGGCCCACTGGTCCTGCAGACGCTTCACGTCGCGGGCGAGTTCCTCCTCGCTCACCCCCTCCGACGCTGTCCGGATGATGACTCCGGCGTCCGAGGGCACGATGTCGCGCAGGATGTCCTTGAGGCGCTTGCGCTCCGTGTCGGGCAGTTTGCGGCTGATACCGGTGGACGTGCCGCCGGGCACGTACACGAGGAAGCGGCCCGCGAGGCTGATCTGCGTCGTCAGCCGTGCACCCTTGTGACCGACCGGGTCCTTGCTGACCTGGACCAGCACCTGGTCGCCCGGCTTGAGCGCCTGCTCGATCTTGCGGGAGTTGCCACCGAGCCCGGCGGCCTCCCAGTTGACCTCACCCGCGTACAGCACGCCGTTGCGGCCGCGGCCGATGTCGATGAACGCGGCTTCCATGCTGGGCAGCACGTTCTGGACGCGTCCGAGGTACACGTTGCCGACCATCGAGGCCGACGCCGACGTGGTCACGAAGTGTTCGACGAGGACGCCGTCCTCGAGCACGGCGACCTGCGTCGTCGCGTGCGGTTGCCCGGTGGCGATGCGGTCGCGCACCACCATCACGCGGTCGACGGCCTCGCGGCGGGCCAGGAACTCCGATTCCGTGAGGATCGGCGGGCGCCTGCGGCCGGCATCGCGGCCGTCGCGGCGACGCTGACGCTTCGCCTCGAGCCGCGTCGACCCGGTGATGCCCTGGACCTCGTCCTTCGAGCGGCTCTTGTTGCGAGGTTCACGCTCGTGGACGACGGTGTTCGGCGGATCGTCCTCGGACGTGGCCTCGCCCGACCCCTCGCCACCGGACTTGCGACGGCGACGACGGCGACGGCGACGGCTCGACCCGTCGGAGTCACCCTCACCGGTCTCTTCGTCACCGGACTCCGCTTCCGCCTGCTCGGCCTCCGCGGGCTTCTCCTCGGAATCCTTCTTCGGCTTCTCTTCGGGCTCCCGAGTCGGTGTCTCGGCGGCCTTCTCCTCGCGAACGGATTCCCGCGCGGATTCCTCGGCCTCGGCACCCTCGGTGTCGATGTCGGTGTCCTGCTCGTTCTGCTGTTCGCCCCGTCCGCGACCACGGCCGCGGCGGCCGCGGCGACGACGACGCGGCTGATCGCCGTCCACGTCGGACTCGTCCGACTCGGTGTCGGCGGTTCCGGTGTCCGTGGCCTTGGCGGGCTCGGGCACCTCCTCGCGCGTTTCGGCGACGGGCGGCTGCTCGGTGGTGGGTTCCGGGGTCCCGGCGTCCCGGCGGCTGCGCCGGCGTCGCGGCGGGGTCTCGACCGCTGCGAGGTCGGGCTGCAGGAAGAGCGGGACCTGCGAGACGGCGGGCGGGGTCTCGCTGGCGGGCTCGGCGGCGGGAGCCTCGACCTGGTAGGACGCAGTGGTGAACAGGTCACGTCCGAGGTCGCGCTCGGCGACCGCGGCTTCCTCCGCGACGGGCTCCTGGGCGGGAGCTTCCTGGGCCGGTGCTTCCTCGGTGGGAACTTCGGGGGCCGGAGCCTGCTCGGCCGCCGCTTCCTCGACGTCCGAAGCCGCGACCTCGACGGCGGGTTCGGCGGCCGGGGTCTCCGCGGCCGGTTCGGCGGCCGGGGTCTCCGCGGCCGGTTCGGCCGCGGCGGGTGGCTCGGTGGGAGCGTTCTGCGCAGCGGTGAAAGCTGCGTGCACCCGCTCGGCGACGTCGCGTTGCAGGCTGGACTGCGCGCTGCGCAGTTCGGTTCCGAGGGCCGCAGCCTCGGCGAGAACCTGCTTGCTCGTCACGCCCAGCAACTTCGCGAGGGCGTGAACGCGCATCTTCTCCGGAAGAGCGGGAACCGCGCTCCCGGCGGTGGCCGATTCGTTCGGCTCTGAATTTGTGGGCGGCGCTTGATCGGCCACGTAGTCTCCTCAGCCCCCGGGCGCGTCCACTCCCGTGTCTGGGGGTGTCACGCGGCCACGCGAGGGCGCAGTATGTGTACTCGCGCCCCAGATGTGAGCGCGAGATTGTCTGGTCTCGCTCCACACAGCGCGTGCAGTGTCCGTTTTCACTGCACACCCATGTAGTGCCTTGCGGATGGCCGTCGTCCGCGGCGCGAGCGCCTGATCATCCAGCGTGCCGAAACGCCCAGGTATTTCCTGTTGACGCAGGGGCAGCGATGAAGGGCATCGAGCCGTGGTGTCATCCGGTCGAAGCCACGTGGTGCACAAATTGCGGTCCGACCACCCTCAGTATCCCACACGTGTGCCGCAGTCCGTGCCAGCGGCGCACGTATCGGTCTGGAACATGTTCCGCACGCGATGGCGCCGCCGGCCCGGAGGGCAGGCCGTTGGGTCGAGGGGTGGGTGGAGAGGTAGATCAGTTGGCGGCGAGGTGCGGGAACCAGAGGGCGATCTCGCGCTCGGCGGACTCGACCGAGTCGGAGCCGTGCACCAGGTTCTCCTGGGCTTCGAGCCCGAAGTCACCGCGAATCGTGCCCGGAACGGCCTTCTCGACGGGGTCGGTGCCGCCGGCGAGCTGGCGGAACGCCGCGATCGCCCGGGGACCTTCGAGCACTGCAGCGACGAGCGGGCCGCCGGTGATGAATTCCAGCAGGCCCGGGTAGAACGGGCGGCCTTCGTGCTCGGCGTAGTGGGCGGCTGCGATGTCGCCGGGAGCGGTGCGCAGGTCGAGCGCGGAGATCGTCAGACCTTTCCGCTCGATACGACCGAGGATTTCTCCTACATATCCGCGGGCAACGGCATCGGGCTTGATCAGTACAAGGGTGCGCTCAGTCACGGCGCACAGCCTAAATGGTCAGCCCCGCTGCCCCGGCAGCAGGCCCCGCTCCATTCTCTGGCGGACGTTACGGCGGAAGTAGAGCAGGTATCCCCACAGGATGGCGAAGACCACTCCGACCGAACCGATCGACACGTGGACGAAGAACCCGAGTAGCAGCCCCACCTGCAACAACAGGTTGTACTTCATCGCCCAGGGGCGGCCCTGCAGGCCCGCCCCGAGGATCATGAGCACCGCGAGCCCCACGAGGTAGGTTCCGGACCACCAGGTGAGTCCGCCGCCGACCGTCGCGACGACCGGCAGGGCGAGAAGCACCACGATGGCTTCCAGGATCAGAGATCCCGCGACCACCCCGCGGAATCCCTTCCACGGGTCCTTGGTCGGCGGTCCGAACTCCGGTTCCGAAGCATTCGAGTCCGGCTCGCTCACGCTGGGTCCTTTCCGAAGAGGGTGCGGGCCGCACCGGCGGTCACCACGGATCCGGTGACCACGACGCCCGCCCCCGATACTGCCTCACCGGGCTCGGCGACCTCCTCGGCCAACCCGATGGCCGTTTCCAGCGCATCCGCGAGTGTGGGTGCCACGACGACGCGTTCGTCGCCGAACTTGGCGACCGCGAGGTTGGCGAGATCGTCGACGTCCATGGCCCGCGCCGAACCGTTGTTCGTGACGACGAGCTCGTCGAACACCGGTTCCAGCGCCGACAGGATGCCGTCGACGTCCTTGTCCCCCATCACGCTGACGACGCCGACCAGCTTGCGGAAGTCGAACTCGGCGGTCAGGGCGGCGGCGAGTGCACGCGCCCCGTCCGGGTTGTGGGCGGCGTCGAGGAAGACGGTCGGGGCGCTGCGCACACGTTCGAGCCGGCCCGGATTGACGACCGAGGCGAACGCCTCCCGGATGGCCTCCTGGTCGAGCTGCCGTTCCGGGCCCGCACCGAAGAACGCCTCCACCGCGGCGAGCGCGAGCGACGCGTTACGCGCCTGGTGCTCCCCGTGCAGGGGCAGGAAGATGTCGGTGTAGACCCCGCCGAGGCCCTGCAGCTCGAGCTGCTGGCCGCCGACGGCAATCTGCCGGGCGAGCACCGTGAACTCGGAGCCCTCCCGCGCGACCGCGGCATCCACCTCGACGGCCCGGCGGAGCAGCACCTCCATCACTTCCGGCGTCTGCTCGGCCAGGATCGCGACGGCGTCGCGGGGCACCAGCGCGTCCTCGCGGCCCTTCTTGATGATGCCGGCCTTCTCCTCGGCGATCCCGGCCAGGTCGTCGCCGAGATACTCGGCGTGATCGAGGCTGATCGGGGTGATCACCGCGATCTCGCCGTCGATGACATTGGTTGCGTCCCAACGCCCGCCGAGACCCACCTCGACGACGGCCACGTCGACGGGCGCCTCCGCGAACGCGGCGTACGCCATCGCGGTGAGCACTTCGAACTTGCTCATCGCGGGGCCGCCGGCCGCCTGCGACTGCTGGTCGATCATCTGCACGTACGGCTCGATCTCCCGGTACGTGTCGACGTACCGGCGGGGCGACACCGGGCGCCCGTCGATGCTGATGCGCTCGGTGGCGAGCTGCAGGTGCGGGCTGGTGGTGCGGCCGGTGCGCCGGTGCAGCGCCGTGAGCAGCGCGTCGATCATCCGCGTCACCGACGTCTTGCCGTTGGTGCCGGTGACGTGGATGGCGGGATAGCCGTGCTGCGGCGAACCGAGCACGTCCATCAGGGCCGCGATCCGGGTGAGGGACGGCTCGATCTTCGTCTCGGGCCACCGCTTGTCGAGTTCCGCCTCGACCAGTGTCAGCTCCGCGAGGTCGACAGGACTGACTTCCTCCGGCGTGAAGTCGGGCGAGGTCACGCGCCTTCCAGCTCCTTCAATCGCTTGGTGATGCGTTCGATTTCTTCCGTCGCGATCTGCTGACGCGTACGGATCTTGTCCTTGACGGCGTCGGGGGCCTTGGCCAGGAACGCCTCGTTGGACAGCTTCGCGGTGGTTCCGGCGAGTTCCTTCTGCGCGGCCGCGAGATCTTTCTCCAGCCGGGCCTTCTCGGCGCCGAGGTCGACGTTGCCGGACGTGTCGAGGTCGACGGTGACGGTCGCCTTGCTCAGGCGCACCTCTACCGACGCGGACACCGCGAACCCGTCCTCCGGGTCCGTCAGGCGCGCCAGCGACGTGACCGCGGCGAGCTGCGTGTCCAGATCGGCCTCGGCGATGCCGCTGATCCGTGCGGGAACCCGCTGCGAGGGCTTGAGACCCTGATCGCTGCGGAACCGGCGCACCTCGGTCACCAGTCGCTGCATGTCGTCGACACGCTGCGCCGCAACCGCATCCGCGGCCGCCTCGCTCGACTGCGGCCACTGCGCCACGACGACGGATTCACGCTCGGTGAGCGCCGTCCACAGCGTCTCGGTGACGAACGGGATCACCGGGTGGAGCAGGCGCAACAGGGCGTCGAGGACGTTGCCGAGCACGGCCCTCGTGTTCGCCGCGACCGTGTCGCTCTCGGCGAACTGCACCTTGGCCAGCTCGAGGTACCAGTCGCAGACCTCGTCCCACGCGAAGTGGAACAGCGCCTCGCACGCCTTGCTGAACTCGTACCGGTCGAATGCGGCGTCGACCTCCCCGCGCACCTGCTCGAGACGGTCGAGGATCCACCGGTCGGCGTCGGTGAGCTCGCCGAGTCCGGGCAGCGGTGCCGGCGCGGCCCCGTTCATGAGGGCGAACTTGGTCGCGTTGAACAGCTTGGTCGCGAAGTTCCGCGACGACTGCGCATGGTCCTCGCCGACGGACAGGTCGCTGCCGGGGTTGGCGCCGCGGGCCAGCGTGAAGCGGAGCGCATCGGCGCCGAAGCGGTCGACCCAGTCGAGCGGGTCGATGCCGTTGCCCCGCGACTTCGACATCTTCTTGCCGAACTGGTCGCGGACGAGGCCGTGCAGGAACACGTCCTCGAACGGCATCTGCGGTCCGGACTTGCCGCCAGCGATGGCGTCGTCCTCCGACACATACGTGCCGAACATCATCATCCGCGCCACCCAGAAGAACAGGATGTCGTAACCGGTGACGAGAACACTTGTGGGATAGAACTTCTCGAGCTCGGGAGTCTTCTCGGGCCAGCCCATGGTCGAGAACGGCCACAACCCGGAGGAGAACCAGGTGTCGAGGACGTCTGGATCCTGCACCCATCCCTCGGGTGCGGTCTCGTCCGGTCCGAAGCACGCGACCTCGCCGTCGGGGCCGTACCAGATCGGGATCCGGTGACCCCACCACAACTGACGCGAGATGCACCAGTCGTGCATGTCGTCGACCCAGGCGAACCACCGCGGTTCCTGACTGGCCGGGTGGATGACCGTGTCACCGTTGCGCACCGCGTCACCGGCGGCCTTCGCGAGGGACTCGACCTTCACCCACCACTGCAGCGACAGGCGCGGCTCGATGGACTCACCGGTGCGCTCGGAATGCCCGACGCTGTGCAGGTAGGGCCGCTTCTCCGCGACCACGCGACCCTGCTCGGCGAGCGCCTCGCGCACCTTGACGCGCGCCTCGAAGCGGTCGAGACCGTCGAATTGCGTTCCCGTGTCGGCGATCTTGCCGGTCTTGTCCATGATGGTCGGCATCGGCAGGTTGTGCCGCAGGCCCATCTCGAAGTCGTTGGGGTCGTGTGCGGGCGTGATCTTGACGGCGCCGGTGCCGAACTCGGGATCGACGTACTCGTCCGCGATGATCGGGATGTCGCGCCCCGTGAAGGGATGCTCGAGCGTCGTCCCGATCAGGTGCTTGTAGCGCTCGTCGTCGGGGTGGACGGCCACGGCGGTATCACCGAGCATCGTCTCGACACGGGTGGTCGCGACCACGACGTGCGGCTCGTCGTCGTTCAGGGAGCCGTACCGCAGCGAGACCAGCTCACCCTCGACGTCCTCGAACTTCACCTCGATGTCGGAGATCGCCGTCTGCAGCACGGGCGACCAGTTGACGAGACGCTCGGCCCGGTAGATCAGCCCGTCGTCGTACATGCGCTTGAAGATCGTCTGGACGGCGCGGGACAGCCCGTCGTCCATGGTGAACCGGTCGCGGCTCCAGTCGACGCTGTCACCGATCCGGCGCATCTGGCCGCCGATGGTGCCACCGGACTCGCGCTTCCAGTCCCACACCTTGTCGATGAACAGCTCGCGGCCGAAGTCTTCCTTCGTCTTGCCGTCGACGGCGAGCTGCTTCTCGACCACGGTTTGCGTCGCGATGCCCGCGTGGTCCATGCCGGGCAGCCACAGCACCTCGTAGCCCTGCATCCGCTTGCGGCGGCTCAGCGCGTCCATCAACGTGTGGTCGAGCGCGTGACCCATGTGCAGGCTGCCGGTCACGTTCGGCGGCGGCAGGACGATGGAGTAGCCCGGCTTGTCGCTGTGCGGGTCCGCGCGGAAGTAACCGGCGTCTACCCAGCCCTGATACAGATCGTCCTCGACGGAACTGGGGTCCCAGCTCTTCGGAAGGGCATCGGCACGGTTCTGGGGATTTTCTGGAGCTGCACTGGTCACCCGTCGAGTCTAATGAACGCGCGGACGACCGACGACGGGGCTACCGTCCGCCTCGCTACTGGTCGCTGAACAGGGCGCGGTGCACCTCGGTGGCGGTGCGATGCTCCGGGTCGACGGGGCGCAGCGCCTCGCCGGCATCCTCGCCGCCTGCCTGGGATCCTGCGGTGCTGTGCAGCTCGGAGAAGAGCTGCACGTGGTGGTCGTTCAAGGGATTCCTCCGGTTCGTCTGCCGCATCCAGTGCGGCAACCACTCGAGAATGTCGAGTATGCATCGAAAACGCCGCCGATCGGCGGCGACACGGCGACGGGCGCGCCGGTGAGGTTCACACACACGCCGGCAGTAGGCTCAGCCGGCCCGCTGTGCCACCACACAGGCGAGGTAGAGCGTCATACCCAGACCCGGTTCGTCCAGCGGGCGACCGAGGAGCCGGGCGATCTTGTCGAGTCGGTTGGCGAGGGTATTGCGGTGGACGTGCAGCCGCTGCGCCGCCCGGCTGGAGTTGAACCCGCACTCCCCCCACGCGATCAGCGTCTCCTGCAGGTGCGGCCAGTCGTTGTCGGTGGCCAACGCGCCGAGCACGGCCCGTGACAGTCTGTCACGGGTTTCCGCGGGTATCACCGAGACGGCCTGATGGAGGCGGAACCGGTCGATGTCGTAGACCTGTCCGCGTGGGTCGAGAACCGCGCCGAGCCGGAGCGCGTCGTACGCGTCCTGGGACGAGAGATTGAGCTGTTCGACCCCGTGCGCGATGGAGCCGATCCCCACGCGGGTGTCCCATCCCCGTTCACGGACCAGGGACACATACTTCCGGCACCGGTCCGTCAGAGCCGCATCCGCCGCGGGCGTCCGTGCGGTCACCACGGTGGTGACCGCGACGACCTGCCGAGCGAGCGGCGCGACCAGATCGGTCGCGGAGTCGAAGGCGTCCTGCACGGCGCGCAGGACCTTGTGCGACACGGGCTGCCCCTGGACCGCGACGTCGTCGGAGTGACTGTCGTAGCTGATCAGCAGCATGACCCGGGGAAGGCGCAGGTCGTATCCCAGACCCGTTGCCCGCCGGACGATCTGGGCCTCGGTGAACGTGGAGCGATGCCAATCACAGATGTCGCGGAGCAGTTCTTCCGCTGCCCGCTCGTAGGTCAGCCGCGTACCGATCCGCGAGGCCTCCTGCATCAGGATTTCGGTCTGCCGCTTGACCACGAGCCCGAATTGCTCGACCTGCTCGGGCGAACCGGACAGCCCGATCGTGCCCACCACGTCACCGTCGATGACGAGCGGAATGGTGACGCCGGGCAGACTGCCGACGAGGTCGCGGACGTCCGCTGCCGAATGCGCGATCATGCGCCGCGCACGGATCACCTCGATCGATGCCTCGTGGAATTGGCCGATGCGACGTTCGTCCCCGCTGCCGACCACCGTGCCTGCCGCGTCCGTGATGAGCACGTTGAACCCGATGACGTCGGTGATCTCGTTCGCGATCTGTTGCGCCAGAGCCTCACTCAGCATCGACAGTCCTTCCGAACCCTGCGAGGGGTTGTGCATATCGCACAATCAAGTATCGATTCCAGTGTATATCAAGGTCAACTTGCCTAGTGACCGCGGTCACATGCCGTTCCTACGATGGGTTCATCCCAACTAGGAGTTCACATGGCAATCCTCGACTGGATACTTCTCGGTGCCTACTTCCTGCTACTCGTCCTGATCGGCGTCCAGACCATGCGACGCGTCAAGTCGCCGGACGATTTCGCCGTGGCAGGCAACCGAATCATCTGGCCGGTCTTCTTCGGCAGCCTGGCCGCAGCGTTCCTCGGCGGCGGAGCATCGCTCGGTGTCGCCGGCGCCGCGATGCGTGACGGCTACGTGTACATGTTCGCCTTCTGCGCATTCGGCGTTCAGACGGTGCTCGTCGGCTACTTCGTCGCGCCCAGACTCAAGAACTACATCGGCGCCCACACCCTCGGCGACATCATGGAGGCCCACTACGGCCGGCCGGCGAGACTGGTCACCGGCGTACTGTCCGTCGTCCTGTGTGCCGGCATCCTCGGCGCCCAGGCCCTGGCCATCGGTACCGTCGTCAACGCCACCCTCGACGTGCCCACCGTGCCCGCGGTGATCATCGGCATGGGTGTGGTCGTGCTCTACTCCTCGTTCGGTGGGGCCTGGGCGGTAATCCAGACAGACCTGTTGCAGTTCGTCTTCCTGGGAGTACTCCTGCCGGTGGCGCTCCTCATCGGGCTCGACGCCGTCGGCGGACCGTCGGCCCTCCTGGACAGTGTTCCCGCCGAGCATCTTTCGTTCATGGGTGACTACTCCCCCGCACAGTTCCTCACGCTCTTCGCGGCACTACTGCTCGGCGAGACGCTGGTCCCGCCGTACGCGCAGCGGACGTTCTCCACCCCCGACTCGCGGCACGCCCGTAAGGGTTACGCACTGGCCGGGTTCTTCTCGTTCTTCTTCTTCTTCACCTCGGCGTCTCTCGGGTTGATCGCACTCGTCCTGTACCCGGACATCGAAAGCGATCAGGCGCTACCGACCGTGGTGATGAATCTGATGCCGGTCGGCGTTCTCGGGTTGGTGGTGGCGGCGCTGATGGCGGTCGTGATGTCGACGGCGAGTTCCTACCTCAATTCCACCGCCGTCGTCCTGACCAAGGACATCTACCAGCCCCTCAGCCCCACCGAGCTGCCGCCGTCGAGGCGTCTCACCATCGAGAGGGCCACCAGTGTCGTCGTCGGTGCCGGGGCGACCATCTTCGCCCTCAGCGTTCCGTCCATCGTCGACGCCCTTCTCTACAGCTACACACTGTGGGCTCCGACGGTCATCGTTCCGTTGTTCGGCGCGGTGCTGTTCGGCGTGCGGTCCGCGCCGGCGGCACTGTCGGCGATCACGGCGGGCGCGATCGTCACCGCGGTGTGGCAGTGGGGCCTCGACGCTCCGTTCGGACTGGATGGGCTGGTGCCCGGCGTCGTCGCCAACCTCCTCGTCTTCGTCACGGTCGCGACGGCCACCTCGTCCCGCTATCCGCGCCGGCAACAGCCTGCCGTCCGCGTCACCGAAGGAGAATTCGCATGATTCCCGTCCTCCTCTATTACGGGGTACCCACCGCCGTCGTCACCGTCACCCTGTGGGTCGGATTCCTCGGCTGGCGCTTCTACGTCAAGGAAGTGCTCCGCGGTGACAGCGGTGGCGCCACAGCGGGCGAGCGCGACCATGGGTGACATCGTGGACGTCCCCGGGGTGACCACCGGCACCAGCCCGTACCCGTCGGCGCGCAGGGTCGGCGACCTCGTGTTCGTCTCCGGCCAGGTCTCGTTCGACGACACCGGCAACGTCGTCGGTACCGATGTGGTGGAGCAGACACGTCACTCCCTCACACGACTCGACAGGGTCCTCGCCGCGGCCGGCGCCACCCTGCACGACATCGCCTCGGCCACGGTGTATCTCGCGAACGCCGAGGACGCCCCGCGTTTCAACGAGGAATGGATGCGCTGGTTCGCCGCAGACCACCGCCCGGCCAGGGCAACGGTGGTCGCAGCCCTGCTGGACCCGCAGCTACTCGTGGAGATACAGGCCGTCGCCGTCACGGGCCGGGGCTCGACCGAAGGAAAGGAAGCGGAATGAAGGTGGCAGTTCTCGGAGCAGGGGTCGTCGGTGTGGCGACCGCCCACGCTCTGGCCGAGCGTGGACACGAGGTGCATGTATACGACCGGCGCAGCGAGGTCGCGTCCGACACCAGCGCGAGCACCGCCGGATTGATCGCCCCCGGTCACTCCTACGCGTGGGCGTCGCCGTCGGCTCCCACCATGCTGGTCCGATCGTTGCTCGGCGCGTCGACCTCGATCCGTGTCCGCCCCCGGGCGGACGCCGAACTCGCCCGGTGGGGTGTGCGATTCCTCCGCGAGTGCACGGCCTCCCGGGCGCGGTCGAACACTCTCGCGAAGCTCCGACTGGCCCGGTACAGCCAGCAGCTGATGGACGAACTCACCGCCCGCGAGAACCTGGAGTACTGCCAGACACGCAACGGCGTGCTGTACCTGTACCGGGACGAAGCGGAACTCGAGCACGCGCAGGTGAACTCGCAGCTGCTCCGCGACCACGGACAGCAGCAGGACATGCTGGGACCGGAGGAGATCGCGGCCGCGGAGCCCGCCCTCCGGCACGGGACGGCCACGTTCGCGGGGGCGATCCACGACCGCACCGACGGCACCGGCGACCCGCACCGGTTCTCGGTGGGGCTCGCCGAGGAATGCGGACGGCTAGGGGTCCGGTTCCACCTGGGCACGTCCGTCATGCGCCTCGAGACCGACGGCGCGGCCATCACCTCGGCCGTCACCGACCGGGGCGACATTCGCGCGGATGCCTTCGTCCTCGCCGCGGGGGCCGCAAGTGCTCTCGTCGCGAGGAGTGTCGGTCTGCGGCTACCCGTCTACCCGGCCAAGGGATACACGCTGACCGCGACCGTCAAGGACCCCGAACGCGCACCGGTGGTGGGCGGCATCGACGAGAAGACACTCGTCGCCTGGTCGCGGTTCGGTGACGAGCTGAGAATGTCGGCCACCGCGGAATTCGTCGGGTACGACCGCAGTCTCTCACCCGCCGACTACGCGGGCATCGTGGACGCGGGGAACGAACTGTTCCCCGGCGCCGTGGACTGGGACACGGCCAGATACCGGACGGGCCTTCGCCCGATGACGCCCGACGGCCCGCCGATGATCGGGCTGGGACGGCACGACAATCTGTACTTCAACACCGGTCACGGTCACGTCGGCTGGACCATGGCGGTCGGCTCGGCCCGCATCCTCGCGGATCTCGTGGACGAACGGCGACCGGACATCGACCCGAGTCCGTACTCCCCGATTTCGTCGCGCCGGCATCCGAGCGGACGAGGCGCGTAACGAAGTGCACTGACCCGACGACTATCCGAGCGTGCCTCCCGAAACGGCGGCGCACCGACCTCGCTGACCGCAACCCCCGACTGCGGTCAGCGAGGTCGACACATCAGCGCGACAGATGCTTCGCGCTAGCCGCTTTCGGCGTCACGCTTGGCGAACGCCAGTTGCATTTCCCAGCCCTCGATATTGCCTTCGTAGGCGGCCGCGCGGCGCTCGGCATTCGGGTACAAGGCGGCGAATCCGGTCTCGACGACGCGGAGGAGCGTGCCACCGTCCCGCTCCGACAGGAAGAACTCGACCAGGGTGGACGTGCCCTCCACGAGCGGCTGCGCGGGATCGTCTCCCCCACGGAACGAGACGTAGTGCGGTGCGTCGGACGTGACGGGAAGTATCGGGAAGCGCCCGTACGGGGGAAAGTCCACGACGAAGACGTCGCCTTCGCGTGTGGTAGTCGTCTTGCCGGGTTCGCCGTCGCCGATGAACCAGCCGGGTTCACTCACCAGCCGGAACACCCGCTCGATGGGGGCGTCGATCTGAATCTCGCGCTCGATCCTGTCCTGGGATGCGTCCGGAACGCTCATGTCATCCTCACCTCTCGACAATGTGCTACCTCACGGTTGCACATCGGCGGCCATTTGCGCAACCGTCAGGTTGCACTAGCGGGGGTGGGGGCAGGAAAGACGCGTCCGGGCGCCCGCCAGTCGCCGGAAGGCGATGGGGCGGGCACCCGGGGAACGTGTCAGCTGAAGTGCGCCAGCAGGGCGTCGCGCTGACGGTCGCCGAGGCCACGGAGGCGGCGCGTCGGAGCGATCTCCAGGTTGGCCATGATCTCCTGGGCCTTCACCTTGCCGATCTTCGGCAGGGCTTCCAGAATGGCGCTGACCTTGGTCTTTCCGATGATGTCATCGACATCGGCCTTGGAAAGGACCTGCTTGAGGGTGATGTCACCGGACTTGAGCTTGTCCTTGAGCTCTGCGCGTGCCTTACGAGCGGCGGCGGCCTTCTCGAGAGCTGCTGCCCGCTGTTCGTCAGTGAGCTGGGGAAGTGCCACGATGTCTCCTTCATTCGGGGTACGTATCGAACACCGTAGCGAGAGAACCGCTACTTTACCGCATCCATCGGACGTGTCGCGGATCCTGTCCGATTCGACACGCCCCGCTCACGGGTCCGACGGCGCCGAAAATACCAGGACGCGGGCCGTGCGCTGTGTCATGCTCGACGTGTCCGATCGGTTCAGTTCACACGTCGAGTTCAGGAAGGACGTAGCGATGCGCGCACTGCCCACAGCCCACGCAGCCCGGTTGCAGCCGTCACGCACGGGCATCGCCTCCTCCTTCCCCGTCGGCAGGCAAGGCGAACGCGGGATCATGCCCGCCCCGAAGACCCACCGCACCGCCCGCCACGCCTGACTCGACTTCCGTCGGCCGGCGTGCCCCCACCGCCGCGAACCGACAGAACCGAGATCTCCCGTGAGGCACTTCTCCCGTAACCCACCCGGCAGCACCCTCGACGCGCGCAACTGGTCGCGTGCGGATGTGCTGGTCCTCAATGTGACGTACGAGGCCCTCTGTGAGATTCCCGCCGAGCGCGCCGTCGTGCTGATCAGTGTCGGTGCGGCCGAGACGGTCGCGGATCGGGAGCCGCCGTTCCCGATCCGCTCGCAGCACGTCGAGATCAGCCTGCCGCAGACCATCCGACTGCTGCGTTACGTCTACGTCCCGCACTCCGTGCTGGTGACCGACAGCAGCCGCGCGACGTTCGCGGGCGTGTTCCGCCGCGACCGCAATCGTTGCGGCTACTGCGCCGAGCCTGTCGCGACGACCATCGACCACGTGCTGCCGAGGAGCCGCGGTGGCCCGAACACCTGGGCCAACCTCGTGGCCTGCTGCGTCCCCTGCAACCAGAGGAAGGCCGACCGCACACCGGAGGAGGCGGGAATGCCGCTCCTCTGGGAGCCGAAGGCGCCCCGGCACATCGAGAAGGCGCAGCGGCAGATCTGGAGGGATCTCGCGGCGGTCTGACCGCGAGACCCCCGCACCCGCCTCCACCCGACCGACCTTCTCCCAGGAAGGGGAGATTTCCCGATGACCGACGTCCTGGACACGACCCTGTCCACCCTGCTGCCTGCCTCCGACGACCCCGCGGGCTGGGTCGACGCCGCGTGTCGCGCCGACCCCGAGCCGGACCGGTGGTTCCCGTTCCCGACCGAGGATTTCGCGTACGCGCGCGACGTGTGTCATCACTGCCCACTGCGGACGCGCTGCGAGCTGTTCGCCAGGGCCACCGGCCAGTCCGGCGTGTGGGGTGGCAAGGAATTCGATCGGGGTCGCGAGAAGCGGGCGTGACTCCGCCTCGGCGCGGCCCCGGTCCGCCGGCTACCGGCCCAGGATCTCGGGCAGCGCGACGTCCTCGCCCCGCACGTGCTCGGAGAGGAACGAGAGCACGACCTGGTACCAGACCTTCGCGTTCTGCGGGGTGAGGATCCAGTGGTTCTCGTCCGGGAAGTAGAGGAAGCGGTGTTCGGTGCGACCCTCGTCGTCCGCGGGCAACCCCGACTCGGACAGCAGCTCGAACCACAGCCGCAGCCCGTCACCGATCGGAACGCGAAAGTCCTTGTCGCCGTGGATGACCAGCATGGGAGTCACGATGTCCGCGACGTACAGGTGCGGCGAGTTCTCCACCGCCATCTCGGGCGTCATCTCCCGCTGCCAGTACCAGGCGGCATCGGTGGTGGGGCCGAACTGGTCCAGCGCCCACAGGCTGGCGTGGGTGACGATCGCCTTGAACCGGTCGGTGTGTCCGGCGATCCAGTTGGCCATGTAACCGCCGAACGATCCGCCCATCGCCGCGGTGCGCTTGTCGTCGACCTCCGGCAGTGCCACCGCGGCGTCGGTGATCGCCATGAGATCGGTGAACGGGGCCTTGCCCCACTTACCCCAGCCCCGCTCGACGAACTCCTGCCCGTAGCCGGTGGACAACGCCGGATCGGGCAGCAGCACGGCGTATCCCCGCGCCACGAGCAGCCACGGGTTCCATCGCCACGACCAGGTGTTCCACGACCCCAGGGGGCCGCCGTGCACCCACAGCGCGAGAGGAACCGGCGCGTGGGCGGAGGCGCCGGTCGGCACCGCGAGCCACGCGCGCACCGCGGCGCCGTCGGCGGCAACCGTCTCGACCTCCGTCAGCGTCCCCGGCAACTCGGGGAGGTCGGCGGGCGCCTTCAGCAGTGAGACGGCGCCGGAGGTGATGTCGATGCGCACCGGGTGCGGCGGCGCCGCGTACGACGCCCGCAGCGCGAACACCGTCGACCCGTCGGGGGCGACCTGCAGGTCGGTGTACGCGCAGTCGTCGGTCGTCACCCGAGTGGGGTCCGCGCCGTCACGGAGCAGGAAGATCGGCGCGCGCCCGCGGTCGTCGGCGGTGACGAGGAGCCCCGACCCGTCGGACAGCCAGACCACGGACGTGGCCCACCGGTCCCACCCCGGCGCCACCTCCGAGACGGTGCCACTGTCGAAGCTGTAGCGGTGCAGCGTGAATCGCGGCGCGGAGTCGGGTGTCGCATGTGATTCCCGCATGAACACGACGTGCCGTCCGTCCGGGGAGATCACCGGGTCCGACAGATCGGCGTCGGCGTCGTCGACGAGGATCGTGCGCGCCCCCGTCTCGGTGTCGATGCGCACGAGGATGTTCCGGATCGACGCCAGCGGACCGGAAACCGTCCACGACGTCACGACGAAGGCGCCGTCGTCGCTCAGCGCGTAGTTCGCCTCCCGCAGCGCCGGACCCGGCATCGGGGTGAGGTCGGTCAGCTCCGGCTCCTGCCCGTTCTCCGCGAGCGCGTCCAGTGAGGCGGACAGGAGGTGGGGCACCTCGGGACCGAGATCGTGGTCCCAATAGCGGATCGGGTAGCCCGTGTGCAGGATCGCCGAGACCTTCTTCTCCTTGCGCTCGGTGCGCACCCGCTCGTCGTCGGCGGACTTCCCGGATCTCCCGAGAACCCCGGTGGTGACGACGACCCGCGGCGCGCACCGTGCGGCGCGGACCCCGGTGATGCCGCCGCCGCGGCGCGCGACGACCACCGCCTCGCCGCCCCGCGCGGGCAGCCGCCACAGGTCGTCGGGAAGGTCGTCCTCGTCCTGCGTCGGACGGGAGGACGTGAAGAGGAGATCGCCGTCGCTGGTGAACGTCGGGTTGGACTCCCCGCTGCGGCCACGGGTGAGCCGGCGGGCCGCGAACCCGCCGGTGGGATCGACCTCCCACAACGCGGTGACGTACTTCGTCGCCTTCTCGTCGAGCGTCGACTGCGCGACGACCAGCCTTCGCCCGTCCGCGGACAGCGCGAGGCCGCCGACGCGGCCGAGCGCGAGGTAGTCGTCGAGGTCGTCGAAAGGAGTTCCGGCGTGGAGTTCAGGAATCGCGGTCACGAGTCGTTGGTATCACGAACCGGGCTCACACCGTCGGACATCCGCGTCTCAGACGAGCAGGGGCGCGACCCGCGGCGGAATCTCGTTCAACGCGTACGGCAGGCTCAATACGGTGCTCCACGCCATCGCCTCGGCAGCGGCGTCCTCGAGCGTGATCGTGCGGCCGGCCTTCACCACGTCGAGTTCCTGATAGATCGGTGTCTTGTCGAGTTCCGCGCGCAGCTTGTCGCCGTAGCCGCCGCCTGCGTACCAGACGAGGAGATCGACGTTCGCGAGCGACAGCTGCTCCGTGCTGATCTCGGCGAAGTTGCCGGTGATCTGCTCCGTCACAGCGGGATTGACGAAGCCGAGTTCGGTGAAGAAGCGGACCTTCGGGTCCTCCGGACCGTACACACCGAATTGCCCGGGACCCTTGAGCGCGCCGACGAGGACGGTCTTTCCCGCGAATGCCGGGTTGGCGGCCCGGACGTCATCGAACTGCGTCTCGACGGAGGACACGAGCTCGGCAGCCTTGTCCTTCTTGCCGAGCGTCTCGCCGAGAATCCTCGTCTGGTCCTGCCACGGGACGCCGAAGTCGGCGAACTCCTTTGGCTGCGCGACCGTCGGCGCGATGGCGCTCAGCTTGTCGTACTGGGCCTGGGTGAGGCCGGAGTAGGTACCGACCACCAGATCCGGGGCGACCGTCGCGACCTTCTCGAAATCGATGTTGGTCGACGCCGTGCCCACGATCTCGGGCTGCGCGTCGCCGAGGAGGTCCTGCGCCCACGGCCACACGCCGTAGGGGTAGTCGCCGTACCAGTCGAACGTGCCTGCCAGCGCGCCGCCGAGCGCGAGGATCGTGTCCTGGTCGTTGTAGCCCACGCTGACGATGCGCTGCGGGTCGGTCGGCACCTGGGTCTCGCCGTACTTGTGGGCGATGACCGGGCCGGACGACTCACTGCCGGAGCCGTCGCCGTCCGAGCTGCTGCAGGCCGCGGCGAACGCGAGCAGCGCTCCCCCGGTGCCCACGAGGAATCCGCGTCGGCTCAGGCCGATCCTCTGTTGACCCACGTTCATGCGGCGACCCTCTCGTCTACCAGGTACTACGATCCACTTAGGTAAGGCTTGCCGAGCTTAGCCTAAGGGGTCGCGCGGACGGGGTTCGCGCCACATCGCCCACAGCGTCGGCCCGCCGTCCGGGATCCGGATCTCGCCGGTGACGTCGAAGCCGAACCGCTGGTAGTAGGAGATGTTGTCTTCCTTGCTCGACTCCAGATATGCCGGGAGCCCCTCGGCATCACATCGGTCCAGCCGCGACCGCAACAGCGCCTTCCCGTAACCGCCGCCCCGTCCCGCGTTGGACGTCCCGATCGTCGCCAGATACCAGTGCACGGGATCGACCGGGTGTGCGTCCTCGACGGTTCCGCTCACCGCGGCCCCGACGCCCAGCCGCGAGCCGAACGCGCGGACCAGCCCCGGCAGGCTGAGGAGCGACGACAACGTCGACTGCTTCCAGCCGCCGGGCGGATCCCACATCGCGGCCCCGCGGACCACGCCGTCGCCGTCCTCGGCCAGTTCGGCTCCGCCCCCGGCCAGATGGTGATGGCGGATCTCCACCGCGAACAGTCGCGGCAGGCCGCGCCGCCTGCGCTCGGGATCTGGCCACATCCACACCATCACGGGGTCGTCGAAGAACGCGTCGGCCAGGACGCGCGCCAGTTCGGGGATGTCGGATCCGGTCGCCGCTCGCACGCTCACACCCATGTCCAGAGGGTACGGGCACACCAGGCGGGCGCGCCGGAACGACTGGCCGTCGCGCCCGGTTCGGGGCCACTATGGACCCATGACCCGCCCCTCGTCCGCACGCAGTCCGCTCGAATCCGGCGGCAGGTGATGGGCCGCGTCACCGCGCGACGCCCGGTCGTCCGCATCACCGAGCACGGAACAACACGCAGACCCGATTCGCTGGCCGTCGAGGAACCCCTCGAGATCCGGGTCGGCGGCCGTTCGCTGTCGGTGACGATGCGCACGCCGGGCGACGACATCGATCTGGTGCACGGATTCCTGCTGACCGAGGGCATCGTCGAGAGCCGCGACGACGTGTCCGTCGCCCGCTACTGCGACGGCGTAGACGAGAGCGGAGCCAACACGTACAACGTGCTCGACGTGGTTCTGGCCGAG
The DNA here is from genome assembly GCF_058628105.1 of Rhodococcus sp. G6(2025). NCBI lineage: Bacteria > Bacillati > Actinomycetota > Actinomycetes > Mycobacteriales > Nocardiaceae > Rhodococcus > Rhodococcus sp. G6(2025). The sequence goes on from NZ_CP179750.1 coordinate 5,541,056, forward strand.
GGCGTCCCGGCGCCGGGTGAACCGGAACGCCGGTTCGTCACCTCGTCGGCCTGCGGAGTGTGCGGCAAGGCGTCGCTCGACCAGGTCCGGACACGGTCACGATTCCCCTTGTCCGGCAACGACTTGTCCGTGACCGCGGCCACCCTGTCGTCGATGCCGGCCACCCTGCGGTCGGGTCAGCGCATCTTCGATTCGACGGGCGGACTGCATGCCGCGGGCCTGTTCACCCCCGACGGCGCACTCGTCGCGCTGCGGGAGGACGTCGGCAGGCACAACGCCGTCGACAAGGTGCTGGGGTGGGCGCTGACACAGGATCGGGTGCCGCTGTCGGGCAGCGTTCTCCTCGTCAGCGGGCGCGCATCCTTCGAACTGGTGCAGAAGTCCGTGATGGCGGGGGTACCGATGCTCGGCGCGGTGTCGGCGCCGTCCTCGCTGGCCGTCGACCTGGCACTGGAATCCGGCACGACGCTCGTCGGCTTCCTCCGTGGGGAGTCGATGAACGTCTATGCCGGAGCCCAGCGCGTGAAGACCGGGGCCTGAGCGGGCGTTTCTAGACGGTGGCGTCGACAAGGAGCGTCGCGCCGGTGGCCGCCTGGACGTCCTCGACGCTGTGGCCGGGAGCGGTCTCGACGAGCCGCAGGCCGTCGGGAGTGACGTCGATGACGGCGAGATCGGTGACGATCTTCTGCACGCAGCGCTTGCCGGTGTACGGCAGCGTGCACTCCTCGAGGATCTTGTGCTCACCCTTCTTGGTGACGTGATCCATCATCACGATGACCTTGCCCGCGCCGTGGACGAGGTCCATCGCGCCGCCCATGCCCTTGACCATGGCGCCCGGGACCATCCAGTTGGACAGGTCTCCGTGGCTGCTGACCTGCATGGCGCCGAGAACGGCCACGTCGACGCTGCCGCCGCGGATCATCGAGAAGGAGTCGGAGGAGGAGAAGAACGCGCCGCCGGGGACCACCGTGATGGTCTCCTTGCCCGCGTTGATCAGTTCGGGGTCGACCTCGTCGTCCGTCGGGTACGGCCCGACGCCGAGGATGCCGTTCTCCGAATGCAGGATGACGTCCTTGCCGGCCGGGATGTGACCGGGGATGAGGGTGGGCATGCCGATGCCGAGGTTCACATACTGCCCATCCTCGAGTTCGGCCGCGACCCGGGCCGCCATCTCGTCACGCGTCCAGCTCATGCCCGTACCGTCCTGTTCTCGATTCCCGTTTCCTGCTTGCCGACCTCGACCACACGCTGGACGAAGATGCCGGGGGTGTGCACCTCGGCGGGGTCGATCTCGCCGGGCTCGACGAGGTACTCGACCTGCGCGATGGTGATGCGACCGGCGCCGGCGGCGTCCGGGTTGAAGTTGCGGGCCGTCTCCCGGTACACGAGGTTGCCGAGGCGGTCACCCTTCCATGCATGGACCAGCGCGAAGTCGGTGCGGATGGCGCGTTCGAGGACGAAGGCCTCCCCGTCGAACTCGCGCGTCTCCTTGGGCTTGCTCGCCACCGCGATGCCGCCCTGGCCGTCGTAGCGGATCGGCAGACCGCCGTCGGCGACCTGCGTCCCGACACCGGCGGGGGTGTAGAAGGCGGGGATGCCCGCTCCCCCGGCGCGCATGCGCTCGGCCAGCGTGCCCTGCGGAGTGAGCTCGACCTCGAGCTCTCCGCTGAGGTACTGCCGCGCGAATTCCTTGTTCGCGCCGACGTACGAGCTGATCGTGCGCCGGATCCGGTGCTGCTCGAGGAGCAGACCCAGACCGAAACCGTCGGTGCCGCAGTTGTTGCTGACCGTCTCGAGGTCGGTCGCACCTTGTGCGAGGAGGGCGTCGATGAGGACCGAGGGGATGCCGACGAGGCCGAAGCCGCCCACCGCGAGGGACGCTCCGTCGGGGACATCGGCAACGGCCTCGGCCGCCGTTGCGAAGACTTTGTTGACCATGTGACCCAGGCTACCGCAAAATGTTCGAGTAGTGAACACCCATCCACATTGCGAACAAATTGCGCCCCGCCTGTTGGCCCCATCACAGAACGCGACTACTATGTGCGAATAGCGGCCGACTGTTCACATCGAGAACGTGAGGATCTTTTTCCATGCTGCATCTGCCAGCCCACCACCACGCCGGGCACGAAGCGAATGCCCCGCTGCTGTTCCCCGAGTACAAGACGACTCGGCTGCGCAGCCCCAAGAACGACCTGATCCTGGTCCCGCAGCGACTCGGCGAGATCACCGGTCCGGTCTTCGGCGACGCCGACATCGCCAAGGGTGAGAACGACATGACCCACGCCAACGGCGGCGAGGCCCAGGGACAGCGCATCATCGTCCACGGCCGCGTCCTCGACAGCGCGGGCAAACCCATCCCCGACACCCTCATCGAGGTGTGGCAGGCCAACGCCGGAGGCCGCTACCGCCACAAGATGGACTCCTGGCCGGCCCCGCTCGACCCCCACTTCAACGGTGTCGCCCGCTGCCTGACCGACAAGCAGGGCCACTACGAGTTCACGACGATCAAGCCGGGCGCGTACCCGTGGGGCAACCACCACAACGCGTGGCGTCCCGCGCACATCCACTTCTCCCTCTTCGGTCAGGCGTTCACCCAGCGCCTGGTCACGCAGATGTACTTCCCGGACGATCCGTTCTTCTTCCAGGACCCGATCTACAACTCGGTGCCCGAAGCCGCCCGCGAGCGGATGATCAGCACATTCGACTACGACCAGACCCGCGAGAACTGGGCCGTCGGCTTCAAGTTCGACATCGTCCTGCGCGGTCAGGACGCCACCCCGTTCGAGGAGGGCCACTGATGATCGACACCCAGAACCCCGACGCCCCGCGCTACCCGGTCCTCGCCAAGAGCCAGGACCAGGTGCCGTTCGGTGTCACCCCGTCCCAGACCGTCGGCCCGTACGTCCACATCGGCCTCTTCCCGACGTGGGAGAACAGCGGCGACGCCGTCCCCGAGGATGCGCCGGGACGAATCGACGTGTCCTTCAACGTCATCGACGGCGCCGGTCAGCCCATCGGCGACGCGATGATCGAAACCTGGCAGGCAGATGCCGCGGGCCGGTTCAACAGCCCGACCGATCCCCGCGGTGCCGCCGAGGCGACCCCCGCCGGCTTCCGCAGCCTGGCCCGCGTGTTCGCCGACGAGAGCGGCACGATCGTGGTGCACACGGTCAAGCCGGGCGCACTTCCCGCCGAGGACGGCGCCGTCGAGGCCCCGCACATCAACGTCGGACTGTTCGCCCGCGGCATGCTCGAGCGGCTGTACACGCGGCTCTACTTCCCCGAGGACACGGACGCGCACGCATCGGACCCCGTGCTCTCCGCCGTCCCGGAAGCCGACCGCCCCAAGCTGATCGCGGAGAAGACGGATCGCGGATACCACCTGACGATCCACGTGCAGAACACAGAAGGACGGGAAACCCCGTTCTTCGCGCTGTAACCGGTCACAACCCAGAAAGGTGTCGCGCGTGAACTCTCCGGAGCCTTCCCGGGGTGCCCTGTTCGATCCGACGTTCGGTGCCGGCGAGTTGTCGGCACTGCTCTCGGACCGGGCGTGGGTCACCGCGATGGTCGAGGTCGAGGCCGCACTGGCCCGGGCGGAAGCGAAATGCGACGTCATCCCCGCCGCGTCCGCCGACGCCATTTCGTCGGTGTTCGCGCGCGTCGTCGCCGAGGGCTCCGTGGATGTCGGTGCCCTCGGCGAGGCGGCCGCAGCGGGCGGCAATCCCGTGATCCCGCTGGTAAAACTGCTCCGCGGCGAGGTCACGGCCGCCGATCTCGGGGTGCCCGGAAGCCACGTGCACAAGGGCGCCACGAGTCAGGACATCCTCGACACCGCCCTGATGCTGCTGTGCCGCCGGTCGGGTGCGCACATCCTGGCGTCCCTCGACGAGGCGGTGCTGTGCGCCGAGGCGCTCGCACGGGCCCAGCGCGACACCCCCATCGCCGGCCGCACACTCGGCCAGCAGGCCCTCCCCACCACGTTCGGCGTACTCGCCGCGGGGTGGATGACGGCGTTGCACAGGGCTTCCCGCGCGCTGTTCGACGCACTGGACGGCCTGCCCGTGCAACTGGGAGGTGCGGCCGGCACGTCCGCTGCGCTCTACCCGCACGGCCTCGACGTCGCCGACGTGCTCGCCGACGAGCTCGGGCTGGCACGTCAGGACGTGCCCTGGCACACCGATCGCACCCGCATCGCACTGCTCGCGTCGGCGCTCGGAACGGCCGCGGGCGCGGTGTCCAAGATCGCCACCGACCTCGTGTTCCTGTCGTCCACCGAGGTCGGCGAGGTCAGCGAAGGGTCACCCGGCGGTTCGTCGGCCATGCCACACAAGCGCAATCCGGTGGCCGCGATCGCGGCCCGCGCCGCGTCCCGCCGCACCCCGGGACTCGTCGCGACGATCCTCGGCTCGATGGATCACGAGCAGCAGCGCGCCGCGGGCGCCTGGCACGCCGAGTGGGAAACGCTCACGGACCTGCTGCGTCTCACCGGCGGAGCCGTCGCGCGCATCGCCGACTCGCTCGGTGGGCTGAACGTTCACCCCGACGCGATGGCCCGCAACCTCGACATCACCGGTGGCCTGCTCCTCGCGGAACGCGTCACCGGCGCCCTGTCCGCCCGCACCGACAACGCGCGCGACCTCGTCACCGCCGCGTGCGAGACCGGACACCCCCTCGACGAGGATCCGGGGCTCCTCCAGTACCTGCAGGCGGACGAGATCCGCGCCCTGCTCGACCCCGCCGGATACCTCGGCCACGCCCACGACATCGTCGACCGCGCACTGGAGACAGTGGCCCGCGGCCGGGAAGGAACGCGATGACAGTCGCACTCGCACACGAAATCTCCGGACCCCGAAGCGGCGCGGCGGACGCCCCCGTCGTCGTCCTGCTCGGATCGCTCGGCTCCAACCGGTCCATGTGGGACCCGCAGATCGCGGCCCTGTCCGACGAATGCCGGGTGGTCGCCGTCGATCAACGCGGCCACGGCGAATCGCCGGCACCGGACGGTCCGTACTCCGTCCGCGACCTGTCCGAGGACGTCCTCGCCCTGCTCGACTCGCTCGGCGTGGACGCCGCCCACTTCGTCGGACTGTCCATGGGCGGGGCGATCGCCCAGTGGCTCGGCGCGCACGCTCCGCGCCGGGTGCTGTCGCTGTCGCTGCTGTGCACCGCCGCGAAATTCGGTGAACCGCAGGCATGGATCGAGCGGGCCGCGGCATCACGCACCGACGGTCCGGAGTCGCTCGCGGATGCCGTTGTCGCACGGTGGTTCAGCGAGGGGCTCGCCAAACGTGATCCGGAATTCGTCCGGCACTACCGCGAAATGATCGCGTCGACGTCCCCCGAGGGATACGCCGCGTGCTGCGACGCCCTCGCCGACTGGGAGTTCACTGCCGACCTGTCCCGCATCAGCGCACCGACACTGGTGATCGCGGGCGAGGAGGATCCGTCCACCCCGCCGTCGGTCATGCAGATCCTCGCGGACGGCATCACCGGTGCCCGGTTCGAGGTGCTCTCCCCCGCCGCCCACGTCGCGAACCTCGAGCAGGCAGGTGCCGTGACGGCGCTGCTGCGCGAACACATCGTCGGCGGCGGGTACGCGCGCGGACGTCGCGCCGCGCACGCACAGGGAATGACGGTGCGACGCTCGGTACTCGGCGACGCGCACGTGGACCGCTCCGTGGCGGGAACCACCGACTTCACGGCACCGTTCCAGGACTTCATCACCCGCACCGCGTGGGGCGACATCTGGTCGCGCCCCGGGCTGGACCACGAGTTGCGGCGACTGCTCACGATCGCCGTTCTCACCGCGGTGGGCAACGAGCACGAACTCGACATGCACATCCGCGCCGCCCTCCGCGCGGGTGTCGACGCCGACACCATCGGTGAGGTGCTCCTCCACACCGCCGTCTACGCCGGTGTGCCCAACAGCAATCTCGGTTTCGCACTCGGCAAACAGGCCCTCGCCGACCTGTCCTCCACCGGCACCGGGCCCACGGAGGAGAATTCGCAGACATGACCGCTACCGAACCGACGGAGAAGATCCTCCCGTCCCCCGACTACGTGCAGTCGCTGGCCCGAGGCCTCGCCGTGATCCGCTGCTTCGACAACCGGAATCAGCGGCGCACGCTCAGTGACGTCGCCCGCGCCACCGACCTGACCCGCGCCACCGCACGCCGATTTCTGCTCACCCTCGTCGAGCTCGGCTACGTGGCCACGGACGGTTCCGCGTTCTGGCTCACCCCGCGGGTTCTCGAACTCGGATACAGCTACCTGTCGAGCCTGTCGCTGCCGGAGGTCGCGCAGCCGCACCTCGAGAGGCTGAGCCACAAGGTGCACGAGTCGTCGTCGGTGTCGATCCTCGACGGCGCCGACATCGTGTACGTGGCCCGCGTGCCCGTCAGCCGGATCATGACGGTGGGCATCACCATCGGCACCCGGCTCCCCGCGTACGCCACCTCGATGGGCCGGGTCCTGCTGGCGGGACTGCCCGACGACGAACTCGACGCGTACCTCGAGAAGCTCGACATCCAGCGGCTCACCGAACGCACGATCACGGCCCGTGACGAGCTGAAAGCTGCGATTCTCGCCGTTCGCGCGGACGGTATCTGCGTTCTCGACCAGGAACTCGAGGCAGGCCTGCGGTCGATGGCCGCCCCGATCCGGGGCGCCTCCGGGCTGACCGTCGCCGCGGTGAACATCTCCACTCCGGCCGCGCGATACAGCCTCGAGGATCTGCATTCCGATCTCATCCCGTCGCTGCGGGTCACCGCAACCGACATCGAACAGGACCTCGCCACCGTCAATCGCTGACGCAGTGCCCGAGGAAACTTCATGAAAGGTCTTTCCATGCGTGACGTCGTCATCTGCGAGCCCCTGCGAACGCCGGTCGGGCGCTTCGGCGGAGTGTTCAAGGACATCACCCCGCAGAGCCTCGCGGCCACCGTCATCACGGCGCTCGTCGAACGCACCGGCATCGAGGGCAGCCAGATCGACGACGTCATCCTGGGCCAGGCGTCCCCGGGCGGGGAAGCCCCGGCCATCGGCCGGATCGCGGCCCTCGACGCCGGACTCGGCATCGACGTCCCCGGCATGCAGGTGGATCGCCGCTGCGGGTCCGGTCTGCAAGCGGTCATCACCGCCGTGCTGCAGGTGGCGTCCGGCGGCAACGACCTCGTCCTCGCCGGTGGCGCCGAATCCATGAGCCAGACCGAGTTCTACACGAACCCGAACATCCGCTGGGGCGTCAAGGGCGAAGGGGTCCAACTCGCGGACCGGCTCGCCCGCGCCCGCGTCACCGCCGGCGGCGCGAACTTCCCCGTGCCCGGCGGCATGATCGAGACCGCCGAGAACCTTCGCGCCGAGTTCGACATCAGCCGTGAGGACCAGGACGCGCTCGCCGTGCAATCGCACCAGCGTGCCGTCGCCGCGCAGGAATCGGGCCGCTTCGCCGAGGAGATCGTCGGAGTGACGGTGCCGCAACGCAAGTCGGACCCGCTCGTAGTCGACAAGGACGAGCACCCGCGCGCAGACACCACGGTGGAGTCCCTGTCGAAGCTCCGTGCCATCCGCTCCAAGATCGACTCCGCCTCCACCGTCACCGCCGGCAACGCCAGCGGGCAGAACGACGGTGCCGCCGTGTGCATCGTGACGACCGCCGAGAAGGCGAAGGAACTCGGGCTGAAGCCCCTCGCCCGCATGGCGTCCTGGGCCGTGGCCGGCGTCCCGCCGCGCACCATGGGCATCGGCCCGGTGCCCGCCACGGAGAAGGCCCTCGGTCAGCTCGGACTGTCGCTGTCCGACATGGGTGTCATCGAACTGAACGAGGCCTTCGCCGCGCAGACCCTCGCCGTCCTCCGCAGCTGGGACCTCGACCCCACCGACGAACGCCTCAACCCCAACGGATCCGGCATCTCCCTCGGACACCCTGTCGGTGCCACCGGCGGCCGTATTCTCGCCACCCTCCTGCGGGAGATGGACCGTCGCGAATCCCGCTACGGCCTCGAGACCATGTGCATCGGCGGCGGCCAGGGACTGGCTGCGGTGTTCGAGCGGGTCTGATCCAGAAACGCGGGTCGGTCGTCAGGCCAGCGCACCCACGACACCCTCAGCGGTCTCGAGCAACCTGCCCGAGGCCGCGAGGGTGACCGCGGCCTCGATCTCCGGCGCGAGGTGACGATCGGTCCCCGGTCCGGCGACGTGCTCACGGATCGTGTCCCGCACCGCACCCGTCGCCGGCGACGGCGCCAGCGGGGCACGCAGGTCGAGCGCACGAGCGGCCGTCAACGCCTCGATCGCGAGCACCCGGGTCAGTCCGTCGATCGCCCGGCGCAGCTTCCGGGCCGCCGACCACCCCATCGACACGTGATCCTCCTGCATCGCCGACGACGGAATCGAGTCCACACTCGCCGGCGCCGCCAGCCGCTTCAGCTCCGAGACGATCGCGGCCTGGGTGTACTGGGCGATCATGTGGCCGCTGTCCACCCCGGGGTCGTCGGCCAGGAACGGGGGTAGCCCGTGATTGCGGGCGACGTCGAGGAAGCGGTCGGTGCGACGCTCACTCATGCTCGCCACATCCGCGACGACGATCGCCAGAAAGTCCAGCACGTACCCGACCGGCGCCCCGTGGAAATTGCCGTTCGACTCCACCCGCCCGTCCAGCGTCACCACCGGATTGTCGACGGCGCTCGCCAGTTCCCACGACGCCACCCGCTCGGCGTGCGCGAGCGTGTCCCGCGCCGCCCCGGCCACCTGCGGTGCGCACCGCAACGAGTAGGCGTCCTGCACCACCGTGCACTCCGGCCCCGCATGGCTGGCGACGATGGCTGAACCCGCGAGCAACCGCGTCATGTTGTCCGCAGCAGCCGCCTGTCCGGGATGCGGCCGGAGCGCCTGCAGGTCCGGGGCGAACACCTTGTCGGTGCCGAGCAAACCCTCCACACTCATCGCCGCCGTGACGTCGGCCAGACGCAGCAGCCCGTGCAGGTCCTCGCACGCCAGCACCAGCATGCCGAGCATGCCGTCCGTGCCGTTGATCAAGGCCAGCCCCTCCTTCTCCTCGAGCACGACGGGTTCGATTCCGGCGGCGGACATCGCCTCTCGCGCCTGCATCTGCGCCCCGTCCGCATCCCGCACCGTGCCCTCACCGATCACCGCGAGCGCGACATGGGCCAGCGGCGCCAGATCACCCGAGCACCCAAGGCTCCCGTATTCGTGGACCACCGGCGTGATGCCGGCCGACAGGAGCGACGCGTAAACCTGCGCGACCTCTGGGCGCACCCCCGTGCGCCCGGTGGCCAGGGTCGACAGGCGCAACAACATCAACGCCCGCACCACTTCCCGCTCGACCCCGGGACCCGACCCTGCCGCGTGCGAGCGAATCAGGCTGCGCTGCAATCGGGCACGCAATGGAAGCGGAATGTGCCGGGTCGCGAGGGCCCCGAACCCGGTGGACACTCCGTAGACGGGCTTCGGATCCTCCGCGAGATCCTTGATGCGCCGACGTGACTCGCTCATCGCAAGGAGCGCGTCTTCGGACAGCGTCACGGCGGCACCTCGGCGAGCGACACTCAGCACCTGCTCCGGTGTGACAGCTCCGACGCCGACTACGACGGTCTCCTCGGCTCGTGCACAGTCGTCTCCATGACGCGCAACGGTATCGACGCTCATACTTTTTCTTCCCTTCGGAGGTGTGGATTCTGGACTCGGTCGAGCAGTCGTGTGCGCTGATCTCGATCGAGGGCGAGTTCCGCCCCGACCGCTGCCATCGCCAGTGCCCCGTCCAGTACCGCTTCGTCGGCGGACGGGGAGGTGCCGTGCAATGCGAACTCGGCCGTGTGGTGTGCGGCATCACCGACGTCGTACCCGATGGTCGGGTGGATGGCGGGTAGCACGTGGGAGACGTTCCCCATGTCCGTCGACGCGATGTGGTCGCCCGCCCGGGACAGGGCGCTCCGGCCGCGGGTGCCGATCGCCCGGGAGTATGCGCGGGTCATGAAATCGTCCTGCCGTAATTCCGCGAAGTCCTCGCCACAGGGTGTGATGGTGACGTCCGTGCCCGTTGCGAGGGCACCGGCTTCGAGACACGCTCGCACTCTCGCCTGCACCTGCCGGAGCTTGGCCGTCGAGGTCGCTCGAATCTCCACTGCCACCCGGGCATTCGACGGAATCACATTGCACGCCTGCCCGCCGTCGGTGACGATGATCGATACGACGAGGCCGGGCTCGAGTTGCTGACGCAGGAGTCCTACGGCGTTGTACGCCACGGCCACCGCGTCGAGTGCGTTGGCGCCCAGCCACGGGGCTGTCGCGGCGTGCGAGGACCGACCGCTGTACTCGGCCGTCCACTGGCTCATCGCCAGGGAGGATCCGCCCACCTCGTCTCGCCCGCCCGCGTGCACCATCATGGCGGCGGCGACATCGTCGAATACGCCGGCTCTCAGAAGGATGGCCTTCCCGCCGCCCGCTTCCTCGGCAGGGGTTCCCACGAGCTTGACCCGGACATCCAGGGTGTCCGCCACCTCCGCCAACGCGATTGCCGCACCCACCGCGGCGGCGCCGTTGACGTTGTGCCCACACGCATGGCCGATCTCGGGAAGCGCGTCGTATTCGGCGCAGAAGCCGATGGTGAGGGCGCCGGTACCCTTGGTCGCGACGAAGGCCGTCGCCAGGCCCCCGACGCCGTGCGCCGTCTCGAACCCGGCACCTTCCGCGAGGTCGATGATCTTGGATACCGATCGATGTTCCTCGAATGCCAGTTCCGGCTCGTGATGGAGGCTGTGGCTCAGGGTGATCAGTGCGCCCGACCAGGTCTCCACACAGGACTCGATCTTCGCCGCAACATCGGCTGGGACGAGCGTACTTCGGTCCGTCATGAGAGGTCCGCCCCCTTCCGGTAGCACAGTCCGAGGCCGGCCCCCACGAGTGCGACCGCTGCACACACGCACCACAACCACACGTAGGACTGCAACGTGACCCCCGCGGAAGTGCTGGTCGCGGACAGGATTGCGCCGACTGTGGCCGCTCCGATCGCCGCACCCATCGAGAGCGCGAGTTCGTTGATCCCCGCCGCCATGGCGGTCTCGCGGTCGGGTACCGATTCGACGCACAGTGCGCGCGTCGAGGCCTGATAGCCGCCGAAACCGACGCCGAGCAGAGCGATGGCGGCGAGATACTGGGGCGCCGTCGAATGCCAGAGGAGCAGACTGCCGAACGAGGCTGCGATCAGGGCGCCCGAAAGGGCAAGTGTCTGCCGTTCGCCGAGCCTGCGAAGCATCGTCGCGGTGGAGAGTGAACTCGCCAGCGCGAACACGTTGAGAGCCAGTGCGACCAGCGCGATCGAACGAGGCCCGTAGGAAAGGCCGAATCCGCTGTCGTCGGGCGAGGACCCGAGAAAGACGGCGTTCGCACCGAAGAAGCCGATCGTCGAGAAGGCCAGACAGAAGGTGACCCCGGAGACGACGGCCACGGGTGGGTGGACGAGCATGCGGAGATCCACCATCGGGAACTTCGAGGCCGAGTCGACGCCGATCCATGCGGCGAGACCGACGACACCCACAAACATCGATCCGATCGTTTCTCCCGATGTCCATCCCCAGTCCGCACCGAGCGACAGGGCGGCCACCACGCCGGCCAGACCGAGCGAGAGCAGGGCGAAGGACACGAGTGGAATACGGCCGCCCGCCCGTGGGGCCCCATCGGGAAGCAGGAAACCGGCGATCACCGCCAGGACCGCGACCGGTACCGCGACCCACAGCCCGAGGGTCGCCGACCGCTCGCTGAGGGAGCCCGAGACGACACCGCCGATGCCGACGGCCGCGGTGAGGACGCCGACCAGGAGGCCTACTCCTGTGCGGCGACTCGCCGGCGCCTGGTGTCGCAGGATCCCGATCAGGAGTGGCATGAAGCCCACGACCGCACCCTGGAGAACGACACCGACCGAGATCGTCAGCACGCTCGGCGCGATCGCCATGATCAGCGACCCGGCAGCGACGAGGGCAATGGAGAGGCGGAGAAAACGGCGGTACCCGAACGAATCGCCCAGTTTGGCGAGTAACGGTGTCCAGATCGCGAACGCCAACTGAGACAGCAGATAGATCCTGGTCTGTCCGGATACCGTGATCTGGAGGCTGTCGCCGAGCGAAGGCAGCAGTGGGGTGAGATAGCCCTGTGTGACGCCGCTGAGCAACTCGACGGTGGCCATCGAGCCCAGCAGCGCCCCTACCGAGAGCCGTCTGGCCCTCAGGTCTTCACCCACAACCGATATTGTTCGCATCATCGACCTCGACTTCGCTGTGCCTGGTTGTTCCAGGTTGCGCACCTGCGCTGCGACAACTCTCGGTGGCCCACCTCACTAACCTGGAAAGATGACCGGTTTCTCACAGAAGAGGCCCTGCAGAATGCCAGATGTAACGCCAGAGGTAGCTACCGAGCTCGATCTCGCCATCACGGACGCCCTCCAGCTGAACCCGCGAGTCGACTGGGCAGAGCTGGCTCAGACCCTCGGGCACACACCGAAGACCCTCGCGAGAAGGTGGAAGCTGCTGACCGAACGCGGTTCCGCGTGGGTTGCGGTCGTTCCCGGCCCGGCATTCGTTCGCCAGGGATGTGCCACATTCCTGGCCGTCCACTGCAGACCTCAGGCGAAACGCGACGTGGCCCGGGCACTCGTCGGCGAATCGGCTGTGGCGACCGTGTCCAGCACGACTGGCGCAGCGGATTTCCTTCTCGACGTGTTCGTTCCCGGCATGGCAGATCTCGCTCGGCTTCTCGACGACCGGATCGAACGAATCGACGGAATCACCGCGGTGACATCGATGGTCGCGCTGACCACCTACCGGGAGGGTTCGCGGTGGCGGGTCCAAGCCCTGGACCTGGAACAGTCCACTCGCCTGGTGCCGCCGACCCCCTCCACCCGTCGGACACCGCTTTCCTCACTCGACGACCTCGACCGGGCTCTGCTTCAGTCCCTGGCGACGGACGGCCGGCAATCCTGGACCGATCTCGCCGCCCGGTGCGGGACGACCGGGCCGACCGCGCGCCGCCGAGTCGAGAGAATGACGGACTCGGGTCGTGTCGCCCTGCGGTGCGAGGGAGCCCCCGAACTTCTCGGGCCCATCGTGCCGACGACTTTCATGATGACCGTTCCGCCGGGTGAGCTGAACACAGCGGGAAACCTGTTGGGCCGCATGCCCAGATGTCGTGTCGTCGAGGCCGTCACGGGAACGTCGACGATCGTCGCCACCATGTGGTTTCGGGCGGCTGCCGAGATCGCGCCGTTCGAGGCGGCCCTGACGCGCGAACTCCCCTCACTCGTGATCACCGACAGGTTCATCACCCTGCACACGTTCAAGCGGGGCGGGCACGTCCTCGATCCCCTCGGCCGGACCACTGGCGTGATCCCGTTGACTGCGTACTGAAGGGCGCCCGAATCACCGTCACGTCGGGTCCGTCACAACCGCTGCAATTCGACGTCGCCGAGTTCCCCGTCCCGGACGGTGGTCGTCATGTACGTGCAGTGCGGCTGCCGCCGTCGATCCGTCGGTGATCCCGGGTTCAGCAGTCGCAGACCGGTTTCCGTGGTGGTGTCCCAGGGAATGTGGCTGTGCCCGAAGATCAGGACGTCGGTGTCCGGGTAGGCGGCCGACATCCGTTTCTCCCTGCCTGCGGAGGCCCCGGTCTCGTGCACGACGGTGATGCGCACCCCGGCCAGGGTCACGTCCGCCCGCTCGGGCATCAGGGCGCGCAGGTCGTCGCCGTCGTTGTTGCCCCAGCACGCCACGAGCCGCGCCGATCGGGCCTGCAGGGCTTCGTACGTGGGGAGATCGACCCAGTCGCCGGCGTGGATCACCACGTCCGCGCGGTCGACCTCGTCCCACACCCGGGCGGGCAGGTCTCGTGCCCGTTTCGGGACATGGGTGTCGGCCAGCAGCAATAACCTCACGGTGACAGTCTGCGCCACGTGGCGGGCGCGGCCGTTACGCGCCCGCGAGCGCGGCGGCGTCCTCTGCCTGCAACAGCAGACCCATGTGCTCACGCATCCGCTGGGCGTCCGGCTCGAGGCCGGTGAAGATCCGGAAGGAGTCGACAGCCTGTCCGATGGTCATGCCGATTCCGCTGAGGGTCCGGGCGCCGATGTCCCGGGCGCGGGCGAGGAGTTCGGTTTCGGCGGGACGGTAGACGACGTCCGCGACCCACAGGTCGGGGCGCAGCAGGGCGGCGTCGAGTGCCATGCCGGGGTGGGCCGCCATGCCGATCGGCGTCGCGTGGATGAGGCCCTGGGCCGCACCGACCGCGGCGGGAACGGCGGAGAGGTCGCCCGCAGCGATTTCCCGGTCCGGGAACAGTTCGGCGAGCGAGTCGCGCAGGTCCTTCGAGCGCGCGGCGTCGGCGTCGATGATCGTGAAGTGTCCGACACCCCGGGTCAGTGCGGCGTAGGCGACGGCCGCGCCTGCCCCGCCGGCCCCGAGTTGCACGACGCGGTTCATGGGCGCGCCTTCGAGACCCTCGTCCATGTTGCGCGCGAATCCGGACCAATCGGTGTTGTGGCCGATCAGGCGCCCACCGTCGATGTGGACCGTGTTGACCGCGCCGAGCTTGCGGGCGTCGTCGGACAGGTCGTCGAGGAGCGGAATGACGGCCTGCTTGCAGGGGTGCGTGATGTTGAGCCCGTTGAACCCGAGGAGCTTGGCGGCCGAGAGGAGCTGCGGCAGTCCCTCGACCCCCATGCCCAGCGTGTCGAGGTCGAGGATCCGGTAGACGTACCCGACGCCCTGCGCGCGACCCTCGGCCTCGTGAAGCGGCGGGGTCAGCGATTTCGAGATCCCGGTGCCGATCAGACCGCACAGGTACGACGGGCGAGCGGTGGGGGCATCGAGGTCACGAGAGGTCATGGCGATCACTTCCGGGAGAGGGCTGGGAGCTAATTAACTATCTAGTGAGTTATGTCACGGTAGCATACCTCCATACCGCGCGGAAGACAGCAGAGGCAGGAGTTTCACCGATGACACGAAGCGAGACGACGGGCGCGACCTCCGAGAAGGAGACGGTCAAACGGACCCGTAACCCCGAGAAGACCCGGGAGAACATCCTGCGGGTGGCGATGACGGAATTCGCCGACAAGGGCCTGACCGGCGCCCGCATCGACGAGATCGCGGCGAAGACCGCCACCACGAAGCGGATGCTCTACTACTACTTCGGCGACAAGGAGGGGCTGTACCGGGCGGTTCTCCAGCGTGCCTACGAGGAGATCCGCTACGAGGAGTCCCAGCTCGACGTCGACCACCTCGAGCCGACCGAGGCGATCCGGGCGCTCGCCGAGCTGACGTTCGACCATCACGAGGCTCACCCGGACTTCATTCGTCTCGTCGCGATCGAGAACACAAATCGCGGCGTCAACCTCGTCCAGGCCGAGGGACTCCCCGAGACGCAGGCCCCGGCGATCCGCACGCTCGAGCAGATCCTCCGGCGAGGGCAGGAGGCGGGCCTCTTCCGCACCGACACGACGGCGCTCGACATCCACATGCTCATCAGCTCGTACTGCGTCTTCCGGGTGGCAAATCGGTACACGTTCAGGGCGCTGTTCGACTGGGATCTCGCCGGCGCGGAGAACCGCCCCCACCTGCGCACGATGATCGGCGACGTCGTCCTGGCCTACCTGCAGCAGCCCGGAAAAGTATGAACTAACCATTTCGACCATTATTGACTCGAGGCTGTGACCGGGGTTACCTTGCTTCTACGACCTACGAACACCTGCTCTTCCGAGCCGCCAGTGTTCACATTCCTCGCTCCCCAGGAGTATCGATGACCATCGACTACGGCACCGGCGTCTCCGGTCGAAACGGTGACGGCAAAGGCCGCTCCTCCGTCGACCCCAACGCTGATCCCACCAACGCGAAGAAGGCCGCGAAGGCCGCGTTCTTCGGCAGCCTGCTCGAGTACTACGACTTCTACATCTTCGCCTCGGCTGCTGCGCTGGTGTTCCCGCACGTGTTCTTCGAGGGATCGAAGAATCCGCTGCTGCTGTCGCTGGCCACCTTCGGCATCTCCTACATCGCGCGCCCGATCGGCGCCGTGTTCGTCGGACATTTCGGCGACCGGGCCGGACGCAAGAAGGTGATGATGTTCTGCCTGGTTCTCATGGGCGTCGTCACGTTCCTGATCGGCTGTCTGCCGTCGTCCGAGCAGGCCGGGATGGTCGGACCGGTGCTGCTGGTGCTGCTGCGCATCTGCCAGGGCATCTCCGCGGCGGGCGAACAGTCGGGTGCGGGCTCACTCACCCTCGAGCACTCCCCCGCACACCGTCGCGGCTTCTTCTGCAGCTGGACGCTCACCGGTACCCAGGCCGGTTTCATCGTCGCGAGCCTCGCGTTCATCCCCGTCGCGGCGCTGCCCGACGAGACCCTCTACAGCTGGGGCTGGCGCGTCCCGTTCTGGTGCAGCCTCCTCGTCCTCGTCGTCGCCTACATCGTGCGTCGCAAGCTCGAAGAGCCCGAAATCTTCATCGCCAACAAGGAAGCGCTGGACGAGACGCCCGCCCCGCTGCCCGTCGTCGACCTCTTCCGCACGCACTGGCGCGACGTTCTCCGTGTGGTCTTCTGCGCGTTCATCGCCGTCGTCAGCACTGTGTTCTCCGTGTTCGGCCTCGCCTACGCCACCACCCCCGAGATCGGGATGAGCCGCACGACCATGCTGTGGGTCGCGATCGCCGCCAACGCGGTGGCCCTGGTCTCGCAGCCGCTGTTCGGCATGCTGTCCGACCGGATCGGCCGCAAGCCGGTGTTCATCGGTGGCGCGATCGGTTCGGCCGCCGGAATCTTCCTGTACTTCGCCGCGATCGGCACCGGCAACGTGGCGATGATCTTCCTCGCGGGCATCCTGCTGATGGGTGGCGTCTACGCCGGGACCAACGCCATCTGGCCGGCGTTCTACGCCGAGATGTTCTCCTCGCGGGTTCGCTACTCCGGCATGGCGATCGGCACGCAGCTCGGATTCGCTCTCGCCGGTTTCGCACCGACCATCGCCCAGGCACTGCGGGGCGCCGACCCCAAGAACTGGGTGCCGGTCGCGATCTTCACCGCCGTCTGCGCGCTCATCGCCGCGGCCTCTGCCTCCACGGCCAAGGAGAACTCCCGCACTCCGCTGCTCGACCTCGACAAGGAGGATGTCGCGCTCACGAAGGCGAAGGCGAACGCGAAGGTCTGACCCACTCGGAAACGAACGATGCGCCCGGCACGTGTGCCGGGCGCATCGTCGTGTCGGTGCCTAACGCCGCAGTTCGTGGGTGAGTGCTTCGAGTTCGTCGCCGCCGGCCATCTGCTGGGTGAGTTCTTCGAGGCTGATCTCGTCGAACGTGCAGTCCAGTTTCTGGCGGCCGCGGTTGAGGAGGACGAAGTGGTCGCCGACCATGTAGGCGTGGTGCGGGTTGTGGGTGATGAACACGACCCCGAAGCCCTGTTCCTTGGCGGCGGAGATGTAGCGCAGCACCATCCCGGACTGCTTGACGCCGAGGGCGGCGGTGGGCTCGTCGAGGATCAGCACGCGGGCGCCGAAGAAGATCGCCCGGGCGATCGCCACACACTGGCGTTGGCCGCCGGACAGCGACCCGATGGGGGCGTCGACGTCGGGCAGCTCGATGCCCATCTTCGACAACTCGGACATCGTGGTGGCGCGCATCCCGTTCGCGTCGAGGGACTTGAGCGGTCCCTTCCGTAGTTCCTGGCCGAGGAAGAAGTTCCGCCACACCGGCATCAGCGACACCACCGCCAGGTCCTGGTAGACGGTGGCGATGCCCTTGGACAGGGCCTCCTTCGGCGAGCCGAACGTGAGGGCCTCGCCGTCGACGAGCAACTCGCCCGAACTCTGCTGGTGCAGGCCGGCGATGATCTTGATCAGGGTGGACTTGCCGGCCCCGTTGTCGCCGAGGACACCGGTGACCTCCCCGGCCCGCACCCGCAGGTTGATGTCCTCGAGGGCGATGATGTTGCCGTACTGCTTGCCGACGTGTTTGAGCTCGATCAGCGGGATCTTGTCGCCACCACCGGGTTCGGTATCGACGGGAAGTTGTTCGATGGTACTCATACCGGTCACCTCTTGGCGGCGTAGTTACGGAAGGCATTGTTGGCGATGACCGCGAACAGCAGCATCGCGCCGAGGAAGAACTTGAACCAATCCGGGTTCCAGCCGGCGTAGACGATGCCCTGGTTCGTCATGCCGAAGATGAACGCGCCGATCGCGGCGCCGATCGCGGTGCCGTACCCGCCGGTGAGCAGGCAGCCGCCGATGACCGCGGCGATGATGTAGAGGAACTCGTTGCCGATACCCTGCCCGGACTGGACGGTGTTGAACGAGAACAGCAGGTGCATCCCGACGAACCACGCGGCGAACCCGACGGTCATGAACAACCCGATCTTGACCTTCGTGACCGGGACGCCGATGGCGCGGGCGGAGTCCTGGTTGCCGCCGACGGCGAAGATCCAGTTCCCGATCCGGGTCTTGAACAGCACCCAGGTGGCGATCGCGGTGAACAGCAACCACCAGACCACGGTGATCCGCACCGACACCCCGCCGACCTCGAACGAGGACGCGAACACCCTCTTCGCCGAGTCGAACCCGGCCATGTCGGACACGCTGGGGGTGGCGACCTGCCCGGTGACGAGTTTGGTGACCGCCAGGTTGATGCCGGTGAGCATCAGAAACGAGCTCAGCGTGATCAGGAAGCTGGGGATCTTCGTCTTCATCACCAGGTACCCGTTGAAGAACCCGACCGCCAGCGAGACCACGAGGGCGAGGGCGGCGCCGGCCCACAGGTTCAGGTGCAGGTTGTAGGCGATCATCGACGCCGCCAGGGAGCTGGTGGTGACGGCGACGCCGGCGGAGAGGTCGAATTCCCCGCCGATCATCAGCAGTGCCACCGCGCACGCCATGATCCCGATCGTCGACGAGGCGTAGAGCACCGTGGCCAGCGCTTCGGGGCTGCGGAACGGGGGTGCGACGACCATGAAGAAGACGAAGATGGCGATCGCGCCGAACAGGGAACCGATCTCGGGGCGGACCAGCAGACGCTGCAGGCGTTTCTGCTCCTTCACCCGCTCGTCGTGGACGACCTTGTGACTGGCAAGGTCCAGATCTTGCTGTGTGGACATGATTTCCTCTCCGCGCCGGTGGATCTCAGCGTTGTGCGATGCCGGCCGGTCGTGCGACCGGGTCGATGGTGATGGTGTGTGCGTGAGATGGACCCACCGGGGTCCGGATCGTGTGCCCTGACATGTGATCGACCGCCGATCAGCGGGTGCCGGCCTTGGCGTACTCGGCGACCTTGTCGATGTTGGACTTGTCGATGAACGACGGCCCGGTCAGAGTCGGTCCGCCGCCGCCGATGACGTTGCCGTTGTTGAGGTAGAGCCACAGCGAATCGATGGCCAGGTAGCCCTGCAGGTACGGCTGCTGGTCGATGGCCCACTGCACGCTGCCGTCCGAGATGGCGTCGACGAGTGCCGCGTTGGTGTCGAACGTGTAGACCTTGGCCGGGCTGCCCGCGTTGCCGACCGACTGCACGGCGGTGAGGGCTATCGGAGCGCCGAGCGTGAGCACACCGTCGATGGACGGGTCCTGCTGGAGCTTGGCAGCGATCGTCGAGTTCACCGACGGCATGTCCTCACCGTTCACGTTGAGGGTCTCGAACGTGCCGCGGAAGGTCTGCTTGGCGCCGGCGCAACGGGATTCGAGCTGGATCTGGCCCTGCTGCTGGATGACGCAGATGACGTGCTTGGCGCCGTCCTCGTTCAGCCGGTTCCCCGCGGCCTGGCCGGCGATGGTCTCGTCCTGCCCGAAGTACTGGGTGACCCCCATGTCCTTCCAGGCTCCGTATCCGGCGTTGAACGCGGAGATCGGGATGCCTGCGTCCTGCGCGCTCTTGACGGCGGGAGCCATCGCCTCGGGGGTGGCGAGGGTGAGCGCGAGCCCGTCGACCTTCGAGTCGATGGCCGTCTGCACGAGGTTGGCCTGGTTGGGAGCCTGCGGATCGGAGGAGTACTTCAGTTCCACGTTGTCCTTGTCCGCGGCATCCTGCGCGCCCGTGCGGATCAGGTCCCAGAACGTGTCGCCCGGTGCCGCGTGCGTGACCATTGCGATCGTGATGCGCGGGGTGTCGGCGGTGCCGGCGCCGATCCCGGACCCGCTGCTGTCCGGCTTGCCTCCGGTGCTCGAGCACGCCGCGAGGCTCATCACCAAGGCACTCGCGCAGGCCAGTACCGCCACGCGACGCCGGTTGGGGAAGTTCATCTGCTTTTCCTCTCGGGGGGACGAACGGCCCGGTGACGTCTCGGCCGTGTGCCTTAGATGTAATACGCGTCACACCCGAAAGTCAATAGTTTGTCTGGACATTAGGACCACAGATCAAATGAGCGGACATGGGTGTCCCCGCAGACGGCCCGGAAACCGAGCAGATGGGTGGACGGGTGCAGGCGCGCTCAGCGCGTGACCGCTGCCCCGGCGTCGCGCGGCAGACGCAGCGTGTCGACCACCGTGCACAGCATCAGCAGGCCCAAAAGGACGAAGGTCCAGGAATATTCGGACCCGAACCCGCGCTCGGACGACGTCGCCAACGGCGTGAACGCAGTGAGGGCGAGCGCTGCGACCGCGATACCCAGACCGGCCGCCAGTTCCTGCACGGCGGCGTTGAGAGTGTTCGCGTGCGTGAGGTTGGCACGATCGACGTCGGAAAACGCGAGACTGTTGTACGCGGTGAATCCGACCGAGCGCAGGGCTCCGCTCACGAAGAGGACCGCCGCGATGACCGGCATCGGGGTCGACGAGCTCAGGGCGGCGAGCAGCCCGAAGCAGCCGACGGACAGCAGGGCGTTGACCAGCAGGATCGGCCTGATCCCGAAGCGCCGCATCAGCGGCGTCGTACAGGGCTTGATGGCAATGTTGCCGGCGAACAACGCCGCGACGAGCAGACCCGCGAGGAACGGCGTCCAGCCGAAGCCGAGTTGGAACTGCAGCGGCAGCAGGAACGGCACCGCGGTGACGATCAGCCGGTAGAGCGAACCCCCGGTGACAGTGGTGCGCAGCGTGCGGACGCGCAGCACGCGGAAGTCGACGAGCGGGTGGGGCGTGCGGGCGAGATGGCGCACCGAGGCCGCCAGCAGAACGACCGCGACCACTCCCCCGATCGCGACTCGCCGCCAGTCGGTGCCCGTCACACGGATGCTCTCCACCGCAATGAGGGCTGCCGCGATTCCCGTTCCGACTCCGAGGAGGCCCCGCCAGTCGAGCCTGCTCGTCGACCGCGAGCCTGCCCCGTGAACCAGCTTCAGGGACAGCAGGATTCCGAAAATGCCGATGGGAATGTTGATGACGAAGATCCATCGCCACGAGCCGACGGTGGCGATCGCACCGCCGAGCAGGGGCGCGATGACCGGCGCCGCGAGCGCGGGCCACGTGAGCAGGGCTATCGCGCGGACGAGGTCGCTCTTCGTGCTCGACCGCAGCACCGCGAGCCGCCCGACCGGCACCATCATGGCGCCGCCGACTCCCTGCAGCACCCGCATCGCGACGAGCATCGGCAACGACACACTCGCCGCGCACCCGATGGACGCCAGCGTGAACACGGCGATGGCGGCCACGAACACGCGGCGGGTCCCGAACCGGTCGGCCACCCACCCGCTCGCGGGGATGAGGACGGCGACCGTGACCAGGTAGGCGGAGATCGCGATGTTGACGTCGACTGCGTCGACACCGAAGGACTCGGCGATCAGCGGGACGGCGGGCGCGATGATGGTGGCGTCGAGAATCTCCATGAAGAGGGCACCTGCCACCAGCAGGGCCATTCCACGGGGGAACGACGTCGCGCGCGCGGTTCTAGCGATCGACAACGGTCGTGTCGAAGTAGTACCGCGACGCGCGGTAGCAGTGGCTGCCGAACTCGACGGCGCTTCCCGAGTCGTCGAACGCGGTTCGGTTCATCGTCAGCAGCGGCGCCCCGGTCTTCTCGTCGAGCAGCGACGCCTCCGCCTTGCTCGCCGCTTTCGCGCCGATGCGTTGCCGTGCGAGACGGATGTGCACGCCGCGGGCCCGGAGTGCGTGGTAGAGGCCGTGCGCCTCCAGTTCCTCGGGGTCCGGCGCGAGGTCCACCGGGATGTGGTTGGTCATCAGCGCCAGCGGTTCGCCGTTGGTGCTGCGGAGGCGCCGGATGGATGCGACCTCGGCGCCGGGCTGCAGGTTGAGTTCGGCGGCGACGTCTTCGGCCGGCACGGATACCTGGTAGTCGAGAAGCTTGGTGGTCGGGCTCTGCCCCGCCCGCGCGAGGTCGTCGAAGAGGCTCGTGAGTTCGACCGGCCGATGCACGGCGCTCTGCACCACCTGGGTTCCGACCCCACGTTTGCGGACGAGCAGCCCCTTGTCGACGAGCTCCTGGATGGCGCGGCGCGTGGTGGGGCGTGACAGGTTCAGCCGCTTGGCGAGCGCCAGTTCGTTCTCGAAGCGGTCACCCGGGGCGAGTTCCCCGCCGATGATCGCGTTCTCGATCGTCTGCGCGAGCTGGAAATACAGCGGAACCGGGCTCGATCGGTCGAGCTCGACTGCGAGTGGTGCACCCACGGACAACTCCGATCCTCGTGCGCGGGGCGACGTCGCCGTCGCCGATCTTTCCGGCAGTGTATGCGAACACTAACACCAGATTGACTTCAAGTAATAATGTCAGGACAAAGTCTTGACAGGAGTCGGTGAGGTGGAGCACAGTTTCAATCAGACCTCGGCGCCCTGCGCAGACCACCCACAACGACCTATTCGGGAGTCAGCCTTGACCACCATCCAGACGCATACCAACCGGAACGGATTGGACGTCCTCGCCATCGGGCGCTGCGGTGTGGACATCTACCCATTGCAGACCGGAGTCGGACTCGAACACGTCGAGACGTTCGGCAAGTTCCTCGGCGGAAGCGCGGCCAACGTCACCGTCGCCGCCGCCCGCCTCGGCTGCCGCAGCGCGCTCATCTCGGGCGTCGGCAACGATCCGTTCGGACGTTTCGTCCGCACCGCGCTCACCGATCTCGGCGTCGACAACCGCTACGTCGGCATCGACACCGAGCACCCGACTCCCGTCACGTTCTGTGAGATCTTCCCGCCGGACGACTTTCCGCTGTACTTCTACCGCAAACCTGTCGCTCCGGACCTGCAGGTGACGCCGGCGGACGTCGATCTCGACGCGGTCCGCGACGCCAAGCTGTACTGGTCGACCGTCACCGGTCTGTCCGAAGAGCCCAGCCGCAGCGCGCATTTCGCAGCCTGGGAGGCCCGCGGACGCCGCACCCACACCGTCCTCGATCTCGACTACCGCCCGATGTTCTGGTCCTCCCCCGCCGACGCCACCGCTCAGGTGCAGCGCGCCCTCCAGCACGTCACCGTCGCGGTCGGCAACCGTGAGGAATGCGAGATCGCGGTCGGCGAGACCAACGCACACAAGGCCGCGGACGCCCTGCTCGATCTCGGCGTCGAACTGGCCATCGTCAAACAGGGCCCCAAAGGGGTCCTCGGGAAGACACGCACCCAGAGCATCACGGTGCCCCCGAACGACGTCCAGGTGGTCAACGGGCTCGGTGCCGGCGACAGCTTCGGCGGCACGCTGTGCCACGGCCTGCTCGCCGGGTGGCCGCTCGAGAAGATCCTGCGCTACGCCAACGCCGCGGGGGCGATCGTCGCCTCCCGGCTCGAATGCTCCACCGCGATGCCGACGGCCGACGAGGTCCGGGCGCTCGCCGATTCCACCACTTCGGAGGCTGTCAATGTCTGAAACTCTCGCTCACCGCGCAGTCTGCACGTCCTACGCCGACGTCACCGAGGTACGCGCGAACGACCCGGCCGCCATCGACCGCGCTTGGGCGACCCGGATCGCCCGGCCCACGGTCCGCGGTAACGGCCGGCTCATGATCGTCGCCGCCGACCACCCCGCCCGCGGTGCACTCTCGGTCGGCGACCGTCCGACCGCGATGAACAGTCGCACCGACCTCCTCGACCGCCTCCGCACCGCCCTGCGCAACCCCGGTGTGGACGGCGTGCTCGCCACCGCCGACATCCTCGACGATCTGGTGCTGCTCGGCGCGCTCGACGACAAGGTGGTCATCTCGTCGATGAA
This sequence comes from Rhodococcus sp. G6(2025), assembly GCF_058628105.1. Classification (NCBI taxonomy): domain Bacteria; kingdom Bacillati; phylum Actinomycetota; class Actinomycetes; order Mycobacteriales; family Nocardiaceae; genus Rhodococcus; species Rhodococcus sp. G6(2025). The sequence goes on from NZ_CP179750.1 coordinate 5,565,189, forward strand.
CCGCGGCGGCCTGGCCGGCGCCAGTTTCGAACTCGACGACCGGATGACCGGCTACACCGCGGCCGGCACCGCGAAGGCGGGCATGAACGGCGGAAAGATGCTGTGCCGCATCGATCTCGACGATTCCGGCACCCTCTCCACCCTCACCGCGTGCGCCCAGGCGGTCGATGCGCTGGCCGAGGCCGGACTGATGGCCATGGTGGAACCGTTCCTGTCGCGGCGTGTCGACGGCAAGGTCAAGAACGATCTCAGCGCCGACGCCGTGATCAAGTCGATCCACATCAGCCAGGGCCTGGGGTCCACGTCCGCGTACACGTGGATGAAGCTTCCGGTGGTCGACGAGATGGAACGCGTGATGGACGCGACGACGCTTCCGACGCTGCTGCTCGGCGGAGACCCGCAGACGGCACCCGAGGAGACGTTCGCGAGCTGGGCCAAGGCCCTCGCGCTGCCGTCGGTCCGCGGCCTGATCGTCGGACGCACCCTGCTGTACCCGCGGGACGAGGACGTCGCCGCCGCGGTCGACACCGCCGTATCCCTCGTTCACTGACGCACGCCGGAGAGGCCCACGATGAACAGCAAGTATTACGTGCCGGTCGGTTCCGCGGCCACCGGACCGTTCGACCTCGAGGTCACCCCCGAATCCGCGGGCTGGACCGAATCGAGTCTCCGGGTGCTCACCCTGGCCCCCGGCGGGTCGGCCGAACTCGCGTCCGGTGACGACGAGATCATCGTCGTGCCATTGGCCGGGTCCGCGGCGGTGTCGAGCGAGGGCACCGAATTCGCCCTCACCGGACGGCGGTCCGTGTTCGACGGGCCGAGCGACTTCGCCTACGTGGGCCGGGATTCGGCCTACACGGTGGCGAGCGCGACCGGTGGACGATTCGCCCTGTGCGGGGCCCGCGCGCGGCAGAAGTTCCCGTTCCGGTACGTCCCGGCAGCCGACGTCTCCGTCGAACTGCGCGGCGCGGGCAACTGCAGCCGCCAGGTGCACAACTTCGGCACCGCCGATCGCTTCGAAGCCGATTCGATCATCGCGTGCGAGGTCATCACTCCCGGTGGCAACTGGTCGTCGTACCCGAGCCACAAGCACGACGAGAACAGCGACGTCGAGTCGCAGCTCGAGGAGATCTACTACTTCGAGATCGCCGACGCCAATTCCACCGCAGTGGATTTCGGCGGAACCGGATTCGGCTACCATCGCGTGTACGGCACTCCCGAGCGGCCCATCGAGGTGCTCGAGGAAGTGCGCTCCGGCGACGTGGTCCTCGTGCCGCACGGCTATCACGGACCGTCGATCGCCGCCCCCGGACATCACATGTACTACCTGAACGTCATGGCCGGCCCCGGCGAAGACCGCGCCTGGAACATCTGCGACGACCCGGCCCACACCTGGCTGCGCGGCAGCTGGGAACACCAGACCGTCGATCCCCGCCTCCCCCTCCACGCACCGTCCGAAGGAGCATGACCGTGGTGTCCACCGCGCCGATGTCGGCGAGCAAGAACCCCAACGCCGAGGGCACCGTCCACCTCACGGTGGCTCAGGCAACCATCCGATTCCTCGCCAACCAGTACGTCGAGCGGGACGGCGAACGCACCAAGTTCTTCGCCGGCTGCTTCGGCATCTTCGGCCACGGCAACGTCGCCGGGCTCGGTCAGGCACTGCTCCAGGCCGAGATCGACGCCGTCGAAGCCGGTACCGAATCCGAACTGCCGTACGTCCTCGGGCGCAACGAGCAGGCGATGGTGCACAGCGCGGTCGCGTACGCACGCCAGAAGGATCGTCTGCAGACGTGGGCGGTGTCGGCCAGCGTCGGCCCCGGCTCGACCAACATGCTGACGGGCGCGGCGCTCGCCACCATCAACCGGCTGCCCGTCCTGCTCCTGCCCGCCGATACGTTCGCGACCCGCGCGAGCGCACCGGTCCTGCAGGAACTCGAACTGCCCTCGAGCGGCGACGTCACCGTCAACGACGCGTTCAAACCGCTGTCGCGCTACTTCGACCGGGTGTGGCGGCCGGAGCAGTTGCCTTCGGCGCTGCTCAGTGCGATGCGCGTGCTGACCGATCCCGTCGAGACGGGTGCGGCCACCGTCGCCATTCCGCAGGACGTGCAGGCGGAGGCGTTCGACTGGCCGGAGTCGCTGTTCGCGGAGCGCACGTGGCACGTGGCCCGGCCGCTTCCCGAGAAGTCGGTGATCGAGCGGGCCGCGGACGTGATCCGGTCTGCGAAGAAGCCGCTGATCGTCGCGGGCGGCGGCCTGATCTACTCCGGCGCCACCGAGGCACTGGCCTCGTTCGCCGAGACGACCGGCATTCCGGTCGGCCAGAGTCAGGCCGGCAAGGGCTCACTGCCCTACGACCACCCGCAGTCGGTCGGCGCGATCGGCTCGACCGGCACCACGGCGGCCAACGCTCTCGCCACCGAGGCCGACGTGATCATCGGCATCGGCACCCGCTACAGCGACTTCACCACGGCGTCGCGCACCGCGTTCAACAACCCCGACGTGCGGTTCGTCAACGTCAACGTCGCGTCGATCGACTCGGTGAAGCAGGGCGGCGTCAGCGTCGTCGCAGACGCCCGCGAGGCACTGGAGGCGCTCACCGAGGCATTGGGCGGCTACCAGGTTTCCGGCGAGTACCGTGCGCGCACAGCAGAACTCGCAGCTCACTGGGAGTCCACGGTGGACTCGGTCTACAAGATCGACGACGACTCGCGCGGACTGAACCAGAACCAGGTCATCGGTCTCGCCAACACGCTGTCCGATCCGCGCGACGTCGTCGTGTGCGCCGCCGGCTCCATGCCCGGCGACCTGCACAAGCTGTGGCGTACCCGCGACTCCAAGGGCTACCACGTCGAATACGGGTTCTCGTGCATGGGCTACGAGATCGCCGGCGGCATCGGCGCCAAGATGGCCTGCCCCGACCGCGACGTGTTCATCATGGTTGGCGACGGCTCGTACCTGATGATGGCCACCGAACTCGTCACGGCCGTGCAGGAGAACGTCAAGGTCATCGTGGTCCTCGTGCAGAACCACGGCTTCGCGTCCATCGGATCGCTGTCGGAGTCGCTCGGCTCGCAGCGGTTCGGCACCGACTACCGCTACCGCGGCGACTCCGGCCGGCTCGACGGCGACATCCTGCCCGTCGACCTGGCGGCCAACGCCGCGAGCCTCGGCGCCGACGTGATCCGCGCGAACACGGCCGCCGAGTTCACCGACGCCGTCAAGGTGGCGAAGGCCAGCGACAACACCACCGTCATCCACGTCGAGACGGACCCGCGAATCGCGGCCCCGGACAGCGAATCCTGGTGGGACGTGCCGGTCAGCTCGACCAGCACCCTCGACTCCACCCGGGCCGCCTACGAGACGTACGCGCAGTGGAAGAAGATCCAGCGTCCGTTCCTGCGCCCGTCCGGCAACTAACTCTCCCTCAGTAGAACTTTCGAAAGGATTTCCCGATGAGCGTTATTCGCGTCGGATCCGCCCCCGACTCCTGGGGTGTCTGGTTCCCCGAAGACCCGCAGCAGACCCCGTACGGGCGGTTCCTCGACGAGGTGTCCGCGTCCGGTTACGAGTGGATCGAGCTGGGCCCGTACGGCTACCTGCCGACCGATCCGCAGCAGCTCCGTGACGAACTCGCGGCCCACAATCTGAAACTGTCGGCCGGCACCGTGTTCGAGCACCTGCACCAGGACGACTCCTGGGATGCCGTGTGGACCCAGATCGAGGACGTCGCGAAGCTGACCGCCGCCGCCGGCGGCAAGCATGTGGTCGTGATCCCGGAGATGTGGCGCGACCCGAGCAGCGGCGAGGTGCTCGAGGACCGCAATCTCACTGCGGAGCAGTGGAAGAAGAAGACCGGCGGCATGAACGAGCTGGGCAAGAAGATGTTCGAGCAGTACGGCGTGAAGGCGCAGTACCACCCGCACGCGGACAGCCACGTCGACACCGAGGAGAATGTGTACCGCTTCCTCGACGGCACCGACAGCGAGTACGTGAACCTGTGCCTCGACACCGGCCACATCAGCTACTGCGGCGGCGACAACCTCGCGATCATCGAGCGCGCTCCCGAGCGGATCGGCTACCTGCACCTCAAGCAGGTCGATCCCGAGGTCCGCGCCAAGGTCGAGGCCGAGGACCTGCCGTTCGGCGAGGCCGTCAAGCTCGGCGCGATGATCGAGCCGCCGCTCGGCATCCCCGACCTGCCGCCGCTGCTCGCCGCAATCGAGAAGCTCGACATCGACGTGTTCGCGATCGTCGAGCAGGATCTCTACCCCTGCGCTGTGGACGTTCCGCTGCCGATCGCCCAGCGCACCCGTAAGTACCTGGGGTCCTGCGGGATCCCGTCCGTCACGTTCGTCTAACCGATCACGTCAGGAGCTAGTCAGCTATGTCCGGAAGCAACGACCTGCGCATCGCCGTCCTGGGTGTCGGAATGATGGGTGCCGACCACGTCGCACGCATCACCGAACGCATCAAGGGCGCCACCGTCGCCGTCGTCAACGACTACTTCGTCGAGAAGGCCGAGCAGATCGCGGCCGGGATCCCCGGCTGCCGAGTGATCGGCGACCCGCTCGACGCGATCGCCGACCCGGGTGTCGACGCCGTCGTCCTGGCCACCCCCGGCCCGACGCACGAGAAGCAGCTTCTCGCCTGCCTCGAGCACGGCAAGCCGGTGATGTGTGAGAAGCCGCTGACCACCGACGTCGCCACGTCCCTCGAGATCGTCAAGCGCGAAGCCGAGCTCGGTAAGAAGCTGATCCAGGTCGGCTTCATGCGACGTTTCGACCACGAGTACGAGCAGCTGAAGTCGCTCATCGACGATGGTGTGTTCGGGCAGGTGCTTCTCGCCCACTGCGTGCACCGCAACCCCGCCGTGCCGCCGAGCTTCGACAGCTCGATGATCGTCAAGGACTCGCTGGTCCACGAGGTGGACGTCACCCGATTCCTGTTCGACGAGGAGATCACCTCGGTACAGATCCTCCGCCCCGCCGCGAACCCGGGTGCACCCGAGGGACTGCAGGATCCGCAGATCGCGTTCTTCAGCACCGAATCCGGTCGCCACGTCGACGTCGAGGTCTTCGTGACCACCGGTGTCGCGTACGAGGTGCGCACCGAGATCGTCGCCGAGAAGGGTTCGGCGTTCATCGGTCTCGATGTCGGACTCGTCCGCAAGTACGGCACCGGCGCGGGCAACGGCCGCTCGGGCGCAGGTATGTCGGGCGGGGAGATCACCCCGTCGTTCAAGGAACGCTTCGGCCAGGCGTACGACGTCGAGATCCAGCGCTGGGTCAACGCCGCCCGCACGGGCGCGGAGACCGGCAACTACATCGACGGACCGGGTGCGTGGGACGGCTACGCCGCCGCCGCCGTGTGCGCTGCCGGCGTGCAGTCGCTCGAGACCGGCGAGCGCGTGGCCGTCGACATGGTCGACCGTTCCTCCATTCCGGGGGCATGAACACGATGAAGATTGCACTCGACCCCACCCCCTTCCACCACGACTACTCCCTCCTCGAATTGCCGGCGGTGGTTGCCGAACTCGGCTTCGAACACCTGCAGCTCACCCCTCATCGCGACATGATCCCGTTCTTCAACCACCCGAAGGCCGACGACGAGCTGGTTCGGCAGTTCCGCAAGTCCTGCAGCGATGCGGGCGTCGGAATCGCCTCCGTGTTGCCGGTCCTGCGGTGGTCGGGCCCCGACGAAGACGCCCGCGAGGCGGCGGTGCGGTACTGGAAGCGCGCCATTCAGATCACCGTCGACCTCGGTGTGAACGTGATGAACACCGAATTCAGCGGCCGCCCGGAGAAGGCCGAGGAATCGGAGCGCGCCTTCTACCGGTCGATGGAGGAACTCGTCCCCATCATCGAGCGTGAAGGCATCGACGTTCGCATCGACCCGCACCCCGACGATTTCGTGGAGAACGGTCTGGACGCCATCCGGATGATCCGCGGCATCAACTCGAAGAACTTCGGACTGGTGTACGTCGCGTGCCACTCGTACCACATGGGCGCCGGGATGCTCGAGATCATGCGCGCGGCCGGCGACATGCTGCGGCTCGTCCACGTCGCGGACACGATGGATCACCACCGCTCCCACGGACTGCGGTACATCACCAACCCGCCCGGCAACCCGGTGCGTGTGCACCAGCACCTCAAGATCGGCGACGGCGACCTCGACTGGGACGAGTTCTTCGGCGGGCTCGGCGAACTCGGCTTCTACGACAAACCCGACACGGTGATGGTGTCGAGCGTTTTCGCCGAAGACGAGAACGCTCACGACGTCTCCCGCTACCAACTGAAGACCATGAAGGATTACATCGCGCGCACGCGGTGAAAGGACAACACATGAGCACCAACATCACTCGCGAGATCGCACACTGGTCCGACGGCAAGGGATTCGCCGGTACCAGCGGCAACACCGCCCCGGTCACCAACCCGGCGACCGGTGCCGTCACCGGTCAGGTCGCACTCGCCAGCGTCGAGGACGCCCGCGCCGTCATCGACGCCGCCGCCGCCGCGTTCCCCGCCTGGCGCGACACCTCCCTCGCCAAGCGCACCCAGGTGATCTTCACATTCCGGGAACTGCTCAACGCCCGCAAGGGCGAACTCGCCGAGATCATCACCGCCGAGCACGGCAAGGTCGTCTCCGACGCCCTCGGCGAAGTCTCCCGCGGCCAGGAAGTCGTCGAATTCGCCTGCGGCATCGCCCATCTGCTCAAAGGCGGCATGACCGAAAACGCCTCCACCAACATCGACGTCTCCTCCCTCCGCCAACCCGTCGGCCCGGTCGGCATCATCTCCCCGTTCAACTTCCCCGCCATGGTCCCGATGTGGTTCTTCCCCATCGCCATCGCCGCCGGCAACACCGTCGTCCTCAAGCCCAGCGAGAAGGACCCCACCGCCGCGATCTGGATGGCCGAACTCTGGGCCGAAGCCGGACTCCCGGCCGGGGTCTTCAACGTCCTGCAGGGCGACAAGACCGCCGTCGACGAACTGCTCACCCACCCCGCGATCAAGGCCATCAGTTTCGTCGGCTCCACCCCCATCGCCCAGTACGTGTACGCCACCGGCACCGCCCACGGCAAACGCGTCCAAGCGTTGGGTGGGGCGAAGAACCACGCCATCGTCCTGCCGGACGCCGACCTCGACCTCGCCGCCGACGCCATGGTCAACGCCGGCTTCGGGTCCGCCGGGGAACGCTGCATGGCCATCAGTGCCCTGGTCGCGGTCGGCGACATCGCCGACGAGTTGGTCGCCAAGATCAAGGACCGCACCGATACGTTGAAGATCGGCGACGGCACCCAGGATTCCGACATGGGCCCGCTGGTGACCAAGGTGCACCGCGACAAGGTCGCCTCCTACATCGACGCCGGCGAAAACGACGGCGCGACGATCGTGGTCGACGGGCGCACCGTGCAGGCAAATGGCGGCAAGGACGGGTTCTGGCTCGGACCGACCCTCATCGACCACGTCACCACCGACATGAGCGTCTACACCGACGAAATCTTCGGACCCGTCCTCTCCGTCATCCGCGTCGACTCCTACGACGAGGCCCTGGAACTGGTGAACTCGAGCCAGTTCGGCAACGGCACCGCCATCTTCACCAACGACGGCGGCGCCGCCCGACGGTTCCAGAACGAGGTCGAGGTCGGCATGGTCGGCATCAACGTCCCCATCCCCGTCCCCATGGCGTACTACAGCTTCGGGGGCTGGAAGAACTCCCTGTTCGGCGACAGCCACGCCCACGGCACCGAAGGCGTGCACTTCTTCACCCGCGGCAAGGTCGTCACCACCCGCTGGCTCGACCCCAGCCACGGCGGCCTCAACCTCGGCTTCCCCCAGAACGCATAGGTACTGGTTCTCCGCGCCGGACCGTCCGCGGTCCGGCGCGGAGTCCGTTCGATCGAAAGGAACTTCATGAGCGACACCTCTCTCGCCCGCCGTCATCGGGTCGTGGTCATCGGATCGGGATTCGGCGGCCTCTTCGCCACCAAGGCTCTGAAACGGACGGACGTCGATGTCACTCTGATCGATCGCACGACACACCACTTGTTCCAGCCGTTGCTGTACCAGGTGGCGACGGGAATCCTGTCCGAGGGTGAGATCGCGCCCGCGACCCGGCTCGTCCTCGAGGACCAGCAGAACGCGTCCGTCCTGATCGGCGGAGTCGAGACGATCGACGTCGCCGACCGGACCGTCACGTCCACACACCGCGGCCGCACCACCGTCACCGAGTACGACAGCCTCGTCGTCTCGGCCGGTGCCCGCCAATCCTATTTCGGCAACGACCATTTCGCCGAACACGCACCCGGGATGAAGACGATCGACGACGCCCTCGAGCTGCGCGGCCGCATCCTCGGCGCCTTCGAAAGCGCCGAGGTGAGCACCGACCCCGCCGAGCGGGCGCGACTCCTGACGTTCGTCGTGGTCGGCGCCGGCCCCACCGGAGTCGAGATGGCCGGCGAGATCGCCCAGCTCGCGCACCGCACTCTCGCCGGCGCCTACCGCACCATCGATCCCCGTGACGCGCGGATCATCATCCTCGACGCGGCGCCCACGGTGCTCCCGCCCTTCGACGAGAAGCTGCGTCGAGCTGCCGCCGATACGCTGGAGGATCTCGGTGTCGAGATCCAGCTCGGCGCGATGGTGACCGACGTCGACGACGACGGACTCACCGTCCGCGACCAGGACGGCGTCGAGCGGCGGATCGAGGCCGCCTGCAAGATCTGGTCCGCAGGTGTCGCGGCCAGCCCGTTGGGCCGGCAACTGGCCGAACAGACCGGCGCCGACACCGACCGCGCGGGCCGTGTCCTCGTCGAACCCGACCTCACACTGCCCGGCCACAGCAACGTCTTCGTCGTCGGCGACATGATGAACCGCGACGGCCTTCCCGGTGTCGCGCAGGTCGCGATCCAGGGCGGCCGCTACGCCGCGCAACTGATCGCCGCGGAGGTGCGCGCCCACCGGAAAGGTCGCGACAAGCCCGAACGCACCCCGTTCCGATACACGGACAAGGGCAGCATGGCCATGATCTCCCGCTTCCACGCGGTCGCGAAGGTCGGCCGCCTCCAACTGACCGGGCTGCTCGCCTGGCTGCTCTGGCTCCTGATCCACCTGGTCTACATCGTCGGATTCAAGAGCCGACTCGCGACCGCCATGTCCTGGACATGGTCGTTCCTGGGCAGGACCCGGGGACACCTGGCGGTCACGGAGCAACAGGTGGTCGCGAGGACGGCGATCAACCGGCTCGATGCCTGGGAGGATTCTTCCCGGGCGGTACCCGAGGCGGCGACGGCCTCCGCACGGTGAGTACCGTCCCCTCCGTGCCTGCTTCCGCTCTCACCGTCGGCATCGACGTCGGTGGTACCAGTATCCGTGCCTGTGTGGTCGACGAGACCGGCGAGGTACTCGACTCCGTCCAGGCACCCACACCGCAGTCGGCGAAAGCCCTCGAGGACGCGCTCGACCGCGCCGTCCGCGAGCTCGCGTCCCGTCATCGGATCGCCGCCGTCGGTCTCGCCGTGGCCGGATTCATCAGCTCCGACCTCACCACGGTGCGCTTCGCCCCGCACCTGCCGTGGAAGAACGTGCCGGTCGCGAACGACCTGAGCGACCGGCTCGGACTGCCGGTGGTCCTCGAACACGACGCGAACGCGGCGGCGTGGGCGGAGCATCGGTTCGGTGCCGCCGCCGGTGGTCGCAATGTCGTGATGGTCGCGATCGGCACCGGCATCGGTGCGGCGCTGCTCATCGACGGCACGCTCTACCGCGGCAGTTACGGCGTCGCTCCCGAACTGGGCCACCTCCAGGTGGTGCCGGGCGGCAGACCGTGCGCCTGCGGCAAACGGGGGTGCTGGGAACGGTATTGCAGCGGAACCGCCCTCGTCGACACGGCCATCGAACTCCTCGCCGCCGACCCGACGAGTTCGACGGTCCTTGCACGCGAGGTCGCGAGCGATCCGGGATCGCTCACCGGCCGCCGTATCGCGAGCGCCGCGCGGGACGGCGACCCCCTCGCCGTCCGCACCATGGAGGAGTTCGCCCGGTGGCTGGGCGTCGGACTCGCCATGGTCGGTGACGTCTACGACCCCGATCTCGTCGTCGTCTCCGGTGGCGTCAGCGGTTCGGCACCGCTGTTCCTCGACCACGCGCGCGACGTCTACGCTTCTCTCGCAACCGGTTCCGGACACCGCCCCCTCGCCCGAATCCGCGAAACCCAACTCGGCGAATCGGCCCAGCGGATCGGGGCCGCCACGATGGCCAGGGACGCGCTGCTGAGCGGAGCTCCGCTCCCCGTGCGTGGTTGACGAGTCTCTGGACTCCTCGAGCACTCACGGGCGCGGAGCCGCATCGGCCCGCCAAGTTGTGGCGGTTACCGAGTTCTACGACCTCTGCTGCGACGAGGACGAGCGCCGCGGCATCAACCCGGCCCACTCCGGTTCCCATACCTCATCGCCCGTCACGACCCCGACAGCATCGCCCACCGCAGCACACTCGCGGTCGCCGATCGCGACGTATGGATCCGCCCCGCGGAGAACGGTATGGCCTACCTCGACGGACACCTTCCCGCAGCCGACGCCCACACCCTCGCGATGCGGTTGCGGCACTTCTCATTCAGGTCGTCGTCAACGCCTCGACTCCTCGGACTCGACGACCTTCCCGCCCACCTCGAGGGATACGGGCCGATCTGCCCCCAAGTACTTCGTACAGGGAGGTACCCCCAGCGGACTCCGCGCGTACATTGGCCGCCGACGGTGTCTTCCAGCGCATCCACACGCTGGCCACCGAAGGCGACGCAGGTGGGCACGTCCTCGGGATCAGTCCCGTTCAGAAGACTCACGGCATACCCGTGACCTACATCCGGAACACAGCAACCAAACCCGAACTCACCTACGCACCGGGGACGGCTCTCGGCCGCAGGATCCGGGCCCGCGACGGCAACTGCCGCTTCCCCAACTGCCAGTCCCGGCGCGGCTCTGCGACATCGACCACACGACGCCGTTCGACCACGACCACCCCGAGAACGGTGGTCTCACCGTCGAGTCGAATCTCGCGTGCCTGTGCCGACGCCACCACCGGCTGAAAACCGACGGCTCCTGGACCGTCCGCCAGACCGGGGCAGGGAACCTCGAATGGACCACACCGCGCGGCGACATCATCCGAACCGAACCCGAAGGGGCAGCAATCGAACTCACCCACAACCACATCCGCGGGGTACAGCGCTCCTGTGCCCTCCGACTGCTCACCGAGCGCTCCCACGACCAGCAGGACGCGAAATACTTGAACGAACTGCACGGGAGACGAGCCACACACCACCACGCACCGGCACCACCACCCGACGGCGGCGGCACCGGTGCGTGAGAGCGTGCGATCAGTGGGCGGCGACGGCGGCGGTGCTGCCCGCAGCGGACGCGTCGGGCCTGCCTGCGCCGAGCCGGTCCTCCAACTCTTCGAGGCTGCGCCCCTTGGTTTCCGGGACGAAGCGGTACACGAAGTACACCGATACCAGGTTGACGAGGACGAACAGGCCGAACGTTCCGGTGGACCCGAGGACGGAGTTCAGGATCGGGAAGACGAACGAGATCAAGGCGTTCGTCGTCCAGAGCACGAAGACCGCGATGCCCATGGCGAACCCGCGGATGGCCATCGGGAAGATCTCCGAGAGCAGCAACCACACGCAGGTTCCGATGAAGCACTGCACGAAGGCGACGAACACCATCATCGCGGCGAGGATGATGTAGCTGCGACCCGTGGATGAGGGCAGCAGGAACACCAGCGACAACGCGGCCTGCGAGGATGCCACACCAATGAAGCCGGTCAGCAGCATCGTGCGACGATTCACGTAGCCCAGCAGGATGATTCCGAGAATTGTCATGACCACCGACGTGACACCGACCGCGATGGTGGCCACCAGGGACGCGCTCACACCCAACCCGCTCTGTTCCAGGATCGTCGGGGCGTAGTAGTTGACCGTGTTGATGCCCGTCGCCTGCTGCACAATGGCCAGACCGCAGCCGATCCAGAGGATCCGGCGCATCCACGGGTAGTCGCGCAGATAGTGGACGGCGCCACTGACCTTCGAGTTCCGGTCGCGGGCGGCATGGAGGCTGATGCTGGCGTACTCGACTGCGGCGTCCGACTCGCTGCGGCTCAACTCGAGGGTGCTGCGCGTCTCGGCGAGCCGGCCCTTCGACGCGTACCAGCGCGGTGAATCCGGGAGCACGAGCATGCCGAGCATCAGCAGAACTGCGGGCACCGAGGCGATGGCCAGCATGTACCGCCACACCGTCGGATCCTCGATGAGGTGATCGAGTAGCGCGTTGATCGAGAAGGCGAGCATCTGACCGGTGACGATCATCAGTTCGTTGATGGTCACCATCCGCCCGCGACGCTCGACCGGCGCCATCTCGGCCAGGTAGAGCGGGCAGGTGACGGCGGCGGCGCCCACACCGAGACCGAGGACGATCCGCGCCAGCACCATGATCTCCACGTTGGGGGCCATCGCACACCCGAGGGCGCCGACGAGAAACAGACCCGCACAGACGAGGAGCGTGCGCTTGCGGCCGAGAGCGTCCGACAGCCGGCCTCCGAGCAGCGCACCGACGGCGGCACCCGGGAAGAGCAGCGAGCTCACGACGGTGGCTTCGCCGACGGCGCTGAGGTTCAGCTCGTCCTTCATGTAGAGCAGCGCACCGGAGATCACACCGGTGTCGTAGCCGAACAGCAGGCCGCCGAGCGTGGAGATGACGGTGAGCTTGGTCAGGAAGCGTTTGTGACTGCGCTCGTTGCGCGCAGCGCCGCCGCTTCCGCGGGCACTGGCAGCCGAGTGGGTTGTCGACATCAGGTGTTGGCCTTTCTGGGGAATGCTCACGCATCGCGACACGGAAGATCAGTTCACGTGTCGATACCGCCCGAGTGCGCTCGGCTCGATGCAGCCGAAGGGGCGTAGTTTGCTGAACTGAAGCGCTTCACTAACGCGCTTCAGTTATCTACTATGATGTGAATCACAGAGGGTGTCAAGGGCAGAGATCGGGCTGCGTGAGAATGCACCCCCTGACGACGCAACCGAGGGAGATCGAGATGCTCGACGATCGAGCCGCCGCGCACGACGGTGCGGAGCGGCTACCGGCCGCCCTGCACCGACGCCCCACGATGGCCGATGTCGCGACGCGGGCCGGGGTGTCGCGCACCCTGGTGTCACTGATCTTCAGCAACAAGCCCGGAGCGTCCGACGAAACCCGGGATCGCGTCCTCCAGGCTGCAGACGACCTCGGTTATCGGCTCGACCGGGCCGCCCGCATGCTCGCGCGCGGCCGCAGCCGCACCCTCGGCGTGCTCATCGACGTCCACCAGACCTTCCAGGCCGACCTGATCGGAACCGTCTACGCGGAGGCCGAGGCCGCCGGATACGAAGTCCTGCTCTCCGCCAGCGCACCCACCCGAGACGAACACAAGGCGATCGAAGCCCTCCTCAGCCACCGGTGCGAGGGCCTGATCCTGCTCGGCCCGCTCTCCGAGGTGGCGTATCTGCGCACACTCGCGGACCGTGCCGTCGTCACCGTCGTCGGCCGCGCACTCCCTCACACCGCCGTCGACACCGTGCGGACAGCGGACGCCAAGGGCATCCGGCAGTCCGTCGACCACCTGGTCGAACTCGGGCATCGCGAGATCGTGCATGTCGACGGCGGCGCGGACCCGGGCTCACCCGAACGGCGTCGCGCGTACCTCGCGGCGATGCGCAGGCACGACCTCTCCGACCACATTCGCGTCATTCCCGGCCAGCACACCGAGGACGCAGGCATCGCCGCCGCGAACACCCTGCTGGCCGAGGACCGCCTGCCGACCGCCGTGCTCGCCGGCAACGACCGCTGCGCCATCGGTCTCATGGACGTGTTCACCCGCGCTCACGTCGACGTGCCGGGAGACATCTCGATCGTCGGGTACGACGACAGCCACCTTGCCCAGTTGTCCCGGATCGACCTCACCACCGTGCGGCAGGACACGGAGGGACTGGCGCGGCACGCCGTGCAGTTCGCCATCGGCCGGCTCGAGAACGACGACCTCGACCCGCAGGATTTCGTGATCGACCCCCACCTGGTGGTGCGCGGCACGACCGGTCCGGCCCGGTCGTAGCCGCGCCCCGCCGGCACGATTCAGCGCAGAGGCAACGGCCTCACCGCGTGATGCTCCTCAGGTATTCGACGCTCCTGACCACGTCGCGCACGGGACCTTCGTCCTCCGGCTCCGACGCGAGAATGGTGTCCTGTTCGAGGACGTACCAGCCGTCGTAGCCCTGATTCTGCAGCCGCTCGACCACCCCGGCGATATCCACGTCCCCGGTGCCCAGTGGCGTGTACATCCCCTGCGCGACAGCCTCGGTGTAGGTGAGCTCGCCCACCCGGACCCGCGCGAGAAGCGCCGCATCGACATCCTTCAGGTGCGCGTGGGCGATTCGTTCGGGGGCCCTGGTGACGAGGTCGAGGGGGTCGGTGCCGCCGATCAGCAGGTGCCCGGTGTCCAGGCACAGCGGAATCGACGAGCCGTCCAGGATGCTGTCCACCTCGGCACGGTTCTCGATCATCGTCCCCACGTGGGGGTGGATGACCGCCCGGAGCCCGCGGTCGGCAGCGGCCGACGACAGGCGGTCGAGGTTGCGCAACAACGTCTTCCATCCCGAGTCGTCGAGTTCCGGTCGCGAATCGTAACCGGCGGCTCCCGTCACCGCCGCCAGGACCATCACCTCCGACCCCGACGCGACGAGTGACTCGATCGCGCCGCCGACCGCAGCGACCGCGTCGTGATCCGGATCGTGGAGCAGCACCGGAACGAATCCCCCGACCGCCGTCAGGTCGTACCGGGCGAGGGTGTCCGTCAGCTCGCGCGGATCCGAGGGGAGGAATCCGTCCGGTCCCAGTTCGGTGGCAGCCAGGCCGGCGTCACGCATCTCGGTGAGCACCCAGTCGGGGTCGAGCTGGTGACCCCAGCCCTCCACCTCACACACTCCCCACGAAATGGGCGCACCTGCAAGTCGAATCGTCATCGTCCTCTTTCATCCCATCGCACCGGTCGGTGCTGTTGTAGTGACAGTGGGGCCGCGTCGGGAATCCCGCTCACGGCTGTCGCCGGGTGGTCTGCGCGGCCAAACGTTCCGCGAGCACCGCCGGATCGGCGTTCTCCCGCAACGCTTCCCAGACTGTGTCCACCTGGGTGGCCGGCGCGAGACTGTGCACCGGTTGATCGTGGTCGAGGTTGGTGGGGAACGGGTAGCACTCGGCCGTCGCGACGACGGCATTGCGGAGGGTGCGCTCGCTCGCCCCGGCACTCTGCAGTGCCAGCAGGGCGGGGTACACGGCGTTCGCCATGGCCTCCCGGTCCAGCACCTCCATCGCCCGGCCGAACGGCGACGAGATCTGGAGCAGATTGGCCGTCCGCCGGATCGCGTGCGAACGGTTGTGGCCTGCGCCGTGGTAGAGCGCCGGGTTGAAGAACACCGCGTCGCCCTTCCTCAGCGGCAGCTGAACATGACTGTCGCGGAAGAACTCGACGAACTCCGGTAGGGAGACCGCCAGGTATCCCGCCTCGAACAGGTGCGAGTACGGCAAATACAGGGTGGGTCCGCTCTCGACGGGCATGTCGCAGTGTGCCACCGCCCCTTGCAGTGTCAGCGTGGCCGACATCCGGTGCAGGTGCGCCGGGTACTCGGCCAGCTCGTGCCGGGGCACGATGCCCAGGTGGTAGTCGCGATGCGGCACCTGCGCGGCGCCGCCGGGGTTGACCACGTTGACCTGCGACGTCACCTGATACAGCGGGCCCAGCCAGCTCTGGCAGATCAGCGCGAGGATGTCGTTGGCGTAGTACTCGGCGAACACATCGGGGGCGCCGAAAGCCAGCTTCTGCGCGGCGTTCCAGATGCGGTCGTTGGAGCCCGCCTTGCCGAAGTGGTCACCCACCACACCACCCGACGCGTGTTGCTGCGCGATGAGGAGGTCGAACTGTTCCGTGGCGCGATCCAGTACGCCGAGATCACTGAAGGCATTCTGGAACACCACGATTCCGGGACCGTCCGTGAGCGCGCGTCCGAGTTCGGTCTGCACGGCGCGGCGGGACTGCGCGTCGTCGAGGTGGGGCTTCAGCAAGTCACTGCGGTACAGCAGGACGTTCTGCTCCACGGAGTGAGCGAACGGGTAGTCGGCGAGGTTCGTCGAGCGATCCACGGAGACGCGAAACGCGTCGAGGTCGCAGTCGGAGTCGCGGATCCACTCACGCCGGCCGGTCGGCGGAGGAGTCGTGATGGTCATGGAGATAGTCTTGCTGTGATGTGATCGGCAAACAACAGCAGAAATCCATCATTTTCACCTCAGGAGGCGGCCGTGAAGCACCGCTACAAGGTCCGTGAGATCGCCCAGCAGTCGGGGCTGAGCGAGGCCACCGTCGACCGCGTGCTCCACGAACGCCCCGGCGTACGGGAATCGACGAGAGCGGAAGTGCAGCAAGCGATCCGCGATCTCGACAAACAACGCACCCAGTTGAAGCTGAGTGGACGCAAGTTCCTCGTCGACGTCGTCATGCAGTCCCCCGAACGCTTCACCACCGCGTTCCGCGCGGCCGTGGAGGCGGAACTGCCCACCCTCGCCCCCGCCGTCGTGCGATCGCGGTTCCATTTCCGGGAAACCGGCTCGACACCGGCGATGGTCGAGACCCTCGATCGGATCGGGGCCCGCGGCACACAGGGCGTGATCGTGAAGGCGCCCGACTCCGTCGAGGTCGTCGAGGCCATCGACCGGCTCACCGCGGCGGGGATACCGGTGGTCACCTATGCCACCGACGTGCCGGGCAGCTCGCGGGCCGGCTACGTCGGGATCGACAACCGGGCCGCGGGGGCGACTGCCGCGTACCTCGTCGACCAGTGGCTCGGCGACCTGTCGTCCGCCGTCCTGATCACGCTGAGCAGCAATGCCTTCCGTGGCGAGGAGGAACGGGAGATGGGGTTCCGAGCCGCACTGCGAAGTTTCGGCACCGACCGTGCGGTGATCGACATCGCGGAGAGCGACGGGCTCGACGCGACCATCGAGAGCCTGGTGCTCCGGGCGCTCGAGCAGAACCCGGACATCGCGGCCGTCTACTCGATCGGCGGCGGCAACGTGGCCACGGCCCGCGCATTCGAACGCACCGGCCGCACCTGTTGCGTGTTC
The DNA here is from genome assembly GCF_058628105.1 of Rhodococcus sp. G6(2025). Lineage (NCBI taxonomy): Bacteria > Bacillati > Actinomycetota > Actinomycetes > Mycobacteriales > Nocardiaceae > Rhodococcus > Rhodococcus sp. G6(2025). Next base: position 5,582,383 of record NZ_CP179750.1, read on the forward strand.
ATCGCCCACGACCTCGACGAGGACAATACGCGGCTGTTGCGGGCCGGCACGCTCTCCGCCGTGCTGCACCACGATCTCCGGGCCGACGCCCATCTGGCGTGCCGCATGTTGCTGCAGGCCCGGGGCGCGCTCGGCGGTGTCGCGACCGCCGCCTCACCCATCCGTGTGGTCACCCCGTACAACCAGCCCTGACGGCGTGGATCAGCGCCTAGCCCTGCCCCTGGGGGACGGGCACGCCGCGGGACTGGAACCAGCCCGCCGGATCCATCTTGGTTCCGTTGACCGCCCACACCTCGTAGTGCAGGTGCGGTCCGGTCGACTGACCCCGGTTGCCCATGGTGGCGATCTGGTCGCCGGCCCGGACCTGCTGCCCGACCGACACCAATGACTGGTCGATGTGGCCGTACACGCCGGTGGTGCCGTCGTCCTGCTGGATGCGGACCCACAATCCGAATCCCGACGCCGGACCGGTCTCGATCACAGTGCCGTTGGTGACGGCCTTGATCGGGGTGCCGATGGAGTTGGCGATGTCGATGCCGTTGTGGTTGGTGCCCCACCGCGGACCGAAGCCCGAGGTGAAGGTGCCGTCGGCCGGGACCAGCACAGCGGGTCGACGTGCCGCTTCCGCGGCCGCAGCCGCGCGTGCAGCCTGTTCGGCGGCCTCGCGAGCCAGCCCCTCGACCTCGGCCTTCTCGAACGCGAGCCGCTCGACCTCACGCTGGGCGGCGCGCTGGAGTTGCTCGGCGTAGTCGACGGGCACTGGGCGCGTGACCTGTAGGAACTGGGGCGGTGTCGAGAGAGACACGCCTGTCTCGGTCGACGCCTGCGCTACCTCACCGGTGGCCGCGGAGGCGATCCCCCCGGATGCGAGCAGTGCAGCGGCCGCCAGCGAGGTCGCGACCAGCCGTCTACGGGAGGTCGTTGTCGAACGGAGGCGCCGGGTGCGCCGGGCGTGCGGGACGGTGTTCGGGTGTAGAGCCAAAACCACATTCCTCTGTCGAGTGCGTGATCGATAACGAAACGGTCACGGTTTCGACACAGGTTAGTACGGATCGGGCTAAATCCTGCGCGTCGCATTGACGAATATGCGGCGATCTCGCGTCCCGAACCGGATTTTCCGGTCTCATCAGTCACATGCACCCCGTGAGCGCACATCGACGACAGTGGTCACGCACGAGAAGTGTCAGAAGTCACGGAGCCCGCGGTCGTGACCGCGGGCTCCGTGACCTTCGAATCAACCGCTCAGCCGGCGGCCCGCAGCTGCGCCGCCAAACGCATCGCGGAGTTCGCGTCCCCGTAACCCTCGTAGCCGCCGACGCGTTGCACCACCTCGAAGAACAGGTCGGCGCCCACCGTCTGGGTGAACAGGTGGAAGAACTCGCCATGGGCATCGGCGTCGTACATGATGCCCGACCCACTCATCCGGTCCAGGAGTTCGCGGGAGAGTCCGAAGCGGGCCTCGAGGTCGTCGTAGTAGTTCGGCGAGATCACGAGGGGCTCGAACCCGTTGGACTGCATGGTCGCGGCGGCGGTGAAAATGTCCGTGCACGAGAACGCGACGTGGCTGATGCCGCCGCGCCGGGCCGCGGCGATGTGGGAGTTGCCCGACACCGCACCCGGAACCATGTTCAAGGAGATGCGCAGCGGACGGTCGATGCCGTCGGCACCCGTCTGATCCATCGTCAGGGCCTGACTGCGCATCATGCCGACCGCGTCGGTGACGTCGAGGCCCTCGTGCGGCGCCATCGCGAACACCGAACGGAGCAGCAGCATGATGCCGTCCCAGTTGTCGGACGGCACGGCGAGCGCCACGTGATCGACCCCGGTGAACACGGCCACCTCGTCCTGCCAGCGCGACTCCGTCGGATACAGGTCGAACGCCGACTGCCACGAGGCGGCACTGCCCGGGCCGCGCAGATCCAGCGACGTCGCATCGGTGATCTTCAGACGCACCACATCCGATTCGGGGGCCGTGTCCACACCGGGCAACAGGACCTCGTGCACCGGGACCTCGAGCGCCGCGGCGCGCTCACCCCACGCATCGGGATCGCTCGACCGGATACCGATCTGGGTGAGCACCGGCAGGTGCGCAGGCAGGCCCGGAGCGGTCCACACGGTGCCCGCGGTCGCGTCCACCACGATGGTCATCCGGCCGTGCCGCCACAGCTGGAGGTCGTGGCTGCGGTGGCGGCCCACCAGACGGAATCCGATGTGCTGCAGCGCCTGCCGAAGGTCGGAATCCTTGCCGGGACCGGCCGCGAGCCGGAGCGACACGATGCCTTCGAGGGGTGCGCGCGGCGGCGGCTCGAACAGGGCCAGACCGCGCCCGGTGTCCTCACCGTGCTCGGCCTGCACGCGTGCGACCTCCTCCTGGAGGTACAGCAGCGAGCGGTGAGCGTCGGCTGCCGTGCGGCCCGTGGACGACTGCCGGAACGTGTCGTTGAAGATCTCGAGCGACCACGGTCCGGTGTATCCGGCGGCCTGGACGTGCGCGCCGAACGTCGCGAGATCGAAGTTGCCCTGCCCCGGGAAGTTCCGGTGGTGCCGGCTCCACTGCAGGATGTCCATCGACATGCGGGGCGCGTCGGCGAGCTGGAGGAAGAAGATCTTCTCCCCCGGGATGTCACGGATGCCGGACGGGTCGTCGCCGCGGGAGAGGATGTGGAAGCTGTCGAGGCAGGTGCCGAGGGCCGGATGATCCGCGTCCTGCACGATCTTCCACGCGTGCCGGTACGTATTGACGTGCGTGCCCCAGGCCAGCGCCTCGTAGGCGATGCGGAGTCCCCGGCTGTGTGCGCGCTCGGCGAGGGTGTGGAGTTGCTCGGTCAGGCGGGCGTCGTCCCGCACCGCCTCGGGCAACGGCGAGGAGCACACCAGCAGGGTGTCGCAGCCGAGCTGCTCCATGATGTCGAACTTGCGCTCGGCTCGGATCAGGTTGCGAGCGAACGTCGTGTCGTCCACGGAGTCCAGATCGCGGAACGGCTGATACAGATCGCGGGTGAGTCCGAGATCCGCTGCGCGGGAAGCCAGCTCACGCGGCGACCACGGCGAGCTCACGAAATCGGGTTCGAACACCTCGAATCCGTCGAACCCGGCTGCCGCGATCGCGGTGACCTTCTCCTCCAGCGATCCGCTCAGGGATACCGTGGCAACGCTCGTACGAACCTGTCGTCCCATGTGGCGTCAGCCCTTGTTGCAGATGAAGTCGACGGCCAGCGCATAGCCGAGAATGCCGAGTCCGGCGATCACACCGGTCGCGACTCCGGACACGTACGAGTGGTGCCGGAATTCCTCGCGGGCGTGCACGTTGCTGATGTGCACCTCGACGAGCGGCACATCGAGCGTCACCAGGGCGTCGCGCAACGCCACCGACGTGTGCGTGAAACCGCCGGGGTTGATCACGACGCCCGACGCCGTGGTCCGGGCCTCGTGCACCCAGTCGATCAGATGGCCCTCGTGGTTGGACTGCCGCGCGACGATCTCACGTCCGGCTTTCGCAGCAGCCGTGCGGCACAACTCGACCACGTCGTCGAGCGTCTCCCGCCCGTACACCTCGGGTTGCCGTTGCCCCAGCAGGTTCAGGTTGGGGCCGTTGAGAACAAAGATCGGTCCGGGAGCGGTCATCGCGCGCTTTACCTCCATTTGTACGAACTAGTGAGTTAGTTCGCACCCAGGATACAGCGCGCTTCCGCCTAGGCGGACTTGTCTCGGCGTTCTCCCCGCTCCGGCTTGCGCGGAACGATGGTCGGAAGCACGTTGTCGTTGACCGTCTCGGCGCTGACCACGACCTTCTCGACGTCGTCACGGCTCGGGATGTCGTACATGACCGGCAGCAGGACTTCCTCCATGATCGCGCGCAGTCCACGAGCACCGGTTCCGCGGAGGATCGCCTGGTCGGCGATGGCCTCGAGCGCGTCCGTGGTGAACTCCAACTCCACGCCGTCCATGTCGAACAACCGGTTGTACTGCTTGACCAGCGCGTTCTTCGGCTCGGACAGGATCTGGACGAGCGATTCCTTGTCGAGGTTCGTCACCGACGCCACCACGGGAAGACGACCGATGAACTCGGGGATGAGCCCGAACTTGATCAGGTCTTCCGGCATGACCTCCGCGAAGTGGTCCTGGGTGTCGATCTCCGCCTTGGACCGCACCTCCGCACCGAAACCGATGCCGCGCTTGCCCACGCGATCGGACACGATCCGCTCGAGGCCGGCGAACGCCCCCGCCACGATGAACAGGACGTTCGTCGTGTCGATCTGGATGAACTCCTGATGCGGGTGCTTGCGACCGCCCTGCGGCGGCACGCTGGCCTGCGTGCCCTCGAGAATCTTCAGCAAAGCCTGCTGCACACCCTCGCCGGACACGTCCCGCGTGATCGACGGGTTCTCGCTCTTGCGGGCGATCTTGTCGACCTCGTCGATGTAGATGATGCCGGTCTCGGCGCGCTTGACGTCGTAGTCGGCGGCCTGGATCAGCTTGAGGAGAATGTTCTCGACGTCCTCACCGACGTAGCCGGCTTCGGTGAGCGCCGTCGCATCGGCGATCGCGAACGGGACGTTGAGCATCTTCGCCAGCGTCTGAGCCAGATACGTCTTGCCGCAGCCCGTGGGACCGAGCATGAGAATGTTCGACTTCGCCAGCTCGACCGTCTCGCCGCGCGCATCACGACCCTTGTCACCGGCCTGGATGCGCTTGTAGTGGTTGTAGACCGCAACGGCGAGAGTCCGCTTGGCGGCATCCTGGCCGATCACGTAGTTCTCGAGGAAGTCGCGGATCTCGGCCGGCTTCGGCAGCTCGTCGAGCTTCACCTCGCTGGACTCGGCCAGCTCCTCTTCGATGATCTCGTTGCACAGGTCGATGCACTCGTCGCAGATGTACACCCCAGGCCCAGCAATGAGCTTCTTGACCTGCTTCTGGCTCTTACCGCAGAAAGAGCACTTGAGCAGATCCCCGCCGTCACCGATGCGTGCCATCTCGTCAGGTCCCTACTTCCTTCGTCTACGTGCAACCATCGAACCGATCCCACGCCGTGCGCGCACCGACCGAAAACGAAAGCCCGTTATGTGACCGTACCCGCAGATCGCGAGCGAGGTCGACTGGTTGTCGGTGATTCGCGCACCGATCTTCCGGGAAAGCCAGCCTTGCCGATCCCGCACCCGGCTCGCGGCAACCGCGCCGTCACGGCGTGTCGCCCGAGCCGGGGCGGCAGGAAATCACTTCTGGGCGCTGAGTTTGCGGTACTCGAGCACGTCGTCGATGATTCCGTATTCCTTGGCCTCGGCGGCCGTGAGGATCTTGTCGCGGTCGGTGTCCTTGCGGATCACGTCGGCGTCCTTGCCGGTGTGCTTCGCGAGGGTGGTCTCCATCAGGCGACGCATCCGCTCGATCTCGGCGGCCTGGATCTCGAGGTCGGAGACCTGACCCTGGATGCCGCCGGTGGCGGGCTGGTGGATGAGGACACGAGCGTTCGGCAGGGCGAGACGCTTGCCGGGGCTACCGGCCGCCAGCAGCACCGCGGCAGCCGAGGCCGCCTGGCCGAGGCACACCGTCGTGATGTCGGCGCGCACGTACTGCATGGTGTCGTAGATCGCCATCAGCGAGGTGAACGAGCCACCCGGCGAGTTGATGTACATGGTGATGTCGCGATCGGGGTCCAGCGACTCGAGAACGAGAAGCTGAGCCATCACGTCGTTGGCCGACGCATCGTCCACCTGCACGCCGAGGAAGATGATGCGCTCCTCGAACAGCTTGTTGTACGGGTTGGACTCCTTGACGCCGTAGCTCGAGTGCTCGATGAACGACGGCAGGATGTAACGCGACTGGGGGCCTGCGGGCGCCTGGCCTCCCAGGCTGCGGGGATCGAACAGGTTGGTCATCAGTTCTCCAAGGGATGTGTGGGAGCGGTCAGTGAGGAAGCCGGGCTGCTACTGCCCGGTCCCGCCCGCCTGCGCCGCGCGGGAGACGACGTGGTCGACGAAACCGTATTCGAGTGCCTGCTTCGCGGTGAACCAGCGGTCACGATCCGAATCGGCGGTGATCTGCTCGACCGTCTGACCGGTGTGCTCGGCGATCAGCTCGGCCATTTCGCGCTTGGTGTGCGCGAACTGCTCGGCCATGATCGCGATGTCACTGGCGGTACCACCGATTCCGGCGGACGGCTGGTGCATCATGATCCGCGCGTGCGGGAGGGCGTAGCGCTTGCCCTTGGCCCCGGCGGAGAGCAGGAACTGGCCCATCGACGCGGCCAGACCCATTCCGAACGTCGCGACGTCGCACTCGGCGAACTGCATCGTGTCGAAGATCGCCATACCGGCGCTGACCGACCCGCCGGGCGAGTTGATGTAGAGGGAGATGTCCCGGCTGGGATCCTCTGCCGACAACAGCAGGATCTGAGCGCACAGCTTGTTCGCGATGTCGTCGTCGACCTGGGTACCGAGGAAGATGATGCGCTCGCGCAGCAGGCGTTCGTACACCGAGTCGCTGAGGTTCAACCCAGCGGTGGCTGAAGTCATGGCGGGACTCTGCAAAGTCTCCAGGTGATTGGAAGTCACGGTACCTGCCTTCTCCGTAAATCGTTGATTGCTGACACAGACACTAACGAAGGAGGGCGGCACCGGAGTCCCGGTGCCGCCCTACTTCGCTCAAAGCGGAAAACAACTCACAGCCGAACGCGAGAAAAACATCCCGCGACCAGCATTACTTCTGGTCTTCGCTCTCGGTGGAATCCGACGCAGCCTCGTCCGTGGACGCAGCCTCCTCGGCCTCGGCCTCACCGTTGCCGAACAGTTCGGCGGTGTCGACAGCGGCACCCGAGGTGTCGGTGACGGTGGCCTGCTCGACGACACCGGCGAGAGCCTTGCCGCGACGCACGTCCGCGAAGACGGCGCCGAGCTGACCGGCCTGCTGAATCTGCTGGATGAACTGCTCGGGCGCCATGCCGTAGCGCTGCGCCTGGAACAGGATGCGCTCGGTGAGCTCGTCCTGGCCGACGGTGACGTCGGAGGCGTCGGCGATGGCGTCCAGCAGCAGCTGGGTCTTCACCGAGCGCTCGGCGCTCTCCTTGGCGTCCTTGTCGAACTCTTCGCGGCTCGTGCCCTGCTCCTCGAGGAGCTTGTTCAGCGCTTCCTCGTCGTGATCGAGACCGTGCACGGCGTCGTGGAGTGCAGCGTCGACCTCGGCCTTGACGACAGCCTCGGGCAGCGGGACCTCGACGGTCTCCAGGAGGGTCTCGAGGACCTTGTCGCGGATCTGACCGGCCTGCTCGACCTTGCGAACGCGTCCGACGCGCTCACGCAGGTCGGCCTTCAGCTCGTCGAGGGTGTCGAACTCGCTTGCCAGCTGAGCGAACTCGTCGTCCTCGGCGGGCAGCTCGCGCTCCTTGACGGTGCCGACGGTGACGGTGACGACAGCTTCCTTGCCCGCGTGGTCACCGGCGACGAGCGTCGAGGTGAACTCCTTGGACTCGCCGGCCTTGACGCCGACGACGGCCTCGTCGAGGCCCTCGATGAGCTGACCCGAACCGACCTCGTGCGACAGACCGCTCGCGGTGGCCTCGGGAACGGCCTCACCGTCGACGGTGGCCGACAGGTCGATGGAGATGAAGTCTCCGTCCTCGACCGCACGCTCGACTCCGGTGAGGGTGCCGAAGCGCTGACGCAGCGACAGCAGCTGCTCCTCGACGGCCTCGTCGGTGATCTCGATCGGATCGACGGTGACGCTCAGCTCGCTGTAGTCGGGCAGCGTGATCTCGGGACGGACGTCGACCTCGGCGGTGAACTCGAGGAGCTCGCCGTCCTCGATCTTCGTGATCTCGATCTCGGGCTGACCGATCGCCTTCACCGAGGCGCTGGTGACGGCCTCGGAGTAGCGGGACGGGAGTGCGTCGTTGACGACCTGCTCCAGGACTGCGCCACGACCGACACGGGCTTCGAGCAACTTGGCCGGTGCCTTGCCCGGACGGAAGCCGGGGAGACGGATCTGTTGCGCGAGGGCCTTGTAGGCCTTGTCGAAATCAGGCTTGAGCTCCTCGAAGGGCACCTCAACGTTGATACGGACTCGCGTCGGGCTGAGCTGCTCGACGGTGCTCTTCACGGACTGGCTCCTTCGTGTGGTCGTGCTTTTTCGGTGCGGCAGTTGCCTGCCCTGTGGTTCTGGTCGGGGTGACAGGATTTGAACCTGCGACCCTCCGCTCCCAAAGCGGATGCGCTACCAAGCTGCGCTACACCCCGGTCGAAGCCGGCTCTCGCCAACCTCGCGAGGACCCGAGGAAGAATCCTACGGCCCCCCGATTATGAAATCCAAAGCGAGGTTGGGTACAGTCACTCATCGCAGACGACATGCATGGCGATCCCAGGTTGTCGTATGCACGGGGATGTAGCTCAATGGTAGAGCCTCAGTCTTCCAAACTGATTACGCGGGTTCGATTCCCGTCATCCCCTCCACACAGGAGCGTTCCCACCCCAGGGAACGCTCCTTTTTTGTCGCGCACGGGCGGTCGCGGACGCCTCGGCTGCTATGACATGCGTCACAGGCGCACGAGACGCGCCCGCGCCTCTCTTCTGCGGACCGCTCCCCCGTTCGCCGAGCGCGTAAGCACGATTTCGGTCAGTACTCTGGGAGATGTCTGATTTGTCCCCTACTCGTGGATGTTGCAGCCCCGCAGCCGGCGGTCCGCGAGAACTCCGGAGGCCCACCGTGGAACTGCTACTCATTCTCGTGATCGTGGCGGCGGTCGCCTTCCTGGTGGTGAGGAGCCGCAACAACCGCGCCGGGCAGACCGCGAACCAGCTCGAGGACGCCAAGGCGGACGCTCGCCAGGCCATCGAACGGCTCGGCGGACAGGTGTACAGCCTCACCGGGTCCGACACCGCCTCGCAGCAGGCACTCGCCGACGCGTCCGAGCGGTACACCGCGGCGGGCTCCCAGATCGATCAGGCCACGACGCCCGTCCAGGCGCGTCTCGCCAAGCAGACGGCGCTCGAGGGTCTCTACTACATCCGCGCCGCCCGGACGGCCATGGGCATGGACCCCGGCCCGGAGATTCCGTCGATCGACGGCCAGAAGTCCGCGGGAGCGGTCACCGAGGACCGTGAGGTCGAGTTCGAGGGGCGGCAGGTCGCGGCGTCGCCGAACCCGTCGTCGAAGACCCCGAACTACTACCCCGGTGGCCGTGTCGCGGGACGCCCGGTTCCCGCCGGCTGGTACTCGGAGCCGTGGTGGAAGCCCGCTCTCGTCGCAGGCGCGTGGGGCCTGGGCTCGATGTTCCTGTTCTCGGCGATGTTCTCGGGGATGGCCGGAGTGGGGTACGACGCGCAGGGCTTCGAGAGCGGAGCGGGCGACGCGTCCCAGGACACCGGTGACGCGGGTGCGGACGGCGGTGGCGACGGCGGTGACGCAGGCGCAGACGGCGGCGGCGACATGGGCGGGGACGCCGGTGGCGACGGCGGCGGATTCGACTTCGGCGGCGGCGGAGACGGCGGCGGGTTCGACTTCGGCGGCGGGTTCGACTTCTAGCCGGCCGTCAGGAGGGCTGGCAGCTCGGGCACCAGAAGAGGTTGCGGCCCTTCATGACCGAGTGGGTGACCGGGGTGCCGCAGATCCGGCACGGTGATCCCGCCCGCCGGTAGACGTACGTCCGGGGACGGTCCTTGGCATACGCCGGATCGCCGTGATCGTCCTCGGGACGGACGACGTGCATCTTGCCGCGGCGGACCCCGACCTTCATCAGGGCGACGAGGTCGGCCCACAGCGCGTCCCACTCGGCACGGGACAGCGCACGGCCGGGCCTGTCGGGGTTGATGCCGTGCCGGAACAGGACCTCCGCCCGGTACACGTTGCCGATGCCGGCGATCACGGCCTGATCCATCAGCAGTGCCCCGATCGGGGTCTTCGACGCCGAGATGCGCTTCCACGCCTTGTCGGGGTCGGCGTCCGTGCGGAGCGGGTCCGGCCCCAGCCGCGCCTCGATGGCGGCGACCTGCGGCGGATGGAGAACCTCGCAGGCCGTCGGACCGCGGAGGTCGGTGCCGAATTCGGCGCCGACCATCCGCATCCTGACCTGCCCGACCGGCGGTTCCATCGGTACGGCCGATTCCGTGAACGCTCCGTACAGTCCCAGGTGGACGTGCACGACCAGTCCCGACTCGTAGTGATGCCACAGGTGTTTACCCCAGGCCTCGGACCTGACGAGAACGCGGCCGTCGACGAGCGCCGCGTCCTCGGAAAATCTGCCCTGCGGGCTCAGCACCCGCACCGGCGCACCGGCGAACCGGCGTTGGTGTAGCCGGGCCAGCCGGTGCAGGGTGTGACCTTCGGGCAAGGGCGATCAGGCCTCGGGCAGGGCGGGGGCGACGCCGGTCTTCTCGAACTCGGACAGGATGTCGATGCGGCGCTGGTGGCGCTCCTCGTTCGACCACTCGGCGGCGAGGAACGCGTCCACGATCGCGAGGGACTCCTCGAGGGAGTGCATGCGCCCGCCGAGGCCGATCAGCTGAGCCTTGTTGTGCTGGCGGGCCAGCTGCGCGGTCTCGACGCTCCACGCCAGGGCACACCGCGCACCCTTCACCTTGTTCGCGGCGATCTGCTCACCGTTGCCGCTGCCGCCCAGCACGATGCCGAGGCTGCCCTCGTCGGCGACGACACGACGGGCCGTCTCGATGCAGAAGGCGGGGTAGTCGTCGAGGGCGTCGTAGACGTGAGCGCCGCAGTCGACGGTCTCGTGGCCCGCGGCCTTCAGGTGTTCGATGATCTCGTTCTTACGTTCGAATCCGGCATGGTCGGCACCCAGGTATACGCGCATGACTGGTGATTCTGTCAGGCGTCGTCGCGAATCGTGTCAGGGGCCCGGGACGCTTATCGTGATCAGCATGTATCCCGACAACGGACAGAACTGGGGACAGTCGTATCCGGGACATCGGCCGGTCTCCGCGCAGCACCAGTGGGGCGTCGGGACGGGATGGAATCCTCCGGTCCCGTTGCCGGGCCTCATGCCGAACGACCGGCCCGCCCGGCACTCGTGGGAGATCCCGCTGCTCGTGGTGGCCATCGTTCTCACCGTCGTCGCCTACGTGGCGGCGATCGCGGCGCTCTTCCTCGGCGTGGTGTCCACGTGGGTGCTCATCGTGCTGGTCGCGCCGATCCTCATCGCCGTCGGCCGCGGCCAGCTCTACGGCTCGCAGCAGGTGAACGGGATCAAGATGACACCCACCCAGTTCCCCGACGGGTACCGGATGGTGGCCGAGGCGGCCGCACGGTTCGGGATGACCGAACCACCCGACGCGTACGTCGTGCTCGGGAACGGCCGGATCAACGCGTTCGCGTCCGGACACGGCTTCCGCCGGTTCGTCGTGGTGTACAGCGATCTGTTCGAGATCGGCGGCGAGGCCCGCGAGCCCGATGCCCTCGCCTTCATCATCGGCCACGAGGTCGGTCACATCGCGGCCGGCCACGCCTCCTACTGGCGGCAACTGGGACAGTTCGCCGCCAACTACATTCCCGTCGTCGGGTCGGCGCTGTTCCGTTCGATGGAATACACCGCGGACAACCACGGCTACTGCGTCCGGCCCCAGGGCGCCCGCGGCGCGATGGGCGTTCTCGGCGCCGGCAAATATCTCGTGAGCATCGTCGGATTCGACGAACTCGCCGACCGGGCCACCACCGAACGCGGGTTCTTCCCGTGGTTCGTGAATCTGCTGTCGGGACATCCGGTGCTCACCTGGCGTGCCGCCGCCCTGCGGAACAGGACCCGGCACGGTCACCTGTTCGTGAAACCCGGCCAGATCTACCGCGATCCGCAGCAACTGCAGTACGCGGCCGACCCGGCCGGGCCCGTCACTCGGTGACCGTGCCCAGGATCGGGGCGGGGCTCAGTCGAACTGGGGGTCCTCGGTCCGGGTGCGCTTGAGCTCGAAGAAGTGCGGGTAGCCGGCCAGTGCGACCGCACCGTCCCACACCTTCCCCGCGTCCTCGCCGCGGGGAATGCGCGACAGGACCGGGCCGAAGAACGCGACACCGTTGACGTGGATCGTCGGGGTTCCGACGTCCGGTCCGACGGCATCCATGCCTGCGGCGTGACTCTCGCGCAGTGCGGCGTCGTACTCCTCCGATTCGGCGGCCTCGGCCAGTTCGGCCGGCAGCCCGACCTCGGCGAGCGACTTGACGATCACGTCGCCGAAGTCCTTGTTGCCCTCGTTGTGGATGAGCGTGCCCATCGCCGTGTACAGCGGCAGCAGGATCTCGTCACCGTGCTTCTGCGCGGCCGCGATCAGCACCCGCACCGGCCCCCACGCCTTGGTCATGAGCTCGCGGTATTCCTCCGGCAGATCCCGACCCTCGTTGAGAACGGCCAGGCTCATCACATGGAAGTTCGCCTGCAGGTCGCGCACCTGCGTGGCCTCGAGGATCCATCGCGACGTGATCCAGCACCACGGGCACAGTGGGTCGAACCAGAAATCAGCGACGTCCTTGGCGGTCCCGGCGTTCGTCCCAGCACTCACGTGATGCTCCTTCTCGGTGATGTACACATTCCCGTCCAGTCAACACCTCCCTGCCGGGAATCCTTCCCGGAGACCCGGCTCGCGGCAGTAGGGTCGAGAGTGGTCGACCGGAAGGGAGCATCCTCACATGTCCTCCACTCGCACGTTCGTCGTCGTCGGCGGCGGCCTCGCCGGAGCAAAAACGGCAGAAGCATTGCGTGACAAGGATTTCGACGGTTCGATCATCCTCCTGTCGGAGGAGGAACATCTTCCCTACGAGCGACCTCCGCTGTCGAAGGAACACTTCGCAGGCAAGAAGGCTCTCGGCGACTTCACCGTCCATCACGGCGACTGGTACCGCGACCATCACGTGGATCTGCGGCTCGGCACCACCGCCACCGCCCTCGACCTCACCGCCCACACCGTGACGCTGCCGGACGGTTCCACCCTGGGCTACGACAAGCTCGCCCTCGCGACCGGTTCGCGCTCGCGCCGCCCACCGATCTCCGGGTCCGACGCCGAGGGCGTCCACTACCTCCGCACCATCGACGAATCGGACAAGCTCATCGAGGCGGTCGCCGGTGGCCGACGACTCGTGGTGATCGGCGCCGGCTGGATCGGCCTCGAGGTGGGGGCCTCCGCACGGGAGAAGGGCGCCGACGTGACGGTGGTGGAAGCCGCCGAAGTTCCGCTGCTCGGCTCCCTCGGCCCCGAGATCGGCTCGGTCTTCGCCGAACTCCACCGCGAGCACGGCGTTCAACTGCACCTCGGCGCCACGGTCGAGGAAATCGTCGTCGACGACGGCAAGGCCACCGGGGTTCGGCTGGGCGACAGCACCGTCCTTCCCGCCGACGCCGTCCTCGTCGCCGTCGGCGCGGCACCCAATATCGAGATCGCGGAGCGGGCCGGACTCGACGTCGACGGCGGCGTTCTCGTCGACGCCGGGTTGCAGACCAGCGACCCCGACGTCGTCGCGGTGGGCGATATCGCCGCGCAGTGGCATCCGCAGCTCGGCACCCGAATCCGGGTCGAGCACTGGGCTAATGCGCTCAACCAGCCGTCCGTGGCCGCCGCCACCATGCTCGGGCACGCGGCCGAATACGGGAACCTGCCCTACTTCTTCACCGACCAGTTCGATCTGGGCATGGAGTACGTGGGGTACGCCCCGCACGATTCGTACGACCGGGTGGTCGTGCGTGGCGATTTCGCCGCACGCGAGTTCCTGGCCTTCTGGCTCGACGCGGACAACCACGTCCTCGCCGGCATGAACGTCAACATCTGGGATGTCACCGATCAGATCAAGCAACTGGTGTCCTCGTCCGCCCCGGTCGATCCCGACCGCTTGGCCGACCCCGGGGTGCCGTTGACCGACCTGTCCGGTTAACACCCCGCTCCCACTCGTGATGGGATGGCAGCATCGAGTACGAGCACCGCCGCCGATCACGAGGAGACCTCTGTGGCCCCACCGAACCTGACCCGCGAACAGGCAGCCGAACGAGCCGGACTGCTGACCGTCGACAACTACCTGATCGAACTCGACCTCACCGACGGGACAGGTCAGCCCGGAGTCGAGACGACAATCCAGCCCGGAGTCGAGACGTTCTCCTCTCGCACCACCGTCACGTTCGGGGCCACCCCCGGCGCGTCCACGTTCGTCGACATCGTCGCGGCCCGTGTGCATTCGGCCACGCTGAACGGCTCCCCCGTCGACGTGTCGAACTACGACGAGTCCACCGGCATCACACTCACCGATCTCGCGGAACGCAACGAACTGGTGGTCGAGGCCGACTGCGCGTACTCGCACACCGGTGAAGGGCTACACCGCTTCGTGGACCCGACCGACGACGCGGTGTACCTGTACTCGCAGTTCGAGACCGCCGACGCCAAGCGCATGTTCGCCTGCTTCGACCAGCCCGACCTGAAGGCGACGTTCGACGTGCACGTCACGTCCCCCGCCGACTGGAAGGTGATCTCCAACTCCGCGACCGTCGAGACGGTGGCGCCGGAACCCGGCCGTCACATCTTCCGCACCACACCGAAGATGAGCACCTACCTCGTCGCGCTCATCGCCGGCCCGTACGCGGAGTGGACCGACAACTACTCCGACGAGCACGGCGACATTCCCCTCGCGATCTACTGCCGCGCCTCGCTCGGGAAACACATGGATTCCGAGCGCCTGTTCACGGAAACCAAGCAGGGCTTCGCGTTCTACCACCGCAATTTCGGCACCCCCTACGCGTTCGGGAAGTACGACCAGCTGTTCGTTCCCGAATTCAATGCGGGCGCAATGGAGAACGCCGGCGCCGTGACGTTCCTCGAGGACTACGTCTTCCGGTCCAAGGTGACCCGGGCGTCGTACGAGCGGCGCGCCGAGACCGTGCTGCACGAGATGGCGCACATGTGGTTCGGCGACCTCGTCACCATGCGCTGGTGGGACGACCTGTGGCTCAACGAGTCCTTCGCGACGTTCGCCTCCGTGCTCTGCCAGAGCGAGGCCACCGAATACACCAACGCCTGGACCACGTTCGCCAACGTCGAGAAGTCCTGGGCGTACCGGCAGGATCAGCTGCCGTCCACCCACCCCATCGCCGCCGACATCCCGGACCTCGCCGCGGTCGAGGTGAACTTCGACGGCATCACGTACGCGAAGGGCGCCTCCGTCCTCAAGCAGCTCGTCGCGTACGTCGGGCTCGACCCCTTCCTGTCCGGCCTGCGGGACTACTTCCGCGACCACGCCTTCGACAACGCCACGTTCGACGACCTCCTCGGTGCACTCGAGAAGTCTTCGGGCCGCGACCTGTCCGACTGGGGAGCCCAGTGGCTCAAGACCACCGGGCTCAACATCCTGCGTCCCGAATTCGACGTCGACGCGGACGGCAAGTTCACCCGGTTCGCCGTTCTGCAGTCCGGCGCCGCACCCGGTGCCGGTGAGCGACGGGTGCACCGCATCGCCGTCGGCGTGTACGACGACCGGGGCGGCAAGCTCGTGCGCACGAAGCGGGTGGAACTCGACCTCGACGCCACCGAACGCACCGACGTCACCGACCTCGTCGGTGTCGAACGCGGGCAGCTGATCCTCGTCAACGACGACGACCTCACGTACTGCTCGCTGCGGCTCGATCCCGACTCGCTCGCCACCGCCATCGACCGGATCGGCGACATCGACGAGCCGCTCCCCCGCACCCTGGTGTGGTCGGCGGCCTGGGAGATGACGCGTCAGGCCGAACTCAAGGCGCGAGACTTCGTCGCCCTCGTGCAGCGCGGCATCGGTGCCGAAACCGAGGTCGGCGTCGTCCAGCGACTGCTGATGCAGGCCCAGACCGCGCTGCACAGCTACGCCGAACCCGAGTGGGCCAAGGAACACGGCTGGCCGGACTTCGCGAACCGGCTCCTCGAACTGGCACGGGAAGCCGAGTCGGGTTCGGATCATCAGCTGGCGTTCGTCAACGCGCTGGCGGGCGCGCAGCTGTCGGCATGGCACACCGAGGTCCTGCAGGAACTGCTCGACGCCGCACCCGAAACGGTCGGGCTGCCGGGCCTCGTCGTCGACACGGACCTGCGCTGGCGTCTCGTCACCGCGCTCGCCGGGGCCGGTGAGATCGACGCCGAGGGCATCGAGACGCCGTTCATCGACGCCGAAGCCGAACGCGATCCCACCGCGGCAGGCGCTCGCAACGCCGCCGCGGCGGCCACCGTCCGCCCGCAGGCCGCGGTGAAGGAACAGGCCTGGAACCGGGTGGTCGGCGACGATTCCGTGCCGAACATCACCGCCCGCTCGATCATCGGCGCTTTCGCCGGTCACGGGCAGTCCGAGATCCTCGCACCGTACGTGACCCGCTACTTCGCGGACATCCCCGCGGTGTGGGAGCGGCGTTCGAGCGAGGTCGCGCAGACCGTCGTCGTGGGCCTGTACCCGTCGTGGTCGATCAGCGAGGAGTCCGTGGCGGCAGCCGACGAGTTCCTGGCCGGCGACCATCCCCCGGCACTGCGCCGCCTGGTGGTCGAGGGCCGGGCCGGCATCGTCCGGTCGCTCGCGGCCCGGAAGTTCGACGCGAGCTGATCGGTGGCCGATCCTGCCGGCCTAGTCCGGCAGGATCGGCACACTCACACCCTGATCCCGGCCCAGCAGCACCGCGCGGGTGACCGCCGAGGAGCCGAAGCGGTCGCGGAGGCTGTCGAGTGTGCTGTCGAGGGAACTGCTCGTGTACGGGTCGAAGGGCAGGGCGAGCTGTTGCGGGCAGTCGTCCTCGAGGTTGGCGACCGCGATCCCCACCAGGGTGATGCCCTTGGATTCGATCATCGGCCACGCGGTGCTCAGCAGGCCCCGGGCCGTGGTGAGGATCGTCTGCGTCTGAGCCGACGGCTGCGCGAGAGTGTGCGAACGCGTGACCCGGGTGAAGTCGTCGAACCGCAGCCGGAGCACCACCGTGCGCCCGACCCGCTTGCCGCGGCGCAGCCTGCCCGCCACCCGGTCGACCAACGTCACCAGAGCGGCGTCCACGTCCTCCCTCGACTTCGGTCTGCGCCCCAGGGCGTGCTGCGCGCCGACGGATCTCCGCCTGCGCCCCACCTGCACGGGCCGCGGGTCGCGTGCCCAGGCGAGCGCGTGGAGGTGGTGGCCCGCCGCGGGTCCGACGATGGACACGAGCAGCTCTTCGGGATAGTGGGCGAGCTGGCCGACGGTGCCGATCCCGGCGTCGCGGAGCTTGACCGACGTCACCGCCCCGACACCCCACAGCCGTTCGACCGGCAGCGGATGGAGGAACTCGATCTCGCGGTCCGGCGGCACGTGCAACAGGCCGTCGGGTTTGCCCACCGCGCTGGCGACCTTGGCGAGGAACTTCGTTCGCGCGACCCCGACCGTGATCGGCAGCCCCACCTGCTCCCGCACGTCGCGGCGCAGGCGTGCCGCGATGTCGACCGGTGCGCCCGCGATCTTGCGGAGACCGGCGACGTCGAGGAAGGCCTCGTCGATGGACAGTCCCTCGACCAGGGGCGTCGTCCGGCCGAAGACCTCGAACACCGCCTTGCTCGCGGCCGCGTACGCCGACATCCGTGGCCGCACCACGACGGCGTGCGGGCACAGGCGCAGCGCCTGCGCACCGCTGCTGGCCGTGCGCACCCCGTACGCCTTCGCCTCGTAGCTCGCTGCCAGCACGACGCCGCCGCCGACGATCACCGGACGACCCCGCAGACCGGGGTCGTCCCGCTGCTCCACCGAGGCGTAGAACGCATCGAGGTCGGCGTGCAGGATGGTCGCCTCGGCGCCACTCGAGATGCGCGGGCGCGGCGAATCGGACACGAACATATGTTCGCATCGACCACCGACAGTCCGGGAGCGTCTCGTCTCGTGCGACGAAGACGCGCGCCGACCGGCCTGGTCGATCGTCGACGGCCCCTACCGGCATCACCATGCGTCCGCCCAGGTCAGCGACGACGGCAACGGCGCGACCGTGTTCGTCTGGATCGCGGACATCCTGCCCGCGAGTCTCGCGGACTGGACCGCGCGGATGATGGAACTCGGCATCGACGCCGTCCGGCGGACGCTCGAGAGCGGCGACCGCGTCGTCGGCACCCGGTGAGACACCGACGGCCCGATCCGGTTCAGGAGGACTGAGCCGGATCGGGCCGCGCGGACGCTGATCTGTGCAGGTTTACGGCGAGGCGATTGCCGCGCTCATCACGCGGATGGCACTCACGAGACCGTCGATGAGGTCGCCGTCGCCGAACGAGGACACGGCGGCGGTGGCACCGAGCTGGGCGACCCGGTCGGTGACCCGGTTGGCCACGGCCCGGCCGCTGCGGATCTCGACCGTCCGCTGGTTGGGCGAGACCGCGATGAGCACGGACCGTTCCGCCTCGGGCGTCGTCGGGAACAGCGCGTCGGCGCCGGCTGCGGTGTCGGCGCCGAGGTCACCGATGTACGCGTTGAAGCGCACCTTCGTCTTGCGGGTGCCTTCGGTGAGGGCATCGTCGAGGCGGACGAGTTCGTCCGTCGTGAACGGCAGGTCGTCGGTGAACGGCTCACCGACACGGTGCACGCCCGAGATGCGACCACTGGAGGTCACGACGCTGCCGACAGGCAGATTGTCCGCGGATACCGCGGACGCGGGAATCAGGTCACCACTTGCCACTTGCCGAGCCTCCAATCAGGTCTGCCGAACCGGCGTGCGCGCCGTGGTGTCCGCCGTGATGACCGTGCGTGGTCACCTCGTCGACGGCGCTCCACAGCACCGGCGCGTGCGTCCATTCCTCACCGAGGTGGAACGCGGGCGGCACGGGGCCCGGCGTCTTCTTGCCGACGAACGACATCCCCGCGAAGAAGGCGGTGATCAACGCCGGAATTCCTACGAATATCAGCACTGTCTCGAGAATGCTCACAACGCAAACGGTAGCCCAGAACCGTGCGAGGGGAAGCGTCAGGGCCGAACTTCGCGAAGGGGACGCGCGGAACGCTCAGGCGGCACCTTCACCGAGGTAGGGCATCCACGACGGGTGCAGGTCCTTGGTGGACGCCAGCAGTCGCCAGTGCGGCCCCGACGGAGGCACCAGAGACGCCCGGAGCGTCCAGCCGAGTTCGCTCAGCAACTTGTCCGCTTTGCGGTGGTTGCAGGGTGCGCAGCAGGCCACGCAGTTCTCCCACGAATGCTCGCCGCCGCGACTGCGGGGAACCACGTGATCGACGGTCTCGGCCTTGGCGCCGCAATAGGCGCATCGGAACCGGTCCCGGTGCATGAGGGCTGCGCGGGTCATCGGAACGCGGGCGCGATACGGCACGCGCACATAGTTCCGGAGGCGGATCACGGACGGCACCTGCACGGCCCACTGCTCGGAGTGGACGACCGGGGCCTGGGGATCCTCGTGGACGGTATCGGCCTTACCGCAGGTCATCAACACCACGGCGCGGCGGGCAGGAAGGGCGGTGAGCGGCTCGTAGGTGACATTCAGAAGAAGCACCCGGCGCTTGATCCAGAGCGGAACCGCATTCTCGCCCGGGAAAGAAGGCTCTGCGCTGTGCGCGGAGCCTTCGGTGATCACTTGTAAAGCAAACGCCCCTGAAACCCCGGCACTCCGGGCATCAGTGGGCACGAGTTGTCGGTGCGCGCGGGCGCTGTGTCGATTCTTCATGCGACCTCCGGGAGATTGCCACCAAGTGCACCATGAATTGCCAGCTCGTGCACGTCCATTTCCGACAAAAATGCAGGACATTCGGTGAACAGACGGTGACGAAGACCGTTCGCGCCCGCACGTGCACAATGGAAGGCGCCATGACTGACGTGCAGCAGACCTTCTACGAGGCGGTGGGCGGAGCGGAGACGTTCCGCAAACTCACCGCGCGCTTCTACGAGGAAGTCGCCAAGGACGACATCGTGCGGCCCCTCTACCCCGAGGAAGATCTGGGTCCGGCCGAGCGCCGGATGCGGATGTTCCTCGAGCAGTACTGGGGCGGACCGCACACCTATTCGGACGAGCGCGGCCACCCACGACTGCGGCTGCGTCACCAGCCGTTCAAGATCGGCCCGATCGAGCGGGACGCCTGGCTGCGGTGCATGCACACGGCCATCGCGTCGATCGACTCCGGCACCCTCGACGACGCCCACCGCAAGGCTCTCACCGAGTACATGGACATGGCCGCCGCGTCGATGGTGAACTCCGCCTTCTGAAACCGCCCCGCGCCGATTACGCCGGTCGAGTCGTGGTGCGGGCGATCGTTTGGCACGATGGGCGTTTGTGAGCACTCCCGCCGAAACGTCCGCCGACGACACGCAGCCGGCACCCTGGTGGTCCGACGCCGTCTTCTACCAGATCTATCCCCGCTCGTTCGCCGACGCGAACGGTGACGGTGTCGGCGACCTCCACGGAGTGCGGGACAAGCTGGGATACCTCGAACTGCTCGGTGTCGACGCCCTCTGGCTGAGCCCGGTCATGCGCTCCCCCATGGCCGATCACGGTTACGACGTGTCCGATCCCCGTGACATCGACCCGCTGTTCGGTGACCTCGCGACCATGGACGAGTTGATCGAGGCCGCGCACGCGCGGCAGATCAAGGTGACGATGGATCTGGTGCCCAATCACACCAGCGTCGAGCACGAATGGTTCCGCGCCGCCCTGGCGTCGCCGCCCGGCAGTCCCGAACGGGACCGGTACATCTTCCGCGACGGTCGCGGTGAGGACGGCGCGGAGCCGCCCAACAACTGGCCGAGCATCTTCGGCGGGCCGGCGTGGACGCGGATCACCGAGGCCGACGGCAAGCCCGGCCAGTGGTATCTGCACATCTTCACGGCGGAGCAGCCCGACCTGAACTGGGACAACCCGGAGGTCGTCGACGATCTCACGAAGACGCTCCGGTTCTGGCTGGACCGCGGCGTCGACGGATTCCGCATCGACGTCGCGCACGGCATGGCCAAGCCGGAAGGTCTGCCGGACCATGACTGGTCCGCCAACGAACTGCTGCAGAACTCGGATGACGATCCGCGGTTCGACAACCCCGCGGTCCACGACATCCACCGCGGCATCCGCAAGGTGCTCGACGAGTACCCGGGCACGATGGCCGTCGGGGAGATCTGGGTTCGCGACAACGAACGCTTCGGCGAGTACATCCGGCCCGACGAACTGCACCTCGGGTTCAACTTCCGGCTGGCCGAGGCCGAGTTCTCGGCGGAGACGGTGCGGGAGGCGATCGAGAACTCCCTGACCGCCGTCGACCAGGTGGGCGGGACACCCACCTGGACCCTGTCGAACCACGACGTCGAACGGGAAGTCACCCGGTACGGCGGCGGCGAGATCGGCACGGCACGCGCCCGGGCCATGATCCTCGTCGAACTGGCGTTGCCGGGTGCGGCGTTCCTGTACAACGGTGCCGAACTCGGCCTGCCCAACGTCGACCTCCCCGATTCGGCGTTGCAGGATCCGGTGTGGGAACGGTCCGGTCACACCGAACGCGGCCGCGACGGCTGCCGGGTGCCCGTGCCGTGGGAGGGCACCGAACCACCGTTCGGGTTCAGCACCGGCGAGCCCTGGCTGCCGATGCCCCCCGAGTGGGCGGACCTCACCGTCGAGGCGCAACTCGAGGACGTCACGTCGACGCTGTCGCTGTACCGGGCCGCACTCGAACTGCGCTCGCTGCGTCCGGAGTTCTCCGGTCCCGGGGTCGACTGGTACGGGAGCCCCGCGGGCTGCTTCGCCTTCCGCAGGCGCGGCGGGCTGATCTGCGCCCTCAACGCCACCGACGCGCCGATCTCGCTGCCACCCGGTGAGGTGCTGCTCAGCAGCGCGCCGCTCGTCGAGGGGCAGCTCCCACCGAACGCGGCTGCGTGGCTCATCTGACCCGCGCTCCCGCAGTTGCGGCGGTCGTCGCCGCATCGATCCTGTTCGCCACCACGGGAACCGCGCAGGCCCTTGCGTCCCGCTCCCTCGGATACGACCTCGACCCGCTGGCCGTCGGCTCGGCCCGGGTCGTGGCCGCGGGCGCGCTCCTCGCGGCGTTCGCGGCGCTGCGCGGCGGACTCGGGTTCGGTGACGGCTCCGGGATTCGCCGCTATGCGTCCGCCGTGTGGGGCGGGATCGGGGTCGCGGCGTACCAACTCGGATTCTTCACTGGCGTGCAGAGCGCCGGGGTGGCCGCAGGAACCATGATCGCGCTGGGATCGGGACCCGCGTTCACCGGCGCGCTGCAATGGGCGGTGCACCGGCACCGCCCCGGCCCGGTGTGGGCCGTGTCCACCGTCATCGCCGTCGCCGGCATGGCGTTGATCGTGGCGGGCACGACCGGCGGCTCCGACTCGTCCGGGATCCTCGCGGGTGCATTGCCTGCGCTGATCGCCGGTCTCGGATACGCCGCCTACACGGTTGCCGGGTCGTCTCTGCTCGCAGCGGGTGCGAGCCCCGAGGCGGCGATGGGGCAGATGTTCGGTCTCGGTGGACTGTTCCTGATCCCCGTGCTCGTCGCGACCTGGCCCGGCGGCCTCGACACCGGAGCGGGCGCTGCGGCCGCCGTGTATCTGGCGATCGTCCCGACCGTGCTGGCGTATCTCCTGTTCGCCGCCGGTCTGCGGCGGCTGCCACCCGCGACGGTCGCGACGCTGACCCTCACCGAACCGGTGGTCGCGGCACTGCTCGGGACCGCGGTGCTCGGCGAGCAGCTGACCCTGGTCGCGGGGCTGGGCATGGCGGCCGTCGTCGCGTCGCTCGCCGTGCTGGCCACCAGCACGCTGCGGTCCGGCTGACGGCGCGCTACCGCGCGACCGTCAACGCAATCCCCCCACCGCGGTGCCGGTAGATCGACCCGAACCGGGCGTCCACCCGCAGCCACGACGCGGTGGCACGCACCCGGACCAGTTCGGAGGCGTCGATGCGCTCGAGGTCGATGTCGGCGGTCAGCCGATCCGAGCCCGCGTGCGGAACGAACCCCATCGCGGTGAGAGCAAACACCACCCGCATCGGGATGCCGACCGTGTGCTCCGAGCCCGCCACCTGCAGGACTTCCTGGTCGAGGAGCGATGCGGGCGGGCCGTGGCCGCTGCCGTGCTCCTGCGCCAGGGCCGCACCGCGCTGCGCGAGGTCGACGAGGACACGCGCCGGGACGTCGTCGACGTGAACGAAGCCCTCCGTCGGAGGCAGCGCGCCCCGCCACGCCGAATCCATCGAGAACCCCGGATCGATGTCGGCTGCGGTCGCGGCTTCGAGAGCGGCGAGCAGTTGGTCGCCGGCAGCCGACGTGTCGTCGGGGGTGATGGTCCCCGCGACCGTGCGCACCGCCAGCGCGTCGAAACCGGTCGCCGCCCAGATCGTCAGCCGGCCGGGTCCGCGTTGACGCAGACGCACCACCGTCGACTCGTCCAACCGGACCACCCGGGTGAGGAACGTGGCGAGATCACCGCGCTCCGTGGCGTCCGGGATCGACAGGACGCGCTCATACACGCTGCCAGCTCTCCAGGTACGCCCGCTCGACGTCGGTGATTCTGCGCAGGCGCTGGGTGTCGATGTCGAACGCCGCGATCTGCGTCGACGCGATGATGGACGGCGCGACCGAAACGTCGACGCCCTTCGGGCGTACCTCGTAGTTGATCGTGAAATCGACGGCGCGCACCTTTTCCACCCACATCAGGACGTCGAGCGGTGAATCGCTGTGCCGGAGTTGCCCGCGGTAGCGCACATGGAGGTCCGCGATGACCGCGCCGTCACGCAACGTGACGGTCGGACGGTCGTCCTCGAACAGCCAGGGAATCCGCGCCTCCTCCAGCAACGTCACCATCCGTGCGTGGTTGATGTGCTGGAAGACGTCCATGTCCGACCATCGAACTTCGACCTCCGCGTGAAAACCCTCTCTCAACGTCATACCTCCGATCGGGTGCCCATACCTCGCACCATGCTGCGTACCTGACGCGCCGCCACCGAGAGCGTCGCGAGATCAAGGGTCCCAGACTCGAATATTTCGGTGAGAGCGGACCTCGCCCTGGCCAGCCGGGACGCGTTCGTCGACTCCCAGTCGTCGATCTTCTCCTGCGGCGTCTCGTGAGGTTCACCACCCAGGAGCACCTCCATCGTGAGCTGACGCAGCGAACTGTAGAGGTCGTCGCGCAACGCGAGGCGGGCCAGCGAATGCCAGCGGTCACCCCGCGCGAGAGTGGACACGGCGCTCAGCAGCCAGTCGATGCCGAGGTGCGCGTCAAG
Source organism: Rhodococcus sp. G6(2025) (assembly GCF_058628105.1). Taxonomy (NCBI): domain Bacteria; kingdom Bacillati; phylum Actinomycetota; class Actinomycetes; order Mycobacteriales; family Nocardiaceae; genus Rhodococcus; species Rhodococcus sp. G6(2025). The sequence goes on from NZ_CP179750.1 coordinate 5,606,529, forward strand.
CTCGTAGTACAGCTCGGCGACCTCGTCGATGTCGCGTTCGGCGATGTCGGCGATGTCGCTGATGTCGAGCAGACAGAACTTGTCCAGAAGCCGGAACACCTCGAACGCGAGGTCCTCGGGCGCGCCGCGGACGACGAGCGGCCGCGCCCGCGCCTCCACGTCGGCGAGCTGATGCCCCCGCACGAGCTGCGGCACCCTCGGCGAGAGTGCACGGAAGTCGGCCGAGTACCGGGCGATCTCGGCGCCCACGGCGAGGGGCTGAGGCCGATTGGTCAGGAACCAGCGGGACGCGCGGTCGAGAACCCGGCCGGACTCGAGAATCAGGTCGTCCTCGATGTCCGCCGCGATGTCCGCCGACCGGATCCTCGACCACAGCTCGGGCAGGGCAAAGATCTCGGTGACCGCCGCGTAGGCGCGGATGGCGTCGGTGCTGCTCGCACCCGCCTCGTCCGCCAACCGGTACGCGAACGTGATGCCGCCGTTGTCGATGGTCTCGTTCGCGAGCATCGTCGCCACGATCTGCCTGCGCAGAGGATGCGCCTTGATCGCCGTGCGGAACCGCTTGCGCAACACCGTCGGGAAGTACCGCGGCAGCCGCGGCGCGAACGTCTCGCTGTCGGGCAGGTCCGTCGCGAGGAGGTCGTCCTTGAGCGTGAGCTTCACGTGCGCGGTGAGGGTCGCGAGTTCCGGAGACGTCAGTCCCTGTCCGGCCTGCCTGCGTCGGGCGATCTCCTCGTCGGTGGGCAGGGCCTCGAGCTTCCGGTCGAGTCCGCGACGCGACGCCAGGTGCTCGATCTGCCGGCGATGCACGCTCAGCATCGGTGCCGCGCTGGTCCGGGAGACACCGAGGAGATTGTTCTGCGCGATGTTGTTCGCGAGCACGAGTTGGGCGACCTCGTCGGTCATCGACGCCAGCAGCGGATTGCGTTCCTCCCGCGGCAGTCCGCCGCTGCTCACCAGCGAGTCCAGCAGGATCTTGATGTTCACCTCGTGATCGGAGCAGTCGACGCCCGCGGAGTTGTCGATGGCGTCGGTGTTGATCCGGCCGCCGTTCTGGCTGTACTCGATCCGGCCGAGCGCCGTCACCCCGAGGTTGCCGCCCTCGCCGACCACCTTCGCCCGCACCTCGTTGCCGTCGACGCGCACGGAGTCATTGCTCTTGTCGCCCACCATCGCATTGGTCTCGGTGGACGCCTTGACGTACGTGCCGATGCCGCCGTTCCACAGCAGATCCACCGGGGCACGCAGGATCGCCCGGACCAGTTCCGGCGGGGAGAGTTCGGTAACGGCATCGTCGAGTCCGAGCGCGGCACGCGCGGCGGCACTGATCGGGACCGATTTGCGGGTCCGGTCCCACACTCCCCCGCCCTCGCTGATGATGCTGGTGTCGTAGTCGGCCCACGACGACCGGGGCAGCGCGAACATCCGGGACCGCTCCGCGAAGGACCTGGCGGGGTCCGGATCGGGGTCGAGGAAGATGTGCCGGTGGTCGAACGCCGCCACCAGCCGGATGTGCCGGCTCAGGAGCATGCCGTTTCCGAACACGTCGCCGCTCATGTCGCCGACACCGACCGCGGCGAAGTCCTGGGTCTGGGTGTCGACCCCCATTTCCCGGAAGTGCCGTTTCACGCTCTCCCAGGCACCGCGCGCGGTGATGCCCATCCCCTTGTGGTCGTACCCGGCCGACCCGCCCGACGCGAACGCGTCGCCGAGCCAGAATTTGTACTGCTCCGCAACAGAATTAGCGAGGTCGGAGAATTTCGCGGTGCCCTTGTCCGCGGCCACGACGAGATACCGGTCGTCGCCGTCGCGCCGCACCACCCGGGCCGGGGGAACGATCTCCCCCGACACCTGATCGACGTTGTCGGTGAGGTCCAGGAGCCCGCAGATGAAGGTGCGGTAGCAGTCCTGGCCCGCCTCGAGAGCGGCGGCGCGGTCGGTCGCCGCGTCCCCCGAGGGTGTCGGCGGATTCTTGACGACGAAGCCGCCCTTTGCACCGACCGGGACGATCACAGCGTTCTTCACGGCTTGGGCCTTCGCCAACCCCAGGATCTCGGTGCGGAAATCCTCACGCCGGTCCGACCAGCGCAGCCCGCCGCGGGCGACGGACCCGAACCGCAGGTGCACACCCTCGACGTCGGGTGAGTACACGAAGATCTCGTACTTCGGGCGGGGCTTCGGCAGTTCCTGGATCGACGTCGGATCGAGCTTGATCGACAGGTACGTGGGCGGCTCCCCGGTCTCGCCGACGACGAAATAGTTGGTGCGCAGCGTCGACTTGATCAGCCCGAACAAACCGCGCAGGATGCGGTCCGCGTCGAGGCTGACCACGGCGTCGATGTACTCCCGCAGACGGGTGTCGAGTTCGGACACCAGATCGGGTGAGGGCGTCTCCGGATCGAACATCGCCTCGAACAACTCGACGAGTGTGTACGCCGAACGGGGATTCGCCAGCGCAACCCCCTCGATGTGGAACTGACTGTACGGAAAACCCGCCTGACGCAGGTACTTTGCATACGTCCGCAGGATCACGGCCTGCCGCCACGACACTCCCGCCCGCAGGATCAGCTCGTTGAACCGGTCGGCCTCCGCCCGCCCGAACCAGACCGCGGTGAAGGCATCCGTGAACCGTTCCTGAAGCTTCGGTGCGGCAGCGGACGCCTCCTCGGCCGCGAGTTCGGCATCCAGGTCGTCCTCCACCGAGGAGCGGAGCAACTCCGCGGGCACCGACAACCCGAAATCGTAGATCCAGCACGTCAACCCGTCCGGCCGCGGAATCAGATAGGGCCGTTCGTCGAGCACCTCCACACCCAGGCTCTGTAGCACCGGAAGCACCTGGCTCAGCGAAATACCGTCCCCGCCCACGTACAGGGTGAATCGCCAGTGCCCGACCTCCGCCCCGGGATCGCGGTAGAGCAGCAGATCGATGGAACCGTCTTCGAGCGCCTCCAGCCTCGCGAGATCCGACAACGCGCGTGTGGCGTCGAAATCCTCCTTGTACCCCTCGGGCAGGACGGCGGCATAACGCTGCGCCAGAACGGGATCCACACCTGTGGTCACCGGGAGGAGGTCGCCGAGATGGTCGTCCCAGCTGCGGCTCGCCTCGGCCAGCATGGCCTGGACCCGTTCGCGGTCGGCGTCCGAGAGGTCGAGCCGCGACCCCATCTGTTCGGCGCTCTTGCGGATCGTCACGTGCAGCAACGCCAGGTCGGACTCGGTGACGCGCGCGGTGTATTCCAAAGTGCCGCCGCCGAATTCCCGCAGCAGGATGTCCTGCATCGCGAGCCGGACCCGGGTGGTGTACCGGTCGCGGGGCAGATAGATCAGGCAGGAGACGAATCGCCCGAGGAAATCCTCGCGCACGAACAGACGCACCTGACGCCGGAGCCCGATGCTGTGCACGGCGGTCACCGTGTCGAACAGTGTGTCGGCGTCGCTCGAGAACAGCTCGGTACGCGGGAACGACTGGATGACCTCCAGCATCGCCTGCCCCGAATACGAGTTCAACTGGAACCCCGCACGGTCGATCACCTTGCGCACCCGGCGAGCGATCACGGGAATGTCGAGGACGTTCTCGTGCAGCGCCGTGACCGTGAAGACCCCGAGGAACCGGTGCTCACCGGTGATGTTGCCGTTCTCGTCGAGAATGCTCACGCCGACGAAGAACGGGTAGACCGAGCGGTGCACGGTCGCGGGGAACGAGCCCTGCGTGAGCACGAGCAGGGGACGGTCGGGGATCTCGGCGGCCGGCGGCAGACTCAGCGGGCCTTCGGTGACCGTGTCGGAGCGCAGCAGTCCGAGACCGCTGCCCGGCACCACCTGCAGGCTGCGGGCGCCGGAACTGTCCGGCTCCCCCAGTTCGAAGCGGCGGTAGCCGAGGGCCGCATAGTTGCCCTGCGACATCCACCGCAGCAGATCGGCACAGTCCTCCAGGTCGTCCTTCGACACGCCGGGACACGGTGTGGACGTCTCGAGTTCGTCGGCGAGTGTCCGCTCGAGCTTGCGCATGATGTCGGTGTCCCGGACCACCTGGCGCACGTCGGCGAGGACGGTGCCCACTTCCTTCTCGAGTGTGTCGAGAACCGCGGAGTCGGCACGTGGATCGAGTTGGACGTGAATCCACGACTCGGCGAGGCTGCCCTCGTCGGCATCCTTGGCCTTGTCTCCCATGAGGATTCCGCGCAGCGCACCGATCGGATCGCGCCGGACCGAGACGATGGGATGCACGAATTCGCTGATCCCGATGCCCAGGCGGTTCAGCAGCGCGGTGATCGATTCGACGAGCAGCGGCATGTCGTCCGTCACGATCTGCAGGGACGCACCGAGTTCGCGCCCGTCACCCGGGCGGTAGACCCGGGTGACCGCGCGCTCCGGCGGACGATGCAGGGCAAGTGTCAGATGTGCGCCGAGCACGGCCCCGGAGGCGCCGTTGACGGCGCTCTCGCTGTCACCGCGATCGACGTGACGGAAATACACGGCTGCGAGAGTCGGCACCTGAGACCGGAGACCTTCGGGCAGATTCCGCGCCCACTCCGCATCTTTCAGTGCTGCCGATTCCGTCATCGGGGCTCACTTCCTCTTCGTTCCGATCGCCGCGGGCAACTCTCTCGAGACTAGCCCGCGGCGATGGGAACAGAGGGTAAACTTCGGGCACCGCGCGCGCCGGATCCGTCAGCCGGTGGTCACCGGCGCGAGGTACCGCTCGAGCGCGTCCCGTTCCGCCTCGGAGAGCGGACGCGAACGTTCGGCCTTCGCGTCGAACGCCACCATCAGGGCGTCGCCCGTCGCGCAGCGAACCCCGTCGCGGTTCGTGACGACGTGCCGGATCGTGTACGACGAAGTGCCGACATGGAGCACCGACACGTCGATCGTCAGCGGACCGGAGGCATCGGTGACGGGACGCAGGAATTCCACGTCCATCTTGCGCACCACCGTGGCGCCCGCCCGGGCACCCACCGACTCCAGCTCCGACGACAGGAAATGCACACGTGCTTCCTGCATGTACTCGACGAAGCGGGTGTTGTTGACGTGACCCAGCCGGTCGGAGTCACCCCACCGGACCTGGATCTCGTACGTGAAGACCTTCGACTCCACCAAGGGTCAGTCCCTCGTGAGCTTGCGGTGCGTCACCCGGTGCGGACGCGCCGCGTCCGGTCCGAGCCGCTCGACCTTGTTGGCCTCGTAACCCTCGAAGTTGCCCTCGTACCAGTACCAGGCGGCTTCGTTGTCGCCGAAGCCGCCCTCCCACGCGAGGATGTGCGTGCAGGTGCGGTCGAGGAACCAGCGGTCGTGGGAGATCACGACGGCGCAGCCGGGGAACTGCTCGAGGGCGTTCTCCAGCGAACCGAGGGTCTCGACGTCGAGGTCGTTGGTCGGTTCGTCGAGCAGGATCAGGTTTCCGCCCTGCTTTAGAGTCATCGCGAGGTTCAGGCGGTTGCGCTCACCACCGGAGAGAACGCCCGCCGGCTTCTGCTGATCGTGGCCCTTGAACCCGAACGAGCTGATGTACGCGCGCGACGGCATCTCCGTCTGGCCGACCACGATGTGATCGAGACCGTCGGACACGACCTCCCACACCGTCTTGTCGGGGTTGATGCCCGTACGGTTCTGGTCGACGTAGCTGAGCTTGACGGTCTGACCGATCTTCACCTCACCGGCGTCCGGCTCCTCGAGCCCGACGATGGTCTTGAACAGCGTCGTCTTACCGACACCGTTGGGGCCGATCACGCCGACGATGCCGTTACGCGGCAGGGTGAACGACAGGTCCTTGATCAGAACCCGGCCGTCGAAGCCCTTGTCGAGGCTCGAAACCTCGACCACGACGTCGCCGAGACGCGGCGGCGCCGGGATCTGGATCTCGTCGAAGTCCAGCTTGCGGGTCTTCTCGGCTTCGTTGGCCATCTCCTCGTAGCGGTCGAGGCGGGCCTTGTTCTTGGCCTGACGGGCCTTCGCTCCCGAGCGGACCCAGGCCAGCTCCTCCTTGAGGCGCTTCTGCAGCTTCTGGTCCTTCTTGCCCGCGACCTCGAGCCTGGCGGCCTTCTGCTCCAGGTAGGTGGAGTAGTTGCCCTCGTAGGGGTACAGGCGGCCGCGGTCGACCTCACAGATCCACTGGGCGACGTGGTCGAGGAAGTACCGGTCGTGGGTGACGGCCAGGATCGCGCCCGGGTAGGCGGCCAGGTGCTGCTCCAGCCACAGGACGCTCTCCGCGTCGAGGTGGTTGGTCGGCTCGTCGAGCAGCAGCAGATCGGGCTTGCTGAGCAGGAGCTTGCAGAGGGCGACGCGGCGCTTCTCACCACCGGAGAGGTGAGTGACCATCTCCTCCGGCGGCGGACAGCGCAGAGCGTCCATCGCCTGCTCGAGCTGGGAATCGATCTCCCACGCGTCGGCATGGTCGAGCTTCTCCTGGAGCTCGCCCATCTCCTCCATCAGCTCGTCGGAGTAGTCGGTGGCCATCAGCTCGGCGATCTCGTTGTACCGCTTGAGCTGGACCATGGTTTCACCGAGGCCCTCTTCGACGTTCTCGCGAACGGTCTTGGTCTCGTCCAAGTGCGGTTCCTGCATGAGGATCCCGACGGTGGCACCCGGAGCGATGAACGCTTCACCGTTGCCCGGCTGATCCAGCCCCGCCATGATCTTGAGGATGCTGGACTTACCCGCGCCGTTCGGGCCGACCACACCGATCTTGGCGCCGGGGTAGAAGCTCATCGTGACGTCATCGAGGATGACCTTGTCACCGTGCGCCTTGCGCACCTTCTTCATCGTGTAAATGAACTCAGCCATGGGGCCAGCCTAATGGTGAAGTGCGATGAACCCACATCGCGGAGGGTCGGGGACGTGATCGGGGGCTTCGCAGGAAGAAGCCGCGGGCACCGGCGCCGCGGGCACGGGGTCGGCGCCGATACCCGCTGGTGCGCTACGCGACGAGGGACCGAGTGGCGACCTGTTCCGTCGCCGGGGTCGCCGCACCCCCGTCCGCGGTTCTGGGCGCGCGCTCGAGGACGACCGTGCAGCGGGCGAGATCCGGTCCGATCGCGGTCGCGCTCAGCTCCAGGTCGGAGCGGGCGATGCCGTCCCGCGTCGTGTACTCCGTGGTGCGCAACTCGCCGGTCACGATGACCGGATCCCCCTTCGCGATCGATTGGACGACGCCGGCCATCAGTCGCCGCCTGCAGGTCACCGTGAGGTAGAGCGTGCTCCCGTCGCGCCACTCGCCCGTCGTGTGATCGCGGCGCCGGACCGTGCTCGCCATCCGGAAATTGAGGAACTCGTCACCGGCCGCGTTCGACCGGGTGACCGGGCTGGTGATGACCGTTCCGACCACGGTGCCGTGTGTTTCGTACATTTCGCTCTACCCCCTGTGAGTGCGGCAAGGTGCCGTCACTCACAGCGTGCCGTCCGGATGGGAGATTGCCGGACGGCATCCGAAATCTGTGGAGAAATAGAGCGCTTGTGGAGAGAACGGCCGGCACGGCCGCCGAGCCTCCGAAGGTGTCGGCACCCCGTGCTAGCGGTCAGTGCCCGGCTTCTCGGTCCCGTCGCGCCAGTTCCGCGAACATCGCATTGTGCGCTGCCAGGTCGGCGTCGTCGTCGCGGTCGGCAGCCCGGTCGACCCGCCGTGCGGTGCGGCCGTCGCTGCGGGACCACTGGATGAGCAGCGCCATCATCACCAGCACCAGCGGGATCTCGCCGGTCGCCCACGCGATGCTGCCACCCAGTTGCTGGTCACCCACCAGGTCGGCGTTCCAGCCCAGTCCGAGCGACCGGTAGTACCACTCGCCCATCACCGCACCCATGCTCATCAGCGCCACACCGAAGAACGCGTGGAACGGCAGCGAGCCGAACACCATCGCGAGCTTCGTCACCGGCTGCAGTTTGCGCGGCGACGGGTCGACGCCGATGGCGACCCAGTAGAAGAGGTAGCCGCTCAGCAGGAAGTGCAGGTTCATCAGGACGTGCGCGGAGTGCGAGTCGACGGCGGCCTCGAAGATCCCGCCGAGGTACAGGGCGTAGAACCCGCCCACGAACAGCACCGCCGCGACGACGGGATGGGTGATGAACCGGGAGAACGGGCTGTGCAGCGCCGTCAGGATCCACTCGCGCAGACCCGGCACACCGTTCTTGCCCGCCGGATCGAGGGCACGCAGGGCGAGGGTGATCGGCGCACCCAGCACCAGCAGGACCGGGGTCAGCATCGACAACGCCATGTGCGCGCCCATGTGCACGCTGAACACGGCCGGTGAATAACGTCCGACACCCGACGACGTCGCCACGAGGAGCACCACGCATCCGCACATCCACGCGACGGTCCGGCCGACGGGCCAGCTGTCGCCGCGACGCCGGAGTTTGCGCAATCCGAGCGCGTAGACGACGGCCAGCACGATCGCGGCGGTGCCGTAGAGGAGGTCGAATCGCCAGTCCAGCATCAGCCTGGCGAACGTCGGCGGCCCCGCCAGGTTGTAACCGAGTTCCACCTCCGTGAGGGTGGGCGCCGCGGTCGGAGGGGGCGGGGGCGTGCGGCCGAGCCCGACGGCGAGGCCGATCGTGGCGGCGAACACCATGACCTCCGCGCCGGCGAACCGGATCAGATTGCCGCGGCTGGCCGGATCCTTCTGCAACGCGGGCAGGGCCCGTCGACGCTGCGCCCAGCCGAAGACCCCCAGGATGACGAGCGCCACGATCTTCGCGACCACCAGGCGTCCGTATGTCGTGTCGACGAGGTCACCGATCTGGACGCGTACGAGCGCGTTCACCACACCACTGACCGCCATGACGACGAAGCAGACCGTCGCGACCGCGGAGAACCGGCGCGCCGCCACGTCGGTGTAGGCGCCGCGCCTGCGGGCATGGGCGAGGAGAGCGAACAGGCCACCCGCCCACAGCGAGGCCGCGACGAGGTGCAGGATCAGACTGTTCGTCGCCATGTCGTGCGAACCGCCCGACGACGAGTGCCCCGTCAACGCGAGCGGCATCAGCCCGAGGATGCCGACGACCAGAAGGATCGGCGTCCACCACCAGCGCAGCACGAGCCGGGATGCGATCGCGAGGACGATCGCGATGATCGCGGTCCAGCGCCAGGCGCCGGCGAGTTCGACCTGATCGATCGAATTGAAGATGTTGGCCGGTTCGACCGCCTCGGCGAAGGGTTGCCCGGAGGTGTCCGACAACGTCAGCGGGACCAGGACGAGGGCGGTCCCGGCCCACACGATCGCGGCGTACGACGCCGTCCGGACCGCACGGTAGCCGTCCACGTCCAGGACACCGGATTTCTGCGGCGGCACGAAGAACGCCGCGAGCAGCAGCGATCCGATGGCGATGACGGCAGCGATCTCCGACACAGCCCGCATCGCGGGCAGTCCGTAGGTGGTGATCGGGCCGGGATCCGGAATTCCCAGCAGCACGAGCGCCTGAGCAGCGGAAAGTCCGACGACGATTGCCGCTACCAGACCGGCGATGAGTCCGCCGACGACGAACAGGGCGGTCGAATCGGCGCGATTCGGGGGTTTCGATGCCGGGTCGGACGCCGCGAGCTGGGGTGTAGCCATACATCAAGGGTAGGACCTACGACAGGCCGTCGGAGACGCGAGGGTTCCGTCGCCGCTCCGGTTACCGTCGACAGGGACGTGTCCCGAGGGAGCGAGAGGCTGAGAGATGGCTGAGTTTCTGATCATCGCGGTGGCGCTGTTCTTCGCGGGCATGGGTGTGTACGGGCTCGCCGCGCCTGCCCGGCTGGTCGCCCCGTTCGCCCTGTCCGCGGATTCGGCGACGTCCCGCGCCGAGGTGCGCGCGGTCTACGGCGGCTTCGGTGTCGCGGTGGCGGCCCTGCTGTTCTTCGCGGCTTTCGACGCGTACGGCATCCGATCCGTCGCCTCGGTGACCGTGGCCGTCGCCCTGCTGGGGATGGCCTTCGGCCGGATAGTGTCGGCCGTCGCCGACCGGCCGACCCGCTTCTACCCCGTGTGGTTCTACTTCGTGGTCGAGCTCGTTCTGTCGGGACTTCTGCTCTCCGCGGCCGCCGTGGGCTCGTGACTCGGACACCCCAGCCCCGGTCGGAGCGCTCGGGACGGCAGGTAATATTTGCTGCGCGCCTCCGTAGCTCAGGGGATAGAGCAAGAGCCTTCTAATCTCTTGGTCGCAGGTTCGAATCCTGCCGGGGGCACTCATCCGACGGAGCACCGACACGCGAAAACCCCCGACCACCTGGAGGAACAGGGATCGGGGGTTTCGTGTCAGTCCTTCAGGAACGCCAGCAGGTCGGCGTTGATCGTCTCCGCCTGCGTGGTGGGCATGCCGTGCGGGAAGTCCTTGTACGTCTTCAGCGTGCCGTTCGCGAGAAGCTTCGCGGACAGTGGTCCCGCGTCCGCGTAGGGGACGATCTGGTCGTCTTCGCTGTGCATCACCAGCACCGGCACCGTGATCTTCTTCAGGTCCTCGGTGAAATCGGTCTGCGAGAAGGCGACGATCCCGTCGTAGTGAGCTTTGGCCCCGCCCATCATCCCCTGGCGCCACCAGTTCTCGATGGTCGCCTCCGAGGATTCCACGCCCGGTCGGTTGAATCCGTAGAACGGGCCCGACGGCAGGTCGCGATAGAACTTCGAACGATTGGCGGCGAGCTGTGCCTGCAGGTCGTCGAACACATCCTTGGGAAGGCCGCCCGGGTTCGCCTCCGTCTTCACCATCAGCGGCGGTACCGCGCTGATCAGTGCGGCCTTCGACACCCGGCTCTCGCCGTGCCGCGCGAGATAGTGCACCACCTCGCCGCCGCCCGTCGAATGGCCGACGTGGATGGCGTCCTGCAGGTCGAGATGCGCGGTCAGCTCCGCGAGGTCGTCGGCGTAGTGGTCCATGTCGTGGCCGTCGCCGGTCTGTGTCGAGCGTCCGTGACCGCGCCGATCGTGGGCGATGACGCGATAGCCGTGCTGGAGGAAGAACAGCATCTGTGTGTCCCAGTCGTCGGCCGACAGCGGCCAGCCGTGGCTGAACACGATGGGTTGACCGGTTCCCCAGTCCTTGTAGAAGATCTCCGTGCCATCCTGGGTAGTGATCGTGCCCATGTGGTTGCCTTCCTTGACCGCTCTGGGGATGACGCCGATGTGGACGCAATTTCAGTACATCAAACTTCGGTACGTCGCAGGGCGGCTTCGACCGCAGCATCCTGTACGACCGTCCGATAGGTATTGCGCCCGTCGTCCGTACCCGGAGTTCCGTACTCGCGCGTAACAAACCGACCAATTAGTCTTGTTCGCGCATCGCCCCAACCCGACGGGGCAAGGGTGCACCGGGACCCGCCACCATCCTCCGCGAGTGGCGGGTTTCCCGCGTTCAGCTGCCGTTACTCGCGCATCCGGTGTCAGCTCTCCGGTGGAACCTCGAACACCAGCAGGGTGCTGGTGGCGGTGGCGACGAGGCGGCCCTGCGAGTCGGTGACCTCCCCTTCCGCGAACGCGATGCGGCGACCCGACTTCTTCACGACGCCGGTGGCCGTGAGGGCCCCCGAGTCCCGGGTCGCCCCGCGGATGTAGTTGACCTTGATCTCGACCGACGTGTAGCCCCACCCCGCGGGCAACGTGGTGTGCACGGCGCAGCCTGCAACCGAATCGAGCAGGGTGCACACGGCGCCACCGTGGATGGCGCCGATCGGGTTGTACTGCGACTCGTCGGGGTCCAGCGCGAAGACGACCCTTCCGGGTTCTGCCTCGAGGAACCGCAGGTTCATCAGGCTCGCGATCGGGGGCGCGGGAATGTCGCCGCCGAGGATCGCCCGCAGGTAGCCGAGGCCGTCGAGTTCTCGCGCTTTCCGCGCCGGACCCGCCGGGTCGCGCCATTCGACGGTCCTCGATCGCACCTCTCCCCACTCCGCGTCCGCCACGCCCTCGACGGTCGACACCGCGCCGTTTCCGGACTCGCTCACTATGCCGCCCCCTGCTGCGCCGGCTGCGGATAGAGGACGTCGAGGTCGCCCGACAGTGCCGCCTTGACGGTGCGGGAGGTGTCGTCCGCGAGGACTTCGTTGGCGCCGGACTCGATGCCGTCGAAGGCCAGTCGCGCGACCTCGGCCGCGGAGATCTTCGGCACGTCCAGTCCGCTCGTCATATCGGTGTCCATGTACCCGAGGTGCAGCCCGACCACCTGGATGTTCTGCGCCGCGAGTTCGGCACGCATCGCGTTGGTGGCACTCCACAGGGCGGCTTTCGAGACGCTGTACGAGCCGCCGACGGCCAGCCATGACAGGACGGAGTGCACGTTGAGGATCGCGCCGCCCCCATTGGCGGCGATGATCGGTGCGAGCACGCGAGTGACGTTGAGCGGCCCGTAGAGGTTGGTTTCGAGTTCGCGGCGCATTCCGTCGAGATCACCCGTGAGCGGCGACTCGCCGATGAGGATGCCGGCGTTGTTGATCAGGACGCCGAGGTCCCCCACGTGCTCCGCGGCGGCGTAGACCGATTCGGGGTTCGTGACGTCCAGCTCGACGGGCACGACCCGCGGATGCTCCTCGATCGTCGACGTGTCACGCGCCGACGCATAGACCGTGCGCGCTCCTCGCGCGAGCGCCTCGGCGACGAAGGCATGCCCGAGTCCGCGGCCGGCTCCGGTGACCAGCACCGTTCGATCTTGAATCGTGGTCATGACGACCCCTTCGAATGAGTAAGTCTGCTTTTCCAACTAACTACGGTCACGACAGTAATCCCTATTAGTTGGAAAACACAACCCTCTATGATGGAGGGCATGACCAACGGCGACACCGAGCGAGCGACACCCGAGATCGTCATGGACCGCATGCCACTGGCGCCGAGACCCTGCGCGATCGCCGCCACCATGGAACTGATCGGCGACCGCTGGTCCATGCTGGTGATCCGCGAACTGAGCTACGGGGTGCACCGCTTCGACCGGATTGCCGGGTACATCGGCGTCTCGCGCGACATCCTCACCGCGCGACTGCGCAAGCTCGAGGAGGTCGGCGTCATCGAACGCAGGCAGTACTCCGAGCACCCTCCCCGCTTCGAGTACCACCTCACCGCGGCGGGCGAGGACCTGCGACCGCTGCTGCTCTCGTTGTTCCAATGGGGCAGCAAGTGGGCCGTCGACGAGGCCCCGTCGGTGCTCGTGCACGAATGCGGGCACTCACTGGAGCTGGAACACCGCTGCGCGCACTGCGGCGAGGCAGTCGAGAACACCTCTGTCGCAATGCATTCCCGCACACCACTGCGGAAGCCCTAACCTTTCCGCCCGGCCCAATACAGGACACCCGACATCAGGTCTATAGTTTCCAAAGTAAACGTCAGGTAACGAATTCCTCACACGTCAGGCAGGTGGGTCTGTGTCAACGCGCGACCAGGTAGCAGAGATCTACGAGCAGGTCCGCCTGCGGAACGCCGGCGAACCCGAGTTCCACCAGGCAGCCGCCGAGGTCTTCGAGTCGCTGCAGGTCGTGCTCGACCACCACCCCCACTACGCGGACTCCGGATTGATCGAGCGGCTGTGCGAGCCCGAGCGGCAGATCATCTTCCGGGTGCCGTGGGTCGACGACTCCGGCAACGTGCACGTCAACCGCGGTTTCCGCGTGCAGTACAACAGTGTGCTCGGCCCCTACAAAGGTGGCCTGCGGTTTCACCCCAGCGTGAACCTGGGTATCGTGAAATTCCTCGGCTTCGAGCAGATCTTCAAGAACGCCCTCACCGGACTTCCGATCGGCGGCGGCAAGGGTGGTTCCGACTTCGACCCCAAGGGTCGCTCGGAGGCCGAGATCATGCGGTTCTGCCAGTCGTTCATGACCGAACTGCATCGCCACATCGGCGAGTACACCGACGTCCCGGCAGGTGACATCGGCGTCGGCGGCCGCGAGATCGGCTACCTGTTCGGCCAGTACAAGCGCCTCACCAACTCCTACGAGTCGGGGGTCCTCACCGGTAAGGGCCTCACCTGGGGCGGCTCGCAGGTGCGTCGCGAGGCGACCGGGTACGGCGTCGCCTACTTCGTCGCCGAGATGCTGAAAGCCGCGAACAGCTCACTGGGCGGCAAGACCGTCGTCGTCTCCGGTTCCGGAAACGTCGCGATCTATGCGATCGAGAAGGTGCACCAACTCGGCGGAATCGCGATTGCGAGCTCCGATTCTTCCGGATACGTCGTCGACGAGAAGGGCATCGACCTCGAGCTCCTGAAGGAGATCAAGGAGGTGCGGCGCGGACGGATCGGTGAGTACGCGGACACGGTGCCGCATGCCCGGTTCGTGCCGAACGGATCCATCTGGGACGTGCCGTGCGACGTCGCGCTCCCCTGCGCCACCCAGAACGAACTCGACGAAGCGGCCGCCAAGACGCTGGTGGCGAACGGCGTGCAGGCGGTGGCCGAGGGCGCGAACATGCCCACGACCCCGCAGGGCGTCCAGGTGTTCCGCGATGCCGCGGTGGCGTTCGCCCCGGGCAAGGCGGCCAACGCGGGCGGCGTCGCCACGTCGGCACTCGAGATGCAGCAGAACGCGTCCCGCGACTCGTGGGGCTTCGAATACACGGACGAGCGGTTGGCCGGAATCATGCGCGGTATCCACGAACGCACCGTGGCCACGGCCGCCGAGTACGGCATGCCGGGCGACTACGTGCACGGCGCGAACATCGCCGGTTTCGTGAAGGTGGCCGACGCCATGATCTCGCTCGGCGTCATCTAGCAGAACGAACAGTGGCGCGGCCGTCGCCGGCCGCGCCCCGTTCGAGGCGCGAACGTGTCAGCTCACCTGACACTGTGCTGCCCCCATTCGACCCAGCACATCTGCTTGACGTCGGGCCGGGGGTTCTTGGTGGGCAGCGGCTGCGAACAGCCGGTCTCGCAGATCGGCTTGGCCGACGCCATGCCGGCGGCACCGGTCAGCGAAATGGCAAGGGCTGCAAAGCCGGCGAGCGCGATACGCGCTGTGGTGGAGATGGTGATGGGGGACATGGGTTCCTTTCGGCGGGCGGTTTCGTGCTGCAGCCAGCATTGACCGGAGCCCTGTCCGCAGAAAGGCCGCCGAGGGTGCAATGAACACACCCTCGGCGGCCGGATCTCTACCTGGGCGAAACGCCCGGTCGGCTTACTCAGTCGACCGGTTCGGCCTCGCCCTCGTCGTCACGGGCCTTCTTCGCGGCCTCGCGCATCTCGATGCCGTCGGACACCCAGTCACCGATCTCCCGGGTGACGTCCCGGACGGCGCCCGCGATGATCGTCGCGATCTGGCCCACGTGCGTTGCCGCGGACTCCGTCAGTTCCTGCACGGTGTCCTTGCGCCGCTCGAACTTCCCCACCATTGTTTTCGCCTCTCAGGCTGCAGTCTTCTGCCGCTCGACGATAACACCGGGAGGGGTGTCGGACGAGACGAGACCGGGCGGCAGCGCGAACTTGAAGATCTTCCCCCACACGGAGCCGATCTGCTTGAAGAAGCCACCGGTGTTGTAGGGCAGCCCGTGCTTCTCGCACAGCGCCTTCACGACGGGTGCCATCTCCGGGTACCGGTGGGCGGGCAGGTCCGGGAACAGGTGGTGCTCGATCTGGTGCGACAGGTTGCCCGACATGATGTGGAACAGCGGGCTCCCCTCGATGTTCGCGCTTCCGAGCATCTGCCGGACGTACCACTCGCCGCGAGTTTCCTCCGCGGTCTCGTCCTCGGTGAAACTCTGCACGCCGGTGGGGAAATGGCCGCAGAAGATGATGGAGTACGCCCACACGTTGCGGATCAGGTTGGCGGTCACGTTGCCGAGCAGTGTGGGGACGAACAGTGGCCCGGTGAGCGCCGGGAAGATCACGTAGTCCTTGAGTACCTGCCGACCGGCCTTGCGCCACCAGCCCTTCAGTAGCGGCTTGACGTCGTGCCACTTCCGCTTGCCCTGGATCACGTTCTCCGCTTCCAGGTCGTGCATCATGACGCCCCACTCGAACAGCATCATCAGGAAGAAGGCGTAGACCGGGTTCCCCAGATAGTAGGGGTTCCACTTCTGCGCCTCGTCGATCCGGAGGATGCCGTAGCCGATGTCCCGGTCCCGGCCGAGGATGTTGGTGTACGTGTGGTGCATGTAGTTGTGGGAATGTTTCCACTGATCGGCCGGGCAGACGGTGTCCCACTCGAACACGCGGGAGTTCAGGCCCGGTTCACGCATCCAGTCGTACTGGCCGTGCATGACGTTGTGGCCGATCTCCATGTTGTCGAGGATCTTCGACACACCGAGAGCACCGACCCCGGCGATCCAGGCCGGCGGGAAGAAGCCGAGGTACATCAGCCCGCGGCCGGCGACCTCGAATCCCCTCTGCGCCTTGATGATCTTGTAGATGTATTCGCGGTCCTCGGCGCCGAGGTCCGCAACTGTCCGGTCGCGGAGGGCGTCCAGTTCCCGGCCGATCTCTTCGACCTGGTCGTGACTGAGCACCACCGGGGCGTCGTTGCGGGAACCGTCGGAGCCGTCGACGAACGGGAGGAACGAGAGTGAGAGTCCAAACATGTCGGTCTCCAAGCGTTGAATGTCTTGTGAAAGTCAGATGTCGAGGGCGACGTCGCCCACCGGAACCGAGACGCACAGCTGGATCGCCTTGTCCGGGTCGGTGTCGGCGTCGCCGGTGCGGACGTTCTTGGTGCACCCCGACTTCTTCACCGTCGTGCAGGAGAAGCAGATGCCCATCCGGCACCCGTACTCGGGATGGAGCCCGGCGGCCTCCGCCTGTTCGAGCAGCGTGGCGCCGGAATTGTCCGCGGTGACACCGCTGGCGGTGAAGGACACCTCGCCACCGGCCTCACCCTCCGCCGGGGCTGCGGCGGGAGCGAATTCCTCGGTGTGCAGACGGTCCTCGATGCCGAGTTCGCGATACACCTCCCGAACGCCACGCATCAGTCCGGGCGGGCCGCACAGGAAGGTTTCGGCGTCCGCGTACCAGGGCGCAACCGCGTCGAGGTGCTCCTGACCGAAGAACCCGTGGAGATGGCCGCCGGTTTCCTGATCGGTGTACGCCAACACGAGGGAGACGTTGGCGTTCGCGTCCGCGAGTGCGCGCAACTCGTCGAGGTACGCGACGTCGTTTTCGGTGTACGCGTAGTGCAGAAAAGTGATGCTTCCGAAGTGCTGCTCGTCGACGAGGGTGCGCAGCATCGACAGAACCGGGGTGATTCCGCTGCCTCCGCTCACCAGCAGGAGCCGGCGAGGGCGCGGAGACGGGAGGGTGAATTCGCCCGCCGCCTGAGACAGGTCGAGCACCAGACCGGGGTGCGCGTGGGCGTGCAGGTACTGCGAGACCAGACCGTCGGGGTGCGCCTTGATCGTCAGCTCGACGAGCCCGTCGGTGGACGCCTGTGCATTGGCCGGTGAGTAGCACCGGGTGTGCCGAACCCCGTCGATCACGACGCCCACCTGCACGAACTGCCCCGCACGGAATCCCCGCCACTGACGGGTGGGACGCAGCGTGAGGGTGACAGTGTCGGCGGTGGACCGCCGGACCTCGACCACTTCGGCTCGCAGGTCGCGCACGGTGACCATGGGAGTGACAAGTTCGAGGTAGCGGTCGAGCTGGTGCGGAGTGGCCATCGCCTCGAACAACGACAGCAGCGAGAACCTGCGTCCCTCCGCCGGACGACTGGTGTGGGCAACTGACACGTCAGCCTCCTCCATTTGAGTGCACGGTTGTACACTGACAATAGTGTGACAGAGAGAGACAGGAACTTGTCAATCGAAATGTGACCGCACGCACACCCCAGACAGCGATCGGATACGCATGCCGGATGACGAGTACGAGCACCCGGAGATGACGGGTGTCGGCGCGGCCGCGAATACACTCACTGCCGTGAGTCAGTCGACCGGCGCCGAACCGGAGAGCAGGGCAGCCCGCAAGGAGCGCACGAGGAAGGCCCTTCTCGACGGCACACTCGAACTCATGGCGGACCGTAGTTTCGCCGGCGTGAGCCTGCGCGAGATCGCCCGCACCGCGGGAATCGTGCCCACCGCGTTCTACCGCCACTTCGCGTCCATCGAGGAGCTCGGCGTGGTGCTCGTCGAGGAGGGCATGCGAATTCTGCGGCAGATGCTCCGCGACGCCCGCCGCACCCCGAGCACCAAGAGCGCAGGCGCATCCCTCGACATCCTCGTGCGGCAGGTCCGCACCCACGAGGCGCAGTTCCGGTTCCTCAGCCGCGAACGCTACGGCGGCGTCCCGGAAATTCGCCGGGCGATCGCGACCGAGATGAAGCTGTTCGTCAGCGAACTCACGGTTGACCTGTCCCGCATCGACGGTCTGCAGTCCTGGGACCACGACGACCTGGAGATGGCGGCCGACCTGATCGTGTCCACCATGTTCGCCGTCGTCGTCGATCTGCTCGAGGCCGATCGTCCCGGAAGCCGAAGTGAGGCCGAAGTGGTCGCGCGTGCCGAACGGCAACTGCGCCTGATCATGCTCGGCATGAGCGGGTGGAATCCCGCGAAGTAGTGGCGCTCTCGCCGTACGGTGGGGGCATGTTGTCAACCTCGGAACACGCGCACATCACCCTCGGCGACCTGACGTTCGACGTCACCACCAGCGGTCCGGCCGACGGCGTCCCCGTCGTTCTCCTGCACGGGTTTCCGGAGAGCGCCGCGTCCTGGGAACCGGTCAGCGCCCTGCTGAACGAGTCCGGTCTGCGGACGTTCGCCCCGAACCAGCGCGGATACTCGCCCGGTGCGCGACCCGACGGAGTCGACTCCTACCGGATCGACCACCTCGTCGCGGACGTAATCGGATTGCTCGACGCACTCGGTCTCGACTCGGCACATCTCGTCGGGCACGACTGGGGAGCCGCCGTGGCGTGGGTCGTCGCGGCGCGGCACCCCGACCGGATCACCTCGCTCACCACCGTGTCGGTGCCACATCCGGGCGCGTTCGGCTGGGCCTTGCGCGAGGACGCCGATCAGAAGGAACGCTCCTCCTACATTCGTCTCCTCAGGACGGAAGGCAAGGCCGAGCGGGTCCTCCTCGAGGAGAACGCGCGGGCGCTGCGCGCGATGTTCGGTGACGTCGTCGCGCCGGCGCTCGTCGACCGGCACGTCGCGCTGCTCGGCGAACCGGGCGCGCTCACCGGCGCGCTGAACTGGTACCGCGCGATGACGAGCGACTTCGAGCAGACGCCTGCCGTCACCGTTCCCACGACCTACGTCTGGAGCACCGGTGACCAGGCGCTGGGGCGTGCGGGAGCGGAAAGGTGCGGCGAGTTCGTCGATGCGCCCTACGAGTTCGTCGTCCTGGACGGTGCCACGCACTGGATCCCGGAGCAGCGGCCCGACGCCCTCGCGGACGCGATCCTCACGCGTACCGGAACCGCACCGAACTGAACCGAAATCCGCTCTTCCCCTCGACGGGGCGTGCGTTCTGGTTTGATGGCACTACTCGTCTCGTGCACCGTGGGAGGGCACCATGAGTGGCATCGCAATCCTTCTGGTCGGCGCCGTTCTGTGCTTCGCCGGTGTCGGTTCACTCCACGTCGCCGTTCTCGCCTCGGGTTTCGGCCTCGGCTGGCTCCTGGCCAATCTGCTGTCGCTGTCGCTCGAGACGACGTTCCTGGTCGCGGCGATCGGGGCAGTCGTGGCGTGGGTGGCCACCACCCTGATCTTCAAGTTCGCCGCATTCTTTCTCGGGATCATCACCGGCGCCGTCATCGGGGCCAAGCTCAGTCGTGTCCTGCAACCCGACGACGCGAATTGGCTCCTCAGCGGAGTCGTGATCGTCGCGCTCGCCGTCGCCTGTGGTTTCCTCGCCGACCGGTACCGGGCGCGGGCGTTGTTGTGGCTCACCGCGCTCGGCGGCGCCAGCATGGTCCTGACCGGGCTCGGCCTGGCCATCCCCCCGCTGGGTTTCCTGGAGGATCCGAACGAGGGCAGCCAGCAGTTCTTCGCCACGCTGATCTGGATCGTCGTGGCGGCGGCGGGCTGGCTGACACAGCGGCGGCTGTTCCCGGAGAAGCTCCGGATCGATGACAATCGCGCGCGGCGCTAGTCGCGCTCGGGTGCCCTCACCACCGTCAGCGCGGCGAGCCCGATCGCGAGCACGATCACCAGTCCGATGATCCCGGCCCGATCCGCCGCGAACCACCAGGCGAACAGCCCGAAGAGGGTGGGCGAGAGGAACGACACCGCGCGACCGGTGGTCGCGTACAGACCGAACATCTGCCCCTCCCGGCCTGGCGGTGTGATCCGGGCCAGGAACGTCCGCGCGGATGACTGCGCGGGACCGACGAACAGGCACAGCAGCAGTCCGAAGATCCAGAACATGGCCGGTCCGGAGACGGCCGTCAGTACGACGCCGACCACGATCATCGCGATCAGGGACGTCATGATGACGGTCTTCGGTCCGATCCGATCGTCGAACCGGCCGGCGGTGAGCGCGCCGAGCGCGGAGACGACGTTGGCCGCGACGCCGAACAGCAGCACGTCACCCGCGCCGATGCCGTAGACGTTGACGGCGAGGACGGCGCCGAACGTGAAGACACCGGCCAGTCCGTCGCGGAACAGCGCACTCGCCACCAGGAAGTACACGGTGCGCCGGTCGGCGACCCAGAGGTCGCGCAGATCGCGCCACAGCACCCGGTACGACTCGACGAAACCGGCCTTGTCGGCACCCGGATCCGCGTGGGGGCGGGGTAGCTCGGGGACCTTCAGCAGGACGGGGATCGCGAAGATCGCGAACCAGACGGCGGCGAGCAGCGCCACCATCCGGATGTTCAGTCCGCCGTCGGTGGTGAGCCCGAGGAATCCCCGGTTGTCGCCGTCACCGGAGATGAATCCGAAGTAGCACAGCAGCAGCAGCACGATCCCGCCGAAATAGCCCATCGCCCAGCCGAACCCGGACACCCGGCCGATGTTCGCCGGCGTCGACACCTGCCTGAGCATCGCGTTGTACGGGACGCCGGCCAGTTCGAAGATCACCGAACCCGCGGCCAGCAGCACCAGTCCGAGCCACAGGTACTGATACGAGTCGCGGACGAAGAACATCGCCGCCATGCACCCGACCGTCGCGAACGTGAGGACACCGAGCGCCCACTTACGTCGTCCGGCGGCGTCGAATCGCTGACCGGTGACAGGGGCGAGCACGGCGATGAGGAAACCGGCGATGCCGAGCGACCACCCGAGCCACGTGCTCGCGGAGATCGACCCCGGCAGGTCCTCCCCCACGGCGTCCGTCAGGTACACGGAGAAGACGAACGTGAGGATCACGGCGTTGAACGCGGCCGATCCCCAGTCCCACAACCCCCACGCGACAACCTGTCTGCGCGTCGCGGCCTCGCCGATCCCGGCCGGCGGACGAACGTCGGTGCTCATGTCCGCGAGCCTATGCGAGCGAACGGGGAGTTCGTACGGTCCGACGCGACGAGTGTCCCGCTCGGACGGAACTACTAAGCATGCACTCAGTTGCATACGCACCTCGTTGCATACATACTTCGGTTCGTGGCACTCGAACATGCGCTCCTCGTCTCCCTCACCGAGCACTCCGGCTCGGGCTACGAATTGGCGCGCCGGTTCGACAAATCCATCGGCTTCTTCCAGAGCGCCACCCACCAGCAGATCTACCGCGTCCTCAAACGCATGGACGAGTCCGGATGGGTCGACGCCGAGGTCGTGGCGCAGGACAGCAGACCCGACAAGAAGGTGTACCGGGTCAGCGCGGCCGGGCGCGCGGAACTCGAGCGCTGGATCGCCGAACCGACCGAGCCCAACCACCTGCGCAACGAGCTGGCAGTGAAGATCCGCGCCGCTCAGCACGGTGACATCGCCGCACTCACGGCCGAGGTCGCTCGCCACCGCGACGGCCACGCCGCCCGGCTCGAGGTCTACCGCATGATCGAAAAACGTGACTTTCCCGCACCGGACCAGCTCTCCGGGGCAGCCCTGCACCAGTACCTCGTCCTGCGCGGCGGAATCCGCGTCGAAGAGGGATTCGCCGACTGGTGCCAAGAAGTACTCGACGCGCTCGCACAGTAAGGACACGCCGCCAATGACCCAGTTCCCGCAGCTCCTCGCTCCCCTCGACCTCGGTTTCACGACGCTGAAGAACCGGGTGATCATGGGTTCCATCCACACCGGGCTCGAAGATCGCGCCAAGGACATTCCCCGTCTGGCCGAGTACTTCGCCGAGCGCGCCCGCGGAGGTGTCGCGCTGATCGTCACCGGCGGCTACGCGCCCAACCGGACGGGCTGGCTGCTGCCGTTCGGCGCCAAGCTCACCCACCGAGTCGAGGCCCGCAGGCACCGCGCGATCACGAAGGCGGTGCACGACGAGGGCGGCAAGATCGCCCTGCAGATCCTGCACGCCGGCCGGTACAGCTACCAGCCCTTCAGCGTCTCCGCCTCGTCGATCAAGGCCCCGATCAACCCGTTCCGGCCCCGCAAACTCACGGGCCGCGGCGTGCGCTGGCAGATCCGCAACTTCGTCCGCTGCGCCCGGCTCGCGCAGCAGGCGAACTACGACGGCGTCGAGATCATGGGCGGCGAGGGCTACTTCATCAACCAGTTCCTGTGCGAGCGCACCAACAAGCGCACCGACGAGTGGGGCGGCACTCCCGAGAACCGCAGGCGGATGGCCGTCGAGATCGTCCGCCGCACTCGCAAGGCGGTGGGCCCCAACTTCATCATCATCTTCCGCCTGTCGATGGCCGACCTCGTCGAGGGCGGTCAGACGTGGGACGAGATCGTCGCGCTGGCACAGGAAGTGGAGGCCGCGGGCGCGACCATCATCAACACCGACATCGGCTGGCACGAATCCCGTGTTCCGACGATCGTGACGTCGGTGCCGCGGGCCGCGTTCGCCGACATCACCGGCAAGCTCGAGAAGCACGTGAGCATCCCCGTGGCCGCGTCGAACCGGATCAACATGCCGGAGGTCGCCGAGGAAATCCTGACCCGCGGTGACGCGCAGCTCATCTCGATGGCGCGCCCGATGCTCGCCGATCCCGACTGGGTGCGCAAAGCCGAAGCGGGCACCCCCGACGAGATCAACACGTGCATCGCGTGCAACCAGGCCTGCCTCGACCACGCCTTCGTCCGCAAGCACGTGTCGTGCCTGCTGAATCCCCGTGCAGGCCGGGAGACGGAACTGACACTCTCCCCCACCCGGGCCGCGAAGCGTGTCGCCGTCGTCGGCGCCGGACCCGCGGGCCTGTCGGCAGCACTGGGCCTGGCACAGCGCGGCCACTCGGTGACCCTGTTCGAGGCGGATTCGGAGATCGGCGGACAGTTCGGCATCGCCCGCAAGATCCCCGGCAAGGAGGAGTTCGCGGAGACGATCCGGTACTACAACCGCCAGCTTCCGCTCGCCGGTGTCGACGTCCGGCTCGACAGCCGTGTCAACGCGACCGAGCTGGTCGGCGAGTACGACGAGGTGATCGTCGCGACCGGGGTGACGCCGCGGGTTCCGTCCATTCCGGGTATCGACCACCCGAAGGTGCTCACGTATCCGGAGGTCGTGCGGGGCGGCAAGGCCGTCGGGCAGTCGGTCGCGGTGATCGGGGCCGGTGGGATCGGCGTCGACGTCAGCGAGTTCCTCACCCACGAGCACTCGCCGACGCTCGACCTGAAGGAGTGGAAGCAGGAGTGGGGTGTCACCGAACCCGAAGCGGCGGCGGGCGCCCTCACCACACCCATTCCCGAACCGTCGCCGCGCGAGGTGTACCTGCTGCAGCGCAAGAGCGGCCGGATCGGCGCCGGACTCGCGAAGACCACGGGCTGGGTTCACCGGGCAGCGCTGAAGAACAAGGGCGTGCAGGAACTGTCCGGGGTCAACTACGAGCGCATCGACGACGACGGCCTGCACATCACGTTCGGCGCCAAACGCGAGAGGCCCCGCACCCTCGCCGTCGACAACGTCGTGATCTGCGCAGGTCAGGAATCGGTGCGTGACCTCGTCGACGAACTGACCGTCGCCGGCGTCACCACCCACGTCATCGGCGGCGCCGACGTCGCAGCCGAACTCGACGCCAAACGCGCGATCGAGCAGGGCACCCGGCTCGCCGCGCGCATCTGACGCACTACGCTGCTGACCGTGAGCTTGCCGAACCCCACCCCCAGTGCCCGCGCCGTCGTGACCGGCGCCTCGTCCGGAATCGGCGAGGCGCTGGCCACCGACCTGGCCTCCCGGGGCCACTCCCTGATCCTCGTCGCGCGCCGCGGCGAGGTGATGGATTCACTCGCTGCGGCCCTGCGTGACAAGCACGGCGTCGAGGTCGACGTGCGCGCGTGCGATCTGTCGGATCGCGACGCGCGGGCCACCCTCGTCACCGAACTGTCCGGACGTGAGATCAGCGTCCTGTGCAACAACGCGGGCATCGCCACGTTCGGCCCGGTCGCCGGACTCGATCCCGCGTACGAGCGGGCCCAGGTGGAACTCAACGCCGTTGCGGTGCACGACCTCACCCTCGCGGTGTTGCCCGGGATGCTCGAACGCAAGTCCGGCGCCATCCTCATGGTCGGCTCCGCGGCAGGCAACATGCCCATCCCCCACAACGCCACCTACGCGGCCAGCAAGGCGTTCGTCAACACCTTCTCCGAGTCGCTGCGCGGCGAACTCAAGGGAACGGGAGTGAACGTCACGCTGCTCGCACCCGGCCCGGTCCGCACCGAGGAGCCCGATCCGGCGGACGCGTCGATCGTGGACAAGTTGGTGCCCGACTTCCTGTGGATCTCCAGCGAATACACCGCCAAGGTGTCACTCGATGGTCTGGCCGACAACAAGATGCGCGTCGTGCCCGGCATCATCAGCAAGGCGATGTCCGTTGCCGGGCAGTACAGCCCGCGCGCGGTGGTCGCCCCGATCGTCGGAACGTTCTACAAGAAGCTGGGCGGATGACCCCCGGGTGAATGTACCGGTCACCCCTGCCGAGGCGCTGAAAGGTACATTCGCCCAGCGTTTCTAGCGCCTGCGACGTTTGCCCGTCCCGAAGATGCTGCGGGAGATCTCGCGGCCGGCGGCCGACGCGGCCGAGCGGAGGAAGCTCTTCACCGCGGAGTTCCCGAGAATCTGTTCGGCCATGTTCGGACCCTCCCGCTGTGCGGGCGGCGGGGGCGGCAGGTCGGGAAGCGGGGGCAGGTCGAGGCCCGGTTCCGTGGCCGGTGCCCCGGCGACCTTGGCCGTCAGCTTCTCGTACGCCGATTCGCGGTCGACGGTCTGCCGGTACTTCGCCGACAGCGGACTCGACGACGCCGCGGCGGTGATCGCGTCGTTGCCGATGGTGTCCATCAGCGAGCGGGGAGGCCGAATCCTCGTCCACGCCACCGGCGTCGGTGCCCCCCGTTCCGACAGGACCGTGACGATCGCCTCACCGATGCCCAGTGAGGTGAGAGCCTTCTCGAGGTCGTAGTTCTCGGTGGTCGGGTACGTCCGTACCGTTTTCGTGAGCGCCTTCTGATCGTCGGGAGTGAAAGCGCGCAGCGCGTGCTGGATCCGCGCGCCGAGCTGTGACAACACCGCATTCGGGACGTCCGTCGGCAACTGGGTGCAGAAGAAGACCCCCACACCCTTCGAGCGGATGAGCTTCACGGTCTGTTCCACCTGCTGCAGGAACGCCTTCGACGCGTCCGCGAAGAGCAGGTGCGCCTCGTCGAAGATGAAGACGAGTTTGGGTTTGTCGAGATCGCCTTCCTCGGGCAACGTCTGGAACAGATCGGCCAGCACCCACATCAGGAAGGTGGAGAACAATGCCGGGCGCGCGGCCTGGGCGCCCAACTCGAACAACGTGATCACGCCCCTGCCGTCGATCACCCGGAGCAGGTCCTCGGTCTCGAGCTCGGGCTCCCCGAAGAACGTGTCGCCGCCGTCGGCTTCGAGATTGACGAGGGCCCTGAGGATCACACCCGCCGTGGCCGGGGACACGCCGCCGATCCCCTTCAGATCGGCCCTGCCCTCGTCGCTGGTGAGATGCGCGATGACCGATCGCAGATCCAACAGGTCGAGCAGCGCAAGCCCCTGAACGTCGGCCCAATGGAAGATCAGCCCCAGCGTGGACTCCTGAGTCTCGTTGAGCCCGAGAACCTTGGCGAGCAGGATCGGCCCGAACGCCGTGATGGTCGCGCGGACGGGAATCCCCAAGCCTTCCGTTCCCAGCGAGAGGAATTCGACCGGGGATCCCGCCGGCCGCCACTCGTCGTCACCCGTCTCGGACGCTCGGGCGGTGATCTTGTCGCCCGCCTCACCCGGCTGCGACAGGCCCGACAGGTCGCCCTTCACGTCGGCCATCACCACGGGAACCCCTGCAGCCGACAACTGCTCGGCAATACCCTGCAGCGTCTTCGTCTTTCCCGTCCCGGTGGCGCCGGCGACGAGTCCGTGCCGGTTGACCGTCGCGAGCGGGATACGCACCCGGGCCGCCGGATCCACGGCGCCGTCGAGCACCACCGTTCCCAGCTCCAGAGCCGCACCCTCCGAGGAGTATCCGGCCGCGATGTCCGCGGCGGCACCGGAGGAGGCGGCGACGTCTGCGGGAGCACGGTTCTCCGCGGCCTCCGCGTCCCGGGCTTCCTGCTCCGCCGCCTCTGCCGCTGCCGCAGCCTCCGCCGCGATCCTGGCCGCTTCGGCGGCCGCCGCCCTCGCCGCCGCCGCCCTTTCCGCCGGGGTCGAGGTCGCGTCGCCGTCCTGCGATTGCTGGGTCATCCAAGCCCTCCTCGAATCACGCACGTCGGGAGAAAGTGTCCACCGCAGACCTTATCCCGTCACTCACGTGACTACTGTGTTCCTGGTGCAGGACAAACTTGTGTGGATCGACTGTGAAATGACCGGGCTCCGGCTCGGCACCGACAAGCTGATCGAGATCGCAGCTCTGGTCACGGACAGCGAGCTGAACGTGCTCGGTGAGGGTGTCGACATCGTCATCCACGCCGACGACGACGCGCTCGCGGCCATGCCCGACGTGGTGACCAAGATGCACGAGAACTCGGGGCTGACCGACGAGGTCCGGAAGTCCACGGTCACGCTCGCCGAGGCCGAGCAGCAGGTGCTCGCCTACATCCGCGAGCACGTGCCGGTCGCCGGGACGGCGCCGCTCGCAGGCAACTCGATCGCGACCGACCGCGGATTCATCGCCCGCGACATGCCGGACCTCGACACCTACCTGCACTACCGGATGATCGACGTCAGCTCCATCAAGGAACTGTCCCGGCGCTGGTACCCGCGGATCTACTTCGGTCAGCCCGAAAAGGGTCTCGCCCACCGCGCCCTGGCCGACATCAAGGAGTCGATCCGGGAACTGAAGTACTACCGGAAGACGGCGTTCGTGCCCGAGCCCGGACCGTCTACCAGCGACATCGCCGCAGTTGTCGAGGAACTCGGGCCCGCCTGAGATACCGATTGGCTTCTCGGGCACCGGACGCGCTAGTATCTTCCTCGCCGAAGTTACTGCCCCCGGGCGGTGCCTGAAGCACATGGTGAGTGTAGTTCAGTTGGTAGAGCACCAGGTTGTGATCCTGGCTGTCGCGGGTTCGAGTCCCGTCACTCACCCCACACGGAAAGCCCCCGGCCTCGGCCGGGGGCTTTCCTCTTTGCGATTGGTCTGACGCCCGCCGTCAGGCGTTGGCGTTGCCCGCCTTCCAGACATCCCACGGGATGTTCCAGTCGCCGAGGCCGTCCGTGCCCGACAGCGTGCCGCCCAGCGTATTCTTGACGATCACGATGTCGCCGCGCTTCGTGTTGTCGTACACCCACTTCGCGTTGGACGGGCTCAGGTTCAGGCAGCCGTGGCTCGCGTTCGAGTACCCCTGCTGCCCCACCGACCACGGCGCCGAGTGGAAGAAGATGCCGCTGTAGGACATTCGCGTCGCCCAATCGACGGGCGTCTTGTATCCCTGCGGGGAGTTGACCGGCACACCGTAGGTGGACGAGTCCATGACGAGGTTCGCGAACCGGTCGCCGATGATGTACACGCCGTTGTCGGTGGGTGTGTCGTCCTTACCCATCGACGTGGGCATCGTCATGATCACTTCGCCGTTGCGCTCGAACGTCACCTGCTTGGTGTTGTCGTCCGCCGTCGCGACCAGGGCGTCGCCGATGGTGAACGCCGTGTGGACGTCCTCCTGGCCGAACAGTCCGTCACCGAGATCACGGCCGTACACGGCGACCTTGACGTCCACGGCGGTGCCGGGGGCCCAGTAGCTCTGCGGACGCCACCGCACCTCACGGTTGTTCACCCAGTAGAACGCGCCCTCGACGGGTGGATTCGTCGTGACGGTGATGCCGGCCTCCGCGGCCTTGCGGTCGGGGATGTTCTCGTCGAACTGGACCGCGATCGGCTGACCGATGCCCACCACGTCACCCTCCGACGGCATCACGTACGGCTTGGTGACGTTGCCGGGCGCGCTGGTCGTGAACGCCGACGTCGAGGTGGTGCCGCCGCCGAGTCCGTTCGCCTTCACCTCGAGCCGGTACTCCTTGTCGTAGCCCAGCGGCTCCGTGTTGACCCAGGACAACCCGTCGGGGGCGATGGCGCCGTCGACCGGCTCGCCCTCCGGGTTGAGCATGGTGACCGCCGCCAGCGTGCCGTCGGCCACCGTCACCGTCACCGGCTGTCCGGGCGAGAATCCCACCGCACCATCGACGGCCGACGCCGTCAGCTTCGGCTTGATGAGTTCGGTGACCGGATTGGAATCGATCGGCGCCTCACCTTCCGACGTGACGCTGTCGGCACCGGAGACGGTGCACCCTGCGATCGACACTGCGAATACGAGTGATGCCGCCACAATCGTCACCGTCTTCGAGACGGATCTCACCGATTGCGCACGCACGCGCCCGCCACGCCCCACACCCATGGATAACCCCACTTCACGTCCTCGCTCCGAATTCACGTTCAAGCCGGCACGTCCCTCGCCTTCGCAAGACGAATCAGCACGTCGAGACCGTGTGGTCTCCAATGATGCCAGCCACTGGAGACCGGTTCCAACCAAGCGCCGAGCCGCTCAATAACGTTCGAATATCAATCGTGACCAGCGGCGCTGTTGTTACGCGCCACCGTCCGGATCGGGTCGCCACGGGCGGTCGCCACCAGGCGATTTGCATTCCCGAGAAGCGACCCGCTAATGTTCTGTCTCGCAAGAGCGAGCGCCTATAGCTCAGTTGGTAGAGCAAGTGACTCTTAATCACTGGGTCCGGGGTTCGAGTCCCTGTGGGCGCACTTGCACGAAGGCCCCCATCCTCTCACGAGGATGGGGGCCTTTCTCGTGTCACGATCTCACCGCACCGAGTGGGCGGTCGGATGACGAACGGGCCGCCGGAACGTGAAGTCACTGCGAACTTCACATCCGACGGCCCGTCAGTGACGAGGGTCGTTCAGCGCAACGCTTTGCGGAGCACCAGGAGCCCTGCCACCGCACCCACGGCGATCAGTCCGTACTTGACCGCCGGCTCGTTCAGCTTCGCGATCAGCGTCCGCTTCGTGTTCTCCATGAGACGCTTCGGGTTGGTGCGGACCGTCAATTCGTCGAGAGTGCTCGCGAGCTGATTACGCGCGTTCTCGATCTCACGCTCGATGCTCTCGGTGTCCCTGGGCACGTGTCCTCCAACTTGTTCGACTGGTTCGATCAGCGAGAGCGACGCTACCGCGACGATCCCACACTTGCGTCAACCGTAGACGAGAACACGCGACCAGCGACTCTGTCTCCCCCGATCGCGCCGCGGCCCACGGTCAGACCTTCCCGGTAGCCTGACTTCTCGTGACCGACAACAACAGACTCGCCCCCGGAGACACCGCACCCGCCTTCACGCTGCCCGACGCCGACGGCAACGACGTGTCGCTCGCCGACTACCGCGGCCGCAAGGTCGTCGTGTACTTCTACCCGGCGGCGAGCACGCCGGGCTGCACCAAACAGGCCTGCGACTTCCGCGACAACCTCGCCGACCTGAACGGCGCAGGCCTCGACGTGATCGGCATCTCACCCGACAAGCCGGCGAAGCTGGCCAAGTTCCGTGACAACGAGGAACTGACGTTCCCTCTGCTGTCCGATCCCGACAAGGCCACGCTCGAGGCGTGGGGCGCGTTCGGCGAGAAGAAGATGTACGGCAAGACCGTGCAGGGTGTCATCCGCTCCACGTTCCTCGTCGACGAGGACGGGAAGATCGAAGTGGCCCAGTACAACGTCCGCGCCACCGGCCACGTCGCGAAACTGCGGCGGGACCTGTCCGTCTGATCGACGCGACGGGCGGCTGCATGTTGTCGGCCGTCCGTCACCGGCGTTGTGGTGGGTCGGTAACGCAGCGGTCGGCAACTTGTGGGCGATCACATCGTTCACACCGAAACGGCGCGAGCAGTCTCCTCGCCCAGGTGAAACCCGACGCGTCACCGGGAGGGATCTTCGGAATCCGGACGAAAGACGGATAGCCTGGGGCGGTGGAGTCTTCAGTCAGCAAGCAAGCGCCGCGCCGAGTGGACCCGGCGTTGGAGCTGCAGTCGGACCCGCAGGAACTCCTGCCCCGCAGACGTCCGACCCAGGAACGTAGTCGCCGGAAGTTCGACGCGCTGCTCACGGCATCGCGGGAGTTGCTGGTGGACGTGGGATTCGAATCGTTCACGTGCGAGGAGGTCGCCGCACGCGCGGACGTCCCGATCGGCACCCTCTACCAGTTCTTCGCGAACAAGTACGTGATCG
Organism: Rhodococcus sp. G6(2025); assembly: GCF_058628105.1. Lineage (NCBI taxonomy): Bacteria > Bacillati > Actinomycetota > Actinomycetes > Mycobacteriales > Nocardiaceae > Rhodococcus > Rhodococcus sp. G6(2025). The sequence goes on from NZ_CP179750.1 coordinate 5,637,119, forward strand.
TCTGCGAACTCAACCGGCAGGACCTCGTCGGCGTCCAGCACGAGATCGCCCAGTTCAACGGTGAGGTCCCGTCCCTCGACTGGCTGCGGTTCCTCAATTCCTTCGTCGACCACATGGCTGGCCTGTGGACATCCGACCCGTCGAGGCGCGAGGTGTGGCTGGCGATGCAGTCGACGCCCTCGACCCGCGCCACCGGCGCCATCCACGAGAAGGCGTTCGCGGAGCAGGTGTCACGGATGCTCGCGCCCCTCACCCCGCGGACGTCGCGGGAGCGGCGGACGATGATGGCCGAGGTGCTCGTCCACGTCGTGTACTCGATGCTCAACTTCTCCGTGCAGGACAATCAGAGCCACGCGGACGCCGTCGCCGAACTCAAACGGCTGATGGTGGCATACCTGCTGGTCGCCGAGAAGGAATCGCGCTCCACCTAGCCGCTACGCGCCTGTGCGCCCTTCCGGTTGCCGGAGCTACCAGAAAGGCGCACGGGCGCCGGAGGCGCCTACAGGGACTCGATGACGGCGAACGCGCCTGCCATGTCTCCGTCGTGTGTGAGGGAGATGTGAATCCTCACGTCGGTCAGATGCTTGGCGACGTCCCCGCGTAAGCGGATACTCGGCCGTCCCCACGCATCCGTCACCACCTCGATCAGGTGGTGGATCATCTCGGGCAGCACCGGCGGGCTGGCGAAGAGAGACGTGGACCAGGCCTTGATCACTGCCTCCTTCGCAGCCCACCGGGCGGCGAAATGTCTAGCCGGATCGGAGCTCCGGGTCACGGCGTCCCGACGCTCGCCCGGTGTGAAGTTGTCGAGCATTGCCGTCCCTGGCCGGTCCAGCTGCTCGGCGAACTCCGACACCGTCACGAGATCGAAGCCGATCCCCAGAACTCCCATCCGTCGTTCCTACTTGCAGCCGGGCAGACCCGAGCTGTACACGTCGTCCGCTCCGAGGCGCGCGGCCTCGGTGAGCAGGACGTCCGCCTCGAGCTGACGGGACGCTGCGGCCGGGACGCTGTCGCCGCCGAAGCGACGATCCGCCGGACGCTCGTACAGGCTGCCGCCACCGACCATGGCCTTCGCCAGACGACGCTGACCCTCGACGGTGCGCTTGCGTGCCTGCTCGAGGTACGCCTCACGCTTGTCGGCCGGGATGGCCTCGACGAACGCCTGCGAGTGCACGACCGCGACCATGCCGGACACGTGCCCGAAGCCGAGGCTGGTCAGCAGACCGGCCTTCAGCGGGAACTGCTCGCCGAAGCGGAGCGGCTCCCGAGCCCACACGAGGTGTTCGAACTCGGCCATCTTCTCGTCGACGCAGTCGAGGCTGCGGTTCGGCGGCACGATGCCCTGGTCCAGCACCTGGCAGAGACCGATCAGCTGGAATGCTGCGGCACCACCCTTGGCGTGTCCGGTGAGGCTCTTCTGCGAGACCACGAACAGCGGCGCACCTTCGCTGCGGCCGAGTGCCCCGGCGAGGCGCTCGTGCAGCTCCGCCTCGTTGGGATCGTTGGCCGCGGTGGACGTGTCGTGCTTGGAGATCACCGAGATGTCGTCGGCACTGACACCGAGCTTGCCGAGGGACTGGGCGAGCTGCGAATCCGCTCCCCCACGTCCCGCGCCGAGCGCACCGATTCCGGGAGCCGGGATCGACGTGTGGACACCGTCCGCGAACGAGCCGGCGTAGGCGACCACACCGAGGACGGGCAGGCCCATCTCCAGTGCCAGGTCACCGCGGGCCAGCAGGATCGTGCCACCACCCTGCGACTCGACGAACCCGCCGCGACGACGGTCGTTGGCCCGGGAGAATCGACGGTCGTCGATGCCCTTGGCCCGCATGTCGTCGGTCTTGGCCGTGGCGGACATGTCACCGAATCCGATGATGCCCTCCGCGCTGAGGTCGTCGAACCCGCCGGCGACCACGAGCTGGGCCTTGCCGAGCTTGATCTTGTCGACGCCCTCTTCGACGGACACCGCGGCCGTGGCGCACGCCGCAACCGGGTGGACCATGGCGCCGTAACCGCCGACGTAGGACTGGACCACGTGCGCCGCAATCACATTCGGCAGGGCTTCCTGCAGGATGTCGTTCGGCCGGTTCTCGCCGAGCAGCGTGTCGATGTACAGCGACCTCATGGAGGTCATGCCGCCCATGCCGGTGCCCTGGGTGTTGGCGACCAGCGAGGGGTGCACCCACCGCAGCAGTTCGCTGGGCGTGAATCCACCGGTGAGGAACGCGTCCACCGTGGCGACGATGTTCCACAGGCCCACGCGGTCGACGGAGTCGGCCATGTCGGCGGGGATGCCCCACTTGGTGACGTCGAATCCGGTCGGGATCTGACCACCCACGCTGCGCGTGAGCTTCATCTTGCGGGGGACGCGGATCTCGGTGCCCGCACGGCGGGTGACCTGCCAGTCACCGCTGTCCGGAACCGGCGTCGCGACCGTGTTCTCCGGGTCGGCCTCGACGAAGGCCAGTGCTTCCGCCTCGGTGCTGACCACGAAGCTCAGGTCCTTGTCGAGGAAGACCGACGTGAGGAGCGGTGCGGTGTTCTCGACCATCGCGCCGTCGTCCGCGTAGCGGCGGATGCCGCAGCGCTCGACGACTGCGTCGTGGTACTTGTCCGCGATCTCGGCCTCCGGAACCAGTTCCCCGGTCTCGGCGTCGTACCAGCCTGCGGACGGCGTGGTCTCCCACACGACGAGTCCGGTGTTCCAGGCGAGTTCGAGAACGCCTGCCGCCGAAAGCTCTTCGTCGACCTCCATCTCGAAGCGGGTACGCGAGGAACCGAACGGTCCGAGCTCACCGGCGCCGACGATGACGACGAGGTCTTCCGGAGCCGCCGTGACGCCGGCCCAAGCCGGTGCCACCGACTCGGAGACCCGCGGCGGGGCGGGCAGAGCCGCGATGGTGTCGAGCTCGTCCGCATCCGCGTCGGCCTCGGCAGCAGCGGTCGCAGCTTCCTGAGCCTGCTTCGCCAGCGCGGGCAGGTCCAGGTTCGCCTGGGCGAGCCCACCGGTCAGATCGGCCGCGAGCGGCTCGGTGGAGGCGAGGCGACGTGCCTCGGGCTCGCACCACTGCAGCAGCTCGGTGGCCATTTCCAGGGTGGACCAGGTACGGACTCCGGCACCTTCGACGGCCTCGACCAGCGGGTCGTTGCCGCCCATGAGGCCGGTTCCGCGGACCCAGCCGATGAGAGCGTGCACCAGGGTGACGCGCTCGGCCCAGTTGCGCTCGGCCTTCCAGCGGCCGACCACAGCGTCCAGCGCGGCCTTGGCCTCGCCGTACGCACCGTCGCCACCGAACAGGCCGCGGTTCGGGGAACCGGGCAGGACGACGTGCAGGTGGGTGTCGACGTCACGGTCGTAACCGATCTTCGACAGTCCGCCGATCAGACGCTCCACCGACCACAGGAGAACGCGCATCTCCATTTCGGCGCGGGCGCCGGCGTCGGCGAGGTCGCCTGCCACGCGGGGCGCGGCGAACGGGAACAGCAGCGTCGGGGTGACCGCTTCCTTGACGAGCTTCTTCGATCCACCGGCCGTCTCGTACTGGGCTTCACCGATCCACTCGATGAGCGCGTCGATGTCCGTGTAGGACGCCATGTTCGCGGGGACCACCCACAGGGCGGCACCGGCGCGAGCATTGCGGCGGTAGAGGTCGCGGTAGAAGCCGAGACGCTTGTCGTCGAGACGCGAGGTGGTCACGAAGACCGTCGCGCCGCCGGCGAGGAGCTTGCCTGCGACCGAGGCCGCGATGGAACCCTTGCTGGCACCGGTGACGACGGCGACCTGGTCTGCCCATTCCGGGGTCTCGTCGGTGACGACGACTGCCGCCTCCGCGATGCGTCCGTACTTCTCGGCCAGAGCCGTGCGACCCTCGTCGGTTGCGCGGGCCTGCCACCATGCGGCCTGCGCCGCAACGGACTTGCCTGCACCGGCGAACCCTTCGATCTCGAGAGACTCCACGCCTGCCGCGTCGATCCACAGACGAGCCAGATCCTCACGTGCGCTGGCCCAGCGGTCGTCGAGCAGCACCGCCCGCTTGGCGTCGAACGCGGGAGCGACCAGTCGCGGCCAGTCGGAACCGAGTTCCGCCGACACGAGGTCGACGAGTTCGGTGTCGGTCGGCTGCGCTGCCGTCGCCGTGTCGCCTGCGAAGCCGAGCTGCTCGAGCACGAGGCGGGCGGCCGAGGCCAGCACGCCGTCGCGGCCCGTGATGTGCTCGGTGAACTCGCCCAGCGCCGCGGCGTCGACGGTGCCACCGGCTCCGCCACCCGAGGACGGGAGGGAGACGCTGATCCCACGGCGCGAGGCCACTGCGGCCACTGCGCTGTCGATGACGGCGTCCACTGCGGCGCCGTCGGCGAGACCGCCGCCGGCCAGGCCACCGAGGTCACCACCACGGATGCTGGAACCGTCGCGGGTTCCGAGCGCCACCTCGGCGGTGACGTGGTACGCCCAGCCGTCGCCGAGTTCCCAGACCTTCTTCACGCGGTCTGCGATGGCCGCCGGACGACGACCCGAGGGGCCGAAGACCTTGCGGAGGTGATCGTTGATCGAGTCGGACAGCACCGGGCCGAACGGCTTGTACGTACGGGCCAGGGAGTCGACCGTGCCGGCGAGCGAACCCATGTCGGCGTCCGCCGCACCGTCGATCGCGCCGAGCGAGAGCTCGGAGCCGAGGTCGACGAGCAGCTGGTTACGCCGTGAGGACACGCCGTCGCACAGCGCCTCGATCGTGTCGACGGGGCCGACCTGATCGGGACGGAGCTTGGTCCACAGGCTGATCAGGACCTTGGTGGCGTCTGCGGCCTTGAACGCGATGTCGTCGGGACGCGGTCCACCGGACGGTGCAGCGGCCGGGGCCGGAGCCGCGGCGGGTGCGGCCGATGCGGCGGGCGCCTCGGCTGCGGGTGCTGCGGGCTCGTCGTCCTCGACCGGCGCCGGATCGACGTCGGTGGAGTACACGTTGGACGCTTCACGCTCGATGTTGAGGACCTCGACCGGGTAGCCGAAGCGGCCCGGCAGCTTCAGGGTCTGCGATGCGAGGTTCGCGACGGTCGGGACGGAGCCCAGACCGATCTCCACGAACCGCTCGACACCCAGTCCACCCTCGGACTCGTCGGCGAACAGCAGGTCCTGAGTCTCGATCCAGCGCACCGGGCTGGCGAACTGCCAGGCCAGGAGCTCGGTGAGGACCACGCGGGTGAGCTGAACCGGCTTCTTCGCCCAGGAGTCGAAGTCCTTCAGCACCTTGTCGAGGGGCTTCGACGGCACCAGGTCGGCGATCTCCTGCACGAACTCCTTCTTCAGGGAGAACGGCTTGGGGACCAGGTTCGGGATGTAGCGCCCGATCAGGATGGCCGGGTCGATGTCCTGCGGAAGCAGTTCCTCGAGACGTCCACGGAAGTCGTCGACGCCGCCACGCAGCACCGTCGAGTGGAACGGGACGTCGATGCCCGGGACCATGATGTACGCGCGCTTGCCACCGAAAGCCTCACGGCGGATGTCGATTTCGACCTCCAGCGCGTTGAGTCCGGCGACCGTACCGGCGATGGCGTACTGCGAGCCACGCAGGTTCAGGTTCACGATCTGCAGGAACTCACCGGTCGCCTCGGCGACACCGGCGACGAACGCCTCGACGTCGTCGTCGGCCAGACCGATCTGCGACGGGCGGATGGCAGCCATCCGGTAGTCGGAACGGCCGGCCTCGTCGCGGGGAACGAGTGCGTGCATCGCGGAGCCACGCTGGAAGACCACCTCGAGAACAGCTTCGAGAGGCAGCACACCGGCGACGGCGGCGAGAGCGTTGTACTCACCGACCGAGTGGCCTGCGAGCAGGGCGCCCTCGACGAAGGCACCGGATTCGCGGAGCTCGGCGACCTGAGCCACACCGAGCGTCGCCATCGCGACCTGGGTGAACTGGGTCAGGTGCAGGACACCGTCCGGGTGCTTGTGCTCGACACCACGGGCCTTGACGACCGTCGGGTTGTCGCGGACCACGGCGAGGATCGAGAAGCCGAGGGCCTTGCGGGTGTGCTTGTCGGCGCGGTCCCAGATCTCACGGGCGGCCTTGGAGCGGGCGCGGGCGTCGAGGCCCATGCCGGGACGCTGGATGCCCTGTCCGGGGAACGCGTAGACGGTCTTCGGGGCGGCGGTGCGACCCGTTGCGACCATCACCAGTTCACCGTCGATGCGGCAGCCGACCTCGACGATCTCGGCGCCCCGGTCCACGGCGATGCGGTCGACGCGGACGTCGATCTCGGCGCCCGGGCGAACCATGCCCAGGAAGCGTGCGGTCCAGGCGGTGAGACGACGCGGCGGCGTCTTGGTCTCGGCCGGATCCACGGCGGTGACGACCTGCTGGGCGGCGGCGGAGAGCCACATGCCGTGCACGATCGGGCTGCCGAGGCCGGCGAGCAGTGCCGCGTTGTCGGAGGTGTGGATCGGGTTGTGGTCGCCCGACACCTGGGCGAAGGAGCCCATGTTGCGGGGAGCGACGATCGTGGTGTCGCGGCGACGACGACGCGGGGTGTCGACGGCCTCGTCACTCAGCGAGCCACCGGCGCGGGCCGGGTCGGACAGTTCGCCCTTGCCGGTGCGGCCGCGGATCGCGAAGCGCTCCGACAGGGTGACGACGGCAGGCGCGTCCAGGCCCTCGCCGAGCATGGCGCCGACCTCGACCTTGACCTCGACGACGCGGCCCAGGTCGGTGTCGAGAACCGAGGCGACCTCGGCCTTGACGACGAGAATGCTGGTCTCCGAAGGCAGTTCGCCGACGAAATCGACGCTGTGGTCCAGGTGGACCAGGTCGAGCATGCCTTCGATGACGGACAGCGAGTCTTCGGTCTTGGCAGCACCGAGCACGGCGAACACGGCCGGCCAGCAAGCGCCGACGACCACGTCCGGGACGGCCTTGCCGCTGACGCTCAGCGTCGTGGGCAGACCCGAGCCGGTGACACCGGCGTGGTCGGCGACCAGGTCGGGCGTCCAGGCGAGGTTGAGGCGTGCGACACCGTTCTTGACGGCGGGCAGTTCCTGACCGGCCGCGACCGCGAGGAGTGCGGTCATCGACTTCTCGGCGTCGGCCTCGGTGACCACGGGAGCGCCACCGTCCGCGACGGACGCGGGGACGGTGATGGTGATCTGGACGGACTTGGCTGCCACCAGCGGGACGGTGAGGAGCACCTGCTGGTCGTCGACGACGGACAGCTCGGCACCGGTGGTCTCGTGCACCGCGAGGGTGTCGGACTCGATCGACCACTTGTCGAGGTCACCGAGCCGGCGAACCGGGTTCAGCGTCAGGCGCGAGGCCCACTGGATGTCGGGAGCCGACAGCACGGTGTCGAGGAGGCCGCGGGCAATGTCCGCGTGACGGCGTGCGGGCAGCGACAGCGGCGCGACACCGGCGGTGACCAGCTCGTCGTACGTGGCCTTCTCGAAGCGGTCCAGCAGCTCGCCGACAGGCTCGTCGGCGCGCGTGATGCCGGCGACGGCGACGGTGCCGGGGATGACGCAAACCTGGTCGGCCGTGTAGCGAGGATCGTGCGCCTGCCACAGCGAGTCGGAACGCCACCAGCGGCGGACGTCACCGTCGACGACGGGCACGAAGTTGACCGGCTTGCCGGGGGTCTTGCACAGCGAGACGAAGAAGGAGACGTCCGCGGGGTGCAGAACCGTGGTGGCGTAGTCGGGGTACTGCGCCTGCAGGGCGCAGACGGCCGCCTCGGGACGCTCGAGAATCGCGTCGTCGGCGAACAGGGTGGGGATGGGGCCACGGTCGACCGGGTGCAGACGCGACTCGGTGCGCTGCAGCATCTCACCGAAGCGCGCACGCCAGGTGATGTCGAGCCACGGGCTCTCGGTGGCCTCGGTGATGGCGTCCTGGAGGTCGGTGCCGCAGTCGAATGCCTTCGCCGCGTCGATGCCGACGGCCAGCTCGAGGTAGCGGCGCAGCCACTGCTCGTACGTCATGGTCGCGACGTCGCCGAAGTACGGCTTCGCCGTGATGTTCAGTGCCTCGATGATCTCGTCGCGACGCTCGGCGACGGCGTCGGCGTCACCGGCGACCTCGTCGAGCAGACGGCCGGTGCGGGACGCGGCGTTGTCGATCTCGTGGATGTCGGCGCCGAGCTGGCTGCGGCCGGAGGCCATGCCGCCCTCGGCGGTGCCTGCTCCGACCCAGTCCGGAGTACCGGGGGTGTCGACGAGGAGCTGCTTCACCTCGGCAGAGGTGGTGGCCTCGAGGGTGGCCATGGCGGCGGTGCCGACCAGGATGCCGTCCAGCGGCATGGCCGGGAAGCCGTGTGCAACGGACCAGCGGCCGGTCAGGTAGTCGGCAGCCCGCTCGGGCGTGCCGATGCCGCCACCGACGCACAGGACCAGGTTCGGCCGGGTGCGCAGCTCGGCGTAGGTGTCGAGGAGGAGGTCGTCCAGGTCTTCCCACGAGTGGTGGCCACCGGCGCGGCCGCCCTCGATGTGGGCGATGACGGGGAACGAGGGAACCTCGTTGGCGATGCGGATGACCGAGCGGATCTGCGCGACCGTGCCCGGCTTGAACGCGACGTAGCTGAAGCCGGCGTCGGTGAGGTCTCCGATGATCGAGACGGCGTCCTCGAGCTCGGGGATACCGGCGGTGACGACGACACCGTCGAACGGGGCACCCGCGGCACGGGCCTTCGGCACGAGGCGCTTGCCACCGACGTGGAGCTTCCACAGGTAGGGGTCGAGGAACATCGAGTTGAACTGCACGGCGCGGCCCGGCTCGAGCAGCCCGGTGAGCTTCTCGACGTTGTCGGCGAAGATCTGCTCGGTGACCTGGCCACCGCCGGCGAGCTCGGCCCAGTGGCCTGCGTTGGCTGCTGCGGCGACGATCTTCGGGTCGACCGTGGTCGGGGTCATGCCGGCGAGCAGGATCGGCGAACGACCGGTCAGCTTCGTGAACGCGGTCTCGACGCCGATGCGGCCGCCCGGCAGCGACACCGGCTTCGGGAGGAACTCGGTCCACGCGGCGGGAACCTCGGGGGTTGCGCCGGGGGTGAGGAGGTTGCGGTGACCGCCACGGGTCGCGGCGGCAACGATGCCGACGCCCTGGCCGCGGACACTGGCCGACGTCATGCGGGTGAGGAGGTCACCGGGTCCGAGGTCGAGGATCCACGCGGCACCGGCTTCGAGGGTGCTGTCGACGGCGGCGACCCAGTCGACGGGATCGACGAGGCAGGCGCTCGTGAGAGCGCGGGCCTTCTCCTCGTCGAGACCGCAGCGCACGGCCCACTGGCCGACGATGTCGATCGTCTCCGCGAGTGCGGGGTGGTGGAAGCCGATCTCGACCGCGAGGGGCTCGAAGACGGGCGCGAAGATGGAGCCGCCACGCTTCTTGGCGTCGCGCTCACGGGCCTCGTCGGCCTCGATCTGCTCGCACCGCTGCTGAACGCGTGCCAGCTGGGCGGGCGGGCCGGACAGTACGACGCGGCGACGGGCGTTACGGATGCCGAGGACGGCTGCGCGCTCGGGCTCGAGGCCTTCGGCGAGCTCCTCGACGATCTGACGGAGTCGTTCCGGGTCGACGTTGGAGACAGCGAGCATCGGGGTGGAGTCGGCGGCGGCGATCACTCCGCGACGACGGCCGACGAGGCCGGCAGCCGCACCGATGAGCTGAGCGAGGGCGAGGAGTTCGCCGTCCTTCTGACCCGAGGAGGCAACGGCCTCCGCGGCGAGGAGTCCCTGGGAGTGGCCGATCACCGACACGGGAGCCGTAACCGCGGGATCGAGGCCCTGAGCTGCCAGCGCACGCAGCGCTGCGATCTGGGTGAGGAAGACGCCGGGGAGAGACACCGCCGCCGAGGTGAGCGCTGCCGCGGAGGGTCCGGCCGCCTGGGCGCCGTCCTCTTCGTCGGCGAGTTCCTGCTCGAGGATCCAGGCGATGGGGTCGAATCCGACCGGGCGCACGACGAGGAGTTCCTGCGCCACGGGGGCCAGGTGGTCGGCCGCGTCGTTGACGATGGTGGTGAGTGCCGGCTCGAGTCCGTTGTCGCGGCTCAGTTCCTCCAGCGAGCTCAGCCAGGGCGCGCCCTGACCACCGAAGGCGAGCGCGTACGGCTCACCTCCGAGCAGACGATCCACGAGGGTGCCCTTGCTCGACGACCGAGTGTCGTCCCGGTCTACGCCGATGCGCCGCGAACCCTTCGAGTTTTTTCCGTTTCCTGCGGGTGTCGTGTCGTCAATCGTCACGCGTATGTCCTCTCCTGGTCCCCTCTAGGGGGAGGTGGGGATAGTGTCTGCCGCCCTCGGCATCGTGTGCCAGCTGTATCGGCTCTGATCAGCTCTTCCGGGCTGTTCAAGGTTGACACAGAATCATGAGGATTTCCTCACGTTCAAATGCCGCCGGGGTGTCACAGGCGTGCATCGGAGAAATATCGCGTGATGTCTCTCACAGCCCTCCCGTGAAGTGACCGGTGAGTAGATCGCGTCCGTGCTGGACGAGGGCGGTGCGAGGACGTCCAAGAACCTGAGGAAAGCCTCATATTAATCGTTATCAATCTGTTACCACCTTGACGAAGTCCCAGGTTCATGCAGGTCCGCGCCCCCGAACCCGGGTCCGCGACCAGCGAAACCGAACCTGTCGGATCCTCGCACTAATGTTCGAATCCAGGAACAGCCGACAGCCATTCTCCGGGGGGAAGAAATGAGCACAGCCCACGTCCGCGCCCTACTCGATCATGTCGAAGCGAAGCTGCCACGAGAGTCGTGGCCGCACTGGACGGAGGGCTGGCCGCACGAGATCGAAGCCGGTCTGCTCGATGCCGCGTTCTCCGCCCGCGCCACGTACGGCACGCCCACCACGGGGGTCCGCGCCGTCATCACCCGCTGGCTCGATCACCGGGCCGCACCTCTCGACGACCTCACGGCGCTCGCCGCGCACGCCGACGAACCCGAAGGCCTCCTGGCCGTCCTGAACAACCGGCAGCGAGTACCGGGGAACTACACCACCAAGGCCGAGGCCGTCGCCTCGGCGGCACGCTCGCTCACCGAGCTGGGCTGCACCACCTCGGCGGATCTCCGCGACGACGAGGCCCAGCGGAACGCGATCGTCGGGGTGCCCGGGTTCGGTGCCGCCACCTGGGAGTGCCTCGCCATGCAACTCGGCATCCGCACCGCCGAATCTCACCGCCTGGTGTGCGAGTTCCTCGGCGAGGCGCTCGATCTCGAAGCACCCCCATCGACGGCAGACGCCGAACACCTCGTCGCCTCCGCAGCAGTGCGGCTCGAGATCACGCCCGCCACCTTCACCCACGCCGTCTGGCGGCACCAGCGCGCGCAGCGGCGGGTGGCAAGTGCGAGATGAAGTACACGCGAGAAGCGCTCGAGCAGGCGGTCGCGGAATCGACGAGCGTGGCCGGCGTCATGCGCTACCTCGGCCTGAAACCCGCGGGTGGGACACACGCTCACCTGAGTCGACAGATCAAGAGGTTCGGAATCGATACGACGCACTTCACCGGGAGCGCACACACCAAGGGCAAGCCGGCTCGCAATCGCATGTCGTGGGAGGAGATTCTCGTGGAACGACCACCAGGTAGCGCACGAGTGAAACCACATCTGTTGCGCCGGGCCCTGATCGAGGCCGGGGTCGAATACAAATGTGTTCTCTGCGGCCTCGGCGACGACTGGTGCGGAAGCCCCTTGACTCTGCACGTCGACCACATTGACGGTGATCCCCTCGACTCACGTTTGCATCAGATCCGGTTCCTCTGCCCCAATTGTCACAGTCAGACACCGACGTGGGCCGGCCGAAATCGCTGGACACAGGGTGGTGAGCACACAGGCTGATCCGAGGATGGGCTCCTGTCGAGGTGTGGCGTAGTCTGTCCTCGCGCGCGAGTGGCGGAATGGCAGACGCGCCACACTTAGGATGTGGTGTCCAACGGACGTGGGGGTTCAAGTCCCCCCTCGCGCACTTCTCGGGTTTCCCTGCCGATTCGGCGGCCCTGTTTAGCTTGGATCGACGGCTCGTCGGGCGCCTCCGGCGGCTGTGACCGCCACCATAGCGGCAACCTCTCCTAGCAGCGCATTCAGCGATTCAGGTACCGTCGTTATGTGTCCGGTAACCGTAAGCAACGCCGCCCCGCGCTGATCCTGTTGGTGGTCGTCGGGGCTGTCGGATGCCTCGCACTCGGCTGGTGGCAGTGGACACGTTTCGAAGCGGTGGGCGGGACCGGCCAAAATCTCGGCTACGCATTCCAGTGGCCCCTGTTCGCGGCGTTCCTCGTCTACGCCTATCGGCGATTCGTGCAGCTCGAGGACGCCGAACCGGCCGACCCCGCCGACGTCCCGGATGCTCCCACCGAACTGCGGGAGATCCCGGCCGACGTCTTGCCCCCTCGCCCCTCGGTGGCCGAGGACGACCCGGACGACCTCGAGAGCCGGCAGATTTCGCAGTACAACCAGTACCTCGCCGAGCTGTCTGCTCGCGAGACCGATAGGAGCACCACGTGAGCACGGGCCAAGACGAAACGACTGCCGGTTCGGTCGCAGACACCGCGAAGCAGAAGAAGATCGCCCCCGCGCTCCTGCGCTACCGCGTCCTCGCCTACGCCACCGGTGTGTGGCTGCTGGTCCTCACCGCAGAGATGGTGGCCAAGTACATCTTCAAGGTCGACAACCTGCCCAGCTGGATCGCCGTGGTCCACGGCTGGGTGTACTTCGTCTACCTGCTGGTGACGCTCGACCTGGCGGTCAAGGTGCGCTGGCCCGCGGGCCGGACGGTCGGAACGCTACTCGCGGGCACCATTCCGTTCCTGTCGTTCTACGTGGAGCACCAGCGGACCAAGCAGGTCCGCCGCGACTTCGGTCTCTGACCGAACCGGTCGGCTCTCTCACATGATGACCGGCTGCCCGGTGATCATCGCGATCACGTAGGTCAGCCAGCCGAGCGGTGTCTGAGGCACCATCATCGGCGACATGTGAACCTCCTCCCGTGAAACGTAGCGACTGTCAGTGCCCGGCGAGCGCCGCCAGGTCGGGGACGAGCTGAACGAGCGCCCGCCCTCGGTGCGAGGACGCGTCCTTCTCCTCGGGTGACAGCTGGGCGGCCGAGCGGGTATCTCCATCCGGCACGAAGACCGGGTCGTAACCGAATCCGCCGTCGCCGACGGGCTCACGGGCGATGCTTCCCCGCCATTCGCCGCGGACCACCGATTCCTCGCCGCCGGGCACCACGAGCGCGCACGCCGAGACGAACGCCGCTCCCCTGCGGTCGTCGGGCACGTCACCGAGCTGAGCCAAGACCAGGGCGGTGTTCGCGGGATCGTTTCCGTGCGTGCCCGACCACCGGGCGGACAGGACTCCGGGCATGCCGTTCAGCGCATCCACCTCGATTCCGGAATCGTCTGCCACACAGGGCATTCCGGTTGCGGCGGCACCGTCGCGCGCTTTCGCCAAGGCGTTCTCCTCGAACGTCGCACCCGTTTCGGGGGCCTCGGGGTACTCGGGTACGGCCTCGAGCCCGACCAGTTCGATTCCGTCGACACCGGCCGCCGCGAGCACCCGATGCAGTTCCCGGAGTTTCTTCGCGTTGCGGCTGGCCACCAGCACCCGTGTGGTTTCCGGCACCGATCTAGCCCCCGAACTTCTTCTTCGACGTCTCCGGGACCTTCGGCTCCGGAAGCGCACCGGGGTAGGGCAGTTCGAGTGCGGCCTTCTGGATCTCGAACAACTGCTCGCACCCTGCGAGCGCGGAGTCCAGCAGTTTGTCGAGCGTGCTCCGCGGGAACGTCGCGCCTTCGCCGGTGCCCTGGATCTCGACGAGGGTGCCCGTGTCGGTGGCCACGACGTTCATGTCGACCTCGGCGCGCGAGTCCTCCTCGTACGGCAGGTCGAGGCGCACACGGCCGTCGACGACGCCCACGCTCACCGCGGCGATGCCACAGGAGATCGGCTGGGGGTCGGCGAGGCGGCCGGCGGCGCGGAGGTAGGTCACCGCGTCGACGAGGGCCACATAGGCGCCGGTGATGGCGGCAGTGCGGGTTCCGCCGTCGGCCTGCAGCACGTCGCAGTCGAGGGCGATGGTGTTCTCACCGATGGCGGCGAGGTCGATGCAGGCACGGAGGGAGCGTCCGACCAGCCGGCTGATCTCCTGGGTTCGTCCACCGACCTTGCCCTTGACGGACTCTCGGCCGCTGCGGGTGTGGGTGGCGGCGGGCAGCATGGCGTATTCGGCCGTCAGCCAGCCGAGTCCGGAGCCCTGACGCCAACGGGGAACACCGTCCTCGACGCTGGCTGTGCACATCACCCTGGTGTTTCCGAATTCCACCAGCACCGATCCCGCGGGATGAGTGGTGAAGCCCCGGGTGATCTTGACCTCGCGGAGTTCGTCGTCCGCCCTACCGTCTTCTCGTGTGGTCACGGCAGAGAGCCTAGTCGCCCCCGCCCGGGGCGCGGGCACACGGCTTCAGACGGTGTAGACGCCGCCCGCGGACACCGCGTGCACGGGGCCGGAGAATTCGGCCTTGGCCTCGGCGATGACGTCTTCGCGGGACGTCCACGGCGGTATGTGGGTGAGCAGCAGTTCGGCGACACCGGCGCGGTGTGCGACCTGACCGGCCTCGGTCCCCGAGAGGTGGATCCCTTCGGGCCGGTCCGGGCTGTGCGTCCACGACGCCTCGGCGAGCAGGACGTCGGCCGCGCGGGCGAGGTCGATCACTTCGTCACACATGCCGGTGTCGCCGGTGTAGACGAGGGTGCGCCCGGCGCCGTTGGTCAGGCGGAACCCGTACGCCTCGGGCGGGTGGTTGACCCGGCGCGCGGTGATGGTGAGGTCGCCGAACGTGACCGGTTCGCCGTCGGTCCAGTGGTGCAGGTCGATCGTGTCGGAGATGTCGTCGATGTCGCCGCCGCACTCCGCGGACGCGACGCCGATCCGGCGGGCGGTGTCGGACGGGCCGTAGACGAGTGCGCGCCCCTTCGGCGGGTGCGGATGATAGCGGCGCCAGACGAGCAGTCCTGGGAGGTCCAGGCAGTGGTCCGCGTGCAGGTGGCTGAGGAGGACGGAGACCTCGCCGGGATCGGCGAACCGCTGGAGCGCACCGAGGACACCGGGTCCGAAGTCGAGTACCAGCGGCGGTGTGTCCGGCGCGGTCAACAGATAACCCGATGCAGGTGAGTCTGGTCCGGAGACGCTCCCTGAACACCCCAGGACGGTAATGCGCATACCCGCCATGCTGCCACGACGACCCGTTTCGGAAAAAGCTTCCGACGGAATTGGCGCGTCGACCTCACAACCGATGGGGAACTGTGACCTGACCATGGCGATCTACCGCGGATCCGCCGCCGTTACCGTTCCCATGCCTCTTCGAGGACTTGGACCTGTGGGTCGTAGGTGCCGGTCGAGAGGTACTTCCATCCGGCGTCGGCGACCACGAACGCGATGTCGGCCCGCTGTCCCGTCTCGAGGGCGTACCGCGCCACGTCGAGTGCAGCATGGAGATTGGCGCCGGTGGAGGTGCCGGCGAAGATTCCCTCGACGTCGATCAGTTCGCGGGTGCGCTGGATCGCCTCGGTGTGGCGTACCCGGAATCGCCGGGTGAGTACCGATTCGTCGTACAGTTCCGGAACGAATCCCTCTTCGATGTTGCGGAGGCCACACACCATTTCGCCGAAGCGTGGTTCCGCGGCCACGATCTCGATGCCGTCGACGTGCTCGCGGAGAAACCGGCCCGTACCCATCAGTGTCCCGGTGGTGCCGAGCCCGGCCACGAAGTGGGTGATCTCGGGAAGATCCCTCAGGATTTCCGGCCCCGTGGTCTCGTAGTGCGCCATCGCGTTGGCCGGGTTGCCGTACTGGTAGAGCAGTACCCAGTCCGGATTCTCGTCCGACAGTCGCCTCGCGACGGCGACGGCCTCGTTGGAACCACCGGCGGCGGGAGAGTCGATGATCCGGGCGCCGAACATCGTTAACAGCTGGCGGCGCTCCATCGACGTGTTCTCGGGCATCACGCAGATCAGCTGGTAGCCCTTCAGTTTGGCGGTCATCGCCAGAGAGATACCGGTGTTGCCGCTGGTCGATTCGAGTATCGTCGCACCGGGAGTGAGACGGCCGTCCCGTTCTGCTTGCTCGATCATGCGTAGCGCCGGGCGATCCTTGATCGAACCGGTGGGATTGTGATCCTCGAGTTTGGCCCACAACCGCACCGGGCTGCTGCCGTTCCAGCGTGGCGACAGCCGGGGCAGGCCGACCAGAGGTGTGTTCCCGAGAGTGTCGATGTACGAATCGAACCTTGCCACGGCAGCGATCAGCCTCCCGTGACTACACAGCGAACGGACGGACACTCACCGTCGACGTCGGGGGTCGAAACTGTGACAGCCATGATCAACTCCTGAGGGTGCGGTGGGGTGCGGCGACGGAGATCCGCCGCTGGGGACGCCCGGACCTCGGCGGCACGGCGTGTGCGCGAACCGCGAGTTCGACCACCTCCACCGGCCCTCCGTGACGACACTGTCGACAGCTCTGAACTACGCAGTACCTGGGTGCCCGAATCTCGGGTGGAGCCTACCAGCAGGCCCTACTCGCAGCGGTCGGATGCGCGGTACACGCCGGTGCATCGCACGCGCCTCACCCCGGGGGGATCACCCGAACGATTGTGGCCCCACCGCTTTCCGTGCCCGCTGCTTCCTGGCGTCCGCGGAGAGCAGCCAGGCTGCGACGACACCGCCGACGGCGCCGAACAGATGGCCCTGCCAGGACACACCGGGAGCGCTGGGGAGCACACCCCACAGCAGGCTGCCGTAGACGACGAACACCACCACACCCACGAGGATCTGGCCGAGGCTGCGGGCGAAGATTCCCCGGACCAGCAGGTAGGCGAGCCAGCCGAAGATCAGGACGGAGGCGCCGATGTGGTTGGAATAGGATCCGCCGGTCAACCAGGTGCCCAGACCTCCGACCACCCAGACGATCCCGGTGGCGGCGAGGCCGCGGGCGATGCCCGACAGCAGCACGAGGAACCCGAGGACCAGCAGCGGGACGGTGTTCGCGAACAGGTGCGCCCAGTCGTCGTGCAGGACCGGGGCGAACAGAATCCCCCACAGCCCGTCGATGGAGCGCGGCCCGACGCCGTTCTCTTCGAGTCGCTCGTCGGACGCCACGTCGACGATCTCGATGACGTACAGCAGCATCGTGAAGGTGCCGATGAGGATTGCGGACTGCAGCCACAGCGGCTTCGACTTCGACGCGGGCGCCGGCTTCGCGCCACCCCTCGGCACCGGCGAGTCGAATCGCGAGGAGTCGAACGACGACGTCATGATCCACACACCCCTGCCGTCATGCCCACAACTGCCCTTCCAGTGCTTCTTCTGCTTCCTCGACCGTACCGCCGTATGCGCCGGTCGACAGATATTTCCATCCGCCGTCGGCGACGATGAACGCGATATTCGCCGCGCGTTCGGCCTTGACGGCCTTGCGCGCCACCCCCAGCGCGGCGTGGAGGATCGCGCCGGTCGAGATGCCCGCGAAGATGCCTTCGTTGTCGATCAGTTGCCGGGTGCGACGGACGGCGTCGGCGGGGCCGACGGAGAACCGCGAGGTGAGGACGGATTCGTCGTACAACTCGGGGACGAAGCCCTCGTCGATGTTGCGGAGGCCGTAGACGAGTTCGCCGTACCGGGGCTCGGCGGCCACGATCTCGATGCCGTCGACGTGTTCGCGGAGGTAGCGCCCCACACCCATCAGGGTGCCGGTGGTGCCGAGGCCCGCGACGAAGTGGGTGATCTCGGGAAGGTCGCGCAGGATCTCGGGGCCGGTGGTCTCGTAGTGCGCCAGCGCATTCGCGGGATTGCCGTACTGGTACAGCATCACCCAGTCGGGATGCTCCGCGGACAGCTCCTTGGCCACGGCCACAGCCTGATTCGAGCCACCGCGCGCGGGCGAGTCGATGATCTGCGCACCGAACATCGTCAGCAGTTGCCTGCGTTCCACGGACGTGTTCTCGGGCATCACGCAGATCAGGTGGTAGCCCTTGAGTTTCGCGGCCATCGCGAGCGAGATCCCGGTGTTCCCGCTGGTCGGTTCGAGGATCGTGGCGCCGGGTGTCAGGGTGCCGTCGTTCTCGGCCTGCTCGATCATGCGGAGGGCGGGCCGGTCCTTCACCGAACCGGTGGGGTTGCGGTCCTCGAGCTTCGCCCACAGGCGGACCGGCGCAGCACCGTTCCAGCTGGGAGACAGGCGGGGCAGCCCGACGAGGGGTGTGTCGCCGAGGGTGTCGATCAGCGAATCGAACCGCGCCACGGCCGCGATCAGCCTCCGGCGACGGCGGGCAGGATCGTCACGGAGTCCCCGTCGGCCACCTCGGTGTCGAGTCCGCCGGAGAATCGGACGTCCTCGTCGTTGACGTACACGTTGACGAAGCGATGCAGGCGGCCGTCGTTGATCAGGCGGTCCTTGATGCCGCCGTAGTTGCCGTCGAGGTCGTCGATGACGGCGGAGAGTGTGGGACCTGTTGCCTCCACCCGCTTTTCACCGCCGGTGTGGGTACGCAGGATGGTGGGGATCGAAACTGTGACAGCCATGGTCGGCTCCTCGAGATGTGGGTGTCTTACCTGCCGCGGGCCCGTCGCGAGGGACGGCACCGTCACTTGTCGGGGATGTCTGCCACGGACGTGTGGGCAAACTTGTAGCTCTGGACCACGTCGACGGGTTCCTCGGTGACGACACCGTCGACGATGCGGTAGCTGCGCAGTTCGTGGACTTCGGGGTCGCGGGTGGAGATCAGCACGTAGTGGGCGTCCGGTTCGGATGCGAAGGAGATGTCGGTCCGGCTCGGGTACGCCTCGGTGGCGGTGTGCGAGTGGTAGATCACGACCGGCACCTCGTCGGCGTCGTCCATCGCCCGCCACACCTTCAGTTGCTCACCCGAGTCGAATCGGTAGAACGTGGGCGAACGCTCGGCGTTGATCATCGGGATGTGCCGTTCGGGGCGGTCGGAGCCGTCCGGCCCGGCGATGACCCCGCACGCCTCGTCCGGGTGGTCGGCGCGCGCGTGCGCGACCATCGCCTCGACGAAGTCCGATCGAATCACCAGCACGTCATCCACCTCCGTGAGCGCCATCCTAGGTGCGCACCGGCGAGTCGGCCACCGACCGGCCGGTACCTCAGGAACGCGTACCTCAGGAACGCGTACCTCAGGAACGCAGTGCTGAAGGGAACAGTTCGCGGTAGGTGGGAATTCCCGCGACGGGGGTGGCGCTGAGGACGGCGTCGACGATGGCCTTCTCCACCACTTCGGCGGCCGCGGTGCAGACGGCGTCGACGACGGGCAGATCGGGCGGGAACGCGTCGGGCACTCCCGCCGGGTGGTGGACCGGGTGGATGCCGGTGGAGAGCGCGAAGATCGTGTCGCCGTCGAGCGGCGAATGCGCCGGCCGGATCGCGCGGGCCAGCCCGTCGTGGCCGGCGACGGCGACGCGGCGTAGCGCCGCCTTGCCCAGGACGGCGTCGGTCGCGACGACCCCGATGGTGGTGTTGAGGACGGTGCTCTTGGCGATCAGTTCGCGCGCCGCCGACACCTCGGCGGCGACGGGGGGTCTGAGCCCGAAAGCGGCTGCACCCACGGTGGCGACACCCCACGGCAGTCCGGTCGCGGGATCGAACACGGTTCCGACGGGATTGGCCACCATCAGCGCGGACACCGTGATGCCCTTCGCCGGACCGTCCGTGACGACGACGCTCGCCGTTCCGATACCGCCTTTGAGCGCGCCCGCACGCGCCCCGACCCCGGCGCCCACCGAACCGGAGAGCACGGTGTGCGACGCAGAATCTGCTGCCCGGTAACCGAATTCGGCGGTGGGACGCCTGCGCCAGTCACCGACCGGCAGATCGAAGATCACGGCAGCGGGAACGATCGGGACCACCTGATCGGGCTCCCCCATGGCGATTCCGTGACCGTGCTCCTCGAGCCACCGCATGACGCCGTCGGCGGCGGCGAGTCCGTACGCGCTGCCGCCGGTCAGGACGATCGCGTGCACCTTCCGGACGCTGTGACTGGGGTCGAGGAGGTCCGTTTCCCGGGTGCCCGGTCCCCCGCCACGGACGTCGACCGCACCGGTCGCGCCGTGCGGCGCGAGGACCACGGTGCATCCGGTGGCGGCGCCGCGTCCGAGCGCGGCGTCCGCGTCGAGTTCGTGGTGGTGCCCGACGCTCAGGCCCACCACATCGACGAGCGAATCGGTGCGGCCCGGCGTCGTGGCCGTCACGGTGCGAGCGCCTGAACGAGCGAGTCCTGCATCCAGGTCAGCCAGTGGTAGATGTCGAGGTGCGGTGCGCGGGGATCGGCGGGATCGAGTTCGTCGGGCGTGTCGGCGTCGATGCCCAGGTTGGTGCCCAGTGCCAGCCGCACGTCGTTGAGACCGCTGAGCCAGGCGTCGGCCTGTTCCCGCGTGAGCAGCACCTTGCCGCCGTTCTCGGGCACCGTGTGGAGAATGACCGAGCCCGCCGCCAGTTTGGCGTCGATGATCTCCGGTTCGTGGAGTCCGCGCAGCGCACCGTTGATGTCGGCCTTCGATTCGGCGCGGATCTCGTCGTCGTCCGGCGCGTCCATGTCGGGACGGTGGAAGTCGGGCAGCAGCCGCGCGAGGACCTCCTCGTCGGGTGCCGCCGTGTTGCCGGTCCGCATCCCGGTGAGCGCCGCGAGTTCGTCCTCCGGGGCGGACGCGGCCCGCTCCTCGAGGAGACCGAGGACGGAGGCGACCAGCGATCGCAGCACCGTGGCCTCGTGCGCGTCCATCTCCGAACGCAGCTTCACACCGCCGAGCGAGTTCTTCCTGCTCCACATCCGCACGTCGTGTACCGAGTTCCTTACTGTCCGAACGGAAAGTTAGCTGCCGTCGCGCTGCATCGTGGCCCACAGGCCGGCCGCGTGCAGCTTGCGTACATCGTTTTCGACCTTGTCCCGGGAGCCGCTCGACACCACGGCCTTCCCCTCGGAATGGACCTGCATCATCAATTCCGTGGCCTTGGCTTTGCTGTACCCGAAGAGCTTCTGGAAAATGTAGGTGACGTAGTGCATCAAATTCACCGGATCGTCCCACACGACGGTGACCCAGGGACGATCATTGGCTTCATCGATCTCGGCGACCTCCGACTCTGCAGGGGTGACCTGCGGCGATGCCGGCATGGCATCCACGAATGGAGCTGTCGTCGAGCAATGAGCCATGACACCAGGGTACGACGCTCCTCCACTGGGCGACACCGCGGCTTACAGTGGCCGGGTGTCCAGAGACAGCACCGCCTTGTTCACCGACCAGTACGAGTTGACGATGCTGTCGGCCGCCCTCGCCGACGGTTCCGCCCACCGGCGCTGCAGTTTCGAGGTGTTCGCCCGCCGGCTCCCCGACGGCCGCCGGTACGGAGTCGTCGGCGGCACCGCCCGTCTGGTTGCCGCGCTGTCGAACTTCCGCTTCGGCGAGCAGGAACTCGCGATCGTGTCCCGCTTCCTCGACGAGGCGACGGTCGCGTGGCTGCGTGACTATCGCTTCAGCGGGGACATCGACGGCTACCGCGAGGGCGACTTCTACTTTCCCGGTTCCCCGATCCTCTCCGTCCGTGGAACGTTCGCCGAATGCGTCCTGCTCGAGACGCTGAGCCTGTCGATCCTCAACCACGACAGCGCGATCGCGTCCGCCGCCGCCCGCATGGTCAGCGCCGCCGACGGACGCCCCATGATCGAGATGGGTTCGCGGCGCACCCACGAGGAATCCGCGGTGGCGGCCTCCCGCGCCGCCTATCTGGCGGGTTTCACGGCCACGTCGAATCTGGAGGCGGTCCGCAGGCACGGAGTGCCCGGTGCGGGTACCAGCGCGCACGCGTTCACCCTGTTGCACACCACCCCGGACGGGCCGGACGAGGCGGCGGCGTTCCGCGCGCAGGTCGCGGCACTCGGAGTCGGGACCACGCTTCTCGTCGACACGTACGACATCACCGAGGGCGTCAGGACCGCCGTCGAGGTCGCGGGCCCCGGACTCGGGGGCGTCCGGATCGACTCCGGCGATCTGGGTGTGCTGGCCCGGCAGGTCCGCAGGCAACTCGACGACCTCGGTGCGGCCGGGACGAAGATCGTCGTCTCCGGCGACCTCGACGAATACGCCATCGCCGCGTTGCGCGCCGAACCGGTCGACGTCTACGGCGTCGGCACGTCCGTCGTCGTCGGCTCCGGCGCGCCGACCGCCGGAATGGTCTACAAACTCGTCGAGGTGGACGGCATCCCCGTCGAGAAGAGAAGCAGCAACAAGGCGTCGCGGGGCGGCACCAAGCGGGCGTTGCGATTCGCCCGGGACACCGGAACCCTGGTCGAGGAGGTCGTGTACTCGGCCCATTCGGACGCACCCGGCTCGGCGGTTCTCGAGGCGCGGGAGCTGCTGGTCCCGCTGGTGCGGGGCGGTGAGACCGTCTGCGACACGACTACCCTGGAGGACAGCAGATCCCTCTTGGCGGCGGGCCTCGTCAGCCTGCCCTGGGAGGGCCTGAAGCTCTCCCACGGCGAGCCCGCGATCCCGGTGCGCTTCGCCGAACCCGAACCCAGGAGGGCACCATGACCGACATCGAGAACACCGACGTCCGGCGGGCGCTGCTCGTGGTCGACGTCCAGAACGACTTCTGCGAGGGCGGCTCCCTCGCCGTCGACGGTGGTTCCGCGGTCGCGGCCGCGATCAGCGGCTTCCTGGCGGCGACCGAGTACGACGCCGTCGCGGCCACGATCGACCACCACATCGACCCGGGCCACCATTTCTCCGACGAACCGGACTACGTCGACACGTGGCCGGTGCACTGCAAATCGGGAACGTCCGGCGCGGACTTCCACCCCGACCTCGACCTGAGCGGCATCGAATCGGTGTTCTCCAAGGGCGAGTTCTCGGCGGCCTACTCGGGCTTCGAAGGCAGGAACTCCGACGGCCAGAGCCTGGAGAAATGGCTGCGTGCGGCCGGAGTCACCGAGGTCGACGTGGTGGGGATCGCCACCGATCACTGCGTGGTCGCGACGGCGCTCGACGCCGTGGCCGCCGGGTTCCCGACGCGCGTCCATCTCCCCCTCACCGCCGGTGTCGCCCCTGCGACCGTCGAGGCCGCGATCACCGCGATGCGGGCCGCCGGGGTGCGCCTCGTGGGCCGCGACTCGGGCACCCCCTCGGACCGCGTGACGATTTCTGACGTAGGTCCCGAGTAACCTGCTCGGGTGCCTGAAAACCTCCCCAACGTCCCCGAGCTGTTGCGCACGGCGGTGCGGTCGCTGGGCGGTGCCGAGCGGTCCAACCAGCTGACCATGGCTTCCGCCGTCGCGCATTCGATCGATACCGGGGAGCATCTGGCCGTCCAGGCCGGGACGGGCACCGGCAAGTCCCTCGCCTATCTGGTGCCGAGCGTCCGGCACGCGGTGCAGAGCGGGAAGACTGTCGTCGTCTCGACGGCCACCATCGCACTGCAGCGTCAGCTGATCGACCGCGACATGCCGCGGCTCGCGGACGCGGTCGAGGGTTCACTCGGACGGCGACCGCACTTCGCGATCCTCAAGGGCCGCAACAACTATCTGTGCATGAACAAAATCCACACCGGATCCGCCGAAGAGCCTCCCACGGACGAGTTGTTCGACCCGTTCGCGGTGTCGCGGCTCGGGCGGGAGGTCCAGCGCCTCACCGAGTGGTCCTCGGACACCGAGACCGGCGACCGCGACGACCTGGCCCCCGGAGTCAGCGACAAGGCGTGGCGCCAGGTCAGCGTCACCGCCCGGGAATGCCTCGGCAAGTCCCGGTGCCCGGTCGGCGAGGACTGCTTCGCCGAGCGCGCCCGCGCGGAGGCCTCTCAGGTCGACGTCGTGGTCACCAACCACGCCCTGCTCGCCATCGACGCCATCACCGGAATCGCGATCCTCCCCGAACACGACGTCGTGGTCATCGACGAGGCGCACGAACTGGTCGACCGGGTCACCAACGTCGCCACCGCGGAGCTGGCGGCGTCGACGATCAGTGCCGCGGCGCGGCGCTGCGCGAAGCTCGTCGAGGAGCAGGACGCGGACCGTCTCGAGGCCGCGGGTGAGGGCTGGGCGGCACTGCTCGAGGAATTGCGGCCGGAACGGTGGGAGGCGCTGCCGCCCGGCGCCGCCCCCGCACTCGCCGCTGTCCGCGACGCCGCGTGGTCGCTGCGCACGGCCATCGGCCCGTCCCGTCCCGGCATGGCGTTGAGCGATCCCGAGGCCGCCGCCGCGCGCAACACCGCACTCGCGTCGGTCGAGGAAGTCCACGACAGCGCCGTCCGCGTTCTCAGCGCCTTCGACGAGCCGGATCCGGCCAAGCGTCACGACGTGGTGTGGCTGGCCGCCGACGACAATCGCGGTTCGATCCGCCGGGTGGTGCGGATGGCGCCGCTGTCGGTCGGCGGGCTGCTGCGTTCCCGGCTGTTCGCCGAATCGACCGTGGTCCTGACGTCGGCGACGCTGACTGTGGGCGGGTCGTTCGACGGTCTCGCGGTCAACTGGGGACTTCCTGCCGAATCGTCAGTCGTGATCGATCCGGCGATGGCCACCGGCTCCGAGGCGCCGTCCGATTCGGGCACGCTCAAATGGAACGCCCTCGACGTCGGGTCGCCGTTCGACCACGCCCGCGCCGGCATCATCTACATCGCGAAGCAGCTTCCGCCGCCGGGCCGGGACGGCCTCTCCCCCGCGTATCTCGACGAGATCGCCGAACTCGTCGAGGCGGCGGGCGGGCGCACGCTGGGATTGTTCTCGTCGATGCGGGCCGCCAAGGCCGCGTCCGAGGCCATGCGCGACCGGCTCGACACCCCGATCCTGTGCCAGGGCGACGACTCGACGGGCGCCCTCGTCCGGGCGTTCGCCGGCGACGAGCCGACATCGCTGTTCGGCACGCTGTCGCTGTGGCAGGGTGTCGACGTGCCGGGCCCGTCCCTCAGCCTCGTAATTCTCGACCGCATCCCCTTCCCCCGCCCCGACGACCCGTTGCTGGTCGCCCGGCAGAAGGCCGTCGAGTCGCGCGGCGGAAACGGGTTCCTCTCCGTCGCAGCCAATCACGCGGCGCTGCTGCTCGCACAGGGTGTGGGACGTCTGCTGCGCAGCGTCGACGACAAGGGTGTGGTGGCCGTCCTCGATCCGCGGCTCGCCACGGCCCGCTACGCCGGGTACCTTCGCGCCTCGCTGCCTCCGTTCTGGGAGACGTCCGATCCGGAAGTCGTGCGTAAGGCACTGGGGCGGATCCGCGATTCGCGCCCCTGAACCGCGGCCGCGCACTGAGTCGGACAGCGACGGGGTGCGCACCTATGCTCGACCGATGGACCTTGCGATCTCAGTCCGCGGACTCACCAAGAAGTTCGGCGAAGTCCTCGCCCTCGACGGCCTCGATCTGGAGGTGAAGTCGGGCGAGGTGCACGGATTCCTCGGACCCAACGGCTCGGGCAAGTCCACGACCATCCGGGTGCTCCTCGGCCTCCTGCGCGCCGACGGCGGTTCGGCGTCCGTTCTCGGTTCCGATCCGTGGCAGGATTCCGTTCCTGTGCATCGGCGGCTGGCCTACGTTCCGGGGGATGTGAACCTGTGGCCCAATCTGTCCGGTGGCGAGGCGATCGACCTTCTCGGGCGGCTGCGCGGCGGACTCGATCCGGTCCGTCGAGCGTCGCTGATCGAGCGGTTCGAACTCGACCCCACCCGCAAGGGCCGCACCTATTCGAAAGGCAACCGGCAGAAGGTCGCTCTCGTGGCTGCGCTCGCCGCCGACACCGAACTCCTCATCCTCGACGAGCCGACGTCGGGCCTGGACCCGTTGATGGAAGCGGTGTTTCAGGAGTGCATCACCGAATTCGCCCGCGAAGGACGCACGGTGCTGTTGTCCAGCCACGTCCTCGCCGAGGTCGACGCGCTGTGCCACGCCGTCACCATCATTCGCGCGGGTAAGACCGTGCAGGCGGGAACGCTGTCCGAACTGCGCCATTTCACCCGCACCACGGTGACGGCGACCACCCGGATCAAGCCCACCCCCATCGCGAATGTCCCCGGCGTGCACAACCTGCAGAAGGGTGAGGACGCGAACACGGTGACGTTCGACGTCGATTCCGATCAGATCGATCCGGTCATGACCACGCTGACGGGGCTGGGCATCATCTCGATCACCGCCAACCCGCCGACGCTCGAGGACCTGTTCCTCCGCGAGTACCGCGACGAGGTCGAGGCACTCGGGATCGGACGGCCGCAGTGAGTCGACTGAGCGGAACGGGTGTGCTCGCCGAACTGGCGGTGCGCACCGACCGGGTCCGGATTCCGGTGTGGACGGTCGCGGTGGCGGGCCTCACCGTCCTGATCGCGTCGAGTTACTCGACCATCTACCCGACCGCCGAATCACGGCAGGCCCGTGCCGAACTCATCTCGTCGCCGGCAGCCACGGCTCTCGCCGGGCCGGGGTACGGGCTGGACGACTACACGCTCGGTGCGATGGTGGCCAACGAGATCGCCGGCATGACGATGGTGGCCGTCGCGATCATGTCGGTGCTGCTGGTGACGCGGCATCTGCGGACGGAGGAGGAGACCGGACGCACGGAACTGGTACGCGCCGGCGTCGTCGGGCGGTATGCGGGAATCACGGCGGGACTGATCTCCGCGGCGCTCGCAAACCTGTTCGTCGCGCTTCTGCTCGTCATCGGGTTGCTCGGTGTGGGTCTGCCTCCGGCGGGTTCGCTGAACATGTCCGCGGGTGTGCTGGTGGTGGGTCTGGTGTTCACCTCGTTGTCGGCGCTGGCGTCCCAGTTCACCGAACACGCCCGCACGGCAAGCGGTGTCGGGATCACCGCGATCATCGTCGGGTATCTGCTGCGGGCAGTGGGCGACGTGCAGCAGGGACACAGCGGGAGCCTGCTGACGTGGGTGTCGCCGATCGGCTGGTCGCAGGCCACCCGCGCCTATGTCGACGAACGCTGGTGGCCGTTGCTGATCGGAATCGTCGCAGCGGCGCTGACCGTCGGGTGCGCATATGCCGCCATCGGTCGCCGGGACGTCGGGGCGGGGCTCCTTCCGCCGCGGGGCGGGCGCGCCGAGGCGTCCCCCCGCCTCACCGGTATCACCGCGCTGGCGGCGCGTCAGCAGCGCGGTCAGATCCTCGCCTGGGGTGTCGGTGTGTTCGCGCTGTCGCTGCCCATCGGTTCACTCGGCAAGCAGATCAGCGATTTCATCGACCAGGATCCCGATCTCGCGCAGCTGCTGCCGGGTGGCGCCGCGGCGGCGGCCGACGGTGCATTCGCCCTGTATCTGGTGTTCCTGGTGGTGATGGCGGCGATGTACGCCGTCGGCGCCGTCGTGTCCATCCGTTCCGAAGAATCGTCCGGTCGCGCCGAGGAGGCACTGGCCACCCCCGTGTCGCGGGCGTCGTGGCTCGGTGGACAGCTGGCCGTGATCGCCGCTGCGGCGGTCGCGATCGCGGTGGCGGCGGGGGTCGGCATGGGGATCACCGCGGCGTTCACGCTGTCCGATGCCGGGGCGCTCGGCCGGTTGATCGGCGCGGCCCTGAACTCCGTGCCTGCCGTGCTCGTGATCGTCGGTGCGTGCGCGGCCGTCTACGGCCTGAGCCCGCGCGCGGTGCCGGCGTTGTGGGTATTTCTGGGCTACGTGCTCGTCGCCGGAATGTTCGGGGAAGTGCTCCCCGACTGGTTCGGGGTGCTCTCCCCCTTCCACTACACGCCGGCCCTGCCTGCCGAGAGTTTCTCGGCTACTCCCCTCGCGGTTCTGCTGCTACTCGCGGCGGCCCTGTTCCTCGCGGCGGTCACCGGATTCCAGCGCCGGGACATCGGCCGGTGAAGGCTCGGTAGCGCCGGTCAGGGGTTCGGCGCCGTCACCAGGCCCAGCTCGGACGGGGCGACGAGCAACCGGTGGTGCGGAAGGACCCGCACCGTGTATCCGACCGACCCGGACAGCGGCAGGGCCAGGTCGGCGACGAACAGCTCCCCCGACTCCTCCGATGCGAAGTGGGTCATCGGGACCGTGACGATGTCGGTGAGTTCCTCGTCCGGTCCGGCCTTTCCGATCACGGCCTGCACGGTGACGTCCGAGACGGACAGTTCGCCGAGGCGGATGCGGGCGCGCAGCACCAGGTTGGCGCCGATCTCGGGAGTGTCGGGTAGTCCGGCGCCGTCGACCTGCAGGACCGCCACCGCCGGCCAGGCGGCCTCGACGCGACGACGGAACGCGGCGAGTTCGCGGGCCCCGGCGTAGTTCTCTTCCGCCACCGTCCGGGCCGCTTCGGCGGCGGGCGCGTAGTACTGGACGGCGTAGTCGCGCACCATCCGCGACGCGAGCACCTTGGGTCCGAGATTCTGCAGTGTGTGACGAACCATCTCCACCCAGCGCACCGGCAGGCCGTCCGCACGGTCGTAGAACCTCGGCAGAACGGCGCGTTCGAGCAGTTCGTACAGTGCGCTGGCCTCGAGATCGTCGCGCCGCGTCTCATCGACGACGCCGTCCGCGGTCGGGATGGCCCAGCCGTTCTCGCCGTCGAACATCTCGTCCCACCAGCCGTCGCGGATCGACAGGTTCAGTCCGCCGTTGAGGGCGGACTTCATCCCCGACGTGCCGCACGCCTCGAGCGGGCGCAGCGGGTTGTTGAGCCACACGTCGCAACCCCAGTAGAGGTACCGCGCCATCGACATGTCGTAGTCGGGCAGGAAGGTGATGCGGTGCCGGACGTCGGCGGCGTCGGCGAACCGCACGACCTGCTGGATGAGGGCCTTCCCGCCGTCGTCCGCGGGGTGGCTCTTCCCGGCGACCACCAGCTGCACAGGCCGCTTCTCGTCGAGGAGCAGGGCCCGGAGCCGCTCGGGGTCGCGGAGCATCAGCGTCAGTCGCTTGTAGGTGGGCACTCGCCGGGCGAAGCCGACGGTGAGCACGTTCGGGTCGAACACCTCGTCCGTCCAGCCGAGTTCGGCGGACGTCGCACCGCGTTCGATCCAGGATGCGCGTACCCGGCGGCGCACCTCCTCGACCAGTTTCCCGCGCAACGCGTTGCGGGTCGACCACAGTTCCTCGGCGGACAGGTCCTGCAGCCGCTCCCAGCCGCGGGCCTCCTCCACCAGTTCGGGGCCCAGGATGCGGGTTGCGAGATCGATCCATTCGGGTGCGGCCCAGGTGGGCGCGTGGACACCGTTGGTCACCGACCCGATCGGTACCTCTTCGGCGTCGAATCCCTGCCACAGCGGCTGGAACATCTCGCGGCTGACGATGCCGTGCAGCTTGGACACGCCGTTGGCCCGTTGCCCGAGACGCAGGCCCATGTGGGCCATGTTGAACACCGACGGATCCGATTCGCGGCCGAGTCCGAGGATCCGGTCGATCGTCAGCCCCGGTAGCAGCGAGGATTCGTTCGCACCGTTGTCGCCGCCGAAGTAGTGCCGCACGAGGTCGGCCGGGAACCGGTCGATTCCCGCGGGCACCGGGGTGTGGGTGGTGAAGACCGTGCCGGCCCGGACCGTGGCGAGCGCTTCGTCGAAGTCGAGCCCGCCGGTGGTGACCAGTTCACGGATCCGCTCGATGCCGAGGAAACCCGCATGCCCCTCGTTCATGTGGAAGACGGCGGGGTCGGGCAGGCCGTAGGCGTGGGTGTAGGCGCGCACGGCCCGGACACCGCCGATGCCGGCGAGGATCTCCTGTTTGATGCGGTGGTCCTGGTCGCCGCCGTACAGGCGGTCGGTGACGCCCCGCATCTCGGCGTCGTTCTCCGCGATGTCGGAGTCGAGCAGCAAAAGCGGGACGCGTCCCACCTGGGCGATCCACACGCGGGCGCGCAAAACCCGGCCCCCGGGGATCGCGACGTGGACGAGGACGGGCGCCCCACCCGACGACTGCGGCCCGGACTCGGTGAGCAGACGCAGCGGCAGGCCCTGCGGGTCGTGCGGCGGGTAGTGCTCGGCCTGCCAGCCGTCCGCGGTCAGCGACTGCCGGAAGTAACCCGAGCGGTACAACAGGCCGACACCGATCAGCGGCAGGCCCAGATCGGACGCCGCCTTCAGGTGGTCACCTGCGAGAATTCCGAGTCCACCGGAGTAGTTGGGCAGCACCTCGCTGACCCCGAACTCCATTGAGAAATACGCGATCCCACCGTCGAGCGACACTCCCTTGGCCTGCTGGTTCTGATACCAGCGGGGCCGGGACAGGTAGTCGTCGAGGTCGGCGGCCGCGGCGTCGAGCCGGGCCAGGAACGCGACGTCCTCGGCCAGTTCGTCGAGGCGGGCGGGATCGACCTCACCGAGCATGCGGACCGGGTCGAACTGCACCTGCCGCCAGAGTTCCGCGTCCAGCAATCCGAACAGTTCCTGCGTCGCCGGATGCCACGACCAGCGAAGATTGGTGGACAGCGGACCGAGGGCAGCGAGCCGCTCCGGAAGGTGGGCTCGGACAGTGAACCGACGCAAGGCTTTCACCTCGCGAACGATAACGCACTACGGGCGTCGTTGCTCCGTGTCGGGGCGGGTAGACGTCAGAACTCCAATACGGACAGGAACCGGTCGACTCCATTACGGTTGAACGGGCGGCCCAGCCCACGAGCCGCCGGCAACTTCCGGCTATGGAACGGAGCCCAGCGTGACAGGTCGACTCGGTATCGACGACGTGGAACCGAACATCGGGTGCGGTCGGTATCCCGCCAAGGCCGTTGTGGGTGAGGTGTTTCCCGTCCGGGCAACCGTGTGGCGTGAAGGTCACGACGCCGTGGCCGCCACGCTCGCGGTGCGGGGACCGCGCAGTGCCGCGTCGGGCGGCTCGGCGACCTTCCGCATTCCGATGACCGGCGGTCCGGTGCCCGACACCGTCGACGGTTCCTTCACCCCGACCGGCGAGGGCGTCTGGACGTTCCGGATCGAGGCCTGGAGCGATCCAGTCACCACGTGGAAGCACGCGGTCGAGGCCAAGCTGGCGGTGGGACAGGGGCCGGCCGAACTGGCCAACGACCTCGAGATCGGTGCGCAGTTGTTCGAGCGTGCCGCGAAGGGCGTCCCCCGCGCGGACCGCTCGCGGCTGGCCGGGGTCGCGGCGTCGCTGCGTTCCGACCGTCACCTCTCCGAACGTGTGGCCCCGGCGTTCGGGTCGGACGTCACCGAACTGCTGCGCGCACATCCGCTGCGCGATCTCGTCACGAAGAGCGAACCGCACACCGTGCTCGTCGATCGCACGCGTGCCCTGTTCGGGTCGTGGTACGAGTTCTTCCCGCGGTCCACCGGCGGCTGGGACGAGAACGGCAAGCCCCGGCACGGCACGTTCGCCACGTCCGTGGCCGCACTTCCGCGCATCGCGTCGATGGGATTCGACGTGGTGTACCTCCCACCGATCCATCCGGTCGGCAAGATCAACCGGAAGGGCCCCAACAACACGCTGACCCCCGGCCCCGACGACGTCGGTTCGCCGTGGGCGATCGGCTCGGACGAGGGCGGCCACGACGCGATTCATCCGCAGCTCGGGACGATGCGCGATTTCAAGGCGTTCATCGCTGCCGCCCGGAAGCTGCACATGGAGGTGGCGATCGACCTGGCCCTGCAGGCCGCGCCGGACCATCCGTGGGCGAAGAAGCACCCCGAATGGTTCACAGTGCTCCCCGACGGCACCATCGCCTACGCCGAGAACCCGCCGAAGAAATACCAGGACATCTACCCGGTCAACTTCGACGACGACCGCGACGGCATCTACGCGGAGGTCCTGCGGGTCGTCCGGCACTGGGTTGCGGCGGGCGTCAAGATCTTCCGGGTCGACAACCCGCACACCAAGCCGCCGGACTTCTGGGAGTGGCTGATCGCCGAGGTCAAGAAGTCGGATCCGGACGTCCTGTTCCTGTCCGAGGCGTTCACCCGTCCCGCACGGTTGTACGGTCTCGCCCGCCGCGGCTTCACCCAGTCCTACACGTATTTCACGTGGCGGACGGCCAAGTGGGAGCTGACGGAGTTCGGCAAGGAGATCGCCGCCAAGGCCGACGAGGCGCGCCCGAACCTCTTCGTCAACACCCCGGACATCCTGCACGAGAGCCTGCAGACCGGCGGCCCGGGAATGTTCGCCCTGCGCGCCGCCCTGGCGGCCACACTGTCCCCCTCGTGGGGGGTGTACTCGGGATACGAACTGTACGAACACGTTCCGGTGCGACCGGGCAGTGAGGAATACCTCGACTCGGAGAAGTATCAGCTGCGTCCCCGCGACTTCGAGGGCGCCGCCGCGCGCGGCGAGTCCCTCGAACCGTGGATCACGGCGCTCAACCGGATCCGCAGGCAGCATCCGGCGCTGCAGCAGTTGCGCAACATCCATTTCCACCACGTCGACAACGACGCCCTGATCGCCTATTCCAAGTTCGACGCCACCACCGGGGATGCCGTGCTGACGGTGATCAACCTCAACCCCTACGGCGCCGAGCAGGGCAACGTGTGGCTGGACATGCCCGCGCTGGGCCGCGACTGGCACGACCACCTGACCGTGCTCGACGAGGTCACCGGGGAGCAGTATCACTGGGGGCAGACCAACTTCGTGCGCCTGGAACCCTGGCGCTCGGTGGCCCATATCCTGGCATTACCGTCGATCCCCTATCCGGCCAGAACGAAGCTGGCCTACCGCGGAGGTACATAGTGACCGTCGAACCGCCTGTCGCCATCGCACCGGACGCCGCCGACCTCGACCTGCTGTCCCGGGGCGAGCACCACAACCCGCACTCGATCCTGGGCGCACACCCGCACCCCGACGGCACGGTGATCCGCGCACTGCGCCCCCACGCCGAGGCCGTCGACGCCGTCATCGGGGGGACGAGCTTCTCGCTGGAGCACCTCGCGCACGGTGTGTGGGGGGCACTCGTCCCGTACCGGGATCTGATGGACTACCGGCTGTCCACGACGTGGCCGGGTGGCCACAACGACGTCTCCGCCGACGGGTACCGATTCCTGCCCACGCTGGGGGAACTCGACCTGCACCTGTTCGGTGAGGGCAGGCACGAGCGGCTGTGGGAGATCCTCGGCGCGCACCGCCGCCGCTACGACACCCCCGACGGCACCTTCACCGGCACCTCGTTCGCCGTGTGGGCTCCCAATGCCCGCGGAGTGAGTGTGATCGGCGATTTCGACGGGTGGAGTGGGCGGAACTACCCGATGCGGGTACTCGGCTCCACCGGGGTGTGGGAGTTGTTCGTTCCCGGTATCGAGGTCGGCGACCTGTACAAGTTCCGGGTCCACGGGCCTGACGGCAGTGTGCGCGACAAGGCCGACCCCATGGCCTTCGCGACCGAGGTCCCGCCCGCCACCGCGTCCCGGGTGTCGGTGAGCACGTACGAATGGAACGACGCCGAATGGCTGGCGCAGCGCGCGGCCACCGAGCCGGCGCAGTCCCCGATGAGCGTGTACGAGGTCCACCTCGCTTCGTGGCGGCCCGGGCTGAACTACCGCGAGATGGCCGAACAACTCGCTACCCACCTCACCGAGACGGGATTCACCCACGTCGAACTGCTGCCGGTCGCCGAGCACCCGTTCGGCGGTTCGTGGGGGTACCAGGTCACGTCGTACTACGCGCCCACCTCACGATTCGGCTCCCCCGACGACTTCCGGTGGTTCGTCGACCATCTGCACGCCGCCGGCATCGGGGTCATCGTCGACTGGGTTCCCGCGCACTTCCCCAAGGACGAGTGGGCGCTGGCACGTTTCGACGGCACACCGCTCTACGAGCACAGCGACCCCCAGCGCGGCGAGCAACTCGACTGGGGAACATATGTGTTCGATTTCGGGCGCCGCGAGGTGCGCAACTTCCTCGTCGCGAACGCGCTGTACTGGCTCGACGAGTTCCACGTGGACGGTCTGCGCGTCGACGCGGTCGCGTCGATGCTGTACCTCGACTATTCGCGGCCGGAGGGCGGTTGGACGCCGAACATCCACGGCGGCAGGGAGAACCTCGAGGCCGTCGCCTTCCTGCAGGAGACCAACGCCACGGTCCACAAGCAGCACCGCGGGGTCGTCACCATCGCCGAGGAGTCGACGGCGTGGCCGGGTGTCACCCGCGCGACCAACGTCGGTGGTCTCGGTTTCAACATGAAATGGAACATGGGGTGGATGCACGACACCCTCGGTTTCATGGCGCACGATCCCGTCCACCGCAGCTATCACCATCACGAGATCACGTTCTCCCTGATGTACGCGTGGAGCGAGAACTATCTGCTGCCCATCAGTCACGACGAGGTGGTGCACGGCAAGGGCACGCTGTGGACGCGGATGCCCGGCGACGACTACGCGAAGGCCGCCGGTGTTCGTGCCCTGCTGGCGTACATGTGGTCGCACCCCGGCAAGCAACTGCTGTTCATGGGTCAGGAATTCGGACAGACCGCGGAATGGTCCGAGGAGCGCGGACTCGACTGGTACCAGCTGGACGACCCGTACACCGGTGGCTTCCACCGCGGTCTGCTCCGGCTCGTCCACGACCTCAACGCCACCTACCGCGAACACCCGGCGTTGTGGACTCTCGACACCTCGCCGGGCGGGTTCTCCTGGATCGACGCCAACGACACCGCGAACAACGTCCTGAGCTTCCTGCGCTACGGCACCGACGGGTCGATCCTGGCCTGCCTGTTCAATTTCTCGGGTTCCCCGCACGCGAATTATCGTGTGGGCTTGCCAGAACGGGGCGAATGGCGTGAAATTCTCAACACCGACGCCGAGATCTACGCGGGATCGGGTTGGGGAAATCTCGGTGCGGTGACGGCAACTTCGCAGCCGTGGCACGGCCGTCCCGCCTCTGCCGAGGTGGCACTGCCCGCGAACGGCGCGATCTGGATGAGTCTGGAGCGTTGATGAAGGCACGGCCTTGCTGACCCGACGTCGGCAGTGGGCTGCGAGCGTGGGCGTTCTGGCCGTGACTGCGGTCGTCCTGTCCGGGTGCACGCGTTCGGTGGACGGTGAGGCCGCGTCCATTTACGACGATCCGTTCAAGGTGGCGGGACTCGATGCCACGTCGGGTCCGAGCGGTGCCCGCAAGGGCGTGCCCGACGCCGACCTCCCCGTCACCGGCACCGACGGCGGTGACATCGACACGATGGCCGCCAACGCGGTCAGCGACATCGAGGACTACTGGCGCACCGAGTTCCCCGCGCTGTTCCAGCGCAACTTCGAGCCGGTCGAGGAACTGATCTCCTGGGATCCGCGCGACTCCGACGGCCCGCGCTTCTGCGGGGACCGCACCGAGGAACTCCTCAACGCCGGCTACTGCAGCACCGACCACACGATCGGCTGGGACCGGGCGCTGCTGCTGCCCGAGGTGGTGGAGAAGTTCGGTGTCGTCGCGGCCGTCTTCGTTCTGGCGCACGAGTACGGGCACGCCGTGCAGACGAAGGCGGGAATCGCGGACGAGAACGTGGGCGGTGGCATCGTGCGGGAACAGCAGGCCGACTGCTTCGCGGGGGCGTTCATGCGGTACATCGCGGAAGACAAGGCGACCCACTTCACGCTGAACACGTCGGACGGGCTGAACAAGGTACTGGCGTCCGCGGTCGCCATCGGGGACACCGACCCGAACGATCCCGACAACGTGCACGGCTCGGCGTTCGAACGTGTCACCGCCACCCAGATCGGTTTCACGGACGGTCCGGCGCCGTGCACGCGCATCGACGAGAAGGAGATCGTCTCGCGTCGCGCAGATCTGCCTCAGCGGTTCGACGACGAGAGCGACGACGGCGAACTCCCCGTCACCGAGGAGTCGCTCGAGGCGTTCTTCACGTCCTTCCAGCAGATCTTCGATCTCAGCGATCCCCCCACGCTGCAACTCGACGGCGCCGACCTCGACTGCCCCGACGCCGACGCGACCGAACCGGTGTCGTACTGCCCGGCCACCAACACGATCGGGGTCAGTGTCGACGCCCTCGCCGAACGCGGCACACCGGGCCGCCCGGGCAGGCGGGAACTGTTCCAGACCAAACTCACCGGCGACTACAACGCGTACGTCCTGCTCGCGTCGCGGTACACCCTGGCGTTGCAACGGGACCGGGGTAACGATCTGCACTCACCCCAGACCGCGCTGCGAGCCGCCTGCCTGTCCGGTGTCGTCACCAGCGCGTTGAGCCCGGACAGTCCCGCTTCCCTGGAGGCAGGCAGCGTGTGGTTGTCCCCGGGCGACCTCGACGAGGCCGTGTCGGGGCTGCTCACCGACGGACTCGCGGCCAGTGACGTCAACGGGGAGACCGTGCCGAGCGGATTCTCCCGGGTGGACGCGTTCCGCACCGGAGTGCTCGGCGGTGAGCAGGCCTGCGAGGGCCGGTACCGCTGACCGTCCCACCACGTGACGTCCCCCGACCGCTGCGTCAGATTTCCCGGTAGCCGAGCGCCGCGGAGATCCGCCCGGCGGCCCGGCACACGACCGGAACGAGTCCGCGCATGCGCTCGTCGGGCATGTACGGGCTCGTGGCCGACACGCTGATCGCACCGACGATCGCGCACGACGCGTCCCGCACCGGCGCCGCCACGCAGCGGATTCCGGGTTCGTTGTCCTCGAGGTCCATCGCCGCGCCCCGCCGCGCGTAGTCCTGCATGCGCGCGAGGAAGTCCGCCGATCCGCGGGAGCCCGGCGGCCGCTGTCCCTGCGCGGCGTCGCTCTCGTACAGCGCATCCCAGCGCTCGGCGGAATCCAGCAGCAGAGCCTTTCCGACCCCGGCGCGGGTCAGCGGCATGCGGTGCCCGATGCGGGAGCGCATCTCGGCACCCCGCGACCCCGGCAACTTGTCGAGGTACAGCACCGAACCGCCGTCCTCGACCGCCAGGTGCACGGTGTCGTGGACGTGCGCCGACAGCTCCTCGAGGATCGGGCGCGCGACGACGGGCAGCGGGTTGCCGTGCAACGCCTTGAACCCCAGTTCGATCAACGTCGGGCCGAGGGTGTAGCCGCGGCTTCCGCTCCGGAGGTAGCCCTCGTGGACCAGCAACTGCACGAGACGGTGCGCGGTGCTGCGCCCCAGCCCGGTGCTCTCGACGACCGCGCGGAGATCCTGCGCGCCGTCGGAGACGGCACGGACCACCGCCAGCCCTCGGGCGAGCGTCTGCGTGCCGGGTGGAATGTCGTACGGAGGAATCGCCACACCCCACTGTCCCACATATAGGGACCATGTTCGTCATTATGGGATTCGCGTCCGATAGTGGTTCGCGTGATCCAGAACACCCCCGCCCCCTCGGCACCGCGGCTGATCGCCCTCGACTGGGGCACGTCGTCACAGCGCGCCTGGCTCCTCGGCGACGGCGGCCGCATTCTGGACGTTCGCCGGCCGGACTTCGGCTTGCTCGGCACCACCGGAGACGACCCCGCATCGCGCACCCGTGACTACGAAGCCGCCTTCGACGAGGCCTGCGGCGACTGGATCGCGGCCACCCCCAATCTCCCGGCGATCGCGTGCGGCATGGTCGGCAGCGCCCAGGGTTGGCGCGAAGCCGGCTATCTGACCACACCGACCGATCTCGCGATCGGCGCCGACGACCTGACCACGGTCGCCCATCCACGCGGAGTTCTGCACGTCGTACCCGGCCTGCGCGTCGCCCCCGCGGCCGACGGCACTGTGGCCGGCGACGTCATGCGGGGCGAGGAGACGCAGATCATCGGGGCACTGGGCATGCTCCCCCCGACCGACCGCCCACTGACGATCGTGCTCCCCGGAACACACACCAAGTGGGCACGAGTCGAGAACCGCAAGATCGTCTCGTTCGCCACGTCGATGTCGGGCGAGTTGTACGGCCTGGTGATCCGGCACGGCATCCTCGGCCGCACCGCCACCACCGCCGTGCGCGACGATGCCGCGTTCGAGCGGGGCCTCGCCACCGGAACGTCGACGCCGTCACGCGGACTGCCCGCCGAACTGTTCGGCGCACGCGCGCTCGTGCTCGACGGACTCCTCGATCCGGGCTCGCTTCCCGACTACGTCTCCGGCGTGATCATCGCCGACGAAATCCGGCATCTCCTGCCCCAGTACACCGCCGAGAATCGAATGCTGTTGTGCGGAAACGCCGATCTCTGCCGACGCTACGCAGCCGGACTGCGTGTTCACGGCGTGGCCGCCGACATCGTCGCCGAGGAAGCCGCGGCACAGGGGCTGTGGCGGGTGGCGCTCGATGCGGGGCTGGTCGACCCGGCGCCATCCACGAATCCCGAGAAGGAGTCACTATGAGCACCACAGTCACTACAACCACCGGTTTGATCGCCATTCTGCGCGGCATCACCCCGGAGGAGATCGTCGCCGTCGGCTCGGCCCTCGTCGACGCCGGGTTCACGGCGATCGAGGTCCCGCTGAACTCGCCGCGACCGTTCGACTCGATCGAGCGGTTGGCGGCGGCCGTCGGCGACGTCTGCGTCATCGGGGCCGGGACCGTGCTGAGCGTCGACGACGTGATCCGGTCCGAAGCGGCCGGCTCCCGGATCATCGTCTCCCCCAACACCGACGTCGAGGTCATCGGCGCCGCCGTTGCCCGAAACCTGCGCCCCTATCCGGGAGCCGCCACTCCGACCGAGGCGTTTCGCGCCGTCGGTGCGGGAGCGCGCAGCATCAAACTGTTCCCCTCCGACTCGGTCGGGACAGCCGGGATGCAGGCCTGGCGGGCGGTCCTGCCGACGGAGGTCGAATTGCTCCCCGTCGGCGGCGTCGACCGCACCAACCTCGCCGAGTGGGCCGCCGCGGGAGCGGGCGGCGCGGGACTCGGAACCTGCCTGTACCGGCCCGGGGACGGCGCCGACACCGTCCGCGACCGCGCCCTCACCCTGATGAACATCTGGTCGGCCGAAGCCGCCTGAACCGACACCCACGACCACCGGGGCCACCACCACAGCCCCGCACAGGAGGACTCATGAAGATCACGTCACTCACCACGTACGCCGTACTCCCCAGGTGGCTGTTCCTGCGGATCGAGACGGACGACGGCGTGGTCGGCTGGGGCGAACCGGTGCTCGAAGGCCGGGCCGCGTCCGTCGCCGCCGCAGTGGAGGAACTGTCCGACTACCTGATCGGGCAGGATCCGACGCAGATCGAGGACCTGTGGACGGTCATGTACCGCGCGGGTTTCTACCGCGGCGGCGGCATCCACATGAGCGCGCTTGCTGGCATCGACCAGGCCCTGTGGGACATCAAGGGCAAGGCCCTCGGCGTGCCGGCGTACGAGCTTCTCGGCGGCCGCGTCCGCGACCGGATCAAGGTCTATTCCTGGATCGGCGGCGACCGCCCGTCGGACACCGCGAAGGCGGCACGCGAGGTGGTCGACCGGGGGTTCACCGCCGTGAAGATGAACGGCACGGAGGAACTGCAGTACCTGGACTCCTGGGACAAGGTGGACCGGTGCCTCGCCAACGTCGCCGCGGTACGGGACGCAGTGGGCCCGAACATCGGCATCGGCGTCGATTTCCACGGCCGGGTGCACAAGCCGATGGCCAAGGTGCTGCTGAAGGAACTCGAACCGTTCCGGCTGATGTTCGTCGAGGAACCGGTCCTCTCCGAGCACGTCGACGGTTTCGTCGACGTGCTGCGACAGTCGCCGATCCCGATCGCGCTGGGTGAGAGGTTGTTCTCCCGTTGGGATTTCAAAACCGTCCTCGCGTCCGGGGCCGTGGACATCATCCAGCCGGATCCGTCACACTGCGGCGGAATCACCGAGGCCCGGAAGATCGCGCACATGGCCGAGGCGTACGACGTGGCACTCGCGCTGCACTGCCCCCTCGGGCCGATCGCCCTGGCGACGTGCCTGCAGATCGACGCGGGCTGCTACAACGCGACGATCCAGGAACAGAGCCTCGGCATCCACTACAACACGTCGAACGATCTCCTCGACTATCTCGTCGACCCGTCCGTGTTCACCTACGCGGACGGTCAGGTCCGGATCCCCACCGGTCCGGGACTGGGCATCGAGGTGAACGAGGAGTACGTCATCGAGCGGGCCGCCGAAGGACATCGCTGGCGAAACCCGGTCTGGCGCCACAGCGACGGATCCTTCGCGGAGTGGTGAGGGCAATGGTGCAGACCCAGAAGATCGGCAAGTCCACTACGGTGGCCGCGCAGGCGTCGAAGGCGCGCGTTCTCATCGCGGTGATGCTGTTCGTGACCGTCGTCATCAACTACATGGACCGGGCGAACCTGTCTATCGCGATGCCCGCGATCGCGGACGAAATGGACCTCACCAAGGCGCAGCAGGGACTTCTCCTGTCGGCGTTCGGCTGGACCTATGCGGCGCTGCAGATTCCCGGTGGATGGCTGGTCGACCGGATTCCCCCGAGACTGCTCTACCCCGGCTGCCTCATCCTGTGGTCGGTCGCGACCGCGTTCATGGGGGTCATCGGTGGCTTCGTGGCGCTCATCGCGTTGCGCCTGCTGGTCGGTGTGTTCGAGGCGCCCGCGTATCCGATCAACAATCGGGTCGCGACGGCCTGGTACCCCGAGCGGGAACGTGCGACGGTGATCGGCTTTTACACGTCCGGGCAGTTCATCGGACTGGCCCTGCTCACGCCGTTCCTGTCCTGGCTGCAGTCCGTGCTGTCGTGGCACTGGGTATTCATCGTGACCGGAACGATCGGGGCGGTCTGGGGTGCCGTGTGGTACGCGTTCTACCGCGAGCCACGCGATTCGCGGGCGAACGACGCCGAGATCGACCTGATCCGCGACGGCGGCGGACTCGTCGACCTCCTGGACGAGCAGCAGCCCGAACGTCCGGCCGTGACCCGGAACGATGTCGCCACCGTCCTCGGCCGGCGCAAGCTGTGGGGAATCTACCTGGGGCAGTTCTGCCTCACGTCGACGCTGTGGTTCTTCCTCACCTGGTTCCCCACGTACCTCGTCGAGTACCGGGAAATGGATTACATCAAGTCCGGATTCCTCGCCTCGCTGCCGTTCGTCGCGGCACTCGTGGGGGTGCTGTTCTCCGGAGTCTTCTCCGACTTCCTGCTACGCAAGGGGGTGTCTCTCGGAGTCGCCCGCAAGGGCCCGATCATTGTGGGACTGTTGCTGACCGTTGCGGTGATCGGCGCCAACTTCACCGACTCGACGGCGATGGTGATCGTGTTCCTGTCCATCGCGTTCTTCGGCAACGGGCTCGCGTCGATCACGTGGTCGCTGGTGTCGGCACTCGCGCCGGAACGACTGCTCGGGCTCACCGGTGGAATGTTCAACTTCATCGGCAACCTGTCGTCGATCGCGACACCCATCGTGATCGGGTTGCTCGTCACCGACGACAGCTTCGCGCCGGGATTCGTCTACATGACCGTGGTGACCGCGGTCGGGATCGCGTCGTACGTCTTCCTGGTCGGACGGGTGGAGCGCGTTCGAAGCTGACCATCAGACGAGAAAACCGGGGTGAGTGCCGTCGGCAC
Source organism: Rhodococcus sp. G6(2025) (assembly GCF_058628105.1). Taxonomy (NCBI): domain Bacteria; kingdom Bacillati; phylum Actinomycetota; class Actinomycetes; order Mycobacteriales; family Nocardiaceae; genus Rhodococcus; species Rhodococcus sp. G6(2025). Next base: position 5,678,465 of record NZ_CP179750.1, read on the forward strand.
TCACCCCGGTTTTCTCGTCAGTACAGTGCGGCGGCGAGTTTCCGGCGCGCGGTCATGACGACCGATTCGGCCGGGTCGAACAGTTCGAACAGTTCCAGCAGACGTGTCCGTACCCGCGTCTTGTCGTCGCCGGCGCTGCGGGCGACGACTCCGATGAGCCGGGCGAACGCCGCGTCCGGGGCCTGGGAATAGACCTCGACGTCCGCGGCCTGCAGCTGGGCGTCGATGTCGTTCGGGGCGGCGTCCGCCGCGGCGACGGCGCCGGGATCGACGGACTGCACGCGGGCGAGGAAACGCACCTGGCGGATCGCGCCTTGCGCCTCGGTGTTGGCCGGTTCCTCGTCGAGGATCTTCTGGAACTCGGCTTCGGCTGCCGACAGGTCGCCTTCGTCGAGCGCGGCCTCGGCGGCCACGAAGCGCGGGTCCTCCGGCTCGGGCTCGTCGGCGTTCCCGTCCGCGGCCGGCGGTCCGGACAGCTTTCCGGCGGTTGCCTGCTGGACGGCGGCGAGCCACTGGCGCAGTTGAGGTTCGGGCTGAGCGCCCTGGAAGTCGGCGAGCGGCTGTCCGCCGGCGATGGCGACGACGGTCGGGACGGACTGGACGCCGAAGGCCTGCGCGATGCGCGGGTTGGCATCGACGTCGACCTTGGCGAGCACCCAGGTGCCGCCTGCCTCGTGTGCCAGCTTTTCGAGCAGGGGTGAGAGTTGTTTGCACGGCTCGCACCAGGTGGCCCACAGGTCGACGACCACCGGGACCTGCTGGGACCGGACGAGCACCTCCGCCTCGAACGTCGCCTCGGTGACGTCGATGACGGGGGCGAGTCCGGTACTCCCGGGTGCGGCCGGAGCGGCGCCGTCCCCGGAGGGTGCGGGCGCCGGCGGGGGCGGAGCGGCCGCACGCTCCTTGAGGGCGGAGAGATCGACTGCTCCGCTCATGGCTGCGGCCACTGCTGAGGAACGCGCTGACGGACGAGAACCTGGTCGAGTCACGTCCACCAGTTTGTCACGATTTGAGCGCGCACCGGAATGCGGGCCGTGCCTACCGCGGAGTGGATCAGACGAGCGACGGTTCACTCTTCACTGCGCTCGACCGGGACAGTTCGCCCATCCGGCCGGTGCGGGCCGCCCAGACCTCGAATACGACGGTGCCGAACGGCGGGACGCTGGCGACGAGCGCCCAGAAGGTGGTGACCAGATTCCAGCTCAGCTTGCGGGCGGTCCACAGCGAGATGAGCAGGTACAGGACGAAGACGCCGCCGTGGATGGGGCCGAAGATCTTCACGCCGATCTCGTTGCCGTCGGCAGGCAGGTACTTGAAGGCCATGCCGATGAGGAGGCCGAGCCAGGTGAAGGCCTCCAGAATTGCGACAAATCGGAAGCGCTTGGCCGTGGTGCTGAGATCGAAGACGTTCGCCATGACGACCATTGTGCCCGACCATCTACGACAGTCCGTAGTGGTGTGAGATACACCACCACGGACTGTCGTCGTGTCACGCCTTGGGGACGCGCACGATCAGGGCGTCACCCTGGCCGCCACCACCGCACAGCGCCGCAGCGCCCACACCCCCGCCGCGACGACGCAGCTCCAACGCCAGATGCAATGCGATCCGCGCCCCCGACATCCCCAGCGGGTGCCCCATCGCGATCGCCCCGCCGTTGACGTTCACGATCTCCGGATCCAACCCCAGCTCCCGCGTCGACGCGATCCCCACCGCGGCGAAGGCCTCGTTGATCTCCACCAGATCCAGCTCCTTGGGGTCGATCCCCTCCTTGGCGCACGCCTTCGCGATGGCCCGCGCCGGCTGCGACTGCAACGTCGAATCCGGACCCGCCACCACCCCGTGCGCGCCGATCTCGGCGATCCACGACACCCCGAGTTCCTGCGCCTTCGCCTTGCTCATCACCACGACAGCGGCCGCACCGTCGGAGATCTGCGACGCCGACCCTGCGGTGACCGTGCCGTCCTTACTGAACGCCGGCCGCAGCCTGGCCAGGGATTCGACCGTCGTATCGCCGCGCACGCCCTCGTCGGAGCCGACCAGCACCGGATCACCCTTGCGCTGCGGCACCGGCACCGGCACCACCTCGTCGTCGAACACCCCGTCCTTCCAGGCCCGGGCCGCCTTCTGATGCGACGCGGCCGCGAACGCGTCCTGCTCCTCGCGGCTGATCCGCTGCCCGTCCTCCGCGTTCTTCGCCTCGGTCAGACTCCCCATCGCCTGATCGGTGAAGATGTCGTACAACCCGTCGAAGGCCATGTGGTCGCGCATCGTGACGTCGCCGTACTTGAAACCCTCCCGCGACTTCTCCAGCAGGTGCGGGGCGCGCGACATCGACTCCTGACCCCCGGCGACGACGACGTCGAACTCGCCGGCCCGGATCAGCTGATCCGCCAATGCGATCGCGTCGATCCCCGACAGACACACCTTGTTGATGGTCAGGGCCGGCACATCCATCCCGATCCCCGCGGCCACCGCAGCCTGCCGCGCCGGGATCTGACCCGCCCCCGCCGTCAGCACCTGACCCATGATCACGTACTCGACCTGCTCGGGAGCGACGCCCGCCTTCTCCAACGCACCACGAATCGCCACGCCACCCAGATCCGAACCCGACACATCCTTCAACGAACCCAGCAACCGGCCCATCGGGGTCCGGGCTCCGGCGACGATCACAGAACTGGTCACGATTTCCTCCGCGTGAGACGAGTAGACAGGTGCGGGGCGACGGAAGTCACATCCCGACGAGAACTACCGAAACGGTAGCGCTAACGTCGGGAGCATGACACAGTCCTCCCCCACCCAGACCACGTCACCGCTGTCCTCGGACCTGGTGACCGCCATCGACCACGTCGGCATCGCGGTTCCCGACCTCGACGCCGCCATCGCGTGGTACTCCGAACACCTCGGCATGGTGTCGACGCACGAAGAGGTGAACGAGGAGCAGGGCGTACGCGAAGCGATGCTGAGCGTGGTCGGCTCCCCCGAGGGCAGCACCGCGCTGCAGCTTCTCGCACCGTTGAACGAGAACTCGACCATCGCCAAGTTCATCGATCGCAGCGGCCCCGGTCTCCAGCAGCTCGCGTACCGCGTCACGGACATCGACGCCATCTCCGCCCAGTTGCGCGAGCGCGGTGTACGGCTGCTGTACGACGCACCGCGCCGCGGCACCGCCGATTCGCGCATCAATTTCGTCCACCCGAAGGATGCGGGCGGAGTTCTCGTCGAGCTCGTCGAGCCGTCGGCGACCCACTAGAGCTGTGGCCGGCCGCCGGGTACCAGGCGCAGAGACAAGTTCTACTTTGCCCAGGTAGATTGGCGGCCATGGTAAACGAGCAGGACCGTGGTTCGATCCCCCTTCCCTTTTCCACCGTGCGCAAGGGATTCGACCGGGACGAGGTACGCAACTACTTCGAGCGATTCGACGCCGAGCTCCGCGTCACTGCCGCCGACCGCGACGCCGCGGCGGCGCAGGCGCGGGATCTCGCCAAGCAGCTCGACGATGCGCGGGACGAGATCGACGATCTGCGCAAGGATGTCGACCGCCTGTCCGTTCCGCCGACCACCGCGGAGGGAATGAGCGACCGCATCTCGCGCATGCTCCGGCTCGCGTCGGACGAGGCGTCCGAGGTGCGCGCGAAGGCCGAGGCCGACGCCGCCGAGATGATCTCCGTCGCCGAGCAGGAGGGCGCGCAGCTCCGCGGCCAGTACGAGTCGCTGGTCGCGGAACTCGAAGACCGCCGGAGCGCTCTCGAGATTCAGCACGAGCAGACCATGGCGAAGGCCCGCACGGAGGCGGCGAGGATCGTCGAGGCCGCTCAGTCCGAGCGCGACCGCCTCGCCGCCGAGGCCGAACTGCGTCGGTCGCAGGTGCAGGAAGACTTCGACCTCGCGATGTCCGAGCGCCGCCAGAAGACGATCACGGCGGTCAACGAGCTCGAGTCCACCAGCAAGGCCGAGGCGCAGCGTCGTCTCGCCGACGCCACACACGAGGCGGAGCGCAGGCTGCAGGCGGCCACCGACCAGTCGGAGCGCAAGATCGCCCACGCCAAGGAACTGGCGGAAGAACTTCGCGTACTCCGCGGCCGGATCCTGGCGCAGCTCTTGGGGATTCGGGGACAGCTCGATTCCGTTCCCGCAATGTTGGCGTCGGTCAACCGGGAGAGCGAACTATTGGACGCGCAGCCCGACACCGCGGCATCGAGCTCGGAGAAGCGCTCCACCGAGCACACGAACAGCAAGTCGGCAACGGCCGGTGGCGCGGACCGGAAGTCCGCGCAGAACGAGTCCGGGAAGAACTCCGCGGACGAGACGGACAACTCCGACGAGGACACTGCAGTGCTGTCCGCCGTCGAGAAGAACCCGGCGAACCGGACGGCGGATCAGCGGACCGTGAAGACGGGAAGCTAGGACCACCTGCGTGTGAGGCCCCGGGTGCTGCGTCCCGACCAGCACCCGGTGTGCCAGTGCCGCCGGTCCTCGGCTCCGCCGTATTCGGCCGGCCAGGTGACCAGGTGGGCGACGCCCGGCCGGATGTCGTGATCGCAGCCGGGGCACCGGTAGGACTTGGTGGCCCGGGCCCCGGGGATCGTGCGCACGATGAAGCTCTCGTCGGCGAAGCCCGCGGGCCCGGATTCCTGACGCATCATTGCACTACCGAACAGCGAGCCCTCGGACGTGTCCGGGGGCGCGTTGCGGCGTGTGTTCTTTCGCTGCGGTTTACGACGGGGCACGGGTTCAGCCTAGGCCTCAGAAGAGCCGGAACTCGGTGCTCTCGGTGCCGCGCAGCGCTTCGTAGTCGAGCACCAGGCACCGGATTCCGCGGTCGGTGGCAAGGGTTTTGGCCTGCGGCTTGATCTGCTGGGCGGCGAAGACACCGCTCACCGGCGCCAGCAGCGGATCCCGGTTGAGCAGTTCGAGGTACCGGGTGAGTTGCTCGACACCGTCGATGTCTCCGCGGCGCTTGATCTCCACGGCGACGGAAGCCCCGTCGGCGTTCCGGCACAGCAGGTCGACGGGACCGATGGCCGTCATGTACTCGCGCCGGACGAGCGTGTAACCGCTGCCGAGCGTTTCGACGTGTTCGGCGAGCAGCTCCTGCAGGTGCGCCTCGACACCGTCCTTGACGAGCCCCGGATCGACACCGAGTTCGTGACGGGAGTCGTGCTCGATCTCCTCGATGGTGATCCGCAGTTCCTCACCGGCCTTGTTGGTCACCACCCACAGCGCTTCGGCGTCTTCCACGGTGTCTTCGACGAGCCAGCAGGGCGGGCTCATCCAGTTCAGCGGCTTGTAGGCGCGGTCGTCGGCGTGGATGCTCACGGAACCGTCGGCCTTGATCAACAACAGGCGACGAGCGGTGGGCAGATGTGCCGTCAAACGGCCTACGTAGTCGACTCGGCATCTGGCAATCACTAGGCGCACCCGCCCACCCTAAGGGATCGCGCCGACTAGTCTCGAATGACTATGCGCAGCCCCCGTCGATCCGTCGCCCCGCTGGGGTCGTGGTTGCTCGGGTCACCGGACGAGAGTCCCCGCAGGCGGCGGATCCGTGTCCAGCTGCTGCTGACCGCCCCGCTGGTGTTCACCAACCTGGTCGGCGCGGTGATCACCTGCCTGCTCGTCAGTGTCGTGGTCCCCGGCCCGAGTGTGTGGTCGAGCGAGTTCGTGATCGCCAACTTCGTCGCGGTGCCCGTGTTCGTGCTGTGCGCGGTCCTGGTCGGCGTGACGTGGGGCACCAAGCGACTGGTGTCGGATCTCCGGTGGGCGACGGAGGACGACGTGCCCACCGACCACGACCGGTCGGCGGCGTTTCGCGCACCGTGGCGTCTGACGCGTGTCCAGGCGGCGTTGTGGGGCATTGGGCTGGTGTTCTTCACGACTTTGTACGGCATCATCGATCCCCAGACCATTCCGAAGGTCGCGTTCACGATTGCGTTGGCCGGGATCACGGTCTCCGCGTTCTGCTACCTGCTGACGGAGTTCGCCCTCCGCCCCATCGCCGCCCGGGCACTGGGATCGGACGGACCGCGACCCCGCCGAACCCTGGGCATCACCGGCCGCACCGCACTGGCGTGGATCCTCGGGACGGGTGTTCCCGTGCTCGGTCTGATGCTCATCGCGATCTTCAGTTTCATCCGGCCGGCGAGTCCGACCAGCCTCGCGGTGTCGATCCTCGCGCTGGGTGGTGTGATCCTGCTCTTCGGCCTGCTGCTGGTCGTGATCAGTGTCCGTGCCACCGAGGCACCCATCCGCTCGGTGTCGCTGGGCATGGCGAAGGTGGCGGAGGGCGATCTCGACGCCGAGGTCGTCGTGTACGACGGCACCGAACTCGGCGCGCTGCAGACCGGGTTCAACCGGATGGCCGAGGGACTCCGCGAACGCGAGCGGATCCGCGACCTGTTCGGGCGCCACGTCGGGCAGGAAGTGGCGTCCCAGGCCCTCCGCCACAACCCCGAACTCGGCGGGGAGGAACGTGACGTGGCGGTCCTGTTCGTCGACATCATCGGGTCCACCACGATCGCAGCCACCCGGTCGCCCGGGGAGGTCGTGGACCTGCTCAACCGCTTCTTCAACGTGGTCGTCGACGAGGTCGATCGGCGAGACGGGTTCGTCAACAAGTTCGAAGGTGACGCAGCGCTGGCCATCTTCGGGGCACCCGTGGCGCTCGACGACCATGCAGGCGCCGCGCTGTCCGCCGCTCGGGCCCTCCGCGAACGGCTCACCGCCGAGGTACCGGAGTGCGATGCGGGAATCGGAGTGGCGGCTGGTCGCGCCGTGGCCGGAAACATCGGCGCCCACGAACGTTTCGAGTACACGGTGATCGGCGATCCGGTCAACGAGGCGGCGCGGTTGTCCGAACTCGCCAAGAACGTGTCCGGACACGTCGTCGCGTCCGAGCGGGCGATCGACGCGGCATCCGACGACGAGCGCAGGCGGTGGCAACTCACCGACACCGTCACCCTGCGCGGCCGTGTCGAACCGACCACGCTGGCCGTTCCCGCCGAACTACTCCCCGCCGGTTCCGCCGTCGACGATGAGGGCGCCGACTCCGTCGAGTAGCCGGGCCAGCCCGAATTCGAAGGCGTGGGCAGGCGCGTACGCAGCGTCGTGGTGTTCCCCCGCCGAGGCCCCGACCCGGGCGGCCAGCGGGAACCGGTTGAGGTCGAAGACCTTTTCGAAGTGCGGAGCAACGCGCTGCCACCATTCGCTGTCCGCCTCCCCCTGGGCGGCGAGCGCGGCCGCATCCACCGCGGCGCGCGCCGCGCCCGCGACGAAACTGTCGAGAAGCGTGACGACGGAGTCCATGTCGAGGTCCGACAGTCCCAGCCCCTCGACCGCACGTAGTTCCCGCTCGTACTTGGCCATCCCGCCGGGCCCCAGAACCGGCCGGCTCAGCGCAACGACGCCGAGCATCCACGGGTGGGCGCACAGCAGTTGGAAGTAGTCGTGAGCGGCGGCCGCGAGACGCTCGCGCCACCCCGCATCGGTGTCGTCGGCCGGCTCGAGTGTGGACAGCGCGCGATCGAGCATCACCTCCACCAGTTCCGTCTTTCCGGGAACGTGCGTGTACAGCGACATCGCGCCGGCGCCGAGTTCGGCTGCCAGCCGGCGCATCGAGACGGCGTCCAGCCCTTCCGCATCCGCGACGGAGATGGCGGCCTCGACGATCCGGTCGAGCGTCAGGCTCGGCTTCCCGTTGCGGGGGCGCGAGATCGGCGTACTGCCGCCACCCCACAGCAGCTCCATGGTGCGGGCGGGGTCGCCCTCCGGTGTCGCGCTTCTACCCATGCCGAGATCTTCCCACGGCGCCCGGGAACAATTCCGTCCGCCGCCTCGTTGACGTACGGCGTACTGTAAACCAGGCGAAAGGCGCAGTAGTGACAGCAGGGCCCATCCTCGCCGCCTGTGCGGCCACCTTCGTGCCGTCCGATCCTCCGCGCGACTCCCGCCTGGCGTTCTGGCGTGATTCCCCGGACGGGCCGCTGCCACCGAGTATCGATTCCCACACCCGGATGGCAATCGGAAGCACCGTGGAACGCGTTCCGACGCAGAGCGTCTCGCTCGCCGACGCGCTGCCGATGCTCCTGGCACTGCGACCCGGCGAGACAACCCATCGATCGGTCGCGTTCTGGGCCGCCTGCACCCGGACCGCTCTCGGATACGTCGGGGCGGGCAAGGTCCTTCCCGCGGTCACGCCGGGTGGCCGCGACAGCTGGCGGCTGGGCGTTCTCGACGACGAGGACGAGTCGCATCTGCGGCTGCTGGCCGCCGCGCTCCCGCCGGAAGCGCGCGCCATTCCGCTCGGGGATCCGTCCGCCGCCGGAGTTCGCCTCCCCGCCGCGGTGGACGTGCTGCGCGACTTCCTCACCGCTGCCGTCGATACGATCCCGCGACTCGTGTCGCCGGCCGACGACGGGCCCTACCTGGGGTGGAACGCCGAGACCTCGCCCGAACTCCGGGCCTGGGCGGACGCCCTGGCACCCGATGCGATCGCGTTGTCGTTGCGGATCGACCCCGTCGATCCCGGCAAGGGCGACCTCTCGGACAGCGAGTTCGACGCCACGGTCCAGGTGCACGGTCTCGCGCGCCCCGGGGTGGTGTGCGACGCCGTCGACCTGTGGCGGCATCCGACGCTCGCCGAGTCCGCGTTCGCCTCCGACCCCCGGATCGCGGTCCTCGACGCCCTCCGCCGCGCCGCCCAGGATTGGGCTCCGCTCGAAGACCTGCTGCGAGCTGAGGCGCCGCACCGCATCCGACTCGAGGACGACGACCTGGCCTCCCTCGCCGGGGACGCCGGCCGTCGGCTGCGCGAACGAGGAGTCGAGATCCATTGGCCGCGCGAATTGGTCGCGCGCACCTCGACCCGCATGATCCTCGGCGAACCCGGGTCCCGCGAGGGCGCAGCCGCTTTCGGCGGCGACCGCGCCTTCGACTTCGACTGGCGCATCGCGGTGGGGGACGACGTTCTGACCCGTGAAGAAATGGAAGAGTTGGTGTCGGCGGAGCGCGCGGTCGTGAAACTCCGCAACCGATACGTCGTCGCGGACTCGGCATTGATACGAAAGACCCTCCAGCGGCGGACCGGAACGATGACGTCGATCGAGGCCCTGCGGGCGTCGCTGACCGGCCGGGCCCGGCGCGGAGAGGAGGACGTCCGCGTCGACTCCTACGGCGCGGCCGCGGCGGTGGCGCGTGAGCTGTCCGACCAGGATCCGGAGGCCGTGCCGGCCCCGGCAGCCCTGCGCGCGCAGTTGCGGGACTACCAGCTGACCGGGTTCCGCTGGCTGGCCGGGCTCACGTCACGAGGCCTGGGCGCCTGTCTCGCCGACGACATGGGCCTGGGAAAGACGTTGACTCTCATCGCACTTCACCTGCACCGTCAGCAGACGCCGGAAACGGCTGGACCCACCTTGGTGGTCTGTCCCGCGTCACTGCTGGGGAACTGGCGACGGGAGATCGAACGCTTCGCACCGGGCACCGGTGTCCTCGTCCACCACGGTCCGAAGCGGCGTCCGCCCGGTGAGACGGTCACACCCGGCGGCGACATCGTCGTCCTCACCACGTACGCGACGATGCGGCTCGATGGCGACGTACTCGCCCGGACTGTGTGGGGTCTGGTCGTCGCGGACGAGGCGCAGCACCTGAAGAACCGCGCGGCATCCGTCACCCGGGCCCTGCGGACGATTCCGGGCCTGGCCCGCGTCGCCCTCACCGGGACACCGGTGGAGAACAGACTCAGCGACCTCTGGTCGATCCTCGACGGCGTCACACCGGGCCTCCTCGGTCCGTACGCGCAGTTCCGCCGCCGCTACGACGGCTCGGCCGCTGAGGACGGAATCGACCGCGCGGCGGAGTTGGCGGCGTTGATCTCGCCGTTCGTCCTCCGGCGCACGAAGTCCGATCCGGGGATCGCCCCCGAGCTTCCGCCGAAGACGGAGATCGATCTGGATGTCACGCTCACCCCGGAACAGGCCGGAATGTACGAGGCCCTCGTCCGCGAGGCGATGGAGCAGATCGAGACGAGCGACGGCATCGGGCGGCGCGGCAGCATCGTGTCGCTGCTGACCGGCCTCAAGCAGATCTGCAATCACCCCGCCCAGTACCTTGGCGAGGAGCACGCCGCGCTCACCGGCCGCTCCCACAAGATCGGTCTGCTCGACGAACTGGTGGACACCAACCTGTCGGAGGGCGGGCGTTCGCTGGTGTTCACCCACTTCACCGCGATGGGGCGGCTGCTGCGGCGGCACCTGACGACGCGCGGGGTGGGCTGCGAATTCCTGCACGGTGGCACTTCCGTCGCCGCCCGGGAGGAGCTGGTCCAACGCTTCCAGAACGGCGACATCCCCGTCCTGATCCTGTCCCTCAAGGCCGCCGGTACCGGGTTGAACCTCACCCGGGCCGATCACGTCGTCCACTTCGATCGCTGGTGGAACCCGGCGGTCGAGGACCAGGCCACTGACCGCGCCTACCGCATCGGGCAGACCCACCCGGTCGTCGTCCACCGGCTCGTCACCGCGGGAACCATCGAGGAACGCATCGCCGGCATGCTCGCCTCCAAGCGGCAGCTCGCCAACTCTGTCCTGTCACACGGCGCCGACGCCTTCACCGAACTGACCGACCGCGAACTCACCCGGCTGGTGGCTCTGAGCCCCGACTACGACTTCGGAGGTGACCTGTGACCGACGCCGTCACGCTTCCCCGATTCCCGGCGCAGAAGGGCCGACGCACCCGCGGCAAGACCTGGTGGGCGCAGCGGTGGGTCGACGACGTCGAGCACGCCGCGCTCGACTCGGACACGCTGAAACGCGGACGCGCCTACGCCCGTGGCGGAGTGGTCGGTCCGCTCACGTTCGCGGCCGGGCTCGTCTCCGCGGACGTGCACACGGACGAGGAAAGCCTGCACGTGCGGATCCGGGTGGACCAGCTGGACGAGCGCCAGTGGGGCGAGGTGCTCGCCACCCTCGCGTCGCGGAGCGGTCACGTCGCCCAGTTGTCGAGTGGGACGCTCCCTCGGGAACTCGACGACGACCTCGCTGCCGTCGACGTGTCACTCGTACCGTCGATGTTCGATGCCGACGCGACGTGCACCTGCGAGGAGTGGGACGTGCCGTGCCGTCACGCTGCCGCGGTGCTGTATCAGGCAGCGTGGGTGCTCGACGAGGACCCGCTGCTCTTCTTCCTCTTGCGCGGACGGGAGGGACAGGAGGTTCTCCAACTCAGGCACGGCGCACACGAGGAGACGACCCGTTCCTCGTTCGACGCTTCGCACTCCCCGGTGTCGGCGTCGGACGCCTACTCCGCAGTTCCCGGACCGCTTCCGGTGCCGCCGCGCTCCGGCGGAACCCCGGTGCGCCCACGCTGGCTCGACGACGCTCCCCCGGAGATTCAGGCGGACGCCGTCTGGTCGGCGATCGTCACTGCGATTTCGCGATACGGAGACCGTGTCTGAGGTCCTCCGACGGTCCGGGCACCAGGCTCGGTGCGACCACCCGGGCCCCGGTCGCCGGATACGGCGTGCAAATCTGGGCGTCGTGCACGAAGCACCAGCGCCAGTTGTCCCCCGCGTGAAGCGATTGGACGATCGGATGACCGCTGCGTTCGGCGTGGTGTCGCGCGTGCCGCATCGGTGATCCGTCACTGCATCCGACATAGCCGCACGTCAGGCACAACATCAGGTGCTCCCAGCGGGTACCGAGTGCGAGACAGCCCTCGCACCCGTCCGACGTGTGCGCGACGACATCGCGAATCATGTTCAGATCGGGATCGTGCCAATTATTGGATTGGGTCATTGTGCCACCCCTCAGTAACCAAGATTGGCGGCTGATCCGTCTCGCCACATGGTCACCGCGGAACGAAAGAATCCCCCGAAATCCGGCCTCAGCGGACAGCGTCCCGGTTTCGACGGCGCAAAACGGGGTAGTTCCAAGCCATGGATCTGGAAGCAGCCCCAGACCCGAGGGTGGATCACACGCCGCGGGCGACGAACCTGTCCGCGGTCGTGGCCGTCACCGCGCACATGCACGACTGCGGGAACCGCGACGAGATTCTCGCCCTGCTGGTCGAAGCTCTCCCTGAACTCGGTCCCTTCACGGTGGAATCCGAGTCGGTTCTGACGGACGAATCCGACGACGTCTGGCGTCAACGCGTGCTGCTCGACGATTCGTGGTCGAGGCCGGTGTCGCTCACCCTCCGGGCCGACTACCCGCCGACCCCGGTGCAGGCCACCCTCCTCGAGCTGCTCATTCAGCACACCGGGTCGGCCCTGCGCGCCGCATCGCTTCGCTCCCGGGCAGCCACACACGAACGTCAATTACGTGAGGCCACGGACGAGATCACCGCGCTCGGAGCGCGGGCCCTGCGGCTCGAGGAGCAAGCGAAGATCCACGACACGTTCGGGCGCCTCGCAGCGACCGGCGCCGACGAGACCGCCATCGCCGAGACACTCCACCTGATGACCGGACTCGCCGTCGGAGTCGAGGACGCCTTCGGCAATCTCCGCGTCTGGGCCGGCCCGGACAAGGCCCCGCGGTACCGCAAGATCGGCGGCGGGAACCGAGTCGACGTCCTGCGCCGTGCCGCGATGGAAGGGCACCCGCTCCGGCACGACAATCGGATCGTGCAGATAGTCCGGCCCGGCCAGACACTTCTCGGCGTCCTCTACCTGTCGGACCCGGAACATCGGGCAACCGATCTCGACACGGTGGCCCTCGAACACGCCGCGACGATGCTCGCCGTCGACATGTCGCACCGCAGATCACTGGCCGAGACGGAGGCGCGGCTCAGCCGCGACCTGGGCGCCGACCTGCTCGGCGGCACCGACGACGACAGCGCTTACTCGCGCGCCGACGCACTCGGCTACGACCTGCACACCCCGCAACGCGTCCTGGCAGTGCACTGGGGGCCGGACACACCCGTCGAGTCCGTCACGGAAGCCTTACGGCGCCACCTGACGTCCTCCGACTCGTCGGCCCTCCTCGTCCACGGTAACGAACACCGAACCGGGATCCTCGCCGCCGTGATGGACGCAAAAACAGATGTGAACCTCATCTTCACGGCGTTGGAGAAGTCGCTCGGGCCCGCGGTCGGAGTGATCGGTGTCGGATCCGAATGCACGTCCCCCAGTGGCCTACCCGACTCGTACACCCACGCGATACGGGCGCTCGAGATCAGAAAGCAGTCGCTGTCGCCCCGCGGCGTCGCGCTGTTCGACGAACTCGGCGTCTACCGCATCCTCGACTCGCACAGCAGCACCGGAGACGTCGAGGCATTCGTGCAGGAATGGCTCGGCCCGTTGCTCGACTACGACCGGGAACACCGCAGCACGATGACGGCCACGCTGGCCCAATACCTCGAATGCGGTGGCAAGTACGACGAAACCGCACAGGCACTCAGGATCCACCGCAGCACCCTGCGATACCGGATGTCCCGCATTCACGAATTGACCGGGCGTGACCTCCGCAGCGTCGACACCCGCCTGAATCTGCATCTGGCGTCCCGCGCACTGCAGGTCCTGGCCGGCGGTGCGCCGGGGTGAAAAGACATGTGCGGCATCGGTGTTCGTGCCTTGGAATGCCGAAAGCCCCCCAACAAGGTTGGGGGGCTTTCGGTAACGGATGTTCGGCGGTGTCCTACTCTCCCACACCCTGTCGGGTGCAGTACCATCGGCGCTGGAGGGCTTAGCTTCCGGGTTCGGAATGGGACCGGGCGTTTCCCCTCCGCTATGGCCGCCGTAACTCTATGAAACTGTCACACACTCAATTTCTTTTGTTCCCTCAACGGGTGCACCCTGCTGGGTGACCGGTGGGGTTGAAATGAGTATCTGTGTGTTGTTTCAGATACTGCACAGTGGACGCGTAGCTTCTTTGTGGTAAGTCCTCGGCCTATTAGTACCAGTCACCTGCATCCGTTACCGGACTTCCAGTTCTGGCCTATCAACCCGGTGGTCTGCCGGGGGCCTTACCCCCTCGAGGGGGTGAGAAACCTCATCTTGGAACAGGCTTCCCGCTTAGATGCTTTCAGCGGTTATCCCTTCCGAACGTAGCTAACCAGCGGTGCTCCTGGTGGAACAACTGGCACACCAGAGGTTCGTCCGTCCCGGTCCTCTCGTACTAGGGACAGCCTTCCTCAAGTTTCTAACGCGCGCGGCGGATAGAGACCGAACTGTCTCACGACGTTCTAAACCCAGCTCGCGTGCCGCTTTAATGGGCGAACAGCCCAACCCTTGGGACCTACTCCAGCCCCAGGATGCGACGAGCCGACATCGAGGTGCCAAACCATCCCGTCGATATGGACTCTTGGGGAAGATCAGCCTGTTATCCCCGGGGTACCTTTTATCCGTTGAGCGACACCGCTTCCACTTGCCGGTGCCGGATCACTAGTCCCGACTTTCGTCCCTGCTCGACCTGTCAGTCTCACAGTCAAGCTCCCTTGTGCACTTGCACTCGACACCTGATTGCCAACCAGGCTGAGGGAACCTTTGGGCGCCTCCGTTACATTTTGGGAGGCAACCGCCCCAGTTAAACTACCCACCAGGCACTGTCCCTGAACCAGATCATGGTCCGAGGTTAGAGGTCCAATACGATCAGAGTGGTATTTCAACAACGACTCCACACTCACTGGCGTGAGCGCTTCACAGTCTCCCACCTATCCTACACAAACCGAACCGAACACCAATACCAAGCTGTAGTGAAGGTCCCGGGGTCTTTTCGTCCTGCCGCGCGTAACGAGCATCTTTACTCGTAATGCAATTTCGCCGAGTCTATGGTTGAGACAGCTGAGAAGTCGTTACGCCATTCGTGCAGGTCGGAACTTACCCGACAAGGAATTTCGCTACCTTAGGATGGTTATAGTTACCACCGCCGTTTACTGGGGCTTAAATTCTCAGCTTCGCTCCGAAGAGCTAACCGGTCCTCTTAACCTTCCAGCACCGGGCAGGCGTCAGTCCGTATACATCGTCTTACGACTTCGCACGGACCTGTGTTTTTAGTAAACAGTCGCTTCTCACTGGTCTCTGCGGCCCCACCCAGCTCACACTGCAAGAGTGATCACCGGACGAGGCCCCCCTTCTCCCGAAGTTACGGGGGCATTTTGCCGAGTTCCTTAACCATAGTTATCTCGATCGCCTTAGTATTCTCTACCTGACCACCTGTGTCGGTTTGGGGTACGGGCCGTGTGAAAGCTCGCTAGAGGCTTTTCTCGGCAGCATAGGATCACTGAATTCGCCTCATTCGGCTATGCGTCACCTCTCAGGCTGTGTGAATGGCGGATTTGCCTACCATTCGCCCTACAGGCTTACACCAGTATTACCACTGACTGGCTCAGCTACCTTCCTGCGTCACCCCATCGCTTGGCTACTACCAGATCAGGTCCCATGCATCCACATCCAGGGCCCCCGAAGGGGCGTAAGGACGCTTCAGGATGGTTAGTATCACTGATTCACCAGGGGCGCGTTCACACGGGTACGGGAATATCAACCCGTTGTCCATCGGCTACGCCTGTCGGCCTCGTCTTAGGTCCCGACTCACCCTGGGCGGATTAACCTGGCCCAGGAACCCTTGGTCATTCGGCGGACGAGTTTCTCACTCGTCTTTCGCTACTCATGCCTGCATTCTCACTCGTGTGGCCTCCACGGCTGGGTCACCCCGCCGCTTCCATGGCCACACGACGCTCCCCTACCCATCCACACCACTGCCCAAGACTCCGCAGAATCAAGGGGGTGCATTGTGTGAATGCCGCAGCTTCGGTGGTGTACTTGAGCCCCGCTACATTGTCGGCGCAGGATCACTTGACCAGTGAGCTATTACGCACTCTTTCAAGGGTGGCTGCTTCTAAGCCAACCTCCTGGTTGTCTTCGCGACCCCACATCCTTTTCCACTTAGTACACGCTTAGGGACCTTAGCTGGCGATCTGGGCTGTTTCCCTCTCGACTACGAACCTTATCGCCCGCAGTCTCACTGCCGCGCTCTCACTCACCGGCATTCGGAGTTTGGCTGATTTCGGTAAGCTTGTGGGCCCCCTAGACCATCCAGTAGCTCTACCTCCGGTGAGAAACACGCGACGCTGCACCTAAATGCATTTCGGGGAGAACCAGCTATCACGGAGTTTGATTGGCCTTTCACCCCTACCCACAGCTCATCCCCTCAGTTTTCAACCTAAGTGGGTTCGGTCCTCCACGACGTCTTACCGTCGCTTCAACCTGGCCATGGGTAGATCACTCCGCTTCGGGTCTAGAACATGCCACTAAAAACGCCCTATTCGGACTCGCTTTCGCTACGGCTACCCCACACGGGTTAACCTCGCGACATGCCACTAACTCGCAGGCTCATTCTTCAAAAGGCACGCCATCACCCCCCACACCGAAGTGTGCAAAGGCTTTGACGGATTGTAAGCGCACGGTTTCAGGTACTATTTCACTCCCCTCCCGGGGTACTTTTCACCTTTCCCTCACGGTACTAGTCCGCTATCGGTCACCAGGGAGTATTCAGGCTTATCGGGTGGTCCCGACAGATTCACACCAGATTTCACGGGCCCGGTGCTAC